>NZ_JAOCNC010000001.1:0-4800000 GCF_032860985.1 Chroococcidiopsis sp. SAG 2025
GTGGATCTTTCCCCCGATAATCTTTGGACTCAAGTACTGGAGCGATTGCAACTCCAGTTAAGCAGACCTTCTTTTGAATCCTGGATTAAAACTGCCAATGCTGAGCGGCTTGAGGATAATTCCTTGACAATTTGCACTCCCAATGCATTCCATCGAAATTGGTTGCAAAAGCGCTACATCAAAACAATTGCCGATACAGTCCAAGATATTCTCGGCTATCCTGTAGAAATTCACGTTACCGTGGCTCAGGGAGATGAATCCGTGCGTTTTGCCGAGTCAGAAGTTGCTCGGTCGTCTTTGAGTAACGATACCACCCCAAAAGCTTCTCCTAGCAACAATGTGAAGCCGCCAGAACTGAATCAAAAGTATGTATTTTCTCGATTTGTCGTCGGTTCTAACAGTCGGATGGCTCATGCTGCGGCTTTGGCAGTGGCGGAATCTCCAGGGCGAGAATTCAACCCGCTATTTTTATGTGGCGGCGTGGGGTTAGGAAAAACTCACCTGATGCAGGCGATCGGTCACTATCGCTTAGAAATTGATGCAAATTCTAAAATTTTCTACGTTTCTACCGAGCAATTCACAAACGATTTGATTGCTTCGATCCGCAAAGATAGTATGCAGAGTTTTCGAGAGCATTATCGTGCTGCCGATATTTTATTAGTCGATGATATTCAATTTATTGAAGGTAAAGAATACACGCAAGAAGAATTTTTTCATACATTTAATACGCTGCATGAAGCGGGAAAACAAGTCGTTCTAGCATCAGACCGTCCGCCAAACCAAATTCCCAAGTTGCAGGCTCGCTTGTGTTCTCGATTCTCAATGGGATTGATTGCCGATATTCAGCCGCCAGATTTTGAAACTAGAATGGCAATTTTACAGAAAAAGGCAGAGTATGAAAATATGCGTCTGCCCAGAAACGTGATTGAGTATATTGCCTCAAATTACACTTCTAATATTAGAGAATTAGAAGGAGCTTTGATTCGTGCTGTCGCTTATATTTCTATTTCTGGCTTATCTATGACAGTGGAAAATCTTCGACCAGTTTTAAATCCAGGCATAGAAAAAGTAGCTGCTTCAGCTGAATCGGTGATGATGGTCGTCGCCGACGTTTATAATGTCTCGCTTGAAGATTTGAAAGGCAATTCACGACGCAGAGAAATTAGTTGGGCGCGACAAATTGGCATGTATTTAATGCGACAGTATACAGATTTGAGTTTACCGAGAATTGGCGAAGAATTCGGCGGGAAAGACCATACCACCGTACTGTATAGTTGTGAGAAAATTTCTCAGCTCAAGGATAGCGATCCCAGTTTAGAACAAAAGTTAAGACAATTAGCCGATCGCATTAGCATTACGAGTCGTTCGCGGAACTAAACTATGGATAATGAAAAGCAAGCCAGCAGACTAACGAGTTGGCGCACAGTCGGGGGTTACTGATGAGGAAAGACTGGCTGCAATTCGCTGCTGAGACCGTATTACCGATCGCATTTTCCATCTCTAACTCCTTACACCTCACGAAAGGTACAAGCATTAGAGCGAGCCAGCAAGTTATAATCTTTGCGGATGGCAATTGTGTAGAAATTTGTAGCTATGAGTAATCCTCTGGTTCATGCCTTCTTTGTTGGTAGGGCAGCGGCTGAAATTGTCAGCGAAAAGTTAGAAAATGCATTGACCGATGCTCTGAGCGAATTAGGTAAATTTGATGCTGAAGCACGAGAGCAACTGCGGCAATTTACCGAACAGGTGACGGAGCGCGCAGAGCGGGAAATGGAAGTGTCGAATGTAGGTAGAAGTACTACGGAGATAGTGCCTCAAAGCTCGCAACCTACCGACTTGCAGGCAACAATCGACGATATGCGGGCTGAAATTGCCTTACTGCGGGCTGAATTACAACGCTATCGCAGCAACTCCCTCTAACAGCATCTCTTACCCCTTACCCCTTACTGCTCGATCAGTGTCTGTTTTTTCTGCCGACTCCGCCCAAATTACAAGTTACGCCGATCGCATGGAGAAGACTTACACGAATAAGTCCTATCGTTGGAACCGCGAAAATTACTCGCGCCAACGACGGTTCGTAGACATTTGGATGTTTGTCCTGACACTATTGTTTGGATTGTGGCTAGATGGAAAAGCTTGGAGCTATCCAGGCGGCGTAACTGAAGCTAGAAAGATTGCTAGGCGCAAAAAACAGGCAATCTGGATTCGCAATACTTTATTGGATCTGGGTCCGACCTTTATCAAAGTCGGACAGCTATTCTCTACCCGCGCCGATCTATTTCCTAGCGAATATGTCGAGGAACTCGCAAAGCTCCAGGATCGGGTTCCTGCCTTTGGCTACGAGCAAGTAGAAACAACGGTAGAACGAGAATTAGGCAAAAAGATTCCCGAATTGTTTCATAGTTTTGAGCCAATACCTCTAGCAGCGGCAAGTTTAGGTCAAGTCCATAAAGCTAAGTTGCGATCGGGTGAGGAGGTTGTTGTCAAAATACAACGCCCTGGATTAAAAAAACTGTTTGAAATTGACCTAGCGATTCTCAAAGGTATTACACGCTACTTTCAAAATCATCCCGACTGGGGGCGCGGTCGCGATTGGCTGGGAATATATGAAGAGTGTTGTCGCATTCTTTGGGAAGAAATCGATTATTTAAATGAAGGTCGCAATGCCGATACGTTTCGCCGCAATTTTCGCGAATACGATTGGGTTAAAGTCCCTCGAATTTACTGGCGTTACACTTCCCCACAGGTTTTAACTCTAGAATACGCACCAGGAATCAAGATCAGCCACTATGAAGCGATAGAAGCCGCTGGCTTAGACCGGAAGTTAATAGCTAGACAAGGAGCAGAAGCCTATTTACATCAGTTACTACACAATGGCTTCTTCCACGCCGACCCGCACCCAGGTAATATCGCTGTTAGTCCCGAAGGGTCGCTGATTTTTTATGATTTTGGCATGATGGGGCGAATTAAGGCAAACGTGCGCGAACAGTTAATGGAAACTCTGTTTGGCATTGCGCAAAAAGATGGCGATCGCGTGGTTGCATCTTTAGTAGAACTGGGCGCTTTAGCAGCTACAGATGATATGGGTCCAGTCCGGCGATCGGTGCAGTTTATGCTGGACAATTTCATGGATAAGCCGTTTGAAAATCAATCGGTGAGTGCGATTAGCGACGATCTTTATGAAATTGCCTACGGTCAGCCATTTCGCTTTCCGGCTACTTTTACGTTCGTCATGCGGGCTTTTTCTACTCTCGAAGGGGTCGGCAAGGGCTTAGACCCTGAGTTCAACTTTATGGAAGTTGCTAAACCTTTTGCATTCCAGCTTATGACTGATGGTAATGGTTCTGTTGATGGTAATAGCTTCTTGAACGAATTAAGTCGTCAAGCTGCCCAAGTGGGTAGTACCGCTTTCGGCTTACCAAGACGCTTAGAAGACACCCTCGAAAAACTGGAACGAGGAGATTTGCGCGTGCGGGTACGGTCAATTGAAACAGAACGCTTGTTGCGGCGACAGAGTAGCGTCCAAGTCGCCATTACTTACGCTCTAATTGTCAGTTCCTTCACGATTTCGGCAACAATTTTGTTAATTAGTCAATTTGCTTGGCTAGCATTGATCCCTGGGGCGATCGCTGCCGGAACTGGATTTTCTCTGATTCGCCTGCTGATGCGCCTCGATCGCTACGACAAAATGTTTTAAGTTAGGGAGCAAGGAGCAGGGAGAAGAGAGAGTCGCGGAGCAATTACAAGTCACAAGTCACAATTCAACCCTACACCCTGATAGCGCCAGTTGCTTCAACGGAGGGCGACGAAGTCCGCGATAGCGCCACCTCCAAGACCGCACTGGCTCCCCTACACCCCACACCCTTTCTTTAACTAGCCACCAGCCACCAGCCGCTAGTCACTGACCAACAAAAAATGACCAATGACTAATGGGGTGTGTTACACAACGCACCCTATTTTGTTTCGTTCGCAAGTGAGATGGCGATCGCCTGCCATACCGCAAAGATTGAGATATGCAACCTGCTATACATTTCGCCAACTCAGCGCAGATTGCTAGAACCTCGATCCCCAGCAAAGATAAACGATTTGAATACGTAACTTTTAGTACGGGTGGGTTTAGTAAATAGATTGACAAGCCAAAGCTCGAAATTTTTGGTCAAAACCCGCTCCTACAATTCCTACCTTTTGACTGTTAACTTTTGCCTTTTGACTGCCCAAGCCGCTGCATCTAGGTCTGTCTATAAGTATAACTACTTATTTTTGTTCGGTCTGAGCATTTTTCTGTGACAGAACTTGTTAAAACTATCGATAAATTTCCTCATATCTACCGAAATCGAGATTCTGCCTTTTGATTTAATATGTATACCCAATAAGAAGTAGCGCATCTTGTCAAGTAGTTGTTAAATTTGTTAATACATAGAGAAACAACTGCTGTTATACTCAAGCAAAGCTTCCACGAAGCCGCGCTAGAAGCAACTCAGTCACTACGTTTGTTTTCAGGAGTTAATATGAGTCACCCAATTGAACTCTCACTCGAACAGCAATTCAACATCCGCTCGTTTGAAACTCAGGTGGAGAAAATGGATCGAGAACAGGCACAAGACTTCCTCGTAAAGTTATATCGTCAAATGGTCATGCGCGAAGCAACCTATAAGGAATTGCTTAAGCACCATTGGGGTATAGACGGAGGTAATTGGCAATAAACGCCTAAGCCATGTCTACAGCAGTAGGCGACCTCCATCTCTTGCTGAGTTCCAAGCGGGAAAGGAGCTGGGGATGCTGGGGCGTCAACTCAACACAAAAACCAAAAACTGAGAAAATGTCAGACTGTGATTAGAATGTTTAATAGTTAGCTGCGCTACTGATGAAAAAAATTGTACAAACAACCAGTAGATGTCAATAGTAAACTAGATAAGCGCGTGAAAATCAGAGAGTTCGCACGATTGAGCGAACAGCGGCAAGGGTGATAGTGGACAGAAAGTAAAATCCACCCAAATCGTAACGAGTCAGTTAAAGAAATTTGATAGATTTGATAAGCGATCGAAAACTGCTAAGTTTCAGGTGTACCAGTTTTTGATCTACCAAGGTAATTGAGAATACTTCCACGATCCAAAGTACAAAACATAAAACTTATGGATCGCTCATAATCAAAGAAGAGTATTGCTATCCGGTAAGTCATGTTATTACATCTGAGTACCTGGCTGGAAGTAGAAGCATATCTAGAGCATTCCCAAGGCGTAATTATGCCAATTGGTTCTACAGAGCAACATGGACCTACAGGACTGATTGGAACGGATGCGATTTGTGCAGAAGCGATCGCTAAAGGAGTCGGAGAGGCGACGCAAGCACTGGTTGCACCTACAATCAACATTGGGATGGCACTGCACCACACTGCTTTTCCTGGTTCTATGAGCCTGCGACCCAGCACGATGATTCAGGTGGTGAAAGAATACGTGACTTGTCTAGCAAAGGCTAGATTTACTAAATTCTTCTTTATCAACGGTCACGGTGGCAACATTGCCACCCTAAAAGCAGCATTTTCCGAAACCTACGCTCATTTAGCCGACCTCAACCTACCTAATGCTGATAACGTCAAGTGCTACCTGGGTAACTGGTTTATGTGCGGCTCTGTCTACCAGCTAGCAAAAGAATTATACGGCGACAAAGAAGGCTCTCATGCTACGCCGAGCGAAGTTGCACTCACCCAGTACGTTTATCCAGAAGCAATCAAACAAGCACCTCTATCGCCAGAAGTGGGGAGAGGATATAAAATTTACGGTGCAGAAGATTTCCGCCGTCGTTATCCTGATGGCAGAATGGGTTCCGATCCCGCCTTAGCAACCCCCGAACACGGGAAGCAGTTCTATGAGTTAGCGGTGAAGGAGTTGAGTCATACTTATCTAGAATTTGTGAATGGGGAGTAGACAATACTTGGTAATTGGTAATTGGTAATCGGTAGTTAGTCTGTTAACTCTCCCTTGTCTTCTTATTCCCGACTCCCGACTCCTAACATGAGAGTTTTAGCCAATTGCGCGATCGCCTCCCAATTTTCTGCTTCAATAAAATTTTTGGGAAATAACTGACCGGATAAGCCTACCGCGATCGCACCCGCTGCAATAAATTCTTTGGCATTTTCTAATGTCACTCCTCCTGTAGGAATTAAAGGAATATTCCCCAAGGGTGCTTGCAGGCTCTTAATATAGCTAACGCCTCCTAGTGCTTGCACGGGAAACACTTTGACGCAACTCGCTCCCGCCGTCCACGCCGTAACAATTTCTGTGGGAGAGAGCGCCCCTGGTGCGATCGGTATACCCAGAGCTACAGCAGCTTGAATTAAGACAGAATCGACATGGGGAGTGAAGAGAAATTGCGCTCCAGAGGCGATCGCCTGTTGCAGTTGTTCTAAAGTTAGAATCGTTCCCGTACCAATTGTACAAGTCGGTAACTCGCGGCGCAGTTGCGAAATCAAATCGGCGGGGCGACCGCTATTCCAAGTAACTTCGATTAACTGCATTCCTCCTGCTGCTACCGCTTTTGCCATTTGACAACCTAGCTCAATTTTATTGGCACGGATCACAGCGATCGCTCTATTTTGCTGCAATAACTTCAACCATGAATCGTTAAACATTGTCTTACCGAGCAGCTCAGCAAATCGATCGTTACCTATCGGAAACATACGTCCAGCAACAGTTCAGATGTCAGTCGCCAGCTGGATGAACCTAAAATCAGGCGCTTTTAATCTATTATCATCCCTTTACTATTCTGAAGTATAAGTATGGCACTACACACGCTTGTAGACTTCGATCCTAATTATCAACAGATTCTTGATGGGGATGATGTCAAACGGTTGGAAGTCTATACAGAAGAAGGACAAAAAGTTGGCTCGGTGACTGACGCACTACTCGATAATGAAGGTCGATTTCGTTATCTAGTGATTGATTATCGTTTTGATGTGACAGGAAAGCAAATATTAATTCCAATTGGACTCACTCGAATTGATTATGACCGACAACGAATTTACGTCAACGATTTGAGTTACGCTCAAGTGGCACGACTGCCAGAATATAGCGATCGCCATGCCGTTGACTATGATTACGAAGAACGAGTACGCAATGTTTATCGTGCAACTAACGAGCAGGGTATCGGCTCCGAGCGCGAGACGTACAACTATCAACAAGATGCATCTTTATATAATTTAAACGAGCAAAATCACCTGACTTTTAAACTTTATGAAGAAAGACTAGTAGCTAATAAGAAGCGCGTTAAAGCTGGAGAAGTTGCGATCGGCAAACTTGTTGAAACAGAAATAGAACGGGTAGAAATGCCAATTACTAAAGAGCGATTGGTCATTGAGAGATTGCCTGCCTCAGATACCAATATAGTTGCTGCCGACGTACCTATGTTTGCTGAGGGAGAAGTTGCGCGGGTAGAGCTGCACGCAGAAACGCCAGAAATTTACAAAGAAGCTTTTGTCAGAGAAGAAGTCAAAGTTAAAAAAGTAATAGAACAAGATATTGTAGAAGCAACAGAAACAGTGCGCCATCAAGAACTAGATGTAACAGTTAAAGGTCAGTTAGACGTAGATGTAGTTAATCGGATGCGCGATCGCGATTAGTCTGCTCTTACCCTTACTAGTTGCCAATTTATTATCAGGTGGGCGTTGCCCACCCTACTAAATCAAAATATATAAGTAATGCCGAACAATCTATCCGTAGAAGTATGGTCTTTAAACAATCTCCTTCAATAGTAAGAGGAAATGTTATGAGTATAGCTTTAATGTGAGTAGCAGGAAAAATCTACAAATCGCCTCCAGTGGTAGATTTGTCGTTCTTTCTTTTCTATAAAAAAATTAAAGGAAACAAAACAACACTTATCTAATTGCGGACTGCACGTATAAATAACTCATTCCCAGGATGAAATTGAATATTTCATTTGGGAGATGATGAGGTGAAAAATTGTTTTCTAGGATAGAAGAAATTGAAGCGGGAGAAAACAAATTATGGCTTTGCATAAAATCTCAGATTTCGATCCCGATTATCGCAGCAGCTTTGACGATCGCGATATGAAAGGGTACTCTGTATATTCAGAAAATGACGAAAAGATCGGCTCAGTTAGTGACATTTTAGTAGATGAAGAAGGGCGCTTCCGCTACTTTATAGTAGATCTAGGTTTTTGGATTTTTGGCAAAAAAGTTTTGTTGCCAATGGGTCGCTCCAGAATTGATTACAATGCAGACCGTATATATGCAACTGGTTTGACTCGCGAGCAAGCAGAAAATTTACCAGAATATAACGAACACGATTTAGTCGATTACGACTACGAAGAGAGAGTTAGAGGAGTATATCGTACCCCAAATTATGGTACAGCAAGTACGATGGGTACGATGGGTACGATGGGTACGATGGGTTCAACCGCAGCTGCTCCAATCGAGCGTGAGGCTACACTTGATGCAACTGCACCGCTAGATCCATCTCCTTCTAATACAGGCTACACAGCAGCTGCTAGCTACAATCGCGACACATACAAGTATGACGACCACGATTCAGACTTGTACAATCTTAACGAGCAGAACCACCAGAGCCTCAAACTCTACGAAGAAAGATTGATTGCCAACAAGCGTCGCGTCAAGACTGGGGAAGTTACAATCGGTAAGCACGTAGAGGTCGAAACAGAAAGAGTGGCAGTACCCGTAGAAAAAGAGCGAGTCGTCATCGAGCGCGTGACACCGACGGATGCTGGTAGACCTGTAGCACCTGGCGAAGTAGACTTCCGGGAGGGAGAAGTAGCACGGATGGAAGTTTATGAAGAAACGCCTGAAATTCGTAAAGAAGCGTTCGTGCGTGAAGAAGTTAAAGTGAAAAAGGTTGTAGACCAACAAACTGTTAACGCCGAAGAAACAGTCCGGCGCGAAGAGTTGGATGTAAATACTGGTAACTTGCCAGTTGATGAAAACCGCGATCGCATCTAAGACATACTGGAAGTAGGGATCGCCACTTCTTAAAAGTAAGTACAGACAGAGCGCAAATCGCGTACTGTCTGTACTTTTTCACAACATTTTATTTTTTTGATTTTATCTTTATCGCGATCGCATTAAAAAGCTCTTTCCCACCATATTAGGAACATACCTTTCATTTAGAAGCAGAGTTAATACGTATTTTATAGAAATAATCAGATTTGCAATACAAATATTTTTTAATAAGGTTTGAAACAGGTGTTCTAAAATGATATATCCAACGTCCGATCGCAGTCATTTCAATTTCTTGGTTGAAAAACTCAGAAAGAAATTAAAGAATTTCTTCGTCGTAAATTTGCAAGGAAATCGAATTGGCATAGTAAAGGATATCATTGTAGATCGCCAACAACAGTTACAATTGATCGTTTATTCTAAGGTTGGGAGCTTAGCTTCAAACTTGCAAATCAACAGTAAGCAAATACGAAAAATTGAAGTAGCAGATAAAGTTGTAGCAGTCGATTTTACATTTGTATCTGAAGAAAGAGAGCGAGATCTCACTCAAGAATCCAACCAAGAACTGCATTCAAGTAGCAGTCAAGACATAATGATGACAGGCGATCGCTTAGAAGTTGCTTCTAGCGAATCTCTAGCAAGGCAATTGGAAGTTGTACCACCAGAACTATCAGCACCTATGACCAGCGAAATAAACAACCAAGCTAACACCCAATTGAGTTCATCTCAAGACATCTCAACAGAAGAAATTATTAAACTACTAGCAGAAAGAGTAGTAGTAGAGCGAAAAAAACGTAAAGTTGGCGAAGTTATTGTCCGCAAAGAAATAGAAACGCGGATGGTAGAAGTACCAGTGCGGTATGAGAAGCTGATTGTAGAACAGGTTAATCCAGAACACAAGCAAATAGCTGAAATTAACTTAGGACAAGAAACTCTTGCCGATCGCAAATTGAATTCCTGGGATGTTGGTGAAAAAAACCAAAGTGTAGGTGAATTGACAGTAACAGGTAGATTTGATTCGCCTAAAGTTGCCAGTCTATTATTAAACGCGATCGCCCGCGAACGCCAGCACGGATGTCAGCAAATTCGGGTTGAAATTGTCGTAGACAGTCCAGAAAAACAAAAACTCTATCAAGAATGGTGCGATCGCTGTTCTCAGTAAGAAGGGAGCGGGGAGTAGGGAGCAGGGAGTAGGGTGTAGGGGAGAAGAAGGAAGTAGTCGAAGATGAATTTTTGACTTTTGACTTTTGACTTTTGACTCTAGCCGATCGCTTTGTAGCAAGATACATAATCTTGGTACTATAAATGCTTGCAGCCAAGATCTAAACAAAATTTAAAGATATGACGAGCGATCGCATAGATGGTATTGCTCCCCACGGCGGACAATTAATTAACCGCATTGCCAACCACGCACAGCGTCTAGAATTCCTAGACAAGGCTGATTTTCTGCCTAGAGTCCAGTTAGACGAACGGGCAGTTTCCGATTTGCAAATGATTGCAATTGGTGCATTCAGTCCCTTGACTGGATTTATGGCACAAGCAGACTATCAGTCAGTCGTTGACAATATGCGTCTGAGTAACGGTCTACCTTGGTCAATTCCCATTACTCTCTCTGTCAGCGAAGAAGTTGCAGCCCCACTGAAAGAAGGTAGTTTAGTCCGGCTAGACGATAAAAGCGATCGCTTTATTGGAGTTTTAGAACTATCACAAAAGTATCGTTATGACAAAATCCGTGAAGCAGCCAGCGTTTACCGCACCGATGACGAAGCACATCCTGGCGTAGCCGTTGTTTACAACCAAGGTGAAGTTAACCTAGCGGGTTCCATTTGGTTGTTACACCGCGATCCACACCCTTTATTTCCCGACTATCAAATCGATCCAGCCAAATCTCGCGAACTTTTTAGAGAAAACGGTTGGCGCACAGTCGTTGGTTTTCAGACACGTAACCCCATCCACAGAGCGCACGAATATATTATCAAGTGCGCCCTCGAAATTGTCGATGGTTTATTCCTACATCCATTAGTAGGGGTAACAAAAAGCGATGATATTTCTGCCGAAGTGCGGATGCGTTGCTATGAAATTATGCAGGAACTCTACTTTCCTGAAAGCAGAGTCATTCTAGCAATCAATCCTGCTTCCATGCGCTATGCGGGTCCTAGGGAAGCAATTTTCCACGCTCTCATCCGCAAAAACTACGGCTGCACCCACTTTATAGTCGGACGCGATCATGCTGGAGTAGGAGACTACTACGGTACGTATGACGCTCAACATATTTTTGACGAGTTTGAGCCAAAAGAATTAGGAATTATGCCATTAAAATTTGAACACGCCTTCTACTGCAAGCGGACTCTGCAAATGGCAACTACCAAAACCAGCCCTTCTCGACCCGAAGAACGAATTCACCTATCGGGAACAAAAGTCAGGGAGATGTTACGGCGGGGTGAACTGCCACCACCAGAATTCTCCCGACCGGAAGTTGCAGCAGAACTAGCTAAAGCCATGAATATCACCCAATATGAGATTTAATTGGTCATAGGTGAGTGGTTGGTGGCTAGCGGCTGGTGACTAGTGACAAAAATTGAGCCCAGCCACTGACAACTGATAACTGATAACTGATAACTGACTCCCTAGTTTATTGATAGGCTGGTAGCTGGTGAAACCAGTAGTAGCTGATAGCTAAAATGAAGCGGCGAGATTTTCTGAGACGATTAGCTCAAGCGATCGCAACATTGGGTGTGGTTGATGCTGGGTGGCTGCAAATAGGCGATCGCTATGCCCATGCACTCGCCCAGCCTACGGGACGGAAATTAGCTCTGTTGGTAGGCATTAACCAATATCCCGCTACTTTGTCTTTGGGCGGTTGCCTAACAGATGTGGCACTACAAAGAGAACTGCTCGTTCACCGATTTGGTTTCAATCCAGCTGATATTCTTACCCTTACCGATCGACAAGCCACGCGAAAACAAGTTGAAGCTGCTTTTCTAGAACATCTCACCCAGCAAACCAAAACTGGGGATACCGTTGTTTTTCACTTTAGCGGCTACGGGCGGCGCGTTTTTGAGGGAGTAGGGAGCAGGGAGCAGGGAGCAGGGGGAGCTGAGGGAGCAAAAAACAACCGTCAACTGTCAGCCGTCAACCAGCAACCAACAACCAACAACCAATTTCCTATCAATAGTTTAGTTTGTGCTGATGGTGAAGATCTTCTAGATGAGACTTTATGGCTGCTATTGCGATCGCTACCGACTAAACAAATTGCCACTTTTCTCGATACGAGTTTTAGCACTCCTGTGAAGATTCTTCCAGGTAATCTGCGCGTGCGCTCTTTTCCGCAAACGCTACCAGGACAAGTCAGTGCAGCCGAACTTGCCTTTCAACAACAGCTTCAACAAGACTTCCTTTGCCAAGGTATTTTAAATCGGATTGCTTGCGGAAGCATAGATGCTTCAATTAAACCTACACCGACTGCCAATATCCCTGGTGTTGCGATCGCAGCAGCTAGCCCTACCCAAAGTGCTATTGAGACAGCTTGGAATGGTTTTAGCGCTGGACTGTTTACCTATGCCTTAACTCAACACCTCTGGGAAGCAACTCCAGCAACAACAGTACAAGTCAGTCTCAGCCGTGTCAGTGGCACAGTAGAGCAATTAGTAGGTAACGAGCAGCAGCCACAAGTCAACAGTCAAAAAAATCCCCAGTCCGCTCTCACCGACTACCTCAGTCAGGAACCCAGCATAAGTGCAGATGGTGTTGTAATGGCTGTAGAAGAAGACAAAAAGAGCGCTCAGTTATGGCTGGCAGGACTACCACCTACAGTCCTTGCCTACTACGAGGCTGGTTCTAAATTAAATTTGGTTTCTTTGGACAAGGGGGACAAGGGGACAAGGGGACAAGAGAGGGGGAGACAAGGAAAACGCCTCACTCCTCACTCCTCGCTCCTCACCCCTTCAATTACAAGTGCGATCGCGGAATGGCTTAATTGCAAAAGCTCAAGTCGTGGGTGCTTCTGGCAATGATTCTCCGCAAGTCGGACAGTTAGTACAAGAAGCCGTCAGAGTTTTACCCCGTAATATTCGCTTGATTATTGCTCTCGATCCGAGCCTAGAACGCATCGAACGGGTAGATGCTACCAGTGCATTTGCGGCTATGCCTTTCGTGTCCCTTGCTACGACGAGCGAACAATTAGCAGATTATGTATTTGGTTTAGTTCCTCCGCCGAAATCGGCAGAAACAGCAATTGTCGCAAATGCTGGTTCGCCTGCATCTCGCTACGGTTTATTTACACTCGATCGCCAATCAATCCCGAATACAACTGGAGAATTCGGCGAAGCGGTAAAAGTTGCCGTGCAACGGTTGTCACCTAAGCTACAAACTCTATTAGCTGCTAAAATTTGGCGGCTGACAACCAACGACGGTTCTTCTCGTCTCAACGTCAAAGCAACTTTGGAAATGCTCGATCCCGAAAACAGAGTGTTAATGCAACGGGAAACCCTGCGATCGCCACAAGAAGAAACACCGACTCTTATCGGAAAACTCAAAAAACAACTGCCGACTCCCCCCGATACTATTCCTGCTATACCAATCGGTAGCCGCATTCAATATCGAGTCCAGAATAACGGCGATCGCCCGGTACATTTACTCTTACTAGGCTTAGATAGCAGCAAAAGCGCGATCGCCCTTTACTCTTCTCAATTACCTACCGATAATAACGAGTCTAATTCTAAGCCAATTCTTAAGGATATAGAGATTGCACCAGGAGAGACGGCGACCGTACCGCAATCCACAGCTAATTTTACCTGGACGATTCACAAACCAACTGGGTTGGCAGAGCATCAACTGATTTTTAGTAGTGCCAGCTTTACGCAAACTTTAGCAGTCTTGGCAAATACCGATCGGGATCTCGACGAGCCAGAATCCATTGGAGTTTTATCCAATCCCTTAGAAGTGGTTCAAGCTGTCATGAAAGATTTACAGGATGCCAGTGCGATCGCCCCTCCACGCATCACTGCTAGCGCCAGCAATGACGCTGTTAGCCCTTCTTCAGATACTTACGCTCTTGATGTCAACGACTGGGCAAGTCTGAGCTTTGTTTATCAGGTAGTAAGCTAGGAGCGAGGAGTGAGGAGTGAGGAGTGAGGGAAGGGAAAAAGAAGACAAGGGGGACAAGGGGGACAAGGGAGAGAAGAGAGCTGAGGGGGCTGAGGGAGCTGTAGGGCGAAGCCCTTCTCGAAGAATGGGAGCTGAGGAGATAAAATAAATAACTGGTCACTGGTCAGGAGTCACTGTCACCCTACACCCCACACCCCATTCTTCACTGATAGCCGTTCACTGAAAATATGTCTCCCAGGTAGCTACTAACTGCTGAGCTGCATCCGTGCCTTCAGCCGGAAATTGCTCTAAAAATTCTTTATCTGTGCTGGAGTTGTAGGGTCCTTCTTTCAGTTCCAAAATTATCGTATCTGGAGCTAGAGCAACTGCTGTATGGTAAGTTGCTTCAGGAAGTTCAAGTCCCCACACTGCACCACCAGCACTAACAAGTTCTGTCGTGACAATCTCACCTCGATCGTTCATAACTAACATTCCTAGCGCACCTTGGCAAACTAGAAAGAACTCAAACCCGTTTATCCCACCATCGCGACAGTGACGGTGCGGACGAACATAAGTACCAGGCTGGAGAATATTTACAAAGCGCTGTACTTTTTCCAATCCATCATGAAAGCTATAAGTCTGGCGCAAGCGCGGACTTTGACGCGCTTGAGTAGCAATTCGCTCGATTAACTCCCGATCCAAGCGCTTGATAGGTAAAGTCTGCATTTCAATCTCCTGCGATCGCCCTTACTGCACGTTCTCTAGAAATTTACCTAGATGCATTACCCATAGTCAAATGCTCGTGTGAGATTAGCTTCTACAGATGGGAATACTGGAGGTAAGCAATTAGCAGCGATCGGCTATTCTATCCCTTACCCCTCAGCTCCCTAGAAATGAATGAGACAACAGTACAAAACTTTATCCAACTGATTTCTGCACGTACGGGTTTGCAAATTCGCCCGCAAGATCGCCAGGAGCTTTGTCAAAAACTAGAGACACGGATGAAGGTTTTGAAACTGGATGCTCCAGAAAAGTACTATCAACTATTACTGCGATCAACTGAGCAATCGAAGCTTGAGGCGATCGATTCAAGTAGCGAAAGAGAATGGCAAGAGCTACTCGGTTTATTAACAGTTGGCGAAACTTATTTTTTTCGCGACCAAGGACATTTTAAACTGCTCAAGCATCAAATTTTACCTGAGTTGATCGAGAGTAAAAGAAAGGCTTGTCTTAATTCTTTAACACAAAAGCCAAGTCTAAGAATTTGGAGTGCAGGATGCTCCAGCGGTCAAGAACCTTATTCTATTGCAATTTTAGTCAAAGAACTCATTCCCGATCTCAGCGACTGGGAAGTTTTTATATTTGGAACCGATATTAATTTAGAAGCAATTGAAAAAGCACAACGAGGCATTTATGAACCTTGGTCTTTCCGTCAAGTAGATCCTCAAATTCAGAAATACTATTTTCAACAACGTAAACTCGGTTGGGAACTCGATCCTAGAATTCGCCGTATGGTGAAATTCCGCTGTAGTAATTTGTTACAAGACTCCTTTCCTAGTTCAACTCTCAATATCTACGATATGGATATTATTATTTGCCGTAATGTCTTTATTTATTTTAGTTTTGATGCGATCGCTACTGTCATTGAGAAGTTTTATCAAACTCTCAGACCTAATGGATATTTAATTGTCGGTCATACAGAACTATCAGGACAAAACTTGAGTAAATTTCAATTGAAGGCTTTTACAGAATCTATAGTTTATCAACGACAAAACACATCGACTGAAGCGAAAAATACACCCAATTCTGCCTCCATTCAAAGCTTAAATAAACAAGTAGAAATCGCCGAGACTCTTCGTAAATCCATACCTTATCAGCAAACAGAAGTCAAACTCAGTTATCCTAATAATGATGTTCTAAAACCAAAGCCAATATCACAGCGATCGCTCGTGGCGCTACCCGCGATCGTCTCTCAATCTATTTCCGATCTCGCAACAGCAGAAACCCTCTTTCAAGCGGGAGAATATAGCAGAGCAATCCAAGCAGCTCAAATACTGATTCAACAACATCCTAAATCTTTTAAGGCTTATTATTTAATCGCTCAATCTTGGGCAAACCTCGGTGACTACGAACGCGCAACTCACTACTGTCAGCAAGCTGCAAAACTCGATAATTTATCTGAAAAGCCTTATTATCTATTAGCGCGAATCGCTGAAGAGCAAGGAGATTTAGAACAAGCAAAAACATTATTGAAAAAAATTATTTATCTTGCGCCTGAATCTATAGCTGCCTATCTAGAATTAGGTTCGCTTTATGAAAAAGCAGGCGATCGCCAGCGAGCCAACAAAATGCTAGCTACAGCCTTAGAACTTCTGAAAAAACTATCTCCCACGAGTGCGATCGAACCTTACGATCGGGTCTTAGCAAGTGAATTAATTACTAAAATTAAACAGACTTTAGCAATATAATACAACCTACAACCGCAAAGGCGAGCATAAAGGCGATCGCTTTTAGAAAGTAGGAGAAACAGATAATGAGAGAGAATTGGCTAATTTTAGCTACTGGTGGCTTATTTTCTGGTATTCTCGCTGGATTGCTAGGTATTGGTGGTGGTACTGTTCTCGTTCCCTTGCTAGTTTCTCTAGGTTATGCACCCGTACAGGCTGTTGCTACGAGTAGCTTGGCAATTTTAGTCACTTCTATTTCTGGTAGCATCCAGAACTGGCGCATGGGTTACTTTAACTGGAAGCGGGTGAGCTTGCTAGGATTTCCTGCGGTTGTAACCTCACAAATTGGCGTGTATACAGCTAGTCGCATTCTACCCTACATCCTTCTACTGGCTTTTGGTATTTTATTACTCATCAACATTTATTTAGTTAACTTGCGCCAGCACCTCACTAATAAACAGGCTTTGACAGAGGCGCATTTTAACCCTTTACTCGCTCGACTTTTCACCGGAGGAGCAGCAGGTATTCTCGCTGGATTATTTGGTGTAGGTGGAGGGGTGATTATGGTGCCGCTTCAAATGTTACTCCTAAATGAAGAAATAAAAGTTGCAATTCAGACAAGTTTAGGTGTAATTGTGATTACTGCTATCTCTGCAACTATCGGACATACCGTAACAGGTAACGTACTGTTTATACCAGGATTGCTATTAGGTTGTGGTGGTTTGCTAGGAGCGCAAATAAGTACTCGCGTTTTACCCAAACTACCAGATCGGACAGTTAGTTTTGTTTTTCGTCTATTCTTGGGTATATTGTCAATCTACGTTTTTTGGCAAGCTTGGCAATCTTATTCTGCTTAATATTTAGGTGTCAGTCAGTTGCTAGTTGTCTTGAGTTAGTAGACAAAATAATGAGAATTTGAAGTTGTTTTTAACACTAGTAGCAAAATACACTTATGAAGAGTGACGGAAATTACTATTTTGTATAAAATACTGATTTTAACAGTATTTTTGAGCCACATATTTTTTAAGTCTTGATGAAAATTTGAGTTATCAAAACACTGTAATAACACGGAAAAACCTTATCTTATCTTTATAATTCGGTATTGCTACCGATACAATTACTTTTTGCTGTTTGCCATACTAAAAACGCAGCAATATAGCAAAAAGCGCCTCATATTTAGATGACAATTCGAGCGAGCTGTGCTGTTTCTCTTACTACATAACTTTCACGGCTAAGCAAACTATGTCGCCTAATCAGTATCAAGCACAGGAATTATCTAATCTTTTAGAAAATATCCAAGCTAAACAAGCAAGCGGTGTTTTGTATATAGACGCACAAGTCGATTCAGAACAGCCTGCAAAATCTCGCGTGCTAATTTGGAAAGATGGACGCACCCTCTACGGCGGTAAAACAGTTCCAGATGCTCAAAGCTTAGTCAAATTGTTAGAACAAAAACTGAGTCGAGAATGGGTAGCTTCTGCTGTAGCTTTTGCAATGCGCCAAGTTACAGAGCAAGCATCACTTCGCGATGTACTGGAGCGTTTGGTGCAAATGCAATTATATAACTGGGAGCAAATTGAGTCGGTTATTTACAGTCAATTAATATTAACTGTAGAACAAATTCTACCATATCCAGGTAAGTATCAATTTGATAGCCATAAGCAGCTCAATTTTTGTCGTGGTGTTGAATTATCAAAGCTAATGCTAGATATTACTCAACGTCAGGAACAATGGAACAGCTTCAAACCTACTATTATGCCAATGGATGCAATACCGAGTTTAAAATTCGATACTTTAGCTAATATTACAGAGCCAAATGTGCGCAAACATTTGCAAGAATGGGTCAACGGACAGCGATCGCTAGTGGATATTGCTGAAGGTTTGAATAAAGACCCGTTGAGTATAGCAAAATCCTATATAAATTGGATACAAGCAGGCTGGTTAGACATAGCAAATAACAACACTACTACAACTCAAATCTCTTTATCTACAGTTTTAGCTGTAGATGACAGCGCTGTCATGCAACAACTGATCAAACGAGCGCTGACAGGTTATTGCCAAGTTATATTAGCTAGTAATGCTGTAGATGCTCTGAACGTCATTTATCACGAAAAAATTTCCCTATTGCTACTCGATGTTTCTATGCCAGAGATAGATGGCTTAGAGCTTTGTCGAACTGTGCGTAGTATTCCTCAGTTTCGCGACTTGCCAATTATTATGGTAACAGCAAGAGACGGTTTTTTTGATAAAGTTAAGGGTAAACTCGCTGGTTCTAACGACTATTTAACGCAGCCGTTTGATGCAGAACAATTACGCCAAATAGTAGGCAGATATATCGGATTAGGAATCAGTTCTAATAATAATAAAGATGCAGTTATGTTTGATTTATCTAGCCCTAGTTAGTTTTTTAAATGTTTCTTATAAACTTAATTAAGCGATACCTTCATTTCAAAGCCAACCAAGTTTACAAATACCAAATATTAGCTAATCATTAAGTCAAATATTCAAGCGATCGCAGCAAATGGAAACTAAACCTTATCTGATTTTTAATTTGCATGACTTGCGATATGGAATTGATGCAACTCTCGTACAGGAAATTTTTCTGCTACCAGAGTTGAATCCTATCATTGAAGCACCGACGGATATTATAGGTATTCTCAATTTGCGTTCTCAACTCGTACCCGTAATGCATCTTGGTCTACGTTTAGGATACAAAATACAGGATTGTCACCTTAGCGATAGCGTTATCGTTCTACAATGGCAAGACTTACAGATTGGTATTATTGTTAATTCTGTTTATGAAGTAAAAAACGTTAGTTCTGAAGTTATAGAAACGAACATTTCATACGGGCGAGACAAAGAGTTTACAGCTCGCTTTATTCATAGTATTGCTAAGCTAGATGCAGATATCATCATGTTGCTAAATCCAGAGCAACTCATCTGTTCTTCTACAGTTGAAGACATTTTACCAGTATTAAACAGCGATTCAAGTGAGATAGAAGCTCATGGCGATCGCCCTCACTCAAAAGAGAAAGAAATACATTTAAACAATCTAAATCATCAGCAAAGCATTCATAAACATAGTTTTTACGATTTATATTATCCGCAAGTCACCCCACAAGAAAAAGCAATTTTTTGGGAACGGGCTGAGAACTTGAGACGGCAAGCTGAGAATTCTGATTTTAGAGGATTAATACCGTTAGCAGTTTTTGGTCTTAATGGTGAATATTTTGGACTAGAGTTAGATATCGTGCGAGAATTCACCAACATTCGTCATATGACTCAAATTCCGTGCTGCCCAAATCATATTGTTGGCAACATGAATTTACGCGGAGAAATTGTCACTTTAGTAGATATTCGTCAAGCTTTAAACTTATCGCTCAATCTCGATCGGACTACCTCAAAAGCCATTGTGATTCGCTTCAACGATACGATCGCCGGAATACCTGTAGATGAAGTTTTTGATGTCATGTATTTACGTCCGTCAGATCTGACACCAGTACCAATAGCATTACATTCCGCTAATAATGAATATCTCAGAGGTCATGCCCCTTATTTAGAAAAAATGCTGACCGTACTTGACTTGCCTCAGCTTTTGTCCAAGAACAGCTTAGTTGTAGACGAAGAAATTTGACGATTTTATGATAGACGATCCAGAACTCAGAGACATATATAAAATAGCTTGTGCCGAACGGATGCAGAAGTTGGAAGAGTGCTTGATGCACTTAGAAAAACATCCAGGCGATCGCGAGCAATTAGAAGATTTTTTGCGGGAGATTCACACCCTCAAAGGAGACTCTCGAATGCTGGGGGTACAGGGTGTTGAAACCCTAACACATCAAATTGAAGAAGTACTAGCCGGAGTCAAGCGGGGTGAGAGCAACTTAACCGCAGAACTATGCGATCGCCTTTATCAAGGACTCGATGCCATGCGCCAGTTCGTCCATGAGGCGGTTACGGGTGTTGCCCCAAGCGTCAATCTTTTTTACGTCCTCGCCCGATTAATGGGAGCGCAGTCCACTCCTGCGAGTGAAGATGAGGAATTGCTACCTGCTGACACTCCAATATTCACCGAACCTTTAGCCGCCGCAGACATCCCGCTATTTGAGAGCGATCTATTTCCCGAACCGCCTGTCACTGCTTTAGGGTACGAGCTATTCTCCGAACCGTCCCTCACAGAACCATCTGAAGCGATCGCCGCATCATTTGACCTACTCGACGACGATTTCTTCTTACCCGAACCTCCTGTATTACCGAAGATTCTTCCTACACCTCAATCACTGCCAGTTAAACAACCTGAAATTACACCTGCACCCGTACCCGAAACTAAAGTCAAGCCGCAGCCAGCTCCAGCAGACGAAGCCAGCGAAACAGCCCAAACCAACAACTATCAAATCGATACGATTCGAGTTGAACCGCATAAGCTCGATACCTTGATGACTCAAGCAGGTGAGTTAACGGTAACTAAACTGCGAATCGCTCAACGCATGGGTGAAATTGAAGAAATTCTCACCCTCTGGGAAGAGTGGAGTCGGGATGCTTTTGTCAATCGCTCGGTATTTGACAAGATAGAGCGTGGCTTGCACGCCAACAATATCAAGCAATTGCAGAACTTTCAACATCGGTCGGAGCAACGTTTAGAACGCCTCGGCTCTCTGATCGACCATCTGAAAAGTACGGCTTACGAAGACACCGCTCGGTTAGATATTGTCACTGGAGAATTAGAGTCAGGTATCAAGACTTTACGCCTTTTACCTCTATCGAATATGTTTGCGCTTTTTCCCCGGCTAGTCAGAGATTTAGCCAAGCAGCAAGGCAAAGAAATCAATTTAGTCATTGAAGGCGGAGATACCAAGGCAGACAAACGAATTTTAGAGGCAATGAAAGACCCATTGCTGCACCTATTACGCAATGCGGTCGATCACGGCATTGAGACACCTCAAGAACGGGAAAACTCGGGTAAACCACGCACGGCAACTATCCACTTGCGTGGGTATCAAACTGCTAGCAGTATTGGGATTGAAGTTACAGACGATGGGCGCGGTTTAAATATCGATAGCATTAAACGCACAGCCGTGCGACGGGGACTCCACCGCGAAGAAGAATTGGAAGCTATGACGACAGCTCAAATTCAATCGCTGATTTTGCCCCTGGTTTCTCGACTCGAACGATAGTGACAGAAATTTCTGGTCGCGGGGTTGGTTTAGATGTGGTGCGGGCAAATGTCGAGAGAATGAAGGGGACGATCCAAATCGAATCTTTGCCTGGGATGGGCTGTGAGTTTCGGATCAAATTAGATACGACTTTAGCCACCACTCAAGTTTTGATTGTGGAAGTTAATCGCATGTCCTACGCACTGCCAGTGGAGTTCGTACAGACGAACTTGCTCGTGTCTCGGCAAGAGATTTTTGCTTTGGAAGGCAGTCAAACGATCGCCATTGAAGGTCAACCAATTTCTGTGGCTTGGCTTGCCGATCTACTAGAATTGCCCGCGATCGCTCCTAGTCTCAAATCTGCTGCTAGAATGCTGCCGTGTGTCGTACTGCAAGTTGGCGGCGATCGCCTCGGGTTACTAGTAGACGCTTTACTCGATCGGCAAGATATCGTTCTAAAGCCGCAAAGTAAGTTACTCAAGCGCATTCGGAACGTAACTGGTGCAACTATCCTCGGTACGGGTGAAGTTTGCATGGTTCTCAATCCTCAAGATTTACTCAAGTCCGTACAGAAGAAGCCTGTAGCCCTACACACCAGTGAATCGAGCCAACAGGCACAAACTAAGCAAAAGCTACTGTTAGTCGAAGACTCAATTATCATCCGCACTCAGGTCAAGCGCTTGCTAGAGGGTGCTGGCTATGACGTGACTGCTGCTGTGGATGGGGCAGACGGGTTCAAGAAGCTGAGGACAGACAGTTTTAATGCTGTCATCTCAGACGTGCAAATGCCGAATTTAGATGGCTTGGGGCTAGCGGCAAAAATTCGCCAACACAAAGAATATGAAGAGTTACCAATTATTCTCGTCACAACTCTTGCCTCTGATGAAGATAAACGTCGAGGTGCAGAAGCAGGAGCAAATGCTTATCTAACCAAAGGCACGTTCGATCAAAAATTACTGCTCGACACGTTGAACAGGTTGATTTAAAAGTCTAAATTTCAATGGCACTCAACAACTAGAAATGGCAACGAAAAACTTATTGGCAATAGTGTAAAAAACTCGCTTACCAATTCAAAATTTCAACTAGAAATTGCGTCAAATACGAGGAATAGCTCTCATGAAGTTCTCATTAACAACTAAAGCAATTGCTTTTTCTATCGCCCTTGGTACGCTGCCAGCTATGGCGATCGGAGTTAGCAACTATATTTCTGCCAGTAACAACTATCGCCAAAATGCAATTCAATCGCAAGAATCTCTCACCTTTTCTTTAGCAGATAAGGTCGGACGTTTTATGTTCGAGCGGACTGGCGATATTCGAGTCATCGCTAGGTTGCCAATTTTGAATAATCCTGAAGGCACGAAAGAAATTACTCAGCAGCAAAGACAAAACGTGTTAAATGGCTTTCTAAAAATCTATGGTGTTTACGATAGTATCGCTGTCATGGATCTGTCGGGAAAAGTGATTTTGCGCACGACTGGAGAAACATCGACAAATCTGGCAGATCGAGATTATTTCAAGGAGGTGATGAGAACTAAACAGCCAGTCATTGTACAACCTAGAAAAACCTCAGTTGGCGAAGTTGCCATTCACTTAGCTGCACCGATAATTAATGCGAACACAGGTAAAATAATAGGCGTAGTTCGCACCCGTATGCCCGTAACAAGCTTAGATAGCATTTTGAATGAAAAAATATTCAATGCATCGCAGCAGGCGCAACAAGCCGGATCGAGTAGCAAAGAATATCATCTCGTGAGTTCTGATAATAAGTTCTTTGCAGCACGGGAAGCAGAACAAGTCGGTCACGATGCCAAAGAAGACTTTGCTAGCTTTGCCAAAATGCACGCTGAGAAAAAAGTGGCAACAGATATTAATGTGGATCGACTTGACAAAGCAGAACAATTAGTCTCCTACGCGCCAGTACCAAACATGGAAGGAATGCCAGAACTTGACTGGAGCGTAATCTTAGCAGAAGATACAAAATCCGTATTTGCTGGACAGCAGCAACTCATCACCAACCTATTGCTAGGAACTGGAATCACTTTACTGGTTGCTGGTGGGTTAGCAGTTCTATTTGCTAGCCGCACAGCCAAGATGATTCAACAAATTGCCAACGCC
This sequence comes from Chroococcidiopsis sp. SAG 2025, assembly GCF_032860985.1. GTDB lineage: Bacteria > Cyanobacteriota > Cyanobacteriia > Cyanobacteriales > Chroococcidiopsidaceae > Chroococcidiopsis. The sequence goes on from NZ_JAOCNC010000001.1 coordinate 23,766, forward strand.
GTTGCTTCTTCTTCGACCGAAATTGGGGCAACAGTCGAACAACAAGAACGTACTACCACCGAACAAGCAAGTTCTGTCAACCAAACCACCGTCACCGTAGAAGAGTTGGGGGCGGCTTCTCGCCAATCTGCCGAACAAGCCGAAGCCTCTGCTGCTGGGGCGCGTCAAGCCTTAGAACTTGCCGATAACGGTAGCAAAGCCGTACATCAAACGATGACAGAAATGTCTACCGTCCGCGATAAAGTGGGGGCGATCGCCGAGCAAATTATGCGATTATCAGAACAAACGACTCAAATCGGTAGTATTTCCGATTTAGTTGCAGATGTTGCCAACCAAACCAATATGCTAGCCCTCAATGCAGCAGTAGAAGCAGCACGGGCAGGAGAACACGGTAAGGGATTTGGTGTAGTTGCAGGTGAAATTCGTAAACTTGCCGACCAGAGTAAGAAATCTGCTGAGAAGATCAACGCACTCGTGAACGACATTCAAGCTTCAATTAACAGCACCGTAATGGCAACGGACGAAGGCACAAAATCAGTCGATTATGGACTGCGCTTAGCCCAAGGAACCGTAGAATCATTCACTGGAGTCGCAGATGCCGTTAACCACGTCTTCCTCAACAGCCAACAAATTTCTCTCAGTGCCAAGCAGCAAGCAGTTTCCGTGCAGCAAGTCGTCTCAGCAATGAACGAAATCAACCTTGGTGCAAAAGATACGGCAGCTGGCATCAACCAAGTCCGCGTTTCAACTCAGCAACTCAATCAAGTCGCTCAACAATTACAGGCAATTGTATAGAAAGAAGTCAAAAGTCAAAAGTTAAAAGTCAAAACCGAGGAGATAGAAGACAGAAGACAGGAGACAAAAGCAGTTTTTCTCCCTCAGATCCCCCAACTCTTTTCTCCCCAACTCCCGACTCCCGACTCCCTGATAACCGATAACCGATAACCGATAACCGATAACCGATAACTGATAACTGCCATGACACCAATTAAAGTTTTATTAGTTGATGATTCTCCTGTTGCTATGAGCATTTTCCGTCAAGTGCTTGATTCTGCACCAGAAGTGCAGGTTGTAGGTACAGCTCAAGATGGTGCAGAAGCTTTAAATTTAATCCCCAGAGTACAACCTCAAGTCATTTGTACTGACTTAAAAATGCCCAAAATGGATGGTTTGGAATTCATCAAACAAGTCATGGCAAAGACTCCGCTACCAATTCTAGTTTTGAGTGATGCCGTCCAAAAGCAAGACATAGAGAATGTGTTCCAAGTCTTGCAAGCTGGAGCTGTCGATGTAATGCCAAAACCTATATCAATCTCAGCCGCAGATCGAGAAGAACTGAAGCGCCAATTAATTACTAAAATTAGAGTTTTGGCAAGCAAGCAAGTTAGTGCAAAACCATTCACATAATCGTTACAGGAAGTGCGCCAACAGAATATCTGCGCGGTGTAGAGACGTTACATGTAACGTCTCTATGCCATTTGGCTCACTTTTATAAAGTTGATTTGAGATGCGATTGATGCCAAAATTCCCAGTAAAAGTTTTATTAGTTGAAGATTCACCTGTTGTCTTGGCAATTCTGAAAAAGCTGTTAGCTGCTACATCAGAAATAGAAGTTATTGGCACGGCTAGCAACGGTCAAGAAGCTTTGGAAAAAATTCTCGATCTGCAACCTACCGTCATTTGTACAGACCTACACATGAGAAAAATGGATGGTCTGGAGTTTACCAAACAGGTGATGGCAAAACACCCTTTACCAATTCTAGTTATCAGCAGTTCGGTACAGGAGAGCGACACCAATACGATTTTTCAGTTGTTACAAGCTGGAGCGATCGATGTCTTTCCCAAACCTGCAATGGGAACACCTTCAGAGTACGATCGCATCAAGCAAGAGTTAATTACCAAAATCAAAGTGCTTTCTGGTGTCAGCGTCTTCACGAAACCATTAAAGCAACCCGTAGCCTCAACCGCAGCTCAACCTCTAATTCAAGGCAGAATATCAGGCTCGCACGGATTGAAATCTTCAATTCGGATGGTGGCTGTTGGTGCTTCTACAGGTGGTCCCCAAGCATTACAAAAGCTTTTTAGCCAACTACCAAGTCATTTTCCAGCCCCCATTATTTGTACTCAGCATATTAGTGAAGGGTTTTTACATGGATTGGTGAGTTGGTTGGCAACTGAGTGTCAAGTCAAAGTTAAGATTGCTCAAGATGGGGAAATTCCATCACCGGGAACGGTTTATTTTGCACCAGAAAAGTGTCATTTAGAATTTAGTTCTCTAGTGGGACTTTGTAAGAAAGATGGAGCAAATTGAGCTAGAATGCGGGTAGGAGTTGCGTTTTACGTCAGTCTCGACAGGAGCAACGTAAGGTGAAAGATCAAGTACCAGCAGCGATGCCGCAGTGCTTTGAGAACTGGTGTCGTCGGTTTGATGATGTATTTTCGCGTCAGAAGCAGCGGCAGGAATTTCGTGTTTATCTAGGGGGACTGCTGGGTGAGAGTCAGCGCAAAAACCTGAGCCAACTGGTCACAAATACAGTAGATGGCTCCTACAACAGCCTCAGACATTTTCTCAACAATGCCCCTTGGGATGAAGTCAAGCTAAATAATCGGCGGTTGGAGGTGATGCACCAGTGTCGCCAGACGACCCCGAGTCAAGGTTTCACATTGATTGTAGATGATTCGGGACATCGCAAAAGTGGTGCGGCTACTGATGGGGTAGGACGGCAGTACATTGGGGAGATTGGCAAGACTGACAATGGTATTGTGCTGCTGACTACCTACTTGTATGATGGAGTGCGACGTCTGCCGTTAGATGTTGCACTCTATCAACACGCAAGTTTATTCGAGCAAGGCAAGGCAGACCCCAACTTCCAGAAAAAACCTGACCTGGCTCTAGACTTGGTTGACCAATGCTTGAAGCGCGGTTATCGACCGGGTGTGACTGTAATTGATGCAGGCTACGGTAATAACACGCCTTTTCTCAAGCAGTTGGAGTCGAGAAACCTAACTTACGTGGCAGCAATCGCCAAAAACCGCCAAGTTACTGCTCAAACATCAGGTGATGAGTCTGCTCGTAAGCAGGGATTAGAAGCTATTGCTCAAACCTTGGCAGTGGAGCAGTTCACACCTGTGCAACTCAATCTGGAGCAGCCCCGGACAGTTTGGGTGGCGCTGTTACCAGTTCACGTTCCGAAGCTCGAAGGCACTCGCTGGCTGGCGATTCAACTCAATGCCTCTAGTTTCGAGCAAGCGACGGAGGTGGATTACTTTCTCACCAATGCCTCTGACAACCAAGTCAGTGCGGCTTGGGTAGCTCAAACATATTCTGCTCGCAACTGGGTGGAGGTCTTCTATCGAGAAGCCAAGGGCTGGTTGGGTTTGAGTGAGTATCAAGTTCGGGATGCTCTGAGTATGAAGCGTCATTGGGTTTTAGTGTTCATCGCTTACACCTTCATCCTTTGGCATCAGTTGACCGGCGGATTCCGCAGACGTTGGGCAACCAAACCCTTACAAACCTTTGCCGAAGCATTGGAGGCATTCCGCACCGCAGTCGAGTTTCGTTTGGTCCGCTGGCTTAATGAGCATGTTGATGTATTTGCCTCTCACAGAGCTAAGTTCGGCTATATTTGGGCTTAGAAAGTTTTAAAGTCCCACTAGGCAAGTTTACTCTTAACCGAGCAACTGGCGTTGTAGATGGTCACTGCCCCTCAGTTACAGTGATGTTTAAATCTGCTGCCCAGTTTTATAGCAAAGGAATGATGGGCGTGCTACTCACAGGAATGGGTAGAGATGGTGCTACAGGGATGCAAGCGATCGCTCAAGCCGGAGGAGTGACAATTGCTCAAGACGAGGCAAGCAGCATCGTGTTTGGAATGCCAAAAGAAGCGATCGCTCTAGGAGCCGCGCAATACACCTTACCGATTCAAAGCATAGCTCCCTTCGTGCTGAGTCGAGTTTTTAGCAGATAACCGTTAGCAGTTATCAGTTGTCAATTAGCCATTAGCAATTAACCATCAACCATTAACTAACTTTCAGAAGCTTCAAACAACCACTTCCTAACTCGTTCCATGCTTTGCCAATCTGGTTTGCGGCTCATGCCATCGGCAATGTTTTGCTTGACTTCATCTCGCATATCGGAATCAACCATGATAAACTGCATGGCGCGATCGACGTGTTCTCGCACGCCTTTTTGTCCGGTTTCCAGCATTGCTACGGCAAGGTTAACTCTGGACTGGGCATCTTGGGGATGTAACTTAACTGCCTTTTGCGCCGCTTTGAGGGCAGCGTTTGATTTGTCGCTTAATAAATACAACCACGCCAAACAAGTCCAAGCAGCGCTGCTTTTGGGAGCGCGATCGCAAATGTCTTGAAAAACTGGAATTAACTTCTCTGGTTCTTCGCCAGCCTTGTAGCGTTCGAGTGCTGATTCAAATAAAGATGAGACAGTATCGGTCATTGTTAATGAAAGAAAGTAGGTAAATAGTTAACGGTTAACGGCTGACAGTCAACCGTTAACTGTCAACTGTCAACTCTACCTATTAAACACCAAACGATTTCCCGCAGCCACAAGTTTGATTGGCGTTGGGGTTCGTGAATTGGAAGCCGCCACCGATCATGGCATTACTGTAATCTAGCTGTAAGCCATAAAGGTATAAGATGCTTTTGCGATCGCACACGATCTTGAAACCTTCGTAATCGTAGACTTCATCATCGGCTCTAACTTTACTAATATCTTCAAAATCCATCATGTAAGACATTCCAGAGCAGCCACCCTGACGCACTCCCACCCGCAAGCAGAGGTCTTGCCCTTGGCGATCGCGCAGAAATGAAATGTGTTGCAGAGCTGCTTGGGTTAACTGAATGCCTCGTTGTTGAGACTGGGTTGCTGATGTCATAGACTGTTACAACTCCTGGTATGGTTTTAGAATGCAATATGCAGCTTTTTCGTCCATTGTAACGGCAACAGAGGTGCGGTTTGAGAAATTGTCAACGATCCTGACCAAAGCACCACAAAGATTTCTATCCTAGAATTGATAGGTCTAATTGGATGAAACGGGATCGGGGAAAATACAACTCCTGTTGGCTGAGGCAAGGCTGCCAATTGCTTAACTACAGCTCCCACACCTAAGTAAGATCGAAAGTTTGCACTGTCTCCCTGATTGGCTTGGTTGGTCTATGACAACTTCGTTAAATAGCTCCACGCGACGGCGTTTGCAGAAATTGAATCAAATTCCTTGTGTCTGGGAGGGCGATCGCCGCACGTTATCAGCGCCAAGCCCCAGAGGGGACGCAGAGGCAGGGAGCGAGTGTATTTTGTGGGTCGATGGCTCTCAAGGAGTCGTGCGAGCAATGGATGTCGTGGCTACTGACAGCGGACCCGAAGTTGTCGTGCGCACGCTGTTGCGGGCAATGGAGCATCCCAACAGTCCCGCCAAACCCGCTCGTCCTCAAAAAATTGTCGTGCGCGATCGCGAAATTCAGTTTTACTTGCGCGGCGTGTTACAAGAATTAGACATCGTGATCGATTACGTCCCCGATCTACCGCTAATTGATGAATTGTATCGCGGCTTTGAAGAATTTGGAGAAGCTCATCCCCCCGAATTACCACCACAATATGCCACCGCACTCAAAAAGAAAGCATTTGAGATTTGGCAAGCTGCTCCTTGGGAGTTGTTAGAAGAACACCAAATTATCGCCGTCAAGCTCAACCATTTTGATATCGAAACCCTATATATTTCTGTGATGGGAATGTTAGGGATGGAATATGGCATTTTGCTCTATCGCTCTGCTGAATCCTTGCAAAGATTTCGAGCGAAAGTTTTGATTGAAGAAGATGCCACAGAACAGCTAGAAGAAGCTTTTCTCAAACAAGATTGCTTATTTCTCACTTTCGAGCGCTCGGAAGATATGGATGGTGGTGGAGAATTTGTCGATCTAGCAGACCTACCCCTATCGGAGATTGAGCCATCTTTTGGTAATATCCATCCTCTAGAAGGACTGCGCTCTGTCCTCTATGAGGAGGAGGCTAGTGCTGTTTTTGTGGCTTTGGAAGCTTTAAATCGCTTTTTGCGAAACGAGCGCCGACAACTAGGCGGGAAAACTTTCCCTGAGATTAGCCGCAATTATCGCATTACACTACCCTCATCCCAGTCGGAGAAAAAATCTCACCCCCTCAGCGTGACTGTCTCCACCTTGCCGAATTTGGCTACAGAGTTAGAGGAAATGGCAGATGCAGTTGCAACTGAGGCAATAGAAGCAGAAGATTTGGACGACATGCCTCTATTTCAGTCTTTACGGGACGACCTAATCCCAGAAGATTCTTTTCTCAGTTTGGGGGTTGTGTCTTGGGAAATGGTGCAACAATTGCGCCAGAAAGTCACCCATCAGCAAGTCGGCAAGCCTACAGAAGCAGGAGATGGATTGCCAGTGATTTTGATTCAAACTTCCCGTCCTAAAGCCAAAGAAGCGATCGAGGTTATCTTGAGCGCGGGAGGACTTAGAGGTATCGGTTTTAATCCCGGAGCAGATCCGTTTGGTGGCGATCGCTATGATTTAGGAGTATTGCAAACCAACAATGGGGAATTATTTTTGTTTGGCGAATTTTTAGAAGACGATCCAGTTCACGTCGTCGCGAGAAAGAAGTGGAACGATCGCTGCAAGCATACCAAAGGCTATTGTGGCTTAATCGTCGCGAGAGGTCTAATGGGTGCTTCGCGGGGACAACCCCAAATGAAAGATATGATGGCACTGTTTGAAGCGCGATCTCTTTCATCTAAAGATTTAGGCATTGGAATGCTTCAGTTAATGCCACAGATTGAATAAGTGCGGTTATTGGTGATTGGTAGTTGGTAGTTGGTAGTCGGTTCTCCCCTGCTCCTCTGCTCGCTGCTCGCTGCTCGCTGCTCGCTGCTCGCTGCTCCCTGGTCACTGAGTCTGTTCTACTTTATGTTGCTCTAAATTGGCGAGATCGCGAAAAATAATCAAAAATTCTTTATCGCCAATTGTACTAATTCGTGCTTCTTGGTACTGCTGTTTGTCCTTGAAAGAAACCGGAAATTGAAAAATCTGAGTTGCGCCAGTTCTCAGAGCTAATCGAGCATATTCAATCAGCTGTTGTGCCGTTTCTGCTGGCAAGAACTCATTCACGTTCTTACCTAGGATATCTCCATTCAAAGTAAACGAATTAGCTTCTTTTGCTGGCATATAACTCAGACACGTACCATCTTGTTTCATCCGCAATATAGAATCTGGCAGCGCCCTCAATATCGTACTACTCGCCGTTTCACTTTCATATAAGGCAGCTTGAACTTCTTTTTGTCACCGCCAGTTCTGAATTAGTTTCTCTACTACGATCGCACCTAATACGCCACAGACCAAGCCGAGAATCCCAATTGGAATTAGCAAGTCTTGAGCAGAAAAATTAGATTGCGATACATCAGACACTGCTACGTTATATTTTTTCAGAACGACTCGTGACGTTATGCCGTACAGAGAGCTACAAAATACAATTAAAAATAAGATGAGTCCCAGCCAAGCCTGTCTGCGTAGTAAGGCAACTGTATTAGCTAAAGCAGAGGGTGATAATGTTTGAACGGGAGATTGCTGCGGTTGCTGTCGCGGAATTTGACTGCCGATTAACGAAGTCATCCTAATTCCAGCAATTAATAGTGCTATTAAACCCGAACCTAATAAGAGAATGTAAAAATTACTGAATGTTCCTCCTAAATATAATCCCTGATGAATTTCTAGCAAAAATCCGATTTGCTCTCTAGATAAACCGAGCCAGTCCCTTGCTATTGTGTAAGCTACACCTGTTTCGGCGCTAATTGAAAGTGGTAAAAGTAAAATCAATGCGAGCAGCCGATGGATATTGCGAATATTCGGTTTTGCCAGTTCGCGATCGCTACTCCGACGATCGAGTAAATGCGTACCTGTTACGCTCATTCCCAATATCCCCAAGCTAATCAGAATAATGTATATGGGAACGAGTCGTTTGCCTAGATATTCACCTTGATGAATTGTCATCAAAACATCACCAACTGAGTTGGAAACTCCAAACCAACTTTTGCCCAAGCGGTATGTAACTCCAGTCAGCGCACTAGCAAGTAGAGGTAAAAAAAGAATTGGAGCAAGCTGACGATGCAGTTTACGAAACTCTACTTTCATAGTAAACAACAAAACCTCTAGAGCAGCTTTTATCTTACTCTTAATAACGCTACTTAGTAAACTGTTTAGTCTTGCAAATAATTACATTAAGCCTCGCAATCTTGAGAATCGTTCCTAGTTTTTTTGCACTTTATTTGCACTGATTTAATATTTGAGTATGAATTCATACAGTTATTTGCGTACAAGAGTTCGCTTACCCTAAACTTGAAAAGTTTGGTGCAAAATTACATCGAAGGCATTTCCCGTGAGGCTAAGCGTTTGGTGTACCGATCGATCCCAATTGCTAATTCTTAGTAGATTTCTGTCTGATGATAGATGTTTTTTTCTTGTGTCATAAACACTTTGCGTTACAAGTATTAACAAATACTAGATTTCAGTATCGAAACATACAATATATTAATTGGCTTCTCTTTTATATTGCAATTTGAGTCATCAAGGTTGCATCTTTACGCTCGGAGTCAACAGTTATTTTATGGAAATTATCCAATTGCTTTTGGTTCGGTTGTTGTGCTGGCAGAATGTTTTTTCTTTTTTCAAAAATGTTTTTCCAGAAGTTACGGCTGCTGCGCTCATTACGGTTGTTAGTACAGATAATTTTAATTTTCCTCTAAATTTTTTACTATCTCTATCAAGTGCAACGCTGCTCAGATTAGTTTGGAACGGTGCGATTTTCATTCATGGCTTGGGACACGCGATCGCGATCGCCACTCTCGACCGACAACCAAATGTTCTCTGTCTCGTCAATATTCTCGAACATAGAAGTATAGCTGCTACATTGCGCTCGCTACTTCCTTTTCAGCCAATATTTATTCCAGGATGCGATCGAGTCGATTTATGGGTGGCAGCAGGCGATCTCACTCCTTGGCGGATCAGAATTAAAGCTCTTGGCGGGGTTTATTTTAACCTTCTTGCTATTGCCATATTATGGCAACTTTCTGCTGATAGTTTCGGCAGTATTTGGACGAGAGATCGTCAGGCGATCGCTTTGATTAGCACGTTTTTTAGTCAGACTTTTCTGGGTGCTAATTTGCTAATTATTCTTAGCTCCTGGTCCGATCTTGCAGCGTTAGTGACTGGAGTTGCAGAGATTTTTTGTTGCGGTAACTTTGGCTTTTTAGGTCAGCGCAATGCCGACGACGATCCGCGCCAGCTTTTGCCAGAGAGAGTCGTCAATATCTTTCATGAAATGGGGCGAGAGACAGAAATCCGCGGCGAACAAGCTGGTGGTAGAATGATTGTGGCAACAAACCGAGATAAACAGACTGTATTTGTTGGCAAAAAAGTTGTCAACAAAAAAAGAGACAATTTGACAAAATCGCTTGAAACAGCTTTTGCAGCAGAAAGACGCAGAGTAGCACTAGCAGGGATACTGTTGGCGAATTCATGGGAGAAAAAAAGCTACGCTATTTGGGGCTTAAGCTCCATAAATCGAGAGTAGCGAGTTTGAGCCAGTGGGATAGCTGAGAGCCAAGCAGACAAGCGAACCAAATTGAGAGCAGTGACAATCAGGATATGCTGAAGATGTGTTTTCGCCAATCCAACATATCGAGACTGCCTTAAGGCAGAACGTCTCACGCCTTGCGATAATGTTCCCTCCACTCCCGCTCGTTGCTGGTAGAGTTGCTTAAACTCTGACGTTTCTTGCACCTGCCGTCGCTGACGTAGAGCGTTGTATTTGGCTTGAGGTTGTAATGTCAATCTTCGGGCAGCTTTAGAGTGGGTACAACGTTTTCGGACTGGACAATGACGACAATCAGCTTGAGAAAAGTGGACGTGAACGACTCTCAAGCCACGATTGTCAATCTTGGGTCGCCAAATGATACTTTGATGCCCTTTAGGACAGGTGACGACTTGATTATCCCAATCCACTTCAAACTGCTCAGCAGAAAACTTAGAGTTATTTTGGGTCTGCCAACTGGGATTGATACGAACTTTTCCAAGCAGTTCGATTCCATAGTTTGCCTGACTATTAACAATATGGTCAGCTGTTACATACCCTGTATCCACCAAATGCTCTTCGGGTAGAAGTGATTTTTTCGATAGGCTTTGATGGACAGATTCAACGACTGCATCATCAGATATTGTTGATAGGGTAGTGCATACTCCAGTGATGAAGTGCGGACAATCCCGATCGCAAGTTTCAGTGAGGTGAACTTTGTAACCGACCCAATCAACACTACGTTTGGAACTGTAATGCGCCTCTACATCATAGGGTGAATGAATTGCCAGTGTGGATGGTGGCATGTCTTTGGGCGAGCGCCATTGCACGTTCCCGTCTTCAGTGGGTGCGTAAAATTGTTGCATCCAAATCCGTCGCAGTGTCTCAACGGCTGGAATTTGTCGCATCCACTCTGGAGTAGCCCAATCGTAAATTGCATCTAACAACGCAAATCCATCCTTGCCAATCGTGCGACCCAATTCTTCTCGCTCGCTGTCTAACTTAGGCAACCGATAGTTCTCGGTGCGACGACTGTAGCGGTCAAACCAAGCATCTTGTAAATGCTCTTCCAGCCAATCTGGAGCTGCGACAGCTAAACTATTGAGTGCAGCACGAAATGTTTCTCCCAACGTTTCCAGTCGATTTAGAATCCGAATGGCAGCCAGAACATGAGTTGAATCCGTCCGTTGCCGTTTGTGTCCTTTGAGCAATCCCTTGGATCGTAATTGCTCCAACAACTTGTCCAGCAGCTCTTGTTCTGCATTGCCTGCAATTAGACGAGTGCGAAATTCACTCAAAATTGAGTAATCGAATCCTGGATCGCTCAGGGAAAGACTGAGTGCATATTTCCAATCAATCCGCGCACGAACAGCATCAGCAGCTTGGCGGTCAGATAAATTCTCTATAAACTGCATTACACAAACAAGTGCCAGTTGCCAAGGAGCTTGAGCAGGTTGTCCACGTTTAGAAAATAGTGATGCGAAGGTTTCATCTTGGTAGATGCTGCCAAGGTTATCCCGAATTTGGATGTAGAGATTGCCTTTAGGAAAAGCTGCTCTTGCAACCACTACCGTATTCTCTGGAATCGGAGGAATGGTTTGGGGTTGCATGGACATATTGCACCTCCACTAACTAGCTTGGTCTTTACCTTAATCCTACGCAAGGCAGCTAATTCTGATTTTTCTCTCATGAATTCGCCAACAGTATCAGCAGGTATTAAACCCCTAGAATCGACAGTGACGGGGGTGTGGCACTATCGCTTTGGAACGAGCGGACCCCCTGCTGTATTGGAAACTCATTGGCATGAATGGATGAGTGCCAGACAAGCATCTGTATGGCAATTTCTTGAGGGAGAGTGGGTTCACCAGTACAAAAACGTCAATCATCGGATTACCCACAACGGCGATTTTGATGCTTGGACGCTGTTCGATCGCTCAATTGGAAATACCGAGTTAGGCTGGTGGTTAGAAAGAGTTTTGCATACCCCCAACCACGCGCGGGGAGATTCGCCCAAAATTGCGGGCATGATGGATCTACTAGTGACTCAAGGTATGTGGGATGCTTCGGTAAGATTAGCCTATCAACTGGCGATCGCTCCTTCAATCGAGTCAGCTTTTGGCGGACAAAAACCCGCCGTTGATGCCCCAAATACAACCCCTTCCCCGCAAAACATTAGCAATTGGGCAGCCACGTTTGAAAATATCTTCGTGCTATATCGCAAGCTTTTAGCAGCTCCAGATTCTCCCGCCTGTAGCCAATACTTTTGTCGTCTGGAACACGATATTCTCCAAGCAACGACCAACGACAGCTCGATGAGCCAATGGTCTTGGCAAAGAAGAGTCACCTTTGTCAGAACGGCAATTCATGCTTTCTTTCATAACGACTTATATTTTGCCACCAAAACGTTCATGTCGAGAGCGGAAGGGAGTTTTGGCTTAGTTACGGTTTCTACTCTAGACGAAGGACGGCTGGTACTGAGCGCTCAAGGACAACCAATGTCCGTTGGCTTCAATTGGCAAGACGAATACATGGTTTATGCCTCCGAACCAGCCGCCGTTGATGCTGTGTTACTGAATTTACCAGAATCTTACCGTTTGGACTTAGACCAGAAAATGGGAGAAATTGCAATGGTTACAGCCAAAGACATTGCAATTTACTCGATGAGTCAAAAATGCGAAGTCGCTTCATCAGACCTCAAGGATAGATGGATATCGATGGCAGACCATCCCTATCTACCCCAGGTTAAATATCCTGAAAACGACACCATAGATCCAATTGCGGCTGACTGTCGAGAAATCCCGCCAATTCTGGCAGAAATTAGACTATCGTGGCAGAATTCAGCCTCACTCGATCGCCAAAGTGCAGATTATCTGGTTCATCTCTTTTGTGAAAAGGCGCATAAATTCGAGCAAAAGCGGCAAAAAATGGTGCGTGCTGGGTTGACCGGACACATGCAGCAATTACCGTCTGTCGATCTGCTCGTGACAGGTGTAGAAAATAGTTTGTGGTTGGGAGAGAGATTTGCCCAGGATTTAAAGATTGTCTTTCCGTGGCTCAACGTGCGGGTCATCTCTTCCAACGAAGTTTTGCAGCAACTTCAGCACGGCTTTAGCAGCTTGCAGCTCGGTAAAGATTCCATCGTCCTAGCGATTACTCAATCGGGTCAAACTTTTCCTACAGTACAGGCAATTAATACCTTCGACCAGCTATTTAGGCAAGACATCATCGGCGAGCTATTTATTTTAACTGGAGAGTTAAGCAGTTTTTTAGGCTCTCGGGTGATTCAACCGAAGCACTCAAATACTGTGCGTCACAATATCTTCGTCAATGGGAGCGGACGCAGAACTTCTGAACCTGCCACGATCGCAGTTGCCGCAGCTCAACATACTTTAACGGAATTGTTACTTTATCTAGCGAAGCAGGTCAAACATCATTTTCCTGACTCCAGCCCCTTTGGGATGACCTTGACTCAAGAAAGTCTCGCTGCCTTAGAAAAGATGAAGGATGACTTTCTCGATATCAATGTCGTGCAAATTATGGGGACAACTCCAACTGGAAACACAATTGAAACTGCGATCCGACAAACTCTAATTGCAGGTGGTCGCACATGGGCGCTCCATATCTTAGAAACGCCTCTAGCGTGGGGAATTCATGCTTTATATGTTGCGATTACAGTCGGATGGGCAATTCCTTTCGGTCATACAATTCCCTTAGCTAAGACAATTTTGGATCTGATTGTTTGGATAGCTCATATACCCCAAGATGCAGTTCTTTTGGGAATAGTTAATCCTGTTGTTCATTTAGTTGACATTGCCATATACATTTTCGGCTCTTGGCTGTGGACGCTAGGACTGCGCTATTTTCAAGGCAGGCAACTCCTCGCCCGAATTGGCAAAAGAACCTTGGTAATTGGTGACGTAACTTGGGTGAGCAAATTATTAAAATCCTATGTCAGCAAATTGTTTTCTCTCAGCTACGGAATTGCTTCTTTAGAAGTTCATGGGGCAAATCCAGAAGACGATTTATTGCATGATTTTGGACACCGAGTCGTGAGAGGGACTTTGCTATTTTTGGGCGTACCCGATGGTAGACGGGGACAGAAGCAAAAACACCAAGAAAACGCTGCAATTATGACGGGCAAACAAGCAGACGGCGTGAGAAACATTGATGTCGGACCGGAAGTTGTTGTCATGGGTGCTAATCCTGAAATTGCCCGCAAAGGCTTCAGTAGCGCGATCGTTTTAGAAGATAACGATGAGTATTTTTACTTCAGAAATGCCGCTTTTTACTTTAAAGACCAAAATGCCGAAGATCAAAAAGAACTGATTGAGGATTTGAGAGAATCTCGATTTGGGGCTTTTGAGCGATTGCTAGCCAGTTACGTATTCTTCTGGGCCTTAGCGAAAAAAGTCGCTTCATTTCCTTTCCTGCGATATCAGCACTGGAAGTCTCAAAGCCGTACCAAGATCATGACGACTGCCGCACCAGTAGCAGGAATGAGCGTAGCAACACCAAAACAACTTTACCAACCAGACCGAGACGACAAGCCAGAAGCAGTTATCAGTGACCAGTGACCAGGGAGCGCTTCGGTGCAGGGAGCAGTCAAGAAAGGGTGTTGTGGGAAGTCGAAAGTCGGAAAATTTTGAATTTTGAATTTTGAATTTTAACAGTCTCCCTTGCCCTCCCCTAATAGTCTCTTTAGTCCCTAGCCGCTTATTAAGGTATTATTAGTAGAGCTGTCTGAGTTGAATCAGACACAAATATCAGCTTCTCATACAGCTTGGAGATACACCTATGCTGACGCTTAAGATTGTCGTATATATCGTTGTTGGTTTTTTCTTGACGCTGTTCGTCTTTGGCTTTTTGTCTAATGACCCAGCTCGTAACCCCGGTCGGAGAGATCTCGACTAGGTAATGATAACTAGGTAACGATAAAAAGAAACCTTTACTAGCAAGTGATGTGACAGCGCGTTTGGATTTGCCAACGCGCTCGATTTCTATCAATAAGCGGTAAAGCTGTGCGTTGGTTGGTTATACTCTGGGCTGGTTGTTTGCATCTTTAGCTGAAATATGACTCAATCTGTGCCACCGCCCAAACCACCCGCTCTCATTCAACACCTACCACCAAAGCAAATTTTCTCGCCCCGCAGTCGAGGAGATCGACCTTTTGCTGTTGCTGAATTGTTGACAGCCAAATCTGCTTCCTCCCCAGCAGCGACGACCAGAACCGCAGCCGCGATCGCCATAAAAAAGGCTGTGATGTTAGGTTCTGAAGTAAACGTCAGTTATGGTGCGGAGCAGTTTGATATTGTTCAGACAGATATAGGTATAGAACCAATTGGTAAGACAGAGGGCAAAAGACAAAAGGTAGAAGAACATTTGATTTGCTCCCCTACTGCTATTTGCCATCGTACTTCTGCCGTTAAAAGACCAGCGCAACCGATTCCAGCTTTTCGCCCGTCTGGGGCGATCGTCAAATTTAACAAGCTGTTGGCACAAGTCGCAACACCAACTAACCCTTCAGAGCTTGACCCTAATCGTCCTCAAGAATTAGATTTTCGCGCCCCTACACCTTCTAGTCCTCCTCAGCAAACACAGCCGCCGCAACCACCGCAATCAACTCCTACGAATGTCCCAGCGACTAAACGCAGGGTGATAGAAGTCAATTCAGACCGTCAAGAATACGATGCCAATCGCCGCATCGTGACGGCAGAAGGTAGGGTTGAGGTGAGATTGCAAGATGGAGTTCTCAATGCCGATCGCTTGCAAGTTAGCATTCCGAATTTAATTGCTGTTGGTGAAGGTAATGTCGTCTACACCACGGGTAAACAAGTCTTAAGGGGAGAACGATTCACATTCAACATCGTCCAAGATAGCGGGACTCTCCAAGGGGGTAGAGGGGAAATTTTTATTCCCTCAGCGAGTCGAGATTTTGCCGCTCCGATTGGGTCTGATGTGACTACGAGTAGCGTTTTACCAGGTGGCGATCGCTTTGCCCCCAATCAATTATTACAGCAAGTCACTAGCGCCGGAGGACTGAATATCAACTACGGTAGCAAAAGGGGAATAGCTGGCGTTCCTCCACTAAATCAAAAAGGTGGCACGGTGAAGCGGCTGCGGTTTGAAGCCGAGAAGATCGATTTCTACCGCGAAGGCTGGCAGGCAGAAAATGTCAGAATTACGAACGACCCATTTTCGCCACCGGAGTTAGAACTGAGGGCAGATCGGGTGACGTTGGTGCGAGAAACACCTCAGCGCGATCGCATTCGTACCCAAAAGCAGCGTTTGGTATTCGACGAAGGATTTTCATTACCAATTCCCCGCGACCAAGCAGTCATCGATCGCAACCAGCGCGAAACCAACCCCGCCTTGGCTCAAATTGGTTTTGATGGCGACGATCGCGGCGGAATTTTTATCGAACGCAATTTCCCTATTTTTAATGCTGATGCAGTTCAGTTCAGCGTTACGCCTCAGTTTTTCGTGCAAAAGGCAATAGATCAGGGAAATGGTAATTTCTTTGACTCAGAGTATTTTGGCTTGAGGGCAAATCTGAGGGCGAGTACGGGATTGAGAAATGCGATAACTGGTTCGGCAATCCTAACTAGTCTAGATTTTGGTGACTTAGAAGACAACTTGCGTGGCAGTTTGCGCTTTCAACAGTTAGTTGGTGGACGTTTAGCCCATACCGTCTCATTGGAAGCTAGCTATCGCGATCGCTTGTACAACGGTACATTAGGATATCAAGATGTCCAAAGTAGTATTGGTGGAATTGTGAATTCTCCCATCGTGCCGTTGGGAAATACAGGCATTAATTTAAGCTATCAAGCAGGTTATCAATATATCAATGCCAATACAGACCGCTTGGAACTATTAGACACCGTGCGGGAGAACGATCGCGTTTCTCTCGGTCGCTTTCAAGGTAGTGTAGCCCTCAATCGCGGTTTTTTACTTTGGGAAGGAAAAGGTTTACCTGCAACAGCCGAGCAAGGACTGAAATACACGCCCGTTCCAGTCGTTCCTTACTTAGCAGCTTTTGCTGGTGTCACTGGAACTAGTAGTTTCTATAGTAATGGCGACAACCAATCAACCTTAATCGGTACGGTGGGACTAGAAGGGCAAATCGGTCATTTCTCTCGCCCCTTTTTGGACTACACTCGCGTTAATGTCAGTTATTCCGAAGGTATTCGCAGTGGTATCTCGCCGTTTTTGTTTGACCGTGCTGCCGATACTCGGGTTTTAGGCTTTGGGTTTACCCAGCAACTTTATGGTCCTTTTCGCATTGGTTTTCAAACATCATTCAACCTGGATAATAACGACACGCTCAGTACCGACTACGTTTTAGAATACAGTCGGCGTACCTACGGCGTTGTCTTGCGCTACAATCCCGAACTAGAAATCGGTTCTATCAGCTTGCGAATTAGCGACTTCAACTGGACGGGTGGCGGCGATCCTTTCTCGACTACTGGAGTTCGTCCCGTAGTTGGCGGAGTGGAGAGAGGCGATTAAGATGCCACTTTCCCGGCGGTAAAGACTCGCCCGATCGCCTCTTCGACTGGCGGATCGGTGACGGTTAAATCGACGACTTCTAACTCTGATAGCATTCTTGCGACTGCCCGCGTCATTTCTTCGCGTTTGATACAAAAACGTACCGACAGACCCGTAACGGCTTTAATTTCACCATAAGGTAGTAAATCTTGTTCGGCTATAGGATGGGCAAGTTCTACCTGCACTTCGCGATAGGGAGAAAAGTTATCCACAAGTTGGTCTAGACTGCCATCGTAAACTAATTGTCCTTTATGAATCACCAAAACTCGCTGACAAAGGGCAGTAATATCCGCCATATAGTGGCTGGTTAACAGAATTGTTGCCCCATACCTTTGATTGTATTCCCGCAGAAATTCTCTGACTCCAACTTGCGCGTTCACGTCCAATCCTAAAGTCGGTTCGTCTAAAAATAAGACTTTAGGTTGATGCAACAAGGCGGCTAAAAGTTCCGCTTTCATGCGTTCCCCTAAGGAAAGTTTGCGCACGGGTTGATTCAGCTTACCTTGCAGGGAGAGCATTTCTGTCAGTTCCCCAACACGGCGGCGATACTCTTGAGTCGAAAGTCCGTAAATTGCAGCATTGATTTTTAGCGAGTCTAAAGCTGGCAAATCCCAGATCAGTTGTTGCTTTTGCCCCATAACTAAAGTAATTTGCCGCAGAAATTCCGGTTGGCGTTGAAAAGGAATTTGTCCGGCTACCCTAACTCGTCCGTTAGAAGGATGGATCAAACCCGTGAGCATTTTGAGCGTCGTAGTTTTGCCTGCTCCATTTGCCCCTAAAAAGCCGACGACTTCCCCAGGTTCAATTTGAAACGAAACTTGCTTGACTGCTTCAATTTGTCGGTACGTACGCCGAAAGAAGTGGCTGATAGTTCCTTTTAATCCAGGCTCTTTTACAGCGACGGGATAAACTTTACTTAAATTTTCTACTAAGACTATAGACATTTAGCAACCTAAGTGATAAGGAATGAGTAATAGAAAGTCAAAAGTCAAAAGTCGAAAGTTCAAATTTGCCTCTCACCTCTTGCTAGCTCGCCTTTTGTCTAACCCACCAACTACCAATTACCAATAAGCCAAAAGACAGGCTATAACCGAGTAATCTAACAGGCGCACATACATTAAGGATAAATCATTGACGGAAGAAAGGGCTTTTTGGCTGGCATGGGCGCAAATTTCTGGGGTTGGTCCAGTGTTGTTACAGCGCTTGCAAGAGCATTTTGGAACGCTAGCAGCAGCTTGGCAAGCGAGTTCGACCGATCTACAAGCAGTGGAGGGGATGGGAACGCAGACGCTCGAACAGGTAAATGCGGCGCGATCGCAACTGCATCCAGCAGAATTTCTCGCCACGCACACAGCACAAAACCCCCACTTCTGGACACCCACAGACAGCAATGAGTATCCCCGTCTGCTATTGGAAATTCCCAGTCCGCCACCCGTGCTGTACTATCGCGGCGTGGTGAATCACGAAGAAAATCAAGGTAGAAAATCGCTCATTGGAATTGTTGGCACGCGCAGTCCTTCAGAATATGGCAAGCGTTGGACGCGGAAAATTAGTATGGTGCTTGCTCGTAACGGGTTTACTGTCGTGTCTGGATTGGCAGAAGGCATTGATACGGAAGCACATCAAGGTTGTCTGGATGCAGGCGGAAGGACGATCGCGGTTTTGGGAACGGGAGTCGATCTCGTCTATCCACCTCGAAATCAACGGCTTTACGAGCAAATTGTCGAGCAGGGTTTAGTAGTCAGCGAATTTCCCAGTAAAACTCCCCCAGATCGCGCCCATTTTCCCCGCCGCAATCGAATTATTGCAGGTTTATGCCGTGCAGTGTTGGTCATGGAAGCTCCTACTAAGTCAGGTGCTTTGATTACGGCACGGTTTACGAATGATTTCGGGCGGGATGTTTACGTCTTACCCGGTAGTTTAGATAACCCGCGATCGCATGGTTGTTTGGGTTTGCTGAATAAGGGAGCTACGGTCATTTTAAGTGAAGGTCATTTGCTGGAATTGTTGGGAAGTCTGCCGCACCTCGATCCAGCCCCCCCTATTATCGAGCAATTAAGTCTGCCAGATTTAGCACCAGAACTTCAGCAAGTGCTGACGACAATTGCATCTGAGTTAATGTCTTTTGATGCGATCGTCCAGCAAACGGGCTATGCTACGGGTATAGTTGCTAGTGCTTTGTTGCAGTTGGAATTGCTGGGGTTAGTATCTCAGCTACCAGGGATGCGGTATCAACGCTGTTAGGCTGAATCAGTTGTCAGGGAGCGCACGAGCAGGAAGCAGGGGAAGAAAGCAGGGAAGCTTCAGGTGCTTCAGGAGCAACAACCATCAACCATCAACCATAAACCAACAACCATCAACTTACTCCTCATGTCAAAATCTTCTCTAGAAGTACCCGCAGCAGTATCTTTTGAGCAAGCGATCGCCCTGACTCAATCTCTGCTATCACAGGTAGAAGCAGGCTCTCTCTCGGAAGCAGACATAGCCACTGTTATATCGGCATTAGTCAAGACAGAAAACGGTGCGAGGGGGTTTTTCGTAACTTACCTCACCTCAGCATCATCCATAGCAGATTCTCCCTCCGCCGCCGTTGTCGAGGCACTGCGATCGAGTCCAGACATCGTGGCAGAACTGCTAGTCAAAAATATAGCCATGTCAACAGCGCAAGCTATCTTTCATCGTCGGCAGCAAAAAGAAGACATGGCAAAAGGCTCCGAACAAGTCAGCCAGCGGACGACAAAGCTCATACAGCTTGTCGATTTGCCTAGCGTCCGCGATCGCGTCCAGCAACTCATGCACTCAGCCAAAACTAGAGAAGGGAATTACAAAGGCTTTTTAGACCGCTGGAATTACGATACCGAGCAGCGACAGGCAATTTCTCAAGCTTTAGAGCAAATCAAGTAACTTTTCTTGACTCACCACCTACCACTTTTGATTGTGCCAGTTAAAAGACCGGAATCGAGTCCGATCGTTTTGTAGAAAATATTAGGCACACTAAGGCAAGAGTGAAAATTGCTTTCTGTGCTGCCCAGACGAGATTGCAATTACGTGTGTGGTGATGAGGAAAGAGTTATGTTTCAAAGAATATTATTAGCTTTATCGATCACTTTATCCCTCTATTTATTTTGGGGAATCCGCTTACAATCAAATACTTCTAGGGTAGAGCGTCAGACTTATTTTGCCGAGATAACAAGTTTTGCATATCTTAACAAAAACTTAGTAAAAGGTAATTGAGCGCAATGATAAAACGATATTGTTTTAAATCAGAGCGATCGTCTACTCACTTTCCCTAATATCTGGCTTAAGTAGTAGGGTGGGCGTTGCCCACCCTATTTATTTACTGGCTTGAGTAGTAGGTGGGCGTTGCCCACCCTATTTATTTAATTTTTTGATTTTTTGCTTTTGTACGGGCGGGTATACCAATCCACTCTGACCCCAACAAATCTTTCCAATAAACCCGCCCCTACGAATGACTTTTGACTTGCTAAATTATCCCTTCAGCAACGATTCCCCGCCATCAATCCACATTTCCGTACCTGTAATGTGACTAGAAGCATCGGAAGCTAAGAATAAAACTAATTGAGCTACTTGTTCCGATGTTCCTGGCTTACCATCTGTTAAAGGAACTTTACCTTCAGGAAACTCCACAGGTTCCTTAATTTCTTCTAAATTGCGTCGTTCGGTATTCTCATCAATACTAGTCTCGATCGCCCCAGGACAAATTACATTTACCCGAACTCTGTGTTCTGCCAACTCTAAAGCAACCATTTTGGTGAAAGCAACTTGAGCCGCTTTCGTACAAGAATATGCGGTTGCACCTGTATTACTAAACACCCGTGTCCCATTAATTGATGAAGTAATAATGATGGACGATCCTGGTTGTTTTTTTAGATAAGGTACGGCATATTTAACCGTTAAAAAAGTCCCCGTCAGATTGATATTTATCGTTTTGTTCCACTCTTCGGGTGTTAATTCCTCCAAAGATGCCCAAACACCATTAACACCAGCATTCGCAAAAACAATGTCCAAACGTCCCCACTTCTCAGCAGCTGTTTGGTTCGCTTGTTGCATCTGTTCGGGTTGAGAAATATCACCAATTACAGATATTGCCGTACCCCCACTCGATTCAATTTCAGCTAGAGTTTTCTCTAACTCATCTTCAGAACGTCCTAATAGTGCAACTTTTGCCCCTTCCTTAGCCATCAATTTAGCGGCTGCTTTGCCAATCCCAGAACCCGCGCCTGTCACTAATGCGACTTTTCCTGCCAGTTGCATAAACCGATCTCCCTACTTTGCTCTGACAGATGTGTATCACGTAGTCAAGGGATGAGTCATACTGCTGAAGGGGTAACACCTAAACAAGTCAAAAGTTAAAAGTCAAAAAGGGAAAATTTAGTTCTGGTCATGCTTTCGACTGCTAGCTGTAGGCAAATTCAATGTGGAACAACTTAACGGTTGAAGGTTAACAATTAAATGTCAACCGTCAACCAATGACTGATTACCCAGCTTGATATCCTTCAACTGTAAAACCCGCAGCTACGATTGACTGCTTAATTGTCTCTTCGGATGCCGCAGATTCTACCGTTACCGTCTTAGCATCGACATCAACATCGACTTTAGCATCGGGTTCCATCGTATGGATCGTCTCGGTAATCGTCTCTGCACAATCATCACACTTGATATCGGGTACTTTTAGTTTGAGTGCCATAGAAAAATCGGAAATTTGTCATTTTTTGTCTTCAGATGTCAATCTTATCGACTCAAGGCGCGATCGCTCATGACTCTTCAGCTAGATTTGTAAATGATTGGGGAGTCGGGAGTCGGGAGTCGGGAAGACAAGGGAGACAAGGGAGACAAGGGAGACAAGGGAGACAAGGAAGCGATTCTCGCTGTTAATAACTGATAACTGATAACTGATAACTGGTAGCTGTAACTTTAACCAAAATGCAAAAATATATTGAGCGGGAGTCGTGAGTCGGGAGTCGTGAGTCGGGAGTTGAGAACAGTCAGCTACCAATTACCATTCACCCCTAACCCCTAACCCCTAACCCCTAATCCCTAGTTCATATGCAGTACCTCAGCGGTAACGAAATTCGGCAAACATTTTTAGAATTCTATTCCCAGAGAGGACACCAGATCCTCGCGAGTGCATCCCTCGTGCCAGAAGATCCTACCGTGTTACTGACGATCGCGGGGATGTTACCATTTAAGCCAATTTTTCTGGGACAGCGATCGCCTGAGTTCAAACGCGCTACGTCATCTCAAAAGTGTATCCGTACGAATGATATTGAAAATGTCGGACGCACGGCAAGGCATCACACTTTTTTTGAGATGCTAGGAAATTTCAGTTTTGGCGACTATTTTAAGGAACAAGCGATCGCTTGGGGATGGGAACTGTCTACAAAAGTTTTTGGCTTACCCCCAGAACGCTTAGTTGTCAGCGTGTTTGAGTCAGATGACGAAGCCTATGCTATCTGGCGCGATAAAATTGGCGTTCCCGAAGTTAGAATCAAGCGCATGGGTGCAGATGATAACTTCTGGAATTCTGGTCCTACAGGACCATGCGGTCCATGCTCGGAAATATACTACGATTTTCACCCCGAACGCGGTGATGCAAATATCGATTTAGAGGATGACACGCGGTTTATCGAGTTCTACAACTTGGTATTCATGCAATACAACCAGTATGCAGAAGGCAATCTCACACCCCTGGCTAACAAAAACATCGATACGGGGATGGGATTGGAACGGATGGCGCAGATTCTCCAGAAAGTTCCGAATAACTATGAAACCGATTTAATCTTCCCGATTATCAAAACAGCAGCGGAAATCGCCGGAATTGATTACAACAACTGCGACGAGAAAACCAAAGTCTCTTTAAAAGTGATTGGCGATCATATCCGTTCTGTGATGCACATGATTGCGGATGAAATTCGCGCTTCAAATACAGGACGGGGTTACGTTTTACGGCGGTTAATTCGGCGTGTCGTCCGACATGGAAGATTAATCGGGATTCAGGGTGAGTTTACTACTAAAGTTGTAGAAACTGCGATCGCCTTGTCTGAATCTGCTTATCCTAACGTGCGGGTGCGAGAAGCACAAATCAAAGCCGAGTTGCAACGAGAAGAATCGCAATTCCTTAAGACTTTAGAACGCGGCGAGAAACTGCTGGATGAAATTATTCAAACAGCAAAACAGCAGAATAAAACTCAAATTAGCGGCGAGAGTGCTTTTACCCTCTACGATACCTATGGTTTTCCTTTGGAATTAACCCAAGAAGTTGCTGAAGAACACAACCTCACTGTTGATGTGGATGGCTTTGAGGTAGAAATGGAAAAACAGCGCGAACGGGCAAAAGAAGCACACGAAACCATCGATCTCACCGTACAAGGTTCGTTAGATAAACTTGCCGAGCATATCCACGCTACCGATTTTGTCGGATATACTCAACCCGCTGCTACAGCTGCAATTAAAGTGCTGCTGATAGCTGGAAAATGTGTTGAGGAAGCAGAAGCAGGACAAGACGTACAAATTGTGCTTGACAAAACACCCTTTTATGCTGAATCGGGCGGACAAATCGGCGATCGCGGTTATCTGTCTGGCGATGCGATTTTGGTTCGGGTTGAAGATGTAAAAAAAGAGTCCGATTTCTTCGTCCATTTCGGCAGAATTGAGCGCGGGACTTTACGTGTAGGAGATAAGGTAACAGCCCAAATCGATCGTGCTTGTCGTCGTCGCGCCCAAGCTAATCATAGCGCCACGCATTTACTACAAGCGGCGTTGAAAAAGATTGTCGATGATTCAATTTCGCAAGCAGGTTCTCTAGTAGATTTCACGAAACTGCGATTTGATTTCAACTGTCCTCGTCCGGTGACACCAGATGAGTTACAACAAATTGAAGAGACAATTAATACTTGGATTGCTGAAGCACATACAGCCGAAATTTCTATTTTGCCACTAGCAGAAGCTAAAGCTAGAGGTGCAGTTGCTATGTTTGGCGAAAAATATGGCGAGGAAGTGCGCGTATTAGATTTCCCCGGCGTGTCGATGGAATTATGCGGTGGCACTCACGTTAGTAATACAGCCGAGATTGGCGTATTTAAGATTATTTCTGAAGCTGGAGTCGCTTCGGGAGTCAGGAGGATTGAAGCGGTGGCTGGACCTGCCGTGTTAGATTACCTAAATGTACGGGACAAAGTTGTCAAAGATTTAAGCGATCGCTTTAAGGTAAAACCGGAAGAATTACCCGATCGGATTACAACTTTGCAAACCGAACTCAAAACCACTCAAAAGCAACTCGATACCCTTAAAGCACAACTTGCTTTAGCAAAATCTGAATCGCTGTTAGCTCAAGCTGAATCGGTGGGAGAATTCAAATATGTCGTTGCCCAAATGGAAGCTGTCGATCCAGAATCTTTAAAAACAGCTGCCGAAAGATTGTTGCAAAAATTAGGCAATGGTGCTGTCGTTTTAGGTTCTGTTCCTGAGGAAGGAAAGGTAAGTTTAGTTGCGGCTTTTAGTCCTGAAGTGAATAAAAAAGGCTTGCAAGCAGGTAAATTTATTGGGGCGATCGCTAAAAGTTGCGGTGGCGGCGGCGGTGGTAGACCGAATTTAGCCCAAGCTGGCGGACGAGATGCTAGTAAACTACCAGAAGCCTTAGAAGCTGCTCAAAAAGAGCTGCGATCGGCTTTAAGCTAGGTTTAAGGGTGAGCTTTTGCTCATCCTTCTGATTGTTTTAGGTTTAAGGGTGAGCTTTTGCTCATCCTTCTGATTGTTTAATAAGAACTGGTGGTGGCAAAAGTTGTAGAGTGGGCGATGCCCGCTATATTTACAGCAGGATTTTACGTTGTGCCGCATTTGCCTCAACTTGACAGCCGCAATCTGACATCAATTCTCCTTGGAGCCAGTCCACTCGTAAAACTCAATTGTTTCTGGAGCGCAACTGTGGCAACTACCGCATTTTTTGCCTACCGTTTTGCGTATCCTTTCCTTGCGAACGAGGCGATCGAGCATCCCCCGCAACACATCGACATCAATGTGGAGATCTTGTTCTAGTTGAGACAAGGATGCATGATGATGCTGGCGCAAATAGCTCTGTAATTCTTGTAAGACCATTGTTATCTCCTCATGCCTGGTTCCGCTGCGCGTTGGGCGACAGTGACGGTTCGTAGTTGATGGCGACGAGAACTAAAGCGTTTCAGCACGACTAACGTAGCAACCATAAACACTAGTAGTCTGATTAGCCAAGCGATCGCTGTCATCGGATGTTGTTGCAGAGTCATCAACTGGTAGTAGAACACGGCAACCCAATACGCTATTCCCGTCGTCCAACAGCTAGAGAAAATCGTCCAACCTAAGTTAGTTTCGCGATATACTGCTGCTGTAGCGGACACACAAGGGAAGTAAAGTAGAACGAACAGGAGGAAGGCGATCGCCGCTGTGGTGCTAACGAATCGCTGTGCCATTTGTCCGTAAGTGCTGTAGTGTACTTCTTGCGCTTCTGCTGCTGCTTTGCGATCGCCACTGGTATCGATAACGCTTATACCCACGGGATCTAGTAATTGATTCGAGAGGTCGGCTAGGTTTTTGGGAATGCTGGCAAATGCCTCACCAATCCCACCCCAAAAGCTATATTCTGCCTCTGGCTCCTCCTGACCTGTTTCTTGCTGTGCTAAGTCAGTATAAAGAGCGTCCAGCGTCCCCACCATCACCTCTTTAGCAAATACGCCTGTAAAAATACCCACCGTAGCGGGCCAGTTTTCCTGTTGCAACCCCATGGGGGTAAATACAGGCGTAACCGTGCGGCTGAAGGCACTGAGAATCGAGTCCTGGCTATCTTGCTTGCCGAAAGAACCGTCTACGCCAACAGAGTTGAGCAAACCCAGAATCACCACCATCGCCACGATCGCTTTCCCTGCACGTTTGATAAAAGCCTTGAGGCGATCCCATGCCCGTAACAGGACTCCGCGTAGAGTTGGAATGTGATACGGTGGTAGTTCCATCACGAAAGGAGCCGCTTGACCTTTCAGTATGGTATTTTTCAAAACTAGTCCGGTAAATACGGCTGCTAAAATTCCCAGAATGTAAAGTAAAAACACGATGTTTTGCCCGTTGGTAGGGAAAAAGGCAGCGGTAAACAGCGCATATACAGGTAGCCTAGCCCCACAGGACATGAAGGGATTCATCATGACCGTCATCAGGCGATCGCGTCGATTCTCTAACGTCCGAGTTGCCATAATCCCTGGAATATTGCAGCCAAACCCCACCATCATCGGCACGAAGGATTTACCAGGCAACCCCACAAATCGCATCAGCCGATCCATCACAAAAGCTGCCCGTGCCATATAGCCAGAGTCTTCCAACAAGGACAGGCAAATAAACAATAGTCCAATTTGAGGAATGAACGTTGCCGTGGTTTGGATACCACCACCCACCCCATCTGCTAGCAGCCCGATCGACCAGCCAGGAGCGTGAATTTGCTTTAGGAAATGGGCGACTCCGTCCACAAATACAGCACCAAATGCCAGATCGAAAAAGTCAACGAACGCACCGCCGACGTTGATGGATATTAAAAACATCGCATACATTACCACTAGAAAAATCGGGATGCCCAACCAGCGATTCAGCACCACGCGATCGATCTTGTCGGACTGCGTTCGCTGTACCTGGCGCGTGCGCTGTGTCACTCCTCCGATGAGTTGATGAATCCAGTTATAGCGACTATCAGCAATTAATAAATCGATGTCATCTCCCAGGGTTTGATGAATTTGCCGACGATGTGCGACGATCGCTCGCAGCAATGCTTCACTGCTGACCTCTGGTGCTACTCGGTCTTCATATTGCAGTAAATTTAAAGCGACCCAACGCGGTTTCACATGGCGATCGCGAATATTAGCTTCGACAAGTAGAATCAATTCAGTTAACGCCGCTTCAATGACTGCCGGATATGCTACTTGGGTTTTGGGAAGCGATCGCTGCACCAAGGCATTGTTGATACTATCACGCAGTTGTGGCACTCCCCTACCAGTATTGGCACAGATAGGAATAACTGGACAACCCAAACGTTCCGATAGCAGCGAAGGATTGATGCGAATTTCTCGTTTCTCCGCTAAGTCCATCATGTTCAGCGCCACGACGAGCGGCACTCCCATTTCAAGCACTTGTGTTGTCAGGTAAAGGTTGCGCTCTAAATTAGCAGCATCGACAATGTTTATGAATAAATCTGCCTCGTCACAGAGGAGATAGTCTCGCGCTACAAGTTCGTCGAGTCCCGTTGCTGCATCTTCTGCATCCAGCGAGTAGACTCCTGGTAAGTCTACGACAGTAACTTCTAATTGCTGATATCGATAACTACCTTCTTTGCGCTCCACCGTGACCCCAGCCCAATTTCCCACTCGTTGATTGGCTCCAGTCAAGGCATTGAACAAAGTTGTCTTACCGCAGTTAGGGTTGCCGACGATTCCGATTGTCGGTTTGCTCATGGTCTAGATCCTCCCGGCAATCTCAACTCGCAAGGCATCAGCTTCATCTTTGCGCAGACTCAGGTGAAAGCCTCGCACTTCAATTTCAGTCGGGTCACCCAACGGTGCATGGCGCGTGACGACGAATTCAGTTCCTGGGGTGAGTCCCATTGCTAATAATTTTCGTTTGTAAGCACGGGCTGCGGGTTCGTAGCCGACGACTTGCAACGTCGAGCCAACGACCGCATCTCGAAGCTTGAGCGAGGATGTACTAGATTGGCTCATCTGGAAATCTCCATCTCTTATATGGGCGAGCGCGACCTGAATGTGATGTGCCATCTCTGCATTCAGTCCGATCCGCTGCTCTTGAAGTGCCACGATCGCCGAGCCGCTCTCAGTGCGGCTGATAACTTCTAACTGGATACCAGGCATCAACCCCATTCCCATCAGGCGGCTGTTTGCCTCACCACAGTTCAAACCAACAATGCTGACGCGATCGCCAATATTTGTCATTGCCAAAGAAAGAGTTAACCGATCTGGAATGGGATCGACCTCATCCGCTTTTTTGCGATCGCTGGACTCGCAAAAGAAGATAAACTTCTTCCAGTTCGGTCGCTGCCAATTTCGATGCCAAAGATTAACCCGATTGTCTTCGCCATCCATTAGACAATCTCCTGATGAAAACTCTTCTGATTGAAAAGTATCATTAAAAAACTGATATACTTGAGAGCCTCCAACTAGCAGCTTTGCAGCCAGCAAAATATGAAAGAAACACAAGTATTCAGAGTTTATGAGCGATAAATATTATACTCAATATGTACTCTGACAGTTAAGACCGTCTTAACAGTGGTGCAAATTACGCCCGTTTGAGAGCCTGGTTCTGGGTAATATTGGCAAAAATATTGGTGAAGTAGCATTGGCTACTATCCCGTTTAGGAGATTAGATTGATTCGCCATCCCCAGGCAGGGTACACAAGGCTGGAAATTTAACAACCACAAGGGTGATATGAGCCAAGAAAAACCTTCTCCCATGCCAGAAGATAAAAACTTTTCAGCCATCAATTTGAATGCCGCAGGCATTGACATTGGTGCTGATAGGCATTGGGTGAGCGTGCCTGTAGGACGGGATAATGAGAGTGTACGCAGCTTTGGTTGCTTCACAACTGACCTATACGCGATGGCAGATTGGCTCAAGGTTTGTGGAGTGAAAACGGTAGCAATGGAATCAACAGAAGTTTATTGGATACCTGTATTCCAAGTTTTAGAAAGTTGTGGATTGGAAGTGAGGTTGGTGAATGCCCATTACGTTAAAACCGTCCCTGGGCGCAAAACAGATGTATTAGATTGTCAGTGGTTGCAACAATTGCATACCTACGGTTTATTATCAGGGTCATTTCGTCCGCAAAGAGCAAATATGTGTTTTACGTAGTTATATCCGCCAACGAGATAACTTAATCAAAAGTGCTTGTGTCCATATACAGAGGATGCAAAAGTCCTGACTCAGATGAACCTACAGTTGCATCGGGTCATTAGCGACATCACCGGCACTACTGGCATGGCGATTATTCGTGCCATTGTTACAGGTGAGCGTAACCCAGATGTGTTGGCATCACACAAGGATGGACGTGTCAAAGCCAGTTGTGCCGAGATTGCTGCTGCCTTAACTGGGGACTATCGACCAGAAATGGTATTCATCTTGCAACAGGAATTACAACTTTACGATTTTTTTCAAATACAGATCTCTGCCTGTGATGCCCAAATTGAGCAATGCTTGGCATCTTTTGGATCTAAAGTTGATGTGAATGCTTCGCCCTTAGCTAAACCAAAACGTCGTGGAAAAAAGCAACCCGGCAATGCACCCCAGTTTGACTTGCGTTCTGAACTGTATCGCATGAGTGGTGTGGACTTTACTCAAATTGATGGTTTAGGGGCTGTGAGCGTACTTACCCTGATCTCAGAGTTAGGGTTAGACGCGACACGCTTCCCACTGTCAAGCACTTTACGTCGTGGCTCGGTTTATGCCCTGGTAGTCGCATTACTGGCGGCAAAGTTAAAAGTTCTAAATCTCGTCGAGTTGTCAACCGCGTTGCCGCCACTTTACGCACCGCCGCACAATCTCTTTGTCGCTCTCACTCTGCTTTGGGTGGCTTTTATCGCCGTCTAGCTGCTCGCTTAGGCGCACCTAAAGCGATTACTGCTGCCACTGCACATAAGTTAGCCCGTATTTTCTATCGTCTTTGGACAACAGGTAATCTCTATACTGACCCTGGTCTTGATGCCTATGAGCAACAATACCGAGAGCGCCCTCAAAACCTGAAGCAAAAAGCTCAAGCTTTTGGCTTAGAACTCATCCCTATTTCTGACCCTACAGAATGTGTTTCTTAGGAGTTTTTATCAACAATTAAGAATTAACTTATTGTTATTTGTTCTCAAAAGATGAGCTTTAAAAAGGGAGCAGAGGGGCAGGGGAGCAGGGGAAAATAACTTACGACTTACAACTTACGACTTACCAATTACTACCCCTGACTGACAACCGTTCACTGATAACGCAATACGGTTCATTTAAGGCTACGCTGTGCTGAGGATAAAGAAAATAGAGGATTGGTTCGGGAGGGGTGGCTCGATGTCTTGGCTTTTTGAGCGAAACTTGGATACAGGTTTTTTACAACTCTGGGATTGGTACGAGAAACTCGTTCAGGTAACAGAGTGTCTAAAATCTCTACAGTTAACCAACTTAAAAAAGGGGAGTTCTTGTGATTGCAAGCGTTGAAATTTCGGGATAGCACGACGAATAACTCGCAATGTCCCAGTGAAACTCAGACGCAAAGGAGTGATACCCGCGCTCTTTGCAGCTTGAAACATCAATAACCGCACAGCCCAGTGTCCTAACAACCACCCGTAAACTTCCTGCACAACTTCACGCGGTTTTTGAGAGCGAATATGAGTTTTTCGTCCTGATAAATGTACTTTGAGTTCATCAATAGTATTTTCTACTTCCCAGCGTTGATGATATTCAATCGCCAGTAGTTGAGCCGGAAATTTCTCCAATTCCAATAAGCTGGTAATTAAGCGATATCTTAGTTGTTCCTCTGGGTTGTCGGTATTACCAATTGTGTATTCAATCACGGACTTGTATGGGCTGGCAAGCTTTTGAGCGGAATTTAGCAGGTGGATAAATCCAACTCAGATAAGAACCATCCGCCAGTGGTTCTTCGCACAAAAACTTGACATTTGCGGGAATTCTTCCTAAATAATCGCTACCAGTTGTGACAGTTGCTTGCACCATTGCATAAGAATGTAACCCTCTGTCCCACATCAACAACATCCCTGAACTCACGGAGCGTAATAATCTTAATGCCCGCACTCGTTCTCCTATTCGATATGGACACATCAATGCATCAAAGATTAAATGTGTTCCTGCTTCTACCAAAATGACTAATCGCAGTTTGGGAAATGCGGCTTGTGTGCCAGGACGGCTGCTCGGACGACCAAAAACTCTCGCATTTTCATCGCTGTCTGGCAGATCGAAGCAAGTCCGATCAATTACCACAATTCGCAATCCATTGAGAAATGCTCCTTTGGTATCGGTGCTAGCCATTGGTCGCACCAGTTGATGGAACAATTGACTCATCACCCTTGGACTTAATCGTTGTCGGGCTTGCGTTATTGCTGATTTACAAAAACTCGCCAGTATTTCCCCACTTTCACCCATGCTTCGCTCAGCCCATCAATTAAGTTTTTCAGCACATCTCTCATCGAATCTCGTGACCACAGACTCATCGCAATTACCAAACAAATTACCAATTGTGCTGGTAACGAGCGTTTACGTTGTTCACAAACTTTAGTTTTAGCGATCTTGCTCGATCTCCGTGGATGGGATGGCTGCCTCTATCGCTTTGAACACATCACTACTTTGTATTGTAGGAGACAACAATGAGAAATCCTTCAGATGCACTATACTCACTTTCCATTCTTGGGAACAATGCTTAATTTACAACACTTTGAGCCTTAACTGAACCGTAGTGACTGATAACGAGTTTCCACCAGCTTAATTGCACGGCTGACGCTTTCAGGTAGAATGACGACTAAACTACCCTCAGTTGCAGTATCCAAGGCGGTGTTAATTGCTGTGGTTTCGTCGAGAATAGTTTCGTAGTGAAAATCGGGTTTTTCCTCTTCAATGCCTAGACGAATGAGTTCGGCAGCTTCACCACGGGGGCGATCGCGAGTGTCGTCATCTTCTTTAACGATGATGCGGTCGAAGATTCCCGCCGCCAGCCTACCCAGGTTAAGTAAATCTTCGTCGCGGCGATCGCCGGGTCCACCCACGACACCGATCCGTTCTCCCGTATGATGCCGGACAAAATCACCCATTGCTTGGTAACTTGCCCCATTATGAGCGTAGTCAATTAAAGCTTGATATTTGCCCAAGTCAAATAAATTCATCCTGCCTGGGGTTTGACTTGCCGATGGTTTAAAGGCGATCAGGGCAGTGCGAATATCCTGTATTTTTACACCTTGCACGAAGGCGGCTAGACTGGCAGCTAAAGCATTGGCGATCGCAAAGTTAGCTTTTCCGCCTAATGTCAGCGGCACGTTAACTACTTGTTCGATCTGTTCCGACCAATCTTGTTTTTTAAATGTTAAATAACCATTTTCGTAGACAGCGGCAAGTCCCCCTTGTTGGACGTGCGACTGTACGATTTCGTTATCTGGCTGCATGGAGAAATAAGCTATCTGCGCCTTAACCCGCTTTGCCATCGTCACCACTAATGGATCGTCAGCATTCAGGACAGCATAACCTTCAGGCATGACTGTTTCTGCAACCACGCTTTTAACATATGCCAAGTCTTCCACCGTATCGATCCCATCAATGCCTAAATGGTCGGCGGCGACGTTCAAAACAACACCGACATCGCAAGTCGGAAAACCCAAACCAGAACGCAAAATTCCACCCCGCGCCGCCTCCAAAATCGCGACTTCTGCCATCGGATCTTGCAAAATTAACCTCGCGCTGTGGGGACCAGTATTATCTCCTGCCTCCACAAGGCGATCGTCTATATACGTCCCATCGGTAGTCGTGTAGCCAACAATGCGTTTTGTTTGGCGAAACATCTGGGCAGTTAAACGGGTGGTCGTCGTTTTGCCATTAGTCCCTGTAATTGCCACAATTGGAATGCGATTGGGAGTACCAGGAGGAAATAGCATATTCAAAACTGCTTCCCCCACCGGACGCGATAAACCTTGGCTGGGGTGAGCGTGCATCCGAAAACCAGGCGCAGCATTCACTTCGACAACTACGCCACCGACTTCTGCTAGGGGACGGGAGATATCGGGGGTAACAATGTCAATGCCTGCAATATCCAGTCCAATGATTTTTGCCACCCTTACCGCTAAGTAGATGTTGTCAGAGTGAATTTCATCGGTGCGATCGATCGCAATTCCACCCGTACTCAAATTAGCTGTTGCCCGTAAATAGCAGATTTCTCCTTCTCTCAGCACAGTATCCAAGCTACACCTTTGCTTGCGCAGAAGTTCAAAACTGCTACGGTCTAATTCGATCCGCGTCATCACGTTATCGTGTCCCTGTCCTCGGCGCGGATTGCGATTTGCCATTTCAATTAGTTCGTTAATCGTAGAACGCCCATCCCCCAGCACATGAGCGGGGACTCGTTCGGCAACAGCAGCAACTTTCCCATCTATAACTAATACGCGGTGGTCGCGTCCCGTGTAGTAACGCTCGACAATGACAGTCCGAGATTTTGAGACTACGCTTGCCGCATCGTAAGCTGCTTCTGCATCTTTCCAGGTATTTATATCCAGCGCCACGCCTCTACCATGATTGCCATCGAGGGGCTTAATTGCCACGGGAAAGCCACCTACAGCATCGATCGCATTTTCTAACTCGTCAAAATAGCTAATCGTCATGCCACGCGGAACGGGAACCCCTGCATCTTGAAGAATGCGTTTCGTGCCTTCCTTGTCTCCCGCTAGCTCGATACCTAAAATACTAGTGAGATCGCTTTGCGTTGCCTGAATCCGATGTTGGTAGGCTCCATAACCTAGCTGAATTAAAAACCGCGCCCCCAGTCGCAGCCAGGGAATACCTCTTGCCTCCGCAGCTTTAACGATCGCTTCCGTGCTTGGTCCTAGCGCCGCCTCTGCGCCTAATGTCCGCAAATCTTGCAAATCTTGCCGTAAATCGTCAGGATGATAGCGCCCTTTCTCTGCAATACTCTGACATAAACGAACAGCAGCTCTCGCCGCATAGCGTCCCGCTTCTGGAGCTTGATATTCAAATATGACGTAATAAACTCCACGAGTTGCAGTCTTTCGAGTCCGACTGAAACTTACGGGCATTCCAGCTAAAGTTTGCAATTCTAATGCTACGTGTTCGACGACTTCCTCCATCCACAAGCAGCCGTCCTGCAACCGATCTAGAAACTTTTCTCCCAAATCGCACTCGCGATCGCTCAAACTGGGTAGCGCCTCAGTCAGCCCCTTCAAAAAGCCAGAAATTCTATTTGGTTTGCGATCGCTGAAATCTTGCAAATCGAGACGCACGACGATCAGCTTGTGGTCTTGGATGCTCCAATAGTTAGGACCTTGTAACGTCTGAATCTTGAGTATTTTCATCGCAGTTTTTTCGATTGACAACTAGCGATCCGGTCGTTCCACTGTAATTTCTAGCTCCACGTTTATCTTCTCATGACTTGCAAGAGAATTTTTAATTCCTCACCTAGTAATTTATAGTTAATATCAAATTGCGATCGCAAATACAATCTCCTTAGCGTTCTTCTTCACATCTTTCTTCTTTGCGCCTAGTCTTCTATGAGAAGCCACTTTGCGTCTTTGCGTCTTTGCGTGAAACAAATCTTTTTTAAATGTAACTTGGTATGAATAAAAGATTGTAGCCTCATCATATCTCGCGGCAATTAAAATACTAACCGTCGCAAAAAATCAGTAAATTTCTATACTAATTTCTCAGTAAAACAGCAGTAAATAGTTAGGAAAAATCCGCTTGCCAACTCATTTAAATTCATTGCGACAACGATCTAAAAGTGATTCCAACTCTGCGATCGTTTTAAACGGATTTTTACCTTGCAAAACTGCCGCGATCGCAACTTCATATGGATTTCTACCCATCTGTCTAACTGCTTTAATTGCCGCTTGGTTGGAAAAACCGCGACCGCATACTAACCATGCCGCTAAAACATGACCAGTGCGCCCAACACCCCCACTGCAATGCACGACAACTTTCTCGCCCTGTCGGTTGGCTTCGAGCAAAAATGGTAGGATCTTTCCAGTCAATATTTCAGGGTCAGCTAGGGTAAAATCTTCAATTGGTGTCCAGCAGACCCGTTGGCTGCCAAATTCTTGCGCGTAAGTGCCAAGTAAATCTGAGTAGGGAGCGAGTTGTTTTTGAGGCAGCAAGCAGCAAACTCGTTTAATTTCTTGACCTTTCATATATTTCAACCAATCTCGCATCTGTGCTTCTGAATAGCCAGGTCGAGCCGAGCCAAACACAATAGCTTCTTGCTTTGAAGCTGGTGCAAATTTATACATAAGGCAATGACATTGACTAATTTTGTTGCTGTTGCAAAGCTTGGGTGAATGCTACTGTTGCATCGTACTGGTCTGATAAGTAGTAGGGCATAATTAAACGTAAGATAGAGAAAAGCCAAAAACTTGCTGATTTTGACCACTCATGCCTGCTCCTTTACGTATCGTTTTGACAGAGTCAGAAGACCGG
This sequence comes from Chroococcidiopsis sp. SAG 2025, assembly GCF_032860985.1. Lineage (GTDB taxonomy): Bacteria > Cyanobacteriota > Cyanobacteriia > Cyanobacteriales > Chroococcidiopsidaceae > Chroococcidiopsis. Next base: position 59,128 of record NZ_JAOCNC010000001.1, read on the forward strand.
ACGTTGAGTGAACTTCGGGTTGCCAAAACCGTTGCTCAACGTACCCGAGATCGAGCACAAATGCTTCGACTCAATGCTCAAGGATGGGTAGTGCCAGCGATTGCCGAAATTTTTGAGTGCCAAGAGCAGACAGTGCGCGAAACCATCCGCCGTTGGCAGCAGCAAGGGTTAGGTGGATTATGGGATGCTAGTGGACGAGGAGCTAAAGCCAAATGGCAAGAAGCAGACATGGCCTACCTAGAACAATGCCTAGAGCAAGAAGCCAGAACCTATAATAGTCAACAGCTAGCCCAGAAGCTAGAGCAAGAACGACAGGTAAACCTAAGTGCTGACCGGATTCGCCGCATTCTAAAAAAAAGGGCTTTAGTTGGAAGCGGACTCGACACTCGCAACGGGGCAGACAAGATCCTGAGTACAAAGCACTCAAGCAAGCCGACTTAGACACACTCCAACTAGCTGCCTGTGAAGGGTACATTGACCTGAAGTATCTTGACGAATCGGGATGTTGTCTGGAAAGTCCAGTCAGTTATAGTTACTCTCGCATTGGAGAGCAGAAACACCGAAGAGCAGGTCAAATCCTATGGAGACCGCATTAGTATTCTAGGGATATGGCAACCAGAGCAGTCGTTTGACTATGCTCTGGTACAAGGCAGTTTCCACAAGGAACGCTATGTTAAAGTGATGAACGCTCCTTGCCCAAAAGAGTGAGCAGACATTGCTACAAACCGGACGGCTCACAGTCGTGGTGCAAGATAATGGTTCGGCTCATACCAGTCATCTTGCCCGTGAGCACTGGCAGCAGTGGCAGTCGAAAGGGCTATATCTCTTTTTTCTCCCCCAATACAGTTCACATATGAATCTGATTGAAGCGCAGTGGCATCAACTCAAAACCCATGAAATAGCCGGAAGGATTTTTGATAACGAGTATGATTTAGCGAATGCCATGATTGAGGGCATGGAGAATCGAAGTCAACAAGGGGGATGGACACTGGAACGTTTTATGTTTAAATCTGCCTAGCTACTTATATTCAAACAGCGCACCAATAAATCTAAATCTAAATCAGGTAGAAACTCACTTCTAGATGTTTGCTCGTATCCATTAAAACGTAGACGGTAAATAAATAATTGTCTGTTGCGATAAAACCAGACTTCAGGCACTCCCCAGCGGCGATATTTTTCTAATTTGTCTACTCCACCACTAGTAATAACTACCTCAATGGCAATATCTGGAATTTCTTTTTTAGTTATGAGATTATATGACTCATCAGGTTCTCCCCTCACACCTAATTCGAGGCTTCCTAGGGTATAGCCGCCGCAACGATAAAAGCGAATGCCAATAAATCTCAAGTAAATTTCTAGCAAAAGTCCAATGGTTGATTTATACTCCTAATGCTCCGGCGAAGGTGCCATTATCTCCAAAATTCCATCCAGGTAAGTCAAGCGTACTTTGGTATCTTCTAATAATGCCGCGATCGCCTCAAATTTCTCCCACGAAATGTCATACAGCGTCACGCAATTATCTTGAAGCTGTTGAGTTTGAGTCATCTTTTTTCCTCCAATATTTAAAATCAACGACAAGAGAAACGTTATCGCGGTGGTAAAGAAGGACTCAAAGAAGCTTGCGACACTACCTCAGACGATGGAATTGTACTACGAGAAACCCACTTATTCGCAATTGGCATTCGCCAGCCAGTACCAAAAGCGCGATCGGTAATTTTTAAACCAGGAGGCGCTTGACGACGTTTAAATTCTGCCTTGACAACCAGTTGCACGACGCGATCGACCACAGCCGCATCATGTCCAGCAGAAACAATTTGCGCCGCCGATTGATGCTCTTGAATCAACTTTTGTAAAATATCATCCAAAGTATCGTAGTCAGGGAGAGAATCTTGGTCTAACTGACCTGGCTTTAATTCTGCACTGGGGGGTTTGTTGATGACATTTTCGGGAATTGTGGGGAGTCGGGAGTCGGGAGTCGGGAGTCGGAAATTGGTATTCACTCCCTCACTCCTCACTCCTCGCTCCTCGCCCCTCTCATTCAGCCACCGACAGATCGAATAGACGCGGGTTTTGGGAACATCTGCGATCGCGGCGAGTCCGCCATTCATGTCGCCATAAAGGGTGCAGTAACCTACTGCCATTTCCGATTTGTTACCAGTAGAAAGCAGGAGATAGCCAAATTTGTTGGCAACTGCCATGAGTAAATTACCGCGAATCCGCGATTGAATGTTTTCCTCAGCAATACCGAAGGGCGTACCGGCAAACAACGGTTCTAGAGTTTTGTCATAGCCTTGCATTAACTCTCCAATCGGGATAGTCTGAGTTAATATGCCCAAATTCTTGCCTAATTCCAAGGCATCTTGAACTGAGTGTTCCGAACTGTAGGGAGAAGGCATGAGTACGCCAAGAACATTCTCTTTACCTAAAGCTGCGGTTGCGATCGCTGCTACCAGTGATGAATCAATTCCCCCACTCAAACCAAGTACGACTTTAGAAAAGCCACACTTGCGCGTGTAGTCTCGCACGCCTAAAACAAGTGCCTGCCAAATTTCCTCATCTAGATTTGCAGGCGTTGAAGCAATTTTACTTGGTTGTAAATCTCTTGCTTGCTCGTCGTATTCTACGATTAACAAATCTGTCTCAAACGCCCGCGCGCGGCAAAACATTTCCCCAGCACGATTAAAGCCAACGCTACAACCATCAAAAATCAGGTCGTCATTCGCTCCAACTTGGTTGGTATACAATACTGGAATTTGGTGACGCATAGAGCCATGTTGCAACATTGCTTCTCGGATCTGCTGCTTATTGGCACTGTAGGGAGAAGCAGATAAATTGACAACGAGATCTACTCCTTGTTGAATTAACTCCTCAATCGGATTAATCGCATAACTGCGCTTACCCCAAAATTCTTCGTCATTCCATAAGTCTTCGCAGATGGTGACTCCAATTTTGAGTGGTGCGTACTGCGTTGGTAGGGGCGCACGGCTGTGCGCCCCTGAAAATTCTTCCAAAACTAGAGCATTGGCTTCCAATCCTGGTTCAAAATAACGATATTCGTCGAATACATCGTAAGTGGGCAGGAGGCGTTTGTGAAAGATTTGTTGAATTTTGCCGTGTTGTAGTAAGGCAACACTGTTATGCAAAGGCTTACCACCAACACAAAGAGATCGCTCGTTAAGTCGAACGCAACCTACCAAAACTGCCATTTGAGCTGGTAATTCTTCAGCTAGCTGTTGCAAAGTTGCTCCCATTTGAGCTACAAAACTAGGGTCTAGTAGTAGATCCCTTGGTGGGTAGCCGCATAAAGATAGTTCTGGTGTCAGCAACAACCGCACGCTCTGTTTTTCAGCTTGTTGTGCTGCTACCAAAATTTGCTGAGCATTTCCATTTAAGTCGCCAATTATAGGATTGAGTTGAGCGATCGCAATTTTCATAATTGGTAATTGGTAATTGGTAATTGGTAATTGGTAATTGGTAGTTGCTCCTCTGCTCCTCAGCTCCCTCAGCTCTCTTCTCCCACTCCCGATTCTCGTACGGGCGGGTTTGGAAACCCGCCCGTACCGACTCCCGACTCCCGTGTTACCAGTGAGGAGTCTATATCTTGCAATTTGGCGCAGCCGCTTAATGCCATTGCTAAACTGAGTTCGTCGCATAAAATTTCAATGACGTGCTGTACTCCTGTCTCACCTGCTACGGCTAAACCCCACAACACGGGACGACCGACCAGCACAGCTTTTGCTCCCAATGCTAGCGCCTTTAAAATATCGGTACCACGTCTAATCCCACCGTCCATTAAAACCTCGACACGATCGCCTACAGCAGCGACAATTTGAGATACAACGTCAATAGTTGCGATCGCTCCATCGAGTTGTCTGCCACCATGATTTGAGATAATAATTGCCTCAGCGCCACAATCTACGGCACGTATTGCATCATCTGGACGTAAAATTCCTTTGACAACAAGTGGTAACGGTACGAGCGATCGCAACCATGCTAAATCTGTCCAAGTTACGCCAGGATCGAGTTGTTCGGCAAAATAGGCAAACAAACCCGACTCGCCTTGACGGTGGGGAATATCTAAGTCTTTGTCTTGTAAATTACGCAAATTGGCTAATTCCATACCTTGAGGGAGGATAAATTGATTGCGCATATCCCTCTCCCTTCTTCCTAGAAATGGCGCGTCTACGGTGACGCACAGCGCCTTTGCACCGCACTTATAGGCGTACTCTACTAAGGCGCGAGTTAAATTGCGATCGCGATGAATATACAATTGAAACCAAGTCTGAGGGTTGGCGATCGCGACTTCTGACATACTCTTAGTAGACAGGGTACTCAACACCATCCCAACCCCTGAATGAGCCGTCGCTTTCGCTGTAGCAACTTCTCCGGCGGGATCGGCTAGACACTGAAAAGCCATTGGTGCAATCAGGATTGGCGCACTTAAAGATTGCCCTAAAATTGTCGTACTCAAATCTCGTTGACTCACATCCACCAACATGCGTGGATATAATCGGTAGCGATTGAAAGCAGCGCGATTATCCTTCAACGTCACCTCATCCCAAGCGCCGCTAGCATAGTAATCCCAAGCCATTTGAGATAAGCGATTTTGTGCCAGCGTTTCGTATTCAAATAGATTGATTGGGGTGGATGGAATCATAATTACTTCGATTCCCAATGCTTCAATTCTTCTTCGATAAAATAGCCAACTAAATCTCGATAGATCTTTTCAATTGCATCAGGATTTAGCTCGGCTTCTTCCGCCCAAATTCGTCGCTGTTGTAACATGGCATTAAACCGATCTATAGCCTTTACACCATCAGTATCTTTTTTAAATTGAGCCGCTGCTTTCACATAATTAAATCGCTGACCCAGCAATTCTATAACTCGGCGATCGATCGCATCAATTTCTTGTCGAATCTCATGAATATCCAAACATTCTTCTGCTTCTTTCATCCCCTACTCCCTACTCTCTGCTCCCTGCTCCCTATTTAAATAAACACCAAAGGCTTATCTTTAAAAGGAGCAAATGCCTCCGCATTAAATCTATATAGACTAGCTGGACGACCTGCGCCTCGCGATACTTTAATTCCCGTGTCGCATAAAAAACCTAATTTTAATAACTTGGCTCGAAAGTTAGAATAATCAGAAAAGTTCTCGCCTAAAACTGTCGTGTAAAGCTGGTATAAATCACTTAAAGTAAACATTTCCGGTAACACTTCAAATGCGACTGGACTATATTCCAACTTATTTCGCAAACGTCGATGTCCGTATGCCAAAATCTCATTGTGATCGAAAGCTAATTGTGGCACTTCCTTAACGGGATACCAAGCAATCCCACTCACTCCATCGGCAATGAGTTCTGCATCCTCAAATCTGACTAAGGCAAAATAACTCACGGAAAGATATCGAATTCCAAAACTATTAGCTTCCTCGCGCGGATCGCGGTGAGGTCCACCAAACGTATATAACTGTTCTAAATAGAGATTTTTAGCTCTAATTTTTTCTGCCAAAATTCGATAAGCAGCATTTTCTAATGATTCTCCTTGACGCACCAATGTACCAGGTAAACCCCAGTAATTTACAAAAGGTTCCTGATGGCGCATAACTAACAGTACTAAAAGCCGATTTTGAGAAGTATCAACGGAGAAAATAACGCTATCAACTCCAACTTTAAAATCAGCTAAAGGTTGCGAACTTATCGGATCGATAACTTTTCTTTGGGTGCGTCCTGGCATTTGTACAAATGCTGTTGGTGAATGTATGCCTTGACTTGTGGGGTAACGGCTTCTGGATCGCAGCGATCGCGATACGCTGTAGAAGAGACATCTAAACCAGTCAAATCGGCGATCGCAATCTTTGCCCCTAACTCGCGCAAGCGTGCCAAATCCGATTCCTCTATCCCATATCCTGGGCGCGGTATAACTAGTAATTGTACCTGCTGTAATAAATCTTTAATTCGATACCAGCGGGGTAATTGTTCGATTAAATCCGCACCAATAACTAACGTTAGTTCTACCTGTCCCCATTGTTGCGCCTTTTCCACTGTTTCCAGCGTTCGATGGCTGCTCAACTCCTGATAAAACCCAATATTCTGCCGTTGAGGTTCGATCTCGGCAATTAACAGTTGCAACATTTGAGCGCGATGTTGTAACGGTGTTTGCTGCGACTTAAACGGGTTATCTGCTGCCCAAACCGCTACGCGATCGTAACGTTCTGCTAGCCAACACAAAATTTCTTGATGTCCTGCTGTCGGTGGATCGGCACTCGTGCCAAATAAAGCAATCCTCATGATCTTCCTTCGCTAGCTACAATCCTGCGCGGTTGGTGTTTTGTTGTCTCTGTCAACTCCTGTAAAGCAGCAGAAATTTGCACCTCTACTGTTGTAGGATTATCGAGTTGCCTGCACTGGGTAGGTAGGCTTTCAACTGTCGCTGCCGTTCGTTGGCGAATCTGAGCAATCGCTTCTGGTGGCTGTATGATTTTCCCTCCCTGCATCACCATTTCTAGCAAAGGTTGTTCGCCCGATCGCGGATTGTCCGTTATTAATCCCAGGCGATCGCGTAGAGACGTTACATGTAACGTCTCTCCATAGTGGCGAAAAATCTGCTTGCGACCGGGATAAGTCATTTTGCCGCTCGATTCTTTCATGACTGGAATGCCATCAATTTCTACCAGCTTGTAGACACCATTGACAGGCGCACCCGTAACCAATCGCGTTCCCAATCCGTAACCGTCAATGCAAGCACCACTTGCTTTCAGTCTGGCAATCTCCCATTCGTCTACGTCACCACTGGCGAAGATTGGTACACCAGGGAGGAGCGATCGCACCTGTTGCGATAGAGTTAGCAAATCCCCCGAATCGATTCTCACTCCAGTCAGTTGCATTTTGCCTGAGTGAATTGATTCTGCCAAGGATTGAGCGGCGGCGATTGTATCGTAAGTATCAATCAATAGCGGCGCTCCCGGAAAATAGCGATGGAAAGCGGTAAATGCGTCAGCTTCGCTACCTGCTGTAGCTGCAAGTGCCATCACTAGCGAGTGTGCCATTGTCCCGCTGGTTTTTTGCCCCAGTCGTACCGCTGCTAGTACGTTCGACGTAGCATCTAGTCCTGCTGCTAAAGCGGCACGAGCTGCCCACAGAGAAGCTTGAGGACTAAATGCCCTGCGCGTACCAAATTCTAATAACGTTGCCTCCGCACCCGCAACATCCCGCATTCTGGCGGCGCGTGTAGCTACCAAGGTTTGATAATTAATGGTATTGAGAAGATAGGTTTCTACTAACTGCGCTTGCCACAAAGGGGCTTCCACTCGTAATAGTGGTTCGTGAGGAAATATTGCCGTTCCTTCCCGTACAGCCCATACATCGCCCGTAAACTCAGCCTCAGCCAGCAGCGACCAAAATTGTTTTGGTGCTTGCTGAAACAGTCCCGTAGCCTGCAAAGCTACAATTTGTTCGGGGCTAAATCTCAACTTTTCCAAGTATTCTAATGCTTGGGCTAAACCCATGGCGATTAAATAACCGAATCCTTGGGGTAAGCGGCGCACTGTTAATTCAAAACTTGCCTGAGATTGTTCCAACCCTTCACCAACATAGCAAGCTGCCATTGTTAGCTGATAAAGATCGGTCAGCAGGCTGTAATCAACCTCTGTCAGCGTCAAGGCTCGATCTTCTCGTTCTTGGAGTATGGTGTTTTCCGCACCGTTCCAGCGTGAACTCGTCATCTCATCGTTCTCTCATGGCAGCGTTGTTTTAATTATAGTAATTTCTACCAAAAATATGTCAAGTCCCTTTGGGCAGTAACCAGTGACCAGTTAATTCTGACTCGTGACTTGTGCTTATCCCCACTCCTCACACCCCATGCGTCATACAATACTCAACTACTAATTCCCTGACAACTGATAACCGATCGCTGATAACTGATAACTGACCAAATATATACCTTTCTTAATAGTGATTTTAGAAGAAATCCGACTGTAGAAAAAGTAAAAGTAATTGTAGAGAGTTTTATTCATATAAAATAAGACTACTAATAAGTTAGCGATCGATGGCGATCGCATGATAAAAAAAGACTTGTTATAATATTTAGCCAATGACAAAATACAGTCATAATATAAGTTAACAAACTATTTGAGTCGGCTGTATAACGAATTGCAAACATCAACAAATAAGTATTGCGATCGATTGCAATAGATTGAGTAACGCTCATAATTAGCCGATAACAAACATAAAATAAGAATTCATACAGCTATCTCATTCATCCTCACTTCTGGAGATGAACTATATGAATATTTCCAAAATGCTAGACAGCGCTGCTCAATATATTATTGAAGCCATGACACGGATTTTTGGTCCTAGCGATGATGCCTATCCAGCTATTGGTACGCAGCCTTTTACAGGAGAACCCTATAAACATCGTCGTCACGCTGATTGGTAGACAGCCGATTAGAAGACAACCAATTGAAAGACAGTAGTAGGGGCGTACTGATGTGCGTCCCTATTTGTATCGTTTGCGCCAACCGTTTTAATGATGTAGTAGATTACATCACAAGCTTATGGGCTATCGTCGCGAAAAAATGCTTTCAATCTCCCTGCGGGTATTCTTCCCACAAACCAGTTAGCTCTCGCAAGCTTTGATGGTTGCCATTACCTAAAATTAGATGATCGAGTATGGGAATACCTAATAACTGCGCTCCTGCTAATAACTGGCGGGTTAATTCAATATCTTGCGAACTCGGTTCGACATTTCCTGAAGGGTGATTGTGAGCCACAATGACTCGCGTTGCTCCTTGACGAATTACCTCGCGGAAAATTTCACGGGGAGAAGCAAGAGTTTCTGTTGCCGTACCAATTGTTATCACCTTCGTCCCAATGAGACGATTTTTTACATCTAAAAGTAAGACGGCAAAACGCTCCTGAGGTTGCCACATTAAATCTTGACTCAACACCGCCGCCGCTACTGCGGGACTTTCTATTGGTTGACGGTCTAAAGGACGAGACTGAAACACACGCTTACCCAACTCAACTGCTGCCAAAATGGTTGTTGCTTTGGCAGGACCAATACCATCAATTTGCATCAGTTCTTGAATGCTGACTTCTCGCAACACTGCTAAAGGTTCGCGTTGATTTTTACTCAATTCTTGTAAGATATATTGCCCTAATCCAACAGCAGAAAGTTTTCCTGCTCCTTGCCCCGTACCGAGCAAAATAGCAATTAACTCGGCAGTGGCTAAAATTTGCGCTCCATGAGTTATTAGCCTCTCACGGGGGCGTTCTGTAGTTGGTAAATCGGCAATTCTGAGGCAATAGGTCATAAAGAAAACGATCGCTCGGGCGATCGCAAAGGATAAAAGAGCAAATCGGCAGTCTTTTGTCAACCACCGATCGCTATACTTTATAGTTATCCCCGATTAGTTAAAGAAATCACGGTTGAAATCAGTTAGCAGGGAGCGCACGAGCAGGGAGCAGGGGGAGCAATTCTGGTTCCACTAGCCACCAGCCGCTAGTCACTGACAAATGACCGCTAAACAATCCGAGCAGCTTTAAGCATGTGATAGGAAATTAGGAGTTGAGTTAAGGCAAGTGGATAACTTTGCAGTATTTCTCCGGTTGTTCCCACTAGCTTACCCAGATCGGGGTTGCTATCCGTACTGCAAAATGGAATTAAGGAAGGAATTTCGCTACACAACATTCGTTCTAAGTGAATTACGTCTTCCTTAGTGGCATGACCGTCAATTTCTAGGACATCGACCGGTTTACCCATATCGCGATCGAGTTCTAGGCGAATTGGTGAGGTATAGTCAGCTCGATTTGATTGAATGATTTCGGTAAAACCTGGATGGGGAATGGTCGGACGCAGAACTAGTCTGACGTTCAAATGACTGTTACTTTCTTCTGCATCTTCCCGCGGTGGATAAAAACTGACTACAATATCAGACCACTGGCGCTGGGGACGGATAAAAGCTTCAGAATCGGGTTCGCGCTTTTGTAATTCTCCCATGACTTGTTCTGGAGTATAACCGCGCTTCATGGTGTCACGCTTAACTTTCCAAGTTGCCCGCAGCGATTCGGGTGGCGCAAGGTAAACTTTGACATCATAGCTATCTCTCGCACCCCGGGTAGAATAACCGAGCAAGCCTTCGACGATAACAAATTTATCCGGTTTGATATACTGTGGTGGCTCAAACGTACCTGTTTTGTGACTGTAAACTGGTTTGAGAATTGGCTGTCCCGTTCGCAAGAGAGACAGGTGTTGTTGCATAATATCTAGATAGTTGCAGTCGGGATGTAATGCCGTAATTCCTAGCTCTTTACGTTGGACGCGATCGTAGCGATGGTAATCATCCGTACAAATTACCGTGACATTTTCTTCACCTAGCACCTGAGCAATTCCTTTAGTTAAAGTTGTTTTGCCAGCGGCACTATCACCAACAATACCTAGCACGATCGGACGATTGCTCATGGTGACTCCTACGAAGCTAAAAAGGCTAGCCAAGGTAATTCTTGGATTTGCTTTATTCTAGGCAAGAATGCAGAGCAACTCAACAGTTATGAGGGAGCAGGGAGTCGGGAGCAGGGAGTCGGGAGCAGGGAGCAGTTAATTCTGACTCCTGACTTCTGAATTCTGAATTCTTTGAGTGGGTTGATTTGGTGGAATTCGTTCCGTAGAGATTAGGGCATCTATGACAGATTTCACTACGGGAACGGCTGTGGTGGAACCGCGAATTAGTTGACCTTTAGGTACTTTGGTCGGTTCGTCTATGACTGCTAAAATAACGTAACGTGGCGCATCTACGGGCAGAATACTCACAAAACTGGTAATTTTGGCTGTACTATCGTAGCCACCTCTGGCACTGGCTTTTTGAGCCGTACCCGTTTTACCCGCAATGCGATAACCGGGAATCCGAACAGTTTTCCCCGATCCTTGTGTAACCACAGTCTCCATCATTTCTAGTACTGTTTTCGCAACGGAAGGAGAAAACACTTGCTGCGGTGTTGGTAAAGTCGGTTGCCATTGAGGATGACCATTGGAATCGAAGCGTCCTCTAACAACATGAGGAGTGACGAGTTTACCACCATTGGCTAAAGCAGCGTGCAACTGTACCAGCTTAATCGGCGTAAGAGCAAAACCTTGACCAAATGAAGCGGTAGCTGGTTCAATTGGATAAGTTACAAACTGCTTTTTACTTTTAATTTGACTGGGGGCGACAGCAGCTAAATCTGTAGCGAGAGATTGCCCTAAACCCAATTTTTTTAACCAATCATAGTAGGTAGCTGGTGGAATTCGTTGTGCGATCTGTACCATTCCAACATTACTAGAATGTTGGAGGATACCAGCGACGGAAAGCTCTTTGTATGGTTCTGGATCGGCATTTTTAATTATCCTTCCGCCTATTTTTATCGTGTCTGGATCGGGAAAGATTTCATTAGGATGAATTGCTTTTAGCTCCAGCGCGATCACCACATTCAATGGCTTAAATGTCGAGCCTGGTTCGTATAAATCTGAGATTGCCCAATTCCGAAACAACTCAAAATCAAATTTGTAAAATTCATTTGGATCGTAAGATGGTTCGTCCACCATTGCCAAAATGCTGCCGTCTCGCGCATCCATGACAATAACGCTACCCCGCTTCGCCTGCACTGCTTTTAACTGCTTGCTGAGAGCTGCTTGAGCTGCACGCTGCAAGCGCAGATCTACCGTCAATTCCAAGCGTGTATCGTCAACCTCGGCAAAGTTATCGGGAACGGAATAACTCATAATTTCGTTATTTCCGTCCCTGGACAACGATGGAATTGGTTTGACCAAGCTTTCTAGTTGCTGATTGTAACTCGCTTCTACCCCTGCCTTGCCTTCACGATCCGTATTGACATACCCCACTATGTCTGCTAGGAGAGTGTGTTGCGGATAGAAGCGCGAAAATTGTGGAACTAGCTCAAGACCTCTAACCTTCTTACCATCAATCGTCAAGCTATCGATCTGCTGGAACATTTCTTCAGGAACCACTGAAGTCAAGCGAATTGAATTACTAGGTTGATTGAACCGCTTGACAAGCTGAGCAGGAGAACCCTGGAGTAGGGGTGCTAGCCGAGCAGCAATTTTTTCTTTGGATACATTAAATTGACCGGGACGAGCATATAAGTGATAGACCAACCGATCCATCGCCAGTACATTTTGATTGCAATCTACAACTGGGCGACGGATGACAAACCCAGGCATACTTGTCAACTGCTGTTTGCGTGCTTGTGCAAACAATTTCGGTGCGTGTATGACTTGCAGTCGATACAATTTTATTCCCATTGCTACGCAAGTCCCCATCAGGACGCTCCATACAAGTAGCAGCCGCAATAAGGGCAAGCGGTTGCTCTTTTGTTGCTGATTTGAAACTGGCTTTTCTACTGTCCGAGGTTGCTTCAGTCGTTGGCGATGCTGAGGGCGGTTTGCTTGGCTGCGATCGCGGTTTTTAGCAGTACGACGCTGACGACGGGCATCAGAAGAAGGAAAGATAGACATTTTCAGTAATGCGTGGTGAGGGAGCAGGGAGCACACGAGCGCACGAGCAGGGAATTGGGAGTTGTAGGGGCGGGTTTAGCAAATAAATTGACAGCCTCAACCGGAAATCTTCGCTCAAAACCCGCCCATACAGGGGAGTAACTGATAGCTGATAACTGATAACTGATAACTGATAACTGTCTAGTAACCTAGTGGCAAAGAAGTCAAACGAGGAGGTTGAGTTGCGGGTGAAACTGGCTTTGGCGCTCTGGTAGTCTGGCTAGCAGGCTCTAGAGCGATCGCTTCAGCAGGGCTAGGATACACCAGTCCCGTTTCTGGTTCCTGTGCTTGCGTTGCTAAATCATTTTTTAGCACTGCATTTTTTTGCATCAATTGCCGCTCTTGTTTTTTTAATTCTTCTAGTTGACTGCGCGCTTCTTGCCATGAGCTTTGGGAGTACGCCGACCAGCCATAAGCTACAAGTAATGCAGTCACTAATAGAGCAGTCACAGCCGCACAGCGATTTTGTAAGTGGCGCAAGCTAGTCAGCCATACAGGAGCCGATCGCGAACTACTCAAAGGTCTGATGCTCTTGGTATTAGCAGGCACTGGTTTTTGCCGCTGGCGATTGGAAACACGAGTTTTAGGAGCCTTAGCCATCATACTTAGCCATCATACTTTGGGCAGATGAACACCCCAATTCTAATGGCAACTTTCTCTAACAGATACTCTCGTCAACTTTGTTAAAGAAATATTATTCACTGAAGAAGTCGATAGAAGACATTCTGTCCCCTGTCTTCTGTCTCCTGTCCCCTGTCCCCTGTCATAAAAGTACTGTTTAATTTCTCACACTCAAAGTTACGTCCAGAGAGGGAAGATATTTGACATCAGGAACGACTTAAATAAAACTTTAATTTTGAGGGCATGGCATCCATACTTGAAGTATAAGCTTTATAAATGAAGCACTGTACTGCAAGTAAATAAATTCAACCAATCGTCAAAACCCTCAGTCCAGGCTGTATATCAGCCGTCAACTTAAGCCGCTATAGTTCCGGTAGTGTAAAAAAAGTCAACAAATGCGGTATCGTGATCAAGAGCGGCTCGTTCATTTTTACCGCATTTGGTGAAAGAGGAGTTATGAACAAAAAATTCATCGGTTTAGCTTTAGTTTTCAGCTTATTGGGCGGCTTTTTAGGAGCCTGTGGTGATGCTGGTGGTGGTGGCGGTACTGGTACTAGCCCCTCTCCTGCTGAATCCCCTTCTCCTGCTGCTACCCCCTAATCGCAGCGATCGAGTCAAAAGCTCGCTCTCTATTAATTTTCAAGATCTCCTGCACAGCAACAATTCTCAGCCTTATCCCCCTGTGAAAGCTGCTGTTGTGGGAGATTTTTTTTCAGTTATCAGTTGTCAGGGTGTGGGGTGTAGGGTGTAGTGAGTGAAGAAGGAATGCACAATAACCGATCGCTGGTCGCTGGTCACTGGTCACTAGTCACTTAATTCTTATACTCGTACCGCGATCGCCCAGGGAAGCAAAATCTAAAGTCTCTCCTGCTTCTAAGGCGGCGCGAATGGCACTCGTGTTTGGTTCGATTGAAGTGGTTGTGAACCGTTCGGGGAGTTGCTGCGGTAAGAGATCTGGTTTAAGGATTAAGGGGGCTTTACCACCATTTTTGGATAAAGACAGCCGATAACGAGTAGTTTCAATCGTCTTGAGTTGCTGCGACTCAAAAAACCACTTCAATCGCTCTTTTAAGAGTTGCGATCGCCTTTCATCCGCTCTAGCTAGCTCCATTAGACGTTGCGCTTCTGCTTTTCTCGCCTCAGCACGCGCTTGCATTTCCGAGATCAAAGCCGCGTATCCATCCAACTTGCGATCGCGTTCTGTTCCTAGCTGTTGTAACCATTCGTTGAGGATTTCTTGTTGTTGGGTGTCGTCTCCAGCTTCATCTAGGATTTCATTTAATCGCTCTAAATCTTCACCAATACTAAAGAGCGATCGCGATCTAGATTGGGGCAAGTTATTTTCAGATGAATTTTTTTCGGCTGAATGAGATGGAGTCACCTTTCAAGTGTCCTAATTCAATTGGTCATGGGTAATTGGTAACGCTTGTGGAAGTCAAAAGTCAAAAACTCTACACAAATGACCAATGACTGACTACCAATTACCTCTCATCATAAGCAAATAATTATCAGCTTTCTTGCAGAATCGGTTGGGCTTCTGGTTCTGGTAAGGAACGAAGATGATTCAAAAATTGTTGTAGTTCCTGCTGGCTGAGCTGCTGACGGCTGGATTTGCCGAATTTATCTTGTAAGTATAGCCGTCCTTGGCTACTCGACCAACCAACACGCTTTAATTCTGCTGTGGTTTGTTCGAGCAATACCGAGTCTACTTTGCTAGGATTGACGACATATCGATTCATCGGCTGCCTAGTATTGAGTCTTTGTGGTGTCCTTTCTGGATCGTCATCTGATGGGAGACAAAAGCAAGAACGGACGGCGTATTTTGTGGCTCCTGTAATCGCTTTATATACAGCTTTATCGCCAGTAGGACGACTATCTTTCCACGAATAGTCTTCGGCGTAACCTGGCGCGCTGACACTTAAAGACTCACCTGTTTCTGTATCTACAATTGTTAAGCGGACGACTACTGAAGCTCGTCCCGGCTCGATGTGAGATTCAATACAATCTGCGATCGCGATTAATCCTTGTTCGCTACAGGCTTTGTGTACTGGTAGAAGAACATCGCCAGCAGTGGTGTAGCTATATTTCTGAAAGTCGTTCCAACCAGTTTTTTCTAAAGGTTGCAAATCCTTCTGTACGGCTAAGATCTTTTTATATAGCTGACTTTTAGTATGAGTCGCTGTTTCGCTGGTTGTTGTGGCGCTAGTTAATGTTTCGCTCATAACGCTATCCTTGGTAGTGTTACCTCAAGCTGGCTTCAGAGGCGATCGACTCCGTTCGAGCTGTAAGTGAAAATATACCTCGTCTACTATTATAGTACACATGTACTTAAATCTAATTTCTATACATCCTCTATTACCAAGCTAGCCTGGTAATCTGGGATAGATCAAAATTCAAGCAGTTTATGGAAGTTTTTCTGGCTAAAATCGAGCATCTTGAACTGATAGCTATACTATTTGACCAATATCGCGTTTTTTATGGACAAGCATCGGACTTGGCAACTGCAAAGATTTTTCTGCAAGAACGATTGCAAAAACATGATTCTGTCATCTTTGTTGCAAGTGATGGACAAATCGTCGGATTTACTCAGCTTTATCCCAGTTTTTCTTCAGTATCGATGCAACGAATTTGGATTTTGAACGACCTATTCGTCGTCGCAACGCATCGTAGAAAAGGGATTGCCAAATTATTGCTGACAGCAGCAAAGCAGTACGCTCAAGAAACTGAAGCAATCAGAATCACTCTCGCCACACAAATTTCTAATATCTCAGCACAAGCTTTGTATGAATCACTCAAATACACCAGGGATGAAGAGTTTTATCACTATTCGTTGAGATTGAGTGAATTTTGACTTTTGACTTTTGACTTTTGGCTTTTCTATCATCTTTGCAACCAAACCGCTCTTAACCCAGCCGCTTTCGCGCCATGATAATCTTCTTGTAAGCTGTCGCCTACGTGCCAAGCCAAATCTGCCGAACATTGATGTTTGTCCAAAGCAGCAGCAAAAATTTGCGGATCGGGTTTAGCCGCACCAACTTCGGTAGAAATTGTTACGGAAGTGAAAAACTTGGATAAATCCAAAGCTTGTAAAACCGAATGCAGGCGCGAATCGAAATTAGACAGTACCCCTAACTCAATGCCTAATTTCTGCCAAGATTGCAATGCTTGCAGAACATCGGGATAAAGTACCCAAGGTTTTGCTGTGGAAAAATGTGCGTATAGTTGGCTGAAATAGCCAGAAAAATCGGTAAAACTATCTAAAAATCCAACTTGTTGAAAAGTATTCCGGGCGATCGCTTCCCACCATTCAAATTCGCATTGAGGAATCTCCTCTGGCTGCTTGCCAAGAAATACAGGCGGTGGCGCAGTTTTGAAACTTTGATAGAAAGCACTGTTGACACGATCTGCTGGTACGGTAACGCCAAATTGTTGTGCGATCTGAGCGTACACTTCACCAACACTGCCTTTAACTCCAAACATTGTCCCGACAGCATCGAGGAAGATAACTTTAGGTTGCTTAACATCACTCAGTTCGCTATCCATCGTGCTTCTTACGATTTGTGTCATTTTGTAAAATTTATGAAATAATCTATCAATAGAGAGAGTTACAAATTGTAAAAATAACTAGCAGCAAAATATAAATGAATCTGAGTAGCTTAGCGCAGCCATTGCTCAAAGAAAAGCAAGAAGAGTTAGATATTCAAGATTTACAAGGTTTATGGCGAATTAATTGGAAAATCGATCGCATGACACTTTACTCAGGAATTTACACGCGAGTAGACCAAGTGTTTATTATTTGGGCTGTCATTGTTGGCGTTATGTTTGCCACAGCGCAGTTTTTACCGATTAATTGGACAATACAAGCAATTTGGTGGTCGAGCTTGACTATAGTGGGTGCGATCGCCATGATGAGTCTAACTTGGTTTTGGGCAGGAGTAGAACGTCTGCGTTGGGTCGTCTGTGGTTGGGCAATTTTAGTACTAACAGGTGTGGTTTTAACCGATTTAGGGATATTTCTCGGTTGGGGTGAAATTTTAATCCACTTATGCCCGATGTGGTTGAGTTTGAGTGCAACTGGTTATTTGTTTACAGGCATTGGTTTGCGATCGCGTGCTTTATTCTTGGCTGGCTGTCTTCACTTTTTGAGCGTTGGTTTCTTATCTTACGTCGGCGGTTGGCAGTTTCTCACCACTGGTGCGGTCATGAGTTGTAGTTTACTACTGCTAGCTCAATTGCAATGGGATATGCGATCGCCAATTGAATATGCACTACTTACTTCCGCACAGCAGCAGTTTAACCGCCAGCAGCATCAGCAAAGAATTCGGAACTTGGAAATAAAATCTTAAAAGATTGTTTCAAACAATACAGACTTTTCTGGCATCGTCCATAATTAAAAGTACAAATAATTAGCGAACAAACCGCTAATGTTGTTCAACCAGAGCAGAAATTTTGCTGTTTAATCTGCTAATTTCCGCCCGAAGGAGAACGATGTCAGGGCAGAAAATGGTTGTCCCAAACTCGCGAGTGTTTAATTGACCGTACAACTTAATTTTGTTGGTAGTGCTGGTATTGGTGTAGGGTTTTTGTCGTTTCCCCTGCTTTGCAGTCTTTAGAGGGATGTGAAACCATCCATTTAGAACAGCCTGACAAGACTAACAGCCATAGCTTTTGCCAACAAAGCAGTCGCAAGTTCAAATCACAAATTACCGATTACACACTTTAAGCAAGAATGTGTATCATGTGTCTCCGCTCGGAAATTCTGTATCCTTGATAATACTTTTTAATTCACCTCAAGTCACAGCACTTGAGGTTTTTGTTTTTGGGGGTTTTGATTTGGAATTTTTGATTCTACGGATCTTCACGACAAATTTCCACAGATATTTGAGGAAATATTTTTCTTGTTAAGCCAAGTAGATATGAGATTTTGTATCTCTAGGTAGAGACAAAATTTCATTTGGTTTAGGTAAAAATACTCTTATTTCTAATTTCTAATTCCCGTCTTCTGTATTTCGTCTGCAAGCGATCTCACTCGTTCTGCTAATCGGTAGATCTCGATACTAACCATCAGCAATTTCAATGTACGCTTTCAAACCATCAACAGAAATCAATTTTAAGCATAGTTATTCTCAATGATTTTCCTTTATAAGAAAAATTTATCTAACTTATCGCATAGTTTATTAGATAAATAAGTTCTTTGTAATCCATATAAGTGGCTTTGATTAATTGAAAAATTAAATAATCATAAATCTGCTTGGTTTATATATTCTCAGCTACACTCGTGGCTTTTCCAGGCAGATTCGATGTATTCAGAGTTTGAGTTGTTTTACGCAGTGAGTATTCATACCGATGGCTGACACCTTCCTCCAAACCATCTGGTTAGTTCCCATTTATGCCCTGATAGGGGCAATTTCGACGATTCCTTGGTCGCCTGGAATTATTCGACGCACGGGACCCCGCCCAGCAGCATATATTAACTTGGTGACGACTGCTGTTGCCTTCACCCATGCTTTAATTGCTCTGAGCGCATCTTGGAACAAACCAGCTCAATACTTATATTTTTCTTGGTTGCACGTAGCCAATTTTGACTTCACGATCGCCGTAGAAGTTTCTTCACTTACGGTAGGTGCGATCGCTTTAGTTACAGGCTTAAACGTGCTAGCGATCGTCTTTGCGATCGGCTATTTAGAAATGGACTGGGGGTGGGCGCGTTTCCACGTCATGATGGCGCTGTTTGAAGCCGGGATGTGCGCCTTAGTGCTATGCAACTCCCTGTTCTTCAGCTACTTTATTCTAGAAATTCTCACCCTGTGTACTTATTTGTTACTAGGCTTCTGGTTCAGTCAGCCATTGGTAGTCACGGGAGCAAGAGACGCTTTTTTGACCAAACGGGTAGGCGATTTGTTTCTATTAATGGGGGTACTTGCTCTATATCCCCTCGCCGGAACTTGGGATTTCTCAGAACTCGCACGGTGGGCGCAAACAGCTAACGTTAACCCCACAGCGATCGCGTTGGTATGCTTGGCTCTGATTGCCGGTCCAATGGGTAAATGCGCCGTATTTCCATTACACTTATGGCTGGACGAGGCAATGGAAGGTCCCGTACCAGCAACGATTTTACGTAATTCCGTAGTTGTAGCAACAGGTGCTTGGGTACTCGTGAAACTTCAGCCAGTCCTGGCACTTTCGCCTTTCGCCCTATCTTTTGCCACATTCATCGGTGCGGTGACAGCTGTAGGTGCTTCTTTGATTGTCATCGCTCAAGTTGATGTCAAGCGCGCTTTGTCATATTCTGTCAGTGCCTACATGGGTTTGGTATTTGTGGCTGTAGGTACGGGACAAACTCAAGCCGCACTACTGTTAGTGTTTACCCATGCCGTAGCAATTTCACTGCTCGTCATGAGTACGGGTGGTGTAGTTTGGAATAGCATTACTCAGGATCTCCGCCTTTATGGAGGTTTGTGGTCGCGCCGACCGATTTCAGCTATTGCCTTTATTGTTGGTGCAGCCGGATTAGTGGCTTTTCCACCCCTGGGCGGATTTTGGGCATTGCTGCAAATAGCAGATGGATTGTGGACAACTCAGCCTTTGTTAGTCGGAGTAATTTTAGTCACGAATGCACTGACAGCTTTCAGCGTCACTAGGGTATTTTGCCTCATGTTTGGCAACAAACCCAAGCCAATGACCGTGCGATCGCCTGAAGTTCATTGGCCCATGATGTTACCAATGACAATCTTAATGGGCTTTGTCATGCACGCTCCGTTGGTATTGCAAAGCTTGTCGTTACTGCCAGAATGGGCATACATCAACAAAGATGTAGCTTTGTTATTAATTTGGTCTACGATTTTTGGGTGCAGTATCTCAGCTGTAGTTTACCTCTCACCCTTGGTTCCAAAACCAGTCACGCTACCTTGGAAGCCACTGCAAGACTTTTTCGCCTACGATCTCTATACAGCTAACTTGTATCGGGTAACGATTGTATTTGGAGTAGCTGTAGTTTCTCGCCTAATTGCTCTGATCGATCGCTACTTAGTTGATGGGATTGTGAATTTAGTTGGCTTAGTCTCGATTTTCGGAGGCGAAACCCTAAAATACAGCACTTCTGGACAATCGCAATTCTACGCCTTAACTATCTTGCTAGGTGTGTGTTTGTTAGGCACGATCGTCGGCTGGCCCCTGCTATCTCACATGGAACTCAGTTTTGCATTCTAAAGAGAGAGCAGGAAGTAGGGAGTAGGGAGAAAATTTAACTTTTCTCACGCACCGCGCACCACGCACCACGCACCACTTTATTACCAACTACCAATTTCAAAATCGTTATGCTGAGTGCTTTGATCTGGATACCTGTCGTCGGTGCTGCTTGCATTGGATTTATACCAATGAAAGGAGATCGGGCGCGATCGCTGGCTTTGGCGATCGCCACTGGCATCATTATTTGGACGCTGGTACTGCTGAGTCAATTTGACATCTCCTTAGCTGGGATGCAGTTTTCTGAATTGTTGCCTTGGATTGATACCCTTGGATTGAGCTACAGCTTGGGGGCAGATGGTTTGTCTATCCCTCTAGTCGCCTTAGCAGGGGTATTGACCTGGATTGCTATTTACAGTAGTAGCGAAAATATTACCCGTCCTCGGTTGTACTATGCTTTATTGCTGCTGATCTATGCTGGGGTGGTGGGTGGATTCCTAGCGCAAAACTTGCTGTTGTTCGTTCTATTTTACGAAGTCGAGCTGATTCCTTTCTATCTGCTGATCGCAATTTGGGGTGGAACGGCAAAGCGCGGTTATGCTGCAATGAAGTTTTTGATCTACACGGCAGTTTCGGGAATTTTAATTCTAGCTGGCTTTTTGGGGATTACTTGGCTGACAGGCTCTTCTAGTTTCGATTACAACGCGATCGCCACCACGGGATTACCCCTTCAAGCGCAATTGATCCTCCTAACCATCCTGTTAGTTGGATTTGGGATTAAGATTCCTTTGGTTCCCCTACATACTTGGTTGCCCGATGCTTACACGGAAGCTTCTCCACCCGTAGCAATTATGTTGGGGGGAATTCTGGCAAAGTTAGGAACCTATGGGATTATCCGATTTGGTCTAGGACTATTTCCCGAAACTTGGGCGATCGTTGCGCCTGGTTTAGCGATTATCGGAGCAATTAGCGCGGTTTACGGTGCGGTAACGGCGATCGCTCAAAAAGACATCAAGCGCATGGTTGCCTATAGTTCAATCGGACACATGGGTTATGTCATGCTGGCTGTGGCTGCTGCTACTGAATTGAGTACGGTCGGCGCAGTGGCGCAAATGGTTGCTCACGGTCTAATTTTGGCAATTCTCTTTAACTTGATTGGTGTCATTGAAACTAAAGTCGGGACTCGCGAACTTGATGTCCTGAATGGATTGATGAGTCCGATTCGCGGATTACCCTACATTAGCGCCCTTCTAGTGATGGGAGGTATGGCAAGCGCGGGAATTCCAGGCATGACTGGTTTTATTGCCGAATTTTTAGTCCTGCAAGGTAGTTACGCTAGATTTCCCTTACCTACCCTCGTTTGCGTCATCTGTACGGGTTTAACAGCGGTATATTTTGTGATTTTGCTCAACCGTACTTGCTTCGGCAAGTTAGATAACAAAACAGCTTACTATCCCAAAGTTACCTGGTCGGAAAAAGTTCCCGCCCTCGTCCTCACAGCGCTAATCCTATTTTTGGGCATTCAACCAACTTGGTTAGTACGTTGGAGTGAAACCACTAGCGCCGCCATGGTTGCTACGGTTCGTGTCAGCACCACACAGCAAATTGCGATTAAAAATTAGGATAAGGACGCATGGCTGTGCGCCCCTACGACTCTCCAATATTTCTGTAGGGGCGGGTTTAACCACAGAATTTTTTGTTCTTTAACCAAAACTCTCAGAAACCCGCCCCTACATCTCTTTACTACTCACTACTCACTCCCATCATGGTACTTGCTCAAGAAAAATCTACAGCGAAACTGCCCCCATCCAAGCATGAATTTGCCGATATCATTCATCGCTTAGAAGCAGGTGGGGCAATGCTACCAGATACGCCAGAAAACCTGATGCAAATTATCGGTATTTATAAGGCATATGCCGTACCGATGGATTTCTACTGGCGCGACTTACTTTATATTGGCGAACGAGTCTTCCTCGAACCGCTACCCTTTTTCAAATACTTCATTCCCCAAGAGTATTTAGACCTGCACAATCATTATGCAGGCGACGATGCCGATTTGCGGATTTGGCGGGGACCAGCCACAGCGCATCCCGAATTACTTGCCTTTATGGAAAAAGGTGAAACCCGCAAGATGCCTAGATTGCTGCATCACTGGTTCCACGATCGCATCAACATGGAATTTGCCGAAGAATGTATGCGGGCGATGCTATGGCACGGTAGAGATATGGGTTATGGCAAATTCGATGCCTATCTCGATTCAGATGAATATAAGGCAAATGCCGATCGCGCCATTAAAGCTTATTTCAAGTATAATCCAGCCATGCTGGGGCTGTATAAGTTATTTCCAGAAATGTTCTTAGAACAGTGCCGTCAGGCTTCTTATTACGCCAACCTGGGCTTATTCTGGGAGGTGATGGCTCCAGTCTTCTTCGAGATGTCTGATATTTACGATGAAGGCGGATTTAAGGGAGTCCCTGACGCGATGAATTTCTTGGTGAATGGAATTTTTGCGATCGCGGGTCGTCCAATTTACCACCACGTTTATATTCGCGGCGAACGCTACGAAATTATTCCTAAATCAAAAGGGTTTACCTGGCTTTATGAAGCGGCGTTACCTTATGTCGAAGCTGTTTTCTACCGCACCTCTCCTTTCCGTGGGACGAAATCATATAATGCCCAAGCCGGACAAATTCCTACCGAACAGAAAGATTTCCACTATGGCGTTTTATATGCTGATAAATTTCCTGTAGGTACGGCTGGTATTCCACCTACGTTGTTAGCACAAGATATGTATCATTTCTTGCCTCAATATCTTAGAGATTATTACCAGCAGCACTGTCGAGGCGAAGATGATGTTTTAGTGCAATTGGGTATTACATTCCAGCGATCGATGTACTGCGTAACTTCTGCGGTTATTCAAGCGTTGAGGACTGCATTGTTATATCCATTAGACGATCCAAATCCAAAACATTTGCAAGCAAATCGAGAGTTTTTTGAAAAGCAAATTAATCGCTTCTGTCGTCCAGAATTTGATATGAGAAATGCGGCACGTTTGCGGCAAATTCAGACTTCAGATTATCGCTAGAAGTCCCCCTAACCCCCTTTGTTTTCAGTTTTTGAGGGGGGCTTTTGTATTCTCAGAATCTTGCTTACCAAGTAAAGAAGATCCCTCCAACCCCCCTTTTTAAGGGGGGCTTTTTATGTAAATATCACTGCCTTAAAAAGGGGAGCTTTTTACGAGGATATCTGCGATCGCTTGCGAAATTGGTAAACCAGCGTGTTTTTCCAACCAATAAAACTCACCTACGGGATTAATTTCTAAAAATATATAACGCCCGTCTGGAGTCAAAATGAGATCGAATGCTCCATAGTTTAACTGAAAATATGTCATCATCTGTCGCAATTTCACAGCAAGTTCTTGAGGAAGAGTGTAGGGTTGCCAAGCATCAATCAAAGTCAATCCCTGTCGCCGCCAGTCATGATGTGCTTCAGGAGAAATTTGAGAGTCAATAGCAGCTGTAAATACGTGCTGTCCCACAATTGTTGTCCTTAGTTCCAACGCTTTAGGAATATTTTCCTGAAAGCACATCGGACAGAAACGCAGTCCCTCTAGGTTTTCTAAATCCTCGGGCTTGACTGAATTGGTAAAAACAACTTGCTCTTGTCCTCGATCGTAGATTGCAAAGGTAGTGAGCATTTTCGTCACCATACCCGATCTGCACTCTCGCGCAAATTTCAATACTGCTTGGGGATTGTTTGTGATGAGAGTACGCGGAATTTCTAAACCTAGCAATCGCGCAATTTGTAATTGTAACTGCTTGTGTTCTGCGCGACGAATATCAGATACAGAATCGAGATGGAAAACATTGAGACTAGCGATCGCCCCCAGAATTGTAGCTTGCGACTCTTGAACTGAGGCTTGGCGTAGTTGAGCATCCATTGTTGTCGGAATCCTTGCACCCATGCGAATGCGCCGATACCAAACTGCGGATACATCTTGTAAATTGAGTTGGTTTGCGCCATCATTCAGCACGAACCGTTCTGTTCCCAGTCCAAAGTAAACCTCTAACTGTGTCTGCGTCGGAAAGCGATCGGTATCAAAGCGAAATACTTTCCCACCTTGAGCCGCGATCGCATCCATAACTAAGGAAATACCCTCATGATCTCGACTATGAGTCACGATCAAAACTGTCATATCGTTATACTCCAATTTGCGATCGCTAACTCGTAATTCGTAGCTCTTACTCTCTCCATCATTACTAGATAATTATTTTCTATCACCAAGCTAAGTGCTTGGTCTTAGAGTTAATAAATTACGAATTACGACTTATGAATTACGAATTACAAATCATTATTTGTAATAATCAGAAATTGATGGGAATTTAGGAAAATCAGGCATAGACGGCATCTTGGGCATCTCCATTGATGGGAATTCATAACCTTTATTCCCACCGTCAACGTCAACGTCAGATGGATATGCTAGCGTTGTTGCATATACGCTACCACCACTCACAGATGCCATTTCTACTTCCGAAAGTTCTGCTCCAAATTGCCCTTCTAGAAAATGGGCGAAAAAAGGAATTGGTGAATTTGAATTTCGTGATTTCATGTCAGACATAGATTTTATTTACCTCCGATTGTTTAATTCAAGTTGCAGTAATAGCTCAGCCAATACCTATAAAAAGAATTGAAGAATTATGGTTTTAGAACTATGAATGACAAACCCCACAGACAAATCTAGGGGCTGAAAACAGAAAAATTCAATTTTTCACGCCTTAGCTGGGCTTGAAAACATTCAACTTATTCCGAATTCCAAATTCTGAATTCTTAAGTTGTATTGCTATGCTTTAGTTAGCAACCTATACTCACCACTTCATCTAGCGGTATAAAGGTTACGCATAGTTTTACAAAAATTTATTTTCAAGGGTATACAAAAGCGAAAAGATGTGTTTTTTCGTCGTAGGGGCGGGTTTAGCAAAAGAGCCACAGCTAGTCACAAGAAATCTTGGTTCAAAACCCGCCCGTACAAAAGAAATTGTGAACTGCGTTCGCTTAGCGAGCGCGATCCCGCAGAGGTAGTATAGCGCAGCGTAAGAGTGCGAATTGAATTGTCTCCCTTATCCCCTCTAGGGTACTTCAATCGGAATCAAAGCATTCTCAGGCAAATACTGCTGGAATCTGCCCTCGTCTGCCAAGACCAAAACCAAGCGTAAAGGATAATCTGGTGGCATTTGCAAGTCAGCCCAAGGAACTGCTACTTCTAGGCAACGCTCTAGCGCTACCTGAGCGCGACTGGCGCGGGGATGCCATTGATAGTGTTCTCCCGCCTCTTGAAAGTGAACCGATTGTGTCAGTAAATTAACTTCCAAGCGATGGTGAAACATAAAGTTCATTGGCGCTTGCTCTGGCAAGTCTACCAAAGGCGGGGGGCTGTTATGCATGGTGCGATCAGGATAGAACCAGAGTAAATTGAGTTCTGGTGGCAAGTCCTGACCTGGCTTTGCTCCTGTTTTGAAATCTAGTCTGAGATAGAAATTTAGGTGATCTACCCCGTACCAAATGCGCTGTACCGTGCTGCTTTGATGCATCGTTCCCCGCGCTCCACCCACTTCTAAGCGTCCAGCTTTGTCCCAGTCTTGCTCGTCACCCATACCGTCAATACTGGGGTGAATGAAGCTTTGAGGGCGATGGTCGGCTGGAGCGGCATGAATTTCCACCGGACGCAGCAGCACTGGAGGAACGGGTTGATTTAAGGATTGATAAATGCCACACAAATGCTCTCGAAACAACTGGTCGAACATGGCATCGTGATTGGAGGAATGACCTTCACCAAACCACCAAAACCAATCGGAACCCTCGGCGGCGTATAAAGCTTCCCAAACTTCGGGGTTATTCTCTTCTGTCGCCTCTGGATGCTGTGCCAATACCTCTCTCGCTGCTGCTAGCAAGTCCCAAGCTCGATTTTTTGCCGGATCGCCAATCCAAGTGGTAAAGCTGCCATCTACCCAAGAGCCGCTGTGTAACTTCTCACCTGGAATTGTTGCAGTTGGGGGAAAAGCATCGATAAATTCCGAGACGGTGACGAGTTTGATATGAGGATGGTTGCTGAGAGTTTGATATAAGTTTTCTAAGAAGGGTTTGCCATCTTGAGGATAGTATTCCCAGCAGTTTTCTCCATCTAATGCAATCGTGACGAGCCAAGGTTGTTCTAAGCTAGTCCGATCGCCTTCTTGGTGCTGTTTGAGCTGATGGGAGATCGACTCTAAATGTCCCACCAAATCTGCTGCGGCGCGCTTGGGTGGCATCGACCCATATGTAAAACCAATTAAATCTGACAATCTATGATCGCGAAAGACAATGGATAAATCTCCCGCTGGTGTCTGCAAGCGATAGGGACGGTATAACAATTCTGGTTCGATGACATTTCCCGCCCCGTCGCGGTGGAAAAAGTGCTTGAGCGTCCACCCTAAAACGGCTTCATCAGAAACAATCCAATTAAATCCTTGCTTGATAATATAGGGGAGAATTTCAGGGCTGACAGACTGTTCGGAAGGCCACAATCCCCTGGGTATTTGTCCAAAGCGGTCTTCGTATAACTCCCATGCTTTTTGCAAGTGACGCGGAATATCTTCTGCCCACTGAAAGCGGTAGTTGGGCAGATTCATATTCGGTACGGCAACCCGACCGGAGTTCGTATCGGCAAGTAAAGGCAGAATTGGATGAGTATAAGGTGAGGTAGTAACTTCTAGTTGCCCCGTTTCCTGCATGTGGCGATGTTGGGGGACAATCCGACTGATAATTTCCCTTTGTTTAGAATAAATCCGCTGGCGATCGCTTAAAGTAAAACTCCGACCTTGCTGCAACCATTGAGCAATTTCGGGGTCGTCCCAAAAAATTGGATCGATCCAAACTAAATTATGCCAAGCCAGTAGATCGCCGTAATCTTCCTTCTGCCAATTGTCCAAACACCAAGCTGCACCGCGTTCCTGCCGTTGATGGTACAACTCTGCATAACGGGGATGAGGATCGATCAGGGTATGGTGATTGGCATCAAAAAAGTTAGCGATGATAAATTGTTGTTGCTCCCTTTGCAGTTGCTCTGTAGGTGTCAAGCTAACTGTGAGGTAGGGATCGAAAGCAGTCCCAGCAATGTAATCTTCTAGTTGCAGAATCAGAGAAGGAACGAGGTTAACCGTTTGATGTAACTTAGGATAACGCTCTAGAATTAACACCAAATCCAGATAGTCTTTTGTCCCGTGCAACCTGACCCACGGCAAGCGATACTGATTGGATGTAGAAGCAGAACTGCGATCGCGACTTTTATACAGTGGTTGGTGCTGATGCCAGACGAATGCAACGTAGAGGGGATGAGACATAGGCTAGGAACTAGGGGTTAGAGTAGGACGGAGAGACAAGGAAGACAAGGAGGACAAGGAAGACAAGGGAGAAGTCTTAAGTTGTAAGTCGGATATTCGTAAGTCACTACCTACTACAAATCGACTCACTCTTCACTGGTCACTCCCTCTACTCCCTGCTCCCTGCTCCCTGCTCCCTTAAATCACTTGTTCGACTTCAGCGATTTCGGGGATCATTTCCCGTAAACGGCGCTCGATTCCCATTCTCAGAGTCATGGTAGAACTAGGGCAAGAACCACAAGCTCCTTGTAACCGCAACCGCACGATTGGACCATCGAGTTCGACTAGTTCTACGTTGCCACCATCTGACATCAGATAGGGGCGCATTTCATCCAAAACTGTTTCTACATTATCTGTTGTAAGTTCCATAGAATTAGACCTTTGTTTAACAAACTTGCTAAAACGATCCTAGCTTTTATGCGGGAGTAGGGAGTAGGGAGTAGGGAGTAGAGAATAATCTATTCTTTTCACGCACCACGCACCACTCGCCTAAACTGCAACAGCTTCTAGTAGTTTGATGTTAGAGAAGTTGAACTCGGTTTTCATTCGTTCTTGTTGCTGATAGTCTTCTATGATTTGCTTGGTCATGACGTAATAGTCACCAAATTTTTCGTAAAAGTCTTGAAACTTTAATACCTTGATGACTTCGTTAGTTTGTGGATTGCGGAACACTGCATTGTAGCGACTAGCTACGTAACCCCCGCCTGTATCTAAGCTATCGTGGGTGTCGATAACAAAAGCCATGCGACCCATAACGCGGCTGACTTGGCAAATTTCCGTACCGCGCACTTTGTAGTTAGAACCCATAGCATCGCCTTTGACCAGGATTTCTACTGCGCCACTGTCATCGAGTTTACCGAGGCTAAACTCATTTTTGCCGTGAGACTGCTCGAATTGCGATCGCTTGCGGTGAGTAACAATGTCTCGCAGCTGCGTGTAAACGCTTTCTTGTACTTTTTCGTCTTCTATGCCTGTAACTTCTACGCTCAAATCGCGATTTATCCGAATTCTACCCGTGTAGACTTCATCACCTTGTGTCAATTGCACGTCTGCACTGTAACCAGGAAAGTTGTCATCCCAGGTATAGCGGCTTTCATAAGCCGTCTTGAATAAGTCCCGCGCACTTGTTTGCTCTGTCATAGCACTATTGTGACTTCACCTTTTACAGTTTAGTCCGAATGAGGAGCGCGGAGCGAGGGAAAGAGCGTGGTGCGTGGTGGAGCGGGCGGAAGCGCGGGTGTCCCGCGCATTGGAAAGCGAGCGGATGTCGAGGGAACCTCGACATTTAAGCCGCGTGCCGCGTCGTGGTGCGTGATAAAAGGTTGTAGGATGTAGGGTGTAGGGTGTAGGGTGTGGAGATTGTAAATTTCTTTCTCCCTAACTCCTCACTCCTCGCTCCTCACCCCTCACTCCCCATCTCCCAGTCCTAATACCATCAACGGCTCTTGATACAGAGGGACGGTGAAGGTGACTGTGGAACCGAGTCCCTCACCCATGCTATAAAAATTGACTGTTCCCCCCATAGCTTCAACTAGCTTTTGGGATATTGTTAATCCCAAGCCAGTACCACCATACTGCCGCGTGCGAGAGCCGTCTACTTGGCTAAAGGATTGAAATAGTTTATCTTGCTTATCTAAAGAAACACCAATGCCCGTATCGGCAACGCGAACTTTCACCATTCCCGGTAGGACTTGATTTTGAAAGATGGTTTTTTTCCGGGTGATATCCGCACTGATAGTAACGCCGCCTTCGTGGGTGAATTTGATCGCGTTACCGACCAAATTGAGCAGCACCTGCAATAGCCGTTGATAATTACCTAAGACAATGATTTCGTCTGCCGTAGGTGGTAATTGGATTTGCAAACTTAAATTTTTCTGCTCGGCTTGGGTTCTAGTAAAGTCTTCGAGATCGCTAAATAGTTCGTTGAGTCTAACTTGACCTAACTCCAAATCCATTTTGCCTGCTTCAATTTTGGCAATATCTAGAATGTCGTTGATGATATTGAGCAGGTGCAAGCCGGAGCGATAGGCTTCTTGGATAAATTCTTCCTGTTCTTCAGGATCGTCCGCCATCCCCTCAAGCACTAACTTTAAAAATCCCAGCATTCCATTCAGTGGCGTGCGGAGTTCGTGGGAAGTGTTAGCAAGAAATTCGCTTTTGAGGCGGGAGGCTTCTTCTGCTTGTTGGCGAGCTTCTTCTAGCTGCTTGTATAGAGTAGCATGGGCGATCGCCGTGCCAATTTGATCGGCTAAATCTCGTACCAACTCGATTTCTTCCGTCGTCCACTGGCGTAAGCGAGGGATCGGCTGCAACATCGAATTACTGTGAGTCTGTGGTTGAAGGCTGCGTTCGCAATGCTGCAAGCAAATTAAGCCGTTGGGCTTATCGCGATCGACCGTTGCTAATAGTAAGATTGATTGTTGAAACTGGGGATTTTCTGTCTTCTCGATCGCCACAGGTGCAAGAGTCTCTAGAGCGTGTTATGCACTTTGCCTTACCAAATCTACAAATCGCCTGAGCATTATGACGGCAAAGGCAACAAAATGAAAACCAACTAATGTCTGTGCTAAACGTTCATAATCTCTTGTTAAGCGCCGAAAGCGCCCAGTCCACGCAAAACTTCGCTCCACTACCCACCTGCGAGGAAGTAAAACAAATCCCTTCTTGGCTTCTGGTAGTTTGACGACTTCCAATTGGATACCTTCTACGGCAGCCTCCTGAGCGGCTTGTTCTCCGGTATACCCTTGATCCACAAAGGCAATTTCCACCGTCTCACCAGTAATTTCTTGCACTTGTTGAGCAAGTTCCTGTACCTGGGAGCGGTCTTGTTCGTTCGCAGGGGTCACTACCAGTCCTAACAAATGTCCCAGAGTATCAACTGCAACATGTACCTTGCTGCCCTTCTTGCGTTTACCACCGTCATACCCAGCTCGTCCTCCACTTTCAGGGGTTGACTGTAGGGTGCGACTGTCGAGAATCACCGCAGTTGGGGTCTCCTTGCGTCCGGCAGCCAACCGCAGTAGTGTTCGGAGGTCGTCTACAATTGCCTCAAATACTCCTGCATCAATCCACCGTTGAGTTTGCTGATAAACTGCTGCCCAAGGCGGAAGGTCATGCGGCATCATGCGCCAAGAGGCACCAGAGCGAACCAGCCAACGCAACCCGTTAAACACTTCCCTGAGACTATGTTCTCGTTGCGGTGCTTCTTCGCTCATCAAAGTAAGATAAGGGGCAACAAATGTCCACTCGTCATCACTGACATCAGTAGGATATGCTTTTCTTTCCATATTCCTACTCTAGCGATCCTAAAAGTTCATAACACCCTCTAGAGCCTGACAGTAACCCGGTTCGTGCATGATATCAATTGATTGACCCAGCATCGATCGCACTGCCATTTGGCGATACTCAGCTACCACTTGCAAATGGAGATCTTCCGGTCTATACGAGCAGATAATACAATGACTGACACCCAAGGCTTGACCCAAACTTTCTACAGTTTGCTGCCAAATTGTATTTAGATCTAACGTGCGGCGAATGTTACGCGCAA
The DNA here is from genome assembly GCF_032860985.1 of Chroococcidiopsis sp. SAG 2025. Lineage (GTDB taxonomy): Bacteria > Cyanobacteriota > Cyanobacteriia > Cyanobacteriales > Chroococcidiopsidaceae > Chroococcidiopsis. The sequence goes on from NZ_JAOCNC010000001.1 coordinate 90,444, forward strand.
TTTGACTGAGAAGCTTTTTAGACGAGACTGAACCGAGCGATCCCATTGCGGTAGTCGCCAATTCCGAATAGACATCGGCTACCACTTCGTTGTCTATTTCTTCTAAGTGTCGCCCTATGACTAAAACAGAAGTAGCCGATCCCGTTGCGGGTAAAATTGGGCTAATTACCAACTCGAATCCAAACAATTTTTGTCCGTAGCGAAATACGCAGTGACAGCGTTCGGGAACGAGACTTTCCAAAATCCTTTGCACCCGCCTTAAGTACGCAGTTGGATCTAAAGGTCCAAAAGTTTGTTCTAAAGATTGTCCTATAATCCGCTCTTGCTGCAAACCCACACTATCGGCTTGTTGCCATGAAAAATAAAGATAGCAACCCGAGCTATCCTGCACGTAGGCTAATTCAGCTCCTAGAGATGATAGAGAGCCGTTGGAATTCATACCAAATGACTCGAATGAAGATGTGAAAGCTGGCTGGTGGGAATCTGTATTAGCACTCATTACTAAAGATAGTTCGACACAGCGCAAGTCGAATGACTCGGCAAACATTTGCTTCGAGTTTGGCACAAAACCTGATAAATTGGGAATTTTGCTTGGTGTCGCCAGCAATTTACCAAGCACTCTAGTCAAGAGAGCGTTTACCAAGTCAGATTAAAACTGTTAATCGTTCCACTCACCGCGTGGTGGTACGGGTGTACGAGGGATCGTGCGAGTTAGTTCGTCATCTCGTTGCGTTTCACCGCGCAACCATTGACGGATAGCGACTTCTATCACTTTACTCGGATCGTTAGTTAAATGCTGAATTTGATCGACGAGTTCCGAATCTAAATGAATAGAGAGTTTTACCTTGTCGAGGTTTGCGTCTGATGTATCGATGTTGTCATTCATAAGCGCTAAACGGTAATTAATTTAGCAAACGTATCTTTGCCATGCTTGGCTTGCAGCTCTTCCGGCGCAGCTATCTAAACTAGAACAGGACTTTTCTGGCGCTACTCAAGGGCGATCGCGTCGGAATAGGTCTATTGTAAGCTTTATCAGCGACCAGTTATCAATTGTCACTTATTCAGATGTCAGTTATTAGTGACCAGCGACCAACTACCAACTACCAACTACTAACAACTCTTCACTACTCCCTACTCTCTACTCCCTACTCCCTCAATAAAAGATTAAAATGCGTTAAGTACGATCGCTATTTGCTTGCTACTAAATCGTAAAAATATGACAGATGTTTCCGCCGAGCGCATTCGTAATTTTTCAATTATCGCTCACATTGACCACGGGAAATCAACTCTAGCCGATCGCCTGTTGCTGACAACTGGTACGGTTGCAGAACGGGTGATGAAGCAGCAGTTTCTCGACAATATGGAGTTGGAACGAGAGCGCGGCATTACGATTAAGTTGCAAGCGGCTCGGATGAACTATCAGGCAAAGGACGGAGAAGCTTACGTCCTCAATTTAATTGATACCCCAGGACATGTTGACTTTTCTTATGAGGTGTCTCGCTCTTTAGCAGCTTGCGAGGGAGCATTATTAGTTGTCGATGCTTCCCAAGGAGTAGAAGCACAAACTCTAGCAAATGTCTACTTAGCCTTGGAGCATGACTTAGAAATCATTCCCGTACTGAATAAAATTGACTTGCCAGGGGCAGAACCAGAACGGGTGATTGAGGAGATCGAACAAATTATTGGCTTAGATTGCAGCAATGCAATTTTAGCATCGGCAAAAGAGGGAATCGGCATTGACGAGATTTTAGAGGCGATCGTCCACCGCGTACCACCTCCACGTAACACGATTAACGATCCCTTACGGGCATTAATTTTTGATAGCTACTACGATAGCTACAGAGGAGTCATCGTCTATTTTCGCGTCATGGATGGTACGGTGAAAAAAGGCGATCGCGTCCGTTTGATGGCATCGAAAAAAGAATACGAAATTGACGAATTAGGTGTCCTCTCTCCAAATCAAAAGCAAGTCGAAGAACTCCACGCCGGAGAAGTCGGTTATCTCGCCGCCGCCATTAAAGCTGTAGCCGATGCGCGGGTGGGCGATACAATTACCCTAGCAGCAAAACCAGCAGCTCAGGCTTTACCAGGTTACACCGAAGCAAAGCCGATGGTATTTTGCGGGATGTTTCCCACTGACTCAGACGAGTTTGAAAATCTGCGCGATGCTCTGGAAAAGCTGAGACTCAACGATGCAGCCTTGCAATACGAACCAGAAACCTCAAGCGCGATGGGGTTTGGTTTCCGCTGCGGTTTCTTGGGATTGTTACACATGGAAATCGTCCAAGAACGTTTAGAACGCGAATACGATTTAGATTTGGTAATTACAGCTCCATCGGTAGTTTACAAAGTAGTTACCAACAACGGCGAAGAAATTTATGTTGATAATCCCAGCAAGTTACCAGCACCCAACGAACGGGAAAGCATTGCTGAACCCTACGCTCAAGTAGAAATGATTACGCCAGAATCTTTTGTTGGCACGTTGATGGAGTTGTGTCAAAATCGGCGGGGAATCTTCAAAGATATGAAGTATCTTACCCAGGGGCGCACGACATTAACTTATGAATTGCCTTTGGCAGAGGTAGTCACAGACTTTTTCGATCAAATGAAGTCGCGATCGCGCGGATATGCCAGCATGGAGTATCATCTCATCGGCTACCGCGAAAATCCCCTAGTCCGCCTAGATTTGATGATCAACGGCGATCCGGTAGACTCATTAGCAATGATCGTCCATCGTGACAAAGCCTATGGTGTCGGACGAGCGATGGCAGAAAAACTTAAAGAATTAATCCCGCGCCATCAATTTAAAGTCCCGATTCAAGCCGCCATCGGTAGCAAAGTCATCGCCAGCGAACACATTCCCGCCTTGCGTAAAGACGTACTTGCCAAATGCTACGGTGGTGACATCAGCCGCAAGAAAAAACTCTTGCAAAAGCAAGCTAAAGGTAAAAAGCGGATGAAAGCCGTCGGTACGGTAGACGTACCCCAAGAAGCATTTATGGCTGTACTAAAATTGGATGGTTCGCAATAATGAGTGGCTGGTGGCTAGTGGCTAGTAAATAGGGTGTGGGATGTGGGGTGTGGGATGTGGGGGGTGTGTGGGGTGTAGGGAATTTTGAATTGCTTCCCCAGCCTCCCCAGCTCCCTCAGCTCTCTTCCCCGACTCCCGACTCCCAATTCCCGACTCCCGACCCCAGCAGGCGATCGCCAAGAAGATCTAAATTAGTATCAGTATCTCGCCATTTTCCCAGAACCATGAATAAAATCGTCGTCGGTCTTTCTGGTGGAGTTGATAGTTCCACCGCCGCCGCCATTCTACATAACCAAGGATATGATGTCGTTGGTCTGACCCTTTGGCTGATGAAAGGCAAAGGACAATGCTGTTCGGAGGGAATGGTAGATGCTGCGTATATCTGCGAACAATTGGGTATTTCCCATCACATTGTCGATATGCGGGAAGTTTTTCAAACCCACATCATCGACTACTTAGTCTCTGGATATAGTGACGGTATCACTCCCTTACCCTGTTCGCAGTGCAACAAAACGGTAAAATTCAGCCCTATGTTGCAGTATGCTAGGGAAAAATTGGGTGTAGACAAGATTGCGACGGGACACTACGCTCGAATTACTCACGACCCAACATCGGGACGCTATCAATTGCGACGAGCTGTAGATCGTAATAAGGATCAGTCGTACTTTTTATACGATTTGACACAAGGTGTTTTAGCAGGTGTCGTGTTTCCATTAGGTGAAAAACTGAAAGTTGAAACGCGACAAATCGCCTCTGAATACAATTTGAAAACAGCCGACAAGCCAGAAAGCCAAGACTTGTGCTTGATTGAAAGCCACGGTTCTATGCGGGAGTTTTTGGATAAATACATTGCTCCCAAAAAAGGCGAAATTATCGATGCTGCTGGTAAGGTATTGGGACAACATGATGGTGTCCATCATTACACGATCGGGCAGCGCAAAGGTTTGGGAATTGCCGCAGCCGAACCGCTGTACGTGATTGGCTTAGATCCGGTGATGAATCGGGTAATTGTGGGCGATCGCACCACTGCTAATCAACTAGAATGTACCGTGGGGCGGGTTAACTGGGTTTCTATATCGGAACCTAATGCACCCATTCGCGCTCAAGTCCAAGTACGATATCGTTCGACTGCGGTGGATGTGACAGTGGTTCCTTTGGCAAATTCTCGCGTTAAGTTGGTATTTGACGAACCCCAATTCAGCATTACGCCAGGACAAGCTGCTGTTTGGTACGACGGTGATGTCGTCCTGGGTGGTGGAATTATTGAAAAGCCTGTCAATTGTTGATGCATACACGTAGGGGCGTACAGATGTGCGCCCCTGCAAGTTATATATTTCACCCAACGTAGAGACGTTACATGTAACGTCTCTACAACAACACCTCTACACAAATCATCGCTTAGCTAGCTTTTTCGATAGCTTCCGCAGCCGAATTGACTTAGGAGTAACTTCTACTAGCTCATCAGGTCCAATGTACTCTAGAGCGCGTTCCAGGCTCATGTCTACGGGTGCTTGCAACTGGACTAATTCATCGCCACTAGCAGCACGGTGGTTGGTTAGCTGTTTGGTCTTGCAAACATTCAGTTCTAAGTCTTGCGGACGATTGTGTTCGCCGACAATCATTCCTTTGTAGACTTTAGTACCAGGAGTGATGAAGAATACACCTCTGTCTTCAGCGTTCTTCATGGCGTAGAAAGTGGCTACTCCTTCTTCAAAAGAAATCAGTACGCCGTTGCGACGGGCTTCGATTTCCCCAGAAATGGCGCGGTATTCGAGGAAGCTGTGGTTCATGATCCCTTCGCCACGAGTCATCCGCATGAATTCGCCACGAAAACCAACCAAACCACGGGCAGGAATGACGAAATCGAGTTGAGTGCGTCCGTTACCCCCAACTTGCATATCCTGCATTTCGCCCCGTCGCTGTCCCAGGCGTTCGATACAACTACCTACAGCTTCTTCTGGTACGTCTAACACCAGATATTCAAACGGTTCGCAGGGTTGCCCGCTGACTTCGCGATAAATGACTTGTGGCTGAGAAACTTGAAACTCGTAGCCTTCGCGCCGCATGGTTTCAATTAAGATTCCCAAGTGAAGTTCGCCCCGTCCCGAAACCAAGAATTTGTCGGGGGAGTCGGTTTCTTCCACACGCAGGGCGACGTTTGTTTCCAATTCTCGCATCAAGCGATCGCGTACCTGTCTAGAAGTAACGAAGTTTCCTTCTTGTCCGGCAAAGGGCGAATCGTTGACGGAAAATGTCATTTGTAAGGTCGGCTCGTCTACCTTAATTAGCGGTAGTGCCTGGGGTTCGTTGGGACAAGTTATCGTTTCGCCAATATTAGCATCGGCAAATCCGGCGAGCGCAATAATGTTACCCGCAGATGCTTCTTCTTGGTCGATCCGTTTTAAACCCTCAAAGCCCATCAATTTTGTGACTTTGCCTTTAACGATTTCCCCGGTGTCGCGGATCAAAGCGGCTTGCTGTCCGACGCGGATCGTCCCGTTGTGAATTTTACCGATCGCAATTCGTCCTACATATTCCGAGTAGTCTAGAGTTGTGACTTGTAATTGCAGTGGCTTTGCTGGATCGCCTACAGGTGGTGGAACGTGACGTAAAATCGCGTCAAATAGGGGCTGCATGTCTACCCCTTCGGCTTCTAAATCTTCTTTGGCATAGCCGCTTAAACCAGAAGCAAATAAATAGGGGAAATCGCACTGGTCATCGTCTGCACCCAGTTCCAAAAACAGATCCAACACTTTATCAACTGCACCGTGGGGATCTGCCTGGGGTCGGTCAATTTTATTAACCACAACAATCGGGCGCAGTCCCTTTTCTAGGGCTTTCTTCAGCACGAAGCGCGTCTGAGGCATCGGTCCTTCGTTGGCATCTACGATCAAGATACAACCGTCAACCATGCCCAAAACTCGTTCGACTTCGCCGCCAAAGTCAGCGTGACCGGGAGTATCGACAATATTGATCAGCGTCTCTTTGTAGCGCACTGCTGTGTTTTTTGACAAGATGGTAATGCCTCGCTCTCGTTCCAAGGCATTCGAGTCCATCACGCAATCAGGTACGTCTTCCCCTTCGCGGAAAATGCCAGATTGTCTCAGGAGGGCATCAACGAGAGTAGTTTTGCCGTGATCGACGTGGGCGATAATGGCGACGTTGCGAATGGGGAGCGTCATAAGGGCGTTCCAGAGTTTTGTATAGGATAATTAAGCTGATACGGTGTTAGCAGCCTTTAGCAGAATTGAGTCAATAATAGCAATTCTGTAAATATGCCTTAATAATTGTAGCTTATGAGGGGAGTCGGGAGTCGGGAGTTGGGAGTCGGGAAGTCAAAAGTCAAAAGTCAAAAGTCAAAATTAATCGGTTGCTGGTCACTGATAACTGTAAAGACAGTGCGTAATGCTGCTACAACATCTGGGGACAGGATTGGCTCAATTGCGCTGATAATATACTTCCAGTTATCTAACTCTGTTTGGGAGGCTGCTTGCTGTAATTTTTGTTGGTAGAATTCTTGCCAAAATTGGGGTGCTTGTTTGTTCTGCTTGGCAAACCGCTTGCGCCATCGCCAGAAATCTTTGTTTGTTGGCGGTTCGACTCCGAGGATCGGAGGTAAATCGGCATAGCTGACAAACGTACTCACACCTTTACCTACAACGTGAATGACGTAGCGCCAGCAGTCGATTTTGTAGATTTGCTCTGGTTGAAGGTTGAGGCAAAAAGCGATCGCGTCTTTGGTGACAAATCGCGCCAGAGGATGAATATACTTTGCTGAAACGTTTTCTGTTGCTATCATATGAGTGACTTCCCACGTTGTGGGTTGTATTTTGACAAAGCGATCGTCACAGTTTGCCAGACCAAGGCGATCGCTTTTAATAGGTTTGAGTATTATAGAACGCTTCAGCTGACAAGTCAACGGCATGTCAACAAACGGATTAGTACGATTAAAAATTAGAGAATTTGCAGCGAAAGAAGGGTGGACGTTAAAAGAGGTTTCCGACCGATCGGGAGTAGCTTACGGTACAGTGAAAACTTATGCTGCTTCCCCTGGAATGGCAATGGCAGATATTAACGCACTGCGTAAATTAGCGCAGACTTTTGACGTAATTATAGAAGACTTACTAGAAGTCGTAAAAGAATAGGCGATCGCTTTTGAGAAGAGGAGCGATCGGATTAACAATATAAATTATTAGGTCAAATATTATGTCAAATCTTAGTTTAGAAGAAATCAAAGCCATACTCTTTCAGCTACCAGAACAAGAGCTATTGGAGTTAGTTACCGATCTGGAAGAAAGATTGCAGACAACAGCAATGATGCACTTAGCAGAAACAGGATTTCAGGAATGGGAAGACGAAGAAGAAGATATTTATAAATAATGCCGAAGCCTAAACCTGGAGAAGTATGGTTAGTAAAATTTCCATTTACAGAACTCACCTCTACAAAAGTTAGACCTGCTCTCGTTTTAGCAGAACACAGAGAAGATCTAATTATCGTAGGCATTTTTTCCAAAGTTCCAGCAGGAACATTACGCGAAACTTGGATATTAATAGAAGAAACCGATCTAGAATTTAAACGAACTGGTTTGAAAAAAACTTCTGTAATTCGAACTGAAAAAATTGCTACTGTACACGAGTCAGTGTTTCAAAGGAAGTTAGGAGTTTTACCATCAAACTTAATTAGACTGGTACAAGAGACTATAAAAAAAGCACTAAATCTTTCTTAGTATATTAAGCAATACGGTTCATTTAAGGCTACGCTGTGCTGAGGATAAAGAAAATAGGAGGATTGGTTCGGGGGGGGTGGCTCGATGTCTTGGCTTTTTGAGCGAAACTTGGATACAGGTTTTTTTACAACTCTGGGATTGGTACGAGAAACTCGTTCAGGTAACAGAGTGTCTAAAATCTCTACAGTTAACCAACTTAAAAAAGGGGAGTTCTTGTGATTGCAAGCGTTGAAATTTCGGGATAGCACGACGAATAACTCGCAATGTCCCAGTGAAACTCAGACGCAAAGGAGTGATACCCGCGCTCTTTGCAGCTTGAAACATCAATAACCGCACAGCCCAGTGTCCTAACAACCACCCGTAAACTTCCTGCACAACTTCACGCGGTTTTGAGAGCGAATATGAGTTTTTCGTCCTGATAAATGTACTTTGAGTTCATCAATAGTATTTTCTACTTCCCAGCGTTGATGATATTCAATCGCCAGTAGTTGAGCCGGAAATTTCTCCAATTCCAATAAGCTGGTAATTAAGCGATATCTTAGTTGTTCCTCTGGGTTGTCGGTATTACCAATTGTGTATTCAATCACTCACTCGGATTTGTATGGGCTGGCAAGCTTTTGAGCGGAATTTAGCAGGTGGATAAATCCAACTCAGATAAGAACCATCCGCCAGTGGTTCTTCGCACAAAAACTTGACATTTGCGGGAATTCTTCCTAAATAATCGCTACCAGTTGTGACAGTTGCTTGCACCATTGCATAAGAATGTAACCCTCTGTCCCACATCAACAACATCCCTGAACTCACGGAGCGTAATAATCTTAATGCCCGCACTCGTTCTCCTATTCGATATGGACACATCAATGCATCAAAGATTAAATGTGTTCCTGCTTTACCAAAATGACTAATCGCAGTTTGGGAAATGCGGCTTGTGTGCCAGGACGGCTGCTCGGACGACCAAAAACTCTCGCATTTTCATCGCTGTCTGGCAGATCGAAGCAAGTCCGATCAATTACCACAATTCGCAATCCATTGAGAAATGCTCCTTTGGTATCGGTGCTAGCCATTGGTCGCACCAGTTGATGGAACAATTGACTCATCACCCTTGGACTTAATCGTTGTCGGGCTTGCGTTATTGCTGATTTACAAAAACTCGCCAGTATTTCCCCACTTTCACCCATGCTTCGCTCAGCCCATCAATTAAGTTTTTCAGCACATCTCTCATCGAATCTCGTGACCACAGACTCATCGCAATTACCAAACAAATTACCAATTGTGCTGGTAACGAGCGTTTACGTTGTTCACAAACTTTAGTTTTAGCGATCGCTTGCTCGATCTCCGTGGATGGGATGGCTGCCTCTATCGCTTTGAACACATCACTACTTTGTATCGTAGGAGACAACAATGAGAAATCCTTCAGATGCACTACACTCACTTTCCATTCTTGGGAACAATGCTTAATTTACAACACTTTGAGCCTTAACTGAACCGTAGTGGTATATTAAGATGCTATCCAGCCGCTTTACCGAAGCACTGACTTACGCTACAGAACTCCATGCAAAGCAAGTGCGTAAAAGTTCCGGCGTGCCTTATATTTCTCACCTGCTAGGCGTAACAAGTATTGCTTTAGAATATGGAGCAAATGAAGATGAAGCGATCGCAGCTTTACTTCATGATGCGATTGAAGATCGAGGGGGTGCGGCGACAAGAGAAGAAATTCGCCGTCGTTTTGGCGATACAGTTACCGCGATTGTAGACGGTTGTACCGATGCAGAAATAATTCCCAAACCACCTTGGAGACAGCGCAAAGAAGCATATATCGCCACTATTCCCCAAGCTTCTCCATCAATAATTCTAGTCTCAGCTGCCGACAAACTACACAACGCCAGGTCGATCTTAAAAGACTATCGCGCTCTATGCGAAACAGTATGGGAACGATTTAAAGGTGGTAAAGACGGTACGCTGTGGTACTATCGCGCTGTTGTCGAAGCTTTTATTGCCAAAGGAACAACACCTTTGATCGAAGAATTAGAACGGACAGTTGCAGAATTAGAGCAATTAGTCAAGGATGATAATGGGTAATTGGCAGTTGTCTCTTTCCCTACTCCCTACTCCCTACTCCCTACTTTCTAGTAATGGCAAACGTTCGTCTGGAAGATATTAAGCGCCGATTTAATAACGTCACTGCGATCGAAGATATTACATTCGAGGTTCCCGACGGAGAATTTTGGGTGCTAGTGGGACCATCGGGATGCGGTAAGTCTACAATTTTGAGAACGATCGCGGGATTAGAAACGGCTACATCTGGCAAACTCTATATTGGGGACACGCTGATGAATGATATCCCCGCCAGACAGCGCGATGTCGCGATGGTATTTCAAAATTACGCCCTCTACCCTCACATGACGGTAGCAGAAAATATCGCCTTCGGATTGCAAATGCGGCAAGTCGATCGCAAGATTGTGAGGGAAAGGGTAGATAGAGTAGCGCGATCGCTTTCTTTAGAAAATTTCCTCGATCGCAAACCCAAACAACTATCAGGAGGACAACAACAACGGGTAGCATTAGGTAGAGCGATCGCGCGGCAACCCCAAGTATTTTTATTAGATGAACCCCTATCGAATTTAGATGCTCAATTACGAGACGATATGCGGGCAGAATTGAAACAATTACACGAACAATTAGGCGTAACAACTGTATATGTCACCCACGATCAAATTGAGGCGATGACATTAGCCGATAAAATTGTTGTATTGAATCACGGCAAAATTCAGCAAATTGGCGCACCACAAGAAATTTATGCCCGTCCAGCTAACCGAATGGTAGCAACTTTTATGGGCAACCCCGCAATGAATATCATACCTGCGATTTATACTAATAAAGGTTTTCAGGTAGGAGAACAACACATTTCTTGTCCGACAGAAATACAACAGGAGTTGAACTTAACACAGGGAAAACCCATAGATTTAGGAATTCGCCCTGAGGACATTTATGTCAATGAATCATCTAGCAGCCAAAACACTACTCACTGCTCATCACTCACTACTCACTTAAAAGTAGTAGAACCTTTAGGTAGAGAAATTTTAGTTAGAGGCAACGTACCAGGAACGAGCCTATTATTAAATGTACAAATAAGCCCTGATGTCAATTTAAGAGTAGGCGATCGCTTATCTCTGCAACTAGATCTGAATCGTTTATTTGTTTTTGAGCCAGCTACAGGCGAGCGGTTGTATCCGTAATAGGTGCGTCAGTAACGCACCCTACATCCCTGAAGCATCTTTTCCATACGGATAAAGTATTCATCCTCATCTATAAGTTGATAGCCAAGTCTACGATAAAGCTTTTGTACTGTATTTTCTTTAAAAACACTTAGACGAATCCGCAATAAATTTTTTGATCTAGCAATTTCTTCAATTTGTTGTAACAAGAGCGTACCATATCCCTTATTACGATATGAAGATATTAGTTGAATTGTGTGGAGATAGAGATGATCTCTTGCATCTCGAATACAGAAGAAACCAACGATTCCCCCTTGTGACTGTACCATTGAATATCGTTCGGGAAAACGTGGTTCCTGCCGATCCAACTCTTCATTCCAGCCAATGGTACGGCTGATAATATCGTAAAAATTTTCTCTAGTCAGGGATCGCACGAATTCCCCATGTATTTCTGGAATACAAGGAATAAGCTTCAAATATACATCTTTATCTACATTCATTCACCTTCATCCGCGTTCCAAATCTTTCGATGTAGAGACGTTACATGTAACGTCTCTACTCTACACATGTAACATCTCTACCCATAGTAAAACCTACATTACCCCCTAGATAGAGCAACAAACGCGATCGCTAGTGTTACAATTCTTAATAATTGACAAGGAAACAGAGCAGGGGGGCTTTCAGTATTCCTCTGCCCTTTTATTTGGTTATGTACCTAACATCTGCAACTGGTGTAATCCAGCATATAAGCCGCCAAGTTGTATCAACTCCTCATGAGTCCCAGACTCTACTAATTCGCCCCGCTTCAAAACAAAAATTCGATCCACATTACGAATAGTTGAAAGACGGTGAGCAATAATAATCGACGTTCGCCCCTCTAGCAAGCGCTCTAAGGCATCTTGAATATATGCTTCCGTACCCACATCCAAACTAGCTGTAGCTTCGTCTAGTACGAGAATGTGAGGGTTACGAATTGCTGCACGAGCAAACGCCAACAATTGCTTTTGTCCGCTAGAAAGATTCGTACCGCGCTCTCGCAACTGAGTATCGTATCCTTGGGGTAACTGCTCGATAAACTGTGCCACATTCGTATTCTCTGCGGCGGCGCGAATTTCATCAAAAGTGTAAGTATCCCCTAGCGTAATGTTACTTTTCACGTCCCCAGCAAAGATAAAACCTTCTTGCAGAATCACACCCATCCGACAGCGCAATTCTGCTTGTGGAATATCTCGAATATCAACTCCATCGACTAATATTCGTCCTCGTGTCGGTTCGTAGAGACGACACAGCAGCCGAATAATCGAACTTTTTCCCGCCCCCGTGGGACCAACTAAAGCAATTTTTTCTCCTGGACGAATCGTAAAATCTAAATCTTTAATCACATAATCGTCATTTTTATAGGCAAACCAAACGTGTTCAAAACGGATTTCTCCTACTTGGGTAGTTGATAATTGGTAGTTGGTAATTGGTAATTGGTTGGCAGTAAACACTGGCACTACACTGCGTGAAGACGGTTGACGGTTGAGTGTTGTTTTTTCTCCCTCAGCTCCCTCAGCTCCCTCAGCTCTCTTCTCCCTGCTCCCTGCTCCCTGCTCCCTGCTCCCTTCCCGCACAGGATCGCGAATCTCAATTGGTTCGTCTAAAATATCGCTGATGCGCTCAACAGCCGTAAATCCGGCTTGAATTGCGGTAAATTTTTCAGCAAACTGGCGTAAAGGATCGAATAATCGTTGGGCAAATAGAATAAATGCAGCAAGAACGCCAAATTCTAATCTTTCTTGCAAAATAAAAATACCACCCAACCAGAGTACTCCTGCAACTGCTACTAAAGCCACCCATTCTAAAGTTGCCGATACTGCTGAATCGTGAAAGATCGTTTTATCTACCTCACGAATATAGTTTAAATTCGTAGCGCGAAATAGTTCGGCGTTGAATTGTTCGCGGCGAAACATCTGTACGACGTTAATCCCAGAAATATTCTCTTGTAAGGTGGAATTGAGTAAAGATAGTTCTTCTCTAGCTTTATAATTGGCTTTACGATATTGCTGCTGAAAGAAAATAATTAATCCCGTGACTGGAAATAGCATCAACAACAGCATTAAAGCGAGTTGCCACTGTTGCTGAAACATGAGAACTAAAATTACCAACATAGAGAATAGATCGCTAATAATACCTATTGCTCCAGTTGTGAAAACATCTCCCAATGCTTCCACATCGCTTGTTAAGCGAGTAATTAATTTTCCCACAGGAGTACGATCGAAAAAGCGAACTGCTAAAGATGTAACGTGTGCAAATAAATCGTTACGAATATCTGCTGTCATTTGTTGTCCCGCTTTTTGCACTAGGTAGCCCTGCACTCCTGTGAAGATTAGACGAACTACCACTGTTAACAGCAACAAACCTTCCAGAATTTGTAAACCCTGCCCCAGAGGTAGATTTTTGAGAAAATCGTAGGTATTTGGTTCTTTACGAATGAGGGAGATCGCTTGACCGATCAAAATTGGTTGAACGGCATTGGCGATCGCGACTGGAACTAGCAAAATCGTAGAAACCAACAATATCCGACCGTGACGGCGACCGTAAGGAATTAATCTCAGGAACAATCGCCAATCATTCTGGCGGCGGCGATGTCTTATGGGTTGGGTTCCTGGCGCTGATATGGTCATGCTGCAACCTTGAGTGGGCGGATTGGTCAAACTAGATACGTTTCTTAATTTAGCGCTAGTACTGACCCCAGATCGCTCTCATTCTGGCTAGATTTTTGCAGGCGATCGCTCAATTTTTCTATTTCTCATGCGGCGAGGAACTCAGTTTGCTTAAAATGGAGCGATTCAATACCTACTGTCCGTCTGCTACTAGTCTTAATCAAAAAAATATGAAAACTACATATTATATTCACTGTTTTTCAGTATTATTATCAGTAATTCCTGTATCAATATTTATCTGAAAACATTGCAATCGCTACAATCTTCTGGCAATTCTTTATGCCAGATATATTATATTGCATATTTATGTGATTCAAACATTTAATCTGTTTTAAATTATGGAATGCAAGTTTATTAGTTTCGATCCAATACTTTTCGGTTAAGGCAAGCTCCCCCATAACCCCCGTTTTTAAGGAGACTGGGAATCTTCCAAGCTCCTTGCATCACTAACCAAGATGTATATAGTTTCGATTTTTTCTACTTTCTTCAAAGGAGATTTTTTTGTTTAACTCATTTAATTTTTCAACTACCTTACAAAAGTGGCTGAGCAATCTCGCGCAGCAGAGTTTAAATGAAACAGTATATATTCTATAAAATTTTATGACTGGCTTTGTCAACTTTTTGTTTTTATCAAGAAGATATATTCACTAAAAATCAACTCTGAGTTTGAGATTTAATCCAAACTCACTGACGAACCAAACTATTAAAAATTGAATTCAATGAAAGTAACAACTATAGAAACTGCGTACCCACTTTCATCGATGCAGCAAGGAATGCTGTTTCATAGCCTCCACGCTCAACAATCTGGAGTCGATATCGAGCAGGTAATTTGTTCGATCCGCGATCGCTTCAATATTTCTGCTTTTATTCAAGCATGGCAGCGAGTTGTGGAACGCCACCCAGTTTTAAGAACAAGCTTTGATTGGAAAAGCGATCGCCAACCATTACAATGCGTCCACCTACAACCCACTATTGAAATAGAACGAGAAGATTGGCGTAGCTTGTCAGCGATAGAACAAGAACAACAGTTGCAAGTATATCTTCAGCGCGATCGCGCCTTTGGCTTTCAGATGGATCGCTTGCCATTAATGCGTTTAGCTCTGTTACAGCTCGGCGATTGTGACTACCGCTTGATTTGGACTTTTCATCATGCCATATTAGACGGTCGGTCTTTGCATATAGTCCTTACAGAAGTTTTTGCTTTTTACGATGCTTTCTGCCTGGGAGAGGACTTAGAAATACCACAACCTCGTCCTTATCAAGATTACATCCAATGGTTGCAGCAAGATTGGTCAGAAACTACAAACTTCTGGCAGCACTTACTCAAAGGCTTTACCGCACCAACTCCATTAATAGCTACCTCAACATTAGCTAAAACCTTAAATACAGACTTAACAATCGTCGCTCGCAGTTTTGGCGATCGCCAACTTCGACTGTCAGAGCAAACGACAGCGATATTAAAATCTTTAGCACAACAACACCAGCTCACGCTTAACACTTTGGTACAGGGAGCTTGGGCTATACTACTGAGCCGCTATAGTCGCGAAACCGATATTGTCTTTGGAGCCACTAGAGCCTGCCGTCACTCATCTGTAGCTGGGGCTGAGTCTATGGTAGGACTGCTGATTAATACCCTACCAGTGCGGGTAGACGTATCGCCAGAGCAGCAGCTTTTACCGTGGTTGAAAGAATTGCGATCGCAGTGGGTAACTTTGCGCGACTACGAACATACTCCTTTAGTCAAGATTCAAGGTTGGAGCGATGTTCCAAGTGGTACGCCTCTATTTAATAGCCTTTTGGTATTTGAAAACTACGAATTGAATTCGGCTTTAGGCGCTCAAGGTAGTCGATGGCAAAATCTAGACTTCCGATTAGAAGAACAAACAAATTATCCGCTCACCTTAGTTAGCTGTGCCGCATCAGAACTTTTACTCAAACTCAAATACGATCGACAAAGATTCGACGATGCGACGATCGAGCGAATGCTAGGACATTTGCAAACCTTGCTGTCAAGCATGGTGACAAATCCCGGGCAGCGCATCGGAGAATTGTCAATATTGACAACGGCAGAACGCGATCGCATCGTGCGGGAATGGAACGACACCGAGACAGACTTTTCCCAAGAGCTTTGTATCCATCAGTTATTTGAAGCACAGGTAGAACTGACACCCGAAGCCGTTGCCGTTGTTTTTGAAGATCGACAACTCACCTACAGAGAACTGAACTGGAGAGTCAATCAGCTAGCACGGCATCTACAGCAATTAGGTGTGAAGCCAGGAGTACTAGTTGCCGTATATTTAGAGCGATCGCTAGAGACAGTCATAACAGTCATGGGAATTTTGAAAGCAGGGGGTGCATACGTACCGCTCGAACCTAGTTTTCCCAAAGCACGGATTCAACTATTGCTTTCTTCACTGGCAATTAATTGTTTGGTGACGCAAACTTCGCTACTGCCAAATATTGACGAGATTCAATCTCAACTTCCGGCGCTACAACACCTAATTTGTTTGGATGCTGAAGATTCGCAAGCGATCCCCCCTATCCCCCCTTGTGAAGGGGGGTTGGCAAAATTAAGCCCCCCTTATGAAGGGGGGTTGGGGGGATCTGAAAAACCATTCAATCGCCAAATTTGGCTGCGTGCCGATCTCGATCGGCTCCCTACAGACAATTTACCTCTGTCCGCTAGCTCAGATGATGTCGCCTACGTCATTTTTACCTCTGGTTCCACCGGAACGCCTAAAGGTGTTGTGGTTCGCCATCAACCTGTCATCAACTTAATTCAGTGGGTTAACAAAACTTTTGCCGTCAACTCCTGCGACAGAGTTTTGTTCGTCACATCTTTGTGCTTCGATCTGTCAGTTTATGATATCTTCGGGCTTTTAGCCGCAGGTGGATCGATTCGAGTTGTGTCTAACCGTGATGTACAAGATCCAGAAGCTTTGTTGCGCATATTGCGTGACGAGCCAATTACATTCTGGGACTCAGCACCACCTGCACTACAACAGCTTGCTACTTTTTTCCCTACTGTCACATGGGGCGATCGCCATCCACAACTACGACTAGTATTTATGAGCGGTGACTGGATACCAGTAAAGTTACCGGATGCGCTCAAAGCTACGCTCCCAGGAGTTGAAGTCATTAGTCTCGGCGGAGCAACCGAAGCCACAGTCTGGTCTAACTATTATCCGATTCAAACAGTCGAGCCGCATTGGGTAAGTATTCCCTACGGTAAACCAATACAAAATGCTCGCTATTATATTCTCGATGCCGATCTCAACCCCTGTCCGGTTGGCGTGGCTGGAGAGTTACATATCGGTGGCAAATGTCTCGCCTCTGGCTATTTAAATCAGCCCGATCTCACTGCACAAAAATTCATTCCTGACCCCTTTAATGACAATCCAACAGCACGACTCTACAAGACGGGAGACTTAGCCCGCTATCTATCAGACGGCAACATTGAATTTCTCGGTCGCATCGACCATCAAGTCAAGATTCGCGGTTTTCGCATCGAGTTGGGAGAAATTGAAACCGTACTGGCACAACACCCGCAAGTGAGAGAAACTGTCATCTTAGTACGAGAAGATGAGCCAGGACATAAGCGACTAGTAGCGTATGTCGTAGGACATCAGCCTGTACCTGGTACAAGCGAACTGCGACGTTTCCTTCAGGAAAGATTGCCAGAGTACATGGTTCCTGTTGCTTTCGTAGCGATCGCCGAAATCCCGCTCACTTCTAACGGTAAAGTAGACCGTCGCGCTTTGCCAATTCCCGATCGCGAGCGACCCAATCTAGAAAAGGCTTTTGCTGCTCCTAGCAACGCCGTGGAACTCCAGTTAACTCAAATTTGGTCGGAGATTTTAGGCATTCAATCAATTGGAATCAACGATAATTTCTTCGAGCTAGGGGGACATTCGCTGTTAGCCGTACAACTATTTACCCAAATCGAAAGCAAGTTTGGGACAAAACTCCCCCTAGCAACTTTGTTTCAAGCGCCGACAATCGAGCAGCTAGCAAATATAGTCGGTTGCGGGGAACAGTTAGTTTCTTGGTCTTCATTAGTAGCAATTCAACCTCACGGAGATCGATATCCTTTATTCTGCATCCACGCACTGGGGGGAAACGTTCTTGGCTACCAAAAGCTAGTTCGTCATCTGGGTGTGGAACAACCTGTTTATGGATTGCAAGCACGGGGGTTAGATGGTAAACAAAACCCTCACACCAAAGTTGAAGATATGGCAGCCGATTATATTCAAGAAATGCAGACGGTTCAGCCCAATGCTCCCTATCTGTTATGTGGCTTTTCCAGTGGAGGTACGGTAGCTTTTGAGTATTACAGTTGTAGATAAATAGAAGAATGAATTCGCTTTTGGTAATGGTAGTAACGAGCAGTAGCTTGATGAGATCTGCGCCAATAAGACCAACGCAAAACGTGTTCAAGACACCAGAATGTGGGAAACAAGAATCGAGATACCCACCGCTTCATCTCCCAGATACTTAGTCGGACAATAAACCTCGTGCCGCTTTGAACGCAGTTAGACTGCCAGTTGTTACTAGAGGTAAAGGGGGGGTAGAGGAGTGAATAGCAGGCTCACAAGAGTGTCGTAAGACGGTGAGAAATATTTGAGCAGCCAGGACGAGGGTGATGTGTCGATGCCAACCATGCCAGGAACGAACTTCGTACTCTCCTAAACCTAGCTGGTCTTTAGCAAATTTAAAGCACTCCTCAATCCGCCACCTTTGCCCGGCGATTTGAACCATCGTTTCTAGGGTAGTATCGCTCTTAGCAAATACTTGATAGTAGCTGACGCGAGGATCTTCAGGGTGTTCTAGAGAGCGGCGGAACAATAACCAACGTTGAAAACCATCTGATCTGTCACAATTAACTGGCACTTTCGCCCAGTCATAGTATCTTTCTCCCTTACTGCCAGCTCCACAGCTAAGACGTTGCCACAGCTGGCTGTCCGGCTGAGGTAACAGTTCTTGGGCTTGATAACGTTGCCAGCCAATAACTACAGGCTGCTTCTTGCTGACCGTGAGTATATACGGTTGTTTAGCAGTCTTTTCCAGCCACCACCACAATGAACCATCGTTGCCATAAACCTCATCAGCAACAAACCAGGCGGGACGTATTCCGTCTTTAAAAGCTGATTCCAACATCTGTTGTGCTAGTTGAGGTTTAGTCGCAAATGTGATTGATTTTGGAACTGCTCCCTTCTTACGTTTGCTTTGATCTTCACTCCATGTGCGCGGTAGATACAAACGGCGATCGATCAACGTATGTCCTTTGTCGCTAATGTAGGACATGAACACACCTACCTGGCAATTCTCCAAATGTCCAGTTGTGCCATAATACTGCACCTGTACGCCTACTGACTGCTCTCCTTGCTTCAGAAAACCTGTTTCATCAATTGCCAAAATATCTGTTTCACTCTTCAAATGCTCCACTGCATACTTTCTAATTTCTGCACACACTGCGTCCGCGTTCCACTGCGCCCGTCCTAGTAAATGTTGGAAGCGATAGGGATTGCTATACCCTACCTGTTCTGCCATTTGCCATCCATTCTTCCGCTCAACTGGGCTTAGTAGTGCCTGGATATAGTCATACGCTGCAAGACGTGCTTCAGAACGAGCGAAGTGCTTTCCCAGTTTTTGCTGAAACGCTTTCAATCTACTGCTCCATTGGGAGAGCGCTTCTAATGCAACACCTGTTAAAAACACGTTGGATGTATCAAGCATTGCTAAACTGTATTTCCTTACAAATCTAGTTTAGCTTATCTACAACTGTAATATTGAGATGGCACGACAGTTACAAGCGCAGGGTGAGGAAGTGGCTTTACTAGGCATGTTCGACACTTACAGCCCCCGTTTATTTATTCACAATCCCTCACTATTTCGCACAATTTATACTTACTTGCGTACTCTTTGGCGGCTGCCGCTACCAGAAAAACAAACTTATTTTCTGCAAAAGTTAGATTGGATACACTTGCTGTTGACTGGCAAACAAAGCAGCAAATATGACCTCTGGAACAACTACTCTTTATCTGAAAATGCCAACCCTTACAATATAGTGTTAATTGAGGCGCTAAAGCAGGCAACAATGGTAGATTACGTTCCGCAAAGTTACTCCGGTCGAGTGGCTCTGTTTACGAGTAAAGAAGTTTTGAGATGGTGTTACTCTACACCCGATCTCGGTTGGAATAGCTTTGTCGAGCCAGGAGTCGAGATCCACGAAATACCTGGTACGCATTTGGGTTTGTTGGACGAACCAAACGTGCAAGTATTAGCTTCTAAACTCAAGAATTGCTTGGAGCAAGCACAAGTTGGCGATCGTACGTTAAGCTTAGTCGATAGCAGTTGTGTCATGGAGCTTTCGATCGGCTGAGTTTCTATACAATCGTCATTTGCAGTTTTATATCGCGAGCGATCGCATTCTTGCTAGAGATACTTCGCTAAAATGCAAACAAGCGCGATCGCTCGTTGTTTATCTCTAGCTTGCAGATGTCTACAGAAGTTTACCTCCTGTTCGAGAACCTGCTGTTTTTTGCGCTCGCCACGTCCTTTTTTGCCCTCGTCGGCTGGGCGTGGAGACATTCAAAACCTTTTTATCTTCCCGAACCACTGCCTGAGTGGTTCAAAATCTGGTTTGGTACGGTGCAGGTTGTGGGATTATTACTACCAATAGCTGCCTTGCTGTGGGGAATTTGGCAGGGCTACTCCAGCGTTTTAACTATACTCATACCGTACTTGGTCATGCTGGGTTTGCAAATTCTTTCCGAAATTGTCACCCTCAGATATTTTCACACTGTGGTGTGGGTCATGGTTCCATACCTTTACTTGCCTTACCGCATCTGGCAGTTATATGAAGGCATGTTACTACTAAGCCCAACTGATGACCTACTTTGGATAAAGAATTTATTACTTGTCAATATTGTGTTGTGGATTTTGAACTACGCCCTCGATTTATCCCAACTACCAAGGCTATTGCGCTGGGAAAGTAAATAGTTAGTTGTTAGTTATTAGTTGTTGGTTTGTTGGTAATACCAATCATCCGTTGCCCAATAACGCTTCAAATTCTGCCTTTAAACCATTAACATCTGCTACTCTTGCTACTAACAAATTATCTTTGCCCCCGGCATCGTCAAAACGAGATTTCCAATACTGAACCGTGTCTGAGTTACGCATCCAAAAACTAACGACAGTATCGATGACTTGTTCTAAATTCCAATTTTGTTTGTAGGGAATAGTTTCTATCGATTTTAAAAAAGCGTCCAAGGTACACTTATATGCTCCTAAATACTCTACTCCGCGCCCCTGAGGAACTTGTACGACTTGTTGTTGATGCTCAAAAAAATAGAGAATTGGCGATACTCCTACAATTTCAAATGTATATTCCATCTTGACCTCCTAATATCAGTTATCAGTTATCAGTTAGTTGACCTCTTTTCTAGCCACTAGTCACCAGCCACTAGCGATTTACTAGTCACTTATTATTAGCAATCGTTATAGCTGTAATTCTGGTGAGTTGACATCCGAAAAAAGGCGGAGAATGAGCTATATCATGAGGATTATTGAGTTAAAAAATTAGCACCGTTTGCTCTTGAGTGCTAAAAAGCTCCAGATAAAAATTAGCACTGAACTACTTTGAGTGCTAATCTGAAATAGGCGTTATAGTATTTTATCTAAAACATTAAAAAGAGTTGTTCAGTATTTTTAATAACTTTTTTACAATCTTGCAGACAGATTTTTTAGGTGAGCTGGCGGCGCTAACAGCTGCTTGTTTGTGGGCAATATCTTCAGTTATCTACGGACGCATCGGACAACGTATTCCACCACTAGAATTAAATATTCTCAAAGGCGCGATCGCGATCGCCTTACTTGTTTGTACTCTATTGTTACAAAATTCAACATTTACAGATGTTACTCCTACCACTTTAGGCTTACTTCTACTCAGTGGGGTTTTAGGAATTGGTATTGGAGATACAGCGTTCTTTTTTGCCTTAAATTACTTAGGTGCTAGACGCGCCTTGTTAATGGAGACTTTATCACCTCCTCTTGCAGCAATTTTGGCATTGATTTTTCTGCAAGAACAGCTCAGTTTAATTGCTTGGTGCGGCATTCTACTAACTATTCTAGGCGTGGCTTGGGTGATTACAGAGCAAGTCCCCAATTTCTCAGCAAGCTCTGTTCACATACTACATGGTGTTGGTTTTGGAATTTTAGCCGCGATCGCCCTTGCTAGTGGTGCTATCATTTCCCGGATAGTACTGACTACCAGCAATATTAGTCCGTTATGGGCAGCTTTATTACGCTTGTGCGGTGGCGTATTGGTTCTATTACCTTGGAGGTGGTTGAGACAACAACCAAGGCGCTTTAGATTCAGAAGCTTAAATACCAAAATAATCTTAGCAATTTGCGTTGCCGCTTTTGCTGGCACTTACTTAGGAATCTGGCTGCAACAAGTAGCAGTCAAGTTTGCAGTTGTAGGAGTTGCCCTCACGTTGAGCAATACCAGTCCTTTATTTGTTATTCCCATTGTTGTTTGCTTGGGAGAAAGAATCAGTCTTAGAGCAATTTTAGGGGTTTTTATAGCCCTTAGTGGTATAGCTGTACTGTTGTTATCACGTTGAGTAACGCAGGCTACGTTCATTCTTTCTGTTTCAGAGCGAGTCTTGAGTATTTCTGCTATATTTCTTGAGATAAAACTATGAATTTCCGGTAAAGGTTGCCTCTATCTAGAAAATTGTACTTTCAGCAAAAATATCTGCAAGAAAACTGCACCAAATCTGCACCAAATCTGCACAATTGCGGCATAATAAGAAATGAAATCTAGCTAAGTTGTTCTCTACTTCATAAAGAGATCGACAAAGGTCATTAAAACCTGTAAGATGATATCACTAGTTAGCAGTTTGCTCAAATATAAAAATATTATTAAAAAGTATTAATAATATAAATTTAATATTATTTGAGCAAAAACTTAATCATAACGATAGCAGATACAGCTAAATTTTCTTTTTGATTGAAATTTTATTCAAATAAGCTTGCTGTTTAAATACAAGCTTTGGTAAGGTTTTGAGCTGTTCAATCGAACAATATTTATTGAAAGTAGCGGCAACAAGCACCATTTCAGATTGCGATCGCTATGAGAGTTTCAAAGTAGCTTTTTTTACTAAGCAGCGCAGTAATCCTTCTCAAGACAGCGGTAAGCTGCAAAGTTAGGTTGTAATTATTGGATTGAACTTCTCTGTTCTCTGTTCGTCAGTCCAACAGAGAAACTTTGTCAACCAATCTACAAATAGTTAAACAAACCTGGTACGAGGAGCAAAGAACATGGCGACTATTGAAGGAACGTTTTCTGATGACAAACTTTCCGGCAATCTCGATACTGCTGAAAGCGATTTTATTTACGGCTACGATGGCAACGATAAACTTTACGGTAGAGATGGAGATGACTCTCTGTGGGGTGGTAACGGTAACGATAGATTAAAAGGCGGATCGGGTAATGACATACTAGATGGCGGTTACGGAGACGACACTGTATATGGTGGAACAGGTAACGACACTCTATACGGCTTCAACGGTAACGATATCTTATTTGGAGACGGAAATAACGATAACTTAATTGGTGGATTTGGCAACGACGTTCTAGATGGAGGAGAAGGAAACGACATCATTGATGGTGCTGGAGGAGGTGCATACATCGGTAGTTCAGTTAGTCGTGGTGCTAATGAAATAGATGTCTTGACTGGAGGTGCAGGAGCAGATACATTCAGGCTTGAAGGTGGTGCTGGGCGAGATGGTGCAGGTACATCTTACAGATTTGCTGGTAATAACGATTACGCTCTCATTACAGACTTCAATCCTCTTGAAGATACGATCGTTTTAATAAGTATTGATACCTCTGGACCATCATTCATGCAAACACAAGTTACCTATAGTCTAGGTGCAGCACCAAGCGATTTATTCCTACAAGGAACGGGAATTTATGCTGAATTTGCTAACAATCCCGGCACGCAAGAACTGATCGCTATTTTGCATGGAACTACACCAGAGTCAGTTAATATTGGTGGAAGCTACTTCAAATACGTCAGCTAACAACGTATTTCAAAATAAGCTTAAGCTGAAAAATTAATTGCTATTTTGCCAGCTATTTCACTAGATTTTTTAAGTCTTAACTACGGAATAGAACTATTTAACCTACTGAGAAACGCTGACCGAATTTGAATAAATAAGCTTAGAACTGTCCGTATTAACGGCAGTTCTTTTTTGATAAATCTAGTTCCTAGCCATTTTTCTAGGTCTGCCTCTCCCCATTTTTCTGATGTCATCCATAGTATAAGTTCGGCATGATGATGAGTAATAGTTGTTGAGAAGAAAGGGAGTAGGGAGTAGGGAGCAGCGACAAATGGCAAATGACCAATCACCACTTGCTAAAAGGAAAAATAATATGGAGTCGCCATCAATTGAGAGTAATACTTTGCTAGCACTTTCCAATAATTTAGCTGATGCAGTCGAACGGGCAGGTCGTGCCGTTGTTGCTGTAAATGCACGTCACCGTATTCCTTCAACTGGCGTTCACTGGCGCAATGGTATCATCGTTACTGCCGAACACACAGTGAGGCGGGATGAGGAAATTGCTGTCAGGCTACCAGACGATCGCACGGTAGCTGCAACTTTAATCGGTCGAGATTCCAGTACGGATTTAGCTGTACTCAAAATACCAGATGTCCAATTACCTACAGCAGAAATTGGTGATACCAGTACTTTGCAAGTTGGAAACCTAGTATTGGCTGTAGCACGTCCCGGTGAGAACGGGTTGAGTGCTAGCTGGGGGGTTGTTAGCGCTAAAGGTATTGGTATTACACAACGCAATTGGTGTGGCAAACAGACTGAAGGATTGCTCAAATTAGATTTATCACTTTATCCTGGTTTTTCTGGCAGTCCATTAGTAGATGCAAAAGGTTGTGTTGTTGGGATTAATACTGTAGGTCCTCGTAACATGGTGCTAGCCATACCTGTTGCAACTGTTAACCGCGTTATTGACACCTTACTGGAAAAAGGCAAAATTGCAAGAGGCTATTTGGGTTTGGGAATGCAGCCCGTGTTACTACCCGACAATCTGAAAAATGCGTTGAACTTATCCAGTAACGGGGGCGTAATCGTCGTCAATATCGAATCTGATGGTCCCGCCGATCGCGCTGGCGTATTAATTGGTGACGTACTCATTTCCCTTGATGGCAGTTCGATCGCCGATACCGGAGACGTACAGGCAATGCTTGGTTCGGAGTCTGTAGGTAAAACCCTCAACGCACAAGTTATTCGAGGCGGCGCGTTATTAACAGTACCGATCGCGATTGGAGAACGGTAATATGACTACACTAAATGACGAACTAGCAAGTGTTGCCGCAGCTTTGAGCCGTTCTACCGTACAGATACAAGACCGGAGATTTGGCGGCGGTTCTGGTGTAATTTGGCAAGCTGATGGTGTCATTATTACGAATGCTCATGTCGTTAGGAGCGATCGCCCTACAGTTAAACTTGCAGATAATCGGGTACTCGACGCTGTCTGTACTAACCGCGACCGCCTACAAGATTTAGCTGTATTGAAGGTTGATGCTACCGATCTACCAGCTGCTCCCATTGGAGATTCTGACACGTTGCGAGTCGGTCAGCTGGTATTTGCAGTTGGCAATCCACTAGGCATAACAAATGCTTTAACAACTGGGATTATTCACGCTGTCAGTCCCAAGAAACAACCTGGAACCTGGATACAGGTAGATATTCGCTTGAATGCTGGGAATTCTGGCGGCGCTCTTGCCGATACTCAAGGTAAAGTAATCGGTATTAACACGGCGATCGCAGGTGGTTTGGGCTTAGCTATACCCAGCAATATAGTAGAACGTTTCTTACGGCGTGGTACAGTTAAACCTTATCTAGGAGTGACTCTACAGCCTGTGGCAATCGGGCGGAGATACAGGCGCAGGTTAGGTTTATTAATTTTGGCAGTACAAGCAGGTAGTTTAGCTGAATCTGCTGGATTATTAACTGGCGATGTATTGACAGGAGTAGCCGGACGAGGGTTCACTGACATTTCAGATTTAGCCGAAGCTCTTTGGCAGTTTTCCCCAGGCGACTTACTACAACTCAATTTGATTCGTGCTGGCAAATCGGCGATCGCGCAAATCCAAATTCCAGATAAGTCGGGAGCAGTAGCGGCGTGATGCGGGTTCTGGTTGCTGCCACTAATCCGATTGTCCGTGCGGGTTTAGAGAGTATCGTGCGGACAAATCCCGATCTATTGGCAATTGGTAGTTCTGCCGATTCAGCGACCTTAGCTGCGGCGATCGCAACTCATAACCCTGATGTAGTTCTGATCGAGCTGAGTTTACCAGAAGGGGAGTCTGTCAGTGAAAAATTAGTTGCATTATCAGAAGTAGGAGAATTACCAATCGCCATTCTCACCGACACCGAGGATCGCGATCGCCTACCCGAACTGCTTCGTTCTGGTGTCAAAGCCATCTTACCGCGATCGGCATCGGCAGAAGAGATTTTACAAGCTGTAGAAGCTGTTGCAACTGGATTAGTTGTATTGCACGCCGATGCGATCGATATTCTCCTCACTCTTTTACCAATTAGCGAACGAGTTGTAGAAGCAACGACACCACTACAAGCATTAACTTCCCGCGAAATTGAAGTTTTGGGAATGCTCGCTGAAGGTTTAGGCAACAAAGCGATCGCCAAGCGTTTAGGTATCTCGGAGCATACGGTTAAGTTTCACGTTTCCTCTATTTTTAGCAAACTCAACGCTAGCAGCCGTACAGAAGCCGTGACTTTGGGAGCCAGACAAGGATTGATTATGTTGTAATTGGTCGGCTGAAAATACATAACTATTGACTCATAGCTAGGCATATCTATCTACTTCTAGGTAGAAAAAAATGTAAAGAGTCTAACTTGTAGATGAGTAGAAACTCTTACTGTGGTGCGATCGTTATTGTTTCTGGAATCGCTATTGTAGTAACTGTAGATAATAAAAGAACGCACTGGATGGGGGTTACGCCGTTGTGACCCAGAACCATTAGCTGAAGGAGAGCGATGTCAGGCAAATGGACAGTGCAAATATCGGTTCTAAACGGTGTGGAGTTTTTATCGCTTCCTCCACTTCGTTACTACCAAGGGGAGGCGAAACCCTCCATCAGAACGGTCTGAGGTAGTTCACGTTTAGAGTTGGCTTTTATATCTAACTATATGTTAATCATTCAGCCGCTTAGAATGCGATGGTATTCTGAGCGGCTTGCTATTATGAAGTATGCTTTTTATTTGTAGTTACTGTTTGCGTGTCTACTTTAGATTATTCTATTTTTAGAAAATTAGATATAGTTATTCTCAATTGGATGGGGTACATAAGAGCTGTAGAGGCGCAGAGCTGTGCGCTCCTACGAATGTATTTCACCTGTATAGGAAACGCTATATCTAAATTTATGAATTCTTAAAACTTTCTAACTTAAAAACGATTTATTTACATTAGTGTTATGCTAGCTACAAAATAAGTAAGCTAACAATTCTATTAATTTCCGGCATCTTCTAAGGCAAATACTATAATTTAACAAAAGATGTAAACGTTTTTTAAGTTATAAGAATATTTGATTAAATATTTAAAATATGAGAAGTTTAAGATTAATGTACGAAAAACTAAACTAAAAAATTATAAGCAAAACCACAGCATCTAGAAAAATCGGTCTAAGATATAGGCAGTAAAAACCGATGCTTAAAATTACGGTTTTACTCACTGGCAGCTGGTCTTCTCATGCCTAAATTAGAAAAGGAAATACTTCAGAGTAACCAACTTTGAGGAAGCGAGAAAGACAAGCACAGCAGAATCAAGGCTGAAAAGCTAAACAGGAGATTTTTATGACTCAGGCAACAGATCGTCCCTCCCAAGTCACTAAAATGGCTACTGCGATTGCGGGAAACGAAATTAGTAATTCTTTAGAAAAAGCGATCGTGCAAGCTTTAGAAGAAGCGCGTGCTGCGTGCCAAACTTCAGGTGACAGTTCTAACGAATGCGCGGTAGCGTGGGACATTGTGGAAGAACTACAAGCAGAAAGAAGCCATCGTGAAGCGGCTCAACAAAGAAATAGTCTCGATCTCTACTGTATAGAGTATCCAGAATCGCTTGAATGTCTGATTTACGATGTGTAGTTGTAGAGGCGTTCTACGGAACGTCTCAAACTCTCATATAGTAGCGATATTCGTCGCTACCGACAATCTGAAATCCCAATCGTTCGTAAAGCTTTCTTGCAGGATTTACTTTAATAACGTTAAGGCGCACCTGAATTCCTCTACTTTTACCTAATTCTAAAAGTTCGCCAATGAGTTGAGTACCTAATCCTCTATTTTGGTAATCAGGTGATATGGCAATGTAGTCAAGGAAGAGAAAATCGCCTTTATCCTCGATCGCAATACAACCAATTTCTTTTTCCTCAAGACACAAAATTTCAAAAGGCGACTCGTCCAGGTTTTGGTGGGACTGACGAAACAGCTCTACTTGCTGTTGGTCGTCCCAGCCCCAAGTTTGTTCGACATACAGCCGAAAAGTCTGCTGGTGCAAGTCATGCAAAAAATCATAATCTGCCTGCGTTGCTTGCCGACGCTGGATGTCTTTCATACTTTTTAAGTTAGCCTGTAGCGCGATCGATCTGCCCTACTTCTTCCGAAGATAATTGAATTTGAGCAGATTTGACCGAATCCTCGATACTACTTGCTTTACTCGCACCAGGAATAGGCACTACACAAGGAGATTTTGCCCGCAGCCATGCTAAGACGATCGCGTAGACAGAGACACTCTTCGTTTTAGCTAATTGAGCGATCGCGGGGATGTCTGGTAAGCTAGCAACGCGACGGCTACCCCCTAAAGGACTCCACGGCAAAAAGGTTAAACCCTCACGTTCGCAATACTCCAATACTCCATCTGTCTCTGGTTGTCGCTGCCAGGGATTGTATTGGTTTTGGACGGAGACGATATCAACCACGTCGCGAGCGCGTTTAATCTGTTCTACAGAGAAATTAGAGACACCAACATACCGGATCGTTCCTGCTGCAACGGCTTCTTTAGCAGGTGTGAGTGATTCTTCAATTGTATAGTTTGGATCTGGGGCGTGATATTGCCAGAGATCGATTGGTTTTTCTCCTCCGAAAGCCTCAAAACTAATCCGAATCGTCTCTCGCAAGTGGTCTGGATTACCATTGCGCGTCCAACTTCCACCAGGACGCATTAAACCGCCTTTGGTAGCAACAACTACGTTACTCGCATCACCCTGATATTGTTGCAACGCTTGATGAATTAAACGCTCGTTATGGTGTTTATCTGACTCATCTTTGCAATAGGAGTCAGCCGTATCAATTAGAGTTACACCCAAATCCAAAGCGCGATGAATAGTCTCAATTGCTTGTGTTTCTGGTGGTCTGCTACTCAAAGACATTGGCATTCCACCGAGACCGATAGCGCTGATGGTGACACCAGTATTCCCTAGTTGTTTTGTTTCCATCACTTGAGATTCCGTGACTTGTTCCTCTCGCCCATTCTATCTTTCTGCACAGAAGTTGGTGGCGATCGCGCCAGCAGGATGCATTATTTAACGCACCCTACTAATAAAGCCAATTCTAACCATTTCCAATAACAGTCAACATCTATAAAACAAATTTCTCGCAACCATTTGAGCTGAGTTTCAACATCTAATAATATATTTGATGGATCGTCTGGCTCATCTGCAATTCCGATCGCCTGACGAAAGCGATCGTGCAAGTTTTGAGTTGGAGAAGCAACATGCTCTAAATTGCAAAAAACTCCACCTGGTGCTAAGAGAGAAAAGATTTCTTCATATAAAGAACGTTTGCGATCGTGCGTTAAATGATGAATCGCAAAGCTAGAAACAACAGCATCAAATTGACCTAAAGCTGGTAAAGGTTCATCTAAATTATGAGCTATGATTTCTACTGTTTCATCTCCAGCAAAACGCTGACGCGCTGCTTCTAGCATTGTAGGAGAAAAGTCGATCGCCACACTTTGAACTTGCGGACGATCGATTTTTAACAACCCTAGTAAACGACCATCCCCCGTCCCCAAATCGAGAATTCGCTCTACAGTTTTTGGCACCTGTTCCAACAACACGCCTTCTCCCTCAGTCCGATGGGGAATTTTATCTGCTTTGGCGAGATACCACAAAACGTGGTCAGCATTAGTCCAGAGATTGGTCTGCGTCATCGTTTGAGGAATAAGGGGTAGAGGGAAGTCAAAAGTCAAAAGTCAAAAGTCAAAAATCAGAAGTCAGAAATTAACATTTTACCTCTCAGCACTAGCCTTTTACCCTTCTTACTCCTCACTCCTCACTCCTTATCCCTCACTCCTCACTCCTTATCCCTCACTCCTCACTCTAAACTTATAGATTATAAACAAATATAAACATTTCTCAGATAGGACAATATTCATGCGTCTAATTCTCATGACTGGTAAAGGAGGAGTTGGGAAAACCTCTGTGGCGGCGGCTACTGGACTGCGCTGCGCCGAACTCGGCTATCGCACGCTGGTTCTCAGCACTGACCCCGCACACTCCCTAGCAGATAGCTTTGACTTAGAATTAGGACACGAACCTCGCCTAGTGCGCCAAAATCTCTGGGGTGCAGAATTAGACGCGCTGCTCGAATTAGAAGGAAACTGGGGTGCAGTCAAACGCTATATTACTCAAGTCCTACAAGCACGGGGATTAGATGGAGTCCAAGCTGAAGAATTAGCTATTCTACCAGGCATGGATGAAATTTTCGGTCTAGTGCGGATGAAGCGCCACTACGACGAAGGCGAATACGATGTCTTAATTATCGATTCTGCGCCTACGGGTACGGCTTTAAGGTTGCTTAGCTTACCTGAAGTCAGTGGATGGTATATGCGCCGCTTTTACAAGCCACTGCAAAAAATGTCTGTAGCGCTTAGACCTTTGGTAGAGCCTTTATTTAAACCTATTGCAGGTTTTTCGCTTCCAGATAAAGAAGTGATGGACGCTCCCTATGAATTTTACGAGCAAATTGAGGCATTGGAAAAAGTTTTAACTGACAACACGAAAACTTCCGTGCGCCTAGTCACTAATCCTGAAAAAATGGTGATTAAAGAGTCTCTCCGCGCTCATGCCTATCTCAGTTTATATAATGTTTCCACAGATTTAGTTGTTGCTAATCGGATCATCCCAGAACAAGTGACCGATCCTTTCTTCCAAAAATGGAAAGAAAATCAACAGCAATATCGTCAGGAAATTCACGAAAACTTTCGTCCTTTACCCGTCAAGGAAGTGCCGCTTTATTCTGAAGAAATGTGCGGTCTAGCAGCTTTGGAAAGATTGAAAGAAACATTATATCAAGAAGAAGATCCTGCCCAAGTTTATTACAAAGAAACTACGCTCAAAGTCGTACAAGAACACAATCAATACAGTCTAGAACTGTATCTACCTGGCATTCCCAAAGATAAAATTCAGTTGAGTAAAACAGGGGATGAATTGAACATTACCATCGGCAACCATCGCCGTAATTTAGTTTTACCTCAAGCTTTAGCTGCATTACAACCATCTGGAGCAAAGATGGATGAAGATTATCTCAAAATTCGTTTTGCTGATATTGCTAAGGTTTAATTTAGTAGGTTTAATTTGGTAGGGTGCGTTATTAACGCATCCTATTAATTTCTAATCTGTACCGGCATAATCAAATAAGTCATCTGCAACCCACCAATCGGAGTCAAAACCACTGGAGTCACTGCCGTATTCAGGTGCATTTCAATTTCCCCTGAAGGTAATGCTTTGACTCCATCCATCAAATAAGCAATATTAAAAGCGATATCAAGATTGCCCCCACCAGAAATTTCAGCAGGTAGAAATTCTTTCCCGCTACCTACATCTTGCGCATCAACTGATAAGGCTAATTCTTGTTTGTCGGTATCAATATGAAACTTGACAATATTATTTTTCTGGTCGGCAATAATCGCAATTCGTTCTAATGCACCCAGTAATTGTTTCCGATCGATCGCAATTTGGCGCTCGAATTGACGTGGAATTAACTGACGATAGGCAGGATACTGACCTTCTAGGGTGCGACACGTCAACCGTTGCTCCGACCATTCAAACACAATTTGACCGCGATCGCAATTTAAGGCAATTGGTTCGCTGGCTTGTAGCTTACCCAGCATCCGTTCCAATTCTCGAAACGCTTTAGCAGGTACGGTAACTTCAAGCTGTCTTGACTCTTCTCCATCTGAAGTGTCATTTGCAGTTTGCACGACTGCTAAGCGATGACCGTCCGTTGCTGCAAATTCTAGCGTGTCCTGCTGGACTGTCAAATGCAATCCTTTCAAAATTTGCTTGCTTTCGTCAGCACTTGTCGCAAATAGCGAGCCTTTTAAACCCTCAATCAAAGCCTCTGCTTGCAAATGCACGAATTCACCCTTTTCTAACACGGGTAATTCAGGAAATTCTTCCACCCCCATACCGCGAATTTGGTAGCGTCCATGCTGAGAGGCGATCGCGGCAATAAATGGGACTTCTCCTTCCTCTTCTTCCAGCGTAATTTCTCCTTCTGGAAGTCTTGCCACAATGTCATTTAACAACTTAGCAGGCAAAGTTATCGCACCGCTTACCGTCACTGTAGCAGCAAACGTGGTGCGAATTCCCAGTTCGAGATCGAAAGCTGTCAAGCTTACCTGCTGCCTATCTGCGTCGGCTTGCAGCAATACGTTAGCCAAAACCGGATGAGTCGGACGCGAGGGGACGGCGCGACTGACAAGAGAAAGGTTTGTACTAAGGTCGTTTTGAGTACAGACGAGTTTCATGGACGGCTAACGGGAGATCCTGAGTCAGGAAATTCTAACTACCAGAATAGACATGGTATCACTCTTGTCAAGGTTGTTGTAAGGATGAACCAATAAACTTCTCTGCGAATAGATCCGACTTAAAGATATATTTTTTTATTAGTAGTAGTAGGTGCTGTGGAAACTGTGAAAAAAAATGGCTCTTGCTGTTTCTGTGGCGATCCTAGAGATTAAAACTTGTGGAAAACTTGTGGAAAAAAGCCTTAAGTTTTCCACAGGGTATTTATACTTACTGCAAATTTTCCACGTAAAACCAATAGTTTTCCACAAATTGTCCCCGAGTTTTCCACAGAAAACCCTAAGTTTTCCACAGGTAGAACTGAATCTTAATTTTTATTTATACTCGCTTTAAGCTTGAATTGTGGAGGGCGATCGCGATCGCCAACTCAATTAGCTAAAGCTCAAATAAACCAATTTCAGCTTGCTGGCTGTAAAGTTAGTACTTTTGATTTTACTATGCTTGATGATAATATATTAGATTTTCTAAATTCAGCCGTTCTATCTGAAATTAATTCAAACCGTACTGGGATTGGAGCTGTAAAATCGTCTATAGTGAAATATCTCACCTCTGTTTGAGTTCTCCCGTGCAAAGCTTCCTACCGATCGCCTACTTTCAAAATCAGTTTGTTCCGTTAGGCGAGGCTAATATCTCTATTGCTACCCATGCCTTACACTACGGAACGGGAGCCTTAGGTGGTTTACGTGGAATTCCCCATCCGCAGGATTCTCAGCAAATTTTGCTGTTTCGGCTCGATCGCCATTGCCAGAGATTGAGTCATAGTGCTAGATTTCTTCATTACGATTTACCAGCAGATAAAATTCAAAGCGTCATTGTTGAGTTTGTTAAACGCAATCAGCCCACAGCATCTTTCTACATTCGTCCTTTTGTTTACACTTCTGGCTTAGGAATTGCACCGCGACTGCATTCCATCGAAAAGGATCTTTTTGTTTACGGATTAGAGTTACAAGACTATTTATCTGCTGAAGGTGTTAGCTGTCGCATTAGCTCTTGGTATCGACAAGAAGATCGCAGTATGCCACTACGGGGTAAAATTAGTGCTGCTTACATCACTTCTGCTTTAGCAAAAACAGAAGCAGTTGAATCGGGTTTTGATGAGGCAATTTTATTGAATTCTCAAGGCAAAGTTAGCGAAGCCTCGGGAATGAATATATTCATTGTCAGAAACGAAAAGCTGATTACTCCAGGTTTCGATCAAGATATTTTAGAAGGAATTACTAGGGATAGCGTCATTAAAATTGCCCGAGATTTGGAAATTGAAACAATAGAAAGACCAGTCGATCGAACTGAACTTTTGATTGCCGATGAAGTATTCTTATGCGGTACAGCAGCGAAAATCGTTCCAGTAAAAAGATT
The DNA here is from genome assembly GCF_032860985.1 of Chroococcidiopsis sp. SAG 2025. Lineage (GTDB taxonomy): Bacteria > Cyanobacteriota > Cyanobacteriia > Cyanobacteriales > Chroococcidiopsidaceae > Chroococcidiopsis. Next base: position 124,395 of record NZ_JAOCNC010000001.1, read on the forward strand.
AGAAAATTATCAATTATCACCACAAAATAAGATTACGCAAAAACTGCAAGAAAAACTGATTGCCATTACCGAGGGTAGAGAACCGAAATATCAAGATTGGGTATATTCGATCGCAATTAGTTAAATAAAGAGTAGTGAGATCGTGAGTTTAACAGAAGATATTCTGACTCAATTACCAGGCGATGTTTTGAGTGGCTTGCGACAAGCCGATCGCTTACTCGCGTCGATGAGAACGGAGACGACAGCAGTACCGACAGTCGTGACTCAAAGCGAAACTCTTTTGGAAACAGTTGACTGGGATGTCGTGATTTGCGGTGGTACGCTAGGAATTTTAATTGGTAGCGCTTTGGTACAGCGGGGATGGCGAGTCGCTTTGCTCGAACGCGGAATTTTACGAGGTAGACAGCAAGAGTGGAATATTTCTCGCCAAGAATTGGCAGTTTTTTTGCGGTTGAATTTATTAACTGAAGCGGAATTAGAGCAAGCGATCGCTACTGAGTATAACCCCGCCCGCGTTAGCTTTCATAATAGTGGCGAAAATTGGGGCGGCGAAATCTGGGTTAAAGACGTACTCAATCTGGGTGTAGATCCAATTTATTTGCTAGAAACCTTAAAGCAAAAATTTCTAGCAGCAGGTGGGGTGTTATTAGAAAATACTCCCTTTGTGAGCGCGATCGTTCATCCTAATGGCGTGTTTGTGGAGAAAGGGAGCAGGGATAAGAGAGCTGAGGGAGCTGAGGAAGCTGAGGGAGCGACAACCAACAACCACCAATTACCAATTATTAATTACCAATTACCAATTACAACTCGCGTCCTCATCGATGCAATGGGGCATTTGTCCCCGATGACAAAACAAGCACGTCAGGGACAAAAACCCGATAGTATTTGTTTGGTTGTTGGTAGTTGCGCTCAAGGGTTTCCCCAAAATCAAACTGGCGATTTAATTGCCACTTTCACGCCGATTCAAAATCGCTGTCAGTATTTCTGGGAGGCTTTTCCTGCTAGAGATGGTAGGACGACGTATTTATTTACTTACATGGATGCTAGTCCAGAACATTTGGGTTTAGAAGCGTTATTTGAAGAATATTTGCAATTGCTGCCACAGTATCAGGTTATAGATTTAGATAAACTGCATTTTCAACGAGCCTTATTTGGTTTTTTTCCTGCCTATCACCAAAGTCCTTTACGCACTCCTTGGAATCGGATTTTACCAGTAGGAGATAGTAGTGGCAATCAATCACCGCTAAGCTTTGGGGGTTTTGGAGCAATGGTACGCCATTTAGAACGCCTAACGCTTGGCATTCATGCAGCACTTTCTAGCGAGCAGTTATCTGCATCGTCTCTGTCATTATTAGCCCCTTATCAACCAAATCTCAGCGTTACATGGCTGTTTCAAAAAGCGATGAGGGCAGATGTTGGCGGAAATATTCCGCCCGATCGCATTAATCGGTTGCTAGCAGTTGTATTTCTCACTATGCAACAGTTGGGCGATCGCGTCATCAGACCGTTTCTACAAGACGTAGTACAGTTTTTGCCCCTGACACAAACTTTGTTGAAAACTGCGATCGCTCATCCTTTATTAATCGCCCAAATTATCCCTCACGTTGGCTTAGGGGCTTTACTAGATTGGACGATCCATTACACTAACCTTGGAATCTATTCAGTCTTATCTAAATTCAGTCCCATTATCCAACCTTGGCTAAAAAACCTACCCATATCACAACAGTACCAATACCACCGCTGGATTGACGCTTGGCGCTACGGAGCTGGCGAAGATTAGCTTGTTGTCGATCCTTAACTATTAGACTTCTTGCATAAGTATGTTTTTAGGTCACGCAAAGACAAGCCAGTGCGTTGCGGAGGTTTCCTCCGTTGTAGCAACTGGCGTGCAAAGCCGCAAAGCGTTCTCCAAGAGTAGTCGCAAAGAAAAAGACAAAGAAAATAGTTTTGCAAGAAGTCTATTGATGGTTAAGAGTCAATCAGTTGCCACTATCTACAATTAACCATTAACCATCAACCATTAACCACTCACATAATCAGGCATCTGCCACAAGCGCAAGACTGGTTCGATCGCTTCTCCAATGCGATCGGCAACGTAGCGTACTGTTTGTGCTTCTTTGTTGGTGAAGTGTCGCGGATGCAGGCTACCAATATGAAATACACCAACAACTCGATTGCTAGCAAATAGAGGAACGCCTAGCATAGAATGCAGTCCCTTTTGTCGCAGTACGGGGCTGTAGATTTCTATGGTCGATAGGTCGTCAACAATTGTTAACTCTGGATGAGCCGCAATTTTTCCCGCAAATCCCTGTCCGATGGGAATTCTGACTCCAGTTTCGATTTCCTCTTCCAAGCCCAAAGTGGCATGAACTGCTAGTTGTTCTCCGTTTTCTGTTTGTAATAAGACTGCGACAGTATCAACTTCTAGGATGTGGCGAATACATTCCAAGGTTGCTTGGAGTAAATTTTCTAATGGTCTATGGGCAAGTTCGTTTTTGCTCGCAGCGCGATCGCGGGATGGATTTGCTGGAACTGCTTCTACAGCGTTTGTTGCTGCGTTCGGAGATAGCGATCTTGCTGAAACGAGATCGCCTTGAGCGATCTGGTTGTATTCGTGTTGGTGAGTCACTTCTTCTTTGACTTGCAGGCGGCTGTCAATTGCCTTGGCTGGTACGCCAACGGCAATGGAGTAAGGGGGGAGGTCTTTGGTTACAACCGCCCCAGCACCGATGACGCTACCCTTGCCGATCGCGATCCCATCTAAAACTTTCACGCCATAACCTAACCAGCAATCGTCGCCAATTTCAATTCCCTTTTTCGTCACTCCTTGATCGCGAATCCTCTGTAAGGGGTCTGCAAAAATATGATTGTTAGCCACTATGCCACTGTGAGCAGCAATCATGCAGTCCTTGCCAATTTTGATATTCCCTGGACCAGCGATACACGAGTAGGGACCGACGAACGTGCCATCACCAATTTCAATTGTGCAGTTATCTCCGGCACAACTTATATCAGCACCTCGATCTATAGCAACGCGATCGCCCAGCAAAATTTTACAGTTATCATTCCAGGCGTTCAGCTTAACGTTGCGAAATAAATAAACTTCATTGCCAAGTTCGATCTTTTCAGCGCCGAGAAACTCTACGCCCTCTTGGATGAAGACTTTTTTACCCATGTGCCGCAAGATCAGCGGATACAATTTTTGACGTGCAGCCGTACCCATTGCAATCTTAGGCAATGAGCCTATTATGGTAGTAATTATTAGCTCTCTTAAGCGTATCAACTTCCTTTGGGAACTTTGTTGATTCATAGAGAAACTCCAAATCGACCTTAATATTAGAAATGAAATGTCAAATACACTGGTATCGGTTAGTTAATTTATGGTATAATTAACGGCCTTATGCTTTTTGCTTTTCTTTTGCTTTGGATTCCTGAAAAACCCGACTTTGCTCTAGTCGAACTATAAGGTTCTATATATTAGCTAATTTGTCTATTTATTTTATATAGGTAATAATTATACATATTACTGTCACTCTATATTCTTTTTTTTATTTTAGCAAGACTTTTAAAAGCTGCTGAACTGCTTGCTCGCGATTCTTCTTGCCTTTTAGATGTTGGCGATCGCGGCAACTGAGCGAGGGTCAGAGTCTGCATCAAGCTAACTATTACTTTAGGAATACATTGATAATTACAACTGCGTCTTTTCTAATTCGCGAGTCTAGTGTTAATGCTTATTATTTCTTAATAGTAGATTTACAGTTCTTGTTTTATATGTAACTTGAGAAAAACAACATTCACGAACGAGCGCAGCCATAGCTTAGATAATAATACTTATAGAATAATCTCTATATATTTGTTGAACACTATTCCTTCAGAAAGGTTCTATGAAAGAAATATCTAATATTAAAACAAAGAAATGAAAAATAGCGTGAAAGACAACAGAGAGTTTCAAAACTATTTTTAATAATTGCAAATAGTTTCAATCGGCGATCGCGGACAACTGATACCTGGGAAGGGCGGGTTTTGACTGAAGATGTATTGTTCAGGCTGTCAATCTATTCGCCAAACCCGTCCCTACGGTCACTGATAACTTTGTAGAGACGTTACATGTAATGTCTCTACATTGGTCACTGGTCAGGAGTCACTGATAACTGCTCCCTACTCCCTGCTCCCTGCTCCCTGTAATAAAGTTTATACCAGTCAACAAAGCGTTGAATCCCTTCTGATAAAGGCGTAGTAGGTTTGAATCCAACATCGTGAATTAAATCGTCTACATCAGCGTAAGTGCAAGGAACGTCACCGGGTTGCATCGGTAACATTTGCGTGCAAGCTGTTTTTCCCAAAGCGGTCTCAATTGTCTGAATAAACTCATTCAGTTCTACCGGACTGTTATTACCAATGTTGTAAATTTTATATGGAGCTTGGTTTTCAGGTATTTCACTACTACCGTTTGGTTGAGAATACATTTGAGGTGGACGCTGCATAACTCGCACTACGCCTTCTACGACATCATCAATATAGGTGAAGTCGCGTTTCATCTTGCCATAGTTGTAGACTTCAATTGGTTTGCCTGCTTCAATCGCCTGGACAAATTTAAAATAAGCCATATCCGGTCTTCCCCAAGGACCGTAAACGGTAAAAAAACGCAATCCGGTAGTCGGTAAATTGTAGAGATGGCTGTAGACGTGGGCGATCAGTTCGTTGGCTTTTTTGGTAGCAGCGTAGAGGGACACAGGGCGATCGACGCGATCGCTAACTGAGAAAGGTATTTTGGTATTTGCACCGTAAACAGAACTGGAAGACGCAAAGACTAAGTGTTTGACCTGACTGTGACGACAGCCTTCCAGCAGGTTAACAAACCCGGAAAGATTACTATCAGAGTAGGCAAAGGGATTTTGTAGGGAGTAACGAACCCCTGCTTGGGCTGCTAAATTGACGACATAATCGAATTTATTGTATTGAAACAATTCTAAAAGGCGATCGCGTTCTGCTAAGTCCAATTTTTGAAATGCAAACCCCGGATGTGGCTGAAGTTGCGCTAAGCGATCGTGCTTGAGTTTGACATCGTAGTAGTTGTTGAGGTTGTCTATGCCATAGACTCCTATCCCCTCTTGAAGCAACCGTTGTGCTAAATGATAACCGATAAATCCAGCAACTCCAGTCACTAATACGTGCATGTTTTAATATCCTTCGCTAGCATTGTGGACGACGAGATTTCAGGCGATCGATCGCACTAAGTATTTTTGCTACCAGTGACAAGCTAAGTACAAATGGTAGTTGAAATGTTCGGTTTGGGGTTAGAGTCAGACCATTTCTCATCATAGAGGAGCGATCGCCACTCACAGAGCGGGTTTGACTCATCTCTTTCGTAGACGCATTAATTCTTTACAAGTGCCTGTTTTGACTGTAGTGAGTCTTATTAGCTTGCTCCTGAGAGATTCTGGAATATTCCTTCTTGTTGATAAATTTGTCAAGCCCCTTATGGAGGTATCTTCGAGCTTCTTAGGTAGTACCCTGACAAAAAAGTCCTGCTAAGCAGTTATTATGTAAACCAATATCAGATATTAAAAACTATTAAGTTTTTTTTAGAGCTATCATAAATTTCGATCGATGCCAGAAAAACGGAGCGAGAGTAGAGCCTCTCCCAAGGTTAAATCAAATTTCTCGCCTGCCAGAGGATTCTTTTGGGCAGCACGTACCCGTATTCTCTTGTGGTATCTGCTGACAATCGGCTTCATCTTTGTAGTTTCCATCCCTGCATTTCGTCAGGTGCTTTACGAGCGCGTCAACCAGCGTGTCAATCGGGAGCTGACGGAGAAGATGGAAATATTCACTCAATTAATTGATGCAGAAACCGAAGCAGGCGATCGCGAAGACAAAGAAGTGAAGGCTGCTGTCAATTTGCTCAAACAAGCAGACATACGCTTGACGAAACCTCCAGTGACAGAGGATGAGTTAGAAGAATTTTTCGATGCTTTTCTCGGTCGTCAATTGTCGGAAGATGATACCTTTTTGATCGCGATCGTGGATGGAGAATTTCGTAAATCTAGTCCGAGAGCTAGACCCAAAGTACTTGCTGCTGATTCTGAGTTGATTCAATACTGGGGAAAACTGACTCAATCAGAACAAGGTGAGAAGGACTTTCCTACAGAACCAAATATTGATAGCGTTCTTTACACAGCTAAACCTGTTTGGATTGACGGCAAAATTGCAGGTGTATTTGTGGTTGCTCATACTACCGCTGGCGAACGAGCTGAAGTTGTAGAAGCCGTATTAGCAATCGTTCAAGTCAGTGCTGTAGTATTACTTCTGGTTTTGCTAATAGCTTGGGTTGCTTCTCGGGGGGTTTTGGCTCCTCTGCGCTTCCTACTCCAAACAACTCATCAGATTAGCGAATCCGATCTCAATCAACGCATTTCTGTGGAAGGAAAGGGCGAACTGGCGGAGCTAGCAACTACCTTTAATGAAATGATGGATAGATTGCAAGCCGCTTTTACTAGCCAGCAAGAGTTTATCAACGATGCGGGACACGAACTGCGAACGCCAATCGCGATCGTGCGCGGACATTTAGAATTGATGGGCGACAACCCCGAAGAAATACGGGAAACTCTAGCGCTAGTGTTAGATGAGTTAGATCGCATGAGCCGATTTGTCAATGACATGATTTTACTAGCAAAAGCGGAACGCCCGGACTTTTTACACTGGGAAACTGTCGAGTTACAATCTTTTACAGAGGAATTATTTGCTAAAGCACAAGCACTAGCCCAGCGTAACTGGCAATTCGATAGTACAGCTCAAGGTCAGACGATCGCCGATCGTCAGCGTTTAACTCAGGCAGTGATGAACTTGATCCAAAATGCTATCCAACACACAAAAGAGAATGACATAATTGGTATTGGCTCGGCAATTAGTAAAAGTAGAATTAGTTTTTGGGTACGCGATACGGGAGAAGGGATCGCACTCGTAGATCAACAAAGGATTTTTGAACGCTTTGCTCGTGCTGCTAACAGTCGCCGCCGCTCTGAAGGCGCTGGGTTGGGATTATCGATCGTCCAAGCAATTGTAGAAGCTCACGGCGGACGAGTCTTACTCAAAAGTGATATTGGTGCTGGTGCTAGATTTACGATCGTCATACCTCTGAAGCGATCGCCAGAGAAAAAAGTCATGCCAAACGAGCTGGTTGACGATTAAATCAAAGTAGAAAGGCGAGTGACAAGTTCAGAGATGAAAAGTTTCTCATTTCAATTTCATCACAATCTCATCTTTAACTGTCAAAGTAATTGGCAAGAGACTAATTGCTGAAATGATTGAGAGTTCGCTGGGTTGTTCTATTACTTTTTCTAGAAGATAGGATTAAGCAAACAGAAGACAGATCAATAAAATATTTATAAATAGAAGATTTATCTTTTATGACGTTTATTTTTAGTCTGTTATTATCCGTATAAATATTTCTATCATCATCTAACAATGAGGAGTTTTAAGTTGTGGCAGTAGGGCGATCGCTAGCTAAGATTTGCAAGGATTTCCATGCGAGATTAGCGAAATCGTTCTCTTCAGCATTTACTTTATTCATTGACCACCTTGAAATAGGTACACCACAAGGTTATGAGCCAAATTTTGATTGTGGAAGACGAAGCTCGTCTAGCTGCTTTTGTTGAGAAAGGACTTGGCAAAAGTGGTTTCGATACTCTAGTAGCAACTGATGGAGAACAGGCGATTGAATTGGCTCAAACTAGTCAACCCGATCTATTGTTACTCGACCTTGGTTTACCAATTAAAGATGGTTGGCAGGTCATGCAAGAACTACGTAGCAAGGGAGAAGTGCTACCAATTGTCATTATGACTGCTCGTGACGATAATCAATGTAAGGCAGTTGCTTTGCGAGCTGGTGCAAATGATTACATTACTAAGCCTTTCCTCTTCAAAGACTTATTAGGATGTATACAGGCACAGTTGGAAATCGCTTGCAAACAAACGATGCTCAAATAACATTTTTAGCATTTGTAGGGGCGCACATCTGTGCGCCTTGAAAGATCTATAGGACTTATATTTAATTTTTGAAACATACGTAGGATGCGTTACGCCAAAGGCTAACGTACTGTACTGAGATGTTTTTTTAATGGCTTTGTAGAGATGAGTTGCCTCTCGATAATTATGTATGCAAACGAATGAGGTGGAGTGAAAGAGAGACTTATGGCGAAAATGAGAGATTTCTCATGAGAAATCTCTCATTAAACATTCATTGTCAATTCATCACTGACTGCAAAGATATATGTAGATGGAAGACAGATCATTAGTGACGAACTGCGATCGCCAGTCAATTTTTCACAACCAACCACACAAAAAGGATATCAGTCATGCGACTGCTGGTTTATTCCCACGACGCATTTGGACTTGGCAATATTCGCAGAATGTTAGTAATTTGCGAACACCTATTAAGCGAGATTCCTGACCTTTCAATTTTATTACTTTCTGGTTCGCCCATGCTTCAGGGCTTTCGATTGCCAAAAGGACTTGATTATATTAAGTTACCCTGCTTAAATCGCGATGAAACTGGTGAAATTGGTGTGAAATATTTAGGGATGGGTGTGGAAGAGACGGTTAAGCTGCGGTCGGAATTAATCTTGTCAGCAACGATTATTTTTCAACCAGATCTCTTTTTGGTAGATAAGAAACCTACGGACTAAAAAATGAGTTGCGGGGTACTCTTAATTACTTACAGACAGCACTACCACAAACAAAATTAGTACTGTTATTAAGAGATATTCTTGACTGTCCAGAAAAAACAATCGCCGAGTGGCAAAAAAATGATTTTTATATAGCGATTGACAAGTTTTACCATCAAATACAAATAGTTGGAACGCCAGAAGTTTTTGACACGGTACGAGAATACAGATTTCCACCTACCATTGCTGAAAAAGTACGCTACTGTGGCTATCTGCACCGTCAACCGGGACAAAAGAGTCGAACTCGCATTCGACAAGAATTACAAGTTTCGCAGCGAGAACGCTTAATTCTAGTAACCCCTGGAGGTGGAGAGGATGGCTATGAGTTGGTAGATAATTATTTGTCAGCATTAGCACTATTACCAGCCAAGTATCGCATTAAAAGTTTGATAATTTGCGGTCCTGAAATGCCTAAAAAGCAAAAGCAACTCGTCGAACGAGCAGCAGAAAACAACTCTCAAGTTCGAGTTGGAGAATTTACAGATGATTTAATGAGCTATATAAATGCCGCAGATATTGTAGTGTCTATGGCTGGATATAATACTGTTTGTGAGATTTTATCAGCAGGAAAACCATCTGTCATTATTCCGCGTCATAAGCCGTCTCAAGAACAATCAATTAGAGCCGAGAGAATGGCAAGCTTAGGATTAATTAAGACACTCATACCTGGTAAGGAAGATTTTAGTCCCACAACTCTAATGAATCTACTGTTAAGTCAGCTAGAAGATCAACAAAAGCTAAAGCTTAACTTAGATATGAATGGTTTGTTTCGAGTTCAAAATTATTTACTGCAACTCATGGCTCAAAAAGTTTGCGAACATCAACTGAACCGGATTTATCAAAAATATACTTCTTTACCCGCTTTAGCGATCGATCGCTCAGCAGTTTAGATAGGTTTGATTTTAGGAGTTATAAGTGAGCTAGTCATGAAAAAAATTATGTTTTACTGTCAATATCTGAGTGGTATGGGACATTTAGTTCGTAGCTCAGAAATTGTGCAAAGCTTAGCGAATTATTTTCAAGTTTACTTTATTATTGGTGGTCCTCAAATTCAAGGTTTTGAGCTACCAACACAAGTAGAAGTTATTCGATTACCTGCACTATGGCTAGAAGAGGGGGAATTTGCAGCAGGGAGTAGTCCATTTACCGTTGAGGAAGTGAAAGAAGCTAGGAAAAAGATCTTAATTGCAGAATGCGATCGCATCAAACCTGACTGTTTAATTACAGAATTTTTTCCTTTTGGTAGACACAAGCTACTCTTCGAGCTAATTCCTTTAGTCGAATATATAAAAGCGACAAGTCCTAAAACTAAAATTGTTTCTAGCTTGCGTGACGTTATCGGAAAAGAAAGCGCTCCTGAAGAAGATAAAACAATTTGCGATCTCATGAATCGATATTTCGATTTGCTCCTGTTTCATGCCGATTCTCGCTTTCAAACTTTTTCGGATAGTTTTGCTAGACATAAAGAAATTAAAGCTGAAATTGTCCATACAGGATTTGTAACACAACTACCAAAAATCACCTTTACACCTTTTGATGAATTGTGGAATGAAGCTGGTTTAGATACCGTCAAAATTGTAGCAAGTATAGGTGGTGGCAGAATCGGTCACGAAGTACTAGAAACACTGATTAGATCGAGTGCGATATTGAGTCAAAGTCTACCTCACGTTATCAAGATATTTACTGGCTCGTTTATGCCAGCAGAAAAGGTGACACACCTCAGAAAATTGGCTAGCGATCGCGACAATATTCAAATTGAAACTTATACCCCGCAACTGCTTGAATACATGCAGACGGCAGATATTTCTGTCAGCCTCGGTGGTTATAACACCACAATGAATATTTTAAGTACGGGTGTTCGTGCCATTGTAGTTCCCATCGGACACGAGCAGGTGGATAAAGAACAGCTACACAGAACGCGAAAATTAGAAAAATTAGGGTTGATCGACAGCATTCAACCTCAAGACTTATCCCCCCTAAGTTTGTCTAACAAAATTATCTGTTGCTTAAAGAATAAACGATTTCATAATTCGCAATTATTCGATCTTAAAGGAGCTGAAAATACAGCTAATTTCCTAAAAGGTTTTCTCAACCCTCAAATTGCAACCTTGAGTTTTGTTTGATTATTTTTGGCTGATTTAACCTACCGATAGCTTTCTTCGCACGCACCATGTACCCTTACTTCAAGGAGAACTACTAAATGGGTCAGCGCCCCAAAGAAAAAGATTTAAGAGGAGTAATACCAGGTCTTGTACGGATTTTGAGAAAGTTTTCTCCCTATATCCGTAAGCAAAGATTCACAATTGTTGGGGCTTTTTTTGCTTTATTAATAGAAACAGGTCTACGATTACTAGAACCTTGGCCCCTAAAGTATGTTTTTGATAATATTCTAATTCCCGCTTATAACAACTCTACTAATATTCCTAATAGTTTTGGACTCAATCCAGTCATGCTGCTGACTTTATCAGCCCTAGCAATAGTTGGTATTACTGGACTGGGTAGTATGGCAGCATATTTGAGTACCTATGGTATGTCTTTGGCTGTTGTAGAGATATTGTCTGAGGTACGCGGTCAAGTTTTCGATCGCTTGCAGCGTCTCTCTCTTTCCTTTCATCAACAACATAAAAGCGGCGACTTAATTACTCGCGTCACGGCTGATATTGAAAAAATGCGGTTGGTGACGATCAAAACTGCTCTACCTTTATTGACCAACATTATTTCTTTATTAGGAATGTTGGCAATCATGTATTGGCTGAACTGGGAATTAGCATTAGTCGCAACAGCAATATTTCCACTCCTAACCCTGCTCACGAGTAAAACAATCGGTCGCATTCGTAGTTTTGCCAAACAACATCGCGATTCTGAAGGTGTTTTAGCAGCGACAACGGGTGAAACTATTGGGGCGATTAAAATCGTACAAGTTCTTTCTTTGCAGGAGATGCTACATAGCATTTTCGCAGCGCAAAACCAGAAAAGTTTAGATGAGGCGATCGAATCTTTAAAACTCTCAGCAGCATTAGAAAGAACGGTGCAAGTCCTGATGGCAGTAATTATCGCCGCTGTCTTGTGGCGTGGTTCCCATGTAGTTCTGCACAAGGGACTTACTCCTGGCGAATTATTAGTATTTATGACTTATTTAAAAAATGCTTTTGAACCAATGCGAAAACTTTCCACTCAAGTCGGGCAGATTGCTAAAGCGACGGCTTCTGGTGAAAGGGTGGTGGAGTTATTGGACTACGAACCCAACGTGCGTGACTTACCAGGGGCAAAAAAAGCACATCCTTTCTTTGGGGCAATCCGGTTTGAAAATGTTTCTTTTGGCTACAGTACAGCTAAGGAAATATTAGAAAATATTAGCTTTGCCGTTCAGTCGGGGCAACAAGTAGCGGTGGTGGGTCCTTCTGGAAGTGGAAAATCAACTCTTCTGAGCCTAATTCTCCGCCTGTATGACCCTGATTCCGGTCGGATTTTAATTGACAGTCAAGATTTACGCGAATACACCCTAGATTCGCTGCGGCAGCAAATTAGCGTAGTTTTGCAAGATAGCGTTTTGTTTGCAGTTAGCGTACAAGAAAATATTGCTTACGGGAAACTAGGATCTTCTCGCAAAGAAGTAGAACAAGCCGCCCGTCTTGCTAATGCTCATGAATTCATTATGCAACTGCCCCAAGGCTACGATACAGTTTTGGGCGAACGGGGTGGAACGCTATCGGGCGGACAGCGACAAAGAATTGCGATCGCCCGTGCGGCGATCCGTCAAGCACCGATTGTCATTCTGGACGAACCAACTACAGGTTTGGACAGTGCTAGCGAACAAATCGTCAACGCAGCCTTAGAAAAACTCACTGAGGGGCGGACGACATTTACAATCTCCCACAATCTCAGGGCAGTGCAACACGCAGATATCATCCTCTACGTTGAGGGAGGCAGCATTTTGGAACAGGGGACGCATAGCGAACTCATGCGTCTGGGCGGACATTATGCCACCTTGTATCAGATCCAAAGCATTATTGATAGCGAGCAAACAGGAGATACTTATGCGATGGAAGCATGAGGAAGATCGAGCAACCCGCGTTATCTTAGTACGCCACGGGCAGAGTACTTACAATGCCCTCGGTCTCTATCAAGGTAGCAGCGATGAGTCAGTATTAACTGAAGTAGGGCGCACAGACGCGCGTTTAACTGGCGATTTTCTCAAAGGAGTGGTATTTGATGCTATCTACTCCAGTTCATTGAAACGAGCGCAAGAAACCGCCCAAGAAATTTTGAGAGTCATATCCTCCCTTGCCCAATTAAGGCTAACGAACAAGTTACGCGAAACCAATCTTCCCGCATGGCAAGGGTTGTCATTTCAATACGTGCGCGAAAACTTCGCCAAGGAATATCGCCTTTGGAAACAACACCCCCATTTGTTCGAGATGGAGTTACATGCTGTCGGTGAGATAGTAAGGAGACAAGGAGGACAAGGGAGACAAGGAAGCAGTGTAGCCTCAGCGTTGATTGTCAACCAACAACCAACAACTAACAGCCAACAACTTGACAAATTCTTTCCCGCCCTAGATTTATATCAAAGGGTGCGAGAGTTTTGGCAAGAAATATTACCGCGCCATAGGGGACAAACCGTTTTACTAGTGACTCATGGCGGAACCAACCGCGCTTTGATAAGTACAGCTTTAGGAATTACACCCGATCGCTATCATTGCATTCAGCAGTCTAACTGCGGCATCAGCGTTCTAAATTTTCCTGACGGTTCTCTGGAGTCAGGGCAATTGGAAGCAATGAATTTAAATACTCATGTAGGAGAACACTTACCCAAGCCTCAAGAAGGGGGTAAAGGTTTACGGCTGTTGCTCGTACCTTCTGGGACAAATGCAGCACAAACTCAAAACATAGCTAGGTTTCTCAAACAAGTGCGAATTGACTTTAGCCTCAATAGCATACTTGACTCTTACCACATTACGGTGCAACAAATTCTGCAATACCATCCAGAAACAGTACAGTTTGAGGTATTGCGAGAAGATATTCCCGAAGCTTGGCAAGCAGTCATTGGTAGAAGAAGTAGAGCTAATTCCCAGCAGTTGACGACTGGTCTAGTTATGACAAGCGAAGAAACAATCGCTCGTTTAATCGGTCATGTTTTTAATATGAATTCGGATGTTTCGGAACGAATATTAGTCAAAAAAGGAACGATAAGTTGTCTGCAATATCCAGGCGATCGCCATCCACCAATTTTACAAGCAATGAATATTTTAACTACTCAGAATGACTTGATTCATAAATCAGACGTAGGGTGGGAGATGCCCGCCAAAATAAATTTTTAATCGAGGAATACTCAATTCACAAATAACTAATGATTAATGACAATGACTAATAACAAAACTATGAAGATTGCATTTATTGTCTGGCGGTTTCCAGTTTTATCAGAAGCCTTTATTCTGAATCAAATTACTGGCTTGCTCGAGCGCGGTCACGATGTCCGCATTCATCCAGTTAATGGATTACCTAAAAACTACACGGGTAAGATACATCCTGTAGTTGAAGAATACCAGTTAATGAAGCGTACTTATTTTCCGCCAACATTACCAGAAAAGTTTTTTCCTCGTTTGATTAAAGGATTAGGTTTATTTCTGAAGAATCTGAATCGAGGTTCTTGGAAAACGTTACAATTTTTTCAGCCTGGTAAATACGATACAGAAGTCACAACGTTAAAATCTTTTTATAGGACTGTCGCACTACTTCAAGATGGGTCGTATGACATTATTCATTGTCAATTCGGTACGCTAGCACCAATTGCTCTTGCTTATCGCGACGCTAATATTATTCAAGGTAAGTTAATTACTACATTTCGCGGTATTGATATTAGTAAGTACGTTCAAGAAAATGGTATTACTGTCTACGATAAACTTTTTAGAGAAGGTGAATTTTTCTTAGCCAATTGCGAATATTTTCGCGATCGCGCGATAAGTTTAGGCTGCAACCCAACAAGAATTATCGTTCATGGTTCGGGATTAGATTGTAGTAAGTTTACTTTTAAGCCGCGTCATTTTCCCACTGACGGAAAAATCAAAATTATCACAACAGGACGCTTAGTAGAAAAGAAAGGAATAGAATATGGTATTCGTGCTATTGCTAAGTTAGTCAAAACCTACTCGAATCTTGAATACAATATTATTGGTGACGGTGACTTAAAAGCCTACTTCGAGCAACTAATTATCGAATTAAATGTCAGTCATGTCGTTAAATTACTAGGTTGGAAACAGCAAAAAGAAATTATCGAAATTCTCAATGAGTGCCATATTTTTATGGCTCCTAGCGTCACGGCATCTGACGGCAATCAGGATGCACCAGTCAATACATTAAAAGAAGCAATGGCAATGGGTTTGCCTGTTATTAGTACTAGGCATGGTGGCATTCCCGAACTAGTTCAAAATGGCATATCTGGATTCTTGGTTCCAGAGCGCGATGCTGATGCGATCGCCACAAAACTTGAATTTCTGATCGAGCATCCTGAAGTTTGGCAAAGTATGGGAAAAGCTGGTCGAGAGCGAGTAGAAGCAAAGTACGATATGAACAAATTGAACGATGAATTAGTGGCAATCTACGAGCAAATGTTAGATGAAAAATTAAATCGAAAAACTGCGATACAGAGTTTTCAAAAACCAATGCGTGTTTAAAGGCAAGATTTTTACTGAAATACAACTTTTACTAAATATGAAAATCGCATTTTTTGTTGCTCGGTTTCCTGTTCTATCAGAACCATTTATTCTAAATCAAATTGTTGGCGCGATCAAGCGCGGTCACGAAGTTGATATTTATTCCTTAGATGGCGCTCCCAAAGATTTATCTAAAGTGCATCCTTTAGTCGAACAATATCAACTATTAAAAAGAACTTTTTACGCACCTAACCGACCGGATAACGAGCTATGGCGTTGGCTAAAAGGGTTTGGTTTACTAGCACTTAATTTTTATAAAAACCCTTTAGTATGCTGGCAATTACTGAATACATCTCGATACTTTAGTCAAGCAAAATCGCTGAAGCTACTTTATCGAGCGATACCATTTCTTAATAAGAAATCCTACGATATTATTCACTGTCAATTTAGCACTTTGGGAGTGTTTGGCGTGTGGTTTCGTCAACTCGGATTAATTGAAGGAAAATTAATTTCTACGTTTCGAGGTGCGGATATTAGTAAATTCTTACCCAAGTGGGGCGATCGCGTTTATCAAGAAGTCTTTCAAGAAACAGATTTTTTCTTGGCTAACTGTGAGTTTTTTAAAAATAAAGCAGTTGCTTTAGGATGCGATTCAAACAAAATTCACGTCCACGGTTCGGGAATTGATTGTAGTAAGTTTGCTTACCAACCTCGATTTTTTCCTGCTGATGGCAAAGTGAAAATTGCGACGACTGGACGTTTGGTAGAAAAGAAAGGAATTGAGTATGCGATCGCCGCAGTTGCCAAAGTCGCTCAAACTCAGCCAAATATCGAATACTACATCATTGGTGATGGAGAGCTAAAAGCAGATTTAGAGCAATTAATTACTGGATTGAATGTAGATAATATTGTCAAAATATTAGGCTGGAAACAACAAAAAGAAATTGTAGAAATTCTCGATACTTGTCATATTTTTCTGGCTCCTAGCGTCACTGGAGCTGATGGTAATCAAGATGCCCCAGTCAATACATTAAAAGAAGCAATGGCAATGGGTTTACCTGTTATTAGTACGTTCCATGGTGGCATTCCAGAATTAGTAGAAGATGGCGTATCTGGTTTTTTAGTTCCAGAGCGAGATGTTGAGGCGATCGCGCAAAAATTAAACTACCTAATCGAACATCCAGAACTTTGGCAGCAAATGGGTTTATCTGGTCGAGCGCAGGTAGAAACAAAATATGATATGGGCAAGTTAAACGATGAATTAGTTGAAATTTATCAACAAGTATTAGATTCAAAGTTACCCCAAAAAACTGTAATGAGACGTAGTTTAGCAGTTACGGCAAATCGTTAGAATGGAGGAAGAGATCGTAATGAAACCTATAGTGACAATTGTTGTTGTACCTCACGAGCGTTTTAGCTGTACTCAAGTATCTTTAGAAAGCATTTACGCACACACAAATTTTCCCTTCAAGTTAATTTATGTTGATGGCAATTCTCCTGCAAAAGTACAACAATATTTAGAAACTCAAGCCCAAGAAAAGTGTTTTGAAATTATTCGCACAAATTACTATCTTTCTCCCAATCATGCACGTAACATTGGTTTGAGTCGTGTCGATACTAAATATTTGGTTTTTGTTGATAACGATGTCATAGTTTCTCCAGGCTGGTTAACAGCTTTAGTTAATTGCGCTGAGGAAACAGAAGCAACTGTAGTTGGTCCTTTAATGTGTGAAAAGCAACCGATTCACAAAAGGGTTCACTTTGCGGGTGGAGAAAGTCGTGTTGTCACTGATGTGAAAGGTAGACGACATCTACGCGAAAAAATGTACAAACAAGGTCATAACGCGGTGGAGTTGCGTCCTCAATTGAAGCGGACTCAAACTGAATTGGCAGAATTTCATTGCACTTTAGTCCGTAGAGAAATCTTCGATCGCATTGGCTATCTTGACGAAGCTATGCTCAACACCAAGGAACACCTTGACTTTTGCATGACTGTGGCACAAGTGGGAGGTACGGTCTATTTTGAGCCAGATAGTTTAGTCACCTACGTACCAGGTCCACCTCTAGAATGGACGGATTTGCATTTTTATATGTTGCGTTGGAGTGACGCTTGGACTTTAGGCAGCTTACAACGCTTACGCGAGAAGTGGAATTTATCGGAAGACGGTTATTTCCAAACCAAGTATAAAAAATTGGGAGTCAGACGCATTGCCACAATTATTAAACCTTTCGTGCGTCAGGTAAGTTTTGGATTTGAGAATAAGCCGTTGAAAAGAACCATGAAAAAACTCGACCGAAAATTCAACCGCTATCTGAGCGATCGCTATGCCAAAATGCTGCCACAACGCAAACTAGAACTACCACCAATTCAGAAAGTAACTGTAACACCAGAGTTGGCTAAAGCGTGAATAAAATTGGTAATTGGTAGTTGCTCGCTCTTCCCCGACTCCCGACTCCCTTTCTTCACGCCTGAAAAATTACCGAAAGATTATTAGCTGGCATGGCATAAGTCTTAACTAGAGAAAGATTTTCGCTGCGTGCAACTGCGACAACATCATCCAAATCGCGCACGCCCCATGCTGGATTTTGTGCCTGTAAACTTTCATCAAAAGCAGCATTGCTGGGTGCAGTATGCTGACCCGCCTGCTTGAAGGGTCCATACAAGTACAAAATACCCCCTGATGGCAAAATTCGCCTTGCTCCTGCCATTAATCCCAGACAAGCCGACCAAGGGGCAATGTGAATCATGTTAATGTTGGCGATCGCCACAATCGGATCACGTTGAAAATCTATATCATGTAAAGATTCTGGCAGTTCGTCCCTTTCTACCACCCAAACCGGATCGCTAGCATCTAACGCCAGCGGCGGATATAAATTATCTGTCGGACAAGATTCTCGCCATGCTGCAATGCTCTCTCGTGCTAAGGGATTTGGATCGGACGGAATCCAATTCCGCGGGTGAAGGTGAGGGGCAAAATAAACTGCATGTTCTCCCGTACCGCTGGAAACCTCTAACACCGTACCTGTAGAAGGCAAAACTTGCAGCAGCACCTCTAGAATCGGCTTGCGGTT
The DNA here is from genome assembly GCF_032860985.1 of Chroococcidiopsis sp. SAG 2025. Taxonomy (GTDB): domain Bacteria; phylum Cyanobacteriota; class Cyanobacteriia; order Cyanobacteriales; family Chroococcidiopsidaceae; genus Chroococcidiopsis. Next base: position 142,846 of record NZ_JAOCNC010000001.1, read on the forward strand.
GCGTTGGGTAGCAGGGGCGTACTGTCGTCGGCTACTTGAATCGTTCATGCAGGTTATGGGGGCGATCGCTAGTATTCATTATTTCAGCATGACATCTGTGCTAACAATGCCGTACCATAAGCCGCTTCCGCGTGCGCTGACTGCGCCACAGGCACGCATAAATGTCTAGCTCGAATTTGGCTCCAAACAGCATTTTTCGCCCCGCCTCCAGCCGTATAGATGCATCTCAAGGGAGTTGCTCCGAGCTGCTGCAATAATTGATATCCCCTTGTTTCGATCCGTGCCATACTCTCCAATAATCCGTGTAGAAACTCAACCGGATTTTCTGGACGAGGTTCTAGTCGCGGTGGCAAATGAGGATCGTTAATCGGGAAGCGATCGCCTGCTTTGAGTAAAGGATAGTAATCTAAGGGACTTTCGTAATTAGGGTCGATCTGACCGCTCAGCGTTTCTAACTCTGCATCTGTAAAAAAGTGCCGTAACACAGCTCCACCAGTATTAGAAGCCCCACCAGTCAACCACAAGTCGCCCAGTCGATGGCTGTAAATTCCAAAGCGGGCATCTTCCACCCGCGTTTGACTGAGTAATTTGAGTACCAAGGTCGAACCCAACGACGTAACTGCTTCTCCAGGGGAGTTTGCCCCGCTAGCTAGAAACGCCGCAATACTATCTGTCGTCCCAGCACGTACCACGCAGCCTTGCGGCAACCCAAACCGCGATCGCACCTCTGCCGTCACCTCTCCTACAGGCGCGCCAGGAGTAAGTACCTGGGGCAAATTTGGCAGTGCAGGCAACTTCAACAACCAGTCAGGATAGCACAACCGTTCCACGTCATATCCCAACTTCAGAGCGTTATGATAGTCACTCACTCCTAGCTGTCCGTGTAATAAAAAACCCAACCAGTCAGCTTGGTGTAGGAAATATGTTTCTGTAGGGGCGCACAGCTGTGCGCCCCTACAAGCTTTTTGCCACCACAACAACTTTGCCAAACTGGACGTAGCGCCGATTGCCACATGATGGGGAGGAGCGATCGCGCGTAGTGTTTCCATGACGGCAATGCCGCGATCGTCGTTATAGAGTAGTGGTGTAACGATTGGATTGCCCGTCGCATCACACAGCAAGACGGTGGAAGAAGTCCCATCAATCGCGATCGCCTCTATTTTCTGCCGTAATTCTAAGGGCAGTTGCTCTAGTAAGCAAAACAAGCCTGTCTGCCATTGAGCGGGTGTAGTTGCTAATTCTGCCCCTGTAAAAATATGCTTGGCTTCTGCTAGAGTCTTGCCTGTGGCATCGATCGCCACGGCTCTAGCGCCAGAAGTTCCAAAATCGATTCCCAGAGAAATCATCAGTTGTTAGGGAGTAGGGAGCAGGGAATAGTTATCATGACTACCAACTTTTCAACATTCAACAGAATTTTGTGTAGAGTTGTAACAAGCTATTCCCCTGATGAGGGAATTCATTTGAAATTATGAAACTATCTGGTAAGAATACTTTGTGACTAGGAGGCTTTTTAATGAATATATCAGATACTCAAGTTTACGTTGCTCTCGTAGTAGCGTTACTACCTGGTCTACTAGCTTTTCGGCTAGCTACCGAACTGTATAAGTAGAAATTTAGGTACATTTGTTAACTATGACATTGTGAGGCAGAGACTACTGGTTTGTTTGTTACCTGAACAAACACTCATAGTTCAACTGTTTCCAAGTTGAGTTTTGAGTCAGGGGATCGCTCCTCGACTCAAAACCCAATCTCAAATCATTTAAATCAGTTTGAATCGAGCTTCGATTGCATAACATCTACCAACTAGCAAAACCCCGTTTCGCGATCGCCAGTTGTTCTACAACGATCGGCTGCTGACCTCCGAGCATCCTCCCCGTTGATTTACCGTATATTCACTAGTCTTAATTGTGCAATGGTAAACAGTTTTGGCTACGTTTGCGTAAAACTACGGTTGGGAGCTAGAGCAGAGTGAGAGTAAGGTTTTGGGGATTCTTTGCATCAGAGTAAACAAAAAGCCCAATCCACAGACTATATAAGACTAGTTGTTTAATCGCCCCTTTTGAGCAATTATGAACGCCATTCAACCGTCTAGACCACCTCTACAACCGCAAAAGACTCGCCGCCAGGGTCGCCGTAGAAAAACCGTACAGCGCCAGCAGCGCCATCCCAATCGCACGTTAGTTTTAGAAAACACTGCAAAACTATTTGCTAACTGTGCCATTTCTGCCATAACGCTGTACAGTTTGGTGCAGTTAGCACCTTATCTTTGGTCGCAGCAGCAAAAATCGAAAGCAATTAATACCGAAGTCAAGCAGATAGAACAGCGCGTCGGTCATCTGCGTCAAGATCTCAACCACTACTTCGATCCCCGTCAAAGCTATTCTTTGATGAAAGAGCAAAATAATTTAATTGAACCAGGACAGCGCCAAGTTTACTTCCTCGACAAATCTAGATAGCAATTAGCGACCGGCAATTAGCAGCCAGGATTACCGCTAATTGTCAATCGTTAATAATTGGTTTAACCAAGTTTCGACCTGAGCGTGTAAACGCATAGCGGAATCGGCATTGGAGCTGTTGTGCTGTGGTAGAAGCTCTAAAGCACGGCGATAATCAGATATGCAGCAGTTCCAATCACCCCATAAATGATAAGTCCGACCGCGTTCGGCATAAATATGTCCTTCTAGCTGTCCTAGTAACAGTGCCAGATCGAAACTTTCAATTGCCTCTTCGTAGCGTTCCAAATCGCGCAGAGTAATGCCTCGGTTGAGTAACGCCCGCACGTAGCTAGGATTGAGATCCAGGGCGCGATCGTAGTCAGCCAATGCAGCGAGGAAATTTCCACAGGCGGCGTGGTAGTTAGCTCGATTGTTATAAGCTTTTGCTAAATTCGGATTCAGTTCTAGTGCGCGATCGTAGTCAGCGATCGCCTGTTGGAGTTGACCAGCCTGGAAGTATACCAATCCCCGATTGTTGTAGTCAATTGCATTTCCAGGGCAGCGATAAAGCAGTTGGCTCAACAAGGCGATCGCGTCGGCATAGTTTCCCTGCTGCGATTTCTCCGCAGCACATGCACGTAAGTACGTATCGGATAAGGCTAGTTCCGGTTGCCGTTTACCGTTTCTGGAGGCTATTGGCGACTGATTAGCCATGCCACTACTATTACGCTGATGACGGCATTTCCGATTCTTTTTTTCTGCTTCTAACGATTGGCTTCTCATGATGGTTGCTGGGCTGTTGAGCCACAAGCTCTATAAAATAAACTTATAATTATCTAGACTCTATCTGGTGTATCTTTGTGGCACTTACTTAGGTGTCTTAGCTTAGATTTTGTTATGTCAGGCATTAGTAGCGCCCAAGTCGATGCTCACACTCTATGATTCTCACTTCATACTGGATCATTCATCTTTCCGCAGATAAATTCCAGAAGATTTAGGAATTAGGCATCAGTTACTCAGTGAAAAAAGGGGTGTGGGGTGTGGGGTGTGGGGTGTAGTGGATTGTTAACTGGTCAGGAGTTACTGGTTAGGAGTCACTGGTCACTGGTCAGGAGTCACTGGTCACTGGTCAGGAGTCACTGGTCACTGGTCAGGAGTCACTGATAACTGCTCCCTTTTCTTCAATACGTTCGACAAGTTGATAAAATGCAAGCACGGTGACTGCTGTGTTTGGATTTTTGAGAGAATTTTGTTATGACTACTGCTACTATGTATGCCAACGCGCCCGAGCTATCGCCAGATGACTACGTTGCAATCGGGTTAGCGACTTGCTTTGTGAAGGAAGATGGAGAAGTGCGCGAACTAGAAATTATCGAGCCGATACCCTCTGCTGCTTTAGAAGCGATCGCTAAAGGTATTCCCACATCTTACAAACTGGTTAGCGCTACAACCCTGGGAACGGTTTTAGCTGGCGACAAGTTCCAGATACCTGCTGGTTTTCCCACCTCAGCCCAATTTAGCGACGACTTCGGACAACGGGCGATCGCGGCTGCTCGTACTTTCAAGAGCCGTACTGTTGCCCAGTCTCTCATTCCTCTCGGCGCAACTCGCGAAGATTTTAATTATTCCACAGAACGCAAGCGCGTGTTAAATACGAAACGAGTTGTTAGTAAAGACGATAATGTGAAGCAGCACGCCTATACCCATCAAGTTCTGTGATTGTCGAGTTTTGTAACAGTATTTTAATCTTTCCAACATGCTTAAGCTTTATGGTGGTGCTTTTAGCCGTGCCGCGATCGTTCAATGGTACCTGGAAGAACTAGAAGTTCCCTACGAATTTGTGATGCTGGATATGAAAGCAGGAGAGCATCTCCAGCCAGAATATCTTGCTATCAATCCCTTTGGTAAAGTTCCAGCAATTGTAGACGGAGATGTTCGACTGTGGGAATCTGGTGCAATTCTGGCGTATCTTGCCGACAAATATGAAAAAGCTGAGCTGTCTTTAGAAGAACGCGCTCAGCTGAGCCAATGGATTTTATTTGCTAATGCCACACTAGGACCAGGAATTTTTGTTGAAGCAAACCGCGATCGTGAAATGCCGCGTCTGATGACTACCCTAGATCGAATTCTGGAGCAGCAATCTTATTTGCTCGGTCAACAGTTTAGTGTAGCTGATGTCGCAGTCGGCTCTATCTTAAGTTACATTCCCATCATGCTAAAGCTAGATCTGAGCGAATACTCAGCAGTTGTTAGCTATGCCAAAAGACTCGCCGAACGTCCGGCATTTCAAAAGTCAATTGGCTCTCGCCGTGGTGGATGAAGAAAAGTAGCCTTCAAAGTCTGTCTCATTAAAATTTGTTGAACAATTCATCTGAAAAAAATAGCAGGGTAGACGATGCCTACCCTGCTTCCACGTATTAAGAGTTAGCTCTGCGTTTAGCCCTAGCTTATCTAAAGCCAACAGCCGCTTGCCAAACAAAAGCTAGCAGCAAGAAAAATAGAGGAATCAAGGGCAGAACGTCAACTAGAGGATCTAGGATGGAATATGCTTCCGGTAGTTTTGCTAACAATAATGCGGCTTCCATACTTAAATTTTCCTTCTCAACACAGCTTTCAGAATTGACATGCATCTTAACATGAATCAGTTATCAGTTGTCAGTTATTAGGGAGTAGGGAGCAGAGAGTAGTTAATCATCAACCGTCTTCACGGAGTCGCAGCGTTTACCAACAACTAACAACCGTCACCTGTCTCCTATCTCCTCAGTTCTCCTCAGTTTTGACTTCTGACTTCTGACTTGTCCTTATTTCCTATTCCCTAAACGAAATTCCCGACAAGACTGGTAGCAATTGTCAGGATCGTAGATATGACACTGAGACGTGATTTCCTGCATTAGAGACCAAGAAAAGTTAGATTCCGGGTGTAAATACTCACCCCAGTTTTGTTGTAGGCTGCGATAAGCTTGCCACAGTTTGTAGGAAGGAATTGCAGTCGAAATGTGGTGAGGAATATGGACGCTAATATCGTGGCAGAGAAATTCTACCCATTGGGGATAATTACAATGAATAGTTCCTGACAACTGCGATCGCGCTGCATTCCATTCATGAGGATGATAGAAAGGAATATCTACTGCTGTATGGTGTACCAGAGTAAAAGTACTCATCCAAAAATGATAAACCAACCAAGGTATAAACCAAAATTTGATGACTCCCCAGAAGCCAGTAGTAGCAAAAAGTAGCGGAAATGCGATCGCGGCAAAAACAATGACTAACATTGCCGAAAATCTGACCTGTTCGCGCTGTTTCCCTTCAAATCGAGTCCAGTTAAAGTGTAATGCTCCCCAGTGCAAGGTAGAAGCCATCCACCAGAATTCACCCCGCATCAGTCGATAGCCCCATTGTCCAAGGGAACCTAAACTAGCATAAAACTCTGGTTGAAAAGGTTGCCATGCATTGTCTTCACCTATCTTATTAGTGTGTAAGTGGTGGTGATTGTGTAAGATGCGCCAGCTATGGAAAGGGTAAATTAACGGTAGTAGTAGCGTATGTCCTACTAAATCATTAACCCAACGACGTTTAGCAAACGAACGATGTCCGCAATCGTGGGCAATCACAAAAAAACCGGTCAACGCTGTACCGGTAAAGATCCAAACAAAGGGTAACAAATACCATGGCGCGATCGCTAAACCTACATAACCCACCACAACCATAAAAATATTAATGAATACCTGCGACCATGCTTGCAGGCGATCCCGTTGAAAGCACTCCTTGGGTATGGTTTTGAGGATATATTTGAGACGTATTTCAGTATTGAAGGAACCATAAGTTGGTTGTTGAGGCTGTGGAATCAGTGTAGTCATGAACACCTGTAAGAAACGATACCAATTGCTAACACACCACTAAGTTGATAGCGTGCTGATAGTTTTGCGATCAAACTGCTTCGGAATTATATCAACCTTAAGTATCTTAGAAAAAGGGGCATTTATCATAGATGAAGTCGCGCATTCGCAAGTCAGAAGTCGAAATTAACTGCTCCCTGCTCCCTGCTAAGTGCTCCCTTGCTTCACTGATAACTGAATTTGCTTTCCCATTATGACCAAATCGCGCTCTACACCGTCAAGATTGGCGACCTGGGGTAAATAACCCCAACGCTGAAAGCCAAACGCATCAAATAGTTCTATGCTGGGATGGTTATGGGCAAAAATGAAGCCTAATAGTGTTTTTAACTCCAAGCTGGGGCTTTGCTCGATCGCGTAAGATAGCAATTGTCGTCCCACGCCACAGCGACGATAGCTAGGAGCAACATATATACTCACCTCCGCAGTTGCTTTATAAGCTGGTCGTCCATAAAAAGATTGAAAACTCAGCCAGCCAGCTATAGCTGCATCAATTTCCAATACCCAAATCGGACGCTCCACCGGAGAATGGGCAAAAAACCAATCCGTGCGGCTTTCTACAGATACGGGTTCTAGATCGGCTGTTGCTAATCGGTCGGGAATTGCAGCATTATAAATCGCGACAATTTCTGACAAATCGGCAACCACTGCATCGCGAATCGTTCTCATCACCTTTTCACCCCTCATCCACTTGGGCGCACAACGCTTGCGTTTCCCACTCCCGTACGGGTGGGTTTCCAAACCCACCCCTACCGACTCCCTAATAAAGGTGCAGATGCCAATAGCGTTTGGGTATAAGGATGCTGAGGATTGTTAAAGATAGTTTGAGTAGTATCGATTTCAACAATCTGACCGCTATTCATCACAGCAATGCGATCGCATAAAAATCGAGCTACCCATAAGTCATGGGTAATAAATAAATAAGTTAGATCGAACTCTCGCTTTAATTCCAGCATTAAATCGAGTACCTGAGCTTGGATGCTAGCATCAAGCATACTGACAGGTTCGTCACAAATTATCAGTCGCGGACGAGTAATCAACGCACGGGCGATCGCTACTCGCTGCTGTTGTCCGCCGGATAGTTCGCTAGGATAGCGGCTGTAGTAATTCTCTAGTGGAGTTAGTCCGACTCGCTTCAGCATTGCCATGACCTGCTCTTTTGCTTCCGCAGGATTAGCTATTTGATGAATGAACAAAGGCTCGGCAATATTCTGTCCCACTGTCATTGTTGGATTAAGACAAGCATGGGGGTCTTGAAAGATCATTTGCATCTGTCGGCGAGAAAGGCGTAGATCTTGTCGCGATAAAGTAGTTAAATCCGTGCCTTGCCACTCTACTTTTCCTGATGTAGGGCGAACTAGCTGTAATATTGTCCTAGATAAAGTACTCTTACCACAGCCCGATTCCCCAACTAATCCCAAAATTTCCCCAGGGAAAAGTTCCAAATTTATTCCATCTACAGCCTTAATTGTCTGGTCTTCAGCTTTAAACAACCGCTCGATAAAATTGCGTTCTAAGCTGTAATGCTGTTTAAGATCGGTAATTTTGAGAATTGGGAATTGAGAATTGGGAATTGGGAATTGGGAATTGGGAATTGGTAGTTGCTCCCCTGCTCCCTGCTCCCTGCTCCCTACTCCCTGCTCCCCATGAATATGCAAAGCCGCCTGTAAGAGCGATCGCGTGTATTCGTGTTGGGGTTGCCGAAATACTGTTTGGGAGGAACCAGTTTCGACTAATTCTCCATCGTGCATTACGCCAATGCGATCGCAGTATTCTCCCACCAGTGCCAGATCGTGAGAAATCAATAACAAAGCCATGTCCCGCTCGCGACATAGGCGCATCAGTTCTTTTAAGATTTGCGCCGCTACGGTTACATCTAAACTAGTTGTTGGTTCGTCGGCAATAATTAGTTTGGGATCGAGCATCAACGCTAGGGCGATCGCCACCCGTTGGCGCATTCCACCGCTAAATTCATGCGGGTATTGATGCCAGCGATTTTCGGGAATATTCACGGCGGCGAGAGTAGCGATCGCTTTATCCCTTAGTTCTCGTTCTGAGAGTTGGGGTTGATGCGCCCTTAAAGTTTCCACGCAGTGCTTGCCAATCGTCATCAGCGGATCGAGGCGCGTCATCGGATCTTGAAATACCAGTGCTACTGCTTCCCCGCGAAATTGCCGCATCTGGGTAGGTGTGAAATCTAATACCGATCTATCCTCAAACATCACTTTGCCATTCACACAGCTGGCGGTTGGTAGCAAGCGCATTACAGCCCGCCCTAGAGTCGATTTACCGCAACCTGACTCCCCCACCAGTCCCAGGCGTTCGCCCCGTTGCAGCGTCAGAGAAACTCCGTTGACAGCCCATTGCAGAGTCTCCCTATCTTTTTGGTGTGGATAGGCAACTTTGAGATTGTCGATACAAAGTAGCGCTTGGCTCATATTATCAGTTATCAGTTATCAGTTATCAGCGATCGACGAGCGGGGAGCCAGAAAATTTTAGCTTCTAACTCTTAGCCTCCTATGTAGATTGACTGCAACTAGTGGCAATAAAAGTTATAGCTTCTGCTACCTCTGTTGAGAACATTTATCGGGTATGTAACTATTTGAACTACAGTTAGCTAGAAAAAAAGTTATTTTTTTAACAAAAAGCTAGTCGTAGTCGAGTTAATGCTTAGTTTTTAAATCTATTTTGCACTCACGTAAGATTCCTACTGATGCCCGAAACCAAAAGGTAAATCGCGAATTGCAATCGTAATTAAGAAAAGTACTTGCCCTGCGATCGCCTTCCTGTTAATCTGAAACTATATTAATAATAGAAATATAGTTTCAGATTTTATTTTCATTAATATTACTATTATAAAAATATCCTTATAAATTACTTTACCAAAAGAAACGTTCGTTCTGAATCTAGTTAAAGCAAAATTTAAGATTTGAGTAACAAACTAAGCTGGTAAAACTATTGGCAGTGGACGGGTCGAGAAGGGAGAGATTTGACTGTCGGCAGAAGGCAGAAAACAACGACATGAGAGACGTGACCGTTAGCTAGTAAAGCCTTAAATCTACTTAAAGTGGCTGAACTCAACGGTCTAGTGGCAGCAGTTGCGATTCTCCGCTCCGGCTGCCAGATCGACGGATAATTTACAGCTTGAATTTTTTTCCGCCCAAGCAGCGAACTCACAGGAAATCGATATTCTTTACCCTTGTCTTGTGAGTTGTGTTTGTGTAGCTGCGATCTCAAATCGCTAGTTACTCAAGCAGCGAGTAGCAGAAGTTGAGCCAAGGGCGAGCCGAGCCAGAGTCCTTCCTAAATACCTCGCATGACTATAGTATTCACATTTGGGCGATCGGCTCGCGCTCTCAGAGTGCTTCTAGCATCAAGCCATTCAACAATCAAGCTATTTAACAAATGACCAATGACCAATGACCAATGACAAATAGCAGCATTTTGGTAGAGTGTCGAATATATCTCTATGAATTAACATGAAAGAATAACTATTATGACGAGCGATCGCAACGGCTGACAAATGTTATCAGAGCGAGACAAACAGACAGTGCAATCTGGAAATATTCCTTATGAAGTAGCTGTCATTGGATCTGGTATTTCTGGAACTGCTTTGCTGTATAGCTTAAGTAAGTACACTAATGTAGAGCGGATTCTCTTAGTAGAAAAAGAATCAGAAGTTGGTCTATGCAATTCTCATAAAACAATGAATAGCCAAACGCTTCATTTTGGCGATATAGAAACTAACTATACTCTAGAAAAAGCTCAAAAAGTGAATCGAGCTGCAACCTTAGTCAAAAACTATCTTTTAAGAAACGACACCAGCCAAAAAAGCTATAGCAAGTACCATAAATTAGTCTTAGCTATTGGAGCAAAGCAAGTTCAAGAACTGCGAGATAGATACAGAGAGTTTCAATCGTTATTTCCGCAATTAAAATTAATTCAAAAACCAGAAATAGAGGCAATTGAACCTAATGTTATTAAAGATAGAAAGCCCGACGAAGAAATTATAGCTTTATATTCTGAAGCTGGTTATACAGTAGATTTTCAGGCATTGTCTCGCTCGTTTTTGCAAAACTCAATTAAAACTGAAAAAACAATTGACATTATGATGTCAACAAAAGTTAAGTTTCTCAAAAAAGTGCAAGATTTATACTATATACAAACCGATCGAGGAACATTTTCGGCGAAAACTGTGGCTTTTGCCACTGGAGCATATAGTCTTTTATTTGCCAAAACCCTAGGTTATGGAAAAGATTATGCCCTTTTGAACGTAGCTGGAAATTTTTATTTCTCACCAGGTGTTTTAAATGGCAAAGTATACACCGTACAAATGAAAAAAATTCCCTTTGCTGCTATTCATGGAGATCCGGAAGTGCATGACCAAAGCCTGACTAGGTTTGGTCCCCCTGCCAAAGTCACTTTACTATTAGAGAATCGCAAATATGCTACTGTTTTAGACTATTTTAAAACAGCAGGATTCAGTATCAATGCTATTATAAGTTTCTTAAATATACTATCAGATACAACCATTTTCAAATATATTTTGAGGAATTTAATTTACGATCTACCGTTAGTCGGTAAAAGACTATTTTTACGAGAAGCACGTAAGATTGTTCCGTCTTTACAACTGAGCGAATTACAATTTGCTGAAGGTTATGGCGGAATTAGACCCCAAATTGTTAATACAAAAACTAAGCACCTTGAAATGGGGGAAGCCAAAATAGTTGGAGAAAATATTTTGTTTAATATAACTCCCTCTCCTGGTGCTTCTACTTGCTTGCAAAATGCCGAATACGACACTGAAAAAATTGTCGCTTTTTTAGGATCGCAATATACATTTAATAAGCAACAGTTCTGGAAAGATTTAGGAGATGAGTAAGGATACCAGAAAGCAGGGAGCAGGGAGCAGGGAGTAGGGAAAAGCCTTTCTCGGAAAATGGAAGCTGAGGAAGCTGAAGAAGAGAGTATAAATTCGTTATCTCTACTTTTTGCTACACATAAATAAAGAGATGTGCTACGGCACATCTCTTCTAGCAAACTGAAACTAACTCAATTGCCTACATGCTACTAGCACTACTAACAGCAATTAATACCTCACCTTTGAGCATTCTCTGAGCGCCATCAAGCAATGCTTCTTCTAAATATGGTTTAGTGAAGTAGCCGCTAGCTCCTAACTGCAGTGCCATTTGGCGGTGACGGTCGGAACCCCGCGATGTCAACATGGCTATTGGTAGTTGACTCAATCTTTCCTCTTTTTGCATCCGCGATAGCAACTCTAAGCCATCCATTCTTGGCATTTCAATGTCGCAGAAAACTAAATCACAAGGTAAACCATCGCGGAGCTTGTCCCAAGCTTCCTGACCGTCACGCGCTTGTTCCACGCGATAGCCAGCATTGGTAAATGTCATCGACAACAGCTCGCGGACGGTAATCGAATCATCAATAATTAGTACTAATGGTTCTGTTTTAACTGGCGCTGCTGGTATTGGTGGTGCAGGAATATGTCTGGGCGACCAAACAGTACCTCTACCATCTTTCTGAATCCGTCCTACAGATAGATCGATTAACTCCAATAGATCTGCGATCGGCACGATCCGACCGTCCCCCAAAATTGTAGCACCAGCAATTCCTGCTGGCTTGGGTGCAGGTGCTTCAAATTGTTTAATGACAATTTCTTGTTCGCCTAACACTTGGTCAACTTGGAGCGCAAAGAATATATCGGCAGAACGGAGAATCACAATTGAAATAGCGTTATCGTCGCGGCTGCTGCCATAAATGCTACCTCTACCTAATTGGCGAGTGTAACCAAGCAATTCTTTTAAGGGTCGGAATGGCAACAAAGAATCGCGCCAAGGAATGCAAGTCTGTCCTTCTGCGTTAGCGACGATATCATTCACGGGAATATCTATCATCTGTTCCACACCGTCCATTGGGAATGCAATTCGAGCCTTATCGCTCACGCAACAAAGTGCTTTACAAATACTCAGTGTTAGAGGTAGACGAATTGTAAAGGTTGTTCCCTTGCCCAGAGTGGAATCAGTGTGAATTGTACCTCGCATTTGTTTGAGGCTAGTCAACACCACATCCATCCCAATACCGCGTCCGGCAAATTGGTCTACTTGCTCTTTGGTGCTAAAACCTGGTTGGAAGATCAGGTTAAAAATATCCAAACGATCCATGCTATCTGCTTCTGCTGGAGTAATTAGCCCATTTGCGATCGCTTTTGCCTTCACTTTTTCTGGATCGATACCAGCTCCATTATCGCTGACGGTAATTACGGTCTGATTGCCTTGGTGAAAAGCGCGAATTGTAATTTTGCCAGCCGCAGCTTTGCCTGTAGCAGTTCGCTCATCTGGGGTTTCAATCCCGTGAGTAATCGCATTGTTGACTAAGTGGGTCATGAGGTCGTAGAGTTGCTCCAAAAGCCCTTTGTCAATCAAAGTCTCGTTGCCTTCTACTTGTAGTTCTGCCTGCTTACCGTATTTGAGAGCAATATCACGCACGGCTCTAGGCAATCGTTCGGCAATTTGACTGAAAGGAACCATTCGCGATCGCGTGATACCTTCTTGCAAGTGGGTTGTCACTTGGCGGAAGTTGCGCGCTACTTGCTCGGTTTCACCCGTGACAAATTCAATATCTGAAGAAGCCTCGCGTACCCTGACGATCAACTCGATCATTTCCTGCGCTAAGGTATGGAAGCCTGTAAAGCGATCCATTTCTAGTGCGTCAAAGTTGACTCCAGTGGCAATTCTTCCTCTACTGAGGAAGAATTGCCATCTGGAACTGAAATTAGTTTTCCTCCCTGACGACTATTGAGTAGGGATGCTTCTAAGAGCGATCGCTCGTATAGTTCCTGCATCCTCGTACCCACATCACCCAACTGCTGGACTTGGTGTAGCAAGTTGTCGAGGAACTGTCGTAGCCTTTCTTGATCTTGCTCTAAGCTATTCCGGTATACAACTAGCTCCCCAACCATATTACCAATACTATCTAGTTGCTTGACTGGCACGCGCATCATCTGCTCGAAGGCGGGACGGCGAGGGCTAGGGGACGCAGCTGCTGCTTGAGGTGCTGCTGGGGTTGGTTGAGGTGTAACTACGTTGGTAGTTTTCGCCGGATTCTGTAATAGCTGTTCCAAATCGCCAAAGTCATCACTGCTTGGAGCTGTGGTAGTAGCTGCCGCGACTTTAGGAGTTTCCTGCAAGAGTAAATCTAAGTCGCCAAAGTCATCATCACTGCTGGGAGGCGTGGTAGTAGGTGACTCGATCGCAGGTACGATTGGAGATGAGCTTAAATCTAATAAAGCTTCTGCCGTGGCGATCGCACTTGTGACTGACTCTTCCTCATGCAATAAAGCATTCAGTTCGGGAAAATCATCATCTGTTTCTAACTGCGAGTCAGCCAGAAAATCTGCTTGGGCTTCTCCTAGCAAGAGTTCATTTTCAGTTGTATCTTGGCAGATAGATTCCACTACGGACATTAGCTCTGTAATGTTCTCATCGATGATATCCGCAGTGGAAGTAGAAAATAGCTCGGCATCACTTTCAGCCACTTCAGCCATGAAATCAAAGTTATCGCCCAACTCCAAACTCGGTTCGAGTTCAAAGCTGAGAATATCTTCGTTCTCAGTTTGAGTGAGATCGCTAGCCAAACTTAATTTTGTTTCCCCAACATCCCAGACGGCGCTTGTAATAGAACTCTCATCATCTATGTCGCTGCCAGTGTCCCAGTCCACCATCAGTTCGGTACTGCTGAAATCGTCTGTCGCTGTCAGCGATGTGTCGGTGAGTAAATTGCTGCTAGGCTCTAACTCTAGATTGAAAGAATTATCTAATTCTTCTACCGTTTCTTCTACCGTGGCAGAGTCAAAGCCCATCTCTAAGGTTTCGCTGCCAGTATCCCATGATGCGATCGATTCTGTATCTTCTGTGGAAGTTTCGACTACTAAGTTTTCGGCTACTAAGTTAAAATTATCGCCTAACTCCAAACTCGGTTCGAGTTCAAAGCTGGGAAGCTCTTCGTTCTCAGTTTGATTGCTATCAAAATCTAAACCTAGTTCGGCTTCCCCAACATGCCATGTTGTACAAGGAGTGATATTTTCTTCATCTTCCCCGATATCGAATGTCTTATCAGGAGTCGTACTTTCGTCATCAACAGGTATTGATGCTGATTGTGTGAATAGCTCTGAGTTAGATGCTTCAAAACTAGTACTGTCGCTCAAGATCATCGTGGAATCAACCCCGATTTCTAGGGCTTCACTGCTAGTATCCCACCCTGTCATCAGCTCGGCACTACTGAAATCGTCTGCTGTTGTTAGTGATTCGTTGGTGAGTAGATCGCGATCGGACTCTAATTCTAAGTTGAGAGTGTTGTCTAACTCTATCGTGGTAGAGTCGAAGCCTATTTCTGGAGTTTTGCTACTAGTTTCCCATTGTGCGATTGATGCTGTATCTTTTGTAGGCATCTCATCTGTTGATTCTTTCAGCATGAAAGAAGAATCAATGTTTGTTACTGCTATCTCTTCTGAAGTGGGAGAAGTAAACAAATCAGCAGTAATATCAAAGCCTAATTCGGATGCTTCGGTGTCAGTATCCCATTCCGATATGGATGTGGTGCTACTATCACTCCACTGGGAATCAGCTTCTGTTTCCAAACCACAATTTTCACCTAATTCCAGGCCAGACTCAAATTCTAAACCAAGGCTCTCACCTAATTCCAGGCTAGGGCTAGAATCAGCGTCTAAACCACAGCTCTCACCTAGCTCCAAACTGGATTCCGTTGCTAAATTGTAACTCTCACCTAATTCTAGGCTAGGGCTAGAATCAGCGTCTAAACCACAGCTCTCACCTAATTCCAAGCTATGACTAAAATCGGTTGTCAAATCAAGGCTCTCGCCTAGTTCCAGACTAGAATCGGCTTCTAAACCGAAACCATCACTTAATTCCAAGCTAGGGCTGGAATCAGTTGTCAAATCAAGATTCGTACCTAATTCCAGGCTAGGGCTAGAATCAGCGTCTAAACCGCAACTCTCATCTAGCTCCAAACTAGAATCGGTTGTCAAAGCAAGACTCTCACCTAATTCCATTTCTGTAGAGTCGAAACCCATCTCTAGGGCTTGGTTGCCAGTATCCCATCCTGCCATGAAGTCTGGATTGCTATCATCGGTTATTGATGTTAGTGGTTCTAAGCTGGATTCAGTCTCAAAACTCAAATTACCGCTCAACTCCATAGGAGAAAAGCCAAGTTCTAACTGCCTTACATTACTATCATCCCATCCTTCATCGATCTCTGGAGCAATGTTGTCAGTTTCTAAGCATAAACTATTATCTATTTCAGGAATTAAATCGCGATTTAATTCTACTGCTTCAATCCCACTGTTCCATTCGGTCAATGATTCTGTAACATCATTATCAGCATCGGTTGTAAATATTGGTGTTACACTTGCGGGATATGCGAGCGCGGATAAATCAAACTCTGATTCAGTCAACTCAGATTCTACTTGTGGCACAAAAGCAATCAAGTCATCTGATATAGCGAATTCATTGCCTAATTCAAGCTGTATTTCTGTATCGGCGATCGCTTCTACCGAACTATCGACAACAGCTTCGGAGCGTGATGTTTCGAGCTGTGGTAAGCTCTGAGTTTCCTCTGTCCACAACTGATTTATATTGACGTTTTCTGAATTATCGGTAGGGTTCATTGCCTCCAGAGATGTAACGTCATCTAAACCTGCTGTCGGAGCGCTAAACAAATTCAAAAAAACAGGTTCTTCGTCAATTGAATTTAGAGAAATATCTTGGGCTTCAGTAAATAAATCATTGAGCGCTAAAGTCTCTTCAGAAGAAATAGAAGATTGCGATTCAATATCTTGAAGCGAGATCTCATCAGAGCGATCGTTGATGACATCTAGCAGATCGGTTGTTTCTTGCCAAAGTTGATTATTGCTGTCCAACTTGGGAGTAAATAAGCTGCTAAGAGCGTCATCATCTGACAAGTTGTCCAGTTGTTCTTCTGTAGAGAATGCTGTTTTGACTTCATTATCAACAATTGCAGGAGGTGTGAAGATATCCGCTCCTAGAACGAGGGAATTTTCAGTAAACTGATTCTCGTTTAACTCAAAACTATTGCTATTGTTTTCTTCCCAATCTAATAAGAAAGTATTAATCGACAACGATTGCAATTGTTCGCAGATGGTAATTTCATCCGCACGGTTAGCCAGAACGAGTTCCTGTGCTTGTTTGAGTTCGCGAATAATGACTGGAGCAAGAGTACGATAGGAGTTGTCGGTACTAGCGATCGCTCCTGCTGCTGTTTCGCACAGCGTCAACCAGCCAGATAAGTCATATTCCACTCCCATCTCAGCGAGTCGGGTACAGCACGCCTGAAGTTCTTGGCGTGTTTGAGATGTCTCCGGCTGCTTAAATAGTTGTAACAACTCTCTAAGTGTTTCTGGGACGCTGTACTCAAAAGCGGATGCACAAGCAGCGATCGCTGCTTGTGCATCCGCAGTAACCGCAGGCATGGATAATTCATCTGGATGCATACTACCACCAGCTTGCCCCACCAGTACGGACAGTTGATGTTCCAGAGCAGCAAACACCGGTTCGACTTCTGCCATTAACCGACTGGCTTCACCATCGCTTAAGTTAGAGCCATTTTGGAGTTGCTCCAAAAGTGCTTTTAAATTATCGAAAACTTGCAAAAATAATGATTCTAGAGTTTGCTCGATCTGAATCGACGGACACTCTTTCAAAATTTTGAAAAAGTCTTCCAAGCGGTGAGCTGTACGCTGGATGCTATTCAGGCCCAGCATTGCTGCTCCTCCTTTAATTGAGTGGGCAGCTCGGAAGATTTCATTTACCATCTCCGAATCTGCAAGCGTACTTTGCAGATTTAATAAACCTTGCTCAATCGTGTTTAGGTGGTCGTTGGCTTCTTCGAGAAAATAGCCCAAAATCCGCTGTTGTTGTTCCGGCAGCATAATAATTATTTTGAGTTTTGAGTTCTAAGTTTTCAGGTAAGAGAATTAGTTTTGAGTTAAGAAATTATTTTGAGTTTTGAGAGCGGAGGATAGTATTGAGTTGAGGTTGCAGCCATACATCAATACTTGACAATAAGTGAAAAAATAGCAATAGACAATTTCATCCCTACTCGTGTTGAACTCAAAACTCAGTAGAATGGGGCGAAAATAGAATTCTAAACACTCAGTTAAGAACATTATTCGTACTATTTAACTGAAAGTTTTTGATTTTGGAATTACTTTAATGAATTTAGATTATTACATTCTAAAATTCCAAATTCAAAATGGAATCGCCCTTTGCTACCATTCAAAACACCATAGCTACACTCGGAAGCGTTCTACTGAAGTCTGTAGTTCTCCTGCTACCTGCACGAGGTTTTGCAGAGAGCCAGAAACTCGCTGAGCTTCCTGAGAGGTTTCTTGTGCTGTTAACTCTACTGACTGTACCACAGCTGCCACGGCGCGAGAGGTTTCTGTTTGTTGTACGGTGTCAGCAGTGATCGAACCAACCAAAGCATCAATACGATTGGATACTTGCACGATGTCTTCCAGCGATCGCTTAGCTTGTTCGGCTAGTTTTGTTCCTTGAATAACCTGTTGAGTTCCCTCTTCCATCGCTGTCATTACCGAACCCGTCTCGCTTTGAATTTGCCGCACGATCTGTTCAATTTCTTTCAATGCCTTGGCAACTCTGTCGGCTAACTGGCGTACCTCATCCGCAACAATGGCGAAGCCTCGACCTGCATCTCCAGCTCTTGCTGCTTCAATACTGGCGTTAAGTGCCAACATATTCGTCCGCGAAGCGATTTGAGAGATCAGTGCCACAATCTTAGAAATTTCTTGTGAGGATTCTGCCAGCCGCTTTACCTTGCGAGTGGTTTCCGCCACCGTCTGCCGAATTTCTAAAATACCTGCTACCGTTCTTTCTACTGCCTCACCGCCTTTTTGAGCGGTATCGGAAGCAGAACGCGCTACAGATTCAGCCTCTCTTGCCGATTCCGCAACCCGTTGAATTGCATCTGTTAGCACTTGTACGGAATTAAGCGTAACTGCTAGCTCTTCAGCTTGGCGCAAAGCGTCTTGCGATAGTGCCCGCGCAAATGTTTCGTTGTCGGCAGATCCTTGACTGACCTGTCGAGCTGCTAGTTTTGAATTGTTAAGTTAAACGAGTCCGCAACCGCTCCTAAAACATCAGCGGTCACTTCAGCCTGTACGGTTAAGTCTCCCCTTGCCGCACCTTCTACGTCGTCTAGTAGCCGGATCACCTGCCGTTGTAATTCTTCTTTAGCCTGTTCTTGTTCTTGTGCTTTGCGCTGGGTTTCTGTAGTAATTTGAGCGATGCCTTGTAGCATATCGTTAAATTCGGAAGCTAACAATCCAAACTCATCTTGAGAATAAACTGTAGCTCTAGCATCAAGATTGCCCGTTCGCACGGTGTTGAATTGCCCGCGCAGATCCATCGTAGTTTGCTGGATTTGTTTAAGTGTTAGTCGTCCCATGAAGCGCGAACTAGCAAAACTTGTAGCTCCAGCAACCAGAGCCATGGCTATACCTGTCCCTTGTACTGCACGTTGGTTTTCACCCTTCAGTAGCATTGACCCGCCAAAACCAACGGCAGCGACAACTAGAGCAGAGGTAATACCGACAGTGCTAGCGGTGAGCCATTGCTTTTTCGCCAGAGAAGCTTGCTCGAACTGTCCTACCAAGCCGCTACCGTTGGCAGATAAGTGGCGAGCGCCTGTATCATCCGCTTGCAAATTGGGAATGGACGATGCCAATTGGGCTGGTTCTACCTTGTTGCTGGTGCGGTCGTTCAATTCGCTGTGACTGTCCGCAGACGGTAAGGATGACGCACTTCCTGATAGAGGAGAAGACAACAATCCAGAATCTAGCAATTCAGAAGCTGACTCTGGAAGTTCAAACTCTTCGATTGAATTGCGCTCGGCGCGACTAACATTGTTGTTTTCGGTGTCAAGTCCATAGCGCTCGGAAAACTCGCGCTCGATTTGAAAGTGAGACAAGTCTGAATTGTGAGGATGAGAAAGCTCGTGCTGGCTCAAATCTGGTAGGCTCAACTCTAAATTACTATCTTCTGATAGATCGCTTTCTGGCTGATTCCAGACAAAAGGATTGCCAAAAGGCATAGAAGAATTGCTACTGCTGGTAACATTTGTACTGTCAAGATGCGATTGGGCAAACGGACTATCAAATTGATGCGAAAAAGACTTCGGAGAATCTGAATATGACGACTGCTCTGTAGCATAGTAGTCCGGCGGTTCAGCAGCGTCAGCTCCCAACAAGAAAGATTTTCAATTTCTGACGCTGGCATCCTGCCATTACTATACTGCTCCGAACTTTCGTACTGTTTAACTGACTCCAAGCCGTTTTTCGCACAATCAATCAGTTCTGGATCTTGTGTCAGTTGTAATACAGTTTGATATTGTTCTCTAGCAATTTCATATTGCCGAAGAACGCAGTAAATGTGACCTCGTAGGAGGCGACTATTAGGATCGGCAGGAAAGTCTTCGATCAATCGATCGACAAAAGTAGCTGCTTCCTCATAGTTGCCTTGAATATAGGCTGTTTGAGCTTGTTGATATTGCTGCTCGTGATTAGTACTTGATGTCATTTGCTGCCTCTGCTTGCCTTGATTTCATGCTGCCCAAAGTTCGCTCGATATAATTGCCTTGTGATCTAGCAGTCGAAGACGCTGATGTGTATCTTCATCTAAAATCCACTCACCACGGACAAAGGGAGCCATACTGTTTGCAACTTGAGTAGGCTGCTGTACTTTTTCCGCACTCAGCCATTCCATCCCGACAATGCGATCGACTGCCAACCCTAAGAGTATTTCTTGCTCTTCTACGGCAATTACCGGAATTTCTGGTCGCTCTGTGTTTAAGGCTGTTGATTCTCCCAAAATTTGGCTGAGGTCAGCTACCCAGATCACTCGTCCGCGTAAGTTGATCGTGCCCAATAGTAAGCTGGATGTATTGGGAATTGGTGTAATGCGATTGAGAGGAGCTGAGACGACCTCCCGAACAATAATTGCTGGCATTGCCAGCTCTTGAGTGGGTGTGACAAAAAAGCGTAGGTGTAGTTCTCCTTCCCGAATCTCTAATTGCTGAAATTCTGACGCAACTTGAACTTGGTCAGCACCCATTGACAAGTCCAGATCTACCATGCCACTCACCCTTGCCCTCGCAGTAATTGTTTAACTGTTGCTAGTAATTCTTTTGGTTGAAATGGTTTGACAATGTAAGCGTCTGCACCCTGTTTCATTCCCCAGTAGCGATCGAATTCCTCGCCTTTGGAGGAACACATTACCACTGGGACATTTTGAGTTTTTGGATCGGTTTTCAGCTTGCGACAAACTTCGTAACCATTCATTCTAGGCATGACAATATCTAGCACCACCAAATCGGGACAAGAAGCTTCTTGCATATGCTGTAAAGCCTCCATACCATCAGTGGCTATCATCACCGTCAATCCACTCCCCTGAAGAAGATCGATAATAATCTCTCTTTGAGTAGGACTATCTTCCACGACCAGCACTGTACTCATAACTGTTAATTTGCCTCCTGGCTTCAACGTCCCGCCTGTGGGCACGACCACCGTGGTTTACTAAAAATTATGCATCAATTAAGTAAGCTAATTTCTTTACAATCGAGCTGTAAAAATGCCAAAATTTAGTATAAATATGTGTAAAATCAACTTCAATTTTGTCCTGCATGAACTTGCAAAATATAAGTTAATGGCTCAAATAATTGTAGGCAAACTCGAAGAGTGCTGATTTTTAGATAAAGCTCTCGCACGAGCTTCGATCAAATAAGATACTTAGGCGAGACTTTACAGTTTTTATGCTGTCAATACACGCAATAAAAGACATTCTCTCAGATGCAATACAAATTATTTGGATAGTTAGTATTTTAAGAGAATCTTAGATTACTAAACTACAGCATCAACTTAGCTCTACCTCAATCGTTTATCCAAGCGCAAATCCACTGAGAACTTAATCCTATTTAAGTTAAAAACTTACCGCAATCGGTGGATCTACAGAGGCGAACAGTTATCAGTTATCAGTTATCAGTTATCAGTGACCAGTGACTGCTGACCAGTGACCGGACTCGCAATTGATGAGTAGTTAATTCTGCCTTATGACTAGTGAGTTATGAGTTGTGAGTTGTGACTTGTCCTCACACCCTTCTTATGCAGGTGTTTTTCTACTAGCATCAATAACTCGCTATCGGTGAAAGGTTTAGTGAGATAGTCGGTTGCGCCTACCGTTCTAGCTCTGACGCGATCGATGAATCCATCCTTACCTGTTAGCATGACAATCGGCGTTTGCCGAAAGGCATTAGAGCAGCGCAGCATGGCACATAGCTCGTAGCCATCTAGTATGGGCATGACTATATCGCACAGAATTAAATCTGGTGGCTGGTGAAACAGCAGACTAAATGCCTGAAGCGGATCGCTACAGCTCATGACTGTAAATCCTTGCTGCTGTAGGATAGTTTCTACAGTTTGGCAAATAGCGATCGCATCGTCGATGCATGTGATTGTTAGCGTTTTGATACCAGAAGACAAATGAGGATTATCAGTTTTTATCTCAGTTATTTTTGGTGTGTGAATTTGTATCCAACCGTGTTTCACGCAAGGATAAACCGCCTTGCCTACGGTTAATATATCTCGATTGAGATAGCGTGCTAGTTGGCGGAGAGATGTTTTACCATTTATCCAAATCTCTAGTCGATTGGCGGTTGCTGCTGGCAAGCCTTGACGTAATCCTTTGAGATTGGCGATCGTCAAAGAGCGCTCGGGAGATTGAATATAAGGATATAACTGTTTCCATGCCTGCACCTGCTGCACGATCTTAGTTGCTAAAGCAGCACTAGCTAAAGTTGTCAAGTGCGGCGATCGGGTAACTCCTCGCTCGAAAATAAACGAACCTTGATGCAAACTCAATAGATCGAATAGTGTTTCATGCACAATGCCATGAATGATGCTACGAGCTTGAGCAGGGGTGAGAACGCAATCTTCTAGTAATGTCCAAAGATAAGCATACTCTAGGGCGTTATGAGCTGCGAACGAGGAAGTTGTAATTTGCTCTAGGTCGATCTCGATTCGATAGTGTCGTAGATAATCGCGTAGACGAGATAAACTGCGATCGCCATCTGTGGCATAGATGATTTGACCGTTGAGAAAAAAGATAAACCAACACTGCGATCGCGGATACGAACTCCTGTGACGCAGAGCAAAGTTCGGATCTGCGTGATTGACGTTACTAGAAGGACTGTAGGCTTCAACAAACAATTCCCCCGTTCGCTGTCCTAATTCAATGAGTTGTAAAATACTGCGAATATCAATTTCACTTAAGTTACCCTGCATTTAGCTGACGAAGCTCCTATGTAATCGCGTATACCCCTTCGTTAATTCTTCCCTTTTATAGTCATCAGTCATCAGTTGGCTAACATTGACTCTGACCAATGACAGATGACCAATGACGACTAATCGCTAGCCGCAAATTTTGTAACACAATTTAACCAAGAAGAAGTGAAGAAGTTAAGCAATAACTCGGAAGTGACATTGACTGTACTCAGTCCAAAATAGAGTCGGATATTTCTGCGCCTGCTGATATTAGCTTGAACCAAAATGGGGTCTTGACCACAATGGAGATTTAACCAAAGTGAGTCAAACATTACAAGCAAGATCGGTTCGCAGCTGAGGCATTGGTAAATCAAGAGGACGACTGGTGTGCTGTATTTAGCAGAAGTACAAAAGCAAAAAGCTTTTATGGGTCTGAAAACAGAAATCAAGCTGCTGGCATTTCAAAGAGCCGACCAGAGTTGGTCTTCTGTACAGGGAGAAGAGATTGTTGCAGCTGAGGAAGCAAACAATCTCAATGCTGGAGCGCTGATACTAGCTGACTTGAATGCCAATCGACAAGTACAACGCATTCAAGAGGCAGGGCGACCTTTAGTCAGTATCTTAAGTGGTTTCTCCCGACAAATTGAAAAGGCGAAGCTTCAGGAAGAAGAAATCGAGCAGTGGAAGGAATCTCTCACCTTTCAAAGAGATGAGATGTCCCGCCGCCACGAAGAAATGGAAATACGCTTGGAAGAGTTGGAACACATCGAGGAGGAATATAGGCGATTACAGAGCAGCCAGTCGGCAGGATTGGACGAAACAACTGTTAGCCAAGTTGAAGAATTGCTCGAACGCTTATCTCAAGGCTTACCACCGACCACAGCAGTAAGGCAAGAACTAACCTTGGTTCTAGAATTGGTAGAAAACCAGCAAGTAACTTTGATTCCACATTGGCAGAAACTAGAACAGCAAAAGCAAGCGATCGACCAGCAGCAATTAGAAGTCGATAGCCAAACTCAGAGGTTACAGCAAGGTCAACAGCAGTGGTGGGAAACACAAAAATCTCTAGAACAGCGAAAAGTCAAACTACAAGCGCAAGCGATGGTGCTGCAAGCCAAGCAAGAATATGCTCAAACCCTCAACGCACATCAACGGCATCAAGAAGATTTACAGCAGCAACTGAATCGTTTGATCCAACCCGTAGATGATTTTCTCTTTAGCCAGCAAGTTGATTCTGCCGCATTGGAACAAATGCCTTTAGATCAACTGCAACAAGTGCTACAAGATTTGCGGCGAGATTGGGAGAATGCTTGTCGGTTCGTTCACGAGCAAGAAGAGGAACTAAGAGCCAATCAACAGGCAATTGACAAAATCAAGGGGCGCTTGAGCCGAGCTGCCAGCGACGGGGAACGGGCGAATATAGAAGCAGAACTAAAAGACGAACAAGACAGTTATGAATTTCTGCTGCAAACCTTGATGGGTCAACGCCAAAATTTACAAGATCGCAAAGAAACTTTACGACAACACCAAACTGTTTTGTGGAGACGGCAGGGAATTCCAGTTGGCAATCGAGAAGAAGACTATAAATTAGATTTAGATCCACTATTAAGTCAAATTCAGTCGCAAAAACAACAGCAATCCCTAATACTGCAACAGCTAGAAAAGGAAATCGAGCAGATGCGCTCTGGATTTGACTTAGAGCAAGGAATGCTCGACCAGCAGGTGCAGGAACAGGAAAGACAGTGGCAGGAATTCCAGACTTGGCAGCAAGAGTTGCTATCTTTGCGATCGCTTGCTGCCGATTGTAGCGGTAGGATAAATCTTTATGAAGAAATCCTCAGACCAATACAAGATAGTTTGGATGGACTGCGACAGAAATTACAAGGAGTGGCGGGCATACTGAGCGTAGAAGCTAGCGAACCACCACAAGCAGCGATCGCTCAAATTCGCGCCAAAATTACGAGAAACTCATAAAAAAAGTCAAAAGTCAGAAGTCAAAAGCCAAAAACTTAATGCTATATGCATTTTGTCTTGCGCCTTACTGGTGACTTATTTCTGCCATGCTGCACTATGTTAATTTATTTTAACCAAATCCAATCTTTATCTACTGTGGCGATCGCACCGCCAGGAAAAGGATCTGTTTGCGTTCCATTTGGAGCTGCAATCAAAGCTATGAGTTTTTCAATCTGCTCGAAGTTAGGGGAGCAACGTAAAGTTTGCTGCAAAATCTGCCGCATCACGCGCCGTTGTAGAGCGATGTGAGCTGTTTGTAAAATGCGGCGGTTGATTTTTATGAGGGAGTCGGGAGTTGGGAGTCGGGAGCCGGAGAATTTTAGATTTTGGATTTTGGATTTCGGATTGTTCCTCTGCCCCTCTGCCCCTCTGCCCCTCTGCTCCCTTGCTTCCTTGTCGCCCTGTCCCCTTGTTCCTTTGTCTTCCCAATCGACAGCAAGCTGTCGCAACTCATCGGCTGCTCGTTCGAGATATTCGACTTCTGCTTGTAAAAGCTCCGCAGTTTGAGCTAGGGTTAGCTCTACTTGAGAGTTGAAGTGGGTTTGGATGTAGGGCAACAATTCTTGTCGGATGCGGTTACGGGCATATTTAAGGTCTAGGTTAGTTGTATCTTCCCATACCTGAAGTTGCCGCTCTTGGCAAAATTGAGCGGTTTCAGTTCGCGTAACTTCTAACAGGGGACGCACTAGTAGGGGCGCATAGCTTTGTGTCCCTACATGAAGAGGGCGTTGCCAAGTTAGAGCTTGCAAGCCATCTGCACCACTGCCGCGAATTAAATTGTATAGTAAGGTTTCGGCGCGATCGCTGGCTGTGTGTCCCGTAGCGATAGAAGGGTAATTATGCGTTCGGGCGATCGCCGCTAGAGCTTGATAGCGCCATTGTCGTGCGGCTGCTTCATTGAGTAGAGGCTGCTCGACTGTATGACAATAAAATGGGACTTGCCAACGTTGAGCTAGTCGCGCCACAAAGTCAGCGTTAGCCTGAGAGTCAGAACGCCATCGGTGATCGCAGTGAGCGATGCCTAATTGCCATTCCCATTTGGGTTGCAAATCTAAAAGTAACTGAACGAGGCATAAGGAATCTTGCCCGCCAGATACAGCTATAAGCAATCGCTGATGCTTCTCTAAAAGATGACGCGATCGCAGGGTACGATGTAGGCGGGCGTGAAGCGGAGTCCAGTTAGCGCGACTCATCTTAGTTGATTTGTTGTCTGTCACTTAAAAAAACCAACCGTAAGAATGCAAACCTTTACCTAAAAGATTTACACCCAGATAGCAAACCCAAACGATAACAAAGCCAGTTGCAGCTAGAATGGCTGGGCGACGACCTTGCCAACCACGGGTAATACGGGCGTGAAGATAGGCAGCAAATACTAACCAAGCAATCAACGCCCATGTCTCTTTCGGGTCCCAGCTCCAGTAAGAGCCCCAAGCCTCGTTAGCCCAAACTGCACCAGCAATGATACCGATTGTCAGTAAGGGAAAGCCGAGTCCAATGGTGCGATAGCTGATGTTATCTAAAGTTTCGGCAAGGCTGAGGCGTTGGGGGGAGAGAGTTAAGGAGTCGGCAGTCGTAGAAGTGAGTTTGTCGGAGCTACCTTTAGACGACGAGCCAAAAATTTTGTCAAACCCGCCCGTACTGGAGTCAGGAGTAGAGGATGTCACAACATTGAGAACAGCAGTTTTACCGTTTCCATTAGTTTCTAGCATTAAAGGATTAGAAGCATCGGCAGCAACTGCTGGAGAGAGTTGAGTTAGATCGGTATTGCGCTGGAGGCGATAGCCGTTTTGTCGATAACCTCCAGTGCCAACAGAGCTACCATGTAATTCAATTTCCTTGCCACCAGAGACAACTAAAAAGGCGATCGCTAGCAGAGAACCCACAAGTAAAGCAGCATAACTCAGCATCATGACGCTAACATGCATCATTAACCAATTAGACTTGAGGGCAGGGACGAGGGGGGCAGAGGTTTGCATATCTGATGGTAAAGTCAAAGCTGCAAAAGCAGCGATACCCATAGCGACAGGAGCGGTGAAAACTCCGACCAGACGGCTACGGCTGCTACTTTCTGCGATCAGATGAACCGCAGTTACTCCCCAAGCAAGGAAAAATAGAGATTCATAAAGATTGCTAATCGGAAAATACCCAGCTTCCAGCCATCTTGCTCCTAATAGAGTCGCAATACATAAATTGGCGATCGCCATTCCCGCCGTACCCACAGTTGGGAGAAAGCGCAGCCCTGGAAAAGCCGCTCCGACCCAATAGACTAACATTGTCAGAAATAGGACGGCAAACGAGGCATTGTCCAGCCAATTCTGAAGTAAAACCAAATTCATAATCAGCGTTCTCCTATATTTTTTTGTCAAGCATCGAGAGTCTTATTTCGATCCTACTGGGGAACAGTTATCAGTTACCAGCGACCAGTTAATTCCGACTCCCGACTCCCGTACGGGCGGGTTTAACAAATAGATTGACAGCAAGGGCTGTAAATTTTGGTGAAAACCCGCCTCTACCGACTCCCAATCTTCTTCAGGGCAACAAAAACATCGTAGCGGATACTGCGATCGCTACTGATGGCGGAGGTAACACCGATGGAACGGGTAGCGTCGAAGAATATTTGTTGACCGGAAAACAGCTGCGGCAGTGGCAAGGCTTTGACTGTTGGTTCTACATCGAGAAAAAACTGACCGTTAGTTGCATTCAACGCTGAAGGAACTGTCTGTTGAAATTGTGCGGCACTCGCTAAAATACTTTGAGGCTGAGGAATCAGCCGTTCTGCTACAGGTGCGCCGAGAGTGAAGAAAGCAACATCTCCATCCAGCCAACCGCGAGTCGCCACTGTGCCGTAAGGTGCAATCCAATTTGTCACGGTACGATCTTTGATTTTGGTTTCTTGTACTTGAAATTGATATTTACTCCGCATCACCCGTTCGAGTTGAAATAGAGCTTGTTCGGCTTTATTGCGGTTTTTGGTTTGGACTAAAAATACTAAAGAAAGGGCAAAATTATCTGGTGCACCTGCTTTGGGAGCAGCAGGAATCATAGATACGGCAAACTCACCATCCATCCAACTGAGTAAATCTTGGTCTAAATCCAGCCCTGTAACTGAGGTTATACCTTTACGCAGTTCTTGGGGACGGATAGGTGCCTGGGGATTGGATTGTACTTCTCGGGCGTATTCTTGCCATAACCGCTGTAAATTGCCGCTTGAGAGCATCATTAATGTTTCTGCCGGTAGGCGGCTTTGCATTTTGCCCGCATTGTTTTCTACAGCGAATACTTGTTGGCTGTCGGGCTTGCGCCAGGAAATACTTTTGAGGCGAACTCCTTCTGATTCCAGATTAATAGTAGCAGCTACACCTTGGTTATTTTGCAACTGAGCTAAACCTTGGGGTGAAAACGAGCGGCTGGGATTTGCAGCAGCAATTCTCGCAGCTACGGGTACGTTGACGTACAGTTGAGCAAAACGCTGTTTGGTAGCAATCTGCTCAAAAGCATTGGTGTAACCTGCTGTTTGCTTTAGGGAAGCAGCCGCACCTTTATAAGTGTCGATCGCTCTATCCGTCGCTTGCGGACGATCTGTGACGATTAAATAACGCCCATCTAGGACGGCGGCTGAATAATATTGCGCTTTGGCTCCTTGAGTTTCTCTAATCTCAACGCCTTTATAGTTTCGCTGGCGAGTTTTGCCTTGTGCGGACGGTTTGGGTTGCTCTAAAATCCGCTTTGCTGCAATTCGATCGGCAATGGGCAACACCATAACTAGAGACTGCTGGCGATCGCTATTCGATGGCGGAGATGAGTTTGATGTCGCTGGTATGGGCGGTGGCAGAAAGGCAATGCTAACTTCTTTACCAACCCAAGGCTGGATGTCACGCTGGTAGTTGTAACCGTTTGCTGTGAGGAGGCGATCGCCCAACTGGGCTAAATTTGTCTTGAGCTGGGCTTGAATTTGGGGCGTACCGAACTGCTGGAGTTGCTGCCACTGCTGGGTATTTGTAGAAATAGATAGAGCCACCAAAGCATCTTGGGGGATAATATTCGACCCCACAGGCAGGTT
Organism: Chroococcidiopsis sp. SAG 2025; assembly: GCF_032860985.1. Taxonomy (GTDB): domain Bacteria; phylum Cyanobacteriota; class Cyanobacteriia; order Cyanobacteriales; family Chroococcidiopsidaceae; genus Chroococcidiopsis. The sequence continues at coordinate 171,637 of NZ_JAOCNC010000001.1, forward strand.
TTCTAATTGCCCTTGGCTTTGGAGGAATACCCAGTAAGCAGTTGCTCCCCCACCAATTAATAAGCCAGCAGCTCCCAAAGTCAATAGAAGGGAAGGTTTACGTTTTTCAGGCATGGGATTAATGAAGACAGAGGATGTCTTGGCGAGCGAAGATCTGTAACGATTTTGCCCTCAAAATAGCCTAGAGAAGCACTATTCTAGTTTATTTTTTTCTGTGCCTACATTGCCCCTACGCGATCGCCAACATCTAAAGAAAACAATATGCTTTAATTTAAGTCCAAATTAAATCTAAAAATCTTCAAACTTCTAGCAATTGTCAGCAATTTTGTCAAGGATACTCAATCGAGCAGTAGAGCGAGGAAATTTACTCGTAGTGATGGGAAAGTTAGAAGTTAGAGTGACAAGCCAACCACCAACTACCAACTACCCATGACCCATTACCATTATTTAACCAAATCTACCACTAACGTATTCTTGCGTAGCTTGTTGTTCGGGAGATTGGAAAATTACTTCTGTTGGGTTGTATTCTACCAAATAACCCATTTTGCCACCTTTTTCTGTGGCTTGAGCGTTGAAAAAGGCAGTCATATCTGACACCCGCGATGCTTGTTGCATGTTGTGGGTAACGATAATAATCGTGTATTTCTCTTTCAGTTCGTGCAGTAATTCTTCTACCCGTAATGTCGAAATTGGATCGAGGGCAGAACAGGGTTCGTCCATTAAGATAACTTCTGGTTCAATTGCCAAAGCACGGGCAATACACAATCTTTGCTGCTGTCCTCCAGAGAGAGAAAGACCGCTTTGTTTGAGTTTATCTTTGACTTCATCCCATAAAGCAGCTTGACGGATCGAGCGCTCGACTAATTCATCCATATCGCCTTGATAGCCGTTAATTCTAGCTCCAAAGGCAATGTTTTCATAAATTGATTTGGGGAAGGGATTCGGTCTTTGAAATACCATTCCAATGCGACGACGCAGTTCTACTGGGTCAACGCGGCGATCGTAAATATCTGTTTCTTGAAATGTGATTCTACCTTCAATGTGCGCCCCTGGAATGAGATCGTTTAACCGATTAAAACATCTCAATACGGTACTTTTACCACACCCAGAAGGTCCGATAAAAGCGGTAATTTTGTTTTTATAGATATTGAGATTGACATCTCGCACTGCTTTAAAATTACCGTAAAAAACAGATAGATTATCAGTTTGTAACACTGTATCGGTTGCCGTGGTTGTGGTATTGAATAGCATATAGATAGATCGTGACAGTTGATATTGCGATCGCAGCATCTAAAGCAATTTTAGCTTGAGGCTTAGCGCCGATTTTGTTGGAATTTGTTGCGTAAATAAATTGCTGAAGCATTCATAATTAACAGCACGACCATCAATATGATGATGCCAGCAGCAGCATTGGTGTGAAATTGTGGTTGCGGGCGAGAAACCCAATCAAAAATTTGAATTGGTAGTGCTGTAAAAGAGCTTTGCAATCCTTTGGGAGATAACTCTGGCAAGAAGGCAATATAACTTACAGCTCCAATCACGATGAGAGGTGCTGTTTCGCCAATGGCACGAGACAGTGCCAAAATTGTTCCGGTTAGGATACCTGGTAAGGCGATCGGAAAAATGTGTTCGCGAATCACTTGCCATCGAGTTGCACCTAAAGCAAAACCTGCTTGGCGTAAGCTATCTGGGACTGCCCGTAGTGCTTCTCGCGTGGTAATGATGATGATGGGTAAGATTAACAAACTGAGAGTTAAAGCACCTGCAAGAACGCTGCGTCCGTTAGTAATTGGTTGCAGCCACCGGACAAAAATTTGCAGTCCCAATAAGCCATAAATAATGGATGGAACTGCGGCTAGGTTAGCGATATTGATCTCAATTAACCGCGTGAACCAATTATCTTTGGCGTATTCCTCCAGGTAAATTCCTGCTCCCACTCCCAAGGGAAAGGCAACCAAAGCTGTGACGATTAATAGCCAAATACTACCGACCAGGGGAGCTAATATTCCCGCAGCAGCAGCGCGACGCGAGGAGAAACTTGTGAGAAAAGCCCAATCGATTCGTCCGAGTCCGTCAATCAGGATGTCTACAAGTAAAACGGCAAGAACGACCAAGCCAAATAGGGTGGCAACCCAAGCGGCTGTAGAAAAGATTTTGTCAAAGTTATACCGTTTGGACAATGAAACATTGAATTTGCCCGTCGTGCCAAAGCCGCTTTTGTCGATGGGTTGGGGTGTAGGTGTAGTCATTCGTATTTCTCCCGAAAGCGGCGAACGAACCAGTAACTAAAGATATTTAAAGCGAGGGTGATGAGAAACAGAGTCATGCCCACAGCAAAAATAGTTTTATATGCTAGAGATCCTGCTGGGGTGTCGCCTTTACTTACTTGAACGATGTAGGCTGTCATCGTTTGGACTGGCACTAGGGGGTTAATACCAAGGCTGGGGTTTTGTCCGGCGGCGATGGTGACAATCATGGTTTCGCCGATCGCGCGAGAAATTGCCAAGATGAAAGAAGCGACAATTCCAGAAAGAGCGGCTGGGAGAACTACAGAAACAATGGTTTCCCGTTTGGTGGCTCCCAAAGCATAAGCGCCATCGCGTAAACTTCGAGGCACGGCATAGATCGCATCTTCACTTAAAGAAGCCACTAGGGGGATAATTGAAACACCAAGTATCAATCCAGCACTTAAGGCGTTGAATCCCTGTAAGCCAGGAATGAGTTTTTGCAGAAAAGGCGTAACTGTCAGCAGGGCAAAGTAACCGAATACAACAGTAGGAACCCCTGCCAAAATTTCCAATGCTGGTTTGAGCCAGCGGCGCATTCTCGCGGGAGCATATTCGCTCAAGCAGATAGCAGCTAATAAGCCTATCGGTAAGGCAACAGCGATCGCGATCGCAGAAGTTAGTAAAGTAGCGCTAATCAGTACCATAATGCCAAATTGCTTGTTGGCAAACAATGGTGTCCAAGCGCGATCGGTGAAAAATCGCCAAATCGGTACTTCGCTGAAAAACGCAACAGTTTCAAAAATTAGCGTTAAGACAATGCCGATTGTAGTGGCGACTGAGACAAAAGCAAACGTGGCAAATATGCCTTTCACTAATGCTTCTACTCGTTTACTTGCTGCCCGCTTTGGTCGCCATAGGCTCGACCCTTCAGGCGTTGACGTGGCAGACATACAGGAAATACCTCATTATCAGTTATCAGTGACCAGTGACCAGTGACCAGTTATCAAGGAGAAGGAGACAGGAGACAGGATGCGATCGATTGCGAATTGCGAATTTTCCCCTATCACCCATGTCTCGATTTATTGGCAGATTGCGATTGCGGTTATCATTTCTCTTGTTTGAGTAGGTCTGCAAGAGTAACACCTGTCTGCGACCCTTTGCCTTCAAAAATCGAGCCTACCTTACCTTCTTTAAAGCGTGCTTGTACTTGACTGACTAAATCGTTTGGTAGCGGTACGTATCCGACTTCTGACACAAGTTCTTGATTTTCTGGTGCGAAGTGGAAATTAACAAATGCTTGGACTTCAGGACGGGTTGCCGCAGATTTTTTCACGTAAATGAATTCTGGGCGAGATAGCGGCTGATAAGTGCCGTTACCTATTGTTTCTGCACTTGGCTGAATGCAACCTTTGCCATTGTCAATACTCGCTAGTGCTAACTTGTCTTTGTTGTTCTCGTAGTAAGCATAACCAAAGAAGCCAAGCCCACCAGGGTCAGCACTCACACCTTGTACTAAGGTATTGTCATCTTCAGATGCAGTGTAGTCTCCTCGGCTTTCACCTTCTTTGCCCACAACAGCGTTAGTAAAGAAATCGTAAGTACCGGAATCAGTTCCAGGACCATAAAGCCCTAGTTTTTGGTTGGGGAACTCAGGGCGAATTTGATTCCAAGTTGTGACTTTACCTTGAGCTGCTGGTTCCCACATTTTTTTGAGTTCAGCGATCGTCAAGCATTGGGCAAACTTGTTTTGCGGGTTCACTACGACCGATATACCATCGTAGGCTACTGGTAACTCGATATATTCAACGTTACCTTTTTTACACAATTCTACTTCTTCTGCCTTAATCGGACGGGAAGCATTGGAAATATCTGTTTCGTTGTTGCAGAATTTCTTGAATCCGCCACCAGTACCAGACTGAGCTACCGTGACTTGGACACCAGGATTTGCTTTTTGAAATTCCTCTGCCATTGCTTCGGAAATGGGAAACACGGTGCTGGAGCCGTCTACCTTGACTGTCCCAGATAAATTAGAGCCAGTAGTAGTATTTGCTGCTGGACTTGCACCTTCTCCTTGAGGAGAGGTAGGTGCGTTATTTGGAGTCTGGTTACCACTGCCACAAGCAGTTACTCCCAAGACTAAAACCACAGCCGAAGCAAGGGATGCTACACGAATATTGCGAGAAAGCATACTATTTGTTATTTCTGGAATCTTTGCACGAATACTCCTAGAGGAGTATGGAGCTTTTACTATAGATATGTTATTACTTGGCAGTTAAGTGAAGGTTAATGATAACTATAAATATTCCTTTAGGTAGATTATCACCTTTTGCTAGTGCTGAGAAGCTAGGTTTGTATCCGAGTTTGTCACTTCCAGATTTGTATCAAATATCGCCATTATCATAGCATCGATCGCACGTTGGAACTGCGGAGCGCTGCAACAAAGGGAAAAGATAATTTAGACGACAGCTTAATACAACTTTGAGTTCCACCAATCGCCTAGATGGACGTGATAATATAGCCAGTGCAACGCCAGAAGAATTGCGGTCGCGCTGCATTCAGACAAAAGCGTCAACAAAATCTCTATTATTGGCTTTTATCGCTAGTGGCTGTTCCTAACCAATTTCTTTGGTCCTTGATTGGTTTGCTTCTTACTATTGGTGGCACTTTTGTAGAAGCACATATAACTAGTGCGCCGGTAAGTTGGCCCGAGCGCGGGATACAGACAATCTCTCTAGGTGTCACCTGTCAAATTGGTGCTGTGCTACTCGTGGGTTGTTTGGGTGGCAAAAGTGCGGCAGCATTATCCCAAATTGCTTATTTATTGCTCGGCTTGGTTTGGTTGCCAATATTTGCTCAAGGTGGCGGTTTTGGCTACTGGCGAGAACTCAATTTTGGATACGTATTGGGTTTTATTCCTGGGGCTTGGGTCTGTGGCTTACTGGCGTTTCGGCAAGATGCAATGAAACTAGAGAGTCTTGCTGGTAGCTGTCTAGGTGGCTTGCTGATAATTCACCTCTGCGGTTTAGCATATTTGTTGCCTAGCCAAATTTTCCACTGGGCAAGCACGCAAGCTCAATCTATAATTCAACCTATACTTCAGTATTCTTGGTATCCTCTCCCAGGACAACTAGCTGTAGTCTGTGCTGTCTCTATTATCGCTTATGGCTGGAGACTGATAATGTTTTATTAGTCATTTGTTATTCGTCATTTGTCATTTGCCGTGACTGATAACTAATGATCGATGACCAATGACCAATGACCAAATTATGAAAAATCGCCGTTTCTGGATGGCAGCGATCGCCAGTTTTATCTTAGACCAGTTAACTAAATTCTGGGTGGTACAAAGTTTTGACTTGGGCGAAACTTACCCAATTTGGTCTAATGTGTTTCATTTCACCTATGTGACCAACACTGGTGCTGCCTTCAGTTTGTTTGCTGGCGAAGTGGGTTGGTTACGCTGGCTATCTCTGATAGTAAGTTTGCTGTTAATTGCGTGGGCTTATTTTGGTCCGCCAATGAAACCTTTGGAACAATGGGGCTATGGTTTCATTTTGGGAGGAGCGTTAGGCAACGGAATCGATCGCTTTTTTGCGGGTTACGTGGTAGATTTCTTAGATTTTCGGCTAATTGGATTTCCTGTTTTTAACCTGGCAGATGTGTCGATCAATTTGGGTATTGTCTGCATCCTAATTGCCAGTTTGCCAAAAGTCTCTACTCTGAAAAGATTGCGATAAACAAAAAAATGTAGAGACGTTATGTATAACGTCCCTACATACCAAATATCAAAGCATTAAAGTTTCTAGCGAATGCCTGCTTTTACCAACTCAAATTAGGGAGTTGTAGGAGCTGGCTCAGTTCCAGGTGTAGTAGGTGAAGAACCATCGGGAGCTGGGGCAGTACCAGGATTGCCGCTAGGCATAGAGCCATCAGGAGCCGGAGCGGTCTCGGGAGTGGTGGGCATAGTACCATCGGGAGCCGGGGCAGTCTCGGGAGTGGTGGGCATAGTACCATCGGGAGCCGGGGCAGTCTCGGGGGTAGTAGGCATAGTACCATCGGGAGCTGGCGCAGTACCAGGATCGGTGGGCATAGTGCCGTCGGGAGCTGGCGCAGTACCAGGATCGGTGGGCATAGTGCCGTCGGGAGCTGGCGCAGTACCAGGATCGGTGGGCATAGTGCCGTCGGGAGCTGGCGCAGCCTCGGGAGTAGTAGCATCGGGAGCTGCTTCAGTACCAGTAGGCGCACCACCAGTTAAAGGCTGACCACCAGGACAACGAGAATTCAACGGAAACTTTTCGCAGAGGATTTTCTTCCCTTCTTCCGAAAGCTTAATCTCTGGGGGTTCTTTAGCGGCTTCTTGAGCAAATGCGGCGTGGCTCGATATAGTTAGTGCAAATGCCGCACCTAATAGTGATAAAAACTTGATCTTCATCCCACTCACACCTCAGATTAAATATTTCTGATTAAGTCAAAAACAAATTTCGTTAAATTCTACCATATCCCCTCTGAAAAGTCAAGATATATAATAAATTTTCAAAGGAAACCGACTCAATCAAAACTTGTTTGCCAAGCAGATATACATATTTAAAAGCACTATAAATGCGTTAAAGTAAGTCTGCGTAGAAAGTTAGAGAATTTTTACCTGCTCAGTAGAATGGTAGCAGAAGCGATCGCGATCGTAATCCGTAGCAGTCGTTGTGTTATTGAGAAAGATCGAAGACAGCAAGTAGCGAGCAGTCACTAGCGATCGCCATCGCAATTGAGCTACCAACCACGATTCATCAGAGACTTGCTCACGCTCGACGATCGATGATAATCGCTAGATTTGGCATAATAGATAAAATTTCTGCCAACGCTAAAAAAATTAATTCCTGCTGCCTGAGTAGAACATGACCCCTCCCCAGCCACCGCGAAAACCGCAAACATTGCTCAGTCGAGCAACTCAGGTAGTCAAAACGCTTCAAGCTAAAGTGCAGATTCCAGGGCTTGCCCTGAAGCCAAACGCCAGAGTTGCCGAATTGTGGATACAGGATGCGGGGACAGACAAAGCAGAGACTTATCCTCTACTAGGCGATCGCTACTTGATCGGACGCAGTGCTAAATCTTGCGATATCGTCGTTCGCAATCCTGTTGTCAGTCAAATTCACCTGTCATTAGCTAGAGATACTAGCAAGAGGCGATCGCCCTTCGTCCTGCGTGATGAAAATTCTACGAATGGCATTTACTGGGGTAAGCGCCGCGTTGCCGCGATCGAACTTCATCACGGTGACGTTTTCACTCTCGGTCCTCCAGAACTTGCCGCTGCCGTGCGGATGAAATTCCATAATCCTCCACCTCAGTACGTCCGCACGCTGCAATGGGTGGCAGGTGGAATTGGTGGCGTGACGGCATTGCTGGCGCTCATTGTAGGGTACGAGTGGACGAAGTTTTCTGTCACTCCTTTACCTGCTGCAACTGGGGGTCCAACGATCGTTTTTGCCCGCGATGGAGAAACGATGCTACGTCAACCTCGCAGTACGGCACATACAGACCTGCAAAACTTGCAAGACTTTTCAACTTATCTGCCCAAAGCCGTTATCGCCTCCGAAGATAGTCGCTATTACTGGCATTTTGGCGTTGACCCTATCGGAATTTTACGCGCCACGGTTGTCAATGTCGGTAGTCGAGAATTCGAGCAAGGGGCGAGTACTGTCACCCAACAGGTAGCGCGGAGTATATTTCGCAGTTACGTAGGCGCAGAGGACTCGTTAGGACGGAAGTTGCGCGAGGCAGTGGTGGCGCTGAAGCTGGAAACCTTTTATAGCAAAGATTTTATTCTACTCATGTATCTCAACCGCGTCTTTCTGGGAGCGGATACATACGGCTTTGAAGATGCAGCGCGATTCTATTTTGATAAATCAGCCAAGGAACTCAATCTTTCAGAAGCTGCGACTTTAGTGGGAATTTTACCCTCTCCCAACGGATTTAATTTTTGCGGTGACGTGCGCAGCAACCAAAAAGCAATTGAATACCGCAACCGCGTTATTAGTCGGATGTTGGCGCAAGGAATGGTGACGACAGAAGAAGCAAATCGGGCGCGGCGATCGCAGATTGAAGTGAGTTCTCGCGTCTGTGAAGCCCAAGCCAATACGATCGCGCCATACTTTTACAACGCTGTCTTTCAAGAACTGCAAGCAATTTTGGGTAAAGAATTAGCAGCAGAAGGCAATTATATCGTTGAAACCCAGCTCGATCCAGGTATGCAAGCCAAAGCTGAAGAAGCTTTACGCAACTCGGTACGGCAAGCTGGAGCAAGTATCGGCTATTCCCAAGGGGCAGTGGTCACCCTCGATGCTAGTACTGGTGCAGTGCTGGCGATGGTAGGAGGCACTGATTACAAAACCAGTCAGTTCAACCGGGTGACTCAAGCTCAACGCCAACCCGGTTCGGCTTTTAAACTTTTTACCTATACGGCGGCGATCGAAAAAGGAATTTCCCCAGAAAAATCTTATTCTTGTGCGCCTGTATCTTGGCAAGGACAGCGATTTCGCGGCTGCGTTCGCAGCAGTGACGAGCTAGATGTAGCGACGGGGTTAGCTCTATCGGAGAACCCGATTGCTTTGCGAGTCGCTCAGGACGTAGGGTTAGATAGCGTCATGCGGATGGCGCAAAGATTGGGCATTCAGTCGCCCTTGCAACCAGTCCCAGGCTTAGTATTGGGACAAAGCGAAACCAATTTATTAGAAATGGCAGGGGCGTATGGAGCGATCGCGAATGATGGCGTGTGGAACCGTCCCCATCTGATTATGAGGATATTAGATAGTAGCGACTGTGGCGATCGCGAAGATTTAAAAACCTGTCGCGAGATTTACGCTTACAATCGCACTCAGACCACAAATCGGCGGATACTCAGCCCAGGAGTAGCCCAGACGGTAACTTCCATGCTACGCGGAGTGGTAGAACGCGGTACTGGTACGGCAGCAAATATCGGACTGGGTGAGGAAGCAGGTAAAACTGGTACGAGTGGTTTAGCAGCAAGAAATCAAAACTTTGACCTTTGGTTTATTGGGTTTCTTACTAGAGAAAAACTCGTTACAGGGGTATGGTTGGGTAACGATAATAATTCGCCCGTTTCTGGTTATGGGGTACAAGCGGCGCGTTTGTGGGGTAACTACATGCGAGAAGTCGTGCGGTAATAAGGACAGGAATAGGGGCGCATAGCTGTGCGCCCCTACAAATATATTTCTCGGTCAAAAATCTAACTTTCAGCTCTCATGAAGTAGCTAAATAACTGAGAGAATTGTGTTCTAAAACACAATCAAGGCTGATTAGCCCGATAAATATGAGTCGTCGGCTAAAACTAGAGCGATCGCTTGCTAAGTCGCTACAAGAATACCTCAGAGGTATTACTGGGGGGCTGTTGTTTAGTTTGCCCCTACTGTACACGATGGAAGTTTGGTGGGCTGGCTTTATCGTCCATCCCGTACGCTTGTTAATTTACGTGCTGGCTACTTTTACACTGCTCTTGGCATACAACCGCTATGCAGGCTTGCGCAGATCTGCTGGTGCATTAGAAGTCGCGATCGATTCCGTGGAGGAAATGGGCATAGGATTGGTTGTTGCTGCCGTCATGCTGTGGCTGTTAGGACAAATTAACACCGATATGAATCTGACAGAGATCGGTGGGAAAATCATTGTAGAAGCTATGACTGTTGCTATTGGTGTATCTATCGGTACTGCCCAATTAGGAGGAGGAGGCAAGCAAGAAAGCGATACGGGAATGAAAGGAGAAGATTCCCAACCTAGTTCTAGTCCCGTACCATTTTTGGCAGATGGCGAAGGCGATTTTGGCGGACAAATTGCGATCGCCTTATGTGGAGCAGTATTATTTGCTGCTAATCTCGCTCCTACAGAAGAAATTATTGTTATTGCAATTGAAACTTCAACAGCGAGACTATTAGGGCTTGCCTTACTCTCAATCTTATTTGCCGTACTAATTCTGTTTTATAGTGACTTTACTGGTTCCCAGCGCTTCAGCCAGATCAGGGGAATTAAAAATATATTATTTGGTGCGGTTATCACTTACGCGATCGCGCTAGTCGGCTCTGCGGCTATCCTCTGGTTTTTCGGACGCTTTGACGATACGACTCTCTTTATTTGTCTGGCTCAAACCGTTGTTTTAGGAGTCGCTTCTACTTTGGGGGCTTCTGCTGGGAGGCTATTGTTGCAATGAAAAAACTAGAAAAAAATTGGTTAGAGTGGATTGTTTTTGTTATTAGTCTCATCCTCGTATTATTTACGCTGGGATACATAGTTTATGCTGGTGCAACTTTAGGAGAAAACCCACCAAATATCGAACTACAACTCGGTCAACCTCAACCACAAAGCGATCGCTTTATCGTTCCCGTCACTGCTACGAATCGTGGCGATGAAACAGCAGAAACCGTACAAATCGAAGTGACGCTCAATAGCGATGGTAAAGAAGCAGAAACTGCCGAATTTGAAATTGCTTTCCTTCCTCGCCATTCAACTCGTCGAGGCTGGGTAACATTTCAAACCGATCCTCGAACCGTAGAACAAATTGAAGCACGGGTACTGGGATTTGAAAAACCATGAATAAAAGTTAAAAGTTAAAAGTTAAAAGTCACTGATAACTAATAACTGACTTTGGAACCTTATTCTTGTCCTGTAAGTCTTGTTATTTAACAGATTTAGCAATATATAGCAGAGAGGAATAAGTATATGCTTACTTTTAAACCCTGGCAGACAGGGACAGCTTTTCTTATGGCTTTAACTATTGGTACTAGCGCTATCCTACCAATGGTAATGACAGCTCCAGCAACGGCTCAAGTGTTCCCATCGTCGCCAGGAAGTAGCAGAATTAGCGATCGCACGACTATTCGGGCTGGGGCAAGAATTCCCGTGCGCTATGATGAAGCCGAAAAGATCGTTATCAGTCCGAAAGAGAGGATGCGCTTAACTCTTACGGTAGCTGCCAACATTACTAACCGCAACGGCACGGTATTAATTCCTGCCGGAAGTCTAATTGAAGGCGAACTCGTTCCCGCTGATGGTGGTTCTCAATTTATTGCCAGAAATCTAATTATTGATGATGGCAGACGGCAATCAATTGATGCTTCCTCTGATGTCATTGAAACTACCCAGCTGCGTAGGGGAGTAAGTACGGGATCGATTCTTAAAGGTGCAGTCGTGGGAGCTGCCGCTGGCGCAGCTTTAGGTGGACTGACAGGCAATCGCCGTATTTCTACCGGAGAGGTATTAATCGGTACGGGAGTCGGTGCTGCGGGTGGAGCGGTGCTAGGACGTAAAAAAGCTGATGTAGTTGTCATTAACCCTGACACCGACTTGGATCTGATTTTGGATTCTAGTTTGACAGTCGATCGCTATTAAAGAGAAGAAGTGTAGAGACGTTTCACGAAACGTCTCTACAACAGCAATTACTGCGGAGAAATCTGAATCGGAGAAGTTTCTTGCTGTTGTTGCTCTTGGCGTTCCTCAATTGTGGCTTGAATTTTAGGATTAGCTAACAGTTTTTTCGTATCAGCTAACAAGCGATCGCCCCACAAATTCTGTCTGAGAAATTCTAAGTCACCGTAGCGACTGTCAATCTTTAAGGCTGCTGTTCCTAGTTGCAATCCACGCGATTGTTCGCCTTGACTATATAAAGCAACTGCCATTGCGAGTTGCGGTTCGGCGGCTTGCTTGTCAACGGCTAAAGCTGCTTGCCATTGCTCCATTGCCTCGTCTATGTTGCCCTGTTCGTATTGAATTAAGCCGATATTATTAATAGCAGGCCAAAACTTTTTATCTAAGGCGATCGCTTTGTCATATTGAGCGATCGCATCTGGTAATTGCCCGACTTTGTAGTAAGAATTTCCCAGATCGAACAATGCTTCCTTATCGTTTGGTTTGAGTTTCAAACCAGCTTGCAAACTATCGATCGCTGCTTTGTAATTGCCTTTTTGAAAGTGTGCCGAACCCATTGCAAACAACACGGAAGGGTTTTGGGGAGCTAACGCCTGCGCTTTATTCAGAGCCGCGATCGACTCGTTATATTTATTTGTCTGTAAGTACAAACCCCCTAAGAGAAACCAAGCCATATAGTTTTTAGGAGCTAACTGAGTTGCCAGCCGCGCCCTCGGTACAGCCATTTCAAACTGTTGAAACTGCGCTAACTGAGCAGCCTCCTGCGCCAAACTCAATCCCTGTCGCTCCAACTGAGCTGAATCGAGTTGTAGCCTATGTGGAACGAGTGCCTGCCCCAGTGCAGGGGGAGCTACACTCCCTAAACCCAAAATCACCAGTAAAGACAGCCAGGATTTACGACTTGGCACGGTACACGCCTCAATTATCTTGCAACATAACCTTCAGCTAGCTTAAACCATACTAGGGACGAGTGAGTAGTGATGAGCAGGGTGTAGGGTGTGGGGTGTGGGGTGTGGGGTGTGGGGTGTGGGGAGCCAGTGCGGTGCGGAGGTGGCGCTATCGCGGACTTCGTCGCCCTCCGTTGAAGCAACTGGCGCTATCAGGTTGTAGGGTTGAATTGTGACTTGTGACTTGTAATTGCTCCGCGACTCTCCCTCAACTGGGCGACTCTCTCTTTCCCCTGCTCGTGCGCTCGTGCGCTCCCTTGTCACCCTTTGCCCCCTAATCCCCACTCCCTACCCTTCGGGAACGGCTTCGCCGAACGGTCGTGGGGAAGAGCGAGTTCCCCCTTGTCCCCTAGAAAAGAGCGGATAACCCTAATTTCCGTGGGGAGCGATCGCCCTTTTGCTAGAGATGAGGACACGGTAGTAGTCGTTACGATAATAAGTGTACGAAACATTTTAGTTATTGATGCTTCTTTATTACTGGGAACAATATCGGCAAGATAGTGCGGCAAATGCGCAGGCGTATGAACGATTTATGACTTGCACCTAATAAATTTTGCTTGCTTCTTCCCTTATCCCTCACTCCTCATCCCTCGCTCCTAATATGACTGCTACCCAACCTATAGAACTTCCCCTAATTGGTAAAATCAAGCATCCAGCGCGTTGGTTAGTTGGGCTAGTGGCTGCCGGTGTCGTAGTGGCTGGTTCTGCAACTTACGTCATCGTAGATCGATCGACACCTAAGATTGACTTGGCTAAGTTAACCGTACCAGTTGAAGCTAAAGACTTAACGCTACGGATTAATGCTAGCGGTAAAGTCGTACCGATCCAAAGCGTCAACGTCAGCCCTAAAGTGGCAGGAGTGCTAAAGAATTTATTAGTAGAACAGGGCGATCGCGTCCAAGCCGGACAGATTATTGCCAAAATGGATGATGCTGACTTGCAAGCGCAACTGATCCAAGTACGTGCCAAACTCGCTCAAGCCCAAGCTGAATTAGCGCAAGCCCGTGCGGGAAATCGCGTACAAGAAATCGATCGCGCTCAAGCTCAGGTAGATGCAGCCCAAGCTAGGGCAAACTTTGCACGGGAAAAATTAGAGCGTTATCGGAGATTAACGCAACAAGGGGCGATCGCTCAAAACGAATTAGATCAATATGTCAGCGAAAGCCAAAGCGCTCAAGCTAACCTACGGGAAGCACAACGCCAGCTATCGCTACTCAAAAGCGGTAGTCGTCCAGAAGAGATCGCCCAACGTCAAGCAGCTGTGCAAGCAGCTCAAGGTGAGTTACAAGCTCTTCAAGTTAAGCTCAACGATACAATTATTCGCGCTCCCTTTACGGGTTTGGTAACGCAAAAGAATGCCTCAGAAGGAGCCTTTGTAACCCCAACAACCTCTGCATCTAGCGGCACGTCTAGCTCGAATTCATCGCTAGCCAACTCAACTTCGATTGTCGTGCTGGCGAAAGGTTTGGAAGTTTTGGCAGAAGTTCCAGAAGTTGATATTGGACAAATTAAATCGGGACAGCAAGTCGAAATTGTGGCTGATTCTTATGCCGATCGCATTTTTAAAGGTCACGTCCGTTTAGTTGCTCCCGAAGCCGTTGTCGATCAAAACGTAACTTCTTTTCAAGTTCGAGTAGCGCTTGATTCTGGTACAGATCGATTACTATCTGGGATGAATGTAGACTTAACATTCTTGGGTCAAAATCTCAACGATGCCTTAGTCGTACCCACAGTATCGATTGTCACTCAACAAGGTAAAACTGGGGTGTTAGTCCCAGGAGAAAAGAACAAACCTGAATTTCGTCCGGTCACAATTGGTTCGAGTATTCAAGACCAAACGCAAATTTTACAAGGTCTAAAACAAGGCGATCGCGTTTTCCTCGACCTACCAAAAGACCAACAACCAGAACAAGAAAGTGATTTGTAAGTCGTAAGTCGTAAGTCAGCGATCGCTGATAACTGATAACTGTTAACTAATAACTGACAATGGATGTTTTAGAAAGTGGCAAGATGGCAACGAAAACGCTGCTATCTAATAAGTTGCGTAGTGCCTTAACGATGTTAGGAATCGTCATCGGCAATGCTTCGGTGATTGCGATGGTGGGGATCGGACAGGGGGCGCAAAGATTTGTCGCCGAACAATTTGAATCTTTAGGAACTAATGTTTTATTTGTCATTCCAGGTAATCGGGATGCCCAAAGAACAACAGTAGATTTACCAAAAACTTTGGTTTTAGAAGATGCAAACGCGATCGCTACCCAAGTACCGACAGTGGCTAAAGTCGCGCCTCAGCTTCAGTCAAGAGAATTAGTCACGTATCGCAACAAAAATACCTATAGTTCAGTTGTCGGTACGACTCCAGAATATACTGCTGTTCGTAACTTCAATCCAGAAAAAGGACGATTTTTTACTCAGCTTGATGTTAAGCGAAATAATCAAGTTGTTGCCTTGGGTTCGGATTTAGTAAAACGATTGTTTATCAACCAAGATCCAATTGGTAAATACGTCCGCATTAAAGACGTGCGCTTTTTAGTGATTGGCGTGATGGAATCAAAGGGTTCTGTCTTAGGAACCAATTATGACGATAGCGCGTTGCTGCCAATTACCACTATGGCAAGCCGGATTGTCGGCGAAAATTCTCCCTATGGAGTGAGTCTAACTTTTATTTCGATTTCAGCTAAAAGCGATGCCAGTGTAGAAGCAGCTCAATTTCAAATTCAAAACCTGCTGCGATTGCGGCACAAAATTACTAGAGAAGATGATTTTAGCGTTCAAAGTCAAAAAGATGTACTAGAAATTGCGGGAACTGTCACGAGTGCTTTAACGGTCATGCTAGCAGCGATCGCGGGAATTTCTTTACTCGTGGGTGGTATCGGGGTCATGAATATCATGCTCGTTTCCGTTACCGAACGCACGCAAGAAATTGGCTTGCGTAAAGCATTGGGCGCTACCCAGCACGATGTTTTGATTCAGTTTCTGATTGAAGCTGTCATGCTATCGGCAGCTGGTGGCATCGTGGGAACTGCCTTGGGTGTAGGTGGTATCCTACTAATTAGTGCGTTTACTCCCTTTCAAGCGGGTATTTCACCTGTAGCAATTGCTCTGGCTGTCAGCATCTCTGGAGGGATTGGCGTTGTCTTTGGTGTTGTTCCTGCCCGTCGTGCTGCCCAACTCGATCCGATTGTTGCTTTGAGAAGCGCCTAAGTGAAGAGAGCTGAGGGAAAGTCGCCCAGCTGAGGGAGTTGAGGGAGACTAAGAAACCAGTTTTTTGTCGGGAACACTTTTTCTGCTCGATCCGTCGTTTGTGTCCGATAAATTAGCGATCTAGATTAGCCAAGACGCAGCAACTCGATCGAGCGGTCATTAATGTACTACCAATAATAAATGACCAATGACCAATGACCAATGACAACCCCAACGAATATTTCCCGACTCAAATCGGATTGTCATATTAATAATTGTGAGATTGGCTGTAGTTTTGTTGAAACTCGATCGCAAAAAATAATAAAAAATTTGAGCGTTGATTAAAATTTTCTAAAATAAACGACAGCTTGATGCTGCCTCTGACAAATCCCTGGAATTATGGCTGTAGTCAATGGTAGAGATGACTGTAGCGAGGTGAAATAGGCTGTTGAGAGCGAATAACATAGCGAATAACCCAAGTAAAAAGGCGCGATCGCGTGGCGATCGGAATCAGTTTGGTGTTAAATACACGTTGTTTTGGGAGAGCGAACTTTCTCCTCAAGGAGTAGATAGAACTTGAAGCTTGAGGTAAGGTAGAGGCGTGTCTCTCACTGAGGGCTGCGATCGCCCAACTGCTAAAGTTTGGGAGTACGTACCTGCCCTTGGCAAAAGTTGTCGTGCCAATTCCGCAAATCTGACACGCTTGCCAGTAGCCTTTTACTTTGTCATGCGGTTACGTGCTGCAAGCGGACAATAGAAAACTGAATACCTACTGAATATAAAAACTAAATTCATAGACCATAAACCATAAACTATATATCTATGATTAACCCTGAAGCGCCAAATAAAGCCGTATCCTTGCCATTTGGAAAAGCTAAGCGCCGTAAGTCGTGGTTGGCAGGATTCATGACATTGGGATTGCTGGGTAGTGCTGCCGTTACTTTTGCGATCGCCCGTACCCAAACCCCTGAAATCGACCTAGCCAATCTCCAAACAGTCATGGTCGAATCTCAAGACTTAAAAGTTCAAATTAAAGCCAATGGCATAGTTCAGGCAGTCAGAAAAATTAATCTCAGTCCTAAAGATGCAGGGCGAATCGAGGAATTGTACGTCGATGAAGGCTCTCAGGTGAAAAAGGGTACGCTCATTGCTCGTATGGATAACGAAGAATTTCAGGCACAGGTAAAGCAATATCAAGCAGGCTTGGCAAAAGCTAAGGCAGAACTAGCGAAAAAGCAGACTGGCAATCGTCCCGAAGAAATCGAGCAGGCTAAAGCTGAAGTAGCAGAAAATGAAGCTCAAGTTCGAGAAGCTAAATCGCAGTTAACGCTACATCGGGAACGAGTGCAGCGCAAACTCAGACCAGCGAAAGAAGGGGCAATTTCTCGCGACGATTTAGACCAAGCTTTGACAGAAGAGCGTACAGCCAGAGAAAACCTCGACCGGGCGATCGCGAGTTTAGCAGTAGCCAAACACGAGCTGACACTGCGAATGAAGGGGTATCGCAGCGAGGAAATTACCCAAGCTGAAGCCGAAGTCGCTCAAGCCGAAGCTCAACTGAAGTACTACCAAACTCAACTATCAAACACTTTAGTGCGCGCTCCTTTTGCAGGTACGATCACGCGCCGCTACGCTCAACAAGGCGACTTCGTGACCCCCACAACATCCGCTTCTTCCTCGGATGGCGCTACTTCTGCATCGATCGCCGAACTCTCTAGCGGTTTAGAAGTAGAAGCCAAAATCCCAGAATCTAGCATTGCGCGAATTACCCCCAATCAGCCAGTAGAAATCCGTTCCGATGCCTACAATAAAACCTTTAAAGGTCGCGTCCGCACGATCGCACCCAGAGCAATCAGGGAAGATAACGTCACCTCCTTTCGCGTCAAAGTGAGCTTGCAAACAGGGCAAAACCAGCTCAAATCAGGCATGAATATCAAGCTCACCTTCCTCAGCGACAAAATTAAGGATGCAGTTGTCGTACCCCTAACAGCAGTCGTAACCAAGAAAAACGGTCAAACAGGGGTATTTATGCCAGATCGAGAAGGACAGATCGAATTTCGCGAAGTTGCTCTAGGCGCGAGTAGCAGCACTCACGCTCAAGTTCTCGAAGGCGTGAATCGAGGCGATCGCGTCCTGATTACCCCTCCCCCCGGTCAAGCCATTCCTGGCGTAGATGAATCTGGGGGCTAGGAGTAAATGGGGGTGGGCAATGCCCACTCTACGACTTACGACTTACGAATACCCGACTTACGACTTCTCATGAATCCCATTGAATGTATCAAAATGGCAGTTGCTACTCTGACGGCTGATAAGCTGCGGAGCAGCTTAACTATGTTGGGAATTGTTATCGGTAATGCTTCTGTGATTGCAATGGTAGGCATAGGACAGGGAGCGCAGAACTACACTCTTAACAAACTCGATTCTTTCGGACCAAATCGACTGTTGGTGTTTTCTAGTCGTGATGATTCAGAAGGATTTATTTCCGAACAACGAGGGCTAGTACTATCGGATGCAGAAGCAGTAAAAAAACAAGCATCAGCGGTTAAGTCAGCGGCTCCAGTCATTGAAAATAACTTATTAATTTCTTACCGCAACAATCAAACTTATACTCAAGTCAAAGGAACAACACCAGCACTACGGGAGATTAGAAATCTTATTGTCGATCGCGGTCGATTCTTTGATACTTCTTTAATGCGTCAAAGTTCTCCCGTTGTCGTTCTGGGTGCAGAATTAGCAGAAAAACTATTCGACCGAGAAAACCCAATTGGCAAAGATATCCAGATCAAAAATACTAGCTTTCAGGTGATTGCAGTCATGACAGCTAAGGGTTCTTTTGCCGGAGAAAATGAAGATAATGTTGCCTACATTCCCATTACGACAATGGCAACTCAAATTGATGGCAGAAGATCGGCGTTCGGAACTCCGATCAGCCACATTCAAGTCGCAGCAAAAGATAAACACAACGTGCGAGTTGCAGCTTTTCAAATTACTAACTTACTAACGCGATTGCACGGTAGAAAAGACTTTGTAGTCGTCGCTAACAAATCTTTTCAAGAATTAGTCTCGCAGGTGACAGGAGTGCTATCGCTGATGCTGGGAGCGATCGCAGGTGTATCTCTGTTTGTTGGCGGCGTAGGCATCATGAATATCATGCTGGTGTCAGTTACCGAACGCACGCCAGAAATTGGCTTGCGCAAAGCAATTGGAGCAACTCCCCAAGCAATTTTGGCACAATTTTTAGTCGAATCAATTATTCTCTCAGTCTCAGGTGGCTTAATCGGTACGGCGATCGGTATCAGTGGTGTGGCGATCGTTGGCGTATTAACCCCACTCCAACCCAGCGTTCCCATCGCCGCGATCGCCCTAGCTGTAGGAATTTCTGGTGGTGTCGGACTCATATTTGGCGTAGTTCCCGCCCGTCGCGCCGCTCAACTCGACCCGATTATCGCCCTGAAAAATAGTTAAGATTTGGGACAAGGAGGACAAGGGAGACAAGGGAGACAAAGGAGTAGTTCTAGCCACTGTTAACTGAAAAATGACTAATCTAAAAACTATTACTAAACCAGTTATCGTCCGCTTGGAAAATATCTCTAAGATTTATGGTTTTGGAGAAACAGAGGTGCGGGCGCTAGTCGATGTCAATTTAATTGTGGAACAAGGCGAATATTGTTCGATTATGGGCGCGTCTGGTTCTGGTAAGTCTACAGCGATGAATATGATTGGCTGTCTCGATCGCCCGACTAGCGGACACTACTATTTAGATAATTTGGATGTCGCTCAGTTAGATGATGCTGACTTAGCACATATTCGCAATCTCAAAATTGGCTTTGTCTTCCAACAGTTTCATCTGTTACCCCAACTCAGCGCTCTAGAAAATGTGATGCTACCGATGGTTTACGCTGGGATCAAACCAGCCGAACGTCGCGATCGCGCTACAGCAGCACTCAAGCGCGTTGGTTTAGAAAATCGTCTGCACAATAAGCCCAATCAACTTTCTGGCGGACAACAACAAAGGGTAGCAATTGCCAGGGCGATCGTGAATCAACCAGTTTTGCTCCTAGCAGATGAACCGACTGGCGCTCTCGATTCTCGTACCACCCAAGAAGTCTTGCAGATATTTGGCGAACTCAATGCTAGTGGGATCACGATTATTATGGTGACGCACGAACCAGATGTAGCAAAGCAAACTCACCGAATTATTTGGTTTCGCGACGGTCAAGTCATTCACTCGCACCTGACTCCCGATGATATCGGTCAAGTTGCAGCTTCTTAGACAGTCTTGAGAATTTATTGAACTTTGTTGCATGAAAAAAACCCGCAGTAGCGGGTGGCGATCGCAATTGCCCAAATGCAAATTGCCAATTATTTTTGCTAAGTCAAATGTCTTACCAACAACAAATGACAAATGACAACTTAAAGACTAGAAGTTTTGCCTGTTTGAGCTTGTGTTTCTATAGGCTTAATATCTGTGTAACCCATATTACTTGAAATTGTGCGGAAAATGGAAATCTGATCTTCAAATTCGAGTCCTTCAGTTTGGGAAAGTAAATTTTTAATTGGTTCAGATGCTTGATAGCTTGAAGGCATTCCGACAACAGTATCGCCCATAGCTTGCGCCCAAGCATACCAAACCATCAGTTGATTATTTTCTTTCAACGCACCGTAGGCGTGAGAATAGTCTGTATTTTCTTTGTTGACAATTTGCCGCATAATTGCAAGTTGCTCGTCGTCTGACAATTCGTAATAGTCTCCTAGCAATCTTGGTGCTAGTTCAGGTTCGGCAGCAGTTGGTGCAGCTGGAGTGATTGAATCTCCCATCTTTTTGTAAACCAAATAAAACCAAGCCAACTTAGCGTCGGTGTCTAAGGCATCAAAAGCTTTTATGATGTTTTGAGTCTCGGCAGAAAGCGCTTGAGACCGATCTGGATTGAAGCTTGATGTCATTGCTGATATCCCAGTTAATTTAAACTCTCAAGCTTAGGGTTATCAGAGTTAGGGGACGCAATTCGCCCCCCGAGAGAGATAGTTTTAGTGAGTGGAAACTTATACCTTTAGTAGCAGATCCAGAGAGAACGGTAGAAACAGAACAGACAAGAGAAAAATCTATCTTAGTGGGGTTATGAGAGTAGGCGCTCGCATTGATAGGATCGCCTTACAACATAAAATAATTTCAATAGGAGTGACCCATGCCAGAAGAAATTAAATCGAACCCTAATGAAACTCCTACACAAGATGCTCAGTTAGCAGCTGAGAATATAGCTACTGGAGTCGAAAAAGCGCCTACAGTAGATTTTGATGCAGATTATGCCGCTGCCCAGCAATACAGCGTCAGCGAAATTGACCGTAAGGGTGAAGGTGCGATGGCAGCTGAAAAGGTGACTCAACCTGAATTTCAAGTTTCCGAGTCAGACGAACAGCAAACAGTAGCCAAGCCAACGGGAGATCCAGCTGACTACATGGATATGGCAAAGGATGTAAATTCCCCTTCAAAGGAAATCAACCAAGAATCGAAGTCAACCGGAAATCCATCTGACTACATGGATATGGCAAAGGATGTAAATTCGTAGGTTGAAATAGAGAGGTGAAATAGAGACGTTCGCGCGAGCGTCTCTACGTGTTTGTCTGGGATAATATACCTCTTTGTTGCAAAACTGGACGGGCTGCTTGTCTGAGTTTAGGTAACTGTCTGGCAAATAATAGCGAGCCGATAATACAAAAACTTCCCCCTATAAGTAAAGTATTGGTAGCACCAATGCGATCGGCAGAAAATCCAGCAAATAAGTTACCAAATGGAACCATTCCTAAAAAGGACATGGTGAATAAACTCATGACTCGTCCGCGTTTATCATCTTCAACAATAGTTTGAATGACAGTGTTGCTGGAGGAAATAGTCAGAATAGAACCTAGTCCGATTAACGCTGACATAAGGGTGGATAACCATAGCATTCTTGATAGGGAAAAAAAGATAATTCCCGTGCCGCAAAGTGCCGGAGCTAAAGCAATGACTTTGCCCAAACCGACAACTGTTTTGCGCGTGCTTAAATAAATTCCTCCGCCAATTGCTCCTACTCCCGAGGCTGCCATTAATAAGCCTAAAGTGCGCGCATCACCAGCTAAAATTTTGGTAGCAAATATAGGAACTAAGGTAATATAAGGCATTGCCATTAAACTAAATAAAGCCAGTAATAGCAAGGTCGAGCGGATCGGAGAAAAGTTGTAGGCGTAAACAAATCCTTCTTTCAATCTTTGCAATGGGTTGGCGGTTGTAACGACTATTTTCTTTGGTTTTAAGCGCATTGCCATTAAAGCCGCAATGACAGCAATATAGCTTACACCATCAATTAAAAAACAGTAAGCAGCGCCAATTCTAGCAATCAAAATTCCCGCGATCGCAGGTCCAACTAACCGTCCGCCATTAACCAGAGAAGAATTCAAGGCGATCGCACTAGCTAAATCGTCTCTCTTTTCGACCATTTCTGGCACAAATGCTTGTCTAGCCGGAGCATCTACAGCATTAATTACGCCTTGAAATAAACTCAAAATAATAAAATGCCAAATATGGATCGTTCCTGATAGCGCTAACACTGCTAGCGCTAGGGACTGTATCATGGCTAATATTTGAGTGATAACTAAAATTTTATGTGTATTGAATCGATCTACTAAAACTCCCCCCCAAGCGGCTAAGAATAAGCTGGGAATTTGACTAGTAAAACCCACAATGCCCAACATTAACGCTGAATTTGTGAGTTGGTAAACCAACCAAATCGTTGCCGTTTGCGTCATCCACGTACCAATTAATGAAACTCCTTGTCCAAAGAAAAACAGACGGTAGTTTCTCGATCTCAAAGCAGGTACGATCTCAATATTTGCAAGTCTATTCATTTTTCATCTACATTCAGGAAAGCACTTATTTATTAAATAAATACTTTGTTGCTTCGGAACACCATCCAGAGAACTATTGTTGAAACATATTATGAGATTATATTGCCAGTAACAATTTCTCTGCTTCCGGCGATCGCTGTGTATGAGTCACAGTGGAGTTGTTAGTTTTTAGGAAAGATTGGCGATCGCTTGGTCAATTAACCTGGAAAACAGTTGGCGTTCTTCCAGAGAAAAGCCTTGCATGGCTTGTTCCTTCAGATCTAAAGCGATTGGGGGTAATATATTTTCTAGTTCTCGACCAGCACCCGTTAGCCAGATCCGCCAAATGCGGCGATCGCGAGGGTCGCGCTCTCTGCGGATCAGTCCTCGTTCTTCCATGCGATCGAGCACTCCCGTTAAAGTTCCTCCTACCTGCTGCAATTTCTCCCCAATGCTACAAGTGGCTAAGCCATCTTCCTCCCACAAACAGCACAACACGACCCAGTGAAAGGGTGTCAGACCGAATGGTTCGAGGCGTTCTTGAAATCTGCGACTCCCCAACTGACCTAACAGCTTAATGCGGTAGCCAACGCTATACGGCGCTAAAATTTCTCGCAATGGCTCGGCAATTTTTCGTTCGGTAGAAGTAGAAGGCATTTCGGGAATATTTCGCATACGTAATATTATTTTAGCTAAATTCTTTTGAGTTTGACAATCTGTCATAACTGTCTCTAAAAATGTAACCACAAAGCAAGCGGGTAATTTCGTATCGCAGAGTATGGATTGTTGCATTTATTTGTAGATCGTGCGTCTTGCTCGCACAAATATAACTTTCGGAGTAGTTTTGTGACTAGCCGTAATTGCGATTGTTAATGGTGTTGGTTTGAAAGGGAAGAATCCCAGATGTACGAAAGACTTGGATTGAGTTAAGGGTTCGGTGTAAGTTTACCTGGTGCAAAAAACACGTTATCGTGCGAGATGGAAAAAATCAAAATAGCGCGATCGCAGTTATTCGACCAGAAGTTATTGCTGAAAAGGCGACTCTAGGGTAGAATTGCCCGAATTCAAACTTTTGATTATGATGCTCAGAAGTCAGAGTAACTGATTCAACGATCGAGATTGAACGATCGCGAGATCGCTCCCGTTAACTTATACAGGTGCAGCCTTGCCAGAGCCTTTGCCAGAGTCTTTAAAAACCAGCTCCGAGAGCGATCGCGACCGACACTTTCGCACCGATCATCTCAATGCCGATCTCAAAAAGCGTTCTGTACGCGGCGGAGCAGTGACGCTGGTAGCTCAAGCTTGTAAGTTTACCTTGCAGATCGGTTCCACTGTCATTTTAGCCCGCCTGCTAGCGCCGCAGGATTACGGTTTAGTCGGCATGGTAACTGCCGTGACGGGTTTTGTCGCCTTGTTTAAAGATATGGGGTTGTCGATGGCAACAATCCAAAAGGCAGAAATTAACCACCGCCAGATTAGCAACCTGTTTTGGGTAAATATTGCAGTTAGCCTGTTACTAACTCTCGTAACTTGCGCGCTCGCTCCCGCTGTCGCCGTATTTTACAACGAACCCCGTTTAACCTTAATTACCATCGTTTCAGCAATTGGTTTTCTGTTTGGAGGCTTAACAGTCCAGCATCAAGCGTTGCTCAACCGCCAGATGCGGTTTACTGCTTTAGCAGCGATTGATATTGTTGCTATGGCTTTTGGAGTCGTCAGCGCTCTAGTTTTAGCTTGGTATGGAGCTGGATATTGGGCATTGGTAGTCATGCAAATCGCGATCGCGATCGGTCAAATGGGAGGTGCGTGGTTGCTGTGTAGCTGGCGACCTAGTTTGCCACAACGACACGCTAATATTCGCGAATTATTGACTTTTGGCAGCCATCTCACGGGCTTCAACGTAATTAATTACTTTGCCCGCAACCTAGATAACATTTTAATCGGTCGGTCTTGGGGTGCGGGACAATTAGGGCTGTACTCCAAAGCTTATGGCTTGTTACTCTTACCATTGCAGCAAATTAACGCGCCGATTACTGCGGTCGCAATCCCGAGCTTAAGTCGATTACAGGCAGACCCGCAGCAATTTCGCAACTACTACCTTAAAGCAGTCTCGCTGGTTACGTTTCTCACGCTACCTTTAGTTATCCTTTCGATCGCGATCTCTGAAGAAGTGGTGACGCTCATTCTCGGTTCTCAATGGCGAGAAGCTAGTTTTCTATTTCGGTTTCTTGGTGTCGCCGCCATATTTCAACCGCTTTGCAATACGGCTGGATGGTTGTATATTGCCACAGGCAAAACAGACCGCATGTTGAAATGGGGCGTGTTTGCTTCTAGTTTGACAGTGGTATCGTTTTTTATCGGTCTGCCTTATGGAGCGCGGGGAGTTGCTTTATGCTACGCCGTAGCAATGCTCTTACAAGTCTATCCTTGTATGTATTATGCAACCCGCGGTCTAGAAATTACGACGAGCGATTTGTTCTCGGCGATCGCCCAATCGCTTGTTGCTGCTATCATCGCGGGGATTGCCACAATTGGAGTTAAATTTGTACTCGATCCGATTTTACCAGTGTGGGAAATCGCGATCGCTTGCACGTTAGTGATGACAATATTGTATGTCGCGATCGTGTTTTATTTGTTTGGCAAGAAATCTTTTTATCTGTCCTTCCTGCAAGAATTTAAACAACGACGATGAAAGTAGCGTCACCTTCTCGGTATACTTATCAAGTCCAAGAACGGGGCGATCGCGTGCGTCCCAACCGCTTTCACTCCCGCTATGCAATTCTCAAATTGCTGCTGGAAAAGTTACAGCATCTAGTTGAATCTGAGTTGCTTGTCCCAGGAGAAAAGTTACTGGATTACGGTTGTGGTAACAAGCCTTACGAATCATTATTCAAACAAAAATTCGATCGCTATATTGGAGCTGACTTTCCAGGTAACGATCGCGCAGAAATTGCGGTTGGTCCCCAAGGACAGCTACCAATTGCCGATGCAAGTATTGATTGCGTCCTCTCTTCTCAGGTTTTAGAACATGTAGAACAGCCTCAAGTCTATTTGAAGGAAGCTTATCGAGTTCTCAAGCCAGGTAGCGCTTTGGTGCTTTCGACTCACGGAATTTGGCGATATCATCCCGATCCTTGCGATTACTGGCGCTGGACGGCTGCTGGTTTGCAACGAGAAGTCGTTCAAGCTGGGTTTGAGGTCGTATCGGTGCAAAGTGTTTTTGGGATGGCATCTGCTGGATTGCAACTTTGGCAAGATGCTACGGAAGAAAAAGTACCAGGTCGTTTGCGCAAATTCTACATTTGGTTGCTTCAACGGGCGATCGGTTGGATGGAATCGCGCCATCCCGAACAGTTATCTAACGATGCGGCGGTGTATATTATCCTTGCCAGAAAATCTAGAGGAGAGGAGAATATTTTTTCCTGACTGTAGCTTTTCTAGCGAAGAATTTTACTGTAATATTTTCAGCAAAAAAAGGAGAAATTCAATTCTATGGTGGTTAGTCCAGTTGAAACTTTCTACAACAACTTTTCTCCAACTTTTATTCGAGATTACGTTTACGGTAACGAACGTATCGAACGCCAGCTAGAGTTTTTTACAAAAGCCATTCATCCCGATACGGCAAGAATATTAGTTATTGGTTGTGGTTCGGGACAGGGAACTCATTTTATTGCTAAATGGATAGCAAAAAAAGCTCAGATTTTAGCAGTAGATATTAGTTCGGAAAATCTTCGTTTGGCTCGGAGTTTATTTAGTCACCCTCGAATTGAATATCGCCAAGTTAACGTGGTGACAGAAGTAATTGAGGGAAACTGGGATGCGATTATTTTACCTGATGTTTACGAACATATTCCTCTAGCAGCAAGGGGAGATTTACATCGTAAATTTAACACTTTGCTGAGTCCTCAAGGCAAAATTTTGTTTACGATTCCTAGTCCAGGAAAGCAAGCAGCACTCTACGCATCGGGAGAAGGTTTGCAAGTCGTGGATGAAGTTGTCACCCTAGAAGATTTGATCGAAGTAGGAAAAGCAGTTGAAGGAGCGCTGACCTATTGGAGTACAATCTCTGTATGGAATACAAACGATTATATCCACGCGGCTGTCGAACGAGGAGCGGCAGAAATTGGGACGATTTCTCAACAAGATTATTTACCAATTAAAGGATTCAGTTCTCTGCGGCAAAATATATCTTATCGTGGCTTAGTTGCCCTGACAAATCTACCTGGAATTGTTCGGGTGACAAGATGGTGGAAGCGCCAACGAGTCCAAAAGTTAGTTGAGGGCGATCGCTCTTAGATAATAGAGTTGTTTCTACTTGGTTTTAGATGAAAATAGCCTTTGTCGTGCAGGAATTTCCAGCTTTGTCTGAAACCTTTATCCTGAATCAAATTTCAGGTTTAATCGAGCTAGGACATGAGGTAGATATTTATGCCGTTCAACCGCGATCGCAAGATTCAAAAGTGCATCCAGATGTCGAAAAATATGACTTGCGATCGCGAACTTTTTATGCTGCTAAAATGCCCGATAATCGCTGGCAACAATGGCTGAAAGGATTGGGTTTAATCGCCACTAATTTTCCCAAAGCACCTCATGCGATCGCGCGGTTGCTCTATTCTGAATCTGTCAGACAAGTCAGCCGACTGACGCTAATTTACGAGTTAACTCCTTGGCTAAGACGCAGTAGATCGTATGATATCATTCACTGCCATTTTGGGATGAATGGTGTGAAAGCGGCTGTATTAAAAGAAATCGGGGCAATTCAAGGTCGATTGATTACCGTATTTCACGGATTTGATATTACTCTTTATCTTCAACAAGTCGGCGATCGCGTTTACGATCGCTTGCTATCGACCGCAGATTTATTAATGCCAATTAGCAAGCTTTGGCAGCAAAAACTCATTGAATTAGGTGGCGACGAAAAGAAAATTGTCGTTCACCATATGGGAATTGATTGTCATCAATTCACTTTTAAAGCACGTCAATACAGCGAGCGCGTAGTGCGGGTAATTACTATTGCGCGTCTGGTCGAAAAAAAAGGCGTAGAATATGGAATTCGGGCTGTAGCAAAACTAGCAAAAGATTTTCCCCAAATAGAATATCAAATAGTAGGAGACGGCTGTTTAAAAGACGAGTTACAAAAGCTAAGTCAAGAACTTAAAGTAACCGATAAAGTGAAACTATTAGGTTGGAAACAACAGCAAGAAATTACCGAACTTCTCGCTCAAGCTCACATTTATATGGCTCCCAGCGTTACCAGTAGAAATGGCGATAGAGAAGGTATTCCAGTCTCTTTAATGGAAGCAATGGCTTGCGGAATGCCAATTTTGAGTACCATGCATAGCGGCATTCCCGAACTTGTCGAACACGGTAAGTCAGGATTTTTAGTACCAGAACGAGATGCGGATGCTTTAGCTGAAAAATTGAGTTATCTGCTAGAAAACCCCGAAATTTGGCAAAAAATGGGCGTAGCAGGTCGAGCCTGTGTGGAACAATATTACAACATCCAGCGACTTAACGGACAACTCGTTGAGATCTATCAAAAACTATTACGTGCTTGAAGACACAACATGGAGTCTTGGAGCAAGAGCAGTTAGCAAAACATCTGAATCGCGGTTAGGTATAATTCACCCAGGAGGAAGCAGAGAAATAGCTTGGCGGCGCTGACAAAGATTGTATAGGTTTTATCGGAACAAAGTAATAAAATACACACAAAAATATTTATGGCACTCGGACAACAAAGCTTCCTATTACCAGTTCCTACAGGCTCTCTACTCATACCTGAAACTGCACCAGCCGCTACCTCAGATAGAGATTTTCAGACAAATAGAGGACAAAAAAGCTTTTCGGTACGCTTTTCTCTGGTTATACCTACATATAACGAAGGAAAAAACATTCGCGCGATCGTCAGCATTCTCACCGATTTACTCGATCCAATTCTGCCAGAAGATTATGAATTAATCGTCGTTGACGATGATAGCCCGGATCGGACGTGGGAAATTGCTCAGCGTCTAATGGTAGAGTACCCCCAATTGCGGGTGATGCGACGGACTACGGAAAAGGGACTTTCTACAGCTGTGGTGCGCGGTTGGCAAGTAGCCAATGGAGAGATTTTAGGCGTAATTGATGGCGACCTACAACACCCACCGCAGGTCTTGTTGAAACTTTTAGCGGCAATGAACGATGGTGCAGATTTAGCTGTAGCTAGTCGCCACATTGAAGGTGGGGGAGTGAGTAGCTGGAGTGCGGTACGTCGCTTTTTGTCAAGAGGCGCACAACTATTAGGTTTGGTAATCTTACCGCAAGTCGTGGGGCGCGTGTCTGACCCCATGAGCGGTTATTTTATGGTACAGCGACAAGCGATCGCCGGAGCAGCTCTCAGTCCTGTAGGCTACAAAATTTTAATTGAAGTTTTGGGACGGGGAGATATTAAAGAAATTGCTGAAGTAGGTTACGTTTTCCAAGAACGGCGCGAAGGCGAAAGCAAAGTTACGTGGAAGCAGTATGTAGACTACATCAAGCACTTGATCGGACTGCGAGTTTCGCGAGGACGGATCGGCAGAATTCGACAAAAAATTAATTTTCCGATTGGCAGATTTATCCGCTTCGGTGCGGTTGGTTTTAGCGGGGTATTTGTCGATATGGCAGTTTTATATCTCCTCCACGATCCGAGTGGCTTGGGATGGGGTTTGACGCGGAGTAAAGCGATCGCGGCGGAAGCTGCTATTATCAATAACTTTTTCTGGAACGATGCTTGGACGTTCAGCGATATGTCCCGACAGCAACGCGGTTGGCGCAAGCGGATCAAGCGGTTGTTGAAATTTAATATCGTCTGCTTAATGGGTTTGGTCTTGAATATCCTGCTGCTGAATGTCCTGTACAACACTTTGCACGTCCACTATCAAATCGCCAATCTCCTAGCGATCGCGATCGTCACGTTCTGGAACTTCTGGATCAACCTCAAACTCAGCTGGCGCGTCACGGAGAGCAATGATTAGGGAGTCGGGAGTCGGGAGTCGGGGAGAAGAGAGCTGAGGGAGCGATCGGGAGCAACTACCAACTACCAACTACCAATTACCAATTACCAATTACCACTATTGCCATGTCTCGCCCAATTTACTTAGATTGCCACTCAACTACGCCGCTAGATGAAAGAGTTTTGCAGGCGATGTTACCCTATTTTCGAGAGCATTTTGGTAATCCGTCGAGTAACAGCCACTTTTACGGCTGGGAAGCAGAAGCGGCGGTGAGACAAGCAAGGGAAATATTGGCAGATGCGATCGCGGCTACGCCAGAGGAAATTGTCTTTACGAGTGGAGCGACGGAAGCAAATAATTTAGCCATTAAAGGGGTGGCTGAGGCTTATTTTCAGAAAGGACGGCACATTATTACGCTGGCGACAGAGCATAATGCTGTTATCGACCCTAGCGAATATTTGCGATCGCTCGGTTTTGAGGTGACGTTTTTACCCGTGCAAATAGACGGGTTAATCGATCTAGAGAAATTAGCACAAGCATTCCGTCCCGATACGATTTTAGTCTCGGTGATGGCAGCAAACAATGAAATTGGTGTATTGCAACCGTTGGCAGAGATTGGGAAAATGTGTCGCGATCGCCAAGTTTTATTTCATACTGATGCTGCACAGGCGATTGGGAAAATTTTGCTCGACGTGCAGGCGATGCAGATCGATTTAATGTCGCTGACGGCGCACAAAGTTCATGGACCAAAAGGGATTGGTGCTTTGTACGTGCGACGGCGCAATCCTAGAGTCCAACTAGCACCACAGCTACACGGCGGCGGACAAGAACGGGGAATGCGTTCTGGGACTTTGTATACGCCGCAGATTGTTGGTTTTGGTCAAGCAGTCGCGATCGCTTTGGCAGAACGAGAGACAGAGGCAAAGCGCCAAATGCAACTACGAGATCGGCTGTGGCAAAAGTTGAGCCAATTAGATGGGGTGTATTTAAACGGACATCCCAGCCAAAGGTTGCCTGGGAATTTAAACATTAGCGTCGAAGGAGTTGACGGCACTGCCCTACACCTGGGGTTACAGCCTGTTGTAGCGGTGTCTTCCGGCGCGGCTTGTTCTTCTGCCAAAACAGCCCCGTCTCACGTTTTACTCGCCTTGGGGCGTTCGGAACAGCTAGCTTATGCCTCAATTCGATTTGGGATTGGGCGGTTTAATACGATAGAGGAGATCGATCGCGTAACAGAACACGTGGTGGCGACAATCTCTAGCCTGCGGCGACAAAAGCAGTTATCAGCGATCGCCGATCGCTGAACAGTTAACAGTTATTGGTAAAGATGAATCGGAAAAAAAGACAAGCCACGGGCGATAATTGACTTCAAACTGTGGTGTGTTTGAACGTGGTGTGTTTGAACAATGGAAATGGATAGCGGACGACCTATCGGTGTAGATTTGTTTGCAGGTGTTGGTGGGATGACGCTTGGTTTTGAACAAGCAGGTTTTGATGTCCTGGCAGCTGTGGAAATCGATCCGATCCATTGTGCAACCCATCAGTTTAATTTTCCGCTTTGCTCGGTTTTATGTAAGAGCGCGATCGATGCTACAGGTACAGAAATTAGAAATCGTTCGACAATAGGCGATCGCGATATTGATGTCGTCTTTGGCGGTTCTCCCTGTCAGGGATTTTCGTTAATTGGCAAACGCGCTTTGGACGATCCGCGCAATGCGTTGGTACATCACTTTTTGCGATTGGTACTAGAGCTAAAACCAAAATATTTTGTATTTGAAAACGTGCCAGGATTAACTATTGGCAATCATCGGCAATTTCTCTCAGAATTAATTGCAGCTTTTGGCGCTGGTGGATACGAAGTTAAAACAGATTATCGAGTTTTAAACGCGGCAAACTATGGTATACCTCAAGATCGAGCTAGGTTATTTCTGCTTGGCTGTCGTTACGGTTTACCTTTGCCTGACTATCCTCAACCGATAACGAAACCCTCACTCTCTCGTAAATCAAAATATATTTTAAATTTACCTCATTTAAAACCAACTCCTACAATTTGGGATGCACTGTGCGACCTTCCAGTAGTAGAAATGTATCCAGAATTACTTCGGCAAGATTGGACAATTGTTGAATACAGCAAACCCAGTCATTATAGTAGTAAAATGCGCGGTATTTTTGCTAACAATGATAACTACGCTGGCGATCGCCACTTTGATTCATGTCTATTGACTTCTAGCATGAGAACTCGTCACGGTGACAATTCTATTGCTAGATTTGCTACTACCAATTGGGGGGAAGTAGAGCCAATCAGCCACTTTTATAAACTTGCTCCTGAAGGCATTTGTAATACTTTACGAGCTGGGACGGCGAGTAATTTAGGGGCTTTTACTTCACCCCGTCCGATTCATCCCTATAAGCCAAGATGTATTACTGTTAGAGAAGCCGCCCGATTGCATTCTTATCCCGATTGGTTTCGATTTCATCAGACAAAATGGCACGGTTTTCGCCAGGTAGGAAATTCTGTACCACCACTTTTAGCTCAGGCAATTGCTAGAGAAATTATCCGTGTTTTAGGAGTAGTTCCAGTCAAACTAAAAGAAACACAACAACTGGGAAGCGATCGCCTACTTCAACTCAATATGACTCAAGCAGCACGAATTTATGGTGTAGCGGCAAATGCGATCGCGCCAAGGTTAAGACAGAAGCGAAGAGAATGAGTGTCGTTTTCGGTATTGTTGACTAGAATTGGTAGGTTATTTGTTTCGCGCTAGCCGAGAGTTATGGGCGATCGCGCCAGTCAAAAACTTTAAATTAAAAAAACTTTAAATAATGTCTCAGAATTCTGATAAAACTTAAAACAGAGGTAACTGAGAGCATACGTGATGGTGGCAGCAGCAGACTACCGAGAGATTGACATTGCCCCATTAATCGACCATACCTTGCTGATCCCGACGGCAACGCCCGCCCAGGTAGAACAGTGGTGTATGGAAGCAGACAGATTTGGATTTGCCGCAGTTTGTATCAACCCCGTCTACGTGCGGCAAGCAGCAGAATTGCTCTACGGCAAAAAACCAAAAGTTTGCACGGTGATTGGCTTCCCTACCGGAGCCACGACATCAGCGGTAAAGCTGTACGAAGCGCAAGAAGCAGCCGACAGCGGGGCGACTGAATTAGATGTCGTCATCAATTTAGGCTGGCTTAAAGCTGAGAAAACAGAAGCACTGCACCGAGAAATAGCCGAAATTTGTGAAGAAACGGGGCAGACAGTCAAAGTTATTTTAGAAACCACCCTTCTGACAGAGGCAGAAAAACGACTTGCCGCAGATATATGTATGGATGCGGGAGCAGCGTTTCTCAAAACAAGTACGGGATGGAATGGGGGTGCAACAGTGGCAGACGTGCGCTTACTTAAAGAAATTGCTAAGGAACGAGTCGGTATTAAAGCATCGGGAGGAATTCGCACTATAGACCAGGCAATAGAGCTAATATTGGCAGGGGCGACGCGACTAGGTACATCTCGCAGCGTCGATCTACTCCGCCAGCGCGATAACCTGGAAAAAGAGACAAGCTTCGAGGAGCGAGGAGCGAGGAGTTAGGGGTAAGTGGAACTAGAGTATAGATAAAAATTACTGCTGTTTCCCCCACCTCTGTTTCCCTAATTTTTCCCTCACTCCTCACTCCTTACCCCCTAATCTATGAGTCGTACCTACAAAGCCACTGGAATTAATTTAAAGAGTATGCCTTTGGGTGAGGCAGATCGATTGTTGACGATTTTGACTCAGGAGTTTGGTTTGATCCGAGCTGTTGCGCCTGGGGTGAGAAAGCAAAATTCAAAGATTGGTGGTAGAAGTGGGTTGTTTGTCGTCAACGAATTGTTGATTGCTAAAGGGCGATCGCTCGATAAAATTACTCAAGCTGAAACCCTAGAGTCATATCCGGCTCTGGGTCAAGACTTAGGTAAGCTAGCTGCTAGCCAGTATTTGGCAGAAATGGCGATGTGTCAAGCTTTGAGCGAACAACCCCAAACTGAATTGTTTTACTTGCTCAACGAGCATCTTAAACGCCTGGAACAATTGCCTAAATCTTCAGGATTTTCTATTTTGGCTCATCTATGCCATGCAGCGTTTCACCTGTTGGCTTTGGCAGGGATTGCGCCCCAAGTTCAAGCTTGTTCTTTAACGGCAAATTCCCTGACTCCAGATTTTTCTACTCCTGAGTGGCAAGTAGGATTTAGTACATCAGCAGGAGGAACGGTAAATTTGTCCGCCTGGGAAAATGCATCGGCTACAGACAAAAATAGCGATCGAAACAAATCTATAAAACCTGATGATGTTACTAATACCAAGATTTTGCCACCTACGGGCAGAGTGGCAGAGGCGATTGGTACGGGTTATCGGGCGATCGCCCACAAGCAAGAGAAACTCGTACTCGATCGGCGGATAAATGCCGCAGAACTAACTCTATTGCAACATCTGTCTCAGGCTAATCTACCTGCGATCGCTGATTTGCATCACCATGATTGGTTATCCATCGAACGCATTTTGCGTCAGTACGTACAGTATCACTTCGGTCGCCCAATTCGGTCAGCTGCCCTAATTGATAGTTATTTCGCTTCTCTGCCGAGTCCTTTAACAGAAGATCATGCAACCGTTTGATTTAGATACCAGAAATATCAAGCCATCCTCTGCTGAGGCTAATTTCCTCAGAAGTCCCGTTGGGGGTCACGCTGCTAATTCGCGGTCTACGCCATCTACGCCCAGATATTTATCTAGTAAAAAGCAAATATCTCATAATTCTGTAGCTGAAAGTACAAACTTCCAAGAAAAAACCAACACTCAAGAAAAAAGTGAATTTTATATGGGAGAGGCAGATGACAAGCTGCCAAAAATAGAGCAGTTAAATGAAACTGTTAGAAATGGCGTAGTTACAAAAACGCTAGACAGCAAGGATAGCACGATCGCCACGGAGTCGGGTGGCTCAAATGGCAGTTCTCAAGTGCATGGAGATGAGCCACCATCTGAAGAGCCACAAGGATTTTTGCCGGTTTTGCGCAACCGCAATTTTCTCTCTTTATGGAGCGGTCAAGTCTTTTCTCAACTTGCCGATAAAGTTTATTTAGTGATGACGATCGCTATCATTTCCAGTCGCTTTCAAGCCAGCGATCAAAGTATCAGCGGGTGGGTTTCGGCGATTATGATGGCTTTTACCATCCCCGCAGTCTTATTTGGCTCAGTTGCAGGGGTATTTGTCGATCGATGGTCGAAAAAGATTGTACTTGTAGTGACAAACTTGCTACGGGGCGTTTTTGTGTTGTCAGTCCCATTTCTGTTGTGGTTCACGCAAGACTGGCATTCAATTTTTAATTTGCCCGTAGGCTTTGCGATTCTTTTAGGATTATCGTTTGCGATCTCGACACTGACACAGTTCTTTGCTCCAGCCGAACAAGCAGCAATTCCGTTAGTCGTGGAGCGAAGACACTTACTATCAGCTAACTCGCTTTACACCACGACAATGATGGCTTTGGTGGTTGTGGGATTTGCGGTAGGAGAACCATTACTGGCGATCGCCGATACAATTACCGATCGCATTGGTGTCGGTACAGGTATGGGTAAGGAAATCGTTGTTGGCGGGAGTTACGCGATCGCCGGACTGATTTTATTTCTTCTCAAAACTGGCGAGAGCCTACCCGATAGCGATCGAGAACCGCCCCACGTTTTGCAAGATCTACGTGATGGACTCAGCTATCTCAAACACAATCGTCGCGTCCGCAATGCCCTCCTCCAGCTAATCATTTTATTTTCCATCTTTGCCGCTCTAACCGTGCTTGCCGTGCGGTTAGCAGAAGTCATTCCAGGGCTAAAGTCTTCTCAGTTTGGCTTTTTGTTAGCGGCTGGCGGAGTTGGAATTGCCTCTGGTGCAACTCTCCTCGGTCAATTCGGTCAACGCTTTTCCCACGCTCAGTTAAGTTTGTGGGGTTCTGTGGGCGTAGCAGCCTCCTTAGTCGGTCTATCGATGTTCTCCCAACAACTGTGGTTTGCTTTAGCATTGATTGCGCTGCTAGGGGCTTGTGCTGCCTTAGTAGCGATCCCCATGCAGACCACAATTCAAAAAGAGACTCCGCCTGACATGCATGGTAAAGTCTTTGGTCTCCAAAATAACGCCATTAATATTGCTTTATCTCTACCGCTAGCACTGGCTGGTTTAGCAGAGACATTAATTGGTTTACAGGCAGTTTTTCTAAGTTTAGCCGTAATCGCGATCGCAGGAGGTCTCTTAACCTGGTATATTTGCCGTACAGAGACCCAGATTGTTAGTTAGTTATCAACGAGAGGCTTTGGGGAGAATCAAGGGAGCAGGGAGCAGGGAGCAGGGAGCAGGGGAAAGAGAGAGTCGCGGAGCTGAGGGAGCGCAAGTTGCTGCTGAGGGAGAGAATTGACCACCACGCACCACACCCCACACCCCACACCCTACACCCCACACCCTACACCCCACACCCGACTCCCGACTCCTAAGTCTCTTACTAGATCGGAAAATCGAGCCGCAACCGAATGCATATTGCCTGGATTGGAAAAAAATCACCCTTTTGTGGCAATGTTACTTACAGTCGAGAAGTTACTAATGCCTTGCTAGACCGAGGAAATCAGGTGAGTTTTCTTCACTTCGCTCAAGAAGAAGAAGAAGCTAAGCGGGATAATTGGCCCGACTGCCCAGAAGTCCCTCTACCTTTCCTCTATAAGTCTCAAGTCTATACAATCCCGACTTTAGGGGCAACAAAGGTTTTAACTCAGTCGCTACGGGAGTTAAAACCAGATTTAGTTCATGCATCTTTAACGCTATCTCCCCTAGATTTCATCCTGCCAGAGATTTGCGAGGAGCTGAACCTGCCTCTTATTGCAACTTTCCACACTCCCTATGCTGGTAAAGGGGCAAAACTCGTATCGGGTACTCAATTGCTGGCATATCAACTGTATGCTCCATTTTTAATCAACTACGATCGCGTTATCGTCTTTTCGGAAGTCCAGCGAGAGTTGTTTGTTAAAATGGGTTTGACTGCTGACAAAGTAGCAGTGATCCCCAACGGCGTAGACGTACAGAAGTATAGTCCTGGGACTTCACGCATCAAGCAAGAATTCCACGCCGAACGACTATTCGTCTATCAAGGTCGAATTGCGGCGGAAAAAAATATCGAAGCATTGCTTCGCGCCTGGAAGCAAGCGGAGATGAAACCTAGTAGTAAATTGCTCATGGTAGGTGATGGTCCCCTTACCGCTTCTTTGCGACCTTTCTACAGCGCAGAATTTGGCATTTACTGGCTGGGATATATTGCCGATGAAAGTCGACGGTTGGAGATTTTGCGTGGTAGCGATGTGTTTGTTTTGCCGTCTTTGGTAGAGGGATTGTCAATTTCTTTGTTAGAGGCAATGGCTTGTGGTCTGGCATGTTTAGCTACAAATGTGGGTGCAGATGGGGAAGTGTTAGAGAATGGCGCTGGTGTAGTTCTCACTCCCAGGCGCGTCACGTCACAACTATCAACTCTGCTACCTTTGTTTCAAGATCATCCAGAACTTACCATCTTACTAGGGCAAAAAGCGCGACAGCGAGTAATAGAGCGCTATACCCTGAGTCAGAATATCAATCGGTTAGAGCAGCTTTATGACAGCGTATTGTCACAACGGCAAAGTTCAAAAATTCTCAGTTCTAAGTTTCGCGCTCGACTCTAGATAAATTCTAGATAAATTGTAGAGGCGTTCCCGGGAACGCCTCTACAATTTATCTATTCAACCAACCAGCACTTAAAACTACTGTTAAACCTAAAAACGTTACTACCAATGCCCAAGTAACGCGATTTAGCGTTGTTTCGGCACTTTTGGTACTGCTAAATAACTGTGCCTGACCGCCGATCGCACCGATCCCATCACCTTTGGGACTGTGCAGTAATACCAAAACAATCAAACCCACGGCAGAAAATGCCCAGATAGCTTCAAGAACTGTAGTAACTGTCATAGTGCGAATTAGCTCAGATGGCGCAAAAAAAGTATAGCTTACTTGCTTACTTATTTAACTTTACCAGCCCATTCTGACAGGAGTACGGGAAGATTGTACTTCATACTTAGCTGGAGCAATTAAAGATTGACCAGTCATCTCTGCTGGTTGGGAAAGCTGCAAGATTTCTAAAATCGTCGGCGCGAGATCGGCAAGCTTGCCGTCACTCCTAAGCGCTACCTCTGTACCGTAACCGGGTATTTTTGCTTTTTCGCCTTCAATTAAAATGAAGGGGACTGGATTAGTCGTGTGTGCCGTCCAAGGATTTCCCTGTTCGTCGCGGAGGGATTCAGCATTACCGTGATCGGCTGTGACTAATGTCGTGCCTCCTACTTGACCGATCGCCTCCAATAACCGTCCCAAGCATCGATCGACAGTTTCAACTGCTTCTACAGTCGCACCTATATCACCTGTATGACCTACCATATCAGGGTTGGCATAGTTAATGACTACCAGGGAGTAAACTTGTTGCTTTATCGCGGCGATCGCTACATCAGTCACCGCTTCAGCTGACATGGCTGGCGCTTTGTCGTAGGTCGCCACCATCGGACTCATCACCATTTCCCGATCTTCACCTGCAAATGGGTCTTCTAAGCCGCCATTGAAGAAGTAAGTAACGTGGGCGTATTTTTCTGTCTCTGCGGTGCGAAACTGCTTGAGTCCATGCTGGGAGATGACTTCGCCTAAAATGTTATTAAGATTCTGCGGCTCAAAAGCGATGGGGACGGAAAGTTCGGAGTCGTATTGCGTAAACGTGACAAATGATAAAGGCTCGATCTGCTGCCGTTCAAAGCCGTCAAAATCTGGCTTGACAAAAGCATAAGTGAGCTGTCTGGCGCGATCGGGGCGAAAATTGTAAAAGACTACGCCATCACCTGGTTCTACCGCTCCCGGAGCGATGCGGGTAGGGATGACAAATTCATCAGTGACTCCCTCATCGTAGGAAGCTTGTAAGACCTCAACTGCCGATCGCCCGTCGCCTGCACCGTCTTGAGTCATCACATCGTAGGCACGTTTAACGCGATCCCAGCGGCGATCGCGATCCATTGCGTAGTAACGACCGCTTAGAGTGACGATCTGACCAACACCAATTGACTCTGCGTGTTCTTGAATCTGTTTGAGAGCTTCCACGCCTTCTGTAGGTGTTGTATCGCGTCCATCCGTGATTGCATGGATGCATACCTGAGCGATCTCTTGCGCCTTTGCTAAGTCTAGTAATCCTAACAAGTGGCTTAAATGGGAGTGTACCCCACCTTCCGAGCATAAGCCGATTAGATGCAGTTTACCATTTCTGTCTTTGACTTCTCGGCACAACTGAGCAATCGCTGCGTTTTGCCCAATTGAACCATCTTCGACCGCGTCTGTAATTCTGACTAATTCTTGCGGTACAACTCGCCCTGCACCAATATTCAGGTGTCCGACTTCCGAGTTGCCCATTTGACCCTCTGGCAACCCTACTGCTTTGCCTGAAGTGCGAATTAGAGTTCTGGGATAGACTGCCCAGAGGCTATCCATTACAGGAGTTTTTGCAGATGAAATCGCGTTACCGTCTGCTGCCTCGCGATAACCCCATCCGTCTAATATCACTAGCACCACGGGAGCAACAGGTGCTTGGGTCATACGATGTTACCCTTTACTTTTGTTAACTCAACCGTCATGATACCACTGCTGATTGTCTCTGCAAGGGTTTTTTTGCTGATTTTGTCATTTTCTCTACTATAACTTTCAGTTTTTCTACTGGGGATCGCCTCTGGGAGGGGCGAGGAGTGAGGAGTGAGGAATTGTAGATTTGAGATTTCGGATTCTAGATTGAATCTCCCCCTTGTCTCCCTTGTCTCCCTTGTCTCTCTCCTAACTCCTACTCCCTTTCTTAGCGGCAGCTTTAGCGGCTTTGGCGGCTTTTTTAGCAGCTTTCTCGGCAGCAATCGCGGCTTGTCTTTCCTGTTCTCGTTCTTCTGCTAATTTATTTTGGTAGTAATGGTAATCTCCCAAATAAACTCGAAATTCTCCATCGCGAATTTCAATAATTTTGTTGGCAACTTGAGAGATGAAGTAGCGATCGTGAGAAACGATCAGTACCGTACCATCGTAATTTTGAATTGCTTCTTCCAGCATTTCTTTCGCTGGAATATCTAAATGATTTGTCGGCTCATCTAAAATCAATAAATTTGCCGGACGCAGCAGCATTTTTGCTAAGGCAAGACGGGCTTTTTCGCCTCCACTTAAGGCTGCAACTTTTTTAAATACCGTGTCGCCGCTAAATAAAAATCTTCCTAACAACGTGCGAACTTCTTCATTCGTCCAGTCGGGAACTTCATCATGGATCGTTTCCATGACGGTTTTGTTTAAATCTAAGGCTTCTGCTTGATTCTGCTCGAAATAGCTAGGAATCACGTTATGAGCGCCTAGTTCGACTGCTCCTTCTGTCGGTTCCTCCATTCCTGTAATCAGACGCAGTAATGTAGATTTACCCGCACCATTGGGACCGAGAAAAGCAATGCGATCGCCTCTTTCTATTAAGAGGTTTCCACCTAAAAATAAGATTTTGTCGTCATATACATGGGTTAAATCTTGAATTTTCACCACTTCTCGTCCGCTACGGGGTGCGGGTGGAAAGCGAAAATGCAGGGTTTTTAAGTCAGATATCGGTGCTTCGACACGCTCGATTTTATCTAATTGTTTTTCGCGGCTTTTTGCTTGCGTACTGCGAGTAGCACTAGCTCTAAATTTATCGACAAAGGCTTGCTGTTTGTCAAGTTCTTTCTGTTGCCGTTCGTAGGCACTTTGTTGTGCTTCCTTAGCTTCAAATTTTTGTTGTAAATAAATCGAATAGTTACCTAAATATGTGGTGGAAACTCCTCTCTCAGTTTCGACAATTTGAGTGCAAAGGCGATCGAGGAATTCGCGGTCGTGAGAAACAATTACCATCGGTGTAATTAACCCTTTCAGGTAATTTTCCAACCACTCAATAGTTTCTAAATCTAAATGGTTAGTCGGCTCGTCTAGAAGTAACAAATCGGGTTTTTGTAGTAAAATCTTGCCCAAACTCATCCGCATCTGCCAACCGCCACTAAAAGCGCTGACAAGGCGATCGCCATCTCCTGGTTCAAATCCCAGCTCTGGCAAGATTTTATCGATTTGCGCCTCCAGGCTGTAACCATCCAAAGCTTCAAACTGGCGCTGGAAGCGATCCATTTGTCGCAGGAGTTTATCTAATTCTTCGGGTGTTGCGGTTTCTAACTGATGTTGTACGTTTGTCAAACTTTCATGAACTTCGTTTGCCTCAACAAAGGCACGCCAGAACTCTTCCTTTACAGTACGAGTAGGATCGACTTCAAATTCTTGGGTCAAGTATGCTATGTGTAAACTAGCAGGACGAATCACCTCTCCGGTGGTTGGCTCAATCTCTCCAGCAATAATTTTCAGTTGGGTAGACTTGCCTGCTCCGTTGACACCTACTAAACCGATGCGATCGCCTGCTTTGACTTCCCAATTCACATCTTTCAGGACTTCACCAGTAGGATAAATTTTACTAATGTGTTCCAGTCGCAGCATTCAGTCTCTCCAAGGGCGATCGCTTCATCGACATCGTAACAAAATTTAATCGCAAGATGTAGGGGGCATTCTTCAATACCGACAAAAGATTTGGAGAATCTTAATTTCTAGGTTGAAGTCACATAAGGTGACTAATATGATTGACGCGCAGTCCTCACACCTCTATATTGAATTATCTTCACTAGGCTGTTGGTACGCAAATTCGGTGCATCCAATTGATTCAAACAAGGAATAACAAATGAGCTTGTATGATGAGACAATTTCCAAAATTCTCCAACTGCCAGAACCGCTTGTTAAGGAAGTAAGTCATTTTGTAGACTCTTTACGATTAGACAAAGATAACACTCGCTCGGCTTTATGGATGCAATCTACCGAAGCATTGAAAATTAGCACTTCAGATTTATCAGATTATTCCAAGCACCCAGAAGAGTACGAAACACGTTTGGCGCGGGGAGAGATTCAGCAGTAGTTTGAGGTTGGTTGGATAGGGAGGGGGGGCGATCGCTATTTCGATCTCCAAAGTAGTCTTTGGTTAAGCTGGAGATCGGGAATATAGTGCGATCGCGCCAGGGACTTGAAGATGAATTTGTACGATGAAACAATTTCAAAAATTCGCCAATTACCCGAACCTCTCGTTCAAGAAGTGAATGACTTCGTAGATTTTTTGATGATTACAAGAAACAGCGATCGTTCTGAGTTGTGGACGCAGTTAACTGAAGCTTTAAAACTCGCTGAGTCAGCCTTTTCAGATTATTTAGAAAATTTAAAAGAATACGAAGAACGTCTTGCCCGTGGTGAAATTCAGTGGTAGCAGTTTCTAGAGGAGATGTAGCTTTGTGCGATCTCAATCCTGTAATAGGTACAGAACAGGCAGGATACAACCTGTAGTTATTCTACAAATCGATCGTGCTAATGCTATCAGTCCTCACACAATTATTGCGCCGTTTACAACCAATATTCGCCGTACGTTATTGCCTTCTCATATATTCGTTCCAGCAGATATTGGAGGAATTAGCCAAGACTCTGTAATACTTTGCGAACAAATTCGAGTTATAGACAAATCTAGATTGATTAGTGTATTAGGTCATTTAGATGATATCTACTTGCAAAAGCTGGCGATAGCACTGAGCCTAATTTTAGGCTTGTTAAGCGAGGAGTAGGCGATCGCTTTGATGGAAATACCAATTAATTCTACTTTGAGTTTTTAGCACTGAGCATGAACTCAATTAGCCTCTTTCTATCCCATAGTTTTACTCCATTAGAATATGCAAGATTAAATGCATTGTCTGTAAATCGATTGTTTGTAACTACCATTGCCTTGTTTGCTTTATAGTGTTTGACTGCACATGATACTTCTTGTACAGCCTTCACTCCTACAGGATTTTTACTTCGTTTTGCCTGAACAATAGTTTTTATACCATCCTTGTACAAAATTAGATCTGCTCCATAATCTTGAGTGTCTAAAGTCAGACTCACTTGGTATCCAGTTTTTCTAAAAAGTATAGATAAAAGTTGTTCAAACTCTTTTCCGCTCATCTTGTCAACTTCTTGAATACCGCTAGCAAGAATACGTCTTTCCTCTTCTTGCCTATGTCTTTCACTTTCCTTAGCAAGCTCATTAACACCAACAAAAATAGCAGCCCCAGCTAAGGCAGCACCAACAATAAGTGGTAGCACAAAATACTCCTAATTCTATGTATCTGTATAAGACATTTCTTTAAAGCCACGACAAAAGTGTCTTGCATATTTCTCTTGTAGTTGTAATATATATTACTTTAACTGAAATATTTGTACTGATATTTCAAATACTCTTAGCTAACTCTTTATAATTTCGTAGAGACAATGCGATCGCACTTCCTCACCCCACAATCCCTAAGCGCGATCGCATTTTCTCATCACAGGGATCTTCCCTGGCGCAGTTTCACATATATAAAAATTAATCCTCCCTAAATTTAGGAAGGATTATGTTGCCATATCTTAACGTACCAATCCAAGCGCGATCGCCTTCTACGCACCCGCACTAGAAGCAGCCAACTCAGCTAACTGTTCCTGCTGATCTTGAGCGATACAATCCTGAATAATTGTTTCTATATCGCCTTCTAGGACTGGGTTCAGAGAATAATTCTGTCCCAAACGATGGTCTGTGACGCGATTATCTTTGTAGTTGTAGGTGCGAATCTTCTCCGATCGCGAACCCGTTCCAACTTGCGATCGCCGCATCGAAGTCACAGCTTCCTGTTGTTCCCGCAGCTTCATTTCATACAATTTAGCCCGCAAGATTTGCATTGCCCGTTCTTTGTTTTGTAACTGGCTGCGTTCTTCTGTACAGAAAATCCGAATTCCCGTCGGTTTGTGGAATAAGTCTACTGCTGTCTCCACCTTGTTGAC
This sequence comes from Chroococcidiopsis sp. SAG 2025, assembly GCF_032860985.1. Taxonomy (GTDB): domain Bacteria; phylum Cyanobacteriota; class Cyanobacteriia; order Cyanobacteriales; family Chroococcidiopsidaceae; genus Chroococcidiopsis. The sequence continues at coordinate 215,233 of NZ_JAOCNC010000001.1, forward strand.
GTTTTGACCGCCAGCACCGCCAGAACGAGCTGTTTTCATTTCAATTTCGGTGGGATCGATGTGAATTTCCACATCATCTACTTCTGGCATCACCGCTACAGTCGCAGTAGATGTATGAACTCTTCCCCCCGCTTCTGTCACTGGTACGCGCTGAACGCGGTGAACCCCTGCTTCAAACTTGAGTTTGCTGTAGACCGAGTCACCTTGAATTTCTAGCACTGCTTCTTTGAAGCCGCCCATTTCCGCCAAAGATTCGCTCACCAGCTTGACGCGCCAGTTCTGAGTATCGGCATAGCGCGAGTACATTCTAATTAAATCGCCAGCCCAGATACTTGCCTCGTCGCCGCCAGTACCCGCTCGAATTTCTAGCATGATATTCTTATCATCATTCGGGTCACGGGGTAGCAGCAAAACCTTCAAGCGCGTTTCTAGCTGCTCCAACTGCGTTTCTAATTCCTGCACTTCCAAAGCTGCCATTTCTTGCAACTCCGGATCGCTGGCTGCTTCTTTTAAGACTTGACGCGCTCCCTTGAGTTCTTCTTGAGCGTTTTTCCAAGTCTCATAGGTATTAACGACTTCTTCAAAAGAAGAACGAGCCTTCGCTACCCGTTGCATCTCTACCGGATCGGTAGCAATGTCTGGGTCGGCAAGGCGACGAGTCAATTCGTTATAGGTTTGCTCGACAGATTTAAGCTTATTTAGCAGGTAAGGTTCCGCCATAATCGCGATCGCTCAGCAAATAGTAGATTGGGTCATAAACAAAAATTTGTGAACTTAGACTTCAGATTTTTTCCGACCTAAATCCAAAATCTAAAATCCAAAATTGAGTTGACCGCGCTACTTCTTCTTGGACTTGCCTTCTGACGTGCCTTGCTGAGAATCCATCATGCCGTATTTTCTCAAGAAGCGTTCTACACGCCCTTCAGTATCGATAATCTTTTGAGTTCCAGTATAGAACGGGTGGTTGCCAGACCAGACATCAACGTGGAGTTCTGGCTTGGTCGAACCAACAGTCATGACTAGTTCCCCGTTGCAGTAAACCTTAGCTTCGGGATACCACTGCGGATGAATATCTGGTTTTGCCATCTCTTTTTCCTATTTTTCTAATTTTATTCTAGCTAATTGGTCATTTGTCATTTGTCAGTTGTCATTGGCTCTACCAACAATCAATAACAAACCACCAACAAACTTATCGCTTCGAGAACTGAGGGGCTTTCCGTGCTTTATGTAAGCCGTATTTCTTCCGTTCTTTCGCTCTGGGATCGCGAGTTAAATAACCCTCTTTCTTCAGATGTAAGCGATTTTCTGGCTCCAACTGGCAAAGGGCACGGGCAACTCCTAAACGAATTGAATCGGCTTGTCCGGTTAAGCCGCCGCCGTGGGCGTTTACGAGAATGTCATATTCGTTCTCTAGACCCAGGGTCTCTAAAGGTGCTTTAGCGGCTGCAAGGTAGCTGGCATTGAATTGAAAATATAAGTCGCCAGCTTTACCATTGACGACGAGTTGACCGTTACCTGGAACTAGACGAACTCTAGCTACAGACGCTTTGCGTCGTCCTGTACCCCAGTACATGACTCGCCCGTTAGTAGCAGTGGTTTGTGTTGCTTGCATTACTTATCTCCTGGGATGGTTTGAATTTTAATTGCTTCTGGTTTCTGTGCTTGATGGGGATGTTCTGCTCCAGCGTAGACTTTGAGCTTAGTAAATAGTTGTCTGCCCAAGCTGTTTTTTGGCAGCATACCTTTAACAGCTTGTTCTACAATGCGCTCTGGTATCCGAGCTTGAAGTTGAGCAAATGTTTCGGTTTTCATCCCGCCAGGTCTTCCAGAATGACGGCGATAAACTTTTTGACTGCGTTTTTTCCCTGTAACTTTAATTTTCTCAGCGTTGACAACGATAACAAAATCACCAGTGTCCATATGTGGAGTAAATTCTGGCTTATTTTTGCCTCGCAGAATATTAGCAATTTCGGTGGCGAGCCTGCCTAAACGTTGGTCAGCGGCATCGACCAGATACCACTGCTGATTAATCGTATCTTGAGGGGGGATGTAGGTTTTGGTCATGGTGGTTTTACTATCCTGAAATAATCTACTAGAATATCTACCCTAAAATAATTTACTTGAAATAATTTGGGTTCATGTTTGTGCGGCAACCTGAGAAATTAGAGCAGCTGCTATGCAGGATGGAGTAGACGGCTCGATCTGTTCTCTTGGGGCAACGGTTACATCTGGTAAGAAAAACTGGGGCTGCGTATCGTACCAAATTTCAGTAGGAAAGGGGAAGTCGGTATAGCCGACCCGTAATAGGCATAAACCAGCAGCAGGGGCAGCGTACTTAACTTCGGCGCGGCGCTGTTGCTGCCAAATCTCAGTAAAATTAGCTAGCGATCGCTGTCCGCTGCCAACTTGAACCAGCAATCCCAGTAATAACCGTACCATTCCGTACAAAAAGCCATTTGCCTGTAATTCAATTTGCACGAACGAACCTTGGCGATGGCATTCTGCTGCTTGTATTTCTACCCAAGAATGAGCGCGGCTAGAACCCGCCCGATGAAAAGCTGCTAAATGGTGGTTGCCGAGTAGAGGTTTTAATGCTGCTTGAATTAAGGATTCATCTAGAGGTGCGTGATAATAGTGCCAGCTAAAAGCTTTGACAAACAAATTCGGTCGGGGATCTGTGTAGAGCGTGTAGCGATAGCGCCGCCACTTAGCAGAAAAGCGGGCGTGCCAATCCAAACTCACCTCAGCCGAAGCGCGAATTAAGATATCTTCTGGCAGACGACTGTTGAGAATTGCTGCCCAGCGATGAGCTGGAATCGGACAATCAACTACATTAAAGTGAGCGACTTGGGCAGCAGCATGAACTCCGGCATCCGTTCTGCCTGCTCCATGAATAACAACTGGATAACCCAGGACATTGGCGATCGCAGTTTCTATTTCTTCCTGAACCGTACGCTGCTGCGGCTGCCGCTGCCATCCATGAAAACGAGTACCCAGGTATTGAATTACCAGGGCGACTCTACTTGTCAATTCAGGTTGCCAAACAGCCATTTCCAAAGTGCCACAGTATTTTAAACGAGTTCGATAATTGCCATTTCTGCGTTGTCGCCTCGACGGCGTATCGTTTGTAAAACGCGAGTGTAACCGCCAGCGCGGCTACCATAGCGATCGGGGACTTGCTCGAATAGAGCGTGTACGAGTTGCTTATCGTAGATATATCCCATAGCTTGACGACGAGCTGCTAAAGAGCCATCTTTAGCTAGGGTAATCATTTTTTCTGCTTCAGACTGTACGACCTTTGCTCTTACTTTAGTAGTGGTAATTCGTCCGTGTCTGAGTAGTTCGGTGGTCAGCGCTCTTAGTAGGGCGCGGCGTTGGTCTGCTGGTTTACTAAGTTTTTTAATGCTATTGCGGTGACGCATGATCGTAAAAGGATGTAGGGTCGGGGGTGAAGGATGGATTGCTACATCCTTCTTTCAAAGAGTATTTCAGGTAGGTTTAGAAGATTTTTCGTGCGGCAAAGTAATGCCTAGACGCTTCTGCAACGCTTCGATCACTTCCTCTGCTGACTTCTGACCGAAGTTCTTAATTTCTAATAGATCTTCTTGGGTATAGTCTAGTAAGTCAGCTACTGAATTCACCTGCGCTCGTTTGAGACAGTTGTAAGCCCTGACGGAAAGTTGCAGTTCTTCAATTGGAATCTGACTAGTTGGGTCTTCGTCGGCGGGAATTTCGTCTTTCATCGCCGCCAGCGAGATGTCTTTTAAGGGTGTGAACAGGTCAACGAGAATATTTGCGGCAGAAGAAAGGGCTTCTTGCGGTGTTAGGCTACCGTTTGTCCAAATTTCCATAATCAACCGATCTTTTTGCAGCGAGCCGTCTACCCGGGCATCTTCAACGCTGTAGTTAACCTTACGAACTGGCATAAAGATCGAGTCAATTTGCAGGTAATCGATAGACGTAGCTTCGTCGCGCCCTCGTTCGACCGTGCGATAGCCCTTTCCTCGTTCGACCCGAAATTCCATTTCTAATTTCGCCCCGTCTGCTAGGGTAGCTACGTACTGATTGGGGTCGATAATTTCTACTTCTGCTGGTAGATCGAAATGAGCCGCAGTAACTGTAGTAGCGCCGTGGACGAGCAATCGACCAGTTACAGCTTGCGAGGAGTGGCTTCTGAGGACGATTTCTTTCATCTGCATCAGAATTTCCATTACGTCCTCGCGCACGCCAGGAATTGTAGCAAATTCATGGCTTACGCCTGCAATTCGGACGGCTGTGACTGCTGTACCTTCTAGATTAGAGAGTAAAATTCGCCTTAAGGCGTTACCTACTGTCGTTCCTTGACCGCGATCGAGAGGTTCCAAGACGAACTTACTATATTGACTCCGATTCTCCTGCGTAATAGACTCAACACATTCGATTTGAAATTGCGCCACGGAGTAACCTCCCCTATTGTTAGCTCCTATAAATTGGCATAGCAACCGCTTGCCTGAATTTTCTTGCTTGGATTACTTAGCCTGAATTTTTTTACCTGAATTTCTGACTTGATTTATCTGTTCCGCCGTTTCAGTTTCTAGCTGACTTCTGGGACAAGATAACGCGATCGCCCACTGGACGAACGCGCAGGTTGCAGAAATTCCCACATCTTTTTGGACATTTGAGTTTATACTCGGCGGCGTTTGGGCGGACGACAGCCATTATGTGGAATAGGCGTGATGTCCCGAATTAGAGTAATTTCTAATCCCGCCCCTTGCAGCGCTCTAATTGCTGTTTCTCTGCCTGCTCCAGGTCCACTGACCATGACTTCGATCTGACGCATACCTTGGTCAACTGCGCGCCGTGCAGCACTTTCAGCAGCAGTTTGCGCGGCAAAAGGAGTGCCTTTCTTCGCTCCTTTAAAGCCGCTAGAACCAGCCGATGCCCACGAAATCGCATCGCCATTTTGATCTGTAATGGTGACTATGCTGTTGTTGAATGTGGATTGGATGTATGCCATGCCATTTGGTACGTTGCGTTTTTGCTTTTTCGTACCGCTTTTCTTAGTTGGTCGCGCCATAGGGTTACGATCGGTTTAATTTTGCTCTACTCAATTCAAAAATGCTCTATATAGCTAGGAAGTTATTTATTTCCCTGGAGCCTTTTTCTTTCCTGCTACCGTTTGTCGTCTGCCTCGACGGGTACGAGCATTGGTACGAGTACGTTGTCCTCTGACGGGTAATCCCATCCGATGACGACGACCCCGATACGTACCAATATCGATTAGGCGCTTGATGTTCATCGTCTCCAAACGCCTTAAATCTCCTTCAACTTGATAGTTTGCTTCTATCTCGTTTCTCAGAGCTGCTACATCGGCATCGCCGAGATCTTTAACGCGGGTATCTGGGTTGACACCTGTAGTCGCCAAAATTTCTTTCGATCTCGTTAAGCCAATCCCATAAATATAGGTCAGACCGATCTCAATCCGCTTATCTCGCGGAAGGTCTACACCAGATATCCGTGCCACGCTGTTTCTCCCTAATCTTGCTTTGCTGCAACAATATTCACTCTTTCATGGTGTTAACTGAAACACCAGATGTCGACGATCGCCGCCAATCATTTGATAGTTAGCCTTGACGTTGCTTGTGTTTCGGGTTAGAACAAATAACCATTACCCTACCTTTGCGGCGGATAACGTTACACTTTTCACAAATTCTTTTTACAGAAGCTCTAACTTTCATGACTTTTACATTACAAACTCTATATTATAATACTACGATTGGATTTTCTGCAAGAATTTAGCACTCATACTGAGTTTTCGGACTTGGATGTTGCTAAAAATTAACTTCAATTATTTTTTGCGCAGTCTGTAGGTAATTCTACCTTTAGACAAATCGTATGGCGTGAGTTCGACTTTCACGCGATCGCCAGGTAGAATCTTGATATAGTTACGGCGAATTTTGCCGGAGATGTGGGCGAGTACGTTAAAGCCGTTGTCCAGATCGACGCGAAACATAGCGTTAGGCAGCGATTCTGTCACCGTGCCTTCCATTTCAATTAAATCTTGTTTAGACAACTTGTTGATTCCTCAACTCTACTGATTTTTCTGTGGAATTAGCTCTAGCACTTTTGGACATATTTTTCCACTGTTAATATATCTTATCGAAAATCGGGAGTCGGGAGTCGGGAAGAAGAGAGCTGAGGAAGCAGAGGGGCTTCAGGAGCAGAAGGCGCTTCACCGCTCGCTGTAACACAAGAGCGCACCGCGCACCAACTTCTTCCCAACTACCAATTACCCACATCCCATAACATCCCCAATAGTTAGCTATGAACTGCTGTTTGCAGGTGAGCCATCACTTCTTCCATCGAGCGATCGCCATCTACTGAAACGAGTTGTTGGCGATTGCGGTAGAAATCAATTAAGGGCGAAGTTTCTTGGTGATAGACTTCCAAGCGACGGCGAATCACTTCTTCAGTGTCGTCAGCTCGTCCTTCTTTTTCTGCCCGTTTCAGCAACCGATCTACAACGATCGCTTCTGGTACTTCTAGATTCACCACTCGCGTAGAACCTTGGTTAAGCTTTTGCAGCAGTTCGTCTAAAAATACTGCTTGGCTGAGCTTGCGGGGAAACCCATCTAGAATCCATCCCGCTTGCGCGTCTGATTGCTGAAGGCGTTCGGCAACGAGATCGTTTACTAGTTGGTCGGGGACGAGTTCGCCTCGGTCGGCGTAGCCTTGAGCTTGAATTCCTAAAGGCGTGCGATCGCGCATAGCTTGGCGCAAAATATCACCAGTCGAGATATGGGGGATCTGCCAGGAATTGGCAAGGTGTTTTGCTTGCGTGCCTTTACCTGCTCCTGGCGGTCCCAAAAAAATCAATCGCGGCACTACTTCACCATTCCTTCATAACGCTGGGAAATCACATAGGTTTGAATCTGTTTTGCCGTGTCAATGGCCACACCAACCAGAATCAACAGCGAAGTTGCTCCTAATCCTTGAAAGGTCGGGACTCTGGTAGCACTTTCCACAGCTGTAGGAATAATTGCCACTGCGCCGAGAAAAACAGCTCCCAAAAATGTCAGTCGATTGAGCACCCGTTCGACGTATTCGCTCGTTGCTTTACCTGGTCTAATGCCTGGAATACTAGAACCCATCTTCTTCAAGTTCTGTGCCAAGTCAACCGGATTCACAATCAACGTGGAGTAGAAATAACTGAAGAAAACAATCATTACGAAGTACACTAGGGCGTAGAGCCAAGGTGTAGAACCGCCAGGACTGATCGCATTGGAGATGTTAATCACATATTCATTTTGGGTAAACCTAGCGAGTGAAGCTGGCAGAATTAGGACGGCAGAAGCAAAAATAATTGGCATTACACCGCCTTGATTCAACCGCAAAGGTAGATAGCTACTCCGCTCTAGATAAAGCTTGCGTCCTACTTGACGACGAGCTGAAATAATCGGAATGCGGCGCGTGCCTTCTTGGACGAAGACAATTCCGACAATCATGACTAAAAATACCAGCAACAGAACGATGACTCGTCCGATGGTTTCCCTGCCTCCAGTTTGTGCCAGAGTAATGGTATCGCCTAAGGATTTAGGTAGAGAAGCAACGATGTTGACAAAAATCAACAGCGATGCCCCATTACCGACACCGCGCTCCGTGATCAGTTCCGATGCCCACATGACAAACATCGAACCAGCTGTGAGTGCGATCGCGGTTTCAATCACGAATACTGGTCCTGGGTTAAGGGCAAACGGTCTGATCCAAATTGCTGCAATAAACGTACTTTGCAGAATTGCCCAGCCTAAAGCGACGTAGCGGGTGACTTGAGAAATTTGTCGTCTACCTGCCTCACCCTCATTTTTCTGTAAATTCTCTAAAGCTGGAATCGCAGCTGTCAGTAATTGGATTATGATTGAGGCATTAATGTAAGGCAATATTCCTAAGGCGAAAACCCCCAAAGTTGAAAGTCCGCCGCCGGAAAAGATGTCTAAAAAACCGATGACAGCACTATTATTTTGTACGCTTTGAGCGAACTGTTCGCGATTGATTCCTGGTACGGGTAAAAATACACCTAAGCGAGCCAAAATTAACATGCCAATAGTCACGAGCAACCGTCCTCTCAGTCCGGCTGCCTGTGCCATTTGCATGAAAGTTTCTTGAGCTGTTGGGGCTTTATCTCGACTAATCATAAACGGCTACCTTTCTACTGCCATAGGCATTTGCGTTAAATAACTTCAGTGAAAAACTTTGGCTACTTAACGACTTCACAACTCCCGCCAGCTGCTTCTATCTTGCTTTTAGCTGATGCTGTAAAAGCTGCCGCTTGTACCTTGAGAGCAACGTTTAATTCCCCATCTCCCAAAATTTTGAGCGAACCTTTAGCAACTTTAATTATTCCCGCCTCTTTTAACGAGGACAGAGTAACTTCCGTATCAGCAGGAAGTGAAGACAGCTTGCTTACATTAATCGTAATGTATTCTTTACGATTAATAATTGGAAAGCCTTTCAACTTAGGTAGACGGCGATACAAGGGCTGCTGACCGCCTTCAAATCCTGGTCTAGTGCCACCACCAGAACGGGCTTTTTGTCCGCGCATCCCTTTGCCAGCACTCGCGCCCTGTCCGGCAGAAACTCCTCGACCGAGACGACGAGCGCGTTTTTTTGAGCCTTTTTGGGGTCTAACGTCAGTTAGTCTCATAACTTTTTTGTTAGTTTGTCATTGGTCATTGGTTATTAGTCATTGGTCATTTGTTTGACGCATGACGATTAGACGATATAGAGCTTTTCTACTGGAATGCCGCGTTCTTCTGCGACTTCAGCAAAAGTGCGGAGTGTCGCAAGGGCATTAACGGCAGCTCTAGCATTATTCAGGGGGTTGTTGGAACCTAGCTGTTTGGCTAGAATATTCCGCACTCCTGCTAATTCCAGTACGGTTCTGACTGCACCCCCCGCAATTACACCCGTTCCAGGTGCGGCTGGACGCATTAAGACTTTTGCTCCGCCACCAGTGCCATTAGTTGGATGGGGAATGGAGTTAGATTTGGTTAATGGGACATCAATGAGATGTTTTTTGCCATCTGCTACGCCTTTTTTCACAGCGCCGATCACATCTCCAGCTTTACCTACTCCGATCCCAACTTGACCGCGCTCGTTACCGACAGCGACAATGGCACGGAAGCTGAGTTTTTTTCCTCCCTTGACGACCTTACTCACCCGCCGGATTTGAATCACCCGCTCTTGAAAAGTCGTTTCTTTTTCTTTAGTTCGATTAGCTTTGCGACGACCTGTTGCCATATTGAGTGCCTCTAAAAATGTTAATTGCTAATTGTTAATCGTTCATTGTTAATTGCCATCAACTATTAACTATTAACTATTAACAAATTAAAAATCTAACCCTGCTTCCCGTGCTGCGTCAGCTAGTGCTTTGACTCGACCGTGGTAGAGGTTTCCGCCTCGGTCAAAGACAACTTGTGATATGCCTTTAGCTTTAGCGCGTTGGGCAATTAATTTACCGACTTCCACTGATGCTTCGCACGTTCCTTTAGATTCGAGGGATTTTAAATCTGGGTCTAAAGTAGAAGCGGCTACCAAAGTATGATGTTGGGAATCGTCTATGACTTGAGCGTAGATATGCTGGTGAGAGCGAAACACTGCTAGGCGCGGGCGTTCCGTACTGCCTACGACAACTTTTCTGATCCGACGATGCCGTTTTTCCCTGGATTCTTGACGACTGAGCTTCATAATTACTTCTTACCTGCCTTACCAGCTTTACGTCTGACGGCTTCTCCGGCGTAGCGAACGCCTTTACCCTTGTAGGGTTCGGGCGGGCGCTTGTCGCGAATTTGAGCGGCGACGTTGCCAACTAATTCTTTGTCAAAGCCACTGACAATGACATTCGTGTTGTTTTCTACTGCGAGTTGGATGCCTTCGGGTGGCTCGATTTGCACGGGATGGCTGTAGCCAAGACTAAGGACTAAGTTGCGTCCTTGAACTTGCGCTCGGTAGCCTACCCCTTGAATTTCCAACCGCTTTTGGAATCCTTGCGAAACTCCATCCACCATATTTGCCACTAGGGTGCGGGATAAACCGTGGAGTTGTCGGGAGAGGCGAGATTCATCGTGCCGTTTGACTAAAATTGTGTCTCCTTCCTGTTCCACTGTAACGGCACTGGGAAGGACGCGAGCGAGTTCCCCTTTAGGACCTTTGACGGCGACGTGGGAGCCGTTAATGGTGACGGTAACTTTGCTGGGGATGTTAATGGGACGTTTGCCGATTCGAGACATGATTAACTCCTTGTTTGCCATTGGTCATTGGTCATTGGTCATTGGTGAATAGAAATGACAGATAACAAATGACAAGTGACGAATTTACCAGACGTAGCAGAGGACTTCGCCACCTAGACCTTGACGGCGGGCTTCGCGATCGGTCATGATGCCGTGCGAGGTGGAGATGATAGCAATGCCAATACCACCTAATACTCGCGGTAATTCTTTTCGATTGGAGTAAACTCGCAGTCCTGGTCTGCTAACTCTTTTAAGCGCAGTGACGATCGGCTGGCGATTTTTACCCTTGTACTTGAGGGTAACTACCAGATTACGTTTTACCCCTTCTTGCGCTTCTTCTTCAAACTGGGCGATAAAACCTTCTTCTTGTAAGACTCTGGCAAGGTTGCGAGTCATTTTGGTAGAAGGGATTTTTGTTGTCTGATGCCGCGCCATATTAGCATTGCGGATGCGCGTCAGCATATCAGCAATTGTGTCGTTAGCCGCCATCGTTTCCTCTTGTAGAATTTATTGATCTCGGAAGGGCATACCAAATGCTTTGAGTAAGGCACGACCTTCCTCGTCAGTATTGGCAGTAGTAATGATGGAAATATCCATGCCGCGAATTTGGTCGATACTGTCGTATTCGACTTCGGGGAAAATTAGCTGTTCTCTTACGCCAAGGGTGTAGTTACCGCGTCCGTCGAAGCTTTTGGGGCTGATGCCGCGAAAGTCACGAATCCGAGGTAAGGCAAGGTTGACAAAGCGATCGAGGAAAGCGTACATGCGATCGCCCCGCAGAGTTACCATAATGCCTACTGGCATCCCCTGACGAATTTTAAAGCCCGCGATCGCTTTTTTGGCTCGCGTGACTACGGGTTTTTGACCTGCGATCGTTGCCAGCTCAGTCAAAGACGATTCCATTGCTTTAGCATTTTGTGCTGCTTCACCTAAACCTCGGTTTATGGTGATTTTCACTAGCTTGGGGACTTGATGGACGTTTTTGTATTGAAATTGTTCCACCAATTGCGGCACAATTTTCTCTTGGTATATGCTTTTGAGTTTTGACGATGCCATAGTCTTTCCTTGTTTACCCTGGTCTTGGTCAGGGAATTATATTTGTCATTTGTCAATCACTCATCACTAATGACTAGTGACTAATGACCCATGACCAATTATTTGTCGATGATTTCGCCTGTTTTTTTCAACATTCGCACTTTTTTGCCTTCTTGGTTGAAGGTATAGCAAATTCGGCTAGCAACGTTTTGCTTAGGGGAATAGTGCATGACATTGGAACTGTGGATAGGAAATTCTAAGGTAACGATCCGACCCGATTCCCCTTCTTCTTTTGGCTTGACGTGCTTGGTTTTAACATTTACGCCTTTGATAATCACTTGGCTTTTTTCTGGAAGCGATCGGACAATTTCGCCGACTTTACCTTTATCTGCTCCAGAAATTACCTGTACCGTATCGCCAGTTTTGACGTGCATTTTGTGGCGAACTGGTTTATTTTCTTTTGCTCCTTTTCTCTTTGCCATTACAGCACCTCCGGCGCTAAAGAAACGATTTTGGTATAGTTTTTATCCCGCAGCTCTCTGGCTACAGGTCCAAATACCCGCGTTCCTCTGGGGTTGCCATCTTGGTTGATAATCACGGCAGCATTGTCATCAAAACGAATGCTCATGCCGCTATCACGTCGCAAACCTTTGCGGGTACGAACGATCACCGCTCGTACAACATCTGATTTTTTGACTCCCATATTGGGAATGGCATCTTTAACGACGGCGATAATTACGTCGCCGACATTTCCGTAACGACGATTACCAGCACCGAGGACGCGGATACACATTAATTTTCGCGCCCCACTATTGTCCGCGACGTTGAGATAGGTTTGGGGTTGAATCACTGTTGTTCTCCCGTTGTGGTAGTTACAGCAGCGATCGCGGTGGTGGGACTATCGAGAATCTCTATCACTTCCCAGCGTTTCGTACGGCTGAGAGGTCTAGTTTCGCGAATGCGGACGCGATCGCCCTCTTTACATTTATTCTCTTCGTCGTGAGCTTTGTAGCGCCGAGTACGCACGACAATTTTGGCGTACTTGGGGTGAGGAGAGCGGTTTTCTACCGCAACTACCACAGTCTTTTGCATTTTGTCGCTCACGACTAAGCCAATTCTTTCTTTGACTGCCATCGTTACTTACTCTTCTGTTGCGGGTTCAGCTTCATTCGTGTTTGCCAGTTGGCGTTCGCGTTCCACTGTTAGCAATTGCCCTAACCGATGTTTGGCGTGCTTGATTTGGTGCGGCTTTTCTAACTGGCGAGTTGCTTTTTGCAAGCGCAGGCTAAACAATTGCTTTTTAATAGCAATAATTTCTGTTGCTAACTGTTCGTCGGTTAATTCTCTAGCTTCTGAAATCTTAGGTAGGGGCATGACTTATACTTGCTCCTCCTCGCGCATAATGAACTTTGTTTGAATTGGTAGTTTGTGAGAAGCCAACCGCATTGCTTCGCGAGCAGTTGCTTCTGGTACGCCAGCGATTTCAAACAAAATTCGTCCTGGCTTAACTACAGCTACCCAAAACTCAGGCGAACCTTTACCCGAACCCATACGGGTTTCAGCCGGACGCATGGTAACTGGTTTATCGGGGAAAATCCGAATCCAAATCTTCCCACCACGACGGATATAGCGAGTCATGGCACGACGGCTTGCCTCAATTTGCCGAGAGGTAATCCAAGCTGGTTCTTGAGCCTGTAGGGCAAATTCACCAAAGTTGATGTTGCTACCTCTGGTGGCAAGTCCTTTCATTCGTCCGCGTTGTTGTTTGCGGAATTTTGTTCTTCTAGGGCTTAGCATGGTTTGTCATTCGTCATTTGTCGTTTGTCATTTGTCATTTGTCATTTGATGACGAATGACACTTAACCTTCGTTAGAACGGTCTTCAAACTGCTGCCGTCGGCGCTGCTGTTGACGGCGGCGGGGTTGATTGGTTCCAGGGGCAGGCTGTGGTTCTTGTCCAGGGATAATTTCTCCCTTAAACGCCCAAACCTTGATTCCTAAAATGCCGTAAATGGTTTTTGCGGTACAGTAGGCGTAGTCTATATCTGCCCGTAAGGTGTGTAATGGCACTCTGCCTTCGCGCGTCCATTCGGTACGAGCAATTTCTGCGCCGTTGAGCCGACCGCCAACTTGAACTCTAATCCCTTGAATGCCCGCTCTTTGAGCGCGTTGAATCGCTTGGCGTACTACGCGGCGGAAGGAAACGCGACGCTCTAACTGTTGCGCAATGTACTCGGCAATTAGAAAAGCATCGGCATCAACTTGGGCGACTTCGACAACGTTAATCCGAATTTGGCGTTGGCTGCCCAGAAGTTCTTGAAGTCCGTTACGCAAGGCTTCAATGCCAGCTCCACCACGACCGACGACTACACCAGGGCGAGCAGTGCGTAACTCTAGCTCGATTTGATCTGCTTTACGCTCGATCCGAACTTCAGCAATTCCAGCATTATTGGCAGCATAACGACCTAGCTTCTGCTCGATGTATTGCCGTAGTTTATAGTCTTCTTGGAGAATTTCAGGATATCGCTGTGGCTCGGCAAACCAACGAGAGTGGTGTTCTTTGGTAACGCCGAGGCGAAAACCGACTGGATGAATTTTTTGTCCCATGTTGAGTAGTGAGTAGTGGGTAGGGAGTATAAGTAGGAACGATGTTAATTGTTCGCTACTCCCTCCTTATTGAGCTGCTACGGCGATCGTGATGTGACAGGTCGGCTTGCGAATCTGATACGCTCGCCCTTGCGCTCTCGGACGGAAGCGCTTTAGCACTGGTCCTTGATCGGCATAGGCTTGAGTAATTTTTAGCTCGGATGGTTCTAATCCAGCGTTGTGTTCGGCATTAGCAACGGCAGAACGCAGCACTTTCAACACTGGCTCGCAGGCACGGTAAGGCATGAACTCTAGAATAATTAATGCTTCCCGATACGAGCGCCCCCGAATTTGATCGAGGACGCGCCGCACTTTAAAAGGAGACATGCGAATGTAACGGGCGATCGCTTTGATTTCTTGTGTATTAGTTGTGTTTGTAGCCATAACTTTCTCCATTTTTGTCATTCGTCATTTGTTATTTGTCATTAGCTAGAAACAAATGACAAATGACTACCTACCTGCTTTTTTGTCACTCTTGGCGTGACCGCGAAAGGTGCGGGTGGGAGCAAATTCACCTAATTTATGTCCTACCATTTGTTCGGAAACATAGATGGGAACGTGCTGTCTGCCGTTGTGAACTGCAATCGTGTGACCGACCATCTGTGGCAGAATTGTCGATGCTCGCGACCAAGTTTTGATGACCTGTTTTTCGCCTCGTGAATTCAGCTTTTCAATTTTGCTGAGTAGGCTATCGGCAATGAAAGGACCTTTTTTTAAAGAACGACCCATAGTTTTATGTGGTTGGTAATTGGTAGCTGGTAGTTGGTATTTGGTGAGTTAGGCAAAAGGCGAGAGGCAAATTTTGACTTTTGACTTCCCATTACCCATTACCCATTACCCAAATTTAGCTTTCGCGACCGCCACGTCCACGCTTGGAGGATTTACGACGGCGACGGACGATTAAAGCAGAACTTGGTTTTTTCCGCTTACGAGTCTTCATACCTAATGCTGGCTTACCCCAAGGGGTGACTGGACCCGATCTACCAATGGGCGCTCTACCTTCACCACCACCGTGCGGGTGATCGACGGGGTTCATAACGCTACCCCGAACGTGGGGCTTTTTACCTTTCCAACGGGTGCGACCAGCTTTTCCTGCGCTGAGGTTTCTCGCGTCGGTATTACCAACTTGTCCAATTGTGGCGTAGCATTCGCGACGAATCATGCGGACTTCGCCGGAAGGGAGCTTGAGGGTGACGTAATTACCTTCTTTGGCTACCACTTGGGCGCTAGCACCAGCAGCACGAACAATTTGTCCACCGCGTCCTGGTGTTAGTTCGACGTTGTGGACTGTCGTACCAAGGGGGATGTTAGCTAAAGGTAATGCATTACCGTCTTCAATAGGCGCATCCACTCCGGCTGTCACGACTGTTCCTACTTTCAAGCCGTTTGGCTGAAGAATGTAACGCTTTTCTCCATCTTGGTAATAAAGCAAGGCAATTCTAGCGTTCCGATTGGGATCGTATTCGATCGCTGCTACCTTAGCTGGAATGTTGCGCTTGTCACGTTTGAAATCGATGATGCGGTAGAGTCGCTTATGACCGCCACCGCGAAAACGGGAAGTGATGACACCGCGATTGTTCCGTCCTTTGGGATTGTGAACGTACTTTATCAGCGACTTTTCTGGTTCGCTTTTGGTAATTTCAGCAAAATCAGAAACAATTCGCTGGCGCGTGCTAGGGGTGTATGGTCTATAGGAACGAGTACCCATAATTTTTTTCCTTAGTCATTTTTCCTTAGTCATTTTTCCTTAGTCATTTGTCATTTATGGCAATCAACGAATGACGAATAACGGATGACCAGCTTAAACATCTGGGAAGAGAACTTGTCTGATCTTGTCTTCATCCCCAGGTGCTACGGTAACGATCGCTCGCTTATACTGGGGTTTAAAGCCAACAAACCTACCTACCCGCTTTTTTCTTCGAGGTTTGAGCAGGGTGTTGACTTGTACGACTTTAACTTCAAATAAGTCTTCGATCGCGGCTTTAATTTGCGGTTTGCTAGCTTGAGGAGTCACGTCAAATGTATATTTGTTCTGCTCCATTAACCGCGTGGCTTTTTCAGTCAAAATTGGACGGCGGACGATATCTGGTAACTGCCGGGGGTCGATCTTAAGCACTGTAGACCTCCTGAATCATATTAAGGGCGGATGATGTAGCGACAATCTTGTCAGCGTTGAGGATGTCATAAACGTTTAATTCATCGGCTGAAATTAAAGTCAGCTTGGCAATATTACGGGCTGACAAGTAAACGTTTTCTGTTTCTTCAGCGACAATTAATAAGACTTTCGTGCCTGGTTCTATTCCCCAGCGCGCGATCGCGGCTGTCATTTCTTTTGTTTTTGGTTGCGAGATCTGCTCGGCAAAGTCTTCTACGACGACCATATCATCAGCTCTACTTGCAAAAGCCGTGCGCAATGCCAGCAATTCCTCTTTGCGGTTCATTTTCAAGTTGTACGTTCTCGGCTTGGGTCCGAAGGTGACACCACCACCACGCCAGAGGGGCGATCGGATCGAACCAGCACGAGCGCGTCCCGTGCCTTTTTGTCTCCAAGGTTTGCGACCGCCACCTCGAACTTCCGCACGGGTTTTGGTGTTGGCAGTTCCTTGACGGGCATTTGTTAATTGTTTAACTAAGGCGCGGTGAACGACATGAGAAGCGCTTGTTTCTTTTGCCACTTTTAATTCAAGCGTCGCCTGTCCGACTGCTTCACCTTGCCAATTTTTGACTACGCACTCAACCATTTTGGGTTTTACCTTTTCAATTGATTTTGGATTTGGGATTGGTCATTGGTAGCTGGTAATTGGTAGTTGCAGGTTGCCTATTACCCATTACCCATTACTACCCATTACCCATTACCAAATTTCTTCGTAGGTACGATGTTGAGCAAAGCACCTGGCTTACCTGGAACTGCTCCTTTAATCAGCAATAGATTGCGTTCTGCATCTACCCGCACGACAGTCAATTTGCGAATCGTGACTTGCGAGCCACCTAAACGCCCTGCCATCCGCTTACCTGGGTAGACGCGACCAGGAGTCGTACCAGCTCCAATAGATCCAGGGAGACGGTGATTTTTGGAACCGTGCGACATGGGACCGCGACCGAAATTATGTCGCTTTTGATAACCAGCAAAACCGCGACCGATGCTATTGCCGCTGACATCGACAATTTGTCCTGAATTAAATATATCTGCTGTAATTTGCTGCCCTAGCGTGTATTCACTTGTATTATCGAGGCGATACTCGTGCAGATGACGTAAAGCAGGAGCAGATGATTTTGCTAAATGACCCAATTCTGGCTTGCTCAGTGCTTTGGGTTTTACTTCTTTAAATCCGACTTGAATGGCGGTGTAGCCGTCAGTTTGTTTAGTTTTTATCTGGGTTACAACACATGGACCCGCTTGAACGACAGTAACGGGAATAGCCTTTCCTGTCTCGTCAAACACCTGGGTCATGCCCAGTTTAGTGCCAAGAATACCAATGGACACGGGAATTGTTTCTCCTATTTAACTCAGTTGCATCGGAACCGGATTGCAAAGGTGGGATTCGGTTCTTACTATCTCTGCTGCCAGTATCTGTCCAGCCCGTTTACCTTCAAAAGGTTTTCAGGTTGGAGTAGCGAGCAATCGGCTTAATTGGTTTAAACCCACTTCATCGCTGTAACTCGCAAAACACTCTACTGCGAAGCAGTTGCCAATGGCGAGAGAATTTGCTCTAGCACTGTCTAGCTTGAGTAGGACTTAAGTAGCAAGCTACTTAGTATCCATTCCTAAGAACCTGAATAGTTCTCTAGGTTTAGCTTCTCTGAGATTTCGTCAACCCACGTTCTCAGAATCCAAAGAAGCACTAGTAAGGCAATTCAACTGCCTCACACGCCAGACTGCCACTCACGAGCTAAAAAATGTAGTCAGACACTCAGAAACAAATAAATTGCTTGCCTCTTAGAGGATCTCATCCTCTTCCCGAAGGACTCCAGCAAGCTGTCAAAAACAATTAATGAGTTTTGTCTAGCTACCTTGTTTGGTCACGATCTAACAGTTTAAACTATGCGATCGTAAATGACAACTGTTGATGGGATTTTTTTCGAGGGAAGAAGACAAGGGGAACAATTCGCAATTCGTAACCCGCCCCTACTACTGACTTGGGTACGGGCAGGTTTTGAGCGTAGATCGATCGCCTGACTGTGAATCTGCTTGCTAAACCCGCCCCTACTACTGATAACTGGCAACTGAATATTAAGATAAGAATGGAATTAAACAACAATACTTAACGATGCCACTCTTTACTACTGGTAGCAAATTAATTCGCGACTTAGAAAAGCACGGGGCGCTAGGCGTTTACGCTCCGCTAGAAGGTGGGTTTGAAGGTCGTTATCGTCGCCGCTTGCGTGCTACTGGCTATACAACTCTGAATATTACTGCTAGGGGGCTAGGAGACGTATCGGCTTATCTAACTGGAATTCATGGCGTGCGTCCGCCACATCTGGGTAAGAAGAGTGTAGGTCAAGGGGCAGCAGTGGGATATGTGTATTACCTGCCACCAATAGTCGGCTACAACTTGGAACAACTCCCACCCAAGTCTAAAGGGTTAGTACTGTGGATTATTGAAGGACACATTCTCTCGAATCAAGAAATTGAATTTTTGGTCAATTTGCCTAACCTAGATCCGCGAGTAAAAATAGTCCTAGAAAGAGGAGGAGAGCGCTATTTTCGCTGGCAACCACTGAAAGATACTCTCGCACCCAACTACCAAGCCGGATAAATACTCATTCGCAGTCAAGGAAAAAATTGGCAACAAATAATAGAAATTAATTGAGGACATATTCTTTTTTATCAGTTGCACATTAGCATAGAAGTGTGACTGAGATTGACAACGCCTTACGCTCATTAAAGGAAGGTCACTGGTTCAAATTGATTTGCGGAGCCAGCTACCAGCATCTACCTGCGGTAAGAAATCTTAGCTTAGCGTATACTCTGGCTGGTGCTGATTGCATTGATGTGGCAGCAGACCCATCTGTAATTGCGTCAGCGCAAGCCGCGATTGGGGTGGCAAGTACGTTAATGGAAGAAGCTCGACAGCGTGGCTTTGGCAGTCGAGGAAAGTTGCCTTGGTTGATGGTAAGCCTCAACGATGGCGAAGACCCACATTTTCGCAAAGCAGAGTTTAATGCGGTTGAGTGTCCTTCACAATGCGATCGCCCTTGCGAACGAGTTTGTCCTGCACAAGCGATTGTGTTTCATCCCCCCAGGGACGATTATTCTAAAGTTGTCTCTTCCGGAGTTATATCGGAAAGTTGTTACGGCTGCGGGCGGTGTTTGCCTGTTTGTCCGCCGCAAATTATTTACACTCGCTCTTATGTATCGACACCAGGAGCGATCGCGCCGCTCGTACTTGCAACTGGTGTTGATGCGGTAGAAATTCATACCCAGGTGGGTAGAACAGCAGAATTTAAGCGTTTATGGTTAAGTATAGCTCCCTGGATCGAGCGCTTGAAACTTGTGGCAATTAGCTGTCCTGATGGCGATGGGTTAATAGAATATCTCCACAGCCTGCATCGTCTAATTTCTCCCCTTAAGTGTCCGATAATTTGGCAAACTGACGGGCGACCGATGAGCGGTGATATTGGTGACGGTATGACCTTAGCCGCCGTGAAATTAGGTCAAAAAGTCTTGGCGGCTGGCTTACCTGGATACGTTCAACTTGCAGGTGGAACGAACAGCTATACCGTTGCCAAGTTAGAAGCGATGGGATTGTTAAGGAAAAGTCAAAAGTCAAAAGTCAAAAGTCAAAACAGTTACGACTTACGACTTACGACTTACGACTTTCCGACTCCCGACTCCCGCATTTCAGGAATAGCTTACGGCAGTTATGCCCGCGTTTTACTGTCGCCGATTTTACATCAATTAGAACAAATGGAGGTAAATCCAGCCAATGACAGAGCGATCGCCCGCTTGGAAAACGTACCGGAATTACTATGGCAAGCAGTAGAACTTGCCTATTCGCTGGTATCTCAACTGAAGTCTATGGAGTTGCCATAGAACAAAATTGCTAAACCTTCTCGCTATTGTTGACTGAATAGCTCTAGCCAGCATGACAAAAACAGACGATCTCCAGAAGTTGTTAGATATTTTGCCACTAGACATTAAAAATGTTTTAGAGCAACACCCACAACGGGACAGCTTAATTGAAGTGGTGATGGATTTAGGTCGTCGCCCAGAAGCTCGTTTTCCCGATCGCGCCGAGTACCTTGCTGAGTCTGGCATTTCCCACGATCAAATTAGATATAGCATACAGCGCGTGGGACATTTTGGTGGTGATAATCGGGCGGGACTGGCGCAAACTCTGCACCGGATTAGTGCGATTAGGAACCGTGCTGGCGATATTATCGGTTTAACCTGTCGTGTCGGACGAGCTGTCTTTGGCACGATTGGTATGATCCACGATTTAGTAGAAACCGGACAGTCAATTCTACTGTTAGGTCGTCCTGGGGTGGGTAAAACCACAGCTTTGCGAGAAATTGCCAGAGTGTTAGCCGATGACTTAAATAAGCGTGTTGTCATTATCGATACTTCAAACGAAATTGCAGGGGATGGAGATGTTCCTCATCCAGCCATTGGACGGGCGCGACGAATGCAAGTATCGCGTCCAGAATTTCAGCATCAAGTGATGATTGAGGCAGTAGAAAATCACATGCCAGAAGTCATCGTGATTGATGAAATTGGTACGGAGTTGGAAGCTCTAGCGGCTCGTACCATTGCCGAACGGGGCGTACAACTGGTAGGAACGGCGCATGGCAATCAGATTGAAAATTTGATCAAGAACCCGACTCTATCAGATTTAGTGGGTGGTATCCAGTCTGTCACTTTAGGCGATGATGAAGCCAGACGGCGGCGGACGCAGAAAACTGTTTTAGAACGTAAAGCTCCACCAACGTTTGAAATTGCCGTGGAAATGCTGGAAAGACAACGCTGGACGATCCATGAAAGCGTTGCTGATACCGTCGATGCTTTGCTGAGAGGACGCATACCAAATCCACAACTTAGAACTGTCGATGCAGATGGTAAAGTCACTATTGTACGGCAGTCACCCACGCCACTTCGGGGAGTAGGGAAAGATGGTTTTGGGCGGGGCTACGAGGTAGGACCCAGGCAAGAGGAAGAATCGAAACTATCGCCGACTATGACTGTAGGTGGGTGGCGTTCGACTGGACGAATGATCCCACTCGCTGCCGTACCAGAACCAGCCACGCGAGAACAAGAGTTCGAGCGCTTATTGGATGAATCTCTGGCTCGAAGCGATCGCTTTAACAGCGATTTGGCAGTGAATGCGGGTCCGAATGGGGAAGATTTACCCTTGCATATTTATCCCTACGGTGTGAGTCGCCACCAGTTAGAGCAAGCAATCCAAGTGCTGAGTTTACCCGTGGTACTGACGAAAGATATTGACAGTGCCGATGCAATTTTAGCTTTGCGATCGCACGTCAAAAATCAGTCTAAGTTACGTCATGTCGCTAAGGCGCGTCACGTCCCAATCCACACGCTCAAGTCAAATACTATTCCACAAATTATCCGCACGTTGCGGCGGTTGTTGGATATGGACGAGCCAGTCGTACCGGACGAACGGGAACTGAGTTTATTCATCCAAAATGGCAGCGAGGACGAACTCGATGCTTTAGAAGAGGCTCGGTTAGCGGTAGAACAAATTGTGATTCCTAAGGGACAGCCAGTGGAATTACTACCCCGTTCGGCAAAGGTGCGGAAGATGCAGCACGAATTGGTAGAACACTATCGTTTGAAATCGGATAGCTTCGGTGACGAACCCAATCGGCGTTTGCGGATTTATCCGGCATAGTGCTTTCCTAGTTGAAATACAAAGTTAATTTCTATCCGCCTTAAATTGAGGGCGGATTTTTGTCTCGTGCAAAGGCGCAAAGACGCGAA
Source organism: Chroococcidiopsis sp. SAG 2025 (assembly GCF_032860985.1). GTDB lineage: Bacteria > Cyanobacteriota > Cyanobacteriia > Cyanobacteriales > Chroococcidiopsidaceae > Chroococcidiopsis. The sequence continues at coordinate 237,114 of NZ_JAOCNC010000001.1, forward strand.
GAAGAACACAAAGAAAAGCTCTTTTTCCAGCAATAGATTTTAGGTTCGCATAATTACCTTCTACCTGGGAAGATACAGATGAGTGGTCTTTAACTAGTACAGGATCGACTCCTTTAGCGATCTTCTTCGCGTCTTTGCGCCTTTGCGCGACACCAAACCTCGATCGCCGCTCGCCAAGTCCTCTTGCACCCATACTCAGGTAGATATGACACAGCGAAGGAACGTTGCTATCTTAATTTTTGATGAGGTAGAGATTTTGGACTTTTGCGGTCCCTACGAAGTCTTTGGAGTGACGGGAAAACGCAATAGCTCTGAGCCTTTCAACGTCTACACGGTAGCAGAGGAACGCCGACCAATAATCGCTCGGAATCAGTTGAGTATCAATCCACAGTACACTTTACTTGACTGCCCGCGATCGCATATCTTACTCGTACCTGGTGGCTTTGGCACGCGGCGAGCAATGCACAATTCAGCTTTGATTGACTGGATTAAAGAACGTTCTCAACAAGCAGAGTTATTGCTTTCCGTCTGTACGGGTGCGTTACTTTTGGCTAAAGCTGGTTTGCTGGAAGGACTTACAGCTACTACCCATCATGGCGCGATCGATTTACTCAAGCAGGTTGCACCCAATACACAAGTTCAACCAGATAAAAGGTTTGTAGACAACGGCAGCATAATTTTATCGGCTGGAATCTCATCAGGGATTGATATGTCGTTGTATGTAGTCGCTAGGCTTTTGGGAGAACAACAAGCGCGAGAGACTGCGAAGTATATGGAATATGACTGGCAGCTAAGTGGAAAGATAGAAAATTATCTGGAATAGCCGTAAAAGTTCTTGACACAATAGCAGTACTAACTGCTATTATGGTTAAGGCTAACAAACGATGGGGCGTAGCCAAGCGGTAAGGCAGCGGGTTTTGGTCCCGCCATCCCTAGGTTCGAATCCTAGCGCCCCAGTTTTACTCGTTAAATTCAAAGGCTTTCTGTGAGGGTGAGCTGGGGAGGCTGAGGAAGCTGGGGGAGAAAGAGTAGATCACTCTCTTAACCTAAGTTAACTAATACTTTTGTGTGGAGATTTTCTGTTATTGAAGGGCTAGATCGAGTAAGCTTTCCCTTGGAATTTCATAATTGGGAAAAATGAATGTAAACGCTCCCACGATTTTAGCTCTGGATTTTGATGGCGTAATTTGTGACGGCTTACCAGAATATTTCGCTACGGCTTGGCGAACGTACTGCAAAATTTGGTTACCATCTTCTCGAATCCCACCTGAAAATTTAACATCGCAATTCGATTGCTTGCGTCCGGTAATTGAGACGGGTTGGGAAATGCCAGTGTTGATTAGAGCTTTGTTATCTGGGGTAACAGAAGCAGAAATATGGCAAAATTGGACTGCGATCGCGCAAAAATTCTTGCAACAAGATAACTTAACTGCTGCTGAGGTCGGTAAGCAATTAGATACAATTCGAGATGAATGGATTTCTACCGATCTCGATAGTTGGTTGGACTTACATCGGTTTTATCCTGGGGTTTTGGAAAGATTGTACTCATTGATTGATAGTCCGGTTAAACCGCTAATTATTACGACTAAAGAAGGGCGTTTTGTCGAGCAACTTTTGCAGCGGCAAGGTATACAATTACCCAGTCAGTCGGTTTTAGGCAAAGAAATCAAGCGTCCAAAATATCAAATTATCAGAGAGTTAATTGCGATCGCCACTCAAACACCAGTTCTTTTGTGGTTTGTGGAAGACAGACTCAAGACTTTGCAACTCGTGCAACAGCAAGCAGACTTGGAAGATGTGAGGCTTTTTCTAGCTGATTGGGGATACAATACCGCAGCCGAGAGAAAACTAGCGCAGCAAAATCCCCGTATCCATTTGCTATCGCTAGCTCAGTTTGCTGAAGATTTTTCAGCTTGGAGCTAAATTGTCAAATATCAAGCGAATAGAATTCGCGGAACTACACGAACCAAGTCCGCCTGCGCGGACTTATGGAAGATTTTGAATATTTATCATCAAAAACTCACAAAAAATAAAAATTGAATATAAGCTGAGAGCTAATAGCCGAAAGCTAAAAGCTAACTATGCTCGATCTGACAAAAGTAGCAAAGGCGATGCAAGGCATCAGCCAACATTTAAGCACGGAAGTAGCTGCAAGTCGCCAACGGTTAGAGTTGGCGCAAGATCTCATGACAGCAGCTTACAAAAATCAAGCAGAATTGATGCAGCGACAAAAACAGTGGCGCGATCGCATTTTATTCAGCACCGCTGTACCAATGGAACCGCTTAACACCTGCATCGATCTACCAGTACCACCTAAAACTCATACCGTTCTCGCCACGGATGGCTCGCAGATTGCTCCCAATCACCACGAAATCGCTTATTGTTATCTACTCAATATTGGTCGGGTAGTCTTGCACTACGGACAAAATCGCCAACCTTTACTCGATAGCTTACCAGAAGTATTCTACCGTCCCGAAGATTTATATATTTCGCGTCAATGGGGTATCCGCACTGAAGAATGGATGGGTTATCGTCGCACCGCTTCTGAAGCTACCGTGTTGGCTGAGTTGGCTGCTGCTGTGGTAGGGAGTCGGGAGTCGGGGAAGAGAGCAGGGGAAGCAGGGGGAGCTGAGGAAGTTGAGGAGGCTGAGGGAGCAACTACCAACTACCAACTACCAACTACCAACTACCAATCTAAAATCCAAAATCCAAAATCTAAAATTTCCCAACTCCCGACTCCCGACTCCCGACTCCCGACACTAGCTATGGTGGATGGATCGTTAATCTATTGGTTTTTAGAACAATTGCCTTTAGAAGCACGCGATCGCATTTTGCCACCAATTTTGACGGCTTGGGAACAGCTTAAAGCCTTGGGTATTCCCATCATGGGTTATCTCAGCGCTTCTCGTAGTATGGAAAGCTTGAATTTTTTACGTTTGCAAGCTTGCATTCATGAAGTACCGGACTGCGCTAGTTTTTGTCCGAATCAAATTGAAAAAGTTCCTTGTCAGGTTCTCGAACCATTGCGGGATGCAGCGCTGTGGTCAATTCAATTACAGCCAGGACAAAGGAGTACTTTGTGGCGTAGTTCTGCCCGGATTTTAGAATTATACGGCGATTGTGCGATCTATTTCTGTTACATACATGTCGGTACGGAAATTGCACGGGTAGAAGTTCCCGCTTGGGTAGCTGAGGATGAAACATTATTGAATCAATCTTTGGGATTGATGTTAGCTCAAGTACAGAAGGGTTATGGATATCCTGTTGTATTAGCAGAAGCGCACAATCAAGCGGTTGTGAGGGGAGGCGATCGCGCTCGTTTTTTTGCGATGCTAGAACAACAAATGATCAAAGCAGGCTTGAGAAATGTGGGAATTTCCTATAAGGAAGCTCGAAAGCGCGGCAGTATTGCTTAATATCTATCATTAATAGGTTAACTTCTATGACTGAGTTACGCGAACAAGCGATCGCCCGATTAACAACTCTACTTGCTGACGAGCAATACGATCGACTTTTAAATTAATTCGCATATAGGGTATAACAAATTACTATTTCAGTTGTGGCGATCGCGCTGATTTTTTGCCATGCTATAACAGCAAACAAAGTAAAGTAAAGCTCACTGTAGATCGTCTCGATTGAAATTTATGACATCACGAGATGAAGCTACTGAATTGTGTAGCGTTGGATCGATGTAGTTAAGCCTAGATAAGCAAGGATTTGAGACAATGACAACAAAGCCAGTTACTTTCATTACAGGTGCAAATAAAGGAATTGGAAATGAAGTTGCACGACAGCTTGCCCAGCATGACTTCACTGTTTTGATTGGTACCCGTAACGTACAACGTGGAGAAGCAGCAGCAGAAAAACTACGTGCTGAAGGATTTGACGTTCATTTTGTACCAATTGATATCAATGATGAATCGTCAATTAAAGATGCTGCTGAAACTGTAGCTAAACAGTGAAAACAAGTTACTGTGCTGATTAATAATGCTGCTGTCAATTATGATTTCTCACCAGCAACTCGACCATCTACGCTGAGTGTAGATGTTCTCAAAGACACTTTTCTCACGAATGTTTTTGGTGCATTTGCAACAATTCACCATTTTCTACCGTTACTCAAGCAAGCTGGAACAGCACAAATCCTTAAACCACAAATCATAAATGTTTCGTCAACGCTTGGTTCCCTGACTTCTCTCAGTGACCCAGAACATTATTACTACGGAGTTAATACCGTTGCTTACAACTCTTCCAAATCGGCACTTAATGCTATAACTGTTGCCTTGGCAAAAGATTTAGTAGAGGACAAAATTAGCGTCAATTCTATTTGTCCTGGTTGGGTAAAAACTGATATGGGTACAGATGATGCACCGCGTACTGTCGAACAAGGAGCATCAATTATAGTCAAACTTGTATAGTCAAACTTGCTACGATGGAGAATCCACCGACGGGTAAATTTCTCGACGATGATGGAGAAATTTTGTGGTAGCTTCTTCTGTCATAAATTCTAAGAGTATTGACATTTAAAAATGAAGCACTTGGATCGAATTTCTGTATCAAATTGATAAGATATCGATCGAATGCTTTACTTGCGCGATCGCAATATTGAATAATAAATTACGAATTGCCCGTTCCGAATTAGAGCTTCGTATTATTTGCTCTAAACGTAACTCTTTGTACTTGTCCTAACTGCCCTAAAAGTTTAGCTTCTTCCTGATTATATGTAACTAATACTCCACCTGCATTACCAACTTCGAGTTTCAGTTGTTCGTTAGCTACCCATTTACGCTGCGTTCCTGGGGATAACTCTCCTTCAAACTCTTTCTTTCCGTCAGCAGTTACCCGTATCCAAGATTTGTCTTTTACAGTTATACCAACTTCAACTGGCTTGGTTTGCTTCTTGAGGTTAGCAACTGGTTTGACTTTAGCTGGTGCTTTACGCTTAGCGACATTAGCAACGGGTAATGGAGGCTGTGACTGAGTATTTTGACCGATTTGAAAGTCAGAATTACTCAAAGTTTGAGATAAAATACTGACCGCACCAATAATTAAAAGAATGTATATAGCGTAGAGATGGGAAGTCTGTAATTGAGCTGGAGGTAGGCTAACTCCTACTGGTTTCAAACTCTGCCGATAATCTTCTAAAGGAAAAGAATTTGCTAATTCCGTACCATCTAAATCTAAAGTCTCGGCATATTGCTTAATAAAACCTCGAATATAAACTGGCTCAGGTAATTTATCGATATTACCCGCTTCGATCGCCCGTAAAAAACTTTGACGAATGCGCGTGGCTGATTCGATTTGCTCCAAAGATATTTGTTTGTCTTCTCGCCTACGACGCAGAGCAGCACCTATCTGCTCTAACTTCTCGGCTCTTTGCTGTTCGAGCGTTTGAACAATTGGTTCTTGTGGTTGTGGTTGTTGTTTCCACCGCTTCATAGACTTATCGGTTGCACTTCTTGACAGCACCTTACACCTGCACCCTTGTTGTAGATTTGAGTTGATTTTGTAGTTGATTTTGTAAATAATGAATCTCGCGTTCTTCGAGCGGACGATAGCGACCCGGAGGCAAAGCCGCGCCTACAGTTGGTTCTAGTTGAATCGAACTGATCGCAGTCCGATGTAACTGGAGCGTGGGATAACCTAATTTTTCTGTCATGTGCCGAATCTGTCGATTTCTGCCTTCCCATAAAATGAATTCCAACCACGTTCGATTGGCATCGCGAGACAACACGCGCACTTGTGCCGATCTGGTCTTTCTCCCCTCTAAAACAACTCCCTGTCGCCATTGTTTTAACACTGATTCCGGCGGATGTCCCGCAACCACAACCTGATATGTCTTGGAGATGTCGTGCCGCGGGTGGGTGAGAGCAAATGTCAAGCTTCCATCATTTGTCAGTAGCAATGCGCCTGTTGATTCTGCATCCAACCGTCCGACAGGATGAATACCCTGACCTTGACGTAGATTAGTTGGCAACAGTTGCATCACTGTAGGTCTACCTTGAGGATCGTCACAAGTTGTAACTACACCAGTTGGTTTGTTGAGCAATAAATAGGTTGGCTGGGGACGATGAGGCGATCGCAGTAGCTGTCCATCAACTTCGATCGTATCCTGAATTGGATTGGCTTTTTGTCCCAGTTCTACCACAGCACCGTTGCAGCGTACGCGACCGAGCTTAATCATCTCTTCCGCTTGCCGTCTCGAAGCTATTCCCCACTGAGAAAGAATTTTTTGTACCCGTTCCTCCATTTGTCGATCCTTAGACTCAGGTAATACCAATATATACGCTGAGAATTCGGAATTCGGAATTCGGAATTCGGAATTAATTTTGAATTTTGAATTTTGAGTTGCTCCTTCAGCTCCCTACTCCTTACTCCCTGCTCGTGCGCTCGTGCGCTCCCTGACCGCTGATAACCGAACAAATATTAACTACACTAATTTGAGCAACTGTTACACTTACATATTTCCCTTGAATCCGAACAACTTAGAGCAAGACAAGACCGCTAAGCATCGCCTAATCAGTAAAGTGCTGTCTCCGGCACTATGGCTGTTTGTCCGATCGCAAGTCGAGCAAGTATCCCATTTAGAGGTACAAATCGCCAGCAGCGATCGACAAATCCTTTCTGGTAGTATTCCCCGCCTATCTATCTCTGGCGATCGCATTGTTTATAAAGGTTTACATTTTGCAAAAATCCGCCTAATGGGGGAGGGAATGCAGACAAATTTACGCCAAGTGATGAGAGGACAGCCGCTACAACTGTTAGAACCTATGGTTGTCTCTGGGGAAGCAATGCTACAGGAAACAGATCTCAATGCTTCCCTGAAGTCGGATTTATTGTCTAGCGCTTTAACAGAGTTACTATCAAAATTAGCTCCTAACAACAATGCCGTGCGAGGACAAATTGACTGGACAAAAATCGCGATCGCCCCAGGAAGCTTGTTATTGCAGGGTAATGTAGTTAATTCTAGCCACACTACACCTATTACTCTCAGGTGCGGCTTGCAGCTTTCTAGCGATCGCAAATTGCTTCTAACTCAAACCCAACTCCAAATTTCTAACTCATGGGAAGAGTTAGAAAACTATGTTATGGATTTAGGTTCTCACGTCAATTTAAAAGAACTAACTTTAGAACCAGGACAGATTGTCTGTCGTGGTAGTATTACCGTCATGCCTTAATTAGTTATCTGCGATCGATTACCAATTACCGATTACCAATTACCACTCAATCTAATAACGGCAACAACAAAGTGACGAAATAGTAAACTAATGGAGCGGTAAAAACGTAACTATCGGCGCGATCGAGGATACCCCCGTGACCTGGAATCAATTGTCCTGAGTCTTTGACACCAGCATCGCGTTTCATCATGGATTCCGTGAGATCGCCTAATAAGCTGGTAATTCCAATTAACAACCCCAAAGTTATACCCGTCCAAGGCGAACCAGCCCAATGAAGATACCAGCTGCCGATCGCGGCTACAGTTATGCTACCAGCAATTCCAAATACAGAACCTTCCACAGTTTTCTTGGGACTAATATCAGAAAGGCGAGTACGTCCAAAAAATTTACCAATAGTATAAGCTCCAATATCAGCTGCCCAAATACACAAGAAAGCTAGGAGAGTGACTGTCAAACCTTGCGGTAAAGCGGCAAAATTTCCTTGCTTGATGAGATTAATAGTAGATAGATCTGGTAAGTATCCATCGAATGGAATATTGCTGACAGCAGGATTGCCAAGCGATCGCAATCTAATCCAATAACTCGGTAAATAACCGCAATAAAATAGTCCTAAAATAGAAGTAGAAATATCAGCGATCGAGGCTAATTTCGGTAAAAATAGGAGATAGAAACAAATAAACGTTCCTGCTACTGGCATCACGGCATCAGCTAAGTTGGAAGAAACCGTAGAGATCGCCAGCAAAGCTAAACTGACGACTATTGTTGTTTTCGCAGCAGGTGCAATTCCCTTGGCTCGGACTAATTCAAAATATTCCAGTTGACCCAAATAAACGATCGCCATAAACATAAAGGTAAAATACCACCCTCCTAAGACGCTGGCAGTTAGGGCAAGAGCGATCGCGATAATTCCACTAATAATTCGAGACCAAGGCATAGAGCAATTTTGGATTTAGGATTTGGAACTTTCGATTACAGACTTTGACTTCAATCCAAAATCTAAAATCTAAAATCGGATGGGATTAGTCTAGCTTTTCTCCACTCAAAATAAAAATAGGATCGACAGCAGCAAAGGTTTGCTGATTACCTTTTTGCTCTAAGCGATTGACAGATGATTGGACGACATCGATATTTCTAGCATGTAACTCAGCTAAACCTTGAGAAATAGCGTATAAACTTTCCAAATTACCAGCCGTGGTAACGACTCTACCTTGTAGCGGCAGATATTGCCAAACAGCTTTGAGAATATCTTTGATAGGACGACCACCTTCAATACAAACTCGGTGCGGAGCTTGAGGTAAATTTGGTAAGCATTCTGGGGCGCTAGCTTCTACGACTTCAACATTTTTCACATTAAAGCGATCGCAGTTGCGACGGATCAAGCTAGCAACTTCGTCATCTCGCTCGACAGCAATAATCTGGGCTTTCGGACACAACAAGCCAATTTCAACCGGAATTGTCCCTGTTCCTGCGCCAATATCCCACACCAAGGAGTTTGGTTGTAACCGCAGTTGAGAAATCAGCAATAACCGAATTTCCCGCTTACTCAAGGGAATTCCTGGCAAGCGCTCGAATAAATCGTCAGGGATACCTGGTGTAATATAGGGCCAGAGTTGGGAAGGCATAGAAATTAGATGAATGACATCAGCTTGCCCCAGCAGCAAAGGAAAGCTCTCAACAATAAGAACTTAACATCACTCGCACTTTTATACATAAAGTAAAGTGAGGAGTAAGGAGTGAGTGGTGATGAGAGAAGTTCTATACTTCTTACCTCTTTCGCTTGTCTGTTGTTAAGTCGTGAGGAGTAAGCAGGCGAAAACGGCTAGCGAAGATTGGGAAATCTTGTGGTTAACGAAAGGATACAACAGGTTAAGCTAACAAATGTCAACTTTGAGTTAGTGTCAGTTTACACCAGAGGCAAGATGACAATTTGGGTTAACGAGCAGATCGATCCGTCTGGAATGATACACGCCTGCATTGCTTGCTGTGACGAAACGCAGGCGCAAGCTTGTCACGAATCCTACCAACAAAATTTGACCGAAACTCAAAAAGCATCTGGTTGGGAAGCCAGACTGCGAACGGTAGAATCGTGGGACGACGTGCCAGTTAATGCTTTGAAATTGGACTAACGAGAGTCAGTTATCAGTTGTCAGTTATCAGGGAGTAGTGAGAAGTGGTAATGGGTAATTGGTAATGGGTAGTTGGTAGTTGCACAAGAATCACACCTGCTTCCCTGTCTCCCTTGTCCTCCCTGTCTCCCTTGTCCCCACATCCTAGTGCTTGGGCGGACGCGGGAGCTGCTGGGGGCGAATTGGTCCCAAAATTTGATTGAGTTGGCGCAATTGTTCTGCCGTTCCCATACAAATCAATAAATCGCCTGCCATTAATGTGGTGTCTGCCGTAGGACCACCAATTAGAGAGCCATCTACGCGGCGAATTGCTAAAATTAGCGCTCCAGTTTGCGATCGCAGTTTTGCTTCTCGCAAAGTTTGACCGATGCAGGGACACACTGCCGGATCGAGACGAAATTCCTCCATGTACAGTTCGCGGTCTGCTCCCGTGAGGATACCATCGACGAAATCTAATACTTGGGGTCTTAATGCCGCTGCTGCCATACGTTTACCTCCCGTGATATAGGGGGATACAACTGCATCAGCTCCTGCCCTTTGTAGCTTTTGTAAAGCCTCTCTCGTACTTGCTCTAGCGATCGCTCGAATTTGCGGATTGAGGGTTTTGGCTGACAGGACCGTATAGAGGTTTTCGGCATCAGAAGGCAGTGCCGCAACTAGACAAATCGCTCGATCGACTCGCAGTTGCAGCAGAGTATCGTCTAACGTCGCATCACCCTGGATTGCTACGTAACCGAGCTGCCGTGCTTTTTCTACCGAAGCATCATCCAAGTCAACCGTGACAAAATTAGCCCCTTCAGCTTGAAATTCCAGGGCAATTTGCTGGCCCGTGCGCCCAAATCCACATAAGATGTAGTGTCCAGAGAGCGATTCCATTAACCGCCGCTGTTGCCTCAGTCGAATTCCTTCTTGAAAGTACCCTTGAATTACAGCTTCTGTAAAGCGATTGACGATATAACCGATCGTAATCACTCCCATTAAAATTAGACCGATGGTAAATAATCGTCCGCGATTGCCCAACGGTCGAGTTTCACCATAACCGACGGTGGCTAGGGTAATTACCGTCATGTAAGCCGCATCTTCCCACGACCAACCTTCTACTAGGCGATACCACAGAGTTCCCAATAACAAGACACCTACAAGCGCGATCGCCCCCGCTAGTAACTCTTTTTGAATTCGACGATATGTTTTCTCTGGGGTTGAGTACAAGAGAGAGATTGGGTTTAGAGGTTATGGGCTAGGGAAAGGAAGTGAAGGGAGAAAATAGCTGCTCCCGACTTCAGGCTCACGCATGACAAATGACGAATGACAAATCTGAGCTAGTTTAGATTATGTGCGATCTGAGTCGGATGCGACGGAAAGTTTTAGGCATTGCTGCTAAATTGACAGCAGAAAGTTAAAAAATAAATTTTTGATTGAGGAGTAAATAGTGACTATAGATACTCTTATTTCTAGCCATAACTTGTCAGTATCAGCTGCCACTGCGGTAAAATCCTTCGACTCAGACAGCTTCAAAGAGTCAGTCATGGACACATATGCCCGTTTCCCCATAGCCTTAGAACGGGGTGCGGGTTGTCGGGTTTGGGATACCACAGGAAAAGAATATCTCGATTTTGTCGCCGGAATTGCCACCTGCACCCTGGGACACGCACACCCAGCGATGGTAGAGACTGTCAGCCGCCAAATTCAGACGCTACACCATGTGTCCAATCTGTTTTACGTCCCCGTGCAAGGGCAACTAGCACAATGGTTGATTCAGCATTCATGTGCCGAGAAAGTCTTTTTCTGCAATTCCGGTGCGGAAGCCAACGAAGCGGCAATTAAACTCGCCCGCAAATACGCCCGTACCGTACAGAAGATCGAGCATCCAGTCATGCTCACGGCTCACGCCAGCTTCCACGGCAGAACGCTAGCGACGATTACCGCTACCGGACAGCCGAAATATCAAAAAAACTTTGCCCCATTAGTCCCAGGGTTTCACTACGTCCCCTACAACGACATTCAAGCGATTGAAGCGGCGATCGCCGAACTGGATGAAGGCGATCGGGCAGTGAGTGCGATTTTGCTCGAACCGCTGCAAGGAGAAGGTGGGGTGCGCCCTGGGGAGGTGGCTTACTTCCAAGCCATCCGCCGGATTTGCGACGAAACGGGGATTTTACTGATTCTCGACGAAGTGCAAGTGGGGATGGGTCGTTCTGGCAAGTTGTGGGGCTACGAGAATTTAGGCATCGAACCGGATATTTTCACTTCTGCCAAAGGTTTAGGAGGTGGGATTCCGATCGGGGCGATGATGTGCAAGCAGCATTACGACGTGTTTGCACCAGGAGATCATGCCAGTACATTTGGCGGCAACCCATTTGCCTGTGCGGTTGGCTTAACAGTGTGCGAAACACTCGTTAAAGAGAATTTATTAGAAAATGTCAGCGCCCGTGGCGAACAGTTAAGAACGGGCTTGCGGGCGCTGGCGGCCAAATATGCCGCGCTCATCACTGACGTGCGCGGTTGGGGTTTAATTAATGGGATGGAGTTAGCTGCCGAAAGCGAAATTACCGCAGCGGATCTAGTTAAAGCGGCGATTGCTGAAGGTTTGTTACTCGTTCCGGCAGGACCAAAAGTGCTTCGCTTCGTGCCACCCTTGATTGTTACCGAAACAGAAGTCAATCTTGCCCTACAAGCATTGGAAACAGCGATCGCAGCAGTGTCAGAATGGGGTAGGGTGCGTTATTAACGCACCCTACAAGAACTCTATGCAGCCAAACCACTATGCCTCAACAAAGGCTCTGTACTCGGCTCTCGACCTCGGAAGGATTTAAACACATCCATTGGATGTTGGCTACCACCCAAAGCCAGCACGGTATTGCGAAATCGTTTCCCAGTCTCAGTCAGTGCTTGGGGATTATCTAATCCAGCTTCTTCAAATGCACCGAAGGCATCAGCACTAAGGACTTCTGCCCATTTGTAGCTGTAGTATCCCGCAGCGTATCCGCCAGCAAAAATATGTCCAAAAGAACACAAAAAGGCATCTTCTGGTAATGGCGGTAATACGGTTGTCGTCTTGGCGATGCGTTGACGTACGTCACTAGCTGTCTCTGCACCACCAGGCTGATAGCGATGGTGCAGTTCCAAATCGACTAAACCGAAGTGCAACTGTCGTAGCATTGCACTGCCACTCATATAATTGCGGGCAGCAATGAGTTTTTGGTAGTAATGCTCTGGCAGAGTCTCGCCAGTTTCGTAATGCTTCGCCATTCCCATTAAGGTTTCTCGATGGTAGCACCAGTTTTCCATAAACTGGCTGGGTAACTCAACTGCATCCCATTCGACGTTATTAATCCCAGCTGCCCCTGCATCGTCTACTTTAGTCAACATGTGTTGCAACCCGTGACCGAACTCATGGAATAAAGTCTCCACTTCGTTGAAAGTCATTAAGCTGGGCTTGCCATCAACTAGGGGGGTTTGGTTGCATACCAAATAAGCTACAGGTTTGCGAGTGGCAACTGTACCCTCGTGAGTTGTCATTTTTGCCCGACCAATACAATCATCCATCCACGCACCACCCCGCTTTTCCGCTGGACGGCTGTAGGGGTCTAGATAAAAATAGGCGATGCCTGCGGCTCGGACTTCGTCCTCCGCTTCTCCTGTTTCGTCGGCAATCTGAAAATATCTCACATCTTCATGCCAAACTGGTGCTTGACCGTCCGCAGCAGTAACAGTCACCCCAAATAGCTTTTTGACTAGAGTAAATAGCCCGTCCAAGACTTGGGGTAAGGGGAAGTAAGGGCGCAGTTCCTCTGCACTAAAAGCAAATTTTTCTTCTCGTTGGCGTTCTGCCCAAAATGCAATATCCCAATGCTGCAAGTTGCTGCCTTCTGGCGCTCCTTTAGACGCAGCAAAAGTTCTCAAGTTTTCTAAATCTTGCTTTGCAGCATCGTAACTAGCGCGTCGCAATTCCTCTGATAAAGCCTCTACTGCATCTACGCTGGGAGCCATTTTACTAGCTAGACTTAATTCTGCGTAGCTATTAAACCCAAGCAAATTGGCTTTTTCGCGTCGTAGTTGTAAGATCTTTTCAATCAAAGGAGTATTATCTAAATCCCCAGAGGAAGCGCGGCTGATAAATGCTCTATATAGTTTTTCTCGCAAATCTCGACGTTTGCCATGCTGCATGAAAGGTAAGTAACTGGGAAAATCCAGCGTCACGCGCCAAGGACCATGTTCCGGTGTTGCCTTTTCTTCCCCTGCAGCACGGGCGGCTTGAGCTGCTAGACTCAACCAACTAGGAGGTAAGCCTTCTACTTCATCTGGTGATGTCAGTGTCAGGCTGAAAGCTTTGGTTGCATCCAAAACGTTGTTAGAAAACTTGGTGGTAAGTTCGGCTAACTCTAATTGAATCGCATTAAAGCGATCGCGTTGCTCTCCTGCTAAACCTACGCCCGATAGCTCGGCATCTCGAATTGCTGCTTCTACAATCCGTTTTTGGGCATTTGTCAGGGTTTTCCAGGTTTGACTTGCTCGTAGCTCCTTAAAAGCTTCGTAGAGCGGCTGACTTTGACTAAATTTATTGTAAAATTCTACAACTTGCGGCTGTACGGTTTCGTAGGCTGTCCGCAGCTCGGGGCTATTTTTTACACCCATCAGATGCCCGACAATACCCCAACTCCAGCGCAAGCGCTCTGACAAACGATCTATGGGTTCTACTAACCCACTCCAGGTTGGTGTAACGTTTGCTTCTAAATTTGCTAGTTCTGATTCTAGTTCCGCCAGCAGTTGCGTCATGGCTGGAACCACATGCTCTGGCTGAATTTGAGCAAATGGTGGTAATCCTTGACCGATCAATAATGGATTGTCAACTGTAGCGATCGCACTCATAAGCGGTTCTACTTTGTATTAGTGTTACCTCCATTATCGTTAACACCTACAACTACCGCCGAGTGTTGAATGCCGTAAGTTGTTGTTGGTTATTGGTTATTAGTCTTTAGCTAAAAATGCCACAAATGACAAATGATGAATGACTCACCTAGACAATTTCTACATTCCTGACTAATAGCAGTTGATCCACGTCTAACATGAATATTGTCAGTGGTGGTTCTGTTGCTGGAATCACGGCTACGTGAGTTGCAAAGCCGAATATATCGGCATTGCGGTAAGATTCCGGCAAAATGCGCACGCAAGACAAGGGTACGTCCATCAAAGTAGGAACTTGAGCAACGGGAATGGCATAAAGTTCTCTTTGTCTGTCTTGGACGAGCATCAAATATCCCCGCTTTGCAGGATCGAGATTGCCGCTAGACTGAAATAATCGTCGCTGGAGATCGACCACCGTGACCTCGCGATCGCTCAAATGAATCAGTCCGACTCCATGTTGCCCGCTACCATAAACTACTGTCTGTGGAAGTACTTTCACAATGCTATTAATGTGCAAGGCTAAGTTAAACTCGCCCATTTGAAACATCACGATTTTGATCGACGTAGCTGCCTCTTGAGCAATCTGTCCTGTAGCTTGAATTTTCGATCTAACTAGAGCGCTTGCCATATCAGTTAACAGGGAGTAGGGAGTAGGGAGTAGGGAAAAACTTAGCTCCCAATCGCGCACAAAGGACCAATCACTATTGGGCAACACCTTCTGCCAGGAGTTCTTTAACGGCTGCTAGGAATTCTTGCTCGATGTACGGTTTAGTGAAGTAGTGTTTAGCGCCTAAATGTTTAGCTAGCTGTTGGTGCTTCTCGCTACTACGGGACGTGAGCATCACTACAGGAATTTTTGAGAGTTGTGGGTCTTGTCTGCGATGACTAAGGAACTCAAAGCCATTCATGTTTGGCATTTCTACATCGGAAATTACGAGTTGAATAATGTGTAGATTTTGTTGCAGTTGGTTGATTGCCTCTCGACCGTCCCTAGCTTGTAAAACGCGATAATCGGCTTTTTGTAGAGTTAGTGCCAGAGTTTGTCGCACGGTGATTGAGTCATCTACTACCAGCACAGTTGGAGTCACAGTTTTAACTGGGGGAGCTGATGGAGTAGAACTACTATCATCTGGCAGTTCAGCAACAGGCAAGCTGGGTAATGCGGAAACGTCACCGACGCGCCGTCCGTCGCCAAAGAAGGATTGCAACAGCCCAGATACGTCAACGACTGGGATCAAACAACCATTACCCAAAATCGTACAGCCATAAATATATATTGGTGGCGCGATCGCGGGACTGAAAGGTTTAATGACGAGTTCTTGCTCTGTGACCAAGCGATCGACTTCAATGGCAATCAGCTGATCGTCTTGCTCCAACAGCAAAATGGGCGCTGCCCAGTCATCAGGGGTAGGCACAGTTGCCAAACTTTGATTTTGTTGAGTTTCCGGTAACGGGCAAGAATATTGAAGCAGTTGGGATAGGTGATAGGCAGGGACAATATGACCTTGCCAATGCAAGAATCTCTTGCCGCTACTGACTCTCACCTGATCGGGTTGTGGAATTAAAATTTCAGCAATACTGTCAGAAGGTAACGCCAGAGCAGTGGAACCAACAAAGCAAACGAGTAGTTTGGCGATCGATAATGTCAGTGGAATGCGTAAGGTAAAAGCAGTGCCGCGCCCTGGTTCAGAGTTAAGCGTCACGCTACCTTTAAGCGATCGCAATTGGTCGCGCACCACATCCAGTCCTACACCCCGACCGGACAGCTGGCTGACTTGACTTGCTGTAGAAAATCCTGGTTCAAATAGCAATTCTAACAACCGCGATGGCTCGGCAACGGCTGCTTGTTCTGGAGTTAATAACCCCATGTCTATTCCTTTTGCTCGAATCCGGTCTAGGTTAACACCCCGCCCATCGTCTCGCACTTCAATCATCGTCTGGCTACCTTGGTGATAGGCGCGAATTTCAATCGTCCCTTGCTCTGGTTTGCCCCGTTGTTGTCGATCTTCTGGCATTTCAATCCCGTGATCGAAAGCGTTGCGAACTAGGTGTACTAACGGATCGTTGAGTTTTTCTAGCACGGCTCGGTCTACTAAAACCCCTGTTCCGTTTAACTTGAGTTCTACTGGTTTGTTGTACGAATTAGACAAGTCGCGCAACATGCGTGGGAAACGGTTGAGAACTTCACTCAAAGGCAACATCCTTGCCCACATCAAGTCATCCCGCAAATGACCCAGCATTTGGCGTTGTCTTTCTAGCGTTTGACTAGATTGTCCTGCCAGTAACACCACGTCACCCACAGTTTCTTCTAATTGCATGATTTCTTCTAGAGTGGTTTGTACCAGGGAGTGTAACTCGCCATAGTTATCCATCTCCAAAGAATCAAAGCTCGTTTGACCGATCGCGGCAAATCCTGTAGGTGCAATCGATACGACATTTCCAGTTTGAGATTTTCCGGCTGTACTACTGGTTAACGATTTATAGCTTTGAGGAGCTACTAACATTTGATCGGCAAAATCTCGCAAGTTATGAGCAATTTGTCTAAATTTAGCAAAACGACGCAGTAAAGCAACGATAATTGCTTGCATTTGATCGTTTTGCAGTGCCAGACTGTTGCGGTTAATTGCCAATTCACCAACTAAGTTGTTCATCCGTTCCAGTCGCTCTAGGTCAACGCGCACTGAAAGCTGAGATAGTTGAGGAGTAGCCTTATTACCAGCTTTGCTTATTTCTGGGGCAGCACGCCAAGCACCAGAAATTTTAAGCGGAGCTGGATTGCTAGGAGCGATCGCGGTAGTCTTTTCTGTAACTGTCGGTAACTTGGGTGGGGCTGGTACTATGGGAGCCGATCGCCTGGTCGGTAGAGCAAGATCCTCTAGTGGTGGTAGATTGCCAAATATCTGCTCGATAGATTGAATTGTGTCTGATGAACTGTTCTGAGCGACGCGATCGGTAGCTTTTTGCTCAAAAGCAGCAACGACAGCAGGCGCAGCTGGCACTTCTGCCAATTTCAAGTCACCAAAAATATCATCTAGCGATGGAATCGAAGAGCTATCTGCTGGAGGTGCAGTGTTTGGCGATGCATCTGCGATCGCGCTGTCTTGACCGATGCTACCGAAAATATCGTCCAGACTGGGAAGCGCTGTAGTTTCGGGCGTAGTAGCAGCGGTAGCGAGCGGTGTTGCGGGGACATCAGTTTCTACTAAAGTACCAAATACATTCTCTAAAGATGTTTGTGCAGTTGGAACTGCCGCCAAATCCCCAATTGCATCTAATGCGCCAAATATATCTTCAACCGTTGAGTCGGGAATTGCTGGCAATGGCATCGATGCCAAATCTATCTCTGCCAAAGCGCCAAAAACATCGTCTACTGGCATGTTGAAAACGGCTGGGGCGGCTGCCTCTACTAGTGCTGCTAAAGCTGGGGATAGATTGCCACCAGATGTGCGATCGCCTGCCATGACTGCTTGTCTACCTGCCTCAAAGTCAGCTAGGGCGAGTTGAGCGATCTGTAAAGCTTGCTCTGGATGAGCTTCGCTCGCGGCGATTGCGGTAGAGGCGATCGCGCCGAATCCTGGCAGGTTTAACAACTCGGCAATACCTGCAAATACTTCTGCTTGCGCTCGTAATTCGCCCGCAATTTCTTTACCTGTAGGATCGGTGACGATCTCCGAGAGCCGTTCGATTCCCTGAGCAACATCCACCTCAAAAATCGAGAGTGCAATATCTACCCCTAGATCGACAGAGCTAGGTAACTCCGCCGCTCCTTTCAAGAAATTTCCTATACTAGATTCGATCCGAGCAAACACTGGCTCTGCTGTTGCCATTGCCTGCTCGTTGTTGCACTGACCGTTTTCAATCTGCTCGATTAACGGTAGACGCAGACAGTCATAAGCTTCTAGTAACAAGCCTTCTACTTCGGCATTAATATCTAATTCTGGGTTGTGCAGCCCTTTAAAAATATCTTCTAGGCTATGAGCTAAGGTTTTAATCGTGTCTAGACCAACACTCGCCGCCCCTCCCTTAATTGAGTGAGCAGCCCGCATCATGTTATGGACTTTGGCAGTGCTGCGTTCCGTCCTGAGCGTCAGCAATTCCTCTTCAATGAGCTGCAATAGCTCTGGGGCTTCTTGAATGAAGAATTGATAAGCCTGGTCGCGAATATCAGAGTCGATCGCCATACTGAATAGGGAGTAGGGAGTAGGGAGCAGGGGAAGATAAGTAGCTAGTGGCTAGTAACTAGCCACTAGCTACCGATCTCTAACTAACTTTGAACTGACTGACACTAGCTTGTAGTTCTTGTGCTAGTGCTGAGAGTTCTCTAAAGGAGTTGGAAACTACGGTGGCTTCGTTGGAAGTGCGGTCGGCGATCGCCACTACATCTGTCATTGTGGTCGTCACGACTTCAGATGTTTGGGACTGCAACACCGCAGCAGAAGCGATCGCCGCTACGAGTTCGCCGATCTGTTGACTCGCTGTGGCAATTTGGTTCAAGCTTTGACGAGTTTCATCGACTAACTTTGTTCCAGAAACAACTTGTTCTGTGCCAGCTTCCATTGCTGCTACCACTTCGTTTGTCTCTGCCTGAATGTTGGCAATCAAACTTTCAATTTCTGCGGTTGCTTCTGCCGATTGCCGTGCCAAGACGCGCACTTCATCAGCTAGTACGGCAAATCCTCTTCCTTCTTCTCCGGCGCGGGCAGCTTCAATTGAAGCTTTTAATGCTAATAAGTTAGTTTGAGCGGCAAATCTACCGATCAAGTTCATGACTTTGGAAATCTTTTGAGAGGATTCACCCAACTACTTCACTTTTTTCGAGGTTGTTGTCACCGTGTCTCGAATTGCCATCATCCCTTCAACTGTACGGTTCATCGTCGTACCTCCCACTGCCACTGTTTCGGTTGCTTGTTGCACGACTGCTTCTGCTTGGGAAGCACTTGCTGCTACAGCACGAATTGAGTCGGACATCTGTTGAATTCGCTCTAGTGCCGCAGTAATGACCTCGGTTTGCCGCAGCGCTTCTTGAGACAGTTCGCCCACAGATCGTTCGCTGCTAGTAGTCGTGCTGGCTACTTGTCGAGCGGCAGTTTGTACTTGCGTCACGATTTTTCGCAAGCTGTTGATTGTGGCATTGTAAGAGTCGGCGATCGTCCCGATTTCATCTTCGGTGACGTTAGCGCGTACTGTTAAGTCGCCGCGACTAACTGGATCGACTTGCATCAACAGTTCTAAAGCACGTTGCTGCATGAACTCTCTAGCGTTCTTTTGCTGCTCTAACAGAGATGCGCGATCGAGAGCGTAGCCAATTTGCGTTGCTAATTGCCGGAAAAAGTCCATCTCTTGCTGCTGCCAAACACGCGCACCAGAACATTGATGAGCAATTAATAAACCAAATAACCAATCGCCCTGCACGACTGGCGCGACCAAATTTGCTTTGACGCTAAATTGTTCGAGTTGTTTGCGATAACAAGCAGTCACTCTCGGTTCCTGATATATATCGCTAATGCTCGTGACTTGTCCCATTTTGTAGCGTTCTACTTGACCTTTTCTCAAGCAGGGATCTTCAATCTCAGCTCCCATTGCTACTGGAAAGTCATTAGCTACCGATTCAGCTATAATCGTCCCCTTCCAGTTAGTCGGGTCTAAACCGTAAATCACTACTCGGTCTGTGGCGATCGCTTGCCGGATATTATCAGTAGCAACGTTCAGTACATCTTGTAGGTTGTTGATTTGAGCAATTTTGAGTGTGATATCTTTTAGTAGCTCGCCGCGCTTGGCTTCATCTTGTTGTTTTTGTAGTAAATCGATCCGGTGCAAAGACGATCCTAATTGCAAGCTTAAGCGCTCTATAAAATTGATTTCTGCTTGCTCCCAAAGATGCGATTTCGAGCAATATTGAGCAAATACTAAACCAAAAAGCTCGTCGTTTTTAATAATTGGTGCAACTAAATTTGCTTTAATTTTCAATCTTTCAAGTAATTGAATGTGGCAATCAGTGAAGCCTGCTCGATAAATATCGTCGATCGCCCTCACCCGACCTTTCTTGTATTCTTCAGCTTTTTTTGCCTGCATACAAGTATCGGCGATCGTCGTGTTAAGGCAGGACGGTAAGCCAGGTATGGCTGCCTCGGCAACAACTATTCCACTCCAATCAGGGTGGAAGCGATAGACTACTACTCGTTCTACTTGTAATGCATCGCGGGTAGCTTTGACTGTATGAGCTAACACGTCTTCAACTGTTTGAAAATCTCGTGTTTTCGCTGCCAAATCGCCAAAAAATTGAGCGTACTTTGCTTCTTGGCGACGAGCTTCCAGATTGGCTTCAATATTAGCCGCCATCTGATTCAATTCTTGAGAGAGAATGCCAATTTCATCATGGCGATCGCTGACTTCTTCCAGTCTCGTGCCAGTCTCTCCAATCCCAATCTGTTGTGCGAAACTTGCTAAACGTTTGAGCGGTCGAGAAAAAGATCCTGCTACTGGAATTGCACCTAAACCGATTAACAGCAACATTCCCCCAGAAACACCGTAGGCGAAAAGTTGCTGTTCGCGAATGTGAGCTTCTACTTCATCTAAAGGTGTATCGATAGAAGCCATTCCTATAGGCTTTGCTTTGTCTGGATTCAAGATTTTTTGATGGTCGTACAGAGGACTGTAGATCGTCAAGTAACTTTGTCCTGCAATATCCGTCTGACCGCTAAACTCTTGCCCCTGATTCAAGACTGTTTCTGCTACTTCTCTTGCAGCTCGCGTACCGATCGCCCTAGATGTGCCATCCGTATCGGGAACAGTAGTTGTCACCGACCAGTCTTGAGCAAAAATTGTCGATAAGGGAACTTTTTCAAAGTCTTTAAAACTATCTACTTGCCCTGGAGCTTGGTTGATTACAGAACCGACGATGACAGCACCGACAACCTTTTTATTCGCTAATATTGGCTGCACTACCATCCCTAGTAATCCCATTTTCCCCGCATCAATGTTGTAAATTCCATTGAGAGAGGGTTGTTTGCTTAGTGGTAAACCTGCTTTCGGTTGGGGACGAATACCAATATTCGCCTGCTTATCTTGCCCTAAGCGTTTAAGGACGTTACTATTAATAAGTTCTAGACCGCTTAAAACTTTTCCTGTTTGCAAAGCGTGTTGGACGATCGGTACATCCCCTAAATTGATACCAATTGGAAGAGAGACTCGGCGGTAGGGGGGATTGAGTTCTACTTTATCTACGGCTAAGTTTAAATATTCTTCTGATAAGGTGCGAATACTTTGGGCTACTGTTTTTCCGTCAGCATCTACAATGACGCGGATGTTTTTTTCTACAGAACCACTACCATCTGTGACACTAAATTTGCCCAGAAAAGTATTGAGAAACTGGCGCTGAGCTGCTATCTGCTGGCGATCGCGTAGGTTAATCTTCATTGCTTGTACGACTTCGGCGATCGTATTCGCTTCTGTAGCTGATTCCGTAACAACCCACGTGGCATAGTTAGATAAGAAACTAGCTTGAGCTTTTTGTAAAAATGTTTGAGCGTTCTGTATTTCTCTTTGTCGTGTCACAGCAGCATTCCTTTGCGTTACCACGACTATAGGCAGTGCCGCACTCAACATTAGCAATAGAGTTAGCTTGGTGCGAAAGCTAAAATTATTCCACGGTTGACCGCGACGCTGTTTGCCAACAGCAGATTTATGTGGCGATCGCGGTGGCTGCGAGGATGTTTTGACCTCAGAGTTTGAGACTTGGGGAGTTTGTTTGAGGCGAGAATTTAGCATAGCTGATACATCTTCGAGGGAGTAGGGAGTAGGGAGTAGGGAGTAGGGGAATGGAGAGCTACAAGAAGTCTGTCTAACAGCAGGGGTGAGTGGAAAATCTCTTACCACTCACCACTCACCACTCACCACTCACCACTCACCACTAACTAACTTTGAACTGACTGGCGCTAGTTTGTAGTTCTTGCGCCAGTGTTGAGAGTTCCTTAAATGCCGCAGATACTACAGTTGCTTCGTTGGAAGTGCGGTCGGCGATCGCGGCTACATCTGTCATTGTTGCCGTCACGACTTGCGATGTCTGAGATTGCAATACCGCAGCAGAAGCGATCGCCGCTACGAGTTCGCCGATCTGTTGGCTCACTTCTGTAATTTTGAGCAGATTTTGCCGCGTTTCATGCACGAGTACAGTACCCGTCACCACCTGCTCTGTACCAGCTTCCATTGCTGCTACAACTTCGTTTGTCTCTGTCTGAATATCCTTCACCAAGCTTTCAATTTCTGCTGTCGCTTCTGCCGATTGCCGTGCTAGGGTTCGTACTTCGTCAGCTACCACCGCAAATCCTCGTCCTTGTTCTCCCGCGTGAGCCGCCTCAATGGAAGCGTTAAGTGCTAGTAGGTTAGTTTGATCGGCAAATGTACCGATCAGGTTCACGACTTTAGAAATCTTTTGAGACGATTCACCCAATCGCTTCACTTTTTTCGAGGTTTCTGCGACTGTTTGTCGAATTGCCATCATCCCGTCCACAGTCCGGTTCATGGCTGTATCGCCTTCTGCTACTGTTTGAGTTGCTTGCTGCACTGCTGCTTCCGCTTGGGAGGCACTATTGGCTACAGCAAGAATTGAATCTGACATTTGCTGAATCCGCTCCAAAGCTGCAGTCACTGCTTCAGTTTGCCGTAATGCTTCTTGAGATAGTTCGCCGACAGATCGTTCGTTACTCGTCGTTGTATGAGCTACCTGTTTGGCAGTAGTTTGTACTTGGGTCACAATTTTCCGCAAGCTGTTAATTGTAGCGTTGTAGGAGTCGGCGATCGTCCCGATTTCGTCTTCGGTGACGTTGACACGTACTGTCAGGTCGCCTCGACTGACTGGATCGACTTCCATCAGCAGTTCTAAAGCGCGGCGCTGCAAGAATTCTCTAGCATTCTTTTGTTGTTCCAACAAAGAGGCGCGATCGAGGGCGAGTCCTACTTGGGTAGCGACCTGGGAGAACATGGCAATTTCTTCTTGCTGCCATTTGCGGGGAGCATCGCACTGGTGAGCGATCAATAGACCCAAAAGTTCGCCACTACGAATCACGGGAGCAACTAAGTTTGCTTTGACTGCAAACTGTTGTAACTGAGCAATATGACAATCAGTTAATCCTGCATCATATATATTTTCTGTTGCTTGTACCCGCCCTTGACGATAGCGTTCTACATAGCCTTTGGTAAAACAGGGATCGTCAATATCTGCTCCTAAAGCTTTGGGGAAACCCTCGCCTACGGATTCAGCAATCACTCTGCCTTTCCACTGCTCGTTAAAACTATAGATGATGACGCGATCGCTATTCAGTGCTTGGCGCAGTTCTTGCACCGCAGTTTCCATAATTTCCTGCACGCCCAGTCCTTGAGTCAGCTTAATGGTGATATCTTTCACCATTGATGCTCGCTCTGCCGCAGCTTGCTTTTGTTCTAGGAATGATAAGCGATTTAAGATAATCCCTAACTGAGATGCTAGCTGCTTGAGGAAGTTAATTTCTTCTTGCTGCCATGTGTGGGTTTGTTCGCAGTGATGGGCAATTAATAAGCCAAATAACTGGTCATTTTTCAAGATTGGTGTAACTAAGTTAGCTTTAATTTACAATCGTTCCATTAAACGCAGGTGTTCTGGATGGAAACCCGCTGCCATGACGTTACTAGTAGGAACGACGCGACCGCGCCTATATTCTTCCAGCAGTTGTTCGCCAATACAAGCATCGTCAACATTGTTATCGAGGGCGCGCGGCAAACCAGGTAACACTGATTCCGCTGCAATATAGCCACTCCAGTTGGGATGAAAGCGATCAACGACAACTCGATCTGCTTGTAAAAGTTCTCTGGCTCCTTGCACTGCTTGGCTGAAGACAGTTTCTAAATCTTCCGAACCACCATCGCGGGCAGAGGCAATTTCTGAGAGGAAATTAGCTTGTTGAGTTTGGGCAGCTTGGCTGTGTAAGAGATCTTGTAACTGGTTTGCCATTTGGTTGATGTTAGTTCCCAGTACCGCTAGTTCGTCTTCTCCCTCTACAGCAACGCGGGTGTTCAACTCTCCCTGACCCAATTTTTCTACTGCATCTGCTGCTTCTAAAATGGGACGAGTGGCGCGGTTAACTAAGTAAGCAGCGATCGCGCTGACTAAAAATGCCGCGATCGCCATACCAACACCGAAGTTTAATAATAGTCCTCGTTGGGCAGCAAATGCTGTAGCTGAATCTCTAGCAATTACAGTACTCCAGCCTAAATCTGCTATTTCCTCTACTTTTGGAAAAGGAGCATACGTCAAGATGTGTTCTTCTTGATGATTGGTATGAGTATCACTTGTCGCTCCACTCACGCGCGTTGCTTGCATTTGCTGCAATTTAGGAAAAATCGATTTAGCCTCTTTGCCTAAATTAGTGCCATCTTGAGAAGCCAAAACTTTTCCGTTCGCATCGATCGCGAGAAATTCTTGTTCGCTCGCACCATATTTTTCTAGCAACTTGCTCACTGCTTCGACTGGAATTTGAGCGCGAACCACACCAATAATTTGGTTAGTTAGAGAATCTCTGACTGGTGCGGCGATCCGAAGACTTAATTTGCCTGTTGATTGAGTGACTGCTGGTTGACTAATGAAAGGACGACCAGTTTTCAGCGCTTGCTGAAAATATTCTGCATCCTTGTGATTGGCAATTGGTTTGCCTTTAGATTGCACGACGGTGTCGCCATTGAGATCGAACATAGCAATGCTGCTATATACCCCGTAGGCATTGATATATCGATCGATCTAGTAAGCTCTGCTTTTCCTGTGGCGTTGTGACTGCTACTACTTTAGGATTGGCTAGGATTGGTAAATTCGCTAGTACTTGAATATCGCCATACCGCTCAACCATGAAATTTGATAGCTCTTTACTCAGAGCTTCGTTTTGCAATAGCTGACTTTCCGTAACATCTTTATATAGTTGTTGATTGGTCAAGAAATAATCAGTTACCCCAATTACCACTACAGGAATCGTACTCAGGGCAACTGCTCTAGCTGTGGCTTTGACCCTTAAACTAAGTCCTTGTTTGCGAGGTTGGTTCGGTTGCTGGCTCGGTTGTGGTTCGCTATTGTTTTGATTAAAGTTTGGCTGTTTTTCAATGTCAGATATTGGCCGATCGTTAAATGCCGTATCGTCATGAAAAGGCTCGTTGTAGTTACCCTTATGAGTATTTTTAGCTGAGTTTGGTTGGGAAGGAGAATTCATAGTTTAAGTCGTTAACTTAGAAATCAGGGGTGAGACGGAAACTTTCACCTGCAAGTTTGGTAATGATGCCAGATGAAATTAGCTCAAGCATTTCAACTAGCCTCGGTTTTTGACTGAGGCATTCCAGCGATGATGGAGTCGCCATCTAACACCACCAAGATTTCGCCATTCGGCTTGGGAAAATAACCACGCAAATACGGCACTAACTCAGGGGTGACAGCAGACGCGGGAGGGGATTGAATGTTATCAGGGTTGCACCATTCCATGTCTTCCACCTGATTCACTAATAATCCCAGCACTTTTTTACCTGTTTTGCGATCGCTTTGTCTTTCAGCAACCTGCTGAGTGCTGTGAATCACCACTGCTGTGTAACTAGAGCGACTAGTTCCTTGTTGGTATAGGGGAGCCTGTCCGATCTTGTGACCGAGATCGACAATCCACAGAATCTCGCCTCGCCAGTTATAAACACCCATGACCCAAGCAGGTAAATGGGGAATAGGTACGATTTGAGCAGTGGGTACGGTCAGTACTTCTGCGATTTGGGCTAGTGGCAATATGGCAGTCGTATCTGGTGGCAAATGCAGAAGAAGCTGCTGTTTTGAGCCAGCAGCTTCTTCTGCATTTGGATTTCCTGCTACTACACCCCTGGTTGTAAATTCCGATATCATGACCGCTCTCCTAGCAGTTCTTGGCTAGCAAATTTGCCAAGCAATCGTTACATTAATTTCAATCATTTCAACAGTTGCTTGACAGTTTGCAGTAGTTTTTCTTGATCGATAGGTTTGGTAATATAAGCATCTGCACCTTGTTTCATGCCCCAGAATTTGTCCATTTCGCTACCTTTTGTGGAACACATGACAACAGGAATCATGCTCGTTCCTGCCTCTGATTTGAGATCGCGACAAAGTTCAAAACCGCTCCGACCTGGTAGCACGACATCCAAAATAATTACGTCTGGTTTTTGACTGCTAATTTTAACTAAAGCTTCTTCTCCGCTAGTTGCTGTTTGAACGCTTAAACCACCGCGTTGTAAGCAACTAGTGATGACTTGCATTTCTGTCATTGAGTCATCGACGACTAAAACTGTACTCATGGCTTCAACCTCTAGAACAAATGAAAATAAACTAGTATTTAGATCGATTACAAGCGAATCGGATTTAAGGCAGTGCAAACGAGAACAGCTACATCATAATGAGTCATTTTAAAGATCTTCTACTAAAGAATTACTGTTAAGATGTTTAGACGTTACCGACAACACTGTTTCTGCATCTACTGGCTTACTCAGAAAATCTGAAGCCCCGACAATTTTGGCACGAACTCGGTCGATAATGCCATCATTACCAGTGAGGATAATAATGGGAGTGATACGGAAAGCAGAAACTTTACGTAACTGACTGCAAATCTCATATCCATTGGTATTTGGCATGACTAAATCTAAAAAAATTAAGTCTGGTTTGCGGCTCAACAAACCAGCGATCGCGCGCAGAGAATCTTGGACGGCAAAAAATCTGTAGCCGTTTGCTGTCAAAATTTGGGCGTTGCTGAATAGAGATATGAACTATTGAGGAACTGGAACATTCCAGAATTTGAGATAGTGCAGTAACAATCGAATTGAATATTTCAGCATTTCTTCTGATTTGGAGTAGCACAGTGTCTTTCGATGCAGCCGAGCCAGATAGTGCCTCAGTCTTGTATTTTCGGACTCAACTCTGGTCATATAAGTCTTACTGACAATTTGATCGCCGTCTGGAATAAAACCTGGATAAACACTCCAACCATCCGTAACATAAAAGTAGCACCGCCATTGGGCAACGATCGCCCATAGCGGGGCAAAGGTTTCAGCACTATGGTCGCCCAACGCCCAACCTAAAATCCCTGAAGTGAAGTGATCTACTGCTGTCCACAGCCAGATTTTGTTTTTTTTGCACCGACGAAGGTTTCTAGTTCATCTAGTTCACCGACTTGGGGGACTGTTTCTGGGGCATCAGCATCAGGCAGATTGTTACCTACTTGCTTGAGCCAGTGAATGATTGTCGTATGATGAACACCTTTAACTCGTTCAATTCCTCGAAAACCGATGCCATTCACATACATTTTCAAGCATTCCCGTTTGACTTCATCGCTGTAACCTCTGCATGTTTCATAGTGTTCAATGAATTGTCGCCCACAATCAACACAAATGTGGTTCTGTTTACCTCGCTTGATGCCATTCTTCCGAATATGAGTTGATTGGCACTCTGGACATTGCATCGCAACTTACCTCAATTCATACCTCTATTATGCAATGCCAAAATTTGTTCCATGCTTTGACAGACTAATGGGCTATCATCTATGCAAGCAATGAGCGGTCCTTTACCAGAAGGTGTGGATGGCGGTGTGGCTGGCGCTGCTGGAGCGACTGGCGGTGCTAAATCTGGAATATCAATCAGTTCGACTAAACCTGCTTGAATGTAAGGTAGCAAAGAACAAACGACATCCTTAACATCCCGATTCATAACTACTGCTAGATCTCGCAATGTCCGCTGTCCGTCTAGCAATTTAGTTAGATTTTGATAAACAGCAGGCGATACTTGTTCCTGAAGCTGTTCTGGTTGGTTAATAACTGCGGCTTTATTTGGCGAGCGATCGGCAACTTTTGCTTTTTGCCAGAGCTGCCAAACTTGTTGTACTTCTGATAATAATTGCCCTGGATCGAGTAGTGCTAATTGTGGTAATGCAATGTTATCTGTCTTGCTCTGATATGTTACGTGCATGGCTTGAGTGATATCAAACATGACTTCAGAGACAATCGCCGCGATCGTTTTTCCTGCTTGTTCTCTGGTAATTTGCTGTTTCTCTATTCCTGCATTGAGTAAGTGGCATTCCCAGCAATTATCTGAGCTATTTGAAGCGTTAGAGAGAACGGCAGATAGTTTTAACTGTTGAATATCAACTTGCGGACAATGCAATTTTAAAGCTCTATACCAACGTCTAACGGTATGATTTCCCCCAGAAGCATATAAAATTCTGCCCAGAAACAAATAAACGATCCACTCTTGTCCTACAGGGCTTTTCAGTAATAATTGTCCGCTGAACCTCTCTTGTTTTAAAGTATTAAGATGACTGACAAAATCATGGCTTGCTATCGGTTCCGTCATCATAAGGTAATTTATTTACTTACAAAAAGTTTGGCGTTCATTGACAATCCCAAAATATAGATAGAAAACAGTAGCTTTTTCAAAATATAGTTATAATGTGAAATAAATTTTAGGTTTGAGAGAAAACTATATGAATGAGTTAACTCTATAATGACTTCAACATTCTGTTCAGCTCAAATCTTCAAGAAAAAAAGAAATACAAGCGATAATAAAGCTAATTAAACTCCCGTCATAATGTAGCCTCGATCATGACATTAGCTCAAAGTAGCAAGTAACCGTATGAATACTGAATTTATCGAGCCAAAATAGCATTACGTACGTGTTCTCAATGGCGTTTTAGCTGCATAAAAGGAATTTATCTACTAATAGAAGCTCACAAAGAGAAGTTTTTGTAGTTAGCTTATCAAGCTCGTACTAGTCTCGGTTAAAGTTGCAAGTTAGCGATCGCGTCTCAAACTGCGGCTCAAGCATGAAGGAGCAGCAACAGAGTTGCGCTCGAACAACTATTCAGGTAGGGTGTGAGTAGAGCTAGGAGGAAAGCGATCTTGTGGGGACGATCGCATGACAGCAGAAGCTTGAGAAACAGCATGAGTGAGGGTTCGACGCTATTTAGCCGCGCCCGGAAGTCTGGAGCGTCAAATTAAACATTTCCTATCGTGCTATTTACAAGGTTAGAAAGTTTACAAACTTAGTTTTGGTTCAACAAGTTCTTTACTAAGTTTTTATATACCATAAAGTATATTTACTGTGTCTTTACACTATATAAGCAATCTGCATACTACTATTGTTACGCAGATGGTTAATTTATACTTGTTTATAAAATTAGCAAAACAGTGACAAAGCAATCGATTGGAAAGACAAGAGGAAACCTGCAAAGTTTTGAGGTGCTTGCATGAAAGCAGTCATACTGGCTGGAGGGCTTGGGACTCGTCTGAGTGAGGAAACCACCGTCAAACCAAAGCCGATGGTGGAGATTGGTGGCAGACCGATCTTGTGGCACATTATGAAAATTTACTCTGCCTCTGGTATTAATGATTTTATTATCTGTTGCGGTTACAAAGGATACTTAATTAAGGAATACTTTGCTAACTATTTTTTGCATATGTCAGACGTAACGTTTGACATGCGTTTCAATCAAATGAACGTTCACTGCGGTTATGCCGAGCCTTGGCGAGTCACTCTAGTAGATACGGGTGATAAAACCATGACTGGTGGAAGACTCAAGCGCGTTAGAGAACATATTGGTAATGAAACTTTCTGCTTCACCTACGGTGACGGCGTGAGTAGCGTAAATATCAAAGAGATAGTCAAATTTCACAAAGAGCAAAATACTTTAGCAACTCTAACTGCCAGCCAACCGCCGGGACGCTTTGGTGCAATTCATCTGGAAGGAGATCAGACCAAGATTACTAGCTTTCGAGAAAAACCAGATGGCGATGGAGCATGGGTCAATAGTGGTTTCTTTGTTCTAGAACCAGAAACGATTGACTTGATTGAAGATGATAATACAGTTTGGGAACAAGAACCATTACAAAAACTGGCGCAGATGGATGAGCTATCAGCCTACAAGCACCCTGGTTTTTGGCAACCGATGGATACGCTGCGAGACAAACACCTGCTTGAAGAACTTTGGAATAGTGGCAACGCTCCTTGGAAGGTATGGTAGGTAAGTCAAAAGTTAAGTAGGGGCGGGTTGATGTCTCAACTCTTAGATGAACGATTGACCATCGAGCATTAAACTCGCCTTTACAAGTGTAATATTAGTCACTTCAATCGCATGAATAATAATCTCACGTATGATTTCGCGATCGTTGGTGGTGGGATAGTAGGGTTAGCTACAGCCATGACGTTAGGCGATTGCTATCCCGATGCCAAAATTCTAGTCTTAGAAAAAGAAAACGATTGGGCATCTCATCAAACTGGAAACAACAGCGGCGTAATCCACTCGGGCATTTACTACAAGCCAGGTAGCTTCAAAGCTAGATTCTGTCGAGAAGGCAGTCGCTCGATGGTAGAGTTCTGTCAGCAGCACGATATTCCTCATGAAGTTTGCGGCAAAGTCATTATTGCCACGACTACCGCGCAACTGCCATTACTAGATAATCTTTATGAAAGAGGTATAGCTAATGGCTTGGGCGTGAGAAAGTTGAGTGCGGCAGAAGTTGCGGAATACGAACCGCATGTCAGCTGTTTGGCAGGAATCCACGTCCCTACAACCGGAATCGTTGACTACAAAAAGGTTGCGCAGAAGTATGTCGAAATAATTCAAGCTCAGGGTGGAGAATTAAAGCTCGGTACTAAGGTAGAACGAATCCGACATACGAGCAACACGACAGTGCTAGACACTAACTCTGGTAGCTTTGAGACAAAGTTTACGATCAATTGTGCCGGACTGCAAAGCGATCGCATTGCTAAAAAGAGCGGAGCCGATCCCCAAGCCAAAATCGTACCTTTTCGTGGCGAATACTACGAACTCGTACCAGAAAAACGCTACTTAGTCAAAGGCTTGATCTACCCCGTACCTAATCCGGCTTTCCCCTTCTTGGGCGTACATTTTACCCGCATGATTGATGGCAGCGTTCACGCTGGACCTAATGCAGTCTTGAGTTTCAAGCGCGAAGGCTACCACAAAACAGATTTTGACTTCAAAGATTTGGCAGAAGTGCTAACCTATCCAGCTTTTTGGAAGCTAGCTGCAAAACACGCCGATGAAGGAATTAAAGAGATCGTTCGTTCTTGGAGTAAAGCTGCCTTTGTCAGGAGTCTACAACAATTGATTCCAGAGGTGCGAGAACAAGATGTCGTGCCAACTCACGCGGGAGTGAGAGCGCAAGCACTCAAAGCTGATGGTAGTTTGGTGGATGATTTTTTACTCGTGCCAGGAAAAAATGCTATGCACGTTTGTAATGCCCCTTCCCCAGCCGCTACCTCTTCGCTAGAGATTGGTAAGGCAATTGTTGCGGCAATTTCCCAATCCTCCTCCCAGGCAAACACAGTCAAAGTATAGGAAGAATAATTATAAATGAAAGTATTAGTTACGGGTACAGAAGGATATTTAGGCTGTTTACTACCACCACTATTAATCAAACGGGGACATGAAGTTCTAGGAGTAGACACCGGATTCTACAAAGTTGGCTGGTTGTACAACGGGACTGAGACGACGGCTCAAACCTTAAATAAAGATATTCGCCACATCACTACAGAAGATTTGCAGGGTGTAGAGGCGATCGTTCATATGGCAGAATTGTCCAACGATCCTACCGGACAGCTCGCACCCAATATTACTTATGACATTAACCACAAAGGTTCAGTACGGTTAGCAAACTTAGCCAAAGCTGCTGGTATTCGTCGTTTCGTGTACATGTCCTCTTGCAGCGTCTACGGTGTTGCCACCGAGGGAGATGTGACAGAGGCTTCTCCCGTGAATCCGCAAACTGCCTATGCCGAGTGTAAGGCTTTAGTAGAGCGGGATTTAACGGCAATGGCAGATGACAGCTTCTCGCCTACATTCATGAGAAATGCTACAGCATTTGGTGCTTCGCCACGGATGCGCTTTGATATCGTCCTGAATAATTTAGCTGGATTAGCATGGACGACAAAGGAAATCAAAATGACGAGTGACGGTACGCCTTGGCGACCTTTAGTACACGCGCTGGATATATGTAAAGCGATTATTTGTGCCCTAGAAGCGCCGCGGGACATCGTTCACAATCAAATCTTCAATGTCGGGGATACGGCGCACAATTACCAGGTACGAGAAATTGCCGAAATTGTGGCAGAAGCTTTTCCTGGCTGTCAGGTTAGTTTCGGGGACAGTGGATCGGATAATCGCAGCTACCGAGTCAGTTTTGAGAAGATTAACTCTACCTTACCAGGGTTTAAGTGTGAGTGGGATGCACGGCGGGGAGCAAAACAGTTATTTGAGTTGTTTAGTGGAATTCAAATGACTGCTGATGTATTTACTTCCAGAGGGTTTACTCGCTTGAAGCAATTGGAGTATCTATTGCAAACAGGACAGTTGGATAAAGATTTCTTTTGGAATCAACCGAAATAATCCTGTTTGCTCAAACTTCAGTTTCCACTCTTTGAGTGGAATTTATTTTGTAATTTAGCTTTAAATCGTAGGAGAAATCGGATAGTGAGTAAAAAGTGTCGTTTTTGTGGCAACGAACTGCGATATACCTTTGCAAATTTAGGTATGTCACCTATAGCAAATGATAATTTAACTTCAGAACACTTGAATCGCGCCGAGAAGTTTTATCCACTCCATACATACGTCTGCGATCGCTGTCTTCTGGTACAGTTAGAGGAATTTGAATCTCCAGAACACATTTTTGGTGACGGCGACTATGCTTATTTTTCTTCTTACTCCGAAAGCTGGCTTAGACATGCCAAAGCTTATACTGAGTTGATGGTAGAAAGATTCAAGTTTAATGCAGCCAGCCAAGTAGTCGAAATTGCTAGCAACGACGGTTACTTGCTGCAATATTTTCATCAAAAAGGCATTCCAGTACTAGGAGTAGAACCAGCGGCAAACACCGCTAAAGCAGCAGCTGAAAAAGGAATTCCGACTTGGGTAAAATTCTTTGGCGTAAACACGGCTAAAGAAATGGTTGCAGAAGGAAAATCGGCAGACCTATTGTTGGGAAATAACGTTTTGGCTCACGTCCCCGATGTGAATGACTTTATCGGTGGCATGAAAATTGTCTTGAAGCAAAATGGCATCTTGACAATGGAATTTCCTCACTTACTGCAATTGATGCAGCAAAATCAGTTTGACACGATTTATCACGAGCATTTTTCTTACTACTCCTTCATTACAGTAGAGAAAATGTTTGCCGCGCATGGGATAACGTTGTTTGATGTCGAAGAACTCCCGACGCATGGCGGTTCTTTACGAATTTACGGCAAGCATAGCGATGCAGTAGAGCCAGCACTTAGCAACCGCGTCAAGCAACTGAAGGCAAAAGAAGCGGCTGCTGGGTTGGAAGATATTGAAACTTACTTGACATTTGGCGAACAAGTTAAGGCAACCAAGCGCAAGCTGCTGAAATTTCTGATCGAAGCTAAATCTCAAGGAAAGACGATCGCTGCTTACGGTGCGCCAGCTAAAGGCAATACCCTACTGAATTACTGCGGCGTGGGCAAAGACTTCATCGACTACACTGTAGATCGCAGTCCTTATAAACAAGGTTTATTCCTACCTGGAACTCATATTCCAATTCTGCATCCAGATAAAATCCGCGAAACACAGCCCGATTACGTGTTGATTTTACCCTGGAATTTGAAAGAAGAGATTATGACCCAGATGGCATATATTGCTGAATGGGGTGGACAGTTCGTCGTGCCGATTCCAGAAGTACGAGTTTATCCAGCGATTCAGCAACAGGTTTTGTCTACTATAGCGAGCTAATGCCACTATCAAGCCTATGCTTTTTACTGAAACGGCGCTCCAAGGAGCGTACATCATTGACATAGAGCCAAAAGAGGATAGTCGGGGGTTTTTTGCGCGGACTTTTTGCGATCGCGAATTTGCTGCGCTTGGCTTAGAAATTACTAACGTCCAGTGCAGCATTGCCTTCAATCATAAAAAAGGTACGTTGCGAGGAATGCATTACCAAGCGGCTCCAGCAACAGAGGCAAAGTTAGTTCGCTGCACTCAAGGAGCAATCTACGATTGTATTGTCGATTTGCGCCTCGATTCTCCCACATACTTATCTCATATCTGTGTGGAGTTGACTGCCGATAATCATAGGGCGCTATACATTCCAGAAATGTTCGCTCACGGCTATCAAACTCTTGACGATAATACAGAGATAGCGTATCAGATGAATAAGTCTTATACGCCTGGATACGAGCGGGGGTTGCGCTACAACGATCCGATTTTGGATATTCAGTGGCAGCTACCAGTCAGCGAAATTTCTCGCAAAGATCTGGAATGGGATTTGCTAGAAACGGTTTTAATTAAATAGTCATCCTGTTGGAAGTGAGTCGTGAGTAGTGGGTACTGGCAACTGGTAGTTGGAAGTTGGTAGTTGGTTAAGAGGTAAAGGAACGCTGACAACTGATAACTGTAAATGGCAACTTATAACTACAATCCACAGCAGGAAGTCATCGGGCTGTTACCAGCAGGGGGACAAGCAACCCGCATTTCTCCCTTGCCTTGTAGCAAGGAATTGTATCCGATTGGCTTTCGCTCTCAAGTAGATGGTAGCCTGCGTCCCAAAGTTGTATCTCATTACTTGCTGGAAAAGATGCAAACGGCAGGGATTCGGAAGGCTTTCTTTCTCCTACGCCCTGGAAAATGGGATATTCCTGCCTATTTTGGTGACGGCGACATCGTAGGTTTGGACTTAGGCTATCTGGTAGTAGGTTTACCCTTTGGCGTGCCATATACCCTCGATCGCGCGTATCCTTTTGTTAAAGATGCAGCGATCGCGATGGGGTTTCCCGATATTCTCTTTCAACCAAATGATACCTACAAGCGTTTGCTGACAAGGCTTTATGCTGGCAATGCAGATGTAGCAATCAACTTGCTACCGCTGGAGCATTCGCACAAAGGTGGTATGGTTGACTTCGACGATCGAGGATGGGTAAGGCAAATTATTGAAAAACCCGCCCAAAGTGAATTGCAATACAGCTGGTGTGCTGCTGTCTGGAAACCAAGTTTTACAGAGTTTCTTCATCAGTTTGTTGCTAAGTTAGAAATAGAGCGACACAATAATTCTTGTCCACCTCGCGAAGTTCCGATTGGAGATGTTTTTCAAGCAGCCATTGATGCTGGTTTGCAAGTAGAAGCAGAAATCTGCGATCGCCGAGCGTACTTAGATATCGGTACTCCAGCAGATTTACAGCGAGCCATACGCTACTTAACATCTGAGAAAATGTAGCGTTTGAAATTGATGAAAAGCTCCTCACGTATTCTTCGTTCAATTTGGCTCTCAGATCTCAGATAAATATCTTAAGTCTCTAAAATAGATCGAATCATCCGATTTCGATGAATTTTCTACTTTTGGTCGAAAATAGTTTTGATTTACAGAACCTGTTAAAATAACTTTAATTGCATATATAAAATTAGTAACGAACTTGTTGTAAGAGTAAAATTATGATTCAAGTTAGTCCGAGTATTCATAACTTATCTTATTTAAGGAAATCTCTCAACTCAAACGATATAGGACGACAAATTTATCAAATGATATCTCGATTATATCCAATTTGTCGTAGTATTACAGGTAATGGAGTCCGAGAAACCCTAAAAATTATTCAAGAACAAATTCCTCTAGAAATAGCAGAAATTTCTACAGGCACGGAAGTTTTTGACTGGACGATACCAAAAGAATGGAATATTAAAGATGCGTATATCAAAAATTCAAAAGGGAGGAAAATTGTAGACTTCCAAAAATGCAATTTACATGTCGTGAACTATAGCGTTCCAGTACATAAAACTGTCAGCTTATCTGAATTAAAAGCACATATACATACACTGCCAGAATATCCCGATCGCATCCCATATCGAACTTCATACTATAAAGAAACTTGGGGTTTTTGCTTAAGTCACACACAATTTTTATCGCTGGAAGATGAAGAATACGAAATTTGTATCGAGTCGAGTTTAGAACCTGGATATTTGACCTATGGTGAATATTATTTACCAGGTGAAACGCCAGAAGAAATTTTAATTTCTTGCCATACCTGTCATCCATCTTTATGTAACGATAATCTTTCCGGCATATCGTTAGCTACATTGTTAGCTAAACATCTCAGTCAAATTCAACAACGAAGATACTCTTATAGATTTCTGTTTATTCCAGGTACGATTGGTTCCGTAACCTGGTTAGCTTTAAACGAGCAAAATGTTAATAAAATTGCTCACGGCTTAGTTGTTACTGGCGTAGGTGACGCAGGAAAATATACTTATAAAAGAAGTCGTCGGGGTGACACCCAGATAGATCGAGCTGCAATCCACGTCATGCAACACTCTGGCTTGGAATATCAAGTTATTGACTTTTTTCCCTACGGCTACGACGAACGGCAATATTGTTCTCCCGGATTTAATTTGCCAGTAGGTTGTTTCATGCGATCCTCCCACGGTCAGTATTCTGAATATCATACCTCCGCAGATAATTTGAGCTTCGTGCAACCAGAGTATTTAGGTGACTCGTTCGCCAAATTCTTGTCAATTTTGCACGTATTAGAAAATAATCGCATTTACTTAAATCAAAATCCTAAATGCGAACCACGCCTGGGTAAAAGAGGACTGTACAGAGCTGTAGGCGGTCATGCAGAAGAACAAGTGAATGAGCTAGCTTTGTTATGGGTTCTCAACTTATCTGATGGCGAATACAGTTTATTAGACATAGCCGAGCGATCGCAACTCAGTTTTGATGTCATCAAGCAAGCAGCAGACGCTCTAGCGGGCTGCGAGCTGTTGAAAGCTAAGCCCCAGAACCAGCTATGAAAGCATAAAAATTTTCATAAAATACATCTATATATAGATGAGTCAATCTGACTGCGATCTAGACTATGACAAAGAAGATGAATCTATTGCCCAAATAGTTGAAGTTAAAATGAGTGACGCGCTGGCGGAATTATCGGGAAAGAAAATTTTAGTCACGGGTGCGAGTGGATTTTTGGGTTCTCATTTGTGCGATCGCCTCTGTCAAAATGGTGCGGAAGTTCATGCTATTTCTCGCACAGAACGCACGACAGATCGTGAATTACTGCATTGGTGGCAAGGCAATGTGGAAGATTTGGAAGTCGTGCAAAACCTATTTCAGACGATTCAGCCCCAGATAGTCTTTCATTTATCTGGGCTGATTACTGGTGTTGCTGGTTTAGAGTTGGTGTTGCCCACATTTCACAGTTTAGTAGTGAGTACTGTCAATATCTTGACAGTTGCGACTCAAATGCAGTGCGATCGCATAGTCACGATCGGTTCATTAGAGGAACCAGAACCAAAACAAGGTGAAATTGCGCCAATTTCACCATATTCTGCTGCTAAGTGGGCTAGTGTTGCTTACAGCCGGATGTTTCACCATCTCTACCAAACACCTGTAGTTCTCGTGCGCCCGTTTATGACCTACGGACCCAGGCAACCCATCCATAAAATTATTCCTTCCGTTACCCTATCTCTACTCCAAGGCGAAGCGCCCAAACTAGCCAGTGGTACGCGAGAAGTTGACTGGATCTACGTTGATGATGTGATTGACGGTATGCTAGCGGCAGCAAAAGTAGTTGGAGTTGAAGGATATACCTTCGATCTGGGTTCGGGCAACTTAGTTTCTATTCGTTCGCTCGTAGAACAACTAACGCAAATAATTAACCCACAAATAGAACCTTTGTTTGGTGCTTTACCCGACCGACCAGTAGAAAAAGTGCGAGTAGCAAACATAACCTTGACTTTAGATAAATTAGGCTGGCAGCCGAAATTTTCTCTAGAAACAGGCTTAGTTTCTACAGTTGATTGGTTTCGCCAGCAGTCAAAAGCCGAGCGCACTTAAAGCGCTCGTAGTTGTATGTTTTGGACTAAATTGTCCGATAAAAAATTTATGCCAATTGCTTCAGTCTTCATTAGTTATAGCGCGTGCAAGTTATAATTCTGAGTTTGAAACAAGCGATTGATAAATATGGTTAGTAAAAAATATGACGAGTAAACAAAGAGAACAAGAAATTATTAACAGGCTAAAAGGTATTGTCGGCTTGCACTTAAGAAATTTAACTTCTTATTTATTATTTTTATGGATTGTAGCGGGCAAAAGCAAACCTCTAGCGCTCAGCCAGAAATCGGCGATCGTTTTTGCTCCTCACCAAGATGATGAAACTTTAGGCTGTGGTGGCGCGATCGCCCTCAAACGCCAGCAGGGAGTCCCAGTAAAAGTCGTATTTATGACTGACGGGCGCTATGGTTTCCTCGAACATATGGAAACGGTAGAAGTGATTAACTTGCGTAAAAAAGAAGCCCTAACTGCGCTTAATGTTCTTGGAGTTGCTGATTCAGAAATTATTTTTCTCGACCAAATCGACGGTACTTTGGCAAACTTGACCAGTGAATCGCGCCAAAACTTAGTCGCGCAGATCGTTCAATTGTTACAAAAAACTGCGCCGGGGGAAGTTTACGTTCCGCATCGCAAAGATTTTCACGCCGATCACGAAGCAACTTACGATCTAGTCCGGACTGCGATCGCCCAGTCTGGAATGCAGGTAGAGCTACTACAATATCCCATTTGGATATTCTGGCAAAATCCTCTTTCATTTCAACTTCAAAAGAGAGATCTCGACGGCGCTTATCGACTACTGATTAATTCCGTTCGCGATCGAAAACATCAAGCTATAGAAACTTATCAATCGCAGATTCCTGGTCTCAGTCGTGGTTTCTTACGACGATTTTTTTCGCCATACGAATTATTTTTCAAAGAATAAAGTCATTTCGACTTTACAGTTACAAGTTATTAAGAACAGATAATGTTCGCGGTAAACTAAAATAGTAGCCTGAATGTTCGCAGTAAACTAAAATAACAACTCTGTTTTTACCTAAAAACAGAGTTCAGATATATGAATATTCCAAATTATAGATAGCAATAGAACAGCTATGATTGCTAACTTTTTGCATCGTCTGGGTCACTACTTCAATTTTATTGTTGGCAAAATTAAAGGTCGAGTTAATCGTCTTAAAGTTGCGTCTTTCAAACCAGAAGGCATTGCCAAAGGAAACGCTCTAATTTCATATAACCTCGATCCATTTCTCGCCAAATCTACTGAAGCAGTTTGCAATAAGCATACCCATCACTGGGAAACTGTAGAGATGGTGAGAATTTTATTAGATTTAGGTTATTGTGTTGACGTTATTACCTTATTTAACGATTTATTTATACCTCAAAAGAAATATTCTATCGCAATAGATAGTCGGCATAATTTAGAAAGATTAGCTCCAATACTCGCTCGAAATTGTATCAGAATTTTGTATGCTGATACAGCTCATATCGTATTTCATAATGCGGCGGAGTGCAATCGATTATATGCCTTGCAACAAAGAAGAGGTATAACTCTACGCAATAACAGGTTTGAGCCACCGAATAAAGGAGTTGAGTACGCGGACTGCACGATCGTTTTAGGCAATGAATTTACGATTAATACCTTTAAATATGCTCGCAAACCAGTATATCGCGTGCCAATTTCGACAACTGAAGTTTATCCATTTCCAGTAGAAAAAGATTTTTCTACTTGTTGTCGGAGTTTTTTATGGTTTGGTAGTAATGGAGCAGTTCATAAAGGGTTAGATCTAGTTTTAGAAGCTTTTGCAGAAATGCCAGATTACCACTTAACTATCTGCGGGCCGGTTAGCAAAGAGCTAGATTTTGAAAAAGCCTTTTATAGAGAACTTTATCATACTCCTAACATTCATACTTATGGATGGATCGATGTTAGTAGTCCTGACTTTGTAAAAATTGCTAATTCTTGTCTTGGCATTATTTATCCTTCGTGTTCTGAAGGTGGTGGCGGTTGTGTAATTACCTGTATGCACGCTGGTTTAATCCCAATTGTGACTTACGAAGCTAGTGTAGATGTCAGAGATGATTATGGAGTTATCTTAAAAGAAGCTTCCATAGCAGAAATTAAAAAAGAGATTCAGAAAATATCTAGCCTACCTCCAGCAGAGTTAAAGGCAATGGCACGGCGAGCGTGGGAATTTGTGAGGGCAAATCATACACGAGAGAAGTATTCTCAAGAATATCGTAGGGTGATGACAGAAATTATTGATACTTTTGGAAAATCAAAAGATTTAAATTAATCGGAAACTGCTACTTGCTCTATCTCAACTAGCTTTCAAGGTAGTAAAATAATAGTTGGATTAGATTAGGTGAAATTAGCTTATCGCTATTGCTTGAATGAAAACTCATAGGAGTTTGGTAGTCAATCCCATACTTGTTTGTTGGTGCAAGTTCCTCCAATCTCCTTAAAAAGGAGAGAACGCTTACCTCCTGATTAAGAGGGTTAGGCGAGCTTCTACGATCTTTGCGTCACTAACCGAGCTATATTGGGTAGTCGATCCTTTTCTGAGCTAAATAGAAGCTATGAGTATACTTAAAAATAGTTAATTTTTCATCTAAAATGATAGTTGTTCAAAAACACAATCGATTAGTACTATTTTTTGTGTCGCTGCTTGAGAGCGAAATAGACATGTCTGAGCGAGGAAGTCGAACTACGTTGAAATAGCAAATAATTCTCAATAAATCGAAAATTTTCCAAGCGATCGTAGGTTGTCATTTTAGACCGCATAAGCGGGCGATTTTTGAAGTGAGGATAGTTATAGAGTTTGTATAACTGATATAACTCATGCTCATCGCGAGCGCAAAAATCTCAAGGGCAAAATAGCTAGATTCTAGATGCACCCTATCTCACCGAGAAAAACTACGACTTTGTGAAGAGGTCAACGGATTGTCATACAATTAAAATTGGTGAGCGATTCGTAATTGATTTATGGTTGTGTAGTTAACGCTGGTGCTTTCTAAGACATCTGTCATAGTAAGTGATAAATATTCTTGTTCTTCTCAGGAGCAATTGTTTTAAGCAGAGTAACTTTGGAGAAGATGGAAAAATTCTTCGATTTTATTTCAGGCATCTGCTATATTGCGAAGGAGAATGGGATTATAACTGAGAATTTTGCGCTAGAGAGATGGGCAATCGCATCTGTATAATCCGCTTATACCGACTTTATACCGATTGAGAGGCTGAAATTGACTATGAATGCTGACTTGCTTGACGCGATCGCCAATTCCGAAGCTTGGTGCGCCCGTAAGCAACGCGCTCTCTCAAGAAACATAACATGCAAATGACCCATTAGCTTTGGTTGACAATGCTAAGTTTTTCCCATGCTAGGTTGGATTGCGCCACACTAGCTTGTAAGTGCCGAAAAGTGACGGCAGCAGGCGTAAAGGCTCTCGCTAGAGCGTAATGTTAATTGTTAATTTGGTCATGGGCTTAGATGATATCAGATCGTTTGCCAAAACAAGATAACTCTGTAGCTACACCTGCACGTATTGACTGCCTTGGTATGGGGTGGTTTCCGCACGCGCCAGGAGGACTAGACCGCTACGTATACGAACTAACGCATCATCTAGCTGCGGCAGGCGATCGCGTTACCCTATATGGTCTGGGTTTGCCAATACTAGATAACTCAGCAGTAGAGTTAGTCAATTTAGCTGCACCCGACCGTCCCCTCTGGCAGCGATTATGGTCAACTCGTTGTAACTTTGCCGAGCGGCAATTGCAGCAGCCAGACGCAATTAACCTGAATTTTGCTCTGTACAGTTTGCCATTGTTGCAGAGTTTGCCGAAGGGCGTACCAATAACCTTCACTTTCCACGGTCCTTGGGCATTAGAAAGCGCTCAGGAAGGTAGCAGTCAACTGAGCGTGTTGCTAAAACAGCACTTGGTAGAAAAAACGGTTTATCGTCGTTGCGATCGCTTTATCGTTCTCAGCCGTGCCTTTGGCGAGATTTTGCATCAAACATATCAAGTACCATGGCACAAAATTAATGTCATTCCAGGTGGGGTTGATTTACAACGCTTCCAGCCCAACTTATCGCGGCAACAAGCTCGGACTCATTTAAACTTTCCTTCAGACCGATTGATTCTATTCGCGCCCCGTCGCTTGGTTCACCGCATGGGTTTAGACAAGTTAATGCTAGCCCTGGCACAAATCAAGCCAAAAATTCCTTATGTCTTGTTGGCTATATCTGATAAAGGACCGCTCAAACCAGTTTTAGAACAACAAGTCGCAGAGATGGAACTGCAAGAACACGTAAAATTTCTAGGTTTTTTACCAGACGAGCAATTGCCGATCGCTTACCAAGCAGCAGATCTTTGTGTCATGCCCAGCCAATCATTGGAAGGTTTTGGTTTAACAGTTTTAGAATCTCTTGCTTGCGGCACTCCCGTGTTATGTACTCCTATAGGCGGAATGCCAGAAATTTTAGCTCCGTTTTCACCAGAATTAATTGCTGATACAAGCGAGGCAACTGCGATCGCTCGGAGATTAACGGAATTACTGACCGACCCAAGTTCGTTACCTTCTAGAGATGCTTGTCGGCAGTATGCTGCAACTCATTTTGATTGGCAGAAGATTGTATTACAAGTGCGCCAAGTCTTGTTAAGATAATGTGCCAATTATTCAACCTCAAATTTTTAAGTCCTGTTCTAGGAAAGTTAGTACTTGCTAATCGAAAGGATTAGTGGTACTGCGTAGGCTTTATATATTTTTTATAAAAGTTTTATATAGTTCGAGTATTGACTGTAAAGAAACAGTGAAAGCTGGCTAATATCGTGGTTGTTTTAAGGGATTTTGCATAACATAAGTATAAATTTGCTCAATCATTTCCGAAATCACGTAAGTCCAACGTGTCATTTTATTTAAGACATACAAATCTAAAACTTTTTAATTGCCATTTTACACAAGTTGAGGTCATACTCTTGAAAATACTTGGACAAATTGATTTGTAAGTCAGTTCGCCTGTAAGCAAATAAATATCTCTATTAGAGATTCCAATTTGCATTTAATTCTGGATCTCATCCCTGCTTGGGGAATTGAAACACTATAGCCGTTACATGTCAACATCTAAAGCTGGAATTATGCCTAATAGCTCTACTATCGAGCGAGAGCGCCAAACTAATCAAATTTTGCGCTATAAACTGAGGTGGCGACAACAATATCTGGTTGTAAATTTAGCATCAACAAGAAAAATGTATCTCTCTAGGCTTGACAGTCAGGAATGGTTAGTAGACCGTTTAAAGCTGTCATCATTAAAGGGGGTATGCCTCGATCCTAATCTTGGAGAGGCAGAGATCGAACTATGGGCTGATGCGTGCGCTCAAGCAAATAAAACAGCATTTCTGCGCCTACCACCTCAACTAAAAAGAGCAAAGCGACAAAATCTGATTGGTGGGAAATTGCAGGAGCTGCTCGACCGAGCGATCGCAGCTCTGTTAATTTTACTGCTCAGTCCTGCACTACTCGCATTGCTCTGCATATCCTGCTGGCGATCGCCCAACCCATTCACCTGCGATCGGCAGTGGTACGTGAGCCAGCAAGGTAAGCTATTCAGATTATACAAATTTCAATTAATCGCAACAGCCAACCCTAAACAACGAGAAAACGACGCACAGTACGAGTCAAAAAATCTGCTGGAGCGTTACGGACGCTCTCAACTCGAAGATTTGGATCGATGGCTGCGTAGATATCATTTTGATAGACTGCCGAAGCTATTCAATGCTTTGCGAGGAGAGATCGGAATTGTCGAACGACGCTATCTGACTTTGGAGCAGGTGGTCAGGTTGAGTTTAGACAAAAAAACACTTGACAAAAAGCAACTTTTAGAAGCGCGACACCAAGAACCACAGTCCGAACGCAGCATAGAAAAACTGCACTCGGTAGGAGTGAAGTACAAGCACTAAGCACTCACAGTTTTTGATTTTGCAGTTTTCGACTTGGCAGTTGTTTGTTCAGGTGTTGTCAGAAAATACATAACTAAATTTTCAGTTCATCTACAATTTCGATCTGTTAGCTACCCGCTAGCAGCTAGCGCAGTTAGAAAACTAAACTCCAATAGCAACATGAGAATAGATACATTTAGATGGATTGAACCAGCTAAGATGGGGAAATCCTATTTTGAGCTGCAATACCGATCGCTTCAACAACCAGTTATACATAACCCAAATCGAGTATTGAGTACCGATGGCTTGGAGTTTGGTAAATGAAAGCAATCAAAAGTCGAGTTCAGTGGGTTTTGAGCGGACGTAGTTCTACCGCTGCAACTTTGCAGACAGTTATGGCAAGAATACTCGTGCTAGCCGCCAACATGGGGACTGGAATCATTACGTCTAGAGCCTTGGAGCCACAAGGAAGAGGTGAATATAACGCGATCGCCCTTTGGCCTCAGTTTTTAGCTTACCTCTTAATGTTGGGCTTACCATCTGCCATACAATACAACTTCAAGCGTCATCCAGAAAAAGAATCGGAACTTTTTTCAGCAGCTCTTGGATTGAGCATGGTACTGGGTTT
This sequence comes from Chroococcidiopsis sp. SAG 2025, assembly GCF_032860985.1. Taxonomy (GTDB): domain Bacteria; phylum Cyanobacteriota; class Cyanobacteriia; order Cyanobacteriales; family Chroococcidiopsidaceae; genus Chroococcidiopsis. The sequence continues at coordinate 281,742 of NZ_JAOCNC010000001.1, forward strand.
ATTTGCCATGACGCTCGGCATCGTATTCATGCCAAGATTCCTACCACAGTACTCGGCAGATGTGATTCGCTTTGCCCAATGGTACATGCTCTTAGCTCCGATCGTCCTTTTAACAGAAATTTTTTTCTCAATCCTGGAAGCAAACCAAGAGTTTACCTTTGTCAATCAACTTCGTTCCTTACAACCATTATTTACTCTAGCTATTTTGGGCGTGTTGGCATCGACCGAGCAACTGACTCCTTTGACTGCCGCTCTAGCCTACAGCGTACCTGGATTGCCTCTATTTTTCTGGATGTCGAGATATTTATGGCAGCGCTTTCGCCCCCGTTGGAAAGGGTTAGGCAGTGCCTATCGATTGTTAGTCGGTTACGGCATTCGTGCTTATGGCATGAACTTACTAGGAACTCTAGCCGAGAAGATCGATCAAGCATTAGTGGTGACTATGCTATCCCCTGCTTCGATGGGTTTGTATACGCTAGCTTTGAGTGTATCTCGAATGCTTGGTTTATTTCACAGTTCGACGATTACCGTCTTGCTACCCAAAATTGCCGCACGTCCGATTGAAGAGGTGGTGGCTTTAACTGGACGAGCAGTCCGTGTCAGTACGGCTGTCACTATAGTCGTTGCCCTAGCAGTTGCAATCCCAATTCCGTTTTTGATTCAGTTGCTTTATGGTGAAAAATTTGTTGAAGCTGTTGGTGTTTTTCGCATTCTCAGTGCAGAAATTACGGTTGGAGGCGCAGCTTGGGTTTTGGCTCAAGCTTTTATGGCTGTAGGTAGACCGGGAGCGTTGACGGTTGTAGAAGCAATCAGCGTATTGGTGACTGTACCCCTATTGATAATACTCATTCCCATCTACGGATTGGAAGGTGCGGGTTGGTCGCTATTTATTTCGACAGTCTTTCGCCTAGTCTGCTTGCTTGCAGGCTACCCACTACTCCTGAAAGTACGCCCGCCTGGTTTGATTGCGACTAGAAAGGATATAGATTTTTTACGGCAGGTATTTTTACATCAGTGAGGATGGCTCAAATCATTCCGGCGATCGCGACCGATTATAAGGTATAAATTATGCTTAGTAAAAGACCCTCGACAAGAGATAAGTTGCATAACTGGAGGCAATTGAATGCAATCGACCAATTTTAGTGGCAAAATCTATTTTTATTGCATTCCACCGGATATTCCTGAAAAAACAGGCTATCCCCACACGATGATTTGCTTGGGTGATGGATTAAAAGCTTTAGGAATAGATGCTTACGCCAATATCAACTATTGGCGGCTAGCTCCAGATACAGAAGAGTACCTGTTTCGCTACGACCCTGAAATTACACCAGATGACTGCTCGATTGTTGTCCTCAATCAAGACTGGTTTCGAGTAGCAGATAAGCCTTTTCCACAACATTTATTTCATCCCAATCGAAAATATATTACTGTCTATCTAGACAGCGATGATGGTAGTAAAACGCACGCTTATAACCCTGAGTTTCGCCAATTTGATTTTATTTTTAAAGTTTGTTGTAATCGTTACTTCAAATATCCCGACAATATTCGCCCTTGGGCGCAGGGAATATCTAGCCGGATGTTGCGAGAATTAGAAAACATTCCACCGATCCAGGCAAGAAAAAGACAATTGTTAGTTAATTTTAGAGAACCGCACAAAATCAAGCACTCTGTCAGGCGAATAGTTCGTAAAGAACTGCTGCCTCAAATCAATGCAGCTCTACCAGTTAATAATGTCGTTGAAGGTCTGGATAACTTTTCTACAGAGCCTTATCACTACATGCATTGGTCGCAAACAGGGAGAAGACATTCGCCAGGTTATTTCCAAAGTTTAAAAGATTACGCTGCTTGCGCCTGTTTTGGTGGCTTTTTTGTCACTCCTATACCTCGCGATCCTTCTACGGCAACAAGTCGTTTGCTCAAAAAAATTCTCAGCAAATTGGAGTGGAAATCAAATCGGATTACAGATTGGGATAACTGGCGTTACTGGGAGTCCCTTGCAGCAGGATGCGTTAGCGTGCGCGAGGATTTTGACAAGTACGGTTTTATGATTCCGGTCATGCCAGAAAACTGGCGACACTACATTGGGATCGATCTGAGCAATATTAAACTAGCTGTGGATAGAATAGCCAGCGAACCAGAAATTTTAGAAAAGATATCTATTGAAGGCAGACAGTGGGCGCTAGAAAATTACAGCCCCGTACCTACAACGTTACGCTTTCTGAATACAGTCAGCGAAAAATTATAATAAATAACCACCTATGTCTACGAATATAACTACCACTATAACAGCGCCAGAATCGTTAGTTAGTGTTATTATTCCTACCTACAATCGCCCAGAATACTTGAGAAAAGCGATCGCGAGTGCGGTACGCCAAACATATCGTAATATCGAAATCATCGTATCTGACGATTGCAGTCCTGACAATCCTCAAGCAATTATTGACGAGTTTCAAGACCCCCGGATTCGGTTACGTCGCAATCCACAGAACTTAGGCATTGCATTAAATGTCACGAGTGCATTTAAAGAAGCAAAAGGCAAGTATGTTGCGAGTTTAAATGATGACGATCTGTGGAATGAAGATTATTTAGTAAAACTCGTACCATATCTTGATGCTAATCCAGAATTAGTTGTCGCTTTTTGCGATCATTACGTGATTGACTCAGAGGATAAAATCGATTATCTAAAAACTGAGGAAAATACGCGGTATTGGCAGAGATCGCGGCTGAAAGAAGGAATTTACCAACCTTTTTACGAGTTGAGTGTGGTCGATCAGTCCGTATTCATCGCCCTAGCAACTGTCATCCGTAGAGATGCGATCGATTGGGATAGCATCCCGTTGGAAGTAGGATTGTTTTGGGATCTCTACTTGGCATATCTTGCTTGCCGATCTGGTAAGGGTGCTTACTACTATCCCGAAAGATTGACGCGCTACCGCATTCACCCCCAATCAGAGACGCAAATCAGCGGCAAAAAAAACGTGCAGGCGAAGATTCGCACGGGTAAAGCAGGAATCTTTTGTTACGAGCAATTCATAGCAGACGAGTGTTTACAACAATTTCGCCCGTATTTTAGAGCCAAATTAGCACAATCTCACACGACTTTGGGAATTGGTCTGATGCGGTCTGGACAAATTGCGGCAGCACGCCCCCATTTCTGGAAAGCAATCCAATACCAATTAAACTTGCGTAGTGTAGCTGCACTGACCCTGAGCTTTACGCCTGGGTCAATCGTCAAGCTATTAAAAGTCTAATCGGGTGAGTCGTGGAGTTAGCAAGTCATGATGATTTCTGTTTTGATACCTACTTATCGCCGTTCGCAAGACTTGGCACGCTGTTTAGTGGCTTTACAACAGCAAGCTCGACCGGCGGATGAGGTGCTGGTGGTCGTCCGCGATAGCGATACGGAAACTTGGCAATTACTAGCAGGATTAGACCCTCATGCTTTACCATTGCGCACTGTTAAGGTGAGCGTCCCGGGAGTAGTAGCAGCCATGAATGCAGGCGTTGAGGTGGCAAAAGGAGAGATTATTGCCATTACCGATGACGATGCCGCACCCCACCCCGATTGGTTGGAGCGAATTGAAGCTCACTATTTAGCAGATGAGAAAGTGGGTGGTGTTGGCGGACGCGATCGAATGCACTACGGAACGCAGCTCGTCGAAGGTCAATCTCACGTAGTCGGTCGATTGCAGTGGTTTGGACGAGCGATTGGCAACCACCATCTTGGCGTAGGAAATGCCCGTGAAGTTGACATACTTAAAGGGGTAAACTCCAGTTATCGGCGTTCGGCGATCGCTCGTATCCGCTTTGACGAGCGGATGCGGGGTACGGGGGCGCAGGTACATCACGAATTGATGTTGTGCCTAACTCTAAAACGGGCTGGCTGGAAGCTGATTTACGATCCTCAAATTGTCGTCGATCACTACCTCGGGCAGCGGTTTGACGAAGATCGGCGCAACCAGTTTAATGCAATTGCTTTTAGCAACATGACATATAATGAAACCTTGTCTTTGCTGGAACACTTGACTCCTATGCGGCGAATAGCCTTCGCAATCTGGGCAGTTTTAGTAGGAACGCGAGATGCTTGGGGTTTAGTACAGTTATTGCGGTTCTTGCCGAGTCAAGGAAAATTGGCGTGGCAAAAGTGGCTTGCCTCCATGCACGGGCGCTGGCAAGCGTGGGTAACTTGGAGCAATCGCGATCGCTCCTCAGAGGTATGGGCGCAGCATTTGTAATTCGTAATTCGTAATTTGTAATTATCGATTGAGAAATCTGCCTTGGTTTAAATGCTGTCATCATGGAGATGCTACTAGGTGAACTCTAAGCAAACACTTTCAACTCCTACTTTCGGATTGCAGCCAGCACCAGCTTGGATGGCAATTATCGGATTTGTATTGATTGCATCGCTGTGCTTAGTTGCTGCTAGCGGGGTTGCGCGCTATGCTTTCCCACTGAGTGCTTTTGTTGTAGGTGCGTTTCTCTATTTTCGCTATCCTGTCTTTTACGTCAGCTTTACTTGGTGGATTTGGTTTCTCACGCCGTTGCTTGCCCGGATCGTCGATTTTAAGAGCGGCTGGGATGCACAGCGTTTAATGCTGGTCACGCCTTTTCTCGTCTCGTTGCTAAGCGGGATTACTCTCATTCGCTATTTACCTAAAGCATATCGTCAAGGCGGCTTACCCTTGATCTTGGCTTTTGTTGCCGTACTCTATGGTTTTCTAATCGGATTGGTGAAGAATTCGCCTATGGCAGCAACGCGAGCGAGTCTGGACTGGTTTACGCCAATCCTATTTGGCTTCCATCTGTTCATCAACTGGCGCGATTATCCCAAACTTAGTAAGACAATTCAGCAAACTTTCCTTTGGGGCGTGCTAGTTTCCGGTGTCTATGGTGTCGTGCAATACTTAGTTGCACCAATGTGGGATCGGTTCTGGATTATTGAAACAGAATTGGTGACAAATGGCAGACCAGAACCACTTGGCATTCGCGTGTTTAGTACCATGCATTCGCCCTTTCCTTTTGCCGTGGCAATGATGGCGGGTCTGGTGTTGTTATTTAACACGAAAGGAACTTTACGCATCCCTGCTTCTGTCGGAGGGTATTTGGCTTTTCTACTATCGGCAGTCAGAGCGGCATGGGGTGGGTGGCTGGTAGCACTTATCACCTTGCTAACTGCCATGAAAGCACGCCTACAGCGACGATTGATTATTTCCATCTTAGTGATGTCTGTGTGCGTGATCCCGTTGGCAACGATCGAGCCTTTCTCGGAAGTCATTAATACTCGCTTACAGTCTTTTTCAGACATTCAGAAAGATACCAGTGCTAACGATCGCGCTGCTACCTATGAGAAACAACTCAATCTTGCTCTATCTGATTTTCTGGGTAAAGGGTTGGGAGGGATGTACGCTACTAACAGTGAAGGTCAGTTAGAACAAGTTATCCTCGACAGTGGCGTTCTCGATTTATTCTTCACCCTGGGCTGGTTTGGCGCAATCCCCTACTTGGGGGGCATTGTTCTCATTATCTATACGCTGCTGCAAAATTCCGAACTGCGGCTGGACTCTTTTGCTAGTGCTGCCCGTGCCATTAGTATTGGCGTTCTCGTTCAGATGCCACTGGGAAATACCATAGTTTCGCTTGCGGGTATGGTTTTTTGGTGTTTTGTAGCTATGTGTTTGGCAGCACGTAACTACTACCAGCAGCAGAAGCGATCGCAGTCAACGAATATGGTAGGGAGCAGGGAGTTGGGAGTCGGGAGTCGGGAGTCGGGAGTCGGGGAAGAAAGCAGAGGGAGCAGAGGGGCAGAGGGAGAATTTAATTCCGCGCTTCCGTAGCTTGCTGAGGCGTAGAGGTATTCCGAATTCCGACCTCTCCCCACACCCCACACCCCATTCTTCACTGATGACTGTCAACTGTCTTCACGCATGGCAAGTTCGTCATAGACTGCTAGGGTTTCTTGGTGGACTCTGGTCGCTGTCAAACGCTCTATATTCTGTCGTGCTTTGTCTTTCCAAGCGTGGAGAATTGGCGGCTCGTTCAGTAATTCAGTCAGAGCAGCTGCTAAAGCATGACTGTCTGCTGCTGGGACTAAGATGCCTGCCTTCCCACCGTCCAAAGCTTCAGGAATGCCATCGACGTGAGTGGCAACAATAGCACATCCTGCTTCCCGCGCTTCTGGAATTACCAAAGGAGAGGGATCGCGGTGGGAAGCCAGTACGAAAATGTCAGCAGCCATTAAATAGCGTTGCGGTTGTGGTTGAAACCGCTCGAAGTGGATGCGATCGCTAACAGGCGTGTTCCGTGCTTGAACTTCAAATAGTTCGCGATCGGGACCATCTCCAACTAAGTAAAGCTGAGCTGTAGGAAAATCAACAGCAATTTGGGCAAAGGCAGCAATTAACTCAGCAATCCCCTTGCGTTTGTACATTCCCGCCACAGTTACGATTGCTGGGTGTTTTAGGGTTACGGGGACGCACTCTTTAAGTAGGTAAGTCCGGGGGCTACCTAGCGTACCGTTAGATATCACCCGCAGTTTTTGCTCTGGAATACCACGCCGTACCATAGAGTCTGCCACAGCCTTACTAACTGCAATGACGCGATCTGCCAAGCCCATCAGAACAGCACTACGCTGAAATTCGTTATGCACCGTCGATACGAGAGCGTATTTCGACTGAAATCTCAAAGTACTTGCTAAGACAACTCCCGTCATCATATGGGCATGAACGATGTCGGGGTCAAACTCTCTGACAATGGCTCGATAACCTCTAGCAGCTTCGATTAACTCGATTGGTTTTCTCGTCTGGTCTAGTTTGAAGTGCTTGACACCATGTTGCATGAGTAACTTCTCATAGCCTCCCCCAGCAGAAGCTACACCCACTTTGCAACCAGCCTGTGCTTGCAGACACGCTAAGTCTACCGCTACGTTAACTATGCCGTTACCAGCTTCTAGCACGTGATTCAAAATATGCAGTACGTGCATTTATATCCCTACAATTCCTACAATGTCAGATAAGTTATGAATGCGTGCCATATGCACAAACGAGCTTGAAACAGTGAAGGTTATTGATGCATAAACCAGAAGCAAATAAATCCTTCACCATAGTAGCTGCGATTTGACTGTTTTTTGAGTATTTTCTGGGGCGAGCTTAGGACGTGCGGAGAGTCACATCATCCCACTTCACGTAGTCTCCTTTTTTTCCAGTTCCCGTGGTTCCTAACTCTACGACTGCCCAGTCTCGGGAGATGGGTAAGGTGATTTCTAAATATTCCCAACCATTTTTCTTGGTGGCAGTTTTTGACATCTCTGCATCTCCATCGCGATCGTCATAGCCGAGAATTTTGAGCGTTGCCTTGGCATTGCCGTTGACATATGCCCAAGCACCGATCGCCACATTTTTGCCTGGTGGCAGCTGACCGGCAATTCGTCGGATTCGGACTGGCGTACCCGCTGCGGTGCCATCTAATTTGACGTAACCCCTACCTTTATGCGCTCCACGAGCATCGTTACGCACGAAAGTTACGTAAGGTAAAGGTCCCATATCGCCGATGTCGCCAGCACCAAAATGTACCCACTCAGTCTCAGGATTGTTGGCAGACTCAAAACCTTTGTTAGCAAGCGGTTGGTTCAGACGCATACTTTTGATTTTTTGATACGTCGTGGTGGGCTTAAAGTTTGGGGCGATCGCCCACTCATCATGACCGTCAAGATCGAATAGTATGGCGTTGTCATAACCGAATCTTTTGAGCTGTTGCCCGAAGATCGCAAACCACCGACGACGACAGTTTTCTTTCTCAGCCGCTGAACCAGGACACCAGCTTGAAATGACTCCGGCTTCGCTAATGGCAAGCGGTTTTCTGATGCCGCGTGCTTCTAGCGATCGCCAAGGATGCCCGAAACGATTGTCGGCAATTTGTCCGCCATAGGCATGTAAGCCGATGTAATCGCTCACCTTATCGATGCCGTGATCGAGCATTTCATCTAGGATATGGGATTCAATTCCTGAAATTGGGGGTGATTCGATCTTAATTCTCGGGTCAATGGCTCTAGCAGCTTTAAAGGCAATCTGAGTCATGTCTACGCACTCTTGAGCTGACATCTTGCCATTGCCATAGTCTAATTCTGGTTCATTGTCAATAATATAATAAAAAATTTTACCTTTGTAATGTGCCATGACATTGCGAACGAAATAATTGAAGTTCGCTTGCCATTGCTCGTAGTTGCTATCTCGATCGACTCCCAATCGAGGAGATACAACTGTATGAATTTTCAGCCCTGCATCGAGATACTGCCGCACGGCGATATCTCTGGCAAACCAATCAAAGGATGAGCCTTCTGTCTTACCGCCAACACCATCCATGCCCATACGAACTAAGCCTAAGCCTAGATCCTTCGTATGTTTAATCGATCGCGCCACATATGCTGGATCGGTGTTATAGCCAGTACCGTTATTAATTCCCAGATATGGACCGCTGGGAGTAGCTCTGACACTAGCGCTGGGCGATCGCGCCGGAGGTTTATTAGATGTGACAGAGAATAAATTTGGAATGAGATAAATAGAAATTAAACTAAAAATAATTAACCCAGCAATGACACTCAATAAAAGCTTAAATCCCAAGCGATGACGAGCAGGTTGTTTAAACTTAGTCGAATTTTTTTTAGATCTCTTCAACATTTCGATTAGTATTGAGCTATTATGCAATCGATTTGAGATTTTTTTTGCTGTCAGATAACATCATAAATAATAACTTACCCGTGAAAAGGCGATCGCCTTTTCCACGGGTAAGCTGAGAAAATCTGAGTTAAGCTATGGCGCGCGTCCGCGATTAGAGTACGCGGACGCTAACGTCATCCCACTTCACGGAGTCGCCTGCTCTGCCAGTTCCCGACGTTCCTAGTTCGACCACTGCCCAATATCTGGAGATAGGAACGGTAATTTCTAAATACTCCCAACCGTTTTTCTGAGTTGAAGTCTTCGAGATCTCGGCATCACCATTTCTAAAGTCATACCCCAAAGCTTTTAGCGTTGCTGAGGCTCCGCCACTGACATAGACCCAAGCACCAATTGCTACCTTCTGGTTTTTTGGCATATCGCCTAAAATTCGCCGAATTCTAATTGGCGTGCCAGATCCAGCCCGACCGCTCTCTAACTTGACGTAGCCTTTACTGCCGTTACGCCCTCCTTGATTGTTATCATTCTGGACGAAGTTGATATAAGGCGAAGTCCCTTTATAAATCCATTCATCGTTGTTATCAGCAGGAGTCCACTCATTTTCAACGTTATTCGTCGACTCGAAGCTGCCATTCGAGAACAGCTTATTCAGGCGTAAATCTTTAATTTGGTAATAAGCTTTCGTGGGGTTAAAGTCTGGCGCAACAGCCCAGCTATCGTGACCGTCAAGATCGAATAGGATGGCGTGATCGTAGCCAAATCTTTTTAGTTGTAGCCCGAACATGAGGAACCAGCGGCGGCGACAGTCTTCGGTTTCAAATTGGGAACCGTTGCAATACTCGTTAATCGATCCCGATTCGCTAATAGCAAGGGGCTTTCTGATGCCGCGTGCTTCCATGACTCTCCAAGGATGACCGAGACGATTCTCGGAAATCTGTCCGCCATAGGCGTGCAAGCCGATATAGTCGCTGACCTTATCGATGCCGCGATCTAACATCTCGTTGAGCAAACCGGATTCAATTCCCATCACGGGCGGCGACTCAATTTTAATATTGGGATCGATGGATTTGGCTGTTTCGTAAGCAATCCGAGTCATGTCAACGCATTCTTGAGCTGACATTTTACCGTTGCCATAGTCGAGATCGGGTTCGTTATCGATGATGTAGTAAAAGATTTTGCCTTTGTAGCGCATCATGACGTTACGAGTAAAATAGCGAAAGTTTGCTTTCCACCGCTCGTAGTTACCGTCTCGATTGACGTGCATCCGCGCTGATAACACGGCGTGAATTTTGAGTCCGGCATTGCGATATTTATCGACAACCATATCTCTGCCCGACCAATGAAACCCTGCACCCTCCGTATTACCCCAAACGCTATCCATACCCATACGGACGACTTCTAATCCCAGGTTTTTGGTGTGTTGGATGGAGCGATCGACGTATCCTGGGTCCATGTTGTAGCCAGTGCCGTTATTCATGCCCAGAAAACTTGTTAAGGCAGTTGCTGGCAACGTGTAGAGGAGAGCTGAAGCAATTAATACTGAAACAATTGACTTAGACGATTTAGCTTGTCGTTCTGATAACTTTTTTGGAGCTATGTTTTGTAGTTTCTGGTAGAATTTCATTGTGTACCTCTAAATGGAATTAATGCAGAATCAATGCAGCACAAGTTGACGATCGCACTTCATCTGCTACTCAATGCGGTTTGAGTAGACGAGAAGTCAATCGTGCAGAAAGCCGCTTTATTGCTGGCGATCGCGCTGCAATATTGGCAAGCTAGAGGGAAGGGTTAGCTGGCTAAGGAAAGTGAAGCAGCGCTTGATGCAAATAGCTTTTCCAGTAGTTAAAGAAAGAACTATTTCAGTATGGTTATGCAATAGAGCAGTGTAGTGAAATGGAAAGAATTTAAGTCATTACACTTGAACTTGGTAATGAAGTTTCTGAAAAAAGCAGAATGCTTTACAAGAGCTTTACATGACCAATCTACAACTAAAGTAGGCTTGCTCAGATGCGGATTCAAGAGGAATTTTACTGATCTACCTACTAGTCGAGATTTCCCCGATCGCCTTGTTTTCTTTAACTCTTATCGTAAAAATACTACTAGTGAAAATACCGTTAAATCGACGGATGCAGAGCATTTTTTTGAGCAATCTCACTAGAAATATAGTTATAGCTATCTTGAAATTTAAAAATTATAAAGATACAATATTTGACTTTCTTAAAATAAGAAAATCTCAGTTTTATATCTGTAAAAATCTTAGTAAAATCTCGTAAATTTGCGATCGCTGCTAACTTAATTGAGCGATCGCCTAATGTTTTAGTTCTTCACAATTTCGCCAAAATTCGCCAACACGCGAGCATGATTGCGAAGTAAACCGAGTAGATTCAAGCGATTGCGCCTAACTTCTGGATCGGCATCCATAACTAAAACGCTTTGTTCTCCATCAAAGAAGTTGCTGACAGTAGGAGCAATTTGAATTAAAGCATCTATTAATTGTTGATAGTTTCGCGATTCTCTAGCAGCCTGGGTTTGCGGAACGAGTTGCAATAGTGCCTGGTAGAAAGCTTGCTCGGAAGATTTTTGAAAAAGTTTTGGTTTAACTAAATTTTCTGGCTGCAACTGCGTGAAATCTAACTCTCCTTGAGCCGCGAGACGAGTAGAACGGTTGACTGTTTCGTAGATTTTGTCTAAAGTGCCGTTATTACGAATAGATTGTAAGAAAAGAGCGCGATCGCGTACATCTAATAAGTCTTGCAATGCTCGCAATCTGTATTCAGCATCACTTTCTCCCAGTACAGCATTGACTAAATCGTAGTCGATACTTCGTTCTTCTTGTAATAGCGTGCGAATTCTTTGAATGAAAAATTCCTGTAGAGATGCGTTTAACGTCTCTATACTGGTTTTGGCATAAGTTTTAATAAAATCTCTTGCCGTTTGCTCTAATAATTGGTAGAGATTAATTGATAAATTAGCCGCCCATGTAATAGAAACGATCGCATTTGCCGCACGGCGCAGCGCAAAAGGATCGGAGGAACCTGTAGGCAACATTCCCAAACCGAAAATGCTGACTATGGTATCAAGTCGATCGGCAATTCCGACAACTTGACCTGCTAAAGTTTCAGGTAGGCGATCGCCTGCATTACGTGGTAGATAATGTTCAAAGATAGCTGTAGCTACGGTTTCCGATTCACCACTTTCTACAGCATATTTTTGACCCATTACGCCTTGTAATTCGGGAAATTCAAACACCATTTGGGTGACTAAATCTGCTTTACACAAGCTAGCAGCGCGTTCGATTTGGTGGCGTTCTTGTTGGCTTACTTGCAACTGTTGATTAATTTGCTGCGCGATACTAATAATGCGTCCAACTTTGTCGCCAACTGAGCCTAAGTCTTCTTGAAATGTAACTTTTTCTAATTGGAGTAAATAGCTTTCTAAAGGTTTTGCTAAGTCAGTTTTATAGAAAAATTGTCCGTCAGCTAACCTGGCGCGAATTACTCGTTCGTTACCTGCGGCAATAATATCTGATTTAGCAGGATCGCCATTAGATATAGTAATAAAATTTGGTAGTAGGGGCGCACGGCTGTGCGCTCCTACCTGAAATACAGGAAAATAACGTTGGTGGCTTACCATTACCGTAGTAATGACTTCTGGAGGTAAGTTTAAAAATTCTGAATCGAATTTTCCGACTACAGCAGTAGACCACTCAACTAAATTGGTGACTTCTTGTAATAATTCGGGATAGATCGTAACGCTACCATTGAGTTGTTGTGCGATCGCCTTGACTTGTGCTTCAATTTTTGCTTTGCGTTGTTCGACATCGACATCGACAAAAGCAGAACGCAAGCAAGAGACATAATCAGTGGCTTGAGGGATGGAAACTGTTGCAGGATGTAAAACGCGGTGTCCCCACGAAATGCGATCGCTTTTAATTATCTCGGAACTATTTTCAATTTGAATTGGTAAGACTTCTGTATCTAATAAAGCGACCAACCACACAATCGGACGGGAAAACTTTAAATCGCCGTCTCCCCAACGCATAAACCGCTTCCCTTCTAACCCGAAAATCCACTCAGGGACGAGTTGAGTCAAGATTTCTGCGACAGGACGACCTGGATAAGAGACGCGGACAAACACAAACTCGCCTTTATCCGTAGGACGAATTTCTAAAGCATCTAATTCTACCCCTTGCTTTTTGGCAAAGCCTTCAGCGGCTTTGGTGGGTTTACCGTCTTTAAATGCAGCTTGCGCGGGTGGTCCTTTAATTTCCTCGTCTCGGTCTGGTTGTTGCGGTGGTAGACCTTTGATGAGTACGGCGAGGCGGCGGGGAGTGCCGTAGACTTCAACTGTTTCTGCCGTAAGATTGTTATTGGTAAGACTTTGAGGTATACGCGATCGCCATTGCGCGATCGCGCTATCGACAAAACTGGCGGGGAGTTCTTCTGTTCCGACTTCTAATAGGAAATTAGGCATAGCACCCTAGATTGAGCGAGGCTTAATAAAAGACCTAGTTTCAACAGTTTACCGTGCCTGCAATCCCATTGGGTACGATGGACGAGAGTTGATAGGGTGCATTAATTAACGCACCCTATTAATCTTACGCACCTACAGACTCTTTAGCCGCGTACATCACTTCTACGGTGATTTCGGTAAAATGGCGATCGCGGGCAAATTTTTCTGTATTCCGCTTGACTTTTCCGCGCACGAAGCCAGGAATTTTATTCAATTCTGCTTGAGCGTCTCTCGTCCAAGCTAAATCGGTATCGGCAGATACTCCCTTGGTGATCGCTTCCTTGGTATCGTGTCCGCCAAAGATTTCTAGCAAGTGATCTTCCATGCCCAAGGTAAACGAATTGTACACCAAATCGGCAATTTGATTCGTGCCTTCGTAACCCATAAAAGGCTTGTAGCCAATCGGGAAGTTTTGAATGTGAATTGGTGCAGCAATTACGCCACATGGGATATCTAACCGCTTACCTACGTGACGTTCCATCTGCGTCCCAAATATAGCAGAAGGTTCGACACGGGCGATCGCATCTCCAATTGCGCCATGATCGTCTGTAATAATGACCTCATCGCAATATTCGCTGACCTGTTCGCGGAACCAGTCAGCATCGTATTTGCAGTAAGTTCCAGCCCAAACGACGTGAATTCCCATTTCTCGTGCGAGAATTTTAGTTATGGCAGCGGCGTGGGTGTTGTCGCCAAAGACGACAGCTTTTTTACCCGTCAAGTTTTGGCAGTCAATTGAACGCGAGAACCAAGCGGCTTGAGATACGTAGAGAGTTTGGTTGTTGATGTACTCTTCGTAGTCAACATTAGCACCTTGAGCATTAATCACTTGCTGGATTTTACGCAAGCAACGAGCAGTTTCGACTACGCCCATCGGAGTAATATCTACACAAGGTATGCCGAATTCTTGCTCTAAGTAATTTGCTGTTAATAAGCCTAGTTCGCGATAGGGGACGAGATTAAACCACGCACGGGGTAAGTTCTTCAATTCGTGAACGGAAGCACCTTCGGGAATGACAGCATTTACCTCAATACCCAAGTCAGCCATTAACCGTTTTAACTCGGTGCAGTCGTGTTGATTGTGGAAACCTAGAGTAGAAACACCGATGATATTAGCTGAAGGCTTTTCGGTTTTAGCTGTGGGTAGTTCGCCCTTTTTCCGTGCTTTATCGATGTAGTAGCGGACAATTTGATCTAAAGTGCGATCGGCGGCTTGTAGTTCGTTGACGCGGTAGTGGTTGACATCCGCCAGTAGTACGTCAGCTTTTGCTTCCAGTGATGCTCTCTCGACAAAGTTTTGCAGGTCTTCTTGTAAAATGCTGGAGGTACAGGTAGGAGTTAATACGATCAGATCTGGATGTTCTTCCGCATCTTTACGGGTAATATTATCTACTACTTTCTCCTGAGAACCACGGGCAAGGACATGTCTGTCTACAATGCTAGCTGTAACTGGGGTAAAATTTCTTTCTCGCTCCAACATCGATCGCATGACGTTGAAGTAGTCGTCGCCTAAAGGCGCGTGCATAATTGCGTGGACGTTTTTGAACGAGCTAGCGACACGCAAGGTTCCTATATGTGCGGGACCAGCATACATCCAGTAAGCCAATTTCATATCTACCGTATTCCCCTCTGTGAATTGCGAATCGTAGGATTTAACGTCTGTTTTTTCCGATTGTCGCAAACATTGCGATCGCACCAAATACAGGGCATTGAATGACTGTACGCTAGGGAGAATGGCTGAAATCCTTATGGCGTATCGTAATGGGGTGTTAAAGACGCGATCGCTTTCCTGATTTTTGCAACGATTCTTGATGTTTAGTTATATTCTGTAGTATCTAAAAGGCTGCCTTGAAAGTCTTTGTCTAAGATTGTATTTATGTCTTTAACTCGATCGGGTAGTCAACAAATGAGTGACTTTAAATTGTTTGACATTGGGCTTAGTCTTTTGTCTATATCCTTAGAACCCACGATAAAGGCTGTTCGGAAGATACCCTCAATACCACACTGGATATTTGCTGTTTCCACGCTTGCTACAGCATTATCCAATATGAAAGTATTCTCATTTCATAGCCATCTTCAAACTGTTAAAAATTATCTTGAAGAGAATTGGCTAGATTTTTTTCTTGCATTCGACCGAATTTTTTTGGTGCTTTGGAATATTATTCTTGCTTTTGATTTTAATGGCTATCGATATCTGGATTAGATACTACGATGAATATATTTATGTATTTCTCGTTAACTCAATTTTATTTTTAATTCATTTACTAAGAAGTAAACCAAACTATTTTCTAGAGCAAGTAGGTCTTTACTCTCTTGCCTTTTACTTATATACTTCTTTATACTATATGAATTTATTAATAATAGCTACATCAAATTTTGCAGAATTAGACTTACTGCTTAAAAACAATCCTTCATTTGAAATTGCAGGAATTGGAGCTGGGGCGTTGTTATTACTTTGTATTGGAGATTTATGTAGCAAAGTAGGACGCTGTTTAGGTGTGTTCTACTTGTAGGATAAAAACGCTTGATAAATAGTGAGAGGGTAATTACCCAACTTCAAGTACTTCTTGAGCGTAGATAATGAAAGTTAGAGAAGTAATTAGACTTATCGAGGAAAATGGTTGGTATCTAGCTCGAACTAGAGGTAGCCATCGTCAATACAAACATCCTGTAAAACCTGGTTTAGTCACCGTTCCTGGAAAGCTGAGTGACGATCTTGCACCAGGAACATTAGATAGTATTTTAAAACAGGCAGGTTTAAAGTAATGCGGTATCTAATTATTATTGAGGAAACAACAACTGGTTATTCAGCATATTCACCCGATTTACCTGGGTGTGTCTCCACTGGCAAAACCCGTGAAGAGTTGGAGCAAAATATGCGTGAAGCAATTCAGTTTCACATAGAAGGACTTAAGTTGGAAGGTTATGAAGTTCCTCAACCATCTACGTCATCTGTTTATATTGAAGTTGCAGCTTGATGGGATTTAACTTACTGCGGCTAAGTTGGCGCTGTCAAACTAAAAAACTTCTTATCGAGCTAATACTTGTATGCGATCGCACTTTGATAATGCAATAAATCTTTGCATAAAGGCGATCGCATCCAGGGAAATAAAGGGAGATTCTAATTCGAGTTTTTAGATTCAAAAGTTCGTGAAATTTTAATTTTAATTAAAAAACTTGAAGATTTTCCGATCGGCTTTCTCTTAGAAAGATTCTATAAGAAATTCCAATCGATTCCCTAGTCGGAACGCTCAAATCCTACCAAAATAGTCATGTCTGTCCTGCAAATTGCGACATTTTAAGCTTAAGCAATTTTTATTTTTCAATGAAATAATGACTGATAAATCAAGCTAATCAGTTAACTATATGCAAACAATAATTCATTTTGTAAGATGCTCGATTAGAGTGAAAATTCTGACAAAAATTTTGAATTATGAAGAAAATTTACCTAAATTTAGGTTTAACTCTAGGTGCTTCCTTATTCCTAGCATCCTGTACCGGAGTGCAACAGCAAGCCTCACAACTCCAAGACAAAGCCAACCAAGCTCAAAACATGGCTCAGCAAGCTCAAGATGTGGCTAGCAAAACAACAAGTGCGCTGGGTAATTTGGGAAATCTTAAAGAAACTATTCGTCCTTTGACTGATGGCGCAGCGCAAACTTTATCTGCTGTCAAAACTGGTAACTTTACGGCAGCACAAACGGAATTTACCAAGCTGCAAGATAGTTGGAAAGGATTAGAAGGTACTCTGAAGACAGTATCCCCTGATGCTACGAAAACGATTGGCGAGAAAATTACGACTATTGCCACAGATCTGAAATCGGGTTCGCCAAACGTGGCAAAACTCACGACGGAATTGCAGGGACTTTCAACTGCATTCAATGATCTTCTGACGAATAGCACTCCTGGAGTTGCTACTAACACCAGCACTACGGAGACAGCTAATAGCAATGCTACGGCTACTCAAAGCAACTTATTAGCCATGAAAGACGAACTGGCTCAGGCAACTACTGCCGTAGAATCGCAGGATTTTGCGACCGCGAAAACTGCTTTTGCTGCTGCTCGTCAAACTTGGTATAAGTTTGGTGGTAGCGTGAAACAAAACTCTCCCGATACCTACCAACGGCTAGTGGGTCATTTGGTATGAGTGTTGCCATTATTTTTGGCAATAGTTGTCCGCCGAAGAGGACGATGCGTACAGGCACCAGAACCACCAAGAGAGTGAAATCTTTGACGCGCTCTGTCTCGACGTTGCGCTCGTAATCCTGCCCAGACAAACGGCGTTGGTTGTTGGTTCCATCCAAAAGCAGTTGCTTCCAACCACTCAATAATTTGATAGGCTGTTTGCGGATGATGCCCCTCTAGAGCTCGGCGTTTGAGAATTCGTTGAATCGACTCAGCCATATTCAGCCAGCTACCGCCAAGAGGTGTGTAGAGCGGCATGATGCCATGAGCACACAGCCACAATACCAACTGGGGAGTTTTATGTCCGACCAAGTTATCCATCACTAGCAACATTCGCAGTGGCGGTAAGTCGTGTGGGAGTGTAAAGCGTACTTTCAACCCCTGCTGCCAACTTTTCCATAACCGTTGATTTTCTTCAGGCTTGAGTAATCGAGCTGGAGTTGGCAGTGATTGTACAACACTAGCTAATTCTTGCTTGAGCCATTCGTGCAACACAGCATTGGTACAACTGGTAACACCCTTAACTCGTACTTGCCCAGTATATTACAGTTGTAGATAAGCTAAACTAGATTTGTAAGGAAATACAGTTTAGTTTAGCAATGCTTGATACATCCAACGTGTTTTTAACAGGTGTTGCATTAGAAGCGCTCTCCCAATGGAGCAGTAGATTGAAAGCGTTTCAGCAAAACTGGGAAAGCACTTCGCTCGTTCTGAAGCACGTCTTGCAGCGTATGACTATATCCAGGCACTACTAAGCCCAGTTGAGCGGAAGAATGGATGGCAAATGGCAGAACAGGTAGGGTATAGCAATCCCTATCGCTTCCAACATTTACTAGGACGGGCGCAGTGGAACGCGGACGCAGTGTGTGCAGAAATTAGAAAGTATGCAGTGGAGCATTTGAAGAGTGAAACAGATATTTTGGCAATTGATGAAACAGGTTTTCTGAAGCAAGGAGAGCAGTCAGTAGGCGTACAGGTGCAGTATTATGGCACAACTGGACATTTGGAGAATTGCCAGGTAGGTGTGTTCATGTCCTACATTAGCGACAAAGGACATACGTTGATCGATCGCCGTTTGTATCTACCGCGCACATGGAGTGAAGATCAAAGCAAACGTAAGAAGGGAGCAGTTCCAAAATCAATCACATTTGCGACTAAACCTCAACTAGCACAACAGATGTTGGAATCAGCTTTTAAAGACGGAATACGTCCCGCCTGGTTTTGTTGCTGATGAGGTTTATGGCAACGATGGTTCATTGTGGTGGTGGCTGGAAAAGACTGCTAAACAACCGTATATACTCACGGTCAGCAAGAAGCAGCCTGTAGTTATTGGCTGGCAACGTTATCAAGCCAAGAACTGTTACCTCAGCCGGACAGCCAGCCTGTGGCAACGTCTTAGCTGTGGAGCTGGCAGTAAGGGAGAAAGATACTATGACTGGGCGAAAGTGCCAGTTAATTGTGACAGATCAGATGGTTTTCAACGTTGGTTATTGTTCCGCCGCTCTCTAGAACACCCCTGAAGATCCTCGCGTCAGCTACTATCAAGTATTTGCTAAGAGCGATACTACCCTAGAAACGATGGTTCAAATCGCCGGGCAAAGGTGGCGGATTGAGGAGTGCTTTAAATTTGCTAAAGACCAGCTAGGTTTAGGAGAGTACGAAGTTCGTTCCTGGCATGGTTGGCATCGACACATCACCCTCGTCCTGGCTGCTCAAATATTTCTCACCGTCTTACGACACTCTTGTGAGCCTGCTATTCACTCCTCTACCCCCTTTACCTCTAGTAACAACTGGCAGTCTAACTGCGTTCAAAGCGGCACGAGGTTTATTGTCCGACTAAGTATCTGGGAGATGAAGCGGTGGGTATCTCGATTCTTGTTTCCCACATTCTGGTGTCTTGAACACGTTTTGCGTTGGTCTTATTGGCGCAGATCTCATCAAGCTACTGCTCGTTACTACCATTACCAAAAGCGAATTCATTCTTCTATTTATCTACAACTGTAATACAGTAGCGGGATGGAATAGCGTTAACAGCTTGGCTGTGCCATTACGGATATATTCATGTTCTTGCCGTGTCGGTTTACCTACTGGCTGCCAATTGCTACCAGGGTAAGGAGCAGTGCCAAATGGTCCCGCCTCGTCTTCGCACCACACACTCAAGCCTAGCTTCTGTCCCTGAGTGTAAGCGCGTTCTATCAGTTTTTTTGCCACGGTATCTGGGTCAGTTACTACTACTAGCTTGCCTTTGCGTATGCGCTTCACCTGTCCAGTTTTTAACCAACTGCGGCTCTTTTGCCAGCTATAGCCCGCCTCTTTGAGTACCTGCCAAATTGTATAAGTACTGATTTGGGTTAAGCCATCAGGAGCCTGACGCAAAGCCCGTTGAAGCAAAGCCCGTTGAAGTGTAGCTACTGACCAGGTTGCCGTGCCCTCTTTCTGCCGCTCTGGTTGACGCTGAAATTCGGACAGGATGCGTTGTTTTTCTGGTTCGCTGTATTGCACTACTGCCCCACCGCCATGTCGAGGCTGTAAGGCAGCTAAGCCTTCAACATTGAAGCGACTGACCCACTTGCTGACCGTATCACCACAGCGTAATCCTACTAACTGCGCTGCACTCGTGTAATCAGCCCCAAGAGCCACGGCTAGAATCGCTTTGGCCCGCATGACACTAGCAGATGATTGGGATTGAGAACGGCTCAGTTTTTTCAAGTCGGTTTGTTCTTCATCACTTAACGGTCGCAAAGGTGCTTTTTTTGCCGTGTCATCACAACCTGAAAAACTATGTATCTTCACTTTAATTGACCATCCTTTTTATAGCAACACTCATACCAAATGACCCACTAGAAGCAGGGGTGAAAGATGTTAACTCTGGACTGAGCAAAGCACAGCCTGCACGAGGTACTGTATTGACTAGCTTGAAGACGCTTTCTACCGATTTAGATAGCGTGAAATAATTATGTAAATAAGGTGGGCATTGCCCACCCTACACTTGGATTTCTATGACAAATATTCCTGTACAAATATGTAATTAATAATGCGATCGCTCGTGATATTATACTATTGATTACCTAGATGGTTTACTTCATAATGGAAATCTAAGCAATTTTCAAAAATGAAAATATCCCCATTATAAAATAGATAATATCACAAATGCGAACTATATTCTACCCCCCCCTCTTATGTTTTTAACCTAGCAACAAGAGCTTTCATCTAGAAAGTAAAATCCCCCAAGGCTTGACGTTGTGCTGCTAGTAAATCTTTAATCCCAAGTTCTGCCAAATCCATAATTTGATTCAGTTGAGTGCGGCTGAAACTACGTGCTTCAGCGGTTCCCTGGAGTTCGATAATTTCTAATTGGTCGTTCATGACTACGTTGAAATCGATATCGGCGGCGACATCTTCTTGGTAGTTGAGATCTAGAAATGGCACACCTTCGAGTAAACCTACGGAGACGGCGGCGATTTGATGGCGGATGGGCGATCGCGTCAGCTCTCCCCGTTCTAAAAGCTTGGCGATCGCATCGGCAAGCGCCACAAACCCACCTGTAATTGCTGTGGTTCTCGTACCTGCATCCGCCTGCAATACGTCAGCATCTACGGTGACTGTACGCTCTCCCAATGCTGCTAAATCGAGTCCGGCTCTCAAGCTGCGTCCGATTAACCTTTGAATCTCTTGCGTCCTTCCAGACAGCCTGTAGGTTTCTCGTTCTTGGCGTTGGTGGGTAGCAGTGGGAAGCATTCTGTATTCAGCCGTCAGCCAACCCTTGCCCGAATCTTCTAGAAATCTGGGGACTCCAGGCTGAATTGATACGTTACACAACACCTGAGTATCGCCGCACTGAGCTAAAACAGAGCCAGTGGCAAAGCGAGTAAAACCCCGTGTAAAACTGATAGGACGCAGTTGATTTGCTAACCGATTATCCAAACGCTCCCAGGTCATGGTTCTTAGCTGTAGTGACCTAAATCAGAATACAGGGTCGAGCATACAGTTAACACTTTCGCTAGGCTTAATTTTTTGTAAACTTTTGGCGTGGAATATGTGGAGGGCGATCGCTATGCTGGGAAGTCAAAAGTCAAAATGCTGCAACAGAATCTTCGCCAACTGGGACTTATAGTAGCGATATTGCGATCCCAGAGGATAGTTTCCTATTGACTAAAACATAGATGTAGTGTTTCACTAAGGAGTATTCTGCAAGACTACACTATATATCGCATATTGCGGTTTGTCCGAACTCAGCTTTAACTCAAGCATCTGGATAAAAGTGACTTTATGATTGCCCAGCTAGAAACCCCAACCGTTCATTCTCCTTGCCAACAACCATACATAGTTGAAGGATTAGTACAGGTCTTTACTTGCTCTCGTCGTAGCTTTTTGACAAGCGTGATGGCACAGGCTTTAAGGGTTTCCGGTCAAGGGACTCCAGCGCTCATCGTCCAATTTCTCAAAGGTGGGATAAATCAGGGTCATTGTCATCCAGTTAAGTTAGGGCAAAACCTGGATTGGATTCGCTGCAATCTTCCCCGTTGCATTGACACGCCACAATTAGACGAATCCGAAAACCGTTCTTTACAAGAACTGTGGCAGCATACGCGCCAAGTTGTTTCTCAAGGGCAGTACTCATTAGTAGTATTGGATGAATTGAGCGTAGCTGTTGAATTTGGCTTAATTCCTCTAACAGAAGTCTTAGATTTTATTCAAAATCGCCCCAAGCATGTAGATGTAATTCTGACCGGCTCGAATATGCCTCAACCCGTACTTGATGTGGCAGATCAGATTACAGAAGTACGGCGTAGCCATCAGATGTAAGTTTTTCTAGGCTAGAATGTCTGTGAATTTATTATATAAATAGTGCCTCCTAAAGCGCTAGGTCGCGCGTTCGAGAGGTACTAGTCCCGTAATTTAAGATATGAAGACAGGCAGAGCGATCGCAATTGCCATCAATTTCTAAATTGCATATCTCTTTCGATAAATTGTATTTCTTGATGTAAGGCTGCTAATTCTTTTTGAGTCTCTTCAAGCTCGATGCGAGTTGTATCAAGTGCCGTTTTTATTTCCTGGCATGTTTCCGAAACTCTGCCTAATTCTGAAGATTTGTATTCTAGTTTTTCTACGAGCTGCTGGCGATCGCTTGCGTCGATGATGGTAAAGTTAACTCCCAGCAAATTATTATTTGTGTTGAAAACGGGTGCGATAAAAATATCGAGATATTTTGTTCCTTTTGAAGTTGTCCACTTAATATTTTTCAAATTGACTGGACGACGATCGCAGTAGAATCTACCAATCGCAATATGGGAACTCACTAACTTTCCGGGTGCAATTTCTGCAAAAGGAAAGCTCCAATCGTCGAGCGTTAATTTAAATAAAAAGTTTGCCCGTTCGTTAGTAGCAACTAAACGATTATTTAGATCGACAGATAGCTGAGCGAAAGGACTTGACTCAAATGCAGCTTTCCAAAAGCACAGTTGGGAGACTAGTGAATCGCTGATTTCCTTGGGGCGAGATTTAGGATTGATTGAGAGGCGATCTCCTGACCCCAAATGCAGTCCTTTGGTATAAATTCGATACTTTATATTAACTAGCATGAAAATCGGTCTTTGAGCGGTTAGCGTTTCATGCTTACCTAGGAAGAGAAAGCCGTTGTTTTTCAGCGCAAAATGAAAGCGAACCAGAATTCTTGCTTGGATATCTGGATTGAAATACATCAAGGTATTACGGCACGCCAGCAAATCGATTTTGGACATCGGTGCATCTTCAGCTAGGTTATGACAACCACAGGTGACTTTACGGCGAAGTCTGCGATCGAAAGCATAGCCTTGCTCGGTTGGTTCAAAGTATTTCTTGAGTAAAGCAGGAGCAAGTCCTTTCACTTCATTCGCGCTATAAACCGCTTGTCGTGCTTGTTGAAGGGCTACTTTATCCACATCGGTAGCATAGAGTTGAACTCGCTGCAAACACGACTCAATTCCCAAAGCTTCTGCAAACAAAATGAGTAAGCTGTAAACCTCCTGCCCAGAAGCACAGCCTGCACTCCAAACGCGAATCGGTTCGTCAGGCTGTTTGCTAGCAATAATTTTAGGAACGATCTCGTTGGCTAGATCGTCCCAAGCTTCGCGATCGCGGAAGAAACTAGTAACGTTAATGAGTATGGAGTCTAAAAGCGCAATCCACTCTTGAGAATGACTTTGCAAATACTGTAAATAGTCCTGATAGCGCTCGATGTGGAGCTGCTGCATTCGGCAAGAGAAACGCCGCATTAAGGTAGGGCGTTTGTAGCCCGTCAAGTCACAACCTTGGTTGCATTTGAGGTAGTCTAATAACGCTTCAAAATCTCGATCGAGTTCGGGGGGCTTCATTAAAAAATTCTATAGTTTATCTTGGGAGCTGAAAATTCTTAACACAAAACTTATTGCGATTTGAGCGAAAGTAGCCATTGTGGAGTTCGACCGAGTATGGTGTCTCTATGCTACTGACATTGTGCCGCTCTACCAGTTTTCTTTGGTTATCCTCAATAGACTGGGGCGGATCGATCGAGTTAACCTAGACTAGAGAGCAAGACTCTCAGGTGAAATCCGCTCTAAAAATTGAGCCATAATTGAAATTTTAGGTTTGTGATTCATCCAAAATCCCAGTCTCTCGCTAGCGAGCGCCAACACTCAAGCCAAAATCCAAAGTCAGTGGTGGTTCTCGGTGCTGGGGCTTGGGGAACGACATTAGCATCGCTTGCAGCAGCTAACGGTCATAGCGTGCAAGTGCGATCGCGGCGCGATGGGGCAATTTCGCCTAGCGAGATCGAACGTGCGGATGTAGTCGTATCTGCTGTCTCAATGCAGGGTGTAGCAACAGTCGTTCGCGAAATTCAGACTTTACCTCTTTTACCCGCAACAATTTTTGTCACGGCAACCAAAGGACTCGATCCTGTCACAACTCTCACTCCAGCTCAGATTTGGCAGGCGGCTTTTCCCAATCGCTCGGTAGTTGTACTGTGCGGTCCTAATTTAGCTAAGGAAATTCAACAGGGATTACCCGCTGCAACTGTCGCTGGTAGTACTGACGACAACGCCGCAGTAGCAGTGCAAGCAGTCTTTTCCTCACCGCAGTTCCGCGTTTATACCAATTCCGATCCTTTGGGCGTAGAGTTGGGGGGGACGCTGAAAAATGTGATGGCGATCGCGGCGGGTGTTTGCGATGGTTTGCAGTTGGGTACAAATGCTAAAGCTGCACTTGTCACCCGTGGATTGACGGAAATTATCCGCATCGGCAACAGCTGGGGAGCAAAAACAGAAACTTTTTACGGTTTATCTGGTTTGGGCGATCTGCTGGCAACTTGTAACAGTCCCCTCAGTCGTAACTATCAGGTGGGATATCAACTCGCCCAAGGTAAAACCCTGTCCGCAATTCTTGCTCACCTAGAAGGAACGGCTGAAGGCGTGAATACGACTCAGGTACTCATGCAACGCGCTCGCCAGCAAGACATCTATATGCCGATTACGGCTGAAGTTTATCGTCTCCTGCAAGCGGAAATTACACCCAAGCAAGCGCTGGAAGCACTGATGCTGCGCGACCTCAAATCGGAATTATTGTAGAGGCGATGGTTCGACCGAATCGCTCCTACGTAGATCTACACAAATTTCATAAAACTTTACGCGATCGCGGCTGATTCTCCGAAATTTCTCAGGCAAAAATTGTAGTTTACACTAGGGTGCGATCGCACACATTTATCTCAAACCACCTTTATTCTTGAAACGCTTATTTGGCAAAACTTTCCAGCTTTGAAATCGTCTATCAATCCCGAATTGCTGCTTTAAGTTTCCGCAATCCTAACAACCGTAGAAGTATCAGTTCGTACTCGAATTCACTAGAAAACTTGGAGTTATTCCTGAAGTTAGCGGGCGCGATCGTCAAGTTTCCTCGTAAATCTAGCAGCAAGATGTTAGTTCGCCAAGATCGCTGGGAACAATAGCATCAGCAACAAGAAGCAACCGAGTGAAGTCTATTGTCACCTGGAGCAGTTGAGATAACCCCTATGCAAGCACTATCTTTTTACGCGGACGCAGCCTACGAACCCCAATCAGTCCCCCAGCGCTTTCGGTCAGATTATCCAGAAGATGATACCGATCTGGGCGTGGATGACCTGCTGACTTTGGATATTGACTCTAACGATCGGGAGAGCCTACAACCTGGTGTTACCCGTCGGACTACAGACCTAGTTCGTTTATACCTGCAAGAGATCGGTCGCGTCCACCTGCTAGAAAGAGATGAAGAAGTTTCCGAAGCTCAAAAAGTGCAGCGTTATTTGCGAATGCGGGCGCTGTGCGTCAGTCATGCAGCAAAGGACGACTCGATTATCAAAACATACATCACCCTAAGTGAAGCCCAAGAGCGACTGACTTCCGAACTAGGACACCGCCCCTCTTTAGAAAGATGGGCTGCCAGTGCTGGTATATCTGTGATGGAACTCAAACCCGCTTTGGCAGTTGGAAAACGCCGTTGGGCTGAAATTGCCAAAATCACCGTCGAAGAACTAGAGCAAATTCAAAACGAAGGTATCCATGCCAAAGAACACATGATCAAGGCGAATTTACGCCTGGTGGTTTCAGTTGCGAAAAAGTATCAAAATCGCGGTTTGGAACTGTTGGATCTGGTTCAAGAAGGAACTCTGGGGTTAGAAAGAGCGGTAGAAAAGTTCGATCCCACGAAGGGTTATCGCTTCAGCACCTACGCTTATTGGTGGATTCGTCAAGGTATTACCCGCGCGATCGCTACCCAAAGCCGTACTATCCGCCTTCCAGTTCACATTACAGAAAAACTGAATAAAATCAAGAAAGCTCAGCGCAAACTAGCACAAGAAAAAGGTCGTACCCCTACGATCGAAGATATTGCCTTAGAATTGGAGATGACTGCGCCTCAAGTGCGGGAAGTGCTACTGAGAGTCCCTCGTTCCGTATCTTTGGAGACAAAAGTTGGGAAGGAAAAAGATACTGAGTTAGGAGATTTACTCGAAAACGACAGTATTTCCCCTGAAGAGTTGCTCATGCGTGAAGCTCTCCATCGAGATTTACAGCAGCTCCTAGCAGATTTGACCGATCGCGAACGGGATGTGATTTTGATGCGCTTTGGTCTGGGAGACGGACACTGTTACTCTCTAGCCGAAATTGGACGCGCTTTAGACTTATCGCGGGAAAGAGTGCGTCAAATTGAATCTAAAGCACTACAAAAGCTACGACAACCCAAACGACGCAATCGCGTGCGGGATTACTTAGAGTCTTTGAGCTAACAATTTGAGCTAACAACATCGATCGGGTGAAGGATCGTGACCGTGTTTTTTACAACCTAGTTAGATTCACTTTCATTCTTCGTTCTTCACCTCTTCTGCCTATTTTTTAGCCAGAAGATTTTTATTATCTGTAAACTACGGCTCTCTTTTCTTAAAAATCATTCTCAATAGTCATGGCTTGTTGACACTTCAAGCAATAATTGACTATACTTATCAATTATTAAGCTTGCTTAAAAAGGTGGTTATGACTGCATACTCAGCTACCTCACTTAAGGCAGAACTCAACGAGCGGGGTTGGCGACTCACACCGCAGCGCGAAACGATCCTACAGGTTTTTCAAGAACTGCCTAGAGGAAAACATCTAAGTGCGGAAGAGCTTTACCAACAATTAGAAACTCAAGCAGCAGGGATCAGTCTGTCAACTATTTATCGCACTCTAAAGTTAATGGCGCGGATGGGAATTCTGCGCGAGCTGGAGTTAGGCGAGGGACATAAACATTACGAGATCAATCAGCCCTATCCTCACCACCATCACCATTTAATTTGTGTTAGGTGCAATAAAACAATCGAGTTTAAAAACGATTCCATCTTAAAAATTGGCTCAAAAACAGCTGAAAAGGAAGGGTATCATTTGCTCGATTGCCAACTAACAATTCATGCTGTTTGTCCTTCTTGTCAAAGAGCGTTGTTGCCGATCTAGAATCTTAGTGTTATTAGTTGTCGGTTGTCGAGCGCCGATTGCTCTTCACTGTATTTTCTCGATGTTACCTGCTTTGATCCAGCCTTCGCGATCGCTATCCGATAAGCGAACTCTTTGCCAATTTTTATCTGGACTTTCTTCTAAAACGACGATCTGTTGATTGTATTCCAACCCGCCGATGCGTTCAGCACCCGCTCCAGGCTCGGCACGGAGACTTAAGCCTTTTTCCCAAGACACCCTAGCTCTATAGGTTCCTGGCGCTAGAGGCTCAGTAGAATTAGTGTCAGAATTCGCTTTCTCGGTCGTAGATTCGGCGTTATTAGCATTATCGGGATTAGATATTTCAGGCTGTGCTTGCTTTTTCGCAGCAGGCGCAGCTTTTGGTTTTTGGTTGAGTTCGTTAGCAAAAGTCGGCTTAGGCGGATGAGTTGTCACTCTATACATAAAATACAAAGCAACTGCGGCGCTACCACCAGCCAAGATCGCCAGCGCTAAGCTAACACCCAGGACAAATTTAGCTGCTCCTGCCAAAGTCATGGCGATACCCTACTAGTGTCCCATAATTACTACAGCACGAATCCTAGCATAATCGTCTGAATGTAGCAGATTTTTTAATTATTGGTATGGGGTAGTCATTTGTCATTTGTGGGCGATTGGAACGTAAGTTCTTCCCTGCGCGTGCGCTCCCTGTTCTACTGCAATTGGCGCTGAATTCGGTTGCTCAGACTGCTGTGTTTAGAGGCAAGGCGAGCTTTTCCAGCTGCTGCCCAATCTTGCAAAAACTGAATTTGTTCTTGGGCAGTACGGGCAAGGGGAATGATTTGACTCGCCGCCTCTAAAATGTCGTCAGTAGTAAAGTCTCGATTTTGACTGAAGCCGATGTGCATGGCTTCCACGATTGTTTGCTCGATTTCTGCCCCAGAAAAATCAGGAGTTTCGTAGGCAAGGCGATCGAGATCGTAACTTTTGAGATTATGCGATCGCAGGCGAGATAAATGGACGGTGAAAATTGCTTTGCGTTCATCCTGAATTGGTAAACCAACAAAAAAGATTTCGTCGAATCTGCCTTTACGCAACATCTCGGGTGGTAAAGCATGAATATCGTTGGCAGTGGCAACGACAAACACGGGAGAAGTTTTCTCCGCGAGCCAGGTGATAAATGTTCCAAAGACGCGGCTAGTCGTGCCAGCATCGCCTTTTGCTCCCAACCCTGCAAAAGCTTTATCGATCTCATCTACCCAAAGAATACAGGGAGATAGGGCTTCTGCGACTTGAATCATTTGTCGGGTGCGAGATTCCGATTCTCCGACCAAACCACCGAATAATCGCCCCACGTCCAAGCGTAACAAAGGTAAGTGCCAGTGATGGGCGATCGCCTTAGCTGTTAGCGATTTACCCGTTCCCTGAATTCCAACTAACATGAGTCCGCGTGGATGAGGTAAACCGTATGCCCTAGCGCGTTCGCTAAATGCTCCCCCCCGACGTAACAACCAATCTTTGAGATTGTCTAAACCGCCAATATCCGAAATTTTTTCAGTGGCAGGGTAAAAGTCAAGAATTTGAGTTTGGCGAATGGTCTGGCGCTTTTCTTCCAAAACCAATTCGACATCTTCCGGTTGAATCTCTCCGTGAGAGGCGATCGCTCTTGCTAGTACCCGCCGAATCCGTTCGATGGATAATCCTTGGCACGAACGCACGAGTTCATCTACCGTTTTAGCCTCTAAAGATTGCCCTGTGGCTGCCAAAAGGCGTTCTACCTCCAACTTAATCTCAGCGGCAGCGGGTAGGGGAAATTCTAAAATGGTTAAAACTTCACCCAATTCTTCCGTAGTGACGATTCGTGGCGACAGCAAGACGATATTTTTCGGCTGCGATTTAAGTACCCGCGCTAAATTGCGGAGTTTGCGTGACACGGAAACATCTTCTAAAAAGCGATGAAAATCACGCAAAATAAAAACTGCCGGAGCCGAAGCAGGCAGTTTCTCGACAAATTCTAGAGCTTGTAAAGGATTGCGACGACCGAAACCAGCATCGTTAGGATTACCTTGGTAGCCATCGACAAAATCCCAAGTATAAACAGCGCGATTTCCTTGGATGCGGGCTTCTTCCCGAATCGCTACTTCCGCTCGTTCTTCCTCATAGGTAGGAATATAGACGATCGGGTAGCGGGCGCGTAGCAACAGTGCAAACTCTTCGCGGAAGCTCATATGAGGGATGAGGGGTGAGGGAGTTGGGGGGAGTCGGGAGTCGGGAGTCGGGAGTCGGGAGTGGTAAATCCTCCCCCTTGTCTCCCTTGTCCTCCTTGTCCTCCTTGTCCTCCTTGTCTCATAATCCTACAAAACTCTTGTCCCTAATTAGACAAGTGATTTTTTAGGGATTCTAAAGATGCCCAGCGGCGATCGCTCGATGGTGCTGAAGGTTCTTCTGGCTGCGGCGATAGTTGAATACCCTGACACAAATTGTCGCACAACTGACGCTGAGGCATGGCTAGACATAATTGCTGGTACAACCACTCCCCAGGATCGAAATGACCTGTAGGCTGTAAAGTTTCGACCAGATCTTCAAATGCGACTTCCAACTCGATCGCAGTTTCTTCTTTACCGGCTTCTGGATCTAGCCAAATAATTTCTGAAGCTTCTACTTTCAGGCGATGGTTGTATTGTTGCAAACAGCGATGGCAAGTCAATGTAACGATGGTTTCTACCTGAGCTGAAACCTCTAGGTAATTGCCACCGTGTTGCACGCGCACCTGACCGCGCACCGGAGTTAGGGTGTCTAGATCGGGTAAGAACTCATCAACCTCGATGACCCTGGTTTTTTGCGGTGCTGTGGTCAGATGAGGAATGTAAATAGCCTCCATAGGACTGCCAGTTGTAAGTCAAATAATTCTGAATCTCATTTTCTAAAATTTCGGAATTCCGAATTCCAAATTCAAGTCTAGCTACTGCCGATCGCGCGAATCACCAACTGACGATGCGGTTCTTTGCCACGACTGAAACTTTCTAAATCGGGAAAATCCTTCAAAAAAGTATGAATTTGCCTCCTTTCAGCGGACGAAAGAGATTTGATCTCTACCTCTTGTCCTGTCGTACGGACTTGTTCTATGGCTGAGGTAGCGATCGCTTGAATTTCTGCTTGTCGCCGCAAGCGATAGCCATCCAGCTCAATTATATAAGCGGCTTGCCGCTCCTGAGGTTGGTTTAAGTTCAGGGTAGCATTAGCAAGATACTGAATGGCATCTAGAACCGAACCTTCCGCACCAATCAAAGCTTGGACTTGCTCTGGTGGTAAACCAGTCTGCTCGATTGTCAGCCAATAACTATCGTGTTCTTCTGGGTCGCTGTTTGCTGTTTTTGGGGTTTGCAACTTAGCTGTAACTTGAGTAGAGACTCCTGACAGTTGCAGGAGTTGCTCTAGCCATTGCTGACCCCGCTGCCCGATCTGCTCGTCACTCATGATTTAGCCTGAAGGTTTTTCTTTTTTCTTCCGCCCTGGTTCAAAAGGAAGCGACTGACGACCTGCATCGTCTCCTGCTTTAGCATCTGCTGCTTCGACAAGCTTTTGTAAGTTTTCTGGTAGGGGTTCGCGGGAAACAATGTATGTCTGGAGTGTTTGGAATATATTTGCAATCAGCATGTACATCAACACGCCAGCAGGCAGCGGAAAGAACAAAAACATCCCTGAGAAAATAATTGGGGTGATCTTGTTGACTGTATCTTGTTGGGGATTGTTAGAGGTAGAACCTTGACCGGATAGAACTTGGTTGAGGTAGAGACTGAGACCAAAACCAATCACCATTGCCACAATATCCCAATGGATCGTTCCGTCTTCATCAAAAGCGCCGACTCTGCCTAAGGCATCAATAAATAAAAAGCCCTTGTTAGCTGCAAGTCCAGGGATTGTTGCTTGAATTGTCACATCACCTGGTTGAAGGGCTTCGATATTACCGTTTTCATCAATTTTTACCCTTTCTTCCCCTTTAGTGACTTTCCATTTGGGAACGAGATTGGTATCGGGATACTCTGTTGCTAGAGCTGAGAAAGGCTTACCCTCTGGAGTTTGAAAATCAATTTTAGTTTTGTCCCCGACCACCAATTTATTCCCACTGGGCAAGATTGCTGCAACGCGAGCGTGAACGCCATCGGTAATATAAATGTTTTGCGGCGGAGTGGTAAAAGCCTGCGGTTGAATGCGTTCGATCTGTTCTTGGGGAAAGACTTGCAGGTTGACGTTGTAGTTGATATCCGAAAACGGCGATCCCCGCAGTGTCGCGAATAGGGCGAACAGTACGGGCATTTGCAGCAAGACTGGCAAACATCCTGCCAATGGATTGCCAAATTCTTTGTAAACAGCGCCCATTTCCTCCTGCATTTTGGCAGGATTGTCTTTATAGCGCTCTTGAATCTCTTTGACGCGCTTTTGCATCAAAGGTTGAGTAACTCGCGTGCGGCGCATCGTCCGAATCGATCCGGCACTCAGCGGATAGAGCGCAAAGCGAATCACCAGTGTCAAGGCTACGATCGCCAACCCGTAGCTCGGCACGATCCCGTAGAAAAAATCTAGGATCGGCAACATAACGTTGTTGGAAAGAAACCCTATACCAAAATCCATTATCTTGAAGTCAACCTGAAATAATTTGTCATTCGTCTGAATCTAATCTATCCGATTTTAGTCATCGGTCATTTGTCATCGGTCATTTGCCAACCAATGACAAGCGATCGATAACTAACAACAGAGAACTGTCCAATAAAGAACTACTAATTGCTTACATAATATTCTCAAGTTGTAGCTTTGGTCTTGACTTGAGGATTTTTTTCTGCTGCCTTTTCGCTGATATAGTCGTATAGTTCGCGGAATTTGGGAACTGACCGCATTTCCAAACGGCTACCGTTTCTTAAAGTTAGTACCATATCGCCCCATAAACCGAATCCGCGCGGTACTTTCACAATTTTGACAATTTCAGCATAAATGATATCGGTGCGATCGCGCCCCATCCAGCCGCCTGTAACAGAAATACGGCGATTTGTGATGCGGTAGCGCAACCACAATGCCCGTACAATTGCACCAACTGTCAAGGGGATACCAATCAGCGTCAGCCCGATGAGCAAATTAATAATGAGATCCCCGATATGAGGACCACCTTCGTAGTAAACTTCTTCACGAATTCCCATTAAGCACCTCGGCTGCTACCAATAACTGCTCTAATTCTTGCAGAAATTGTTTGGTTACGCACTCCTGCTGCGCTGCTGATGGTTGAACGATAACCACCAGTAACCATCCAGGTGAAATACGGGGCAATAGACAGCGAAAGGCAACCCGCAGTTGTCGCTTAATCCGATTGCGGACGACTGCTTTTTTACTCACTTTTGTGCTAATAGAAATACCGATCCGTGTAGGCGCACCTACTTTATGCGTAGCTGTGGCTAACTTGCCGTCTGCTACTGAGGTTGTGGCATTTTGCATTCGCAAAGCCCTCAAAGTCATGCGATTGCCGTTGCGCCGTATTCCAGCTCGAAATACGGCGCGAAAGTCTTCTCTACTTGAGAGCCGATTTACTTTTGACAAACCCAAATGACCAGTTATCAGTGAAGAAAGGGAGCAGGGAGTAGGGAAGAGTTGTCAGCAGCTAGTTAATTGTCTTTCGCAAAAGCGCCAATTACCAATTACCACTCACTACTGACTGATTCAGTCACTTCTGTTAGGGACTTTAGACAGTGAGGCGGTGACGACCTTTTCTGCGGCGCGCTCTAATCACGTTTTGTCCGTCGGGGGTACGCATCCGAGCGCGAAACCCAGATGTTCTCTTTCTTTTGCGGTTAGTACCTTCCAGCGTGCGTTTCATAAATCTGCTCTCTCAGTTATTCGGAATTTTTAGCTAAAAAAGTCACGATCTGCAATTTTAGCATGAAAACTTCTTAGCTAAGTGAGTAGTGAGTAGCGAGCAGTTACCAGTTACCAGTTACCAGTAATTTCTCCTCTACTCCTCAGCTCCCTCAGCAACCTTGCGCTCCCGATCGCTCCCTCACCTCTCTTCCCCGCGACTCCCTGCTCCCGACTCCCTACTCCCTAATCAACTGATAGTAACGATCCACGTTCCCAGATAGCGCAGTAGCGGTACGTCTCCAGGTGTTTGAATCTGACAGTTAAAGTAGAAAGTACCACCAGAGCTAGGGTTTTTTACGTTCGAGAAGACCAATTCCACTCTGCTACCAGCTGGAACGGGTTCTTTAGGATAAATATCGACTTTATGATTTTCCTTATCCCAAACAACTTCTTGCAAAGGCACTTTATCACCCTTAATCCGTACCTCAATCCGATCGGTGTCAAATTTACCTTTAAAATAGTCTGGGTAGGAAATAGAAAACTGCGATACTGCTAAATTCAGCTTTTTCTGTGGAATTCTCAACCGATAGCGATCCCAGCCGCTAGTTTGTCCGCCAAAGTCTAGTTTGTAGGGGAGTTGATTCTCGCGCTTTACGCCACTCCAGAGAGTAAATCCTGATGTACCCTGAGCGGATGATACAAGGGGCAGCCCAGTTAGTAATAAGCCAGAAACGGCGATCGAGGCAAGTAGGCGACGCATAAAAGCTCCTTCGGACAACAATTGTAATGAGCCGCACTCCTCACAACAAGAATAGTGCGTTACTAAGTCTAATTTACTAGAACTCGCTCGATCTCTACAGACGCTGTGTGTTAGTTATTAGTTGCAGTTGTCAGGGAGCAGGGAGTCGGGAGCGCACGAGTAGGGAGACAAGGGGGAACTCGCTCTTCCCCACGACCGTTCGGCGAAGCCGTTCCCGAAGGGTAGGGAGTGGGGATTAGGGGGCAAAGGGGGACAAGGGAGAGTCGCGGAGCAATTACAAGTCACAAGTCACAAGTCACAAGTCACAATTCAACCCTACACCCTGATAGCGCCAGTTGCTTCAACGGAGGGCGACGAAGTCCGCGATAGCGCCACCTCCAAGACCGCACTGGCTCCCCCACACCCTTTCTTCACTGGTCACCGATCGCTGCTTGCTCAATTACGAATTACAAATTACAAATTACGAAATATAAACTTTTTGTTATAAAAATTGAGTTCTTGAGTCACACAATTGATAGTTGTCTACGCTACAGTCATCAAGATACCTTTTGAGCAAGTTTTATTTAATAGTTTTATCTTAGTTCTAGACAAAACCCGAACAAAACGCAGACTAAATCGGGTGCTATTACAATTGCTTGATATTTAGGAAAAAAGATGACAGCAGGCTTGTCAGTAGAGGTAGTCATTCACTTTCATCTGGCAATTCATAAAAGAAGCTAAAGAGGTAGATCTCAGCTTTGAAGCGCAACATAAGATCGAAAAAATGTGAGGATCGATCGCAAGATCTGCAATTTTTGCATTGTTATGATACCAAAAATAGATTGCAATTGGTAAAAGAGGAGTAGGGAGATTAAGTATTACTCGATCGCGAGAAAACTGCTAACAAAGCGCAAAGATTTGCGATCGCATGAGAGGAAGAATTTAGCTGTTGTGTTAACGGAGAAGTCATGAAAATAGCGGTGGCAAAAGAAATCGAAGTTGGAGAGCGTCGGGTCGCTCTAGTACCAGATGTCGTTGCCCGATTGGTAAAACAAGGTGTAGAGGTGTGGGTAGAAGCGGGAGCTGGCGATCGCGCTTTCTTCTCGGACGCAGCCTACGAAGCCGCAGGAGCCAAAATCGTTAGCGATCCGGGATATCTGTGGTGGGAAGCAGACGTGTTGCTGAAAGTAGGAGTCCCCCAAGAACGCGAAGATGGACGCTCGGAAGTGGAAATGTTGCGGGAAGGAGCTGTCCTCATCAGTTTTCTCAATCCCTTGGGAGAACCTGCGATCGCCAAGCGGCTAGCAGAACGGCGAATTTCCGCCTTTAGCATGGAGATGATCCCCCGCACGACTAGAGCGCAGAGCATGGATGCTTTGTCTTCTCAAGCCTCGATCGCGGGTTACAAAGCAGTGCTAATTGGAGCGGCAGCTTTACCCAAGTACTTTCCCATGTTAACAACAGCGGCGGGGACAATCGCCCCAGCCAAAGTATTCATAATTGGTGCGGGAGTAGCAGGATTACAGGCGATCGCCACTGCAAGACGACTGGGAGCAGTAGTAGAAGCTTTTGATATTCGTCCGGCGGTGAAAGAAGAAGTCCAAAGCTTGGGAGCCAAGTTTGTTGAAGTGCAGTTAGAAGAAGACACTGTAGCTGCTGGCGGCTATGCAAAGGAAGTTTCGGAAATAGCAAAACAGCGCACTCAGGAAGCGATCGCGGAACACGTCAAGCTATCAGACGTAGTGATTACCACCGCACAAGTCCCTGGTAGAAAAGCACCGATCCTCGTGACAGAAGAAATGGTAGCGCAGATGAAGCCAGGTTCGGTAGTTGTCGATTTAGCCGCAGAACAAGGTGGCAACTGTGCTTGCACGGAGCCAGGAAAAGACGTACAGCGCAATGGTGTCACCATCATCGGCACGATCGATCTCCCCTCATCCGTACCCATCCATGCCAGCCAGTTGTATGCCAAAAACCTGCTGTCACTGGTGCAGTTGATGATTAACAAGGAAGATAAAAGCCTTCAGCTCAACTTTGAAGACGACATCATCGATGCAGCCTGTATTACCCACGCTGGAGAAATTCGCAACTCACGGGTAAAGGAAGCCTTGGCAACACTGGTGGGGATTGGTAATGGGTAAAACAAAAGTCAAAAGTTAAAAGTCAGAAGTCAAAAATAATTCCGGCTCCCGACTCCCGACTCCCGACTACCAAAAGGAGGATTAATTCATGACAGAAGCTTTAATTGCTGCTTTATTCGTGTTTGTTTTGGCATCATTTGCGGGATTTGAGGTGATTAATAAAGTCCCGCCAACACTGCACACGCCTTTGATGTCTGGTTCTAACGCAATTTCAGGGATTGCGGTTATCGGTGCTTTGCTGGTTTCTGGTCCCAAGGAATCAAATTTATCAGTGATTTTGGGCTTGATTGCCGTGATTCTAGCCACGATTAACGTCGTCGGTGGTTTTTTAGTCACCGATCGCATGTTGCAAATGTTTAAGAAAAAAGAGGTGAAAGCGTGAGCGATTTTCTGCCAACTGGGATTCAGCTGACTTATTTAGTCGCTGCCTCTTTATTTATTATCGGTTTGAAAAAACTGAGTTCGCCTGCAACAGCGCGTAACGGTAATCTCTTAGCTGCAGTCGGGATGCTTCTAGCGATCGTGGCAACGCTGCTCGACCGCCAGGTGTTGAACTATCAAATGATTGTAGTGGCTTTGGCGATCGGTTCGGCAATAGGTGCGATCGCGGCTTACAAAGTCCAAATGACTGAAATGCCTCAAATGGTAGGCTTGCTCAACGGTTTAGGCGGTGCTGCTTCTGCTTTAGTGGCAGTTGCCGAGTTTTGGCGACTGTTGGGAACTGCCGAACCAGTGCCGCTCGATGCCAATATCTCCATGCTGCTAGATGTCTTTATCGGTGGCATCACCTTCACGGGTAGTATGCTGGCTTTTGCCAAGCTACAAGGACTTATCAGTGGTTCCCCGATTACATTTCCCTTGCAGCAACCAATCAACGCTCTGCTGCTAATTAGTTACATCGTAGGTAGCGGCTTTTTGTTGGTCGATCCGACTAATTTACCCGTATTTTTGGGATTAGTCGCTGTTTCCCTGGTTCTAGGGGTTATGTTCGTCGTCCCCATCGGTGGAGGCGATATGCCTGTGGTGATTTCGCTGTTGAACTCCTTTTCCGGTTTAGCAGCAGGTGCGGCTGGTTTCGTAGTCATGAACAACGTGCTGATCATCTCTGGTGCTTTGGTAGGCGCTTCGGGATTGATCCTGACGGAGATCATGTGTAAAGCGATGAACCGCTCCCTGATTAGCGTTTTATTCGGTGCTTTTGGTGGCGGTGGCTCGGCTAGTGGTGCAGGTGGTGCTGCCGCAGGCGATCAAACTACCCGTTCTGTAGATGCTGAAGAAGCCGCAATGATGTTGGGTTATGCTCGTTCTGTAGTGATCGTTCCTGGTTACGGCATGGCAGTAGCTCAAGCACAGCACACCGTTCGGGAGCTTGCCGATCAACTAGACAGATTGGGTGTAGAAGTCAAATATGCCATTCATCCTGTAGCGGGACGGATGCCGGGACACATGAACGTGTTGTTGGCAGAAGCAAACGTGCCTTACACCCAGTTGTACGACATGGATGATATCAACCCCCAGTTCGATCAAACTGATGTGGCTTTGGTAATTGGTGCAAACGATGTTGTCAATCCTGCCGCACGGCACGATACTGCGAGTCCGATTTATGGAATGCCGATTTTAGAAGTAGACAGGGCAAAGCATACAATCGTGATTAAGCGAGGCATGAGTACGGGTTTTGCAGGGGTAGACAACGAGTTATTCTACAAAGACAAAACCATGATGTTTTTTGGTAGTGCTAAAGATGCCGTAGCGAAGTTAGTCTCGGAAGTGAAGCATCTGTAGGAATTTGAAATTTTGGTTCTTGCGCAGCCGAAGGCAAATTTCACAATAATTGGTTTCATGTAGGGGCGCACACCTGTGCGCCCCTAAATATTGCCCCCCTACATGTTGTGTTTGGATAAATTCATGGGGAATGGATCTAATTTTCGTCAGCGAGTTTTAGTCTGTCAAAACCGTACTTGTCGCAAGCAAGGTGCGCGTAAGGTACTAGCAGCATTTCAAGCGCAGTTAGTTCCTGGGGTGGAAGTTGTGAGTAGTGCTTGCTTGGGACAATGCGGTATGGGACCGATGGTATTAGTCTTACCAGAAGAGGTTTGGTATTGCGGGGTACGTGCTGATGAAGTTTTGGCGATCGCCCAACGCCACCTTAGAGAGGGGAAACCCGTCACGACTATGCTGTACAAAAAGTTTCATCATTAGCAGTTAATACCATCAGAAGTTAATACCATGCATCAACTTCCCAATCGCAAACCCGTCAGTGTCTGGAATTATAAGCCTTGGTGGTGTCAGCCTTGGTCGATTTTCCTTACAGGTGTAACGCTCATTAGCGGTAGTTGGTTGTTACTGAAAACTTGGTGGCTGACGATTCTCGTTGCCATACCCGTACTCACCTGGATGACTTTTTTTCTCTTCATTTACCCTAGATTAGTCATACAAGATGGTATTTTGGACGCATTGCCACCTAACGACGAATAGACTGCGATCGCGGTGGCAAGCGATCGAACAAAAACACTGACGCAGCGTCAAGTTAGCATGGGAGCAATTTTGCCATCCCTGGCAAACTGTATATGGAACAAACGCATCTGGATTGGTTAATCGAGCTGATCGAGCGAGAATTACTGCCTGGATTACAGATTGACAGCATCGAACCCCACAACCCTGTAGTCGTCACTAAAGTTCCTTCCCCTTGGCAATTACTAGGAACGGGGAATTATGCCGCAGTATTCTATCACCCCAGCCAGCCAGATCGAGTCGTGAAAGTCTATGCGCCCTATCGTCCAGGTTGGACGGAGGAAGTAGAAGTTTACCAACGTTTGGGTTCCCATCCTGCTTTCTCGGAATGTTTATACGCTGAGG
This sequence comes from Chroococcidiopsis sp. SAG 2025, assembly GCF_032860985.1. Lineage (GTDB taxonomy): Bacteria > Cyanobacteriota > Cyanobacteriia > Cyanobacteriales > Chroococcidiopsidaceae > Chroococcidiopsis. The sequence goes on from NZ_JAOCNC010000001.1 coordinate 320,641, forward strand.
AAGGCTGGCTAATCATGAAACGGTTGTATGGCATGACTCTTTACGACTGTATGCATAAAGGAATACCAATTCCAAAGCAAGTGATTAAAGACATCGACGCAGCTTTAGATTATGCCCGCAAGCGCGAACTGCATCCTCACGATGTCCACGGTCGGAATATTATGATGTGGGAAGGTAGGGGGTTTGTGGTAGATGTGTCTGATTTCTTGCATAAAGAGGCTTGCTCGGCATGGCAAGATTTGAAGAAAGCTTACTACTGGTTGTATCTACCGATTCTTTGTCCGCTGCGGCTGCGAATGCCTTATTTTATTTTAAATATCGTGCGCAAGTTCTACCGTTTTTATCGACGCTTGTAATATGTCAAATCCCCTCCGTCGTTTAAAATTCTTACCGTGGCGATCGCTATTCCTACTTTCTAGTCTTGTAACTCTAATAGTTGTCGTTATAGATTTCTTATTTCTCGTCGGCTCTGACTTATCACCAGCGCTAGCACGGGTTATTGACTTAATGTATGGTGGCAGCTTGGGTGTGTTGGTACAATTTGCTGGCGTTGTCGGGGTTGGAGTCTTAGCAGTTTACTTATTAGAAAAATTTTTCGCCAATATTACCGCAAATGCTTCTGTGTTGTGGGCTTTGGTATTTTGTTTGACCCTATGCTTGTTAGTGAGGTCATTCCTACCCATTCCCGAAAGACTAGTCAATATATACAACAATGAAATGCAACTAATTGCTATTGTCATTGGAGTATTTTGGAAAGGTCGTCCTTATTGGCGATAGGGTGTGTAATTGTTCGTACACCAGGAGGGAAAGTAGTGAAGGTAGGATTTCTCGGCACTGGGTTGATGGGACTGCCGATGGCACAAAGGTTGTTAGCTGCCAACATAGAGCTAGTTGCCTACAATCGTACCCCAGAAAAATTAGCTCCGCTCAAATCGGCTGGCGTGGCGATCGCAACTCGTCCAGATGAGGTTTTAGCTGCCTGCGAGTGTATTATTTTGATGCTGACCGACGCTCATGCTATTCGAGATGTTTTATTATCTCCAGCCTCCCAACAACACTTATCGGGACGCACCATCATCCAAATGGGAACTATTACTCCCACCGATAGCAAAGAAATTCAGCAAGAAGTCACTGCTGCTGGAGGCGATTACCTTGAAGCACCCGTACTAGGAAGTATTCCCGAAGCAAAAGCTGGAAAATTAATTGTGATGGTAGGGAGTTCGCCAGCACTGTTTCAGCGATGGTTAAATTTGCTACAAAACTTCGGTTCCGAACCGTTGCATATCGGTGCTGTCGGGAGTGCGGCGGCTGTGAAACTAGCACTCAATCAACTCATAGCCTCTCTCACCAGTGCTTTCGCCCTGAGTTTAAGTTTAATCGAGCGTCAGGGAATTGATGTGGAAATTTTCATGCGAATCCTTCGTCAAAGCGCCCTTTACGCCCCCACATTTGATAAAAAGCTACAGCGAATGCTCGATCGCAATTACGACAATCCCAATTTTCCCACCAAGCATTTACTCAAAGATACCAATTTATTTATTTCCGAAGCGCGATCGCTAGGACTCAGTATCAATCATTTAGAAGGAGTCCGGCAAATTTTAGAAATTGCCATCAAGCGAGGCTTAGCTGATACAGACTATTCTGCCTTATACTCTGCGATCGCGACTTCAGATAATTCTTGATTAATCCAAACTTCAGTTGCAGATGGCAAATTGAATCTGACACATCTACGTCATATTTGGCAGTCATACTAGACCGTAATGCGATCGCAAACAGGATACACAAGCGCGATCTTCTTTGCGCCTCTGCGTCTTTGCGCGACACAAATCTTACCTTAAATTATCCGCTAGTACCTTACGCTTGTCGGAGGCTAGAGAAATGCTGAGAACGAAAATGATGCGGATGATAGTCACAGCTTGTTGTGTAGCAATCTTCATGGCTACTTGGACAAGCACGGCAATGGCACACCACGGATGGAGCGAATACGATAATAGCAAAACGCTCAACCTCTCAGGAAAAATTCAAGCAATAGGCTACGATAACCCACACGTTGTCTTACAATTGCAAACCAAAGAGCAAGTATGGGAAGCCGTCCTCGCGCCACCTTCGCGACTGCAAAACCGAGGACTACCACTAAAGAAATTGCAGGTTGGGGAAACGGTTAATGTCGTAGGCTATCCTCACCGTAGCGAGAAAAATGAGATGCGAGCAGAGCAAATTATAGTCGATGAAAAAACTATACCGCTACGCTAGAACAGTATGCTTGAGCATCAAAGCTGGTTGACTTGGCTGCAAGAGAGTGCCTTGTCTGCGGCAATGCGACAGTGGGCGTGGCTCTATCCAATTGTCGAAACTTGGCATATTATCAGCTTTGCCATTCTAGTTGGAGCGATCGCCATGTTCGACCTGCGGTTGCTAGGCTTTTCCCGCCATTTGCTAGTGACTGACATGGCAGGGCATCTTTTACCCTGGACTTACATCAGTTTTGGCTCTGCCCTCTTGACAGGTTTCCTCTTATTTGCATCTGAAGCGGAAGCGCTCGCGGCTAATCCTGCCTTTCGTCTAAAGTTAGGGGCGATCGCCCTTGCTGGGATGAATGCAGCTGCGTTTCACCTTTATTATTCCAAGTCAATTCAACGGTGGAATCGACGTGTTCGAGTGCCAGTCGGAGTGAGAGCGATCGCCATCTTCTCCCTCTTGCTCTGGGCTGTGACGATCGTTTGCGGTCGTCTGATTGCTTATATTTAGTGGTGCGTGGTACGTGAAGCAAGGGTGTAGGGTGTGGGGTGTGGAGTTTGTAGTATTCTCTCCCTCAGCTCCCTCAGCCTCCTCAGCTCCTTCAGTTCTCTTTTCCCTGCTCCCTGCTCCCTGCTCCCTGCTCCCTGTTATTAGGCAACCAAACAGTAAAAATAGAGCCTGTACCCAGAGTCGATTCAACCTCAATCCGACCTTGGTGGAGTTCGACGAGTTGCTTAGTCAAAGCTAAACCCAATCCCGTCCCATCGGAACGACGCTGGTAAGGAGAATCGAGTTGTTGGAATTTTTCAAAAATCAGAGGTAAATGTTCTTCAGCAATGCCAATTCCCGTATCTTCTACTTGAATTACGGCAAAGTCATTCTCGCTCCAAATTCTTAAAGTCGCCTCTCCGCCTTCAGGAGTAAATTTAATCGCGTTACTGAGTAGATTCCATAAGATTTGACTGACTCGTTGGGGATCGGCAAAAAGCCGATAGTCGGGAGAGATTTTGAGATCGAGCATGATATTAACTGCTTGGCGCGTTGCTCGATCGCTCAGCGATCGCAAGCTGGCTTCCGCTAGTTGCGCTAGAGCAAATTCGCTTAAATTTAAAACTGCCTTGCCTGACTCAAACTGCGTCAGTTCTAAAATGTCGTTGATGAGTGCTAGAAGATGTTCGCCACTATCGTGAATTGTTTGCAGGAACTGACGTTGGCGCTGACTCATTTCTCCTAAAGGCCAACGTAGTAAGGTAGATGACATCCCGATGACACTAGTGAGGGGAGTGCGTAATTCATGGCTCATCGTAGCGAGAAATTCACTTTTAGCGCGGCTAGCTGCTTGAGCTGCAAGTAGAGCGTCATGCAATGCTTGTGTCCGCTCGATCACTCTTTGTTCTAGGGTTTGTTTTTCCAGCTTCAGCGATCGCATTAACTCTTCTTGATAGATTGCGAGCGCCAGTTGTTCGGCTATTCGCCGCAGTAAATTTTTCTCATTTTCCTGCCAAGAGCGGGGTTCGTAGCATTGGTGTGCGATGAGTAAACCCCAAAGTTGTTGCTGAAATACAATTGGAGCGATTAGCTTGGCTCGTACCTGAATTTTCTGCAAAAAGGCAAGCAAGCAAGACGATAAAACATAAGCTTTGTCAACATCTGCGATCGCCAGCGTAAAACCTTGGCGATATTTCTCCCAACATCCAGAAGCGGGAACGAAGCAATTTTCTTCTCGATAATTGAGTACGGAATCAATTGACTTGCTAGCACGGGCTTCGTAGATGACACAACCTTGAGTCGAGAATGCGGAATGCGGAATGCGGAATGCGGAATCGAAGATTCCCTGCTCCCTGCTCCCTGCTCCCTGCTCCCCGATAACTGATTCTTGCTGCTCAAATTGATAGACTACTAGGCGATCGACTTGCAAAAACTCTCGGACTCGTTCTACTACATTTGAGATGATGATGGGTAATTCCAAACTTTGACGGATCTGAGTTGTCACTTGGTTGAGCAAACGCTCGTGGGCAATTTGTTGGTGCAAAGCCTCTTCTACAGGTTGGCAGACCGAAACAAAAGGGTAAATCGACTCTTGTTCGTCATTTTGGTGCGAGCTTGGGGCTAGCACGGATAGCAACATTAATGTAAATTTCCCTTGAAGGGTAGCGTTGTTGGGTTGAATGACTTGGCTGTATCGAGCTAGAGTAGCGCGGGCAAGAGAATTATCTTCTAAGCAGCCGTTTAGGTGTTGCAAAAATTCGGCGATCGCTTCTGGCTCAAATGTTAATTTGGCATTGAGTAATTCTGAGTTTCGCTCGTGCAGTGTAACGTAAGCTTCTGTATCAAATTCTGAATTGACTGAGTTTAAAATTATTGACTCTTTCAGTGTAAGATCTTCTCTATGTCTCCTGGCTCCTGCCTCCAGTCTTCTTTCTGCTACTAGCAAAGCGCTAAATTGTTGTGACACGACTAATGTAAACTTATCTGTCGCTTCAAGTCGTGTCGGAATTGAAACCAGTGCTTCTTCCGTAACTATCAAAGCTTCATTTCCCAATTCTTGAGCCATCTGTTGAAGAAGTTGCCCTAATTGCTGAAAAATTGTCAGGGGCAAAAGTTGATGGAAGCTCAAGTCCTGAGAACTAGACATTTTCGCAGATTGAGATAGATAAGATTTGGATGATAGGCTAAGAAAGTTTTCCCATGCAGCTTAACCACTAGTCTAAGCCGAACAGAGAGTTATATGCATCGTATCAGTACCACCCCTGGAGATTGGAATCCTCAAGCTAATGGTGTCGCTTTATTTGCACAAACTCCAGCTCCTTTGGTGTTTCTTACTGCTACCGATACCGATATTCAAACTTTGGCAGCAGCAGTGACTCAGTTACCGAGGGACTTTCCCACTTTTCGAGTTGCTAATTTGCTGCAATTACAGCAACAGATTGTTATAGATACTTATGCAGAAGACGTTTTAGAAAAAGCTCAAGTTATTATACTACGGCTTTTGGGGGGACGATCGTATTGGTCTTATGGTTTAGAAGTGGTGCGGGAAACAGCACGGCGGACTGGTGCAGCACTTATAGTTATCCCGGGAGATGACGCGATCGACCCCGATTTAATCGCACATTCGACTGTTCCGTTAGCAGTGGGAGATCGACTGTGGCGATACTTTCTAGAAGGTGGAGTAGAAAATGCCATCAATGCTCTGCTATTCACTGCCGATTTCTGCCTTCATACTTCATACAATTCTCAACCTCCACAGGTGGTTCCGCGTGTAGGGTTATATGGGTGGAAGGGAGTCGGAGACAAAATTCAAAATTCAAAATTCAAAATTCAAAATGGGGACAAGGGGGACAAGGGAGCTAGGGGTGAGCAACCAATTACCAACTACCAATTACCAACTACCAACTACCAATTACCAAAAATTGGCATTCTGTTCTACCGCGCTCACTATTTGGCAGGTAATACGGGTGTAATTGACGATCTTTGTCAAGCATTAGTAGCTAGAAATCTATTACCAGTACCAGTTTTCGTTTCTTCGCTACGCGATCCACAAGTGCAAGCAGATGTTCTATCTTACTTCCAGCCTAAAGATGAGCTAGAAATTCAAGTCTTATTAAATACAACAAGTTTTTCTCTATCACGTGTTTCCCCGACTCCCGATTTCCGACTCCCGACTCCCCCTAACTTGTGGCAACAACTAGATATACCAATACTGCAAGTTATTTTTAGTAGCAGTTCAATTTCAACCTGGGAGACAAGTTCTCAAGGGCTATCGCCACGGGATATCGGCATGAATGTAGCACTACCAGAAGTAGATGGGCGCATTATTAGCCGTGCTGTGTCGTTTAAAGCAGTACAGAGCTGGAATGCAGCTTTAGAGACGAATGTAGTCGTTTACGAGTCGGTGCGCGATCGCCTGGAATTTGTTGCTGAACTAACTCAGCGTTGGGTGCAGCTGCGTTCTCGTCCGCCAGCAGCACGCAAAATCGCTCTCATTTTGGCAAACTACCCCAATCGTGACGGACGTTTGGCAAACGGAGTCGGGTTAGATACTCCTGCTAGTTGTATAGAAATTCTCAAATCGCTCCAGCAAGCGGGATATCAAGTAGAAAATCTACCGCAAACTGGAGACGAACTGATCCAACGCCTGACATCTGGAGTGACAAACGATCCTGATAGTCAGTGGCGATCGCTTCCACAGCAATTGAGCTGGCAAGAGTATCAACAATATTTTGCCACCCTTCCTGAAGCAGTGCAGCCGGGGATTGTGAGTCGATGGGGGAAAGGGAGCAGGGACGAGCTGGGAGCAGAGAATAGGGAAGAAGCAACTCCCAACTCCCAACTACCAACTACCCATTACTCATTACCAATTCCAGGCATTCAACTCGGTAACGTCTTCGTGGGTATTCAACCAGCACGGGGATACGATCGCGACCCGGCGTTAAATTACCATGCGCCTGACTTAGAACCACCGCATACTTATTTGGCTTTTTATTATTGGATTCGACAGCATTTTGGTGCTGACGCGATCGTACATGTAGGCAAGCACGGTAATTTGGAATGGCTCCCAGGTAAAAGTGTGGCGCTATCAAGTCAGTGTTATCCTGAAATTGCTTTAGGTGCTATGCCCCATTTCTACCCGTTTATCGTCAACGATCCTGGGGAGGGTTCGCAAGCAAAACGCCGCGCCCAAGCAGTCATTATCGACCATTTAACGCCTCCGATGACGCGGGCAGAACTCTACGGAGCGCTACACCAATTAGAAAGTTTAGTTGACGAGTATTACGAAGCTCAAAGTCTAGATCCGACTCGATTGCCAGCCATTAACAATCGCATTTGGCAATTAATTGTCCAAGAAAATTTACATTTAGACTTAGGCATGGAGCGGGAGTCGGGAGTCGTAGAGGCGGGTTTTTTTGAAGAGCCTTGTGAAAAACAAACAGTTCTGCAATTAAACCCGCCCGTACAGGAGTCGGAGAAAAGAGCTGGGGAAGCTGAGGGAGAAAAAAACCAATTACCAACTACGAATTACCCATTACCAATTAACCAACTCGACGGTTATTTATGCGAACTCAAAGAAGCTCAAATTCGCGATGGTTTACATATATTTGGGCAATGCCCGCAAGGAGAACAATTACGAGATTTAATTGTAGCGATCGCTCGTCAACCTAATTCCTACCAGCCAGGGATCGCCCGCGCAATTGCTCAAGCCTGGGAATTGGATTTCGATCCCCTCACGGCAGATTTCAGCACTCAACTTTCAGAAACAAGCGCTCGAATTTTATCAGCAAAAACTCAAACACCCTGTCATACAATTGGCGATGCGATCGAGGTGTTAGAACAGTATGCGGCTGAGTTGGTGGAAGTATTGATTGGGGAATCGGGAGTCGGGAGTCGGGAGTCGGAGAAAAGAGCTGCTCTTGAGCTGGGGAGGCTCTCGGGAGCTGAGGGAGAAAAAACCCAATTACCCATTACCCATTACCCATTACCAATTACCAATACAATAAACTGGATTCGCGATCGCCTCTTACCCGCTTTAGCACAGACTCAACAGGAAATTACCAATTTACTACGCGGTTTGGATGGGCGCTACGTTCCTAGTGGGGCATCGGGTGCGCCGACGAGAGGTCGTCCAGAAGTATTACCAACAGGAAAAAATTTTTACTCGGTGGATATCCGTGCCATTCCGACAGAAACAGCATGGGATATCGGACGTAAAGCATCTGAAGCTTTAATCGAACGCTACACGCAGGAAAACGGAGAATATCCCAAAACTCTTGGTTTGTCGATTTGGGGAACTTCTACCATGCGGACTGGGGGAGATGACATTGCTGAGGCTTTGGCTTTGTTGGGAGTCCGTCCGGTATGGGATGGGGTTTCTCGGCGGGTGGTAGATTTTGAAATTTTGCCGCTATCGGTGTTGGCGCGTCCGCGCGTGGATGTGACTTTAAGAATTTCTGGTTTTTTCCGCGATGCTTTTCCTAATTTAATCGATCTGTTTGACAGTGCCGTTATTGCCGTGTCTCAGTTGGACGAACCGCCAGCACAAAATCCCCTTGCTGCCAAAGTGAAACACGAAACCCAGTTTTGGTACTCGGCGGGATTGACACCCGAACAGGCAAAAGAGCGATCGCTTTACCGTGTTTTTGGTTCTAAACCAGGGGCTTATGGAGCTGGGTTACAAGGATTAATTGAAGCGCAAAATTGGACGGGCGATCGCGATTTAGCTCATGCTTATATTAATTGGAGTTGCTACGCTTATTCCCGTAATTCAGAAGGACGAGCCGCCCCAGAAGCATTCGAGCAACGTTTGGGTGAAATGCAAATTGTCTTGCACAACCAAGACAATCGCGAACACGATCTGCTCGATTCTGACGATTACTATCAATTTCAAGGTGGTTTAACTGTTGCCGTGCGCGCCGTTCGCGGTAAAAATCCTCAGACATATTTTGGTGACAATTCTATTCCGGCAAACCCTCGCATTCGTCATTTAAAAGAAGAAATTGCCAAGGTATATCGTTCCCGCGTCGTTAATCCGAAGTGGATTGCTGGGGTGATGCGTCACGGTTATAAAGGGGCTTTTGAAATGGCAGCAACAGTAGATTATTTATTTGCCTACGATGCTACAGCTCATTGCGTTGAAGATTATATGTATCAAGGCATTGCCGAAGCTTATTTATTCGATTCAGCCGTCCAAGACTTCGTGCAACAAAAAAATCCTTGGGCATTGCGAGATATGGCAGAAAGGTTAATTGAAGCCAAACAGCGAGGATTGTGGCAAGTGACACCAGAGATTATAGATAAGTTACGAGCGATCGCCCATCAAGCAGAAGGAGCGATCGAAGAAAAGTAACGAGATTTCATGTCTAGCTTGGGGCGACTGCAAGTCGCAACTACACGGACAAAACCTGCCTGCGCAGGTTAAACTCTCAGTCCGCGCAGGCGGAGAGAGTTTGTCCAGTTTCGCAAATTCTATTCGCCCCGACTCGATAAGCTGTCACACATTTAACTTGCATTATCAGTGCAATCAAATCGCTTGCCACGAGCTGGCTTAAACATTTTGACTTTTAACTTTTAATTTGACTTACTTATCAACTTTTTTATCGTCTTTTTCATCGTCCGTAATGGATCGATCTGTATTGCCCAAACAACACTGGATAAGGCTTGAGACTTTTGCCCCATCCGATAGGACATCAGGGCGTGTTCGTAGACAAAATTGGCAAACATCTGCGGATGGGCGCGAAAAACTGCCTTATGCTTGTCAATCAAACGTTGAAAGCTTTCCTGACGCAAATTCGTATTGCGAGACACCCGCGCCCCTGGATGCTCGTAAAGTTGATAGGTGACAATAGGTAAACCCAAGATCGAACAGATGGGATTCAGCCGCAAAAAAAGCTCGGTATGGACGCGGGAACGAAATGTTTCATCCCAGCCTCCTATCTGTAAGATCGCATCCCGTTCCACCACTAAAGTTTGTTTGGTGTTGTAAGATTTGCCTGGTTCCAAAACTTCTAAAGCAAAATGACAGCCGCGGGGACGACTGGGAGGCGGGAGGCGAGTTTCTAGAATTTTACCTGTATCATCTACCACGTCGATCCCAGAAATAACGCCGACAGGTGGAGGTAAAGTTGCTTTAGCGATCGCCTCTAAGGATACAGCTGCCATCTCGGGTAAAAGACAGTCATCGTCATCTAAATAGGCAATCCAGCGCCCTTGCGCTGCTTCCGTACCTACATTCCGCGCTCCCGCACCCCCGCGAGCCTGAGATAAACGAATTATTCGCAAACGCGGATCTGCTGGTAAATCCACCGGTTGGGTGGAAGCATCGTCAACGACAATGACTTCGAGATCTGCCATTGTTTGCGATAAAGCACTTTGCACTGCACGCGGTAATAGTTGCGGGCGATCGCGTGTCGGTATGATGATACTGAGTTTTGGCATCTTAGTTTGTAGAAAAAATCAATGCTTCCATCCATTCCCAAGAGATAAAAACTCGTTCTCCCTCTTTGTAGGGGCTAGTTCCGCGTCGCCGCAGTTCCGTGACGTGGAAATTGAGTCCGATCGCCTGAACTAAATAACTCGTAGCATAACCGAAGTATTGACTTTGAATAATTGTGGCTGCATAACCAATGTCGGCAAGATTTAGGCAAATATTTTCTGGACGCACGACTAATCGTACTGCATTACCAGGAGAAATCGCTGCGGTCGTTCCTTCAACAACTGTTCCTTCAACATTGCTGTCTCGCCAATTTGGACTCTTCCTCGCTGCCCATCTACACTTAACAACACGCCATCGAGAAAATTTGCCCGTCCGATAAATTCAGCAACGTATAAGTCGGCGGGCTGTTCGTAGACTTCTAAAGGCGTGCCGACTTGTAATAACTTGCCAGATTTCAAAATCGCCACGCGATCGCTCAACGCTAGGGCTTCTTCTTGGTCGTGGGTGATATAAATAAAGCTAATTCCCGTCTGACGTTGGAGTTGTTTCAATTCCTGCCGCAGTTCCATCCGAATTTTGGCATCCAAAGCTGAAAGCGGTTCGTCTAAAAGTAATACGTCAGGGCGATCGACAATTGCCCGTGCTAAAGCTACCCGTTGTTTTTGTCCGCCGGAAAGTTGAGAAGGTAGCCTCTGTGCCATTTCTGCGAGTTGGACGAGTTTCAAAGCTTCCGTAACTCGTTGGCTAATTTCTGCCACAGGCGATCGCTTTGCCTGCAAAGCATAACCCACATTCTCAAATACCGATAGGTGGGGAAACAAGGCGTAGTCCTGAAACACCGTATGGACGTTACGTTTATAGGCAGGCAGACGACTCACATCTTTGCCCCCAATGTAAATACAGCCAGTATCGGGGGTTTCAAAACCGCCAATCAGCCGCAATAAAGTTGTTTTTCCCGAACCAGAAGCCCCCAGCAGCGTGAAAAATTCTCCTTGCTGCACGTCGAGACTGACAGATTGCACGGCTTGGACTTTACTGTAAATCTTACTGACGTTTTCTAAAGCAACTTGAGTCACGCTAGATGTTAATTGTCAATAGCTTATCGTATTACTCTACACCTGATGAATTGGTAGCTGGAATGGCAATAACAGAGATAATTTTCTCATTATCCTTAATTTCGCGGAGGCGATCGCCCGTACCTTCTTTGCCCCACTTGCCTATTTTATCTACAGGTAGGCGCACGATCCGTTGATTGCTGGTGAGCAAAGCGACCTCACTTATTGTTGCCGATATAATTCCTGCTAGCCGATCCGATTTGCTGCTAAAAGCCAAAGCTTGAGTTGGAATATCGCCGCGATTGCCTTGACGCAATACATGGGCGGGTATTCGCTTCGCATATCCTTCTTGGGTGACGAGCAACAAATTAGTTTTGAGATCGTCTATTGCTACGCCGCCAACCATTTCTTCTTGTTTCCGCAGCCGCAAGCCTTGCATTCCCATTGCCGTGCGTCCTAGAATTGGCAGTTGCTCGTCATCTATACCAAACCTTAACAGCCTACCTCCCGCTGAAGCGAGGATCAAAAATTGTCCCGGCTCGATCGGTTGCACGCCTAACAAGCGGTCTTCATCCTTGAACTTCACCACCGTCAAACCGCGATTAGTCAGATTTTGTAACTCCGATGCAGCTAAGCGCTTCACTCGTCCTAATTGAGTCATGAACAGCGCTTGGATGTTTTCTGTTTCTGCGGGTAATAACAGTTGAGTTACAATACTTTCCGTACCGTTAGCAGCCGATCCTGGCAGCAAACCGATCAATGGCGTACCCCGTAGCGATCGCCCGCTACTAGGAGGAATATCGCCCACCTGCAACGGGTAAACCTTTCCACCACTGGTAAACACGACTAAATTCTCATCTGTCTTAGCGGTTGCGGTTTGAATCACAAAGTCATTTTCCATCAAACCGTTGTCTGACTTCGGCTTCCTTCCTGGCTTATTACCATTAACAGCTAACCTCCTGACATACCCTTTTTGGGTAAACTCTAAAGCCACTTCTTCTTCTTCTGGTGGGGTGTGGGGTGTGGGGTGTAGGGTGGGGTGTACCCTGTTCCTCCACCGCTTCCTGAGAGCCAATGCGAGTCCGGCGAGAGTCGGCAAATTTACGTCTGAGCGATCGCAAATCTTTTTTCAATGCTTTTAATAACTCGTGGCGATCTCTTAACAACCGTCGCAAAGTTTGAATTTGCTCGCTGAGAGATTCAAATTCAGTTTGCAGGTTCTTTTGTTCTAAACCCGTCAGGCGACGCATGGGCATTGCTAAGATTGCATCGGCTTGGGCTTCGCTCAATTGCAACTCATTTTGCAGGGTGATTTTAGCCGTACTACCATCGCTTGCCTGCCGCAAAATTGCAATGACTTCATCCAGGTGGGATAAAGCTGTTAGCAACCCTTCTACCAAATGCGCGCGACTTTCGGCGCGATTCAAGTCGTGAGTGTAACGCCGAATCAGGGTTTGCTCGCGGAAATTTAAAAATTCTTGTAATAACTGTCTTAAGGAAAGTTGACGCGGTTGTTGATCTACTAAAGCGAGGAAAATTGCCCCAAAATTTGTTTGCAGGGAAGTGTGATGGTACAACTGGCGCAAAACAACCTGCGGATCGGCATCTCGTTTGAGTTCTATCACCACCCGCATCCCTTGGCGATCGCTTTCATCTCGCAAGTCGCCAATGCCCTCAATCCTACCCTGATTAACTAATTCCGCGACTTTTTCGATCCAACCTGCTTTATTAACTTGATAGGGTAATTCTGTCACGACGATCGCTGTCGTGCGGCGCGATCGCTTGACTCCAGTTTGAATTTCTTCAATTTGAGCAATCCCTCTGACGGTAATACTACCCCGTCCAGTGGTGTAAGCTTCGCGAATTCCCGTACTGCCAATAATTTCGCCCCCAGTGGGAAAGTCGGGTCCAGGGATTAACTCAAATAGCTTGTCGTCCGATAATTCTGGTTGGTCGATCAGGGTAACTAAACCATCGATGATTTCTCCCAAATTATGGGGAGGAATATTTGTCGCCATCCCCACAGCAATTCCTGACGCACCATTGAGCAGTAAAAACGGTAGTTGGGCTGGTAATACGACTGGTTCTTGTTGGGAATTGTCGAAGTTGCCAATAAAATCGACCGTTTCTTCGCCAATTTCAGTCAGCATCGCCTCATTCCCAACTGGTGCGAGGCGAGTCTCGGTATAACGCATTGCTGCTGGTGGGTCGTTATCTACCGAACCGAAGTTACCGTGTCCCGCCAGTAAGGGATAGCGGCTGGAAAAGTCTTGTACGAGACGGACTAAAGCATCGTATACCGCTTGGTCGCCGTGGGGATGATACTTACCGAGTACGTCACCTACTACCCTGGCGCACTTACGATAAGGGCGATCGGGAGTTAAACCCAATTCATGCATGGCATATAAAATTCGCCTGTGAACTGGTTTTAAGCCATCACGTACGTCTGGTAATGCCCGCCCTACAATTACGCTCATGGCATATTCCAGATAAGACCGTTGCATTTCTGTATGCAGGGCTGTGGGAATCACCTGTCCCGCTGGGAGAAGGTTTAATTGTTTTGCCATGAGTGATGTTTCCTAGTTGATAACGACAAACGCCAAAAATTTAATAGTATCTTTACAAAGCTTACCCTCAGCATCCTAATTTATTTGCTTACGAAAAGATACTAATAGTAGCCGATGAGTAATTCCCAGTATTATTCTGGATTAGCGACGATCGCGCTTAAATTTCAATTTACCCACTCCTGTTTTTTCACTTTAAGTATGCAATTCTACTCAAGGAAAATTTTATTCGTACCTTAACAACAGCCAGAGAATGCTGTCATAGCTTACGTCCGCTGTCAATTTAATATGCAATCTCCTGTAACAAAGTTATGATGAAAACCGTTTTGATTGTAGAGGATGACCCTATAAATGCTCGCGTTTTTGCCAAAATTTTGACAAAACGTGGTGGCTTGGAGACAAAGCATACGGAAAATGTAGAAGAGGTCATGGAGATTGCGACATCTGGACAAGTCGATATTATTTTGATGGATGTTTCTCTTTCACGCAGCGTTTATCAGGGTAAAGCAGTGGATGGGATCAAAATTACCCAAATGCTGAAGGCAAATCCGCAAACTGCTAAGTTACCAATTATCCTCGTCACAGCCCACGTCATGGAAGGCGATCGCGAAAACTTTCTGCGCCAAAGCGGTGCAGACGGTTACATTTCAAAACCAGTCGTGGATCACCAGCAGTTTGTCGAACAAATTTGGGCGATGCTGCCGAAAGAATAGGGAGCAGGGAGCAGGGAGCAGGAAGCAGGGAGTGAGTTGCAGTCCTTGAACTCTCTGTTTTTTATCTTAATACAGATGTACTAAATAAAAGTACGAAAAGAAACCGCGAATGCACTCAGGCGCGATCGCGGCGAAGAAAGAATGGCAAAGAGCGAAGTCGCAAGTTGAAAACTCCCTCTTCTCCCTACTCCCTACTCCCTACAAACTTCCCAACACTTCCCTAGCAGCGGCTAAAGTCTGCTCTACATCCGCATCGGTGTGAGCTAAAGAGGTAAAGCCAGCTTCAAATTGAGAAGGCGCGAGATAGATTCCTCGCTCTAACATCCCGCGATAGAAACGGCTGAATTTGATTAAATCTGCCTTTTTAGCGTCTTCGTAATTATGTACTGGTCCTTCGGTAAAGAAGAAGCCAAACATCCCGCTAATTTGCCCGCCACAAGCGGCGTGTCCTGTTTCTTTGGCAACTTGCAGCATTCCATCAGCTAACTTTTTCGTGATGCGATCGAGCGCTTCGTACGTCCCAGGTTTTTGCAGTAATTCCAAAGTTTTAATCCCTGCTGTCATCGCTAAGGGATTACCAGAAAGCGTTCCAGCCTGATAGACGGGACCCGCTGGGGCAATCATGGACATGATATCTTTGCGTCCGCCATAAGCGCCTACAGGCAAACCGCCACCGATAATTTTACCCAGCGTAGTTAAGTCAGGAGTGATGCCAAATCTCTCTTGAGCGCCACCGTAGGCAATGCGAAAGCCTGTCATTACTTCGTCAAATACGAGCAATGCACCGCGATCGCGGGTAATTTCTCGCAATCCTTCCAAAAAGCCCGCGTCGGGAGAAATAAAGCCTGCATTACCGACAACTGGCTCTAAAATGACCCCCGCAATTTCATCAGGGTTTTCTTCAAATAAAGCTTTGACTGTTTCTAGATCGTTGTAAGGCGCAGTGAGAGTGTTGCTTGTAGCAGATTTAGGCACTCCAGGGGAATCTGGTAAGCCGAGGGTAGCAACCCCAGAACCGGCTTTAACCAGAAACATATCGGCATGACCGTGATAGCAGCCTTCAAACTTGATAATCTTATCTAGTCCTGTAAAAGCTCGCATCAAGCGCAGGACTGCCATACAAGCTTCCGTACCGGAGTTGACGAAGCGTACCATTTCAATGCTAGGGACGGCATCAACGACCATCTCCGCTAGCACGTTTTCCAAAACAGAAGGCGCACCGAAGCTCGTACCTTTTTCTAAGGCGGCGTGTAAAGCAGCGATCACCTCTGGATGAGCGTGTCCGCAAATGGCGGGACCCCAAGTCCCGACATAATCGATGTATTTATTGCCATCTACATCCCAAATGTATGCTCCCTCAACGCGATCAAATACGATCGGCTGTCCGCCTACAGATTTAAAAGCTCGGACTGGAGAACTAACGCCCCCAGGCATGAGTTTCTGAGCAGCGGCAAAAATCTCTTCTGATTTGGTGGTTTTAATGCTGGTATTAACCAAGGTTCTCTCCTAAGTTGAATATTAAAACTCTGTCTTTTGGGGTTTGTGCGCTCAATTCAAAACACCTAATGTAATAAATTACACGATAAAAAAAGAATAAAATTATGTTATACCGAACCAATCAAGATTTACCTGCGGAAATCCGCGATCGCTTATCTGAAGCAGCACAAGATTTGTATCGAGCTGCTTACAATTCAACCATCCAATGGTATGGAGAAACAACACAAGCTCATAAAGCAGCTCTAACTGCCGTAAAGATCTATTCTGCCAGAAATTTAGTCACAAGTGTTTAGAGTTTAGAAATGAGTAGCGAGTAGCGAGCAATGGTAAGAAGCCAGAGGCGAGGGGTAAGGGGTAAGGGGTAAGAGGTCATAGGTAAGAGATAATTAACTAGACCACTTACTGATAACTCCTCTTCACTACTCACTACTCACTCTGTTTATGTCCTCCAATCCAGAATTAAATTCTTTTGCTCAAGCTATTCCGCTGGATGAAATTCGCTACGACGAGCGGGGGTTAGTACCAGCCATCGTCCAAGATTATTTGGATGGTACGGTGTTAATGCTGGCGTGGATGAATCGCGAGTCATTAAAAAAAACGTTAGACACGGGGGAAACTTGGTTTTGGAGTCGTTCCCGTACAGAACTATGGCATAAAGGAGCGACATCAGGACACATCCAGAAAGTGCGATCGCTCCGTTACGATTGCGATAGCGATGCAATTCTCATCAGTGCCGAACAAATCGGTGATATTGCTTGCCATACAGGGGAACGGAGTTGTTTTCACCGCGAAGACGGACAGATTGTTCCACCATCGGCAGACACTCTGTCTCAATTGTTTGCCATCATTAGCGATCGCCGCGATAATCCCCAAGAAGGTTCTTACACTTGCAAGCTCTTAGCAGGGGGAGACAATAAAATTTTAAAGAAAATTGGCGAGGAGTCGGCTGAAGTAGTGATGGCATTTAAAGACGACGAACCAGAGGCGATCGCGGGGGAAGTGGCAGATTTGCTATACCATACTTTAGTTGCCCTAGCACATCACCACGTTGATTTGAAAGACGTTTACCGCAAACTCCAACAGCGCCGCCGTTAAGCAGTGACCAGTTATTTTTCTCCCTCAGCTTCCTCCGCTCTCTTCTTCCCGACTCCCGACTCCCGACTCCCTGATAACTGAATCAAGCGGTTCTCCACATTCCCATTCTCGTTCTTGCCGCAGTTACAAAAGCGTGAAAGATCCGATATTGGGATGAATCTTGAATAGACATTTCAGGATGCCATTGTAGCGCGATCGCCCAAGGATGATTTCCGTGTTCTAAGGCTTCGATGACTCCATCCGGTGCTTTTGCCGCAATCCGCCACTCAGAGGGAATAGTACCAACTGCTTGATGATGCCAAGAAACGACAGGTACTTCTAACGTGCCGACAATTTGAGCTAGGTGAGTATCTGGAGCAATTTTTACAGTATGCTCGGTAGAAAGCGTTTGGTCAGCTCGATGGGCTATAACTTCGCCAAACTCATCGGGTAAGTGAGGAATCAGGCTGCCACCAGTAGCTACCACTAGTATTTCTAAGCCGCGACAAATACCTAAAATTGGTATTTCAGTAGCCAAAGCCAATTGCGCTAGAGAAATTTCCGAGCGATCGCGTTCTGAGTCGATATTGTAAATCGTAGGATGAGACACCCCATTATACATGTCGGGATCGATATCACCCCCACCAGAAAAAACCAAACCATCTAACTGAGCAAACACGGCGGCTAGGTTAGGTTCTCCGGCTGGAATTAGTATCGGTACGCCTCCTGCTGAGCGTACTGCTTCTACATAGAATTTAGATAGAGAGAAATTACCGGTAAGCATCTGTCCCGATGTGGTGATGCCAATGAGAGGTGGCTGGAACTGCATCGTGCGTTTTACTTACTGTTTTTCTAATTTGAGGTGCGATCGCGGCATTCTGCTATTCTGCCATCCCTGTTGCTATTTTGCCCGATCGTCGCGAGTAAGTTGGTAACACTGCTTACTTCATATATAGCTGTAGGATAGGCAAAAGCCCACCCATCAATTAAAACTCCGCACTTAATGGCGCACGGGGGAAGGGAATGACATCGCGAATATTACCCATACCCGTCATAAACTGAACCAACCTTTCAAACCCCAAACCAAAGCCAGCATGAGGGACAGTACCGTAACGGCGCAAGTCTAAATACCACCACAAATCGTCAGGATTTATATCTTGAGCCTGCATCCGTTTTTCCAAAACATCTAACCGTTCTTCCCGTTGAGAACCACCAATAATCTCACCAATCTTAGGTGCGAGAACATCCATGGCACGAACGGTTTTGTCATCGTCGTTCACCCGCATATAAAAGGCTTTAATCTGCTTCGGATAATCGATAACGATAACTGGTTTCTTGAATAACTCTTCCGCTAAATAACGTTCGTGTTCCGATTGTAAATCTAATCCCCACTCAACCGGATATTCAAAGATTTTTGTGGCTTTTTCTAACTGCGCGATTGCCTCTGTATAAGTAATTCGTTCAAATTGGTTATTGATAATATTATCAGCCGTTGCCAACACAGAATCATCAATTCGCTGATTGAAAAATTCCATATCTTCTGGACAAGTTTCTAAAACATATTTGAAGATCTGCTTCAAAAATGCTTCTACTAAATCCATATTTCCCACTAAATCGCAAAAAGCCATTTCTGGCTCAACCATCCAAAATTCGGCTAAATGTCGGGAAGTATTAGAATTTTCTGCCCGAAATGTAGGACCAAATGTGTAGACGTTGCTAAACGCCATCGCCATGACTTCAGCTTCTAATTGTCCGCTGACAGTTAAAAAAGCTTGTCCGCCGAAAAAATCTTGGCTGTAATCGATTTTGCCATTTTCAGTCTGCGGAATCTGCTTGAGATCCAAACTCGTAACTGTAAATAGTTCCCCCGCGCCTTCGCAGTCATTACGGGTAATCACAGGGGTGTGAACCCACAAAAAACCCCGTTCTTGAAAGAACTGATGGATCGCCGTTGCACAGGCATTACGGACGCGAAAAACTGCCCCTAATGAGTTGGTACGCGCTCGCAAATGTCCGATTGTCCGCAAAAATTCAAATGAGTGGCGTTTTTTCTGCAATGGGTATGTTTCGGGATCGGCATCACCAAACACTTTTACGGTTTCGGCTTGCAATTCAATTCTTTGCCCTTTACCTTGAGAAGGCACGAGTACACCGCTAATTTCTACCGAAGCACCGGTATTAATCTGCTTCAGAGTTGCTTCGTAGTGTGGCATTTCCGCCTTCAGTACCGCTTGCAAACTTGCCAAAGACGATCCATCGTTCACTTCCACAAACGCAAAGCCTTTCAAATCGCGTTTGGTGCGCACCCAACCCTGAACTGTCACAGACTCATCTGGTTGTCCGTTGCGTAAAATTTCAATAATGCGTCGCTTCATCATTTTAGGGAGTAGGGAGTAGGGAGTAGGGAGTAGGGAGTAGAAGAAGAAAAAGCTAGTTTTTCTCGATTACCAATTTCCCATTACCCATTACCAGTAAGAGACTTTAATATCCAGCCTACAATAACTCCTAAGCCACCGAAGCGGACAGCTTGCCAGAAAGGGGCTTTCAGGCTTCCCCAAGAAAATAATTGGCTTTCGAGGTTGACTTCTATGGTTTCTAGTTGTGCTTGAATTTGCTTTAGTTCTGCCTTTAACTGTACTTTTGAGTGTGGCGATCGCGATCGCTCGATGTCTCGCTTAACCTGTTTTAATTGCTGTTGGAGTTCTACTTGCTGCTGTCGATCGTGTTTGACTTGAGCGTAGCGTTGTTTCAGGGCGACAAGCGATCGCTCAACTTCTGCGATCGAGTTTTCCAACTCATCCTCTGATGGCGCAGGTGATTCTGGTGGCTGTGGCGGTTGCATCGATATTTGTTAGATTAGCGATCGAAACTAATATGCCCACCAGTATGCTTCAACCTACCAAGTTGGATCGAAATTCATCGTTAAGCGAATTTAGCACGCAGGAACTAGCCCAAGTTTTGATGGAAAGATTGTCGATCTCGCCTGACGAGTGGCACAAGCTTAAGTCTAACCGTAAAGCTAGAGCCAACGAACAAGCAGCGGCGGCGATCGTCTTTTTACTTAAAGACCAACCAGAAGAAGCATTACCAAGGTTACAACAGGCAGTTGGTTGGTTAGACCGCTCGATCTCTGCTCCACCTTGTCCCACTCATCAAAAAGGGGTGAGGAGCGAGGAGTGAGGGAGAAAGGATCGGGAGACAGGGGAGACAAGGGGGACAAGGGAGTTTCAGGTGCAGGGGAGCAGAGGAAGGAGAAGAAAAATTTCTGAGGTTTTCCGACTTCGAAATTCTGAATTTTGAATTCCCCTCGCTCCTCACTCCTCGCCCCTAATTAAGCAAGGGTAAACGGAAACGGCTACCCATCTGCTTACCAAGTCTCAGTTCTGTTCCGGCTGCGTTCCAAATTACGCGATCGAAGATTTTGTATAAAATACAAGTACCGCGACCGTTCTCCGATTCTACTGAGGGCAAATATGCTTCTGGATCTGGGTTGCAATCGCACGGACGGTCAAAACCACAGCCCTGATCGGAAATGATCCACCAATAATGGTCGTCTGTGTAAGAAAATCGAACGATGACAACCTTACCGGGATCTAGCTTGTTCCCGTGTTTAGCTGCATTGACTAGTGCTTCCTGCAAACCCAGGCGTAGTTCTGCTTGCAACCGACACGGTACTTCTGCTAAGAGTAAATCGAGGATAGAACACAAATAGAGCGTAGAGGCAAAGCTAATCGTACTCCAGTTACGCCCAACTGGACGCGATGAGATAGTAATCACTACAAAAAACTCCGTAGCTTCCGGCTATTAATGACACGAACTTGCTGAGCGACAAACATAACGAATTAACAAACGCTAGGTACGATTTACTTCGTTTGTATGCATTCAAAGCAAACGTTGCTGACGTGCAATAGCTGAAAGAACTACTGCGAAGCTATAAAAAACTTGCGCGTACGATCTGCGATCGCCACTCCATATAGACAATCAATCGAGCGAATCCAGCCTTTCTTCCTCAACAGCATATAGCCCCTTGGATATCTGCCAACCTTCAAAAACAACAGCCAACCTTATATATGCGTTATATATGCGTTGACTGTATTTTCACTTGAATTGTATTGATCGAGATTAAAATTGGCAGCTGCCTCTTAATCAATATTAGCATCTTTGTTATCTTCTATCCTACACATTTATGCGGATCTATCGTAATTATACCTAAAACGAGGGGCGAGGAGTGAGGAGTTAGGGAAAAACGAGGGGCGAGGGGCGAGGAGTGAGGAGTTAGGGAAAGAAGAGAGAGTCGCAAATCGCTATGCTCGCAGTCACAATTAAACCCTACACTTCCCACGCTTCCCACACTTCCCACACCCCTCACCCCCTCCTCCTCCTCACCCCTCCTCCCTCACCCCTCCTCCTCCTCCTCACCCCTTACTCCTCACCCCTCACTCCTCACTCCTCACTCCTCACTCCTTTCTAAAAACGCTGCACACTCTACATGGGCGGTTTGGGGGAAAAAGTCGGCTGGTTGGACTCTGGTAAGGTGGTATTTGCCATTTTGACAGAGTAATTTTAAATCGCGGGCAAGGGTAGCAGCTTTACAGCTGACGTAGACGATACGTTGTGGCTGGGTTTGCAGCAGGGTTTCAATGACAGCGCGATCGCATCCTTGGCGGGGTGGATCGAGCAGTACAATATCTGGAGTTGTTTCGAGTTGGGGAAGCAGTTTTTCGACTTCTCCGACTTGAAATGTAGTGTTGGTAATCTGGTTGATTCGGGCGTTGTTTTGGGCTTGTTCGACGGCGGCGGATTGAACTTCTAAACCGATTGCTTGTTGCACTTTTTGGGCTAGGGGTAAGGTCAACGTGCCGATGCCGCAGTATGCGTCTACTAAGATTTCGTGTCCTTGTAAATTCAAGTGTTGCGTAATTTCTTGCAACAGGGCTTCAGCCGCCTCCGTATAAACTTGAAAGAATGTATCGGGTAGCACATGAAACTTTAAACCCGCAAAAATTTCTAGGAGATACGGGTGTCCGGCAATACATCGGGTTTCACTGCCAAAAATAACGTTGGTGCGATCGCTTTGACGATTTAACGAGACTCCTACTAGTTGAGGATAGCGGTCTAACCATTCCTGCGCCTGGGCTTCAATTCCAGGTAAGTTCCAGTCTTTTACTACCAGAGTTAGCAGCATTTCTCCTGTACGGCGACCGATTCGTAAGGCTAAATGGCGTACTTGTCCCCTGTGGTGTTTTTCGTCATATACCCGCCATCCGCGTTGTTGAATGTCTTGTTTGACTTCTGCTAGCAGAGGGTTGAGGCGAGGATCTTGGACGGGACATTGATTGAGGTTAATTAACTGATGGCTGCCTTTTTGGTAGTAGCCTGCTTGGATTTGACCTGTAGCTGATTTTCCTAAAGGATATGTAGTTTTGTTACGATAACCGAGATCGGCATTCCCTGTTAAAACGGTATCGACAGGGGGATAAGAAAAGCCACCAATCCGTTCTAATGTCTGGATAACTTGATGGCGCTTGGCTTCCAGTTGATATTCGTAGGCGATATGCTGCCACTGACAGCCGCCACATTTATCAGCTACGATGCAGCTAGGACGGATGCGATCGCCAGAAGATTCGAGCAGTTGTTGGAGTTTACCGTAGGCGTATTGTGGCTTGAC
Source organism: Chroococcidiopsis sp. SAG 2025 (assembly GCF_032860985.1). Lineage (GTDB taxonomy): Bacteria > Cyanobacteriota > Cyanobacteriia > Cyanobacteriales > Chroococcidiopsidaceae > Chroococcidiopsis. The sequence goes on from NZ_JAOCNC010000001.1 coordinate 343,377, forward strand.
ACGCACCAAACGCACCTTAGCGCGATCGCCTGGAGTCGTATCGGGAACGAAGACAACCCTACTGTTGACACGCCCCACCCCATCACCACTATCATTTAGATCGGTAATGGATACTTCTACTAAGTCGCCCTGTTGCCAGCGATCGGGAGTGCGATCGTTCATGTTTTGTAAATTTTGTCCCCTTGTAACAGACATAACTGAAAAGATCCCTTTATTTGGGGGACACGAAATCGCTAAACTACAAATGATATTCTGACTCATTACCTATAATCATGAGTGTAGTAAGCCAAGTTATTCTCAAAGCCGATGATGAGCTGCGCTACCCCAGCGCTGGCGAACTCGAAAACATTAAAAACTTTTTGCAAACAGGCATACAGCGGATGCGCATTGCCGCAACCCTAGCCGAAAACGAAAAGAAAATCGTTCAGGAAGCAAGTAAAAAACTGTGGCAAAAACGTCCTGATTTTATTGCCCCTGGGGGAAATGCCTATGGCGAACGTCAGCGGGCGCTATGTTTGCGGGACTACGGCTGGTATCTGCGTCTAATTACCTATGGCGTGCTAGCTGGCGACAAAGAGCCGATTGAAAAGATTGGTTTGGTCGGTGTCAGAGAAATGTATAATTCTCTGGGCGTTCCCGTTCCTGGAATGGTTGAGTCAATTCGCTGTTTGAAGAATGCTTCTTTGTCTCTATTGAGTGCGGAAGAAGCAGCGGAAGCAGCACCTTACTTTGACTATATTATTCAGGCAATGTCATAAGATTTGAGTCTACTAAAGTAGCTCAAATTTGTTTTGGTTTAATATCTCGGCGGATGTCTCCCCACTCTTGGTAGTGACTGTGGCAGTTTGAATGTCAGGTTGCTAGCAAGCGGTGGGGAAACTTTTTTTTATTTGTTTTGTAGTCGCGCTGTTTGTTGCGATCGCCTTTTCAACTCCACCGCCTGAAATAGCTGTGAAATAAGATTTGGCACTACCCCCCTTGCTATTTCTTTTTATTTATAGTACAAAAATACTAAATAATTTCTAGTATGCGATCGCTTTCCTGTTCATACTGCACCATGAGGTAAATTATGACTGAAACTAACAGAGAAAAGACTAGCAGCAGAGCCTTTGATATAGCCACTTGCTAAATCAATAGCTTTCTTTACTATCCTACTTTTCTGTATTGGATTTTTAACCAGCGATTTATACTTGCAGAAATTAGGTTTTTCAGACTTTTCACTTCTTCAAGCTCGTTTTATTTTAACAGGATGTTTAGTATTATTTTCTATTAGTTTTAGTGGTTTATGCATCATGTTTGGATGCTCAAGTATATTTTATTTCATTGATAATTATAAACAAGATGCACCTAAAACCCACACTCTACCTAAGTGGTTTATCAGAGAAATAGCAACTCACCCAAGCCGCTCAAGGCTGGTTCTTTCATCAATTGCCCTTGTACTTCCTGCAATTATCTCACTTTGTCAGGCTGAAGGCAGAGATTTCTCAGAAAGATTTACGATCTCATTATGGCTTTACACTTTTAGCATGATTCCAGGAGTCGTTTATTTTGTTCTATGGAGAGATTTTATAACAAACAAAAGGAGAATAAATTCTACTCAAGACTATGTATTTTTATCTCTTGCATACCTCTTTTGTTTCTTTGTGTATATAGTACCATTTGCACAATATATCTATCCGAGAATTTTGAACAAGTTGGCGGAGGAAACCCAGAATAGTACAAATTATTTTTGCTAAAGATCAAGCAGAGATAATTAGACGTTTAATATTCCCACTTGTACAACGGGAGAAATTCAGAGTAACTTATCAAAACCCTGAGCTTATTATTTGAAGGTAGCGAACACTATTTTTACGTTTAGAAGATAGAGCGCAACCTGTTAAGATAGGCAAGAAGGCTATTATCGGCGAAATTCCGTTAATAGATAATCTCAACAAAAATCAAAAAGCAACTGACTGTCCACGAATACCTACTACTAATAGTAATGAAAAGTTAAAGAATCATTAATTATTACTGAAATATATGCTATGTCTTCAGAAGCCATTGCTACAGTCATTAAAATGATAGAATCTTTACCTGAAAATGTACAGGAAAGGGTTATTGACCATTTGCGAGAGTATATTACAGAATTGCAAGATGAACTTGAGTGGGATAATTTAGTTGAGAAAACACAACTCAAACTGATTGCTGCTGTTAGACGTGCTAAACAAGAAATTGCTGAGGGACTGGCACACCTTTAGAATATGACCAGCTATGATTACGATCGCTTTTTCTAATTGAATATTTGATTTGTATTCAGATAAATTGTAGGGGCGCACAGATGTGCGCCCCTACGACATTTAATTGAAAACGGCGATATATCAAACCGATTTAACGCATGTCGTAACCAAACAAATTCGGATCGACTTCTCCTAATTGCAAATCTGCCAAACCATATTCATTCCAACGTCTTTCTACCATCGTCGCGACATCAGGATCGGATTCTAAAGGCGCGCCCCATTCGTGTTCTGTTTCAGGGGGAATTTTAGTTGTCGCATCAATTCCCATGCGTCCGCCTAAACCAATTTTCTCGCTGGCAAAGTCGAGGGTATCGAAAGGTGTATTGGGTAAAATAAACACATCTCTGGTTGGGTCAACTTTGGAACTAATTGCCCAGACAACTTGACGCGGATCGCGAATGTTAATATCCTTATCCACCACAATCACAAACTTAGTATAAGTGAATTGGGGTAAGGCACTCCAAAAAGCTAAGGCTGCCCGTCGCGCTTGCCCAGGATAAGCTTTATCAATGGAGATAATCGCGGCTTTGTAGCTTAAAGCTTCCATTGGCAGGAAGAAATCGACAATTTCTGAAACTTGCTGCCGCAGAATAGGAGTATAGATCCGATTGAGAGCAATCGCCATCATTGCTTCTTCTTTCGGCGGACGACCGCTAAATGTGGTCAAATAAATTGGGTCTTGGCGATGAGTCATGCAGTGGAAGCGGATGAGGGGCGAATCTTCCAATCCACCGTAATAACCCATATGATCGCCGAAAGGACCATCGGGTAAAACTTCGCCTGGGGTAATGGTTCCTTCTAAAACAAATTCAGAGTCGGCGGGAACTTCTAAATCTACCGTTTTGCACTTGGCTAAGTTTACGCCAGAACCGCTATAAAGTCCGGCGAACAGCCATTCCGATAAATCTACAGGAATAGGAGTAGCCGCCGCCATAATAATTAAAGGATCGACACCAAGGGCGATCGCAACTTCTAATTTCTTACCCCGTTCTGCGGCTTTACGCAAATGTCTCGCCCCACCGCGTACTGATAACCAGTGTACTGTCATCGTGTTATGCGATTGCAACTGCAAGCGATACACGCCGACGTTAGGCGTACCTGTCTCGCAATCTTTGGTAATGACTAAACCTAGCGTGATAATTTTACCTGCATCCCCAGGATAGGGACGGATCAGGGGAAGTTTATTTAAATCGAGTTCGTCGCCTTGAATCACGACTTGCTGACAAGCGGGAAAAAAGTCTCTTCCTGGTTTGGCTTTGACAACATCAAATAACACCTTGCCAAATTCTACCGCTTGAGAAATCTTCTTCGGTGGTTTTGGCTGTTGCAGCATACTCAGCTTTTTCCCCAACTCCTCTAGTTCTTGGGGTGTCTGCATGTTCATCGCCCAACATATCCTTTCTACCGTCCCCATCAAGTTAATTGCTACAGGATGGGGCGAACCTTTGACGTTCTCAAACAATAACCCAGGACCACCTTGTTGTAACATCCGGTTAGAAATCTCGGCAATTTCTAAATCGGGATCGACTAATGCGGTAATTCGCCGCAGTTGTCCTCTTTGTTCTAGAAGTTTGATAAATCCCCGCAAATCTCTCATAGCTGGTTTCGCTTAGATCTATCTTTCAGGGTATTTCATTTTGTTGTCATTGGTCATTTGTCACTTGGAGGTGAGTAGTAATTTCGATCGCAGTTTCCAATTATTTATAGAAAACTATAATGGCGATCGCTTGCTGTGGCTGTATGTGTTGTTCCAATAGTAAGCTAAGTTCTTCCTTACCCATTTCCCCTTGAGCTACTTGTATCACAAGATGATAAGCTCCTTCTTCACTCATGTTGAGTTCGTAGCCATTCATTCCTAAAAAAGCGATCGTAGTAGCAAAAGCAGTTCGCTTGTTACCGTCTAGAAACGGATGATTTTAGCAAGGTGATAGAGGTAAGCCGCAGCTTGTGTAGAAAGAGTGGGATGTAGCAATTCTCCAAAAAAGGTAGTTTGAGGTTGTGCTAAAGCTGAATCTAGCAATCCCTCATCTCTAATACCGTCGAGTCCACCAAATCTTTCAACTTGACGTTGGTGAATGGCTAGCACATCTGCTTTTGGTACAAACTCAGGAATCTGCAAGACGACGATACACTCCCGACCATTTTTCCTCAGTTTCTAAATACGCTTTGAATGCCTTGCTCTTTGGAGTCTGCTTTTTCACAGTACGAATTAATTCTAAGGCTTTCTGCAATTCAGGTTCGCTCAAAGAATCAATTTCTTGGATAAGTTGCTCTTTAGTATTCATCTGGCAAATTTGACTTTTGACTTTTGACTTTTGACTTTTGACTTCTCCCCCTTGCTTCCCTTGTCCTCCTTGTCTTTTACTCAACGACTATTCAAAGTATCCCTTCTAATCTTTCGTTTTTGGATAGTGCCGATCGCTTTGACAAATAAAATCTCAATTCGATTATATAATTTTTGCGGTAGCAGTAAGAGTAAATGAGCGGCTAATAGGGTTGAGAGAGTTCGATAGGGTTCCTCAAATATTAATTTCCCATAATTAGCTAAAGCTAAATGAATTAATTTAACAGATGTTTTTCCTTCCCGAAACCGGACGGCACTGCGGGCTAAATACCTGATATAGTAAGCTTTAATTGCCCCGCGCCAACGCAAGTTTAATTCTGGTGCGTACGAACGAGTTTTTTCAACTTCTTGGCTGGCAGATTCTAACCGTTTCAGTAAGTTTGCTGTCATGCCTCCAGAATTGACTCTGTATAGCGTCAAAGCTGCGGGAATACCTTCTATTTCCCATTGGGTTTGAATCAAAATTCGTAGTAAAAAATCAGTTTCTCCTCCCGATACTCTAAATTGTTCGTCAAAATAGCAGTCTTCAAAAATTCCATGCCGCTGATGCGTGAATTTGATATCTTCTAAAACTTTGCGACGGATGACTCCTGCCGAGCCATTTCCAATTGGATTACAACGGAGTAGATACGGTAAGTTAATTCCTTTTAGCTTAGGCATTTGGTAAGTTCCTAAACACTCACCATTTTCATCAACAAAACTAGAACGACAAAAACTCATCCCGACAAAAGGAGATGATTCTAAATGTGCGATTTGTTTTTCTAATTTTTGCGGCAACCACAAATCGTCTCCATCTAAGAAGGCGATATATTCTCCTCGTGCATGACGAATTCCCGTGTTTCTCGCCGCTGGTACGCCGCGATTTTCTTGACGAATAATTCTAATTCTCGGCTCGTTAAACTGCTGACAAATTTCTACACTGCGATCGGGCGAACCGTCATCTATGACTAGAATTTCAAAGTTTTTATAAGTTTGGGCTAACACTGAACGAATTGTCGCTGCAATATATGGTTCACTATTGTAAACCAGAACAATAACAGAAACTTTTGTCATCTCTAAGATTTGCGCCCATTTCAGGGGTAGTAATATTTATCATACGGTAATGTTGCGTAAGAAAAACTTTCTTACAGTAATATTTTTTACTAAAAAGGCTTGCAGCTCAGCTCCGAGTCGAGCTAGAACCGTAAAAATCCGTGCAAAAATCTATAGTTCAAAAATCTATAATGGGTGAATGTAAAGCTAAACCCGAACTTGTCTGCACCTAATGACCACTGCTAACCGCCGCTATCACATCACGACTTTTGGCTGCCAGATGAACAAGGCTGACTCCGAACGCATGGCTGGCATCCTTGAGGATATGGGCTTCGAGTGGTCAGAAGACCCAAATGAAGCAAACTTACTCCTCTACAATACTTGCACGATTCGGGACAACGCCGAGCAAAAAGTTTATTCCTACTTAGGCAGACAGGCGAAGCGCAAGCAGGAACAAGCAGACTTAACAATCGTTGTCGCTGGTTGCGTGGCACAGCAAGAAGGAGAAACACTGCTGCGACGAGTACCGGAAATCGATCTCGTCATGGGACCCCAACATGCTAATCGATTGGGGGAATTGCTGGAACAAGTATTCGACGGCAATCAAGTTGTAGCAACAGAACCAATTCAAATTGTCGAAGATATTACGAAACCGCGCCGCGATAGCACCGTAACGGCTTGGGTAAACGTGATTTATGGTTGCAACGAACGTTGTACTTACTGCGTGGTTCCCAACGTGCGCGGCGTAGAACAGTCTCGCACGCCGGAGGTGATTAAAGCCGAGATGGTAGAGTTAGGCAAGCAGGGATACAAGGAAATTACCTTACTCGGTCAAAATATCGATGCCTACGGACGCGACTTACCAGGAACTACCCCAGAAGGCAGACACTTACACACGCTGACAGATTTACTCTACTACGTCCACGACGTGCCAGGAGTTGATCGCCTCCGTTTTGCTACCAGCCACCCGCGTTATTTCACCGAACGATTAATTCGTGCCTGTGCGGAGTTACCCAAGGTATGCGAGCATTTTCACATTCCCTTCCAATCGGGTGATAACGAAGTCCTCAAACGGATGTCACGGGGTTACACGCACGAAAAATATCGGCGGATTATCGATAAAATTCGGCAACTCATGCCCGATGCTTCAATTAGTGCTGATGCCATTGTCGGCTTTCCTGGGGAAACTGAAGCACAGTTTGAAAATACGCTCAAATTAGTTGCTGATATTGGTTTCGACCATTTGAATACAGCGGCTTATTCCCCTCGTCCCGGGACTCCCGCTGCTTTATGGGATGCACAATTAAGTGAAGAAGTCAAGAGCGATCGCCTGCAAAGATTAAATCATTTGGTCGCCACCACAGCTCAAGCGCGATCGCAGCGTTATTTAGGTAGAGTTGAGGAAGTTTTAGTCGAAGACCAAAACCCCAAAAATCCCCAGCAAGTGATGGGAAGAACGAGGGGAAATCGTTTGACGTTCTTTGATGGCGATATTGTCCAGCTCAAGGGTAAATCAGTCACAGTCAAAATTACCGAAGTACGGGCTTTTAGTTTGACAGGAGAACCGATAGAAGCGCGACAATTGGTAGTTAGTTGACAGTTATCAGTTATCAGTGTAGAAAGCTGACTGTGACCGAAGGCGCGATCGATTGAGGATTGCTGTAGCTGAGTAGAGGTTTAATAATGCCTACTATTGCCAAACACAATGAGGTTATTACAGTCATCATTATTTTTGTTGTAGAACCAGAACAACAGCAGGAACTAATCAATACGATTGTTGAATTCGTGGAGGCAGAGGTAAAGCACCAAGCTGGTTTTGTTTCATCAAGTCTCCACAAAAGTTTAGACGGTATCAGAGTCCTAAACTACGCTCAGTGGAAAACTCTAGAAGATTACAAAGCTTTCCTTAATAACTCTGAAGTACAAGCGCGGGGAACAGTTAAATTATCCAATTTTCATTTACTAGATTCCCGCGTATACGAGGTGACGATTTCTTTACCGGAATCAGCAGACCTCACAATTTCTCCAGGGCGCTTAATTCACTTGGGAGAATTTAGAATGCAGCCGGAAAATCAGTCTCGCTTGATAGAGCTAGAGCGAGAAAACGTTACAATTGCGTTAGAACACCCCGATCTATTGTCTGCAAATTTTCACCGTTCGCTGGATGGAACGCGCACGATGAATTATGGATTTTGGCAAACCCTCGATAATTTTGAACTCCTAGTCAAAGAACCAAAATTTGCCCCCGTGCGGGAATATTGGCAAGATTTATCAAAAAACGAATTTCACCTGTACGAAGTCGTTTTCACCGAACCTCATGAGTAAAAGTCAAAAATTAAAAGTCAAAACTTTTTGATATGTTCTAGAGAGCGATCGCTGTTAACTAACAACTGACAACTGATAACTGAATTATGCAAGTTCGTACCTCTTACACTAGACTTTTAGTAACTGATTTGAAAGCTTGTTTTGCTTTTTATCGGGATATTTTGGAATTTAAGGTAATAGTAGATGCTACTCAGGAAGGGTATGCTGAATTTACCGCTGGAGATATGAAAATAGCAATCTCACAACGGCTAGAAATGGCAGAAATAATTGGTAGCGATCGCCTCCCACTTCACGCAGAATGTCAAGATCGTGCCGTGCTAGTTTTCGTGGTTGCCGATGTAGAGACAGTTTGTCACGAATTAAAACACAAGGGAATTAAATTTACGAGAGAGCCAATGGCTAATCCTAGCTACGATCTCAAAACTGCTTATATACGCGATCCTGATGGAAACTTAATCGGAATTTATCAATATATGATTTGACCAATTTCATTTATCAATATGTTTGAAATTGAGTTGACAATATAGCTCTCGTTGTTTTACCTTGAAATATGCATGAGGAACTATCGCTCGTTTAAAATACAAATCAGAAATTAAGAAAGTAGCGAGTTAAGAATTAAGCGATACTTTTCCTGTTCTCAGCTAGCTATATCGAAACAAATTGAGTAGATTTAGACTTTTCAAACTAAAACGTACGGCTGACAATTCGATCGCGCAATAGAGTAAACCAATTCAGCAATTGGAGAGTTTTATGACATCTCTGCAAAATTCTCGCGTGTGGTTGATTACAGGTAGTTCCAGTGGTTTCGGGAGAGCGATCGCCCAAGCAGTATTAGATCGGGGCGAGAAAGTCGTGGTAACGGCACGAAATCCCCAACATGTTGAAGATATTCAGACAAAATATCCCGATCGCGCTCTAGCAGTACAGCTAGACGTGACTCAGCCAGTACAAGTCCAAGCAGCAGTAGAAAAAGCGATCGCTAAATTCGGACGCATTGACGTATTAGTTAATAATGCTGGCTACGGTACGATGGGGGCGTTGGAAGAACTCAGCGATGAAGCAACCCGCCGCCAGTTTGAAACGAATGTTTTTGGGGCGCTGAACATGATGCGGGGGGTGCTACCCTCGATGCGACAGCACCGCAGTGGATACATTCTCAACCTTTCTTCGGTAGGTGGTTTTGTGTCCTTTCCTGGTGCTGGAATTTACTGTGCGACTAAGTTTGCTCTAGAAGCCTTGTCTGAAGCACTTGTCAAGGAAGTAGAGTCGTTAGGGATTAAAGTTATCATCGTCGAACCAGGGGCGTTCAGGACAGATTTCAACGGGCGATCGCTCGTCCTCGCTGATACTCAAATTACCGATTACGAACCCGTAGTTGGTGGTTTCCGTCAGTGGCTGCAAGATATGGATGGCAAGCAACCGGGCGATCCCGTTAAAGCAGCCGAGGCAATGATTCAAGCCGTAAATAGCGACAACCCACCTTTACGACTCGCTTTAGGTGCAGATGCCGTGGGTGCAATTGAAACAAAACTAGAATCAGTCAAGGCAGAGATGGAGGCTTGGAAAGACGTAGCCGTGAATACGGCTTATGAAGGGGCAGCTGTCGGCGCGATTGGAGGGTAAGCGATCGTTCAATTTCCTCTACTTCTCCCATACTCACCCCATCCCTCACACAACTCATGAAAGCAATTCGGATGCACGCTTATGGTGGCGCAGATGTCTTGAAGTACGAAGACGTGCCGCTACCTCAACCCGCAGCAGATGAAGTTTTAATTCGGATCTATGCGGCAGGAGTTAATCCTGTAGATTGGAAGATTCGCGAGGGATATGTGGGTAAAACCTTCAATTTGCCCCATATTCTGGGTGCTGACGTTGCGGGAGTTGTGGAGTCTGTTGGTGATGCCGTGCAGCGACTGAAGCCAGGAGATGAAGTATACGGCTACGCTAGCTTACGGCGGGAAGGTACGTATGCTGAGTATATCGCTGCTAAAGAATCGGAAGTCACGCTAAAACCCAAAAGCATCGATTTTATTCAAGCAGCAGCTTTACCAGTGGCAGCGCTGACATCTTGGCAGGCAATTTTCGATACGGCGCACTTAGAGGCAGGACAAAAAATTCTGATTCATGCCGCATCTGGTGGAGTAGGATCGATCGCCGTGCAATTGGCAAAAGCTAAGGGTGCGCATGTTATCGGTACGGCTTCTACTCGTAATACTGAATTTATCCGCAAATTGGGAGTAGACCAAGCAATCGATTACCAGGCAACACCATTTGAAGATGTCACGCGCGATCTCGATGTCGTATTAGATACGATTGGTGGTGAAACACGATCGCGATCGCTCAAAGTTCTCAAACCAGATGGAATACTCGTTTCAATTGTCAGCCCGCCACCAGAAAGTGCCAGCGTGCGAGTTGCTATTAACCACGTACAACCAAATGCGGCGCAATTAGATGAAATTACCACTTTCATCGACTCAGGGCAAGTTAAACCTCATGTAGAAACCGTACTACCCTTGAGCGAAGCCGCACAAGCACACCAGTTAAGCCAAAGCGGACGGACGCGGGGTAAAATCGTGCTGCGGGTTGACTAAAGGAAGAAAGCAGTAAATTTTTCTCCGATCGCCAAGTCGCTGCATACTAGTATCTATACTTGAGGAGTTCGTGTATTCGATCGATCCAACTTACAATCGGGCATGGAAAATCCTCGCCAACTAGCTTTTATCGCTCTCAAGGCAGTACATCGCGATGCCTATGCAGATGTCGCTTTAGATCGGGTACTCAGTCAATCGAATTTAAATGCTAACGATCGCCGTTTGGTAACAGAATTAGTTTACGGTAGCGTTAGGAGAATGCGATCGCTCGATGCTTCGATCGATCGCTTAGCTAAAAAAAAATCTCACCAACAACCCCCCGACTTACGCACTATTCTTCATCTCGGCTTATACCAGCTGTGCTATCTCACCCATATTCCCCCCTCTGCCGCTGTCAATACTACAGTGGAATTGGCAAAAACTAATGGTTTGGCTGGATTGAAGGGATTTGTCAATGGGATTTTGCGTCAATTGATTCGGGAGTCGGTAGGGGCGGGTTTCCAAACCCGCCCATACGGGAGTCGGGAGTCGGGGGACAAGGAAGACAAGGGAGACAAGGGGGAAAAACAACCAACTACCAACTACCAACTACCAACTACCCATTACCCATTACCAGAAGATCCAGTTGAAAGACTAGGAATTCTACACAGTTACCCTAATTGGATGATTGAATTGTGGCTGGAACAGTTGGGTTTGGTAGAAACAGAACAACTATGTGAATGGTTTAATCAATCGCCAGCGATCGATCTACGAGTTAATACTTTACAAACTTCTATCGAAGAAGTAGAGACGCAGTTACAAGCAGCAGGAGTGTCTGTAACGCGGCTTCCCCATCTACCCCAAGCTTTGAGGTTGACTGGAAGTATTGGTGCAATTCAGAATTTGCCTGGATATAGTGCGGGATGGTGGACTGTCCAAGATAGTAGCGCTCAACTTGTGAGTCACGTACTCGATCCGCAAGCGGGGGAAGTTACGATCGATGCTTGTGCTGCACCTGGAGGTAAGACAACTCACATAGCCGAATTGATGCAAGATCGAGGGACAATTTGGGCTTGCGATCGCACGACATCTCGTTTGAATAAACTTAAAACAAATGCCGAACGCTTACAATTGCGATCGATAAAAATTTGTCCTGGGGATAGCCGTTCTCTGCCTCAATTTACGAATATAGCCGATCGCGTGTTGCTCGATGCTCCCTGTTCTGGATTGGGAACTTTGCACCGCCACGCCGATGCTCGTTGGCGACAAACACCCGCATCAGTACAAGAACTTGCTAACCTACAAAAAGAACTACTCGATTGCACGGCTACCTGGGTGAAACCTGGTGGTATTCTTGTCTATGCCACTTGCACTCTTCATCCTTTAGAAAATGAAAGAGCAGTGGAATGGTTTTTATCAAGCCATCCCCAATGGCAAATCGATCCTCTTCCACCCGATTCTCTTGCAACTCCATTTTCTACCGCCGCAGGCTGGCTGAAGTTATATCCCCATCAGCATCAAATGGATGGCTTTTTATGGTTCGATTGAAGAGAAGGGAGCAGTGACCAGTCATCAGTTAACTGTCAACTGTCAACTGTCAACCAATTACCAATTACCAAAAATGACTAATAATTCTAATACCAAAACTTTAATGAAAATCTTGATCGGTGCTGCTTGGTTGGACGGCAAAATTCAACCAGCGGAAAGAAAATATCTTCAGCAAGTCGCTCAAGCAAAAAATTTGGCTGACGATCCAGAGATTCGATCTTTACTCAACGAACTCCGAACAGTACAGCCTACAGAATGTTATGAATGGATTCAAGCATATTTAGGCGATCGCCCTAGTGAAACAGCTTATCAAAGTTTGATTGAAGCTATTAGCGGCTTAATTTATAGTGATGGCGATGTTGCCGTGGAAGAGGCTAAATTGCTCAACAAAATAGAGTCTTCTCATTCAGAGGAAACAGAACATCATTCCATTCACAATTCTGCAATTCACGCAATTCAAAGGCTCTACCGCCGTTGGGTAGAGACTCAAAATTAGTCATTTGTCATTGGTCATTTGTTATAAGTGAGTCGTGAGTGGCTAGCGATCGGTGGTTAGCAGCTAAATTTTTTGTCTAGTTACTCTTCACCAGTCACTAATCGCTTACAACTGATAACTTTGTACAGACGTTACTTTGTACAGACGTTACATGTAACGTCTCTACACTGACTTATGACTTCACTATTACTTTGGTTCGCCAACTCCAGGAGTTTCTTCTTTTTTAACTTCCGGTACTACGTCTGGACGCTCTTTATCTTCCCAACCTACAGGACGCTTGGAATTGTACCAAGCAACTGAACCAATTGTCGCAGCAGCAATAAAACCTACTACATATACTAGAGTTGCAGAGATTGGAAAGTGGGGCTGATTTACTGCCGCATCTGCTGCTGCTTGCATTAATATGTGCATAGTCATATTTCCTCAAATTGCTAATACTACTGTTTAGACCCTATACAAACAGAGTACCATTTCCATCCTCCCCAGGAAAGAAGCTCAGTGTCAGTTATCAGTTATCAGTTATCAGTATGGAGACGTTACATGTAACGTCTAGACAAAGTTATCAGTTGTCAGTAACCAAAGAGCAATTACCAATTACCAATTACCAATTACCGATTAGCTTCCCAACAAACAAGCCACTGGAAACAGCAAATATTCTAAAAAAAATAGCTTCCAAATGAATTGATAGCAACTGGCGATCGCGCTTTTATCTTGTAAGTTTACTTGACGGCTGCGCCACCATAGCAAAGCTAAGAGTAATAAGTGGGTACTGATGAGAAAAGTTGAGTTAACTGAGGGAAGTCCTAGAATTCCTGCAATTATTATACCTGTATAACATGTAGTTATTACCCAAAGTGCTAGGTTAAAAACTTTTTCTTTACCTAAAGCGATGGTGAAAGTTGTAATGTGATACTGGCGATCGCCTTCTAAATCGGGAATGTCCTTAAAAATTGCGATCGCAAAGGTAAATACCACAATAAATAAAGTTAGCGTCCAAACAGAGCTAGGAATTGCTAAAACTCCTTGCCATAACCAGTTGAAATGTAGAAATAATCCTAAATTAACTATTGCTCCTCTAACAGAAAAAATGCATAAAGCTGCCCAAAAAGGAAATCTTTTTAAACGAATTGGTGGTAAAGAATAAGCTGTTCCAATTGCTAAACTTATTGCTACCATGCCAAATAAATACCATCCAGCAGTCCCAGCTAATACTAGCGCCAAAATTCCCGTTATGGCTATTAAAATTTGACCTGTGCGCCGTGAAAACTCACCAGATGCTATTGGTAAATGGGGTTTATTAATTTTGTCAATTTCAACATCTTCTAGTTGATTTAATCCCACAATATAAATATTGCCGCACAGACAAGCAATCCACGCCAAAAATAAGGGCTGTAGGGGCGGGTTTAGCCAATAAATTATGCGTTCGACAAGAGAGCTATCTGCAAAACCCGCCCGTACGGAAGTCGAGAGTTGAATTATGCGTTCGACAAGAGAGCTATCTGCAAAACCCGCCCGTACGGAAGTCGAGAGTTGGGAAAGATCGATCTGCGCATCAAAGGCAATTAAGTACATTCCTAAGACGCTTAAACTCGTACCGATAATTGTGTGGGGACGCGAGAACTTCCAAAAAGCATAAAGCCACTCAACTAAATTTAATCGCTTGACTTTCGGCGTTCTCTGCGTCTTGACGGTACGTTTCATTACTTAATCCCACATAACAAGCCAAATCGAATTAAACCACGCTGGTAGCCCCGCTGCATCAACCCCAGAGACAATGCTGCTTGAATTGTTTCCCAGCCAGATAAAATTAAACCTAATATTGCCGTGGGATTAAGAGCAGAATCGATCACCACATCCCAAAAGGGTGCTACGGCAGTTGACCAATCTGCGGTACGGATGTTGTTTAATGGAAGATTGCGGGCGATCGCTTCATATTCCGGTAAGGCGATCGTGTAAGGTAAGTGATACACCTCGTAAATCTCGTTCAGATGCTTTTGCTCGTCTGCCGTCAGAATACCTCCTGACTGAGCATCTATAGGGCGATGACACCAAGTCACCATTATCAGCTTTCCCCCGGGTTGCAACACGCGGTAGCACTCTTGCATGAACTTAACCTTATCGGGCATATGTTCGCCGCTTTCTAATGCCCAAACAAAGTCAAAGCTGTTATCCGCAAAAGGCATATTCTGAGCATCTGCGACTAAAAATTCGGTTTTTTGACTCAAACCCATAGCTTGAGCGCGTTGAGTCGCCCGATTCGCTTGAAATGGGCTGAGAGTAATTCCCGTGGCTTGGGCGTTGTATTTTTGGGCAAGATACAGCGAACTACCACCTATACCGCAGCCGACATCGAGGATATGCTGTGCTTGCTCTACATCTGCCCATTGCAGCAGTTCTTCAATCAAATCAATTTGTGCCTGTCGCCGCTCTTTTCTCTGTTTTCCATCTGTGCCATAGTAGCCATGATGCATGTGTTCCCCCCACACCTGTTCCCACAAACTAGAGGAGGAATCGTAAAATTGCCCAATCCGCTCGTAAAGTGTTGCACTCATCACAACTCAGCATTAACGCAACCCGCAATTAGCCTACCACAAGAGACAAGTTGTAAGTCGTAAGTCGTAAGTAGCAATCCTCTTGACTCTTGCCAACTACCAGTTATCAACCACTAACTAACAACTACCTCCCTCACTGCTCACCCCTCACCCCTCACCCCTCCAAATGACTGTTCCTCGAACTATTTCTTTAGGATTTTTAGCGGTAATCGCTGTTGGAACGTTGCTGTTGATGTTGCCTTTTTCTTCTAGTAGCGGTGATTGGACTAACCCAATTGTGGCGCTGTTTACGTCTACTTCTGCTGTTTGTGTTACTGGGCTATCTGTAGTAGATGTAGGGACTTATTTCTCATTTGTGGGACAAGTGATTTTGGTTGCTTTAGTACAAATTGGTGGGTTGGGTTATATGACAGCTACCACCTTTTTGTTAGTTTTAATCGGGGTAAAGTTTGGCTTACGCGATAAAGTGGCAATTCAACAAGCGCTCGATCGAACGGGGTTATCTAATAGTGCCAATTTAATCCGTTCGATTATTGGCGTGACGCTGATTTTTGAAATTACGGGAGTTTTTCTACTTTTACCAGTTTTCATACCTGATTACGGACTCGATCGCGCTCTATGGCTAGCTATTTTTCATAGCGTCAACTCTTGGAATAATGCTGGTTTCAGTTTATTTAAAGATAGTTTTATTGGCTTTCAAACATCTATTTTATTAAATTTAGTTGTAACAGGATTAATTATCTTCGGTGGTATTGGCTATGGAGTACTTTTTCAACTTTATATCTATCTGCGCGATCGCCTCCAACGCAAGCCAGAAAGAGTCGTGTTTTCGCTAGATTTGAAAGTAGCAATTAGCACGAGTTTAATTTTATTGATTGCAGGTACGGTTGCTTTCTTTTTAATCGAGTCGAGAAATCCCAATACTTTCGGTAATCTCAGTTGGCAAAATAAAATATTAGCTGCTTGGTTTCAGTCTGTGACTCCCAGAACGGCTGGATTTAACACGATTGATATTGGCAAAATGACTAATGCTGGCTTATTTCTTACTATTGCTTTTATGTTTATTGGTGCAAGTCCAGGTGGTACGGGTGGAGGTATAAAAACGACAACTTTGCGCGTGTTAACTAGTTGTACCAAAGCAATTTTACAAGGGAAAGAGGACGTGCTACTCTACGAGCGCCAAATTCCACTTAACCTGATTTTAAAAGCCGTTGGCGTACTAGTTGGATCGATCGCCACGGTCATACTAGGAACAATTTTAATTTCCTTGACTGACCCGAACATAGATTTTATTCAAATCTTGTTTGAAGTCGTGTCTGCTTTTGCTACTGTAGGACTTTCGACAGGAATCACCGCCAATGTCTCCACTGCGGCTAAGTTAGTCTTAATTGCCATCATGTTTATCGGACGGGTAGGTATTTTGTTACTCATAGGAGCCGTACTAGGAGATCCTCGCCCTACTGCTATCCACTATCCAGAAGAAAATTTACTGGTAGGATAAATTGCTAGAAACCAGCTATATCGGGATGTCTAGGCAAATATGCTGTTTTTGAGTTGTAAAGGTATATATTTGAGTTGGAACGATTTAGTAACTTTACTTCACATAAGAAGTAAAGTCTATTGAAGCAAAGGTACAAGCGTGTGAATCTGTCGTCTTTAGGTTTTTTTCGCAGTCTCCGCAAAGATAACCACCAGTTTGCGGTTATTGGCTTGGGACGGTTTGGGCGTGCTGTCTGCTCTACTTTACATCGGTTGGGCTATGAAGTACTAGCGACGGACATTGATGAGAAAAACGTCAATCAGGTCATGAGCGAACATATTGCAGCTCACGCCGTACAACTTGATTCTACTGACTCTGTAGCGTTAAAAGAAGCGGGAATTTACGAGTTTGATACGGTCATTGTTGCGATTGGTAATTATATACAAGAAAGTATTATTACGACGCTGAACTTGAAAGAAGGTGGCGTACCGCATATTGTGGCAAAAGCATCTTCAGGGGTTCATTGCAAATTGTTACATCGGGTTGGCGCGGATCACGTTGTCTTTCCTGAGTATGAAGCAGGATGCGAGTTAGCCCGATCGCTCACCAAGCCAGCTATTCTCGATCGCTTCGACCTCGATCCAGATAATAGCATCGTTGAAGTCATCGTACCTGACGAATTTCATGGCAAAACAATCGGCGATCTACAAATTCGCAACCGCTATGGTTTAAACTTGCTAGCGGTGAGTCAAGATGGCAAATTTGAAATCAACCCCGATCCCAGAAAACGCTTAGAGAAAGGTTCCGCTATGGTTGTAATTGGTTGTAATAAGGATATTAATCGCTTGCCAATCTAACCTAGCTTGCCTCTATAGATGTCATAATTTTTTCCATGCGATCGCTATCTACCTGTCACTTTTGTGTCACATTCACTCATTAGTATGTTTGTAAGTAGACTCTATGTCTGCTCCTCACACCACACTTCAAGGCAACCCTTCCGCACCACAACGGGAGGGTTTTTCTTTTTGGTTTTTACTGGTAGAAGCGCGCTGTCATGCGCCTTTACAAGTATTAGTTATATCAGCGATGCATAAACTCGCGTAGTAAATACCAAAATAAAACTGCATTAATCGCAAAAACTATCAGTTTAATCGCAGATACGCCTCGAAGAAGTTCAAAGACTTCTACTGGCAAGCTAATTCCAACTAATATCAGTACTAAAATCGTTGCCCAAGCTTTTTCATACCATAAACCAACTACTTCAATGACAGTCACTATGGCGTATACTCCCGTGACAACACCGCTAAACTCTAAAGTTTTAGGATTGAGAGTGAGGAGTTTTTCTAAGAGAAACTTAATAATTTCCCTCTTACCTGTCAAAATATAATTATCCGCAAATGTCAATAAATTTTGATACTTGTCTAAAGCTAAAAAGATGGAAATAGAAGCGATCGCTAGTATCAGAGCAGTCAAGCTTTTATAGATAATAATGGCAATTAGGGCGAGAGGCTTCTTTTGACTTCGGATTCTAGCCATAGCGTTAGATTGGTTATCAGTTACCAGTTTTCTAATTATTGCTGCTACTGCTGAGAGTAAAAGCTCTTAGAATCTAGTTCATAGATTAATCCTAGAAGCCAACTAAGCGATCGCTTTTTAGCGAGGATAACTCTGCATCAACTCCCGCACTTGTTCGGCGTGATAGGAACTCCGGGTGAGGGGTGAAGAAACCACTTGCAGGAAACCCAAAGATTCACCATACTCCCGCCAAGCATCAAATTGTTCTGGAGCAATAAAACTATCTATTTTTAAATGCTTTTGGCTGGGTTGAAGATATTGTCCTAGTGTGAGAATATCGCAATTTACAGCCCGTAGATCTTGCATCACCTGGCGAATTTCAGCATCGGTTTCTCCCAGTCCTACCATTAAACCAGACTTGGTGTAGACAGAAGGAGCTAAAGTACGCGCTCGCTTTAACAATTCTAAGGAGCGATCGTAGTCCCCTTGGGGACGTACTCGCCGATACAGCCGGGAAACGGTTTCTGTATTGTGATTTAAGACTTCTGGTTGCGCCTGTAAAATCGTCGCCAAAGCATCCCAATTCGCACATAAATCGGGAATTAAGACCTCAATTGTAGTTTGTGGCGATATCTCACGAATCGCTTGAATGCAACCGACGAACTGAGATGCACCCCCATCCGATAAATCGTCTCTATTTACGGAAGTGATCACGACATGATTGAGCCGCAGCCGCCGAACTGCTTCAGCTAGGCGTTGTGGTTCTGTGGGGTCTAGGGGTTTAGGTTTTTTCTCAAAATCAATATCGCAGTAAGGACAAGCACGGGTACAGGCTGGACCCATAATCAAAAATGTTGCCGTACCTGCGTTAAAACACTCGCCAATATTAGGACATGAGGCTTCTTCACAGACAGTATTGAGGGCTAAATCCCGCAAAATGTCTTTAACTTTACCGACGCGCTGCCACTGCGGCGCTTTTACCCGTAACCACTCTGGCTTAACTGTCACAATTGGCTTTCACTACTGTAGTTTCTTAGTGTCGATCTTATCAGGCAAAGGAGTGGTCGATCGCTGTTAGTTAGCGTCTTGACTTCTTCGCTTGCGCCAGCGGGAAGTTGGTTCTAAGGAACTTGTCTGTTGTTCTTGCACTCGTCTTTGACAAATTATATCTGCTGAATCAGATAATTGAGGATCGCGATAGGGTGTTGCCGCACGAGTCTGTAAATGCTCTCGTTCTTCCTGAGACAGCGGGGGTAAGTCAGAATCATGCCAACTAGCTACAGTACCAGGCGATCGCCTACCTACGGGTGATGTGGAACCAATTTTCAACCCTGCTGCTTGCAAAGCCGATCGCACAGATGCAGCACAGGAATAAGTTGCCAAAATACCATTAATGTGCATACATCGAGCCACATATCCTAAAAACTCTACAGTCCACAACTGAGGACATGTAGGTGGAGAAAATGGGTCGAGAAAAACTGCATCTGCTTGGAATCCAGATGCTTGTAATGTTTGAATAGACTGCCTCGCGTCGCCAAGCAATAATTTTGCTTGCAGGCAGTCTGTTGTAACTTGATGAGTTGTGGCTAACTGAGTTAATGGGGGTACGAGTTGCGACCAGTCATTGAGGAGATTATGGGCGATCGCGGCTTGGGGTACTGTTGGATCTAACTCCAATCCCACAACTTCTACACGGCAATTGGGATTGACTTCCCAAATTGCAGCTAAAGCGGCGGCAGTGTTGTATCCCAAGCCATAACATACATCTAATAATCGTAAAGATTTTTGTTGTAGAGCCTTTTGCCGTAGTTGTGTCGGTTCCACAAACTTAAACTCAGCTTCCTGACGCGCCCCAAATTGACTGTGATACGCTTCGCCAAATTCAGTTGAGAAGAAGGTGTAGGAACCATCGGCTGTGAGTTGGGGGGAGTAGGGAGTAGGGAGTCGGGAGTCGGGAATCGAAGGTGATAATCCTCCTTGTCCTTCTTCTGCCTCCTGTCTCCTGTCTCCTGTCTCCTGTCTCCTCATTTTCTAAATATCCAACTCTACCAAGTTCAAACGGGAACCGTAAGTTTCGATGAATTCGCGTCGAGGAGCAACGCGATCGCCCATTAGTACGGTAAAGATCCGATCGGCTTCGGCTGCATCCTCGATTTCTACTCGTTTGAGGGTGCGGGTTTCGTTATTCATTGTAGTATCCCACAACTGTTGTGGCATCATTTCACCTAACCCTTTGAAACGCTGAATCGTGTAGTTAGCGTTGGCAGGAAATTCCGCAATTTTTTGATCTCTTTCGCGTTCGCTATAGCAGTAGTAATGATTGCGTCCCCTTTCTATTTTAAAAAGTGGCGGACAAGCAATATAGATGAAGCCTTGCTCGATCAGTTGTCGCTGATAGCGATAGAAGAATGTGAGCAACAAAGTTCTGATGTGCGCTCCATCCACGTCAGCATCCGTCATAATCACGATTTTGTGATAGCGCAGTTGGGATGAATCGAATTCTTCACCCTTTACGCCCAAGCCTAAAGCAGTAATCAATGCCTGGATCTCGGTATTTTTGTAGATTTTGGCATCGTCAGTTTTCTCAATATTGAGAATTTTACCGCGTAAGGGCAAGATGGCTTGGTTGCGGCGATCGCGTCCTTGCTTCGCACTTCCACCCGCTGAATCGCCTTCCACGATAAAGATTTCCGATTCACCAGGATCTCTAGAACTGCAATCTGCTAGTTTTCCTGGTAAGGGCGAAGACTCTAATACTGATTTGCGTCGCACTAATTCCCGTGCGTGGCGTGCGGCTTCAGCAGCTTTGAAAGCTTGAATCGCTTTATCTAAGATCGAATCAGCAATGCTGGGGCGAAATTCTAAATATTCCGTTAGTACTTCCCCGACTAACGAGTCAACAATCCCCCGGACTTCCGTGTTACCAAGTTTTGTCTTAGTTTGCCCTTCAAACTCTGGATCTGGGACTTTCACAGAAATCACGGCTGTCAACCCTTCACGGACGTGTTCGCCGCTGAGGTTGGGTTCGTTATCCTTGATTTTATTTCGCTTGCGGGCGATCGCGTTGAGCGTCCGCGTCAAAACTGTTTTCAGCCCTTCTAAATGCGTCCCACCGTCCACCGTGCGGATGTTGTTGGCAAAGCCTAACAAGTTATCGGTATAGGCATCCGTACACCACTGCAAAGCGACTTCAACTTGGACGTTGTTGCGTTCTCCTTGCACGAAGATAATTTCTTCATGTAAGGCTTGCTTGTCGTTGTTAATGTAGCTGACGTACTCGCGAATACCACCTTTGTATTCGTAAGTCTCAACTTTCGGTTCTTGGCTTTTGAGTAGTTCTAAACGGTGGTCGGTAAAGGTAATTCTTACCCCTGCATTTAGATACGCCAGCTCTCGCAAGCGACCTGCCAGCGTGATATAGTCAAATTCCGTGCCAACTGTAAAAATTTCTGCATCGGGTTTGAACCGAACTCCAGTTCCAGTCTTCGCTTCTTTAAAAGACTTGGTTTGCAGTTCTCCCATCGGTACACCCCTTTCGTAGCGCTGGGTATGTACCTTTTTATCCCGCCAAACTGTAACTTCTACCCATTCCGATAGCGCGTTGACAACAGAAATCCCAACTCCGTGCAAACCGCCAGAAACTTTGTAACCGCCACCACCAAATTTACCTCCAGCATGTAATACTGTCATCACGGTTTCTAGTGCCGATTTTCCCGTCTGCGGATGGGTATCGGTGGGAATCCCTCGACCGTCATCGACCACTTGTACTGAGCCGTCAGCGTTTAAGTCGATTTCTATGTGAGTACAATATCCTGCTAGAGCCTCATCAATGGAGTTGTCTACCACCTCGTATACTAAATGGTGGAGTCCCCTCGGTCCGGTGGTTCCGATATACATCCCTGGTCGTTTGCGGACGGGTTCCAGACCTTCCAAAACTTGAATTTGCTCGGCGCTGTAGCTGCTCGTCATGCAAGGGAGTCTCCGATAATGAGGTTAAATTAACCAATGATATCTAAAATAAGAAATCGTACCAAAATTCTAACACAATAGGCTTAAAGACGGCTCTAGGGCATTCTAAAGAGCAATTTATCTAGGGGATGTACCAAACTGATATTTCGCATGGATTTGGCTTGATTACCATCTGTGGAGCAACCGCCACGGGTAAATCAGGGTTGGCAATAACTATCGCTCAAAGACTTAATTCTGTCATCATCAGTGCCGATTCGCGTCAAGTTTATCGCGAATTTAATCTTGGCACGGCTAAACCTACTCCTAGCCAGCAACAACTCATACCTCACTATTTAATTGACATTTGCGATCCCACTGAAACTTTTACCGTAGCGGAGTATCAGGAACAAGCACGGGAGTTGATTGAAAAATGGAGGAGTGTAGAGACGTTGCATGCAACGTCTCTACACCTATTCCCTCTCCTAGTTGGGGGGACTGGGTTGTACATCCGTTCTATCGTGCGGGGAATGAAGATTCCTAGAGTAGCATCACAGCCAGAATTGCGATCGCAACTCTTATCTTTAAGTCAAAAGCAGCTTTACGCCATGTTACAACAAGTCGATCCGGTAGCTGCAACTAAAATTCATCCCAACGATCCCACTCGAACTGTCAGAGCTTTGGAGGTATTTTACGTTACTGGTCGTCCAATCTCGACACAACAGGGAGAAGATCCCCCCTGTTATCCAATTTTACAAATTGGTTTGGACTGTGAATCGAATGCCCTGACTCAGCGAATTTCTCAGCGTACAGAACAAATGGTAGCTGATGGTTTGGTGGCTGAAGTTGAGTATTTGTGTCAAAAATACCGCATGGATTTACCTTTACTCAATACGTTAGGATATCAAGAGTTCAAGCAATATTTAGCTGGCGATTTCTCCTTAGAAGAAGCAAAAAAATTAACTGTATTGCATACGCGACAATTTGCTAAACGACAGCGAACTTGGTTTCGAGCGTATCCTCAAATTGAATGGTTTGATGCCAATAGTCCCGATTTAGTAGAACGAGTGTGGCAGCGAATTCAGGATTTTATGACTCGATTAAATCTGAAAGAAAACACGCGATTCTAGAATGTGAAAACACGTCGCTTTGCTTTTTTCATCTTAACAATTACTAGTGTTATCCTTGGAAGATGGATTTGTTTTCCTGCTACTATTATACCCCCTCCTACTCCCATTAATCCAATTAATATTTATCTGATTGATTACGGTTTTCATAGTAGATTAATTTTACCTGGCGATCGCGATAAATGTTTTGAGTATGCTTATGGTGATTGGCGATATTTTGCTTTAAACCAACAAGATTGGTTGACTGGAGCAGCAGCATTATTCTTACCAACTCAAGGAGCTTTAGGACGCAAGTTAAAAAACTGCGATCGCTTCGATTTATTAGCTACTCAAAAAGATAGTTCTTTGCTTAGCATTACTGTGGAAAAAGCAAAAGTCGAGCGCTTGCTAAAGGTCTTTAATTCATATTTCGATCGCCCTGCTACTATGCAAATAAAAAATTCTTACACGGGAATGACCCTAGTTCCCTACGATCGCACTTATACCGTGCTACACAATAGCAATCATGAATTAGTTCGGTGGTTGAAAAATTTAGGCTGTCGCGTTGAAGGTTTTATCTTATGGGCAAACTTTACATCAGTTAACAGTTAACAGTTGTTAGGGAGCAGGGAGCAGTGGCTAGCAACTTACAAATGACGAATGATAAATGACAACTTCACTTCACAGTTATTGCAAAAATTTAACAAAATCAGCTAAATCTGTTGCAGTTTGTAACTAAATTTGTATACCGAAACACTGTTCCTTTAGACTGATGGGAATTGAAAGTTTTGGATATACATATATGCAGATACAAAATTTAAACTTCTCAGACGCGATCGCTTTTATATCTGCCATTGCCTGTATTGCTGGTCTGCTATTGCTTTCAGGAGCTAATTCAGCAGAGGTAAACGAGCTAGAAGAAGCAGAGCAAAATCTATTGCAGATGAGCTTTACTTACTGGTTGCTCTACTGTACCTGTTTGGGATTACAAAAAATTACCTTACCAGATTGGGAAGTTTTGTTAATGAGTTTAAAACTCACTGCGGCTTTGTCCTACTTTCTTACCTTTGCTTGTATTCTTTGTCTACCCCTACATCGATTTGCCGTGCGACAAGTAGAAGAGTAAATCAGTTATCAGTTGTCAGTTGTCAGCAGAGACCAACCGATTAATTCCAACTTACGACTTACGACTTCATGATGACTCACTGCTTTAAAACATTTGTCACTGCTGTTACTAGTTCATCCTGACTGAGAGTTGTCAGGATGAATACTTCTTGTACAGTCTTGCCTTGGCGTGCTATGAGTTTGAATCCACCACGAATCGGCACGGAAATACGAATTTGCATTTTGGGAGAGTGACCTTTTACCCGTCCAATGACTCCAGGGGTAATTGTTTGAATCCCATTAACGCGAGTCAGGCGTTCTAGCACTGGAATTAAACCTGGAATGTGGGTTGAGTGATTCCAGACCAGCCTACCGTTGGCATTACCCATAATAAGGTTAATAAGTTTTAATATTTCATTTTAATATTTAATCATTTATTGTCCTAAGCTGTCTCTAGTGGAGCCATAGTTAAGCCAGCACGCCGAAGTTGCTGATGATAGAGTTCTGCCTGTTCTTGAGGTCCCACCCAAACGATCGCCTGACCTTCGTAGTGAACTTGATTGGTTAATTCCCAAGCGCGATCGCCCGTCATACCAGGTATATACTTCATCAAACACTCAGCTACATGCTGAAACGTGTTGAAATCGTCATCCAACACGATTACCTTGTAATTAGGATATAGCTTGCTGACGACTTTAGACGATTTCTCCGGTGCGATCGTCGGTGCTGTTGCCATCCCGTAAACTGTTGTAGAAACTACCCTGTTCATAGCACGACAGACAGAACTTCACAAAAATACATTCTCTCAAGATAGCAAGGAATGGGCAGTGGTTGGTAATTGGTAATTGGTAAGTCGTAAGTCGTAAGTCAAAATTAGCTGGTCACTGTTTATCGCCAATCATCCCAATCGAGATTGAAAATGGATGTATCTGGGAAAGCGGTAGGATTATTGTTTTGCTGGAGGCGATATTGCAGTTGTTCGAGTAGGGGTTCTCGTCTGGGTAAATCGTCTACGAGTTGATAAGGGGCGATCGCTTTTTCTAAGCTAAAAGCAGCGGTGGTTCCGGCGGCTGCGCCTACAGACCATTCAAAGGAATGCACCCGATAAGCAGCAGAGGCGATATGACTGGTAGCAATACTTTTTCCAGCTACGAGTAAATTATCGATCTTTTGGGGAATCATCGCTCGTAAGGGAATTTGGAAGGGATAAGCCTCACCTGCACCTTGGCGTTCCCCTTCTCGTTCGGTGTTGCCTGGAAGTTCGGGGGGACTTTTGGTCATGCAGGGATGAAAGTCGATCGCATAGTGACCGATCCCTACTGAGTCGGGAAAGATGGTAGAGCGAGTCCGCCGCTCGATCTTTTCTGGTGGCTTACTACTCGCGATCGCATTGATGGTTTCCAGTCCTGCTAAAGCGATTTTCAAATGGCGATACATGTCTGGGGGTAATGTTTGGCGATAGTAAGCGTCGTTGTAGTTGCGGCGAGAAAGATCGATTTCCCAAACGGTAAAGCCTTCTGGCTGTCCCCAACTCGGTCTACCAATAATCCGCCGTCCTTCCCGCATATAAGGATACTTGGACAAGCCGTGTACCGTTCCCATCGGGGAATCTAGTCCAGATAAATAGCGATTGTTTGGTTGGGGTTGTTTCACCCCGTCCCCCAGTTGCGAATCGGTTGTACCCGTCACCAGCCAGTAAAAATAACCGATCGCGTGTTCTTCCGCTTTCCGCAAGCTTTCTGTTCTCAGTCCTCCCAGCCAATTTCCAGGTAGGAGCTGACCGCTTGCCTGTAACTGAGCGCGAGTATAGATTAAATTATCGGCAGCAGTACCAGGACGGTAATCGTTGCCCCACGTCCAATTCTGCATTGAAATATCCTCTGGTACGGGGGCTTCAAAATTAATTCCTCCGAATGACATGGGTTCGCCGTCTTTCGGACTCCAAATGCGACGGTAGGTAAATACTAAAGGAAAGCTTGCTAAGCGCGGCAGTTCGTAGCTATAGTAAGCAGAATACTGAGAGTAAAATGGGGGTATGTCATGACTTATAGGGTCCTCAGTCGCCTCCATCGCAAAAGTATAAGTAAAGCCTTGAGTGCAGTAGGGATCGCTAGTCCCGCTAGAGGCAGAAGGTTCTAAATAAGAACGGGCATCAATCCCAAGCCGATAGGGGACATCTGCCAAAGCAATTAATTCCCCCGTCTCCGTTGCATCCACCACATACCACTTAGATACTCCCTCACTCCTCACCCCTCGCTCCTCGCTCCTTTCCAAAGGTACAAACCGCAAAATTTCCTTATTCAACCGAGCTGAATTTTCGTAGCGATAGGAGTCTTCAATTGTTTGGGACAAAGGTAAAGTGTTGAGAGGTGGCGCGCCAGCAGCAGGACGGTGTTGAATTGCGATCGCGCCTTGAATAGTTTGTGCCGATCCAGCGCGGCTCAATTCCAGTTCCTTCACCACAGTGGCAGGAAACCATTTCAACTTGCCATCACCCTTTTTTGCCGCATCCTGCAACATATCGTAAAGAATTTCGTGACCGTCGTGAGGCAGGAAGCAAGAATCGCTCACCCAGCAATCACCAGGGTTTAAATTGCCATTATATTTATCGGCAATGCGTTTTCTTAGTTCTAAATAACCACGAGAGAAAAACAACTGCAACCGTTGAGTTCTGCGTTCGTCCAAGGCAGAAGTTCCCTGAGTCGAAATTTGCCCTCCCATCCAATCGGTAATTTCGGTCATGCAGACAGTCCGTCCTGCTAGCAATCCCTCGTATGCAGTGGCGACACCTGCAAGTCCTGCACCCGTAACGAGAATTTCGCATTCTACCGTTTGGTTGGGGGTTTTAGGTGGTGCGGAGAGGACGGAAAAAGGGATGAGGGGTGGAGTAAAGGAAGCTAAAACAAGACTAATAAAAGCCGCTAAGCGTCTGCGCTGCATAAGTTTGGAGTTGGCTTGCTACCAAAAGCTAACTGGCTTATCGACGTTAGCACTGCACGACTGAGGTGACAAGTTTTTTGTAAGTGAAAGTAAAGTAGGTAGCGATCGCTCAGCTAACAATTAAAGTACTACGATACATTTCTAGCTACTGTGCCAGCTTGTTGCAACAGTTCGCGCACTTGTGTATCGGTAGTTTGGGGAAACTCAGCGTACCAAGAACCCACGCTGTAAAAAGGTGCGGGCGTTTCTACACAGACAATTTCATCGACTTGAGTGGCTAATTCTTGCTGGGTTTCAGGAGAAGCAACTGGCACGGCGATGACAATCGCCGCAGGTTGCTGTAACTGTAGTGCTTTCACAGCTGCCCGCATGGTTGCTCCTGTTGCCAGACCATCGTCTACTAAAATGACTGTGCGATCGCGTAATTGGGGAAAAGGACGGTTTTGCCGATAGAGCCGTTCGCGTCGCTCTAATTCCTGTTGCTGTCTGGCTGTAACGCGATCGATTTCTGCTTCAGACAAGTGTAGCGCTTCAATAATATCGTAGTTCAGCACTCTCACACTACCAGAGGCGATCGCCCCCATTGCTAATTCTTCTTGCCCGGGGACACCCAACTTACGTACCAAAAACACATCTAAGGGTGCGTGTAATGCTTGTGCTACCTCAAAGGCGACTGGTACACCACCTCTAGGTAATCCTATTACTAATACATCGCTACGGTTAGCATAGGCTAGTAACCGATCGGCTAGCGCTTGACCTGCTGTAGTTCGATTTTGGAATAACATAGCATTCTCCTCTCCCGAAGCTGCATATTTATTAGCTTAGGAGTTATTTATTTCTGTTTGCGGCTCCTAGATTTACCATTCACTTTTGGGTTATGTATTTGCTGTCTACTCTAGCTACAGGTCGAGCGCGATGAACCTTCTTTTATTACATTTTTACCGTAAAAGACTGAAAGTGCTTCTATCTTTAACTAAAAGTATGAGTTTTTTGTCTTCACACAACAACTGATTCTATTTGTTTTAAGGCGAGCTTCCAGCAGAATATTCAGCCCGACCTAAAAGTGTAGGGAAGAAATCTAGCTCTGATTTTACTCTACTCCTTGAATATCTGCTTCATCTAATAAGACTGTCGTTTCAAACCCTATTCTGCCCATTTCTGGCGGCTTTCCCATATCCATTTCAATAGTATAAGACCAGGTTCCAGCAGCAGGTTTATAGTGCTTAGCTTTGCCGCTACCACCAATAAATTGAACTACGCGATCGCGGCTGAATTTTGGTAGCGAATGACGCTGCTCTACCCAAAGTTGACTTTTCATATTCTTTCCTAAGATCTTAATTATTTCATTGGACGACGATCGTGAATTCATAGCAGGGCTTATCGAATTGCTAAGTTTGTCCTCTGAGCTTGAGCTGTAGAAATTAATTGCCAACCTGCTTTATGTAATTTTTGATAAGTTGCCCATCCTTTCGAGCCGCCATCTATTTTGTAGTCGGGAACAAAATATTCAGGACAACTCGTATAAGGTTGCCAAGGTTTATCTGGCGATCGCCGGAGATATAAAATCTTTTCGCTATCAGTACCTAAGCAAGGAAACCAACACATTTGACCAGCCATTCTTCTAACCTCCTGACTGATAAAAATATCTATTCTGTAACTCCCACAACTAAAATTTCGGCAAATTTGTAAAATACTTAGCAAAAAAAATTAGGAGTTAATCTGGCGAAACTTATATATTTAGTTTTAATTCAAATAAAGTCAATCTCACTCTATCTCTAGTTCAAAAATATCAACACAAGAACGTAGCCGAAAGGATGAGTTTTATGCTTTAGCAACACGTTCAATCGATAACAATTATTAGTATTTGTAAACTTTACTCAATGATTAAGTTCTCTCCAAACTGCATGAAGTCAGTTAACTAGATCGGCGCTCGCATAATTTGATTTTATAGTTATGCTACCAAGTTTAAAAAGTTTGATGTATTTATATTTCTCTTTCAACACACAAAATTAGTCCTCCAGAAAGAGTACAGTCGGAGTTAAATACTGTAAAATGCAGTACGATTAGTTACGAACAACTAATGGTAGCAAGGTTGATAAAACAATAGGGAATGGATTTATTACTACAATTGGCTGGTACGGGGATAATTGTTTTAACTCTTTTAGATATTTACCTAACTGTACTTTTTCATCGCCTCGGTAGTAGTGT
Organism: Chroococcidiopsis sp. SAG 2025; assembly: GCF_032860985.1. Classification (GTDB taxonomy): domain Bacteria; phylum Cyanobacteriota; class Cyanobacteriia; order Cyanobacteriales; family Chroococcidiopsidaceae; genus Chroococcidiopsis. Next base: position 372,818 of record NZ_JAOCNC010000001.1, read on the forward strand.
TGTTAGTATGCCTTTGAACCGAGGAATATGGTATTTTTTGCGCCTAGTAACGCAAGTCATTCCTAGCAAAAGCGATCGCCTACTTGCTCATAGTGGCTCTATTATGATAGTTGCTATTTTAGCAGTGTGGGCGGCTTCACTTATGAGTGGATTTGCTTTAATTATTTTCCCCGAATTAGGTTCGGCAATTCAAGCTAGCGAAGGACAAACGCCCACTGATTTTATTACCGCACTCTACTATAGTGGCTTTTCTTTCACTACTCTAGGAACAGGCGATCTAGTTCCAAAAACAGCTACTTATCGATTACTAACTTTATTAGAAGCAGCATTGGGATTTTCTAGTTTTACAATTACAATTACCTACTTACTCTCAGTTTATAATGCTTTAATTACCCGCAATACATTTGCTCTCAGCTTATACCATCGCACTGATGGCATGGGGGATGCAGCAGAGTTATTAGCAAGACTGGGAGCTAGTGGCGAACTCAATGGGATTCAGCAGGATCTTTCTAATATGGCGAGAGATTTGATTGAGTTACTAGAGCTACAACATTCCTATCCAGTACTGATTTATTTCCGCTTTCGCGAAACATATTATACCCTACCGCGAGTCATACTCTTAGCAATAGACACGGCAACTCTGATTAAAAGCGCATTGAATGCTGAAAAATATCGTTCTCTATTACACTCTACAGCAGTAGCAGAATTGTGGGGTGGCAGTACGCATATTCTCTGTGAGCTATCGCAATCGATTCTACCCAAACACCGGATAAAATGCGATCGCCAAATGGAGTTAGTCTGGCGAAAAAGATATTATGATGCACTGGAAAGATTGAGTGCTGAGGGTATAGAAACAGTAGCAGATCGAGAAGCAGGTGCAGATTTATACGTTGCTTTGCGGCGGAAGTGGCAACCCCTTTTAACAACCCTCAGCAATTATTTAGCAGTAGACTTATAACGTGCTGCCTAAAATATTCCGATCAGTATGGGAATAGTAAATAGAACTAATAGCACTACCAGAATGAAAGGGACTAAGTTAACATGATGCGGTTTGTGTGGCTCTATAATTAGATTTTCATCTTCTTCAAATCGAGCTAGACGAATTGCATCAGAAATTTCTTTGGCATCTTTAACGTGATGCAATGCTTTTTTTTCGCCATTCGGATATTCAAAAATAAAATAAGTTGGAACCTTAATCCAGTCACCTGTAATATCAGGTGCATCTACAGCCATTTGTTTAGCTTTTTCTACTAACGTCTGCGGCTCTTTAGCAATGCGATCGCCCGGATTTACAGTTAAAATTTCGCTCTCGAACTGCTGGTATGTTTTAGCCGTCTTTGCCGGAGATTTTTTTAATGTTGTTTGACTGGATTTTTTCAAGTTGAAGCCAACCATAAAATTCTCCTTTTAAGTGAGGAATTATTTCAGTTGTTCGTCAAGCTTGAGGAGTATTCAAATAAGTTATCCGTACTTCGTGCCGCTTTACTAGCAGATGTTGTTTCTAAACTAGGACGTTACATTGCCAAGTTATAGCCGAACTAAAATTATAGCCAAACTAAAGTTATAGCCAAACTAAATTGTTACCCCACAAACTTGAGTTTTTACTAAAGCGAGGCGTTTGAATGAAAAGATTGTTTCAAATTTATTACCAATATTATAAAAATTGCTAGCGAAACTATATGTTTTCAAACAAAGAATTTATGAATATTGAAGAAACTTTAGATTCGCCACCTGCTACTAACTCTTACGCAGGCAGCCAAGCACAGAAAAGCGATCGCCCCACCAATGGCTCCTACAGAAGGGATAACGCTTTGCTCTGAGGGAAGGAGCAATCTTGAGAGACTTTCTGCCCCAGCTATACCACCAAAGTACATCCCTAAGCCAATTCCGGCTTGATGCGGTGGTACTAACATTAGGACAAAAGGAATTACACCATTTAGCACGAGATTAAAAGCAACTAGTAACCCGAGGATGGCAAGAATCAAAGTCAACCAACTGGGAATAAATACTGCAATTTGTAACAAGATAGCAGTGGCGATCGCACCTATACATATAGCCCGTCGATTATCTATCCGTAGCGTCCAGTCAGCAGTTGGCGGAGCTGCAAGTGCTAGCATAATTCCCAGTCCCACCATCAACCAATTCACGTTATTTATTTCCAGTCGTAGCATCAGCATTTTGGACAGAGTAACTGTCAAAAACTGCGTTCCCCAAGCGATCGCCATCCCACTTAAAAAAAATTAAACTTAAAGCGATTTTGAGTGGTGGATTGTCTGTGCTTTTTGTTCTAGTGCTGCTCTAACGGTTAAATTTGCCCTTGCCAACGTTCCTGGCAAATTGACATATCTTAAAATAGCTGCCGCACCTAGCAATGAAAACGAACCAATCGCAAAAGCAAAAATAGCATCTAAATTTAACACTAAATTGTGAGCAACTGGTCTAAAAGCTGTCAATAATCCGGCTACGAGAACTAACAAACTATTAGCTAGCACTAATCCCTCTGGAGGGGCATAATTTCTTAGTAAAACATATTGCTGGGCTGTGAAATATTATCATTGCCAGAGTCCAAGCTACCGATACAACGATCGATACCCAACGAAATTCACCTATACCCTTGCCGAAAACAACCACAGTCGGAATCGCTATGAAAAAATTGATGCTAGAACGATCCCTGCTGCTATGAGCGGAAAACGGCTACCAAACTGCTGTTTATCGCGATCGGACAAGCCTCCCATTAGGGGTTCTAGTACCACTGCCAATCCGTTTTCAACCACGAATATAGCAGTAGCAACTAGAGTTGGAAAGTTAAATTCTGTCAGCAATTTGGGCAAATACACGCTATAAATTAACCAAGTTAGCGCGATCGCCCCTTGCAATCCTGCCAATCCCCATACTTGCAACCACAATACTTCTACAGATAGCTCTTCCTCCTGTTTCTCCATGCTCTACATCCTATGTGTCTTAGTCGTTAGATAAAATTCAAAAACCTAAAATTTAACAACTACAATATTTAAAGACACAAACTCACCAAAGCTCCGGCTAGATGCACTATTTTGTGTAAAAAATTTGGCAACGCTCGAGATTTTGGTTCTTAATTGTTAAAGCTGATTATCAATGAGACTATTTCTAGTGCGGGCGATCGTAACTTTCTTCTTTAGATATACCGTCGTCCTCTTTTCTCTCATGGTTGTAAAAAGTATTTCATTTAATGAATGATTTGAATGTTTTTCCAAAAAATAACGTTCCAGAAAACTAAAAAATAATAAATCGACTCATGTTACTCAAATTATTGAGCTGAAAATTGAAATTATTATGATTTACTTTAAATCCAATCATTCGTTTATATCTCAGAATATAAAACTCACCAATTACCAATTACCAACTACCAACTCATTGCTATCGCGGTAGCAATTGGTCTATTCTAGTAAAAGTGTTAAGTTTACGAAATTTTACATACTGCTCCCTGTGCGCTCATGCAATGTATAGTTAACCGCCGCGCTCAATTTTCCGCCAGCCATCGCTATTGGTTGCCAGAGCTGAGCGAAACAGAGAACCAGCAACAATTTGGCTTATGTTCCCGCTTTCCAGGTCACGGACACAACTACGTCTTGTTTGTTTCTCTTCTCGGAGAGTTAGATGAATATGGCATGGTGTTAAACCTGTCTGATGTCAAGCACGTAATTAAGCGAGAAGTGACTAGCCAGCTAGATTTTTCCTACCTCAATGACGTTTGGCAAGAATTTCAGCAAACACTGCCAACAACGGAAAATATTGCCCGCGTCATCTGGCAAAAGCTTGCCTCGCACTTACCGATAGTCAAAATTCAGTTATTTGAACATCCTCAACTTTGGGCAGAATATCAAGGAAATGGCATGGAAGCATACTTAACTATTAGCACTCATTTTAGCGCCGCTCATCGGTTAGCTCATCCCGATCTCAACCAACAAGAGAATACAGAAATTTACGGGAAATGCGCTCGTCCCAACGGTCACGGACACAATTACCACTTAGAAGTAACCGTCAAGGGAGAAATTTACTCTCGTACAGGGATGATTGTAGATTTAGGTGCGTTGAACCAAGCGATCGAAGACTTGGTGATTGAACCACTCGACCATACTTTTCTCAACAAAGACATTGCCTACTTCGCCAAAGTCGTGCCTACGGCAGAAAATATCGCCGTATATATCTCAAATGTGCTGCAACAGCCAGTACGAGAGTTAGGCGCAGAACTACACAAGGTCAAGTTGATTGAAAGTCCAAATAATTCGTGCGAAGTCTACTGTACTCCATCTGATTCAATCAAGAGCGCGACTAGAGAACCAGCGTTAGCCCAAGTTTAAGTCGTAGAAGTAGAAATGGTAGCGATCGCACTTGTATACAAATCAATGCATCTTCCAAGCTTGTGGTTGCTGAAAGGTATAGATGTCTGCAATGACTCGTACCCAACCATCAGCGACAGAGGCAAGGATGCGATCGCCTTTTTCTTTTGTCGCTACGGTCGGATCGCCTAAAATTCCTGTCTGCGTCAGATCGCGGGTTGCCCAAGCAAAAGGTAATTTCCCTTCCATTGAAAGCAGACTATCTTCAGGTAAGCCGTGAGGGTATTCTTTCACAGCCGCTTCCATTTTGACTTGTTCTGGTAAAATCGACAGCATCACACTGGTTTCAGCATCACCTGCATGAATCCCAAACTCTTTCTCGCGATCGGACAGTAACTCTCCGGCAATGTGGGGAACTCGCCAGGTAAAAAGCGGAAATACGAGAAAGTCTGCATATTTAACGTGTAAATCCCGTGCGGCAATTTCCATAATTTGGGGTTGTCCGCCGTGAGAATTCATCAATACGAGTTTGCGAAATCCGGCACGGTAAATACTCTCAGCAACTTCAATTAAAGTTGCAAGTAAAGTTGATGCACTTAGAGTAATCGTGCCAGGAAAATGCCAATGTTCGTTCGATTTACCGTAGTACAAGGGTGGTAGGGCATAACCCAATACGGTTCATTTAAGGCTACGCTGTGCTGAGGATAAAGAAAATAGGAGGATTGGTTCGGAGGGGGTGGCTTGATGTCTTGGCTTTTTTGAGCGAAACTTGGATACAGGTTTTTTTACAACTCTGGGATTGGTACGAGAAACTCGTTCAGGTAACAGAGTGTCTAAAATCTCTACAGTTAACCAACTTAAAAAAAGGGGAGTTCTTGTGATTGCAAGCGTTGAAATTTCGGGATAGCACGACGAATAACTCGCAATGTCCCAGTGAAACTCAGACGCAAAGGAGTGATACCCGCGCTCTTTGCAGCTTGAAACATCAATAACCGCACAGCCCAGTGTCCTAACAACCACCCGTAAACTTCCTGCACAACTTCACGCGGTTTTTGAGAGCGAATATGAGTTTTTCGTCCTGATAAATGTACTTTGAGTTCATCAATAGTATTTTCTACTTCCCAGCGTTGATGATATTCAATCGCCAGTAGTTGAGCCGGAAATTTCTCCAATTCCAATAAGCTGGTAATTAAGCGATATCTTAGTTGTTCCTCTGGGTTGTCGGTATTACCAATTGTGTATTCAATCACTCGGACTTGTATGGGCTGGCAAGCTTTTGAGCGGAATTTAGCAGGTGGATAAATCCAACTCAGATAAGAACCATCCGCCAGTGGTTCTTCGCACAAAAACTTGACATTTGCGGGAATTCTTCCTAAATAATCGCTACCAGTTGTGACAGTTGCTTGCACCATTGCATAAGAATGTAACCCTCTGTCCCACATCAACAACATCCCTGAACTCACGGAGCGTAATAATCTTAATGCCCGCACTCGTTCTCCTATTCGATATGGACACATCAATGCATCAAAGATTAAATGTGTTCCTGCTTCTACCAAAATGACTAATCGCAGTTTGGGAAATGCGGCTTGTGTGCCAGGACGGCTGCTCGGACGACCAAAAACTCTCGCATTTTCATCGCTGTCTGGCAGATCGAAGCAAGTCCGATCAATTACCACAATTCGCAATCCATTGAGAAATGCTCCTTTGGTATCGGTGCTAGCCATTGGTCGCACCAGTTGATGGAACAATTGACTCATCACCCTTGGACTTAATCGTTGTCGGGCTTGCGTTATTGCTGATTTACAAAAAACTCGCCAGTATTTCCCCACTTTCACCCATGCTTCGCTCAGCCCATCAATTAAGTTTTTCAGCACATCTCTCATCGAATCTCGTGACCACAGACTCATCGCAATTACCAAACAAATTACCAATTGTGCTGGTAACGAGCGTTTACGTTGTTCACAAACTTTAGTTTTAGCGATCGCTTGCTCGATCTCCGTGGATGGGATGGCTGCCTCTATCGCTTTGAACACATCACTACTTTGTATCGTAGGAGACAACAATGAGAAATCCTTCAGATGCACTACACTCACTTTCCATTCTTGGGAACAATGCTTAATTTACAACACTTTGAGCCTTAACTGAACCGTAGTGGTATATAATTCACCTACCTCCTGTCAAGGTTCGTAAACTTCAGGCTCTAAAATTTACGGCTAAATATTCATGACTAGTTAATGCTGGTTTTGAGCCGTAAGTGGTACGATTCCCCCTAGTCCTCCAGTTGTACATAGAAATTGTCCGTGAGGATCGGTAGGAAAAGGATGCAAAACATATCTGTAGGGGCGCACAATTTTTAGGGGCGCATAGCTGTGCGTCCCTACAGATCGTCGTTATCGCGTTTAAAAATCAATGGTATGAAAAACTCGCATAGAAAAAAATCTGTTTCTTCCCATTTTCGCTTTCTACTTGAGCCTATCTATTTCCAGAGAAAACGAATTATATATAGCTTGTTTGCCCTGGTAGCATTGCTGTGTACGACACAAATACCCGCGATCGCCAAAATTCCCGCTCCATCTGCGACGATTCCCAGTCAGTCAATCCCAATTGCACAGAAGGGCGATCGCCTGCAACAAGGGAAAACATTCTACGATACAGGTAAGTATGCAGAGGCAGTCAACGTACTACAACAAGCACTGCAAGACTACCGTGCTAAAAACGATACCCTCAAACAAGCCCTAGCTTTGAGCAACCTCTCGCTGACATATCAACAACTCGGCGCTTGGACAGAAGCAAAACAGGCGATCGATGAGAGTCTCAAGTTGCTGGGATTTTCTAAAGAGCAGGGGAGCAGAGGAGCAGAGGAGCAGGGGAGCAGGGGAGAAACCCACGACTCCCGCAGCCAAGAAGTTCTCGCCCAAGCTTTAGACATCCAAGCTAGATTGCAACTACTAACAGGGGAAACAGAAACGGCGATCGAGACTTGGGGGCGATCGGCAGCGCTCTATACTCAAGTTGGTAATAAAGCAGGAGAAATCCGCAGCCAAATTAATTCCGTCCAAGCATTACGGGCGATGGGGTTGTATAGCCGTGCCTTGACAAAATCGACCGAACTCAACCAATCTCTGCGTAACACTCCCGCTTCTCTGACTAAAGCAGTTAGTTTGCGCAGTTTGGGAGAAGTCCTACAACAAGTCGGTGACTTGGAACAGTCTCGCAAAACCCTACAAGAGAGTTTGCAAATTGCCCAAAGCCTACCCTCTGCGCCAGAAACCGCAGCAGCGCTATTGAGTTTAGGTAATACTGCCAGCGCTCAAGGAGACACTGAAGCTGCTTTAGATTACTATCAACAAGCAGAAAAGTCTGCTCCCACTGCCAATACCAAACTTCAAGCCCAACTCAATCAACTGCAATTATTAAGTCAAACTCAACGAGATTCAGCCGCCCGAGAATTAATTCCTCAAATCGAAACTCAACTAGCTCAATTACCTCCCAGCCGAGCTACAGTTTACGCCCATATTAATTTTGCCGATAGTTTGATGAAGCGAGGAGCGAGGAGCGAGGAGCGAGGAGCGAGGGAAGAAGAACAGGGGGGAGAGAAGATAGCTGGGGGAGCAACTACCAATGACCAACTACCAACTACCCAAGAAATTGCCCAAGTTCTAGCAACTGCGGTGCAACAGGCAAGGAGTTTGAAAGATCCGCGAGCTGAAGCTTATGCTTTGGGTAGCTTGGGTGGATTGTACGAACAGGTCGGACAGCTGGCAGAGGCGAAAAAACTGACTCAGCAAGCACTGTTGATTACTCAGTCAATCGATGCTCCAGATATTGCCTATAGCTGGCAATGGCAGCTGGGAAGGCTGCTGAAAGCGGAGAAAGATAACAAAGGTGCGATCGCGGCTTATGCTGATGCGGTGAAAACTCTCCAATCTCTGCGTAACGATCTAGTTAGTATCAATCCCAGCGTGCAATTTTCTTTTCGCGAGAGCGTAGAACCCGTGTATCGGCAGTTTGTCGGGTTGCTGTTGCAAGATGATGGCACTCAACCAAGCCAAGACAATCTCAACCAAGCGCGGAGCGTCTTTGAATCTCTTAAAGCTGCCGAACTCGTCGATTTCTTTCGAGCAGCTTGTTTGGATACCCAGCCAACTCAAATCGATCGCGTCGATCCTCAAGCGGCTGTGATTTATCCGGTGATTTTAGAAGACCGTTTGGAAGTTATTCTCAGCTTGCCCAAGCAACCTTTGCGCCATTATGCTACGGCTTTACCTCGCACTCAAGTCGAAAGCGCGATCGACCAGTTACGGCAAAATTTAGTGATCCGTTACTCTCAAGAATTTTTGACTCTCTCCCAACAAGTCTATGACTGGTTGATCCGACCCGCCGCTGCTGACATCGATAAGAGTGGTGTAAAAACTTTGGTATTCGTGCTGGATATTTCCTTGCAGAAGCTACCAATGGCGGCTCTGCACGATGGCAAACAGTATCTCGTTCAAAAATATAGCGTCGCTCTTACACCCAGTCTAGAATTACTCCAGCCCCAGCCTTTAAGCCGAGAGCGTTTGAGAGCCTTGACTGCTGGATTAACCGAACCACGAGGAGATTATCCAGCGCTGACGAATGTAGCCTTGGAGCTGAATCAAATTCGCTCGGAAGTGCCAGGAAGAGAGCTACTCAATCAAAATTTCACTAGCACATCGCTGAGAAACCAAATTAAATCTCTGCCTTTTTCCATCGTCCATATCGCCAGTCACGCTCAGTTTGGCTCGCAAGCCGATCAGACATATATTCTCGCTTGGGATGGACCGATCAATGTTAAGCAGTTAGACGAACTTCTGCGGGTACGCGAACCTAGCTCGGACTTAGAACGACCAAACGCGATCGAACTTCTCGTGTTAAGCGGCTGTCGTACCGTCGCCGGAGATAGACGAGCTGCGCTTGGTATGGCTGGAGTAGCAGTACGAGCCGGAGCGCGTAGCACCTTGGCGACTCTCTGGTATGTCAGCGATGCCGCTACCGTACCGTTAATGAGTCAGTTTTACCAGGAGCTATCTACGGCTGAGATGACTAAAGCCGAGGCACTCCGCCGCGCTCAACTCGCTCTACTAGAAAACCCCCGCTATCGCCATCCAGTTTACTGGGCTCCCTACGTTTTGGTAGGGAACTGGCTCTAGATTTGGTTGAGAGTTGACAGTTGACGGTTAACTCTCAACTTTTTAACCCGAAGTCTTGATCATTTCTCGCACTTTTTGCAGCAAGTCTGGGTTTTGTCTCAGGGTGAGAAAGATTTGATTGAATCGCTGGATATCTAAACCTTCGCCCTTGACAGCCTGCTCCATTTGCCCTTGGGTGGACTGCTCGATCTTTTCAATTTTAGCGTTGGCTTGGTCGAACTTCTTATTTTCGTCAGGGGTAATTTTGGTTGTGGGCTGCGCTTGAGGATTTCGGCGCGATTGGTAAATTTCGCCAAACCGTTTTTCGCTCAAATTTTCCTGCTGAATTGCTTGAACGATTTGATTTTGGGCGTTCTCTTGAATTGGTTGTAGTTTTTTGACTGCGTTAGCAAATTGTTGCAGTTCTTTCTGACTAACCTGCGATTGGGTTGGTTTTTGAGTTGGTGGCTGAGACTGGGAGGGTTGAGTTGGTTGAGTCGGACTTTGGGACGGGCTATCTGCCTGTGAAAGCTGGATTTCTTTCGGTACAGAACTTGATTGCGCCCAAGCAGCACCACCACTCAATGCCACTGCGATCGCCATACCTATGAATGATAGATATCTAGCTTTCATGCAAGTTACACCTCAAACAAACTTTTTCCATGAAATCATCGCACATAATTTCCCAAATCCTCCTAAGGAAAGATGTGCTTAGAGAACAAAATCTCTGCGGTATGTTTACCTATTTTGAAAAAAATTTGGCAGGCGATCGCTCCAGATACTCAACCCAGCAACGATTACCAGTCTTCTGCAAATAGTCTTATTTATCGGGTGCGATCGAGGACAATAATTATTTATATAACTTTTTCAAAATTTAAAACTTAAAAACATAAGTTAATGTAAGCATAACGAGCTAACCGCACACAGGAGAATTTCCCAATGAATCAACCTTTAAAAAGCCCATTGCATTATTGGTACGAATTTTTCAATCGTAGTGCGATCGTGCGTAGCCTAGAAACAATTCAGGATTTAATTGTCATCTCTCTGTGCGTCGGTTTGTTCTGTGTCATGGCAATTCAGCTGAGGGGAATATTTTTCATGTTGCTACCCCCGCTTAATTTCCACCAAATCGCGGCTGATATTCTGTTCCTACTAATTCTGGTTGAGTTGTTCAGACTGCTAATTATTTACCTGCAAGAACAACGAGTATCGATTGGTGTGATGGTGGAAGTATCCATTGTATCTGTATTGCGAGAAGTGATTGTGCGGGGAGTTTTGGAAGTACCCTGGAATCAAATTTTGGCTGCATGTGCCTTTTTGCTGGTATTAGCAGCCCTACTCGTTGTCCGCGTTTGGATACCCCCCACATTCAAAGGTATCGATCCTGAAAAGCAGTACGCCAAAACCTATCACAATGGATCTGCACCAGAAAAAAGCAAGCAATCTTACAAAGAGATTCGCTTATCGGAATAGCATCAACGTCTCTACACTATTCATCAAAAGAAAACTCATCTTCAATATCGTCCTCAATAGATCGTGCAGGCGTACTCCCTATACCCCAGAGAGGCTGCATCAAGGCTGTTGCAAAGACTCCTACACCAGCACTAACAGCTAAAACAAAACCAACGGGTAATTGAATTGTCTGGTAGCGTAAAAACTTTAGCCGAATTGGATCGGCATTTTGCATAGATAGCAGCGAGATCGCCACAATCCAAACAGCGACAACAGAAGAAGTGAGAAGACTAGCAAGGGATTTCATAGATTAGGGAGTAGGGAGTGGGGAGTCGGGAGTAGGAAGTAGTGAGAATTTGTGTTTATATTTCTCCTGTCTTTTGACTCCTGATTCCTCAGTTTTGACTTTTGACTTTTAACTTTTGACTTACCAATTACCATTACCAATTTGCCCGATCGCTCTTTCCATTTCCATCACAATTCGATCTTGCTTGTCGAGAGAGTTGGTTTCCATGTAGACGCGCATGAGGGGTTCCGTACCCGAAGGGCGTAACAGTATCCAGCTACCCTCTGCTAAATACAGTTTAACTCCGTCTTTACGACCCACTTCTTTAACTGCGATTCCGGCGATCGCCCTGGGAGGATTCCGGGTAAAACAGTCAATAATGGCGGCTTTGTGGGCATCGCTGAGGTGCAAATCGATGCGGTGGTTGTACAGGGGACCATCAGCATCAGCAATTGCTTCTGCAACTAGCTGACTTAATGGCTTACCCGTGTAGGCGATCGCCTCAGCGACTAGCATATTTGCTAATATCCCATCTTTTTCAGGAATATGCTCGATAACGCTTAAACCGCCCGATTCTTCGCCGCCAATTAATACGGTGGTTTCGCGCATTTTTTCCCCAATGTACTTGAATCCTACGGGAGTTTCGTACAAGGGTAATTTATATTTAGCGGCAAAATTATCGAGTAAACGTGTGGTGGCGACGGTACGGACGATCGCCCCGATTTTGCCTTTATTCTCAATTAAGTGACGGGCAAGCAGTAACAAGACGGCATTCGGCGTTAAGATATTGCCCAATTCGTCTACAATACCAAAGCGATCGCTATCTCCATCCGTGGCTAAGCCCAAGTCAGCAGCATCTGCTTGTACGGCTGCTACCAACTGAGTTAATTGTTCGCCTTTTGGTTCTGGCATTCCACCACCAAACAAGACATCTCGATAGGCGTGGAATGTTTCTAACTCGCAACCGCAGTGTTTCAATACCGTATCTAAGTAGCCGCGAGAAGTCGAGTAGAGGGCATCGTATTTAACTCTCAGCCTAGCATGACGAATTTTTTCGATATCGATCAGAGAGTAGATAAATCTCAGATATTCCGGCTGGGGATTAAAAGTAGAAATTCTGTCATTGCGGATAAATTTTGGCGGAGTATCCTCCACACCAAAAATATTTGCCACAATTGTATCAGTAATCTCTGGAGTAGCAGGACCAGCATAGTCGGGAATGTATTTAATCCCGCAATAGGGTGCAGGGTTGTGGCTAGCAGTGAACATTAATGCCCCTGCTGAGTTTAAGTAACGGGCATTATAAGCAATTACCGGAGTCGGACAATCGCGATCGGTAATTTTCACACTCCATCCCAATTCTGCTAGGACTTCGGCAGCGGTACGGGCAAATTTTTCTGCCAGAAAACGGGTGTCGTACGCCACCAAAACTGGTCTACTTTTAGTGTATGCAGTTTCTAGGTAACTTGCGATCGCCCTTGTGACTCGCCGGACGTTGGGGAAGGTAAAATCGTCAGCGATGATTCCCCGCCATCCGTCAGTACCGAATTTAATTTTGCCGATTTGACTGGCATTCACAGTTTGCCACCCTATATTCATCATTAATAGTACAAGAAGTTTCTTGCTTCACTCCTTTGTTAGACAGTCCGTATCTTTGTTGTTTCTTCTGAGAACGATGCCAATTCTTGGGCAACCCTTTGTTAGTTATCACTTGTGGTCGTTAGTTGTCCCAGCCGTAGGACAAGAACGCTGGCATTGCCAAATGAAGCGGGGTTTTATCAAAGCGAGACAAAAAGAACCCATCGTTCAATCGTTACTTACCCAAGCTAGTATTCCGCAGCGGATTGGGTTGTTGGCGCAAAAAGGCGTTTACGAGTTCCACCGTCACCGTCAATTTCTGACTCAACCTGATGGCGTGGAAAGAGTCTCGCAGTTACTTAAACTCGGCAAATTAACCGCACAAGTTCAGCAGCGAGTAACGCAGATTCTCAAAAATTATCACGCTCATCCACTATTAGCAGGAAAACATATTATCGAATTAACCAGCGGTGAGGAAGGATTTCCCAAACCGATTTGGATCGAACAACAAAATTACCGATTTCGACTCTATGCTACGATGGACTGTATTTTAACAGAATCAGATAAAACATTACACATTATCGATTTTAAAACAGGTAAATCACTCTTCGACCAAAGACAAGCATTTGTCTATCTCGTTGCTGCCCGTTATTTATATCCTCAATATACAGCAGTTGCCTCATTTTATAATTTAGAGCAATGTAAAAAATCTGCCCTAATCCGCGTCACACCTAGCCAACTTGACGCAATTGAAAATCAATTAGCGGCGATCGCAACTCGTCACCAACAAGATATTAACAACTACGAGAAAAACCCTTATAACTTCAGTAAAATATTTCCTCCCAATCCAGGTTATCACTGTCGGCATTGTTCCTTCAGTGCAATTTGCGAATTCTCCAACTTCAAACCCTCCAAGTAGTTCTATCAAAATATCTTCGCGCCCTTCTTTGCGCCTACTCTTCGAGAACGCTCCGCGTATGCGTCTTTGCGCGACATAAAAACAGATCTTTGGCAAATACCCCGAGAAGGGCAGGTTTACAAATATCTTTACATAAATGCAGAGATTGCTGGTGAACCTGCCCCTACGGTATATGTCATTATATATAAAATTATTCCAACAGCTAACTTTTGGTTGATGATTTCTCTCAATAGCTTTTTTATAACAAATGTAAAATATACTTTCGAGAGAAATCCATGTCTGAATTAATCAAAGACTCTTTACCAACACCAACCAAACAAAGATTTGCTGCTGCTTTTCGCATTGTTAGTAGGTTTAGCTTTTGGATACAATTAGCATTAGCTAGTACCTCTGGAATTGCCTTAATATTTGCCATCCTCAGCCGCAATGCCAGCGAGGTAGTAGAGAACGGCAGTATTAGTCTTAGTATATTTTTAGCAATTGTCGGTGTATTACTAGCTGCCTTTAGCGTAGTTTGGGCTTTTCGAGATCGAAGCTTAGCCAGACGCTTACAATCAAGCGATCGCACGATTCATCCTCGCAAAGAAGAAGTCATTCAAGCTTTAAAAATTGGTTTAATCGTCAGCTTTATCGGGATGTTAATAGCTTTTGTTGCATCTGAAGTCAGCGCGATCGCAGTCTTATCAAAATCCTTATCTGTTCCTCAAGGAGTTGCAATCTACAATCGCCAAAATTTAATTCGTTCTTTAGATATGTTGGTAATTTTATCTAATGTTAATTTAATTGGGACTCATTTAGTCGGTAGTATCACCTCTTTAGGATTACTTGAATGGATCGATTAAAGAGTGGAGGCGATCGCACTTCATCCTTCACGTTAGCTTACCGAATCGATGTCATGTCGCTTTTTCGGTAGACGGCGATGTATGGGCTTGCAACAATAGCCAGTATGGAATCGAATTGCGTACCCGTGCAAATGAACTTAAATCTCTTGCCATCGCGCACTGAAATGGAACGAGCGGCTCACAATAAAGATGCTAGCTATGACGGCGTGTTTTTTGTGGCTGTCCGCACGACAGGAATTTTTTGTCGCCCTTCTTGTCCTGCCCGTGCGAAACTGGAAAACGTTGAATTCTTTCCCTCAATACAAGATGCCGTTCTTGCGGGTTATCGTCCTTGTAAGAGATGTCATCCGCTTTTAGCGTACGGAGCATTGCCAGATTGGGTGACGACATTAATGCAGCGCGTGGAAACCGCACCAGATCTAAAAATTACAGCCGCAGAACTGCGGGAGCTAGGAACAACTCCCGAACGAGTTCGACGTTGGTTTCGAGAGCATTACGGCATGACATTTGTAGAATGGTGTCGCGGCAGACGATTGGCGAATGCTTTCACTCAAATTCGAGCAGGAGCCACGTTAGATGATGTTGTCTTTGCCAATCAATATGAATCTCATAGTGGGTTTAGAGAAGCCTTCAGTAAAGCCTTTGGTGTCCCACCAGGACAAAGCCAAACCAGTGACTTTATTGCAATGCAAATTTTGGAAACACCTTTAGGAGCATTACTTGTTGGTGCAGTTAGTCAAGGTATCTGTTTAATTGAATATACAGATAGGCGAATGCTTGAGCTTAACTATGCAACAATTCGCAAACGTTTTGGTTATCCAATTCTACCTGTGACAAATCATCATATCGAGCAGTTACGAGATGAACTGGCGCGTTATTTCGCAGGTAAGCTAACCGAGTTTACAACTCCTTTGGTTCCACAAGGAACTGCATTTCAAGAAAAAGTTTGGTCGGAGTTACAACGCATTCCTTATGGGACGACAATATCTTATGATGAACTGGCTCGGCGGATCGGTCAGCCAACAGCAGTTCGTGCCGTAGCTAGAGCAAATGGGATGAATCGGATCGATATCCTGATTCCCTGCCATCGCGTAATTGGTAAAGATGGACAGTTAACTGGATACAACGGCGGCATTTGGCGAAAACGGTTGCTGTTAGAACTAGAACGTACTAGAAAATTGCCAAGCCACGAAACAATTCAGTAATTTTGAATAGCCCCCTTTTTAAGAGAGTTGGGGGATTGAAACAATTCAGTAATTCTGAATAGCCCCCTTTTTAAGAGAGTTGTGGGATCGAAAAACTACTAAGCATTTTGCAATTTTAAAAATGAAACTAATCGATTTAGCGCGCTTGTTTTTACTCGCCGCGCTTTGGGGTGGTTCGTATTTATTTATCCGTATTGCGGCTCCTGTTTTAGGAGTCGTCTTCACCATCAGCTTACGAATTATTTTAGCAGCATTTGCATTAGGTTTGTCTGGCGCGATCGACTCACCATTCAAACTCAAAAGCCGTTGGCAGTCTTATCTTTTGTTGGGCTTGTTCAACAATGTTATTCCTTTCTTGCTAATCGCGATCGCTGTTGTCAACATTAATGCTTCAATTGCGGCAATTTTAAATGCAACAGCTCCTCTATTTACAGCGATCGTTTCAGCTATTTGGTTGAAAGAATCATTAAACAAACGCAAAGTTATCGGATTAGTGTTAGGAATTGTTGGAGTTGCTATTCTAGTTGGTTGGAGTCCCTTACCACTATCGCCTCCAGTCATTTTTGGAGGAATATCAGCTTTAATTGCAGCCCTTTCCTATGGTATTGCTGCTGTGTATGCTCGTCGTAGATTTATACATGACCGAGTCACTGAAACTGCCTTCGGACAATTAACTAGTTCGAGTATTTTGCTGATTCCGGTTGCTTTTGCAACTTTTCCTCAAACACTTCCCTCGCTCGAAGTTATTTTTGCAGTCGTCGTACTGGCGATCGCGTGTACTGCTATTGCCTATCCGCTCTACTTCCAACTAATTTCTAACATTGGTGCGACTGGAGCTATAACCGTTGCTTTTTTAATTCCTGTTTTCAGTCTGTTATTTGGCAATATTTTACTCGGTGAACCCGTAAATTCTGGCTTAATTTTTGGATTGATAACAATTTTACTGAGCGTTTGGTTAGTCATTAATCCAAAACAGAAGAAATAATGGCGATCGCGTTCCGCCTTCACCTCAACTAATTTGTCAGAATCAATATGAGAGATATTTTATTTTGAGAGTGAATGCAGCGATCGCAACTCGTTACTAAAGATTTAGTCCTGATTGGCGGCGGTCACAGCCATGCTATTGTCCTGAGAATGCTGGGCATGAAACCGATACCAGGCATTCGAGTCACATTAATTACAGAAGCGTCAGATACACCTTATTCGGGGATGTTACCCGGTCACGTTGCCGGATTTTACACTCATGAAGAATGCCATATCGATCTGCGACGTTTAGCTCAATTTGCTCGGGTGCAATTTTATCGCGATCGCGTTGTTGGATTAGATTTAGTCAATAAAAAAGTTATTTGTGCCAAGCGTCCGTCTGTAGCCTACGATCTGCTTTCCGTTGATATTGGCAGCACTCCGGCTCAAATTTCCGTACCTGGTGCAGCAGAGTACGCGATTCCCGCTAAACCAGTGGCGCAGTTTCTGCAACATTGGTATGACTTGTGTAGAGACGTTACATGTAACGTCTCTACATTGCGTTTGGGAATTGTCGGTGGAGGTGCTGGGGGAGTAGAGTTAGCAATGGCAATGCAGGGTCATTTGCAGTCTATAAGATCCCCCCAACCCCCCTTAAAAAGGGGGGCTAAGTCTTCTCGCTTATTTAGGGAGGAGAGGGAAGATCGAGATCTAGAAATTCATCTATTTCAACGCGGTGCTGAATTAATGCCAAATTACAATTGCTGGGTACGGCATCGCTGTCAAGAGATTTTAATTCATAAAGGAATTCAATTACATCTAAAAGAAACCGTTTGTGAAATTCAAGTCAAATCTTTCCCGACTCCCGACTCCCGTACGGGCGGGTTTGGAAACTCGCCCCTACCAACACCCTACACCATCAAATGCGAATCTGGATTGCAGGTAGAATGCGATCGCCTCTTCTGGGTGACGCAAGCCTCCGCACCCGATTGGCTGCAAGCCGCCGGAATCGCCACTGACGAACGCGGTTTTATTCTCGTCAACGATGCATTGCAATCAATTTCCCATCCAGATGTATTTGCGGCGGGTGATATTGCCTCAATGGTAAATTATCCCCGTCCCAAAGCTGGAGTATTTGCCGTGCGTCAGGGTAAACCTTTATTTAAAAACCTGCGACGGGCAATATTAGGGCGATCTTTACAGCCTTACAAACCACAGAAACAATATTTAAGCTTAATCGGTACGGGAGACGGCAAAGCGATCGCGGCATGGGGAAACTTTGGTTTTGGCGCTACTGGCTGGCTGTGGCGCTGGAAAGATGCGATCGATCGCAAATTTATGCAACGGTTTAGTAATTTGCCAGAAATGGCAGAAAAAAGTCAAAAGTCAAAAGTCAAAAGTCAAAACTTAAAATCCACAATCCAAAATCCTCCGACTCCCGACTCCCGACTCCCGACTCCCTCAAAAATGCCTTGCGCTGGCTGTGGTTCTAAGGTTAGCAGCACAGTTTTAGAAAGGGTACTCAATCAAATCAAGCAAGATAGTACTAACTGGTGCGATCGCCAAGATATTATTATCGGGCTAGATGCTCCTGATGATGCGGCGGTGGTGGAAGTACCAAGAGGATTGTGGATGGTACACACCATAGACCATTTCCGCAGTCTCATCAACGATCCGTATATTTTTGGACAAATTACTGCCAACCATTGCCTCAGCGATATTTTTGCAATGGGTGCGACACCTCAAAGTGCATTGGCGATCGCTACCATTCCCTACGCTTTAGAATCCAAAATAGAAGAAACTCTTTATCAGTTACTATCCGGTGCAGTCAAAGTGCTATCTGACGCGCAGACACCTTTAGTAGGCGGACATACCACTGAAGGAGCTGAATTAGAATTTGGATTATCTTGTAACGGTTTAGTCCACCCCGACAAACTTCTTTGCAAAGGTGGGATGATGTCAGGACAAATCCTAATTTTAACTAAAGCCCTTGGTACGGGAACCCTTTTTGCTGCCGAGATGCAACGGGAAGCTAAAGGAGATTGGATCGATCGCGCCATAATATCGATGTTGCGATCGAATCAAGTCGCAGCTGCTTGTTTGATGGCACATGGAGCCACTGCTTGTACTGATGTTACAGGTTTTGGACTTGCCGGACATTTGTATGAAATGGTTCGAGCTTCCCAAGTGGCTGTAGATTTAGATTTAGAAGCAATTCCCGCCCTAGAAGGTGCGATCGCTACATTACAAAAAGGGATTGTCAGTTCGCTGCAAGCGGAAAATTTACGCATTGCTCATTTTATGACCGATCGAAACATCGCTCGTTCGGAATCCGTCAGCCAGTCTGCTCGGTACTCTCTCTTATTCGATCCGCAGACATCGGGCGGTTTACTAGCATCAATTCCAGCAGAGCAAGCCAGTCAATGTTTAAATAACCTACACGGTTTAGGTTGTACACAAAGTTGCACTATTGGCAAGGTAGTAGATTTAGAGGGCGATCGCCAACCAATCGCCTTATCTATTTTGTAGGGGCGCACAGCTGTGCGCCCCTACCAGATTATGCACGCACGCGGACGATATTACATCATACCCATGCCACCCATGCCACCCATACCACCCATGCCGCCCATGCCGCCCATACCACCCATGTCAGGAGCAGCAGCAGCTTTCTTCTCGGGCTTTTCAACGACTAGGGCTTCGGTCGTTAAAACCATACCAGCAATAGAACCAGCGTTTTGTAATGCCGAACGCACAACCTTAGCAGGATCGAGAATGCCAGCAGCAATCAGATCTTCAAATTCTCCAGTTGCCGCATTATAACCGACGTTGAAATCGGTTTCCCGCACTCTTTCAACGACGACAGAGCCTTCAACTCCTGCATTGTCTGCCATTTGGCGTAAGGGAGCTTCTAGCGCTCTAGCAATGATTTCAGCTGCCACTTTTTCTTCGTCTTGCAGGCTGGCTTTGAATTCGTCCACCTTCTTCGCTAAGTGGATTAGGGTTGTACCACCACCAGGGACGATACCCTCTTCGACTGCGGCTTTCGTCGCGTTCAGCGCGTCTTCAATTCGCAGTTTGCGGTCTTTGAGTTCGGTTTCGGTAGCTGCACCAACTTTAATGACTGCAACACCACCAGCTAGCTTGGCAATTCGCTCTTGCAGTTTCTCTTTGTCGTAGTCCGAGTCAGATTCTGCTAGTTGTTTGCGAATTTGGCTGATGCGCTTTTCCACATCAGCTTTATTTTCGCCTTCGGCGACAATTGTGGTAGATTCTTTGTCGATGATGACTTTACGAGCGACACCCATCATCTCCAAAGAAGCGGTATCCAAGCTTAAGCCGATTTCTTCCGAAATCAACTGACCACCAGTTAGTACGGCGATGTCGCGCAACATTTCTTTACGGCGATCGCCAAATCCTGGAGCTTTAATCGCGCAGACGCTCAACACGCCACGAGCTTTATTCACAACCAAAGTTGCTAAAGCTTCTCCATCGACATCCTCAGCAATAATAATCAAAGGTTGTCCGGCACGAGCGACTTTTTCTAAAATCGAAATCAAATCTTGGATCGTGCTAATTTTCTTGTCTGTAATCAACAGGCGAGGATTCTCAAACTCTGCTACCATCCGCTCGTTGTCGGTGATGAAGTAGGGAGAAATATAACCTCGATCCAACTGCATCCCTTCTACCACGTCTAAATCGGTCGTGAGAGACTTGGATTCCTCAACGGTAATTACACCGTCTTTGGTAACTCTCTCCATTGCCTCAGCGATCATCGCCCCGACTTCTTCATCGTTTCCAGCCGAGACAGTCGCCACAGATGCGATCGCATTTCCTTCGACTGGTTTGGCGACAGCAGCAATTTCTTCTACTAGCTTGGCAACGGTCTTCTCGATTCCGTGACGCAGCGCCACTGGATTTGCACCCGCTGCTACGTTCTTCAATCCCTCGCGAATCATTGCTTGGGCGAGAACTGTCGCCGTAGTCGTACCATCTCCAGCTACATCTTTGGTTTTCGATGCAACTTCCTGAATCAGACGCGCCCCAGTATTTTCTAGGGGGTCTTCCAACTCAATTTCTTTAGCTACGGTAATCCCATCATTGACAATCTGAGGCGCACCGTATTTTTTCTCTAACAGGACGTTGCGACCTTTTGGACCCAGGGTAATTTTCACGGCATCGGCAAGGGCATTCACACCCCGTTCCAATGCCCGCCGCGATTCATCATCAAACGCAACGATTTTTGACATACGCTTCGTTTCCTCAAGCTTCCATTAGTCAATTTAGCACTCTCTTGAGTTGAGTGCTAATGAAACTACTGGCGTTTAGCAATTAGCTAACAGCTAATTGCTAAACGCTAATCGCTCTTAAGCCATAACCATGCCACCATCGACGTTGAAGACTTGACCTGTAATATATCCAGCAGCAGGATCGGCGGCGAGAAAGCGCACCATACCAGCAACTTCTTCGGGTTTGCCGTAACGACTAAGAGGAATATATTTCAGAATATCTTCAGAATCAATGTTGCTAGTCATATCAGTGGTGATAAAACCAGGGGCAACAGCATTGACGATAATGCCACGGGAGGCAAGTTCTTTCGCAACGGTTTTAGTAAATCCGATCGCCCCAGCTTTTGCGGCACTATAGTTTGCTTGACCAGGATTGCCCATTTGTCCGGCTACAGAAGCAATATTAATGATGCGCCCGCTGCGTTGTTTGAGCATGATTTTGCTGACAGCTTTGGTACAAAGGAATACACCTGTAAGATTGAGGTCGATGACTGCTTGCCAGTCTTCCGGTTTCATTCGCAATAACAAAGTATCGCGGGTAATACCAGCATTGTTTACCAAAACATCAATTCGCTTCCATTTTTCTATAACAGTATTAACCAGAGTATCTACTTGAGCCGCGTCCGAGACATCGGCTGGAATTGCGATCGCACTACCCCCCGCCGCCTCAATTTCTTCTACAACTTCTTTAGCAGCGGAACTAGAACTTGCGTAGTTTACAACAACGTTCGCCCCTTCTGCGGCTAAACTCAAAGCGATCGCCCGTCCAATTCCTCGCGAAGCCCCGGTAACGATTGCAACTTGTTGGCGTAACCGTTGTAAATCCTCTGGCAATACTTCCATAAACAATGACTCTTGCGTAAATACTCTCACTTAGCGATCGCACTTAAACCACCGCGCTAACCATCTTATCAAGAGGGAGTAGGGAGTAGGGGAAAGAGAGAGTCGCGGAGCAATTACAAGTCACAAGTCACAAGTCACAATTCAACCCTACACCCGCATCAACACGCACCACTCACCACTACTTGAGATATAACAGTAAAAAAACTGAGTTAAATCTCATGGCTACTAAACAGCAGTTCAATAATTTTGCTGAAATGATCTCTGGTGCTGATGTGCCTGTACTGGTAGATTTTTACGCTGCATGGTGCGGTCCTTGCCAGATGATGGCTCCAATTTTAGAACAAGTAAACGAGCGTCTCAAATCTAAAATCCGTATTGTGAAAATCGATACTGATAAATATCCACAACTCGCTAGTCAATATCAAATTCATGCCTTGCCCACATTAGTACTATTTAAGCAGGGTCAACCAGTCGATCGCATTGAGGGCGTAGTACCAGCACCTAATTTAATCGAACATTTACAAGCTCTAATTTAGTCAAAATATTTCATTCAATAAAAAGCCCGCATTTGCGGGCTTTTACTGTAGGAAAAAGCTATTTTATTCGCAATGATGACAATTATGATAACGGTAATGATATCAGTTATGACAGCAATGAATCGTCAGCGGTTGTCGCTGAAAAACTTTCAGGCGATCGCTCCGCTAACCAACTCATTTTTTCTTTGTCTTTCTTAACTTTAATTAACAATTCTAAATAAGCAATGGGTACGATAATTGGCCAAAAAAGAGTGACTATGACTAAAAATATTCTGAGTAAAAGTAATTGAGAGCGTTTGCCAAGGTCTCGCTGCATGATGTCTGCCCACTGAGTAAACAGACAAGCCGCGATTGTAACATAGAAAGTTGCCCCAGCAGTAATAATTGTTTGTAGCATCATTTTCTAAAAAGTCATTTTCTAAAAACAGGTTGAGTCTGAAAAGAATTCAGCAGCTACCCCAAATCAGCAGCGCGATCGACGAAGTTCTCGTTAACACGCTCTTTTGAGCGCTATGTAGCCCGAACACCCTGTAACGATCTGACCCGAAAGCCTTAACTAATCGATATTTATCCGTAGCACCTTGCTAGTAAATCGCTTTCAAGCCACAAAAGACTCTGACAATAAAATACGCCAGCCCAAAAAGTTATTCCAGACTAGTGCTATGAATGCTCGTACACCCTCACACGCGCTTCCAGCAATTCCCGATCTTGTTTATGTATTATTTCACACTTTTAACTTGCGGACAATACAGAGGCAGCGATCGGAGACAATGAAATTCAAACTCGATATATCTAATACTACGTTGGTACTGAAGATAGAAGACAGTTTATAAAGGTTTTCTTATACATCAAGCGAAGGTTAAGTAATATGAATAGACTGACAGCAACTCTACTAGTTTCTTGTCCCGACCGACAAGGATTAGTCGCAAAAATTGCCAATTTTATTTATGCCAATGGTGGTAACATTATCCATGCCGATCAGCATACAGACTTTGCTGCTGGTTTGTTTCTAACCCGGATTGAATGGCAATTAGAGGGTTTTCATCTATCGCGAGAGTTAATTGCGCCTGCCTTTGGCGCGATCGCGCAGCCTCTAGAGGCTCGATGGCAACTACACTTTTCCGACACCATCCCACGCCTTGCTATTTGGGTGAGTCGGCAAGAACATTGCTTATTCGATTTAATTCTTCGACAACAGGCAAAAGAGTATGCCGCAGAAATTCCCCTGATTATTAGCAATCATCCCGATTTGGAATGGGTGGCAAAACAATTCGGTATAGATTATTACTATATTCCCGTTAACAAAGATAACAAAGCGGCTCAAGAGGAAAAACAGTTAGAACTTTTGCACCAGTACGACATCGATCTCATCGTTCTGGCAAAATATATGCAAATTCTCAGTCCCGAATTTATTACCCGATTTCCTCAAGCAATTAACATTCACCATTCGTTCCTTCCTGCTTTTGTAGGCGCAAATCCATACCAGAAAGCTTACGAACGCGGAGTAAAAATTATCGGTGCTACCGCTCATTACGTAACATCAGAACTCGATGCTGGACCAATTATCGAACAAGATGTCGTCCGCATCAGCCACCGAGATGAGGTCAGCGACCTGATCCGTAAAGGTAAAGATTTAGAACGAGTCGTTTTAGCTAGAGCCGTGCGATCGCATTTACAACACCGTGTCTTAATTTACGGGAATAAGACTGTGGTGTTTGAGTAGTGAAAAGGATTATGCGTAGACTACAACGAAAAGCTGCTCTAACTGATAAAAATACAATTACAGTATTTTTACAGAGGATGATTTTAAGATATAAAATCTACAATCAATTCAGTTCTTAAGAATTTTCTAATATTTGTTCCATCTACAAAGGCAATTTCTATGTCAATTCTAGAGAAATTCTTCACCTTCGGCTTTGTCTCTACTTTTAGTGTAGCCCTCATAGCAACCTGGTGGCGCTACATTCCTAGCATAGTTGCTACTTATCGCAAGATTATGAGTAAGTATGGACAAACAGAATTAACAGTTAATAGTTAATATTGAATATTTCCATTGTGTCCTATTAAATTAAATTCTGAGGTATTTGTTTCATTCTCATTTGGATTTGTAAAGCTAACTGACCTGCTTGCGCCGTCATTTCTTCAACTCTGAGTGCTATTCCTTCTAGATCGAAATATGGTAACTCCATCCATTGTTTGACTTTTTCCATTAATGATAGCGCGATCGCAAAAGATATTCCTTCATTGCGATCGCATTGAAAATTTTCAACGATAACTGGTTGCTTCTGGGTACGGGGGCGAAATGTAGCTGTAAAACCGAGTGGCTGCGTTTCGCCTTTTTCGTGCAACAACACCTTACCATCGAAGACCATTTTGTTATCTCCGGGTAACTGTAATTGCATCTGCTGCATTTCTAAAATAACAGTTTGTCCGTCTACATTTATTTTAAAATTACGTGCTTTTTTTAATACGTACTCGGACTTCAAAGCGCGATTTAAATCTGGTTCTGTAATGACAATTTTGGCAATAGCATCTAACGGTTTATCTAATTCAACCTTGCCAAAAAGAGCGCTGAGTGGATTCACATCAACTTTATCCGTCTGCACCTCAATTTCTTGCAGGCGGATGTCTTTTTGTATAACTACGCCTTGTCCAGTAAAATCTACTGAATCTGCTTGCCCTAAAATTAGCTTTAAGAGATTTGTTTGAATATCAACATCAATTTTTTCAGCGTTATCTACTTGGCTAGATATTCCTACTTCTGCTACTGCATCGATGACTTGTTCTTCTAACCGTGGCTCGTTATCCATCTTGCGATCGCATCCTTTTGACTCTGCTTGAGATCGATGTTAGACCCGCAGTATTAAGGAATGTATCTGCAATTTGGCATAAGAATGAATGGTAGGGTGGGCAATACCCACCTTACTTATAACCAACAACTGACATTTGCATCCCATTTTCAGAAGGGACAATTGTAATGCCTCGCCGAACTGGAGAAACGGGACGAGAATTTGCTAGTTCTAATTCATACTGCGATAACACAGCAGCAAGTACGAGTTTCATTTCATATAGCGAAAAAGCTGCACCAATACAACCGCGACTACCACCACCAAAGGGAAGATATTCAAAGGGTGAAAATTTTTGTTGTAGGAATCTTTCTGGTTGAAATTTTTCTGGTTGAGGATAGATTTCTTCTCTTCTATGGGTGAGGTAAATACAAGGTATGATAATTGTCCCAGCGTTGAATTTATCTCCTGCAATTTGTACGGAGTCTCTTACCATTCGAGGAGTACAAATTAAAGCAATGGGGTGAACTCGGAGGGATTCTTGACAGATAGCAGTAAGATATGGGAGTTGGGCGATCGCATCTGGTTGAGTACGATCTGCATTATTCAATTCTTGTTGTAGGCGATCGCGCACTTGTGGATGAGAATGGATCAGGTAAAATGCCCATGCTAAGGCTGCTGCTGTAGTTTCATAGCCTAATAATAAAAGAGACATCAACTGATCGCGTAATTCCTCATCATTCATCTGCTGTCCATTTTCATCCCGTGCCGACATTAACATTGATAAAATATCGGTGCGGGTTGAATCGTTTTCTCGTCGCCGTTGCGATATTTCTGCATAGATTAATTGGTCAATTTGTTGTCTGCGCCTGACAAAATGTCCCCAAGGACTCCACGCACCTAAATCTTTTTGTAATGGGGGAAAAAAGAATAAACTGGAGTACCAGGGAGTAGTAACATCTTCTAGTAGCGAACTTAACTGAACTTTTAATTGTTCGTACCTTTCCCCAGGACTAATACCGAATACAACTTGTAAAATAATTTGTAGAGTAATGTCGGGGAGGAAGTGGTTAATAGAAATCTGTTTGCCAATTTGCCATTGTTGAGTCACAGCTTGAGTAATTTGACAAATAATTTGCCCGTAAGCTTTCATGCGATCGCCATGAAAAGGAGGTAGCATTAATTGGCGTTGGCGTTGATGACTTTTCCCTTCTTGTAAAATTAAAGATTGCTCCCCCATCAAAGGTTGAAATACGTGAGTTGCTTTTTTATAATCAAATTGCTCTGAAGGAATAGCGAAAATCTCTTTAATTGCTTGTGGCTGGCTGAAAAATACAACTGGCGGAGAATTTAAACCTAAAACTCTCACAGCAAATGGGTCGCTGTATTTGTTGGCACAAGTGGTTAAAAACTCGATTGGATTGGCAATTAGCTGGAGCGTTTGCAGTAATGCTGGAGTTTTGTTTACCTCAGTTAACTTCATCTTAAATTGGTAGACAATGCTGTTACGGAGATTTATTTATATATTAACTAAAAATTATTTGAGAATAAAAATATATTTTTATTTATTAGGGCAGCAGCAACGATTTTGAATCAAGTATAAGTTGTTAAAAATCCATTTCAGAATTTTATCATATCACTTCGATCTCACTCAATGAATTTTCGATTGAAACTAATTTTTGGGCGCGCTCATCTGCGTCAGAATTTCTGCTGTAAACATGCGATCTATAGTTAGACAAATCCAACTGATATGTATAGACAGACCGTATACAACATAAAGCAGAGATTAAATGTAAAATAATTAAAATTATCTAAAAAGTACAAATACTCAAATTAGAGAGGGTCTTCAGCATGACGGCATCGACCGAAGCGGCAAAGATAGTAACACCAGAATTTTGTCAAGGAATTCAGTATTTTGGCGAAACTTTGCCAGGATTCGAGCAATATGGCAAACAAGCAGCGATCGCACCCAATAAAACTGCTATTACCGATCCTAGCGATCCGACGGCTGTATTTCAAACCCTCCTCTATGCCGATGCTTTACGTTATTTAACAGTCCAGGTTACGGGGAGTAAAGCTTCGGGACACCCTGGTGGCTTTGCCTCGCAAGTAGAAGCTTATGCAGCTTTAGTAATGTTGGGTTACAAAAACATCATTACCGAAGTCGGACACCACGCCCCAGGATTTTACAGCGCCATGTTCTTAGATCGTTCGTTAGAAGACATGGGCATTACTACTGTACAACAATTGCGCGATCGCTTCCGCGAACATCACGGTTTATTGGGACACCTTTCTGGCTTTATTCCTGGTATTCTCGCCCCTGCGGGACCATTGGGACAAGGGCAACACTTCGCCATGTCAGCCGCCCGTCTCCACCCCGATCAATTATTCCCCGTCACGATTGGCGATGGTGGGTTAGGCGAACCCTACATCATGAGTAGCATGGCGCATTTCCACACAGCCTATCCAGGCGTGACAAATTTCTTGCCCGTCTTGGTGTGGAATGGCTACAGTCAGGAACATCATAGTATGGTGTCCACTCAATCCAACGAACGGATGATGGCATACTGGCACGGTAACGGTTTTGAAGAAGTCGTGTTAGTCGATGCCAAAGACTTTGACGACAAAAACCAACCAGGCGATTATGTCGATAGTACGGCTTTTTCCTTCGAGCAGCGCTTAGCTTTCACCAAAGCCGTGTTAGTTGCAACCGATGAAGCTACCCGTTCGGCTTTGAGTGGAAAACTGACGGTATTAATCATCAAACAATTAAAAGGGGCTGGAGTCCATGCGAGAGGGGCAAAATCTCACAACCTCTATGCGATGCATACTCTCGATAACCCCGATATTGTCAACGCCCTTAAAACTCGTGCTTTAGCACCTGCTGCATGGGAAATCGTGCGGACGAACTGCGAACGCGCTGGTGGTGGTTCGGCGAGTCGGGTAGCTGTAACGGAATCTGTATTACCGCTAGCAGAACTTGGGGAATTGCCGTTAGAAGAATATGCTGTAGGGGGAGATCCGAAAGTCTCGACAACAGCGATGGGTAAATTAGTGGCGAAAGTGGGAGAATGCGATCGCAACTACATTGTTACCAACGCTGACGGTAATGAAGCGTCTGGAATTGCCAACATTAACCAAGCATTAAAAATTATCCACCCCACCGAAGATCCTGTATATAACCAAACCCCAGGCGGACAAGTTTACGAACCGCTAAGTGAAGATGCTTGTGCCGGTTTAGCTGCTGGTTCGGCGTTGATGGGTAGTCGTACCTTGTGGTGTTCTTATGAATCTTTTGCGATTAATGGTTTACCAATTTGGCAAACGGTAACGCAAGCAATGGCAGAATTACGTCGCCCTACACCTTCAACTGTGACTTTGTTTACTGCTGGGGCTTTAGAACAAGGGCGGAACGGTTGGACGCACCAACGCCCCGAAATTGAAGCATATTTCGCCGCTATGATGCGAAATGGAAATGTATTTCCCCTATTTCCACCCGATGCAAATTCAATTCAAGTTTGTTACGATTGGGCGCTGACGACGAAGAATAAGGGTGTTGTCATTACTGCAAGTAAGTCACCTTTACCAATTCGCACGACATTTGAACAAAGTAGGAAAGCGATTCAAGATGGCGCGGTAGTACTGCAAGAAATTAAAGGTAGCAAGACAGTAGTATTTGCGGTGATTGGCGATATGGTGTTGATGCCTGTATTTGAAGCTGCAACTTATTTAGAAGCGCAAGAAATTGGCGTGAGAATTGTTTCTGTCGTCAATCCTCGTCGTTTGTATCGTCCTAGCGATGTTGCTTGGGATTCCTGTTCTGAACCGGATGGGGAATTTTTGAATGATGCTGGATTTGAAGCGTTATTTGGTGGCGATGCTTTGGTTGGAGTAGCATCTGGTGCCAGTGGGATGTTGGAACCAATTATGTTGCGGAGTCATTGCAAGCGCGATACGTTTGCTTGGAAGCGAGGAGAAACCACCGCAAGTCCCGCACAATTGATGGCAATTAATGGCATGACGGCTGAGAATTTGGTGAAACGCGCTTTGGAATTGGTTGGTTAGATTCCATCGTAATTCTTGGTTACGTGCATGATATTGGTAGGGGCGCACAGCTGTGCGCCCCTCCTTTATATTTCATCAAATTCAGATAATTTGTATAACGATGAATTTACAAATAAGAATGCCATCACCAGAAATAAGAGCGCGTCATATTGCTAAGCTAAGAGAACTCAACAGACGTATGGATAAACATATTTTAGATTTAGATGAAGTAAATGCTTTATTAGAGGCAAATCTGCGCGAACAACGGCGGTGAATTGAGCGGTTGAGGGAAGAGAAGTAAGTGATAATTCAAGGTGAATAATTGTTCACCAATCTTTAACCGCAGATACACGCAGATGAACGCAGTTAGAATATCATTGCTTCTTTAGGGTGGGCATTGTCCATCTAAAATTCTACTGCTCATAAATTCAGTTATTAATTTTAATTTCAGTATTTTCTCTCATTTCATAAAAGATCTATGTAATTTATATTGAGTTTATCTCACCAAATCAAATAAGTAAATGAACTCATTGAGGAAAATCTAAACAATAAAAACATGAATAAAAATTCTGGTACAAATGACTTACTTTTAAGAATATTTATTTTTGTCATCGCTTATCAAGTTTTTACTTATTTCAGCCGTTCGCCCGAAATCAAAAGTAATATCTCTACATCTGCGAATAATAGCTCTACACTCACACAAGAAGAAACTGAACTAAATGAACTAGCAAAAAGTTATTGGTCAAAATATCTATGTAGAAAAAATGATTCATACTATATTATTCAAAATTATCCGATGACAGATCAACTATATGAAATAAAAGAAGTTCAATTTATTGGATATGCTGCAAAAGCTAATACGCCAGCTGATAAGATGAACAATATCAACGCATGGGGTAGCTTACGTGCAAAAGGACTTGTATACAGACATCATAAGGATTTATGGTACGTGGGAAGAATGGTCAAATCTTGGACCATACATGAGTGTCGATATAGTAAGAAAAATGGAGAATGGCAGGTATCCAGTTTAGAAAAAAGACGATAAGTACAAACGTCCAAATTGCTCCAACTTACCTCAGTAAATATTAAATAATAGCTTAAAAATACAATCTAGGCGAATAGAATTTGCGGCTACACAAACAAAGTCCACCTTCGCGGACTAAAGACAAGTTTTTAAAAACTGCATCAGCAGTTTTTTTGTGTTTAAAGATGGCTTTAGTCGAAGTTTTTATAGAAAAATGATAAGTTATCTATCAACCTGTTGCTACTGATTGTTAGAAGTATGTATAAAAGAGTAGAGCGATCGCACTAACTCAAAACTCGTACATGAGCAATTTCTTTTCTACCAATGGAACGAAGCTGCTCATTAGACAGTGAAATCACTGCTACCGTTTCTCCATCTAAGGTCATAAATTCTACCTCATATCCTTGACGATCTCGATGTACTAAAACAACAGTACCAAGATCGCCTTGCTCTAAATTACGTTCTAGAATATTAGTTGTTAGAATGAAGCGATCGAGTTCTTGGATCATTATTCACTCGGTAAAGAAGCTGTCAAGGTTTTTGAAAAATTGGGTTATGTGTTAAATCGTCAAACCGGAAGCCAGTATGATACTTTGGCATAACTCAAATCCAACTTTATCAGTCCCAAATCATCGAGAATTAGCACCAGGATTGTTGAGAAGTTTGATTCGACAAGCAGGAATTACAGTAGATGAGTTTCTGGCAATATAGATAAAAGTAAATATGCTCGACAAGCGCGATCGCAAATTGCATAACTCTCAAATGCGAACATCATACAGCGATCGCCTCAAACACTTGCCTATCTCTCGACACAACTTCCAGCTTAGAGTGCAGAGTTACAATCGCCTCAATTAAGAGTTGTTGCGGCGTTAACCCTCAATCCTGTAAAACTTGCAACAAGCGGGCAATTGTTTCATCATCGTGCAATAGAGGAAACTGAAATGCTCTCCCACCACTGGGTAGGTTGACGAGTCCTCGAACATCCCGTGTTGGTGTAGAGTCCTGTTGCTGCTGCTTCCTTGCTTCTGCCATCAATTCAGCAACCTGATTTTCATTTGTGGCTGGCAGTCCCCACAACCTGGATACTAACTGTTGATATCGCTTTTGAGTGAGGGCAAATAGCGTAGTTAGAGAGATCCGCTCTATCTTCTCAATCGCAAAATCTCGGAATGTCTCAAATAGCCGGATGAACTTTTTCGCTTCAGTCAAAGTCTTGCCTTGCGACTCCAGCCAAGCTTTGAACGTGTCTTTGGGCATAGCTTTGGACATCTGCCAGTAGTCGCATCCTTGGGCTAGGGCATTCTCGATTATCAGGTGATCGCGCTGTCTGATTCTTTCATTTATATCGCGCGATGGAAAAGAATTTTTGTTGGAGGCGATCGCAGCAGGATTTGTTGTGTTAGTATTCATAGTACATACAACACATATGTGATGTGATTTTGTTTGATTAGGAAGCCCTAAGTTTGTCAGACCTGGGGGCTTCCTAAGTATTTTTGTATTGTATCAGATATCTCTGCATAAGTCGATCGATGGGGAATAAAAATCGGAAGCATTCTGTTGTTATGCAGACGTAGCCGGAGAACGAGCGCCTGAAACAGAAGTAATCTGTTGCTGCATAGCTGCGATCGCCCACAATACTCTCACCTGCAACTCTGACAACTGGTCACTGATAACTGTCAAAGGCGTTACCCTGGAAAGAATAGAAGATAAACGTCAGCTATTTTTCATCTATCGCAGGTTGACCCTTACCATGCTGCAATCCTATTTCGATACAGATAATAACGGTCATAAACATAAATCTTTTGAGCTTCCAGGGGCAAAACCCCACTATAATCCCGATCGCCCCGGACAAGTCGAGCATATTTTTCTCGATCTCAATTTAGATATCCCCAACCAAAGCTATAACGGGACTTGCACGATTCAACTCAAACCCGTCCGTAATGGGATCGATCGCCTGACGCTAGATGCAGTCAGTCTGAATATTCACTCAGTCCAAGTAGACACTACCTCAACGACATACGATTATGACGGGCAACAGCTACAGGTACATCTAGCTAACCCCACACAAACTGGGCAATCAATTAAAATTGCGATCGCCTACTCAGTCGCGAAACCCCAACGCGGAATTTACTTTATCGCCCCAGATAAACACTATCCCAACAAACCAGTCCAAGTCTGGACGCAAGGAGAAGATGAAGACTCCCGTTTTTGGTTTCCCTGCTTCGACTACCCAGGACAACTCGCAACTTCAGAAATTCGGGTGCGCGTCCCCAAACCTTACATTGCCATTTCCAATGGCAGATTAATCCACACTGAAGAAAACGGCGATTATAAAATCTTTCACTGGTTGCAAGAGCAAGTCCACCCATCCTATTTAATGACTTTAGCAGTAGGAGACTTTGCCGAAATCCAGGATGAATGGAACGGCAAACCCGTCACTTACTACGTAGAAAAAGGCAGAGAGGAAGATGCACGGCGCAGCATGGGCAAAACTCCCCGCATGGTCGAATTTTTCAGCCAGAAGTACGGTTATCCTTATGCTTTTCCCAAATACGCTCAAGTCTGCGTAGATGATTTTATTTTTGGCGGGATGGAAAATACGTCTACCACCCTGCTGACAGATAGATGTTTGCTAGACGAACGGGCGGCGATTGATAACCGCCTCACAGAAAGCCTAGTAGCGCACGAACTCGCCCATCAGTGGTTTGGCGATTTAGTTGTGATTAAACACTGGTCTCATGCTTGGATTAAAGAAGGCATGGCATCCTACTCTGAGGTGATGTGGACGGAACAGGAGTATGGAGTCGAAGATGCTGCTTACTACCGCTTGCTAGAAGCCCGCAACTATCTGGCTGAAGACAGCAGCCGCTATCGTCGCCCAATTGTAACGCACGTTTATCGAGAGGCGATCGAATTATACGATCGCCACTTGTATGAAAAGGGTTCCTGTGTCTACCACATGATTCGGGCAGAGTTGGGAGAAGAGTTATTTTGGCGGGCAATCCAAACTTTCGTGCAAGATAACGCTCACAACACTGTAGAAACTATAGATTTACTCCGCGCTATTGAGAAAGTAACGGGGCGAAATCTTTTATTTCTCTTCGATCAATACGTCTATCGCGGCGGACATCCCGAATTCAAAGTTGCTTACACGTGGGATGGCGATAGCAAATTAGCGAAGGTGACTGTTAACCAAACCCAAAACGATCTATTCGATTTGAAGATACCGATCGCGTTTGGTTATACGCGGGAGTCGGGAGTCGGGAGTCGGGAATCGGGGAAGAATGCTGAAGGAGAAAACTCAAATTCTACTACTCACTACTCACTATTCACTACTCACTCTAAAGCCTTCACCGTGCGCGTTAATGAAAAGGAACAGAGTTTCTACTTTCCTTTGGCAGAGAAACCTCAATTTATTAGCTTTGATGTTAATAATAATTACTTAAAAACCGTGTCTTTAGAATATTCCGTTCCAGAACTAAAGGCACAGTTGCAATTCGACCCCGATCCGATTTCTCGGATCTACGCAGCTGAAGCTTTGGGGAAAAAAGGTGGTCTAGAGGCGCTCTATGCCCTCGCTGAAGCATTGAAAAGCGATCGCTTTTGGGGTGTCAAAGTAGAAGTCGCGAAACAATTAGCTCAAATTAAGCTCGACCAAGCTTTTGAAGCTTTAGTTGTCGGATTGAACGATGAAAATCCCTTGGTACGACGTGCCGTAGTCGAGGCTTTGGGTAACATCAAAACTTATGCGAGTTACAAAGCCCTGAAGCCGATTGTGGAAGATGGCGACCGCAGCTATTACGTAGAAGCAGCCGCAGCCAGGGCAATTGGTATTATCGCCGCTGCCAAATTGGAAGAAAAGCCCAAGGAAGAAAAAGTCTTAAAGCTGCTCAGATCGATTTTAGAAAACAAAGCAGGCTGGAACGAAGTTGTGCGCTCTGGGGCGATCGCGGGCTTGAGTCAAATGAAAACCTCAGCCGAGGCACTAGACCTGATTCTAGAATACACCCGTTTAGGAGTTCCTCAAGCCTTGCGCCTTGCAGCCGTTCGCGCCCTCGGAGCCATCTCTACAGGTCAATCTGCTGCCGATTTAGAGCGGATTCTAGAGCGATTAACCGAATTAGCCCAGGAGAGTTTCTTCCTCACCCAAGTCTCGGTTGTTAATGCCTTGGGACAAATGGAAACTCCCAAAGCGATCGCGATTTTACAAACTCTAGCAACGCAATCCCTTGATGGACGAGTCCAACGAATCGCCGAAGAAGCTGTAGCAAAAGTCCAAAGCTCAGCAGGTTCTGACCAAGCTGTCAAGCAACTCCGCGACGAAATCGACCAGCTCAAAAAACAAAACCAAACCCTGATGAGTCGTCTGGAGAGCCTGGAGGCTAAGGCTGCTAACTAGGGGCGAGGAGCGAGGGGTGAGGAGCGAGGAGCGAGGAGTGCAGGAGCGCTCGGGAGCAAGGAAGCTGAGGAAGCAGGGGAGCAGGGGAGCTGAGGAGCAACAACCATCAACCGTCAACCAACAACCAATTACCCATCACCCCTCACTCCTCACCCCTCACCCCTCACCCCTCACCCCTCACCCCTCCTCTTAACTTTTCTTATCAATTTGTACTTTCATATACTATGTTAAGAATAGATACAATTTAAATAACGTATTCTACGTATAAAAAGACATCGACAGGGCAGGTTAAAAAGGCTATAGTTGACCGTTTGGGAATCTAAGTCGATTGACTCGTAGTTAAAAGTAGTCACGAGATTACCCTGGTTAGTAAACGAGTGTAAATATCCGATTGTAAAGAGGCAAGTCAAGGCGTGGGTCAGTATCAACTCGCTCAGCTTAAACGTTACGATCCAGAAGCGATCGCGCAGTATTATCGCTTCCGTCCTTTGCTGGCTGTAGCGCGGACTTTCAAGGTCGTCTGGTTGTTTGCTGGGTTTATTTTTGGTTTAAAGTGGGACGATTGGCGCGATCGCGAAGAAGAAAATAAGCTCAAACGAGCCGTCCAACTGCGGCAGCTCCTCACCGATCTGGGTCCGACGTTTATCAAAGTCGGTCAAGCGCTCTCCACTCGCCCAGACTTAGTGAGAAAAGATTTTCTGGACGAACTGGTAAAACTGCAAGACCAACTACCTGCCTTCGAGCAGGAAATCGCTTTCCGCACGATTGAAGCCGAACTGGGACGTTCGGTTGAAGAAGTTTACAGCCAAATATCGCCACAACCTGTAGCTGCTGCAAGTTTGGGACAAGTATATCGCGCTCGGCTCCATAGTGGCGAAGAAGTTGCCGTTAAGGTACAGCGTCCGAATTTACGCCCGACGATTACTCTCGACCTTTACTTAATGCGTTGGGCGGCGAGTTGGCTATCTCCTTGGTTACCGCTCAATCTCGGTCACGATCTGACGATGATTGTGGACGAATTTGGGACGAAGTTATTTGAGGAAATTGATTACCTCAACGAAGGACGGAACGCCGAAAAGTTTGCGACCAACTTCCGCAACGATCCTCACGTCAAAGTTCCTTTAATTTACTGGCGTTACACGAATACTCGCGTCCTGACGCTGGAGTGGATTAACGGATTTAAGTTGAATGACACTGCTAGCATCCAAGCAGCGGGATTGAATACAGATGAATTGATCGAAATTGGTGTAACAGCTGGGTTGCAACAGCTATTAGAACATGGTTTCTTTCACGCTGACCCCCATCCAGGTAATTTGTTTGCCATGCCAGACGGAAGGATGGCTTACATTGACTTCGGCATGATGGATCAATTGGACGAGCGGACAAAAGAAACGCTAGTAGATGCGATCGTGCATCTCGTGAATAAAGACTATGACGAATTGGCAGAAGATTACGTCAAGCTAGGATTTCTCACGCCAGACACTGATATTCGCCCGATTATCCCAGCTTTAGAAGCAGTCTGGGGTAGCGCGATCGGTAAAAATGTGGGAGATTTTAATTTCAAAACCATCACCGACTCCTATTCGGAGTTGATGTATGACTATCCTTTCCGCGTACCTTCTAAATTTGCGCTAATTATCCGTTCTTTGATTACGCAAGAAGGAATTGCCCTCAGCCTCAATCCTGATTTCAAGATTATCGAAGTTGCCTATCCCTATGTAGCGCGGCGGTTACTGACGGGTGAAACCCCAGAACTGCGGCGCAGGTTACTCAATCTCTTGTTCAAAAATGGTAAGTTTCAATGGCAGCGGTTGGAAGATTTGCTCGACATCGCTAGCGCTGACGATAGTTTTGATATTCTACCCACCGCTCAACTCGGCTTGCAGTATCTTCTATCTGAAGAAGGGAAATACCTACGGCAACAATTGGTGATGGCACTGACGGAAGACGATCGCCTGCATACAGCAGAAGTACAGCGGATCTGGAATTTAGTTAAGGATGAGATTCAGCCCGCACGTCTGTTTGATGCCGCGATTGGAGCGATCGCCAATCTATCTAGAGAAAGAGCGGCGGCGATTCTCCCGACAGCAGTATTTTCACTCATTGCTACCCCAGATCGAGAGCGGTCAGGGGATACATGATGGATGCAAAAGGGTAAGATGTTGAGAGTCACAAAAATTAAAATTAAAAATTTGTAACTTTAAGGTATCTTCCATGTTTTACCCGTCCACTCCGCCTTATTTCCTGCTCGTTGCAGGTTTGTTTGTCGCCTTGACTTCTGGAGCGGCGTTTTCTGGCACGCTCAAACAGCTGCTACAAAAATGGTCGAGCGATCGCGCCACCGATACCGATACAATGGCTAAAATCCGCACCGGACAATTAATTTTTCCTTTTTTGGGCATGGCTGTCGGTGTTTGCGTCTTTCTTGCCTCTGGGATTGAAATTTTTGGCTTCCCCATCATGATGTCTTATGCTTTTGCCGTTCCCCTGACGTTACTGACTGGTTTGTTAGTTTGGTATCAGTTGGGAAGCATGTTTGCTTTAGCAGAACGGGAAGGATTTCAAGCTTTTAATCTTGATTCTTGGGAATAGTTTATTTGTCATTTGTCATTTGTGATAGTTCGTGGGTAGGGTGAGCAATGCTCACCTTACTTTTTATACATCAGAGCTTTAGATCGAAAAATTGTGTTGCTGCAAGATTTTCAACCTTTGTGCGCGATCGCGACGACTTCTATTGGTGCAAACAGATTGCGGTCTATTTGTCAACCTAATAATCCAGTCTGGGTTCCAGAGTCTCTGTCGAGTCTTGCCGGAGTGCAAGCCTACTCAGGTTCGCTCAAATCTCACGTAGCCGAATTGTGGCAATCTCACCGCGCCTTCGTTTTTTGTTTGGCAACTGGGGCAGTTGTGAGGATCGTTGCACCTTTATTGCAAAACAAAGCCACCGATCCGGCAGTTGTCGTAGTTGATGAGGCAGGAAAGTTTGTCATTAGTCTGTGCGGCGGACATCAAGGCGGGGCTGACAAGATCGCAAAAATAATTGCCCAGCTCATCGATGCAACTCCAATATTAACCAGCGCTTCTACAAGTTTAGGATTACCCGCCATAGATTTATTGGGCGTTCCCTTTGGGTGGCATAAAGGGAGAGGAGATTGGACGGAAGTGAGTGCGGCAGTAGTGCGTGGCGAACCCGTACAAGTCATTCAAGAAGCTGGTTCTACCTTGTGGCGATCAACAGCCAGCGTCCGGCAGTCACATTTGAGTTTTGAGCTATCTCCTGACGCAACAGCCAAAATTTGGATTACGCCACGCCCGATTGAGGGCGCACAGCCGTGCGCCCCTACTAGCAATTCCCTTCAGCCTCAAATTCAGTGGCATCCCCGTGTCTTGTGGGTGGGAATCGGTTGCGAACGGGGAACCTCAAGACAACTGATTGAAGCTGGTATTCAGCAAATCTGCCGAGAAAATCAACTTGCCGCAGAGGCGATCGCGGGGATTGCGACGATCGACCTGAAAGCTGATGAAGTTGGGTTAGTCGAATTGTGCCACGCCTACGATTTTCCCTTACGGACTTTCCCCGCTAAAATCTTGAGGGCGATTTCCGTCCCTAACCCCTCCCCAGTTGTAGAACGAGAAGTCGGGACTCCCAGCGTTGCTGAAGCTGCGGCTTTATGCGCTTGTTTAAATCCACCTCATACAAAGGCGCACCACACAGATTCCGATCGCAAGGTAACACCTACGCTATTGGTTCCCAAACAAATTTTCAAACCCAATACCCCAACTCCCGTACGGGCGGGTTTCCAAACCCGCCCCTACCGAATCCCGACTCCCGAGTTCACGGGTGCAGTCACGATCGCGATCGCCCAATCGGAAATCGAATATACGGGTCGTATTGGTAAACTGTTCCTCGTGGGAATAGGACCTGGTGCGATCGAGCAAATCACCCCAGCTGCCAAAAGCGCGATCGCCACGGCGGATGCAGTTATCGGTTACTCTCTCTACATAGAACTAATTGCAACACTGCTACAACCCCAGCAAGTTATCGAAACTTTACCCATTACCCAAGAAAGACAGCGCGCTCAAAGAGCGATCGAACTAGCACAATGGGGTTTGACAGTGGCGGTGGTATCTTCGGGAGACTGCGGCATTTACGGGATGGCAGGGTTGGTGATGGAAGAATTGCAAGCAGGAGACTGGGACGGAAGCACGCCTCAAGTGCAAGTTTTTCCCGGAATTACAGCGTTGCAAGCCGCCGCCGCCCGCGTCGGCACGCCTCTAATGCACGACTTTTGCGCCATTAGCTTAAGCGATTTACTCACCCCTTGGCAAGTTATTGAAAAGCGCTTAATTGCCGCAGCAATGGCTGATTTTGTCACGGCAATTTACAATCCGCGATCGCAATCGCGCGTCCAACAACTACAAATCGCCAGAGATATTTTCTTGCAATACCGCGATCCAAACACTCCAGTCGCGATCGTCCGTGCGGCTTATCGTCAAGACGAACAAATTTACCTAACAACTTTAGAAAAGTTACTCGATTTACCTGTCGATATGCTATCTACGGTATTAATTGGTAATTCTAGTACTCGCACCTATGCCGATTGGATAATCACCCCACGGGGTTATTTGGATTTTGTGCCAGAAATGAAAGAATAGCCAGCTAGTTACTTTCCTACTATGTCCAAATCGAGCAACAGTAACTCTGATTCGCAGAGCTTTCACAGCAGCAATATCTTTCAATCGAAGAATTGGGAGGAAACAGTCAAGCAAGTAGGATATCGGTTTAACCGACAGTATCAAGGTCAAGATTTAGCACTCCCGCCAGAAGTGCAGGCAATGCCAATATTTCACGAGTGGAAAACTGGTATCCTGGCCGGCAGACTGGCTTCTCCTTTTTGGGAGATGGCTCAACCGCAGAAAAACCAAACTTGCCTAGATATTGGCTGCGGTGTTAGCTTTCTTATTTATCCTTGGACGGAATGGCAAGCATTTTTTTACGGTCAAGAAGTCAGTACAGTAGCAAAGGATACCTTGAATACTCGCAGTCCGCAGTTGAACTCAAAGTTATTTAAAGGCGTTGAATTAAGACCAGCCCACCAGTTAAACTACTCTCCAGCTCAATTTGACTTAGCGATCGCCACTGGATTTAGCTGCTATTTTCCCCGCGAGTACTGGAGTACTGTCATGGCAGAAGTCAAGCGAGTATTGAAACCAAGTGGGTTTTTTGTCTTCGACATCCTCAACCCCGAAACACCCCTAGCAGAAGATTGGGCAGTTTTAGAAACCTACCTGGGTGCAGAAGTGTTTCTGGAGCCTATATCTGAGTGGGAAAAAACGATAAAAGCTACTGGCGCTAAAATTGTGGCACGGCAAGCAGGGGAATTATTTCAGTTGTATAAAGTCCGGTTTTAGTACGAGAAGTTAGAAGTCAAAAGTCAAAAGTCAGAAGTCAAAAAGTCTAAATCTACGAGCATTTAGCGCTGTGATTTGCTGGCAATTTGTTTCTGCGATGCTGGACTAATGCAAAAATCGATCCAAAGCTTTTTTCAATTCATCAATCTCGTCTTCCAAATTTCCCACTTGAGCAGCTCTAGCAATACATTCAGTCAGATGCTCGTCTAAAATCATTCGAGCCACGCGATCGAGCGCTCCGCGCACGGCTGCAATCTGCGTCAATACCTCGGGACAATCTCGGTTTTCTTGCACCATAGTTTTAATCCCGCGAATGTGTCCTTCAATGCGAGAAAGTCGATTGATCACGGCGCGTAGGGATTCTTCACTATGGACGTGAACGTGAGCGTGAGCCGACCCCTGCTCGTGAACGTGACTGTGACTGAGGTCTAAGTCAGTAGATGGGGAAAGTATTTCAGTCCTAGCAATTGACGAGGAGCTTTTTGTCAGTTTATCTGTGCCGTTCATGCGCGATCGCACCCGCTAATAGAGATAGTTCAAATTCTAGCCTAGAGCAATTGAGTCATTTTCCGCTATCTGCTGCAAGCTTTGCCAAAATATTAGATATGACATCCTAAAAGGGTTGTTATTAGTTGTTGGTTGACAGTTGACAGTTGACAGTAAACGCGCTCCGCTACACGCCGTGAAGACGGTTGTTAGTTGCTGTTCCCTGATAACTGATAACTGATAACTGTTCACTGAGTTCGATTGATTCTATGCGATTAGGAAAAGTTATGCAGTATGTGCGCCAACTCAGTTCTTATGTGTTGGCGATTGTTATAGGTGTATTTCTAAGCGGTTGTTTGCAGGTACTACCGTCACAAGCAGACCCAGTCCCTCAAGCAACGATTTCCCAAGTTCCCACACCACCAACCCCAACTCAAAAAGCTGCCATTCAGCCCAACAGCTTTGTGACTGCGGCAGTTAATCGCGTCGGACAAGCGGTGGTACGCATCGACACAGAACGCACGATTACGCGCCGCCTACCCGATCCTTTTTCAGACGACCCATTTTTCCGCCGTTTTTTTGGCGAAAACTTTCCCCAACAATTGCCACCCGAACGTTTACAAGGATTGGGTTCTGGGTTCATTGTCGATTCTAGCGGCGAGATTTTAACCAATGCCCACGTTGTCGCTCAAGCCGATAAGGTGACGGTAACTTTAAAAGATGGGCGTGTTTTGGAAGGTCAGGTGCAAGGTGTAGATGAAGTTACCGATTTGGCAGCAATTAAAGTCAATGGCAAAAATTTGCCCGTAGCACCTTTGGGAGACTCTTCTAGCGTCCAGGTTGGAGACTGGGCGATCGCCGTGGGAAATCCTTTGGGATTAGATAACACCGTCACCCTTGGTATTGTCAGCACTCTCAAGCGTTCTAGCGCTCAAGTTGGCATTCCCGACAAGCGGCTAGATTTCATTCAAACCGATGCGGCGATCAATCCTGGTAATTCTGGGGGTCCGCTATTGAACGATCGCGGCGAAGTGATTGGCATCAACACGGCGATTCGCGCTGACGGGATGGGGATCGGTTTTGCAATTCCAATTGACAAAGCTAAAGCGATTAAAGATCGGTTAATTCGAGGCGAGAAAGTTGCCCACCCATATATTGGGGTACAAATGGAAACCCTTACCCCCTCGTTGGCAAGACAAAATAACAGCGATCCTAATTCGACGATTCA
Organism: Chroococcidiopsis sp. SAG 2025; assembly: GCF_032860985.1. GTDB lineage: Bacteria > Cyanobacteriota > Cyanobacteriia > Cyanobacteriales > Chroococcidiopsidaceae > Chroococcidiopsis. The sequence continues at coordinate 414,576 of NZ_JAOCNC010000001.1, forward strand.
AATTCCCGAAGTGAATGGCGTGTTAGTAGTGCGAGTTTTACCCAACTCACCTGCTGCTGCCGCTGGATTGCGTCGGGGAGATGTCATCGTCCAAGTAGACGGGCAGACGATTACGAAAGCCGAACAACTACAAAGTTTAGTTGAGGATACTCAAGTCGGGCAGGCGATTCAAGTCAAAGTCCGGCGGGGCGATCGAACTCAACAGCTTTCCGTCCGCACGGGAGAGTTGCAAAGCGCTTCGCTCAAATAAGAGATTTTGTTTATCGAGAGGCAAAATTTTGCCTCTTGGCAGAAAACAAATAGGGTGGGCATTGCCCACCCTATTTTTTAGTTAGATATCGTCGTCGTCGAAGTCGTCATCGTCATCATCGTCATCATCGTCATCATCTATGTCGCCAGCTGAAGAGTCGTCGATCATCAGATCGTCATCTTCATCCAGGATGGCAGAGTTGCGATCGAAACCGAAGCTATCTCCCATGCCTTCTAGGTTGTAGGCGCGAGCCGTGCGATCGTCGAGGACGACATCCATGGCATCGTCACCATCATCAAAGACGCTGGTTGACATGGTGTCGAAATCGTCAGTACTGGTCGTACTGACTTCTTCGTAGGTGTTAAAACCAGTTCCCGCTGGAATCAAACGTCCAATAATCACGTTTTCTTTCAGACCCCGCAACCAATCAGATTTACCTTCGATCGCTGCTTCAGTCAGTACCCGCGTCGTTTCTTGGAACGAAGCTGCTGAGATGAAGCTATCTGTATTCAGCGATGCCTTGGTAATACCCAAGAGCATCGGCGTATACTGTGCTTTCGCCCCACCAGTGATGCTCATCGCTTCGTTGACCTGCTCGACTTGCCGCAGTTCGATCAACTCCCCTGGCAACATGGTTGTGTCGCCACCATCGTCGATCCGCACCTTGGAAGTCATCTGACGCACGATCACTTCGATGTGCTTGTCAGAAATATCAATGCCTTGAGACTGGTAGACGGACTGAACTTCATTCACTAGAAATGTCTGGACTCGCTGTAAAGCTTCCAGCGCACTAGCATAAACACCCTCGGCAGCATTGCGATTGTAGAAAATCTCCAGAATTTCATGGGGGTTTGCTGGACCGTCGGTCAGTGGCGTACCTAACTCTATGTGCGCTCCATCAGAGACAATGGCATTTTGCCCAGGTCCAATTGGATACTCGGTAAGATTTCCAGAATCTTCAATCACCTTAATGGCAACAGTTTCATCCTCAATCCGATTGTATTCCACCGTACCGCCAGCACGGGCAAGAATACAGGCTTCTTTTGGTTTGCGTGCTTCCAGTAGTTCCTCAATTCTGGGTAAACCCTGAATGATGTCTCCGGTTTTTGCCCGTTCAAAGACCAGCAACACTAAGTTATCGCCCCGTTGAACCAGTTCGCCGTCTTCGACTTGCAATACCGCACCGTTACTGACGCGATAAGGGCGACCTGTGCGTACAACCACTTCATAAGCGTTGCTAACCAACGCTCCATCACCTGGTTGTTCCTGCTCTTTTTTGTCTCCCGTTGCCTTCTTAATTTCCAGTACTTGCCCGGATTCAGCCACAACTGCTCCCGGAGCGATTTCCATACCTGCTACCACCAAGTCACCAATTTTGACTTGAGGACGTTCTTTGGTTGGAATGGATAGGCGATCGCTTTCTCGCAACACCAGTATGCGGCGAATGGCTTCTGCACCTTCGCGAATACCGCGAATTTCTCCGGCTTCTTTGCACTGAATTGCCGTCCGTGCCACGACTGCACCAGGAGGAATGTTCTGCCCGTCTTCTACGAGTAATGTGGTCGAAGTACTGCCTTGGGTAGCATCAGCGGCTACGTCGCGGCGGATTGTTAAAGACTCCAAAATTACCAACTGCAAGCGCTGGAGTTCGGGATCTTCTGCATCGGGAATCAATTCGATATCTGCCACCATTGGCGAACTACCGTGTTCTCCGCTCGTGTCTTGCTCGATTTCCAAAACCAATTGCGTCCGCAGCAGTTCTACTCCTTCAATCGACTTCACCCGCTCGGAATCTTTAAAAGCAATACGCTGCATCGATCGCAACTCAATCCGGCGACCCGATTGGTTAACGGATTGCGTGCTGGGTACGGGTGGAACATCTGGTACGGCATATTCGATCGCGGGACGTAGCAGTAAGGCTGGACCTTCGGGCGATTCGACATACTCGATATAACGCAGTTCGGATAGGGTATGTCCTGGGACGATTTCTTCTCCAGGCTGACCTAGAGTTCCGTCTCTGCCGAGTGCTGCTTCTGGGTCGTCTAACATCAGCAATTCCCCTGGCTTCACCACCAGTTCGCGCAAAATGTCATTCTTCTGAGTCACGGTGACAACGCCGCTATTCTGGCAGAAGATATCCTTCACGACTTCCGTACCCGCTTCGACATACGTGCCGTCCTCGACGATCAGCAGGGAGATATCTTTATTGACTTCGTGAGATTCTTCAGGAATCCACAACAAGGTTCCACCCTTGACGACTTCGTAACCTTGCTTTGCCTTACCTTTTTTCCCGATTTCTACACCAGCAAATTTCACAATTCCACCAGTAGCAGTGCGGTAGCGATCGTCAATTAGCTCTGCGACAACTTGACCGTTTTGCACTTTTGTGCCTGGGGTCGCTAGGAGCGAAAATTGTTGACCGTTATTTGTTTCGATCGTGTAATGCTCGCGACCTTGGAAGCTTTCCGATCGCACGGTAGCCGTATCGAGAACCACAGAGGCAGTAATAATTTCAATTTCTCGCTGCCGCGCCCCATCAGCAGCTTGGGGTAAGCGCACGACACCCCCATGCACGCTGGTCAGTTTCATCTGCGCCAAGACGCTATTCGCTTCGACGCGATCGCCGTTGTTGACGCTTGGTTCTGCACCTGGGGGCAAGTTGTAAACTTCTCCCGACAAGATCCAGATCAAGCCGCCTCTAGATGCAGTCGTCGTCGTGTTACCTTGACGGTCGGTCTTTTCCTCGGCGACGACATCCGCAAATTTGACTTCTCCTGCCAAGTCCGAAGCTACGTCTTTCGTCACTTTTTCCGTATTCACTCTGGTGGTACGGTTGCCAACGGGGACTTCAGCGATTAGTTGCCCGGTTGTCACTGTCTGACCGTCATTGACATAGACGATCGAACCTTGGTTGACGGGAATATTCACTTTACTGCCATTGGCAAGCTCCAAAGTCAGCGCCCCGTTGTTTTCCGCCATCAGCGCGTCTTCCCCGTGGCGGGTTCTAAACGGACGATTGCGGAGATTGCGCGGCATCCGAATCGTGCCGTCTTGTTCTGCCCGTGCTTGTCGCGCCACTTCTCCGGTAAATACGCCGCCCGTGTGGAAGGTACGCATGGTGAGCTGCGTGCCTGGTTCGCCAATACTTTGAGCGGCAATGATCCCCACCGCTTCACCCAAATCTACCATCTTGGCGTGTGCCAAACTCCAGCCATAACAGTGCTGGCAGACCGATCGCGCTGCTTCGCAGGTGAGGGGCGATCGTACCATCACTTCTCGGATACCTGCTTTATCTACTGCCTGCGCCAATTCGTCATGAATCGGCTGGTTTCTCTGCACCAAAACTTCTTTCGTTTTTGGGTGGATCACGTCAACTGCCGCGACTCGACCCAGCAAGCGATTGCCGATCGGAATCAAAGTGCGATCGCCATCCATCATCGGGCGCACGGGAATGGCGCGGGTCGTACCGCAGTCAAATTCCCGTACGATTACATCTTGGGATACGTCTACCAAGCGTCGTGTTAAATAACCGGAGTCAGCCGTGCGCAGCGCCGTATCTACCAGACCTTTTCTTGCCCCGTAGGACGAGATAATGTATTCGGTAACGGTCAGCCCTTCGCGGAAATTTGTTTTAATTGGCAAGTCGATAATTTCCCCTTGAGGGTCTGCCATCAACCCGCGCATTCCGACTAACTGCCGCACCTGAGCGATCGAACCCCGCGCTCCAGAAATAGACATCATGTGTACCGAGTTCAGCGGATTTGTCCGCTCGAAGTGATTCATCACTTCATCTTTGAGGGCTTCGCTGGTACTGTTCCAAGTGTCGATCACTTTTTGGAAACGCTCGACCTCAGTGATTTCTCCCCGTTGGTAACGCGCTTCCGTTGCTCTAATTTCGGCTTCGGCAGCTTCCAAGAGCGATCGCTTAGAAGGCGGAACCATCAAATCGTCAACGCTAATTGAGATCCCTGCTTTCGTCGCGTAGCGAAATCCTAAATCTTTCAGCTTATCTGCCATAACTGCCGTGCGAGCAGTGCCGTAAGTCGTGAACGACCAAGCAATTAGATTTCTCAGCTGGCTTTTACCAACTACGCGGTTGCGAAAAATAAATTCCTTACCGTCTGCCATGTTTTTAGTGAGTAGTGAGTAGTGAGTAGTGCGTGGCGCGTGATGGGTGGGGAATCGTAGGGGCGGGTTTTTTGAAGATACCTGTTCTGGAATAAATCCTTCTGCTGTTAAACCCGCCCTTACAGGGGGAGTGAGTTAATTGCGAATTTTGCATTTTTCCTAGTCCCCAGCCCCTAATCCCTAGCTGACAATCGAGTCTTGAATTGCTTTGTTGTAAATAATCCGACCAGGAGTTGTCAGGATGAACTGCGACAGCAAATTACCGCTACTATCCTCTCGGACTCGTCGTTCGCGAAAGTGTTTAGTTACAGTGCCATCGCCCTGCTGTTCTACTTTTAAAGGCTCGCTGTCTGGCTTCGCCGTCTCTACTTTGCCGTCGTAGCGTACCCAAACTTTAGCATGTAGGTCTACTCGCTCTTGCTCGTAAGCTACGATCGCGTCATCGAGCGATGCAAAGTGACTGCCAGCACCACGATTGTTGTTGGGATTTTCGGCAGTTAAGTAATAACAGCCCAAAACCATATCTTGGCTGGGAGTAATAATCGGTCTACCTGTTGCTGGAGACAGAATATTGTTAGAAGCTAGCATCAACAATCTTGCTTCTGACTGCGATTCCAAAGATAGAGGTACGTGAACCGCCATCTGGTCGCCATCAAAGTCAGCGTTGAACGCCGGACAGACCAAAGGATGGAGCTGAATGGCACGACCTTCTACCAAAATTGGCTCGAAAGATTGAATCCCCAAGCGGTGGAGTGTTGGAGCGCGGTTGAGCAAGACTGGGTGTCCTTCAATCACCTCTTCTAGAACGTCCCACACGCTAGGGTCATTGCGCTGAATTAGTTTTTTCGCAGCTTTAATATTGTTGACAATTCCACCGCGAATCAGACGGTGGATTACGAAGGGCTGGAACAGCTCGATCGCCATTTCCCGTGGCAAACCGCACTGGTGAATTTTGAGTTTCGGTCCGACAACAATCACCGAGCGTCCCGAATAGTCCACCCGTTTTCCGAGCAAGTTTTGCCGAAAGCGACCTTGTTTCCCTTCGATAATATCTGACAAGGATTTCAACGGACGGTTGTTTGCGCCTACCACCGTGCGTCCCCGCCGACCGTTATCGATCAGAGCATCGACAGCTTCTTGCAGCATCCGCTTTTCGTTACGGACGATGATTTCAGGAGCCAAAATCTCTTGTAAGCGCGCCAGACGGTTGTTCCGGTTGATCACGCGACGATACAGGTCGTTTAAGTCAGACGTAGCAAATCGTCCGCCATCAAGCTGCACCATCGGGCGTAGGTCGGGAGGAATTACCGGAATGTAACTCATCACCATCCACTCTGGTTTCGAGCCAGTGGCGATAAAGTTGTCAATCACCCGCAGCCGTTTGATTAGTTTTGCCCGTTTCTGTCCTTTTGCCGTACCAATTTCTTGCCGCAGCGTTTCTGCTTCTGGTTCCAGTTTGATATCCGAGAGCAAATTCGCTAATGCCTCAGCCCCAATCCCTACTTCTATACCTTCTAGGGTAGAATCTTCGCTGTAAAGTTGGTCTTCAATCTCAATCCACTGGTCTTCGCTGAGCAGTTGTTTATAAGTTAGGGTCTCGGCATTACCTGGCTTGAGGACGACATAAGCGTTAAAGTAAACGATTTGCTCGACATCCCGTAAGGGCATATCTAGCAAAATTGAAATGTAACTGGGAATGCCCTTGAGATACCAAACGTGGGCAACTGGAGCCGCGAGTTTAATAAATCCCATCCGGTGGCGGCGAACGCGGGATTCTGTAACTTCCACACCGCAACGCTCGCAAACGATCCCCCGATGGCGGACGCGCTTGTACTTACCGCAGTGACACTCCCAATCTTTTGCCGGACCGAAGATCCGCTCGCAAAACAGCCCGTCCATTTCTGGCTTGAGCGTTCTATAGTTAATTGTTTCTGGCTTCGTCACCTCACCTACCAACTGCCCGTTAGGCAAGGTTCTTTCTCCCCAGACCCGAATTCGGTCGGGCGAGGCGATCGCAATTTTTACGTAGTCGAACTGATTTGATAATCCTGGTCTCATAGTTGAGGGGTAAGGGGTAAGGAAGGAGTGAGGAGTGAGGAGTCAGGAGTGAGGGGAAGATAAGATATCCCTCGCTCCTCGCTCCTCGCCCCTTACTCCTAGTTAAATTTCTTCTTCTTCCAACGATTCGCGACTGAGAGATTCGTAGGTAGGACGGGAAGGAGTGCGGCGACCAGCCGGATCTGCCATCAGATCCACCTCGACATCAGAGGTACTGCCGTCAGTTTGAGTTTCTACCTTATGCACGGCAATATCTAGCCCCAAAGACTGCAACTCTCGCATCAATACCTTGAAAGATTCGGGCGTGCCAGGTCGAGGGATAGCCTTGCCTTTGACGATCGCGTTTAAGGCTTCGTTCCGTCCTTGCATGTCGTCGGATTTCACCGTCAGTAGTTCTTGCAAAGTATAGGCAGCGCCGAAGGCTTCTAGCGCCCACACTTCCATTTCGCCAAATCGCTGACCGCCTTGCTGTGCTTTGCCACCCAAGGGCTGTTGCGTCACCAAGGAGTAAGGACCGGTAGAACGGGCGTGAATCTTGTCGTCTACCAAATGCACCAGTTTCAGCATGTAAGCCATGCCGATCGTGATCGGGCGATCGAACGGTTCTCCGGTTCTGCCGTCGAAGACTTGGATTTTCCCAGGATTCTCTGGATCGTACATCCAATCTTGAGCTGTGTCTTCTCTGGCTTGCATCAATTTGCCGTGGACGATCGAGCGAGAAGCTTCTTCGCCAAACATTTCATCGAACGGAGTCAGCTTGAACCGCGAACCCAAGTTAGCCCCTGCCCATCCCAAGAGGCACTCAAACACTTGTCCTACGTTCATACGGGAGGGTACGCCCAAGGGATTTAACACGATATCCACAGGTCTACCATCGGGCAAGTAGGGCATATCTTCAAGAGGCAAAATACGGGAAATAATCCCCTTATTACCGTGTCGCCCTGCCATTTTGTCGCCAACCTGAATCTTGCGCTTTTGAGCGACATAAACGCGCACGACCATGTTAGCGCCAGGGGGTAATTCGTCACCCTGTTCGCGGGTAAATACGCGCACGTCTACCACGCGCCCTTTTTCGCCGTTGGGTACGCGCAGGGAGTTATCGCGCACGTCCCGTGCCTTTTCACCGAAAATTGCTCGCAGCAACTTTTCTTCTGGCGGCTGATCGGATTCGCCTTTGGGCGTGACTTTACCAACTAAAATGTCGCCCGATTCTACCCACGCACCAATGCGAATAATTCCCTGTTCGTCCAACTGTCGCAGGGCATCTTCCCCGACGTTAGGAATTTCACGGGTAATTTCTTCGGGTCCGAGTTTGGTTTGTCGTGCCTCAATTTCGTACTTCTCGACGTGAATTGAAGTATACAAGTCTTCTTGTACCAATCGTTCCGAAATCAAAATTGCGTCTTCGTAGTTGTAGCCTTCCCAAGGCATATAAGCAACGAGAATGTTTTGTCCCAGAGCAATTTCACCGCCTTCGGTCGAAGAGCCGTCAGCAATCACCTGTCCGGCAGCAACGCGATCGCCTTTACGGACGAGCGGACGCTGGTTGAGGCAAGTGTCCTGGTTGGAGCGCTGGTATTTGGACATCTGGTATTCGATTTCGCTTCCATTGGCAGCGCGGACGCGAATGCGGGTGGCATCGATATAACTGACTTCACCATCGGTACGGCTGACGATGACCATCCCAGAATCTCGCGCTGCTTGTGCTTCTAGCCCCGTCCCCACCAAGGGTCGCTCCGGTTTGAGCAAGGGGACGGCTTGCCGTTGCATGTTGGAACCCATCAGGGCGCGGTTAGCATCGTCGTGTTCCAAGAACGGGATCAAGCTGGTGGCGACAGAGACGATCTGGACTGGTGTTACCTGCACGTAGTCCACTTGGTCGGGGGTGGTGGTGGTAAAGTCTTGACGGTAGCGCACGGGGACTTGAGCGCCCAGCAGATTGCCATGTTCGTCGATCGGTACGTCTCCAGGTGCGACGCGGAAATCATCTTCCTCGTCGGCTGTCATGTAAATGGGAGCGCCATCGTACAAGACTCGCCCGTTTTTCACTTCGCGGTAAGGCGTTTCTAAAAAGCCGTATTGGTTGACTCTGGCGTGAGTTGCTAGCGAACCGATCAAACCTGCGTTGGGACCTTCTGGAGTCTCAATCGGGCAGATCCGCCCGTAGTGAGAGGGGTGAATATCTCGCACGGCAAAACCCGCCCGTTCTCGCGTCAATCCGCCAGGACCGAGGGCTGAGAGGCGGCGCTTGTGGGTCAATTCTGCTAATGGGTTGGTCTGATCCATAAACTGCGACAGTTGGCTGGAGCCAAAAAACTCCTTAATCGCAGCGACTAGGGGTTTGGGGTTGACCAATGAAGTCGGGCTGAGGTTATCTGTATCCGAGACGGTCATTCGTTCGCGGATAATCCGTTCTAAGCGGTTTAAGCCGACGCGAACTTGGTTTTGCAGCAACTCGCCGACGCTTCTGACTCGTCTGTTGCCCAAGTGGTCGATATCGTCGGTGCTACCCATGTCAAACTCCAAGTTGATCAGGTAGTCGATCGCCGCCAAAATATCTGTTGGTGTCAGTACCCGCGTCGTATCGGGGATCGATAAGCGCAGCTTTTTATTCAGTTTGTACCGTCCGACGCGCCCTAAATCGTAACGTTTGGGATCGAAAAAGCGCGAGTCGAGGAGCTGTTGACCGCCCAATACCGTTGGTGGTTCGCCAGGACGTAGCTTTTTGTACAATTCCATCAGGGCTTCTTCTTCAGAAAACTGCCCTTCTTTTTCGATCGTTTTTTGGAAATATTCTGGGTGACGCAGAGCATCAAAAATTTCATTGTCTGTCAGGGCAAGTGCCTTCAACAGAATTTGCGCCGACAGTTTGCGAGTTTTATCAATGCGTACCCAAACTAAATCGTTCCGGTCGGTTTCAAATTTCAGCCACGCGCCTCGGTTAGGAATCAAACTGGCGCTGTAGGTGCGACGACCGTTTTTATCGATTTCCGATTTGTAGTAAACTCCAGGCGATCGCACGATTTGATTGACGATCACCCGTTCTGCACCGTTAATAATAAACGTACCGCGATCGGTCATTAAGGGCAGGTCACCAATAAAAACCTCTTGTTCTTTAATCTCGCCTGTTTCTTTATTGATCAAGCGTGTCGGTACGTACATCTGCACGGCATATGTAGCATCGCGACGCTTGGCTTCGTCTACATCGTATTTAGGCTGTTTGAGTTTATAATTTTGACCTAGTAAGTGCAGTTCTAATTTGCCCGTGTAGTCGGTAATTGGTGAGAAGCTGTTGAGTTCTTCAATTAAGCCTTCTTCTAAAAACCACCGAAAACTAGCTTTTTGAATTTCGATTAAGTCGGGCAGCAAGTAGGAGGTAGATTCTTTAGATATCTCTGTAGTCATGCGTCTTGAAGCTCGCTAGTGAAAGTGTTTGGCGGATCGTCTCGAATTCGGAATTGTGAATTCGGAATTCGGAATTGTTATCTCACCCACGCTATTTCCTCGACTGGGTGTAATCCCAAGACTGGAATGGAGTTATGAATGCGGGGGAGGGATTGTCGATGCTATGCATCTTCGTGGTTTTCCGTGAATGAATCTAGAGGCTTGTACCGTATACCATATAGTTCTAAATTCCGAATTCTTTTACTCGGCCGTATTTCTAAACTGTTCTCGCTCCATCAAGCAGACAACAGCTAAACGATCGCCGTTGACGGAATTTCCCGTTGAGGCGATCGCGTAAGCAAAAATCAAAATTGTTCTGAGTCAGGAAACCAAATACTTGACAGTTACAAGAAAAAAGCAGTCTATTCTGGCTCATTAGATCGTAGGGACGGCAGATTCCGGTTGCTACAGCGAAAGAATAATTCCTCTTATTTTCTCACCTATGTTTTGTCAAGGGGTAAGAGCAAAAATTTACGTTGAAGCGGCGTAATGATGTATATTCCCAACTTTTGTGCAGTGGGCTAAAAAATTGTTTCATACATGCTCCTTAACCATTATGGCGTTTTTAATATACCTATGACAGCAGGTGTAGCGAATCCGAGCCGTTGTTCTCATCGCTAATTCACGCCGACAAACCGAATAGTTGACAAGCATTAGCGGTTGTTTGAGCTGCAATCTCTTCTAGTTCAACCCCGCGCAGGTGAGCCAGAGACTCGGCGACATGCCGCACGAAAGCCGGTTCGTTGCGCCGCTCTTTTCGCTTGGGAACTGGAGCCAAAAACGGACAGTCAGTTTCAATCAACAGGCGATCGCTGCTTACCATCTGTGCTGCTGTTTGAACGGTACGAGCATTCTTAAACGTGACAATGCCGCTGAAACTTACATAAAACCCCAAATCTAGAAACCAGGCAGTTTCCTCTGGAGTTCCGCTCCAGCAATGCATGACCCCGCGAATTTTCTCGCCGTGACGCTGCTTCATCAACTGTAATATGTCTCTAACTTGTGCGGCTGCTTCCCGACAATGGATAATAACAGGTAAGTTGAGGGTAGCTGCGCTCTCCAATTGCGCTTCAAATACTTCTCGCTGTTGCTCTTGGTTCTCTGCTTTATAGAAATCCAGTCCCATCTCGCCGATTGCCACAACTCGATCGTCACTACGTGCCAGGGACAAAATTTCTGTCGACATACTCTCCGTCCATTTGTGGGCATCTAGTGGATGTAACCCCACGGCAAAGCTGACTTCAGGAAATTGCTGCGCGATCGCTTGAATGCTGGCAAATTCTGCTGGTTCGACACAGGAATGAACCAAGTGTACGACTCCTGCTGCTTGCCATCGCGATCGCACGGCTGCCAAATCCGGTTCAAACACGTCGAAGTTGAGATGTACGTGAGAGTCGATCAACTGCATAACTAGGGAGTAGGGAGCAGGGAGTAGGGAGTAGGGGAAGAGCAACTAATAACCTCTTACCTTTTACCTCTCGCCTTTATCCTTCAGTCTTAGCCATTTCGTACTGTTTGAGTTGCTTAGCCAGACGGGATTTTTTCCTGGCTCCATTATTACGATGGAGTACGCCCCGCTTTACGGCTCGGTCGATTTTGCTGTATGCTGCCGACATCCGTTGTTGGACTTCTTGCTTCAGCTCTGGAGTAGGATTGGCGGCGTAAGCTTCCAGAGTACTGAAATACTTTTTCATCAGCGTTTTGACGGCTGAGCTATATGCTTTATTCCGCAGCCGATTACGCTCGGCAATTTGAACGCGCTTGATAGCAGACTTTGTATTAGCCACAGTTAAGTTAGGGAAAATCGTAAATTAGACAAAATCCTAGATGTACTAATATAGCACCTAGATTGACAAGATTGCGATTCTACTAAAAATCCAGGTTAAGCTAGAGAAGCAAGAACAAATAAACCATAATCGCCGTCAGGCGGATATAGTATAGTTTTGTTCCCCAGCAGGCAATTCCTAGATTAGCATCCCGAACTCCATGCTGCGAATCATCACTCAGCAGGCTGAGGTAAGAGCCGAACTCCAGCGGATCTGCGATCGCACCCACGACGAACAAGTGGCTCATAAGGAAGCGACGGTTCGGGAGGTGCTTCAGACCGTGAAGCGCCAAGGAGACCGCGCCTTAATTCACTACACTGAAGAATTTGACCAACAAACGCTGAAACCAGAAGACCTCCGCGTGAGCGGCTCGGAACTGGATGCGGCTTACCAACAGGTGTCTCAAGAATTACTCAGCGCCATTCAGCTCGCCTGTCAGCGCATTGAGGCATTTCACCGCCAGCGCGTCCCAAAATCTTGGGTTCATTTTGATGAAGATGGGGTGGTATTAGGTAAGCGATACACCCCAGTAGATAGCGCGGGTCTATACGTCCCTGGAGGTCGGGCTGCCTACCCCAGTACGGTGTTGATGAACGCAATTCCAGCAAAAGTGGCTGGAGTGAAGCGCTGTGTCATCGTCACTCCGCCAGGGATGGGAAAAACAATGAATCCAGCGGTACTAGTGGCGGCTCAGGAAGCAGGAATTGAAGAAATTTATCGCGTTGGGGGAGCGCAAGCGATCGCGGCTTTGGCATACGGTACGGAAACACTGCCGAAAGTCGATGTGATTACGGGACCTGGTAATATTTACGTGACGCTAGCGAAAAAACTCGTCTACGGTACGGTGGGAATCGATTCTTTAGCCGGACCTTCAGAAGTTTTAATTATTGCCGACGAACAGGCTAACCCCGTCCACGTTGCTGCCGACTTGTTAGCCCAGGCAGAACACGACCCAATGGCAGCGGCAATATTGTTAACGACAGATGCGAGTTTGGCTAAGCAAGTTCAAACAGAAGTCGAGCGCCAGTTAGTCAATCACCCGCGCCGGACGCTGACGGAAAAAGCGATCGCCCACTATGGTTCGATCGCAGTCGTAGACTCGCTCAATACTGCTGCTCAACTATCGAACGAGTTTGCCCCCGAACACCTAGAATTAGAAGTAGCCGATCCTTGGGCGCTGTTAGAGCAGATCCGCCATGCAGGAGCGATTTTCTTGGGCAATTCTACCCCTGAAGCTGTAGGAGACTACTTAGCCGGTCCCAACCACACGTTACCTACTTCTGGTGCTGCTCGTTATGCTTCCGCTTTGGGGGTAGAAACTTTCCTCAAACACTCTAGTGTGATTCAATACACGCCGGAAGCACTCCAAAAAGTTGCAGGGGCAATTGATACCCTCGCAACAACCGAAGGACTGCCTTCTCACGCTGATTCTGTGCGGTTGCGAATGCAAGATTTGCAGGCGGGAGATTGGCAAATCGGAACTGGTGAAAAGGATGGACAGTGACCAGCGAACAGTAACCAGTAAACAGTCACCAGTGACCGCAAACCACGATTTACTGAGAACTGCGAACTGAGAATTGATAACTGATAACTGGTAACTGTAATATGGGAGGTTTGGCGGTGCTAAAGACGATTTTAGTGGCTCTTGACGGTTCGGAAATTCAGGAACGAGTGATTCAGAGTTTGGAAGAACTGCAACTCCAGCCGACGACAAAGGTGGTTCTCGCGCATGTCGTCCCTGCGGTCGAGTTAAGTCAAGAAGTTGTCAGCGATCGCCCCCAAGCCGTAGCGGAAGGACTGCCCTATTTACAAGTAGAAAAGCAACTGCAATCTTACCAAGCCAAATTATCTGGAGAAAGCATCATCGAGATCGTCACGGGCGATCCGGCTGAAGAAATTATTCGGTTAGCAAATATTTATCAAGCTGACCTAATTGCGATCGGCAGTCGCGGCTTGACCGGAGTAAAACGAATCATTCAAGGTTCTGTCAGCAGTCAAGTAGTTGAAAATGCTCCTTGTTCTGTATTAGTAGTCAAACCTGCTAGGTAAGAGCAGTCGTAAGTCGTAAGTCACTAAAATAACTGACAACTAATTCGTGCAAGGATTTATTAATTTAAACAAACCGCTAGATTGGACTTCCCATGACTGCGTGGCGCGGGTCAGGCGATTGTTGCGTACGTCGAGGGTAGGGCATGGGGGTACGCTAGACCCTGCGGCTAGTGGCGTTTTGCCGATCGCAGTTGGCAAAGCTACGCGGTTATTACAGTTTTTGCCTCAAGATAAGGCTTATCGAGCTACAATTCAATTTGGCATCGCAACCACAACCGACGACTTAGAAGGAGAGATCCTGAGTTCTAAGCCAGCAACAGATTTAAGCCTAGAGCAGATCGTTCCAAGATTAAAACAATTTCAAGGCAAGATCGTCCAAGTACCACCCAAATACAGCGCCATCCAGGTGCAGGGAAAGCGATTGTATGACCTAGCAAGAGCAGGAGAGGAAGTAGACGTGCCAGAGCGCACGGTAGAGGTATATAAGATTGACATTTTAGACTGGCAAGCGGGAGATTTTCCGAAATTGGAAGTGGCGATCGCCTGTGGTGCGGGAACGTATATTCGGGCGATCGCGCGGGACTTAGGTGCGGTGTTAGGAACTGGTGGGACGCTAGCAGCATTAACTCGTACTCGTAGTAGCGGTTTTGAAATTGCTGCCAGTCTCAGTTTAGATGAATTAGCCACACAGCTAGAGCAAGGCATATTCGAGCCTATTCCTCCTGCTATGGCTTTACAGCATCTTCCTAGCGTTAATTTATCAGAGCCAGTGGCGCGTAAGTGGTGTTTGGGTCAAAAAATTCCCTACCCAGAAATTCCTGTCACCACGACAAACGATGCTTTTTTAAGAGTTGAAGATGAGAGCGATCGCTTTTTGGGTATCGGGCGTTTAGCTCAAATAGATGATGTATGTTTGTTAGCTCCCCAAATAGTTTTTGTTGGCTCGTAGTCGGTTTTCAACAATAAGGGGCATTGCACCGCTACTACAAAGCGGACACAACACCCCTTATACTGCCTATGTTTAAATTTTTCCTGTCTTCTGTCTCCCGACTTCTACAAAATTAGAAGGTTTCTGTACCCCAGCCAGGAGCTTTTTTGGCTGCTGTCAAAATAAAAGCTGCTAGATTTTCCACTTGTGCTTGTGTCAACCAGCTTTGAGGGACTTCGCGACACCAGTAAGTTTCCTCGCTGCCGTCGTAAGTCATTGGTTTACGCATATAAGCAACTAAACCGTTAATATTGTCCCGCGATGGCATGGCTCCTTTCAGCTTTTCCAAAGAGAGTGAAACTTCTGGAAAAGATATGGTACTGCCACCGACATGACAAGTTTGGCAGCTTTGTGAAAAAGACTGCTTCCCTTGGGATATTTCTTCTGGTGAAAACGAGCGAGTCTCGCGGTCGCTCACTTCCAAATCGATTGGCTCAGTGACATGTAAATACCGAGCCACGTAGGAGTCAATCGCAGCTTGAGCAGGAGTACTTGGCAGCAGTAGCACTCCCAGGCAAACTATCAGAGAAAAGAACAGACAGCCAAACAATCGATTGGTCATTGGACATTGGTTAATAGTCAACGGTCATTGGTCATTAGTTTATGGCAGATAACAAATGACAAATGATATGCCTTAGTAGTAAATTTTGCCGCCTCCCCACTTGTCACCCAAAATCTTCGGTTGAAGCAGAACATGTCCGGCGATCGCTGTTAAGTCCTCATCCCGTAAATTTCTCATCGCTGGATAAATATCCGCACTCTTGATACTGGGATGGATTTCGGCAATTTCCTCCTCTCCGTCGTAGGTAGTAGGATTTTTCATATAATCCACCAACCCTTCAATGTTGTTCCGAGACGGTGTAGCTCCGGCTAGAGCTTCAGGGTCTAATCCGACGTTTTGGTTAGTTTTAGTCACACCACCAACGTGGCACTGAGCGCAGGCTTGGTTAAATAGACGTTTGCCTTCCTGCACCTGTTTGAGGCTTAGTACCGTAGTGTCGCCTTGGTCATTCAGTGGCACTGTACGGATAGCTTCGCTCATCTCAACTGCGGCGGCGCTGCCAACAACTAGCCCAAATGCTAACATCACAGTCGCCATTACTAGCCCGATTAATCTTTTGAACATGGTTCTCCTAAAATTTGGACGCTCAACACAGCACTTGTTACGGTTTGCTCAATCTCTAGTTCGATTTCACTGACGATCGCTAGCCTCAGAGCTTTGCCTTTGAGACAAAATTTGACTGATAACTGCCTTAGCATCTTCCAAAGCTAGACGGGTCTGAGGATTTTTATAAGCTATTCCCAAGCGATCGCACAAAACCATGACCTCCGCTGCGGGAAGGTTATAGTCCGCTGCGATTTCTGCAATGGACAAATCGGCAAAACCCATAATGAACGATTGTTTAGAAACAATTAGAGATTGAGACAGACGCTCTAATTATGTATGAATACCATGTCACTGCACAATTTGTTTCCTAAACCTTGAAGAGATAGGAGGGGCGAGGAGCGAGGAGTGAGGAGCGAGGGACGAAGGAAAGGGCTAGTTTATGAATTTTATGTAAAAAATTGTAAACTTACTGGGTTGCAGTATACGCTCATGCCACATTCAGTATGGCAACGATTGGTATTGAAGAGATAGAGAGGAGCGATTTCCCCTGCCCTCACTCCTCGCTCCACTCTCCGAGAAGCCGCTGTCGCGTCTACGCTCCTATTTCAGCCAGAAATACTCGAACTAAGAGCTATACCTTCTATATGTACTAGATTTGGAGCAGTAGTAAGTGGTTGATGTAGGGCAATCAGCTGAGCTAAAGTTTTCTTAAGTTGGGTACGAGGAACGATCGCATCGACGAAACCGTGTTCTAGTACGTCTTCAGCCGTTTGGAAATTATCTGGGAGTTTTTGACGCAGGGTTTGCTCGATCACCCGTCGTCCGGCAAAACCAATTGTTGCTTTTGGTTCTGCCAAGATGATGTCGCCTAACATAGCGAAACTCGCTGTGACACCACCAGTTGTTGGATTGGTTAACACTGGAATATATAGCAATTGGTCAGCGCGATGGCGTTCTAAGGCGGCAGAAATTTTTGCCATTTGCATCAAGCTGAGCATTGCCTCTTGCATTCTCGCACCACCAGAGGCACAGACAATTACTACAGGATATCGCTTCTGGGTTGCTTGTTCGATCAAACGGGTGAGTTTTTCACCTACCACTGAACCCATACTACCGCCGAGAAAGCGAAAATCCATCACGCCAAGGGCTGCTGGTAAACCGTCAATTTGACCGAAACCTGTTTGCACGGCATCATTTAAACCAGTTTTTTCTTGATATTCCCGCAAGCGATCGCTATAGGCTTTGCGATCGCGAAATTGTAGCGGATCGGCGGGATGCAAATTCTCATCAATCGGTTTCCAGGTATTGGCATCGATCAACTGGCGGATACGTTCGTTGCTGTCTACCCGCATATGATGCCCGCATTCCAAACAAACCATTTGATTTGCCATCAAGTCTTTGTTGTATGCCAAAACTCCGCACTCTGGGCATTTATTCCACAATCCATCAGCAATGTCGCGCTCGTGGCGTTCTTGACTAATGGAACCAGATTTGCGGCGATTGGCAAACCAGTCAAGTAAAGACATTAAACCGCGAGATTCGTCGTTAGTAGCCATGTTTATCTCGATCTTCCACCAGATATCAAATTTGAAAACAGCGTTTATGCCCTACACTTGTAGGTTCCGTAACTTCATTACCTTATTTTGGGTACTTTAGTTACTATCGTGTTATTAAACTTAAGCTTAGATATTTTGACATTTTTTAGCGCTGATTTACTCCTCTTCAATCGGACTCAACAGCAGTAAGGCAGTCCACCGATCCTTTGCGTAGACCTGCAAAGCGGCGGGACTGCCTGCACCAAAATAGCTCGTACTACCCAAATCTAATATCCGCGTCGGGATGCCATGCGCCTCTAGGATTTGTTGCATTAGCTCCGCTTCCCAACGCCAGCTCGTAGTTCTTAGCGTCATCCAGTTCACAAGATTATGTTACCAGAATGAGGAGCGAGGAGCGAGGAGTGAGGGCAAGAGGATAAGGGAGACAAGGAAGACAAGGAAGACAAGGGGAACTCGCTCTTCCCCACGACCGTTCGGCGAAGCCGTTCCCGAAGGGTAGGGAGTGGGGATTAGGGCAAGAGGATAAGGGAGACAAGGGAACTGGGAAAGCAGGTGTGCAAAGAAATAATCCAAAATCCTCTCACTCCTCGCCCCTATATATTGGGAAACATCAACCGGAAGTAAGTTGAAAGAATGGCTTCACCAGCAAACACGGTGATGACTGCGCCGAGGGCGAGAAAGGGGCCGAAAGGCATTGGTTGGCGGCGATGGAGTATACCAAGGGCGAGCGCACCTCCGCCGACAAATGCACCCAAAGCACAAGCCAGAAAACCCGATAAGAGTAAATATTTCCAGCCCAACCAAGCACCCATCATGGCGGCTAATTTCGCATCTCCTCCACCCATTGCGGTTTGTCCGAGACAGATGGAACTCACGATGATAATGGCATCAAATAACCAAATTCCTAATACAGCTCCAATCGCACCAGCCATGAGTTGATGAATTGCTCCTGTCCAAGTGCCTTGAACTAAATAACCCATAGCTAGTTGAAATACCAAACCCAGAACTAATCCCGATTGTGTTAGCGGGTTGGGCAATGTCATCGTATCTAGATCGATCAGCGATAGTGCCAGCAACCAACTTGCAAAAGCCCAATAACCGAGGGTTTGAGCTGAAATATCAAACGTCCAAAAAATTGATAAAAATAGCAGTCCCGTGACTGCTTCAATAATTGGATAGCGAATGGAAATTGGATTTCTACAGTACTTACAGCGCCCTTGCAGTAACAACCACCCTAGCACTGGTAAATTTTCTTTTCCTAGCCGATGCAAGCAATGAGGGCAGCGAGAAGGCGGATAGAGAACGGATAACCCTGCAGGTACGCGATAAACTACAACATTGATGAAGCTACCAATAGACGCTCCAAGAGCAAAAACTATAACTGCAACTGGTATGGCAAGGAGAGTGTCCATTTATGAGGGGTAAGGAATCGGGGGTAAGGGGTAAGAGTGCAGTAAGTTCTGACTTACGACTTACAACTTACGACTTACGACTTACGACTTAACTTATGGGCTTTCTGCTTCGATTTGGGCGATGGGGATGAAGCGTTCTTGGGGTAACAGGATTGGTTGAGTGGAAAAGAGAACTTTACCCTGATAAGTTAATTGATTGACAACAACTCCTGATGGGCGCTTGGCATTTGAGGCGTGGGTTTCGCAGTAGTCGCGGTAAATTTGACGAGCTACTTTCAAGATTGTAGGGTCGATCAACACAGGGTAATTTAGGGGATGAGAGGGGTCTTCAGTTCTCCGCGATCCAGCATATACCACAAAATTGCTCCATCTCTATCTAAAATTATTCTTAAGTTATAGCTGGTGCATCTAGGTTTGTCACCCTTTTTAGTTGTCAGTTGTCAGTTATCAATGAAGAATCACTACCAATGACTAATGACTAATGACCAATGACAAATAACCAACTACCTGTCATCCTTTGGTTAATTCCTCAATCAGTGCTTTACCCATTGCCCGACAGCCCAGCAAATTCATACCAGGGGACATGATATCGCCCGTGCGACCGCCTCTATCTAAAACTCTTAATACTGCTTGCTCGATGCGATCGGCTGCCTCTGGTTGGTTTAAGCCGTAGCGTAACATCATAGCAGCACTAAGAACTTGTGCTAGAGGATTTGCTTTGTCTTGTCCGGCAATGTCGGGGGCGGAACCGTGGACGGGTTCGTAAACTCCTGCACTACTAGCACCTAGACTAGCGGAGGGTAACATCCCGATACTACCTGTCAGCATAGCTGCTTCGTCTGAGAGAATATCACCGAAAAGGTTGCCTGTAACTATTGTGTCGAATTGTTTCGGGTGGCGAACTAGCTGCATGGCAGCGTTATCAACATACATATGAGTGAGTTCGACATCGGGATATTCTGAGGCAAGGGCGGTGATGCGATCGCGCCACAGTTGAGAGACTTCCAACACATTCGCCTTATCGACAGAACAGAGTTTGTTTCTGCGTTTTTGAGCTGTTTCAAATGCGACTCGTCCAATGCGATCGATCTCTGACTCGGTGTAAGCCATCGTGTTGACTCCCCGCTTTTCTCCGGTTTCGGTGGCAAAAATGCCCTTGGGTTGTCCGAAGTAAATTCCCCCTGTCAGTTCTCGCACTACCATAATATCTACCCCTTCCACGACTTCTCGTTTGAGGGAAGAGGCATCAATTAGCTGTGGCAGAATCTTGGCGGGGCGTAAATTGGCAAATAGACCTAAACCCGCCCGCAGTCCTAATAACCCCGTTTCAGGGCGCTGGTGGCGCGGTAAGTTATCCCATTTGTAACCGCCGATCGCGGCTAATAATACCGCATCGCTATTACGACAAATTTCCAAAGTTTTCTCTGGTAGGGGTTCGCCTGTAGCATCAATAGCTGCACCACCAATTAAGGCTTCCTGAAATGTAAAGCCGATATTTAGTTGTTCTCCCACCAGTTTCAGCACCTCTACCGCTACTTGGATGATTTCGGAACCAATGCCATCTCCAGGTAAAAGCGCGATTCGGTATTGCTGCTGTGACATATTGGATGATTTGGATAAAGACTTGTCGGGTTAACTATAGTAGCAGGGAAATGGAGCGTGAATTCTGAATTGTTCCCTTCTCCACTTGCTACTCAAGCTAGCTACATAATAAAGTTTCTTATTAAGAAAAATCTGTGATTAATTTGCTAATACCGATCGCTCAAGCAATATAATGACCTTCACCATCTCACTATAAGCGTGGCAAGACCTGCAACAGCCGCACCTTCATTTTCTGGTGGTAAAAATACCCTGTCAATTTCAAACTTGGCTTCTTCGATCGCAACAAAATCAAAACGGTAATTCTCTGCATTTACTGGAGATTTTGTCAATAGTTCAAATCGGAAAGTAGGAGATTGTTGAAAAAGTTTGTAAAATGTTGAGTCTCGCCGCATAAAAATGGCAACTTCACAACCGTCAACTATCAACCGTCTTCACGAAGTGTAGCGCAGCGTTTACTATCAATCACACTCGGCATTTAACCCTACTGACAAAATAGATCCAAGCAAGCTAAGCTATCCGATAATGAAGTTGCGTTCTTGACGCTGACTCACCCTTGTCTCCCAAACTTAGCACCCATGCTCAACGAACTGGCAATTCGCACTTGTGGGCTGACGAAACAATTCGATCGCCACATTGCGGTGAACGATGTCGATTTACAAGTTCAGGCTGGGGAAGTTTACGGCTTAATTGGACCGAACGGTGCAGGTAAAACAACGCTAATTCGGATGTTAGCAGCAGCCGAGGAACCAACTAAGGGAGAAATATACATCAATGGCGATCGCTTAGTGGGCGATCGCGATAATTCTATCCTCAAGCAACGCCTGGGGTATTTACCCGACGACTTTCCCCTCTACGACGATCTCACCGTTTGGGACTACCTAGACTATTTTGCGCGGTTGTACAAGTTGAAAGAACCGCGCCGCAGTCAACGCTTGCGAGAAGTCTTAGAACTCGTCCAATTGAGTCAAAAACGCCGCAGTTTAATTGCTACCCTGTCGCGGGGAATGAAGCAACGCCTGAGTTTGGCAAGAACAATCATCCACGAACCAATTGTACTACTATTAGACGAACCCGTTTCGGGACTTGACCCGATCGCCCGAATGCAGTTTCGGGAAATTATTAAGGTTTTGCAAGAAGCGGGAATGACGATTTTGATTTCATCCCATGTTTTAAGCGACTTAGCAGAGTTATGTACTTCCGTGGGCATTATGGAGTTGGGCTTTTTGGTCGAAAGTACAACCTTGAGTCAGTTATATCAGCGACTCGCCCGCCAGCAAATTTTCTTAACAACCTTGGGAGAAATCGAAAGATTAACAGCAGAATTGAATAATCACGTCCTCGTAGCGGGATGGGAGGTGTTACCGGGAGGACAGCGGGTGCAGATAGATTTTACTGGAAATCAGGAAGACTGTGCGGATTTATTGCGATCGCTGGTTGCAGCTGGCGTTCCTTTATCTGAATTTCATTGTACTCAGGAAGACTTAGAAACAATTTTCCTCAAACTAGGACACCAGCAAGCGTCTTAACTATGGGTTAGGAGTTAGGGGTTAGGGGTTAGGGGTAAGTCAAAAGTCAAAAGCTAAAACTCAGAAGTGACAGCTAATAAATGACCAACTACCAACTACCAATTACCAATTACCAATTACCAGAACGGGAGATTTATTTTTATGAGATTAAGTTGGATAGACAAATTGGGGGATAGAAACCCTCAGTTGTTGCGGGAGATTAAAGGGAGATTTAAACCGCGCAATTTAATTATTTCGACAGTTATTTCTTTACTGGGACAATTTTTCTTATTTCGCATATTTCAAGCAAAATTACCATCTGCTAGTCAAGGTTGGTCAATGCCAACTCGTCATCCTTTATGTACTGGCGAGCAGTGGGAATATTCTATACCTGAATGTCTCACGGATGCTGCGGGAAATCTTTTGATTAATTGGCAGATGTGGTGGTGGGATATATTTTACACTGTCAGTAAGTTTGGTGTTTTTGCCCTCATTTTAGCAGGGACTTACACGCTGATTAGTGACTTAGCTAATGAAGAACGTCGAGACACACTCAATTTTATTCGCCTCAGCCCTCAATCAGCTAAAAGTATTTTAATTGGCAAACTATTGGGTGTACCAAGTTTGTTGTATATTGTGGTGGGTCTGGCTGTACCGCTACATTTAATCGCCGGGATTGGAGCGCACGTTCCTCTGAGTCTAATTTTCAGCTTTTATGGGCTAGTAGTTGCTAGCTGTATTTTCTTTTTCAGTGCTGCTTTACTATTTGGTTTAGTGAGTGCTTGGCTAGGTGGATTTCAAGCATGGTTAGGTAGCGGTGCAGCATTTGTGTGCCTGTTTATTGCCACTGCCAAACCTGTACTTCATACACCGTCAGACTGGCTAAATTTGTTTTCACCATTTCTGATTTTTGAGCAAATCGCTAAGGCAACTGAATTAGAAAACTATAGTTTGTCGCTGCTTAGCACGGCAGATTTAGAATTATTCTATCTGCCTGTAGGCGATGCGTTATGGGCGACTTTGGGTTTAGCAGTTCTCAACTTCGGGGTTGGGACGTACTGGATTTGGCAAGCTTTGCAGCGTCGATTCCATAATCCTAGTAAAACCATTTTTAGTAAGAGCCAAAGTTACTTGATGGTGGCGAGTTTGGAGGCGATTTTAGTTGCATTTGCTGCTACAACACCTAAATATCGATATTCAACCAATCTCGGACATAACTTTCAAGAATTGCTTGTCTATAACTTGGTATTGTTTATCTGTTTGATTGTAACTCTCACGCCACAGCGTCAAACCTTGCAAGATTGGGCAAGATATCGACGGGAAAGAGTTAGCAATCGTCAAAAGTTCTTGAGTTCTTCGCTAGTAAAAGATTTGACGTGGGGAGAAAAAAGCCCAGCTATACTCGCGATCGCACTAAACTTAGCTATTGCTGCTACAACTCTAACTCTTTGGATTACCTTTGTCTTACAACCGATTGACAAACAACCTGCTTTCTTGAGTATGGTTATTGGTGGTAATTTGTTACTGATCTGTGCTGCGATCGCCCAACTTTTAACATTTATGCGGGCGCAAAAGCAAGGTTTGTGGATTGCTGGGGCTTTGGGTGCGGTCATTTTATTACCCGCAGCCATTCTCACCGTGCTATCAATCGCACCACAACAAATTCCTGGATTATGGTTGTTTACTCCTTTTGCTTGGTTTGCGTTAGAAAAAGCCAGCAATACAACCATCTTTTTGGCGCTATTAGGACAGTGGAGTGCAGTCACTCTCTGTACGATTCGCATGACGCGCCAGATCCAACGTGCGGGTGAATCGAGTACTAAAGCTTTAATGAGCGATCGCCCTTCTTTACCAATGGCGTAGGTATCGATTCACAATACGTTTGTAGGGGCGTACAACTGTGCGCCCCTATATGTTTTTAGCGTTTTTAGCCTTCTCCTACAGTCTGTTGTGCTGCGTGTCGGATGTGAAGAATCCGAACTGTAGCCGCTTCATTATTTTCAATAATAGTGAAAAGAATATGATAAGAATTACGACCTTTACCGTAGAGAAGTTGACGAATTTCTTGACTAAAATACCGCTCTTCTCTTGCAAGCGAACAACGCTTAGGCATTTCTGATAAAGATTCAATTACTCTCAGTAACCCTTCATACCACTGGCTTGCTTTCTCAGATGATGTTATTTGATATATTCGCAGAAATGCACTATCTGCTTCTCCCTCTGCCACGCTAGAAATTTCAATACGATAACTCACGAATCGTTTTGCAGATTGTATTTACGGCGTTGTTCTTCAGCAAACTCATGAAATGAACGGGAACGTCCCGCTTCAAATTCATCTAAACCGCGCTGAATACCTACAATAGCTGCTTCAGAATCTTGCAACTCCCATTTTAAAATGTCAGTTATCAATTCAGCCGCGACAATACTTACATCTTGTCCTTGTTGTGCTGCTTTTTCCCGCAGCTGCGCTTCCACTTCTGGACTAAGAGAAATCATAATCGACATAAACTTAGTGTTTTAGTATCGAGCCTCTGCGTGTCATTTTAACAAATGACCTATGTTTTCGCGCACTTTAGAATGCGGTGTACAACAGGGGAAAAAAATACACTTGCTATGTCATGTCATTACTTGCTTGCCAAGGGTTGCTATCGTGCAAATTCAGGTAAATCTTTATTTTTCCTTGCACTTCAGGAGGTAAATAGCCTATAAAAAGTTGGGTAAATATAGATTTGCTACTCATGGTAGCGGACATTAACAACGTATCTTATTTAAGCTGTTGGAACTTTTCTAAAGCTGCAACCATAGTGGGGGGCCAACGGCGAATATTTGTGACCCAGTTAATGTCTTTATAACGAGGATCTAAGCCTACAGCAGCTACCCAGTTACTTTCTGCTTCTCCCTTATTTCCCTGTTCCCAAAGTGCAGCAGTTAAGGCGGCGCGGACATCAGCAAATTGAGGATACTTGCGAATAATATTTCGCATTTCCCGCAAGGCTTTATCTTTTTGACCATCTTGATATAAAGCTAGGGCATAATTGGCACGGGCAAAAGCAAAATTAGGGGCAGTATCAGCAGATTTTTTGTAATCGACGATCGCCTTTTCCCATTGTCCCAAACCTGCTTCGGCATTACCGCGATTGTTATATGCCATTGCATCGGTAGGATCGATTTCTAAAATATGATTATAGTCGGCGATCGCTTCTGACCATTTTCCTAAACCCTCCAAAGCCGCACCGCGATTTAAGAAAGGATCGGTCACGCCCGGGGCAAGTTCGATCGCTTTGTTATAATCGGCGATCGCTTCATTTAATTTATTTTGACTGACTCTAGAATTGCCTCTGTTACTCCAAGCTGCCGCATTGGTGGGAAATTCTTCGATAATTTGCGTCCAATAAGTTTCAGCTTGGGGAAAGTTGCCTTTCTCAGTTAAAGAAAAAGCTTCATTCGCCAATTTCTCTAGATTTTGTAACTGTTCTACACTCAGATTTGGTGGCGGTGATTGCTGGGCAACCGCTGGTTCTACCCATCCCAAGACAAACAAAGCACTGAGTAATAGTGTCAGCACGCAGACGCGCAGATTGACACTTACAAATTCAATCTTGTCTGTATTGAAGCGCGTCCAACTGGGGTGGTAAATCATAAATCCGATTGCGACAGTAACGATAGTTGTCCGTTGGGTGGTTTCAAACCTAAATGCTTGTATGCCGCAGGAGTGGCAACGCGACCTCTAGGAGTCCGTTGTAAGTAACCGATTTGCATCAGATAAGGTTCGTAGACTTCCTCAATTGTTTGGATATCTTCACCCGTCGCCGCTGCTAGGGTTTCAATACCCACAGGTCCACCATTAAATTGTTCGATCGTCACGCTCAGCATTTTTCGGTCTGTCCAATCTAGACCGCAAGGGTCTACCTGATATAATTCTAGAGCTGTTGCGGCTACATTTTGCGTAATTGTACCTGCTGCTTTAACTTCGGCATAGTCTCGCACTCGTTTCAGCAGGCGGTTGGCAATACGCGGCGTACCTCGCGATCGCTTGGCAAGTTCCAACGCCCCGTCATCGCTAATTGGTGTATGCAATAACTCAGCCGTCCGCAACACAATTTGACACAATTCCGCTGGTTCGTAAAACCGCAACCGCTGTACCGAACCGAAGCGATCGCGTAATGGGGAAGATAGCGCCCCGGCGCGGGTCGTCGCTCCTACCAAGGTATATTTAGGTAGCGTAATACTACGAGTTTTGGCACTCGCTCCTTTACCGATCGTAATATCCAAACGATAATCTTCCATCGCCGGATACAAAATTTCCTCCGCCATCCGCGACAGGCGATGAATCTCATCAATAAATAGAATATCTCCTGGTTTGAGACTCACCAGCAGACCCATAATATCCCTCGGTCTTTCCAATGCTGGGGCGCTGGTAATCTTGCAGTCTACTCCCATTTCTCCTGCTAAAATGAGCGCCATCGTAGTTTTACCCAATCCAGGCGGACCATATAACAATAAATGATCTAGGGTTTCTCCTCTAGCTTTAGCGGCTTGAATCGCAATTGATAGCACCTCTTTCAAGTCTTTTTGCCCGATATAATCGGCAAATGTGTGGGGGCGCAAGCTTTGTTCTTGTTTGCTTTGTTCCTCCGCAGTTGCCTGCGGTTGCAACAAATCCTCTACAACAGGCTGAGGTTGAGGTTTCTTCTGTTGCTTTTTTGCAGGCTTAGAAGGTTCTGACGGTTGTTTGGAAGAAATAATTGCCATGATCTGGGGAGTGGGGAGTCGGGAGTCGGGAGTAAATGCTTCCTTTGTTTGGAAGAAGTAATTGCCATGATCTGGGGAGTGAGGAGTGGGGAGTCGGGAGTCGGGAGTAAATGCTTCCTTATCTCCCTTGTCTCCCTTGTCCAAGACATCCTTAGTTTCCCTATATTTACACAGGTTTATCCCCTATAATCTCTGGAGTCATTGGAAGGGCGAACTATGTTAGCTAAAAGAATTTTGCCTTGCTTGGACGTAAAGGCGGGGCGGGTTGTGAAGGGGGTAAACTTTGTCAATCTCCAAGATGCAGGCGATCCGGTAGAGTTGGCAAAAGTATATAACGAAGCTGGGGCGGATGAGTTGGTATTTCTGGATATTACTGCTACCCACGAAGACCGTGACATTATTTTTGATGTGGTTTATCGTACTGCCGAACAAGTGTTTATTCCTCTGACTGTCGGCGGGGGCATCCAATCCTTAGAACAAATTAAAAATTTGTTAAGAGCGGGAGCGGATAAAGTGAGCATCAATTCTGCCGCAGTTAAAGACCCAGACTTAATTAATCGTGCCAGCGATCGCTTTGGCAATCAGTGTATAGTAGTGGCTATTGATGCACGGCGACGGCAGGATGTCAATAACCCTGGATGGGACGTTTACGTTCGTGGTGGACGAGAGAACACTGGCATAGATGCTCTGCAATGGGCGCAAGAAGTTGCCCAACGAGGTGCTGGGGAGTTGTTGGTCACGAGTATGGATGCCGATGGCACTCAAGCAGGGTATGACATAGAATTAACTGGCGCGATCGCCTCATCTGTAGAAATCCCAGTTATCGCCTCTGGTGGTGCGGGAAACTGCGAGCATATCTACACTGCTTTGACTGAGGGGAGAGCTGAAGCTGCTTTGTTAGCTTCATTGCTGCATTACGGTCAGTTGAGTGTAGGACAAATTAAATCCTATTTGAGCGATCGCAACTGCCCCATCCGGCTTAATTAGATCTAATCGGCGCTATTAATTTGCCAAATTTCTGTAGCAAGAAAAACTTAACCTCTAATTAAGACCAGGTTCCTGAGAATTAGTTAAGATATATGAAATATGCTTTAAAATATCTTAAAAAATGCTGACAGTTATTCTCATTTTTGACGTAGCTTTAGTGGCTTGGTCGCTGCACCTGATGGAAGAGGCGTTTGCGAGTAAGGAATTTTCGATGATGCTGGCAGGGGTGTTAGTGGCAGCTAGTGCCGCAGCCATGTTAGTTGTCTACTTTTTGATGGGGAACTGCATGAGCTACTTAG
This sequence comes from Chroococcidiopsis sp. SAG 2025, assembly GCF_032860985.1. Classification (GTDB taxonomy): domain Bacteria; phylum Cyanobacteriota; class Cyanobacteriia; order Cyanobacteriales; family Chroococcidiopsidaceae; genus Chroococcidiopsis. Next base: position 442,540 of record NZ_JAOCNC010000001.1, read on the forward strand.
CCCGCGGATATTAATGCTTAAAATAACTAAATAGTGCAGATTGACGGCAAAGAGAGATTTAAGGCATAATAAAAAACGCACTTGTGCGGGGTTATAGCTCAGTTGGTAGAGCACCTCAATGGCATTGAGGGGGTCAGCGGTTCGAATCCGCTTAGCTCCATTTGAAGTAGAGTTACCGAGATGATTACTGGCAGACAACAGCAGTACCGCTGACTGCCACCATCAACATACTACCGCCATTGCCAACACCAATGGTTTCGTAATCGATGTCAATGCCAATGACTGCATTAGCACCGAGAGCTTGAGCTTGCTGAATCATCTCGCGCATGGCAGTATCCTTCGCTTCTCTGAGCGATCGCTCGTAACCTGCCGAGCGACCACCGACAATATCCCGAATTCCGGCAAAGAAATCGCGAAAAATATTTGCCCCTAGAATCGCTTCGCCACTTACAATACCGAGATGCTGCACGACGCGCTTGTCGCCAACTAAGCTGGCTGTGGTTAAAATCATATGACTCCTTTAATACAATAGTTGTATAAGAATTGTCAGTGTTTCATGTCCCCTTGACTACAGGTAGCTATACAATTCAATGTGAGTATGGGGGATATAAGGAAACGATCGACAAATGACTGACTCTTCTGGTCGCCAATCTACTGACACTTCAAGCTCTGAGGTTGAGGCACTGACGGAGCTGGAGAGTCTGCTGGATCGATCGCAAAATATCGATCTCACCGCTGCTGAAGCAGAAGTATTAGACCAACTGCGTCAGTTAGTCTTGGATGGACAGCCATCAACACCAACAGAGCGATCGCAACCACCACCCCACAAGAATTTTACTACCGAAGAGGAAGCGATCGCCGAATTACGGGATTTACTTTTCGGTCCCGAACTTCAAGCAAAACTCGATAAATCGCAACTCCGAGTCGAAGATGTGAGTCGGGTTTTGCCAGAGGCGATTATTCTGAGGTCATTACAGGACGACCAACTGACTCAAGCCGTCGTCCCAACTGTAGAACAAGCAATTCAAACCTCGGTCAAAAAAGACCTGAATACGCTGTCCGATGCTTTGTTTCCCATCATCGGATCTGCTAGCCGCAAAGCTGCAATGGCGGCGCTAAAAACTTTTGTTGCCACTTTTAATCAAGCACTCGACCATAGCTTAACTCCAAGAAGTTTTCGCTGGCGCTTAGAAGCAATGCAAACTGGTAAGTCTTTTGCCGAAGTTGTCTTGCTACGAACGCTAGTTTATCGAGTAGAAGAAGTTTTTTTGATTCATCGTCACACTGGACTGTTATTGCATAGCTTGGCAGTAGATCTGACCGCAACACAAGATGCAGATCTGGTTGCAGCTATGTTAAAAGCAATTCAAGATTTCGTGCAAGACTCGTTTAAGGTTAAGCAACAAGATCGGTTGGACGCGCTAGAATTTGGCGAATTGACGATTTGGATCGAGCAAGGTCCCCAAGCAATTTTAGCAGGCATAATTCGAGGTAATGCACCTAAAGAATTAAGAGAAAATTTTCAAGCTACCCTAGAAACAATTCACAAGAAATTTTACCAGGAACTGTTGAATTTTCACGGCGACGACACTCCATTTGAAGCCAGCAAACCTTATTTAGAAAATTGCCTTCAAGCTCAATATCAAAGTACATCAGAAAAACCTTCACCGCTTTTATTATTATTGATAAGCGGACTCTTTTGTACGCTAGGATTGTGGAGTTTTATGTCTTTTCAAGCTCGACAAAAATGGCAGGCATATTTAGAAACATTAAACTCGCACGCAGGAATAGTTGTCGTTAGTGCTGAAAAACATTTTGGCAAGTATCATATATCGGGATTGCGCGACCCTTTGGCTGTCGATCCGATTCAATTAATTTCAGATGCAGAGATCGACCCTAAAAATGTTGTCAGCCGTTGGGAGCCTTACATCTCGCTCGCTCCACAATTTGTGACTAAAAGAGCGGAAAAATTATTACAACCACCAGCAACTACGAGTTTGAAAGTCGATCGCAACGGCGTTCTTTATATGACTGGTACTGCACCGCAACAGTGGATCGATCGAGCAAAAAAATTGGCTCCTAATCTCCCTGGAGTGTCGCAGTTACAGACAGAGCATCTAACTACAATTGAACTCCAAGAATTGCTCAAAACTAAAACTGAATTAGAACGAGAAGTTCTCTTATTTGTGAACGATCGCCCGCAACTTTTACCAAATCAACAACAGAAATTAGAGCAGATCGTTGCAGCTATTCAAAAACTCACAAAGATGGCTCCAATTTTGCAAAAGAACGCACGAGTCGAAATTAAAGGACACGCAGATAGCGATGGTTCGATAGAGCATAATATGGATCTCAGTAAAACTAGAGCAAAGCAAATTTCATTAGTTTTGGTTTCGCGAGGAATAAGATCGTCTGATTTAACGACAATTGGCGTGGGGACGCAAGAACCTTGGCAACAAAATGTCAGCCAAAACAATCCAGAAATGAATCGTCGCGTTTCTTTTAAGGTATTTTTAACGGATGCACCCTAGAAAAAATTTGCTGTTTGAGATATGATTCAAAAAAAAATATGTATGGTCGGTGCGTTTGCTACGGGAAAAACGAGTCTAGTATCGCAATTCGTTAAAAGTATTTACTCAGAAATATACCATTCAACCGTAGGAGTAAAGATTGATAAAAAACTAGTTAAAATTGCCGAGCGAGAAGTCAATCTAATTCTGTGGGATATCCACGGTGAAGACGAGTTTCAGAAATTGCAGATGTCTTATTTAAGAGGTGCATCTGGTTATCTTCTAGTCGTAGATGGAACTCGTCGCTATACTTTAGATAAAGCATTATCTTTACAACAAAGGGTAGAAGAAACTCTCGGCAAAGTTCCCTTTATATTGGTATTGAATAAATCAGATTTAACAGCAGATTGGGAAATAGAGGATTCAGTAGTGGATAGTCTTTTACAAAAAAACTGGACGGCGATCGAGACTAGTGCTAAAACAGCTACAGGTGTAGAAGAAGCCTTTGCCAAACTCACACAACAAATGCTGGAGGCAATGGATGTCTCACCTCCCTAAATCTATAGTCAAGTACTTTCAAGAGTTAATTTTTGAAAGTCGTTGTCCGGCTTACTTTTTAGTAAAGGATGGCTATTTAGTGAGCTGGGGAGGTCAATTATCATTGTATGGTTTTCATCATCTCGAACGAGGCGAGTGTGTTGAAAAAAAGATTTTATTTTTAGCGGGATTGCTACCTTTTGGGAATTTGCCAATTATCTTACCTTGCATAAAAATGGAATCGGGAGTTGCTGCCGAGGTTCACATTTTTTCTGCGGATGAAGGCGACTGGATACTATTATTGGATGCAAGACGATACGAGCATCAGTACAGCATCCTTCAGCAACAAGGCAACGACTTGAGTTTAATTCGCCAACATCATTCTCGATTGCTAGAACAAAGCCTACACGATCGAATCGCAGCTAACTTATCGCAGGAATTAGTGACAGCATTAGAGAAAGGCGATCGCCGAGATGTGACTATTCTTTTAGCTAAGATTTGCAGCCTCAACTCCTCGATTGAAGATTACCCGCCAGCAGAAGCGATCGCCACTCTCAACTCATATATTTCCACGATCGCGCAACCGTTACTAGATCGAGGTGGGATAGTGAGTAAAGGTTTTGGGGATGCTGTAACAAGTTTGTTTGGCATACTTCCGGTGACTGGTTCGCCTGCGGTGCGCGCGATTGAAGCAGCGATCCGAGTTTTAGAGACAGTACGAGAGATGAGTCAGGTGCGGCAAGTTGATAAATGCATTGCTTTTGGTGTTGGTATCAGTATTGTTTCTGGGTCCCTGATTGTGGGTATTACTGGTAGTCAGAATCAAAAAACTTTGCTTGCTGTTGGCGATCGCATGGCAATTATAGAACAGCTAGGATTTCAAGCAACTCCTAACGCGATCGCGATCGATCGCAACACATACGATCGCATCGGTGAGATGCAAGCTCGCTTCAGGAGAAGTCATACTATATTTAAAGGCATTGCTAGCGAACCAATACCTATCTTTACGTTTTTAGTAGCATGAGCGAGGAAAGCATCATAGATGAGCTATTTGCGGCACTAAATGTCGTTGTTCTAGAACGATTGGAGTATAATTCATTCAAGCTCATCGGTACTGCACCTATCTGGTTCGTACAATTTTATGGAGATACTGACTTACAACAACAGTTGATGCCGGGACAGAAATTTCCCGTACTCGATAATTTTTTGATCGACGCAGAAGCCTTTTGGCAGAAAAATCAATCGGGAAGAATTAAATCTGGACTGTGGACGGAAACTGACTTATCAGGACAAGAATTTTATTTAGAGGCTTCAGCAGTTTGTCTAAATGAGAAAAAAATATTATTAATTGCTTCTAATTATAAAGAGCATCAGTTTCTACTCCAAAAAGCTAGAGAAAACAGTTTAAATTACTACAATTTATTAAAAGAAATTCAAAGAAAAGAAGTATTAATTCATTGTATCGTTCACGATCTAGCCGGACAGTTAACGGGAATCAAGTATTGTTTCGAGCTGCTCTCACTCCAAAACCTCAATTCTAAAGCGCAAGAATACTTAAATATCGGTAAAAAGCAGTGTCAAAAACAAGAAACATTAATTCGAGAAATTTTAGATGCTTTTGCGGCTGAAATTGAGACTTTGGAAGGGTTGGGAAACGATCCGCAACAAGCACCAGATGCGCTAGCTTGCGTTTTAGAAGTTGTGAATGCTTTATCACCAGTTTTCTTTCTCAATCAGATCGATTTACGGCTACAAATCGATGTTGATAAAACCAGAGCATGGAAAGTTGTAGGAGAAACGTCACGTCTGGAAAGAACGATAACGAATTTGGTAGAAAACGCCTACAGGCACAGTCCACCAAACTCTGCGGTGACAATTGGGATTGAAGAAGAAGGAGATTTCATAGTTATTACAGTTGACGATATGGGTTCTGGCATAGAACCAGAAATCGCTACAACTTTATTTCAAAAGTTTTCCCAAGGCAAAAATAGCCCGGGAAGAATTGGCTTAGGGCTATATTTCTGTAGAATTACAGTAGAGCAATGGGGTGGAAGTATCGGCTACAAAACCAATTCTCAAGGGGGAGCGCAGTTTTGGTTCCGCTTGCCGACAGTACTGAGCGAATAGAGTTCGCAGTAACACAAACAAAACCTACTTCCGTAGGTTCAATATCATTAAATTTTCTCAGTTCGCGCAGGCGAACTTTGCCTATGTAGACGCGAATTTCATTTGCCCAAACTTAGTTTAATAGCAATACTTCTCGGTTAGAATGCATAGCCCTTGAAGATCCCCCAACCCCCTTAAAAAGGGGACAAGAGTTCCCCTCTTTTTAAGGGGAGGACACTTACGTGGGCGGGTTTCCCGACTTGAGTAAAGTGTCCGTGGGTTAGGGGGGATCGACTCTTAACCAAGAAGTATTGGGTTTAATAGCGGTTTTCAAGCGGGTAAAATACACGAGCTGTAGGGGCGCACAGCTGTGCGTCCCTACAAATGTCACTATAAAATCTGAACTGCAAGAAGTTTTATAAAAAGCATAATAGTCTCTCCTCAATATGATTGAAAAGAGAGACTGTTAGAGCGAATTTTTGAAAATAAAGCAAGGTTGGTAGAGCAAACCCCCTGAAAAAGGGAGGTTTGAGAGATCTAGTAACCGATAAGATGTAATACGTCGCGCAGAACGCTATAGCCTGCTAAATCCCAGATCAAATATGCGAGAAATCCAATCATTGCCAAACGTCCGTTCCACAGCTCGGCTTGAGGATTCAACCCAAAGATGAATGCGTTTCTGTCTACGCCATTGTACGCTTTAGCAACTGGTGGTACATCTGTAGCTGGACGAGTTTCGCGAGTTTCCATTTTTTTGCTCCTAATCGAATAAGCCGCTTCACATATCTTTAATTTAAAGAGAAATTTAATTCTTGCTTTCTGTCTAGAGGTACAAACTAGCAGCACTTCTCTAGGACTAATATAAAGTGAATTTTTCAGGAGGAATTCTATCAATAGACGGTGTAAATCGCGATGAAGCGATCGCCTGGTATTGTTAACAACTTGTAATTAGTATCTTGACATACATAAACGCTGCTAAATACATTTACTCGTCTCAGAAGTAAATCTGAATTCATCCCACTACAGGCAGAGCTTTCAGACTTGGGGTGGATGTTTGGCGCTGTTAAATGCAGCATTTTTAAGCTACGGGGTTAAATAGTATTTTTAGCTCCTAAATTTCCTCCTCACATTGTATTTAGACGCTCAGCACAGCACAAAAGAAGGAAAAACCATGTTTCAGAATCCAGAAATTTTACTGGGACTATATAAACCTTTCTCCTGGCTGGCACAGTTAACTCCACCAGATGGGGGTGTGACGACACCAGCGGAGGCGGCGTTTGTATTTTCAGGTCCGAGATTTTTCGTTGCTTTAATATCGGGAGTAATTCTTGCCTTTGCCGTACAACTTGTATTAACAAACCTCTCTGTGGCTGCTGGGATTTCCTATTTAGGACGGCAATCAGACTCAGATTCAGGGAGCAGTGAATCTGGGAGTGTGGGGGGAACGATCCGCAAAATTGGTACGGCAGTAGGTATTTGGACGTTAATAACTGTCAGCATTGCTTTATTCATCGCTAGCTTTCTTGCGGTTAGTTTAAGCCTGCTGAGCGTAGATGTAGGACTGGGAGCAGTTCTCGGTCTAGTGATTTGGGGAGCTTACTTTTTACTGCTGGTGTGGGTTAGTTCCACCACAGTTGGTTCCTTGGTTGGTTCCGTCGTGAATACGGCAACCTCTGGTTTTCAAGCAATTATGGGAACGGCTACCGCTGCGATCGGAGCAAAAGCTGTCAATCAGCAAGTCGTACAGACAGCAGAAGCGGCAGCTGCGGCAGTACGGCGAGAACTAGGTAGCGCGATCGACCCGACCACAATTCGCGAGAACCTGGAAGATTATATAGACATGCTGCGTCCGCCAGAGATAGACACGACAAAGATCAGAGGAGAATTTGAGAGAATTCTACGCGATCCGCAACTGGCAGATCTTGCCGGAACCGATGACTTGCGGAATATCGATCGCCAGAAGTTTATCGATCTCGTCAGCAGCCGTACCGATTTATCGAAACGCGAAGTCAATAAAATTGCCGATCAGTTAGAAAGCGTCTGGCGGGAGGTGGTGGCGAACCAACAACCCAAACGAGATCGCATGGATGAGTTGATCGAATACCTCAAGTCCGTGCAGCCTGGACAAACTAGAACGGACGAGTTGAACGCCAAGATTGATCGACTCACAGAAGAAATGCGATCGTCTAAGCAAGCCGACCAAAGACAAGCAGACCAAGCCGACAAAGCCACCGCAGGTCCAGTACAGCAAACGCTGCAAACGGGAATCAACACCCTGATGGGAATGGTGATGGGACGTGCCGATCTATCAGATTTAGATGTGGAGAAGATCTTGCGATCGCTCCTCACGGCAAGAGATAAAGTCACCGAGGGAGTAGATAAGGTCGCCACTCAAACAGGAATGAAATCTGCGGAAGTTCCCTACACGACCATTAGGGCGGATGTAGAAAACTACCTGCTCAACACTTATACTTGGCAATTAAGTCAAGACAGGATGGATCGGGAATTCCGCGACATTCTCTACGATCCGGCAGCCGATCCACAAGCAGTCAGGCAACAGATCGAGCAACTTTCTCGTAATGATTTTGCCCGATTGCTGCAACAAAAGGGAATGCTGACCCAAGCTCAAATTCAAACTATAGCCGATCGCTTGGAACTGATTCGTCAAGATGTCTTGACCACAGTGAGAGGTATTGAAGAAAGGGAAGCAGTTCAAGAACTCCAACACCGTGTAGAAAGTTATCTACTGACAACGAGTAAAGCAGACTTAACTCCAGAAGGAATTGAGCGCGACTTCAAACCTTTATTAGAAGACTCGGATGCCGATTACGAAACTCTCGGTCTGCGTCTAGCTAGGTGGGATCGGGACTCGTTGCGACAAGTGCTATTGCAACGTAACGATATTACCCCAGAAGAGGTAGAGCCAATTTTAGATCGGTTGGAGGCACAGCGCGAAAAAGTCTTAGTTGAGTCTAAAGGACTGGCAGACCAGGCAAAATATCAAGCTGAAACCCTGTGGCTGAATTTGGAATCTTACCTACGTAACACTGGCAGAGATGAATTGAATCCCTACGCAATTGAGGCTGAACTTAAAACTTTACTAGAAGATCCGCAAGCGGGGATGGCAGCGCTAAGGGCACGGTTGTCTCGCTTCGATCGCGAAACCCTGGTACAACTGTTAAATCAGCGCCAAGACTTGAGCGAAGAACAGGTCAACCAAGTTATTAACCAAGTTGAGGGGTCTTGGCACAACGTGCGGGTTGCACCGCAAGTTTTGGTGGGTAAAGCGAAGGAACAATACGACTCGGTGACGAATGCGATCGCCGATTACCTGCGCAACACTGGTAGAGAAGAGTTGAATCCAGAAGGAATTCAGCGCGACTTTCAGCGCTTGTTTGCCAATCCGAAAGAGGGATCGGCTGCCCTCAGAAGGCGCTTGTCTCACGTAGATCGAGAAACCCTGGTGAAGTTATTGAGCCAGCGGCGCGACTTGAGCGAGGAGCAAGTCAACCAAATTGTCGATCAAATGCAAACTTCGATTCGGGATATTATCAAAGCGCCCCGTCGTCTGGCAACCCGCACGCAACAAAGAGTCCAGAATTTCCAAACCTATTTGGAAGAGTATTTGCGTCACACAGGTAAGGACGAACTTAACCCAGAAGGCATTAAGCGGGATCTGTCTTTGTTGTTACGCGATCCGAAAGTGGGAATTGAGAGTTTGAGCGATCGCTTGTCTCACTTCGATCGCGAGACTTTAATTGACTTGTTGAAGATGCGGGGAGATATGTCCGATGCGGAAGCAGCTAGAACTGTCGATCAGGTATTAGCTGTACGCGATAATTTTGTCGATCAGGTACGAGCAATTCAACGGCGGATTCAAGATGCGATCGACAGCGTATTCGAGCGCATTCGCAGCTATCTCAATTCGCTCGATCGCCCAGAGTTGAATTACGACGGCATTCAGCGGGATATGCGCAAGTTATTTGACGACCCGCAAGCTGGGTTTGATGCTTTGCGCGGACGGCTATCTTCGTTTAATCGAGATACTTATGTAGCAATTTTGAGTTCTCGCGAGGATATTTCGGAGGCGGATGCGAATCGAATTATCGATCGAATTGAGTCGGCGCGTAACAACGTGCTGCAAAGAGCAGAACGCATTCAGCACGAAGCACAGAAGCGATTGGAGCAAGTCAAAGAACAGGCAGAAAAGCAAGCGGAAGAGACGCGCAAGGCGGCGGCTTCAGCTGCTTGGTGGTTGTTTGGTACGGCAACAGTTTCGGCATTCTTTGCTGCTTTAGCAGGTGCGATCGCTGTAGCGATTTAAATAGCTTAGGTTAGGTTGAGCCTCTCACTCCGGTGAGGGGTTTTTTTATCAGTGCTGAAGGCGCGCATCTTGAGTTAAAGAAGTTGTTGAATCCATAGGTTAATACTTTTTGAAAGGGAGTCAAGAGATTAGTATTTAGATATAGTTTCCCGTGTAGAGACGTTACATGTAACGTCTCTACACGAGCAATCAATTTCACGATTCATCTAGGATTGCTATAGTGAGATCAAATTATTTAGAACATGCTCGATATTGATATCTGATACATCTGACATGAACAAAGATTTTTCTACGTTGGCATAATCTCTTTTTATAGAGCAAGAATAAGTTGGATCGTAGTGAAAAAGGAGTAGTTCTTTAACGATATCTTCTCTTTTCTCAGCATCGATTAACTGAAACCAATAATTTAGTTTTTGTTTTCCATATCTAGATTTTAATTTTTCTAGTTTAGTTTTTAGAAACTCATTCTGAGTTTCTAAATAGGAATATTCTCTTAAAAGAAATGCAACTCTACTATCCATAGGTAGCTGAATTTCTATACACTGAGATTGCTTCATTTTCTGCCATAGAGGTAGAGGTAAATAAATTTTTCCAATTTTGTTACTTTCTGATTCTATCCATACAACTCGATCGCGATTAAATTTTTGTAATTGCTGTAAAAGCAATGATTCAAAGTACTTCTGTGAAGGTTGGGGAGTTGGTTGTGGCTGCCATTCTTCACCAAGCAAAGAACCGCGATGGTTGGCGATCGCCTCTAAATCTAAAACTTGTATGCCGCGCTGTTGTAACCTACGTAAAATCAGAGTTTTACCGCTACCTGTAAAACCGCATAAGACTTTATAGGTAAATTGAGTTGGGAGTTGTTCTAACTGTTGCCCCACGTAGGCGCGATAAGTTTTATACCCACCTTCCAAGACGGTGACTCGCCAACCAATTTGTGCTAGCACCGCAGCCATACTATTAGAACGTTGTCCGCCGCGCCAGCAATAGACTAACGGACGGTAATCTTTGTCTTTATCGGCAAAATGCTGTTGGAGATGCTGAGAAATATTTTTAGCTACCAGTGCTGCACCAATTTTACGCGCATTGAAAGGATTGATTTGTTTGTAAATCGTCCCCACTTCAGCACGTTCGGTATCATCTAGTACTGGAAGATTAATAGCACTAGGAATACGATCCTCTGCATACTCGCTCGGGGAACGGACATCAATAATTTCGCTGTAGGTTTCTGTCCAGGGTTGCTGGGTATAAATCGGAGAAGGTGGCATTCCAGTCAAATTTTATCTATTTTGATTTTGCCATTTTTAGAAGTTTTACTTTGCTACCATACGAAGAGATATTCGTTGCCCTCAGTGTCTTGCTGAAAATTTAAGGAGCTATTGATGACAGATAAGACCACTCGGCGCAATTTTCTGCTTACTGGTGCGGCTGTAGCAGGTGGAATTATTGGTAGCACGGCGTTACAACAAAATCAAACTGATAGCGCTCAGTCTACGGCACAAAATACAGCGACTAAATCGACAGCCAAGATGCCAGAAAGGGTACTGGGACGCACAGAGGTTAAAGTTCCAATTTTCGGCTTAGGCGGAGCAGGACAAACGCCTCTATCTTGGGAGGGAAAAGAAGGGGATGCAATCGCAATAATTGAAAAAGCGATCGCGCTTGGGATTCGTTATTTTGATACTGCGGCAAATTACGGTCCGAGTGAAGATTATTTTGGTAAAGTTTTACCATCTCACCGGAAAAATATATTTCTTGCTAGTAAAACAGATGCTAGAGATCGAGATGGTGCATGGCGCGAATTAGAGCGATCGCTCAAACGGCTCAATACAGATCGATTAGATTTATGGCAAATGCATCATGTCTCTTTTACTGAAGATTTAGAGACTATTTTCGGCAAAAATGGGGCAATTCAAGCTGTCGAAGAAGCAAAAGCCCAAAAACTCATTCGCTTTGTGGGAATTACCGGACACCACGATCCTAATATTATTGCTGAAGGTTTGCGCCGCTATTCATTTGACGCGACGCTAATTCCCGTCAACGCAGCAGATAAACACCATCCACGTCCCTTTCTCCCTGTGGTTCTACCAGTTGCAAGGGAGAAAAATGTTGGTGTAATTGCAATGAAAGTTCCAGCTTACGGTCGCTTGTTCAAACCTGGCGGGTTAGATGGGATGAATCAAGCATTAGGATATGCTATGTCTCAACCAGGAGTGCATTGTTGTGTTGTAGCAGCAGAAACGATCGCTCAATTAGAAAATAATGTTAAAGTAGCTCAAGCTTTTCAACCTTTATCTCAACAGGAATTAGCGGTGATCGAGCAACGCACTGCTGCTATTTGGGAGGATAATACCTTCTTTCGAGCATGGACGTAATGTTTGTCACTAGTCATTTGTCATGCGTCATTTGTAATTGGAAAATCAATGACTGAATAATAATTGCCAAATGTCAAATTCTGAACCATTTACAAACTAATTTGCCATCGACGCGAAACCATTGAGCGACTAATTTACCTTTCTGTTGTTGAGTAGGATTGAATTGTAGTTGGGTTGGTTGAACTGCGGTTTGGGGAGTTGCGATCGCTTTCATAATTAAACTTCCTTAGAAAAAGATTGAATTCAACGACAATCTTTCTATAGGGAGCAGGTGCGATCGCTATGCAGTAGAGACGTTACATGTAACGTCTCTACTATTCTCCGTTGCGATCGCTTGCACTCACAGAAGTTAAGGGAGCAATTTTACTCAACTTCAAATCTGGATGATCCGCTTCGAGTTGCTGGCAATTCCATTCGTTACGGAATAGCAAAACGGGACGATTGAGGGAATCTTTCACTGTCATGGTATTGAAGATACGCCCTACTTTTTCCAAAGCTTCCCAACCATCAACTACCCAACGAGTGACGGTATAAGGCAATAGGTCTAGTAGCGTCTCAACTCCATATTCGTTTTGCAAGCGGAACTGTACCACTTCAAATTGCAACTGTCCAACTGCTGCTAAAATTGGGTCGCGCTTGGATTCATCCACTGAATACATAATTTGGACTGCGCCTTCTTCTCGCAACTCGGACACGCCTTTTTGAAATTGCTTAAATTTAGAAGGGTTGGGGTTTCTCATCACGGCATACAGCTCGGGAGAGAAAGAAGGAATGCCTTCGTACTCTAGCTTTTGTCCCGTGTAAATCGTATCGCCGATCGCAAACATGCCTGGATTATTCAAACCAATCACATCGCCGGGATAGGCTACATCAATTGATTCGCGGTCTTGGGCAAATAATTTTTGGGGTCTTGACAAACGGATCGTTTTACCAGTACGGGCATGGTTCACCGTCATATCTTTTTCAAATTTACCCGTACAGACGCGAATAAACGCCACGCGATCGCGGTGTTTCGGGTCCATATTTGCCTGAAGTTTGAACACGAAACCCGAAAATTCTGGATAGGAAGGAGCGATTTCACCCATACTGCTAACACGGGCATAGGGTTTGAGGGCGTAGTCCAAAAAGGCATTTAAAAACAACTCCACGCCAAAATTTGTCATGGCGCTACCAAAGAATACCGGAGTCATTTTGCCTTGGTGGACGAGATCTAAATCTAGTTCCGATCCCGCTTCTTCTAAAAGTTCTATATCCTCTTTCAGTTGGTAGTAAAGGTCTTGTTCCAACAACTGCTCGATGCGCGGATCGCCCAAATTAACTATCGTATCTGCCGCCGCTTTGCTACCGTGAGCCGTCCGTTCAAATAAGTGGATCTCCTGCGTGCGACGGTCGAAAAGTCCCTTAAAGCGATCGCCCATACCAATAGGCCAATTGACCGCGTAAGTCTGCAACCCTAATTCTTTCTCAATTTCATCCAACAGCGATAGTGGTTCTCTCCCAGGACGGTCGAGTTTATTCACAAATGTAAAAATGGGCAGCGATCGCAGTTTACAGACTTCAAATAATTTGCGCGTCTGCGGTTCCAAGCCTTTCGCAGCGTCGATCAACATCACCGCATTATCTGCCGCTGCCAGGGTACGATAGGTGTCTTCGCTAAAGTCTTGGTGTCCTGGCGTATCTAGCAAGTTGATCTGAGCGTTGTGATATTCAAACTGCAAGACTGTTGAGGTGATGGAAATTCCCCGCTGCTGCTCCATTGCCATCCAGTCAGAAGTTGCCTTGCGTTGCGCTCGTCGCGCTTTGACGGCTCCTGCTTCGTGAATTGCTCCCCCGTACAGCAATAACTTTTCTGTTAGTGTAGTTTTACCTGCGTCTGGGTGAGAAATGATGGCGAAATTGCGTCGCCGCTCCACCTCTGTTTGTAAATCTGCTTGTAGGTCGTTGGAGATCATTGAAGCTTAGCTGTAGGATGTAACAGGAAGTAAAAACCAGAGTCTAGCAGAATCTAATTTACCTTTATTTAGGATAACAATCTGCAACTGAGGAATGTGTTTGTATGTACGACCCTGACAAGCGGAAACTGCTATCGGCAATTAGCCACGGAGCGATCTTTTTCAGTACCACTCTGGTATCTGTTGGTATCCCCATCGCTGTCTTGTTTGTCTCCGACGATCCAATCGTCAAGGAAAACGCCAAAGAAGCGATTAATTTTCACTTAAATGTCTGGTTTTGGGCATTAGTTATTGGCGTACTAGTAACAATCAGTTTTGGTTTGTTATTTCCTTTGGCAGGACTGGGATTTTTAATTCATTGGGGATTAACTATTCTGGCGATCGTCAAAGTCTTGAGTCATCCTGACGAGTCTTTCCGCTACCCTTTTATCGTGCGATTGTTATAAATTTTTGACAAAGATTAATTGCCAAAAATCTTTTTTTCCTGAATTTGCAGCATAGCGCCTGAAGCAATAGTCAGAGAGCTTTAAGTCATAGGTGCGTCAATGGCTACTGACTATATTCTGTTCATTCATGGCGTTAATACTCGCGAACAGCAGGCACAGCCAAGCTATGCCAACGATTTAATTAAATTGCTCGATCGGGCGATCGCGTCCCATGCACCGACGCTCAATCCTAAATATATTCCGCTTTACTGGGGTGACACTCTATTTGACGAACAACAAAAACGTCTGGATAAGTTCCGCGCCTCTAGCCAGTGGAAGCGTCTGTGGTTTCGCAATTTCCGCTCCACACAACTGATGCAGTTTATTGGGGATGCAACATTATATATCAACCGTCATGTTGGTGCTAAAGTTGTTGAGGAATTGGCACGGCAAATAGAAGCGAATTTACCTTCACAACCCCAGCTAGACGATCGCTTGCATATAGTGGGTCATAGTTGGGGGACGGTAATTTTATTCGATCTTTTGTTTGCAGGACGTTGGGATCTTCCTAATGTACCAGGTGGCGATCGCGTCCGCACGATCCGACAGCGAATTTTTGGTGTAGCACCGGAACGCGAACGGGGTATCCGCCTTGCTAGCATTCACACGCTGGGTTCTCCCATTGCTTTATTCAATCTGATCGATCTCGTACCTGATGCGACGGGACTCGGTTCGACTTACGATATTGCCAAGAATTTACAAGAGCTACTGCAAACCTTGTATCGAGAGCGCAGACAGCAGCCTTTACCTTGGTACAATTTCATTCACCCCAGCGATCCGTTTGCTTGGACGCTGAAAGAGGTGATGCAGGAGGTGGTAGGTAGCGGTTTAGTTGAAATTGAAGATGTCGTTACCAGAGATACCGATTTTACCGATTTGCTGATGCTGCCTTTTCGTCAAACTCCCGTATCTTTGTTAATTAACGGTGGCGATGCTCACGCTAGTTATTGGCGCTGTCGAGATGTGGTGCAAAAAATGAGTAGCGCGATCGCTTCTAATAGGGTGAAACAAGCTGCGATCGCCTAGAGAGAATGTAACGCGGGCAATCGCGAATCTTTGAGACGATTTTGTTAAAATACGTACAGCTAATCTGTACAATAACGATGGAAACCATATATACAAAAGCCCGTGAAATCTAGCAGCCTTACTAGATCGAGCTGTTGACGATCGAGATGTGATTATTATCCAGCGTCGTGGTAATCGAGATGTAGCCTCGATTGATGCATCTGAATTAATAAGCTTGATGGAAACAGCATATTTGCTGCGATCGCCCCAAAATGCAGCACGTTTATTAAATGCGCTGGAGTGGTCGAAGTCACGCGATCTGCAACCAATAGAAACTAAGGATACTGAAACTGCGATCGCTGATTTAAAACTAGAGTTAGGGATTCAGGAAGAAAAAGAAGGTTAAACTACCTATAACGCCAGCAATACTTTAGCTATTCTTTACGTGCAACGAATACTGCATGAGCTTTGGGTAGGTTGTATTGTCCGTAACTGCGCCCAATCTGAATTTGGAAGCCTGCTTGAGAGAGTTCTCTTGCCACATCTTCTACTTTGTATAATTGGAGACAGTGGACTTCATCATCTCGTCTGTAGTATTCTTCTACCTTCCGAAAGGTAATAATCCGACGGATTAATCTTTTTTGCTGCCAATCTTCCTGCTTTTCTACAAGTACTATCCAATCCTTTCCTTGCGTAAATCCTTTAATTGTAGCTCCTGGTTCAATCTGTCCTGGTTCTGCGATATCAAAGATAAAGATACCACCTGGAGTCAACGTATCGTATATACGATGAAAAAACTGACCCAGTATTTGGCAGTTGTTATCTACATCAAACAGGTAGTTGAGGCACTCTCCAATTGAGGTAATGACATTACATGAAGGAATTTCTACTTTGAATAGCGATCCAACCCGAAATTCTGCCTCTGGCACTCTCGTTCTGGCGATATTGATGAGCGATGTAGAGATATCGACTCCGAGAACGCTATAACCCGCCTTTGAGAATTCTTGCGCCGATAATCCGCTGCCACAACCCAAGTCTACTATTAGACCTTCCCGTATCTGATTTTGAGCCAAGATTTCCAAGATCGCGGCAGCAGATTTGAGAGCATAGTCGCTAAATCCGACATCGTGAATGTATGCGAGGTCTTCCTTGTACCACTGAATCATATTTCGTTCAATAATCTTAATATTTTTAACAACCGTTACTCGTTCTGTCAGTAGGGCGATCGCGGCGTAATATACTTCAAGATCTGAGCGCTACATCTTCTCAAGCCGTCATATCATAACGTCATGTTTCCAACTCATCGCCCTCGCCGCTTAAGAACTCATCCCCAACTGCGCCGAATGGTGCGGGAAACGGTTTTATCTAAAAACGATTTAATTTATCCTCTATTTGCCGTCCCTGGTGAAGCATTTGCCAAAGAAGTCAAATCGATGCCAGGAGTCTATCAGTTGTCGGTAGACAAAATTGTGGAGGAAGCGAAAGAAGTTTACGATCTGGGTATCCCGTCGATTATTCTATTTGGCATTCCTGAAGATAAAGATACCGATGCAACTGGAGCTTGGCACGATTGCGGGATCGTCCAGAAAGCTGCAACTGCTGTCAAAGAAGCAGTACCAGATTTAATTGTCATTGCCGACACCTGCTTGTGCGAGTATACCAGTCACGGTCACTGCGGCTATTTGCAAACAGGCGATCTGATGGGTCGAGTTCTGAACGATCCGACTCTGGAATTACTCAAGAAAACAGCAGTGTCTCAAGCGAAAGCGGGAGCCGATATCATCGCACCTTCGGGGATGATGGACGGATTTGTACAAGCGATCCGCGAAGGGTTAGATGCAGCAGGATTCCAAGATACGCCGATTTTATCTTATGCGGCGAAGTACGCTTCAGCTTATTACGGTCCCTTCCGCGATGCTGCCGATTCTACACCGCAATTTGGCGATCGCCGCACGTATCAAATGGACCCGGGGAACGCCCGCGAAGCGATTAAAGAAGTCGAACTCGATATTGCTGAAGGGGCAGACATGCTGATGGTGAAACCTGCTTTGGCATATATGGACATTATCTGGCGAGTGAAGGAAGCCACCAATTTACCTGTAGCCGCTTACAATGTCTCTGGCGAGTATTCGATGGTGAAAGCCGCCGCCCTCAATGGCTGGATTGACGAACAGCGGGTAGTAATGGAGACTCTGACAAGTTTTAAACGGGCTGGGTCTGATTTGATCTTGACATATCACGCAAAAGATGCTGCTCGTTGGATTGATTAATTTTTGATTGTAGAGACGTTACATGTAACGTCTCTACAATCTCTACATTCTTAGAAACTAAATGTTGTCCGAAGCGCGCCGATGATGGCATCGTCGTTGTCGTTATTGAATCCAGGTGAGGTGATCCAAATTACGCCAGGAGTGACGGCAATGTTATCGGTCAGTTGATATTGGTAGAAACCTTCAATGTGGAAGGAATTATCGTCATCCTCAGCAATTTGGTCGATAGTAGACTCAGTGACTTTTGGTTCCATGCCAAACATAAAGCCGAGTAAACTGCCTTCTTTTCCCAAATCTGGGAAACCAAGGGTAACGGCATAATTCCAAATGTCTAACGTGCCTCGATCCAATTGTCCCCCTACCGAGGAAAGTAGGCGAGTGTTGTTGTAACCAGCCCAACCACCAATGACAATCCCATCGGTAACTTGCCAAGAAAGCTGTACGCCATAGGTGTCGGTAGAGGTTGGTGCGTCGATACCGAGTTCGTCAGCAATGAAGCTTCTGGGGTTAGCGCCAGCGCTACCTGTAAAGGTATCAGAAGCATTGTAGGCATGGACATATGTTAAACCGAGTTTGAAGCGATCGCCTCCTTTGAATAAGAGTTGACCGAACGCACCGTAAGGACCGTTAAATAATCCACTGCTATCACCAGGATTGTTCGCACTACCATCTTCTGCTAAGTAGCCCAAGCTGACTTCAAAACTGTCGCCAAATTCGTGCTTAATACCTAAACCAGAACCGAAAACTTGGTTGTAGAGAGGGTTGCGCGTACCATATGCTGAGAGCGATCCTGAATCGCCATCACCATCAAACACGGTCACAGTGTCAGCAAAGTCGTAAAATGCAGCGCCATATATCCCTAGTAAAACTTCCGTGCGATCGCCTAGAGGAAAAGTATATTCTAGAGTTTCTAAGGCAAAATCATTGTCGGGTTGGTCGTCACCTTGGGCGCGGACGAAAGAAAGTTCGCCCTCATTCGTACCTGTAATCCCCGCATATCCCCGCAAGTTCCCAGCAGACATCAGAGTATACAGCGAGTCTTGTCCGGTAAAGCTAGTGTTGAATTCTATCCTTGCCCTGTTTGTAAAGATAGTATTGTCTTCAACTTCACCACCATCAGCAGTATCGCCGCTAAAAATATCCGACACAGCCGCAATTACGGCTCCACTCAATTTTGTGGTGGTAGAGAACTGATTTGCTTCTAGTTCGGCTGTCGCTGCTTCCAAGCTATCGACTCGACCGCGCAAGGTAGCAAGTTCTGTGCCAAACTCTTCTTGTAACTTTTGTAAGGTAGCTAAGTCTTCTTTGGTCACTAAGTCTGTTGTTGCTGTAGCAATTAACTCGTTGACTCGATCCAAACAAGCATTTAATCCCGCCGCAAACTCGTATCTCGTTAAGGCTCGATTACCGCGATACGTACCATCAGGATAACCCGCAATACAACCGTAACGCTCTACCAAAGATTGCAATGCCTGAAAAGCCCAGTCAGTCGGTTGCACGTCTGATAATTGGGAAACTGAAGTCACCTGCGCCATAGTATTGCTAGTCTTTGGATTCGCTGCGGCAGGGAACAACGGGCTACAAGCTAATATTGTTGCAAAAACTACCGGACTAGCCAAAAGCGATCGCCACAAGCTTTTATTCATCATTTACTTTCCTCACACCAAGATGTTGCGCTCTCGCTTCTATGAAGTCATAGCAACTGTGTTGTAGCAACTATGAAGCCGTGACTACATCTGATTGCAAGAGCGTGCAACTTTTTGTCAATAGTTTGACAGAAAACTAGTGACTTCGGCTGCATTTTTTCAACAATTTTTTATTTAAATTTTCTATCTTACGGCGGTTGCCATCACTGCTCATAATTGATATGAAATTGCAACTCTTACTCAAGAGCGACTCGCGACTGAGATCTGGACAGAAAAAGATGATATTGATTCTCATTGTAGTTGTAAAATAGACTTCTGGTTCAAACGCAACCTTTTAGCCAATACCAGGAGAAAAATTGTGAGCCGCTGCTACTTGCGATATTGGACTAGATGGCAACTCAGCCTACCCTTGATGTCACTCCTACTGTCATCAATTGCTACAGGC
Source organism: Chroococcidiopsis sp. SAG 2025 (assembly GCF_032860985.1). Lineage (GTDB taxonomy): Bacteria > Cyanobacteriota > Cyanobacteriia > Cyanobacteriales > Chroococcidiopsidaceae > Chroococcidiopsis. Next base: position 462,195 of record NZ_JAOCNC010000001.1, read on the forward strand.
TGTAATAACCAAGCGAGTTCGCCGCCACCCGCGCCTCAAGTTGAGACAGTTGCGTCGCCGTCGGATCGGTCAAAGGTCGTGACAACATTTTTACCGATGTACTGGTTTACCAAAGCAGTAGCAGGAGAGGAGGCGCAAGTAGAAATTTTAGTCCCGCCTGGTACGGAAGTACACGAATACCAAGCAACACCAGCCAACGTGCAGGCGATCGCCACGGCTGACGTTTTAGTCAAAAACGGTTTGGGCTTGGAAGAATTTCTGGAAGATACGATAAAAAATGCTGGTAACTCCAAGCTGAAACAAGTCGAAGCAAGTCAAGGAATAAAACCTGTAACAGAAATTTCCCCAGTGGAAGAAGCGACTTCAGAAGAAGAACACGAACACGAACACTCTGAGGGTAATCCCCACGTCTGGCTCGATCCCGTCTTGGCGCAACAACAAGTCAATAACATTCGGGATGGCTTAATTGCTGCCGATCTACAAAATAAGGCGACTTACACTACTAACGCTGCCAACTATATCCAACAGTTGCAGACACTCGATCGCGAGTTTAGGCAAAGGTTACAAAAATATCCTAACTGCACGTTTGTCACCTTCCACGATGCCTATCCTTATTTGGCACAACGCTACAAACTCAAACAAGTAGCAGTCGTAGAAATTCCCGAAGACCAATTATCGCCCCAGGATATTCAAAGGGCGATCGCGGCGGTGAAAAAATACAACGTCAAAGCGGTGTTTGGCGAACCAGGGACAGATAACAGGTTGCTAAAAAACCTTTCTCAAGATTTAAATCTGACTTTCAGACCTATAGATCCTCTGGAGACAGGAGAGACAAATCCCCAATATTATTTCACGGCAATGAAAGCTAACCTCAAATCGTTGGAATCGGCTTGTCAGTAATTAATTGTGAATCATTCAGCAGTAACTAGTAACAAATACCCGATTCTGAAAGTAGAAAGCTTAACAGTTTACCAAGGTAACTATCTCGCCGTCCGAGATGTTTCCTTTGAACTGATTTCAGGGACGGATACAGCGATCGTCGGTCCCAATGGCGCGGGGAAAAGTACCCTCGTACAAGCATTGCTAGGGACAATTCTCCACGCTGCGGGCAAAGTTGAAATTTTCGATCGCCCCCTAGAACGCTTGGGGAGATTGTGCCACCAGATCGGCTACATGCCGCAAAATTTTATCTTCGATCGCAGTTTTCCGATCTCTGTCAGCGAATTGGTTGGGTTGGGATACGTGGAGGGGCGAGAGGCTAGGGGCGCACAACTATGCGCCCCCACAGTAAATTCAATGCATTCTCGAGCGGAGGGAAGAAAGGCAGCGATCGACCGAGCATTGAAACGAGTTGATGGGTATCATCTGCGCCGACAGCCAATTGGTAGCCTCAGTGGGGGTGAATTAAAACGGGTGCTACTGGGGTATTGTTTGGTGATGCCACGGCAGCTATTAATCTTGGATGAGGCTTTTGCTGGTGTTGACGCACAAGGGGCAGCCGATTTTTACACATTGTTAAACGAACTCAAACAACAGGAAAATTGGACGGTATTGCAGATTTCCCACGATTTAGATATGGTCAACCGTCACTGCGATCGCGTTCTCTGTCTCAACCAAAGCCTAATTTGCACGGGTACGCCCGAAATTGCCCTATCTCCACAAAACTTACTAGCAACCTACGGTCCCAACTTCAGCCGCTACCATCATCGGCATTAGAGGGCGCAGGGAGCGCTCGGGCGTGGTGCGTGAAATACTCCTGACTCCTGTACGGGCGGGTTTAGCAAAAGATACACAGCTTGCAACAATAAATTTTTCCTCAAAACCCGCCCCTACGACTTCTGACAACTGATTTAAAAAATGTCTCTACTACCACCGTTGTTGTAGAAATGTAACCGACCGAAGCCCATGAATTGACTGCGGACTTTTTCCCCTGGCGGAAAAGCGGTGACACCAAATAGATAAACTCCAGAAGTTGTGGGATTCGCTCTCGGTCTGAGACCAATAGTAATTGCTCTACCAGGGGGAATTGGGGGATCGAAATTGACTGTCACCGTTCGCGTTTTTCGATCGTGGGTGACTTCGCCTAATTGAATTTTGTCACCGCGATCGCGGCGCGTTCCAACAAACGCCCGGGTATCATCGAGCTTGTAACGAATATTGTCCGCACCTTCCTTTTGATGAATCGTCACCCGTTGTAAGGGTTCGCTTGCGGCTTTGGGAATGGCGATCGTGAAGTAATAAGTTGCGCCCCACACATTGACGCTATCAAAAGTGGTTGTTGCTTCCAGTAGATCTGGCGGTTGTACGAAAGCAACTGAACCGTCTCCCAGCTGCACGGCTTGTACAGTTGAGGGAACTACTCCACCTAAACCCAAACCTACCGCGATCGCAGTTCCCAACAATCCGATCGTTTGTCTTACCATACTATCTATCTGTAAATCAGGGAGTCGTACGGGCGGGTTTAGCAACAGATTTACGAGTTATGGCAATAAATCCACATTCAAAACCCGCCCGTACAGAAGTCGCGAGAAGAGAGCTGAGGGTGAACAACCCATTACCCATTACCCATTACCAGCCACCAATTTCATTGTAATATTTCTTACTTTTAAAGCTGAAAAAAAGTTTCTTCTTATTAATTCGCAACTTAGAGTTCAAACATAATTCACATTTAGTTTGCTAACAATTAGCTAAGCTAAAGGTAATCGGAGATCGGTAATTGGCGATCGGTAATTGGTGGACGATCGCTAGTCGCTGATAACTTTGTACAGACGTTACATGTAACGTCTCTACACTGACAACCGATAACTAATTCAATTAGGGGATTTGATATGACTGTTGCATCAACCACTCAATTGAAGCGACCCATTTGGCATACTGTTGTCATCTTGACTTTAGGGCTTTGGCTTGGTGGTAGCTTGCTTTTGGACTGGGTAATTATGCCTAGTTTGTATGTGTCTGGGATGATGACTCAACCTGGATTTACATCAGCAGGCTATTTCATGTTTTGGAATTTTAATCGGATTGAATTACTTTCTGCTGCCTTGGTATTGACAGGGGTTTTAGCACTCGGCAAATCGCAATTATATCATGCTAATTTGGCTTGGAAAGCCGCAATTTTATCTTCGCTGTTGCTAGCGATCGCCCTGACTAATACTTATTTTCTCACTCCCAATATGTGTGCTGTGGGAATGCCGCTGAATGTATTTGAGTCCGTTCAAGAAATTCCTTCAGTGATGAATCAATTGCACGCTGGTTACTGGCTGCTAGAAGCTGTGAAACTTTCGGTTGGCGGTACGTTGTTAGTTTGGTGCTTTCGCCAAAAAGCTGAAGTTAACTAATTTGACTTAGCAGATTTTCCTAGTAGGGTGGGCAATGCCCGCCCTACTTTTTATTTAAGATTTATTGCTATTAATTAATTAAAATTATGTTATTTGACTTTTGATGGCAAAGAATTGAAGCGATTGCCTTCAATTGAGCTTGGCGATCGCCAAGAGTAGGTCACTTTGCGCTCAAGTTTAAAGAAATTGTATCGAGAAGAACATACTTTCTTTGAGCTAGAATGATAGATTTTTGTTTCTAGCTACTTAATTTTTTGCGTCACCTTGTTGTAAATTCTTCAACATAGCAAAGAAATTTTTTAGCTGCAAACCTGCGAGGAATAAACATGAAAGTTGTTGAAGAAGCGATGACTGCTGAAGACTTCATGAAGCAAGCAGCAGCTAGGGCTGATGGTGGGGATTATGTAGGAGCAATTCAAAGCTACGACGAAGTAGTATTCTTAAATCCTGAGAATGCCAGAGCTTATGGCAATCGCGGCTTTATGAGGTTAAATTTAGGCGATCGCATGGGTGCGTTATCAGATTTTCGTGCTGCCGCAGAACTCTTCCTCTCTCAAGGCAGAATGGCTAATTATGAGATGGTGTTGGATTATATCGAGAAGATGCAGTAAATAGGTAGTTGGTAGTTGGTAGTTGGTAATGGGTTGTTGCTTCACTATTCCCTCGTGCTTCAACTTCCGACTCCTGTACTGGGGGGTTTCGAACGTGGATTTGGTGTCGCCACCCGTAAATCTGTTGCTAAACCCGCCCCTACGACTCCCGATTCAACATATTCCAGCAAGATTGAGCGATCGCCCAATCTTCTTGGGTTTGGACGACTAAAACGCGGATCTTTGAATCAGAGGTGGCGATGTCTGCATCCTTGGGGGAAGCTTGATTTTTGCTGGAATCGAGTTTCAATCCCAAAAATTCAAAAGCTTCACAGGTGGCTTGACGAGTGAGAGGGTGATTCTCTCCCACCCCAGCAGTGAAGACAAGTGCATCCGTTCCTGATAAGGAAGCTAGCATCGAACCGATGTGCGATCGCAGGCGATGGATATAAATGTCAAATGCTAATTTAGCGCGATCGTTTCCCTCGGCGATCGCTTGGCTGATTTGGCGCATATCTCCACTAATACCAGAAACGCCTTTCAGTCCCGATCGTTTATTGAGCATCTCGTCTAACTGCTCGGTATTGTAACCCTGTCGCAATAGATAGAGGAGAATGCTGGGATCGATAGAACCCGATCGCGTCCCCATCATCAATCCTTCCAGAGGTGTAAATCCCATCGTCGTATTAACGCAGATCCCATCGCGGATTGCTGCTAAAGAACAACCGTTACCTAAATGACAGGTAATCAATCTGAGGGAATTAGGTTTACCCAACAAATAAGCGGCGCGACGGGACACGTATTCATGACTGATTCCGTGAAAACCGTAACGGCGAATTCCTTGTTCGGACAACTCGTAAGGGATGGGGTAAACGGCTGCACTAGGGGGAATGGAATTGTGAAAAGCGGTGTCGAATACTGCTACTTGCGGTACTTGTGGTAAAGTCTGCTCGATCGCCTCAATCCCCTCTAAATTGACGGGATTGTGTGCGGGTGCAAGGTTTGCTAGTTCTTTTATTGCTGCTTTCACCTCGGGAGTGATGCGAGTTGGCTGAGAGTAATGCTGTCCGCCGTGAACGACACGGTGTCCGACGAGTTGAATTTCAGCTAAATCGGAAATCACCTGTGTCTCGCCTTGCTTTAAAGTATCGAGCATTTGGGCGATCGCGTGCTGCCGTTCTCTGACAGGAATTTCTGTTTTTATTGATGCTCCATGAGAGGTTTTTACCTTTAATAAGCCGACTTCCGATTTTCCCGTCCAGTCTATCGTTGCTTCCCACAGTGGCTCAACTGGTTGCTCTAGAATACCATCTCCCACTATTTCATAGAGACAACTTTTTTGGCTGCTCGATCCGGCATTGAGTACGAGGATTTTCATAAGTCAGTTATCAGTTAACAGTTATTAGTTATCAGTTTTCCGACTTGAATTCCACTCGGATTCTAAATTTTCGGCAGCAATTTGTTGAGTGCCTAAAGATGTATACAGCTCTATGATTCTGCTAGGACTAACAGCGAGTATCCTCCTAGTAGCCGCACTGTAACGTCTGGGGCGATCGCATGTAAAATTTTTCGCGGTAGACTTAGCGATCGAGCTTTAAAGGATTTCGGGCGATCGACATGCTCGGCAGTGTAGCAATAATCTAAAATATTGTAGCCCGCATCTTTCAAAGCCCAAAGAGCTGTTTCTTTCATGAAGTAATGTATATGACCGACGTTTTCTCGCATCCATAAAATCGGTTCAGCTCGCAGGACGAATTGAGCTGACATATCGAGAGGAATATGAAAAATTTTGTATTTAGATTTAGGTCTTAACTGTCTTAAAAAATTTAAATAGTCTTCTACATGCTCGAACACGTCAATACAAAGCAAAATATCGAAAAAATCGATTTCTTTTTTAGTTATATCCTCACAGGCAAAAGATAAATTTTGATTTCGGCGCTGTTGCGAAAGTTGGATTGCTTGAGGTGAGATATCATATCCTTGAAATCTGACATGCTCTGGTAAGGATAACTGTAGTTGACTTAAAATCTCTCCAGCACCGCAGCCAATTTCACAAATAGAACGAGGATTTAACTGATTTTTCCGAATTATACTCAGAATTTGCTGAGCTTTCCAAGGAGAATCTTCAACACCATATGTTGGATTATTCTCAAGGTAAGTTCCATCGACATAAATAGTTTGCATAAGTTCTATTTGAGTTTATTGTGAGTGAATTTTGAACTCTTGTAGCAGGAAGCAGGGAGCAGGGAGTAGGGAGCAGATGAAAAAGTTATGAATCATCTTGCTTGTAGTTAATTGACTTGTCCTAATTTATCTGCTATTTGCTATGTTGACTCAGGGACAAAAATTGAAGAGAAAGAGCGATCGCGAATGTTTCAGATCTTAGTTTAGGTAAAATATCCAGAACGAAAATGAGATATTTATAGATATATTTGTCGATTATTACGTTCCTGGTAAATTACGTAATTCTGCATCTAGATGATAGCGATCGCCCAACACTTCGAGTAAAGGACCGTGTACGTCAAATTTGACAATACTAACAGAAGCAGCTAAAGCAGTAATGCGATCGCGATAACGTCCGACATCGATTCCTAATAAGCTACAAAGAATAATCCTAATTGTGGCTTTGTGGGAAACAACTAAAACATTGCCCGTAGGACATTTAGCTTCAATTTCAGAAATAACAGGCATGGCGCGGCTGGCAATTTGGACACCAGTTTCGCCTTCAGTCGGCGGATTCCAAGCTGGTTCCGTCAACCACCGGACGTAATCTTCTTCATAATGTTGCTTGACAAATTCCAGCGTTTGTCCTTCCCATTTGCCGTAACGAATTTCCTTCAATCCGTCGCGCAATTGCATATCCATCGCGATCGCATCACATAAAGGTTTTGCAGTAGCGATCGTGCGTTTCATCGGACTGACATAAACCGCCGCCCAAGGTAGGGAACGATAAGTTTCGGCAAATGCCTTTGCCATCAACATTCCTTCTGGAGTCAGTTCTGGGTCGAGTTCGCCACAGAAACCTCCCGTCCGGCTATATTCTGTTTCACCGTGCCGTAACAAGTAAAGTTTGAGACTCATGGTGAGGAGTGAGGAGTGAGGAGTGAGGAGTAAGGGGTGAGGGATTTACGACTCCCTACTCCCTACTCCCTGCTCCCTAGTTAAGAAGCAGTAACCAAAGGGCGATCGCCTGTTAATATCCCTTCTTTCTGAGCCATGTAGAGCATCAGGTCGAGGACACGACAGGAGTAACCCCACTCGTTGTCATACCAGGACACAACTTTGAAAAAGTTGGAATTCAACTCGATCCCCGCACCAGCATCAAAGATACTAGAACGGCGATCGCTACGAAAATCCATTGAGACAACTTCATCTTCGGTGTAGCCGAGAATGCCTGCTAAGCCATTTTCGGAGGCTTCTTTCATTGCCGTACAGATCTCTTTGTAGCTGGTGGCTTTTTCTGTCTTGAAGGTCAGATCGACGACAGAGACATCGGGGGTAGGTACGCGAAATGCCATTCCAGTAAGCTTACCCTTGAGTTGAGGCAAAACTAACGCTACAGCTTTCGCCGCCCCAGTCGAGGAAGGAATGATATTTTGAGCTGCCCCGCGTCCGCCGCGCCAGTCTTTCTTACTAGGACCATCTACAGTAGGTTGGGTAGCGGTCATAGCGTGTACGGTGGTCATTAAGCCTTCGGTCAAGCCGAATTTGTCATCAATCACTTTCGCGATCGGAGCCAGACAGTTAGTGGTACAGCTGGCATTAGAGACGATCGCATCTTTTTGGGGATCGAATTTGTCGTGGTTCACACCCACCAACAGCGTTGGAACCTTATCTGGGTCTTTAGTAGGAGCAGAAATGACTACCCGTTTCGCCCCTGCTTTGAGGTGATTGGCTGCACCATCGTAAGTGGTAAACAAGCCTGTAGATTCCACAACATAATCTGCACCCAAACTGCCCCAAGGTAACTCAGCCGGATTTTTGATCGCCGTACAAGGGATAAATTTGCCGTCGATGACGATCCCGTCTTCTTTCGCGTCCACCCGACCGCTAAAAGTACCGTGGGTGGAGTCGTATTTGAACAAATAGGCAAGATTATCGGGGGGAACGAGATCGTTAATCCCGACAATCTCCACTTGCGGGTTTTGCGCTGCTACCCGCGCTACCAAACGTCCAATCCGACCAAAACCGTTAATGCCAATTTTTAACATAAGTTTGTCATTCGTCGTTTGTCATTTGTCATTTGAAAGGAGTGAGGAGTGAGGAATGAGGAGCGAGGGGTGGAGGAATTTTGGATTTTAGATTTTGGATTTCGGATTGTCTTGCTCCCTCAGCCTCTTCAGCCTCCTCAGCCCCTGGAGCTGCTCTTCTTTCCCTCACTCCTCGCTCCTCGCTCCTCGCCCCTACTCTTCAAACCAACCATCGCCAGTTTTTGCTGCTGCCAATTGTACCGGAACGGGTTGCACTTTCCAGATCTGCTGGCAGTACTCGCGGATGGCACGGTCTGAGGAAAATTTACCCATGCGGGCTGTATTTAAAATTGACATTTGCAACCACCGCTGGCGATCGCGGTATGTCTGAGATACTTGCTGTTGGCAATCGATGTACGGTTGGTAATCTGCCATTAACATGAAGGGGTCTTTGTCAAGTAACAAGTTTACCAGTGGTTTGAATAAGCTGCGATCGCCATGAGAAAAATATCCCGAGGCGATTTGGTCGATTGCTTGTTTCAGTTGGGGACTTGCTTCGTAATATTCCCAAGGGCGATATCCGGTTAATCTTAAAGCACCAACGTCCTCTGTTGTCAAGCCAAAGAGAAAGAAATTTTCTGCTCCTACAGCATTACGGATCTCGATGTTTGCCCCGTCGAGAGTGCCAATTGTCAATGCCCCATTCATGGCAAACTTCATATTACCCGTACCGGATGCTTCTTTGCCTGCGGTGGAGATTTGTTCGGAAAGGTCGGCGGCGGGATAGATCGGTTGGCTGTTTTTGACGTTGTAATCTGGTAAAAAGACAACTTTCAGGCGATCGCCAATATCTGGGTCTTTGTTGACCACTTCAGCTACGGAGGTAATCAGTTTAATTATCAACTTGGCTATGTAATAACCAGGGGCGGCTTTGCCAGCAAAGATTAAAGTACGGGGGGTAATATCTAGATTGGGGTTTTGCTTGATTTGGTTGTAAAGCGTAATTGCGTGCAATATGTTCAGGTGTTGGCGCTTATATTGGTGAATGCGCTTGACTTGAATATCAAATAGGGAGTCGGGATTCACTTTAACACCCGTGCGATCGAGCAGAATTTCAGCGACGTTAACTTTATTTTCCCGCTTGATCTGCTGCCATTCTTGTTGAAACCCTGGATCTTCAGCGTAGGTTTCTATTTGCTGTACGTCTTCTAAATGTTTAATCCAATTATCTCCGATACAACTGGTAATCAAATTTGTCAGCTTGGGATTACTCAAGACAATCCAACGACGAGGGGTAACGCCGTTTGTGACGTTGGTAAATTTTTCGGGGAAAAACTCGTAAAAGTCTAACAGCGTGGTTTTTTGCAACAATTCGCTGTGGAGTGCTGCGACTCCATTGATTTTGTGGCTACCGACGCAGGCGAGGTGTGCCATACGGACGAACTTACCATCGTTTTCGTCAATCAACGATAGCCGTCCGATCCGTCCTTCATCCGTGCCAAATTTATGTCGTACCTGTTCTAAAAAACGCCAATTAATTTCATAAATGATTTCTAAATGACGGGGAAGGAGGCTACTGAATAACTTCAGCGACCACTTTTCCAAAGCCTCTGGTAGTAAAGTATGGTTAGTGTACCCAAAAGTTTTCTGGGTAATTTCCCAAGCGGGTTCCCAGTCCATTTCGTGTTCGTCCAACAACAATCGCATCAATTCTGCAACTGCGATCGCGGGATGGGTATCGTTGAGTTGAACGGCGAATTTTTCGTGGAACTGTTCTAAGGGCAATTTCTGCCGTAGCATAATTCGCAGCATATCTTGCAAGGCGCAGGAAACAAAGAAATACTGCTGTTCTAACCGTAGTTGCTTACCTTCATAGGTTTCATCATTAGGATAAAGTACCTTGGTTAAGTTTTCCGAGGTAACTTTTTGATCCACCGCACCATAGTAATTCCCGCGATTGAAGGCTTCAAAATCAAAAGATTCTGGTGCTTCGGCTTTCCATAACCGCAAGGTATTAGCCGTGTTGACCTTGTAACCCAAAATCGGTGTATCGTAGGGAATGCCCAGGACAACTTTGTGAGGAATCCAGCGTACCTGATAGCGTCCTTGAGCATTTTTATGTGCTTCGGTACGACCGCCAAATTTCACCGAAACCGCCCATTCTGGACGCGCAATTTCCCAAGGGTTGCCATAGCGCAGCCATTTATCAGTTTTCTCAACCTGCCAGCCGTTGCGAATCAGTTGGTCGAAAATACCAAATTCGTAGCGGATACCATAGCCAAGGGTAGGAATTTCCAAGCTTGCCAAGGAATCGAGGTAACAAGCAGCTAACCGACCCAAACCCCCATTACCTAACCCTGGTTCCTCTTCTTTCGCCAGCAATTCTTTCAGGTCGAGTTTTAACTCGGTCATGGCTTGCTGCACTTGGTTGTAAATGCCCAAATTAATCAAGTTATTACCCAAATGCGGACCCATCAAGAACTCAGCCGAGAGGTAGGCAACAGTACGCGATCCTTCCTGGGTGTAAATCGCGGCTGTATTGACCCAGCGTTGCAGGAGGCGATCGCGTACTGTATAGGCAAGTGCCATGTAGTAGTCGTGTTTGGTGGCAAGCGCAGGAAACTTGCCTTGGACGTAGAATAAGTTATCTAAAAACGCTCGCTTCAGGGTTTCAACCCCAATCCCCGTGCGATCGTCTTCCATCAGCATCCCCGTATCTTGACCTTGCAGCTGGGGTTCCTGTATTTGCATATTCAATTCCTAATTAACTGTTTCCTGCTATTAACCTTGCCCGATTTTTACTACTGCAAAAGTCAAAATGATTACAAGGGAAGTCAAAAGTCAAAATTTAAAATTCAAAAACTAGGAGCTAGGAGTCAGAAGTAATTCTTCTCCCTCACCCTCCTCAGCTCCCTCACCTCCCCCAGCTCTCTTTACTTCCTCGCCGCGCCTTCTTCTCCTTCTAGGGACGGAGTCGAACTAGCATTATCGCGTTGGGTATCGATCGCAGTTTTATCGGCTGGGGAACCGCTGTAATACTGCCATTTCCAATTACGGATTTCTGCCATGTCTTCGCCATATGTGGAGACAAAATGTCTGTGTTCGATCAGTTTGTCTTTGAGCATTTGCTTGACATATGCTGCTTTAGCACCCAATTTAGGTACGCGATCGATCGCATCCATTACTAAATGGAAACGGTCTAAGTCGTTGAGGACGACCATATCAAATGGCGTGGTTGTTGTTCCCTCTTCCTTGTAGCCGCGAACGTGTAGGTTGCGGTGGTTGGTGCGGCGATAGGTGAGGCGGTGGATCAGCCAGGGATAGCCGTGGAAAGCAAAGATAATCGGCTTGTCGGTGGTAAAGATGCTGTCAAAGTCCTTATCTGTCAAACCGTGGGGGTGTTCGGTGTTAGGTTGCATTGTCATCAAATCCACCACATTCACCACCCTGACTTTCAAATTGGGAAAGTGCAGCCGCATCATGTCTACTGCTGCTAAAGTTTCTAAGGTGGGAATATCCCCCGCACACGCCATGACAACATCGGGTTCGCTATCTTTGTCGTTACTTGCCCATTCCCAAATTCCGATTCCTTTGGTACAGTGCTTGACTGCTGCATCCATGTCGAGATACTGCAAAGCTGGCTGTTTTCCGGCGACGATGACGTTGACGTAATGGCGCGATCGCAGGCAGTGATCGCCAACTGAGAGTAAAGTATTAGCATCGGGGGGTAAATACACCCGAATCACCTCAGCCTTTTTATTCATCACATGATCGATAAAACCTGGGTCTTGGTGCGAAAAGCCGTTGTGATCTTGTCGCCAGACGTGGGAAGTCAAGAGGTAATTGAGGGAAGCTACAGGTCTGCGCCAGGTAATGTGACGGGTTGTTTTCAACCACTTGGCATGTTGGTTAAACATCGAATCGATGATGTGGATAAATGCTTCGTAGCAGGAAAATATTCCATGCCGTCCGGTCAGCAAGTATCCTTCTAACCATCCCTGACAGGTATGTTCGCTCAAAATTTCCATTACCCTACCGTCAGGCGATAGTTGTTCGTCTTCCGGTAAAATATCTGCCGTCCACGTCCGGTCTGTCGTTTTGAAAACTTCACCCAAGCGGTTAGATGCGGTTTCGTCGGGACCAAAAATTCGGAAATTCTGGCTTTTTTCGTTAAATCTCAGAATATCCGCCAGAAACTTACCCAAAACGCGGGTAGCCTCAGATGTTGTCGTACCTGGATTTTTTACCTCTACTGCATAGTGACGGAAATCTGGCATTTTCAGATCCCGCAATAAAATTCCGCCGTTAGCGTGGGGGTTGTCACCCATGCGCTGTTGTCCGGTAGGTGCGAGCGCGGCTAATTCTGGGAATAACTTACCTTCTGCATCGAAGAGTTCTTCGGGTTTGTAACTCTTCATCCACTGTTCTAGCAATTGTACGTGTTCTGGCTTGCTAGACATTTCGGAAAACGGGACTTGGTGCGATCGCCATGAACCTTCTGTTTTCTTGCCGTCTACTTCTTTTGGTCCCGTCCACCCTTTAGGCGATCGCAAAATTATCATCGGATATTGGGGGCGATCCGTAAAACCTTTCGTCCGTGCTTCGTGCTGAATTACTTTAATTTCCTCTACCACCCGCTCCATCGTCGCCGCCATCAGTTGGTGCATGGTAGCGGGATCGTCACCCTCGACGAAGTAGGGTTTGTAGCCGTAACCGACGAACAAGCTTTCCAACTCTTGATGACTCATCCGCGCCAACACCGTAGGATTGGCAATTTTGTATCCATTTAGGTGCAGAATTGGTAACACCGCACCATCTCGGACGGGATTGAGGAATTTATTGCTATGCCAACTCGTAGCTAAAGCACCCGTTTCCGCTTCGCCATCACCCACGACACACGCCACAATTAAATCGGGGTTGTCAAATGCAGCACCGTATGCATGGGAAACAGCGTAACCCAATTCACCTCCTTCGTGGATCGAACCAGGGGTTTCAGGTGCAACGTGGCTGGGAATACCGTAAGGGAAGGAAAATTGTTTGAAGAGTTGCTTCATTCCCTCAGTATCTTGAGAGACATTGGGGTAATATTCGCTATACGTCCCTTCTAAATAAGTGTTGGCAACCAGACCAGGTCCACCATGACCGGGACCAGCAATATAAATCGTGCTGAGGTCGTATTTCTTAATCACACGATTGAGGTGAACGTAAATAAAATTTAAGCCCGGTGTCGTTCCCCAATGTCCCAACAATCGTGGTTTAATATGTTCTAGCTTCAGCGGTTCTTTCAGGAGTGGGTTGTCTAAAAGATAGATTTGTCCGACTGAAAGATAGTTAGCTGCACGCCAGTAAGCATTCATCTTTTGCAGCTCGTCAGCAGTCAATGAACCTTTTTGTGCTGTGGGAGCGGGTGCTTGAACCATGATGAATTGTTACCCTATTATTTCAAGGTTTTCTACTAAATTCTTTCAATTTCAGACTGGTTTGTTTTCTCTCTAAAGTACGATCGCGATCGCTCTAACTTTCAAAATAGTGAATCGCTCCGACTTTTTTCAGTATAGAGCCAAACAAAAAGATGTTACCCTTCTTAAGCTTTTATTAATTCACTTATCAGTCATTCAAAGGATTGCAATGGCTTTGATAAAATTAAGTTTAATTGATTGTAAAGTGTTAAAATTTACCCAAGAATCAAGAAAATAATCAAAACATGTTGTACCTGCGATCGCTGCCTTCGAGAATTGGAAATAGTATTTAAGTGACATGTAAAATCTGTACGCTGAATAACTGTTAGCTGTTAACTGATAACTGATGTGGATATTTCTGTATTTATTAAAACTTTTGTAGCTGTATTCGTGCTAGCGGATGCTTTGGGCAATGCACCTGTGTTTCTGATTTTAACTAAAGGGATGGAACCAGAGCAAAGAAATAGCGTGATAGATCGGGCGAGTTTGGTTGCAACCGGGGTATTGCTGGCGTTTGCCTTTGGTGGTCAATGGATTTTAAGATACTTGGAGATTAGTCTGGGTTCCCTGCGGGTAGCTGGCGGATTATTGCTGCTGTTGATTGCGTTGAAAATGCTCGATGGAGACATAGACACGCCAATGGTAGACCAGCAAAGGGATGTAGCGATTACTCCCCTTGCCTTACCACTTTTAGCGGGACCAGGAACGATTACAACTGTGATGTTATTAATGTCTGATTCTCCCAATGCTCATATTAGCGTGGTGGTGGGAGTAGTCGCAGCGATGTTCGTGACGTGGTTAATCGTGCGTCAGTCAGCATTCGTAGATAAATGGATTGGTGCAGAAGGTGAGGTGATTATAACTCAACTTCTAGGCTTTTTGTTGGCAGCTTTGGCAATTGAGATTGGCAGTACGGGGATTAAGGAGTTGTTTTTGAGTTGAGAGAGGAAGAATTTTTTTTGTTTCACGCCAAGACGCTAAGGCGCTAAGGAAGAAAGAGAAGGATAATCTTATCTCAACCAGACTCTACTCTAATCCCAATTGTTGTTTTAATGCTTCTGGTATATTAATCGCTGTTTCTAACCCAAGAATATTCTCCCACTTTGTATTCTTATCCCAGTAAATATCCGTTAAGTTTGCACCACAAAAGTTAGTATTGCTTAAATTTGCGCCAGTGAAGTCTACATATCTGAGAGCCGTGTTAGTAAAGTTTGCATGACTTAGTTTTGCTTTATGAAAATTACTAGATTGAAGGTTTGCACCACTGAAATTTGCACATTGAAGTTTTGAATAGGAAAAATCAATACCAATGACCTCAGCACCACTAAAATCTGTATTAGTTAGGTTTGTGCCGTCGCTGAAACATACACCATATTGGAAGCATGCATTTGTAAAGTTAGCGTTACTAAGATTTGCCTCAAGAAGGTTTACTTGCCAAAACTCCGTATTAAAAAAATTGACACTCTCTAAATTTGCACTATCAAAATTTGTATTGTAGAGACTAGTGTGGCTGATATTTGCATAACTGAGGTCTACATCACAAAGATACGCACCATGTAAATCTACCTCTGTTAAGTTGATATCTTGTAAAAACGAGCCAACAATGGATGCAAAGGCTGCATACTCTAGACAGTAGCTATAACTAATTATAGTCAGGAATCTTGTTTTATCAAAATTATCAGTATCTTTGCGTCCACAAGGATAAAAAACAATCTCATTTTTTAATGCATCTTGCTTTTGTGCATAGCGATGTAACTCTAATAGTAAAATTAGAATGTTTAAAATTTTTGAAACTCTTTAGTTTTATCCGTGTTAAAATGCTTCTACCAGTTGGTAAACCACTGATTTTGTAAATCAACATCTAGTTCCCTAATTTCTACCCGTTTTAGATTATGTGGTAGGCGGTCGATTCCATGTAAAGCCATTGCTCTACCTGTAATTATTATGCGATGCTTATTGACGTAATCAAGCTGAAATCCACCAACTTATTTGAGGAATCTTTCTATAGTTTGGTTATTACTACGTTCAATACGTAACTCATCAAACCCATCCAAAATAAATATAAACCTGGTATAATCATCAGTAAGCCAATTATTATTTTGAGCAAAATCTGTTTTTATTCTTGAGCGTAAAGTTTCTTCTAAACTAGGCTGAAATTCATCAATATCCCGTAAACGAATCAAAACTGGTGTCCACATGGGATGTAAATGCTGAAATTCATCAATATCCCGTAAACGAATCAAAACTGGTGTCCACATGGGATGTAAATGTTGTCTTACCCAGTCAGTAAACATCCGGCAAAATACACTTTTACCTCGTCCTGGTTCTGCTTGAATAAAAATAACCTGCGTTAATTTATTTAAATCGCGATCGAGAACAAGATTTTTTACCCAAGTTTCTAAATCAAATGATTCTTTTGATTCATCAATTTTGTTGTTAAGATCTACTCTTCTTGCTTTGAGCAGTACATAAATATCTTCAAAAGTAAATTTTTCATTAAAAATAGTTTCGTTTGGTTTTGAAGCAATTTCTTCTTTCAGATATCGCTCTATACTGTTATATTTTTTTAGTAATTCTACCGCTTGAGAAGAGTATAGTAAATCTAATCTGGCATTAGTAAATTTATCTCTTCCTCCGATCGCCTCAAAAAAGTATAATCTACTGTTGTAAGCAACTCGCTCTGTAAATACCGAGATCTCATCTTGGTTGAGTCTAGATGCTTGCAAGCGAGTAGATAGAACTTGATTAAAGACTTTACATAATTCTGAAGTAGGAAAAGATATAAATGCTTGTTTAGCTGCTTTGTTATCTAATTCAAATTCTTCTAGTTTTTGTAAAGAGACTACTAACTCGTGAGAAGAAGAGACAGCATCAAGGTTAGCTAACTTGCTTTTATATTCCGGTAAATTTCTAATTTACTTAAAACTCTCCAAATATGCTGCTTGGCTAATCAAGGCTACAGAATCTTCAAAAGTGGGATCTTGCTGTGTTTTCTCACGATAAAATCGCAAAAATGTAATTGCAATTGATACGAATGGTAATCCCGCTCCAACCATTTGAATTTCTGGCGAACATAACAGAGCTAATAATGATTGAGAATGTTCTATTAAAGGCTTCAATATTACAAGACTTTTACCTTGTTCTTGAAGAGTTTTTCCCAATTCCAATACTGCCGTACCGGACTCAGCAGCTGTTTCTATAGCCTCGGCTGAGAGTAATTCTCTAATAGGCGTGGTTAATGTTTTCCAGAATCGAGACAGGCGTTGTTTCTCTTGTACCATTCTCACCACCTCTTGCTAGCAATAAGAAAGTTTTAAGTCAAAATTTTTATTTGTATTTTGATGCTTCCCCATAAGTTCAGTATTAAAAGCGAAAAATATATGATAGCTTTTAACTAGCTTAAGATGACACTTAGTTACTTAAATCCCATTACTGTTTCTGCCATATCATTGCCTGTAACAGCAAGACGAGAGATATCATACAAACAATACGTCTCTCTCCTAGAGGCACTATAGCCGTTCTAAATCAATTGCGATCGCACTCATTTAATAATAGGTAGCAGGGAAGAAGAGGAGTCGGGGAAGAACTACTAACTACCAACACACCACTCACAAATGACAAATGACACTCAAGTTGTAATTGTCGGGGCAGGACCCACTGGTGCAACGCTGGCACTTCTATTAGCAAAACGCGGTATTACAGTCAAGTTGGTTGAAGCATCTCGTAACTTCCGCCGCGCTTTTCGGGGTGAAGGGTTAATGCCTAGCGGATTAGACGCTTTAGAGCAAATGGGCTTATCCTCTATGCTAGAGCGCATTCCGCATCAAACTCTAGATGCATGGGAATTTTTAATTGAGGGGCGATCGCTGTTTCGAGTTGACGAACCGATAGAATCAGGTGGTAAGCCGTGTACTCTCGTTTCACAGCCAGCTTTACTCGAAGCATTAATCGCAGAGGCGATCGCTTATCCTAATTTTGAGTTCGTGCAAAATGCTCCCGTACAAGATTTGCTGTGGAGAGATGAACGAATTTCTGGCGTGAAGCTAGGAAGCGGCGAAATTTATGCCGATTTAGTTGTTGCTGCTGATGGTCGAAATTCTATTGTGCGGCAGCAAGCTCATTTGTCTTTAGAGCAAAAGTCTCAAAGTTTCGATATTCTTTGGTTTAAATTAGCAGATAGTCCGCATTTTGACTCGGAAAATATCTTTTACTCAATCTTGCAAGGTCATCATGCATTTGGTTTATTTCGTTCTTCAGAAGGAAATTTACAATTAGGCTGGGCGCTCCGCGAACATGACGCGATCGACTGGAAGCAAGTCGATGATTGGTCTGAAATACTCGCATCTGCTTCACCGCCTTGGTTGGCAGAGCATTTTCGCCAAAACGCCAAAACTATCGATCGCCCTGTTTTACTATCTGTTGTAGTTGGGCGTTGTTCGCGCTGGTATGCGCCAGGTTTACTCTTGTTAGGTGATGCCGCTCATCCCATGTCACCAATCCGCGCTCAAGGTATCAATATGGCTTTACGGGATATCATTGTGACGGCAAATCATTTAGTACCGTTGTTGCGTGAAGCAGCAGAACATACGGCAATTGATGCAGCATTGCCAAAAATTCAAGCCGAGCGAGAGCCGGAAATTATTCGCGTGCAGAAACTTCAAGCTCAGGAAGCGGCTCAGGCTGACTTACTAGAGAAAAGCGCGATTGTCAGATGGGGAGCCAGCCAGCTAGCTCCATTGTTGCGCTACCCCGTGCGTCAGTCTTGGATTGCTCGACAGCGCCAGTTGCGTCAAGGGGTAACGCGGGTAGAGTTAACAGTTTGATGTGGTAGCCGAGTGTAAGCGATAAAGTTAATGCGCTGAAGTTGCCCAACTATGAATTATCAGGTACGTCCTTTAACACCTAATGATGAGCATATTGTATGGCAAATGCTGATGTATGCTGCACACGAGCTATCTATCGAAGTCGTTCAAAAGCAACCGTTACTCTCTCGTTATGCAATTGATTGGGGGCGGTTGGGTGATATGGGTTCTGTTGCTTTAGTCAGCGAGCGCTCGATTGGTGCAACTTGGTTGCGCTTATGGTTGAGTGCCGATAAAGGATTTGGCTATATTGATGACTCGCTCCCTGAATTAGCAATGGCTGTAATTCCCGAATATCGTGGTAAGGGTGTCGGAACTAAGCTACTATTGCAAGTTCTCGAACTAGCCCAAAGCGTTTATCCTGCTGTATCGCTCAACGTTCGAGCAAACAATCCCGCGATCGCTTTGTATCAACGAGTAGGCTTTATTAAGGTGGAGGGTAGTGAGGTAGCAAATCGAACTGGCGGTATTTCGTTCAATATGATACGCAAATTCAGTCAGCCAGAAGTATTGACATAACAGGCATGGATAGAGAAAAGATATTTTGCTTTGTATGTACGATATTTGCCACAGCCTATCTGTACGCTTAGAAGTTAAGCTCCTGTGACTTTTAACTTTTGATTTTTGACTTTACTGGACAGCATTTCGCAATTGCCTGGATGTATTAACGACCATTCCTGTTCCCTACGATACATTACAGACTGTAACGAGAAATCTAATATATTCTCCCAAGACAGATTTGAGTACAGTATACGGAGTACAGGAGACAAGCCATGTGTGGCATTGGTGGCGTAATGAATCGCGATCCTTCCCGTCCGGTCGATCCAAACGTTTTGGTAGCGATGGCAGCAATTCAAAGTCATCGCGGTCCCGATGGATGCGGTTGGAAAGTGGTGGAGAATCGCGGCGTTGGCTTTGCCCATGCGCGTCTTGCTATTATTGACCTCAACCCCGAACGGGGACGACAGCCTTTTGTTTCGGCTGACGGTCAGCATACAATCGTCCACAATGGCGAGTTTTATGACTATAAGCGTCTGCGCTTCGACCTGACTTCACGCGGCTATCGTTTCACAACTAAGAGCGATACGGAATTGACACTACATTTAGCAGATCGATACGGGTTAGAAGGTGCGTTACCTCATCTGCGCGGCGAGTTTGCTTTTGCATTTTACGAAAAAGCAGCAGATCGGCTCACACTGGTACGCGATCGCTTTGGAGTAAAACCTTTATACTGGGCGCAGACACCCGAAAGTTTTGTTTTTGGTTCGGAAATTAAAGTCGTCTTCGCTCACCCCGACGTACAGCGCCAGATTTCTTCTCAAGGTTTGTATCATCAGCTCATGCAACTCATGGTTCCTGGTACGAGTGCATTTGCAGGAGTTCACGCCGTCCAACCAGGACAAATGGTAATTGTAGAACGCCAGAACGGACAATTAAGAGTACAAATTAAAACTTATTGGGATTTAAATTTTCCTTTGTTGAGCGATCGCACTTCTTCACAACCAGATGAATTCTACATCGAAGAATTGCGCCGCTACTTTATCGAAGCGATTCAATTAAAACTCGAAGCTGACGTACCCGTTGCTTGCTATCTTTCCGGTGGAATTGATTCTTGTACGATTTTGGGAGTTGCCGCCGCTTGTCAGCAGTCACCCGTCAAAGCGTTTACAGTTGGTTTCGACGATCGCGATTATGACGAAACGGCAATTTCTCAGGAAATGGCAGAGGCTGTAGGAGCCGACCAAGATATCGTTACAGTACAAGGGGGACAACTCTACGAGCATTTTGCCCGTGCAATTTGGCACACCGAACGCAGCATCTACAATACGTTTACAATTGCCAAGATGCTCCTGAGCGAACACGTCCACAACGCAGGCTACCGCGTCGTACTTACAGGGGAAGGTTCGGACGAGCTATTTGCTGGCTATCCCCAACTGCGACTCGATATGATTTTGCATGGAATGCAAGATGCATCTGCCGCAGAACGAGCCGATTTAGAAGATTGGTTGCAGGCAAGCAATCGTATATTTAAAGGTAATTTACTAGCAGAAAAACCCTTAGACGATCCCTCACTGACAAATGCGATCGGGTTTACACCTAGCTGTCTTCAGTCATGGTTGACTGCGGCTCATGCTATCCCTGGCTTAATGCATCCAGATCGTCGCGCCGCTACTCGCGATTATTCCCCAGGAGCCGCGATCGCCTCTGTCCTCAATCGCAGTCAAATTCAGGGTCGTCACCCCCTTGACAAAGTGCAGTATATATGGATAAAAACTCAATTTGAGTCGCAAGTTTTAGGATGGGCAGGCGATCGCGTTGATATGGCGAATTCAATGGAAGCGCGTCCGCCATTTCTCGACCATCATTTAGTCGAATTTGCCGTGACGCTACCCCCACTACTACGTTTTCGAGGGCGAAAAGATAAATTCGTCTTGCGTGAAGCCATGCGCGGACTGTTACCTAAAGCCCTTTACGAACGACAGAAATTTGCATTCATGGCTCCTCCAGCGCATACTGATGTAGCAAAACAAAAAGCAATGCGATCGCTAGCCGACGATTATTTATCCAAACAGGCGATCGAAGCAGCTGGGTTATTAGATAACGCAGCCGTGCAACAAGTTCTACAACAGCACGCCGACAGTAACACATCCGATTCAGAGCGGACAAAACTGGATGCAATTATCAACCATATGCTGAGCGTGCAAATGCTCCACCAACATTTTGTCGCTACAGACGTACCAAAACAAGCCCGCGATCGTGCTAAGGAACTGGGTTGGCAGGTGCAGGAACCAACGCTAACAAATGCCTAGTTTTGGTGAGGATATTGTGTGTGTGGTGAATTTTATTAATTAACTCGAATCTCATTCGACATTTTTTGATTTCTGAAACTCTAGAATCTTATCGTACAAACTTGCTACTGATTCTTCTGCAAAAAGCTTATCTTTGAGCTTAAGATAATTTCCACCGCCGATATTGCAAGCTGCCCAAAACCGAGCTACTTCAGATGGCTTCATATTAGAAAAGAGAATTTGTAATCCTTCGTGCAAAACTTGCTGTTCGCTCTTAATTTAGATCATTGTTATTTGTCTCCAACACAAAAATGTGTTTGTTATGACTCTACGAACCTCAAATAGATTTAATTAAAGGTTCTGGGAGGTAGTATGCTATGTTGCTAGAGCTATCTTCAACATATTCAAGAATACAACGAGCAACATATTCAGCCAGCTTAACAGGAACAGCATTCCCAATCATTTGTTCTAAATCTGATTTACTTCCTTTAAACTGAAAATCTTTTGGGAAGGTCTGAATATAGCTACGCTCAATTGTAGTTAGAGGACGTAAGTTCTCGTCGATATCACATACATCTCCTGCATGTTTTTTGTATGTTTTTGGAATGGGACGATTAACACCTCGAACTGTTGGACTAGGTTCATGAATACTGAAAACAGCTCTCCTTTTATAACTTCTAGGATGGCGATAAAAATATTCAATACCTAAACTATCACCTAAGTATTCAAAAACAGTCATAGGATTTTTAGACTGGTTATTGACTAGATAGTGACTTAAATTTCCATCATCTCCATCAAGCTGACCAATCAAAAAATATCGTTTTCTAGTTTGTGGAACTCCACAATAGCCAGCATTCAAAATTGTAGAAGTTAAACCATATCCGCTTTCCTTAAATACTTCTAAACTTGTCTCTAAAACTCGGCTTTTTGCGATCCTATCAACGTTTTCCATCACAAACCAGTTAGGCTTAATGCGAGCAATAATGTTCGCAAATGCCAGAGATAAATCAGCTCTACCACCATTTTCGTCTCTTCTACCCGCACTTGAAAAATCTTGGCATGGAGGACCACCGATAATCATCTCTGGTTGGAAACTATTAATGCATTCATATACATCTTCTTGTAAAAGGTCTCTCTCAAAAATAGGATGTTGGAAATTTTGTTTATAAACTTCAATCGCTGGGAGCCAGTATTCAAAAGCAGCCACTAAATTGAATCCAGCATTTTGAAATCCAAGTGACATACCACCACAACCAGCAAATAGATCTACCGTTCTCATCTTGGCAAAGTTAATACTAGAATTATATAGTGGATTAGTCGAATAAACCAGAAGAGTTGCATATTATAGCATCAAATCTTCTCTCTGGACTTAATAAATTTTGACCTCCACCTAAAATGATTTCCTTGATTTCCGTTTTCTGAATTCTTGGCATTCTTAAAACTTCCGATCTCATATAAAAGTTTGTAAATCTTCCATTGACTGAAAAAGCTTTGTCATTTTTTGTGTTGTATGCAATGCTAACAATTTTTCTATAGTCAAATTGATAATGTTGGCTAAAATCATAAATCATTTTAAAGAGCCATATAACTGCACGAATATGCCTACCAATTGTTACTGTTTTATTTGGCTTACTATCTAATTTGCTTGAATCTAAAATTAGTCTTATAAATGCTAGATTGCTCCAGACAAATACATCCAAGCAATTATCTGCAAGTCTAGGGGATTTGCCTACGGTTTTCCAAATAGGTTGCATTACAGAAGGTTTTTGCACTGCTACCATAGACAGCATAATTAATCTGAGAGAGTCAAACATACTTGAAAGATGAGTTATCACATCTGAAGGTTCTGTCCAATCTTCTATCTCCTCAAAGTTCCCTATAATTAAACTTTTTAGTAAATTAATGTCTTGTGCAAAGTACTCAGCAATACTGCAAGCCAAGTAAACAATAGTATCAGGTCTTACTACTATTTCACATCCATACAAGCTTTCATCTAAAAGATCGCACGTTGAATGGTCAGGTAAAGCCGTTAATTTTACCTCAATTGCTTGCAGGCAACTTCCCGTATCTCTTTGTTGAGTAACCAAATCTGCTCGCGGCAGCGCACCGATCAAATATTGTTGGTATGGAGTAAACTGTGTTTCAAAAGCGTAAAACAAGTTGTCTGAGTCTGGATTAATTCCGTAGAAATAAGCTGTATTAATACTTGAATGCTCAACTTCCAGATTTGAATTGAGCTTGATATAGATGTTATCAATAGTTCTACTGTATAAGTAAGAACAAAGAGAAGCTGGAAATGAATTATTGAAACAGTTTTTACCCCAAGCGTCTTTTTGAGTGAAGTCTCGGTTTGAGTGTTTTAACCCAAATAATCCAGGCTGTTGATTTGGTGTATTACTTGAAATCACAAGCTGTAATTACTAGAAACAGTTCAGCTAATTAGTTTACTCTGTATCATCTGTATTAGCTGCAATAATACGCTCGTATGAATGATTGTTTTAATACACTTACATTTGTAACTTTTACCACAAGCTACAGATAAATAGTAAAGAGGGTGCATGAGTCACGCACCCTACAAAGTCAAGCATACAAAACTAAGCCTGCGGTTGAGGAGTTGGTAACAATCGTCCCAAACTCTGTTTGACAAACCCATGCAAGAAAGCAACTTGCTGATTTTGTTGGAAGACATTTTGTAAAGTCTGCCCTAACTTATCCAGATTCAATCCTGCTCCTGAATTGATCGCCTCTTCCTGTTGTTGGAAATATTCGATCAGACTACAACCAGCTAAGCGAGTTAAATAGGCGGCGCTAACTCCTTGCACGGTTCCACCTGCTACAAAGGTGACAGCATTAGTTTTTAAAACAGTACTAATAGCTTTCGTAGAAAGTTCCACCAAACCTAGTTTCAACATCAAACTTCCCATCGTTCCCGCTACAGTTTGCGCTTGTTCGAGAGAGAATTTTTGCTGGTAGACTGCGCCTAATTCCATCACCAACTGAGCGTTAATTGCTGCTGTTGCCAGTAAATCTAAAGCTGGAACTGGGTTAGCAAAAGCGGCGGCGGCGGCGATCCATTGATATTGTTCTACAACGGGGAGAGCGCGATCGCGTCTAATTTGATTCAGAATTGTCTTGCCTTCTGCTTTCAACTCTTCAGCTTGGCGTTTGGTGGTTGCCCAAACTAACTGTTGCGCTTCTTGCTGGAGAATATATTCTAGACGTTGTGTTAGAGAAGAAATTTCTGGTAAACGCTGTTCCAGCCATTCCTCTACCGCACCATCAACTTGATGCTGGCGCACTTTCAACGGATTGGGTGCAGATACGATCGCCACAACGTCTTCTGCTGCTAGCATTGGTTGCATCTTTTGCTGGAGAGAGTATAAAACAGCAGCGCGATCGTCTGGAAGATATTGGTCTTGTTTATTAAATACCAAAACAAGTCGCTGATGGGCTGCCAATAGTTGTTGTAAAGTTTGATATTCTGAATCAGTTAAATCTCCAGCAGTCACAAATAAGATTAGATCGGATGCGATCGCACTTTGCAAAGCTGCTGTATCTGTCTGTTCGACTTCGCTAAATAAAGCTGCTGTCTCGCTAATACACAACTTTCGATCTTGCGGTTGTGTTTCTAAAACTTGTAACAATGTCGTCTTACCGACAGATTTACCACCAGTAATAGCTAAATTAATTTCTTGGCGATCGATCTGCGCTTCTAACTGGGCGATTTTTTCTCGTAATTCTGAAGTAGGACGATCTTCTGCTTCTAGTCGATCTACAACTACTTGTACTTGAGCGATCGCTTTTTCTACCGTTTCTCGATTGACAGGTAAATCTTGGACTTGCTGTTTAGGACGATATTTGCCAAATAGCCACAAACAGAAGATGATGGCGATCGCACCCATCAAGCTAAACTCACCCAGATGCGCTAAAGATTCTTGCCACCCTTGCAAGAACCACAGTGCAAAGGCTAAACCAACACCACCGATTAAAATTGGACGCTGCAACATACCAGCCACACTCGCAACATCTCTAGTCTAATGATTTCCCACAATAAAATAGCACTCTAAGTGGCTCTGGATGTGCCGAGTTTACTATACTTTGTAATTGGTTGATAGCAAGCTACTTGTTACCTGCGATACTTGACTGATAAGAGCAAATGTACTGACCCTACCTCAGTCATTCTTGAAGTGAGGAGTAAAAGTATTGAAATTCTCCTACACAATTCTCTATGTTAAAGAGGTGTCTCAAGCCGTCGCATTTTACGAACGTGCCTTCAGCTTAAAGCAACGATTTGTTCATGAAAGCGGACAATATGCTGAGATGGAAACGGGAGGAACGACACTTGCTCTTGCTTCTAACGAACTAGCGCGATCGAATCTTTCTCAAGGATTTCAAGAGAATAATTTATCAAATTTGCCTGCTGGAATTGAAATTGGTTTTGTGACAGAAGACGTATCGGCAGCTTTTACAAATGCGGTGAATGCTGGCGCTGTAGTTGTTGTAGAACCTAAAGTTAAACCTTGGGGACAAACAGTGGCTTACGTGCGCGATTTAGATGGGATTTTAGTGGAAATTGCCAGTTTCATTTAAAACAAAACCCTGCAACTTTTTAAATTACAGGGTTTTGTCTTCTGATTTGGTGGCGGGAAGTGGATTTGAACCACTGACCTTCGGGTTATGCTTACCATCTACAGCTTTCGCTGCCTGAGCTAACTCTTTTGTTAACTAGTTTGTGGTCTGGACTGTCCCTTCATCCTCGACTTGACGTTAGGATGCCTGCCTTCCAGTCTCTACACCTTCTCTCTTACGAGAGCTTGGTTCGGGATTACCGCGCTATTGGCTTCCCCGAATTTGACAGGTAAACGCACGTAAGTTTCTTTACGTACTGCCCATAACAAGACTAACTGCTAAGCGCTTGATTAATCTTGCTTGTTGAGCCCGACGAGCTACCAGGCTGCTCTATCCCGCGTCAACTTTTCTAGTATAACCATAAGTTTTAGTAATTTGCAACTATAACAACGACAATTCTCCTAAAACCTCTAGACGCTTGAATTTACCAAACTCCATAAAGCTTTCAGCTAGAGTTTCCGCTGCTGAGGGGCTGATCCAACCCATTTGCTTGAGCAAGTGAATCGCTACAGCGTGTTTGGCGCGTTTAGAACCATCTATTGCCTTAATTGCCAAACCCATGCCCTCGCCAACTCTACCAATACACTGCACGCCTTCCGCACCCGCTTTACTTACCAGTTCCCCTTGCGTCAGGCGCATAATTTCCGTATCAAATTCTCCTTCCCCTGCAATTAAGGTGGGATGATAGGTCATAGCACGCACGATTCGTTCCAGATCCAAGCTGCTACCAGAAGCAAGCTGAGCGTATAAAGCTGCCATTTGTCCCAACTGCATGAAATAGGTAGGCGCACCGCAATCATCATGAGCGCAAATAAATTCTTCGGCTGGCATCCGCAGCATTTCAGCTACTTTAGTTAGAATTAACTGCTGTACGGGATGGTTGCGTTGGAGATAGCTATTGAGCGCCCAACGCCGTTGCTGACACACGGCTAACATTCCCGCATGTTTGCCAGAACAATTGTATTCTAGGGGGCTGCGCTTACCCGCAGGTGTGGGACATTGCAATGCCGAGGGATCGATATCTGCTCGCCAAAGAATATTAAAGACTTGTCGCACTTGGGCGATCGCGGCTTTATGCGAACTACAAATAATCGCTAAATCTCGATCTGTGAGGTCGTAGCGTTCTAAAGTGCCTGTTGTTGTCACGCCTAGTGCTTGAAATGGCTTAAGAGCAGAACGCACGAAAGTTGCTGTTTCCGCATTGCCAGCTACAGATAACACCCGTCCTCGGTCATCACACACAACTGCTTGGACGTGATGGATCGATTCTACAATCCCTTCCCGCAGCAACCGGACTTCCAGTTCTGCGGCTTGAGTTCTTTTTCCCCTTGTCATGGGTTAGAATTTATCACCTTTTGAGTCTTTATTTGCCATTTATCATTTGTCATTCGTTATGTATTGATACAAATAACCAATGACCGATGACCAGTGACAACTTATACAAAATACCAGATTAAGCCCCCAGACAGGAGAAAGAAACCCAGCCACGCAAAAGTGCGGCGGAGTCTTTGCAGGATTGGTTTAACTTGGTAGCTGACAATGAGCCGATCGCGAGTCAGAATTTCTAGTGGTTTCGTCCAGTTTTGACCGTCGTACCAACCCGTTTCCTCATAAAAGATCGTCTGATTCATTAGACGATCCCGCACGTAAGACCAACCGAGATACAAGCGGGCAACTGCTAATATTACCCCCAGACTCGCACCGATCGTCCCGCATAGCAAGAATTGCGACACGTGTTTGATGGGTGGAAAACTAGCAGCGGCGATCGGTCCTGCCACTATCCACGACCAACCCCAAACCCACAGTAGTTTGCCAACATATTGCCGTACTTCTAAAGTGGCAGTCCGAAAAAAACCAGATGATTTGAGCTGTTCGTACTCGTTGAGCGGTTGTTGTTCGTCAGGAACTGGACAGACAGAAACAGGTGATTCCATCATTTTGTTGTTCTCCCATCGCCGCTGGCGGTTGGAAAATCGATCCGTTCGGCATGACCCCAGAATGCTTCTAAATTATAAAACTCTCGTTCGCTGGGCATCATAATATGAACCAAGACATCGCCATAGTCTTGTAACACCCAAGTTCCTTCATTCTTGCCTTCCGTCCGCAGTAGCTTCCTGTGCCATTCTTTGACAACTTTATCCTCAATTGCATCTGCGATCGCCCTTACCTGTACCCTAGAATATCCAGTGACGATCGCGAAGTAATCGGCTAAGTAAGAAACATCAGCGACGTGCAACAGGACAATATCGCCAGCTTTGCGATCGGCAGCAGCCTCCGCGATTGCCAAGGCTAATTCCCGACTCTCATCGGCATGAGTAGCACTGACCTTACTAGAGTTCAGAAAAGCGGACTGAGAGATTGAATTTGCTTGGGTATATTCAGACATTAAACCTCATTTTTCGAGCTATGTTTTCCAAATCAATTATCTAAAACAAAAGAGCAACTATGCTCATAATAATTGTCAAATGTACAACTTCATACAGAGCGAAACTATTTCTTCATTTAAGCATGTGCGGAGAGTGGTGCTTGCTTTTTACCCAGTTAAGAAACCAATTTCGGGTGGCGATCGTGCGTGGATGAATTAAACAATGAGTCTCTATTAAAAATTTTAAAGAATAATCGCAGGTACGCCAAACAGCTTGAGGTAAATTTTGATAACTCATCTGTCGTAAAGCTTGTAACTCAGGGGTATCGCCTCTACCTGGCTCAATGCTATCCGCTAAAAACACGATACAGCTCAATTCCGTCATTTCTGGTCTGCCCAAAGTATGATTGGCGATCGCCTGCAATACTTCTTCATCTTGCACCCCAAAAGTATCTCTAGCAACAATCGCGCTGACATCGGCATGTAACAAATGAGGATGCAATTCCATCACGGGATCGATCTCTAACCCCTCAGCGCGCGCCATTTCCAGCAGCTTAGCGGGCTTAAAATATTTTGCCAAGTCGTGCATTAGCCCCGACATCGCCGCCTTCTCCCCATTTTGACGGTGATGCTCAGCCAACTCCACCGCCATCTGCTCTACCCTAAGAATATGGTCGATGCGGGACTGCGGTACGTGTTCTGACAGCCAGCTTAAAACCCGTTCGCGCTTGACCGTGATGTACTCCGAGCTATGGTTGAGATTTAGCACAATAAGAGAGTTAATCTCGACTCAATTCCCAATCTCATTGTAGCGAAGCCTAGTAATAGGAGCGAGAAGCAAGGAGCGAGGAGCAAAAACATAATCTTTGTATCTTTGCGCCTTTGCGCCTACTCTACGAGAAGCCGCTGCGCGTCTATGCGCGACCCTATCTAAACTTTAACTCTCACCCAATCGCCCCATTCTGACCCATGACAACCGCCCGTCTCATCGAAATCTTCTCCGCCATTCAAGGCGAAGGATTAAACGTCGGCACGCGCCAAATCTTCATCCGGTTCGCGCTATGCGATCTACGCTGCCATTTTTGCGATAGCGCCCACACTTGGAGCGTACCATCAACTTGTCGCGTCGAGCGGTCGCCTGGACTGCGAGACTTTGAAACCCACCCTAACCCCGTACAGCTTAATACTCTATTAACTTGGATAGAACGGCAAAACTCCCCAGGCTTACACGATAGTATCAGCCTCACAGGAGGCGAACCATTACTACACGCACCTTTCCTAGTAGAATTCCTACCTCTGGTACGTCGTGCAACTGGACTACCCATCTATCTCGAAACGGGAGGTCATCGTCCGCAACAACTGCAACTCATCCTACCTTGCCTTGACTCGGTGGGCATGGATATCAAACTACCCAGCGTCAGTGGCGAAGATCGCTGGAACGAACACGTAGAATTTCTGCAAACCTGTCACCAAGCAGGCGTAGAAGTATTTATCAAAGCGATCGTCTCCAGTCAAACCGATCTCGGAGATTTAGCCAAGGCAGCTAAACTAGTTGCATCCGTCAATCCAGAAATTCCTGTATTTCTACAACCTGCTACCCCACTCACACCATCCCAGCAGTTCGGAGACATTCCCATCCAAGCACCCACTCCAGCCCAAGTACTGCATTGGCAAGCGCTCATGAAACGAGAACTCAAACGAGTCCGCGTTATTCCCCAAACTCACAAAATGCTCAACCAGCTATAAAGACGCGAATTTTCGCGTCCCTGTCATTACATCGCGATCGTTACATCATCTCATCTGGTGCAGCTTTCGTTTTGGCTTTTGCCTTGTTAGCGCTGCGCTTGAGTGCCTGCAAGCGACCTTCATATTTCGCTTTTTGTCGCTTGCCTGGTGCTTGCTCGATTAAAGTTTTTAAAGCACTGCCGAGACTTTTGTAGGCGTTAGGTAGAGTATAACCGAAACGAGTTGCCAAGGCGATCGCCTTTTCGTCTGCCTCTATTGCCTCTTTCACCTGCTTTTCACCATTATTCTTTTGATATAGCCGATATCCCGACACGCCGCACAACGCCACTGCCAGCAACAATAACAAGCCATCCTGTACCCAAAGTTCGCCGACCGCGCCACCCAAACCAATCGCTAGCGCTGCCATTTCCCAACCATCTTTGGGAATGGTGTCATTTTGAATTCGCGCCACTTCGTGCCAAAACAGCAAGTTCCGCTGATCGATCGCCAGCGCATCCCACTTAATCAAATCGATTTGAATTTCCACCTGATCGCTGCCAATTTCTTCACTCCGAATCAGGGGTGGGTTAACTTCCGTCGTTCCCTCGACAGTTACCCAACTTTGCAGTTCTGGGGGCAGTATACCCTTGAGTCGCCGCAATTCGCTCATTTCGGCTTTAGCCGAGGAGGTTGCATAGGATGTCATAAACAGGATTCCAACAAGTGGCTAAGAATGCTTCTACTCTCATTTTGGAGTATAGCGAATCACATCGTCCAAATTTTGGAAAAGCTTAAATAGAGAGCTACCTATGCTGTCCTTCTATGAATCATATTAATCGGTGTTACGAAATCCTTGGGCTTCAACCAGGGGTAACTTTGGAGCAAGTCAAGCAGGCTTATCGGGACTTAGCTATGGTTTGGCATCCCGATCGCTTTTCCCACAATCCTCGCCTACAAGAAAAGGCGCAGGAGGAATTGAAGAAAATTAATGAAGCCTACGAAGTGCTGAAGTCTTCTACATTTAGTGCTTCTACCCAGACTTCTACATCAAATTCTCAGCAGCCAGCTCCAAAAGATGCTAAAGCTTACTACAACCAGGGCATGGAGAAAGCTAAAAGAGGAAGATACAAAGAAGCGATTGAGGATTTTAACCGCGCAATTCAGCTTCAGACAAAATATATTGAGGCGTATAAATATCGTGGTATTGCCTACTCAAGCTTAGATATAATCAGAAAGCTATTGCAGATTTAAGACAAGCTGCAGAGCTATATTTCACACGAGGCAAAAAATCTGAATTTAAAGAGTTAAGGGAAAGAATTAAAGGCTTACAATTGTTGGTGAAATTATAGATAAAAAAATGCGTCCAAATCGATATGGCGAAGTTATTCAGTATAATTGGTTCGATTTGATGAGGCGTTATTCTGACATCCAACTGGATGCTTTTATCATCATGCCGAATCACATACATGGAATTATTTGGTTGCTAGATCCGCATGGGGTGGGGGCGGGTTTGGAAAGCCTTTGTGTGGGGAATACAAATATTGCTGCTGAACTCGCCCCTACAGTATACGGTGATGATGCCAAATCGAAATCTGCTAAATACTGCGGCTTACCGGAAATTATTCAAGGATTCAAAACTGCTTCAGCTACGCGGATTAATCAGTTACGGCATACAACTGGTGTTTCTGTATGGCAGCGAAATTATTACGAACATATTATTCGAGACGATATAGCATTACAAAATATCAGAAAATATATTATGGATAACCCGTTATCCTGGCAGCAAGACAAATTGTATCAAAATTCGCAATGACCCTAGGGGCGGGTTCACCAAAAATATTCATACTTCAACACAAAATATCTATAAACCCGCCCCTACCCCACGCGGACCTACAACAGGTTCACCCAAAATCTTTGCGTCGAAACAAAAATATATCAATCAACTGTAGTAGCTAATTCTGCCATCTCTTGTAGAGATTGCCAGCCAGCCAGCCACTGAGAACGGTCTTTGAGCGAATTTGCGTTGAGCCAAAATCGCGCCTCGGGATCGCAGGCGGCGACCATTTCCGCAAACACCCACTTGCCTTGATTTTTGCGATTGACCACTTGAAAGTGCCTCCAGCCGAACATTTTTTGCTGGGAAGTCCATTTGGAACCAACGAGATAGGGGAATTTTTGCTTTTTGGGCATGGATAGCACGGAAAAACGTTGCAGAGACACAACGTGTCGCGTCTCCATAACTCCTAGTTTAGTGACATTGCCAGATTTTTACAGTGTTGTCAGCACTCAGAGCAATTGACCAAATGGCATCATCATGGCTGCCGATAGTTTTGACAAATTTACCATTTTCAGATTGCCAAACTTTGAGCATTTTATCACCACTACCGCTGACAATAATTCTCCCCAACGGACTTAAAGCCACACCGCTGACACGGCTAGTATGACCTTCTAGCGTGTGAGTTAGCTTGCTATCATGCCACAACTTAATCGTGCCGTCTTCGCTGCCAGAGACGATGGTGCGTCCATCTTTACTAAAGACGATCGATCGCACCCAGCCAGAATGTCCCGTCAGATCGCCAATCCATTTTTCTTTGTATAAGTCCCACAAACGAATAACTTCGCCGCAACCTCCAGCTAAAACTTTGCCATCTGGACTATTGGCAACTGACAACACATAACCGGAGTGTCCTGTCAAGGTGTATATGAGATTACCTGTATATAAATCCCACAACTTCACCGTGCCATCGTCACTCCCGCTAAAAATCACCTTACCATCACGACTCGTCGCGATCGCGCTGACTCCATTCGCGTGTCCGGCTAGGGTTTGAATCAGTTTGCCACTATTAACGTTCCAGATCTTGACAGTTTTATCGGCACTGCAACTGACCAGAGATTTACCGTCAGGACTAAAAGTCAATCCCCGCACCCAGTTGCTATGGTCTCTGAGACAGTAAACTAAACTGCCGCTATCCAACTCCCA
Organism: Chroococcidiopsis sp. SAG 2025; assembly: GCF_032860985.1. Lineage (GTDB taxonomy): Bacteria > Cyanobacteriota > Cyanobacteriia > Cyanobacteriales > Chroococcidiopsidaceae > Chroococcidiopsis. The sequence continues at coordinate 495,122 of NZ_JAOCNC010000001.1, forward strand.
GATGTTAATCGTTTTGTCCGCACTGCCACTGGCGACTAACTGTCCGTCTGGGCTAATGGCAACTGCTCTAATCTGTCCCGAATGTCCGGTTAGGGTATGCAGGCACTGCCAATGTTTAATTTCTACTAGTGGTGGCGGTGGTGGTGGCGGTGGCGGTGGCGGTGGCGCTGTGGCTACTGGTGCTGCTGGTGCTGGTGCTGTGGCTGTTGGTGCGACAATTGGTTCACTGAGGTCTTTGAGTACCTCTTCTGCCGATTGATAGCGACGCTGGACGTATTCTTGCAGCATTCGATCGAGAATGTCACTTAATCGATCTGAGACATCAATACCCCTTTGGTGCAAATAGGGTCGCCACATCCAGTTTCCTTCTAAAGGATTATAAATTTCATCGAGTTCTGCATTTGTCATCAGGCGAATGCAGGTGACACCCAAGCTGTAAATGGTTCTGACAATCTTCATGTTGAAGATACTTTCAGCGGTGGAAGCAGATGAACTCCGGTCAAACTCGTTGTTACCACCTTCATCAACAAACGCCACGATCGCCACTGGATAGGCTGTGTTTTGAGCAGCACCACCGCCAAGATTTACTGTCACCGTGTAGTCAAGGCTAACTTGACCGTTGAGCGTAGTGAGTTTGACTGCTGAACCAGAAGTAAGGTTAAAGGTACTAGTACCGCTATTCCATGTATAAGTAGCTGATTGCGTACCATAGTCGATCTTGACGGTCGTACCATTTGGTAAAGTTGTGTTTGCACCGTAACCAGTATTGGAGTCTTGCTGGTTATCAGCCGTGTTATCTGCTACGTAATCGGCTTGTGCGGCGGGGATTGGCTTCAGAACTACGTTGTTGAGTCCAAGCGAGTTGGGGTTTCTTACTGTGCTGTTGAAAACCAGATCGCCAGTCTCAGCATCAGTAAGTGTATCGGCAGGATTTTTACCCAGTGGCGGCGAAATTGCCTGGTTCACGTAGTCAGTCTGGGTAGAGCCTCCTGGACCTGTTGCCCCTGGAACTCCTCTCGGTCCAGTCAAAATGCTTCCAGGTGGGTCAATAGAAAATAGGTTAACTTCACCATCAGCACCCGTACCCTGGTTACTCTGTCCGTTGTTTACGGGTTGGCTGCTGGAGTCACTACCGTATGTAGCAAGAGCTATACCGTCATCATTAAGAGGATCGAAGCCACCTGCACCGTCAGCGTAAGGAGTCGTAGTACCCTCAAAGTTATTAGGGAATTGGTCGCCGGATTCATCATAGATAATCCGGTTAAGATCGCTATCTCCTTGGGTATGACCGAAGGATTGAGCAATATTCAGGATTTGACCGCCAGTAAAGCCCGTAACTGTCCTTACCTGGAACTGGAAGCCGTTTGTATCGGCAAGTGTAGAAGATCCAGCAGTCATTATACCAGTACGGACAATGCCAATCCGCTTCACTAAGCCTGCATCAGCTAAGGTACGTGGAGTCGTTGACCATTGAGCATTGAGAGCGGTAGCATTAGCCGCAGTAGGATCGCTTTCACTGTAAACTACAGTCCAGCCTGAAGGTGCAGTTGGTAGGAATCCAGCATCCAAAACTGTATTTGTAGGAATGACATCAGAAACCAAAATGACATTTCCAGTAGGAGCGCCTGCACCCGCAATGGGGTTAGTTAGAGCTGTTCCTTCCAAATTACCGACAGCAATAGAGGCATTATTAGGGTAAGAACCTTCAACGCGCAGGTCTAAGCGATAACGAATCTGGTCGTCATCGAGTACTGAAGTATTTGGAGTATATAGAGAGCGAGTCTTGAGTACGGTTGCTAGAGCGCGGGTAGTGACCTGCGTTCCTAAAGGAATCGTCTGGAATGCTGCTGCCTCCCGTTCCCCATTTGCAGGACCTAAATTTCTAGGAGCTGGTTCGGATGTAATGTCAGCAGTACGAACGTCATCATCAGTAGTAGCATCCGCTACATATGGAATGTTCTGACGATTCTGAGTTCCAGGGTCAGCGGTATTACCGAATTGCACGCTAATTGGATTAGTCGCCACGGTTTCTGTCACTGTGACAGGAACTCGTACTACTATCTCTTGGTTGACATCAATCGAGCCATCAAAAGCAGCATAACCCGCGCCTTGGATGGCAGCAATAAATGCAGCATTATCTGATTGAACGCCAGCATCAGGAACGGCAACTGGAGTTGTCAGCGTGTTTCCGTTAATTCTGACGATATAAACGCTATTGGCTCCAGCGGTGCTACCAATTTGACCACCGACAATACGACCTCCTGTATTCAGGATTGTCTTACCTGGAATGTAGATAGCAGTGGTATCGTTACCGACGTTAGTAAGTAGCTAGGCAGATTTAAACATAAAACGTTCCAGTGTCCATCCCCCTTGTTGACTTCGATTCTCCATGCCCTCAATCATGGCATTCGCTAAATCATACTCGTTATCAAAAATCCTTCCGGCTATTTCATGGGTTTTGAGTTGATGCCACTGCGCTTCAATCAGATTCATATGTGAACTGTATTGGGGGAGAAAAAAGAGATATAGCCCTTTCGACTGCCACTGCTGCCAGTGCTCACGGGCAAGATGACTGGTATGAGCCGAACCATTATCTTGCACCACGACTGTGAGCCGTCCGGTTTGTAGCAATGTCTGCTCACTCTTTTGGGCAAGGAGCGTTCATCACTTTAACATAGCGTTCCTTGTGGAAACTGCCTTGTACCAGAGCATAGTCAAACGACTGCTCTGGTTGCCATATCCCTAGAATACTAATGCGGTCTCCATAGGATTTGACCTGCTCTTCGGTGTTTCTGCTCTCCAATGCGAGAGTAACTATAACTGACTGGACTTTCCAGACAACATCCCGATTCGTCAAGATACTTCAGGTCAATGTACCCTTCACAGGCAGCTAGTTGGAGTGTGTCTAAGTCGGCTTGCTTGAGTGCTTTGTACTCAGGATCTTGTCTGCCCCGTTGCGAGTGTCGAGTCCGCTTCCAACTAAAGCCCTTTTTTTTAGAATGCGGCGAATCCGGTCAGCACTTAGGTTTACCTGTCGTTCTTGCTCTAGCTTCTGGGCTAGCTGTTGACTATTATAGGTTCTGGCTTCTTGCTCTAGGCATTGTTCTAGGTAGGCCATGTCTGCTTCTTGCCATTTGGCTTTAGCTCCTCGTCCACTAGCATCCCATAATCCACCTAACCCTTGCTGCTGCCAACGGCGGATGGTTTCGCGCACTGTCTGCTCTTGGCACTCAAAAATTTCGGCAATCGCTGGCACTACCCATCCTTGAGCATTGAGTCGAAGCATTTGTGCTCGATCTCGGGTACGTTGAGCAACGGTTTTGGCAACCCGAAGTTCACTCAACGTCCGGTCTTCTGACTCTGTCAAAACGATACGTAAAGGAGCAGGCATGAGTGGTCAAAATCAGCAAGTTTTTGGCTTTTCTCTATCTTACGTTTAATTATGCCCTACTACTTAATCGTGAAGTCGAAGTCTAAAATATCTCCATTGGAAACACTGCTACCGTTCCTGTCAACAGGTGTCGCTCCAGTAACGGCAATACCTGCAACCTCTGCTACCGTGATGATGACTTCATTAGAAGTTGCATTTATCGTACCAGGGTTACTAGGGTCTTCATATGTAGCAGTCGCTTTGTTTTTGATCTCAGTCCCCGCACCCGTGAGTGGTGCAGTCGGTACAGACTGTGCCAGAACAGGTACAGTCATATTGAAAGTGCCACCCATTAACAAGGTAGCTACGAGCAGTTGGCGATAAAGCCGTTTGGTTTGAGTGTTCATATTTCCACAAAGTTCAGATCTTCAATAACTAACCACTGTCGGGTTAGTCTCACACCGTTAGACAAATTACACAGTTAGACAAAACGCATAGCTGGGGTTTTCTCAGCAAGACCGTGGCAAAATTTGAGCTGAGAAGCCGCAGCAAAATAAAATTTTCTCGAAATCTCCTTTTTAGTAGTGCTAAATTTCAGTCTTGAGGTAGAGGTCGAATTTACTACAGATTTATCTTGTCCGAGATGGTTGTAAACTACCTGAAGACAAACACGGAATTTGTTGACAACACAGATACTTCGATCGCAACTGAATTCTGCATAGATGAGTTTAATTTGTACTAAAAATTCAGTACAATTACCGATCGTTTTTCTGAAATGATGATAGAATCGTGCAATTTACACGCTTGACAAAAAAGAAGTCGCGATCTCTACCGAGATGTATGCAGACTACACTTATGTGTTTACACTGCGATCGAAAAATAAATGTGTTGAATTACGGCTTTTATCTAAAAGTAAATTTTTCTGTCAAAAACTTGTGCTTCAAAATCAACCTCGTTCTCAGTAGAAATACATAAATTCGCATAAATTTAATGGCGATCGCTAGAGAATTTTTACTATTTTTTAAGTTTTTCTCAAGCCAATCTTTCTCTTCACAAATTCTTTAAAAAAAACACAAAGATTCAAGTAGTTTCACCGAACTAAATCAATACATTACGAAGTCATGATGTTTTTTAACAAAATTTTTATATTTCTCACCACAGCATGTTACTCGCACCTCCATCCTTGAGTCACTCAGTCACGATCGTAATTCCTTGCTTGAATGAAGAAGGTAATCTGGAAAAACTTTTTCATACACTCGATCGCACTTTTCAAAATCTAGGCTTTACTCTACCAGTACTTTTAATCGATGACGGCAGTACCGATAAAACTCCTCAAATTCTGACACAGTTATGCTGTCAATATGCTTATTTAAAAACGATTCGGCATCCTCAAAAGCGGGGTGTTACCGGAGTTTGGAAAACTGCGATCGCCCAGGTTAATACAGAATGGATATTCTGGGGACAAGCCGATCTAGAATCTGATTTTCAGACTGATTTACCTTTATTATTAGAAGCTTGCATAGCAGGAGTTGATGGCGTTGCCGGATGGCGACAGCAACGCGGTGAGGGTAAAGTCATGGCTTCTAAATTTGCTAATCTTGCCTGTCAGATATCCTTTGGTCTGAAAATTCATGACATGAATTGGATCAAACTCGTGCGCCGTGACATTCTCACCAAAGTTCCGTTTGATGTTGTTACCCATCGCTACCTTTTGGCAATCTTGGCAGGTTGGGGATATAACATTACAGAGGTTGCTACTCCTTGGCATCCACGTTTTTCTGGTCAGAGTAAACTTGGGCGCGGACGGTTGGTAACATCTGCCATGAACTTTTCTCGTACTTGGTGGTGGTTTCACGTTGAAAATCGCTTGCTCTTACCATTGCAATACATTCCCGCCATGTTTAAAGCAGTTGACGTTGGGTTTCGTGCGGGTAAAGAAGCTTTCGATATGCAAGTCAATCGCGATCGCGTAGCGAGTAATTCTTAATTTATGTAGAGACGTTACATGCATTTATGTAGAGACGTTACATGTAACGTCTCTACAATTCCCCTATACGGGCGGGTTTACCAAAACACTTCGTTTTCTACAGAAATTCTGGGTTCACCCGCCCCTACCGATTCCCGACTCCCGACTCCCAACTCCCGACTCCTCATGAACAAACACATTCTCGTTATCAGTTCGGTCTATCCTCAAAACGCAGAAGGCAATCACGGAGCCTTTGTGCGAGAAGCAGTCTTACGCTGTCAATCTGCGGAAACTACATTCTCAGTCTTTGCCCCAGCCTATGAAGGCAGTAAAAGCCACATGCTAGATGGCATAAAAGTTCATCGCTTTCGTTACTGTATCAAACGGTTTGAAAATCTCGTCCGCGATGGAGCGCCGACTAAGTTGCAAAAGCAGCCGCTTTATTTACTCGCTGCGGCTCTTTACATTCTTCTAGGTACGATTCAGTTATTTCTAGTGTGTTGCAAAGAAAAACCCGCCCTACTTCACGTTCACTGGGCTTTTCCACACGGATTGATGGCATTTCCTGCTAGTAAGATTTTGGGCATTCCGATGGTGTTCAGTTTTCACGGAGCCGAACTTCTACTCGCAAATAAATTCCGCTTTGTCTCATCTATTCTGCGCTGGCTTACGCCTCATGCCAAAAGCGTCACTGCCAATTCTTCTTTCACGCTGGGATTGGTACGCAAAATCTATTCTGGCGCAGTCACCGTAATTCCCTATGGTTTGACGATTGAAGCAAAACCGCCCAAACAACGTGCAGCAGGGGCGATTCCTCAATTACTTTTTGTTGGCAGACTGGACGAACGCAAGGAATTGCGATATCTGTTGGAAGCTTTGACACTAATTTTAAAACAACAGCCTGTGTGCTTAAAGGTGGTTGGTAAGGGAATCCTAGAAACAGAGATCAAATCTCAGTGTCAAGATATGGGTTTAGATAACGTAGTAGACTTCCTCGGATTTGTCAGCAAAGAAGAATTGGCAGATGCATATGCTTGGTGCGATATCTTTGTTCTGCCTGCCATTGTAGACAGCAAAGGCGATACCGAAGGCTTAGGAATCGTAATGATAGAAGCCTTAGCCCACGAAAAGCCTGTAATTGCAAGTGCAGTGGGTGGCATTGGCGATGTCATCCGTTCTGGAGTCACTGGTCTATTAGTACCCCAAAAAGACCCCTACGCATTGGCAGCAGCAATCCTGAAAGTATTGGCTGAACCCAATCTAGCTCAACAGTTAGGACGGCAAGGCTTACAAGATGTTCAAGTCCGGTTTGGCTGGTCGCGGATCGTTCCTCTATGGCAAGAGGTATTTAGCTCCGCCTTGGCTAATACTGCGCCGACGCTCTCTCAAACAGTAAAATTATGATTCGTTCTCATCCATTATTTTCTCGTGCTGTGTTGACAACTCTAGTAGCAGCACCATTGGGGATTATGGCGGTTCTAGCGATCGCCGTACTCGTGCCAGCGACCAAAAATCCAGAGTCGAAAATCTACGCTTCTGGAATTGGTTATCCTGCATTGCAACGGTTAACTGGTAAACCGATCGCGGTGAAAACTGTAGCCGTAGCGCCAAAAACTCTAGAGGATAATGTAGCTGCGCCTGGGGAGTCGGTGGCGCTGCATAAAATAGACCTCCGCCCGCAGGTATCAGGACCAGTAGAACAGGTTTACGTTGAGGAAGGGCAGTCAGTCCGAAAAGGACAACCATTAGTTCAGTTTCAGCAAGACACATACAAAAATGCTGTTGATGCTGCCCGTAACAATGCCGCTATTTCTGAAATGGCTCTGCTTAACTTACAAAAGTCAGCGCCCGTAAAACTAGCAAAGTTAAAAACCGATGTTGAACTTGCCAAACATCGATTAGCGATCGCATCAACTAAAGTGCAAGATATGAATTCCTTGGTTGAGAAAGAACTCAAAAACCAAGTTGCTGATGGCGAACATCGGCTGGCAATTGCCCAAAAGAAACTGCAACAAATGAATTCATTAGTACAAGCAGGAGCTATTTCTAAATTCCAGCTTTACGACATTCAAGATAGTTATTTAGCACGAAAGAAAGACCTAGATTCAACCAAACGGCAAACAATTAACGCCCAAATTCAGTTATACGGCAGCCAAGACTTTTATACAACTTTGCAACAAAACTTGCTTACTGCCCAGCAAGAACTAGCACATACGCAACAAGAGATCGATAACGAGTTGGGTAATGCTCGTCTAAAACTGCAAAACGACAAAATAGCCCTACAAAATGCTCTGAAAAATTTACACAATACAGTGCTGTACGCACCGATGGATGGTCTTGTTAGTTGGGTCAATATTGATCGCGGCGAATTAGCAGGGGTACGTGCCAGCCGTCCGCTGGTCAGTATATCTAAAGATTTTGCAATTAGGGCTTATATCGACCAAGCGCAAATCAACGCGATTAAAGTTGGAGATCTGGCGACGGTACGTTTAATGTCTTATCCTGGTCGCACCTTCCAAGGGAAGGTGATTCGACTCAACCCAACTATTTTAACCAGCGCGGGCAAACGTCCTAAAGGTGGGATCGATCGCCGCTATACTTACTCAGTTTGGATTGCCGTTGACGATCTGCAAATGGCAGCTGGCTTGCAGGGATACGTTCAATTCAACAAGGACAAAGCTAATTTAGCAATTCCAGAAAGTGCAGTGATTCATTTATCTGGTGGCGAAGGCATGGTAATGGTTGCCGAGGCAGGTCAAGCAGTTGTCAAACCAGTTCAGATGGGCAGAATTTTCGACAATCAACGAGAGATCCTTGCAGGGTTAACGCCAGGGGAACAGGTCGTACTTTCTCCTAGAGGGATAAATCCAGGCGATCGCTTAGAAGTCAGAAGTCAGAAGTCAAAAGTCAAAACTGAAGAGACAGGACAAGGGAGACAAGGGAGACAAGGGAGAGCTGAGGGGGCTGAGGGAGAAATCGCCTCTCATCGCCAACTATCAACTACCCATTATTCATTACCCCATAACTCAATACTAAGGGCAAAAAATTAATTATTTGTTATGAATAATCTGCTCCATTATCTGAATACCACTCTACTCAGATTTACTAGTAGATTGCCTGTTGCTGAAACGGGAATAGTTAGTCAAATTCAAGTAAAAAAAGAGGTTTGGTATAACTGGTTTGAGCGCACAAGACTAACTTTTTTGGTTGCATCTTTTGCTTTGTTTTTAGGAGTAAAATCTCCTTGGTATAGTTTACCTCCCGAAGCTTTAAAGGCATTTGACACCCATCTCAGTATTGCCAATACAGGTAGAGCGATCGCCTTATTATTTGCTCTGTTAGCTGGAGCGATCGCATTCTGGTTTAGTCACAGTCGTACTGCTCGAATGCTGTTTTGGAGCGGATTAGTTGTCGTGCTGCTTTTTCCTTACTTTATTACTACCTGGTCGCCTACTGTGGCTTTTTTGAGTGCGGCTTACTACAAGCAAGGGGTAGAAGCTACTCATCACGTCCAAAGAAATTTTCCGAAAATCCAGTCTTAATGGAAACAGAATATAACTTTAAGTCAACCCGATCCAATTAAATCAATCGCTTCTTTTTCTATTAAAGATAGTCGCTTTTTTCAAATGTCATCCTGGGATAAAATTTGGGTCGAGGGATTTGGTTATAGTAACAATTTTTTTGCTTATATTGGTCGCGGTTGGAGTTATGCCGTTGCTGGTTTAGTTATTGGTTTAATGGCATGTTATTTAGGGTTGGCAGAACGAAGTTTCAACGCTTTGATTACAGATTTGGCTAAGTTTCTACCTTGGGTGGGAGTCGCGATCGCCTTACTCGTCCTGTCAATGCTCTTACCTAATTTCATCGATCGCCATCTAGATACGCTATATGCTCAGGGTCAATATCTTCCAGTTGTCACCATTAGCAAGATTTTAAAAACTTGTTATCCTCCTCTGCAAGGTGACACGGAATTTCTACGGCGGATGGCAGAAGCCGGATTTTATGCTAACCGCTCGGAGCCAGGTGCGATCGAATTTGTCAAGGGATTAGAAAGCTATCGACGCAAAGATTTCATCCGCGCTGAAGAGTATTTCCAAAATACATTAGCAAAGCAACCCCAAAACTTTTTGGTGAGGGAATATCTCACCACATCTCTCTTAAACCAAGGAGTGGCTTATTTTAATGGGGCGAACAGCCCTACAAACCACCAGACGGGATTAGCAATAGAGCGTTTTGAACGGGCATTGCAGATTTTTCCGGCTCATATCGAAGCACTTTACGACTTAATGCTGGCTAGAGCTGCTAATGGTGAATTCGATCGCTCGGCATCAGCAGCACGAGAAATTATCGAAACGCAAGAGTATCCCCAGCAAAGCAATTTGGCTTTACTGGGACAAGCTTATCTGCACAACTCTTGGGCGAGCTACCATGATGGCGATATCGAAAAAGCCTGGGAGCAGTATCGCCAATCGATTGACAACAAAGCTTGGAAGGAATCTGGCGAGGCTCAAGAATGAAGCGTTTAAACCGTTGGCTATCGATCGGATTAGTCTTAATCCTGGGCTTTTTGTTGGGCATATCGGGCTTTTCTGTTTGGGATAAAAGTCCTGCTGCTGCCGATCGCGTTGCTTGGTCTGTTCAAACGCAGTGGATTGCGCCCCAAGCGCCAACTTACCGTTTTTATGCCCGTCGGTCTTTTTTCCTGAATGACGTTCCCGCAGCAGCCTGGTTGCGGTTGAGTGCCGACAACGATTTCATTCTTTATGTTAACGGACGGGCGATCGCTAGAGACAGAAATATTCTCTATCATTCTCTGGGCTTAGGAAGTCGCTTTACCGAAGATTTTCAAAGGGCAAATGATAGCGTTGCTTACCGTTCGCGGGGTTACGACTGGATTCAGCTTGCCAATGCTAAAGATTGGAAATTAAGTACCTATATTGACTTGACTCGTCACCTCCAATCTGGGAGAAATACGATCGCGATCGAGGTGCAAAAAAGTCGGCAAAATCCGCGTGTGGTAGTTGAGGGCGCTGTCTATCCCTTATCTGCATCACCCGCGATCGATCTGGCGACAGGCACAACACCTTGGGTAGTCTCAAATCTCAACGAAGCCCACAATGGTTTGCTTTGGTTCGATCGCGATTTTCCTGATGAAAGTTGGTCTTCAGCCAAGGCAATTGGTTCGGTGCGAGAAGGAACTTATAATCGCCTCAGTCCAAGACTGTTCGATCGCTTCCTAGAGGGAAACTGGATTACTGGAATTGAAAGTTCCCAAGGTGAAGTGTGGCTCAGAAGTGATTGGCAGATCCCGCAACATCAGTTTTCCCGTGCTTTCATTCGGTTTGCAGGAGATGGCAAGTATGCTTTGCTAATTAACGGTTTATTGGTCAACCGCTACGATGCCGAGCATAATAACGAATTACATATGTATGAGGTGACAAATTTTCTTCGACCTGGTAGCAATACTCTGGCAGTCCATTTGACTCGACCCATACATCAAGTTGGCACGGCAGCTCCCTTTAATCCACTGGGATTTTTCTTGGATGGCTGGGCAGAAACTAAGTCTCACGCAGCGATCGCACCCATTTCTACAAATAACACTTGGAAGACTCTGGAGCAACCTGGATCTGGCTGGTTCAATGGTAAGGGTGAAGCACAAGCAGCACAGGATTTGGGTTTACCAAACGTACAAAAGTTAGACCGCACGTTTGAGGGTGATGCATATCTGCTCAATTATCCCGATTATCTCTGGCACTTTTGGCTGTGGCAATTAGCAGGTGTAGGTTGTGCTGTAGTGAGTGCTTGGAGTCTCGGTAGATTTTGGCTGGGCGATCGCCATAGCTGGTGGAATAGCTTAGGTGCTGGGGCAGAGCTGTTATTACCTGGAACGCTCTTCTTAATTGGGATTGGTTTACTCAAACACCGCTATGCAGAAGCAGAACGAGGACTGCTGTTTTTTCAACAACAGAGTAATTCGCTTATCTTGCTAGGGTTTGTAGTTGTCGTGTTGCTGACGCTCCTGTGGAGTTGGCGGGAAAGAAAACTAGCTTGCTTGGGGCTGTGGTTGCCTATGGGGTTAACTGCCTTTGTCAGCTTGAGTTTAGTCGGTAGCGTTGGGGCATCTCCAGCAAGTATGTGCTTAATTTTGTTTGGGTTTGGGGCGATCGCCCTGTTTATCTTACTTCCCAGCCACACGCGACACAACCTCATACATCGATTGACGACAGCTTACCAAACCTATTCTCCTGTATGGAATCAATGGTTGATACTGGGTGCGATCGTCGCGATCGGTTTTGTGGTTAGAACCTATAACCTTGGCTTCGTAGATCTCGATGCGGATGAAAATACGTCTTTAGATGCAACTAGGGGAATTCTCCGCACAGGTGCGCCCCAAGCGACATCTGGTATTTGGTACACCCGCTCTCCAGCCTATCACTACATGCTGGCACTATGGTTGCGGCTGCTAGGGGACTCAGTTGTGAACGCTCGCTTTTTGTCGGTACTTTGGGGTACAGCCACCTTAGTTTTAGTTTTTATCCTCACGCGCACAATTACCGGAAAAGCTTGGCTGGCTCTGATCGTCACGGCAATTTTAGCTTTCGATCCATCGCAAGTCTACTTTTCTCGCTTTATTCGGTTTTATCAAGTCGTTCAATGCCTGAGCATCTTAAGTTTCTGGTTATTCCTCAAAGGATTTGTTGATCGCAGTGGTAGGGCTTATCAATATGGATTCTTTATTGCGCTTACTCTAACGATCTTAAATCAAGAGGTAACTGTAACTTTATTGCCTTGCTTTTTGGTAGGATTTCTATTTTTCTATCGACCTTTTCGCTGGGCGGACGATTGGCAAATTGTTGTCAGTAGTATCGTATCGATGGGGATTATTGCTTACGATCTTGTTTTCTTTTCGATTCGATGTTTGACTCCTTGGGTAGCTCTTTCCGACAGTACAGATGCTTATCTCAAAGTGCATTTTTTTAGTATTTCAGGACTAGCAAATAATTTCTTTGTTGGTTCTAGTCGAATGCATATTATTTATAGTTCTTCTTTTTGTTAGGTTGGATCTACTTCCTCAAACACCGAGATGAAAAGACATTTTTCTTATTTAGCAGCGTATCGATCAACCTGATACTACTGACCATTTTAATCTACCAAATAGCTACAAGATACACCTACCAAATTTATCCGATCTTTATTTTACTAGCTGTTTATAGTGCTGCTTGTATTGCCGAAAGTGTAGCTAGCAAGTTTCAGACATTTACGAGGAACTTGTTACCGATGAGAGGAGTTGCGATCGCCAGCATTGTCTTGCTTTTAATCCTGAACGTAGAACCAAATCGAGTGTTAGCTAGCTATCACGATGCACTCACTAGGCGTAACAATGAAGCATTTGCATATATTAGCAGTCATAGACAACCAGGTGATGTTGTCATTTCGACTTCTCCGGCTGCTGCTTCAACAGGTTTAGGTGGGCTAGATTACTTTATTCCTGGTAATATACGCTTCGATGTTTTTTATTGGAATAATGGTCGAGTGATCGATCGCTGGGGTGGTGGCAAATTAATCAGTAATTTAGATCAAATGAGCCATGTTTTAGAGAATTCTAAGCGCGTATGGTTGCATGTAGATAACCACACAGAAGGCAGATTTGAACCTGTATTTCGCGACTACATAGAAACTTTAGGTCAACCAGTTATGGAAACTTTTGGAGCGCGGGTACGGTTGTGGAAACCAGAAGATGGAGTATTTCCACACGTACCTTATCAAGGAGGAGATTTAGGAGCTTATTAAATTTGAAATACACGTAGGGTGGGCAATGCCACCCTACACCTTATAACCTCTATCCATGAATTATTAGTGCAACTCGTCATTTCTTGAGGTAGCTCAGTGAAGATAAAACCAATATTTTTAATCAAAATCATAGTTAGCGTAGGAGTACTAGCTTTAGTATTAACTCGGATGGATTTTTATCAAGTGTGGGTACAATTTCAGTACCTATCTCCATCTTTTATTATCTTTGCCTTGCTATTTTACACGGGTTGTCAATTGCTGAGTTGTTGGCGTTGGCAAGTTGTTTTGTGGTCTAGCGGACATTCTGCACCAATGAGTAGTTTGCTCAGTAGTTATTTTGCTGGAATGTTTTTAAATATTTTCCTCCCAGGCGCACTAGGCGGAGATGTCTATCGAGTTTATCGAGTCGCGCAATCGACTAAAGATTCAGAAGTAGCACTTGTATCAGTTTTCCTAGAAAGATTTACCGGACTTGCTGCGCTTTCTGGGTTAGCAGTTATCGGTTTAGTTCCTGCTTTTAAATTAATTGGACGCTGGGATATTCTTCTCTTGTTTGCAGCTTGTGTTGGTTCGTTAGTCGGAGCAGTTTTACTGATAGCAAGTCCAAAGTTATTAATTTGGGCAGAACCTTGGCTGATTAAATTTCGTCTGAGTGCAGTAGCAGCTTGGTTTGCAAAAATTCAAATTCTCTTACGCACCTTTGCCCAACATCGCCAAGCTTTGTTGTTATCAATGGGGCTGTCACTTTTACTACAGTTAGCTATAGTTTATTATCATTACTTAGTTGCCCATCAGCTAAAAATTCCAATTTCTTATTTGGAACTTTTAGTTTTTATTCCAATTATCGTAGTAGTGACTTTACTACCCATATCTCTAGGTGGAATTGGATTGAAAGAAGGATTATGGGCTTATTTATTTAGTCGCATTGGTCTTTCAGTAGAACAAGCTCTATTATTGTCTCTCACCATTACAGTCTTAGGTTGGATGTTAAGTTTACCTGGAGCAGTTGTTTTACTGTTGGATTCTACAGGGTTTCAGCAAGTTAGACAAGGGAATAAATAGGGAGTAGGAAGTGAAAGTACGCAGTTTACTAATAGCAATACTATTACTATTCTCAGCAGCAATCGGGGAAAAAGCGATCGCTACTCCATTAATTTTTGCAGATTCAAGCGATCGAATATCTCAGTTTGACATTGCTAAACGCCCGATTTCAACTCCTCCAACTCAGGGAAACAAAAAGCGTACAGATTTTAGCTACGAGTCATCCAATCTCATTAGCAATTATCTTTACCGTCGCCTTTCTCGGTCATCTAATGGGACTTTGTAAGAAAGATGGAGCAAATTGAGCTAGAATGCGGGTAGGAGTTGCGTTTTACGTCAGTCTCGACAGGAGCAACGTAAGGTGAAAGATCAAGTACCAGCAGCGATGCCGCAGTGCTTTGAGAACTGGTGTCGTCGGTTTGATGATGTATTTTCGCGTCAGAAGCAGCGGCAGGAATTTCGTGTTTATCTAGGGGGACTGCTGGGTGAGAGTCAGCGCAAAAACCTGAGCCAACTGGTCACAAATACAGTAGATGGCTCCTACAACAGCCTCAGACATTTTCTCAACAATGCCCCTTGGGATGAAGTCAAGCTAAATAATCGGCGGTTGGAGGTGATGCACCAGTGTCGCCAGACGACCCCGAGTCAAGGTTTCACATTGATTGTAGATGATTCGGGACATCGCAAAAGTGGTGCGGCTACTGATGGGGTAGGACGGCAGTACATTGGGGAGATTGGCAAGACTGACAATGGTATTGTGCTGCTGACTACCTACTTGTATGATGGAGTGCGACGTCTGCCGTTAGATGTTGCACTCTATCAACACGCAAGTTTATTCGAGCAAGGCAAGGCAGACCCCAACTTCCAGAAAAAACCTGACCTGGCTCTAGACTTGGTTGACCAATGCTTGAAGCGCGGTTATCGACCGGGTGTGACTGTAATTGATGCAGGCTACGGTAATAACACGCCTTTTCTCAAGCAGTTGGAGTCGAGAAACCTAACTTACGTGGCAGCAATCGCCAAAAACCGCCAAGTTACTGCTCAAACATCAGGTGATGAGTCTGCTCGTAAGCAGGGATTAGAAGCTATTGCTCAAACCTTGGCAGTGGAGCAGTTCACACCTGTGCAACTCAATCTGGAGCAGCCCCGGACAGTTTGGGTGGCGCTGTTACCAGTTCACGTTCCGAAGCTCGAAGGCACTCGCTGGCTGGCGATTCAACTCAATGCCTCTAGTTTCGAGCAAGCGACGGAGGTGGATTACTTTCTCACCAATGCCTCTGACAACCAAGTCAGTGCGGCTTGGGTAGCTCAAACATATTCTGCTCGCAACTGGGTGGAGGTCTTCTATCGAGAAGCCAAGGGCTGGTTGGGTTTGAGTGAGTATCAAGTTCGGGATGCTCTGAGTATGAAGCGTCATTGGGTTTTAGTGTTCATCGCTTACACCTTCATCCTTTGGCATCAGTTGACCGGCGGATTCCGCAGACGTTGGGCAACCAAACCCTTACAAACCTTTGCCGAAGCATTGGAGGCATTCCGCACCGCAGTCGAGTTTCGTTTGGTCCGCTGGCTTAATGAGCATGTTGATGTATTTGCCTCTCACAGAGCTAAGTTCGGCTATATTTGGGCTTAGAAAGTTTTAAAGTCCCACTAGGCAATGTCAATTAACGCCAATTAATGGACTGCCTAGTGTCGGGAAAACGAATTAATTTCAAACAGGTTCAAATATACATGAAAGCGAGAGAATCTGGCTGCACGCAGGAAACAGCAGCAGCAAAGGGAGGATTTTCGAAGCGTACAGGTAGACGCATTGATGCGGGAGCTCATCAACCGCAACGCGGACGACCCCATGACTGGCGTACCCGCAAAGACCCATTGGCTGAGGTATGGGACAGCGAACTAGTTCCGCTATTACAAAAACAACCGCAATTGCAAGCGATAACGTTGTTCGAGTACCTGCAGCAGAAGTATCCAGGCAAGTATGGGCAGTCTATCGTGCGGACGCTGCAACGACGAGTCCAGCAATGGAAAGCGACCAGTGGACCAGCGCAGTCAGTGATGTTTGAGTTAGAGCATCAACCAGGCGTAATGGGCTTGTCGGACTTCACCAAGCTCAAGCAGGTGCAAGTCACGATTGGCGGTCAACCCTTCGAGCATCTACTGTATCATTATCGACTTGCCTATAGTGGATGGCAGTACGTGCAAGTCATTCAAGGTGGCGAGAGTTTTGTTGCTCTGGCTGAAGGTTTGCAGAATGCCTTGGCAGCAAGCGGGGGTTGTCCACAAGAACATCGCAGCGATAGTCTTAGTGCCGCCTACCGTAACCTGGGTAAACGCACCGATGAAGATTTGACGCAAATGTATCAACGGCTATGCCAGCACTATAATTTGCGTCCCTCACGAAATAATCGCGGACTAGCCCATGAAAATGGTTCGATTGAGTCACCCCACGGCTATTTCAAACGACGGCTGCATCAAGCCCTATTGCTGCGCGGCTCGTGTGATTTTGATAGTGTTGCTGCCTATCAAGCGTTTATCTCTGGGATAGTTGAGAAGTTGAATACGCGCATTCAAGCCAAATTTCAGCTTGAGCAACCCTACCTGCATCCATTACCCAACTATCGTTATCCCGACTACGAAATCCTCAGCGTCAGAGTTACCACCCGTAGCACGATGACCGTGCGCTGCATCACTTACACTGTGCCGTCACAATTGATTGGCTTACGATTAACCCTTCACCTACATCATGACCGGATAGTCGGTTTTGTCGGCACGCAGCAGGTGGTAGAACTGCCACGCCTTCATGTACCTAGCCGCAGTCGGTTGCGGCGCTCCCGTTGCGTCAATTATCGTCACGTCATTGACAGCCTGCGACTGAAACCCCGTGCTTTTCTACACTGTACCTGGCAGCAAGAATTATTGCCTGACGACAACTACCGCCAATTATGGCAGGAGATGTTAACCCAGTTCGATTCCTACACGACGGCACGATTGATGACCGAGGCACTGTACATTGCTGCTAAACAAGATAAGGAACACGCAGTCGCACTGTATTTGGCTGACCACTTACGCTCTGGCACCCTTAGCTTGGTGGGACTGCAACAGCAGTTTCATCTGGGTGAGAGTGTGGCACATCCAACGCTTTCGGTACAGCAACACGACCTTTCCCCTTACGACTCTCTCTTGCATCATGTCCCCCAACAACAGCCAAATAACAGCCATCGAGACTCTGGGCTTCCTACTCAAAACACTCAAACTGCCCCACATGAACAACCATTGGCAAGAGTTGGAGCGTCAGGCTCTGGCTGGGGGCTGGTCACACGCTCAATTCTTGCTAGCACTGTGCGAATCCGAGGCAACACAACGTTATCAAGCGCGAGTGCAACGCGCCCTCAAAGATGCCCACCTGCCACCAGGAAAAGCTTTTTCCAACTTTGACTTCAGCCATTGCCCCAGCTTAAATCAGCCTAGCATCATGCAACTGGCTCAGGACAGAACTTGGTTGAAGCGGGGTGAGAATCTGCTGCTGTTCGGTCCTTCTGGAGTCGGGAAAACTCACTTAGCTGCTGCTGTCGGTCGCAGTTTGGTAGAACTGGGTGCACGAGTCAAGTTTCTGGGTGCCACCACAGCCGTGCAACTGCTACAAGCGGCGAAAGCCAACTTACAACTGCAATCAGCTTTACTCAAGCTCGATAAGTACGATCTGCTGATTCTTGATGACATTAGCTATGTCAAAAAGTCGGAAGTGGAAACATCAGTGTTGTTTGAGTTAATTGCTCACCGCTACGAACTCAAAAGCTTGATGATTACTGCCAATCACCCTTTCAGTGCTTGGGATGAAATTTTTACCGACTCTACTATGACCGTTGCTGCTGTAGATCGCTTGGTACATCATGCTGTCATTCTCGAAATCCTTGCACCCAGTTTTCGTCAACAAGCGGCTCTACAACGCTCTTCTTCTACTGACCAAAAGCAACCAAAATAATTGTCGCGCATTCGTCAAGATAGTTGACATTTCATACTTTCCAGACGATCCCCTCACGCCAAAAGTAAAAACAGCGATTGAGAAAGCCTTGGCATGGCAGCAAACCAGAGTTTTAGCTTCAGGAGAAATTAGCACTAAGGGCAATACTCGCACTGCGGGGCAAGAAACTGGACGCACTGGCAAGGTAAAAGCAGTTGACTACAACATGGCAATTCGCGGGTTTGCTTATTGGGCGGCTGTAACGCAAAATTCTAAATGGGGTGCGATCGCCAAAAAAATTGCTAAATTTTATTATTAATATTATGTTTGAGCGATTAACCTAAATCTTCTAAGGGCGAGTTTATGTAGTTACTCGTATGTTTATCGAGATCTTTGATAAACCCGCCCCTACAATACCCACAATAATATGGTTATTGCCGATTAATCTGAATTAATTCGGTCAAAATACTATCTAAACTACCATTAACTTGAATGCGATCGATCTTTTCAGCGATCCGTTCTAACACCTCCAATTCTTTCAAACGCAAAGCGACGGGGTTATCTTCCATCACTTTTGCGGTATTTAACATGCTGCGAGTAGCTGCGGTTTCTTCTCTACGCCTAACTACATTTGCTTGAGCAGCTTTTTCTGCTTCTACTACCTTGCTCAAAATTGTCTTAATCTCGCCAGGTAAAATTATATCTTTCACTCCAACAGAATCGACTTCAATTCCATAGTCTACGGTTTTGCTGCGAATGTATTCAGCAACGCTGCGATCGATCGCACCTTTATTTTCTAATAGTGCATCCAAAGTTTGTTCGCCAACTGCTGCACGTAAAGCAAACTGTAATTCTTTGTACAAGAAAATAGAAATATCTGACAAGCCGTTTTTTGCTCTCAGTGGATCTTGAATGCGAAAACCAGCAGTTAAATTTAAGCGTAGAGGAACTTTATCTTTCGACAGAATATCTTGACCAGACACCTCGATATTTTGCAAACGCATGTCAATCACTTCAGTTTGAAACGAGCGTCCATATAACCACCAAGCATGTATTCCTGGCTGTAGTAAAGCTGGAAATTCTTGATTTACATACAATAAACCAACGTGCTGCGCGGGGACTTCCCGAACGTGCAAACTGTTATGGCTCAGTAATAAAACGTCTTTAGAACCTGCCAGTAATTCTGCTACTGAATTAGGTGATAATTTGGCATCATTACTAATATCAATAATTTCCACTTCTACACCTTGCCAAAACAACTTACGGCTTGTGGGTGGCAAAATAGCAACAACTTTACCCAAATACCGCACAATTGCTACTTGTCGATCTTGTAATTGTACAATTTCACAATAAGCTGAGACAAACTCAGGATGCTTTTCAATCAATACATCTTCTAGTGGAAAGTCTGGGTTGGGCAAGATACGGCTGAGAGTTCTGACTGCAACATCCCGATTTACAGTCCAAAAAGCATATTCTCCCTGTTCCAAAGGTCGAACAAAGTTATTTTGAACGTATAGCAAGCCAATCTCGTATTCTGAAATTTGAAATTTCTTCAATCCGTTTAAGGCGATGCTGCGTATTTGCTGGACAAATTCGGCAGGTAGTTCTAAACTTTCTTCTAAATTGAAAATATGAGATTCTACCTCAATAAATCCACGCCAAAAAGCACGTAGTTGGTTTGGCGCGACGCTTATCCAATTTTGACCGCAGCGTACTAAAACAGCCTGGTTAAATGCTGTTTTGATAATTAATAGATGCTTTTGTAACTCGGCTTCGTGAGTTCTGAGTAACAATTCTAAGTTTTCTATTTTGGCTTCTGGTTGATTCAAGTCATAAGTTTTAACTTGCCAGTGGCGACCAAAATAAGTGTAAGTCCCTGGCTGTAAAATCTTTTTAAAATCGCTGCGGTGATATAAAATTCCGATTTCGTTAGGTTTGATGTAAAAGGTTTTCCACATAGAAATTTGAATCGATAATTTGGGCACCTGTACCCGCCGATGAAGATTAGATAAGAACATTCGTCTTTTTGGCAGCTTTAGATACTAACCAGGAGCTTACAACCCTTAGCAGAATAATTTCATTATACTACATATAATACAAAAATATTTTTTACTCTGCCAATACAGGGTTTAACAGTCTCGGTGCGGGCAAAAGATTCTCTAAAACTGGATGAAGAGTGCTGTAACCTTGCCAAAACTACCCGAAGGCAATTCAACCAAAGTCAACAACGCTCAAATACGCCGTTCAATTTACCAGTTCCAGAGTCTCCGTAGAGAAACGGATTAGGAAAACGAAGGGACATACTCAAGTTAGAGAGAATTGCATTTGCGCTGGCTCCTGAACTGCAATAAAACACCTGCGTGACAGAGTAACGAACTCATCAAATAAACACGTCCAGCATTAGGCTTTACCTAACCTGTATCCGTTAAATTGCCTTGTCCCTAACAAGGTGTCCGTACCCAGGACGAGGGGATTTTGGAGAAAGTACAGGAATCGAACCTGCTACCAATCGGCGATACACCGATTGCTCTAACCAAATGAGCTAACTTTCGGGGGTTTGATACAGGATTTGAACCTGCGACATCCCGCATACAGCAGGCGCTCTTACCAACTGAGCTAATCAAACGGTGAAATAGCTTCAAGTACTTTGCGGCATACGCTTGTACTATAAATCAGCGCACCAGTCGGGTATGCAGAACCCGTACTACAGCTTTGTAACTTTACGACTCCCTCGGTATAAATTTAACACAACAGATGCAAATAGCAAGCGAGAAATTACCCAAGTCGTATATTTTATTCATAACTTAGGAGCGATCGCATTTCTGCTTTATGCGTTCTATTGATGCTAGAAATTCTGCACCTTTGTTGGGGTTAACCATTGCTACATAGTTGGCAAATCCAGTAATTGCAGCAATTAAATTAGTTGAATTCCCCCATTTTTTGCCTGATGAACCTTCTCGTTCAATTTGATACAGGGTAGCTCGGAAAGCTTTCAATGTTTTTCGAGATAAATTGAATTGTTGGTTGACAATAATCCCTGTTACCTCTTGTTGCACGGTTCTACCTAAAATTTGAATTTTATGAGGATTAATTGTAAAGCCTTCTGAGTAACAACTAACTTACTTTCATAAATTAAATTATTTATTTTATGCGCTTTCTTCTCAAAACCAGAAAAAGTTAAATCGTCGGCATAACGTGTATAGCAAAATCCCAGATTATGAGCAAGTTTAGTTAAATGCGTATCGAGGCGATCGCAAACCAGATTTGAAATAGCAGGACTTGTTGGCGCACCTTGAGGTAAGTGACGTTTTTCTATATCCTGACAATTCATTTTAGCGTTAACATCTATATTCGCGATCGTACAGATTAACCCAAAAATTGTTGCGGCAGTTTCAGAATAACCAAAACTGTAAAATAATTCTTTGACCCGTTTATATGCAATTAACTGAAAAAAGTTTTGTAGATCTAATTTTACTATAACATCTTTACCCACATGAAGTCTAGCATTGGTAACAATAGAGCGATCGCGACAAAAACCATGAGCGGCATCATGAATTTCTATGTTTTCTAAAATATGTTTTAAAATCCATTTTTGAATGGCTTTTAGAGCGGGTGTTGGAGCAGAAATTGTTCTCGATGCACCTGTTTTCTTACGAATTTGAAAGCGGCAATAATGTGAAGTAGAAGATGTGGGATACCTGTCAGCCAAAAAATGCAGTTTTTCCACGCTAATTCCCATTGCCAACGCTATTTCTTCATCAGTACTACATTCAGATAATCCTCTTTTTCGTAACTGTTCGGGATTACCTGCGATGAAAGGTGGAAAACTGGCTTGATGTTGCATATCCATAGTTGTTACTTTACCAGGTGGTTGTAGCGTGAGACGTATTACTCTCAACAGCCAAAACATTAAGTGCGCTTTCTCCATTCCATATATGTATACTGGATCGGGTTGATGCATATTAATGACCCAACGTAACTATGCCCGATCGCTATTCTGCTCGTGTAGATGTTATCTTACTTGACATTGAGGGAACTACGACTCCGATTGATTATGTTTTCGGCGTGTTGTTTCCTTTTGCTCAAAAGCAGGTAGAATCATTTCTGCAAATTCATCGTCAGGAAAGTAGAGTACAAGCAGATCTAGAACGATTGCGGCAAGAATATGCAACTGATGTTGCTCAAGGATTAGCCGTACCTGAATGGCTGGATGACTCAACAACCGCCGCCGTGCCTTATATTCATTATTTAATTGAAACCGATCGCAAATCTACCGGACTCAAATCGTTACAGGGGAAAATTTGGGAAAGTGGATATCGAAATGGAACGCTGCGATCGCAACTTTTTCCCGATGTTAAACCTGCGTTTGAACGTTGGACTCGTGAGGGTAAGCGATTATATATCTTTTCGTCAGGTAGCGTTCAAGCACAACAATTGTTATTTCAATATTCTGAGGCAGGCAATTTAACTCAGTTTTTGAGCGGTTATTTCGATACTGAAACTGGCTCAAAAAAGGAGGCAGCAAGTTATCGTAAAATTGCTCAAGCGATTGGCGTATCACCACAGCAAATTCTCTTTATTTCGGATGTGACGGCGGAACTAAAAGCATCTGAGGTAGCGGGAATGCAAACGCTCTTTTCTCTGCGATCGGATAATCGAACATCAGATTCGGAAGGGTTTCCAGTTGTTAGCAATTTTGATAATGTTTGAGCTTCAGTTAGAGTCATGAGATCGCTTAATTAAAGCTCGTTCTCCACTCAACAAAGCAATACCCAACGTGACAATACCAATACCTAAAATCTGGATTACATTCAAAGTTTCATGAATTACGATCCAGGCAACTAATGCTGTCAATGCTGGACTGCTAGAACCAATTATAGAGGCAGCAGTTGCACCAATTGCGCGAATACCGATATTATTCAAAATGTGTCCGAGAAAACTCACCAATCCTGAAAATATTCCACCAATCCATAGAGGTGTCCAGGCAAGATTATCATAGGGAAGTCGCCAGAATAGCAGGCTCACGCCAGAAAGTAGCAGTGTGGTGGCAAAACTAATCCAAGTGAAGGGAATTGGATGAAGTCTTTCAAAACATTTTTGGGCAATGACTGTATAAAGAGCATAAACGACTCCAGAGCCGACGCTGGCAAGAATGCCGATCGCAATTGCATAATTATTCTGAGTAGGTGTAGATTGAGGAATGGTAAAGGCACTACCTACTAAAATGATGCCCATGACGACCCAGCGAAACAACGTCGGGCGATCGCCAAAAAACTGCCAAGCTAGTAGTGCCGTGAATATGGGATAGGTGAAAAATAGCGTCATGGCGATTCCTGTTGGAATCAAACCAATGGCAACGTAGAGCGAAGCAACATAGACAAACATCAATACACCACAGCCCAATGCCTGCACTAAAACATCGCGGCGATCGCGGTTGAATAAGTTTAGTAATTCCTTCAAAGCGGATGGATACAGCTTAGGTGCGAGAAATGCCATAAGTGGAACCACTAACAGCATTCGCATAAACATCAGCAAGAACGAATGAGGCAAATCGGGTGCGACGTATCCACCCAAAATAAATAAACCGAGAACGAGATGCTCTGCAAATAGAACTCGAACGGTGATGTTATGGAACGATAAGACAAAGGAAGATAGGAGAACTATCAGAATGCCTAGCACAGTCAAAAAGTCGATCGACTTCCCGATCTTACTGCTGAATTTACAAGACTAGCAGGTTTGGCGATCGCTGGGGATTGGTTGCAGTCGCCGTGTCTTCTCCTAGCTGAGCGCCAATAGCTCCACCGACAATCGAGCCAAAAACTGCCCCCGTTGGTCCTAAAACTACCTTCCCTGCAACTGCGCCAACAATTTGTCCAGTAGTTTCACCAATCTTTTCACTGGCTCTCTGTTGCAGAGTTTGGGCAATTTGCTCTGCTGTTAGTTTAGTTCCTTGAGTATTAGCTAACGAAACAAACTGGTCAACATGATGAACGGTTTCAGCCCCAAATTGAGCGCCAATAATGCTACCCACAAAAACACCAATCTGACCGCCTAAAATAGCGCCTGCGGGTCCCATGACGATCGCTCCCGCTGTCGCTCCAACAGCGCCGCCAAACATATCTCCTACTGCTCCTCCAACCAAGGCTGCACCAAACGTTCTCAGTTGTATTTGAGCCGTTTCAGGCTGACGATCGGAATTCATGCTATCTGATGTATTTGTACCTAAATCTATTTGTAAATTGCTTACCTGCGCGATCGCTACTAGCAATTCCAAGGGCGGGATAGCAGCACCAGGAAATTGATTTACCTCATAAGTAATAGTCAAACACCCTACTGTAGTATTGACTCTGACGCTTTCAATAAATGCCAACGATTGAATTTGTTGCTCCAATTGAGCATAAGCTATGTCTTCAATTGGTTGAAGCAAGCGCATTCGCAACCGTCCCGCTACTGCATGGGCGATCGCACTCCTAACTTTAACTACAGTACTTTCCTCAGCAGCATCTAACTCAGCAGTAAGGGACATACCTTATATCTTCCCTCAGATAGATTTTATATATTGTATATTTGGTCGGGAGGCAGTGAGTAGGGGTAAGTCGTAAGTCGTAAGTCGTAAGTCGTAAGTAACTGACAACCGATCGCTGATAACTGATAAACTGAGGGTATAAATTAAATCGCGTTCTCATCCTCGCTGGGTTTCGAGGTGAGTGGCAATGAAAGCTAAAATTCTCGCACTGACTGCATTACTGACAATCTGCACCGCAGCACCCGCTAAAGCCGAAACTGACGTAGATTTTGGCGTAACGATCGGCGATCGCGCTGGAATTATTGTCGTTCCCTCTGGATGGCGCGACCGCGACTATCATCGACGCTACAGACGCGATTGGCATCGCCGCCCGCGCTATCGACTTTATCGTCCCGATTGGTATGGGTACGATCGCTTTTACGATCCATACAGATATGGTAAGAGATATTACCGCCGCTATAGACACGGACGATATTACTATCCACGCCGTAATTCTGTGCAAATCAGGATTGGTTTTTAAGTAAATACTTGTAGGGTGCGTTGATAACGCACCCTGTATCTTTCCTAACGGCTGCCCGTTGGTTGAGGTGTAGTTGGTTGATCCGCTTGTAGCGGTTCTGGAGTAGAAGTTTGTACCGATTCCTCGGAGAACTTCGTCCACTCGGTATGGAAGAAGCCTTCCTTGTCGGTACGTTCGTAAGTGTGAGCGCCGAAGTAGTCGCGTTGAGCTTGCGTCAGGTTTTGGGGCAAGCGATCGCGTCTGTAGCTGTCAAAATAATCTAACGACGCACTAAACGCAGGTACGGGAATGCCGAGTTTCGCCGCCGCCGCTAAAACTTCCCGCCATGCATCTTGGCGATCGAGAATTGTTTGTCTAAATTCTGGAGCCAATAGCAAGTTGGGTAAGTTCGGATTTTCAATGAAAGCACTCTGAATCTTACCTAAAAATCCAGCGCGAATAATACAGCCACCTTTCCAAATTCGCGCCATTTCGCTCAAATTCAGGTCGTAAGAATACTCTTTGGAAGCTGTTGCCAACAGTGCCATTCCTTGAGCGTAAGAGCAGATTTTAGAACAATACAATGCATCCCGCACCATATTGACGAATGCCTTCGTATCACCCTGATACGTTCCTGTAGGACCAGGTAGCATTTGGGATGCAGCTACCCGCTCTTGCTTGTACGAGGACATAATCCGCGCGTTTACCGCTGCCGTAATTGTAGGAATACACACTCCAAATTCCAAAGCACTTTGCACCGTCCAGCGCCCCGTACCTTTTTGTCCGGCAGAATCGAGAATCATATCGACCAAGTGATTTTTAGTGTCGGGGTCGATATAGCGGAAAATATCTGCGGTAATCTCAATTAGGTAGGAATTGAGTTCGTCGGTAGTATTCCACTCGGCAAAAATTTCGTGCAATTGCCGATTATCCAAGCCCAAACCATCTTTGAGCAGGCTGTAGGCTTCGGCAATCAACTGCATATCGCCGTACTCAATGCCATTGTGAACCATTTTGACGTAGTGACCCGCGCCCCCAGGACCGATATAAGTCACGCAGGGACCATCTTCTACTTGAGCGGCAATTTTATTAAAAATCGGTGACAAATATTCGTAGGAACTTTTCGTTCCCCCAGGCATTAAGCTAGGACCATTCAATGCCCCTTCTTCGCCACCACTTACACCCATACCGATGAAGCGGAAGCCTTCTGGTTCTAGTTCGCGGGTACGTCGCGCCGTATCGTCATACAGCGAGTTACCACCATCAATAATAATGTCGCCTTCATCCAACAAGGGTTTGAGCTGTTGAATTACTGCATCCACTGGCGCACCAGCTTTGACCATGATCAAAATCTTGCGGGGGCGTTCTAGGGCATTGACAAATTCTTCTAGAGAGTAGGTAGCGACGGCGTTTTTGCCTTGCGCCCGTTCCGCCATGAATGCATCGGTTTTTTCAGGAGTACGATTGTAAACTGCGATGGGAAAACCATTACGCTCGACGTTTAGGGCAAGGTTTTCACCCATCACTGCTAGTCCAATCACACCAAAGCTTTGCTGTGCCATAAGATTCTACGCTAAGCTCTGCACTTTCCAAGGAAGAGTTCCCCTTCAGTCTAGCTCGTCATGTTTTTTTGGACTCTTACGAATTCCTTAAACCTCAGAGGTAATTGGTAAGCCGTAAGTCGTAAGTCGTAAGTGAGAACTAAGTGCTTTTTGGTAGCTGGTCACTGGTCACTGGTCACTGTCAAGGGTTGGTTGGCGAGGAATGCGATTTTGGCGCAAGCGATCCATGAGTCGATTGTAACGTTGTGGGTCGGCGGAGGTTTGACGCTGCAAGCGCGATCGCCAGCGACTGTGGCGCAGTTCTTGGCTTTGTCGATCCCGTCTGCGTCTTCTGCGGGTAGGTTGGTAATTTTCTGAGTTTTCTCCTTGGCGTAGAGAACCACCTTCGCTATTTTGGTCGGTGATTTTGCCAATCGATATTCTTCTGGGTTTAACTGGTTGTCGTTTAATCGTAGGTTTGCGGTTGTCTAGGTTAGGTAAAGCGGCAAATTTCTCTACTTCCATGCCTTCTACGGCTTGCACCATAAACCGATTCCAGGCATAGGCTGCTGTACTGCTACTACCTGCCGTGGGTTGATTGTTATCGTTTCCTAACCAAACTCCGGTCACGAGTTGGGGAATGTAGCCGACAAACCATAAATCGCGGGCTTTATCTGACGTACCAGTTTTACCTGCTACAGAACGATCTGCCAAGGCTGCCGCACCACCAGTTCCAGCGGTGACTACATTTCTTAACATCCAAGTGGCGATCGCCGCACTGTCTGGATCTAAAACGCGCCGAGATGTAAACTTAGCATCGTAGATAATATTACCGCTGCGATCGCGAATTCGCCGGATGCCATGAGCTGCTGTATGCATTCCCCCAGTTGCCAAAGAACCATAGGCGCTGCTCAATTCCAACAAATTGACTTCCGCCGAACCTAAAGCTAGGGAATAGGCAGGGATCAAGGGGGATTTGATTCCCATCGATTGGGCGAGTTTAATTGTCGGGTCGAAGCCTACATCCATTAATACCTTGACAGCGACTACGTTAATTGAAGCGGCGAGGGCATCCCGCATCGATATTTCGCCCCGAAATCTCTCGCTGAAGTTTTTTGGTTCGTAACCATCGACTTTGAAGGGAGAGTCAAGGTATTGTTTGTAGGGAGAAAGACCGCTAGCGATCGCAGCTGTATAGACAAATCCTTTGAATGTCGATCCTGGTTGTCTTTGGGCTTGAGTAGCGCGATTGAACTGATGTTTGCCGAAGTCCGTTCCCCCTACCATTACCCTCACTTCGCCGCTACGAGGATCGATCGCTACTAGTGCGGCTTGCTCGAATCTTTGCCATTTCCCATTCTCGGTTACAGTTTTTTGCACCACTGCTTCCGCTGCTTGCTGCCATTTAGGATTGAGGCTAGTTTCTACCGTCAGTCCGCCCGCTTTGAGGACATCCGCAGGGACGTACCTGGGTAGTTCTTGTTGAATGTAGGTAGTAAAGTAGGAGGCTTTGGCTTGAAGCCGTTTAGGAGAACTAGTTTTTATCGTTAAAGGTGCATTTTTCGCTGCCGTCGCCTCAGAAGCAGTAATGACTCCATCCTCCTGCATCCGCTGCAATACTAAATTGCTTCGCCCAATTGCTGTCGATTTATTCACTGTAGGAGAGTAAAAATTCGGTGCTGGGGCTAGTCCGGCAATTGTCGCCATCTCAGATAGTGTCAGCTGGTTAACTGACTTGCTGAAATAAACCCAAGCCGCATCTGCTACCCCATAAGCCCCTTGCCCCAAATAAACTGAGTTGAGATAACGCTCTAAAATTTGGTCTTTGCTTAAATTCTCTTCAATTTTCATTGCTAGACGAATCTCTTTGAGCTTGCGCCACAGACTGCGCTCTTGATTTAAAAAGAGAATTCGTGCTAGCTGTTGCGTAATGGTACTACCACCTTCTACTAAATTGGCAGAGCGCAAATTTGCCCAGACTGCCCTAAAAATTCCCTGGCGATCGAAACCGCGATGTTGATAAAAGCGCCTGTCTTCCGAAGCAATAAAAGCTTGAACTAGAGGTTTGGGAATTTGCTCTATTTTCAACGGTTCTCTAGTTGCAGGTCCTTGCTGCTGTAAAATTGTGCCATCTCCAGCCGCGATCGTTAGCGTTTGACTCCGCACGGTAGCGAATAGTTCATTGGCTGGTGGTAGACTACTCTCTATAGATAACCAAACACTACTCAATGCCGTTAGCCCGCCGCCAAAACCCACAAGCAACCAAAACCAGAACCGAAAATAGAGGGGTTTGTAGCGAGATTTAATAGACGATTTCTGGGAACTACCTGAAGATCGCCCACTTTGATGGCGATCGGAAAATTTTCCAGATGGACTTTGCCCTGTTGAATCTGGTTCCATCAGCTTTGGTTGCTCACTCCTCAAAATAGCGGATAAATCCCATCACACCAACGCGATCGCTCGTAACAAATACGAATTCCATTTCCAAGCTATAACTGTCTTGCATATTTTAATCCCTGTTTAAGAATGGAGTCTTAAGTGACACACTATTTAAAGGGAGCAGGGAGTAGGGGAGCAAGACAATTCAAAATTTTCTGACAAATGACGAATGACAAATGACTAATTGCGCGATCGCCCTGGGAAGTAATCTCGGTGATTCTTTGGCTATTGTAGAGGCTGCTTTAGCAACTTTGGCAGATATACCTGAGATTGCAATTGTGGCAAAGTCTAGCTGGTATCGCACAAAAGCAGTAGGACCACCACAGCCAGATTATATTAACGGTTGTGCAGTGCTTCAAGTTCAACTGTCACCGCAGGCATTGTTAGATATTCTACTGATAATCGAAGCAAAATTCGGGCGCGTGCGCCAAGAACGCTGGGGAGCGAGAACGCTTGACATTGACCTTTTGTTGTACGACAATCTCATTCTCGATACTCCTAGCCTTACCCTACCTCATCCCCGCATGAGAGAACGCGCCTTTGTTCTCGTTCCGCTAGCAGAAATTGCCCCAAATTGGATCGATCCTGTATCCAGTAAAGCGATCGCCACGCTACTTCAAGCTGTAGATTGTACTGGAGTCAGTTATCAGTGACCAGTTATCAGTTATCAGTTATCAGTTATCAGTGACAAGGTAACTAGTGACTAGAATTGCTCCTGAAACTTACTTGTCTCCCTTGTCCCCCTTGTTCCCCTTGTCCCCTTCTTACCGACTCCCGACTCCCGACTCCCGACTCCCTCACATGATGCAAGAACCTCCACAATTGCTCAAACATCGCCTGTTTTACCAAGGGCGTAAATTTAGTTTTGAAGTCAATCGCTATCGTTTACCTAACCAAGTTGAAGGCGATTGGGAATGCGTCCGCCACCCTGGAGGCGCTTTAGCTGTTCCTATTACTCCAGAAGGTAAATTAATTCTATTGCGGCAATATCGCTTTGCCACACAAGGCAGAATTTTAGAATTCCCTGCCGGGACTGTAGAGCCAAACGAAGAACCGTTTGACACGATTCAAAGAGAAATTGAGGAAGAGACAGGCTATCGCGCTCAAAAATGGCAAAAACTGGGACAATTTTTTCTTGCGCCTGGTTATTCGGATGAAATTATTTATAGTTTTTTAGCGCAAGATTTAGTTCCTTTAGATGCGGCTCCTAGTCAGGATGCGGACGAAGATATAGAAACAGTCTTCATGACACCCCAGGAATTTGAACAAGCCATTCTCGCCGGACAACCAATAGATGCTAAATCTATTGCTAGTTTTGTTCTAGCTAAACCGTTTTTACTTGCTTCTCAGTAGATGGCAGCTGATAACCGATAACTGATAACTGATAACTGTTATATTTGCGCCGATCGCGGTTTTGCGGCAACCCAGTGAGAATAAGAAGTAACTTGAGTAATTAATACCCCTTCCGGTAATTCACCAATTTTTTTATATTCAATTGTAGTTGTAAAGTCGCGGATAAACTGAGCAACTTGACAGACGTAACCAACGATCCATTCTTGTATCCAATTGAGTTGTTCGACATTGGCTACATCCTTTCCTTGTCCGGCAAAGGTGATTTTGCCAAACCGATCGAATTCAAATAAATTTAGCCATTCAAAATCAGGACGAGTTGATTTCCATGTGTTGATAGTCAACGTGCGCCCTATGTAATTGATACTATATTCATTCAGTTGAACTAGGGCTTGAACTATATCTTCAATCTTGACAGCTACTCGCTTAAAACCTAATATCCATAAGATCTGGCGTTTAATCTCGCCTAATCCTTGATAGTTATGGGGACTTTCTACAGAAATTCTTTGATGATTGGCTACTAACACTTCCAGTTTTTCAACTTTAGTAGAAATTTCAGTAGTATCGGCATAAAGAGTCTGTAAAAGTTGTTCGATAGTTTCTTCTAGATAAATCCCTCTTAAAAGTTTTTCTAAAGTTTCTTGTGTGTTGAAACAAAAGCCAGTTTTCTGACTCAAGATTGTTTTCAATTCCTCTTCGTTTTGCAACAAGAGTTTACGAATATAATAACAAGTTGAGAATCCAGGTTTAACTAAGTAGCTCATGATATTAATCGATAGTGAAGGTGACGTGATGCTGTCGAAAAAATAAGTAGATTCTTAAACAAAAAATATGGCGATCGCAATTGATTAGTTTACTATTTGACTAGGCTTGCGTACTATTTATGTAAGAGAACGAAGGAATATTAGAAGGTATATTTAGAGGGGGAATATTACCGTATGTTAGTTTTTCTACTTCTATGGCTAATTGAACTGACTTCATCATCTCAGCTGCTGATGGAAACCGCTTGTTAGGGAATTTTTGCATGGCAGTGGAGATTGTAGAACGTAGTAAGAGAGGAACGGCACTGGGAATTTCCACAGCTTGATTCATGTGGGCTGTCATTAATTCTCCTGGCATTCCGGAAAAAGGACGAAATCCCAAAACCAACTCGTACAGCATTACTCCAACTGCATAAAGATCTGAAGCTGGAGAAGATTTACCATAAAATCTTTCTGGAGCCATGTAAGCAGGAGAGCCAGTACAAATAATTTTATCTGTAGAAATTTCTTGACAAACTCTTGCTAAACCAAAATCAGAAATCCGAGCTAAGTAGCTAGTAGAACCTATACTAATTAAAATATTTTCTGGCTTAATATCGCAGTGAACGACACCACGAGTGTGTGCGTGTTCCAGTCCAGCAAGAATATCTGTAATAAATTTCAAACCGTGAATGAGATTAAAGTCATCGCTTTGCATGAAATTACGTAAAGTTCCGGCTTCGCAATAGTCCATAACCAGAAATCTCGCATTTTTGATATGCTCTATACCTTGAAAAGAAATAATATTTGGATGCTGTAAGCTAGATAAAAAATGTAATTCTCGTAAAAACTTTTTCGTAGGAAACCGTTGTTGATCGAGTTCTTTAAGTGCTACAGTCTTACCATTTTTTTTATCAATAGCGCAGTAAACTCGTCCGAATTGCCCTTGTCCAACTAGCTTTAAAATATGATATTTGGAGGAAGTTGGTAAAGTTTCACTCATAGTCTTTAGGATAAAAAGTATCTTAAATTTGATGTTGACTGCAACGATTAGAGGGATATAATGCTTTGTATCAAATCTGTTATGATTGCCCTGCTATCCGCTAGTTTTAATTTTAGATATTAGTGTTTGAATGGAGTTTCTATAAATGCTTGAAATACCAAAAAAGGCTTGATAAACTGACTGACGGCTCAAAAATTGAAAATAACTGAGAATTGGGGTAATGTAACCCCAATTCATTTTGGTCAACTTTGCCTTAGTATTGGGCTAGACAAAAATGACGTTACATAGTTCAACCAGATTTCGTGGCGGCGCGATCGCCTCCCAATTGACCTAAATTAAGAGAACAAAGACTCTAAGGCAATATCTTCAAACGATCCTGCCATTGAGCTTTCGTAAGCCACCTCTGTGAGCGCTTCAGCTTCACTAGGCGAATCTAAATCGTGAAACTTCTTACCGAGGTCGCGAGCAATTTGATATTTATCAATCTCACCGCTCTCAAAGAATAGTCTGGCGGCTTCGCGTAAATCCCGTACTGCCGCTTTTTTATCACCGAGATCGGCATGGGCAAGACCGCGGCTTTGAAAAGCTTCTGCGTATTGAGGATTAACTCGAATTGCTTCTGTAAAATCACCAACTGCTGCTTCGCGATCGCCCAAGCGTTGGTAACTCAAACCGCGATTGAAGAAAGCATTAGCAGAAATCGGATTGATCCGCAAACTTTGAGTGCAAGTCTCGATATCGCGCAAAGCATCTACAGTTCTAGCAATCTTAGCTTGTTCGTTCATTAAACGGCTGTTTTGCTCCTGTACCAGCATATTAGTTTGTTGCTGGAGCTGTTCTAGCTGCTGGTTGAGCGTTTCTAGTTGCGTTTGTAACTGGTTTTGAATGTTTGCGTCTTGCTGTTGGAGTTGAGCAAGACTTCGATCGTTATTTTCTCGCGCTTGCTGTAAATTATTATTTGTTAGCTGAAGGTGTTCGTCCAACAACTTAATTCCAGCTTGAGCTTCACCATGCTTTTTCTCTGTTTGTTGCTCGAACGTACCCAATTCTTCACTGAGTCTTTCCAGATTAGATTGAGTTTTTACCTGCTCTTGCAATACTTGAGCGATCGTGGCTAGATTGTGTTGTTTTAAATGATCTAACAGTATCCGCCGATTTGTTAAATTGAGTGCGACAGTGACAGAGAGCGGAATTGCAGCAACTGCTGCCTGATTTAGCATGAAAGAAGCGATCGCGCCGCCAATCGAACCAACTACCGAAGCGATTTCTACCTTTTCTAACCAAGGATATTTATTTGCTGGTGCTGTGAAATTATCTTGCATAGTAACTTACTGTGAATTTTCAATTAATTAGATGGTAATGAGTAATGGTTAATGGCTAATAGCTAATAGCAACGAACAATTAGCCATTAGTAACTATCAACTGCCAACTACCAGTTATGTTTTACCCAAAATCACTTGGTTGAGTCCTAAAACTGGAGATGCAAGCGCTGCTTCTTCAGCAGATAGAAACTGTTTCATCAACTCGTTTAGTAATGGATAAGTGATGTTGGCAATATGTCCGTATTTATAAGCACGAACGATAGTTTGATACCAAAGCAAACAACTTTCTCGCAAGCGATCGAGGTCGCTACTCAATACAGTTGTGGCTGTGTAACGTATCATATTTTTCAGATCGCGTTGGCAAGTTGAAACATTGAGTTTATTGTTACCTTGCCCAAACAAATTCTCGTTAGCAGCCCACTTTTCCTCCAACTGGCTGATAACTTCTGCCTCAGCAGCTTGAATTTTCTGATATGCACTTACACGAGAATCAAGAGACTCAATGTAATCTTTAAGAAACTGAAGTTCTTCTGAAGTAGCGTAGCGACCGTCCGCTTCTACGGTCAAGCGGGCTAACTGACTCAACATAAACTTTTCTACTCCTGGGCAATAATATTGACAACGCCATTCGGTTTTAGCTTTGCTAGATATGCATTGCTGAAATTACTATGCCGCAATGTTTCTATAATCCAAAATCTAAAATCCAAAATGGTATGGCGTTTAGGTATCGCTGGCATGATTCAGATACTCGGTAACCTCAGTACGAGTATCTTGAAGTTGAGTAATCATCGAACGGGTAACCAACTTACCTGCTTCCACGAGAATTCTACCGTCTAGAGGGTGAAGGATATTTTGTTCTGCCCGCGTGCCAATGAGAGACTCAATATCATCAATTGCACTGACATACGTACCAGAAGGTAATTCAACGACTACACCTTCACCAATCACTAAAGCTTGACAAGCGAGGCGAGAATTATTGTTGGCAGAAGTAATCACTTCAATGGTACGCCGTTCGCGTCGGCTAGGTGAAGACAAGCCTTCCATGCCACTTTTGATGTAAACATGGCAGGTAGCACACATTCCTCGACCGCCACACTCATGTAACACGTTCAGTTCATTTTTTAACAGAACAGATAGGATGTTGCCATTCGTTTGAATGGAGGTTTCTTCACCGATTGGTTCTAGTCTGACAGTCTTTGCCATGTTTTCCTAATTGGCTATTGCTAATTGCTAATTGCTTTATTGATTAGAACTATTGCAGAGTCGGTGCATGATAATTTCATGCTCTTGCTGTTCTTCTAACCAAGCATCAGCAGGTTTGATTCGTTGTGCTAAACCTAGAACAAAGTGATTGTACTTAGCTCCTAGAGATTCGCAGGTTGTTTGCAGACAGTGGAGTTCTCGGCCTGTCAGTTGGCTGAAGAAAGCGCGGAGGATACCTGCTTCAAAGTGACACACTGGTCGTTTGCTCTGGGGTGCTTGCTTGGCGTAGGGAGAATTCTGAGTTTTAACCACCAAAAATCCTTGTTGGTAGTAGCTCAAATCTAATTCAAAAGTTCCCCAGCCATGAGCTTTCCAACACTGTCTGAGACACTGGGTAAACTCAACCATCTCCATTTCGTTGATCGGCTTGGAGTAGTACTCGCTAACTTGTTCGACAAACCGAGCGTAGAAATTTTTGCCCCACCAGCGCCCGCAATTGGCAAGCACTACACCAGAAGCTTGACCTGTTTCTTGGTTAAGCGCGGTATAAATCGATTGAATGAGCGTGTCTGGAATTGCTATGAGGCGATCGCCGTGGCGATTTTCTAGTAAACCTGATTCAAAATCACCCTGAATGTAGGCATCAAAGGCAAAATAATTTCCTGGTAAGCGTTCGTCTTTGATTAAATCGGCGACAGTAATCATGATTTCGTCTGTTGCTTCTGCTTGTTGGATCGTGAGTTATGCTGGCGAGTGATGCTTATGCTGGCACTGTAGCTGCACTACAAGTTCCCATGACAGCTTGTTCCACTTGAGCTAAGAACGGTTGCAGCAGAGCCATTTGTTCCTCAGCCAGAATTTCTGGCAAGCGAGTTATGAGGAACTGATAAAGAGTTGTATCAATGCCTTGTGTCTGGTGAACTTGGACGATGTCTGTCAGCCATTCCAGCAAACGATGTTGGAGAAACATGGGATTATTCAACAACATTGCCATCGCGCAGTAACGCAGCGTTCCTAACCAATTCTTTAAGGCGCGTTCGATGGTTTCTTGTTTGTGTTGGGGAAAAGCTACGAGCAGTTGGTCGGCGATCGGTTGAAAAATAGCAATTTCGTTGTCCCGCAGCAATTCATAAACTTGCAAGCGTTGGGCAAGGGATGAAACATGATGCTTCAAAGCAACGATTTCTTCTAGCTGAAGATAGCGTTCTTCCGCATCATCAAGTATGGTTCTGATTTCTGGGTACATAAATTTGTAGCTTTAGAATAGATCTGATAAGTCTGAGAAGGTCGGTTCGGGAGCTAAAGGTGGAGGTAACTTAGTTGCAGACTTGGGCAAAGTACCAATTTCTGGATTCCCTTCCCAAGGAAGATACCCAAAACAATCTCTGACTCGTTGTTTCATCCGAGCATAGGGGTCTAATTGTCCCCAGTTAACATCCTCAACTGGTCGCCCTTGCCAATTGCAATGGCTGAAGAATTTTTTGACTGAAAGCCGCAGCCAAGCTGCGTGAGGATTGGCGATGGGAGTAAAATGCTGTTGCGGCGATTGATGTTGTAGTGGCGTTGGAATCGGCAAATCGTTCTTGACTGGCTGTTGTTCTCCTTCCCATCCGCAAAGCCGCAAGAATTGTTGAACTGTCAAACATTCCCAAGAAGAGAGAAATTCCTCGCTGAGTTGATGTTGCGGGTAATCGGCATCCTCAAGTTCTTGTCCGTCCCAGTTACAAGAGTGCAAAAATTGCTGTACCGATTGGCACAGCAAAGTATTTCGATTCCTCATCCTAACCGTTCTCCATGACGCAGCCGCTTTTCAATATCGCGAGCTGTAGCACCCTCGTTGTGCCAGAAGGCAGCAGCATCAATTCGGTCTTTTGTACCCAAGAGGAATTTACAGTATGTTTCTCCCATTGAGTAGCACTGAATCTCAATGCAACTCAAGGTTTTTTTAACGAGATCGCTGAAGAATCCAGCAAATAATCCCGCATAGATATGACAAACTGGTTTACCAACATCGCCCAACGTTCTAGCTACGGCAGAATCGAAGATGTTGACGAACATGAACCCGTTTTTATGGTCGCTCATATCGACCTCCCAGTTACCCCAGCCTTGAGCGGTGAAGGGCCACCACCATGCTTCTAGCATGTACAGAGAGTTGACTTCTTTGACGTTCTTGCCATATTCCCGCTCGAACCAATGTTGAAAAAATTTGGCATCCCTGGTTCCCCACTCGAAACCAATGTTGTACATCAAGACTGTAGAAGCGCTGCCGACTTCTTCTTCCAATCCCTCAATTAATCCTACGATGAAGTCTTCTGTGGCAAATAAGTGGCGCTGGTCGTGCCAATCGGTGACAATGCCCGCGTTTGATTGAAATTGGAAGAAGTTATTGAAGCTGTAATGGTCGTGCTTCTGGGGATACTTCTTCTTTAAGGAATATTCTGCTTGCGTACCTGGTTTTGAGTGAGTAGAAAAGAGCAAATTGTCGGACGAGATAACCATTTAAAAAATACTCCTATGCATGAAAAATCGGGTGATTCTTCCGTGTAGTTTCTAGCGCGAGGCTAACTTTTTATAGCGTTAAAGCCTATAAAGTTCCCTGTTTTACATATTTAACTTTTATATTTAACTGTGTCAGTTAGTCGAGCATCCTTGAATTCACTGATTTTTCTATTAATTTTCCGTAATATTAGGAGGATTACGCAATCCTACGGAATACAGTTATCAGTTATCGTAGGGACGGGTTTTGATAGTAGATTTACTTGCTAAGGCTGTTAAATCTATTTGCTAAACTATTCCGTACAGTTATTAGTTGTCAGTTGTCAGCGATCGCCTAATTTTGCTGTTTGGTGAAAGGTGACTATACTTACTGCACAATTATTTTTTTGAATTCTGTTTGTTGAATTCTTCAATTGGGAATATTGATTCTCGGCGAACCTATCTCTGCATGTGCATGGATGTTTTCATGTATGTTTTTAAATATTTCAATCCAAGTCGATTTCAATTAATTTTTGACGGGATGTCAAGCCGGATTTAATTTTAATTCGAGTTTTTGGAATTTCAAATTTTTTAGCTAATAGTTGAAGTAATTCTTGGTTGGCTTTGCCATCTACGGGTGAAGATTTTAAATGAACGGTTAAACTGCCGTCAGCTTCTTCTTCGATTGCTTGTTGCTTGGAATTTGGTTTAACTTTAACTTTTTTTTGCATGTCCTCTTACCTCTAATTGCTGCAACCACAGCCATCCTAAAAAACAGCCTAGTACGTAATGGGGGAAGTCCCATAAAGAAAAGGTGGAGCCGAGTAGCGTTCTTCCTAGAAAAGTGGAGCGAATTTTTTCTAATAAAGGAGGATGCCACAGTTGCAGAAATTCAATTCCACAAGTGATAATGAAAACCCATATAGGTATTCGGGCGATCGCATTGCTACTGCGCCAAAATAAAAATGCTAGCAGACACCAAAAAATTTCGTAAAACACGGCGGCTATGTAATTATTAAACCACTCTTGAGCAAAGCCAGTATAAAACTTAAAAAGAAAGCCCATCGCGGTAACGACGAGCAGGGAAATAATTATGTATGCAGTTTGAGTGGCGGGCGATCGCATTTAGTTGAAGACTAAAGGTTGTTTAATTTGACATATTAACTTACCTTTAGCCCTGTAATGTAATTTGCTGGCTATGGTTCCGAACGGCTACTGTTGCCAATTACGGCGATTTTGTGTCGATAAACTAGCTCAGCGCCATACCAGCCGGAAAGTCCTAAAAGTGTTGCAGTAATGAGTGAAAGTGTCAAGCCTGTAGGCAAAATAGCTCCTACTACATTGTTGAGCCGAAGTAGGAGATTAATACCCGTCAAGACAATAATAGTAATGTTGAGAACCAAATGCGCCAAACCAGCAGTACGCTTACGCACGCGATCGATTCTCAAGAAGTCCATCAAACCTGTCAGGGCTGCTGGTAAAGTCGTGGCGAACCCAGCCACTACTAACCAAAAAGATGCTCTTGCCCAGAAGGGGTCTTTATTCAACCAATAAACTAGGTCAGTTACAGCTAACCCAACGAGAAACGCGATTGGCAATGTGACCAGCAGTGGATGCAGAGGATGACCTACTATTGCCACTGTGCTGGGAATACCAGGGTCGCGATATTCGCGCTCGTCATTCTCCACGAGTGCGGGAATATCAGGATATGGTGTTCCTGTTTTTGTTGTGTGTCCATAGGAGTGAGTTGTTAGGGGTTAGGGGTTAGGGGCTAGGGGTTAGTGCTAACCCCTAATTCCTCGAATTACCAGTTATGCTGATGGAATTTGCGTAACATTAGCCTCTGCTATTAGGGCGATCTTTCCTGCTTCGATTTGTAAATTTTTGATACGGAGAGAGATCCTTCGAGGTCAAAGTTGCTCAGGTTCAAAATTTCACTGGTTGCATCTACTAATGCCTTAGTTAACTCTGGAGATTGTGCTTGTTCGTCTCCATATTGCACGTCTTTTAAGGTGACAGTTTGCCCTCCAGATGCAACTTCCGGTACGGCAGTAAAAGCTACTTGCTTTGTTTCGTTAGTTTCCTGCAAGCGGATGTTGGCATTCAGGGACACTTTTCCTTCACCTGGTAGTTGGAAATCTACCTGCTGCGGAACTACGGTCATCTGTTGCCCGTTAATCTCAATTTTGTGGCTTGCAGTTGCTGACGGATGTACTCGGAGTTAAAAGCACGATTGATGTCTGCTGCTGTCAAAACCACGCGAGCCTTACCTTGGGTTGGTTGAGTAAGTTCGATTTTACCCATTGCCGCACTGGGGGTTAATGGCAACGCTATCCACCTGCATATCCATCTTTTCTACTCGCAGGTCTTTTTGCATCACCATTCCTTCACCTGCGATCGCCACCGAGTCTACTTGTCCTTGCAATGCTTTAAGCGGATCTGTTTTAATGTCTACATCTAACTTTTCTACTTCATCGAGTTGACTAGACAACCCGATTTCTGCTGCTTTATTCAGCGCTTGTTCTCCTAATCCTTGTTGTTCTGACATCCGAATCTTATACCCTTAGTTTGCTCCTCTTGAGTCAATCTAACGATTTGTCAAACGTTGTGTATCTGCCTTGTGGTGGAGGAGATTCTACGTTGAGTCAACCTACACCAAGACATCAGCAGATTTTTAGCCA
This sequence comes from Chroococcidiopsis sp. SAG 2025, assembly GCF_032860985.1. Taxonomy (GTDB): domain Bacteria; phylum Cyanobacteriota; class Cyanobacteriia; order Cyanobacteriales; family Chroococcidiopsidaceae; genus Chroococcidiopsis. The sequence goes on from NZ_JAOCNC010000001.1 coordinate 535,030, forward strand.
ATGGACAAATCTTCCTTAAACAAATTTTAATTTTTTCCGCTTGAGAAAGCCTGACAAGAAATATCACCTATAAGCCGAATTAATTAGCTATCTCTGAGCCTTTTTCCACCTTTTGACTGGTTTTTTCTAACTATGCTACCGATCCATCAAAAGAAAGATGGAATTGGGCAATCTGCGTGACAACCTAAAAGATGTAGCCGATACATACAAGAATATTGAGAGGAACTGGAAAAGATGGTCGTAACATTAGACGATACCAAGCGTTCTGCTATTGCGGTTAAACTAGCTGACGTGAAAGCTCTACAAGAGTTAATAATTTCTAACGAAGAAACACTGCTAGGACAAATCAACGATTCGGAAATTCAAAAGCGCCTTCAAGAAATGCTCGATTCTGATCGCAAGAACTTGGGCGTTATTGAGACTGTCATCGTACAATATGGCATTCAGGGAGAACCCAGAAAGGCTACACAAGAGCTAATCGAAAAGACTAAGGAAATGATGCAAGGGTCTGAATTGTCTTTGTATGATAAGTTCGCTCAGCACGAACTGCTCAAACACGGACAAGCAATGACCGGTATCATGTTGCACAAAGCTGCTCAAGTCGTAGGTGCAGATGTTGATATAGCGTTCGGTCCTTTGAATACAGTTAACTTTGAAAACAGAGCGCACCAAGAACAACTTAAAGGCATCTTAGAGCAAGTTGGGACTCGCGAGTTGACTGGTAAGGATGCAGATCAAGGACTGTGGGCGCGGGTACAAGATGCGGTTGCTGCTTTCTCTGGCGTAGTCGGTAGTGCCGTTACCCAAACTTCTGATAAGAAGGATATGAACGTCCAAGATCTGATTCGTGCAGATCACAGCAAAGTGAATACACTGTTCACCGAGTTGCTACAGAGTGATAATCCTCAGAAGATCCAGGAGTACTTCGGTCAAATCTACAAAGATCTGTTGGCTCATTCGATTGCTGAAGAGGAAGTGGTCTATCCTAGAGTGCGTGCTTTTTATCCAGAAGACAAAGTTCAAGAACTCTACAGCGAGCAAGCTGAATTCAGAACTAAATTAGATGAGATTAAAGCGATCGAGCCTTCTAATTCGCAGTTCAAAGATAAAGTTAAGCAACTGATGGATGCTGTTGGCGATCACATTCGTCAAGAAGAGTTCGACATGTTTACCGCAATTCGCAACAACCTCAGTAGCGACCAAAGCGAGCAAATGGCTAGCGACTTCAAAGCTGCTAAAGCCAAAGCACAACAAGAAATGGGCGTTGTCAGCTAGGCTGATGCGCTAATACCACAGATTAATTCTAGTGGAACGTAAATTTGTAGGGGCGCACAGTTGTGCGCCCCTACTTTTAATCGACGTATGAAATTTCAACGGAGAGGGTGGGATTCGAACCCACGTTGAAGTTGCCCCCAAACAGCATTTCCAGTGCTGCGCCTTCAACCACTCGGCCACCTCTCCAGGTGTCGCGATCTCCAATCATACAATAGAAAAGAATATTTTCAAACCAATCTAAAATCGTGTCACTTGCTCTAACGGATGAAACCCTCGCAAGGCAGTGGCTCCAAAATCTAAAATTCAAAATTTCTTATGACACATACAATTCGGATACACGATCGCGCCAACGGTACAATTCATACTGTCGAAGTCCCCGCAGACCAATACATTTTGCAATCGGCAGAACAACAAGGGGTAGAATTACCATTTTCTTGCCGTAATGGTGCTTGTACGACTTGCGCTGTCAGAGTGTTATCGGGAGAAGTGTATCAGCCAGAAGCAATGGGACTCTCGCCAGAATTACGCGATCGCGGTTATGCTCTGTTATGTGTTAGTTATGCTCGTTCTGACATGGAAGTAGAAACTCAAGACGAAGATGAAGTTTACGAACTGCAATTTGGGCGTTATTTTGCCAAAGGTAGAGTTAGGTCGGGATTACCTTTGGATGAAGAATAAAATGAGGAGCGAGGAGTGAGAAGCGACCAGTTATCAGTTATCAGTGTCGAGTCAGCGAGTAGAAACTTCCCCCGTGTCTTCCTTGTTTCCCTTGTCCTTATCCTCCCGCTCCTATTTATCCAGGGTTGTCAAACTAACACTATAAGCAATGGCAAGCAAGTGCAAGTGATGCGGGTAATCAGCGGACAAACCATAGAAGTCATAAGCGCAGACAAACAACATCAGATAAATCCTTCTTCCCCTCACTCCTCATCCCTCACTCCTCACTCCTTCAAAGTTCGCTTGACGGGAATTGAAGCCCCAGATATGCAGCAGCAGCCTTGGGGACCAATAGCTAAACAGCAGCTAGAAGCAACGGTCGACGGGAAAACAGTTACCTTAGAACTTGACGGACAGCCAGATAAATATGGGCGACAGTGGGCTTATGTGTGGCAAAATGGCAAATTGTTGAACGAGCAACTACTGAAAGAGGGATACGTTTTGTGGGATGGGAGATCGCGCGATCGTAAGTATGACGATCGCTTGGAAAAAGCGCAAGCCTGGGCAAGAATCATTGGGCGTGGCGTGTGGGATGTGAGACAACCAATGCGGCAAACCCCCGCTGAATTTAGGCAAATGGCGGGAGTTGGGAGTCGGGAGTCGGGACAAGGGGGACAAGGGGAAATAAATACACATGACACATGACACATGACAAACGATCGACAACTCCAAATCTTCCTAGATGTTGCTACAGAAGCCGCCTTATCTGCGGGTGCAGTTTTGCTGGGCTATTTAGGTAAGTTAGAAGAAGTTAGAGAAAAAGGACGGGGTGGAGATTTAGTAACTGCTGCCGATAAAGCATCGGAAGTAGTAGTTTTAGAAGTCTTACAGCGGCATTTTCCCGATCATGCCATTCTAGCGGAAGAATCAGGCAAGCTTGGGAATGCAGACAGCGAATTTTGTTGGGCGATCGATCCTTTAGATGGAACGACAAATTTCGCGCATCAATATCCTTGTTTCGCCGTGTCAATTGGGTTATTAGTGGCTGGAGTTCCACAGGTTGGAGTCATTTTCGATCCTTATCGTGATGAATTGTTCCGAGGGGCAAAAGGGGCGATCGCTACTTGTAACCGCAAACCTATAAGCGTTTCAACCACAGTCGAACTGAGTAAGTGTCTTCTGGTAACTGGTTTCGCCTACGATCGCCGCGAAACAGCCGATAATAACTATGCCGAATTCTGTCATTTGACTCACCTGACTCAAGGAGTTAGACGCAGCGGCGCAGCAGCTTTAGACTTAGCTTATGTTGCCAGCGGGCGCATTGATGGCTACTGGGAACGGGGAATTTCTCTGTGGGATATTGCTGCTGGAATTGCCATTCTCAAAGCAGCAGGCGGTCAAGTCAGTGCCTATGATGGTAGCCCAATCGACCTAGCAACCGGCAGAATTTTAGCCACAAATGGACTAATTCATTCAAGTCTCAGCCAAGAATTACTTCAAGTGCCACCACTGTCAACTTGGAGTCATTATAATCCCTAGCCGCAATCTGGGAATTATTAGATCGGTGGTGATAACCAAACCACGCTAATATCACATTCCAGCGATCGTGCAATAGGCAGAGGTGAGACAAAAACATATGTCTTTTAAGATTGATGGCGGATTATTTTTATTTGACTTCACAGATTGCCATGCAATTTTGGGCGTTCCAATTGATGCCGACTTTAAAGAAATTCGCAAACGCTATCTGATTATTGCTCGCTGCTTGCATCCCGATACTTGCACGGCTAAAAGTATTTCAGATAAACAAGCGGCAAATCATATTCTGTCTAAGCTTGTCAATCCCGCTTATAAAAAATTATCCCAGGATTACAGTCGTGTTGAATACATGGTGACGCTGCGGGAGATGGGCAAGCGGTTAGCTCAAGATACGACTAGCGTTTCGCTCAAAAACGAACTATCGATCCAACTTCAACACAGCACAGATATCGACCAGGTATATCAAAAAGCGATCGCTGAAGTGACAAAACAACAGTATGAATCTCTCGAAAGAATTATCCCTACAATTAGTCAAATCAGCGAATTAAATCTAGTCTACTTAGGGCGTAAAGGTGGTACTGGGTTTATGGTTGCTAGAACGACTGTGCCATCTGTGGTTCCCAGCCAACATTCTCGACCGACAGCATCTTCGCCTCCCCCAACTGAGCCAGAGTCACCTCCATCGCCAGCCGAACCTTATCTTCGTCGCGCCCAGTCTTTGATGGAAAAGAATCTCTTCGCCCCAGCGAGTGTAGAGCTAAAAGACGCGCTGAAACTAGAGCCAAATAATAGTCGCTGTCATAGCTTAATTGGCACGGTTTATTTGAAGCAGAATCAGGCTACTATGGCTAAGGTACATATTAACAAAGCCCTACAATTAGACCCTAAAGATCCGATCGCCCTAGAAGGAAAACAACTGTTAGATCGGCTAGCGAGTAAAGCTGGCACTCAAACAGCCACTTCTGATAAAACTGCATCTAAAACTGCGTCGAAAAAACCATCAGAACCATCTGGAAGTGGGGGAATGTTTGGCGGTCTATTTGGAGGCAAGAAAAAATAAACAAAAATCAATGGTCTACCAATCGCCTGCGGGAGCAAGAGATTTATTACCCTTAGATGTGGCTCAGAAACACTGGGTCGAAGAACGGTTGCAGCAGGTATTTCATCGTTGGGGCTATCACCGCATCATTACTTCAACTCTCGAACGGTTAGATACGCTGATGGCTGGAGGAGCAATTCAGCGATCGACGGTGATCCAAGTTCAGGATCGCGAGGAAGAATTGGGGTTGCGTCCAGAATTGACAGCCTCGATTGCTCGCACTGCTGTAACTCGGATGGCAGGAGCGACCTTTCCGCAACGCCTCTACTACAACGCTAACGTCTTTTGCCGCACGCCCGATAGCAGCCACAACCGCCAGTTGGAGTTTTATCAAACTGGGGTGGAGTTGCTGGGTAGCGAAGGATTACTGGCTGACGCTGAGGTGTTATTACTGCTGGCTGAGTGCTTGAATGAATTGGGTTTACACCACTGGCAGCTGATTCTAGGCGAAGCGGAAATTACCCAATCGCTATTGGCTCCTTTCCCCGCATCTGGACGCGATCGCGTTCGACAGGCGATCGCCCACCTCGATCGCGTCACGCTCGAAACTCTACCTTTAAGCGAAGATCTACGAGCTAGAGCTTTAATGATGCTCGATTTGCGCGGACATCCCGCAGATGTATTGCAAAAAGTCACAAAATTAAGTTTAGATGCACCACAACAAGCAGCTTTACACCGACTCAAATCGCTAGTTGAGATTTTGGATCGATGCTTTAGTGTAGACTCAAACCAAAACTCGCAAAACTTTCCAGTCATTCTAGATTTGAGCATGATTCGCACCTTTGACTATTACACGGGGATCGTGTTTGAAGTCATCGGCAATGCAGCGATCGACAATACAATAGCTCAACCGCAAATTTTAGGACAAGGAGGTCGTTACGACCAACTTTTGGGACTGTATCATCCCCAAGGTAAAACGATTCCTGGGATTGGCTTTGTCCTGAACACAGAAGATTTACAACAAGCCTTGCTGTCTGCCGATCGCTTACCGCAAGCTACACCCGCTAGTGATTGGCTCGTTGTCGCTCAAACACCAGCAGCTTACGCGGCTGCTTTTGCCTATGCAGAAAAGTTACGCCATACCCCAGCGATCCGAGTCGAAATGGACTTAGGCGATCGCCAACCAGAGGAAATCCGCACCTACGCCCGCCAGCGCCGCATTCAACAAATTGCATGGCTCAAAGATGACGGTTCCGCTGAGATTGAAACGCTGAAGAGGGAACAGGGAGCAGGGAGTAGGGAGTAGGGGGAAGAGAGAGTCGCGGAGCGATCGGGAGCTGAGGGAGCGATCGGGAGCAATTACCAATTACCAATTACCAATTACCAACTACCAACTACCAACTACCAATTACCACTCAATGAATCTAATTCTGGCGCTAGATTTTGGTGGAACTAAACACGCGGCGGCGGTTGTAGCTTCAGGAGAAAAACACCAGCTGAGTGACAAAAAGGCTTTTTCACCGCTAAATCCTCATGCTCAATCCGATCTAGAAATAATGTTTAGTCTGGCACGGAAACTGTTAGCAGGTAGAGAACCAACGGCAATCGGTGTCAGCTTTGGTGGACCTGTGGATGCTGCAAGCGGTAAAGTCAGACTGTCGCACCACGTCAGCGGGTGGGAGAATATACCTTTACAGGAGATCCTAGAGCGAGAATTTGGCGCTCCTGCCAGTGTGGACAACGATGCTAATGTTGCAGCTTTGGGCGAACATCGCTATGGTGCGGGGATGGGTTATAACAGTTTGCTCTATATTACTGTCAGCACGGGTGTAGGTGGAGGCTGGATTCTCAACGATCGCCCTTGGCGGGGAATAGAAGGAATGGCAGGGGAGATCGGGCATGTAGTCGTCGATCCGACTGGTCCTGTCTGTTTGTGCGGTAAGCGCGGATGCTTAGAAAGACTGGCTTCGGGTCCCTACATCGCCCAACAAACCAAGGATCGGTTAAACTTACATCCAGATAAAGGTAAGCTGTTGCGATCGCTTTGTCACGATAACCTTGATGAGATTACTGGACTGATGGTCAGTCAAGCCGCTACCCAAGGAGATGAAATCGCAATCGAGGCATTAGAAACAGCGGGTTGGGCTTTAGGAGTAGCAATTGGCAACGTCGCCAACCTCATCAATCCCCAACGGTTCATTTTAGGTGGTAGCGTCACCAAAGCAGGCGATCGCTTTTGGAATGCTATCCACCGCGTAGCGCGAGCCACAGCATTACCCGAAGTCCACTTCGAGATCGTCCCCGCCGCCTTGGGAGATAAAGCACCACTTTGGGGTGCAGTCGCTTTAGCAGAAGATTTACTGATGAGGGAGCAGGGAGCAGGGAGCAGAGAGCAGGGGGAAGAGAGCTGAGGGAGCATCTATTAAGTCACAAGTCACAATTAAGACAAGCACCACGCACTACACTTTACACCCCACACTTTTTCTTCACTGATAACTGATGCATGGTTTTATTCCCCCGAATCGATTTTTTTCCTATCTTTCTTGGACTGACATTCAAAAGATGCCGGAGAAAGAAAATGTCGTCATTATTCAACCTGTAGGGGCGATCGAACAACACGGTCCCCATTTACCGTTAATTGTGGACGCTGCAATTGGTACGGCAGTTTTAGGCAAGGCATTGTCTCAATTAAGCGATCGCATTCCCGCTTTTCCCCCACTACGGTTCAGTTAAGGCTCAAAGTGTTGTAAATTAAGCATTGTTCCCAAGAATGGAAAGTGAGTGTAGTGCATCTGAAGGATTTCTCATTGTTGTCTCCTACGATACAAAGTAGTGATGTGTTCAAAGCGATAGAGGCAGCCATCCCATCCACGGAGATCGAGCAAGCGATCGCTAAAACTAAAGTTTGTGAACAACGTAAACGCTCGTTACCAGCACAATTGGTAATTTGTTTGGTAATTGCGATGAGTCTGTGGTCACGAGATTCGATGAGAGATGTGCTGAAAAACTTAATTGATGGGCTGAGCGAAGCATGGGTGAAAGTGGGGAAATACTGGCGAGTTTTTTGTAAATCAGCAATAACGCAAGCCCGACAACGATTAAGTCCAAGGGTGATGAGTCAATTGTTCCATCAACTGGTGCGACCAATGGCTAGCACCGATACCAAAGGAGCATTTCTCAATGGATTGCGAATTGTGGTAATTGATCGGACTTGCTTCGATCTGCCAGACAGCGATGAAAATGCGAGAGTTTTTGGTCGTCCGAGCAGCCGTCCTGGCACACAAGCCGCATTTCCCAAACTGCGATTAGTCATTTTGGTAGAAGCAGGAACACATTTAATCTTTGATGCATTGATGTGTCCATATCGAATAGGAGAACGAGTGCGGGCATTAAGATTATTACGCTCCGTGAGTTCAGGGATGTTGTTGATGTGGGACAGAGGGTTACATTCTTATGCAATGGTGCAAGCAACTGTCACAACTGGTAGCGATTATTTAGGAAGAATTCCCGCAAATGTCAAGTTTTTGTGCGAAGAACCACTGGCGGATGGTTCTTATCTGAGTTGGATTTATCCACCTGCTAAATTCCGCTCAAAAGCTTGCCAGCCCATACAAGTCCGAGTGATTGAATACACAATTGGTAATACCGACAACCCAGAGGAACAACTAAGATATCGCTTAATTACCAGCTTATTGGAATTGGAGAAATTTCCGGCTCAACTACTGGCGATTGAATATCATCAACGCTGGGAAGTAGAAAATACTATTGATGAACTCAAAGTACATTTATCAGGACGAAAAACTCATATTCGCTCTCAAAAACCGCGTGAAGTTGTGCAGGAAGTTTACGGGTGGTTGTTAGGACACTGGGCTGTGCGGTTATTGATGTTTCAAGCTGCAAAGAGCGCGGGTATCACTCCTTTGCGTCTGAGTTTCACTGGGACATTGCGAGTTATTCGTCGTGCTATCCCGAAATTTCAACGCTTGCAATCACAAGAACTCCCCTTTTTTTAAGTTGGTTAACTGTAGAGATTTTAGACACTCTGTTACCTGAACGAGTTTCTCGTACCAATCCCAGAGTTGTAAAAAAACCTGTATCCAAGTTTCGCTCAAAAAAGCCAAGACATCGAGCCACCCCCTCCCGAACCAATCCTCCTATTTTCTTTATCCTCAGCACAGCGTAGCCTTAAATGAACCGTATTGAATTATATCCGCGAGTGGTGGCTGAGGGTGCAGTCGTCAGGATTACCTTGCCATCGCGATCGAATTGCCAAGACGTGACTTCCTGAATAGGTTCTACAGGAGTTGTTGCCGTCCGATCTGCCTTGGGAATAGTTGGCTCTACTGCGGCACGATTTTCAGTTTCCGGCGTTTGCAAACTTGCCCAATCCGTGAGGAGAGCATCGGGACTGAGTCGATCGCCTGGTGCGGGAGGTAAGCCGCCGCGTCCAGTGACAGCAAAGCGATTCTCCGCTCCCGAAGGACACCCAGTTGCGACTAATGTGGAAGCATCGACCAATCCCGTAGGAAGTTCTACAATATCGCGGCTGGGATCGATATCGGCAGCATTGAAAGTAACAGTTCCACTGAGAGAAGGATTAGTTTGAGAAATTGCGGTGATGTCGTTACTGGGCAGGCGGCTAGGATCTAACTGTGTCGGATCGTCAGTTCCCAACAAAGCCTGGAGTTCCTGTCGCGAGAGTGGCGTGAATCCAACGATACTATCGGCTGTAATATCGACCCTACCACCACTGCCAAGAAAAGCATTAGCAGTGATATCGTTATTGCCATCAGAATTAGCAATGACGAGGGGAGTATTAATTGTGATATTACCCCCATTACCAGGTTGTCGATCCGTCCCTGCTGTGGTTGATATTTGACTGTTATTGCGCAGTCGTATTCCTTTGCTAGCTCGTAGTTGAATGTTCCCACCATCGCCTGAAGTAGTGATGGCAAAGATGTTGCCTCGCTCAACCTCGAGCGAGCGAACATCTATATCAATGTTGCCCGCACTACCCTGTACTATGTTACTGGTATTCAATTCAGCGCCATTAGTTAAAGATAGCGATCGCGCTGTAATATTGATGTCACCACCTTCACCTTCACCCCGAAACTGCTCGAACTGTGCTATAGCAGTGAAGATACCACCCGTGCCATCCAAAGAAATGCGATCGCCAGCAGTCACTGTTATATTACCTGCATTTCCCTTGGCAACTGAAAGCGCTTGTAAAGAGGAACCCGCACCAATTGAAATATCATCTGCAACATCTACTTGAATGTTGCCTGCATTTCCTTGCCCAAAAGTTGAAGTGCCGATTTGTGCTTGATTAGTTATTGACAACGATCGCGCCGTAATCTTAATGTCTCCGCCTTGGCGACTGCCCTCAAACTCAGTGGTTGGAGCCAAACCGTTGATAACAAGACTGGCTTCGCCATCAGTTCCCACTCCATCTACACTGACAAGACCGCCAGCAGTGATGCTAATATTGCCTGAGTTGCCTGGACTGCTAGAAATAGCTCTGAGAAGTGCGCCGCTGTTAATCGAGACCGAATCACTTAAATTCAGTTGAATATTGCCAGCATTGCCTGAATTGCGAGCTGAGGTTTCTAGCAACGTTCCGTCTGATAAAAATAGCGCTCGCGCTGTGATATTAATATCACCCGCTCGGCGATCGCTTCTAGGCGTGTTTTCCTCGATAGAGCTGATAATTCCACTCGGATCGCTTCTAGACCCCGTACCGCTAAAAGCAACACGATCGCCTGCATTGATGGTGATATTACCTGCATTGCCTTCACCGTTAGAAAAAGCTTGGATAAATGATTTGCCACTAGCATCAAGCGAATCAGCTATGTCAATCTGAATATTGCCAGCATTTCCTCGCCCTTGAGATGAAGCACCGATTTGCGCACCATTTGATATGGATAGCGATCGCGCTGCGATCTTAATATCACCTCCTTCACCGTCGCCGCGAAATTGACCGAACTGCGTTACGGCACTAAAAATTCCACTACTACCGTCTAGAACAATGCGATCGCCAGCATTGACTGTGATATTACCAGCGTTACCAGCGCTACCAGAAATTGCTTGTATTGCCGCAGAATTACCCAGTATGCTCACATCATCTGTCACATCTACTCGGATGTTGCCTGCATTGCCTTGTCCTACGGTTGTGGTAGCAATTTGCGCTGCGTTTGTGACAGATAGAGATCGGGCTGTGATGTTAATATCTCCACCTTGGCGAACGCCTTCAAACTCTGCTGTTGGTAACATAAGGCTACTAATTGCACTCAGACTGCCACTCACTCCTCCGTCAATGGAGACGAGTCCGCCAGCGGTAATCGTAATATTGCCAGAGTTGCCTTGGCTGGCAGAAGTTGCTTCCAGAGATGAGCCACCCTCTATCGATAAAGAATCACCGACATTCGCTTGAATGTTGCCTGCATTGCCTAGTCCGAGAGTACCGGTTGTCAGTTCGGAGTCATTGGTCAAAGACAGCGATCGCGCAGCAAACGTGAGATTACCACCGTTACCCCTAGCTGTTTCTCTAACTCTGCTGAAAATAATGCTACCGCTGTCCAAGGCAATGCGATCGCTTGCAGTGATATTCACATTGCCTGCATCACCAATACCAAAAGTGCTGGCAGCGATCGCGCCTCTGTTGGTCATCGATAGCGAACTAGTTCTAACATTAATGTCGCCACCTTTACCCGTACTACCTCGGCTCACATTGTTAAAGAATCCACTGGAAAACCCTGCTTGGTTTTGTCCGTCAATGGTAATAGCACCAGCATTAATGTCTATATTCCCTGCTATAGCATCGACCGTTCCTTGATTTGCGGCAATGCCGGAATTAATTTCACTGCCTCCAAAAAGACTCAAGTTGTTGGCATTGACGGCAATATTACCGCCACCTCCAGCCGCCACATCAACAAAAGAATCATTCGTCAGCGATATATCTCCAAGGGCTAAATCTGTAGGGAAGCTGAAGCGGAAACCACTATTATCTGTATTGATTCCTACGATACCTGGGGCAGCAACTGCACCTAATTCTATACGTCCACCTCTAGCAATTAATCGACCACCTTCTAAGTTGACGTTGCCACCAATTAATCCTAGAATTCTGCCAGCATTTACCTGTAAACCGACACTACTAGCACGATTGACAATATTCCCTGGATTTGTGCCAAATTGCAAACCCAAGGGAACGCTGACAGTTAGTAGTGGCGCACCCGTTGTACCTGGTGTAGCGCTAAACTGCGTGCCATCGGCAAAGTCGATCCTGCTAGCTGTTGTAGCAATGAAGGAGCCACCGATATTTAAGCTGGCATTTTGACCGAAAATAATCCCGTTGGGATTGAGGAGGAATAAATTAGCCGTGCCTCTTGCGGCTAAAATGCCGTCAATCTCAGATATGGAGCTGCCTGTGACTCTGGTGAGGATATTTTGAATATTTGCTCCGTTGTCAAATAAAGCTGCTCGTCCATTGGGGATGGAAAATTGGTCGAAGCTATGAAATAAATTACTTCCCCGCGTGGCTCCACCAGAAATTGTATCTATACCATCTGGGCTGGAGTTGACTGTGGAATTATCTACGCCTAGAGTATTATCAGGTCTAATTTGGCTATCTGGTGGCACTTGAGCTAGCGCATGATTCCCACAAGCAATCGCACTTCCTAGCACTACACTAACTAATCCTAGCCTGAGTGCCTCACGCCAAAAAATTCGCGTCATTTCTCCTCTCCCCGCTCATTCTGCTTGTATTTTTTTTAGACAAGTAGCTCAGTATCGAAGGCTACAATGCCTAAAGAGATATTGCCAGAAAAGGCATCTGTCTGTGATTAAGAATGCTTGCAAGGGTGTTAGCGAAGGTGAGCGAAGCGATCGCATTATTTTTATCTACAGCAATTCTCGATCGCATATATAACACTGGTAGGGGCGCACAACTGTGCGCCCCTACAGTTTGTGTATTTCACCCAATTGTATCTTGCCTCGGCATAACCTAGATTTTCTGTGACGTAGATGATTTCTGTTGCTCATGGGAAAAGCTATGGCAACAAATACCACAGTTAAGTAGCTAGGCAGATTTAAACATAAAACGTTCCAGTGTCCATCCCCCTTGTTGACTTCGATTCTCCATGCCCTCAATCATGGCATTCGCTAAATCATACTCGTTATCAAAAATCCTTCCGGCTATTTCATGGGTTTTGAGTTGATGCCACTGCGCTTCAATCAGATTCATATGTGAACTGTATTGGGGGAGAAAAAAGAGATATAGCCCTTTCGACTGCCACTGCTGCCAGTGCTCACGGGCAAGATGACTGGTATGAGCCGAACCATTATCTTGCACCACGACTGTGAGCCGTCCGGTTTGTAGCAATGTCTGCTCACTCTTTTGGGCAAGGAGCGTTCATCACTTTAACATAGCGTTCCTTGTGGAAACTGCCTTGTACCAGAGCATAGTCAAACGACTGCTCTGGTTGCCATATCCCTAGAATACTAATGCGGTCTCCATAGGATTTGACCTGCTCTTCGGTGTTTCTGCTCTCCAATGCGAGAGTAACTATAACTGACTGGACTTTCCAGACAACATCCCGATTCGTCAAGATACTTCAGGTCAATGTACCCTTCACAGGCAGCTAGTTGGAGTGTGTCTAAGTCGGCTTGCTTGAGTGCTTTGTACTCAGGATCTTGTCTGCCCCGTTGCGAGTGTCGAGTCCGCTTCCAACTAAAGCCCTTTTTTTTAGAATGCGGCGAATCCGGTCAGCACTTAGGTTTACCTGTCGTTCTTGCTCTAGCTTCTGGGCTAGCTGTTGACTATTATAGGTTCTGGCTTCTTGCTCTAGGCATTGTTCTAGGTAGGCCATGTCTGCTTCTTGCCATTTGGCTTTAGCTCCTCGTCCACTAGCATCCCATAATCCACCTAACCCTTGCTGCTGCCAACGGCGGATGGTTTCGCGCACTGTCTGCTCTTGGCACTCAAAAATTTCGGCAATCGCTGGCACTACCCATCCTTGAGCATTGAGTCGAAGCATTTGTGCTCGATCTCGGGTACGTTGAGCAACGGTTTTGGCAACCCGAAGTTCACTCAACGTCCGGTCTTCTGACTCTGTCAAAACGATACGTAAAGGAGCAGGCATGAGTGGTCAAAATCAGCAAGTTTTTGGCTTTTCTCTATCTTACGTTTAATTATGCCCTACTACTTACTATCAATGATTGGAGAACGGCGCAGTAAAACTAGAATGTAGCTAAGCGAGGTGATGAGGATAGTCATAGCGTTTCACGCTAGTGGCGATCGCACGTTCAAAGAGTTCTATTCACAAATGACAAATGACTCAATTATTAGCAAGATTGCTGGCAACGCAGCCAAACATAAACTTCTTGACTTCCTTGGGAATTTTGCCTGTTGCTCTGTACTTTTTTTCTAGTTTAGAGAACTGTTCGAGATCGTATTCGTCTTGAATGCGATCGAGGACGCAAGCACAGACTTGTTTTTTACCGCTTTTCTCCGTGCATTCCTGCATAAAACTTTGTACGACTTCTGCCGGGTATGCATTGGTAATTGCTTCAGCTCGAACCAATGTAGGAAAGAAAAATGTGGCAGTAGAGAGAAGTGTGTATGTGAGTTGCTTTCCAGTCAGCATTTTCCGTTTAAGTTCAAAAAAATTTCATGAAGCAGACAAATCAAACATAATTTATCCGCACATTTTCTGGGTCAGAAAAATTACTGAAATTAAGATATTCTTAATTGGAAGCCAGCGATCGTTAAGTATTAATAGGGAAGCATAAACAAATAATACAAGTTAAAAACACTGATAAAAATCTCGCAATTTAGCGATCGCCTGTGTCAAGACAAAAGGTCACAGTTCAATTTAGTTATTAGGGAGCAGGGAGTAGGGAGCGCACGAGCAGGGGGAAGAGAGCAGAGGAAGCAGAGGAAGCTTCAGGGGCAGAGGAGATTCAACAATTTCCGACTTACGACTTACGACTTACGACTTTCAACTTTCTTACCACTGAAGATTTTGACTCAGTAAGGCTGTTGCTGCTTCTCCATCTACAGCAGGAGAGAAAAAGTAGCCTTGCGCGTATTCCGACTGTAAAGCTCGCAGTCGGGTAAGTTGTGTTGCGGTTTCTACTCCTTCGGCTGTCACCTCTAGTTCGAGTTGGCGAGCGAGAGTGAGGATAGTTTCCACAAGGGGGGCGTTGTCAGCGCTTTCAATTTGTGTGACAAAGGAGCGATCGACCTTTAAACCGTGAATCGGAAAGTGGTAGAGCCGCCCTAGAGATGAGTATCCCGTGCCAAAGTCATCGATCCATAATTGCACGCCTAAATTTCGTAACTGCCAGAGGAGATCGGGTGCGGCTCCGGCTCCATCCATAATTGCGCCTTCAGTAATCTCTAGGTGCAAGCATTCGGCACTTAATTCTGTATCCTGTAAAGCTTGCTGTACTTGCTGGCTGAGCTGGGGTTGACTGAACTGCTTGCCAGAAATATTTACACTCATCGTTAAAGGTGCGATCGCGGGAAATTGCCTTTGCCACTGAGCTAATTGAGCGCAAGCCGTGTAGAGTACCCACTGACACATGCGGTTAATCAGTCCCGCCTCCTCTGCAGCGTGGATAAATTGGCTGGGGTTTTGCAAACCGTATTGGGGATGTTGCCAGCGAATCAAAGCCTCAAAACCGACAATTCTACCTGTAGCTAGCGAGATAATTGGTTGATAGTACAGGCGAAACTCTTGTCGTTCCACAGCATTTCTCAGATCTGTTTCCAATTGCAACAGTGCTACTGCCCTAGCGTGCATTTCAGGGTTAAATATCTGATAGCTTGACGTTCCCTGACTTTTGGCGCGATACATGGCAAGATCGGCATCTCGCAGTACGTCTTCGGAGTTGTCATAACCAGTGCTACTCAAGGCAATACCAATACTGGCAGCGGTGAAAACTTCCTGTCCATCTAAATGAAACGGGACAGCAAGCGCAGTATTGACTCGTTCGGCAACGCGAATTGCATCGCTAACATCGGTAATATCCTCGATCAGAATTGTAAATTCGTCTCCCCCGAGCCGCGCTACCGTATCTATAGGACGCAGACATTCTTTAAGGCGATCGCCGATCGCCTTGAGTAAGCGATCGCCCAGTAAATGCCCTAAACTATCGTTAATGACTTTAAAGCGGTTTAAGTCTAGAAACAAAACGGCGAAAAAATCTTCTGGATGCCTTTTGTGATGCTCGATCGCTAATTGCAAGCGATCCATAAACAGCACGCGATTGGGTAAACCCGTGAGCGGATCGTGAAACGCATTCTGCCGCAATTGTTCTTCTACTTGTTTCAATTGGGTGATGTCGCGGCAAATCGTATTCAGCCCTACAGGTGTCCCCATTGCGTCTAAAATTAATTTGCTGCGTTCGCGAATCCAAAACACCGAGCCATCTTTACGCACTTTTCGCAGTTCGATTTCACTCGTCGTCACTCTGTCGCGAAACATGCTCTCCATCCACTGCTGCGCCCAAGGAAGATCGGCTTCGTAAACTGTCATCCAAGCCGAATTACCGATTAGTTCTTCTTGGCTATAGCCTAAATACTCAGCACTAAACTGATTTGCCGATTGGATTGTGCCATCAGGTGTCAGGGAAAAATAGGCATCGGGAGCCAGCTCAAATAATTCTTGATATCGCTTTTCACTTTCTCGTATTGCTTCAACTCTGGCGATTTCTGCTCTGAGTTGTTGACCAAAAAAAGAAGCCAAGCCACCCAATAATAAGATCGCCAAAGTTGCAACACCAATCGTAATTGCCAGCACGTAGTTATCAATGCCAGCAGGCATCGTGCTTAATTTTTGGACACTGGGATAGAAATTGACTCCCGCCATCGCCAGATAATGCATCCCATCAATTGCAGTTCCTGCTAAGATGGCACTTCCCAGCTTGCGCCAACTCTCAGCCGGAACCAGAACTTTAGCAGTCGGATGAAATGTCAGCCACAAGCCACAAAAGGATAAA
Organism: Chroococcidiopsis sp. SAG 2025; assembly: GCF_032860985.1. Lineage (GTDB taxonomy): Bacteria > Cyanobacteriota > Cyanobacteriia > Cyanobacteriales > Chroococcidiopsidaceae > Chroococcidiopsis. Next base: position 551,537 of record NZ_JAOCNC010000001.1, read on the forward strand.
CAAAGCGCACACAAATTAGAAAAAGCAACGAACCGCAGATCGTAGGTTGGTTCTGCTGCTACCAACATCGCGTGCATGGCAGTGTAATGCATCCCGATCGTCGCCAGCCCGACAAAAAAACTGCCAGACGCTAACAACAGCCATTTCAACGGTAGGCGACTGACGAGGAACAGCCCCAAACCAGCAAATGCGATCGCCACTACCATTGACAGTAAAACGATTTCAAAGTTGTAAGAGATAGGAATTGGTAATTGATAGGCAAGCATGGCAACAAAATGCATTGCCCAGACACTAATTCCTAAAGCGATCGCGCCGCCAACCGTCCAAAATTTCCGTGCAATTCCCCGCGCATAAATCACTTGTCCCACCAAATCTAGCGCTGTGTAAGCGCCAAAAATCGCGATCGCTAGCGAAAGAAAAACCACCCGCAGATCGTAGGTGGCGCTTAAGGCTCTACTTATCTGAATTATTTCCCGATCTACCATACTTGCTGCTGAGATTTTGGCAGCAGAAGATCCTGCCATAGGCTAATTTCTCTCAGCTTGCCATTTAAGTACAGAGTTTTTCTCCCTCAAAAAGTATGATTTTTAACGACTATCCTACAGATTGATGCAGAACTGGAATCAAAAACTGCGTCAATGTAAATGCATCTACTCCGATTTGAGTTCTTTCTCGTTCTGCTAAAATGCCAGCTTGGGAGTGCCACCATGCCGCACACGCCGCGATCGCATCTACTGAGATATGTTGTGCGGTTGCCTGGGCGAGCAGTCCCCCCAGTAATCCAGTTAAAACATCGCCACTCCCACCCCGTGCTAATGCAGGCGTACTCTCAGGATTAATCCAGACTTGACCTGATGGATTGGCGATCGCCGTTCTCGCTCCCTTGAGCAATACTACTGCTTTGCTCGTCTGCGCTGCTTCTCGTACAGCACTAATGCGGTCTTGCATCGGGCTAGGAGCATCGGGAAATAAACGCTTAAACTCTCCTGCATGAGGTGTGAGGACGGTTGGCGACGATCGCCGCGATAACTTTTGCGTCCCCAAAATGGCAAGAATATTCAAACCGTCTGCATCCAGAACTAGGGGACAATCGTTGTTCAAAACTCCCTGGATAATCGGCGTGGCTTCTAAAGTCAGACCGGGACCGCAGGCAATAGCTTGAAATGATTCTAAATCGGTTCCTTCTGGTAAATCGAGCTGGGCGATCGCGCCATTATCAGTTTCGGGACAACCTACAACTAATGCTTCAGGTAGTTGCGCGTTTAAGATGGGTTTAATCGATTCAGGTACGGCGATCGACAGCATTCCGACACCACTTGCTCTAGCACCTAAAGCCGTCAGTAATGCACCGCCAGCATAGCGTCGCGAACCGCAAATGAGTAACAAATGCCCTTGTTTGTACTTGTGAGTGACAGGCGGACGAGTCAGGGGAAGAGTGGCGATCGCCAAGTCACTCGTCACGCGCTTGACTTTAGGCGCTTCCAAAACAGCGTGTATATCTGCTGTGGGGATGTCAAAATCGATCAGTTCTGCCGTACCGATATACTCTAATGCTCGATCTTGTAATAATCCTTGCTTCCACAATCCCAAACAAAAAGTTCGCGTTGCTTTAACTGCTTTTCCTAGCACTTCTCCTGTATCTGTATGCAACCCAGAAGGGAGATCGATGCTGAGAATAGGCACAGACCAGCGGTCGAGTTGGTGAATCTCTGAGGCGATTGGCTCGGTGATGTGGCGTTCCATGCCAAACCCAAATAAGCCATCGATTAACAAGTCACAATCTTGCAAGGGAGCGATCGCCTCAACATGTGGAATGCCCAAACTCTTAACATACTGTGCGTGTCGATCGGTTAATTCTTTTAATTTGGCGATCGGACGGTAGAGGAGAACTTCATACCCTTGGAAATGTAACTCTCGCGCCACCACTAAAGCATCACCACCATTATGTCCTGGTCCTACCAGCACGCCGACCCGTCGTATCTGCGAACAGGGATATAATGTCTGCACTCGTCGGGCGATCGATCCCCCTACCTTTTCCATCAAAGCCGCTACAGGCATTCCCGCAGCAAATATCCGCGCCTCAATCTGGCGCATCTGCTCAGCCGTAACTACGACTTGCTCAATTTGTTTGCGTCTAGATCGTTCTGGTAGCAAAGCTCAAATCCAAAGCTTACTTTATCTAGACTACCAGCCTTATCGAGCTACAGCTTAACGCTTGAGTTAGAAAGCTTGAGGCGATCGGCTTTTCGGGCGTGCTGCGATCGCCGTTTGAGACATCTAGTGGGACTTTAAAACTTTCTAAGCCCAAATATAGCCGAACTTAGCTCTGTGAGAGGCAAATACATCAACATGCTCATTAAGCCAGCGGACCAAACGAAACTCGACTGCGGTGCGGAATGCCTCCAATGCTTCGGCAAAGGTTTGTAAGGGTTTGGTTGCCCAACGTCTGCGGAATCCGCCGGTCAACTGATGCCAAAGGATGAAGGTGTAAGCGATGAACACTAAAACCCAATGACGCTTCATACTCAGAGCATCCCGAACTTGATACTCACTCAAACCCAACCAGCCCTTGGCTTCTCGATAGAAGACCTCCACCCAGTTGCGAGCAGAATATGTTTGAGCTACCCAAGCCGCACTGACTTGGTTGTCAGAGGCATTGGTGAGAAAGTAATCCACCTCCGTCGCTTGCTCGAAACTAGAGGCATTGAGTTGAATCGCCAGCCAGCGAGTGCCTTCGAGCTTCGGAACGTGAACTGGTAACAGCGCCACCCAAACTGTCCGGGGCTGCTCCAGATTGAGTTGCACAGGTGTGAACTGCTCCACTGCCAAGGTTTGAGCAATAGCTTCTAATCCCTGCTTACGAGCAGACTCATCACCTGATGTTTGAGCAGTAACTTGGCGGTTTTTGGCGATTGCTGCCACGTAAGTTAGGTTTCTCGACTCCAACTGCTTGAGAAAAGGCGTGTTATTACCGTAGCCTGCATCAATTACAGTCACACCCGGTCGATAACCGCGCTTCAAGCATTGGTCAACCAAGTCTAGAGCCAGGTCAGGTTTTTTCTGGAAGTTGGGGTCTGCCTTGCCTTGCTCGAATAAACTTGCGTGTTGATAGAGTGCAACATCTAACGGCAGACGTCGCACTCCATCATACAAGTAGGTAGTCAGCAGCACAATACCATTGTCAGTCTTGCCAATCTCCCCAATGTACTGCCGTCCTACCCCATCAGTAGCCGCACCACTTTTGCGATGTCCCGAATCATCTACAATCAATGTGAAACCTTGACTCGGGGTCGTCTGGCGACACTGGTGCATCACCTCCAACCGCCGATTATTTAGCTTGACTTCATCCCAAGGGGCATTGTTGAGAAAATGTCTGAGGCTGTTGTAGGAGCCATCTACTGTATTTGTGACCAGTTGGCTCAGGTTTTTGCGCTGACTCTCACCCAGCAGTCCCCCTAGATAAACACGAAATTCCTGCCGCTGCTTCTGACGCGAAAATACATCATCAAACCGACGACACCAGTTCTCAAAGCACTGCGGCATCGCTGCTGGTACTTGATCTTTCACCTTACGTTGCTCCTGTCGAGACTGACGTAAAACGCAACTCCTACCCGCATTCTAGCTCAATTTGCTCCATCTTTCTTACAAAGTCCCACTAGTAAGATTAACGCTAGAGTAGCAGCAGTTTACCAGGACAGATTGTATGTATTCAGTCATGCGTACTGTGGATATGACCTTGCCCCTCTGGGGTTTAGTAATTTTCATCGTATGGACGATCGCTGTCGTTGTCTCTTTGCTTGTCGTGAGAATTCGACATCTTTCTGCTGGTGGCTCTGTCAAAGATTTCGCCACACCAAACGATGAAAGCTTGCTTTGGCGGTTATATCGCGTCCAAGCTAACTTGGTGGAGAACCTACCTTTATATTTAGGAGTTCTGTTTCTGCTAACAGTTCGAGGCGTATCTGGAACAGTGGTGGATTCACTTGTTGTCGCGTACATCGGATTTCGGCTAGCACACTCACTGATTCACATAGCTGGCTTAAATCCGTTGTATCGAGTTTTCTGTTTAGGCAGTCAGTTTGTTTGCTTGGTTGCCTTAATTGCATTAGCAGTTTTCTAAGTTCCCGTCACATCTATTACCACTACTTCTATCTAGTTCTATCTAATAATCAAATTTTTGTAACTTTCTATGTATCGAATTTATCGCTATGAGTAATTATGTTTTTCAGCCTGGACAAAACCAGAGTAAAAATAAGTACGTTGGCTGCTGAAGAGAAACTAGTTGGCAGGAAATCCCATTGACATTTTCACCAGAAAATCTTGCATCTTTGCTTGCTCAAGGTGCTGGTTTGGAAATGACAACGTATACACATCAAGATGTTGCACATTGGTGCGATCGCCCTCATATGGCGTTTATGTACGGTGATTTACCTGTTGATGAAGATAGTACGCTCAAAACTTGTGCGGATATCACAGAAGAGGTATCAGCACAGTGGGATTTATATCTTTCCAATACTTATAGTCTAGAACAACTTCAGACACTTTGCTTTTCCAGAATTGAGTCACCAAAACAGTGGTTTAAGAATTGGTATCAGCAGATTAGACAATTGTTGTCCCAGCCACGGCATAACAACTCTAATGCAACGGATTGCTAAGCTGCTTGTGGAGTTGCTACGATGCAGCCATCCTACCTGCCATAAGCAGCTGTGCTAACTGACCAACATATCGCCGAAGCGTTAAGCCGTGCCTATGTTCGTGCGATCGCTGGACGTGCCGGACTCAACTTAGCCATTCGAGAATATGACTATGGTGTAGATGGTAGCTTCGATGAAGTCATCGTACGGCAAAATCGCCGAGTCGAATCTGGCTTTTCCCTCAGTTTTCAACTCAAAGCTTCAACCCAATGGAAACTCGACTCCACCCATGTTATCTATGACCTAGAAGCGAAAACCTACAATGACTTGATTCTCAGACGCAGCATAAGAGCCGCGATACCCTGTATCCTCATTTTGTTAGCATTACCCCCCGATTCGACACAATGGCTCATTTGCGAAGAATCAGAACTGAGATTGAAAGGAACTTGCTACTGGGAATATCTCAGTGGCAACCTTAGCGGAAATCGCCAGTCTGTCAGGATCTACATTCCCCGAACCCAACGCCTCACCCCAGAATCTTTGCTAACTTTAATGGAGAATGTTAAAACAGGAGAGTGGTCATGACCCCTGAAGTTTTATCAAATTATCCTCAAATTCAGGAGCTTCGCCTTGCTGAAGTGGTCAACTATCTCCAACAAAATCACTGGATGGCGATCGATCATCCCAATCCACGGTTACTCGTGTTTGAGAAGGGTGTGGACGATCGAGGCAAACCGATTCAAATTGTTCTGCCTAGTCGAGATGATTATGAAGACAAGCTCTATTTACTAACTAAAGCAGTGAATCTGCTATCTGTCTTGCAATCCGTATCTTTCCAGGAGATTGTGGATGCAATCAATTCAGATGTACATACTAGATAAGCCCGCTTGATGTGGCGAGCGGTGAGGCGATCGCCTCAAAATACTCACTGCCCGTAATAAACTCGCGCCCTTCTCAGTCCTGAAGCTCGTAAATAGCGCCGCCAATTTTCGGCTTGTTCTTTTGCCAAAAATGGTCCTACTCTTACGTGAGTGCGCGGTTCTTGGCGCTGGCTAACTCTGACTGGCATTCCCATTCTTAGCTGTTGAATTCGCTGCTCGATCACACCTAGCTTATTTTGTTTAGCAGGAATGACGACAAAATAAAATTTACCTGTAAAATCTGTATCTTCTCCAGTTGAAAGATTGACAATTCGCGCATCAATGCCTTGAGATTCTAGGGCGATCGCTAGTTTTTGGGCGTTAGCAGTTTGTTGAAATATTCCTGCCTGAATCACGTTTCTTTGTTGATACTGGCGCACGAATGCCGATGGCTCAAACTGTTTGATTCGTTGTAGCGTCAATGCATTCGGATTATTTACGTAAACCAAGTAACTCGTTGTGCGAGGAGTAGGTACGGGATTTACTTGTAAAGGCTTAACTGGTGCGGGGTTAACTGGTACAGAAGAGGGAGCTTGGAAGTCAAGTTCGCGGGGAGTGAAATTAGAATTGGAAATTTGGAATACTCGCCCTTCAGGTGAGAAGCGAGCTACGGAATTCGGAATTAATTTTTTGTTTTCAGCGACGGGTTGCGTTTGAGTAGCGTTAGCAGCTAGTGTTAACCATGTCCCTACTAATAGAGTTACGGCAGGGGCGATCGTCAGGTTCCATCTTATATCTAAATTAAAAAATTTGGCTACCATTGGAGATTGATTGTGCCGCTTCATCGTAGCTAGCCTTGTGCTTCAAGTCGAGTAGTTATTGAATATAAAACAATTTTTGCTGCATTCCCACCCACGACGCTGAAAATTAGGATTTAGACTAAGTACAAGCAACAAAAATATAAATATAAATGAAAAATTAACCAACCCTCGCTCTTACCCCCAGAGCATTTCTGCGGAAACTTTTTCTGGATTCATGCTGCTGCGATTGAACGTTCAGTAGATTCACGGGAAGAATTGGTAATGGGTAATGGGTAGTTGGTAATTGGTAGTTGGTAGTTGCTCCCTTGTCCCCCTTGTCCCTCCCTACTCCCTACTCCTTGCTCCCTGCTCCCTGACTAAATCATTTTCTCCGGTCGGACGAGGCGATCGAATTCGGCTTCGGAGAGAAAACCTAACTCGACACAGGCTTGACGTAGCGTAGTGCGATCGCTATATGCTTTTTTCGCCACAGCAGCAGCGCGATCGTAACCAATATGCGGGTTGAGTGCTGTGACTAGCATCAAGGAGTTGGTGAGGAAATACTGAATTTGCTCTCGATTCGGCTCAATACCAACCACTAAATGTTCGGTAAAAGACGAGCAAGCATCGGCTAACAACCGGATGGAATGCAATAGATTATGAATCATAACAGGCTTGAACACGTTTAGCTCGAAGTTACCTTGAGATCCGGCAACTGCGATCGCGGTGTCGTTTCCGATTACTTGCACGCATACCATCGTCATCGCTTCGCACTGAGTGGGGTTGACTTTTCCTGGCATAATCGACGATCCAGGCTCGTTCGCAGGCAAAATTAACTCTCCCAAACCGCAACGAGGTCCAGAACCCAACCAGCGCAGATCGTTGGCAATTTTCATTAACGAAGTTGCTAGGGTTTTCAGCGTCCCACTAGCAGCAACGATCGCATCGTGAGCCGCTAAAGCGGCAAATTTATTTGGTGCAGAGATAAATGGTAATTGGGTGCGATCGCTAATTTTCGCCGCCACGCGATCGGCAAATTCTGGATGTGTATTTAATCCTGTACCGACTGCCGTACCCCCAATTGCTAATTCATATAAATCTGGTAATGCAGCTTGAATGCGAATTAAATCTTTTTCTAATTGAGCGATATAACCAGAAAATTCTTGTCCTAAAGTCAAAGGTACGGCATCCATCAAGTGAGTGCGACCGATTTTGACAATCTCCTGAAATTCCTCTGCTTTAGCCGCCAATGCATCTCGCAATTGCTTGACCATTGGCAGCAACCGATGGTAAATCTCTTCTGCTGCGGCAATGTGCATTGCTGTGGGAAACGTATCGTTGGAAGATTGGGACATATTTACGTGGTCGTTGGGATGAATTGGCTTTTTACTACCCAACACTCCCCCAGCTAGCTCGATCGCTCGATTGGCAATAACTTCATTTGCATTCATGTTGGTCTGAGTGCCGCTTCCCGTCTGCCAAATTCGTAACGGAAAATGGTCGTCTAGCTTGCCAGAAATTACCTCTTCTGCGGCTTGCACGATTAAACTCGCTTTATCTTCCGGTAGTTGTCCCAACTCTTGATTGACAACCGCCGCCGCTTGTTTCAAAATTCCAATCGCCCGAATCATTTCCCGTGGCATGGTATCGTTGCCAATGGCGAAGTAAATGAGCGATCGCTGAGTTTGTGCGCCCCAGTAGCGATCGCTCGGTACTTCAATCGTCCCCATACTATCGGTTTCAGTCCGAGTGCCGATTTGAGCAGTCATGGGTTCCATTAGCATTTGTTCCTTAATTCACCACATCCTATACCCTACACTCTATTGCATTGCTGACTGAAAACCTGGGCGAATAGAATTCGCGGAACCACACAGACTAAGTTTGCCTAGCCTGCGGCAAGCTGCGCTAACGCAGACTATAAAGCAGTTTTAACCGTCGTTTACCTCAAACAATCGATCGCACCACTCCCCCCTCAACCCGCAAGGCTGCGCCGTTAATAGCAGAGGCTAAGGGACTGGCTACAAAAGCAACTAAAGCCGCAACTTCCTCCGGGGTGGCGAAGCGTTTAATTAGGGAAGAAGGGCGAGTATTCTCGAAAAACTCTTTTTCTACCTGGCTCGGATCGATATTGCCAGACTGCGCCATGTCTTGCACGAAAGTTTCTACCCCTTCTGACTTGGTGGGACCTGCCAGAATGGAATTTACCGTAACGTTACTACCAACTGTAGTTTCTGCCATTCCGCGCGCCAAGGCAAGTTGAGCGGTTTTGGTTACGCCATAATGGATCATTTCAGCGGGAATATTCACAGCTGATTCGCTGGAGATAAAAATAATCCGTCCCCAGTTTTGTTGCAGCATTAGCGGTAAGTAATGCCGCGATAACCGCACGCCACTCATGAGGTTAGTTTCGATAATTTCCATCCAATCCACATCTGTGATTTCGCCAAATTCCTTGGCTTGATAAATTCCCAGATTATTCACCAAAATGTCTACGACTGGTACTTGCTGAAACGTTAACTCAGCACCAACTGCGGTAGATAAATCTGCCGTGACACCTTGTAGTTTTGCTTCTGGATAAATCTGCCTAATTTTATCCATCGCACTACCAACTCGTTCTGGTTTCCTGCCATTAATCGCCACAGTTGCCCCCTCTTGGGCTAAAATCGTCGCGATCGCCAAGCCAATTCCAGCGGTAGAACCACTAATTAGGGCGATTTTGTCCGTTAGTTGAAGATCCATTCGATCGCTCCTTACAGATCAAGGTCTAATTAAGCGATGCATATCTAAAGATGGTGGTGAAATTGTAGTCTGTGTCACCATGTCGTGAATCTGTCCTCGGTGGTGAGTTTGATGGTTGAAAAAGTGAGCGACTAATAAATTGACCGGATCTATACAGGTTTTTCCCGCATTATTGACATACTCGATCGTCCCGTGCAAAAATTCCGCAGTTAGATTGGCAACAAAGGTTTCGATCCGCTCATCTTCTACTCTACGTGCCGTCCACAATTCCTCATAATCTTCGTAAAGAATTGCATCGAGCATAGTTGATGGTATTTGTTTGCCTGCAAACCGTGTCAGCCAAATGCAATCGCCCACTAAAATATGATTGAGCGTGCCATGAATGCTCTTAAAAAATGCAGGTCGATTTTGCTTGCGTTCTGCATCGCTTAACTGGGAACAGACTTGATATAATTTCTGATTTGCCAAACTGTTGTAGCGGGCAAGCATTTGAAAATGTTCGACAAGCATATTAGTTTTGAAGGGAGCAGGGAGTAGGGAGTAGGATAATTGTAGGTGCGGGTTTAGCAAGCGGCTTTACTACTAGCAGAGATTTCGGGTGAACCCGCCCGTACAGGAATAGGGAGTAGAATGGTTGCAGGTTCGTTCTTTTTAGAATTGGATACAAATTTTGCCGAAGTGAGAGCCACTTTCCATATATTTCAAAGCTTCTCGTGCTTCAGAGAAAGGAAATACGCGATCGATAATTGGCTTCATTTGGTGTAGTGTAATTGCTTGATTCATGGCTTCAAACATTTCTCGCGAACCGACATAAATTCCGCGTACGCGCACGCTTTTCATTAATATCGATACGGTATTAATTTCGCCACTCACGCCGCTAAGAACGCCAATTAAACTAATTTGTCCCCCTATACGTACAGCCCGCAAAGATTCGTTTAAAGTTCCCGATCCGCCAACTTCTACAACTAAATCGACACCCTCACCACCAGCTAATTCTCTGGCGGTTTTACCCCATTGGGGAGTTTGTTTGTAATTAATTGTTGCTGAAGCACCTAATTGCTTGACTTTTTCTATTTTTTCATTGCTGCTGGAGGTAGCAATAACTCGCGCCCCTGCAATCTTGGCAAACTGAAGGGCAAAAATCGAAACCCCACCTGTACCTTGTACGAGTACTGTCTCGCCAGCTTGGAGGCTACCAGAGTCAAATAAGGCATTCCAAGCGGTGACGGCGGCGCAGGGTAGAGTAGCTGCTTCTGCGTCTGTGAGGTGCGCTGGAACGTGTACTAAACCATCTTCGTGCAATACAACGTATTCTGCCAGCATTCCGTCTATAGCTCCACCCAAAGCGGAGTTAGTTTTTGCTGCGGTTAGTTTTCCGGCGATCCAATCTTGGAAGAAAATACCCGCCACGCGATCGCCCACTTTCACTCGCGTCACTCCTTCCCCGACTGCTACCACCTCTCCCACACCGTCAGAAAAGGGAATTAAAGGTAAAGGTATGTTGGGATTGTATAGCCCTTTCACCACCATCAGATCGCGGTAATTTAGAGATACTGCCCGGACTTTAATTAATACTTGTCCGTAACTGGGGCTAGGATCTGGACGTTCTGCAATGTTTAGAGAGTCTAAACCGAAGGAATTCTGAATTTCATATACCTTCATGCTAATTCTCCATCTGGTTCTAGGTGTAGAGACGTTACATGTAACGTCTCTACATGGTAAAAAAATTTCGTTGCAGATTTAGCATTAGCTAGGATAGAAAAAATAGATAGCTGGGTTGATGACTAATGATGTCAAACTTGAAACAGTGGCGATCGCTCAATTCAGCCGCTTGTATAATTACCATAGTTTTTGCAGCTATAGGTTTATCTACTTTCAAAGCCACTGCACAAACTTCTTCTACTCCGAGAAATAATGGCACTCCTATAGGGTGTTTATCTGGATATTCCGATGGTACTTTTCGAGGCGATCGCCCCATCACACGCTATGAATTTGCCGCAGGATTAAATGCTTGTTTAGAGCGAATTGACCGACAACTTAGCGATCGCAATTCTAATTTGGCAACCAAAGAAGATTTGGAAGTCTTGATTCAGCGTCAGCGAGAATTAGATCGAGAACTAGATCAACTCAACGAAAGAACGAGCGATCCTACCTTAAATAAATCCCTTCTTTGACTTTTCGCTTTTGACTTTTGATTCTACCTATCTGGTACTGGTGCTGGTTGTTCAAATAATTCTGGCGATGCAGCTTGACGAAACGCTCCGCAATAATGCATGGTCATTACAGCTTTAAAAGCCCAGTGATTTTGCGGTATATCGGTAAAAGGAGATGGCAGGGTTTCAGCCCGATTTTGAATACAAGCCTCAGCAACTTGGTTAGGCGCAGATGGTGCGATTTCAGTAGGAGACTTTGAAGGCGACTTTGATTCAGATGGTTGGGTTTGCGCCTTAACTGGCACAGCAAAACTTGTAAAAAGGAGGAGAGCGATCGCGAGATTTTTAATTGTCATGCGATTATTAATTGGTAATTAGTAATTATTCAACCTGCTTTTTACTATAAAATATCTGAATTATTTTACTCAAGCTAACTACAATTAAAACCACAGCTAAGCTAACAGCTAAGAAAGGTAATACGAGCGCCAAGATTGACAAAATAAACGCGCTGAAAGATTCAATTGTCGCTACGACTGAATTACCGAGTCCAATTGTCAAAGCAGTAGAAGATATACGAGCAATTCCCGTTAAGCCTTGAATTGTACCAGCTGTACCACCACCTGCGATCGCGGCTAAAGTCCACCTAAGTAAAGGATCGGTATCGGGTAGAAAAGCAGCGGTAATAGCAGTACCAATTGCGATCGCGGTTGGGGTAGCAATAGTATCTAGCAAGTGGTCTACTAAAGGAATATAGTAAGCCCCCACTTCCACCGCCGTCGCCACAGCAAAGGCTATTAGTGCAGGATAAGTCCCCATCCAGGCGAAACCTGAAGCCAGGGGTAAATGACCGAAAACAGCTGCAATACTCATAACTAACGGTGGAATAAAAATCCGAAAGCCACAAGCAGCACTTAAAGCAATACCGATACTAATGCCTTCTATGGTGTCCATGTTGGGAAAATGGGGGGCAAGGGAGAAGTCAGAAGTCAGAAGTCAAAAGTTAAAACTCAGGAGTCAGAAGTCATAACCAACAACTGATAACTGACAACTGTGTAGAGACGTTACATGTAACGTCTCTACACTGATAACTGATACATGCTAGCGCTTTTCAGTCCCTTGATTGCCACCGCCTTCAGTCATTTGATCGCTGCTGCCAGATTCCGGTACAGCAGAAGGTTTAGCATCTGTTTGAGCCGCATTACCAGTTTTGCGAATGTCTTCCTCTACAGGGGTTTGATAGCCACCGGAAGCTGATGATTTATCTTTTTCTTCTTCTGACATAATCTTGTCCAAATTCATCTTAATTTGGCATCATTCTATACAGCAATAAAATTCAACCTCCTCTCTCCTACATGTGGTTTGGTGCAATTTTGGCTCTACCTTTAGAGGTAAATTTGTTGTAGCGGGCAGTGAGTGGTGAGTAGCAAGCAGTGAGTCCTGAGAAAAGTTTTGACTTTTGACTTTTGACTTCCTCTGTTGTGGTAAAAAACACTTAAGCTAGAATTTTGACAGCAGTTTCACGATAAGGAAAAATGCCGTGTTCCCTTTGCGCGATGATGTTCCTACGTCAATTACGCCTTATATTACCTATGGATTAATCGGTGCAAATATTGGTATTTTTCTTTACCAATTAACTCTGAACCAACAACAATTACAAGAATTTTTCTATTCAGCTGCCGTCGTGCCTTGCCAATTGTCAGGAAATATAGTGGGTAGATGTCCCATTCCAACACTGCAGCAATTACCGGAATGGATGACATTAATTTCATCTCAATTTTTGCATGGCGGCTTCTTACACATTGCCGGAAATATGCTGTTTCTCTGGATTTTTGGTAACAACGTAGAAGACCGTTTGGGACATGTAAAATTTTTAATTTTTTATCTGACTTGTGGAGTTTTAGCGGCGTTATCTCAGTGGTTTTTCTCACCAAATTCAACTATCCCCTCATTAGGTGCAAGTGGGGCGATCGCAGGAGTGATGGGTGCATACATTTTGCGCTATCCCCAAGCAAGGGTATTGACTTTAGTATTTCTGGGATTCTTCGTGACTACCTTGCAAATTCCGGCAATTTTTTTCTTAGGATTGTGGTTTGTTCAACAAGCTTTGTATGGTATCGCTAGCTTACAAGTCCCTAGCAATATTGGGATGGAAAGTGGCGGTGTTGCTTATTGGGCGCACGCAGGAGGATTTGTATTTGGGGCAATTCTCGCCCCAATGTTTGGACTATTGAAACGCAATTAATTGAAACGAAATGTAGAGACGTTACATGTAACGTCTCTACATTTCTACGTTCTATGATTGAGACTCTGGCGACGATGCGATCGCTTCTGGTTGCGGTAAATTCTGTTGAGGCGATCGCTGAAACACAATTTGTAACAATGGTGGGGCGATAAATGTGGTGACAATGACCATGACAATAATAGCTGCATCTAAAGCAGGTGGTAACACGCCAGTAGCAGAACCAATGCCAGCAAAGACGAGTCCTACTTCACCTCTAGGAATCATACCCACGCCGATCGCTAAACGATTGACTTTTTCTTGCCCGAAGACAGTAAACCCAGTGACGACTTTACCTAAAATTGCTACGACAATCAGAAAGCTTGCCATAATCAACCCTTCCCGATTTGCTGGGACGGCTGGGTTTAAAACACCGATGTCTGTCTTGGCACTAACAACCACAAAGAAAATCGGTACGAGAATATCTGCGATCGGTACGACTTGATTTTTCAATTCGCGACATTTTTGCGTTTCTGCTAATACTAACCCAGCAGTAAAAGCGCCCAAAATTGCCTCTAATTTGATAACAGTGGCAATGTAGGACAAGACAAAAGCAAAAATGAGTGCTGGAATTAATAATTGACCGCGCGTTTTGAGCGCATTGACTAACTGGACGAAGTAGGGATTTAACCAGCGTCCGATTAAAATTGCTCCTACTAAAAACACGACCGAACTGATGATCAAATAGAGAATATTTGTCAGTTCGACTTCTCCAGTTTTAGCAAGACTAGCAACTACGGCTAGGACGATGATACCCAAAACATCATCTAGCACCGCTGCCCCGATAATAATTTGTCCTTCCGAACGGTTGAGATAGTTGAGTTCTGCCAAAACTTTAGCCGTAATACCGATGCTAGTTGCCGTCAAAGCTGCCCCTGCAAAAATAGCTGGTACGGTGGAGATATGGAATAAGGTAATTAAACCTAAAGTACCGAAGAGAAACGGTGTCACCACGCCAACGATCGCGACGATTGTAGCTTGAGTCCCGACGCGCAGCAACTCTTGTAAATTGGACTCTAACCCAATTTCAAACAGTAAAATTACCACACCAATTTCTGACAGAACGGAAATCACTTCGCTATCTATCTGAAATGTTGTCGTCACTCCATCGACACTCAATCCCGCTGTAGCTTCTAAAAAACTCATTAACAGTGAATTAGAACTGTCGCCGCCACCTTCGGGAAAGACCAACAGATGTAAAGCCGAGATCCCTACCACCAAGCCGCCGATAAGTTGCCCTAAAACTGGTGGTAAATTCAGCCGCGCGCAAACTTCCCCGCCAATGGTACTGGCTAAGTAAATCACAACCAGACTAGCTAGGATGCCAGCGAAAATGAAGGGAGCATTGTCTGCTGTTGACGCACTGGCAAGTAAAGAAGTGCTACCGATGCGAATCGGATCGAACCAGGCGATCGCGTCAAATACTGGTGCTGCGGAAATCAGTCCACCAAAATTCATGCTTTAACCTCAAGTCACTTCTCTCAATTATCAGTTATCAGTTATCAGTTATCAGTTGTCAGTTGTCAGTGACTAGTGGCTGGTGGCTAGTTGTTAAATTCTCGATCTAGTCGCCAGCCACTCACTCTCTTACTAATGACTCTTGACCAATGACCACTTACTCAATGTTTAAATTAAAAGGCAAACGGGCATAAACTCCTAAAGGATCGTTCATTGCTTGCAGAATGGCAAGCTCGTCGCGCATTTTAGCAACTTCAGTCGCGATCGGGGCTGGCAGTGCGAGTTGGTTTGCAGCAGTATTGTGACCCAACGTGGTTCTGACTCCATCAGAGACTTGCCCAAATAAGCGTTCTTCTAAAGAACGGGTTTCGGGATATTCTGCTACTTCCCAGTCATCGCCTAACTTGGCTTGCTTTGTGGCGTAGTCAATTGCTGCGTCTAACCCACCAATTTCATCGACTAATCCGATCTGTTTGGCACTAACACCCGACCAAACTCGACCTTGGGCAATTTCCTCGACTTTCTGTTGCGGTAAATCCCGTCCCTCAACAACTTTTGATAAGAATGTACTGTAGATGCGATCGACCGCGCGTTGATAGACTGCTAATTCTGCGGGAGATTTAGGACGAGAAACAGTTTGACTGTCGGCATATTTTCCAGTTTTCACCACATCCCAGGTTACACCGTTGTTATTTGCCAGCTTTTGAAAATTTGGCAGCAGTCCAAATACGCCGATAGAACCCGTAATCGTGTTGGGTTCGGCAAAAATCCGGTTGGCATCGGTGACAATCCAGTAACCGCCGGAAGCTGCAACATCGCCCATAGAGACAACGACTGGTTTTTTGGCTTCCCGCGTCAGGCGGATCTCGCGTTGAATGATTTCTGAAGCTGTGGCACTTCCACCAGGACTATTTACCCGTAAGACAACGGCTTTGACATTGGGATTCTGTCGCAGTTGGCGGAAGATCCGGGCAAAGCGATCGCCTCCTACTTGTCCCGCCTCTCCTTGACCGTCCACAATATCACCTTCAGCGTAGACGATCGCCACTTTATTCTCTGAGTTACGTTCTACGCCCAAAGCCTTACCAGAAACCCCAGCATATGCACTCAAGCTAATTTGGCGGAAGGTTTTATTTTCTTTGTCCTCACCCGTTAGCTGCTTTAACTGCGCCAAAACGCGATCGAAATAGTCTACTTTGTCCACTAAACCCTGTTTTTGGGCTGTTTCTGCCAGCAAGAAACCTTGACCGTCTGCGATCGCTTGTAACTGGTTAGGGCTAATTTTCCGGCTTTGACCTACTGCTGTGCGCCACTCTCCCCACACATCATTTAATAATTTCTGTGTCTGTTGCCGATTTTCTGGACTGAGATTTTGACGAATTAATGGTTCTACGGCAGCTTTAAACTTACCTACCCGAATCACTTGCACCCCAACACCAAATTTCTCTAGCGCCCCCGTTAAGAATGGAGTTGAAGCACCCAAACCATTAATCTCCATTGCGCCAAGGGGGTTCAGCACTATGGTATCCGCCACGGAACTGAGATAATATTCTTTCTCTCCCCAACTTGAGCTGTAAGCAATAATTTTTTTGCCAGCAGCACGGAATTTTTCCAAGGCTCCACGCACCTCTTTCAATTTGGCGTAGCCACTGCTGCCATCCTCTGCGCCATTGCTACCATCAAGATAAATCCCAATAATTTTAGGGTCGCGTCTTGCCTTTTCCAGGGTATCTAGCACCGTGCGCAGGGCGATCGTGCGGTTACTTTCTCCTGAAAGAGCATTCTGAATCAGAGCGCTGGTACTAGAGTTACGCGGGGCATCGGTGATATTGAGAGATAGGTCGTAAACTAAGACCGATCTATCCTTAACTTGCGGTTCGTTATCTTGAGCAGCCAATGCCACTAATATGACAAGCATTCCAGATACACTCAGACCAAAAAATAGTAGCAGTCCGAGCAAGGTTCCAATGGCACTAGCAAAAGTTTGTTTGAGGAAGTTACGCATTTAACTAGGGAGTAGGGAGTAGGGAGTAGGGAAGGAGACAAGGGAGTAGAGAGCAGGGAGCAGGGAGCAGGGGAGACAAGGGGGACAAGGGAGACGGGGACAAGGGGGACAAGGAAGTAGAGGAGCAGAGGGGGCATTCTAGCCACCAGCCACCAGCCACTGGTCACTTGATAACTGACAACTGATTTAATTTTTCCCACAACGATCGCTCATGCTACACGCTGCAAAGTTTGAGATTGTTTGAGTTGTTGTAAGTTAGCGTTACCAGTACAAAAGAGGACGGTGGTAATTTCAGCCATTAAGACTTCTGCAAGGGCGTGTAGGGTCGATTCGGAGTCGGCAGCTGCTCTGAGAAAAGGCATGGCAAGACCTGCAAGATCTGCTCCTAGGGCGATCGCTTTGGCAACTTCTAAACCATGTCTCAACCCGCCAGAGGCAATCAGAGGAATATTGGGGGCAACTTGCCGCACGTTGGTAATGCATTCTGCCGTGGGAATACCCCAATCAGCAAAGGTGAGTCCGAGGCGGCGTTGCATGGCTGTTTCTGCTCGTTCGCTTTCTACTTTTGCCCAGGACGTACCACCTGCACCCGCTACGTCAATGGCTGCAATTCCAGCATTGATAAGTTTTTGCGCCATCTCACCTGAAATTCCATTACCGACTTCTTTGGCGATCGCCGGGACGGGTAGCTTTATACACAGTTTTTCGATTTTGTCAAGTAAGCCGCAGAAGTTGACATCACCTCTGGGTTGAATGCACTCTTGTAGGGGATTAAGATGCAAAATCAAGGCATCGGCTTCGAGGATGTCTACTACCCGCAAGCATTGTTCTAAGCCATATTCGTAGTTGAGTTGCACCGCACCCAAGTTAGCGAATAAGGGAATATCGGGAGCTAGCGATCGCACGGCGAATGTATCGGCAACTTGTGGTTTTTCCACTGCCACCCGTTGAGAACCTACGCCCATCGCAATTTTATAGTGTTGGGCAACCTCAGCTAAGCGTCGATTGATGATGCCTGCTTGCTCTGTACCTCCAGTCATGGAAGAAATGAGTAGGGGTGCGCCTAACTGCTTGCCGAGGAAGGCAGTTGTTAAGTTAATCTCAGTGCGATTCAGTTCGGGTAAACAGGTATGGGTAAAGCGATAGCGTTCCAATCCATTCGTCACAGACTGGCATTGGACATCTTGTTCGATGCAAATTCGTAGGTGGTCTGCTTTACGAGATTCGGTAGCTGCTGGCAAATTGGTAGGAAGGTTCACAGGTGGATTTAAATCGACGCATCATTTACTACCATTTTCTCAGTCTTGGGTAGAAGATGCAGGTAAGTTTTCATCCTACTTGTTCTACTGTTTGCTGCAAGCTACTGTAACTCACGACTTGGTTACGACCGGAATGTTTAGCAGCATATAAGGCTTTGTCAGCAGCACCGAGTAATTTTTCCTCTAAAATTGCATCTATTGGAAAAGTTGCATGACCGACGCTGACAGTGACATGAATCGAGAGTTCGAGAGAAATAGCGATCGCTTCAACAGCCACAGCATGACGCAATCGTTCTGCGACAATCGCCGCACTATCATTGAAAGTTTCAGGTAAAATCACGGCAAACTCTTCGCCGCCATAACGCGCCACTACGTCCACCGGGCGAATTTCGCGTTTGATGATATCAGCAACGACTTTGAGTGCTTCGTCTCCCCCCTGGTGTCCGTGAGTATCGTTTAGCTTTTTGAAATAATCGATATCTAACATAATTAAAGAGCAAGGATGCATGTAGCGATGCGATCGCTCGATCTCTGTTTTGAGTTTTTGATTGAATTCGCGACGGTTAAAAACTCCGGTTAATCCATCCAAAGTCGCTAAATTTCTCAAAGCTGTCTGACTCTGTTCGAGTTTTTCCGCCATTTGATTAAACATCATTGCCAATTGCCCCAATTCATCTTGATTCGCTAGGACAATCCGGTAAGAAAGATCTTCCTCAGCTAGGTGTTTGACTCCCTCTGCTAAAATTTGCAACGGGATTAATACAGAACGAGCTAAAGTTAAACTGGCGATCGCCGCTACTCCCAATCCCAAGCCAAACACAACCACAACGATTGCCTTTACCCAAAGTTTGGTGTTTTGTGCTTGAGCGACGTTATCAGATATTTGCAAATGAGTCAGGAGTTCTTGCAATCGATCTAGAGCGTCTGTAGCCTGTTCGAGCTGTGCGTCCAAACGCTTCTTTTCTTGGGCAGTAAACTTAGTTCTAGCTGGATAGGAATTCGTAAAAATCGCCTCGCTGCTAGTTTTGGCTTGTTGCCATGCTTTTTGAGCTACGAACAACAAGGCTGTTTTTTCTGGCGTATCGGTCGAGGTATTTAGAACTGTCACAAAAGCTTTATCTATTTCGCCACTTATGCGCAGAAAGCGATCGCGAGCATCTGGCGTACCGTAGCTGAGATAATCATCAGCAGAAGTTGATGCCATGACAATCAGTGATTCTAACTCGGTAACGGGAAACAGTTCCTCTAAAGTTGCGTTTTCATTTTTCTCAAACCGACTTAGCGCTCCTTCTACCGAGATAAAAGTCCCACAACCAAGCAAAATCAACGGCAGCAGCATAGCTCCCATACCAAAGGCGAAGCGATTGCGGATGGAGGTACTCGAACCCCAGCAGAGTTTCATCAAGTTTGGCAGCTGCTAGCTTAGTTACATTTAGTTTGCCCGCAGCCACCTCAACTGTTTACTGTAATTATACGGTGGTAATGTGTAATTTTTTTGTGAAATTGGTATAAGTAGAGACGTTACATGTAACGTCTCTACACCGATTGCTACTGAATTTCCCGCAATAACTGCAAATGCTGGGATAATGGGGCAAGGGTATTTGCTGCGATCGCACCACTGGCGGCGACGGCTGGTAATCCAATCCCGGGAAAGGTAGAATCACCGCAACACAACAACCCTGGAATCGGTGTAGTTGCACCAGGAAACAAACCTTTCCCCGCTGGAATGGCGGGACCGTAAGAACCTCGGTGACGACGTAAGTAACGGGCGTGAGTTAGGGGCGTACCTACCAAAGTTACCTCACAGCGGTTGTCGATATCGGGAATAATACGTCTTAAAGCTTGCCACATGACTTCTGCCCGTGCTTGTTTTTGACGGGCATACTCTTCACCTTGGCGATCCATTCCCTGCCATAAACTATAAGGTTCGCTACCAGGAGTGTAAGCATGAATGACGTGCTTTCCCGGTGGTGCTAGGGACGGATCTAAGACTGATGGAATCGATACCAATACGACATTTTGCGGTGCTGTGACTCCCCGTTCCCAATTGTTTACCACAATATAGTGACATGCCAAATCTGCCCGAATATTTGTGGCATCAATTCCCAAATGTAGGTGCATGAAACTGTCACACTCTGGAGTTGCCTGTCTTGCTTGCAAAGATTTGGGGATGGCATTCTGGGGAAGTAATTTCAGCGTGTCCCAGATAGAAGCATTCGAGACGACGGCTTGTCTTGCGTGTAATTCTTCACCACCGCGCAATCGAACACCTTGAGCGCGGTTGTTGACTAAAACTTCCTCGACATGGGCATTTAGCATCAATTTACCCCCATGTTTTTCTAATCCCCGTACTAAGGCATCAACTAACGCCCCACTACCACCTAAAGGGTAATCTAACATCACTCCAGGTTTGTACCAGTCGGCAAACATAAATGCCATTTCTGCCGTACTCGTGCCGCTTGCAGGTAGCCCAGAGAGGAGAAAACATAACAGATCCAACCAGTTACGCACAAACGGATCGGTGACGACACCATCCATAATCTGACTGAATGCACCCGTCAGTTTAAAAGTACTACCAACATGAGGTAGCATCGCAGGCAGATATTGCCCTAAAGAAATGACTGCACCCAAGTCGAAGCGCAAAGCAGTAGGAGGAATTGCCGTAGCAGCCTTAGCTAAAGGTTCTATGACTCGTTGAAGTTCGCGCCACTCGGCTACAGCTTTATCTCCTCGCAATCTTGCCAACACATCACAAAATTGGTCTGCACCTACAGTTGTATCGAAGTCACCTTCAGGCAAACAGCAACCCCAGGTATCGTAATTGACACAAGGTAAATCTTCGCCAATTGCATCTAAAACTTGTCGCAGTGGATTGGGTGAAGGGCTGTAAGATAAACCGGAGTAGAGGGAAGGTCCAGAATCAAATTGAAAACCGTTGCGTGCAAAACTATGCGCCGCACCCCCAGGTGTTGAGTAGCTTTCGCAGACAACAACATCAAATCCATACTGTGCCAAAATTGCCGCACAGCTCAAACCACCAATACCGCTACCGATGACAATGACATCTGTTTTCACTGCTTGAAATTTCCTTGCGTGAGTCCCTGGTTGCGTAAAAGTTTTCTCTAGCTTACTTATCGGAATTATCTTTTTGCTGTTGACGGTGTTTTTCTAGCAATTGAGGAAAATGTTTCAAATCGTCAATTGATTGTGGTGCGGGATATACTTCTGTAGGGGGTTCAGCATGAACTTTATCCATAAAAACGCGAAATGCTTCATCGTCATCTCGGTGTTCGAGCATATATGCTAATAACTCTTTGCGAGTCATAGCTTGAAAATTAGGTATTGTCATATAAATCTCCAAAGTCCATTACTAAAGATTAAAACTGCTGTTTTTTCTCCTGCCAAAAAGAACACTTCTCCCGTGCGTTCGTCTACACGGATTATGTATATAGGCAAGTACATTTTTGTCGCCCAATAGCTGAGGACGAAACAAGTAAACAATTGCGCTGTTGTAGGAATAACTTCTACTTTTTTGGACTCCTCACACTTAGTATCATGATAACTAAAACGTCAATACGGTACGAATTGATTCCCCTTTGTGCATCAAATCGAAGGCATCGTTAATTTTTTCTATTGGCATTGTGTGAGTAATTAAATCGTCAATATTAATTTTGCCTTCCATGTACCAATCAACAATTTTAGGTACGTCTGTGCGTCCTCTCGCACCACCAAAAGCCGAACCTTTCCAAACTCTCCCTGTGACTAATTGAAACGGACGAGTGCGAATTTCTTCACCCGCAGCAGCAACGCCAATAATAATACTTTCACCCCAACCTTTATGGCAGCATTCTAATGCTTGACGCATCACATTGACGTTGCCAATACATTCAAAACTATAATCAGCGCCGCCTTTAGTCAACTCTACTAAATAAGGAACTAAATCACCTTCCACTTCTTTTGGATTGACAAAATGCGTCATACCGAACTTTTCGGCGATCGCCCGTTTACTAGGATTAATATCTACACCAACAATCATCTCTGCGCCTACCATGCGCGCTCCTTGGATGACGTTTAAACCGATCCCACCCAAACCAAAAACGACAACCTTTGAGCCTGGTTCGACTTTTGCTGTATAAACAACTGCACCAATCCCCGTAGTTACACCACAACCGATGTAACAAACTTTGTCAAAAGGTGCATCTTCACGGATCTTGGCAACAGCAATTTCTGGTAGTACTGTATAGTTAGCAAAAGTCGATGTTCCCATGTAGTGGTGGAGCTTCGTGCTATTTAAGGAAAACCGACTTGTTCCATCGGGCATCAACCCTTTGCCTTGAGTCACGCGAATGGCTTGACAGAGATTTGTTTTACGACTGAGACAATATTCGCACTGACGGCATTCGGGAGTGTAAAGAGGAATGACGCGATCGCCCGCTTTAACGCTCTTGACTCCCTCCCCTACTTCCACGACAACCCCAGCCCCTTCATGCCCTAAAATTGCCGGAAATAAGCCCTCTGGATCTTTACCAGAAAGGGTATAGGCATCGGTATGGCAAACCCCAGTCGCTTTGATTTCTACTAAAACTTCCCCTGCTTTTGGTCCTTCTAGGTGTACTGTTTCCAACTGCAATGGTTTTCCAGGTTCGTAGGCAACAGCTGCTCTGACATCCATAATTCATCCTCGCGATCGCTATGACTAGCTTACAGTTGTCAGTTATCAGTTGTCAGTTATCAGTTATCAGGGTGTGGGGTGTGGTGAGTGAATCGCTTCTGACTTACGACTTACGACTTACGACTTACTACTTGTTACTAATCTGTCTAAAGAAAGAGGAGAACGGGCGGCTATTTTGTCATTTTGAGTACAGATTGAATACAGATATTTCCAGCGTTCAATTGCGTAGCATCACCAACTGCCAATCGTTAAAGTTTACCAATTTTATATCTGCATTTATGCAGAGGGGGCTGCTAGGATGTCTATTACGAAGCGAGAATCTGGAAGTGCGATCGTCTTTGAAGCTCACAATGGTGGTGTGGTGGCATTCTGCCGTCAGGGAACCTGTTATGTAAATCCTTACTGTACGTCGGGTGTCAAGAGTAGTGTTTTATCTCTGATGCCGAAAGATGTAGTTCTAGAAGAGTTGCAAACAACATCTGAGTTCTTGGAATTGCTGGCAAAGAAGTAGAGTAAAGGCTTATGTCGTTCTGGGTTAGTTTTTCATAGAATTAACCCGCTCGTGCCACCACCGAGAGGATGACTGCTAGGTTGGATTGTTCGTTCAATTCAACCTAGAAATGGCGATCGCCATTCGTTACTACTGACAAATATTGATACATCTCAAATGCAGATCGCCATTCGTTACTACTGACAAATAGTAATACATCTCAGTTGTTAAATTTTTTCTTAATTTTTTGTTAAATAAAACACAATTTTGACCCCAAAAGATTTGGTGTTATGTAACGTTGATTATTTTTGACAATTGTTGGTTATTTTTGATACAAATTGTCCTGCGTTCTAATCCTTATGATGCGCTATGTCCGCGCAGCTTTAGGGAAATTTGAATGCCGAAAACGCTTTTCAAAGTCGATCTAACTAAGCCAATGGATCAGCAGGAACTCCCTGGACACAACCGCTGGCATCCTGATATTCCTGCCGTGGTTTCGGTGAACCCAGGTGATGTCTTCCGCATTGAATGCAAAGATTGGACGGACGGACAGATTAAAAATAACGATAATCCTGACGATATCCGCGATGTCGATTTAACGGTCGTCCACGTATTGAGCGGTCCCATCTGGGTCAACGGCGCTCAACCAGGAGACATCTTGGTTGTCGATTTGCTCGATATTGGCGCTTTGCAGGGCGATGAGTGGGGCTTTACGGGCATTTTTGCCAAAGACAACGGTGGTGGTTTTCTGACCGACCATTACCCCAATCATGCTAAGGCAATTTGGGATCTGGAGGGCATTTATACCAGTTCTCGCCACATCCCAGGCGTGCGCTTTGCTGGTATTACTCACCCTGGTTTGATTGGTTGCGCTCCCTCGCACGACTTACTCGCAACATGGAATAAGCGGGAAGCGGAGTTAGTTTCAACAGCTCCTGATTTACGGACTTATGGAGCAGGATTAGCGGCGAATATGCCAGTTTACGCGGCTCTACCGAACCCCAAAAATGCCATTTTAGGACAGGTAGCACCAGGGGACTTCGATCACATTGCGGCTGAAGGTGCGCGTACTGTTCCCCCTCGCGAACACGGTGGTAACTGCGATATCAAGAATCTTTCCAAAGGAACGCGGATTTATTTCCCCGTTTACGTGGAAGGTGCAAAGCTATCGATGGGAGATATTCATTTTTCGCAAGGGGACGGGGAAATCTCGTTTTGTGGGGCAATTGAGATGTCTGGTTATATCGATCTTCACGTAGACATCATCAAGGGTGGTGTAGAAAAATACGGCATGGTCAACCCGATTTTCAAGCCAGGTCCCGTAGAGCCTCGTTATTCAGAATATCTCGTATTTGAAGGGATTTCCGTAGACGAATATACGGGCAAACAATACTTCATGGACGTGCATATTGCCTACCGTCGTGCTTGTTTGAATGCGATCGAATATCTGAAGAAATTCGGTTTTACAGGCGAACAAGCCTATTTATTGCTCAGTTGTGCGCCAGTAGAAGGACGAGTTAGTGGTATCGTCGATATTCCCAATGCTTGTTGTACGCTAGCAATTCCAACGGAGATTTTCGACAAGAATATTTTGCCAGTTTAAAGGGTAATTGGTAATTGGTTATTGGTCGCTGATAACTAATAACTGATAACCGATCGCTGACTAAAACTCTTCAGTCCGGGCGGGTTGAACCGGCGAATTATGTGTGATGGGACGAAGATCTTCAACAAAACCCGCCCCTACAACTCCCGATTCTGTACGGGCGGGTTTAACCGCAGAATTATTTGTGACGATACAAGGATCTTCAACAAAACCCGCCCCTACAACTTCTGAATTCTGACTTCTGAATTCTGACTTCTACCTTATGCCTTTATACGAATTTCGTTGCGATGATTGTGGTGTATTTGATGAATGGCGATCGCTGGCAGAATGTAATAACCCTGCTAATTGCCCAACATGTGAAGAACCTGCTAAAAAAGTTTTTGCCCCACCAATGTTGTTGTCTGATTCTATCCGCCTGAAACAGGAATCAGAACCAAAGTTAGTCAAACGCGATCGCGAACTCGAACAACCCCGTTTGAGAACTCATCCTAATGGTCGTCCTTGGATGATTAACCATTAAAACTGGAAAAACAACGAGATTGAAAATTTTGGAAATATGCTGCAAGTATGCAATCTATTTACCTGATTAGATGAATTGAACTGCGTAGAATCTTTGCATCATTAGAGTTATACTGCCTAGCCTCTAGGCAAAAGCTCTGATTCTGCTATAGTTCAAGAAACTCCCGATGAGAACGAACATAGATGACAAAGAACTCAAATATGCTGCAGTCTAGCCCATATCAACCCGTTCTATTGCGCATATTGCATGGTATTGCTGCATTACTAGTCCTTTCAGCCTTAATTTCAGGTTTTTTGGTTTACAACACCTATGACAAACGTTGGGGTAGTCTTGCATTACCCACACTGGGAGATATTCAAGGTATTCATGGCACAATCGCTCTGACATTCCTATTATTTTTACCACTATTTGTCCTATACAGCTTTCATCTTGGCTATCGTCGTCTATTACAAGAGCAGTCTTTTAGTCAATTGCAACAGTTTGGTAAACCAGTTTGGTGGATATTATTACACCGCTTGGCAAATACATTAATGTTGCTTGCAGTAACGTTTGCTGTGGTAACTGGTCGAATGATGAAAGAAGAATGGCTTCCTGCTGGAGAAATTCATCGTCAATGGTATCTAGCTCATCTAGTGGCGTGGATATGCGTGTTTGCTAGTCTTGCATTACATCTACTGATTGGAATCAAAGTTGGCGGAGTTCCACTACTAGTATCGATGTTCCATTGGAAAATACGCGATGAGGATACTCCACGTTTGTGGCTTCAAGGAATTAAAATTAAACAATCTAGTTCAATTTTGAAACTTATTGAAAGTATTGCGATCGGAGGCATCATAATGGCATTCATTCTGCCAGTTTTTAACCCCTAAGTGCAGATGTCTAACAATCCCGTTGCAAGTCATTACACGCTCGATCGCCGAGATTTTTCGATTATCCGTCCAAATCACTGCGATTATGTTGAATTATTGCCTTGAGTTCCATCTCTCCATATAAAATTAAATAAAAACGCTATATGAGCTTAACTTGTCAACAACTACTACAAAAGCATCCTCAAGCGTGGCAAGAAGCTACGATACATCCTTTCCTACAAGAATGCCAACAGGGAACAATTCAACCGCAACAGTTTAATACTTGGTTGGTACAAGACTATTTATTTGTGATAGATTTTACCCGTTTTCTCGCGAGAATTTTGGCGATCGCACCCCCGCACGATTTCGATATTCTTTTGGCTGGATTGAGCGCCCTCAAAGACGAACTCAACTGGTTTCAAGCCAAAGCCGCCGAACGCCAAGTGCAACTCAATACTGATAAACAGCCTACCTGCATTGAGTATTGCGACTATATGCAAAGCTTATCTGCAATGCCCTATGCCGTGCAAGCTACCGCACTTTGGGCGATCGAACTAGCCTACAATCAAGGCTGGCAATTACCTGGAGCCATGCCCCCACCCTACACCGAATTTGCCGATCGCTGGGGCAATCCCGATTTTACGACTTACGTAGGCTACCTAGAACAGCAAGCAAACGCAGCTTTGAGTGCAGCCTCAGAGGAGGTGCAGCAACAAGCCACAGCAGCTTTCTCGAATGTTGCTAAATTAGAACAAGATTTCTGGCAAATGGCGTATAAGGTTGACAGTTGACAGTTGACAGTTGGCTTTTTTATGATTTGTAGCATCGATTACAGGAATAAAAAGGAAATCATCAGTCTTAGGGTAGGTGTCGCATCGGCGATCGCTCAAATATGACGAATTCAAGATTTAATAGAGTATAAATAGCTCTGTCAATTAGAACGCCAAAGTAATTTAGTTTAGGCGTAAGCTATGGATAACGCCCCCATTCTCAATGCTACTGCGATTCTGGTTGTAGACGACGACAAACTCATACGGCAGCAAATGCGCCGCGTGATGGAGCAGGCTGGATATCAGGTAGTAGAAGCGAATGATGGCGAACAGGCAATATCGGCTTACACTCAGTTTCGTCCCAGTCTCGTATTGCTAGATGCTGTCATGCCCGTGATGGATGGGTTTGCCTGCTGTCGGCACTTGCGTAACCTTCCCGATGGCGAGCGCGTGCCAATACTAATTGTGACCAAGCTTAATGATGCAGAATCGCTCCAACTCGCTTTTGATGCGGGTGCAACTGATTTTATTACCAAACCAATTAACGACGTAGTTTTACGGCAGCGAGTACGGCATTTATTACAAGCTAGCCGGACGATGGCAGAATTACGCGCCTCTACGGACGCAGCCCAAGCATCGCGCCAACAAGTTACCAATATTTTAGAAAGTATCAGCGATGGCTTTTTTGCCTTAGATAATGAGTGGCGATTTACCTACATCAATCAACACGCCCAAGTATTTCTACAAAAAACGCGAGCAGAGTTAATTGGTAAAAGTATTTGGGATGAGTTTCCCGCAGCAGTGGGTTCTACTTTTGACCAAGAATATCGCCAAGTCAGAGCGCAACAAATTGCAGTCGCATTTGAAGAATTCTATCCCCCGCTCAATACTTGGTTTGCCGTTCATGCCTATCCTGCTAAAGATGGCATATCAGTCTATTTTCAAAACATTAACGAGCGCAAACGCCTAGAAGCGATCGCCCGTACGCGAGAACAGGAACTGTCTGATTTTCTAGAAAATGCCAGCGTCGGCATACACTGGGTAGGAGCAGATGGAATTGTTGTCTGGGCAAACCAAGCTGAATTAAATCTGCTCGGTTACACTCGCGAAGAGTACGTCGGACAACACATTGCCAAATTTCACGCCGATCGAGAAGCGATCGATGATATTCTGCAACGCCTCAATGCTGGCGAGACATTGTGCGACTACGAGGCACGGTTGCTATGCAAAGATGGTTCTACCCGGGATGTATCGATCAGCTCTAACGTTTTTTGGAAAGACAAGCAATTTATTCACACGCGCTGCTTTACACGCGATATCACCGATCGCAAGCGGATGGAAACTCAACTGCAACAAACTATGCAGTTGCAACAAGCGATTCTCAATAGCGCTAACTATACGATAATTTCTACCACTACTGACGGTACAATCCTCACTTTTAATGCTGCTGCCGAGAAATTATTGGGCTATTCCGCCTCAGAAATTGTCGGTAAAACTACACCCGTAATTATTCACGATCGCGAAGAAGTCGTCAGTCGGGCGCGAGAATTAACCCAAGAGCTGGGAGTTACAATCGAACCTGGATTTGAGGTGTTTGTTGCTAAGGCAAGACGGGGAGAACCAACCGAACAAGAATGGACTTACATTCGTAAAGATGGCAGCCGCTTCCCCGTCTTACTATCAATTAGTGCCATGTACGATGCTGACGGTAAGATTACCGGGTTTTTGGGGATTGGGAGCGACATCACCGAACGCAAACAAGCTGCAGCAGAACTACAACGTCAAAATTTGCGATCGCAATTGTTTGCCGAAATTACCCTGAAAATTCGTCAATCGCTCCAACTAGAATCGATCCTCCAAACTACCGTCAACGAAATTCAAAAGTTTCTCCGAGCAGATCGGGTGATTATTTTTCGCTTATGGTTGGATGGTTCTGGAAATGTCGTGCGGGAAGCCGTAGTCAACGGCTATCCAGCAATTTGCGGACAACATATCTACGATCCTTGCTTTGGAGAGGAATACATTCAGAAATACCGACAAGGGCGCATCAGTACTATTCACGATGTCGAGCAAGCAGAGATACACGCTTGCCACAAAGCACTTCTACAACAATTTGGAGTCCGAGCTAATCTCGTCGTGCCGATTTTCCTCAAGCGAGAACTCTGGGGTTTGCTGATTGCCCATCAATGCAGTAGTCCCCGTGTTTGGAGCAGTTTTGAAACCGAATTATTACGGCAACTGAGCGATCAAATCGGCATTGCTCTCGCCCAAGCTCAAATGCTAGCCGAAGAAACTCGCTACGCGCAAGAACTAGCCCGTTCTAACGCGGAACTGCAACAATTTGCCTCAGTTGCTTCCCACGACTTGCAAGAGCCACTACGCAAAATTCAAGCCTTTGGCAACCGCTTGAAAGCTAGTTGTGGAGATCTTCTCAACGAGCAAGGACTCGATTCCTTGGAGCGAATGCAGAATGCAGCCGGACGGATGCAAACTCTGATTGACGATCTCTTAATGCTGTCCCGCGTCACGACTAAAGCGCAACCTTTTGTAACTGTCGATCTCAATCGAGTCGTAAAAGAAGTATTATCCGATCTAGAGGTGAGGATACAGCAGACTGGGGGTAAGGTGGAAGTTAGTCCCCTACCTAAAATTGATGCCGACCCAGTACAGATGCAGCAGTTATTACAAAATCTCTTGAGCAATGCACTGAAGTTTCACAAACAAGATACGCCTCCAGTGATTCAGCTTTCCAGCCAACTATTTGATTCCCAACAACAACTAGTTACAGATGGGGCGATCGCCACATCATGCCAAATTGTGGTGGAGGATAATGGTATTGGTTTTGAGCAAAAGTATCTCGATCGGATCTTCAATGTCTTTCAACGCCTGCACAGTCGCAGTCAATACGAGGGTACAGGAATCGGACTAGCAATTTGCCGTAAAATTGTCGAACGACATCAGGGCAATATTACAGCTCAAAGTAGTCCAGGGCAAGGAGCTAAATTTAGTGTTACTCTGCCAATTAAACAACTCGTAGGAGATAACTCGGAGTGAAAGGGCGACGCACCACTGTCACAATTCTCATGGCTGACGATGACGAAGACGATTGCATGTTAGCAAGAGAAGCGCTGGCAGAAAGTCGCTTGGCTAACGATCTCTATCTCGTGCGCGATGGCGAGGAATTAATGGATTACCTACATCAGCGCGGTCAATATACTGACCTGAAGCTTGCCCCTCGTCCAGGGTTGATTTTACTCGATCTCAACATGCCCAAGAAAGACGGACGCGAGGCACTACGGGAAATTAAGGCAGATCCGCAGTTAAAACATATACCAGTAGTGGTATTGACAACTTCCAAAGCAGAAGAAGATATTTATCGTAGCTATGAATTAGGCGCTAACTCCTATATCACGAAACCAGTCACTTTTGCCTCCTTGGTAGAGGTTATGAGGACTATCGGCAAATATTGGTTTGAAATTGTAGAACTACCACTGCGATCGGTGGGAAACGGACATGGACACTGAGCGAGTCAAAGTACTTTTAGTTGATGACGACGAGGATGATTATGTTTTGACGCGGGACTGGTTGGCAGCAGCTCAAGGCACGACATTCGATTTAGACTGGGTAAGTTCTTATGACGAGGCAATCGAGACGATCGCCCAGTGTCAACATGACATTTACTTGCTCGACTACCGTTTGGGCGATCGCAATGGTTTAGAATTGCTTCAAGCTGCTGTAGCTGAAGGTTGTGCCGCACCCATCATTTTACTCACGGGCAAAGGCGATCGCGAAATCGATATCGAAGCGATGAAGGCAGGAGCAGCCGACTATCTGGAAAAAACTCAGTTGAGCGCACCTTTACTAGAACGTTCTATTCGCTACGCCCTCGAACGCCAGCACACTCAGCAACAAATCCGCGCCCAAGCCGAATTACTCGATGTCGCCACCGATGCCATTATCGTTAGATCGCTGGATGACAAAGTTTTATATTGGAACAAGGGAGCAGAACGTCTCTACGGTTGGCAAGCACAAGAGGCGATCGGGCAAAATCCTAACTGGTTAATCTACAACGAGAGTCTCGTCGATCAGCTGCTAGAGATTCACTCAGCTTTAAAGCAAACAGACACTTGGCAAGGTGAGTTACATCAAGTCACTAAAAATGAGAAACCAATTGTCGTCTACAGTCGTTGGACCTTAGTACGAGATCGCCACGCTCAGCCTAAGTCTATTCTTGTCGTCAATACTGACATTACTGAGAAAAAACTGTTAGAAGCTCAATTTTTACGCGCTCAACGTTTAGAAAGTATCGGTACTCTTGCCAGTGGCATCGCCCACGACTTAAATAATGTCCTAGCTCCAATTCTGATGACGGCTCAGCTATTGGAATCTCAGATGCACGACGAGCGCAGTCAGCGACTTTTGCCAATCGTGATTACCAATGCCAAACGGGGTGCGGCTCTAGTCAAACAAGTACTCTCTTTTGCACGGGGTTTAGAAGGGACATATACAAACTTACAAATCAAGCATTTAATATCAGAAATTCGCCAAGTTGCCAAACAAACTTTTCCAAAATCAATTGAGATCCAAACTAACATTGCCTCTAATTTGTGGTCTGTCTCTGGGGATGCGACTCAACTGCATCAAGTTTTAATGAATCTCTGCGTCAACGCTCGCGATGCCATGCCCAATGGTGGAGTGTTGACAATTTCTGCCGAAAACTTTACAGCAGACGAACACTACGCCAGGATGAACTTGGAGGCAAAAGCTGGCTCCTACATCGTTGTTACCGTAAGAGATACAGGTCAGGGAATGTCCCTGGAAACCCAGGAAAGAATTTTTGAGCCATTTTTCACGACCAAAGAACTCGGTAAAGGCACGGGACTGGGACTATCCACTGTCATGGGTATTGTCAAAGGTCACAATGGATTTATTCAAGTTTGGAGCGAACTCGGTAGAGGTACGGAATTTCAGATCTACCTGCCAGCAGTGGCAGTTGTAGAATATTATCGGCAGACAGAACAAGACACGCCCTATGGGAACGGCGAGTTGATTTTGGTTGTGGATGATGAAGCTGGCGTGCGCGAGGCGACAAAAACTTCTCTAGAGACTTTTAATTATAAAGTTGTCACTGCTAGTGACGGAATTGAGGCGATCGCCACCTACGCCGAACACCGCGATCGCATAGATTTAATCTTAATTGATATGTTAATGCCTGCAATGGATGGTATTACCACAATTCGTACTATACAAAAACTCAATCCCCAAACTAAAATTATTGCCACTAGTGGTTTAGCCGCTCAAGACAAATTCCATGGAATGACAGACATAGAAGTAAAAGCCTTTTTAGCAAAACCCTACACTGCCCAAGAATTATTGCAAACGATGAAGCAAGTTCTTTGTTCGCAACCAAGTTATTGTTAGTTGATGGTAATGGGTAATGGGTAATGGGTAGTTGGTAGTTGCTCCCTCAGCTCCCGAGCGCAACCTTGCGCTCCCTCAGCTCTCTTCTTCCCCTCACTCCTCACTCCTTGCTCCTCGCTCCTCAATATCCGCCTAGAATTCCGCGTTTCTTTGCTTGGCGTTCTGCTAGTCGGAATAGTCCTATCCCTAGAGCAAAATATACGACTCCATTGATGAAAGCGATCTCTATGTAAGTTAAATTTAGACTTTCTCCGCGTGCCATCAAAGCTCGTAATATTCCTGCACTGGGAGCGATTGGTAATAAATTTGCTAAAACCCGTGCCAATCCCGTCGATGCTTCTATGGGAGTAGCTAGGAGAAATAATAAGCCAAATTGAAATATGACTTGTAATTGGCTTACTTGCTTAAATAATAAAGCTAAAGCTCCAATTATAAAAGCAATTCCATTCGCTCCCATTAATACAGTCATGAGAGGTAAAATCAAAACTGGAGGAAAATCGAGACGGCTGCCAGTTAAGAGCATTATAGTTAATAAAATGCTCAAAACAAAAGCTAATTGCAACGTTATCGCTGCTAGCGATCGAATTAAAAATACTTTGACTGCCCCGAATTGAGATAAAAAAAGTTGTTCGAGCGTGCCAGTTTGAGCTTCGTACTGAATTCTATTAGCAACGTTGCCCATAACAAATAAAACTAAGCTCCAAAGCACGTAGCCAATAACTATTGAATCGAGGCGATCGCCTAATTGAAAACTCGCCCCAGCAACATAACGAGCGCTCAAAAACAATCCGTAAAAGATCGAAACAGTAACTATAATAATACCAACAACTTCTATTGGATAGCGACGTTGTAAAATCCAAGTTCGTTTTAATTCTGCAAAAATAACTCAATCATTAATATTATTACCTTGTTTCACAATCTGTAAAAATATTTCTGTTAAATTAGCTTGTTCTTTCACTACAGATTGAATTGGTAAAGGCTGGAGAATAGCAAAAATTTTATAGATTAATTCCGGGCGATCGATGTAAATAAATCTTCTGGATTCAATCTCTAAACCAATTGTTTCTAATTCTAACATTCTTGTTTCATCTAAAGCGGCTTCCATTTCAATCTTGTAAGCTGTACCAGAAAATTGTTGAATCAATTTTTGTGTGGGTGCTTCTGCCAAAATCTCGCCTTTTTGAATAATAGCAATTCGGTCTGATAAAATTTCTGCTATTTGTAATTGGTGAGTTGTCAGCAAGATAGCACAACCAGTAGCAGCAATTTCGCGGACGAGAATTTTTACATCCTCAGTTGCTTCTACATCTAATCCTAAAGTTGGTTCATCTAATAATAAAAGTTTAGGACGATGAACTAAAGCTACAGCAAATGCTAATTTCTGTTGCATTCCCCGTGAAAGTTGCTCTACTGGAGTATGTCGCTTGGCTAATAAGTCAAATCTTTCTAAAAGATCTCTTCCGGCAAGACGTGCTTCGCGTCGAGTTAGTCCTTTTAATACGCCAAAATATTCTAAATTTTCCTCTGGAGTCAATCGCCAGTAAAGGTTGCGATTCCCTTCTAAAACTGCACCCAGGTTTTGTAACGCTGAAGCATTGCGTTGAGGATCTTTACCTACAATTCTCACCGAACCAGAATCAGGCTGAATTAAACCCGCCATCATTTTGATGCTAGTTGTTTTACCTGCACCATTGGGACCAAGAAAAGCTAATATCTCTCCTGGGTAGATGGTTAAGGAAACATCCTTCACTGCTGGTACATTTTGTTGATTCCGACGGAAAGTTTTTTTGAGATTATACGCTTCTAAGGCTTTCATAAAAAATTAGTGTGTAGGGTGGGCAACGCCCACCTTACAATTGATATTAAATACTTTTCAAAATTTTATCTTCAGTAGCATAGTCTAGTAATTCTTTTCCAGTCCACGGAGAAATTTCTGTTGGTGGATGCGATCGCTGCCAGTCAATTGTTGTTTTTAGCGCCTTCTCTAGTGGGACAACTTCGCTATAACCGAGTTCTTGCCGAATGTTAGTGGTATCTACCAGCCAGTGTTGAGCCGTGTTGTATGGTAGGTTCCAGTCTGTAGGTAAATGTTCTCTGGCGACAGTAACAATCTTGCCTTGCCAGCCTGCGACTCGTCCAACTCTGTTCAGTCTTTCTGCCTCGGTTAAAACTTCTGCATCTGCAACATGATAAATGCGTCCCTTAGCACGTTCGTTTGTAGCTGCCAAAGCGATCGCGTAAGCAACATTCTCTACATACCCATAGGAACCGCGCCATTGAGCTATGCTTTCTGGCAAGACGATCGCCGGACGGTTTTCATCCATTCGCTTTAAGTAGGAAAATAGACGGTTGAGAGGATCTTGCGTCCCGTAAACCATTGGCAACCGTACAATTGTACCAGGTAAATCGGGATAATTCATCACTACCCGTTCGACCAAAATCTTTTCATAATCTGCCGGAGCGTTCAGCGGTCTTTCAGCCATTTCCCGAAATAAATGTAGTTGCTGGCGCAAGGCTGAATTTTCAGTTAGGGGAACCGACTCAACTGGAGTTGATTCAATTTGCAGAAATACTGTATAAGCGCGATAGACATCCATACTGCTAATAGCAACAACGCGCTCTGCAATATTCTGAAATACATTCATTAGCGCGATCGCATCTGCCTCAGTATAGGGAAACATATCGATGACAACTTGAGGCGAAAGACGCTCGAATTCGCTTTTCATCTGGGTAAGATCGGAGCGATCTCCGAGTAAATGTCGTATACCGTTGGGTAACTCTGCTGTTGTTTTTCCCCGATGGAAAACGGTGACTTCATGTCCCATTGCGGACAATTGCCTGACTACGGGAGGACCAATAAAATTCGTTCCTCCGATAACTAAGATTTTCATATTTACTCCTGAATGGAAAAGTCAAAAGTCAAAAGTTAAAAGGCAAAATAAATCACCACCCACCAATTACCCATTACCAATGAGCCATTACCGATCGCCCATTAATTACGCAGGGTTTTTTTGAATGATACAATCGATCGATCCATAATTTTTTGCTGCTTCAGCGTCGAGATAAAAGTCTCGTTCTGTATCGAATTTGATTTGTTCTATTGACTGACCAGTATTAGCAGCGAGTAGGCGATTAACTGTTTCTCTTAAATGCGCAATTTCTCTAGCTGCGACTTCAATATCGCTAGTTGGTCCTTGAATGTTACCTAATGGCTGTGCGATCGCAATTCGGGCATTTGGTAAAGCCGATCTTTTCCCTTTAGTGCCGGAAGAAAGTAAGAAAGCAGCCATTCCCTTTGCTGTGCCGATACAGACAGTACAAATATCGGCGCGAATTTGAGTCATTGTATCGTAAATAGTCAATGCAGCCGTAACTGAACCACCTGAACTATTAATATATAGAAAAATATCCCGTCCTGAATCTTCCGCATCGAGAAATAGCATCTGTGCCACAATTGAATTAGCTATTTCTTCTGTAATGTCACCCTTCAAAAAGATAACTCTTCTAGCTAACAAGCCAGAGTAGATATCGAAATCCAACTCTCGACTATCTGAAATTTGAGAAAAAAAAGAAATATGCGATCGCTCAAAAAAACTCATTTTTATAACCTCCTAGTTCAAGCTTAAATCTTGCGTTGAGGCGTATAGTTAAAACTCTAAATTTGTAATGACTCGATCGGCGATGAGAGTGATAGATAGTCGAATTTAGTGACTCGCGATTGTCAAAAAAAGCTTGCCAAAACATTAGGCAATTGTCGATCGAGCTTGTCATTCCAAGCACCATTCAACACAGAATGGAAAATGACACTTGCGGAAATTTGAAAAACACCAATATGCGTAGATGAAAACGTACAACTTGGTGCGATCGCCTCTACAGCTTGAGGCACTGCATTGAGATCCCCCAACCCCCTTGAAAAGGGGACATCTAACCCCCCCTTGTTAAGGGGGGTTAGGGGGGATCGAGATCTCTGGTTACAAATGCGTACCTCCTGTAACTGAGGTGTTGCGTAACTCAACTCGCGGTGTTCTAGCTGAAGTTGCGTCCCGCCATCAACAGGTGTCAGCGTCCAAATTACAATTGAAGGCTGACTCATATAACTATCCTGCCAAGTATAAGAAAGTCGTTTTGGTGCGTCAATTTCCCGCACTTCGCAGCGGATGACACCATCTAAACCTGGTAGGGAATGGGTGCGAAATTGAAACTTATGACCGATTTGCGGTTCAAAATCATTCTCCATCAACCATGCGGCAAGCGATCGCCTCTCGGTGAGTCCCCGCCAGACTTGCTGCGGCGAGTAAGGATAGAAAACTTTGGTCTTTAATCCTCTGAGCATGGGTTATCCTCCAAATATGCACCGAGAGCGGCTAATTTCTCTTGCCAGAACTGTTCGTAATGCGACACCCACTCCGACACCTGTTTTAAAGGTGCAGGATTTAACTGATAGAGGCGCTGCCTTCCTTCCCGCCGTTGGGTAACTAAGCCTACTTCACACAACACCTGCAAATGCTGAGAGATGGCAGGTAGAGACATGGCAAAAGGTTGAGCCAGTTGTTTGACTGGTTGTTCGCCGTCACGCAACCGATCCAGCAACGCTCGTCGCGTTGGATCGGCGATCGCCTGAAAAATATCTCCACCCGCCGCGGGTCTACTCATACTTTATATAAGCATTTACTTAAATAACAGAATATATAAGCTTTTACTTAAATGTCAAGGTTACGGAGGCGCAAAATTCCGCGTCTTGACTTTGTAGGTCTTTGTTCGAGTTTTACAGCTAAGGCATAAATACAATGCTTATTTGAGTCATAAAATATCTAATTAAAAAACGCTTTTAGTACGATTCATATTTGGTCGATGACCAGTAACTAATCGGCGATCGATGATAGTCTTAACACCAATACTAATTCTCTTGATTTTTGTACAAAAGTCGATCTTTACTAGTTTCCTTTTTTACAAGGAGAGTTAGGGGATCTGCTGCGGCATATCTTTGTGACATATAGTCTGTGGCATATAGTTGCAAAGAACTGGTATAAGTCCGTCTCAGTTTGGAATTACTACATTAAAACTAATCTGTTATCTAGCGAAATAGCTATATTTAAATTCCCAGTGTTTTTCAGAAGTTTCATTTGCCATCTTAACTGTTTGTTTACTTGAAAATTTGCCAATTAGCTTTATATTGTTCTTATTTACTCGGCTGGAGATATAAGGCATGACAGAAGACGATCTGCTAGTCGAAAAAGTTTACCAGCAAGCTAGAGCCGATGAATTTGCCTGGCAGAAAGCGAAAACTTTAGGTATGTCGCGCAAGAAATTCCTGCAATTTATGACTGTCGGTGCGGGAATAGCAATTGGTAGCGGTTTACCACGCTTACGGCTAGAAGAACCTGCTCTAGCTGCTGGGGAGGTAGTTAAACCAGTTCCTCCAGAACTTTTTTACGATTACAAAGGCATTCAACAAGAAATGCGTTGGGAAGCCATGTACGACCGAGGCTATCTAGTTCCCAACGAGCTGTTCTACGTCCGCAACCACACGGCTACCCCTAAAATCGACCGGAAGACGTGGCGCTTGCGGGTTGAAGGATCTGGAGTGTCTCGTCCGAGAGAGTTTACTTATGACGAACTCCTTTCTCTGCCCTCAGTCTCAGTGATTCGAGCGCTAGAGTGCACTGGTAACGGTCGCAGCTTTTTTGAATCCGTCCAGGGAAAAAAAGCTGATGGAGCGCCGTGGAAACTGGGCGCAATCGGTGTAGCAGAATGGACGGGCGTACCTCTGCGGGAGGTTCTGCAACTCGCAGGAGTCAAACGCACCGCAAAAGACGTAATGCCAGAAGGATTAGACGAAAAGAAAGTTCGCCGTCCGATGTCCCTGGCAAAGGCATTAGAGGAAGATACATTGCTCGTCTATGCGATGAACGGGCAAACTCTACCAGCCGACCACGGTTTCCCCATCCGTGCCTTCGTTCCAGGCTGGCTGGGTGCGGCTAGTATTAAATGGGTAGGGCGGATTGAAGTTTCAGAAAAACCTCTGTTTTCCACTTGGAACACGGAAAGTTATGTCTTAATCGGCTCCGACTATCAACCCAATCCCCCTGCTAAAGGCACGATTATCACGGCGCAAAATATCAAAAGTGCTTTCGAGCTAGCTTGGGATGCCAAGATGCCCGCAGGAGAACATTTATTACGAGGGCGTTCTTGGTCTGCTGGCGGTAAAATTGCCAAAGTTGAGGTAAGCCTTGATGGTGGCAAAACCTGGCAAGCGGCACGACTCCGAGAGCCTAACCTTGATGGAGCTTGGGTGAGATGGGATGTAGATTGGAATGCTCGTCCTGGTAAATATCAGCTTCAGGCAAAGGCTACAGATACTAAAGGCAATACCCAACCAGCTTCAGTGCCTTTCAATGCTAAAGGCTATTTGTACAATGCGGTTGTCAGCCATCCCGTGACCATAAGTTGAGGAGAGAATATTTGCAAGTCGCCATGCGACTTGCAAATATGTTTTGCAAATAAGTTTTAATGAATCGCTGCAAATCCAGCTTTTTCAACGATTTGTTGACCTTCCTGGGAAAGTAACAAGTTGGTGTAAGCAACTCCTGCTTGTTCGTCAGGAGTCCGGTCGCGGCGGATGACGATAAAGAGACGGCGAGTCATGGGATACGAGCCATCTCGCAGGGCAGCAACATTGACGCGCTCGCCTGCAACTACAGGCGAAACGTAATTTTTAGAGCTACCTCTAGCTATGCGCAACAGGTGAATCGATCGCTGTCCGGCAGCAATAGAAGCCGAACTGTAAGAGATCGCCCCCGGGGTAGCAGCAACTCGTCGCATGGCTGTGGTGTAATCGCGCACGATCTTGACATTACGACCCAAATTATTGATGCGATCGCTTAGCAGTAATTTGAGCGTAGCGTGAACCTTGGGGTCTTGAGAAATGGGTGCGATCGCTCGATTGGGTCCCCCTACCTGTTTCCAGTTAGTCACTTTGCCCAGGAAAATATCTTGAAGTTGTTTCACCGACAGTCCAGGTAAGGGAACATTGCGGTGGGTAAAAAATACAATGCCATCAATTGCCACTGGCACTTGTTGCAGAGTAAAGTTACGTTCTTTAGCTTTGCGATACTCTGCATCTGACACAGAGCGACCATTTTGAGCAAAACTGAGTTCGCCATCAAGCAACATACCGATCCCCGTACTACAACCTGGCGGAACGTTAAGCGGTGGTTCGGTGTAGCGTAGACGGAAATTTGGATGAACTTTAGCAATATTAGAGTGCATTCCGTGGGCAGTCATAGCAGCAAAACAGGCTGCGCCGCCATAATTAAACACACCTGTAGGAACATTAGGAACATCCTGCATCGACGCATAGGATTGAATATCCGCAGTATTGGATGCTGTTGCTGGAGGCTGTTTTACTAGCGGTTGTTTTGTGGGCGTAACAACTGCACTCGGTTTATCTTTCAAAGTAGCAGTTGTATGACTTCTGTAGAACCAGTACATACCACCCGTTCCCAACAATAACGCAATCAGCGGTATGACCGACCAGGGAAAAGCAGACGAGTTTTTAGTTTGAGAATTTTTGGCGGACTCGGTAAAACTGCGGTTTAAAGTAGAGTGACAACGCTGACAATGACTAGCATTACCAGGATTGTCATCATAACCACAGACACGGCAAATGATTTTAGTTTGATGAACTTTCATGAGAAAAGTGGTGTGTGGGGACAAGTCACGCATTCGCAAGTCGCGCATTCGCGAGTCACTGACAACTTTGTACAGACGTTACAACGTCTCTACACTGATAACTGACAACTGACAACTGACTTCTAGTGGCGAATTCTTTCTCGTTTTCCCGACTCTAAACCGTTGGTGCTGCGGCGCTTGCGACCGAGTACGCTTAAGGAAATTAAGCGATAAAGCAAAATTGTACCTAAACCCCAAATGCCGTTGAGAATTAAGGCTGTAGCAATCCCGTTGGGTTGCCAGCCACTGCCCACAGGTTCCCCTCTTAGGGGCATGGCAATGAACCAGCTGACAAGGCTAGGCGCAATCGCGCCAAACAGAAGTGCTGTCCCCCAAATTCCCAACCCTTGCCGAAAAAAAGAAACAAATAAAACCAATACAATTCCCCAAACTCCACCCCAAAAAGCAAGCGACCAGACGCGGGGAATACCGAAAGGTTGTGTTGCCTTCATTGCATAAGCTGTTAACTTAGCAGGTGCAAAACCAATACTGTGTAACAACAATAGTGCCAGTTGATGAAATAGTAAAACTGATAAAAATCCAGCTACAAAAGCGAGAATCAAACGGGGTAAAGGATGATTTTGCGACATAATGCACCTAATTTTATTTGCGTAAAATTTATAGGGAGCAGGGAAAAGAGAGCTGAGGGAGCGATCGGGAGCTGAGGAGCTGAGGAGCTGAGGGAGCAATTACAAGTCACAAGTCACAAGTCACAAGTCAACCCCACACCCTGATAGCGCCAGTTGCTTCAACGGAGGGCGACGAAGTCCGCGATAGCGCCACCTCCGCACCGCACTGGCTCCCCTACACCCCACACCCTTTCTTCACTGGTCACTGGTCACTGGTCACTGGTCACTGTCACCACTCACCACTCACCACTCACTACACCCCACCCCCCGTTCTTTACTGATAAATGACTCACCGAATCGGTACACCCGCCCGATCGACGAGTTTTTGACATTCTGTGGATAGCAGCAGGTTAGCGTATGCTCTTCCAGCCACTTCATCTAAACTGCCATCCTCGCGATAAACTACGAAGATCCGGCGAATCAGTGGATAGGAACCTTACCCCTGGATGCCTTTAGAAGGCAATACCTCCTAGCGCCACGGGAACTTGTTTGAGGTTGTAATCGCGCGATCGCACTATATTGTATTCCGATTGCTGAATGGGTCGAAAGGACTCGAAGAAACTAATTTCTCCATTAGCCGTCATTTCAATGCCCTTGCCAGAGTCGGACGGGACGTTGAGCAGATCGGTATAAAGCAGGCGAAATTTTGGATGGGCGCGGGTTGGAACCAATTTGAGTCATGATATTTCCCAATTTGTAAGGGATCGATCTTAATAGAGCAGACAACTACTTAGTTCAGAAAGATACATTATTCTCCTTGGGTAAACTGTCCGATAATACTCGGTAAGGCTTGGCAGAAGAAAAAACCGAAAAACACGACAGAGAGTAAAACGATCGCCTCTCGCCATAGCGGCGAGCGCAATTCGGCAGGGAGAAATTTGCGATTGACATAGAGAGCGTGCAAACCTAGAAAGACAAAATTTAAGCCTGCAATGTTCGCACTCAGGAGAATTAAGAAAAAGGGCTTGATTCCTGATAAGAGAATAAAAACTCCCCACAGAGTAAACAAAGAGAGGATGCTGTAGTAAACAAAACGAATATCTCCCCCTCGCCAAGCGCGAATGTGGCTGCTGCCCGACCACACCATATCTGTCACCATACGCGCAAAGACATCAGTAATGCCAAGTTGGGTACTGTAGAGAATCCAAAAGCCTACCAACAGAGTAATAAACCACATAATGCTAGTGGTATCTTCCCGCGATAGGTATTGAGCTTGATAGACCGCGATCGCAAATTGGTTGTCAAAGCGAGTTCCAGGCGGAATAAACTGCAAAGTCAACAAGGCTGGCAGTCCCATTCCTAAGAAACATCCCAGCACCCACACACCATATTGGTCGGTAATGGCATACTTCCACCATTCGCGCCAACGCTTCTTGTTTTCGGTGGTTAAAGGAAAGACTTTACCCGTGGGAGTCAGAGACATCCGGCGACCGCCAATCAGCGCCGGAATGTATCCCACTACGCCCCCCATACCCAATCCCTTATCGCGAAACCAGTTACTCAGCGTTCCATTCAAGACTCCTCCCGCACCAGCAAAAGCCGCAAAGCCTCCCACTTTCAGCCAATCAACATTAGGCGGAATTGTGCCGAAGCGGAGAAAACCCGTTGCCGCTCGACCCCAAGTCTCGGGTGCAGTAAAACCCAGGGCAATGACAATTAAGAACAGGAGGATTGCCCCAACAAAAAACCATTGCACGACTTCCATCGTCCGCTCAATTTTGGCTCCAAAGGCAACGATCGCCACTGTAGATAGGAACCAGAATAAAC
Organism: Chroococcidiopsis sp. SAG 2025; assembly: GCF_032860985.1. GTDB lineage: Bacteria > Cyanobacteriota > Cyanobacteriia > Cyanobacteriales > Chroococcidiopsidaceae > Chroococcidiopsis. The sequence goes on from NZ_JAOCNC010000001.1 coordinate 594,174, forward strand.
CAAATGCTTTAATCGTTTCTGCGTGTTCCGGTCCAGGAATATCGCCAACAAACATCGCAGTCAGAGCCGTAGCCGCCGAAGAAGCCCACCCAGGCCATCCTAGTTGCAAAAACGCCAGGACAGAATAAAAAATTGCCCAGAAGCGGGGTCCTGGTTTAGTCCGCATAAAACCCGTATAGATCGGTTCGCCCGTGTAAAGGGTATAGCGGATAAACTCCATGTTCATGAGGACTTGGAGAATAATCGAAGTCGTGGCAATCCACAACATAAAACCACCATACTGAGCCGTCACTGCTGGACCCAGCAGCCATTCGCCGCTTCCAATCGAAGTCCCCAAGAGAATTGCTCCAGGTCCAATGAGAGCGATTGCATTATTAAAACTAAATGGCGGCGGTGCGGGGAGATCGGCAACTTCCCAGGGTGGAAGTTCGCCCGCCGAGATTTTAGAACGAGTGGCGATCGCCTCAGTTCCTCTTTCAGTTGCGGTTGGAGCGATCGCTCTATAGATAATCCCTGAAGTATCCGTGACATTTGGCTCCGCTTCTTCTGAAGAGCGCCATCCTAAAATTCGCAGCCCCAGATAAACTATATAGCCAACAACGATCCCAGCAGCCAACCAGCCATACAAACCCAACCAGAAAGTAACATCAGCAAGAATTTGTATTCCGTTGCGGACGAGCGTAATGATAAAACCCAGTACCAAGACTGCCGTAGCTACATATATGGCATACTTGGTAGCTGGGTCGCGTACTTTATACATAAGCAGCCACAAATAGCTACACAATCCTCTTAATATATCTGGATTGCTAGCAGATAGAAGTTAAATCTAGTTAAAAGTGAGTGACTAGTGGAACCAGTGGCTGGTGGCTAGTAGTTAATAGGGTGTGGGAAGTGTGGGGTGTAGGGTGTAGGGTTGAATTGTGACTTGTGACTTGTGACTTGTGACTTGTAATTGCTCCCCCAGCCTCCACAGCTCCCTCAGCTCTCTTCCCCGACTCCCTGCTCCCTAATTCCTAATGGCATTAATTGCACTTTTAGCAACACCAGCGATCGCGGAGTCAGTAGCTTTTGGTAGGTGGTAGTATTTTCCTCCCGCAGTTTGAGCTAGTTCTTTAGCAAAACCTGTAGAGATAAATTTATTTTCAGTGTCGATGACTAACAGTTGTATTCCCAATCCGCGAATTCTAGCGGCGATTTCTAGTAATTCTTTTTTGATATCGGGTTTTTCTCCCTCAGGTAAGGGTTCGCCTAGCGATCGCGCCAGAGGAATATTTCCTCGTCCATCGGTAATTGCCACAATTACTACCTGTCCGATATCTCCCGCCATCTGAGCATTAATGCCCACCCGTACCGCCTGCGTCAAACCATGCGCTAGGGGCGAACCACCACCACAAGGCAACAATTCCAATCGCTTACGCGCCAAAGCGATCGAACGGGTAGGAGGCAACAACACCTCTGCCTGTTCGCCACGAAACGGGATCAATGCCACTTGGTCGCGATTTTCATATGCTTCTGTTAACAGTTGAAAAACCGCCCCTTTAGCCGATTGCATCCGATTCAACGCCATCGAACCAGAAGCATCAACTACAAACACGATCAACGCTCCCGCTTTGCGGACGAGCCGCTTCGAGCGAATATCTCCCTGCTCGACGAAAACTCTTTTTTGGCGGGTGTCGGGTGTCGGGTGTCGGGTGTCGGGAGAGTGGCTAGTGGCTAGTGGCTGGTGGTTAGGGGCTGGAATTGCTCCCCCAGCTCTTTTCCCCCCTGCTCCCTGCTCCCTGCTAAGTGCTCCCTGCCTCTCCCGCCGTGCTTTCTGATAGGGTGCAGCTGCCCTTAACGTGGCATCTACTGCAATTCGTCGCACGGGACCTTTAGGTAACATCGGTTTGACGTATCGTCCCCGATCTTCGGAGAAAATTAAACTGCGACTGCCGGACTTCCCCCGCCGCTGTGCCATCTGTGCGAAGTAAAGCACGCTGTCGTCGAGAATTACACCTTCGGCATCAAAGACAAATTCTTCAGGAATGTTGGGCGGTGTTTGCTCGTTTTCAGGTTCTTCCTGTTCGTCCTTCTCTTCTTGCTCCTCCTGTTCCTGGTTAGACTCATCTTCGGGCTCGTCTTGGTTTTGGGGTGCAGGAGGTGGTGGGGCTGGTGGTTCTTCGGGTGGAGTTTGTACGACTGTTGCTCTCGGGACGATGACTAATTCTACAGCGCGACGCAAATCTTCGGCTGTAACTGTGGTTCTGCCTTCTAAAGCAGCGGCGGCTTTGGCGACTCGCACGGCGTAGAGTTCGGCGCGGTGTCCTTGAACTCTGGCGCGTACCGCTTCATCAACTAAATAGGCAATTTGCTCGTGGGTAATTTGTACGTCTTTGAGCCACTCTCGCGCCAAGATAATTTGAGTTTTGAGATTGTCGAGATCTTCGGCGTATTGCTGGAGAAACTGCTGCGGTGAGGTGGTGTAAGCGATCGCCTGTTCTACTGCTTGTACTCGTTCGTCTAGACCTAGCACGCCATCCGCAGAAAGAGCGATCGCGATGCGATCGAGCAGGTGTTCCCGTAACGCTCCTTCTTCTGGGTTATACGTAGCGATAAATAAAGGCTGACAGGGATGCCCAAAACTAATTCCTTCCCGTTCGATTTGGTTGCGTCCCTCGGTTAAAACCGTCAGCAGTTGGTTGCTAATACTGTCGTCGAGTAAGTTAATTTCATCGACATACAACACGCCACGATGGGCAAGTGCCAGCAGTCCTGGTTGAAATACGGTTTCTCCCTGTTTGACCGATTGTTCTACATCTACCGAACCTAAAAGTCGGTCTTCTGTGACTCCCAAGGGAATTTGTACGAATGGTGCGGGAATCACTTCTGTAGGGACGTTACCCTCTGTAGAGACGTTACATGTAACGTCTCTACTTAGTTCGTCGTCCCATTCTTCAGGGCGATTGGGATCGCAGTTACAAAAAGAACCTTTAACAACTTCAATCGGCGGTAAAAGGGTATGAATTGCCCGCGCCATGACTGATTTTGCCGTACCGCGACGACCTGCGATCGCGACTCCTCCCAAACCAGGATCGACGGCTGCTAGCAGCAGGGCTATTTTAATGGCTTCTTGTCCCACGACAGCAGTTAAGGGAAAACTGGTAACGGTTGCAGTAGACGACGCAGGCATGGTTTCAATCTTTGAGCTTCCAGCCTTCTAGCATATCAATTCTTTGTCCCTTACTGAAAATATGACAGTTGACAGTTAACGGTTGACAGTTAACGGTTAACCGGAGAGCGATCGCCCTTCTATTATTTGGAAATTAAATGGAATCCTCATATTTCAATGGTTTGTAAAGCTTGCATAAAACTGCGTGAAAACTCGTAATAGTTAATCGAAATTTAATGATTTTTTGTCTGTCTTTGCGCGTTCTTCACCTATAAAATGAATTCAATCGTTAAACTATGTACGTATATACTTAATCTGCTAATCTCCTAGGCAAAAATCATATTATGTGTATTGTATGTGGAGTTTTCTTTTCTAGCTTGACACTGTTTACACCCATAACAGAAGCCCCAAACTCACCTAGTTCAAATACTACTAATCCCCCTAAAGTGCAGTATCAACAGACTCAAAATAAGCCGTTGGCAAAACAGGCTCAAATTAAGCTTGCTAATATGCTGAATCGATTGCCTATTTCTAAGGAAACACAAGTATTGCGAGAAGAACTCAAGTCAATTCAAGTACAGTTAGAGCCGATTAAAGATGATGCTAAAGCTCAACAAATTATTGAAAAAGAATTGAGAGCTGTATATCAAAGAATTTTAGAAAAACCCAGTTATCAGCAAGAGTTTAATGTATTTATGAAACTGCTAGAACTCAAGTCTGAGCAACAAGCTATTCATAATCTGAGCTTGAAATTGACTCAAAATAACAGCGATCTCTCGACTCTATTTACAGGACAAGACAAAAGCTGGGGCTGGATACAATAGCTGGTAGGGTGCGTTAATCAACGCGCCCCACGAATCTGCTGTTACTTCCTTATAGCGCGCGACTGGCTGTCTCAACTACCGTGTCATAATCTACGTAGGCTTCTACTAACGTACCTGGTTTTACGGTGATATTTTTGCCTTTAATAAATACGCCAAATACACTGACAAGTGCTGCCACTGCTACCATAGTTGCGCCCCGACCTTTACCATTTTTCTCCACGGTCGATCGCAACGGAATTTTAGTACCATCCACTGCTTCAATTTCTTCCACAGTAAAGTTTAATTGTCCTTTTTTACCAAACATGCGAGCGCGTTTTGCTTCAGTAACTTTTCCAGTTGCTCGCGCTCCTTTTTTAATCAAAATTTCTTTGGTTGGTGAGAGGACATTTGTTGCTGCATATTAAACAACAATATCTCCCTCTTGTGCTGTTTTTGAGCTAAGTTCTTCAGCTAGTGGGACTTTGTAAGAAAGATGGAGCAAATTGAGCTAGAATGCGGGTAGGAGTTGCGTTTTACGTCAGTCTCGACAGGAGCAACGTAAGGTGAAAGATCAAGTACCAGCAGCGATGCCGCAGTGCTTTGAGAACTGGTGTCGTCGGTTTGATGATGTATTTTCGCGTCAGAAGCAGCGGCAGGAATTTCGTGTTTATCTAGGGGGACTGCTGGGTGAGAGTCAGCGCAAAAACCTGAGCCAACTGGTCACAAATACAGTAGATGGCTCCTACAACAGCCTCAGACATTTTCTCAACAATGCCCCTTGGGATGAAGTCAAGCTAAATAATCGGCGGTTGGAGGTGATGCACCAGTGTCGCCAGACGACCCCGAGTCAAGGTTTCACATTGATTGTAGATGATTCGGGACATCGCAAAAGTGGTGCGGCTACTGATGGGGTAGGACGGCAGTACATTGGGGAGATTGGCAAGACTGACAATGGTATTGTGCTGCTGACTACCTACTTGTATGATGGAGTGCGACGCCTGCCGTTAGATGTTGCACTCTATCAACACGCAAGTTTATTCGAGCAAGGCAAGGCAGACCCCAACTTCCAGAAAAACCTGACCTGGCTCTAGACTTGGTTGACCAATGCTTGAAGCGCGGTTATCGACCGGGTGTGACTGTAATTGATGCAGGCTACGGTAATAACACGCCTTTTCTCAAGCAGTTGGAGTCGAGAAACCTAACTTACGTGGCAGCAATCGCCAAAACCGCCAAGTTACTGCTCAAACATCAGGTGATGAGTCTGCTCGTAAGCAGGGATTAGAAGCTATTGCTCAAACCTTGGCAGTGGAGCAGTTCACACCTGTGCAACTCAATCTGGAGCAGCCCCGGACAGTTTGGGTGGCGCTGTTACCAGTTCACGTTCCGAAGCTCGAAGGCACTCGCTGGCTGGCGATTCAACTCAATGCCTCTAGTTTCGAGCAAGCGACGGAGGTGGATTACTTTCTCACCAATGCCTCTGACAACCAAGTCAGTGCGGCTTGGGTAGCTCAAACATATTCTGCTCGCAACTGGGTGGAGGTCTTCTATCGAGAAGCCAAGGGCTGGTTGGGTTTGAGTGAGTATCAAGTTCGGGATGCTCTGAGTATGAAGCGTCATTGGGTTTTAGTGTTCATCGCTTACACCTTCATCCTTTGGCATCAGTTGACCGGCGGATTCCCGCAGACGTTGGGCAACCAAACCCTTACAAACCTTTGCCGAAGCATTGGAGGCATTCCGCACCGCAGTCGAGTTTCGTTTGGTCCGCTGGCTTAATGAGCATGTTGATGTATTTGCCTCTCACAGAGCTAAGTTCGGCTATATTTGGGCTTAGAAAGTTTTAAAGTCCCACTAGTTCTAATTGCAGTTTAGTTCCTGACGCTAATGTAAGCTTTTTCGCTATGAGCATTTGCGATCGCTCTAATTTTAGTTCTGAGTTCCGCAATTTTAGTGGTTCCGAGCCAACTGGAGCTAGCCAGATTGTTTGTAATAGTAAGACGAGTCCAAAAGATAAATAACGACGGTCAAGTTTCATTTTTGAGTTCCTCATGCTTTTTTATAGCAACCTAGTCAATTAAAATATACTCTATATTTAAGCGATTAGAGCATACTTTAATAGCTACACCCATAATTAAATAACGGCTCGCTTTAACTATTTAGCTTTATTTCTTCTGTAGTTACACTCAGAGCGGCATAAATACTTTTGCCTATTTCTGCTAAGCGAACGCAATTATTAATTTAAAAATTTTGAGGAAAATTGGCTCAACAATAGAAAGTTTTAGCAATTGTCTAATATTTCTTAATCAATGACAATTAACTAAGATGATTTTAGCTTAACAGTCAAAAATAATAAATTATCAATTATCGCTCGCAGAGTGTGAATTTGTCTTAACTTTTAGCGGAAAAGTCACTGTAAATGTCGAACCAACTCCAACCTCAGAGGCTAGTTCAATTTTTCCCTGCAACAGCTTGACTAAGCGCGAAACGATCGCCAGCCCTAAACCCGTGCTGTTGGGTATGGCGATCGTTCCGGCTTGAAAATAGGGTTCAAACACGCGCTGCTGTGCTTCTGGCGCAATTCCCACGCCTGTATCGGCAACTGCGATCGCCCATCGTTCGCGATCGAGCGTCCAACATTTCACCAAAATCTTTCCATCTGGCGTGTAGCGAATCGCATTACTAATCAGATTTGTCACAATTTGCTGCAATCGTAACGAATCTGTCACAACTTTTTCTGGGGCTGATGCTAGATCGAGGATCAATTTGAGTTCCTTCGCTTGTGCCGCAGGTTGCATCATAGCAACAAGATCGCTTGCTAACTCGCGAATCTCGACTGTTGCAGGCTGGAGTTGCATTTGCCCTGCTTCGTATCGCGAGATTTCTAAAGCATCGTTAATCAGGTGTAGTAAGTGCCTACCACCGCTTAGCACCCGTTCGATATGTTCTATATTGGCGTAGCTATCTTTGACTTCAACTTTGTCTTTTCGTTGTAGGCGCAAAAATAGATCGGCATAGCCAATGATTGAAGTCAAAGGAGTTTTCAGTTCGTGGGCGAGATGGGAGAGATTTTCGCGATTCGCCCGCACCAGCCGCGTTAATTCCTGATTGTTGAGTGTCAGTTGACTTTGTAGCTGTTGTAGTTCTGCCAGTCGTTGCTCGGTGTAGCTTTTAAAGCAGCGGGCGATCGCTTCATCAATGACAGTATCAATTAACCGAAAAGCACGAATCACCTCTAACGCTGAGCTTGTTTGCAAGCTTGCCTCAATGGTAGAGAAGATAACATGACGCAGAATTCGATACTCCCGGGCAATTTCCCCAGCCTCATATCCTTGTTCTGCCCTGAGGACACCGTGTTCTAAACTCACCTCTACTAGTGTCTTCAAATCGCTATCTTGCGATTGAGAAAGCACTGTTGCCATCGCTTGAATTACGCGCGGTATGCTGTCTTGCAAAGATTTGTACGGCAGCTCGTTAGCTGTTTCAATTTGGTCATCTGCACGAATGGCAGCAATCCAGTCCTTCAAAATCGTATCGCTTTTATCGAGCAGCAGTTGACTGAAATCTTGCATCACTTCAAGCACGCATAGAGATAGGCATGGCATTCTTCAGTTTATAGGAACCTACCAGATGGTGTAACCACTCTATCGTTCGATACTTCGACAAGCGATGCTATGGTGCGAGTTCGCGAGTGGTTTGTCCGCATTTCTGCCCCGTAGAGATAGCTGGAAAGCTTTTCGACACTAATAGCGGATCGATTCATCTGCTGAAAATTTTGGCTTGATGTTATTGTAATTGTCTGCAAAAATTGCACGCTACCCGGAATAATTTGACGAATTTGAGTAAGAATGTTAAATTTCTCTTCAATAGTTTGAAAACAGTTAGCCTAATCCAGTGGTGTCTGTGTTGAGGAGTTCAAATCGTTAGTAAAACTGGAGCGGAGGAACCAAAATCTGGGGCTTATCTGGTTTAAAGATGAATTAGCAAGAACGAGTATCGAGTTCAGAGCTTCATAATTCATCCTTGACAAGAAGAACATCTCTCAGTTCTAGCCCGTCAGCTAACTCCGTAGGCATTGAGAGGAGACTGAAATAAGCAACATTATCAATAATGTTCTGCTTGGTTCAGCTTCCAAGGCTCGTACTGTTAAGCCTGTTGTACCTGCACTTGAAGAGACTGAAAAATAGCAGATGAAAATCCAACAAAAATCACTGGTAAAAATAAAGCAATTCGCCTTGAAGAATTGTCAGACGCGCAACGCCCACTCTACTACACTTGAATTTCAAGCATCAGATAGGGCTGCTGTAGTTTCAGCGCCGACAGATGCGATCGCTTCATTACCTTAACCAGAATGTAGTTAACTACCAGTAAATATCGGGTGCATTAGTAGAGTTTTGCATGGATGTAAAGCTCTACAACTTTGGCTAAAATAATCAATAATCAAACCAGTAGTAATAATATGGAAAACTGGCAGGCGATCGCTAGCACTATTACTTTCCTTAGTGTCATCTTTTTCGTGATGACAGAATGGATACACTTGACTATCGCGGCATTTTTAGGAGCATTAATTCTTGTTTTTACAAATGTTTTAACACTAAATGAAGCAATTGGCTATATTGGTAATAGCTACTCTACTATTGCTTTGTTTTTTGGCGTAATGGTGTTGGTACGAGCATTTGAACCTACAAAGGTTTTTGAATACTTAGCCACCCAAATTGTTATTTTAGCTAAAGGACAAGGTAAGCGCTTGCTACTGGGAATTGTGGCAATTACAACTCCAATTTGCGCTTTTTTGCCCAATGCTACAACAGTTATGTTACTAGCACCGCTGATTCCTCCGATTGCGGAGGAAGTAGGGGTAAACTTCGTACCGCTACTCATTTTAATGGTATTCGTAGCCAACAGTGCCGGATTACTAACATTGGTAGGAGATCCAGCCACATTTATTGTCGGAGATGCTGTAAACGTCAGCTTTGTTGATTACCTCACGCGCCTTAGCTTAGGTGGAGTTGTTGCAGTTATTACTGTGGTTGCAATGCTACCATTTCTATTTCGTAAAATTTGGCATAAAGATTTAGAAGATTTAGAACATCTTCCCCATCCAAAAATCAATCATCCTCAAGTTTTAACATTAGGAATTGTTTTAATCGCTGGCGTTTTAATATTTTTTGTTATTGGGGAAATGCTGCCAATTCCAATTTCTCCTGCTGCGGTAGCTTTATTAGGTGCAGCTTTAGCATTGTTACTGTCGCATCATAGCAAAATTGATACAGTTAATAATATTTTGCGAGATGTCGATTGGAGTACGTTAATATTCTTTATGTCCATTTTTGTCTTAATTGGTGGACTAGAGAAAACTGGAGTCGTAACTAGCCTCTCTGGTGTTCTAGCAGCAATTTTAGGGAAAAATATTGCTTTAGGTTCGCTAGCGTTACTCTTTTTTGTTGGTATAGTCTCTAGCGTCGTGCCAAACATTCCTTTGGTTGTGGCAATGGTTCCGTTACTCAAACAGTATGTAGTTAATATTGGTTTAGCATCGCCAGCAATTCTAGAAAAAAGTTTTACAGGAGAATTGCCAGCGGAAGTATTGCCTCTGTTTTACGCCATGATGTTTGGTGCAACGTTAGGTGGAAACGGAACTTTGGTTGGAGCTTCTTCTAACATAGTTGCTGCCGGAATTGCCGAACAACACGGACGGCGAATTTCATTTAAAACCTTTCTCAAATATGGTTTACCCATAATGGCAGTCCAATTAATAGCTGCTGCTATATACGTTACAATTCGGTTTTTGATTTAATCGCTCGTTTGTCATGCGTTATTTGTCATTTGCGATCGCCACCCAAAAACTCTAATTGCTGCCTTACCACATACCATTTACCAATCACCAATTATTAAATAAATACATATATCTACAGAATGATTGACGGTAGAGAAATAGCGATGATATCTTAGGAAAGTTAGAGTAAGTCAGCCTAATCTAGTCCTTCACATGCATATAGATGAAGCTAGAGCGGAGGAACCAATTGTAAGGGGCTTATCTTAATTTAAGAGGGGCATCTCTCAGCCCTAGCCCGTCAGCTAACTTCGTCGGCATTGAGAGGAGACTGAAGAGTAAGCATTATTTCATTAATGTTTTGAACTCATCAGTGTTCCTGTCTGGTACTGCTCGATTTTACGTACCTGCGATCGACTCTGAGGAGTATCAACATGATATTTCAGTTAAATCTTGCTACTCTAGCAGTAGCTGGACAAGCTGCGTGGAAAAGGGTTAGACCGATTGTTATCACGGATACTGTACTGTTACCTGCGGCTGGTTTCTTAGGCATCATTATTTTGTGGTGGGCGATCGCTCTTGTTAATCCTGAATTAATGCCTACTCCACCACAAGCATTAGTAGCGAGTTTAGACTACATTCTCAACCCATTTTACCAACGCGGTCCAGGCGATTTAGGCATTGGCTGGCTGTTGTTGGCAAGTCTGCAACGAGTATTAATCGGATTTGCTTTAGGTGCAGCAGTAGCAATTCCTGTTGGCTTCTTGATTGGAATGTCAAAGCCAGCAATGATGGCACTCAATCCCATTATTCAAATCTTCAAACCCGTATCGCCTTTAGCGTGGTTGCCGATCGCCCTAGCTATCTTTAATTTGGCAGATCCCTCGGCAATTTTTGTAATTTTTATTACTTCTTTGTGGCCCACAATTATTAATACAGCCTTGGGTGTTTCGAGCGTATCGAAAGACTATATCAACGTGGCTAGAGTTCTGGAAATGCCACGCTGGAGACAGATAACTAAAATAATTTTGCCCGCCAGCTTACCTTATATTTTTACAGGCTTGCGCATTAGTTTAGGTATCGCTTGGCTGGTAATTGTTGCCGTAGAAATGCTCACAGGTGGCGTTGGCATTGGCTTTTTTGTCTGGGATGAATGGAGTCGCCTCAATCTCAGTTCCGTCTTCCTCGCAGTCTTGGTCATTGGCTTAACAGGCTTACTATTAGACTTCGCCGTTGCCAAAATTGAATCTCTAGTCATCCACCGCCGCCCTGCTTAGGAAGGGGTGAGGAGTAAGGAGTGAGGGGTGAGTAAAAGAATTAAGCACGATTTTTGTTGTTTGTCTGGCAAATGGCAAATGACCAATGACCAATGACCAATGACAAATAACTATGAACAACTGGACGCGACGCGAGTTTTTAGCAGGAATAGGCGCGACAGCGGCGGGAATGTCGCTGGGTGGTTGCGCGATTAGCGGTGACAGAAGTGCTACAGGACTGACAGCAGAAGCCGCAGCGATCGAACAAGTAGTCGATCCAAAAACCTTAGAAAAACCAAATTTAACTGTAGGTTACGTACCAGTCAACGACTGCGCCCCATTTGCGATCGCTTGGCAGAAAGGATTTTTCCGCAAGTACGGGTTAAATGTCAAACTCAACCGCGAAGCTAGCTGGGGAACTTCGCGAGATGGCATCATCTTCGGACGACGCACCGATGCTGCTCCCGTTGTCAGCGGCGCTGTCACCAACGCCAGGACAGGGGCAGAAGGCGCACGTCATGCCCCCCTATGTGCGGCAATGACAATCCACCGCCACGGCAACGCTATGACCATGAACCGCGCCATGTGGGATGCAGGCTTGCGTCCTTGGCAGGAGTACAACGGCAACTTAGAAGAATTCGGGCGCGATTTTCGCAATTATTTTGACAACCTGGCTTCAGAGAAGCGAGTCTGGGCAGTCGTGTTGAGTTCTGCTATTTATGAATATTTCGTCCGCTACCTCTCGGCGGCGGCGGGTGTAGATCCAACCAAAGAATTTCGGATTATTATCATTCCTCCACCCCAGATGGTGACAAACGTGCGGATTGGGGCGATGCAAGCTTATATGGTTGCCGAACCTTGGAACACTCGCGCCATTACAGGAAATGAGGATATAGGTTTTACATTTGCCCAAGGTAAAGAAGTGTGGCAAGGACATCCAGATCGATTGTTGGGGGTGATGGAAAGCTTTATTACCAACTATCCAAGAACCTATCGATCGCTAGTTAAGGCAATGATTGAAGCCTGTCAGTATTGCAGTAGACCAGAAAATCGGGAAGAAGTTGCTAAAGTCATTTCACAACGTTCCTTTACTGCGGCTAAGCCGAAATTGACCCGCGCTGCGATCGTCGGGGAATACAACTACGGTGGTTTCGATGACAAAAAGCGGCTGGTCAAAGCGCCAGAGACGACAATCTTTTTCGATTATCCTGCTCATCTTGCCACAATACCAAACGACCATTCCACCTTTTTATGGCAGTCTCAAAGCCTGTGGTTGATGACTCAATCGGTACGGTGGGGACAAATCCCAGAAGTTCCCAAAAATGCCGAGGCTGTAGCCCGAAAAGCTTAGAGAACCGATCTATATCGTGAAATCGCTGCTGAAATGGGAATTGAATGTCCAAAAGAAGATTACAAGGTAGAACCCGCTACAGCTTTTATTGATAAAAAAGCCTTCGATCCTAGCGATCCAGTCGGATATCTCAACAGCTTTGAAATTAGAGCAAATCGTCCCAAGTCTTTCTTTTTGTCTGGTAATTGGTAGTTGGTAATTGGTAAGTCAAAAGTTAAAAGTCAAAAGTCAAAACTAACTACTCCCTATTCCCCCTAATCTTATGACCAAATCCACAAGTTTTTCTCCTAATCAAAACGAGCTTGACTATAATTCTCGCAACTTCCTAGAAATTAAAAACCTCGTCAAATCTTACCGCAATCCTAATGGCAGTGAATTTGTCGTGCTAGATGGCATCGATCTGACTATTGCAGAAGACGAATATATTTCTGTTATCGGTCACTCTGGCTGCGGTAAATCAACTCTACTGAAAATTGTGGCTGGGTTGGAAAAAGCTACTGCTGGATCGGTAAGGCTGGAAGGGAGAGAAATCCGCAAACCAGGCGTAGAAAGAATGATGGTGTTTCAACAATATTCCCTATTGCCGTGGTTAACAGTAAGGGAAAATGTTAGGCTCGCAGTAGATGAAGCGATCGAAAATGCTAGCCGTGCCGAAAAAATTAGCATTGTGAACGAACACTTAGCAATGGTGAATTTAACAGCGGCAGCAGATAAGTATCCTGATGAAATATCGGGAGGAATGAAACAGCGAGTAGGAATTGCACGAGCTTTAGCAACTCGTCCAAAAATGCTACTAATGGACGAACCTTTCGGGGCGTTAGATGCTCTCACTCGCGGGAAATTACAAAGACAAGTCTTAGATATTTGGGAACATCAGCGACAGGCGGTGATGATGATTACTCATGACGTAGAAGAGGCAATTTATATGTCCGATCGCATTATTTTAATGACCAATGATCCCAACGCTAAAATTGGTGAAATCATCAACGTTCCCTTTCCCCACCCCCGCGATCGCCATGCTATGAGACATTCAACAGAATACATGAAATTACGCGATCGCGCCTTAGATTTTCTCGATCGCTATTTCACCCAAGACGAATAATTTGTCAGAAGTTAGGAGTTAGAAGTCAGGAGTCAGAAAATAGAAGAGTGTATCCCTATCTAAATTCTCCCTTGTCTTCCTTGTCTCCCTTGTCTTCCTCGCTTCCCACTCACCCAAAGGAAAAACTGTGAACCTCAAACCCATTCTGGCGCGGCTACAAAATGCTCTAGGTAGTCAAGACGTACATAACTTAATTTTACGGATGCCAACTGGATATCAAACTCAGAATAATACATCCGAGCGATCGCTAAATTTAGTTGTCGGTTATGATGGTTCTCCTGACAGCCAAGCAGCGCTAGATCTAGCTTTATTAATTGCTCATCAAACTCGCTTGGCGACTCAAAACCAAGTCACAATTCACGTTGTTTATGTCTTAGATGAAGTACAAATAGAGTTACTGACCAAAATTTATAGCTCCAGTTCCTCAAAAGCTTTTCGTCGGGGACAAAAGAAATCTACACCTGTTGCTACTCTCTCTGGAACTCAGGCACTTGCAACTAAATCTAAAACAGTTTTGTTAGCACAAGCAGACGAAATTTTATGGCGAGCGCGATGTTTAGCTGAAGCATGGAAAGGTACGTTTGTGGCTCATCTACGATTTGGTTCTTTAGCTACAGAACTCAAAAATATTGTAGAGACTGAATCAGCAGACATACTGCTGTTAGGTTGTCGTTCTCAAAGTAGTCTAGTGATTCGACAGTTAGATCCGAGTCTCCCCTGCGCGATATTAGGAATTTCTGAATAAATGCATAAAATTTATCTAGCTAGAAGTCTAATATGTTTATAGTAGATGTTTGAAACTTTGCGAGAGTGAAAAAATATGAGCGAAGTTAAAAAAGTTGCGCTCGTGACAGGAGCAAATCGTGGTTTGGGTTTAGAAACTTGCCGTCAATTAGCAAAACAAAATATTAAAGTTATTTTAACTAGCCGTAACGAAGAAAAAGGAAAGTTAGCGGCGGATAAGCTGCGAGCAGAGGGATTACATGTTATTTACCATTCGCTAGATGTCACCAATCCAGACAGTGTGGCACGTTTAGCAGAATTTGTAAAAAGTCAGTTTGGACGCTTAGATATCTTGATAAACAATGCTGGCGTACTACTCGATTATGCAGAGTCAGATGGTAGTATTTTTAACTTAAAACTGAAGACTCTACAAAGCACGCTAGAGACAAATACAATTGGTCCGCTACTACTATGCCAAGCCTTAATTCCCATCATGAAACAGCATAATTATGGCAGAGTTGTCAATGTCTCCTCTGGTGCGGGACAACTACATGACATGAGTACGGGATATCCTAGCTATCGCATTTCTAAAACCGCGTTAAATGCCGTGACGCGAATTTTTGCCAATGAATTAGAGGGAACAAACATTTTAGTAAATGCCGTTTGTCCTGGCTGGGTAAGAACTGATATGGGTGGCGCTAATGCAACTCGTACCGTCGAACAAGGCGTTGATTCGATTGTGTGGCTGGCAACTTTAGCGGATGATGGACCCACAAGTAGCTTTTTCCGCGATCGCCAACCGATAGAGTGGTAATCTTACTTGTGGCGATCGCATCCGCTCTCTATATTATTGCTCTGACTTGACTGCCCTCCCACAAACAATCAGTGGGAAACGCGGATCGTTATATTCCAATTTCGCCTGAGTAAAATCATAAGCTACCATGCCTCGGAGTTCTCCAGCAGCTACAAAAGAATTTCCATACGTTTGAATATCGATCTGTTCGGTAAGAAAATATTTAGCTAAAAGGTAGTGCAAACCGCGAGCTGTAAAGCGCCAGTATTCTGGATAGGCAGGATAGTTGATTGTAATATTCGGTACGGCAATCAGTAATACACCCCCTGGCTTTAAAATACGATGCATTTCTGAAACGATTTTTTCTGGTTCTGCAATTATGTGTAAAACATACGTACAAATGATACAGTCATAAGTATTACTAGGTAGATTATTTGGTTGAGTTAAATCAGCAACAATAGTTGCATTTGGAATATAATCCTTGTTTAAAACATCTAGCTTGGTAATCCGATCCCTAAAACGAGATGTATAAGTATCGTCTTGAAATTCTAGGCAATGACCTTTAATATCTGCCGTGAATTTTTGTAAATACCAATCTAAATAAACGCGATGAGCGCTAACTCCTCTCTCACACCAGTTTTCTGCTAAAGGCTGCACGCCTGCCTGTAGTAGCTCTACTCTTGTTTTGAGCATAAAAAAAGGTTTTAATGCTTGCTTGGCAGATTGCTTAAAACTCTTTGGTAGCAGTTGTTTTCCATTATTAAATGTTTTCTTCAACTGCTCAGAAAAACCTTTTTTCTTAGGTGGAAAAAGCTGTCCAATACTATCAAATTGGCTCACAATCCATCTCCTTATACCTGGTTAAAATGGCTACACTTCTAGATCGCTAATATCAGAAAACTAGCGATGTTAAAGAATGTATTTATCAGCAATAATGTACTTGAAACTTAAAATTGATAAGCTGACAAGTCAACTCCGTTCGTGTGAGTTGTAAAGCTCTGATTCAGCTTAAATTCGTATCGTAGAGTGCAATTCTATAGCTACAAATCTTGTGCGATCGAGCTTAGGTAATATATCAATTCACAACATTTTTAACTCTGTATGTCAGGTATATATGACTAGAGTTATTCCAACTTAGAAAATTACTATTATGGTGGCGTAAGTAAAATTTGCATATCTGGACGCTGGTTTAGGGATAAATACTGCTGTAATGCTAGGAGCAATTTGCCTATATATTAATAAGTTAAGAACTGTATAACTTTAATTCCTCTATCGGTAGGTGGAAACACAATTAAGTATAGACAATAATTTTATACATGGTTAAAAAAGCTGAATTTAACTGACTTTATATGTATGCAACAAAGGTGTGATTGAATCTATAGTATTTCTACACACTCGACCGCCATCACAACATAGAAACAGGATTAAGCCACTGTACGATTGTTTGTCTTAGCTGTCTTAAATCGCGAGAAAACTCTTGCTTAAACCACTGTCCTACTGCATCGAGAGGAGTAAAGTTAGAACCAGTTTGCCATTGCAAATCTTGACTTAAAGGCGTGGTATGAGTACCGCTGAGGGTTTTTAATGTTACCATCCCAGGAAAGCGTTGATGCAGCAACTTCACCAAAGCTTCAGACTGATCGATCGTGTCATTGGTAAACTTGATCGCTAAGTTGCGGCGGACTTCATAACGAGTTTGCAACAGAGTATTGGTTTCCAGAGGAGAAGGAGTAAACTCGACAGAGAAGCCTGGATTAAAATTCAACTGCTGTACTAACGGGATGGCATCGCGTGCCGCATAGTTATTGAAAGAAATGAGGATATTACCAGCGCGTTCGACATTGAACAGACTGCCAATCAATAAGTGGAGTTTACACCCCATACTATGCCCTACGCCGTAAATTGGTAAATAGCGGCTGCGGAGGAGAGATTTAGCGTAAAGTTGTCCGATCGCATTTTCAAACCCGTTCAGTACCGAGCGGGCGATCGCAGTATGATCTAGAGTATTGACAAACGGCGTAGCAACGACAACGTAATTTTCCTCAGCGAGTTGTTCTAAGAGCCAGCGATACGTCAATTGAGGTGCCGTAGCGACAAACGCACCTCCTAAAAAATGTACGATCCCGATTTGTTTGTGGGGAACTAAAACCCAGTTCCCAGCAATTTCTTTCCATTCCATGAGCTTAGGGAGTGGGGAGTAGGGTTTTAGGTATTAGCTTGATCTACCCAAACTTTCATATTCTTCAATTGTACTGCACCAAATTGGGTAACTAAGGCAACATCAGCCGCATCTCGTCCGTAGGCGATCGCAATTCTATTACCCCTTGGTTCTTTTTGGGTAGCATCAAACGTATACCAACGTCCGCCGACAAATGCCTCAAACCAAGCGTGCAGATCCATCGGATCTAACTCGTAAAGATATCCTACTACCATCCGTGCCGGAATATTTAAACTGCGGCTTAAGGCGATACCCAAGTGGGTAAAATCGCGGCAAACCCCTACTTTTTGCTCGGCTGTATCCACAGCAGAAGTAGAAGCATCGCTCGTACCGTAGCGATATTCTATATTTCGCTGAATCCAACTGCGAATCGCCTCTACTTGATCGTATCCAGGCGCAGCATTGCCAGCAATCTCATTTGCTAAATCTCCCAAGCAATCTGCTTGACAATAGCGACTGGGTAACAGAAATTGCAGCGTACTTTCCGGTAAATCCTGTACCAACACATACGGCGCGCCTAGTTGAGTATCAATTTTATCTGCGGTGTCTACTTCAGCTGTAGTTTGTATCTGAAATGAACCTGGAGGCGCTACCATCCGCTGACACAAATTACCATAACTATCGGTATACTCTATAACTTGTGCGCTGGGTTCGATGATGTATTCCTCTCGCATCACCCATTGTCCCAATCCACTGCGAGGTCTAAGCATGAAAATGAGTGGAGTTGGCGCGTTGACTTCATATGTAATTTGACACCCTGCAATCAGCCGCATTTTTACCTCCTCTTGACTTAGTTTATAAGTATTTACATATATGCTATCTAGTACAAAAACTGTATTATTAGCTAGTTTCCTGGGAGGTATTTTATGATTCTTGAGGCAGTAATGCTGAATGTCAAGTTGGGAATGGAAAGCGATTTTGAAGCAACTTTCAAACAGGCTTCCAGAATTATTTCGTCTATGAATGGGTATTTATCCCACGAATTACATAAATGTATAGAAATTAAAGGAAAATATTTATTACTTGTTAAGTGGAAGACGTTAGAATCTCATACAGTTGAATTTAGAGAATCTCCTGAATATCAAAAGTGGAAAAAACTATTACACCACTTTTACGATCCATTTCCAGTAGTCGAACATTTTGAAAAAATTTAACCGTAGGGTGGGCAATGCCCACCTTACTATTGTCTATTGAGAAGAACTTTCGCTTGTAGTTGTATCTTGACCTAACGTACCCTCAGCAGGTGGTGTTTGAGATTCGGTAGTAGCACTGTTATTCTGTTGGGGTTGAGTTGTTTCAGCTTCAGTTTCAGGCTGTGTAGGAGTGGGAGTTGTCATATTTTCGTTCTGCTGTGGAGTAGATGCTGGTGGTTGCAGAACTGGAACTGGTACTTCCTTAATTTTCTCAATTATCGTTTGTTTTTCCGAACTGCGATCGACCGTAGAAGATTCTGTGTTTGGTTTGTCGCTAGGTACGGGAACGAGAACGGGTTGTGGTGTCGATGTAGATGTTTGAGCAGATTGATTCAAATACCAAATGACTCCCGCACTCAACACTGCAATTGTTGTCAGCAGAATTCCCAAAAGCAAACCTCGTGCCGCATTTTCATTATCTCTTATAGTTGATGCTCTCTCTTGAGTACTGCGCTCTGCAACTCGACCGTGTACGTAGCCATGCTGATAAGAATCGTTAGATTCAGTCGTCTTTGTCACATTAACATGGGTGTTACCGTTAGCATCTTGATAAGACTCTTGACGCACTTCACGGTTATAGCTATTGCCTGGATTTAGATTAGACATGATTTCAATAAAACTCCTTTCAAGTTATCTAATGTTTTATTTGATACTTAAGGTTAGATGAAATCAGCATAATTCCTGAAATCAAACGAGTCACTCTATCCCCAGAAGGGATCTCTTTCAAGCTATTCCTCTATCTTGAGACGGATTATTCAAAAGAAATTTTAGTAATGTAGAGTAGGTTATGCCTATCTTTTATAAAAATGAGACAAAATAGATGTTTGATGGAGTTCAAGCTGTCTTTTTTTTCGTGGTTGATGTTGTTGAAGCAGCAAATTGGTACAGCAAACTTTTAAATCTTCCAGTCAAGTATTTCAATTCAGATGGAGAAATAAAAGCAGCTATAATTCAGGTTGGTAAAGTAGAAATGTTTTTTCATCCTGCTGATGCAAAGATGTCTCCTGGTAGTGCAGGTCAGGTTGCTTACTGGCGTGTCAATGACTTTGCAAAAGCACTTGATAAAGCAAAGCAGCATGGAGCTACGCTTTACCGGGGACCCTTAGTAATTGAAGATAATCAAGCAATTTGTCAGATGCGCGATCCTTTTAATAATTTCTTTGGTATGCAAGGTTCGCTCTAGACAAAATAGTTATTCTTAATTTGCCATCACTAATATTTCAGTAATCTTACCTCTCTTTTGGGCTTGAGAGTTGATCGATCTAGCTGCTAAAATTTCATGAATATGAAAATCTTTATATAACTCTCGAACCAACGAACAATTAGAATTAGAAAGCATAACCTTAACCCCACGACCTGCAAGTTCTGCAAATGTATCTCTCAATCTAATCTGATCTGTTTCGTTAAAAGAGTAACGACTATAGCCCGTGAAATTACTAGTGTTACTTAGAGGATGATAAGGTGGATCGAAATAAACAAAATCCTCTGTCGTTTTAGCAAATTCCAAAATAGCGTCAAAATATCTAACTTCTATTTTTACAGATTGAAGAGAATCTGAAACTAAACGCAATAACTCTGCACTACAAATAGTAGGATTTTTATATCTCCCCATTGGGACATTAAATTCGCCTTTAGAGTTTTCGCGGTATAAACCGTTAAAACAAGTTTTATTCAAATAAATTAATCGTGCTGCCATTTCCACAGACGTTCCCGTGAACTGCGATCGCACCCGATAATAATAATCGCGATCGTGCTGTTCTTGATGCCGTGTCAACAACTCGATTAATTCCTCAACGCGATCGCGCACGCAACAATACACATTGATCAATTCAGGATTAATATCTGTCAGTACTGCTGGAAACTTTTTTGTCGATTTATCGTTTCTAGCCACTCCATACAAGTAAAAAAAGACTGCCCCTCCTCCTAAAAATGGCTCGTAGTACGTAGCAAATTTTTGAGGAAAGTAAGAAATATATTGAGAAATCAACTGGCTTTTACCACCTGCCCATTTTAAAAACGGGCGCGGAAGGCTTAACTGGAGTGACTGACGTAGCATTCAATTTGTTCAATAACTCTCAACCTCACCGAATATAGCAGGGAGTAGTGAGTAGTGAGCAGTTATCAGTTATCAGTTGTCAGTGGCTAGTGGAACCAGTGGCTAGATTAAGATCTGGCGACTAGCTACTCACAAATGACTCTTGACCAATGACCAATGACCAATGACCAATAACAAATTGCTATAGAATAAACGTAATTCACATGAAAATAATTTAACAGCTAGACAAGGCTTATAAATCAAATGTTTGATGGCTTCTGGGAAAACGTCTCTCGCTACCCCCGCTACTTTGTAACGATCGTCTTGGGGATTTTCTTAAACGCCATATCTCCATTGACTCCCCTATTTAAGCGTCCCACTACCGCGATCGCGATCGTCGGTATGTTTGTTGGGTTATCTTTGTTCGTCCTATTTACCCTCCGCGCTATGTTGGGCTTAAGCCCGTCTTAATAAAATAGTGAAGTATCGCGAGAATAAGCGTATAGCCGATCGCCAACCGATCGAGCAAATGGAATCAGTATTATAATCTTTTGCCTGCTGCCTTCTTGCAATAGCTAATAGACTAGAAAAGTTGGGTAGAACCATTGAGTTGGCTCTACTGATTTGATTCAAGTATGAGGAAGGGTTATTGTTATGGCTACAAGTCGCCGCGTGGATCGCGTTGCTGAATTAATCAAACGCGAGGTAAGTCAGATGCTATTAAATGGCATCAAAGACGATCGAGTCGGTGTAGGTATGGTTAGCGTTACCGATGTAGACGTATCCGGCGATCTACAACACGCCAAGATCTACGTATCAATATATGGTTCAGACGATGCTAGAGAGCAAACTATGGCAGGCTTAAAGTCAGCCACAGGGTACGTTCGCCGAGAGTTAGGGCAAAGAATCCGTCTCCGCCGCACTCCAGAAGTTGTATTTCACGAAGATCGTTCGATTGAAAGAGGAACGAGAGTGCTGTCGCTGATTAATCGGCTCAATCAAGATCGTCCTGCCAATCTAGAGCCAGACTACGCGGAAGATGAGATCGAAGCCGCCACCGAGGATGAAGCGTAACCTACTGAGATCAAAATATGTGAGGGGCATATAGCTGTGTGTCCCTACCTGTGCTTCTCGATCTAGGAAATGAGGCATAACTTGCTATCTTTCCCTACCCTATGTCGATATAGATCGGGTTCTAAGTTGAGGTACATATAAAGTTTATGTAGATTTAGCGATCGCCGTTAAAGTTCAGTAGCTTCACCTATCAATCCGGTATGTTAAAACCTACTTTAAAACTAAATAAAATCTGAAATGAGATACGATACCGTACATTCTCGGTATCTGGCGTGTTTCTATCTCAAGGTAGAAAAGATTGCCGAGCTTGCCCTTTGTTGCTAAAACCCAGATGCAGCCAGCTCTGAATTCTCTTAAGGATCTTTTTAGAAAAAATTCGGTTTCGGAAACCTAGTCTGAGTCAAGGTTTGGAATAATCTTAAAAAAACACGGAAAAAATTAAGATTTTTTTTATAATTCTGTTAGATCGTCACCAAGGTTGGGCATAACAAATATAGAAATCTATCTTGGTAACGTTATGAACTTCCGCCTCAATGCAACCATCGCTGCTGCTGCTATTGCTCTAGTTTCTAGTTTCCAATTTCAAGCTTTTGCCTCCGAACCAGATTACCTCTGCTTCGTTACGACTGGTGCGGGGGACGTGCTGGACTTATCTCAATCTCTATGTGCTGAAAAAGCTACAAAATCGACAATCGCAGCTCTAGACAAAGCATTTATTGAAGCTTATAAACAGCAAGCCATGACGCACGCTGACGTGCGCGATAACTTGATCGCTAATATTCAGCAATCTCCAGAAGCTAATATCGCAGCCGCAAAAGGTGTTTGTAACGACTTAGAAGCCGGAATTTCCTTAGAGGAAATTCAAGAAGCTCAATCGGAAGAGCATGAAGCAAAAGCAGATGAGGTCAATTCGGAAATCGTCAATAAACTAGCTACACAGTACTACTGCCCAGGCGTGCAGTAAACCTATTCATCTATACGATCGATAAATCAAAGTGCGATCGCAAAACGTCAAGGCATGTCAGCAGATCGTCACATAATATTTCCTCTCAGACACAATTTGACGGTTGAATCTGTATATATCTGCTCAAGTAGTCACGAACTGCTCGTCTTATCTTATTTATGATGGGGGAAAGTTGATTATATATATAAATAGTCAATGCTTACCCAAATAAAAGACATAGCCCTAAAGTTAGCGCCGCGTTTAATTGAAATTCGCCGCCATCTCCACAGTCACCCAGAATTAAGCGGTCAAGAATATCACACATCTGCTTATGTTGCTGGTGTCCTTTCATCTAGTGGAGTTCATGTCAGAGAGGCGGTTGGTAAAACTGGTGTAGTAGGAGAAGTACAGGGACATGGTAGCGATCGCCGCTTATTGGCAATTCGTACCGACATGGATGCACTACCCATCAACGAACGCACGGGATTAGAATTTACTTCCAGAGCGACAGGTGTGATGCACGCCTGCGGACACGATGTCCACACCACCGTAGGACTTGGAACTGCTATGGTTCTTTCCGAACTAACATCCCAGTTACCAGGTAACGTGCGGCTGTTGTTCCAGCCAGCAGAGGAAACTGCTCAAGGAGCCAGCTGGATGATTGCTGACGGGGTGATGGAAAACGTCTCGGCAATTCTATCCGTACACGTCTTCCCTTCCATTCCCGCCGGAAAGGTAGGTATCCGCTATGGGGCGCTAACAGCAGCAGCAGACGAGTTAGAAATTACTATTATCGGTGAATCGGGGCATGGGGCGCGACCCCACGAAGCGATCGATGCTATTTGGATCGCCGCGCAAGTCATTACCACCCTGCAACAAGCCATCAGCCGCACGCAAAACCCGTTGCGTCCAGTGGTACTAAGCATCGGACAGATTACAGGTGGTAGAGCGCCAAACGTCATTGCCGACCAAGTCAAATTACTTGGCAGCGTGCGATCGCTCCATCCCGAAACCCGGACTAATCTACCTGGGTGGATCGAAAAAATTGTCGCGAATATTTGCCACTCCTACGGAGCGCAATACGAAATGAGCTATCGCCCAGGAGTACCAGGGGTGCAAAATAATATTGGTCTATCCCAAATATTACAAACAGCCGCAGAAGAGGCTTGGGGAAGCGATCGCGTTTTAGTTTTAACCGAACCTTCCCTTGGTGCAGAAGACTTTTCACGCTATCTCGAACACGCTCCTGGTGCTATGTTCCGCTTGGGGGTAGGATACGAAGATCGCACGAACTATCCCCTGCACCATCCTCAATTTGAAGTTAACGAAGCCGCGATCGTTACTGGTGTCGTCACCCTTGCCTACGCTGCGGTGAAGTATTGGCAATAGGAGAAGTCGAAAGTCAGAAGTCAAAAGTTTAGAATTAACTGTTTGCTGATAACTGACAACTTTGTACAGACGTTACATGTAACGTCTCTACACTGACAACTGACTTAGGAAAGATGCAGCCATATCCACAGATTTGCTACTTTAACAAAAAATCCCGAGACAGTAGTAATTAAAATATGGCATCACCTACACCACTGCAAGGTACTGAATTAGTTGACTGTGCGAGAGCAAACGCTAAGCAGGGAATTGAAACTGCTGCCCGTCAGTGCGGTTTTGGTGAAGATTTAAATGGTTTTTCACAAGCGCTCAAGCAAGCCTGCGAAAGCATGAATTTACAAGTGAAGGAACTGAGCGAACTCATTACCGATGACGAGATGATCCTTCAAATGGGTAAAGGGGAAATTGTTGCACCCGATAGTGCTTCGGAACTGTGAGCGGGGATTAGAAACTGGGAATTTTAGACCCGTAGAATGACTCTTGCTAAGTTGAAATAAATCAAAACTCCTAATACGTCAACTGCGGTTGTGATAAACGGCGCTGACATCAAAGCCGGATCTAAGCCTAGTAAGCGAAATAAAAATGGTAGTGCAGAACCGGAAACAGAAGCCAAAACAGAAATTGCGACAAGACTGGCTCCCACGGCGATCGCTACCGATAAGTTTCCTTGTAAGAAAAAAGCCCAAATCGTGGCGACCGTCCCCAACATGGAACCGAGTAATAATCCAGCTAGTGCCTCTCTAATGATGACTTGTGCTGGTCCTAACGCCCTAATTTCATCGGTATTCATTCCGCGAATGACAACAGTTGAAGACTGCGCCCCTACGTTACCACCAGTCCCAGTGAGTAAGGGAATAAACGCCGCTAGGGTGACGACTTTTTGTAATATATCTTCCTCAGCTTTAATAATTGTGCCTGTAACGGTATTTGTAATTAGTAAAACAAATAACCAGACGACTCGCTTGCGGGCAACGGAGAATAAATTACTCTGAAAATAACCATCGCCCCCTGACTGCACGCCTCCACCTAAAGCGTAGATATCCTCTGTTGTTTCCTGTTGAATAATATCAATTACGTCATCTACAGTAACGATGCCGACAAGTCGCTGTTCGCGATCGACGACTGGGACAGCGAGAAAATCGTAACGCTGAATTAATCTAGCTACTTCTTCTTGATCGGTATCTGTATGCACGCAGATAGCATCGCGGGTCATAATTTCGCCAATCGTTTCTTGCGGATCGGCAGTGACTAAATCACGTAAAGATAAGGTTCCCGTCAGCCTTCTCGCTGCATCGGTGACGTAAAGGTAGTAAATAGTTTCTGTATTTTTAGCTAAATAGCGAATGCGTTCCAGGGCTTGCGTGACGGTCATTCCCTCTTTCAAAGAGATTAACTCTGGGGTCATGATCCGCCCTGCTGTTCCCGTTTCGTAGCCTAATAGTAAAGCGGTGGCTTGCCGTTCGGAAGGGCTGAGTTGTTCTAGCAAGCGATTGACAATTTTAGCGGGGAGTTCGTCGAATAAGCGGGCGCGATCGTCTGGCGACATTTTATCCACGATATCGATCACGTCTTGGCGCTTGAATTCTTGAACGAGTGCTTCTTGTACGCTATGGTCGAGATATTCGTAAACTTCGATCGCCTCGCCTTTAGAAAGCAAGCGAAAGGCAAGGACTTGCATTGGTTCGGGTAAGCCTTCAATGGCTTCGGCAATATCAGCAGGCTGTACCGGAACCAAAATGGCTTTAGCTCCCTGTAAGTCTCCCTGTTCCAGTAGGGCTAGCAGTTGAGTACGTACAAGGTTGCGTAATTCTCTACGGGAGAAGTTTTGCAGGGTCGAGGATGGGTTGTTACGATCGGTCAATAGCCTATCCTCCTATAACAGTCAAGTGAACGTGCTGCCTTTAGTCTAGGTGACGGTGGCAGCTACCAGATCGAAGCATACTATTTTTCGGCTCGATGTTTTAGCGCGAGCGCATACTAATGTAGGTTAAGTATCCGCGATTGCAATTTTCTAAATTCCTGGTTTCGATTCTCTCTAATCCAGGCTCCAGGCACATCGCCTAGTTGGTAGAGTTCGTTTTAAAACAAGGTCGGCGATCGTGCCTCAACAACTTAACTATCGAGTTCCAAATATCTTCTGAGGATAGGCAACATAGATCGTTTTCTGGAATTGGATAGAGTCCAATTGAAGGAACTCTATGTGAGGCTTCATCGTCTCTATAGGTGTTTCCTCTTATAGATATTGCCTGGTATCTAAGTAGAACATTTATCTAATTGTTTTTATTTATACTTAAAAAACTGACTTTATTGTATACTTAACTTAATAAAGTAATAAATATTGCCAACTTATATGATTAATAAACAACAAGTAGCGATCGCTACCATATTAATAATGTTGTCGATTATACCTGCTTACAAGGCAAAAAGTAGAATGGGGGTGAATATTTTGCCAGGTCCCCACACCCCGAATTTGGTAGAAAAGTTGACGAGAGGCAAGTTCAAAGCTGAGTGGGTAGATCGAAACTGGTTTCGTCGTCCCGATTTGCCTTTCAACAGTTAACGCGACGCAGATGGAAGGAAAGGGGAAAAGTACGAGCTATTCATGCTCGGCTGGTCGTGCAATAATAAACGGTCTGTGACCAGATCGTTCGCCTTCTCATGTTGCAATCCTCCGCTTCTACTGACGACTTAGCTGCTGTCTTGGCAGAGTCAATCGATCTAAATTTTGAACTGCCTGATCCTGAAGACGAAGAAATTTCGGAACATGATTTTCAGCAGCAGCTAGACAATGCTTGGCTAGTTTGCGATCGCTTCGATCTACAGACAGAAATCTGGCGGGGCAAAATTTTAAGGGCAGTGCGCGATCGCGAGAAAAAACAAGGAGATGCCCGTGGGAGTGGTTTTCTCAACTGGTTGAAGGCGCGGGAAATTAGTAAAAGTCAAGCATACTCCTTAATCGAGTTAGCTAACAGCGCCGATACGCTAGTAGAACAAGGGCATTTAGACCCCAATGCCGTAAGATGCTTTAGTAAACGAGCGTTTATCGAAACTGCAAAAGCGGAACCAGAAATTCAACAATTAGTCACCGATGCAGCGAGACGAGGCGATCGCATTACCCGTCGTGAAGTGCGTCAGCTATCAGATGAGTGGATGGCGATGTCGTCCGAACTCCTCCCCGAACCCGTTAAAGTGAAAGCTTCAGAAAACGCGCTTCCACCCCGCTATCTTGCGCCTCTGGTAAAAGAAATGGAAAAATTACCAGAGTCTCACCAAAAAGAGTTACAGCGGGAAATTGCAGCAAATCCTGACGTAGACACAATTAAAGAAGTGACAACGGAAGCAAAGTACCTGTCCAAATATATTAATGCTGCTACGACCGTCCAAGCCCTAAACAATGACGATGTAGACTTAGAACGGGCGATTCAGGAAGCAATTCGAGTAGGCTGTATTAACGTCGCGGCTGACTTGGTAAATCAGGCATCGCAGTTAGAACAAACCATAGCGAAACTTTACGGTACTTGGAAGCGGATTGGTAGTTTAGCCGATCGCCTGTATGTAGATACGGGGGCGAGTACTCCCCACTTGCGATCGCTTTTGAGTTGTCTCGAACCCCTCGGTGGTGAAGTGATGGAAGTCAGTTTAGGTGGGGATAACGAACGCACGATCCGCTTGCAAATCACCGAGGAATGAGGAGCGAGGAGTGAGGAGTGAGGAGCGAGGGAATTGATTCATTTTGGATTGCTGTCTCTCCCTCAGCTCTCTCAGCCCTCTTGTGTTCCCCTCACCCCTCGCTCCTCACTCCTCGCTTCTCAGTTCTTTATTCCTGTCGAAGCAATTCCCTGAATAAATTGTTTCTGCCCGATCAGAAATATTAATATGACTGGCAAGGTAGCGATCGCGACTGCTGCCATCAGTAAAGACCAGTTATTAGTAAATTGTTCTTGAAACTCAGCTAGTGCTAATTGAACTGTCCGCAATTCTGGGCGCGTTGTGAAGACAAGCGGTTTAAACAAATCGTTCCATTCACTGATAAATGTAAACAAAAATAATGTTACCAAAGCCGGACGAGATAAAGGCAACATTACCCGCCATAAAATTTGCAGGCGGTTCGCCCCATCGATCGCTGCTGCTTCTTCTAACTCTATGGGAATAGTTTGAAAATACTGCCTGAGTAAGAAAATTCCAAAACCGTTTACAGATGTAGGTAGAATTAAGGCTCCATAGGTATTAATTAAATGCCCCCATTTGAGGACGAGAAAGATAGGAATAACTAATAACTGAAATGGAATGACCAAAGTTGCCAAAACAACCAGCAGTAATGCTTGTCGTCCTCGGAATTTCAATCTTGCTAAGGCATAACCCGCTAAAGCTGAAGTCACGATTTGAATTCCAGTCACGGCTAGAGCTACTAGCGTAGAATTAGCAAATGCTAGCAAGAAATTTGCTCGCTGCCATGCTTGTTGGTAGTTTACCAAAGTCCATCGCGATCGCGTTAACAAATCGGGTGTTGACCCAGGCAGTGCAAAGGATGTGAGGAAGACAATTCCCAATGGGAGCAAGACAATTACCGCTCCCAGTATCAGCACTATAAAACTAAGGGATGGTATAGAGAAATTTTTATGTTTGGCATTTACATCTTTCTGAAGCATGAATTCTTCGCTTTCCTCTATGCTTTTATACCTAGAGGTGATATTCTCCCAAATGGACTCTATTTTGCTGCAATAGATAACAGATCCCCTTGGGATTTGTTAGGTTTAATTTTAATTATTGTTGACGCTGATGCATAGAGCTAAAGAGTCAACCGCAATCGACAAAGCTGATTTACGCCAATAGGAGTGAACGACTATGCAGCAAGTTGCTGCCACCTCCGAAATCGATTTCCACAGCGAAACCTATAAGGACGCATACAGTCGCATTAACGCGATCGTGATCGAAGGGGAACAAGAAGCCTACGAAAACTATATTCGTTTGGCTCAAATGCTACCGGACTTCAAGGATGAGCTAATTCGCCTATCCAAAATGGAGAACCGCCACAAAAAAGGGTTTGAAGCCTGCGGGCGCAATCTCCAAGTTACACCGGATATGCAATTTGCTCGCGAGTTCTTTTCTGGGCTGCATCAAAACTTTCAACAAGCAGCATCAGCAGGACAAGTCGTGACGTGCTTGTTAATCCAATCGCTGATTATTGAGTGTTTTGCGATCGCGGCTTACAACATCTACATTCCCTGTGCCGATGACTTCGCCCGTAAAATTACCGAGGGCGTGGTCAAAGACGAGTATACTCACCTCAATTTCGGCGAAGTTTGGCTGAAAGACAACTTTGAACAGTCCAAAGCCGAACTAGAAGCAGCCAATCGCCAAAATCTCCCGATTGTCTGGCAAATGCTGAACCAAGTCGAGGATGATGCTCGGGTTTTAGGCATGGAAAAAGATGCTTTGGTGGAAGACTTCATGATCCAATACGGTGAAACCTTTGCCAATATTGGCTTCTCTACCCGTGACATCATGCGTCTATCCGCCTACGGACTACAAGCTGTTTGACATAGGGGTTAGGGACTAGAGTAGGAAGTCGCTAGTAGCTAGAATTGCTTGTTCCCTACTCCCTACTCCCTGCTCCCTGCTCCCTTTATGTAGTATTTTTAAGATTAAAGATACAAAAGTTCTCATCCACCCGCTCTGCTTTGTCAGAGCTACCAGTTTGACATCCGTAATACATGTTTGGTCTAATCGGTCACTTAAACAGTCTGGAACACGCACAATCGGTAGCAAAAGAATTAGGCTACCCCGAATATGCCGATCAAGGACTTGATTTCTGGTGCAGCGCACCACCACAGATAGTCGATGATATCAAAGTTACTAGCGTCACTGGACAGCAAATCGAGGGCAAGTATGTCGAATCTTGCTTTCTGCCAGAAATGCTTGCCACGCGACGGATTAAAGCCGCAACGCGAAAAATCATCAACGCAATGGCGCACGCTCAAAAGCATGGGATTGACATTACAGCTTTGGGCGGCTTTTCTTCGATAATTTTTGAAAACTTTAACTTGCAGCAGATCAAACAAGTCCGTAACGTGCAACTGAAATTCGAGCAGTTCACTACGGGGAACACTCATACTGCGTACATTATCTGTCAGCAGGTGGAGCAAGCAGCAAAGCAGTTGGGCATTGACCTCAATCGAGCTACTATTGCCGTTTGCGGTGCTAGCGGTGACATTGGTAGTGCAGTTTGTCGCTGGTTAAATGCTCGTACCGACGTAGCAGATTTATTACTAATTGCCCGCAATCAAGAGCGCCTACAAGCATTACAGGCAGAGTTAGGACGGGGTAAAATCTTAGATTTGGAAACTGCCCTACCGCAAGCAGATATCGTCGTCTGGGTGGCAAGTATGCCCAAGGGAATTGAAATCGATACCCAGATGTTAAAACACCCCTGTTTGATGATTGATGGTGGTTATCCTAAAAATCTGGCAACAAAAATTCAGCATCCAGAAGTTTATATTCTCAACGGTGGCATTGTCGAGCACTCTTTGGATATCGACTGGAAAATTATGAAGATTGTTAACTTCATGGATGTACCAGCTCGTCAGTTGTTTGCCTGCTTTGCTGAATCAATGCTACTGGAATTTGAAAAGGTCTACACTAACTTTTCTTGGGGACGCAACCAAATTACTGTGGCAAAGATGGATCAAATTGGTCAAATGTCTCGCAAACACGGCTTTCGCCCTCTACTGTTTGAGAATTCACCAGTTTAAGGATTGAAGAGTCAGTCAAAAGTTAAAAATTAAAAGTCAAAAGTCAAAACTTGAGGAGTCAGGAGACAGAAATCAGAAGTCAAAATTAACTGGTTACTGATAACTGACTCGCCACTCTCTTTCCCTCACTCCTCACTCCCCACCCCTCGCTACTCACTACTCACTTCCGAGATGGCAACAACCGAACGCAAAACTCTACTGTTAGATTTTGAAAAGCCACTAGTCGATTTGGAGTCACGCATCGACCAAATTCGAGAGCTAGCAACAGAAAATGGCGTTGACGTGTCGGAAGAGATTCGCCGACTAGAAGCCCGCGCTCGCCAATTGCGCCAGGAGATTTTTAATAGTTTATCTCCGTCGCAAAAATTACAATTGGCAAGGCATCCCCGTCGCCCTAGTACCTTGGATTACATTCAAGCTATTAGCGACGAATGGATGGAGTTACACGGCGATCGCCGTGGAAGTGATGATTCTGCTATAGTTGGTGGCGTAGCGCGCCTTGCAGGGCGACCGGTCGTCATCTTAGGCAATCAGAAAGGACGCGACACGAAAGATAATATTGCCCGTAGTTTTGGGATGGCTTCCCCTGGTGGCTATCGCAAAGCTATGCGGTTGATGGAACACGCCAACCGCTTTGGAATGCCAATCTTAACTTTTATTGATACTCCAGGGGCTTTACCCACAGTCGCAGCTGAAGAACAAGGAATTGGGGAAGCGATCGCCTACAATCTACGCGAAATGTTTAGCTTAGACGTACCGATTATTTGTACCGCGATCGGTGAAGCTTTTTCTGGTGGTGCTTTGGGTATTGGTGTCGGCGAACGCCTGCTCATGTTTGAACACGCAGTTTATACTGTCATCACCCCCGAGGCTTGTGCTGCAATTGTTTGGCGAGATGCAAGTAAAGCCGCTCAAGCTGCTATAGCATTAAAAATGACAGCAATCGATTTACAAAATTTAGGTATTGTTGACCAAATCTTACCGGAGCCAATTGGCGGCGCTCACTCCGACCCTCTCAAAGCCGCGATCGCTCTCAAGCAAGCTTTGCTACAACATTTAGAAGAATTAACTCAACTTACCAGCCAACAGCGCCGTCAACTGCGGTATCAAAAATTCCGTCAGATTGGTGTTTTTACCGAATTTGATTCCTAAGTTTTGTCAGAAGATGAAGACGGAAAAGATGGTGATATAATCAACAAGGGGTGTAAAGATTTCTTACAACCTCTCATTTTTGTCTCATGCTAGGCAAAACAAAGCAAAGTGGACAATAGGTAGCAGCAATGTCTACCGTAACGGCTTGCGATCGCCAATCGATCGGTAATCTCTATGTTCTATTCAACTCTACTAGAGATTTACATAATAAATCCGCGATCAAATGGCTATAGCCAACATGAATAAAGAATTAATAATCTGCCCGAACGTTCGAGACAATAATTCTCGCATAGAAATTGTAAGTTGAATCTAGAGGTAATTGCATCTATCAGGGGTAAGAGATTGACATGAGTACGACAGCCATGCAATTTGTGGTGCGATTAAGTTGGAGTTTATGACATTGACAACGGGAAAACGCGCCCTAATTACGGGTGCTAGTAGTGGAATTGGTAAAGCAACAGCCCTCGCCTTTGCAAAGACGGGAGTAAACATAGCTCTAGTTGGTCGTTCGCTAGACAAATTAGAGGCAGTTGCAAGTGCAGCAAGGCAGACAGGCGTAGAAGCAAAAACTTATGCCCTGGATCTTGCCCAAGTCCATGTCGTGCCAGAGAAGATGGCTGCGATCGCTGCCGATTGTGGAGCTATAGATATTTTGGTTAATAGTGCGGGTATGGGCTACACGGGGGCTTTGAGTGCTACGCCTCTGCCTGACTGGCAAAAAGTGATAGATTTAAACCTAACTAGCGTGTTTGGATGCATCTTGGCAGTTTTACCCACAATGCATCAGCGCGGCTCCGGTACAATTATTAACGTTGCTTCCATCGCCGGACAAACTCCTTTCCCCAACTGGGGAGCTTATTCCGTCAGCAAAGCTGGTTTGATTGCCCTATCCAAGACCCTAGCAGCAGAGGAAAGCGCTCGCGGTATTCGCGTCACCACCATCTGTCCTGGTGCTGTGAATACAGAACTTTGGGACAGCGAAACAGTTCAGCATAACTTTGACCGGAATGCCATGCTGACACCAGAAATTGTCGCTCAGTCCATCGTACATACAGCCTTGTTACCAGCACCAGCCGCGATCGCCGAATTAACTCTCATGCCTGGTGGTGGCGCTCTATAAGTCATTTGTTATTTGTCATTTGTTAAGTGAATGCTATCGAAGCGTCTGCGATATCCACAAGCAATTAGAAATATAGGCTTGTAGTTTTAGATTCTCAAAGTTGGACAGTATACCCGTTGTCACTGGTTAACTTTCCACTTACTGCTAACTCATGGCTAATGACCAATGACTAATGACCAATAACCATTGTTAAACTTTATCTGAGACATACCCATGACTATTGCTGCTTCTAACGGTTCTAATGGTTCTACCAATCGCTTTCAATCATCTCCTTTGAATTCCGATCTGGTTGAGGCAATTCAATCCCGACCAGACCGCAACACCCACAACGGTCAAAAACCAAACTTACAGACACCTACTGAAGCAGAAGCTCACGAATCGATGATGGAGGCTGTACGCGCCCTCTTGATCGGTGTAGGCGAAGATCCAGAACGAGAAGGTTTGTTGAAAACCCCTAAGCGTGTTGCGGAAGCCATGCGGTTTCTCACGAGTGGATACAGTCAATCTTTAGAAGAACTCGTCAACGGAGCCATTTTCGATGAAGGACACAACGAGATGGTACTCGTGCGCGATATCAACTTCTTCAGCTTGTGCGAGCATCATATGCTGCCCTTTATGGGTAAAGCTCACCTTGCCTATATTCCCAATCAAAAGGTTGTGGGTCTGAGCAAGCTAGCTCGAATTGTCGAAATGTACTCCCGCCGTTTGCAAGTACAAGAACGACTGACGCGCCAAATCGCTGAAGCGGTACAGGAAATTTTAGAACCTCAAGGCGTAGCAGTGGTCATGGAAGCAACCCATATGTGTATGGTGATGCGTGGGGTGCAAAAACCTGGTTCTTGGACTGTCACGAGTGCCATGCTCGGCGTATTCCAAGACGAGCAAAAAACCCGCGAAGAGTTTTTCAACTTGATTCGCCATCAACCAGCTTTCTTTTAAGGGAGCAGGGAGTAGGGAGCGAGGAGTGAGGAGTGAGGGAAGGGAAAAAGAAGACAAGGGGGACAAGGAAGCAGGGAACCTCGCCATCGGAGCCGCGTAGCAGGGAGTTTTGAAGAGTGTATTCTTTTCGTCACCACCTGGTCTTGGAATTTGCGATCGCGCTTTAATTAGTACTTAGTTATACTGCACCCAATGACATTTAGCATTTGGGTGCATTTTTTGCAGAAAAAAACTAAAATCTTTGCCAAAGAGAATACTTTCTCAAAATAAAAATTAAACTCTATTAGCTAAGTACGTAAATTCCTGTAAATAAAGATCGCCTGGGGAGGACAGAGCGAATTGATGTCAGATATAAAAAACTTAAACAGTCAAGCCATCCGTAAAATTTATTTCCTGATATGATATCGCGTGACATTTGTATACTGGACTCTGGGGTGAGGTGCGAGGAGTAAAAATGACTAATTATGTTGATTTAAGTGGTAAACCATTCCATTTCATCGGTATTGGTGGTATTGGGATGTCAGCCCTTGCTTATATCTTAGCTAAGCGTCGTCTACCTGTTTCTGGCTCCGATATCCGCGAGAGCCATATCACCGAGAAATTAGCAGCCTTAGGAACGCATATTTTTAGTTGCCAAGATGCATCCAATCTAGAGTTTTTTCGCTCCCAGACCGATGCCAGCTTCCAAGCTTTAGCAGTGAGCGGTAATAGTGCGCCTGTATTTGTAAAGTCATCAAGACGAGCTAGTCAAGCGATCGCCAACAGCAAAATTGCCGAGTTACCACAAGTTATCTGTTCGACGGCAATTCATGCAGGTAACTTAGAGTATCAAGCAGCGCTGGATTTAGGTTGTCCGATCTTTCATCGTTCCGATTTGTTGGCAGCACTGATTCAAGAGCGTTACAGCATTGCCGTAGCTGGGACTCACGGTAAAACAACCACCAGCAGCGCGATCGGGTACATGTTACTCAAAGCTGGTCTCGACCCTACCATCATCGTTGGTGGAGAGGTAAAAGCATGGGAGGGTAACGCGAGGCTCGGGAACAGTCAGTATTTAGTAGCAGAAGCAGATGAATCGGATGGTTCTTTAGTCAAATTGGCTTGTCAAATTGGTGTAGTCACTAACATCGAACTCGACCATCCCGACCACTACAAGTCTCTAGAGCAGGTAGTCAAGACTTTTCAAACTTTTGCGCAACAGTGCCAGCATGTCGTAGGTTGTATAGATTGCCCAACAGTCCGCGATCGCCTGCAACCGACAATTAGCTACAGCCTCAATCCAGAGATGGCGGCAGACTACACGGTATCCAACGTGGTTTACGGTGCTGATGGCACGATCGCCACGGTATGGGAGCGAGGAAAAGAGTTAGGGCAGTTGCGTTTGCCATTGCTAGGACAACACAATCTCAGTAATGCCTTAGCCGCGATCGCTGTTGGTCGGCTGCTGGGAGTAGAATTTGCGGCGATCGCCGATAGTCTAATCACCTTTGAAGGCGCTAGGCGTAGATTTGAACTGCGTGGTGTTGTTAATGACATCCAATTCATCGACGACTACGCGCACCACCCAAGCGAACTCCAGGCAACCCTGGCGGCTGCGAAGTTGCAAGCTAAACCCCAAACTAGAGTCGTGGCGATCTTTCAGCCTCACCGCTACAGCCGTACTCTGACTTTTTTATCAGACTTCGCCAAATCTTTTAGTCATGCCGATGCCGTCGTTCTCACGGATATCTATAGCGCAGGCGAGTCCAATTCAGGGCAGATTGACGGCGAGAGACTAGCAGCACTAGTTGCAAACCATCATCCTCAAGTCACGTATTTACCTACACTTACTGCTGTCGAGGAGTTTTTGGTAGATAATTTGCGTTCTGGGGACACAGCTTTATTTTTAGGTGCAGGGAACTTGAATCAAATTATTCCCAATGCAATTGAAAGAATCAAGGCTAACGGTTGACAGTTATCAGGGAACAGGGAGTAGGGAGCAGAAAATAGGGAATAGAGAGCAGGGAGTTTACATTAATTCCGAATTTCGACTTCCGAACTCCGACTTCTCCCTTGTCTTCTTTGTCTCCCTTGTTTTCCTTGTCCCCCATCCCACACCTCATTCCCGCTCGCAACACCATTATGACCTCCTCCCAACACCCCAACCCAATTCCGATTCCAGAAACTGCTGGCGATCGCCAGATAATATACTTGCCTGGAACAAAATGCGCGATTAAGTCTCAAGTCCCGTTGGCTAGTCTCACATCCTTTCGGGTTGGAGGACCAGCCCAATGGTATGTAGCACCTCAAAATCTAGCAGAATTGCAAGCTAGTTTGGAGTGGTCGCGCTCAGAAGGATTAGCCGTGACGCTGATTGGAGCAGGTTCTAATTTATTAGTTAGCGATCGCGGTCTGCCTGGTTTGGTCATTGGCACTCGTCATTTGCGCTACAGCCGCTTCGATCTGGGAACCGGTCAATTGACCGTGGCTGCTGGAGAACCTTTACCTCGCGTAGCTTGGCAAGTGGCAGAATTAGGCTGGCAAGGGCTGGAGTGGGCTGTTGGAATTCCTGGTAGTGTCGGCGGTGCTGTGGTAATGAATGCAGGAGCGCACAAAAGCTGCATTGCCGATATTTTAGTCAGCGCTCAAGTTTTGTCTCCCTCTGGGCAGCTAGAAACCCTTACTCCAGACCAACTAAGTTACAGCTATCGCACCTCAATTTTGCAAGGCAGCCAGCGCCTCGTCACTCAAGCTATCTTCCAGCTGCAACCAGGCGCAGATCCACAACAAGTGCTAGCAACCACCACCGAACACCTAGAGCAAAGGCGGCGTACTCAACCCTATCATCTACCTAGCTGTGGTAGCGTGTTCCGTAACCCCCTACCCTACACCGCTGGCTGGTTGATCGAGCAGTCAGGTTTAAAGGGCTATCAAATTGGTGCAGCTCAGGTTGCACAGCGCCATGCTAACTTCATTCTTAACTGTGGTGGTGCAAAAGCTAACGATATCTGGCAGCTAATTCGTTACGTCCAGCATCAAGTAGAAGAACGTTGGTCGCTACTGCTAGAGCCAGAAGTGAAAACAATTGGCGAATTTTAATCTGTATAGAAATGGATAGTTGACAGTTGACAGTTGACAGTTAACGGTTAACTGTCAACTGTCAACTATCAACATTAATTGCGAATTGCGAATTGTGAATGCAAATTACCTTTGACCTTTATCGATTCTCGGCGCATCTATAATTTAATGGAACTTCGATTAAATCGACTCAACTAGCATATGACACAAGGACAAGGAAAAGGATTTGGCTTCGGTCTGGGCAAAATGAAGGAACTCGCAGATGCCTTCAAGAAAGCGCAGCAGGTGCAAGAAGGTGCGAAAAAGCTCCAAGAAGAATTGGAGATGATGGAGATCCAGGGCGAAGCTGGTGGAGGTATGGTCAAAGTGTCTCTCAGCGGCAACCAAGAACCCCGACGGGTAGAAGTGGCTCCAGAAGCATTGCAAGAAGGCGCAGATGTCCTCTCCGATCTCGTACTGGCAGCAATGAAAGATGCTTATAACAAATCTACTGCTACCATGCGGGAACGGATGGAAGAGTTAACTAGTGGTTTGGAATTGCCAGGAATGTAAATTCGTCATTCGTCATTCGTCATTCGTCATTTGTATATAACCGATGACTGATGACAAATGACAAATGACAGACAAAAAGCAATTGTCAAAAATTATCTGTATGTATAAGTTACTTTTTGTCTGCCTGGGTAATATTTGCCGTTCTCCAGCGGCGGAAAATATTATGAACCATTTGATCGATCGCCATCAGTTGGGCGATCGCGTCGTTTGCGATTCTGCTGGTACGGGTGGCTATCATGTTGGCAGTCCGCCAGACCGTCGCATGACGTTTGCAGCAGCTAATCGGATGGGAATTCAGTTACGCGGTCGAGCGCGCCAGTTACAAAAATCGGATTTGGCGGAATTCGATCTGATTTTGGCAATGGATCGCGAAAATTACTACGATATTCTGGCACTAGATTTCAGTGGTGAATACCGCGATAAAGTGCTTTTGATCTGTGACTTTTGCACCGAGCATACCATGAAAGAAGTGCCTGACCCCTACTACGGTGGTGCAGAGGGATTTAACCAGGTGATTGACCTCCTGCTCGATGCTTGTAACGGACTGCTCGATCGCGTCAAACAGGAAATTGCAGACAGTGAGTAAAGAAATCGTAAGTCGTAAGTCGTAAGTTAAAACACTAGCCATTCACAAATGACGAATGACAAATGACTATTCAACCAATCGATGCTTCATCGCATAACCGACGAGTTCGGCTCGGTTGTTGGTTTCTGTTTTGCGCAGGAGATTGCTGACGTATTTTTCTACTGTGCGGGGACTAAGGTGGAGCTGGCTGCCAATTTGAGCGTTGGAAAGACCGTGAGTGAGCATGACTAACACCTCCTGCTCGCGTTGGGTGAGGTGGAAGGGAAAATCAAGTTTTTCGACGATCGCCGTTGCGGTTGTCTGAGGACGCAAACCTTCTTCCTGGGATAGGCGATACTCTGATTGGATCATTTGCGATCGCTCCAACAAATTGCGGATTGCCGCTCCTAGTTCTTGTAACTCAAACGGTTTAGGTAGGTAAAGATCTGCTCCCGACTGATAGCCTTGAATTCGTTCTTCAGTTTTGTTACGTTCTGTTAAAAAAATGACTGGTAGCAGTCGAAATGAAGGATGTTGTCTGACACTCCGCACCAATTGATAGCCGTTCATGCGCGGCATCACAATATCTGTCACCATCAAATGAGGGCGATAAGTCTCGACCATATCCAAGCCTTGTTGCCCATCAGCAGCCGTAATGACTGAGTAACCAGCCATCTCAAGATAATCACTGATAGCCAGACGAGTCCCAGGATCGTCATCAACAACAAGAATAGTCAGAGGCATGAATAATATGGAGTTACTACGCTGAGTAAAGATTTTGCAGTTTCTGGCTGTACTTTGACAGTATTCACCGAGGATTTATTTATCCTACCGAAACATATCCATGCAAGTAATTCCAACTCTTGATAAAAAATAGTCATCGCGATCGCTACAGTAGGAGATAGGAGTCAGGGATGTTAGAAGTTTGTTTGACGGGTTAAAGTCCCTAAGATAATCTATGGAGAGAGTTTAAACAAGGCATCTTCACTGAACTCTAATAGTTCATCCGTGGGAATAATTCTGTCTTCTGTGTCTTTACCTCAGAAAATGAGATGTATTCTTAATTTCGAGAGTAGCGATTTAGCATGGCAAGATAGCGAGAAACGTGATAAGTTCGCAATAGCCAGCATACCTTAACTTTTAGCAAGGTAGATGTAAATCTTTTAGCAAATAGTCGATAATTTATTTTCCCCTTACTTTAGTACTTTAGAGCAGCACGAGAATACTGCAAGAAAACTTCAATGAGCGACAACGACGGTTATAAGGTATTGAGCGACAATCGCAAAGCCCGCTTTTTGTACGATATCCTCGAAACCTATGAGGCAGGATTGCAACTCATGGGTACAGAAGTCAAGTCAATCCGCGCAGGTAAAGTCAACCTGCAAGATGGCTATGCTCTTATTCGTAACGGAGAGGCATGGCTAATTAACGTTCATATCTCACCCTATACTAGCAGCAGTCAATATTTTAATCACGACCCTCGCCGCACTCGTAAACTACTACTGCATCGGCAGGAAATTCGCAAGCTGATTGGTAAGGTAGAACAACAGGGTCTGACATTAGTGCCGCTAAAACTGTATCTCAAACGCGGCTTAGTCAAAATTAGTATTGGACTCGCTAAAGGGAAAAAACTCCATGACAAGCGGGAAGATTTAAAGCGTCGCCAAGACCAAAGAGAGATACAAAGGGTAATGAAAAACTACTAATCAGAAGTTAGTTTAACTACAAGCTAAAAGTTAAATTTGGTTAAGAAGAGTGTTTTTTCTATTTCTCTAGCTAGATCTACCAACAAATGAGTTTTCTGGCTTAAGAGCGATTTAGTTTAGATTGCTACTGAATAGATTAGTAGGCAGCATAACAATTCAACCAGAAAACTCAACCATGAAAATTGCTGCTCTTTCTAAAATAATTGGTGCTGGAGTTCTCGCCTTCAGCTTGACAGCACTACCTGTATCTGCACAAACTACCACCACCCCAGACTCTGGAACAACAACGACTCAACCTACAGTGGTTGATGACGTAGACGATCGCGATGATGATAGTAACTGGGGTTGGCTTGGCTTACTCGGTCTAGCTGGTTTACTCGGTCTAGCTGGAAGAAAGAAAAAAGAACCTACAGCATATCGCGATCCCGATCGTACTGTAGGTAGCACGACCTATAGAGAATAATCTTTCTGATTTTCCACAAATGGAGATCTAAATAATGTCTGAAGGAAAATGAATAACTAGGCAATTTTTGTGACTGCCATACAAGCAAGTTGCCTAGTTTTTTCAGTATCTAGGTGTAGGCATTTCGGGAGATGTCAGAAGTGGCGATCGCTTTTTAGCTTAGATGAGTACTGTATTTACTCTCACCCATCTATGATTTATATTCCCGATCCACAAATTCCCAATCCGACACCAAGTCCCCTACCTCAACCGACTCCAGAACCAACTCCCCCACCAGCACCGGAACCCGTACCGAGTCCCGTACCGCAGCCAATTCCATCGCCAGCACCAGAACCCGTACCGAGTCCCGTACCGGAACCCGTACCCGCACCAATTCCCCAACCCGTACCTGCACCAATTCCGCAACCAATTCCCGAACCGGTGTAGATAGCAGCAAATGCTATTCCGTGACTGAGAAATCTAAAGTTTCGCAAAGATTAACTTGGCGCTTGTCTATTTCACCATCACCAGTAATAGCACGGATGTCGTAAAGGCATGAGGCGGAGTTATCCTCAAAAACTATGTCAGCCGATTCATCTGGAAGTAGGACATCTCGATCTAACAGATTCGCTCCCCACTTGTCAGCGCCAGAATTAGATAGATGTATTTCCTGAATATTGACGCTGGTTTCATTGTGTAGCGTAAAATCACGTATGTCGGCTCTGGCGACTGGAGCGATCGCGCCAATAACTGATAAGCACAAGCTAGCAGCAATAAGTAAAGTAGAAGTCTGATTCTGCAACACAAACATTAACCTACACGAACCTAGATAGTTTTTTCAGGATAGAATTCACCTGTGGTAAAAACCTCCGTGAATTTTGTGAAATTAAGTTTCATATATCCCTCTGAGATTTTGTTATCCTGACAAAGGAATAAGCGATCGTTACACAGCCATGCTCAGAGCCGGAATTGTCGGACTGCCTAATGTCGGCAAATCTACATTGTTTAATGCTTTAGTTGCCAATGCCAAAGCTGAGGCAGCTAATTTTCCTTTTTGTACGATTGAACCAAATGTGGGCGTGGTTGCCGTACCAGATGAACGACTAAAGGTGCTTGCCGAAATTTCTAACTCCGCGCAAATCGTGCCTACGCGGGTTGAGTTTGTCGATATTGCGGGTTTGGTGGAAGGTGCAAGTCAGGGAGAAGGACTAGGCAATCAATTTCTGTCCCACATCCGCGAAGTTGATGCGATCGTTCATGTCGTGCGTTGTTTTGAGAATGACGATATCATTCACGTTGCTGGTTCTGTCGATCCGGTGCGAGACATTGAGGTGATTAATTTAGAACTGGTTTTAGCAGATTTAGCCCAAATCGAACGTAGAAGCGATCGCGCCCGCAAGCTAGCTCGAACCAGCAAAGAAGCTCAGCTTGAATTGACTGTGTTAGATAAATTGACAGAAGCTCTCAATCTAGGTAAACCAGCCCGTCAAGTTAGTCTAACTGATGAAGAAGCTGTTTTAATTAAAGGGTTGGGATTGCTCACAGCTAAACCAGTTATTTATGCCGCAAATGTATCGGAGGACGATCTGTCAACTGGAAACCAATGGGTGGAACAAGTCAGGCAGTTTGCAGCCTCTGATAAAGCACAGGTGGTTATAGTTTCAGCACAAGTGGAATCGGAATTAGTCGAGATCCCAGAAGAAGAACGAGCCGAATTTCTTGCCACATTAGGCGTAGAAGAAGGCGGGTTAAAATCTTTAATTCGCGCTACCTACGAATTACTCGGTTTGCGTACCTACTTTACTACAGGTCCAAAAGAAACTCGCGCTTGGACAATTACCGCAGGAATGGTAGCACCGCAAGCTGCTGGAGTCATTCACTCTGATTTTGAGCGCGGTTTTATTCGCGCTGAAACGGTGGCTTACAATGACCTAGTAGCCAATGGCTCGATGAATGGAGCCAAAGAAAAAGGTTTAGTGCGTAGTGAAGGAAAAGAATACATTGTTAAGGAAGGGGACGTGATGCTGTTCCGGTTTAACGTGTAGCGTTTTAGAAGGAGACAGGAGACAGAAAATAGAATGGCTCCTAACTCCTCTGACAAAATCGTTTTAGGAGTTATGAGTTGTTGACGACACTGGTATCCTTAACGGTAAATTCTTGAGCGCGGGAGCTATGCACTAAAGTCCAACCTGCTTTTAATAACTTTTGGTAGGTTGCCCAACCCTTAGAACCACCCGGAATAGGATAGTCTGGTACGGCGAATTGGCGAAAAGCAGTATATGGTTTCCAAGGCTCGTCGGGTGAGAGTTGTAAGTGTAAGATTTTTTCTCCCTCTTGGGCTTGAGATAACCAGCACATACGTCTAGACATAAAAACTCCTCATGGATTAAGTAAACGGCAAAAACATTCAGAATTTTAGCGATCTAAACTGTGGTTAACTGTCGTCAAAGTTGCGATCGCACTTAGGTAAATCGATACATCACACTTACTTATGATTTTTAAGTTTTGAGTGAATTTTGCGAATATAAGTAAATTAGCTGCGAGCGATCGAGAAATATGCAATTGGCAAATACGTAACCGATAAATATGCCATCCACTAGGGAAACGCTATCTTGCATTGGCTTTCCTCTGTTAGGTCGTAATTCAGCTAGTTTTTGTATTCAAATTGACAGAATTCTATCCAAGATTAAGTACCAGAACGATCTACTGCTGAATAATTAGCGAATAAGCATAGCAGCATATTTCTGACATTTATTTTTATTCTTAAGGTATTCTTAATATTTTGCCGCGCCTGGAGCGATCGCAATTTTTAACGAATATCATTTTATTGTTTGACTGCGATCGGAGACATCCCCCCTAGCCCCCCTTTTCCAGGGGGGAATTAAATGTCGCCTTTTTAACCCAGTTGGGGGATCGGCTGCGTAAGTCTTACGCCCGACCTAGATCGACCGGATCGCCTTCCACAGTTGGCGCTGGTTGCACGCCCAAAATTCGCAGGATCGTAGGAGCAATATCGATATTACGCACTCGCTGAATTGTCCCAGCACCAATGTCTGATCCAGCAGCATAAAAAATTGCGCTCATCTCTGGTAATTCTGGATCGTAGCCATGAGCGCCGTAGAAGTTGGGGACTGATAGCAATGGAGTCTCTGAAGCCGGATCGCCCAAACGTTGTACCACTGGGGTTTGAGTGCCGTCAAAATTGTACCCCAGCCGCATAATTGCAAAAACATCTCCGCTGTCTTGACCGATAAACTCACTTGTATCTAAGCCAAAGTGGCGATCGCTCGGATCGCTGGGTATGGGACGAGCGTAGATCTTATCGAAGATCGCTACAGATTTGCTTCCCGCAGTATAGTTTGGATTAGTATCGGTAAATTTGGATAGCGCCTCAACCAACTGTTGTTGCAGCGTGACATATTCTGCTTTACTCACAGTGCCATCCGGTTCTCGTCCCTGCAAATTGATGTAAATGTTTACTGCTGGACCCGAGGTAATTGCTCGTACTTTTGTATTATCAAATCCCAAGCTGCTGAGGTAGTTGTTGAGGCTAACTGCGGTGTGGAACGGGGCAAAACCGTGGTCGGACACTACGATAACATTACTATTCGGTCTACCGCGCTTATTTGTCCCAACAGCCTCAATGATTCGCTGCACGGCTGTATTTACTTCTCGATAAGCCGATCGCAGATACTTTTGATATCGCTCAATTTTTTCTCGGTCTTGGTTATTGACAATTGAGTTGGGATCGCGAAAATCAGTAGCTTGGCGAGGATCGGTAATTAGAAATTGGTGTCCCGAACCATCGGGTTGTTCGATATATGTCAATACAAGATCCGCATCGGGATTTTGAGCGATCGCCCGTAAAGCAATCCGCGTCTGGTAATCTACAAAGGTACGAACTTGATCTTGATAAACTGCCTCTAGTTCTAGATCGGGAAAATCATCAAAGCCTGGACTGATTCGTTCGGGGATGCGGAAGTCGGGCTGAGGAACCCAGAACCCAACATTATTATTCGCATCGTCCACATCCGCCAAAACTGCTTGGTTGCGAGGAATATAGTTAGCAGAATAACGCGCTAACCGCACCTGGGAAAGGTCGGGGGCGAGTTGAGTAACATAGAAACTCGTACCGACTTTATTCGTACTGTCTTCAAAGTAAAATAAACTGGAGGTGCGATCGCTAGCTTTAAAGTAGGCGGAACCAGTAGCAGGGGGTTGAGATGCTCTAGGTTGGATACCGCGATCGGCATCAAAAATAATTAAAGTATCGTAGTTAACAACTTTATCATCGCTCGTATCGATCGCCGCCACTTGTAGGTTGTAGGGACCACCGCCACCAGTCAGGCTACCCGAACCGCTTGCGGGGATGGTTTCGAGAGTCGTGACTTTGACGGGGCTAAAAGACGGTCTGCCTGCGGTTGTGAGTTGCTGAATAATCTCGCTAGCAGCATCGCTAAAATCTGGTGCTGTAAAGCTAAAGCCCCTAGCTCCTACGCCGCCAAATGCGCCAAACGGTACGGTATAATCTACCGTGCGATCGCTAGCTGGTTGGACGACTGGGCTATCGGTCAAACCAGGAATTTTGATATCGAGTCCATCAGCACCGGGAAAGGTAGCGGCAATGACTTTCTTACCGTTGTTCCGCAGCGCAATCCAGAGAGATTCAGCAGTTTGGGTATGGTCGTCCA
The DNA here is from genome assembly GCF_032860985.1 of Chroococcidiopsis sp. SAG 2025. Taxonomy (GTDB): domain Bacteria; phylum Cyanobacteriota; class Cyanobacteriia; order Cyanobacteriales; family Chroococcidiopsidaceae; genus Chroococcidiopsis. The sequence continues at coordinate 638,942 of NZ_JAOCNC010000001.1, forward strand.
GAGGTCCGTCAATTCCCACCGAGTAGCCGCCAATTGGAGCCGCAAAACCGCTGATATTTTGTTTGAAAGGACTGGCAACGAGGTGAAAGCTATTAGCATTAATATCGTTACGAGCAGCTGTAGAACCAGTACCGATCGCAATATGGGCTGGCGCAGTTAGAGACGGGGTGATAGTTTGATTTTGTTTGGCAACAAGTCCTTGACTTTGCAACAGTCCCAATCCCTTATGTTTGTCCAATACACCAGTTGCAAAGTAGCGATCGAGCAACGGTGGTGTTGCGCCATCTAGGGAAATCAAGACGATTTTGGGATGAGGTTTGTTAACAGCTGGAGTTGCAGCAAAGAAGTGAAATATAAAAGTTAATCCGAAAGTAAAAATAACAATTGGGATAAAACGTTTGAGCGAAGCCAGACTGAAACTGAAGGGAACTCTCAACCCCATATTTCTTATCCTCTATGAAAGTCGTAATCCTACGCTGCAAGATAGGAATAATCGGAGCATACCGTCATGACTTTAAGAACAGAATATGGGAGAGTTATCGGTAAGTCGTAAGTTGTAAGTCGTAAGTCGTAAGTCAGAATTAACTGGTCACTGGTCACTGTCAACTGACAACTGTAGTACGGACGACTCCGGCGCGATCGTGACGAGCAATTAATTTGAAGACTGTACCGTCATCAGGCGCGTATACTACCCATTCAACTAAAGCGCGATCGCTTGTCGGATCGGCTTGTCTTCTCAGGGGTGCAGAAGGCTGGTAGGCGCGTCCTTCGAGTTGTCCTACATCTTCTCGCAATTTCCCCGTTACCAATTTTGCCCCTTCTGGTAGCTCGATTTCACATAGACAATCCCGTACCAGTTTTTTATCCATTGCTCTTTCGGTAACGTAGGTAGGTAGCCAACCTGTATTTTGAACGGCAAAGCGGATGCGATAATTAGAACCGCCTAAGTGACTGATACTCGCCTCATAAATTTCTAACTGAGGCGATATTAATAAGTGCCATACCAACCACTTAGGAAAACGCGCAAGCTCTTTTTCCAAAAACTGGGGGGGAGGATTTGACCAGGCATACATTGCATCCCATCCCCCTAGTTCGACTTCACCGAGTTGAGGATGCTCGAAGGGATACCAATCGATGTAACCCTTACCACCTAAAACTTCATCATTCCAACGCAGCATGGTTAAGTCATCTTCAAAGGGGTGTTCCCTATACCAGTCGATGAATTTATACTCTTTAATTCCGGCTTGACGCTGCGGACTCCAAATTTCTACCGTCCAGGCAAATACTCCTTGATGTTCGTAAGCCCAATCGTCAAATGCACCTGTAATAAAGTCTTTGGGATCGTAGCGAAATTCGTGAAAGACTGAGACAGCAGGGTATTGAGTGATTTCTGTGGCTTTATCGCCGATACACTGGTAAACGCGCAAATCTTTGGTGGGTAACTCGTCATCGCTTTGATGGCTGTAAGGGCGTAGGATAACACCACTAAAAGTGTGAAAGGCGATCGCCCCTGTAATATTAGGATGACAGGTAATAAAATCAACTAGCGATCGCACTTCTGCTTCTGAGGCAGGATAGGGTCCTGCTCCCATTTGCTCTTGTTCTTGTCGCCATCCACTAGGGAAATTGCGGTTTAAGTCGAGTCCTTCTTTCGGTGGTGGAATGTCAATCTGGATGCCGTTGTAGTTTTCAATTTCTCCCTCTGGGAGGATGCGATAATATTGTCCGCCCGTTTCTATTGGTTCCCGTGGAATTAATAAACGCGGTTCAGTTGGGCAAACTTTCCAAGCACCATTCGGATCTGGTATTCTCATTTGTAGAATTCGCCCATCTCCGTCCATATCTGTCATCACTAGCCCCTCTTCTCGTTCTCCCTGGTGAGGATAAGGACGAGTGCTAGAACGGATAAACTTTGGTTTGTTTGCCAAAGCCAGCTCAGCACCATCAGGATTGACGCGAGGACAGATATAAAATACGCGAGTGTCCAAGCAACGGGTAATATCAGGTTGAGTGCCATAGCCAGTCACCAATGTTTGCAGGAAATACAGGCAGGCACTTGAAGGCGCGAGTTCTGTGGCATGGATATTACCATCTACCCACAAAGCAGGCTTATCTGGATCGTCACCCGTCGCGAAATTGGTAACTGTTAATAGCCAAATGTCTCTGCCTTCGTAGCTTTTACCAATGTTTTGCAGTCGTACCAGTTGCGGAAATTCTCGTGCGTATGCGCGTACGATCTCGGTTAAGTCTGCATAGCGATAGTACTTATCGAACCGGACTTCTGGCATTTTCAGTTATTAGCGAATAGGGAGCAGGGGGAAGAGAGCTGAGGGAGCGAGCGGGAGCGAGCGGGAGCGAGCGGGAGCTGAGGGAGAAAAATGGCTTACGACTTACGACTTCTCTTTTGTCCTTTCACTAACCTCTGATTCCTATTTTTGCTTTGGATTTACTTGTCCAGCCAGTTTGCGGTAATATTCCATCTGCGGGGGACGACGACGGTTAGGCGTGAAGCTGGGTTCGATTTTTTCTGATTTGACTTCAGTTATTTGCCGATCTTCTGCCGATTCTAGATTATTTTGGCGATCGGATTCAACGTAATAACTAGAGTTTGAGAATCCTAGCACTTGCAGCAACATAAGTAAGCGTTGATAAAACAAACCCCAGATTTTGCGGAAAAATCCAAATATTTGATACAGTAATCCTTCTAGGCGAATGAACGAGTTCCGAAGCAGTTGCTGCAATCTATCCATACTATTAACCTCTCAAGCAGCATTCAGTTAACTTTGGGTATGACCACTTTGGCTATGACCGTAATACTAACAGTCTATATTTTTCAGATTACTACTATAAGTCAACATTTGTTGACCTCCAAATGGAGGATTTGGCGATCGCCCCACAATTCCTATCATGCGATCGCAATTTCCACCAATGTAATGTAGAGACGTTACCTGTAACGTTTCTACTACCATGTCCGAATCCTATCAACCTCTACCACCCCTCGATCCTAATTTGGAGATCGGCAACAATCATTATTGGAATTATCACAATATTGAGGCGCTAATTAGTTGTAAAAAACCTCTAACTGCTTCAAAAGATGAAGATTTATTTATCACCGTGCATCAGATTTGCGAACTTGCCTTTCATCAAATGACTATTGAGATGGGACGGGTTTTAAATGCTTTGTTAAAGGCATTAGACGCGGATTCAGTTATTAGTAATACTAGCGAAGCGTGTTATTTCTTTCAAAGAGTATTGCGACTATATGAGGTTGTCAATACTACCATGCCGATTCTCACAACTATGCGAGCATTTGCCGAATTTCGGACTAGCATTGGTCCCACAAGCGGCTTTCAATCAATTCAATTTCGGCATTTAGAAATTATGAGCGGAGTGAGAAAGTATTGGGTAGGTGGAACTAAAGATGCTGAAGGTAAGTTGCATATTGCCGAGACTGAATTCGATCGCAAATATGGCGATCGCATTAATCAGTGGTTCGAGCAGTATAAAGAACATAACTTAACATATTATTACGATCTGCTCATCAGTCGTGCTGTAGGCAACACGCAAGCCGAGAAAGTTGCCAATTTACGCACTTATTCTGATGCCAATGCAGTTCTCAACTTTATGCAAGCCTACGATAAATGCCAAACTCAATTTCATCAAGGGCATTTAGGTTTGGCAATTCAACAACTCAAAATTGTCGGGGTAGAAGTCGGGACTGGTGGCACGTCTTTTAAAGATTATTTAGCGAAATATCACAGGGAAGAAGCGCCATTATTTCCGGGGTTAAGCTAGTAGCTAGTAGGGTACGTTAAATAACGCACCTTACTATGGAAACATATGTAAAAATAAGCACATCGAATAGTGGCACAATAAACGTACATTGTCTCGAAACTGACTCTCATGATGGAGTTAAACCTACTATAGTTTCGAGTATGAAAATTTACAAAGACGATCTGTCTTGGGCGGCTTCCCAAGGCTTAATTACTGAGGCGCAAGCAGAGGCGCTATGGCAGGCATTATCTAACCGGATCGGGGATCGCCCCCAATTTAATTTTGCCAACGTAACTTTTTATTTTGGGGCTTTGGTGGTTATCTCTGCCATGAGTTGGTTTATGAGCTTGGCTTGGGAGTCGTTTGGTGGCGGCGGAATGTTCTTGTTGGCTTGTATTTATGCATTTTGTTTTGTAATGGCAGGCAAAACTTTATACTTTCACCAAAACATGAAAGTTCCTGGGGGATTGCTATTTGCGATCGCAGTTTGCATGACTCCTCTAGCAATTTACGGACTGCAAAGATGGACGGGATTTTGGATTCAAGGCGATCCAGGTGTATATCGAGATTACTATGTTTGGATTAAAGGCAGTTGGTTTCTAATGGAATTAGGAACTATTATTGCAGGTTTGATCGCACTCAAATTTGTCCGATTTCCATTTTTGACTGCGCCGATTGCTTTTTCGTTATATTTCATGTCGATGGATTTAACACCATTGTTATTTGGTAAAAATGAGTTTAGCTGGGCGCAAAGGCTATTAGTTTCCCTATGGTTTGGCATTGCGTGTATTGTCGTTGCCTATTTAGTCGATCTTCGCACGCGCAGGCGCGATGGGGATTTTGCTTTTTGGTTATATTTATTTGGCTTACTTGCCTTCTGGTTTGGTATGACTTTAATGAGAGATAGCAGTGAATGGCAAAAATTGATTTATTGTTTAATTAATTTGGGATTGATTTTACTGTCTGTATTGTTAAAACGCAAAGTTTTTATAGTGTTTGGCGCTCTGGGAGTCTTTGGATATTTAAGTCACCTTGCCTATACAGTTTTTAAAAATGCCTTATTATTTCCATTTGCACTCACTGTTTTAGGAATATCTATTATCTATTTGGGCGTTTTATATCAACGCCATAACAGAAAAATCGAACGTTTCTTTGAGCGATCGCTACCACAATTTTTGAGGCAAATGCTACCGCGAGATTAGGAAAAGCAATCTGACTCTCAGCAATTCATTTTTATCGTGTATCATCGCGATCGCCATGATGATGACGATATACTGAGAGTTTAGACGAGATGCAACGCGCCAGTGAGACTGATGGGGGGTAATCGTGGTTTGAGTACGATCGGCTCTCGTTGTAGCAGTTTTTTCTGTAATTTGCAAAATATACTCTATCTAGTTGAGAGATATTCAGTCATAATCAACCTAATGGCAGATGACGAACTAAAAAATGTCTGCTAATTGAAAAGTCAATACGGTTCATTTAAGGCTACGCTGTGCTGAGGATAAAGAAAATAGGAGGATTGGTTCGGGAGGGGGTGGCTCGATGTCTTGGCTTTTTTGAGCGAAACTTGGATACAGGTTTTTTTACAACTCTGGGATTGGTACGAGAAACTCGTTCAGGTAACAGAGTGTCTAAAATCTCTACAGTTAACCAACTTAAAAAAAGGGGAGTTCTTGTGATTGCAAGCGTTGAAATTTCGGGATAGCACGACGAATAACTCGCAATGTCCCAGTGAAACTCAGACGCAAAGGAGTGATACCCGCGCTCTTTGCAGCTTGAAACATCAATAACCGCACAGCCCAGTGTCCTAACAACCACCCGTAAACTTCCTGCACAACTTCACGCGGTTTTTGAGAGCGAATATGAGTTTTTCGTCCTGATAAATGTACTTTGAGTTCATCAATAGTATTTTCTACTTCCCAGCGTTGATGATATTCAATCGCCAGTAGTTGAGCCGGAAATTTCTCCAATTCCAATAAGCTGGTAATTAAGCGATATCTTAGTTGTTCCTCTGGGTTGTCGGTATTACCAATTGTGTATTCAATCACTCGGACTTGTATGGGCTGGCAAGCTTTTGAGCGGAATTTAGCAGGTGGATAAATCCAACTCAGATAAGAACCATCCGCCAGTGGTTCTTCGCACAAAAACTTGACATTTGCGGGAATTCTTCCTAAATAATCGCTACCAGTTGTGACAGTTGCTTGCACCATTGCATAAGAATGTAACCCTCTGTCCCACATCAACAACATCCCTGAACTCACGGAGCGTAATAATCTTAATGCCCGCACTCGTTCTCCTATTCGATATGGACACATCAATGCATCAAAGATTAAATGTGTTCCTGCTTCTACCAAAATGACTAATCGCAGTTTGGGAAATGCGGCTTGTGTGCCAGGACGGCTGCTCGGACGACCAAAAACTCTCGCATTTTCATCGCTGTCTGGCAGATCGAAGCAAGTCCGATCAATTACCACAATTCGCAATCCATTGAGAAATGCTCCTTTGGTATCGGTGCTAGCCATTGGTCGCACCAGTTGATGGAACAATTGACTCATCACCCTTGGACTTAATCGTTGTCGGGCTTGCGTTATTGCTGATTTACAAAAAACTCGCCAGTATTTCCCCACTTTCACCCATGCTTCGCTCAGCCCATCAATTAAGTTTTTCAGCACATCTCTCATCGAATCTCGTGACCACAGACTCATCGCAATTACCAAACAAATTACCAATTGTGCTGGTAACGAGCGTTTACGTTGTTCACAAACTTTAGTTTTAGCGATCGCTTGCTCGATCTCCGTGGATGGGATGGCTGCCTCTATCGCTTTGAACACATCACTACTTTGTATCGTAGGAGACAACAATGAGAAATCCTTCAGATGCACTACACTCACTTTCCATTCTTGGGAACAATGCTTAATTTACAACACTTTGAGCCTTAACTGAACCGTAGTGGGTTTTGAACCGTTTTACACTACGAAAGAAATTGGTAAAGGCACGGGTTTAGGTCTTTCTACCGTATTGGGCATTATCAAAAGTCACGGTGGCTTTATCCGCGTCTCTAGTGAAATTAGGCAGGGAAGTTGTTTTGCCATCTATTTGCCTGCCGATCTGAATGCAGTGGATCGAGTTATTGAAGACGAAACATTGCCAGTTGGAAATGGTGAATTGATTTTAGTTGTCGATGATGAGTTGTTAATTTTAGAAGTTGCCAAAACTTCTTTAGAAGCTCACAACTATCGAACGATCGCTGCAAATAATGGTATCGAAGCCCTCAGTCGCTACCGAGAATACCACGATCGCGCGCAACTTGTATTAATCGATTTGATGATGCCAGAATTAGATGGTATGAAAACGATTGCGCGATTAAGAGGGCTGAATCCACAACTGAAAATTATTGCTAATAGTGGCTCGATCCAAACAACATCCACATCAATTGGAGTAGATGCCTTTTTATCGAAACCGTATTCGCTCAAAAACCTTTTAAGTACGATCCAACTCGTTCTCAATTCAAATACTCCGTCTAAGTTGGGTTGAAAAAAACTCCGATCGATTACCCATTACCAATTACCAATTACAACTGATTCCTCGCTTTCAACTGCAAATACCGATCTACTAACTGTTCCGAAATTAAATCGGCTGGTGCATCTAATACCAAAACCCCTTTTTGTTTCAACCCAGCAAAGGCAACTTGACGCTGAGATAATAAATCTAAAGCCACAGCACGAGCATAAGTCGCATTCACTTCATCTGTAGGAGTATGAGCCAATCGATCCACTTGGCGATCGCGCAATGTCACGCAAAAAGGTAAATAACGGGGTGTCAGTCTTCCTAATGCGGCTAATAATTCGGCAGAAGCGATTATATCAACAATATCTGTAATTAATACTACCAAGGCTCTGCGAGCTTGTTGTTTGACAATACTCGTGACAGCACCAATATAGTCAGATTCGAGTAATACGGGTTGAATTGGTGTCAGGCGATCGATCAGTTGGTTTAATTGATTCTGTCCCCGTTCTGGTGGTATCCAAGTCTGCATTTGTTTATCAAATACTCCCACACCCACGCGATCGCCGCGATGAATTCCCGCTAGTGCTAAAGCCAAAGTTGCGTTTAAACCCCAATCAAACCGCTTTAACCCTGATACTTGAGCCGTCATCAAGCGTCCTCTATCCAATAGAATAATCAGGGTTTGTTCGTGTTCTGGCTCCAATACCCTCACCAAAGGACGATTACGGCGAGCCGTAGCTTTCCAGTCAATCAACCGCAAATCGTCACCCGTACCGTAATCCTTAAGTTCGGCAAATTCCGTTCCGATTCCCCGTTGGCGCAGCTTGTGGATCGAACCAGCCGATTGCAGCGTCAACCGAATCGAGAGCGATCGCAACCCTACCAAGTCAGGATAAACCTTAACTTTCTGATTTTGGACGATTTTCCAGTTATCCCAACCTAATCCCCAAGCACCCAATTGTCTCACTTGCAGATCTCCCCAGCCAAATTCTCCCCGTTGGTTGGGATGAATTGTATAAGTTAATTCTGTCGTGCTATGAGGTGCAAGCGCAGCAGTCAGCGTAGTTGCAGAAACAGCGAACTGCATCGGGTAATAATCGCAAATTTGAATTTGAGCTGATTTTTTAAGCGATCGCACTGTCAAAACCACCGGATTATCCCGTCCGATGGAGAGTCGAGCAGGCAGAGATCGCTCGACTTGGACGCGATGACGGCGTACTAATAAGCTGTCAGCGATCGTCAGTCCTAAGATAACAGCATCAAACAGCAGCATCCCCAGGATACTGCGCGGCACGTTCCAAATTGTAGCTAATAGGGGTGCGACGGCTATTCCCAACAACAGCAACAAATAAACTCTTTTGGCAGGAATCATAGGGAGATAGATAAAGGCATCATACCAATTTACTCTCAGTTGCGGGAGTCGGTGTAGAGACAATACTTTTCGGTTAAGACTCGATCCCCCCAACCCCCCGATGAATTAGGGGGCTAAGAATGGTACAGTTTCCCCCTTTTTAAGGGGGATTAAGGGGGATCTCGAAGGGCTATGCATCATAACCAAGAAGTATTGGGTGTAGAGACGTTGCCTGCAACGTCTGTACGGGAGTCGGGATTATTTTTGACTTTTGACTCCCGATGCTATCTTGAATAAGAATGATTATCATTTTAAAGTACTGTCTAGCACGATTGTCATGCTTGCAGAAGCTTCCAATACCGATATTGCCATCATTGGCGCTGGTCCCCACGCTCTCACGTTTATTGCCTACTTGCTGCAAAAGCGGAAAAAGCTGCGGCACAGGTTTGCTGTTTTCGATCCAAGTGGAATGTGGTTGCAGCAGTGGCAGCAACAATTTGCGGCTTTTGAGATCCCTCATTTACGTTCTCCTGCCGTCCACCATCCCGATCCCAACCCATACGCCTTGCGAAAATTTGCCGCAAGTCGTCCCCAAGAATTATTTGCCCCTTACGATCTGCCAGGAACGCAATTATTTCAAGATTTTTGTACCGATTTAATTCGCCGTTTGGATTTGCCACCAGTTCTCCAAGCAAAGGTTTTGCGGATCGAACCCTTACAACATCGGTTGCGTCCTCGGTTTCGCTTGTGGCTGGCAGACGATCGCGCGGTTATTACCCGTAGAGTAATATTTGCCAAGGGTAGCAGTCAAATTCACGTACCCGAATGGATGAGTCAAATTCAGTCTCCTTATCCGCCAGAAAGGTTATGTCACTCTCAACAAGTGGATTTGCGAAAATTGAACTTAGCTGGAGAACGGATATTAATTGTTGGTGGCGGATTAACTAGCGGACATTTGGCTGTAGGCGCGATCGCCCGTGGTGCTAGAGTCGTGTTGATGGCAAGGCGCAACTTACAAGAGAAATTATTTGATGCCGAACCAGGGTGGCTGGGACCGAAATATCTCAAAGATTTTTGGGCAGAACCGGACTGGGAAAAGCGTTGGTATTTAATTCAACAAGCGAGAAATGGGGGTTCCCTCACGCCAGCAATGATGCTACAGTTGCGACGGCTCATGCGGTGCGATCGCTTGCAGATTCAGGAACGATGCCAAGTCGTCAAAGCAGTATGGCAAGGGAATAGTTGGTTAGTGCATTGCCATAATGGGGAAGAGAATGAATGCGATCGCATTTGGGTCGCAACAGGGACGAAACTTGACGTGACTGCCGAACCTCTGCTGTCAGACATTCTCAATACCTTTCCTCTACCTATAGCAAGAGGCTTGCCCGTTCTCGATCCCTGCTTGCGCTGGTCGGGATGCGAATTTTATATGATGGGTGGCTTGGCAGGATTGCAAGTAGGACCAGTTGCCAGAAACTTATCAGGTGCAAGAATGGCAAGTGAAAGGATCGCGTCTGCTTTGTAGCTTCTTGTTTGGTGCAGGTGGCAGTTACCAGACTGGAATTGTTTACTCTTAATAAAACCCTGCACGCGACTACAAAAATATGGCGATAGCTATAGCTAACACCGCAACTGAAACCCATATTTTGTGCATTTTATAATACAGTCGTAGCGTTCAAAATATTGTTATCTTTGCTACTTCAAATCATTTTTTACACAAGTTATTTGTTGATAACATTTAAACACTTATAAAAAGACAGAATCACTTCGCCGCTCGACGAACCCAAAAGATGTTCTCAACTGATTTTTTAACATCTATCTTAGGAATGGGTTCAAAGGGTTCAACCAAAAGAGTTGTAGAACTCAGCGAAATCAGCAACTGTTGTCTTAACTAAAGCAGTTTTTTGAGTTTGCGAAAATATCGTAATCCATGTAACTTTTTTTCTTTGCCATTCTCGGTAAATATTAGAAAAGGTGTGAGGTATATACTAATGAAACGACTTCTTAGAGGTCATTTATAAAGAAAAGTTGAAAGCAGCGAGAATGGAGGCAAGAGGCTTTTACTATGACAAGACAGTAGCCCAAAGCATTGCCTCATGAGTAGAAAAGCTTACAAAAGTGATTTAACCGATCGAGAATGGCAAATCATTGAACCATTAATTCCACCTGTAAGACCAGGAGGACATCCACGTACTGTGGATATGCGTGAGGTAGTAAATGCCATCTTTTATTTGCTGAAAACTGGCTGTGCTTGGGAGATGCTACCACATGACTTCCCACCCTATTCAACGGTTTATTATTACTTTCGGCGTTGGCAAAAACGAGGAATTTGGCAGCAGATAAATCTTGCCTTACGTGAACAAGTACGGATGAAGCTGGGCAAATCTCATCAAGCTACTGCTGCAATTGTGGATAGCCAGTCCGTAAAAACGACGGAAAAAAGGGGAAGTATCCGGCTTTGATGGCGGCAAGCTAGTTAAAGGTCGCAAACGCCATGTCGTAGTAGATCCTCAAGGACTACTAATGGGTGTAGTAATCACCGAAGCTAATGCTTCAGAACGATTAGGAGCAATAGTGGCATTGCTAGAAGAGTGCTATAACTCTAAGTCTTTAGAGCTAATTTGGGCAGATAGTGGCTACAGTGGAGAGAATTTTGCACAAGCTGTAATGGTAGTCTGCGGTGCAGAAGTAGAAATAGTTAAGCGGATTACAGATGGGTTTGAAGTTTTGCCCAGAAGATGGGTAGTTGAACGAACTTTTGGCTGGCTAGGACGCTATCGACGACTAAGTAAGGATTATGAACTCCTACCGGAAATAAGTGAATCTATGGTCTACGCTGCTATGGTACGGCTGATGCTGAGACGACTAGCTGCTTGATTTTTACTTTATAAATCAGCTCTTAGAGATTCATTTTTCGTTTCTCTAGCGATTATTGCTGCCAATTCTTTATATTTGAACTCAGCGATCGCGGGAGATATAAGTTCAGTGAATCCCGTGACTTCAACAACCAGCGTTGAGACACTAACGACAAAAGAGCGATCGCCACAGCTAGCTCAAGTGACTTCAGTTTCCCAATTATCAGACGTGCAGCCTACAGATTGGGCATTTCAGGCATTGCAATCTTTGGTAGAACGGTATGGTTGCATTGCTGGATACCCCGATGGAACTTATCGCGGTAATCGCGCTTTAACTCGTTATGAATTTGCCGCAGGATTAAACGCTTGTTTAGATCGGGTCAACGAACTGATTGCTACCGCTTCTGCTGATATGGTCAACAAAGAAGACCTGGCAACTTTACAACGGTTGCAAGAGGAATTCGGTACGGAACTTGCAACTTTGCGCGGTCGAGTCGATGCTTTAGAAGCAACCACCGCCGAACTCGAAGCGAATCAATTTTCCACCACAACCAAATTAAGCGCTCAAGTCATTATGGCGGCTAGCGATACTTTTGGCGATGACGTGGAGGACAACACAGTCTTACAAACGAGAATGCGGTTCAATTTCCTGTCTAGTTTTACTGGTACAGATCAACTGCAAGTTCGCTTGCAAGCAGGTAACTTTAGTGCCTTTGACTATGTAGGCAACATTACGAATGAAGGACAGATAGCATATGCTACGGGTACTGATAACGATGTTGTTATAGATAACCTCAACTACAGTTTTCAAGTTGGCGATAATCTAAGAGTTTGGCTGCTAGCTAACTCTGGAGAATACGACGACGTTTTTGATATTGTCGATAACCTGATTACCGACACGAATGTAGGTGCAATTGGTAATCTCAGCTTCAACCCCATCTATAATGCAGGGGGACAGAATGCAGGGATAATTACAGAATTCTCGATAACTGAAGCTTTAAAACTGGGACTTGGCTATCAAGCTGGTAATGCTGAAGATCCTTCCCCTGGTAACGGTTTATTTAACGGTAGCAACAGCTTTCTCGGGCGATTAGAGTACGGAACTGACAGATTTAAGGTTGCTTTTGCCTATCTTCATACGTATGACGAAGCCTTAAACACGACAGAACAAGGTAGTATCAGATCGTTGGTAGCAGTCACAGATGCTGATGGCAGCACGCGATCGGTAGTAGGCAATCACTACGGTGTAGAAGCACAATTTGACATCACCCCTGGAATTAGAATTGGTGGATGGGCAGGATTGAGTAAGGCGATCGTCCTTGGATTGGGTGATGCTGATGTGTGGAACTATGCACTGTCCCTCAGTTTTCCCGATTTGGGCAAGGAAGGAAACCTACTCAATATTATTGTGGCGATGGAACCTAAGCTAACGGGTACGAGTGGTTTTACTGTTGCTGATGGCGATGGTGTAGAAAGAAGAAGAGATCCCGATACTGGGTTGCACGTTGAAGCTTCCTATCGATATCAACTGACTGATAATATCTCGGTTGCACCTGGCGTAATTTGGCTGACTGCTCCAGGTCACGATAGCGACAATAGCGATATTGTTGTCGGTACGTTGAGGACAACGTTTGAGTTTTAATTATGAGTTTTAATTATGAGTTGTTGGTTGTTGGTTGTAAATTCCCCTCATTTCTCGATCGAGATTTGGGGGAATTTTCTATGCGCTGAACTGAAAGTAGGCTTTACCTAATTATCTAGTTGCTGCTGGCGGTTTCCGCATACAAACTACCTACACGGTAGGGAGGCCAAAAACGTACTGCTGCTTTACCAATAATGCGATCGCGACTGATAAAACCCCAAGCATGGCTGTCATAGCTGCGATTGCGATTATCTCCCAACACAAGGTAAGAATTGGGTGGCACGATCGCTGCTGCTAAAATGTATTCCGGTGGCTCGGCAATATAATGTTCTGTTAAAGGTCGATCGTTGATATATACGATCCCATTTTTCACTTCTACTTTCTCTCCTGGCAGTCCAATCACTCGCTTCACATATGCATCGCGAGAATGTTCTTCCTGAATCACTGCTTCTGGAGGGGTAAACACGATGATATCTCCTCGCTGAGGATTGCCGATGTGGTAGCTAATTTTGTCTACGAAGAGGCGATCGTCAATCTGTAAAGTAGGCTTCATGGAAGTCGAAGGAATTAAGTAACACTGCTCCGCAGTTATCCGAATGCCAAATCCAATCAGCAATGTTATTCCGAGTAACCTAGAACCCTCAGCCCAGGGATTTTGCGATTTACTGACTCGAAAGCTTTGTACGGGCATAAATTTAGTAATTATTTTAACAAATATATTACGTATTTCTACCATAAACACTAAGCGATCGCTACTATAATTAGATAGATATCAATGAATTTTTCAGTAATTTTACGCACATCAGTTATTAGGGAGCAGTTATCAGTGACCAGTGACCAGTTAACAATCCACTACACCCTACACCCCTTCTTCACGCATCACTCACTTCCTTTCAGTAACCAAAGTCAGGCTAGTCCATTCACCCTTATCGTTGTAACGTCTTATCAATCTTTGTCGTAGATTGGGCTGTACTAGCCAACCCACTTCGAGAAAAAAGGCTTGTCTTAACTGCACTTGTTGAGGACAGGTGGCAGAAGCGCCATCTGGTAGTAGCATAACTTGAGTCATTTGGCGATCGGGCTGAGAACCCTCAAAGTAGAGTAACGATCCGGTAATTTTGCTCGTGGAACTGATTTGGTAAGGGTTTTCTAGCGTAGAGTAGATAGTCAATTGTTGTGTGAGGCGATCGCTACCCAGGCGCTCGATTTGCAATTGCGTAGGATAGGTATCGGGCGATCGCCAGTCGGGATAAATTGTGACTGCTTCTCCTTGCCACTCACCTACTAAGTCATCAACTTGTAAAGGTGGACGTTCTGGAGTTGTCGTACCAGTAAGATATTCGCGAATCAGCGTAATTTTATCTAACTTTCCGTTTGGTGTAAAAAGTTGCACTAAGCGCAAGCGGCGATCGCCATGAATTAAACCAAGTTCTGCGCCAAATTCTGCAACCGGACTGAGTTGAATTGAACCTTGAGAAAATGCCCCATTTTCAAAAAACAGAACTCCCTTACCCAGAGAACTGTATTCAAATACTTTCTCTTCTACGGGACGATTGGGTGGTAAGAAACGGACAACTTGACGAATGGTTTTGTTATCGTTTAATCCAGCTAATGATACGACAGTAGGCGTATCTTCTATAAACTCAGCTTGGGGTGAGAGCCGAGTAAACGAACCCTGCCATTCACCTAAGTTTTGTAGCAAACATTCCCATTGCGATCGCATAAACAGTTATCAGTTATCAGTTATCAGTTATCAGTGAAGAAAGGGTGTGGGGTGTAGGGGTGGTAAATTTTGAATGCGTGAATTTTGAATTGTCCCGCTTCCTCAGCGCTCGCGATCTCTGTAGTTCTTAATTTTCTAATTAAAAGATAATTTTATGACAAAATAGGTCGGTCGCATAGGACTTGCGAAAGCAATTTCTCTACGCTGGCTTGCGATCGATTTGATAACTAAATTACCGTGCATCTTATTTGCCTGGTGTCTTAGAAATCTTCACACCTTGCATTGCTTGGCGCACTGGTATACGAACCGATAGTTGCTCTCACTGTATAGCAGTTTTGTTTACCAGAGCTAGGGCGAAGGCTGGCAGTGAGACTATTGCTATCTAAGCTAGAAACAGAGCCGCTATAAACTTCTGTAGCTGCCCCATCCACGGTGCGATAGACTTTGTAAGTCGGATTACCCGTACCACTCCAAGTCCAAGTCAAATTCATCTCGGTTGTTCCTGACTTGCTACCGGATAGCACGGGTGCGAGTTCCTTACTGTAGCTGCTGAGGCGAGAAAATGCCCTACCCGTGACATCTTGATTTTCTGTACCACTAACTGCACCGCGCAAGAACAAATCCACTAAGCTACCGTTAACGCAAGCATAAAAACCGCCAGCACCAAACTTAATGGCGGGTGCAGCGCAAGTTGGATTAATGTCTGTGTCAGAAATTGAGTCAACTAAAATATCGCTAGCAACAGAGTTTTTACATGGATCGATCGAACCGTCGGCGTTAGGTATGCGTCCGTAACGCGCAATTACCCTCGGACTTAACCAACTTCCAGTTGTAGGGCGAATATCGTAAACTACTTTGTCATACCCTGTTTGATAATCAGTGGGAACTGTGTAAGAAGCAGTTGGGGGAGGACAAGAAGGAGGAATATTAGTAATAGGAATTTCTAGGTATAAAGCAATTGTGCCATAACTACCTAACTTTGTTTTAATGCCAGCGTCTTCTACAATTTTTTCTAAAGTTGTAGTAGAGCTATCTGCAACTTCAGTTTCAAGCCGATTAATTCTGCTTGCCATTCTAATTTCATAAGTCATGAAATCGAAAGCACGATTGAGAGCTATTTGCCTTTCGGTTCTGGCTTCCGCTTTATTATCAAAAGATGTAATTGTGACCAGAGAAAATCCAGCAATAACCACCACCATTGTACTAATTAAGACTGCAATTAATACTTCTACGAGCGTAAATCCTCTAAAAGACTGAGAAGTATGAAATCGACGATAAATTTGAGCAAAATACTTTTTCATATAACTCATAGTTAGGATGCAGTACAAATCCCGTCGTCAGTAATGTGATTTGCCGTGGTAGAATCACCAGTGTAGTTACCAGCTCTTGTCAATCCTAAAGTATTATATATAGCCAGACATTTTTTATCGTGAATGGAGCTGCGAGCAACAGAAAAAATCATTTTTCCACTCGGATCGACTGGAGGAGGAGGATTTCTAGAACTGATAACTGTAAATTCTGCTGTGCCTAAAATGCCAAAAGTAATTTTGATGGGATTACCCGTTATTTGACTAATATTTGTTACTAGTTGAACTCCCTTTGATAAATTGCGATCGCCCGTAACACCACAATTCGCTGTAATTTGTATTGGTGTAGTCGATAACATCAAAATGACATCGCAAGGTTGGCTTTTACGAATAGCTTGTCTTTGGGCTTCTTGCAAAATTCCTCTGACTTCAAAGACTGCTTGATTCAATTTGACACGATCCAAAGAACCAGCAAAGCTAGGAACTGCGATCGCGGTTAGAATACCAATAATGACAACTATTATTAATATTTCTACTAAAGAGAACCCTTGATTTTTGATTATTTCTACGGACACTTAAGCGACGCATCAGGAATTACCTCAGTTGAAAGCGTTGCAATAGGAAAAATACTGTCTGCTGGCGTGACATTATAAGTTAGCTGAAGTAATTTATAAGCATAAGTAGGAGTATTATAAATAGCAGTTCGAGTCAGAGTGAAACTTTTTCCTGCTAAAGTTTTAGAAACAGAGGTCATGGGAGATGGTGCTGATGGAGGCGGTGACGTTGGAGTGCCTAGTATACTGTGTAGTAATCCAGCAGCAAAGCCGTCAGCAGAAGTAGTTGCATTACATCTATTGGAATAAGGAAAAGTATTAATTTCGTATTCTTTAGCTTGATTCTTAACGAATTCTAAATCCTTCTGAATCCAAGTGACTGCTTCGTTACGTTGTTCGGCGCGCACTTTAAAAATAATCGTAAATAAAAGCGCTTGCATTGCTACAGCAAGAAATATACTAACTATAAGTATGGATACCAATACCTCAAAAGAGTAAAGCCTTTATCTTGTAGTGGCAATTTCTGTAGATGCATCGATCGCGCCATGTTGAAAGTTTTATAATTGAATCGCTGCTAATTTATTTGATAGTATGATGTGATTACTAATGAGCTATTGCACTAAGTGTATATAAGAAGCAATTCTCTTCATAAAAATCCTGTGTTGCTGAAATAAAAACGATATTTTGTCTGTTAGACAAACTAAAAATTAAATCTAGTTTGCCCTGCTCTATACTGACTTATTGCCGTAGAATTACGGTAATCCTAATAAATATTGTTGCTGGATTTTCGGTAAAATTACGGTGAAGTGAATGAGTGAAATTGAGGCGATCGCATTTATTAATAGTATATAAGTTAAAGCTATTAGCTAAGTCGGACAAACTGAAAACATTATCTGGGACATTAATCCCTGTATGACTTACATTAGTATTTTGAAGATCTTCAGCCCACACAACTCCATCAAAATTACTATTCCCAGGACTCTCACAACCGTCCCCTGAAGTTTCTAATTTGAAATCTGCATCCCGATTGTAAAGAAAAGCATTTTGAATACAAGCAGTGTTGTAAAGATAGGCAGACTGCGGCGTTCCCGAACCACTGTATAAAATAATAATTCGTAAATCTCCAACTCTGGGCAGTTGTCCATCAGTACGAATATTGCGAATTTTAGAATTTCCTCGCAGATGAAATCCTTCTTTATCTAAATACGAACCTTTTACATAAAGATAAACTGGACCAGCAGTTGTATCAACATCAATTATTTTATCAGTGATATCAATTTTATTAGTTTGATAATGGGTAATTTGTCCGCTAGTACCAGTAAGTGGAAGCGACAACAACGAAAACCTGGGATCTGTGATGTCTCCTAAATCCGTACCTTGTGCAGTGAATGGAAAGCTCAGTTGCAATTTACAAGCGAAAATTGTGCCATCAATACTAGTATCTGTGGTATCTGATGCCGAACCGATAGCAGCGAGATACTGAGATCTATTTGTAGCACCTTTTGTAGCATATTCACTCAGATTAGAATTATCGAAAGCAGTCACAGGATCGAAGTAAATATTAGCATTCTTACCTGCAATTTTACGTGCTTGTATTTCAATGCGATCGGGATCGGGAGTAGTATGAGTGCTAATAGCGCCAGGAAAATCTTGAATTGTTACACTAATTGCTACTGTGACTGCAAGATAAGCGACAGAATTATCATTCTGACCCGAGATGAGGAAAGTTCCTGTTTGCTTTAAACTATCGTAACGATATGCCAGCAACTGAAATTGACCGTTACCAATACTGTTAGAACTAGTCAGTGTTGTTACATTAGGAGACACTGACGGTAGACAAGGAAAAGTAATCGAAGTTGTCCATTGATTAATAGCAATTGTGGTGTCGTCGCTCGTTTTAGGAATACCGTCGGCTCCCAGATAATTTTTTCCCGTTTTTGGGTCGATTGGATCGTAATTTCGAGTTAGTAAAACTGCGTTTTCTGGTTTAGTCATGAGAGCTAGAATTCTAGCAACACCTCCTTCAGCTACAGCTAAACTATCGCCAGTCTGAGTGCGAGTAGAAGCGATCGCTTCGTTACGAGAAGCACGGAAAATTAAGGTAGTAGCAATTGCCATCACGATCAAACCCAGACTGAGAGCAAGAACTATAGTAAACCCTCGATCTTGAGATCGTTTTAGCGCTAAAAGTTTAATTAGAAAGGTTTGTAACGACAAAGTTTTTTCTAGATTGCATTGAACTTAAGATCTAGTTTGCCCTGAAGTACAGTAATTTATTGCCGCACGATCGCGGTAATTATGCTGAAGATTTTACAAATATCTTTATGTATTTTTACTGAGAAAAATCTTGAGATTGTAGCGAAATCATAAAGCGTACACAAGTCTATAGGGATGCACAAATACCTATTATGTAGCAAAAAAAATAGCCAGTTCTAGCTGGCTGAGAAAATATTTATTGCTGATTAATAGTAAATATCAAAGTAAAAATACTCTGATTTTATACATCTACATGCGACTCAGAGATCAAATTTTGAAATCTTTCGTCTTGAGAAATGGTATGAAAGACCGAGCTATTCTTGGCAAGAGTACGATACTTATCTGGGCTAATTTGAATTGCCTGTTGTAAGCTAATAATTGCTTGTTCGGCTTGCGATTGCAAAGCATAACAGCAGGCAATATTGTACCAAAATATAGGTGTATGAGGCTGGACTTCTAAAGCTTTGGTGTAAATGGCGATCGCTTCTTGGTAACGGCACAATTCATACAAAGCCAAACCACAATCGTACCAAACTGCCATATCTTGGGGTTGAATGCTAAGAGCATGTTTGTAGCTAGCGATCGCTGCTTCTTTTTCACCAATTTGTGCTAGAGATAGCCCCCTGTTATACCATGCCCAAAAATCATTAGGCTCCAACTCAATAGTGCGATCGAAACAGACGATTGCTGCTGTGAAATCTCCTAATTTTCGCAGCGCTACCCCTTTGTTGTACCAAGCCTTGCTATATTCTGGATCGATTGCCAAAGCGCGATCGAAGCTAGCTACTGCTTTGCTATATTCACCCCAGTCGCTTAGAGTGATGCCGCGATTGTTCCAAGTCAAGAGATCGTCAGGTTGAAACTCTAGGGCGAGATCGAAGCTATCAACTGCTGCTGCATATTACTTGAGATGTCCCAGTGCCGTACCTCGGTTGTACCATGCCCAGTAAGCATCTGGTCGTAGCTGTATCGTTTTTTCAAAGTTGATGACAGCTTTTTCATAGCAACCAAGATCGATCAGAGTAATCCCTCGGTTGTGCCAAATTGTCGCCGCATCGGGGTTAAATTCTAAAGCGAGATCGAAACTATTGAGAGCTTCAATATAACGACCCAGCTTACCCAGGGCAATCCCGCGATTGTGCCAAACCCAGCTAACATCTGGACGTAAGGTAATAGCGCGATCGAAACTGGCGATCGCCTCTTCATGGCGGTTTAAACTACCCAAGGCTATACCTCGCTGCGACCAAGCATCAGCGTAATCTGGCTTGTATTCTACAGCTACATCCAAGCTCAGTAGAGCTTCTGCGTATTGTTCGGCTTTATTGCGACGCAATCCCTGTTGATAAAAAAATTCTGCCTCCAGACTGAGATTCCACTTCATAGATCTTGGCATCTAACCTAAGGATGATTTTATTTTGCAGATGCTCAACAAGATATCACGACTCAATCACAAAATGGTGAAGTTTGTATAGAAGAAGACTAGAAATTTGTGTATGGATGGGTAATTGGTAGTTGGTAATTGGTGACTGGTTGTTGCTATTTTCTTCCCCATCCTCCTCAACTCCCCTAGCTCTCTTCTCTCCCTCAGCTCCCGAGAGCCTCCCCAGCTCAAGAGCAGCTCTCTTCTCCCCTACTCCCTACTCCCTGATAACTGACAACTGAATTTTGGGTAATACAATACTAGCCTTGACAGAATGCTGGATTTGGGAGAGTTAAGGCAAAAGTTACTTGAAAACCAAGCAAGAGAGGTAATTCCTAGCGATGAACGACCACAATATGCTACAAATCACGTTTTTCTACACTAACGGTCAAATAGAAGCCTTCAACGTAGTTTTGCACGAAGATAATGCTCTGACTCCTCAAGAAATTCAGCAGCGGATTTTGAAACATCTGGACAAACCTTGGTGCTTGCTACATTTGCCAGAACAAACGATTTGCGTCAATACATCTCGCTTGCTAAAAGTTGAAGTGAAGCCGACAATGTACGAACTACATGGGGAAGGAGTATTTTCCGATGTGCGGCGCGTCACTGCTCTTTCTCGGAGCGCCCAGCGGTAATTCAGGGGGAGTGGAGAGTTAGGAGAACAAGGCAATAATGACTAGCTTCAAACCTCCGAGAGTGTCACAATATTCCTTTACAGGACACAAGAGAGAAATCATGACCATGCATCCTCTACTCCACCAAGCTTTTGCCCAAGGACGGGCGCTAAAAATTATTAGCGGTTTGAATAACCTCGATCGCCAAAGCGTAGCAGCGACAGTCAACGCAGCCGATCGCGGTGGTGCTACTTTTGTTGATATTGCTGCTGATGTCGAGCTAGTACAGATGGTAAAAGAATTGACGAATTTGCCAATTTGTGTTTCAGCAGTCGATCCAGAAAAATTTGTCACCTGTGTAGCAGCTGGTGCAGATCTAATTGAAATTGGTAACTTCGATAGCTTCTACGCGCAAGGACGCAGATTTGAAGCAGAGGAAGTACTCGCCTTAACAGAAATTACGCGATCGCTCTTACCTGAAATTACCTTATCTGTCACCGTTCCCCACATTTTAGAACTCGATCGCCAAGTGCAGCTAGCAGAGGAGCTTGTAAAAGCTGGAGCTGATATTATCCAAACCGAAGGTGGTACGAGCAGCAGTCCCGTTCATTCTGGTACGTTGGGTTTGGTCGAGAAAGCTGCACCTACCCTCGCCGCCGCTTACGAAATCTCCCGCGCCGTATTCGTACCCGTGTTGTGTGCTTCTGGTATCTCCAACGTTACCGCACCAATGGCGATCGCATCTGGTGCGGCTGGTGTGGGTGTAGGTTCGGCAATTAACCAACTCAATAGCGAAGTGGCTATGATTGCAGCCGTTCGTAGTTTAGTTGAATCTCTTGCCACTGTTAACCGTCCCGTTTTAAGAACTCAAGGATAGATCTCCTAAATCCCCCTTACATAAGGGGGACTTTTGGATTAAAATTTCCCGACTCCCGACTCCTGTACGGGCGGGTTTGGAAACCCGCCCCTACCGATTCCCTAATTCTTCCCGGCTCCCGACTCACTCAAACAATCCTTGAGACAATAAACAACCTGTTCTTGTGCTTCAGGAGAAAGTTCGGGGAAGATAGGCAGGGATAAGACTTCATGACAAGTTTGTTCCGAGATCGGAAATTGCCCTTGCTGGTAGTCTAAATTTTGATACACGGGTTGCAAGTGTAAAGGCAAAGGATAGTAAACCATCGAACCCACACCTTTTTCTTGTAAGCGTTGACGAACCTCATCTCTATAGGGATTTCCCTCACTCCTCGCTCCACTCTCCGAGAAGCCGCTGTCGCGTCTACGCTCCTCACCCCTCTGAAGGCGAATTGTGTATTGGTTCCAAACTCCCTTGCCGCCTGGTAATTCCTGGGGAATAACAACACTTGAAACTGGAGCGAGATATTCTTGATAGCGAGAAGCGATCGCCTGTCGTTGTTCGTTCCAAGTATCTAAATAACGTAACTTGACTCGCAGAATCGCTGCTTGTATAGCGTCCAAACGGCTATTTAATCCAATATCTTCGTGATAGTAACGATTTTTCTCCCCGTGATTGCGTAGCATTCGCATCTTTGCCGCAATTTCTGGGTCGTTCGTCGTCACCGCACCGCCATCGCCACAAGCACCTAAATTCTTTGTAGGGTAGAAACTAAAACAGCCAACATGACCGATGCTACCGACTTTTTGTCCCGCCCACAATGCTCCTGTTGCTTGGGCGCAGTCTTCAATGACAGCAAGTTTGTGGGTTTGAGCGATCGCCATTAGGGCAGTCATATCAACTGGCTGTCCGTATAAATGAACCGGAATAATAGCTTTAGTTTTAGCCGTAATTGCTGACTCTACCTGAGTCACGTCAAGATTAAATGTTGGCGCGTCAATATCTACAAAGATTGGTTTAGCACCGACAGCACTAATAGTCTCAGTCGTGGCAAAAAAAGAAAAGGGCGTGGTAATCACTTCATCCCCAGCCCCAACACCTAACGCCCGCAATGCTAGCAGCAGTGCATCCGTACCGGAATTACAGGCGACGCACTCAGACACATTTGTATATGTGGCAAATTCTTGCTCAAAGTTAGCAACATTTGCCCCACCTATATAACCGCCAGAGGCAAGTACTTTGAAAACAACATCATTAATTTCAGTTGCAAGATCCGTATATTGCTGCGCCAGATTTAAGATAGGAACGCGAGTAGATTGAGTCACGCTTTGAACCATAAGTTTTTCTATTAGTTAATCAAATCAGAAGTTGCATCGCAAGAAAATGGCAAATTGGTCATTCGTCATTGGTCATTGGTAGTTGGTAAATTCTCCTCGGCTCCCTTGTCCCCTCACTTCTCACTCCTCACTCCTCACTATGGACACTCTAATTAGACTCGATTTAGTAGATTTTGTTCTGGCTGTAGCGCTGATGGCGATCGCAATAGGGCTATCGGCTGGGCAGCGTTTGGGCTTAGAGTGGAGTTTGGCGATCGCGACGGTAAGAACGATCTTGCAACTGTTCGTCGTGGGAGCGATTTTAGATATTATTTTTCGGCTAGATAACTTTTGGGCAGTGCTAGCAGTGGTGCTGGTGATGCTGACAATTGCGGCTGTGGTGTCTCGCAACCGGATTGGCAAAAAGATTCCCCAATTGCTACCGCTAGTTTGGGTTTCAATATTTGTCAGCACGGCTTTTACTTTGAGCTATGTCAACCTGCTGATCGTTCAACCGCAGAAGTGGTACGAACCGCAATATATCATTCCTTTGGCGGGAATTATTCTAGGAAATGCGATTAATGGGGCGGCGATCGCAGGGGAGCGTCTTGTCAGTACAATTAATGCCAGCCAACTAGAGATTGAGACTTATTTAAGTTTAGGTGCGACACCCCAACAAGCTGTAGCTCAGTACCGGAAAGATGCGATTCGGGCTGGGTTAATTCCAATCCTGAATCAGATGATGGTGATTGGCATTGTCACCCTTCCAGGCATCATTACAGGACAGATTCTCAGTGGCGTGAATCCCCTCGATGCCGCATCCTACCAAATTTTAGTCATGTTCATGCTTGCCTTCACTAACTTAGCCACAGCAATTCTCGTTACCCAAGGGCTATGTCGTCAGTTTTTTAATTCCGCCGCGCAGCTGGTTAGGTAATTCGGAATTAATCTTGACTCCTGTACGAGCGGGTTCAGCAAGAGATTCGCGGCTGGGGCGAGAAATTTTGGCTCAAAACCCGCCCCTACGACTCCTAACTCCTTTGTACGGGCGGGTTTAGCAAGAGATTCGCGGCTGGGGCGAGAAATTTTGGCTCAAAACCCGCCCCTACGACTCCTAACTCCTTTCTTTTGAATAACTGACAACTAATAATGATTATTCCTTCGGCTTATAAGAATGCATTTGCCCGCCATCAGAGGCGTAAATTTGTAGGGGTAGGCGAGTCGTGTTGCTAATGCCTTCGAGAACTTGCTTGAGGGTACGATATTGAGTAGCAATATCAGATTGGGCTTTTGAGTCACCCCTGAGTCTGGCGTTGATAAATGTTTTCTCGACAGCCTGTTCGTAGCTGGAAGTTAACTGGACGAAGATTTGTTTGTTATCTAATTTGTATCTACATACCCGAATTCTACCGGAGCAAGCGCGATCGAGGTCGGCGCGAACTTTTTGGGTGAGATTAGCGCCTTGCAGGTTGCTGTTAGCTTGTTCGAGCTTCGCGGTATAAGTATTAATTAGCGATCGCGCTCGGTCGTAGTACTGAGTCCCACTGGGAATCTGTTGAGCGAAGATTAAAGCCTGTCTCCAGTTGGTTTGAGCTGTAGCGAATTGATTTTGTTGTTCTTGCCGTTCGGCAAGTTCGGCGGAGTTTACTGCTTGGGAGAATGCTTTGGTGGATATTGTTTCTTTGGCAACGCGATCGCTAGCTGCTTGAAGTTGAGGGCGATATTGTGCGAGTAGTTGCTGTGCTTGTTGATAAGTTGTACTCGATTGCGGAATCGAGCTAAGATTGTCTATCGCGTTTTGCCAATTGGTACGAACTATTTGCCAAGCCTGTAAAGATCGCGCCGTCAGTTGCTGTTGTTGTGCTGCCTGCGCTGAACTTTGCGCTTGGGGAAATTTTTGAAATGCTTGTTGCTCTGCTTGCATTTTCTGCTCTACAGCCTGCAAGCTGCCTCGGTACTCAGTAGTTTTTTTCTGTGCTAAAGGATATAGATCGCTATTTTTAGGAACCGCAGATAAAGAGGCGATCGCTCTTTGCCACAAAGCTTGGATGGCGCGCCAGTCTTCCAAAGAGCGGATGGGTTGTTTCAGCTTGTTTGCTGCTGTATCGCCTTCTTCCAACGCCGCCAGCACTCGATCTACATTAGTGGCTCGATTGGCGATCGTGCTGGAAAAATTTTGTGCTTCCTGGTGGCGGCTCGACCAGGGTGGAATTTGTTTGAGTAGGTTATTTGCATCTTGCAGTTGTTTTTCAGCATCAATTAATTCCGATCGCTGCTTGGCTCCTTGTACGATTCGATTTGACTCTTGATATAACTGCTTTGCTGTTGCGAGCTGCTGACACCTACCAATCGTACAGGGGCTAGATAAGACATATGCACTGCTAAAGAATGCTACGATTGCGACTCCACCTCCAGCAATTAGCGCCGCCCGAGGGATTTTTGTCTTGGCTGCCTTCGGCAATCGCTGTAAGGGTAAGACAGGGTAGGGAAGTGTAGCTGTATTGATGTTTGTATTGGAGTCTGTTGTTGATTCTGCTGTTGATTCTGCTTGAGTTGCTGGTTCAGGCTTAGCGATTGTTTCTAACCGCTGCTCGAAAGGTAGCGATCGCCAGGTTTCAGTTGGTGCTTCTAGTGAAGAAGTTTCTGGGTTTAAACTTGGCACTTCGACGGGTACATCTTGCCGATTGGCAACAGGCGCAGACTCTTCTACTTTATACTCTTTGATTTGAGGCTCCTCGATCTGAGGCTTTGATAGTTGTGGAGAGGATATGGGATCGATCTTCGCCTCAGTTGTTGTATCCTCAGTTGTTATATCACGAGCAGTAATTTCAGCCTCATCTTCTGCTGGCTGTTCTGCTGCTTCTGTAGGAGGGGATAATTCTGGTGCTGCCGGAGTGCGATCGCTAGTCAATAAATCGATGCTACTGGCTGCTCGTGGCTGTTCTGTCGCAGTTGCAGGTGGTGTTTCAATGACAACAGGGCTAGTTGGTGGCTCTGTCTCTTCTAAGTCAGGAATAGAAGGTGCAGGCGGTGTTTCAATGACAACAGGGCTAGGTGGCTCTGGCTCTTCTACTGTGGGAATTGGGGATGCTGGCGTTTCCTCTACAATGTTGCGATCGCCTACAATGTTGCGATCGCCTGAGAATGGCTGTACTACAGGCGGAGATGATTCTGTCTCGGGTGGAGATACGGTTGTTTCTGAAATAATGGGGGAAGGCTCATTTAATATCGCCTGAGAGTCAGGAGCCACCTCCACTGGTTCTAAAGTGATATCGTGTTGAGCGTAAATTTGTTTTTGCCCCGCCTCTCTCAAATAAAGCCTGACAGATTGAACTGCTTGAGGACGTAAAGACTGTAAAGCCTGCCCAATTGCAGTAAAAGTTTTATCCGCATCAAGATTAGCTTGTGGTGGATGTTGGCTCAAAATTACTAATGCACCGTCATCACCGATCGCGCAACCGACTTTCAGGCGATCGACTTGAGAAAACTCAGTTTGCAAGCGTTGATGTAGAATTCGCTCTAAAACTTGTAAATCTTCTGGCTTTGCTAGTTTCATATAACTTATAGCTTCTTATAGCTTGTTTGTTGTGATACTTATATTTGTATGATGTTAGCGATCGCCACCTAAGTGTACTCGTAGCAGCATTTACGCTCCTGTCATCGATTGCGATCGCCCGATAAGATTATTCTTCGAGCAACGACCGTAGGGCTGAGATTGCGATGATTTTACATTAAAAATCTATCAAAAGCTGCGTGAAGCGTCTTTCTTTAAAAAATTAATATCTTTGTGAGGAGCGAGGAGCGAGGAGCGAGGAGTGAGGAGTGAGGGGGTGAACAGAGCGATTGGGGGCTGAGGGAGAGGGGGAAGATGGGGAGCAACTTCACAAGTCACAAGTCGCAAGTCTAACCCCACACTTCCCACACCACTCGCTCCTCACTCCTCACTCCCTTTTACGTATCCAACAGCTGCAAAATCCGTCCCAAGGTGATCTCTACCCAGTCGAGGCGGGAATTGAGATCGTAGCCCAAGCCGTGGATTGCTTTTTCTAAGAGGTAAGCATCCAGCAGAACTTGTAACTCAGTCTTGGTTTTGGGTAAGAAAGAGTCTTGAGAAGCGATCGCGAGATATGAATTGAGGAAAGCCGCACCGACGCAGGTAGACCAAAACTGCGCCCATTGCTGCATGACGGGTAAATTCTCTGTACGAAGCATCCCGCTTTCGAGTTCGTTGCGCAGCCCGACGTTAGCAGCGTAATGAAAAGACTGCAACATATTGGCAATATCGCGCAAAGGAGAGCGTTTGATCCGGCGATCGCTCAAACTACGTCCCGATTCTCCTTCAAAATCGGAGATGATGAAGTCTTTACCCGTATAGAGTACTTGTCCCAAATGATAATCGCCATGACAGCGAGTCCGCATGGCAGTAATTTTTTGGTTGAGGATCAGCCCAAAGCGCTCCATGATTTGCTCTTGGCGATTTAGAACATCTTGAGCTAATTCTTGGGCGTGTGGTGTCAGCGTTTTTAAACGTTGTCTGAGAACGATGAGGACTTGTCCCGCGAGATTGCGGGCTTGTTGGTAAATGGAACGTTGGTAAAATGTCGAGAATGGTTCTGGAGTAAATCCAGAATTGTCGCCATCAGCAGCAAGGGCGATGTGCAGTTCTGCTGTCGATTGTCCCAAAATTTGAGCACTGTCTAGATAAGAACCGATGGTTCGATTAGCCAAAGAAAATGGCTCGAACTCTTCTTCCTGAGTTCCGTACGGGCGGGTTTCTAAACCCGCCTCTACTGACTCCTGTACGGGCAGGTTTAACTGCTGAATTTTTTGTTCTATTGCAAGTAGGCTCGATAACCCTGCCCCTACAACTCCCGACTCCCGACTCCCCATATCGAGAAGATTTCCCCCAGGTATGGGGATTTCAGTCATTTCTGCATGTTGTGTTGTCACTAACTCAAAATAGTCTCGCAGGCTATCGAGGGTATATTCCCAACCACTGCGGGTATCGCGGATGTATTCTTGCAATATTCCTACCGTGACTGGTGTTGTTGACGGGCGGTGATATTCGATCGCTCCTACTAATGGGGCAAAGTGTTGCAAGCGTTTTTTCTCGCCCAAAAAGCGCCGAATTTCGAGATCTGGGTTAATCCCTTCTTCTTGCTGGCGGAAGAGTTTGAGAACGAGATGGTTGTTGGGGTTAGCACCGTTAGCACCCAATCCCTCGTAGACAATAAAAGTCTTGCCCTGTTCTTGCTTCAATACTGTCGGTTCTAAGGCTTTTTTACCGTTTTGACTCGCTTGGGGATAGAGATCGGTAGCACTTGCCATGAGTTCCCCTGCCATACCTTTATAGTGTCGCTGATAGGCGATCGCCTCAATCAACGAGGCAAGAAAACTTTTATCTGCGGTTGCTTCAAATAATACGCCGAATTTATCTTTCCCTTGCACCAACAAATTAGCGACGATCGCACTGCGGTTATCTGTTAAAGTCTGTGTTGCTTGTTCTCCCTCGGCATAAGCCAGCAGCATCAAGTAAGTTTCTGGATCGCCCTGCACGTAATCTACCTGCAACCAAACGGCTCTGGCTTCGGTATTTTTGTAGGGGATGGCAACAACTTCGGCGATTTGTACGGCTTGAATTATTCGAGTTTTCGGATTGAACCAAGAACACGTAGACAGATATTCTGGCAGTATAGCTTCTAGTCTGACTCTTAAATCCCGCTGGGCGAAGATATTTTGCCATTTGCTATTGACAACTAATGTCGGTAACTCTGCTTGGGGTCTAGCAGGCTGGATTTCGCTCGGCTTGGCAACTAGGCTCAACCAATAAAAGGCATAAGGGCTGATGCTAAAGAAGTAGGGAGTATCACCAATCGCTGGAAACTCCGTGCGACCAAAAATTTCTACTGGAGTCGTGCCTTTAAAAGCTGATAAATCCAGTTCCACTGTTTGCACGAAGCGAGACAGATTTGCCACCACTAGAATATGTTCGCCTTGATAAGTGCGCGTAAAGGTAAGCACTTTGCGGTTATCTGGGTGCAATAATTCAAAACTACCGCGTCCGAAGGCTTGGAAACGCTTGCGGGTGGCAATTAAGCGTTTCATCCAATACCAGAGAGAATTGGTATTAGCCCGTTGTGCTTCAACGTTGATGGCGGCGTAGTGATATTCCGAGTCAACAATCACGGGTGAGTATAACTTTTGCGGATTAGCGCGGCTGAAACCAGCATTGCGATCGGAACTCCACTGCATCGGTGTCCGCACGCCATTGCGATCGCCTATATATACGTTATCTCCCATGCCGATCTCATCGCCGTAGTAAAGTACGGGAGTGCCAGGAAGAGAGAGTAACAGGCTGTTGAGTAATTCAATTTGACGGCGATCGTTTCCTAGTAGGGGTGCGAGACGGCGACGAATTCCCAAATTCAACCGCATTGCTGGATCGCGGGCGTAGACTCGATACATATAATCGCGGTCTTCATCCGTCACCATTTCTAGAGTTAGTTCGTCATGGTTGCGCAAAAACAGCGCCCACTGACAGTTATCGGGAATTGTTGGCGTTTGTTGCAAAATATCGAAAATGGGGAAGCTATCTTCCATCCGCAGCGACATGAACAAGCGCGGCATTAGCGGAAAATGGAAGTTCATGTGACACTCATCTCCATTCCCGTAATATTCTGCTGCATCTTCAGGCCATTGATTTGCCTCAGCTAGCAGCATTCGGTTGGGAAATTTGGCATCTACCTGCTGGCGGAGTTGTTTGAGAAAAACATGAGTTTCATCTAAATTTTCGCAGTTCGTTCCCTGCCGTTCGTAGAGATAAGGTACGGCATCCATCCGCAGCCCATCAACACCCATACCCAACCAAAAATCTAGCACGTCAAACACGGCTTCTCGCACGGCTGGATTATCGTAGTTAATATCGGGTTGGTGAGAGTAGAAGCGGTGCCAGTAGTAAGCTTTAGCTACTGGGTCCCAAGCCCAATTAGAAGTTTCAAAATCTTGGAAGATAATCCGCGCTTCTTGGTATTTCTCCGGCGTGTCACTCCAAACATAAAAATCTCGTTCTGGACTGTCTTTAGGCGCACGCCTCGCTCTTTGAAACCAAGGGTGTTGGTCGGAAGTATGGTTGACGATCAATTCTATAATGACGCGAATGCCCCGTTGGTGGGCGGCTTTCAAAAATTCGCGAAAATCGTCTAAATTACCGTAAATTGAATTAACATTCTTATAATCGGCTATATCGTAGCCATCATCTCTAAGTGGTGAGGGAAAGAATGGTAGTATCCAAACTGCGGTAACGCCTAAGTCTTGGAGGTAATCGAGTTTTTCCGTTAGCCCCCGAAAATCACCAATTCCATCACCATTACTATCGGCAAAGGCGCGTACAGGCACTTCGTAGATAATGGCATCTTTGAACCAAAGGGGGTCATCTTTTAATACGTACTGCATGTTCTCGCTAGTTGTATTCCCAAAACCACTGTTTCAAGTTATTGAGTCTAGCGCGATTTCCACAAGTACCCAGAGAGGGAAGTTTTTCGTAGGGGCGGGTTTTGTGTAGGGGCGGGTTTTGAGCGAGGATTGGGATCGCAATCAAAATCTATATGCCAAACCCGCCCTAACCCCAACGATATGTCTGTAGGGGTGGGTTTTGCCCGTAAATTCGTTACCACAACAAAAATCTACATGTGCCAAACCCGCCCAACCACCAATGTAATTCCTGTAGGGGTGGGTTTTGCCCGCAAATTCGTTACCACAACGAAAAATCGATTTGTCAAACCCGCCCTTGCGATAATGCCAAATGCGAACCGTACCTGGGATAGCGCGGTGGGGCGGGTTTTGGATGAAAATTTTTGATTGAGGTTGTTGACATATTTGCTAAACCCGCCCCTACATTCCTTGGAATGGTGTTTGGCGTGGATGGCGATCGCAAATCCGTACCCGCGATCGATGAAATTCCTGTAGGGGTGGGTTTTGCCCGCAAATTCGTTACCACAACGAAAAATCGATTTGTCAAACCCGCCCTTGCGATAATGCCAAATGCGAACCGTACCTGGGATAGCGCGGTGGGGCGGGTTTTGGATGAAAATTTTGATTGAGGTTGTTGACATATTTGCTAAACCCGCCCCTACAGGTGGTTGGGATTGCCTGGGTGCAATCGATCCATGAACCATGACATGGGATTGCGATCGATATATTGGCGAATTCGCTCTAATGATTCTTCGTTGCGGATAATATGTTCGTAATAATTGCGTTGCCAAACTGGGATTTTTGATACTCGTCGGATTTTATTAATTTGACGGGCAGAAAATGTTTTGAATCCGCGAATAATTTCCGGCAAAGCGTGATATTTGGCATGATTTCGATTATTTTCCCAGGTAGATTCTACACCCGGTATTTCTGTAGGGGCGGGTTTAGCAGATAAAATTTCGGTTGTAGTCGCAGATGTTCGATCGAAACCCGCCCTGCCAAAGCGATCGCCATGAAGAATTAAAATCCCGTGCAGATGATTTGGCATGACCACAAAAGCATCTAGATATAGGTTTAAATGATTTCTAGGCAAATTCATCCAGTGCGATCGCGCAACTTGACCCAATTGGCTCAGTTGCATAACTCCCTCAGAAATTTCTCCAAATAGGCATTTTCGTTGATGGATACATATAGTGATAAAGTAAGCGCCAGCAGTGGAATAATCATAATTCTGCAACCGAATTGAATGGCGATTGTGTTTGGTCGGATCGTATTTCACAAGGGGAGAAACCTAATATCTACATCTATTTAGAATTCCCCAATTGTGTAGGCTACTCGCGATCGCACTACCAACTGTACCTGGGATGGTGCAATTGAGCGGGTTTTAGATGAAGATTTTTAGTGACGATGGTTGACCTATCTGCTAAACCCGCTTCTACTTCATTTTCTACCCCTAGCAGCATGAAAAACTATCAATAACGCGATATCTTCTATCCTGGTTCACCTGAAATATCCTTATGACATTCCAACGTGCTAGCGGTGTTTTATTGCATCCTACCTGTCTTCCCAGCCCATATGGAATTGGCGATTTAGGAAAATCAGCTTACGAATTTATCGATTTTCTCGCCAGTAGCGGACAAAAATTGTGGCAAGTTTTGCCTTTGGGACCCACGGGATACGAGCATTCTCCATATATCATGAATTTCAGCACTTTTGCTGGCAATCCATTATTAATTAGTCTCGATACGCTAGCAGAAGAAGGATTGTTGAAGAAAGAAGAACTTAGTCCATTAGAAAATGTGGATATGAATCGAGTCAACTTCGATCGCGTCATTCCGCATAAAATTAAATTTCTTAAAATCGCTTTTGAAAACTTTCAACAAGCTAATACTCATCAAAACTCAGAATACGCACAATTTTGTCAATCTCAATCTTACTGGCTCGATGACTACGTACTTTTTATGTCATTATTAGAGGTCAACGAAGGGAAAAGCTGGAATAATTGGGAACGAGCGATCGCGCGTCGAGAGCCAGATGCGTTGCAAGCAGCAAGAGATTCTTTAAAAGATAGTATCGCTTATCATAATTTCGTTCAATTCAAATTTTTCGAGCAGTGGAAACAACTACGAAAATACGCCAACGGCAAAAATATTCAAATTGTGGGTGATATTTCAATTTATGTTTGTCACAACAGTTCTGACGTCTGGTCGAGTCCAGAAATATTTAAATTAGATCCCCAAACTTTTGAACCTACATATATCGCTGGCGTTCCCCCAGATTATTTTAGTGCTACGGGACAATTATGGGGAAATCCTGTCTATAACTGGGAGAAATTGCAACAAACAAACTTTGCTTGGTGGATTCAACGCTTTCAGGCCACATTAGAATATGTCGATATCGTCCGCGTCGATCATTTTCGCGGTTTTGAAGCATACTGGCAAGTTCCAGCAGGCGAAGAGACTGCAATTAATGGCGAGTGGATTAAAGCCCCAGGAGTAGAATTTTTTGAAACTTTAGGTAACGCCTTGGGAAGTTTGCCAATTATGGCAGAAGATTTAGGCATTATTACCCCAGAAGTCGAAGAATTGCGCGATCGCTTTCAATTTCCAGGCATGAGAATTCTGCAATTTGCCTTTGGAGACGACTCAAGTAATGCCTATTTACCCCACAATTATGTCCATAACAGCGTCGTTTATCCCGGTACTCACGACAACGATACAGCGATCGGTTGGTGGAACAAAGCTAGCGACAAAGAAAAGCAATTTGTCGCGAAATATTTGGGTGACGAATCTGCGGCAGAAATAACAGAAATTAATTGGGAATTTATCCAATTGGCATTAGCCTCAGTTGCAGACTTAGCCATTCTACCCCTACAAGACATTTTAGGCTTGGACGATCGCGCCCGCATGAACGATCCCAGCGTCAATGCAGGCAACTGGCGTTGGCGTTACGAAAGTTCCGAAATGCTAACACCTCAACTATGCGATCGCCTGTTGGAAATGACACAAATTTATAGCCGCTAATCAGGAAGTCGGGAGTCGAGAGTCGGGAGTTGGGGGATAAGGGAGACAAGAGAGCAATTCTAGTCACCAGCTACTAGACACTAGTAACCGATCGCTGACAACTGATTCCTGCTTAGGATAGATAGTCAAGCTAATTCGGAATCGGTACTGTGTTGAGAGAGACTCTCCCAAAAGTAGGAAGAACTTTTAGTTAAATTCCTACTGTCATCAGTCATTCACTACTTAATACTTGACAAACAGTCAAACCTATGTATGTTGCACTCTGGCCAGGCAATGTCTATCCTTTGGGTTCCTGTTGGGACGGCAAAGGCACGAACTTCACTTTATTTTCTGAAAACGCTACAGGTGTAGAATTGTGCTTGTTTGACAGAGACGACCAAGAAACCCGCATACAGCTAACAGAAGTCAGTAACTTTGTTTGGCACGGCTACATACCAGGTATAGGTCCAGGTCAACGGTACGGGTATAGAGTGCATGGACCATACGCACCCCAAGAAGGACATCGCTTTAACCCCAATAAACTGCTGATCGATCCATACACAAAAGCGATCGCCGGGGAAGTTGGCAATGGTCCAGAACTATATGGTTACTCTTGGGAGTCTGAAGAAGCCGATTTATCGTTTTCCGATTTGGATAGCGCCCCGTTAATGCCGAAATCGGTCGTTGTCGATCAAAGTTTCGACTGGGAAGACGATAAACTCTTGCGTACCCCTTGGAACGAAACGATTATCTACGAAACTCACGTCAAGGGTTTTACTAAGCTACACCCCGATATTCCCGAAGAACTACGCGGGACTTATGCAGGAATGGCACACCCAGCGGCGATCGAGCATTTGCAACGTTTGGGAATCTCCGCCGTTGAGTTGATGCCCGTACATCACTTCCTCTCCGTCCCAGGACATTTGGCGGATAAAGGGTTGAGAAATTACTGGGGCTACGATTCGATCAATTATTTCGCGCCTCACTCCGAATACAGCTCTAGTGGCACTTTAGGCGAGCAGGTGACGGAGTTCAAGGAAATGGTTAAAGCCCTGCACCGTGCTGGAATTGAAGTCATTCTAGACGTGGTATACAACCACACGGGTGAAGGCAATCACATGGGTCCCACTCTATCAATGCGGGGAATTGACAACGCCAATTATTACCGATTGGTAGACGGCGATCCGCGATACTACATGGACTTTACAGGTTGCGGTAACTCCCTCAACGTGCGCCACGCCCAAGTTTTGAAGATGATCATGGATAGCCTGCGCTACTGGGTGACAGAAATGCACGTCGATGGCTTCCGCTTCGATCTAGCTTCAGCCTTGGCAAGAGAACTGTACGAAGTAGATCGACTGTCAGCATTTTTCGATATCATTCACCAAGATCCGACGATCGCCGACGTAAAATTAATTGCTGAACCTTGGGACATCGGTACGGGTGGTTATCAAGTTGGTAACTTCCCCGTTCTCTGGTCGGAGTGGAACGGCAAATATCGCGACACGGCGCGGGACTTCTGGCGCGGTGTAGACAGTACTCTAGGAGAATTCGCCTATCGGCTGACGGGTAGCCCTGACTTGTACTATCAAGAAAACGGACGGCGACCGAATGCTAGCATTAACTTCATCACCGCCCACGATGGTTTTACACTCAACGATCTCGTCAGTTATAACGAGAAACACAACGAAGCTAACGGCGAAGAAAGTCGCGATGGAGAAAGTCACAATCGGTCTTGGAACTGCGGCGCGGAAGGCGAGACAGACGACCCAGAAGTTTTGCGGTTACGGGAACGTCAGCGCCGGAACTTCCTCGTGACTCTGATGCTGTCCCAAGGTATCCCCATGCTGCTTGGGGGTGATGAAATGGGACGGACGCAGAGTGGAAACAATAACGGTTACTGCCAAGACAGCGAAATTTCTTGGTTTAATTGGGACTTAGTGGAAGGAAATACAGATTTATTAGATTTTACTCGCGAGTTGATCTATTTCCGCCGCCAACATCCTGTATTTCGTCGCCGTAAGTGGTTCCAAGGTCAAGCGATTCACGGTTCTGGTGTCAGCGATATCATGTGGTTCAATCCTGACGGTAGCGAGATGGATCAGGAACAGTGGGAAATCGGATACGCAAAATCAATGGGCGTGTTCTTAAATGGAAACATGATTCCCAGTCCTGGGAAACAAGGTCAACGCATCAGCGACGATAGCTTTCTCATGTTCTTCAACGCCCACTACGAAACTCTTGAATTCAACTTGCCACAGGGAATGCAAGATCACCAGTGGGCATTAGTTATTGACACCAAAGAACCGCGTTTTATTCAAGAAGAAAGCATCTATACAGGCGATCGCACCGTTCCAGTTACAGCGCGATCGCTCGTCCTGCTGCGTCAGATGGTTTAAGAACAGTGACTAGTGACCAGTTACCAGTTACTAGAAATACAAAATCCTTGCTTCTTGCCCTTGTACGGGCAGGTTCACCCGAAATCTCTTTTCCTAGTGAACTTCTGCCCTACGACCCCTGTACGGGCGGGTTTTGAGCGTAGATTTATTGTCAAAACCAGTGAATCTTTTGCTAAACCCGCCCCTACGAGTCTCGCCAATGACAAATGACAAATGACAAATTTATGAAAATTGGTGCTAACTATTTAGGCGGCGATCGCTGTGAATTTATCGTGTGGGGACCGAATATCGAGTCACTGGGCGTTCAAATTGTCTCCCCTGAAGAACGCTTTTTGCCGATGCAACAGGAAGATGGCTACTGGAAAGTTGTAGCCGATAATATCCCTCCAGGTACGCAATATCTTCTGGAATTAAATGGTGGCGAAACTCGCCCCGATCCTGCTTCCTCTTTTCAACCGCATGGCGTACATAAGCCTTCTCAAGTGATAAGCCATGAATTTACTTGGGATGATAGCGATTGGGCTGGCGTACCGCTAGACGCGATGATTGTTTATGAATTACATGTCGGTACGTTTACCCCAGAAGGGACTTTTACCGCAATTATTCCCCGTTTGGCAGATTTGAAAGAGTTGGGAGTCAACGCGATCGAAATTATGCCGATCGCGCAGTTTTCTGGCAATATACCCCCAGATGGTAGCTGTGCCTATCGTAACTGGGGCTACGATGGGGTTTACCCGTTTGCCGTGCAAAATTCTTACGGTACTCCCGAAGAGTTAAAGCAATTAGTTGCAGCTTGTCATCAACAGGGAATTTCGGTGATTCTCGATGTGGTGTACAACCATTTTGGACCTGAAGGTAATTACACCAGCAATTTTGCTCCTTATTTTACTCAAACCTACCGCACTCCTTGGGGCAGCGCCATTAATTTTGATGATGCCCACAGTCACGACGTGCGCCACTTTTTTATCGAAAATGCCCTTTATTGGCTGCGAGAATTTCATATCGATGGTTTGCGATTAGATGCAGTTCACGCGATTTACGATCTGGGTGCAAAACACTTTTTAGCGGAATTAGCCGAAAAAGTTCGAGAATTTTCCGAACAACAAGGGAGAAAGTATTACTTAATTGCTGAAAGCGATTTAAACGATCCAAAAATCATTCGTCCCAAAGAAGTAGGTGGATACGAGCTTGATGCTCAGTGGAGCGATGATTTTCACCATGCTTTACATGCATTATTAACAGGTGATAGTGACGGTTATTATCAAGACTTTGGGAAATGCGAAGACTTAGCAAAAGCCTATCGCGATACATTTGTCTATGACTGGAAATATGCACCCCATCGCCAGAGATTTCATGGCAATTCTGCACGCGATCGCACCGATCTATCTCAATTTGTCGTTTGCATTCAAAACCACGATCAAATTGGCAATCAGTTGTTAGGGGAAAGACTACCAAAACTCATCTCTTTTGATGCTCTCAAACTAGCTGCTGGAGCGGTAATTCTTTCACCTTATATTCCTCTGCTATTCATGGGTGAAGAGTATGCCGAAGAAGCACCTTTTACATACTTTGTCAGCCACTCTGACCCAGATTTAATTAAAGCAGTACGTGAAGGAAGAAAGCAAGAATTTGCTGCCTTCCACGCTGTAGGAGACCCACCCGATCCAGAATCTTCTCAAACTTTTCTCAAGTGTAAGATGAACTGGGAAAAACGCCAAGAAGGTAAACACCAAGTTGTCTGGTCTTGGTATCAAAAATTAATTCAACTTCGTACTACTGTTCCTGCTTTAATTGAAAAAGAAAGAAATAGTATAGAAGCAGGTGCAGACGAACAACAAAAAATTGTCTGGTGGCGGCGATGGAGTGACAATAGCCAAATTCTTTGTTTGATGAACTTTAGCCAAAATGATGTTAGCTTCGCACCAGAATTCAGCCAAAATAATTGGCGAAAAATTCTCGATTCCGCCGATGAAAAATGGCAAGGTTCTGGTAGTATCGCCCCAGAAAAAATCAAGTCGGGCGAAGAAATAAAACTGCGATCGTACAACTTTGTACTGTACGAAAACAAATAAATTTGGTTATTTGTCATTTGTCATTTGTGTAATTTTTGACTTTTGACTTGGAGTACGGGCGAGTTTAGCACATGAATTGACAACTGCATCTGTAAATCTTTGGTCAAAACCCGCCCGTACAAATTGCTTATCCCTGTACGGGCGGGTTTAGTAGATAGATTAACAGTCTTAGCCGTAAACTATTGCTCAAAACCCGCCCGTACAAATTGCTTATCCCTGTACGGGCGGGTTTAGTAGATAGATTAACAGTCTTAGCCATAAACTATTGCTCAAAACCCGCCCGTACAAATTGCTTATCCCAACTCCCTACTCCCTACTCCCTAGTTATATGCGCATTCCCACAGCTACTTACCGCATTCAATTTAACTCGGAATTTAAATTTGCAGATGCGAAAAAAATTACCGCGTATCTAGCAGCTTTGGGAGTTTCCGATCTCTATGCTTCACCGATATTTAAAGCTAGAACGGGTAGTACTCACGGTTACGATGTTGTCGATCCAACTCAACTCAATCCCGAACTAGGAACTGAAGCAGATTTTGATGCTTTGATTGCTGAAATTCAACAGCATCAATTAGGTTGGTTGCAAGATATCGTCCCTAACCACATGGCTTATGACAGTCAAAATGTATGGTTAATGGATGTTTTAGAAAATGGACCTGATTCAGCCTATGTAGAATATTTTGACATTGCTTGGAATGCTCCTTTCACTGATAATAAAGAACCAATCTTAGCACCGATGCTAGGAAATTTTTATGGAGAATCGTTAGAGAATGGAGAAATTCAACTCAAGTACGAACAAAGCGGTTTGACTGTCAACTATTACAGTCTAAGCTTGCCGTTAAAACTAGAATCATATGCGACTTTCTTGACCTACAATTTAGGTAAATTAGCTAGAACTCTAGGTAGAAGACATCCAGATTTTGTTAAACTTCTAGCAATTCTCTACATTCTCAAGAATATCTCTGCTGATGTTGTCGGTAAACAAAGAAGACAAGATCAGACAGAATTTGTTAGAGGCTTGCTTTGGGAACTGTATGAAAGCAATCCTGAAGTAAAAGCTTTTATCGATGATAATATTAAGGTCTTTAACGGCGAACCAGGAAATACTGAAAGTTTTAATCTTTTAGATAAGTTACTTTCAGAACAGTTCTTTCGACTTTCTTACTGGAAAGTAGGTGCGGAAGAAATTAATTATCGCAGATTTTTTACAGTCAACGAATTAATCTCAGTCAAAGTAGAAGAACTCAAAGTCTTCAACGCTACTCACGAACTCATTGCAAAATTAGTTAACGAAGGCAAGTTTACAGGTTTAAGAATCGATCACATCGATGGTCTTTACGATCCAACTCAATACTTAGAAAGACTGCGGGAAAAAGTAGGTGATACTTATATCACCGTCGAGAAGATTTTGCAGATTGGGGAAGACATACCTAATTACTGGCAAATCCAGGGGACTTCTGGCTACGATTATCTAAACTATGTGAATGGACTTTTCTGTAAAAAAGCAAATCGAGATAAGTTTGACGAAATTTATCGAAATCTAACCGGATTTATCACGAGTTTTCCTGGTGTTGTAGCCGAGAAAAAGCATTTAATCATCGATAAAAATCTAGCAGGTGATATTGATAACTTGAGTGTCTTGCTAAAGAAAATTGCGGGTAGATATCGTTATGGTAATGATTTTACTCTCAATGGCTTAAAACGTGCGATCGCAGAAGTTCTTACCCGTTTCCCGATCTATTGTACTTACATCAATGCTGCCGGAATTTCTGAGCAGGATCGACAGTATATTCAAGCAGTCATTCAAGCTGCAAAAGATGGCACGCCTCTATTACAAAATGAGTTGAACTTTATCGAAAAATTACTTTTACTAGAATACGAACCCACTCTGACGCAAGCTGAGAAAGACCAGTGGTTATATTTTGTCATGCGAATGCAACAATATACGGGACCGCTGATGGCAAAAGGAGTAGAAGATACAGCTTTATATGTCTATTACCGCTTGCTTTCTTTAAATGAAGTAGGTGGCGAACCAGATCATTTTGGGATGGATTTAGCTGAGTTTCATAGCTTTAACCAACATCGAAATCAAACATGGAGTCATGCTATGAGTGCAACTTCAACCCACGATACCAAACGGGGTGAAGATGTGAGAGCGAGAATTAACGTTCTGTCAGAAATTCCTGATGAATGGCAGCAACAAGTTCGTAGTTGGATGGAATTAAATCGTTCTTATAAAACGCAACATAAAAACTCAATTTTTCCCGATCGCAACGATGAGTACGCATTTTATCAAACTTTAGTAGGGGCATATCCATTTTTAGATAGAGAAGTAGATGGCTTTAGCGATCGCGTGAAAGAATATATGCTGAAGGCAATTCGCGAAGCTAAAGTCTACACTGCTTGGCTGCGGCAAAATCAGACTTATGAAGATGCTTGCACTAGTTTTGTCGAAGCAGTATTGAATCAATCAGAAAACAATCAATTTCTGAAAGAGTTTCTCCCATTTCAAAAGAAGGTTTCTTGCTACGGTATTTTTAATTCCTTATCCCAAACTCTGTTAAAATCAGTTTCTCCTGGGGTTCCTGACTTTTACCAAGGAACGGAACTATGGGATTTAAGCTTAGTCGATCCAGATAATCGTCGTCCAGTTGATTTCGAGCAGAGAAACTCTTATTTGTCGGAAATCAAAGAGAAAATTAGCACGAATATTTCTGCTCTAATTTCCGATCTGCTAGCTACAAAGGAAGATGGCAGAATTAAGTTATTTCTGACTCATCAAGTCTTGAAAGCGAGAACGCAATATCTAGATGTTTTTCAAAAAGGAGAATATCAACCTCTAGAAATCAGCGGCAAGTACAAAGAAAATATCGTGGCTTTTGCACGCAGTTTTGAAAATACAACAGCTATGGCGGTCGCCCCTCGTTTCTTAACGAGTTTAATTCAACCAGGTGAGTATCCATTTGGCGAAATTTGGCAAGATACTTATATTCAACTACCTGCCGAAATAGCTTCAAAGTGGGAGGACACAATTACTCATCAAAATATTCAAACTGATGGAAAATTGCTACTTGCTGACACGTTGAAAGAGTTTCCCGTAGCACTGTTAATTGGACGAAAATAACTTTCGTTCTTTAGGGGGGAACTTTAGGATTAGATCCCCCCTAACCCCCTTAAAAAAGGGGGAAAAGTCAATACGGTTCATTTAAGGCTACGCTGTGCTGAGGATAAAGAAAATAGGAGGATTGGTTCGGGAGGGGGTGGCTCGATGTCTTGGCTTTTTTGAGCGAAACTTGGATACAGGTTTTTTTACAACTCTGGGATTGGTACGAGAAACTCGTTCAGGTAACAGAGTGTCTAAAATCTCTACAGTTAACCAACTTAAAAAAAGGGGAGTTCTTGTGATTGCAAGCGTTGAAATTTCGGGATAGCACGACGAATAACTCGCAATGTCCCAGTGAAACTCAGACGCAAAGGAGTGATACCCGCGCTCTTTGCAGCTTGAAACATCAATAACCGCACAGCCCAGTGTCCTAACAACCACCCGTAAACTTCCTGCACAACTTCACGCGGTTTTTGAGAGCGAATATGAGTTTTTCGTCCTGATAAATGTACTTTGAGTTCATCAATAGTATTTTCTACTTCCCAGCGTTGATGATATTCAATCGCCAGTAGTTGAGCCGGAAATTTCTCCAATTCCAATAAGCTGGTAATTAAGCGATATCTTAGTTGTTCCTCTGGGTTGTCGGTATTACCAATTGTGTATTCAATCACTCGGACTTGTATGGGCTGGCAAGCTTTTGAGCGGAATTTAGCAGGTGGATAAATCCAACTCAGATAAGAACCATCCGCCAGTGGTTCTTCGCACAAAAACTTGACATTTGCGGGAATTCTTCCTAAATAATCGCTACCAGTTGTGACAGTTGCTTGCACCATTGCATAAGAATGTAACCCTCTGTCCCACATCAACAACATCCCTGAACTCACGGAGCGTAATAATCTTAATGCCCGCACTCGTTCTCCTATTCGATATGGAC
Organism: Chroococcidiopsis sp. SAG 2025; assembly: GCF_032860985.1. Lineage (GTDB taxonomy): Bacteria > Cyanobacteriota > Cyanobacteriia > Cyanobacteriales > Chroococcidiopsidaceae > Chroococcidiopsis. The sequence continues at coordinate 681,100 of NZ_JAOCNC010000001.1, forward strand.
ACATCAATGCATCAAAGATTAAATGTGTTCCTGCTTCTACCAAAATGACTAATCGCAGTTTGGGAAATGCGGCTTGTGTGCCAGGACGGCTGCTCGGACGACCAAAAACTCTCGCATTTTCATCGCTGTCTGGCAGATCGAAGCAAGTCCGATCAATTACCACAATTCGCAATCCATTGAGAAATGCTCCTTTGGTATCGGTGCTAGCCATTGGTCGCACCAGTTGATGGAACAATTGACTCATCACCCTTGGACTTAATCGTTGTCGGGCTTGCGTTATTGCTGATTTACAAAAAACTCGCCAGTATTTCCCCACTTTCACCCATGCTTCGCTCAGCCCATCAATTAAGTTTTTCAGCACATCTCTCATCGAATCTCGTGACCACAGACTCATCGCAATTACCAAACAAATTACCAATTGTGCTGGTAACGAGCGTTTACGTTGTTCACAAACTTTAGTTTTAGCGATCGCTTGCTCGATCTCCGTGGATGGGATGGCTGCCTCTATCGCTTTGAACACATCACTACTTTGTATCGTAGGAGACAACAATGAGAAATCCTTCAGATGCACTACACTCACTTTCCATTCTTGGGAACAATGCTTAATTTACAACACTTTGAGCCTTAACTGAACCGTAGTGTACTATAGCCCATCAAATACTTATTCTGCTGGTGGTTGGGTATCATCTGTAGCAGATATGGTGAAATGGGAAGCCGCACTTTGTAGCGAACAAATTCTCAAAAAATCTATTCTAGAGCAGATGTGGCGATCGCATGAATCAAACAAAGGAAACGAACGAGAAAAATACGGTTTTACCAATGGGTTAGGTTGGCATATACCTAACTACTCAGATCGAAAAGTTGTCGGTCACAACGGCTCGATAAAAGGGTTTGCCACCAACATAACGCGCTTTATTGATGACAAAGTTACAGTAATTTTGCTGTGTAACTTAGAAAATATAGCAAGACCAGACGCGATCGCCAAATCCATAGCCGAACAATTTATCCCTCATCTCGCCAAAATACCTCTACAACCACCGCTCTAAACTAAATCTACGATAAAGACTCAATATTCATCCGCGTTCATCCGCGTTCAAAATTTCCAAAAAATTCTATTTTGACCTTTGACACCTGTACGGGCGGGTTTAACCACCAACTAACTCGTTTTTGAACCAAACTCTGGGTAAAAAACCCGCCCCTATCACTTTTGACTTATCAACAAGGATAATCATGACCAACATTCAAAATCCTCCACGCCAACGACTCAATATAAAAGACGCACTCCGCCAAGTACCGCTATTTACCAAACTACCAGAAACAGAATTGCAGTGGTTGTGCGATCGCGGACAAGAAGTATGGCGGGAAGCAGGAGAAGTTCACCGTCAAGAAGGAGATCCAGCCGACCATGTTTTTATCTTGCTAGAAGGAGAAATTCGGATTACTCAGCAAGTCGGAAATCAGCAACTCGTTTTAGCTACCTACGACACGCAAACCCTGTTTGGCGAATTACCCGTATTAATGGGACAAGATACCTATTGGGCGAGTGGAATTTCTATTAAGCGATCGCGTATTTTTGAATTACCGAAGGACGCATTTTGGCGCTTACTATCTACTTGTTCCTGCGTCACTGCCTCCATTCTCAGCACGATGGCGCAGCGAATGCAAACGGTACAAACAATAGCACAGCAACGGGAAAAGTTAGCTGCTTTAGGAACGTTAGCCGCTGGACTCGCCCATGAAATGAATAATCCCGCCGCCGCCGTCAGACGCAGTGCCAAACACTTACACGAACTTTGGCAAGATATACCCTGCTTCACTTTAAAGCTGAAGCAGCAGATGACAAACGAACAACTCGGCTTTTTGATTGATATGCAGTGCGAGGCGGTGCAACGGGCGCAAAATATCTCTGCCCTCGATCCCCTGACACAAAGCGATCGCGAGGATGAAATAGCTGAGTGGCTGACAACCCACCAAGTAGAAAATAGTTGGCAACTCGCCCCCATTTTAGTTGGAACTGGGTTAGATTCAACTTGGCTAGAAAGCATCGTCCAGAAAATACCTACCGATGCCCTATCTGGGGCGATCGCTTGGTTAAGTGCATCCCTTACAGGTGTTGGGGCAATTGAAGAGATCGATCGCTGTGCCGATCGCATTTCTCAGTTAGTACAGGCAATTAAAGATTACTCTTACATGGATCGCGCCCCTCTACAAGACGTAGACGTACATCAAGGACTAGAAAGCACTGTGACAATTTTGAGTCACAAACTCAAACGCGGCGTGAATGTGAGCCGCGACTACGATCCCAATCTACCTCGCATTATGGGGTATGGTGGGGCATTAAATCAAGTGTGGACGAATTTAATTGATAATGCGATCGATGCCATGCAGGGACAAGGTAAGATTTGGCTGCGGACTTGGCAAGAACACGACCACATCGTAGTCGAGATCGCCGACAACGGATCGGGCATTCCCTCCAACATTCAACCCCGGATTTTCGAGCCATTTTTCACTACCAAAGGCGTAGGACAAGGCACAGGACTAGGTTTGGATGTCACGTATCGGATTATTGTAGGCAAGCACCACGGCGATATCAATTTCACCTCAAAGCCTGGAGACACCTGCTTTCGAGTACGTTTACCGATTCAAACATCATGAGTTGTAAACGTATAGAGACATAAACACATGGAGACGCGACATATCACATCTCCATGTGTTCGTACTCATTTTATTTGAGAGTGTTAGTATCCAGTAACGATATGAAAGCCTTACATAGATTTCTTAGTAATTCTCATATTATATTTGTGCTTGAGTTTGTTACTAGAAAGGATAGTAGGTCTGAGAAATGAAGACCACAATCCTCTTCTACTCTCGTGTGTCACCTCTCTGTATACAAATGTTTCGGCGCTACCATCTTTTCTGGTATCTTCAAGTACGAAGTTTTTTAAAGGAATATCCGAAACTCTCCTATACATTATTTTTCATTCTCCAAAGTGTTCTAATAACTTTTCTTCTATCAATTATCCAGCTTAGTGCTACGCTGTGTACATCGTTATCCCTAAGCTTTCGTAAATCTATTATATTGTCTGTATCAATAGCAAGAAATCCAGCAATTGAGTTTTCTTGGAAAGCAGCTACTACAATAACTCCCTTAATATCCCCTGCTATTAAACTTTGGTTATCTTGACTAAGCGGTATATATGTGCATGGTAGGTTATTAGGATTAGATACATCTACAAATTCTACGTGATATTGTTTTGCTCTTAAAAAGGTATATCCCAATGCTCCCTCGTTTAGACAGAACGAAGCTTCTAGCTCTCTAGAATCTATGTTTTGTGTTTTGCATACCATTTGTAAACGCCAGCTTAAAAAGCTTTTTCTAACAGGTAGGAAAACGGATAAACGAATTCTTCTATTTGACCTTAGTTGTCTTCTAATGACTTCTTGAAGCTTTTGTAAATCGTTTTCAATGAACGGAATGACAACATTATTAGTTACTTCAAATAAGTCGCCAGCTTCCTTTAACTTTACCTTCAGCTCAATAATAAAAGTTATAAAAATTGGTGCTAAAATTAATATAATTGATATTACAACTACAAATGCTGAATCATTAAATAAATTTAATTGCTTTGGAAGGATAGCATTAGTGCTTCAAAAAAATCTCTGGCTTCAGCAAAGTTTATAACGACTATTGAAACAGTAGAAATTACAAAAGCTATTAATTGGAGCGGTCTAAATCTACGCCATTGATAATTTATTTCATAGCTCATTATTTTTCTATAGTATAAAAATTTATTCCTTGATTTTGAAACTTTTTTCATAAATTCTGCTAATCTCAAAAGCTACAACTGTGTAGCCTTTCTCCCAAATCAGTCTATGAATTATAACATCAGCATAAACATTCCAGTTTCGATCTACTCAAAGTATAGGAACATCAACTGGGATAATTCTATAGCCTTCCTTATTTGCTTGGTGTTGAGAACCAACCAATAATGTTTCTGGATACCCCTGAGACGGATTTAACTTCAAAATACTGTTCACTTCACATGGCATACCCATAAGTTTCTTCTACTTTTTGAAACATTAGAATTTAAGTATATTCTGTCTTTATCCTAGAGAATCATATTTTGCCGCAGGCTCCAGTCTCGTTGAGACGGAAAACACCTATTCAAACATCAGGGTGCTTCTGACGAGCTTTGTTTGCTGCTACTTCTTCATCAGGATCGACGAAATAATCACCGCTATCTGGCTCAATAACGATGTACCAATTGTAGCGATCGCCGCTCGATTCAGCACTGGCTCGCTCAAAAATTACTCGACAACGTTGATAAAATGCTTCTTTTTCAAGGTTATATTGAGCTTTTTTTTTTTTTCCTCAGACCAGTTGTGTTCTGGAAAAATTCTGCCACGTCTTGCAGTTCGCTTAGATATTGAATCTTTCATTTTTGCATCCAAATATATTCCAAATATAATTATGCGTTTTTATCAAAATTATAAAAATGGGGATGGTAGTTTCCATCCCCTCCTAAATTACAAAAATTTAAGTAACTAGTCTGACGACTTTATAAAGTCGGTACGTACTGCTGTTTTTCTGGTACGTCGGTATATTCAGCCACAATCTGACGAAACTCTTCGCCGTCGATGGTTTCTTTCTCGATCAACAAATCGACTAAACGATCCGTAACCGTACGATTGTCACGGATAAGTTTCTTCGCCAACTCATAGCACTCTTCGACAATAACGCGAACCTGAGCATCGATGCGAGAAGCGATCGCGTCTGAGTAATCGGAACGAGTCATCAAGTCACGACCCAAAAACACCTCTGAATTTTGGCTATCCAACGCCAGGGGACCCAACTCTGACATCCCGAATTTTGTCACCATCTGCCGCGCCATTCCCGTCACCTGTTGCAAGTCGTTACCCGCACCAGTGGTTACTTCTGCCGTACCAAAGATAATATCTTCAGCAGCTCTACCACCCAAAGCACCGCTAATTCTAGCTTTGAGCTGCGATCGCGAGATCAATCCTTGTTCTTCGCTAGGAGTAAACCAAGTCAAACCTTGAGCTTGTCCGCGCGGTACTAGCGTGACTTTCTGTACCGGATCGTGGTCTTTAATCAGCGTACCGATTAAAGCATGTCCGATTTCATGATAGGCAATCAACCGCTTGCTCTTACTATCTACCAACGGTGTGCCTTCCATCCCTGCCACAACGCGGTCTACAGCGTCGTCAATTTCTAGCAGGGTAATCGCATCTTTGCGCCGTCTAGCTGTTAAAATCGCTGCTTCGTTCAGCAAGTTAGCTAAATCTGCTCCTGTAAAGCCAGGAGTGCGACGAGAAATTGCTTCTAACGATACAGTGTCAGCAAGTTTCTTGTTTCTAGCGTGGACTTTGAGAATCTCCAAGCGACCTTTGATATCCGGTGCATCGACTGTAACTTGGCGATCGAATCGACCGGGACGTAATAATGCCGCATCGAGTACGTCAGGACGGTTGGTAGCAGCAATGATGATGATTCCCGTATTGCCTTCAAACCCGTCCATTTCTGTGAGTAACTGGTTGAGAGTTTGCTCTCTCTCATCGTTTCCACCACCAATTCCCGCACCTCTTTGTCTGCCTACCGCATCAATTTCATCAATGAAGATCAAACAAGGAGCGTTGTCTTTGGCTTTCTTAAATAAATCCCGTACCCGCGATGCACCTACACCGACAAACATTTCGACGAATTCGCTACCGGAGATACTGAAAAATGGGACTCCTGCTTCCCCAGCGATCGCTTTTGCTAACAAAGTTTTCCCTGTTCCTGGGGGTCCTACTAACAGTACGCCTTTGGGTATGCGTGCGCCAACAGCAGTGAAGCGTTCTGGCTGTTTGAGGAAAGTCACGACTTCTTGTAATTCCTCTTTGGCTTCGTCAATTCCCGCTACGTCATCAAATTTTATGCCCGTCTTGGCTTCCATCTGGAATCTAGCACGGGATTTACCAAAGTTAAGTGCTTGCCCTGGTCCACCCGGAATATTACTAGAGCGACGGAATAAGAAGAACAGCCCACCAATCAACAGCACGGGGAAAATCAGATTACCCAGTAAACCCCAAATTGCCCCGTCATTTCGCATCGGGTGAGAATCAAAGCTTACATTTCCAGCTCTGAGTTTAGCAATCAGTTCGGGAGCGCTGTATGGTAAGTCTACCCGCAGCCTTTGAACGCGATTGTCCAGTTCTGGATCGACTGCCTCTACAATTGCCGTCCGTCCGCCTTCATATAGGTCTACACTACTGACGCGACCAGCATCTAAATATTCTAGAAAACGACCGTAAGTCATTCGAGTACTGGCGGCGTTCTTACTCATATCAGCAGGAGCGCCAGCAAATGCCCCCTGCCAGAAGAAAAAGCCTATCACGAGTGCAGGCAGTGTCCACAGTACTAGGACTCTCCAAGAAAATTTCATCAGTTAGTTGCCTCTAGGTGTAGATACAACAAATCAGTTTGACTACAGGCGGGCGCTTTTATCCCGTAAACGATAGTCCTTAAACAGATATTGTTAACTTTTCTTTCAATCAGTAAATCTTCTAGTGTATGAAGATACTGATAGCAGTTTGATTACTATCTTAATCAAATTTAACGTAATTTTAAGCGATCGCGCTAATTCAGCGACCAGTTATCAGTGACCAGTTATCAGTGACCAGTGACCAAACAATGCGCAATGCACAGCTAATTCCGAATTCTTCCCTCACTCCTCGCCCCTCGCTCCTCGCTCCTTAATTCATCTACCATGTAGAGAGATATAAACAAATGTAAAGAAAGATGCAAGACAAGGTGGTTGTAGTCGTCGGTGCAACTGGGGGTATTGGTTCGGCTTTAACTCGCAAACTGGCTCCAACTGGAGCGCGTCTGGTGTTGGCAGCTAGAAATAGCAGCGCACTGCAAGACTTGGCAACACAGTTATCAGTTAAGTCAGTATTAACTGTTCCCACAGATATCACCGATCGCACCTCGGTAAATGCCCTGATGGAGCAAACTACGGCTCAGTTTGGCAAAATTGATGCTTTAGTAAATGCAGCTGGTGCAGGAATATTAAAGCCTTACAATGCTCTAGAACCAGCCGATCTAGAGGCGATGTTAGACCTAAACTTGAAGGGTAGTTTCTACACCTGCCAAGCCGCAGCTGAATTAATGCAACGGCAGAAATCCGGGCATATTTGTAATGTAGTTGGAATTTTGGGCAAGCATTCAATGGCAATGGCAGCAGCATACAGTGCTTCCAAGTTTGGTGTAGTTGGTTTCAGTAAATGCATGGCGGAAGAGTTGAAGCGTTTTGGTGTGAAGTTCACGCTATTCTATTTTGGTGGCGTAGACTCTCCCTTCTGGGACAACGTACAGCTAAAAGTGGATCGCAAAAAAATGCTCAGTACCGAAACTGCTGCCAATGCAATCTTTTATGCCCTCCAAGCAGAACCACAAGCAGTCCCGATGGAAATTAATATTCAACCAGATAGCCACTTGTTTTTTTAGGGAGCAGGGAGCAGGGAATAGGGGGGGGACAAGGGAAACAAGAAAGCAACTACCAACTGACAACTGAGGACTGATTCTGCAATTCTTGCTTAAGAGCGAATAGTAAATTCAGCAAAACAGGCAAAATTTACAAAGAGATAGGCTGTGATGCTGAATTTTCCAAAAATATGAAAATCGATCGGATTCACTTCTACGTAGAAGATGCAAAAGCTTGGCGTGACTGGTTTGTCAGCAAATTAGGCTTTCAAACTGTAGCTAGTTACAGCCGCGATCGCTACACCGATACAGAAGTGGTGAAGAGTGGTTTCGTCTGCTTCGCTCTATCGTCACCGCGATCGCATTTCAGTCCAGCCTGGCAGTTTTTGCGCCATCATCCTCCTGGTGTGGCGGATGTCGCCTTTGTTGTAGAAGATCTCGAAGCGATCGTCCAAAGAGCGATCGCTTACGGTGCGAAAGTCTTACAACCCCCACAATTACAGCAAGGCTACAAGTGGAGCAAAATTTCTGCCTGGGGTTCTCTGGCTCATACTTTGATCGAGAAACAGAGGAACAAGGGAGAAGTCACAAGTCAAAAGTCAAATGTCAAATTTTCCCACTCTCGACTCCCCATCATAGGCATCGATCACATCGTATTAAACGTTGCTGCGGGGGATTTGGAGCCAGCTGTGGCATGGTATGAAGAGATTTTGGGTTTTCGCTCTCAGCAAGCTTTTACTATTCAAACCGATCGCTCTGCTTTGCATAGTCAGGTAATGGTTTCTAGTAATAGCTGCGTTCAGTTTCCAATCAATCAACCTGCATCGCCTAATTCGCAAATTCAGGAATTTTTAGATTGCAATCAAGGTGCGGGAATTCAACACATCGCCCTCAAAACTAGCAATATCATCGAAGCGATCGCGCAATTTCGCAATAATGGCGTATCTTTTCTTTCAGTTCCTCCTACTTACTACACTCAGCTACAGCAGCGTTTGGGATTACCAATATCATTTCCAATCTCAGTTGACGAGTTACAAGCGATCGCCCAACAGCAAATTTTAGTTGACTGGCAAGATTCCCACCCCGATGCTTTGCTACTACAAACTTTTACTCAACCCATTTTTACCCAACCAACTTTCTTTTTTGAAATTATCGAACGCCGCTCCCAAGCCACGGGTTTTGGCGAAGGGAATTTTCGCGCTCTGTTTGAGGCAATCGAACGAGAACAGATGAAGCGCGGTAGCCTTCAAGATCGGGAGTCGGGAATCGGGAGTCGGGAGTCGGGGGGACAAGGGAGACAAGGGAGATAACTTACAAATGACCAATGACCAATGACCAATGACCAATTAGTATTTCTAAACTCACCCATCAAACATTCAAAATTTCGCCTTATGGCATCTGAGCTAAGGTGTTAATGAAAGTTAGCATCTTAGACTATAAAATGATTAGATTAATTACTGATTTTGACGGACCCATTATAGATGTGTCGGAGCGATACTACCGCGTATATCAATTATGTTTAGAGAAAACTCGCCATCCAGAACAAGCTGTAACGCAGTTAAGTAAAGCGGAATTCTGGCAGTTGAAGCGCTCTAAGGTTCCTGAAAAACAGATTGCTATCCTATCTGGACTAGACGAAACCCAGGCTAAAACATTTGTTAATTTGCGGCGACAAACGGTTCACGCTCATCCTTACTTTCAGTATGACAAACTGGCTCCGGGCGCAGTAGCAGCTTTAGAGCAAATACAGCAAGCTGGCATCGATTTAGCAGTAATGACAATGCGTCGCGTGCGCGAGTTAGACTATGCTTTCGGACAGCACGATCTGGGTAAGTTTTTTCCTGAAAATCGCTGCTATTGCTTGAGCAATGATTATCTGAAAACTCGCGACATTGACGATAAACCTTTGTTGATGGCAAGGGCTTTAGTAGAATTGCCCCCTGCTAGCGATGTTTGGATGGTTGGTGATACGGAAGCGGATATTATTGCGGCGAAAAAGCACGGGATCAAAGCGATCGCAGTAGAATGCGGAATTCGCGATCGCGTGCGGCTACAACAGTACCAACCAGATTTAATTGTGAAAGATTTAAATGCAGCAGTCGAGTGCGTTCTCAACGCTGGATTTGCCCAAGCTAGCTAGGATCTCGATCTTTTCTCAGCGTAGAAAGCTAGAAATCACCCACAACAACACAAAAGTTAGGACAGTAGAAAATTGTTCTACTGTTACAATACTGGCAATCTGGGTTTGCAACAAACTACCGATCAGCCCACCACCAATCAAACCAACAATCAAACCCGTGGCTGTTAGCAGTACTGCTCGACCAAATTTTTGTTCTTTCCGATAGAGAAAATAGAGGCTCGAACAAACACCAACGATTAACAAAAATTGTAAAATTTGAGCGCCAACAGCACTATAAAACACTCCAATACAGCTCAATCCTAAGTACAGCACTCCAGGCATGAGAATCTCAGTCAAGCTAGGCTTGTCTTGTATACCTTGCAGCCACGCTGGGGCTTGAGGCGCAGGCGATGAGACTTCTTTAGGGGGAGATTGGATAGCAGTCTCAGCGAAGCGGATACCTTCTGGAACCTTAATCTTTCCTTCTTGGCGCAGTCGCAAACGCTCCATTAAGATGGCATCATAAGCTGCTTCCACTGTCTCCAACAGCTGCTGGTCGTTGCCGCACTGCTGTACGAGGCGAGTGCGAGCTTCTTGGATCTCGTCGAATGTCGCGTCTTCTGATACCCCAAGTTTGTCGTAGGGACTTTGCTCGATCATGTGAATTTATCGCCTTAGCGGAGTCGGGGGCGAACTCTATAGAAAAATGTACAACAAGGCGTATGCTTTCAGCCTAGCCTATTTGGATCTATTCTAATAGACTAGTGCAGTTACCGGATATCGTTGTACTTAACCAGGATATCACTTATTCGTTTTTTACTGTGATGTCTTCTAGGTAATGCGATCGCTGACCCTGGCTCGTACCTCAGATTTACTGAGATCGGACACTTGCTTTACTGTTTTTGACCAGAACTGCTAAGCTTTTCTGCTTTACCTCGGTAATTGTACGAAAACGTAACATAAGTTGTAACACCGAGCCATGCTGTCGTAAATAGCACGACTGAGTTCAAGCAGAATTGAGCGATCGGCAGTCGAAAAGAAAATTTTATTCGCAAAATCTGCCGTTAGTGAAACAGGTGCAAAAGCAAGCAATAGCGTAGTTGGCAATTTTTGCCGTTTTGCTAGCGCGAGTCTGTTCGATTGAGAACTTCTCAAGTTATTGTCGGTTAATTGATGTGCGCGCCCGTACTGGCGATAAAATCCCCGGGAAAATTCTACTAGTATATTAGAACACCAGGGTTTATCTCAGAGTTGGCATTCCTGAATTATCGATTAATAATTGTGGTAGTTTCGATCTGCTTGTTCTAGCGCTACCACCCAGGTTGCTGAATAGGCTTGTTATTCCTTCTCTGCTCAAAGTAATGCCTATGGCTGTTGCCAAAATTCTAGTTGTTGATGACGATCCATCAATTCGTAATTTAATTCAACGCTTTTTAACCAAGCACAACTATCAGGTAGAGGCTGCCGAAGATGGTAAGACTGCCTTGGCTCTATTCGAGCAATTTAACCCCGATCTAGTCATCCTAGATGTAAATCTACCAGATACGCTTGGTTACAATCTCTGCCAAGAGATGCAAAACCGCACTAAAGTTTTTGTTCTCATGCTAACAAGTCGAGCTGATGAGGCAGACAAAATCAGAGGCTTTTCTCAAGGTGCGGATGACTATTTGACCAAACCATTTAGTTTAGGAGAGTTAGAAGTCCGAGTTGGAGCAATTTTGAAACGCCAACGAGTAGTCACGACTGCGGAAAAACAACGTCTGGTGTTCGATAAACTGACAATCGATCCAGAACGGCGAGAAGTGACAATTAACAATGAATTGATTCCCTTAACTGCGTTGGAATTTGATTTGTTACGCTTTCTTGCCAGCCATCCAGGTCGAGTTTGGCGGCGTGCCGAGCTAATTCAAGAAGTTTGGGACTATGAATATGTAGGAGATCAGCGGGTGGTAGACGTGCATATCGGTCAGATTCGCAAAAAAATTGAAATTGATGCGGCTCAGCCGATCCTGATTCAAACAGTACGTGGTGTCGGGTATAAATTTGAGGCTCCTAGTGGGACTTTGTAAGAAAGATGGAGCAAATTGAGCTAGAATGCGGGTAGGAGTTGCGTTTTACGTCAGTCTCGACAGGAGCAACGTAAGGTGAAAGATCAAGTACCAGCAGCGATGCCGCAGTGCTTTGAGAACTGGTGTCGTCGGTTTGATGATGTATTTTCGCGTCAGAAGCAGCGGCAGGAATTTCGTGTTTATCTAGGGGGACTGCTGGGTGAGAGTCAGCGCAAAAACCTGAGCCAACTGGTCACAAATACAGTAGATGGCTCCTACAACAGCCTCAGACATTTTCTCAACAATGCCCCTTGGGATGAAGTCAAGCTAAATAATCGGCGGTTGGAGGTGATGCACCAGTGTCGCCAGACGACCCCGAGTCAAGGTTTCACATTGATTGTAGATGATTCGGGACATCGCAAAAGTGGTGCGGCTACTGATGGGGTAGGACGGCAGTACATTGGGGAGATTGGCAAGACTGACAATGGTATTGTGCTGCTGACTACCTACTTGTATGATGGAGTGCGACGTCTGCCGTTAGATGTTGCACTCTATCAACACGCAAGTTTATTCGAGCAAGGCAAGGCAGACCCCAACTTCCAGAAAAAACCTGACCTGGCTCTAGACTTGGTTGACCAATGCTTGAAGCGCGGTTATCGACCGGGTGTGACTGTAATTGATGCAGGCTACGGTAATAACACGCCTTTTCTCAAGCAGTTGGAGTCGAGAAACCTAACTTACGTGGCAGCAATCGCCAAAAACCGCCAAGTTACTGCTCAAACATCAGGTGATGAGTCTGCTCGTAAGCAGGGATTAGAAGCTATTGCTCAAACCTTGGCAGTGGAGCAGTTCACACCTGTGCAACTCAATCTGGAGCAGCCCCGGACAGTTTGGGTGGCGCTGTTACCAGTTCACGTTCCGAAGCTCGAAGGCACTCGCTGGCTGGCGATTCAACTCAATGCCTCTAGTTTCGAGCAAGCGACGGAGGTGGATTACTTTCTCACCAATGCCTCTGACAACCAAGTCAGTGCGGCTTGGGTAGCTCAAACATATTCTGCTCGCAACTGGGTGGAGGTCTTCTATCGAGAAGCCAAGGGCTGGTTGGGTTTGAGTGAGTATCAAGTTCGGGATGCTCTGAGTATGAAGCGTCATTGGGTTTTAGTGTTCATCGCTTACACCTTCATCCTTTGGCATCAGTTGACCGGCGGATTCCGCAGACGTTGGGCAACCAAACCCTTACAAACCTTTGCCGAAGCATTGGAGGCATTCCGCACCGCAGTCGAGTTTCGTTTGGTCCGCTGGCTTAATGAGCATGTTGATGTATTTGCCTCTCACAGAGCTAAGTTCGGCTATATTTGGGCTTAGAAAGTTTTAAAGTCCCACTAGTAAGGTTGGGAAAAGTCAATAGCACGCCACTCTCAATTACAAAATCAGAGCTAGAAGGCTAAACTCTTGCTGCTGAGGGAAAAACTATAGGGTCTTCATGCGGTTGAAGACCCTATAGTTTTGTCTAGTTGTTAGGGAACAGGGAGCAGACTGACAACAACCAATGACCAACGACTACTCATCCTCCATCAAGAGTGATGAAATAGGGTTTCTAGATAGACTCTAGCGGCACGGCGATCGCCATTACTGTTTTGTAGCAAAAACAGCGATAATGCTGCTGCAAACACTCGGTCTTGATCCCAATCAGGATGGGTTTCTAAGTAATTTTGCATTGATTCGTGTAATGACTCGGGAATTTCAGTCAAAATGCTAACGGTGGCGGACATGGAGAACCTCTCTTCAAACAGTTACATGAATGGGATAAGCTGACTTCCACGACATAAAAAACGCAACTTAAAAATCAAGTTAAAAGATGCAATGCCTTCGGCAGTTCGTGCAGCAACCATAATTGCACCTGTGGCACTGAAAAATCCTCGTTGCTAAAGCATAATCATCACTTCGATGGAGCGCGATCGCCCGATCGTTTTCTCGGCAGGTTTTATAAAGGGAAGTCGCATCATTGTGCGACAAGTTTCACTGTCCCGTCAATGCTGCGAAATATTACAACGGTTCTAAACACAAAAAAATCAGTACGATAGAATTAGGGTTTTAACTACATTTTTGTCACACATCTTTACAAAATCTCTCAGATTCTCAGCAGAGAGAAAGCGATGTGAGAAATTCACAACTAGAGCAGTAAACCCAGATTTCTGAAGTCATCTCTTGTGGAAAAACTCCAGCCTGCTGTGGAAAAACCCAGACTACCTGTGGAAACAGTGGGGAATACCTGGGGAAAACTCGACAGAAAAATAAGAATTGCAAAGCTCTCTGAAATTAGGGATGAGGAATGAGGAGCGAGGAGCGAGGGAGAGGACAAGGGGGACAAGGAAGACAAAGGAGACAAGAGAGAGCGGGGAGCAAATTCTCCCTTGTGTTCTCCCATACTTCCCACACCACGCTCCACTCTCTTTCCCTCACTCCTCACTCCTCGCCCCTTGTTTAGCGCTAAGATGCTAGATTAGTCAACTAAAGTTGTAAGGTTAATGGCAGAAACGTTATTCTTTAATGCCCTGAAAGAAGCCATCGACGAGGAAATGGCGCGGGATTCTACTGTATTCGTTTTGGGTGAGGATGTCGGTCACTACGGCGGCTCGTATAAAGTTACAAAAGATTTGTATAAGAAATATGGCGAGTTAAGGGTACTAGACACCCCCATTGCCGAAAATAGCTTCACGGGTATGGCAGTAGGAGCAGCGATGACCGGCTTGCGACCGATCGTCGAAGGGATGAATATGGGGTTTTTGCTGCTGGCTTTTAACCAAATTTCCAACAATGCCGGAATGCTGCGCTATACCTCTGGCGGTAACTTTAAAATTCCGATGGTGATTCGCGGACCTGGGGGAGTAGGCAGACAATTGGGTGCAGAACACTCGCAGCGCTTAGAAGCATATTTTCAAGCCGTGCCTGGATTGAAGATAGTCGCTTGTTCTACTCCCTATAACGCTAAAGGATTGCTGAAATCAGCAATTCGCAACGACAATCCAGTGTTGTTCTTTGAACACGTACTGCTTTACAACCTCAAGGAAAACCTACCAGAACACGAATACCTAGTCCCGTTAGACAAAGCAGAAATCGTGCGACGTGGCGAAGACGTGACAATTTTGACCTACTCGCGAATGCGCCACCACGTCATGCAAGCAGTCAAACCGTTAGAGAAAGAGGGATTCGATCCAGAAATTATCGATCTCATTTCTCTAAAACCCCTAGATATAGAAACCATTGCTACTTCCGTCCGCAAAACGCATCGCGTCATCATCGTGGAAGAGTGCATGAAAACTGGGGGTATAGCCGCAGAATTAACCGCATTAATTAACGATCGCCTCTTCGACGAATTAGATGCGCCTGTCTTGCGTCTATCTTCTCAAGACATTCCCACTCCCTACAACGGCAGTCTCGAAAGACTCACCATCGTGCAACCAGAGCAAATTGTCGAAGCCGTGAAAAAGATGGTCGCCGTTCAGGTGTAGGGGTGAGGAGCGAGGAGCGAGGAGTGAGGGAGAGGACAAGGGGGACAAGGGAGACAAGGGGGACAAGGGAGAGCTGAGGGAGTTGGGGAAGCTGTAGGGCAAAGCCCTTCTCGAAGAATGGGAGCTGAGGGAGCTGAGGGAGCTGAGGAAGCTGAGGGAGCAAAACAATTCAAAATTCACGCATTCACGCATTCAAAATTCTTACACCCCACATCCCACACCCCACACCCTTTCATCGCGCACCACGCACCCTTTCATCGCGCACCACGCACCACTCTCTTTCCCTCACTCCTCGCTCCTCACTCCTAGCTCCTCACTCCTCAAAAAGAGGTTACTATAGCACTTGTTGCCGCAGCACGTAGTATGCAAAAACAGCGATCGCTATTAGCTTTAATTGTCGTTCTCATCATCGCCGCAATTGTCGTAATTGTGAAATTCCCCGTGCCACTGGGGTTAGACCTCCAGGGGGGTTCGCAATTGACAATTCAGGTCAAGCCTAACGAGGAAATCAAACGCATCACCGAACGCGAGTTAGAAGCAGTGCAAACTGTGGTGGAAAACCGCGTCAACGGACTAGGGGTATCGGAACCCGTGATTCAAACAGTAGGACAAGACCAAATTCTCGTCCAACTCCCAGGAGTCAACGATCCAGAGCAGGCAGAAAGGGTACTGGGTGGTACAGCTCAACTGGATTTTCGCCGTGAGAATGCCGAAAGTAGAGCTTTTGTCAATAATAGGCAGCAACAAATTCAGGGATTGCTGGCAGAACAACAAAAGTTACAAAGTGCGAAGGAACGAGACGAAAAGGCGATCGCGGCAAATAATGCTCAAATAGAAGCCAAAATCAAAGAGATTACCGAGCTAGAAGCAAAGCTATTCGAGCGCACCGGGTTGACGGGGAAAAATCTCAAGTACGCACAGGCGACACCTACGCAAGGCAGCAACTGGAGTGTAGCTTTAGAATTTGATGCCAAAGGCGGCGAATTATTCGCCCAACTGACAAAAGAATTAGCAGGCACGGGCAGACGTTTGGGAATTTTTCTCGACGATAAACCAATCAGTACGCCCGTAGTCGGTCAAGAATTTGAAAAAACAGGGATTACAGGCGGACGAGCAGAAATTACAGGGAATTTTGATTTCGAGTCTGCTAACGAATTAGCGCTGCAATTACGAGGCGGTGCTTTACCCGTCCCCGTGGAAATCGTTGAAAATCGAACTGTGGGCGCGACTTTGGGACGCGATAGCATTCAACGCAGTATTTATGCTGGGGTTGGGGGGTTGTCCTTAGTCTTAATCTTTATGGTGGTTTACTACCGCTTGCCTGGACTCATAGCCGATCTAGCGTTGGTGATTTATGCTTTGCTGACATGGGCAACTTTCGCTTTGTTGGGTGTCACCCTGACGCTGCCAGGTATCGCTGGATTTATCCTCAGTATTGGCATGGCAGTGGATGCCAACGTGCTGATTTTCGAGCGGACGCGGGAAGAATTGCGAGCGGGTAAATCGCTCTATCGTTCCGTAGAATCTGGCTTTTATCGTGCTTTTTCTAGCATTTTAGATAGCAACGTTACGACTTGGATTGCTTGTGGGGCGCTGTTTTGGCTCGGGTCTGGGTTGGTGAAAGGTTTCGCTCTAACGCTGGCATTAGGGGTTGCCATGAGTATGTTTACCGCGATTACCTGTAGTCGTACTTTCTTAATGTTGGCGATCGCAATTCCCAGTTTGCGCAAACCAGAGTTATACTGTCCGAGCTTGCCAGCATCGAATAAGGCACAGGGGGCGACATGAAACTCAATATTAACAAACAGCGATCGCTTTGGTGGGGAGTTTCCCTGATCGTGATTCTGGCTGGTTTAGTGGCGATGGGGATTTCTTGGCAAAAATATGGTGCGCCACTGCGTCCGAGTCTCGACTTTATCGGCGGCACGCGATTGCAACTCCAGCGCGACTGCTCTAAACTAGAAAACTGCGCCAAACCAATTGACATCAATGCCGTCCGTCAAGTCATGTCAGAGCGCGGATTGGGCAATAGTAGCATTCAACTGCTCAGCAACGAACGCGGACAGCAACAAGGGATTTCGATTCGGACAAAAACTCTCAATGTTGACGAGAGGACGCAGTTACAACAAACACTTACTAAAGAAATTGGCGCGTTCGATCCCAAAGTAACCCAAATCGATACAGTAGGTCCAACCATCGGACAACAGTTGTTATCTTCGGGTCTAATTGCTCTCCTCGTCTCCTTTGCCGGGATCGTCGTTTATTTAAGCCTACGCTTCCAGTTAGACTACGCCATATTTGCGATCGTGGCTCTGTTCCACGATGTTTTGATTACCACGGGGATTTTTGGGATTCTAGGCTTAGTCCAAGGCACTGAAGTTGATAGTTTATTTATCGTTGCGTTGCTAACAATTACGGGTTTTTCTGTCAATGACACGGTGGTAATTTACGATCGCATCCGCGAAACCCTGAAACTTAGTCCCGATTTACCAATAGACCAAGTGGTAGACAATGCGGTAAATCAAACCTTGGGGCGATCGATCAACACCACCTTAACCGTATTGCTGACTTTGCTGACCTTATTCATCTTTGGTGGCGAAACGCTGAAAAACTTTGCCTTGGCACTCATGATTGGTTTCGCTGCTGGGGCGTACTCCAGTATTTTTATCGCCAGTACCCTACTTTCCTTGTGGCGAGAACGAACTGGTCAATCTCAGAATAGCAACCAGTTGTCAGCAACCAGCGACCAGTGAACAGTTATCAGGGAGACAATTCAATTGAAAATTACGCACCATGCGCCACTCAATTTTGACTTCTGACTTTTGACTTCTTCCTCTCGACTCCCCCATCAGATGCAGCCAGAAGATCCACCCTTTGTACCGATAGAACTTGACCCAACTTTTGAGCGACAAGTACAAAAGCTGTATCTACTTATCGCATATAGCAGATGGTTGGTCGTAGGGTGTTTGTGGCTGAGTGTTGGTGTTTTAAGTCTTTGGGGACTGCGTTATGAAATTAGATTATTGTTGCAATATTTCACTTGGGTAGCCGTGCGATACGGGCTTTATTATAACCCTCTACCCACTTTTGGTTTGGCTTGTTGCGCGGTCATGACAATTTCTAATCTCCTTTGGCAGGGTCGCATTTTACTATTTGGACTACCACCAAAGGAGTTGCGTCGCTTAGCGAAACAAGTACAGCAAATTCGCCAGCAGGGTAAAAGCCATCCTTTGTGGAAATGGATTTGTCAGTAGAAGCACAAGGGATGAGAGACGAAATTCTTTCTAGTTTTCTGTTGCTCCCGAAACGATTTCAGGTTCGAGAGTTACCAAAGGGATCGTTAATTGCAGTCGCGTGTAAGATTCATTCTCTTCGTCTATTGATGTTGAGTTTGGCATTGCTAAAATTTCTAACCGACAGTGCATCAGCTCTAGAAGAGTCTGAGTTAATAGCAGAATCATTCCTGGTGAAAAAGTAAAATCTTCGATCTCTAATGGTGATAAACGATCGCTCTGAGATACATCAAGTGAGTCCGACCAAATCCGATGTGGTAGTTCGGCATCTAGCCAAATTGCGATCTCGTTAGTAGCAAGACAGGAATGGGTAGAAACGAGAATGTTTCCTTCTTGCATTTGAGTCAAACAAATGTCAAGTAAATCGATCGCCACCTGCCGCAACCAGCGCGGGTCGGCTAAGACATAAGTTTCGGTTTCAGGTAGGGAGAGTTGTAACCGCAGATTGCGATTAGCAGCAATGAGATAAGTAGAATTATAAACGTCTGTCAATAGCGCGGCTAAATTAATTGGCTGGATTTCTAGCGGAGACCTGCCATGTTCTAGTCGAGAAACATCGATCACCCGATCCATTAAATTCATTAGCTTCAACGCTGACTGATGAGCTTGGGCAATAAATGTCCTCTCTTCCGCAGGGTCATCGCATAGATCGGATAAAATCAATTGGTGCAAACCGATTAAACTATTGAGCGGCGATCGCAATTCATGGGCGGTTCTTGTCAGAAATCCTGCTTTAAACTGGCACATTTTCCGTGCTAGCTGATAGGCAATCTGGCTTTGCTGTAGCTGACTTTGTAGAGCCAGGATCTCATTCCTATCCGCCGTGAGAGGCTTCTGCTCAAGTGTGGGATCGTTGGCATTATTAGCAGTAAGCGATCGCTTAGATTTGTCTAGCCACCAGCGTCCGCCTAGACCTAAGCTCAGTCCTAAAAACAGCCCAAATAATAAATACACCCATTCATTCCAGCTCATAACTTCCCAAAAACTCACACCACAAAAAATTGAAATCTTACCCTGAGTTTGGTAGTATTGAGCCTCTCTCGACCAAGATAGTTCCGTAGTTAAAACTGATAATTATATCTCTAACACTACCGCTCCTTGGCGCAAAATTACCCAATCACTACCCATCCACTTAGCTACAGTAGAAGGAACGCCGATTCCAGAAACATCTGAGATTTGTAGGGTTAAAACATCGGGAAACTGAGCGGCAATTTCTGTCAGGGTTTCTAATGGTGGTTGCCCTGATAAATTAGCGCTGGTGGTAGCTAAAGGTCCAGTTTGAGCTAATATTTCTCGCGCGATCGCGCTTTGAGGAACGCGCACGCCTATAGTCGTAGGATCGGTAGGGTTCATGACTTTAGGGACGCGATCGCTTGCTGGCAGTACCAAAGTCAAAGCCCCAGCCCAATATTGTGCCGCTACCTGTTGCCAAACTCGCCATTCTGCTTCTGTCCCCACCACGTAATCCCACAAATCTTCTGCCTTTGCTCCCATCAAAATTAACGGCTTATCCTGACTGCGCTGTTTAGTCGCAAAGATTAGATCGGCTCGCTCTGGTAAAGCCGCCAATGCAGGAACGGTATCGGTAGGAAAGCTAACCACGCAACCAGCGCGGACACCAGCAACCAGATCTGCAATTGAAACTTGGGGCATGAAGGAAGGGAGTCGGGAGCAGGGAGTAGGGGAAAGAGAGAATCGCGGAGCGATCGGGAGCGATCGGGAGCAATTACTAGCCACTAGCCACTAACCACTAGCCACTGATAACTGATAACTGTTCACTGATTTGCGGTAGATGATTTTTGCCCTAGATGAGGTTCCGTACCATCTAGTAAGCGTTGAATATTGCTCTTGTGGCGCAGAATGACGTAGATACCACCTACTATCCCAAACAGGACGTAAGGTAAAGGTTGATGAAATAGCAGCATCAATAGCGAAACTGCGATCGCGCCTGCGATCGAACTGAGTGAGACGATCCGCGAGATGGCGATCGCAACGCCAAATACCCCGACAGTTGCTAAAGCAACCTGCCAATTCATCGCCAATAATACGCCCAAACTCGTAGCGACAGATTTTCCCCCACTAAACCCCAACCAAATCGATTTGCTATGTCCCAAAATAGCTGCTAACCCCGATAACGTTACCATCCAAGACAGCCAGAGCGTAGGGTCAACAGTAGGAGGCAGAAGATTTTGCCCAGTAGCAAAGCTAAACAGCCAAGGTACGAGGGCGATCGCCAAAACTCCTTTGAAAGCATCAATAACTAGTACAAATGCGCCTGGTCCCTTGCCTAAGGTTCTCAAAACATTAGTTGCTCCAGTTGAACCAGAACCGTGTTCGCGAATATCAATTCCTTTTAAAAGTTTTGCTAGCGTATAACCAGTGGGCGTAGAGCCAATTAGATACGCTACTAGTAAAGTTACTACGCACAGAGTGAGCCAGATAGTCATGTGTGAGGGGTTAGGGTGAGGAAAAGAAGGGACAAGGGAGAAGTTGTAAGTCGTAAGTCGTAAGTCGTAAGTCAAAAACCTCTTACCATGCACCACTCACCACTTACTTACCAACTACCAACCACCAATTACCCATTAATAATCAAAATCTCTTTCTCTAAGAGTTTGAGGATCGGGGGCAAAGGCTAGTAATAGAGGGAATTGTAGCAGAGAGAGGCTGATTTTTTCCTCGGAGTCATCGATGATAATCAGTGGCATTTGATTGGCTTCGATCGCTCTTTCAGCTCTGATAGCAGCTGCTTCTGCATCTTCAAATAAGGTTACACCGCGATCGGGTCCAAAATCTGTGCGAGAAATGCCAAGACAATCTTGCAAACCACGCCGCCAATCTCCCAGCCGTTCGGGAGTATTCGCCAACACCAAGATGCGGAGGCGAGTATCGTACAAGGTGTATAGAATTGAAATAATCGCCGAGCTAATTAGAATATTTTGCAGGCGACTACCTGTAGTTCGTAAAGCACCTCGTCCTCCTTGCTTGAAAAACCAATTGGATACTCGTTCCGCCTGCACTGGTTCAAACGTGCGGCGCAGTTGCCAAGGGGGACCGTAATAATCTGGTTGGTTGCGGTATTGGTCGAGCAGGCGGCGAATTTGTTTTGTAGTAGCTTGAAATCTCTGTTCGGTAAATTGAGGCGTGGCGGGTTGCTCCGGCTCTTGAGGTTTGGGTTGTCTAGTTGCTGGTTGCGGCTCTGGTCTAGTTTTTGGTGCTAGTTCTAATTGCTCTACTGCTGTTGCCAAATCTTGCAAGCTGCCCGTGAGATAGTCTTTAAAACCCTGCACTCGAATTGCTAAATCTTGGGAAACTCCAGCAAAACTCGTCCGCATTTCCGCCCGAATGCGTTCTTGCCGCCGTTCTAACTGTTCGATTGAAATTTGTAATGCTTGCTTGCGTTGCTCCATTTGAGCAAGACCTTCTTGCACCACTTTACTCATAGCAGATTGAGTTTGCGCTAACTGAGCAGATAGCTGTTTGTGCGTTGCTTGGAGGCGTGCAATTTCTTGTCTTAAGGCTTGTTCCTGCTGTTGCAATTGAGACAAGTTGGATGGTTTTGCCAGCGGAATGAGCGGCGTTTCCGCTGGAGTTTCTCGTGCAGAATTTGGCGTTACTAACTCTTGCAAAAACTCATCTTCTGCTTCTTCAGATGGCGAGGCAAAAAAGTTAAAGTTTTCTAAATCTAAGTCCGTATCTGTATCTTTATCTGTATTAGATTCAGATCGAGATTCATCTAGTAAATTTATTTCTTCTAATTTCCCATTTGGCGCATCCATCGAGAAGTTTAGAGGTTTGTCTTGTTCCTCTGAATCTTCCCAAGGTTGATTATCTGGCTTTGGTGTTTGGGATTCATCTGAAGTCATAATCAGTTATCAGTTATCAGTGTCTTGGACAGCGTTGCTCTAAACAAATTTGTAGCGTTTTGGAGTCAAAGAGAATGGGCAAAAAGTGAATGCTTTTCACTTCTCGAAAGTAGAACAGGATCGGCACTTGATGCCAAAAAATTTCCCAATGTTGCCATTCTTGATAGGGAAAGTGCCGGATGATGGTTTCTCCTCTGTAGATATCTAAGGCAGTATCAGTGAATTGTAGACGTAGGGTTGTAGCTTGAAACATCAGAAACAAACCAAATAAGGCAATTATGCCACCTACCCAGGCTGAAACGAGTATTAAAGGAATTGCCCCTAAGACTATGAATAAAGGCAGCTTATAGCTGGGAGCAAGCTGAACGGTTGATGTTACAGATGGGGAAGTTGTCACTGTTTTTGTCCTGCCTGAACAATAGACTCTAACACTCTTATTTTAAGGTTCAGTGGAGTGGCGAGTGAGGAGAGGAGCAGAAGGGGACAGGGGAGACATGGGGGATAAAGAAGAAATAGATCGATTACCCATTAACAATTACCACTCTTTACTGATAACTGTCTAAAGCGTCGAGCGCCCCAAGCCCTGAAACATAACCCAAGATAAGAAAAAGTTCATGATGAAGATTGATAGTAGCGCCGTGACTACAGCAGCTGTGGTTGATTGTCCGACTCCCTTGGCTCCTCCTGTGGTTGTCAAACCCCAACTGCATCCAATAATTGCGATCGTTGCTCCGAAAACAGCACCTTTGATTAAAGCACTAGTAACATCCCAGACATCTAAGAAATTGCGGGCTGAATCAATAAATACGCTCTGAGATAGGCGATATAAGTTGGTTGCTATCACTAAGCCGCCAATCATACCTGTAATTGCAGATAATAGGGTCAAAATTGGCAGCATGACGCAGCAGGCTAACACGCGCGGAATGACAAGATAATCAATTGGATCGGTTTTGAGCATATAAAGAGCGTCAATCTGCTCTGTGACGCGCATCGTGCCAATTTCCGCCGCAAATGCGGAACCAACTCGCCCCGCGAGAACTACAGCTGTCAATACAGGTGCGAGTTCCCGAGTTAAGGCAAGAGCTAAAACCCCGCCAACTGTTGTTCCAGCTCCAAATCGAATAAATTCCCGCGCTACTTGAATCGTAAAAACTGCGCCGACAAAAACTGCTGTGATGAGGGCGATTAGCAATGAGTCCGGTCCCACTGCTGCCATCTGTTCTACAGTATTTCGGCGATGAATCCTACCTTGGAGCAAGTGAATTAGGACTTGCCCACCTAGTAAAATTGCTGCCAGCAATCGCTGACTCCATACTCCCAGGAAAGAACTTGGTCTTACTTCGCTCAATTTTCCTCTGCTCGATAAACTCTGTGTTCAGAATAACTAAGTTTCAGAATCACTAGGTGCAAAATAACTAAATTTAGAATCACTAGGTGCAAAATAACTAAATTCAGAATCACTAGCTTTCACTCTAGCCATAGATAGATTTTTGCCTTATTGTGTTGTTCGATCGCGCCGTCTTGTCAAGGTTCGCTTCGTCAATGTTTACCAATTTTTAAGCGAATCTGAGAAATTTGCCGCTCGACGCAAGTAAGAAGCCGTTGTTAGGAGCAGATGCTGCGATCGCCTACCGTGTCTTACTTACTAGCAATAAACATACGTTACAGTCTCGCCACGCTCCGCTAGAAAAATTTAATCTAATTCCCCGATCGTTAATATCGCTTTGAAGTTGTAGACAAAACTTTTAACGATCGCTTAAGATTTTTGAAATTTGCAGCAACGGTAGGCGATCGCTCTTATTGTAGAAAGTGGCACTCGTATCGGATTTTCATTGTCAACCGATTGACCAGAGTACGCTTCATGAGCATTCTGCCTAATTTTCTCCGTTCTCTATTACTGACAATTATTCTGAGCTTTGTCGTCCCCACATTTCTAATTGGTGGGGGTTTAGCAAGCGTGTCTCTGCTGAAGTACGTTCCTGGCTTGCAAGGAATCGGTCAGGCAATTGCTTCTGCTATGCAACAGTTCTTAGCCACGTTTGGCAGTGGTAGTGCTTGGCGAGGGCTGTGTATCATCGGTATGACTTGTAGTTTAGTCGGAGCGCTGTTCGATACATATGCATTCTACCGCTATCAAAATCTGCGGGGCGACTGATAACTGATAATTGATAACTGATTAAAATAGCAAACCCGCCTCAGTTACTTAATTGGAGGCGGGTTATTCAGAGAGTCTGGATTTAGTTAAAAGCAGCAAAAACTAGATGAACTCAAATAGGGTGGACAAATTCGCAATTTACCTGACAATCAAACTTGGCTTGTATTTGTCGTCGCTCAATCGGGATTCTTTAGTAAACCGGACACCTCCTTTTATTTGCTAGAAAGTAGAAATATTTAGGCAAGAACGTTTCTTTCACTCAACGTTTCTTCTACTACAAGTGAGGTATTGTCAAGTTCAGGTACTTTGCGATAGGACTAGAGCGGGAGGCACAGGCTCTAATCTCTAGAGTTTTTTCTCTTAAGAATCTCCTTTTGTGCCTTCATTTAAAGTAGCATGGCTTTCTTCGAGCAGAGCTTGCTAATTTATTAAAGTTTATGAGGTTTCATGGGCTGTAATAATTGCTAAAAACTGTTTACAAAAAAGTTATCGATCGCCGATCGCTGTTTCCGGTCCAACCATAGAAATATAGGGTTCGAGTAAATAACGGCAAGCTGCTTGTTGTGTTGTTTCAGCACTTACTTGGGCAATTTCTTGTTGAAAGGAGCGATCGAATTCAATCCCCAACCCTAAAATTTCATACCAACCATATACTTGCGCAATTTGTCCGTTCGTTTGTTTGCCAAGGGCATATTGACCGAGAAGCTTATTTTTGGCTGTTTGTAAATCTTCCGTGCTGAGTTGTGCTTGACATAGTAACTCTACTTCCGTTTGCAGGCGATCTCGGGCGATCGCGGTATTTTCTGGTGCAGTACCGATGTAGGCGACAAACGTAGCAGGTGACATGCGCGTGGGGTAAAACGCAGACACTTCGTAAGCTAAGCCCAACTTTTCGCGCAGTTCGACAAACAAGCGGCTAGATAGCCCGTTACCTAAATGGGTAGAAAGTAGTTTTAAGGCTGGATAGTCCGATTGATGAACGGAAGGAGCTAAGTAGCCCAGCATGATAATCGATTGCTGAGTCGGCTGAGCAATCTTGAGCTGCTGAGGGGCAGGAGTCAGGCTGGGCAGTTGCAATGATGGGATGGGAGATCGCGGCGCTTCCCAGTCGCCAAAAACTTTTTCGATTTGGGCGATCGCGGTATCGACTGTAATTCGACCTGCTAAGCTAATGACAACATTATCGGGACGAAAATAAGTCTGGTGATATTGTTGTAAGTCAGTTCGCTCGATTTTAGCTACCGTTTCTTCCCATCCCAAACCAGAAGAAGCATAGGGATGATTTTGGTAAATTGCTTGTCGGAGTTGGTCAAAAGCAATTGTAAATGGCTGTTCTTGTTGAGAACGAATGTGTTGGATTGTCAGCCGTCGTTCGAGTTCCACTTCAGCAGCAGGAAATGAGGGCGATCGCAACAGTTCCCCTGCTAATGTTAAGATTTCGGGAAAATCTGCCGAAACAGTTTTCATGCTCAACAGAAAATAATCTGAGGCTGCATCGACGCTCAGGCTTGCGCCAACGGACTCTACCCGTTCGGCAATTTCCATCGAGGAGAGTTCTGTGGTTCCCTTTGTCATCACCGCAGACAGCAAATGCGCTAATCCAGCTTGCTGTTGTGGTTCCCAGCAACTCCCTGCTTTGAGAAAAATACGAGTAGCAACAATGTCTGCGGCTGGGTTTTCGATCGCCAGAACTACCATGCCATTAGGTAAAACTGTGCGATGGATCTGTTGAGTTGGTAAAGAGGTTGTCACGGGAAATCAGTTGTCAGTTATCAGTGAAGAAAGGGTGTCGGGTGTCGGGTATCGGGTGTAGTGAGTCAATTCTCTCCCTCAGCTGGGCGACTCTCCCTCAGCTGGGCGACTCTCTCTTTCCCCTGCTCCCTACTTCCTAAGTTAACAAGGTTTGACAACTGTTACCGCGTAGGAATAGGGAGAAAGGTATTGTTGGGCAATTTGTTGGAGTTCGACGGCATCGAAGGATTTGATTTGCTGGGGATAAGTTGTGGCTAACTCTGGTTCGCCTAGAGTTTGATAGTAACCATACAACCCTGCCAGTTGTTCTGGTGTTTCGGTGGAAAAAGCATAGTCGTTACACAGAACTCGCTGAGCGCGTGCGAGTTCTTCCGGGGCGATCGCCTCTGTCTGTAACTGTTCTAAATGGGCGCAAATTAATTCTTCTACTTTTTCTAAATGTTGCGGCTCTAACCAAACACTAATGGTAAATAAACTAGCATCTTGCAGGAGGGAAAACTGGCTGCTGATTGCTTGGACTAATTGTTTATCTTCCCTGAGAGTGCGGATTAAGCGAGAAGAACGTCCCGCGCCCAATATAACTGAAATCAGATCTAAACCGTAAGCACTGCGCCATTGGTCGATCCCTGGTGCGATCCAAGCCATGAGTAGCCGTGCTTGTTCCAATCTTGGTAGATATAATTCCTGGCGGCGAATTCCAGCTAGCAGTGGTTTTTTGACTTCCTCTACAGGTGGTAATTCTATCCGTGGCAAAAATCGGTCGAAACTGCGGTTGACGATTTCAATCGCTCGTTCTGTTTCGATTCCACCCGCGATCGCTACCGTCATATTTTCGGGTTGGTAATGAGCGCGATGAAAGCACCGCATTGCCTCTGGTGAGTGCTGCATTAACTCCAATTCCGTACCCAGAACCGATCGCCCGTAGGGATGCTGTTGGTAGATACTTTCACTCAGGGTTTGAAATCCAATCCAGTCTGGATCGTCGTAACAAGCATGAATTTCTTCTAAGACAACTTCCCGTTCTCGATCGAATTCGTCTTCTGGAATAGCAGCATTTAACAACAATTCTGCCAAGTACGGCAGCGTATCTTCCCAGTAAGGAGCGGCAGTTGTTAAATAAAAGTGAGCGTAGTCGTGGCTAGTAGCAGCATTTGTCATTCCACCTCTGTTTTCCACGACGCGATCGAACACTCCTGGCGGGATCGTCTCCGTCCCTTTAAATATCATGTGTTCTAGAAAGTGAGCCATCCCGTACCATGCTTCCGGCTCTGCGATCGCACCTGCCCGCAACCAAATATCTGTGACTACCACTGTAGTTGCAGGAAGATATTGATGTATGAGAGTTAAACCAGAATCTAATTGAAGAATAGTCGGAGAGTGACTCGGTGCTATCAGTAGAGGCGACAAACGCTTAAGCCCAAATTAAGACTACATTAAGTTTATTTATATTACTGTTAGCACAAATAATGAATTGCATAAATTGATACAAAAATTTATTGAGAATAGGTAATGGGTGGTTGGTAGTTGGCAAGCTAGGCTAGAGGCAACTGATAGCTGATAACTAACAACTGACCAAAATCAAAAACTCCTTCAGCCATTAGCCAAAGGAGTTCATGCTTGTAAGTCCACCGCAACGCCGTCTTACCTCAGTTTTGACCTGGAAAATCCAGGTGGGAATCGATTAGCTTAACTTAAAGTTTCCGAGTACTTGCTCGGTATACTGCCGTTAGCAATTTTGACTCCCTTAAATGTTTAAGCATAGATCAAAAACATTATTGGCAGTCACCAACGCCGCAGTTGAACTCCAACCATTATAACTTTTTAAGGAGAATCGGCAAGAAAAGTCAAAAGTCAAAAGTTAAAAGTCAGAATTGACTGCACGAGAACCTCCCCCTTGTCTCCCTTATCTTTCTCCAGTTCCTCATGCGTACCAAATCGATTCGATCTGTTGAGCGATCGCCTCTGCTACGTGACGGTTGCGATCGTCTAATAATACGGTGACGTGTCCTAGCTTGCGTCCTGGGCGAGATGCGGTTTTGCCGTACCAGCGAAGGTATGCTTGAGGAATTTGGGCGATTTGTTGGCGTTGGGCGAGATAGTCGCGCCCAGAAGAAGTTTCGTAGCCCAATAAATTCACCATCAACGCCCCAGCACTGCGAAGGGTAGAATTTCCTAATGGTAAGCCGCAGACAGCGCGAAGATGTTGTTCAAATTGGGAAACTTCACAAGCATCTAGGGTAAAGTGTCCAGAATTGTGCGTGCGGGGAGCGATTTCATTGACCAATACCTTACCTTGTGGGGTGAGGAATAATTCAATCCCGAATATACCAACAGCTTGTAAACTTTCTAACAATGTGCGGGCGATCGCTTCGATGTCTCGAACTAATTCTGCACTAAGATCGGCAGGGGCAAATACTCGCCGACAAACTTGATTTTGCTGCTGCGTCTCGACAATGGGATAAATTGCGATCTCACCTGTGACGGAACGAGCGGCGATAACTGCCAATTCGCGAGCGAAAGGGACAAATTCTTCTAATAGATACTGAGACTGTTTTTCTGGATGTTGAGATGCAGACAGTTTTTCTTGTAAAGTTTCCGCATCCTGAATAATAAAAGTCCCTTGTCCGTCATATCCGTGACGACGAGCTTTGAGTACGACAGGAAAAGTGGTGAGTGGTGCGTGGTAAGTGGTGCGTGATGAGATAAAAGCTTCTTCGTTTTCCTTCTGCTCCCTGCTCCCTGCTCCCTGCTCCCGACTCCCTAAAGCATCTAAAGCGATAAACTTGGGGACAGGTAAACCAATTTGCTGTAAATAGCAGCGTTGCTCGTATTTATCGAGAATGTGAGATAAGACATCTAGCCCGGGACGAAAGCAGGCTCCTTGCTCGACTAAAGTTGATAAAGCGGTTAGGTTGACGAATTCATTTTCAAAAGTCACGATCTCGCAATCTTCAGCTAGGGCTTTTGTTGCTTCGGCATCGTCGATCGCGGCGATAATTGTTTCTGTGGCGATCGCCACTGCTGGATCGCTCTTATTTGGTGTTTGTACTACCAGTTCGATCCCTAACTTCTTGGCTCCATCAGCCATCATCCAAGCTAACTGTCCGCCACCAATAACACCGACACGCTTCATTGACACCCCAAAGATTCGCGAGTTGCAATACCTGTTTTTGAGTTAATCCCACTGGCTCGTTGGCACAATTCTTTCACCTGCGCCCCGTCTAAAATCGCGTCGCTAAAATCTGCACCTGTAATATCAACACCAGTAAAGATAGTACGGAGTAAAAGGGCTTCTTGCAATACAGCATCGCTCAGATCGGCTCCAGTCATTTTTACCTGATCGACCATAGCAATACTCAAATCTGCACCGTGCAAGTTTGCCTGTGTCATCACTGAAGCACTCATAACCGCCCCGCGCAAGTCAGCATCAGTAAAATTAACCTGCTCCATATTGGCATTAGAAAACTCTGCGGCTCTTAAAATTTGTCTCGAAAAGTCTTTACCTGTCAGCTCTGCATTGCTGTAGGAGAGCGGCGGCGGATAATCTAAAGCTTGGGCAGGTAAAGTCCAAATCACGAATAGAGCGATCACGATGCATAATCCTGCCAGTTGCCGCAAAAATACCATGTGAGATCTCAATGCTACTCTTTTCAGCTTATCGCATTCAATCTCAAAGGCTGGGGGTAGAGACTAGAGGGCAGAAGCCACAACCCATACTTTTCAGCTCGTTGCCTAAAATTAGCAAATCGAGAGTGGCAAATTTATCAACAGACAAATACCTCTGTGGTATGTATTAAATAAGAACGAATATCATCTTGTCATTTCAGTAGAAACTACCATGGTACATTTCCTGTTGACTTGGCTCGTGACCGCAGTTTCCTTATTAATTACGGCAAACATAGTCAATGGCTTTATAGTCACGAATTTTGCCGCAGCTTTAATCGCTGCGGTTATTATTGGTTTAGTTAATGCTATTATCAGACCGATTTTAATTGTGTTGACCCTACCGCTCACAATCTTGACTTTAGGATTATTTCTATTTGTAGTAAATGGTATTAGTATTTGGATTGCAGGGGCTTTGTCACCTGGTTTTACTGTCACGGGATTGTTACCAGGTTTAGTTGGTTCAATTGTACTGACGTTAGTTGCAGGCATCATTAACTTTTTAGTTGAGCGAGTCGTACAGAACTAAATTGCTAAATTTTGAAGGTGAAGAAATTGAGAGCTATCGATCAGCTGCCGGCATTCAAAATCGCTCTCAAACACAAGAATAACCTTAGCTTTCTACAGAGATTTTCGGATTGAGATCTAAAATTTCAGTTACTTAATTTACCTGAAACTTTGAAAATTTCTTTAGCTAACTCACAGAAGCCTTGTCCTTCACTTGCTTTTGTGATGTAACTAGGTTGATAACTTAGCCGCTCGGCGTACTCAAGCACATTTGCAACTCCGATAGAAAAGGGGAAACACTGAGGATTAAATAAACTCTCATCGTTAGGACTGTCGCCAACAGTTAACACCTGTTCTGGCAGACATTGAAAGTAATCTTGTAAAACCCGCATTAAGCCAGTTGCTTTATCTTGATTTAGCGGCTTAATATGACATTGAACGTTGCTGTAAGTAAAGCCCCAACCTAATTCCTGACAAAGACTACTGAATCGCTCTAATTGTTCTACACTTAATCCTCGTACATCAAAAGTCCAATCAGTAATCCGAAAGCAATTGTCGCTGGACTCGCAAATTTGAGGAAAAGATTGTTGGAGTTTTTGAAAAACTGATGCTAATTCTTGCCGATGTTCTAGTCTATTGGAAATAGGTGTAAGCGCGATTGCCTCTTCATTTCCTGCTGAATAAAACAAACCACCATTTTCCGCGATCGCCCCAGCAATCGGTAGATAATTGACTAATCCACTTACCCATCCAGCCGAACGTCCAGTCACAATCAAAACTTGGAGATCCGCCACAACCAACTTTTCAAACATCAGCAACAAATCTGACGTGAACTTCCCTTCTCGCGTCAGAGTTCCATCCATATCAGTCGCAATTATTTTAATATTTCTGAGAAAATTGCGATCGATTTTTTCGAGCGGAGTAAAACCCATAATCAACCAATAATTCAAACATCCTTGTATTCTAAAAAATTGTAGTTTAAAAACACACAAACCCTCTTCTTAGCTTCCTTTACTAGACTTGCTCCACAAAAAACACTTCGCGTCTTTGCGTCTTTGCGTGACATACAAATCTTTTTCTAGACTCGCTTACGAATTCTGCCAACAGAGGGAGGTAATAAAACACGAATAGCCAAGTTAATAGATACTAGTGATAGTTTACTTTCGGTATGGCTCCAATAGCACTGATTACAGGCGCATCCCAAGGAATCGGCGAAGCAACCGCTTTGCTTTTTGCCAGCAAAGGTTACGATCTCGTGCTGGCTGCGCGACATAGAGATCGCCTCGCGGTTGTAGCGGAGGACATCCAAAAACTAGATCGCCAAGCCTTGGTAGTCCCTACAGATGTTAGAGATCCAGACCAAGTAAAAAATCTGATCGACAAAGCACTAGAACATTATGGCGCGATTGATGTCCTGATCAACAATGCCGGAATATACGTCTCAGGTCCGGTAGAAAGCTTTTCCCTAGAAGAGTGGCATCATACAATCGATACCAACCTCTGCGGCTACGTTCATACAATCCACAGCGTTTTACCGCACATGCTGGCACGCAGACAAGGCGCGATCGTCAATATCAGTTCGATTGGGGGTAAAGTACCAATTCCTTACCTAGCTCCCTACACTGCCACTAAATTCGGCGTTGCTGGCATGACAGCAGCCATGCATTCAGAACTTAAGCCCAAAGGAATTCACGTCTGCGGCATCTATCCCAACATCATCAAAACCAGTTTTACAGAACGGGCAATTTTTACAGGTCATGATGATGCAGATGCCCAATCGCGCCGACAACAGTTAGAAGAAATATTACATACCCCTTTTGTAGAAAAGCCGGAAGATGTAGCGAAAGCAATTTGGGAAGGAGTTAAACACCAACGGGCTGAAGTCGTGGTTGGTTCTGCTAACTTCGCTCAAGCTGCATACAATGTGTTTCCTGGGGTCGTGCAATGGTTGTCTCGGCAAACATTTAAAAGGTAGGTCGTAGGGGCAGGTTTTGAGCCAAAATCTCTAGAGAGGGCTGTCAATCTATCTGCTAAATCTGCCCGTACACAAATCTGAAGTTATTTTTCTTTCAGTTTTTGTTTGAAAAATTCGTACATCTCTGGCAATCGTTTGTAGATAGCCGAGTTTTTGAGATATATTTTGTGGGGAACAGCAGGATAACCAGAAACAATATCTTTCGGTTTAACGTTGTGATAAATTCCGGTTTTAGCAGAAGCGATCGCCCCATTTCCCATTTTGACTTCATTGGCAATTCCCACTTGTCCGCCGAGAATCACGCCATTTCCAAGTTCCACTCCTCCCGCCAAGCCAACTTGCGCCGCCATCGCACAGTTAGCATCAATTTTGCAACCGTGACCGATGTGTACTAGATTATCGAGTTTGGTATTGCGACCGATGCGGGTTTCTCCTACAGCAGGACGGTCGATGGTGCTGTTACATCCTACTTCTACACCATCTTCTAGCACCACATTGCCAGACTGTTCCATTTTGAACCAACCAGTTGCCGTAGGCACGAAGCCAAACCCTTCTGCACCAATGACAACGCCGCTATGGATCGTGCAATCAGCGCCGATCTGACTGCGTTCTTGGATCGTACAGTTAGCGTGTAACACCGTGCGATCGCCAATTTCTACATCTGGATAAATCACGGCGTTAGGATGAATGCAAACGCGATCGCCAATTTTTCCACCAGCCTCAATAACAACATGCGCGCCAATTGCCACTTCCGCACCCAACTGTACCGAAGGATGAATCACAGCAGTAGGATGAATCGCTGGTTGGGGACGATAAGGTTGATAGAACAGCGCCAACGTCTGAGCAAACATTAATCTGGGTTGAGATGTAGAGATCCAAGCAATTCCCCGTTGTTGCGCTCGTTCTTTGAGAATCTCATCCTGGGGCAAAATCAAGGCACTAGCGCCAGTTTCATGAATATAAGCAGCAAACTTGTCCCCGTCGATGTAGCTGATATTTTCAGCTGTCGCTAGATCGACTGCGGCTATACCCGTAATTTCAGGATCGCAGTTTTCATTCATCGCAAGGCTGTTATTGCTAGCAGTTTCACCCAATTTGCTGACAATTTCGCTAAATCTCATCTTATCTTTCCTCCTACTCCTATACGGACGCACAGCTAGCTGCGTCCCTACCCTACTCCTCACTCCCCATCGCTTGTCCAGCCAACCATGCAGTTGTCCAGGCACTTTGAAAGTTGAAGCCTCCAGTTACGCCATCAATATCGAGGATTTCGCCAGCAAAGTAAAGTCCTGGGACAAGACGGCTTTGCATGGTTTTAAAGTCAACTTCTTTTAAGTTGACTCCGCCGCAGGTGACAAACTCTTCTTTAAAGACTCCCTTACCTTGGATGAGATACTCGGCTTGAGCAATTTCTCGCAGCAATTGCTCGATCGCCTTATTAGAAATTCCCGCCCAGCGTTCTTCTGGCGCAATTCCCGCCCGTACAATTAAATATTGCCAGAGACGGTGCGGCAACACATTCACGCCACGATAAGAGAAGATCGCCTTTTTTGGTTGTGCTGTTTTGACGGAGAGAATTTGCGATCGCAGCGTTTCCCGATCCAATTCTGGCAACCAGTTAACCAATAATTTCGCTTGATAATGACAGTCATGCAATGCCCTTGCTCCCCACGCCGAAAGCTTGAGGACGGCGGGACCGCTTAAACCCCAATGGGTAATTAGCAACGCACCCGGTTGTTCTAATTTTGTCTTGCTATCCGTCAGCAATCGGAGATGCACGGGGTTCATACTCACCCCTGCTAACTCCCGCAAACTCTTATCCAAAATATTGAAAGTAAACAACGACGGAACTGGCGGCTCGATCTGATGTCCTAGCGATCGCGCAATGCGATAACCCGCCACATTACTACCCGTCGCCAATAGCAGGCGATCGCACTCTAGAACTTCACCCGATTTGAGTTCGACTTCAAATGAACGAGGAGTGAGGAGTGAGGAGTGAGGAGTGAGGGAAGAAGTAAGATAATAGGAGATTTGGGGAGAGGGAGAAGAAATAGTATTTATTTTTCCCTTGTCCTCCTTATCCTCTTGTCTCCTTGTCTCCTTGTCTCCTTTTTCTAAAGATCCCTCACTCCCCGCTCCTCGCTCCTCGCTCCTCACTGACACAGCAGCCACCGCTGCATTTGTTCTCACCTTTACGCCTGCTTTTGCAGCTGCATGGATCAAACATTCGATGATGGTTTCGGAATTATCGGTGATGGGAAACATCCGCCCGTCTGCTTCAGTTTTTAACTGTACGCCGCGACGAGTAAACCAATCGACAGTATCTTGACTTTGAAACCGCGTAAATGCACCCCGCAAGGCTTTCCCGCCTCTAGGGTAATTTTGGACTAGTGCAGCTGGATCGAAACAAGCATGAGTGACGTTACAGCGTCCCCCGCCAGAAATCAGCACTTTTGTCAATGGTTGACGACCAGCTTCTAGTAAAGTGACTTGCGTATGGGGATGGTTTTCAGCACAGGCGATCGCGCTAAAAAAACCTGCCGCCCCACCGCCGATAACTATGACTTTCAATTGCAAGGTAGTTGGTGGTTGGTAGTTGGTGAGTGGCTAGTGGCTGGCGGCTAGTAGCTGGCTTCTTTATCTAGTCACTAGTTAGTCACTAGTCACTAGCCACTGATTTAATGTCCCAGCAATTTATCCCGCAGATGCTTGATGCGATCGCGATATTTTGCTGCTTCTTCAAATTCTAGATTTTTTGCCGCTTCTTTCATCTGTGCTTCCAGTTGGGTAATCAATTCTGGAATCTGTTCTAAGGGTAAATCGCTGGCTTGTTCGTAGACGGTTTCTAATTCTTGGGCGTTTAAACGACGCGACACGGCTAAGAAGGATAAAATCGCGTTACTCGATTTTTTCACGATCTGCTGGGGCGTAATCCCGTGCTTTTCGTTATATTCGATTTGGATTGCCCGTCGTCGTTCTGTTTCTGAGATCGCCTTTGCCATACTATCCGTGAGGTTATCGGCGTACAAAATCGCCTGTCCCCGCACGTTTCGGGCTGCCCTACCTATAGTTTGAATCAGCGATCGCTCTGCCCGCAAGAAACCTTCTTTATCTGCGTCTAAAATTGCCACTAAAGAGACTTCGGGTAAGTCCAATCCTTCCCGCAACAAGTTCACTCCTACCAAAACATCAAAACTACCTTCGCGCAAATCTTGCAAAATCTCGATCCGTTCGATCGAATTAATTTCAGAGTGAAGGTAGCGGACGCGAATACCGTGGTCTTGAAGATATTCTGTCAAATCTTCTGCCATTCGCTTTGTCAGGGTTGTTACCAGCGTCCGTTCGCGCCGATCCACCCGCTGTTTAATTTCACCTAAAAGATCGTCAATTTGTCCTTCGGTAGGACGGACGAAAATCTCTGGATCGACTACACCTGTAGGACGAATCACTTGTTCTACTACTCGTCCCTCTGAAACTTCTAATTCCCAATTACCAGGAGTTGCGGAGACAAAGACGCACTGATTCACCTTTGTCCAAAATTCTTCTGATTTTAACGGACGGTTATCGGCGGCGCTGGGTAGGCGAAAGCCATGATCGATCAAGACTAACTTACGGGCGCGATCGCCGTTGTACATCCCCCGAATTTGGGGTACGGTAACGTGAGACTCATCTACAACTAACAGCCAATCGTTCGGGAAATAATCGATCAAACACTCTGGCGGTTCCCCTGCTTGTCTTCCCGCTAGGTGACGGGAATAGTTTTCTACGCCATTGCAGTAGCCGACTTCACGCAACATTTCTAAGTCATAGCGCGTCCGCTGGTCGATGCGTTGTGCTTCAAGTAACTTATTCTCTGTTTCTAATTCAGCTTTACGCTGTTTTAGTTCCGCCGCGATCGCCTCAAGCGCAACTTCTAACTGTTCTTCTGGAGTGACAAAGTGTCGCGCTGGATAGATATTCAACGCTTCCAAACTCTGAAGGATTTCCCCCGTCACCGGATCGACATATCGAATTGCGTCGATCTCGTCCCCGAAGAATTCTACTCTGACGATTCGGTCTTCGTAAGCTGGTCCAATTTCTAATACGTCACCCCGCACGCGGAATTTTCCCCGCCCCATTTCTACATCGTTGCGGTTGTACTGTACGGATGCTAAGCTGCGTAAAATTTCCCGCTGATTCACTTCCATTCCCACTTGTAAGGGAATCGAGGCACGGAGGTATTCGGCTGGCATTCCCAAGCCATAAATACAACTGATAGAAGCAACGACGATCGCGTCACGCCGTTCAAACAGCGATCGCGTGGCGGAGTGGCGCAGCATATCGATCTCGTCGTTGATCGAAGCACTTTTTTCAATAAATGTATCGGTAACGGGGATGTAGGCTTCTGGTTGGTAGTAATCGTAGTAACTGACAAAGTACTCTACCGCATTGTTTGGGAAAAACTCTCGCAACTCGTTACAAAGTTGGGCAGCAAGGGTTTTATTGTGAGCGAGTACCAGTGTTGGCTTGCCAATCTTTTCAATAACCGCAGCCATTGTAAACGTCTTACCCGTTCCCGTAGCTCCAAGTAAAGTTTGGTAACGATGTCCGGCTTGAATGGACTTTACAAGTTGAGCGATCGCCTGCGGTTGATCGCCTGTAGGTGCAAACGGAGCTTGAAGGCTAAATTGCATCATAAAGAAGGGGTGTGGGGTGTGGGGGAGCCAGTGCGTTGCGGAGGTGGCGCTATCGCGGACTTCGTCGCCCTCCGTTAAAGCAACTGGCGTTGTGGGGTGTGGGGTAAATTCAATTCACGATGAAATTCTTACCTTTTACCCCTTGCCTCTTACCTTCTACCACTAACAAATGAGATTCATATATCTTAACATATTTAAGTTTTTCTATGTTTATACCGTTAAGATACCTATAACTATATAATCTTTTTAACGTTAAACTCAGATAGCAGTAATTAACCGATAAAAAGCACTCGGAATTTCTCTGGCTATTTGCTATTTCTGGATAAAAACTTAGAGGTTTGCGATTATGACTAATGCCAGCAATGCTAAAACAAATGGTAGTGGTTCGACCAGCCGCAGATCGCGTGCCAAGAGTGCCGAGTCCAAGGCTGAAAACCAAGTGGTGACTGGCGAGATTGAAAGTTCGGCTATAACTGTCTCTGCCGATGGCAAGCCACTTGCTGGTGGTAGCGTTGTCAACGTGGCAGGACTGCGTCCCATCGCTGCTAGCAGTATGGTGGTGCGAGAAGAAGTCAACATGCATGGGATTCGCCCCATCATGGCTAGTGATTTTGAGGTATTTGATACGGTAAATCTTTCCGGTATTCGCCCGATTGAAGCAAACCATTTAGAAATTGTAGACACAATCAACTCAGCCGGATTGCGTCCAATTATGGCAGATGAGTTCAAGTACTCCAACATTATCCCCTTGATGGGCGATCGCCCCATTGCCGAAGATGCCTTCGATTTCTCCACCACTTATGTATCTTCTGGAATGCGTCCAATTGCTTCTAATGAAATCGATAACTATCCATATTTAATGGGTTATATCGATTAAGAAATCAAAATACAATCGTGCCTTTATAAACCTAGTTGTTTAATGCAGCTAGGTTTTTTGTTAGTAATTGGTAATTGGTGAGAGTAGGGTGGGCAATGCCACCATACATTTCAGTTTCAAGCACTAAAATAAGACTTTTAATCAACTCATTACTACATAATCAAACTTTTATTAGTTGCAACTACCAATGATAACTTATGAAGTAGCACGATCGATTCCAAAATTTACATTTTTGACTTTTATCTTTTAAGTTTTGACTTAACTTATCATTTCTCTCTTTCTTTTTATAGAGAACTCGAATCAGTCTTGTGGCAGAAGGCTAAAACTATTATTTTCAGATAAATTGGTCAGTGTAGAGTTAAAAGCTCTCCCAAGTTGGCACTCAACTTAGAGGCTGATTTAAAGAAAAAGGAGAAATAGCATGAGCGCAGAAGATAGAGCTAAAGCTACTGGTAAAAATATCGAAGGAAAAGCCCAAGAAGCTTTAGGAAACATTACAGGCGATCCTGAAGACAAAGCAGAAGGCAAAGCTAAGCAAGCAGAAGGTCAAACACGTCATGCTGCTGAAGACGTAAAAGATGAAGTGAAGAAGAACCTCTAATCTAATTTTAGAAAATTGGGAAGGTAAAAACAAGAGAGGTTGTGTAATTTTACCTTCCTCATTTTTTTCAAAAACAGAATTGAAATCAATAATTTTAGGGAGGAAACGGAAGTGAATTTCATGCAGCACTTTCGTAGAATTGCGATTGTTCTTTCAGCAATTTTCTTACTGACAACAACAGTTGCTTGTAGTAGCAGCGTACAAGCAAGGCAACCTAATGCAAATGTACCAACAGTTAGCCGCAGCGCAGATTACGGACAAATTGCCCGTGGAAATACACCTGTTGGGCAAGATTTTGGGACTTGGGTAACTCGCACGGGTAAAGGACTGGTTCAGGACGCATACGTAAGAGACAACAATAAGCTAGGCGTAGTTATCACCCCAGATGTTCGTCCGAATGAAGTGAAGCCATTAGCGAAATCTTTAGCACAAGGGTTTCATAAAAACTTCCCTAACCAGGACTTGACAGTTCTAATGTATGCTCCTGACAAAAAACTGATTTTGACAGCACAATACGATGTGCAAACAAATCAGATTCAGTACAAGTAGTATCATTTGTCATTTGTCATTTGTTAAGTTGCTAATGATTGATGCCAAGCGAACGGTTTAGAAAAAGGAGATTGGAGTTATGACTAGCAGCGACAAATACAGAAGGGAAATCATGAACGATCTAGCGCAAGGTAACACGGAAAACCTTGACGCATATCCCTCAAATAATCCAGAACAAGAGTATGAAAACTTTGACGATTTCGCTCAAAGATCGTCATACGATCAGCGCCGTCAAATGTTCGGTAATTCTTTACAGCACGAGCGCATTCCTCCAGCGCAAATGGAGCCAGAATTGCAAAAAGCGATCGCCCAAATTAAACCAAACGAACGGGATGATGTGGCGCGTGCTTTCTTCAAGCATTTAAGCAAGAAAGGACTACACGATCGCGATTTAGAAAGGCAGTTAGGACTTTCTACTCACAATCCCAATCGCATGAGCGCTGATGATGTGAGCAAATTGGCTGCTTATGCATATCACAACCATCCAGACATCTTCCAAGAAGTCATGGCGGAACAACCAGCTATTATCAAGTTCCTTAGCAATCCACTAGTAGCAGCCGTGTTGGGTATTGCTGCGGCTAAGTGGCTAGGCAGTCATCGGAAATAACATCTAGGCATAGAGATGTATTGTAGTGCAATACATCATGTAGGGGCGCACGGCTGTACGCCCCTACAGATTCAAAACTCGTATCTCTACATAGGTGAAAGCGACATCTGAACTGCTAGTTTTTCCCAGGCTTTAATTGTCGATCGCAGGGGTTGAACTATAATTTGCATCAGTCGATCTACCGTACAATGAAACATTCTTAATCTGTGTTTGTTACACTCATATCCTGCACGTTCGCTGCGATCGCGAAAAATATACATGTCTTTCCCATCAGAATATAGACATTCATATTCTGGGTTCTCATCAAAATTTGAATAATATTTTGTACACGTACAAGCTTTATCGATTTTACCTACAGTTAGTCTGAATACCAGAGGTATTGTACTTTTGGCATAAGCTATATAATTATTGAGAATACAGTTGAGATTCTGCCGCTTTTGGGGTAAAAATTTCACCTTTTCGTGTAAAAGCAATAGATGTAAATTTGCTGCGAGTGTAAAAGCTCCCAATCCTAGTAAGCCTAAACTTTGTGCTTGTTGAACTAAATCTTTAAGCGCATCATCTAAATCGCTAGGGAGAGATATTTCACAGCAATTTGCTACCGATGAAAACGATTGAAGAAAATAGTTATCGAGTAGTTCTTTGAGCAGCTCGATTTGGTTTTCAAGCGTTGCGATCGCCTCTAAATCTGCTGGCTGTCTGACAATCGCGCTAATATCACTAATAGTATTGTTTGTAATTTGTTGATAATCTAATTCTTGGAAGATAAACTGAAGCTGCTTCAAATCTTTTTGTTGTTCTACCAAAGCATCTGTAGTTTTCTCTAGAACTGATTGCCATGTAATTGCGAAAACATTATTGGAATGAGGCTCGGGAGAACTATGCTCGCTAAAGTAAGTAGAGCGATCGCTTGGCGTGACGTTTGCAAACTCTGGAGGTGGCATTTTACTAACTTCTACTTCCAGAGGATCGCCAATAGACACGATCTTGACATCTTGCATGATGTCTCCAACTAACTGTCGCTGCTTAGGACTGAGTTTTTGCCAACTACTACCCCAAAGCTTAGCAACTTTCTGATTTTGGATGTCGCGCTCGTTTCCTGAGGTCATAAGAAAACTCATAAGTCAAAATGGTAGATGCAGCTTAGTCAAGTTAAACGGCGTTGCGCTCGACTATGACAATTTTTGAGAGACAAGTAAACTCGATCTGTCGGAATTCTTCCGATCGGAGCGTTTGTGTTGGTTAAACTTTGCTGTTAAGCTAGTTGACATTAGAAGGAATGCAACTAAGCAATAAACAAACTCTGAATTGTTCAGAGTTGACAGTTATGAGAAGAGATATGCTTAAAGTAGTATATCTATTGAGGTCAAAAGTGACTGTACGGTAGCGGACGTAAACTCGAAAAATCTCCACAGTCAATGAAGCGGCAACTTAATTAGCATTGCGTGTTAGGCATTGTGTGCTAAACGAATTAAGCGATCGAACTCATTTTTGACGACTTTGTAACACTCACAGGCAGTAGATTGCAGCAGATGGCGATTAGTAATAGCAATTTTGCCACGGGAATAGCGAATCATTCCTGCTTGTTGTAAAGCTGTAGCCGCTACAGTCACTCCAGAACGACGGATACCCAACATTTGAGCGATAAATTCCTGAGTGAGCAACAACTGTTCGGACTCAATTCGATCTTCGATTGATAACAACCACCGTGCTAGTTGCTGCTCCACGGTATGGCGACGGTTGCAGGCAGCTGTTTGAACAACTTGAGTAAACAAAGCTTGGGTATAAAGTAGTATCAAATGATAGAGCGCTTCGTGAGACTCGAACTCGGCTTTGAAGCGATCGGCTGCAATCCTTATAGCACTGCCTGGAATCTGGACAATCGCCTGAGTTGTGGCGCTGCCACCTCCCCAGCAGACTGGTAAACCTACTATGCCATCTCTTCCTATCACACCTACCTCTAATGTCGCTCCGTCCTCCATCAGCGATACCATTGAGACTAATGCTTGAGTGGGCAAATAAATGTATTCGATTATCTCGTTAATTTGATGCAAAATCTGCCGATGAGGTAAGCAGACAACTTCTAAGTGAGGCAGTAGGCGCTGGTATTCCTCCGTTGGCAAAGCAGCCAGCAAGTGATTTTTTCGATAAAGCTCGTTAGCTTCAGAATCCGACACGTAAAGCTTCCTCCATCGAGATAAATGAAAATATTTGAGGATAAACTTGCTTCAATAACGCAAGACAACTTTTGACATCACTCCAGCGTTAGTTCCGAGGATGTCGGCACTGCCACCTATCGAGCGTTGTAGGAAGATGAAAATGAGGGGAAAATCAAATAGTTGAGCTATTTACTACTAGCTTGCTTCTACCAAGCAATAGCATTGACACAGCAGCCAATATCGAATATGAAGAATGAAGATCTGGTACCGGATTGGAGCGATAAATCGATAATATTTTGACTTCATGCAATCGAGGTGACAGGCATAGCTCAGCTTTTCACTTCAAAATCGTACACAAAGCTGGCAAAAACCAAAGTA
The DNA here is from genome assembly GCF_032860985.1 of Chroococcidiopsis sp. SAG 2025. Taxonomy (GTDB): domain Bacteria; phylum Cyanobacteriota; class Cyanobacteriia; order Cyanobacteriales; family Chroococcidiopsidaceae; genus Chroococcidiopsis. Next base: position 723,320 of record NZ_JAOCNC010000001.1, read on the forward strand.
CGATACCGTACATACATGGCTTGTTATACTGATTTTGTAGGTATTCTTAAGCAGGAGTTAAGATTTACTTCTTGGTGAGAAATATAATTAGCAAAAACACTGCCCTGTCCTGTGCCATACCTTTTCCTTATAAAAAACAAATGGCTAGGGACATCTGCCAATGAGTGGGTCTGAATTCGATCGAAAAGTTAATCAAAAGGATCTAAACAATCGCTTACTATCTGCTTTATCTCAAGAAGCCTATTGCAGCCTCCAATCTCATCTCGAAATTGTTTCTTTGGCATTCAAACAGGTTTTGTTTCAGCCACAAGAGCGAATACCTTATGTCTATTTTCCAACTAGTTGTTTGGTTTCCCTCTTAACTGTCATGACAGACGGTACAGCAGTAGAGGTCGGTGTGGTAGGTAACGATGGCATGGCAGGGATTCCCTTATTTTTGGGAACAGACATATCCAGCTTTAGGGCAGTCGTCCAAATTCCCGGGGAAGCAATACGGCTGAGAGCAGATGTCTTCAAGCAAGCGATCGCTCAAGTTGATACTCTATCGCTCTGGATACAACGGTATATCAATCTCCTTCTAATCCAAATTGCTCAAACATCTGGCTGTAACAGCCGCCACACCGTTGAACAACGATGCTGTCGCTGGTTGCTGATGATGCACGATAGTGCCAGGGACAATAAATTTGAAATGACCCAAGAGTTTTTAGCTCAAATGCTTTGCGTGCGTCGCGCTAGCGTGACAGAGGTGGCATTAAAACTGCAAAAAATCGGGTTACTTCAATATAATCGCGGTAAGATGACAATTTGCGATCGCCAAGGTTTAGAGGCGACAGCCTGCGAGTGTTACAGTTTGCTCCGAGCAGAACGCGATCGCTTGTTTAGTTGACGGTTCGCGGTTGCAATTTAATCTTAAGCAATTAAAAAACAGAAGAAACCCGCACAAGCGGGTTTTCTTAACCTTAGTTTTGTTTAAATTCCTGCCAGCTCATGTTAGATAGTTTTGCGATCGCTGCGTCTGAGTACCGGCTGTTAAAACTATCTACTAATTGCCACCAGATACGGTAGACTTATCGTGTACTGCGGTATCTTCTGGTTTCTGATGCCACTTACCATCTTCCCCTTGCTCGTATTCTTGGCTAACGCTGTTCCAAGCAACATTCATTGCAGCGTCTTCACTCATCCCATCTGACTGTGCGGCATTAAATGCGGCTAAAAAGATCTGCTGTCCGTGTTGGGGTAACTTTTCTGTAATTTCTGCTGGTAATTCTTCTACATTGTTGTAAGCCACGATCTATTTCCCCTTACTTTCATTATTAGTTCAATCCTAGATAGGAAATAGAGAGGCTTCCTCTTTCCACAAGCATAAATACAACAGCAGGTAGTTTTTTCAATCGAGTATTCTAAATTACCGCACTAATTATCTAGAAGTAATTTTTCGATATTTCTTTCGTGAGATAGAGGGAGCTAGTATGATAATTCAGCAATCAGAAATCAGAAGTCAGAAGTCAAAAAACGAGCGAACAATTACTTTTGTCACTATAAAGCTAAGCAAACGAGCAAGAGCTTTTCCAGGCGAGACGGAGTAAAGAACGATATTCTTTCTCGCTGACTGTGTAAGCCCCAAATCTTGCTAGGTGAGGGTTCATCATTTGAGCGTCGAAGAAAACAAAGTGGCGATCGCGCAATCTTTCGACTAACCTCACCATTGCGACTTTAGAAGCTTCGGGGATGTGATAAAACATTGACTCACCGATAAAAGCACCTCCAATCGCAATTCCTAAGATTCCTCCTGCTAATTCATCTCCTTGCCAAGTTTCAAAACTATAAGCATAACCAGATTGATAGAGCAACCAGTAAATTTCTTTTAATTGAGAGGAAATCCAAGTTGTTTGGCGGTTAGCACATCCAGCTACCACAGCTTTGAAATCGCGGTTAATGGCAACAGTAAAACGGTTAGAGTTTAAAACTCGCTGTAAAGACTTAGGATAATGAAATCTTTCATCCAAGGGAATGAAAGCGCGATCGCCGCAAGAATACCAACTCAAATTGTCACCTGTTTCGTCAGCCATCAGGAAATAGCCCTGGGCATATCCCTCTACAATTGCAGACACATCATATTTGGTCATTGGTCATTGGTGAGTGGCTAGTGAAAGCGTAGCTAGTGACAAGAATTGAGTCCAGCCACTAGCCACGCTTTCACTAATAACTGATAACTGATACTTTTGATTCTGAACCGAAAATATAGAATAATATACTAAATTCTCTTACCCTAGCCCCCAGCCCCTAGCTCCTAACCCCTAGTTATGGCTGAACCAATTCCGCCAGTCACATTGCCACCAGCTAAAGATCCTCTACAAGAGGGGGAATGGTTGCGAGCAGCCCTGCAACAATGGCTCGATACAGAATTTCTGCCAGAGCCAGCTAATCAACAAATATCTCGTCGCGCTGCTCAAATATTCGTCCGGCAGCGAATGGAGGGAGAAAACGATCTAGGTTCACTCGCGATCGCGATCGTCACAGAAATGCAAGAATTTGATTTTTCTAAAAGCTTTTACAGCGAATTCGCTGTTGCTAATGCAGTCAGCGATCTGCTCCTAGATAGCTTGGGCATCGATCGCTGTTGCGGTCAATAAATAATAAAACTTACCAGCTCGACTTAACGACCCCTGGTAATAGCCCTTCGTGCGCCCACTCTCTCAACACGTTCCGAGACAGCCCAAAGTCTCTGTAATACCCTCTAGGACGACCCGTAACCCAGCAACGATTGTGGAGGCGGGTGCGAGAGCTACTGCGGGGTAAGCGTTGAATTTGCCGATGGATTTCTAGTTTCTCGACTTGAGATTCGGCATTGTGAAAATCCTCAAGTAATGCTTCACGTTTGTCAGCATACTTTGCAACTATCTTTTGGCGCTTTTTTTCGCGCTCGATCATGCTCTTTTTAGCCATAAATGCTGAAAGCTATTGTTCCCTAAAGACACCGTTTTCCATTGTATCTCATTAGGAAGGAGTGAGGAGTGAGGAGTGAGGAGCGAGGGAAAGAGAGTTGTGCGATCGATGCGGGTGTGGGGTGTGGGGTGTAGGGAAATTTTGAATTTTGAATGCGTGAATTTTGAGTTGCTCCCTCAGCTCCCTCAGCTCTCTTCTCTCCCTTGTCCCCCTTGTCCCCCTTGTCCCCCTTGTCCCCTACTCCTACTCCCTACTCCCTTACATTAGCCGAGGGACACAAATCGGAGAGCAAACATGCCTGACATGTAGGATTGCGTGCTTTGCAAATAGCTCGTCCGTGATAAATAATCCGAATTGAAAAGTTTTCCCAGTCATCTGAGGGGAGCAACCGAATCAAATCGCGCTCGATGTGAATGGGATCTGTATTTTTCGTCAATCCTAAACGATAGCTCAAGCGTTTGACGTGGGTATCTACCGTGACTCCAGCATTAATTCCAAAGGCATGAGCCAGCACCACATTTGCCGTTTTTCGCGCCACTCCTGGCAAGCGTAGGAGCTGTTCCATGCTGGGAGGGACTTTTCCTCCATATTCTGCTACCAAGATCCGGCAGGCGGCTTGAATGTTCTTAGCTTTGTTGCGATAGAACCCTGTCGAACGGATGAGATTTTCAATCTCAACTGGTTCCGCCTTAGCTAGTGCTTCAGCATCGGGAAACTGCCCGAATAAAGCAGGCGTGACTAAGTTCACGCGCTCGTCCGTACACTGAGCTGAAAGTATAGTTGCAACCAGAAGCTGAACAGGCGTTGCATAATTGAGCGTACAAGGGGCATTGGGGTACAGCCGCTTCAGGCGCACTAGAATTTCCAATGCCCGTTGTTTTTTCGATGCCCACTTCCGAGTTATGTTCACTGAAAGAACTTTTGCACCCAAGGTAGGTTAGCAGTATCGCGCACGATCAGGAAAATTCCCAATCCTAACAATAGCATTAGCCCTGTTTGCATTACGCCGTCTTGAATACGAGTCGGTAGGGGCTTACCACGCAGTCCTTCCACAAATAAGAATGCCAATTGACCACCATCTAGAGCTGGTAGAGGCAAGATGTTGATGATAGCAAGGTTGATGCTGATTAAAGCGGCAAATTGAAGTAAATTAGCTGGATTCGATTGGGCAATATTTGCGCCAAATTCTACAATTTTGACTGGTCCTGCAACTTGGTTGGCAGTTTGGCTGAAGTTACTAATCAGTTGGACGAATCCCTGACCCGTGAGAACGACAATTTTTTGGAATTCGTTTGCTCCCAGGTTGAAAGCTTGCACAATATTTGCAGCACGGCGAGTTTCTAGTTTACCGTTGGGGTTGAGTTGAACGCCGATCCGTCCTTGACCTTCAGGGCTGCGTTCTGGCGTAATAGTTAAATCTAGAGTTCGATCGCCCCGTTGAAGTTGTAGTTCTAAAGGTTGGTTGGGGTGCGTTGCGATCGTCTGCTTGACGTATTCCAAAGTCCCGGGAACAGCCTCTAATCGCTTTCCCTCGATCGCTAAAATTACATCTCCTGGTTGAATGCCAGCCTTAGCAGCCACAGAACTCACATCTGTAGCCACCACAGGGACGAGTACCCCAGGTTCGGGGACGAATTTTTGCACGCCTACAGTTCCTACTTGAGTCACTAAAAGCAAGTAGGCAAAAATTAAGTTGGCAATTACCCCAGCGCTAATGACAATTGCGCGATCGAGAATCGGGCGATTGCGTAAAAGATTGGGGTCATTAGGCGGAATCGTACTATCGGGATCGTCGTCAGGAAATCCCACGAAACCACCCAAGGGAAAAGCACGAACCGCGTATTCGGTTTCCGGTCCCTGATATTTCCACAAAATCGGTCCAAAGCCCAAGGAAAAACGATTGACATGAATGCCCTGTGACCGTGCGGCTATAAAGTGTCCTAGCTCGTGTACCAAAATTAAAACGGCTAAGACTGCGATCGCTGCCAAAACTGACATAGAATCAATTCTCGATAAATTTAGCTACATATTTCTTCATTCTACTGATTAGGGAGCAGGGAGCAGGGAGCAGGGAGCAGAGGAATTTCAACTTACGACTTACGACTTACGACTTACGACTTACGACTTCCCGACTTTAGCCCTCAGCTTCCTCAGCTCTGTTCATTCCCTCGCTCCTCACTCCTCACTCCTCACCCCTCCCCAATGACTTCTCGCCTTAAGTACGGTTGCAACACCTCCGGTACTTTTACCGTGCCATCTGACTGCTGGTAATTTTCTAAGATTGCTGCCATTGTCCGACCTACAGCTAAGCCGGAACCGTTCAGGGTGTGGACGTACTGGGTTCCTTTTTTGCCTGCTTCCTTAAACCGGATACTACCCCTACGGGCTTGAAAATCCATGCAGTTAGAGCAACTAGAAATTTCTCGATATTTTTCCGATGAGGGTAGCCACACTTCTAAGTCATAGGTTTTTGTAGACGAAAAACCGAGATCGCCCGTACACAGTTCTAGTACTCTATAAGGCAGTTGTAATGCCTGTAAGATCGCTTCTGCGTCGTGCAATAGTTTTTGATGCTCTTGTTCCGAGGTATCGGGATGAACGAATTTGAATAATTCGACTTTATTAAATTGGTGCAGTCGAATTAGTCCTCGCGTATCTCTACCGTAGCTACCAGCTTCACGGCGAAAACACGGTGTATGAGCGCAATAATAAATTGGCAAATCTTCGGCTGCTAAAATTTCTCCTCGATATAAATTCGCGATTGGAACTTCAGCTGTGGGACTGAGCCACAGATCGTCATTAGCGCACTTAAAGCTTTCTTCGGCAAATTTGGGCAGTTGACCGGAGGCTGTGAGAGATTGAGAATTGATCAAAAAGGGTGGGATAATTTCTACATAACCTGCTGCGGTTTGGCGATCGAGCATGAATTGAATTAACGCTCTTTCCAACTGCGCCCCAATACCAATTAAACTGACAAAACGGCTTTGGGCTATTTTTGTCGATCGCTCGAAATTGAGCAGACCTAGCTTTTCACCAATTTCCCAATGAGGCAGAATATTCGCGTTTTGGGGCAGATACTCATCGCCCCAACGCCGCACTTCAATGTTTTCTGCTTCGTTTTTGCCAATCGGAGTAGAATCGCTTGGTAAGTTAGGAATTGTTAGCAAGAAAGTTTCGATTTGTTCTTTTAGCTCTCTTTCTTGCGGTTCGAGTTCGCTCAACCGAGTTTTGATCGTGTTACCTTCTTCTCGCAAATCTTGCACTTCTGGAGAGTCAGGACTGCTACCAGATTTAATTTTTTGTCCGACGAGTTTACCAATTTCGTTACTACGGGCTTGAAGTTGCGATCGCGCTTGTTCTAAGTCCCGCTGTTGACGGTCTAACTCCAACAATGGTTGCAAGTCATAGTCGCCACGACGCTGCAACCGTTCTTGCACGGCTTGGGGATTTTCTCTAATTTGCTTGATATCCAGCACGGATCTGTTTAGCTTCTTCTAGTTCTGGTTACAACACTATCATGAGCGGTAAGGAGTGGGGAGTGAGGGGTGAGGAGCGAGGAGCGAGGGATTATTGGAAAAAACAGACAAGGAGACAAGGGAAAAATAAATACCATTTCTTCTCCCTCTCCCCAAATCTCCTATTCTCCCACTTCTTCCCTCACTCCTCACTCCTTGCTCCTCACTCCTTGCTCCCCACTCCTCGCTTAACTCCGATTAATCCGATTGAGTAGCCATAAGGCGCTGGATAATCCCAGAAAGTGAGCAAAAATGGTGTTCGTGTTTGCTTGCACTGCTAATATGTCCAATCCGCCAATGATCCGATTGGGATCGAATATTCCGGTTGCGATCGCCTGGGGTGATATGGCTCTAGCAAATAGAGTCCCAATAATTGCATAAGCTCCAAACAGGCTCAAGAGCATTCCTACCAAGTTAACGACTAAAGCAAATTTGATGACTTGAATTGTATAAACTTTGCGCGGACGGTTAGCAGGATTAGATGACCGGAGTTGTCTGCCTAGTCTGGTGTATCGAAAAGCACAGTAGATGCTCATGCCAAGGGCAATCAATCCACAGACAGCGAGAAAAATGCCAAATCCAGTCCCAGGATTGTTACTAGGACTGCCAGTTCGCTGACTGAATACGGCAAATAGCAACAAAACTATGGCAGAAACAACACCCAAAACGATCTGCGACCAAAAGCCAATCCAACCAGTCAGCCGAAACTGGTTAGCAATGGATTCAAGCGATGCCGGAGGAGGCTTCGTACCCGACTTATCAAACATATTTATCTCCAGTTTGGATTTATTAAACAGATACTTATCACTCTTAAAATAGAATTCATAATTCGTAACTTGTAATAATTCTTACATCTAAAATCCTCAAACCCTACTCCACAGCCCTTCCTGTAAGAGATCTTGTCGCGTTGGGTCAGACAAGAAGCAAAAATGTAATGAATTTTGAATGAAGTTTAGCAGACAACTTATGGTTCTGCGTTTAAAATTGCCTCAACCGCATTCCGGTGCGATCGGCGAAGTTTTGCAGAGCGATCGCGGCTGAGTGTGAGAAACAAGGATTTCGTCAGAGATGATTGTCAAAAGTGCTGTTTTTTGTGATTTATGGATGAGAAGTAAACTAAAGCTATGAGAATTGAGGATATTTATCAGTTTTTCCAAAATCCTCCTCCGACCTATTTGAGCCAAGAACTTGCAGTATGTTACGTGCTGTCAGTTTTGTTAAAAGGAGAATCCTACGGCACGGAACTGATTCAAAAGCTGGAGAGCGAATACCCTAATTATCGCCTTTCCGATACAGTCCTTTACAGCGCACTTAAGTTCCTGGAAGATGAAAAGGCAATTCTCGGTTACTGGAAGAAGGTTGAGGGCAGAGGGCGACCACGACGGATGTATCAGATAAGCCCAGAATGGCAAGTACAGGCGCAGGAGTTATCTCGACTGTGGCAAGAGTATATTAGTAAGGTGGTACGCTAATGGCTTATCGATCGTGCAAAAATCGATTGTGAAAAAGTCGAACAGGCGCTGTTCAAACGCAAGATAGCTATGACTCCGATTCTCTCATCAACCCTACTGCTGACTTTATTGCTGTCAGTGGGGCTATTTTTCTTCATTCGAGCCTCGACTAAAGACCGAACGCAAACGCTCCATCTGGTGTCCGCGCAGCCAGAGGCTTCGTTGATGGCGCAACTGCAACAGTATTTGCGCTCGCGTTCCTACACTGTGTCTGAGGTGGATGCTGAGAAAAATTCTGTTACGTTTGAGGGATTTATCCGACCGAGCTTGTTTCTAGCTGTGTTTCTCTCAATGCTTGCCACGGTGGGAATTCTTTGCCTGATCTTGGTTTGGTCGTTACTATTTCCAAACTGGACGGCGGCTTTCTCGCTCCTGATTTTGCTAGCTCCAACAGCAGGTATTTTCTATTGGAAAAAAGCAGGCAGGAAAGAACGGGTATCTCTTAAATTAGAGGCAAATACGGGCGATCGCATCTCGCCACAAAGCCTGCTCACAGTCACCGCTCATCGGGATGAGTTAATTCAATTGCAGCGATCGCTGAATTTGAAGCCAGCAGAATAAAGAGATCGAAATCTGGAATTCGCGTAGCCTTGCGTGTAGCAATATTTTAGGGGAAGTATATACTTCCCCTAAATTTCATCTTCGCTTTGCCCAAACGCGACTCACTCGCGTTTGACTATAACGCCGATGATTTCAAAATCTCCAACACCCAAATTGTGGCTGTCATTTAGTTTCGGCAACACCTTAGGCTACCTGTGTGCGGCAACGAGTTCCTTTTCAGGAGGATTTTCTAGTACCCGTAGACTAGGGAACAAGAAATGATTCTCTTCTACATACTGCGCCCCAAACAAACCTTTTTCTGCCCAGAAGTAGCGATCTGTAGTGTGCTCGTTTCGCTTAACCAGCAGCAATGCAGGCGGAGCAATTCCCTCCGCTTGAATAAACTTCCGAGCAGCAGTCACGGGTTTATCTTCGCCACTTTCAATGCTATATTGAGGCACATGCTCGAGGATGCGACGTCCTTCCTGGCGACGACGACTTTTGCGCTTGCGTCTTCTTGCCAACCTGTCTCCCTCCTTTTTTTAACCAGAAAATTGTATTTATATTTACAAAATCCGTCGTCAGTATATCGATTTGAGTTAGAAAAATCAACTTATGTTAAGCGTTTGCAACAAAAAACCCGCTAATGTTGAAAATATGATTAATAAAACGACACAAGCGATCGCAGTCAATTAAGATTCTTAATCCACTTACAATTCAGTTATCAGTTGTCAGTTATCAGCGACTTGTGACTTATGACTTGTGACTTGTGACTTGTCTTGCTCCCCCAGCTCTCTTCCCCCGACTCCCGACTCCCGACTCCCAAATTCTTGCCGTAGCCCTTCATAATGCCTGCCAGTGCTGAGTTTATTTCATTGTGTCGCTCTCAAGTTGCCTTGCTAACCCAAGGAATGGGGGCGGCTTTGAGCGTGGTATATCTGACGGAAAGATTAGTGGAGGAAGGAACAGCCCAGGAGAAGCTGATCCCTGTTGTAGCCTATCCAGAGTCAGCAGTTAGGTGGAAGCTAGAGTTAAATAGCGCGGCACTTCCTGCTACAACAAGTCGCCCTCAGCCACCGCGATTGAAAGCAAAAGCCACTGCAAAAAATATAGATACTGTATCTTTACCGGAACTACCGACCGAGGCAAATGTAGCTGAAGCGGCAGAAACGGCAGATAAAGCCCTAGTACCGAGCCAACAGATTGTTTTACCACTGCTTAATGAAGGAGTGTTAATTGGACTACTTGTGACTAGTCGGGAGGATAGAGCATGGAACGAGCGAGAACGGCATGAAATTGAACGAGTGGCACAAACGCTAACGTTAGCAAGACTTTTAGATCGGCGACGCGAGAGATCGGAGCAGCAGCTCAGCCAGCAAAAGCAACTACAAGCCCAGCAGCGAGAGTTATTAGATAACTTACTGCACCAGTTTCGCAACCCACTGACGGCGTTGCGGACGTTCGGCAAATTGCTGCTCAAGCGCCTGCTACCTGGAGATGCAAATCGAGCTGTGGCAGACAATATCGTGAGAGAAAGCGATCGCTTGCAAGAATTGCTGCAACAATTCGATCGAGTCATCGACATGACAGAGGAAGATTTAGAACCAACCAAGTCCCTTCCTCCAGCCACAGAGGTGCGATCGGCAATACCTATACTCAATCCCCCTTTACCACTGCTGCCCAATCGCGAAGGCACTCAGAGCGAGATTTGCACGATTGAGGACGTGCTAAAACCCTTGCTAGCTTCTGCTTGGGCGATCGCTCAAGAACGCAGCTTAGATCTGCAAGCAGATCTGCCACCAAATTTACCAGCAGTGCGCGCTCATCTAAAAGAATTGCGTGAGGTATTAAGCAATTTGCTTGACAATGCGATTAAATATACTCCGCCTGGAGGCAAAATTTACGTCCAAGCAGGATTAGAGCGAGATAACTGCCAGGGCATCGCCATTAGTGACACGGGGGTAGGTATTCCCCCGCAAGATAAGGAGCGAATTTTCGATCGCCACTACCGAGGTAGACAAGCAGATTCAGATATTCCTGGCACGGGTTTGGGACTAGCAATTGCTAAGGCACTGATCGAACAAATGCAAGGCACGATTGAAGTTTTTAGTCCTGCTTTGTGGCATCCTACTCCAGAAAGTAGCGGGGGAACTACGTTTATTGTTTGGTTATTAGTTGACGGTTGATGGTTGATGCTGGTGCTGGACTGCGTGAAAGTTGACGGTTGTTGCTCCCCTGCTCCCCTGCTCCCCTGCTCCCCTGCTCCCGACTCCCGACTCCCTGCTCGTGCGCTCCCTGATAACTGTTAACTGTTAACCGAACGAGCAAAGCGCTGCGCTAGGGGTGGGATGATAACGAGGGGATTGCTGAATCCAGAGAAGATGTGGATACCTGTTTTGCCAGGGATGTTACCGATTAGTGGCAGGGGATAACTTCGTTCAGCTTCGCTAACGCGGCTGAAACTAACTAAACAGTGATGCCAAGTTCCCGACAGGTCTTTGAGTGCTGGTAAAATTTGCCCTACACCAGCTCGAATAGTAGCTTCGCTGGCTTCGGGATTAATGGTGGCTTGGGTATCGGTCAAAGTGCGGCTCAACTGTCCTAATCGCAGGCTACCATCGAGAAATTGAATTGCCCCAGTATCTAAAATTGGGGGTGCGAGTTCTAATCCTTGTTCGTCCCAGAGGCGATCGTTTGTCGTCGATGCGGCTTCTAGTTGAAAGCGTTGAAGTCGAGCTGGCATCACGAGCGATCGCAATTGGATGTCAACTGGTGGAATGTCAATTAATTCAGCATGAGTAAAGTAGAGTTTGACCGAAATGCCTGCTGCTTTGAGTAAAGCACGACTCAATCCACCCGCGCAGATCGCCGTGTTGGCACTGTAATACGTCTCGACGGTGGTTTTTACCCCTTCTACCTTGTCGCCTTGTTGCCAGAGTTTGAGTACTTGAGCAAACTGCATCTCACCCCCCGCCCGTAGAAAGGCTTGGATGTAGGCTTGAGCGGTTTTTTCAGCATTGATATGACCGTGTTTTACCGTCAATGCTCCTGCGATCGCGTCGGGGTTTAATAATGGTTCTAATTCGCAAGCTTCTGAAATGCTGAGGAGTTGCGGCGGAATGGCAAAATCGGCATAGGTAGCGGCGACTGCTGCGGGGTCGTCATCAGCTGCAATTGTCAGCAGTAAGTCTAGTTCCCGAAATTGAGTGTCGGCGGCTAATTCTTCCGAAAGAATGCGATAACAGGCGATTCCTTCAGCGCACAATTGACGCATCATGTCGGTAGTACCAGACCAAAAAGCTAAACCACCATAGCTGTAGCGAGTTGCATTTTGCCCTGTTGGATCTTGTTCTAGCAGCAGGACGGAAAAGCCTTGTTGAACTAATTCGTAGCTCAACGCTGCGCCAGTAATACCTCCACCTACCACAATCCAATCGTATATTTTCATACTTCACATACGCTGCGCGATCGCTCACCCAGATCCTACCGCAGCTGCTAAGTAAGTCAAAAGTCAAAAGTCAAAAGTTAAAAGTCAAAAATGGAAAATTAAGCTTTTTCCCAACCATCAATGCCCTTTGTGTGGCGGATATTTGGCATTGGTGCGTCTGACTAACCAGTAACAAATAGAAAGGGCAATAATTGCAGATGCAAGTGCTAATAATTGAGAATCAGTGATTTTCCCAAGATCGAGAATGATAATTTTACGGGCAACTGCAATTAAAGATGTTACAATTACCATCTCAATTTGAATAATATGACTGCTCAGGTAAGAAGTAATATTTTGTGTAATTTCTAGAGCAATAAGAATATTTAAAAATAAACCAAATATTTTGAGTAAGCCAGCAGAAAAATTTCCTAGTTCAGAGACAAGTAGCAGTTCTTTAGCTAAAGTCACGCCCAAATCTATAATGGCAAATAAAATAACTCCTAACATTGCTAGCGTTAAGAGTTTGGCAAAAAAATCTTCTACTTTATCGACAAAACCTAAAAAATTGGGATTCTTGTTTTTATCTACTAGAGGTGATATTAGTTGTCGCAATAACTTCATCGGTTAAAAGTCAAAAGTTAAAAGTTAAAAGTCAAAAGACTGCAAGCTAACTACACCAAGCAAATTAAATGTCGAATAACTAATGCTGATGAGAAGATCGTACCAGAGATAAGCCAAGATAGAAGTATTCTGCTAAACGTTACAGTTCCAGCAAGCCTGGTGGCGGTGCGATTTCAATTCTTCTCATCTCTAGATCTACAACAGGTGCGATCGCCTTTACAAATGGGATTAGAACTTTTTTTGGGGGAGTGGGGAGTCGGGAGTCGGGAGTCGGGAGTGTAGGATCGTCGGTTTTGACTTCTGACTTTTGACTTTTGACTTCTTGATGCAACTGTACTTCTAACAAGTCGTTTCCAGCAGGAATGACATCTGTTACCGTACCGATGCTCTTGCCAGTTTCTTGTAAGAAGACTTCTAAACCGATCAGATCGACGACATGATATTCATCTTCTCCTAATTCGGGGCGATCGCTTTCCGGTACGAGTAACACGCAATCTCGTAATGCTTCGGCTTGGCTGCGATCTTCAATTCCCTCTAAGGCGACCACGTACAACCCTTTACCTGGGATATCTCGACCTTCGACCAATTCTATAGGTTCTGGTTCTGTTTTCCCTGGACGCAGTAACCAGCGCTGTCCTGGTTCGACAAATCGTTCGGGAAAGTCTGAATCGGGGTAAACTCTGACTTCTCCATCTAATCCTTGAGGTGCAACGATTGTACCAATTGCTAACCAGCCATCGGGAATTTGTGGTTTTGAGTTTTGAGATCTGGGTTTTTCGGGTGTTTTTTGAGGTTCCATAAAAATTTAATGTCGCGCAAAGACGCAAAGGCGCTAAGAAAGACAAAGCAATTTATCTAATTAATCTGTTGCACTTATTTTTTTTTGCCACATCCATACTTCTCCGTCGTCTGGATCGATGTAACTTCCTACTTTGATAAAACCATTTTTTTCTAATACTCGACAAGACGCTTTATTTGAAAGATCTGTATGAGCTATGACTGTTTGAATTTTATTAGTTGACAACGCTTCTTTCAAGAACAGTTCGACTGCTTTGGTAACAAATCCTCGTCTTTGTTGTGAGGAAATAATACCGTAGCCAATTTCAACCGATCCCTCATCTTCTGGCAGACTTTTGAAGCTAACCGTGCCAACGATCGCATTACCTACTATAATCAATCGGGGTAACAACCAAAAAGCATTGTCGCAATCGTGATTTAATTTCTCGATCGCATCTTCTAGCAAGAATTGAGGAGCAACTTCTTCATCGTCAGGGATCGTCAAATTATCGATAGTATTTTCACTGCGATTGAGCAGGATTTTTAGCTGAAAGGCAGTAGCTTGTTTGAGACTTAAACTGTTACACATCCTATTGCTTGCAGCCTTTTATTTTTTAGCTTTTAGCTTTTGACTTTTGACTTTGTATAAACTCGTTCGACTACCTTGGCGAGTCGCTGCATTCCGAGCGCGATTTCTTCATTGCTTGCGGTCAAACTAATTCGCAAACATTGCTGCTTGTGAATCCAATCTTCGCGTAAACCAGGGAAGAAGGAACTACCAGGCACGACAATGACATTTTCTTGTTTGAGTCGTTGATAAAATTCCCAATCGGTTAAAGGTAAATCTTTTAACCATAACCAAGCAAAAATTGCTCCTTCGCCACGATGTAAAAACCAAGGTATATCAGGCATCGTTTGTTCTAAAGTAGATTCTAATACCTCAAACTTTTGCCGATAAAAAGGTCGAATGACATTGCTAGAAATCTCTGCTAAAGCACCAGAATTAATCGCTAAAGCCGCGATCGCCTGTCCGTAACGTGACGGATGGATGCACATATTTGTCTGGAAAGATTCCAGAATTTGAATTAATTTCTCATCCGCGATCGCTACTCCAATTCTTTCTCCAGGCAACCCTGCTTTGGATAAACTCATGCCATGAATAATATTGTCTCCAAACACGGGAGTCATTTCGGTAAAATTCAAAGCTGGGAAGGGAGGGGCATAGGCAGAGTCAATAATAACTGGAACGTTGTAAGGTGCAGCCAAAGCCGCAATTTTTCTCACTTCTTCATCGGTTAAAACATTACCCGTAGGATTGCAAGGACGAGAAAATACCACGCATCCCGTCTCTTCGTTAATTCTGAGTTGGCTAAAGTCGGGACGATATTTGAATCTATGCGCGGCTGCATCGATATCTAACGCAGGTTTATAGGCAATCAAAGCTTCTGGGGCAAGACTTACGCCACCATAACCCGTGTAATCTGGACTTAGGGGTAAAACAATTTGCTTTAACTGCCCACTAGGACAATAGCCACCAAAAGCATTTGCAGCGTAGAAATAGAGAGTTTGGCTACCAGGAGTAATGAGGATATTGCGCTCGCTCAAGTTTAACCCGTAGCGACGGTTGAAATCAGATGCGATCGCGCTAACGAGTGGCGCGTACCCCTGACTCGATCCATAACGACAGACGACTTCACCATAGTCGGAACTAGCTAACAATTGCGCGGTACAGTCTCGCCACAACTGCTCTACCTCCGGTAAAATCAGCGGATTCCCCGCACTTAAATTAATAAACTCCTTACCTGCACCTGCTTGCAGCGTTTCGATAATATCTTTCATAATTGCCCGCACCCCTGTCAGGTGGGACATTTGAGCGCCAATTTTCGTAAGAGCAGGGTTCATAAGCAGATGTGTAGGAGACTTTCTTAATTTAACCAAATGAGGAGTGAGGAGTGAGGAGCGAGGAGTGAGGGAAAGAGGACAAGGGAGAGAAGAGAGCATAGGGGCGGAGGCGCAGAGGAAACTGAGGGGGAAAAACCACTCACCACTCAAAAATGACTAAACTTAACATCTAGCAAAATTTTGTTAAAACATCCTTTATTTAATTTGACACTAAAATCTAGAAAAAGTGTAAATAAAAATCTTAAAGTAGACATACCCCGTATATGCTGGAAATCCTAACTGGGATGATGTTGGCGAAGGTAAATTACCCAGGTTTCTATTACCGAGTCGAGTTTTAATTGCTCTGTATTGCCATCGGTTTTAGAACGAGAGTACACAAGAGAGTACTGGAATCATATGATGAATAAATCTGCGATCGCCCCAGCACAAAAGCTGAGCGAAAAATTACCCCTGTCACTCAAAAGATTGGCAGATCTGGCTTATAACTATTGGTGGAGTTGGACGAGCGAACGAGTTTTCCTATTTCAAAACATTTCACCGGAAGCTTGGGAGCGTTACGGGCATAACCCTGTAGCGGTGTTGGAATCGGCTTCTTACGAACGCCTAACCCAATTGGCAGAAGACCCTTTCTACATCAAACATTTATCCCAGGTGGTGGCTGAGTTTGATGCTTACATGAATCAGCAAGATACCTGGGTGAGTCGAGTTGCACCGCAAATTTCACGGCAAAATCCGATCGCCTATTTCTGTGCTGAATTTGGCATTCACGAATCTCTCCCCGTATACTCTGGCGGTTTAGGTATCCTGGCTGGAGATCACCTCAAATCTGCTTCCGATCTGGGCGTACCTCTGATCGGCGTAGGATTGTTGTATCGTCAAGGCTATTTCCGGCAGCGACTCAATCGTAGTGGTTGGCAAGAAGATTACTACATTGACAATGTTTTCCAGCAAATGCCGCTGGAATTGATGCTGAACGAGCGGGGAGAAGCCCTGACTATCGAACTGCAAGTTAGACAGCGGATGGTCAAAGTCCAAATTTGGCGGGCGCAAGTGGGTAGGGTGAGTCTCTACTTGCTCGACACAGACCGCGAAGACAACGACCCGATCGATCGCTGGCTTACAGGACACCTCTACGGGGGCAACCAAGACACGCGGATCGCCCAAGAGGTGGTTTTAGGTATTGGCGGAGTCAAGGCGCTTACAGCTTTGGGAATTCAGCCCTCCATTCACCACTTGAACGAGGGACACGCTGCGTTTTGCACCCTAGAGATTGCTTGGCAAGAAATGGAGCGGACGGGCAAACCTTTCTACGATGTGGAAGCGAGCGTGCGCAATCGCTGCGTCTTTACGACTCATACCCCCGTACCCGCCGGACACGATGTCTTCTCGCCCGATTTAATGGATTCTCATTTTGCGCAATATTGGGCGCAACTGCGGCTATCGCGAGAGCAGTTTTTAGCTTTGGGTGCGAAAAGACTGGGCGATCCTTGGGAGCCTTTTGGCATGACTGTCTTAGCGCTGCGGATGTGTCGCGCTGCTAATGGGGTGAGCGAATTGCATGGCAGAGTTTCACGGCAGATGTGGACTGCTTTGTATCCCGATCGCCCCGAAGACCGCGTACCTATCGGTCACATCACCAATGGCGTTCACGCCCCAACTTGGACGGCTCCGTTGATGGCTGACCTTTATACTCAGTATTTAGGTGCAGATTGGCAGACGCGGGCGATCGATCCGGCAATGTGGGCAGATGTCGATCGCATTCCCGATGCGGAATTATGGCAGCGACATCAGGTTTTGAAAGAGCGCTTGATTGCCTTTACCCGTTACAGAATCAAAAAAGCGAGAACGGATCGGGGTGAAGTTGGCGATCGCATTCATGCTGCCGATTTATTGCTCGATCCCAATGCTCTCACAATTGGTTTTGCCCGTCGCTTCTCTCAATACAAGCGGGGTAATCTGCTGCTACGGGATGCAGAAAGAGCGTTGAAAATCTTTGGTAATGCTCAACGTCCAGTGCAAATTGTCTTTGCTGGTAAAGCTCACCCCGCCGATGAGGAAGGCAAGCGGATTATCCAAAAATTGATGGAGTGGTGTCAGCATTCAGCAATTCAGCATCGAGTGGCGTTTATTGAAGACTACGACATTTATGTGGCACAGAAGTTAGTGCAAGGCGTAGATGTTTGGTTGAATAATCCCCGTCGTCCCCTGGAGGCTTCTGGTACGAGCGGGCAAAAAGTCTGTTTTAATGGCGGGATCAACTGTAGCGTTCTCGATGGTTGGTGGTGCGAAGGCTATCAAGTTGGGATGGATGGCAAGGGAATCAACGGTTGGGCGATCGGTGAAGATGCTCATACGAGCAATCAAGAGTTGCAGGATCGGATCGATTCTGAATCCCTCTACAAGTTACTGGAAGAGGAGATCGCGCCTCTATACTACGATCGCGACAACAATGGCATTCCGCACCGCTGGATTCAAATGATGAAGGCATCGATTAAGACGAATGCACCTCTGTTTAATACGGATCGGATGATCGCCGATTACGTGACGCGCATCTATGCTCCTGGCTGTTCGACAATCTCTACACCAAGTTTGGCTCAAGTGATTGTCTAGTTCGATTCACCAATTTCTCTAAAAAGGGGGCGATCGAACAATACAATTGGAGATCCCCCAACCCCCTTAAAAAGGGGGCTTTTTTTTGGAAATCTCCCAACCCCCTTATGAAGGGGGGCTTTCTTTTTCCTCTTTTGACGAGGGCTTTATTTCTCGCTTTAAAAAGGGGACTTTTCCCCCACTACGGTTCAGTTAAGGCTCAAAGTGTTGTAAATTAAGCATTGTTCCCAAGAATGGAAAGTGAGTGTAGTGCATCTGAAGGATTTCTCATTGTTGTCTCCTACGATACAAAGTAGTGATGTGTTCAAAGCGATAGAGGCAGCCATCCCATCCACGGAGATCGAGCAAGCGATCGCTAAAACTAAAGTTTGTGAACAACGTAAACGCTCGTTACCAGCACAATTGGTAATTTGTTTGGTAATTGCGATGAGTCTGTGGTCACGAGATTCGATGAGAGATGTGCTGAAAAACTTAATTGATGGGCTGAGCGAAGCATGGGTGAAAGTGGGGAAATACTGGCGAGTTTTTTGTAAATCAGCAATAACGCAAGCCCGACAACGATTAAGTCCAAGGGTGATGAGTCAATTGTTCCATCAACTGGTGCGACCAATGGCTAGCACCGATACCAAAGGAGCATTTCTCAATGGATTGCGAATTGTGGTAATTGATCGGACTTGCTTCGATCTGCCAGACAGCGATGAAAATGCGAGAGTTTTTGGTCGTCCGAGCAGCCGTCCTGGCACACAAGCCGCATTTCCCAAACTGCGATTAGTCATTTTGGTAGAAGCAGGAACACATTTAATCTTTGATGCATTGATGTGTCCATATCGAATAGGAGAACGAGTGCGGGCATTAAGATTATTACGCTCCGTGAGTTCAGGGATGTTGTTGATGTGGGACAGAGGGTTACATTCTTATGCAATGGTGCAAGCAACTGTCACAACTGGTAGCGATTATTTAGGAAGAATTCCCGCAAATGTCAAGTTTTTGTGCGAAGAACCACTGGCGGATGGTTCTTATCTGAGTTGGATTTATCCACCTGCTAAATTCCGCTCAAAAGCTTGCCAGCCCATACAAGTCCGAGTGATTGAATACACAATTGGTAATACCGACAACCCAGAGGAACAACTAAGATATCGCTTAATTACCAGCTTATTGGAATTGGAGAAATTTCCGGCTCAACTACTGGCGATTGAATATCATCAACGCTGGGAAGTAGAAAATACTATTGATGAACTCAAAGTACATTTATCAGGACGAAAAACTCATATTCGCTCTCAAAAACCGCGTGAAGTTGTGCAGGAAGTTTACGGGTGGTTGTTAGGACACTGGGCTGTGCGGTTATTGATGTTTCAAGCTGCAAAGAGCGCGGGTATCACTCCTTTGCGTCTGAGTTTCACTGGGACATTGCGAGTTATTCGTCGTGCTATCCCGAAATTTCAACGCTTGCAATCACAAGAACTCCCCTTTTTTTAAGTTGGTTAACTGTAGAGATTTTAGACACTCTGTTACCTGAACGAGTTTCTCGTACCAATCCCAGAGTTGTAAAAAAACCTGTATCCAAGTTTCGCTCAAAAAAGCCAAGACATCGAGCCACCCCCTCCGAACCAATCCTCCTATTTTCTTTATCCTCAGCACAGCGTAGCCTTAAATGAACCGTATTGGAATATAAGCGCGATCGCGGCATATTGGAATACATTCACTCACATTTAGAGCTGTCGCCAGTTCGAGATCGCGACTGAATCCTCTAGAAATTAACTCTTTTCCCGAACTACATTGGCTTAAGGCTGATGCGAGATCGGCGCGAAACGTTTGAAATATTACCATAGCTGCTTTTGCTTCTGGAGAGGGTTTGCCCTGTAAATAGCTGAGAATCGCGCCAGCACCGATCGCGTCTTCTAAGCTGGGGCGCAAACTCCCATCTTCCCACCTTTCCCCAGCTGGAATCACGGCAATTTGCGTACCGCAGCTTTGAGCAAACTCAGCGATCGCCTGACAGTTACGCAAACAACCAGATACAGTTAGTGTGTTTCCTGTCTGCAAGCTCAGAGTTGCACCATTAGGTGAAGGTAAGACCAATCTCGTCCCCGCAGGAATCCGATCTAGGGATGAAGGAGAAAGAGAGTATCCCGTGGTAGCGGTGCGCTGACGACTTGCTAAAGTTGCATTGACAGACTGAGCATAGGCGATCGCTGTATCATCTTGCCAGCGATAAGGAAATACGATCGCTCCTCGATTCGTAGCAATTTCTACGCAAGTGGAGAAAGATAAAACATCCACAATCACAACTACATGACTAATTGGAGCCAGTTGCATCACGCCACTAATTCCCCATTCACAGCGCAGATCGAACTCCAATTGGTTGAAAATCATGAGAAAGGGAGCAGGGAGCAGAGGGAGCAGAGGGAGCAGAGGAGCAGAGGGACAGAGGAGAATAATGACAAATGACAAATGACAAATGACAAATGACCAGCTACCTTGTGAAATAGGACAGTAAGTGTAGCAAAATGCAATTACCAGAATCTAGTCGGTGGCAATTTACCCCAGATTTGAATATCTGCCGCGTACTCAATGGCATGTGGCAAGTATCGGGGGCGCATGGAGTAATCCAGCCAAAACAAGCGATCGCTACTATGTTCGATTATATGGATGCTGGTTTCACTACTTGGGATTTAGCAGATCATTACGGTCCTGCTGAAGACTTCATCGGTGAGTTTCGCCGTCAAGCGATCGCCACGCGGGGTAAAGAGGCATTATCTAATCTACAAGCATTTACCAAATGGGTTCCTAGACCAGCAAAGATGACGCGGCGAGTCGTCGAGCAAAATATCGATCGCTCCCTAGCTCGAATGGGAGTAGAGACGCTAGACTTGCTACAATTCCACTGGTGGGAATACAGAGATAAAAACTACATAGATGCATTAACTTATCTAGCAGAACTCCAGCAAGAAGGGAAAATCAGGCACTTAGCACTTACGAATTTTGACACGGAACGGTTAAAAATCATCTCAGAAGCAGGCATTAAGATTGTTTCCAACCAAGTACAATTTTCATTGGTCGATCGCCGCCCTTTAATGAAGATGATTCCGTTTTGTCAAGAGCATAATATTCAACTTCTAGCTTACGGTACGCTCTGCGGCGGATTGCTATCAGAGAAATACTTAGAACAACCAGAACCGCGAGGGACGGCGTTAAACACGGCTTCCCTGCGAAAATATAAAAACATGGTAGATGCATGGGGTGGTTGGAATCTGTTCCAAGAGCTTTTAGCTGTTTTAAAACAAAGAGCGGCTAAGCACGATGTCAGCATTGCTAATGTTGCAGTCCGTTACATTCTCGATCGCCCGACGGTAGCAGGGGCGATCGTTGGCACGCGGTTAGGGATATCGGAACACGTCGCAGATAATGCTAGGGTGTTTGCACTTACTTTAGATGCAGATGATACGGGTCAAATTGAAGCTGTATTGGCGCGATCGCGAGATCTGTTGCGGTTAATCGGCGATTGCGGCGACGAGTACCGACGTTAATTAGGGAGTGGGGAGTTGTAGGGGCGGGTTCACCGATAGACTTCGTGACTAACAGACATTTCAGATAAACCCGCCCCGTACAGAAGTAGAGGAGTAAAGCAATGACAGACGTACAAGCTGAGGTTTTGGCAGTCAATGAAAATTTTTACCGTGCTTTTGAGAAGAAAAATCTAGAAGCTATGAGT
Organism: Chroococcidiopsis sp. SAG 2025; assembly: GCF_032860985.1. Lineage (GTDB taxonomy): Bacteria > Cyanobacteriota > Cyanobacteriia > Cyanobacteriales > Chroococcidiopsidaceae > Chroococcidiopsis. Next base: position 744,881 of record NZ_JAOCNC010000001.1, read on the forward strand.
CAAGTTTGGTCGCAGGGAACTGCCAGCCACTGCATTCATCCTGGGCGTAACGCCTTGCGCGGTTGGAAGCAAATTCGCGACTCTTGGGAAGTCATTTTCAAAAATACCAAATATTTAGAAATTGAAGTCGAAATTATTAATACAGAAGTTCGCGATACGACTGCTTATATCGTGTTATTTGAGCGCGTGCTACAAGCTAGTAGTAACAAAACCATCAAGGCTGAATCAATCGCCACAAATATCTTCGAGAAGATGGCTGGCAAGTGGTATTTAATACACCATCATGGCAGTCCTTTAGTTAGATAGAGTTTCAGGTATTTATCCCAGCGCTTAGCAAACAAACGAAATACGTTTTTCAGTGTAAAATGCAATAATTCATACCAAGTTCAATAGGTAACTATCAGCAAAATTCCCGATCTACGAGCATGAGGTCAAATATTGCGATCGCCGCGATCGCTCAATAAATGTTTCAATATTGCAATTTCTAGTCGTAAATAATAGTTCCTGATATAGTAAATTTTTTATAAAGATTTAGGGTAACTGGAATTCAAGTCTGGACGCAGAGTTATTGTTGGATTAAATTGTGTATATACCTCAAATGGAAAGTAGTTTGAGAAACGAAATACCTGGGGAAGACTAGATCGAGTGAAAACATCCAATCGTCAAATAGGTGTTTCGTTTCTTTTAGTTATTGATACAAATTAATAGTTACTGGTCATTAACCGTTTGCAATAAGTAGCGTGCGGGGAGAACTCGGAATTCGGAATTCATTGCGACTGCCAGCATAGCAACTTGCGACTTGGTAATTGCTCCTCAACCCAAAATAGAACTCTATACTGGGAGAAGGAATGGCAATCGAGGGTAGTATATGATTCCAAATCCTGCGATCGTGCAAGCTGTGGAACAATTGGGTTATCGCGTCACGGTGGGAGACGTAGCAGCTCAGATCGGGTTAGATGTCGGTCAAGCTCAACAAGGATTACTTGCTCTAGCTAGTGATGTCGGCGGACACATACAGGTAGCTAACTCTGGTGAGATCGCCTACCAGTTTCCGCAGAATTTGCGGGGAGTTTTACGCAACAAATACTGGCGGTTGCGTTTGCAAGAGTGGTGGCAAAAAATTTGGAAAGTCCTGTTTTACCTGATTCGGATTTCTTTTGGCATTGTTTTGCTCGTTTCAATCGTGCTAGTCTTCCTGACGATCGCAATTATTGTTACAGCGACAAATCGGGATGGAGACGATCGCGGCGATCGTGGCGGTGGTGGGTTCTACATGCCTTACTTTTGGATCGGTCCCGATTGGTTTTGGGTATTCTATCCAGATTACGACACCCGCTATCGACAACGGAGACAGGAAACCAGCAACTTGAATTTTTTAGAGGCGATATTCTCGTTTCTCTTTGGTGATGGTAATCCCAATATCGATCTAGAAGATAAACGCTTCTCGCTTATTGCCGCTACAATCCGCAACAATCGAGGTGCGGTAACGGCAGAACAAATCGCTCCCTACCTAGACGACTTAGGCGAGGGATATGCCCAAGAGTACGAAGATTATATGCTGCCCGTACTAACCCGATTTAACGGTCAACCACTGGTTAGTCCAGAAGGACATCTCGTTTACCATTTTCCAGAGTTGCAAGTTAGCGCCACTCAGCGACAATCTCGACGTGTACCAGCATTTTTGCAAGAGTTACCCTATCGTTTCAGTGCAGCTAGCTCTGGGCAAATTATGCTCGGTATTGGCTTGGGCGCGTTGAATTTTGTTGGGTTGCTAGTATTGGGTAATCTACTCGCAGATGGGTTAGCAGCAGCTCAGCTCGGTGGACTGGTTGCCTTCGTGCAGGGAGTTTATGGGTTGCTACTTGCATACGGCGTAGGTTTTTTGCTTCTACCTCTGGTAAGATATTTTTGGGTGCAATGGCGCAATCGTAAAATTAGCGATCGGAATCAGAGACGGCAAGCAAGAGCAAATCTGCTAGCTAGCTCCGATTTAGTCTTACAGCAAAAAATTGCTTATGCAAGTCAGTTTGCCGCTCAATCTACGATTACTAAAGACGATGTAGTCTACTCGACTGATAGCGATTTATTAGAACAAGAAAGCCAAAATTCGGCGCAAATCGATGCTGATTGGCAACGTCGTTTATCTGGCTCTCCCTAGCTCCGATTTCATGCCATCTATAGCTATCAATTTATGGATGAACACTCTTTTGCGAAAAATTTTTATCATAAAATAATAATCGATGTATAAGAATTGCAGATAAGGTATTTACAACAACATTATTCAAGGTAGTATTGAATACGACATCTATCTATTAAATTTTGTCATAAAGTTATAGCGCGCTCATGTCACTTCCTGAGTCCACAGAATCTAGTGTCAAATTACAGCAATATTGGCTGTTACTCAAACGACATTACTTACCACTATCAATCGTGTTTGGAGTAGTTGTCGCACTGACAGGTATAAGCCTAGCATTGCAAAAGCCAATATATGAAGCAGAAGGAAAGTTACTATTTAGAAAAAATAGCCCTAGTTCTTCCTATTTACCTGAAGTGAGTAAGGGTATAGGTGAATTGCAGCCATTACAAGAGCAAAATAATCCTGTAGATACAGAAGCGGAAATTATCCGTTCTCTGCCTATTATAAAAAAAACGATTACGCGGTTGGAGTTGAAGGATGAATCGGGTAAAACTCTTAAACCCGAACAATTTCTCAAAAAACTAGACGTGACAGACGTGAAAAAAACGGACGTGTTGCAAATTGTTTATAGGGATGCAGATCCAAACAAAGCTGCAACAGTAGTCAATACTTTAATGGGTATTTATTTAGAAAATAACTTACTTGCTAATCGCTCTGAAGCCGTTTCTGCGAGAGAGTTTGTGCAAAAACAGTTGCCTAGGGCAGAAACGAGTTTGCGTCAAAGCGAGTCAGAGTTACGTCAATTTCAAGAACAGAATAAAGTTGTCGATCTAAATGAAGAAAAAAGAGCGGCAGTAGCAATTATTGCCGATATGCAACGCCAAGCTGCGAATGCTAATGCTGGTTTGGCAGATGCAAAAGCTCAATCTGAACTGCTGAAACAGCAATTAGGAGAAACTTTAAATAGCGCCGGAGCGGTAACTAGTGTAAGTCAATTTCCAGCCGTTCAAGGTATTTTGAAAGAAATCCAACAAATAGAATCGCAGCTTGCGGTGGAACAGAGCCGCTTTCAGGCAGATTTTCCTAATGTCGTCTCCCTCAAGCAAAAGAAAGCAAGTTTAGAGCAGTTACTCAAACAACGCTTAAAACAAGTGGTAGGAGAACAAAAACTTCTTAGAGGAAATAGTTTACAAAATAGCGAATTCGATCAAAAACTGACAGAAGAGTTTGTGAGGGCAGAAGCAAGACGTTTGGGTTTGTCTAGCCAAATAACAGCAATCTCAAACGTGCAGTCTTCTTATAGAGAAAGGCTCGATCGGTTACCTCAGTTAGAACAATTGCAGCGGGCGTTAGAACGAAAAATTCAAACAGCTCAATCTACCTATTTATTACTACAGCAAAAATTACAAGAAATTCGGATTGCGGAAAATCAGAATATAGGCAATGCTCGCGTCATTTCAGCAGCCATACCGCCAGAAGAAGCGGTTGCTCCCCGCAAAATGTTGTACCTGGTGACGGGAATTATGCTGGGTGGAATGTTAGCAGCTGCTACTGCTTTGATATTAGAAAAACTAGATAAATCGCTCAGAAGCGTTGAGGAAGCTAGAAAAATATTTGGCTATACCTTACTGGGTATAATTCCAGCCTTGAAAAAATCTGAGAACATTTTCTTGCGCGATCGCTCCTTAGAAAGAGCTACACCAGAAATTTTAGTGCAAGAGTCACTGCGATCGCCTTTCAGCCAAGCATATCGAATGCTGCAAGCTAATTTGAAATTTCTGAATTCTGATAAACAGCTTAAAGCAATTGTCGTTACGAGTTCCGTCCCTAAAGAAGGAAAATCAACAGTTGCGGCAAATTTAGCTGTTACTATCGCTCAAATGGGGCGTAAGGTATTGTTAGTTGATGCAGATATGTATCGCCCCTTGCAGCATGAAATCTGGGAATTACCAAATCACTTGGGTTTAAGTAATATCATTGTGGGTCAGACCGAACCAAAAACAGCGATCAAAAAGATTACGGCTAATCTTCACATCCTAACTTCTGGAGTGATTCCACCAAATCCAATGGCGTTACTGGATTCTCCAAGGATGGCATCTCTAATTACTGTTTTTTCAGCCAATTACGACTACACAATTATTGATACTCCTGCTTTAAATGCGGCTGCTGATGCGGCAATCTTAGGTAAAATGACCGATGGAGTTTTATTAGTTGTTCGACCTGGTGTGGTAGATACTGCTGCTGCTATCCGTGCTAAAGAATTTCTAGAAAAGTCAGGGCAGCATGTCCTCGGTCAGGTAGTGAATGGATATAATTCCGATAGCGAACAATATAGTTACTATTATCTTTCTAGCCAGTCGGAAGAAGATGATAATGTAGCATTAGCGGAAAGTCACTCTCCGATCACTATCAGTAAAAAGAGGTGAGATTTTTCTGGTTCGAGTAGATTTATAGCAACTCAGTTTGTTTTGATGCCAACAGAGCAAATTTTAGCGATCGCCCCCACGACTCGCTCTAAATCCTCGTTGGTTAAATTAGAGCCAGAGGGAAGGCACAGACCGCAAGCAAACAGATCCTCTGCGACTTCACCTCCAATCGTCTCGTACTGGGCAAAAGCAGGTTGGAGGTGGAGTGGTTTCCAAACTGGGCGAGTCTCAATGTGCTGCTGAGCTAGGATTTTACGAACTTGTTCTCTATCTGTACCGAAAATATGAGGATTAATTGTCATACAGCTCAACCAGCGCGTAGCGCGACCGTAACTCGCTTCTGGCATAAATAAGATTCCTGGCAATTTGCCCAAAGCTTGCCGATAAACTTCAAAGTTACGCCTTCTAGCTTGTACCCGTTGCTCTAGTACTTGCAGTTGACCTCGACCAATTCCTGCTAAAACATTGCTCAGCCGATAGTTGTAGCCAATCTCTGAGTGTTGGTAGTGGGGCGCTGGATCGCGTGCTTGAGTGGAGAGGAATCTGGCTTTGATGACAATTTCTGGATCGTCGGAAACCAGCATTCCACCTCCAGATGTCGTAATGATTTTATTGCCATTGAACGAAAAAATGCCAATCTTACCGAAACTACCAGGCGATCGCCTCTTGTAGGTTGATCCTAGAGATTCAGCTGCATCTTCAATCAACGGCACTTCGTAGCGGTTGCAAGCTTCTAAAATCGGGTCAAGATCGGCACTTTGACCGTATAGGTGGACGACAACTACGGCTTTGGGTAATTTACCTAACCGCGCCCGTTTGTCCAACGCTTCTTGTAACAATTCGGGGTTCATGTTCCATGACGTGCGATCGCTGTCAATGAAGACAGGTTTTCCACCTAAATAAACGATGGGGTTGGCTGAAGCCGCAAAAGTGAGTGTCGAGCAAAATACCTCGTCTCCAGACTCCACTCCAACCAACTGCAAGGCTAAGTGTAAAGCTGCCGTGCCAGATACTACAGCAGCAGCATGATTGACACCGATTACATGACAAAATTCTTGTTCAAAAGCTTCTAAATGGGGACCAACGGGGGCAATCCAGTTAGTATCAAAGGCTTCCTTGACATACTCAATCTCTTCCCCGCTCATATGAGGAATAGAAAGAAGGATCGGTTTAATCATTCTAATAGTAATATTACTATTTGTTGCAAAAAATATTATTCCATTTTAACAATAAAGTTATTTTATCGCTATACTTAACTTCTCGTATTATTTGTTGTGTTAGTATCGATATGTATAATATTAAACCGATTCAAATGTTGGCTTTTTTACACTGCTAAGAGCCTGCTATCATTTACACTGCTATTACGTTTAGTTCAATCTAGAGCCTAGACTTTTTTTTCAGATAGTCTTATTTATTCGTTGTCAACAGAGAATTTTAGTCACGCTAAATCTTGAACTTGCATTTGAAAAAGCAGTTCCATTTGACTAATTTACGTCTTAGCTTCAACGATTAAGTTCAAACAAATACAAACTTTATTTCGTACAAACAAAATATAGTCCACCTGCTAAAGATTGTCTTGCTAATTCTTCTACGCTTGTACACATACTATCTCCTTCAATTTGGGCAGAAGAACCAACAGCAGTGACTTCAAAACCAACAGTTCTCAATAGTCGTTCTACTTCTTGTGGTCTATACCAATACACATAGGGTTCGCAATCTAGTAAAGCAGAAAAATTCCACTTTCCTCCTAATTTAAGCCAAGGTAGATACTGAAGAGAAAGGCTTTTACCCTGTAAGCTACGCAAAATACGTAAATAGACTAAATACGGTTTGTAGATTAAAGTCTGCGCTCTCACTTCAAAGCAAAGAAATGAAAATAGTGCTGTACCACCTGGTTTTAGAATACGATATGCCTCTTCAAAAGCTTTTAGCTTTGCTTGGTCTCCATCTATAGAGCTGATGATTTGTTGGAGATATAAGATCTGGGCAAAGCTATCATCGACATAACTTAGTTTGGTGGCATCTTCTACTTCAAAAGTAATTTCGCTTGAAGGCTCTTTTTGCTTTGCTTGCTCAATAAACTCAGGTACATAATCGTAACCTACGAGAGAAGTAAAGCCCATCTTTCTCATCTCTAGTAAAATTCTACCTCCTGCTGTCCCTGCTTCTACTGTCTTTAAATGTTTATCTAAGTAGTTATCAATTAAATACTTTTCTTCAACTTTTAGACCTTTTCCATATGCCCAAGTATTAAATTCTTCAGTAGATTGATAAATTTTCTTATTGTCGAGCATAAATAAATCTCTCCTTTCGATTTTTTTAAATTTGAGAGGAACGATACGCTGGAAAGAAACTTGTCTTAAGTAGTTGTTCGGATTCAACATTCAGTTTCTTCGCTTGTAGCTCTACTAAATATTGATACTTATCTGCATCTGCGATCGAACGCAATGTCAAAAAATTATGCTTCAGTTTAGAAAAACCCGCTTTAAAGTGGTGTAGGCTATCTTTGGTACCTCCAACACCACCCCCTAGTTGAAAAATTTTGTTACCTCGTTCTTTAGCCCAGAACCGCACGCGATCGAATAAGAGTTTGCTGGGAGATTGTTTGAGAAACTCAGTTTTAGTTCCTCCTAAATGATATTGCACTATCCCACAAATTTCTGTGAAGATGCCAGCACAAACAATTTGGCTATCGAATTCTACAATACCAAGGTGAATGTTTTCATGTAGATTAGCTAGCTCGGTAAAATAATCATAGCCAAAATAATACATTTGCTTCGCAGTTACGCGATTCATTGTTTCTTCATAGATAGAAATAAAGTCTTTTATGTAATCTTCGTACCTTACTATCTTAGCGGTAAATCCAGCACGCCTACAGCGATTGATATGAGTGCGATGTTCAGAACGAGTTTGCTGCCAAATTTCTGCTTCAGAAAGCATGAGATTTATAGATACAGTCTCTCCAGTTATTTGACAAATTTGGGGAGGTAAGATTTGTTCAAAGCCTTGATTAAGTATGGGATGTAGACGAAAAAATGCCGAACAGATGTTTTTCGATCGCAACACCTTCGCCAAATAAGATACGGCTAAATTTAAAAATTTTCCTTGTCCAAATGCTGCATCACTCAGCAAAATCCCAGGATAACCGTAGGGAGAGATCGCATCAAATATTTCTTCATGGTATGGAGCATTTTCATATAAGTCTTGACAACTACGTATTAAGTAAGGAATCAAAAATATCTTGTCCTCTTGAGTAATTAAAATTGCTTCTGGAGTAGTTTGAGTTCTAATTGCCTCAAGCTTGAGATATTCTGGTAAATGATAAATATCATGTCTGAGTTTTTGTAATGTCTGAGACCATAATGGGTCATGTGGCTTGATAACCTGGAGATCGAGCATGAGTTTTTGAACTGTGCTTTAACTATAAGAACGATAGGCAGGAAAAAAGTCTGAGCTAAGTAGTGCTTCAGCTTGAGTATCTAAGACTTTCGCTCGTAAATTGACTAGGTGATAGTATTTTTCTTCGTTTGTAATCAGTTTTAAAGTCAGAAAATCGTGTCTCTGCCTGGAAAACCCTGACTTGAAAGTATAGAGGCTGTCTGTAGTCGAACCTCCCACTCCGCCTCCTATATGTAGAAATTCATTCCCACGCTCTTTAGCCCAAAGGCGCACGTAATGTAAGAGAAAATTAAAAGGGGATTGGTGTAAATATTTGGTTTTCGTTCCTCCCAAATGAGCTTGAACAATACCACAACATTCAAAAAATAAGCTAGTACATGCGATTTCGTTATTGACTTCTACGATACCTAAATGAATGTTCTCTCCTAGTGACAATAAATCCTCAAAGTAATCGCGGCTAAAGTAATAAAATTGCCTAGCATTGACTCGATTCATTGTCTCTTCGTAAATAGCAATAAATTCGTCAATATATTGCCTAAACTCGACCATTCTACCAGTGAAACCTAGTCGCTTGCACTTATTAATAGTGCTTTGATGTCCTTTTCTTGTGTGCGCCCAAATTTCCGATTCAGAGAGAGTAAGATTTACGGATACAGTTTTTCCACTATCAGTTAAATATTCTGAGGAAAAAATCTCCTTGAAACGATCGCTCAAAAGGGGATGCAATCGCAAAAAAGCCGAACATACGTTGTTTTTCTGCAAAAAGTACTTCAACTCATGCAGAGCAAAATCTACAAACTTTGGCGTATTTGCCGCTACTTCACTCAACAAAATGCCCGGATAGCCATAGGGAGAGACAATATCAAAGCATTCTTCTTCGAGCAATTCTTGTGGTATTACATCATGACACTGACGTAGTAAATAAGGTACGAAGAAAATTTTATCACTATCAGTAACCAAAAAAGCATTAGCCATTGTTTCAGTTCTGTTTGACTCAATGCCGATGTACTTAGGTAGATGATAAACATCATGGTGGAGCTGTTGCAGAACTTTATGCCACAAGGGGTCTTGTGGGTCGATGATTTGAATGTTCATCTATAATACATAAAATTACTATTTTTCTAGGCTGAAGAAAGCTGACACATAGTTGCAAAGCTGTTTAACTACCTTCTTCTACCCACAACAGCGGAAAAATTGTCGGATCGCTGTAATCTGGATCGCCATTTAGCAGTGAACGACACAAACTGTCGTAACCGATATAAATTTGTTTTCCTTCCCGATTCCAGACAGGTTGGTAGCGATTGGCACCATCTTGCATATGTACTGCCATCGCCAGACGAGGCGAATTGCTATAGTTAGGGTAGCTGCCATGAATTGTCCAACAGTTATGAAAACTGACTTGACCCTTTTTTAAGGTCATTGGTACTTTACGAATTTGTCTTTCTTGTTGGCGAAACTTTTGTTCCAGAGCTTCTATATTCTGAGCGTAGAAATTCTTGAGATCCTGTTTGTCCTCCCATTTGTGGCTGCCGTCGATAACCACAAGAGGTCCGAGCAGCTCGTTGCAGTCCTGAAAAGGAATCCACGCAGTTAATAAATTGTTTGAACTACAGGTAGACCAATAAGCCTTATCAGCGTGCCAGCCAACAACTCCATTGTTATTGTTCCTAGTCGTTGGCATCTTACAAAGGAGCGAATCGGCAAATAGCCGAATTTGTTTTGCTCTTGCTAAACGGGCAGCGATCGCCGCTATTATAGGATAAAAACCAAGTTGCTGTAGTTGCTGATTTTGTAGGGAGACAAACTCATTGTTGCGGAGAATACTTGTATCTCCTGGCTGCCAATCAGAGTATCCCACATTTATCAGCAGTTGAGTATCTCGTTCGCCACGATAGTACCGTTCGCTACCTAAAATTGCGTTGTCAATTAGTTCGTCTGGAAGTATCTGCTGGGACACATACCAACCGTGTTCTTCATAAAAAGCGATTTCTGCTTCGGTAGGCAGTAATGCTACTTGATCCTCTGATAAATACCGAGTAATAGTTTCCAATATCTTCTCCTTTTTATTTTGTTTTATCTATCTGAATTAGCAAGTTTTATTTCTAGAATTTTTAAGAATCTTCAGCGATCTCATAATTTTTGGCAGAGTCATTTGTAGGTTTAACACAATTTAATTTTCGCGCTTGAGGAGATTTTGAAAATCCAAGTAGTGTCTCCATCATTTGCTCTATGTCATCAGATGTATAACGCTGATCTGCTGGAATTGTCAAAATTCGCTTTGATAATTCTATGGCTAAAATATCGTTTGATGAAATCTGTTTTTTCGGTTGCTGCCAATGAATTGCTGGAAAAATTTGATGCTCGATCGAGTAATTACGCAAAGCATCTCGCATTTCTCGATCTTTGCAAACTATAATAATATTGAACGGTACTGCTCCCGCACTCCATGAAGTAAAAAGAGGCATCCAACCGCTAACTGTTGCTGGAATTAAATCTATAAATTGTCTGATATTTGCTTCTCTCTGCTGTCGAAATTTGGCAATATTTAAGTGACTTAAAATAGTTGACGTAAACGTAGAAATAGCACAGTGAGTTTCATTACCTAGTTCTACTTGACTTTCTACATCTAGTCTTCGATATACATCTTTAGAAATGTTTATCCCGCTCAGATAAGCTTTTTTAAGTAACATAGCAGTCAACCGTTTGTAAGCTCCTAATGATTCCGAGCTAGAAGCTGTTGGTAACTGCATTGCTCGTGGGGACCAAATGATCGCACCATCAGGAATTGGCAAAGTTTTGCGTAGAGATGCCATTGCATAGTGAGCTATGCTTTGCTGCGCCCACAAAGAGAAGGGATCGTGGCTGTGATCTTCAATTAAAATGATATCGTTTTGCTGCACTAACCAATCTTGCCAAACTTTTGCTTCTCTAATACCAAATGTATTTACCGCCAGGACTAGATCGCCAGATGATGGATTGAGAGAACTGAAATTAGGACGGCTTTCCGTTGGTAAGTCCTGATACCAACATATGTCGAAGACTCTTTCTAGCTTGGCAACAACTTCCATGCAGTAGAATGACGGTACATGCAACCTTAAACGTTCGGTCTGAGTTTTTTGGATAACATTTGATAGAGATAATAAAGCGGCAGTTCCCGTAGAAAATAATTCATAGCGATTGGGCAGTAATTCATGAGACGTAGATTGCAATAATACGAGTTCCGACCAATCAAATTCTGAACCTATTTCCCATCTTGCTCTCATAGGTTTACCACAGCATAACTATTTTTATTGTCTTTTTGAATTTAGAAAAACACAACATTCGCTCGGCGTTAGTTTGAGTATTCGTTCGTGCTACCTTTAAACTCCTCTCCTGTAGCGTGTCCTGCTTGACTGATATTTTCTTGTTGTAAGACTTTCCAAGCTGTGAGTACCAGAATCTTTAAATCAAGCCAAAAACTCCAACGATCGACGTACCAGACATCCAGTCTAAATTTCTCTTCCCAATTGCCGTCCAGAGCACGACGACCGTTAACCTGCGCCCATCCTGTAATTCCAGGTTTGACTTCATGACGGCGAGCTTGTTCTGGAGTGTAGCGATCGAGATATTTGACTAATAGAGGGCGGGGTCCGACAAAACTCATGTCGCCTTTGAGCACGTTCCACAGTTGGGGTAATTCGTCAAGACTAGTGCGCCGGAGGAATTGACCAAAAGGAGTGAGGCGCTGTTCGTCAGGAAGTAAATTTCCTTGTGCGTCTTGCTCGTCGGTCATGGTACGAAACTTGTAAAAGTTGAAAATCTTTCCTGCTTTACCTGGACGGGGTTGAGTGAAAATAACTGGAGAACCCATGCGAAAGTGAATGGCGATCGCAACACCAATAACAATGGGAGACAATATTATCAGCGCGATCGCGGCAACAAAGCGATCGAGCACAGATTTAACTAATCGGCTTAACTGCTTGAGCCTGCGCATAAATAACAGCAGATTTACTTGAGTAGACGAAATAAATAATTAGGTATGATTTCCTCTGTCCGAACTGTAACAGAGTTTTTCTTATATTACAGTTTTTTAAGTAAAAAATAGTACTCTGTTACCTGATGGATTGTGCTATCGCCGTAAATGACGGGACTCAGTATGAACGCGATTTTGGTTACTGGAGCCACTGGCTTTGTTGCTAGCCATTTGCTACCCAGACTGCTGCAAGAGAAATTGCAGATTGTGGCAGCTGTACGAAACGATTCTGCCCGACTGCCAGCCAACGTTACAGCCGTAAAAGTTGGTAATATTGACGGCAATACTGATTGGCATTCGGCTTTAAAGGGTATAGATATAGTCGTTCACCTAGCAGCACGCGCCCATATTCTTCAAGATAAAGCGTCCGATCCAGAAGCAGAGTTTTTGCGTGTCAATACCGAGGGAACGGTCAATCTCGTCAAGCAATCGATCGCCGCAGGGGTGAAGCGGTTCGTATTCGTAAGTTCGATTGGAGCAATAACCTCAAGTAGCGATCGCCCCCTCACGGAAAGTTCGCCCTGTCAACCAGATACGCCCTACGGTCGCAGCAAACTGCAAGCAGAACAAGCCCTAGTACAGCTTGCTAGTCAAAGTGCTATGACTTGGACAATTTTACGTCCGCCTCTAGTTTATGGTGCGGGAAATCCTGGTAATATGGAACGGTTAATTAAACTCGTTCAAACAGGTTTACCACTGCCATTTGGTGCAGTTAAAAATCGTCGCAGTTTAATTTATGTGGGAAATTTAGTAGATGCGATCGCCTCTACCCTGAACCATCCCCAAGCAGCAAATCAAACATTTTTAGTCAGCGATGGAGAGGATCTTTCCACACCAGAATTAATTCAAAAAATTGCCGTCAACTTAAAGCACCCATGTAACATGCTGTCAGTTCCTCCAAGTTGGTTGCAACTGGGAGGAAAATTAGGCGATACCGTACAGAATGTTAGTAAAAAACAATTGCCTCTCAACACATCGACTATCGATCGCCTACTAGGAAGTTTAGCAATTGATAGTAGCTACATTCAGAGGACTCTGAACTGGCAACCCCCCTTTACGGTTGATGCAGGTTTAGCACAAATGCTGCGATCGCCAATTTGATACATAGCAAATATGCTTTAATTGTTATTTTTCACTGAGTATGACTACCATGCCTTCGATCGTGTTGTCGGTCTTCAGCTTTGGAATTAGTTTCCTGACCGTGAATTTGATTAGACAGCGCTTTCGGCAGAGCTTACTAGATATTCCGAACGAGCGCAGCTCTCACACCCAGCCTACTCCCCGTGGTGGCGGCTTAGGATTTATTATTGCCTTCGCCATTACGAGTGCGATTGCTATGGGAAATAACTATGTTCATCTATTTGCAGACGTACCATTAAATCTTAATTTAGCGATTGTCTGGTTAATACTGATTCCGCTTGCCACTATTGGGTTTATTGACGATCGCAGTAACGTTCCCGCAGGCATTCGTTATTTGGTTCAGTTGGCTGTTGCTGGAGTTGCAGTGACTTATTTTGGTGCTTTTCCTCAACCTTGGCTGTCGCAGTTTGGAGTTGTCGGTAGTGTTGTAGCAATTGTTCTAACTGCAATTGGCATGACAGCGATCGTCAACTTCTACAACTTTATGGATGGGTTGGACGGAATTGTGGCTGGAACGAGTGCAATTGAGTTGGGTTTCTTTGCTTTTTACCTACATCAGCCCCTATTGTGGTTTCTAGTAGCAGCGCTCGTAGGCTTTCTGTGGTGGAACTGGTCGCCAGCCAAGATTTTTATGGGCGATGCCGGTAGTACCGTTTTAGGTGCTACAGTGGCGATCGCTTTACTCAATGCTGGCGATAGCGCAGTGCAGGCTTGGTCAGCCTTGGTTGTGACTCTCCCACTGATAGGAGATGCAATTTACACGATCGTGCGTCGCCTCTTAAAGCGAGAAAATATTTTTCAAGCACATCGCAGTCATTTGTATCAAAGACTACAGCAATCTGGTTGGTCGCATGGGCGAGTTGCCGCTACGTATATCGGAATAACCCTCGCGATCGCCTTAGTTGTGAGCTTTTATGGCTTCAAGGGTGCGATCGTGAGCGCAATCGGTACGGTAGCGGCGGGATTAGGCGGCGAAATCTATTTGCGATCGCGCGTTATCAAGCAGGAGTCTTAACTTCGATAAATTTTTGCCCTAATGCTTCAGCATACAGTTGTTCGTACATTTGGATGATTTTTTGCAGCTCGTATTCATTCATCCGTTCTTTACCTCGTTGACCCATGAGCTTAATTTCTTCGGGGCGATCGAGTATTCGAGCCATAGCTTCAGTCAATCCCTTTACATCCCCAACCTTGACCAAAAGACCGCAGCCTTCTGCGAGTAGATCTTGGATACCGCGAATTTTCGTGCCGATCGCCGGAGTTTCCAGACACAATGACTCCATAATGCTCCTTGGTAGCCCTTCCCGCTCAGAAGCAAGTACGGTAGCTACTGAGGCACGAATCAGAACAGGAATATCATGACGATAACCCAAAAAGTGAATTTGCTCGGCGATACCCAATTGGAATGCTAGTTGCTGTAATTTTGCCTGCTGCGGTCCAGTTCCAGCCAATGCTAAGTGTACGTCAGACCGTCCTAGCTGTGCCAATGCTTGCAAAATGTCTTGATGTCGCTTACCAGGGTTCAGTTCAGCGATTGATAGAAAAAGTGGTGCATTCGGTGCTAAGCCTAACTCCTGGCGTACCATTTGGATTTCAACATCACTAACAGATTTGGAACTGTAGCGATCGCAATCTACTCCAATTCCTGGAGTATAGCGGAGTCGCTCGTCAGGAACAATCTGATATCGCTTGGCGGCTGTTTCATCCTCTCGGTTGATAACTATTAAGTAGTCTGTCCAGGCTCCAGCCAGCTTCTCTAGAGTGAGAAAAGCAGCGTTTTTTAACAGCTTCCCACCGCGATAAAAGTGAAAACCATGAGCGGTGTAAATCACCTTCGGCTGATCCCGCTTTCTTAATTGCTTGAGAGCATATCGAGTCACAAAAGCCGCTACTGGTGTATGTACGTGAACTATATCGTATTTTTCTTGCTCTACCACTTGTCGAATTTGTTGCGGAGCAACCATGAGATTTTGAAGTTGAAGAGGGTTGCGCGACCATTCTACTTCCCAGACGCGATCGAAAGCTTCCAAGCAATTCGTATTATTTGAGATGCCTTGTGCCATTGCATCCACTTGCCAACCTTTAGTGCGGAAGTGATGAACAAAAGGGAAGAGGAAAGCATCAATCGTAGCTGGTACAGTGGTAACGATTAATAATTTATTCATACTGAAGTCATCTACAATTTGTCAGTAACTTGAATAGATTTTTGTTAAAAAAGCTTCAATATAGACTTTAATACTGAATTGAGTTACTAAGAACTTGACTGTAATAACTCTTGTAAACCCTTGTGAGTACTCGTTAAGGGAGTCCATCCCAAATTTTGCAACGCCGTGTTGTCGGCAAGGCTGTGGCGAATATCTCCAGGGCGAACCTCTTGATGTATTGGTATCAAGTGTTGTCCGCTCAAATCGTTAATTGCTTGGACAATTTCCAATAAGTTTGTTGCTATCCCTCGTCCTACGTTAAAAGTTCTTCCTGAGGCTTTTGGGTGTTGCATCACTAGCAAGTTGGCACGAACCACGTCAGAAACATGAACGAAATCTCGGCTTTGAAGTCCATCTCCGTATATTGTTGGAGCAATGCCTTGAAGCATTTTATTACAGAATATAGAGATCGCTCCTGAGTATGGGCTGGATGGGTCTTGACGAGAACCAAAAACATTAAAGTAACGCAGACTGACAAACTCTAGACCAAAAGTTCGAGCATAAACCTGTCCCATGACTTCTGATGCCAGTTTATCTGCACCATAAGGAGTAATAGGACAAGCTTGCATTGACTCGTTTTTTGGCAAAGTTGGTTCGTCACCGTATACCGCAGCACTTCCTGCAAAAATTGCACGGCGCACGCCATGTTTGCGAGCTGCTTCTAAAACATTAAGGGTTCCGCCATAATTCACTTTTCCCGTTCCTACTGGATCTTCAACGCTTTTAGGAACGCTAACAACAGCCGCTTCGTGAAATACATACTCACATCCTTCCACAGCTGCATTAACTGCTGAAAAGTCCGTGACATCACCTACGCAAACCTCAAAATTGTTTGAGTTAATAGAGTTAAGATTTTCGCGTTTACCAGTTGAAAGATTATCAAGAATCCTAACTTTATAACCTTCTTTAACCAGAGCTTCCACAATGTGGGAGCCGATGAAACCACACCCACCAGTTACTAGGATAGACTTAGCGATCACGCTCATCAGTTTTCCTGTTTTCTCTACATGCAAACATTAAGTTAATCTTGTTACAGCTACGAAGTGAGGCAGCGCTACTCTAAGATGCCCAAAGTTATATTGTTTAGTTCCACTCCCAACTTAGGAGTTCAGGTAGTAGAAGCAGTAAACTTAGTTTGCGTTAGTTGTCTCCAGCCATGCTTGGAAAACAAGTACATTCCACAAATAGTATTGCCAGTTGCGATCGCCCGAAAGATGCTCCTTCCACTTGCGCTCGATCGCTTGCGGTTGGAAAAATCCTTCTTGCTGGAGTCGATTTCGATCTAGCAGTGCTTCTGCCCAATCTCGCAGAGAACCGCGCAGCCAGCAATCGACTGGAACGCCAAACCCCATTTTGGGGCGGTTAATTAAGTCTTTGGGGACATATTGATACAGAAGTTGACGTAACAGGAATTTACCTTGACTGTTACGAATTTTCATTGCTAGCGGCAAGCGCCAAGCGAATTCTACCACCCGATGATCTAACAATGGTACGCGAGCTTCCAAACTTACACCCATACTGGCTCGGTCTACTTTGACCAGAATATCATCTGGTAGATAGGTGATGGTGTCCAGGTACATCATGCGCTGCATTAGGCTGGGTAACTTTGCCCAGTTTTGGCGATCGCTCAGAATTGTCAAGGGTTCAGAACCTTCCACTACCAAAGCTTCTGGTGCTTGCCATAGAGAAATTAACCTGGCGTACATGGTTTCGGCATCGGGAACTGCTACGATTTCTGCCAACTTATGTAATTTATCGCCAAGGTTGGTTTGCTGAAGTTGAATTGGCAGTAAGGGACTCAATCTAGCAAAACCGCGATTCCAAGTTTGGGATGACATGCTAGTTATCGCACGGGCAGCAAAGGAACGCCAACTTGATGGCATCCAGCCTATTTTCTGCCAAAGATGGCGCGTCCAGAAATAGCGGCTGTATCCAGCAAACAGTTCATCGCCTCCATCACCAGAGAGACTTACTGTTACGTGGGTTTTAGTTAGCTGAGCCAGCAAAAAGGTGGGTATTTGAGAGACATCGGCAAACGGTTCATCGTAGAAAATTGGTAGTTGAGGGATGACAGCAAGAGCTTCTGCTGGGGTAACATAAAGTTCTGTATGTTCTGTGCCTAGATATTGCGCCACAGCTTTAGCATGCTGGGCTTCGTTGTAAGCATCTTCATAAAAGCCAATAGTAAACGTTTTCACTGGTAGGCTGCTTTGAGCCTGCATTAGAGCTACCACTGTGGATGAATCAATCCCACCTGATAAGAAAGCCCCCAGCGGTACATCTGCAACCATGCGTAGCTTGACCGAGTTTCGTAATAACGTGTCTAACTGCGCCAAAGCTTCTGGTTCAGACAAAGTTAAGGGTTTGGTAACGCCTAATTCTGCAACTGCCTTTGCCGACCAGTAGGGTACTGGAACTGGACGATTATCTTTGCCATTCCAAGTGAGAACTGTTCCTGGTGGTAGCTTGTAGATGCCTTGATAAATTGAATAAGGTGCGGGTACATAGCTATGCTGGAGAAATAAAGTCAAAGCATTTCGGTCGATTTGCGTTTGGAAGCGAGGATGGGCTTTGAAGGCTTTTAATTCAGAGCCAAACAAAAAAGTCTTGCCCATCCAACCGTAATACAGTGGTTTTTCTCCCAGGCGATCGCGCCCCAAGTGCAAAACACGCTCTCGCCGATCCCATAAAGCAAAGGCAAACATGCCATTAAATCGCTCGATTGCTTGAACCAGTTCCCACTGGCTAAAGCTTGCCAGCATCACCTCAGTATCGGAATGCCCGCGAAAGCAATGTCCGAGTGATTCCAACTCCAAGCGTAGTTCTAAAAAATTATAGATTTCGCCGTTAAACACGAGCGCGTAGCGACCGTCCGCAGACACCATTGGCTGATTTCCTTCAGGGGAGAGATCGACAATCGCCAGGCGTTGATGCCCCAAGGCAATTCCCACCGACTCATCTACCCAGTTTCCGCTATCATCTGGTCCTCGATGTAACAGCGTCTTTGACATCTGCTGCACAATAGTACGTAATCGATCGCTGCTGGCTTGTCCAGTTGTCTCCCAAAAACCGTTGATGCCGCACATTTAGGTGCTAACCTCTGATTGTAGTTTTTTCGTCAGCAAACTTTCATATAATGTCTCGTACTGAACTACGACAGAGTTTAAAGAAAAGTTTTCCACAATTCTCGTTCTTGCCGCTGTTCCCAGGGTTTGTCTGGCCTCAGCCCCTATTTCAATTAACTCTTCCCAAGCACGAGCTAATGCTTGTGCATTCTGTGGAGGTACTATCCGTCCAGTATCACCTACTATCCAAGCTGAATCTCCTACGTCTGTAACTGCACAAGATACCCCACAGGACATTGCTTCGCCGACAACGTTGGCAAAACCTTCACCGTGAGCCGAAGCAGAAGTTGCAATATCTAAAGCAGCAGTCAGACGAGATATGTCGCGGCGCTCCCCAAGTAAATGAACTCGATTCGCTAGTTTTAGATCGTGAATTTGTTTGCACAAAGTTTGATTTCTCTCATCAATTTCCCTGCCAGACATGACAAATTGTATATGAGGATATTTTTTACTTAAAGAAGCAGCAGCTTGGACAAAGTTCGCATGATCTTTCATCGGGTGATAGCGACCAACTATACCAATTAATAGCGCGTCACTACCTACTTGTAGCTCCTCTCTGACACTAATACGAGCTTCTACAGAAGGTACAAAAATTTCTGGATCGAAACCGTTAGGAATAACTAGTGTTTTAGCTTTTTGATAACCTATTTTTTCGTGTTGAATAGCTCCTGTTTTAGTGTTATACAAAATTTTTTTAGGCAGCCAAGACAGTTGAGCTAGTAATTTAATCACGGCTGCCGTTCCTAGCTTTTCGTGCTTTAGCGAATAAAGAGACTGACGGACATTCCAAAGTATCGGTACAGATCTCAGCGTGGAAGCAGCATACAATTGTGCTGCTAAGTTACCATGGTACATCCATCCTTGAACTAGATTGGGTTGAATTTGCCGTACTTGGCGAATAAATTGCCATACTGGTTTCGCTTGAGGGTTGCCTGGTTCTATGCCAATAGTATGAACTGGAATGTCTAAAGCCGCGATGCGATCGCCCAATGTGCCTCGATCCATGAGAGAAATCACAACTGGACTAAAGCGATCTCGATTCATTTTAGACAGGAGCTTATAAAGCATCATTTCAGCACCACCAGTATACAGCCCAGTGATAATGTTCAGAACGACAATCCGATCGGACGCATTCATAGAGGTAAACCAGTTTTTATTTGTCGAGTTTGTGAAAACAAAGAATGTACCTCTGATATTTTATTTACTATGGACTTGGCGATCGCTGTGACGAGCAATAGATACGTTACTAACTACAAATACCAAAAATACAGCTGATAGTAAATACCAAAAGTAACCCTTTAAAAATACTCGCGGGTCTCCATACATCTGAAAGTCCATCAAAGCTTGTGCTGTAAGAACGTAAAGAAATGGCATCCAATATATCTTGTCATAGTGCCTATCCAAAACATTTTGTAAATAGCGGCTAATCCATCCATATGTAAAGGCAACAATAACTAGTCCAAACCATGACAAACTATAAATACCAAAAGCTAGAAATCCAGGCGGGATCTCAAATTCATTCGAGCCAACAATATACCGAGTGTTGTAATCAGACACTGTTTCTGGCTTCTCAAAAGGTATCAGTTTTTCTGGAATGAAAGAGATAAAGCCATAAATCCAATCGCTAAATAATCGCAAATCGTACAGTTTCTCGAAAGATATATCTAAAGAAAGAACTGGAGCAGCAAAGTTACCCATCAATGTATAAAGATTAAACTGGCTACTTGATTCATCAACGCTGTCTGAGTACTCTAAAGAATCTGTAAATTTCTGTACCACAGCTTCGTACCCATCTGGCAATCCAGTGAGACTAAAGAAAATGTGTTTTCCATAGAAAAGAAATATAGCTGCGAGGCAAATAATCGGCAGGCTAATCAACAAATTAGACTTTTTCTTATTTTGTAGATAGAAAACTAAGAAAAATGCCAGAAAATAGTTTAAAAATAATCCACGTCCAGATGACAAGAAAGCAGCCAACAATGAAACGAGCAGTGATATAGAGAAGATTATATAAAGAAATATTCGATCTTTTTTTCTTATTTTTAATAAAAATTAAAGAACATAGTAAGTAAGATGCAAGAAATGCAAAATACATAAAATGTTTAGCAAAAACCAAGCTACCACTTTCTACTAAGTTCGATCTGATTAGAATAGTACTTGATAAAGCATTCACAAGACCGCCGTATTGCAAGCTGTATATGCAGATTGCTAGGCAAGACATTATCACTAACGCAATAGCATACATCGTTTCATTTTTCTCGTTACTCCTGCTAATAATAATATTTCTTCCAGATTGAATAGCCGAACTTGAGTAAAAGCCAAATAAAACAGCAATATATCCAATAAATATTGCTATAAGAGTTTGTATGCTACCTTTGTAAATCGTAGCCGTAAAACTTATTTCCGAGCTTTGGTTGCCAAAGTTAGCGTTTTAAAAAAAAACGCAGGTAGGGGGGTATATTAACAAAACCAAATATTATAAAACTTAAGATATCAAGCTTTCTTTCTCGCTCGCGAATGAATTCTATAAAAACTATAAAAACATTATTCCTAAATAGGTGACTGCTAGCATCTAAAACCGCTCCTCAGTTACATCTTCCCTATATTTATATCTTGAAAAATTTAATGTATATAATCTAGTAATGCTAAATACTCCGAAACCGCGCGGTCGATAGAAAAATACATTGCTCGCTCGATTAATAAGTCACGCTTTGTAGGAGCGTGCAATGTTTTTAACATTGCAGCAGATAGTGCTTCTATATCCCCAACTGGTACTAAAGCTCCATATTTCCCATCTGCTAAAATCTCTCTTGGACCACTCAGACAGTCTGTAGCGATCGCAGGACAACCACAAGCTAAAGCTTCAATTAATACTAGTCCTAATCCTTCCCAGCGAGAGGAAAGTACGAATACGCTTGCCCTACTCATATACATATAAGGATTGTCAACAAAACCAGGCATGGCGACATCTGCCGCAATACCTAACTCGCGTACCAATGCCTCTAGTTCGCTCCGAGATTCCCCTTCTCCCAAGATCAACAAATGAGCTATTGTTTGCTTTCTTAATAGTGCGAAAGCTTCGATCAGAGTTGAGAAATCTTTTTGCTCTGTTAATCGACCGACAGCTAAAAAAACAGGTGGTGAATCCGCTTGAAACCAAGGATGCTCTAATGGAGCTTTTGCCTTAGCAATCAGTGCATCATCTACGATTGGATTGTAAATAACATTGACTTTTCCTGTTGCAAACCCGAGTTGTACTTCTAAATCCCGCGCTACACCTTTGGAAACACCGACGATATCATCAGCACGAGGATAAAGCAATTTTACAAAAGGTAAAACTAAGTTCCCTCGGAGTAAATTACTTTTAGCAACTGACAAGTGAACGTGTTCTACTAGAACCAATTGGGTGTTTACACGAGCTAGCTCCTTGGCAACAACAGCTGCTATGTTAGTATGGTTCATCTGCGACAGTAATGCATAAGGCTTCTCCTGCCGTAAGTAATTTGATAGAGGTAAAATTGCCTTCACTACTCGTTCTACGGCAAAATTTACTATACGTACTTGCTTTGGTACCTGAGTCAAGTAGCACCCTTCAGCATTACCTAGAATCAAGTCCAAAGGAATATTTTTTGCAACCAAACCTTTAAGTAAATTGACTACTACTCGTTCCGCACCTCCTCCTACCAAGTTAGGAACAAACACTGCGATCCGTCTTTCTGTAGACATAAGCTTAATCCTTAAAAAAAATGCTTTATTTATATCTATCTAGTTTTTTTTATCACTTGGAGCTACTGTTGTTTTTATGAACGCGCTGATTTTGCAAATGCTTTGCTGCAAAAAATAGTAAGAATAAGAAAGAAAATACATAAACACAGCTGGTAGACAAAGCTATCCCTTTAACTCCCAACCAGATCGCAAATATATAATTGGCAGATATGTTTACGAGCAAGCTCAAACCACAACACCACATGATTACATGGTTGAGCTGCATTGATGAGATAAATCTGAACAATAAAAGATTGCCCAGATAAAAAGGTATTTGTAAAGCAGCAAGATTTTGAATTTGGGCTACTAAATGCGTGTTTTCATCTGTAAATGCTCCTCTTTGAAAAAGGATTTGAACTAAAGGCTCAGAAAAAATAATTAAAAGTCCTGCTAGAGGCACAGTGGTAAAAAAAATGAGTCGAATATAGTACTTTAACGTATGACTTATTCCTACCCAATCTTGGCAAGCAACCATCTGGGAAGCATACGTAATTACAGCAGCACTTAATGCTGTAGCGATTAAACTCATAACGGATGCAATAATTCTGTTACCGTAATTTAATGCTGCCACACTTCCAGGCGCTAGCATTGCTGCCATTGCTTGATCCACCGAACTAGCACTACAAAGTAGTAATGCTCCTGCAACCATTGGAATATATTGGCTAACTACTTGACGCAAGCGATCGTCAAATTTATACCATCTTGGCAGCAGTGAAATACCTTGTCGGCGCAGTGCAATTCCTAAAATAACTATTTCTATAATTGCACCACAGATCAGTCCTGCTGCTAGGGCAAAAATACCCCAAGACTTAAAACTCACAAGTAGTAAAATACACGTAGTTGGAGTCACGAGCGGAGACACTGCCGCTAGCGCAAATCGTTCGCCTGCATTCAAAATTGCGCTCCAGGTTTGGATAGTTCCTGACAGCAAAACAAAAGGTGCGATCGTGCAAAGTAAGCGAAATGTTAGGTCTAACTTCTGGGAATTAAACCCCAATGCAATCCAAGGTAGATACAGTGGCGCAGTAGCCACCAATAGTACAGTAGCGATTCCTAAAACTCCTAAACCCAAAACTACTGCTCCAGAAAATAGTTGCTGAGCAGCTTTCTTACCTTCCTGTTCTCGTACCCGAACGTAAGTAGGAATAAGGGCTGCGGTAAAGGAAACAACTAATACGTTAATGCTCAGCTCGGGGAGCATTAAGGCAATTAAAAATGCATCTTGATCGTCTCCTGTACCAAATCTCCAGGCAACCACCAATTCTTTAACCGTAGATGTTGTTTTGACAAATACTGTGAATAAGCCAACTGTGACAACTGCACTAAAGATTTTGCGGTTGATAGAGCCACTTGTCAGCTTGTTCCATGTAGCTAGAAGATTTTGCATTTTTCAATTTTCTACTATGGCTATCTCTAAACTACATAATTTTTGCCGATCAAACTCACAGCTTATTTAGTTATTTGTGCTTATATTCAAGCTTACCTAACTTCAAATAAGTTCTACTTTAGAAATAATTATCAGAAGTTAGAAACAAAGAAGTAAAAGACTATAACTAAGATTTAGAGTATATTTCCATTCCGCCATTTATAATGAATAAATGATATTTGTATCAACTTACTTATAGCTTGGCTTTAAACCCAAGTAGCTGATCCGAATAATTAATGAGTTTGACCTTGCAGTTGAACTTTATTTTCTTCCTATTATGGTCATTCCTCTAAATACTATTAACCTATTTGCCACTTTCCTCCTGACCGCGTAAGGAAAAGAACCAATAACTTTTTCGCTTACCTGAATGAGTGAAACTACAATCGGGTTTAAGGGAAGTTCAAGGTGAATTCTTTTCTGACTTTTACAAAAAATAACTCTGGAGAACCCAACCTCACAAAAGAGTTTGTACAGTTCGCTGATTAAATATTCTCTCAAGTGGAACCCCGTAGCAATTTCATCAAAACACTGCGAGACATCATGCGGTCCTGATAATCTATTTGGCGTGCTACAGATATATAACCCTCCAGGCTTCAGTGCCTTGTATATATTCTTAAGCTGGTCAAAGGCATCATCAGGATGTAAATGTTCCATCAGTTGGTTACTGTAAACAATATCTACACTGTTTACAGGAACAGGAATACTAACACCATCAGAAACAACTACTTCACAATTAGGAGGTATTTTTAGACCTTTCGTAACTTCGTTAGAGACATCAACTGCATAAGCTTTTTCTACGTACTTAGCAACTTCAAGCGATACACTACAATCTCCAGCTCCAATTTCTAAAAATGTTGAATTATGTTTTAAAAACCGCTTCAAAAACTGCATTGTTTGAGCTACAACTTCAGCCCAAGTTTCAGCACCAAGCTTTTGCTTCAGTTGCGTGTGAGATGGAACCTTTTGAAAAAACTCATCATATAAAGAAGTATAAAGTTGCAGTCTTTGTCTTTCCTGCCTGGTAGAGTTACGTAGTATCCTGGCTAGCTGTTTTTCGATCTCGTACGCCTCTTTAACTTGTTCAACTGTCATATTGTTCTGTTTGGCGTACTTCCGTATAAGACCTTTTGACATAGGGCAAGTTTTTTTACAAAGTAAACGTGTATTAAGATTTTACAACAGAGTAAATGAATTTTTGAAACAATCTCTAGAACATCATATTACATTTTTTATATTTTTTAACCGCTTGCCAACATCTAGACATAAACATCTAGACATGGTGAGCCACGGAGCATTTTTGAATTAATGCTCCGCCCTGCTGAAATTATCTTTTTAATAAGATATTCTGTGACAACGTCGAGTTAGCGCAACTGAAAAAATGTATTACCTGAATAGCTTTCTCCTTCTGTATTCGGATCGATGATAACGTTTCTCAATAGAGAATTATACCCTGTGGATGCCTCCCACACCTTATTGTTAGCCAGTCTGATGGAATAGGACGGGCGCTTAGACAACCTGTAAACGGGATCGGGTAGATTTAATAAGACCTGATATTCTCCTGAAGTCATAGATGTCGGAATCCCGCCTACTATATTTACTGTTTTAGTCTTACAAGGCATCCACATCCGGACAGCTTCTGGTACAGGTAAATAGTAAACTTGGCCTGTTTGACGGTTACGTAAAATCACCTCTAGATTGCGAGGGTTGTAGGGACTAGCCCATCCGTCGTTGGTAATCTGAAAACTCATGGAAAAAGTGCCAGCTGGTTTTACCCTACTTAGAATCTTGGAATCGATTAACCGAAAGCGATAGCCCAATCGCCTTTTAATCTCCTCCATACAGCCTTGATTTATCCACCCTTGGTACACGGGTTTTGAAACGTTACCGTTAGCATTTGCATTCATTCCACTCCAATGCATGCGGGCAAAGTCAGTTAAAGCACCTGAGCAGTCATCCCATTCAGGGGGATTGCTTGACCAAGCAGGTTCGCCTCCCTGTACCACGTATTGTGTCTCTAGGTTGAGCCATGATTTTACTCGTTCTATAACATCTAGGTGCGTAGAAACATAAGTTCCGCCATCATCTATACCAGCTCTAAATCCATCATTATGATGACCAGTTCTGGATCGAGCAGAACCATTAAAGGCTTCTGTAGATGTTAGGGAATTATTGTTATTAAATAGTTGCTGTTTCTGTTTGTAGTACCGAACTGCAACCATGCGGTCTTTAGGAAGTATTGATAAGAGTTTTAAAAAAATTTTTCTGGCATCGTCGCTCACATCTAAAGTTGAGTCTCCTACAAGCTTGTTAGTTGAGTCGTGCCATTCTCCCCAGTATCCTATAAAACCTGCTTCCATGTAAGCGATCGCATCATAATTACTTCGCAGTATTGGCTTCAGTTGCTCGAGGTGAGCAAGTATTATACTCGCGGGAGCGTCGGGACCACCATTGAGCCAATTGTAAGTAAATCTGATAATGATTTTAATGCCAGCTTGTCTAGCTGTTTTTAAGTCATTTGTTATTTGAGTAAGAAATGATGATGATATTGGTTTATCTCTAAATTCTGCCAGCAAGTAATACCGCCGAACCATAGACATACCTTCACTTCTCAGTTGTTGTAGCTCTGAGAGCTGTAAAGGAGAACCAGGTTGCTCTACCAGGGGGTTTTCTGATAAGATGACAGGCTCAATTGACTTGTAAAAACCTCTTTCGGGATTTGGAAAATTTTCCGAACTACCTTCATATGTAGTAGTCACTGTAGGAGCTGGAGCGGCAGTACAAGAACCCGCGATCGCCATAGTTGCAAGCAGAGCCACAGACAATTTGAAGGATTGTAATATGTACTTGATTTTCATAATATACCTCTGGAAAGTAATATTTTATTGCTAGTTATTTCTCTGTAAATCTTTACTTTCGGTCAGAAAAATAACCGCATTTAAGTTGGTACAAAGCAAATAATGAGCTTGTCTTGTACAGTTCAAGTCTTATTTACATAGAGCGCGTACAAATTAAAATTAACTTCATATTGAATCAGTAACCAATAGAAATTACACTGATTTATAGGATAGCGAGATTATACGTAAAGAGCGAACCGAGAGAATTATTTACTCTCGAAGCTAAGATTTGCCTATAATTACTAGATTGTATTTTGAAATAGATTAACAATAGCGACGACTAAATTTGCTGAATATTAGAAATTATTTGCTGTTCGTGGTAAATATCAGTAAGTTTGAAGACTTTAAATACTATTCGCCTTAGTTCGGAGTGGCATAGTTGTATAGCAGACTAAATATTTTCCAGAGGCGTTTACCTAGTTGACAGCTATACTTCACGCCGCGATCGGTAGAAATTCGTAATCTAATTACTCAGAACACCGATCGCAAGTACTTCGTAGACCGCGAGTCCCTATGTCGTCCACTTATGTTACGATCAAAGACTAAGTATATGTATAAGCCTCCAAACCGCAACTACTATCAGTATTTATCTAGGTAGCAGCAAATAATGAGAGGACAATAAAAATGATTACCGTTGGTTGTGCTGCTGCTTGTATATCCTCCACCGTGTTGTCCAATTGTGAAGAGACGACAAAAGCAATGCAGCTACAAAAATGTAATTGGCAGCAAAATAGCGAGAACTTGAAGAAACAGCGCGATCGCACTCTCAAACTTTAAAATCAAGCTTAAATTAGTTATTGCCCGAACTCTAACCTTGCTTGTTCGACAATCTCTTCTGTCACAATATCTTGACCCCGCGATCGCGTCAACTGTTCTATGCGCGAGATTGCCTGAGAACGAACGAAAAAGGGAATCTTTTTTAACTTAATTTGGGCTTCAGTCGTCCATTGTAGGCGATCGGTTAAGTTTGAGTCTGACATGGTCGTCACCATCAACTGAGATTTGAGTGAGCAAGAAGCAATAACTGCGATCGCACTTCGCTCAGGTATCTCCTTTGCACCACATACAAAGATTCTGTCATAAAACCCGTGCCATGCGAAAGGCTCCCGCTCTAACGCAGGAGCCTTATCAATTTAGGTTGGAGCTTAACTCCAACCCCAAAATTGTTTTAGTCTAATTCGCCCATAGCCATTACTGGCTCGGATTCACGGTTAATACCGCGCTCAAAACCAGCAGCCGCAGCGCGAGCGCGACCAGCGTGCCATAAGTGACCGACTAGGAAGAAAAAGCCTAGTACGAAGTGAGAAGTAGCTAGCCAAGCGCGAGGAGACACATAGTTAAAGGAGTTAATCTCCGTAGCCACACCACCTACAGAGTTGAGAGAACCCAGAGGCGCGTGAGTCATGTACTCAGAAGCACGTCGTGCTTGCCAAGGCTGAATGTCGTTCTTGATCTTTTCTAAGTCAAGACCGTTAGGACCGCGTAGTGGCTCCAACCAAGGACCTTTGAAATCCCAGAAACGCATTGTCTCACCACCAAAGATGATTTCCCCTGTAGGAGAGCGCATCAAGTATTTACCCAGACCTGTAGGACCTTGAGCGGAACCGACGTTAGCACCCAAGCGTTGGTCGCGGATCAAGAAAGTCAAAGCTTGAGCTTGAGAGGCTTCTGGACCTGTAGGACCGTAGAATTCGCTGGGATAAACGGTGTTGTTGTACCAAACCATACAGGAGGCGATAAAGCCCATCAGGGACAAAGCGCCCAAACTGTAGGAAAGGTATGCTTCACCAGACCAGATGAAAGCACGACGCGCCCAAGCAAAAGGCTTAGTAACGATGTGCCAGATGCCGCCAGCAATACAAATCAAACCAACCCAGATGTGACCGCCGACAACATCCTCTAAGTTATTAACGCTGACAATCCAGCCTTCGCCGCCAAACGGAGACTTCAGTAAATAACCAAAGATAACTGCGGGGTTGAGGGTTGGGTTAGAGATGACGCGAACGTCACCACCACCAGGAGCCCAGGTGTCGTACAAACCGCCAAAGAACATGGCTTTCAGCACCAGCAACAATGCCCCACATCCCAAAATAATCAGGTGGAAACCAATGATGCTGGTCATTTTGTTCTTATCTTTCCAGTCGTAACCAAAGAAAGAGGAGTACTCTTCTAAAGTTTCTGGACCGCGAATCGCGTGGTAAATTCCACCAAATCCCAACACGGCGGAAGAGATCAGGTGTAATACGCCAACGACGAAGTAAGGGAAAGTATCGATGACTTCTCCACCAGGACCTACACCCCAACCGAGAGATGCCAGGTGAGGTAGCAAGATTAAACCTTGCTCGTACATGGGTTTTTCTGGGATGAAGTGAGCAACTTCAAATAAAGTCATTGCTCCTGCCCAGAAAACAATCAAACCTGAGTGGGCAACGTGAGCGCCCAACAGTTTACCGGATAAGTTGATCAATCGGGCGTTACCAGCCCACCAGGCAAATCCTGAAGATTCTTGGTCGCGACCGCCACCTAAGGTCAAGCCGCGATTAAACGATGAATTATAGGGCGTTTCCACGTGGTAGAACCTCCTCAGGGAACTCGAAGTTTTCGTGGGGTTGGTCTTGAGGTGCCATCCAAGCACGGATGCCCTCGTTGAGCAGAATGTTTTTGGTGTAGAAGGTCTCGAACTCGGGATCTTCCGCTGCCCGCAGCTCTTGAGAGACGAAGTCATATGCCCGCAGGTTCACCGCTAAGCCGACGACTCCCACCGCACTCATCCACAGTCCGGTCACTGGCACGAACAACATGAAGAAGTGCAACCAGCGCTTGTTGGAAAAGGCAATGCCAAAAATCTGCGACCAGAAGCGGTTTGCCGTCACCATCGAATAGGTCTCTTCCGATTGGGTTGGGTTGAAGGCAGGGAAGGTGTTGGAGCTATCGCCGTCTTCAAACAGCGTGTTTTCCACCGTCGCCCCGTGAATCGCGCACAACAGCGCTCCACCTAATACCCCGGCGACTCCCATCATGTGGAACGGGTTGAGCGTCCAGTTGTGGAACCCTTGGAAGAACAGCAAGAAGCGGAAAATCGCCGCGACTCCAAATGAAGGCGCAAAGAACCAGCCGGACTGTCCCAAGGGGTAGAGCAAGAAGACGCTAACAAAGACCGCAATTGGACCTGTGAATGCTAAAGCGTTGTATGGTCTGATTCCGACCAAGCGAGCAATTTCTAACTGCCGCAGGCAGAATCCAATCAGCGCAAATGCCCCGTGTAAGGCGACAAATGCCCACAAGCCCCCGAGTTGACACCAGCGCGTGAAGTCCCAGTTCGCTTCTGGTCCCCACAAAAACAGCAATGAGTGCCCCATGCTGTTGGCTGGGGTCGATACGGCTACGGTTAAGAAGTTGGCTCCTTCCAAGTAGCTGCTGGCAATCCCGTGGGTGTACCACGAGGTGACGAATGTCGTTCCGGTCAGCCATCCACCTAGTGCTAGGTAGGCGCAGGGGAATAGTAATAGCCCCGACCAACCGACGAATACAAATCTATCGCGCTTGAGCCAGTCGTCGAGAACGTCAAACCATCCTCTTTGACTCGGTGCGCGTCCTACTGCAATTGTCATTTAAAATCCTCTGGGTTTACTAAAAATTGCAACGCTTTTTGAGGAATTAACTTTTTGTTGACTAGGAGATGGTTTAGATCCAACTCCGCAGGCAAGAAAATCGTTGTAGTAACTAACGCCTTTCTCACTAGAATGCCATGGCAGTGTTGCCGCGAAAAGCAGCAACTTGACAACACGGCTGATTAATGTTTCTTAATCGATCGCAGTGACCGCACCTCAAGCCCAATCCACAAAAGCGAATTGGGTGTTTAGTGTTAGATTATAGTCTAATCAAATATGAGAATTTTTACAATTTGACACAAGTTTTCTCAGTTCTCTCAGATTGTTCGCAGGTTGAATCAGGAAACCTACTATGTGAATAATAAGAGTGGAAAACCGCCTTCAGTAGTTTAACTGAGCAGGGTAGTGACATGACGGCATCAACAACCACCAATTCCGGTGATTCGGAAGCTAAGGCAAACAAGAATAGTACTTCCAGCAGCTTGAATCAGAAAGTTTTAGGTTCGCGACGATTCAGCAATTACTGGTGGGCTACAGTCGTCTCCATCGGTGGGATAGGCTTTTTCTTGGCTGGACTTTCTAGTTACTTGCAGATCGATTTAATTCCTTTTGCCGAGCCGACCCAGCTCGTTTTCATTCCACAAGGTATAGCGATTGGATTTTATGGAGTCGCAGGTCTGCTGCTAGCGCTGTATCTGTGGGGCATGATTTTGCTGGATGTAGGCGGTGGCTACAATGAGTTTGACAAGGAGAAGGGCGAATTTCACATTTTTCGGTGGGGATTTCCGGGGAAAAACCGCCGCATCGAAATTAAAGCCCCCTTACAAGACATTCAAGCTGTGCGTTTAGAGATTAAAGAAGGCTTGAACCCGCGTCGAGAACTTTATCTACGAGTCAAAGGACGGCGCAATATTCCATTGACGCGAGTAGGTCAACCTCTATCTATTACCAAGCTGGAGAACGATGGAGCAGAATTGGCTCGATTTTTAGCTGTGCCGCTAGAAGGACTGTAATTTCATCAAGTAATTTAATTAAAAATGCAGAATTTGCCAGGGGAAACCAGATGTACCCTGGTAAAGCATTCTGAAGGAAGATTTTGCCTTCTGATACTTTTTACCTAAGCGCGATCAAAGAGGCAAATGCAGTTAAAAGTCCAGCAGTGGTTGGTTTTAGTTTTGATTATTGGTGGGTTATGTTTGGCAGGATGTACGCCTAACCAAGTGGCTAATTCTGCTTCCCCCGATAATGCGGCAGCTGAAACCACACCTGTACCTGCAATTCAAACAAGTAGCGTTCAAATGAAGAATTTACCAACTCTAGAGGGAATGGCAACAGTTGTGATGACAGTGAAGGGGCAGCCCATTACCATCGAGGTAGATGGCAAGAATGCACCTCTTACGGCTGGCAACTTTGTCGATTTGGTACAACGGGGTGTCTATGACGGACTGGTATTTCATCGAGTCATCGGTCCCCAGAGCAAGCCACCAGAACAACCTTTCGTGGTACAAGGAGGAGATCCGCAAGGTAAAGACCCCAATTTTCCACCACAGCGGTTGGGTACGGGTGGTTTTAAAGATCCAAATACAGGGACAGAACGTCAAATTCCTTTAGAAATTAAGCCAGCAGGGGCAACAGATCCGATCTACAGTCGGACGCTGAAAAGTGCGGGAGTCAGAAAACAACCAGTTTTACAGCATCTCAGGGGTGCTGTAGCGATGGCGCGATCGCAACAGCCAGATTCCGCCTCTTCTCAGTTCTATTTCGCCCTTGCCGATTTGAGTTTTCTCGATGGGGATTATGCCGTATTTGGTAAAGTAACTAGCGGTATGGACGTAGTAGACAAAATTCAACAGGGCGATCACATTGACTCTGCTAAAGTGACTGAAGGCAGTGACAAGCTGAAAAACGGTGGTAAATAATTAATCTCTGGGCACACGGCGTGTGCCCCTACTCTTAACTCTTACCCCAAAGCGTGGAAGTTGTTGTCACAGGTATTGGTCTCATTTCCAGCTTGGGAAAAAACTTAGAAACTAGCTGGGAAAACTTAATACTCGATCGCATCGGTATTAGCTTACAGCAGCCCTTCTCAGAACTAGCGACTCGACCTCTAGCCCTGATTGACGAGCAACCAACAAATGCGATCGAGTTAACTCAATTAGCAGTAGCAGCTGCTCTAAAAGATTCAGGCTTAGAATCACCTTTACCAGACTGCGGCGTAGTCATCGGTTCTAGCCGCAGCCAGCAAGCAGTTTGGGAAGAGCTGATAAAGTCAAAAGTTGAAAGTCAAAAGTCAAAAGTTGCTTCAACTCCCGACTCCCGTACGGGCGGGTTTAGAAACCCGTCCCTACCGACTCCCGAATTCTCAGAAACTTTACCAAATGCGATCGCCACAGTAGCAGCAAGACAAATTGGAGCAACAGGTATAGTATCGTCCCCAATGGCAGCATGTGCGACAGGGATTTGGGCGATCGCTCAAGGGAGTTTATTAATCAAAACTGGGCAATGTCCCCGGGCAATCGTTGGCGCAGTGGAAGCGCCGATTACCCCCTTAACTTTGGCTGGATTTGGGCAGATGGGCGCACTGGCAACTACTGGCGCTTATCCATTCGATCGCCATAGAGAAGGATTGGTGTTGGGGGAAGGCGCATCTGTATTAGTACTGGAATCAGCACGAGCAGCCCAGCAGCGTTCGGCAAAAATTTACGGTCGCGTTCTAGGTTTTGGCTTGACGAACGATGCTTTTCATGCTGCTCAGCCAGAGCCAACAGGAAAAAGCGCGATCGCCGCAATAAAACAATGTTTAGACCGTAGCAATTTAACACCGAAAGATATTGGTTACATCCACGCTCACGGTACGGCGACCCAGCTCAACGACAAGCGCGAAGCACAAATAATTCAGTATTTATTTCCTCATGGGGTTCCCGTAAGTTCCACAAAAGGAGCCACAGGGCATACTTTGGGAGCTTCTGGAGCGATTGGTGCGGCATTCTGTCTGATGGCATTACGTCATCAAATATTACCGCCATGTACGGGACTGCGATCGCCTCAATTCGATCTCGATCTAATGGTCACGTCGCGAAAAGCAGCAGTCAGGCACTCACTCTGTTTGAGTTTTGGCTTTGGCGGGCAGAATGCTGTTTTAGCCTTGGGCAAATAGGAAGAAATAGGTTCGCCGCGAACGACATTTTTCTGTCACATTCATATATCACCCTAGAGATAAAAAACGATTACAGCCAAACAAATATGAAAGTAAAAACTTACGGTTGGATGAAAGGAGTAGGGAGTGCGATCGCCCTATTAGCTATTGCAAGTTGTTCTGTGACACAACAACCTAACGCCTCCACAACTGCACAAACGACATCGCCTGATTCATCATCGAGCAATCTTAGCGTCTCTGACAGCAGTAAAGTCGCTGTTGCTCAGGGCATTCAAAAAACGACCGTAGCAGAAGGCTTAGACCATCCGTGGAGCCTTGCATGGCTACCAGATGGATCGATGTTAATTACCGAGCGATTGGGACAATTGCGAATTCTGCGGAATGGGCAACTCGATCCAACACCGATTGCAGGAGTTCCCGAAGTCCTCGTAGGTGGTCAAGCTGGTTTGATGGATGTTTCAGTTCACCCGCGCTTCGCTGAAAATCGCTTAGTCTATCTCACCTATTCCCACGGCACAGAGCAGGCAAACCGCACCCGCCTCGCCCGCGCTACATTTGATGGGAAAAGCTTGAGCAACCTGCAAGTTATTTTTGAGGTTTCCCCAACTAAGTCTGGCTTGCAACACTTCGGTTCGCGGATCGTCTGGCTGCCTGACAGTACTATGCTATTGGCGATCGGTGACGGTGGCAACCCACCGATTCAACTCAATGGCGAGTTAATCCGCCAACAGGCGCAAAACCGCCGCAGTCGTCTTGGGAAAATTGTGCGGCTCAACGATGATGGTTCAATACCACAAGATAACCCCTTTGTGAAATCTACTGATGCTGAGCCTGCGATCTGGAGCTACGGACATCGCAACATTCAAGGCTTGACCTTCGACCCAGTGAATAAACGTATATGGGCAACAGAACACGGTTCGCAGGGTGGTGATGAACTCAATCTCGTGCAAGCAGGCGAAAACTATGGTTGGCCGATCGTCACGTATAGCCGCGAATATAGCGGAGAAGAAATCACCAAAGAGCGATCGCGCCCTGGTATGGTAGATCCCAAACTCGTCTGGACACCATCAATAGCACCTTCGGGTCTAGCATTCTATAGTGGGGACAAATTCCCGCAATGGCAAGGCGATTTATTTGCAGGTGGACTTGTCTCCCAGGATGTGCGGCACATTGATTTAGATGCTCAGGGTAATGTGGTCAACCAACAGGCGATCGAGATCGGTCAGCGCGTGCGCGATGTGCGCCAAAGTCCCGACGGACTGCTGTATGTCTTGACGGATGATAACAATGGACAGTTGATTCGTCTCGAACCTAGTAGAGGATAGGCAAGATAAAAATTCAGTAGGGGCGGGTTTTGTCCTAAATTTCGAGCTGTGGTTGTAAATCTCTTTGCTAAACCCGCCCGTACAATTATCAGAGCGGGTTTTGTCCTAAATTTCGAGCTGTGGTTGTAAATCTCTTTGCTAAACCCGCCCGTACAGTAGGGGCAGGTTTTGACCAAAAATTGCTGGCATTAGCTGTGAATCTAGGTGCTAAACCCGCTCGTACAAAAGTCAAATAGTTATAAGTTATTAGCAACCGAAACATAAAAATCAAAACTGTGGAATTATGAATTCAATCGATCTAGCATTTGCTCCTGCTCTAGAACAAGCGCGATTAATTCGGAACAAAGAAGTTTCGCCACGGGAGTTAGTGCAGCTTTATTTAGAACGAATTGAACAATTCAATCCGCAGTTGGGTTGCTATTTTACAGTGATGGCAGAAATGGCGATCGCTCAGGCACAAACTCAGACGGAAATGCTAGCTG
Organism: Chroococcidiopsis sp. SAG 2025; assembly: GCF_032860985.1. Taxonomy (GTDB): domain Bacteria; phylum Cyanobacteriota; class Cyanobacteriia; order Cyanobacteriales; family Chroococcidiopsidaceae; genus Chroococcidiopsis. Next base: position 779,984 of record NZ_JAOCNC010000001.1, read on the forward strand.
GCACTCAAGATCCGGCTGAGATACCACCTTTTTTTGGCGTGCCGATCGCGATCAAAGACATGAATCCCGTAGCTGATGTCCCATGTAGTTATGGCAGTCCAGCACTGCGCGATCGCGTCGCGACTTACGATGATGCTGTGGTAGCGCGGGTGAAACAAGCTGGATTTATTATCTTGGGTAAAACCGCAACTTCTGAATTAGGTTCTTTTCCCTATACAGAGCCGATGGGATTTCCTCCTGCCCGGAATCCTTGGAATCCAGAGTATACACCAGGAGGTTCTAGTGGGGGATCGGCGGCGGCTGTAGCCGCAGGATTGTGCGCGATCGCCCAAGGCTCCGATGCAGGCGGCTCGATTCGCGGTCCCGCCTTTTGTTGTGGTTTAGTAGGCATCAAACCAGCACGGGGACGGGTATCCTATGCCCCATTGGGCGATCAATTAAGTGGTGTCGCAGCCAATGGTCCTATTACCCGTACTGTCTCCGATGCTGCTGCCTTACTAGACGTGATGTCGGGATACGTGACGGGAGATCCGTATTGGTTGCCAGCACCAAATGCCTCATTCCTAGCTGCTACGATGCGATCGCCCGATCGCCTGCGAATCGCATTTACCAACTCGCTACCCCAAATCGGGACGGCAGATCCAGTCTGCCAGCAAGCAGTTTTGGGTACGGTTAGGCTATTGGAAGCAATGGGTCATCAAATAGAAGAAGGCTGTCCCGATTTCACAGGATTAATCGAGCCATTTACTGCTGTGTGGCAAGCAGGCGTAGCTTATGCGGGACTACCAAAAGAAATCTTACAACCGATGAATCAGTGGTTGCTCGAACAATCGGGTTCTGCCGGAGATTATCTCCGTGCTGTCGCGCAGGTACAAGTTATTGCCAGACGGATTGTGGCATTTTTCGACTCAGTAGACGCGCTGATCTTACCCACGTATATGCACCCAACAATTCGAGTTGGTGAGTGGGCAGCATTAAGCCCAGAAGAGACGCTACAAAAAATTATTCATTGGGTCGCTCCCTGTCCGCCTTTTAATGCTAGCGGACTACCCGCGATCGCTATTCCCACTGGTTTTGCGCCTAACGGTTTACCCATCGGCATTCAAATCATCGGTCGTCCTACAGCCGAAGCTACTATTATTGCGATCGCCGCCCAACTCGAAGTCGATAAATTTTGGAGCCAGCATCGACCAGCTATTGGTAATGAGTAAGTCAAAATTCAAAAGTCAAAATTCAAAAGTTGGAAGTCGGGGGAAAGAGAGCTGGGGAAGAGAAGAGAGCAATTACCCATTACCCATTACCCATTACCCATTACCAAAAATGTAATATTTCTGATTCGATATGGGCATCTTATATTAGAGATGAATCAGAAGCATTTATGACTAGTAGTGAAGATACTCTGCGGGCTTTGCGTGCAGCCCTGCTTGTTTCGCCCGATAATCTACCGCTCCGCCAACATTTGGCAGATACTTTAATGAAATTGGGGCAATTTGAGGAGGCAGAACAAGAGTATCGCCTTGCTCTGTCATTGATGCCTGAAAACCAGTTTCTACAGCTCAATTTGGCTTCTGTTTTTTATCAACAAGGCAAAAATTCTCAATCAATGGTGCTGGTCGAAAATCTGCTCAAAAGCTCCGATCCTCCAGCTTTTGCTCACTTACTCTACGCTCGTTTGCTTCTCCATGCTGGCGATGCCACAAATGCAGCTGCACATTTCCATATAGCTGTTGTACTCGATCCAGAAATGAACGATCCTATGTTGGCGGCTCGGCTTGGCATCACTGATGTTGCTACCCAGAAACTTTCTGTTCCAGAGCGCAGAGCGCCAGAATCTAAATCGCCAGAGTACAAAATACCGGAGTACGAATTAGATGTTAGTAATGCGCTTGAAGCACCCTTGGAGCAACCATCAATCACTTTTCAAGACGTTGGTGGAATGGATGCTATTAAGGAAGAAATTCGGCTGAAAATTGTTCATCCATTAGCGCACCCAGAAATTTATCAAGCTTATGGTCAACGAATTGGGGGAGGAGTATTAATGTATGGTCCCCCTGGTTGCGGTAAAACTTATTTAGCCAGAGCTACAGCTGGAGAAATTAAAGCGAGATTTTTATCTATAGGCATCAATGATGTCTTGGATATGTGGCTGGGTAGTAGTGAAAAGAACTTACGCGAATTGTTCGAGCAGGCACGACGATCTAAGCCTTGCGTGCTTTTTTTCGATGAAGTCGATGCTCTAGCTGCCAAGCGCACTGATATGCGGTATAGTAGCGGTCGTCAGATTGTCAATCAGTTTCTTGCCGAATTAGATGGTGTAGAAAGCCCTAACGATGGCATTCTGGTTTTAGCTGCTACTAACGCTCCCTGGCATTTAGATTCAGCCTTTCGCAGACCAGGGCGCTTCGATCGCATTATGTTTGTTCCACCACCCGATCGCCACGCACGGGTAAACATTTTGCGTATCCTCTGCCGTCATAAGCCAGTTGAAGATATTGACTACGATTATTTAAGTAAAAAAACTGCTAGTTTTTCTGGGGCAGATTTAAAGGCAGTTGTAGATTTAGCCGTAGACAGAAAACTACAGGCAGCAATTCAGCAAGGGATACCTAAACCTCTAGCAACTAAAGATTTTTTAGCCGCGATCGAACTAATTCATCCTTCCGTTGCAGAGTGGTTTGCGACTGCTCGTAGTTATGCAACTTATGCCAATGAAAATGGAATCTACGACGATATTTTGCATTATGTGCAGTTAGAAACAAAGGGTAGAAACAAGTTTTTTTAATTTTGCTTTTTATTTGAAAACACAGGAATTCATAGCAATAAATACGAAAAATGTAGGATGCGTTAATTAACGCATCCACTAGTTAATATGGTTTTACCGAAAATCGAAATATACAAAACAGCAATGATTTTTATGTTTACAAACTTAGAAAAAGCATTAATTTTAATCGAGCAATCGCGCTACAAGTTGGCAGCAATAGAAATTGAACGGCAATTAGCCATCAATCCAAATAGTTCTTTTGCCCATGCTTTATTAAGTATATGTTTAATAGAATTGAATCGAGATCGAGAAGCAACTCAAGCAGCGAAGCAAGCAGTATATTTAGCGCCTGACTTATCTGATACTCATTATAATTTAGCAAAAATTCTCTATATTCAAAAACAACTCAAGCCAGCTAAAAAAGCAGTTCAAGAAGCGATTCGCTTAGACCCAGAAATTGTTGATTATTTTGCTTTATTGTCAGTTATTCAATTAGCCCAAGGAGATTGCGATCGCGCATTGTCTAGTGCGGAACAGGGATTGAGCTTGGATGCCGAGAATGTTTTGTGTCTCAATCTTCGCGCTATGGCTTTATTACGCCTACGCCGCTATCAAGAAGCACAAACCACATTGGATGCAGCAATCTTTCAAGACCCTGAAAATCCAGCCGCTTATGCGATTAAAGGTTGGGTATATTTATATTGTCGGAATAGAGATTTGGCTGAACGATATTTTCGCGAATCGTTACGACTCGATCCCGAACAAGAACAAGCACGCACGGGAATAGTAGAAGCTTTGAAGTTGAGATACTCGTTCTATAATTTTGTATTTAACTATAGGAATTTTTCGAGACAAATTAATATTTTTTTGCGGATAGCATTTGTGAGTATTTTTTTGGTTTTGAGCTTGTTTAATTGGTTCTTTTTACTAATACCATTCTCGATGTTACTATTAGAAATGGTTCAAACTTTGTTTAACCTACTGCTCAGATTTGACACCCAAGGGCGATCGCTCCACATCCCCACGCATTAATTCTGCTGGCGCGTACGGTAGCATGAAGGAATCGGCAGCGCGATCGCATCGCGTTGATATCTGTTCCACATCGCGGGAGAATACCCATGCCACCGAGAATTACCGATCCAGTTGCATGGCAACAGGCAGAACTCTTAATGCAACCTGCTTTCATTCGCATCATCGACCACATTCGCAAGCATTTAGACGAATCAGCGTGGCAGGGAACTTACGAGAACGTATTAATCTGGTCTCCAGACACGACTGAGGAAATGAAAACTAGGGTCATCTTGCTGCTGCAAGAGTTGGATGGTGCTTCTCCAGAACGCACGGCAGAAATAGAACAGGCGATCGCCAACCTTCCGACTCCCCAACCAGGATATCAGTTATCTCTACAAAACCAAGACCAACAGTATAATTTCGACCTGTGGGAACTGTGCTATCAAGTTTGCTTTCAGCAGTACAATACAGACTCGACATCCACTAATAGCTCGGTAGAAATTGATACTAGTTTGATCGACGATACTGGAGAAATAGACTGGCAGCGTTTAGATATTAAAGCAGGTGCAGCAGTCGAACAAGTCTTTAGTAGTTTGCCGAAGATTTAGTGAGGGGTGAGGGGTGAGGGGTGAGGAACGAGTATTCAGTAGTGAGTAATGAGTAGTGAATTTTGACTTTTAACTTTTAACTTTTGACTTCCCCATTACCCATTACATAAAAATATGATGAGAGAAAATTTACAGGCAGTTCAAGCGGCGGCGGGAGCGATTTTTGAGGAAATTGCTGGAAACAAACTTCCGGTGAGTTTTGGTAACGATGCAGCAGCCATGCAAGCGGTACGAGAAGGTGTAGCAATATGCGATCGCTCCCACTGGGGTATCATTCGCGTTACCGATGACGATCGCATTCGCTTTTTACACAACCAGAGTACTAACGATTTTCAAATTCTAAAACCAGGGCAAGGCTGCGACACGGTTTTTGTCTCTTCCACTGCCCGCACGCTCGATCTAGCAGCTGCATATGTGACTGAAGACGCAGTACTGCTAATCGTTTCTCCTAACCGCCGTCAGTATTTAATAGATTGGCTCGATCGCTATATCTTTTTTGCCGACCGCGTCCAATTAGCAGATATATCTGGTGAAACTGCTATTTTTAGTCTTCTTGGCACTAAAAGCGATGACGTTTTAGCAAAACTTGGTATGAGTTCGATTATCGGTCAAGCATATGCCAACCACCAGCTCGTTCAACTCCAAGATGTAGAAATTCGGGTAGCGGTGGGCAGTGGTTTAGCCATACCTGGGTATACTCTAATTGTGCCAGCAGACAAAGCGGCGATCGTTTGGAATCACCTCGTAGAAACTGGTGCAGTCCCTCTAGGCGATCGCGTTTGGGAACGATTGCGGATCGAACAAGGTCGCCCCGTCCCTGATAAGGAATTAACTGAAGATTACAATCCTTTAGAAGCAGGCTTGTGGCAAACTATTTCTTTCAATAAAGGTTGTTATATCGGTCAAGAAACAATTGCGCGTCTGAATACTTATAAGGGAGTCAAGCAACACCTATGGGGAATTCGCCTCAGCGCTCCCGCTGCACCAGGTAGTATTATTACTGTAGGTGAAGAGAAAGTGGGTATTCTCACCAGCTATACCGATACTGAGGAGGGTAGCTTCGGACTGGGTTACATCCGTACTAAAGCTGGTGGTGTCGGTTTGAAAGTTAAAGTCGGAGAAGTTACAGGCGAAGTGGTGGATGTCCCTTTCTTAACCCGTAGTCCCGATCGCAGCGATTCTAGTACAGATGCAATACATTCATAGGGGCGCACAGCTGTGCGCCCCTACAGACCCTAATACTCATAAGGATTTTGGGGTTCGGGAATTTTCTTAGGGGCAGCATTGGCTTGAATAGTTAATTGACGTTTATCCTTTAAAGTTTCGGTGATCATTTGTCCTTCTACCTCCAACCAAGTATCGGGAGGATAAGCTTGACGATCTTCCGTCAATTTGACTGGTAGCCCTACCGGATAAGCATCAGCGGCACAGCAGGTAATAACAAACCGCGAAAGGAGCAAGTAATTAGGTGGAAATTCCGGCGGATGAATGGTGAACCCTTGTACCTTGACTTTTTGACCTGTGTATGCATCTGGTTCGGGATAAACATTCAGCGTACGCACCCAATCTAAAAGCGATCGCGCCTCTGGTTTGACGGAACCGTAAAAGGCTTGAGGCTGGGAACGGGTAGCAGCGAGAAAGTCTGTCACCCCTCTTTGCATGGCGGTTTGGCTAGCAAAAACGCGGGGAGTGAAAATCAACCCGGCGATCGCAGTTACTATTAGCAAAATACTGCTAAAACCAGGTGGAAGTAAACTGATATGACGCACTGGCAATATACGGCGTTGACGCAGGAGTTGCGCAGCCTTTAAACCTGCTACACTCAAAAACCCAATTCCTCCAGCAATTACCAACCAAAAATAATCGGGGTGAATTAATAAATTGAGCTTACCAGTCAGCCAGTATTTCAGCATTAAACTGCCCCAAGCAGCGATTGCCAATACTTCTAGCCAATTTAGGATCTTATATTTGTCATTAGTCATTTGTTATTAGTCATTGGTCATTGGTCGCGCACTTAAATCACGTATAAGTTAATCAATAATGTAAATAAAAATGTCAACTGAGCAGCTAGGGCAAATAGATAAATAATTGCCCGTGGTTTAAAAATTGATAGCATCAAACCAATGCCTTTAAGGTCAATCATGGGTCCAAAGATCAAAAAGGCTAGTAACGAGCCGCTAGTAAAAGTGGAGGCAAAGGATAGGGCAAAGAATGAATCTACAGTAGAACAAATCGATACGACTGCTGCTAAAAGCATCATAGTGAGGATCGAAATAATTTCGCCACCACCAAGATTTAAAATGACCTCGCGGGGAACGAAAACTTGAATCAATGCCGCGATCGCGCTCCCAATGACTAACACAGAACCGAGTTCGCGCAGTTCTTGTATGGTATTGTCTAATAACAACTGTAAGCGTTCTGGTAGTGGTTTAATTGGCGTGGCTGCTGCCAGACTTGCTTGTAATACCGATGCATCTATCCTAATCGGATCTCCCGACCCTGATAGCCAAAACGTACCCGATTGTAGTAGATCGGATGAGGTTTTCGATTTATCTTTTTGCGGCTGCTGTTTTGGTTGCCAAGCCGCTGCTAAAGCTGGTTGTAATAAGGGACGCAAATCTTTTTGAGCGCTGAATACCCAACCGATAATCGTAGCGATCGCTAAGGAAAATACTACTCGTAAAACCACAATTTCTGGTTGATCGCGAAATGCCGTCCATGTTGCCCAAATGACAATCGGGTTGATTGTTGGTGCTGCTAATAAAAAGCCAATTGCTACGGGTGTAGGCACTCCCTGCATTAACATCCGTCTCGCCACGGGGACGTTACCGCACTCGCACACGGGAAACAAAAATCCTACCATGCTACCAACCAAAGCACCTAACAGGGGATTTTTAGGTAGTTTAGCAATTAACTTGCGTTCGTCCACGAATAGCAACAGTAACCCAGAGAATAATACCCCCAGCAGCAAGAACGGCATTGCCTCGACAAGCAAGCTGAGGAACAGGGTAAAAGCATTGTTGAGCTGTTGGTTCATGCGTTGCGTAGCAGAAAGCGTTGTCGATTAGCAAACATCTGCCAAGCCATTGTAGCTAGATTTATTCGTACTACGGAATACAAACATCAGGCGCACATAAACCTGAAAATTCCATTGTGTTTACGGTCAATGTATCTAATTTTACTCGCCTAATTGCATGATTATTCGTATCGGCGACGTACAAGTAACAACCAAAAACACTTAGTCCCGATGGTTCATTAAAGCGGCTATTTTTACCTTGACCGTCTTGTAAACCTGCTACTCCATCCCCCAGAACATATTGACAATTACCGCTATGAGGACTGACTAATTTAATTTTGTGATTGTAAGTATCGGCTATCCACAAGAAATTTTGAGCATATTCTATCCCTAAACAATGCTGGAGTCGCACGTCAGAACCAGTACCATCAACATCGCCAAAGCCAAACAACTCGCCACTCCCGCAGATTGTTCGTACTTGAGGATCGAGCATTAAGCCAATACCGCGAATCGAACTACCTTCACTATCAGCTACATATAATTCTCTGCGATCGGTGGTAATGCCACTCGGTTGTGCAAAAGCCGAATCTGCGACTAAACCATCCAAACACGCTTCAGCACCCGTACCTGCGTAAGTTTGCAATATACCTTTTTCTAAATTCATTTGCCAGATTTGATGATTCCCCGCCATCGCAATGAAGAGATAATTCTTCAGTATTACCAAATCCCATGGGGAATTTAAAGCTGTTTTTTGACCAATACCACCATAAGGACGGATATTACGGCTTTGTTCTCCGGTTCCGGCGATGGTTTCTACACGTTGTGACTGTAGGTTAATGCGGCGAATCGCATGATTTTCGGTATCGGCTACGTAGAGTAACTGGTTTTCATCATCTAATACCATGCCTTGGGGGGCAAAAAATTGCGCTTGGGTAAAGTCTCCATCGGTTAACCTAGATTTTCCCGTACCTATTACGTGTAGAATTTCTCCGTCGAGGGTACTCCAAATAATGCGGTGATGTCCTGAATCAGCAATAAATAACCCGGCGGAAGTCGCTAGCACTTTACCAGGAAATGCTAGAGGTTTAATTAATGGTTGCCGTTGTTTTTCTAAAATGAAGCTAATTTCTGGAGATGCGATTGCCCCTTTAGCTTCATACTCTTGAATTAGCTTGGCAATTAGTTCGTCTAAAACGTCTCGATTTCCTTCCCCAGCAACAGAGCCAATGACGTACCCTTCTGGGTCAATAACCATCAGCGTGGGCCACGCACGCACTGCATATTGTTGCCACACCTGAAAGCCAGTGTCAACTACAACTGGATGCTCGATGTCATATCGCAGGATGGCTTGACGAATATTATCGACATCTTTTTCATTGTCGAATTTAGCCGAGTGAACGCCAATAACCGTGAGGCTGTCCTTATACTTCTGTTCTAAATATTTCAAATCTAGCAGAACGTGCAAGCAGTTAATGCAGCAATAAGTCCAAAAATCGAGAATGACAATTCTACCTCTGAGTTGTTGAAGCGATAGCGGCTTGTCGGTATTTAGCCAAGGCTGATTTTGAGGTAGTTCCGGCGCTCTCACCCGTACAGTCTTCATGTAAAATCTTACTCGACAATAACGGCGTTTAACGATTCTAGCGGAATGCTAAAGACGTAGTAGATGACTCCCACGCCTAACAGTAGCACGGCAATGCTAGTGACAATGACCCACCTGTCCGTTGGTTCGTAAGTATCTGCATCAATGTCGCGCCGAATGACAAAATAGTGTGCGGTTGAAAGCAGTACCATCAATAATCCTACTATTCCAAAGGCTAAACCTAACCTCCAACCATTACCAGGAGGTTGAGGCGCAAGCGGGGGACGGAGAATTCGCAGGCGCACGATTAAGACACCAAATCCCATCAACGCGATCGCGCTGCGCATCCATGCTAAATATGTACGTTCGTTGGCTAAATGATCCCGCACGCGATTTGGATTTTTGAGCTGGGGTGTCAATGTTCCTGCATCAACTCGTTTAGGCTTGAATAATTCCATGACTTCTACTTTCAGCACTATGTACCGACATTAGTAGAAGAATACAAAAAATCCATTTTAGAAACAACGAATTGTCGAGCGGAATATAGTACGATATAAAAGCCGCTTTAAATTACGGTATTTCGGGCGATTTTATTGTATATGGATATTGCTCTTACCCTTGGCGTTCTGGGATTAGCCATAGTTTTCTTCATCTTTGAATGGCTACCTGTAGATATTACTGCGATCGCGACAGCAGTTGTACTCATGCTACTGGGATTAATCACCCCAGAAGAAGGGATAGCTGGCTTTAGCAACTCCGCAACCATCACGGTATTAGCAATGTTCATCCTCAGTGGTGGGATCGAACGCACCGGTGCAATCCAAATCGTCAGCGATTTTCTACTGCGGCGAGGGGGAAAAAATTCGACACGGCAGATTTTTGTTTTAGGTGCGATTGTTGGTCCGATTACCGCTTTCCTCAACAATACAGCTGTGGTTGCCGTTTTTATCCCAATTGTGGAGGAATGGAGTAGAAAGCGAAATATTTCTGTCTCTAAACTGCTCATACCGCTGTCCTACGCTACGGTTCTAGGCGGAATGATTACAGTTATTGGCACTTCGACAAATGTTGTCGCCAGCAGTTTGTCAAAAAAGTTGGGATATGGAGAATTTAGTTTATTCCAATTTACCCCCGTAGGATTAATTACATTTGCGATCGGCTTGGTCTATCTTGCCTTCGCCGCACCTAAACTGTTACCAGACCGAAAAAAGCCAGCTGCGACTCCGGCGATCGCCAACTACGGATTAAAAGATTACTTTAGTGAAGTGGTTGTCGCGCCACGCTCTAATTTAATCGGACAAACTTTACGTTCTAGCCAGATCGAGCGGCGATTTGATATTGACGTAGTGGAACTCTTTCACAACAGTCGCCGTTATACCAAACCTGTAGCAGATAAAGTGCTAGCGGGTGGCGATATTATGATCGTGCGCGGTAATCGCGGCGATGTACTCAAAATTAGAGATGAGCGGGGACTTGAAATCTTGCCAGAAATCGAATTTCAGCAAGAATTCCCAACACCTGAGTTAAATTCAGAAAATCGAGCTATTTCTGAGGCTTTAATAATTTCCAACTCTAGTTTGATTGGCTCTACGCTCCAAGAGTTACAGTTTCGCCAGCGTTACAACCTCACAGTACTGGCAATTCGACGCAATGAGGAAATCATTCGCGATCGCTTGGGTAAAGTCCGATTGCAATTTGGCGATGTCTTACTATTACAAGGTGCGAGAGATAGTTTTATCGGACTGCAAAATAGTGCCGATTTACTGGTAGTAGAACCGCGAGAGGTGGAAACGCTGCGACGAGACAAAGCCGCGATCGCGATCGCAATTGGTTTAGCAGTGGTTATTACCGCTGCTTTTGAGTGGATACCAATTTTAGTCAGTTCCTTGGCAGGAGTTGTCTTAATGGTGGCGACTGGAGTGTTAAAGCCAAGAGAGATCTATCGGTCGGTACGTTGGGATATTATCTTCCTACTAGCCGGACTCATTCCCCTCGGTACGGCGATGGATAATTCAGGTGCAACCCAGTGGTTAGCGGGTGGTTTAGCATCGCTCGGCGGTCAATTCTCTGGTTTTTGGTTACTAGTCTGCTTTTACATTGCCACAACCGTACTCACAGAGATTCTATCGAACAATGCTGCCGTGGTGCTGATGCTTCCAGTTGCAGCTAACGTAGCAGAAACTTTGAGTCTCAATCCGTTTGCTTTTATGTTTGTCGTGACATTTGCTGCTTCTAACAGCTACCTCACACCAATCGGCTACCAGACGAATACGATGGTTTACGGTCCTGGTGGCTACAAATTTCTCGATTTTACCAAGGTAGGAGCGCCACTAAATTTAATTTTGACATTTCTCACGCCTTTACTCATTACTTGGCTGTATGGCGTGAACCAGCTGCCCGTAGATTAGTTTTTCTTGTAAGGTGAGCGTTGCCTACCCTACAGATGAATTTCTTTTTTGAGAAAGAATCTGCTGTAACCTGGCGGGAAATTTGGCAATTCACCAAAAATGACGTATCCCTGTTGCTGGTAAAATTCTGGTGCTTGGAAACTAAATGTATCTAAATAAGCATATTTACAGCCGCGTCTGACAGCTTCTTGCTCCGCAGCCTCCAGTAAAGCATGACCGTAACCTTGTCCGCGCCAAGTTTCATCTATCCATAAAATATCGATATACAACCACTGCCAATAAGTCGAACCAATCAACCCGCCAGCCAGACGAGCGCCTTCATTTCGTAAAAAGATAGCTAACTGCTGGAAATTCCCTTCACCAGCGCGATCGCGATTAAATGCCAGCAGTTGTTGCAAAATAAATTCTATGTCTTCAGGATGCGGCTTCTCAGTGGTGTCAATCCTAAGCGGTTGTTTCACGAAAATTTATCCCAATTAAAAAAGTTTAGCGTGCGTACAAATAGACTGTATCATCGCAAATAGAAGTAAAAAACTGTGGCTAATTCAGAGATTTGTCGTATGTTGCGCTCGTAAATCATATAACCAGTCACTTTCAAACACTTTCGTTAAAAAATGGGCAAATTTTACCCCCTCCTAGTCAGTGGTATTGGCATTCTGTGCTTGTTAGCTCAGATAACTCCACTACAAGCCCAAACGTTAATACAAGTCAAAAGTCAAAAGTCAAAAGTTAAAAGTAATACCAACTCCCGACTCCCAACTCCCAACTCCCAACTCCCAACTCCCGACTCCCAACTCCCGACTTCCCAAGTCTCCCAATTATCCGACGTGCAACCCGATGACTGGGCAAGTCGAGCGTTACAATCTTTAATCTGGCGCTATGGAATAGTTACAGGCTATCCGAATGGGAACTTCCTTGGCAATCGTACCTTGAGTCGTTACGAATTTGCGGCGGCTTTAAGTACGGTAGTACGGCAATTGGAGGGAGCGATCGCTAATGGTAAGCCAGTACAAGCAACTCAAGATGATTTAGCAACTCTCAAAAAACTTCTACAAGAGTATGCTGCCGAATTAGAAGATTTCCAAGGTCGTTTAGATTCTCTAGAAGCTCGAAACGCCGGACTCCAGGCAAACGAGTTCTCCACAACGACTAAACTTAAAGGTCAAGTTATCTTTGCAATTAATGGGGGTGGCTTTGGCGGCGATTCCCTTCGCAACCCTACAGGTACGGAAATTGCCAATAATAATCCTATTACTACGTTATTTTACAGGACTCAGTTAGATTTTGATACGAGTTTTTCTGGTACTGACTTACTCAAAATTCGTTTGGAGACTGGTAGTAACGGCAACCGCGATAATGCAGCTGGAGTATTAGAACCTAATTTCGGTAGCGGACTTGATTTCTCGACCAGACCATCTCGAAATGGAGAATTGGGGCTGGGTCGGCTTTACTACAGCTTTAGCGCCGCTAAAAATCTCCAAATTGTTTTAGGGACTGCGATCGCACCTACAGATTATCTCGATCGCAATCGTTATGCTAATCGCAGTTTTGTTGATTTTTCGACTCAAGCACTGGTTAACAACTACCTTCTCTTTCCGATTCACGAACAAGGCGCTGGGGCGGTTGTTAACTGGCAAGCGAATGAGTTTTTAACGTTACGGGCAATGTATCTTGCAGCAGACGCTGACACTTCTGGCAGTCGCGATGAGGTTGAAGGTGTATCGGCTTTAACAAGGCTACTCTACCCAGATGAAGGTGGAGATCGCGGTTTATTTGGTAATCCTAATCAGGGAACGGTTGAGTTAGAATACTCTCCCAACCCAGCTTTTACTCTACGCTTGCAGTACAGTGGTGGAAATACGTTCGATCGCCATTTTGATGTATTTGGAGCGAATGTCGAACTCAATCTATCGCGCCAACTTGGAGTTTTCGGACGTTATGGCTACGGTAGCTATGACGATACTATTTTTGGAGATCTCGAACCGTCTTACTGGATGGTGGGGATATCGTTGCGCAATTTACTACTGCCTGGCGCTGTAGCGGGAATTGCGGCAGGTCAGCCTTTTGTGGAAAATGCTGTAGGGGATGCGACTCAAACAAACTTTGAAGCCTACTATAACTTTCCCCTAAATGAAAATCTAGCGATCGCTCCTTTAGTTCAAGCGATCGCCAATCCTAGCAATCAAGCAGATAATGGCACAATTATTACTGGTACTCTTCGCACCGTATTCTCTTTTTAAAAACGCAACCCAAGATAGTAATCTCTAGCGTTTGTTCTCAACTTCTGCTTGAGCCTCATCCATAGCTGCTTTTTTGTTCGGCTCGTTAGTGTCAAATGTTACTTTAGTTTGCTTGGCTTTGAGGTCGAGAACTTCAGGAATCTTTTTGGGCAGCGTCTTGATATTTTCTAGCCCGGTATCACCTATTCTTCTACCTGGCGCATCTCCCAAATCTTCAGCTTTTTCTTGAATGCGCTTGACAGTATCAGGAGTGACAGGGTTGTATTCTCCCGTTGGAGATTCTACAGCATTTGCTTGGAATGCTGGCAGTGCGACAAATAAAATCGTTGCTAAAAATACGGTAACGATTCGACGCAAGCCCATGTTCTTCAATTTATCAACTACTTGCTTCATTTGAATCCTCCAATGATTTTGATTCCTAAAATTAACGTTTCTTTAGAGTAAAAACTTTTAGAAACACAATTACTAAGGTTGCTAACAATAAGCGCTCCTTAATTGCTTTGTTCTAATTTTAGTTTTCGGATCGATCTTGCCGTAGGAGGCGATCGCATATCTTCTCTCTTGAGTAGGAGTTTTGAGCGAATGCCATAAATGAGTGAATTTAACTTTAGTTAGACTTGTAGATCGTTAAAATACTTCTTGGTTAAGTTTCGCTCCCCCCAACCCCCCTTGAAAAAGGGGGCTAAGAATGGTTTTGTCTTTTTTGTTGAAAAGAGGGGCTAAGAACGCTCCTGTCTCCTCCTTTTTAAGGGGAATTAAGTAAGTACAATCTTGTCTCCCCCTTTTTAAGGGGACTTTTCCTTACCTCTCTAGATTCAATTCCCTTCCCCTGACTTTAGTTGCCATAAATAAGGTAAGATTGGCTCTAGTTTGTATTTTTTCTTAATAAGACTATCGCGCACTGGTTCTGTACAATCTCCATAAATAAAGATATCGCCAGAATTTGGTGGTATCTCTTTTAAAGGAGCGATATCAACTAATCTTAATCGAACTTTTGGTTCTAATAAGTAGCTAAGGGAAAGTAAATTACCATTGTTGATGCAACCATTAGTAGAAACTATGAGAGGATTATTTGCTCTATTGAGAAAACTAGCTACTTGAGGATTACTATAACTAATTTCTTTAATCCACCAAGTATTAGCTTGGGAACTCAGCGTGCAAGATATGATTCCAGCCAAAATGAGTAAAGTTGCGATCGCTTGCCAACTTCTGCGAAACAATAATCTCGATTGACTGATTTTTTGACTCAATAAGTAAGCAACTGCTAACTGAATGCTTAAATAACCAGGAAACAAATAACGAGGCACGATCGATCTTTGTCCGCCTTTAATGATATCTGGTATCAGTAACGGTAAAGTAGTTGCAGCCATTAAGGTAATAATAAATAGCCAAATTCTTAAAGGTGCGTGACGTATTGTGAAATAAACTGCATAAACTATTAGAAGTAATATCAGGAAGTAGACAATTAGAAAATCTGGATCTTTTTCCAAACCCATATCGAAAAAAATATGACCGATATTGAGTAGCCAGCGACGACTAAAAATGTCTGCGGGTAAAGCATTATTTGTCCATCCCGTCGTCATCTGAAACATGGAATAGTTCTGAATTAAGCTCAATATCCAAGGAGTAAAAAGTAATAAGCTCAAACCCGAGGAGAGAAGATAAGCGATCGCTCTTTTGCTCAACCTAAATTTTTCAATTATGAAAACGTAACCTCCATGAGCGACAGCTATTAATCCAGACAAGAAAAAAGTATAAAAACTAGTTGCTAAAGCGAAGGCATATACAATCCAAATCTGGATTTTATTCAATCGAATTGCCCTGAGTAAAGCGGCACTCGATCCTAGAATTGTCACTGTCCATAAAGCGTATTGCCTTGCTTCTTGAGCAAATAAAACATGCACCGGAGAGACCGCTAAAAGCGCGATCGCCATCCATGCTATGAGAGACGATTGAAACAATTCTAGACACAACCAATACAAACAAGGAAATACTAAGAAGCTAAATAAAATGCTTAAACTTCTAATTATCGTAATACTGTTGCCAAATAATTTCACCCAAAATCTCAACAAAACATAATACAAAGGTGGATGTTGAGAGTCTTCTACAGCAAGAGAATGAATTGTATCTTTTAATTGGCTGCCAGGTTTGAAACGTTGAAACGTTTGCAAGTATTTGATACTGCTGTCTCGATGAGCGTATGCTCCTTGAGAGAAGTCTTTCATCGTGTAGCCAGCAATTCTTAAAGAAGTATAAGCTTCGTCGTGCCAATAAACTTTTTTATCGATATTCGTAACTCGAAAAGCTATTCCCACACACAAAATAATTATAAATAGTAAGCGCAGCCATTTAAAATTGACGTGACGAGTTGGCATAAACAGTTGAAATTAGAATTGAGATTGCTATAGAGGCAAATTAATTAAATAAAATCCTCAAAGCTTATTTAGGTTACAATAAATATATAGTTTTTCAAAAGAGCAGCAGTGTCAAATGGCAAGCACTCCAATCTACCTCAGTCATTGCCATCCTTAAGTTGCTGTCCTTAATTAGTCTAAAATGCCCTTGATAAAACTGAGATCGTCGAAGCAATGAATAGCCAATATCCAATCCCAGTAGTAATCAATGGTGCTGCGGGCAAAATGGGACGCGAAGTTGTCAAAGCAGTTTTCCAAGCTGCCGATCTGACCTTACTAGGGGCGATCGATCGCAACCCAGAGCATC
Source organism: Chroococcidiopsis sp. SAG 2025 (assembly GCF_032860985.1). Taxonomy (GTDB): domain Bacteria; phylum Cyanobacteriota; class Cyanobacteriia; order Cyanobacteriales; family Chroococcidiopsidaceae; genus Chroococcidiopsis. The sequence goes on from NZ_JAOCNC010000001.1 coordinate 796,331, forward strand.
AAGGTAAAGACGCAGGAGAACTAGCGGGTTTACCAGAACCGTTGGAAGTTCCCATTACCGACCAATTAGAACCAATGCTGGCGATGGCGGGGCAAGAAAGGCAAATTGGGGTGATGGTAGACTTTACCCATCCGAGTACAGTGTATGACAATATCCGCTCGGCGATCGCCTATGGAGTGCGTCCAGTCGTCGGTACGACAGGCTTAAGTCCCGCACAGATTCAGGACTTAGCTGAATTTGCTGACAAAGCCAGTACTGGATGTTTGATGATTCCCAACTTCTCAATTGGGATGGTTTTGTTGCAACAAGCAGCAGTTCAAGCTTCCCAATATTTCGATCACGTCGAAATTATCGAACTGCACCATAACCAAAAAGCCGATGCACCGAGCGGTACGGCATTGCAAACCGCGCAGATGTTAGCTGAGTTGGGGAAAGCTTTTAATCCACCCCAGGTAGAAGAAACAGAAAAATTACCAGGTGCGAGAGGTAGCGTAGCAGCGGAAGGCATTCGCATTCATAGCGTCCGCCTACCAGGGTTAATTGCCCATCAAGAAGTCATTTTTGGCTCAGCGGGTCAAATTTATACTTTGCGCCACGACACGAGCGATCGCGCCTGCTACATGCCAGGAGTGCTGCTAGCGATCCGTAAAGTCATCCAACTCAAAACCCTCGTTTATGGGTTAGAAAAAATATTGTAAAGAGTTGACAGTTAACCGTTAACGTTAACTGTCAACAAAACTCTACTCCCCAGTCCCTCATGCTTGTCCCACTCACGCGCCAGAAGTTTGAACAACTCATTCCTCGTATTGCTACGGGCGATCAATATCGCTACGTTTGGGGAAAATTTTCTGACTTTTTGCGCCGATTGCTAGCTTCGGTTGTCGCTGTTGTCGTCGTGTTGTTGTTGCGATGGCTGTTGGGTGAGGGATTTGGGGGTTTGCTACTTCCCTTTGGGGTGGTTGGCGGTTTTTATTGGCTGTGGGGTCCCGTACTGTGGGCGAGTTTGCGTAACGCACAGTACCGTAAATACAAATACAGCGGTTTCTTTCGCGGTCGCATCTTAGATGTTTATATTTCAGAAGAGCTAATTGGTAGAGAAGAAACAGTTAACAATAAAGGCGAACTAGTCTATGTAGACAACTTAGAGCGCCGTCTAAATGTCGAAGTTGGAGATGAAACTGGTTTTTCCATCCAGGTACAAGTGCCACTGCGCCGCAGTCACAAAGGAATTGCCCGCCGTCAAGTAGCGGAAATGATTGTACTGTCAAATCGCGCTGATTTGAGCAATATTACCAAAGTTACCGATATCTACATTCCCAGTCGCGATATTTGGGTGAGTGACTATCCATTCTTGCAACGAGATGTCTTTGTGGAAGTCAGCAACCGCATCCGTCGCGATCGCCTAGAAGCCGACGAAGAATCACCTCGTTCTCCTCGCCGTCCTCCTCAAAGAAAAGAACCACCTCAGCTACCGAGACAAGATCGGGAATGGTAGACAGTTATCAGTGACCAGTTATTGCCAGAAAGTGGGGTGCAATTTAATTCCGAATTCCGAATTCTCTCAGCTCTCTTCAGGGGCGTAAGCCAGCCAAGCTAGTTCTAACAATCCGTCCAAAATTGCTGTAGCTACCGTTGCACCACCCTTGGAACCCTCCGTCCAAATTTGTGGTACGGAAAATTCCTGCAAGCGTTTTTTGGTCGCATCCACATCGACAAATCCCGCAGGCGTAGCAATTACCAAAGCTGGTTTGATTGCGTCAGTAGCAATTAGATCTATTAAAGTGGCTAATGCGCTTTGGTCTTGACCGATCGCAAAAATTGCTTCGGGATAGCGCTGAGCGAGATTTTCGATTCCCCAAGCTGTAGCGGTCTTATCTTTTTGCGGACGAGCGATCGCGTCTAAGCTGCAATAAAGGGGATTGGCAAAGGTGTTTTGAATCTGGGGTAGAATGCCAACTTGGATTGTCGGTACATCCACCACAATCGTACAGCGAGCAGCGATCGCCGCTGCTCCTGTTTGCATTGCCGTTTCTGAGAAATGAATTAAATTCTTATACTCAAAATCGGCAGTTGTATAAATAACACGACGGACGATCTCATATTCTGCGGGAGAAAAGTCATAATCGCCAACCTCGCGATCGACGATCGCCAGATTTTGGGCATCAATCATCTGCCATTCCATAGAGAAAGGCTGGGAGCTAGGGACAGTGACCAGTTTATCAGTTATCAGGGAGCAGTTGTCAGTGACCAGTGACCAGTGACCAGTTAACCGTCTACCGTCTACCAGCAAATACCCATTACCCATTACCAATTACCCATTACCAAAATTCACGTCTCAGAAGCAGAAGAACGACCAAATATCGGTGTGAGATAAGCTACGAGCGCTCCAATCAGAAAACCAGAGATATTGCGGATTAGAGGTAGCCATTCCGTAGTGCGCGTGACAACTGGTCCAATGCCGAAAGCAATGAATAATATGCCCCACAACGGCGAGAAAATCAAAGCCCACTGCCAAGCTAGAGCCTGTCCTGGACGACGGGGTTGAGCGGCAAAACCACAAATTACGCCTCCCAGTGTTGATGTGATTAGGGTGAGAATCCACTGTTCTCTTGGTAGACCTGGAACAACGTTACAACCGCCTTTGATTAAACAGCTTTCAACGGATTCTAAAGCTCCCAGAATGGCACGGTCTTCCCCATGTTCTCGCACGTAGTACAAATTACCAAAGCGGGTTTGTAGTTCGATCCAAAACGTGCGGGGGAGAAGTTCGTAAACTGCGTCGCCAACGCTAAAACTGAGAATGTTACCACCGCGAGAGTCGGCAACTAGAAGAATACTTTTGTCATCTAAACCCCAAAAGTTAATTACTGCTCTACCTGGAGTGCGATCGTACTGAGTTAAAACTCGCAGTTTCCAACCAGTGTCAGCGGTAAATTTATCTAAATCTGCTACGAGTTGTTCTTCCTGAATATCGGTAAAAGTCTTTGCTAGGTCAATGACGGGGGTAGGGCGATCGGGTAGCAGTTCTGGATTGTCATAAGCTAGGGCTGCTGATGGTTGCATCATCCAAACCAACCCTGCCAGAAAAAATGTTGTTACTAAAACCGGAATTTTTCGCCAAAATGAACGCTGCATGGGCAATTATAAGTTGTGGATCGGAGTCTCAAAATCGCTACTGTCGTAAGAATTATTATAATTAAGTCGCGTTTTTTTACATTTGTTTACTTTACTCTAATTTAGCGACCCCAGGCAAATCAATCAAAAGTCAAAAGTCAAAAGTTAAAAGTTAAAAGTCAAAACTTAGAAATCAGGAGTCATAATTTTTCTCCCTCAGCTCCCCCAGCTCTCTTCCCCGACTACGCGGTTCCGATGCGGAGGACACCTCCGCCTCCACCCGCTTCCCGACTCCCGATTCCCGATTCCCGCAATAGCGCGATCGCAGCGGGGGAAATCTACGTTTGTGTAGATACGGGAAAATTGACTGTGGAGATAGAATTCCTGCTGTAAATGCGCGATTTGGGGAAAGGTGTATGCCGCAATATTTTGGACAACTGCCAACGACTGACCAACCGTGGGTAACTGTAGGCGCAGTGGAGGCAGTATCACAAAGCGATCGCGCTGTCCAGTTGGATTGCGGTGAGTCTTCTGTATTGATTAGCGTTATCGATGCTCATCTCATTCGCGTGCGTTTAGCCCCTCACGGCGAATTCTTTCCCCAGCGCCCTTGGGCAGTCGTAGGAGACGACGATATCGAGCGATCGCCCGTTCCCTTTGAAGTTGCAGAAACACCTGACACGGTAGAAATTAAAACAGATCGGCTGCGAGTTGTTGTCCAACGCCAACCTTGTCGCCTGACATGCTTTGACAATTGCGATCGCCCCTTTGCCAAAGATGCCGAAATGGGTATGGGTTGGCGCATGGGTGCAACCGCCGCCTGGAAACAAATTGAGGCTGACGAGCATTTTTATGGTTTTGGCGAACGCACGGGCTTTTTAGATAAATTAAGCGAAGTTAAAACAAATTGGACGCTAGATGCTTTAGACTACAACTCGCTGACGGATGAGATGTATCAGGCAATTCCATTTTTTATGGCTTTGCGTCCAGAAGTCGGCTATGGCATCTTTTTCAACACGACTTTTTGGAGTCAGTTTGACATTGGCGCAGCTCAACCTGGAACTTGGAGCATGGAAACCCGCAGCTTAGCGGGAATGCAGACACCGCCCCTAGACTACTACATCATTTACGGTCCCGATCCAGCCACAATTTTAGGTAGCTACACGCAGCTAACAGGCAGAATGCCCCTACCACCTCGTTGGGCTTTGGGATACCATCAGTGTCGCTGGAGTTACGATTCAGAAACAGTAGTACGCGAACTTGCCCAAGAATTTCGCCGCCGCCGCATTCCCTGCGACGTGATTCATTTAGATATCGACTACATGCGCGGTTATCGCGTCTTTACTTGGAGTCCCCAACGGTTCCCCCACCCAGAGAAGCTACTGCGGGAACTAGCCGAGGATGGATTTAAGACGATAACAATTATTGACCCTGGGGTAAAGTACGAACCGGAAGCAAATTATCATGTTTTCGACCAAGGGATAGACAAAGATTATTTCGTCCGTAAAGCAGATGGACAGTTATTTCACGGCTACGTCTGGCCTGATAAAGCGTTATTTCCCGATTTCTTACGTCCTGAAGTCCGGCAGTGGTGGGGAAACTTACACGAAAGCCTTACCAGTATTGGTGTAGCCGGAATTTGGAACGACATGAACGAACCCGCGATCGCCGATCGCCCCTTTGGTGACGACGGTAAGCATATCTGGTTTCCGCTAGATGCACCGCAAGGGAATTCGGAATTAACCTCACCCAACTCCCCTGTACGGGCGGGTTTTGAACGAAAATCTCTTGCCGTAAGCGGTGAATCTTTAGCTAAACCCGCCCCGACGACTCCCAACTCCCTAATGACAACTCACGCCGAAGTCCACAATCTTTACGGATTAATGATGGCGCGAGCGAGTGCTGAGGCGCTGGAAAAGTTGCGCCCCAACGAGAGATCGTTCGTCTTGACTCGTTCGGGTTACGCTGGCGTACAAAAGTGGTCGTCAGTATGGATGGGAGATAACCAGTCGTTGTGGGAGCATTTGGAAATGTCCCTGCCAATGCTGTGCAATATGGGGTTGTCGGGTGTAGCCTTTGTCGGTTGCGACATTGGTGGTTTTGCGGGCAATGCTACAGCAGAACTGTTCGCCCGTTGGATGCAAGTCGGAATGCTCTATCCCTTAATGCGCGCTCACTCGGCAATGACAACTGCTCGTCACGAACCTTGGGTTTTTGGCGATCGCGTCGAACAAATTTGCCGCGAGTATATTAACTTGCGCTACCAGCTTTTACCATACATTTACACGCTGTTCTGGGAAGCTGCTACCACCGGAGCGCCGATTCTCCGCCCCCTACTCTACCATTTTCCCCAAGATCCCGCGACTTACAACCTCTACGACCAAGTCTTGCTAGGTGCTGGTCTGATGGCTGCACCAATTTATCGTCCTGGGATAGAACATCGTGCAGTATACATACCTGCCGGGACTTGGTACGACTGGTGGACGGGGGAGGCGTTCGCGGGACCAACTCATATTCTGGCACACGCACCGTTGGAAAGAATGCCTCTCTATGTACGGTCTGGGACAGTTATCCCCATGCAGCCCGTAGTACAGTTTGTTGATGAAACACCGTGCGATTCCCTCGTAATGCGCGTTTGGCCTGGAACTGGAGAATGGACGATGTACGAAGACGACGGGTGTAGTTTCGATCATCGTCAAGCTGTCTGGTCAACCACTACCTATCGTGTCAAGACAACAGGAGAAGAAACAATCGTTAAGATTGGTGCGCGACAGGGACAATGGACACCACCAGCGCGAGAAGTCGTTGTTGAGGTGGTGGGAGTCGGTCAGCAACGTTTTAGCGATGATGGAACGGCTCGCTGTTTGCAGTTTACCAGGAATCGGGAGTCGTAGGGGCGGGTTTCCAAACCCGCCCGTACGGGAATCGGGAGTCGTAGGAGCGGGTTTGGCGAAAGATCGAGAGTTGAGGCAAGAAATCTTCGCTTCATACCCGCCCGTACGGGAGTCGGGAGTCGTAGGAGCGGGTTTGGTGAAAGATCGAGAGTTGAGGCAAGAAATCTTCGCTTCATACCCGCCCGTACGGAAGTCGGGAGTCGGGAGGCAAGAGAGCTAGGGAAAGTAAGGAGATGGAGAGTAGAAGGAAAATAATTCTACCTTTTTATAGATGACTTTAGCTTGATAAATGTACTTACCTTTTGATAGATGCCGCTATGTTGGGAATCTGTCACTCTGAAGCAAAGCAATGACACCTGACTCATTGACTGCCAATCGTTGCCCGCTAACAATTTCGTGTAGAGGTAGAGTGCATGTTGACAGATAATTTCGTCCAGCAAATCCAGTCCATGCAAGGACGGTTGGATCTGCTGCTTCATGATGTAGATTGTCCGCAGCTTCAACCAAATCTGTTACCCACAGCACTTAAGGAACTTGGTGTTGCTTCGGAAGAGATTCAAGTCACTCTGGAAGAACTACATCGGCAGAATGCAGAACTTTTAGCGATGCGTAGAGCTTTAGAGGAAGAACGCAGGCGCTACAAAGATTTGTTTGAGCTGGCACCCGCTAGCTATGCGATCGCCGATCTCTCAGGTACGATTCGAGAAGCGAACCAGGCGGCTGCTAAGCTTTTGAATGTATCGCAGCGCTTTTTAAGCGGAAAACCGCTGACTACCTTTCTGAGTGCCGAAGACCGGGAAATCTTTTGGTACAAATTCAATGAGTTACAAGGCATGGCAGAATCGCAGGAATGGACGATGCACCTTTGTCCTCGCGATCGCCAGCCTGTAAAAGTGGCAGTAGTGGCAAGTATGTCTAACTGCGAGAAAACGGGTCAGCCAAATACTATCCTGCTATCGCTGCGCGAGATTGGCGATCCCAATCGACATTTGTATCTATCTGACAAACTTGAGCCACAAAACCAAAATACAGATATACCCATCGGTGAGCTAGATCTCAGTCAAAAACAGATCTATTTGAAAGGGGAAACGATCCGACTCAGACCGGAGACCGTTTGGTTAGTGTGTCGCGGGATTGTCAAGCTGGCAATAGCCTGCGAGACTGGCGAAGAGGTGTTACTGGGTTTGGCAGGCGCTGGTTCGCCATTCAGTGCTTTAGATATAGATGCTTTCGGACTTTGTGAAGCTACAGCATTAACTGAAGTTGAACTGACCTGTTTTTCTTGGTCGGAGTTAGCAGCAAATTCCGATCTCGCCCAAAAATTATTACCTAAAATTAACCAACGGCTACAGCAAACAACAGCTCTTTTAGCAATTTCTGGCAAGCGTCATGCCAAGAGCCGCTTGCATCATTTGCTGCTATTACTAGCTAAGCAAATCGGTCAACCTACGGAGCGAGGCATTCGTTTGGGCATTCGTCTAACTCATAGCGATCTTGCTGCTGCTTGCTCGACCACCAGAGTTACGATCACGCGCATGTTAGGCAAATTACAGGCGGAAGGAAAAATTGAGATTGATAGCAAGAATCACTTTATTGTCTGCCAAGAACAGCGACCGCAGATTAGTGCTTGAACTGAGCGCTCGGGAGAAAACCCTTGTGCAGTGCGCCTGTCGGCGCGATCGCCAATATAGCTCGCTGACGGTTGACGTTTAACTGTTAACCACGGCACCCATAAGTTAGTCGATGGCTCAGCCCGGATTAATACATATTGCTATAAATTTAGTTACAGATCTGTTCTGTTCTAAGGTATAAATTAAATCGTTATAGCCACACAACATTAGATTGCAAACGGGGAGGTACGCTCATCAGCCATCGAATATCGCTCGCCAATCATTAATCGTGAATAATGCTCTTACCTGGATTTCTGTTCGAGCTTTCCTTGATTGTGGCAGTTGCACTAGCATTAGTGCAATTATTTGCTGGTAGGCTGCGATTTCTGAGCGCGACTCCGCGTAGCATATGGTTGTCTGCCAGCAGTGGGGCTTCGATGGCTTATGTATTCGTTCATATTTTGCCAGAATTAGGCGAGGCACAAGCAATCATTCGAGAAGTTGTAGGTGGATGGCTGGCTTTTTGGAGATACCATATTTACGTAGTCGCGCTTTTGGGTTTAGCGGTATTTTATGGTTTGGATCGGGCGGCGATCGCATCACGTCGTGACAACCGCAAAGAGAGCAGAGGAGATGTAACGGCAACAAGCGTCTTCTGGTTGCACATCATTGTTTACGGTTTTTACAATACCCTCATTGGCTACTTACTGCTCAATCGCGATGATAATGATGCGATTGGGATGCTGCAATTTGCTTTAGCAATGGCATTGCATTTTGCAGTCAACGATTATGGCTTGCGAGAACATCACAAGTTTATTTATAACGGTATTGGTCGCTGGGTATTAGCAACAGCAGTGATTGTGGGGTGGACGCTTGGTAGTAGCGGCATGGGAGTTGACCGCACGGCGATCGCACTTATGTTTGCTTTCCTGGCTGGTGGAATTATTCTTAATGTCTTGAAGGAAGAACTACCAGTCGAAAGAGAAAGCCGCTTTTGGGCATTTGCCCTCGGCGCGGGAGCTTATACTTTATTGTTGACGTTATCGCCCTCCTCTTCTTAGCTATCCTCAAACTTATATAATGATGGGAGTGTCGTCATTCTCCACAGGTATCGTGACCCTTACACCTATTTCCCCCAACTCCCAACCATCTACACAACATCCTGACTCTTTCGGACGATTTGGACGTTTTGGCGGAAAATACGTACCGGAAACGCTGATGCCTGCTCTAAGCGAGTTAGAAGCAGCGTACCAAAAATATCGACACGACCCAGACTTTCAACAAGAACTGCAAAATCTCCTCCGTGACTACGTAGGACGAGCCACCCCCCTCTACTTTGCCGAACGCCTCACAGCACACTACGCCCGTCCAGATGGCACGGGGGCGCAAATCTACCTCAAACGAGAAGATTTAAATCATACGGGCGCTCACAAGATTAACAACGCTTTAGCACAAGTTTTGCTGGCGAAGCGGATGGGCAAACAGCGCATCATTGCCGAGACGGGAGCGGGACAGCATGGCGTTGCTACAGCTACCGTCTGCGCTCGGTTCGGGCTAAAATGCGTTATCTACATGGGCGTACAAGACATGGAACGCCAAAGCCTGAACGTGTTTCGGATGCGCTTGATGGGGGCAGAGGTACAACCTGTAGCAGCCGGGACGGGGACGCTCAAAGATGCCACCTCTGAAGCCATTCGCGACTGGGTGACGAACGTAGAAACAACCCATTACATCCTCGGTTCTGTAGCTGGTCCCCATCCTTACCCAACAATTGTCCGAGACTTTCAAGCAGCGATCGGTCAAGAAACCCGCGTCCAAGCAATGGAAAAATGGGGTGGCTTACCAGATATTTTGCTGGCTTGTGTAGGTGGCGGTTCTAATGCCATGGGGCTGTTTCACGAATTTGTCAACGAGCCAACCGTCAGACTCATTGGTGTTGAAGCCGCTGGAGAAGGAGTCACTACGGAAAAACACGCCGCGACTTTAACCAAAGGTAGAGTTGGGGTACTGCATGGAGCCATGAGCTATTTGTTGCAAGACGAAGACGGACAGGTGATTGAGGCACACTCGATCAGTGCGGGGTTAGATTATCCTGGTGTGGGTCCAGAGCATTCTTTTTTAAAAGAGATTGGTAGGGCAGAATATTACAGCATTACCGATGAGGTAGCGATCGCAGGATTGCAGCGTCTCTCGCAGTTAGAAGGGATTATTCCCGCTCTAGAAACCGCCCACGCGATCGCCTATCTCGATACCCTTTGTCCGCAGCTAGAAGGTAGCCCCCGCATTGTGATTAACTGTTCGGGACGCGGTGACAAAGACGTACAAACCGTTGCTAAGTACCTAAAAATGATTGGCGATTAGCAACTAACAATTAGCAATACTTTCCGAAAACACCGCAATCGAGCAGGTAGATCTTTATGATATGCCTGCAAAATTTACTGCAACTTTCAACTTCCGACTTCCGACTTCCGACTTATTCAAGAGGTGGAAACATGGATCGGCAATTCCAACACTCGATGCTACCGCAAGCCACTCATGATGAGCTGGCGCGACAAAACTTTGTAAAAAGCCTGAAACTGCACATAGTTAAAAATCTCAGTCCTGGTAATAAAAGAGTATACGAGCAAGTCGTCAAGCCTCAATTTGAACGAGAACACCAGCGATCGCCCCAAAACCGTCACGAAATCCGCACTGCTATGCAACAACACCCTCATTACTGTTGGTGGAGTGCTTTGCGGCGCATAAACCAGGAAATGTTGTGGGATGCGGTCAATACCAGTGTAGAACGACAACTACCAGAACTCATCGAACGGGCAAAACAGAGCGATCGCCAATTGGGTACGCTGACCTTAGACCCCGATTTCAAAATTCCTGCTTACCAAACTGCTGTCGATATCCACTGTATGCCTGGTAGCTATCACAGCGAATATATAGCAGACGATCTAGCTGCTGGGGCAACTTACGATCGCGGTGTTTATATTTACGGTGCAGGATGGTTGGGTCCGCTGAACGATGATATGGGCTTATCCATTGTCAAAAACTACCTGAAACCAAAATATCCCGACTTTCGACCCGCAAAAATTCTCGATTTGGGTTGTTCTGTCGGTCACAGTACTTTACCCTATGTCGATGCCTATCCAGAAGCCGAAGTCTACGCGATCGATATTGGCGCACCAATGCTGCGCTACGCTCACGCTAGAGCAGAAGCTTTAGGCAAACGAGTCCATTTTTCTCAACAAAATGCCGAACGAACTCACTTTGAAGCTGCTTCCTTTGACCTGATAGTTTCTCATATCCTGCTGCATGAAATTCCCCTTCCAGCCATCCGTAACGTGATGCGAGAATGCGATCGCCTGTTAGCTCCTGGGGGGATGACGATCCACGTAGAAGCACCCTTGTACAGCCACATGGATACCTTCAGTGCTTTCATGTATGACTGGGAAACTGCTAACAACAACGAACCTTTTTGGAGTGCCATGCGGGAGTTGGACTTGACAGCCGTTATGACTGAAGCTGGATTTGCAGCAGATCGAGTCATACAAACCTTCGTTCCCAATGGTGCTTGGAAAACTACGGCTGACAATTCCCAACAAGGAGGAGGTAGTCGAGGTAGCTGGTTTATTGTTGCTGCTACTAAGTAAATAGAGGAAGTTATGGGGATGAAAAAAGCCAAGGGCAAACGCCCCGTTTACTTTGACGAGCCGCAACTCGATAAATTACTGTCCGCGATCGTGGCATTGACAGGTGAGGTGTCTGTCTTGCGGGAACGTCTCGATACTGTAGAACGTTTACTGGCGACGAAAGAAGTTATATCGCTGGCAGAGATTGAAGCGTATCAGCCAGAGGAGCCAGTAGTGCAGGCACGGGAACAGTGGCGTAGCGAGTATATTGCGCGAGTTTTAGGGATATTGCAGGAAGAAACCGTTTCAGAATAATTTAGAGCGCGTGATTGTACGCTTTTCTTACGTTGCGAAATTGCAAGATTGAAGATCCCTCAGCCCCCTTGTTAAGGGGGCTTTGTTTTGTTCGGCGGGTTAGGGGGGTTCTTGCTTTAACTGAAAAGCCTTGAGTGAAATACGCCTCGCCATACGCTATCAACAGTCTAGTATTTGTTACTAATTCAGAATTTATATAGCTGAGTTTTCAGTAAAATTACTTCGATATATAGCTTCAGTAATAATTCGCTTATTAGCTAATTAGAGATGAAGTTGAATAGATTTATAGAATATATTTTTGCAGTCAATTTTAAATCTTTCTGGAAAAAGTTTCAAGAGTGACCGCATTAGATTAAACTGTACATTTGCTAATTCTTTTAGCAACAGTTCAGTCTGAAAAATAAACTCGTCTGCTAACTCTTTTAGCAGCGATTCATCCTGGAAATTTTCAGTTTCACTTGCTTATTCTTTCATTGGAAACCATTGCATGAAGCATTCTGTTTTGTTTAAACTAGCCTTGTGTTCAGTTATTTTTACCGCTGGAACAACAATTGCGGCTAACGCTAAGACCCCTAATTTTTACCGAGAGAGCGCTAAGAAAAACATACTTTCAAAGCCGAATCCTAGTACAAATATCGTAGCTCAAGCCGATACCTCCTCTATAGAACGGGCTGTTTTCAACCGAATTAATCAGTATCGCCAAGGACGTGGTTTAGCTTCTTTAACTTGGGATAATACCATCAGCAATCAAGCCCGAATTCACAGTCAAAATATGGCGAGTGGTGCAGTTCCTTTCAGCCATAATGGTTTTCAGCAGAGAGTGCAAGAGATTGCCAAAGTCATTTCCTATAGAGGAGCGGCAGAAAATGTTGCTTATAATCAAGGTTATGCCGATCCTGCTGCTAATGCCGTTCAAGGCTGGTTAAATAGTTCTGGACACCAACGGAACATTGTAGGTAGTTATAACCTAACTGGTATTGGTGTTTCTAGAAATTCAAAAGGTGAATATTACTTCACGCAAATATTTATCTTGAGGCGATGAAGGTAAAATTTGTCCGATTGTTTGAAACCTAATTAACTTAATTGCTAGGGTATGCCGATCGCGTACCCTATTATTTTTTGATAAAATTAATCATATTTTCCGTGGATTTACCGACATAATTGAAACCGCCTCTACTCTCAGAGGTATTTTCAGTAAAATCTACCTTGAGAAGAAAGGAATTTCTCGTTAAACTAATCGGTTATGGTTTTTCTATTCATAGTTTACTGACAAAATAAGCTCTTTTTATTTATGTATAACCTTATCAAATCTTGCAGGTAAACTCAAACTGACGAATCAATAATAGAGATAATTTAAGCTAATATGACAAGGATTATTGTCCTATGATTGAGACAACTATTAAGAACTTTCTCAACTTGCCAGGAGTACTTGGATTAGGAATTATTCTCATTCAAGAGCAACCAAAATCTTACCTATGTTTGAAAGAGCAAACTGTACAATGGCAAGTCAAAGAATTTCTCAATCATGATTTTATCCATAACATCATCAAAAATCCCGATGCATTTGATGTTTTTGAATTTCCAATTCATACGAATTACGTTTATACATATAAAGTGAGTTCGCAAGTCACCTTGTTAGTTTTGACGAGTATGGGGCTGGTGGCAATTAAAACGATCGCTAACCTCCAACTAAAAACTGTACTTAAAAAAGATGTCGAACAAACAATTGCTATATTTCAGAAATTAGCTAAAGAATTTCCTCTCGTTCGTGCGATCGCACAGCCAATTTCACAGACAGTTTCTCAAGTATGCAATGAAACTCAGAGCGTGTCGCTCAAACAAAAGAAAAAAATTACTGTTTTAGAATTATTGAATGCTCTCAACCATTTAAGTAAATTTACAAGTACTTATATGGGAAGAAAATCGACAATAAAATATTGGGATTCTACTCGCCCCAAACAAATTGAGTGTCTGGCATACTTTCAGATGGATGAGAATGCGGAATTCCTTTTTACTGGCAACGATGCAGAGATTGTCAATCAAATGCAGCACTATTGGATTAGAAAGTGGACTAGTACCTTTCTCAAAAAAAACAGCACTAATTTTACCCAATTTACCGGAAATGGTCGCCCAAAAATGTTTGAGCGCGATCGAAAAATTTTTAGTTTTTTTTCCTCCAAGCTGACAATACTGAATCTCAAACTCCGGTTACTGTATAATAAAATACTTTAATTCTAAATTGTATTCATAAAAATCTTTAAAGAAAAATACCTACTCAATTAGGTGTAGAAAAAATTGTGCGCCACAAAAACTGTAGCTAGCTCATACCAATTTTATTTGTTGTTACACAAATCCGATCCCCCCTAGCTCCCTTGATAAGGAGAGTTGGGGATATCTTCTGCGGCGGAGTCATCGAGAATTGGTATTACAATAAATTCATACCATTTTGCTTTTTGACTGCGACAAAAGCGATTTTCTTCAGCCTACGAGTTGCTAGGGAGTTGAGATCTCTTAACTGATTTAGTTCAAGTGTAGGCACAATTGACCAACTATCAACAAGAGACAAACAATGCACTTGCGATCTGTTGGAGAATTATTAAAAGAGACATTTCAGGAGTGGAATCAGGATAAAGCATCGCGGCTAGCAGCAGCCTTAGCATATTACACGATATTTTCGCTCGCACCACTGCTGATGATTGCGATCGCCGTGGCAGGTGCAGTATTCGGTGAAGAAGCTGCTAGAGGAGAAATTGTCGCCCAAATTCAAGATTTAGTAGGAGAAGCAGGGGCAACAGTCGTACAAACTGCACTTGCTAACGTCAATCAAACCAAAACGGGTGTTGTTGGCACTTCGATCGGTCTTGCTACACTTTTGTTAGGTGCAACAGGTTTATTCGGCGAAATGCAAGATGCACTCAATACAATTTGGGAAGTTGCACCAAAGCCAGGACAAGGAATCTGGGTATTAATTCGCCGCCGCCTGATCTCATTTAGTATGGTTTTAGGGATTGGTATTTTATTGTTATTATCCATATTTCTGAGTACGGCACTAGCAGCATTTAGCAGCTTTATAAATAGTTGGATACCAGGTTTAGCAACTGGATTATCTATTCTTAACTTTGTCGTTTCTTTTAGCTTGATGACATTATTATTTGCAATGATTTACGTCATCTTGCCTGATGTCAAAATTGCTTGGAAAGATGTTTTAGTTGGTGCGGCAACTACGGCTTTCTTATTCACAATAGGTAGAACGTTATTGAGTATGTACCTTGGTAGTGCAGCCGTTAGTTCGACCTTTGGTGCAGCAAGTTCCCTTGCCGTTCTTTTAGTGTGGATCTATTATTCTGCCCAAGTTTTCTTTTTAGGAGCGGAATTTACGCAAGTTTATGCCCGTAAATATGGTTCTGAAATTGTGCCAACAAAAAATGCTGTTTCTGTTGCTGCTAACCGACTACCATCTGTAGATCCTCAAAGTTCACCGCGTATCCGCCCTCGCCGCCGTTCTGGTTTTTTGACAAAGATGAAAAACTGGTTTAGCAGACGATGACAGGGGTAAAACCAAACTCATCCCTACTACCGAGGCAGAGCGGGCATAAAATCTGTTCAAATAGAAAAGGTGCAACAATTCTGGATTGATGACAGATCGAGTTTTAATTCTTGGTGGCAGGGGAAGAATCGGCAGCAGTGTAGCCCAAGACATTGCCAGTCATACATCAGCAGAAATTACCATCACTAGCCGTAACCCTGATACAGCAGCCGCAGTCAGCAAGCAACTGGGTTCTCACGTTCGATCGCTAGCATTAGACTTAGCAGACAAAGCCAAATTAAGAGAAGCAATTTCCTCTTCCAATCTCGTCATTCATTGTGCCGGACCGTTTCACTTCCGCGACGCTAGCGTTCTGAAAACTTGTATCGAAACGGGTATCGATTATCTAGATGTCAGCGATCATCGGTCTTTTACCCGCAAAGCTTTAGATTTATCTCCAGCAGCTTCAGCAGCAGGAGTGACAGCAATTGTCAATACAGGCATTTTCCCTGGAATCTCAAACAGCATGGTACGTCAGGGAGTAGAAAAATTAGACCAGTCGGAACGCATCCACTTAAGTTACTTAGTAGCGGGTTCTGGAGGTGCTGGCGTGACGGTGATGCGAACGACGTTTTTAGGGTTACAGAAGCCTTTCACCGCTTGGATTGATGGTCAGTGGGTGGAAATTAAACCATATAGCGATCGCGAAGTCGTAGATTTTCCCACACCTTATGGTAAATCTGGTGTTTACTGGTTTGATATGCCAGAAGCTTTTACCTTACCGGAAGCCTTCCCCGTCAAAACCGTAATTACCAAATTTGGTTCCGTTCCCGATTTTTACAATCATCTCACTTGGATTGCTGCCCATGTCTTCCCCAAATCTTGGATGCAACAGCGCAGTGCGATCGAATTTTTAGCCCATGTCAGCCACTATATGACCGATGTGACAAATCGTTTTAGCGGGATTGGAGTCGCAATTCGTTCCGAAGTCACGGGGTTAAAAGACGGACAGAAGGTGAGTTATTGTTCGACGTTGATTCACGATAACACTGCGATCGCTGCTGGCTGCGGTACTGGTAGTATTGCCCAACTTTTATTATCAGGCAAGCTCAAGCACCCAGGAGTTTCGACTGTAGAACAAGCCTTGCCCACAGACTTATTTGAACAAACTATGGGAAGTCGGGGCATTCACATTCAGCCGCAATGGTTGTGAAAGAAGTAGGGGCGCACGGCTGTACGCCCCCACCTAGATTTATGAAAAATGGTAATATCGTGCTTCTGGTAGAAGGAATAGTTTCATCGTGGCAATGCCCACCCCACACTATTATGCTTCCTTTGATAGAAGGAATAGATATAGCAGAAAATGTAAGCTGCTCTCATCGTCAAACTTTTTGAGAGACTGTCATGCGTGAAATTTTATCCAATCTAAAACAAGGGCTTTTGCAAAAGCTTTTACTGTTATTTCTCGTGAGTTTACTTGGCTTTTTTGGTACTGCGATCGCGGGCTATTCACCAGTTTATGCAGCGACTTTAGAAGAGACAAAACTCATCCCTCCAGAATATAAACCTACTCCAGAAGAAAAGATCGAGCGGGCGTATGAGTATAGCGAAGCCACGGGAAGAATGGAAGAGGCAAAACAAGCAAGGACTAATTCTAATCGAAATTTCGATCCCAACCTAAAAGCGAATATCAAAAATATTGACGCTCAAGCACAAGAAGGGAAAACTAGTCTCAAAGATAAGACAAAAGGGTTACTGGAAAAAATAGCAAAATAGCACGGATTTAGAGACGGATCGCGATCCGTCTCTACGCAGTATTTATTCACTTTGTTCGGGTAAAGTTGCGTGTTTTGCTCGTCTACTTTTTCCTCTAATTCTACGCTCGTACCAACTCATTAAAGGTGTGGCACTAATTCCATGTAAAACTACAGAAATAACGATTGTTGTGAAAGTAATCCAGGCAATTTGTTCTGCCGCACTGTCTTTTAAACCTTCACCAAAAGCGTAGAAGAGATAGTACAAAGAACCAACACCGCGAATACCAAACCAACCAAATAACCACCGACTGGCAGGATGCAAGCGACGGCGATCGTGTTCTACCGGAGGATTTGTTGCAATCGTGCTAATCCACGCTCCTACGGGACGGATGACAAAGAGTAATAATCCTGCCACAATCAGTGAATTTCCGAGATATTGCCACAAGGGTTGCATTCTCAACAGCGATCCTAGTAACAGAATTGTGCCGACTTCCATTAACTTTTCAATTCGTTCGACGAATTCTAATTCGGACTCGCGTTTTTCTAGATTGTCTGCGTAATTTCGCTGGACGACTAACCCCGCCACAAATACGGCAATAAATCCATAACCGTTAACAATTTCTGCCAAGGAATAGGTAACCAAAATCGTTCCTAGAGCAACAAAATCCTCCATCAAAACATCAGCAGGACGACGTTTTTGTAGCTTGCGATCGATCCAAGTAATAGCTTTGGCTACGGCAATTCCCACCACAATTCCCGATGCGATCGCCCAAATTAAATCCACGGCTACCCATTGTTTAAACCAATTATCTAAATTGGGGTCTTTGAATAAATGCAATCCAAAATAGACAAAGGGAAATGCCAGTGCGTCATTCAAACCTCCTTCGGAAGTCAGACCAAAACGTAATTCATCCTCATCGTCAATGTCTGCTAACTGCACTTCTGAAGCTAATACGGGATCGGTAGGGGCGAGAATTGCACCCAGTAACACGGCTGCACCCCAATTCATGCCTAGTAACCAATGTCCTACTGCTGCCAGCGCTACAATTGAAATGGGCATGAGAAACCCAATCAGTCTGGCTGTAATCTGCCATGCTCGCAATTGTAAGGGACGGTTCATTTTTAAGCCGCAACTGAACACCGAGACAATTACGACAAATTCGGTCAGCCGTTGCAAAAACTCAGCGTTTGGTTGTACTTGAATGAGTTTGAAACCGTAGGGACCGAGAATAATCCCCACAACTAAGTAAATGAGGGCAAAAGAAAAAGGTAAGCGGGAAATCCAACCCGAACCAAGGGTAACTGCTAGCAGCAGCAGCCCAATGACAAACAAATCGAGAATATAAATATCCACCATAGCGATCGCCAACAAGAAAACGCTAGGCAAGTTTAAGGCGATCGCGGTTGACTATACATCTGCTTGCGGTAGATTATTTCAGTAATGCAGTATCTGTATTTTGACTACTTAAGGCTGGTGTAAGAATACAAAAGATTTAGAAAGAGATTTAGAGAAAGAAATTATGTTCCTACCTCAAGGTCCAAAAACTCCACCGCTCGTTCAACTGTTACAATGGATTGCTAATCCCTTTGCTTTAATGGAGTCTTGCACTCAACGTTATGGTGACTGGTTTACCCTCAAGGTAGGTTTAAATTATCGTCCCCTTGTCTACGTCAGCAGTCCTCAACTGTTACAGGAGATTCTGACCAACGACCATTACAAGCAGTTTGACGCACCTGGAGAGATCAACAGCATTTTCGCTCCATTATTAGGGGATTTTGGAGTCATCATGCAAAGTGGCGATCGCCACCGCCGCCAGCGCCAACTGATGGTTCCTCCCTTTCATGGCGATCGGATGAAGGCATACGGTGAAATCATTACCGAGATCGCTAAACAAGTCACCAGCCAGTGGAACCCGAATCAGCCTTTCTCCGTGCGGGATTCCATGCAAGCCATTTCCTTCAATGTCATTTTGCAAGCTGTTTTCGGTTTGAGGGAAGGAGAACGCTATCGACAGATCGAAAAACTCCTCTACAATTTGCTGGAGTTAACGAACTCGCCCCTCAAAGCCAGCCTCTTATTCTTTCCCTTTTTACAACGAGATTTAGGTGCTTGGAGTCCGTGGGGGAACTTTTTGCGTCAAAAGCAACAACTCGATCGACTACTACATGCTGAAATAGAAGCACGTCGCGCCAACCCCGATCCCGGGCGTATCGATATCCTCAGCTTACTCATGGCGGCGCGGGATGAAGCCGGAGAACCGATGAAAGATGAGGAACTACGCGATGAATTAATGACGTTGCTTGTTGCAGGTCACGAAACCACGGCTACAGCTTTGACATGGGCATTATATTGGATTCACAAGCTGCCCGAAGTCCGGCAAAAGTTGCTGGCAGAACTTGACAGTCTAGGCGATACACCAGACCAAAACGCGATCGTACGACTACCCTATCTGAACGCCGTCTGTTCCGAAACCCTGCGGATCTATCCCGTGGGAATGCTTACTTTTCCTAGAGTCGTGCGATCGCCCGCTACTCTTTTAGGACAACAGTTAGAACCAGGTACAGTATTAGTAGGTAGCATTTATCTCGCCCATCAACGCCAAGACCTTTACCCCGAACCAAAGCAATTTAAGCCAGAACGCTTTTTAGAACGGCAATTTTCTCCTTACGAGTACTTACCCTTCGGTGGTGGCGTGCGGCGCTGTATTGGTGCAGCTTTTGCTCTGTTTGAGATGAAACTCGTCTTGGCTACCATCCTATCTAACTTAGAACTCTCGCTAGCCAACAACCGCCCCGTACATCCCGTAAGGCGAGGTTTAGTTTCAGCCCCTACCAAAGTTGAAATGGTTATGACTGGACGGAGAAGTGAGGGGGACAAGGGAGACAAGGAAGACAAGGAAGCAATTCCAGCTACCAGCTATTGATCGCTCTTTCTACTCACCACGTACCATTCACCGAATATCCCGATACAGTCGCTTTAAATATGTGGGGGAAATACCAAACCCCCATAAAAAACCGATATATAGATATATTGCTGTTGCTTTCCAGAATCCCCAACGGGCAACACGGCGATCGCTACTTTGGACGATGCGATTGACTTGCCGGATGCGCCCTTGTCGCGCTAATTTCAAGCAGAAATCGGCTTCTTCCATAATTACCAAAGTGCGATCGAAGCCACCACATTGCCAAAAATCAGTTCGACGACAGAAGATCGCCTGATCGCCAAATAGTAACCTCAAACCCTGAAAAAATAAGTGGGGACGAAATAGTAACGGCGCGTAATAAGTTTTGAGAAAATTGTGCAGAGACATCCACCAACGAGTTTTGGAGGAACCTGCCATGAGGGAAACAAAACCCCCACCTGCAACTCCAGGATCTGCCAAAGTCTGCTCGATTATCTCAACTAGATCGTCTGGAACCCAAGTATCGGCATGGATGAAACAAAGAACTTCTCCGCTGGCAGCTTTTGCCCCTTGGTTCATTTGAATTGCACGCCCTCGCTCAGTACAGAATAAAACCTGCACTCCCGCAGCTTGAGCGATCGCAACCGTACCATCTTCGCTACCAGCATCGACAACTAACACCTCCCACGCTGGAGGATCGAGTATGCTTAGCTGTCGCAGAGTACGTCCAATACAGCTTGCTTCATTCAACGTTGGAATAATAATTGAAATCCGAGTCACAAGAAGAGCGAGTAGGGAACAGTTGTCCGTTATCAATGAAGAAAGGGTGTGGGGGAGCCAGTGCGGTCTTGGGGTTCCCCATGAGCAACTGGCGTTGGGGTGTGGGGTGTAGGGTGACAGTGACTCCTGACTCCTGACCAGTTAGTTATTTTATCTCCTCAGCCTCCTCAGCTCCCGATCGCTCCCTCAGCTTCCTCAGCTCCCGATCGCTCCCTGCTCCCTGCCCCCCTGCTCGTGCGCTCCCTACTCCCTGCTCCCTATCTTTGAATAATCGGTCGTTCCACCGAGTCGCGGAAGCGCTGGACTTCATCTGTAAAGCCGATGGGTAGTACGACTTCTACGTTTTCGTGTGGGCGCGGAATGATCACCCAGGATTCAAGCGTACCTCCGTATACATTTTCTACTGCCTCAATTCCTGCGGCAACGGCGGTTTTGACTTCTTGGACATCACCGCGCACGTTGACATTAAAACGAGCGCTACCAACTCGAATATAACCAACTAAAGTGACTCTTCCGGCTTTCACCATTGCATCTGCTGCGGCTAACACAGCAGGAAAACCCTTCGTTTCAATCGATCCAACTGCCTGTGGCACTGGCTATCTCCCCAAATAGATCGTGTCAAGAATTTTAAGTATAGAGCTTAAGAAATACATTCTATAAATGCTCATCCTATATTTTGACAGAGCGAAAGCATTTTGTGTCATCTCTTCTTTGTCAATAGATATTTATTCCTAATTTTAACAATAAGCTCTGACAGGCGATCGCGTCGCGCCCTCTCTTTCATCGCCAGTCGCCTTAAAACGTGCGGAACTGCTCTACTTTTTGAGTGTATTGAATTGGTAATACCGTTTCTATGTTTTCTGTCGGGTTGGGAATGATGTAGTGAGCGATAACTTGAGCGCCAAACACTTCTTCAGCAGCCGCAATTCCCGCTTCTACAGATCTATTTACCTCTGCTACTTTACCGCGAACCGCGACCAAAAACTCTCCTTTTTCGGCAATCCCATAGTAAACAAGGGTGACTTCGCCTGCTTTCACCATTGCATCTGCGGCGGCGAGTATTGCTGGAAAACCCAAAGTTTCAATGACTCCTACTGCTGCTGGCACGATCGCGACTCCTAGATCAATTGCATCAATGCATTTTATTGTAAATGCCGCGATCGCAAAATTGACGATTGGCGATCGCCCAAAGCTAGATGATAAATATCCCACCTCGAAAAAACTCCGAGATGGGAGTAACTTTTTTTGCAAAGTTAAATTAATCTCTGACGCTCTTTTTACGATCTAATACAATTAGCCTCGACCTTGAAGATTGAATTTCAAAGTTGCCTTCTAGCAACCTAGTTATCTCTAAGGTTTTTCTGCGTATCCGTATGGTGTTGTAGCTGAGTTACAACATTGTATACTTCTTGATCTTTTGGTGCTTGAGACTCAACAATTCCTTCTGTAGGACCTGCGATCGCCTTCCACGCAGGGAAACCACCCTTAAGTTCTGACACGTGCTCGAATCCTGCTGCACGGAGACTTTGAGCAGCTTCAGCAGTTTGCTCGTCTGTTTCACCGTAAACGTATATATCGCGGCTCGATGCGATGGAAGACTTTGCTCGTTCTGCTAAATTTTCCATTGGCATGGGCATAGCTCCCATGATATGACCGTCGTTATATGCGTTTCGAGGGCGCACGTCAAGGATTGTAAAAGCAGGTTCTCCCCATTCCAAGCGGGATTTTAGTTCGTGTACGCCCGATTGAGCGTGAATAGGAGGCTCAGGTGGAATCACTCCTTGCATAAGATTATCTTTATCCATTAGGCTTCCTCTCTTTACAAAACTAACAGCAATGTACCAAGGAAAATAAACTGAAACGATCTTTCTTTAGCAGGAACTTTTCTACATTCATCCTAAAGGTAGAGTAGCGGACTTCAACATTTACAAGCGATCTATTTTCATGTAGTCGAAGTAGAATCTACAGGATAGATAATATCCAGGACGATGCTCAAATTGGGATTAATCCGCTATTTAAGGTAATAAAATCATACTTTGGCACTCCTGAGAAAAAAACTCGGAAAATGTTTATAAAAATGGCATTAGGGAGGTAATAGGTAATGGGTGGTTGGTAGTTGCGTGGTGGCGTGGTGCGTGAGAAGAGGTTACTGATAACTGGTCACTGGTCACTGGTCACTGATAACTGGTCACTGGTCGCTGTCTCCTCACTCCTCCGATAGACTAGATCTTATGAAATCTGGGATTCTACCTTTACCTACTGAGGTCGTACATCTAATCGCTGCTGGAGAGGTCATCGATTCTCTAGCTGCTGTCGTACGGGAACTCGCAGAAAACTCCCTGGATGCTGGAGCAACACGGGTAGTTATTTATCTTTATCCGCAACAGTGGCGCGTTCGTATTGCCGATAATGGCTGTGGCATGGATTTGGAGAATTTACAAGCGTGTGCTACTGCTCATAGCACCAGTAAAATTCGTAGCTGTGAAGATTTGTGGCAAGTTACAAGTTTGGGATTTCGCGGCGAGGCGTTACATAGTTTGGCTCAACTTGCTGAATTAGAAATTTTCAGCCGTGCTGCTGAGGCTGGCGAGGGATGGCGCGTGAGATATAGCGATCGCGGTGAACCAATCAAAACAGAAACAGTGGCGATCGCTCCTGGTACAGTCGTCACCGTCTCCAATTTATTCGCAACTTGGGCAGAACGCCGTCAGGGAATGCCTTCCCTCAGTCAACAAATGAGAGCGATCCAAAATACAATTCAGCAAATTGCCTTGTGTCATCCTCACGTCACCTGGCAAGTCTGGCAAGACGATCGCGAATGGTTTACCCTCTCCCCAGGGGCTACTACCCAGCACTTAATCCCACAAATTCTACGCCAAGTCAGTTTGAGCGATTTGCAGTATCTTAAGGTTGAAGTGGCAACTCCTTTTGAGGGAGCAGGGAGCAGGGAGCAGGGAGCAGGGGGGAAGAGAGCTGAAGAAGCAACTACCAATTACCAATTACCAATTACCAGTTACCAATTGATTCCGAATTCTCACCATTCATCCCTTCAATTGGTTCTGGGTTTGCCCGATCGCTGTCATCGTCATCGTCCAGACTGGGTGAGGGTAGCGGTGAACGGTAGAATGGTAAAGTTTGCAGAATTAGAACAAACAATCCTTTCAGCGATGACACGGACGCTACCCCGCGATCGCTATCCAGTTTGTTTTCTCCATTTGAAAGTTGCGCCGTGGCAGATCGATTGGAACCGTCAGCCAGCGAAAACCGAAATTTACCTACACCACCTGAGTCATTGGCAAGAACACACAGCAGGCGCTATAGAACAAATACTGCGGCTCAATAGTCACAGCGTGTCTGACTCGGCTCATCATACACGAGTCACTCAACTGATTAAAGTTGCAGAAGAAAAAGGCGTATATAGTACGAGTCGGGAGATCGAGCAGGGAGACAAGTCACAAGTCACAAGTCAACTCTACACCCCACACCCTACACCCCACACCCTACACCCTTTTCTGAAAGCGATCGCCCAGGTACACAATATGTATATCTTGGTAGAACATCCTGGTGGTATGTGGTTGGTAGAACAGCACATCGCCCACGAACGAGTCTTGTACGAGCAACTCTGCGATCGCTGGCAACTCGTCCCCCTAGAACCGCCAGTGATTCTGAATCATCTGTCGCTGGCTCAAATAGCTCAATTGCAACGGTTGAACTTAGAAGTCGAACCGTTTGGCGATCGCTTGTGGGCAGTCCGCAGCGCCCCGGCAATGCTCGTACAGCGCGATGACTGCGCCGATGCTTTAGTAGAATTAAGCTTGGGTGGAGACTTACAAGCGGCTCAAGTAGCGACTGCTTGTCGCTGTGCCATCCGCAACGGTACGAGTTTGAGTTTAGAAGAAATGCAAACGCTACTCAATCAATGGCAGCGTACCCGCAACCCCCGCACCTGTCCCCACGGTCGCCCGATTTATTTATCCTTAGAAGAATCAGCTTTATCGCGTTTTTTCCGCCGTCATTGGGTTATTGGCAAGAGTCACGGCATCTAAGCAAGTGTTTTGCTTCATTCTTAAACGCAATCAAACGGAGATGAATACGTCACCATACCGCTAACTCCAATTAATGCGCCAGGTACGAGTTCTAGTACCATAAATATTTCATCTGGAACTGAAAAAGGCGATCGCAGTCCTTTATTTATCGCAGGCGCAAAACCAAAGCGACTGTAGAAGTTTGGATGACCCAGAACTATAACAATTTTGTATCCTAGAATCTGACACTGTTTCAATCCTGCTCTCACAAGCTGAGAACCGATACCTTGATTTTGAAACTGAGGTAGAACCGCTAATGGAGCTAAAGCCAATGCCGTAACTTCACCTTGAGGACTGACGATCGCAATTTCGCTAAATAGAATATGTCCGACAAGGCGATCGCCTTCAATTGCTACTAAAGATAACTTGGGGTTAAAATTAGCTAATTGACGAACATTATCAACCAATCTTGCTTCATCTTCTCGCCCAAATGCGAGTTTATTTACCTTAAAAATATTAGTATAATCTTCAACAGCTTCAGCACGAATTATCATCATAAGTTCTATTTAAACAACACATAATATAAATCGATTGGCTTGCATTTCCCTGTCAAATTGCAAAAGCACTAATTACCCTTTGCGCCTCTGCGTCTTTGCGTGACAAAATTATACCGAACTACAAAATTACCAACTATTCTTTTTGCCTTTAAACTAGAAATAAAACCTTTAACTTTACAATTATGTCTGAAGCCATCCCCAACTCCATGACTGATGTAGCCGAACTCCTCAATCAATATGCGGCTGGAAAACGGGACTTTACAAGCATAGAACTCGGTGCAGTCGATCTTAAAGCTACCGATTTGAAGGGTGCAGACTTAAGTTATGCCGAACTGAGTGGAGCCGACTTAAGCGGCGCGAACTTGCGAGGAGTAGACCTAAGCTATGCTAACCTCAACGAAACTAACCTCAATGGAGCCAATTTGCGCGGAGCAATTCTAATTGGTACAGATTTACGTCACGCCAAACTAGAAACAGCAGACTTACGCGAAGCAGATTACGACCCCGATACCACTCACTTTCCCCCAGGATTTGACCCCATACAAGCAGGAATGCGATCGGATCGCCCTAGCTAATACCAGTAATGAAAGCAATTTAGGATGGGATGATGACACAATCCGACGACAAATGACAAATAACAAATCATCAAGGAGATAATCATGGATCTACAAGGTAAAAAGAGAATCGAAGCTGTTTTAGCGATCGCTGGTTATGCTGCTAGTGGTGGCGCTGTGTCGGCTCTCCCTTCTCCAGGTGCAGAAATGCCAAAACAGTTTGTCTTAACTGCTGCTGATATTGGAATGTACACCTTAATTTGGAAAATCTATTTTGAGGAAGATCTATCGCAGAAAAATCTATTAGAAATTTTGGCGGAGTTAGGTATGGTTACTATTGGCGCGGTGGGGACAGCCTATGTCGTTGCTAAAGTTAGTACGGCGATTTTAAACGAAATTAACGATTGGCTGGGACCCGTGGGATGGGGTGTCAAAGCTGCGATCGCAGGTTCTCTATCGAGTTTATTTGGATTGGGTTGGATGCTCTATTGCGATCGTCTATACTCACAAAAAGAAGTAGCTTTTTAGACTTTGATTTTCAAGTTTTACAACTAGGAATTTTTGACTGCTTTAACAGTCACTTTTTTACGAAGTTTAGGACTTTTATCTCGCTCTCGCAACCATTGTAAAGACACAATATTTAACAATAACCCATTCACAAATAACAAGACGATCGAAACAATTTGATGCCAAACGATCGGTGGCACCGATAGATCGAAGACAATGTGAATAAAATTTATGACAGTGAACAGAACTGTCACGCAAAAATGTATGAGTCTATATCGTCTCGAATTATTAAATGCAGTCACTACAATTGCGATCGCTGGTAAGACAAACATGCCTAACATTAACCATGAGTCGAATGCCGGCATTTTTCCCTGACTATTAGGCATCACTACATTTTCACCATAAAGCAGCGGCATTAAAGCTAACTGCGTGTGAAAAACCGTTCCGAATAGAAATACTATCCAAAGAGCAATTATTTTTCCTTGCTTACTGATGCTCATATATCGGGTTTAGGGGTTAGAGGTTAGGACAGTGACCAGTTCGACAACGACTAGCGATCGCAATGACAAACTTTGATAACTAGTCACTGATAACTTGAATAACAGTACAGACGTTACATGTAACGTCTCTACACTGATAACTGGTCACTGTGTCCATTCTCCCTGCTAACAGCTAACAAACCAGGAGAGATCAACTATCTTTTAATCAACAGTTCAGAAGTGTTAGCTCGATTCCAGACCGATTGACCTGTAATCAATTCAACCACATCCATACCGTTACCAATGACACCTGGAACACTGGGATATCCAGCACTAGCACCAACGAAGAAAAGATTTGGCAATTCAGTTGTATATCCTAAACGATTCAAACCGACTTGCTTGGGTATTAACTTCGCACCGTAAATGTTTCCCTGTGGTTGTCCGAGATAGTATTCGCTAGTAGTAGGAGTACCAGAAACTTTCATGCGAGTATAAGCATTCACATCAGGAATCAAATCTCGCACGCTTGTCATCATATCTTGATAAAATTGCCGTTTTTTCGCCTTGTAAGCTTTAAGATCTGTTGAGTGCAACTGTTTAAACGGTTCGTAGGGACACACGGTAGCAATTTCTAATACGTGATGTCCTGGCGGAGCCATACCACCTGCTGGAGATTTCATCGTAGGACAAGAAAGAAAAATCCAAGGATGGTGTAAGTCACCCACCAATTGTTGGCGATAGGCTTGATTTAAATCGCCATTGGGATAATACCAAATATTCCAATTGCCAATCCCATATTTTTCTGGCTCGAAGCGGCTATCTAAACCTAAATAAATATTAAAAGCACTAGCAGAATATTCGTAACCAGTCAGGCGTTGACGCTCCCGGTTACTGAATTCTTCGACAGTTTCCCGCATTAACTGTAAAGTTAACTTGGGGTCTAGGTCGCTGATATAAGCACGAGTAGCCTGATAAGTTCTACCTCCGGCAATGACTTTTTGTACTTGACGGTCTTCAACTTCGATATATTCTACGGGAGTTGAAAATTGCACGACGCTACCACCAGAGGTAATGGCTGCAACAATCTCATCAACCAAGTGTTTGAAGTGGTGCTGAGGGTAATAGGCTCCTTCCGAGTAATCCCATACTAAAGAAGTATGAGTAAACAGCGCAATTTCCTCGGGTGGCAAAGCATAGTCTCCGCTCTGTCCTGCTAATATCGTTTGCAGTGCGGGTGACAAACCGACACGATTGTAGAGATCTTGCAGCGTCCAATTTCGTCTTACAAATAAATTCCAATACTTGGGTAACTTCAGCCAATCTGAGAGATGGCGATTGTACCAGCGGACTTCTTGAACTAGGCTGCGAATCTCTTGGTGTATTTGCTTAATTTCGTCACAATAGCGATTAATTGGCGTGACTTGCTCTGGAAAAGTTGAGAGCAAACGCTGACGTAGGTTTTCCCAACCTAAAGGAATTTTAAAATCAATTTCTGGAGCAATAACGCGATCGATGCAATCGGGATTGAGGGAAACAAAGGGGACATCCCGCTCGATGTAATTCAGAAATTGCGCGATCGCCTGACCCGAGCCACACTGGGAAATATAGTGAACGTCTGCACAAAATCTATATTCCCCATAATCGAACGTATGACAGCATCCGCCAGCTAAGTAATGCTGCTCCAAAACCACAACCCGATATCCTTGTCGAGTCAAACAAGCGGCAGCTGACAGTCCCCCTAGTCCAGCTCCCATAATGACAAAATCGAAGCTTTCCATATCAGACTCTCCCCGGAATATGTCTACTTTTACGCTAAGTAGAAAAGTTGAGAATCTTGTGAGTTTGTTTCAACCGAATGAAGTTAGTTGAACAAATATGTACAAAGTTAAAAGTCAAAAGTCAAAAGTCAAAATGTGCCTCTTACTATCACCATAACAAATGACAAATGACAAATGACTAATTATAAAAATAAAAAAGTTCCGCACTCACCACCATAGAATGTGCGGAACTATATCAGCGCAAAGGCGTAGCATCTACCAGTCACACTACCGTCATTCACAGATGACTCAGATGACTTGATATTTAATATAGAAATAGAATTTGAGGAACTTGTGAGGAAACAGTTGTCAGTGTAGAGATGTTACATGTAACGTCTCTACAAAGTTATCAGTTATCAGTCAGCAGGGTGGGCAATGCCCACCTCTTCATCCCCTTCTTCCTTCATGATGTTATGAAAGCTGAAATTACTCTTCATCTTTGGGATCGACTCTGGCAACAATACCGTGCTAGAGTTAGCTACGCTCAAGTTTACGAACAAATGGTTTTACAAGCAGGTGGTACGGTTGCCAACGACCATATTGCCTTTCGTTCGCTGCGATTAAATATTGATACGCCCGAAGGAAGACAGAATTTAGGCATTGAGTATTTAGCTAGTGTTGCCGAAACTTTAGGATACAAGGCAGCGGGAGAATATATTTTTCCAGCCCAAAATTTATATGCTCGCCACTATCGACACCCAGAGCAGGAACAGTATGACTTACCCAAACTTTTCATCAGTGAATTGATTGTAGAAGAATTACCAGAGGCGATCGCATCTCCGATCTATCAAACTGTTAGCGATGCCTCTCTAGGGTGGGCAATGCCCTCTAATGCAACTAATCCAACCGATATAGATCTAATAGTAGATCGACTCCAAGGCGTATTCACCCGTCCTTGGTCGCCGCCCAAAAAATCTGTGGTAGAAGAAGTTAATCGAGTTACCCAATATGGAGCTTGGGTATTATTACACGGATATGCAGTCAATCATTTCACTGGCTACGTCAACCGCCAGCACACTCTACAATATCCAGATATAGAGACTACAGCTAACGGCTTAGCTGCTTTGGGAGTACCGATGAAAGCCCAAATTGAAGGTAGTTTAGAAGTTGGTTTGCGTCAGACTGCTACTCATGCAGTGAAAGAGATGGTGACAGTCATAGATGATGTGACTGGGAAATTGATTCAAATTCCTTGGACTTATGCTTATTATGAAATTGCCGAACGCTACCCAGTAGAAGCATCGGGAAAGAAAGTATTATTTGATGCTTTTTTGGGACAAAATGCTCAATATTTATTTGAGATGACAAGAAAAGGCTCTTAAGAAACTAGCCTATTCATCCAAATATAACTTTAAATAACCCAAAATTAATTTCTTTGTCTCGTCTACAACCTTGGCACGAAAAAATTCATCTCGATGCAAAGATAACCATTGTAAAGTTCCTACCACTTCTACAGAAATAGTGGCAATTAACTCGCACTGTGCTGGATCTAAACTTGGTTTTCTTCGAGCTAGAAATTTTTGCAATTCAGCACTAAGGGGTATTTCCATCTCTTCATACATTGAGAGAGGTACTTCTGGCGTAGCTTTCAATAACTGCTCGAAGACAATCCGATAACCAGGATTGGCAGTGTAGAAGCGATCGTATGTGTCGAGAACTCTTTCTACATATACAGATAATGATAATGCGATCGCCTCTTCTGTATGCAGGTCGGCAAATATCTGTCGTTCCTGTTCTATGTATTTTGCTGCTAATGCTTTCAGAATTGCAGCTTTGTCGGGAAAGAACTGATACAGCGAACCTACAGGAATTTCAGCACGGGAAGCGATCGCTCTTGTGGTTGTATCCTGATACCCTGCTTCTATAAACATCTGTTCTGCTACGTTCAAAATCCGAGCCACTCGCTCTTGACTCCGCGCCTGCTGGGGTTTTCGCCGCATTTGAGGATTTTTTTGAGAATTCGTTGCTATCTACGCTTGACGAAACATGAATAATGTTCGTATTTTAAAATATGAGCATCGATCATATTTTACTGTAGAGACGTTATATGTAACGCCTCCACAAGGAGACACAACTATGCAATCTCTCGGTTCTCGAACCTGGAAAAGTATTTCGCGTCACTTGGGCATTCCACAAGGCTTTAACCTGCGATTTCTCAAGGCAGTGAAAGCTTTCTTCTTCTTGCTTTTTGAGCCAGAAAATTTAGATACTGTTGACGAATTAAGTCACGCCTTAATCCGCAGCCGTGCCTTTGAGTTAGCAGCAGAGGCAATGAAGGCAAATCCAGAAGTAGCAGCAATGTTAGAAGAACGCTACATTGCTCCAGCTCACGATCTGGAAGCACTGTTGCAATATCCCCAAGATTCTCTTGGCTATGCCTACGCTTCTAGCTTGAAACAGCAAGGGTTCGATCGCATCGATCCCGAAGTGCAAATAGATGCCGATACCAGCTACATCGAATATCGTTGGCAGCAGACTCACGATATTTGGCACGTTATTACAGGTTTTGGTACATCAGAAATTGCTGAAATTGGTTTGCAAGCATTCTACTTGGCACAATTTCGGTTGCCTTTGGCTGGTATGTTGATTGCCAATGCTTTAGTTAGTACCATACTGATGTATCCAGAGGAACTACCCCAATTACTCCAAGCCATCGCTCAAGGTTGGGAAATGGGTATGTCTGCAAAACCCTTTATTGCTCAAAAATGGGAAGAGGCTTGGGAAAAACCTGTATCGCAGTGGCGACGGGAATTAAACGTACAAGCGATCGCTTTTGCAGTACCTTTTTCATAACGAACGTTCGATATTATATGATGGTGATGCCAAGTTGCGTTCAAAGTAAGATTTTGTGTCACGCAAAGACGCAAAGACAAGAAGACAAGAAGACAAGAAGACGCACGAGCTTGGGTGTTCTGTCTGCGATTGCCACTTGGTGTAAGTATGCCAAGATCGTACTTTGATTTCACGCTTCGCGCAGGCACATTATAGTTTTCGACTTTTGACTTCTGACTTTTGACTTTTGCTTTCTCAATCACACCAATGCCAAACCAATTTTGTCCGTTGTGGTTTCGACTGTTGAGAAAAACCTATCCCTGGCTACCTCTAGCTGCTACGATTTGGCGAATTGCCTTTAAAAGTAGCCAAAGACAGCGAGAACAAATACGTTTTTGGTTGTTAGTTGTCAAAATTGATTTTGCCAATTTAATCGCACTAGCGATCGATATTTGCCAGCCGGAATATTGGTCTTAACATCATTGAGCGCGTTAAATTTACGCCGTAAGAGAGATATTTTAGCTCGGTAGCCAAAGTCTATCTCTTAGATACTTTAAATTATCAGCGAGCGTGAAATCATTGCAGTAGAGGTGGAAAACTAAATTGCAGAGATTTTAGCCATGACAGAAGCAATACGGCGACTCGGATTTGAACAAGAGTTTTTCCTCGTCGATCGAACTGGGGCAATTTCTCATCGTGCCGATGAGTTTTTATCGCGCTGTCAGGCGATCGCAACTGAAAAAGGCAGCAATTCAGATTGTTTTGCACCGGAATGGGTTAAGCATATTGTTGAAATTAATACAAACCCGGTCAATTCAGTTACTGAACTCGCTCAAGAGTATTTAAGTAATCTGCAAATAGCAATCCAGGCGGGGCAAGAATTGGATTTGAGACTCTATCCCTTGTCTACTTATCCCTTGCATGTCATGCCGATAATTCGTAATAAGCTATGGTATCACGTTCAACTGCGTACCGTAGGTTACGATCGCTTCTTACACGCAGGCAGGTGTACGGGTACGCACATACATTTAGAAGTATCGCCAGGGGCGATCGATCCGCGCATAGGGGTATCTTACAACGCTACTCCAGCAGCCCAAGCGGAAATCCTGAATCTCTTCAATCTAGCTACAGCTTTAGACGCTGCACTCATCGCACTTTCCCGCGCTTGTCCGTTTTACGAAGGAAGGGGAATGAATGTTTCAGCACATACCGTACATTACCGAGGACGAGATATTTTCGGCTGGGAAGGAGTTTACACCCATCTACAAGCAGTGGGAGGACTTCAGCCTTACGTTCACAACATTGAAGAATTAGTCGAGTTACAGTTTTCACGCTACCATGCTTGGTTATCAGCAATGGATCGCGCTGGGGTAGAACGCCACCTGTTTTTTGAGGCGGGAGGTAGCTTGTTAAAAACGGCATGGAACCGCGTCCGACTTAACAAGATTGGGACGATCGAATTGCGCGGTACGGACAGTAACTATCCCGATCGCATATTGGCGATCGCAACTTTAGTGAGTAACGCTGGTGCGAGAGTCAGACGCGAGAATTTAACCGTCAGACCAAAAGCAGGCGTTAAAACTTTTCAATTAAATGGCGATCGGTTAGACGTACCAGAATTTGAATATTTAGATAACGACTTGCTCTATGCAGCCGTAACCGAAGGAGTGAAAAATCGGGAAGTTAAAGATTATCTCGACTCCATATTTGAATTTGCGACTCAAGACGGTGAAGGAATAAATTTTTTGACGAAGATGCGTTCCGATCTCGGTGAATATCAAACTACAGAAGCGGAACTTTTGCAAGAATTCCAACCCCCTACAGGCGAAATTTCTCCAGATGAAGGATTGAGACTTGTACGTCAGTCGTGCGACAAGTTAGAGCAACAAGTTTTTAGTGTTATTGGTCATTAGTCATCGATCATTGGTCATTGATAGTTAACGGTAAACGCTGCGCTACACTCCGTGAAGACGGTTGACGGTTAATGGTTGACTGATAACTGATAACCAATCGCTTTGTACAGATGTGAGATGCAACGTCTCCACACTGATAACTGTACGGGCGGGTTTAGCAAATAGATTGACAACCAAAGCTCTAAATTTTTGGTCAAAACCCGCCCCTACGATAACTGATAACTGAATTACGCACATTTCATCGGAGGAGATGCGACACCGCGTAGCACGTCTAAAAAGGAAAACACGGCTGGAGTTAGCAGCGTATTTGCTAGCACAGCTACTCCAATGATTCTTTCTAATGGTACTGGCAAACTACACGCATGTACGGCTGATGGGATGGGTTCTGCTGCTAGCCGTGGCATAATTGTTGCGCCTAAACCTTGTAATACCATGCTGACAACAGTAGAGTCTTCGTTAACTTGGTAAGCAACCTGATTATCGATCCGAATACCTGCGCTTAGCAGGTGGTTGCGGAGCGTGGCAAAACACGCATTATTGGTACTAGGAACAATTAAAGGATAAGCAAATAATTCTTCCCAAGTACACTGATTCTGCCGCAAATTAGCAGATGGTGGTAGTAGAGCGACATATTCATCCCGCAAAATTTCCCAAGTCTCAAATTCCGCACTGGTAGGAAGGTGGGTAAAGCCTACATCAGCTTGACCTTCCCGCAAAGCTTTTTCTACATCCAAGTGGTCGAAATGTTCTAAGATGTCGATCGCAATTCCTGGACTACGACGGCGAAATTGGGCGATCGCAGACGGTAAGATATGGGTGGCTGCACTCCGTATACAAGCAACTCTGACAGTGCCACTCTGCAAGCTTTTTTCTGATTTGGCTGCTGCAACCATCTCTTCTAACAGCTGCAAGATTTGCCG
The DNA here is from genome assembly GCF_032860985.1 of Chroococcidiopsis sp. SAG 2025. Classification (GTDB taxonomy): domain Bacteria; phylum Cyanobacteriota; class Cyanobacteriia; order Cyanobacteriales; family Chroococcidiopsidaceae; genus Chroococcidiopsis. Next base: position 830,394 of record NZ_JAOCNC010000001.1, read on the forward strand.
AGCGTATTCAATTACCTGTTCTCCTACAGGTGTGGGAGCTGCGCCTTGCCGACTGCGAGAGAATAATAAGATTCCTAGTTCATCTTCTAGTGATGCGATCGCGTGGCTGACTGCTGATTGAGACAAATCTAAACGTAAAGCTGCTTCACTAAAATTACCGTATTCGGCTACTGCCAACAATGCTCGCAGTTGGGAGAGTTTGATCTGACTATTGCTAAGCTCAAGCATGGCTCCAATAATAAACGATTTGAGAATTTAGCTCTAACATAAAATCTTTCAATAAGCTTGAGCGACTATAAGTCGCAGCTACACAAACCAAGTCCGCGCAGGCGGACTTAGGGAAGATAGTGTATTTCAACCTACGCAGGTAGGTTTTGTCTATGTAGTCGCGATTTCTAATCGCCATCTGCAAGATATAAGTTTAAGCTACTACCCATTCATAACTTACCTTATTTTCGATCTATCGATTTTATTCATACAACTATGCATAGATTGCTTTGTCATCAGAATTAGTAGTTGTTAGATTAGATTTGTGCCGCAAAGCAAAGACTTATTTTTACTTTCAATTACCTCAAACTATGAAAGCTAATTGCGATTACTTAATCTCTCCTACAAATGAAACAATCGACTGCAAATCTCAAACTAAATTTATTGTTGCACAGCCAAGAGACTACGCCAAAATTACCAGATTTTTGCAGCAATTATTTACTTGGTTATTTCAAGGCAATGAACTACAAGTAAAGCAACGCCGCGATCGCCAAGGCAATACGTGGTGGCAAGCATTTGACCCAACAACAAATCAGTCTGTAAGTTTTGGTTCTGAAGCCGAAATGCGTTCTTGGATCGAGCAAAGATATTACCGTTAATTTTGTCAAAACTGTAATTCATTTAGGAGAAAAACATGAGAGACACTTCTTGTCAACACACCGATCGCGCACCTGCCAGCTACAGACAGCAAGCCTACAATATTGCTAAAAAAAGCTATCATTCCGTGCGGCATCTCATTATCGAATTCTGGAGATTCAGCAACTATTATGCAGAATATAAAGCCAGAATGAGAGGACAATAAAAGCGCGATCGCACTAAAAATAGATCTTATAACCCCCTTTTTAAGCTTTTTCAAAGGGGGTTATCAATTTTTACCGTTTTACCGAAGAAGCAGAAATAAGAAAGTTTAAATTTAACTCTTAAAAAATTATAAAGCCCGACCGCATGACGAATTGCTTCAACTAAAATCATTAGGAAATTTCCGTACTACAAAAGCATCTTGTAGATTACACTTAAGAATAGACTTAACGAAGTTGGTAACTTATCTATATTTATGGTACTTAACACCTCTAAGTTTCAGCAGGCGATCGAAACGGTAGACGCTTTATCAATCGACGAGCAAGCAGTGTTGCTAGAAATTCTTCACAAAAGACTTTTACAACAACAGCACGAGCAACTGTTACAGGAAGCCATAGCAGCAGAACAAGATGACGCTCAGGGGAATGTAAAGCGTGATTCAGCCGGAGACTTTTTAGTAGAAGTGGACAATTTTTTACTGAAGATTGCGCCTAGAAGCAGATCTGAAAAGGCTGAATCTCCTGCCTGAAGCTATCGCTTCAATGCTAAAGTCAATCCATCAGCAATTGGTACTAAACTTAAAAATACCCTTTCATCAAGATGCAATTTCTCATTGAGCGCCCGAATTGCTTGAGTACTTCGATTTTGAACTTGAGGATTAGCAACATCTCCCCCCCAGAGAACGTTATCAATTGCAATTAAACCACCAGGACGCACTAACTGAAGCGATCGCTCGTAATAGCAGTCATAGTTTTCTTTATCTGCATCGATAAAAGCAAAATCAAAAGTTTCCGATTGTCCCGATGCCAATAATCGATCTAGTGTTTCTAGTGCTGGTGCTAAGTGCAAATCTATTTTGTTAGCAACTCCAGCATGCTGCCAATAACGCCGCGCTATATTTGTGTATTCTTTACTCACATCGCAAGCAACTATCTTACCATTAGCAGGCAGTGCTAGAGCCACAGATAAAGAACTATAACCCGTAAATACCCCTATTTCTAAAGTTTTTTTTGCTCCTAACAATTGAACTAGTAAAGCCATAAATTGACCTTGTTCGGGAGCAATTTGCATCATGGCTGCGGGATAATTAGCTGTTTCTTGACGCAACTGATATAAAACTTCTGATTCCCGTAGAGAAATAGATAGAAAGTAATCGTAGAGGCGCTCGTCTAAACCAAGAGATTTTTTTTGCATAATTGACTGCTCGATAGAGTCATCCACAGCTTATACTAACTCTAGAAAGTTCCATACACCTTAGTTGCTGTCTCTTGTCGCCCACGAATGCAAGTTCTATGTGCCGAAAACTACCGCTCGTTTTAATTGGAATCTTGCTAATATTGCTGACAGCATGTAGCAGCACGCCAATCGTAGTACCGAACGAGCGACTGGTACAAAAAGCTTTAGAAGTTCAGTTATCTCAATTGCAACAACAAATAAGCCAGAAACTCCAACTGTCTACACCACTTAAACTAGAAATCGATCGCCTGCGAATACAAGAACAGCAACAACTCAAAATCGGTAACTTACCAGCATATCGAATTATCGGAACTTACGATCGCACCTTACAAATCTCTCAACGACGGACAACGCAAGAAAATAATCCATTCGAGGTCTATTTACAACTTCAGAAAGAGGGGAAAACCTGGCGTTTAGCAATTCCTCAAACTACTGATGAAGATAAAATTCAATCTTGGCGTACTTATTTAATTGATGGTTGGTAGTTGATAGTTGATAGTTGGTAGTTGGTGGAAGTTGTGATTCTTAAATTTTAACTTCTGACTTTTAGTCACCAGCTACTCATCAAAAACCTTGTTCGCGCAGTGTAGCGGAGCGTTTGCCAACACTAACAACAGTCAATTGTCTTCTGACTTACGACTTACGACTTACAACTTACGACTTATAACATGGCATTATGTTATACGGAAACGGCTACAGGAAAGGAAAATAATGCGCCGACAACGCTTGTTCCTACTACCGATCGCCTGCATTGGTATAGTTGGCTTAGGAATAACTGGTTACAGTCTCACTACCCAGACTAACGCTCACACTCAAACAATTGCTCAAGATACGCAAGCACCACTCCGCGAACCAGATGTCGTCTACGTACCTACACCCCAAGAGACGGTAGACGAAATGCTCAAAGTTGCTAAGGTGACTAAAAATGATACGCTCTACGACCTTGGTAGTGGCGACGGACGCATCCCAATTACTGCTGTACAAAAATATCAAGTGAAAAAGGCAGTTGGGATAGACATCAACCCAGAACGGATTAAAGAAGCAAAGGAAAACGCGAAAAAGGCAGGCGTAACAGACCGCGTGACGTTTCTCAATCAAGACCTGTTTAAAAGCGACTTCAGCGATGCAACTGTCGTGACGCTTTATTTGTTACCCGAACTTAATGTTAAGCTGAGACCGCAGCTATTCAAACAGCTCAAACCTGGCACTCGTATTGTGTCTCATGCGTTTGATATGGGCGATTGGAAACCAGAAAAAACCTTGCAGACTCCTGGTGGTTCTACAATTTATTACTGGGTAATTCCTAAAGAGATTCCTAAGAATTTAGGTGACGGTTAAATTGAAATATAGGGTGCGCTGACAGCGCACCCCGAAGGATTTCTCAAACTATACTTCATCACCTCGCGATCGATTTCTGGGTGAACGTACTTCAATTCAAACTTTAACCCTGCTTTTTCCATCACGCGGGTAGAAGCTCGATTTTCTGCCAGCGCAGAAGACACGATACATTGAGTTCCTAATTCAGCAAAGCCTTTTGAGACAAGTTCGCGAGAACCTTCAGTGGCGTAGCCTTTACCCCAAGAAACTCGACGCAAGCGATAACCTAATTCAATTTCATCAGCATGAAATAATCCTGAATCAACATTAAACTGACTATCTAATGCTGGTCGTAAATGAAACCAACCGATGAATTCTTGACTAGATTTTTCAATAGCTGCCCAAAATCCATAACCTGGATATTGTTGATAATATTGCATCCACTTTGGTAAAATATTGTTTTGATATTTTTCATAACTTTTCTCTAGAGGCTCACCACCTTTGATAATGCCCAGATCTACATAACGAATCACTTCAATATCGCTATCTAAATCTAATAATTTTTGAGCATCATCCGGCTTAAACTGGCGGAGAATTAGTCTAGGAGTTTCCAAGAAAATCATTCCTATAGGATTCATATTTGATTTTGAAATATAAGTAAAGTGCGTTAAGTCAAAAAAATTTCAGCATAGGCAGGTATTGCCTACCTACTATAAAAGCAATAACGAAACTATAGAAATTTCACCATCGCCGCACTGCGCCTGCAACTAATAATTCAATTCGATACAAAGCGTGTTCGCTCGTCATAAATAAAGTTTTACCATCTTCCTCACCAAAGGCGAAATTAGAAATCGCGCTTGGGGTCAAAATTTTGCCGAGTAATAGACCTGTAGGAGAAAAAATATGTACGCCATCGCCGCAACCTGCATAAATATTGCCATTGGCATCTACATCAACACCATCAGCCCCCCAATCATTGTTATCAATTTGACAGAGTTTTTCTCCAGCCGAAAGAGTTCCATCTGAGTTAATAGTAAAAATCCAAATATAGCGATCGCCTGCCGCTGAGTTACCTACATATAGCTTGGTTTCATCTGGAGAAAAAGCAATGCCATTCGGCATACTCAAATCTTTAACAACCACTGTTAATTCTTGTGTTTTCAGAGCGTAGCGAAATACACCATTAAAGTCGATTTCCTGAGTTCTATCGCCCAAACCATAAGGTGGATCGGTAAACCAGATCGTCCCATCCGATTTAATTTCCAAGTCATTCGGTGAATTGAACTGCTGACCTTGAAAGCGATCGCATAAAATTGTCCGGCGATCGTCTTTATCTGTAATACTTATTGCCCGCGTTTCGTGTTCGCAAGTATAAAGATTACCCACAGAATCAAGCACATTGCCATTTGGCTGATAACTGGGTTTGCGGTAAGTTTGCAATCCTTGAGTTTCACTCCAAGATTTATGTTCGTTTGCCCCAGTATCGCTAAAAATCAGTTGTTGATGTTGCTTATCCCAAACTGGTCCTTCGCCAAATAGCATTCCATCAGCAAGTTGTATCAGTTCGGTATTGGCTGCTAATATGTTTGCAATTCCAGTATTTTGGTTATTAGGGTTCATATTAGAGAGTAGAGAGTAGTGAGTAGTGGCTAGACATAAAAATCCACCTACTTATCAACTACCATCTACCAATTACCAATTACCATCTACCGTCTACCAATCTTAATCTTGCATTGCCAGCACTCCAGTTGATAATGATGGCTTGAGTAATCCATTGAGTAAAGACGCTGGGCGATCGCCATAGGGCCAAGCAAAGGCATGGCGGAAGGCTGCATCTTGACAAGCTTGCAATTCGTCAAAGTCAATAATATCCAGCGTCAGCAGATTTTCGTACTCAAATGGCAACCGGACGTTGTGCAATCCGGCGTTATCCGTGCAGATGGCAATATCTACTCCAGCATCCAAACAACGGTCAAATACCAACTTCAACTGGCGCATGTCCTGTAGGGTTCCCGTCTTTAAATAAGTTGTAGGGCAAACCTCTAAACATTGCTGTCTGCTGGCTAAATCTGGTAACAGTTCGGGATGCAGCAGGGGAATTTGGATACCGTGACCGATCCGCATCAGATAGGGCAATAATTCAGGATAACAACCTGCGGGAGTTTCATATAAGTGTCCCGTGGTATTTAAACCAAGCGATCGCGCGTAGGCATACAATTGCACGAACTCTTCTAGGCGTTCTGCATAATGTCCATCACCACCAGCGACATCCACAGCACAAACATATTCTCGTTTTTGGGCAGCCAAGTCCACAATTGCCCGATTTACCTCATAGGGTAGCCGCGAATGCATACACAAAATTTGGCTAGTGACAATCGGATATTCGGAAAGTTGGCTTGCTTTGCCTACCACGTCAACAATCTCCGCCATCTGTTCGATCCGTTGGGATTGAGTTAAATGCCCTGACGTGCGTAAATATGGCGTGTAGCGAATTTCTAAGTACGCCAAATTTTCAAAAATATACGCCCCACGAATCAAGCGATAGACAAAGTAAGGCAAAGTCTCAATCGTTTGCACGCTCTCAACTAAAGTGTGCAATTCTAAATACTCGTCCAACGTGTTGCGGGGACGGGTATAGAAATCTTCAAACGCAGCATAGTCAGCAAACCGCTCGATTTTGTCGTCAGCGTGACGCTGGAAGTAGCGCCAGAGAACGCGAGGCACGACCGAACCCCCCAAGTGGCGGTGCAATTCAGCGTATAGAGCCACAATACCTCTCTTAATTATTCTTAATAATATCTATGGTTACTATCAAAGATAGCAATTTTGTCCAGCAGTCGGAAGTTTGCTGGAATACTAGGAAGAAGTCGTAAGTCGCAATTACTAGCCACTAGCCACTGGTTCCACTAGCCACTGATAGTTGACTGTGCAGGGTTTACGGTAGCCTCACGATGGTGAACCAAAAGTTTTCAATCGACTGCACGATTTTGACAAAGCGGTCAAAGCTAACTGGCTTAGTAATGTAGCAATTGGCGTTGAGGTTGTAAGCGTTGAGTATGTCTGCCTCAGCTTGAGAAGCTGTCAGCACGATCGCAGGAATGCGCTTGAGGTTGGGGTCTGCTTTAATCTCTGCTAGCACTTCTCGCCCATCCTTTTTAGGCAGATTGAGATCGAGCAAGATTATATCTGGATGTTTTGCGCTAGTATACTTTCCCTCTTTTCGCAAGAATGCTAATGCTTCTACACCGTCCTCAACTACGTGCAAGTTTACAGACATTTTGCTTTCTTCTAAAGCCAATTTAGTTAACTGCACGTCACCAGAGTTATCCTCTACCAACAAAATCTCAATTGGTACAAATAGCACAGTAGAATTTACCAGAATTCATAAATTAACAACTGCTCCCTTTCCCCTACTCCCGTACGGGCGGGTTTATTGGTCCAATTCTGGGGCGTTTCAGGAACATCCTGTCAAAACCCGCCCCGACGACTCCCGACTCCCGGTTCCCGACTCCCTATCAAAGACAAGTCACACCACTACCATTAATGTTTTCCTCAACTTGTAGACTTTTGACAGAGCTAATGGAGTTTAGTCTTTTGGATTCTTCTATAATTCTCTCTCTCAAGTCATCCTCCAGTAAAGCTCTCTGTTCGTTTAAATCAAAATTGTTGTCGTTGGTGGAGTGCGATCGCTCTGATAGCTGGGTCTCCAAGCTGGGAGGAGACGGCAAAGGATCGACTAATGGTAAGCTAATTTCTACAGTAGTCCCTAGACCGATACCAGGGCTACTGAGGGCAATGCGACCCCCCATTAATTCAATTAAATTGCGGGAAATTGCCAATCCTAAGCCAGTCCCGCCTAGCTTGCGGGTAGTAGTACCATCTACCATGACAAAGGGACGAAAGAGCTTGTGTTGCTGAGCCGGATCGATTCCCAGTCCCGTATCCTCTACAGCCACAGTGACCCAAAATGTAGTACTGCCATCTTGTACGGGTTGGGCAGTAATTTCTAGTTTGATGCTGATGCTGCCGCGATCGGTGAACTTGACAGCGTTACCTATAACATTGATCAGCACTTGCTTAAGTTTGGCAGCATCGGCATGAACTAGTAGCGGTTCTTGCCACTCTGTAGCGATCAATTGCAGCCCTTTTTGCTGGATTTGTACCTTTTGCAGGTCGATCGCTTCTCGCAAAACTTGCCGTAAATCCAGCGCTTCTGTAACGACTGAGAGTTTACCAGCTTCAATTCTGGCAATGTCGAGCAAATCGTTAATAATACCTAATAAGTGAATAGCTGCCTCATCAGCCCGTGCCAAAAACTCTAGTTCTTCGCTGCGATCGTCGCAGCAGCCATCGCGGACGAGGCGAATACATCCGATGATGGCATTGAGAGGGGTGCGTAACTCGTGGGAAGTATTGGCTAAGAATTCACTTTTCATCTGGTTGGAAGCCTGGGCTTCTTGCCAAGCGGTTTCTAATTCTGCTGCCGAAGCATTTAGCCGTCCTAGCATTGCTTCCAAGGCTTCTGCTAGCTGTTCTACCTCGCGTACTTTGAAATTGTGCGGGACTCGCTCGGCAGCGTGGTGGCTTTGTAGGTTGAGGGCGTAGTCCCGTAGTTTTTCTAAAGGTCTTGCTAAATCGCGGATGATATGTAGTGCGGCGATTAAGGTCGCTACTAACAAGCCGATGGTCAGTACGACAAGGATAACTTTAATTTCTTGCAGTCCGTAGAGGGCATGATCCAGACGGGTAACGGCTAAAATCAGCCAGTATCCGTTGGCTCGATCGATCGGACTGGGAATGACGTTATAGCCAGCTAGCAGGTCGGGACCGTTTCGATCGAACGACAAGTGGAGAAAATCTTGGCGCGTGCGTCCGGCGATCGCATTTTTGAGCAGATGTTGTAGTTGTCCTGCATCTTGCTCTTGCGCGACGTTGCGTCCAATGCGGTTAGCCATTGGGTGGGCTAAGATCGTGCCGTTGCGATCGATCACGACGGTGGAGCCAGCCAGCAATCCTGGTCGATCTCGTTCTCTTTTGTGCAGTGCCGATAGTACGTTGAGGCTGTAGGTCAATCGCCCGCTACTGTTGTACACGGGAGCCGATAGAACTAATTGTAGTTGTCCCAGAGAGCGTTGAGGATCTAGCGATGCGGATAGCTGTAGCGATCGCCGCGCCTCAATTTCGACGAGTGGCTGGACGCGAATCAAAGGCGAGATTTTTTGATTTTGCTGCTGTTGCCAAGCGGGATCGGCTTTAGCAGAAGCAATTCGAGTATTACCACAAGTACTGGCTACCAAATTACCCGTGCCGATCTCACTCACCTGCAAGCACTGAGTATTTGGCAGCGTTGACGCTAACTGTTGGAGAAACTCCCGAGCCTGTGCAGGCGAACCAGTTCGGATGACGGTGGTTTGACTTGCCAGCAGCAGATTTGATTTCAGTGCCGCGATCGCGTTGCTGATATTTTCTCCCTTGTTCACCGCACTTTCAGTTAAATTCCAGCGCGCAGTTTCTAGCAAGCTAGAACGTGCTTTCCTGAAAGTCACCGCTTCCCCAATCAACAATACTGGTACGGTCAGCAGCAGTATTCTTGCAAGTAAGATACGACGAAATGAGGATTGACTGGGCTTAGCCATGGAAGCTCCCTCAAAATAGATGCAAGACCCTCTAGTAATAGCTTGCTAGCAAACAGATTAGTTTTAGCATTTAAATACCATTAAACGCGATCGCTGCCAAGCAAATTCTGTCAAAATCTTTGTCTGATTTAACAAATCATACAAAACAAAGTTCGAGATTTACGGATGCCAAGCTCAATTGCGTTCTTGATGTTTTCGACATTTTCACAGCGTATCTAAAAGCTCTAGCTGCTACCATATATGTTGTATAAAAAGATTCGTTGGTTAATCATAAGAAATGTTTTATCTTTAAACATTAACTCAAAATTAATTAAAGTGTGACTTTTTACGCTAAAACTTCCGGCAGATTTTGCCAGCGCAGAGACAGTGTTTTCTACTACTGTATGGTTGCCAACACGCTCGATCGTTTAAAACTAGGTAGCAGCTCGTGGATCGATCTCGAAGTCGTCCCCATACAACAGTTATCTTGGCAATGAGTGCCGATGGTAAGATTGCCGATGCGAGGCGATCGCCTGCTCGCTTTTCCTCCCAGCGCGATCGATTCCATCTCGAACAACAAATAGCTGCTGCCGATGCCACACTATTCGGGGCTGGTACGCTTCGCGCTTACGGCACAACCTTAAGCGTAACTAGTGCTAAATTACTGCATCAAAGACTACAGAATCATCAAAAATCGCAACCAATTCAGATCCTGGCTTCTGCTAGTGCCAAGATCGATCCTCAGTGGCGATTTTTTCGCCAACCCGTACCTCGTTGGTTGATCGCATCTGCGGCTGGGGCAAAGTCTTGGCAGGGGCGATCGGAATTTGAGAAAGTGATTGTGGGGGAGCAGGGAGTACTTAGCAGGGAGCAGGGAGCAGAGGGGCAGACGGAGAAAAACAACTGTCAACCAAGAATTGACTGGACATTTGCTTTAGAGCAGTTATTCTCTTTGGGAATCAAACGCTTAGCCGTTCTCGGTGGGGGTGAGTTGGTGGCAGCGATGCTAGCAGTCGATTTAATCGATGAGATGTGGTTGACTGTCTGTCCTTTACTTTTGGGGGGGACAAACGCCCCTAGCCCAGTGGCAGGGATGGGTTTCCCAGAAAATTTAGCGCCACGACTGGAACTGTTATCAGCTCAAGTTGAAGCACAAGAAGTATTTCTCCACTATCGCCTGCACCGATCGCAATAGTTAGATTAACTTAAGTAACAGTTATCAGTGACTAGTGGCTAGTGGCTAGTGACTGGAATTGCCCCTCTGCCCCTCTGCCCCTCTGCTCCCTGTTCCCTACTCCCTACTCCCTACTCCCTAACAATGGTGGAACTACTTAAACCACAATATTCTGTTGCCTGGACGAATAAGATTGCTGAAATTCCCCAGTTGGCATGGGATGCTTTGGCATTACCTCTAGCAACTCCGTTTCTGGAGTGGGAATGGTTGAATAATCTAGAAACTTCTGGTAGTGCTACGGCTAGGGCTGGATGGCTGCCCAATCATTTAACCATATGGCGCGATCGCACGCTGGTTGCAGCTGCCCCGATGTACCTGAAAGGTCACAGTCAAGGTGAGTTTGTCTTCGACCACCAATGGGCAGATCTGGCACAGAGGATCGGTGTAGAGTACTATCCAAAACTCTTAGGCATGACACCTTTTACCCCTGCTGAAGGCTATCGGTTTTTGGTTGCGCCAGGGGAAGATGAGGATGAAATGACGGCGTTGATGGTGAGTGCAATCGACCATTTTTGCGATCGCCACAATATTTCTGGGTGTCATTTTCTCTATGTCGATCCTGCATGGCGACCCACATTAGAACGACACGGATTTACAACGTGGTTGCACCACAGCTATGTCTGGCAAAATCTCGGTTTTGCAACTTTTGACGATTATCTCGGAGTCTTCAACGCCAACCAACGCCGCAATATTAAGCGCGAACGCAAAGCCATAGCAAATGCAGGCTTAGAATTGGTGACTCATACGGGAGATGAAATCCATAAGTCTTTATTTCCGCAGATGTATCATTTTTATGCCGATACCTGTGATAAATTCGGCTGGTGGGGTAGCAAGTATTTGACCAAGAAGTTTTTCGAGCAGTTGCACGCCCGTTATCGCCATCGCGTGTTGTTTGTGGCGGCTTACCATGCAGGAGATCGAGCAGGAGACAAACGCCAGCCGATGGGTATGTCGTTTTGTTTAACGAAGGGCGATCGCCTCTACGGTCGTTATTGGGGCAGTTTTCAAGAAATTGATTGCCTGCACTTCGAGGCGTGCTACTATAAGCCGATTGAATGGGCGATCGCCAATGGTATTCAAACTTTCGATCCTGGCGCGGGGGGAAGGCATAAAAAACGGCGCGGTTTCCCTGCTACTGTCAATCACAGCTTACATCGGTTTTATCATCGACGGTTGGCGCAAATTTTAACTTCCTACATTCGTGAGGTCAATGAGTTAGAACGGCAAGAAATCGAGGTAATTAATGCTGAATTACCCTACAATCGGCGAGATACGTAGCAGGTGGTTGATAGAACCAGATTTTTGTTTCCGTCTAGTCACGAATAAATTTGTAGGGACGTTACATGTAACGTCCCTACACTGATAACTGACAACTGACAACTGCTAACCTACCTGAACCAGTTTTTGGTCTAGTTCCGGCGATCGTCTATTCCCAGTCTCCTTGAGCTTTTTGTAGATTGTCAGAGCCTGAGCGACGACTTGATCCATGTTGTAATACTTGTAGGTTGCTAACCTGCCGACAAAATGCACCCCGGAAGTTGCGTCAGCGAGTGCCTGATATTTTTTGTAGAGTGCAGTATTTTCCGATCGCGGTACGGGATAATATGGATCGCCTTCGGCGCGTGGGTACTCGTAGACAATACTCGTTTTGGGATGCTCTTGTCCGGTTAAGTATTTGAATTCTGTAACCCGCGTATATAGGTGTTCGTTAGGATAGTTGACTACGGCAACTGGCTGATGCACGGGCGTATTCACGGTTTCGTGCTGAAATTCCAAAGAGCGGTAAGGAAGCTTACCGTAACGGTAATCGAAGAATAAATCGATGGGACCTGTATAAATCATCTCGCAATACGGTATCGTCCCCACAATTTCCCGATAGTCAGTTTGGAGCATGATTTTGATATTCGGGTGAGATAGCATATTCTCGAACATTCGAGTATAACCATGCAGGGGCATTGCTTGATATGTATCCGTAAAATAGCGATTGTCGCGGTTCGTGCGGGTAGGTACGCGGGCAGTCACCGATCGATCGAGTTCTGATGGATCGATGTCCCATTGCTTGCGCGTGTAGTTGCGGAAGAATTTTTCGTAGAGTTCCCTGCCAACCTTATTAACTACCACATCTTCAGAAGTTAGGATACGCTCTTTTGGCTCAGCCACCGAAGCGAAAAACTCTTCTAGCTGGAATGAGGTTAAATTGAGTCCGTAAAGTCGGTTAATCGTGTCGAGATTGATGGGAATTGGCACGAGTTGTCCGTCAACACTGGCAAGAACGCGGTGTTCGTAAGAACGCCATTGAGTAAAGTGCGAAAGATACTCGAAAACTTCGCGAGAGTTGGTGTGAAAGATGTGGGGACCGTACCTGTGTATGAGGATACCTGCTTCGTTATAGCAATCGTAAGCATTTCCACCGATGTGCGATCGCGTATCGATAATTAAAATCTTTTTTCCTAACTGACTTGCTAACCTTTCAGCCAGGACGCTGCCAGCAAATCCCGCTCCTACAATTAAGTAATCGAACATTCAAGCACTCCTTGTTTCGATTTTTTCGAGTCATCTACGAAAGCATGAATCGCTAAATAAAAGCTTGTTTAAGGAATCATTGTTCGAGTACTGAGTTTGATATTTTACTTTTGAAGTACGTCTTTTTGACTTCAGTTGACTAAAATATCAGAGTTTTTTTTCATATAAAATTTTAGGCTTATTGTTATCAAAATAACCCTTGAGACCATCCTGGTAAGCTTCAGTGAGAAATTGTAGGCGCTTAAACTTGCGATCGTCAAAGAGCAAAATAGCAATCAGAGAGCGGCAATAGTATTTAATCGTTCTCAAATAAAATCTTGTTTTACTGGCATAGTTTTTTCTTAACCAAATTGCATTTCTGGTCTCAAAATAAGTCAGCCATATTCTGCTATATTTGGTTCTATAAGAAATTTTGCCTAAAAAATGTTTGACAATCGCTCCCGGATCGCCAGCTTCTTTGTGAAGAATAATACTATCAGTAATTAACAATATCTTGCCTGCTTTATTTAATCTAAGACAGTACTCTAAATCGTCACCCCTAATAAAAAATTCTTTATTAGGAAAGCCCACTTCCTCAATCGCTTTTTTACTAACTAAAATGCCCACAAAAGAACTAAAGGCTATCTCTAAGGCTTGATGTTTTTTTACTAAATCGTTTTCTATCTTTTTATGAATTTCAATATCAAAATCAAAATTATTTTGATGAGTCTGGCGATCGAAAAAGCCTAGATGGGGATGTAATATTTCACCTTCTAAGTCAATTTTGAGATTCGCTAAAGCACTCACATCAGGCTCATCTAGATAATGACTTAGCTTTTCTAAAGCATCTATTTCAGGTTCGGCATCGTCATCCATCAACCACAGCCAATCGTAACCTGCTTCATATCCATACTTTACACCTTGGTAAAATCCACCTGCGCCGCCAGTGTTTTCTGGTAAGCGGATGTAATCGATGAGCTGATTTGCCAGATATCCTTCTGCCTTCAGAAAATCAGGTGTGTTATCGGTAGATCCATTGTCTACAAGGATAATTTTGTCTGGCAAGCGCGTTCCAGTCAGTAATGCATCCAGGCATTCTATTAAAAGTTTCTTTCGGTTATAGGTGACGACTACAACAGCGATTGTTGCTTCAATCATTGTCACTTCCTAGTTTCTATGAGTTGATTTGAAATTTCTCGATCGATCCAAGCTAGAAGGAAAATAAAAGTGAAAATACAAGCGATCGCCAAGAGGTAATCCCTCATAGGATAATATACAACAGGCAGGATTCAACTCTTTAGAAAACAGACTAGCAGCATAATAGTAATTTCTGCAACAATACTTGGGAGACACCAAAAATATAGCCAAAAACGCTCAAATACATTCGTTGCCACTCATGTAGTATGCAAAGTCACCCTTCAAATGACAAAATCGTACACTGCAACTTTTCCCAAGGATATACCACTTTTGGTAGAAGCGGTGCTTGCATTTGTATATTGGATGACACTTGAGTCGATCGTGAAAAAACTCTCATGAAACATTCATCTACACTTCATAAAATCCCTGTATCGTATAAATGTTTTATGAATTACTGTCAAATACATGACTCTGTATAACTATTACCCCTATGACGCTACGCGGATTAGCGTATGGTATTGGTGTTAGTAGCCTAATTCTGCAATCTTATGTAAGTATTTGCAAGTAGACAGACTTGTAAACGATTGATTTTTTTATAGATAACAGGGTTGTAAATGGACGTATCAAAGATGGCAGAACCACAAGTCACGATCGTAGTCGTACCACGCGAACGTTTCAGTCTAACTCAAAAATCCCTTGAAAGTATTTATGAGAACACCACAATCCCTTTCAAGTTGATTTATGTAGATGGTGGCTCCCCTGCGCGTATCCGAGATTACTTAGCAGCTCAAGCCCGCGAGAAAAATTTCCAACTGATTCGTACCGATTATTACCCTTCACCAAATTATGCTAGAAATCTAGGTTTAGCCCAGGTCAATACAGAATACGTTGTCTTCATGGATAACGATGTTGTCGTTGCTCCGAATTGGCTGAATAATTTGGTTCGATGCGCTGAGGAAACGGGAGCTGCGGTAGTTAGTCCCCTCGTGTGCCAAGGTCAAGCTTTACACGAAATCGTACATTGTGCAGGTGGAGAATCTGCGGTGATTGAAGAAAACAAGGGCGATCGCCCGACTCGGCGCTTGCACGATAAAATCTACAAGCAAGGTAAGCGCGTAGCAGATTTAGGCGACTTCTTGCAACGACAGCCAACTGGTTTGGCAGAGTTTCATTGCATGATGGTACGCACGGCGATAATTGAAAAAATCGGTGGTCAACTCGATGCCGCGATGATGAACACAAAGGAACATGTAGACTTTTGTGTAGCGGTATCTGAGGCTGGAGGTTCCATCTACTTAGAGCCAACATCCCTCGTCACCTACATTAACGGGATGCCGCTGGAATTGTCCGAAATTCCTTTCTACATGGTACGTTGGAGCGATGCTTGGGGTACGACTAGCTTAAACCGCTTGCGCGAAAAGTGGAATCTGACCGAGAACAACTACCACAAAAATTGGTATCGCAGTTGGTCGGAATATTTAACCGGAAGACGCAGGGTATTTATTATTAGACCGCTGCTGAATAAATATTATGTCTTTGGTAGGGGCAAGACTCGACTAGAAAATATGTTAGTGCGGATGGAGAAAAGGCTGAACCGTTATCTCACCGATCGCCATACTCGCAAACATCCGCAAGAAGTACAACAGCAGCCTGCTAAGTCGTTGCCGAAAACTCCAGTATCAGCATAATAAGGTAGCAGTAGGGTGGGCATTGCTCACCCTACCAAACTTTGGAAGAAGGATAAACCACTTGAAGCAAAAGAGAAATCTCAATTCAAATCCGATGCCGTTTGAAGTGGTGTATACGCCTGAAAGCTTATTAAGGCATCCGATTCAGTTGTTTAAGCAAATGGGACGAGACTTACTCGCTTCTCGCGAACTAGCATGGCGGCTGATGGTGCGAGATATTAGCGCTCAGTACCGTCAGTCGTTTCTGGGTGTGATTTGGGCTTTTTTGCCTCCAATTGTGATGGCAGCAGGATTTACGCTCGCTAGTGATGCAGGTGCGATCGCAGTTGAAGCTACAGATTTACCATATCCAGCTTATGTCATGTTCAGTACGGCGTTGTGGCAAACTTTTGTGGAAGCGCTCAACGGTCCAGTGCAAGCGGTAACAGTAGCTAAGCCGATGCTAGCTAAGGTGAATTTTCCCCGAGAAGCGATCGTTTTGGCAAAGTTAGGTGAGGTCTTTTTCAACTTCGCGATCAAGCTGATTTTAATTGTGGGATTGTTTATTTGGTTTCGAGTTCCGGTCAGTTGGACGGTAATTTTGGCTCCAGTGGCGCTGATTCATTTGATTTTATTCGGTACATTTATCGGTGTTTTATTAGCGCCGTTGGGGATTTTATACCAGGATGTATCAAAAGGACTGACCATGATTACGGGGTTTTGGCTGTTCTTAACTCCAGTAGTCTATCCCGTTCCTGGCGAAGGAACGTTTGGATTTCTAGTGCGGCTGAATCCCGTGACTCCTCTACTCGTAACGACGAGGGAACTAGCAACGACGGGAGTTATCTCAGACCCGGCGGGATTTTGGATCGCAAGTATTATTACTCTAGTTGGCTTATTATTAACCTGGGTGGCATTTCGCCTCGCCATGCCTTTCGTGATTGAAAGGGTGAGTTCCTAATGACTGAATTAGTAGATCGAGAAATTGCTATTCAATCTCAAGATTCTGAAGTCGTTATTTCGGTAGAAAATGTCTCAAAAAAGTTTTGTCGAGACTTAAGGCGATCGCTATTTTATGGTGTCCGAGATATCGCCACGGAGCTAATAGGTGGGAAGAGAAAAGAAACGCTACGTAACCAAGAATTTTGGGCGTTGAAAGATGTTAATTTCGAGCTGCGTCGGGGGCAAGCACTAGGCTTAGTTGGGGCAAATGGAGCCGGAAAAAGCACGCTATTACGGATTATTAGCGGTCTGATTAAGCCAGATATTGGTACTGTCAGACTTAAGGGTAGGGTGGCTCCACTGATTGCTTTAGGAGCAGGTTTTAATCCGCTCCTAACGGGGCGAGAAAACATCTATGCCAATATGTCAATTTTAGGATTATCAACCAAAGAAATCGAAGCCAGATTTCAAGAGGTAATAGACTTTGCGGAAATTTGGGATGCGATTGACGCACCCGTGCAAAATTATAGTTCGGGAATGGCAGCGCGGTTAGGGTTTGCCTGCGCAATTCATACAGAACCGGAAATTTTATTAATTGATGAAGTCTTGGCTGTAGGAGATATCAAATTTAAAGCCAAATGTTATCGCAAACTACACCAGCTACGCCAGCAGGGAACATCTTTTGTTTTAGTCAATCATAATCCCCAAGCAATTTTAAATGTATGTGACTCGGCAATTTACCTAGTAAAAGGTGAATTGATTGCGTCTGGCGATACGGAAACAGTTATCGAAAAGTATGAAGAAGATTTGTTTCTAGACAGTAAGAAAGCAACTGCACAAGTCATGTATTTGCCAGAAAAATCTGCTAGTGAAAGTTTTGGCTTAGACATCACTCATCTATTTTTTCGAGACGTTGAAGGCAAGATTCTAGAATCGCTTAAAAGTGGCGAACTTGCTTCCTTTTGTGTCGGCTGTAAAGCTCATCAAAAGTTCGATAATGTGACATTGCATTTAAAAATCACAGAATTAGGCGGGGAAGGTGGTACGGGAGCAGTTTTATTTTTAAGTGGCGAAAATGATGAGAAGTTCTTTGAAGTTGTACCAGGAAAACATGAAATTCAATTGCAAATGCCTTATTTAGGTTTAGCCCCTGGAACTTATACAATGAGCGTTAAACTCAAACAAAGTTCTATCTATACTTTCGATGTCTTTGAGTCTTTTCGATTTAGCGTTAAATCGGATGGAACGATGAGTCAATGTAAGTTTTATCAACCGCGATCGTGGCAAATCGTTAGTGACGATCACGCTGAGTGAAGATTGAAAATAGCGTTTGCTGCTACATAATCGGTTTTCAATTATCAGTTTTCAATCGGGAAAACTTAAGATGTCATACAGAGTACTTCATTATAACTGGGCTGCCTACTTTCAGAAACCTACTCTTGGGGGAGGCGTATCTATTTATTGTAAAAATTTAATTGACTATACAACTCAAATAGATAATTGGCACGTCACCTTTCTGTATTCTGGAACCGATTACAGTTACTTTAATAAACGTCCTCATATCAAAACGATTCGCAACCAAAATCATCCCCACGTACCTACTTTTTCACTTGTTAATTCACCAATTATTGCACCTTCTCACTTCGCTTTTGACGATCCATTAGGCAACGTTAAACAACCTGCTTTGGAAAAATGCTTTCAAGAGTTTTTAGACACGCAAGCACCTTTCTCTATCATTCACTTTCACAATTTGGAGGGCATAACCGCTAATTGCCTCAAAATAGCCAAAGAAAGTGGTGCTAAAGTCGTGTTTAGTTTGCATAATTATTGGGCTGTTTGTCCACAAGTTAATTTGTGGAGATTAGAACAGAGCCATTGTGACGATAATTTAGACGGACGAGCCTGCCTTGCCTGTTTGCCTATACCGCCAAATTCAGAGCGAGAATTGGCAATGAGGAGATTAGAATTTTTAGGCAACTCGCTCGATTTGAAAGGGCGATCGCTCCCTTTAAACTTGTTAAAAAAACTCGTTGCTATTTTCTACAAAATTCAACGACCGCTGGTCGTGCAGACGCGATCGCCCCTACTCAAAACACTAGAACTTAAAGGTTCAAATCTGCCTCAGCAAGCCGAAGCGTATCAATTTCGACGGCAGGAGATCGTCTCTCTGATTAATCGTTATGTTGATGTGGCGCTGTCTGTTTCCGATCGCACTGCTGCAATTTATCGGCACTATGGGGTCGATCCGGCACGGTTGAGTACGCAGTACATCGGTAGTAAAGCCACGCAGTTTCCAGTCCCGCCGCATAACCCAGCAGTATACTCTCCAGGGCAGCCCTTTCGATGCGTTTACATGGGAGTACCGAGAAAAGATAAAGGATTTTACTTCCTATTGGAAGAATTACGTTGCCTATCAGCAGCAGAATTAAGCACGTTAGAACTCGTTGTCGCTAGTAAAATCGCAGATCGCACCGAGTTAGACTTGGCAATGCAGCAGAAAGGACCATTGCTCTCTTTAGCTCAGTCTTTGCATCGATTAATTTACCATCCCGGTTACTCTCACGAAAATCTTCCTAAAATCTTAGATGGCATCCACTTGGGAATTGTCCCGCCACTATGGGAAGATAATCTGCCACAAGTTACTTTTGAACTTTTAGCTTGTCGCGTACCCGTACTTTGCTCGAATCGAGGCGGCGCGCAAGAATTTGTGCGGCATCCGGCTTTCATTTTCGACCCAGGCAAAAAAGGAGACTTTCAGCAGAAACTCTCAACTATTCGCGAGAACCCGCACTTATTAACCGAGTTTTGGCAAAAGGCGCAAACGGTGCGATCGCTAGAACAACATTTTCAAGAATTAATTGAAGTTTACGCTGGCTGTGGTAACTGAGGATAGATAAACATAGATGATGAAGGTATGCTTCATTGCTGCCTGTCCAGGCACGGATATGCGGGGAGGACCGCGATCGCTACTGGAAACTATAGACTCGCTTCAGAAACTGGGAGTCGAGTGTTTTGTTTTATTACCCGCACAAGGGCGACTGTTCGACGAATTAAGCCGTCGCGATATTCCTGTTCGTGTCATTCCCTACGAACGCTGGCTGGAAGCCACAAATTATCCCTTACGCGATCGTTGGCGGAAGTTAAAGCGAAGCTACCGTATAGCATTCCAAATCGCCGCTCAAATTAAAGAGTGGCAGTGCGATGTAGTCTACACGAATACCATTGCCATAGGCGTTGGTGCTTTTGCCGCATTTCTCTTGAGGAAGCCCCATGTGTGGCACATCCGCGAGTTTGTTTACGAGGATCACGGACAAGTTTTCGATCTCGGTCGCAATCTTACTTTAAAACTAGTAGATTTGCTGTCCCAGGTTTGTATCGTCAACTCCAAAGCCGTAGCTCAAAAATACGAGCAGTGGATCGCGCCGACAAAGTTGAAAGTGGTTTATCAAGCAGTGAACGTCACTCCAGGCGAGGCGATCGCCTTACCCCCGACAACAAATTTTAGGTGCATTATTGTAGGTGCATTGGTAGAGGGAAAGAGACAGGAAGACGCGATCCGCGCTATTGCCGAATTGGTACATATGGGCGTAAGAGTAGAGCTATTAATCGTTGGCGATGGCGATCCTCAATACCGAGAGTATTTAGAGGCGATCGCAACCTCAAACCAAGTAGAGCAATATATTAAGTTTTATGGCTACGCCGACAATCCCTTTCCGTTGATGCAGAGTGCCGATGTCGTACTTGTATGCTCTAAGTGCGAGGCTTTTGGCAGGGTGACTGTAGAAGGGATGCGGGCAGGTAAGCCGATAATCGGTACGAGGAGTGGTGGTACGCAAGAGTTAATTCGAGATGGATTTAATGGGTTGTTATATACTGCGGAAGACGAGCGAGAACTAGCGCAGAAAATTAAACATATTTGCGATCGCCCAGATCTGGCTAAACAGATGGGCGAGAACGGTCAACAATGGGCTGCCGAGCAATTTACTCCAGCACGCTACGGCAAGGAAATATATTTGCTGTTAAAACAGTTATGTGGCAAAAACCTGAATATTTAAGCAGAGAATGGGAAAAACCCATAGAGAGAAGAAAGATTTAAAATTAAGTTAAGGGCAAAAAATAGTTAATGATGGGATGAGACATGGAGCGGACGCTAGAAGACTTAACGGCAATTGATGACAAACTTTCTAAGCGTCATATTGACCTTGACCCAGGCGGATATTTCATCATTTATCTGGATCGAGAAGCAGGGTTAATTTGTGCGAAGCATTACACCAATGCGATCGACGATCGCGGTTTAGCCGTCGATCCTGAAACGGGTAAACCTATCCCCGCCCGCGGTAAAGTTCAACGAACTTCCACCACACTATATCGGGGTAGAACAGCAAAAGAAATTTGCGTGGAAATTTTTGAGCAAGAACAATCTTGTCCCGTGACGTACTTAGATCACGCCGCTTATCTTGGACGAGAATTTGTCCGCGCCGAGATCGCTTTAGTTAACGGGCAAGAATACGTTCAGGATTAAGTCAAAAGTCAAAAGTTAGAAGTCAAAACAGGAGCCAGGAGTCAGAAGTCATTTAATTTCACTGCCCCTGAAACTCCTCTGTTCCCTACTCACTTACTTAATATAAAAATAATAAGTCACCATTGGAATAATCGTTGCAGCTACAAGAAAGCCAATTACCCAAATAGTAGCGTTGCTGGATTTTGTCTCTTCGGTGTTTTTGTAGGTACTTTCGACAGCGACATCAGTTGCTAGCTGTTCGGGTGCGCCAGGATCGGGTGCGCCAGATAAAACAGCTACGAGGCGATCGCTAGCATCGAGAAACGCTTGATTGTATTTTTCGCCTTCACGTAAAGGATACAAAATGGTTTGAGTCATCACGCTTTTGGCGATGTCATCTGTCAGCAGCGACTTGGCTTTATCTCCTACCCGGATTCCAGTACCACTGCTCAGGGTATCTAGTACGACTAGAGTTTGATTGGCTTGCGCTTCTGGAGTTGGAAACCACTGCTCGAATAATTTATCGGTAAAGGATTGAGCAGTCTCGCCATAGTCGAGGCGGCGAATGGCGACAAATCTAACTTCATTTCCGGTCGTTTCTGCCAATTTCTCCAATTCGCTACCAATCTTGCCTTCGTTAATCGGACTGATTGCTTTTGCCGGATCGATCACCCAAGTCCGATCTCCTGGCGCGACTGAAGGAATTTCATATAGACTCGTTGCGATCGCTGGAAAGGGCAGCATTAATGTCGTGAGAACAACTAATCCCAAAGAGAAAACTAAGGATTGCAGATATTTTCTACTGCTAGTTATTTTGCTGCGTAAGTATCTCATTTCCCCGTCCTGAAAATTTACATATATTTAAAATTACTATATATAATTTGTCATTGGTCACTGGTCACTGCTCCCTGCTCCCTGCTCCCAGCTCGTCCCTGCTCCCTTGTTTTACAACACTCGCGCCGCGATATTTGAGGTTGGCGGGATCTGGCTGTGGTGCAGGTGTTTTTTCCTGACTCGATAGCCAAGGCGCACCGCGATACATTCCTTTAACTTCTGCGACGGCATCGTTTTCGCTGGAGATGCTAGGAATTGCTATCTGAGGGCGATCGCTCTGGGTTATACTTTGGGCGATTGAATTAGACTCGCTTTTGGATAAATTTTTTAAAAGTAATTTTTTTGTCCCCAAGATTGTTACACACAGGATTAATAACTGGATCTGCCAAGGAGCTAAAATCAAAGCCAAAATCAGGCTGACGACTGTAGCCGTTCCTGTTAGGTAAGCCATCTCATCAGCAGATTTTTTGCAGAGATATCCAGAGATCAGACTAGTTGTTAAGGGTAAGAGAAACAGTAATCGCATACTCAAGTCCCAAGTCGCAAGGCAAAAGCCAACATCGCATGACACGATCTAGTCTAGGTAGGTCAAAAGTTGAGAGGCAAAAGTCAAAATTGCATGAGACGAGCAAGGCAGAGATAGCTGCCCTGTCTAGAAATGAGGCTGCAAGCGATCGGAGTAGATAAGAATATATGTTACCTTATTCCCATTAGAAAAGTTTATATTGTGTTTTCTTGTACCTTAAGTTAGATTTTTGTAAAATTTAATGACTTCTTTGTAAGATTTTGTCACTAAACGTGACTGATAACCTAACCTAACAATCTTTAATAGACTTCTTGCATGAATTTAGAAAAAAAGACCTATAGCGCCTTGCTTTGCGTCTTTGCGTCTTTGCGTGACATCCAAAACAATACTTTTGCAAGAAATCTAATCTTTAACTTTTAACTTTTAACTTTTGACTTTTGACTTTTGACTTTCAACTAAGGATTGCAATACATACACTGAGCCGGATCGGCTGCTTTAATACCCTGCGGAAATAGTTTTTCTTGTTGAAAACTGCATTTTTGGCACTGATAGACTACCGAGCGGATTGCAGATGTGGGAAGATTGCATAATCCACAGGGTAATCCTCGACGTTGCTCGATCTCGTCAAAGCCAGGACAAGCACAATTAGGACATATTTGATGAATTTTTTGAATTAAATTTTTAGTAGCTTTAGCAATATTCTGCATTCTGGTTGGATTATATAGCGCCCGCATATCTGTTTCGATATGCACTTTTCCTGATGAGGATTTGCTTAAGGCAAAAGTCACAATTTCTGTTAATTTTTCTTCTGTATTGATACCTTTAAAAATTTCTGTGCGCTCTAAAGAGTCAGAACTGAGCATGACCACTAAACCATGAGAGGGAAAGCCAATTTTACGAGCAAAAGACTCGGCTTCTTCAACAGTTCTAACTGATTGACCATTAAAGTTAGTTTCTGTGGAAATTTCCTGACCGACAATTTCTAACTGATTTAGCGTATCGATGAAAACGATTATTTCTCGATTTGCCGAAATAAAAGGTAGATCGGGATGGGGTGCAAAAGAACCTTCACTAGCGATCGCAATTGTTTCACCTGTTATTTCTAAAGCTTTTTTAGCTTTGAGTTTAGCTGTAGCAATTTGGTCTGCTGGCCTGGCAATATCGCGAGTAAACGTACCAAAGATATCTGTGTTAAAGTCGTTTGGAACTATACATTGCACTCCTAATTCTGATTCTACAATGGGTGCGATCGCTTTTTCTTTCTCGTGCATAGTCGCAATAACTGCTACGCGACCTGTAAACAAAGAATTTGTTGGCATATAGCAGTTTAATTAAATTCATGAACTTCTTGCTATTTACTGGTGGGCAATGTCCACTCTACTTACTTTTGTACGGGCGGGTTCACCAGATCGTTTGTCGAAGTCAAAGATTTTTGGTAAACCCGCCCCTACGAATGCATAACTTACCAGCGTTTATCTTTATAGCGCTTGCGATGCAAAAATTTGTCTGGCACAACGCTAACAGATTTCCAGATTGGCGTTGCCCAACCCCAGCCAATGTCATGTAGCATGACGTAGAAGCAGGGAATGATAAATAGAGTCAGTAACGTTGCTAAAGCTAATCCTGAAAATACCACAATTCCTAAAGGTTGGAGAAATTCCGAACCTTGACCGATACCCATAGCCAGGGGAAGCATTCCCAATACAGTAGTGATCGTTGTCATCAAAATAGGACGCAAGCGTTGCGGCGCGGCTTGTTGAATTGCCAGCCAACGAGAACAATCCTCCCGTTCCCGAATTTGATTTGCTAGTTCCACCATAATAATTGCATTATTGACCACAATCCCGACCAATAACACCGCACCTACCAAAACCGTCGCCCCAATAGCCGTCTGGGTGACGTACAGTCCAAAAATACCTCCAGCTAGGGCTAGCGGGACGGTAAACATGATGACGAAAGGATCGATTAAAGAGTTATACTGCACTGCCATCACGACAAATACGAGAAAAGCCGCCAAACCTCCTAAAAGCTTCAACGAGTTTTGTAACTGTTGATTGGACTGCGCCGCCGAACTCGGGATGACGTTGACTCCCTGCGGTAAGTCTATATTTTGCATCACGTTGTTAACTTCAGCTAGCGCTTGCCCTAAACTCGCTCCCTCTGTTAGAGTTCCGGCTATGATAAATACTTGTCTTTGGTCGATTCGTTGCACTTCTCCTGGTGCTTGACCGATTTCAATTTGGGCAACATCACCAAGGCGAATTTGACGATTCCCTTCAATAAATAAGGGAAGGCGGGCGAGTTGAGAAGGACGCTGGATTGTAGTTTCATTCAATTGGACGCGAATATCAACTAAGCGATCGCCTCTTTGTAGTTGCGTTGGGATTGAACCTTCGAGCGCGGTTTGAATTGTTTCGCCAATTTCTTGAGTTGTCAAACCAAATTCTGCTACCCGTTCCCAGTCAGGACGAATCTGGACTTCCGGTTGTCTGGGAGTCGCATCGGGTCGAAAAGTAGCTAATTTTGCCTGCTGTTCTAAAGCTTGGAGAACTTGCTGTCCGGCGCGATTCAGTTCTTCTGAGTCAGACCCCTGAAGAATTACATCCAACTCTGCCCCCCGCACGGGAGAATTAGTTAAGATCAGACCCCGTACCTCTCCTGGTCGCAGGCGGATAACTGTTTCAACTAAGTTGAGGCGATCGAATTCCTGGCTTACCCTAGCAACATACGCTTCTACGTTAGTACCTGGTTTAAGAGTAATATTACTGCTGCCACGCAGAGGATTTTCACTGGTATTATTGCCAAACAGAAAACCACCCGCAGTCGAAAAGATATATTCGGTTTCTGGCTGTTTGAGTAAAATATCGTCTACAATTTCCATCACCTTACGGTTCGTTTCCAACGCCGTACCAGGAGGAAACTGCACGAATAATCTAGCTTGTCCGGTATTGATGCGAGGCAGAATTTCCTGCGGTATTTGTCCTGCCATCCACACACTACCACCACCCAAGACGAGAAAAGCCAGCAAGACAACTATGAACCGCCAGCGCAACAGCCGATTTAAGAAGTTGCCATAACTACGAGTTGCAGCCTCAAATTTGCGATTAAATTCTCGCAGCAACCAAAATTTACCAATTCCGCTCGATCGCTTTATTCCCATTAATCTTGATGTCATCATGGGTACGACCGTTATTGCTACTAGAATTGACGCGGCGACGGCAAAGCTGATAGTTAAAATTAACTCTCTAAATAGGAGAGAGAACAAACCGCCAATGAGCAAAAACGGCAGCACCGCCACCAAGTTAGTACTGGTAGAAGCAACCAAGGCAGATTCTACCTCACGGCTGCTGCTTTCGGCGCGATCGACGATCGAGGTTTTTGGTAGGGGCGCATAGCTGTGCGCCCCTACACGAGTTTCATCCTTCCTCACTCCCTCGACAATATTCTCCAACATAACGATAGAGTTATCGACGACGATGCCAACGCCGAGGGCAAGTCCGCCTAAGCTGAAGACATTGAGAGAAAGACCGAATAATCCCATCAAGATGATTGCAGCGCAGGTCGCTAGCGGAATGGCAAGAACGATAATGATGGTTTGACGTAGCGAACCGAGGAAAAGTAGAACCGCGATCGCGGCGAGTCCCGCACCAATTAACCCCGAACTGGTAACGTTAGAAATTGAGTTCTGAATGAAAATTGACTCATCTAGAGTGGGAGTTATGAACGCATCGGCGGGAATTAAACCCGATTGCCGTAGAGATTCGATCCGACGCTTGACTCCATCAACCACGGCGATCGTATTGGCTTCTGGTTGTTTTTGAACGCTAAGTTTGACAGCTGGAGTTTTGTTGAGAAAAGCAAAAACCCTTTGATCTTCCGTCCCGTCTATAACTTCCGCAAAGTCTCGCAGGTAAACGCGCCGTGATACCCCTGGTGTAGAGTTATTTTCCTCAAAGGTAGCGGCTTCAAAGGATAAGTTGCGAATTTCCTGAGAGGTTTGAAATCTACCGCGAGTTCGCGTCAAGGGTTCGGATTCTCCCAAAATTCGACCCCCAGCAATATCTTGGTTGCGGGTTGTCAGTTCTTCCAATACGTCAGTTAAACCCACACCCACAGCTTGGAGGCGATCTAAATCGATATTAATCCTCACTTCTTCCTGCACGCCACCGGACACGTCTACAGCTGCTACTCCTGGGACGACACTTAATTCGCGTCCCAGTTCTTCATCGGCAAAGACGCGCAGATCTATAGGCTTAAGTGTCGGGGAGGTCAACCCAAATTCGTAAATTGGCGATTGCGAAGGATCGACCTTGAATAATCGGGGTTCTTGGATATTTAAATTGTCGGGCAATCCACCTCGACCTCGGTTAAAAGCCGCCGTAGCATCATTTAAGGCTTGGTCGATATTCCCACCAGGCTGAAAAAACAGATCGATACTGACTTGTCCTTCGCGAGTTTGGGAATAGACCTGGACTACGCCTTCTGTAGCTGCTAAAGCTTCTTCTAGCGGTCGAGTAATTTCGTCAACTGCAACTTCTGGCGATACTCCGGGAACATCTAGCCGCACGCCGATACGAGGATAGGTAATCGCAGGTAACAGATCGACTTGCAGTGTCGTCAGAAAAAAGACACCTAAGACGATCGCGGCTACAGTTAACATCAGTGTGGCGATGTGTCGTCGGATCGAAATGGCGCTGATACTAAATCCCGATGTTGGCGGCTGTTGCATTAGCTTCACTCTGCGTCAATGATATTCAAGCAAGGGCGGGTTTTGTACCGAGATGTGCTGTTGCGGTTGTCTATCTATTTGCTAAACCCGCCCCTACGATTCCTGCTGCTGTGTTTCCGATAAGACCGACAGTCGCACGGTTTCACCGTTTTTCAACGGTCTACCACTTTTTGCCACAAACCTTTCTCCTGGCTGCAATCCAGATAGAATTTCTACTTTGCCATCTACCCGTTCTCCCAATTTCACCGATCGCGCTGCTACTTTTTCTCCATTTATGACAAATACTGTTGCTGTAGTCGAGAGTCGGGAGTTTTGACTTTTAGCTTTTGACTTTTGACTTACCTCTTCTTTCTCCTCTACAACAGCCGTCTCAGGAACCACAACCCTAGAAGCAGCGTTACTTTCAAAACTGACCCGTGCTAGCAATCCACTGCCGATCCGTCCATTGTCGTTGGGAATGATGACTTCTATGGGAACTAGTCTTGCCGTGCGATCGGCTGCTGGGGAAATTCGGCTAATTTTTCCAGTAAAAGTCTGGTTAGGGAAGGCATCTAGTCTCACCCTCACTGTCTGTCCGACGCGCAGATCTGCTAAGGCTAATTCTGAGATTTCCACATTCACTTTGACGCGGCGAAAGTCTCCCAGACGCAAAACTTCGCCGTTAGCTTGCAAAAAATTTCCCTGTTCCGTGACTTTTTGCGTGACTACACCATTTATTGGAGAACGGATATTTGCGTAGGATAATTGCTCTTGGGCTTGAGCGATCGCTGCTTGTTGAGCGTTGACGCGATCGCTAGCTGCTGCTACCGCTTGTTCTTCGGTACGGACTTCTTCTTCAGTAGCTCTTAACACTTTGCCAGCACTTTGAGCGTTAGTACGGGCTTGTTCGGCGGCTTGTTCGGCAACTGCACCCTGTTCGACCAATTGTTGTTGGCGTTGAGAGTCTGACTGTGCTTGTTGAAATTCCAACCGTGCTTGTTCTACCCTGGCTTTGGCATTACTGACTTGATTTCTGGCTCTAGCAACTTCTGCTTTAAGGGCTGCTAATTCTGCTTGTTCTTGATTCAGCGCCGTTCGCAATATAGTATTGTCTTGCTGGGCGAGGACTTGACCTTGTTTGACGCGATCGCCCACATCGACTAAGAGTTTTAATATCCGCCCTTCTACTTGCGCCCTGAGCGAAACTTCTTGTAGTGGTAGAGTCGTCCCTGTATATTCCGGTTCCGTGCGAATTTTTCCGGTACGGGCGATCGCCACTTCTACAGCAGGTGGTTGCTGTTGTTGTTCTGCTGCCCTACCTTGGGATTGCGCATCAGCCGCTTCTTTTGGTAAAATGCCACAGCCTGCTGTAGCGCTGAGTATAATAGCACTCAACGCAATTGCTTTAAATAGATTGAAAGCTCCCATAAAAAAATTCTGATTTTTGCTTTTGCTGCGGCAACTTCACTATATAAGCTAGTCTTTATTACTGAGTGTGGCTGCGGCTATTTCTTCCTGCCATAGCTCAGATGATTGTTAAGTTATTTAAACTTTTTCTGTTCGCAAAGCGGCTCCCTCTCAAGAGGGAAAAACTAGCGATCGCCAACATGTCAAATCCAATTGCTAACACTACAAAGACCTAGCATAAGCAACAGTTGTGACAAGAATGTGTCATGGCGAAGTCAGAAGTTGGAAAAAAGTGGTGCGTTAAAGAAAGGGTGTAGGGTGTGGGGTGTGGGGTGTGGGGGTGGGGTGTGGGGTGACAGTGACTCCTGACTCCTGACCAGTTAGTTATTTTATCTCCTCAGCAACCTTGCGCTCCCTCAGCTTCCTCAGCCCTCTTCTCCCCTGCTCCCTAGCTCCTATATCTGTTGCCAGCAAGATACAATAAATCCAGCAAAAGTTCTCAACATATTATTATATTGAGACAAACTAGGAGAACGATCGCGCATGGGCAAGGTAGTCGGCATCGACTTAGGGACAACGAACTCAGTCATAGCGGTGATGGAGGGTGGTAAACCTGTGGCGATCGCCAATGCAGAAGGGATGCGGACTACTCCCTCCGTGGTTAGTGTCAGTCGCGAAGGGGAAGTGGTGGTGGGACAAATGGCGCGACGACAAGCCGTTCTCAACCCCAAAAATACATTTTACTCGGTCAAGCGTTTCATCGGTCGCAACTATAGCGAACTTAGCCCTGAATCGAAGCGAGTTGCTTATACAATTCGCAAAGGTGAAGCTGGTAATATTAAAATCGACTGCCCGCGACTGAATAAAGAATTCGTTCCCGAAGAAGTCTCGGCAATGGTGCTAAAAAAGTTGGTGGAAGATGCCAGCAAATATTTAGGAGAACCCGTCACCAAGGCAGTCATTACCGTTCCCGCTTATTTCAACGACTCCCAACGCCAAGCCACGCGGGATGCTGGGAGAATTGCCGGACTAGAAGTCTTGCGGATTTTAAACGAACCCACTGCTGCATCATTGGCTTATGGCTTAGACCGTCAGGAAAGCCAAACGATTTTAGTATTCGATCTAGGTGGTGGTACGTTTGACGTGTCGGTTTTGGATGTTGGCGATGGTGTATTTGAAGTGAAAGCCACTAGTGGAGATACACAACTAGGTGGTAACGATTTTGACAAAAAAATTGTCGATTGGCTGGCAGAGCAATTTTTAGAGACAGAAGGGGTAGACTTAAGACGCGATCGCTCCTCTCTACAGCGCTTAATGGAGGCAGCAGAACGGGCGAAAATCGAATTATCTGGCGTGACGGTAACAGACATCAACCTGCCTTTCATCGCCGCTACAGATGAGGGTCCCAAGCATTTAGAAACAAGACTCACCCGTTCTCAATTTGAAGGCTTGTGTACGGACTTGTTAGGACGATTGCGCGTCCCTGTCAAACGGGCGCTAATGGATGCTAACTTGCGACCCGCAGATATTGATGAGGTTGTCCTCGTCGGTGGAGGGACGCGAATGCCAATGGTACAAGCACTTGTAGAGGCATTAATTGGCAGAGAACCGAATCAAAATGTCAATCCCGATGAAGTTGTGGCTGTTGGGGCAGCAATTCAAGGCAGCATTTTGGGCGGCGAGATGAAAGACGTGCTGCTATTGGATGTCACGCCCTTATCGTTGGGATTGGAAAGTGTCAGCGGCGTGATGAAAAAATTGATCCCGCGCAACACGACAATTCCCGTGCGTCGTTCCGATATCTTTTCTACCGCAGAAAACAATCAAACTGTCGTAGAAATTCACGTCGTTCAGGGCGAACGGGAAATGGCAGCTGATAATAAATCCCTCGGACGGTTCAAACTGACGGGTATTCCACCCGCGCCGAGGGGAATTCCCCAAATTCAGGTGTCGCTGGATGTCGATGCTAATGGAATTTTACAGGTCACGGCACTCGATCGTACGACAGGCAGAGAACAGAGTATCACCGTCCAAGGGGCTTCTACCCTCAGCGAGGGAGAAATTCAACGGGCAATTCGCGAGGCAGAACAATATGCCGATATCGACCGTCAGCGCAAAGAACGGGTAGAAAAGCGGACGCGGGCAGAGTCTTTGACAGTCGAAGCAGAACGACAATTGAAGGAAGTCGCGTTAGATTTCGGAATGCAATTTGCGCGGAGTCAGCGCCAGCGGATCGAAAGTTTAGTCCGCGAACTGCGGGCAAACTTAGAGGAAAATAACGATCGCGGCATCGACCAATTATTTGTCGAACTGCAAGATGCAATCTACGAGTTAAAACGCGAGATCCGCGAATACTATGGTGAGGATGAGGAAGAAGGCTTATTTGACTCAATCAAGCGCATCTTTACGGGTGATGACGATGATTACTTTGACATACCTCGCCGAGACAACTATCGCGATCGCGATCGCGACTACTACGATTATGGTAGAGAAGATTATAGCCGCGATCGTTCCCCCTCTTACGGAGATAAGCCCAGTAGCCGCAAGCGTCCCACATACCGAGACAATTGGGATGATGACGATGATTGGCTATAATCTAGCGATTAGCCACTAACAATTAGCTAAGTTAGCACGTTGATTGCTAGAACTAAACAAGAAAACATTAAACGGTAACTTATAAAAGCTAACAGCCAAAAGCTGCAAGCGGATAGCTAAACTATGCAAGATTTGCGTAACTTTCGCGATTACTATGAAGTGTTGGGAGTCTCCAGAGAGACAAGCAACGAGGAGATTAAAAAGGTTTTCCGGCGCTTAGCCAGACAATATCATCCTGACTTAAACCCAGGTAATAAAGAGGCAGAGGAAAAATTTAAGGCGATTGGCGAAGCTTACGAAGTCCTTTCTGACCAAACTCGACGGGCAGAATACGACCAATATACTAAGTATTGGAATCAGCCTGGTTTTTGGAGCAAGCAAACTACAAGAGCCAAACCCGGAGATAGTCGCGGTAATGGTAATAAAGTCGATTATGGCGCATTTCCCGACTTTAATAATTTTGTCGATCAAGTCTTGGGACGGCGCAAACAAGCCAGGACTGCAACAGCCGATGACGAACCAGTGACGACAGCACCCCGCGATCCGTTTCGTCCTGGGACGACTAAAGCAGCTTATACAGTTAATGCCCGTACTACGCGGCGCGATATTGAGGCTAAGTTAACTATACCCTTAGAACGGGCATATGAAGGCGGATTGGAGCGCGTTCGCCTCCAAGAAGACGGGCGATCGCTAGAAGTCAATATGCCACCTGGAATGTATACTGGACAGATTGTTCGCCTACGAGAACAGGGAATTGGTGGCGGCGATCTTTATTTAAAAATAACCGTTCCCCCTCATCCGTATTTCAAGTTAGAAGGTAACGATATTGCGATTCAGTTACCAATTACTCCCGTCGAGGCGATTTTAGGTGGTGCGGTAGAAGTACCAACTTTAGATGGTTTGGTACAAATGAATTTACCTCCAGGCGTGCGCGCTGGGCAAAGATTGCGGCTGGCAAAGAAAGGTTATCCCGATGCTGATGGCGAAAGAGGCGATCAAATTGTTGAGATTCAAATAGTTGTCCCTAGAAATATTAGTCCTGAAGAACGAGATTTATACGAAAAGATTCGTCAAATAGAAACTTTCAATCCCCGCGCTGACTTACCAATTTAGAGATATATGTCATGTATGTCAGAATGGCGAGAAATTAGGCAGAAAATATTACAGCGAGACAACCGTCAGTGTCAAGTTTGTGGGAAAGAATATAGCGGACAAGTGCATCATATTCTTCCTAGAAGTCAAGGCGGGACAAACGATCTGGCAAATTTAATTACCTTGTGCGGGAAATGTCATATGGTAATTAGTCCCGTTCCTGAATGGTTAATTACTAAATTGTGGCAAATTCCAGCTGAAGAAATTAGCACCGCCAGCCAAGCCATTCAAGACAAAATTAATGAAGTTGCGAGACAGAGAGAAGTTAAGAATTAATCGAAACAAATACCAAAGCGATCGAAAAATTACTCATTG
Source organism: Chroococcidiopsis sp. SAG 2025 (assembly GCF_032860985.1). Lineage (GTDB taxonomy): Bacteria > Cyanobacteriota > Cyanobacteriia > Cyanobacteriales > Chroococcidiopsidaceae > Chroococcidiopsis. Next base: position 863,147 of record NZ_JAOCNC010000001.1, read on the forward strand.
CGATCGCATTCTCACTTTTCATAAATTGCTGATGCAGGGTTGGTCGATCTAATTCTTGTTCCCTTCCTGCCATGTTTTTATCATGTCTTTATCTTTAACTTCTAAACTAGTTCATAGTTTTGCGATATTAATTTCTCTCATATTTATTTCTCCAGCACAAGCAGAAGTCACAATATCGGTAGTTGCTGACGGTCTTGATAATCCACGCGGGCTAAACTTTAGTTCTGATGGCAGCCTCTACGTGACAGAATCAGGTGTAGGGGGAGATGGACGTTGCATTCCCGGTCCCAGTTTGCAAGGACTTTCTTCCTGTGTCGGTAATAGTGGTGCTGTCACCAAAATTAAGGACGGTAAGCAAGAACGCATACTATCTGAACTACCCTCTATCGCTTTAAGACCCACTGGTACTACTGCTGCTGGACCCCAAGATATAGTATTTGATGCCTATAATAATCCCTATTTACTCATTGGATATGGCGGAAACCCAGAAACTCGCGACTTTCCCGAAGGTGCGCCGAGTTGGGGACAACTTTATCAAGTTGATTTGCTTACGGGTAATTTAAAAAGTCTTGCCGATTTAGCCAAATACGAACTGGATAATAATGCTGATGGGGAGGACACATTAGATGTTAGCGGTGAAGTCGCCAGCAATCCTTATGCTTTTACAATTAAGGGTCATACTGCTTATATAGTGGATGCAGCTGCAAATGACTTGCTGAATGTAAGTTTAAACGGGGGTAGCTTGGGAGTATTATCTGTACTGCCCACTCAAACAGTAAAAGATCCAGTTTTCCCGATACCAACGCCGGGACAAGTACTACCTCCTGAAGCGCCGCCACCAGGACAAACACCAGCGGAAATCGAAATTCAATCCGTACCGACAGGCGTGACGGTTGGTCCCGATGATGCTTTGTACGTCAGCGAATACACTGGTTTTCCGTTTCCAGTAGGGAAAGCTAGAGTCATGCGAGTTACTGCTGATGGTAAAACAACAGTTTATGCCGAAGGCTTTACCCAAATTTCCGACTTAGAATTTGATCGCCAAGGTAATTTATATGTTTTACAATATGCCAATCAGCCGCAATGGACGGGTAGTGTAGATGGTGCTTTGATTCAAGTTGCCCCTGATGGTATGCGGACAAAACTTGTTAGTGGTAATGGACTAGAATCGCCAACTGCTCTTACTATTGGTCGTGATGGGGCAATATATATTTCTAATAAAGGCGATCGCCCCCAAGAAGGGCAAGTGTTACGAGTTACAAAATGAACTATTTGGCGCATCTGTTTTTAGCCGAACATACACCTGAATCGTTACTTGGAAATCTTTTAGGAGATTTTCTCAAAGGGGTAGATAAGGAACGATATTCAATCGCAATTCAGCAAGGAATAGAATTACATCGAAAAGTCGATGCATATACAGATTCGCACCCAATAGTAAAAGAAGCTAAACAACTAGTTTCTGCATCGCGAAGAAGATTTGCCGGAATTTTATTAGATGTATTTTACGATCATTTTCTCGCTAGAAATTGGCAGAATTATAGTTCGGTGACGCTTGATGATTTTAGCCAAAAAGTATATGTAATCCTATCACAAAATCAATCGATTCTCCCCGATCGCCTCCAACGTGCATTACCACAAATGATTCAACAAGATTGGTTAAATAAATATCAATATATTAGTGGAATAGAGGTGACGCTCAACCGGATGGCTCATCGCGTGAACAGGCAAGGAGAGATTTTAGCTAGTGGTATTGAAGAATTAACAGCTCACTATCAGGAATTAGATCGCAGTTTTCAATCCTTTTTTCCTGAATTGATAGGGTACGTCAAAACGACCCGATCGCACCTGAAATACCCTGATAGGATGGAAGTAGGTAAATAAACCCGATCGCAAACGCAATTATGACTTTGGGTAATGTCCGCGACCTGTACCAGCAGGTAATTCTAGAACACTATAGAAAACCTCGCCACAAAGGAAAAACCGATCCCGTGCATCGCTATCAACGGGGACATAATCCTTCTTGTGGAGATACGATTGAATTAACGGTGCAACTGAATGAAGCGGGCGATACGATCGCAGATGTAAAATTTGATGGTGAAGGTTGCGCGATCGCGATGGCATCGGCTGACTTAATGGCAGATGTTTTGCGCGGTAAGTCTGTCAGCGTCGCATTAGAAATGGTGCAGCGCTTTCAACGGATGATGAAAGGAGAAGACGAGTTTCCCAAAGAACAGCGCAAACTCAACGTGATGGCGGGAGTCGCTCAGTTTCCCGTGCGGATCAAATGTGCTAATCTCACCTGGCATACCCTCAAAGCAGCCTTGGAATCAACCAACGAGCAAGTGCCTGAAGGATTTATCAGTAACGAAAACGAGTAATCGATCTCACAATTTGATTTCACAATGCCAACTACAACTGATTTTCTCAATGCTTCTGGGTGGGTAGGAATAACCACCCTAGCTTTGGCGGCGATAACCGTCCTGGGTTTTCTGCTTCAATGGGGAATTAGATTTCGCCTCGTCGGGATTACTGGCTTTTTAGGCGTACTCACGGGTGGATTGTTTGCCCTCGGTTTAGTACCATTTACCCGCACGCTCATTCCAGGCGCAGTAAGCTACTCTTTAGTCTTCGACAACGGTGGGACGCAAACCGTAATTGCCGTACCTCCTACGATTGATAGCCAAGCACTAGAAGCAACAATGCAACAAGCCGCCAGCGATTTATTCTCCTACGGTCGCTTGGGCAGACAGGACGATAAACTGACGATTAGAGTCAGGACAAATCTGCATCCAGAACCAGGAGTTACCAAACCCCTCTACTTGGGACAAATCGAGCGATCGCTCTCCAGCCGCACTGACAATGCAATGGAAATTAAGATCGATCCCGAAAGCATAGCCCAATTACCAGGGAGCAGGGAGTCGTAGGGGCGGGTTTGGCGAAAGATCGTATAGTTGAGGCAAGAAATCTTTGCTCAAAACCCGCCCTTACAGGAGTCGGGGAAGATAAATTGATATCTTTCTCACGCCTGAGCGCACCACGCACCACGCACCACTTTATCCCTCGCTTATACTATATATTCAACCACCAAATACTAGTAAGATGCTTTGTCTGTCCGTAGCTCCAGCACAGGTAATCCGCGCCCCGCAAGCTTTAGAAACAGCCGGAAGCGCGATCGCGCGTTTAGGTCATCGTCCCTTAATTGTAGGTGGCGATCGCTCTCTTGTTGCCGTCCAATCTCGCTTAAAGCCTGTATTGGAAGCGCAAAAATTGAAATTTACCCAAGCAAGCTACGGTAGAGATTGCAGCAAGGCGAGTTTGGCAGCGTTAAAACAAGCGGTAGCAGCACACAAAGCCGATCTGATTATTGGTGTTGGTGGTGGTAAAGCCTTAGATGCGGCGAAATTATTAGCTTATCAGTGCGAGTTGCCTATCGTCACGATTCCGACTTCGGCGGCTACCTGTGCGGCTTGGACGGCTCTTTCTAACGTCTATTCGGAAGACGGAGCATTTTTGTATGATGTCAGCCTGCCCAATTGCCCTAACTTACTCATCCTAGATTACGATTTGGTGCAAACTGCTCCCAGACATACCTTAGTTGCAGGAATTGGAGATGCGATCGCCAAGTGGTACGAAGCCTCTGTGAGTAGCGGACACTCAGAGCAAACTTTAATTATTGCTGCCGTGCAACAAGCTAGGGTACTGCGCGATATTTTATTTCAAAAATCCGCCACTGCTTTACAAGCACCAGGTAGCGAAGTTTGGCGGGAAGTTGTCGATGCTACAGTTTTACTCGCAGGAGTCATTGGTGGCTTAGGGGGCGCTCAATGCCGTACTGTAGCTGCTCACGCCGTCCACAATGGCTTAACTCACCTGCCGATTCACAGCAGCATCCACGGCGAAAAAGTTAGTTACGGCATTTTAGTCCAGTTGCGGCTAGAAGAAATGGTGCAGGGCAATCAACTGGCAGCTACCGCACGACAACAGCTACTCAAGTTTTATACCGAAATCGGACTACCTCAAACTCTTGCAGACTTGGGACTGGAAAATATTACGATTACCCAACTCAAACAAGCGGCAGAAATAGCTTTAAATCCTAAATCTGACATTCATCGGCTACCCTTTAAAGTTGTTACAGAACAATTGATGGCGGCGATGGTTTCTACCACAGCTCCGGCTAACAGCAATATCCTCAACCCCATCACTACAAATCTCGTCAACGAAGAGGTAGCTCAATGAGCTTGGATTGGATTAGTCCGGCGGATCGCGTCCGGGCGCTACCACAGTATGTATTTGCTCGGTTAGATGAATTAAAAGCGAAAGCCAGAGAACAGGGGATAGATTTAATTGATTTGGGGATGGGAAACCCCGACGGAGCCGCACCCCAGCCCGTAATCGATGCGGCGATCGCGGCGTTGAAAAACCCCGCCAACCACGGTTATCCCCCGTTTGAAGGTACGGCAAGTTTTCGGCGAGCAATTACAAATTGGTATCATCGCCGTTATGGTGTGAATCTCGATCCTGACAGCGAAGCATTACCGCTACTCGGTTCTAAAGAAGGATTGGGACACTTAGCGATCGCCTATATTAACCCTGGCGATGTTGTATTAGTCCCCTCACCCTCCTATCCCGTCCATTTTCGCGGTCCCGTTATTGCTGGCGGAGAGATTTATAGCCTCATCCTCAAACCCGAAAATGACTGGCTGATCGATTTAGCCGCGATTCCCGATGCAGTAGCCGAAAAAGCTAAAATTCTCTATTTTAATTATCCCAGCAACCCCACCGCTGCCACAGCTCCTCGCGAATTTTTTGAAGATATTGTTGCCTTTGCCCGCAAATACGAAATTTTATTAGTGCATGACTTGTGTTATGCCGAATTAGCTTTTGATGGTTATCAACCCACCAGCTTATTAGAAATACCGGGGGCAAAAGACATCGGCGTAGAATTTCACACCATGTCCAAAACCTACAATATGGCAGGTTGGCGCGTGGGATTTGTGGTAGGAAATAGTCAAATTATTCAAGGTTTGCGGACGTTGAAAACCAATTTAGATTATGGAATTTTCGCCGCATTGCAAACAGCTGCCGAGACAGCTTTGCAACTTCCAGATGAATATTTACATCAAGTCCAAGAACGTTATTTACGTCGGCGCGATTTTCTAACTCAAGGATTAGCCGAACTCGGTTGGAACATTCCCAAAACTAAAGCCACAATGTATTTGTGGATTCCCTGTCCTTCAGGAATGGGTTCTACAGATTTTGCTTTATCCGTATTGCAGCAAACCGGGGTTGTCGTTACCCCTGGAAATGCTTTTGGTGTAGGGGGAGAAGGATACGTCAGAATTAGTTTAATTTTAGAATGCGATCGCTTAGGTGAAGCCTTACGCAGGTTTAAGCAAGCAGGTATTAGATATTCTACAGAATCACTAGAAGTAATTCGTAATAAATAAGCTAAAAATGCAGAGTGAGCATGACTCACCCCACCTAATTCTTAACTTAAGACAGAATATCTACCCTCGTTGCTCTGACTTCTGAAATTGAATTTTAGCTTTGTCTTGCCACTTTTGTGCCAAAGCAGTTAGTCCTTCACTACTTTCTCGCATTTTCTGTTCAGCTATGCTAGCAAGCTCTAGTAGTTCTTTAAGTTGGTTTTTATCTAGTAGACGAAACGGAAGGTTTTGCTCCAACATGACGATTCCTTTGCTTGGCTAATGAAAAAATTTGTAAAAACTGTTATTTTAATACTTATTACTCTACATGTAGCATGGTCGGTTTATGAATACTTTTGGTATAGTAGTCTTATTCCTGTAAAAATTGGGATAGCCTACGCCATAAACATTAGCGGTCAGAGCGGTTTGCGAGAGGGTTGTGGCACAGCTATATTTGGCATAACAAATGCAACTGCGGATGCCATTTCCCGTCAAGGAATTTATTTTTTTAGCGACGCTATCTATTCCAGAAGAAGCAAAGATCTCTACTACACCTATAGAGCGTGGAAAGAAACACCAGTTCCCAAGATATGGACTAGTGAAGGCACTTGTCCAGGTTTGGGCTGTTCGAGTGTAAGTCGCTCGCTGTTACGCCAAATCCTTCTCGACGCTTCTAAAAAAGGAAGTTACTACTCCACTAAAGATGAAGCATGGATTATTGTTATTCCAAGCCTTAAATTGGTGGTATTTTCTTATTTTGGCTAGTTCCACTAATCCAAATGCGAGGTTTATAGAAGCTATTATGAGTTGAGATGCTTTTTAATAAGATTAAACTTTTTTCAATAGATTAAGGTGGGCATTGCCCACCCTATTATCTAATTTTTGCTTGAAAGTTTTTTATCAAGAATAAGCCCAAATAAAAAATAGTAAAAAACCTAAAAACAGACTCGCGCTGCTAAATAAAACTAATGCAGTAATTTCTTCTAATTCTTTTTCAAAAGTCATAATTATTTCCCAGAGATTGGCTATTGACTTCACTGGCACAGAGCCAAATATAGAATAATTGATTTTTCTAAGATTTCAGACTGGAAGAATTACCGAAATTAGTATGAAAGATTAGCTATTAAAAGCTGTTGTTGTGTAAAAAGTTTAAATTGGTAGCTAAATTAATAAGAAGAGGTAAAGCGATCGCACCGTTGCTGATGCAAATAAATCTATGGGAATTCTCAATTGGCTTTTAGCAACGAATAGAACCCTCAAAATGTAAAGAAGTCTAAAGAATTTTAATTTTTCTATTAAATTTCACACAGTTGTTCTCGGTTTGTTCAAAAATCGTAGTATGAGCATTAACTCAAATTCGTTACGAGTTTGAGATAAGGCGATTGAAAGAGATTGCCTATATATCTTTAACAAAAGACTTTTAACAAATCCCGATAAAAAAGGGAGGAGAGACACTATGGCTAAGATTGCCCAGGAAGTCGTTCAGAAGTCTGGTGTGAATGTAGAAGAGTTGGTACAGAAGCTCGTCCGTGCCGCGTCTGCTGAATTTACAACTTACTACTACTACACAATTCTGCGGGTTAATGCCATTGGTTTTGAAGGTGAAGAACTCAAAGAAATCATCGAAGATGCAAAATTAGAAGACCGCAATCACTTTGAGGCTTTAGTACCGCGAATCTATGAATTAGGCGGACAGTTACCAAGGGATATTCGAGACTTTTCTAACGAAGCTGCTTGTCCCGATGCTTACTTGCCCGAATGGAACCGTGGTAATGGCAAATCTACGCCACGAGTTGGCTTTACCAACGGCGGTAGTGAGGAGTCAAAAGAAGCAGTCTCAGAAGTGCAGCAGGCAATGCAACAAGGTGATATTAGACCAATGCTTCAGGTTTTGGTAGAGGCAGAACGGTGTGCGATTCGCGTTTACACTGAGATTTGCAACATGACCTTTGGGAAAGACCACCGCACCTATGAGCTGTCCTTGGCTATTCTTAACGAGGAAATCGAACACGAAGCTTGGTTCTCCGAGTTTTTAGGTGAAGGTCCTTCCGGTCACATCCGTAGAGGCGCACCAGGAGAATCGCCCTACACTTCGCGCTTTTTAGTCGCACCATCCAACGGTCACAAACTGTAGAGAGTAGAGACGCGCCACGGCGCGTCTCTACTGCAAAATCTTGCTATGACTGAATTTATCAAAGTTACTAAACTCAGTGCTGTGTCTCCAGGCACGATGCAGGTTGTGGAAGTTGGAGATAAACGCCTGCTGTTAGTGAATTTAGCTGGAGAGATCTACGCTCTAGCCACCCAATGTCCTCATCAAGATGGACCTCTGGAGCAAGGAACGCTGTGGGGAGACAAGATCGAATGTCCTTGGCATCATTACCTCTACGATGTCAGAACTGGAGCCAATGTTTATCCCCGCAACGTTTATCCATCTGACTTGACTGAACTAGAGCGAGATTTACAGCCTGTACGCTGTTATCCAAGTCGCGCGATCGGGGATGAGATTTTTGTAAGTATAGAAGGAGACTCCCAATGAATTTTGGATCGATGCGATCGCCTTTTGGCTGGGAAACAAACCGCGAGAATATGGATGCCGCAGAACTAGTGAGTCGCTACAACAAGGGAGAGCGAGATTTTCGCGAAGTGCATTTGAGCGGCGTGAACTTGTGGAAAGTTAATTTGAGCGAAGCAGATTTTAGTGGTGCAGATCTAGTAGGAGTTGACTTCAGCGAAGCAAACTTAGCTGGAGTTAACTTGAGTGGAGCAAATCTGACTGGAACAAATTTGCGTCATGCCAACTTGACCGATGCCAAATTGATTTTAGCAACGCTGCGGGGAGCCAATCTAGAACGAGTGGAGCTAATTAAGGCAAACCTATCCCAAGTAGATTTGAGTTGGGCAAATTTAAGTCAAGCTAACCTAAGTGGAGCAAATTTAACGGGAGCGAATTTAGTCGATGTCAAAATGGAGGGATTAATTTTGCGGGGAGCTAACCTAAAGCGAGCAAAACTAAAATCTCAACTGCAAGATGAGCGAATAGATTTAGCTTGGGCAATCATGCCAGATGGATTAATTCACGGTTGAATTGAGCAAGAGCGATCGCAGATGTACGACAGCTTGTCTTTTGACTGAAGCAAAAGTTTTACCTAGAGTAATGAGTTGCAGTCAAAAACATGTACTTTCAGATCTCTGGCAATTAGACAGAATGTTTAAGCGATCGCTCCTCATACTCGCTACCGTTGGCGCTACCATTTTGGCGAACAATGCCGGAATGACCACGGCTCATAACCACGATACCCCATCCGAGCCTCATTCTCGTACCAGTGCAGACCCCCACCACCAGATGAGGGAAATTCCCGCAGGCGAACCGATTCCATCAGTGAAACTGGCGGTTCATCCCGACACCATGCGCGGGTACAACCTCAAAGTGCAAACGACCAACTTCAAATTTGCGCCAGAGGAAGTTAATAAAGCAGCAAAACCAGGAGAAGGTCACGCCCATTTGTACGTTAACGGTAAAAAAATCACCCGTTTATATAGCTCTTGGTATTATTTAGACAATCTCAAGCCTGGTAAAAACGAAATTAGAGTTAGCTTGAATGCTAACAATCATCAGGTTTTAGCTCACAACGGTAAGATGATAGAAGCTACGCAAATCGTAGAAGTACCCGCACAAAAGCAAAATTAATTGTAGAGACGTTCCACGGAACGTCTCTACATCTGTTACCCTATGGTAGATTTTCTACTGATAATGTCCCTCGGCTTCTTGGGAAGTTTCGGACACTGCGTCGGGATGTGTGGACCCTTAACAGTGGCGTTCTCTCTATCAGGTCAACAAGACAAACCGAAATGGCAGCAGCAAGTATATTTTCATACTCTATTAAATTTAGGACGAATTATTAGTTACGTTCTTGTCGGTGCGGCAATTGGGGCAATTGGTTCGATCGCGATCGCCAGCGGGCAAATGGCAGGCATCGGTAGCGAAGTACGGCGCTGGCTGGCAACACTGACGGGAATCATGCTCATTTTATTTGGTCTAGCGCAAATTAACCCCCAATTTCTTCACCTTCCCTTGCTACACCCTCTGACTCATGGCAAATGGCACGATCGCCTGAGTCGGGGTATGGTCAACCTATCTTTTAAAACCCAATGGTGGACACCCGCAGGCTTGGGTTTAGTGTGGGGCTTGATGCCTTGTGGGTTTTTGTATGCCGCGCAAATTAAAGCGGCGGAAACGGGGCAATTATGGCAAGGTGCAGCCACAATGCTCGCTTTTGGAATTGGCACTCTACCGATGATGCTGGGGGTGGGAGTCTCGACATCTTTTTTAAGTCGCGATCGCCGCAGTCAATTATTTCGCTTAGGTGGCTGGATTACAGTAGCAATTGGGGCGATTACCCTACTACGAACTGGGGACACGATGACTGATTATACAGGTCATGCATCCCTATTCTGCTTAATGCTAGCTCTGATTGCCCGTCCCATCAGCCGTTTGTGGGCTGCACCCTTACAATATCGCCGCGTCTTAGGTGTAGGAGCCTTCGTACTCGCTTTGGCACATACAATCCACATGATGGCGCATACGTTGGACTGGAATGTAGAAGCATTTGCTTTCCTGTTACCCGCCCATCAAATCAGTTTAATATTGGGATTTATTGCCATTGTCTTAATGGCTCCGGCAGCCATTACGAGTTGCGATCGCGCCCAAAAATTCTTAGGCACGCGCTGGCGACAAATTCATTTATTAGGAATTCCTGCCGTAATTTTGAGTGCAGTCCATGCAGTGCTAATTGGTTCTCACTATTTAGGTAGCGTGAGTGAAAGCAGCCAGTTATATGCAAGTCTCTTGGGAGTTGCGACTGTGGGAATATTGCTGGTGCGATCGCGTTGGTTTTGGTCAATTTTCCATATAGAAAAATACTATGTTTCAGCCAAAAAATCTTAGTATGACTATGTTACTAAAACAGCGCCTTGGAAGATCCCCCCAACCCCCCTTGTTAAGGGGGGCAACAGAAGACTGGTACAAGCACGCTCGATGTTTATTACTCAGCGTACTAGCAACAGGAGCGATCGCCTCAGTCGCGATCGCCCATAAAGTAGAAATCTCCGGCGATGTTGGTGGTACAATTCACCTCGAACCTAACGACAATCCCCAAGCAGGAAAAGCAACACTCGCTTGGATCGCACTCACACGTAAAGGCGGACAAACAATTCCCCTTCAGCAGTGTAATTGCCAACTAGCAGTCTATGCCGAACCGCGCCAAAAAAATGCTGCACCACTTTTACAACCGTCACTCAAAGCCGTGACAGCCGAGAAATATCAAGGCATTCCTGGCGCGGAAATTATTTTTCCCAAACCCGGTGCTTATCAGGTGGAATTGAAAGGGACTCCTAAAGCCGGAGCTAATTTCAAACCGTTTCAGCTCAATTTTGATGTTACTGTTGCCGCTAGAGCGCGATAGCGACCCCGATTACTCTCTCGTCAGAGTCACTCCACTAAAGCGGACTGCCCCTTGTAATTGAGCTTGGCGATCCTGGGTAGAGCGCTCCTGCTGTATCTGTCTATAAGGTGGCACAAAGGTAACAGAGATAAAATCTCCCGTCATGAGACTACGTCTCTGTAGCTGCCTCACCGTAGAAGTAATATCAAGGCGGAAAGTGCCTTTTTGGGGCAAAGAAAATAGTGACAGAATCCCAGCATAGTAGGGTCCGTAAGGGTCTGGAGCGACTCCTTCAGGTAAATTGATGTAAATGTCGTAGGGAATAGGATTATCTGGGTTGTACTCGACTCCTGTAATGTTGAGAGTTAGTGCAGATTCTGCCGTTAATGCTCTCGTCCTCACCAGATCTTGCGCTGGAGCAGACAGAGTGAGGGGAGTATCACTGAGGACAATCGTTAATTGCCGATCGTTAGCCGACATAGCTATTTGTTGCTGAGTGCTTGTATCTGTTTGTTGAGTACTTGTATCTGTACTCTGCGACGATGGCGCTACAGATCTGTTTCTCCTTGATAAAGGATCGTCATACAAATAGTTTAGTTGACCCGCGGTATCGAGAACATCTCTACCGCGCAACTGTACCTGAGTACCGTTTTCATCAAAGAAAATAAAGGTATCGTTCATCCAATCGCTGTTGGTTGTCGCATTTGCTCGTCCCCCTCCCAGACGCAACCAGCGCTCCCACAGGCGATCGATATTCGCATGATGCAACCAAAAAATCGGATCGCGGGCAGCAGTAGGTACGCTGCCCATTAAGCCGCCTATACGTGAATGGATGCCGTTATGCGGTCTTCGTTCTAAGTCCCCATAACCATTAGCACGGTGAGTATTTGCATTTGCCTCAGTTACCCTGCGTCCGCCAAAGCTGCGCCCGCCATCGGATGTATGGAAAAAGTTTGTCCGTTGAAAAGCATCCGCATATCTGACATCGGCTTCTGGTAATGGATCGCCCTGGTTGACATTAATGCTGCTGCCGCGATCGCTATAGAGGGGGTTCGTGGAATCGGCGGGGATGCGGAACGGTTCGGGTAGAACGCGCTGTTCGACGGAATCTGAATAGTTCCAGTACGGGAGCGCCAATGTAGGATCGCCGGATGCTTGCCTGAGAATACGCTCGAAATAATATAAGTACATGCGATGCCAGGGAAAGAAATAGAAGGTTCCATGCTGGCATGTCCTCCATGCTGTTAATCTGCGTGTCTCACCGCTGGGAATGCCATGCATATTAGCTTGGTAAATCCAACTAGTCGGGTTAGTATCAGGGCGAGATTTCATCACCTGAATACCTCTCCTGAGAGCCGCAACTTTCTGTGGCGACTGGATAAATGTATATATATTTTCGCGAATGTAGATCGTACCAGTCTGCGCGTTAGCGCGATCGGCGAAAAACCGACTAACGATGGGAACGCTTCCGACAGCAGCAGTTCCAGCAGATAAGAATCCAGCTAGTTTTAAAACTTGACGACGGGAAAGCTCATAACTCATAAATTTCCCTCATGCGTAAAACTTAATAATTAATAGTTGTGTTGCGAAACTCAGTTGAGTTTGCAGCAGTTAAACGATGTTTTGATACAAGTTTCAATCGGGTATTTCAGGAAATAGTTTATATTTTTTAACTCAATCTTTAGTAACAATTACACATAAAAAGTCCGTAATGTACGGACTTTTCGCATATATTTAGCTACTCAGTATTTGTGCTAGCAGTTCAATTTCTCGGTCAGCCAAAAACTAGAAACAGCGATCGCGATCGATCTTAGCCAACGCTCCACCAAAGGCAAAATCTTGAACCATCGGACTTTTGAGAAAATCGTGAGGAAAACCGAGTTGAATTGCACTCACATCATTTAAGCGCTGCATTTGTTCGGCATTTAATTCAAATTCCAAACAAGCCAAATTTTCTTCAAGCTGTTGCAGTTTACGAGAGCCAATAATGGGAATAATTCCGCCTGGTTGCTGCCGTATCCAGTTGAGTGCAACTTGTGAAGGTGCTTTATCAATTTCTGCGGCTATTTTAGTTACCTCTGCTGCAATTTCTAGATCGCGATCGCTAATTTGGGCTGCATTTGGATTGCTTAGTCTTCCTGGTTCGTCCGTCTCCTCTGCTGGACGATTGTATTTACCCGTCAATAAACCAGCACCGAGGGGACTCCAAGCTGTCACGCCAATCCCAAGCGCCCGTGCCATTGGTAATAAGTCTCGTTCGGGTGTCCTTTCTTTCAAAGAATATTCAATTTGCAAGCCAATAAAAGGTGTCCAGCCGCGCAGATTTGCTAGGGTATTTGCTTGCGAGATAATCCAAGCTGGAGTATCGGAAACACCGATATACAGCACCTTACCCATGCGTACCAGATCGTCAAACGATCGCATCACCTCTTCTACAGGCGTAGTGAAGTCCCAAGCGTGCAACCATAGTAAATCGATATATTCCACATTTAATCGCTGCAAACTGGCTTCCACTGCTTGCACCATATTCTTGCGATGGTTGCCACCTGCATTAATCTCGCCATTACCCGTGTTTAAACTATATTTTGTTGCAATCACCCATTTATCGCGATCGCCTGCAACAAACTCACCAACATACTTTTCACTCGTACCGTTGGTATAAAGATTAGCCGTATCGAGAAAGTTACCACCCGCAGCAGCGAAGGCATCGAACATTTTGCGGCTTTCCTCGTAGGAACCTCCCCACCCCCAATCTTCGCCAAAAGTCATCGTCCCCAGGCAGAGTTCGGAAACGCGCAATCCACTGTCACCTAATAGTTTGTAGCGCATAGATACTCTCCATCAATGCAAGTATAATACTTTAGTGCAAGTCTGATTTGTGATTGCCTCATTCTTTCCAAGAGCATACAGTTCATCTGCCTGCTGCACGGATTTGGGAGCAGCGCGATCGCAAAATAAACATGAAAAAACCCGCTTAATGCGGGCTGTTAGAACGATTTAGTCTTGTTAAGACATGAACTAGCGGAATAGCTAGATATATCTTAAGCTAGCCAATATTTATAATTATCTATCTTTAGATAGATGTTATGCTCGGCAACAGACAAGATAGCCGTCCGGCAGAGCATCGAAGTGCGATCGCTTGCTATTGTAGCCAGTGGTTATAGCAGGTACGCAATGCGATTGCGGCACCATACCAAAATCTCACAACATCCACTCCAACACAATTCCTAGCCGACTATCTTTTTCTTGACGCGAATTTTGCCTTTGTAAATCTGTAGACAACCGCAAATTGCGAGTGACAGCATAGCCAAAAGAGAGTGTTGTCAATCCCACTTCATCATCCGTACCAGGAGACACCCAACTTTGAGATAGAGCAATATCCGCCGCACCACCGCGAGATAATACGAAGAGCAGCCTTGCCCCTAAATTTACGCCATCAGTGGAATAATCGCCTGTTTCTATGTGTCGATAGCCGATTATCGGCGCAAAATTGATGTAACTTCCCAAAGGACGCACGTAATAACGTAAGTCTACACCGTAAGTCTCGCGCTGGCGATCGAAAGCTGCTTGATAATCTCCACTAATCGTAAAACCACTTTCACCAATAAATAAATCTTCTACACCAAAATTCCAGCCACTAGCATTATTTGTCGAAGGAAATAAAGAATATCCTAGCCGCAGACGGGTACGAAAACTCGGATCGCGATGGATTTCTTCTAACACGTTCGGTACTTTACGCATCCAGCGCTGTAGAACTGGGCTGCTTTCAATAACTTCTGGTTTTAAATCTAAATCCTCTGCACTGGGTGTCTTGTGTGGCTGTGGTTGACTCCAAGCAGGTGTAGCGATGAGAAGGAACAGAACAATGAGATCCCCCCTAGCTCCCCTTAAAAAGGGGGATCTGATTGTCCTCCTTGTGAAAGCGGGTTGGGGGGATCTTCCGTGACGTAATTTCAACAAACCGAGATTCCAGCCGAACTTTTGAGATTTTGGCGATTCTTTCACAAAAAAAGTGGTTCTGCATAGTACAGAACCACTTTAGCGGAGCAAAACTTAAAGTTGCTATCGTACCATTCCGTGAGACGGAGCAACGTCAATTGGCTTCATCAGGTACAACCGCAATAATTGCCAACCATTGGAAACATAGAACGGTAATTTCTGAAAGAATTGTAGAAACTTCGGCGTATTAGAGCTAGCGATCGCCGTTAATTTTTCATTATTCTTCACGCAAACATCTAAGCGTTGGTAAAACTCTGGATTTTCTACATCCAGCATCACCGGAAATACCCGTCCTGCGGTTTCGTTCGTCTTCTCAATCACGTAGACATCGTAATCCCGTGCATTCAAGCCGATAGAAGCATAAAACTTAGACCGCTGAATATCGTTAAGATACATAGTGGCAAACACTGACAGCAGGAAGAAGCGACACCATAACCGCGCTTTCCAGTCATTTAACATTTGCGGTTGCGCCCGCATAATGGCATCAAAGAAATCTCCGTGACGGTTTTCGTCCTGACACCAGTTTTCAAAGAAGCGGAAAATTGGATAAATCCGATCTTCAGGATGCGCCTGGAGATGACGGTAAATCGTGATGTAGCGCCAGTAACCGATTTTTTCCGATAGATAAGTGGCGTAGAAGATAAACTTCGGTTTGAAGAAAGTATATGTGTGGTTCTTGGTTAAGAATCCTAGATCGAGCGACAAGTCAAAATCGGACATCGCCTTATTTAGAAAACCTGCGTGACGGGCTTCATCCCGCGACATGAGGGCGAAACACTCTGCCAATACGGGGTTTTTCCCCTTCAAGCGGCGGCTGAGTTCTTTGTACAGCAAGAAACCAGAAAACTCTGCCGTACAAGAACGCTCTAAAAACTCAACAAATAATTGGCGAGTTTCCCCATCAATGCGATCCCAAGACTGGTCAAATTCTTCATCTCGGACAAAGTGATGGCGATTGTAATCAGTACGAAACTCTTCGAGTATTGCTTTCAACTCATCTTCGTTGACGGAAATATCCATCCGCGCCATTTCATCGAAGTCTGTTGTATAAAACCGAGGCGTAAGTATGGTTTCCTTGGCTGGAGCTTTTACCCCAGGACGTATTTCTTCAAAGCTCGGTTTTTTTAGGGAATCTACCATGTCGTTTTGCTCTTGTGGGGTTCTTATCTCTGTAACAAAAGATAGAGCGCAATTTATTATCTAAAATTCAGTCTACCAAGGGTTCAGGGCGATCGCGCCGCTTTACCACATTAAGAGTTACTACACCCCATCAATTTTTTTTACAAATCCGTCATTCTTTGGGCAAAATAGACTTATTTATGCATTGAAAATCGGGAGTCGTACGGGCGGGTTTAACCGCAGAGCCATTTGTTATTTACAGGGATCTTCAAAAAAACCCGCCCGTACGGGAGTCGGGAGTGGAAATACAAATGACCAATGACTAATAACCGTACCTGTCAAATCCAATACCAATCTCTAACATAGAAAATACGCTCCCTGGTTATCCACACAACTTATGAATAAAACTAGTAGTTCTTATATTCTGTGGTTGGGTTGTTTGCTTCAAGTTTACGGGTTGCATCGCTTCTATAACGGCAAAATAGCCACGGGTTTGCTGTGGCTGTTTACCTTCGGCTTATTTGGTGTCGGGCAATTGATCGATTTATTTCTAATTCCCGATATGGTAGATGATTACAATGCTAAGCTAAGAGCCAAAATGGGCTTATCTACTGCTGGCGTACCGCTATCAGACCCGGTAGTTGCTACGCAGACAATCCAAGTAAATCCTAAAGAGCAATTAATGGTTAAATTGCTCAAAGCTGCGGCGGCGCATGGGGGTAAGCTTTCCGTCACGCAAGGCGTGATGGATACTGGTGCTAGTTTTGCTCAGGTAGAAGCAACTTTAAAAGAAATGGTCAAATCTGGTTATGTAGCAGTTGACAACCATCCTACAACTGGAGTGGTTGTTTATAAATTTATGGAATTGCCATCGTAGCGATTTGCAATTGAATGAAATACAAAGATAGTAAGGACGCACAGATGTACGCCCCTACAAATGTCATATCTAGAATGAGAATATAGTTGAACTTAATTCAGTGACAGCCACTTTTGACCGTTCAACCGTTGGATGATTCCCCACATTAATAGGTCGAGTGTCATTTTGCGTTCGTCACCCAGAAAATGCTCGATTGTACTGGGTCGAGAGCCTTCATTGCAAGAGAAATATTTCTTGCCTTGAATATCTTCGTCAGGGAAATAAAGGTTGAATTGTCGCGAGACATTTTGCCACTTACCAACGATTTGCCAGCACTCTTGTTGTTCGTAGCTCACAACAGGAATTTTTTGCTTGCCGAAAGTTAAGTCCACATCCACTACTCCTTGAGCCTTTAAAGCCTTCTCGATAGCTGGGATGTAGTCTTGTTGAATGAATTCAGTAAATGGTTTATCTTCGACTGTCGGACCCTTTTCTTTCTTAGCTTTGGCGGCGGGTTTATCACCTGCTGCTTTAGCTGCGGCTGGCTTATCGGCTTTGGGTGATGCGTCGGGTTTTTTGGAACCTGGCTTGTCAGCTGCTTTTGCTTGCTGGTCAGTTTCATTTGGAGCTTCTGCTGTCGCCGTACCTTTTTCCTTTGCCTCGTCCGTATTCGCCACTAGATTCTCTTCTGGAACTGGTGCGTTGGCAGTAGGAATCTCTGAAGCTTCTGGGTCAGAAGTCGTTTTAAGATTTTCTGCAACGACATCAGGAGCTTGTTTGTCTACAGTGCTGGGTGGCGCGTTTTCGCCTGCCGTTTCTCCTGCTGGAGCCTGTGCTGGATTCTGATTTTCTTCTGCCATTGCTCAACTCATTCCTCGATCTATAGGTATAAGAGCGATCGCTTTATAAGTTTTTCCTTAAGAACATTGTGACATGATAGTAGAGACGTTACATGTAACGTCTCTACACTGATAGCCGATCGCTATCAATTGATAACTGAATTAACCGCCAGCTACCGCTGGGACGATACTCACTTCATCGCCTTCTTTCAAAGGTGTATCTATACCATCCAAAAAGCGGATATCTTCGCTATTAACGTATAGATTCAAGAAACGACGCGGTTGTCCCTGTTCGTCACACAAACGGGACTTAATCCCAGGAAAACCCTGTTCGAGGGATTCAATCAGCTCAGCTACACTATGACCGCTACCCTCATAAGTAGCTTGATTATTGGTGAATTTTTGCAGTGCAGTCGGAATTAGTACTTTAACAGCCATAAACTAGGGAGTAGGGAGTAAGGAGTAGGGAGTAGGGAGTGAATAATGGGCGCATATCAGTCATCAACAACCAATTACCCATTACCCATTACCTATTACCAATTTAAAATCTCAAATTAGACCAAAACTTGTTGCCAATCTAGGCGTTCGAGGGTGCGAGAACGCTCTAACGCTCTTTCAAAGCTATCGAGTTTTGGCTCAATTGTGAGGGGTTCGCCTGCATATCCTTGAACGGCTTCTTGTGTCTTTAAGCCATTTCCAGTGATGTAAGCAACGGTAGTTTCTTCGGGGTCGATTTTACCTGCTTCTACTAGTTTTTTCAACACGGCGATCGTGGTTCCACCTGCGGTTTCGGTAAAGATACCTTCAGTTTCTGCTAGTAGTTTGATTCCTTCGATGATTTCGGGATCGCTAACTGATTCAATATTACCGTTTGTTTTCCGCGCAATATCTAAGGCATAGACACCATCCGCTGGATTACCGATCGCAATTGATTTAGCGATCGTACTCGGTTTTACTGGTTTGATAAAGTCTCTGTTTTCCCGATAAGCTTGAGCAATCGGCGAACACCCATCGGCTTGCGCGCCGCTGAATCTGACGTGCTTGCCTTCTACTAAGCCAACTTCGGTAAATTCTTGGAAGCCTTTGTAGATTTTGGTGAACAGGGAACCAGAAGCTAGAGGCGCAACTACGTGGTCTGGTAATTCCCAACCCAGTTGTTCTGCAACTTCATAACCTAAAGTCTTGGAACCTTCGGAGTAATAGGGGCGCAAATTGATATTGACAAAACCCCAACCGTATGTGTTAGCTACTTCAGAACAGAGACGGTTGACTTGGTCGTAGTTACCTTGTACTGCCATGACAGTAGGGCTGTAAATCAAAGTTCCTAAAACCTTACCTGCTTCTAAATCGGCAGGAATGAAAACGCAGCAATCTAAACCTGCATGAGCGGCGATCGCCGCGGTAGAATTAGCTAAATTTCCCGTACTCGCACAAGAGACTGTCGTAAAACCTAATTCCCGTGCGCGAGTCAGGGCAACTGATACCACCCGATCCTTAAAGCTGAGGGTAGGCATGTTGACGGCATCGTTTTTAATGTAGAGCTTTTTCAGTCCGAGACGACGCGCTAGGCGATTGGCACGAACTAGGGGTGTCAATCCAGTCCCGACATCAATTGGATTATCAGTAGCAACAGGTAAAAAAGGACGATAGCGCCAAATTGAATGGGGTCCTTTTTGAATGCTTTCGCGAGTGACGGTATCGCGCAGAGCGCTGTAATCGTAAGCAACTTCCAATGGACCAAAGCAATATTCGCAAACGTGCATTGCTTGTAGTTCGTACTCAGCACCACATTCTTTACATTTCAAGGCTCTAAATGTGGCGTTTGTCTTGGTTTGGTTTGCGATCGCCTGAGTCATTAGTCATTCCCTCGATTGTCCGTCAACTTCGGTTGATACTAACACGGTGTATATAGCGAGTCAAACAAACCCGACTTTTTTTGTCGGGTTTCATGTAGGTAAGAATGCATAAACGTAAGGGCGCACGGCTGTGCGCCCCTACACGAAATATGCTTTATATGCTCTTGCTAATGTACGGGCGGGTTTACCAAACATTTCGACTGGTGACTGAAAATCTGGGTAAACCCGCCCGTACAAACAAATGACCAATGACAAATGACCAATGACTATTCAGCCAAATTTGATGTCTGAGTCACGGCTAACTGAGGTGCAGCCAGCAGGCGAGAATAGAGAGGGGTCTTGGGCTGCTGCGCTACCACGGTAGACAGTGCGGTACGTACTTGGCTTGCGACTGCTACCGTCTTTACATCAAAGGTTTGCGTAGCAATTTTGGGATACAAGCCAATGCCAACGATAGGAACTAGCAGACACATTGCGATCGCAACTTCTCTCGGTCTAGCATCGCCTAAATATGACTCGAATGCCAGTTCGTGATTTTCTTTCCCATAGAAGACTTGCCGCAACATGGACAGCAAGTAAATTGGAGTCAGAATTAAACCAACAGCCGCGAGGAACACGACGACAGTTTTGAACGCAGAACTGTAAGCGTCACTGGTGGTGATGCCGAGGAATATCGTCAACTCACCCACAAATCCGCTCATTCCGGGTAAAGCTAAAGAAGCCATTGAAGCGGCAGTGAATAAAGCAAAGACTTTGGGCATCGCTTTCGCCATCCCGCCCATCTTTTCCATCATTAAAGTATGGGTGCGATCGTAAGTTACTCCTGATAGGAAGAATAAGCAAGCGGCGATCGCACCGTGGGAAACCATTTGCAATACCGCGCCGCCAATGCCTAAATCGGTGTAGGAAGCAATCCCAATCAGGACAAAACCCATGTGGGCGATGGAGGAATAAGCGAGTCGCCGCTTGAGATTACCTTGACCGAAGGCAGCAAAAGCACCGTAAATAATGTTAACTACCCCCAATATTGCCAAGACTGGAGCAAAGTAAACGTGGGCATCGGGTAGCAGTTCAATATTAAAGCGGATGAGGGCATAACCGCCCATCTTTAGCAATACCCCAGCCAAGATCATTGAAATTGGGGCAGAGGCTTCACTGTGAGCATCTGGTAGCCAAGTGTGCAGGGGGAATACTGGCAATTTCACAGCGAAGGCGATAAAGAATCCAGCATAGGCTAGCATCGCTAGGACTTTAGGATAGTGTTTCAGCCCCAGGGCAGTCAAATCGAATGTGACTGTATCCCCGTAGAAAGCCATTGCTAAACCAGATATCAAAATAAATATAGAAGCAGCAGCAGTATAAAGAATAAACTTAGTGGCAGCGTAGCGCCGCTTTTGTCCTCCCCAAATGGAGATCAGCAAGTATACAGGGACTAGCTCGATTTCCCACATTAAGAAGAACATTAATATATCTTGGGCAACGAACACGCCAATTTGGGCGCTGTACATGACCAAGATTAGGAAGTAGAACAAGCGTGGCTTGTTTGTCACGTTCCACGCTGCCAATGTTGCCATCGTGGTGATGAAACCTGCTAACAACACTAGAGGCATGGATAACCCGTCAACGGCAACCGACCAGTTTAAACCAATTTGGGGAATCCAAGCGTAGCTTTCGACGAGCTGATATGTTGAGTTTTGTAAATTAAAATTTTGCCAAAAGGCATAGAGCATGATACAGAAATCTATGATTCCGACTCCGAGAGCGTACCAGCGAACAATGCCTTTAGAGTCTGGAATCAACGGAATGGCTAGGCTAGCTACTAACGGTAGTAGGGTGATGATGCTTAGCCAAGGAACTTGTTCGGGAAACATGACTGAGAACAAATACTTAATATCTATGACTTCTATTTTATTAAGTTAAGTAAAGATTTGCAAAGTAATTTTCACCCACTTTACTGAAATCTTTAACTTGCACAGTAAAAATACTTATGGCAACTTCAAGTATAAAAAACACTTAAAGTATGTATTGATACTGATAATCCTGTGACAGAGTAACTCGCACGCTAGAAAAAGCGGCAAAGAAAAATCACCATGATACTCATCGCTACATTTACACTGAGTAATCTTAAGTATGAACCACATATAAATAGCTATAAATAAGCTATTCAACAGAAATAAAATGATATTTTTTATACTTTTTTTTTTATTGAAAAATGAAATTTTCAGTCAGCCACGCACAATATTTGAAGTAACTTTAAACACAGTTTATTTACCGAGAAATAAGTCATCAATTTGATCGAACAAAGCGATTTTATTTAGCGTAAGAAATCACTTGTTTCTACTTGTCAAATTTAGAGTCTTCCTCTTTTTCTAAAAACTTTTTATACTACTCTTTAACTCAGACAAAATTGGATGGCTTGGTTGAGTCATGAAGGCATATCTCAGCTAAACTCGATCGCACATTTGCTACTTCTGACATAGATGAGATGGTCAGGTAGGCTACAAAATTTTCTGAAAAAATTTATTTTAACTAAGGTTATTGTATCTATGAGTATCCTCAAGCAGGCTAAGGAACTTGTTAAGTTAGCTTTTCCCAAACCGTTAGTGAATCAAATTCAAAGCTGGTTAGCTTTAATATCGGTCACGAGGAGGAAGGGATTCAGCTTTTATTTAAATTCCCCCGATCGCCTCGTATTAGAAGATACAATTATTCCTTATATCGTCAAGTGTAATGAATTCCACAAAATCCTATTTGTTGGTAGCGACTGGTACACTAAACCGTACAATCGCTATTTCAAAAACAAAGAGTACTGGACGATTGAAATTAATCCGAACAGAAAAAAATTCGGTTCTAAACGACACGTTGTTGACTCGCTATTAAACTTAAGCCAGTATTTTGCCCCTGGGTACTTCGATCTGATAGTTTATAACGGTGTCTTTGGACATGGCATTGATAGTAGAGAAGCAACTGAGATATCATTTCAGCAATGTTTTCAATGCTTGCGTCCAGGTGGAATGTTAGTGTTTGGCTGGAATGATGTCACCAGACACAAACCTTTCCCTGTCATTGAAGAATGTCAAAACTTGCGACAGTTTGAACCTGTTGTTTTCAGTCCCCTCGCTACCAGCCAGTATCTCGTCGCCGAGAGTGGCGATCGCCATGTATTTAATTTTTATCAGAAGCCTTTGCCTGTAGTTGTAGAGATGCATTACGATACACCCCTACAATCTATATCTAAACCACCTGTATCTAAACCACGCGATTCACAATCGTCCACACGTCTCCATCAGAACGGACGTGAGGGACTGAAATCGTTTGAAAGCCAGTGATGAAGGGTTTGTAGTAGACTTGCCAATAACTCGGACTGATTCGATCTGCGATCGCTTTAAGCGCGCGGATTTCTTCGGCTAATTCTCCTGCAAGTTCGTTGATTCGATCGGCGTGGACTTTAGCTTGCGTTCTCCCTTCCTCTACGTGTTGCTCGATCGATTGATATTGCGATCGCACCTGCAAGGCGGTGAATTCGGCGCGTTTTTGCCGCAGTTGCGCTGTCAAAGCCGCTAAGCTTTCTAGTAGCTGTGCTAAGTCATCATTTGTTGTTTGCGCCTGGGGAGTACTTTCTGGTGACTCAGCGCTGAGGGAGGCGCATTCTTGCTGTAGAGCCGCAATTTGAGCGCGAATTGCCTCAATCTCTGCTTGGTTTGGTTGCATTGTATCGGTATACCAAATTCTTTGGATCTCTTATCTAGCTTGCCAGTCTTCTAGAGGCGATCGCAAATACAATAAGTATTACGTCCTTGCTGTTTGGCACAATAGAGAGCGCGATCGGCAGCAGCGATCGATGTTTCAGTTGATATTTCCTGATTTGGAATTTGACTGCTAATTCCTAAAGACACAGTGACGTATGCACTCACCTCAGACTGAGAATGAAGAATCTGAAGCTGTTCGATCTCTGCTTGAATGCGATCGGCGACTCGAATTGCACCTTCAGTACTAGTATTTGGCAAAATAATTCCGAATTCTTCACCACCATATCTTGCAACTAAATCTGCCGGACGTGTCACAGCGCGCATCAACGCCTTGGCAATGTTCTGTAAACAAATATCTCCAGCGATATGACCGTAGCAATCGTTGTACTTTTTAAAGTAATCAACATCACACAAAATTAAAGCTAACGGTGCTTGCTCCCGTGCTAGTCGCCGCCACTCTCGCTCGAAACAAGAATCAAATTGGCGACGATTAGCAATTTGGGTCAAGCTATCTATATAGATGAGATTTTGTAATTCCTGATTTGCTTTTTGCAGCGCGATCGCTTGTTCCATTACCTTGCGTGTCAACAAGCTCAATTGTAAATGGACTGTCACTCTAGCAATAACTTCTGCTTTGTAAAATGGTTTTGTAATATAGTCTACTGCTCCGACAGCAAAACCTTTGACTTTAGCTTGCAGATCGGCTAAGGCAGTGATAAAAATAATTGGGATTTTTTGTGTGGCTGCATCTGCTTTGAGTATGCTACAGGTTTCAAATCCATCCAATGTTTCCATCTGGACATCTAACAATATGAGATCTGGTGGCTCGCACTTTACCAGCTCAATCGCGCTTTCGCCATCTATCGCAACTCTAATATTAAATCCCGCGCTTTTTAGCGTATGCGATAGGACTGACAAGTTTGTAGGATTGTCATCTACAATTAATATCAGTCCAGAATTTAGAGCTTTCATCAAAGTACTATAAGATTAATTTGAAAAATAGATCTGCTATTGAAAAAAATAAACTTAAACGCAGATTTAAGCCGGGGTGATGCGAATGAACGTTGATTATTGTGGTTTACTTCGTTAAGCGAGCTTATTAATATTTAATATAGCAGTCGTAGATACTTTGCGAACAGTAGATACTTTTCTATTGTTCGCATCAATTATTCATATTCTAAAATAGAAGCCTGTTATACGATCTCAAATCAAATAATAATGCTATAATAAAAACAGCTATATCTTATCATTGCTTCAATTTTTTATGTATTTTTGCAATGTTTCTCGTAGTTGTTTAACCTGAAAGCTTTCGGTTAACTGAATAATTTCTTGAGCAAAATATAAATATTTATCATTTACCTTTTCTAATTGATAGGCTACGGTTAAAATTTTATCAAGATCGCCTTTTTTGACGAGTTCGTGTAGTTGAGTCAAGATTTCGACGGGAGGTAGCTCGGTTTGATGAGGCTGGCTAGCATAGTCTTGAATTGACGAGAATTTTTGAGTGTCTTGTTGTTCGTAAATCCAAGTCAATTTTAAATGCGAGCGTAACATTTCTAATAAAATTTCTGCTTGTACTGGTTTGGGTAAAAATTCGTCAGCTCCAGCAGTTAAACTACGATATTGATTAGTTTCAAATACACTAGCAGAAGAGGCGATCGCGACAATTCCAGAAAGTTGCTCTGAGGCGCGAATTCTCTGTAATATTTCAAACCCATCCATCAATGGCATTATTAAGTCAGTAATAATGAGATCTGGATGAAATTTATACGCTTTTTCTAATCCTTCTCGACCGTTCTCAGCTTCTGCTATTTCAAATCCAATTGGCTCTAAAAGACTGACTAAAATAGAGCGATTCTCCCAGCGATCGTCAATTACCAAAATTTTCTGCTTATTGCCATGAAAACCAACAATCTTACCTTGAGACCTTAGCCTAGCTATGTCCAACCATCTTGTAGTTTCAGTCAATTCTAGATCGAACCAAAAAATACTGCCTTTTCCTATTTGACTAGATACCTGAATGGTACTCTTCATCAAAGAAACAATTTTCTGGGTAATCGCCAGTCCTAAACCACTTCCTTGTGCTTGGTATTTATTATCTCCCACTTGCTCGAAGGGTAAAAAAATCTTTGTTAATTGTTCGGTTGTCATGCCTACACCAGTATCCTCAATTTGAAACCTTACCTGATAATTTAAATTTTCGAGTTTTCGGCTTTTAACTATAAATTTAACCTCCCCGCGCTCTGTAAATTTAATTGCATTACCGAGTAAGTTAATTAACACCTGTCGCAAACGCTTCTCATCAGCACAAATTCCAGAAGGTATTTCGCTTTCCGCACTATAAACGAAAGCAATTTTCTTTTGCTCGGCACGAACGCTACAAATTTCTACTACCCCTTGCAGAAAAGCAGGAAAATGAAATTCTGTGGGATAAAGTTCCATTTTCCGCGCTTCAATTTTTGAAAGATCGAGAATATCATCAATTAGCGTGAGGAGATGATTGCCACACTGCGAAATAGTGCTAATTCCTTTATGTTCTTGCTCTGTAATTCTTGAAGAGCGTTGGAGAATTTGAGCGTAACCTAAAATCCCATTTAACGGAGTTCTTAATTCATGACTCATATTAGCCAGAAATTCGCTTTTGGCTTGATTCGCAGCATCAGCAGCCTCTTTTGCTAATTGCAGTTGGAGAGTCCGTTCGCTCACGCGCTGTTCTAATGCTTGATTTGTCTTTTCTAAAGCTGCAAAAGACTCTCGCAATTGTCCTGCCATTTGGTGGAAGGACTTAGTTAAAATATCGAGTTCTTGAATACCTTTAACTGTGACAGTTTGCTCTAAATTTCCAGCAGCAATTTCCTGACTGGCTCGACTCAACTTTAAAATTGGTTGAGTAATCCAACGAGAAGTATAAACACCAATTGCTGTAGCGATCGCCAATGCTCCGAAACAGAGCAATATTGTAGTACGGGTGTTGGCGTTAATTTGCGCCATGAAATTAGATTCAGGCACAACGACAACCACCAACCAGTCCAAACCGTATTTATCTTGCCACGGTGTCACTTGGACAAACTGGCGATTTCCTCCTAGCGTATACTCTAGCTGTTGGCTATGTCGAATCTGTTTTAGGCTGTCAAACTGAGTTTGTAAATATCGTGCTGTAGATTGAATTAAGCGATCGCGACTGTTGAGAAAATTAAGACGCTGTGCTTTGCCACTAACAATAGTATATGACGGTTCAGAACTCGAACTTCCTACGACTAATCCATTCCGTTCGACAATGAAAATTTTTCCCGACTGGCTCACATGTATGCGGCGCAAGAAATCACCAATCTGTGTGAGGCGCAGGTCGGCGCTAATAACTCCCAGCAATGCTTTTTTTTTGTTGTAAATTGGATAGCCAGCCGCAACTGATAAAATATCTGGATCGCTATCCCAAGCGTAAACCTGACTCCAAGTCGGTTTACCTACTCGCGCCGTATCTTGAAAAATAGCCTCAGCTCGCGGATCGTAACCCGATACAATCTCAATTAACTTAGTACGATTGCCACGACTATCTGTAGCATATACGTAACCTTTTCCTTTGGTAGCTGGAGAGACTTCATCAATTACAGCCTTCTTGGGATTTTTGTAATAGCCAGCTGCGGCATATTCACCTTTTACTGTTGCATAAGAAATATAGCCAACATTAAATACCTGCAACTGTTTCCAGAAATAATGTTCTAGGCTGGGATAGTTTTGCAAGTTCAAATGTCCTAGTTCCACCGCATCGGCATTAATTTGATTAATTTGATGTGGAGTAGCTAGATAAGTATCGAGGTGCCGATCGACTAAATGACTCGCTTTGGTTATTAACTGGTAAGCTAGGTCATTAATCGCCTGTTGACTATTTCGGAAGGAGAGATACCCTACTAGTCCCACAGCGGCAAAGATTTGTAGCACAAACGGCACGACTAGAATCAGGCGTAGTGGTAGTTTTTTAGAATTGGGGACAACAGGATTCTGCATAATCTGCAATTTTGTCAGATGGAAAAATAGAAAAATTTTCTATTGACAGGAAACAGTTTTTCTACAAAAATAAATAAATCAAGGCTAACGAGCGATATATATAAAGCCTTATTCATAAACCTATTTGGCTATATAAGTGAGAAATTTTCACTTGCTTTTAATGTTTGCCGCTAGAAGTTGCAGTCATCTAGTAATTTAATTAGGAGCCTATCTAAAATAATGTTAAATAATGAACGCTAAATTCAGTAAAATATGCCACACCAAAAAAAGTAAAATTTAATACTAAAAAGAGCGCTCGACGATCGCGTCTGTAAATCTAGACAATAAGTATGGCGATCTCTATCTTTTCTGTGATGAATAAATTTTAGATAATTACAAAAAATTGTTTACAAAATAGCTCAAATCAGTTAAAATCTGCGCCAACCAGATAATTCTTTATGGCGTGACTTATGAAGTTATCTAAATTAGCCTTATTTGCCTGTCCTACGCTCATGGCATTGATACTTATAGCTCCCGATCCAGCTCAGGCTAGAGAAATTGTTACTCAACCTAACAATACCTCAAAATCGGTATCTCCTCCCTTAGTTGACATAGTATTCGATCGCCCGACTCCTAAACCTTCTACCAATGTTACAGAAAATCCGTCAAAAGATGAAGTTCCTACTTTAGATTTCACTGATGAAGAGTCGCAGGCTGCAATTCAAAGATATGGTTGTGACTGTTCTAGTTGTATCGTTGCAGTTCAGCAATTACAAAGTAAGCTACCGCTTTGACAGTGTAGAGACGTTACATGTAATGTCTCTACAATTTTTAAATTCGTTTTTTCGATTGTTTGAATTGACGTAAGATTGAAAGAGAACGATTTGCTACTACTGGCTGGGTTAAAATACCTTGGGATGGGCTGAATAATAGCGCTAATACAAATAATCCTGAAACGACTAAGACAATCGCCGCGCCAGAAGGAACATTGAAATAGTAGCTAAAATACATCCCAGTGATACTACTAAAAATCCCAATAATCGATCCAAAAATCATCATTTGATGTAATTCTTTCACGAGTAAGTAAGCTGTAGCTCCAGGTCCAATTAAAAGCGAAACAACTAACACTATACCCACCGCTTGCATACTTACAATAATTGTCAAGGTAATAGCAGCCGTTAAGCCTAAGTGAATTAAAGTGACTGGTAGACCGACAGCTTGAGCGCCACAGGGATCGAAAGTATAAAATAATAGTTCTTTGTAAAATAGCTTAACTAGCAGCAATATGATGATGGCGATCGCTAAAGTTTTCCATACATCAATCGTCGTGACTCCTAGAATATCACCAAAGAGAAACTGATGTAAGTCTAGTTTACTTTTGAGTACGGTAATTAGGGTAATTCCTAATGCTAAAAAGCCCGAAAAAACTAACGCCATTGCTACATCAACTTTAATTCGAGACTGAGACTGAATCCAAGAGATGACAAACGTGCTGAGCGTACCGGAAATAAACGCACCGACAAATATATCAATTCCTAGAAAAAATGCGATCGCTAGCCCTGGTAACACTGCATGAGCGATAACATCTCCTAATAAACCCATCCGTTGCACAATTAAATAAGTGCCGATAACCGAGCAAAGTATGCCTAGTAAAATTGCTGTTATTAGCGCTAAACGCATAAATTCAAAGCTTAGCGGTTCGAGTAATAAGTTAGTCATTTGTCATTTATGATTTGTTAGTTATGGCTACTAATTCCGAATTCCGAATTCCGAATTAACAAAATGCTGTCACCGTAGGCGCGTTGAATGTTGGCTGTTGTCGCGACTTCTTTGAGCGAACCGTTGGCGATTAACTGACGATTTAATAATAAGAGCCGATCGCATTTGATTAATGTTGTGGCGAGATCGTGGGTAATAACTAATAGAGTTTTACCTTGCAATTTTAATTCGGAAAATACATCAAACATAATTGTTTCGGTTTTCTTGTCGATACCAACAAATGGCTCGTCAAAAAAGAATAATTCTGCTTCCTGTGCTAGCGATCGCGCTAAGAATACTCGCTGCTGTTGTCCGCCGGACAACTCCCCAATTTGTCTGTGACGCAGTTCCCACATCCCCACTCGATCTATAGCGGTAGCGACAATTTGCTTAGATTGACGATTGGGTTCGCGCCACCATCCCGTCTGTCTCGTCCGCGCCATCATGACAACGTTCCACACGGTCACGGGATAATCCCAGTCAATTTGCGTGCGTTGGGGAACATATGCCACTGCATCTAATTGCCGTTTCAAAGCGCGATCGCGATACTTTACCACTCCACTTGCAGTTGGTACTAAACCCAACATTGCCTTGACCATCGTGCTTTTACCCGCACCATTAGGACCGATCGCGCCAACGAGTTGTCCTGGTTGCAGGCGAAAACTAACATCTTCAACAGCAGATACACCTCGATAGCTGACGGTTAAATGTTGGACTTCTAACATACGCCTTCTTATAGCACAATGATAATCATTATCATCCAAGCTCGAAAAGAAGATGTTAAAGTTGTCTGTCAAATCCATAGCTACCTTTGCGATGGCACTTGGTCTAGCTGGATTGAATCTCAAAGGGGATGAGGCGATCGCGCAGAAAAATAACTTACCACTTGTAGTTGTAACTAACAGCGTTACCTGCGGATTAACTCAAGAAATCGCGGCAAACACCATAGACTTAAAATGTTTAATCGAGCCTGGTGCCGACCCTCACTTATATCAACCGAAACCAGAAGATAGCAAAGCGATCGAGCAAGCGCAATTAATTTTGTATGGTGGTTACAACTTTGAGTCTGGTCTAATCAAACTGATCGAAGCCACCTCTAACCCCGCACCTAAAGTAGCAGTGCATGAGATTGGCGTTCCCAAACCCCAACAACTTGAGGAAGACGGACAAACCGTTACCGATCCGCACGTATGGCATAATGCCCAAAACGGTGTTCGTATCGCTAATGCAATCGCTGACTCCTTGTCAAAAGCATTTCCGAATAACGCCGCAAAATATACCAGCAATACCAAACAACTGACGGGCGAACTCAAACAGATCCATACTTGGATTAAATCTCAGATTCAGACAATTCCACCCGGACAGCGTAAATTAGTCACCACCCACGATGCAATGGGTTACTATGCAAATGCCTATGGAATTCCAATTGAAGGAGCTTTACAAGGGATTAGCACGGAAGAAAGACCTACAGCCGCCAGGGTAGCAGAACTCGTCAAAGATATCAGAAAATCTGGCGTTCCGACAATATTTGCCGAAAAGACAGTCAACCCGCAACTGATTGAGGCTGTAGCAAGGGAAGCAAACGTCAAAGTTGCAGAGCGAAAACTCTACGCTGATAGTTTAGGAGAACCAGGAACAGACGGCGATACTTACCCAAAAATGCTAGTTGCCAATACCCGCACAATTGTCGAGGGGTTGGAAGGGAATTATGCTGCATTTGAGTCTAAGTCTGTGCCGTAAAGGAGGCGGGAGTCGGGAGTCGGAAAGAAAGTGGTTAGTGGCTAGTGGCTAGAATTGCTCCCTCAGCTCCCTCAGCTTCCTCAGCTCTCTTCTTCCCCTCGCTCCTCGCTCCTCGCTCCTTATCAAATAAACTTTCTTGACATTTCCGAAAAAATATGGTTATCTCTAGTAGACTTTTGGCGAAAAAGCTCAGAAGGAGGTTGGGGCGTGTTTTATCGTTGTGCTGTGTTGGGAATTTTAGGGTTATTGGCTAGTGGTGTAACCGCTTACGGTCAAAGCTGTCAGTCATTAAATGCGATCGGGGGTGATGGGACGCAGGTGAGGAAAATTGTTTCCGCACCAGGAATGTTGATCTCTCGGAATAACTACAATACCGATTTTGGCGTACCAGGCGGTGCTATGTTCGATCGCTTTGTCGTCGATCTGATGCCAGAACAGACTGCTAAGTACAACATATCGGTTTACCTGAAATATAGCGATGGTACGAAGGATCAGTTCTATCGCAATTCTTCGGTGAGGCTGCTAGAAGGTCAACCGCTAAAAATTGCAGCTATTCCCCGTCGTGACAATCAACCCTATCAGGTCAATGTGAGAGTTGGAGATATCAGCACTACAGGTCATAAATATTCGGTTTCTGTAGCTGGTTGTGTGGTAGAAGAGGAATTTGGAGATGCAGGCACTTCCGAAAGAGCAAACGATCTCGACAGAACGGAAAATACAGAACTTCCCCCTAGTTTGGAAGATCCTAACCGAGTCGAAAATACCGAACTCCCAATAACTCTAGAAGATCCTAACCAACTGCATTAGGGTGTAGTATCCTACGTCCCACACCCCACACCCTCTCATAGCGTTGCTGCTAGTTCCTTGAGGCGATCGCTACCATTACGGAAGATAGACCAACCATCACCTACGAGTACGGTTTCAATACTATCGATCGCGGCAATGCGACGAACTGAGGCTATGGCATCCGCTTTGTGACTGAGCTTATTATCGGGCAAAATTGTCAGGCTACCAGCTTTAGGGGCGCGAATTAAGTCACCTGTAATTAAAGTCTTACCTTCAATTAAAAGTGCCAATTCCCCAAGAGTTTTGGAACCAGATAAAGCAAAAACTTGTAACCCTGGGACTAACTCATCCCCATCCATCAGCCAGCAGTCGCACGCAATAGGGAAGGTTTCTTTTTCACCTAATGGGGCAGCAATTTTCGCTCCGGTGACATGGGCGATACCTTTAGCTGCTCTGATATGGTCTGAATTCGTGATAATAATCCAAGCTGCACCACCAAAAGAATTGAGGCGATCGAAATCGTAGTTTGATAATGCCAAAGGATCGATGAGGATGTTACCTTTGGGGCGAATCCAAACAAAGCTATTGAAATCCATGTTTCGATTGCGGTCGAAAATCGACCATGCGTACATATCTGGGCGATGCAACGATTTCATAAGCCATTCTCGATTGCTAACACTGATATTATTGGCAACTGAATTTAAGCTTAGGTTATCCTACCAGGGGAAAAGCAGCCGCGATCGCCCAACTGAAAAATAGAGAACACCCAATTGCAAAAGCCCAAATATCTTTAACAGCAGCCGAGGCGATCGCGAACATTGCCAAAAATAAGGGGAAGATAGGCAACAAGAGGAAGATAAAACCAATTTGGGGCAGAATTTGGATTGTTGCCAACAGTCCTATGACTAAGACTAAACTTTGTCCCAACCACCAAATAAATCGAGTTTTGATACGACTTTGTTGTTGAGCGATCCCAGAAGCAAGCAACCAGGGAAAACACAACAGCGATAACCACAACCACAGTTGTAAGCGAACGGGAACTAACCACCACTGCAACCAGGCTACCTGCGCCATCGCCCCAAAAGCAACCCAAAGCAGGAGAAACAGCCCCAAACCCAATCCCAATCCTGCTAGAGTCAAACGCGGTAAACGCAAGTTAGCCAATAGCCAGACGATACCAGCCGCATAAAACCAAATTCCCAACGCACCACCTACCAACACGCCACCTAAGCTGGCAATGTCCGTGTTGCGGTTTAGTAATGCGAGTATGCCAATTGCCCCTAAAGGACTCAGGATTAAACCGATCCAACTTTTGAGGCGATCGCTTTTACTAATTATGTCAGAATTGCGAGCTTGAATTGCTGCTTGAAACAGCAGATCTGATACTCCTCCAGCTGGAAAGCGCTGCCAAATTCTCGGTGGCTGACGTAATATCCCATTTGCAATAACTGGAGCAACAGCACCCAATACCAAGAGCCATGCAAATAGATGCACGCCATACCAAGTCATTCGATTGTCTATATAACTACTGAAAGTCTGAATGCCAAAACTGCGATCGAGCCAGGTTTTAGCAGCTTGGTGGCTAACATGGCGAAAGAGAATGGTAATATGTTCGGCATTGGGGATGATAATGAGCGATCGCCCTTGACCTTCTCCCCCTGCTCGCTGTAATAACTGTTGGGCATTGACAACAAAACGCGGCTCCCAACTTCCTGCTTGTATTTGCAAGTTAGTCGGAACCTGGGGTGTGACTGCGGCTTTAGTAGGAGAGATAGCCACAGTCGCAGTAAAGCGATCGCTCTGTTGAATTGCTGCTGTCATCGCCGCACCGCTACCCATAGAATGTCCCAAAACAGCTACTCGTTGCGGCTCGACTCCACGTTGGGTGAGTAAGGCTTTGTATGCAGTATCGAGATCGGCTTGGAGCGATCGTGTCAAAGGCTTGTTATTAGCTCCATGCCCGCTAAAGTCCCACAACATCACCGCATAGCCAGCATGAGCCAGCGTGTAGGCATAACCCAACATCAACTGCTTAGAGCCTGCAAAACCGTGAGCTATCAGCACTCCTGGCATTTTCTGCGATCGCGCGTTAGGTGCGACATACAGCATTGGGATACCATCTCTAGAAAGAGATTGTACGACTAATCCAGTTCTTGCAGCGGCGATCTGCCACCAAGAAAGCACGATGAGGAGTAGTGCAATAACAAATAGAAATAAGCGTTGGCGAGTCACAGTGAGCGGGAGTCGTAGGGGCGGGTTCACTCAGAATATTAGTTGAGAAAAGAGTTTTTTGGTGAACCCGCCCGTACGGGAGTAGGGATTGAAAAATTCAATACCGATTACTCAGCCTATACTAACGGAGCATTTTTAATTTAATACATTGTCTGCACAGGCGAAACCTGCTGTAAGTTTACGTCTTACAATCTCAAAGTCGCTATTTTGCCCCAACTTAGGTTTGAGCAAATGCGAAAATCCGTTCTGCTGTTAGCTCAAACGTTGGAATTACGGTTGATTCAATTCGATTTTCACCTGCAAACACTTTATCCTCATACTGCCCATCTACCCACTGACACACCGTAATCCGCCGTTCTTGAGGATCGACAATCCAGTACTCGGCAATACCTCGTGCTGCATACTCCGTGCGCTTGTATCGATAATCGCGAGTTCGGTTCTCATCACCAGGCGAAACGACTTCAACAATGAGAATTGGCGGTGGCATATCGTGAGTAATAATGTTGCGGGTTTTGCCTTGCAGTGCCGCGTATCCTTCTTCACTCAGCACGAGCAAATCGGGGAGCCGGACTTTGGCTCCTCGTCCGCTCACTTCAATTTCAACGTCTTTGAGGTTAAGAAGTGCGATCGGAACATATTTTGCCAATTCAAACATTAACAGTTTTGCAATCTGGCAGTTCTCATGCGATTCCGTCGGCATTTCTACTAATTCTCCATCCACCAATTCATGGCGCGTATCCGTACCATCGTCGTAGGCAAGAAATTCCTCAAACGTCAACCGTTTTGAAGTCGTAGAAATGCTCTGACTCATGGCTGCAACCCAAACTTGCTTTTCTCCATCATCCTCTCAAATTAGCGGTTTTGCCCATAAAGCCTGGCTGAGGTGATGTCATTTCACTGGAAGGGAAGGCAAAGCGTCTGAGATGTTACCTTCACCGACTTTACCTTTCAAGCTTTATATTGGCTTATAGCGGTGTTGCTACCTACAAGTTCTTTCCTATATGAGAATGTTATTCAAGCAAATATTCAAGCAAACACTTGGTTTCGTGCTGGTGATATTCGCAGGAATGGCGATCGCTTCTTCTGTCCCAGCCTTAGCCGCAGACACATCAGACGCAGCCAAAATCTTTGAAGCCCAATGTGCGGGATGTCACATTAATGGTGGCAACATCGTCAGGCGCGGCAAGAACCTAAAACAAAAAGCCTTGAAAAAATATGGCATGGATTCGCTAGAGGCGATCGCTAATATTGTCACCAACGGTCAAGGAAATATGTCAGCTTACAAAGATCGCTTGACAACTGACGAAATACAAGCAGTTTCCGCCTATGTCCTGAACCAAGCAGCAACAGGGTGGCGTAAACAGTGATATGAAATGTCAACTATCTTGACGAATGCGCGACAATTATTTTGGTTGCTTTTGGTCAGTAGAAGAAGAGCGTTGTAGAGCCGCTTGTTGACGAAAACTGGGTGCAAGGATTTCGAGAATGACAGCATGATGTACCAAGCGATCTACAGCAGCAACGGTCATAGTAGAGTCGGTAAAAATTTCATCCCAAGCACTGAAAGGGTGATTGGCAGTAATCATCAAGCTTTTGAGTTCGTAGCGGTGAGCAATTAACTCAAACAACACTGATGTTTCCACTTCCGACTTTTTGACATAGCTAATGTCATCAAGAATCAGCAGATCGTACTTATCGAGCTTGAGTAAAGCTGATTGCAGTTGTAAGTTGGCTTTCGCCGCTTGTAGCAGTTGCACGGCTGTGGTGGCACCCAGAAACTTGACTCGTGCACCCAGTTCTACCAAACTGCGACCGACAGCAGCAGCTAAGTGAGTTTTCCCGACTCCAGAAGGACCGAACAGCAGCAGATTCTCACCCCGCTTCAACCAAGTTCTGTCCTGAGCCAGTTGCATGATGCTAGGCTGATTTAAGCTGGGGCAATGGCTGAAGTCAAAGTTGGAAAAAGCTTTTCCTGGTGGCAGGTGGGCATCTTTGAGGGCGCGTTGCACTCGCGCTTGATAACGTTGTGTTGCCTCGGATTCGCACAGTGCTAGCAAGAATTGAGCGTGTGACCAGCCCCCAGCCAGAGCCTGACGCTCCAACTCTTGCCAATGGTTGTTCATGTGGGGCAGTTTGAGTGTTTTGAGTAGGAAGCCCAGAGTCTCGATGGCTGTTATTTGGCTGTTGTTGGGGGACATGATGCAAGAGAGAGTCGTAAGGGGAAAGGTCGTGTTGCTGTACCGAAAGCGTTGGATGTGCCACACTCTCACCCAGATGAAACTGCTGTTGCAGTCCCACCAAGCTAAGGGTGCCAGAGCGTAAGTGGTCAGCCAAATACAGTGCGACTGCGTGTTCCTTATCTTGTTTAGCAGCAATGTACAGTGCCTCGGTCATCAATCGTGCCGTCGTGTAGGAATCGAACTGGGTTAACATCTCCTGCCATAATTGGCGGTAGTTGTCGTCAGGCAATAATTCTTGCTGCCAGGTACAGTGTAGAAAAGCACGGGGTTTCAGTCGCAGGCTGTCAATGACGTGACGATAATTGACGCAACGGGAGCGCCGCAACCGACTGCGGCTAGGTACATGAAGGCGTGGCAGTTCTACCACCTGCTGCGTGCCGACAAAACCGACTATCCGGTCATGATGTAGGTGAAGGGTTAATCGTAAGCCAATCAATTGTGACGGCACAGTGTAAGTGATGCAGCGCACGGTCATCGTGCTACGGGTGGTAACTCTGACGCTGAGGATTTCGTAGTCGGGATAACGATAGTTGGGTAATGGATGCAGGTAGGGTTGCTCAAGCTGAAATTTGGCTTGAATGCGCGTATTCAACTTCTCAACTATCCCAGAGATAAACGCTTGATAGGCAGCAACACTATCAAAATCACACGAGCCGCGCAGCAATAGGGCTTGATGCAGCCGTCGTTTGAAATAGCCGTGGGGTGACTCAATCGAACCATTTTCATGGGCTAGTCCGCGATTATTTCGTGAGGGACGCAAATTATAGTGCTGGCATAGCCGTTGATACATTTGCGTCAAATCTTCATCGGTGCGTTTACCCAGGTTACGGTAGGCGGCACTAAGACTATCGCTGCGATGTTCTTGTGGACAACCCCCGCTTGCTGCCAAGGCATTCTGCAAACCTTCAGCCAGAGCAACAAAACTCTCGCCACCTTGAATGACTTGCACGTACTGCCATCCACTATAGGCAAGTCGATAATGATACAGTAGATGCTCGAAGGGTTGACCGCCAATCGTGACTTGCACCTGCTTGAGCTTGGTGAAGTCCGACAAGCCCATTACGCCTGGTTGATGCTCTAACTCAAACATCACTGACTGCGCTGGTCCACTGGTCGCTTTCCATTGCTGGACTCGTCGTTGCAGCGTCCGCACGATAGACTGCCCATACTTGCCTGGATACTTCTGCTGCAGGTACTCGAACAACGTTATCGCTTGCAATTGCGGTTGTTTTTGTAATAGCGGAACTAGTTCGCTGTCCCATACCTCAGCCAATGGGTCTTTGCGGGTACGCCAGTCATGGGGTCGTCCGCGTTGCGGTTGATGAGCTCCCGCATCAATGCGTCTACCTGTACGCTTCGAAAATCCTCCCTTTGCTGCTGCTGTTTCCTGCGTGCAGCCAGATTCTCTCGCTTTCATGTATATTTGAACCTGTTTGAAATTAATTCGTTTTCCCGACACTAGGCAGTCCATTAATTGGCGTTAATTGACATTGCCTAGTGTCTTTTGTTTTGGCAGCGGTTGCTGAAGATAATTGTCGTCTCGTCAACTTGGTGTAGCAGTCAAGTTAGTTGTCGTCACTCGGTCTATTTAATTGTCGTTCAATAAGTGAACAGTTATCGGTTCACAATGTAGAGACGTGACATGTAACGTCTTTACAAAGCGATCTGCAATTGGTGGTTAGGAGAACTAAGAAAAAATCAAGGGTGTAGCTTGTATCCTCGACAGGGTAGGATGAAATGAGAATTTGGAATTCGGAATTACTCCTGTACGGGCGGGTTTAGCACGAGATTCACGGGCTTTGGGAATCAATCCTCGCTCAAAACCCGCCCCTACGATAACTGATAACTGATAACTGATAACTGATTAAGCATGGCGATCGCAATCGATTTTGGTACGAGTAACACTTGTATAGCCCGTTGGAATCCCGTGACGCAGCAAGCGGAAACTTTGAGTTTACCAGGCTTATCTCAGCAGTTGGGGCAAAATCCACCTTTGATTCCTAGTTTGGTCTACATAGAAGATGCGGCAAGCGATCGGGTGTTAATTGGACAGACAGTACGCGATCGCGGTTTAGATTTAACGACTGACCCGCGATTTTTTCGTAGCTTTAAGCGCGGCATTGGTACGGATATTCAGGGATTTTTGCCGCAACTGGATGGCGAGACGGTCTCGTTTGAACGAGTTGGCAAGTGGTTTTTGAGCCAAATTATTGAGAAATTAGCTGCTCAAGCCCCTGAAGACGAGCAGTCTTTAGTCTTGACAGTTCCAGTTGATAGTTTTGAAGCTTATCGCTTGTGGCTGGGCGAAATTTGCCGTGCTTTACCTGTGGAACAAGTGCGAATTCTGGACGAACCTACAGCCGCCGCTTTGGGTTATGGCATGGCAGAGCAGGATAACTTATTAGTAATTGATTTTGGCGGTGGCACTTTAGATTTATCTTTAGTCCGCTTGGATGGTGGCGGAAATGCTGTCAAACAGCAGACAGGTTTTTTACTGCAATGGGGGAAGAAATCTTTTGCCAAAAAATCTGGGCAGAAGGTAAAAACCGCCCGTGTCTTAGCAAAAGCAGGGCAAAATTTAGGTGGAACTGATATCGATAACTGGATTGTCGATTATTTCGCCCAGGAACGAGGATTAGCCGTTTCTCCTTTAACAACTCGCTTGGCAGAAAGGGTAAAAATTCAACTCTCCAGCCAGGTGCAAGCCAGCGAAGTTTATTTTAATGATGAGACATTTGAGAGTTACGAATTAGAATTAGACCGCGATCGCCTGACGCAAATTTTGACAGATCGTCAATTTTTCGAGCAGTTAGACGAGTCGATGCAGCAGCTGCTCCAGCA
The DNA here is from genome assembly GCF_032860985.1 of Chroococcidiopsis sp. SAG 2025. Classification (GTDB taxonomy): domain Bacteria; phylum Cyanobacteriota; class Cyanobacteriia; order Cyanobacteriales; family Chroococcidiopsidaceae; genus Chroococcidiopsis. Next base: position 902,016 of record NZ_JAOCNC010000001.1, read on the forward strand.
GGCGCGGCGACAAGGGATAGAAGTGACAGATATCGCTGCTGTATTGTTGGTGGGTGGAACAGCACAAATGCCTGCCGTGCAGACTTGGGTACAGCAGTATTTCCCTGCCGAAAAAATTCATTGCGATCGCCCGTTTGAAGCGATCGCCCAAGGTGCGTTGCAGATCTGTCAAGGTGTGGAAGTCAAAGATTTTCTCTATCACAGTTACGGTATCCGTTATTGGGATAGACGGAATCAGTGTCACAACTGGCATCCAATTATCAATCCAGGGCAACCTTACCCGATGACAAATCCCGTAGAATTGGTTTTGGGCGCATCGTTAGATAATCAGCCCAGTATCGAACTGATTGTCGGAGAACTGGGGGCAGAGACTGGCGGGACGGAAGTATATTTTGATGGCGATCGCCTGATTACCCGCCGTTTAGATAGTGGTAAAAAACAAGTACAACCCCTCAACGACCGAGATGGGGCAAGGCAAATTGCCCAATTAACCCCACCTGGCTATCCTGGGAGCGATCGGATTAAAGTCCTGTTTCAAGTAGATGCACAACGCTGCTTGCGAATGACTGTAGAGGACTTACTCACCAATCAAACTTTACTCGAAGATCGAGTCGTAGCAGAGTTGAGCTAGAGTTGTAGAGGCGCGAAGCGCCTCTACAACCAATTAATCGATTGAGACATCATCCCACTTAACATAGTCTCCCGAATTGCCAGTTCCCGAAGTCCCTAGTTCGATGACCGTCCAGTATCTCGAAATGGGGACTTCAATCTCTAAGTATTCCCACCCATTTTTCTTGGTTGAGGTGGCTGAGATTTCGGCATCGCCATTGCGATAGTCGTAGCCTAATGCTTTCAGGGTTGCTGATGCCTTGCCGTTGACATACACCCAAGCACCAATCTTGACCTTTTGTCCCTTTGGTAGCTGACCAACAATGCGCCGGACGCTCACAGGCGTATCTGGGGAGGCATCACCGTTGTTGAGTTTGACATATCCGCCTCCTCCATGCGCTCCACTATTATCGTTGCGGACAAAACTCACATAGGGCGAAGCACCTTCAAGAATCCAGACATCGTTGCTATCAAAGGGTGTCCAGCCTGTTTCAACGTTATTGTCTGACTCAAAATCGGCATTACTCAGAGCTTCATTTAAGCTCAAATCTTTGATTTGCTGATAAGTTTTCGTGGGGTTAAAGTCTGGAGCAACAGCCCAGCTATCGTGACCGTCAAGATCGAATAGCAATGCGTGGTCGTAACCAAATCGTTTGAGTTGTTGTCCGAAATAAGCAAACCAGCGACGGCGACAGTCTTCTGTTTCATACTGCGAACCATTGCAATACTCGTTAATCGATCCCGATTCGCTAATTGCTAGAGGCTTGCGAATGCCACGCGATTCGAGGACTCGCCAAGGATGCCCGAAGCGATTTTCAGAAATTTGTCCGCCATAGGCGTGCAAGCCGATATAGTCGCTCACCTCAGCAATCCCAGCGTCTAACATTTCGTCTAACAGACCGGATTCAATTCCCATTACAGGCGGCGATTCAATTTTGATATTCGGGTCAATTTCTGTTAGCTGTTTCGTAGGCAATCCGCGTCATATCGACGCATTCTTGGGCTGACATCTTACCGTTGCCGTAGTCAAGGTCGGGTTCGTTATCGATGATGTAGTAAGAAATCTTGCCCTTGTAACGCATCATGACATTGCGAGCAAAATAACGGAAATTTGCCTTCCACTGCTCGTAGTTGCCGTCTCGATTGACGTGCATCCGTGCCGATAAGTAGCTAGGCAGATTTAAACATAAAACGTTCCAGTGTCCATCCCCTTGTTGACTTCGATTCTCCATGCCCTCAATCATGGCATTCGCTAAATCATACTCGTTATCAAAAATCCTTCCGGCTATTTCATGGGTTTTGAGTTGATGCCACTGCGCTTCAATCAGATTCATATGTGAACTGTATTGGGGAGAAAAAGAGATATAGCCCTTTCGACTGCCACTGCTGCCAGTGCTCACGGGCAAGATGACTGGTATGAGCCGAACCATTATCTTGCACCACGACTGTGAGCCGTCCGGTTTGTAGCAATGTCTGCTCACTCTTTTGGGCAAGGAGCGTTCATCACTTTAACATAGCGTTCCTTGTGGAAACTGCCTTGTACCAGAGCATAGTCAAACGACTGCTCTGGTTGCCATATCCCTAGAATACTAATGCGGTCTCCAGGATTTGACCTGCTCTTCGGTGTTTCTGCTCTCCAATGCGAGAGTAACTATAACTGACTGGACTTTCCAGACAACATCCCGATTCGTCAAGATACTTCAGGTCAATGTACCCTTCACAGGCAGCTAGTTGGAGTGTGTCTAAGTCGGCTTGCTTGAGTGCTTTGTACTCAGGATCTTGTCTGCCCCGTTGCGAGTGTCGAGTCCGCTTCCAACTAAAGCCCTTTTTTTAGAATGCGGCGAATCCGGTCAGCACTTAGGTTTACCTGTCGTTCTTGCTCTAGCTTCTGGGCTAGCTGTTGACTATTATAGGTTCTGGCTTCTTGCTCTAGGCATTGTTCTAGGTAGGCCATGTCTGCTTCTTGCCATTTGGCTTTAGCTCCTCGTCCACTAGCATCCCATAATCCACCTAACCCTTGCTGCTGCCAACGGCGGATGGTTTCGCGCACTGTCTGCTCTTGGCACTCAAAAATTTCGGCAATCGCTGGCACTACCCATCCTTGAGCATTGAGTCGAAGCATTTGTGCTCGATCTCGGGTACGTTGAGCAACGGTTTTGGCAACCCGAAGTTCACTCAACGTCCGGTCTTCTGACTCTGTCAAAACGATACGTAAAGGAGCAGGCATGAGTGGTCAAAATCAGCAAGTTTTTGGCTTTTCTCTATCTTACGTTTAATTATGCCCTACTACTTAGTACCAAATGAATTTTGAGTCCGGCGTTGAGGTAGCGATCGATTGCTGCATCTCTGGCTGACCAATTGAAACCAGCGCCCTCTGTAAAACCGCCAACACCATCCATACCCATACGGGCGACTTCTAAATTTAAGTCCTTTGTGTGCTGGATGGAGCGATCGACATATTCTGGCTCGGTGTTGTAACCAGTGCCGTTATTAATCCCTAAGTAACTCGTTAGCGCCCGTGCTGGTAGAGTGTAGAGGAGAGCCGAGGCAACAAAAATAGAGGCAATTGTTTTAGGCTTTAGCGATCGCAATAGCGATTTTTGAGCGTGTTGGATCTTTTGGTGTAAATTCATCTTGTACCCTGATAAGTTGACAAGCGACTGCCAGCCCCATGCATCACTCAACGCAACTAGAATTGTGCGAGTGTGGGACAAGTCACGCAGATTTGTACTTGCTTTCGCCCTCAACAGCTTTGCTTAGAGAAATTGTGGTTAGGGGCAGAGCGTTTAATTCAAGTAGCTTTTTAAGTAGATAAAAACACTCTATTTCAGTGCAGTTATGCAATAGAGAAGTGTAATGAGTTGGATAAGTTGTGAATCATTACACCTCATACAAATCTAAGTTTTGACAGACCCAGATCGGTTACTTTACAGTAGCTTTAAAAGCTAAGCTAAACCTAAAGTATTCTCGCTCTAGTATGCATTCAAGCGAAAATTTACTGATTTATTGAGTAGGTAATTTCTCAGAGCAGATTGCAGTTATAGACTTGGAAGAACATAAAGCATAAAATCAGCCGAAAACCAAGCTATTCAAGTAGAATACATCAATAAAATACCTGTATTAGCTCGTCTAAAATAAATTGCATATATGCTTGAAAGCCTATGAAGCAGAGGATTTCATTCAAAGTAACACTTATCGAGTTGCGATCGCAGACTTACCAGTAGTAGAATTACGGTACTTTTGGCGAGTAATTATATTTTTTTGATATATTAAAATATTGCGGTCATCTGTAAGCCTTTTTTAGACTGCTCTTCACAAATTTCTAATAAAATGATGGGGAACAATTTGACATTTGCTTATTTAGCTAGATGGGTCATTATTTGAATAAAAATTTCTCTTGGTTAAATTTCGGTAATTGCACTGACTGATTTGTCTTAGTGCCAAATGCAACAGAAAACTTATTCGATGTGTGTTTCTTGGTTGACTTTTATAATCAAACTTAAGCACTCCTGTCTCAGCGATTTCTAATCGCCCCTATACTCAAATTACACTTTGCGTCCGCTCTGCAACAACGCTTTGCGTCTTTGCGCCTAACGCTTCGCTAACGGCTTCGCCTTCGCTATCGCTAACGCCTTCGGCTAATGCGTGATCCACAAAATCCATCACCGCCTATAAGCCAAAGCAAAACGTTCTATTCCAGCCAAATCTGCATAAATTTGAATATTAATATAACTTCCCTGCTGCTGTAACAACTCGCTTACAGTTGCAGCCTGTCCCGCCATCATTTCAATTAACCAAATACCACCCGATCGCAAATAATTTGGCGCAGTGGCAACCAAATGACGAATGCAATCCAAACCATCTGCACCACCATCCAAAGCTGAATGCGGTTCGTGATTGGCTACTTCTGGTTGTAGTTGAGGAACGAGAGAACTAGGAATATAAGGCGGGTTTGACACCATCCCACAAACTTGACCTTGGAGAAATGCTAACGGCTCCCACCAATTCCCTAAATAGAACTTTAGCCGATCGCCATAACCTAAATTTTGAGCGTTACTTTGGGCAATTACCAAAGCCGAGGAACTGCGATCGACAGCATGAACTTTAGCCGCCGGAAAAACAGCAGCTAACCCAATCGCGATCGCGCCGCTACCCGTACCCAAATCGACCCAATCTCCCCGTTCTAATCCAGTCACAGAACTTTTGTTAACCGCTTCAACTGCCAGATCGATTAAAATTTCTGTTTCCGGTCGCGGAATTAAAACAGCGGGAGAAACTGCTAGCTTGAAATCCCGCCAGGGTGTAGTCCGGGCAATATATTGTACTGGTAAGCGTTCTTGCAACCGCTTCTGCCACAAGCGATCCAACTGGGCTAAAGGTAACTTCAACTGAATTTGCGGTTGGTGCTTATATAACTCCAATCGCAGGGAAAGAGAATCTAACCCTGCGATTTCTTGCAGCAACCAGTCTAGTTCTGTAGGCGAGACATCAGTTGCGATCGCATCTATTGCAGCCTGCTGTCGCCATTGCCACAGTTCTAGACCAGATGTATTCATTTCGAGTGGTTCGGAATTAAGGCTTTTTAGCTGGTTGGTTGGGTGCTGCTGGTTGGAGCGATCGCACGAAGTCAATCGATTCTTTAGGAGGAACCAAAACAATTTGACTTAAACCCTGGTCGTTGCGAGTTTGCATTGCTTGCAAGACTCCCTCCAAATTGACAACTTGGATTTCAATTGTCGAAGCTAGATCGGGTTTCTGTTTCTTGAAGCGTTCCAGCATCGTCTGTAATTCAGTTTTATTGAAAAAGAAAGGAATGACTTGCTGATCGGCTTGTTTAATTGTCAGGTAGCCTTTTTCCTTGCCAGCTTTAGCGACAAATAATGGCGTTCCCTTAAATTGCTCCGGCTTTTGACCGCTTTGCTGTAGTAATGTTTTAGCAGCGTCAACCTGCTGCTGTCCTGGGACAAAGGCAAAGTTGGGAGAATTAGGCTTTTTCTTATTTGTTTGCTCTAGCTTATAAACTTCTGCTAGAGAGACAGGCACAACTCTGACATTTTTCGCTAACTCTGGATTTTTCTGCTTCAGGCGATCGATAAAAGCCTGTGCGTCTTGGCGATTGATAAAGACTCCAGCTACTCCCGATTTATCTTTTTGATCTGGTACGGAAGCTACCAGTGGTGCGCCCTTATTATCCGTGATTGTAAACATTGGCACAGGTCCAAGCTTTTGCAAGATTTGTTGTTCTGGCAAAGCCAAGACCTCTAGAGCGCCCATTGTCGTCGTACCAATAATGGTACTTCCCACCACTCCTAACGTTGCACTCCAGCGAATCATCGATTTTATAACTGATTTCATGAGTATTCCTGACATCAATGACCAGATTGTGTTTCTTCCAGTGGTGGTAAAAATACCCACCCAACTAGTTGTAGTTATAGTAGCAGTGTCTTGGCAAGAGGGTTGATCCAACCAATGCGATCGCCACCAACTCTTGCTGACGGTATAACCCCACTCGTTGTTCACCTTTTTGGAATATTTTAAGAATTAAATAGATTTGTTAATAGAAGGGAGTAGGGAGCAGGGAGCAGGGAGTAGGGAGTAGGGAGCAGAGGGGCAGAGGGGGAGAAGGACAGAGGAGCAGAGGGAGAAAAACAACTGTCTTCACGCAGTGTAGCAGCGCACGTTTACCGTCAACTGTCAACTGTTAACTGTCAACCAATGACCAATGACAACCTTGCGAAAGATCTCACCACTATACCTACAAATTTAAATCGGGATGACAGGATTTGAACCTGCGACATCCTGCTCCCAAAGCAGGCGCGCTACCAAGCTGCGCTACATCCCGTAGCTGACACTCTTTCTAGAGTAACACAAGTACCCCAAAAATTAACTCAGAAGTTTAGATAAGATATTGAAAACTTTGCATGGAGCGAGCTTAAGTAGAAGTTATATCCAGATTGACCCAAGTTTGGACTTCACCACCAGGTTCGATATAAATCAGATCGGTTCCCGTATTTAAAGCATTGCGGGGAGCCGTCCAAGGCTCCAAACAATAGTAGTCCTTGCCCTTAATTGTCCAGAAAACTAGCGTACCGTAATAATTACTGCTCCATGTCAGTTGTAAACGCTGAGAATTGTCGCTGACACTCGCCTTTTGGTTTGAGAGTGGTCGGAAGGCTAAATCGAGTTCTTCTTGCTCGAAATCAAAATTTCCGCTGAAGGCGTGCATTTCCTTCGTAATTTGATTTTGAAACTGAGTTGCTGGAATCTCAAATTTCAAATTCATTTTGTCAGAGACTTGGAAATAAGGGTGTAGCCCGGTCGAAAATGGCATGGGAGCGGATGAGTGATTGACAAACCGCTGCCAGATGCCCAGCCAGTTACCTTTAAACTCATAGGTAAACTCTACTTGGAAGTCGAACGGGTAAACCGTGCGAGTTTGCTCGTTACTATTGAGAACGAGCGTGAGGCTAGCACTATCGCTTTTAGCCTCAGAGTCGATCGCTTCCCAAGGTAGATCGCGAGCAAAACCATGTTGCTTAAGCGTGTATTGCTGTCCTTGATACGTGTAGGTATTATCCGGTAAGTTCCCGCAGATCGGAAACAAAATGGGAATTCCACCTCGTATGCTCATTTCAGGACGAGCAAACCGTTCCGCGTCCAAGTAAAGAATTTCTTCTCCCCGAACGCGCCAGCGGGTAATAATTCCCCCTCGTTCTGGCACGACTTCCAACAGAGAATCAGTAGATGCATCCGTCAGAAAGTAGGTCTGGTATTGTTGTTTTTGCTGTGAAACTTCAAACACCTAATTTTGTCCTCGCTTTTTGCTGTCATTTGTCAATAGTCATTTGTCATTTGTAACAGCCCATGACGAATGACCAATGACCAATGATTAATTACTCGTCTTCCGCAAAAATGAAGCGATACAGTTCGCTGGGATCGGGTTCTGGACTACTTTCTGCAAATTGTACGGCTTCGTCAATCGTCTGCTGAATTTTGCGATCGATCGCCTTGAGTTCTTCTTGCTGGACGAGGTTTTGCTCGACTAAATAAGCTGCTAATCTCGTGATTGGATCGCGAGCAAACCAAAACTCTTTTTCTGTCTTGGTACGCAGTTCGTCAGGATCGGCGAGAGAGTGACCTCGAAAACGATAGGTGAGGGCTTCAATGAGAGTTGGTCCTTCTCCGGCACGGGCGCGGGCTACTGCCTCTCTAGCTACGGCGTGGACTGCTAGCACGTCCATTCCGTCTACTTCCACTCCCTCCATGCCAAACACGCTGGCTTTTTTATAAATTTCTGGCTGGGAAGTTGCCCGTTCGTGCGCCATCCCGATCGCCCACTTATTATTTTCGACGACAAATAAAATCGGTAATTTCCACAAAGCCGCCATATTTAGCGTTTCGTAGAACTGACCGTTGTTGCAGGCTCCATCGCCAAAAAAGCAAGCTGTCACTTGGTCGGCAGTTGCATCTCCTAGCGCTTCGCGACGATACTTAGACTGAAATGCTGCACCAGCGGCGACGGGAATGCCTTCAGCAACAAAAGCATAGCCACCAAGTAAGCGATGCTCGGCAGAAAACATATGCATCGAACCGCCACGCCCTTTACTACAGCCTGTAGCCTTACCGAATAACTCTGCCAATACTTCTTTAGCAGGGACTCCCGCACTTAGAGCATGGACGTGATCGCGGTAAGTGCTGCAAACATAATCTTCTCCCGGTCGCATTGCCTTGACTACGCCAGAAGAGACGGCTTCTTGACCGTTATATAGGTGAACGAAGCCAAACATCTTACCGCGATAATACATTTCGGCGCATTTATCTTCAAACATGCGCCCCAAAACCATATCCTCGTAAAGCACTAGCCCTTGTTCTCTGGTGATTTGGGCTGTAGCAGCGTGAAAAACGGGTAAAGTCCGCTCCTGAACCATTACTATGTAATACCTTTGCGATCGCTAATATGAAATTATTTTTTAAGATAACCTGTTATCAGTTATCAGTTATCAGTTGTCAGTGATTAGTGACTGGTGGCTGGTGACTAGACAGAAGAATTTAGCACCAGCCACTAGCCACTAGCTACTATTCACTCCTCTATTAAGTAAAATTTCAGTTCGCAACGACTCAACGATCCATGCTTCAAGCTGGTAGATAAAATAACTTTGAGGTTAAAATCCACAAGTTATCATATAGGCACGTTTTTCCATAGCTTGGCAAAACGCTGTCGGTTGACATCTCGATATAAATAAACTGTTTATTTTCTCACGGTGCAGGGGAGCTTAACTGTGCGCGTTCCATTAGATTACTATCGCATTTTGGGACTACCACCCAATTTTTTTCAGCCGATGAGTGCGGAACAGTTGCAACAAGCTTACCGCGATCGCACCGCGCAACTGCCGCAACGCGAGTATTCTTTGACAGCGATCGAGATTCGCAATCAACTCATATCTCTCGCCTATCGAGTCCTGTCCGATCCCCAACAGCGACAGCGCTACGATGCTGAATATCGTGCCTCTGCTGATGAATTAGCAAACAGTGGGGTGATGAATGGTGCTGCGGATGGCGAATTTGATGAAGATGAGAACGCGCCATCTAAGAGTTTCGATCGTAATTTCGACCGTAATTTTGAACTTGAACCTGAAACCGATCGCCTCAGTATTGAAATTGCCGACGATCTGCTGATTGGAGCGCTGATAATTCTGCAAGATGCGGGAGAATGCGAACTGGTATTGAACTTAGGTCAGTCTTTCCTCAGCAATAGCGATCTTGCAGCAGATAGCGACGCTCAAAGCGATCGCCCTGATATTGTCCTAGCTGTGGCTCTTGCTTATCTACAACAAGGACGAGAGCAATGGCAGAACGACCGATATGAAAATGCAGCTGTTTCTCTGCAAGCGGGGTATAGCTTGTTAGAACGAGAAAGGCTATTTCCCGATACTGCGGCAGAAATTGCTGCCGACCTAGAGAAACTGCGCCCCTATCGCATTTTAGAATTGGTATCGCAACCCGAATCTCACATTGCCGAAAGGCAGCGAGGGTTGCAGCTGTTACAGGATATTTTGCGCGATCGCCAAGGGATTGAAGGTACTGGCAATGATGGTTCGGGTCTGAGTATTGAGGATTTTCTCGGCTTTATTCAACAACTACGAGACTACCTCACAGCCGCAGAACAGCAAAGTCTATTTGAAGCAGAAAGCCAGCGTCCTTCAGCAGTAGCAACGTATTTAGCTGTCTACGCCTCCATTGCCATGGGGTTTGCGGCACGAATGCCCGCATTGATTCACCAAGCCAAAATCCTGCTGCTGCGGTTGGGAAAACGCCAAGATTTATATCTAGAACAAGCAATCTGCTCTCTGCTACTAGGGCAAACAGTAGAAGCAACTGAAGCCCTTCAACACAGTCAAGAAGAAGAACCTCTAGCCGTTATCCGCAAAAATTCTCAAGGTGCGCCCGATCTTCTACCTGGTTTGTGTCTGTACAGCGAAACGTGGTTACAAACAGAAGTCTTTCCTCACTTTCGCGATTTGGCGACTCGAACGGCTTCGCTCAAAGACTATTTTGCCGATCCTGGCGTGCAGGAATACTTAGAAGCTTTACCAAGCCAGCCCGACTATGCGATCGCAGAATACCAGTTTGTCGCTCCAGCAGACCGCGCTACGGACAGAAACGAGCGGATAGCAGCTAGCAATGGACAACGACAGGCGATCGCAGCCGCAAGCAGCAGAGGAGCAGGGGAGCTAGGGGGCAGAGGAGATGACAGCTCCTCTCAAGGAACTGTGGCTGTGTTGTCCAATCCAGCACCAGTGACGGCAAGCTCAAGTGCTACGGCAACTTCTGGGGTGGAAGCGACACCACCTCGCCAGCGCCGCAATTCAAAAAATCGTCCGCCACGGCGAGGGAGCTACGATCGTGGCAAGGAGCGCTCCAGTGGTGCGATCGGCTTTGGTTCTCTCAAGATCGGTCGTTTGGCAATCCTGTTAGGTGGCGGGACTCTCGGTTTAGCTATCTTGTGGTTTCTCATCAGTCAAATCTTCGCCTTATTCCACAGAACTGCAACTCCACCCATAGCCCAACAGCCACCTGTCGTCTCAGAACAACTAGTCGTAGAGTTGAACCAACCGCCGGTAGCAATTCCTCGACCGCAGCCAAAGCCAGCAGTACCCAAACCATTGAATCGGGACACAGCTGCTCCAGTCGTTCAAGCTTGGCTAGCCGCGAAAGCTGCCGCTTTTGGCTCGGAACACGCGACGGATAAATTAAAGCAAATTCTGGTCGAACCAGCTTTATCTCAGTGGCAAAAGCGCGTTCAAGACGATCTGCTCAATCGCCGCGTCCGGCACTACAAGCACAGTCTTCAGGTCAATGACGTGAAAAATGACCCAAAAAACAGCGATCGCGCCCAAATAGAGGCGACAGTTGTGGAAGTCGCCCAGATCTACGAGCGAAACCGTCTGAATCGAGCCGCTTCTTATAATGAAAAGCTGCGCGTGCAGTACAACTTAGTGCGCCAAAATGGTAATTGGCGAATTCAGACTATGAAGGTGCTGAAATAGCAGTTTTAGCGATTAGCAATTGGCAATTAGCGATTAGGATTGTAACTTGTGGGGTTAGGGTTTAGCTTCACTTCTCTATTTACACTCGCACGTTGCTCAAATAGCTAACGGCTCACAGCTAATAGCTAATAGCTCAATATGACAGAAACTTTATTTCATGCTTACCTGCCCCTGATCGCGTGGACTAGTTTGGGGCTGATCGTGCTTCGCCTAGTACCGGAGACTTTACCCCACTGGTTGGGTCGCGGTCTCTACTGGGTGGGAATTCCTTTGGAAATCCTGGCTTTGGCGCGTCAAACCAATTTTTCAGAGCCAGCGGGATTGGCTCCAGGGATTACTTTAGCGGCGATTGGCACTGGGGTGGCGATCGCTTATTTGTGTTTAGCTAGCTTACAGCAGTTTGCCGAGCGATCGACAAATGCCAACATCTCAGGCTTTTTATCTCAGCCGTGGGATAAGCCATCTTACCAAGGCAGTTTTATTCTAGCTGCGGCGCTAGGAAATACGGGTTTTGTCGGATTGAGCATCGTTCCTACTTTTATCGATCCAGAGTACTTGAGCTGGATTGTGTTTTTCAGCATCACCCATAACATAGTTGGTGCTTATGGGTTTGGTGTATTGATTGCTAGTTATTTCGGTCGTTCCGATCGATCCCATCACTGGTGGATTCATCTGAGAGATGTTTTAACCGTACCGATTCTTTGGGCTTTTGCGATTGGTTATTTCACTCAAGATGTGGCGCTTCCACGTATCGTTGAGTCAGGCTTGCAGGGATCGATTGATGTTGTTATCGCCTGCGCTTTTCTATTAATTGGGATGCGCTTGTCTCAATTACCAGGATGGAAAAGCTTTCAACAAGGGATAATTCCGGCTGTATTGCGAGTCATCGTTATCCCCGGATTGGTGGGTGTAGCAACGACTTTTGTATTGGGGTTATCGGGCGATCGCCGTTTGGCAATGGTGTTGATGTCTGGCGTTCCAACTGCTTTTGCCGGACTGATTTTTGCTGAAGAGTACGAACTCGACCGGACGACGATCGCCAGCAGTATTATTCTTTCTACTATTCTCTATCTTCTCGTTCTGCCTTTGTGGTTGTACGTGTTTGGTAATTAGGGACTCAATTGCGTACATGACGTTTGTAGGGGCGTACAGCTGTGCGCCCTTGATTATTGGAGGCGATCGCCACGTAATGTCATGAAAATTTGATATTACTTAAGGGTGTACGCGATCGCGCTCGACGTTGTGTCATCAAACCATGACACAACGATCCCCAAACAACCGATACCTACGTGGGATCGATTGAAATTGGTCTTTTAACAACGATCTTGCTAAGAGTTTTTTTGCTACAAATAGTTAACAAAGCGATCCCCGCGATCCCAAAAAAATAATGTCTGCCGCAAGGCAAGGATTGCGATCGGGGACAAGGGAGAAGGGAGCTTCTCTTGCACTAATTCCGAATTCCAAATTCTGAATTCCGAATTCTTGCCTCGTTCCTGCCCCAAAAGCAAACGATGCACCGTTCAACAAATCGGAGGTCAAATTTATGGCGAAAGAACGCCCACCTCTAGACGACATGACACTGCGGCAGTTGCGTCGAGTTGCTAGCGAATATAGCATCTCCCGCTACAGTCGAATGCGTAAGTCGCAACTATTGGCAGCAATACAACAAGCCGAGCGTACTAAGCTCTCTAGCACTCAACCGCGTAATCTGGAGGCACAAGAAACAGTGGAAGCAGCTAAATTTGAACTGGGACAAGAAGACCGGACTGGTGGTTCCTTAGCTGACGTGGATGAGGGTTTGGCGGATTTACCCGGAGGCTATGGCGAAAGCCGAATTGTGCTGATGCCACGCGATCCGCAATGGTCGTACACGTACTGGGATATTCCCAACGACCACAAAGAAGAACTGCGTCGCCAAGGCGGACAACAGTTGGCGCTGCGCCTCTATGACGTGACAGATATTAACATCGAATTTCAAAGCCCCCACAGCATTCAAGAATACCCTTGCGACGAACTAGCGCGGGAATGGTATTTACCGATCCCAGTGAGCGATCGCGATTACGTGGTAGATATCGGTTATCGCTGCGTTGACGGTCGTTTTCTAGTTCTGGCTCGTTCCGCTACCGTCCATGTTCCCCCCGTCTATCCTAGCGATTGGATTGAAGACCACTTCGTTACCGTCAGCATGGAAGAAGATCTGCGCGGTAAGACTGTATTTGAACTGGTTCCCCCTGCTAAGCGTATGTCAATGGCAGCTGGTGGTGCAGCCGCTACTGGCAATCCAATCTACGATGAAATTTTCGGCATGGCTCAAGGTGCAGAAGCGCAGCGAGTCGCAGGTTCTCTGTTCGGTTCCATGCAGCAAGTTCCAGAACAAGCAATCAGTTCTTACGTCTTCCCCTCTGGCGTAGGAATGTGGGCAGTACCTACCGTATCTGGTTTAACCATGTCTGGTGTAGGCATGTCCGGCGTAGGCTTCTCCGCTTCTGCCGTTCCCATGCGTCCGCGTCAGTTCTGGTTAGTTGCCGATGCTGAGTTAATCGTCTACGGTGCAACCGAACCAGATGCAACAGTAACTATCGGTGGTCGTCCGATTAAACTCAATCCAGATGGGACATTCCGCTTCCAAATGTCATTCCAAGATGGGTTAATCGACTACCCAATTATGGCTGTGGCTGCTGATGGCGAACAAACTCGTTCGATTCATATGAAGTTCAACCGCGAAACACCATCGCGCAATACCAATACTAAGGAAGAAGCCGTTCTCGAATGGTTGCCTTAGTTTAGATCCCCCCAACCCCCCTTAAAAAGGGGGGCAACAAGATCCATAAACCCGCCCACACAAAAAGCACATCGTAGGGGCGGGTTTTACAATAATCTCTGTTTTCCAACCAAAATCTGCCCAAACCCGCCCGTACCACAACCGCGATCAATTTTTGATTTAATTTAATTGAGCCGCAATCTCGTCAGTCTTAGCTGCCATAATAAAGTCGTTTTTGTGTAATCCAGAAATTGCATGTGTCCACCAACTGACTTTAACTTTACCCCACTCGGTTAATAGTGCGGGGTGATGTCCTTCTGCTTCAGCAATCTCACCCACGCGATTTGTAAATTTCAAAGCAGTTTGGAAATCGGGAAATTTGTAAGTACGGTTTAAATGCGGTATTCCTTCTACTTCAACAATTTGCCAATCGGGAATTTGCGGTTTGAGTTGTGCCTCTTCCTCTGGGGTAACTCGTGGTGCATCCTTCTTGCAAGCAGTACATTTTTGTTGTGTGAGAGTTTCCATCGTATACCCTCGTGTTTTTAGTCTTAATAAGATTTTACCAATATTATTTTTACAAATGTCAGCATAAAAATTTCATACGCTTAATAGCTGAAAACCAGCTTGCATAAAATGCTGGTCAAACGCTAAGGCTTGATTAACACCTTTTTCTCGCATAACTATGAATGAAACGCAATCAACTAAACCCCATTCTTTATCTTGATACTGTTTATATAGCGTCAAAGCTCGATCAAATAGTTCAGAGCTAAGGCTAATAATCTCTACTTCATCTGAATCTAAGAATTTTTCAATAACTTCAATTGCTTGTTGTTTATAATTACGTACAAGAGCGTTACCAACTTCTAATAATACCGCATCGGTTGTTAAAAAAGAAAAATTCTCATATCTATCTGCTAATTCTAAAGCTTGCTGATGGTATTGGTCGCGTTGGCTAACTAGTGCGATGATAAAGCCTGTATCAATGAATATCTGATTCAATCTGCTTTTCCCCACTTATATACAGATCGTGGTTAGCAGCAAAATCTTCAGGAGCATTATTAATAATAATATCTTTCAGTTTTGACATAAGACTAGCTGCTTTGTTATTTTTTTTTAATTGTTCACTATTTTGATTTACTTCGCTTTTAGCTGCTATTGCTTGTACCTGTTCCAAGATAAACAAGCACTTTTTCATGCGTATAATTTGAACTTGAAGTTCTCGTTTTATCCAAAATATAATTATTAGTGAGATAACTGCTGAGCTACCTGCTGGAGCTATAGGCGACTTATAGTTTTGGATGTCTACTCCTAAAATGATGTATATAACTACAACAAATGCAATAGGTAGTATTGGCGCAAAGCTATCGAGGAGCTTTTCTCTATTTTGCATTACTTCTATCGACATTTTTAGCGATTTACTCGCCGACTCTATAGTTTGATAACTCGACGCTTTAATTTTAATAAATCTCTCATCTTCTGGCTGTAAAAAAATAGTGTCTTCTTTAATTACATTAAGTAAATTTTGCTTCGGTTGCTTGTAGTGTTCAAAAAAAGACCCAACTCCAATAACTGTTGGAGCAGATATAAATGTAATCATAGCTCCTAATACAATTGCTAGTGCAATAGTAATCAATAATCTGATAATGTTATCAGTATTATTTTCAGTAATATTATCAGTAGAGTTATAATGAAAAACTACTTTTATTAATGTTGCAAGCAAAAGTGTGACGATAAAACAGATTAAAAAGCCAATCCAACCTATGTTATAAAGGCGTAGAAAACTTTTTTGTGCTTGCGCTGTAATTTTCTTTGTGTACTGTTCTTGCTCGATTATAATATCTGCTAATAATTCGAGTAAATCATGTGTTGCTGTGTCTATAAATTGGTGAGTCATAAACTAGTACATGTTTCAAACACGAAAGTGGGGTGAATATCTTACCCACCGCAGGCTGGAGGTTCCTGCTTTACAAATCGTTTGCTGCTAGACAACTAGAGTGCAATTATACCAATTCATTATTGTAACCGATCTAAGCAAAAGTAGAGTAGATATCGATTAAAACTAATTCCTAATTGCCAATTCCTCATTACCCATTACCCTGCTTCCGCTCTTTCAATTTCAACAAAATCTCAGCGTGAATTTCACGAGTGATGGGATAGAAGTAGGCTAAAATTAAGCCGCCAATCAGAAAAATTACAGGTAAAACGCTAGCAGCAAGGCGAATGGCAAATAATGCCGATTCTGGTTGTGTTGGTAATTCTTGTCCCGCCGCTGCTTCTCTAAACCCAGATGCTTGTAAGGCATTCCCAACTAAAAACAAACCGAAGGCTAAACCGAATTTTTGCAACAACACCATAAAACCATAAAAAATTCCTTCGCGGCGCTGTCCGGTATTGAGTTCGTCTAATTCAATTACATCTGGCATCATCGACCAGGGAATTAAATAAGCTGTAGATACTCCCATGCCTGTCATTACAGCTAAAACAAACATCAAACCCAGTTGACCGGATTGGATAAAAAATAATCCGATTGCTGCCAATATCCATAAAATCATTCCCATAAAATAAACAGCTTTTTTGCCAATTTTTTTACTTAAATGACTCCAAACTAACAGCATGACAATTGCAGTTCCTTGTACGGCAATTAGAACTGTCGGAACTTGCGCTTCTCTCAGTTGCAGGTAGTTGACAACAAAGTAGGGAATAATACTAGCTTCTACCTGCACTGCTAGCCAAGAAAAAAGGTAAATCCCAATCACGAATAAAAAAGGTTTGTTGGTAAAAACAATTTTGAATTGTTCTTTAATTGGTAGAGCTGGGGGTTCCTCAACTGCCGTGCGTCTGGCTTCAAATGCTAAGACGCGATCGCGGGTGCCGTAAACGCACCAGTAGAGTGATAAAGTTGCAATGACCGCGCAAATTGCTGCTAAAACGAAGTATTGCTGTTGGCGATCGCTGATTGTAGAAAAGATAATTTGCGCCAAAATTAACGATAAAATACTACCACCAATAGAAAAAATAAAGCGGAAACTATTCAGGTTCGTCCGTTCGTCATAGTCTTGAGTTAGTTCGGGAGTCATTGCCGTGTAAGGCAAGTTGACCACAGTATAAAAAACTTGAGATATCAGTCCAATGACTACGTAATACCAAAACAGGCTCCACATTTGGCTGGTAGGCTCGGTACTAAATCGCGGTACAGTCCACTGTAAGAAGAAGAAAAATCCAAAGGGAATTGCTCCGTATAACAACCAAGGTAAACGGCGACCCCAACGGCGAGATTTAGTTTTATCGGTCAGCACTCCTACAATCGGGTCGTTGACTGCATCCCAGATTTTGCCAATCAGCAAAATGCTGCCAGCTAAACCTGCTGGTATTCCAGCCACATTTGTGAAGAAAATCAGTAGAAAAAATACGCCAATATTTGCTGTAATCGCGGGTCCCAAATCCCCTGCACCATAGGCAAGTTTGGTTTTTAAGTCTAACTTGTCACTGAAAGATGTTGCTTCAGAATCACCATTAGGGGAGGAATTATGCATAAACAAGATGGTAAAAGTTTAGAATAAATGACTCTGCCATCTAGTATTAGCGCTAAATTGTACCCGTTATGTCAGATCTTTATGTTTCTTGGTCGGACTACCACCGCACGATTGAGAAGTTGGCAGTCCAAGTTTATCAGTCGCAGTGGCAATTCAATCAAATTGTCTGTCTTGCACGGGGAGGCTTGCGGGTAGGCGATATTCTTTCCCGCATCTACGAACAGCCGCTAGCGATTTTAGCGACTTCATCTTATGTGGGTGCGGGTAAGCAAGAAAGAGGAAGTCTGGTTGTCTCTCGTCACTTAACCATGACAGCAGATAAATTAGGTTCCCGCATTCTCTTGGTTGACGATTTGGTGGACTCCGGCGCGACGCTACAACAGACTATCCCCTGGTTGCAAGAGCAATTTGGCACGGAAGTTGAAGAAATTCGCACTGCTGTTTTGTGGTACAAAGGCTGTTCCGCGTTTGTCCCAGATTATTATGTCGATTATTTACCCGATAGTCCCTGGATTCACCAACCGTTTGAGCCATACGAAAAGATGAATATTGCCGAACTAGCTGCGTCGCATCAGGAGGCGGGAGTCGGGAGCCGGGAGTCGGGAGTCGGTCAAGTTTAGATTTACGTATCGCATGTAAAACTATGAATCAGCGTTCTCGTCCTAATTACACGCACAAAAATAGCACCCAAACTCTACGGCAAGGATTAGAGGAATATTACGCATTAAATTCCAAAATCACCGATTCGAGGGAACTGCAAGAATTCAATCTTTTATCATTCATAAAATGAGCGATTTAAATTGATATATAAAAAGAAGGTGAGCATTGCCCACCATACAAGTTAAGAATTTGGGGTACAAGAACAGAGAGAAGACTGTAATTGCTTGCAGGAGATAATTTCGCGAAACCGCCAGGTGAAAAACACTGCTGCAGTTGTCAATCCAATTGACTGTCCAATCCACAAACCGACACCACCCAAGCCAAAGTGAAACCCTAGAAGATAGCCGCTAGTCAAACCCGCTCCCCAGTAAGCTAAAAAGCCCAATAGCATCGGTATGCGAGTATCTTGAAGCCCTTGTAATGCACCGTTAGCTGTTCTTTGCACTCCATCTAGAATTTCTCCTAAAGCCGCTATAGAAAGCATCGGAACTGCAATTGATAGAACGCTGGCATTTGCTGGGTTGCGAAGATCGATGAATAATCCTACGACTTGTTGAGGATAGATCAGAAGCGCGATCGCGGTCAACACCATTAACCCAGTACCCAAACTCATGCTAACGTATCCCGCTCGTTTGGCTGCTGCCAAGTCTAGCTGTCCGAACCATTGACCGACTCGTACCGTTGTGGCGTATGACATGCCTAACGGCACCATGTAAATCACGATCGTTGTTTGCAGAACGATTTGGTGTGCTGCTAAAACATCAGTTCCCAACGTACCCATCAGGAAAGTCACGATATTAAAAAGCCCATATTCCAACGCTGTTGCTACACCAATTGGCGCGCCCAGCCACAGCAATTCTCCGATAATTTTCGGTCTGAGCCGATATATTTCCTGAAAAATGCGATACTGTCTCAGTTTTGGGTGTCGGAAGATGTAGATTGCTAGTGCCAAAAACATCAACCAAAATGTCAGCGCACTTGCCAACGCTAAGCCTGCCAAACCCATTTGGGGAAATCCCAGCTTGCCATATCCCAGTACGTAATTGCCGACAATATTAAACAGCGTTCCACTAATTACAATTGCCATCACGGGACGAGCTTGCGATACGCCAGACACTACACCTCTGAGGACGGCAAAACCCAAAGCTGGAAATACCCCCCACAGCACCACATCTAAATAAGTGTCTGCTAACTTAACTAACGACTCCGGCTGTCCGAGTTGAAGCATGAGTGTATCTAAATGCCTAACCATGAGCATCAATGGGATTGCTAACATCAATGCAATCCACAATCCCTGACGCGCCACTCGCTCAACTCGTGTTTTTTGGTTTGCGCCGTAGGCTTCTGCTACCAGGGGACTGACTCCCATCACAATACCACTGCCAGTCGTTAACAAAGTGAGAAACGTAATGGAGGCTAATCCGCCTGCTGCGAGAATTTCTTGTCCTAATCTGCCCATCATAACTGTATCGACGAAACCTGTAGCAGACTGGGCAACTTGGGCGCTGACTAGCGGGATAGCAAGTTTGAGAAATTCTTTGATTTCAGTCCGAATGTCAGTGCGAACGGTGAAAAGAGCCATGATAGATTCCTTGAGCTAGAGAGAAACGGGCGCTGAAATATGTTCATGGATGATGAGCCATTGCCCGTTGCGATGTTCCCAAATATCTGTTTGGCGACCGTCAGATTCAATGGGAGTACCATCGTTTAATTGTGCGGAAAGATGCCAGGTAAAAGTTTTCCACGCCAAATTATCTCTACGATTAACCTGCACGTCGTCATTGGCAGCGAGCTGAAATTTAGGCATTTTGTTAAATAAATGCGATTGAATACCTGCCTTGTAATCTGTCCAACCTTTGTATTGCAGAGGTAGTGCATCGTAGAAAACTAAATCGGCATCTTTGGCATAAAATTTTGATAATTGCTCAGGATCGTGGGTATTCCAAGCAGCATAGCTGGCATTGATGAGCTGCTTAAATTCATCGTTTTCTTGTAGCGATCGCTGTTCGACTCGATCCATTTGAATGGTTTGTGCATTTGCACTCATCGCTGGAGCTAAACTTAACATGATGGCGAGAAATGCGATCGCAAGTAATGTTTTCAATGTTTTAGCTAATGACATAATGTATTCTGCTACTTTTCTTTACTGTTGGGAATAAAAAGTACAGAGCCAATTGTGAATAGCACGCTAGCTGAGACGTGCAAAATTGCAGAAAATGTTACTCCTCGGAGAATTTCTAAAGTTGAGTCGAGGGTGAAAATCAGGGAACCGATGAGAAACAGCCAACTGACTAGTAACTCGCGATCGATGTTTATTATGTAATTAGCGATCGCTCTACTTTCAAACGCTTCTACTAAATTAGTGCTTGGAGATTCACAATCGATTGAATACTTTTTTAGCAACATTTTGTTCTCCCGAATTTTGCTTAATCTCACTGCGATTGGGTATTACCGTTGTATTGATAACAGAGGATATCGTGTTATGTCTTCCAGTAAGGACAGAGACGCTTGGGGTTTCCAGCCAAGTTTTTGAATAGCTTTGTTGGCAGAAACTTGATTGTTAATTGAAAAAAAAGTAGCGATTCCATCCCCCCATTTTGAGGTAGCTGTCTCAAAAGAAATTCCTTCAATTTTGCAATTTACTGTGTTACTAATAGCTGCCGCGATCGCCTTTTCTGTAATGCCAGATTCAGTTGCAACATGAAAAATCGAACCCGCAGGCGCTTTTTCCAGTGCTAATACGTAAAGTTGAGCGACATCATCAACATGTACGGCTGATACTTGATGCGTGCCAGGAGCGATGTAGTGAGCTACACCAATCTCTTGAGCTTCCTGAAGCCGCAGGGGAACGTAGCTCGTACTACCACCACGCCCATAAATATAGAGCGGTAAACGCAAGACAACACTACAGATATTTTGCTGGCTGGCTCGAATCACCGCATCTTCAGCTTTAGCTCGCTCAGCTAAGAAAAAACCTGTGGCAATGGGATAATCTTCATCGGCAATTGTTGCACCCGTGTCTCCTAGTACGCTGGTATCGGAGGTAGCAATGAAAGGTTTACACGAACCTGCTAAAGCATTGGTAAAAGCTGCAATAACGCGACAATCGGCTCGTACTGCACCTACCCAATCATCAAAATCATGTATGAATGCCGTGTGGATAACACCATCTACTTGACTTGCACCGAGAGCCAATTGTGCGGGTTGTTGAAGATCGCCGAGAAATGGTTCGATGTTTCTTGTTAGCAACTTTTGGGCGGCAGCACTATTTCTAGCCAAGCCGACAACTTGATGCCCTGCTGCTTGTAATTTTTCAGCAACAACCGTACCAATATAACCTGTTGCTCCAGTAAGAAATACTTTCATCTTGAAGCCCTCCTAAACCTCTATTTCTGTTACGGTTTGTAACCTTTGCCGTTACAATTACAGAATAGGGAAACTCAAAGCTTCGATCTATTTGAATCTTGCGCGACTATCAAAATCTTGCGGTCAGTTTTGTAGAAGGCTAAAGCACAGATGGCGAAAGCATCACACACACATATACGCGATCCCAAAATACCGATCGCGTCGAGCCAAAATTTAGCTTGGGAATCGATTATTGTAGAAGAATTTCAGCAACCGCCTGGAGCAATAGACCATTTCGCCTTACCAGAACACGCGATCGCAGTCTGTCTGGCAACTAAACCCAATCGCTTGCATCAAATCATGGGCGATCGCCGTTATGTGGGACTCTATACTAAAGGCGATATTTCCATCACCCCCGCTCAACTCCCCTCTTCATACCACTCGGAAGGCGAGGATTGCTACTTGCACATCCAAATTCCACCTCAATTCTTGCAAAAAGTAGCCCAAGAAGTGATCGATATCGATCCCGCTCGCCTTGAGATCGTACCAGAATTTCGGGTACGCAACCCCCAAATCGAGCAGGTAGCCATGATGTTGCGATCGGCATTGCATCAAAACGATGCTTGGGTGAATCGTCTATATGTTGAATCTTTAGCAAATCTGCTAGCAGTGCATTTACTCCGCGACTACGCCACAACTCAACCCCGTGTAGCACTATACGAGGGAGGATTGGGCGATCGCAGGTTACTACAAGTTTCAGAATATATCCACGCGCATCTAGATCGAGAGATTAAACTAGCAGATCTAGCTCAACTATTAGGTATGAGTCAGTTTCACTTCAGCCGTCTATTCAAGCAATCTTTGGGCATTTCGCCGCACCAGTACTTACTCCAGCAAAGAGTAGAACGAGCAAAACAGTTATTGAAACAAACAAAACTGTCAGTAGTCGAAATTGCTCTGCAATCCGGCTTCAACAGCCACAGCCATCTGAGCCAACAGTTCCGTCAACTTACAGGCATGACACCCAAAGCCTACCGAGTCAGCTGAAGTAGGGAGAAACTACCAATTCACAATTGGTCAATTCACAATTCACAATTAAGCCAAGCACCACTCTCATTCCCCATTCCCCACTCCCGACTCCCCACTCCCGACTCTAAACACCAAACAACCACAACCACAGTGGCAAAGTCAGCAACAGACTTGCAGAACCAAGTGCTAAAGCCGTCACAGCCAAATCGCGATCGAGATCGTAAGCTTCGGCAATTACCAAAGTAGCAAAAGCGGGAGGCATAGCCATTTGTAAAACGATCGCTAGTTGAGGTGCGCCCGTAAAACCACATAGAGTCAAGACGCTACCCACAACTAAAGGAACGATCAGCATTTTGATCGTCAAACTAACTGCGGCTTTGGGTAAATTGCGCCAAGACTTGAGGTGTTGCAAGCGCATCCCGATAAGAACTAACGATAGAGCGACTACACTCCAACCCAAACTGGATAAAATTGATTCTGCTACAACAGGTAAGGCAACTTGACGAAATAACAAGCCAAACCCCATACTCCACAAAGCAGGATTGATTAATATTGCCTGAATGAGCGAAGTGCGATCGCTTTTCCCCTTACCAAAACGCGCCGCCAGCAATACCCCCAAACCATAAGATCCCAAAGTCGATCCCAACAGATCGTAAAACAGAGTCCAGCCAAAATACTGCGTTCCCACTACCGCTAAAGCCACTGGAAATCCAATATAACCCGTGTTTCCTACCATTGCTGCTAGTAAAAAACTACCTTGGGTTGGTAATGGGTAGTTGGTAATGGGTAATGGGTAATGGGTAATGGGTAGTTGGTTGAATGCTTCTCCTTTGTCCCCCTGTCCCCTTGTCTCTTGTTTTTTGACTTTTGACTTTTGACTTTTGACTTTTAACTGAATCCACCCCCAAGCTAAACTCGCTCCGAGTAAAATAGCTATCCAAGCGCATATAGGTGCGACCCAAATGGCTCCCGATAAGTCAGCTTGGCGCAAGAAGGCAATAATACTAATCGGGACTCCAATCCAAAACAAAAATTGTCCTAGAGTATGGGGAGAGAGTTGAGGTATTTTGCTGCTGGCAAAAAATCCTAACAAAACCAAGCCGATCAGTTGAGCGTATAGTATCAAAAGCTGCATTACAAAAAGAAAATTATTCTTCTGAAAGAATTAGTAGGGAATGGGGAATAATGGACTAGTGCAGTTTACAAGATCGATACTTAGCCGTTAATCGGTCTTAAGTTTACAATTGCCAGTTGTAAACTTAAAGCTGGCGGGGCGAACAGTAAGGAGAGAGTTGTGGATAACGCTGACTTATCGAGAAAGCGACAAAAGCATTCAAATTCTGCAAATCGTCGATCGCCCGATGATATTCCAGAGGCTTTGCGGGATGCAACCCCTTC
Source organism: Chroococcidiopsis sp. SAG 2025 (assembly GCF_032860985.1). Taxonomy (GTDB): domain Bacteria; phylum Cyanobacteriota; class Cyanobacteriia; order Cyanobacteriales; family Chroococcidiopsidaceae; genus Chroococcidiopsis. Next base: position 925,901 of record NZ_JAOCNC010000001.1, read on the forward strand.
TAATTCTGGCACTTCACCTAATCGTGCTTCCAGTGGGAAGCCGATTTATTTAATTGGTGGTTTGCTGGCTGTAGGTGCGATCGCAGTAGGAGCTGGTTTATGGTACTTTACCTCTACCCCATCACAAAACATCACTCAACCTATACCTACTGTTTCTCCTAGTCCGACTGTTGCTAGCCCTGCAACACCACAAACACCAATAGCAGTCACTCCTTCTCCTGCTGACTCAGATAATCTTTTGGGACATTTACCTTATCAAGAAGCCCCAGAAGCAGAACTCGCACCAATTCTACCAGGGAGTTCCATGAGATTGCGTAAAGCCGCCGCTCAAGAGTTTCAGGCGATGGTACGAGCGGCTAGAGCTTCTGGGGTAAATTTAGTCCCGATTTCCGGTTTTCGTTCTACCAAAGATCAGCAGCATATCTATTTTGATATTCAGGCAGAACGGAGTCAATCTGTAACTAAACGTGCCGAAGTCAGCGCTCCTCCAGGCTACAGCGAGCATCATACAGGTTACGCCGTAGATATTGGTGATGGCAATACACCAGCAACGAATTTAAATACTAATTTTGAGAAGACGAAAGCCTTTAAATGGTTAGAAGCAAATGCAGCGCGATTTCATTTTGAAATGTCTTTTCCTAAGAATAATTCTCAAGGGGTGAGTTACGAACCTTGGCACTGGAGATTTGTGGGCGATCGCGATAGTTTAGAAACATTCTATAAAGCCAAAAATCTTAATTCTCGTAATCAATAGATAAAAATTAACTCATGATTTACTATACGTAAATTTTTAGTCAATAATTTTCTATTGAATAATCACTTTGAGATATTATACGGAAAACCTCTATATAAATATCCCGTATAGAATAGTTCTATGGAAAACATCAGTCTAATAAGGAGTCCGATCGCTTCGTTTTATTCGTTGGAGCAACAGTCTGAACACCACTTATTGATATCCAAAATAGCGTTTCCGAAAGGTCATTAGCACACAAAGATGAACGCGATTACCTATAGACTGCCGGAGCCAGGGGACGAACACCAAATCAGTGCTTGCATGTGGGCTTCTGCGGATCTCTGGGAACTTACAGATGGAACACCAGAAAGTGTTGCCGAATGGAAACAAATTTGTGACCTAGAAGAATTGAGAGGAAGAATCTTGAGTGGTGAGAAAACGCTAGTCGCTACATGGAATGGAATCGTTGTCGGTTTTATTGCATTTCGGAGAGGGAATCATCTATCGTTGTTGTTCGTCCGAAGAGAATTTGCTGGACAAGGAATCGGTAGAAAGCTATTCACTCGGTACAGTAAAGATCTTAATGAAATCACTGTTAATTCATCTGATGCGGCAGTAGGCTTTTACCAAAAAGTAGGGTTTGTCCAAAGCGGCGATCGCTTTTTCAAAAATGGGGTATGGGCAACACCCATGAAGTGGAATAAAATTGCGGTGAATTGAAATCACTAACGTATTTTTCGCAGCTTATTATCGATCGCTTTGCTTTTCAACTCAGAAACTATAAAATTGAACTAAATCGATCGCAAAATTCCGAGCAATTTTGCTATGAAAACGCTAGCCAAATGGTCTGTAGAAGACTATCATCGCACGATCGAAGCAGGCATTCTGCGCGATCGCCATGTGGAATTACTAGCAGGTGATATTGTTGACAAGAGTTCAGAAACACCGCTCCCTCACAGCTAAGATTCACAATTTTGACTTTTAACTTTTGACTTGCTGACTACTTTCCTCGCTGTCACCCCAATAGTTGAATAATAAATTGCCCATGACTGCGGATCTTCGGCAATTTGACAATACCGCTCGATATCTTGTTGCGTTGCTTTATCCGTAGCAATATATTTATCTGCTAATCGCTCGGCAGACATTTTCATCACTGTTGCAATTCCCGAACCACCAGGGGCTAAAGGAGTATCATTCTCTACAGATAAATCTTGCAAATTCATCTGTTGAAATATTGCAGGCAATCTAACCCCAAAAGCATAATCCATACCCCTGCTTGCAAACATTTGTGCGATCGCCTCATTCACCCGATTCATGGACTGACAAGCTGCTTCATTTCCCGCCACTGCTCTCGCAGCAGAAAAATCAGGTTCTTCGATAACAATCCATCCACTAGGTTTGAGCAAATCTAACATTTTTGCGAGAGCAACTTGAAATTCTGGAGTATGAATCAGCACGTAGCGAGTATGAATTAAATCGAAAGATTGACTCTCTAACACTACATGACGAATATCGGCTTCTATAACTTCTAGATTCGCTCTTTCGCTCTTGGCAACAAAACGAGTATTTAAATCGACAGCAACAACCTTACCATCGTCTCCAACAATTTCTGCCATCCATCGGGCGATCGATCCTGCTCCTGCGCCAACTTCAAGACAGCGCCAATTTGCAGCAATACCTGTTGCTTGAATTCGCTGACGGCTAGCTGGATCGAAGACTCGTTCAATTGCTTGGAGTCTTGCCAATTCTTTCAACTCAGTTTCTGTCAGTTCAAATTCATTGGGTTCATCTGTTTTCCAAGGCTGAGAATTAGCAAAGATGTATGTAGAGTCTGACATTTTCACCCCTGTAACTCTGATTAATTTTCGGTTGCACGACCAACAGAAAAACCTCGGCGTGTAGGTCTACTCTGTGCTAACTGTACTTGAAAACTGACGCGATCGCTCGTCCCATCGCTTTTGGCTTCCACAGTCCAGTTCCCAGGACGCAGCTTCCAAAAGAAAGCATCAGATGTCTGCGTTGCTAGTTTCTCACCGTTGAGCCACCATTCTACAGGTTTATCTGAAGTTGCAGCGAGTTTAAATTCAAGCCTTTGCTGGCTGTCACTCGCACCATGACTAGGGTAGAGGAGAAACAAAGCGCCGTTGGTAGGAGAGACAATTTTCAGTCCGCTCGTAACTCCAGGCGATCGCCCTTGGGTTGCCAACCATTCATCATACTCTCTAGGTAAGTTAAGACGATATTGCGGCTCTTTTGCTGTAGGAGAAGTTACCAGTTGATAAAAAGTATCGGGATGGCGATCGTATTCGTCCAAATCTTCTGGATAAAAATATTCCTGTACCACTGTCGGACAAGCAGGTGTAGGCTTCAATCCCGACAAAGCACAGACGGGACGTAAAACCAAACCAGATGGAGCAGGAAAAGCAGCAGGCTCTCTGTGTTCGTGCAAGTGCAACATAATCCGATTCCACAAAGGAGCCGCACCCATCACCCCAGATACCTGACGCATCGGTTCGCCGTTAAAATTGCCTACCCAAGTTGCAACTGTATAATCAGTCGTAAATCCTAACGTCCAGGTATCGCGAAAATTAGAAGAAGTCCCCGTTTTTACCGCAGCAGAAAAAGGCAAATTCAGCACCGAGTCTACTCCAAAAGATTTAGCCCGGGCATGGCGATCGCTTAATATATCAGTAACCAGTGACCAGTGACCAGTTATCAGTGGTAGTTGGTAATTGGTAATTGGTAATTGGTAATTGATGGTTGATTTCTCCTCTGCTCTCTTTCCCCGACTCCCGACTCCCGACTCCCGACTCCCGCTTAGTTCCATAGAATTTCTTGCCATAGTTACATAAGCACGGGCTAATTCCCACAGACTAACTTCACCGCTACCGAGGGTTAAGCCGAGTCCGTAATATTCCGGGGGCTGGTTTAAATGCTCGAACCCAAGTTGATACAAGCGTTGTAAGAAATTTTCCACACCAACTCGCTCCAAGACTCGCACGGCGGGAACGTTAAGAGAATTTGCTAGAGCAACGCGGACGCGCACGGGTCCTTGAAAGGATTCGCTATAATCTGTAGGGCTGTAAAGCCGCGCTCCAGGAATAGCATAGTGGGTAGGTACGTCTGCTAATACGGTATTTGGACGAATTAGCCGCTGTTCCAAGGCTAATTGATACAAAAAGGGTTTTAGGGTCGATCCAGGCTGTCGAAGTGCTTGCACGCCGTCGTTACGCCCCAATTCGGCATCGGCAAAGTAATCGGGAGAACCGACATAAGCTAAAACTGCACCAGAATGATTGTCGATAACTAAAGCAGCAGCATGGTGGACGTTGTGTAGTGCAAGGTGGCGCACGATCTGCTGGACTTGGACTTCTACAAATTGCTGCAAGGGACGATCTATAGTCGTCCGAATTTGGGATGGGTGTTGTTTGGGAAGTTGACTGGCTGCCCAAAACAGAAAATGCGGTGCAGCGATAATTCCCTGCCGTCGCGACTGAAGCGTAATTGCTTCTGTATTGGCTTTTTCTGCCTCAGCACGGGTAATATGTTTATCTAGAACCATGCGATCGAGGACGTATTTCTGTCGCCGTTTCAACCTTTCCCAACTATCGTAAGGATTCAGATATACCGGATTGTTGGGTATGGCTGCTAGCAGACTAGCTTGTGCTAGATTCAGTTCGGATGCAGGCATTCCCAGATATATACGGGCAGCAGCTTCTATACCGTAAATATTGCCACCCATCGGCAGACGGTTGACGTAAGCTTGCAGGATCTGATCTTTGCTCATCCCTGCGGCTAGCCGCCAAGATAGCCAAACTTCCTGAGCTTTCCCCCAGAAGTTGCGCGGTAAGGGTTCTAGCATCCGTGCTAGTTGCATAGTAATTGTCGATGCGCCGCTGACAATTCTTCTAGCTTGAATAGAAGTGACGATCGCCCGTCCGACTGCCTTTAAATCCAACGCTCCATGATGATAGAATTGCCCGTCTTCTGCTGCTAAAATTGCTTGGATAAACTGGGGCGAAACTGCATTCAACGGTACGGCTACAGTATGGTTGCGATCGCGAGTTAGTAAAGTTCCCAAAGGCAACCCGTGGCGATCGCTAAATTCAATTGCCTGTTGTTCCTGTACGATATCTTGGGCATGAATAGGCGCGAGATACGGTAAGCCACGGACAATTAGACAGATTAATATAAAAACAAAGATTCCCTTCTTCCAGGGAAATCGGGAGTCGGGAGTCGTAGGTAGGGGCGGGTTTAGCACAAGATTCACACCTTGAAACAATATATATCCGCTCAAAACCCGCCCGTACAGGAGTCGGAAGGACAAGGAGGACAAGGAGGGACAAGGGGTGAAGAGAGCTGAGGAGGCTGAGGGAGCGCAAGGTTGCTGAGGGAGCGTAAGGTTGCTGAGGGAGCGCAAGGTTGCTGAGGGAGAGAGGGCAATGACCAACTACTAACTACCACTGATAACTAGTCACTGGTCACTGAATTATTCCCGCCGTATTTAATTAATAGCGCGATCGCAATACTAACAGCTAATACCAACACCATACTTAACGCCGAACCAAATCCCCAGTTCTGGGTTGCGCCCAAAAACTGGTTGTAAATTAATCTGGCGATCGTCATACTGGATGCACCACCTAGTAACTCTGGAGCAATGAAATCGCCAATTGCCGTAATGAAAACTAACAGCGAACCTGCGGCAATTCCTGGTAAAGTTTGGGGGACAGTTACCTTCCAAAAGGTTTCAGCGGGATTTGCTCCTAAATCTGCGGCTGCTTCTAACAATCTCCGGTCTAATCTTTCTAGGGAGGCGTAGAGAATCAGTACCATATAAGGTAGCAAATTGTAACTCAAGCCAATCAAAACTGCCGTACTGCTATTGTGAATCTGGAGGCTGGGTAAACCAATACTGTTGAGCAAAGAGTTCAGCACGCCTGTAGGTCGCAAAATCGTAATCCAGGCATAAGAACGCAGTAAAGAGGATGTCCACAGAGGTAAGACAAAACCCAATAAAAGTAGAGTCCGCCAGCGTTGAGGAGTCAACAAAGCAATCCAGTAGGCGACGGGAAATCCTAATAACAAGCAAATAATAGTACTAGAGCTAGCTAAAAATAGCGATCGCCCCATCACTCCCATATACAGGGGTTGAAATACCTGAATATAGTTATCTACACCACTAGGATTGACGATATTTCCCGGGCGAAACCCTGGCACTAAACTCAGCTCAAAGATAATCAGCGTTGGTAGTACCAGCAACAATATCAACCAAATTCCAGCCGGAGTTAGAAAAATTACTGGTTCTAACCAATTCCACCGACGAGGATGTTTCGGTGGTAGCGGTGGCTCGGCATCCTGACTCGACGTTACATCGAGTTGAAGTGGTGACTTTTTTACAGACACAGTTTGTAGAAGGGAGTAGAGGTAAGTCAAAAGTCAAAAGTTAAAAGTCAAAAGTTAGAGGTCAACAGTCAAAAAAGTGACTGCAAATGACAATTGACCATTGACCATTGACCAATATCTATTCATACTTCATCCTTTTTCCTTTCTCCTTCTTCCTTCATACTTTCCTAACTTCCGATCCCCTAGCTGCTAGTTAGTTGTGTCCAGTAGCGATCGTAAACTGCATCAAAATCTCCTAAGGGGGAAATACGTTCGCATTTATTTAAGACCGATTCTGGAGGAAACAAATTGGTATCTTGGCGCAGTTGAGTTGGTAACTGTTCTAATGCAACTTGATTGGGAATGGCAACGGTTTGTCGCTGGCAAATTTCTGCTGCTACCGTAGGTTCCAAGTTGTAATTGAGCCAAGCATACGCAGCATCGAGATTGGGTGCGGTTTTGGGAATGGCGCTCGTATCCGTCCACAAGGACGTGCCACTGGCGGGAATGATATATCTGAGATTGGAGTTTTCCTGAGAAATTTTAATTCCATCAGTGGAATATGCCATCGCTAACACTAAATCCCCGGCGAGGATTTGACTGCGCCAAGCATCGGTATCAAATGCAGCAATACTGGGTTTGAGTTCTCGTAACTTCTTGTAAGCCTGTTTAATTTGCGACTCATCTTTGGAATTATAGGAATAACCCAACATTCGTAAAGTTGCGCCCATGACTTCCCGCACGTCATCAATTAAAGTCATGCGTCCTGACAATTGCCGACTATTTTTCCACAAATATTCCCAATCTGTAGGTGGTTCTTTTAACTGCTGGGTATTGTAAACAAATCCAGTTGTTCCCCAACTCATGGGAATACTGTGACGATTTTGCGGATCGTAAGTCGGATTTTGAAATTGGGGGGCAAGTCGGTCTAAACCTTGGAGTCGCGAACGGTCGAGTTCGTGGAGCATTCCCATTTCTATCATTCGCCTTACCATATAATCGCTAGGATAGATGACGCTGTAATTTCCTCCTCCTCCCGCTTGTAACTTTGCCAGCATTGCTTCGTTTGATTCGTAGATATCTGCAACGACCGGTGCTTTGAACTGAGCAGTAAAGTTTTTAATTAGTTTGTCATCTGTATACTGCGACCAGGTATAGACAAATAACTTGTCTGTTGGACTTGCTGGTGCTGCTGCCTGTTGGACTCCTCCCTGTCTCCAGCCACAACGGGTGAGAGCAAGTCCAGAAAATGCTGGTACTGAGATGTGAATAAATCTGCGTCTCGATCGAGACAATTTTCGTACTGGCTGATGGTTTGTGTTCATTCGCTTCCACTGGCTTTTAAAGCTATACAGTCACGAGTCGCCCAACGAACGTAGATCGGTATATCAGTGTCTGATAAGGTATTACCTGTATTTGGTTGTAAGACTTTAATGCGATCGCCCGTGTCTAATTCTACTAAGTAGTGAACGTGAGTTCCCAGGTACATGACGTGTAGGAGTTTACCAGCAAAACAATTCGTGCGAATAGTAGGACGTTCCAAGCTCAACTCGATTTTTTCTGGGCGCACGCTAACCATCACTGGAGCAGAAGTTGCAGTTGGTTCTGTATAGTCATGTCTTTGCACGACAATTTTTAATCCCTTCTGACTATCAACCTGGAGAGTCGAGCGATCGCTATGCACGATTTTCCCGGCTAATAAGTTAGTATCGCCGATAAAATCAGCTACAAATGCCGTACTCGGATATTCGTAGATTTCTTTGGGAGAACCAATTTGTTCGATCTTGCCACGATGCATCACAGCAATGCGGTCTGATAAAGACAGGGCTTCTTTTTGGTCGTGGGTGACAAAGATAAATGTCACGCCCAAATTTTGATGCAGATTGGATAATTCTACCTGCATTTCCTGACGTAGTTTCAGATCCAACGCTGCTAAAGGCTCATCTAACAACACGACTGCCGGACGATTGACTAATGCCCTTGCCAAGGCAACTCGCTGCTGCTGTCCGCCTGAGAGTTGGGTGGGAAAGCGCGATCGCATCGTCTCCATCTTGACTAATTTGAGTGCGGCTTCCACGCGGCTATTCAGTTCCACCCGCGAGAGTTTTTGCAACCGCAACCCAAAAGCAATGTTATCCCACACATTTAAGTGGTTAAACAAAGCATAGCTTTGAAATACAGTATTGACGGGGCGACGATAGGGCGGAACGCGATTCATCTGTTCACCCTGAATCAATACCTTTCCCGCGTCCGCTCGTTCAAATCCAGCAATTAAACGTAACGTTGTCGTTTTGCCACAACCAGAGGGACCGAGAATACTAAAAAATTCTCCTCGACGAATATTTACGTCGATCCCGTTTACGGCTAATTCTTGATGAAAAAACTTATAGACATTTTGCAGCTCAACATCAAGCAGCGATGCACCGACTTTTCCCCCTGTATACCGTGTTGCAGTTCGAGCCGTCATCCGTATTGTCCCAGGTAATATATTTTATCTTCCAGTCTGCACGGTATTTTGTCGAACTGCCAATAAATTTACTTGTCACCGCTATTAGCTGAGCGAACGCTCATTCCAATTGATTAAAATGAGATCGATGAAGGCTGCTTTGTCTGAGCGCGATCGCCTCAGTTGTGGGTAACTTAGATCTTAAATGCTACCGCGCCAATATCGTAAATCCCACCCCATGAAAATCATTTATCCCGCCTATGGCAGCAAGACGAAAACGACCCGCACTGTCGGGCGTAGTTTCCAAGCCTTAGTGTTAATGCTAGGGATTACTGTTGCCATGTTTGGTGGGATTGGCAGTCGGCTGGCATATTTACAGCTTGTTGAAGGGACTCGCAATCGTCAATTGGCGGACAATAACCGAATTCGATTGATTCCCAAACAGCCAGAGCGGGGCAGTATCTTCGATCGCAAAGGCAGAATTTTAGCAACTAGTCGTCTGTCTCATTCCGTTTACATTTGGCCTATGGCTCCCAAAAAACCGGAATGGGACAGTACTAAACAACGGCTTGCCCAAATTTTACAAATGCCAGCCGCCGAAATTCAACAACGCATGGATAAAGCCGGGGTGAATTCTCCTAGCTTAATTCGCATGGCACGAGATATCAACCCCGCCCAAATTACGGCTTTGGCAGAATACAAAAATCAATTAAAAGATGTAGAAGTTTACATCGAACCGATTCGCAGTTATCCCAACAGTCAAATCGCCGCCCACATTCTCGGTTATACAGGCGAGATGAATGACAATACATTAGCTGAGAAACGTCAAGAAGGCTATCGCCTCGGAGATGTCATCGGACAAATGGGAGTAGAAGCAGCCTTTGAAAAGCAACTGCGGGGTGAATGGGGCGGACAACAGGTAGAAGTTGACGGAAAAGGTAGGGTTTTACGATATTTAGGCGAGAAAAAGGCAAGATCGGGTCAGAACATTCATTTAACGATCGATCTAGAGTTACAAAAAGCCGCCGAAAAAACTTTGGGCGATCGCCAAGGGGCGATCGTTGCCCTCGACCCCCGTACTGGCGGAGTGTTAGCAATGGTGAGTCGTCCTACCTTCGACCCCAACGTATTTTCTAAACGCATCACCCCCGCCGTGTGGCAGAGTTTGCAAAAGAAAGATCATCCCTTTGTCAACCGCGCCTTAAGAGGTTTCCCCCCTGCCAGTACGTTCAAAATTATCACTGCTACAGCTGGTTTGGAGTCGGGGAAGTTTTCGCCTAAAACGCGATTGCAAACCTATGGTTGCATGAACATTGGTGGTACGAGATTCTGCGATTGGAATCTTGCCGGATTTGGCGTACTCGATTTTCCTGGGGCGTTGGCTTGGAGTAGCGATACATTTTTCTATCAAATCGGTCGGGGAATTGGCGGACCAACTCTGATTGAATGGACGCGGAAATTTGGGTTTGGGCGCAAAACGGGCATTGAACTCGCACCAGAAGAAGCAAAAGGGTTAGTTGCGGATGATAAATGGAAGCGAGCCAACTATGACTTACCTTGGAAGGTAGGAGACACGGTAAATATGTCCATCGGTCAAGGGTTTTTGCAAGTTTCTCCCTTGCAAGTCGCCGTGATGTTTGCCGTTCCTGCTAGTGGTGGCTACCGGATCAAACCGCACTTACTGCGAGATAACGAGGAAGCGAAAAAGTGGCGGGAGTCTTTAAATATCAAACCAAGCACCGTGCAAATCGTCCGTCAGGGATTGCGACAAGTCGTAGCTAGCGGAACGGGTAGGGCATTAAATTCTCCTACCATTCCCCCTGCTGCTGGTAAAAGCGGTACGGCGGAGACCTATAAGAAGAAATCTCACACTTGGTTTGGTGGTTATGCCCCATACGATAAGCCAGAAATTGTGGTCGTAGCGTTTGCCGAACACTCCGGTGGCGGTGGTGGAAAGATTTGCGCCCCAATGGTGTTGAAGGTTATGGAAGCATATTTTCATGGGCAGAAGGCGAAGGGAAAAGTTGTAAGTCGGTAGGGGCGGGTTTGGAAAACCGCCCGTACGGGAGTCGGCGGTCAGAATTAACTACTCAGATTTTGTACGTTTACGTACAGACAATTTTGGCTTTTTTAGTTAAATGCTGTGGATGTTTCTGCTAGTCCTGAGAGATTTGGGAGTTAGTGTATAGACATTTAGATAAAGCTTTTTTAAGTATCGAAACGATATGTGCTAAAAATCTCAATACACAAGTTAAAATTCTTTTTGGAATGAACGCGGTGTTACTGTAAATGTTGAGTATATGAGTTCCACTCGGGCATTGGATAGGTCATAGTTGCGATCGCTCTTTAACAAAAGTTCATAGTGGTTTCAGTATTTTCTCTAAACTTGACAGAGAGAAAATGAAATATGTTGATTTATGTAGCAAAAATAACTTTTTTGATGTTTGAACCGAACCTTGAGATGCAAATGTAAGTACTTACTGTTTTGTTAAAAACTTCAAACCCGCATTTACTAAATAACTTTTATGACCGCAACGACTAATAATAAATTGACCTCGATCGATCAATTTCCATCTGCTGTTGAAGTTGCTAAGATTTGGCAGCAAAAGGGGACTCAGTTAGCCAATTTAGGTAAACATACAGAAGCATTGAATTACCTAAATCGAGCCATAACAATTTATGAGGAAAATCCTACTGCTTTAGTGATGCGAGCAGTTGTATTTATTCATTTAGAACAATATGAAGCAGCGCTGACAGATTGCGATCGCGCTTTGACAATCAACCCTAAAGACAAACAGGCTTGGTTATTTAAAGGCGTAGCTTTAAATTATTTAGGGCGTTACGAGCAGTGTTATGCTAGCTACGATCGCGCCTTGGGAATCGAACGGCGATCGTTTGTTCACAGATTAGTACAAGTGTGGAAGGGCATTTTTGGTGTTGGTCGTTCTGACACCGCAGCTATGACTTCTTCTACTTGAAAGCTAGTAGGGTGCGTTAAATAACGCACCTTACAAATTGCGATCGATTTAAACCCACTGCACGGGATCGAGTTGATAATAACTTTGTAATAATTCGTAAAGTGCTGAATGCTGTTTCTGTAATTGGTGCGGTTTTTCAAAAAAAGTTTCTGTAGCGACGGCAAAAAACTCGGCTGGATTTGTCGTTCCATAGCTATCCATAACAGTTTTTCTACCTCGTTGTACGTCATGACAAAGTTGCTGATACGCTGCTGTCATCACCTGCATCCAAATCGGATAATCTAATTTTCGTGACAAAATGGGTACGCCTTCAGCTTCACCATCTTCCTGGTCTAACTGATGGGCAAACTCATGCAGTACGATATTGCGACCATCTTGCCAGTTACGAGTATCGTATTGTACCTGTTCCCAAGATAAGACTAATTGGTCATTCGTCCAAGACTCTCCCAATCTTGCCACGCGCTTTTCTTCTACAATATAACTTCCAGTTTTTGCGATCTCATTGACAAAATACGTCCTGGGATAGATGAAAATAGAGCGCAACTTTAAAAAGTATTTGCCTCTTTCATTGAGTAAAAGTAAACAAGCAACAGCAGCGATCGTTATTTTCATTTCTTCTGTCACTAGCAAACCATTACAACCAATAAATTGTTTTTCTGCTAAGAATACTTGAATGTGTCCTTGCAAGCGCTGGCGATCGCCTTTGGAAAGACAATAATAAATTGGTAAATTATTTTCAATTACTGCATTCCACAGTATAGGAAAAGGAAGCTGCTTATATTCCAATACGGTTCATTTAAGGCTACGCTGTGCTGAGGATAAAGAAAATAGGAGGATTGGTTCGGGAGGGGGTGGCTCGATGTCTTGGCTTTTTGAGCGAAACTTGGATACAGGTTTTTACAACTCTGGGATTGGTACGAGAAACTCGTTCAGGTAACAGAGTGTCTAAAATCTCTACAGTTAACCAACTTAAAAAAGGGGAGTTCTTGTGATTGCAAGCGTTGAAATTTCGGGATAGCACGACGAATAACTCGCAATGTCCCAGTGAAACTCAGACGCAAAGGAGTGATACCCGCGCTCTTTGCAGCTTGAAACATCAATAACCGCACAGCCCAGTGTCCTAACAACCACCCGTAAACTTCCTGCACAACTTCACGCGGTTTTGAGAGCGAATATGAGTTTTTCGTCCTGATAAATGTACTTTGAGTTCATCAATAGTATTTTCTACTTCCCAGCGTTGATGATATTCAATCGCCAGTAGTTGAGCCGGAAATTTCTCCAATTCCAATAAGCTGGTAATTAAGCGATATCTTAGTTGTTCCTCTGGGTTGTCGGTATTACCAATTGTGTATTCAATCACTCGGACTTGTATGGGCTGGCAAGCTTTTGAGCGGAATTTAGCAGGTGGATAAATCCAACTCAGATAAGAACCATCCGCCAGTGGTTCTTCGCACAAAAACTTGACATTTGCGGGAATTCTTCCTAAATAATCGCTACCAGTTGTGACAGTTGCTTGCACCATTGCATAAGAATGTAACCCTCTGTCCCACATCAACAACATCCCTGAACTCACGGAGCGTAATAATCTTAATGCCCGCACTCGTTTCTCCTATTCGATATGGACACATCAATGCATCAAAGATTAAATGTGTTCCTGCTTCTACCAAAATGACTAATCGCAGTTTGGGAAATGCGGCTTGTGTGCCAGGACGGCTGCTCGGACGACCAAAAACTCTCGCATTTTCATCGCTGTCTGGCAGATCGAAGCAAGTCCGATCAATTACCACAATTCGCAATCCATTGAGAAATGCTCCTTTGGTATCGGTGCTAGCCATTGGTCGCACCAGTTGATGGAACAATTGACTCATCACCCTTGGACTTAATCGTTGTCGGGCTTGCGTTATTGCTGATTTACAAAAACTCGCCAGTATTTCCCCACTTTCACCCATGCTTCGCTCAGCCCATCAATTAAGTTTTTCAGCACATCTCTCATCGAATCTCGTGACCACAGACTCATCGCAATTACCAAACAAATTACCAATTGTGCTGGTAACGAGCGTTTACGTTGTTCACAAACTTTAGTTTTAGCGATCGCTTGCTCGATCTCCGTGGATGGGATGGCTGCCTCTATCGCTTTGAACACATCACTACTTTGTATCGTAGGAGCAACAATGAGAAATCCTTCAGATGCACTACACTCACTTTCCATTCTTGGGAACAATGCTTAATTTACAACACTTTGAGCCTTAACTGAACCGTAGTGGCTTATAGTAACGGCGACGTTTTTTTATTAGAATAGGATGAATGAAAATCCCAGCAATAATGAAGGCGATCGCGATTATAATAGTTAGTGTTTCTATCATAAAGTTACAATAGTAGTCTCAATTCTTGCATTTTCAATTCTTTCAAATAACCTAATCATACATTAATTATTTTTATAAAAAATAGTATTTAATTACACAGATAGATGGATATCGCATCTTACTCTGACTAATGTTATTTTAAGAACATTTTTGAGCAATTTAATGCTAGGAAGCTCATTCCTTCACTCTTAATGCTCGTACTCTCAGTGGATAACTATGAAATTGTTTAGCCCAATCGCATCACCACAAGAGCAAGATATTCCGAGAGCTAAAAGCTTTAGAGGACTGCCACTACGATTAGTCTTAGTATTACCTTTTGTGTTACAAATTGCCGGTGCGGTAGGGTTAGTAGGCTACCTTTCTTTTAAAAACGGTCAGCAAGCAGTTAACGTTCTTGTCGATCGCTTAATGGATAAAAGTAGCAACTTAGTGTCCGAACATCTCGATAATTATTTAAAAACTCCTCAAAGACTCAATCAAATTAATTTTCATGCAATTGAGTTAGGGTTATTGGATTTAAAAGACTTTAAAACCGCAGGACATTATTTTTGGAAGCAGCTACAAACTTATCCAAAAGTAAGTTACAGTGCCTATGCGCTGACCACGGGAGAATTTGCTGGTGCTGGAAGATTTTTAGCAGGACAGGGAGTTACCATAGATGAGCTTTCAGCTGCTACCAATTGGAAAAGCTACACTTATGCTACAGATAGTCAAGGTAATCGTAACAAATTAGTAGCAGTATACGATGACTACAAACCTCTGACAGAATCTTGGTATCGGGATGCAGTCAAAGCAGGCAAACCAACATGGAGTTCAGTAGCTAACTGGGACGGCGAAGATTTAGCTGGATACATATCCATTAATGCCATTAGACCTATTTATAACAAGCAAAAGCAACTTGTCGGTGTCATTGGAGTCGAGCTACTTTTAGCTAATATTAATGATTTTTTACAGCAACTAAAAATTAGTCCATCTGCCAAAACTTTTATTATTGAGCGCGATGGTTTGCTGATTGCTTCCTCTAGTACGGAAAAACCTTTTACTCTAGTTGATGGTGTAGCTAAAAGACTTAGCGCCCTTGATATCAATGACGTTCAAATTCAAGCAACAGCAAAGTATTTAAAACAAAATTTTGGAGATTTTCAAAGAATTAAAGGTGAACAAAAACTAAATTTTGAATTACAAGACGAACTTCAGTTCGTTCGCGTAGTCCCTTGGCAAGATGAATTTGGGTTGAATTGGTTAGTTGTAACTACCATACCCGAATCAGATTTCATGGCGCAAATTCATGCCAACAACCAAACAACATTTTTTCTCTGTTTTTTAGCATTATTAGTAGCGGTTTGGTTGGGGTTAGTTACCTCGCGTTGGATTACTCAACCAATTCTACGTTTGAGTAAAGCCTCTGCGGCGATCGCTCAAGGAGATTTGAACCAACACGTAGAAGTCAAAAGGATCGCTGAACTAGGAGTATTGTCGCGTTCTTTCAATGAGATGGCGCAACAATTAGAAGCATCCTTTGCTAATTTGGCTCGAATCAATCAGGAACTCGATCGCAAAAACCGGGAATTTGTCCGAGTCAACAAGCAATTGGATAGAGCAAATCAAGAATTAGCAACAGCTAACGATGAACTCGAACTACGGGTTGAGAACAGAACTATAGAACTACAACAAGCTAAAAATGCGGCAGAATTAGCCAATCGCGCTAAAAGTGAATTTTTAGCAAATATGAGTCACGAACTACGGACTCCTCTCAACGCCATCCTCGGTTTTTCCCAATTGATGAATCGAGAACCTTCTTTAAGCAATCGGCAACAGGAAAGCCTCAGAATTATCAATCGGAGTGGCGAACATTTACTTTCACTGATCAATGACGTATTAGATTTAGCCAAAATTGAGTCAGGAAAAATGACTCTTTATTCCACTGACTTCGATTTATATGCCTTATTAGATTCGATTAAAGAGATGTTGATACTACGAGCAGAATCTAAAGGATTACAGTTGACAATCGAGCGCAGCCACAATCTACCTCAATATATCAAAACTGATGAGAAAAAACTGCGGCAAGTTTTAATTAATTTATTGAGTAATGCAATTAAATTCACTTGGGCTGGCAGCGTTACTCTCCGAGTAAAATTAGCAGGCGATCGACAACTCACAACTAACAACCAACAACTAATTGCTCTTGACTTTGAAGTTGCCGATACTGGTGTAGGTATTGCTCCGACAGAAATTGATAAATTATTTGAAGCATTTGTACAAACAGAAACAGGTAAACAATCTCAACAAGGAACTGGTTTAGGCTTATCTATTACTAAAAAGTTTGTCGAACTGATGGGAGGAAAGATTACTGTTAGTTCCGAACTAGGAAAAGGTACAGTTTTTCAATTTGATCTCCAAGCTTTAGCAAGCGAAGTCAGCACAACTATCAATCGAAATAGAACTCAAAGGGCTATTGGAATCCAACCAAACCAACAGAAATATCGCATCTTAGTAGTAGACGATCGCTGGGAAAATCGCCAGCTCTTACTAAGATTATTACAACCAGTTGGTTTCCAAGTTAAAGAAGCAGCTAACGGACAAGAAGCGATTGAAATGTGGCAGCAATGGCAACCGCATTTGATTTGGATGGACATGCGAATGCCAGTCATAAATGGTTATGAGGCAACTCAACAGATTAAATCTCATCTTCGAGGACAAGCTACCGCAATTATTGCCCTCACAGCCAGCACACTTGAAGAAGAGAAAGCAATTATTCTTTCAGCTGGTTGCGATGATTTTGTCCGCAAACCTTTTCCTGAAGAAGTGATTTTTGATAAGATGGCTCAATTTTTAGGCGTGCAATATATCTATGAAGAGATTAGCTCTGAAAGTGTTTCTGAGGCTTCAACTGTGGAAAAATTAACACCGGAAGCTTTAACAGTTATGTCAAATGAATGGTTAATGAACTTCTCAGAAGCTGCGGCTTTAATTGACGAAGAACAGCTCGCTCAATTAGTATCTCAAATACCAGAAGAATATCAAGCATTAGCTCAATCTATTCAACAAGAAGTTAAGGAATTTAATTTTGACCGGATTATGAATTTTGCTCAAGCCGCAGCTAGTTTATGAATAACGCTCAGTTAAATTATAATTATGCCAATATTTTAGTTGTTGACGATACTCCTAATAATTTAAGAGTTTTATCTACAGCTTTAATAGAACGAGGATATAAAGTGCGTTGTGCTAAAAATGGCGCTATGGCATTAATTACAGCTAAAAAAAATCCGCCTCATCTCATCTTGTTAGATATTAAAATGCCAGAAATGGATGGCTATGAAGTTTGTAAAAGACTGAAGTCGGACGGTTCAACTGATAATATTCCCGTAATTTTTTTAAGCGCGTTAGATGATGTTTTTGATAAAGTTAAAGGCTTTGCAGTTGGTGGGGTAGATTATATCACAAAGCCATTTCAAATTGAAGAAGTCGTAGTTCGCATCCAACATCAATTAGCCTTACAAGCCGCAAAAGCAGAAATTTTTCAACTAAATCTTGAATTAGAACACAAAGTTCGACAAAGAACTCTACAATTAGAAGAAGTTATTAACCAACGAGACCAAGAAATTGCCAAGCATAAACGAACCCAAGAAAAACTATTTTATCAAGCTTTACATGATGCTCTAACAGGTTTACCCAATCGGACTTTGTTCATGGAGCATCTGCAAAAGGCTCTACATCGTATTACTAGAAATAAAGATTATTTGTGTGCCGTTTTATTTATCGATCTCGATCGCTTCAAAATTATTAATGATAGTTGGGGACACGCTGTTGGCGATCGCCTATTAATTGCGATCTCTCATATGCTGAAAGAATGCTCGCGCGAGGTTGATACTGTGGCGCGTTTGAGTGGAGATGAGTTTACTATTTTATTAGAAGATCTACAAGATATTCAAGACGCGATCGCAATTGCCGAACGATTGTTAGAGAAACTCACTGCTCCAATTTATTTAGGTGAATGTAAAGTCTATATTGGTGCTAGTATTGGTATTGTTTTTGGTTCAGTAGCTTATCAAACTGTAAATGAGTTGCTGCGGGATGCTGATATTGCCATGTATCGCGCTAAAGCTTTAGGAAAAGGACGTTATGCAATCTTCGATCGTGAAATGTACGACCGAACGTTGCATCTTTCACAACTAGAAATAGACTTGCGTTATGCCTTGGAACGTCAAGAGTTTCTATTACATTATCAACCAATTATCTCTGTCGCAACTGGGAGATTGACGGGTTTTGAAGCCTTATTACGCTGGCAACATCCAAAAATGGGATTGATCGATCCAGGAGATTTCATTGAGATTGCCGAAGAAACTGGCTTAATTGTACCGATTGGTGAATGGATTTTACAGGAAGCTTGCCAACAGTTATATATTTGGCAGCAAAAATTTGCTACTACATCTTTATATATTAGTGTCAATCTTTCCAGTAAGCAAATTCAGCAATTCGATCTAGTAGATAAGTTAGCTAAAATTCTAGATCGTACTGGGTTAAATGGAAAAAATCTCAAGTTAGAACTGACTGAAACTATGCTGATGGATCGAGGAGAAAAGACGATCGAACTTCTCTTCCAAATTAAAGAGCAAAACATTCAACTCAGTATTGATGATTTTGGCACGGGATATTCCTCTTTAAGTTATTTACACCGTTTTCCAATAGATGCACTGAAAATCGATCGCTCTTTTGTCAGTCCGATTGACGCGGAAGGAAAAAATTGTGAAATAGTGAGGACAATTATTACTCTAGCTCACACTTTAGGAATTAAAGCGATCGCCGAAGGAGTAGAAACATCTCATCAACTAACTGTATTAAAAAAGTTGGGTTGTGACGAAGCGCAAGGGTATTTCTTTGGTACGCCCGTAAACTTTCAGCTAGCAGAAGCGATTTTAGCTAAAAACGAGCGATAGTAATTTCTGCTAGCGAGCCAGCTATGAGCAATCCTTAGCTAGAAGTTAATAGCTTAAAGAGAAATACTACTAGCAATATCACCACTTTTCTATCTTTAGCACGTTATCAGTATAGAGGGGCGATCGCTACTCTACTATAACAAGTCAGTGCGCCAGCTAAAAATTGAGAGGTTAATCGTGCTTTCATGGACGCTTTGGTTGATTTTGTTGGGATATGGGGTATTGATGTGGTGGATTGCACCGACGACAAAAACTTTCCCGTCTTTCTTTCAAGGCAAGGATCGAACTGGTAAAAACCCAGAAGTAGCCATATTAACCGCTAGTATTGTAGTCTCCTGGATTTTTGCTAAATCAATTACCAATGCAGCGAATTTAGGGCGCTCTTATGGTTTGATGGGCGGTTTAGCTTACGCAGGATATTACATCGGGATTCCCATCTGCGGCATATTAATTATTAGGTTACGTCGAATGACTGGCTCTAGAAGCTTAGCAGAGTATGTCAGCAAAACCTACGGTAACGCAGCAGTCAAATTTTTTATGGCGATCGTTTTACTGCGATTGTACAACGAAGTTTGGTCTAATACTGCTGTAGTTGGCTCTTACTTCGGTCAACCAGAATCTTACAGCTTTATCCTCTCCGCGATCGCCTTTACAGTATTAGTGTTAATTTACTCGCTTAAGGGTGGTTTGCGGGCGAGCTTGGTGACAGATTTCATTCAATTTGGGTTGCTGGTTTTCGCCGTACTATTAACGCTTCTCTGGGTAGTTCCGCAAGCACCAGCTTTATCTATTACTCCCCAGGAATCGGGTTTTTGGAACTCTGGCGTTGACTTACTATTAGTGGCGTTAATTCAGTGTATCCCCTACACCTTTCACGATCCAGTACTTACGGATAGAGCATTTCTAGCTGGAGCCAAAACAACTTATCGCGCCTATCTGCTAGCTGGAATTATTGCCTCAAGTCTGATTATTCTCTTTAGCTTTGTTGGCATGGCAGCGCGGGTAATTGGCGGCGATGCGGCAGTTGATGCTCCCGTACAGGCAGCAGCGGCAGGAGGTACGGGTATATTAGCCTTGATGCTTTCAGTCATGATGCTTTCAGGTGGCTCGACTTTGGATTCAACTTTTAGCAGTACGAGTAAAGCTGTAGCAATCGATTTAAAAGTCGGTTCTCAGCCGATACTTCTAGGAAAAATCTCAATGGTTGCAATGGCAATTGTAGGCAACTTACCCATGCTGTTCGGTACGAATATTCTTAAAGCAACTACAGTTAGCGGCACTATGGTTTTGGGGCTAGCGCCAATTTTCTTATTAATCTCGCGTCACAAACTTCCTCAAGCGGCTTTTTTCGCCCCTGTAGGAATCTCAGTCATACTAGGTATAGTTTCAGCACTCAATCCCGCTCTTTTGCCTTGGCAGATTGGTTCTGGAGAAAATGCTTCTCTGCTAGCTTGGAATTTAGTCACGTTTATTTTAGTGTGGATTGTATTTGGTTACTTTTATTGGCAGGGTAAGTTCAAAGTAGACAACTCGTCCAAATAATAGTAAACCTCTGAGGATAGCAAATCATGACTGCAAGAGAACAACTACTTCAAGAAATTGCTCAAGCTCCTGATTTTCTAGTGGAGGAAATTTTAGATTTTCTTTTATTCGCAAAAGCTCGTAGAACTCAACAGATGCTTGACGAGAAGCAAAAAGAACCTCGCCCATTTGCGCTTTGTGCCGGAGAGTTTACAGTCCCTCCTGATTTTAACGCTCCATTACCAGATGAAATTCTCCGTGATTTTGAGAGCTAATTGTAACTGCTGATCCAGCAGTCATGTCTTATCAGATGGCTCGATGTTTGAGATAGTCAATAAAAAAATGGGAACGCAATCTGCCGTAAAATGATTGTCTATAGGTATTTGTTCGCCTCCCCCATGTATTGCGATTATCTCGTCCAAATTCTGACTGCCCGCGTGTATGATGTCGCCCAGGAATCACCACTAGAATACGCTGCAAATCTCTCAAAACGAATCAATAACAAATTCTTGCTGAAGCGAGAGGATATGCAGTCAGTCTTTTCCTTTAAGCTGCGGGGGGCTTACAACAAGATGGCACAACTGCCACCGGAGTTGTTGGCACAGGGTGTCATTGCTGCATCTGCCGGAAATCACGCCCAAGGAGTAGCACTTGCAGCACGCCAGTTGGGAACTCGCGCCATTATCGTCATGCCCGTTACAACTCCCCAGGTAAAGATAAATGCAGTCAGATCTCATGGAGGAGAGGTAGTATTGCATGGGAATACATACGATGATGCGTATACTCATGCCCGTCAATTAGAAGCCGAAAAAAGCATGACGTTTATTCATCCCTTTGACGATCCGTATGTGATTGCCGGACAAGGTACGATTGGGATGGAAATTTTACGCCAGTGCCAACAACCAATTCACGCAATTTTTGTGGCAATTGGAGGTGGTGGTTTAATTTCGGGAATTGCAGCATACGTAAAAAGATTGCGCCCTGAAATTAAAATTATCGGCGTAGAACCCGTAGATGCCGATGCGATGTATCAATCTCTCAAAGCTGGAAAGAGGGTGAGATTACCGCAAGTCGGCTTATTTGCCGATGGGGTAGCAGTGCGGGAAGTCGGAGAAGAAACCTTTCGGTTGTGCCAGCAGTATGTGGATGACATCATTCTGGTAGATACAGATGACACCTGCGCCGCAATTAAAGACGTATTTGAAGATACGCGATCCATTTTAGAACCAGCGGGAGCATTGGCGATCGCAGCTGCTAAAACTTATGCAGAACGAGAACAAATTCAGGGACAAACTTTAGTCGCCGTCGCCTGCGGTGCTAATATGAATTTCGATCGCTTGCGATTTGTTGCCGAACGTGCAGAGTTGGGCGAACGTCGCGAAGCTATCTTTGCCGTAACAATTCCCGAACAACGGGGTAGTCTAAGGAAGTTTTGCGAATGTATTGGCAAACGCAATTTAACTGAGTTTAACTATCGAATTGCCGACGAGAAAGAGGCGCATATTTTTGTGGGAGTGCAAATTGAAAATCGCGCCGATGCAGCCAAGATGGTAGCTAGCTTTGAAGCGGCGGGGTTGAAAACCATTGACTTAACCGATGACGAACTGACAAAATTACACTTGCGCCACATGGTAGGCGGAAGATCTCCCCTAGCTAGCAACGAATTACTCTACCGTTTTGAGTTTCCCGAACGTCCTGGGGCATTGATGCAATTTGTTGGTTCCATGAGTCCCAATTGGAATATTAGCTTGTTTCACTACCGCAACAACGGGGCAGACTACGGACGCGCCGTAGTGGGAATGCAAGTTCCGCCTCAAGAGATGGAACAGTGGCAGGCATTTCTCGATACACTGGGATTGAATTATTGGGATGAAAGCCAAAATCCGGCGTATAAGTTGTTTTTGGGGTAGAAATTTCACGGCGAATTTTGAATCACCAACCGCGAAGAACTACAACGCCCAAATTCTTCTGGGGCATATTGTAAATGTGCTTCTGCACCAGACCAAAGAAACGTACCAGGAGTGACCGATCGCACGAGATAATGAAGTTGATAGACTCCAGGTTCTAGTCTGTCACTATAGGCTACCACGCGATCGCGGTATATTGTTTGATAGCCAATTTCCCAGCTATCTTGTTGTGGTTGGAAGTAAGGCGTAGCGGTTTGGAAACTCGTATCGATAGCTTCAAATCCAGCAGGGAGAGGATCTGTAATTACAACTCGATCCACGGGGCGATCGCTAATTATTTCTAAGCCTATATCAAACACTTGTCCGACTGGAACTGTCAAGGGTTCTGGAGGCGCATATAACCCAATTCGCCGCAATGCTTTTGTTTTGTTAGCCGGACGAATTTCTCGCGTCACCCTGAGTCCGTTTAAACGTCCTGGTTGTTCTCCCTGGAGGCGATAGCGATATGCAAGTAGGTAGTGTAACATGCCGCGACCGGATTTTTTCAAAGTTAGATTTTGTTGCCCACGGGGTAGCTGAGTCATCGGTACGGAAACATCTACACTAGGCTTGCGGTAGCCTTCAAATTGAGTCGCAGTTAAATTTTTACCTCCTAGTTGCACGTTGGCAGTAAAGTTAGGTGGTGTGGGTTGTAGAGACGTTACATGTAACGTCTCTATCCGCATATATGCCACCAAAGCAGCAAGTGCTTCAGCATTATCATAGGTTGTCTGCCAAGTTCCTTCCCTTCGCAACGTCAAAAGTCCTTGTAACAATCGAGCTAAAACTTCAGGCTTTGCCTTAGTATCAATAAATAATCGTAAGGCTTGGGCTTGACTTGTGGTAGGAGAATTCAACCACTGCCAACCAGAAGGCAAGTTTACGACTGCACTGCGTCCGGTTTCGTAGACAATTTCTTGCAATTGATTGGTAAGAATTTTTGCCTCTTGCTGCCATTCTGGGAATAGATACAGGTATCGTGCTAATTTAATTTTGGTAACGAGATCGAAGCGATCGCGCCCGTTATAAATATCGGCAAGAAAATCATTTTGCTTGTTCCCTAGTTCCGATAATGCGATCGCTGCTGCTAAGCGTACTCGTTCTTTACACGGCGACTCTTTACAAAAATCGTATTGACTGGGATTTGCTAGGAGTTTATGCAAGTAAGTTTTGAGACGATTTACCATCTTAGCATCAAGCTCGAATCCGGCGGTTTGAGCTGTAGCAATTGCTTCTGCTGCGTAGGGAGAAACAAAAGGATCGGATGTTTTATCGCCAGGTAAGCTAGCAAAACCGCCATCGGGTAACTGAAGTTTCTGCAAGCGTTCTAAAGCTTGATTTGCTTGCTCAGTAGGGTTGAAATTAGTCACGGTTTGCCCGTATTGTTGAGAAAGAATTTGTAAATTCACCGCGATCGCAAGTTGACTGGCGGCTGGTTCTAAAAATGGCAACTGTTCCTCGTCTAGAACTTGTCGAACTGGCGCGGTAAGATTAGCAATTGGCGTACTAGCAAGAGAAATTTCTAATCCGCCGACATCGGGGACGACATTGTTATCTATATTTAAGGGTATGGAAGTGCGATCGCTTGTTACTCCCGACTCTACCACTTGTTCTGTCACTTCTAGCGGTTTGACTTCCAACGGTACGGCGAAAGCATCGGTTGTACCATTTAATTGCGTGGTAAATTTTACCGTTGCTTTACCCGCACGATTAGCCACAAAGGGGAAACGATAAGCACTTGTACCCGATTGCGCTTGTACGGGCAGGTTTTGTAAAATTTCTCTGGTTCTACTACCAACATTTTCGCTAAACCTGCCCTTACCAGAAGTATTATCTGCAAATTGTACGGAACCCTCTACAGTACCTTGAATTGCTAGCGTTCCCGATTGCCCTGTAGTATTGGTGACAGATAAACCTGCATCAAAGCGATCGCCTATACGGGCAAATTGTGGCAGAATCGGATTAGATAATAGTGGTTTAGTCGCAATAAACGTTTCTTCCCCGTTACCAAAACGCAAATCGCCATCGGTAGCAACCGCCATGACTCGCCAAGTTGTTAAATCATCGGGTAGGTTAAACGTGACTCTCGCCTTGCCACTGGTATCTGTCTGCACCGCACCATTATAGTAAGCTAGCGGTTGAAAGTTTGTCCGCACGCGGGTACTTGCTAACCCCGCCGAATTTCCGCCACCGTAACCCCAACCTTTATCGAGGGGAGAGGAAAGGGGTGATAAAACCACATTGGGACGATTATCGGCAAAGCGAGTAGAAATTGGTTGTTCGGCGTATACTGTTTGTACTAAATCTGGTGGTCGGTAACCGCTAAGTTGCAATACGGCTTCATTCACTACCATGACAGCAAACTGTCCTTGCAGGGGATTGCCTAGCGTATCTTGTAATTGTAATTCAACAGTTTGCGCTTCACCAGGAGCAAGCGATCGCTTTTCGGGATTCAGTTGCACTTTTAAATACTTATCCTCTAAATTAATCTTGAAAGGTGCAAATCCAATTCGTACCAAATTTTCTAAACTTCCTGGTTCAACATGAGATATAGGCGTACCTTGACGCACGAGTACCGCTTCGACTGCGGCGTTTGGTAACATATCTGGAGTAACTTGAATTTGAACTTGCGGCGCACCACCTTTAACCGGAATAATCGTGCGATAGAGGGTATCGTGGCGTACAACTGCCAAATACAACTCTGCTTCAGGGTAAGGAGACTGAATTAATACCGTGGCTGTTTCCCCAGGCTGATAGCTATCTTTATCCAGTTTCAGTTCTAAACGATTGTTAGTGTAGCGATCGCCCCAGTTTACCCCATTATCGCCTGTCACCCAAATCTGCGTATCGGTAGCAGTGCTTTCATTTTTAGCATTGGTAAAGTTGGCGCGGATGCGGTAAGAACCGGATGCTGGCGGTGTGAGGTAAACAGTTTGAGGAGTATCGCCAGAGGATGTTTGCATTTGTGCTACCGTTTTGTATTCCACCTGATTGTGAGGGGTTTGACTACCTTCCACCACCTGGGTAACGCTGCTGTATTTCATTTCTTGCAACTCAATCCGAACTTGTTGCCCCGTGACAACTTTCCCTGTAGGATCGGTAACGACAACTTGTATTGGAAAAGATTTACCAGCATCGGCGACAAAATCGCTTTGCAAACCAATAAGGCGATCGCTCGGTAGTGCCGTAAACGTGCGAGAATCAGCTACAGATAGATTGGAAACATCCGATATCTGCACGTCCACGCGATAGGTCATCGGATAAGGTAAATCCTGAGCTACAGGGACAACTTGACTGCTTTTCCCTGCTACATCTAAAACTTGACGCGATCGCAATACATCACTAGTAATATTAGGGCTTTCTTCGGGCCAAAACCACTGTCGTCCAAATGAAAATTGTTCCCAGCCTTGAGGATTAAAATTAGTTTGGCTGCGGGTGACGTAATATTGTGCTTTTCCTCCTTCTACAGGCGCACCAAATAAATAGTTACTTTGGGCTGTAGCTGCAACCTTTTCATCAGTTAAAACGAACTCTTTATCTAAATTGAGTTCTACTTTAAAATTAGGTGGTTTAAATTCAGCCACGCGAAACTCACCCGAAATTTCTGCACCGCTTTCACCTTTAGCACGAATTGAATAGTACCCTAAAGGTTGACTGGAATTCAGAGGTAGTTCTAAAGAAAACGTACCAAATTCATTTGTAGTTTGAGTGCCTAAATCTGTCTTTTCTCCATTTGGATTTTCTAACGTTACTTGATAAGCTACATTTTTATCTTGTTTAATCGCACCACTTTGTAAATAATAAGCTACGCCAATCAACTCAACCTTTTCCCCTGGCTGGTATAATTGACGATCTGAGAAAATCGTGCCACGCGATTCAATTTCGTTACTATTCCATCCCGCATCAACCCCGTAGCCATAGGAACCGCTATACTCTTCATTCCGAGCAAAAGCCCAGTCTTGACCTTCACGCGCAATTACAAGTAACTTAGGTGGTGTATTAAACTCCTTACCCCTCATACAATTCTGCAAATCTTGACGATTTAGTGGTAAAGTTCCAGTTAAATCGGTTTTTCCAACCGCACAAGGTAAGGCTTTAGTTCTAGATTTTGCCTCTAATTTAGATTCGTAAATTTCAACATTTGCATTTGCTACAGATGCACCGTCTGAAAGATGATGAACTCGAATCAAACCTGAATCGGGAAACCACTGACTAAATACACCCAAATTAGTTAACTGTACTAATCCGTAAAACGTTGGTTCGCGCCATTGTTTATTACTGTTTTCCGTGTAACTATTAGTCCGTGCTTGCACGCCATAAGCTAGCATTCCTGTAGAGTTACCTAGTTTTTCTCGTAGAGGAACAGTCGTATCAAGCGATTGATTCTTGCGTCCTTTAACAGAAAACTTTTGCCAAGAACTCGGAGAAGGAAGTAAATCGTTACCATCACCTCTAGGATAGGCGGAATCAATATAAACTAAATCTTCTGGTTGTACGACTTTATAGGCTGCTTTGTACCGTGATTCGGGTAAATTAACTGTACTAATATTTAATTGTAAATCTTTCCTATCAGGAAAGATATTCAAATCTGAAGGAACCCAAATATCGGGGGAAACATCCCCTGTGGTAAATTTTTGCGTGACTGATTTACCGAGAGTTTGCCCAAACTTATCTTTAATATTAGCTCCCAAAGTTACGGTGTAAGTAGTTGCTGGTTCTAAAGCATAGGGATTGAGATTGACGATATTATTGCCTTCATAAGCTTGTACCACACGAGGCGATTGTTTAGGTGCTGGCTGAATTGTAATATTTGCGATCGCCGATTCTGCAACCAAACCATTATTAAATTGTAATTGAGGGCTACCTTGAACAAATCTACCGTAAGCTCCACCAGCATCAGCTTGTCCGATATACTGAATTTTATCGAATGCTAAAGGCGCGTAAGTTTCTACCTGAGTTGCAAAAGTAGATGTACTGGGTAAATTACCGTGCAAAGGCATCAAACCACGAGCAAATTCTAAGCGATAACGAGTTGCTTTTTCTAGATTTTGTTGTGGTATTATGATATAATTCCAATCGCGATTAGTAGGATCGAATTTCTCCTGAGATGAGTTATCTTCCTCAGTCGCTTCCTGTTTCTCCAACTGAATTTTCGGCGGTACGCTTTGTTTTTTCTCTTCTGCTACAAGTTGCGCTTGTTTTGCTAAAGAATCTAAATTCAGTTCGACATTAGAAGTAAATTTCAGCGTTGGTTGCAAACCCAAAGGTTCAGATGAAGAGTTTGAATTAGGCTCGATTCCTGGTAAGTTAAATAACTTAATTGCTTCAGTACTGAAAGTCCAAGCAAGATCCTTATCTAAACGATGATTTTTTAAGTCTGCCAATCCAGCTTTAAGGGTAATTCTAACCCGCGTAGCTTTCGGTAAAGCGCGATCGCCTTGAAACCCCACCATGCGAGGCGTAAGAAAGCGAAATTGTCCTGGTAGAGGTGGGTAAAGTTCAAATTTCTTTAAAATATCTTGGCTGCTATCAATACTCTCAACTGGAATTAGCGCCTCTTTAAACCGAATCCGAATTTGGGCTTTTGTTTCAGCTTCTCCAATCGGACTAATTTGTTCAATCCAACTCGGTAATGGTGGCGGTGGAATCGGTGCAACTATTGGTAATGGTTCGTTTTCCGACAGTCGTGCCGTACCGCATCCTACTAGACCTAGTATAAGTGTTAATACTAGCAAGAAATGCCACCAAATTCTCACGCCCCTAACCACGGTTCGCCTCGCTTTACTCGCACAGTATTCCTGTGATAGCTTATGCAGCTAAATGGTTCAGAAATCCCTACAATTCTTTACTAGTCGGTGTTTTGAATGTAGTTTAGGTAAGGTGCGGTGCGGTGCTATCGCTAGTGATGGAGAGAGTAATTTAGGGTTATCTATAAACTTTTCTTTCTTAAGCGAGAAAAAACTAGTTAGAATTAAATTACAGTAAGTGGTGATTTCTACTCAACTACTTTGTTACAACAAAAAGTTGTTCAGTACGAAATTGGCTTTCATTGTCAAGGTAAATATTGATATAAAGCTCTCATTTTAGGTAAATTAATGAATTTTGAACCACCCGATCCCTTAAAACTATTTGAATCAATAAAAAGAATTATCGATTCGATTGTTGGTTTTATTAGAGATAGCTAATGGTCTAACTTATTAATATTACTCGATACTATTTTTGTCCTGATTTTTATCGTTGATATAAGCCTGTTTAATAAGTTTATTACTACGTCACTGCTTAAGGATTATTATATTGTTCTCTTATTAATTCAGCTGCTAATTTTTATAACTGCCATTGCACTCAAATTCTTCAATTTAGATCGACCATTATCTCCTAGATTACGAAGGATTTTGTTGCTACTTATGATTGGCACAGTCCTAATTTATTTAATTGCTGGATTAAGATTTCAGCATTTAATTGCTGGATTAAGATTTCAGCCTTCAACTACTCAGTTTAAATGCCCAGATGGTAACGAATATTGCTTTAGTTGGGGTGAGAGATTTTTAATTTCAGAAGATAGCCTAGAAGAAGCTACTAGAAAGGAGAGTTGTAGAAATAACTTCAATCTTAAAGAAAACGGCACGAAAAGCTACGGTAAAGATACGCCAGCAGCTGAAGATCAATTCAGACAATATATTGATGGACAGAAGTGTCCAAACGATCCAGAAGCGCATATTTACTTAAATAACGCCAAAGCTCAGCGGAGCAAAAAACATCCTATTGAAATTGCTGTAAGTGTTCCAATTAGTAGAAGTAATTCTAAAGGTGTCTCTGAAGCACAAGAAACTTTGAGAGGTATTGCTCTAGCTCAGTATAAGGTGAATGATGAAGAGAATGGTATTGATGAAAGAAAACTAATAGTTGGCATTGCTGATGACGGCTTCAATAATGCTCAAGAGGTAGCCAAATTTTTAGTAGGAAGACCACCGATTTTGGGCGTAATTGGACACTCTACAAGTACTGCTACTGAAGCTGCTGGACCAATCTATCAAGAAAAGAAAGTTGTTGCTATTTCTCCTAGTAGTACTGCTGTTAACTCTGATCAGTCGAACGACAATCATTTCACTTCTAATGATTATTTATTTCGTACTGCTTCTAATGACAGCATTGCAGTAAAACAACTAGTCAAATACATTAGCAATCATACAAAAATCAAAAAGATAGCGATTGTTCATGACAATGACATATATAGTGAAAGTTATAAAAAGATATTTGAAAAACAATTTAAATTTCTGGGAAATGGCTATGAAGTTATCAATGAAAGCGGCAAAAGAAGCGACAAAGACTGCAATCTAAGCGACGATCACTTTGACGATGATTATTGTTTAGAAAAAGTAGGAAAACAAGCAGAAGCACTGCTACTAGCTCCAAGTTCTCCAAGAGCAAAGAACAGACTAGTTCTATCTATCCTCAGAAAGGCAACTCTACCTCTCTTTGGAGCAGATAGTATGTATAACTTAGAAGTTGCAAAAGCGCTTAACGATGCAAATAAGAGAATCATAGTTGCTGTTCCTTGGCATAGAAATAATCCTTGGTTCCCTTTACAACAAAAAGCCGATCAATACTTCGGTCAACATGCTATCAACTGGAATACGGCGATGGCGTATGATGCTACTTTAACTCTCGCTGAGGGTTTGCGAGGAGCGTCCAAAATTTGCTCAAATTGGATTAATTCCTTTAATAATGTGGATGACTGTCTCCGTAGCGAGCTAAAGAATGTATTGTCAAAGCCTGATTTTATTGTAGACGAGAGTACTGTTGAAGGAGGAATTATTCAGTTTGACAATTCTGGCGATCGCTGTGCTGAAGAAACAGACGAAAGTGCTAAAAAAGGCGGATACTGTGGAAAACCCAATAACAAGATCGGTATTTTAGTTGAAGCTAAAAATGGAAATTTTTTTCGCATTGATTTACCAAATAAAAAACTCTAAAAAGAGGATGGATTTTAAACTAAACTAATTGTGCTTGAAAACTCACGCGATCGCACCTTAGTTAAATTGCGATCTTCTGGCAACGAACAGTCACAATCTCATAACACGCGATCGCTTAATGGTCCTCCAGATAAACTATTAGAAACCTTCAAAAAAACACTTCCGGCAGCAGATTATGCGGTATTAAAATCGCCAGGTCGGATCGAGAAAAGCTGTGAGGCTTTGAACGAGGGACTTTGTTCAGGAACACGAGGAACTGCCTGGGATCTTCAGCTTTACTTCAGAACGTGGGACTTTAGTTTAGATGAAATTCGGATGCCACTGACATTGTTCTATAGTGAAGAGGATCGGAATATTCCGCCTGCTCTGGTAAAACGGATTGCTGCGACTCTCCCAACGAACAAGCTGGTGATGTATCCAAATGAAGGACATATCTCGGTAGTTGTGAATCAGATTGAAGCGATCGCCAAAGTGCTTGTGAGCGAATAAGAACCCATAATTTGCTTGAATCTGAAAAGATCGAATCAGATAGAATATGATTACTGACTCAACCTCTACCCATTCCTGAGACTCATGACCGAACTTCTTCAGCAAGCCATCGCAGAAATCCAGAAACTTCCTGCAGATCAACAGGATGCGATCGCGGCTCGATTTTCAGCAGAGTTGCAAGACGAACAAAAATGAGAAACTCGTTTCGCTGCCACGACAGACGATCGATGGGATCGGATGGCTGCAATGGTACGTCAGAAGATTGCGGAAGGCGAAACTGTTCACCACTCTGAAGATGAGGAGAGGTATCTTATTGTTGGAGAGTCAAATCGAGGGCGATTATTGATTGTTTCGTATACCCAAAGAAGAGATTCGATTCGCATTATTAATGCAAGAGAAGTGATACGAATTGAGCGAGAAGTTTATGAACAGGGATAATTTAGAAATGGAAGATGATTTGCGTACAGAGTATGACTTGAAGAGTCTACGAGTTAGAAAGTTAGGTTCTGGAAGGAAAAGTTTTGGTGGAGCAACTGTCCGTTTAGAGCCTGATGTTGCAGAGATTTTTCCTAATGCTGATGCAGTTAATGAGGCATTACGATTTTTAATTAGAGTGATGCGAGATAACCAAGCTCCCGATCTAACCGCGCAGGCTAATAATTCAAATGCAGCGGACAGTTGAAATTTCTCTGGTGTGAAGTTCGAGGTTATTTGCTGCCGCTGAACTCAATCGTTAGCTAGAAGCCTGATAGTAGATATTGGACTAATTCTGAAAATATTGATGTTTGAGTTACTTAGTTTGTGGTTGAATTATCCATAGAAAAACCTTAGTAGGTAGGTTTATTTTACGCTAATTGTACTTGAAAACTCACGCGATCGCGCCTTATTAATTAAATGGCGATCGCAGGCAATTTTATTTTGCCTAAATTCCAAATTCAAATTCTAAATCCACGCTCTATCAGAAATGATACGGAGGTAGACAGTACCACCTTATGCCTATAATGCCGCTTATCCTTACAATAATTGCATGTCTGCAATCTATGAACTCATCTATCTCTCAAATTGCTGTACGGGTAGTCGAACAATACCTTGGGTAACATCAAGTAACACTGCTCGATCGCCGCATCGTTTCGTTTGTACTACAAAAAACTACAAAAATCGATCTACCCTCGATTATGCGGTATAACTTCAGTACACGTAAATTTTTTCAGCTACCAACTGTGTAAAGTAAAGCTATTTCCTAGACAATTGCCCCTGCGACTACCAAGCGCGAGCGGCGTGAATTATAAAATTTTTATGTGAATTTTGGCACTACCTGCCAGGACTTCCAGCTATTGTCTAGAACTATAACTTGCATTCAATGGTAGCCACTAATGCTAGATATAAGTTAAAGATGGAAATAGTTGAGTAGGAGAAGCTGGAGCTATGCCCACCGCAGCGATCGATTTTTGCAGTAGGCACTTGACCCTCTCCCCAATCCAATCGTAGTAGGAGTGAACTATTGACATCCGACCGATAAATCCTTAATTCTGATTTTTCAGCCGCAGCCGCTATTTTTCCTTTAGGTTCTCATGTCAACTCTCGTTATCGTCGAATCCCCCACCAAAGCACGCACCATCCGTAACTACCTGCCAAGGGACTTTCGGGTCGAAGCGTCTATGGGTCACGTGCGCGACCTACCCCAATCAGCAACCGATATTCCCGCCAACGTTAAAGGGGAAAAATGGGCGCAGTTGGGCGTGAATGTGGAAAGTGACTTTGAACCGCTGTACGTGATTCCCAAGGATAAAAAGAAAATTGTCACACAGCTCAAGGAAGCACTGAAATCTGCTGACGAACTCGTACTGGCGACAGACGAAGACCGAGAGGGCGAAAGCATTAGCTGGCACTTGTTGCAGCTACTCCAGCCAAAAGTTCCGGTCAAGCGGATGGTATTCCACGAAATTACCCAAGACGCAATCCGCAAAGCGCTGAAAAATTGCCGCACCGTAGACGAACAGCTCGTTCGCGCCCAAGAAACGCGCCGAATACTCGATCGCCTGGTAGGTTATACTCTGTCCCCTCTATTGTGGAAAAAAATTGCCAAAGGGCTATCCGCCGGACGGGTACAGTCAGTTGCAGTCAGACTTTTAGTGAACCGCGAACGACAACGCCGTGCTTTCCGCCAAGGGAGTTACTGGGATCTCAAAGCCACCTTGGAGGCGAAAGGTGAATTTGAAGCCAAACTGATCGCCCTAGCTGGTACAAAAGTCGCCAATGGCAGCGATTTTGACCCAGATACAGGGCAGATCGTTGCCGGACGCAATGTTGTTTTATTGAATGAAACCCAAGCCAGGGAACTACTGGAGCGTTTAACGGGCAAACCTTGGACGGTGACGGATTTAGAAGAACGTCCTACGACGCGCAAACCCGCACCACCCTTTACCACCTCTACCCTGCAACAGGAATCTAACCGCAAACTGCGCTTGTCGGCGCGGGACACGATGCGGGTCGCCCAAAACCTCTACGAACAGGGATATATTACCTACATGCGTACCGACTCGGTACATCTATCCGAGCAGGCGATCGCAGCTGCCCGTAGTTGCGTCGAGCAGATGTATGGCAAAAATTATCTCAGTCCCCAACCGCGCCAGTACTCTACCAAAAGTAAAGGCGCACAGGAAGCACACGAAGCCATTCGCCCCGCAGGAAGCAGTTTCCGCACGCCCAAAGAAACAGGTTTGAGCGGTAGAGAATTCGACCTATACGATTTGATCTGGAAGCGCACCGTGGCGACCCAGATGGCAGACTCGCGCCAAACTCAAGTTATCGTGCAATTACAGGTAGAAGACGCAGGGTTTAGGGCTAGTGGTAAGCGAATCGACTTTCCTGGCTTCTTACGTGCTTATGTGGAGGGTTACGACGACCCAGAAGCAGCATTAGAAGATCGAGAAGTCATTTTACCACCGCTGAAAAAAGGCGATCGCCCCGACTGCAAAAACCTAGAGGCAATCGGTCACGAAACCCAACCCCCTGCGAGATATACGGAAGCTTCTCTCGTTAAAACCCTAGAAAGCGAGGGTATCGGTCGCCCCAGTACCTACGCCAGCATCATCGGCACAATTGTAGACCGAGGCTACGCCCAAATTGTCAGCAACGCCCTCGTTCCTACTTTTACTGCCTTTGCTGTCACTGCCTTGTTAGAACAGCATTTTCCTGACTTGGTAGACCCTAGCTTTACCTCCAAGATGGAGCAAACCTTGGATGATATTGCCACGGGTGAAGCAGCTTGGTTGCCATATCTCCGCAAGTTTTATTCAGGCGATGCGGGACTGGAAACTCTAGTCAAGGCACGGGAAAGTCAAATTGAAGTCAACGTTGCGAGAACAGTCGCCTTTGATGACTTAGAAGCAAAAGTCCGCATTGGCAGTTACGGTCCTTATATCGAAGCACAGAACGGTAGCGATACTGTGACTGCTTCCATTCCTAAAGACTGGACTCCGGCAGATTTAGATGCCGAATTAGTGGAAAAGTTGCTCAAACAGAAAACCGAAGGACCGGACAAGGTAGGGATTCACCCTGAAACTGGAGAGCCGATCTATGTCAAGATTGGTCCTCACGGTCCTTACGTGCAACTAGGGGAAAAAACTGAGGATAAGCCCAAACCCAAGCAAGCCTCATTACCTAAAGGTATCACCCCCGAAAATGTCACCTTAGAAACGGCTGTTGGTTTGCTATCTCTACCTCGGCTACTTGGTACTCACCCAGCAACGGGAGGCAAAATTCAAGCTAGTATTGGACCCTATGGACCCTATGTCGTCCACGACCAAGGTAAGGAAGGCAAAGACTATCGATCGCTCAAATCAACTGACAATGTTTTGACAGTAACTTTGGAACGAGCGCTAGAGATTCTTGCTGAACCCAAGAAAGGACGACGTACCAGCAGCAAATCCAAATCAGCATTACGCGAGTTGGGCGCTCATCCAGGAGATGGGGAACCAGTCAACATCTTCGAGGGTCCCTACGGGCTTTACGTCAAGCATGGAAAGACCAATGTGGGATTACCAGAGGGGCAAAAAGTCGAAGATATGACTTTAGATAAGGCGTTAGAACTATTAGCCTCAAAGGAATCGAGCGCTAAAAAATCGACGACGCGCAAATCGACTAAGGCAAATGCTAACGGTAATGGGACTGCAACTACAGCCAAGAAAAAAACCGCTAGTAGTAGCACTCGCAAGACAACGACTGCTTCTAAATCAAAAACCAAGACTTCATAGATTTTGACTAGTTGTAAGTGTAATTGTAGAGGCGCAAGAATTTGCGTCTCTATTTTTTTGGGATACACCCGTATTTTTACGGTCGTCGATCGCAATTCCCGGAAGTTGAAATGAAAATGCATAGCTATAGCTATCAGCGCGATCGCGACTCCCATAAATTGGTTTCTGACATGAAGATTCGTCAAAAGTTAACCATAGGTTTTGTCGGGACTTCTTTATTAGTAGGCTCAATCGGTTGTCTGGCATTAATTGTTGATAAACATACTCACGCTCATATAGATCGAATTAACAAAAAATACATTTATGAGTTTGAGTTTTCCGGTCAGGCGATCGCTGACTTACAAGCGGTTAATGTAGCAACACATAAGCTTTCAATTGGAGAAATACATATATATAGTAGAGGAGAAGTCGTTGCACTAATTGAGTCTAAATTAAGCAAAATTGAAAACATTATAGATGATAGAATTAACAGAAATGACCCGCCATTAATAGCAGGTTTTGAAACCGATATTACGAGAAAAGAATCAGAAGAAAGTTATCAAAGTCTTAAGGCACTAAAAGCAAATTTTTTAAGATATAAAACTTTGGTCGCGCAATATTTACAACTTCTATCTACTAATGAGTGGGATGCCAAGCAGCTTTTAGCAAATAAATTAGAATGGTATGTAGAAAAAAGCTTGTTACCTGCGATCAAGGCATACAAGCAGCGTGCCGGAAATAATTTATTAACCGAAGCTAGAGAAACCGAAAAAATGTTTCTCATGGGTGAGCGTGCGATCGTCTCCTCAACTTTAGCTGCTGTCATAACTGCCATTGTTGTAGGCTATTTCATTTCTCGTTCTATTCTCAAACCAATCGACAAGCTAAAAGCAGCAGCCATTCAGGTTGGAGAAGGTCATTTAGAAACTAGAGTTGCGATCGATTCTCACGATGAACTCGGAGTTTTAGCTGATGCTTTTAATCAAATGATATTAGGTTTATCGAGAACAACAGTATCTCAAATCTATTTAGATAAAATTCTCAGCTCAATGTCAGATTTACTAATTGTAACTAATCCAGAACGAATTGTTACTAAGGTAAATCAAGCAACACTCGATTTACTTGGGTTTTCAAAAAGCGAATTACTTGGTAAGTCGATCGATATTTTTCTAAGCCAAAACACAAACTTGAGTGTTTATACGTTAGCCGATCGCGGGTTAAATCTCAATCTGGAAACAAATCTGTTAACAGCCGAAGGTAGAACAATTCCTGTATCTCTTAGTTCTTCTGCTATTGTTGACGAACAGGGTAACAAGCAGGGTTTCGTTTGTGTAGCGCGAGATATAACTGAAAAGAAAAGAATAGAAGCAGCGATGTTACAGGTAAGAGTAGCTGAAGCTGCCAGAGCAGAAACCGATAGAGCTTTACAACAAGAAAAGCATTTAAACGAGATGAAAAGCAAATTTATCTCTATAGCTTCCCATGAATTTCGAACACCATTAACCACAATTTTATCTTCGACAGAGTTAGTACGGGATTACGGCTATAAATGGACAGAGGAGCGCAAGAATCAGCATTTTCAGCGGATTGCCACTTCTGTAAAACACATGACCGGACTTTTAAATGATGTCCTGTTAATTGGTAAAGCAGAAGCTAGAAAAATTGAATTTAATCCCCACTCGATTGATGTCGTCAGTTTTTGCCAGGAACTCATAGAAGAAATAGAAATAACTGCCAAAAACCATAAAGTTCTATTTCATTGCAAGCGCCAGTATATTCATGCTTGTATGGATGAAAAGCTCCTACGACACATTTTTACTAATTTACTCTCAAATGCAATCAAATATTCTCCTAAAGGTGGTACTGTCAATTTCAAGTTAATTTTTCAATTAGAGCATCTAATTTTCCAAGTTCAAGACCAAGGGATCGGGATTCCGCAAACAGAACTATCCCAATTATTTGAGACGTTTCATCGGGCTAGTAATGTCGGTACAATTCCAGGCACGGGATTAGGACTTGCCATTGTCAAAAAGTCTGTAGAAGCCCATCAGGGCACAATTACAGTAGCAAGTGAAATTGGCATAGGTACGACATTTCAAGTTACCTTACCACTTTATGAAGTTTACCCAGTTAGGGACAGTTATCAGTGACCAGTTATCAGTTATCAGTTAGTAGGGTGTGGGGTGTGGGGTATAGGGTATAGGAAATTTATTACTCATGACTCCTGGCTCCTGGCTCCTGACGAATGACAAATGACAAATGACGAATAACCATAAAGAATTGTGTTTATTAAAGACTGTGAACTCCGTAGCTTCATATACTGAACTTAATTCCTACCTTTTGCATCTCGAACGAGGAGGTTCTCAAACGATGCACACTTATGAAGTATTGGTAGATATCAAAGAATGCTTAGAAATGACAAGTGCTAGTTGCAGAAGCGAAACAGCACGCTACGAAATCGACGCAGAGTCCAAAGATAAAGTCGATCGCCTCGCTAGAGCGCAGGCTAGAAGCGACCATCCACAAGGTATTGAATACGATATTAGGGTAACGAGACTATTGAGATAGAGCGCCCTCATATGTTGTCATTTGTCATTGGTCATTTATCAATAACTAATGATGACTGTAGTACAAGCTCTTCATAAACGATTGAGGGTTGCTGTAAAAATAGAAAAACTAGGGAAGGAAGCGATCGCTTCTTTCCCTAAATCGTAGAGCGAATGGCGATCGCAAGTTGCCAATCTTCCATCACGACTCACAACTCATTACTTACTTACCATTTCCGCCACACTCTGAGCCTGATAAGCTTTTTCTAAGCGCATAATCCGCTTCGCTTGCATAGAGAAAGCACTAGCATCGAGCCAGTTAGCAATCAAAGCATCCGTGGAGAATAGTCCGCCACCATTGATGGTGAAGAAGAGAAAGCAAACTGCATAAACAGCAGAAAGTTCTAGATAAGAAAGATTTAAACCAGCAACCAAGATGTGATGGTACATCGCTACACACATGGTTCCGAACAAACCAAAAGCAGCTGGACGGGTCAAAAAGCCAATTGCTACCAGTGGCGCACCGATTGTTTCGGTTAATGCAGCTAAGTAGCTGAAAAAGATCGGGAAGGGTAAACCAATGTACTCGACGTAAGCTTGAGAAAAGCTTTCGATATTACCCAGTTTGTCTAAGCCATTATGAACCATGACAATCCCTACGACAGCACGCAGGACAGCCCAAGCAGTCTACGACCAGAAGTTAGGGCTAGTGTTGGGTTTGAGAATGGTAGCTAAAAAGGTGGTTGTAGACATGATGCAGATGTTGCGCTGAGTTTGTCAAAGATTTCAAAAAGTTAACAGAAGTATTAAGTAATGTAAATACTTACTTATTAATGTATCGCTTTTTTTTCAGAATAGGGAACGCCGTAGAGTATGCAGAATAAGCATTTGGGATAAAATAAACTCATTATGAGTTCAATAAGCTTTCTGTAATGTGCAAAACAGCCCGCGCGATCGCTAGTGCGTATAATATCTGGCAATCGATCTAAAGCTATACAACTAATTTTTAACCAACATAAAGTTGAGATGACACCAGAAACCAGTCAAAGACCAATCTGGTCGATACCGATCCCAACTTATGAAAGATCGAGTTATTTATCAGAAGCAATAGAAAGCGTATTAGCTCAAATATCAGAACGAGCATTAGATAAATTTCAAATAGAAAGCGCTAGAAGAATGTATCAAGTATGGAATTAAACTCACGTTTCGAGCGCTGAGCAAAGGAGATTTGAGAACTACGTACAATCAAATTAGAAAAGTCTTGAGGAGTACTCATTCGCTCAAAGTTCTGAGCATCATATTATTAGTGCCGTGGCTAGCAATGCTTGCCTTTTTGTGGAGAGCGTTTAGAAAAATATTTGTCACGATCGCATAAAGTCTTACAACAACTATAGACTAAAAATTATCTACACTCCCACACTCGGACATACGCCCTATGAAACCCGCCTGGACTCGACTGGCGATCGCTTTAAATGTAGCTTTGCTTGTCTCTGGAACGCCAGTTATGGCGATACCCCCTGCGCCAACAGAAAATACATCCACCCAACAACAACCAGCAGAACCACCCACATTTGAACTAGAAACCACTGCTTCCCGCCTCACAACAATTGTCGAGCAGAGAAAAAAACTAATTGAAGCGGATCGCCTGCATCAAGCCGGACAGCACGCAGAAGCAGAAAAACTCTATCGAGAAGTCAAAGAGCCTTTTACTACCCCTATAGAAGTTAAACAGCGTCCAGAACCGATTGTTGATGCAACTCAGCTATCGCCAGCAGGTAAGGTTTATTGGCGGGAAGCAGAAGCTGGTATCGCTCAAAATCTGCAAACGAGAACTTTGGTTCCCTTGCGATTGTTGGTAGAACAATATCCCCAATTCATCCCCGGACATCTGCAATTGGCAGCAGCACTCAACAAACAAGGTCATCCCAATGAAGCGATCGATGTTTTGGAACGAGCAACATCTCTTTATCCCGATCGATCGGAGTTAGTAAAAGCCAAAATAGAAGCTTTTGTTGCTGAAAAAAAATGGATGGAAGCCTCGATCGCCGCGCGAAGATTTGCAATTCTCAATCCCAACCAACATAGCACCGCAGAATTTACTCAACTAGCTGACCTGCATTTAGACAACTATACGCGACATCTGCGCCGCAAGTTGCGAGGAAATGCGATCGCCAATGTGATTACTGGGGTAGCAGGATATGCCCTTACAGGTAGTCTGTTGGGTCCGCTATCGGCGTTGCAAACAGGCTCGATGTTATTACGAGGGGAATCATCCATCGGTAAATCGATTGCCAAAGATGCGCGAGAACAATTGCCAATGGTAGAAGACAAAATAGTCATTGATTACGTCAATGAAATTGGACAAAAACTAGCTAAAGTTACAGGTCGCGACGATTTTCAATATGAGTTTTACGTCGTTTTAGACGATAATTTAAATGCTTTTGCCTTACCAGGTGGAAAGGTATTTGTGAATGCAGGTGCGATCGCCAAAACTGAATCTGAGGCAGAGTTGGCTGGATTACTGGCACACGAATTATCTCACGCCGTCCTTTCCCACGGGTTTCAGTTGGCAGCTGAAGGCAATTTACTGGCGAATGTGACTCAATATATTCCCTATGGTGGGACTGTGACAAACCTTTTTGCCATGAGATACAGTCGCGATATGGAACGCCAAGCAGATGCTTTAGGGACGAGATTAATTGCAGCTAGCGGCTATGCAGCTGATGGTTTACGCGATCTGTTAGTGACGCTTAAAGAACAAGACAAAAGGGGAGAACCGCCAGCATGGTTATCTTCTCACCCCCCAACAGGCGATCGCATTCGCTATGTCGAAGAACTGATTCAACGCAATGGCTACAACCGCTATACATACGAGGGAGTAGCGCGTCATGCCGAAATGAAAGCAAGGGTGGAAAAAATTTTAATTCA
This sequence comes from Chroococcidiopsis sp. SAG 2025, assembly GCF_032860985.1. GTDB lineage: Bacteria > Cyanobacteriota > Cyanobacteriia > Cyanobacteriales > Chroococcidiopsidaceae > Chroococcidiopsis. Next base: position 966,378 of record NZ_JAOCNC010000001.1, read on the forward strand.
GAAGGAACTGATAACCAAGAAAAAGCATCATCGATAAATGTAAACAATCTTTCCTGCACTAGATACATCACTGGCTTGAGGTAGATAGCTTAGAGGCAGCAGGGTTAAGTTTGAGGATTATTTTTCATGTCTGCAAAAACTTTTAAGTTTCAATTGTTAAGAGGTTTGAGTTTATCAATGGGGTTAGCCTTGCTGTTAGCACATGAAACTGCAATGGCTTTTCCCCGCCAAGGGATGATAATAGCTCAAGATAATTCTCGTTCTAGCGATCGCAATAGTCGCTCGACCAACCGCGATCGAGATATTGTCGTAGATACAGAAGGCGATACCGCGCCTACTTCCCGCCGCAATCCTGGCAGTTCAGATCCTGTTACTAGAGCAACGCGATTTAGCTGTCAGACCGTAAATGGCGAGTACACTGTAGTTTACCAGCCAGAAAGCCAACCAGGAGAGTTTTTTCAGTGGGCAAGACCATCAGCTTTGGGTGGTGGTTGGAATCCTCAAAGACGTTGTAACGAAATTGCTCGTCGTTTAGAATCTTACCGTCCCGATGGTTTATTAGAAATGACCACAGGGGTAGAAAATAGTTACAACACTGTTTGCGTCACGACAGAAAGAGACTCGTCGTGTCGGATTGTGTTTACCGTACCACCAGGACAAGACCCCATATCAACTCGCGATCGCGTCTTTGAAAACCTCACCGTAGCTGATAGCGGACAGCAAACTGATGCAGTCAGTACTTATCAGGGAAGACAGAGCGAAATTAGCGATCTCATCAACATGGGTCGTGAAGTTTTGGCTGGAAAAAAACGCACTAATACCAAGAATATTAACCTCAAACCCTTCTTAGATGCAAAGGATGGTGGCACTGGAGCAGAACTTGACGATGCCGTACAAGTCAAGCAAAATAGCTCTGATTCGCGGTTAAATCCTGGAAATTTTCGTTAGACTGTAATTAGCAATTGGTAATTGGTAATTGGTCATCGGTCATAAGTCAATAGACAAATGACTGATGACACTTTTTTTGTCCATTTTATATAATCTATGCCGAACAATAATCGTATTTTTAGACAAATATTATTGCCGCTCTTAGTGGGTTTGATCGGTATATTTTTGACGATTGGTTTTATACCTAGAGTTGCATTATCTCAACAATCAGATTCGCGCTTCAACTCATTAGAATTCGACCTTAGAACCTTAGAAGCAAGGCTCGATCGCCTAGAAAGTCAAATCGATCGCACGTCTCGCCCCAATCTTCCCAGAACGCCAAGTACAGATAATCGCAGACGCGATCGCAATACCTTAACTCAGTTACAATCTTTTGATAACCTAGCAACATTAGCGATCGAAACAAAACAGCAAGTCAATCAATTAGAGGCAAGAGTCAAAAAATTAGAGGCACAGAGATAGTGAACAGTTGTTAGTGTAGAGACGTTACATGTAACGTCTCTACAAAATTATCAGTTGTCAGTGACTAGTGGCTAGTGGCTGGTGTATAGCAAAGAGTCCGGCTACCAACCAACAGCCACTCCCGACTCACTACTGTAAGGGCGCACGGCTGTGCGCCCTTACCTACGACCAATTACTACTCATAAAAATGCAATTGAAGACACGTATTTCATCATTTTTACGCATCACTTGCGGACTGTGCTTAATTGTCTTTTGTCTAGGATTTAATGTTAGTAGCGTCGCCGCAGATGTAGAAACACAATCTAACCTAATAAATCCAAAAGTTTATGAATATCGTTCTCCTAGTGCGGATGGCATAGGTAAGTTTTACTTGGGTAGGGAAATTGCTAAAGTGATGGGACATACAGGAAGTTTATGGCTAGAACGTCCAAGTCGAGAACGGGAAGAACAACCAACAAAAGCGATCGCAGCTCTCGATTTAAAACCTACTGATGTAGTGGCAGATATTGGTGCTGGTACGGGATATTTTAGCTTTCGGCTAGCGAAAGCAGTACCTCAAGGTAAAGTATTTGCTGTTGACGTTCAACCAGAAATGTTAGACATAATTGAGTTTCTCAAACAAGAAAATAAAATCACCAATGTAGAACCTATTTTAGGTGCGATCGCCAATCCTAAATTACCTGCAAAGAGCATCGATCTAGCTTTAATGGTAGATGCTTATCATGAATTTTCTCATCCTAATGAAATGATGAAAGAATTAGTAAAAGCGCTCAAGCCAGATGGCAGGGTGGTACTAGTTGAATATCGACGAGAAAATCCTTTTATTCCAATCAAAACCTTACATAAAATGACCCAAAAACAAGCCCGCAAAGAGATGCAAGCGATCGGTTTGCAATGGCAGACAACAAAAGATGTTTTGCCATCACAACATATTATGATATTTACAAAAAGCAATGTTATTGGTTGATGATTGATGGTTGACGGTTGTTAGTTGACTGATAACTGATAACTGATAACCGTTCTCGGAAAGCATCGCGATATATCGAGAGCTGAGGTAGCCAGTTTAATCTGCATAGATATTATTTTGACTTCTGACTTGTGTACGGGCGGGTTTAATCGCAGAATTTTTTGTTTTGCTGTAAGTCATGTCAAAAAAACTGCCCCTCAAACTTTTGTCTTCTTGACTGACTCTGCTACAGATGGTGAGAAATTTGGGAAAGATAAGTGAGAAGCAATTCCTATGTAAATAATAGTATGACTGAAAAGCAGCCTAGTTCCGTACAGCCCTCTGCTGTAACGCTGCAATCCATTGCCCAAGATATCTTAACTTTATTAGATCGTAAAGCACTACTGGAGCTACGGGCAAAGATTGACAGTTTATTGGGGCTGCCAGTTGAACTATCCATGACCAAGCCAACGCCGCACCCCTCAGAAGGTGCGATCGCAGAGTCTCCACCAGAGCATTTAGCATGGCTGCAAAAAGGAGTTGTAACCTGGAACGATTGGCGCGAACAAAATCGAGAACTCGTTCCAGATTTACAAGGTGCAAATTTAAGTGGATTCAATCTCGCTTTTGTCAATTTTGCTGGCGTAAACTTGGAATATGCCAACCTTAGTGGCGCTGATATGAGAGGAGCATTTCTCAAAGAAGCAAACATGAAGGGGGCAAATCTCTACATGGCAGACCTCATAGGAGTAAACTGTCAGCAAGCTTGTTTAGAAGCAGCTAACCTCCAGGGAGCCGACATTTACAAAGCTAATTTTAGTCATGCAAACCTACAAGAGGCAAACCTGATTCAAGCTAGCATTCGACGCGCTACATTAGTTGGGGCAAACTTGCATCGAGCCAAACTCAAACAGGCAGACTTATTGCAAGCAAACTTAGTTCAAACGAACTTGAGTCAAGCTGACTTGCAAAAGGCAAACATGGAAGGGACAAATTTAATTGAAGCCAATCTTGAAGAAGCGAATTTGCTAGGTGCTAACCTCAACCGTGCTAATCTTTGCCGAGCGAGGCTATACAAAGCCAACATACTCCACGCCAAAATTAATGGTGTCACCCTCAAAGGTGCAGTGATGCCGGATGGTACAGTTCATGGTGGCGGGGCAGCAGTTATCAGTGACCAGTGACCAGCGATTGATTAATTCCGAATTCCGCACTTCCGCACTTCCGAATTCTCCCCACACCCTACACCCTTTGTTCACTGTCAACCGTCAACCGTCAACTATCTCATAACAGTCTCATCAGTTCGGCAACAGCGCCAGCTTTGGCGATCGCCCCTCGGGGAGTGTGTGGTAGATCGCCGTCGAAAAGTTCGGAAATAGAGCCGAGGCAAGCTTGGTGTTGTAAGTGAACTAGCATTGGTTGCCAGTCAATCGGTAGCGGTTGCGTGGGATAAAAACGCTGCCAAGCACGCACGTAAGCACCAATTAACCAGCTCCAAACTGTGCCTTGATGAGCCGCGCGATCGCGTTGATGCGGCGCTCCGGCATAGTTGCCAATGTATTCAGGATCGTTAGGAGCAAGACTACGCAAGCCATAGGGAGTTAGTAGGCTGCGGGTTGCTAGTTGCAGTATTCTCTGTCCTTGAGTTTTGCTAAAAGCACAGTGACGTAAAGATAGAGCTAAAACGGCATTAGGACGGATTTGATTGTTGGGGAGATCGTCGAGAGCGATCGCATCGTACAGATAACCAAGGGTAGGATTCCAAAACTTTTGTAGCGAGGTTTTGACCTTGTGTGCTTGCTGGGTATATCGTCGTGCCTGGTTGCTCAAACGCTCCACATTCTCCCCAGGAGTACGGCTGAGCCGTTCTGCCCAAAGACTTGCCCAACACAAAGCAGAGTACCACAGAGCATTGACTTCTATCGGTTTACCCTGACGCGGCGTGACCGGCTGACCGTCAATTTTTACATCCATCCAAGTCAGCGCCGCATCAGCCGCATCCCAAATTACCAACTCGTCAGCCGCATCAACTTGAATTTTGTATTTCGTGCCAGTCATAAAGGCTTTATATATTTGCTGCACGATCGGATATTGAGTTGCCAAAAAATCCCAGTCCTGACTAGCCTCTAGATAAAGACCCAAAGTTTCAATCCACCACAGCGAAACATCAACATTGTGATATATAGGTTCGCGATCGCCATCTGACAAACAATTTGGCATTAAACCGCAACAGCAATATTTACCAAACGTTCCCAACAACTCTTTTGCTAAGCCATACCGTCCCGTCGAGAGTGTTAATCCTGGCAAAGCAATTAATGCATCTCTACTGAAGTCCTCCAGCCAAGGATAACCAGCAATTATCGTTGCTCCAGCTATTGACTGACGATAGACAATAAATTGTTCTCCGGCTTTGAGAAGTAATTGCGGGAGTCGGGAGTCGGAAGTTGGGAGTCGTAGGGGCGGGTTTAGCGAAAGATCGACGGATGAGGCGATAGATCCTCGCTCAAAATCCGTCTCTACGGGAGTCGGGAAATTTTGAATTTTGAATTTTGAATTTTGAATTTTGAATTTTGAATTTTGACTTTCTATCGCTTTTTCAAAATCATCATCGGTTAAAGGAGATTCTGGCAGTCCTACTTTTGCTTCTAGGGTGACGGTTGTGCCTGGTTTGAGATTGATTGTGAAATAGCCAGGACTGTACAGATCTTCGCGATCGCTCAGTCCCCGTTTTGTCTCTTCTGGTAGTAAATAATTCCAGTACCATACGCCATTTGGTTGATACTCCCCCTGCGTCCAATGTAAGTGCCATAACGTGCCTACAAGTCCCGATTTTATGGCTTGCAGACAAACAGAACTCTCGGCAACTAATTGAGAAAATTGTAGATCTTCATCCTCCCGTTGTGAGTCGTGAAACTTGCGATCGGCAATTACCGGACGCAATCGCAAAATAGCTGTCTCTCGTCCCTGATATTGGTACTGAATTAAGATTCGGTGGTTAAACGATTGGTAATTGGTAATTGGTAATTGCTCTGTTCTCTCCCCCAGCTCCCTCAGCTCTCTTCCCCCTGCTCCCAGCACCGAAGCGCTCCCTGCTCCCTCACCTGGCATTATCAATTGCCTCGACAATTGCCAGCGATCTGCACCCCATACCCAGGTTGGTACTGGTTCGATCGCAAAACTTTGTAGTAGCTCGTAGCCAGTTGGTTCGACTGTGCCACCACCCCAAAAATTTGTCGATAGGGCAAAGACTTGAGCAGCAACTTCTAAACTGGCATCTAGATGGGACAGTAAAAGGGTACGCTGACTAGGAGGAGTGAGGGCAGCAATCAACCAGCCGTGATAAATTCGAGTCCGAGCATTCACTACCGTACCGCAGGCAAAACTACCCAACCCATTTGTCAACAGCCATTCTCTTGTATCTAGATTGCCCATTGCTACTCAAAATCGTTATGACTATGATATATTTGTTACGTAACGTAAAAATCAACTGTACGGGAAGCTGAGAACTTGCCTATAAGCGTAAGGGTGAATCTCAACTAGCTTTCCCTAAATTTGCCAAATAGTAGACACAACAAAGGAGAATTGGTTAATGCCACTAAGTTACGCAAGTGAAGGATGCCTCCGTGTTGGACAACCTGCTCCAGACTTCACTGCCACAGCAGTAGTAGATCAGGAATTTAAGACTATCAAACTATCTGACTATCGTGGCAAGTATGTCGTACTATTTTTCTACCCTCTAGACTTTACATTCGTTTGTCCCACTGAGATTACTGCCTTCAGCGATCGCTTCGAGGAATTCAAGGCAGTTAATACCGAAGTCCTCGGCGTTTCTGTAGATAGCGAATTCTCCCACTTAGCGTGGATTCAAACAGATCGCAAGTCAGGTGGCGTTGGCGACCTCAACTATCCTCTTGTTTCTGACATCAAGAAAGATATTAGTGCTGCTTACAATGTCTTAGATCCAGAAGCAGGTGTTGCCCTTCGCGGTCTGTTTCTAATTGACAAAGAGGGAGTTATCCAACACGCTACAATTAACAACCTTTCCTTCGGTCGTAGTGTTGAAGAAACTCTACGGACGTTGAAAGCAATTCAGTACGTTCAAAGCCATCCAGATGAAGTTTGCCCGGCTGGTTGGCAGCCTGGGGATAAAACCATGACTCCTGACCCCACAAAATCCAAAGTTTACTTCGCTTCCGTGTAGTCATGACGATGTAGAGACGTTTCACGGAACGTCTCTATAATCGTCATATCCCTTTTTTATCACTACAACAATTGACGGCGAAAGGCTGCTGCTTGCAGAGGATCGTGAATCGCGGTAGCTAATATTTCTATTAATTCCGATCGCGAAATTTGTGGTTGTGATTTAATTGTATTTTGGATTAAGAAAGTCGCAATGGGACCGATCGCCATAGATAAAGCTTGCTCGCATTGATGGATAAAATTTTCTGATAAAGTTTCGTGTTGCCAACTTGCAGCACAAGATGACGATCGCGTTTGCGGTTGCGATCCTGGGATTTGTTGTAATAAGGAGATCGATTGTTGACGCAATTGATTTTGTTGCTGCGGTGATAATATTGGCAGCAAATTTTCTACCCAGTTATGCGGTTGAGAATTTGGAGTTGCAACCTGAGATAGTAAGGTAGGAGCAATTGGTCCTACCAGTTCCCGCAAAATTTTTTCTAACTGAGCGTATTGCTGTGAAAAATATTCTTTCGCCGGTGATAGTGTTGCTGGTGCGGGTGCTGGAGGTGGAGGACTGGCGGCGGCTGCTGGTGGCTGCACTTTGGGCGTAGAGTGGCTGACAGCATGCTTTTCAATCTGTGGCGGTTTTGGTGGCGATGGAATGAATTTTGTTGCTGTCAACGTCGTTGGAGGGAAAATTTCTATCTCACTAGCGGTTTCTGACAGCCACAGGTGCAATGGCATTCCCACCCGTTCTAACTTTTGCTGTAATTCTTCCATCCATGCTGTTACTGACAAAGGTGAGGATGGTTCCTTTGCTGCCAATGTTTCTAGCAAAGCATGAGTAAATTGCTCTGGCGCGCGCTCGAAGGGTGCAGCAGCAATAATACACTGTTTTCCACCACTGAGCTGTAATTCTTCGATCCACTCTTGCAGTGTTGCTGGCGATCGCTCTGTACCCAGAAAATCGAGAATAATAATTTGTCGTGCTGTCGCACTACGGCGTAACTCTTGCTGCAACCAAGAACGACTTAGTCGCAGGCTGTCACCCATAACTAGCCAAGCTTCCCCATCCGCGATCGCCTCCATTCTACCGCGCAAGTATAACAAAACTGTTTCTGGTTCTTGGGAGGAAACGGGCGATCGCAAGCAGCCTTGAATGGCATATCTGGCATCCGTCCAGGCTTTACCTGACTGGGGAAAATATTCTAGGGCAAAATTTCCGGCTGTTTGTAAAGCTCGACTGAAAGCATAAACGGCATTACTATCAGCAAAACCATCGCATACAAGAGCGCGGCGGCTGTGTTTGACTGGTTGTGGGATGCGTTCGTCTACCTTTAACCCTAAAACGAGTTCTCCTACCCCTTCCACAATTCGCTTCGGGGTTTGTAAAGGGTATTCTGGATGTAAATCTAATTCTCCTCGGCTGCGCTTTTGCTGATTCATCAGCCGCAGTTGGTGATTTAACCGATCGATATATTGGATAGTTTGGTGATAAACGTATTTATACAGCCCATCCGCATCAATTACACCTTGAGCGTCGGCGGCTTCCCCCCTTAATCCTTGCATTAGGTAGTAAGTAAATAACCCATGCTTCAGTTCGGGAAATTCCCAAGACCTTTGCTTGCGATCGCAGGACAATAAGGCATAAAAACCCCGGCTTTGAGTTGCTCGTTGCCTCAATACCTCCATCAATTGCTGTGCTGGGTTCAGTTCTGGTTGTTCTACCGTCACTTCACCTTTAGCTCCCCGTAAAGTGAGATCCCCACTATGACAAGCATCGAGCCATAGCATTTGGCGATGAACTTGACTCTTTTGCAATAGCTCTAATACATCTGGCAACTTCAAACCTGTTTGCAGTAAGTTATCTTTCGATGTATCTGCCAAACATAAAACGACTTGCCCCGTCTCCCGATCTAAAACTCCATGACCGGAAAAGTAAAGCAAAATTGTATCTTGAGGTTGAGCCACTGCGACAATTTGTTCTAAACTTTGCCGCACTGCCTCTAGTGTGGGTGGATGAGTAGCGAAATCGTGATGCGCGATCGGTTCCTTGCGTGGAAATCCTTGAGTTGCTTCTGCCAGCGCTTCTGTCAATCCTTGGCAATCAGAGGCAGAATAACTCAGCGACGGTAGCCGAGCGTCTTGATATTGATTCACTCCCACCAGCAAACTCCACAGCTTGGCTTCCCCTGTTTCCAAGGCATGAGTAGAGCGGCTAGTACTGACACTTAATGGACACATCTTTGGAGCTAAGCTAAGGGGTAGGGACTGGAAACTGAGGGAAGAAGTTTTCACAAGTCTTCCCACTGACTAAATAATTGATAACTTAATATTGGTATAGCTACATCTAGAATGATTCCTTTCTCGGAAATTATTAAGTTATATTAAGGAATCGAAAATATATCAAATTAGGTTAAGTTAACGCGATCGCGCATAGCTTGCCTCCTATTTTATTTATCAGCTCTAAGGCAAATCTTTATGCTGATGCTCAATGCCCCGATCGCTAATTTTTCTGTAGATGCCATCTCGTAGGAAGCGAGCTAGATTCGGAGCCATCTAACTTCTATGATAGGGCGATCGCACTTTTTTTGCAGTCCTCCACTTACGACTTACGACTTACAACTTACGACTTAGTTTGACTCTTGGTAAAATTAAGTGCGGAGACGGCAAGCATAGGGAGCGTGGATGCCTACACTGGGAGTAAATATCGATCATATTGCTACGATTCGACAAGCTCGACGCACGGTAGAGCCAGATCCCGTGGCAGCAGCAGTGCTAGCAGAATTAGCCGGAGCTGACGGGATTACAGTTCACCTGCGCGAAGATCGGCGACACATTCAAGAAAGGGATGTGAGAATATTGCGGCAGACAGTCCGCACGCACCTGAATTTGGAAATGGCAGCGACAGCAGAAATGGTGGCGATCGCTCTAGATGTAAAGCCAGATTATGTCACCCTAGTTCCCGAACGGCGAGAAGAGGTGACAACTGAAGGGGGATTAGATATAGCAGGACAACTGAATCGCATGAGCGAGGTAGTAGACAAGCTACAAACGGCAAATATTCCCGTAAGTTTGTTTATTGATGCCGAGGACGCACAAATTCAAGCTTCTGTCAAGACTAAAGCCAACTTTATCGAACTGCATACGGGACGCTATGCTGAGGCAAAATCAGCAGCCAGCCGCCAAGCAGAATTGACAGTGTTAGCCAAAGGCTGCGAACAAGCGATCGCCTCTGGATTGCGAGTTAACGCCGGACACGGTTTAACCTATTGGAATGTTTACCCAATTGCCTGTATTCCTGACATGGAAGAACTCAACATCGGTCATACAATTATTAGTCGAGCGGCTTTAGTTGGTATGGAACGAGCCGTGCGCGAGATGAAACAGGCTATTAGGGGAGGAGGGAGCAGGGAGCAGGGAGCAGGGGAAGAAAGCTGAGGGAGCGAGCGGGAGCCGAGGTAGCAAAACCTCTTACCGCTTGCCTCTCACATCTCGCCAACTACCAATTACCAATTACCAATTACCATCAAAACAATGAAAACCTACTACTACGTTTTAGCCAGTCAGCATTTTTTAATTGAAGAAGAACCTTTAGAAGAAGTGTTGAAAGAACGCACTCGCGACTATTTAGAAAAACAAAAAGAAATTGATTTTTGGTTAGTGAAACAACCTGCCTTTTTAGAAGCACCAGAAATGCGGGAAGTTAAAACCAAATGTCCACAGCCAGCAGCAGCAATTATTTCTACTAATTCTCAGTTTATTACTTGGCTAAAACTGCGATTAGAGTTTGTCATCACCGGGCAATTTCAAGCTCCCTCTGATACTATTCCCGATCCTATAGCTTCATTGACAACGGTGTAATCAGTTATCAGTTGTTAGGTATCAGTTATCGATGTAGAGATGCGATATACCGCGTCTCTACAAAATTATTAATCAGGAACAACCAGCAAATAACAACCAAATTTACCGACCGAGCCAATGTTTTTATTCACGATAACAAGTCTAGTGACAACTATTTAATAACTGACAACTGATAACTGATTAGCCTCCCGCCGCTAGTACTGGGTAGGTAGGTGTGAATAACAAAGTATTGACAAACCAAGCAATGCATACGCCCAACATAGAACCAACAATGACTTGGAAAGGCGTATGTCCCAATAATTCTTTTAAGCGGTCTTCATTCAGTTCGGGGTGTTCGCTGAATAACTCGTCCATCATTTGATTGAGAATGCGGGCTTGTTTGCCTGCGGCTTGACGCACGCCAGCAGCGTCGTACATAACAATGATGGCAAAAATAGTCGCGATCGCAAATTCTGGACTGTCCCAACCTGCTGTTTGACCGACCCCCGTAGCTAAGGCTGTGACCAATGCAGAATGGGCGCTAGGCATACCGCCAGTAGTTAACAAAACGCGAAAATCCAATTTGTGATTTTTCAGTAGTTCGACTGCCAGTTTTGCTGCTTGAGCAATTAGACAAGCTATGACAGCAACTAGCAGCACGCTGTTATTGAGAATGTCGCCAATGTCCTGCATGAGGTTTGATTGAAAGGATGAGGGATGAAGGTTGATAGTTGTTGGTTGTTGTTGGTTAATAGTTGACAGTTAACGGTTAAACTGGTTCTTAATAACTAGTCGCTGATAACTGATAACGGACAACTGATAAGTGTCAGTTTTTGCGGTTGGTGATGAAGTCAGCTAAAGCAATTAGTGGTTGTGCCTTCTTGCTAAATGGAGTTAGTTCTTCCTTTGCTGTAGCAATTAATGCTTGTGCTTGGCGGCGGGATTCTTCTATACCCCATAGGCTGGGATATGTGACTTTTTGCGCTTGTAAATCTTTGCCAGCAGTTTTGCCTAATTCCTCTGCTGTCGCCGTGACATCTAAAATATCATCAATGATTTGGAAGGCAAGTCCGATATTTTGAGCATAGCGTGACAGCCGTTGCAAATCTGATTCTTCTAACCCCGCCAAAACACCTCCACTGACAACACAAGCTTCTAGTAGTGCAGCGGTTTTATGCGTATGAATGAAGTGCAAAGTATCTGCGCTCACGTCTGACTTGCCTTCTGACTCCAAATCTACAACTTGACCGCCAACTAACCCCGCCGCGCCAACAGCGTGACTCAACTGAGCGATCGCTCGTAATACGCGCTCTGGTGGTACATTTTTAGTCTGGGTAGCAATATACTCGAAGGCATAAGCCAACAGACCATCTCCAGCCAGGATCGCAATATCATCACCATAAACCTTGTGATTTGTCAGCCGTCCGCGTCTGTAATCGTCGTTATCCATAGCTGGTAAGTCATCATGAATCAATGACATCGTATGGATCATTTCTAAGGCACAAGCCGTAGGCATTGCCATGTTTACCGTGCCTCCTGCCATTTCGCAAGTAGCCAAGCAGAGAATCGGACGTAACCGCTTTCCTCCTGCTAGAAGCGAATAGCGCATTGCCTCGTAGATTTTTTCTGGATAAGTGACTCTAATCGAACTCTCCAGCGCCGCTTCAACTTCTACTTGGCGTTGTTTCAAGTAAGCTGAGAGGTCAAACGGGGCTTCATTATGAGGCATCTGAAGGTTATCCGCTGCTACCATGCCTTGTTTCCTTTAGGTGCTGTCGTCTCCGTAACAATTTTACGAGAAATTGGCAGTTGTCAGTTATCAGTTATCAGTTGTCAGTTATCAGTGGCTAGTGGCTAGTAACTGGACTTGCTCCTCTACTCCCCTGCTCCTCTGCTTTCTTCTGTCTCCTTAGTTTTGACTTTTGACTTTTAACTTTTGACTTTTTTGTCTCCATTACCCATTAACCTTTTGAGAATAGCTCCAGACTGTATTGTGCAATAGCATGGCGACTGTCATAGGACCAACGCCACCTGGAACTGGGGTCAGCAATTCGGCAACTTCTTGCACTGACTCAAAATCTACGTCTCCAACCAGGCGGCTGTTACCTTCGTAGTCGATAATGCGGTTGATTCCCACGTCTATGACTACAGCGTCAGGTTTGACCATTTGGGCAGTAATCATGTTAGGACGACCGACAGCAGCAATGAGGATATCTGCTGTTTGAGTAATGGCTGCAAGGTTATGCGATCGCGAGTGGGCGATCGTGACTGTTGCATCAGCTTCTAGTAACATCAAAGCTAGAGGCTTTCCAACCAAAATACTCCGCCCCACGACTACGGCTTGTTTACCCTGCAAAGAAATTTGGTATTCCTGTAACATCCGTATTACGCCAGCAGGGGTACAACTGCGTAAACCCGATTCTCCCCTAACCAACCGTCCCATATTCACTGGATGCAATCCATCTGCGTCTTTATTTGGGTCAATTTGATGCAGTAAAGCGACAGAATCTAAATGATTGGGTAATGGTAGTTGAACGAGAATCCCATCTACTCTTTCATCCTGGTTTAAATCTTGAATCGCTTGTGCGACTTCTGCTTGGGTAGCATCGGCAGGAAAATTCTTTCCAAAAGAAGCAATTCCTACTTTAGTACAAGCCCGCTCTTTATTGCGCACGTAGGCAGCACTAGCAGGATTATCCCCCACCATGATTACTGCTAGCCCTGGGGTTCTTCCGATTTGCGGTTGTTGCGCCTGAATCAGTGTCGTTAACTCTGTCTGTATTTTTTGAGCTAAAGCTTTGCCATCTAGTATCTTCGCTGTTTTTGCGTTCATCGCCGTTGAGGGAACTTTTTTAAAATGGTTTTGTCAAAAGGCAGTTATAACTGTTTTGACTTATATAGTTTAAGCAATCAGTTGTCAGTTTTCAGGGAACAGGGAACAGGGAACAGTGACCAGTGACCAGTGACCAGTTAACCGTCAACTCACAACCAACAACCAACACGAAATTAATGAATGACAAATTACATTATGTCTTCCGTATCGCTATTTACTCATTGCTCGTCGTGGGACTGCTTGGTTGCGATAGATTGCCCCAGTATGCAATGAATGGTATTGGCTTGATGGGTACAACTGCTTTTAAGATTGGCGAACTTAAGCCAGAGACAGGCAATGGAACTACCGTTCGCCTCCAAGGTAAAGTCGTACAACAAATACCTTTGGCTGGTTGGCGGATGTATCAACTGCAAGACTCCACAGGGAAAATTTGGGTGCTGACAAAAAGAACGAATGTGCGGCTGCAAACACCTGTCTCAATTGAAGGTAAGGTATATTTTCAGAGTATCCCGATCGCAGGTCAAGATTTTGGGGAAATCTATGTAGAGGAACAGCAGGTACAAACTCCCACCCGTTAGGTTAATTCTTACAAAATTATGACTCATCAACCCGTTCGCGTGGCGATCGCTATCCTCTATCGTGACAATAAATTTCTCTTCCAGTTACGTGACGACATTCCTAATATTGTCTATCCTGCACACTGGGGCTTTTTTGGCGGACATCTCGACCCAGGCGAAACGCCACATGAGGCTGTAATTCGAGAATTACAGGAAGAAATTACTTATTTTCCCCCTTCTATATCTGAAGTCGGCTGTTACTCCGATCCTAAAGTAGAGCGCCATGTTTTCCACGCACCACTAACAGTAGATTTAGACCAACTCGTCTTAAAGGAAGGTTGGGATATGGCTTTATTAACTCCCGAACAAATTCAACACGGGAGTTGTTATTCACCCAAAGCCGATCGCATTTTACCTTTAGTCCCTGCGGCAAGACAAATTATTTTAGATTTTTTAGAAGTGGGGACGCTCAGGAAATAAATCAAAATAGATGAACCTAATGTAGAGATGTAGTAAATTGCATTTCTTCAACGGTTAACTCTTATTTGTAAAAAAGACTCCGACGACAACTAGAACCCCACCCAAAACTAAACTAACAGTAATCGGTTCCTGCAATAATAAAGCAGCAAATGCGATCGCAGATACGGGAACTAAATTAATAAAAATTGAGGCTTTGGCAGCACCAATTGCTACCACTCCTTCATAATACCAGTTAAAACCAATTGCAGAACCTAAAACTCCTAGATAGAAAATTCCTAGCCAAGCAGCAAGAGGAAACTGCATGAAGTCTTGAGTTATTCCCTCAAATAAAGCTGGAATTAACAGCGCGATCGCACCTATTATACAAGCATATGTAGTAGCGGCTAAGGGAGACAAAGATTTCATGACTGATTTACCAATCAGAGTATAAGCTACCCAGCTCAGGACGCAGCCAAAAATAAAAACTTCTCCCCAACCGATACTACCTTTAAATATATTTACAATTTGACCTTTACTAATGACAATTGCTGCACCCGTTAGCGAAGTCGTAATTCCTAGTAATTTGAGACTGTTAAATTTTTCCCTGAAAAATAGAGCAGCTCCAAGCGCGATAAAAGTAGGGTTGAGCGCCACAATTAAAGCAGCGCGGCTAGCAGGGACAGTTTGCAAACCAAGGAAAAAGAAAGCATTATAACTAAAAACCCCTGTCAAGCCTAATAAAATTACTAGAATAGCTTGATTTCTTGTAAGTTTATATAAGCGTCTTTCAATCTTTTGCGTCAAGATTAACAAACAAATTGAAGCAACTGCAAAGCGAAAAAAAGCAGCTGTAAACGGTTCCATAGTTTGCACGACTATTCTACCAGCCACAAACGTGCCACCCCAAATAATTGCGGTTAAAACTAATTTTATGTAAGTTATCATCAAACAATCTCCTATCGCAGCTAAGGAAATGCCAATTTTAGTTCATTTGACTTCTCACAAAAATATTTCTAGAGTGACTCGTTCTGGAATACTCGGACATAAGACAAGCATTTGCTACGAACTAGAAGAACAACAAAAATACCAACTAATTGCAAAAGCTGTATATTGTTTACCAGTTTTACAAAACCACTATTTAACTCATCAATGGCTACGAGAACTCAAGTGCAGTGGACAAAAAAATTTTGTTGGTGTTTATTTTCGTCTCGATTCAGAAGAATTAGTTTGGGTAGGTCGTTATAATCAAATCCATATTCAATTAACTGTAGATCGTGCGATCGCTTTAATTATGAGTCGGTCAGATGCTCAAGGCTATGAAATTATCATACCTCGGTCTATTCAGAGTAAAGAAATACATAAAATTAAATATCTACCACAAGTTACAGGTTGGAGATATTCCCCAGCAGCGCATACCAATAAACCGACTTGTGCATGTCCCGTATGTATACCTATAGGTTCGATTAAATCGAGAAAGCTGAGGGAAAGAATAGAACCACCTGAGAAAACTAAAAACTATTCAGAACTGATACAAGAATTAAAATCAGTAACAAATAGTATTGTTATTCCAGATATTTTGTTTCAAGTCCATGCAATAGTTCAAGGGGGAAAGAAAACTAAAGCAGAAGATTTAGAATTTTTATTAGATTGCACGGATATCGAGGTTCTAGAAACACTGGCTCGCATTTTAAGTGCATATAGAGGTAAAGATGCTGTGGATATGTTATTAGAGTTATGCACTTACACAGAAGATTCTGTCAAAGAAGCAAGTGCAACTAGTTTATTAAAAATGCTTAGGGAAGAAGCACTAGTTTATTTGAACCAGTTTCAAGACGATCTGGTAATTAGTAAAGTTGTAGAAGCATATAAGAGCGATCGCACTTCGTAACATATTCTCTCGACTATGCTTCTTCACCACCTTGACAGCTAAAATAGACGAGGCAAGCGATCGCAGTGAGTAACAAAAACAGCGATCGTCTCACATCTACCTACGGTAAAGTCGTAAAAGACTGTAGTACGAGCGATTCATGAAAGTTCCTTCCACTCCGACTGCTGCTGAATCTCAAGCACCCATACAACCTTGTACTGACTGTCGGCAGATAGATAAAAGTAAGCTGTCGCCAATGTATAAGCATTATGTAGAAGTAAAAGAGAAGCATCCCCATTCTTTATTACTGTATCGGTGTGGAGATTTTTTTGAAACATTCTTTCAGGATGCAGTCATAGTCTCGCGGGAATTGGAACTCGTTCTCACCAGCAAACACGGTGGCGAAATTGGACGGGTGGCGATGACAGGCGTACCGCATCACGCTTGGGAACGATACACGACTCAGTTGATCGAAAAAGGGTATGCTGTCGTTATCTGCGATCAAGTTGAAGACGCAGCAGTTGCACAAGGTTTAGTCAAGCGTGAAGTGACGCGCATCCTGACTCCAGGGACTCTGCTGCAAGATGGAATGCTGAAAGCTAGTCGTAATAATTATCTCGCAGCAGTAACGATCGCCAAAAATCACTGGGGTTTAGCTTACGCAGACATCTCAACGGGAGAATTCTTAGCGACACAAGGGAGCAATTTAGAACAATTAACCCAAGAAATACTGCGACTACAACCATCTGAAGTTCTCGTTCCCACCAAAGCACCAGATGTAGGAGCATTATTTCGTCCAGGGGAAACATCAGAACACATTCCCGAATGCTTACCACCATCATTTTGTTACTGTTTGCGATCGCAATCTAGTTTTAACACGGGTGAAGCTAGACAAAAGTTAATTCAAAAGTTTAAAGTGCGATCGCTTGAAGGTTTTGGCTGTGAAGATTTACCCCTAGCCGTGAGTGCAGCGGGTGGATTATTAGAATATATCGAAGATACGCAAAAAGAAAGTGACGTTCCCCTGCAACAACTACGCACTTATGCAATTACCGACTACTTAATTCTCGATCATCAAACTCGCCGCAACTTGGAAATAACCCAAACCGTGAGAGATGGAACTTTTATCGGTTCACTATTATGGGCTTTGGATAAAACAACTACAGCAATGGGGAGTCGGGCTTTAAAACGATGGTTTTTGCAACCACTATTAGATATTAAAGGCATTCGAGCGCGGCAAGATACAATTCAAGAACTAGCAGAAAATAGTTCCTTGCGGCACGACTTGCGGCAGCTTTTACGCCAAATTTATGACTTAGAAAGACTTAGTGGTAGGGCTGGTTCGGGAACGGCAAATGCGAGAGACTTAGTTGCATTAGCAGAGTCAATGTTGCGCTTACCAGAATTAGCCAGGTTAGTCACAGAAACGCGATCGCCCTATCTCCGTACTTTACAAAAATTCCCCTCAGATTTAGAACAATTGGGGCATAAACTGCGCGCGCAATTAGTTGAATCTCCCCCCATCCACCTCACAGAAGGAAATTTAATTCGTCCTGGGATCAATTCTCAACTCGACGAAAGGCGGCGACTATTAGAAGAAGATTTGCAGTGGGTGGCTAATTTTGAAATTGATGAAAAAGCCAGAACGGGAATTCCGACATTAAAAGTCGGTCACAACGACACCTTTGGATACTATATCAGTATTTCTCGTGCCAAAGCCGACCAAGTTCCCACTAACTACATTCGCAAGCAAACTCTAAAAAACGAAGAACGCTACTACACGCCAGAATTAAAAGAAAGAGAAGCGCGTATCCTTACGGCTGAAAAAGATTTGTACCAGCTAGAGTACGATATTTTTACCGAACTGCGAACAGAAGTAGGAGAACAAGCCGACGCGATTCGTAACGTCTCCCGTGCGATAGCCGCAGCCGATGTCTTGTGTGGCTTTGCCGAAGTTGCAGTATATCAAGGTTATTGCCGTCCAGAAATTGTCTCAGGACGAGAAATTAACATCGTAGACGGGCGACATCCAGTTGTCGAAAAATCTATACCCGCAGGATTTTTTGTGCCTAATTCTACTGAAATAGGGAGCAGGGATAAGAGAGCTGAGGGAGCTGAGGGAGCTGAGGGGACAAGGGAGACAAGGGGGGACAAGGGGGACAAGGGAGCAACTACCAACTACCAACTACCAACTACCAATGACCAATTACCAGATTTAATCATTCTCACTGGTCCTAACGCCAGTGGTAAAAGCTGCTACTTACGCCAAGTTGGTTTGATTCAATTAATGGCACAAGTAGGGAGTTTTGTGCCTGCTAAATCGGCAGAATTGGGCATATGCGATCGCATTTTTACCCGCGTTGGTGCAGTAGACGACTTAGCAACGGGGCAATCTACATTTATGGTAGAAATGAACGAGACAGCAAATATCCTCAACCACGCTTCAGCAAGATCTTTAGTATTATTAGACGAAATTGGTAGAGGTACGGCAACATTTGACGGACTATCAATTGCTTGGGCAGTAGCAGAATATTTAGCTACAGAAATTCGCGCCCGCACAATTTTTGCTACCCACTACCACGAATTGAACGAACTCGCCTCAATTTTATCTAACGTAGCTAACTACCAAGTTACAGTCAAAGAATTGCCCGATCGCATTATTTTCTTACACCAAGTTCAACCAGGCGGAGCAGACAAATCCTACGGAATTGAAGCCGGAAGACTAGCAGGTTTACCCCCAGTTGTCATTCAACGCGCAAAACAAGTCATGACGCAAATCGAGCAACACAGTAAAATTGCGATCGGCTTAAGGGAAAGCGGGAGTAGGGAGTAGGGATTAGGGAGTCGGGAATAGAGAGCTGAGGAAGCAAGGGGAGCGATCGGGAACAACAACCAACAACTACCAACTACCAACTACCTCTGGTCACTGATAACTGATAACCGACGATCTACTTTCCCACAATTAAAACCTTTCCCAGCTCATCCACCACCCCCGCCTCCCCTACGCCATGTACGACGATCCCGTTCCCAATTGTCGCCCTATAGTGTTCGTGATGATGCCCGTGAAAAATAGATTTTACGCCCATTGCCATAGCTAAGTCATCCAACGCTCTAAAACCGTAGCGATGAGAAGATGGGGCTTCGTGCGTCACTAAAATATCAGCCTGTTGAGAACGTAAAGCTTGATATTGTTGCCAAAATATGCTTACGTGATGTTTGCGGGGAATCCGATCGCGCCAGCGTTCGCCTCGACTGCAAGTAGATAGTAGATCTTGTTGAGTCGAAAATTTAGGTGCGGCTGGAGGCATCCAAATTTTGCCTCGAAACACTCCTCCCAACCCAGCAACGCGCTTCCCGGCAATTTCTACAACTCGTCCGTGAAGATTGCGATCGCCCAACTTAGAATTGAACAAATTATCATACCACTCGTCGCGATCGGCATCGTGATTGCCAGGAATAAACCAGATCTCAGTTTTTGCCGCGATCGCCTCTAGTTCTTCGCAAAGCGATCGCTCCAAGTCAAAATCCCCCAGCAAAATTGCTGCTGCGGGAGAGTAGGTTTCAACTGCCTGAATAATCGGTCGAAAATCCCCGTGTGGATCGCCACTAAACAACAGCATGACTTGATAGAAGTTAGGGGGTTGAGAAATCAGGGGTTAGGGATGGTCGATCGCAAGTCAGAGAACTTTACATTTCTCCATCCTTATGGCTGTTAAGGATTACACTTTATTGCAAAGTGCAAAAGATGGCAAACATATAATGATAATTTCTATTCTGGATATACAGCTTGCCAGCTGAAATAAGGAGAACACAGTTAGCTATGCAATCAGAGGGACTCACAAGCGATTGGGTGCGGGAAGATTTAAGCGAGTACGTTGCCCATCTCCAACTGCATATGGCGCTACAAGCTCGCAATCTCGTGCCTTCTTTAACCCAAACAGTGGTTGATAGTCGCGAACAATTACTCCAGCAAACTCAAGCAACTATTGAAAAATTAGCTTCTCGCCAAATTCTCTGACTAAACTCTTAAATCAGAGAATTTCTCGCGCAAATCACAGCTCTAAAATCTGCAATTCATCAACACATAAAGTTAACAATCGGTAATTGAGATACTCAACCGAGCATTTCAATTACCGATTGTAGTTTGACACTGAAGACACTTCAAACCCAATATTTGGATAAGAACGGTGCTTGAACAATAGTGAAATTTTTGAGATATTCGGTGAGTCCATGCTGAACTAAAGCGCAAATTTCCTGCTATGCTCGACGGCGATCGCCAGAAAACCGTTAAGATAATGGCAGCACTTTCATTTTCATTACTCAAAGCTACCTAGTAGCACACCCAACCATGCCTTCAGTGCTTCCCCAAGACTCTAACGTTGTCATTCGTCCCTTCCAATACCGAGATTTGGAAGCAATAGAGCGGCTTTACCAAGAGTCGGTTGAAACGGATAATCCAGATGCTGTCGCCGAGCTGCAAAAGCAATTGCACTGGCTGCACAGTTGGTATTGGTTGCTGAAGTTCTTTCGCCTGTTTCCTAACCCCCTTCAATACCGATTCTGCCTTCATGTCGCGGAGCAACATCGCCAAGTTCAAGGCACGATCCAAGTCTGTCCTTTCAACCGCACTCGCAGTACGTGGAGAGTAGAGCGAGTCGCCGTTACTCCCCAAGTCCGCGCTCAAGGAATAGGCTCTCAACTGCTACGCCACTGTTTCGAGTCAATTCGAGAAGCTAGAACATGGCTGTTAGAAGTCAATGTCAATGATAAGGAAGCACTAGCACTCTATCGCCAAAACGGATTTCAAACTCTGGCGCAACTCACCTACTGGGAGATTGCTCCCGCTTTGTTGCAAGAATTGGCGTTAGGGGAACCAGATTTACCTAACTTATTACCAATCGGTAATGCCGATGCCCAACTGCTCTATCAACTCGATACAGCCTCCATGCCTCCTTTAGTGAGGCAAGTCTTCGATCGCAACGCCGACGACTTCAAAACGAGTTTGTTCGGTGGGTTGATCGAAGGCGTTAAACAATGGTTAAGCAAAACGGAAGTTGTCAGCGGTTATGTATTTGAACCGCAGCGCAAAGCTGCGATCGGCTATTTTCAAGTTCGTTTGTGCCGTCGCGGTCACCAGCCACACGAAGCAACGCTGACCGTTCATCCCGCCTATACTTGGCTTTATCCCGAACTGCTAACTCAACTTGCCCGCATCGCTCAAGATTTTCCTCCCCAAGCCTTGCGTCTGGCTTCAGCAGATTACCAACCAGAACGAGAAGAGTATTTACAACAAATTGGTGCAGACCGCATCGAACACACGCTGATGATGTCTCGTTCCGTCTGGCACAAGCTACGGGAATCAAAACTCGTTTCTTTGGAAGGGATGCAATGGCACGAAGTGCTGCAAGGACTGCAACCAGCCCGTAAACCCGTCCCTGGAGGGATGTCATGGGCAGGACAAGGCAAGCCAGCACCAGAAACCATCCAGCCTAGCAAGCCACCATCAAGGACGGGACAGCAAAATTTACCCACAGAACAAATTAAATACGCCAGCCAGCGGGCTGACGAGATCGTCCAACCAACTGAATCCACTTCACCCAAAACAGAACGAGAGAGTGACTGAACAGATGCGATCGCCGTCCACTGGTGTGGTTAAAACGCCTAAAGCGTTTGTTTCCGCTTTGGGTCTAGATATCGGTCGCAAGCGGATTGGAGTAGCTGGTTGCGACGGTACGGGTCTGATTGCGACAGGTCTGATGACGATCGAGCGTAAATCTTTTGCTGAGGACTTAGCCCAATTACAGTCCCTCGTCCAATTGCGCCGCGCGCAAACAATAGTAGCTGGACTACCGTACTCTATGAACGGTAGTTTGGGTTTTCAAGCTCGACAAGTCCAAAAAGTGGCGAAAAGAATCGCCAAAGCGCTCGACCTCCCCTTAGTATTTGTAGACGAGCGACTGACATCTTTTCAAGCAGAACAATTCATGTACGCCGAAAATATCTCCCCCTCGCGACACAAAGCTCTGATTGATCGCAAAGCAGCTGCCATAATTCTGCAACAATGGTTAGATACAAGAAGCAGGGAGCAAGAAGCAGGGAGCAGGGAGTAGGGACACAAGGGAGACAAGGAAGCAGAGGGAGCAGTGACCAGTGACCAGTTAACAATCCACTGCACCCCACACCCCACACCCACATCAACAAGCACCACTTTTTTACCAACAATTACCAACTGATGACTCTTCCCATGTCCTCAGCTTTAAGCTAATCTAAAGTTTTCCGTCAGCTATTATGGCTATGTTTTCATCGGCATTTGAAGAAAATAACGAATATTCCAATTCGAGTTCCGTCACGCTCAAAGACGAAGCAGGGCGAAGCTTAGAATGTTATGTAGAGCGATCGCTGTTGGTCGAAGACAAAGAATATCTCTTACTCCTACCCGCAGATGCAGCAGTAGAAATTTTTGCTTGGCAAAGTCATGATAGCGACGAGGAAGAAGCAGTTCCCGTAGAAGATGACGAAACCATCAATAGTATTTTTCCTACTGCTGAAGCCGTTCTCGCCGAGCAAAATCTAGTTCTCAAGCGGACAGCTTACGCTTTAACGGTAGCAGGGGAATTACCTCCAGTGGAAGAATCAGAATTGTTTACGCTGGAAATTGAAGATGATACCAGCGATATAGAACCAGAGCAACTGCAACTGCTAGCTAGTTTCTACCACGAAGACCAAGAGTACTCGGTTTACACGCCCCTCGATCCCTTGTTATTCTTTGCGCGGTTGAATAGCTCCGGCAATCCAGAGCTTCTGTCTCCAGAAGAGTTTCAAAAGCTACAACCGCTACTAGCAGAGCAGCTGATTGATGAAATGGAAGAATAGCGTAAACTACTGCCTTTAGATAGTAGTTGTCGATACCTATGAGCATTTAGTCGTGCAAAAACTATTTAAGTGGCGCATAATTTGGGCTTTAATCCCCTTAACTATAGGAATAGGCGCTTGGTCGAGCTGGAATTGGTGGCAGCGCTCCAGCGCCCCGTCTCAACCTTTAGAGACAGCAAATGCTACGCAAGTGCAGTTTCGCGTTCCTTCAGGCACGCCTAGCCAGCAAATCGGCAAGCAGCTAGAGGCAGAAGGACTAATTCGCTCTAGTCAAGCATGGAATTTATGGGCAAGGTGGCTGCACTGGCGAAATCCCAATGGGGGATTTCAAGCAGGGACATATCAAATCTCTCCCAGTCAGTCTTTAGAAGAAGTGGCAAATAAGATCTGGCACGGTCAGGTAGTGCAGCAGAGCTTCACGATTCCTGAAGGCTGGTCTTTGCGGCAAATGGCGGCTTACTTTGAACAACAGGGATATTTCCCTGCTAGCGAGTTTCTCAATGCTGCCAGTCAAATTAAGCGCGATCGCTTTTCCTGGCTACCTGCTGATATTCCCCATCTTGAAGGTTATTTATACCCCGACACATACAAGATTGGTAGTGGTTCCGTTACGCCAACTCAGGTGGTGAACCAAATGCTGCAACGCTTCGAGCAAGTCGCCCTACCTTTATACGAACAAGGTAAAGATCGAACTAATTTCGACCTGAAGCAATGGGTGACATTAGCTAGTATTGTCGAAAAAGAAGCCGTCATCCCCGAAGAGCGATCGCGAATTGCAGGCGTATTTGTTAAGCGATTGCAAAAAGGTTATACACTAGGCTCCGATCCTACAGTAGAGTATGC
The DNA here is from genome assembly GCF_032860985.1 of Chroococcidiopsis sp. SAG 2025. Lineage (GTDB taxonomy): Bacteria > Cyanobacteriota > Cyanobacteriia > Cyanobacteriales > Chroococcidiopsidaceae > Chroococcidiopsis. Next base: position 990,191 of record NZ_JAOCNC010000001.1, read on the forward strand.
CCTCAACCTGCGCCAAACAGCAGACCAGCCCCTTACTTACGCCCAAGTTAATACCCCTTCGCCCTACAATACCTATCGCAATCCAGGGCTACCACCTACACCCATCGCTAGCCCTGGCATAGCCAGTCTTAAAGCTGCACTCGATCCCGAATCAACTCCCTATCTCTACTTTGTTGCCCGTTACGACGGCTCGCATGTTTTCAGTCGCACCCTAGCGGAACACAACGCCGCTCAAGCCGCCATCCGCAAGCAACGGCAAAAAGGCTAGACAGTTATCAGTTAACAGTTATCAGCGAAGTAGTGCGTGGTGTGGGGTGTGGGGTGTGGGGTGTAGGGAAATTCTGGATTTTGGATTTCTCCTCTGCTTCCTCTGCTCCCCTGCTTCCTTGTCTCCCTTGTCTCCCTTGTCTCCCCCCTCTCCCCTGCTTCCTTGTCTCCCTCACCCCTCATTCCTCACTCCTCACCCCCTACATAAAGGTCACATCCCCGTGTAAAATTCTGTAATGGGAGCGAGGTTGAATCATCATTCAATGAGCTAAACCCCAAGAGTGAAAAAGTGTTTGAAATGAGTGGGGATATCACCTGACGAAAAACGCATTATAAGCAATTGTTCGCATTTGTTGCCCGCACAAACAAATGTACTCTTGGTAATGAAAGCTAATATTCGCCCGATTGTCACTTGTCTTCACTAGCATTTTTATTGGTTAGATACAGACTTAAAAATTGAGGTTGATCGATGAAGTATCGCGCGCTAATTGTTGCCTTCCTAGCTTTGTGTCTAGGATTTCTTACTGCCTGTAGCAACCCCTCAGAAGTAGCAAGCAGAGAACTACTCACATACGAGCAAATTAGAGGCACTGGTCTAGCTAATAAGTGTCCTCAACTGTCGGAAACATCTCGCGGATCGATCGCGATCGATCCGGATCAATCGTACAGAATGGTAGAGCTGTGCTTAGAGCCAACATCATTCTTTATCAAAGAAGAACCAGTTAATAAGCGTCAAGAAGCAGAATATATTGCTGGAAAACTGTTGACTCGCTACACTTCGACCATCGACCAGGTACAGGGCGATCTTAAAGTCAATCCTGACAAAAGCTTGACTTTCGTTGAAAAAGATGGTCTTGATTTCCAAGCGATTACCGTACAATTACCAGGTGGTGAAAGAGTACCTTTCTTATTCACAATCAAAGACTTGGTTGCACAAACTCAGCCTGGATTGACCAGTATTAACACTTCCACTGACTTTGAAGGTAAATTTAACGTCCCCTCTTACCGTACTGCTAACTTCCTCGACCCTAAAGGACGAGGCGTAACCACAGGGTATGACAATGCTGTAGCTCTACCTGCATCGGCAGACAAGCAAAAATATGCCAATGTCAAGAGTGCTGGAATTGAAAACGGGTCAATTTCTCTCCAAGTTGCCAAAGTTGACAACAACACAGGAGAGGTAGCTGGTACTTTCGAGAGCGTCCAACCTTCCGATACGGATATGGGCGCGAAGGAAGCTTTAGATGTAAAGGTTCGCGGTTTATTCTACGCTCGGATCGAACCACAAGCATAAATTGTTAGCCAAGCGTAAATTGTTAGCCAATTGAATCGGATGCAAGACCTGTAGGGGCGTACAGCTATTGTGCGCCCCTACAAGCGTATTGTATCGAGCGAGAAGGGCTATGAAAAGCACAAGCAGGTACGTTATCAGTTACTGAACTTATCGGTAACTTACAAGTGTCGATAAAAACTGCATGTTAAAAACTGGTTAAAAACTGTATAGGGGCATTCAGCCCCTTTTTTTGCATATATTGCTAGCGACTTTATGTAGTTTTTTTTAGGAGGTTATCAGTAGAGCAAAAGTTACGTTAAACAAAGATCAGTAGAATTTCGGTAGCTGCGATTATGCAAAAGTTAATACCCTGGATTGTTGTCAACCCCTTATTCGTAATCTATCTAGCGACCTAAAATTAAGCTTTTTTTCGACCGCACAAACAATTTTTCCCTTAATCTCCATTTATGAGTCATTCCAGTTTTTTCTAGCCTTTTCTACAACTTTGCTCCCTTGAGTATTTGTGGCAAAATGCGATGCCGAGCCATAAAACTTGCAGCAGTAACTTCCGTAATATCGCTTAACAATAAATAAATTATGGTTCTTACTTATACTTTAATGAGTCCCGAACTTAAACGCGAGAGCGCTCAACTGCTACGAGAGTATCAACAGTCTCGCTCCGCAGCGATCCGCAATCAACTGGTGACACTGAATCTAGGATTGGTGAGAAAAGAAGCCCACTTTTGGAGCAATCAATGCACGGAAAGTTATGAAGACTTACTGCAAGTCGGTTGTATGGGATTAATTAGGGCAATTGAAAGATTTGACTTATCTAAAGGTCATGCCTTCAGCTCATTTGCCATTCCCTACATTCGGGGTGAAATTCAACATTATCTGCGCGATAAAGGGGTATTAGTGCGGATGCCAAGACGCTGGCTTGCGCTTCAGCAACAGGCAATGACATTTTCTCAAGAGTGGCGCACGCAACACAATCGCCAGCCCACGGATGCTGAAATCGCCGCCGAGCTGGAAATTCCTATTACGGAATGGCAAGAGATTAAACTAGCATGGACAAATCGCTCCCCCTTAAGCTTGGATACTCCGGTGCAGGATGAAGAAGGAGCGATGTCTCTTGGTGAAATGGTTCCCGATCAACAATATCGTAGCTTTCAACTAGCTCAGGAAGACCAACTGCGCCTACAACAAGCTTTAGTAGAGTTAGAGCAGCGCACTCACGAAGTCTTAAAATTTGTTTTTTTCTATGACTTAACTCAAAAAGAAGTGGCAGAACGGTTAGGTATCAGTGTTGTCACTGTTTCCCGTTGTGTTAAAAAAGGACTTGCTACCTTGAAAAGATCGATGGCAGGCAACGATGAATAATTAGTCTTGGTAATAAGCTGGTACGTACTGACAGCAAATTGTCTCGCGATCGCCGAGAATGATTCTGAAAAATTTTTAGTAAAATTAAAAACCTGGCTCGAATTTGCTGCCATTAAGATTGAGGTGAAACTAACTAAGTCGCGATCGCTCGTACTATTCAAACTCGTAATTACTCGTACCATCTAGAGTTGGATCTGCGGCGACAAGCAATAAGGACGTGTTTAGTGTCATTCAACACACTCTCTAAATCATAAATAAAGGGTAAGGAAGGGGTATGCATCGACTTTCAACGACCGCTGTAGCAGGAATGCTAGCTTTGACAATAGCCGGGTGTGGTTCGGGAGGTGAGGAAACTAGTAGTACCAACGTCCAACCAACGGCTGCCACTCAAACCTCTGATTCTAGCTCAGCACCGTCTCAGACACAGAGTCAGCCTATCATCGTGGCACAAAAACCAGATAACGCCCAAAAACTAGAGAAAAAACCAGACCAATCGCCGCAGCCAGATCCAAAAGCTAGCCAAAAAACGCCGCCAATAGCTACACCAACAGCTGGATTGATTCAGCCAACCAACTCAGACCGGCGCACTCAACAAGTCCAAAAAGGTCGTCCAGACCCGTTTGCCGAACTGTACGATTCACAGCCAAAAGTAGTAGCAGCACCAAAACCCCCGAAACCGCCATCAATTCCTGCTACACCAGTCCTAAAGCCAGCTCCATTACCTCCCCCGATGCCAGTCGCACCACCACCAGATTTAGCTAGGGGTACGACCGTTTTAGGTGTCATTGAAGTCGGCAATCAGTTTCAAGCAATCGTTCAAGTGCCCAATGAGGCAACCAGCCGTTATGTCAGCGAAGGGCAACGGCTAGCTGACGGACAAGTCACCGTGAAAAGAATTGAAATGTACCCAGGCTCCGAGCCAGTGGTAGTTTTAGAACAATTCGGTCAAGAGGTGTCGAGAGTAGTCGGACAGGAACCAGCTCAAGCAAATACTGGCACAACTCCAGGCTCACCTGGGAAAACCTCGTCTTCTATTTCCGTACCATCACTACCATCTAGCGGTGCTATTCCTAGTGCAGGCGGACAGAATGCATTACCTCCATCTCCGCCAGTGATGGATAACTCTACACCAAATCAGCCGTTACCAGAAACTCCATCTCCAGAAGAACTGAAAAATCGGTTGAGAACCTCTCCGTTACCAACTGACGACCCAAACGCGCAATCGTCGAGCGAGTCAGTGCCAGCAGTACAAACAAAAACCTTTTTGCCAACCGTTCAACCTTCAACAGCATTTCCAGAAGAAGCACAGCCGACAGAGCCAAAGACTGGGGTAAATAGCGAGAAAGCATCCCCACAGCCGGACAATACCCCAAATATCCCAGCAGCAAAACCTGCTAATGATTCGCTGCCAGGGGTAGAAGGTGACAATATTAGTCAATTGCAATCTTCTACCAAACTGCCATCAGCCCAACAATCCAAGCAGCGTTTAGTAGCTATATTGACTCGATCGCAAACTAATAGCGCCACAACAGCGGTACAATCAAACAGCAAGGCGAGAATGTATCGCCAAGAATTGATTAACCGATTGCTGAAAAGCAAATAGCGGCATGTCTCTCATAGCTCAATGTCAAGATGCAAACACAGCAGGATGGTAAGTTAAGATATGAAATCTGTTTTCCTGGCTTGCCTTTAGCAGTCTATAGGGAAGTTGCTGCCCATCTACGTCAAGTGGAAGGGGTAGAAACAGATTTGTATCCGGCAACAAACCAACAGTTTGATTACAATCAAAGTCAAGTGGGCGGATTGTGGATTCAGTACGCTCCCACGGCTAGCTCGGCAAGTCGAGAATTAGTAGACCGGATTTTGGCTTACTATCAACAGCTTTTCAAGCAGGGAGCAGAGAGCAGGGAGCAGGGAGTAGTGAAGAATGGTTAGTGGATAGCGCTCGGTGAAATACTTCCGATTTGCGACTTCTAACTTCTGACTTCTATCTTCATCCCTTACCCCTTACCCCTTACCCCTTACCCCTTAATTATGGGCGAAATTCAGGCACTACGCGGGACGCGAGACATTCTGCCCGATGAGGTTGTCTTTTGGCAACGGGTAGAAGCAACGGCACGAGATATTTTAAGCAAAGCCGCCTACCGAGAAATTCGCACGCCGATTTTCGAGCAAACGACGTTGTTTGAACGGGGAATTGGTGAAGCTACGGATGTGGTGGGCAAAGAAATGTATACTTTTGTGGATCGGGGCGATCGCTCGATTACCCTGCGTCCAGAAGGTACGGCTGGAGTTGTCCGCGCTTTAATCGAACATGGACTATACGCTCAAGGCGGCGTGCAGCGTTTGTGGTATACGGGTCCGATGTTTCGCTACGAGCGCCCTCAAGCTGGAAGACAGCGGCAATTTCACCAATTAGGCGTAGAGGTTATCGGTAGTGCCGATCCGAGAGCAGATGCAGAAGTTATTGCGATCGCTACAGAGATTTTACAAAATCTAGGGCTGAAAAACCTGCATCTCGATCTTAATTCAGTGGGGAATAAAGCAGATCGGCAAAATTATCGTCAAGCACTGGTAGACTATTTCACGCCCTATAAAGGCGAATTAGATCTAGATTCCCAAGATCGCTTGACCCGCAACCCCTTACGAATTCTAGATAGTAAAGACGCTCGCACTAAAGAGATCGCTCAAAACGCTCCTAGTATCTTAGATTACCTCGGCTCTGAGTCGCAGCAACACTTCGAGCGGGTACAGCAATTACTGAGCGATTTAGGCATTAAATACCAACTCAATCCCAGGTTAGTCAGAGGATTAGACTACTACACCCACACAGCTTTTGAAGTGATTTCCGATGACTTAGGCGCGCAAGCAACAGTGTGTGGTGGCGGGCGTTACGATGGTTTAGTCGCTGAGTTAGGTGGTCCCGATACACCTGCGGTAGGATGGGCAATTGGTCTAGAACGACTGATTATTTTATTACAACAACTCCAAACGCCCCCAGTTTCGGAATTAGATTTCTACGTAATTTCACGGGGCGATCGCGCTGAGGCGCAAGCACTGATATTAGCACAGAAATTACGCCAAGCAGGGTTTAGCGTCGAATTAGACCTCAGCGGGAGTGCCTTTAAAAAACAATTCGCCCGTGCTGATAAAAGCGACACGGTGGCTTGTCTAATTTTGGGCGATGAGGAGGCAGCAAACGAAACTGTCAAACTCAAATGGATGGCTACTAAAGAGCAAACTGCGATCGCCCAAACTGAGCTAATGGCGACAACAGATACACTACGAGCAGAAATTCAATTTTTTAGAACCGAACGCTAACCGCCAACAGAACAACTGATGCAGCTCTCTACCAATCGCCAAACGCCTACTATGGCGCAGAGGTTGGGCAAGATTCTGTTGTATATCTTTATACTTATTTTACTTAAATTTTAAATAACTTTTACATAATCTTACGTTAAATTAAACTTAACCTTTTAAAATATTTAATCATGCGGCTTTCATAACTAAATTATGAAACCTCATTGCGTAACAACTAGTATTTCTCTATCAAAAGAAGAAAAAATAAGCTGGAGAATTTGACGTGATAAAACGCAGTCCAGTGTGGGAAGATTTGCCGCAAACCCTATTATTTGAACTAACACCACAGCACGCATTAAAATTTTTGTTAGGAGCGATCTGTATACTTGCTATTGCTAGCTTGAGCGTACAATTTGGACTTTATTATCTACCAGAATATCCTTCAAAAACTATTTTGTCAGGTTTATTTTTGTGAGATCATGAGTCTAATATTCCGACAATGTATTCTGTTTTAACCTTACTGTTTTGCTCTCTTATCTTAGGATTTATTGCTAATGCCAAGAGAGCCATTCGAGAGCATATATTAATTATTGGATGACTTTATCAGTAATATTTCTATTTTTAGCTATTGACGAGTTTGCCAGCTTACATGAAAAATTAATTGAGCCGATACACTCAAAATTAAATACAAGTGGTTTTTACTTTGCCTGGGTTATTCCTGGCGCTGCTTTTACCTTCGTTTGCTTACTTATTTTTACACGGTTTCTCGGTCATCTTCCTACCCAAACTCGCCGCTTATTTCTCTTAGCTGGTAGCTTATACGTTGGCGGTACGTTAGGAATGGAGATGATTGGAGGTACTATTCTAGTCTAATTACCGATCGGAACAATATTATTTATGCTGTTATTGTTACAATCGAAGAAAGCTTAGAAATGTTAGGCGTAGCAGTATTTATTTACTCGTTACTCCACTATATAAGTTACTACATGAAAGGGACAGGCTTACGTATAAATATTGTGACATCTGAGAAAAACGTCGCAGTGCTTAGTTGTTTGCTACACCAAGGCATCGAATAATTTACTTGAAAACGATTATCTAGCTCAACTTAGCGAATTATAAAGTTGGGCTTTCTTCATGCTGTATTGTTGTCTAATTACGATTAAAACAGTTTATTTGTACTACTTACGGGTCTGGCGGCGATCGCATTCAAGTCTTAAAACTAATAATGAATTATTTCTTGCCTTTTCTAGGTATAGTTTCTTAAAAACTATAAATTTGTCGTTCATTGACTTTACTTTTGGTTAATCATCTTTTAACTATAAATTAATTAAAAATAGATTTTTAATAAATGATGACATTAGGCAGAGCTAGCAGTCTTTTGCCTTAGACATTGACCTGGACGTGGGGAAGAATCAATGACTAGAGATTTAGAGCTAAAACCATCGTTGGCAAAGCCTTTGGGACAGTATTTAGTTGAAGCTGGAATTATCACCGCAGCTCAATTAGAAACTGCGCTGGAAGAGCAACACCAGAAAGAAAAATGTATAGGAGAAATTTTATCAGCCCGAGGTTGGGTAAAACAGGAAACTATTGAATATGTGATGAAAAAAATTGTATTACCAGAGCGCGAGATAGGCGAGCAGAAATTCCTGGACGAAACGTTATTCCAACCGAACAATCGATTTACTACTAGTCCGAATATCTATCTTTCCCCTCAAAAGATCGTTCGATTTCTGCTCGTTTCGGTATTGAGCGTAATTTTTGTCTGTGTTTTAGTTCAAGTTAGTACTTACCTTGTACCTGGCTATCCATTACAGGATACTTTAGTCTCTCTATTTAATATAGATGGCGAACAAACCATCCCTGCATTCTTTTCGTGGTCGCTCTTGCTATTTTGTGCTTTTCTGTTAGGGGCGATCGCATATAGTAAAAAAATCGATCGAGAACCCTACGCTACTCACTGGACAGCACTAGCAATTATTTTTTTCTATTTGTATATAGATGAGGCAATTGGAATTCACGAAAGAATCGGTTGGATTGTTAGGGATAAATTCAATCCGAGCGGTTTTTTCTATTTTGCCTGGACAATACCTGGTAGCATTCTTACGATTATCTGCTTTCTAGCATTTCTGCGATTCATGAATTCTCTTCCTCCTAAGATCAAGTATCTATTTTTGTTATCTGGAGGCATTTACGTTGGAGGAGCCTTATTGGTAGAAATGTTCAACGGATACTATAAGTCCTTGTATGGCGATCGCCCAATGTATTACGCTCTGACTACTGTAGAAGAAGGCATGGAAATGCTAGGAATCGTCACTTTTATCTATGGACTAATGACATATATTAGTTCGTCTATGAAAGGCATACATCTTTTAGTTAGTATTCCTGCCAAGAAAGTCAAAAGTTAAAAGTCAAAACAAGAGTTTTTGAGTTGAGTTCGTGTTTTGGCATGGAGCAAATTCGTTTTAGGTAGAAAACAAATTCCTTGTGCCTTTTTCAATTCCTCAGATTAAATCAAAACTAGATTATCGCGGTGAATTACGTTTGCCGCACCAGCATAGCCTAAAATTGTGGCAATTTCTTTTGAGTGTCGTCCGCGAATGTTTTGCAGTTCGCTGCTGCTATAGTTGACAATGCCTCTCGCAACTTCTTTGCCAAAGCGATCGCAAATTTGAACTGTATCTTGACTGTCAAATTCGCCTTCGATGGTAGTAATACCAGCCGCTAGTAAAGATTTTCCTTGCTGGCAAATCGCCTTGACCGCACCATCATCTAAGTAAAGCTTGCCCGTAGGAATCAAACCATAAGCAATCCAGCGTTTACGAGCGTTACTCGGTTGGAGTTGGGGCGCGAACTGAGTTCCTAAAGGCTCTCCCTGGATAATTTTTTCAATATTATGTGGGAACCGCCCTTCAGTAATGACTGTACGGACACCTGCCGCAGTAGCAATCCGCGCTGCGGCAATCTTTGTTACCATGCCACCCGTTCCCCATTGGGAACCGGGAGAACCTACTTGTACCTGCAATTGGGCTAGTTGTTCCATGTGCGTTACCAACGCAATTGGCTGAGCATCGGGAAACGATCGCGGATCGGCAGAATAGAGACGGTCTACATCTGTCAGTAAAAATAGCCAATCTGCCTCAACCAAACTGGCAACTAAGGCAGAGAGAGTATCGTTGTCGCCAAATTTTAGTTCTTGAACTGCTACCGTGTCATTCTCATTCACAATTGGAATCACGCCAATTTCTAACAAGGCTTGAAACGTGTTGTATGCATTGACATAGCGACTACGTTCTCCAACATCGCTACGGGTCAGCAGCACTTGAGCGATAGGCTGTTGCAGAGTTGTAAAAAAATCGTCGTATACGCGCATCAACCGTCCCTGTCCGACAGCCGCTACTGCCTGTTTCATTGCCATCGTGCGGGGACGCTCTCTCAGCCCCAAACGAGCGCAACCGACCCCTACAGCTCCAGAAGAAACTAAAATCACCCGATGCCCCTGACGACGGAGATGAGATAGAGTTTCTACTAAAGTCGCGATCGTGGAAAGAGCTAGTAAACCTGTCTGCGATTGCGTCAGACTAGAAGTGCCAATTTTGACAACAATTGTTTGAGTTTGCAACATCTTTAAGGGACTTAGGGGAGAAGAGAGCGATCGGGAGCAAGACAAGTCGCAAGTCAAAATTAACTGGTCACTGGTCACTGGTCACTGTTCCCTGCTCCCTAACAACTAAACAATCATAAAGCACCAGTCCTTCTAAAGAAGAAGGCTGGCGCTTCATGGGATTATGACTGATGATTTATGGCTGGGGTCTTTATAGGCGCGACCCCTTATTAACTCTTAGTATAATCTCAGACATTTTGCTCAGCTCTTTTCTATTTAATTATTTCTTAATGTTTGGTTTTTTAACGAGTTACTGACTTTTGTTAATTTTTGTTTGCTTGGGGATGAGGGAGGCTCCAAGAGCTTGAGAAACTAGAACTTCCAAGCTACGGATGGGATAAGCACGGACGGCTTCACCGGGATCGACATACGGTTCGACCAAAATGGTGAACATACCTAAGCGATTGCCAGCGATGACATCAGTAAAAAGGCGATCACCTACCATTGCTACCTGTTCCGCTGGCAAATTCATTGCCTCTACCGCTAGCCTTAGCTTTCGTCGAGAGGGTTTGACAGCGCCGAGAATGTAGGGCAGATCCAAAGATCTTGCTATACCACCAATGCGAGTATCGCTGAGGTTATTACTAACTAACCATAGCTTGACAAATTGTCTTGTTTGTGCAACCCACGTTTGTAGAGCAGCTGACGCTGTTGTCGCTTTGATTGGTACTAAGGTTTCATCCACATCTAACACTAAGCCTTTGAGGTGGTATTGCTGAATCATTTCTGGTGTCAGATTCAGCACAGATCCTTCTAGGATTAAATCGGGTTGTAGTAGTTCGTTCCAAGACATGAAGATGAGCTAGGGGTAGGAAAGGGTTAGGGGTGAAAGACGTTAATTGTCAGTAGCTAATTGTCAACTGGAGAACCGAACTATCAACGATCGACTATTAACACTCCCATCATTTTCTCATCAGCTATTAACTAATAACAGCTGAGGGCAAAATCTAAATGGTAGTCAATTAGCGCTCGCTAAGCGCAGTTGCTCGAACAGTCGGGCAACCTTATCTAAATCTTTATCTCCTGGGGAACGTTCTACTCCACTGGATAAGTCGATCCCATGAGGACGAAGTTGAGTTAAAGCAGCCAGAATATTATCTGGTGTGAGTCCGGCAGAGAGAAACCAAGGACAACTGGGTTGAAATTGTTGTAAGGCATTCCAATCTAGCGTTTTTCCCGTACCACCTAACTGTTGAGGATGGTAAGCATCGAGTAGGAGAGCATCTACATACGTGATGTAATTGGCTGCTTGCTCTAGTGCTTCTGTATTTTTGACTCTTAATGCTTTGACAATCTCTACATCGGGCAGCAAAGATCTTAACTGATGGCAAAAGGCGGGTGATTCGTCTCCGTGTAACTGTACCCCTGTCAATTTGGTGGCTGCAACGATTTGGCTAATATCTTTTAGGGTGGTGTTGGCAAAAACACCGATCCGGTCTACCGTAGCTGGTAGCTGCGCGATCGCGGCTCGAATTTGAGTGGGGTTGACATAGCGAGGCGTGTTGGGAACGCAGATAAACCCTAGAGCAGTTGCGCCAAGAGAGGCGATCGCTTTTCCCTGTTCCGGTTTCGTAATGCCGCAAATTTTGATTCGCATACAAGCCAAATTTGTTTAGAAAAATAAAGCTAATGTTAACTATTAAAACAAATACTATCTCCTGGCAAAGCAATTTTGATAATCCTAAAATTGCGCTCCATAGTTCGATGTAGGAGAAAAAACCTTGATTAATACAATTTTACTAGCTGCAACACAACCAACAGTTCCCAACACTATCAGCTGGAGTCCGCAAGTAGCACTGATTATCAGTGCTAGCTCCTTACTAATCCTGCTAATCGCTAGCCGCAGTATCAAATATCCTCAAGTCGGCGCTAAGTTACCCGTAAACTTACCAGTATTGGGCAGTCCCAGCATTGGTACATTTGTTGCATCAATGGCATTTGGTCACGTCGTCGGAGCAGGAATCGTCCTCGGACTGTCTAACCTCGGTTGGCTGAGCTAAATTTTTGTAGGAATTCGGGAATCGGGAGTTGAGTGAGTGGCTAGTGGCTGGAATTGCTCCCCCCGCTTCCCCTAGCTCAAGAGCAGCTCTTTTCCCTTCTACTCGCTGCTCCCTGACAACCGACATTAACCCCTAAGATAGATAACATTTCTTCGCAAAGTCACTTTGATGGAGTGTAGCCAAGAGCTGTTGATTTTAGGAGTTAAAGCTTTGTTGGAATCACTCTTACTAACACTAGCCGAAGTCCAACCAACTGTTCCCGATACACTCAAGTGGAGTTGGACGGGATCGGCGGTGATTATAGGTACTTGTTTGATTTGTCTGTTTATTATTCCTCGCACGATCCGCTATCCCCATGTGGGAACTAAGTTTCCCTTGGGACCATTTGCCGGAATTTTTAATAATCCCAGTATTGGTTCCTTCCTTGCTGCTATGAGTGCAGGGCATTTGATTGCGATTCCGGCAGTGCTAGGGTTGAATAATTTGGGTATTCTCAAGTAACTCAACTGATACGGTTATCCGTAACGAGAAGCAGTATAACCGTATTCAATGAGATACGGCACGCAGGTTCTGTAGGAGTGCAAAACTCTGCGTTCCTACTGGCTTGTGGCTGAATAGAACTGCCATAGTGAGAATAAAGTTTGTGATGTCGTCTGCACAAAGGCGCAAAATAAACCTTTACGGCTTGTAGTTTTGTATAGCGATCGCTGTTTGCTTGTACGGTTAGCGCGAATTCAATTAAACCTAGTGCGATCGCCAAATCTTTTATCCTAGAAAATATAGGGGCTAGTAAGATTTGTAATTGTTTAGATGCATCGCAATCCGGTAATCGAATCTTATTTAAGCCATAACCTAGAGTTCAAATGGATAGAAATTTGGTTTAGGAAAATCCCATGCAAACAGGTTGGCGAATTGGAGCTTTATGGGGCATTCCACTGTTTTTAGACCCCCTATGGTTTGTTATTTTAACTTTTGTTGCCCTCAATTTTGGGTTGAGTTATTCACCTTGGGGAAATATCTTAGCTGGAAGTGCGGGTTTAACGATCGCACTGCTGTTATTTGGTTCGGTCTTGCTGCATGAACTCGGTCATAGTTTGGTGGCGCGATCGCAAGGGATTAAGGTTAATTCTATTACTCTGTTCCTTTTTGGCGGAATTGCTTCGATTGAAGAAGAATCGAAAACTCCAGGCGAAGCATTACAAGTGGCGATCGCCGGACCTTTAGTGAGTATTGGTTTGTTTGGTATTCTTACTCTTGTCAGCTTGGTTTTGCCTGCATCGAGTTTGGCTAATGTCATGGTGACAGACTTAGCCAGAGTGAATTTAATTTTGGCACTGTTTAATTTAATTCCTGGCTTACCTTTAGATGGAGGACAGGTATTAAAAGCAGCAGTATGGAAAGTCACGGGCAACCGTTTTCAAGCCGTGCGTTGGGCGGCGAGAACCGGACAATTCTTGGGTTGGTCGGCGATCGCGACTGGTGCGGCAATAGAATTCTTTACCGGTGAATTGGTCAGCGGTCTGTGGTTGGTGCTGCTGGGATGGTTTGGTATTCGCCATGCTAGTGCATACGAGCGCATCACGAAATTACAAGAAGCCTTGCTGCAACTGCAGGCTACCGATGCTATGTCCCGCGATTTTCGCGTCGTAGATGCCGATATGACCTTGCGCGCTTTTGCCGACCTTTATCTGCTCGAAACATCCGCACCACAAACCTATTTTGCTGCATCCGATGGGCGTTATCGGGGGATGGTATCGATTGACGATTTGCGCCTTGTCGAACGCAGTCAGTGGGAAACGCAAACTCTGCACAGCATCGTTCATCCCCTCACTGAAATCCCCCATGTTGAGGAATCGACATCTTTAGTCGAAGTCATCAACCAGATGGAAAGCCAGCAACTACCCCGTCTAACCGTACTTTCTCCAGCTGGAGCTATAGCAGGAACGATAGACCGAGGCGATATTATCAAAGCGATCGCACCTAAACTTAACCTACGGATTTCCGAAGTGGAAATCAAGCGGATTAAGGAAGAAGGTAGCTATCCATCGGGGTTGCAATTGGGGTTAGTCGCAAAATCTACTAAAGTGTAGCGATCGCGTATTCTCAGAGAGGTGAATATGGCAGCAACCGCTACTAGTGACAGAATGGGCAAAGTTACAACTACAATTACCGTCACTAATCGGAGCGATCAAATCTTAGCTGAAAGAGGATTTATTCCCCTCGAACAAGTCCGTTCGGTAACGTTAAAAGATGTTTTGGTCGATACGGGCGCAACTAGACTCTGCCTACCAGCAAATATTATCAACGATTTGGGTTTAGTGCTTCAGGGAGAAGTAGACGTAAAAATTGCCACGGGAGTGCAAAAACTGCGTATTTTTAGAGAAATTAACCTCACTGTTGAAGGCAGAGAAGGTACGTACAATTGTAGGGAATTACCCTCTGGTGCAGATCCTCTATTAGGTTTGTTGCCTTTAGAAGACTTGGGCTTAGAACCAGATTTACAAAATCAAAGATTGCGAGTTTTACCTGTTGAGGGAAAGGATACATATTTAACAGTTTTGTAAGTCAGGTATCCTTGCCTAAATAGATTGGTTCTAAAACTGTTTCTGTAACTGTTCCATCTAATTTTGCTAATTGATACGCCTTTGCGAAAGGGCGAGAACTAACAATATTTTCTAGTTTGTTATCAACAAAGTGTAAGCCAACACCATCATCAGCAGCATATCCAGGGTTAATTAATCCTTGAGATAATAACCGATGGTAAGCTGGTCTTCTTTCCGGTTCGCCGTCATAATGAGGACAGTTGCTACCTTTGAGTAAGCCAAGACATTGTAAAACAGTCAATTGCCCAGGCATAGAATCAGTTACTCCCTGTTCAAACCAACAAATAGAACCCGCACTTAAACCAGTAAGGATAACGCCATTTTCCCAAGCTGCTTGAAGAATTTTATCTAGTCCCCACTCTCGCCAAAGGGCAATTAAGCTTTTCGTGTTTCCGCCGCCTACATAAATAATATCTTGGTCGAGAATAAAAGATTTGAGATCGGCTGTATGTGGAAGGAATAAAGATAGATGAGAAGGCTGACAGGGCAAATTAATGTAAGTGGAATAGAACCGCACGATATATTTATCAGAATCACCGCTAGCAGTTGGAAGAAAACAAACTTTTGGTTTTTCCTTCTTTGATAGTCCCAGAATATATCTATCCAGCAGAAGAGTTTCAGGTTCCATAGAAAATCCGCCGCCACCCATAGCAAAGATTTGTCTAGAGACTGAATTAAGAGCCATGTTTCAATTATCAGTTCATTCCAACTTACGATTTACGACTTACGACTTACGACTTATTTCCAAGTCTTTGCTGTAATATAAACTCTGCGATCGCCACATCCATTGGTGTAGTCAATTTTAAATTTGTCTCTTCGCCCTCAACAATTTGTACGGGTAAGCCACACTTTTCAAACAAAGCTGCATCGTCCGTAACTTCCCAGCCTTGCTCCAGACCTTTTGCGTGACACTGCTTCAATAATTGCACGTCAAAAGCCTGTGGAGTTTGCGCCGCCCAAAGCTGGCTGCGGTCTGGTGTATCTTGAATGAATCCAGCATCATCCACGACTTTAATCGTGTCTTTCACGGGGATTGCGGCAATTAAGCCTTGGATTGGGGAGTCGGGAGTGGGAGAGTGGGAGTCGGGGAATTTTGAACTTTGAATTTTGAATTTTGAATTTTGAATTGCCACCGCACAACGATCGAATAATTCTGGTGTAGCGAGACATCTCGCGCCGTCATGAATGAGAACTTGTTTAGCATCCACTGGCAAAGCCTGTAAGCCATTGTAAACAGACTCTTGGCGGGTAGTCCCCCCTTGAATGAATTCCACGGGTTTAGTTAAGCATAAACCCTCCAGAATCTCCTTCAAATCTATCCAATCGGCAGGTTGGGAAATAATGCCGATCCAACTAATTTCACGAGATGCTTCGGCTGCGCGTAGCGTCCAAGCAATTAGAGGTTGCGATCGCAGCGTCAACAGCAGCTTATTGCGATCGCTACCCATTCTTCGTCCCATTCCGGCGGCTGGAATTAATAAATACACGGTTTTCTAGAGGGGGGAGACAAGGGAGAGGGGGGAGACAAGGAAGCAGAGGAGAAATCCAAAATTCAGAATTTCCCTACACCCCACGCCCACACCCTACACCCCATTCTTCACTGATAACTGACAACTGATAACTGATAACTGAAAAAATGTACATTTTTATCGTTTCGCATAAGTATATGTTCCCCTAAAATAAGAGCGAGTAAGCGTAGAACAGTAAATATGCGAATAGTAGCCCTAGTCCCTGGCGGGATTGGCGACCAAATTCTATTCTTTCCCACCCTGGACGATCTGAAGCGAAATTATCCCGACGCTGAAATCGATGTGGTGGCAGAGCCTCGCTCTTTGGGAGCGTACCGAATCTGTAAGTCCGTGTCCAACGTGCTAAAGTTCGACTTCAAAGACCGTAACAGTTTGACAGAATGGGTCGATCTCATCGGTAATATCCGCGATCGCGAATACGATATCGCAATTTGTGCCGGACAGCGCCCTTTTGTAGGTATGGCGCTCTGGTTGAGTGGCGTTGCAGTGCGAGTCAGCTATCAGGGGGGAGGAAATCTGTTTCTGACGAACTCCGTCCCCCTAAAAACCGAGCAGTACGTCGCGGCAATGTATCACGATCTGCTCAAAGGATTAGGAATTTCCACCCCCTGTCCCGATTTAACGATTAACGTCCCTAAATCAGACCTAGAATGGGCAGACAAAGAGCAGCAACGACTGGGAATCAAAGATAGCGGTTACATATTAATTCACGGCGGCTCTAGCCAACTTGCGGCTGCGAAAACCAGCATCCAAACCTACCACGCCCAAAGTTGGCGGCAAGTGATTCAAAATTTGCAACAGCGTCAGCCAGATCTACCAATTGCAATCCTAGTGCAAACAGCAGAGGACGAGCAGTTGGTGCGATCGCTACAGGAAGCATTTCCCGATCTGAAGGTGACAAATCCCCCAGATATTGGCAAAACAGCAGCGATTGTTGCTGCTGCCAATTTATTGCTATGTACTGACAGTGCGCCCATGCATCTAGCAGTAGCAGTGCAAACCTATACGATTGCGTTGTTTGGAGCTACAGATCCCAAGAAGTTAATCCCACCGAGCGATCGCTTTATCGCCATCAAATCTCCTACAGGCAAACTCTCAGACATCGCACCGCAAACTGTTTTAGAACGGGTTTGGAGTGGTTGAGCTGAGGAAAGAGAGAGTCGCGGAGCTGGGGGAGCAATTCGCAATTCATTAGCCTTTTGCCTCTCGCCTCCTGACAAATGACGAATGACGCTCATAACATTCCAAACAAATCATCTTCTAAGTCATAGCCTAGCATTTGACCCATAGATTTCAGCCTTGCGGTGCTAGGAATACCCATTTGTTGCAACCAGTCATGCAGAACGAAAACTTTTTGCATGAGAAAAATTTCTAGGGCTTCGGGATTAAATTGAATTCCTTCTTGGCGATGGAACTGATGGGGAACCAGCATGGCAGTGTAGCGGGACAGCTCGCCTGCCTTCCAATCTAAGAGAAAAGGTAGCCAGGGATAGCGACTGTCAAGGCGAATAAACCACATCCGTACTTCGGGAATTTCGGACAGTTCCCGTGGATCGTCTGAGGGACGAGGATAATCGATCTCGAAGCGAAGTTGCTGCTCGTAAGTGGCGATCGCCGATCTTTCTTGTGATATATTTTCGATCGTTTTGGCAACTGGCAATACATCTAAGCTGCTGAAGTTGTCAGCCTTGAGAGAAATAGTGATAGTCATGGCGAAGTCAGAAGGAAGGATTTGTCGGGGCGGGTTTTGGGGGCAGATCGATTGCCAAAGTCACGAATCTCGGGCTAAACCCGCCCGT
Source organism: Chroococcidiopsis sp. SAG 2025 (assembly GCF_032860985.1). Classification (GTDB taxonomy): domain Bacteria; phylum Cyanobacteriota; class Cyanobacteriia; order Cyanobacteriales; family Chroococcidiopsidaceae; genus Chroococcidiopsis. Next base: position 1,008,006 of record NZ_JAOCNC010000001.1, read on the forward strand.
ACAGGGATCGGCAGGAAGGATTTGTCGGGGCGGGTTTTGGGGGCAGATCGATTGCCAAAGTCACGAATCTTGGGAAAGATGCTTTACAACGTTTGCGAATGACATTCGCGCTGTTGATAATTTTTGCCTTGTGCCAGCAGTTTACGACCTTCATTCTCTCAAAATAGCGATCGCCTGCTGTAACAATTTTGGTGAATGCTAGATATACCTGCAACAACCAACCACTGACTTACTTACTAAATTCCTGGTAAGCAGCACGCGAGACTTGCCGGATCAATTCTTTTGCCTGAGCGTTATTGTGGGGGCGCTTGACCATAGCAACAGCAATATAGCGTTTCCCGCTGGGCAGATCGACTAAACCGACATCCCCTACCATTGAACCAATATCTCCGGTTTTGTGAGCAATTGTTGCCCCTGGTCCCAACCCTTTTGGTAATAGCGTAGCTGTATGCGTGCGGCGCATGATATTGAGTAGGCGATCGTGCGATTTGACAGAAATTAGATCTCCTTTTTGCACTGCTACCATTAATTGAGCCAACTCTTTAGGGCTGGTCGTATTTGTTCCTGCCAAATCTGGTAGCAAGTTCCGCAATTCTGTTACGCTCAAACCCCAGTTTCTGAACCGCTGATTCAAAGCTGCGATGCCACCCAAACGCTCTATCAGTAAATTAGTTGCCGTGTTATCGCTAACAATAATCATCTGAGTTGCCGTTTCCAAAGCAGTAAACTGACTACCCAACGGCTTGTATTGAAAGCCTCCCGAACCACCACCAACTAATTCTTTTTTTAAAGTTAACTTCTCGTCTAATCGAATCTTTCCCGCGTCTACATCTTGAAAAAAAGCAACCAAAATTGGAAATTTGATCGTACTTGCAGCTGCAAAAGTTGTATCTCCATTCCAATCTAGATAAGCTCCTGTCTCGGGATCGATAAAAAACATCCCAGGAAACAATTTAGTGTTGTTCGTTGCCAACTGTTGCATCAGCGTTTTCAGTGCCGTAATTTCTTTAGTTGGCTGGAGTGGTGCAGCATGGGCAACAGTTTCTCTGGCTTGTAGCTGCGGCATAACTTCTATTGCCGTAATTGGTATTTCTTCAGAGGTGATGCGCGTGGTGGGATCTAAAGCCGATAGCACCGTACCCGCGATCGCGCTGATGCCAATTCCCAGAATTAACAACCGCAAGGCGTATACAATCAATTTATTCTGGCGCTGCGGGTGTTGCCTTTGCTTACTCTGTTTTCTGGTTGGTGTTGGCAGTGTCTCTCCCGTGACTCTTCTGCTACCATTAGCCCCAGAGGAAGCCACTGTCTGGCTGCGGTTTTTCCTGTCACTGTTTCTAGGTTCTGAAGGGAGTAGACGACTCTCTTGTGGTGAGAAACGCCCACGCGGATTGTGCATCTTAGCCTGTTCGCGCTGTTGCGAACTACTTAGACCTTTTTTATGCCCAGCGTTTGACCGCTTACCTGAATTTGACGACCCGCTTTCTAATACCATTGACTTACAGAAGACAACAAGGGCGAACTGGACTTGAACAATAACCTACCACTGCTTGCCTGAGTTGTAAAAGCAAGTAGTATTGGGTCAAAGTTTATCTCAACCAATTTGTAATGGCGATAAATCTTCAGATGAAATATAGCCTATAAAAGCAATAAATTGGAAAAATACAGAGACAAGCTGAACAAATCTCCGGCTAGGTACATTTCACGCCTCAAAAAAGGTAAAAGAGAAGCCGCCAGTCACAGGTCGCAAGTCAGAAAAGAGAGCTGAGGGAGCAACTCAAACGCTAATCACCGATCGCTTCCGAATTCCGACTTCTTCATAGCCCACTCCATCTGAGTTAATATCCCCCGCAACATTGCTACTTCAGTATTTTCTAACTGAGTGCGGTTAAATAGTTGACGAAATTTTTCCATGCGGCTAGTAGCAGTATGGGGGTAAAGATAGCCAATTTTGAGTAGTAAGGCTTCGAGTTGTTGGTAAAACCCTTCTAATGCTTCTACAGAGGCGTAGTCAACTGCGATCGCACTCTTTTCAACGTCAACTCCCAATTGGCTATATTTCGCCAGTTCGTAACAGCAGATCGCCACTGCCTGAGCTAGATTCAATGAAGGATAGGTAGGGTTGGAGGGAATGCGGATAAAGCGCTGAGCGTAGTACATTTCCTCATTACTCAATCCTCGCGACTCGGGACCAAAGATCAAGGCTGTTGCTTGTTCTGAGGTTGAAATTAACCAAGGTAAAGCATCTTGAGGCTGCTCTAATTGAATGTCTAAGGTGCGAGGACGAGCAGTCGTAGCGATCGCCCTAGTACACCCCTGCAAGGCTGCTGGTAGCGTTTCTACAACTTGGGCTGCTTGCAAGATATCGAAGGCATGAACTGCCATTTGTTGGGCTTCTAGCGACAGCGGATCGCACTGGGGATTGACTAACACCAACTGCTGCAAACCCATATTTTTCATCACGCGGGCGATCGCTCCCACATTCAGCGAACCTGCTGGTTCCACCAGCACGATTCTTACCGCTGCCAAGGGGTAGCCGGGGGCTGCAAGCCCATTTTTACTATATGAGGGGGAAGTAGGCTCATTCACAATTCCGTAAAATTTAGTTACTCTCTCAACAACTGTATATGGCACGCACTCGATCTAAATCTGACCTACCAACAAAAATTTGTCCAGTGTGTCAACGCCCCTTCACCTGGCGGAAAAAATGGGTAGACTGTTGGGATGATGTGAAATATTGTTCCGAACGCTGTCGCCGTCGCCGATCTTCAGTGTAGAGATGTTACATGTAATGTCTCTCTAAGCGATCGCTCAGTCACAAATAAAAAACCGCCATCTTCTGGCGGTTGTTGAGCAATCGGAGGGTTCTCAACAGCTTACCGATTCAGATTGTAGAGATTTGTAATGCTGTTTACACCAAATATGATTTCAGTCCTTTGATTTACCGTTAAATGTCAATATTTAATGGTTTCTTAATTAAATGACATGGAGCAATTTGGTAGTTTGCTGGATTTGGCAGTACCGCTTAGAATCAGCTGCTGGAAACCGAATCGAGTTCAAGAACAGCGATTCCAAGTATTCTATTTAACTCTTTTCTTGAGAAAATTTTCCTAACTGCACTTCCTGGCTGAGAAAATGCCGATTGTTATTGAGTCGATTCCTTTGTTTGGCGATCGCAATCTGTGCTGTTGCCTGTCGTGCCAACATGTCATATAAGTTCTTCCCATGATGCTTGTTGACCGACTGCGTGGACATTCGGTGTTCTGGCGTATGGGAGTCAATCCAGTCGCGTTGCGCTTTCGCCTCCTGCTCCACTCTTGCAAGATACTGTTCGTCGCCTAGATCGCTTGCATAGTGCATGGCGGCTGTTAGCATATGGTAAGCAGCTTCATAATGATTGCTCCTTAAAGCTTGATTGCTGAGCGCCATTAAGCTTTCGTAGATATCCTCAATTTCTCTAGATTGTCGATCTTGCATCTGTTGTTTCTACTTCCATGCAGGCTAGGCTAGTATGTCCGACTACCTGTAGCCGATCGCATTTATCTCACTAAAATGATAGCTTGTTGCTTACACTTGAGCAATCAACTTGAGCTGTAGAAGGATGCACTTACTTGTTCTTCTGGGCGTTCTTAGCTTGCTCCAAAGCAATTTCTTTAACCGCTTGATAAGAATTTACATTCGCTGCCCCTTCAATAGCTTTCACAGCTAAGTCTTGTACTTGTTTAGAAGTTGCCTCTAATTGTTTAGCAAGGCTTTGAATCCGCGCTTCTTGATTTTGAATAAGTTGTTCTAAAGATTGGACACGCTGTTCGTAAAATCGCTTTTGTCCTTCGACTTCTTTAGCATATAAATCCGATTTAATCTTTGCCTGATAGTGAGCGATGCCTTTTCCTTCTTCTGTTGCCTTTTTCAGTGCTGCTTCTTTTTCTTTAGGAAAAATTTCCACCTTAGTTTTTGCTTCTGCAAACTGCTTTTCGCGTTCCGCGATCGCTTTTTCTCTTTCCGTCCATTGTTTTTCTTGAATTTGCTGAAACTCCTCTAATTCTCGATAAATATGTTTTTGAGTTTGTTCGTATTCTTCTAGCGCTAATTTACGCTGTAATTCTAAATTGTATTTATACTCCGCAGTCTCTCTTTGACGAGTTTTTGCTTGAGTTTCATTTCGTTCTTTGATCTTGACTTTATATTCTTCTTGCTCTTTGTTCCATGCTTTAACTTTTGTTTCTACTTCCTGCTCTAAAGTTTCTCGTCTCTGACTAAACTCCTCGCTAAAAGTTTTTGAATTGTCTTCATAGCTCTCGATCGAGCTATCTAAAGTTGTGTCATCAATCTTTTTTAGACTGTGTAGAATTTGTAATTGTTCTGTCTCAGTTGCCACATTACGACGAATCTCTTGTAATTTGGAAGCTTCTGTAGTAAGTTGCTCCGATAATTCGCTGACAGCGCTACCAACTCCTAGCTGAATTTTCCCTAAGTTATCAATAATAAAATTCATTTTTTGTTGCACGGTCGTAGATTGATTCATAGCTAGTTTTGGCTCGGATGTTAGTCTTTCTTGAACTATTGAAGTTTCCTTAGCTAATTTATCGAGTTGAGATTTCAGAACGGTTTTTTCTTTCGACATCTCCTCATAAGCCGCTAAGCTCTCAGCTTTCGTACTCTTTTCACTTGGTTTTCTTGCTACCATAAATAATCTCCTTTTCAGTTGTTAGTTATCAGCGAACAGGGAGCGCACGAGCAGGGGAAGAAAGAGGGTTCCTGACTTGTGACTTGTCTCCCTTATCTCTTCATTCTTACCCTAACCTCTCGCTCCATTTTGAAAGGCTCTCAATGCTAATTCTTGAGCTTGTTGCTGTGCGGCTTGCATTTGCGCCGTTAGGTTTTCAATTTGCTCTATTTGTTTAGTAATCACTTGCTCTAAAGACTGCACTTGTAGTTCGTAACTCTGCTTTGCTGCTTGCCATTCTTTCTCAATTAGATCGGCTTTAACTTTTGCATCCTGGTTGACATCTTTAATCGCTTCTTCCCTTGCTTTTTTAACTGATTCTTCTAATTCCGCAGGGAAAGTAGCAATTTGCTTTTGATATTTTTGTAGCAATGACTGTTGTTCAGTTAAAACTTTTTCCCGTTCTGCCCAATCTTTTTCTTTAGATTGCGTTGCTTCTTGTATTTCTCTTTCTAGCGTACGCTTTTTCAGTTGGTAAGTATCGACGTTAGTTTTTTGCGTTTGTGTGAGTCGATATTGATACTCTTCTACTTCTTGCTGTCGTTCTTTCACTAACAATTCATTCTGAACTTGTAGGTTGGTTTCAAACTCTACTTGCTCTTGCTGCCAAATTTTTCGCGTTTGCGTTATTTCTTTTTCTAAGTTTTCCTGCTGAGTTGTTGCGCCTTGCTCAATTAATTTTAATTTTTCTTGATGCTCTTGATTTAAAATGTACAGAGTATCGGCAACAACTCTAATTTGTTGTAATTCTTGTAAATTCTGAGTCTCTACTTCAATAGCACGCTTAAGTTCGCCTAACTTAGAAGTTTCTTTAGATAATTTCTCTGATAGTCCGATAACGATTCCACCAAACTCTAGTTGCAGTTCGGCTAAACCTTTCACGATGTTATCTACTGTATAGCTAGCAGCAGTTTGTAGAATTTGTTTATTCTTTTCCTTGTCCGCCTCCTCTTGTTTAGTAGCAATTTTTAATGACATATCCTTTCTATCAGCCAGAATACGTTGAAATGTTGACAAACGATCTGTACTGTCTTTAGCTACGAATCGATTCATATTGCAACTCCTGCAACTAAATTTAAGAGAGATTTAAGTTAAAACGAATACTCGTGGCTATACCCTAAGATATAGATCCTAAGCTAGCCTTCCTGGAGGCGATCGCAAAGCAGTAAAATTGCTGAAATGACCGTAGAAACTGGCAAATAGCGCTTAGCAATTAGCTCAAAGCTAAACACTAACTGCAATCTGCCCGTTTATAGTACAAATGTACTGTAAAAAATATATCTGAGTGAATGCAGACTGTCAAGATCTGGAGTTCTCTAAATTTCCAGAAATTTGCAGTTGAAAAGATTTCGGATGTCTTCCGATTAGATAATAATGGTGCAAGAACAGATCGACAAAAACGATGTTTACTCGCGAATTGACCAACAGTTCCCCCAAGGTGGAAATCGGGCACATGAGCCGCATTCTGGTGGTAGAAGACGAAAACCTGATTCGGGAAATGCTCGTAATGGCTTTGGAGGCGGAAGGTTTTGCGATCGCTACTGCTGCTGACGGACGTACAGCTCTGACCTTACTTCAGAGTAGCGAACCTACCTTCGGAGATTTTCCCTTCGATCTGGTGATTTTAGATCTAATGCTGCCTCAGATCAATGGTTTAGATATCTGTCGCTTGCTCCGCCACCAAGGAAATCAAGTCCCAATCTTGATTTTGAGCGCCAAAGGCAGCGAAACCGATCGCGTCTTGGGTTTGGAAGTTGGCGCAGACGACTATCTGACAAAGCCTTTTAGTATGCGGGAGTTAGTCGCGCGGTGTCGTGCTTTGTTACGCCGCCAGCGCATAGGTGTATTACCACAAGTCCCGATTCTACAATTTAAAGATGTCACCCTTTATCCGCAAGAGTGCCGCGTGACCGTCAGAGCGCAAGAAGTCAGCCTTTCCCCTAAAGAGTTCCGCTTGCTAGAACTATTCATGACTTATCCGCGCCGCGTCTGGTCGCGCGAGCAATTGCTCGACCAAGTCTGGGGAGCAGATTTTGTTGGAGACAGCAAAACTGTAGACGTTCACATTCGTTGGTTGCGGGAAAAACTCGAAAAAGACCCCAGCCATCCAGAATATTTGGTGACGGTGCGCGGGTTTGGTTATCGATTTGGATAGGTTGATGGTTGTTGGTTAACAGTTGACAGTTGACAGTAGGCGCTGACGCTACACTGCGTGAAGACAGTTCTTGCTCCTAAAGCCCCTGAAGCCCCTGGAGCTTCCTCTGCTCCCTGCTCTCTACTCCCTACTCCCTGCTCCCTGCTCCCTAGTAAGAAGGGTTAAAGTGATAGTTAACCCACTTTTGATCCTGAACCTTTGTGATGGTACTGCTGGCGTTTTTGCTAGGACTAGGGATAGGAATTTGCTTGTGGTTGTGGCAGTATACCCAATTGCAAGCTAAGTTGCGACGTTTACTGCGAACAGTATCTAATGATAGTGAGATGGCAACTTCCCTGGGAGCGATCCCTCGGTTGCGGCAGGAAATTGTTTCGGCGCAACAGCAACGGGAAGAGATGCAAGCTAAAGTTCAAACCTGGGAGCAGCTGATGCGAGTCGCTCCTGTAGGCTACTTGCAAGTAGACGAAGAAAATCAGTTGTTGTGGTGCAACCAACAGGCTCAGCAATTGCTAGGCTTGCAGAGGTGGGAACCCGGACAGGTACGCTTACTGTTGGAGTGGGTGCGTTCCTACGAATTGGATCAGTTAATCGAGCAAACGCGAGAAAGACAGCAGCCGCAGGTTAAAGAGTGGTTGTTTCATCGAGCGAGTGCAGATGCAGCGGCATTGAGCGAATTGAGAGCGCTGACGATGAACGCAGCTACCTTACCTCTACAAAACGGACAAGTGGGCGTATTTTTGGAAAATCGCCAGCCATTGCTTGATTTAGCGCGGACTCGCGATCGCTGGGTTTCCGATTTAGCACACGAACTCAAAACGCCATTGACTTCAATTTTATTAGTGGTAGAAGCCTTACAGCAACAACTCGAACCACCATATAAACTTTGGGTCGATCGCCTCTTACCAGAAGTGGAAAGATTGATTAGTTTAGTGCAAAATTGGTTGGAATTAAGCCAACTAGAGTTAGATCCTAGTCGTCAGCTCAACCGCGAACCAGTGGAATTGCGATCGCTAATTGATTCCGTATGGCACACTATAGAACCTTTAGCACAGCGACAGCAGCTCCGTTTATCCTATTCCGGTGCAGAAACTTTGTGGATCGAGGCAGACAAGTCTCGCTTAACGCAAGTGTTATTAAATTTACTCGATAACAGTATCAAATATAGCCCTTTTCAAGGCACGATTTGGGTTAAAGTCGAGCTAATTAATTCAGAAACTAAATTTAATTACGTGCAAATAAATATTATTGACTCCGGTTGTGGCTTTCCACCGACCGATTTACCTTACGTATTTGAACGCCTTTATCGTGGGGATCTAGCTAGAGCTAGACAAACAACACCCGACTCAAAGAAAATGTCTACTTTTACAACTCATGGTAGTGGTTTGGGCTTAGCGATCGTCAAACAAATTGTCTCTGCACATGGTGGCACGGTAAAAGCCATGAACCATCCCGAAACTAAAGGTGCTTGGCTGCAAATCGAGTTACCAACTCAATGACAGAGCAGATGCTTATAATAGTAAATGTAGATGCTTATATATAGTGAATATAATTAGTAATTTACGTCACAATCTGCTTTTCCTGCCAGTGGCAGATGCAGCTAACAAGATTTATCACTAACAATAAAATCCTACCTTTATACTACGGTGTCAGAATTGCTCAACGTAGATGCTGTTCCTTTCCAACCTCACCAACCTAGCCGCACTCACTTTGAGCGTCGCCTCAAACGTCTAGAGCGAGATATTTTGCGCATGGGAGCTTTGGTAGAAAACTCATTTCGCCTCAGCCATCAAGCACTATTTGCCCGTAACCTATCAGCAGCAGAGGAACTACCACTGCTCGACAAGCAAATTGACCAATTTTACCGCCACGTTGAGATTGAGTGTGCTGCGCTGCTAACTTTAGAAGCACCAGTAGCGAAGGATTTGCGCTTACTAAGTGCCTTTATGCAGCTCGTGCGAGACCTAGAAAGAATTGGAGACTATGCTGAGGACTTAGGAGAAATTGCGATTAAGCTATTTCCCTATCCCCCTCATAAATGCATCCCTCAGATCGAGATTATGTCTCACCATGCCCAAGCGATGTTAGCGGCTAGCTTGATGGCGCTAGCGGATCTAGATGCACAAGCAGGGTTAGCAGTCAAGCAATTAGACGACGCTGTAGACGACTCATACCAAAATCTTTATCAAACTCTAGCAACAGAAAGAGATATCCAAGGAGTTTTAGAACCTTGGTTGTTGTTAGCTTTGGTAATTCGTCACTTAGAAAGGATGGCAGACCACGCTACCAACGTCGGTCAGCGAGTCGCTTACATCGTTACCGGACAACGCTCTTAAACAGCGATCGGTTGTTCAGTTCTCAGTAAATAGGTGGCTGGTGAATAGATGCTTCTGACTTATGACTTCTGTACGGGCGGGGTTTGACCAAAGATTTACTGTCGCAGTTGTTTATCTGTTTGCTAAGCCCGCCCCTACGACTTACAACTGACAATTCGCTTTTTAATGAAAACTTACTCACTTCTTAAACTAAGAGTTTTAATATCTAGCTAACAAGTAGTAATAATAAAAGTTTAGTAATAGAGACGTTTAGTCATAAAGCTTAGTGGTGAGATGTTGTAGGTAAGAGCGAGCATGTGACTGATGAAGCTCAAGTGCCAGAATGCCCTAATGTCTTTGCTAGGGAAAGCAAGTGCAGTTGCACTTGAAAATATGGCTTCAGAAGTGCCAAGTTTCACGCTGTCATTTTTCCCATTGTTGTTTTGGCGATGGTTTAGGCAAAGGCAAGCGCGATCGCAAATCTTGCCCGATCTACCATCTAATAGTTTTATTTTGCTCGATGCGATCGCAATTTGGAATCGGACAAACAGTCTTTGCTATAGCTATAAATCCCCTCTGTCATACACCACAACAGGGTCAAGCCACAGAAATTTCCTTAATCACCTCAGCAGGATGAAGCAGTGGAGAGCAGTTTTCTCTCCCCTTGTCCCCTTCGCCCCCTAATCCCCACTCCCTACCCTTCGGGAACGGCTTCGCCGAACGGTCGTGGGGAAGAGCGAGTTCCCCCTTGTCCCCAAGTCTCCCCAATTCTCTCGTCTTATGGCAATCTCTACTACAACTCCTAGCCTTGTTCCTCAGTCATCCCAACGACTCTTTGCCCGCCACGACCTGATTCCCTCTCGTCCAAATATTTTATGGCGGATCGAGCGCGGAGCCGTGCGCACTGTCACTTGGAGCGAAAGCGGCACGTTAATTACTCTGGGTTACTGGGGTGCAGGAGATCTAGTCGGTCAACCTTTATCGCGAGTCATTCCCTACCAAATTGAGTGTTTGACCAGCGTTGAAACAACTATAATTCCATCTGAGTTATGGCATTTGACTGTAGAGGCAATGATGTCTCACGTTTGCCAAACAGAGGAATTGCTGAGCATTATTCACCGCAAACCCGTTTCGCTTAGATTGTGGCAGTTTTTAATCTGGCTAGGTCAAAAATTCGGTCGCGATGTCGATCTGGGAAGATTAATAGACGTTGCTGTTACCCATCAAGAAATAGCTGAAGTTATAAATACTACTAGGGTATCGGTAACGCGGATGCTACAGCAATTCGAGGAAGAAGGGCTGTTAACAAGACACCAACGGCGGATTATTCTACGCTTACCAATTGGAACAGCAAAAGTTTAATTCCGGTTCTCATCCGCTTCTAATTTAGTCAACTAGGAGGCGATCGCAGTGAAATTACGGTGAATTTACGATAGTGCATACACGGTTCCAATTTGAGTGAATTGGTGAGAATATTATAGATAGCAAGAGCGATCGATAGCCTCAATCTCTCTTGAGTTGACAACAGCAACTATGCATTGGTGTGAGTGAGAAGATATATGTCGAAACTTATTTGGAATACTCTCAAACTAAGTCCCCTTTTACTAACAGCAACCCTGTTTGTAGCGACTCGGACTCAAGCTGCTGAACCCCTACCTCTGGAAGAAGTACAGCAAACATCTGTCACCCAGTTATCTGAACAGAAAGCTCCAGAAACTCTAGCCCAGGTTACATCCGTTTCTCAGTTATCTGACGTACAGCCTACCGACTGGGCTTTTCAAGCGTTGCAGTCTTTAGTCGAGCGCTACGGTTGTATTGCTGGTTATCCCGATGGAACATATCGTGGCAACCGCGCCTTGACCCGTTATGAGTTTGCCGCAGGTTTAAACGCTTGTTTAGACCGCGTGAACGAACTGATTGCAACCGCTTCCGCCGATATGGTCAACAAAGAAGACCTGGCAACGTTACAGCGGTTGCAGGAAGAATTTTCGGCGGAACTAGCTACCCTGCGCGGTCGCGTTGATGCTCTAGAAGCACGGACGGCAGAACTAGAAGCAAATCAGTTCTCTACCACCACAAAACTAAGTGGGGAAGTGATTGTTGCCGTTTCTGATGTATTTGGTGGTAACGAGGTGGCTGCACCTGGTAGTGGTGAACCTACAGGTGATGACAACGATGTCAACACTGTTTTGGCAGACCGCGCTCGTCTGACTTTTAACACCAGCTTTACCGGAAAAGACGAGTTGAGAACCCGTCTGCAAGCTCGCAACGTTGTACCATTTGGCACGGGTCTGACGGGTACGAATATGACTCGTCTGGGCTTCGATGGTGATGAAAACAACGATATTGTACTTGACGATTTCTATTACAAATTCTCGCTTGGCGAAATTGCTGATATCAAAGTTGACTTTGACAACGGGGAGTTCAACGATAACGTCTACACCTTCAACCCTCTACTAGAAAGTAGCGGTCGCGGTGCTATTTCTCGGTTCGGACGTTTCAACCCCATTTATCGTGCGGGTGATGGTGCTGGTTTAACAGTTAACATCAATCCCAAAGGTGTGATTAGCGCTTCTGCAAGCTATCTAGCTCGGAATGCTAACGATCCGACCAATTCTTTTGGTTTGTTTAACGGTGATTACGCTGCTCTGGGACAGATTGCCTTCCGTCCTAGCGATAACATTGCGATCGGTGCGACCTACGTTCACACCTACGATAACTCCACCGTAAGCGATATTACGACGACTAACGGTATTAGCGTTTCTGGCGCAACTGGCAGTGTCTTTTCTAACAACCCCTTCAGCGGTGCATCAACATCTACTAACCAGTACGCCGTACAGGCTAGCGTTAAGTTGGGTGGCTTCACTGTTGGCGGTTGGGGCGGTTATACGGTAGCGCTGAATGAAGATAGCCCTTCACAAACTGCTGATATTTGGAACTGGGCAGCAACTCTGGCTTTACAAGATGTAGGTAAAGAAGGTAGCGTACTTGGTTTAGTCTTCGGTCAGCCACCAAGAACAGCTAAAAATGATTTTGGCGGTCGCCGCGACCAAGATACTTCTTATCACTTAGAAGGACTCTATCGCTTCCCGCTCACCGACAACATCGATGTGACTCCTGGTGTCATCGTCATCTTTAATCCAGAGCATAACGACAACAACGACACGGTTTATGTAGGTACGCTGAGAACGACATTCCGCTTCTAATGCTATATCCCCTTGTCTTGGCAAGGGGATTCCAAGTTAGTTCGGATTTATCCACATAGGCTATGTATTTTTAAGTCCGCTGGGAGCGGACTTTTTTTGCTCATACGTGCGTCTCCAAAACTCTACGACGCGCTGATTATATCTGGTCAGGGCGGGTTTATTGAGTTATTTCGTGCGGTACAGAGATTGTTGGTGAACCCGCCCCTACAGTCATCGCGTTATGGTTGCGGTACGAATTGTGTCGAAACCCTACCCCCGCTAACGACAAAATTTTGTGCGTCCAACTTGCCTACAGCTTTTTGTCCTTTCAGAGTCGCTGGCGGTTGGAATTGTTGGTAAACGACATTACCCGTTGCTTCCATTTGTTGGGTGGGAATGTACCAAGTTAGCGCGTCAGATGTAACAGTCTGCTGTTTTTGCCCTACACCTTTGACATTGCCATTCATGTAGGCAACTTGTTTTTCCGTTTCTAGCCTACCGCGGTCGGCGCTTACGGTGACTTGCTGCTGGCGCTGCACGACGCGCACGGGTTGGTCTGCAATTACAGTTTTAGTATCAACGTTCCACTTGAGCAAATTACCATTCACTTGTAGCGGTGGCTCTAGTAAAGAAATCTGAGCATTTTGCGCCAAGGTAGCAATGTTTGTTTTCAGATCGTACTCGCCACGACCTGCCGTCCCTCGATCGGTAATTTTATTATTTTGGTAGCGATCGAATTTTATCGGGCGATCGCCAATTAACTTTTGAGCGCGAAACTGCCAAGTTAGCCGTTCCGTCTGCATTTGCACGTTTGATTCTTTTGCGGTTGCCTGGACTCCATCCAAAAACTCAACGATCCCCGCTCGGCTTCTGACTCTAGCCTCTTTGGCAACTGTTTGCATTTGGGGATGTTCTCCCGTCAGGCGATCGCGCACGATTAATAAATCTTGGTTTGGTTGCCACTCCAGCTCATTGCCGCGCAATACCAAATTGTATGCAGGAGCTTTAGCAACAATTTCACCCTTAAGCAATAACTTTGCTCCATCCTGCTGGATCTCTCCTGTCTTTGCCGTAATATCATATACGGGTTTGCCATCTTGAAACAGTTGACCAACAGGGTTTTCTACTTGAGCGGTTTTACGATCTTTACTATACGTTGCTTGCTTCGATTTAACTTTCCAAAACAATTGTCCCTGCTTATCTGACTGCTCCAAGATCACATCATTAAAAGTTAAGTCACGCTGCACTTGCTGAGGAGGCGAGGAGGGAGCCTGAGCAACTGTTTGTGCTGTCTGAGTCCGCTGCTCGCAACCAAATAGTAACAGTGTCAGTAATACACCGATTAATGGCGCTGTCATGCAGCGATACAACACGAACAATTGATGAAAGATATTATTTTTCATGCCTCCATCTTGACAAAAAAATAGGGAGTCGGGAGTAGTCAATAGGGTGTGGGGTGCAGTGAGTGGCTAGTGGCTAGTGGCTGGAATTGCTCCCGATCTCTCCCCTGCCTCTCTGCTCCTCTGCTTCCTCTGCTCCCTGCTCCCTGCTCCCTGCTCTCTGCTCCCTAGTTAAGTGTCTGAAGTTTCGATCGTATCTAAACCATCGGGGGATGGTTGCTCGACAAGATCCAGGCTAGATAGGGGACGATAGGTATAACCGGAACGCGGTGTTTTTTGAATATCTTCTTTGATTGTTTCTAAATCGATATAGCGATCGCTAACATTGATCAAACTATCACTGGTCATCGATCTCAAGCTGACAACCTCAACTCGCGCCCCACGATAGCTGACAGCGTTTACGGCATAAGCCAAATCTCCATCACCGCTGACTAATACTGCTGTATCATATGCCCCAACTAAAGCCATCATATCAACGGCAATCTCGACATCTAAATTAGCTTTTTTAGAACCATCTGGTAGCTGAACCAGATCTTTAGCAATCACGCGGTATCCATTGCGCCGCATCCATAACAGAAACCCTTGCTGTTTATCATTGGTACGGTCTACGCCTGTATAGAAAAACGAGCGCAACAATCGCGATCCTGCCGTTAGCCGACATAAAAGCTTGGTGTAATCAATCTCAATTCCCAACTGTAACGCTGCATAAAATAAATTTGACCCATCAATAAAGATTGCTACCTTACCTCGATTTTCTAAAACTTGTTCTGGCGTAAAGATCGAACTATTTTCAAAATCTCTATTGCTCAACATGATTGTTATACCTCAAGCTTTTATTAAAAAAAGAAAAATTGTTATTTTTGAAAGTTTTTATTGTCTTGATTCTAGCAAACGCCCCTGCTAACACTAGACTCTATAAAAGAACAGGGTCGATGGCTCAAATCTTTAGTAATTCCTATCGACCCTGTAAGCTTGACTTATTAGTTAAACCTTTTGAGCCAATTCTATGCGGTGAAAAACTGGTCTAGGCTCCCCCAATTGTTGCATATCGCTCAGTATCCCCCAATTTGAGTGACTGCTGAATGGAGTAGTAATGAAAGTTTGAGCTTTGTTATTAAAATCAATCGCAAATCCTAACTGTTTATAAATTTCGGTGCAAGTATGTGGGATAATTGGGGCTAGTAAATAAGCTGCTAATCTAACTGATTCCAACACAGCATACAATACTTCCTCCACTTCTGTCTGTCGCTTTTGTTTGTAGAGACTCCACGGTGCTTGCTCGTCGATGAATTTATTACTCGCTCTGACGAGATCGAGAATTGCTTCACAAGCGCGATCGAATGCTAGGACTTCGTAGTATTGTTTCACTTCCTGTCCTAAAGAGGTAGCGATCGCCCTGAGGGGATGCTCGACAGCTATTTCTCCTACACTCGGTACTTTGCCAGCGCAGTACTTGCGCACCATGCTCAGGGTGCGATTTAACAAGTTTCCTAAGTTATCTGCTAAATCTGCGTTGACTGTATTGATGAATCGAGTTTCGCTGAAATCTCCATCTTTACCAAACTCAATCGTTTTGAGAAAGTAATAGCGCACGGCATCGGAACCATATTGCTTAACCAAAGCCACGGGATCGATTGTATTTCCCATCGTTTTTCCCATTTTCTGCCCGTCTTTGGTTAAAAAGCCGTGTCCGAAAACTCGCCCTGGTAACGGCAAACCAGCAGACATCAACATCGCGGGCCAATAGACAGCATGGAAGCGGAGAATATCTTTACCGATAATGTGTATGTTAATGGGCCACCATTGAGCTAAAGCATTTTCCAAAGTTGCTTCGCTGTCAGGATCGAGCAGCGCCGTCACGTATCCTAACAATGCATCAAACCAGACATAGAGCGTCTGTTCTGGCGCGACGGGAACGGGAAAACCCCAATCTACATTCACCCGCGAAATCGAAAAATCCTGTAAGCCTTGACTGACAAAGTTCAGCACTTCGTTGCGACGGCTGACTGGCTGGATAAAATCGGGATATGTTTGATAATGTGCTTCTAGTTGTTCCTGGTAGCGCGACAAGCGAAAAAAGTAATTTTGTTCGTCCCGCCACTCTACCTGTTTATTTGGGTGCAGCGGGCAGTAATTTCCCGCTAATAATTCTCGTTCCTCTTTAAATTCTTCACAGGAAACGCAATACCATCCTTGCTGGCGATCGGAGTAAATATCTCCGGCATCCCAAACTCGCCCAAAAAACTCTTTGACTATGGCTTCATGTTGAGTTGCTGTCGTCCGACTAAAGCGGTCGTATTGTATATTCAACAGCTCCCATAAAGAGACAAAGCTCGATGAAATTCGATCGCAGTACTCTTGAGGCGATCGCCCGTGACTCTCTGCCGCTCGTTGAATTTTTTGCCCGTGTTCGTCCGTGCCTGTAATCATGAGTACGGACTTGCCCAACAATCGCTCAAACCGAGCCAGCGCATCTGCTGCCATCGTTGGATAAGCACTGCCGATATGAGGTAAGTCGTTGACGTAATATAGTGGCGTTGTAACAGCGAATGTGTCTTTGCTGCGATCGGCAAAATTCATGAATCTTAAACAGAGGATCTAAAAACTCCCTCTATCATATATCAGCCTTGGTAGTTATATATTTTCATTACTTTTAATGCAACTACATAATTACTTGAGTTATGACTCTTGCGAGCGCGATCAAATAATTAATTTCTATAAAATTAGTTCAATTTCTGATAGAAACTGTATAAGTGGAAGTGGTGGTGTAGGGAATTGGTAGTTGGTCATTGGTCATTGGTCATTGGTAGTAGCTTCCTCAGCCCCCTCAGCAACCTTGCGCTCCCTCAGCTCTCTTCTCTCCCTTGTCCTCCTTGTCTTCCTTGTCCCCTCACTCCTCGCTCCTCGCTCCTCACTCCTATTCCCAAAGACATGCGCTCAGGTTCGCAAAGAAATGTAAAAATAGATTAAGTACAGCAGCAACTCGTTCGAGCGATCGCCGGCTGCCGATCTCATAAGAGAACTATATAAAGTAGTGCATGAGTGGAAACAGCCCCCTGCAAATTTCCGATTGGTTTCTAGCTTCGATGGGAACCAAACAGTTTCTCTATTACGAAGACCGTATTCCTCGCGATAGTGCCGTGTTGGTCGTGAGCAATCACCGTAGCTTTATGGATGCACCGCTATTGATGAAGGCAGTGGAACGTCCAATCCGCTTTGCTTGCCATCATTACATGGGACAAGTACCAGTCATGCGCGAGATTGTTACGGGTCAATTAGGGTGTTTTCCTTTGGAAACTCCCCAATATCGCCAACAAAGCTTTTTTAATCAAGCAATTGAATTATTGCAACGTCGGCAAGCCGTGGGAGTCTTTCCCGAAGGGACAAAGCCAATGGTGCAATTTAGCCAACCTTATCAAATGCAAAAGTTTCAGCGCGGATTTGCTCACTTAGCAATTCGGGCAGCTGCGGGCGGAGAGATTCATCAACCAGTCAAGGACTTGGCAGTTCTACCAGTGGCGATCGCCTCTTTAGAAGAAGTTAACACCTCCGCCGTACCGCTACGGCTGCTGAGTGTATTTGACCCCTCAGAACCTTTATTCGATCGCGCTGGCTGGCATCCTTTGGTAATTTATCGCCGCGTTGCCCTTCTCGTCGGTCGTCCCTTGTGGATTACGCCTCAGCAGGTGAAACAATATCAGGGCAAACAAGCAAAAGCTGTTGTATCAGAATTGACCGAGCGCTGCGAGACAGAAATCGAGACGCTGTTACGTCAAGGATGTTACTAGTTATGAATGATAAAGGAGCAGAGGAGACTAGGAGCAGGGAAGCAGAGGGAGCAATTCAAAATTCAAAATTCAAAATTCAAAATTCAAAATTTCCCGACTTCCCCAGCTCTCCCAATTCTCCTTCCCCCGACTCCCGACTCCCGACTCCCAACTCCCGACTCCCTATAGTGACCAACCGTCTTTGTTTCCTCAGTCCGAAAAAACTTCAGCCGGAGTATCCGCTATTCATATTTTTACCAGGAATGGATGGAACGGGGCAGTTATTGCGATCGCAAACTGAAGGATTAGAAGTTGCTTTTGACGTGCGTTGTTTGATGATTCCGCCAGAGGATGTGTCCGATTGGGATGTTTTGAGCGCGCAAGTGATTCAACTGATTCACAAAGAACTTGCCAAAAATCCTCAAAGAGAAGTTTACTTGTGCGGGGAGTCATTCGGTGGCTGTCTAGCAATGAAAGTAGCAGTCAAAGCACCAGAGTTATTTAGCCGCATTATTTTGGTCAATCCTGCTTCTTCCGTACAACTTCGTCCTTTCTTGGCGTGGGGTTCGCAATTTGCAAATTTAGTGCCGTCTTGTTTCTACCAATTTGGGGCAGTGGGATTGTTACCGTTTCTTGCCTCCTTGGGAAGAGTAACTAAAAGCGATCGTCGCGAAATGCTTAAAGTCATTCGTTCAGTACCCCCAGAAACAGTTCTCTGGCGAATTACTTTAGTCAGAGATTTTGATGTAGACGAAACACAGTTAAAGCAACTGACACAACCAATACTCATTATTGCCAGCGCTCAAGATCGTCTTTTACCTTCAATCGCAGAAGCAGAACGATTGGTGGGAATTTTACCAAATTCCCGTTTAGTCGTCCTACCCTACAGCGGACACGCCTGCTTGCTCGAATCAGAGACAAATCTTTATGACATCATGCGATCGCAGCATTTTTTAGATGCAAATGTGGAGCAAATAGCTGCTGGAAAGTCGTAAGTCGTAAGTCGTAAGTCGGAAATTGTTGAATTTCCTCTGCTCCCTGTTCCCCTGCTTCCTGCTTCCTGATAAAAATGTAACGAATTTTACAGAAATTTAGTGTGTTTTGATCGTGGAAGGATAGGCTAGAGATTAAGAGATAATCCGATCGCAATCGGGCGATCGCAATTAAATAGAGGAAAAAATATGGTTTCTACATCCCCACTGCCGCTAGAAACTCCCTCTCCGGCTCATATTTGCCCCTACGACCAAGCTTGTAGCTATCTAGAACAGGCAGCAAAAGAATTAAGGTTAGACCAAAACCTACTCGTGATGCTGAGTCACCCGCGCAAAGTTATCACCGTATCAATTCCAGTTAAACTCGATAGCGGCGAAGTGCAAGTGTTAGCGGGGCATCGCGTACAGCATTGTGATATTTTAGGACCTTATAAAGGTGGAACTCGTTACCATCCGGCTGTAACCCTGCGAGAAGTTTCGGCATTGGCAATGTTGATGACATGGAAATGCGCTTTGCTGGGTATTCCCTACGGTGGAGCAAAAGGCGGAATTGCGATCGATCCTAGCCGCTATAGTGTGGGAGAACTAGAACGCATTACCAGGCGTTATACGAGCGAACTGATCAAGGATATCGGACCATCTGTAGATATTCCCGCCCCAGACATGGGGACTTCCGCACGGGAAATGGCGTGGATGATGGATACGTATTCTGTCAACGTCGGTCACGCCGTACCGGGAATCGTGACTGGAAAGCCGATTTCCGTGGGTGGATCGCGGGGTCGGGAAATGGCAACGGGACGAGGTACGATGATTGCCGTGCGAGAAGCACTTGCCGAACGGGGTAAGTCTTTGGCGGGATCGCGAATTGCGATTCAAGGTTTTGGGAATGTTGGCGGTGCGGCGGCTTTGTTACTCCACCAAGCAGGGGCAAAAGTCATTGCTGTTTCTACTGGTGCTGGGGGAGTGTACGCCGAAAATGGTTTAGATATTCCCGCACTCAAGAGTTTTGCGGCTCAAAATCACCGCAGTTTGAAGGGTTTTCCCAACGCCATGCCAATTAGTAATGCTCAGTTGCTAACTTTTCCCTGCGACGTGCTGATTCCTGCTGCATTAGAAAATCAGATTACTGAGGATAATGCTAACCAAATTCAAGCCGCGATCGTCGCAGAAGCAGCCAATGGACCGACAACCCTAGAAGCAGACCGCATATTAGAAGCGCGAGGCATAACGGTATTACCCGATATTCTGGCGAATGCTGGCGGAGTTGTAGTGAGTTATTTGGAATGGGTGCAAGGGCTTTCTTATGTATTTTGGGATGAGGAGCGCGTCAACCGAGAATTAGAACACTTGATGGTGCAAGCATATCAGCAAGTGTCTCAAAAATCTAGACAGCGGGAAATATCCTTGCGAGGGGCTGCATATATGTTGGGTGTCGGTCGCGTTGCTCAAGCACTCAGCGATCGCGGTTTGTATCCTTAATTCTTTATATATGTAGAGACGTTTCATGAAATGTCTCTACAAAGCAAATTCATCAAATTTAACCACCTCTGAACCCGGGGATCGCGTGTCAAATCGATAGCTGCTAATCGTACCTGTTGCCGTATTGAAAATACTAAAAACTGTAATATCGTTGCTGGCAATATAAGGCTGTGGTTCGCCGTCTTCACCTCGTAAAGGAGCAATGGTTGGTACTATAGGTTGCAACCCATTTGGATCGCCTAGCGCAATATAATCCCGCTCGTTGCCGGGTGGTACTTTTCGCCTTTTATTTTCCACAGCCGCACCGTAAGTGTTGCCAACATTCGATGTTTCTAAAAAGTGCGTGCCATTATTACTAATAAAACGATTCCACAGGTGAGAATGCCCGTAAAAAACTAATTGCACCCCAGCCGTCTCTAACAAAGGTACGACATCGCGAATGATGTAATCTGCTGCTCTAGGATATTCGTAACGCACTGCTTTGAGGCTACCATCCGTAGCGCGATCGCGAATTTGTACCGGATCGGTATAAGCAGGAACGATATTATCTCCTAAAGAATGGGGCGGATGGTGGAACATGACAATCTTGTATTTCGCTTGTTGGAACTCCTGGCTCTTGAGTTCCGCTTCCAACCAGTTATATTGCGGACTACCTTTAGCAATTTCACCAAAAATCACCTGTCCGTAACCCCACTTTTCAGGGTTATTCAAATCTTGCTGGCGTTCTTGATACTTTCCTCTTGCGTCTGGATTGAGATTGGGTGTCCGCCACATATTTGTCACGTACAATACTACCAACCGCACGTCGCCAAAAGTAATGGCGTAGTATGTCTTTCCGCCTGGACTCGTTTCGGGAAGCGTGAAAATTTCTTCGTATGTATTCGTATTAAAGGAACGATCCTTCAACCATTGTTCTGTTTGAGTTGCTGTTTGTTCGGAATAAAGTTTTTTAGCGATCGCACGCGGGATAGAATTCTCGAATTCTTCCCCTAAACTATCGCCACTACCATATCTACCCATTACCTCATGATTGCCGATCGCGGGAAATATGGGAGCATTTTGAGCGATCGCCCCACCGCGATACACTGTTTTAGCAATCTCGTATTTTGCCCTTCCTTGCAAGCAGGGAAAAAACGCGCCACCACGATTATCGTCAAACCATTCGGAAGCGCGATCGGGAATATTAATTAAGTCTCCAGCAAAGAAAACCCCATCTACTCTCCCTACCGTCTCTACCACTTTTTGCAAGTTTGCTGCTGTCATCGGTTTGAGTTGATGATCCGAGGTGAGTAAAATTTTGAGTGGCGTTCCAGATTCAGGCAGGGAAGCAAGGCTATATTCACCGCTACTGAATGTCGTGCCATCATCACGCAGGCTAGATACGCGATAGGGGACGCGCACCCCAGCACTTAATCCCGTCACTTCTGCTTCGTGTCGCCAGATATCTCGCAGTTTGATGTTTTGGTATTGTCCGGTTTCAGCTTGTGCGCCGACATGGGATTCTCGATCTTCTCGCGTGCGGCTGAGTTTAACTGTAGAGGCGATCGCAGTTTGTTTCAGTCCTGCACCATAAGTAACTGCGTGCTGACTACCTGCAAATTCTGTAAACCACACTACCCGTACAGAGTTGGCTGTTGGTAGTTGTAAAAATGGTTCTGTCAGTAACTGGGGTGGTGCAGGTTGCATCATTGGCTCTCTGTTGAGTAGCACTCCTAGCAGCGTCAGCATCAAGATTAGCAAAAAACCAATAATGGCGAAGATGGCAAAACGCAGCGCCTTTGGCAGCGCATTCCACCCGACTCTCGACTCTTCTAGCCTTGACCGAGTAGAAAACATCATTTCTTTAAAATATAGTGGTGCATCTTCATCATTTCTTGATGACAGCAAGATAGAGTAAGTTTTAAAGTTTAGATAGAGTGAACAAGCAAAAGTTTACTGGACACCAAACCGAATATCTCTAGCTCTGATACTATACTTAAGTAATTATCGTTAAGCATAAACCCGTAGGTAACTTAAATTACCTACGGGTTTTATAGTTTGTTGTCATTGCTCATTGGCTTATCGGTCAGTCTTTAGTAGTAGGTAGGCAATGCCCACCCTACGCTCCGAGTTCAATAATAGTGCAAAAAGCTACAAAATTGTTATCAAAAACTGCTTCATAAAATTGAAATAAATACTTAGATTTGCGCAGTCAGAAGTATTTAGCTAAAAACAGATGGAATATTCTGTATCAAAAACTACTGCAAGTCAGCACTCAGGTAATTGTTAAAATTAGTTACTAATAGCAGCAAGCTTTCTAGGAATCTTGCTGCCCTCTCTTCTCTCATCTATATTTCAATCTACAGGAGTGTTTCGCGTGAATGCAGCTGAGCAAGCGATTAATCTGGAATTTACAAGTAAGATTGCTACGGTGGTGAATTTACTCAAAGCAGAGTTTCCTGAAATTAGAGCCGATCTCAAACCTTGGACGAACGATCCAGAAACACTAGAGTTAGTCGATCCTGACTCGGTTGATATTGGCTTTCATTTTCCTGGTTGGAGTAAATCGTTTCAGAGTCGCAGTATCCTAATTCAGATTCGGTTTTATCAAGATCCCATCAGTGATGTCCGGCGTTGCATCGGCGTGGAGGCTGCTGGATTCGATCATCGTGGCAAACAGTGGCAATTTTCTACTGTTGAGGAATGGCGTTGTGAAGGCGAAACAAAACCCAAGCCAGAATCCAGCGACAAGTTAAAGCAGATTTGCCGCAAGATTATGGAAGTGTTTAATAGTCAAGGGAGCAGGGAGCAGGGAGCAGGGAGCAGCGACTAGTGACCAGTTCATCCCGACTTTTGACTTCTGACTACTAGTTTTTGAATTTTGAATTTTGAATTGCTCCCTCAATTCTCTTCCCCGACTCCCACAGAAGCGCAGCCACAATCGGCGGCGTACACAGTTTTATATGTCGTGTCTCGTTTGCCAAATAGAGTGTAGCGGTTGTCGCGGATTTGTTCGTAAGTGCGATCGCCCATCCATTTTAAGCCTGGTAGAGAACGATAAGCATTGACAAATATTTCACCCATCGGTAATAGTCTGCCAATTTCTTCAGCGGCGGCTGTACCTTGCCAACGACGATTGGGAGTATTAGCATCAATTAAAATCATCCCGAGTTCGCAATCTTGAGATGTAATTCCTAACTGTTGCAAAGCAGTTTCATCTTGCATAGATACATAGCGAAATTTTTGTCCTTGGTCTAGTTTTTCTAATAATTGAACGAGAGTGGTACAGAGATTGCAATTGCCGTCAAAGATAACGATATATTGGTTCATTGGCGTAGTAATGGGTAATGGGAAGTTGTAAGTCGTACGTCGTACGTCGTAAGTTGAAATTAACTGATAACTGACAAAAATATCTAAATCCGAAAAATAGGTTGGTCGGGATGAGCGGGATTGGGAATTAAACGCTGATTTTTACAATCTACTAGTAAATCTAATGTTTCTAATACAGTTTGACCAATTAAGACTTCATCCCCAGTTACTAACACTGCCTCGGTTGTCTCCCGTCCCATGATTTCGATAATTACAGGTTCAGTAAGTCCCACCATTTCCTCTCTACCATCAGCATATTTAGCAAGCTGCTGAGCGCGAACTTTTAAGCCTAGTTCTTGTACTATAGCTTGAGATACGACTGTACGAACTGCACCAGTGTCTACTAGTGCTTCAGTTTCACACACGCGCAACTGATTTGGATTAAGTAATCCTCGATTGACCAAGATTTCATCAACAGCATTTGTAAGCTTGACTGGTACTCGGACTGCTCCCATATGTTCGCTAGCTGCAACATCAATTCGATTGAAACTTACCATAATTCAATTGCCTCTCTCATAAAGACTTTACTTTTTTATGATTTTATGGTAGAAACGGCAAAATATATTAGGCAGACAATTTAGACGAAAAACAAGGTATAAATTAAGTAATTTGCATGAGTCTGCGCTGTTCGCTTTTAGTGGCGGAAATAACTAAATAGGTACTCTTAAGAGTTTGAAAACTATATAGAAAATTCAGAAACAGAGTGTACGGGCTGGTCATAGTGTCCTCACAGCAAGCAGAGAAACGACATGAGCCAAGAAATCCTGGGAATTCACCATGTGACTGCGATCGCCTCAGACCCACAGAAAAATCTCAACTTCTACGCTGGTTTTTTGGGGCTGCGTCTAGTCAAAGTTACCGTCAATTTCGACGATCCTGAAACATACCATTTCTATTACGGCGATGAATTAGGACGACCTGGTACGATTATGACGTTTTTCGTCTGGTCTGATGCGCCCAAGGGTCGTCAAGGAACGGGACAAGCGACAATTGTATCCTTTGCGATTCCCCAAGCATCGTTGGGTTATTGGATCGAACGCTGTATTAAATATGGCATCCGCTACGAAAGTCCCGAAGAACGGTTTGGCGAGTCTGTCTTGAGTTTTAAAGACCCAGATGGATTGATGTTAGAACTAGTAGCTACAGCCAATCCTCAAGCTTCATCGCCTTGGTCTACTAACGGTATTCCCGCAGAACACGCAATCCGTGGAATTCATACAATCATGCTATGTGAGGATGGCTACGAACTGACGGCAAAGTTGCTGACAGAAACGATGGGGTGGAATTTTCAACAACAAGAAGGGAATATATTTCGCTACCAAATTAACACAGGAGGATCGGGAAAAATTGTCGATGTCAGGTGTGCGCCAGATTTTTGGAAAGGTGCGGTAGCGGTGGGGACAGTCCATCATGTAGCGTGGCGGACTCGTAGCGATGAGGAACAGGAAGCTTGGAGAAGCGCGATCGCTAATTTAGGATTTAACGTTACCCCAGTCTTAGATCGTCAATATTTCCACTCAATTTACTTTCAAGAACCAGGGGGAATTATTTTTGAATTAGCTACAGATGTCCCAGGTTTTACCGTCGATGAAGCAGCAGCAGAACTGGGAACTCACCTGATGCTACCTCCTTGGTTGGAAAAGAAGCGGCAGCGCATTGAAGCAATTTTGCCATCACTATATTTACCGCAAACGGGTACTTCTCCTATTACTAGTAGCGATGCCAAAGGCGGTTTGCGAAGCAACCATCGCCCTCAAACTCAACTCGGATTTACCCACCGTTTCATTCCTGCTGCCGAGCCAAATATACCTTACACCTTGCTACTGCTACACGGAACAGGAGGCGATGAAACCGATTTACTTTGGCTGGGGGAAGAATTAATCCCAGATGCAGGAATACTCAGCCCACGCGGTCAAGTTTTAGAAAATGGAATGCCGCGATTTTTCCGGCGCTTGGCTGAAGGAGTATTCGATCCAGAAGACTTAAAATTCCGCACCCACGAACTTGCTAACTTTGTTGCCACTGCTGCTGATAGCTACGGATTTGAACCAGATCGAGTTGTTGCTGTAGGCTATTCCAATGGAGCAAATATTGCTGTCAGTATGTTGTTACTCCGTCCCTATACCCTGAGTGCAGCAGTATTATTCCGTCCGATGGTTCCCCTCGAACCGTCTCAATTACCCAGTCTTACTGGTATTCCCATATTTATTGCAGCCGGACGTAACGATTCTATCGTCAGTCCAGAGGAAACAGAACGATTAGTCAAAATATTGCAGACTGCTGGTGCTGATGTAACCCTCACTTGGCATCCTGGCGGACACGCCTTAAGTGGAGAAGACGTGCAAGCAGCTAAGCAATGGCTGTTGACAGTTATCAGTTAACAGTTATCAGTTATCAGTTATTAGTGGCTGGTGACTAGAAAGATTCTAGCTACTAGCCACTAGCTACCAGCCACTCACCAACTACCAACTACCAATCATGACAACCAAGCCTGTCATTTTAACAGTTGACGACGATCCAGAAGTTTTGCAAGCGGTGGCGCGGGACTTGCGACGAGAATATGGCGATCGCTTTCGCGTTTTACGGGCGGAATCTGGGGCAGTTGCTTTAGAGGCGCTGCAACAGCTAAAACTGCGAAACGAGCCTGTAGCATTGTTTTTAGTAGACCAAAGAATGCCGCAAATGTCTGGGGTAGAGTTTCTGGAACAGGCTTTACAGATGTTTCCAGAGACGAAAAAGGCATTACTCACGGCGTATGCAGATACGGACGCAGCGATCCGCGCCATCAATACCACGCGGATCGATTATTACTTAATGAAGCCTTGGGACCCGCCAGAAGAAAGACTATATCCAGTATTGGACGACCTTCTCGATGATTGGTTATCGCAATTCCGTCCGCCTTTTGATGGAATTCGCGTCATTGGCAATCGCTGGTCGCCTCATTCTCACGAAATTAAGGATTTTCTTGCCCGCAATCAGTTGCCTTATCAGTGGTTAGATATTGAGTTGTCAGAGGAAGCGCGAGTTTTAGTCAAATATGCCAACTGCGATAAATTAAATTTACCCCTGGTGCTATTTTCAGATGGTTCTAGTTTGCTCAAACCTTCACCTTTGGAGGTTGCAGCCAAAATTGGGCTACAGACTCAAGCTGGAAAACCATTTTACGATCTGGCGATCGTCGGTGGCGGACCAGGAGGTTTAGCAGCTGCGGTTTATGGTGCTTCGGAAGGGTTGCACACGGTACTCATTGAACGAGAAGCCCCAGGCGGACAAGCAGGAACGAGTTCGCGGATTGAGAATTACTTGGGATTTCCTGTGGGTTTGAGTGGCGGCGATTTAGCGAGAAGGGCAGTCACCCAGGCTAGGCGTTTTGGTGTAGAGATTCTCAATCCCCAAGAAGTGCAGGGAATTCGGATAGAAGATCCCTATCGGATTATAACTCTCGCAGATGGTAGTGAAATTAGCTGTCATGCTTTAATTTTGGCGTTGGGCGTTTCGTGGCGACGGTTGAACGTCCCTGGAATGGATCGGCTGACTGGGGCGGGCGTGTACTATGGTGCGGCGCAAACCGAAGCTTTGGCTTGTCAAGGGGAAGAAGTTTATATCGTCGGGGGTGCAAACTCCGCCGGACAAGGGGCGATGTATTTTTCGCGCTACGCCCATCACGTCACGATGTTAGTACGGGGCGAGTCTCTTGCGAGTAGTATGTCGCAATACCTAATCGACCAAATTGCCGAGACAGCAAATATTACAGTTAAGGTGCATTCCCAGGTGGTAGAGGTCAAAGGAGAGACAAATTTAGAGGCGATCGCAATTCAAAATACCCAAACAGGTGAGATTGAAGTCGTTCCGGCTAATTCCCTATTTATCTTCATTGGGGCTGTTCCCAGAACAGAATGGTTAGATGGAATTGTCGCACGCGACGATCGCGGTTTTGTGTTGACTGGAACAGATCTCAGCCAGAACGAACACCGCCCGAAAGGATGGACGTTAGATCGAGAACCTTTTTTACTAGAAACTAACGTACCTGGAATTTTTGCTGTAGGGGACGTGCGCCACGGTTCGATTAAGCGCGTCGCTTCTAGCGTCGGTGAAGGTTCGATTTGCGTCCAATTTATCCATCGGTATTTAAGTAATGTGTTGTAAATGGTAATGGGTAATAGGGAAGTTGTAGAGGCGGGTTTACCAAACAACTCTGACTCCGACAAAGATTATCTTGTAAACTCGCCCGTACGAAAGTCAAAATGATATGCGCTCAACTACCAATTACCCATTCCTGAGCCAAGATAGAAGTAGAAATAGAGAGGTTATAGCTATGCGATAAGTTAATCTTGTTGAAGCATCTAAACACTTATCAGAATTAATTGAAGCTGCAATGCGTGGGGAAGAAGTCATTATTACAAAAGACGAACAGCCACTAGTTCAACTCACGCCGCTATTGGCAACTCAACGTCGCCGTCAGCCAGGAAACGCTAAAGGCTTAGTAACAATATCCGATGATTTTGATGAACCTCTAGAAGATTTTAAGGATTACATGTAATGAGGTTCTTGCTAGATACTCATACATTTATTTGGTATGTAGCGAATGAAAGACAAATAACCACCTTAGTTTTGGAGATAATTAATGATGTAAATAATGATATTTTGTTGAGTGTAGCTAGCCTTTGGAAAATGGCAATTAAACAAAGCACGGGCAAGCTAAGGTTTAATCTGCCATTTGAAGTCTTTATTATTCAGCAACTTAGTCTAAATAAGTTCGATTTATTAGAAATTAAAATTGACCATCTTGCTGTAGTTGCATCCTTACCTCTTCACCATCGCGATCCGTTCGATCGCCTGTCAATCTCACAAGCAATGGTAGAGCAATTACCAATATTAAGTATCGATTCTGCTTTCGATGCTTATCCAATGCAAAGACTTTGGTAATAGGTGTATGAAACAAGAAGAAAAAGGAAATTCTGAGCTATTCTATGCTTTCTTCTCTCTAATTAAACCTCGTAAAAGCACTTCTTCTAAAGATGAGTGGCAATCTCATATTTTACCTCATAGTGCAATTGCAGAACTAGCGCCGAATCTATGGCACGTTACTGGTATTTTACCAAGTTCTACTATGGTTCCGCGTGAAATGGTGGTGTATAAATTGCCAGACTCTAGTTTACTAATTCACAGCGCGATCGCACTCAACGAAGCGGGAATGTCACAGCTTGAGTCTTTAGGCGTACCTAAAATTTTAATAGTACCCAACCGCATTCATAGGTTAGATGCTGGCGTATACAAACAGCGATATCCACAACTTACAATCGTTTGTCCCGCCGCTGCAAAACCATATGTTGAAGAAGTCATAGCAGTAGATGGAATTGCAGAAGAAGTATTACCAAAATATGACATTATCTGCCACGAACCTGCTGGTATTCGTCCGCAGGAACTCGTTTATGAATTACCATTACCTACAGGAAAAGCATTAATATTTACAGATATTTTATTTAATTTAAATAAGTTATATTTACAACAAAACTCACCCAAAGGACAGTTTACATTTCAATGGTTGGGAGCAAGTGCTATTGGAGCAAATGGATTTTTTGGTATGACTTTTTTAGGTAGGCAATTTTTTCTACGCGATCGCCATGCTTATCGTCAATGGTTAGAAACATTAGCTGATAGTATACACGGCTTACAAGTTATTTCCGTTGCCCACGGTAGCCCTATTATCGCTAACTGTAATCAGCGATTACGGGAAGCAGCAGCACGTTTATCGTAGCGTCTCAGCCATCAATTACCAATTACCAGTTACCAATTGAAATGACAGCTACTAAATTATCCCTACAACAAGTACCAATTTTTGCTCATTTAGATGACACGCAGTTGCAGTGTTTAACTCAACTTGGTATAGAAATTCAACTCGATGCGGGTACGCAAATTGCCAAACAAGGAGATCCGCCAGATGGATTTTATATCATTTTAGAAGGAGTTACAGAATGGACGCGAACTGTAGATGGACAAGCAGCACATGCCGTCAATTTAGGTTCTGGGGAAGTATTTGCAGAATTAATTTTACTGCTAGACGAACCCTATCCTACCAGCGGACGCGCCTTGACTCCCGTTACACTTTATAAACTCAATCCAGAAGCTTTTTGGCAGATGTTAGAAATCTGCCCTCAAGTATGGCGCAGTATTTTAAAAATTGCCACGCAGCGATCGCAACTTCACGAATCTGTCACTCAGCAGCAAGCAAAACTAATTTCTCTTGGTACTTTATCGGCTGGATTAGCACATGAATTAAATAATCCGGCAGCGGCGGTAAAAAGAAATGTCCAGAATTTGGATGAAATTTTACAGCAATTACCTGCTTTGGCTTTAAAAATACATCAACAGCCATTAGATAAAGCACAAATTGACTTTTTATGCGAGTTATATAAACAGGCGAGCGCAACAGCAAAAACTTGTTCTCGTCGCGATCCAATTGCCCAAAGTGAAGCGGAAGATGAGGTTACTGATTGGTTAGACGATCGCAATGTTAAAGAAAGTTGGAAACTTGCCCCTACACTAGTTAACGCTGGAATTACAACAGAAAAATTAGATGAAATTACAGCTCATATTACACCTGAATGTTTGAGTAGCGTATTGCGCTGGTTGGATGCAACAGTCACGGGAAGCGGATTGTTATACGAATTACAACAAAGTTCGGGGCGGATTGGAGAATTAGTTAAAGCGATGAAAGAATATTCCTACATGGATCGCGCCCCCATCCAAGAAGTAGACGTTCATGAGGGAATTAATAGTACGTTAACGATTCTCAAGTACAAATTGAAACAAGGCGTTAGCGTGCATAAAGAGTATGGCAATTTACCTAAGATTAGTGCTTATGGCAGTCAATTGAATCAGGTTTGGACGAATTTAATTGATAATGCGATCGATGCTACGGGTGGTAAAGGGCAGATTTGGATTAGGACTAGTCAAGAAGGCGATCGCGTTTTGGTAGAAATTATTGATAATGGTGTAGGTATTGCACCAGATATTCAGTCGCGGATTTTCGAGCAGTTTTTTACTACAAAAGAGGTTGGTAAAGGGACGGGTTTGGGGTTGGATATTGTTCGACGAATTATTGTCGGACAGCATAAGGGTGATATTCGATTTGAGACAAAGGTAGGGGAAACTAAGTTTCAGGTTAGGTTGCCAATAAATTTGGATTGAAATGTCACGCAAAGACGCAAAGACGCAAAGAAGGGAAGGTATTTTACTATCTGAGTAAGATTTAAAGCGAACAAAGGAGAGAAAAATGCCTTCAGCTAAGTTGAGCAATATTAATATGTACTATGAGGTACATGGAGCTGGAGAGCCTTTAGTCCTAATTCAAGGTTTGAGCTTGGATAGTAGTGCTTGGGCAGATCAGATTTTTGCATTTTCTCAAAAGTATCAAGTTATTGTTCTTGATAATCGCGGCGTAGGGCAATCTGATTCTCCTAATATACCTTACTCTACTGAAATGATGGCTGATGATACGGTAGAATTATTGAGATTTTTGAATATCAAAAATTGTCATATTTTAGGTTTTTCAATGGGTGGAAAGATCGCTCAGCAAATT
The DNA here is from genome assembly GCF_032860985.1 of Chroococcidiopsis sp. SAG 2025. Classification (GTDB taxonomy): domain Bacteria; phylum Cyanobacteriota; class Cyanobacteriia; order Cyanobacteriales; family Chroococcidiopsidaceae; genus Chroococcidiopsis. The sequence continues at coordinate 1,038,952 of NZ_JAOCNC010000001.1, forward strand.
GCTTTGAAATACCCAGAAATTGTCAAAAGCTTAATATTAGTGACGACAGCCGCTCGATTTCCGGCTAGGGCTAGGTATTTGACTAAACTGTGGTTAAAGATGTCAACAGAGCAAGTTTCGGCAGAAATACGTCTTCAAGAGATTTGTTTATGGGTTTTTACAGATGAATTTTTGGCAGATGAGGCACGAGTTACGGCAGCGATAAACTTAGGCTTGAATCATCCCCATCCCCAACAAATACAAGGTTTCTCTGGACAAGTTGCTGCTCTTTTACAACACGATACAAGAGGCGATATAGAGCGAATCTATGCTCCTACCTTAGTACTTATTGGCAAAGATGAAATATTTATTCCTTTGAATTTTTCTGAGGAGTTAGCTGCAAATATTCCTAACGCAGAATTAGTCGTATCGGAGAAAGGCGGACATAATTATTGGATGGAATTTCCAGAAATATTTAATCGAGCAGTCATGCAATTTTTAGCTAAAGTAGCTTAAAAGCGATCGCAATGGACGAATATATTGAAAATTTAAGAATTGCTCGTTCTATTCCTGGGTTTTCTATTGCAGTAGTAAAAAATGGTATTCCCCTGTTAGTGAAAGGCTATGGATTAGCTAACGTGGAATTGTCTGTACCAGCAACGGAAAATTCTGTTTATGAATTAGCATCAGTTGGCAAAACTTTTACTGCTACTGCCACAATGATGTTAGCAGAACAAAATAACATTAGTCTGAATGACAGCATCACCGACTATTTAGATAATCCCCCCGCAGCGTGGCAGCCAGTAACTTTAAAACATATTCTCTGTCATCAATCTGGGATTCCCAGCTATACATCTGTGGCGGAATACTGGCAAAAAACTCGACTCGATATTTCTAGACAAGAAATTATTGCTTTAGTATCCGAACTACCATTGATGTTTTCACCTGGAGAATATTGGTCTTATGACAATACTGGTTATTATTTGCTCGGTTTTATGCTGGAAAAAGTCAGCGGCAAACCTTATGAAGTCTTACTGAAAGAATTAATTTTTAACCCGCTAGAAATGAATGCAACAGTAATAAACGATCCAGCAAAAATTATAAAAAATCGTGTTGCTGGCTATCGCTTAGAAAAAAATACGCTTCAGAATAAAGAATACTATAGCCCAATACGGTTCATTTAAGGCTACGCTGTGCTGAGGATAAAGAAAATAGGAGGATTGGTTCGGGGGGGGGTGGCTCGATGTCTTGGCTTTTTGAGCGAAACTTGGATACAGGTTTTTTACAACTCTGGGATTGGTACGAGAAACTCGTTCAGGTAACAGAGTGTCTAAAATCTCTACAGTTAACCAACTTAAAAAAGGGGAGTTCTTGTGATTGCAAGCGTTGAAATTTCGGGATAGCACGACGAATAACTCGCAATGTCCCAGTGAAACTCAGACGCAAAGGAGTGATACCCGCGCTCTTTGCAGCTTGAAACATCAATAACCGCACAGCCCAGTGTCCTAACAACCACCCGTAAACTTCCTGCACAACTTCACGCGGTTTTGAGAGCGAATATGAGTTTTTCGTCCTGATAAATGTACTTTGAGTTCATCAATAGTATTTTCTACTTCCCAGCGTTGATGATATTCAATCGCCAGTAGTTGAGCCGGAAATTTCTCCAATTCCAATAAGCTGGTAATTAAGCGATATCTTAGTTGTTCCTCTGGGTTGTCGGTATTACCAATTGTGTATTCAATCACTCGGACTTGTATGGGCTGGCAAGCTTTTGAGCGGAATTTAGCAGGTGGATAAATCCAACTCAGATAAGAACCATCCGCCAGTGGTTCTTCGCACAAAAACTTGACATTTGCGGGAATTCTTCCTAAATAATCGCTACCAGTTGTGACAGTTGCTTGCACCATTGCATAAGAATGTAACCCTCTGTCCCACATCAACAACATCCCTGAACTCACGGAGCGTAATAATCTTAATGCCCGCACTCGTTCTCCTATTCGATATGGACACATCAATGCATCAAAGATTAAATGTGTTCCTGCTTCTACCAAAATGACTAATCGCAGTTTGGGAAATGCGGCTTGTGTGCCAGGACGGCTGCTCGGACGACCAAAAACTCTCGCATTTTCATCGCTGTCTGGCAGATCGAAGCAAGTCCGATCAATTACCACAATTCGCAATCCATTGAGAAATGCTCCTTTGGTATCGGTGCTAGCCATTGGTCGCACCAGTTGATGGAACAATTGACTCATCACCCTTGGACTTAATCGTTGTCGGGCTTGCGTTATTGCTGATTTACAAAAACTCGCCAGTATTTCCCCACTTTCACCCATGCTTCGCTCAGCCCATCAATTAAGTTTTTCAGCACATCTCTCATCGAATCTCGTGACCACAGACTCATCGCAATTACCAAACAAATTACCAATTGTGCTGGTAACGAGCGTTTACGTTGTTCACAAACTTTAGTTTTAGCGATCGCTTGCTCGATCTCCGTGGATGGGATGGCTGCCTCTATCGCTTTGAACACATCACTACTTTGTATCGTAGGAGACAACAATGAGAAATCCTTCAGATGCACTACACTCACTTTCCATTCTTGGGAACAATGCTTAATTTACAACACTTTGAGCCTTAACTGAACCGTGGTGACGCAGAATCTAAATGTTCTGCAAGGGTTGTTCCTTTCCTTACCCCATACTGATGATGGTGTGCGTGATTTTCGTATAGCTGAGGGCGAATTTCGCTGAAATAACGCTCCTCCAAACTTTTGGGAGGGCGATTTAAAAGCCTATTGCGCTTGATCATATACAGTTATTTCAATCCAAAATCAAGTCTAGGTTGCTGAGCCAACTTTTGAGATGAGTGCTTATACGGAGACAATCTTGCAAGTTAAAGCTGTGTCACTGCACTTTTTGCAATCAGACTATTTATAATTACATTTATGAATATGACATAACGTTTTAAAAAGTGCAATTACATTTCGTAAATGCCTCGAAAAAAAGACACGATTACACTGTCAATTCCGCCAGGAACTAAGAAACAACTAGAAGCGATCGCTCGCCGTCTCAATATTTTCTGGGGCAAAGACCCTAGTATTTCGGGCTTAATCGTGGCGATCGCACAACACTCTGTAGAAGTTGGAAAGCCCTTCACGCTTGACTCTAACCAAGTCAACGCTTTGCAGCAGGCTATCAAAGCGCTTAACGATGCAGGTCACATAGGAGAAGCGCAAACTGTACTTGCACTTCTGCTAGAACGTGGCAATCTTGAAGCGCCACTTCGTCAATCGCTGATGAAACAACTCGGTCAACCCGTCCGAGAATGGAGGAGTAGGATAGAAGAATTAATTCAAGCAAAGCAGCCTTTTTACCTGCTATACCAGAACTCTCAAGGTAAAGACTTGGATTACAAAGTCCGTCATGCTGAAGTGCAATTTTTTGATAAACGCTTCCATTTGATGATTTGGTGCGATGAGACAGCAGATGTAGAAGATGATATTCCAGAACTACCCGAACTTTGGCACAACCGTTGCCTGAGCTTTGACAGAATTAAATCTGTTGTTGCTACAAGTGGAGATTGGCGAGGTGAACTTGACTCTATGAAAGTGCAATTACACTTTCGGGGTTGGCTAGCCAAAGCTTACCAACCGAAGGAAAACGATCTTGAAGACGAAACGATTGGGGATGTGCGTCAAGTCGTACGGCGAGTTGCTAATCCTTTCTGGCTAATTCGAGAAGTGGCACGGTATTGGGAAGATTGCGTCATTGTATCGCCGGAGAGTATGCGCGATCGCCTCAAGCAAAAAGTCCTTACTTTATGCAAGTTGTACGATATTGAAACCAGAAGTTAAATATGGCAAAGATACGAACTAAAAATGCCGCTTAAGCCTAGATATAGTACATATAATCTAACTGCCGACGAGCGGCAACGCGATCGCACAAGTCTTGAAGCGTATAGTTTTGCCAAACCGCATTAGCCGCTTGCTCTGCTGAGTACCAAACTTCCTCAATCGCGCCTCTTTCTGTCGCTTCGGGAGAGAAGAACGCTCCCGAAGCCACGATGTCTAATCCTTCGATACAACGCAAAGCATCTAGCAGCGTAATTTGACGTGGTTCTCGTGCCAGGATGTAACCACCTTTAGCTCCACGGATACCCTTAATCAGTCCGCCTCGCCGCAATATTGCCAGCAGTTGATCCAAATAACGCTCTGGTATATCTCGTCTGGCTGCTATCTGCCGAATTTGGAGCAGCTGAGCGCTCTGATAAGCATTCGCCAACTCTAACAGCGCCAGCAGTGCATATTCAGATTTGCTCGAAAGTTCCATTGGAAAAACTAGCTGAAAAGGACGATGTTTTTACTTTAGGTGACAAGATGGCGCGAAACAAATAGAGTTTCTTATCAGAATGATAAACAAAATTAATCGCTCCTGACCAGTATCAAAGCGATCGCATATCCCAGCGACACGAACAAAACCCCCTCAATCTATGGATTGATGCACGGGTAGCGTCACGATAAATTTTGCTCCTTGGCTTGGCGTACTTTCGGCTGTAATACTACCACCGTGTCGCTCAGCAATCTTACGGCAAATCGCTAAACCTATGCCCGTGCCTTCGTACTCGCTGCGACCGTGCAACCGTTGAAAAACTTGAAAAATGCGATCGCAATACTTTTGGTCAAAACCAATACCGTTATCCTCAACTGTAATTTGACAAAGATGAGTATTTAGCGAATTCTCAGTTAATTGTTCGCGATTATCGATAATTTGACTGTAGATCTTCACGCGAGGAAGTTTGTTTTTTCGCCGAAATTTGAGGGCGTTGCCAATCAAATTTTGCAATAACTGACGCATTTGTAACGGGTCTGCATGAATGGTTGGCAGCTCGCTCAACTCCACATGCGCCTCAGTTTGCTGAATTGACACTTCTAAATCTGATAGTACCTCTTTTGCTACCTTGGCAAGATTCACGACAACGAAAGGTTGCGCTCTAGTTGTAATTCGTGAAAATACGAGCAAATCGTCAATTAAAATCTGCATTCTCTGGGCGGCGTTTTGCATCCGCCTGATATAATCAGCCCCCTGTTCGCTCAGCACCTCGCCATATTTTTCTTGAAGTCTGTTGCCGAATGCCTGAATCTTGCGCAATGGTTCTTGCAAATCGTGAGAGGCGATCGAGGCAAACTGTTGCAGTTCGGCATTGGATCGCGCTAGCTCCTGAGAGTAGCGAGTTTCTTGTTCTAAAAGTTGAGCTTGAGTTATAGCAATACCAATTTGATCGGCTAGCTGTCCCAGCAACTCTGTCTCAAAATCAGTCCAGTCTCGCGAGCTACTGCATTGATGAGCAATCAATAGCCCCCAGAGTTCTTCTTTGATAATAATTGGCACGACCAGTTTTGCTTTAACTTGGAATTGCCGCATGAATTCAACTAAACAAGGCGCAATGTTTTCTTCCCGTTCCACATCGGCAATGCCACGAATTCGCCCTTGACAGTAAAGCTGATGGCAGTCTTCTGGAAAAACTTCCGCAGCAAATTGCTGTCCCAGAACTGAGAACCAGCCGGGTAGCACTGCCTCAGCAACTGCACTACCAGTACCATCCGATCGCAGGCGATAAATTACAACTCGATCTGCTTGCAGAATCTTCTGGACTTCGATCGCCGCCGCTTGTAGTATGTCCTCTAACTGAAGAGATTGGCGAATTTTCAGCGTGACTTCAGCAAATAATTGCGATCGCTGATACTGCCGTTGGCGCTGCTCGATCTCCTGCTCTAACTGTACGTTTTGCGCTTGGAGTTGCTTGGTTAGCGATCGCAACCGGAGATGCGTCTGCACCCTTGCCAAAACCTCTTCATGCTGTAATGGCTTAGTCACGTAATCGACTGCTCCCACCTGCAAACCCTTCACTTTATCTGCTGTTTCAGATAAGGCAGTCATAAAAATTACTGGAATCTCCCGCGTTGATTCACTGGCTTTGAGGCGGCTGCAAGTTTCAAAACCATCTATCCCTGGCATCAAAATATCTAACAGGATCAGATCTGGTGAGGCATATGCTGCTTTTTGGAGCGCGCTTTCACCATCTTCAGCGATCAAAATTTTGAAGCCGTAATTAGTTAAGAAATCGAAAAGGATCTCCAAATTAGTAGGAGTATCATCGACCACTAGGATCGTGCCTGGTTCGGCAGTAGCCACGCTCATTCATGCCTCTAGATCTCTAAGTATTTTTTCACAAACTCCAGAATTTGTTTCTCTTTATAACTTTTAGCGAGTTGACGCAGATGCAGTGCAAATGGCATCCACCGTCGATCTAATGCTTCAATTTTAGCGGCTTGTTCCAAGATGCCCCGGATATCACCCCTCATTGCCAAATCGAGCAACTTTGCCATCTCCTCGGCTGGGGGAGGAACGATCGCTCCTGCTGCCAATTCGCTGGCTGGGGAATTATCTAAAGCTTTAACTGTCGATTCTTCCTCATAAATCCATTCCAAACCTAAGTGAATTCTTAATTTTTCTAATAAATCTGTCTCGCGAACTGGCTTCGGCAGAAAATCATCGCAACCGACTGCTTGACTCTGCCGCCGATCGAAATCGAACACGCTAGCTGAGATCGCGATCGCCACTACACCTGCTAACTCTGGCAATGTCCTGAGACGACGAGTCACTTCAAAGCCATCCATCCCTGGCATGACTAAATCTAGGATCGCGCAATCAGGCTTATACGCCTGCGCCTTAGTCAAACCATCAAGACCATCGATCGCTTCTAACACTTCAAAACCCAGTGGCTCCAGCATATTGACTATGACAGAACGGTTCGACCATTTGTCGTCTATGACCAACACTTTCAATTTGTTGCCTTTGAAACCAATAATTCTGCGTTGACTTGTGTTAGTAACTTCAGCTAATCGGCAAATTCTCGGTAATTCTAGCTCGAACCAGAAAATACTCCCTTGACCCAAAGTACTCTTGACTTTGATATCGCCACCCATCTTTTGCACCAACTGCTTGCTAATTGCCAAACCCAACCCCGTTCCTTCGACGCGATCGCGATGCCTGCCTACCTGCTGAAACGGTAAGAAAATTTCTTCTAACTGTTCTGCTGCCATGCCAATTCCAGTATCTTCTACTTGAAACCGCAGCTTTCCGGCGCGATCGCTCACTTTGAAAGTCACGCTACCTTTTTCGGTAAACTTGACAGCATTGCCCAACAGATTGAGCAAGACTTGCCGCAGTCGTTTCTCGTCAGCACGAATGAATTGCGGCAGGGTGGACGACTTGTAAGTTAAACAAATGCCTTTTTGCTCGGCGCGAATTTGACAGATATCGACAATCCCCGCTAGAAATTCTAAAAAATTGAAATCGTGACAATCGAGTTCCATTTTTTGGGCTTCGATTTTGGAAATGTCTAAAATATCGTCGATTAAAGTCAGCAAGTGATCGCCACAGCGATGAATGATATCTAAACCATTCTTTTGTTGCTCGGTCAAAGCTGTTGCTTTCTTGAGAATTTGAGCGTAACCCAAAATGCCATTGAGCGGGGTGCGGAGTTCGTGGCTCATATTGGCTAAAAATTCACTCTTAGCTTGACTCGCAGCCTCGGCTGCTATTTCTGCTCGCTGGCGATCGCCAATTTCCTGTTGCAGTTGCACGTTCTTTGCTTGTAGCTCTAGCGTCCGCTCCGCTACTTTAGTTTCTAAAGACTGGTTATAGTTTTCTAAATCGTGATAAAGACGAGCATTTTCGATTGAAATTGCGGCTTGAGCCGATAGCAGTTGTAAGATTTCCAGGCGGTCAGGTGTAAAAGCTCCAGTTGTGAGATTGTTTTCTAGGTAGAGAATGCCCGTTAGTTTCCCCTGGTGCAGAATTGGCGTGCATAAAACTGATTTTGGTTGGCGATCGACAATGTAAGGATCGGCAGCAAAGATTGTCTCAACAGTCGCGTTATTTAAAACGATAGATTCTAGAGTTCTGGCTACATAATTGATGACAGAAACAGGAAGTATAAGATACTTGTCTGGCATTTCTAATATTCTGAGAGGTAGCGCTTCCCGCACCGCAATTTCACTTGCATCAATTCCTCCAGATGCTTCAATGTATAGTTCTCCCGCTTTATCTAAGAGTAAAAATCCTGTTTCTGCCCCTGCATTTTCTAGCACGATTTGCATGAGTTTGGTTAGCAGGTTGCCTAAAACAATTTCACCTGAAAGTGCTTGTGAAGCTTTCATCACAGTTGCTAAGTCTATGTTCTTGAAACTTTCACTCAGTGTAGGAGTTGGAATTTGAACAATAGCTTCGGATGAGGCTTGACGCTTCTGACTTTTAACAAGAATTTGAGGATAATCGATCTCTAGATCTTTAATTTTTGCCGTCGCTCCCCAACATAGATAACCGTAGTAAGCTTCGATTAAGTAAACTTGAGCGATTTTATCTTTGCCTTGTAACAAATAAAATTTGGCTGCTAACTCGTTTGCCAAGGCTTCTTCTTGAATATATCCATGCTCTCTCGCACCAGAGATCGCGCGATCGTAATGCTCCATAGCTTGCCAATATTGACCTAATACCCGTGCTTGCTCTGCTTCTACTAATGCGTATTTATGCTGAAAATTCATTGGGGCATAACCCGCCCATTTTCGCATCTTTTTCTGATTATTGAGTACTCTGTCTAGAAGTTGTTCTTGTTGCGATCGCGATGCTGAGGGATACATGGCAATTTGTGCCAGAGAATCGTAGAAATAGAAGACTGGCACAACCAGAAAGGCTTTGACTCCATCTAAATACTTTGCGGCTCGATCTGCATTCTCTAATGCTTGCTCGTACTCGCCAAATAAATAACAAAGAATCAGTTTGTTTGTATAAAAGTAGTGCAATCCAGTGCGATCGTTGGCTTTCTGTAATAGCGGTAGCGATCGCTCTTCGTTGTACGCTTTCCCTAACAAACAGCAACGATTTTGAGTTGGTTCGAGTAAGTTAGAAACTGACTGCTGAAAGATTTGATTCCAACTTAAGGCATTTTCTTGCTTTAACTGAAGCAGAGAATCGCTAAGGTTTGCCATGTCTCGCCCCAGATTTGCCAGTTCCTGACCAGTAAAATAGGAATATTGGTATCTTTGCATGGCAGCATAGCCACCATATTCAAAATGTCCGTTTTCCAATCCGTTTTGATATCCATTCAGTAGCAATGGCAAAGTCTCTCTAGCGTGTACTTTTCCATGCATCGTACATGCTCCGGCAACAAAAAATACACTTGTCTTGAGTTCTAGGGTGTTGAATCGTTCCACTAAGTTTAAAGCCAACTTGCCAAATTGATGAGCTGACTCAATATCCTCAACTATGCCGTTTAAAATCACGCCGTAACAAACATAACCGTAAGCCGAAAAAGGTGCATTGCCAAATTCAAGCGATAAATTCACCTGTTCGCAGACAACCAAAGGAAATAGCATCGGTGCGGCTTGATAGGTGGGAGAACCTAAACTAGTTAGCATTCGGATAGCTGCCAGCTTATCAACCTCAGACATTAACGGTAGGTTAATCAAGTCTTCTATATTTTTCCCAGCCAAATTTGTTGCTGTGCGACTGAGTGCGTGTTGCAAATCTAAGGAACTAGGGGACTGGGGTAATCTCACCCCTAGCAGTTCCAGTGCTTGTAATCCAATGGCGATCGCTTCGAGTTGTTTGACTTGCGCCATGCAAGTTTGAATTTTGACTTCATAAACTTTCATTTTGTCAATCGGAGTTTTTGCCTGTTGTAAGACAATTGTTGCCCATTGCTCCATTTGCTCGAAGTCGCCATTCAGGTAAGCTGTTTCTACTGCTGATTCGTAAAGTGCCAGTGTTAGCTCGTACTGATTCTGCCAGCTATTTGCTGTTAATAATCCTAAACCCACTTTAAAGTAGCGCATAGCAGATTCATATGCCGTTGCTGCTTTCGCTTTCTGACCTGCGATCGCATTTAGTTCGGCTAGCTCGTATTTTTCCGCATCTAAAGTGAGTAAGTCAGAGCCATAGTTTAGGTGATTAACTAAAGCAAAAATATTTTCTTTTCGTTCTTCAACCGCAGTATTTTTTAGGAGTAACTGACCAATTTTTAAATGAGTTGCTTGTTTTTGTGAATCAGGAATGAGAGAATAAGCTGCTTGCTGGACGCGATCGTGTAAAAACTTGTAACTAACTTTTAATGGTTTAACTAATAAAATTTTTGAGGTATCTGGCTCGATAACTAGCGGAATTTTGTATGCTTCAGAAAGGGGTAAAATTAGATTTGCTTGTAGGGCTTCCCATAAATCTTTCGCAGTTTCCAACAAAGACTCCTCATTAACAATGGCTAAGACATCTAATGTAAATTTATCTCCGATACAGGCAGCGAACTTAAGAACGTTCTGCGTCTTTGGTGATAATTTTTGAATTTGGCTAACCATTAATTCAACAACATTGTCAGTAATATCTATTTCCTGAAGCACCTGAATATCCCACTGCCAGCCAGCGCGATCAAAATCAAATGTCAACCGTCGATCTTGATATAGAGATTTCAGTAGTTGAGTTAAGAAAAAAGGATTACCTTGAGTTTTCTTAAACACTAATTCAGCCAGCGCCTTAGTTGTAGTAGTGTTCGTGCGGAGAGTATCGGCAATTAATTGGTTAGTGTGGGTAATTTGTAAAGGTTGAAGGACAATATCGTTCGTTACGACATGAGCTTGTTGCATCTCAGCCAAAGTCACCATTAGAGGATGAGAGCCACTGACCTCATTATCGCGATAAGCTCCGATTAATAATAAATATTGACTATTCGAGTCACAAACAAGCAACTGAATCAGCTTTAAAGAAGCTAGATCGACCCACTGCAAGTCATCTAAAAAGATAACTAGCGGATGTTCTGGTTGAGTAAATACGTGAATAAATTGTCGAAATACTCGATTAAATCGATTTTGAGACTCAGTTATTCCTAAACTAGAAACTGCTGGCTGCACGCCAATAATACGTTCGACTTCGGGAATAACATCAATAATTATCTGACCGTTAGAACCTAAAGCTGCCAAAAGTTTGGCTTGCCAACTTGCAATGCGATCGCTACTTTCGGTCAGTAATTGCCGGATTAATTCTTGAAACGCTTGAATTAAAGAAGCATAAGGAATATTTCGCTTAAGTTGGTCGAATTTTCCCGAAATAAAATATCCCCGCGCTCCCACAATTGGTCTATGAACTTCATTAACTAAAGAAGATTTACCGACCCCAGAATAACCGCTGACTAACATCATCTCGGTCGCTCCTCGACTGACGCGCTCGAAAGCATCTATAAGAGTTGCAACTTCTCGTTCGCGACCGTAAAGTTTTTGAGGAATTAGAAATTGACTAGATAAATCGAGTTGTCCTGCACGGAAGGAAGGAATTTTCTGGGTCGTCTGTAACATTCTCAGACAAGTTTCTAAGTCAGCCTTTAAACCCAACGCACTTTGATAGCGATCTTCGGCTGTTTTTGCTAGCAATTTCATCACGATTTCCGCGATCGCTGGCGGAATTTCTAGCTGATATTCTCTCGGTGAGACTGCGGCTTTAGCAATATGGGAGTGAATGAGTTCTAGTGGATTGTTTGCCTGAAATGGTAGCCGTCTTGTCAGCATTTCATAGAAAGTCACACCTAATGAATAAAAGTCAGTTCGGTAATCGAGCGCGCGGTTCATCCTACCAGTTTGCTCTGGTGAGATATAGGCTAGATTGCCTTCCAACAATTCAGGATGACGAATGGTCTGATTCTCTATAGGCAAGCGTGAAGCAAGACTAAGATCGATAAACAGCGCTCGCTCTGTTTCAGGATTAACTAGGATATTGCAGGGCTGAATATCTTTATGAATAATATTGTGTTGATGCAGCTGAGCGACGGTTGAAACTAATTGAATAGCGATTGATAAAAAGCTATTCAATTCAATTTTTTTTGGCGATTCGAGCAGTTTTTTCAAAGATATCCCTGGAAAATCTGCATAGATTAGGGCTAAGCCGCTTTGATAACTTTCCAAAGCCAATGGTTGAACGAATCCTACTATTTTTAGATCGTGAAGAATGTTATACTCGTGTTTTAAGTAAGTCAGCTCTTCTATAGATGTACGCTCGGCTTTCGGAGTTTTAATAATAACTGAGGTTTTGTCTGTATCCCTATAAGCACGATAAACAGTCGTGTTAGTGCATTCAGTCATAACTTCTAGTAGCGTGTAACCCGCGATCGCCATGCTCATATTCTGATTGCACTGATGGAGTAAAAAATTTTAATAGATGTCAGTCCGTTCGACTCGTTCTTCAGTAAATGAAAACTCCGGTTTTAATAATAGCCAAGTATTAATTTTAGCAAACGTCGCAGCCTCCAAGCTTTTTATCAGGGAAATTTTAAACTTTTATCTGAGTGAATTTACGCGATCGCACTCACCCGCTCATCCAGCCTAGAAAAACTACAAGAGCTATTTTTATTAGATAAAATTTGTACTGTCTTTCTCAAGGAAGATGTCATTAATTAAACAGTAGTATAGATTTTTTGTGTAAAAAATACTCATTCGAGTGTATCAAACGATCGCCCAATAAATTGCTTAGAAGTAATATTCCTCAGTTTCAATTGACCAAATTACTCGATAATTTACATGGTTCTTTATCGCCGTTTCCGACTCATATCTATCTTTATAAGTGCAATTGCTATAGTTTTAGCTTTGGGATTGTGGTTTCCCGCGATCGCCCAAACACCTGCAAAAGTCCCTGTCGTACTAGATGGAGAACCAATCTTTCAAGTCAGCAGTTCGGGACAATATAGCGCGCGGGAACGAGCAGAAGCGATCGCCAAACAACTACAAAATGTAGTTCAAGCCGACCGATCAATCCAAGTAGAAGTCGAACAACGCAACCAGTTACCGACAATTTTATTAAACGATCGCTACCTGCTGACAGTTACAGAACGAGATGCAATTCCAGGTAGCACGCCACAAGAGCAAGCAAGTCAATTGGTGCAGCAAATTCAGGAGGCATTAGAGCGAGCAAAAACGGAAAGAACGACAGCTTATCTTTGGCAAACTATTCTTTTAGCAGCAGGAATTGTCCTGACAGCTGCTGCTTTAACGTGGGGACTGGGATGGATTAAGCATCGTTTCTTTCAAGCGGCTCAAGAGCAATTATCTGCTAGTACGGAAGCTGATGCCGATCGCCAACCACTACGAATATTAGAATTTTTGTTCAAACTCGTGTTAGCGATCGCGCGGATTGGACTTTGGGTAGGGGTTGTCCTTTACATCACGAACTTGTTTCCCTTTACGCGACAGTGGAGTTACCAAATTGCTAACGTTCTTACGACTAGTCTGGCATCACCCATTCTGACACTGAGCAATAACTCTTACTCCGTCATCGACTTGGTAATTTTAGCCGGATTGCTGTTTGGCTTAGTCATCTTTGCTGGAATTGTCACCAATCTGTTTCGCTCTCGCGTGCTGCGGTATGCTGGCATCAATCGCGGCGCTCAGGAAGCGATCGCTATTCTGGCAAAATACGGTCTGATCTTTGTTGGCTCGCTGGTATTGTTGCAAGTTTGGGGACTTGATATTAGTTCTTTAGCGATCGTTGCCAGTGCCTTAAGTGTGGGGATTGGTTTCGGCTTGCAAGATATTGCCAAAAACTTCGGTAGCGGGATCGTATTGGTGTTCGAGCGCCCGATTCAGGTAGGAGATTTTGTCGAAGTGGGAGATTATAAAGGGACTGTCGAGCGGATTGGAGCCAGAAGCACTGAAATTCGCACCCTCGATCGCGTTTCGATCATCGTGCCGAATTCCCGCTTTCTCGAAAATGAAGTGATTAACTGGAGCCACCATAACCCGATCTCGCGCCTCCATCTCCCCGTTGGCGTTGCCTATGGTTGCGATGCCAAAGCTGTAGAAGCCGCTTTGCTAGAAGCAGCTCGCACCCATCCCAAGGTGTTAAAGTCTCCCCCACCCCAAGTGCTATTTAAAAGCTTTGGCGACAGCGCCCTAGATTTTGAATTATTAGTCTGGACGAAGGAACCGGAACGGCAATTTTTACTCACTAGCGATCTGTACTATCAAATCTACAACGTGCTGAACCAAAGAGAAATTGAGATCCCTTTTCCACAACGCGATCTCCATTTGCGTTCTGGAACGGTGGGACTTTCACCACAAGTCGAGTCAGCTTTAACTCAGATGCTGACACGTTGGCACAATAATGGCAGCGATCGCCATTCCCATACTTCAGGTGACGGCAAATCGTAATTGGGAGGTTGTATATCTGCTCGTGCGCTCCCTACAGTGTCGCAACTCCTAGTGGTAATCGAACGGTGAAGGTACTGCCTTTGCCCAACTCGCTGTGTACCTCCAAGCTTCCCTTGTGTGCTTGAACGATCGCAATGGCGATCGCCAATCCCAAACCAGAACCGCCAGTCATTCTGGAGCGATCGCTATTCACGCGATAAAAGCGATCGAAAATCCGCTGCTGATGTTCTGGAGCAATCCCGATACCTGTATCTGTAACTCGAATGATGGCGCGATCGTCCTCTTTGTCCAAAATCGCCCTAACACAACCGCCTGTAGGGGTGTATTGAATGGCATTAACCATCAAGTTAGTCACCAGACGATACATTTGTTCTTCATCCCCGACGATCTGTAATGGCTTATAGGCTTTAATTTCAGCTTTCAGCGTGACTGCTGCGGCAAGCGCCAGAGATTCCAGTTCTTCTACCAAATCGCTAATAATATCGTTAAGACAACAAAGTTGATATCGCACTGGTAAAGATTGACGCTCCATGCGCGATAGGAGTAGCAAATCTGCAACTAATGCCGTGAGTCGTTGGTTCTGGCGGTTGACGGTTTGCAAAATCTCGCGTGCTTCTGGTTCCGGCAAATGGGGCGATCGCAGTGCCGATTCAACGGTTGCTGCCAGTGCAGCTAGTGGAGTTCGCAGCTCGTGAGCGGCATCAGCCGTAAACTGTTGAATCTGTTGATAGGACTGGTATACTGGCTGCATGGCTCTACCTGCCAGCCACCAACTCGAAACCGCTACGAGCATGATGGCGATCGGCAACCCCAGCCACAACACTAACTTGACATTAGCTAAATAAGCGTCAACATCGCTGAGGCTGCGTCCCACTTGGATGTATCCCCAAGGGCGATTGTCTTGAGTATGCAGCGACAGAGAAATTTGGTGGTAGCGATTTCCTTTGCTGTCGGTTAGAGTTTGCCACATCGGTTCTCCCGGCGTTAAAGGTAAACCATCTGGTAGGAAACCTAAAAAAGCGACATTCTCTCCCGAAAGACTTAAAAATCTAGCATAGTAGTCGCCCTGGTGAATTGCCCCCAAAATATGGTGTTTGTCCGTCTGTGGTATTTGTGGCAAAAGCTGTTGAATTATTGGCTCTAAACGTCCTGGTTGTCGTAAATCTTTCTCAACATCGTCATGTAGCGTACCAACGACAACTTCTATCTCTCGGTTAAGAGTTTGCCAATGAGCGTGGATGATTGCCCGATCGACTCCAAAGCCAAGCAAACCGAGAATAAAGCTCATGACAGACGCATACCAAATGACAAGTTGCCAGCGAGTTTGAGAAAAAAGCTTATTTTGCTGCATTGGCAATATTCAGGCGATAGCCTCTACCAGAGACCGTTTCGATCGCGCGATCGCTATCCACTACTGCTAATCGTCGTCTGAGCAGGCGAATTTGAGCTGCGACAACGTTACTTGTCGTATCCGCCGTGACTTCCCACAGTTGATTGCGGATCTGCTCGCTGGTGACAATCCAATTGGGATGCTTCATGAAATACTCTAGCAGCTGAAACTCTTTATTCGTTAATGCAACTAACTGCTTACCACCAGATCGTTCGAGACGATAGACACTGCGGGTATCGTAGTCCAAAATTAAATTACCTGCTTGTAGTTGTTGGGGTTGAAGTTGAGGCGATCGCCGATGGAGTGCCTTAACTCTTGCTAGCAGTTCCGCCATACTAAATGGCTTTACTAAATAATCATCTGCCCCTGCACTCAAGCCAGCAACTCTATCTTCAACGCTATCTTTGGCAGTTAGCATTAACACTGGTAGCGGGCTGTTTTGCCTCCTTAACCGCTTACAAAGGTCTTACCTGACATGCCAGGTAATAACCAGTCAAAGATAGCTAGCGTATACTGCATCTGCTGGTTTTCTAAGTAATCCCAAGCTTCCGTACCGTTGAAAACCAAGTCAACCACATATTTTTCTTGGTTTAAGGTGCGCTTGATGGCAGTTCCTAAGTCTGGTTCGTCTTCAACTAGTAGCACTCTCATACTGTTGCATACAAATTACTGCTTGAAACTAAAACGCCCGTTGACTTTTTCACCTTTAATATCAGCAGTCATTTTCAATTGATATTGACCAGTTTTGTTTCCCGCAAGCAAAGCCGTGTAGTGTTGACCCTTAGTGTCATACTGAAACGGAAGTGTTTTCTGCGTACCATCGGGCATTTGAATTTGAGCGGTCACTTTAGCATTGGGAATTGCTGCGTGACTATCTCCTCTTTGCAGATAGAAATCTAAATGCGTTCCCTTATCTTCTTTCAGAGTGACTAACTCTAAGTGATAAGCTCCTGATTCTACAACTTGACCACCTTTTTTACTTTTACTATCTTTAGTTGTGCTGGTTTTCTCACTTGTGAATTCTGTGTTTGAAGCGACTTCTGAAGCTATAACTCTTGAGCTGCCATAATAAGTTTCTAAAAAAAGGATTCCTGTAATAACCACAGCAAATAAGTTTGAATTAGATAATTTCATGGGTTAACTCTAATTAATAAGATCCGTGAAAAACCAATACGAACCGAAAGCATAAAGTTGCGCGATCGCGCTTCTACGTGACAGAACCTTGAGTTGTCCCCAAATCTTGCACTGACTCAAACTTTTTGGGAACCAAAAATTTACCAAATTGAGCATATAAAGCTGGAAGAACTAGCAGGGTTAATGCTGTAGAAGTAAATAATCCACCCAACACCACGATCGCTAAAGGTTGCAAAATTTCCTTACCTGCTCCACTACCAATAACCAGCGGAACCATGCCTAATGCTGATGTAAGTGCTGTCATTAAAATAGCTGCTAGTCGTTCCATAGAACCCTCAAATAGAACGGACTGCAACGACATTCCCTTTGCTAACTTGGCGTTGTAGTTTTCAACTAACAGCAAGCCGTTGCGCGTGGCAACTCCAAATAAAGTGATAAATCCGATCGTTGAAGCCACAGAAATAACACCACCACCCAAAGCCACAGAAAAAATGCCTCCTACCAAAGCCAAGGGTAGGTTAATTAGAATCATCAACATGGCAGATATGGACTTGACAGCAAAGTACATTAAAATTGCAATGATGACAATAGCTAAACCACCAAATAGGAGTAAGTTTTGAGTAGCTCGTTGCTCTGATTCAAACTGACCACCGTATTGAACAAAATAGCTAGACGGCAGTTGCACTTGCTGTTTAATATTAGTGCGAATATCTTCAATAACAGAACCTAAATCTCAACCGGATACATTAGCAGAGACAACAATTAATCGCGATACATTTTCCCGATTAATGGTATTGGGACCAGTACTGTAGTCGATTTTAGCAACAGATGCCAGAGGAATTTTTTGTCCGTTGGGAGTATCGACTAATAAATTTCTGATAGTTTCTAAGTTATTGCGCTCGCTCTGTTTTAACCATACTAATAAGTCGAATAACTGTTGTTCTTGCAATACTTGAGAAACGACTCGTCCATTTAAGGCAGTTTCGATCGCCTCTGATAGCTTGCCAACGGAAAGACCGTAACGAGCAGCAGCAGGGCGATCGAATTGAATCTGCACCTGCTTAATTGGAACTTGGGGTTCTAGCTGCAAATCTACGATCCCCTGGACGTTGCTCATTGTTGTCTGAACTTCAGCACCAATACTGCGTAATGCATCCAGTTCGGGACCAAAAATTTTCACGGCGATCGCACTTCTTACTCCAGATAATACCTCATCCATGCGATGAGAAATAAAACCACCAATACTAGGAGCAACACCTGGTAATTTTGCAAATTCGGCTCTAATCTTTTCGATGGTCGCTGCTCGATCTTTCATTCCTTCATCGCTAATTTCTATATCTACGTGTCCCAAGTTGACACCACCCGCATCTGCATCTCCAGGCGCACGTCCAGAGCGTAACTGCACGGACTCAATCCGAGGATCGCCTTTAAGCGCCTCTTGAATTGCCATCCCCGACTTGTTTGTGACTTCCAAAGAAACACCAGGATACAGCAACATAGAATTGACGAGCGATCGCTCTTGAAATTCCGGTAAAAACACTCGTCCTAGTGACGGTAGAACGATCGCGGAGGCGACAAACAAAGCAACTGCGATCGTCAAAATAACACTCGGAACGCGAATGGAAAATCTGAGTAGCGGACGGTATAACCGTTGAAACCAGCGCGAAATCCACGTTTCATCCTCTGGTAATCGGCGGTTAGCTAACAAGATGGCACACAAGGCTGGCGAGAGCGTCATTGCTACTAGAGTTGAAGCAAAAATAGAGACTAAGTAAGCTACACCCATTGGAGCAAAAATTCGACCCTCTACTCCAGTCAGCGTAAAAATTGGGGCAAAAATCACAGCGATAATGACTGTGGAAAATAGCACGCTCACGCGCACTTCTACTGAAGTATCGTAGACCACTTGAAACGGATGAACCGGATTTCCTGCTAACTGGTTTTTCCGCAACCCTCGGTAGGCATTTTCCATGTCCACAATTGAGTCATCCACCACCGAGCCAATCGCTACCGCTAGTCCTCCCAAAGTCATCGTGTTGATGCCTTGCCCAAACCAATTCAAAATCAGTAGTCCAATCAGTATTGATAAAGGAATGGCGCACAGAGTAATGACGGCAGTACGCCAATTCATCAAAAACAGCACCAGAATAATGGAAACAATAATGATGCCATCGTGCAGGGAATCTTCAACATTTTTAATCGCATCGTCGATGAAGTTTTGCTGGCGAAAAGAAACGGTTACTTTAACATCTTTGGGTAGGCTAGGCTGAATATCTGCGATCGCTGCTTCAATCGCTTTTGTCACGGTCGGAGTATCAGCTTGAGGTTGCTTGTTAACCATCACGACAACAGCTCGCTGACCGTTCAAACTGCCATCACCCCGTTGCAAGGCTGCGCCGATTTGTACGTCGGCTACATCACTGAGTAATACGGGTTTGCCGTTACGGGCGGTAACGATAGATTGTTTTAACTCCTCGATGGATGAAATTCGCCCGATGCCCCGAATTAATAATTCTCGATCTGGGTTGACAAGAAAGCCGCCAGCAGCATTGGTATTCGCCGCTCGTGCTGCTTCGGTAACTTCTGCCAAAGACACGTTAAAGGCTTTTAACTTGGCAGGGTCAAGTAACACTTGATACTGACGAATATCTCCCCCATAAGCAATGACTTGGGAAACCCCTGGTACTGCCAGCAGGCGGTTAGTAATATCGCGATCGACCAGCCGCCTGACTTCCATCAGTGGTGTCGTCTCGGCAGTAAACGCATATTGCAACACCGTGCCAATCGGAGAGCTAGTGGGAGAAATTTGCGGTGGCTCGATGTTCTGAGGTAGCTTACTTTGGGCTTGTTGCAATCGTTCTGTCACCAACTGGCGAGCTTGAAATACATCAGTGTCCCAATTGAAGATAACCTTGACAACAGATATACCAACTGCCGAAGAAGAGCGTACTGTCGTCACTCCAGGCGTACCATTGATGGCACTTTCAATTGGTAATGTAACTAAAGATTCGACTTCTTCAGGAGCTAGTCCTGGTGCTTCTGTTTGAATTTCAACTTGGGGTGGTGCAAAGTTAGGAAAAACATCTAAGGGCATCTGCCTTAAATTGTAAATTCCTAGTATGGTGACAATAATTGCTCCCAGAACAACCAGCCAGCGTTGAACGATCGACCACTTCAGAATGGAATTGAGCATTGACTTACCAAAAATATCTTTACTTCCAATCTCCGATCTCTGACTGCTGGCTTCTCATGTGATGGTTGTCGTTCATCGAATTTGATTCGTCACCAAAAACAGACTCTCCGCTCTCGCTTGGTTCGGATGCAGGATCGGTCGATCTGCTAGAACTTTTACCATTTCGATACTCATTCACTTCGTCAGCAAATCCTGTAGATGGTGGCACAAACTGAGACTTGGTACGACGACTAGACCAAAAAGCACCTGCCGCAAAAGCAGCAGTACCAATTACCAATCCCCCTGTTGCTCCTATCAACCACCCAGGCAATTGCCATCCTGTTGTTGTAGAGGCAGAAGTTTTTTCTCCCTCTGCTCCCCTGCTCCCCTGCTCCCCTGCTTTTCCACCTCCCCGTAAAGACTGTGCGTATAGTTGAGGCGCGCGTTGAGTGACGATCGCATCCCCCTCAAACAACCCGCTTTTGACCTCAATCGTATCCCCAATGGTCTGACCTAAAATCACTTCTACTGGTTGATAGGCATTCCCATTTTGGATGTAAACCATGTGTTTGCCGTTTGCCTCTACCACAGCTGAGCTAGGAATTGCCAGAGCTGTCGCTGTCCTGTCTGCGAGTACTTCTAGTTGGGCAAACATCCCTGGTTTCAGGACTCCGCCAGAGTTATCGATCTCGGCTTTGACAGGGACTACCCGCGTTTCGCCTTCCACCACCGAACCGATAACAGCAACTCGTCCAGTGAAAGTTCGGTTAGGCATAGAAGCAACTGTAACTCTGACTGGTTGACCGTTTTTGACTTTATTTAAATCTTTTTCATAAATGTTGGCTGTGGCATAAACTCGACTGTCGTTAACGATTGTCATCAACTTGCCACCTGCATCCTCGAAGGATTGACCGAGACTGACTTCGCGATCGGCAACTCTACCTGAAATAGGAGCTGTAACTGTTACCTGTCCTTGCGCATTAGCTTTTGTACCCAGTTGTTGTAGTCGAGTTTGATATGCTGTGTTGCTGAGACTTAAATGGGACTGAGCCACTTGCACGGATGACTGAGCGCGTTTGAGATCGGCTTCGGCTGCAATGACATCTCGGCGGCTGTCTGCTGCGGTTAGTTTAGCTTTGGCTTCGGCTAGCTGAGTTTGAGATTCTAGAGCTTGGCGACGGGGAATTGCACCTTGACTTAATAAAATTTGGTCTTTGTCAGATTTTTCTTGAGCAAAGTTTACTTGACTTTGTGCTTGGGCAATTTCTGCTGTGGCAATTTGTGAGAAACGCTGATAGTTTTGTTGCGCTAATCTCAAGTCTGCTTGCGCTTTTTGTAAATCTGCTCGTGCCTCCGCCTGCTTTTCTTGGGAAGTTACGCGCAATTCTACTAAGTCGGGAGCAGCTAAAATGGCGACGGGTTGACCTGCTTGCACGTAAGCACCAGGTTGTACTAATAATTGGGCTACCTTAGCTCCTGAAATCGGTGTCGTAACTTCTACTTGTCGATTGGGCAAAGCTTCAATTTGTCCTGTTGCTTGTAGCCCTACAGCTAGTCGCTGTCGCTTAACTGGTTCTACTTTAATTTCCAAACGCTTGACAGTTTCAGCATCGACTTGAATCGAGTCAGTCGTTTGAGTTGCCTCACTTCCGCCGTGAAATTCATCTCCGTGTCCGCCGTGAGCTAACACAGTTACGGGAGTCATCACGATTGCTAGGCTAACGATCGCCCCCGATATGCGGCAAAGCGGTGCAGACGATCGCTTCAGGTGTGATTTGCGCATTATTTATATAGAAATGTCCTCGCGTACCATCAGAGCAAACGAGTGCTACAACTGCACTACTCAGTCTTTAGTTTCTCCTATGCAAATGAAATCAAGATGAAATTGCGATCGCCGATTCAATTTGAACAGTTTTCAATTGGATGAGATACACGATCTGTAGGGATGCACAGATGTGCGCCCCTACGTTAGCGCTACAATGTATGCGAGCTACTGGTTATACCAAGCTTTGCGCCACTGCTTCATTTGAGCAATCTCTTTTTGTTGTGAAGTGGCAATTTCATTAGCTAGCTGTTTGATTTCGGGTCGCTTCGACTTCTGTGAAGCATCTTGAGCCATCATCACTGCCCCTTCATGGTGAGCAATCATGGCATCCATGAAACGCAGGTCAAACTTAGGGTCAGCAGTTCCCAAGTCCATCATCATTGACATGCTTTGCTGCTGTTGTTTTGTCATTGGGACTACGGGTTTATCCTTACCGCCATAGGCAACAGGCTGTTTACTAGCTTGGGGATACCATTGCTGTCGCCACTTCCGCAGCAGCTCGTTTTCTTCGCGGTTTTGGGCGACGATAATGTCGCTTGCCAATTTCTTAATCTCAGGACGCTTCGATTTGAGCTGTGCTTCTTTCGCCATCGCGATCGCGCCTCGGTGGTGCAATCTCATGGCATCAATAAAACGCAGATCGTAGTAAGCATCGGCAGGACCTAAATCCATTGCCATGCTGTGGTTCATCATGCCCCCACCATGTTGCATCATGCCCCCACCATGTTGCATCATGCCCCCACCATGTTGCATGTCCTGCTTCAGATGAGCGTTGGTATTGTTTGAAGATTGGCTGTTTTTTGCCGAGATCCCAAAATTAGCAGCCAGTACACCAATTGTCATTGTGGCGATCGCTGTTAGAGTTAGTACCAAAACTTTGGTTTTTCCAGAATTAGTTTGCATAAATGATTTTCTATCCATCAATAGTAGAGTTTGCTTGACAATT
Source organism: Chroococcidiopsis sp. SAG 2025 (assembly GCF_032860985.1). Taxonomy (GTDB): domain Bacteria; phylum Cyanobacteriota; class Cyanobacteriia; order Cyanobacteriales; family Chroococcidiopsidaceae; genus Chroococcidiopsis. The sequence goes on from NZ_JAOCNC010000001.1 coordinate 1,061,637, forward strand.
ACCATCTCAATTATGAAATCTCTAGCTGACTAGAGAGTCAACTATTACGTTTACTCAAGGATCTGACTACTCATGTAAGATGAAGGTTTCACTCAATAAAGAGTTTGAATTATACCAAGATTCAAGTATTACAAAACCAGGATGAAATTAGGATGAAATCGCTGTATCTCTACAGTCAGAAATCTTCTCCATACCATTAGAAAGAGGCGATCGCATTCGCTATCCTTCTAAAGTGAAACCACAGAAGCATAATGACTACTTCATATTGTGTTTTTAAGGCTTTCGGAGGAAAATTATGACAGTATCTCAATCTCACCTGCTAACTGTCTGTTCGATCGGGCAGTCAGCGATCGCGGTTTCTTCTGTTGCTAGGATTTAACTTCTGCTGTGGCGATCGCCATGCCCCAAACAACATTGAAGCGGAATTTGGTAGCACGGCAGATCTCAAAGCCTGCCAATTCTAACAAGTGATGAAACTCGGCTTCGGTATAACATTGCTGATAAGCTGGATCGAACAATTTCAACACTAGATCGCAGAGCCGACATAACAAATAATCTTTGCACCAATCTAGGATCGTTACCCTACCGTGAGGTTGTAACACCCGTTTCATTTCTACTAATGCGGCTACTGGGTCTTCAAAATAGTGAAAAGAACTGGCAGATACAATCACATCAAAGCTATTGTTCGCGAACTGTTGTTTCAATCATACGGAACGTCTAGTGTCGTTATTTAACAGCCTCCAATCGTCTTCATCTGCTTGAATAATCGGGCAAATCGTTCCAGGCTGCGGGACTGGAACAGGCTCCCATCCCGAGAGCAATCCCTTCAATTCAGCCTGCAACGTCAACAACTGCTGAATTTGGCGATCGATTTGTAGTAGTTTCTCTTCTAATTTCTCTTTAACTTCACCGCAAGGTAAATTGCCGCGATCATAAACATCGAGAATTTCTTTAATTTCTTCCAAGCTCAAACCGAGTTTTTGAGCGCGTTTGATGAACGATAGCCGCGTCAAGACATCTGGTGAAAACTGCCGGAAGCCTCCTTCAGTACGGCTGGAAGATTGCAACAGACCCAGAGTTTCATAATAGCGGATTGTTCTAATTGGGACACCGCTCATAGCTGTTACCTGACCGATGAGTAGCGATCGCTCTTGAGTTAGCATAATATGTCTCCTAAGTCAATTTTTTCGTAGGGATCGCTCTAACTAGATTTATCCCTACTTACTATTTTTAACCCTCTAGTTAGCTGGAGAGTCAACTGACTTTTAATTGCTATTTGTGCCTTCAACCTAGAAGTCTTGCGATCGCCCCATTTGCCTGAGACTCGTAACTTCCACCAAATAAGTTGAAATGGTTCAAAATGTGATACAGATTGTAGAGAATTTTTCGCCGTTCGTAACCAGGGTTCAGTGGTAGAACTTCGTTATATCCCTGATAAAAAGCGGCTGGGAAACCACCGAATAATTCAGTCATGGCAACATCAACTTCGCGATCGCCGTAATATGTTGCTGGATCGAAAATAACGGGTTCTCCAGCAGTGGTAAAAGCAGCATTGCCACCCCATAAATCCCCGTGGACTAAGGAAGGTGACGGCTGATGTCCTGCTAGAATCTGCCCAATTGCCGCGAGTAACTTTTCCTGTTGGGGAAAGCGTCCGCCTCTACGTTTGGCTAGCTGAAATTGATAGCCCAAGCGGTGTTGAGTATAAAATTCTCCCCAATCTGTCATCCAAGTATTGATCTGCGGCGTAGAACCAATCGTATTATTTATCTCCCAGCCAAATGCATGACTGCTGCTGCGATCGTGCATTGCTGCTAGCTGTCGCCCCATTTCCGCCCAAGCTGGAGTTCCTCCACGTCCTAAATCCAACCACTCCAAAACAATGTATGCAGACTTATCGGTTGTTCCCCAGCAAATCGGTTGCGGGACGCGAATAGTTGCCGTAGCAGACATTTGTTTTAATCCCAGCGCCTCTGCTTCAAACATGACAGTCTGGGAGGGGGAATTGAGTTTGACAAAGTAAGTGCGATCGCCATCGGTAATGGTGTAGCCTTGGTTAATGCAACCGCCACTTACTGTCCGCTGACTATTGACAAAAAACTCTTTTCCTGAAACTTTGGAAATATGATGGGCAATCTCCGTCCACATATATACTCTTATTCGGGTTTAGTGGTAACGATACCGTAAGCCGAGGGAGAAAGATATTGCACGGCAGCAGCTTGTAAGTCGGCAGCAGTTAGAGCTTGAATTTTATTTGGATACTCCAACGCGGATGCTAAGTTTCCGGTTAAAGATTGATAGTAGCCATACAAACCAGCGCGTTCGCTGGGGGTTTCGTTAGCAAAAATAAAGCGATTGGCAACTTGAGTGCCGATCCGAGCAATTTCTGATTCCTGTACGGGAGCAGATTGTAACTTCTCGATCTGGGATGCGATCGCTGCTTCGACCATCTCCAGGTTTTCTACTGGCATCTGGGCAGAGACGTAAAATAGCCCTTGTAGGTGCTGTGTCAAGTTACTCACAGAAATATTGGAAACCCAGCCCTTTTCTTCCCGCAATTCTCTCACTAATCTGGACGTGCGCCCGTGACTCAAAATTGCCGCTAAGACATCTAGGGCGTAAGTTTGCTCTAGCTGTACTAACCCTGGAACCCGCCAAAGCATGACGAGTCTTGCTTGTTGCAAGCTGGGATCGACGAATTCGCGGCGGACGATTTGGGTGAAGGGGGTTCGGGGGTATTGGGTAGGGGCGGGTTTAATTGAGAGGATGTTTGTTCGCTTCTAGGACGATGAGACAAACCCGCCCGTACAGACATTTGGTCTGCCCGAGCAAAACTATTGGCGACGATTTCGATTAATTCTGTTTCGGGTAAATTACCAACAACCGATGCTGTGATGGACTGGGGTTGATACCAGGTAGCGTGAAAGTCGCGCATTTGTTGCGATTGTAATTGCGCGATCGCATCTACTGTACCCAGAACTGAGCGCCGGTAGGGTAAGCGGTCAAAAGCTATTTCCATCGCCCGTTGAAAAGTCCGGCGACGAGGATTATCATCGGAGCGACGAATTTCTTCTAACACGACTAAGCGTTCCAACTCAAACGCATCATCGGGAATTAAACTGTTGAGGACGATATCGATTTGCAGTGGTGCTAAAGCTGCAAAATCTGATGGAGCAGTCGTAATGTAAAACTGAGTGTAATCTTGACTGGTTGCAGCATTAGCGATCGCACCCCGCGCCTCGATGCGACGCTCGAATTCACCCATTGTCAGTTGTGGAGTGCCTTTAAACACCATATGCTCTAAAAAATGAGCCACGCCGTTAATGGCATCTGATTCAACTGCTGAACCGACATTAACCCATAAACTGAGATTAACCGCTTCTACAGGCATTTGCTGTGCCACAATCGTTAACCCGTTAGCAAGTCGGTGCAGTTTGGGTGTGGATATTGGAGGAGTTTTGAGCAGAGTTGAGGTCATGGACGCGACAAAATAGACCGATCTTTCTTTATCTTACTCAGTTGAGGTGAGAGGTAAGAGGTCAGAGGTGAGAGGTTTTTTCTTGGTTTGGCTGGAAGCCATGTAGTGTATGATACTGGACTGACAAATTCATTGCGCAGTATCCGAAATGTTGAGGGCTAAATTTGTTGGAGTAGAATGGGCTGGCAATTTTTAGGAGCTACGCTTGACTCGCTTGAGGGGAGAAAATGCGACTTTTTCTATTTTCAGGTAGCATAGCAGCAATTACTTTGGCGAGCGTCGCTGCTTGGCAGGCAGAAGTTAAACCAGTTGAGGTTAAGCCGATTCAGGTTAAACCTATTCAGGTCAAACCAATCGAAGTTAAACCAGTCAAATTTAAACAGATTCAATTTAGATCGGTAGAACTAAAGCCGATAAAGCTTAAAGAAATTACCTTTAAAGGAGTGCAGGTGAGAGAAAATCAAGATTTAACAGCGATTATTCTACCAGCAGACGTGCTATTTGACTTCGATAAAGATAATATTCGTCCCGATGCAGAAGTCGCACTGCGCCAAGTCGAAACAGTATTAACTCAACGTTATGCCAACAATTCAGTCAGAATTGACGGACATACAGATGCGATCGCGGATAATGCATACAATCAAAATCTTTCCAAACGCCGTGCTAATTCAGTTAAACGTTGGTTGATGCAGCAGGGTGGGATCGAGTCAGCACGAATGACAACGCGAGGATATGGTGAGACTGTCCCTGTTGCAGCTAATACTAAGACAGATGGTTCGGATAATCCTGAAGGACGGCAGAAAAATCGACGAGTCGAAATCGTAATTCAAAAATAGAAGCAGGTGCGATATCTCAGTTACAGCCTGGTTACTAGCCTAGTTATGATATGAAGTGTTTCTATTTATCTTTAACGTAAAGAACAACTTGTATTTTAAAATACAAATTGCCTATAGACTACTATAGATGATGCAGAGAATTGTCAGCATAATGGAGCCGCGCCTATTTTAGAGATTTCTCCCGTCACCAGGGTTCGGACAGCACTATTGCTAACTTTCTAATATGGAAGCATCTTTTGAAATTACCCTGCAAATGGTAATTGCTGTAATTGCAGGGATTAGCGCCCAAGTTATAGCAGAATACCTCAAACTCCCTAGCATTGTCTTTTTGTTACTGTTTGGGATTTTATTAGGTTCTGATGGGATGAACGTGCTGCACCCTCAAGTTTTAGGTGCTGGTTTGGAAGTAATTGTGGCGCTTTCTACCGCAGTGATCCTATTTGAGGGAGGGTTGAACCTAGAACTGCGAGAACTGGGTAAAGTTTCTGGTAGTTTGAGAAATCTTGTCACTGTGGGAACTCTAATTACTCTGTTGGGTGGGAGTATGGCGGCGCATTGGCTGGGAGAGTTTCCCTGGGCGATCGCTTTCCTTTATGCTTCTTTGGTAGTGGTAACGGGTCCTACGGTAATTTCGCCACTATTACGCACGATTAAAGTAGACCGTCAGGTAGGAACTCTATTAGAAGGAGAAGCGGTATTAATCGACCCTGTAGGGGCAATTCTCGCCGTTGTGGTACTCGATACAGTTTTAAATGGCGAAACCGACCCTTGGATGGCAATTAGTGGCTTGACGCTGCGTCTAGGTATTGGTGGGAGCATTGGGGCTGCTGGTGGTTGGTGTCTTGCCTTCATGTTCAAACGCGCTCACTTTATTTCTGACGAACTAAAAAATCTCGTTGTCTTAGCAGGTTTATGGGGTTTATTTACCCTAGCTCAACTCAGTCGCAGCGAATCTGGACTGATGGCGACAGTGGTTGCAGGCGTGGTTTTGGGTTCTGCTTCCTTGCCAGAAGAACGATTATTACGACGATTTAAAGGTCAGCTAACGATTCTCGGCGTGTCAGTACTATTTATCTTGCTTGCCGCAGATTTATCCATTGCCAGTATCTTTGCTTTAGGCTGGGGCAGTTTATTCACTGTTCTCGTGTTAATGTTTGTCGTCCGTCCTTTGAATATCGGTGTCTGCACGATCAACAGCGATTTAAATTGGCGACAAAAACTGTTTTTATCGTGGGTTGCGCCGAGAGGAATTGTTTCCGCTTCTGTCGCTTCGTTATTTTCGATTTTCCTGACCGAACGCGGGATTAATGGTGGAGACTCGATCAAGGCATTAGTCTTTTTAACAATTATCATGACTGTCGCCTGTCAGGGTTTAACTGCTGGCTGGGTAGCAAATTGGTTGCAAATCAGCTCTACGCAAGCAACTGGGGTGGTGATTGTCGGCTGCAACCCTTTGAGTTTATTAATTGCCCGCCTCTTCCAAGAACGGGGAGAAGCCGTGTCGATGATCGATACCGATCCCGTAGCGTGTCAGCAAGCCCAGGCACAGAGCTTGAAAGTTTTTCCTAGCAGCGCTTTAGATACAACAGTGCTAGAAGAGGCAGGACTAGCCTCTATGGGAACGTTTTTGGCAATGACTAATAATGGAGAAGTTAACTACGTCTTGGCACAAAGGGCTGTGGAAGAATTTCAACCACCAAGAGTGCTAGCTGTTTTTCCCCGCAATCCACACGCGAGTACCTCAACCAATCGCAATCGGATCGATCGAGCTTTTGGATCGGATATACCGATTAAAACTTGGAACGAATATATTAACAGCGATCGCGTGAAATTAGGCACGACAACTCTCAGCGAGTCGGGCTTTGCTTTACAACAAGCCCATCTGCAAGCATTAATTTGGGCAGGAGAGTTAGTCCCATTACTACTAGAACGCGAAGATCGGTTACTTGTCGTTCCTGCAACAGAACAATGGCAACCCGGCGATCGCTTAATCTACTTATTACACGATCCCAGACCCAATCTGTTGAAACGGCTATCGGGGGCAACACCAACAAAACGCCTTGCTTTAGAAAAACTGCCTGAAGTCGAAGAAATTCCTCTTCCTAGCCAAAATGTCTCTACGATTTAAAGGCAAAAGTCGTGCATTCGTAGGGACAGGTTTTCAGCAAATGCCTCTGATTCCGAGCAAGATTTTAGGTAAACCTACCCGTAGACAAGGCAAAAGTTAAAAGGCAAATTAGGGATTTTTGATTAATTCCCGTGGTGCGTTCGTTGTTGACTCTGCGGATGTAACAGATGCGACAGGTGTTTGCTGCCTTTCCTGCCATAGTACGCCGAATAAGTGAACGATCGCCAGTAATACGGCGCTACCGGAAATAATGTAGCTGTGGATGGTATAGAGATGTTCGACCGTAGTTGTATTCACTGCACCACCACCGGTGATGATATCTCGTAGGGTAGAACCAATAAAAGGAATGGCTTCGATGGTACTTAATTCGATCCGAAAGCGCCAGTAACCGACTTGACTCCAATCGAGAATCATTGCCGTCCAAGCTAGGGCGATCGCGTTGAGAATCAGTAAAATATTGCTAATCCAGCCAGTCAACCAACTGCGGCGAAACTGCCTCCCTACGAACATCACAACCATTTGAATTAGTGCTACACCAATTAGTAAGGTTCCGGCATAATCGTGTAAGCCGTGAATGATTTGACCGTTAGGAATCTCCGTATCGATCCATTGCAAAGCCTGATTCGCACCACCTGCCACTGGTTCGTAATAAAAAGATAACAAGATGCCAGTCACAGCCGCGATCGCGCACAATGTTAACAATGCTACAGATAGTCTTGTCGCCGTCCGTCTCAGAACGAATTCATAGGAAAGATTCTTCATAACTCCCGCTTCTCAGTACTCTCAAAATGTGTACTTTCTTTAAGATGCTAACCAAGTCACTCATTTGAAGAGTTCTTTCTAGAGGGGGAGATGGTAATCGGTAATTGGTAATTGGTGATTGGTAGTTGGTAGTCGCTCCCTCAGTTCAAGAGCAACTCTCTTCCCCCTGCTCCCTACTCCCTACTCCCTTACTCCAAATACGACACCCAACTCGGTACAACTTGAGGCGAACCGTACCAAATTCCAGGGGCTTTGGGAGAGTGCTTGACTCCCTCCAACACTAAATTTTCTGCTCCCTCTAAATGAGCTGCTGCGATTGGGGTAATGCCATCACCCCAACAATTTCCTTGTCCGCAGGTCAAGCGATAGCTGCTGTATGCCAGCCAGCTTCCTCGCCGTCGCTGTCCGAAGATGCTCTTACCAGCAACACAAACGTAGCGCACTTGGGAACTGTAAAAAGCACCAGGATAGTTATTGTTGACAAAATCGAGATTCCAGCGCGTCCAGCGTTCTTGGCTAATGTGGGGAGTTCCCAGCGTGACTAACGTGGCAACAAAGCGGTAAGCTTTCCAAGGGGGAATGGCGGCGATCGCTGCATTACGAGCCAGGTAAGCTTTTTCACCTAAATAAATTCGCGAGATCCAGCCGCCAGCAGAATGACCGATCAAATTTACTTTATCTGTGTTGTATTGGCGTAAAACTTGCTCGACCGTGCGATGCAGTTGCAGCAAAATTGGAGTCATTGGTCTACCTCCCAATGTAGGGAACCAATCTTGCCGTTGCAAGGGAACCGTAACGGTAGGAAAGCCTGACTGTTGTAACAATTGTTCCAACGGACGGTAGGCGATCGCGGCTTCTAAAAATCCAGGTAAAATGACGGTGGGAAGCATAGACAGTTGTCAGTGACCAGTGACCAGTGACCAGTGACCACGCACCACTCACTACACCCTACACCCTACACCCTCAACACGGATCGCGCACCACTCAACTACAATGACCAATGACCAATGACCAATGACTAATGACGACAAATGACTCCTCAATGGCGAACGGTATTCTCTACGGTGTTAGTGTTGGTCCAGGCGATCCAGAACTGATAACGCTCAAAGGATTGCGATCGCTGCAACAAGCTCCCGTAGTTGCTTTTCCCAAAGGAATTCAAGACAAACCAGGCATTGCCCAACAAATAATTGCTCCGTGGCTGCGATCGGATCAACAGCAGCTACCCTTAGATTTTCCCTACGTGCAAGACATTGAAGTTTTGACAAAAGCATGGCAACTAGCCGCCAAGCAAGTTTGGGAATATTTACAGAAAGGTCAAGATGTGGCTTTTGCCTGTGAAGGGGATATTAGTTTCTACAGTACGTTTACCTATTTAGCACAGACGCTGCAACAAATGTATCCCGCAGCCGTCATCAACTACGTTCCTGGTGTCTGCTCGCCTATGGCAGCAGCATCGGCGTTAGGGCTGCCCTTAACTGTCCGCCAAGAGCGTTTAGTCGTGTTACCAGCAATTTATAACGTCAACGAACTAGAATCTATTTTAGACTGGGCAGAAGTCGTAGTATTGATGAAAGTAAGTTCTGTATACGAACAAGTATGGCAAGTCTTGCAGCGCAAATCCCTACTGCAACACAGTTGGATAGTAGAACGAGCTACATTACCAAATATGGTGATATATAAAGATTTAAGCGATCGCCCGCACCTACAATTACCCTACTTTTCTTTACTCGTCATCCATGTCAGTCATCAGTTATCAGTTATCAGTTATCAGTAAAGAAAGGGTGTGGGGGAGCCAGTTGCTCATGGGGGGAACCCCCATGAGCAACTGGCGTTGTGGGGTGACAGTGACTCCTGACCAGTGACTCCTGACCAGTTAGTTATTTTAGCTCCTCAGTTCCCTTTGCTCCCTCTGCCCCTCTGCCCTTCTGCTGCCTCAGCTCCCTACTCCCTACTCCCTACTCCCTACTCCCTAATTACTGATGTCTACCTCCTCTCTAGTTCAAGCTTTACCTGAAGCATGGCGATCGACAAATGGACTGGCAATTTTGGGTTCGCTCGGCATTCATACCCTACTGTTGGTGGCGCTGCCTTTTGTCTCGCTAGATCCGCAAGAGGTTGATTTACAGAGTAGTATCGGAGTCGTGGAGTTGTCTCCCGAAGAACGAAGCCGCGTACCGCAAGTAGCAGCAGATCCATCTGTCATCCCGCCTGTTAATACTGCTCAACAGCAAGCACCTGCGCCTGCGCAGGGTTTTCAGTCAGAAATCTTACCCCCTCTGCCCGCACCATCACCTTTTTTACCACCACCGCCTGGGACTACGCCAATGTACCAAATGCCCAGTAGCGATTCTTTACCTCCACCTGCGCCTGTCCCTCTACCACCGCCACCTCAAAATTTACTCTCGCAAAATCCTTTTGGACAGCCCCCAGCACCACAGCCAAATCAAGCAAATCAAAATCTCCAAATGCGGCAGATAGCGCCGCCAGCGAATGCCTTACCACCCATTCCCCTGCCTCCCACGCAAGGTTTGCAGCCTAGTCCACCACTAGCGCAACCTCCCAAAAACTCGCCCGATCGCGCTCAACAAGAAAGGATGGCACGGCAAAATGCCCTGGCGCAACGGTTGGCAGCAAATCGCAGTAAAGCCGATACTTCCCCAACGAGCGATCGCGAACGACTTTTGGACGCAGCAGCGCAACAGCAAGTTCAACGAGCCAAAGAACGTGAGGAACGCGCCTCTCGCTTAGCAGCCTCTTTACAACAGCGACAACAGCGTCCATCCAATCCCACACCGACTCCCCCTCCTGCGACAAATCCAAATAGCGATCGCGCCTCTCGCCTAGCAGCCTCTTTACAACAGCGACAACAGCGTCCATCCAATCCCACACCGACTACCCCTCCTGCGACAAATCCAAATAGCGATCGCGCCTCCCGTTTGGCAGCACTTCAGCAACGTCTTGCCCGACCGATCGGCGCTCGACCTGACTTTAAACCCGAATCAGGATCTACGCAGACAATTGCTCAAATTGAAGCCTTGCAGCAACAGTATCAAAAAGTACAACAAGCTTATCCGCAATTTGTCACGGCTGCGCCCATCCGCAAACGAGTTCCTGTATGTAATAAAAAACTCAATGGCGGCGAAGCGATTATTGCAGCACTAACCGATCCCACGGGCAAAATTGTTATTGGACCCGATGTGATTTCTAAAGATAGTCCTAGCGCCGTACAACAAGCTGCGATTCGCTATGTCAAACGCTATCCCTTCACCAAGTCGGCTGCTCCCGTGAATCAAACCTTTCGTCTAGAATTCAGCCACAATCCTAAATTATGTTCTAGCAAGTAGTGCAACAATTCTGTTTGACTCTGCTGCTAAAGTTAGCTGCGATCGCTCAGTCATAGCTAACTAATACAATAATTTTTGGTTAAGGCAAGATCCCCCCTAGCCCCCCTGTTTAAGGGGGAAAATAAAGCCCCCTTGTTAAGGGGGTTGGAGGATCTTCGATTATTCAAAATTACTATAAGTTGCGTCAGATATCACTTGATAATTCCATACACATCTATCTTAAGAAATACTTTTTAACGTTTGTCAATTCGCTATTCCTAGCTTCAGACATCAACATAAGACATAAATAAAATTTCAATCTTCTTGCTTTTTATGTTAGTTCTCATGTGGTATTGGGAATGATAACTATATCGATCTAGGTTGCAATTTTCATGCATCAAATCAATATAGTCGGAATTTCACAAACTTTTTTGGCTCGTCAACATTATTGCTAACAACAACGATCGCGAAACTGCATCCATTTCCATCATCTTTTGTTAGCAATTGGGCAAGGAGTCATGAATCAAGAGCCAACCCCTGAATCCCTGAGTGCAACTATTAGTCAACTGAAACAAATCAACGAACAATTACAGCTTCAAGTTGCAGCACACCAGCGGGCAGAGGCAGAAGTTCGATTTTTGCATGGCATTACCCAGTTTATTAATGAATCTCACGATTTTCACTCTGCATTAGCGATCGCTCTGGAAAAAATCTGTCAGTTTACTGGTTGGCAGTTTGGCGAAGCATGGGTTCCTAGCTCTGACGAGCAAAATTTAACATATAGCCCTGCTTGGTACAGTGCAGACTCAGACTTAGAGCTATTTCGCCGCAGCAGCGAACGATACAAATTTGCTGCCAATGTCGGTTTACCTGGGCGTGTTTGGGTGTCAAAACGTCCTGAGTGGTTGCACATTTCGCAGGAACCAGAAATCGTATTTTTACGCAAATCCATTGCAGAGCAAGTTGGATTTAAAACAGCGTTGGGTATGCCAATTGTTGATAGTGGCGATCGCGTCCTAGCGGTGTTGGTATTTTTCATGTTTGCATCTTGCGCAGAAAATACCCATTTGATCGAGTTGGTCGCAACTATTGCTGTCCAGCTAGGTACTTTGTTACAACGCCAACAAGCAGAAGCAGCACTATATCAAAGTCAAGCATGGCTGCAAGCAATTTTAGATAATTCCACAGCACTAATTTATATCAAAGATTTAGATGGAAAATATTTACTCGTCAATGTCTGGTTTAGCCTTCTATTCTATCCCGATCGCGCTGGGGTAAAAGGAAAAACTGACTACGACATTTTTCCTCCAGAAATTGCTGCTGTCTTACAGCAAAACGATCGAAAAGTTATAGCTGCTAAATCTCCGATCAATTGGGAAGAACTGTTACCGCATGAGGATGACGGTTTACATACCTATCTTTCCATTAAGTTTCCTCTCTATAACGAACGCGGTGAACCTTATGCGATTTGTGGTATCTCTACCGATATTACCGAACGCAAACGTGCTGAAGATGCCCTACGTTCCAGTATGGCGACAAATCGAGCTTTACTCAATGCGATACCAGATTTGATGTTTCGCATCAATCGTTCGGGAATTTTTGTCAACTTCAAAGCCGCAAAAGGCGCTCGCCTGCATCTACCAGCACATGAATTTTTAGGTAAACATTTATCTGAAGTATTTCCTCACGAAATCGCTCAAGCAGTCGATAGTTGTATACAAAAAACTTTATTGACTACCGAAGTGCAAATTTTAGAATGTCAGCTGATTGTAAATCATGAATTCAGAGATTACGAATTACGCATTGCTGTCAGTGCTGAAAATGAAGTCATGGCAATCGTTCGCGATATTACCGATCGCAAGCGAACGGAAGCAGAAATTCGTCTTGCCTTAGTTAAAGAGAAAGAACTAGGAGAACTAAAATCGCGGTTTGTGACGATGGCTTCCCATGAATTTCGTACGCCTCTAGCAACTATTTTATCTTCTTCAGAATTGCTCGAACACTACAGTCATAAATGGAGTGAAGATCGAAAACTCAATCATTTACAAAGAATTCAAACATCTATAAAACATATGACTCAATTATTAAATGACGTACTTTTAATTGGTAAAGCGGAAGCAGGTAAATTAGAATTTAAACCACTATTCATCGATCTCAAACAATTTTGTCATGAAATTGTAGAAGAAATCCAACTAACAGCCAGCGATCGCAAAATTATTTTTCAGTGTCACGCAAACGAGCGGGTGACTGGAATGATGGATGAAAAATTGCTCCGTCATATTTTTATCAACCTCCTTTCCAATGCTGTTAAGTATTCTCCTACGAATAGTCCAGTTAACTTTGACTTAATTAACGAGGGTGAAACAGTTATTTTTCGCATTCAAGATCGAGGAATCGGTATTCCATTAGCAGAGCAAGCAGAAATTTTTAGTAGTTTTCACCGTGCTAGCAACGTTGGAACTATCTCTGGTACGGAACTCGGCTTAGCAATCGTGAAAAAATCAATCGATTTACACGATGGCAAAATTGCAGTTGAAAGTTCAGTTGGCTTAGGCACGATTTTCACTGTAGTACTTCCTTTAAACAAGCAGGTATAGGTACAAAAACATGGCTAAAATTCTTGTAATTGAAGACGAACCAGATGTTAGAAATAATCTCGTAGAACTACTAGAGTCAGAAGACTTTGACGTTGCTAGTTCGGAAAATGGTTTGATGGGAGCGCTATGGGCGCAGCAGTATTTACCAGACTTAATTATTTGCGATGTCATGATGCCAGAAATTGACGGTTATGAGGTACTCGCTGCTCTACGTGAAGAAGCAACAACAGCTACAATTCCTTTTGTTTTTCTCACGGCAATGGCTGATAAAGCAAATGTCCGTCAAGGTATGGAGTTAGGAGCAGATGATTATTTAACTAAACCTTTTACTAGGGAAGAATTGTTAGGAGCAGTTACCACTCGGCTTGCAAAACAGCAAGCAATAGCACAACAATACCAAGCAGAATATCAACGAGCAGAAGCACTGAAACAAAGAGTGCAAGAGCTGCAACAATATATTGAAACAAAAGATGAAGTCTTGCAGCAATTACAGCAAAATTTGTCTAGTACTGTACCGAAACTGAATATCGCGATTAATATTCTCAAGAATCTCACACCTGGCGCGCAGCGCGATCGCTGTTTAGCAATTATTCAAACAGCCTGCGCCGAGGAAATTTCTATGTTAAGTCAACTTCCCTACTCCAAGATTTTTACAGAAGAATTATCAGAGTTGTTACGCCAATGTCAAATTACCAATGAACAAACTTAGAATGTAGTAAGGAGCGAGGAGCGAGGAGTGAGGAGTGAGGGAGAAGAGGGTTATGAGTAGTGAGTGAGAAGAAGTGGCAAGCGGTACTCTGGTTTTTGACTGACGACTGACGACTTACAACTTACAACTTCTCCCTTGTCTCCCTACTATCTTTCTAATTCAAATGATCCAAATCTTAGTGGTAGACGATCAAAGCTTAATTCGCCAAGGATTGAAAGCATTATTGGAATTAGATCCTGAATTAACAGTCGTTGGTGAAGCAGAAAATGGACGACTTGCACTTCAATTAGCTCAAGAATTACATCCAGATGTCATATTAATGGATATTCGGATGCCGTTGATGGATGGCGTTGCGGCAACGCGAGAAATTTTGCAAAAACTTCCGCAGATAAAAGTTTTAGTTTTAACGACTTTTGACGATGACGAATACGTACAAGCAGCGATCGCTCACGGAGCTATGGGGTATTTACTCAAAGATACACCTTCAGAGGAATTAGCCATAGCAATTCATGCCGTACATAAAGGATATACGCAATTGGGACCGGGAATTGTTAAAAAACTCCTGGTATCTCCTCTGTCTGTACCAAAACCTCCCCCTCCACCAGTACTGCAAGAACTCACGCCTAGAGAATTAGAAATTTTACAATTAATTGCAGCGGGGGCAAATAATCGTGAAATTGCTCAGAAACTATTTATTTCTGAAGGAACGGTCAAAAATCACGTTACGAATATTTTAAATCGATTGAATCTGCGCGATCGCACTCAAGCTGCAATTTTTGCGAATACTTTTCTATTTAAATAAATCCACACACTCCTCTCGTAATAAGCCTTTTGTCACTCTAATCTTTCTAAAAGATTTAGCAATTATCTCCTCACACGATAGATCGATCTGCGATTGGTTCACCGAGATCAAATCTTCGATTGAAGCCCCAATTATAATTTCTGATACACCTGCCCATACGCAAACACTCGCACACATCGGACAAGGTTCACCTGTAGCGTATATAGTATATCCTTCTAAAGACGGAGTTTTAATTTTAGCTGTTAAACTACGAATGACATTCATTTCTGCATGAGCAGAAGGATCGCAATCTCGCTTAACCGTGTTATACCCTTTAGCTACGACTTCGTTATCTTTGACAATTACAGCACCGTAAGGAGAATCGCCCTGTTTTGCTTCTGCCAAAGCTAATCGCATAAAATCTTCAGGTGTCATCTGTGTCATGTTACTCAAACAGCGTGTAGGATTTTATTTAGAAGATATTGAAACGCCCGCAGGTCGGACAACTACTTTAATTATTACAGGTCTAGTCCTACTATCTTCTGCTATTTTTGTTGCCGATACATATCAAATTCCTCCTGCAATTCGCAGCCTACTCGATTTTTTTGATACGCTGATTATTTTCATTTTTACTTTAGAATACTTGTTGCGGCTTTGGTGCGCGGAAAACAGACTGCAATATGTTTTCAGTGTTTATTCTATTATCGATCTGATGGCAATTCTGCCGATCTTCTCAGGGATTGTAGATGTTAACTTTAGTTATATTCGCTTGCTGCGATGGTTCCGTATTTTAAAATTAGTTCGTTTTCTGCAAGGGAGAACTTTATTCGGTCGCATTGGCACAGAAGACAGCGTTATATTTGCTAGAATTTTATTTACTCTATTTGCGATCGTTTTTGTTTATTCAGGTTTGATTTATCAAGCCGAGCATTCTATCAATCCACAAGTATTTCATACTTTTTTGGATGCAGTGTATTTCTCAGTTGTCACGATGACAACTGTAGGATTTGGTGACGTAACCCCTATATCCCAAACAGGAAGGTTTCTCACAGTTCTGATGATTTTAACTGGAATTGCCCTAATTCCTTGGCAACTAGGCGATTTAATTAAACAATTAGTCAAAACATCAGATCGGGTAGAGACAAATTGTCCTACTTGTGGGTTAGCATTGCACGATGCTGATGCTCGGTTTTGTAAAGCTTGCGGTACGAGATTAGAGAAGATTCAGACTTGATTCTCTAACAAACCAGTCGCTCTTTCGCACGTCAGCAGCATCTAGCCACCAGTCACCAGTCACTCTCAACTAATAAATGTACTACTTTTGGCATAGGAACATATGCTTGAATCTGAGTATAATAACCCAAGTAAAAAATGTTGTTTTTGTCAAGTTAAGATTTATAGTTCAGTTTCAATTTAGGGTAGTTCTATGGTTTTGTGGGCAGACTACGATAACTTTCCCATACCTTATAAGGGATGGAATGTGGCTGTGGGCGAAAAATACGTAGGTAACAGACAACAGATGGCAACCGCCTTCACAAAGCTATTGGCATGGCTGCGAGAGTATATGTCTGTGGACACTGCTACACTCCTACTACCAGATGAAAATCGGGAAAATTTGCTCGTATATGCTACCGTCGGACTTGAAGAAGAAATTACACAAAAAATTCGTATTCCTATAGGTCGGGGTATTGCAGGTAGAATTGCTGCAAGTAGGAAATCGATAGTGACTGACACTCTATTGGAAGAGGAGATTGTCAGTCCGATTTTACGGCAGAAAGGATTGCGATCGCTCGTTGGCGTTCCCTTACCAATGCAAGAAGGTATGGTTGGGGTTCTACACGTTGGTTCGCTTCAACAACGACAATTTACCGAACGCGACGTACAGCAATTGCAAGTCGTCGTTCATCGTCTCAAGTCAATCATGCTGACAGCACAATTCAACTATTTTTCCTATTCTGCCAGCAAGACAGCTACCCATAACTATAAATGTATAGCTCGAACTCCATTGTTGTTCCAATATCGCTACCAAGTTCAAAATCTATCATCTGCTCTACAGCTGCCTTTAAACAGCTATTGGTCGATCGCAGCGTGCAAATGTTTTCAGATGTCAGTATACATTGACATGCAATTGAGTCATGTCATAAAGAGTAGGGTAGTTTTTTCACCTTGAGATAGTTACGAAAATTAATATCAGAGACGATCGCGTTTTTCGTCAGAATCGATACAATAAGTTTCTTGTAGGAGTCGATTTTGCCTGTGAAGTCAAAAATTAAATTAGTAAATTAGCGATCGCGCGATCGCGAAGGCTGTCTTCAGAGGGAAATCAAAACCAAAATTGATTTAATTTCAAGTGGTTTTGCAATCGTGAAATTTAAAGAATTGAAATTTAAAGAATTGAGATTTTTCGTTAACAAGTGTTTCAGAAATTAGTAGGGGCGCATAGCTATGCGCCCCTACTACAACAGATAACTAATAATTTCCTTAAGAGCTGAACATTTACATCTCTACTCGTTAGAGAATGCAAATTAGAATGCGCCTTCACTATCAGGTGTAAACTTCCTACACCCCATATTCCTGTCAATAACTTCCAACTGCCGACTGCCAATTTCATCACGACCTTTCATTGCCACGGATAAATCGTCAATTATGAATAGCAATCAACTACCACCAAAACAGGGACTCTACGATCCACAGTTCGAGCATGATGCGTGCGGTGTAGGATTCATCGTTCATATGAAGGGCAAACAATCGCACGAAATTGTAGAACAAGCACTCACAATTCTGTTAAATCTCAATCACCGTGGCGCGTGTGGTAGCGAGATTAATACAGGCGATGGCGCTGGAATTCTCTTGCAAGTTCCGCATAAATTTCTCAAAAAAGTTGCAACGGCAAAAAATATTAACCTGCCAGAAGCAGGACATTATGGCGTTGGTATCATCTATTGCGCGCCAGATACCGCAGTCAGGGAGCAGAGTCGGCAGATATTTGAGAAAATTGTGGCAGAGGAAGGTCAAAAAGTCCTCGGTTGGCGTGACGTACCGACAGATAACTCCTCATTAGGTAACACCGCTAAAGCTAGCGAACCGTTCGTACAGCAAGTTTTCATCCAACGTGCTGACAATTTAACCACTGAAACAGATTTCGATCGCAAACTATACGTTATCCGCAGGCGTTCTCAAAACGAGATCCGCACCACGCAGATAGATCCGTACTGGTATCCATCTAGCCTTTCTTGTCGGACGATTGTTTATAAAGGAATGTTAATGCCCGTGCAAGTAGGGCAATATTATCCTGAGTTGCAAGATCCGGATTTAGAAAGCGCCTTAGCACTGGTACACTCTCGTTTTAGTACGAATACATTCCCCAGTTGGGAGCGATCGCATCCTTATCGCTACATCGCTCATAATGGTGAAATTAATACCCTGCGCGGTAATATCAACTGGATGCACGCGCGGCAATCTTTGTTTGAGTCAGAATTATTTGGCGAGGATTTAGAAAAGCTAAAGCCAGTCATCAATATGGACGGCAGCGACTCGATGATCTTTGACAACGTGCTAGAGTTGCTGACACTGGCAGGGCGATCGCTCCCTCATGCGGTGATGATGATGATCCCCGAACCGTGGACGGCGCACGAGTCGATGAGCGAGGAGAAAAAAGCATTTTATAAATATCATTCCTGCTTAATGGAACCGTGGGACGGTCCCGCCTCAATCGCCTTTACCGATGGGACGACAATCGGCGCAGTACTTGATAGAAATGGCTTGCGTCCGTCACGATATTACGTCACCAAAGACGACTTGGTAATTATGGCATCCGAAGCGGGTGTATTGCCAATCGAACCAGAACGTGTAGCGTCAAAAGGGCGCTTGGAACCAGGACGGATGTTTCTGGTAGATATGGCACAAGGACGGATTATTGCCGACGAAGAAATCAAACACCAAATCGTCACCGCACATCCGTATCGGGAATGGTTGGATAAGCATATGGTGGCGTTGTCGGAAGTCGGAAGTCGTAGGGGCGGGTTTAGCGAAAGATTAACAGATGAGGCGAACGACCTTCACTCAAAACCCGCCCGTACAGGAGTCGGGAGTCGGGAAGAAGGGGACAAGGGAGAAAATGCCTCTTACCCCTCACTCCTCACTCCTCATTCCTCACCCCTCATCCAGCGCCAAATGGCATTTGGATACACGTTTGAGGAGTTGCGGCTGTTGTTGACTCCAATGGCAAAGGATGGAGTTGAGGCAGTAGGTGCTATGGGTGCAGATACGCCATTGGCTGTTTTGTCTGACCGTCCCAAATTGCTTTACGATTACTTCCAACAGCTGTTTGCTCAGGTGACAAACCCGCCGATTGATTCGATTCGGGAAGAGATTATCACCTCGGCAGAAACGACAATTGGTTCGGAACGAAATTTACTCAAACCAGAACCAGAAAGCTGTCGATTAATTGAATTGAAAACGCCAATTCTCAGCAATGAAGAGTTGGCAAAACTGAAATATATCAATGAAGATAATTTCAGCTCCGTGACGATTCCCATCCTGTTTAACCCAAAAGATGGGGTGAAGGGATTAGAAATAGCACTGGATGAAATTTCCAGCCAAGCAGACAAGGCAATCGCATCTGGTGTCAATATTATTATCCTGAGCGATCGCGGTGTGGATCGCGATAATGCCCCGCTCCCAGCATTACTCGCAGTTTCCGGTTTGCATCACCACTTAATTCGCACGGGAACCCGCACGCGGGTAGGAATTGTCTTAGAATCGGGAGAACCGCGTGAGGTACACCATTACGCCGTTCTTCTCGGTTACGGCTGTGGGGCAATTAATCCTTATCTGGCGTTTGAGACGATTGAAAGTTTAATTCAGCAGGGTTCGCTACTCGATGTTGACTTCAAAACTGCGTGTAAGAACTACGTCAAAGCCGCAACTAAGGGTGTGATTAAAGTTGCCTCCAAAATTGGGATTTCAACCCTGCAAAGCTATCGTGGAGCGCAAATTTTTGAAGGCATCGGCTTAAATCAGTCGGTCATTGACAAGTATTTTACTTGGACGGCATCGCGAATTGAAGGTATAGATATAGAAGCGATCGCCAAAGAAGCAATTTTACGTCACGGTCACGCCTTCCCAGACCGTCCCACCAACGGACATACGCTGGATGTTGGAGGTGAATATCAATGGCGCAAAGAAGGTGAAGCGCATCTATTTAGTCCGCAGACAATCCATACGCTGCAAAAAGCCGTCCGTGAAGGAAATTACGACAGTTACAAGCAATACGCCACCTTGGTAAACGAGCAAAATCAGCAGTTTTTTACGCTGCGCGGACTATTGCAATTTAAAGCACGTCAGCCAGTTCCAATTGAAGAAGTCGAGCCGATTGAGGCGATTATGAAACGCTTCAAGACAGGGGCGATGAGTTATGGCTCAATTTCCAAAGAGGCGCACGAAACACTGGCGATCGCCATGAACCGGATTGGTGGTAAATCTAATACTGGGGAAGGTGGCGAAGATCCAGAAAGATATACCTGGACGAACGATCGCGGTGACTCGAAAAATAGCGCCATTAAACAAGTTGCTTCCGGTCGTTTTGGCGTAACGAGCTTGTATTTGTCCCAAGCGAAAGAACTGCAAATCAAGATGGCGCAGGGGGCAAAACCAGGGGAAGGCGGACAATTACCAGGACGCAAAGTCTACCCTTGGATTGCTAAAGTGCGTTACTCTACGCCAGGGGTAGGACTGATTTCGCCCCCACCACACCACGATATTTATTCGATTGAAGACCTTGCCGAGTTAATTCACGATTTGAAGAATGCCAACCGTGAAGCGCGGGTCAGTGTCAAGTTAGTCTCTGAGGTTGGCGTGGGAACAATTGCCGCAGGGGTTGCCAAAGCGCACGCTGATGTGGTATTGATTTCTGGCTTTGACGGTGGTACGGGTGCTTCGCCGCAGACTTCAATTAAACACGCGGGGCTACCTTGGGAACTGGGGTTAGCAGAGACGCATCAAACTTTGGTGTTAAATAACCTGCGATCGCGCATCGTTGTCGAAACAGACGGACAGATGAAGACGGGGCGCGATGTTATTGTTGCTGCCTTACTGGGTGCTGAGGAATTCGGTTTTTCTACCGCACCCCTCGTTTCCCTCGGCTGTATTATGATGCGCGTCTGCCACCTCAACACCTGTCCGGTGGGGGTAGCGACACAAGACCCACAACTGCGGCAAAACTTCACGGGCGATCCAGAACATGCAGTTAACTTTATGAAGTTCATCGCCCAGGAAGTGCGGGAAATTATGGCACAACTCGGTTTCCGCACGCTAAATGAAATGGTCGGTCGCACGGACGTACTAGAAGCAAAACAAGCGATCGCCCATTGGAAAGCAAAAGGCATCGACTTGTCAAAGATTCTCTACCAACCGCAAGTTGGGGCGGAAGTCGGGCGTTACTGTCAAATTCCCCAAGACCACGGGTTAGAACAGTCTCTCGACATGACCGTGTTACTCGATGTGTGTCAAGAGGCGATCGAACACGGTAAACCAATCAAAGCCACTCTACCGATTAAAAATATCAATCGCGTCGTCGGCACGATCCTCGGAAACGAAATCAGCAAACGTCATTGGGATGGTTTGCCCGAAGACACCGTACACCTACATTTTCAAGGTAGTGCAGGACAGAGTTTCGGTGCATTCGTCCCCAAAGGCGTAACTCTAGAACTCGAAGGTGATGCCAACGATTACCTGGGCAAAGGACTCAGTGGAGGCAAGATTATTGTTTATCCACCTGTAGAGTCTACATTTGTCCCAGAAGAAAACATCATCATCGGTAATGTTGCCTTCTACGGTGCAACCAGTGGCGAGGCATATATTTCCGGTGTGGCGGGAGAACGTTTCTGCGTGCGTAACTCCGGTGTCAATACCGTTGTGGAAGGCGTAGGCGATCACGGTTGCGAATACATGACTGGTGGTAAAGTCGTTATCTTAGGTACTACCGGACGCAACTTTGCCGCAGGAATGAGTGGTGGTGTTGCCTACATCCTCGACGAGGAAGGCGACTTTGCGACGCGTTGCAACACGCAAATGGTAGGACTGGAAAGACTCGAAGATCCGGAAGAAATTGCGATCGTGCGGCAAATGATTCAGAAACACGCCGACTATACCCACAGCCAGAAAGCAAAGCAAGTTCTCGCCAGTTGGGAAGATGCGATCGCCAAATTCGTCAAGGTAATGCCAAGAGACTACAAGCGCGTACTGCAAGCCTTACAACAGGCGATCGCCTCCGGCTTAAGCGGTGACGATGCCCTCACCGCCGCCTTTGAAGAAAACGCCCGCGATGTCTCCCGCATTGGTGGCAGCTAATTCAGTGACCAGTGACCAGTTACTAGTGACTTTTCTCCCTCTGCTCTCTTCCTTTTTTCACGCACCACGCACCACGCACCACCTTTAAACTATGGGCAAACCAACAGGCTTTATCGAATATCTCCGCGAAGTGGCATCGGAAGTTGCGCCAGTCGATCGCATCCACAACTGGGACGAGTTTCACATCCACATGCCAGAGGAGAAACTTCGCACCCAAGGCGCACGTTGTATGGATTGTGGCGTACCGTTTTGCCACACGGGTACGGTCATCAGTGGCATGGCAAGCGGTTGTCCGATTAATAACTTGATTCCTGAGTGGAACGATCTGATCTATCGCGGACTCTGGCGCGAAGCCCTCGATCGCCTGCATAAAACCAACAATTTTCCTGAATTTACAGGGCGCGTCTGTCCCGCACCGTGCGAAGGCGCTTGCGTGCTGGGAATTAATAACCCTCCCGTAACGATCAAAAATATTGAAAATGCGATCGCTGATAAAGGTTGGGAGGCAGGTTGGATCGAACCTCACCCCCCAGAAAAGCGCACGAGGAAAAAAGTTGCTGTTGTCGGTTCGGGTCCGGCGGGATTGTGTGCCGCAGCACAACTGAATACAGCAGGACATTGGGTCACGGTATTTGAACGCGCCGATCGCCCTGGCGGATTGCTGATGTATGGTATCCCCAACATGAAACTCGACAAGCGGGAAGTCGTCCAGCGCCGCCTCGATATTTTGGAACAGGAAGGCGTAAAATTTGTTTGCAATACCGAAATTGGTAAAGACATCTCTGCGGAAACCCTGCTAAAAGAATTTGATGCTGTAGTCCTCTGTGTCGGTGCGACCAAACCCCGCGACTTACCTATCGAAGGAAGAGAATTGAAGGGAATTTACTTTGCAATGGATTTCCTCACCGCCAACACCCAAGCAATTCTAGATAACCGCAGAGGCGATAATTTCATCTCTGCTGCCGATAAAGATGTGGTAATTATTGGCGGTGGCGATACTGGAACCGATTGTGTCGGTACGTCAATCCGCCACAGTTGCAACAGCATCGTCCAATTGGAAATTATGCCCCAGCCACCCCTCACCCGTGCCGCAAATAACCCGTGGCCCGAATATCCTAAAATCTACAAAATGGATTACGGGCAGGAGGAAGCTGCGGCTAAATTTGGCGCTGACCCCCGCGTATATATCACCACTGCGACCAAATTTGAGGGCGACGAGAACGGCTGCGTCAAAGCCGTCCACACGGTACAAATAGAGTGGACGAAAAACGACAAAGGGCAGTTTGTGCCGCAGCAAGTCCCAGGTACGGAAAGAGTCATACCCGCCCAACTCGTCTTGCTGGCGATGGGTTTCCTCGGACCCGAACAACCCCTAATTGATGCCCTCGGACTCGATCGCGACCCCCGCAGCAATATCAAAGCCGACTATGGTAAATATGCTACCAGCATCCCTGGAGTCTTCGCGGCTGGCGATTGTCGTCGCGGACAAAGCTTAGTCGTTTGGGCATTCAACGAGGGTCGCGGTGCAGCCCGCGAGTGCGACCTCTATCTCATGGGTAGCACGGATTTACCTTATTGATAGGGAGCAGGGAGCGCACGAGCAGGGAGCAGCGACCAACAACCAATTACCAATTACCATATGACAAAAATTTCACCCAGAACTATCTATCACAACCTCAGACTGCTAGAACAGGTTAATGCTGCTACTAGTGCTGTTTACAGACAACTGGCACAAGAAGTATTGGCAGATCCAGAAGTGGAACTCGTCTGGCGACAGGCGATCGCCAATCGACTCAATCACGCCAACCACCTACTAGAAATGCAGACAGCTAACGATAACGATAGTTATTGAGGCTAAGAAAGGTTAACGGTTAACAGTTGACGGTTAACCGTTAACCTCAAAGTCGATTTCTCGGCACTTTGCCTCAGCGTCTTTGAATGCTGCGGCATAATCAGCACCACCTAGCATGACATCGCCATAATACTCGTAAGGGGCAGCGCCGTAGACAGGCAAGGGATCGTCTTCTGGATAGTCTTCTTTTGCTTCTTCTACCGCTGCTTTGAGTTGAGATCCGGTGAGGCGTTGGGCGGGAAAATAGTACAGCGTTTCGGCATGACGATCTAAATGGGGAAAAGTCGGATCGACAATGCGATCGCCTAGTTCGAGCCAGCCATACTCTACCATTTCACACGGCGCGTTGGCAAAGACTAAAAAGCCCTGCACGTAGACTGATTCCTCCATTAACAGCGCCGCTTTATAGGCGTTATCAAAACATTTAGTTGCCTTACTCTTAATCCGTTCGGCAACTTCGATCGAAAGAGCTACATCTAAAATTTTACTCATATCAAACTGTTGTTACATCTCAATCTCGATTCTTGAATGTTTTGACTTTTGTACGGGCGGGTTTACCAATTATCTCTGAGTGCAACCAAATATTGCTGGCAAACCCGCCCGTACGAATGCATGTTTCAATCAAATAGGAACCGTCAACGGCATACCATTATCCTTTGCACTCAATTTAAGTAGAAACGGTACGGCTTGCTTGACCCAATCTTTTATCGCAGTATAAGCCGCTGCTTCTTCTCCATAACAAATTTCCAGCATATCGGTGTGAATAATGCCAGGGTTGAGGGGAATTGCTGCCATTCCTGCTGGTAATTCCTGCGCCAAAGACCTAGTTAGTCCCTCGATTGCCCATTTTGACGCACAGTATGGTGCAACCTCTGGGGAAGTGGAACGACCCCAACCAGAACTTAAGTTGACGATAACACCCCGATTTTTCTCCTTCATGGCGGGGACAAAGTGACGGATAACGTTTGCCACCCCCTTGATATTGACATCGATGAGGCGATCGCATTCTTCAACGGGAATTTGCCAAAGTGGGGCTAGAGAATTAATTATAGCTGCATTATTAATTAGTAAATCTGGCACGCCGTGACGCGAAAGTACTTGTTCTGCCCAAGTTTTCACCTGCTGGTTATCGGCAACGTCTACTACCGCAAAATCGTGCGGCGAATTATACTGTTGACGTAGTTTCGCTACAGCCGTCTCAGAACGGGCGCAACCTACAACTGTCTGTCCGGCTTGAATGAATCCTTCCGTCATGGCAAGCCCCAAACCGCGACTTACCCCCGTAATGACAATCAGCTTACTCATGATGAAACTTGGCGTAACTTTACTTTACTAAAAAACGAGTTTGCAGTAGTAGAAGGCATATTTCCTCCTCAAATTATCTTACGCAATGCTTGAAGCTAATGGACTTGCTTCCTGGTTTCAGGAAGAACAGCAAAAAACCGAAAATTGGTATCTTGCATCTAGCAATCCTTACCAACAGTCAGGTTGGGGAAGCACGCCCGAACGCTGGCGCTGCGGACGAGAGGTAATTTTAGCGGCGGTTAACAAGAATGGGAAATTTTTAGATATAGGCTGTGCCAACGGTTTATTGCTAGAAAGCTTAATGCAATGGGCAAGCGAACAAAAACTACAGTTGATTATTCCATATGGAATCGATATTTCGTCCCGCTTATTAGAACTTGCACGTCAGAGACTACCAGATTTTACTAATAATTTTGCGATCGCTAATGCCTTATACTGGCGATCGACAACTCAATATGATTTTATACATACCTTATTAGAATATGTTCCTTCTCAGTTACATTCGGATTATATTCAGCAGCTTTTTAATACTGTGAAACAGGGAGGAAGATTAATTATCAGTAGTTACAGTAACCGCAGTCGTCAGCAACAAACTTTTGATATTGTTCAATATCTTAAACAACTTGGCTATCCTGTAGCAGGAAATGCTAGCAGTCAAGAGCAAGATGGTTGGATATTAACTCGTGTTGCATGGATGGAAAAGCATTAATTAAACCTAACTTTAAACACAAAGCTATTTTGACCGTTTGGTAATTACTATTACCGCCAATCATCTAAAACAAATATATCAGGACGATGATATCCTGACTGATTTGGTCTGTGCATTGCGACTCCAGTAATCTCCGTCCGAAAATCCCGCGCTATCATCCGGCGATATGCTTCATGATGACTCGTATTCACCCCAGCGACTAAGCGCGACATACTCATCTGTACGGTCAAAGTTTCGCACAGATCTAATAATTGCTCGAATCTTTCCTCTACATTCTGTCCCAAACGAACAGCCCCAAATTTAACATAGCAAGTATCGCCACCCGCCTCAGTTCCCGCACCGCAATGACAAACAGCCAACCCTGCTAAACCCTTCTCATCCCCAAAGAAAACTGTGTCACCCAGTTTTTGTGTGTGTACGGTAATAATTTCTGGCGACAGATCTAATCCTGGATAAATGTTATCCGTAAGAGCAAAACTCTCTTTTAAAATACTCGATCGCTGCTCTCGATCCATTTGAGAATATCTTATGGCTTGCGGCAATGACTGAGACTGTTGCACGGTTTTAGCCATAATTACGATTAAAAACCGCTGCCAAAATCCAAATTTTTGATACAGTGCGTGGTGTTTGGGACTGTTAGGAAAGGTAAATAAACCCGCCTGCTGAATGTTCCATGTATCGAAGCATTCTACAACTGGTTCGACCAGACGCTGGGCAATCTTTTGGTTCCACCACTCGGGATGAACGCTTAGAGGACCAAAAGATGCACAACTGCCCCACCGAGTTACTAAATTAGATCCTATAATTCCATCTGCGATCGCTGCAAAAGCTGCTGATGGATTTGCGTGCCAGCGACTTTGGATAAAGTTCGCATCGCCGCCAAACTCTATTGGATCGGGCAATCCGATAAAAGTGCCAAAAGCTAATCTGAACACCCGATCTGCTGCGGGTATTTCGCTTTCTTGAAGCTGGCGAATTAAGACTTCCATTGTTGAGATATTTTCTAAAGGTCGATCGGTTTATATCTTCCTTCATTCCCTTTCAATAACTCATAAAGTCGCCGAAAAATTTAAATAATATAGTCTAGCAACATTCTTCTTCGCTGTAATCGTAGTCAATATAGTCAATTCGCTGGCAATCGTATTGACCTTTAATCTTGTTGTTATAAAATCTTCCTAAAGAATCGGTTTCTTGTAAAGCTTCCCAAGTTTCCGGTTCTACATCCACATACTGATATACGCTGCCACTGCTAAACTCAACTTGTAAAATGCGATCGTTGCAGTCATAACCAATTGATGTTGCCATTGTAGACTGAGCTGGTAGCATTTTTAGAGGTTCAGATGCAGCAGGTAATGCATTAGTATTAACTAATGAATTGACGTGTTGCAAACCTTCATAAGCCTCAATCGGGGCGGGAACTTCCACTAACTCAAACTCATCTCCTCGGTCGATTAACAGTCCTAAATAACCAGCTGAATGACCGACAGCTACAAGATTACCCAGATCGAGCTTAGAGAAATTCATTAGGATTCTAACCCTCTATAGTTTTAGTACAATCGTACCAAAACCCCTGTGATTTGTATAGTGCTAAGGCAACATCCCACCCTTTCTTATTCCTCCCTTATAAAGCAAGGCTTTCTCAAAGTGAGTAACACTACCTCAGCTTAAAATCATGGATTGAAGCCTGAGTTATATTTGAACTTTTATTTCTATTAACTAAGTTTCATTGCTATTTCGATCTAAATATACCAAAAAGTTTCAGTATTGTAAGATACATAGTTTCGGAGTATACAAATAATATGGCAAATTTAAATAGACTGGTAAAAGGCGTATCGCAGCAATTCAACCAAAATTCTTTGAGCTGGGGTTCGCTATTGGTTTGGATAAGTGGGTTAGTTGTAATAATGATATTGATGGTAAGATTTTCTCAAGTTTATTAAGTTTTTCATGCTGATTTTTAGAAAATCAATATAGCAGGGAATAGGGAGCAGATGAGAAAGAGCAATTTGCGCTTTTAGGATGCTCCCTCATAGCAAGATTTACCGTCGATGTTCGATAATGTTCCTACCCCAGTTACCGCGATCGCCCGTACCAGTCCAGTAGTACCAGAAAAATTTTGGCGTGAGTCTTTTCACGGGATGAGGTTCTGTTTGATATCTTTGGGCTACCATCGCTCCATTAATTCCCCTCAACGCCTCGCGATTAGTATAGCCCAAATGGTCTTTAGAAATCTCAATTTGTTGAGCGCGACGAAAGTTAATTAGAGCCGTATTGTAATCACCCCTAATTCCAGCTCGAATTCCTGTTTTCATTAAGCGCGTATAATCTTTCCCATACCCAGGAATAATTGCTAATGGTGGTGGTAAGCAAGTACTATCTTTTGCTTTGCGGCTAGGGACTGCACCAACTGGAACGGGATAAAAAATCTTACAGTCTGATGGGTTGTTTTTATAAAAACTACTGCGAAAATACTTCGGCTCTCTTGTTGTTTGAGCCTGAGTTGGAAGCGCTGTTGCGATCGTAATTAAGACCGCTAAGGTAGCAGAAGTTCTTTTCATCTATCAAAAATTTGGGGAATTTACCGATAACAAATGACAAACGATCGATGCCTAACTTCAAATTCCTTTGACAAATTTTGCTAAATTTTCTTGTCGCCATCGAGCATCAGCTTTTCTGTTCGTTCTCAACTCTAAAACTCGAATTCCGCTTGCTGGTAGAAACTTTAGCTTTTGTCGCAAATCTTCCCAAGTCGCAATTAATTCATGTTCTACACCATAAGTCTGACAAAGGCAAGCGAAATTAATATCTTGTGGCGTAGCAAAAAACTCTTCAAAAGGTGGATCGAACTGAGAAATTGGTAGCATTTCAAAAATTCCGCCACCATTATTATTAATCAGCACGATTGTTAAATGACCCTTAAGTTTTTTGCCAATGAGAAAGCCATTAGTATCGTGCAATAAAGCTAGGTCCCCAGTTAGCATGACACTGCTTTGATTGTGATGAGCAATTCCTAAAGCAGTAGATAAAGTGCCATCAATGCCATTTGCGCCTCGATTCACAAAAGGTCGCACGCCAGAATTACTAGGCATCCAAAAAAATTCTACATCGCGCACGGGCATACTATTGGCAATAAACAGTGGCGTACCAGGGGGGAGTATTTGAGAGAGTATCCAAGCTACCTTACCTTCAAACGGCTGATTCAGATTGGCGATCGCCCCATCTACAACACCTCTCACCTTAGTCTCTAAGTCGCACCATAGCTGAAGATAGTCGCTAGGTAGCTTTGGCTTTGTAGGATAGATTTGAGCTAACTGTTCCACACAAAGGCGCAAATGAGTCGTTTTGCCATGTAGAGGGTCTAGATTTTGGTCGCTAGGATCGACAATCCAACGCTGCGGTTGAGTGCGATCGAGCCAACTACGTAATTCTTTACTTGTAGGCAATTCCCCGATTTGGATCGCCACATCAGGCTTGAGTTTATCTGCTAGTTGCGGTTGCCGGAGAATTAAATCGTAGGTAGAAATGAGATAGGGATTGAGTTCGGCATAGTTTCTTGCTGGAGATAACCCCTCCGCTAGAACTGGAAATTTCACTGTTTTAGCAAGTTGAGCGATCGCCCCACAATATTCTCGCGGGTCCTGTGGTTGGGCAATACCAGCGATGATAATACCGCGTTCGAGCTGTTGCCAAGAGATAGGTAAGGGCGGGTTTAACCCAGAGATCTCTTGACTCATAAACAATCTTGATAAACCCGCCCTTACAGAAGCAGTAGGGGCGATCGGCTGTGCGTCCGCACGGGAACCGGTTTCGATCCCAGCAAAAAAGTCTTCTAATTCTAGTTGGGAAAATATAAATTCAGAATTATTGCCATCGGGTATGGGTGCGAGGGGATCGCGAAAAGGTATATTGAGATGAACGACACCGGAGACGGGGTATAGCGCCCGTTCCCACGCATAAATCGCTGTTTGGCGCAAATATCTTAGTGTCGAGATTTCTAAAGATGGTAGAGCTAATTCTGCTTGCCAGTTAGGATAGGAGCCAAATAACTTTAACTGATCGATCGTTTGTCCAGAATGGCAGTGTCTCAGTTCAGGAGGTCGATCGGCTGTTAGAACTATTAAAGGCACTCGACTTTCCCTTGCTTCCACGATCGCGGGATAGCAGTTAACTCCAGCCGTACCGGAGGTGACGACGACAATTACAGGTTTACTCGTTTGTTTAGCAATTCCCAAGGCAAAAAAGGCAGCAGAACGCTCATCTAACACGGAAATTGCCTCAACTTCTGAGGCTTGCACGAAAGCAATTGTCAGTGGGGTAGAACGCGAACCAGGACAAATGACAGCAGTAGTGAGTCCCAACCGTCGCCATGTTTCTACCAAAATAGAGGCACAAGCAGAATTTGTATTTCTTAAATCGATTGACATTGCGATCGCACAAACTATTAAGTAGTCATCAGTTAGTCATTCAGTTATCAGTGGCTAGTGGCTGTTGGCTGGTGACCAGAATTGAGTCCAGCTACTAGCAACCAGCCACTAGTCACTCACGACTCACGACTCACTTCCCAACGACCAACAACCAACGAAAAAATGCTTTGTAAAACTATCAACACAAAAATTCACGCTCAAACGGTAGAGTAAACGATCAGGTATCTAATAACACTTTATGGCGCAACGCTACATTCGAGTTCAATCTCTAGAGGGACGCATCCACTACGGCATACTCCAACTTAGCTTGGAAGTTCTGCTATTAGATGCGCCACCTTGGCTACAAGGACAGCCTACGCAGGAAAGCTTAACACCAGATGAATATCAGATCCTCGCACCTTGCGCTCCCTCCAAAATCGTAGCAGTGGGTAAAAACTACGTGGAACATGCAGCAGAAATGGGTTCAAGCGTACCGAAGGAACCTTTGTTGTTTCTGAAGCCACCTTCAGCAGTGATTGCCACGGCGACGGAAATTAAATACCCGCAACAGTCGAGACGGGTAGACTATGAAGGAGAATTAGCTTTAGTGATTGGCGATCGCACGTCAGATTGTACGCCAGAACAAGCACAGAAAAAAATTTGGGGCTACACGATCGCCAACGATATCACAGCGCGAGATTTACAAAGGCAGGACAGTCAGTGGACGCGAGCCAAGGGATTTGATACCTTTTGCCCCCTCGGTCCTTGGATCGTCAGAGAAATCAATCCATCTGCCCAGCTACAGACATTTTTAAACGATAACCCACACCCCGTACAATCTGCCAGCATCGAAGAAATGGTCTATTCTCCATCTGTCCTCGTGTCCTACATCAGTCAAGTCATGACGCTGTTACCTGGGGATGTCGTCTTGACTGGAACTCCTCCTGGGGTAGGAGCGCTGAATGCAGGCGATCGCATCCGCGTTGAGATTGAAGGGATTGGTCGCTTAGAAAATACTGTAATTTTAAGGTACGCCAACGAGAATTTTGAATCGACAATTCAAAACTTATAATTTTTTCATGACTAAAGCGACAAGGTTGTTCAGAGCAGTAAAATGTGCAATCGACTTTCAGAAAATAGATAAGTCTCTTGCACTCAGATCGCCAATGACCAATGACTAATGACCGATGGCAAAATATCTATCTCACCTGCATATGAACTGCATCAGAGAGAGCGGGAATTTCTGCGTATTTCCCTCTTAGAGACTGAGTCACAGCAAACGCTACAGATGCCACTATTCCAAGGAAAATTGTACTGGCTATAGTCTGCGTGGCAAAACTAGCCCCAGGAATTGGAGCCAAAATTGGCAGTACCAAACCACACAAAAATATCACAATATCAATTAAAATTGCTTGCATGGTGTTGAAACGAATAAAGTGGCTGATGCTTTCATTTCTAACTACCAATAGATATAAAGCAAAAAAGACAATTAGACTAGCAAAAGGTATACTACTGTATATTTGCAATAAAGGTATCAGCGGTAGAAATAAATATTGTAGAACTGGAAATTCTCGCAGTAAGAAAACGCCAAATGCAAATCCATGCATCAAGGGCAGCAAATATGGCAAACAAGCAAAAATTCGCTCTTGCACTGTAGTAGTCCCGCGCCAAGCCATTATTTATTCTCCTAACAGATTTTATTGAATTTAACTCTTCATATGCACAGGATAGCGCAGGTTTTATAGTTATCAGTTGTCAGCGACCAGCGACCGATGACCAGTGACTAGTTAATTGCGACTTGCGACTTGCGGCTTGCAACGCACTACCATCATTCAACATTGGCAATGCGGAAGCCCATCATGCATTCGTACTGATCTGGTTGTCCTGGGGAGAGTTTAGGTACAGCTTGACCACAGCGTAATTGTCCTTGTCTCCAACGTGGCTGTCCAGCACGATCGGCAAGCAAACAGCTTTGGCAAACTTGCTGAGGGGCAAGGATTCGATCTTCCATCAAAATCACTAACATCCAGATCCCTCCAGAATATCCCATAATCCCTTAAGTCAATTTTATGCTAGTCACTCAGAAAGAGTGTTATAAGGCATACAGAGCTTAATATGAGGGGTGCGGAGAGAGGAGCGAGGAGTGAGGGAAAGATAGGGGTGAGGAGCGAGGAGTAAGAGATGAGAGGAAGGCTGAACCACAGAGGCTAAAGATGAAGATTTTTACCGATCGCAAGTCACAGCTAACAGCTCTCCGACTCCCTCAGGTTGCTCAACTTTCTTTCCACCTCCTGACCGCTTACTACCGACTCATTCCTAATTTTTTCCCTGACTCCTCGCTCCTCGCTCCTCGCCCCTATCTCTTTGAGTTAAAGTATCTATGTTGAGTTATGCTGTCTGCAAATTTTGATTGATGGTGTGGTTTCGGAAAACGCGATCGCTCCTATTAATCTAGACAGGTACAGTCGTGTAAATTGCTTAAGGTTAACCACAGTGTCTTCGACTAACTTAGATTTACTTGCTTCCTCCGATCCGGTTGTGGCTGAATTAAT
Source organism: Chroococcidiopsis sp. SAG 2025 (assembly GCF_032860985.1). GTDB lineage: Bacteria > Cyanobacteriota > Cyanobacteriia > Cyanobacteriales > Chroococcidiopsidaceae > Chroococcidiopsis. Next base: position 1,094,425 of record NZ_JAOCNC010000001.1, read on the forward strand.
TAGCAGCGAACTTCAGCGCCAGCGTGACCACTTAGAATTAATTGCTAGTGAAAACTTTACTTCGGCTGCTGTTTTAGCCGCCCAAGGTTCGGTATTGACCAATAAATATGCTGAAGGCTTACCTGGAAAGCGTTATTACGGCGGTTGTGAATATATCGATCGCGTCGAGCAATTAGCGATCGATCGCGTCAAGCAGCTGTTTGGTGCAGCTCATGCCAACGTTCAACCCCATTCCGGCGCTCAAGCTAATTTCGCCGTCTTCATGACTCTGCTAGAGCCAGGAGACGCAATTATGGGTATGGATCTATCCCACGGCGGACATTTAACCCACGGTTCGCCGGTTAATTTCTCTGGGAAGTGGTTTAAAGTCCACCATTACGGCGTGAATCCCCAGACAGAACAATTAGACTACGACCAAATTCGGGAATTGGCGCTGCAACATCGTCCTAAGCTACTCATTTGCGGTTATTCTGCTTATCCACGCATAATTGACTTTGAAAAGTTTAGAGCGATCGCCGATGAAGTTGGTGCTTACTTATTAGCCGATATCGCTCACATTGCTGGATTAGTTGCTACTGGCTTGCATCCTAACCCCATTCCCTACTGCGATGTGGTCACGACAACCACACATAAAACTTTGCGCGGACCAAGAGGTGGATTGATTCTCACTCGCGATCCCGAACTGGGGAAAAAACTAGACAAATCCGTGTTTCCTGGTAGCCAAGGCGGACCTTTGGAACACGTCATCGCAGCGAAAGCAGTTGCCTTTGGCGAAGCATTGCAGCCTCAATTCAAAACTTATGCAGCTCGAGTTATTGAAAATGCTAAAGCTATGGCTGCTCAATTACAAAACAGAGGCTTCAAACTCGTATCCAACGGTACAGAAAATCATTTGATGCTGGTTGACTTGCGCTGTATTGGCATGACAGGTAAAGAAGGCGATCGCCTTTTAGGTGAAACAAATATCACCGCTAATAAGAATACAGTCCCCTTCGATACAGAATCGCCTTTTGTGACAAGTGGTATCCGTTTGGGTTCTCCAGCCATGACCACACGAGGCATGGGCACGGAAGAATTTACCGAAATTGCCAATATTATCGCCGATCGCCTGCTACATTCTCAAGATGATACCGTAGCGCAAGACTGTCGCCGCCGAGTCGCGGCATTGTGCGATCGCTTCCCCCTCTATCCGCATCTCAACGTTCCCGTACCTGCCCTTGCCTAACGGAGTGATTAGGAGCGAGGAGCGAGGAGTGAGGGAATAATTTAAGATGCAAAACAAACAATACAATATTTCTAATTTTTCCCTGCTACTCCTACAGTCCTTATCCTAACTGCCCTCGCTCCTCACTCCTCACCCCTAACTCCTCATTTATATGAGTGCTGAAATCATTTGTGTTGGAACTGAATTACTGCTGGGCGATATTCTCAACACCAACGCGCAATTTTTAGCTCAGCAATTAGCAAATCTGGGAATTCCCCATTACTATCAAACTGTAGTGGGAGATAATCCTGCAAGAATCAAACACGCAATTCAAGTCGCTTTAGAACGAACATCAACTCAGGATAACTCGACTCAAGTTCTCATTTTTACAGGCGGTTTAGGTCCTACGCCCGACGATCTAACCCACGAAACTTTAGCCGATTTCTTTGGCGTACCACTCGCAGAACACCAAGAAATTATTGAAGACATTACCCGCAAATATGCTGCACGCGGGCGAAAAATGTCTCCTAGCAATCGTAAGCAAGCTCTACTACCTAAAGGTGCGGCAATCTTACCTAATCCAGGTGGAACCGCTCCAGGTATTCTCTGGCAACCGCGATCTGGAGTGGCAATTCTCACCTTTCCTGGCGTACCGTCGGAAATGCAGCGAATGTGGCAAGAAACAGCCGTGCCTTACCTTAAGAGTCTGGGTTACGGTCAAGAAATTATTTATAGCCAAACTTTGAAATTCTGGGGTGTTGCCGAAGCAGCTCTAGCAGAAAAAGCAGCAGCCTTTCTCAATTTACCTAACCCTACCGTTGCTCCTTATGCCAGCCAGGGAGAGGTGAAGTTGCGTGTTTCGGCAAAAGCAACTTCACCCGAAACAGCCAAGCAAATTATTGCTCCAGTAGCTCGACAATTGCAGGAAATTGGAGACTTAAATTATTTCGGTTCTGACGAAGAAACTTTAGCCTCGGCAGTCGGTAAATTGTTAACTGCGGCGGGAGAAACTCTGAGTGTGGCGGAATCCTGCACGGGTGGCGGTTTAGGGCAGATGCTCACGGACATATCAGGTAGTTCTAGATATTTCTGGGGGGGAGTTATTTCCTACGACAATGCGGTAAAAATTTCTGTTTTGGGCGTTAATCCTGATGATTTGAGTCAATTTGGCGCTGTCAGCGCGATCGTCGCCGAACAAATGGCAGCAGGAGTGCGATCGCGTCTCGGTACGACTTGGGGTTTGAGCATCACGGGAATTGCCGGACCCGATGGTGGTACGGCAACTAAACCTGTTGGCTTAGTGTATATCGGTTTGGCGGGAGCTGATGGCAAGGTTCAAAGTTTTGAAAATCATTTCGGAGCTGGACGCGATCGCGCTCTGATTCGCCATATCAGCGCCTGCACCGCTCTCGATCTCTTGCGTCGTCAGTTAAGAACTAGTGACCAGTAACCAGTGACCAGTGAATTGCGACTTGTGACTTGTCCCCACACCCGATTCATCCTTGCCTCTCGCCAGTTCTTCTCACGCATCACTTTTACTGATACTTATTCCCTCAAAAGAGAGATGTGTCTGCTGTTGGAATTTGTGATATCTTTATATTAAATAAAAAAGTTAGACTCTCACCCTCGCTTTCCAAACGAAATGTTGGTAGAGCAGAGGAAACAAACAGTGAAAGCGGTTGAGAAGAAGTAGCTACGCTACATTTTGACTTGAAAAAGTTAAACTTTGTGTGCTAGCAACAGCAAAAAGCTAAGCAAATATAAAGAAAAAGTAGCGGAAAAATCAAGAGCGCACAAAGATAGATTCCAATCGATTATCATCAAGAAATCAAGGTAGTTTTGCAGGAGTAATCGGTTCGATGGATTACATAGATCGGGTACTGGAAAAGCTGAAAGAATGGGCGCGCAAGCTAATTGAAGCCTTGCTAGGACCGGAAGCTGAACCGGAACCAGAGCCGATCCCAATTCCAGTTGATGACCGCCGCACTCGTCGTCACAGATAAGTATCGAACAGGCTTGAATGGCGTGTCTTCTAATTCGTCACCGATCAAAGTTATCGTGCTTCATGGACCGAATTTGAACCTACTGGGAGCAAGAGAGCCAGGAATTTATGGTTCGGTGACGTTGGCAGAAATCGATAGTATGTTAGTGGCAGAAGGGGATCGGCTGCAAGCCGAAGTAGAGGCGATGCAGTCTAACCATGAAGGCGTGTTAGTGGATGCGATCCAAGCAGCTAAGCCGAAATTCCAGGGAATTTTGATTAATGCGGGTGCTTATACCCATACAAGCGTGGCGCTGCGAGATGCGATCGCTGCGGTAAAAATTCCTACAGTAGAAGTTCATTTAAGTAATATCTATCAACGAGAATCTTTTCGCCATCACTCCTATATTTCAGCTGTGGCAATCGGGCAAATTAGTGGTTTTGGCGTACAGAGCTATCGCTTAGGTTTACACGCCTTGATTCACCATATCAGGCACTCTAATTAATGAGTTACTCGATTCATAGTCGATTTCGCGGCACGATGCTGGGAATGGCAGTTGGCGAGGTCGCAAACCACCCTAAACTTAAGGCGATATTATCTGAAAGGGCAATCGATAACTCATCCCAATCGGGGTTGCTCAACTCAGTATTGCAAGGAATAAAGACTTTAATCGCGCTCGGTAGGTTCGATTACGAAGCGTGGCACAAATCCATGACAAAAGAGTTGACTGGTAATCCAATCGCTTCACCTTTAACAACTCTTCCCATATCAGTATTTTTTCATGAGAATGAGTTGAAGCTGCGGCAAAATTTGCAACTGGCGCTAGTCGCGATCGCTCGGGATGAGCCAGAAAGCAGAGATGGAACCTTAGCAATAGGACAAGCAATCGCCATTGCTTTACAAGCAAAATCGAACCCAATCGAGATAATTTCCCAAGCAATTGCCTTTGTAGGAGCATCCCCAACTGCAACAGCTGCAAAACTCTCACAAGTCAAGAAGCTACTGGACGAACAAGCAGGATTGGAAAGAGCGATCGCTCAGTTAGGACAACCCCATGAATTGAGCAGTCAAATCGCTTTGGCGTTTTTTTGCTACCTGAGTACTCCAGCAGACTTTCGTCTGACCGTTCAAAGAGCAGCAATAAGCGATCGCTCTGGCGTGACGAGCGCGATCGCGGGTGCGCTTTCAGGAGCTTACAATGGCATAGCAAGCATTCCAGCTACTCAAGCACTAGCAATAGGGGTGACAAATCAAGCTGAAGTGCTAAGATTGTGTGATGTACTAGTCGCAGTGTGGTCGGGAGTATATCAGCAGAGCGATCGAGCTACTGCCAACAATCAAATAGTCGCAATTGCTGCCCCTAAAATCGTGCGGAGGCGCTGAGAATAATCGTTGTCTTTCCAAAATCGATCTGAAAAATTTGATTTCAGGAAAGTTTAGTTTCTAAATACTTGAGTTGTAGAACAGGCAATAAGCTTAATCGTCAGTTGCGAGATCTCATTGTGGAAAGATCCATAGACTGGATGTAATTATTGTCATTCAATCTAAGATTACAGATGAGGCTTTATGCCGTTGAACTTTTTGCTCCATGCTGATTGCATGCAATAAGGGTAATGAAAAAGCGCACGCTATTTGAATTGCTCGACCTGCAACTCAAGAAGTGGCAGCAATTGCGACCAAACCAGCAGAAATCAACTCGTCAAATATGCCAAGCTCAACAGGGAGTTAAAGCTAAAAAATCTCCTAAAGTGCGCAAAGAACGCACCTCTGCGCTCCTGATACTGGCAGTGGTATTGCTGAGTATAATGCTGGGAAATCGCTTTGCCAACCAACCTCGGCTAGATGAAGGCACGATCGCACCAGAGACAATTCGCGCCCCTAGAGCAGCTCAAATTGTCGATACGAAAACTACAGCCCAAAACCGCCAAATTGCATGGAGAAAAGCAGAGCCAATCTTAGTCATTGACTCGACGGTAAACCAAAAAATTTGGCAAAAGTTGCAAGCTCACTTGACACAGGGAGAGCAACTGCGGCAGTTAGCAGGAGATTTTCCATTTACAACCACAACCACTTTATCTACAGCAGCGCAAATTTATCTACGCAGTTGCCCAGATTCTCAGTGGCAGCAAATCTTAGCCTTTTTACGAGACGCGCAAAGTCGAGAACGCAAGCAAAATGCCGCGACAACAAACTTTGCTCCGGTTAAAATCGAAAGATTTGAAAATGAGGCAATGGCTCAAGCAGCAAAGGAACTGAATGCCTATCGCTTAAAAACAGCGACATCTCAACAGTTCTCGATGTTAATGGCAAAGATATCTCAAGTTCGCCAGCAATACGCTCAAGCTTTATCACAACTAGCACGATTACAAAAAACAACTCCGCCGACTCTTTACGAATCTTCCTGGTTAGATTTATCCGATCCCATTTGGTCGAAGACAGTTGCTGGTATCCGCGCCACTACACAACGCATTCTCGCCCAAGGAGTATATCGAGGCATATCATCCGACACTTTGCAAACAGCGGTGAACTTACAAGTGCGATCGCATGTGCCACCGCAGCTGGAACCTCTAGCAACCCAAATGCTGTTAACCGTTCTCGAACCAAATCTCAAAGAAGACGAAGCACAAACAAAGTTAGCAGCAGCTGAAGCGGTAGCAAAAATTGCCCCCCAAATGCTGACTTTAGAGCGAGGCGAGGTCATAGTCAGAAAAGGCGAAACGATCGACCATGCTGCATTTATCACCCTCGACTATTTCGGTCTGTCGCGACGAGGGATCGGTTGGTCGGGACTATCAAAATTTAGTGGAATTGTTAGTATAGTCGTTGGTATTTTTGCCTGGGTTGCCTGGATCGAGCGGCAGAAACTGCGGCAGCGTGATTGTATTTTGATTTTGTTGTTAGCTTTAAGTACTCCGCTACTCTTAAGACTAAATTTACGGTATATTAACTTACCTGCTGTAGGACTGTTACTAGGTAGCTTCTACGGCTTCCCCATTGGTGGTACGGTTGTAGGGTTGCTGGGGCTGCTCGTACCTATAGGAATGGATATTAGCGGCAAGTCTTTGTTAACAGGCTTAGCTGGCGGAATGCTAGCTAGTTGGATGGCTGGGTGGATGCGATCGCGAGAAGAGTTAGCCCTGATCGGAGTCGCGGTTAGTGCAATCCAAGGATTAGCTTACCTGCTCGGGAAAGTCGTCCTCAGCGCGATCGGGACTGATTCAGTATGGAATTGGTACGATGTTGCCCTTCAAGCTGGCTTATTTAGCCTTGCAGGGATTGTCTGGAGCGCGATCGCGATCGGCATTAGCCCCTATTTAGAGCATTTTTTCGATCTAGTTACCCCAATTCGGCTAGCAGAACTTGCCAACCCCAACCGACCATTATTAAAGCGTTTGGCAACGGAAGCCCCCGGAACCTTTCAACACACGCTGTTTGTCTCCACTCTGGCAGAGGCAGCGGCGAGGGCATTGGGATGCAACGTCGAATTGGTGCGGACGGGAACCTTATATCACGATATTGGCAAACTCCACGATCCCCTCGCTTTTATTGAGAATCAGATGGGTGAAGCGAATAAACACGATGAAATTAACGATCCTTGGGAGAGTGCGGCAATTATTAGAAAGCACGTGACTGAAGGGTTAGTCATGGCACGAAAGTGTCGTTTACCAATGGCAATCCAAGCCTTTATTCCCGAACATCAAGGCACGATGGCGATCGCCTATTTTTACCACCAAGCGCAGCAGATAGCACGACAAGACCATAGCATTACAGTAGACGAAAGAGATTTTTGTTACGCGGGTCCAGCGCCCCAGTCGCGAGAAACAGCCTTGGTGATGCTGGCAGATTCCTGTGAAGCAGCTTTACGCACTCTACCAGCAGCCGGAAAATCAGGAGCCAAAGAACCGACGCGAGAGGAAGCCCTAGCAATGGTACAAAAAATTCTGCGATCGCGCTGGCAAGACAATCAATTAGTTGATTCTGGACTAACGCGGGCAGACATGGATATCATCGCCGAAACCTTTGTCAACATTTGGCAACAGTTTCATCACAAGCGGATTGCTTATCCGAAGAAGAGAGACTAGAGAGAAGAACTCAAAATTTAAACTTCAAATTTTTTCCATCTAAAAACTTCAACTGCCGATACAAAGTGCGAATTTGAGGCAGATTTGTTCCAGCAGCCTCAGCTAGACGTAATGGACTGCCAACGATCGCTTCAACTTCCAAAGGACGCTTCAAATCGTAGTCAATTTTCATGCTGGTTTTATACGGCTTCATTTTGGCAGTCCGATCGAGCATGTTTTGGACAAAACTACTGGAAATATGGCGATCGAACTCAGCTGCACCCGCTACCACTTCCGCCATCAACTCTTCGACTAAAGCCCGAGTGGATGCATTTGCCATCAACTCATCGGTTCGAGCATTGAGTATGACAGATAGCCCGTTATAGGGAATATTCCATACCAATTTTTGCCAACGCGCTAACAGCAAATCTTCTGATAAGTCAATGGGAATGCCAGCCGATTCAAAATCAGTGGCAATTTGCTGCATTCTTGTCGTAATTCCTGCCGGAAAATAGTCAGCAGTATATTCTCCCAGCGAGATCGCCTTGTAATCTAAATGGCGAATATGTCCTGGGGCAACTTTATTTGCGCAGACAAAACACATACCGCCGATAACTCGATGAGAACCGACAATTTCAGCTACCGTGTCTTCTATTCCCAAACCATTCTGCAATACCAAAACTACGCCATCTTCTTTCAGAACTGGAAGTAATAGATCGGATAATAGATGATTTTGAATTGTTTTCAGCGCGATCGCCACCACATCGCAACGCGGCATATCCTTCACGTCTTGGTAAGCATTGACCTGAGATAGGGTAAAGTCACCGTCAGTTGACTCTATAACTAAACCAGATTGAGAAACATGGGTATAATCACTGCGAAGCAAAAAATGGACATCTAAACCAGCCTTTTGCAAACAACCACCATAATAACCACCCAATGCCCCCGTTCCTAACATGGCGTAACTGCGTTTACCATCACAATTATGGCGATCGGGATACGACTCCATTTGTTTCTTCCCTCTGGCTAGAAACGGGCATTACCTCATGAAAGTGGTTGTAATCGATATAGCGTTGCCCGTCAGACTTCTGGAATAAAATATCAGCAAATCGATGATGCCACAACATCTCTGAAGCAATGTATGTATGACGAGCATGAATCATCTGAGATACAGTCTCATCAATGCCAGTCAGCGTCACCACCAACATTGTCTCTGCTGCTTCTAGATCTTCTAAAGTAGCGCCGTAAAATGGGCTGTACTCGTCAATCGGATGCATTACCGTCCAAGAGAGAATAAAAATTGGATTATTAGCACGCACCAAAGGCAGGTCGTACAATCGGCGCATAAACTGCCCCTCAGCATTCACTTCGTCTCGTACCAGTACAACTCTAATCTGCGCTTCAATAATTTGGTTGCGACGCTTATTCGCCACGCGAAACATCAAAGTTGGAATCCCATCATAAGCCGTGACAACAGCTACTTGACTGAAAACCACTCGCGCCGTAGGACGAGAGAAACGAGCAAAAGCGATTCCCGTTCCCATAGCTACGCCCAATAAACCCACCCAAGATTCGATCGCCACTAGAACGTTAGCGTAGTCAGTCTGCGGATTCATCACGCCATAGCCAATAGTTGCCATTGTTTGAATGCTGAAAAAGAAAGCATCCCAGAAATTGCCAGGTCGAGCGTTAGCTATGCTACCCGGTTGTAATAAATATGCAAGAGCAAACAAAGAATTGAGTAATATGTATCCAGAAGCTACGATACCTAAGAACTAAGACCAAGGCATAGTAATCAACAAATGGTATGGATCGCGCCAGTAGTAATACCATTTATTAATTCCCTGAACGTTTAACCGTCCATTCTGCCTCACAATTGAAATAATTGGTTTACGGGGAAGACGACGCTTTACTTTTGTCATTTGTCATTCGTCATTTGTCATTGGTTGGAGGTGATTCCAGCTCATGAATCGCGACTTGTGAGTTAGGCGTTACCAACTACCTCTAGATAGATATTTTGACTTGATTTGGTAAAAGATGGGGAGCGATCGCCAAGCGCTAACCTATAACTTACGACTTATGACTGATAACTTCTATCTCGTCTTCCGGCGGCGACGATCGCGATCTGTTCTCATTCCTTGCTCGTCACGGTTTGTTTCCGTTAGCGGTACGGCATTTTTTGTTGGTACGATGCGAGAACCATATCTTCTGGCATAAACTTGAGTAAATTCTGCACCGAAAAAGAGGATTTGGGCAGCATAGTAAACCCAAACTAAGATAATGACGACTGAACCTGCCGCGCCGTAGGTAGAACCAAAACTACTGTTTCCTAGATACAGTCCCAAAGCAAACCTACCAATTGAGAATAGTAGCGAAGTAACGATCGCGCCGCTCCAAACATCGCTCCAGGCAATTTTGACATCTGGCAAGACTTTATAAATCAGTCCGAATAGTAGTGTCGTCACGGCAAAAGAGAGGACGAAGTTAGCTATCTGTAACAATGCTCCGATTCCTGGTAACAAGCTGCCCAAAAAATTAACCAAACCTGATAAACCTGCACTTAAAACCAGGGAAACGAGTAGCAAAAAGCCTACACCGAGTACCATCGTGAATGACAAAAAGCGATCGCGCAAGATGCCGATTAAACCTCGTCCTGGTTTCGGCTGAACTTCCCAAATCGTGTTCAAAGAGTCTTGTAACTGAGCGAATAAGCCAGAAGCGCCAAATAGTAAGACAGCAATACTAATTAGAGAAGCAATGGTTCCTGCTTTAGGTTTACTAGCACCTTCAATTGCCGTTTCAATAAATTTTGCCCCGTCCCTACCTACTAAACCTTGAATCTGCGTGACAATTTCGCCTCTTGCTGCTTCTTCACCAAAAACTGCTCCAGCAATCGCGATCGCAATAATCAACATCGGGGCGAGGGAAAATACCGTGTAATATGCCAATGCTGCGGCTAGTCGCGAAGCTTTATCTTCGTTCCATTCAGTAAATGTCTCTCGCAACAAACTGATAATTGTCTTAATTCTCACTGCTAAATCTCCTCTTTGCCAGATGCACGGTCATTTTGATGACTATGACAAAATCGGAAATTTTACACATCTCCAGGGAGATAGAAAAGTTTAAATTTGTCTGATTTGATACTCAAAAACTAAATTCTAGTATCGTTAGTCACTATCTCAACTCAGCCAGGTGTATTTCGAGCAAAATTGATGAAGCATCTGCGACATTTTTTTTATAAAAGTTATACACTATCGCTCTCTGCAATCGAAATTACTAAATTATTCTCACGCAAACGGTTTTCATCCTAATGGAAGAAGGAAGGCGAATTTGCCATGGTTAACATTTCAGGGGAATCACAAATTTTCATAAATTCAAATTAGAATGAGGTACGCTAGCAATGGCTAAAGTTAATCCGATCCAGCTGCAAAAACATCTCAAAGGTATGGAATATCCTGCTTCTAAGCAAGATATTGTGGATTATGCCAAACAACAAGGCGCGGATAATAATGCGATCGCTGTTTTAGAACAGTTACCAGAAGAAGAATACGAAACTCCTACTGATGTCAATAAAGCAGTAGGAGAAGTGCAATAGTTAGTTACTAATTGTTATTTATCGGTTGATAGTAATGAAATTACCAATAACTATCAACCAACAACTGTGGAGTATTATTATTTACTAATTATCCAATAAACCTTGATAAATTTCTAAATGCTGTTGAGTAATATTTTGCCAATTAAAAGTTTGGCTAAAAACTCGACTGGCTTTAGCCTGTTGTTTTCGTTTTTCGGGGCGATCGATCAGTTCTATTAATGCAGTTGTTAGGGCAGTAACATCCTGCGGTGGGACAAGTAATAATGGATGCGTATCTGGTAACGACGGCACATGAGTTGCGATCGCTGGTAAACTGTGGGATAAAAGCGACATCAAAGAACTACTATTGAGACTCACATCGCGATCTAACACTCCGATATCCGATCCTGCGAGATAGGGAGACATAATTTCCTCGTCCAAATATCCCGTGAAATGGACGAACGAACGTAATTCGAGTTCGTCAATCGTTGTTTGCAGTTGTGTTAGGTATGTATTATCGTCTTGAACTGTTGATTTCGGGCTATCTTTCCTATCCATCACCAGCAGTCGTGCTTGAGGCTGAGTTGTAACAACCTGTTTAAAAGCTAGTAGTAGAGTCTTTAAGTCCTTACCAGAGTGGAGAAAGCCTAAATAGGTAATGACGAGTGCATCTTCATGCCAATTGCAAGTTTGCCGTAAAACCTGGCGTGCTGCACTACTGTCCGTTTCGCTCGCTTGTACGTTGGTAGCTGCTGGAACGTGCCACAAACGACGCTCTATATTAGGTAATCTCGCTTGAATTAAGGTTTTTGCTTCTGGGGCGATCGCAATTGTGGCATTGCTTAACGCCAGCAAAAATCCCCCTTCTCGATCCCACCACGCACACTGCTGTCCCAACTGCTGCAACCAACCCGAAAATCGGGCTAGCAATCCTCGACCTTGCCACTCCCAATTACCATACTCGTGTATTGTCGTCACGATGGGCGATCGCCACCCAGATAATCGCAACAATAATGGTAGTAACAAGATTGCCGGCTGATGACCGTAGATTTGCGGTTGGTACTGAATGTGTACGGCATCCGCACCACTATCCCATACTGCTTTGACCAAAGCCTTTAGATCGACCCACTGCCATCCATGCACGACTCCTAACGCATGAGGGTCGTAAGCCGCTTCTGCCGCGTAGTAAGTTGTCAGTACAATAGATTCCACACCGCGATCGCGGAGGGAAGTATGTAGGCGAGCAGTGTAGTCTGAAACACTATCGCTTTCTGGTAAGTACGTACCAGCAATGAAAGCAATGCGGCTCATGGCACAAGACGGCGGGTAGAAGCCAATATCTCCTTCTTGACTCTGGCTTGTACGAGTACAATCACTGCTAACAACTACTATCACGATCGGTAAATAATTTACTATTCTTCGATGATGAAAATAAAGCTGGCAGAGTTCCTAATTCTACAGTAATAATACTGATTTCAAACACCAGAAAGAGAATAATATCAGCGAAATTACGGTCTTTACTTCTTCAGGTATATGCGATCGGTCAAAGATTAGTCAACGAAAAAAGGTGAGCATTGCCCACCTTACACTGTTTTAATCATTAATTTTTAATTTTGGTACGGGAAGGTTTACTCAATAATTCCTACTCAGATAAATATTGTGAATTATGAGTCAACCCATTGCTACAAATTTAACTTATGCTCCGTGCTTTCGATACCAATCAATCGTATTGGTCAATCCCTGCCTGAAACCTACTTGAGTCACAAAACCATAGGCTTGTTTTGCCCTTTCGGTATCTAAACAGCGACGGGGTTGACCGTTGGGCTTATCGGTTTGCCAAATAATTTCCCCGTCATATTCCATTAATTCGCAAATTAAATGAATCAAATCGCGGATTGAAATTTCCTCGCCTGTTCCCAAATTCACAGGTTCTGGATCGTTATAAAACTGAGTCCCCATGACAATTCCCCGTGCTGCATCTTCTGAGTAGAGAAATTCGCGGGTAGGAGTACCATCACCCCAAACAGGAATTTGCTTGTCTCCCCGCAGTTGAGCTTCATGCACTTTGCGGATCAAAGCTGGGATGACGTGGGAACTCTTAGGGTCGAAGTTATCTTCAGGACCGTATAAGTTGACTGGCAAGAGATAGATACCATTAAAGCCGTACTGTTGGCGATAAGCTTGCAATTGTACTAATAGCGCTTTTTTGGCAATGCCATAGGGGGCGTTGGTTTCCTCTGGGTAGCCATTCCAGAGGTCATCTTCTTTGAAGGGGACTGGTGTAAATTTAGGGTAGGCACAGATCGTACCGACACAGACAAACTTTTCCACTCCCGCTTGATAAGCCGAGTGGATCAGTTGCGCCCCCATCATCAAGTTATCGTAAAACAGCTCGGCAGGTTTAGCTTGATTCAGCCCAATACCGCCAACGTGGGCAGCCAGATGAATAATAATATCTTGCTGGTCAACCGCACGCTGGCAGTTTTCTAAGACTCGCAAATCGCAATCGCGCGATCGCGTTACGGTAATCTTGTTTTTATCTGCACCAGCTTGACAAAGTTGATCTATCACCTGACGACCTAAGAACCCAGCACCACCAGTTACGAGAATGCGTTTGTTGTTTAAATCTAAGGCGGTCATGAGTTCAGCCTCGTAGGTAGGTTTTAGGACTAGGATAGGTAGCTGACCATATCTTGACGGATTGTTGCGATGTCATGGATGACTGAAGCACCATTTCCATTCGGGGCAGATAGACCGATCGCTTTTAAATCTGCGTCCACCATTAAAGCAACAAGCTGCTCGAATGTCACGCTAGGAGTCCATCCCAATTTTTGTCGTGCCTTGGTAGAATCTCCAATTAGTAATTCTACCTCTGCTGGTCTGAGGTAGCGATCGTCAAATTCTACGTAGTCTTGCCAATTTAAATTTACATAACCAAAAGCTAATTCGAGAAACTCGCGCACGGAATGGGTTTCACCTGTAGAAATTACGTAATCATCAGCTTGCTGCTGCTGTAACATCAACCACATTGCTCGTACGTAATCTTTCGCATAGCCCCAGTCGCGCTTTGCGTCTAAGTTACCCATGTAGATTTTCTTCTGTTTGCCAGCTACAATACGGGCAACAGCACGGGTAATTTTGCGCGTTACGAAAGTTTCACCCCGTCGCGGGCTTTCGTGGTTAAATAAAATACCGTTACAGGCAAACATCCCATAAGATTCGCGATAGTTAATTGTTTGCCAGTGAGCGTAAACTTTAGCACAGGCGTAAGGACTGCGAGGATAGAAAGGAGTTGATTCTTTTTGCGGAATTTCCTGTACTAATCCATACATTTCTGAAGAACCAGCTTGGTAGAACCGAACTTCTATACCCGTCCGGTGTTGGTAATCGCGAATTGCTTCTAATAACCGTAACGTTCCCATGCCTACGGAATCCACCGTGTATTCAGGGGAGTCAAAGCTAACGCGAACGTGGGATTGAGAACCTAAATTATAGATTTCTATAGGTTTGACTTCTTCTAAAATGCGTCGGAGTGTCGTGCCGTCGGTCAAGTCCCCATAGTGCAGAAACATCCGCACGCCTTCTTTATGCGGGTCTTCATAAATATGATCGATCCGGTCTGTGTTAAATGTCGAGGTACGGCGAATGATTCCGTGTACCTCATAGCCTTGTTCCAACAGAAACTCGCTCAGGTACGAACCGTCTTGACCTGTAATACCAGTAATTAAAGCTCTCTTTGTTTGCGTCATACTTAATACTATATTTTTCTTTTTCCCTAAAACAATAGAGCGAGAACGCTGCTACAACTTAAGCAAATAATGGCAAAATTGCCCTCAGAGAGATCACCTAGTCGTGCCGTTGCCGTCTGGTTGGCGTTAATGCAAGCTTGGCTAAAATACAAATTAACTTAAAGTTTGCTTTTCATTATTAAGTAATTATTGAGTAATTGCAAAGATTGCGTAGATTGAGAGGACGATCGCTCCAGGCTTTTCGCTCTCGTTACTGTTTGGAACGGCACTAAATATACCGCTCGTAGAAACCGCAGGACAATGGATCGAAAAGAAAAGTATTGTTTCAGATAAAAAAGGGGCATCTGTTGCCCCTAAACGCGAAACTGATAAATTTCAGCAAACCATGACAAATCTCAAATGCTGACGGCTACAAGCTAACGGATACACTTAATAAGCACCGTTATTTTTTGGTACAATTACCACAAATACCGTCTTTAAAATGACCCACACATCTAGCCACATGCTGTAAGAGCTGGCATAGTGAACGTCTATTTGCACTCTACGATTGTAAGGAATGTCATTTCTGCCCGACACTTGCCACAAACCAGTAATTCCTGGCTTGATGGTTAAGACCTTATCAATATGACGACCATATCGCGGTAGCTCTTCTGCTACCAAAGGTCGGGGACCGACGATACTCATATCACCCATGAGCACGTTCCAAAATTGGGGAAATTCATCTAGGCTAGTTAAGCGCAAAAAATGACCGACTTTGGTAATGCGCGGGTCTTGTTTTAACTTGAAATTATCCTCAAATTCCTGCCGCAATCCTGGCGACGAGGCAATCAATTCTGACAAAATCTCATCAGCATTGGCTACCATAGTACGGAATTTAATACAATAAAAAGGCTTGTGATTCCTGCCTACTCGTTCCTGAACGTAAAAGATCGGTCCAGGGGAACTTAAGGCGATGGAGAAGCCTAACACCAGATAAACTGGCGCAAATAAAATTAGAACGGAAAGCGAAAATAAAACATCGAACAATCTTTTGGCAAACTCTTTATTGAGTCGAGCGAGCAATAAACCCTTCGGTTTAGCTCTGGTTCTAAACGGCTCTTGCCCGCGTTTGACAAAAGCCTGTAACCGCTTGCCAAAGAGGAGTGAGCTTTGGGCTGTCATCATACTCCTAAACCATCCACACCACACATAGTCCCGATCTTAAAGCCAGAAGCACCATTCTGAGGCATATTTAATTTTAGAGGCTGTAAAACCAGCTAAAAATCAACTCCTAAGAATTAGGGACGAAGAACTCCTGACACGAGCGTTCTAGAAAAGCTAAAAACTGCTCTTCAAAGATTTTAGGGGTAAATTGAGTTGCCTGGGTGCGAATCCGATCGGAATCGAACGCTACCCAGTTGGCTTCAAATTTTTCCACAGCTGCCACCAATGCGTCTACTGTTTGCTCTAAAAAAAATATTCCCGTCGCGCTATCGGGGTAGCGGTGCAAGTCTCGCACTGTTTCCAACGCTCCCCCAGCGCCCAAGGCGATGACTGGCGTGCCGCAAGCTTGAGCCTCGACGATCGCGATGCCAAAATCCTCTAGAGCTGCATAAACAAACGCTTTTGCTTGAGCCATATATTTCTCTACTACATCATTAGGCTGCGCTCCTAAAATTTGAACGTGCGACTGTGCCAGTTTGCGAATCTCTGGAAGTTCTGGACCCGTACCGATCACGACCAAAGGTTTTTTGAGTTGATTAAAGGCGCGGACGATGGTTGAGACTTGCTTGTAACTGACCAATCGCGAAACCGTGAGGTAAAAATCTTGTTTATCTTTCACCACGGGGAAGCGATCGATATCTACAGGCGGATAAATTACTGTAGCAGGACGACGATAACAGCGCCAAATACGGCGTGCCGTATGGTGAGAGTTGGCGATGAAATAATCGACACGGTTAGCGGCGATCGCATCCCACTGGCGCAGGCAATGGAGTAAATACCTAGTGGCAATTCCAGGTAGACCGCGACCCATGCGGCTAGAGCGGAGGTAATCGAACGTCATATCCCAAGCAAAGCGCATCGGACTGTGACAATAGCAAACATGAAGCTGCTGGGGACTGGCAAGTACGGCTTTGGCAACGGTATGAGACGAAGAAACGATCGCATCATAGGCACGCAAATCTAATTGTTCGATCGCCAACGGCAACAAAGGGAGATATTTCTGTACGCCATTGCGCGAGAACGGTAAGTGTTGCAAAAATGTCGTACCAATTTTGCGTCCGAACAAATAACTTTGGGAATTAGTAGATTCAAAGTCAATCAGTGCGTAGAGATCGGCATTGATGCACCTGAGAATTTCTCGCACTACTAATTCCGAACCGCCAGTAGCTTGAGGCGTTAACCACTCATGGACAAGGGCATATTTCAAGGTTACACTTAGCTGAATTTTGGCTCTATGAGAATTTATAGCTTAAATCAGGGAGCAGGGAGTCGGGAGTCGGGAGTCGGGAGTAGAGAAGAACTTACCTCCAAATCGCTCACAAATGACCAATCGACTAATCGACCAATGACCAATCGACTAATCGACCAATGACCAATGACCAATGACCAACGATCGCACCACTCGCCCCTAAACTGAGAGTAGACGAATTGGGGTTGGGTAATTATGCGAATTTTGATTATGGGTGGTACGCGCTTTATTGGTGTTTACCTCACCAAAATCCTAGTGGCGCAGGGTCATGAAGTGGTGTTGTTTAATCGCGGTAATCGCCCTATTCCAGTTGAGGGGGTAACTCAGATTCAAGGCGATCGCACTTCTCCAGAACAATTAAAGGCAAAGCTATCTAAAGAACATTTTGATGCCATTTACGACAATAACGGCAGGGAACTGAGCGATACTCAACCGCTAGCTGAGATCTTTCACGACCGGGTGCAGCACTTTGTCTATATGAGTTCGGCTGGCGTGTATCTCCGATCCGACCAAATGCCTCACATAGAAGGCGATCCAGTCGATCCTAAGAGCCGCCACCGAGGAAAATACGAAACAGAGGCTTTCTTAGCTCAGGTAGGCTTGCCCTTTACAGCAATTCGCCCTACGTATATCTACGGAGCTAGTAACTACAACGATTTGGAAAGCTGGTTTTTCGATCGCATCGTCCGCGATCGACCTATTCCGATTCCCGCTAACGGGCTACATATAACTCAAATGGGTCATGTTGAAGATCTAGCTCAAGCTATGGCTCGAGTATTAGGCAACGAGAGAGCCATAGGGCAGGTTTATAACGTCTCTGGCGATCGCTACGTTACTTTTGATGGTTTAGCTCGCGCTTGCGCTGTAGCTGCCGGAAAATCGCCGGAGGAGCTAGCGATCGTACACTACGAACCAAAAAATTTCGATTTTGGCAAGCGTAAAGCCTTTCCCCTGCGAGTACAGCATTTTTTCGCCAGCGTTGATAAAGCCATTACAGAACTCAACTGGCAGCCGAAATACGATTTAATTTCTGGGTTAAAAGACTCTTTCCAAAATGACTACTTGGCTACTGGACGAGACAAAGCCGAGGTAGATTTTTCTGTAGACGAAGAGATTTTGAAGTGAGGAGTGAGGAGCGAGGAGTGAGGAGTGAGGGAATTTTATATTTTGAATTGCAATTCTTCCTCGTCCCCTCGTCCCCCTCGTCCCTCTTGTCCCCTTGTCTCCCCTGTCCCCCTCAGCTCTCTTGTATTCCCCTCGCTCCTCGCTCCTCGCTCCTAAAAAGTAAATCAACCCCGAAATCAAAGTCAAAGCGACAGAAAGCCAAAAAACTCCCAGTGCGGGGACGTGCCAAGTTGGGGGTAAGGGAGCGATCAATAAGGCGATCGCGGCAATTTGGCTGACTGTTTTGAGCTTGCCCCAAAGATTTGCCCCCGCGATCGCATTTGTGCCTGTCAAGCTGGGAGAAACGCGCCAGCCTGCTATACCTAATTCTCGCGCCAAAATCAAAAATACTCCCCAAGCAGGAAGTTGTCCTAGCTGAATCAGCGATAACAGTGGAGCCAGTACCAGCAATTTGTCTACCAAAGGATCGAGAAATTTGCCAAGTTCAGTGATAGCATTCAGTTTCCGGGCTAAATAACCGTCCAGCCAATCCGTCAAAGCCGCAACCAAAAACACTATTAAGCAAAACCAACGTGCGGTTGCTGTCGGTACTGGCAAAAGATATAGCAGCAATGGCAGGGCTAGAAGTCGAGAGAGAGTGACCCAGTTAGGTATATTCATCTATGCAAATGTGAGGAAATCATAAAGTTTAGATGAAGCTAAAGTCAGCAAGTTGAAGAGAAATTAACTGCTGAACAGCTCTATTGCTTGAGTAAAATCTTTGAGAAAGCCAACTTTACATTATCTTTACAAAGTGCGAGCGTAAGCAGGTTCTTGATAAAGATTCGACAAAATGTAAGTTAAAGTACTGTCATTCTAGCCAAGAGAGAGATTATATTCGGGATACAAGTTCAGTAAATCTACTTCGGTAAATCTACTTCAGTAATACTACGATCTATCCGATCCAGGTTTTAGTCGTGACAATGTACCAAGCACCGTTCCCCACCGCCATCAAAACTGTCGAACTTAAGTCTCCCCAGACACTAGATGCAGTTCATCCATCAGCCAGATCGGCTTTCAAGAGATGTTTGGACATCGTTGGCAGTTTAGTCGGACTGTCGATCTTGGCAGTTATCTTCATACCCTTAGCGATCGCCATCAAGTTAGACAGCCCAGGACCAATTTTCTACGGTCAAGAGCGTTACGGACTGCAAGGACGAACATTTCGGATGTGGAAATTCCGTTCGATGGTTCCCAACGCAGATGCGCTGAAGTCTCAAGTGAAAAACGAAGCATCGGGGCTAATTTTCAAAAACACCCAAGATCCAAGAATTACAAGAGTGGGTCGTTTCTTGAGAAGCACTAGCCTAGACGAACTGCCCCAATTTTGGAACGTATTAGTTGGAGACATGAGTTTAGTAGGTACTCGTCCACCAACTGCTGATGAAGTTGCTCAGTACAACGATCGCCACTGGCAAAGATTAAACGTGAAGCCGGGGTTAACAGGAGAGTGGCAAGTCAGCGGACGCTCTAGCATTAAAGATTTTGAAGAGATTGTCAATCTCGACCTGCGCTACCAAAAAATGTGGCATCCTTTCTACGACTTGTTTATTATTGCTAAGACTGTGTACGTAATTTTTGCTAAAGTAGGTGCTTGCTAAGCAGCGATTAACGATCGGCAACCAGTTGATATAGAATTCCTTGGGGGACGACCAGCCTGTATACGGCTGGTTTTTATTGTGTCTAAATTGTAAATGTAGGGGCGCATAGCTATGCGCCCCTACAAACATTATTACCAAGAAATTTGCGATCGCTCTCGTACGACTTGTTGATAAACTGCTTGCGTTTGTCGGGCTAACTTGCTCCAATTAAAGCGGCGATCTAAATCCTCATATGCATTGTCAACGAGCCATTGCCGATAATCGGGATTTTTTAAGACTTCTAAAATTCCCCATGCGAGGGAGTCAGAGTTATTCGTCCAAGTCACAACTCCAGTCTTAGTATGCTGCACGACTTCTGGAAATCCGCCCGTATCGGAGACAACAACGGGTACGCGGGCAGCGAAGCTTTCTAGGGCAACAATACCAAACGGTTCGTAAAGGCTGGGAAACACGGCACAATCAGCTACCGCTTGGAATTTATCGAGAAAGTCATCGTACATAAAGCCTGTGAAATAGCACTTGTGCCAAATACCTAGATCCCAGGCTTGACGCTTCAAAGCTTCGGTATTACCACCGCCAACGAGTACGAATTTAGCATGACCTCCCATTTCCCACAGCACTTTGGGAGCTGCGTTCAGCATCACGGACACGCCTTTTTCGTAAGTCATACGACCGACATAGTAAACGATCTTCTCATCATCGTCAGCATATTGACGGCGGAAGTGCCAATAATCAAAATCTTGCCGTCTGTGCTTCTTTTCAGGACGGATACCGTTATAGATTACGTCGATTTTATCCCAAGGACTCGCTAGCGCCCGTTCTACTTCGCGTCGCATATAGTCGGTACAGACGATAATTCGCCAAGCATCATAAGCGAGTAATTGCTCTTTGCCATTGATATAGCGCTGTTCTTCGGTATAGATACCGTTGTAACGACCGTGTTCGGTAGCGTGAATTGTAGCAATCAGCGGGATTTTAAAATTATGCTTGAGGGCGATCGCCGCATCTCCTACCAACCAGTCATGGGCGTGAATCAGATCGAACGGTCCTTCTTCCAAGAGCAACTTTGCGCCGTGGCTACCCATGCTTTGATTCATATTCGCCACCCAATGGAAAAAGTCATGTCCCCAGGTAACTGGAACCCGATGTACGTGGATTCCCTCGAAAAGCTCGTACATCGGTGCATGACCGAATTCCACTGTTAGCATGTGGACTTCATGCCCTAGTTTGACGAGTTCGGGGTATAATTCCCCAACATGACGAGCAATGCCTCCTACAATGCGCGGCGGAAATTCCCAGCTTAATACGAGTATTTTCATCGACCCCAATCCCTGCGACTTACTTGCTGCTTACCTAAATCTATCAATCTATCTAAATGTATAGGATTGGAAATTGAATGAGTATTATCACTCAATTCTTCACAAAATTTAACTTTCTAGTTTGACAAATTTTGTCGAAAAGCCAACCAAGCAGATGTAGCTTCGGGAAGTGAAGTGACACCTTTATGCAGCAAAATGACTCCATCTTGAAAGCCGACAATCCCATATTCGCCAGTGTTAAAGAGCCGATCGATCAGTTTTACATTGTCTTGTAACTGCTGGCGATCGCCCGTGAAAGCAACTTGATACTGTTGCAGTTGCCAGAGGTCGGCAATTGCATATTCTACCTGAATGACTTCCCTGGCATCATTACGCAACTGCAATCCTGGTAGACGCAGAATCTCGCGACGGCTGGAAAGGTGAGGCACGATATGTGTCGTTGCCGATACACTTGCCTGTGGGGGAATTTGTGCTAGTAGCGATCGCATTTGGCTGACGTGTTGCCATTGACGCGGTAGAGAAATATGCACCCAAGGTTGAATCGAGTCGGGAATTAAAAAGTAAAGCGTCCGATTGGGGTTATAGGCAATTGTAATTACTAGGGAAAGACAAATACATCCAATCCAGAAGCGCTGAAACTTCGGCTTAAAGACTTTAGGATGCACTGACCACCACAAAATCGCGCCGTAGAATAATCCTGGGACGACACTCATGGCATAGCGAATCGTAATTGCTAGAACAGATTCACCTTGACCTAAAAACAGTTTCAACAGAGGAAAACCCGCGATCGCCCAAGCCGTGCCAGAAAGCGCGGGAACGAAAGCCAAAGGCAACCATTGCCCTAGCAAATACAAAAATGTCCCAGGAAAAGGAGTTATTAATTCTACGAGCAATCGCCAAGGATTACTGACAATTCCCCAAATAATCTCAACGGTAGAAGCATCTTCCCCAGTTGCATACTGTCCGAATCGCTCCATCATGAAACGCTTGGAAATATCCTCTGAAAAAAGCGGCATGATCAGATTTGTCAAAGCCAGCATGTAGCCAAAACTGAGAATGCATGTCGCTAAACCAGCACGGGGAAAGCGCCGACTTAAAACCATATAAGCCCCTACCCCAAATAACCCGATGCCGCTATCTTCCCTCACAGCTAAAAGCAACACTGCCAACAACCAAAACACCCACCACTTGCGTTTTTCCATTGCCAGCAAAATACCAAACGTAAGTAAAGGTATCTGGCTGATATCGTGGAAGTTAGTTAAAGTTGGACCAACAACAGCGATCGCGCCATAAAAACTCACGCTAACCATCGCTGCTAAGAGTGGTTCGAGATACAAGCGAGCCAAAAAATATAAAACAATCCCAGCAGCGGTTACTAGAAAGACCTGTAACACGCTCAAAGTTGCCGGAGAGGGGAAAAGGGCATATAGCGGTAGCCAAACGAGTAAGGCAGGGGTAAAATGCTGTCCTAGACGATGGTAGTAAACCTCTGGGATTTCTCCGGCATGGACGACGTTCGTGGATAGGCTGGAAGAAAGAGAACTCTGGAAGAATCTACCGTGAATCCCATTCCAGAAAACTTGATTGAATATGCCTTGGTCGAAAGTCGCATAGAAGCTATAGTACCGATGCAAGACCAGAATTAATCCCACGAGCAAAAAAGTGATCGCACCACCGAGGAATAAATGAGTTCCAGGCTGCTTTTGCCATTTCAATAACATGACTCACTCACACTTAAATTAGGAAGACAAGGGGGACAAGGGGGACAAGGGAGACAAGGGAGAATTAATTGCAAATCGCTTGCTACTCGCTAATCACCAGTCAAGCAAGGATCTATCAAGCTCAAGCGACATCTCGGTATTTAGAATATAGTCTTTTGACACGCTCCTCACATCCCTGGCAGAGAAACACCTACAATCGAATAGTGACGACTTGAAGCCAAGATTGATTTTCACTAGGTCGATCTACATTAATTTGTATGCGCTGTAGTTATCAGAACTGCTCGTAAGAACGATTTTGCTATTTTTGACTTTTAATTTTTGACTTTTGACTTTTCTTTCCCATGCCTACTGCGCTTGCCGATACCAAAAACTTGCTCGCTGATGCGATCGCTAAGTACTCTCATAAAGTTGATTATTTACTCATTCGCCTCGAAGAGTCCCAGGGAACAGATATTATGCTGCGGGGCAATAAGATAGAAACATTGAGCGAAGGAATTTCTATCGGCGGACAAGTTCGCGCGTGCTACAAAGGCGGTTGGGGATTGAGTAGTTTTAATCAGTTATCCGAGTTCAACTCTCGCATCGAAGAAGCGATCGCGGCAGCACGAATTGTAGGTAATGATGAAACCCTGCTAGCAGATATAGAACCAGTGCAAGCTACCTGCTTTGTCCCCTTGACAGGAACCGATCCGCGTCACGTTCCGCTAGCACAAAAAAAGGAATTGTGCGATCGCTATGGCGAAATTCTCAAAAGCGCGAGCGATCGAATTACCACTACGTCAGTCCGGTACGGCGACATTTGCCAGCGAGTCATTATTGCCAGTTCGGAAGGAACGTTAATCGATCAATCTTGGGTGGATATGGAGATGCGCTTTGCTGCAACTGCACGCGATGGCGATACAGTCCAGACAGGTAGAGAAACCACTGGTTCTCGCAAGGCTTATGAAGATTTAGTAAGTTTGGATGCCCAAGTCCAAAGTGCAGCTCAAAGGGCTATAGCGGCTCTTTCTCTACCTTCAGTTAAAGGCAACACCTATACTGTTGCGATCGATCCGATCCTCTCTGGTTTATTCGTTCACGAAGCCTTCGGGCATCTTTCTGAAGCAGATATGGCGTATGAAAACCCCGATCTGCTAGAAGTTATGAGCATGGGACGGCGCTTTGGACCCAAGGAGCTACAAATTTTTGATGGTGCAGCACCCCAAGGACATCGTGGTAGTTACTTCTACGACGATGAAGGGACTCCAGCCACAACGACGCAATTAATTCAAGATGGCGTTTTGGTTGGTAGGCTCCATTCACGCGAAACTGCTGGCAAGTTGGGAGAAACACCCACAGGAAACGCTCGTTGTCTCAGCTATCACTACGCTCCCATCGTCCGCATGACAAACACTTGGATCGAGCGGGGGACGACACCAGTGGCAGATTTATTTACCGATATTAAAGAAGGAGTCTACGCCCGCAACTGGTTGGGAGGGATGACTAATGGTGAAATGTTTACCTTCAGCGCGGGAGAAGCTTGGCTAATCCGCAATGGTAAACTTGCCGAACCCGTGCGCGATGTTACACTGTCGGGAAATGTCTTTCAGACCCTGGCAGATATCGAGGCGATCGGAGATGATTTCTACTGGGATGAATCTGGCGGCTGTGGTAAAGGCGGGCAAAATGGTTTACCTGTTGGTTGCGGCGGTCCCAGTTTGAGAATTCGGAATGTGATTGTAGGTGGAGAAGCGTATTGAATTCGGAATTCCAACACTCTGCTTTAAATGCTTACCTTTGGTTCCTTGCGCCATTCTTTCAAAACTAAAGCCGATCGCAGGATAAAAATTAGTAGAGAGATACCTGCGATCGCATCCGTCCAAATTAATAAATGCATTTTTCCAGAAAATACATGTTGAGCTGAATAAAGGTAATGTCCTGGGCTAGAAATTCCAGTAATTGAATAAATTCCTAAACATACATACGCAGCCCAAAAAATGCCTTTAACGTACAGCATATAGCCAACAACGCCAAACATTGTTAGTCCGAGCCAAGCAAGATAAATACTGTCAGAAGTAATCCAACTAGGTTGGGGATACTTGTCATAAAATATAAAATTATCCGTATAGTGAAGCATAGTAGAAATTGCATTAATAATTAGTAGAGCTAGTAGTAAATTCCGGTTTTTCTGATTATTCATCTTGCTATTTGTCCTAATTCTTCATCTTTTTTCGATCGCGCAAAGTCGCAAAGTCGCAAAGCTTTCTTTGTGTCTTCGCGGCTTTGCGTGACAATTTTAATACAGCTTACTCTACAAGGCAAAAACAACAGTCGTCTTGTCAAATCTTCTCAAAAATAGTCAAATCTTGCTCAAATGCGATCGCGATACTTTTTGGGGGTAAAGCCTGTATGCTTGCGAAAAATACTCGTAAAACGACTTTGATCGTGAAAGCCAACTTGTAAAGCAATATCAGCAATAGACAAGTCTTGCTTCGCTAGTAACTTTTTTGCTGCTTGAATACGCCGACGTGAATGCCATCCCAATTACGATTTGTGCTAGAAAGAATGGGCGCGACTGGCAGTATGGGAAAGATTGTCTCTTGCTGCAAAGTATCAACGACTAAAGGGCTTTTTGTCATTGGTCATTTGTTATTTGTGACAATTCTGATTCAACCGATAGAACTGAAATACGATAGGGGCATACATCTGTACGCCCCTACATTCTTTCACGCGAATAGAAAATGACTTATAACTGGTTCCGCTCTACGACTCGTTTTGAGATTTGCGGTTTTTTAAGTGGTTTTTTAAATTGGGCAAAACTGTTGTTGGTAATTACAGAAATTGCCCGTGCGTACTGCGGGTCTTGTCTCGTGCCAATTGAAGAAGGATTTGCGGCTAGCTGGCGTTTCTGAGCGTCATTCAAGTCGATTTTAATATCTGGTGTAATGCCTTTATGACTAATATCCGTACCTTTAGGCGTGTAGTAATGGGCAACTGTTACTGCTAGTCCCGAACCATCGGACAGAGAATGGACTGATTGGACTAAAGCCTTACCAAAGGTTTGGCTACCAACTACGACAGCGCGTTGATGATCTTGCAATGCTCCCGCTAAAATTTCGCTGGCACTGGCAGAATTACCATTGACCAAAACAACCAGAGGGCGCTGAGTCAGTGCGGTTTGATTGGCTGGTATTTCTTGACTAGCTCCCTGTCGGTCTACTGTTTTCACGATCGAGCCTTTATTCAGCCACATCCGTGAGATTTCTACCCCTGCTTGCAGCAAGCCACCTGGATTATCGCGTAAATCCAGAACGAAGGCATTCACATTCTGGCGATTGAGGTCTTGAATTGCTTTTTGCATCTGCTCTGAAGCATGGGCACTGAATTCTCGCAAGCTAATATAACCAACTCGCTTATTACCCTCCCGCTTTAGCGTGTATGTAACTGTAGGCAGTTCGATTTTTGCCCGCGTTAGCTTGAGGTCGAAGGCACTTTTGCCTTGCCGCTCGATTTTCAATGTGACAGGCGTACCTGCTTTGCCCCGAATTAGGCTTGAGGCAGCTTGCACGTCCATTTGTTGAGTTGGTTTACCATCAATTGCAACTATTTTGTCCCCAGCTTTAACTCCCGCTTTGACGGCAGGGGAATTTTGAATAGTCTCAACTACAGTTAAACGCTTATTTTGTTTATTTAATTCCATCCGAATCCCCACTCCAGTAACTTCTCCTGAAGTTTGGCTAGTCAAAGCCTCATACTGCTTGGGGTCGAGAAAGCGAGTATATGGGTCGTTCAGCTTAGCCAGCGCGACTCGGACAGCGGCGTAAGCTTGTTCGCGGTTAGTATATTCTCTACTTAATAAATCTTGTCTCGTTGCTTGCCAGTCTGTCTTGTTGAACGTGCCGTCCACATATTCTCTAGCAACGAGTTGCCAAACTTCGTCAACTAAAGCTTTAGGGCTATTTTGCATCAGTGCAGCACGGACAGAACCACACCAGGGAGATAGCGCCAGAAATGATGTAGTGGCGATCGCTCCACCAAACAGAGCAAGTTGTAGGGAGGAGAGGCGTTTAATATATTGCATGAGGTTAGCAAGCAGAGGTTAGCAAATCGAAAGCTATATTGCTCATTACCCAACGGGTTGAGACAGAGTAGATTTCTTTTGAATATACACCCAGATAGCGTGTGATGGCAGCGAAATCGCAATTGCGATCGCTGTTTCATATCTCTCGTAAAGCCATTATTCCCAACATACTCAGACAGATTAGGTTCGTCACAAACACTCTGTGACAGTTTACCTATTGTCCGAAGAAATATAAAGTTTAGATTTTGTCTAGATTTGCACTGTTATTTGTAAGATTAGCAACTATTGGTCAATTATATCTATTTCATTTTTGACGATCGATTAATGTATTTTAGTAAACTTTTTCACATATTTATTAAATCAATTTTCAGTTATTTAGTTATTAGTTAACAGGGAGCGCACGAGCAGGGAGTAGAGGAGCAGTTAATTCTGACTTACGACTTACGACTTCTCCCTCACTCCTCACTCCTCACTCTTATTTGAGCGGCATGGGCTTGAATGGTAGAGAGAGGAACTGTAGAAAAATACTGGCGTTGGAATTGTTCTTCTCGGACAGCTTGGGCAAATTTGTCTATTGCTTGCAGGTAAGCGGCATCGGTAGCATAAAGATTTGTAGATGTTGCAATGTGCCACGGTACTTCTTGAGAAATTTGAAAATAGCGGTCTTGAAAGCTAACATAAAAGCCCAAGTAGGAAAGAGCAGTAAATCCTAATCCTAAAAGGCGATCGCTAACTCCAAGCTTTTGACTGAGTTGCACGCGAGTCACCGTTTGTCCAGTACGGCAAAGGTATTTAGCAATTCCTACTAACTGTTGCCAGACTTGTTGTGGTGAGACTGGCTGAGGCGCAGTCCATGCCAAAACTAAAGACTTATTTTCAAACTGCGATCGCCGCATCCAGACACGTAACTCATCCCAACAAGTGGGACAAGTACGCACGACAAGCGAGGATGGATCGCCTGTAAATGTATCGTCAACTGGAGCGATCGCCATACCACGGCAGTCGAGAATTTGAGGAGCGAGGGGCGTTAGCGAAGCGGGACGAAGTCCGGAGTGAGGAGTGAGAGATAAAGAGTCGGAAGTACGGACGGCAATGAGGCGGACTTCGTAACGTTGTTTATTTTTGAACGAGTTGTAGTCGAGTTCTACAATACAGTCACAGCGTCCAGTCGGGATCTCGTCTTTATAGTGTCCCCACCACACGCCAGGAAAACTAGTTTTAGTCGAGTCATCCCGCAAATTGAAATCTGTTTTGATATACTGCACCTTATTTCCCCGCCAATCTTGCTGATTGCGATGCCAAGCATTTTCAAACCAGCAATTTTGGATTAGCAATTTTGGTACGGGATTACCCATACCGCAGGGTTCGAGTAGTTTCAGTTCTAAAAACAAATCTCTACCTAAATCGGCTACTGTCACCACCAGATCTGCTTGTACGGACGGCACGGCGAGCGCGCTTCCCTGCTGTCGGAGTTTTTGGTTAATTGCTGCGGTAAATAGCGGTATATTTTCAACGGGTATGCTTAACCCAGCCGCAAAAGGATGTCCGCCAAACCTATGCAGTAAATGCGCTTGATCTTTCACTAACTGGTACAAATCGATATTACCGACAGATCGAGCTGAACCGCGAGCAAGTGCGGGAGTGGGGAGAGTGGCTAGTGGCTGGTGACTAGTGGCTAGAATTACTCCCTCAGCTGGGTCAGCTCCCTTCTCCTCTACTCCCGACTCCCGACTCCCGACTCCCGACTCTGTACTTAACAAAATCGTCGGTCTACCAGTCTCCTGAGCAATTTGTCCGGCGACGAGTCCTAAGACTCCAGGCGACCATTGGGAGTCTACGAGAACGATAACGCTAGTGGTGGAGAGATCGATTTCTGACTTGAGTTTTTGGGTAACTTGCTGGGAAACTTCTTTTTGTAAAGACTTGCGACGAGTGTTTGCCAATTCGGTTTCTTGGGCAAGGCGCTCGACTAAGTTGCGATCGCCACTGGTCAGTAATTGAACGCAAAAGCTTGCGTCACCTTGAATTCGGCTGACAGCATTGATGCGGGGACCCAAACCGAAAGAAATATCTGTGGGGCGATCGCCACTTTTCTGACACATTTCTAATAATCGCCCTACTCCTGGTCGCCGTCGCTGTTGAACTAGTTGTTTGTAATCCTGTTGCATCCGTTCGATACCCAATTGAGCTAAATAACGGCAATCTCCACTCAGTTGTACTAAATCGGAAATTAACCCAATGGCGACGAGGTCGAGTAAATCCTCTAATGGTTGTTGCGGTACATTTGGTAAAAATTGATATAAAGCTTCGATAAGTTTGTAGGCAACTGCGACCCCAGATAGATGAAATAATTGATGCTCTGAAGGAGAGTAACGCGGATTAATTATTGCCGTAACAGGTGGACGTTCTGCGGGTAAAGTATGGTGGTCGGTGACAATTACATCAATGCCCAAAGATTTCGCATAGAGAATTTCTGCAATATTCGTGCTACCAGTGTCGCAAGTCACGATTAACTTACAGTTATCGCGGGCAAGCAGATCGATTCCAGGGCAGTTCAACCCGTGCGACTCGGTAAGGCGGTTGGGGATGTAATAGGAAAGTTGGGTATATTGACAGAAAAATTGTCCCAATCCATCCCATAAAACCGCTGTAGAAGTAATACCATCAGCATCGAAATCACCCCAAATCGCCACTTTTTCTTGGCGATCGCGAGCAATTTGCAATCTTTCTACTGCTAAGTGCATTTCTTGCCCAAATTCAAATGGGCTAGCAGGTTGATAGCTGCGAGGATTGAGATATCCAGGTAACTCCTCTCGCGCTTGAATTCCCCTTTGCCATAACAGTTGTGCCGCAAATCCTCGTGCGCTAGGGGCATATTCCCTAACTGCTTGCACGAACCACTCTGGGGGCTGTTCGGTTGGGACGATCCATTGCGGCTGGGAGGCGTTCATAGAGGACAAGGGAGCAGGGAGCAGGGAGTAGGGAGCAGGGGGACGAGAGCTGAGGGAGCTGAGGGAGCTGAGGGAGCTGAGGGAGCAAAAAACAACTACCAACTACCAATTACCAATTCCATTTGCGATCGCAGTCATAATCGCTTTATGACTATTTGAAGTGTAGCGACATGACTACTAAGCGCGTACTAGTTATTGATGATGAAGATGGTGTCAGAGAAATTATCCAATTCAGTCTCGAAGCAGTAGCAGGGTGGGAGGTTTTGCCAGCAGCTTCTGGTAGTGAAGGCATAGACATAGCTCAAGCTCAACAACCTGATGCGATTCTACTAGATGTTATGATGCCAGACTTAGATGGACCCGCAACATTTCAGCAACTACAGGCAAATACTACTACTTGTCATATTCCCACAATCTTTCTCACTGCCAAGGTCAGAACCAGCGAACAACAGCAATTACTTGATTTAGGCGTAGCGGGTACGATCGCCAAACCTTTCAAAGCCCAAGAATTGGTAGCACAAATCCGCGATATCCTGCAATGGAGTGAATAAGGGAAGTTGGGAGTCGGGGTCGAGAGTTGGGAATTGTAGGGGGCGGGTTTAGCCAAAGATTTACAACTAAAGCCATCAATCTCCCCACAAAACCCGCCCGTCTCAGAATCGGGGGAAGATAGCAGAGGAGGCTAGGAGCAGAGGGACAACAACCAAAAAACCATCAACCGTCAACAGTTCACAAATTATTCACATTAATATCCTAATTTCAAATTGTGGGTCACGAGTTGACTCTTTCCCGACTTGAGCAAGGCAGAATCTTCTATTTTCTTCCGATTGTTAAGACTGCTTCTTTCTTCTCCCTTGCCTTCCCTACCCGCTTACCGAGCATGGTAGAGCTGGAGCGAGAGATCGAGACTGCCTCAGCTAGCTTCCATCTTGCCAGACTAGATACTCCTACTTGAAGCGAAGCATAATTGGAATACATCATGAAATTCAAACACTCTCAACTGCTTTCTACTAAATTCGTAGCTGGATATTTGTTGTTTCCTCCTAAAAACAAAAGCAAGAGAGTCAGGATAGGAAGACAAAGATCGCTTCAACAAGCGGAAGGGCAATTGCCCATTCAAGTTACTTTGATTAAGCAGCAAGTAAAAACTGTAACACCTCGAACTCAACTACATCAGCAAACGAAATCTGCTAAACGGCGAGTTTTTACTATTAAAGAGTTGTTTGAGAAATATGAAGAGTCTTATCACAACGCTCTATATTTGGAAGCAATCAAGTTTATTCTAGAGCAGATTTTTTGGGATAGCTCTAGTTATCTAGAGGAATAAGTTTAGCCACCAAGGTTAGTACGATAAATATGCGATCGCCTGGGTAGCGATCGCTTTTTGTACCTATTGTAATCTCTTCTATCTCCTGTCTTTTTTAGAGGTATTGAGCATGATAGACTTTCAATTGCAGGGTATCAATCATATTGCATTAGTATGCAAAGACATGGCGCGTACAGTAGACTTCTATACTAATACTTTAGGATTAAACCTAATTAAAACAATTGCCCTACCTGACGGTGGACAGCATTTCTTTTTTGATGTTGGTAACGGCGAGGCGATCGCATTTTTCTGGTTCCCTCAAGCACCAGCTGCTGCACCTGGAATTGCATCAGTTAATCCTGAAGGATTACAAAATGGTAATTTCACAACTGCCCATGCTTCAATGAATCATCTTGCTTTTAATGTACCTCTAGAAAAACTAGAAGAGTATCGAGAAAAATTAGCGGCAAAGGGCGTAAGAGGTCATTTATAAAGAAAAGTTGAAAGCAGCGAGAATGGAGGCAAGAGGCTTTTACTATGACAAGACAGTAGCCCAAAGCATTGCCTCATGAGTAGAAAAGCTTACAAAAGTGATTTAACCGATCGAGAATGGCAAATCATTGAACCATTAATTCCACCTGTAAGACCAGGAGGACATCCACGTACTGTGGATATGCGTGAGGTAGTAAATGCCATCTTTTATTTGCTGAAAACTGGCTGTGCTTGGGAGATGCTACCACATGACTTCCCACCCTATTCAACGGTTTATTATTACTTTCGGCGTTGGCAAAAACGAGGAATTTGGCAGCAGATAAATCTTGCCTTACGTGAACAAGTACGGATGAAGCTGGGCAAATCTCATCAAGCTACTGCTGCAATTGTGGATAGCCAGTCCGTAAAAACGACGGAAAAAAGGGGAAGTATCCGGCTTTGATGGCGGCAAGCTAGTTAAAGGTCGCAAACGCCATGTCGTAGTAGATCCTCAAGGACTACTAATGGGTGTAGTAATCACCGAAGCTAATGCTTCAGAACGATTAGGAGCAATAGTGGCATTGCTAGAAGAGTGCTATAACTCTAAGTCTTTAGAGCTAATTTGGGCAGATAGTGGCTACAGTGGAGAGAATTTTGCACAAGCTGTAATGGTAGTCTGCGGTGCAGAAGTAGAAATAGTTAAGCGGATTACAGATGGGTTTGAAGTTTTGCCCAGAAGATGGGTAGTTGAACGAACTTTTGGCTGGCTAGGACGCTATCGACGACTAAGTAAGGATTATGAACTCCTACCGGAAATAAGTGAATCTATGGTCTACGCTGCTATGGTACGGCTGATGCTGAGACGACTAGCTGCTTGATTTTTACTTTATAAATCAGCTCTAACAGTCACATCAGTACCAATACGGTTCATTTAAGGCTACGCTGTGCTGAGGATAAAGAAAATAGGAGGATTGGTTCGGGAGGGGGTGGCTCGATGTCTTGGCTTTTTTGAGCGAAACTTGGATACAGGTTTTTTTACAACTCTGGGATTGGTACGAGAAACTCGTTCAGGTAACAGAGTGTCTAAAATCTCTACAGTTAACCAACTTAAAAAAAGGGGAGTTCTTGTGATTGCAAGCGTTGAAATTTCGGGATAGCACGACGAATAACTCGCAATGTCCCAGTGAAACTCAGACGCAAAGGAGTGATACCCGCGCTCTTTGCAGCTTGAAACATCAATAACCGCACAGCCCAGTGTCCTAACAACCACCCGTAAACTTCCTGCACAACTTCACGCGGTTTTTGAGAGCGAATATGAGTTTTTCGTCCTGATAAATGTACTTTGAGTTCATCAATAGTATTTTCTACTTCCCAGCGTTGATGATATTCAATCGCCAGTAGTTGAGCCGGAAATTTCTCCAATTCCAATAAGCTGGTAATTAAGCGATATCTTAGTTGTTCCTCTGGGTTGTCGGTATTACCAATTGTGTATTCAATCACTCGGACTTGTATGGGCTGGCAAGCTTTTGAGCGGAATTTAGCAGGTGGATAAATCCAACTCAGATAAGAACCATCCGCCAGTGGTTCTTCGCACAAAAACTTGACATTTGCGGGAATTCTTCCTAAATAATCGCTACCAGTTGTGACAGTTGCTTGCACCATTGCATAAGAATGTAACCCTCTGTCCCACATCAACAACATCCCTGAACTCACGGAGCGTAATAATCTTAATGCCCGCACTCGTTCTCCTATTCGATATGGACACATCAATGCATCAAAGATTAAATGTGTTCCTGCTTCTACCAAAATGACTAATCGCAGTTTGGGAAATGCGGCTTGTGTGCCAGGACGGCTGCTCGGACGACCAAAAACTCTCGCATTTTCATCGCTGTCTGGCAGATCGAAGCAAGTCCGATCAATTACCACAATTCGCAATCCATTGAGAAATGCTCCTTTGGTATCGGTGCTAGCCATTGGTCGCACCAGTTGATGGAACAATTGACTCATCACCCTTGGACTTAATCGTTGTCGGGCTTGCGTTATTGCTGATTTACAAAAAACTCGCCAGTATTTCCCCACTTTCACCCATGCTTCGCTCAGCCCATCAATTAAGTTTTTCAGCACATCTCTCATCGAATCTCGTGACCACAGACTCATCGCAATTACCAAACAAATTACCAATTGTGCTGGTAACGAGCGTTTACGTTGTTCACAAACTTTAGTTTTAGCGATCGCTTGCTCGATCTCCGTGGATGGGATGGCTGCCTCTATCGCTTTGAACACATCACTACTTTGTATCGTAGGAGACAACAATGAGAAATCCTTCAGATGCACTACACTCACTTTCCATTCTTGGGAACAATGCTTAATTTACAACACTTTGAGCCTTAACTGAACCGTGGTGACATCAGTACTACATCATGCTGATGTTCCGGCTGGTTTTGTTCCTGAACTTGATGAAAATACGTTTATTTCTTCATTTTATTTTTTCGATCCCGATGGGATTTTGTTAGAATTTGCAGCCAACGTTCGTACTTTAGGCGATCCTGCAAGGGATCTTCTACACTCACCAGCAACAGCAAATAGTAATTAAAGTTGAGAGTGGGCAATGCCCACTAAACTAAAAAAGCGTCTGTTGTTCGTAAACGATCTAGAATTGCTAGATGAACAAATATGGTGTTAAATTGCACGGACTCATTAGTCACGTTAGCAACTCAAAATTTTGAATTGCTAGTCAACTTTTATCAGCAATTTCTAGAGCAAACTCCGCTCGATCGAATTCCTAATATTTATGCAGAATTTCAGATATCAGGTTTGCGTTTGGGCATATTTAAACCTAAAACATCAAACCAAGCAGAATTTATTAACTCAACTCAAAACAGCATGAGTTTGTGTTTAGAAGTCAAAGATCTAGAAGCAGCGATCGCCCATCTCACAACAATTGGCTATCCCCCACCAGGGCAAATTGTTAGAGCCTCTCACGGCAGAGAAATTTACGCTTACGATCCTGATGGTAATCGGATTATATTACATCAGGCAAAAAACTAGGCTGTACCAAAGGCGATCGTAGAAGAATTTTGAGTACATCTGTTGAGATAAAAAATTTTTATGACATAATTTGCGATCGATAGCAATACGATCGCACGACTTCTGTTTTTTTATGAATTTCAAAAAATCTCTGTTTAGATGGTTGCCGCAGCATTCGTCACACTTCGCGATCGCGCTCTTTTGTCTAGGATCGTTATTAACAGCGAGCGCTTTGTTTACTCAACCTAGCTTGGGAAACTCAATATCTTCCGCACAACCAGCAATTCAGGAGTATGTAATGAGCAATTCTCAAATGAGTAACTCTCAACTGTCTGAAGCAGAATTGAAAAAAGCTTTGGGAGAATTGAGTGGCTGGAGTATAGAAGCCGGAAAGCTTCACCGTCAGTATCAGTTCAAGTCTTTTGTAGAAGCTTTTGGCTTTATGTCGAGTTTGGCTCTAGTTGCCGAGTCAATGGGTCATCATCCAGAGTGGTTTAATGTTTACAATCGCGTTACGATCGATCTAACCACTCATGATGCTGGTGGAATTACAGCCAAAGATGTAGAACTTGCCCGTCAAGCAAATCAGTTGGCGAAATAATTTAGTAATTTAGTGAGTCGTGAGTCGTGCGTGGTGCGCGGTGAGTCACAAATAACCAATGACCAATAACCAATGACCAATGACTAAGGAAAAACCTTTATCAGAAGCAGCACTCATCAAAGAGGTTTGTCGGCGAATTCGCGTTGCTAGAAGCTAC
Organism: Chroococcidiopsis sp. SAG 2025; assembly: GCF_032860985.1. GTDB lineage: Bacteria > Cyanobacteriota > Cyanobacteriia > Cyanobacteriales > Chroococcidiopsidaceae > Chroococcidiopsis. Next base: position 1,129,825 of record NZ_JAOCNC010000001.1, read on the forward strand.
TGGGATGCTCATAATAATGCTGCTTGTCGTGGCGAACGCGATCGCGCTTTAGCGCTCTACAATACTCTCACGCCGGAGCAAAAAGACCAAATTCCACAAGTTTTAAGAGTTTGGTTGCGTTATCGCAGTGAAAAGTATTTCGGTTCCCACAGAACCCCAACCCGCTCGAAAGTTAAAAGTCAAAAGTCAGAAATCAGAAGTCAAAACTAATTCTGCTTTTGCTGTCTTCTGACCCTTTCTTAAATCGCTGGTTACTGGTCACTAGCCACTAGCCAGCTACTAGCCACTAGCCACTGATAACTGGCTACTGATGGCGCTGTTCCAGCCAAGTTAAAACTTCCTGTTGCGATTCGAGTTGAAAGGTGCGATCGCTAGTTGGCTCGTAGATTTTCCATCGCGTTTGTCCGGTAGAATCTGTTATCTCGCTAATCTGTGGCTCGTTGTTGCCATACCACAAATTTTGCCAAAAATGCCCAAATCCTCGAAATACAGACAGAATTTGTAGTTCTAACAGGTTTTTGACAGGCGGATGCCTTCTAATCAGTTCTAGCTCTTTGTAGTTGCGCCATTGTTCGTAGGTTCTCATCATAGTTTGCCTCACACATTGTTACAGTTGTTTTCTACTGAATCGATTCAGTTACCATCTTATGCTAGAGATTTTTTCTGAATCGATCAAGTTCCCTAAAATCGTATTTATAGGGAAAATTGGAGGAAGATAGATGTTAAAGGCATGAAGCAGAGTAAAGCTAGAAAATCCATCACGCTACTGGATGTTGCTAGAGCAGCAGGGGTATCTCGTACAACGGTATCAAATGCGTTTAATCGACCCGATCAACTTTCTCCAGAAGTTCAACAGAAAGTGCTAGCGGTGGCGAAGGAGATGGGTTATGCGGGTCCAAACCCGATGGCAAGAATGCTACGGACAGGACAAACAGGTGCAATCGGCTTGATATTTTCTGAAGCACTACCCTATGCTTTTAACGATCCGGTATCTATCGCCTTTTTGCAGGGAGTATCGAAAGTATGCGAACGGGTAAAAGCTAGTTTGTTGATCGTTCCAGCTTTAGACTCCGATGTTGCCCAACAGACAATTCAACAAGCAGCAGTAGACGGCTTCATCCTTTACTGTATTCCAGATGAAAGTGAGGCAGTCGTACGAGTTTTGGAACGACAGCTGCCTGTAGTGGCAGTCGATCAGCCAGAACTAAAAGGTGTACCCTTTATTGGCATTGACGATCGCCAAGCTGCTCGTACCGCAGCATTACATTTACTCAGTCTCAATCGCAGGCATTTAGGCATCATTGCAATGGATTTTCACAACGACTCCTATGCAGGTCCAGTTGATGCCCAACGACTCAAAAGCGCCATTTTTCGCAATGCATTATACCGCTGGTGGGGTTATGCTGATGCCATCCGAGACGCAGGTATCGACCCTACTCTTGTGCCAATCGAGGAGTCTCCCAACAGCAATGGTGTAGATGGGGCTTTTGCTGCGGCGATCGCTTTATTACAGCGACATCCCAGACCGACAGGAATTCTTGCCATGAGCGATATATTAGCGCTGGGGGCATTACGGGCAGCAGAACATCTAGGGTTAAAAGTTCCCGAAGACGTGGCAATTGTTGGCTTTGATGGTATTCCCCTTACCGCTCAAGTACGACCCGCGTTGACAACCATACAACAACCTTTAGTAGAAAAAGGCGCGATCGCGGCTGAAATTCTCTTAGGTATCCCCAATAAAAAAACAACTCATATCTTAGAGACAAAACTTATCGTCAGACAATCTTCCTCAAAAGGGAGTAGGGAGTAGGGAGCAGGGGAAGAGAACTGAGAGGTTTCAATCACCTGCCGCAATCTCTTCTAGCTTGTGGCGATCGCGCAACACGATTTGGCCACCGCGATGATAGCTAACAATTGGTTGCAACTGTTTGAACAAACGCACGCATTCTTCATAGGTAATGCCAATGCTGCGGGCGATTTGATAATAAGGAAGGCGCGATCGCAAGCATAGCCCTGCTGTTGTTGACTCCGTGCCTTCCTCCATCACAGAAGTATGAATTAACCGCGCCAGCCGCACGATCGCTCGTTCTGATGCTAATCCATGAACGGCATTGTGCAGATGTTGCAGGCGATCGTTCATCACAACTAAAATCCGCAGGGCAATTTCTGGAGTTTGGCGAATCATTTCTAGGAGTACAGCGCGATCGACGGTGAGAATTTGGCAGTCGCGATCGCTCACCACGGTTGCAGGTGAAATTCCATCACCAAATAGGGAAGGTGCAGCGAATAATTCTCCTGTTGATAAGGTTCGCAGAATAGTTTCTTTACCCGTAGAAGCGGTTTTCTTAACCTGAATTGTTCCACTAAGAACTGAAAAGAGTTTAGCAGGTAGGCGATCGCCTTCATGGAGAATAATTTCTCCGCGTAGATAGTTTTTGACTAAAGTATGTGGTTTTAAATATGCCAGTTGCTCTGGTTCCAAACCTGAAAAAATTGAGATTTGCTGCAATTGTTCGGTTGTTGCCTGCATAACTAACAGTTATCAGTTATCAGTGGAAAGGGAGCAGGGAGCAGGGCAATGCCCACTTTACCATAATAGGTAGCATATAACGAACTTTGGATTAATAATTAATGAAGATTCTTCCTCTCCGACTCAAGCCCAACCAAGATTTAAGACAAAGTTTAAAAGACTTCGCTCAGACACAGAATATTGAAGCAGGGTTTATTTTAACTGCAATTGGGAGTTTGAAGCAAGCAGCGATTCGCTTTGCTGATCGCGAGGAACTTACAATATTGCACGATAAATTTGAAATTCTTTCTCTGAATGGCACGGTTGCTAATACAGGCGTTCATCTACATATCGTCATTAGCGATCGCAATGGAAAAACGATTGGCGGGCATTTAACTGATGGTTGCATTATTTACACCACTGCTGAAATAGTTATTGGTGTAAGTGAAGAATTTCGTTTTCTTAGATACACAGATCCAGAAACGGGTTATTTAGAATTAAAAATTAATTTTTAACATGAATTTTCCACAATGCACTACACTTTACGTTCAAAATATGAGCTATCTCAAAGACATTGTTATTAGAAATTGTCAGGATGTGAACAGCACCATTACAAGCAGAGAACGATATGATAGCCGCTCAAGAAAATACAACTACGTCTCAAGTCGAAACCCTTGCCAGACTTTATCTAGAAGGTAAACCTGCTGAAATTTCGGCTGAAGCGATCGCGAGGATGTGCGATTGGCTGATGGGTAAGTTTCAACAACTGCCCCTGAATCTGCAATTTTCAGACTATATGCGCTATGACAATTCTAAACAGATGTTTGCCGATATTGAACGAGGTCATCTCTGGGTTTCTGCTGATAGCTACGATAGCTCTATTTACCCCAACCCGATCTACGGCTTTATCTTCTTGGCAATGCACGATTACGATCACTATCTGACTGGAAGTGATTTCACCCTAGAAGGAGAAATCGCCGCTTACAATGCCGCAGCCAAACGCGCACCGAGTTTAACTATTCAGAAGATTCTATATTCGGAAATTGTCTTGCGATCGGCAGCACATTTATTTTTAGGTCATGCACCCACTCACAAAGTTGTTTTCCCATAACTGGCGTGCGTTTGCAAGACTAAAAACGACCCGGATCCTCATCCAATGCAAGTAAGAAATTAATTAAATCGGTTTGCTGTGCCGGAGTAAATCCTGTAGTTTTGTCTATATAAAATTCATGTCCCGTTCCATCTAAATTACTGCGTACTAAAGCGGGATTAGCTTGATTAGCCGCAATAACTTGATTGCGTAATTGACGATCTAGTAAAGCACGTAAACTACTTGCACTATCAGCAGATTGACCGATGCTTAGGGTTCCAGTTAAACCTAAACCCGTGCGATCGACTACCGTAAAACTGCCATTAGATTGTATCTTCAAGCTGCCTGCTCTGACTGCTACTCCACCATCATGCAGATAAGGTGCGCTGAGATATACTCCCCGTAAGGAAAGAGTCTTGTAACCGCCATCTGGTAAGAAACCTTTTGGTAGAGTGGTTGGACTGTCGCTAATCCCCTCTGTTGGTACGTCTAACACTTCGGCATTAGCAGGGACAGGTACGGGATTGTTAAGCGTGTAGAGCTTGGGTGGTACTAGCACGTCTTTCAAAGCAAGACGCGATCGCGCGCGAGCTGAGTTATTACCTAATTCTTTCAAAGGGTAAATTTTGTTGTCTGTAAAGAAAGGAGGCGCGTGACAAGTCGCGCAATTAGCTCGTTGAAAGACTTGAGCGCCGCGCCGCACGGAACCATTTTTCAGTGCCGTGATGTTCTCTTGGGTTCGATTGGGAGGTGGTACTAGGCTATTTTGAAAGGCAGCCATAGCATTGTCGGCAAATAAGAAGGGTCCGCTAGCAATATCGTTTTGAGCAAAGCTGTCAGGGCTGAAAATCGCTCCATTGTATGTAAATAAGCTAGGTCGCAAATTGGGATACGTACCAGCACCAGGAGCCGGAATCTGATCTTCTAGTTCTGCTTGTCTGGGGTCAGGAGCAACCTGGCGCAGCCATTCCGAAGGTTTTACCCGTACTCCTTCTGGTAAACGCAAGCGAGGATCGGCAGCATTTTGTAGGACAACACCTAAATAAACTTCAGGATCTAAGCCCAAAGTCTCGGCGCTGAGCTGTGCTGCTGCTAGCAGATTACCTTCAGATGAGTGAACGCCGTTACCAGTAGCACTTAATCCAGCAAAGGGACCGATCGCAAACTGCCCGTCGAAAAAGTAAGGACCGCTCTTAAAAGTGAAGACGCTTGGTATTTGAGTGGTGTTGTTGATGCCATCAGGAGAACTCTCAAAGTGACCGAAAGGCACGTCTAGCAAGGTATCATCGAAAGCATCCTCAAACTTTTGCGGATCGGGTAAAGTGACTAAATTGCCGCGACTATCAACGATCGCCTTACCGTTACCTTGATATTTGGGGTCGAGCGGGTCGAGATTTAAGCGAGCAAAGCCTGCTGTGGAGTTGGGTGCGAGCGCAATCAAAAAGCGAACGTTGAGATCGCCATTGGGTACTCCCTTGAGGCGATCGCCGAATTGAGATGTAATGTCATGGCATACCGCACAAGTAAAGTTGCCGTCAGGCTTCAAACCAATCGGGAAAGTAGCTCCCAAAAGGACATCCAAACCAGTATCGAGCGTGCTTCCTTTGGCATAGAAATGACTGCCCAACTTTAAATCTTGCTGGAGGGTAAGTTGTAAATTAGTAGTCGGTCGCCCGCCTAATTTTTGTATTGCTGCGATTAACTCTGGTTGAATCCGCGCTAAGCCCGTACCGAAACCAAGGACACCTTGAATTCCCAGCGTGTCACCAACTTTGCGATTGAGGAAAATATCATCCCCAGCTTCTATCAACTGTTGGGTAATCCGAACAGCGCCAATTCGTTCAAAAGCGCCAGGAGCGCTCGGGTCTAGACCCTTTTTGCGCACGAGTTTCTCGGCTGCTTGCGGGGTGAGTAATTTTCCAAAATAGTCGTAGTAACCAAGCGGTTGAGTTGGGGCAGGTTGTAGCAGGGCTTCTGTGGCAAGAGTCAGCTTCGGAGCTAGTAAGTTTGTCGATAGCAATACCGCAGTTAAACTCACTACTAGTAACAAGCCAAACAGAGAAAATCGCTTCCGCCAACGCATATTTACCCCCAGGAAAACCCCATTCCTTGAGATTTTTCTGTAGTTTAAAATACATACTTATAGTGAGAAGCAGTACAATACAAATAGTTGGAAATTTTTGTTACTTAAGTTCAAAATTTGGCATTGCAGCGATTATTTGTAATGTTTTGCGAAAAAAGATTACTGAGAGTATAAAATTTCGCTCCACCACATAGCATCCTTAGAACTTTCACGAAACCCGTTTATAAACGATCGCCACAGGCTTGACAAATCCAAACGATCTTATTAAGCTAATCTCATTAGCTAAAGCTAATACTATTAGCTAAATCTACAAGTAAATTATCTCAAAGTCTGGCTATGTCACGCCCACAAGGACAAACTCTAACTAAAAAAGCGGCAATTGAGGCGGCGATCGCCTGCTTGCAACAGGAAGGAGAGTCAGCTTTAGGCGTGAATCGCATTGCTAGAGAGCTTGGCATTCAACCTCCTTCCATGTACAAACATTTTGATGGAAATCGAGGTTTGCGTCGCGCCGTGGCTCTAGAAGGATGGCAACGATTAGTGACAGCCTGTGTCAACAGTAGTGCCGAGAGCAAAGACCCGCAAACTTCGCTCAAGGGTGTTGGTCGTGCTATGCGTGGATTTGCACGGCAAAATCCAGCACTGTATACAGTTGTGACGAGTACGCAAATAGAGTTAAGCGATCCAGACTTTATGCCAATCGTTCAGACTGTAATCTCTTTCTATACAGTCATTCTCGAACCCTTGGGTTTTAGTCAAGACGAAATCGTTCATGCAGTGAGGATGTTACACGCTGCATTTCACGGCTTTATTGAAGCTGAAAAAGCAGGTTTATTTCTGCTACCTCAATCCCAAGACGAAAGCTATGAATGGATGATGAACAAACTGATCCAGGTGCTGATTCGTTCTTGAGTCTCTCTAAAACTTAACTACATAACGGAGATCTATCAAAGATGGAGATTCAAATCGTTCCCCTCCGAGAATCTCAACTTGATGCAGCGATCGAGCTAATTGGCAGAGCATTTTATAATGCTCCATCATTTACTCATATTATTCCTCAAGGAGTTCGCAACAGAGGACGTAAAGTAGAGTGCTGTGCTGCTTTTGGAGTCTGATATGGCTGTGCTTACAATCGTGCCTACACAACAGCAGATGAAATTAAAGGAGTTGCAGTCTGGATACCTCAAGAGAAATTTTCATTCGATCTAAGTCAAATGTGGCAAGCTGGCTTATTTACACTCCCTTTTCAAATTGGACTGAGAGCATTTTGGCGACAGATGATGCTATTAAGCAAAATCGAGAAAATCCACAAACGTAATATGCCAGAACGTCACTGGTATTTGGAGTTGCTTGGCGTGGAACCATCTCATCAAGGACAAGGAATCGGCAGTGCGCTGTTGCAACCGATCTTACAGCAAGCCGATTTAGAAAGAATACCTTGCTACTTAGAAACTTTCTCTGAGAAAAACGTTTACTTTTATCGCCAGCATGGTTTTCAAGTGCTGAAAACTATCGATATGCCAGAAGTTAATCTGCATTTATGGACAATGAAACGAGAACCACAGTAATTCAAATTCAAAAGTTAAAAGTTAAAAGTCAAAAGATTTATTGATGGTGACATCGAACCGCACTATTTAACTATCGGCTTCAATCCATTCCCTAGCTGCCTTTTCTGCTGCCTCAGCCGTGTAGTAAATTTTTCCCTCGCCAAATACACCAGTTCCACGCAACACGCGAAATTGCCATACTTGTTGTTCCTCGCAGTAAAACACCAACAGAATCAATCTGCGATCGCTAACTAATAGGTGAATGCGAGTGGAGGTCACAAGCAATCGATCGGGCGAATAAACACTCTTGTGTATAGATTACCGCTAAGGCAGAGTCAGCGATCGCCACTAGCTTAAATTCGCCAATCGAGCAATCTATAGATTTATCTCTATACTAATTGCAATAAAACCCGTGGATAAATGTAGAGCGTAAGACTGTAGATTGATGAATTAAGGATTAAATTTGGCTCAAAGTACGTAAATTGCCAAAGGAGCGATCGCAATGATGACTTTTTTATTGATTGTAGGAGCAATGGGTGGGGCAATTTCCTATGTTGTTTGGAGCGAAAAACAGCTACAAGAGTTAAAAAACAAGGAGTAGAGGCGTTGAATGCAACGCCTCTTTCTTTTTTAACGTTATTTAATGGCGAGATCGCTTTTTCTCAGGTAGATTACGCAATGGTATTTCTCGACCTTGATAAAATTGCTTTTCTACGCTACCCAACCACAGCCAAACCGCACCTAGAATTAAAGCTACTGCTGTAAGCAGAAGCGAACCTGTAGCGGCATTTTCTCCTAAAAACAGAGTCAGAGGTGGATTGATAATTGCGATGACTGCTGCAACAATCGCGAGTCCTAACCGCAGGCGTTGAAGATTTGCCAGTGCTGCTCTACAACTAGCACATTTAGAAGTATGAGAGCGATCGCGATCTAACAACTGTGCTGTTGATAACGCCGGTGGTAAAGTTTCCCCTGGGAATGGATTAGCATTATACCGATTAACCCACTGACGCAACTCAACCACGAAAGCATCAGCCTGAGTCGGTAGATAAAAAGCTTTAGTAAAATTACCACTCCCCCCACCTGCTTCGAGATATCGCTCTTGGTAATGCAGAAAAATTTGATCGTCCTCCAAAACAGAGTTTTGCCCCAAATGAGAATACCAGCGGGGTGTGAGCTTAATTATCCAACCAGGCAATTTAGAAGCAAATTTAAACGGAAAACGGGCAAATAGCCGACACTCACCCTTGCGAATTGGAGTAGCGTAGACAGCAGTGAGCGTTCGCCCAAATTGCTTTGATGTCAAGTCGTGCCACATCAACCCTGGAGCTACAAAAGTCGTGTCTTGCCGTCCTAAAGTTCCGCGTCGAGGTCCTTCCTGCCACACCCCTGTAAAACCGTGCTTGCCAGACTCGACTACCTCCAATTCTACCGAACTGGCATTCGCCCTATTCCCTACAGAACGGTGATGAGTAAAAGGAACGTGGCTAGCGTCCAAGACATTTTCCATTAGCGTTAGTGCATCATAGGGTAAGTCGCGAAATGTATCGATACAAACCCATCCCTCTAAGGATTCTTCCAAGGGTTCAATGACAGGAACTTTAGTCTTGGTTGCATTCTCAGCTTTCCCAGGATAGACAAACAGCAGCCCTTGCTTTACTGTTGTAGGAAGCGATCGCACGCAGGCTCTCGGAGAAGTCACTGCTTGACCTACTACCTGTTGCGGAATGCGCTGACAGTCTCCCGCACCAGCAAACGCCCATCCGTGGTAAGGGCATTCTAACAACCCATCCTCAGCTATTCTCCCTTGCGACAGAGGCGCGAGGCGATGAGGGCATTTATCCTCAAACACGCGCCAGCAACCAGCTTGCTGCTCCCACCAAATCACAATATTTTGTCCCAATAGAGTAAATGGTGTGGGCTTAGATTTATCCAAATCTTGCACGTAATGGACGGGATACCATACTTCTTGGCAGTCAAAAAATGCTGGGTCAGTTCCGCCTGCAAGCATTTGCTCAGGTTGTTCTAAATGCGCCGTAATATTTCTCTCTGCTGTTTCCATAAATCAGTTGTCAGTTGTCAGTTATCAGTAAAGAAAGGGAGTAGGGAGCAGTGAGTCGTGAACTAGCAAGATCGGCGATCGCCTTCACCTGTCTCTATTTTCTCGCTTCTTAGCAATAACCAACAACTAGTAACCAATTACCAATTACCAACTACCAGTTATATTTGAGTGGCGAAACCTTAAGCTGGTTGAGTGCGTCGAGATTGACACATTCTCAATTTAGTGCTGTCATTTGCTACTAGTTCAGCTTCCACGCGCCGAGGTTGTTACACTACATACAGCAAATTCAGATGGGCGATACCATCTGTGATGCACTGCTTAACTCCGTGTTACCCACACTACTAATGATGCCTTCTGTACCCGCTTTTTGCCGTCCCCTTTTTTGCTGGCTCTGGATCGTACCCGCGACGCTAGCGATCGCTTCCATTTTCCCCCCATCAATTGCCAAAAGCCAAACTCCGCCACCGTCACAGGATGCTAGTCAATCTCTGACAATTAACTCTGACATTCAGGAAGCTGACTCCAAAAGTGGCATCTTTACAGCTCGCGGTAACGTACAAATATTTTATCCAGCTCGCCAAATTCAAGCTACGGCAGCCCAAGCGCAATATTATCAGAAAGAACGCAAAATCGTGTTGAGTGGTAACGTTAACGTGTTGCAGCAGGGTAACAGTCTTAAAGGAGAAAGTATTACTTATTTAATCGATCAAGGTCGCTTTATTGCCACACCCAAGGCAAATCAACAAGTGAGATCCACTTATATTGTGAACGACACTAATCCTCAAACTACCACTCCAGCCCCAGCTACTCCTAACTTTAAACCCAAACCACCTAGCTCAAAACCTTCAGCGCCAGCAACTCCCCGCTTTAACTCCAAACCTACCACCAGCAACCCAACTGCTCCGAAATGATATGTTGTCAGTCAGTGTAGAGACGTTACATGTAACGTTTCTACAAAGTTATCAATTAGTTCTGACTTTTGACTTTTGACTTTTGACTTTTGACTTCTCCCTACTCACTCCTCCTCTCCATGAGATTTGCTCTAGAGAATATCTATAAATCCTACAAACAGCGTACTGTTGTGAATCGTGTCGATATTTCTGTTTCGCAGGGCGAAGTTGTTGGATTGCTCGGACCCAATGGTGCGGGAAAAACAACGACTTTTTATATTGCTACGGGAATAGAAAAACCCGACCGCGGCGTAGTTTGGTTGGATGACCGAGACATTACTACTTTACCCATGCACAAAAGAGCGCGGTTAGGTATCGGTTACTTAGCTCAAGAACCTAGTATATTTCGTCACTTAAGCGTACAAGATAATCTGCTTTTGGTACTGGAGCAAACTCAAGTACCGCGTCGGGAATGGCAAACTCGACTTCATACCCTGTTGCGGGAATTCCGACTGGAAAAAGTCGCCCATACGAAAGGAATTAGCGTTTCTGGGGGAGAAAGGCGCAGGACGGAACTTGCTAGAGCCTTAGCATCAGGAGCAGAAGGTCCGAAATTTTTATTCTTGGACGAGCCATTTGCTGGAGTTGACCCGATCGCAGTAGCAGAAATTCAAGGTATGGTACAAAAGCTACGCGATCGCCAAATTGGTATCTTAGTCACAGATCATAACGTCCGCGAAACTCTAGCCATTACGGATCGCGCCTATATCATGCGAGAGGGACAAATTTTAGCTGCTGGTAACGCGGATGAACTGTATCATAACCCCTTAGTACGGAAATACTATCTCGGTCAAAATTTTCAGTTGTAATTGGTTCAGCTATCAGTTATCAGTTAACCGTCAACTAACAACCATCAACCATCAACCGTCAACCATCAATCGCCAACTAAACTTTCCATTCCAATGACATTTGCCAAACACAAACGCTTCAAAGCCTTTCAATTGCTGGTTCCCAAGCCAGCACTGATGGATCGCTACATTGCGGCTGAGTTAATCCCACCGTTTTTATTTGGCGTAGGAGCTTTCTCTTCAGTCTTAGTAGCAGTTGGTACAGTGTTTGAGCTGGTGCGGAGGGTGGTGGAATCGGGACTCCCGATCTCGATCGCGTTTAACGTATTTCTCTTAAAGCTACCGTCTTTTGTCGTGCTGGCTTTTCCTATGTCCACTCTCCTAGCAGCTTTAATGACTTACAGTCGGCTGTCTAGCGATAGCGAACTAACGGCTCTACGTAGTTGTGGAGTCAGCATTTATCGACTGGTATTGCCCGCATTGGTACTGAGTACTTGTGTTATGGGTTTGACTTTTTTATTTAACGAGCAAGTCGTCCCAGCGGCTAACTATCGGGCTACAACGACTCTGACTAGAGCGCTGAAGGAAGAAAAACCCCAATTTCAAGAACAAAACATTTACTATCCAGAATATCAGGAAATCGAGCTAGCAGATGGCAGAGAGGTTAAGCGATTAACTCGTCTATTCTATGCTGATGCCTTTGACGGGCAACGGATGAGGGGTTTGACAATCATCGATCGCTCCCGTGGCGATCTCAACCAAATTGTGGTGTCAGATTCAGCCGAGTGGAACCCCAAACAGAATAAGTGGGATTTTTATAATGGCACGATCTATCTAGTTGCACCTGACAGTTCCTATCGCAATATTGTCCGGTTTGAACACCAGCAGTTACAACTACCGCGCACCCCTTTAGATGTTGCTGCTAACACCCGCGATTCGGATGAGATGAATATTGCTCAAGTCAGCGAACAATTGCAAGTCGCGATGATGAGTGGTAACGAACAAAAAATCCGCCGTTACAGCCTGCGGATTCAAGAAAAAATTGCTTTTCCATTTATTTGCACTATCTTTGGCTTAGTAGGTGCAACTCTAGGGACTAATCCTAAGCGTAAAGGTCGAGCAACCAGTTTTGGAATTAGCGTCATTATTATTTTCAGTTACTATATGTTGCTCTTTATGTGTGATGCTTTGGGTTTATCTGGCGTTCTCTCCCCGTGGTTAGCAGCATGGCTACCCAATATGTTTGGTTTTGCCACGGCTGGCTTTCTCTTATTCCGTGCCGATCGATGATATTGTCATTTGTCATTTGTCATTTGTTGCTGCTAATGACAAATGACAAATGACTAGTAACTTTATGCTAACTGTCTCGATTCAGCTTCGAGCAATTGAATCAGGTGGTTGTCACCTTTGTCTCTAGCTATTTGCAGCCGTCGTTCTAAGTTACGACGCAAGTGATCTAGATGAGTGCTGTGTAGTTCTTTCAACACCTGCTGGCGATCGCTCTTAGCTGGCTTTTGTTTAGTAGCGATCGCTGTCGTATTCGCAGTTGCTCCATTGACTTGCGTGTATTCTCGCCGCAACCGCACAACTTCTACATCGATTGGATCGCCAGTGGAATAAGCAACACCGCGATACTTCAAGTCAACTTTGGGCTGCGGTACGGGAATATGTCTGAGATATTGATGGTTCCAGGTTGCACCGCGATACGTTCCGCCAGCTGCGCCTGTCATAGTTTCTATTTGGGGTGAATTGTGTTCGTAACTGACACCGCGATATGAGAGTTTCATGGCTTCGCCTCTATAGTTCAAATTTTTTAGGTCAAATTTTTTTAGTAGTTTGACTAGAATGAGGCGCGTTCCTTCGGGATGAGTCCCTACTTCCGTCTCCACATCACATCTGCCAGAAGACAGAATTTGAAAATATTGTAGAGATGAACGATTTTGTTTCTGTATTCTATTTTACTGTTTTTCAAAAAAAGCGGTAATTTTAATAAAAATTAATTAAATTTTCATTTTAGTAGGGTGGGCAATACCCACCTTACTCTTATCGCTTGTGCTAGCCTGCCCCAGCTAAAATATCCGTTGGAGTCAGAGACGAGTGATGAAAATTGACCCTACAATTCCTATCTCTTTGATTATCGACGTAATTACAAAAGAATCGACAGGACTTCAAAAAATTATCCATTGTTTTGCTGTTTTGCTTCTTCTAACTTAGTTTTTCTAGTAACTGCCTCAGCAGATGGGCAACGCATGAGAAGAAAAAATAAGATTATGAAGATGTTTCGCCGCGCGATCGCGTTCTTATTGGCTGTGAGTTTAATTGCTATTTCGATCGGATCGGGAGGTTCTGTCAGTGCTGACGACAACTTAGCCGTCAGAAAAAATATTATTGACCTCACTGCTACGGAGAAAGCAGCATTCATCAAGGCAATTAAAACCTTAAAAAACACCACTTTACCCGAGCATCAAATTAGCATTTACGACGAGTTTGTCGCCCAACACGTCGCGGCAATGGGGCTAATGTCAAAAGATGCCAAAGGTCCAGCAGCTGGACATGATGGCGCTCACGAAAGCTCGATATTATTACCTTGGCATCGCGAATTTATCTGGCGATTTGAAACAGCTCTGCGATCGGTCGATCCTAACGTCACGCTACCTTATTGGGACTGGACGAACCCCCAAGCGTTAGCAGCAATTTTCTCAGATGACTTTGCGGGTGGCAACGGCGAAGGAGTCACAATCTCAATTCCAAACGCAGGCAATTTTACGGGTGGTGCTGTTGTTTCCGGTACTTTTAGCGCCGCTAATGGCTGGAATTTGTACCCAGAATTGCACATTACACCAGATGGACAACCGATGGGTGAAGTGCTATTACGCTTCATGCAACTTCCGCCAACGAATAATTACCCAGTACCTCAAGCAGATGTCGATCGCATTCTAGCTGCAAACGACTACGATACTTTTCGCCAAGCGATCGAAGGGTTTATTCAATTAAACTCCTCCGGTCAACCAACGACTGGAGTATTTATGCATAATTATTTTCATAGCTTTGTGGGTGGAGCTAATTTCGATTCTAGTGTAGGTCGCCCCGAACCTCTAGGCACAATGGCTTCTCTTGCAAGTTCGATCTACGATCCGGTATTTTGGTTAATCCATGCTAATGTGGATCGACTCTGGGCGGAATGGCAGCAAAGCGGTCACGCTGGGAATCAATATTATCCCGCTCAAGGTGGTCATTACGGGGAAAATTTGAGCGATCGCATGTGGCCCTGGGATGGAGGTGAATCAACCCCAGCCAATCAAGGGACAGGAGATCAACTATCTTTATTACCTGCTGTATCTGCAAATGATATAGTTACCCCAGCCGACACATTAGATTTGAGCAGGTATGACTACACGTACGCTACGCTCAAAAGTACAAATACCAGATCTAGCTCTCGAATAGCTGTTTTGAGTCTGACTATCTTTGCTACGATCGCTTGGCGATTGCAGTTCCAGCAATTAAGTCGGAGAAGTTAGATTTGGCGATCGTTTTGAATGCGATCGGCAGCAGTGTTAAATCAATAGCGCTGCTGAAATTAATTTTTTATTAAACTATTCAATGTTTTTTATACCTAACTTATCTTTATCACTTAGTTTTTGTCGTGATGTGAAGAGCTAAATCTTAGGTTTTTCTGGGCTGAATCTGAGTGACTTTTAATACAGTAAACGCGGTCGAGCGTTCTAGAAATGATTGTTTGCTACTCGAACTCTGACTGAGACTTTAGATAAGATTACACGTAAATCAACGACAAACAATAGAATAGCTACTGTATTCTTATTACCGCGTCTATCAAAAGCATGAGATCGTATGGTTTTTAAAGGTGTGTTCGATCGCACTAATTTACATGACAGCGAGCATGAGCATGTGCGTTTATATTATTTGCGTATACAGCACAACAATTTTCTAATTAAAAGCAAGAATTTTCATTTTGATAGTAATTCCTTATCAATATTTGCTGGCTGAATCAAAAAAAACAAGTTAGACATAAATCAGACATAAACTACACATAGTGGCTTTCGCAGGTAGACAAAATCTCTGTTAAGCTCTTGATTAGTGACTTGTTCAGCTTTCTCAAGTATTTCCGTGTTAAGTCCGTTGCTTAATACGTATTTTCTGGAGTAACAATTAATACAGTAAACGCTTGTCTGTTAAATTGGATTGGACATATGTAGTATCTACACTACTCTGCTCTGAAACTGTAATTAGATAGGTTATTACCGAGCGAATTTAACGACTCTTGCATTCAATGGAAGGACAAGAGCGTTGCAAAATGCTTTTGACAGATCTGTGTCATTCAGATAAATCCTTCCCATGTTAATAACGTTTTCATGGTAGAGGATATGGTGAAAAAGATTCTGGTGATAGAAGAGAGCGTCCAAACTCGCAATTTGTTTTTAGAGTGTTTGGAGGCTAAGGGTTTTCATGCCATTGGTGCTGAAAATGGTGTAGTTGGTATACAACAAGTTCAAAGGCAATTACCCGAGCTAATCGTTTGTGGCATTGCTAGAATAGGCGAATTTGATGGGTTTGGCGTTCTAACTGCCATCCGCAAAAATCCTGCCACAGCAGTTATTCCGTTCATCTTTGTTACTAGTAGAACAACGCGAGATGACATCCGTAAAGGCATGGAGTTAGGAGCAGATGATTATCTAACTAAACCTTGTACTTTAAAGGAATTACTTAGAGCAATTAACGTCCAACTGGAAAAGAGAGAGACTATTCAGAAATGGTATACATCTAACGATCGGCAGACACTCTCAAAAGCGGCGATCGCTGAAACTTTAAACTCTACAGCTTTACACTCAATCTTTCCTGCCTCTTCTCAAATGGCGGCTGTTTTCCGCTTCATTGAAGAGAATTACTGGCAACCAATTACTCTGTGTGACATAGCACAAGCTGTGGGTTATTCTCCCGCTTATTTAACAAATCTAGTCAGACAGCAAACTGGTAAGAGCGTTCATCGCTGGTTAGTAGAACGCCGAATGGCACAAGCAATTTGCTTGCTGCAAAAAACCGAGCAGACTATTGGTCAAATTGCTGAAACCATTGGCTATCAAGACGTTTGCCATTTCAGTCGTTACTTTCGTCAGTTTTACGGTACGAGTCCTCAAGCTTGGAGAAACGAACACCGCTGTCGCGTTGCCGCGAGCTAAATCTAAGCTAAATCAAAAGAAATGGCAAGCGATCAAAAAATTACTCATTGGAACCACTATGCCGCGTTGTGTAAGCTTTTCGGTTAGTACCTCGCCAATTCACTTTATAGTTTTGATTCTATCGGCGATCGCAGTACTGACAATTAGCTAAACCATAACTCTTAAAAGTGGCTTATTTTTTGGCGTTGAATTTGGAAGTCATCTACACGCAACTGACTGCAAATTAGCAAATGCTAGTCAATTTAGATTAGCAATTCCAACTCAACAGAAGTTAGAAACAAATTTCAGCTCTAATATTTCTTTCCAGGTTTGAATTTCTACGTTCTGACGATTCGATCGCGATCGGAACGTGCTGAAAATCCTATCACCCAAACAGCAATGACCGACAACCACATTCGCTCGTCTCCTTCTATCGACTCAGAAACCACGTTCCATCCAGACACTGGTAGCGCCGAATCAGCATCGTCTCTCGATCCTAGCTATAAGTATTACAACTCCAGCAATTCCAGCAACGTCGCAGCCGAGCTGTTAGATAACGATACTAGCACTCAGATGCCCGTGTTGCCTTCAGTTGCGGATGCGATCGCGCAGATGCTAGCAGACTTAGGCTTCAAATATGCCTTCGGAGTTGCCGGGGGAGCAATGGCAACCATTTGGGGTGCTTTATCTAATAGCAGCATCCAGGTGATTCACTGCCGTCACGAAGGAGGAGCGGCTTTTGCGGCTGTAGAAGCATGTTTCGCTAGCGATCGCCCCGTTGTTGTCTTTACCACTGCCGGACCAGGACTAACGAACTCGCTAACGGGATTGCTAGCAGGGCGGGGAGAAGGCGCAAAAGTCATATTAATCTCAGCTTGCACCTCCGCCGCACAGCGCGGACGCTGGGCAATTCAAGAAACCAGCACCTACACGATGCCGCAAGCGGGAATTTTTACCCCAGGAGTGCTGTTCGACTACGCGATTACAGTTGAGTGTGCCGAGCAATTACCGCAAATTTCCCGCCAACTCGCCCTCGGACTATCACAATCTGGCGGTTTTGTCGCCCATGTGAGCATTCCTACAGGCGTACAAACTAGCAGCTTGAGCTTACCCCTGCCTCAGTTAGACCTCTCCCACGCTCTCACAACCCCCAGTGAAGAAACGATCGCCCATTGCGTGCAACTTTTAACCGAAGCACCTTTTGCGATCTGGGTGGGTTTTGGCGCGAGAAATGCTGCTGAAGAGATCTATCAGCTAGCCGAACGTACCGGAGCCGCAGTCATGTGTTCTCCCCGTGGTAAAGGAATCTTTCCCGAAGACCACCCACAGTTTGTTGGCGTTACAGGTTTAGGTGGTCATACCTCAGTTCTGAAGTACATACAAGAATCTCCACCATTGCGAACTTTAGTACTAGGAACGCGATTAGGAGAACCCACCTCATTTTGGAATCCGACAATGGTTCCTGCGAGAGGATTTATTCATGTAGACATCGATCCGGTAGTTCCAGGAGTCGCCTATCCAGCAGCTGAAACAGTACCAGTCCAAGCTGATATCGGTGCATTTTTGCGATCGCTGCTCAAGTACTTAGACAAGACGCAAAGCTTTGCAACTTTGAAAAGTCGTGCAAATAGAACGCTACCCCACCCCGAACCAGAACCAATTACCCCTGCAACTAGCGATTTAATCAGACCTGAAGTCTTGATGGCAGCAATTCAAAAGGTGATGGTTGAAGGTAGCAATGCGGCGATCGCGGCTGAGTCTGGGAATTCGTTTACTTGGGCAACGCACATGTTGCGAATTGACAAACCAAATCGCTATCGAGTCAGCACTGGAGTTGGTTCGATGGGACATATGGTAGCAGGTGTCATTGGTATAGCCTTGGGACGCAAGAGTAAAGCCGTTGCCATCACCGGAGACGGTTCTATGCTGATGAATAACGAGTTGAACACTGCTGTCAAGTATCAAATTCCTGCCATCTGGATCGTGCTGAATGACGGACGGTACAACATGTGCGAACAGGGGATGAAGATGTTGAAACTGCAAGGTGCAGATGCAACAATTCCCCAAGTCGATTTTGTGGCGATCGCTCGCGGGATGAGAGCTGATGGCATTCGCATCGAAAAAGAGTCTGAGCTTGAAGCAGCATTACAATGCGCGATCGATTCTCCTCTTCCTTTTGTCGTTGATGTCATTATCGACCCTTCGCGACTCGCACCTTCCGGGGGACGTAACAAGAGCCTGCAAGCGCAAGGGGTTAAATCAACTGCTAAAGAACAAGTAGTTTCATTCCCCATGATTAGCGAATAGTGTAGAGACGCGATATATTGCGTCTCTACATAAATTACTCCTTACCCCTAATTTGAGGATAGATGCGTGAAGCTGTTTGAGACCGTTAAAGAAATGGGACACGAGCAAGTCCTATTTTTTCAAGATAAAGAACTGAATTTCAAAACCATAATTGCTCTCCACGATACGAGTTTGGGACGAGCGATGGGCGCAACCCGCCTGTTTCCTTATGCTAGTGAAGAAGATGCTTTACGAGATGTTCTGCGTCTGAGTCGCGGTATGACCTATAAAGCTGCTTGCGCCAATATTCCAGTAGGTGGTGGCAAGGCAGTAATTATTGCCAATCCCGACCAGAAGACAGACAAAATGCTCAGGGCATACGGGCGTTTTGTCGATAGTCTTCAAGGACGTTTTATTACAGGTCAAGATGTGAATATTTGTCCTGAAGACGTGCAGGAAATGCGTCGCGAAACTAGATATGTTGTCGGGTTAACAGGAAAAGCCGGTGGTCCAGCTCCAGCAACAGCTTTAGGAGTGTTTTTAGGAATTCAAGCTGCCGTTTTCTTTCAGTTAAATAAACAAGATTTGAACGGACTGCGAGTTGCCGTTCAAGGATTAGGCAATGTTGGCGGAAAACTCTGTGACTATTTACATCGGCGTGGGGTAAAACTTTTTGTCACGGATCTAAATCACAATAGAGCAGAGGAAATTAAGCAACTCTATGAGGCAACGGTTGTAGAACCTAAAGACATATATTCACTCGACGTTGATATTTTTGCTCCCTGTGCAATGGGAGCAATTCTTAATAGCGAGACAATTCCCTTAATCCAAGCTTCTATTATTGCAGGCTGTGCTAATAATCAACTGCAAGATGAGAACATTCACAGCGCGATGCTGAAATCAAAAGGAATTCTTTACTGCCCCGATTATGTAATTAATTCTGGCGGCTTAATTAATGTTTACCACGAACTTACATTTTCAGACGAAGCAAGTTACTTAAAACAAATTCATAGCATCTACGATACTTTGCTAGAAATTTTCACCAAGTCAAAAGCAGAAAATATCACAACTCAAGATGCTTCTAAGCGTCTCGCAGAAGAACGGATATTAAAAGCAAGAAAACTTGCGATCGCGGCGTAAATCAGTTCTCAATGTAAAGACGTTACATGTAACGTCTTTATAAAGTTATCAGTAGCTAAATGCTACTCACAAATGACAAATGACCAATTAGCAATTCCCAATTCGGATGGAAAAAAATACGTTTGCTACGTCAGCTTATATTGCGACTTCACCAGAGGTAGCTTTTGACTATCTGTGTAGTTTAAAGAATCTGGATGAATGGACTCTTTTTAGCCGGATGATCGAACAGATCGATGAAAATACCTGGCGAGGAACTGCTTCTGGCTATCAACGGGATCTTTTCTACCACGTTAGAAAGATTGAAAATCCGCTTTTTTTCGGTATAGAATGGCACTGTGGCTTTGAGTACCAAAAATACTTTCAAGTGTATCCCGTTCTATTATTTCCACCCGAATATGTAGAGCCAGGAACAAATGAAAAAGGAGTTTATTTTCACTGGTTGAGTTTTGTCGATCCGGCGCGCCGAACTCCAATGATTATGGAGGGAATTCATACAGTTCATACATCTGAATGTCGCTCGCTCAAGGCAATTTTGGAACGCAATGCTGGTGAAACAGAAGCAGCTCAAGGACGTTACAAAATTGATACTGATACGATTTACATTGACGCGCCGCTTGATACTGCGATCGCCTACTTACGAGATTTACGTAATTTAGATGAATGGGCGCATCTACTCCGAGCGGATGGCGAAATCAGTAGCGAATCTGGTGAATTTTTAGATGAATATAACCAGAAAGTAAAAGTTACATTTCGCACCCACGATCTCAAGAACTACTACCTTGTAGAACAGGATTATTTTTATCCTGAATACAATTTGATTCAGCGCAGCCCTGTGATTCTGATGCCTTGTTCTTATGCTTTTGGTAACTCAGAAGCCCGTGGATGTATCCAACATCGCATCAGTTTCTGGGAGATCGACAAAGCTTCGCGTCACGGTAAATTACAACTAGAGGACTTTGGAGCTGAGAGTATGAATATTAAGCGTTTTCTAGAAGCTAAAGCTGGTAATTTTGACACCTTTGCCAGAGGGATGAGCTATCTTTTACCTTCTTCTTAGAAGAATACGAGAAGGCGCGATCGCGTTTTGTTTTTAAATTGAGGAAAAGGGATTCGGTGTCTTCATCAGGGGCATTAAAATTTTTCACTTCATTTACTAATTAGCTGCCAAAAGTATGAAGCTCAAACAACTTACGATTGCACTTATAACTGTTTCTATTGCCCTTGTGTTTGGACCGCAGGCAGCAAGAGCTGCATCATTAACAACACTCGCTGATGGACTTAACAACGCACGGGGACTTAGCTTTGATTCTGAAGGTAATGCCTACGTAGGCGAGACAGGATTAGGGGGGGATGGTGTTTGTCAACCATCTCCTAGTACCCAATTTGAGCTGATATGTTCTGGTAATACTGGTTCAGTCACAAAAGTTACGCCAGACGGAACGCAAAGTCGCGTTATCGACGGGACTGAATCTCTAGCGTTACAACAAACTAAAGAGCAAGGAGCAGGTCCACAAGAACTCAATTTTGATTCTAGCGGCAATGCTTATCTGCTGACTGGTTTTGCTGGTAATCCAGCCAACCGAGATGCAGAATTAAATACTCTTTCCACCAATACTCAATTCCCAGCTCAGCAACAGCAGGCTGCACCTCCAGTTGCTCCCGACCAAGTGTTAGGCACGACAACCTTGGGCAAGTTGTATAAAACCGATTTAAACACGGGCAGTTTAACAGAGGTTGCCGATTTGTCGAAAGCCGAACTTCTAACCAATCCTGACGGCGGCGATGTGATTAGCAATCCCTACGATTTTGTGATTAAAGATAATACCGCTTATGTCGGTGATGGCGGTGCTAACGTCGTCTGGAATGTGAATCTCGATACTGGTGAGACTAAAGCAACTAAAATTCCTGGGCAAACCGTAGAAAACCCTGAATTTCCACCAAACGTATCTATTCCTGGTGCGGGGCAAGAGCAGCCCCCAGCCGGACAGCAAGGACAAGATGCGGTTCCTGGCGTACCAGCAGAGCAAGAGGCGGCTGGACTACCAGCAGAGCAAATACCAAGCCAGGTAGATATTCAATCTGTAGTTACAGGTGTAGATATCGGTCCCGATGGAGCCGTATATGCTGGCGAACTCACGGGTTTTCCATATCCCGAAGGTAAAGCAAAAGTCTGGCGGATTGGGGAGAACGGTGAGCCAGAAGTTTTTGCCGATGGTTTTACGCAAATTACCGATATCAAATTTGATAAAGACGGTAATTTATTAGTGTTGCAATTTGCCGACGAAGCCCAGTGGAAAGGCGGCGGTCAGAGTTTACAAGACCTACCAGGCTCTCTAATCAAACTTGCTCCTGACGGTACGCGCACGACTCTTGTAGCTGCGGGTGAAGGACTTGCCTCGGCTGCGGGTCTGAATATTGGTCCTGATGGTGAGATCTATGTCGTTAACAATGGGGTTGGACCAGGTACGGGGGAACTCGTACGAGTTGATGGTGTCGGGTCTGCGGCAGCCGTTCCCGAACCTTCATCTATCTTAGGCTTACTCTTGTTTGGAGTTATGGGCGGTGGTACGTGGTTCAAACGCAAACAGCAACAAGATCGAGAAGCGATCGCGCCACAGCCAGAACAAACCTTATCTCAGTCCTCGATTTAGATCGCGTAACCATACCAAGAGGAGACAGACAAATGAGTTTATTCAGAAATTTCTCGATCGCGATCGCTACTGCTGGATGTGTCGTCGCCACCACAACCCAAGCTAACGCTTCCATTACTTTAGAATATGAGGGTGATATCGGTAGACCAGCCAACTTTGCCGCAGGTGAAACTCCATTCACTCCAGGTACGCTTGCCATTCCCCAAGGTATAGCCGTACAGGAAGAAACAGGGAATGTTTTCGTGGCTAATGACGTAACCGATCAAATCCAAGTTTTCGATTCCCAAGGTAATTATCTTCAAGGTATTGGCAGTACGGGTAGCGGACCTGGGCAATCTGACGGGCAATCAGCGATCGCCTTTGAACCAAATACTGGGAATTTATATGCAGGTGATGTTAACAACAACCGGATTAACGTGTTCGATCCGCAAGGTAACTATGTCAAATCCATTGCTCAAGGTCAATTTAGCGGACTAATTGAAGGCAGACCTTTCTTTGGACCATCGGGTATTGTATTCGATAATAGTGGCAATGGTTACGTGGGCGATTATAGTAGCGATCGCATCCTGAAATTTAATCCATCAAGTGGCGAGATCACTGGTTCTATTGGCAGCAGTGGAACTACACCTGGACAATTTCAAGGACCATCAGGTATAGCAGTTAGGTCTGATGGAAATTTAGTTGTGACTGACCAGTTCAACAACCGCATTCAAGTCGTTAACCCAGAAGGTGATGCGCTGCTATCCTTCGGCAAAGAAGGTACTGGAGAGGGAGAATTCAATCAGCCAATCGATGTTGAAGTGGACGAGAAAGATAATATCTACGTGACAGATTCTATCAATAGCCGCGTCCAAGTATTCGATAAAAATGGTAACTTTCTGAGTGCATTTGGCGAACCTGCCCGCGATGCAAATGGCAATGTCGTACCACCTTTATCGTTAGGCGCACCCTCTCCTTATGGCGATCCCCTAGACCTCGAACCAGGTAAGTTTAACTGGACGGCAGGTTCAGACTTGAAAGATGGCAAGCTCTACGTAGGCGACTTTTTCCAAGGTCGCGTCCAAGTGTTAGACGTTGTGGATAGCTCCTCATCATCTGCTGAAGTTCCCGAACCTTCTGCATTTTTGGGTGTAGCTGTTTTAGGTGCTGGCGTTGCTGCCGTCAAGTTGAAAAAAAGCTTGCGGCAAAAGGCAATTGGTTGATAGTTGATAGTTGATGGTTGATGGTGACGAATAATTTTTTAATTTGCGCTCGCCAACTACTAACTAATATCAAATTCAACTGAACAACCATATTGTCGTGGTGTTAGGGCGGGTTTGACGAGATCTTGAAATAAGAGTAGAGATTGTTGGTGAACCCGCCCCTACAAATCCCAATGACAAATGACCAATGACCAATGACAGACCAATGACTACAACACAAATTAGCATCACCGATTTAATTCATAGTTGGTTGGAGCGAAATGTCGATCGCGCGGGTTTGAATTGGTTGGAGGAAAAGCGATCGCAAATTGCTCAGGGAGCGGCTGTAAAAGTATTTTTTACAGCTTTTAGTGCTACGCCGCGCTATACGGGCAAAAAAAGCTTGCAGTTAACGCCATCCGATTTACAAGCAGCCGCGATCGCCCGCACAGGTTGGTTTCCGATAAATTGGAGTGTCGATCGAGCTGCGCGGATACTCCTAGTCCTAGCTTTACCACAGGATGACGAGTCACAATACTTGCAAACGTTAGAGCAAGTCTTTACTGCTGCTGATATAGGGGAGTTAGTCGCACTCTACCAAGCTCTACCATTGCTATCTTATCCAGAGCGATTGAAAGCACGGGCGGCTGAGGGAGTACGCAGTAACATGACTGATGTATTTAATGCTGTAGCCTTACAAAACCCATATCCATCCGAGTATTTTGACAATCTTGCTTGGAATCAAATGATATTGAAAGCATTATTTGTTGGTAGTCCACTGCATTTAATTCAAGGACTCGATCGCCGTGCTAATCCAGAACTAGCCAAGATGTTAGTCGATTATGCCAGCGAACGCAAAGCCGCTAACCGCTCGGTTTCTCCCGAATTATGGGAATTAGTGAAAAAATCAAAAGTCAAAAGTTAAAAGTTAAAAGAAAGGCGACAGGCGACAGGCGACAGAAGAGAGGAAGAAGATAAATACAAATTTCTGCTCACGCACCACCGCTTGCAAGCGCCACACACCACGTCATGACCAATGACTAGTGACAAAAGAGTATAAATTATGAACAATTCCGAATTCCGAATTCCGTCAGCCGAAGGCGTTAGCGAAGCGAAGGCGAAGCCGTTAGCGCAGCGTTATTCCGAATTCTACATCGATCCTCACATCCACATGACCGCTCGCACTACATACGATTACATAATTATGCGGGAGTCAGGGATTGTGGCGACGATTGAACCTGCCTTTTGGTTAGGACAACCCCGCACCCACGTTGGCACGTTTCAGGATTATTTTAATAGTTTGGTAGGGTGGGAAAGGTTTCGAGCGAGTCAGTTTGGCATTCAACATTACTGCACGATCGGCATCAATCCGAAAGAGGCTAATAACGAAGCTCTAGCCGAGGCAGTGATGGAGTTGTTACCACTGTACGTTTGCAAAGAAGGTGTGGTAGCAATTGGCGAAATTGGTTATGACGACCAAACCCCAGCCGAAGACAAATACTTTCGCCGACAACTAGAACTAGCGAAAGAACTAGATATGCTGGTGTTAATTCATACGCCCCATCGCAACAAAAAAGCAGGAACGAGCCGCAGTATGGATGCTTGCGTCGAGCATGGCTTAGATCCAGCACGGGTAATTATCGACCATAACAACGAAGAGACTGTACGGGAAGTTTTAGATCGGGGATTCTGGGCAGCTTTTACCATTTATCCGCACACCAAAATGGGAAACGCACGCATGGTAGAAATTGTCAAGGAATACGGTTGCGATCGCATTATTGTCGATAGTAGTGCCGACTGGGGCATTAGCGACCCGCTTGCTGTACCCAAAACTGCCCAATTGATGCGAGAACGGGGAATTCCAGAGACTTACGTTCGAGCAGTTTGCTACGAAAATGCCCTAGCTGCCTACAGTCAAAGCGGACAAATACAAGAGACAGACTGGTTCGCTTCAGATGCGATCGACCAACGACAGATGTTTAACGGTAACTCAGTGCTACGCGGACAAGAACCAACAGTGGGAGCCAGTAAAGAATGCATTTTGATTGAGTAAACAGTGGCTGGTGGCTAGTGGCTGGTTTCTTTATCTAGTCACTAGTCACTAGTCACGCTTCCACTCACCCAATACCAATTACCCATCACCCATTAATGAATGCTATAAGTTTAAATTCCGATCGCCTTTGGGCATATCTTCAGTTGATGCGTCCGGCTAATATTGTTACTGCTTGGGCAGATATTCTCGCTGGATTTGCGATTTCTGGGTTTGTGGCAATTCAAGCTGGAACTCTAGAATTAGAGGCACTCGGATGGTTGCTGTTAGCGACTACGGGTCTATATGGTGGTGGAGTCGTATGTAATGATGTCTTTGATGCCGAACTAGATGCCAAAGAACGACCCGAAAGACCTATCCCTAGTGGGAGAGCATCCCGTCAGAGCGCGGCTACACTAGCTAGCGTGCTGTTACTTGTTGGTATAGTCGCGGCTGCTCAAGTTTCCTTATTGAGTGCAATTTTGGCTATTTGCATTGCAGTTGGGGCAGTCGTGTATGACAGTTTAGGCAAGCATCAGCCTCTAGTAGGGGCGCTGAATATGGGCTTGTGTCGCGGTGGCAATCTCCTCCTCGGTATGAGTGCCGTGCCTGCAATAGTTGGTGAATATTGGTTTTTAGCACTTATTCCGATTTTTTACATTGCTGCAATTACTAGCCTCAGCCAGGGTGAAGTGCATGGAGCTAAAGGTAATACTCCGACGATCGCGCTTTTACTAATTATTACAGTCATTACCGCACTATTCGGATTAGATCTGCTGCCCAATTATCACATCCTCAAAGCATTACCCGCGATCGCCCTATTTACTGGCTACTTATTGCCACCTGTTATTCAAGCTGTACGCCAACCTACCCCAGAACAGATCCGCAATGCCGTGCGATCGGGCATATTATCGTTGGTCATTCTAGATGCAACTATTGCCACTGGTTTCGCCAATTTGCCCTATGGCTTATTCGTTCTGTGTCTTTTACCTATTTCGATCGCACTCGCACAAATATTTGCTGTGACATGAAGTCAGTTATCAGTGTAGAGACGTTACATGTAACGTCTGTACAAAGTTATCAGTTAACTGTCAACCGACAACTCCAACAACTTTAAATGAAATATAATTCGCTCGATCGCGATCGATCTCGAAAAATAACGATTATTGGTGGACGGGGTAGGATGGGTAAGTTTTTCACCCAACATCTGTCTACAGCCGGACATCAAGTCAGCACTTTGGGAAACCAAGATTGGGAAAATGCCAGTCAACTGCTTGGTGCAGCAGAACTTGTCATAGTCAGCGTTCCCATCGAACGGACAGTAACTGTTATCGAACGTGCAGCCAAGTATCTGTCGCCAACTACAGCTTTAGTTGACATTACAAGTATTAAAACCCAACCAGTACAGGCAATGCTGGTAAATCATGCCGGAGCCGTGATGGGACTGCATCCGATGTTTGGTCCCAGCGTTAAATCGTTTGCTGGACAAAAAGTCGTTATTTGTTCTGGGCGAAACGACGAAATATTTCAGTGGTTATTAGATTTTATTGCCGATCGCGGTGGCGAATTAATTAGCTGCACGCCTGAAGAACACGATCGCATCATGGTAACGATCCAAGCAACGCAACACTTTTCTCGATTTTGCTGCGGTGCATTCTTATCAGCAGAAAACATCGATCTCGATCGAAGCTTGTCAATGTCAACTCCCAGTTATCGTCAAGAAATTGAGATTGTCAATCGTTTATTCGCACAAAATCCAGCTTTATGCGTGGATATTATGCTAGCTACAGAAGAAAGATGCGAAGCGATCGCAAGACTAGCACAAACCTACAGCCGTTTAGCGGAACTCATTGTTAAAAAAGACCGTTCGTCATTAATCCGAGAATTTGAAATTGCCCAAAGCTTTTTTAATCAAGAAAATTTAGCTTTCACCAAACAGAAAGAATACGCGATCGCGGCTACTCAGTGAACAGTTAATAGCGCTCGTTGTAGTAGAGACGTTACATGTAACGTCTCTACTACAACGTTTCCGACTTACCAATTACCCATTATCCTTATGCTAATAGATATTTTCCACGATTTTGCTTGCCCTTGGTGCTGGATTGGCAAAAAGCATTTGTTTGATGCGATCGCTCAATGGCATGGTGAAGCTGTCCGCATCCGCTGGCATCCATTCTTATTAGATAACTCCATTCCGCCCGAAGGATATGAGTTTCGTAGCTTTATGCAGGCAAGAAAAGGAATCGAAGCGGTAGCATTACAGCAAATGCTCGATCGCACTCGCCAAGTAGGTGAAAGAGCAGGAGTTAAGCTAGACTTTAATCAGATATCATTGGCTGTTAACACAACTCTTGCTCATCAATTAGTTGCTTTAACGCCTGAAGATCTCAAAACAACTTTAGTCGAAGCAATTTATCAAGCTTATTTTGAACGTAACCTCAATCTTGGCGATCGAGAAACTTTGATTTCTATAGGCGATGCTGTTGGCGTAAATACAAATAAATTTCGTAATTTTTTAGGGAGTCATGCGTTAGTTAACTCAGTTATCGCTGAGTCAACATTTGCACGGCTAAATGGGATTACTAGCGTCCCATTATTCATCTTTAATAACAAAGTCAAAGTTGACGGTTCTCACTCAGTCGAAGTATTTAAACAAGCCATGACTCGCGCTGCATTAATGGAAAAAAGTGATGCGCTGGGAGTCGGGAGTCGGGAATAAGTGGTGAGTGGTGAGTAGCTGAGTGGTAAGTCTATCACTCCCTCAGCTCCCCAGTTCCCTCAGCTCCCCAGCCTCCCCAGCTCCCTCAGCTCTCTTCTTCCCCTCACTCCTCACTCCTCACATGATTCTCGAAATTCAGCGTCAGACTAATTACAGTCTGCAACCGATTCATCAACGTGTATCTGTTACCTTTCGCTATCAAGTGCATTTCACTAAAGGATTGTTTCAATTAGACAATCCGTTGTTAGCACGGGTGATGACAGCCAGTGAAAATAGTCCTAAACAAGCAATTGCGATCGTCGATGCGGGATTAGTATCTCATCATCAAGACTTTATTGCCCAACTATCTACCTACGCTCGGCGATATAACCATGCATTCCAACTAGCTGCTGTGAAAGTCGTTGCTGGTGGAGAAGCTACTAAAAACGATCCCCAGGCAATTGAACAAATTCAACAGCTAATTCACCAAACTGGCTTATGCCGTCACTCTTATGTATTGGCGATCGGTGGTGGTGCTGTATTGGATATGGCAGGATATGCAGCCGCAACCGCTCACCGAGGCATTCGTCTCATCCGAGTCCCGACAACCGTATTAGCTCAAAACGATTCTGGTGTAGGGGTTAAAAATGGCATCAATGCCTTTGGCAAGAAAAACTTTCTCGGCACGTTTGCGCCTCCCTATGCTGTTTTAAATGACTGCGACTTTCTCTACAGCTTGGACGATCGCGATTGGCGATCGGGGATTGCCGAAGCAATCAAGGTTGCTTTAATCAAAGACAAAAGTTTCTTTGACGCGATCGCCAGCTCTGCTCCTGCATTGGTGCGGCGAGAGATGAATGCCATGCAACAACTAATTTATCGTTGCGCTCAGTTGCATCTAGAACACATAGCTAACAGTGGCGATCCGTTTGAAATGGGTTCGTCTCGTCCCTTAGATTTCGGTCATTGGGCTGCGCACAAACTAGAGCAATTGACTGACTACAGCTTGCGCCACGGGGAAGCAGTCGCGATCGGCATTGCATTGGACAGTACCTATTCTTATCTATTAGGGCTACTTTCGCGCGGTGAGTGGCAACAGATACTCAATTTGCTAGAGGCGCTAGGCTTTGCCTTATACGTCCCCCAAATGAGACAAGACCGCTTATTTCAGGGACTCACCGAGTTTCGAGAGCATTTAGGTGGTGAGTTAACTCTCATGCTCCTGCAAGCGATCGGACAGGGAATTGAAGTTCACGAAGTCGATCCACTGTTGTACGGGGAAGCAATTGCACTTTTAGCTGACAGAAGTAGGGAGTAGGGAGTAGGGAGCGCACGAGCAGGCAGCAGGGGAGCTGAGGAGCAACTACCAATTACCAACTAACCCCATGTGCAACTTTTTTATAGCCCCCAATTCATCGGGGGTTGGGGGATCGGAAAACTATGGTATTTGCGAAGAGATCCCCCCTAGCCCCCCTTTCCAAGGGGGGAACAAGAGTAAGGTTCCACATCGCGTAACTACCAACTACCAATTACCAATTACCATCAATGAAAATCGATCGTAATTTACATTTAACCTATTGCACTAATATTCATCCTGGGGAGGGGTGGAACCAAGTTTTTGCTAACCTCCAGCAGTACATTCCCGCATTGAAGCAACGGCTGGCTCCTGAAAAACCATTTGGGATTGGGTTGCGTTTGGCAGATGTAGCGGCTAGGGAACTATTGGTAGAAAATAACCTAATTGAGTTGCGATCGTGGCTGCGCGATCGCGATTTATATGTGTTTACCTTGAACGGCTTTCCCTATGGCGGATTTCATCATCAAGTGGTGAAAGATCGGGTTTATGCTCCCGATTGGTCTATGTTAGAACGGTTAAATTACACGTTGCGACTGACAAGAATTCTGGCGGAGTTGTTGCCAGATGGGATAGATGGTGGTATTTCCACATTGCCGCTATCGTATAAACCCTGGTTTGAAGAAAATTCAACGACTCGCGCATTTGTTTACAGTATTGCCACCGTTCACATTGCGCAAGTTGTCGCAGAAATGGTGCGCGTTCGTGCCGAGACGGGTAAATTGTTGCATCTAGATTTAGAACCAGAACCGGATGGATTAGTTGAAAATTCTGCCGAAGTCATCGATTATTTTCAGACACAACTTCTGCCTGTAGGGGGAAGATATTTAGCAAAACATCTGGGGATTTCTCTAGCCGCAGCAGAAACGCACATACTAGAACACGTCAGAATTTGTTACGACACTTGCCATTTTGCTGTGGAATATGAAGAACCTGCGACTGTATTTCAAAGATTTCGTGCCGCAGGAATTCAAATTGGTAAGATTCAACTCAGTTCTGCCTTAAAGCTAATTGTTCCCGAACCAGCCGCACAGCGCCGCCAGGTTGTAGAACAATTGCGTCCGTTTGCGGAATCGACCTATCTCCATCAAGCGATCGCCCGCGATCGCAATGGTAAGCTATATCGGTATTCCGATTTAGTCACTGCCTTACCGGATTTAGAGCAGATCCCAGCTTGCGAGTTGCGAATTCACTTTCACGTCCCGATTTTTATTCGCGACTATCAATTTTTGCAGTCTACCCAAGACCACATTAAAACCGTACTCGAACTATTGCAACGCGATCGCATTTGCAGCTGTTTAGAAATTGAAACCTACACCTGGGATGTTCTTCCAGAAGACATGAAACTAGATTTAGTCAGCTCAATTCAACGCGAATATGAATCAGTTGCTAGGGAGCAGGGAGTAGGGAGTAGGGAGCAGGGAACAGAGAAGAAGTTACCCATTACCCATTACCAATTACCCATTATGTTGAAACTCTACGGTGGCGTTCTCAGTCGTGCTTCAATCGTGCAATGGTATTTAGAAGAATTGCAGATTCCTTACGAATACGTACAGTTAGATATGCAGGCTCAAGACCACAAACAGCCTGAGTTTCTGGCTATCAATCCGATGGGAAGATTACCAGCGATCGCAGATGGAGATTTTCAACTCTGGGAATCTGGGGCGATATTGTTGTATCTTGCCGAAAAGTATGGTGATCCGATCGCTTTTGAACAGCGATCGCTCTTAAATCAATGGGTTTTATTCGGTAACTCTACGCTTTCCTCAGCAATTTTCGTCAAAGAAAATCTCCACGAAGCACCAGAATTATTAACAGCAATTAATCAAATTCTTCAGCAACAACATTTTTTAACAGGCGATCGCTTTACTGTAGCAGATGTAGCAGTAGGTTCGCTCTTGGCTTATATTCCTATCATGATGCGAATGGATGTCAGTGCTTATCCAGATGTGGTAAACGACATCAAGCAAACAATGACCAAGGTAGATCTCAATTTATATCCTGCTGTTTTGGACTACGTGCAACGGTTGACTGCAAGAGCAGCATTTCAAAAAAGTATCGGGAAGGGAGCGAGGAGCGAGGAGTGAGGGGATTTTGGATTTTGGATTTCTCCTGAAGCTCCCCTGCTCCTTTGCTATTATCTCTCCTTCAGCGCTCTTATTCCCTCGCTCCTCACTCCTCACCCCTCATGAAAAAGACTGTCGTACTCAACGTTGTCGGCTTAACATCCAGCCTCTTAGGACAGCATACGCCGTTTTTGTCCAACTGGGCGGCGCGAGGGCAAGTCGTCCCTGTTAAATCGATGTTACCTGGGGTTACTTGTTCGGTACAGGCGACTTATTTGACAGGGAAATATCCTAACGAACATGGAATTGTCGGTAATGGTTGGTATTTTCGGGACGAGTGCGAAATTAAGTTTTGGCGACAGTCTAACAAATTAATTCAGGCTCCCAAAATTTGGGAGGTGGCGCGTTCGCACGATCCTACATTTACCTGTGCGAATTTGTTCTGGTGGTACAACATGTACTCTACGGTTGATTATGCCGTTACGCCAAGACCGATGTATCCTGCTGATGGTCGAAAAATTCCCGATATTTACACCCAGCCAGCCAACTTGCGATCGCAGCTTCAAACTGAATTAGGTCAATTTCCCTTATTTAATTTTTGGGGTCCTAACACCTCGATAGCTTCTACCCAATGGATTGCTAATTCAGCTAAATGGGTGGAAGATCGCTACAGTCCTACTCTATCGCTGGTTTATTTGCCTCATTTAGATTATTGCTTGCAAAAGTACGGCGCTGATGCAAGTTTGGTAGCAAAAGATTTACAAGAAATTGATGCCGTTTGTTGCGATTTGATTCAATTTTACGAAGCGCGCGGCACTCAAGTCATGGTGGTGTCCGAGTACGGGATTACATCAGTGTCTCAACCCGTCCACTTAAATCGAGTGCTGCGGGAAAATGGTTTATTAGCAATACGAGAAGAATTAGGGCGGGAATTACTGGATGCTGGTGCAAGTATAGCCTTTGCAGTTGCCGACCATCAAATTGCCCATGTTTATGTTAACGATCCAGCTTACATCCCCAAGGTACGCGACATACTAGAAGCAACGGAGGGTATCGAGCGAGTTTTGGATGAGGCAGATAAACCAGCTTACCATCTCGATCATCCGCGATCGGGAGAACTCATCGCGATCGCTAACTCGAAGGCTTGGTTTACTTATTACTACTGGCTGGACGATAGCCGCGCTCCCGACTTTGCGAGAACAGTAGATATTCACCGCAAACCCGGTTACGATCCCGTCGAACTATTTCTCGATCCTCAGCTCAAGTTTCCCCGAGCGAAATTAGGCTTAACTCTGCTCAAAAAGCAATTAGGTTTCCGCTACCTCATGAATGTTATTCCTTTAGATGGATCGCTTGTTGGTGGTTGTCATGGTACCTATACAGGGTTGAGTGAAGGTCCACTTTTGATTACACAACAATCCGACTTGCTAGAAGATCGCGAAGTACTCGAACCAACAGAAGTCTTTTGGTCAATACTTCAGCATCTTAAATTGGATAATAGCCAAGTCGTAAGTCATGAGTTGTAAACCGGAATTAACTGTTCGCCGATCGTTAATAACTAACAACTGATAACTGAAAAAAGAGTTTTCATCATGGGGAAAAGAGCTGCTCGCTCGCTCAAAGCATCTACTATCGGTATTAGTCGCGCTAACCAATCACTCCTCAATTTTGAGTCTAAGCTTTCTCTTGCTGATGAATTGGAAATCTCTCGCGCTACGGTACAAAAATTTTTCGTTGGTAAACCGATTGGACGGGAAAACTTTCACAAAATTTGTCAAAAGTTACAACTACCTTGGCAAGCGATCGCGGAAATGCCGGATGATGAATTTAGTTTAGAGGAGTTGGTTGTTACCCCAAAAGATGATGTCGAGACTCTTGTAGAAGATGTTAGGCAAAAAACGCGCGCCTATATTGAATCGAAGTGCGGTATCGTGCGCATCCTGAATATGTCTCAACCTACTCAATTAAATGATATTTTTACTAAAGTAAATGTTTTAGAGAAGATTGGTAGGAATCAACGCTTAAGTATCAACGATTTACTGAGTGTTCGTCTCGATTGCCATTTGAAACGTTCGCCTTTTTACCACGATATTTCCCAGCCAGTCCCAGGCATAAAAGCAATTGAGAAATATCCCAAATTGATGATTTTGGGCAACCCTGGT
The DNA here is from genome assembly GCF_032860985.1 of Chroococcidiopsis sp. SAG 2025. Taxonomy (GTDB): domain Bacteria; phylum Cyanobacteriota; class Cyanobacteriia; order Cyanobacteriales; family Chroococcidiopsidaceae; genus Chroococcidiopsis. The sequence continues at coordinate 1,163,595 of NZ_JAOCNC010000001.1, forward strand.
TCTGGCAAAACCACCTTTTTAAGGTATATCGCAACTCAGTGTATTCAAGGACGATTATTTCAGAATCTGATTCCAATTTTTATTAGCTTAAAAGTTTTTACCGAATTAGAACATCACCCAACGCTGTTAGAGTGGATTTCAACGGTTTTTGATAATTATGGAGTCGAACCAAATACTGCTAAAGATTTGCTAGTACAAGGAAGAATGCTGGTTTTATTAGATGGACTTGATGAAGTTAGAGATATAGATAGCCAAAGAGTTCTAATTGCAATTAATAGCTTTTATAATCAGTTCGACCGTAATCGCTTTATAATGACTTGCCGGACAGCGGCTCAAGAGTTTACTATTGAAGAATTTGTAGAAGTAGAGTTGGGAGACTTTGACGATAATAATATTGCTGAATTTGCTAGCAAATGGTTTGCTCAAAAACCAGATAAAATACCCAAGTTCTTACAGACACTAAAGGGTAATGCATCGATTCGAGAATTGGCAAATAATCCCTTACTACTTACTTTATTATGCTCGATATTTGAAGAAACTAATCTTCCTGCTAGTCGATTAGAAATTTATCGAGAAGGGGTGGATCTCCTTTTAAGAAAGTGGGATGCTAAACGCAATATTGAACGAAAACAAATTTATCAAAATCTATCAGCACAACATAAAGAAGAATTACTCAGTCATATTGCATTTACCTCTTTTGTAAAAGGTGAATACTTTTTAAAACAGCAAGAACTAGAGCAGTATATCATTAACTATGTAGAATCTATCTTGCAGGGAGAAAAAATAGATTTGTGCGATAGTACAGCAATACTCCAGTCGATTGAAGCCCAACATGGATTATTGGTGGAACGAGCGCGAGGAATTTATTCATTTTCTCATTTAACTTTTCAAGAGTACTTTACAGCTAGAAAAATTGCTCACTCTCCGCCTCAAACGTTAAATTTAACGTTAGAACGACTGAGCGATCGCCTAGTTACGGATAAAAGATGGCGAGAGGTTGCTTTATTAACTGTAGGAATGCTGAAAAATGCTGACTATTTCCTACTGATGATGAAGCAAAAAACTGACAATTTAATATTAGACCCAAGCTTGCAAAGATTTTTACAGTGGGTGAACTGCAAAGCCGCTGCTGCATCTGTTAATAATAAATCTGCTACAGTTAAAGCTTTTTATTACGATTTAGCGCTCGCTCATATCTTATCTGTTTTTGGTAGTACTTTTGAGCTTTCTAGAACTTTAGAAGTTAACTTTAATCGCACTCTTGAACCTAGTCTTGCTCTCGATCTTGCTCTCGATCGCACTCTGCTTTTGCCTGAATCTATACATCGCGTTTCCGAGCCAGAACGCATGATTGAAAGAGTATTAAACAGGGCAATATTTCGCGCTCGTAATAGCGAACCAGAGCTAGCACGAGAGTTGCAAAAAATGAAACCGCAGTTATCTAACTTAGGGCGAAACAAACAACAGTTTCAGCAGTGGTGGCAAGTTAATGGTAAAGCTTGGACGGAGCAATTAAAACAACGAGTCCGGTTAAAGCGCAATATTGGGCATAATTGGCAGTTCAGCCAGCAACAGAAACAAATATTGAAACAATATTATGATGCTAATTTATTATTGGCAAAATGTTTAACTACTAGTTTATTTGTTAGTCGTGAAGTTCGAGAAAAAATCGAGCATACGCTATTATTACCATTGATTGAAACTAGTGAGTAGGACATTAAGTCTAGGTAGTTTTGCACCTTCGCGCCAAATTAGGTTTTGTATAATCGATCGCCAAACCAAGAATTGAGCGATCGAGATCGCTATACGATTTGGAGTATAGAACCACCATCTCATCAATTATATTGGTAAATAGTAAACAAAAAATAGATTTGGTTCTATCGTAATTTAATATACTTAAAAATATTGCGAATCTCACCCTTCCGATAGAAGTGAGCTTGTAGTAAAAATATATAGCCTACTGAATATGTAGGATCGCAAAGAGTAAATCAAATTATGTGAGAAGCGTGCGAAAAGTGGTTGTTAAGGCTAGAACGGTTAAATAAACTGCTTTTCGTAAGACTGCTGAATCAATAAATTTAGCAATTATGACGAGCGGTAAAAATATTTCAAGCTTTTGAGAGATGAAATCCTTGTCGAAAATTTAGAATCAGATAAAATTCAGGCAAAATAAATTTAGATTTTAGAAAATTTGCCTTTAGCGATTGTAAAGTGTCAATTATCAGGTAGAAATTTTTTGCAAGGAGAATTATTTATCACTCTCATTCCGAAAAAAGCTACAAAATAAACCGTAAACTTTGTTGATGTAGCAGTGCAAGAAATTTCGCAAATATCTAATTTCACAGAATAATGAGAAATTAAAAGGAGCTATCGATCGTAATGTTTGATTACCTAATTGTGGGAGCGGGTTTCGCAGGGAGCGTCTTAGCAGAACGACTGGCGAGTCAGTTAGGCAAAAAAATTCTGATAATCGATACGCGATCGCATATAGGTGGCAATGCTTACGATTGCTTCAATGATGATGGTATTCTGATTCACAAATACGGTCCCCACATTTTCCACACAAACTCTCGGGACGTTTTCGAGTATCTCTCGCAATTTACCCAGTGGCGGTCTTACGAACATCGCGTACTTGCTAGCGTAGACGGTCAATTAGTCCCAATTCCAATTAACCTCGATACGGTCAATCGACTGTATGGATTGAGTCTCACTTCTTTTCAACTCGAAGATTTCTTTGCCTCGGTAGCAGAACCCAAAGAATACATTCGCACTTCTGAAGATGTTGTAGTTAATAAGGTCGGTCGCGAACTCTACGAAAAGTTCTTCCGCAACTACACGCGCAAGCAATGGGATATGGACCCATCTGAACTGGATAAGTCGGTGACTTCCCGGGTGGCGACGCGCACGAACCGCGATAATCGGTATTTTACAGATACTTATCAAGCCATGCCACTACACGGCTTTACCCGCATGTTCGAGAAGATGCTATCTCATCCCAACATTAAGGTGATGCTGAACGCTGACTACAGAGAAATTCTGGATGTCATACCGTTTGGCAAGATGATTTATACAGGTCCCATTGACTTGTTCTTCAATTACCGCTATGGCAAGTTACCATACCGTTCTTTAGAGTTCAAGCACGAAACTATCAATACGCCCGTGCATCAACCAGTTGCCGTCGTGAACTACCCTAACGAACACCTGTATACTCGCGTTACAGAGTTCAAGTACCTCACCGGGCAAGAACATCCAAAAACAGGTATCGTTTACGAGTTTCCTCGCGCCCAGGGCGATCCTTACTACCCCGTACCGCGCTCCGAAAATGCCGAACTTTATAAAAAATACAAGGCGTTAGCTGATGCAACACCAGAAGTGCATTTTGTGGGACGGCTAGCAACTTATAAGTACTACAACATGGACCAGGTGGTGGCTCAAGCGCTGATGGTCTATAAGAAAATCGTGGAAGCTGGCGACGATACGTCAGAAAAAGCGAATCGAGAATTAGCGCGCGTTTAGAACGGCGTGTGGGGAGAATTTAGCATTCAAAAACTGAATGCTCCCCTAGCTCCACAAGAGTTGAAGTACGTGAATCAAAGTAGGAGATTCCATGCATATAGTAGGTAGAACAAAACTACCAAAATCAGCAGAAGTTGCAAAATTGTATCTACAATGCAATGACAAAGCAGCGATCAACTATAGTGCAGAGACTCCAGAAGTGGTGTTTGCTCTACAAGGATTGATTTCTACTAATTCATACTTCAATTCTTTATACGAAACATTTTACACCAAGTACACGAGTTTAGATCGACTTTTTTACTTGCTGAACCTAGAAGGAGATTTTCAAGTTTCAGTAACAAGAGAATTGTCTAGTTGTGTTTCCCAAACAAATTGTCGTCAATTACTCAGTCGAGAAAAGTTTTTCAACTGTCAGCTAAGCAAGGCAGTTGAGATTGAGCTACCCGATCTACAACAGACACCTACTGCTCAAGGTAGAATTTATTTTGAATTAGAATGCTTGAGTCAGGTAGGAAAATTCCGAGAAAGTTTTCTCGCGACTCCACAGTTACCAGAACGCGAAGTCTCCTTAGCAGTTGTTGCTTGTACTTTTCAAAAAGAGGCTTTTATTAAACGAACTATAAAAGCTATTTTACAAGATAAATTATTACAGAGCAAATCAATAGAAATTTTAATTGTAGATAATGCTGGAACTCTAAGCCGTTCGGAATTTAGCGATCGCAGAACGAAATTAATTAGTCATAGAAACGTTGGTGGGAGCGGTGGATTTACAAGAGGGATCGTTGAAGCCTTGAGTAGCAATCGCAGTTCTCATATTTTGTTGTTAGATGATGATATTGAGCTAGAAAGCGAAGCCATTTATCGAGCTATTACCTTAAATGAATATGCCAAAAACGATCTGGTTATAGCTGGTAGTATGCTCGATTTATCGCAAAAGCATCAATTGTACGAAGCAGGTGCTTTGTATAATAAAGCACCGCGTAATCGAGAGTTTCAAGCATTTAATATAGTCAGATTACATCATCATCTCGACTTGCAAAATGTCAGCAATCTAAATCTACTCGTCGAAGCAGAAGCCATAGATTCGGCAGGCTTTTACTTTTTGAGCGTGCCGAGAAAAATTTTTGAATCAGTCGGTTTACTCCTACCTTTATTTCTGAAGGTAGATGACACTGAATTTTGTTTGAGAATTCAAGCAAGATATGGCAACGATGTAATTGTAGCTTTTCCGGGGATTGCGGTATGGCACGAACCTTTTTTTGCAAAATCTTCGATTTGGAACTATTACTATTACCGGAACGACTTGATCGTTCAAGCTCTACATGGAACTTTAAGGTATACAGACGCGATCGCGCATTTTACTAAAGCTATTGTTTCCAGTTTATTAGTTTTTGACTATAAAAATGCTCGAATGCTTATTCAAGCTTTTGAAGATTATCTCCAAGGGGCAAAAATTCTTCAGCACGCCGACTCCGAACAGTGGCACAGTCAAATTGTTAAACTCGATTCTCTTTGTCAAACTCAGCACGTTCAGTATCACGATCTACCATCCCATCGCTCCTCAGAACGAGGAATGACAGCGAGTTTAATGGAGAAAATTGTCAGTTTATTAACTCTTAACGGTCATTTTCTTCCTAACGTTTTTACACAAGACAAAGATGTATTACTATGGCAAACAGCCGAACACGCAGATCGGCGATCGCGAGCCTTTAGAAAGAATAGAATTCTCATCTTTAAAGAAGGAGGTCAATGTTTATACCGAAATGAGCTTGACAAATCGATGGGAATCAAGTTACTAATTCGATGGATTGCAATTGCAGTGAAAAGTCGAATTGAATGGTCGAAGGTAACAAGCGAGTGGCAGCAGGCAAAAAGAGAACTGACCTCTTTGCAATTCTGGCAGCGATCTCTCAATTTAGAAAAATCGGGCTTAGAAAAATCTGAGCATCAGGATTTAGTAGTTTTTGAGGGAGAACGGAAATAAATACACGCAGCCTTGGTGTCCTCTCTAAAATGATATAAATTTGGTCGCGTAATTGATGAAGGCTGCGTGTATTTATTATTGTCCAAATGCTAAGAATTCATTTGAGCGCAAGAGAAATTTCTAAGTCGATAGAGGATGTATGTACTACGTAGTAAATCGCATTAACTTTCCGAAAACGGAGGACGCTTTCAACTTATACTTTGCCAGCAGTGAAAGTGGAGATATTGACGTAAACTGCGAGACAGGAAAGATCGCTCTGGCGCAAAATGAGATTGTTTCAACTAACTCTTATTTCAACTCTTTTTATGAAAGCTATTATGCCAAATATACAACTCTAAATTCTCTTTACTATTTGTTGAGGCTCAACGGTGATTTTCAAGTTTCAGTCTATAGAGAAGGGTACGAACGAGAACGAGAATTACTCGGACAAGAGACATTCAAACAGTGCCAAATAACAGATGGCGTTAAAATTGCTTTACCTGGTCTCCAGCAAAGTCATACACCTCAAGGCAGAATTTATTTAGAAATTCAGTGCTTGAGCGATCGCGGCATATTTGTAGAGGGAGCGATCGTCACTGAAGAACAACCTGCGAGAAATATCTCGCTTGCAATTATTAGTTGCACTTTTAAAAAAGAAGCATATATCAAAAATACAGTCAAAACAATTTTTCAAGATCCTTTATTAGCGCATAAATCTTGGCAAGTATTTGTAGTTGATAACGGTCAAACCTTAAGCCAAGATGACTTCCCTGATACTAAACTTCAGTTAATTCCAAATGAAAATCTGGGAGGGAGTGGTGGTTTTACAAAAGGAATGGTGACAGCTTTACAATCCGACTGTTACACTCATCTTTTATTAATGGACGACGATATCTTACTAGATACAGAGGCAATCTATCGTTTATTCGGCATTTACGAATATGCTAAAGAAGATTTTGCTGTCGCTGGTAGTATGCTGGATTTATATAAAAAACATATTTTATATGAGGCTGGAGCCGCATACGATAAAGACCCGCAAAGCTTTAAGCAAGCACCGTTTCGCGTTGCTCCTCTTAAGCACAATCTCGAACTACAAAAAACTGATTCTCTTAACCAACTCTTATCAGAAGATGATATAGATTACGGTGGTTTTTGGTTTTTCGCTGTCCCCAGTCAGTTTGTTAGGGAAATCGGATTTCTCCTACCTTTCTTTATTAAGATAGATGACATGGAATTCGGTCTCAGGATAAAAAGGCGACTGGGTAAGCAGATTGTAGCATTTCCATCTATTGCTGCTTGGCACGAACCATTTTATAGCAAGGTTATCGTATGGGATGGTTATTACTACACTCGCAATAATCTGATTGCGCGAACTATTTATGGAACTATAAAGTATACTAACACGCTGTTTAAATTTACTCAAGATTTAATTTACGCGCTATTGATATTTGAATACAATTATGCCGAAATGATAGTCAGAGCTTTTGAAGATTACCTACAAGGACCAAATCTTCTCAAACAGAACTCTCCCGAAAAATTACACCAAGAAATAGTTCAATTGAGCAAGAGTTATAAGACTCAAACATTACAGCCAAACTATTGTCTAGATGCTCAGCTTAGTCCGCCCAGAACGAAAGCTAAAATTGGACAAAAATTAGCAAGTTTATTGACTATTAACGGTCATTTACTCCCGAATTTTATTCATAGCGATGGCGAAGTCATGCTTTGGCAAAACAGCGCTCATGCTGGAACGATTAGTCGCGTTTTTAGGAAAAAGAAAGTAACCATTTATCGAGAAGAAAATAGTTGTTTATTGCAAAATGAATTAGATAAGCCAATTGGAATTAACTTAATAATACGCTGGTTTAAGATTGTTATTCTAAGTACTAGAAAATGGTCGGCGATTGTGAGAGAGTGGAAAACTGCTGCACCTGAATTGACTTCCATGAGTTTTTGGCAACAATATCTCAAGCTTGAAGAATCAAAATAGGAAACGAAGAAGCGACAGTATGCAGACGAAACCTCAAGAATTGACAATTAAAGCAGGACGCACGGAGGCATTATATTGGCAAGATTTATGGCGCTATCGCGAGTTATTTTACTTCTTAGCTTGGCGAGATATTTTAGTCCGTTATAAACAAACAGCGATTGGCATTACTTGGGCGTTAATTCGACCATTCTTAGCAATGTTAATTTCTACATTTGTTTTTGGGAACTTAGCAAAACTACCTTCTGGTGGCGTACCATATCCACTTCTTGTATTTGCTGCCATGCTACCTTGGCAGTTTTTTGCTAACTCTTTATCAGAGTCTAGCCTCAGTTTAATTAATAATGCTAATTTAGTCTCTAAAATTTATTTTCCTCGGGCGATCGTTCCGGCTAGTTCGGTAATTGTAAGTTTCGTAGATTTGTTAATTTCTGGGATGCTGCTGTTAGCGTTGATGATTTGGTACAATTTTGTCCCAGATTGGCGAATTTTAACGCTACCATTTTTTTTACGGCGATCGCGATCGCGCGCTGCTATGGGTGGTGGATTGTGGTTAGCAGCGTTAAACGTGAGATATCGAGATTTTCGGCACATCGTACCGTTTATCGTTCAGTTTGGTTTCTATATTTCGCCAGTCGCTTACAGTAGTAGCATTATCCCCAAAAATGGCGCTTGCTATACTCGTTAAATCCAATGGTAGGGGTGATTGATGGCTTTCGTTGGGCAACGTTAGGCGGCGCATCAACCATTTATTTACCCGGATTTCTTCTATCTACAATATTAGTTGCTGTACTTTTTAGCCAGTGGCATTTGGTACTTTCGGAAAACCGAACGTACTTTCGCAGATGTTATTTAGTGGGGATTGAGATCGTGTCTGATATTGTATTACGGGTAGAAGATTTAGGCAAAAATATCTCATCAGCCATCAGCAGCCAAACTCAACTTTGCGGGATGCGATCGCTAGTACTACCAAATCTATCAAACATAAATTTTTGGCAAAATCTACAGCTAATAGTTTAGCTGAAGAAGAATTTTGGGCTTTAAAAGTGTTTCTTTTGAAGTCAAACAAGGCGACGTTCTAGGAATTGTCGGTCGCAACGGCGCGGGAAAATCTACATTGCTGAAGCTGTTAAGTCGCATTACCGAACCTACAAAAGGAGAGATTTGGATTCAAGGTAGAGTCGCGAGTCTTTTGGAAGTAGGAACGGGATTTCATCATGAACTTACAGGTCGAGAAAATATTTTTCTCAACGGCTCTATTTTAGGCATGAGTCGAGTTGAAATTAAACAGAAATTTGATGAAATTGTGGCTTTTGCTGAAGTCGAGAAATTTTTAGATACTCCAGTGAAATACTATTCTTCGGGGATGTACGTACGGCTGGCTTTTCGGTTGCGGCTCATCTAGAACCAGAAATTTTAATTGTGGATGAAGTCCTTGCAGTCGGTGACGTGCAATTTCAAAAAAAAATGCTTGGGAAAAATGGGAGATGTTGCCAGAGAAGGACGGACAATTTTATTCGTCAGTCACAGCATGAGTACGGTAGAATCTCTCTGCAATCGAGGTGTTTTACTTGAATCTGGTATTGTCAGTTTAAATGCTAGTTCTGAAGAAGTTGTCAGAGCTTACCTAGAAAAAGCTTACGGTACAGCTAAAGAACTTCCCTTAAGTCAAAGAAGAGATCGGAGTGGTTCGGGAAGAATACGAGTTTCTAGTTTTAAACTTTTAAACGAACAAGGCGAAGAAGAACCAGCATTACAATCGGGAAAAAACTATGATTTTGCAATTGGCTATTCAAATAATACGGGAGAGCGTTTGAATAACGTCGTTGTTTGTGTAGATTTGATTGACGAGCGCGGCGTTAGAGTCATTTTATTAAAAAGTACTTTTACCAATCATAACCTCACGCTGAATTCCGACAGAGGTTATATTTTATGTCGCGTCAAGAATTTTCCTTTAGTTCAAGGTATGTATCGGGTAACATTACATCTAGCTCATGCCGATAGAGAAGTACTCGACCACATAGAGGACGCTGCAAATGTTAGCGTGGATGGAGGTGATTTCTTTGGTACAGGTAATCCTGGTATTCCCAACCTCTGCAAGTTTTTAGTTAACGCTGATTGGTCGACAACTTCGGCTAATTCTAACTCTTACACGCAATCAATTTAATTCTGACTTCTGACTTGGAGACTTTTTTTACTTACTTAGGAAACAACTATGGCTGTAGAATCGATAACGGAAGATTTGTACTCACTCGAACACTTATCTCATAGATTTCAAGTTACACCAGAGCGCATCGCTCAAATTGCTACAGGAAGAAACTTAAAGCAACACCAAATTAGCGGTCAATTGTATTTACAAAAAAATGAAGTTCAGCAGTTAATAGAGGAATTATTCCCAGATGTTAACGATGAGAGACGGGGTTATAAAGTTCCAGATTACTTACAAAATAGTCCTCATGCCTGGGCAAAAACTCTAGTTAAAATGTATCGGGAAAAATTTACTTACCCTGCTTCTGTTTCACCATCGCAAGGAGAGTTTTTAAAATCTCTTACGGGCAATATTGCCCCAAAAAATGTAGTAGAAATTGGTTGTTTTACGGGAATTTCTACAATTTGGCTAGCTGCTGGTTTAGAACAAGCCGGAGGCGTGGGAAATATTAATTCAATCGATCTATTTGAGGATATCATACCCGCTCCCCCCTATCATCGTGCCTACTTACCTAATCCACTAGAATACGCTCAAAATTCTGTAGCAAATGCCCAACTAGCACATCGAGTTAAGTTTCATAAATCGAACTCAGTAGCTGTAGGAGAAAGAATTCATGAAATTCTGAGCGAACCGATAGATTTTATCTATATTGACGGAGATCATACTAAAGAAGGATGTGAAAAAGATTTTCTACTTTTTTACCCTCATGTAGCGATTGACGGATATATCGTGTTGCATGACATTTATCCAGAATATTGTAACTGGGATGGACCTCGATATGTGATTGATAAATATATTAAAACCTCTCCTCATTTCGAGTTAATGGAAGTTAAGACTAGTCCAGTTAATTACGGTATGGCAGTAATTCGTAAAGTGAGTCACGATAAAAGTTTGGATTTACGTACCAAGCTAAAAAATACAGCTTTGTGGCAAGGAATCAAAGACAAGCCATTGGGTATTTTTATTAAGAAGAATTTTTTTTAAAAATCTTATTGTTCGCTCCTCTATAACTCCAAAAAATTGGGAGAAGCATTTTTGTGAATCAAAAGAAAAAAATTTATCTCAGAGGTGCTTACAATTTATATAACTTTGGAGACGATCTTTTACTCATCTCAACTATAGAATTTTTCAACAAGCACCTGAGACTAACCCGAGAGAATTTAGAATTATATGGCTCGAAAAACTTTGAATCGCTATCGCAACTCAAATTTGACAGCGATTTAGAGTTAAAGCATTCGGTAGAGTGGTCGGATATCATTTACCGAATTAACTTGAAACTAGAACGGTTGCGAATACCAATTCAATTCCCCTTGGTCGTACATCAACTCCTCGGACATGTCTTGAGAGGAGAATGGTTAGAACAATCGCGGTTTTTAAGCTTTTGTCAAGTAGTAGCGATCGCAATTATTATTTTTACTGACACCATTTCATATAAATTATTTCAAAAAGCTCTGTTTACCAAAGAATATATCAACTTTTTAAAGCAACTAGATGTCATTCACTACATAGGTGGAGGATACCTCAACGAACGCTGGTTAGAGGTAATTATTTATGAATATATAACTATTAGTTTAGCACGCAGTTTTAATCCTAAAATAAAAGTTATTGGAACGGGATTAGGATTGGGACCTTTTAAAAATAGAGCTAGTCTCATAATTTTCAGCTTTTTGTCAGAAGATTTAATTATTTGTTCGTCAGAGAATCAGCATCTTTGTCGATAGTTAAAAATTTAAAGATTGACGCGATCGCGAAAGTTTTGGGCGACGATGTTATTTTGCTTTTGCCTATACTCGCTCGGCTGAAATTCGAGCAACGCAATCACAATCGTAGTTCAAATCCGATTACAGCTATTAATCTGAAATCTTTTCCAGACTATAACTATAATTTAATTAAAATAAGTTTAGAAAACTATCTCAAACAGTTGCTAGACAATCAAAATTTTCAACCAGAATACTTTTGTTTTGGTAGAGAACCTGGTCCAGGCGATCGCAATTTACTCGAAATCCTCGATCGCTATTATCAAGATAGTTTAGTTATTCGCGATCCTTATGAAGAGGGATGGCGCAGTTTTTTAAGTCGCTTGGCTGGCGCTCGTGTAGGAATCGGTTGTGCATACCACTTTAATATAATCCTAGCTCTGTTTAATATCCCTACTGTAGGAATTTACTCTGGAAGTTATTACAAACAAAAAATAGTAGGAGTTATGCAACTCCTGAGCCAAGATACACTCGTACTATCACTTGATGAGTTGGGATTGGAAAAAGATTTAGCCGAGGTTGTAAATATAGCGATTAATGCTCATACATCAGGAGAAAATAAATTAGAGCAGATGTATACAGCCATGAGGCGGGAATATGTCAAGGCTTATAAAAGTATTTTGAGTTAAGTTGAGCGATTAAGTACTAGAGTACGCTACGTTACGCTATTGCGAGGAAAAATTCAACGCAGATCCACATGTAGTATAATTGTAGTTTGTTGCGAGCTAGTAACAAACTTATGATTTATGAATTCACCTACGGCAAGCTGGCAGATGAGACAGAGAAACGGCAACTGGGGCAGATTCTCGAACAATGTTTTATAGGCTCTCCCAACGATACTGAGTCATACATTAACGGTATTGGGGTAGAAAATTTTCGCGTTATCCGGCAAGCCAAAACAGTTGTGGGAGGTTTGGGGCTACTACCGATGGGACAGTGGTATGGTGGGATCTGCGTGCCGATGACAGGAATTGCCGCTGTGGGGATCGCGCCAGAATACCGGGGTTCGGGGGCGGCGATCGCTCTGATGCAAAATGTAGTACGGGAACTGCATTCGAGTGGAATACCGCTCTCGGTACTTTATCCAGCCACGCAATACTTGTATAGAAAAGCTGGTTACGAACAAGGTGGAAGTCAATGCGGCTGGGAAATTTCGACTCAGAGTATTCAGGTAAAAGAGCAGCCGCTACCTGCTATACGTGTAGAACTAGATAATTTTGAATGGCAAAAGCTATATCAGCAGCAGGCAAAGTTAAACAACGGTAATCTCGAACGTCACCAGTCGATTTGGCAAAGACTGATTCAGTCAGATGCAAAAGAAACCGTTTATGCTTATTTACTAGGTTCATTAGATCGACCCCAAGGCTATATTATTTTTCGTCAACGTAGAGGAGAAAATAAGTCCTATTTGGTGGTGAAAGATTGGGCTATTCTTACCACAGCAGCAGCAAAAAGTTTTTGGGCTTTTCTTGCCAAACACCGTTCGCAAATTGATAAGGTGCAATGGCGGAGTTCAGTAGTTGAATCTTTGAGTTTATTGCTACCAGAGCAAAGTCTCAAACTTGAGTTTGTTCAGCGTTGGCTACTACGAATTGTGAGTGTAGAAAAGGCTTTATCTGCAAGGGGTTATCCTTCTGGTATCGAATCAGAACTGCATTTAGAAGTGCATGACGATCTGTTAGAAGCAAACCAGGGCAAGTTTATTCTGTCTGTAGCAAACGGACGGGGTGAGGTAACAAGAGGTGGTAGAGGTGAGATGAAGTTAGATGTGCGCGGTTTAGCACCGTTGTATACAAACTTATTCACTCCCCAACAACTACAGCAATCGGGATATCTCCAGGCTACCAGCGTCGCCACAGCAACCACTCTATTTACTAACTCATCGCCTTGGATGCCTGATTTCTTCTAGTGAAAGTCCTGTTTTAGCAAGATCGAAAAAAATCGCAAGCCTATCGAAACAATTCTCATAGTAAGGCTTGCTGGATTTTTATAAGCTTTTCTCTAACGGACAAAATAAAAGAGACGTTACATGTAACGTCTGTACAAAGTTATTAGCGATCGATTACCAATTACCACGCACCACTCCATCAATCCCTGTTTGCATCCCAAATATCTTTTAGCTCTCCGTATGATACCTGATTCCCACTGCTATATAACCGAAGGCGGTATTCGCGTTTCTTACTCTACCACTGAGATACCAGTCGATTCTGCGATCGCAGAGGTGTTATTGCGCCTCAATTCTCAGCGGGGAGGGGTATTGACGAGTAGCTATGAATATCCTGGGCGTTACAAGCGATGGGCGATTGGCTTTGTCAATCCACCCTTGGAACTTGCTACCCGCGAGAATGCTTTTACTCTGAGGGCGCATAACGATCGCGGCGTGGTTTTATTACCATATTTGGCAGCGCGTCTATCTGAAGATGCACAACTAGAAACAGTCCAGCTAGAAAACAATTGTATTGTTGGCACGGTTAAATTAGCCGAAAGAATATATTCCGAGGAAGAACGCAGCAGGCAACCATCTGTTTTCACCGTAATTCGTCAGTTATTACATACTTTCCACAGTAGCGAAGACGATCGCTTAGGCTTGTATGGTGCATTCGGCTACGATTTGGTATTTCAGTTTGAGTCAATGCCAAAGTTGCATTCTCGTCCCACAGACCAACGAGACTTAGTATTATATTTGCCAGATGAACTCGTCGTTGTCGATCGCTATCAACAAACGGCGTTTCGCTATCAGTATGAGTTTGAGATAGATAACAGCAGCACCAGAGGTTTACCGCGTACAGGTGAATCTATGGATTATCAGGGTCAACACCTAACTCCAGCCCAAGATTGCGATCGCGCCCCTGGTGAATATGCTCAACTGGTAAGAGAAGCACTAGGCTACTTTCAAAGAGGCGATCTATTTGAAGTTGTCCCCAGCCAAACTTTTTTTGCTGCTTGCGAAGCATCTCCCGCCCAGTTATTTCAAACATTACAGCAAGTCAATCCCAGTCCCTACGGGTTTATTTTTAACTTAGGTAGTGAATATTTAATTGGTTCGTCTCCAGAAATGTTCGTGCGGGTGGAAGGTAAGCATATTGAAACCTGCCCGATTAGCGGCACGATCGAGCGCGGACAGGATGCGATCGAAGATGCAGAACAAATTCGTCAGTTGCTCAACTCCCGCAAAGATGAAGCCGAACTAACGATGTGTACTGATGTCGATCGCAACGATAAATCGCGGATTTGCGAACCCGGATCGGTACAAGTGATCGGTCGCCGCCAGATCGAATTGTACAGTCACCTGATTCATACAGTCGATCACGTAGAAGGACAACTGCGACCGGAATTCGATGCTTTAGATGCCTTTTTAACGCATACTTGGGCAGTGACAGTGACAGGCGCACCCAAACGCGCTGCAATGCAGTTTATCGAGCGGCACGAACCCAGTTCTCGGCGTTGGTATGGTGGTGCAGTTGGCTGGTTAAACTTCAACGGTAACTTAAATACAGGGCTGATCTTACGCACGATTAGATTGCAAGATGCGATCGCCGAAGTTAGAGTTGGCGCTACCGTCTTGTATGACTCAATTCCAGAAGCAGAAGCGCAAGAAACTATTACGAAAGCTGCTGCCATGTTTGAAACCATCAATCGCGCTCACCAGATCGGTGACGATTTGTCAAGCAAAACAAAAAAATTAACCAGCGATCGCCCGCAACAGCGTCCATACGTGCTGCTGATTGACTACGAAGACTCCTTTGTTCACACCCTCGCCAACTACATTCGCCAAACTGGGGCGATCGTCAAAACACTACGTCACGGCTTTAGCGAAACAGTTTTCGACACCGAGCGTCCAGATTTGGTAGTCTTTTCACCGGGTCCTGGTAGACCGAGGGATTTTCGCGTTCCAGACACAGTTGTAGCCTGCATCAATCGACAAATTCCGATCTTTGGCGTTTGTTTGGGACTACAAGGAATTGTCGAAGCTTTTGGCGGAGAACTAGGAGTACTGAGTTATCCTCAACACGGCAAAGTTTCTCGCGTTTTTGTGACAGATTCAGAGTCTCATTTGTTCGAGAACTTACCCACATCCTTTGAAGTCGGTAGATACCATTCATTATTTGCGCTACCAAAACTTTTACCCCCAGATTTAAAGGTTACGGCAATTTCTCATGATGACGTAATTATGGGCATCGAGCATCGAGAAATGCCAATTGCTGCAGTTCAGTTTCACCCCGAATCAATCATGACCCTAACGGGAGACATTGGCTTAAGAATTGTCACAAATATTGTTGGCAATTATACGCAACTTCAAGCATCAAAATCTGTTGTTGTTAGGTAATTGGTAATCGGTAATTGCGTGTAGCTAGTAACTAATTTTAACTTTTGACTTTTGACTTAACCCTCATACCCGAGTTTTCAATGGCTACTATCGAAATCAATCATCAGGTTGCATCTAACAGTAAATCGCGTCATATTTTGGCTGAAATTGTGTGGCATAAACAGCAAGAAGTTGTTCAACTGCAAGCAGATATGCCATTAGCTGAGTTGCAAAAACAGGTCAACGATACACCGTGGGCAGAAGACTTTTTGATGGCGATCGAGCAAAGCGATCGCCAACCAAGTTTGATTGCCGAAGTCAAAAAAGCATCGCCAAGTAAAGGAGTTATCTGTGCTGACTTCGATCCGGTAAAAATTGCCCAAGCATACGAACAAAGTGGCGCAACCTGTATTTCAGTTTTGACCGATCGCAAATTCTTTCAAGGCAGTTTTGACAATCTGCGGAAAATTCGGCAAAGTGTGGCACTACCGCTATTATGCAAAGAGTTCGTTATCGATCCGTATCAAATTTATCTAGCGCGAGCTGCTGGAGCAGATGCAGTATTGCTAATTGCAGCCATTTTATCAGATAGCAGTTTGCAAAACTTTTTAAAAATTGCTCATGAATTGGGCATGACTGCTCTAGTTGAAGTACACACACTTGGCGAACTCGATCGCGTACTAGCACTATCCGATGTGCGCCTGATTGGAATTAACAATCGCAATCTAGAAAACTTTCACGTCGATTTGGAAACAACACGGCTACTAATGGCACAGCGTCGGCAACAAATTAGCGATTTGGGCATTACCGTTGTCAGCGAGTCTGGTTTGCATACAGCTGAAGATTTATCCCTGGTTGCCAACGCTGGCGTTCGTGCAGTTCTAGTCGGAGAGTCGCTCGTTAAACAACCCGATGTAGAACAAGCTGTAAGGAAATTAGTGAGTTGTGAGTAGTCAGTAGTGAGTGGCTAATGATTGGTGGCTAGTGGCTAGTTTTATTCTCTGCCTCAGCTCCCCTACACCTGAAGCCCCTCTGCTTCCTTATCCCCCTTGTCCTCCTTGTCCCCCTTGTCCTTCCCCAGCCCCTATGATTTCAGATCGCTTCCAATCTTTACGCAGCCGCCAAGAGTGCGCTTTGATTCCTTTTATTACAGCTGGCGATCCTTACTTAGAAACGACGGCTGAAGCTTTATATACTCTCGATCGCCACGGTGCAGATTTCATCGAGTTGGGCGTTCCCTATGCCGATCCACTGGCTGATGGACCTGTAATTCAGGCAGCAGCGACTCGTGCGTTGCAAAGAGGTACGCGCTTAGAGCAGGTGCTAGAAATGGTAGCAACTGTCAGCCCTAACCTCAAAGCACCGTTGATTTTATTTACCTACTACAACCCGATTTTAAACCGAGGCGTTCGTGCCTTTTGTCAACAAATTGCCAGCGCTGGGGTGCGGGGGTTAGTCGTGCCGGATTTACCTCTAGAAGAAGCGACAGAGTTAATTCAAGCTGCGGCTGATTCTGGCATTGAGACCACCTTACTCGTAGCGCCTACCAGCTCTCCCGAAAGGATAGCCGCGATCGCTCGTCAATCGCAAGGTTTTATCTACCTTGTTAGCGTTACGGGTGTAACGGGGGTGCGATCGCACTTACAAGAACGGGTAAAAACTTTGTTAACAGACATGCGTCGCATTACCGATAAACCGATTGGTGTTGGTTTTGGGATTTCTGGAGCCGAACAAGCACGTCAGGTCAAAGATTGGGGCGCAGATGCGGCGATCGTCGGTAGCGCCTTTGTCAAACATTTAGCAGCCGCAAATTCATCTGACGGATTGCAGGCGATCGCTCAATTGTGTCGAGAACTAAAATCAGCAATTTCTGTGAGGAGTGAGGAGCAAGGAGTGAGGAGCGAGGGGTTAGTTATGAGTTGATTCCGAATACCCAATTTACAACTTACCAATTACCCATTACCCATTACCCATAAAAACCGTGGTTAGCATCAGAGAAACTAATAATCTTTCAGCACAAGTACAACCCGATTCCCTGGGTCGGTTTGGGCGTTTCGGTGGGAAGTACGTGCCGGAAACATTAATGCCTGCACTAACCGAACTAGAAGCAGCCTACGCACAATATCGGGTCGATCCCAGCTTTCAGGCTGAGTTGCAACAACTACTGCATGACTATGTTGGCAGACCCAGCCCTTTGTATTTTGCCGAGCGTTTGACCCAACACTACCTACGACCTGATGGCACGGGAGCGCAGATTTATTTGAAGCGGGAAGACTTAAACCATACGGGCGCTCACAAAATCAATAATGCTCTCGCTCAAGTTTTATTAGCAAAACGGATGGGCAAGCAAAGAATTATTGCTGAGACGGGAGCAGGTCAGCATGGGGTTGCAACTGCTACTGTTTGCGCTCGCTTTGGGTTGCAGTGCATCGTCTACATGGGCATTCACGACATGGAACGGCAAGCCCTAAATGTATTTCGGATGCGGCTGATGGGGACGGAGGTGCGCCCAGTAGAGGCAGGTACGGGAACGTTAAAAGATGCAACTTCGGAGGCAATTCGAGATTGGGTCACAAACGTAGAATCAACTCATTATATTTTAGGTTCCGTTGCTGGACCTCATCCCTATCCGATGATGGTACGAGACTTTCATGCTGTTATTGGTACGGAAACTCGCGCCCAATGTCAGCAAAAATGGGGCGGGTTGCCAGATATTCTCTTAGCTTGCGTCGGGGGAGGCTCTAACGCAATTGGAATGTTCTACGAATTTGTCAACGAACCAACAGTACGATTAATTGGAGTTGAAGCAGCAGGGGAAGGGGTAAGTACGGAAAAACACGCAGCAACACTCACGCAAGGACGAGTTGGCGTGTTGCACGGTGCAATGAGTTACTTACTTCAAGACGAAGACGGTCAAGTTATAGAAGCACATTCAATTAGTGCTGGACTAGACTATCCAGGAGTGGGTCCCGAACACAGCTATTTAAAGGATATCGGACGCGGCGAATATTACAGCGTCACGGATGCCCAAGCATTAGATGCATTCAAGAATTTGGCTCAACTAGAGGGGATTATTCCAGCTCTAGAGACAGCCCACGCGATCGCCTATTTAGATATTCTCTGTCCGCAATTAAGTGGCAGTCCACGTATTGTCATCAACTGCTCTGGACGTGGCGATAAGGACGTACAAACTGTCGTGAAGTTAGGGATTGGCAGCTAGGGTTACAATTCAAAATTCAAAATTCAAAATTTCTCTACACCCTACACCCAGATAGCGCCAGTTGCTCATGGGGGGAACCCCCAAGACCGCACTGGCTCCCCCACACCCTTTCTTCACTAGCCACTAGTCACCAGCCACTAGTCACTGATAACTAACAAATTAACAGGAAGATTAAATATGATCGTAGTAATGAAAAGCGGTACTCCAGAAGAGGAAATCGCTCGAATTTCTGAAGAGTTAAGTAATTGGGGTTTGAAAGTAGAAAAAAGTGTTGGTAAACACAAAATTGTCCTCGGTTTAGTTGGGAACACAGCTGAATTAGATCCGTTCCGAGTCCAAGAACTCAGTCCTTGGATCGAACAAGTCGTGCGGGTTGAACAACCATTCAAGCGCGTCAGCCGCGAGTTTCGCCACGGCGAACCCAGTGAAGTTGTGGTATCCACTCCAAATGGTTTCGTCCCTTTTGGAGAACACCACCCGCTCGTAACGATCGCAGGTCCTTGCTCGGTAGAAAACGAAGAGATGATCGTGTATACCGCACAAAGAGTCAAGGCAGCAGGCGCGAAGTTCCTGCGCGGTGGTGCTTACAAACCTCGTACATCCCCTTATGCATTTCAAGGTCATGGCGAGAGTGCTTTAAATTTACTTATTGCAGCCCGCGATGCTACGGGTTTAGGAATTATCACTGAAGTCATGGACACTGCCGATCTGGACAAGGTTGCAGCCGTGGCAGATATCGTACAGGTAGGGGCGAGAAATATGCAGAATTTTCCCCTCCTCAAGAAGGTAGGAGCGCAGGATAAACCAGTGTTTCTCAAACGGGGAATGTCAGCCACGATTGAAGAGTGGCTGATGGCAGCAGAATACATCATGGCAGCAGGCAACTCGAATGTAATTCTCTGCGAACGAGGGATTCGCGGTTTCGATCGCCAGTATGCACGGAATACACTCGATTTATCAGTTATTCCCGTGTTGCGAGCGCTCACCCATCTACCAATCGCGATCGATCCCAGCCACGGTACGGGTAAAGCCGAGTACGTCCCCTCAATGGCAATGGCAGCGATCGCAGCAGGTACGGATTCGTTAATGATCGAAGTCCATCCCAATCCCGCCAAAGCTTTATCCGATGGACCTCAATCACTCACTCCAGAACGGTTCGATTCCTTGATGCAAGAACTCGCCGTTGTCGGTAAAGCCATGAATCGCTGGACTAAAGAATCAGTGAACAGTTATCAGTTACCAGTTGTCAGTGGAAAGTGAGTATTTGTAGGGGCGGGTTTAGCAAAAAATTCACGGTTCCAGCAATCAATCTTCGGTCAAAACCCGCCCGTACAGGAGTCAGAATTGTGCATTGTCTAATTGTATTGATTTCCTAGCCCCACATATGATGCAAATACCGCGATCGCGAGAACAAGCACGTCAGGTGATGGAGTATCTCTTGTCGGGTGAAGCTGAGTTCAATGAAATTGTTAGCTTTTTGCAAACTCGACCAGTAGCCGATGCCCAAACTCAAGAACTATTAGGATATCGCGATGTCCTTTGGGATAGAAGGCGGCGGGCGAACTTTGGGCATGTCGATATTGATATCGTTGGTACTGGCGGGGTGCGCCGACCGCGCTATAACGTTTCTACCACGGCAGCGTTTATTGTTGCTGCTTTGGGGGTTCGAGTTGCCAAGCACGGTAATCGAGGTTCGGTTAAACCTAACGGTTCCTGCGATCTGCTGGAAGTTTTGGGAATTTCTCTAACAGCGATGACAGCGCGTGCTGTTGAAAGTTTGGCAACGACTGGGCTAAGTTTTCTATTTGCGCGGGATTGGCATCCAGCTTTTAAGGCGATCGCAGCTGCTAGAGCTGAAGTCGGTTATCCTACTGTGTTTAATCTACTAGGACCATTACTCAATCCCAGCCAACCCAAACATCAACTTGTCGGTTGTGGCGATCCAGCAGTAGCGCAAATTATTGCGGAAACTTTGATGGAGTTGGGGATAGAGGCTTTAGTTGTTACTGGTTCGGATGGACTAGATGAGATCACCTTAGCAGGTGCTTCTCAAGTTATAGAAGTACGGGGCGATCGCATCAGTACAAAGCAAATCGTGCCTGAAGATTTTGGCATGGAAACCGTCCCAGAATCGGAGTTAGCTGGAGGCAATGCTACAGATAACGCCGCAGAATTTCTCGCTATTCTTAGCGGACAGGGGCGAAAAGCACTGGTCGATCTCGTCACTTTAAATGCAGCTTTTGCACTGTATCTAGTAGACAAAAGTTACGGCATAGAATCAGCAATTTGTACTAGTAGAAATTCATTAATTGATAGTACTGCCAAGACATTTTTTCTTCAGTTTCGCGAATTTGTTATAGCTGAACAATTAGCTATTTAGTGACTGGCGGCTAGTATTTCGATTCAATTCTAGTCACTAATCACTAGCCACTAAACACTGACAATTGACTCCTCGGTTTTGATTTTTAACTTTTGAATTCAAGAAGGCAATTTTTCATGTCTCAATCTAATAGTGAAGAATTTTGGTTTAGTCCGCTTTTTCGCATAGCTGGTTATGTCTTATTGGCTTTGTCACTTTTAGATATTATTAGTATTTTTATTCCTCCAGGTTTTACCAATCCTGCGTGGGAGTTTCAAATGGCAAGCCATCTAGTTGAGCGATCGCCTGTGCCATTAATTGGATTAGTATTTCTCTTAATTGGCGAGAAAAACTTTAAAATTTTCAAGTTTTTGTCTAGAGCGGCTCTGGTAGCTGGCATATTGTTTCTATTGCTACTACCTCTAATTGTCAGTTCTGCTTGGCGAATACACGAAGGAGGCGATCGCCAAATTGCCCAACAATCAGCACAGCTTCAAAGTATCAAGCAACAACTCAGTCAAGCTCAAACAGATAGAGAAATTACAGATACATTGTCTCGGTTCAATCTACGGATTAATGCACCGAAAGCTCAAAATCCTCAGCAATTAAAAAGTCAAATTCTTGCTGGAATTGTTAATTCTGAGAAGAAATTCCAAGCACAAGCATCACAAAATACAGCCAATAGTCTTAACTTGACAAAAAATGTCATAAAAACTGGCTTGGGAACCTTAATTGCTGGAGCTTTTTTCCTAATGGTTTGGCGCGGTACTGCCAATACAGTCAAAGGTAGTCAAAAAAGCAAGCAAAAACTCAGAAATAATCTGCCACTTGTAAACGAATAACATAGTATGTTTGACAACAGCAGTGCTGCTAGTGATGACACTAGTAATAGCAGCGATATTTTGCTAGGTTCGCCTTTCGATCGCTTCAGTGAATCACTCGAACTAGACAGTTCGAGTGGCATTTTTGGTAGTAGCGACTCGTTCGATCGCAATGCCAATGATGAAGAGATTTCTCCTATGAGTAACGATTTACTCTACGGTGGTAATCCTTTTAGTGGTGGCAGCTTTTGGAATATCTTTGGTGACGGGAACAATCCGAATAGTGGCAATTTTCCCGATCCGATTGGCAGCAAGTGGAATTTCAGTGGTGCAGCTACTCCGAGTCAAATCTTAACTATTAGTAATGACGCGATCGTAGTTCCTCATAGCGATGAGTACAATAATTTATTGCTAAACGCTCCTCAAGCTCAAGCTAGTCTCAACACAAATTCAGCTTCGGTAATTTGGCTATAACCAGAGTAGAGCCATTGCAAGACGTAAGTATAAACCAATAAGCTGCAAGTCATGACTTGCAGCTTATTGGTTTTATATCAATTAGAAAAAAAAAAATAAATAACAAATTGCTCGAAAGATTCGTCACTGACAATCATGTCTTACGAAGTATAGACTATTTTAGTATCGAATACAGTATTAATTAATACTGCAATTATATTCGTAGTTCAATTGCTAACTCTTAGCAAATCAGTTCTGATAGCAAAACAAGTATTTTTTTGCAAAGATAACGCGCGAAACATTAGCAATTAATACTAGTTAATTTCTGGACATATAGAATATTTTTGCCATTTAGAACTCTGTACTAGTAATTAGGAGAAGTAGTTTCATGTCCACCTCTGAGTCTAACTCTTTTGAACCAGAGAATGATGGTTCCTCGGGCGACGCAAACGATTTACTACTACAATCGCCTTTTGGTCGCTTAAGTGAAGTCTTAGATGTTGAGGATCTTGCCAATATTTTTAGTGGTGTTGGTGATGCTGCTGATAGCAGTAACACAGAGAATCCATTTGCTGGTGATAACCCCAATTCAGAAAGCGATTTAGCTTACGGTGGCAATCCTTTTGCTGGGGATAACTTTTGGAATATCTTCGCTGGTGGTGTTAATCCAGGTGCAGGGGATAATCCATTTACTAGTGCTGAAAGCCCTCTAGCTAGCGAAGACAATACTACTAGTAGCGATAATCTCGTTCCGACTCAAAACGATCTTTCCTCTACCGATTTAAATAACCTACTGCAACAGTCGCCATTTGGACCTTTAAGCGAAGTTCTAGGCGATGAAGGTCTTACAACCATCTTTAGCGGTGTTGGTACTCCTCCTGAAGGCAGTACAGTTTCCTCTGCTGACAGCAATAATCCACCTACAGGGAGCGGAGATAGTAATCCGTTTGCTGGAGGTAACAATCCTTTTATCAATACTGATAGCCTGAGTACGAGTGGTAGTAGCACGTACCATGACAACAACAATTCTATTACTGGTAGCGGTAATTGGATATTTGTTAATGGAGACTGGCAGCAATTAATCGATTCTAATTCCTCTAGTGAGGGGAACTCACCTTTTGGTAATGACACCACCCTTCAGGGTGCGATCGCATACTTCAGAGGTAACGGTTTAACCACTGATAATAACTCGTCTTCTACCGATAGTAATAGTAACCTTGCCTTTAACAATCTACCCATACCTATTAATAATAGTGACTGGCTCAAGAGTCTTACCGATTTAGCCGATTCTGAAAGTGCGGCTAGTGCTACTAATAATAGAACTATTGGCAATGGCAACTGGCATTTTGGTAGTGGTAATGAAGTTGTTGGCAACGGTAACTGGCTTTTTGCTAGTTACAACGATCTTCTCGGTAACGGTAACTGGTATTACGATAACGACAACGCTACTGTTGGCAATGGTAACTGGTATTTTGGAACCGAAAATGCAACCATTGGTAACGGTAATTGGCTTTTTGCTAATGCTAACGAAAGCATCGGTAACGGCAATTGGTACTTTGATGATGCTAATAAAACCGTTGGTAATGGCAACTGGCATTTTGGTAGTGACAATGCAACGATTGGCAATGGCAACTGGTATTTCGGTAGTGGTAATGCAACGATTGGCAATAGCAATCGGTTCAGCGGTAACGATAACTTAGTTATTGGTAATCCGTTAGCAAATGGCTTCAAGGAAATTGGTGACGGGAAGCTAGTTATTGGTAACAGCGATTGGACGTTTGTTACCGATCGCAATGCTATTAGCGATGAGGTTGACAGCTTACTAACGAGTAGTTTGGGAAATTTCTATAATAGCGATGCCGATAGTAATCAAGTTAGCCAAGGTATTGACTCGCTGATCGATCGAGTCGGTAAAGACTTTTTGAGTTTACTCGGTAGTGGTTGGAATTCCGAGTCATCAACAACGGCTCCAAGTATTGACATCAATGAAAGCATTTTTAGCGATCGCCCAGCCAATACCGAGCTAGATATTAGTATTAACTCTTTAGCCGAACAAATCAAACAAGATTTACTAACGTCGCTTGGTAGCGGTTCTCCTGCTGGACAAACAGAATTGACTCAAACTACCGAAGGCAACCTCTTCAATAGCGAGAATTTTCTCGCCGCTTTTAACTCCGATCTCACAACGACTAACTAAAAATCGGTTTTCCTGTAGAGAGGTTACATGTAACTCTCTACAGGAAAAAATTTGTAAATCAAATAGGACTGATATAGAAGAGGAAAGATAGGAGCGATCGCATAACTATTCTATATGCAATTAAAACAAGCTCCCACAACTGAGTTAAAAAGGAGGCGAGAGATTCCCCCCTTTTTAAGGGGGTTAGGGGGGGATCTTCAAGATCTTTGCCTCAAAACCGAGATATATTGGTTTCCTCTGTCCGTGCAATCATACTTCTTCGTCAGCCGTTCCTGCTTCTTTTTCAATCCAAATAAATATTAGAGCAAATACTGGAAAAGGCAAAATATAAAATATTAAAGGAATCATAATCCAAGGCAACCACGAAGCAGCATAAGACCCTGTTAATTGTGTCATATCTACCATGATGCTGTTCTCCAGTTTTTATTGGTAATTGGTAATCGGTAATTGGTAAGGTTTGTAGGATGGGCAGCCCACATACACGCTAATTAACATTAACCCCACCCCGCAAAATCGAGTCTAGAGCATCGAAGTTTTCTAGCAGTAAATAAGCAAATACAGCTCCTCCCATTGCTCCTAGAAAAATTCCACCATTTAATTGATACCATTCCTCTCGCTGTCTCAAGGGTCTGAGCGAGTCTTTAGAGGTAGTACCATAAGCACCTCTGGGATCTCCTTGGAAGGTCGTAATGGCAAAAATAGAAATTCCCAAACAGGCTGATACAGCTATATATATTGCTGTAATTAATCCACTCAAATTAGCACCATGAGCTGTCTCTCGCAATGGACCAACCACAACCTCTGGTCCTACTAGAAAATAGCCGTGAGCCATTCCAATTTCTAAACCACGCATAAAGGGAGTGAGTCCTTTGCGATAGGCAGGAAGATTGTTAATAAAAGCTCTAGCCAAAGGAGAATCGGTAATAGCTGTAGAGAAATTACTGTTAAACGGATCTCCTTTATAGGGTTGAACGGGATCGGTATCGAGCCTATAGTTCAATTTTGATTCTACAGATGGATTGGCAGTATTATTCATTTTTGATTTTCTCCTAATTAAAGTTGTCTATTCTCCGCTCTTGCTTCTTACGTGCGACTTCTCAAATAAGCAATTTTTTTATGAGTTGTAACGCAGATAAACGCGAATATAGAAAGTATTAACTCATGGTTTTCAAAGAACTCTCCTGGTGGACGTACCAGGAGAGGAGAGTCTAAATTCGCAACTGATAAAGCCAAGTTCTAGGGCAGAAACAACGAATGTATTTCTTGTAGAATCTGCCCTAAAATTTTTGCTCTAGGCTAGCCAAATTTTCCAGCCGTTGACGCAATCAAGAAAGCGCCATAGGTAGCAATATAACCAACGGTGAAGTGAGTCAAGCCAACTAGACGAGCCTGAACGATAGACAGCGCAACAGGCTTATCTCTCCAGTATCCGAAAGATAATGGTGTTTTTTCGTGTGCCCAGACCAGAGTTTCAATCAATTCTTGCCAGTAACCCCGCCAAGTAATCAAGAACATGAAACTCACAGCCCAAGCCAGGTGTCCCCAGAGAAACATCCACGACCAAATAGCTAGACTATTCGTGCCGTATGGGTTGTAACCATTAATTAATTGAGCGGAATGCAACCAGAGGTAATCTCGGAACCAGCCCATAAGATAAGTGGAAGACTCGTTGAATTGAGCTACATTCCCTTCCCAGATTGCTAAATGTTTCCAGTGCCAATAGAAAGTGACCCAACCTAAAGTGTTGAGCATCCAGAACACGGCTAAATAAGAAGCGTCCCATGCAGAGATATCGCAAGTACCACCGCGACCGGGACCATCGCAAGGGAAGGCATAGCCGAAGTCTTTTTTGTCGGGCATTAGTTTGGAACCGCGAGCATCTAAGGCTCCTTTGACCAGGACTAAAGTGGTGACGTGCAAACCAAGGGCGATCGCGTGGTGAACGTAGAAGTCTCCAGGTCCAATCGTCAAAAACAACGAGTTCGTCGTGTTATTGACCGCATCTAACCATCCTGGTAGCCAAACATTAGCATGGTTAGGCCAAGCTGTAGAAGCAATACTATCTGGGTTTGATAACAGCGTATTAAACCCGTATAACGCCTTACCATGAGCTGCTTGGATAAACTGAGCGAACACTGGTTCGATCAGCACTTGCTTTTCTGCCGCACCAAAGGCAACTTCTACATCGTTGTGGACGTATAAGCCTAAAGTGTGGAAACCCAAGAAAAGAGACACCCAAGACAAGTGGGAAATAATCGCCTCTTTGTGGCGCAGCATCCGATCTAGGACGTTACCCTTGTTTTGTTCTGGGTCGTAGTCTCTAATCCAAAAGATGCCAGCATGGGAAAATGCCCCTACCATCAAAAACCCAGCAATGTACTGATGATGGGTATACAGCGCTGCTTGAGTCGTGAAGTCCTGCCCGATGAAAGCGTAGGGTGACATCGAATACATATGCTGTGCTGTCAAAGAACTTGCTACACCCAAAGCAGCTAAAGCAAAAGACAGTTGGAAGTGAAGCGAATTATTGATCGTGTCGTACAATCCTTGGTGCGGTAAGTTGAAAGGACCTTCAACCTTTGCTCCAAAAAAAGATTTGGAGTTCAGCATCTCTTTGATGCTGTGACCGATACCCCAGTTTGTGCGGTACATGTGTCCGGCAATTATGAACAAGACGGCGATCGCCACGTGGTGATGCGCCATATCCGTCAGCCACAAAGATTGAGTCTGAGGATGAAGACCACCTAAGAACGTTAATATTGCCGTTCCTGCACCTTGAGAACTGTTAAACACATGTCCAGCTGTATCGGGATTCTGGGCATAAGCGCTCCAATTCCCTGTAAAAAACGCACCTAACCCTGCTGGATGCGGCGGGGTAAACAAGAAGTTATCCCATCCCACATGTTGCCCGCGAGATTCGGGAATCGCGACGTGAATTAAATGAGCCGCCCAAGCTAGGGAACTGACACCGAACAAACCAGCTAGGTGATGATTCAAACGTGGTTCGGCACTTTTGAACCAACCGAGAGTCGGACGATATCGAGGTTGGAGGTGCAACCAACCAGCAAACAAGAACAAAGCTGCGAGTAAAAGTAAGAAGATCGCACCAACATAAAGTTCGTTGTTCGTCCGCATCCCGATCGTGTACCACCAGTGATAAACACCGGAATAGCAGATATCGACTGGGTTAGTTGCTCCGGCTCTCGTAAAAGCCTCGATCGCGGGTGGACCAAATTGAGCATCCCAAATCGCATGGGCGATCGGACGCACGTTTAAAGGATCTTTAATCCACTGCTCGAAATTGCCTTGCCAAGCGACGTGAAATAAAACCCCCGATGCCCACAAAAAGATAATCGCCAAATGACCGAAATGAGAGGCGAAAATCTTTTGATAAAGATTCTCCTCCGTCATGCCATCGTGGAGTTCAAAATCGTGAGCAGTCGCCATCGCATACCAAATACGACGGGTCGTAGGGTCTTGAGCAAGGTCTTGGCTAAATTTTGGAAATTTAGTTGCCATATTTTTTATTTCGGTTCAAATTCTTATCAGTTGTTAATGGTTAATAGTTAATAGTTCATGGCAATCAACCATTAACCATTAACTATCAGCAATCAACCACTAACCAATTGCCGACATGCGAGCGAGGAAGAACGCCCAAGTCGTGACAATTCCTCCTAAGAGGTAGTGAGCGACACCAACAGCTCGACCGTGGACGATGCTCAAGGCACGCGGCTGAATTGCTGGAGCGACTTTCAATTTATTGTGCGCCCAGACGATCGATTCGATCAGTTCTTGCCAGTAACCCCGACCGCTGAACAGGAACATGAGGCTAAAGCCAAAAATGAAGTGTCCGGCTAGGAACATCAGACCGTAGGCAGACAGCGATGAGTTGTAAGACTGAATCACCTGTGCCGATTGCGCCCAGAGGAAATCGCGCAGCCACCCATTGTTCGTAATCGACGAAGTAGCAAAGTTACCTCCGGTCAAGTGCGTGACAATGCCATCCGAATCGACCGTTCCCCAGACATCTGACTGCATCTTCCAACTAAAGTGGAAAACTACCATTGATAGGGAGTTGTACATCCAGAATAGACCCAGGAAGACGTGATCCCAAGCCGATACCTGACACGTACCACCGCGTCCTGGTCCATCACAAGGGAAGCGGAAGCCCAAGTTTGCCTTATCTGGAACCAACCGCGAACCACGGGCAAATAGTACGCCCTTGAACAGTACGAGTACCGTGACGTGAATTGTAAAAGCGTGGATGTGGTGGATCAAGAAGTCTGCCGTACCCAGTGCGATCGGCATCATGGCGACTTTACCACCGACTGCAACCATACCACCACCCCAAGCGTAGCTGACGGGTGCGCCGATGCCTGGAGCTGTCGTACCGAGTCCTGAGAGTTCGATTCCCCGCACGCCACCAAAGACATCGCCCAAGGGTTGAGCCACTTGCGCCGCTCCCACGGCTGCGGTGTGGATGTGTTGTATCCACTGGGCAAAAATTGGCTGTAGCTGAATGCCCGTATCCGAGAACATATCTTGGGGACGACCAAAAGCCCGCATGGTGTCGTTGTGGCAGTACATAGCGAAACTATGAAAGCCTAAGAACTGACAAACCCAAGTGAGGTGAGAAATAATGACATCGCGGTGACGGAGGGTTCGATCTAATATGTTGTTGACGTGATGGGCTGGATCGTAGTCCCGTACCATGAAAATAGCTGCGTGGGCTGCGCCACCGACGATACAGAATCCGGCAATCCAGACGTGGTGGGTAAATAGAGACAGGGCAGTAGCGTAATCTGTTGCCAGGTATGGATAGGGAGGCATAGCATACATGTGGTGCGCCACCAGAAGGCTAGCCGTTCCAAACTGTACTAAGTGGATGGACAGATTCGCGTGCCAGGAAGTCTCAAAGATTTTATCGAGTCCCTCATGACCCACGGGACCGATAAAGTTTAAAAATGGCAGCATGTTGGGAGATTTGGCATCATCCAACATTTCTTTGAAACTGTGACCGATACCCCAGTTAGTGCGGTAGAAGTGTCCGGCAACGATGAACAGCACGGCAAGCGCTAAATGATGGTGAGCGGTATCGGACAACCACAGACCACCCGTAACCGGATTCAGACCACCTTTAAAGGTGAGAAAATCGGCATATTGTCCCCATTGCAGGGTAAAAAATGGTACTAAACCTTTGGCAAAGCTAGGATATAACTCTGCCATCAAGCGTGTATTCAAAATGAATTCGTGAGGCAGGGGAATATCTTTAGTAGCTACCCCAGCATCCAATAATTTGTTAACGGGCAAAGCGACGTGAATTTGGTGTCCTGCCCAACCCAGGCAACCCAAGCCTAACAATCCTGCTAAGTGGTGGTTCATCATCGCTTCCCAATTTTGAAACCATTCCAATTTGGGAGCGCGTTTGTGATAGTGGAACCAGCCAGCAAAGAGCATTATCGCTGCCATTACCAAACCACCGATCGCGGTACAGTAAAGCTGAAAAGTATTAGTAATGCCAGCAGCCCGCCAGAGTTGAAATAGTCCCGAAGTGATTTGAATTCCGTGGAAGCCACCACCAACATCGGCATTTAAAATATCTTGACCGACAAGCGACCAGACCACCTGGGCGCTGGGTTTAACACCCGTTGGATTTGCCATCCAAGCTTCAAAGTTGGAGAATTTCGCTCCGTGAAAATACATGCCACTCAGCCAGATAAATATGACAGCTAAGTGACCGAAATGGGCAGCGAAAATCTTGCGGGAAATATCTTCTAAATCGCTGGTATGAGTGTCGAAATCGTGAGCATTAGCATGGAGGTTCCAGATCCAAGTTGTGGTTTTGGAACCCCTAGCAAGAGTGCGATCGAAGTGTCCTGGTTTTGCCCATAACTCAGGTGAGGTAGGAACCGGATCGTTATCGACTACAACCCTTACTTTTTGCTCTCGCTCTGGAGTAATTGTCATCAAATTTCTCCTTGGTTATACGAGAAACAAAATTGGTAATTGGTAGTTGGTAATTGGTAGTTGGTAGTTGGTAGTTGGTGGTTGACGGTTAACTATCAACCTTCAACTATGAGCCGTCAATAGTTAATTGAGAAAAAAAGCCAGAGTTCGATCGCAAGTTACACCGGATAGCGTGATAACTTACTTTGTTTCTGGCAATGAAAGACTCCGAGGAGTTTAGTTTGTTTGGCTGTTGTCTTAATCTGAGTATTCAAACTCAAGCACTAGCATCTTTATCTTTTTGGAGAATAGGAAAAAAAAATGAAGAACTAATGAAGAAAGATAGTATCTTAATAAAAGCTTACATTTTCCCTGTATAGTTTCTGACTATAGGAATCCGGTTTGATTGTTGAAAAAATCTCAGTAACGCACCAAAAATTGAGAGTGATGCGTTACGCTGAAGTTTTTTTGTATACTACTGCTCGTGCGCTCTCTGCTCCCTTATCCCTATTCGGTCAAAAGTCAAAAAAACTGATGTTATATGATGATGTAAAGATGTGCAAGCACTCTTGAGTCAAAGATCCGCAACGGCGAAAAGAAAATGAGTAAGGCATCCCGAGCGGCTAGAAGTCTTCAACTTTGGTGTTCGGCAACTTTTGCTTTCAGCCAGTTAGCTACGAGTTCTGGTTGTTTTTTCTGGGCAAAAGTTCGTCCTGCATGGTAGCAGACTTTTTCCCGCAGTCGGTAAACTTGTCGCACGTCCAAATTTAATTGGTTGGCGATCGCCTGCTGCGATTTACCCTGGAGATAAAGCTGCAACCACTGTACTGCTTCCATCCCTAGTTTTACCTGCAAGTAATCGGACAATTCTTGTTTGACAGCATCATGCATCACTTTTTGTTCTGCCTCGGTTTCAGCCTCTTGATATGCAACTAAGGCATGGTTATCCAGCCAGCTGAAAGAATTGTCGCTTTCCTCCGTGAAAAATTCGTCTGACACGAGTTGTAATTGCTCGCTGTTAGGTGAGTAAGTGATTCCTCCCCGTGCGGTGCGCTGCAAATAGTCGATTGTACGATAGACTAACAGCGGTCGATCGCGGATCGGACGCAAAGAATATTCTTCTATACTGGCAAATAGCAGGACACTACGGAGTTGGGAATTATTCGTACACTGGGCAATCCAGGCTACTTGTTGTTGAATGTAGCGATCGCGCAGCAATAATTCCTGCACAACTTCTTGAATTACGTCTACTACAGTGCGGTGGCGATCGCGGCTGAGGGCGACTAAAGCGCGAACTTTGTGCCGCAGTACCAATAAACTACTCAAACGACTGATGAGGCGGCGATAAGCTCGTTCTGGTGGTATGCCTAAATAACGCTTTTGCAGAATTTGATAGCGAAATGACAATGCTTGTTGAGTCATGTGTAGTTGAGCTGAAGTCAGGTTGTCAAATCGTTCTAAGTCATCGCCAAGCAACCACCGAACAATACTTTCCCTGTTGGCTACACTGGCTTGCGGGTAGTCTTCAGCTAACTGCGATCGCCATGTCTGTGTTAGTTGTGCCATTGTAATTTTGGACATCATCCGACTACCTCCTATGCTTGCTCCTTGTCATACTGCCGCAATGGTTCTAATTTACGAGCAGCAAAGGTGCGATCGCATCGAATAAATGTCATTTCTCAGGCATTACATTTGTCATGGCAAGAGAGTGGCTAGTGGTTAGTGGCTAGTGGCTGGACTCAATTCTCGTCACTAGCCACCAGCCACTAGTCACTGATAACTGTCCCTAATCTTCCAGCCAAGAGAGAAATGCATTGGCAATAATCGCGGCTT
The DNA here is from genome assembly GCF_032860985.1 of Chroococcidiopsis sp. SAG 2025. Taxonomy (GTDB): domain Bacteria; phylum Cyanobacteriota; class Cyanobacteriia; order Cyanobacteriales; family Chroococcidiopsidaceae; genus Chroococcidiopsis. Next base: position 1,196,162 of record NZ_JAOCNC010000001.1, read on the forward strand.
GGGTGCGATCGCGTAAATCCAAGCGTGTCAAAATTCGAGAAATATGATTTCTCACTGTCCCTTCAGAAAGAAAAAGCGTCTGAGCGATTTCTCGATTGCTAGCACCTACGGCGATTTGGCGTAATACCTGTCGTTCGCGTTGCGTTAGTTCTGTAAATCCTGGTGGCGGTTCTTCTGGAGGTGGAGTTGGTGCTGGGGAGGGTGTTGTGGGAGCAATTTTTTCGATAATGCCAGGACCAAATTGAGTATATCCTTTATGAACGCTGCGGATGGCTTCTGCTAGTTCCTCCGCAGGAGTATCTTTCAATAAATATCCCTTCGCACCAAAGCGTAGAGCTTCCGATACATAATTGGCATCGTCAAATGTAGTTAGAACTAAAACTTTAATATTGATAAATTCCTGGCACATTTGTTGAGTCGCCGTCACGCCATCCATAACTGGCATCTGAATATCCATGAGGACAATATCTGGTGGATCGGATTTGGCGTATAGCGATCTTACTGCGTCAATTGCTTGCTGTCCGTTACTAGCTTCTCCCACTACTTGCAAGTCAGGTTTAATTTCCAGCAAGGTTTTCAAGCCGCGTCGGACAATCTCTTGATCTTCAACCAGTAGCACCCGGATCATTTTAATTGGTAATTGGTAATTGGTAATTTGTAATTGGTAATTTGTAATTGGTAATTTGTATTTTTGCTACTCACCACGCACCAGGCACTACTCTCGATCTTTACTCCCGACTCCGGTACGGGCGGGTTTATCCGCAGAACTCTTTGTTTTAGTAAAAGTATGCTCTAAAAACCCGCCCCTACACGACTCTTTCATTTCTAGGAAATCTGGCTGTAATTCTACAACCTTTGCCAGGTGCGCTGGTAATTTCTAACTGTCCTCCAACCGCTAGCACTCGTTCGCGCATTCCCTGCAATCCAAAGCCATTCTGGTTTTCATCGGCACAAAAGCCGCTACCGTTATCTTGCAACTTCAGTGATAGCTCGGTGGGCATGGTTTGAATTTGTAACTGGACAGATGTAGCCCTTGCATGTTTACATATATTTGTCAATCCTTCTTGCACAATTCGATATACCACAGTATTTACTGAGTTAGAAAAGGGAAGGGAGAGATTGAGCTGACACTCAGGGGCAATGCCTGTTGTATGATGAAATTCTTCGATTAAGGCAGCGATCGCCCGATCTAATAATTGACCTTGCAGCGGATCTGACCTAATATCTGTTACCGAACGGCGCACGGCGTTTAAAGCCTCAGTCCCTAGTTTTTTTGCTTCGCCCAGAAACTCAAAAGCGCGATCGGGTGCTGTTTGCCAAAGCGTTAGCGCGGTTTCCATTTGAATATTGAGTCCGACTAAAATATGTCCCAGAGAGTCGTGAATGTCGCGGGCAATGCGATGGCGTTCTTCTATTGCAGTCATTTCTTCGATCCGCTGGTTTAACGTCCGTTCCTGTTCCAAGGCGCGGCGGAGATCGGCTTCTGCTTGCTGCAAGCGATCGTTTTGGGTTTGTAATGCCACTTGCATCCGACGTAAAGATAGCTGCGTTTCAATGCGGGCGAAGACTTCCTCTTCTTGAAATGGTTTGGTGATGTAATCGACTCCACCAAATGTAAAGGCTTTGACTTTATCCAAAACTTCGTTTAACGCACTGATAAAAATGATGGGAATATTTTGAGTCAGATGATTTGCTTTGAGGCGCTGACAAACTTCATACCCGTTCATTTCAGGCATATTAATATCTAATAATATCAAGTCTGGTGGCTGTGCCTGCGCTCCCATTAAAGCCGCAGATCCGCTCATCACTGCGCGGATTTCATAACCGCGATCGCTCAACATGGCAGATAATAACCGTAGGTTATCCGGCTTGTCATCGACGATCAGAATATCTCCATTTTTCACATTCTGCATAAAAATAATCGACTTGTCTGATAATTATATAGCGAGTCTAAACAGCGAAGTAAAATTTCTCTCAGGACTGTCAATGGTCAATAGTCAGCCACTATTAACTATTAACTATTAACAGCCTTGACAAAATGTTCGCAAATCAAATAGAAACGCTACATAACAAAAACTTCTTATTGATGACTAAGCAAGTTCTTCGCAGGATATATCTCGTTGCATTGGTAATTTTGGCAACATTGGTAGCCATTTGGTGGCAACGCATCCAAACGCCCCAACCAATGAGAGAAGCTGTGTTTGAACGCATAGAAACCGTACAAGTGGATGAACCGATTCAACCAATTCCACTCCAGATTTCCTTGGATCGAGGTAAGGTGGCGTTGGGCGAACAACTGTTTCACGATCGCCGACTCTCCTCAGACAATCGGATTTCTTGTTTGAGTTGTCACGATCTCAGTCGCGGTGGGGCAGATAACAAGGCTTTTTCAATTGGCGTGAATGGTAAAGTAGGTAACATTAATGCTCCAACTGTATATAATTCAGCATTTAATGCCTACTTGAATTGGAATGGGAAATTTGCCACTTTGGAAGACTTCACCACAGCAGTGATTCAAAATCCTAGAGCAATGGGAATTGAATGGCAAGTTTTGCTGCCAAAGTTGCAACAGGTTCCAGAGTACGCACGAGCATTTAACCAAAATTATCCTGATGGTTTAACAGCCAAAAATGTTGTCGATGCGATCGCCACCTATTCGCGATCGCTATACACTCCCAACTCGCGCTTCGATTTATACTTACGCGGCGATAAATCTGCGATTAATGCTACAGAAAAAGAAGGCTATCGACTATTCCAAGCTTACGGTTGCGTCAGTTGTCATCAAGGAATGAATGTGGGAGGCAATTTGTTTCAAAAGTTTGGCATTATGGGCGACTATTTCCGCGATCGCGGTAAGATTGCGAAAGTAGATTTAGGGCGCTATAACGTTACTCAAGATGAGGCGGATATGTTTGTCTTTCGCGTCCCTAGCCTCCGCAATGTTGCCTTAACAGCACCCTATTTTCACGATGGTTCCGCTCGGACATTAGAGCAGGCAATTAACATCATGGCAAAGTATCAACTAGGGCGATCGCTTTCTGCTAAAGATACCCAGTTAATCGTTCAGTTCCTCCGCACTCTCACGGGAGAGCATCCGGCGTTAGGTCAAAAATGAAAGTTCGTGGAGTATCGTCATGATTTTAGAGCGCGTGACTGTATTCGATCGTCTACGAGAAATTCAAGGCGAACTGTATCAAAAGTTAACAGATCGCTTCGATTTGCGTCCTGAGCCTGCTAATCATCCGCTCCAGAGCTTTTGCAGTCCCGATCGCAGCGTTACAGGCGCGCTGCAAACGTTTACAGGCACAAATATCGATTGGCTGGTGTACTCGTTTCTCAATGCTCCCAAGATGGGGTTTAGCACGATGCGCTTGACAACCTGGCTCAGTCCGCAGATTCGCGTTCCTCACTTGGTATTTGAATTTGGCACGATGCCCAATGTGTTTTTCTACATGGACTACGTTCCTAGAGTCGATTTATGGTCTGATTTGGAGTATGTAGAGCAGTTTTACGAACCGCTCGATTCAACATATCTCAAATGGCGGGACGAACCCAATTTTTCCCTATTTGTGAGTAAAGGCTTATACGTGCGGCAATTTCAATCGCCAGTCCATCTCTGCTTTACTTGTGCTGCCACAGAAGATTCTCTAGCCGCAATCCGCACTACGGCTCATGAAATGTGCGATCGCTGGTTAACTTGGATCGAGCAAGCAAAACCCGTTCCGGTTGAAGAGCGGGCTGCTTTAGCACAACGCGATCTGCGGTTGCGTCAGATTAGTGCAGAACGCGATCCTGGTAACGCTATCGCTACAAAAATTTTCGGTGCGGAACTGACAGATAAATTAGTGCGATCGCTCTGGAAGCGAGAATCTATTAGCGAACTATGTTGACTTCACGCCTGCTGCGTTTGAGAAAATTCACTTCTGCCCTGAGTGACTATTTGTTGCCAACGGGTGCAATCATCTTATTTTTACTGCTGTGGATGAAGTCACAGGCGATCGATCCCAATCGACACAATCGCTACATTAGTAATTTACTACGAATTCAAGAACTCGATGCGCGGATAAATCAAAATGTCTTGCAAGCACGGTTGGGATTGCTGCCGTACTACGATCCAATCGTGCATGAATTGGCAAAACTAAAACGAATCCAAGCAGATTTACAACAAATTCCGGCGTTTATTGATGCAGGCGAACGACAGTCAATCAATCGCGCTATTAAACTACATATTCAACTCTATCAGGACAAGGAAAGCCAGATCGAACAGTTTAAGTCTCAAATAGCTATTTTGCGTAATTCTGAATCATATTTCCCTGTTTCTGTCAATAGTTTGCTCCAGAATCAGACGATCGATCCAACTTTAGCAGCTCTTCTGAATCAATTATTACAGGACGTACTGTTATTCAACCTCACCACCAGCCAAGAATTAAAACCACAGATTGAAGGTACAATTTCTCAAATTCTTGCTGTATCTCGCCCTACAGCTCAACGTGCGGATGTAGAACGAGCGATCGCCCATGCGCGAATCATCTTAACGCGCCGTCCCCAAGGAGATCGCTTAGTAAATAACATATTGTCGCTACCGACTGGCGATCGCGGTGAAGACATTGCCCAAACTTACTACAACGCCTATCAACAAGCACTCGATACTGCAAGTCTGAATCGACTGGCACTTTATTTACTCTCTACATTACTAGTCATTGGAATTGCCACTTCAATTATTTGGAAACTCCGCACCTCTGCGATCGCTGTACAACAAAGCGAAGCAAAATTACGGGCAATTTTTGAGAACTCCCTGTTCGGTATTTTTCGCGTGCGGCTGGAAGATGGCTTAATTTTGGCTGCCAACCAGCGATGTGCAAATATGTTAGGGCATGAATCGCCAGCAGAAATCGTCGGACATAAGCGCACTATCGATTTTTATGTCGATCCCAGCCAACGTCAGCACATGCTCGAAATCGTGCAACAGCAAGGCGAAATTAACAACTTCGAGCAGCAATTTCGCCGACAAGACGGAACGACATTCTGGGGGTTATTTTCGGCACGGTTAAACGTTGCAGAAGGATGTTTGGAAGGCGCGATCGCCGATATTAGCGATCGTCATCAAGCAGAAGCGGCGCTACAAGCTTCGGAAGCAGAACTGCAAGTCATGTTTGCTGCTATGACAGATACCGTAATTGTATTTGATGCTGAGGGGCGTTACTTAAAATATATTCCTAAACAATCCTTGGCTTACAAACCCCGCGTGCAACGGATTGGCAAAACCGTGCACGACATTTTACCTAAAGAAACGGCAGATTTGTATCTTGACGCTATTCAACGCACGCTGTATTTACAACAGCAGTCTGGCGATCTGGGGGAGTGCTGGCAAAAAAGTATTAACGTTGAATACTACTTACCTATCCAAGGTAAAAAAACTTGGTTTTCCGCTAGTGTCTCTATTCTTTCTCAGAATACAGTCCTTTGGGTAGCCCGCGATATTAGCGATCGCAAAGCTGCTGAAGCTACCCTAGCGCAGGCAAAAGAAGCCGCAGAAGTCGCAAATCATGCCAAAACTCAGTTTCTCTCGCACATGAGCCACGAATTACGCACTCCTTTAAGCGTAATTTTAGGCTTTACGCAACTCCTGACTCGCAGCAATAGCCTCGATCCCAAACAACAGGAATATCTCGATACGATTAGTCGCAGCAGCGAACACCTCCTCACCTTAATTAATGACGTGCTGGAAATGTCCAAAATTGAAGCAGACAGAATTACGCTCAACGAGCAAGATTTCAACCTGCATCATTTGCTGGATGGATTGCAACAAATGTTTCAATTTAAAGCGACATCCAAAGGATTAGAATTCACCGTCGAGCGATCGCCCAATCTACCCGAATGCATCCGCACCGACGAAAGTAAACTGCGTCAGGTTTTAGTTAATCTAATTGGCAACGCGATTAAATTTACTCAGGCTGGAAGTGTAACTCTGCGCGTTAGTTTGGGGAGTCGGGAGTCGGGAGTCGGGAATCGGGAAGAAGCTAACTCTACTCCCTGCTCCCTGCACCGAAGCGCTCCCTGCTCCCTCCAATTTGTAGTTGAAGACACTGGAGTCGGAATCGCTCCAGCAGAAATCGATCGCCTTTTCGATCCGTTCGTGCAAGCGGAAGCGGGTATTAGTTCTCAGGAGGGAACGGGGTTGGGGTTGCCGATTAGTCGCAAATTCGTGCAATTGATGGGTGGAAATATTACGGTGGAAAGCCGTTTGGGTGAGGGAAGTTGCTTTGAGTTTTATATTCAAGCAGAGAATACCGCAGCCGATGTCATTCCATCACCAACAACCTCCAGACAAGTTATCGGGTTAGCTGCGGGGCAGCCTGCATATCGGATTTTGATTGTGGAGGATAAACCCAGCAATCGACAGTTGTTATTAGAACTACTTCAACCTGTAGGGTTTGACGTGCGAGAAGCAGAGAACGGACGAGAGGCGATCGCAATTTGGCAAAGTTGGCAACCGCACCTAATCTGGATGGATCTGCGAATGCCTGTCATGGATGGATACGCAGCCACCAAACAAATCAAATCAGCCCCAGATGCTCCCATTATCATTGTCTTAACTGGTAGTGCTTTTGAGGAAGAGCGCCAAATTGCCGTTGCTACTGGCTGCGATGACTTTATCCGCAAGCCCTTCCGTGCCGAAGTCCTATTTGAGAAAATGACTGAATATCTTGGCGTGCAATATATTTACAAGGAGGAAGAACAGAGAAAAGCAATCGATTCAACCCGCAATCTTCATGCTTCATCCTTACAAGTCATGCCTGTTGAATGGATCGAACAATTGCGTCAAGCGGCGATTTGCGTTAATGCTAAGTTATTGCATCAATTAATTGCCCAAATTCCCCCAGAGAGCGCATCTTTAGCCCAGGCGATCGCGCATTTAGTCGATAATTTTCAGTTTGAAGAAATTGTGAATTTAACGAGTGCCTTCTGTCACTAGTTCCAGTTCAGGGCGATCGCGACTTGGTTAGCCAAAGCTAATAAATCGAATGGCTTGGCGATCGCAACAATTACGCCTAAATTCAGCGATTGTGGTAACTGATAAGAGTGTATGGTATTGGTTAATAGGATCACGGGAATATGCTGAGTGACGGGATTTTGCTGTAGTTGTTGTAAGATTGTTGACCAATCGCGATCGGGTGTTAGATCTGCTGCAACTTCTACTGAGCGATCGCTATACTTGGTAGTGCAGGCATCCAAGTCTAATAAAATCGCATCGACTTTTCTTGTTTCGGCTAAGACAATAATTTCGCAACGTGAATCAGCAACTAGAACTTCCCAGCCAGCAGCGATTTCTAAACAAAGCTGAGCTAGTTCTCGAATCGCATTCTCATTCTCAATCAGTAAAACACGGCGAGATGCACGATTAACCACAATTATCAGTTATCAGTTATCAGTTACCGTAGGGGCGGGTTTAGCAAAAGATTTACACCTTTGGGCAAACAATCTCGGCTCAAAACCCGCCCGTACATCGTAGAGTTGGGTTTAGCAAAAGATTTACACCTTTGGGCAAACAATCTCGGCTCAAAACCCGCCCGTACATGAATCATTTATCATTTGTTCGTCACTATTGACTAATAGCTAGTAACAAAGAACATTGACAAAAGGCAACATGACTGCGTTTCATCTTGTAGCGTAGATGAAAAATATGAATAATTCATGAAGGATGTAAACAGTCGATAATATATAAGCAAAAAGATACACTTATAAGACTCTACAAACTACGTAATTCAACTCATAGAAAACAATATGAATAATTATTTATTTAAATACCAAATTGTTTCATGATTGAGCAGCACTCAAAACTTGCTCGATTTGATTAGCCAAGGTAAAAGGATCGTAAGGCTTAGTAATTACCGCCGCTACCTGAATTTGTGTAAACTGTCTCTGTTCGGCAGGTTGAGCTTTAGCGGTGAGTAAAATGACAGGAATATTTTGCGTCAAAGGATGAGCTTGCAACTCTTGGAATGTGGTTAATCCATCCATATCCGGCATCATCACATCTAATAGAATCGCGTCAGGCTGTTCGGATGCAGCTGTCACCAATCCCTCTGCACCAGAGCTGGCTGTCAGCACTTCCCATTCCCCTGAGATCTCCAGGCAAATTTGAGTTGCTTCCCGAATATCCTGCTCGTCATCAATGATTAAAATGCGTTTCATGGTCATTGGTCATTGGTCATTAGTTGATGGTTGATTGTTGTTGGTTGTCGTTCCTCTGCTCCCTCCGCTCTCTTACTCTGCTCCCTACTCCCTGCTACCTGCTCCCTGATAACTGGTCACTGCTCGCTGTTTTGCGCTAGGGGTAGGGTGAAGGAGAAAGTACTGCCTGTTCCTAAAACACTTTCGACCCAGATTTGTCCTCCGTGTTGCTGTACGATGCTGCGGCAAATTGCTAATCCTAAGCCAGTCCCGCCTTGATGACCGGAGTTAGAAGCATCGACTTGCTGAAAGCGTTCAAAAATTGATTCGAGTTTATCAGCAGGAATACCGCGTCCGGTGTCTTTGACTTGGAATGTGATATGAGGGGTGAGGAGTGAGGAGCGAGGAGCGAGGGAGTCGGCGTTTTTTGGATTTGGGATGTTGGATTTGGGACTTTGGATGTCTCCTTCTGTGTTCTCAGTCCCAGTTACCTCTACTTCAGATTCCCGCACTCCTCTCTCCTCGCTCCTCACCCCTAATTCCGCACTCAGCCAAACTGTAGATCCTGGGGAGGAAAATTTAATCGCATTGCTAAGTAGGTTAGTCAACGTCTGCACGATCCGGTCTGGATCTACCCATAACTTTGCTGATACTGGTGTGACGCACAGATTAATTTCTGCTTTCTCAGCCATTGCTTGCATAACCTCTGCCGATTGGACGATCAACTCTGATGCATCGCATAGCTGTTTGTGCATAATGACTTTGCCAGAATTGATCCGTTCGATGTCGAGAATGTCGCTAATGAGCCGGACTAAACGGTTGGTATTGTCAAACGCAATTTCTAACATCCGCTGCCGTTTGGCTGGTTGAGTCTCCAGAAAACCCCGCGCTAGCAAACCTAAAGCAGTACGAATCGAAGTGAGAGGAGTTCGGAGTTCGTGGCTGACAACTGAGACAAACTCATCTTTCATCCGCTCGACAATTTGGCGTTCTGTAATATCCTTAAAAATAACAACTGCACCGACAATCTTTCCCTGTTCTCGAATTGGAGTGCTAACGTATTCAACTGGAAATTTTGACCCGTCGCGACGATAAAAAATATCGTTGGTCATGTATTGTACTGCTCCAGTTTGGAGGGTGGCATAAATCGGGCTTTCTTCCCAAGTGTAAGGCGTGCCGTCCGGTTGGGAATGGTTGAGGATGGCATGGATAAATTTAGCATTGGAGCGATCGCGCGTTTCTGGTAAAAAGTAGCTGGCATGAATTTCTAAATCGCGATCGCAATTAGATCCAATTAGCTCTCTAACTCGGTATCCCAACATTCTCGCGGCAGCGGGATTGACAAAGGTAATTTTACCTTGAGCGTTTAAACCGTAAATTCCTTCGCCTGCCGAGTTGAGAATTAATTCATTTTGGCGGCTGAGGCGTTCTAAGGAAGCTTGCGCCTGTTCGCGCACGCCAATTTCTCTGAGTAATTCGACGTTAGCACGTTGTAGTTCTGCGGTTCGCTCCTGTACTCTTTGCTCTAATTGGGCATTTAAAGCACAAATTTTAATCTCTGCTTGCTTGCGTTCTTGAATATCGCGAGATAAATCGGCGTTGAGGGCATGAACTTGTAAATAAAGTTCATATTGCTGAATTGCCAGAGCAAAATGGCTACCTAAAGCTTGCACTAGTTCTATTTCCGCACTCGTCCAGGCTTGCGCTTGCCCTTGTTTTAATTCTCGCCAAGTTTCAAAAGATTGAATCGGGCGTAAGTGGCGCGGATCGTCGCGGTCGGGTCGTCGCGCCCATAGGGTTTCAATCTCAATTTCTCGCCGAAATACGCTCAAATAACCCAAGATTTGCTGTCTGTAGTGCAAGCGCACGATCAGCAGACCGCGAATTCGTACCGGAAACCATGCTAAAGCCAATTCTGGAGGAATTTCTAGACCGTGCCAATCGGCGATCGCCCAAGTACAGCGATCGTCATCAACAGTTGTTTGTGCGTCTAGCCACGATCGCCAACTCCAATATTCTTCCAGGTACAACTGGCATCCCGCTTCAGATTGCCAAATCGGTTGTTCGCCACAAGCCAACAACTGCGCTGCGGTTCCTGGTCTTTGGGGACTAATATAAACTCTGCCACCCGTTCCCCCCAGCGCCGAGACAGTTAGCTCTAACGCTTGCTGTAACTGCATCTCGGTCATGGAATGCAATAATTTAGCCACGCGGTTAATCGTGGCTTCTTGTTGGGCTTGGATGCGAGTTTGTTCGAGCAAGGTACTTTGGGCGATCGCAATTGATAATTGATCTGCTACCAACTGCACCACCTGCAACTCTCGGTCTGTAACTTGTCGCGGTAAACTGTGATGGGATACTAACAACCCCCACAGGCGATCGCGATGTAAGATCGGCACGACTAGAGAAGACTGCACCCCCATCGAAGTGAGATATTCCACATGGCAAGGATCGACAGGGCGAAATCGGATATCGATTTCTTGAAGTGATACTCCGGTAACTGGACAATCCAACGGACTTGAGCCAATTTCCTGTGCTGCCACATCGACAATCGAACGCTGACGCGCCTTCAAAAATAACTCTCGCGCCAGGGGCGGAATATCTTCGGCAGGAAAGTGTTGTCCCAGTAAAGATGGTAAACGTTCTTCCTGCACCGATTCTGCTACGACTTCGCCACTACCATCTAAATCGAACCGATAAACCATCACGCGATCGGTTCCCAAAAAGGCACGCACTTCGGCAACAGTTCCTGAGAGAATCGCAGGCAACTCCAAAGATTGACGAATGCGATTCATCATCCGATGTAGCAACACTTCTAGGGAAGCGATCTGTTCTTCGCTCGCTCCACAAGTAGAATTTGACAGGGAACGATTTGTTTGCATTTGACTACAGTTATCAGTTATTAGTGGCTAGTGACTGGTGGCTAGTGGCTAGATAAAATAGCTTCCTTGTCCTCCTTGTCTCCTTGTCCCCGACTCCCGACTCCCCCAGCTCCCGACTCCCGGCTCCCGACTCCCTACTGAATGCTCTGCATCAATCGCATTTGCCCTAAGCGGTTAAAAATCTGAGTCACGAGTTCCGTGCCTAAAATCGACTTGCTCAAACAATCGTTTGCACCTGCGGTAAAGACTTGTTGTATGGTGCGATCGTCAGTGTGAGCTGTAAGAAAGAGGACGGGTAGTTTATGCCAACGTGGTTCGTTACGCACGATTTGACACAGATCGATGCCGTTAAACTGAGGCATTTCTACATCAAGCACAAGCATATCGGGGGCAAATTCTTCTAAAATTGCCCAAAAACGCGATGGTTCTTCCAACGTGTTGAGCTGAATGCCCCAAGGTTCTAATAACGCTTGCATTAGCGTCAGAATCTCTGGATCGTCATCTACAACTAGAATTTTGGTAGGATGAGAGCGAGTTTGTTGCAATCTCGTAACTGCTGCTAGCACCTCCTCTGGGTTGAAGGGTTGTCGTAAAAAAGCGTGAACGCCCAAACGAGATAGCTCGATCCGATCGCTTAATCGATCGCCTCTGGTACACAGTAAGACTGGAATTGGTGGAGTACGGTTTGTCAGTTCGGCAAGAATCGCTAAATCTGCTGCGGTGGTATTGGCAAGGGAAAGATTGAGTATGACTACATCGGCTGGAGATAGGCGATTGAACTTTTCTAAATGGGCGATCGCTGCTTTTGCTGCCGATATATTCGGCGCAATTTTTACTCCCATTCCTGCGGTTGCAGCTAACTTGACGATTTGCTCTGCTAGTCCGGCATCGCCATCAATTGCTAGCATGACGATCGATTGCTGGCGCGGTAAGGGGCGATCGAGCTGGCTCAGGCTAGGTCGTTGAATTTCTCGTTTTAATGCCATCACCATTTCATACACATGTAGCGCCTCGCTGCGGTCTAAAATTACGTCGGCTTGCCAGATATCCTCAATATGTTTTGCCAACCGCGAACCTTTGGCAAACCCAAAAATACCCAACGCTCCTGCTAACTTGTGTGCTGCTTGTCGCGCTTTTTCGCGCAATTCTTCTGTGAGTTTGTTGTCTAGTAAGGATATGGTTGCTTGCTCTAACACGGCAACGCGATCGCTACTTTGATATTTGAGTTTTTCCCAGACTTCTGCCAAGGCTGCTTTTGTCTGCTGCTGGATCGAGTCCTGACTTTGAGGTAAAGACGCACCGCGCAGTTTTGTTTTTTTAGTTGTCGGTGCGGGTTGTTTCAGGCGATAACCCAGACCGTATACTGTTTCTATTAAATCGGCAGGTGCGCCGACTTGTTTCAATTTCTGTCGCAAACCCTTAATATGAGCCGTCACCGTGTCTTCTTTAGGGGCTTCTGGAACTGCCCAAACTCGATCTAAAATCTCACCACGGCTTAAGACGAGCTGAGGATGGCGCAGGAAAAGCTCTAGCAGACGATATTCGTTCGGTGTCAAATGCAAGACGCGATCGCCATATGTCACCTCGCACGTCCCGCATTGTAGCCGTAAGTCTCCCCACTCTAAAGCTTGTAGGATTGGTTTACTTTGTCGTCGCAAAAGTACGCGAATTCGAGCCAGTAATTCTGGCATATCGAAAGGTTTGACGAGATAATCATCTGCGCCTGCATCCAATCCCATCACTTTGCGATCGCTAGAGTTTTGCGCCGTAATTAATAGCACGGGGGTTTGATATTTGCGATCGCGCAATCGTTGGCAAAGTTTAATACCGTCAAGCTTAGGCAGGATCACATCTAGCAAAATTAAGTCATAGGTGAAAGTTTGAATGAGATCCCACCCAGTCTGACCATCAGTTGCAGTATCGACGACATAGTTTTGCTGCTGAAGCACATTTCTTAAAGCCTTAGCAACACATTCGTCGTCTTCTATGAGTAAAATTCTCATTTTGTATCACCTATTGAATAAGTGAGTTGGTAATTGGTAATTGGTAATTGGTAATTGGTAATTGGTAGTTGGTCAGTGAGAGATGCGTGTTAGAACTTACGACTTATGACTTACGACTTCTCCCTCTTCCCTATCTTCACAAGTAAGTTCATAAAATCAAGCCGGATTCCTATAGCTAGCCAAGAATTACTAGCAGTCAATACTTCTTACGAAATATTGAAATTTCTAAGCCAGCAGTTGTAAAGCAATAAGTATGTTGTTTTTATTACATTTTAATCTGCTATCAGGTATCGAATTGCTAGAAAGCTTCTAGCTAGAACGATGACTCAAGCTATATCCTAGAATCTTGGCTATTAAGATGCTAAGTGTGAATACCTCCGTGTCAATACATTTTTTGAGTAGTTTTTTCTACCAGTAGATATAAGTAGACGATGTTTCTTATTTGACAAATATTATTCACAAATCTCTAATTTTAGTCTGCTTTTGTTCAATAAAATTAATATGTCTTTACCTAAATTTATTTTTTAGTGAATTAATGCTCATTTGCTAACGAAAGACTTTTTGGACGTTGCTGCTAACAATAACATTGAGTTGTAAGCATCTGATAGTAAGGGCGATCGCGCTTCAAGGCAAGCGATCGCGCGAGCGTTTTCTTGGTAAAATTATTACTTTTTGTAAACAAATTTCATTTCTTCATTGGTTCTTCAGGTTTTTTCCCTATTCTCGAACACAATCAACGCCTAACAAGTTTTGTTGCTCCTACTTTGATTGCTTTGATTCGACTATCAAAAGTCAACCCATCGCATCAGGATGAAAAAGATTAAAAACTTTTAAAAACTTTTGCGGTGGGAAATTTCTCGCCCTTTATTAAACATCTATTCTCATGGTGTCAAAGACAGACAGTGCGATCGCAACTCCAACTCGGGGCGATCCTACTGAACAGATCCCAGTCACTAATGAATTAAAAAAACGCCAAAGCGTTAGTATTTGGGATCGCTTTTGTAATTGGGTGACTAGTACTGAAAATCGGCTATATATCGGCTGGTTTGGGGTACTAATGATTCCCTGTATGCTGACAGCAGCCAGCGTGTTTATCATTGCCATTATTGCCGCACCAGCAGTAGATATGGACGGTATGAGTTCGCCGATTACTGGCTCTCTACTAGACGGCAATAACATTATTACGGCTGCTGTCGTACCAACATCAGCGGCGATCGGACTGCATTTTTACCCACTTTGGGAAGCAGCCTCTTTAGATGAGTGGCTCTACAACGGTGGACCTTATCAACTGATCGTGCTGCATTTCTTGATCGGAATTATTTGCTATCAAGATCGCGAATGGGAATTGAGCTATCGCTTGGGAATGCGACCTTGGATTTCTTTAGCATTTACTGCACCAGTTGCGGCTTCAATTTCGGTCTTCTTAGTCTATCCAGTCGGACAAGGTAGCTTCTCAGCAGGAATGCCACTGGGAATTTCTGGAACTTTCGACTTCATGTTGCGGTTTCAAGCAGACCATAACATTCTCATGAGTCCTTTTCACGTCTTGGGAGTCATCGGAGTTTTGGGCGGTGCTTTCTTATGCGCTATGCACGGTTCCCTAGTGACTTCTACCTTGATCCGTACGGATGGCGATCGCATCGATGAATTGAGCGAATCGACCAATACCGGATACAAGCTCGGTCAAAAGCGCCCGACCTACAGTTTTAGGGCAGCTCAACTGTACTTGTGGCGGTTAATTTGGCGGGGAACTAGCTTTCCCAACTCGCGCCGATTGCATTTTTTCCTAGCAGCTTTTCCAGTAGCAGGAATCTGGTCTGCGGCTTTAGGGGTTGACATTGCAGCATTCAACTTTGAAAAGTTGAACTTCGAGCCAACCCACATCGAGAGCCAAGGCAGAACGGTAAATACATGGGCAGACGCGATCGCGCTTGCAAATCTAGGCATAGATATGGCACGCGATCGCCAGTTGCACCAGTTCCCCACGGATTTGAATTGGGAGTCGGGAGCCGGGAGTCGAGAGTCGGGAATGACCAATGACCAATGACCAATGACCAATGACCAATGACCAATGACAACTGTTAACTGACAACTGATAACTGAACATATGACTACAGTTTTACAGCGTCAATTAAACCGCGTCCCTGCGTGGGAAAGGTTCTGTAATTGGGTGACTAGCACGGAAAATCGGTTATATATCGGCTGGTTTGGCGTGCTGATGATTCCCCTTTTAGGAGTCTCCATTTGCGTCTTTACCATCGCTTTTATCGCAGCACCACCTGTAGATATTGATGGTATCCGCGAACCCGTATCAGGTTCCTTACTCTACGGCAATAACATCATTACTGGAGCCGTAGTGCCGATGTCTAATGCCATTGGCTTGCACTTTTACCCTATTTGGGAAGCAGCATCGATGGATGAGTGGCTTTACAACGGTGGACCCTATCAGATGATAGGTTTTCACTACATTCCAGCTCTGTGTTGTTATGCAGGGCGCGAGTGGGAGTTGTCCTATCGTTTGGGGATGCGTCCTTGGATTGCAGTTGCCTATACCGCTCCCGTTGCTGCCACATCATCAGTGTTCTTGGTTTATCCCATCGGACAAGGTAGCTTCTCTGATGGTTTGCCAATGGGCATCAGCGGTACTTTCAATTTCATGTTTGTCTTCCAAGCCGAACACAATATTCTGATGCATCCCTTCCATATGTTGGGAGTCGCAGGAGTACTGGGAGGTTCGTTGTTCTGCGCCATGCATGGTTCGTTGGTGACATCCAGCTTAATTCGCGAGACCAGCGATAGCGAATCGCAGAACTATGGCTACAAGTTCGGGCAAGAATCGGAGACATACAATATTGTCGCCGCCCACGGTTATTTCGGTCGTCTGATTTTCCAGTATGCCAGTTTCAACAATAGTCGTTCGTTGCACTTCTTTTTAGCAGCTTGGCCCGTGGTCTGTATTTGGGCTACAGCGCTGGGTATCAGTACGATGGCATTTAATCTTAACGGGTTTAACTTCAATAACTCAGTCCTCGACTCGCAAGGTCGCGTGTTACCGACCTGGGCTGATGTATTGAATCGGGCAAATCTAGGGTTTGAAGTCATGCACGAACGCAATGCTCATAACTTCCCCCTAGATCTTGCTTGTGGCGATGCCGTTCCAGTAGCGTTCAAAGCGCCAGCGATCGGTGAAGTTACACCACAGGCGATCGCAAGTTAAGCACTCATTTAGCTATCCTCTGGCTATTTATTGGCAAGTCTTTTGACTTTCCGATTGGCTTGCCAATTTTACTCAAACCAACTTGACAAAATGACTTAGCAATTTTTAGGAGAAAACAATGAGTATTGTTACCGAATTAATTCTGAATGCCGATAGTGAATCTCGCTATCCCGCACCAAAAGAAATTCAGGTCTATCAAAATTTTGTTAAAACAGGCGAACAGAGAATTCGGATCGCCAAAATATTAGCAGAAAACGAGCAAAGAATCGTTCAAAATGGTAGCGCGAGATTTTGGGAACGAGTTCCCAATACTCCTAGCAATAGCGGCAACGAACGCAAAACCGCTTCTTGCCAGCGCGATCAAGGTTGGTATATTCGTCTGATCGCCTATTCCGTATTAGCAGGTAGCGAAAAGCCTCTAGAAGAAATCGGCACGATTGGCATCAAAGAGATGTATAACAACCTCGAAATTCCGCTCAGAAACATAGTTGAATGTATGCGCTGTTTGAAAGAAGAAGCACTATCGCTTATGAGCGAAGAAGATGCTTTAGAAGTATCCGCATATTTTGACTACGTAATGCGATCGCTCTCTTGATTCGTCATTCGTCATTCGTCATTTGTGATTTCCAATTCATATTTTTTTGGCTTCTGTACGGGCGGGTTCACCAAAAAAACCTGACTCCGACAAAGATTTCGGGTGAACCCGCCCCTACAAATGACTTTTGACTGACCAATTACCAATTACCCATTATCAATTACCCGAATTTAGGAGATAAACCAATGCAAGACGCAATTACTGCTTTAATTAATTCTTCTGACGTGCAAGGCAGATATCTAGATCCCAATTCTTTGGATAAGTTACAAAACTACTTTCAAAGTGGCGATATGCGGGCAAAAACTGCGATCGCAGTTAGTGCAAATGCTAAAAACATTGTCACCAAAACAGTAGCAAAATCTTTGCTTTATACAGATATCACCGCTCCTGGTGGCAATATGTATACTTGTCGTCGCTATGCTGCTTGCGTGCGCGATTTAGATTACTTTTTGCGCTATGCCACCTATGCGATGTTAGCTGGAGACACTTCAATTTTAGACGAGCGCATTCTCAACGGTTTAAGAGAAACTTATAACTCTTTAGGCGTGCCAATTGGGGCAACAATTCGCTCCGTACAAGCCATGAAAGAAGTTGTTACTAGCTTAGTCGGTGCTGATGCAGGCAGAGAAATGGGTGTTTATTTCGACCATATTGCTGCTGGTTTGAGTTAATTAGTGACTAGTGACTAGTGGCTAGTGAATAGAAAAGATTCCAGTCACTAGTCACCAGCCACCAGCCACTCACCCCTCACCCCTCACCCCTCACCCCTCTCTTATGAGTATCATCACCAAAGCAATTGCTAGCGCCGATCGCGAAGCTCGTTATTTAAGTCCTGGGGAGTTGCGGACAATTCGCGACTTCTATAATGGCGGAGAAAACCGTTTGCGAATCGCTACAACTCTAATTGAAAACAGAAAAGAAATTGTTGAAAGAGGTAGTTTGAAGTTTTGGGAATGCTGTCCCGACACGCCAAGTAATAGCGGTAATAGAACTTATCGTGCATCTTGTTTGCGCGATCAAGATTGGTATATCCGCCTAATTGCTTATACAGTGATTGTCGGAGATGTAGAACCTCTAAAAGACATAGGAATTGTAGGTGTAAAAGAAATGTACGAATCCCTAGAAATTCCTTTAAGAAATTGGGTGGAATGCATTCGTTGTCTAAAAGAAGTGACTTTAGACCTTTTAAGTCGGGAAGATGCTGCTGAAGTCACACCGTATTTTGATTGTTTGATTCAGGGAATGACTCCTTAAAAAGTCAAAAGTTAAAAGTTAAAAGTCAAAACTTTTCTTCTTCCTTCTAACCCCTAATTCCTAACTCCTTTAACAATGAGTGTAAAAGCAAGTGGTGGAAGTCCGGTAACTCAACCGCAACGATATCATACTGTCCCAGTTGCAGTGATTTCTCATGCGGTACAACAAGACCGTTGTTTAAAAAATACCGAACTACAAGAACTCGCTGATTTTTTCAGTTCGGGCGTGAAGTTGTTAGAAATTGCCAACACGCTGACTCAACATGCTGATGAAATTGTGTTAGCTGGGGCTAACCGAATTTTTGTTGGCGGTTCGCCAATGGCTTATTTAGAAAAGCCGAAAGAAAAGATTGGATTGCCTGGTTCTGGTTACTACGTCGGCGAAGATTTTCTCACAGATGCTAGAAGAAAAGCTGGTGCTGTGATGGTCAAAGAGGCTTTAAAAATCCAAGAAGTTGCATACTACAGCAATCCTTTGAGTGGTTGGTTGCAGCGTTTTCGCGACCTATTTAATAATCAAGATCCTTTGCCTGGTGGTTTTCGCTTTATCAACGTGTCTCGCTATGGTGCAGTCAGGATGAAGCGATCGCTGCGGGACTTAGCTTGGTTTTTACGCTATATCACCTATGCAATTGTGGCGGGTGATGGCAGCATTTTGAGTGTCAATGTCAGGGGCTTGCGTGGTGTGATTCCTGAAGATGTCACGGAAGCTACTATTGTGGCACTGCGGGCAATGCGGCGACAGTCGCTTGACTATTTCTTAGAGGATGCGGAGGCAACGGCATTAGTCAAGGGTTACTTTGACTTACTGATTGCCGAATATCTGACCGATAAACCCTCAAATCAAGTCAGAATTGGTGTTTCCAACGACCAACAAGGATTGCAACTGCCGCAAAGTTACTCGATGTCAGCAGAAGTGCGACCGAAATTCGTCTTCAAGCAGGCAGCAACGCTAACTCAGAAACAAGAGGCGATCGCAGCGATTTATCGTCACGTATTCGAGCGCGATGTGACTGATACGTATGGGTTTGCCCAGAAAGCTGAGTTAGAATCTCAGCTCATCGGTGGAAATATCTCGGTTAAAGAATTCGTGCGCCGTTTAGGTAAATCTCGCCTCTACCGCAAATTGTTCTACGAGCCTTTTACCATCAGTCGGGCGATCGAACTGGCAGCGCGGCACTTCTTGGGACGGGGATTGAGCAGTCGCGAGGAATTTCAGGCATACTTTGATGTCATGACTAAAGGTGGTTTGCCTGCTTTAGTCGATGCGTTTGTCGATTCTGCGGAGTACAGCGATTATTTTGGTGAAGAGACAGTCCCGTATTTACGGGGCTTGGGTCAAGAGGCGCAAGAATGTCGCAACTGGGGACCGCAGCTAGACTTATTTAAATATAGCGCCCCCGTGCGGAAAGTCCCGCAGTTCATTACTCTATTTGGTAGCTACCAGAAGCCCCTACCCGAACAGCATCCTTACGGTTGCGGTAACGATCCGCTAGAAATTCAATTTGGGGCAATCTTTCCCCAGGAAACCCGCAATCCCCACCCTCAACCTGCATTTTTTAACAAGGATACGCGCCGAATTCTGATCGGTTCTGGTGCAGGTAGTCCCGATAAGCTCAACGGTAATGCTTTGGGTAAAGTTCCTGGCTCCTTGGGTACTAGGGTACTGAAGCTAGAACCCGTGCATCATGCCAACGGGAAATCAAACGGCGTGAGTCAGCCAGGGCATCAGAGTCCTAGCGTTAATCTTCTGCACCACTCATCCTCAGCATTTATTGGAGGAGCCTATCGGCAGGTATTCGGGCGTTCTTTATATGAAGGTCAGCGGCAACCGCTATCCAGCGCTGAATCAAAGCTACTAGGGGGCGAAATTAGCGTGCGGGAGTTCGTGCGGCAATTAGCTAAATCGAAAGTATTCCGCAGCTTATATTGGGATTCGCTTTACGTGACGAAGGCAATTGAATACATCCATCGGCGGTTGATGGGTCGTCCTACTTATGGGCGAGAAGAAATGAATCGCTACTATGACATCTGCGCCACAAAAGGCTTCTACGCCCTGATCGATGCCATTATCGACAGTCCCGAATACTTAGAGTGTTTTGGAGAAAATACAGTGCCTTACGAACGCTACGTCACCGCAAGGGGTTACTTAATGCGATCGCCGCGTCATGAAAATCAGTTAAGACGCGAGCAAGTAGCAGAAACCGTTCCCGATAAATACAACCCTAGAAAAGCGAATTGGGCAGCACTAACTGAGTTTGTCGAACAACCGATTCTGAATCAAATTACCAGCGATGGGCGATCGAATCGAGCAACCGAGATGAGACATGCGGAAATAGCAGGCGATCGCAGTGATTCACCAGAAGAGAGCTTAGAGGAGAGCTATGAGTATAGTCAAGCAAATGATTCTGAACGCTGATGAAGAGGTACGCTACCTGACTCCTGGTGAAATTCACGCCCTGCAAAATTTCTATAAATCGGGAACAGAGCGTATCCGTCTGGCGAAAGCTCTAGCACAGAACGAAAAAAAGATTGTCGAACGAGCGACGCAAAAATTTTGGAAGATCTGCCCCAGAACCCCCAGTAATAGCGGTAACGCCCGTAAAACTGAGGCAGCCATGCGGGATATTGGGTGGTACATCCGTCTGGTGAGTTATTGCCTGCTCGCCGGAAACGAAAAACCTTTAGAGGAAATTGGCTTAATTGGGATGAAAGAACTCTACAACAGCGTCGGCATCCCCCTAGAAAATGTGCGTCAATATATGCTTTGCGTCAAAGCAGAAGTTAGCGCCATGCTACCACCAGAAGATGCAGCCGAAGTCATTCCTTACTTCGACCTCATTTTGCAAGTCATTTCCTCTCCAGGCGCACCATATTTTCAAAACAACGGTCGAACGGATTGGCAACGGTAAGTCGTAAGTCGTAAGTCGTAAGTGACAAATCAACTACCAACTACCAATTACCAATTACCCATTCAAAAATAGGAACTTGACATATGACTATAGCAATTCGATCTACCCAAATTGGGTGGGGATGGTTCGGTGTACTCGATGACTGGCTGAAGCGCGATCGCTTTGTCTTTATCGGCTGGTCTGGTTTGTTGCTCTTTCCCTGCTCTTATATGGCAATTGGCGGATGGTTCACTGGCACTACCTTTGTTACCTCCTGGTATACCCACGGTGTTGTTAGTTCTTATTTAGAAGGTTGCAATTTTCTCACCACTGCTGTCTCTACTCCAGCCGATAGTATGGGTCATTCTCTACTATTTTTATGGGGACCAGAAGCTAATTGGGATTTCACCCGTTGGTGTCAAATCGGTGGCTTGTGGAGTTTTGTCACTCTACACGGCGTTTTCGGTTTAATTGGTTTTTGTTTGCGGCAGATGGAAATTGCCAGAGTTGTAGGTATTCGTCCCTACAATGCCTTAGCATTCACTGCTCCAATCTCTGTTTTTGTGAGCGTCTTTTTAATTTATCCTTTAGGACAATCTAGCTGGTTTTTTGCGCCTTCCTACGGAGTCGCTGGCATTTTCCGTTTCTTACTATTTTTCCAAGCTTTTCACAACTATACCCTCAATCCATTTCACATGATGGGGGTAGCTGGTGTTTTGGGTGGAGCTTTGTTGTGTGCGATTCATGGGGCTACAGTAGAAAACACCCTATTTCGAGACACCAAAGGCTTTAATACATTCCGAGGTTTTTCTACTACCCAAGCAGAAGAAACTTACTCTTTTGTCACAGCTAATCGCTACTGGTCGCAGATTTTTGGTATTGCCTTCTCCAACAAACGTTGGCTGCACTTTTTCATGTTATTTGTTCCCGTTACGGGTTTGTGGATGAGTTCAATTGGCATGGTAGGTTTAGCGTTTAACGTGCGGGCATACGACTTTGTTTCTCAAGAATTGCGTGCCGCAGAAGATCCAGAATTTGAAACTTTTTACACCAAGAATATTCTGCTCAATGAGGGAGCCAGAGCTTGGCTAGCACCCCAAGACCAACCTCACGAAAAATTCCAATTCCCCGAAGAAGTCTTACCGCGTGGAAATGCCCTTTAGCAATTTGCTAATAGCTAATAGCTAATGGTTGATGGCAATTAACTATTAGCTATTAACAATTAACAATTAACAATTAACAAATTAAACATGGAAACACCTTTCGATCGCTCGATTACAACGACAACTAATGTCGATACGCCCAGAGAAGGACGGGATGAAGCGTCTACTGGATATGCTTGGTGGGCTGGAAATGCACGGTTTATCAGCTTGTCCGGTCGGTTTTTAGGCGCTCACGTTGCCCATGCTGGATTAGTGGCTTTCTGGGCAGGCGCAATGCTAATGTTTGAAGTTGCCCACTACGTACCGGAAAAACCGATGTACGAGCAGGGTTTAATTTTGATGCCCCACATTGCTACTTTGGGTTTTGGTGTTGGGCAAGGTGGTCAAGTCGTTGATATTTTCCCATTTTTTGCGATCGCTGCCATACATCTCATCGGCTCGGCTGTTCTCGGTTTTGGTGGTGTCTATCACTCGATTAAAGGACCGGAAAGGCTAGCAGGTTTCTACGATTTTGACTGGACTGATAAAGATAAGGTCACGAGCATCTTGGGATATCATCTGATTGCTCTGGGCTTGGGAGCGCTCTTGTTAGTCGCTAGAGCTATGTATTTGGGTGGCTTGTACGATACTTGGGCACCAGGCGGCGGCGATGTCCGTGTCGTGACCAATCCCACCCTCGACCCCAGAATCATTTTTGGCTATCTCTTTAAAGGTTTTACTGGTGGTGCGGGTAATATTGCCAGCGTCAACAACCTGGAAGATATAGTTGGGGGTCATATTTGGATGGGAGCAATTTTGATTGCTGGTGGTATTTGGCACGTTTTAACTAAGCCATTTAAGTGGGCAGAGCGTGTTTTCATCTGGTCTGGTGAAGCTTACCTGTCTCAAAGTCTGGGAAATGTGGCTGGACAAGCTTTAATTGCTGCCTGTTTTATTTGGTTTAATAACACTGCCTATCCCAGCGAGTTTTATGGTCCTACCGCGCCAGAAGCATCGCAAGCGCAAGCATTAAACTTCTTGGTACGCGACCAGCAGTTAGGGGCAAACGTGGTTTCAGCCCAAGGTCCGACGGGGTTGGGTAAATATCTGATGCGATCGCCGACTGGAGAAATTATCTTTGGCGGTGAAACGATGCGATTTTGGGACTTCAAAGGTCCCTGGTTAGAGCCACTACGCGGTCCCAACGGACTCGACCTGGAGAAAATCAGATATGACATTCAACCTTGGCAAATTCGTCGTGCTTCTGAGTACATGACTCATGCACCTCTGGGTTCTCTCAACTCGGTGGGAGGTGTGGCTACGGAGATTAACTCCTTTAACTATGTATCTCCTCGCGCTTGGCTGGCTTCAGCTCACTTTGTGTTCGCTTTTCTATTTCTAGTCGGTCACTTGTGGCACGCCGGACGCGCTAGAGCTGCGGCTGCTGGTTTTGAAAGAGGCATCGATCGCGAAGACGAACCAGTTTTATCTATGCCCCCGCTCGACTAGACAAGTTTGGAGCGCAGCGGGAAGAAGATTGTTCTGGCTTCTTCCCCTTTTCTTTAGTTGTCATTGGTCATTTGTTGTTTGTATTTCGGCTGAATCAGCGACTGATGGCTAGTGGCAACCCTATAAATCTGTGGTCATTCAAATGAGAGTGTTATGGCTCGTTAGCTCCAGCATAAAAAATCGTAAATTTTGCAAAACTTGTAAAAATTTAATATTTCCCTGTTAAATCATTTTTTCTCGGTCGAAAGCTATGCAAAAAATAGTTCAGAAAAAAATTGTCGATCCCATAATCGATTTGACTCTGTTATTCATTCTGATTTTGTTTTTGATTGGAACAAAATACTTTTTCCCTAATTCAATAACGGGAACATATCTACAACTTTTTGTTTGACAAACAATGACTAATAGAAAAGTCAAAAGTCAAAGTCGTCTCCTAACAAATAACAAATGACGAATGACAACTGACAACTGACAACTGATAACTGAAAAAGGAGCATAATTAATGGGATTACCTTGGTATCGAGTTCATACATCGGTCATAAACGATCCAGGACGACTCCTTGCCGTACACCTAATGCATAACGCTCTGTGTGCGGGTTTTGCTGGTTCCATGCTGTTATTTGAACTCGCATTGTACGACTCTAGCGATCCAGTTTTGAACCCGATGTGGCGACAGGGATGTTTCTTAATGCCTTTTGTGGCTCGTTTGGGGGTGACTAATTCTTGGCAAGGTTGGAGTATTACGGGTGAATCAGTCGCTGACCCTGGTTTTTGGACGTTTGAAACTGTGGCGATCGCCCACATCATTTTCTCAGGATTAGAGTTTCTGGCTGCTTGTTGGCATTGGGTTTATTGGGATTTGGCGACATTTTTCGACCCCAAAACAAACGAGCCAGTGTTAGATCTTCCCAGAATCTTTGGCATTCATTTATTGTTAGCAGGGTTACTCTGTTTTGGTTTTGGTGCTTTCCACTTAACGGGAATTTTTGGTCCTGGGATGTGGGTCAGCGATCCGTATGGATTAACTGGTCACGTCCAAGGCGTTGCGCCTGTTTGGGGGGCGGAAGGCTTTAATCCTTACAATCCTGGTGGTGTGGTCGCACACCACATTGCGGCAGGAATTGTCGGTATTATCGGCGGATTGTTCCATATCGTGACGCGACCGCCAGAGGTACTGTACAAAGCCTTGAGAATGGGCAATATTGAAGGCGCACTTGCTAGCGGGTTGGCAGTATTCTTTTTCGCTGGTTTTGTTGCTTGCGGTTCGATGTGGTACGGCACTGCTACCACTCCAATTGAATTGTGGGGTCCTACTCGGTTTCAATGGGATCAAAATTACTTTAAAAAAGAGATCGATCGCCGCGTTCAATCCGATTTAGCTGAAGGTAAAAGCCTCTCGGAAGCTTGGTCGGCAATTCCTGAAAAGCTGGCGTTTTATGACTACGTTGGCAACAGTCCGGCAAAAGGCGGTTTGTTCCGAGTCGGTCGGATGGTCGATGGAGATGGAGTCGCCAAAGCTTGGCTTGGTCATGCCATTTTTAAAGATGGAGAAGGACGGGATTTAACCGTGCGCAGAATGCAAAATTTCTTTGAAACCTTCCCAGTCGTTTTGACAGATAAAGATGATGTCGTCCGCGCCGATATTCCTTTCCGCAGAGCAGAAGCCAAGTATAGCTTCGAGCAAAAAGGCGTTACGGTTAGCTTTGTGGGTGGCACATTAGACGGTCAAGCATATACAGAACCAAGCACGGTCAAGAAATTTGCCCGTCAAGCTCAACTTGGTGAAGTCTTTGATTTCGATCGCGAAACCTATAACTCTGACGGCGTATTCCGCACCAGCAATCGCGGATTCTTTGCCTTTTTCCATTGTTGCTTTGCTTTAGTGTGGTTCTTCGGGCATATTTGGCACGGTTCCCGCACTATCTTCCGCGATGTCTTTGCTGGTATCGATCCTGGTTTGGACGAACAGGTAGAGTTTGGTGTCTTCCAGAAGGTAGGAGACCTTACTACACGTAAGAAAGTACCGGTTGCAGCTATGGCTGGAACCAGAGAACCTGCTATGTAGCATTCCTGTAGAGACGTTACATGTAACGTCTCTACAAACCCTCATCCCTCATCCCTCACTCCTCACCCTCATTTATGCAACAACCAAAATATCAACCTAAAAAAACTGCCCCCGTGCAGTACTTTTTCAGAAATTTCAATTCGGAAGCTGGTAAGGTTGCCCCTGGTTGGGGTACAACACCGTTAATGGTGGCTTTAATGCTGTTGTTTTTCTTGTTTTTATTAATCATTTTGGAGCTTGCCAATGCCTCACTCATGGTTCGAGGTATTCATGTAGGTTGGTAGAAACTCGGATAGATCGCCTTGCGGCGATCGCGTTAGAATCTTGACTTTGAGGTGGTTTCATGCATCACATCTATTATTTTGCCTACGGTGAAGGGCAATTCGCTTCAACTGCAACTGGAGTTTTATTCGGTTTATTAGCAGCTTTTTTATTGTGCGTTCTCTTAATTGTGTACGCATCGAGTACGTATCCCGCAGATCGCCGTTAGTATCGGTGCGATCGCCTGGTTCAGACAAAAAACCTGACCTGACAATAAACGCAGGACTAGGGGACTAGGCGTTCGATTGTGGTTTCGGGATGCGAGGAGTCAAAACAACGCAAGTTCAAAACCCTTAATTTTCCACGAGTCCGCACCAGCGGACTTTGTTTGCTTATTCGTATCAGACTATACCCAACAAAGTACAATTAAAGCAGACTTTGAAATAGTGGAGTATGCCAATGTCTGATGCGATTAAAGCTTACAACTCCATGTCTGAGTTTTATGCATCAATGGGTGGAACCCTAAAACAAGACGTTGATTTTACGATTCATCAGCTTGAGCTAGTTCATAGCAATGTGCCGATCGAATCTCCCCTATTTCGCGCTAACTATTACTCGATCTTGCTCATTCGTAAAGGGCGGGGTTGCTACATTCTTGACGGTCAATCTTACGAAACAAAGGACAGAACGATTTACTTTACTAATCCCGGTCACATTAAGGGATTTAAGATTTACGAACTATCGCATGGTTACGTGATTACGTTTTCAGAAACATTTCTGAAGCAATACGTCCATGAAAATATCTTTGATGATTTTCCGTTTTTAATTGCAGAGATTGTGCCACCACACTATCCCGATCGCGAAGTTTTTCAAATTTTTGACGACTTGGGAACGCAACTTTTACAAGAATATCAATCGAATTCTGCTTACAAATTCAAAATTATTGGCAGTTTAACAGTTGTACTCCTATTCAAAATTAAAGAGCAGTTTTGGAATGCCTATAACCCTTTGGCTGAATCGCAAATGGGTTCAGAGATTGTCATGACATTCAAGCGCAACTTGGAAGCTCATTTTCGCGATCTCGCGATGGGAAAACTCGATCGCCCATATCGAGTGCAGGACTTTGCCCAAGCGCAGCATCTTCACCCTGCCTATTTCAGTACGGTGATTAAGAGCAAAACAGGTAAATCCGTCAACGCCTGGATGATTGAAAAAACGCTATCCGAAGCCCAAGCAATGCTGTCGAGATCGACTGAATCCGTGCAGGAAATTGCCTTTCGACTTGGCTTTAACGACGCAGCATACTTTTCTCGCTTCTTTAAAAAACATACTGCGACAACTCCTTCTAGCTTTCGCCAGAGACTAAAAGCTTGAATATTCAGCATTCCACGCAAAGAGGCAACTAGTCTCTTTGTTTCGCCTGAAAATCGCGCTAGCTTGAGATAAATCCCATCCGATCGAGGGGGAAGAAGCGGAATACGGCACGACCGATAATATTTTCTTGGGGTAAAAAGCCCCAAACGTGGGAGTCGTTACTATCGTTGCGGTTGTCTCCCATGACGAAGTAAGTACCTGCTGGAACTTGGACTGAGTTGAGTTGGTAGGCAGGTGGTTCGGCAATATAATCTTCCGAGAGCGATCGCCCGTTGAGATAAACTAGACCGTTCTTCACGCTGACGGTATCCCCAGGTTGACCGATAACTCGTTTGATAAAAACTTGGTTTTTGTGATAACCCATGCTTTGCAACTGTGCAGGTGGTTCAAATACTACAATGTCGCCTGTTGCAGCCGGGTGAAACCAGTATGAAACTTTTTCGACTACCAAGCGATCGCCTGTATGTAAGGTGGGTATCATCGAGTCTGAGGGAATATAGCGTGGTTCCGCAACAAAAATGCGGATTATCAGTGCCATAACTAGAGCGATCGCGACTAGGCGAATATTTTCCTGCTGCGATCGCCATAGTCGCAACCATCCAGATGCTTCTGATGTTTTTGTTTCTTGAGTTGTCGTTGCTGGATCTGGCGAATTAGTTTTCTGAGATGTCATAAACCATACAGTGAGTTGTGAATCGTGAATTGCGGGTAGTTATTAGCTCTTTTTATTTATAAATAACCATAATACCTTTATTTAGTTAGCTAGTTATTACTTATGTAACTTTGTCTGCAAGCAAATTTAAGTGATTTTTTATACTATAATTCGCTGCTTGTTGTAGTTGAAAAATAGACTTCGATCGTAAAAAGTAATTTTTATTACAGAAATATTTGTATCGACTATATCGGTAGCCAAAAATACCAAATCTACATTATGGTACAGGTGGCAATAAACTCAGAAATGCCAAGCTGAGCTAGAAATTTCTATATTTCTGGCACGACAGCTAAAGCAAAGGAGACAGTAAAATATGCTCAAACAGTTTTTGACAGGCGGTTCTGTTCTCGCCCTATTGCTCGTAGGTGGTTTCTCAGCTCAAGCAAAGCCACAATCCTCAGTCTTATTACAAGCTCAAACCCAGGAAGTACCTACTACTCCCGATAGTCAAACAACTCCACCCGCAGGGACACTTGAGCCTGGGACAAGCCCAGAAGGAACGACTACACCGGATACGACTACACCGGATACGACTGTACCCGATGCAACTACACCGGATACAACTACACCGGATACGACTGTACCCGATGCAACTAGCCCCGCGCCAGGTACGAGTCCAGACGGAACGACTACGCCTGACGTAACTCCTGATGCAGGTACGCCCGAAACCACGAGTCCTGATGCTACGACTAGCCCCGATGCTAGCGATACGTCTACCCCGGAATCGCAAACTTCAACTCCCGGCTCTAACACCGATAGAGCTGGAATATTTTGCGAGTCCAATCAGATCCCAGAACCAACTGGAGGAGGTTCGAGAGAATTTCGTGAATGCCAGCAATAGCAGCGTGCGGTAAGGCTTGCGTCTAGGTATGCAATTGTAAAGGGCAGGAGACAGAAGAAATCTTTTTCAGATTCTGCCTCTTGCTCTCTTTAGCGCTGCAACCATCGCCAGCAAGGAATAAGGATGTAGTGGCTAATCCCCAGACAGCAACTAGAGATCGCGGCGATCGCGCCAAAAAAGGTAGCATACAACTGAAGCTCAAACCAACTTGGTTGCGGGCTAAGATGAAAAATTAGGGCTGGGAAAAGATTGAGCCGAACGAGAATAGTAAAGACGATCGCCGTACTAACAGCAGCAACGGTAGCATGAAAAAAGCGATGACGGCGCAAACCCAAGCCGGAGACAAGAAAGGCGATCGCCACGCAGATAGTTGCAGGCAAGCTCCAAATTCCAATGTAAGGTGTAATTAAAGTCCAACACAACCAGCCCAAAACATAACCGCTAGCACCTAATAAAGCAGACATTAAATAGTGTCGTCGTTGGTCAAAAACTCCCGGTGCGGTCAATCCTGCGGCTGTAAATAACCCCGCCGATGCAAACACGATTGATTCTGCTTCTGTGGCAATTTGAGAGTCTGTCATCAGTTGGGGTAGGTATTCTACTAGAAAGCTATTGACTGCAATTCCCAGGGGAGAAAAATAACCAAAGATAAAGCCGATACTAGTTCCGACAACAGCCGCGATCGCACTCCACACAATTGCTCGGATAGTATCTATTCCAGCGCATCCTACCTGGGTAGTCAATCGCCATAGAGAACGAGCGATATTCGCTAGGCTTCTACCGATCTTGGTAACAAATGGTATGGACGCAAAGCGGCTTGTCGATAGTCTGCGCTGGGTTGCTTGTCGTAGAGTATGCGATCCCTGGGGGGCAGTATTGTGAGTTTGAAAGGTTGATGGCGGCGATTGCTTCCTAATTGTTTCAGCGAACAAATTCGTCGTTCGCGCAGCAATCTGATGCATTTGATTCACAAGTTGGGGCGATCGCTGTTTGCTAATTTGCGCTAAGCGGTGAGTTAAGTAGGTAGCTATGAGTTGCGATCGCTTCCAGCCATTCAAACTCAGTTGATGAATCGCTTGATATACAGATGGTTGCGTTTCGATCTGCGGACTTTGTAATAACCTTTGTTCGATCGCCGTAGCACTAGTTGGGCGCAGGCGGGCATCTTCCTGCACTAATTCATCAAGCAGATCGGCAAATGCTGGGCTAACTTGGACTAAATGTCGCCAACTCAGCTCTTTGGTTACGGGATCTTCCAACTCAGAGGGAGGCTGACCAGTGAGTAATTCAATTGTCGTTCTACCCAAAGCATAGAAATCGGCGGCTGGTTCCACATCCCGTCCCGAAGATTGTTCTGGAGGGCTATAGCCAGGAGAATAGAGTCGAGTTGAGCTTTCTGCGGCTGACACGGAATGCTGGCGCGATCGCCTTTTTTTGGCTCCACCAAAATCGATCAATACTAGTCGATTTGTTTCTTGACGTAGCATTAAATTTGAGGGTTTCAGGTCGCGGTGGATGATCTGCCTGCTATGCAATATCTGTAGAATTTCTAAAGCTTGTCCGAACCAATCTCGAACCATTTCTTCTGGACAACCTCGGTCGTACTTGTCGAGGACAGCCTCTAAAGTCTGACCGTCGATTTTTTCCATGACCAGACAAAATAGATCCCGCTTGGAATTGCTGGCGGGTAGGTGAAAATAGCCGTCTGGCTCGACTCTAGGAACGCCAGGATGGTTGAAGCTAGTTAAAATTGCCGCTTCCTGCTGAAATAATTGTCTTGCTTTAGCGCTATTTTCTAGCAAAATCTTCAACACTCGTTCGGTTTGAGTTTGCAGATCCCAAACGGTGTAAATTACCGAAAATCCACCCGTCCCTAATTTTTTGAGTGGAATATAACGGTTTCGCAACGCGATCGCCGCGCCGCAAGTCGTACAAAACTTGTTTCCCCCTGCTTGGACGTGTGGATGCTGGGGGTCACTAGGATTGATACAGAGAGTAACGCTAGGCTGATAAGGCACAATCAGCTGTGGATGCAGGCTTTATAGATTTTACATTAGTCAGTTATCAGTGAATAGGGAGCGCACGAGCAGGGGAGCGATCGGTGACCAGTGACCAATGCCAAAATAAAGTATCTCCTGCGGAGGGTTGTCCTATGCTTACAGATCCCCAATTGCAAATCTACACAGTTGAAGAGTTTATAAGGCTGGATTTGCCAGAAGACGGGGAGTACGAGCTGATTAATGGGATACTAGTACCGATGGCACAACCTTCTGGAAAGCATGAAAATCTTCGCACTGGGTTATTAGTCTCTCTATTCTGGTTGAAACTGAGTACCGCTTTACGAGTTTTACAGGCAGCGATCGCATCATCTCCCAATTCTTCCCTAATTTAGATTTGACTGTAGAACGAATTATGGGTTTTGGTGCGGGAATTTAAAACTGTACGTTTGAGTAATGACAAAACAGCTACCTCTGTAGTCACCATAAAATCGTCTTCCTTTGTGCAGACCTATATTACGATTTTAAAAAGCTTTTTAACTCCAAATTTCAAATTCTCCCATCCCTGTCTTTGGATAGAGTGCGATCGCAGTTATATAAGTTGAATTAGAGAATATAGGGGTTGACTTTTTCAATAACAAGAATTTGTACTTAGAAATGGGAGAAATAGCGAGTATGGATGCCATGAAGATGGAGAGAACGAACATGGCAGAGCGTTATTGCGCTCTAGTTCTTGGAATTACTTTTTTGATTCTCGGTATAGCTGGATTTATTCCAGCTTTCGTTAACGTGCCTGGAACGGATGTCTCCTACATTCCAGCAGATGTTGCCCCTGGAGCGTATTCTGCCGGATTTGGTTATTTATTTGGGGCATTTCCTACCAATTTCTTACACAATTTAGTCCATTGTGCTGTGGGAATTTTTGGTATTGCTTCCTATACCAGTGCTAGTAGTGCGCGTGTATTTAACCGCTTTTTTGCCGTTTCCTACATCTTAATTGCTCTTTTAGGAGTCATTCCTGCAACCAACACAGTATTTGGACTAATGCCAATTTTTGGGGGCAACGTTTTACTGAATGGTTTAACAGCAGTTGCTGCTTTATATTACGGCATCATTCTACCTGCAAAAGTTAACGACGTTGGAGTAGCACGGAATATCTAGTAGAGACACAAAATTTTGTCCTTCTACAATTGCGATTCAAAAAAGAGAACAATTTTAGCTAGCGCCCTTTGCCATAAAGGGCGTTTTTTCCATTCACTGAAACTGACTTGTTTAGATTTAGCAAATCCTTGTAAAAATATTTTTTCAACGTGCTTGACTAATCGAATATCAGAAGTAGAAATATCTAACTCATCATTATGAAAAAAACTACGCGGATCGAAATTAGCACTACCAGTACTGAGCCAGCGCTCGTCTAACAATAATGCTTTGGCGTGCATCATACTGGGTTGATATTCATAAATTTCTACGCCAGCAGCGAGGAGATCGCGATATTGTTCGCAGGAAGCAAAATAGACAAATCTCTTGTCCGAGCGAATTCCGTTCGTGAATATTTTGACATTGACCCCCCGTTTTTTAGCATCAACTAGCGCAATGCGGATATTTTTATCGGCAAGAAAATAGGGGCTGGCAATCCAAAGCTGCTGTCTGGCAGCATGAATGCTAACTTGAAATAAAGCTTTAACTGATGCAGAACGATAGGAAGGATCGTCGCCTGCGGTAACGAGAATTGTCGGGTTGCTCGACGTTCCAAGCTGGGAAACTGTAGTCGATAAGTCAGCAGTACCATGCACGTAAGTCCAGTGTTGCATGAACATACCTTCTAACACCGCGACAACTTCGCCTTCTAGCCGCGTTTCAAAGTCGTACCAAGGATGAGTTCCGCGAATATTATCTCTGCCATCCCAATAATCGGAGACACCTGCACCACCAATTAAGGCAAATTCGCCATCAATAATTAATAGCTTGCGGTGACTGCGGGCAAAATAATCAATGGGCGATCGCCAGTTAAAATCATTGAAGAACCTGACTTCGACTCCAGCAGCTTTCAGTCGTCTCCAGTAACGCTGCGGTAAAGTTTTGACCCCATACTTATCGACAATGACTTGTACTTTAACACCTGCTTGGGCTTTTTCGGCGATCGCGGCGGCGAAATCGTTCGCCCTGCGCCCGGGAGTCATGAAAAATGTCTCGAAGTGAATCGTATGTTTGGCACTACGGACAGCTTCTAGTCGTGCAGCATTGATTTCTTCTGCTTCCAGCCAAAAATCTGTCGAGCGCCCGCTGGTAACGACAGAGTTAGATAAGCTAGCTAGGGCGAGGGAAAAGCGTGCATCTTGAGGTGCGGGAACATTTTTGACTTTGTATTCAATGCGATCGCGAAATGTGCCTCGAAAATATAGAATTACAAAGACACCGATAATGGTTGTTAAACAGCCACCACCAATCCACCATAATAGCGGGAAAAGTTGGGTCATTGGTCATTGGTCGTTTGTCATGTATTAACGTGATGCTGTCGAGTATAAAAAAATGCTATCAGACTTAGCCTGGTAGCAATGAAGATTATCTAGCTGTATCTGATTTGAGCGATCGCTTATTCGGCATTCTTGGGCGGTTCTGTGATGTTGGAACTCAACTCTTCCATACCTTTGACTACGAAATTAGCCATTTGCTCTTGTCCCATAGATTTGAGGGAATTGAAGACTTGCATTGCTTCCGCCGAGGGGCTGTAGTCGCTGGGAATGGCGACGATTCCATTACCTAATTTTTGCGCCAAAAGATACCAAACTGCTAACTTAGATTCAGGATTCAATTTGCCATATTCCCCAGTAGGAACTTCTGATTTACCTTGGAGCAATTCCGGCAGTGCCTTAGCAGGATTAGGATCTAGTGTAGTTTCGTTTTGGTCTGTTTTGTTAGCTGGCAACAAATCGCGTAGAGCATTTATTTGCTCCTCAGAAGACATTTTTTGTACGCTTCCGACGATGCTTTGAACATCACTAGAGCTTGTTGGTAAGCTATCTGCTGGAATCGAACCAGAAATTTCTTTGTAGATTAAAGCCATTACTCCTAGCTGGTCGTCGATATCTAAGCTCGTAAATTGTTTTGCTAGTGGCTTGAGATCGTTAACGTTTGTAGATGCCATATTTGCCTCTTTACTGTTAATTTTAGTTTGTAATTTCGTTCCAGAATCTTTCGAGGCGCGAAATTTCGCGCCCTTGCATCTCTATACTTCCGCGCCTTGTTTGGGTTCAGCGCCCATCGGCGATACATAGTCACGGAATAGAGTAATTTGTTGCTCGAAATCTATTCCTTCGAGCTGGTTTAATATCTCTTTTGATTCACTAGAAAGTTCGTAGTTTGGAGGCATAGGACTGATAACGTTGCTATCCATTCCTTGAGCCAGACGATACCAAAATAGTAGTTTAGTAGTATCGCTCATCGAGCCATACATCCGCGTGTACTCGTTATCAGCCTTATTAATTAAGTCCCGTTGAAATTGTAGTTGTTCTTCGTGAGACTTTTCTTTAATTTGGTTAAATAAACCTTCCGCTACATCAGCCGATGCAGTGCTAGCTCCTGGCGCGGCTGGAGTGATAGAATCACCCATTTTCTTGTAAATGAAGTAGAACAAAGCTAATTGATCGTCTACATTTATTTTTTGAATTGAAGCAACAAATTGACTGAGATTCTGGTCGTTGCTTTGAGTAAATGCCATATTAAC
Source organism: Chroococcidiopsis sp. SAG 2025 (assembly GCF_032860985.1). Lineage (GTDB taxonomy): Bacteria > Cyanobacteriota > Cyanobacteriia > Cyanobacteriales > Chroococcidiopsidaceae > Chroococcidiopsis. The sequence goes on from NZ_JAOCNC010000001.1 coordinate 1,230,803, forward strand.
TCCTTCTAAACTTCTTCGGCTAAACTTATCTTTGCCGTTAGCAGATTATGACTAACCTTTTGCACAGTAACAAAGATATTTAACTTGCTTAAACCTACTGAAGATAGAAGTAGAAAACCTGACTACAGGCAGAGGAAAAATCAAATCTATCGAGAGTTAGGCAGTCGATCTCCCCCCAACTCCTTTTTGAAGGCAGGATGATTTTATACAAGAGAGGACAAAACCCCCTTTTTAAGGGGGCTGGGAGATCGGCAAGATCTTGTCATTCCTAACCGAGATCTATTTGAATTTGCTCGACTATACGGAAGCATTCAACTGTTGTTGAGATACCCAAGTTCCGTGAAAACCATAAGGTACGCGCTGAGGAATTACCACTCGCGCCACAGGATCGCTACTCAAATCTTGGGCATTTAGCACCAATAATTCAGAAGTATCTGCATCAGTATCGTAGACAAAGGTAACTAACCACCCATCGTCTTCTACAGTTGCATCAGGACGAGGAACAAACACAGCCTCACCACCGGAACGTCCCTTACCGTATTCGTAGGTTTGAGAATAACCTGCTTGAAGGTCGTATTTAATTAAACCATCAAACAAAGGTACAGGTGTAGGAGCTATTTTTCCTGCATAACCGTAACGAGTTTTGCGCCCTAACAAATTGTCGTTAACGCGGGGAAACTCTCCTGATACGTCATCTAGCATTTCCTCTCGCACGGTTCCGGTGCTGAGATTGAATCGCCAACTATGCAAACGGGGAATATCGCTATCTGGATCGGTTGGTTTGACTTGCGGAGTCACAATGTTGGTGGAACTCATGCGACAGGCAATTAGTACAACTTCGTCTCCCTCCTCGTAAGCATTGAGGGTATGGAAGACATAGCAGGAAGGAGATTCAAACCAACGAATATTGCTGCTGTCGCCGTGACGGGGGAGAATACCAAAACGGCTGGGGCGATCGCGTTCAAACATTAACCCAGGTTCGCCACGCTGCATCCGTGCGGGGTTAAAAGTCATCGGCAGATCCATAAATATCGTGTAATTGGCAGTGATGGCAAAGTCGTGCATCATCACCCCCATCGGCAATTCTATCGGTATCGTTCGCAATAACTCGCCTTGTGGAGAAACAATACTGTATTTGACAAACGGCGGAGCAAACGAGTATCCAAAAAACATCATCTCGCCCGTCACCGGATCGACTTTAGGATGGGCAGTAAAAGCAGAAGCTAACTTACCGTTATAGGTATACTCGCCCTTCGTCTCTAACTGGGGAACCTCGATCGCGTGGGGCGCACCTCCTTCCCAAGTGGCTAGAAGTTGCCCTGCGTGCCATACCAAGGCAGTATTCGCAGCGTTCTTGTAGCCGTCGCTATCTGGCTGAGGTGGTTCCAATAAGCCACCCCAAACCGCTTTACCCGCTTTTTGCTCGATTTCAAAACCTCGCGTTCTGACGTAGCGGTTGCGATAGCTAGCTTTGCCTTGACGGATTTGGACTCCATGCAACATCCCATCTCCATCAAACCAGTGATACTGCCCGATGGGTGTCCACTGAGGATTGGGACCATTGCGCACGAACATCCCCGATAAATCGGTAGGGAGTTCGCCAATTACCTTGAGTGTATCGGAGGTAATTTCTTCACGCACGGGCGCGAAGTTACCCTCAAGGAAGGGATTAACTGCTGTTGTTCTTTCCATTCTGCCTGTTCTGCATACGCCATCGCACTTTTTTCAATATAGGCGCGATCGCGGCGATCGGCTACGCCAGCAATTACTTCAAGTCTAATAATCCCTGTTCTTTGAGCTTAGGATTAAACCGTAATTGCATTTGCAAACCGCGAGTTTGTAATTGGGATAAAATTTCTGCTTCAACTCGTCTTGCCGCAGTTTTTAAAATTTTTATTTGAGCCAATTCATCACCATCTGCTAAACTTTTTTGTTCTTCAGATGTCAGCGATAATTTAGCATCAATTGGCTGAGTCCATATAGTTTCATCAGCACCATTTCCAGGGGGAACCGATCCATTTTTTTCAATCCACTCCTGGCGAATATTTTCCAAGACTGACCGGCTGGGACGGTCGATAGTTTGTATTTTCAGCCAATAACACTTTTGCGGTTGGCGGACGAGATGCTGTTGCAAACTGAGATAAACATCGCGAGAATACCCGATATAATGCAGCACTTTGTCCGAGTCAAAAATTGCATAGACTCCTACTTTACCTTGGTACTGTGCTGGTAATTGACCGTCTGTATCAATATATGGAATTGCTTCTAAATCTGTGAGAGAAGTCATTGATAATTGGTAGTTGGTAGTTGGTAGTAGCTAATTGCTAATTGTTAATTGAGAAAGTTTTTGCCATTAACCATTAACTATTAACTATTAACATAATCCTACTTTCTCACTCGCACGCCTAGCTTTTCATCCCACTGTAGCGGTTTGCTGGCTCTAGGTAACCCAAACTTACCTAAAAATAGTACGAGCGTCCTAGTAGACTGAACCTATAAAACGCTTTTATAGGCTGGACTTCTTAAGGCGACACCCAGATTCGAACTGGGGGATAAAGGTTTTGCAGACCTCTGCCTTACCACTTGGCTATGTCGCCGTCATCTTTGCAGGCAATATATTATATCACTTTTTAGAAGTTTAGATCTACTGGCAGTTTGGTATTGTGCCAGAAAGTGACGAGATCTCAGTCGGGCAAGCAAGAGCCGCCGCATCAACCTCGTCCTACCTTACCGTAAGGCTCGATCCCTACGCAACTTTTGACGCAATTTTGAATTTAGGCAATTTTTACCTCATCAGCATAGCTGTGCCAGCGAACAAAGTAAAATGGTCCCGCCACTGAACCCCATACGTGTTCGTCAGTTTCGGGGTCGCGTCCGCGATCGCGACTGATAAATTTATCGCCATCAATTTCAAATTCGCTGTCAAGATAAGTAGTTTTACCTTTACGCACGACCATACAGCACTTACCTGGTTCAACTGTACCTTTGAAGCCATTGTCTACCCATTGGACGATCATGTTACATCCTGGTAGCTTTTCCAGGCGATCGGCTGATAATGCTTGCAGACGTTTGAGATCGCGGGATGCACCGTGAAATTCTTCTTCTTGCTTAATAGTGTAATTTTCAATTTCAATGCGATCGCCTGCCTGCAATAACTTTAATACTCGTACCCGATATGGGTTGCCGAGCATGTAATCATAGGCTTGTTCTACGTAAAAGCTAACCCCAGATAATAGATTCAGGGGAAGGGGACGCATACAAACGCGAATATGGGCAAAAAAAGGAGGATTTTCAAAAGCTTGCGCTTGATTGCTAAAATCAGCTGCCATCCAGCGAGCTAGTGTCTCAATATCCGTAGAATGGGTCATTAGTAGAAATTACTCGAAAGCCAACGACTTACTATTGCCAGTATTTTAAAACTTCCTATGTCTCAAAAGCTAAAAGTCAGAAGTCAAAAGTCAAAACAGGAGCCAGAAAAGAGAGTGGTGCGTGGTTTTTCTCCCTCAGCTCCCTCAGCTTCCTCAGCTCTGTTCACTCCCCCAGCCCCCTCAGCTCCCTCAGCCACCTCAGCTCTCTTTCTTTCCATACTCCCTATTCTTTGCATTCTCTGGTTGTGCAGTAGCGCCCCTAGTTTGGCGCAGAATCGTCAACCAGAACCAGAGCAACAAGAGCAAGAATTCTATAATCCTCTAGCGATTACGACCCCAGATCCGCTACTACCTCAACTTATCCGTCCCCTATCGACTCCAGAAAAGCTGAGACTCAGAGCTGCATTGGATAAATTAAACCAGCAAGCAACTGCCAGCTTCGCCGCAGGGAATACGGAAAAAGCATTTGCGATTTGGAGTCGAGAGCTAAGGCTACGAAGATTTTTGGGGATTACAGAAGAAATTCCAGCTTTGGGGAGAGTAGGAGAGATTGCTTGGCAAGAAAACCGCCGCTTAGAATTGAATGCAATTACGCGGAGATTGCAGGAAATTGGGCAGCAAATTCAAGTTTTACCACCAGATAAAAAGAAAAAGGAAGATCGGCAGGAATCTCAAGTCTTCATTTCACCTAACTTAGAAGTATTGAATAGTTTAGGGATAGCGTTCCAACAGGTGCGCGAACCAAAAAGCGCGATCGCGGTTTATGAGAGGATTTTGGCTATTCATCGTCAACAGAAAGATGCCGTTGCAGTAGAAACTACTCTCAGAACGATCGCCGAATTACATCTGAGCTGGTTTAACTACCCTCCAGCCGCAGCTGCATACGAACAACTATTACAAAATGCCACCCAGCAGGGCGATCGCCTAGAGGTGATTAATTACTTACAACAGTTGAATTATATCTACGAACAAGCCAGACAATACCAGCAAGCACTGGCAGTTCAACAAAGGTTAGGAGCAATCTACCAGGAACAACAACAAAACGATCTATTACCTGCTTTACAGTTAGATATTGGTGCAAACTATGAAGCAGTCGGGCAGTTGAAACAAGCTTTTACTACTTATCAACAAGCTTATACTACTGCCTGGAAATTGCAACAATATGCCCAAGCTAGCGATGCACTACGTCAAATGATTCGACTTTATCGCTCTCAACAACAAATTGATGCTGCTTTGCAAACTAGTCAGATTCTTTTAGAAAGCGATCGCCTTGCTGCTAATTTTTATGGCATGATGAATACTTACGACCAAATTGGGCAAATTAATCTCGCTCGCGGTAATTACGATCGAGCTTTAACCGCATTTCAACAAGGTTTAGAACTGGCACAACAGTTGAAATATCAACAAGATTACTTTACTCAACAGATTCAACAAATTAATCGACAGCGGACTAATTAAAATTTTGCGTAGCTGGTAAGTCTGCGCAGGCAGACTTCGTATGTGTAGTCGCGATTTCTAATCGCTAAGACTTAATACTTGAATGAACTTTATTTCTGAAAAAAGCCTAATTTTCTGCCGATAATTCTATCTAGCCATCGAGCAGGTAAAGTATTAGGAATTATCCAATCTAGTAAAAGATTAGGGACGATCGCATATTTAGTTTTCGGTTTGGGAGTTTCAAAAACTTTCCGAATAAATTTACCAAAAACCTCTGGAGGATAACCTTTTTTGCCTTGTTGGACAAAATGCTTTTGAAAAGTCGTGACTGATTCCGCATAGTCAGTAGTCAGATATTTGCTAACATCTTGGGCTGATTCTTTATCCCAAATTGCCGTACTAACTGCTCCAGGCGCAATAATAATTACGTCTATCCCATATAATTGTAATTCTCGGCGTAAGCTGTGGGAAATTCCTTCAAAGGCGTGTTTACTACCAACATAAGCACCAAGAAAAGGAACGGCTAATTTTCCCACGACAGAACTGATATTAATAATTCTACCCGGTTGTTTGTCATTATTATTTGCTCTGGCTCCCAATAAAGGTAAAAAGGCTTGAGTTACGGCAATTTGCGCGATAACATTAACTTCAAACTGCAACCGAATTTCTTCGAGTGGTTGATGCATTAAAGTACCACTCGTAGCCATTCCTGCATTATTAATTAATCCACTCAAATTGCGATCGCCAAGAATTGTTTCTACTTGGCAAGCCGCAGATCGTACAGCTTTACTATCTGTAATATCAAAAATCAGCGGCGTGAAATTATCCCCTAAGTCAGCTTGTAACCTGGTAGCATCGGCTTCTCGTCGCACGCTACCAAATACGTGATAGCCATGAGTCACAAATTCTTTTGCTGCACCAAATCCAATTCCTGTAGAAACTCCCGTAATGACAATAGATTTCATTTATGCTCCCGAATCAGCGGGCGATCGCTTCCAGCATATAGCAATCCAAATTGATTTGTGAATGTTTCCCGTGTAGAGACGTTACATGTAATGTCTCTACACGGACTTTTTAAGAGGTTTGGGGTATCTTCTTCGCAGTCAAAAAGTCAATTAGCATCAGCGATCGACTACAAAATTGTCGGAATTTCCTTTAAATACACTCGGCTAAATGGTTCATCTACACCCAAAGTATATTGTTCGAGTAATCCCTGACGGCGAATTGAAACATTATCTCCCTGCTTGATGATTATAGTAGAGTCCTCAAAAACATCTCGCGCCAACATCATTTCAATTTCTGTGGGATTATCTAAAACAACCATATTACTGCCGTAATAAAACATCCCTTGAGCGGCTAAAACATCTTCCTCATACTCGACTATTAGTAAATCGAGTTTGGGATTGCGCAACAAATTTTGCACGTTTGTATTGTAATCTCGATGCAAAATCTTTTCTGCACGGTTGATATAAATGCCGTTTCGACACACAGCACCAATGACCCAATCAGGGTGGTGAGATAAAATTTGGTCGATAGTTGTTTGTAGTTCCGCTACCTTAATTCGGTTAAAGGTAACTATCGGTATCCTAGCTTCAGTGCCTCCGTCAAAAAAGGTTTCTAAAATCTTTTCGGGTACGTCCACGCTCTCGCCTACGGCGGGGTTAAGGTGCATAAAAATCCCTGGCGCAGCATTAATTTCGAGAATGCTAAAGCTGCTATCTTTCCAAGATTTTGCCAAATCTTCAGAAATGACATCGATTCCCAAACAAGTGAGGCGAAAATGCTGGGCGACATCTTGCGCCAGAATCGTATTATCAGGATGAACTGTAGGTGTGGCATCAATACTTACACCACCAGAGGAAAGGTTGGCAACTTTACGCAAATACACTTTTCGTCCCTCTTTAATAACGCTGTCAAGAGATAAGCCTTGCTCCTCCAAATACATATCCATTGCTTCATCGAGCTGGATTTTACTCATGGCAGAAGTTGGCGTGTCTCTACGTGCATCGGAACGGTTTTCGCGATCGATCAGTTCTGAAATTGTTGAATATCCATCCCCAACTACTGAAGCGGGACGGCGTTCTGTTGCCGCGACAAATCGACCGTTGACGCACAGCAAGCGGAAATCAGCACCAGAAATGCTTTTTTCGACAATGATCCGAATTGGCTGTTCTTCTGGAACTGCTTTGACAGCGCGATTAAAAGCAGCTCTTAGCTCCTCAGAGTCTCTGACATCGGCGGTTACGCCAATCCCTTTATGACCGACAACAGGCTTGATGGCGACGGGATAGCCAATATCCTCCGCTGCATCTAAAGCTCCCTCGCGACTAGTGACGATTTCTCCGCCTGGAACTGGAAAGCCAAGGGTGGCTAGAAAAGCTTTACAGTCATCTTTACGGGTGGTAAAGTCCGAGTCTATATGGCTGTCGCCGTCAAATGTGGTTGCTACACCACGCACTTGCTTGCGACCGTAGCCGTATTGCATCAGTCCTTCATCCCACAAATAGAAAGCAGGAATACCTTTTTCGTTAGCTTTGCGTAAAAGCGAGTAGACTGTAGGACCACCATAAACAGACCGACGAAAGATGTTTTGTAGATTACGCATCTGTTCGTCAAAAGCAATTTCTTCATCTAATGTCATGGCTTCAAACCAATCCCAGACGAAGTAAATAATCGATCGCGTCGTTCTAGTATGGAGCGACTGAACGCTAATTCTTGCCCCTCGTTCTAACGGTTTTACGTTCCAACAGTGGAAGTGCAAACCCATATCTAGTTTGCTCACTTCTGATAATGTACGTGCAAACAAATGAGCGTGAGATTCATATTTTTCCTCGCGCAGGTGAGGATAGCGATCGCTTATTTTTTCTATGTAATCTGCAATTTCTAGTGGTTCTCGATACCCCGTCAAAGCAAAATCAAAAGTACATGCTGCCGTATTTAAATCGGGATTGGAACCAATGTAATGTTTGAAGTTGAACAAATCGAATATATCGGTCTTTCTAGCATTAACGCGCACGACATCAGTACTTGTATCGATTACCATTTTTATCCTCCTGTTTTTAATTATCAGTTGTCAGTGAAGAAAGGGAGCGCACGAGCAGGGAGAATAACTTCTGACTTCTGACTTCTGACTTCTGTTCGCTACTCACTTTCTATAGATGTTCAAACTTTGTAAAAACGAATGACAAATGACAAATAGTCACGATATCATCCGATTGATATATTCCCACTTGCCATTTATAGCAAATAATACGGTAGCGAAAAATACAACCTTGGAAAGGTGTAAGGGCAAGCAAAAATTATATATAACTAGAAAATAAATAAATGTTTGGAATCGTTGACATATGAAAGGTACAGTAACCGATCTAAGAAACGAAGTCCGATATCTGGCGGAGGAAGCTTTTCACCGCAAATTGATTTCCGGCTACGGTGACGGTGCGAATGAAAAAGAGTACCAAATTGTATTTAATGGTAAGCCTCGACATCTTTCTCTGGCACAAGCGCGCTCTTTTCTGAGCGATTTAGTTTATCAGCGCGATCGCAATTAAAACTAAGAACTAAAGTACATTACTGGACGTAGACCCTTTACGAGGGGTCTTTTTTTGTCCGTAGCGAGCGCGATCGAATATGCATACTATGTTAATTTTTATAATTCTGTATCGGAATCTACCAGAAGACGGTTTTAACTAAAACATTTGTTATGTTTTCTTGAGAATACTCACTTAAAGTATGGTATGGATACGAATATGAGTAACAATCGGGGGGCGCTAGTTATTATTGGCGGTGCAGAAGATAAAGAAGGTGAATGCCAAGTTTTACGGGAATTCGTGCGCCGTGCTGGGGGAACAAAAGCACGAATTGTTATTATGACGGCAGCCACGGAATTACCGAGAGATGTAGGAGAAAACTATATCAGAGTATTTGAGCGTCTGGGTGCGGAAGATGCTCGTATAGTTGACACCGAAACCCGCGAAGATGCTAGATCCTCTACTGCTATAGAAGCGATCGAAAAAGCCACGGGAATCTTTTTTACTGGCGGCGACCAAGCCCGGATCACCGATATTCTTAAAGATACAGACATAGATGCACTCATTCATAAGCGTTTTGGCGAAGGAGTCGTTGTAGGAGGTACGAGTGCGGGTGCAGCGGTGATGCCAGATGTGATGATTGTCGAAGGAGACGGAGAAACTCATCCCCGCATGGATACGGTGGAATTAGGACCAGGAATGGCATTTTTACCAGGAGTGGTGATAGATCAGCATTTTTCTCAACGGGGACGGTTAGGACGCTTAATTTCTGCCTTAGCACAGCAACCAGCCGTTCTGGGATTTGGGATTGACGAGAATACCGCTATGGTAGTAACCGATAGTCAATTTGAAGTGATTGGGGAAGGTTCTGTCACTATAGTTGATGAATCAGAAGCAACTTACACTAACGTCAGCGAGATCTTAAAAGATGAACCGCTGGCAATATGTGGCTCAAGACTGCACATTTTGCCTCATGGTTACAAATTCGATCTAAAAACTCGTAAGCCAATTCTGGAAAATTTAACCTCGGATAATTCAAATTTGAATAATGTTGCGAATAATGGCAATATAGCAGCTAGTCAGGTAACTGTCTAAAATCCCTAAAGGCGAATAGAATTACGCAGCTAGACAAACAAAGTCCGCCTGCGCGGACTTACGGAAAACTAAGTTTTCAAACCCGCGCACCATTCGGGTTTTGTCTGTGTAATCGCAAATTCTATTCGCTTTTATAAAAAGTTTTATAAAACTTTTATAAAACGGTAAAATTGCTTGATGTCATTCTCTAGTATGACGCGATCGCCCGATAGCTGTGGAGAAAATTGTCGTATTTTGTCATACGCAACAGTTAATCGGGTATGGTAATGAAAAATTATCAAGAATTCTCGCTCTTTGCTCCCTACAACAACGCAGTAAATTTGATTGGATCTTTCTCTAACTGGCAAGAGATTCCCATGATAAAGGGCGAGGACGGATATTTTCGCACCCAAGTAGAACTAGAAGATGAGGTGTATCAATATAAATTTCGCCTGCAAACCAAAAGCCCCAATTTTAAGCCTGATGAATGGATAGAGGCGATCGATCCTTACGCTACAAATGTCGATCGCGACAACCAAAATAGTATCGTACGGATTAAAGACGGGAAAAAAATTGTCGATGATTACGTTTGGCAACACGATGACCAACCTTTGCCGACCAATCGCGAATTAATTATTTACGAACTTCATATTGCTGATTTTTCTGGGGGAGAGGGTGACGAACAAAATCATGGTAAATTTCAAGATGTCATTGAAAAGCTAGATTATCTCAGCGAATTGGGAATTAATGCAATTGAATTCATGCCTGTGAATGAATTTCCTGGGGATTATAGCTGGGGTTATAAAGTTCGTCATTTCTTTGCTACCGAATCTAGCTATTGTTCTAGTTATGAATACAAGCAGTTAATTGATGAATGCCATGCTAGAGGTATGCGCGTTCTCATGGATGGCATTTACAACCATTCTGATGAAGAATGTCCGTTATTACTCATCGATCGCAACTATTGGTATTACCCCTCAGCTAAAAATCCCAACGATTCTAGTAATTATTGGGGACCCGAGTTTAATTACGAAAAATCCGACGACGATTTAGGTATTCGTCCAGCTTGGAAATTTATTGGTGACGTGGTAAGCTACTGGATTCAAGAGTTTCACCTCGACGGTATTCGTTTTGATGCCGTCGCCCAGTTAAATAACAACGATTTTTTCCACTGGATTACTCAGGAAGCCAGAAACGTTGCTGGTTCCAAGGCTTTTTACAATGTGGGCGAACGCATTCCCGAATCGCCCGATCTCGTCGGCTTAAAAGGACCGATGGATGGCTGTTGGCACGAAAGTTTTCGTTATTTCATCATCCCTTACATCAGCGGCGAACAATTCGATCTCAACAAACTCAAAGAAGTATTGGATGGAAAGCCCCAGGGCTACGAAGATGCTACCAATATGGTGAATTACCTTGCCAGTCACGATCGCAACCATCTAATGGTAGAGTTAGGCGATCGCGGTATCTTTGATGATGCTGCTTTTGCACGGGTCAAATTAGCGGCAGTTTTACTCATGACAGCAGTAGGCATACCGATGATTTGGATGGGGGAAGAATTCGGGATGCCTTCTCGTCAAACCCCTAATCGACCGAATAAACTGGACTGGTCTTTATTAGAGAGCGATCGCAATCAAGATTTATTGTTATACTACAAGCGCTTAATTGCCTTACGCAAAGAACATCCTGCTGTCCAAAGTAACAATATCGAATTTTTTCACGAAAACCCAGATGCGAAAGTTTTGGCTTACGTGCGTTGGAACGATGCAGGCGATCGAGTTGTAGTTGTAGCTAATTTTTCTAACCAGTTTTTAGCTGGCTATCAAGTTACCAAGTTTCCCGCTACGGGGAAGTGGTACGAGTTGACTCATAATTATGAGGTTGAAGCTACTAATAACGGTGCAACTGTTGATTTAGCAGAATCCGAAGCGAAAGTATTTGTCTTGATGAGCTAGTACTGAGCGAATGGAATTCGCGGCTACACAGACAAAACCCGCCTGCGCGGGTTAATAGCACTAGTAGGGGCGCACAGCTGTGCGCCCCTACAATCTGCGTCTTTCACAGTAAATTCTATTTGCTTAGAAGCGGAAAATAGCTGCTGCTGGGGCTGAGGTAGGTAAATCCTCTGGTGCAAGAGCATAAACCGTACCACCATTCAAAAGAGTGTAGACGGCAGCAAAATCGAGCAGATCTTCATCATCTGGTTCTGGTTCTGAGTGTAAATTTACTGCCATTGTCTCTGTATTGAAATCACCCCAAAGCTGGCGATCGCTAGCGACAAAGAGAGAATCTACTCGTTGGTAATAAGCGGCGGGAACGATTTCTGTTAAGTCGTCAGAAGCCTTGCCCGTACTAGCTCCTGCTAATTCTTGATATCGCTCCATTGCCTGCTGCTGTGCCTGGAGAAACTGCGGTTCTACCAATGACCAAGCGCGATCGCGAAGTTCTTCTGGCTTGACAATATCGACATTGACATTGATGCCTTCTTCTACCAAATGTTGGTAGCTATTAGCTTGGCGATAAATGGCAAATAGATATTCTACACCTGCTAGGACAAGAGGGGCTGATGCAGTTTTTAGTTTTGGGTGTAAAGCGCGATCGATTAAATGGAAGAATTGTAAGATATCCTTCTGGTTTTCGTCGCGATCGGGGCTTCCTTGACCGTGAAATTCGCCAGGTTGTGATGCTGGATTAGTTCCTCTGCCTGTAGCATTTCGCTGTTGTCCTTCTCCAGCAGTTTCGTCGTATTGCAGTGCTGTTTGTAAATCTTTGGGTAGATTTTCCACCTCAATTTCTTTGATGCTGTAGCGCGTCCCTTGGAAAAATCTAACGTTATCTTGACTCAGCGCCAGCACGTAAAATCGCCCATTATTTTGAATCAGGGGTAGTAGCGGTTTGAGGTGAAATTGACCATCGACTACTACAATTTCTGGAACTTCATCAGGCAGTAGATAGTAACGGAAGACATTTGAGGAAATAAAGATAACTAGTCCCCGCTCTTGATTTTCTTCCCAAAATTCAGGTGTATCTAGTTCGTGGGCAGCTTTGAGAAAGTCTACTGCTTCTGTATGGCGGATTCCTATTGCATCCAAGCGTTCCTCAGCTTGACGAATGAGATTTTTAAACCGAATTGGATTTTGTCTGACCTCTGTACTTCCTTTTTGCATTGGCATATACAAGGAAACACAGGGAGTTTTAGCGTCTGCAACTAAATTTTTGAGTTCATCTACAGTTAATAAAGGCATATGCAAAAATTGTCATTGTTCATGGGTTATCGATCGCTTGCGGTTAGGAATCACAAATGACCCTTGAAATAGCGATCGCAATTCCAGTACTGGTTGTTATAGTTCTATTTCAATGCGAGACTCGTCAGCCTTCATCACTCTCTAGTGTGGAGATCTGCTTTTGCGTCTTCCTTTCTTTTGAAGGAGGCTAATACGAAGCCGGAAGTCAACAGTCAGAAGTCGGAAGTCATAACACCACTCACAAATGAGCAACTACCAACTACCAACTACCAACTTTCTCAAATAAATCGAGCCGATATTGTTCTTCTCTCTGTGCTTTGAGATGACGCAGTTGAGTAGGAACGAGTTCTAAAAATGCTTCGTGGACTTCATCGCCGCTGAGTGGATAGTCTTTGGCGTAAAGAGTCCAGTGAACTAAGAGTAAATGTCCGCCTGGTTCTAGGTGAGACAGAATTAGTTGTTGTGCTTTGCGTAAGTCTTCCCAACACCAATAATATCCGACTTCGGAAACTAGAGTTAGATCGAAAGTTTCATCGGGGTATTCTTGCGGTACTCCCATGAGTTGCAAGCGGACGTGTGGGAGAGATTCGCAACGTTTTATAGCACGGTTTAAGGCTGGTTCCGATAAGTCTACAGATAATATGCGATCGCAACGATTGGCTAATCTTGCGGTTAAGACTCCGATCGAACAGCCAATTTCAAATGCAGAATGATAGCGCGGTTTGGGTAAAGCGGCGATCGTGGCAGCATATTTATCGGCTTCGTATTTGCTGGTTTCAAATTTCCACGGATCGGGATCGGCGTTGTAAAGATTGTCAAAGTAACTGGCTGGTAAGGATTGTTTCATAGTTCTTCTATATACACTTCCCAAGGACGGGTAAAATTTGCCAGCATTTCTGGCGTGAGACGAAAGCCTTCTGGATCGTCATCAATTAGATTTGTTGTCTGAGAACGATACGCCGCGATCGCCTGTTTTTTCACTTCGACAACATCGCTGATATCTAACCGCCATGCTGTAATGCGATTGCTTGTTGCTAGATCGCTTCTTTGTGTTTCATCCCAATCCCAAATCGGGTATTCAATGAATCGAGGTGTAAGGCTTTGCGCTTCTACCAAGGCACGATGGACGATCTGCCAGGTAGCGCGGTGATCGGGGTGAGGATCGAATCGCCAGGGAAGAAAAATTGTATCTGGTTTTAGTGCAGTAATGCGATCGCGACACATTTCGACTGCTGCTGCAAAATTAGGCTTTTCTGGAGTGGGAATTGCCCCATCCGGTAATCTGAGAAAATCTACCGCAGATGCCTCTATGCCTAAAGTCGCTGTAGCAGTGCGGGTTTCGGCTTCTCGCAGCGATCGCAATTTAGCCGCGGGATACTGGCGCGATCGCGGGTGAGACATGGTACCATCGCTGATAACTAAAACATTGACCCGACACTCTAGAGATTGTAATAGGGCGATCGCGCCTCCACAACCTAAAGTTTCGTCGTCGGGATGGGGTGCAACTACCAGTACAGATTTCGCGATCGTCCCTTGTGCCTTGGTAGGGGCGCACGGCTGTGCGCCCCTATACGCAGATTTGCTGGCAATTTCAGCCACACTACACCAAGGTAATATAGCCGGATCGCTAAACAGCGACTTGTTAGTTATCGGACTCATAAGACCAGAGAGAGTGTGCAGGCACGGATTCAGATAGGGCATACTGTCCGACATTAGCGATCGCCGCATCAAATGCAGGTTGACGCAGATACAATGTCAGATCTCGAATAATCCGTTCCATTGGAATTGGTGGTAGTAAACCCCGCGTCCCAACACAGCGTTCGCACAGTTGAATTGCATCCATGCAGATTTGCTCGATCGCCGTGCGTACCATATTGGCGTATGCTACTAACTTATCTGCTTGTTCGTTGGAGGTATTGGCATCACCAGCAAAAGTAGGGGCGTATGCTTTGACTAAATCTGCTGCGCCACGCAACCATAGATTACCGCTTTCAATGGCGATCGCCATTTGCCCCACCCGCGTCTGTTGATATGGATCGAGAGTTCTGCCTAATTTGTCGAGATACTTGCGGGTTTCGTTAAATAATGCCTCTGCCCCACCTAGCTGTACGGCAGCAAACCGAATGACTCCTGTTGTCAGCCAAGGTTGTCTGTAGTAGTCTCCTGGTTTGCCAATCAGCGCCCCAGCATCCAGTTCTACCCCACTAAAATCTACCTTAAAGCTTGCCGTTGCCCGCATTCCTGAAGGTTGCCACCAAGCCGGATCGCTGACTGTAGCAACTTCTTCCATTGGGACGATACACATTTGCCAGCTACTATCTGGTAAAGCACCACTAGCAAAAGGACGTTCTACGTAGCCAGAACCAGAGGCAAAGGTTTTCGAGCCTTGCAACTGATATTTGCCATCTCCCATTGGGAATACTTTTACGCCATCGCTAGCTTCTGCATTCCACACGCCAAATATTTTATGGCGATCGCGGGCATCGCTGGCATACGCTTCGATTTGTGCTTGCGTCCCAAATGTTTGAATTAATTGTAAGGCGTTGACGTGTCCCTCATAGATCCGCCCCACGGCAAGATTGCCCCGTCCGATGTGTTTGAGCAATTGCAACGTTTCCCAGGTGCGGCTAGAGTCAATTCCTAACCCCAGTCCGCCTAATTCTGGTGGTAAAGGTGCTGCTAGCAAACCAGCTTGGGAGATCGAGTCAAATTCTTTGACTGGAAAGGCTCCATTGACATCAATTGCCGCAGCATTGCTGGCACAGAAATCGGCAATTTCCTCAGCTTTGACTAATACTTCAACCAGAGATAACTTTTGTTGACCGATCTCATTGGTTGATAGTGGCGCGATCGTATCTACTTTCCTCACTGGTTTTATCTGCAAACATCTATAAATGATGATGTATTCAGATTAACTAGAAAACATCTATCTTCTGACTCGATCCATCCGCTACTAAAGAAATATTGCTTAACGGTTAGCACTACTAAAAACTCGTAAAACCCGCTCTATAGATACAGTCCAGGCATATCCTACCTTTGTCATAATAGATATATCACATCAGACAGCTTTAGATCCACTACATGAAAATACAGTCATCGGTGTTAGTACACCTCGGCTATGGCAAGTACGTCCGTTCCGATAAGGTGACATCGATTGTACCTATCGAGGAAGATCGGGGACCAGGACGACGGACATACATACACCTTGAAGGGCAAGTCGATCCGGTTGTGGCTTCGCGTGCAGAAGACTCAATTGTTAGAGATTTAGTCCAAGAGCCACGCGACATTACCCAGTCTCGCCAGCAACAAGAGATATTACAAGATTTACTCATCGATCTGCAAAATATCAACCCGACTATTCGCCGGATTGTCCGCGATGAAGGTGAGTTAGATCTCGATCGCCTAGAACGAAGAATCAAGGGAGCGATCGAAGAATAGAGACGTTGAATGTTATGTAGAGACGTTACATGTAACGTCTCTACATCGGGCAAATAATATCAGACTTTTTCCAGCATGACGATCGCACAAGACAAATTCAATCAACCGTCTTCGCAGATGCAAGTCCGTTCGGCACGATTGTGGATGCCAGAACGAGTTATGTTTACTCCCGCCGCTTTAGAAGAACCCTACGCTCAGCAAATTTTAGCACTGGTACAGGCGCTCAACCTACCAGTAGAAGAATTACCGCGTAACCGTTTGACAGGTTTAAGGGGAGAGAGCGATCGCGAAACCTACGATATTGCCAAGCGCACCCTTGCCGTTGTCACCGCACCACCAAGTGCTTTGAAACTCAGTCCCATTCCTCCTTCAGCAGACTGGCAGTTTCATCTGGCTGAAGGCTGTCCGGCACACTGCCAATATTGTTATTTAGCTGGAAGTTTGCAAGGACCACCAGTCATTCGCGTTTTTGCCAACTTACCACAGATTTTAGCCAATACCGCATCCTACGAGCAGCAAGGAAAAGCAACTAGTTTTGAGGTGAGTTGCTACACAGATCCTTTAGGGATAGAGCATCTCACGGGTAGTCTAGCTGAATGCATCCGCCACTTCGGGACGCGCCAAGATGGATATCTGCGTTGGGTATCGAAATTTGATAACGTAGATAGCTTACTAGAGCTGCCTCACAACGGTCATACTCGCTGTCGTGTCAGCGTTAACGCCGCACCTATATCGGGAAGATTTGAGGGTGGTACGGCTTCTGTAGGCGCGAGATTGCAGGCGTTAAGAAAGCTAGCATTACCGCGATCGCAAGGTGGTGGCGGTTATCCTGTTGGGTTAGTCATTGCACCCATTATGGATATGGAAGACTGGGAATCGCATTACACTCAGTTATTTGATGCGATTAGCGCAGCATTAGATTTCGAGTGCGACTTGACTTTTGAGTTAATCTCCCACCGTTTTACTCCGGGTTCCAAAGAGGTTTTGCTTTCTTGGTATCCTCAAACCAAGTTGGATATGGACGAGTCAAAGCGCAGCGTCAAGCGCAATAAGTTTGGTGGTACGAAATACGTATACGATTCTGACACGATGAGAGAGTTACGCAGATTTTTCGAGCGCCAAATTCAACAGCGTTTTCCTCAAGCAAAAGTTTTGTATTGGACTTAATTTTTCATTTGTCATTGGTCATTCGTCATTTGTCATTAGCGAGTGGTGCGTGGTGCGTGAAATACCTTTAACTCCTGGCTCCTCAGTTTTGACTTTTGACTTTTGACTTTTGACTTTTGACTGACTTCTCATAAATGTTCTTTAGCCTTTTCATAGGCTATTTTTTGTTCTGGGGTTGCTGAGCTTAGACATTCTGCATGAATGCGTTCTAAATTGTCGAGATATTCTTTGTTTTGGCTCAATACTGAATTGTCGCGAGTTGAGTTAATTAGAGCTAGTTGCGCTCTTAATGGCAATTTACGAAAGGCTGCTAAACGGTTTTCCATACTCATTTTTCAAGTCATTTCATGGGGTCAATATTTACTGATACTCGCTGACCATCGCTTAGTTTGACAATAATTATTTTTCTGGCTTTGCTGATTCTACTGGAGAACTCATAGGGCGATCGTATATGCGTGACATCCAAGCTCGAACTAAGAGTAGTAATCCCAGCACGGTTAAGAAACTACAAACTCCTATCATCTGACTACTAGAAATTTCTAGTACACCCCGTAGAATTATTTCTCGCAATGCAGAAACAATTGATACTTCAACTGCTACACCGACCGAAATTCGCTGCTGCTGT
This sequence comes from Chroococcidiopsis sp. SAG 2025, assembly GCF_032860985.1. GTDB lineage: Bacteria > Cyanobacteriota > Cyanobacteriia > Cyanobacteriales > Chroococcidiopsidaceae > Chroococcidiopsis. The sequence continues at coordinate 1,248,684 of NZ_JAOCNC010000001.1, forward strand.
AAATAAATGATTAATAAACGAAATAATTCCACTAGAATTAGAATAAAAAGAATGTCAGAAGTGACGCGCTGAAATTCTAAAGGATGTAGCAGGGAGACAAACATATCTCCTAGCCGAATTATCATGACACAGAATAAACCAAAACATAAAGAGACTACAATAAAGTTCTGAATCGATTCTAAATTACGAATAATTTTTTCTATTTGAAACCAGTTGCCAAGCTGCATTTTGAATCGATACTCCATCTCTCCTAAGTTGTAGAATCTAGAAACTACGATAGCAAAAGAGTAAATAAACCACACAAGGCAATTCCGTCAAACACGCCAGCACCACCGATACTAAGAACTCCTGGTGTCATGCGCTGAATTTCTTTTAAGTGTAATATATCCGCACCGATTAAAGTTCCCAGCACCCCGCCAGCAAAGGCAACGGGTGCGGCGTGGATTCCTCTAGTGATGAAAGCAGACGCGATCGCGGCGGTTATTGGAGCCAGTAACGGATTCATCTGAATTCCGATTCCTGGTACGACACGAGCAGCGTAGTAACTCACAACTGTGACGAGCGCAGTGACTAAAACAATCGCTAGTGGATTAGCATGGCGAAATTGATATAAAGCTACGAGAACGGGAATTAAACCACCACCGATATTTAAAGCAACAATTGTTTTTTGATGAATGCGCGGTAGGGGAATACCGAAAAATTGTCGTACCCACAAATCGCTATAGTTATCGACAATTTCAATTTGAGATTCTACCTTGTACAAAGGAATATTGATTGTGCTACCAATAATTATTGCTGCCAATAAAAATAGAGCAGCATTGGCAGAAAACCCTAATTTTGCTACTGCTATTTGGACAACATCAAGCGTCAATGCGAACCAAATAAAAGGAAATACTAACAAAAGTAAAATAAACAACAAGATAGAAACAGGGAGGTAGAACATAACAGTTGTTAGTTGTTAGTTAATTCTGACTGATAACTTTTGACTTCTTCTCTTAGCACTGCTCGCTACTCACTTTCTCTGCCAGAAGTGTATCGTAATGAGGGTAAAGCGTGCATGAGGTGCGATCGCACTCATGGATTATCCAAATGCTACGCTTAGAGAGAATTAGAATAAGATAGTTACCATCGCTCGGCTACCGGGGTAGACTGCCAGAGCAATATCAACGAGAAATCCAACATCTTCTAAACTCACTACTCACTTCATATGAACCAAACGTCGATGCGATTACCTGATGGTCCCAGTGGTCCGCCTTGGCTGCGGAGACTGAGATTTATTAATTGGATCTTACGCCCGTTTGAGGTGATGGAAGCACGGGCGAAGAAGTATGGAGATATTTTTGCGATCGCCAAAAATGCCTCGCCATCGATGGTATATTTGAGCAATCCAGCAGCGATCGAGCAAGTTTTAGCTGCAAATCCAGAGTTGTTTGATACTAATAGCGGTAATGATATTTTACTACCGTTATTAGGAGCTAACTCGCTGATCTTACTCGGCGGGATGAAACACCAGCGTCAGCGTAAGTTATTAATGCCACCCTTTCACGGCGATCGCTTGCGGACTTACGGACAAACTATTTGGGATATTACGACACAAGTTACCAGTCAGTGGCGATCGGGACAATCGATAACCGTTCGTGCTGCGACACAAGAAATATCCATGCGCGTTATCCTCAGCGCCGTGTTTGGTTTGGATGGCGGGGAACGTTACGATCGCTTGCGAAAACTGCTCACCTCCCTGTTAGAAACCGTCAGTTCGCCTGTAAGTTCGATGGTGCTATTTTTTCCATCCCTCCAAAAAGATTGGGGAAAGTGGAGTCCTTGGGGGCTGTTTTTACAGATGAAACAGCAGATCGACGATCTGTTAGTTGTAGAAATTCAACAAAGACGTGTAGAGATGTTACAGGCAACGTCTTTACAGCGCGATGATATTCTGTCTTTACTACTAGCAGCGCGAGATGAAGCGGGTCAACCCATGACCGACGAGGAATTGCGGGACGAACTGCTAACTTTATTATTTGCCGGACACGAAACAACTGCTTCAGCACTTGCCTGGGCATTATATTGGCTCGATCGCCTGCCGGAAGTTAAAGAAAAGTTACAAGCAGAAATTGACTCGCTAGGAGACAATCCCGATCCGAGTGCGATCGCTAAACTACCATACTTGAATGCTGTTTGTTGCGAAACTCTCCGCATTTACCCAATCGCGATTAGTCCCTTCCCGCGCATTCTGAAAGTCCCGATGGAAATTGGCGGCTATCAGTTGGAGTCAGGTGCGATCGTGGTGATTTCTATTTATCTCACCCACCAGCGCGAGGATCTGTATCCTCATCCCAAACAATTCATTCCAGAACGGTTTTTAGAACGGCAATTTTCTCCTTACGAGTATTTGCCATTTGGTGGTAGCAATCGCCGCTGTATCGGTGCAGCTTTTGCCTTATTTGAGATGAAATTAGTATTAGCAAATATCCTATCAAATTACGATCTCAAATTAGCTAGTAACCGTCCCGTTAAGCCAACTCGTCGCGGTTTAACAGTTGCTCCGCCAGCTAATATGAAAATGGTCGTGCAACAAAAGTCAAAAGGGAAAAGTCAAAATTCAAAAGTATTGCTGACGAGCGATCGCTAAGCGACTTAAGAGGAAACTCAAAAACTTAAATAATGCATTAACTGAGAAATAATCTGACCTGGAAGGGACAGTCGTTTTTGAAAATCAACTAAATTTTGATAAGCACCAGCCATCTGACGATTTTCTACAACTGCTTGCGCTAATGCCAAATTCATAGTGGGAATTTGGATTAAATCTTCTACTGTCGCTGTATTGGGATTGAGGCGAAGCAGAGGAGAAGTCTCTGCATCGTAGTAACAGAATTTGAGGATTGGTGTCAAGGGTGCGAGGCGTTGTACGGGAACGCTCAAAGCAGCGGCAATATCTTCAATACAATAAAACTGTACCCCAGCATGGCTGAGTTGAACGAGCGATCGCGCTTGATGTATGGAAAGTCCCGGTAGCCTCAACCAGTCATCTACCGTTGCTTGGTTGACATCAATCTGAATTCCTAAAGACACCGCCACAGCAATTTCTTCTAATGATTGCAACCGATAATAGGGATCGTTCAGCAATCTATTGCGGATCGTTTGAATTTGCAGCCAACTGAGCATTGGGGAGTCGGGAGTTGGGAGTCGGGAGTCGGGGTGGTTTATTACCCATTACCCATTACCAATAAAATTATATTTGCTCTAATAACTGGCGGCGTTTTTGCTCAAATTCGTATTCCGAGATTAACCCCTCTTGGCGGAGATTGTCTAATTCTCTCATGGCATCTGCGATCGCGCTCACTCGGTCTGGCATGACTGTAGTTGAGGGGCGCTTCGATAAAATGGAAAAATTGGCAAGATTCGTCATGCCTGCTGCCGACATGCCCAATTCAGAATTAAAGTTAAGGTCAAATTCCTCATTGTCTTGAACTAAATACCAAAATCCTTCAATAGCGCTGGCGACGCGGGGAATAGGTGTCCACGAGAGCAGTAGATAAAGCAGTCCCCACAAAGGCTGTCCCAAGTAAAACTTGTGTAATCCAGCAATTGGCATCGGCAACACCGTACAAGCAAAAGCCAGAGTAGCAGCAACTTTACGATTTTTTTGTTGGCTGACGATGCTCATGAGGACAACTCCATAGGGAAGGGGGGTTAAGGTATTTTGCCAAGGCAGCGATCGCTTTTTTAACTACCTTATCTTCTATATTATTCATTCAATTATCAGGGAGCAGGGAGCAGGGAGTAGGGAGAAGAGAGCAGTGACCAATGACCAATGACCATGACTGCTGTATTAAATCGTCGTCTAAACTAGAATGATATTAGACGTACCTATAAAAACTTTGAGTGCCTCACTCAAATAATTACAAGTGTTATGGGATTTTTTGATTCTGATATAGTTCAACAGGAAGCCAAACAGCTGTTTGAGGATTATCAAGCGCTGATCAAGCTGGGGAACAGCTACGGCAAATTTGACCGCGAAGGAAAAAAGCTATACATCGATCAAATGGAAGCCATGATGGAGCGCTATCGGATTTTTATGAAGCGCTTTGAACTTTCAGAAGATTTCATGGCACAAATGACGGTAGAACAACTTAAGACTCAGCTCAATCAGTTTGGGATCACGCCGCAGCAAATGTTCGAGCAAATGCATAATACTTTGGAGCGGATGAAAGCAGAGCTAGAGAATCAGTCCTAATGAGGGGTAAGTCGTAGGGGCGGGTTCACAAAAGAAATCTGACTCTGACAAATATTTCAGGTAAACCCGCCCGTACAGTCGTAAGTCGTAAGTCGTAAGTGTTTTCTACTTACGGCTTTTGGCAACTGAGAACTAATCAACGATTGCTGGTCGCTGTTCTAGCCCCTTTGTGGTAGTTTTAAGCACGAAGACGAAATGGAGTTAGACGTGCAACCAAAAGTAATTATTCACGGTGGTGCAGGCAGTTCGCTACACGGCAAAGGTGGAGTAGAAGCAGTGAGGCGATCGCTCTACCCGGTTATTGAAGAGGTTTATGCTTTATTGCTGGCAGGTAAGAGTGCTTGCGAGGCAGTGGTACGCGGTTGTCAAATGTTAGAAGACGATCCCTTATTTAATGCTGGAACGGGATCGGTGCTGCAATCGGACGGACAAATTCGCATGAGTGCGGCGCTGATGGATGGTATTGCTCAAAGATTTAGCGGTACGATTAATGTCTCGCGAGTCCAGCATCCAATCGAACTAGCATTGTATTTACAAAACTCTCCCGATCGTGTGTTGTCAGACTTTGGGGCAGCAGAACTATTGCGAGAACTGCAACTGCCTAGCTACGATCCGATTACAGAGCGTCGTCTCAACGAATGGCTGCAAGAAAGGCAGGAAAATTTCACAAAGACGATGGCGGCGGTAGTGGCAGAAGTCGGGGTAGGAGACGATGCAGACACCGCAGTTGTCGATACGAGTGCTAGACGGGGAACAATTGGCGTAGTCGTGCTAGATAGCCAAGGAAAGCTAGCAGTTGGTACATCGACAGGTGGTAAGGGGTTTGAACGCATCGGGCGTGTCAGCGATTCTGCTATGCCTGCGGGAAATTATGCCACGGCACACGCTGCCGTAAGCTGTACGGGAATTGGCGAAGACATCATCGATGAGTGTTTAGCAGCGCGGATCGTCGTCCGCGTCACGGATGGAATGTCTTTGTTAGATGCGATGGAACGCACGTTCGCTGAAGCCACCGATCGCCAGCGAGACTTAGGGGCGATCGCCCTTGATGCTTCTGGTGCGATCGCCTGGGGAAAAACCAGCGACGTGATCTTGGCTGCTTTCCACGACGGCAACAAGATTGCTGACACTTTAGAGTTGCCCGTGGGGACGCAGGTTGGTTGTATTTGAGGGAGCAGGGAGCAGGGAGCAGGGAGCAGGGAGCAGAGGAGCAGAGGAGCAGAGGAGCAGAGGAGAAGTCAGAAGCGATCGCACACCACGCACCACTCACTACACCCCACACCCTACACCCCACACCCCACACCCTTTTTATTACTAGTCACCAGCTACTAATCACTAATCACTCCTTCGACTTCAGCCTCCAGCCAGGTTTGACAACCTGACGCGATCTGGCAATAACCAAACAATCGTCGGGTACGTCTTCGGTAATAGTCGAGCCTGCGGCAATGTTGACATCCTGTCCGATCTCGATCGGAGCGACGAGGACGCTATCAGCACCCGTCTTACTGCGATCGCCAATTTTAGTGGGATGCTTTTTTACACCATCGTAGTTAGCTGTAATCGTACCGCAACCAATATTGACTTTTTCCCCAATGGTGGCATCGCCTAAATACGATAAATGGGCAGCTTTGGTTTCTGCCCCCAATTTCGTATTTTTCAATTCCACAAAATTGCCAATCCGACAACCCGCACCAACTTCAACCTGACCTCGTAGATGAGCGTAGGGACCGATTTGAGTTTCAGCACCAACAATGCTGTTGCTGACGACAGAATACATCGCCGTGACGTTTTCGCCAATCTGACTATTTTCTATGAGACTACCTGGTCCAATCCGACAGCCAGATGCGATCGCGGTTTGACCCCGTAGGTGGGTTTGTGGCTCAATGACAACATCTGGTTGAATTTTTACCGTGTCGTCAATTGTGACACTAGCTGGATCGATTAGCGTGACTCCTGCTGACATCCAATAGGACTTGATGCGTCTTTGTAAAATCTCGTAGGCAGTTGCTAGTTGCTCGCGATCGTTGACTCCCAAAATTTCTTGTTCGTCTTCGATATCAACTGCCATCGCGGGTTGGAGTAAATTTACGGCATCTGTCAAATAGTATTCTTTTTGGTCGTTGTTTGCTTGTAGTTGCGGTAGTACCTTCGCTAAATCTTGCCAGCGAAAACAGTATACCCCAGCGTTAACGCGACGATTTTGCTTTTGAGCTGCGCTACAATCGCGATCTTCAATAATTTGTTGGACGATGTTTTGACCGTTACAAAATACCCTTCCGTAACCTTGGGGATCGGAGAGTTGAGCGGTGAGAATGGTAGCAGCATGTTGGTGCTGTTTGTGGGTTTGAATCAACCGCTCTAGCGTTTGGGGTCGTAACAGGGGAACGTCACCATTCAACACCAATAAATCCCCTTGAAAGCCTTCTAAATGTGGCAGGACTTGCTGAATTGCATGACCCGTTCCTAATTGCTCGGTTTGTTCGACAAACTCCAACTTTGGCAGGGAATCAGAGACTAGCGAGCGGTTGGGATCTAAAAGAGCTGTCTTCACTTGCTCGGCTTGATATCCCACAATCACCAAAACTCGCTTGGGAGAGATTTCCAGACTACCCAGGATCGCTCGTTCGATCAGCGATCGCCCTCCGATTTGATGTAAGACTTTGGGCAACGTCGATTTCATTCGCGTACCGCGCCCAGCTGCCAAAATTGCTACCGCTACCATATGTTTAGACTTGGCTATCTGCTATTCGCCTATTCAAGGATAAAGGAATCGGTGACTAGTGACTAGTGACTAGTGACTGGTTATCAAGGAGCAGGGAGCAGGGAGTAGGGAGAAGAGAGCAGTGACCAATGACCAATGACCAATGACCAATGACCAACTACCAATGACTTGACATTGACATTGATGTCAAGGTTTAGGGTGAGAGGGTGTATGTGCAGTTGGCTATGACTTACTTCGCGATTACTCGTCTCCAAACCTTATCGAAAACTTTGTTTCAAGTTTTCAGTCGAGAACATCTAGATGCGATCGCCGCTTTTGTTTGCGCTGTATTGGTACTTTTGGGCTGGATAGCGCTCCAAATAGGTTGGCTCGGGCTGGGATTATTGTTACTACCAGCAGCATACGTTATCGGCGGGTATGAGAGCGCGAAGGAAGGGCTGACAACTCTGTGGCAAGAAAAAGAGTTGGATGTGGACTTGTTGATGATTGTCGCTGCTTTGGGGGCGGCGGGATTAGGTGTGTGGCGGCGGGAATATTACTTAATTGTCGATGGGGCAGTTCTAATTTTAATTTTTGCTATCAGTGGGGCGCTGGAAGGCTATGCAATGCAGCGCACGGAACGAGATATTCGCAGTTTGATGAGTCTGAGTAGCGATACAGCTAGGGTACTGGCTCGCGGACAGGAAAAGTTGGTTGATGTCGATCGGTTACAAGTTGGCGATCGCATTTTAGTTAAACCTGGGGAACTCATTCCCACCGATAGCATCATTCAAGAAGGTTACAGCACCCTCAACGAAGCAGCAATTACGGGGGAGTCTTTACCAGTAGAAAAGACTGTAGGGCATGAAGTTTTTGCAGGAACTTTGAACGGTAACAGGGCTTTAATTCTGCAAGTGCATCAGCCGCCGGAAAGCAGCCTAATTCAGCGCATCATTCAATTAGTCAAGCAAGCCCAAACAGAAGCACCTCCTTCACAAATGTTTATCGAACGCTTTGAGCGCGGCTATGCCAAAGTTGTCGTTCTCGCTGGGATTTTATTAGCAATTTTACCCCCGTTTATTTGGGGTTGGAATTGGGAAACAACAATTTATCGCGCCTTAATTTTTCTCGTTGTCGCCTCTCCCTGCGCGTTAATGGCAGCAATTATGCCGACATTGCTAATGGGACTTTGTAAGAAAGATGGAGCAAATTGAGCTAGAATGCGGGTAGGAGTTGCGTTTTACGTCAGTCTCGACAGGAGCAACGTAAGGTGAAAGATCAAGTACCAGCAGCGATGCCGCAGTGCTTTGAGAACTGGTGTCGTCGGTTTGATGATGTATTTTCGCGTCAGAAGCAGCGGCAGGAATTTCGTGTTTATCTAGGGGGACTGCTGGGTGAGAGTCAGCGCAAAAACCTGAGCCAACTGGTCACAAATACAGTAGATGGCTCCTACAACAGCCTCAGACATTTTCTCAACAATGCCCCTTGGGATGAAGTCAAGCTAAATAATCGGCGGTTGGAGGTGATGCACCAGTGTCGCCAGACGACCCCGAGTCAAGGTTTCACATTGATTGTAGATGATTCGGGACATCGCAAAAGTGGTGCGGCTACTGATGGGGTAGGACGGCAGTACATTGGGGAGATTGGCAAGACTGACAATGGTATTGTGCTGCTGACTACCTACTTGTATGATGGAGTGCGACGTCTGCCGTTAGATGTTGCACTCTATCAACACGCAAGTTTATTCGAGCAAGGCAAGGCAGACCCCAACTTCCAGAAAAAACCTGACCTGGCTCTAGACTTGGTTGACCAATGCTTGAAGCGCGGTTATCGACCGGGTGTGACTGTAATTGATGCAGGCTACGGTAATAACACGCCTTTTCTCAAGCAGTTGGAGTCGAGAAACCTAACTTACGTGGCAGCAATCGCCAAAAACCGCCAAGTTACTGCTCAAACATCAGGTGATGAGTCTGCTCGTAAGCAGGGATTAGAAGCTATTGCTCAAACCTTGGCAGTGGAGCAGTTCACACCTGTGCAACTCAATCTGGAGCAGCCCCGGACAGTTTGGGTGGCGCTGTTACCAGTTCACGTTCCGAAGCTCGAAGGCACTCGCTGGCTGGCGATTCAACTCAATGCCTCTAGTTTCGAGCAAGCGACGGAGGTGGATTACTTTCTCACCAATGCCTCTGACAACCAAGTCAGTGCGGCTTGGGTAGCTCAAACATATTCTGCTCGCAACTGGGTGGAGGTCTTCTATCGAGAAGCCAAGGGCTGGTTGGGTTTGAGTGAGTATCAAGTTCGGGATGCTCTGAGTATGAAGCGTCATTGGGTTTTAGTGTTCATCGCTTACACCTTCATCCTTTGGCATCAGTTGACCGGCGGATTCCGCAGACGTTGGGCAACCAAACCCTTACAAACCTTTGCCGAAGCATTGGAGGCATTCCGCACCGCAGTCGAGTTTCGTTTGGTCCGCTGGCTTAATGAGCATGTTGATGTATTTGCCTCTCACAGAGCTAAGTTCGGCTATATTTGGGCTTAGAAAGTTTTAAAGTCCCACTATCAGGAATTGCTAACGGTGCAAGACAGGGAATTTTATTTAAAAGTGGGGCGCAGTTAGAAATGATGGGAAAAGTGCGAGCGATCGCATTTGATAAAACTGGAACTCTCACCACGGGTAAATTAGCAGTCACAGAAGTTATCCCTACCACTGGGCATTCAGTCGATGAAGTTTTACAAATTGCTGCTGCTTTAGAAGCCTATTCCGAACATCCTATCGGACAAGCGATCGTCACCGCTGCCCAACAAAAACAAATTGCGATCGTCCCTGCCGTTGGCGTATATTCTCACCCAGGACAAGGAATTATTGGCGAAGTTCGTCAACAGCAAGTCCTAGTAGGAAAATTTGATTTTTTAATTCAAAATTCAAAATTCAAAATTCAAAATTTGGATTTAACGAATAACTCTTCTGTACGGGCGGGTTTAGCAGATAGCTTGACAATTCAAGCCTACGATTTTTGGTCAAAACCCGCCCCTACAACTCCCGACTCCCGTACGGGCGGGTTTCTAAACTCGCCCCTACCGACTCCCGAACTATCCCAATACCTCGAAGCTGAAGGCAAAACCGTCATCTGGGTAGCACGAGAAAGTGAAATCATCGGGATTGTGGCTGTAGCCGACACTCTACGTCCCAAAGCTGCTGAAGTCATCAAGCACCTGAAACAATTAGGAATTGAGGAAACGATCGTCCTAACGGGCGATAATCAGCGTACAGCCGAGCGCATTGCTCGATCTGTCGGAATCGATCGCGTTTATGCTGAATTATTACCCGAAGATAAAGTCACAGTTATTCGTCAGCTTCAAAGCCAATATCAAACTGTAGCTATGGTAGGAGATGGCATCAACGACGCACCAGCCTTAGCTCAAGCATCGGTAGGTATTGCTATGGGCGTGACTGGTAGCGATGTTGCTTTAGAAACCGCCGATCTTGTTTTGATGGCAGATCGTTTAGAAAAATTAGTAGTAGCAATTCATTTAGGTCGTCGATCGCAAAGAATTATCAAACAAAATATTACCTTTGCTCTCAGCTTTATCGTGTTACTACTCATTGCTAATTTTACTGGCAACATGAATCTGCCAATTGGCGTAATTGGTCATGAAGGATCGACTGTCATTGTGACTTTGAGTGGCTTAAGATTGTTAAGAAATTGGTAATGGGTAATGGGTAATGGATAATTGGTGGTTGATGGTTGACAGTAGACGCTGGCGCTACACTGCGTGAAGACAGTAAACGCTCCGCTACACTGCGTGAAGACATTTCTTGCTCCTGAAGCCCCTGAAGCTTCCTCTGCTCCCTGCCCCTCTGCTCCCCGCTCCCTACTCCCTACTCCCTGCTCTCTAATAGAAATTTCTAAATTAACGATATAACTAGAATCCAAATTGAAAAGATTAAACATGCAATAATTAATCTTGGCTCAGAGAACATAATTAACCCGATTAAACCCAGACATCCTAAAATAGCTCCGTAGACAAGACCCATCTCGAACAGATGTTTATCTTCATCTTCGCTCTTTCGGGTCATGGCTAAGCTATTAGTAGAAATATTGAGTTGTAGAAATATCGAGTTGTAGATGCGATCGCGCCTGACTTTGATAAATTAATTAATTCAAATACTTTATTTATACTACGTATTTGCTAGTGAGTCTAGCCAGATTGTCAAGCTCATCACATGTATCATTAACTACTTAACCTTAATAGATAACATCCGCTCTAGCAGTGCAACTTTTTGCAAACGGGCAAATGCTCTATTTCTCTGCTGCTGACGATGATAGTGTCGGCGTAACTTTCTAGTAACGAGTATTGATACGAGCATAAATATTGGTAATATGACAATTGCCGATGGAATCAGCAAATCGTTGTGACTGGTTTGCGTGTCTGCGTTAGATTTGCTACAAGTTTCCTGCCAAGTTTTAGTATTTGCCCAAGCTTTAGGCGTTTGGCAGATATTAGCAGCGTATAGATTATCCACTTTTGATGCTCCTGGGTAGTGACTCCATATATATCTACTCACCCAAGACAGCTGAATTCGGATTATTGGCTAAACAACCATCTTCCATGTAAACAATGCGATCGGCGATGTCGAGAATGCGGTTATCGTGGGTGACAAGCAGGATAGTACAACCTTGTTCCTTTGCCAAACGCTGCATAATCTCCACCACATCACGCCCAGATTTTTTATCAAGTGCGGCTGTGGGTTCGTCTGCTAACACAATTTTAGGATGACTCACTAACGCACGAGCGATCGCCACTCGTTGTTTTTGTCCTCCTGAGAGGTTTTCTGGATAATAATCAACTCGATGTCCCAAACCAACGCTTTCTAGCATGGCTGTGGCTTTAGCGTTTAAATCTTCAGCAAGATAGCGATCGTGCAATTCTAAAGACATTCTTACGTTTTGTTTCGCAGTCAGAAATGACATCAGATTGTGTGCTTGAAAGATATATCCAATTTGGCAGCGTAACCGAGTTAATAGTTTTTTGTTTGCCCCACGAATTTCCTGTCCGAGTATTTTCAAACTACCTTCTTGAGCCGATCGCAACCCTCCCATCAGGCTTAATAAAGTTGTCTTACCAGAACCAGAAGGTCCGGTCATAATAATAATTTCTCCAGGCATAATCTCCAAATTAATATCAAATAAAACTTGTTTTTTTAGTTCGCCTTGTCCGAAGTAGTGGTTGAGATTTTGGATAGAAATAACGGGAGTCGAGAGTCGGGAGTCGGGAGTCGGGAGTGGAGCTGTAATATTCATTGTTTAGTTAACGGTGAATAACAAATGATAAATGACTAAAAAACATCAGCAGGATCGGCAGAACGAAGTTTTTGCATTGCGACTGCTCCAGATATGCTACACATAACAAACGTAATTGCTAATACAAAGATTGCGCGTTCTATCTTCATGCCAATAGGCATTAAAATTGCAGCAGCGGCAATTTGATATAATCCTAAAGAAATCAGAAAACCTGGAATATATCCCAAAATTGCTAATATCAGTGATTCCTGAATCAAAACACCTAATAAGTAGCGATCGCTATACCCCATTGCTTTAAGCGTGGCGTATTCTGGTAAGTGATTGGCAACATCAGTGTAAAGAATTTGATAAACTATCACTATGCCAACAATGATACCGACAACCACACCAAGTCCAAAAATAAATCCAATCGCACCTTGGCTTTCCCAGTAATACTTTTCTACCTCTGCAAATTCTTGTGGTGTCATCACCCTAACATCATTTGAAAGATTTGCTGTTAATTGTGCTTTGACGCTTTCTGAATTTATCCCCGGTTTGAGTTGAATTAATCCAATTTCAATTTGATTCGATTTGCGATCGGGTAGTAGTTTTAGAAAACTTGAATCGCTAACGATCGCATTACCATCAGCAGCAAAAGATGCGCCAATTCTAAATAAGCCTACTGTACGAATATTTTGCTGATTTAATTGTACTTCTACACTGCCTTGCTTTTCTACTGTCTCTGCGATCGCACCATATTCGGGACGAGAAGCGCGATCGAATAAAGCAGTATTTAAAAGTTGCAATCGCTTCGCATTTTGTTGAATTTCTGGTACGGCAAAGCTAGGCGCATTCGGATCGATACCCCAAATTAAAATAGTTCTGTCAATTCGCGTTGTGGGATTTTTCCATTCTCCTCTCCCAATATAAATTGAACTAACAGAAGACACGCCATTGTATGCCAATGTTTGATATAATCTTTCTCTTGAAAAGCTTTGTAGCGTAGACAGCGATTCAAATTGCCGATTAATCATTACTAAATCTGCTTGTAATAAGCTTTGTGTCTGTGTCGCACTGTCGTAAAGAGAGTCATTGAAACCTAACTGAATAAAGATGAGCATATCCGCAAAACCAATTCCCGCGATCGCCACTAACAAGCGTGTCTTTTCTTTCATTAATTGATGCCATGCGAGGGGAATTTTTTTTAGCCATTTCATAGTTTTGGTTGGTAATTGGTAATTGGTAATTGGTAATTGATGGTATACGCCCATTACTTGTAGGGGCGGGTTTATCGATATGTTTAGTTCAAAATAGATTTTCTTGCTAAACCCGCCCTTGCCTTTGTCGCAGTCAATTTAATTCGTTCCGATAATTTATTGTGAATTCTGAATAAGATGCCTTTGTCGCATGAGAAGAAAGAAGGGTAAACCTGTAGAAACGCCAATTAAGCTACTTGCGAAATAAACCCATAAATATTTCATTCTCAATCGCGAACCTTCCCATAAAATAAATGCCCATAGAACTAATTCCGCCACAATGACATCCCAACCAAATAAGGCTGAAATTTTGTTAGTAAATAGCTGTTGTACAAAGATTTGAGGGTTGAATCCTTGCTCGAATAGAAAAGGTAAAATTTCAGAGAAGGCTAAAGCAGTGCCTAATATACAAAGTGTCAAATACAAAACTTGCACCATCTCAATTTCTCCTTCGTTTGCGCGTGAAATATAATCTGTTGTGTGGAAGGGATTTTGCGATCGAACTCTGGCGCGATGACAAGATCTTGGTTCAAATCCGGCTCGTGGGAAGGGCGGGTTTTGCATTCTCTCCCTGGTGCGATGGCAAGATCTTGGCTAAACCCGCCCCTACAGATCTTGTTTGGTGGTTCAACATCAATGGAATGAAATTATTTATACCGAACATGCGTTATGCTTTGCAACAAACAAAATCTATAATTGAATTGCTGTTTCTACCTGTAAATTCGTCAACCCAGCTACCTGTTGACTAGCTTCTGGACTGAGGCGAATTTTAACTTCGACTATGCGCCGATCTAGATTTTCTCCAGGCTGGTTGCTAAACACATTTTGGCGATCGACCTGTAAACCGATTTGGGAAACCTTACCACGCAACTGTCCTGAAATTGCTTGACTAGTAATGACGGCTGGCTGTCCCAACTTAACTTTACCGATATCAGTTTGATAAACTTCAGCGACAGCAACCATTTGAGCCGTTTGTCCCATTTCTACAATGCCCGAATCGCTAATTTTTTCTCCTTCTCGCGTGCGAATCTTGAGAATTTGCCCAGACATAGGGGCGCGAATATAGGCTTCTTGTAGCTGCGTTTCAGATGTTTTCACAGCGGCGATCGCAGTATCTACTTCTGTTTGGGCTGCATTTACATCTACCGGACGCACCTCGGCAATCTGATTCAGGGTAGCTTTGGCTTCTTGTAGTTGAGCCTGTAAAGTTTCCACCGTGCGGTTTTTCCCCGAAAGTGCTTCCTTTAACTGTGCTTGTGCGGTTTCTAGGGTTAATCGCCTGCTATCTATGTTCGATGCAGAGATCGCACCTTGACGATATAATTGTAAAAAACGATTATACTCCGCTAGGGCGTTGTTGACTTCTGCTTGATAGCGAGCAATAGTAGCATTTTGAGTTGACGTTTCTCCAGCAATTTCTGCTTGTATCCGGGCAATAGTCGCTTCTTGCGCCTTAATTTCTCCTGTTTTTGCCCCTGCTCTCACCTGTGCTAACTTAGCTTGGGCAACTCTGACTTGTTCGCGTGCTTGTGCCAAAGCATTTTGCAAGCGATCGCAAGAATCTAAAATTGCAATAGTTTGTCCTGCTTTGACGCGATCGCCTTCTTTAACTAATAATTGGTCTACGCGATCGCCATCCAATGCCGATGGGGCAAATAAGCGGATTGCTTCTGTTTCTGGTTCTAGTCGTCCCAAAGCTGTAACTTGCGTTACTGGGGGAGTTGTTGCCACAGGAGGAGAAGGCTGAGAAGATTGAGAAACGACATAAAAGCCAGTTGCACCTGTTATGGCAGTTGCCGTCAGAATTAACCCAGCTATCCAGCGATTTGAAGGTTTTAAAATTTCATTGGTCATTGGTAGTTGGTAATGGGTAATGGGTAATTGGTAACTGATTATTTTAGGTATGCTACGAGAATTTTGCTGAGTAAGGTTGCTTGTTCTGGATAGGAAATTGTTTCAGTTTCAAATATTCCTCGCATTAATAAACCGTAAAGATAGTTCAGGACAAAATCCGCGATCGCTTTATCTGGTACTTGCAAATAGTCGGCGATTGCTTGCGTAGTCTTATCCCAAGAGCTGTGAAAAGCATTATTTCTGCTCAATTCCGCTTTTTCCTGCTGGTAGAATTCCACCCAAAGTAAAACTTGCTTGCAAAAATCATCTTCATTTTTAGCCACAAAATTGAACATAGTTTCAATTCGCTCTGTTAAGGTGGGTGGATTTCCCGCCTCCGCCAAGAAGTTGAGCAAGTCTTGTCTGTCTAGTTCTTCTACCAACTGAAGAAATAAGGCTTGTTTGCTGGGAAAGTAATGATAAAGCGTCCCTGTAGACACACCCAACCCTTGAGCTAACTGTCGCATGGTGATCGAACCGTAGCCTCTTTCGGCAAATAGATCGAAACTCTTGAGCAACAGTTCTTTACGATATTGGTCGTGGTCTACAATCTTGGGCATCGGGACAATTAATTTGACTCTACATTAGATCGAACGTTTGATATAAATAAATATAAAACAAACGTCCAATATAAATCAAGTAGGAGCGGTTTTTTTGCAGCATATATGTCAAGTAACAAATACGTTTGCTGGCAAACCCGCCCGTCCCGGAATTGTAGGGGCGGGTTTTTTGCAGAGATTTGTAAAAAACAAACAGTTTTGCTGGCAAACCCGCCCGTACCGAGAATAAGGAAGAATTTATAGTTGCAGAAGTTACGCAGTTGAGATCCCCCAACCCCCTTAAGAAGGGGGCTTTAAATTCCCCCCTTTTTAAGGGGGGTTAGGGGGGATCGAGATCTCGCTTCTTCAACTGCGGATCTCCTCTCAGTTCCCGAATCAGGCATCATCCAAAGCAGCAATACCGGGCAGTTCCTTACCTTCAAGTAACTCCAAGCTTGCGCCGCCGCCAGTTGAAATGTGGCTCATTTGCTCGGCTACACCGACTTTTTCCACCGCTGCTACAGAGTCACCACCACCAATGATGGAAGTTACGCCTTGCTTGGTGAGATCGGCAAGAGTACGAGCGATCGCTTCTGTGCCTACAGCAAACTTGTCAAACTCAAATACACCCATCGGACCATTCCAAATCACCGACTTGCACTCAGCCAGTGCTGATTGGAACGTCTTGACCGAATCTGGACCAATATCCAAACCCATACCATCAGATGGAATATTATCCACACTGACGGTCTGAGCGTTGGCATCAGCAGCAAATTTATCTGCGACCACCACATCTGTAGGTAACAGCAAATCGACACCACGTTCTTTTGCCTTAGCTTCTAAAGATTTAGCCAGTTCTAGCTTGTCTTCTTCCACCAGCGACTTACCAACATTCAAACCCCGTGCTTTGTAGAAGGTGAAAATCATCCCACCACCCAACAGCAGCTTATCGCACTTGTCCAACAGCGTTTCGATTACGCCAATCTTACTAGAGACTTTCGAGCCACCAATAATTGCCGCTAGGGGACGCTGAGGATTTTCGATCGCACTTTGGAGATACTGAAGTTCTTTTTCAATCAAATAACCCGCTACCGAAGGGCTGAGGTAGTGAGTTACGCCCTCGGTTGAAGCATGGGCGCGGTGAGCCGTACCAAAAGCATCATTTACGTACAAGTCCGCATTTGCAGCTAACTTTTGAGCAAATTCTGGATTATTCTTTTCTTCCTCGGGATAGAAGCGAACGTTTTCCAACAGTAACACCTGACCATTTTGCATTTCTGCAACTTTGCCAGCAACCTCATCACCGATACAATCGTCGCACTTGATAACCTCTTGACCGAGTAATTCGGAAAGGCGCTTAGCAACGGGAGTCAGACGCAATTTATCATCTACACCTTTGGGACGACCGAAGTGACTAGCCAGGATGACTTTAGCACCCTTTTTAATTAAATCTTGAATTGTCGGCAGTGCAGCACGAATGCGGGTATCATCGGTGATATTGCCTTGGTCGTCTAGCGGTACGTTAAAATCTACCCGTACTAACGCCCGCTTCCCAGATAAATCTGACGAGGATAAATTTGCTAGAGTTTTTTTGGACACAGCGTCAACCTCCTAATTGCCTTTTTGGTTTAGTCCATCATTTAGCGCCGTCCACATTTTACCGAAGCATGGGTATCGGAGTTACCACAAATGTTTAAGACTGTTCTGTTTCCGATCGATCGTAGCCGCGAAACACAAGAAGCCGTAGGAGTCGTGGTTGAAATCGTGCAAAAGTATGGTAGTCGTCTAATACTGCTATCGGTAGTAGAAGGATCGGAGGAGGCTGACGAGGGCATGGAATCGCCTGATGTCGTAGCCCGACTTCTCGAAGATGCTCAGTCCGTCTTCAAGCAGCAAGGCATTCAAACAGAGGCATTCGAGCGGCAGGGCAAGCCTGCATTTGTTATCTGTGATGTAGCCGACGAAGTTGGTGCTAACTTAATTGTCATGGGATGCCGAGGACTCGGGTTGACAGAAGAAGGAGTCACCGAAAGCGTCACCAACCGCGTAATTAATTTATCTCCCTGTCCGGTTTTAGTTGTCCCCTAGTTGTTGATGGTTAATTGTTAATTGTTAATTGCTGTTAACTATTGACGATCGACCATTAACCATTAACAAATGACCAATGACTAATGACAAATGACAAACGAAATCCAATGGTATCCAGGTCACATTGCCAAAGCAGAAAAAGCGCTTGCCGAACAACTGAAGTTGGTTGATGTGGTATTGGAGGTACGGGACGCACGGATTCCACTAGCGACCCACCATCCGCGCGTGCCAGAGTGGGTAGGCAATAAAACACGAGTATTAATCCTCAACCGCGTCGATGCAATTCCCCCTGCGGTGCGGCAGTTGTGGCAGCAGTGGTTTAAGACACGGGGAGAAACAGTTTACTTTACCAATGCTAAAGATGGTAACGGTGTAGGACAAGTATTGCAGGTAGCGCAAAGAGCAGGTGATGAGATTAATCAACGCCGCAAAAATCGTGGCTTGTTAGCCCGTCCCGTGCGGGCAGCGGCGATTGGATTTCCGAATGTGGGTAAGTCAGCGCTGATCAATCGGCTATTGAAGCGGCGGATTGTTGTCAGTGAGGCTCGTCCTGGGGTAACGCGCCAGTTGCGCTGGGTCAGAATTTCCGATCGCGTCGAATTATTAGATGCACCTGGGGTAATTCCCACTAAGCTAGAAGACCAAGCAGCAGCAATTAAGTTAGCTATCTGCGATGATATTGGTGATGCTGCCTACGATTCTTACCAAGTGGCTGTTATCTTTATCGATTTGCTGCAAGATTTAATGGCAACTGCTCCCGAACTCATGCCTGACAATCCCCTATCTCGTTACAAAATCGATTCGTTGGGCATGACAGGAGAAGAATTTGTCTATGAGTTATCGGCAAAACGCGATCGCGGTGACTTGGAACGCACGGCAAGACAGATACTGATAGATTTTCGCAAAGGAACTTTGGGGACAGTTCCCTTAGAGTTACCACCGAATTAATTTTTGTAACTTTTCTTTTCATCCAAATAAACCAAAAGAGGGAAAATAGCTCAAAGCTACTCCCTCCCTTATCCATTGATGGTATATCGTATGAGTTTTAGAGATCGCCGTTGCGAAAGGCAAGGACAAAAATAACTGCTGGACCAGCTAGCATGATCAGGGCAACGCTTACTAGTTGAAACAGAGTTTCCCACTGAAAACTACCGATCGCATCAAAAATTCCAGACATAAGATTTATCTCTCCTCCCAGTTTGTCTATATTAACGTCGATTTCTTACATAAAAATCCGCACCTTATTTTACCTAGAGGAGAATTACCGGATTTAATTAACTTAACAAATCTATAACAAACCACAAATAAACCCTTGCTGCTCTCATTTTAGTGATGGAGAAACCAAAATTGCTAAGCTTGAGTAGCGGGAACTCTATCATCACCCAATCTGAATATTATGGCGACTTGGAAATGGCAACTTGGAAATGTGTAAAACAGTGTGGCGCTTGCTGTCATCTCGACCCAGAAGAACGCCCAGACATAGCAGAGTATTTGACACCAGAAGAGTTAGCACTCTATCTCAGCATGGTAGGTGAAGGTGGTTGGTGTATCAATTACGACCATTTAAGGCGAGAATGCAAAATCTACCCCAACCGTCCTCGCTTTTGCCGAGTCGAGCCAGAAATATTCTTAGATATGTACGGCATCGAGCCGGAAGAAGTCAACGATTTTGCAATCGAGTGCTGCGAGCAACAGATTTCCGGCGTTTATGGCGATCGCAGCCTGGAAATGGTGCGATTTAGTAGGGAAGTGAGTCGTGAGTGGTGAGTTGATAGGGTGTGGGGTGTGGGGTGACAGTGACTCCTGACCAGTGACTCCTGACCAGTGACCAGTTAGTTATTTTATCTCCTCAGCTGGGCGACTCTCCCTCAGCTCCCTCAGCTCTCTTCTCTCCCTCAGCCCCTCAGACGGGGGTTGATTTTTGTTACGATGTAGCAGAAAATGAAAGAAATATGAAAGATGTCGCGTATTGAGCTGAACTGCCTGTGAAACTGGAATCTGCACCCCCTCAGCGATCTAGCTTGTCTGACCAAATAACAGCACTGGAGAAACAGGTTTTGGAAACACACAGCAGCCAGCCTGTTGTCAGTGTTAGCGATCGCCCTTTACAACAGCAAAAACATAGAGAGTCTTGGTGGGCAATATACGCCTCGACATTTTTAACAATATTCTTGGCAGAATGCGGCGATAAGACCCAACTTTCCACGCTCTTGATGAGTGCAGAGTCTCAATCACCCTGGATTGTCTTCGTAGGTGCAGCCGCAGCGTTAATTACGACCAGTTTACTAGGCGTACTCTTAGGACAGTGGTTAGCAAAACACCTATCACCTAGAAAGTTAGAAATTGCCGCAGGTACGAGTTTACTACTGATCGCGATCGCCTTAGTAGGAGATATTTTACTTTCGTAGGAGATCCCCCCTAGCCCCCATTAAAAAGGGGGGAACAAGAGAGAAATTCCCTTTTAAGGGCGATCTAGAGGGACTGATAAAGATGCCCTCACTCCTCACTCCTCACTCCTCACCCCTCAACTTCATGGACTGGAAACTACTAGGAATCACTTTTGTAACTGTATTTCTCTCAGAATTGGGAGACAAAAGCCAACTAGCAGCGATCGCCCTCAGTGGTGGTTGTAAATCCCCACGGGCTGTCTTTTTTGGCACAGCTAGCGCTTTGATATTGACAAGTTTGCTGGGAGTTTTAGCGGGTGCGGGTGCAGCTCAGTTGCTACCTGTAAAATTCGTCAAGGCGATCGCGGCTGTGGGTTTTGCCGTGCTTGCAATTCGTTTATTATGCTTTGGAGACAATTCTCAGGAAACTGAGGAAACTACGATTTAAAAGGTGCAAATTCTACCTTTTGTCACCACATACTAAAATATTTTGGCTGAAAGCGGTATTGTGTGAAAAGGTATAAAAAACAAAGTTTTATGACTTATGACCGCCCTTCATCCTACCGACCATAAGAAAGCTAAAGCCCTCAAACCTGGCAGCCGTCGCCCAGCCAAAGAACTTTGTAGCGAGTGCGGTCTGTGCGACACATATTACATCCACTATGTCAAGGAAGCCTGTGCATTCCTAAACCAGCAATTTGACCAACTAGAAACTCAAACGCACGATCGCAGCCGTAATTTAGACAATCCAGACGAACTTTACTTCGGCGTGCATCACTCGATGACAGCGGCGCGGAAAAAAGAACCGATTCCAGGGGCGCAATGGACGGGTATTGTTAGTACCATTGCAATCGAAATGCTAAATCGCGGCATTGTCGAAGGCGTAGTCTGCGTCCAGAATACCAAAGAAGACCGCTTTCAACCGATGCCAATTATTGCCCGTACCCCAGAGGAAATTTTAGCCGCACGGGTAAATAAACCTACGCTGTCGCCTAACTTATCGGTGCTAGAACAAATAGAACAGTCAGGCATGAAACGACTGTTAGTTATTGGTGTCGGTTGTCAAATACAAGCATTGCGGGCAGTAGAAAAACAACTCGGCTTAGAAAAGCTGTATGTTTTGGGAACTCCTTGCGTGGATAACGTCACTCGTGCAGGATTGCAAAAGTTCTTAGAAACGACTAGTAAATCGCCCGATACGGTAGTACATTACGAATTCATGCAAGATTTCCGCGTTCACTTCAAACACGAAGATGGTTCGGTGGAGACAGTGCCTTTCTTTGGTTTAAAGACAAACCAGTTGAAGGATGTATTTGCACCTTCTTGCATGAGTTGCTTTGATTACGTCAACTCCCTTGCCGATTTGGTTGTCGGTTACATGGGTGCTACCTTTGGTTGGCAGTGGATTGTTGTCCGCAACGATCGCGGTCGCGAAATGCTGGATTTGGTGCAAGATAAATTAGAGCTACAACCAGTCATATCGCAGGGCGATCGCCATCAAGCAGTACAACAGAGTATACCTGCTTATGACAAAGCGGTGACTCTGCCCATGTGGGCGGCGAAGTTAATGGGTGTAGTCATTGAAAGAATTGGTCCGAAAGGGTTGGAATATGCACGATTCTCGATTGATTCTCACTTTACGCGGAATTATTTGTATGTAAAGCGGAATTATTTAGAGAAGTTGGAAGCGCATGTACCGGAGTTTGCTAAGCGGATCGTGGGGCAGTATAAGTTGCCGGATTAATGTCACGCATCAGCGAAGCGAAGCCCGATAGGGCGTTAGGCGCAAAGGCGCAAAGATGGGAAGGGTTTTCGCGTTTAGAGTCCGTTAGCAATGCGATGGATTCCGTCTTTGATGAGTGCAGACCCAAAGTTGATGAGTAAGCCTAGTTTTTTGTTTGTAAGCCGCAAATAGGTTAGGAGTTGTTTTTTATGGACTGGAGCCAGCATTTCTACAGATTTGATTTCGATAATGACTTTGCTAGCAACTATGATGTCAGCACGAAAGCCTTCTTCTAACCTAACGCTTTCATATACTACAGGTATGGCTTGCTGTCGCACGACACCTAATCCTCGGCGTTCCAACTCATAAGCCAAAACAGTCTCGTATACAGATTCCAACAACCCTGGTCCCAGAGTCGTGTGAATCTTGTATGCCCCATCAACAATCTCTTTTGCGATCTCATTCTCCCTCATGAGTAGAGAATACCCACACTTTGCGCCTTCGCGTCTAACGCTCCTTCGTCGCTTCGCTTCGCTGATGCGTGACATTTTTCTTGTTTTACTTACATAACTTAATAAAACTCACCTGCATAATTTTCTTCTATACCGCTGATAAGTAGATAGCGGAGGAAACACGCTATTTCTAGGAGGTGAGACAACAAGCAGCGCGGTAGTGATTTTGAAGAATTTTTCCTCGAAAATAAACATACCCCTGCTGGAGAGACAAATAAAAAATACTGTTATGGAAGAATTTGAGGTGAGTCTGCGTCAATTGGTCGTAGAAACTTGTCAGCAGAAGATCGGTAGTCTCGATCGCCAGCGAGGTTTAACTAGAATTGTCCGCTCGATTGCCAAGTCTGGCAAGCTGTGGAAAGAAAATACTCTCGATTACGAGGATGCCTTACAACAAACCTGGCTGTATTTCTGCCGTAACCTGTGTGAAGCTACGACAGGCGATCGCTACGATCCCAGTCGTAGTAGTGTCACGACTTGGCTAAATGCATATTTGCGGCGACGGCTGCAAGACTTATACCTGCAAAGAAAGACTACCAATAACTCGACAACTAGACAAGTCTATTCTGTTGACGAGCTAGGGAAAGACGCGATTGAAGCCTTGGAAGCTCCGCCCGATGTCCCACCAATTTTGGAAACGACACGAAAGTGGATTCAAATCGATCCTGATGGCGACCTCCGCCGTACTTATATTCAAGGTTATCCAAAAGTGAATTGCCAAGTTTTATTGTTACAAAGGCTGCCACCAGAGACAAGCTGGGAAGATTTAGCAGCGCAATACAAGCTGTCTGTTTCGACACTGAGTAGTTTCTATCGGCGACAATGCCTACCACGATTGCGTAAATTCGGCGAATCGCAAGGGTATTTAGAGGATACCTATCATGAATTATCAAGCACGAGCAAACGATCGTTCCCTTCCGTTACCAATTACTCAAGCCGCAAATAGCATTGCTTGGCAGTTCAGCCAGCAGCAACCAACGTTACAAAAAGCAGAGCAAGTGCGACTGAATACCTTGGCTGTGTGTGCCGTCCGCGATTATTTAGAAATGATGGGCATTCCGGTGAATTGGAGTGGGTGCGATAGTTGGAATCCTTTCATGCGTGCGTGTGTGGATGCAGCGGACTTGGAGGTATTGGGTTTGGGTCGCCTAGAATGTCGGGCGATCGCCACTGATGCTTCTACCTGTTACGTGCCACCGGAGGTTTGGGAAGATCGGATCGGTTATGTTGTCGTGCGTTTGGATGAAGTAGAAAAACAGGTCGATATTCTGGGTTTTGTCCACCAAGTTACCCAAGAACAGTTGACCGTTAACCAGTTGCGATCGCCGGAAGATCTATTGTCCCACTTGCAAGACTTGAGCGCGATAACTTCGTTAAGCTTCGCTAACGCAAATCCTCCCACGAGTACGGTTAACTTGAGACAGTGGTTCCAAAATACGTTTGAACCCGGCTGGCAAACTGTCGTCTCGCTGTTAAATCCAGCCGAACAAAATTTAGCCTTTAGCTTTCGTAAAACAGAAGAACTGAATACAAATGAAGTGGATCGTCCTGAAAATTTTGTCAGACGGGCAAAGTTAATTGACTTAGGGATGCAGCTAGCTGGTCATGCAGTCGCTTTGGTCATGGAACTGCGTCCTGCATCAGAGCAGAAAACCGATCTGATCGTACAAGTGCATCCGACGGGGAGAGAGACATTTTTACCACCGTCGCTACAGCTAATCGTTTTGGATGAATCTGGTTCAGTTTTCTTGGAAGCTAAAGCCAGACGCGCCGATAATTACATTCAGTTGCAATTTAGCGGTACTACCGGAGAAAGATTTAGCGTTAAAGTAGCTCTGGGGGATGTTGGCATCACCGAACACTTTATCATTTGAGTTACGACTTACGACTTACAACTTAAAATGACGTGCCTACAGGTGATAGATCGTGGGTAAGTTAGTTGTCCTGAAGTTTGGCGAAGGTAGCTTTGAGCAGGGATTTCCTGTCACGCTGCAAATTGGTGAGGATGGCGATCGCCCCGCCGTAGAACTTGCTGGCAGATTACCACCTCAGCCGGAAATTCCACAACTCTACAGAAAATGGCAATCGGCTTACTACAGCTTAGGTTTGCGATCGCGTCTGGAAGCCGCTGCCGTCCAAATCACGAATGTTTGTGTCTTAGAAGACTGTTACAATGCCGCAGAATCCCTCAGCCGCAGCCTGAGCAACTGGCTTTCCTCCCCATCATTTCTTGCTTTAAGGGATAAGTTCTTAGAAAAATTAATGCCTGCGGATGCAATTCGAGTCATTTTGCAAACTGAAGATTTACTATTACAGCGACTACCCTGGCATCGCTGCGATCTATTCGCTCGCTATCCTCAAGCAGAAATTGCCCTGAGTACCCCCGCTTACGAAGAAATTGCGCTGAAAACGACATCCTCTCGCACTCAAATCAGAATT
Source organism: Chroococcidiopsis sp. SAG 2025 (assembly GCF_032860985.1). Lineage (GTDB taxonomy): Bacteria > Cyanobacteriota > Cyanobacteriia > Cyanobacteriales > Chroococcidiopsidaceae > Chroococcidiopsis. The sequence goes on from NZ_JAOCNC010000001.1 coordinate 1,273,738, forward strand.
TTAGCGATTTTAGGTAGTAGTGCCGGAATTGACATTCAAGCAGACCGTAACCTGCTCGAAACCCTGCCAGGAGCAGATGTCAAGTTTTTGGTTGAGCCGTCACGTCAAGAGTTAGACCGTCAGTTATGGTCTACCCAAGGATGGGATATTTTATTTTTTGCCGGACATAGTGCCAGTCAAACAACTGCCTCTCAGAATGAAGTTACAGGCAGAATTTATTTAAATCAAACGGAAAGTTTAACTATTGCCGATCTCAAACACGCTTTACAAACTGCGGTAGAAAATGGTTTGAGCGTAGCCATTTTTAACTCTTGCGATGGCTTGGGTTTGGCGCGGGACTTGGCAAGTTTGCACATTCCCCAAGTAGTATTCATGCGCGAACCCGTACCGGATCGCGTGGCGCAAGAATTTTTGAAGAGTTTTCTCCAGGCTTTTGCTGGGGGGAAGTCTCTCTATTTATCGGTACGAGAGGCAAGGGAAAGACTCCAGGGATGGGAAAGTGAATATCCTGCTGCTAGCTGGCTACCAGTCATTTATCAAAATCTTGCCGAAATTCCTCCGACTTGGCAACAGTGGATGCAACGTCTACGTCCACCACGACAACGGCTTTCTCTGCGGCGCGTCTTCTTCACCAGCACCATTGTCACGGCGGCGGTGGTAGGAATGCGGTTATTAGGATTATTCCAACCTATAGAATTGCAAGCTTTTGACCAATTGATGCGGCTGCGTCCTATAGAAAAAGCCGATCCGCGCCTGTTAATTGTGACGGTGACTGAGGAAGATTTGCAGCTACCAGAACAGAAACAGAGAAAAGGATCTCTGTCAGATTTGGCATTGGAAAAACTGTTGCAAAAACTAGAACAACTACATCCGCAAGTCATCGGTTTGGATATCTATCGCGATTTTCCAGTCGAGAAATTACCTAGCCTGAAGTCAAGACTCCAAAATAGCGATCGCCTTTTTGCTATTTGTAAAGTCAGCGATCCAGAATTCGATCCGCGTGGCGTTCAACCCCCGCCAGAAGTCGCTCCAGAACGGATAGGTTTTAGCGATGTCATTGCCGATCCAGATGATAATATCGTGCGCCGCCATTTGCTCAATTTCGAGCCGCCACTCACATCCCGTTGTAGTGCTAATACCGCGCTCAGTTTTCAACTCGCCCATCAATATTTGGCAGCGAAAGGAATTGAAACTCGATTCACGCCCAATGGTAACTTACAACTCGGTAATGTCGTTTTTCCGCGCTTGCAACCTTTCCACACGGGCGGCTATCAAAGAATCGATACTAAAGGCTATCAACTGTTGCTCAATTACCGTCCCTTTGACTCTGTAGATGATATTGCCGTAGCAGTGACGCTAGGAGATATCCTGAGCGATCGCATTCCGCCTCATCTCGCCCGCACCCTCAACAACCGGATTGTACTGATCGGTCTAGCGGCTCCTAGTACTGGTGATGCGTGGTCTACACCCTACAGCATTGGCAGACAGGGGCTACAAAAACAAATTCCAGGTATTTATTTACAAGCTCAGATGGTAAGTCAACTCCTCAGTGCTGTTTTGGACGGACGAACACCACTGTGGGTTTTGCCTCTCTGGGGTGAAATTATCTGGATTTGGGCTTGGTCGTTGGTGGGAGGAGTTGTTGTTTGGTGCTGGCGTTCTCCCGTGCGATTGGGACTGAGTGTTTGCTTGACAATTGCAGCTCTATATGGAGCGAGTTGGATATTACTACTTCAAGGTGGCTGGTTGCCTTTAGTCCCTGCGGCGTTGGCTTTAGTCGTGACGGGAGGCAGAATTGCGGTCGTCAAACGTTCTTTGCCCGATAGCAGCAATCTACCGCTGAAACCTACACTAAAGATAGATTGAGGTGAGATAATGCACAAGCTTGCAGCCACAGCAGCGATCGCCCTCACACTGCTCGTACCCACAGCAGCGATCGCCACCCACAATAACAGTCAAAATCACACTCACCAGCAAGTCAGCGCTCAACCCCGTTACACGCCGCCGCCCTTTCCCGCCTCCGGTACTCCCACCGGACGAACTAGAGGCGCAGCCGGACGAGGAAGAGACTGCGGCTTCAAGCTGCCGTTAACGGCGCTAGCACCTGCCGTAGAAAGGACTGTAGGCACGGGTAAAGCAACCTATGTTTGGGGACAGACGATCGCCGAGCATCCCACCTTCTGGTTTTACATTCCCGCTGCCAGCCCTTCGCTCCGTTCTGTAGAATTCGTCTTGCAAGACGATCGCGATAACGATGTCTATCGTTCTGCTGTCGAACTACCAGCTAAACCAGGAATCATCGGTGTGCGTTTACCATCTACTCAACCGCCACTCAAGCTAAATCAGAACTATCACTGGTTTTTGAAAACGGAAATAGCAGCCAGTTGCGATCGCCAAGATTCCCCTATTGCGATCAAAGATTCGGTCGAAGGATGGGTACAGCGCGTATCGCCAACCGCTACGATGCGATCGCAACTCAAAACAGCCACACCCGAACAAAGACTCGATCTCTACGCTCAACAAGGTTTATGGTACGACGCGATCGCCACCATAGCCGAACAGCGATTACAACAGCCGGACAATGCTGCTCTCAAAGCAAATTGGAACGGGCTTTTACAATCTGCCAATTTGAGCGATATGTCATCTCAGCCGCTTTTGCCATAGGACAGTGAGATGTAGGGGCGCACAGCTGTGCGCCCCTACTATTTTGCTTCTCTTTACATTCAACTTAAAAATATGTATGATGCATACATAAAAGGGAAAGATTCTCGTGGTGCAAATGTTCTATGGATGACGAAAGAACGTCAAATCTTTTAGGTGCGCTTGCACTTAGCGTCATGGATGCCTTCAATGCGGTTGTTACCAACAGCGCTGGCTATGGCGGCGAAACCCCAGCTGCTCTAGTGACGTTGGGTGCAGAACCAGGACTGTCAATTAATCAACTGCGACAAATATTGAATCTTTCACATCCTGGAACCGTTCGCCTGATCGATCGCTTAGAAAAGGAAGGTCTTGTCGAGCGGCGATCGGGAGCAAATGGTCGAACGTTGGCTTTATTTCTTACAGATACGGGGTCTGAACGACGGAAAGCCATTTTGTTAGAGCGGCGACAACAAGTGCAAATTGCCATTAACTCTTTAACGCCGAACGAGCGCCAGCAACTGACCGCACTTTTAGAAAAAATGCTGACAGCCATGACGACGAACGAGCTGCAAGCCTTTACTATCTGCCGCTTGTGTGAAGAGGAAGTCTGCCCAGGCGATCGCTGTCCAGTCGAACAAAAATACTGTCAAATCCTAAAACAATGAAAACAGTAATCCTTGCTCTAAGCTACGCCTTTTGCTGGGGAGTAGGAGTAACTCTGACAAAAATTGCCCTTTCAGAAATTACAGCGACGACTCTACTGATTATTCAACTGATTGCCAGCGTTACATTTCTTGCCACAGTGTGTTATTTCAAAGATCGTCAACTGCCATTCACTTGGAGTCATCTTAAACAAGGCTTTGCAGGGATTTTTGAACCTGCTTTAGCCTACATGGTTGGAACCTTTGGCGTAAAGATGACGACTGCCAGCAACGCAACATTAATTGGTTCATCCGAGGTAATTCTTACCATCTTATTTGCAGCAGTTTTCTTAGGTGAGAAACTCACACGAGCAAAATTGCTACTCGCTAGCATTAGTTTTATAGGGGTGTCTCTGTTAATGTTAAAAGACGCTCAGGGCGCAGATCGTGCTTCACTTGTCGGCGATCTACTCGTGCTACTCGGTACGGTCTTCGCAGTATTCTATGTTCTTCTGAGCAAGAAGCAGATTGCAACAGCAAATCCTTTACAGCTCACCGCATCACAGCAGTTGGTTGGTTTGCTTGTAACTGTATCGTGTTTTAGCGTACTATCAATTCTCAATTCGAGCTATGAAGTGAGCGCAGCAGGCATTTCACTACAATTTTGGTTACTTGCAGTTATTTCGGGCATCATGCAGTATGCTTTAGCGTTCTTACTCTATTTGATTGCGTTGCAGAATGTGCCTGTAAGTCAAGCTGCGTTTTACGTTGCCCTCATTCCTATTTTTGGTGTAGCAAGTGCTATTTTGGCGCTCGGCGAGCAACCTAGCTTTACACAGTGGGTTGGAGGGGTATTAATCGTTGCGTCGTCCTATCTTGCAAACAAACTCAAAACTGTGTAAAGAAAACAACGAGTAGTGGAACTAGCATAGTACAAAAAAGAAGAGAAATCAGTTCAAGCTGTGCGATCGCATCTTTCCCTCTCGGTCATAAAATGAGCGGTGTAATCTAGGTAGAAAATTACATGTAGCATTTTTACACTGACAACTGATAACTGTACGGGCGGGTATGAAGCGAAGATGATGGTTTGAGCCGTGAATCTGCTGGCTAAACCCGCCCCGATGACAACTGATAACCGATAACTGATAACTGAAATGGGACAAGAAATTTTTCAGGTCGATGCTTTTACAAATAAACCTTTTGCAGGAAATCCTGCTGCTGTATGCGTTTTGCCGCAACCGAGAGATGATGGTTGGATGCAAAATGTCGCTAAGGAGATGAATTTATCGGAGACGGCTTTTTTACTCCGGCAAGACAATGGTAGCTACAATTTGCGGTGGTTTACCCCTGCTACAGAAGTTCCTCTGTGCGGTCATGCTACCCTAGCTAGCGCTCATGTACTGTGGAAACAGGGTTATTTGCAGCCGGAGGAAACAGCTCGATTTCACACTCTCAGCGGCTTGCTGACGGCAAAACGGATAGGAGAATGGATCGAGTTAGACTTTCCCATGCAAGTCTCTGCTGCATCGGAAATACCTGCCGATTTGATTAAAGCTTTGGGAACCAAACCAAAGTATGTAGGTGAGACGAATAGAAATTATTTAGTGGAATTAGATTCGGAGGAGATTGTCAGAAATCTTCAGCCAGATTTTAGTTTACTGAAAACCTTGCCCGTACAAGGCGTAATCGTTACCGCTCAGGCGACAACTTCAGAGTATGATTTTGTCTCTCGCTACTTTGCGCCTAATGTCGGAATTGATGAAGATCCGGTGACGGGTTCGGCGCATTGTTGCCTTGCACCCTACTGGCGCGATCGCTTGGGGAAAGATAATTTTCTCGCCTATCAAGCTTCTGCTAGAGGTGGAGTTGTTAAAGTTAGTTGTCAAGGCGATCGCGTTTTATTAGGAGGACAAGCTGTTTTAGTTTTACGGGGTGAATTGGTTGATGGTTGATGAATGGTAATTTGTGAAGCTAGCGATCGACTAGGAAACTTCTAAAAATGCCAGTTCAAACTCTTTGCCCTGTCGTACCTCACAATATGGTTGGTGACATTCGGGACATTCGTAGAGTAAATCGGTGGGATGAAATTCAGTAGTGCAATTGGGGCAATAACAGACGACTGGCACGGATTCCACCTGAAGTCTAGCATCTTCAGCTATTGTCTCCTTTTTCACCACATCAAACGCCAGTTGTAAAGACTCTGGTACTACCCCAGATGCCTCACCGACTCGCATTTGCAACAGGCGAATATGGCTCGCGCCTTCATGTTTTGCACGTTCTACAGCAGTTTCGAGAACGTTTTGCATCATTCCAACTTCATGCATAGTTCTACCTTGCCTAATTTCATCAAATGGTAAATTTGTTCCAGTGCTATCTGAATACCTCGTTCAGCAATGGGTGAAAGGCGATCGCTTAATTCAAAGTTCGTTCCTGGTATCGTTACCCACCAAGCATTCGGAACTCGATTGTAAAGCGCTTGCGTCAGGGCTAGTAGCGATTGCGGATCGCCTGTATGTCCGCCGATCGCAGTAGAATTGGTAGGTGCGATCGCTTGTACTCGTACATTCTCGCAGATACTTGCATAACAGGCATCAATAAAAATTGCTAGGTCGGCTGTTGCCAAAAATGCAGCTAGTTCGGGTGTGAGTTGATGGACGCACAGCGATGTTACATCAGGTAATTCCTCAGAGGCGATCGCATTAGCTACTTTTTGCCCCACAGCATCATCACTACGCAAGTCATTACCGTAGCCAATTACTAGAATATTTTTTGAATTCTCACCCATCAGATTGTCGATTTGATTTTAGTTTTATCTTCTCCCTGTAGAGACGTTACATGTAACGTCTCTACAGCTCTAATCCCGCCAAACTTCATTGACAACACTTCCATCTCCTCCCACTAATTGAACGTGCAATGGCATTTGTCCGGCTGCATGAGTCGAACAACTCAAGCAAGGATCGAAAGCCCGAATTCCAGCTTCAACACGATTCAACATCCCTTCAGGAATTTCTGCACCATGAATAAAATGTCGGGCAATTTGAGCCACCGTGCGGTTCATGGCGAGATTATTTTGCCCCGTCGCAATAATTAAATTGATCTTTTGCATTAAACCGTTTTCATCAACTTTGTAGTGATGAAATAAAGTCCCGCGTGGTGCTTCACTACAGCCAACTCCTTCTAATTGGTTAATTCCAGCTTCGGCGCGGATTTTAGGAGATAAAACCTGTGGCTCGTCAAGCAGCAATTCAATTTGCTCGATTGATGCCAAAATTTCAATCAGTCGGGCGTAGTGGTAAAAAAAGGATGAGAGTACAGTACCACCACCGCGATCGCGAAATTCGCTTAATTCTCGATCGGCGATCTCCGTGCCAATGCGAGTACAAATATTTAATCGTGCTAAAGGTCCAACTCGATAAATGCCACTATCTAAACGACAGCGATCTTTTTGGTCGGGATATCCTAAAGGGCGATAATAGGGGAACTTGAGATAAGTATAAGATTCAACTGCTTCACCAATAAATTCTTGAAAGCGAGTTGGATCGAGTTTGTCTGCAATAATATTACCAGCGCTATCGACAAAGCGAAGACATCCATCATAGTTTTCCCACAGACCATCAGATGTGACCAAACCCATAAATAAGCTGGGAAAATTACCGAAAGTTTGGGCTTCCCGTTCGTAGTCCTGAAGCAAGCGCTTAAACCTGTCTAGCGCGTCTAATATTGTGGTTTTAGCTTCTGGAATGCGGCTTTGAATCTGCGTGCGTCCTGCTTCAGATAAAGGTTCTCGCACGCCACCTGGAATTGCCCACGATGGATGAATCTTGCGCCCCCCTAATATTTCAATAATTTCTTGCCCAAATTGTCGCAGTCGAATTCCACCTCTGGCTAATTCTGGTTGAGCGGCAATTAACCCAAAAACGTTGCGCTTTTGGGGATCGCTATCCATGCCTAAAAGTAAATCTGGGGCGCTGAGATGGAAAAAACTCAGGGCATGGGATTGGATAATTTGCCCTAAATTCATCAACCGACGCAATTTAGTAGCAGCGGCGGGAATAGTAACAGAAAGAATGCGATCGCCTGCTTTAGCAGAAGCTAGCAAGTGACTCACTGGGCAAATTCCACAAATCCGCGCCGTAATTCCTGGCATTTCCCACAAAGGACGACCTTCACAGAATTTCTCAAACCCGCGAAATTCTGTGACGTGGAACCGAGCATCGGTCACTTGTCCGGCATCATCTAAGTAGATGGTAATTTTAGCGTGACCTTCAAGGCGCGTGACTGGATCGATAACAATTCGCTGGGACATAAACTTTTCCTGACTCAACTACTCAGCCAAATTTAATCAACTCGCGCCCTTCTAACTGCGGTTTTTCTCCACGCAACAGCGATTCCAATACAGCTCGAATCCGTGCCGCAGGAGGCGGACAACCGGGTAAGTAAATGTCAACGGGTACGACTGTATGTACTGGCGTGACTCGATCTAACAACGGCGGGACAATACCCGGTTCTTGGGGGATCTGTCCGCGCACGTCTGCGGTTTCAATGTAACAGCGTTGCAAAACTGGTTCGGCACTCCCTAATGGATTGCGTAAAGCTGTCACGTTACCAGTTACAGCACAATCACCAAACGAGATCAGGAGTTGCGATCGCTTTCTGACTGTTTTAATCGTTTGCAAGTGATCTTCATTGGCGATCGCTCCTTCTACCAATACCACATCCACCCCTTCTGGATATTCTTTAGTATCCATAAAGGGACTGTAGACTAAATCCGCCCCAGCTACTAGGTCGATCAGCCATTCGTCTAAGTCAAGAAATGACATGTGACAGCCCGAACAGCCACCTAACCAAACTGTTGCTAGTTTCAAACGAGTCATTGTTTACTTACTCCCTTGCTCGTAAAGAACTTCGGGGGATGGTTGCCATACAGCTATGGTTATAAACAAATAACTTGAGGAAATTATGAGGAAGGAAGCGAGAATTTTCTAGAGAAAATAGAGAATTACTGGTTCAAGCAGGTTTTGGCTGCGAACACAGCAATGCTCAGATGAAATGAATTCAGCCTATGGAGAGGAAGGCGAAAAGAGACTGCAAATAATTCTACTTTGTAGAGCCGCAAAATTTCACGGCTCCAGAAAATTAACCATTAAAACTAGTATGGTCAATAGAAAATACCATCAAATCTTAATAATGGTTGAGGTTGATTCCGGCTTCTTTAGCCATTGCTGATAAGCTTTTGAGGTTGAGGGTTTTGATTGCTTTAGTCGAAAGCTTCAGTCTCACCCAGCGATTACCTTCTTCCCACCAAACCCGTTTCCACTGCAAGTTGGCTTCTTGCACTTTTTTAGTCCGGCGGTGAGAGTGGGAAATGGCATAACCATTGTTTGCCTTTCTGCCTGTGAGCATACATTTACGGGACATAAGGATCTCCAGATCTTCGCGTTTGGGTATCTTGCACAATCTATCATTGTACCCGTAATTTTCCTGGGAGGGTATGATGGCTGTGTTGAGAGCGAATAAGCATGATTCTTTTTTTAGTTGCGCTCCTATCCTTCTACGTTTCTTGGAACTTAGGCGCAAATGATGTTGCTAATGCGATGGGAACCTCTGTTGGCTCTAAAGCTGTGACTTTGCGTCAAGCGTTAGTCATTGCAGGGACTCTAGAATTTACAGGTGCGGTGCTGTTTGGACATGAAGTTTCAGAAACTCTAGCAACCAAAATTTTCAATCCTGCCCTATTCATTTCTCAGCCAGAAGTATTGTTAGTAGGCATGATATCAGTTCTACTAGCTGGGGGAGCGTGGTTGCAAATCGCGACTTCACAAGGGTTACCCGTGTCCTCTTCTCATGCAATTGTAGGAGCGATCGCGGGTTTTAGTGCTTGCGCGATCGGATGGGAAGCAATAGACTGGGCATCAATCGGTAAAATCACTTTTGCCTGGGTTATTACGCCGATAGTCAGTGGTGCGATCGCCTCTGCATTCTACAGTCAGGTAAGACACTGGATTTTGACTCAACCCGATCCTCTCAAACAGCTAGACGAGTGGATTCCTTGGTTAAGTGTGGCATTGATAAGTATTTTTGGTGTCATCGTCCTACCTACAGTCAGTCATCCAATATATACTTTGCTAACTCAACATTGGAGTTTACAACTTCCCGCCCGAGATTTACCTTTAGGGCTAGGAGCGATCGCGTCTGTATGTCTGAGTGTCTATGGTTGGAGACAACTAGCAAAGTCAAAAGTTCAAAGTCAAAAGTCAAAAGTAGTTCCGACTCCCGACTCCCTTGTAGAAAAACAACTGGCACGCTTCCAATTATTGAGTGCTTGTTTCGTCGCTTTCGCACACGGTTCTAACGATGTCGGGAATGCGATCGCACCCTTGGCAGCAATCTCTTATATTATTCGTACTGCTAGTGTCCCTGTAGATGGCATCGCAATTCCGTTATGGATTCTCGTACTTGGCGGCGCTGGTATTGTTGCAGGTTTAGCTGTTTGGGGTAAAAAAGTCATCGCCACCATCGGCGAGGGAATTATTCCTTTACAACCGAGTGGCGGCTTCTGTGCTGAATTAGCCACGGCAACAACTATTTTACTGGCTTCACGCCTGGGTTTACCCGTTTCTACATCCCATGCTCTAGTTGGTGGTGTCGTGGGAGTTGGTTTAGTCAGAAATTGGAAAACAATTCAGTTCCAAACTGTGCGAGGAATTGCCGCAGCTTGGATAATTACAGTGCCGATAAGTGCGGTTTTGGGTGCTAGCATCTTTGCGATTGCACGTCTAATCTTCCTCTAGTTGAAAGCTTGTCAGCAACTTTGTGCGCGACACAGTGTTTGTGAGCGTAAACCGTGCGATCGCCAATTTGACACTGTTGAATCCAATCCCAACCTAGTCTTACCATCGGACGGTGGCAAATACCGCAGACGTATTTATCAATCGTATCTAGTTCTGCACCAATTAAATATTGTTGTGCTTCAGGAAAAATTCCCGACTCTTTTAAAAATTCACAAACAACGCGATATGGATCTACCCGACACCACCAACTGGCGACATGATACATCTCAAAACCTAGTTTTTCTAAATACTTTTCATTCCCTAAAGTTTTACTGTGTCCTCCATTGAGAAAATGTTGTTCGCCAGCAACTTCTAAGCCTAATAATCTAACTTGGTTGCTGTTATGACTCGCTACCCACAGTTGGTCTAAAATATATGGAATAGAAGATTGATAGCTAGAACTCGGTACGATAAATTGAGGGGTAATTAGTTTAATTGCTTTATAAAACTTGGCATAGTTATACATAAAATTAGAGAAATTAGCTTTGTTAGACCAAATTCCTAATGCCTTACCATGCATAATTTCATGCATAGCGGAATAAGCTTCATACTGCCCGTAGCAAAACTGTTTGGTAGTTAAAAATTTCTCTGGAACTTGATAGCCTCTTTGTTTGGCAACGCGGAATGCTTGAGAGGAGTTTAATTGCTGAAAATACTTTTCTTTCGATACGGGAATTGTTGTACCGTTGGAACTGATATAATGCCAGCCCGTTCTTAAAGCTTGCATCAGCAAATCGCGATCGCCAATTTCTTGATACAGTTGCTCGACATACTCGTAGCAAGGTTTATTGTGAGTCGGCAAGTCAAAAACAAGTTTAGTTTTCGGCGCACCCAGCATAATATCTGAGTTTTTCAGAGTTAATTTTGTTAGTTTTTCTAATTGTGAAATATAGTCGTGAATTCTAATTGCACTCTTAATTTCTTGTACATCTAGAGACATATAAATATTACTAATAAATTTCCCATGTATAAAACCATACTGGAATTCACTGATGATGTCTAACCTTCTCCAGGTATATTTATGAAAACTTTATTCAAATTACAAAAATAGTAAAGAATTAGCGTATAAATACAGAGAATGTAGGGAATAACAACGGGTAATTGGTGATGGGTAATTAGTAATTACTCCCTCAGTTCTCTGCTCCTCTGCACCTGAAGCTCCTCTGCTCCCTCTGCTCCCTACTCCCTACTGCCTGCTCCCTGATAAAGCTGCATCACATCTTTCAGAGATAAACGCGACTGCACGCCTAAAGTCAAGGGTGAGGTATGCCCTCGGTTAAGATGGTCGGCAGCAGCACAACCAATCATGGCAGCGTTATCAGTACAAAGCTTTAAAGGCGGAAATAACACGCGCAGATTATGACTGGCTGCTGCTATTTGCAGGTGTTTTCTGAGGCTGCTGTTGGCTGCAACTCCACCACCTACAGCGATAGTTTCTAAGCCATAGTCCCGAGCGCAAGCGATCGCCCGTTTAGTTAGCGATCGTGCTACTGTTTCCTGAAAACTTGCCGCTACATCTGCCACTGGTACAGCACCATTCTGCTCTAGTTGCCGTACCAATCGCAGTACTGCTGTTTTCAAGCCGCTAAAACTCGAATCATAGGGATGATAACCACCCTGCGATCGAGAAATATTTCCTTCTGGCAAGGAAAAAGCTTGAGCGTTACCTGTCTGTGCCAATTTGTCAATGATAGGACCGCCAGGATATCCCAATTGCAAGAGCCGTGCAACTTTATCAAAGGCTTCTCCAGCCGCATCATCGCGGGTTTCACCTAATGTCTCGTACACGCCGCAATCTTTAACGTAGATCGAGCTAGTGTGTCCGCCAGAAACTAACAAGCACAAAAAGGGTGGCTGTAAACTTGGTTCGCTCAAGTAGTTGGCGTAAATATGCCCTTCTAGGTGATGTACGCCCAAAAAGGGCTTTTGATGGATTAATGCTAAAGTTTTTGCTGCCGTGATGCCTACCATCAAAGCACCAACCAAGCCAGGCGCGCAAGTCGCCGCAATCCCATCCAGATCTTGCCAGTTCATTTCAGCTTGCTCTAAAGCTAGGGCGATCGCCTGATTGATAATTTCTAAATGCTGGCGCGAAGCAACCTCTGGTACAACTCCCCCGTACTGACTGTGTACTAAGATCTGGGAGTTAACAACACTGCTACAAATTTGACGATTCTTAACAATCGCCACCGCAGTTTCATCACAACTTGTTTCTATCGCTAAAACTGTAGCCATTGTTAAGTCGGGAGTCAAGAGTCGGGAGTCGTTAGGGGCAGGTTTATTCAGCATACCTAGACTAGGGTGAAAAATTCAGTAGTTAAACCTACCCGTACAGGAGCCGGAAAGTGGAGAATAAACAATTACGAATGGATATGATGAAGAATTTTTGCAGGCACGCTCTTTGTTCTTCATTATTTCACTACCCGATTTTTAGTCTTTTTCCCCTACTCCCTACTCCCTACTCCCTACTCCCTATATTAAGTAGCTTAAACTTTGATTTGCTCTAACTTTACTAGGATCGCGCGCGAGAGTATGATTGCTTCCAAGTGCGTGCAAACATACTGTACAAACTGATTCATTTTGTAAAATAAACTTTTTGTTTTGTAACAAAAGGAAACAATTCCATGCGTCGATTGTTTGCGCTGATCTTAGTTATTGGTGGACTGTGGTTTACATTTGCTCCACCAGCTCAAGCACAGCAAGTTAATTTAGTACGTTGCAGTGACTCTCCTGCATTTATTCAACGGGCACAAGCAGCCCGCAATACGACTGCCGATCCGCAATCGGGTGAAAAGCGGTTTGAGCGGTACGCTCAAGCAATGTGTGGTCCTGAAGGTCTACCCCACCTGGTTGTTGATGGTCGTCTCGATCGCGCTGGCGATTTTTTAATTCCTAGCATTATGTTTCTCTACATTGCCGGTCAGATCGGCTGGGCGGGGCGTACCTATCTGCTAGCCACCAAGAAAAAGTATGCTAGTGAAACCGAAATCAAAGAAGTCATCATTGATGTTCCCTTAGCATTTCAGAGCATGGTGTCAGCATTTGCTTGGCCCCTAGCCGCCGTGAAAGAGTTGCTCTCAGGCGAACTCACTGCTAAAGACGAAGAAATCCCCATTTCTCCGCGCTAATTGAACGTTACTTTGTTTGAAATACTTGGGAGAGCTACAAATGCAACAAAAATATTTCCTGCAATATCTTTCTCTCGCACCAGTTTTGCTATTTGCATGGCTGGCTGAAACAGCTGTGTGGTTGATCGTGTTTAACTACTTCTTCCCCGATCTTCTCTTCCATCCCCTGCCATAAGTAGGGGTGTTTGAGCTAGAGGTGAGGGAATAGCTCGGAGAGAATTGCGATCGTTGCTACTCTTTTTGCGTTCTGTTCTCTACCCTCTGGTTCTTAAAAGCTTGACGGTCAATCGACCAAGCGAATGATGGCGGTTTGAAACTCGCAAATTACTATCAATTTAGTGCATAGCGCGTTTCATACTTTAAAGATCGTTTACTGGTCGGGAGACCAAAATTCATGCAAAAACAGAACGAGAACGAACAAAAACACTATCTTCAGAGGTATCTTTCCTTAGCTCCGGTGCTAGCTGTGGTTGCTGTATCGGTGGCTTTCACGACTTGGGCAATTTTTAACTACTTTTTTCCTGACTTACTTTTTCACCCAATGCCGTAAGCTAGAACTAATTAGTTCCTCACATCTAGCTAGAGTCTGAAATTTAAGCATGTAGCGCTACATATAATAAGATCTAAAGATAGCCCAATAGTATAGATTTCAATATTGAGTATTAAAATTACAATTACAGCCTAAGCGATTGGGAGATTTTACATAGAAAAAATAGTTTTGCACAACGCAAAAAGAAATAGTTTTGCGCCACGCAAACAGAGTGAAAACTCGCGTGTTTGATGCTTGCGATATGACGGCGAGCGCTTAATTAATTTTTTTTAACTTCTCTGTCTAAATTGATATTTGGCTACAATTATTCACCTAAAATGATGCCACGACCTTATTGATATCATACGGAGAATATGGCGCAAGCAATAGATGCATCTAAAAATAGACCCGGCGATCCTAGAAATCAAGAAGTTGTCTTTCCTGCTGGGCGCGATCCTCAGAATAGTAACTTAGAAACACCAGTAAATTCTTCTGGCTTGGTGAAGTGGTTTATTAATAACTTACCCGCTTATCGTCCAGGTATCACCGATATGCGGCGGGGTTTGGAAGTTGGTATGGCACATGGTTACTGGGTACTCGGACCCTTTACTAAACTCGGTCCGTTACGCGATACAGATGTTGCCAACATTGCTGGATTGATCAGTACTTTAGGTATGGTAGCAATCATGACTGCTACTATGGCTTTGTACTCTGCTAGCAATCCACCTCAACCTGTTGCTACTACTACCACTGGTGGTCAAGTTCCTTCTACTTTCAAATCGCCAGAAAGCTGGAACAACTATATTAGTGGTTTCTTGATTGGAGGCGTTGGTGGCGCGGTGTTTGCCTACTTCGTGCTGACAAATATAGCTATCATCAAGAACGTTTTTGGTGGGCTATTTTCATAACGTAGTTTGGTAATAGGTAATAGGTAGTTGCTGTTTGTCAATTACCTATTATTCATTACCAATTTAATTTGTTAATCTGTCCTAGAATCGGGAAATAAAATAGCTTCTATTTCTTGCAGTGCCGCTTCTCGATTATCGTTGATGACTTTGTAATCGAATTCACCAGCAGCATTAATTTCGGCTTGAGCGCGGCGCAGACGACGAGCGATCGCCTCTTCTGAATCTTGACCGCGACTGCGCAAGCGTTGCTCTAGTTCTGCCATTGAAGGTGGTAAGATAAAAATGCGTAGCACTTCAGGAAAAGAAGCGCGGATTTGTCTTGCTCCTTCTAATTCAATTTCTAAGATGGCAATTTTTCCCTCGCCGATCTTTTCTGCCACTGGTTGACGAGGAGTGCCGTAGCAATTACCTGCAAATTCAGCCCATTCTAGTAATTCGCCGCGATCGACCATTTGTCGAAATTCTTCACGGCTCACGAAATAATAGTGTTTGCCGTGAATTTCTCCAGGGCGAGGGGTGCGCGTCGTGACTGAAATTGACAGGTAAAGCTGAGGGTGACGCTGCAAAAGCAATTGCATGAGCGTACCTTTGCCTACGCCACTAGGACCTGTGAGTACGATCAACCGACCAGCCTTCGAGCCTGGAATTACGGTAGGAGAAATTTGAGTAGGCAAACCTGTCGTCATCCGCGTTCCCAATTTTGTAGTGAAAAAAACGAAATGGTTTATTTCACATACTACTGCTTCTCCAGCTCAATTGTCTCCATGATGGTCGCGACCGATCACAAATCGATTCGCCACTGTTTCCGGTTGGATTGCTGAGAGAATCACATGGCTGGAATCAGTTACGATCACAGCCCGCGTCCGCCGACCGTAGGTCGCATCGATTAGCTGTCCTCGATCCCGTGCGTCAGTAATGATACGCTTGATAGGTGCGGATTCTGGACTGACAATGGCAACGACTCGGTTAGCAGATACAATGTTGCCAAAACCGATGTTGATTAACTGAATGTCCATGATAAATTAACGCAAAAAATGCGGCGCGAGAGGCAAATAAATATCTACTTTTCATGGTATCTATAAAAATTTGGAGTTACAAGGCTAAAATCACCCAAAAACCAGGCTTTTTATTTAGTTCGAGCGCATTTTTATCCAATATCTATCTTTAGATATCCTTCAAAAGAAAGAGAAAAGAAAACTTAGTTATCAGTTGTCAGTTGTCAGTAATCTGACTTCTGACACCTGTACGGGCGGGTTTACCAATAGTCTTTGACTCTGACCAGTATTTCTGGTGAACCCGCTCCTACAATTTTTGACTTCTGAGTTCATCCCTTACCCCTAGATCCCTCAATTGCAACCAGTTGATTTCACTACACTTATTGCTGCTTGTAGCGAGTTGAGTAAAGATTGGATTCCAGCTCGTTTGGAACAGGTTTATCAACGCGATCGCTACACGATTTTGCTAGCGCTACGGACACTCGATCGGCGTGGATGGCTAGAAATATCTTGGCATCCCCAAGCAGCCCACCTTTGCATCGGTACTCCACCACCGCGACAACCAGATACTTTTACTTTTAGCCAACAATTACTGCACCAACTTAATGGTTTGGCTCTCATTTCTTGTAGTCCCGTCGTCCCTTGGGAACGAGTTGTCGATTTACAGTTTGCCCGTCGTCCAGGAGAACCCGTACTTTGGCACGTATACGTGGAAATTATGGGCAAATATAGTAATGTCGTCCTGACAAATGCTGCAAACGAGATTACTACGGCTGCACATCAAGTCAGCCCCCAACAATCGAGCGTGCGCCCGATTCAGACTGGGCAAAGTTACGAACTACCACCCGCACTGACGGGGACAGCTCCATCTTTAGATGAGCCGTTTTCGCGCTGGCAAGAACGGGTCAGCCTCGTACCGTCGGCTTTAAAACGCTGTTTGCTCAAAAGCTATCGCGGTATCAGTCCTGCTTTAATAGAGGCGATCGCGCAAGCAGCTGATTTAGATCCAGAGCAATCTACAGATAGCTTGACAGCAGAAGATTGGCAGCAGCTATTTCATTACTGGCAAGCGTGGCTGCAAATATTAGCAACATCTGAATTTTTTCCTGGTTGGACGGCAACGGGATACACGGTTTTCAAATGGAATGCCATTCAGCCTGTAGCAAGCATTCAAGAGTTACTTAACCAATATTATACAAATCAACTCAATCGACAGGAATTTAGCCAACTTCAATATCAGTTAAGTCAAAAAATTCAAAGCCTATTGGCAAAATTACAGCAAAAGATCGATAGCTTTAAAGCACGTTTGCAGCAATCCGATCGCGCCGACAGCTATCGCCAACAGGCAGACTTATTGATGGCTCACCTCCAAGAATGGCAGCCAGGGATGAAGTCAATTACGCTAGCAGACTTTGAAACGGGAGAACCAGTAGCGATCGCCCTCAATCCCGAAAAAAATGCGATTCAGAATGCCCAAGGTTTATACAAGCAAGCGGGTAAACTCAAACGAGCAAGAGGTGCGGTAGAACCACTACTAGCCGAGGTAGAACAGGAACGCGATTATCTAGAGCAAGTCGAAGCCGCAGTTGCTCAAGTCGATAAGTATCAATCTACAGAAGACTTGGAAGCTCTAAAAGAAATTCGCGAGGAGTTGATCCAACAGAAATATCTCAAAGCACCAGATTACGGACGGCGCAATGCAAATGAAGATTCCAGCGTTAATTTTCATCGCTATTCTACTCCCAGTGGCTTTGAACTGCTCGTCGGACGCAACAACCGCCAAAACGACCAATTGACTTTTCGCGTTGCCGGAGATTACGATCTGTGGTTTCACGCTCAAGAAATTCCTGGCAGTCACGTTTTGATACGGGTTACGCCTGGGGCTATACCCGAAGAAGCAGATTTACAGTTTGCAGCTGACTTTGCTGCCTACTACAGCCGCGCCCGTCAAAGCGATCGCGTACCAGTGATATATACAGAGCCAAAATACGTCTACAAGCCGAAGGGGGCAAAGCCTGGAATTGCGATTTACAAACAAGAGCAGGTAATTTGGGGGCAACCCTTGCAAGCAGAGCAATATCTGCAACAATCGAACTAGTTCCACGCACGGATGTTGAAGTCTCATGCCGCTCGCAGAAGTAAAAATTTACTCCTCTCCACTCAGGGCATTGCGATCAAACTTAATGATTACTTCAAATTATTGCCTTGCAACATCTACCTTCTGGCTCAGTTAAGTCAAGAATTTGTGAATTTTGTTAAAAAAGTCTGTGTTTCTCGTTACAATATCAGTTGGGAGGAAAAGCTTTTGCCCGCTGTAGCGATGGGAACGCACAGTTTTGGTATTCCTCAATATCGTAGCCGACAACGTAATATAAGTTGACTGGACTAGCTATGGGAAGCTGGTCTTTTTTTTGAGAGGGTAGAATTCGGAAGTTAAATGAAACAATGAGAAAGGTGCGATCGCATCTTGACTTAGGTGCAAGACTTAGCCATGCTGTTTTGTTGTTTGAACTGCGATTGAGGTAGGTCGTGAACATTCAGCAACTACGCCACGCTCTTAAGGTCAAATGGCTGATTTACTATCAGCAGAATCGACCTTGGTTGACTAAAATTCGGATTTGGGGAACGTTTGATGGCAAGCGTCGCCCTTGTTCTAGTTTCATTTTGGCAGTCGTAACCAATTTAGAGCCAAAACTAATTGAGGTGCTGCCTTTTGTCGCCCAGTTAAATAGCGACCCCGATCGAATTGTAGCGGCTTTAGGGCTAAACTTTAATCCAGACGAGGAGTTGAAAGCTTCAAAAACACCGACAAAGCTACAGGTAAGCTCAGCTAGTAACGGTGTTGTTTCGCCTATGCAGGCAGCACCATATCAAAATGGTAACGGCAATGGTAACGGGCATGGCAATGGCAGAGCGCAACCGACTCAAGTGCCAGTAAACTCACCAGTAAACTCCAGTTACAAACCAGAAGATCGAGTTCCGCCACGATTGCCCGTCACGAATTTGCCAAATTGGGTAGATGAGTCGTGTAAGGGGGTAGGACGCAATCCTACCCAGATTTAGTCCTAGAACCGAAACCCAGTCCTAATTGCACCGATGATGATGTCGTCATTATCGGCATTGTGGTCTGGTGCAGTTAACCAGATAACTGCCGGAGTCACTTGGATGTTATCCGTGAGTGCATACTTGTAAAATGCCTCCAGATGCAGAGAGGTATCGCGATCGGGGCTACCGAGATTGCTGTCAAGTTCTGTTAGTCTCGGTTCCATGCCGACTATGATACCGCCTACGCTACCTTCTTTGCCTAAGTCAGGAAAGTTCAAGCTAGCTGCCCAAGTCCACATACTCCCATCTCCCCTACCGATATAACGATGGTTGGCATGTCCTACCCAACCGCTAATAGCTAGACCCGGACTAAGCCTAAACGTACCCGAAAAACCATAGGCATTGACGCTGACGGGTCTACCAAAGCTGCTATTCGATAGGTTACTACCAGTACTCGTACCAAAAGGCGTTAATTCGGTATTTGGCTCTACATCAGGATCGTCGCCTCCAGCGGGGGAGTAGGAGTTGATATAAGACAGACCGAACCTAGAGTTGTCGCTGAGATTGAAGATGATCTGCGCTAATCCTGCATAAGTGCCATCGAACAGACCGTTCTGTGGGAAGGGGTTACTAGCGTTATTGGTAGGAACCAAATAACCTAAATTGAGTTCAATTTGGTCGTTGAAAAAGTGTCTGATGCCTAGACCAGTACCAGCACTGTAGTTATAGATTGGGTTGCGTAAACCGAACAATGATACGGCATTGCCATCTAAGAAGGGAGTCAACTGGTAGGAAGCATCAAGATCGACAAAACCATTACCCGCCGCCGCTAAGTAAATGTTGGTGCGATCGCCCACCGGAAAGCGATAGCGCAGTAACCCCAGTTGGGCATCTCCGCCTGTATCACCATCAAATTCGATCCGACCTTCGTTTGTCAGTGTTTCACCGCTATTTGTCCCGCCTAGAGGAACGACGTTACCCATTTGCAAGCGAGTTGTGAGTTGATCTTCGCCCGTAAAACTAGTTTGTAAATTGAGGCGCACCCTGTAACTCGCAGTTGGGTTAGTATCTACTGGTTCGCCAGCAGCATTGTCACCCTCAATCAGACTGATGAGGGCAAAGATAACTTCTCCCTCCAGCTTGGTTGTCGTCGAAAACTGGTTGGCTTCTAATTCTGCCGTCGTTGCTTCTAACGTGTCAACCCGACCTCTAAGAGTTGCAAGTTCGGGAGCAAATTCTTGCTGTAATTTTTGTATTGTTGCTAAATCGTCTTTACTAACAGTGTCAGCGCTACCCGTGGCAATTAATTCGTTAATTCTGTCTAAAGCTGCATTCAATCCAGCCGCAAATTCATAGCGAGTCATTGCCCGATTACCGCGAAAAGTACCATCGGGATAACCTGCAATGACTCCGTATCTTTCTACTAAAGATTGCAATGCCTGAAACGCCCAATCAGTAGGTTGAACGTCTGATAATTGCGAGACAGATGTAACTTGGGCTAGCGAGTTTTCTGCTAGACTTTGTACTTTAGTTTCTTCAGTCGAATTAAGATCGGAGGCAATCGCCCGATCTGACGTTGATATATTTGTTTGCGCTGCTAATAAATTGATACCTGCAAACGGAGCTATTAAGATGCTAAGTGTCAATAAGAGGATATGTTTTGTAAATTTTTGCATTTTTCACCACACTCAAAAATTTTTTATTTGGCATTTGGAATTCATGCATAACAATGGAACAAGCAAGCATTTCAAAAACTGCTCGTAACTGTTATAGGCAAATAAAACAGCTAGAACTTGAGAAAAATTGATTTTGTTTCTAGTTGAGATTGATTCTTCCATAGGAAATTCAACCGCAAATATCTACGGTTGAATCTATCTATGCAAGAGCTTTTGCAGCTATTGTTTTGCCTAGCAGATAAAACTCCGATGTTTCTGCCAGATCTCTTTCGTTGTATTTTCTCCCACTTGAAATAAAATATTGGTTATCTTCAAAAGACCTACCATTTCCTCAATTTAACTATGAGAAAAAAGGTAAACATCCATCTCTAGAAATAGTTAAAAATGCTATTTTTCTGGATTAAAGTAATTAATAATTAAGAATGGTTGTTAAAAAATATTACAAACTCGCTATTATTTTTCAGTTTGTGAGTTTTGCGATCGCCGAAACAAAAGGCGTTTGTGGGGGAATAAATTCAGAGGAAATGAGCTAAATTTAAATATTGATTTTGACTGAGAATCATCAACTTTGGATGAGATTGGCGATCGCGGCGACTAGCTCTGCTACGACCACAGGTTTGGCGAGATGACGCTGAAAACCAGCCGCAATCGCGCTTTGACGGTCTGACTCTCTAGCAAAAGCAGTCAGAGCGATCGCGAAAATTGGTTCGCCTCCTCTGGCTGCCGTTTGCGATCGCACCTGACGTAGCAGAGAGTAGCCATCCTCTTCTGGCATTCCAATATCGCTGACAATTACATTTGGTTGAAATTGGTTCAAGATTTCTAGTGCTTCTTTAGCCGATCTTGCTACCTTGACTTCCGCCTCCTCTAGGGTCAAAGCAAAATGCAAAAAGTCCCGCGCATCTGCATCATCATCAACCACAAGTATTCGGATACCTTGGAGGGGCAAATCTCCCTTGTCTTCCTTGTCCTTCTTGTCTTCCCCATCCCCCTGTCTAGTTTCCAGTAAAGGTATCGTGACAGTAAAAGTCGCCCCCTGCCCTTCTCCTAAACTTGCAGCCGCGATCGTTCCCCTGTGCAATTCAACTAAATGACGGGCGATCGCCAACCCTAATCCTAAGCCATCTTTCGAGCGCGTCGTCACATCATCAGCTTGCCGAAAGCGCTCGAAAATATAAGGTAGAAATTCAGGGCTGATACCTTGTCCTGTATCGGTGACTTGGATTTGGGCAAATTTTGGGTAATTGGTAATTGGTAATTGGTAATTGGTAATTGGGTAGTGCTTGGTGCGTGGTTTTTCTCCCTCAGCTCCCTGCTCAACTCGTTTGAGCGAAATCTCAACTCGTCCGCCGTTAGGAGTAAATTTAATTGCATTCGTCAGCAGGTTGGTGACAATTTGTTGGAGACGATGGAGATCGCCAGAAACCATGAAGGGAGAATTTGGAATAGACGCTGACGCTACACTGCGTGAACGGAATTCTGAATTCTGAATTCCGAATTGTAAATCGATGTTTTTGGCTTGGGCTGCTAGTTTCAAGCTCGTTACGGTTGAGTCGACTACATTCAAGAGATTAACAGGGGCAAGGGTGAGGCGGAGGTTTCCCCGAATCATGCGCGAGACATCTAGCAAGTCTTCGAGCAGTTGGGATTGTGCTTGAGCGTTGCGCTCGATCGTTTCTAAAGCACGGGCAGCTACTTGAGGATCGTATTTGCGGGTACGCAGCAGTTTTGCCCAGCCGAGAATCGAATTAAGGGGCGATCGCAATTCATGGGAAACCATCGCCAAAAATTCATCTTTGCTGCGATCGGCTCGTTCTGCTTCCTTGCGGGCTAGCTGTTCTTTGGCTAAAAGTGCTTCCCGTTCTCGTTCCCATCGCTTTTTCTCGCTAATATCTAATACAAAAGCAACACCGCGATCACTATACCCTGGCAGAAAAGCGCAACCGAGTAAAATCGGAATACGACTACCATCTTTGCAAATGTATTCTTTCTCAAATGGAGCGTATTGACCTGTAGTTTGTATAGTCTCTAACTTTTGAGCGTCAGTTGCGTGGTATTCCGGCGGTGTAATATTCTTATAGCGAACTTGTCCAGCTTGCATTTCTTGTCGCGAATAGCCAGTCATGCGACAAAAGGTCTCGTTGGCATCGATAATCTGTCCTTCTGCGTTCCAAAAGAGAATTCCGATCAGATCGGATTCAAACACGCCTCGGAAGAGCGCTTCGCTTTGACGCAAAGCTGCTTCGGCTTGTTTGCGTTGTGTAATATCTCGAATCAACCAACGCCAACCGACTAAATCTTCTTGACCATTGTCGATCGCCGCCAGCGAAACTTCAGCCGGAAAAGGCTTGCCTCGGAAGGGTTTTAAGTTCAATTCCCAAGTTTGAATTAGTTGCGCGGATGCAGAATGATTCGCCTTTGCTGCAAATCGATTTAACTGTCTCCAAAAAACCTGCATTTCTTGCGGAGCGACAAAGGCGTTTAAAGGTTTGCCAATTAACTGTTGTTGGTCGATCGCTAGCAAGCTCGTTATAGCTCTGTTGGCTTCTTGAATTATGCCTTGGCAATTGGTAACTAAATATCCATCTGGAGCAAAATTGAATAAATCTTGATACCGTTGGGTTTGTATTTCGCTTAAATTACGAGCCTGGATTAGTTCTTCGTTTTGTTGGTTAAGTTCCTCTTGAGAAATTTGGAGTTCCTCTAACGCCACCTGCAAATTCTGATTGCTCTGTGTTAATGCGGCTGCGCGTTGCTCTAATTGAGCGTAAACATCTCGTAGGGTTGCTTCAGCTTGTTTCTTATCGCTAATATCTCGCCCTTCAGGAATAAGCAACACGACTTGTCCGGTTTCATCAAACACTGGTTTGAGGGAAAAATCAATCGTTGCTACCCTGTCACCTGCACTCAATACATCCACTTCATATCGAACAAATTCCCCCGCCGCCGCTTGCTCGATCGCTTCTCGTAACCGTGCTTGAATTTCGGGTGAAATCGTCCACCATTTGGTTTCCCAAAACGGGCGATCGATAACTTCTTCTTTTGCCACTCCCGCAAAATCTAGGGCAGTTTGATTCACTTCGAGTAAAATTCCTTCAGGGGAGAGCGAACCAATCATCTGAAATGTGGAATTGAAGATGGCGCGAAAACGGCGATCGCTCTCTCGCAGTTTTGCCGCTAATAAACGGTATTGCTGTTTATTTCTTTCCGCCGCCTCCCGCACTTGTTTTTCTTGAGCTAGTATTTTTTCTCGCTCGATTTCTGCCTGTTTGCGTGCCGTGACATCTCGCCAAGCCGCAACAAACCCATCATTTAATCTACTAATCCGAATATCGTAAGCTCGGTTTAAGCAGCGATCGCCATAAATATCTGTATAATCCAGAGATTCTTTAATTAGTGGTTTGCCTGTTTCTACAACTTGGCAATATTCCTCAAACAAACCACTGTCCTTGTGAGCGGGAAGTAACTCGCAAAGTCTTCTCCCAATTTGCTGCTCTTGCGTCATGCAATTCTGTTCGCAAGCCGCTGCATTGACGTATTCAACTTGAAAATCTACGATCCGTCCAGACTCATCGCGAATACTTGAATAAATGCCAAAACAGTCGAGTAAATTTTCTACAGATGTTTGAAACCGTTGTTCGCTAGCTTGTAGTTTTTGCCGTAGTTGAGTATTGGCGATCGCACTACCTACTGCTTGCCGCAATTCATCAGCTGTGGCTTGCCCTTTCACGAGATAATCTACTGCACCATTTTTTAGTGCTTTGACTGCGATCGCCTCATTCCCATGACCTGTTACCATGACGACGGGAGGGCAATCTTCACCTGCTTGCTGTCTCAGCGTCGTTAGAAATGCCAAACCATCTAAATCTGGTAGTTGATATTCTAATAAAATTCCATCAAGCGATCGCGATTGACACAGTAATAAACCACTTTGCCCTGATTCCGCTTCTAAAATTTTATACTTAACCTCTTGGTCTTCTAGGAGATACTCTCGATAAATTTCTCGATCTGGCGCACAACAATCAACAATTAGAACTGTGCGGTGCTGTGTCATAGATCCTATCTATAGATGCAGTACTTTTCAGGCGATCGAGAAAGGCAGAAAGCAGAGGACAAAAGGTAGAAATAATTTTGACTACCAGTTATATAATATACTTAATTGCCGAGCATTTTACTGACATACTTTTACATTCTACCTTTCGCTACTTTGAAGCAATTCTCTTCCTTAAGACATCTATCTAAAAGTAGATTGCTTTTCGATTGGTAATGGGTAATTGGTAATGGGTTGATGGTTGACATACGATTGTACGGGCAGGTTTTGACTCCAGATTGACTGCTGGGGTTGTGAATTCATTTGCTAAACCCGCCCCTGATTGTACGGGCAGGTTTTGACTCCAGATTGACTGCTGGGGTTGTGAATTCATTTGCTAAACCCGCCCCTGATTGTACGGGCGGGTTTTGACTCCAGATTGACTGCTAGGGTTGTGAATTCATTTGCTAAACCCGTCCCTGATTGTACGGGCGGGTTTTGTACTCAAGATTGACTGCTGGGGTTGTGAATTCATTTGCTAAACCCGTCCCTACGACAATTAACTGTTAAAACTCTGCCTCTAGCTGCCGATATAAACGTTGATAGCGCGAGAATAACTGATGATAGGTGCGTGTCAAGTCGAGATTGGGCGAAATGCGATCGCGAATTTTAATTGTCGGTTGCACGTCAGCTAAATCGGCGATCGCACCGATGGCGTACATTGCTAATACTGCTGCCCCGTAGCCACTGGCTTCGTAAACCTCTGGCATCGCTACCACCATACCAAATGCATCTGCCATCATTTGCAACCATGCTTGAGAACGGGCAAAACCGCCAGAAGCGCGAATTTCTCCTGTAGTTCCAGTAATTTCTTGAATTGCCACGTTGATGCTGTAGACGGCGAAGATAATTCCTTCCATTGCTGCCCTAATTGTATGCGATCGCGTGTGGTTGAAATTCAAACCAAAGAAGACACCCCGCGCTTTAGGGTTCCAGTAGGGGGCGCGTTCTCCCGATAAATAGGGTAAACAGATCAATCCTTCTGCGCCTGCGGGTATTTCCATCGCTGCTTGAATCATCACGTCATACGGATCGATACCCAATCGTTTCGCTGCTTCTACTTCTGGGTAACAAAAGCGATCGCGCAACCATCGTAAAACAATTCCACCGTTATTTGTCGGTCCCCCGATAACCCAATGTTTCTCGGTGAGGGCATAACAAAAAGTTCGCATCTGCGGATCGGTAATCGGTGCGGGGGCTACAGTACGTACTGCACCACTTGTACCGATGGTAATGGCAAATTCGCTACTGGCGATCGCACCTACGCCTAAATTCGCCAGTACACCATCATTTGCACCAATGACGACAGGTGTATGCGGATCGAGTCCCATTGCTTCTGCATACTCAGTTTGCATCCCGCGTAAGATGTGGGTGGTAGGGACTAATTCGCTTAATTGTGCCGCTTGAATTCCTGCTATTGTTAAAGCTTCTGCATCCCAATTTAGGTATTGTAAGTTAAATAACCCTGTCGCGGAAGCAATAGAATAATCTACTACATAACGTTGAAAAAGTCTGAAGAAAATATACTCTTTGATTGAAATAAATTTTGCTGCTTTATGGAAAATTTCTGGTTCTTTTTCCTGCAGCCACATGAGTTTAGTAACAACAGAGACGGGATGAATCGGACTTCCCGTTCGCAGATATAAGTTATGAGTAATCTTATCTTGGTTCAATCTTTCTGTTTGATCGACACTGCGATTATCCGCCCAAATAATGATATTTGATAAGGGTTTATTGTTAGCATCTACTGGCAGTAAACTATGAGTTGCCGTACTAAAACCAACTGCGGCGATTTCTTGTTTAGATATACCAGTATCCATTGCTTGACGCACGGGTAATGACCGCATTAAACAGCGTTTCTGGATCTTGTTCTGCCCAGGTTGGATGCGGGACGATAATTTCATATCCCTGACTGCCCTTACCTTTTATCGTACCATCATGAGAAAATGCGATCGCTTTGGTGCTGGTTGTGCCGATGTCTACGCCGAGGAAGTAGTTCATGATGGGAAGGGAGCAGGGAGTAGGGGAAAGAGAGAGTCGTCCAACTGGGCGAACTGAGGGGATAAGGGGACAGAGAAAAATTATTTATAAAATCAATTTTAGGTTTTTATTAGAGAGAAAGCGCGATTGCTTTAACTTAAATAACAGTTGCTTCTGAGTCGCGATCGTTGTCTGAATTGCATCTGATAGCTGTGAGACAATTACAATAGCAGGAACAGAAAAATTAAAGAGGTAAAATGCCAAACGTGAAAATTGTCAAAGTTACTCAGGAGGATTTTCATGAATGGCTAAACTTAGCATTAAAACTGTGGTCAGATGAATCAGTTGAAGAAATGCAAAGAAGTCTGACAAATATTCTCCACTCTCCTCGGGAAGCAGGATTTTTAGTCAAAGATGATAATGACAAAGCAATTGGATTTATGAATCTTTCGCTGCGCTACGACTATGTTCCAGGTGCGACTCGGAGTCCTGTTGCTTATGTAGAAGGGATTTATGTAGAAGATGAATATCGAAAACAAGGTGTAGGTACACAACTAATTCAATATGCTCAACAATGGGCAATTGAATGCGGATGTGTGGAGCTTGCTTCAGATGCTTTATTGGAAAATACGGCAAGTTATGATTTTCATACAAAAGTAGGGTTTCAAGAAGTAGAAAGAGTTGTCACTTTTATCAAACAAGTAACATCTTCTGACTGATAGTACTATTGTAGGTGCGCGATCGCTAATCCTTGGCAGATTCTATTTTTTTCTAGAGCGGGATGAAATTACATCATGACACCAGCACTCGAACAAAGAACCTACACACCTGAAGAGTATCTCGAACTAGAAGTTGCGTCCGAAACCCGCAACGAATACCGTAATGGAGCAATTATCCCAATGGCAGGAGGTACACCCGCACACAACCGCATCAGTGGAAATCTTTATATCGCTTTGAGCGTCGCTATGAGACGTAAGCCATACGAAACATTTCATATCGACCAACGGCTTTGGATTGGCGATCGCAACTTATATACATACCCTGATGTCATGGTAGTCGAAAAGCCTCTCCAATTTAAAGAGGGACGCACAGATACATTAGTTAATCCATGTTTTATTGCCGAAGTCTTATCTAAATCGACGCGAGACTACGACCGTGGTGAAAAATTTGTTGCTTATCGTACCATTAATACTTTTCAAGAATATTTACTAATCGACCAGTACAGCATCCATGTAGAACACTATGTCAAAACTGCTACTAATCAATGGTTGCTCTCAGAATATGACGATCCTAACGTGACGCTATCTTTTAGGGTTTTTGAATTTCAAATTCAAATTGCAGATCTTTATGAGAATATTGAGTTTTCAGCTTCTAATTAATCGATTAGTAACAGAAAACATCCAAATTTCAAATCTTGCTACACGAAGAAACTGATAATAAACACAACTAAAAATCCCACGCAACCAACGATTGTTTCCATTACCGTCCACGCCCGCAAAGTTTCTTTTTCTGATAATCCTAAATAACGGCTAACCAACCAAAAACCCGAATCATTGACGTGGGAAAGTACGGTTGCACCAGAGGCGATCGCAATTGTTATCAAGCCTACCATAGGCGGCGAATATTTCCCCGCTTCAATTGCTGGAGCCATGATTCCTGCTGCTGTTACCATCGATACTGTAGCTGAACCTTGGGAGACTCGCACGGCAGTTGCAATTAGAAATGCTAGCAGAATTATTGGTAAATTTGAGGCTGCCATTGCCCTAGCTAAAACATCCCCAACACCACTGGCGACTAAAACTCTACCGAATACACCCCCAGCACCCGTGACTAAAATAATTAATCCTACTGGTTCTAGCGATTTGGTAGCAATTTGTTGCACTTCATCAAGGGAATATCCGCGTTTAATTCCTAAAACATAAAAGGAAAGTAGGGCAGCAATCATTAAAGCTGTAAATGGGTGTCCTAAAAAGGTAAGGAAGTTCCGCAAAAAGTTTCCTTCTGGCAAAATGACTGTAGAAACAGTATTGAGCAGAATTAATATTAAGGGAATAGCAATGATAGAAACTATCGTACCAAAGCGAGGTGGTTCCTTGCCGAGTTCGTGCTTTGGTGCTTCAATTTCCATGTATTCTGGAACTGTAGCGTGAATTTTCCCTGCTATATACTTACCGAAAAATACACCACCGAAAATCGTAGCAAAAATCCCAGCGATCGCACCAAATAAAATTACCCAACCTAAGTCTGCATTAATTAACGAGGCGACTGCAACAGGACCAGGAGTGGGGGGAATGTAGCTATGACCGATCGCCAATCCAGCCGTCAGGGGAATGGCATAATATAACAATGACTTCCCCGTGCGTTTTGCTAAACCGTACACTAAGGGGATGAGAATAATTAGCCCGACATCAAAAAAAACGGGAATCGCTACGATTAAACCTGTTAAACTCAAAGCCCATTGAGCTTTATCTTGACCGAATTTTTTCACTAACGTAGCTGCTAGCACTTCCGCGCCGCCAGATACCCGCAGCATTTCACCAAACATCGTCCCTAAGCCTACCACGATCGCGATAAAGCCGAGGGTACTGCCCATTCCCTGCTGGATCGTTTCGGCTATTTTATCTAACGGTATACCCGCTGCTATGGCAACAAACAGACTCGTCAACAGTAGGGCAACAAATGCTTGCAAGCGCACGCCAATGACGAGAAATAAAAGGAGGGCGACACCTAGCATCGCCACAAAAATTAATGCACCAGGAGACATAATTAGTTATCAGTGACCAGTGACCATTTTATTTTGACTTTTGACTTGTAACTTTTGACTAGCTATCAGTTGACCAACTACCAATTACCAATTTAAAATCTAATTTTGCTTATTTTCGAAGATTCAGAGTTGTTTTACTTCTATCTTGAGATTCATTCTTAGCTTGACAATTTTAGCTGCAATGCAACTAAATTAATAAGCATTTTTAGTCAAGACAAATTTAATAATTTTTAATTTATTTAAGAGAATTAATACATACAAAAATTAATATTTGAGTTTTGGCAGCGATCGCCTTCAAACAATCTATTTTTTAATAATAGACATGCTATATAAACTTACTTAGTCATATTTCTTAAAATGTTTTGATAGTAAAAATATACATAAAAGTTAATATTTTAAAGCAAGCAATTTTACTAGAAGCGATCGCCTAACGAATGTTTATTAGCTAAATTTATATGTACTTTACAGAATTTAACTCTAAATAGGGTTGAAGTGAAAAGTAAATTCTCATCAGCGGGAAGACTATCACTTTATTCGAGCAAGAAACATACGCCCTGAGACAGTTTATTGCGATCGCCTCCCTATATCTTGAGAGAGTTGTAGTCTTAATTACAATTAGATTATTTTATAAATTGCGGGATAATTTGCTAATACCATAAGTAATTTTAACTAGAAAATTGCGACTTAGAACGGGATTGAAGTCAGACTCAATCTAAGCAGGAATAAACTGGTAAAATCGTTTCATGTTGGTTTAGTACAACATAGTTGTTGATTTACTTCAACACCAATAGCAAAATTTCTACTGGATTGAGTGCTTGAATATACTCAGTCTAAAAGCGGATGCGATCGGCGATCGCAATTTTAGTTAACCAAACGATCGATTTTCAATTCAATAACATTTCAATTCACATCGATTGAACTCTTAACATCACAATGGATCGTCAGTCAAAAAACAAACTGCATACTCTCCATCAAAAGCTGAAAAAGTGGTATCGATGGATGCTGCTCTTCGTGCTGTCCCTTAGTATCATCCTGACAGCATGGATAGTGATGGCACAGCAACCAGTTGTCTTGAATACCTTAATTCTTGCACCCGATGTCAAAGATCTACGAGCAGGAATGTTTCAAGACTTTGAGAAAGAAAATCCAGGGATTCGCATCAATGTCATTGAAGGACCGAATGCGGCTAATTTAATTGAGGACCTTTACTCTTCAGCTTTTCTCTTAGGTGAATCTCCTTACGACTTAGTACTTTTAGATATCATTTGGACACCAAAATTTGCGGCGGCTGGATGGTTGATGGACTTGCAAAATCGGGTAAGTCCAGAGGAATTAAAAGCATTTACAGTCCAAGATATAGAAGCAGGAAGATACAGGGATGGATTATATCGCATCCCAATCCGTGCAGATGTTGGCATACTCTACTACCGCGAAGATTTACTCAAAGCAGCAGGATTAAAACCGCCAGAAACCTTTCAGGATTTAATTCAGGCATCTCAAACTTTACAAAAACAAGATAAAGTCGATTGGGGTTATGTCTGGCAAGGACGGCAATATGAAGGACTGTCAGCAATGTTCGTTGAAGTTCTTGAAGGTTATGGCGGATTTTGGGTAAATTCAGATACACAGGAAGTTGGGCTAGACAAACCAGAGGCAATTCAAGCAGTCCAGTTTCTCCGCAGTACGATTGAAAAAGGTATTTCTCCACCAGGGGTCACAACATACATTGAAGAGGACACTCGCCGCCTATTTCAAAGCGGTCAAGTTGCCTTTTTAAGAAACTGGCCCTATGTCTTACCTTTAGCAAATGAAAAAGGTTCTCAACTTAGAAATCGAGTAGCTATTAAACCAATGGTTCACGCCCCTGGAGAAACAAGCGGTGCTTGTTTAGGAGGCTGGGGTTTTGGTATTTCGAGTAACTCGACCCATAAAGAAGAGGCTTGGAAAGCCCTGCAATACTTTATGAGTCGGGAAGCGCAAAAGCGATTTATCTTAGGGGCGGGATACGTACCCAGCCGGAAGGAATTATTTACCGACCCAGACGTTGTGGCAAAATATCCCTACTTTCCAGAGTTGCTGCAAATTGCTCAAAAAGCAGTTCTGCGTCCGGCAATTCCCCAATACGCGCAAGCTTCTGATATTTTGCAACGTTACCTCAGTGCTGCCCTTTCCAACCGTATGAGTCCCGAACAAGCAATGGAAGCGGCTGCTAAAGAAACCCGCACTTTATTAGGTCGAAATCAAACTTAAGAAAAGTCAAAAGTTAAAAGTCAAAAGTAATAACTACAAATGACAAATAACGAATGACATAGAGCAAAGCCCTTCTCGAAGGGTATGACGAATGACAAATGACGAACACAATATGAAACTCGATGTCGTACAAAAAAGAGAACAGAAAACTGGATGGATCTTACTCTTACCAGCATTAATTGTCATGTTGGTAGTGTATGCCTATCCAATTTTACGAGCGTTTTGGCTGAGCGTCTTTACGCAAAACCTGGGAACTGAATTAGAACTGGTGTTCTCCGGTTTGAGTAATTACGGGCGGATGTTCAACGACGGGCGATTCTGGCAAAGTTTGTGGAACACCACCGTGTTTACAACCGCTTCCGTGTTGTCAGAATTAATTTTAGGTATTGGTGTCGCTTTGGTACTTAACCAAGCCTTTAAAGGACGGGGAATTGTGCGGACAATTACCTTAATTCCTTGGGCTTTGCCAACAGCAGTCATGGGGGTTGCGTGGGCGTGGATTTTTAACGACCAGTATGGTGTCGTTAACGATATATTACGCCGCTTGGGATTCATTGAAACAGGGATTAGTTGGTTAGGAAATCCGACACTGGCAATGATTGCGGTCATTTTAGCTGACGTGTGGAAGACAACACCATTTATTGCATTGCTGTTGCTGGCTGGGTTGCAGTCAATTCCTGGCGACTTGTACGAAGCGCATTCTTTAGATGGTGCGACTCCGTGGCAGAGTTTTTGGAAGATTACCGTCCCCTTGTTAATGCCGCAAATAATTGTTTCTTTGTTGTTCCGTTTTGCTCAAGCTTTCGCTATCTTCGACTTAATTCAAGTTATGACTGGCGGTGGTCCTGGTGGGGCAACGGAAACGGTTTCAATTTATATCTACAGTACAGTGATGCGTTATTTAGATTTCGGCTACGGTTCGGCGTTGATTGTTGTGACATTTTTGATTTTAGTCATTGCTGTAGCGATCGCATCCTTCCTCTTAACCAGAGCGCGGGCTAATGCCGCAGGAGTACGTTAATTATGGCAATTGCACAATCGCGATCGCAAGCCAAAGCAGGGATAAATTGGCGAGCCATTTGGCTGCCAATTGCTGTAGGTTTAGTTGTCATATTCTTCCTCGCCCCCGTGCTGTGGCAGGTATTAACTTCCGTAAAAGTTAACGAAGACATCTCAGCCGTTCCTACAGTTTACTTTCCCACTCGCTTCACCTTCGAGCATTACGCATCTCTATTTACCCGTCGTCCATTTGGACTTTACATTTTAAATAGTGCCTTTGTTTCTATTACCTCTACCCTACTGTGTCTAGCTTTTGGCGCACCAGCAGCGTATGTTTTGGCACGGTTGCGATTAGTGGGTAAGGAAGTTATTCTCGCGATCGTCCTAATCGTTACCCTATTTCCCACGGTATTACTATTTCTAGGACTCTTGGAAATCGTTCAAGTCACCAATTTAGCCAACAACTTTTTAGCGCTAATAATTCCATACACGGCGATTAATTTACCTCTAACCATTTTGGTAATGCGAAGTTTTTTCCAACAACTACCTAAAGATTTGGAAGATTCAGCGCGAGTGGATGGATACAACACATTTCAATTACTATGGAAGATTCTATTACCCATGACTCTTCCTGCTTTAGTGACGACAGGAATTCTTACTTTTATTGCTGCTTGGAATGAGTTCATTTTTGCCCTAACATTTATTTCGCGAGAATCAATGAAAACCATACCCGTAGCAACTGCTCAATTGAGTGGAGCTTCGGTATTTGAAATTCCTTACGGACCCATCGCTGCTGCAACCATTTTAGGCACTCTACCTTTAATTCTCCTCGTACTCTTCTTCCAGCGCAAGATCGTTCAAGGTCTGACTGCTGGAGCTGTTAAGGGATGAGGAGCGAGGAGCGAGGAGCGAGGGAAAAATGAGGGGACAAGGAGGACAAGGGAGCGATAACTAAAATCTGCAATCCGCGCATCCAAAATTCTCTCACTCCTCACTCCTCACTCCTCACCCCTCACTCCCCACTCCTAACTATTCACTACTCACTTTTAAAAATGGCTAAACTCGAACTCAGAAATTTAAATAAAACTTATGCTCCTAAAGTTGTCCCAGTTAAAGATGTGAGTTTGACTGTGGATGATGGAGAATTTTTGACGTTACTCGGTCCTAGTGGCTGTGGTAAGTCTACAGTATTGCGGATGATTGCAGGGTTAGATGCCCCAACTCGCGGACGCATCTTTTTGGGTGGGGAAGATATCACCTCCAAACGACCAGGCGATCGCAATATGGCGATGGTATTTCAAAGCTATGCTCTCTACCCGCACATGACGGTAAGCGAAAACCTCGCTTCTGGACTGAAGCTGAAAAAAGTTTCTCGCGCCGACATCGAACAACGGGTAGCGGAAGTTAGCAGACTATTGGGACTGGATGAGTTAATGAACCGCAAACCAGGACAGCTATCTGGCGGACAAAGACAACGGGTAGCTGTCGGTCGGGCGCTGGTACGTCAAGCTCAGGTATTCTTGTTAGACGAACCCCTAAGTAACCTCGATGCGTTATTGCGGGAACGAGTCCGCGCCGATCTCAAGCGCATATTTGCAGCCCAAAAAGCCCCTGTAGTCTACGTCACCCACGACCAAACTGAAGCAATGACGCTTTCTACTAAGGTGGCTTTGCTCAATGATGGGTACTTACAGCAACTCGACTCGCCCGATCGCATTTACAATCATCCAGCAAATCGATTTGTCGCAGGATTTGTTGGCAGTCCCCAAATGAATTTGCTTACTTTACCCTGTAAAGGTAGATCGGCAATGCTGGGAGATTTTCAAATTCCCCTACCTGACTTGCCCACCATACCACCAGAAATTATTTTGGGTATCCGTCCTGAAAACGTCGGCATTGCTCGACCTGGCGATACTAGCTTTGTCCGAGGGCGAGTCAACGTTGTGGAAAACTTGGGAATGAACTATTTGGTCAATACGCGGGTCGAAAGTCACAGCGCCCCAACGCAGATCGTGCGGGCGTTGCTACCCACAGACCGTCGTTGGAACGAAGAGGAAGAAATTGCTCTTACCCTACCACCTCAACACCTGCACTGGTTTGACGTTCAATCTGGAGATGCTTTAATTGGGCGGCAGATGGCAGGAGTTTATTCGTAATTTGTAAAGGTAGAGACGTTACATGTAACGTCTCTACCTTTATGTCATTCTTCGCTGACTAACTTTCTGGCTTTATTGGCTCTCGCTTCAGCGTTTGTCATCACTTCGTCCATCTTCTCTTGGATTTCCCCTGGATAGTTTTCTAAGACTTTTGTGGAAAGAGAAATTCTGCCTCTACCTTCATCCAAATCGATAATTACTGCTTTGATTTCCTGCCCAATTTTAAACAGGGCGGGTAGAGAAGCGGTATAGTTTTGGCTTACTTGCTTGATGTGGAGTAGACCGCTGACTCCATTAAGATCGACAAACACACCAAAAGGCTGAATGCTGGAAATTTTACCTGTAGCGAGTTGACCGATCTCCAATTGGCTGAAGCTACTGGCGCGAGTCGCTAAGCGATTGGAAAGGACGAGTTTTTTATTGTCGTAATCGACTTCCAGAAAACTAGCTGTCAGGGTTTGACCCTTGAGCGATTCCATGTTTTCTTTTTCAACTAAATGCGATCGCGGAATAAAACCTCTCAAACCCAGCACGTCTACTGTCACGCCACCCTTATTTGCTCCTGTCACTCGTACCTGCACTGTCTGGCGATTCTCTTGCATCTGCTCGATGCGCTCCCAAATGTGCTGAATTTCTAACTGACGGCGCGATAAAGTGACCTGTCCATCTGCATCTTGGTCGCGGATAATCAGAAACTCTAGTTCCTCTTGCAAAGGTATTACGGTAGATAAATCCGTAACTTGTTGTAGGGAAGCTTGATCTGCTGGGAGAAAAGCAGCGGATTTACCACCAATATCGACATAAGCGCCGTTGCTGTCGTATTGAAAAACTTTACCGCGTACTGTTTGCCCTTTCTGGAACTGATAATCATGTTGTTCCAGTGCTTTAGCAAAATCCTCCATCGAGAACGATGAGCTAGATACAGATGGGGTCGAATCAGATTTCATAGGAATACAAAAAGGGAGTCGAGAGTCGTAGGGGCGGGTTTTTACAGGATATCCGTGAAATAACCCAGAATTCTGCGAATAAACCCGCCCGTACAGGAGTTGGGAGTTGTACTAATAGTTAATTGCCATTAACCATCAACCATTAACCATTAACAATTACGAATTACGAATTACGAATTACAAATTATTAAACAGTTGTTTCACTTGCTCCCAGGCATCAGCTGTAGCTTCTGGATTATAGCTTGTGCGGCGATCGCAGAAGAAGCCGTGACCTGCTCCATGATAGCGAAAGATCTTATAAGAGATGCGATGTTTAGTAAGTTCGGCTTCAATTTGGTTTATATGGTCGGTAGGGATGCTCCCGTCCTCCAAGCCAAAAAAAGCATAAATTGTGCCGGAAATCTCGGATGTACGAGTTAGGGTAGGAGAACCACCACCAGGAGTACGGGTAGGAATGCCAGCCCCATAAAAAGCCGCAGTCGCTTTAATATCTGGTAAAGTGGCAGCTAGATAAGCGACGTGACCGCCAAAACAAAAGCCGATGCAACCAATTGCGTTTGGTTTGACTTGAGGTAAAGCTTTTAAGTAGGCGATCGCGGCTTGGATATCGCTTAACAGTTCTGACGCTTTGGTTTGCTCCCAAGCATATTTTCTTCCCACTTCCAATTCTTCTGGAGTATAGCCAGTCTCAAAACCTGGTGCGAGGCGTTGAAATAACGCGGGAGCGATCGCCACATATCCTAGCTTAGCAATTCTTTCCGTAATATCCCGGATGTGGGAATTAACTCCAAATACTTCTTGTAACACAACAATCCCAGGATACGTCCCATCTACTGTTGGTGCTGCTAGGTATGCATCAATATCCAAACCGTCAGCCGAAATTTTGACGTGATTTGTCTGAATTTCTTTATCTGTCATGATGGTATAGATTCAGTTATCAAGGAGTGGTGCGTGGTACGTGGGCAAAATTCGGAATTCGGAATTAATGCGTGAATTTTGAATTTTGACTTGCTCCCTCAGCCCTCTTCCCCCGACTCCCGACTCCCGACTCCCGACTCCCTAAAAAAATGGTTCAATTTCACATTCAGCCAGATAGCGATATTCCTGCTTCTACTCAACTTTACAATCAAATCCTTTATGCGATCGCCTCTAGACAGTTTCCACCTGGACAGCGTTTACCCAGCACGAGAGCTTTAGCAATCCAGACTGGTTTGCATCGCAACACTATTAGTAAAGTTTATCGTCAGCTGGAGGAAGATGGTTTAGTCGAAAGTTTGGCAGGTTCGGGCATCTACGTCCGCGCTCAAGCTCATAATAGCAGCCCCCGCTCGTCTTCCCCCGTGATCGAAAAGTATCCCGCAGCAGAAAAGATTGTCCGACGCAGTTTAGAGGAATTACTCAAGTTAGGCTGTTCGCTCAACGAAGCACGGGAAGTATTTATCGCTGAAATTGATTGGCGATTGCGTAGTAGCGCTCAAGTCTTGGTGACGGTTCCAAGTGATGATATCGGTGCGGGTAAGTTGATGGTGGATGAATTGCAAAAAGCATTGGGTGTCTCCGTTCAGCTAGTTCCGATTGAGGAATTAGCAGCAATTCTAGAACAAACACCTTCTGGTACGGTGGTGACGAGTCGCTATTTTATTGGTGTTGCAGAAGCGATCGCCTCACCTAAAGGAGTGCGCGTCATTCCTGTAGATGTCTACGATTACAGTCAAGAAATTCAAACTTTGAAAAAATTACCAAAGGGTAACTGTGTAGGAATCGTCAGCCTCAGCTCTGGCTTGTTAAGAGCTGCTGAAGTAATTATTTATAGCCTGCGGGGAAGCGAACTACTAGTACGAACAGCCCAAACAGGAGATAGCTATAAGCTTAATGGCATTGTCAAAAGCGCCCACTTAATTATTAGCGATCGCGCCAGTTATACTGCTGTTAGAGCCGCCGTTCAAGCTGCGAGAGAAAACATTATTCGCCCGCCCCAACTCGTTTGTTGCGAAAATTATATTGCCACTGACTCAATTGATTCTCTCAAACGCGAGTTAGGGATTGATTAAGAAATGGTTGATGGTTGTTAGTTGCCATGCCCGATCGCCAATAACTGTTTAAACTTAAATCATTTATACTTAAAATATTAGATTAATACTCAATATTTAGTAAACAAAATGACTGTAGACATTCATCCTTCCACTGGTTTGAAAGAAGCGATCGAGCAGCGCCGTGCGGCTAGAGCGTTTCGTTCCAATCCAATTCCCGAAGCAATTCTAGAAGCAATTTTTCAGATAGGATTACGCGCTCCCTCCGGCTTTAATCTCCAGCCTTGGCGGTTCATCGTCGTACGCGAACAACAAAATCGCGACAAACTGAAAGCCTGTGCCTTTAATCAGCGCCAGGTAGGGGAAGCCCCAGTCGTATTAATTTGTTGTGGCGATCGCGCCAGCGCTGAAATGGAAAATATTGAAGCCGTCATCGCATTAGGTTCGGAAGTGGGAGCGATGAACGAAGACTTTGCCACCTATATGCGATCGCAAATTCCGTCTTTCTTTGAAAATCATCCCAGTTTCGAGTCGATGGAAGCTTGGACGAACCGCCACACCATGCTAGCTGTCGCCCATCTGATGTTAGTTGCTAAAAGCTTCGGCGTTGATAGCTGCCCGATGGAAGGCTTTTCTACAGCACAAGTCAAAGAAGCCTTTAATATTCCACCCCAAGTTGATGTTTGCTGTTTAGTCGCCCTCGGCTACGCTGCCGAACCTTTCAAACAATACGGTGGACGCTTCAAAAGCGATCGCGTTTGTTTCAGCGAAACTTACGGCGAACCAATTCAACTGTAAAGCTCAACCAGTAAGGAGCGTTTTCCTCGCCTCCTACAAATTAGCTTGTATTCCCTTTGCGCCTACTCTACGAGAAGCCGCTTTGCGTCTTCGCGTCTTTGCGTGACCTTAAATTAAATCTAAACGAGAATGATGCAGTTTATGCCAAAAGAAAGTCAAATTGCCTTTGCTCCAGATACCGGAAGCGCCAAAAACTCCTGCACTCGCTGAAGGTAACTCTGAGGATCTTCCAGCATGGGAAAGTGAGCCGTATTGGGGATCGTCACAAACTCAACGCGATCGCTCAATGCGGCTGCCTGCTTGCCCATCGCCGCCGGAATAATCTTGTCATACTCCCCAGAAATTAATAACGTCGGCACTTTCAGACGGGTAAACTCCTGTGGCATCACTTCTGCTGCTGTCTTGCTGACGGAAGTAAAAATCGTTCCCAAAGCTGCTTCGTAATCCGCTACCAAAAAATCTTCTAGAAACGCTTGGCGTTCGGCAGCAGGAATCGAACGATGGAGAAACCGCGCCATAAACATGCGATCGACAAATGGTATTTTCTTCAACCACTGGGGGCGGAACTTGACAACATAACCGCCAAATTTATGAAAGGCAGCAAAAGCCTTCTCGTCATACTCAAAGATGCCGCTACAAGTAAGAATCGCTTTTTCTACCCGTGCTGGATAGCGATTGAGAAAAAATGTTGCTACCGACGCTCCCATCGAATGAGCGTTAAGGTATACCCGATGTAATTCCAGCCGATCTAGCAATCCTGCAAGATCTTCGGCGTACTCTTCTAGCTCGTAACTTAATTCAGCGATCGCCTCAGCTTGTGCTTGGGGTGACTCTGCCTCAACTACATCAACGTTAGCGGCAGATAGGGCAGGTTTCCCGCGCGATCGCCCAAATCCCCGCATATCATACAACAAGCAATCAAACTGTGCCGACAGTACTTGTGCCGTACTGCGCCAATAACGAGCTGAACCAGCCCAGCCATGCAGAAATACCATTACAGGTTTATCTTGTTTGGCTTCCGGTGTCCGAATCCACTCGTAGTAATGCTCAACGCCACGGACTGAAATATAAGCCATCTATTGTTTGTCCTTTGTCATTTGTCATTTATCATTTGTTAGTGGCTTGGGGCAAATGACAAATGACGATTGACCAACGACCATCAAGCCGATTCCGGTTTGGGCAATGAAGACGGATGCAGCAGCAGTTCGGCAGTAGAGCGTTTCTCTACCATTTCCCGCGTCACCGCACAACGAGTTAAGTCTTTGCGCGATGGCAACTCGTACATTAACTCCAACATGAGTTCTTCTACAATTCCTCGCAATGCCCGCGCCCCAGTCTTGCGACGATAAGCTTCTT
The DNA here is from genome assembly GCF_032860985.1 of Chroococcidiopsis sp. SAG 2025. GTDB lineage: Bacteria > Cyanobacteriota > Cyanobacteriia > Cyanobacteriales > Chroococcidiopsidaceae > Chroococcidiopsis. The sequence goes on from NZ_JAOCNC010000001.1 coordinate 1,313,503, forward strand.
GGGCGATCGCCCGCAGGGCTTCAGGTTTGAACTCTAGTTGGACGTTATCCATCTTCAGCAATTTTTGATACTGCTTGACTAACGCACTCTTAGGCTGAGTCAGAATTGCCACTAACGCTTCTTCATCCAATGGTCCGACTACAGCTACCATTGGCACGCGCCCGATGAACTCGGGAATCATACCAAATTTTACCAGATCGTCCGGCTCTAAGTGGACGAGAATATCCGCCGTCCGCTTTTCTCGCGATAACCCTTCCCCTGGCTGAATGAAACCTATTGACTTTTTGCCAATTCTCTGCTCTACCACTTTTTCTAGACCGACAAAAGCTCCACCGCAGATAAATAGAATGTTGCTAGTATCGATTTGGATGCAGTCCTGGTAAGGATGTTTTCTCCCCCCTTGGGGTGGAACGTTCGCCACCGTGCCTTCCAGCATTTTTAGCAGCGCTTGTTGTACGCCCTCTCCCGAAACGTCCCTGGTAATTGAGGGATTTTCACTCTTGCGGGCAATTTTATCAATCTCGTCGATGTAAATAATGCCTCTTTGGGCTTCCTCTACATCTAAATCGGCAACTTGCAATAATCTGAGTAAGATGTTTTCTACATCCTCGCCAACGTACCCTGCTTCTGTCAGTGTCGTGGCATCGGCAACTGCAAACGGTACGTCAAGAATTTGCGCTAAAGTTTGTGCCAGTAGAGTTTTGCCGCAACCGGTCGGACCAATTAACAAAATATTAGATTTTTGTAGCTCTACGATATCTTCTGCACCAGCTTTGCCACTATTATTTTTCGACTGCACTAAGCTCAGGCGTTTGTAGTGGTTGTAAACTGCTACCGATAAAACTTTTTTCGCCTCATCTTGACCGATAACGTGTTCGTCGAGATGTGCTTTAATCTCGCGGGGTTTGGGAATTTGGTTGAGCGAGATCCCCCCAGTTCGACTGCGCCGCTTTGGTGGTGGTTCTGGACGAGGCTGTTGGGGTGCAGCAGCAGTTGAGTCTAATAACTCCTCATCCAGAATTTCATTGCACAAATCTACACATTCATCGCAGATGTAGACTCCCGGTCCGGCAATCAGTTTCCGTACCTGCTCTTGCGATTTGCCGCAAAATGAACACTTTAAATGGGAGTCGTACTTAGACATAAGAAGCCTCTTACTTCACTGATGTGACTGCTTCGCCCGCTTTGGGGAGATTTTGCTTAGAGATCGTTTGGTCGATCAACCCGTAATCTTTTGCCTCTGCTGCCGACATGAAAAAGTCGCGTTCCGTATCGGCTTCGATTCTCTCCAAGGGTTTACCTGTGTGGTAGGCGAGGATTTCATTTAATCGCCGCTTGTGGTAGAGGATCTCTTTGGCTTGGATCTCAATGTCAACTGCTTGTCCTTGAGCGCCACCGAGGGGTTGATGGATCATGATTCGCGCGCTGGGGAGAGACATCCGTTTTCCGGCTGCTCCGGCTGCGAGCAGAAACGCTCCCATACTAGCTGCTAATCCAAAACAAATAGTAGCAACATCAGAGCGAATCTGCTGCATTGTGTCATAAATCGCCATACCAGCCGTGACCGAGCCGCCTGGAGAATTAATGTAAAGATGGATATCTTTTTCTGGGTCTTCAGCTTCTAAGAATAACAACTGAGCCACGATCGAATCAGCAACAGCATCATCGACTGGAGTACCCAAAAAAACAATCCGCTCTCTGAGCAATCTAGAGTAAATATCAAAGGCACGTTCTCCCATGCCTGATTGCTCCACTACCATTGGCACGATGTTGCTAGGACCCGTCATAGAGTTTAGCTCTAGATGTTTGTGGCTGCTAATGAGTGGATAGTATGAGGACTGAGATACAAGCATAGATAATTGTTCCAGAAGTAGAGCCAGATGCAGTGCATTTAACTGGCGCTGAAGGCGATCGCACTTTTCACCAGTGGCTTTGCTATCTGTTGACTATTATGCCTCATGAATTAGGGGTAAGGGGTAAGGGGTAAAGGGTAAGGGAAAAGTTAAAAATCAAAAGTCAAAAGTCAAAATTTGCTTACATCCCACTCCCGACTACGCGGCTCCGATGCGGAGGATACCTCCGCCTCCACCCGCTTCCCGACTCCCCAATCACTCAGCTTCATCAGCTTCAGTTGCTTCTACTGTTATAGTCGCTTCTGACGCTTCTGGCTGGGTCGATGCTTCTAGAATTTCCGCATCATCAATTTCATCCTCTTCATCGTCCTGTAAAGAGCCTTCTGGTACGAGTTCGATCGCGGAATGTTCTTCTAGCCAAACAAAAATCTTGTCTGTTAGCAGTTCTTCTTGGACGACTTCTTTGAGCCTGTCTCGATCGATATCTTGACCGGAGTATTCAGCCATTAGCTCTTTGACCCGTGCTTCCACGGCAGATGGATCGACTTCTATTGACTCTTTTTTCGCGACTTCCTGTAGAGCTAGCGATCGCTTCAATCGATCGATCGCTTCTGGACGCGATCGCTGTCTTAGCTGCGGCACTGTATCTTTAGTAAACAGTTTCTTGACATCAATTCCTTGTCTTTGGAGCTGCATCGCCGTTTGCGTCAACAACGAATCGACTTCTTGCTCGATCATCGTCTCCGGTAAATCGGCTTCTAGATGCTCGATCAGATCGTCCAACAATGCCTGTTGCTTATTTGTCTTAGTTTTCTTTTCTGCTTCTTCGCGAAAACGAGTTTCTAGCGTCGAGCGCAATTCTGCCAAGGTTTCAAATTCACTAATTTCTTGAGCAAAATCGTCATTTAGTTCCGGCAACTCTTTCTCTTTTAACTCTTTCACGGTTACCGTAAACTTTGCTGGCTTGCCTGCTATTTCTTGCTGAGGATATCCTTCGGGAAACTGCGCCGATATTTCCTTTGTTTCCCCTGGACTCATACCGACAATGCCATCTACAAAGCCTTCAATAAATCTTCCTGGTGATAGCTCTGTTTCAAAATCCGTGGCTGAGGCTCCTTCGATCTCCTGTGGTTCTTCACCTTCTGCTTCCGGTACGAGATAGCCCTTGAAGTCTATAATGACTACATCTCCCATTTGCGCCGCCCGCCCGTCTACTGGAATTAAGGTAGCTCTTTCCTGACGATTTTCTTCTAAAACTTTTTCTACCCTTTCTGGGTCGTATTTCACTTCCTCTGCCTTAACTTGTAAGCCACTGTACTGCTTCAACTCAATTTCCGGCAGTACGTCCACCGCCGCAGAGAAAGTCAGGGGTTTTCCTGGCTCAAACGCACCAATCAAATCCTCAAAAGAGGAGCGCAACTGAGGTTGACCGATCGCTTCTATTTCTGCTTGCTTAATGGCTTCCGTAATCCCGCTTTGAATTAACTCTTCTAATGCTGCTGCCTTGATCCGCGTTGTTCCTAGCCGTTGCAATAAAATTTGGCGCGGCACTTTACCTTTACGGAACCCAGGAATGTTGGCGGCGCGGGTGAAGTTTTGAATTACCTGCTCGTAACTCTGCTGAGACTTGTCGGCGGGAATTTCTATTTCCAGACCAATTTGACTGGCGGGAAGCTTTTCCTGGGTGACTTTCATTTTAATAGAGGATATGTAACTGATTGTTTTTTACCTGCTGAAGTACCACACTAGCACTAGTTCTACCCCGATCGCCTAATGGCATAAAGCTGATGTAAGCTGATTTCTGCCATTGGGTCAGTAGATAGGCTATACGAGTAAATACATAATTCACATTGCTTGCAGGTATTGTAGGAATAACGAGGCATTTAGCGGCTGTGACCGACATTGCTTGCCTTGAGTGAGGACGACTTCTAAAGCGTTTTAGCTTTTCTGTTTGCTTGGCTCTCGACTTGCTCGGACAAATAACTGCTCTGAGGTATAGTTGCTAGACGTAACTAGTCATCTATAGACTATACTGCTGGAACACCTGTTATGAACTGAATGCATTCTCCTCAATTTTCTGATAAGATGCCAGCTTATATGTGATGATAATTGTTAAAATCATTGGAACTTTTTGCGGCTATCCGCCCCAAGCCGCCAGCGATCGGCGAAAGCCGAAGGTTAACTGAATTGTTAAAATTACTTAAGTAGGGAGATAGAAAACGGCAGGCAAGAGGCAGAATAGTGAATCCTTAAATCTATAGATAGACTTTTTATCTTTTTCGTTCTAACAACACAATTATTAAGTTCATCATCATTGAATCCCGAAGGCTAATGGGTCGCGATCGCCAAGGCTAATTTGAATTTTTTAAAACTTTAAAGTATAACCTCAAACTTTTAAGAAAACTCGTTTCAGTTTATTGCAATATTAGGAGGCAGAAATTTTGAGCAAATCCTATTCAGTTGCCATCTTGGGGGCAACGGGAGCTGTTGGGACGGAATTACTAAGTTTACTAGAAGAACGCCACTTTCCTGTCGCCCAAATGCGGCTACTCGCATCGCCTCGTAGCGCTGGTACAACCATGACATTTGCGGGAGAAAATATCCCGGTAGAGCCAGCGAGCGATCGCTCCTTCGATAACATAGATATTGTCCTAGCTTCGGCTGGTGGTTCTACCTCTAAGGCATATGCTACCAAAGCCGTAGCAGCAGGAGCTGTTTTTATCGACAATTCCAGCGCCTTTCGGATGCACCCAGACGTTCCCCTCGTCGTCCCAGAAGTGAATCCCCAAGCAGCAGCTACCCACAAAGGGATTATTGCCAATCCTAACTGCACCACCATTTTGATGAACGTTGCCGTTTATCCCCTCCATCAAGTCAGCCCGGTAAAACGGATTGTTGCCGCGACCTATCAATCCGCCAGTGGTGCTGGTGCTAGGGCAATGGAAGAAGTCAAAGCTCAAGCTCAAGCGATTTTAGCAGGCAACACCCCAATAACAGAGATCTTTCCCTACCCTCTGGCGTTTAATCTCTTCCCCCACAACACCCCGTTAAACGATCGAGGGTACTGTGAGGAAGAAATGAAAATGGTGAACGAAACTCGCAAGATTTTTGCCGAACCCCAGTTGCAAATTACAGCAACCTGCGTGCGGGTTCCCGTACTCAGAGCGCATTCGGAAGCAATTAATCTAGAATTTGAGCAGTCTTTAAGCGTCGCCGAAGCAAAGGAAATTTTGTCACAAGCTCCTGGCGTGCGTGTAGTCGAAGACTTCGCTGCTAACTATTTCCCCATGCCCATCGATGCCTCCGGTCGCGATGAAGTCCTTGTAGGTCGCATTCGCCAGGATATTTCTCATCCCCGGGGCTTAGAACTATGGCTGTGTGGCGACCAAATCCGTAAAGGTGCAGCTTTGAATGCCGTGCAAATTGCAGAATTATTAGTAGCCAAAAACCTACTTCAACCCTCCGAAGTAGCAGCAGTGTAGGCAGATTGAGTGCAAGCAGATTTTTACAGTTATTACAGCTGAGCGCTTCGGCATTCTCTGCCGACAGCTAAAAATTAGGAGTCAAGCGTGGTAGATTTTGGCAGAGTCGTGACCGCAATGGTCACGCCATTTCAAGCAGACGGGAGCGTAAATTATGCAGTTGCGGAGCAACTAGCGGCGCATCTAGTGGCACAAGGAAGCGATGCCCTAGTTGTCTGTGGCACAACTGGAGAGTCTCCCACTTTGAGTTGGGACGAAGAGTACCAGCTATTCCAAGTCGTAATTAAAGCTGTTGCAGGTAAGGCTCTAGTCATTGCGGGAACGGGTTCTAATTCTACTCAAGAAGCGATCGCGGCTACCCAAAAAGCGGCTAAAATAGGAGTACATGGTTCTTTACAAGTCGTCCCCTACTACAATAAGCCCCCGCAAGCAGGGTTGTTTAAACATTTCCAGGCGATCGCGCAAGCATGTCCCGATCTGCCAATGGTGTTATATAACATTCCCGGTCGCACGGGTCAAAATCTCTTGCCGCAAACAGTGGCTTGGTTGTCAGCAATAGATAACATTGTCGGAATTAAAGAAGCGACGGGTAGCCTCGACCAAGCTAGTGAAATTAGTCGCATGACACCGCCAGAATTTAAAATCTACTCTGGTGATGATTCCCTCACATTACCTTTACTGGCGATCGGTGGTTATGGTGTCATTAGCGTGGCAAGTCATTTAGTTGGCAAGCAGCTACAACAAATGATTCAAGCCTTTGCCGCAGGACAAGTTCAAACGGCAACTCAAATTCACCTCCAACTACTCCCTCTATTCAAAAGTCTGTTTCTGTCAACAAATCCCATTCCCGTAAAAGCAGCCCTCAGACTTCAAGGCTGGGATGTAGGTTCAACTCGTCTACCGTTAGAAGACGACCAAAATGGATTAGCACAGAAACTCAAGCCAGTACTAGCAGAGTTAAACCTGATATAGGTATAGAGCTTTCAGACAACTGAATAATTCGTGCAAGATACTTCCAAGTCGTTATCGCGATCGCTCGGATTGAAAATAACTGCCCCTAATGACAACTCTTATCTATCGCAAAACCACCTGACTTTGTTTTATCTAACTCAAACAACAAACGTGAATCTAAAAAAACAACTGTAAATTAAGGATACAAATGAGTAACAACGGAACGACAGCCGCCGTCAAAATTATTCCCCTTGGCGGTTTACACGAAATTGGCAAAAACACTTGCGTTTTTGAATACAACGATGAAATTTTTCTCCTCGATGCAGGGTTGGCATTTCCTACAGATGAAATGCATGGCGTAAACATCGTTCTACCAGATGTTACGTACTTACGCGAAAATCGGCATAAGATTAAGGGCATGATCGTCACCCACGGTCATGAAGATCATATTGGTGGCATTGCCTTTCATTTAAAGCAATTTGATATTCCGGTAATTTACGGTCCCCGCTTGGCAATGGCAATGCTAGAGGGGAAACTAGAAGAAGCAGGAGTCCGCGATCGCACGGAGTTAAGATCGGTACGTCCCCGCGAACTCGTCCGTATTGGTTCCTCTTTTATTGTTGAATTTATCCGCAACACCCACTCAATCGCTGATAGCTTCACCGTCGCCATTCACACCCCCCTCGGCGTAATTATCCACACGGGGGATTTTAAATTCGACCATACTCCAGTTGATGGCGAACATTACGACATCCAACGGCTGGCGGAACATGGAGAAAAAGGCGTATTGTGCCTAATCAGTGATTCTACTAATTCCGAAGTCCCAGGGCATACCCCTTCAGAACGATCGGTCTATCCCAACTTAGACCGTATTTTTATGCAAGCTAGGGGCAGAGTCCTCGTCACCACCTTTGCTTCCTCCGTACACCGGATCAACATGATTCTGGAATTAGCGCAAAAACACAATCGTGTCGTCTCAGTCGTCGGGCGATCGATGTTAAACGTCATTGCTCACGCTCGAAATCTAGGCTACATCAAATGTCCAGATAACCTGTTGCAGCCGCTACACGCCATTCGCCAACTTCCCGATGAAAATGTTTTGATTCTAACTACTGGTTCTCAAGGCGAACCGATGTCAGCCATGACAAGAATTTCTCGCGGCGCACATCCCCATCTCAAAATCCGCGAGGGAGATACGGTTGTATTTTCAGCGAACCCGATCCCAGGTAATACGATCGCCGTAGTCAACACGATCGATCGCTTGATGATGCAGGGTGCTAAAGTTGTCTACGGTCGGGAACAGGGCATTCACGTTTCTGGACATGGTTGCCAAGAAGACCAAAAATTAATGATTGCCTTAACTCGTCCCAAGTTTTTCTTACCCGTGCATGGCGAACATCGGATGCTAGTGAAGCACTCTCAAACAGCACAAAGCATGGGAATTCCGGCTGAGAATATGGTCATCATCCAAAATGGTGACGTAGTAGGACTATCAACAGAGGAAATTAAGGTAGTCGGGAAAGTGCCAGCGGGGATCGAACTGGTAGATACCTCTGGTTCTGGTATTGTCAGCGGTAAAGTCTTGCAAGAACGCCAGCAAATGGCAGCAGATGGCATTGTTACTATTGCCGTCGCGATCGATTGGAATGGGAAGTTAATGACCAAGCCAGACATTCACCTGCGGGGCGTAGTCACCACGATCAACCGCGATTTGTTGCAAAAGTGGGTACAAGAACAGATCGAGCAAATATTAAGCGATCGCTGGACGGATTTTGCTCGATCCTTTGACGGACAAGAAGTTGATATTGATTGGGCGGGATTGCAGGTACAGCTAGAAAAAGATTTACAACGGGCAATTCGACGCGAGTTACAATGTCAGCCCACTGTCACCCTACTCATGCCTATTCCCGAAGAACCTGTCAAGGCAGCTGACGGTAGAAGACGGCGACGCACTACTGCTGCACCAGTCGCCTCATGAACAGCGACCAGCAACCAGTAACCGATTGTCAGTGACAGATAGAGTTTCTATCTAAATGGCTCAATACGTAAAATCCCTCCAAATTCTCCTTTAAAAGGCAGTTCTGGGGGGATTTTATGCCGTCAGCGCTCGGCGTAGAGATCTGACATGTCACGTCTCTATAGAGTGCCTTAACGACCAACAACCATCAATTATAAAGAAAATCTAACGAAATTAGCTTGACAAATCGTCAAACATCGGTAAATATACGGAAGCTGCTTTTAACTATTTCTTTATTATTTTAAAAATTTCCGTATTGTTGCTCATACATCACGCAGGAATTTTAGGCAGAATCAAAGCGATTCCTATTAGAGAGGTAGAACAAAAATTGTGTTTGAAACTACAAAGAATAAATTTGTATTTTTGAATACGAAATTGATGTAGATGTGATTCGTGCATCGCTTGAATGTTTGTTCTACATGCACTTCCAGTCAAATTCGCTAAACTTCACTAAAGTTTTATATAGGTCAAATTTCAGAAAAATCTCTCTAGTAACCTACCAGTTCTGCCAAATCGTTAGTTAACGTGGGGTAGTAATAAATAGGTTCCTGAATTGAGAGAAAATCCTTCAAAAATTTTTAATTGATTTAGGAAACATTATTCCGGTAAAGATCGTTGAGACATTGTATGTGTTCTATAGCAAGCTCAAGTTGCTTCATACAGTACGAGGAGTGAATCATGAATGCTTCCCCATATACATCCCAAGACATTGCCCTAGCCAGTTGGATCTGGATCGACCAAACTCAACAGTCTCCAGAAATACCCATTATTGCAGCTAGTCCGTTACAGCAACCCAAACAGCGCAAATTAGACTTGTTGTTACCTCTGCGCCGCTGGCTGGATAGCGTTGAAGTCCGCAATCCTCAGTTAGCACATCGCTTATGTCAACTTATTCCTTCCCAGTGTCCGTTTGAACGGGATGTCGTTCTATTCGGTCGCAAGCTGTTCCACATTCCACCAATGTGCAAGCTCAACCCGCTATACGAAGAAGTCGTAGGCTTGCGTTTCCGTGCCCTGTGCTACCTAGCCGACGAATGTGGCGAAGACGTAACCCCTTACTGTTAACTGATAACTGTTAACAGTTATCAGTAAAGAAAGTGAGCAGGGAGCAACTATCAAGTCACAAGTCGCTCTTTCGCCAGTCGCCATAAAATTCACGCACCACGACTGATGTGACGATCGCTTGACATGGAGTTATACTGAGGCTGAGCTGCAACAACCTACAAAGAAGGAGATCGCGGCTATCGGCGCTCAATATAATTACCAAATTATAAGTGTTAAGCGACTATGGGGAGATACTTCTTTCACCAATGGGTAGATCTAGCAGCCAAAGCGACTAAAATTGCTGTTGTTTCATTCAGTTCCCTGGGGCTAGCAAGCAGTTTCTGGCTGGTAGTAGAGCATCAAGTCCCACAAATTGCCCGCACCCAAACAGTCAATGCTGACGTGACACTCGACCGTCGCCCCGACGAAACCTACGAAGCATTACGCAGTCGGGCTATAACAGCAGCTAGAACAGCAGCAACACAGAATTTAGCAACCAATCGACAAGCTACAGATATTACCGTTACGGTAGTTATCCGCGATCGCGGGCAAATTGCACCCATACTCTCGCTGACAGCAAATCGCACTGAAGGAATTGACCCCGATCCCCGGCAAGGAATTAAATATTTTGACCAAGCGCGATCGCTACTTCGATTTGACGATAATGACGTAGCAACAAACGATGCCAATAGCGCTCCTCGAAGATCGTTTCCGAATCCGACTCCCTCCTCATCAAGAACGCCAACTAACTCGAATTCTAACAACACAAGAGGTAGTGGACAAGGAACGTTTTCCCAACCAGGACGCTTGATTCCACCTACATCGGAACAGCCTGCTAACACCACTCCCTTTACTCAGCCAGGTACGACAAACTCAACCAATACACCTGACGGTCAAACACAACCAGGTACGGGCTTAGTCCCTCAATCGTTACCAGTCACACCCCCCAATTCTACAACCCCCAATTCATCATCAGACACGCCGACAAACCAACCAACCACATTTCCTGCTTCATCACCAGATACATCAACCAGTCCGTCAACAACTCCTGCTTCATCTTCTGACACGGGTTTAACTCCAGCAGCGCCTGCTATTCCCTCGGGACTCACACCCAGTCAACCCCTGACTCCATCAACCTCACCCCTACCAGGAACGAGTTCTACTCCCACGACTTTGCCTTCTGGAAGCACTACGCCGACAACACAGCCTTGAGGTCAGTTATCAGGGAGCAGGGAGCAGAGGGGAAGAGGGGCAGAGGGAGCAATTACAAGTTACAAGTCTCTCACAAGAGCGCAAGAGCGCAAGAGCGCCTTTTACCCACTACCAATTATCCATTACCACTCAATAAATATTTGGCTTACAATGGAAAGGTTGTGAAAAATTAAGTCTGTGTCGTCATGGCTGTTCCAAAGAAGAAAACGTCTAAGTCTAAAAGAGATAAGCGCCGAGCCACTTGGAGAGGAAAAGCTGCGCTAGAAGCACAAAAAGCCCTGTCTTTAGGTAAGTCGATTCTCAGCGGACGCTCTAAGTTTGTCTATCCTAATCCTGAAGAAGAGGAAGAAGATACGGAATCATAGGTTGTGGTGCGCTTAGGCATCTATCGCTCGTGGATCTGCCTAGAAGTGTTGTAAGAGATCGGTGAGTTGCGCTAAAGATCTAAGTAAAGGTTTTTTAACCTTCTAACGCAACAATAACCTATACGTCTACACCGCATGGTAGGAAAATTTTTTCAGAAACCAGGAGCAGAACAAAGCGATCGCGTCCCTCCTGGTCAATACTTAACCAAGGGGTTTCCCGTACTAACCTATGGTGATACTCCTCGGGTTGATCAAGAACAATGGCAATTTAAGGTTTGGGGTCTGGCACAACCAAAGACTCTGACTTGGCAAGATTTTATGGCGCTATCGCAGCATGATTTTACTGCGGATTTTCATTGCGTCACTCGCTGGTCTAAATTGGATGTCAAATGGACTGGCGTGAAAGTAACAGACTTCATGCAACTGATTGAAGTAGATCCTAAAGCTGCTTATGTCATGGAACATTGCTATGGCGGCTACACGACAAATATCCCTTTAGAAGACTTTCTGCGGGAAGAAAACTTTTTTGCCCATACTGTATTCGACGAACCTCTTCCTGCCGAACACGGTGGACCAATGCGGTTAGTCGTACCTCACCTTTATGCTTGGAAAAGCGCCAAGTGGATCAATGGTCTAGAGTTTTTAGAACGAGAAGAATTAGGATTCTGGGAACGGAACGGCTATCACCGTCGAGGCGAACCTTGGGCAGAGGAACGCTACAGCGGCGGATTTTAAGCTCGCGCCCCTTAACCCCCCCTTGACAAGGGGGGGTGATTTCAAATCAGTTTTTTCGGTTGGTTGTAGAGTATAGTAGGCGATCGCTTCAATCGCGGCGTTCTTGATAGTCGTCAGAAGACTTGGGATCTAATTCCCAACGGCGATCGTCTCGGTCTTCTAAAATGTCTTGAGTGCGTAAAAAACTGCGATCGTCCATTTCCAGACCGACGGCTGCTTCAATCTCTTCAGTTATATCCTGGTCGGGAGTAGCGACAGTACCACCTACAGCCTCATCTCCTTCGTCTGCTGCTGTTTCCCAAGCCGCATCTATGTCTCCACCCGTGAGTTCTGGGCTAGCACTTGTGTATTCTCCTGCTTCTCTACCAGCGTTCGTCCTTGGGTCATCGTGAACGCCAGTACCAAAAGATTCGGTAATTTCTTCCGGTAGTTCTTGTTCTCTATTTTTGCGATCGCTCATAACTTAGTGAGTAGTGAGTCGTGAGTGGTTAGTGACTGGTGGCTAGACTCTTTGTTTTGGTCTAGTCAATAGTCACTCCTCACTGATAACTGATAACTGACATCAAGATATCGCTTCACGGCAGATTGCACCTATTCCTAGAGTTATATCCCTGTGGATAAATGTAATCCATACCCTTTGGAGGAAGAGGATTTGGGGTACGGCTGCATAGGCTTGGTACTGGAGCAAAGAAGTTTTACTGAGTTTGAGGACATACAGAGTGAAGTACGACGAGTTCATCAAACACGTTCAGACAGTGGCACAGATGGATTCCCGTGAAGATGCACAACGGGCGACACAAGCAACTTTAGAAACTATCAGAGAAAGAATTGTTGGTAATGAAGCCAAAGATTTAGCTTCGCAATTACCGCAGCAATTGGGTGAATATTTGCATGGAAGAGAGGGTGAAGACGGTCAGCCTTTCTCAATGGAAGAATTTTTACAGCGCGTCAGTGACAAAGAGCAAGTAGAACCAACAGTCGCAGCTAACCACGTCCGCGCTGTCTTTGCAGTGTTGCAGAATGCAGTAACACCTGGAGAATTTACCGATTTCAAAGCAAATTTTTCTGAGGATTATATCGACTTATTTGCTACCGGATCGAATCTAGGAGCGTCTGCTGCTTCGTAGCGATAGCTGTTTTCGACTCTCAATAAAACTGACAAAGTAGGAGGGATATTTTATGACACAAGCTAACGGTAATTTTGGTAAAAAAAGAGTTGCCATTCTGATTGAGAATGGTGTGGAAGATGCAGAATTCAAAATTCCTTATGAAGCTTTGAAAATGGCGGGAATTGAAACTGTAGTTCTCGGTTCTCGGACAAACGAAACATATAAAGGTAAGCAAGGTAAGGTCTCGCAATCGGCTGACGGCACGACAACTGAAGCAATGGCATCAGAGTTCGATGCCGTGATTATTCCTGGTGGGATGGCTCCTGACAAAATGCGTGTCAACCCCAACACCGTGCGCTTTGTCCAAGAAGCAATGCAGCAAGGGAAATTAGTCGCTGCTGTTTGTCACGGTCCCCAAGTTTTAATTGAAGGCGATTTGCTGAAAGGCAAGCAAGCTACAGGATTTATTGCCGTGCGCAAGGACATGATCAATGCGGGTGCAAATTATGTTGATGAGCCACTGGTAATTGATGGTAATTTAATCACTTCCCGTCAGCCTGGAGACTTAGCAATCTTCACCACAGCTATCCTCAACCGTCTAGGTTACGGTGGCAAAGAAGCTGCTTTACCAGATGTAGGAGATAGAAACGCCGAATGGTGGAAACTAGCTGATGCTTGGGGTGGTTCTACCAAAGGAGAAATTGTCAAAGGTTTAAATACTGCTTTAGCTGGTGAAAAGTACGCTCAAGAGGCGTTTGGGCAGTATATAGAGAAAGCATCTGACCCTCAATTTAAAGCATTGTTGCTAGAGATTGTTGCTAATAAGCAGCAACACATCGAGCGGTTAGAAGCACGACTGTCAGCGTTAGGCGAGAAACCATCACTTACGGCAAATGTGGCTGACAAATATGCCAAAGTGAAGACTGCGTTACAAGGTAGCGACGATCGCGATTTGATGCGGCGGGCTTTGGGAGATATTCAAACAGGTGTGGTAGATGCGCACAATCTGTTTGTTCAATTTACAGATCCCGTATCAACAGCCTTATTTAAGCAGATCGAGCAAGATGGAGCGTTGTACGAACGTCATATGGCAGAACTCTATCGCTCGCGTGTAGGAACGACACAGCCTGGGAAGCCGACGACTGGGGCGGCGGTAACTATGTAGGAAACCCCCCAACCCCCCTAAAAAAGGGGGGGTAAGAACCCCCTGCAATTCCCACTTTTAAGGGGGAGAGCTATTCAGACAAGGGAGACAGAGAAGGTGGCTTCGACAGTAGAGAATCAGCAAGGACAGGGAGATAGTAACGAAATCGGGCGCTGGGCATCACTGATTGGTGGTGGCGCAATGGTACTGATGGGGTTACAACAGCGATCGCTACGGGGTGCTTTGTTGGCGATCGCAGGTGGTGGACTGGCATATAAAGCAGCAACGGAAAAGGGCGATATGCAACAAGCATTGGGTTTAAACCAAGCAATTAAGGTAGAAAAGACGGTAACGATTAATCAGCCTGCTGATGAGTTGTATCGTTACTGGCATGACTTTGAAAAGTTGCCGACTTTTATGAAACACCTTAAGTCGGTACAGGTGCAGGACAACAAGCGATCGCATTGGGTAGCAAATGCACCTCTAGGTGCGAGCGTTGAATGGGATGCAGAGATTATTGAAGACCGCGAAAACGAATTTATTTCCTGGACTTCGGTAGAAGGGGCAGATGTAGACAATTCTGGTTTTGTCAGATTTAAGCCAGCACCAGGAAATCGCGGTACAGAAGTAAAAGTAGTGATTGAATACGCGCCACCAGGCGGAGTTGTAGCATCGGCGATCGCCAAACTCTTTGGTGAGGAACCGGAACAACAAATTGGTGACGACCTGCGCCGCTTCAAAATGCTCATGGAAGCAGGTGAAATTGCTACTACTGAGGGACAACCAAAAGGCGGTTAATAGTTGATAGTTAACCATCAACCAACAATCAACAACTAAAAGTTAAGTATGAAAGCAGTTTGCTGGCACGGCGCAAATGATGTGCGGGTGGAAACCGTACCCGATCCGAAAATTCTCAATCCTCGCGATGTCATTTTAAAGATCACCTCTACTGCAATTTGTGGTTCTGACTTGCACATTTACGGCGGCTACATTCCCACCGTGCAACCAGGTGATATTATCGGTCACGAATTTATGGGGGAAGTGGTCGAAGTTGGTAAAGGTATCAACAACTTGAAAGTAGGCGATCGCGTCGTCGTTCCTTCTACAATCGGTTGTGGTGGTTGCTATTATTGCCAGCACGATATGTGGTCGCTGTGCGATAACTCTAACCCTAACGGTTGGGTTGAAGAGAAGTTATTCGGCAACATCACCTCAGCGATTTACGGATACTCCCATGCTTTCGGTGGATATGCTGGGGCGCAAGCAGAGTACGTGCGCGTCCCATTTGCCGACGTAGATGTGGTCAAAGTTCCCCAAGACATACCAGACGAAAAGTTACTGTTTATCTCTGATGCGATCCCGACAGGTTACATGGGGGCTGAGTTATGCGACATTCAGCCTGGAGATACAGTAGCAGTGTGGGGCTGTGGTGCAGTCGGGCAATTTGCTATGATTAGCGCCTACATGATGGGTGCAGAAAAAGTGATCGCGATCGATCGCTTCCCCGAACGCTTGGAATTAGCAAAAAATTTCGCTAAAGCAGAAGTCATTAACTACGAAGAAGTAGATGCAGGCGAAGCTTTGAGAGAAATGACGGGGGGTATGGGTCCCGACGCTTGTATTGATGCTGTAGGCTTGGAAGCGCACGGAGTTGGCTTTGAAGACTTTTACGACCAGACTAAGCAGAAATTAAAGCTAGAAACCGACCGTCCGCATGTTTTGCGACAAATGATTCTATCTTGTCGTAAAGGTGGAACTCTTTCAATTATGGGTGTCTACGGTGGCTTTGTAGATAAAATGCCTTTTGGTGCAGCTTTCAATAAAGCTTTAACTTTCAGAATGGGACAAATGCACGGACAAAAATATATGCATTTGTTGCTCAAGATGATTCTAGAAGAGAAATTCGATCCCTCCCGCGTGGTCACGCATCAATTACCCCTGGAACAAGCAGCCCACGGTTACGACATTTTCCAACAAAAGAAAGACAACTGTATCAAAGTTGTACTGAAACCATAATTAGTCATTTGTCATTTGTCATTCGTTAACTAGTTACGGTCAAGCGAATGTAAGTAATACAACAATAAACAGAGAGGATTTATGAGCAAGTTAATTTCTTTATTACGTCGCGTAACGGTTGTTTTTCTGGTAGGACTGACTATCTTTGTACTGCAAGGATATAACAGTAACTTATCTGCTAAAGCTGAAACAGTAACACCTGAAGCTAGGGCATATCAAGCAAAGCAGCCTGGAACTGAACTGAATCAAGGAAATCCGATTGAGAAGGCTAAGGAAAACCTCAAAGAAACTGCTGAAAATGTTCGAGAAAAACTCAATTTAGATGAGCCACTCGATCCTGGTACGAAAGAAGTTTTGAATTCTGCTCAAAAAAACTTAGAAAAAACAGTTAAACCTGTAACTGGAAAAGAGCGTAATCCTTAGCAATTAGGTTAGTTAAAAGTCACAAAGTTCGCCAGATAAATGACTTCTGAAGTTGGAAAATCAGAAGTCAGAAAGCTTTCACCAACGACAAATAACGAATGACGAATGACTGATGACTGATGACAAATAAAAATCTACTCAATACTTACTAATTATGAAAGCAGTTTGCTGGCACGGGGAAAAGAATGTCAAGGTAGATACAGTCCCCGATCCTAAAATTGCAAATCCCCGCGATGCAATTGTCAAAATTACGTCAACAGCAATCTGCGGTTCGGATTTGCACCTTTATAATGGCTTTATCCCCACTATGGAGAAAGGGGATATCCTCGGTCACGAATTTATGGGAGAAGTGGTTGAGGTTGGGAGTGCGGTTAAGAATGTAAAAGTAGGCGATCGCGTTGTCGTTCCGTTTACAATTTCTTGCGGTAACTGCTTTTTCTGCAATCGCGATCTGTGGTCGTTGTGCGATAACTCTAATCCCAACGGTTGGATGGCAGAGAAGCTGATGGGACATTCACCAGCTGGTCTATTTGGCTACTCTCATATCTTCGGGGGTTATGCTGGTGGACAAGCGGAGTATGCGCGAGTCCCGTTTGCTGATGTCGGATTGTTCAAAATTCCCGATGGGCTGACAGACGAGCAAGTATTATTCTTAACCGATATCTTTCCCACTGGCTACATGGCAGCAGAGAATTGTCATATTAAGCCTGGTAATATTGTTGCTGTCTGGGGTTGCGGTCCGGTAGGACAGTTCGCGATTAAGAGTGCGTATATGCTGGGGGCGGAAAAAGTCATTGCGATCGATCGCATCCCCGAACGCTTGCAAATGGCTAAGGAACAGGGCAAAGCCGACGTACTTAATTACGAAGAAGTGGATGTCGGGGAAGCGTTAAAAGAAATGACTGGCGGGCGCGGTCCCGATGCGGTAATCGATGCCGTAGGATTAGAGGCGCACGGTACTGATTTTATGAACTTGTTCGATAAAGCAAAACAAGTCGTGCGGTTGGAAACAGATCGACCTACAGCCTTACGTAATGCGATCGTTGCTTGCGGGAAAGCAGGTCATGTCTCGATCGCAGGGGCGTATGGTGGTTTCCTCGATAAAATCCCAATGGGTGCGGCAATGAACAAAGCATTGACATTCAAAATGGGACAAACCCACGTCCATCGGTACTTAAAACCACTACTAGAACACATTCAAAACGGCGATATCGATCCGACGTTCATCATCACTCATACTCTTCCCTTAGAACAAGCACCCCACGGCTACGATATCTTCAAGCATAAAAAAGATAATTGTATCAAAGTTGTGTTGAAGCCTTGAAATTGGTAATAGGTAATTGGTAATGGGTAATTGGTAGTTGCGACTTGCCAATTACCAACCAGTAACTACCAAAGAAAAAACTATGTTTGGGCACAGCTTGCGACAAAAATTCTTCTGTCTGCTTTTATCGTGTTTATTGTTTCTTGCTTTTGTTCCTCCGGGTTATGCCTTACCGCAGGAAAAGACTGTGGGCAGGATTGAATCGGTAGCCTCGTTTAACGGTGCTATGCCGACCGGAGTAACAGTGTCTCAAAGGGGGAGAATTTTTGTTAACTTCCCTCGCTGGGGAGACAAAGTAGATTATACGGTAGCGGAGATAGTTAGGGGTAAAGCCGTAGCTTATCCCAACGCCAAATTCAATCGCCCTCAAAAAGACCAATCGAAGTCACTCGTTTCTGTCCAAAGTGTAGTTGTCGATCCTTTAGACCGTTTGTGGATCTTGGATACTGGCAGCATTCAGTTTGCACCTACTGCTTATGGGGGACCGAAATTAATCGGGATAAATCTGAAACAAAATCGAATTTTTAAGACTATCTTGTTTCCCCAAGATGTAGCGCTACCGACTACCTATTTGAACGATATCCGCTTCGATTTACGGCGCGGTAAAGCAGGGATGGCTTTTATTACCGATTCTTCCGGTAACGGTGCTAATGCCATTATCGTCGTCGATTTAGATTCTGGTAAAAGTTGGCGGCGGCTGAACGACCATCCTTCTACAAAAGCAGAACCGAATTTTCTCCCAGTAGTGGAGGGACAACCGTTGATGAACCGCCCGCCAGACAAGCCACCCAGCCCGATTACAATTGGTGCGGATGGAATCGCAATTAGTGCCGATGGGAAACAGTTGTTTTACTGTACTTTAGCTGGAAGAAGGCTATATAGTGTCAGCGTCGATGCTTTAGTCGATGAGAAAGTCAGTGACAAAGAAGTAGCAGCGACTGTAAAAGATGTGGGCGATAAAGGCGGTGCATCTGATGGTTTAGAGTCAGATGCTCAAAATCGAGTTTATCTGACCAACTACGAGCATAATGCAATTTTGCGGCGATCGCCTGATGGGATGTATGAAACTGTAGTTCACGATCCTCGCGTTTTATGGGCTGATACGCTGTCTGTCGCCAATGACGGCTATCTCTATTTCATTGCCAATCAACTTCACCGTCAGCCCCAGTTCCATCAGAAGAAAGATTTGCGAGAAAAACCCTACAGTCTGTTTCGTACCCGCATTAATGCGAAACCAGTGCTGTTGCGATAACCGATTCTTGTAGAGACGTTACATGTGTAGAGACGTTACATGTAACGTCTCTACTAACAATTTCAAGACAAAAATATATGTTGAATACAGTCAAAAATTTACTCACTCGTAGGCAAATAATTGGTTCTGGGATTGGAATTTTGGGTGTAGGAATGGCGGAGATGGTAACGCGAAATTCACCTGCGATCGCCCAACCTGCTTATAAACCAGCTAAAGAACCACCAATACCCGACGAAAAGAAACTCGGTTGGGCTGTTGTCGGGTTGGGTAAATTTGCTACGCAACAAATTATTCCCTCATTTTCGCAGTGCAAGCAGTCAAAATTAGTGGCGCTGGTGAGTGGCAATCGCGCTAAAGCTGAAAATTATACGCGGCAATATAATGTTAATCCTAAAAATATCTATAATTACGAAAATTACGATTCCATTCGGAATAATCCAGAAGTAGACATTATCTATATAGTTCTACCCAACGGGTTACACGCTGAATATACTATCCGTGGCGCACAAGCAGGAAAGCATATTTTATGTGAAAAGCCGATGGCAAATACGGTAGAAGAGTGTCAGGCAATGATTGCTGCTTGCAATCAAGCAAACCGCAAATTGATGATAGCTTACCGCGCCCAATACGAACCTTTCAACTTAGAGGCGATCGCGATCGCGCAGAAAAAACAACTCGGTCAACTAAAGGCGATCGTCGCCGACCACGGGCGCAACCTCGACCCCAAAGACCCAGCAGATGTCTGGCGGATGAATAAGAAACTGGCTGGTGGTGGTTCGCTATTTGATATTGGCATCTACAGCTTACAAGCGGCGCGTTACATTACAGGTGAAGAACCTACAGAAGTCTGTGCTATGACCTACAGCACTCCCAACGATCCTCGCTTCAAGGAAGTGGAGGAGAACGTTAACTTCATTTTGCGTTTCCCCAGCGGCGTGCTAGCCAACTGTACTTCTAGTTATGGCTACTCCAGTACTAAACGCTTTCAAGTGTTTGGGAGTAATGGTACGCTCGAACTCGACCCTGCTACAGATTACTATCAGCATCAATTAACTGTAAAACGGGAGAAGGTACAAGAAGAACGCCAGATTCAGGAACAAAATCAATTTGCTCTAGAGATGGATCATCTTTCTGAATCGGTCATGCAGAATCAGCAACCGAAAACTCCTGGTGAAGAAGGCTTACAGGATGTGAAATTGATGTTAGCAATTTACGAAGCAGCACGGACAGGTCGCACGATATCAGTTGACAGTTAACAGTTAACAGCGACCCCTTCTCACGCATTACGTACCACGCACCACGCACCACTCTCTTAAGGATGATGCGCTAAAGCAGAAATCGAGATGGGATGGAAAAAAGCAGGCAGTGCAATCGCAAATTCTATGGGAGATGAAAATATGAGCGATACCAGTGTTAAAAAGGTAGATTCTAGTAGTTCCCCTCGTGGTAAGCAGGGACAGAAGTATTTAGCTTCCGGTAAATCTCTTTCTATGCGTTTGTGGGAAAACGAACAACCAGCAGAAGCTAAATCTCCCACAACAAGAGACTATGAAACCGTTGGCTATGTAATTAACGGTAAGGCAGAGTTACATCTTGAAGGTCAAATGGTATTACTAGAACCTGGAGATTCTTGGGTTGTACCTAAAGGTGCATCTCATACTTATAAAATTTTGGAACCTTTTACTGCTGTCGAAGCTACTAGTCCTCCGTCACAGGTTCACGGAAGAGATGAATAAGATCTGTGAGTGAGAAATAAAGCTTTCAGCCGCTATCAAATAGTAGCGGCTGCATTATTTAATAGAGCGTATCTTACAGTAGTTTTAGTTTATTTTCTTGAGTTCGCTGCCGTAAATTCTATTCGGTCAAAAGATTGCTGTAAGGGCAAATGAAATTTAACAACATCTTTAAATTATAGCAATCTTACTTAATATGTAAAATTTAAATTTAGAGTGGACAGCAGCCACCCTGCAAGGAAATTTTGCTTGATTAAAAATTTCTAATTTTCAGAAAAGAATATAGCAGCCACATCTAAATAATAATACCTATCTCTTTCAGTTGAATTTTGTCATTCTGTCTGTAGGTTGAGGAAAAAAAAGTGAGTCAGTAGTTACCTAGATAGGGTAATGCAACAAAATTCTAACAACAAAATTTCGCCAGCCAAAATATAGATCGCACTACAACCGATCGCGTCGATCAGTAAAATTTTTTCAGGAGATTTTCATGTTTTATCACAAGAAGCAGCTACAATACTTCACTCCACCAACAAAACCCGATGCTGCCTATGCAAAAAAGCTTCAAGAACTAATTGGCGGTTCTTTTGGTGAAATGACCGTGATGATGCAGTACCTATTCCAAGGCTGGAACTGCCGAGGACCCGCTAAGTACCGCGATATGCTGTTGGACATTGGAACTGAGGAAATCGGTCACGTTGAAATGCTAGCAACGATGGTTGCTCATTTGTTGGATAAAGCACCAGTCAATATGCAAGAAGATGGGGCAAAAGATCCAGTCGTTGGCGCGGTTATGGGTGGAGTTCGCCCGCGAGACGTGATTATGGCAGCAGCAATGAATCCTCAACACGCCACTGTTTCGGGTGGGGGGGCAATGCCAGCGGATAGTGTAGGTTTTCCTTGGAACGGACGCTTTATTGTTGCTAGTGGCAACTTGTTGGCAGACTTCCGCTCTAATCTTCACGCCGAATCTCAGGGTCTTTTACAGGCTGTACGGTTGTACGAAATGACAGACGACCCAGGTGTAAGAGATATGCTCAGTTTCAATATTGCCCGCGACACCATGCATCAAAACCAGTGGTTAGCGGCAATTGAAGATCTGAAAAGCGAAGGATTTGAGGAAACAGTTGTTCCCAAGATCGCGTATGAATATGGGAAGAAAGAGAACGCTTATCAGTTCTGGAATCACTCGGAGGGAGAAGAAAGCGCCCAAGGTCGTTGGGCGAAAGGTGCTTCAATCGACGGGAAAGGTCAGTTTGAGTATGTAGCAAATCCGCAGCCAATAGGACCAGAACCAAATCTTCCTCAACCCGATCCAAAACTTCACGGTACGATGAAATCACCTCAAGCTCAACAGATGCAGGAGGGTAGTGTTGTATCTAAGGCAGTCCAGGGTGTAGCTGATGCAGTTGAAGGTACGGCTAATACCATTAATAAAATTACTGGTGGAGACGGACAGTAAGCTAGTGCGAGATCGCAGGGGGGAACAATGCTCGTGGCATTTTCTCGACTGTATAGCTGCTAATCAAAACAAATTAACATTGCAGAGACGCGAAATTTCGCGTCTCTTGCTATTTGAGGCATGAATTAGCCTAAGTGAATCGGCTGCTGTTAAAAAATTGTCACAATTGAAGTAATAAGACTGTTGTGGGTTGGAGTTAAATACAAGGGGAGTTGTTGGTGATGCGATCGCATTGCTTAATAACTCAGCCAAAGCTATATAACTTAATCTACGCAGTAGCTTATGACTCATTTTGGCATCCTCTGCCCCGCAGAAACCGGACATCTCAATACAGTGTTACCTTTGGGCTGCGAACTGCAATCGCGGGGTCATGAGGTAAGTTGGATTGGAATACTTGACGGTCAACCTAAAGTATTGTCGGCTGGGTTGAATTTTTTAGCGATCGCTGAGTCTGATTGTCCTCAGGGAACGATGGCACGATTATTTGCCGATTTAGGGAAACTGAAAGGATTGACAGCACTGCGTCAGACTGGAAATGTACTAAAGCAATCGGCGAATTGGCTACTACGAGATGCCCCAGGAGTCATTAAAAAAGCTGGTGTAGAAGCATTAATAATTGACCAAGTGACCGCATCGCCAGGAGGGACTTTAGCGCAATTTCTCGATCTTCCCTATGTGAACGTGTGTAGTGCTTTAGTACTGAACTACGAAGACAGCATTCCCCCATGTTTCAGCACCTGGAGATATAATCCCACAGGATGGGCGCGTTTGCGCAATCGTGCAGGTTATGTTGTGATGAGCCGCGTCACACAGCCGATTCGGCAAGTAGTAAGCGAGTACCGCCAGCAGTGGCAGTTACCGCCTTACTCTAAATCTGACGAACTATACTCAAAACTAGCAATTATTAGCCAGCAACCTGCTCAGTTAGAATATTCCCGTAGTAATCTACCACCTTGGTTTCACTTTACCGGACCTTATCACAGTTCGAGTGGCAGAAAACCTGTTGATTTTCCATTTGAAAAGTTAACCGGACAACCGCTGATTTATGCTTCAATGGGAACTTTACAAAATCGCTTGCAGTATGTATTCCGCTACATAGCAGAAGCTTGTCACGGATTGGACGCTCAATTAGTAATTTCTCTAGGGGATTCTGCCGAGCCAGAGTCTTTACTGAATTTACCTGGAAATCCTTTAGTTGTTAAATATGCACCTCAGTTAGATTTGTTGCAAAAAGCGAGTTTAACAATTACTCATGCAGGGTTAAATACAACTCTAGAATCTTTAAGTAATGGCGTACCACTAGTAGCAATTCCAATTACAAACGACCAACCAGGAGTAGCAGCGCGTATAGCTTGGACTGGGGTAGGGGAATTTGTACCATTGTCTCGCTTGAGCGTGCCTAATTTAAGAGCAGCAGTCCAAAAAGTCTTGACAGAAAATTCTTACAAACAAAATGCAATAAAATTGCAACAGGCAATTCAAAGATCTGGTGGCGTGACTCGTGCTGCCGATATTGTCGAACAAGCTATATCTACAGGGAAACCCGTTCTTGCTCATGTTAGTTAAAGCATAGAACTTCCCATTTAACCAAATTACAATGCGATCGGGAGAAATTTGACATGACAATTGCAAGTCTGGTAGACGAAATTATAAACGGTAAAGGTTATGTTGTGATTCCCGATCTTTTGAGTACGGCAGAAGCAGAATTAGCTCGTTCAACCGTCCTTAAGTTAGCAGAAGAAGAGAGAGAACGGGGGCAGATATTAAGTGAAGGGCAGCGAGAACGAGTGTATGGGTTAGTTTACAAAGGTGAAATCTTTGAGTTAATGGTACAACACCCAATAGCAATTGAGATTGTCGAAGCTATTGTGGGTGCAGACATGACACTTGGTGGTTTTTCTGCTCATATCCTTCATCCCGGCGCAACAAACATGGGTGTCCATGTAGATTATCCCTATTGGGCGATGCAGCCACCTTTCCCTATTTATCCAGCGCTAGAAGTACAAGCAATTTGGATGGTTGAAGACTTTACAGAGGAAAACGGTGCGCCAGTTTTTGCCCCTGGTAGTCAGAAGTTGGGTAACTTACCTAACTTCGAGCATTTTTCTAAAACAGCTGAAAAAATAACTGGAAAGGCTGGTTCGCTGGTTTTGTCTCACGGTCTTTGCTGGCACGATACCTCTGTTAACTCAACTCAAAAGCCCAGGGTATCAATTCTTGGCAATTATGCACCCAAGTTCGTGCGTCCGCTAGAAGATCCGTTGCACGGCTTGCAACAGGAGGTTGTAGACCGTGCAACGCCTAAACTGAAGCAACTACTGGGATACGAATTTAGATCGGCACTTTTCAAAGATATCCAAAGACTGCGCGCGCAAAAGTGAGATTTTCTAAGTTTGCACCAACTCAAGATTCGTGATTGACTCGCGTTTAACCAAGCACGATGTTGCTATTGGTAATTGCAGGCGCACCCGTGAGTGTTGCTAGTAGCACTGCGGCGGTGCTACCAGTACCATCAATATCGAAGAACAATGCGCCATTCGTGCTGTTATAGATGAAGCGATCGCTAGCATCAGTTGCCCCTGTGCCAATTGTAAACTGCTCTACTGCAAGGATAGATCCACCAGGTGTATCCTCAGTGCCAGCAATTAACCCACCGCCAAAACCACTGGCAGAGATCGCAATTAAATCGCGAGACTCGCTGTCTCCGCTAGCAACAAAGTTTCTAATGGTATCGCCTCCTTCAGCAAGATTATTAAAGACAAAGTAATCTTGTCCGTTACTATCATCAGCACTACTACCAATCAGAGTATCGCGACCGTTACCGCCTTCCATCCAGGCACTAAAATCGGTACGCAGGATATCATCACCTTCACCGCCATATAGATAGCTGAAATCACCACTGAGCGAGTCATTACCTACACCGCCATATATATCGCTTTCATTTCCATCTAGTCTATCGTTACCATTCTCACCATAAATGACAGAGGAAGTGCCACCATTTATAGTGTCATTACCATTACCGCCGTGCATTATAGCGAAATCACCGTCTAGAACGTCATTACCATCGCCGCCATCCATATATGTACGCCGATCTGGTTCAAAGTTTGCAGTATTAGTCAGAGTATCGTTGCCAGCTTCACCAAAAAGGCGATCGCCATCGCTTCCGGTGATGGTGTCATTGCCAGCCCACCCTTGAGAATATTGTCGCCAGCATTCCCTTTCATAATATTGTTGAGACTGTTACCCGTACCGTTAATCGATTCATTTCCTGTCAAGGTAAGGTGTTTAACCAGTCTCCTAGCGTATAACTAACAGAAGATCTGACCGTATCTTCACCACCACCCTCATACTCTCTAATAATGTCGGTGGTGCTATCTACAATGTAGGTGTCATCTCCTTTACCACCAACTAAAGTATCAATCCCTGCACCGCCATCTAAGGTGTCTCTGCCAGTACCGCCATATAGTTCGTCGTTACCACCTTTACCAAATAACGTGTCATTACCAGATGGGCTATTTTCATTACCATCTTTTGCCCAGCCAAAAATTTTGTCGCTACTATCAGTACCATTAATTGTTTCAGAGTTGGTCGTACCATAGATAGTTGCCATTTCAGTTACTCCTAACTTTTCACTTATATTTACAAGCCAATATCTCTACTTTTACTGTTACGTTAAAAGCAGCTATTCGCATTACCTTCCAATGCCAAACATCAAAAATTTGTCAAGGTTATACAATTTTAGGTTTATACTACTTGACTTAATTCTATGACGTTACCCATCTAGAAAATAATACTTATTTCGTCATTTTGTTGAATTTCTGCCTATTTAGAACTAGGCAAAAGTAATAAGTATGACTACTTAAATCGGTTCTTGCCGTTAGTATCTGTATTTGGATTTTTAAGTGTAATTTTCAGCAAAATTTCTCAATTAGAGATGAATGTTAGGTAAATCCTTCGATAATTGCCATACGCAAACTCCTTGCACCAGGTTCGATAAATTCTTGCTAGCTTTACTACTTCAAATCTGCTTGCTACCTCTATCCACAGACAACAGACAAACTTGCTCTATCTCATCTCAGCTACCCTGACTAATCTAAACTACCCTAAAATTTTTCTCCCGTCTTGAGAAATTTTACGACAGGATTGGTAAAAATAATCACCAGGAACTTGTCCAGTTGTTTCTGGCTCAACTCGTTTTAATATCATCCTTCCTTAAGTTACTTACACTCTTCTGAATTAGGAGCTTACGCAGATGTAAGTAGCAAGATAGTTTTTACTTGATGATTTGCGTATACTTATACTCAATACTTTTTAATAGTATTCTTGTATTTGATTTATATTGCATTATGTATTATCATTTTATCTGAAAACTTTTCCAGCTTTTTGAGTGAAATTGAGTCGTGAAACTCAATATTTGTTAACTACAATTATGCAGCATTTGTGCAGACTTGGTGCAGAATAAATTTGTCATATTAACGTGTTATGTTAACTTGCAATTAAAAATAAGCAAATTGCTATATTAGTAGCTGAATTTGTGCTGGTGTGAGTTCTTCAACATTGCCAAAAACGATCGCCGCACCCGCAGATTTGAGAGTTTCCGTATAATTGTGGCAGCGATCGCTTGTAGCTTGGACGTGAGGAGGTAAGATACCGACTCCAATCCATTGACGTTGAGGTTGAAGTGCTGCGGCTTTGATGACGGTATACATATCCGCTACCGTGTCCCCTGCATACAAAACTGGGGTTGTTGCTGGTAGCTGATGCTGGACTTCTAACTGATGCACGACAGCTAGCAATCCTGTCGGATCGGGTTTACCTGGTGCATCTTCCATGGCAATTAAGGCTGGAGATACTACACCAAGACGTTCTAAGACGTATTTCGCTTCGTCGCGAGTCGCACCACTGAAAAAACCCCAAGGAATACCAGCCGCACTCAATTGTTCGAGATATGTAGGTTGCACTAGCAGCGTTTCATCGCAGATATAACCCGTCCAGTTTTGCGGGTCTGTACCTTGATAAAGAGATTGAAAATAGGCGACTAGAGTAGGATAGTCTAGATCGAGCTGCGATTGCCCCTTTCCCCGGGTCTCAAAGTAGCGATAAACTAACTCCTGGGATGCTTCCCAATCGTTATTCCAAATTCCTTCCGACTTCAAGCGGTCAATATCAGCCTGGGTAGGACGATAAGCACCTACCGTAAAATACTCTACAGTATCCGCGATCGCCCGCCGATAGGAAGCGCTCACGTCGCGCACGACACCATCAATATCAAAAACTGCGATCACCCTAGTTTGCTGAGTCAAGTTATTGTCTCCCAAGTAGAAAAAGTTAAAAGTCAAAATGTTGGATTTTGGTTGAATTTAGCTTTTTGGTTGTCTATGCTGCAATACGATTCATTTAAGGCTACGCTGTGCTGAGGATAAAGAAAATAGGAGGATTGGTTCGGGAGGGGGTGGCTCGATGTCTTGGCTTTTTTGAGCGAAACTTGGATACAGGTTTTTTTACAACTCTGGGATTGGTACGAGAAACTCGTTCAGGTAACAGAGTGTCTAAAATCTCTACAGTTAACCAACTTAAAAAAAGGGGAGTTCTTGTGATTGCAAGCGTTGAAATTTCGGGATAGCACGACGAATAACTCGCAATGTCCCAGTGAAACTCAGACGCAAAGGAGTGATACCCGCGCTCTTTGCAGCTTGAAACATCAATAACCGCACAGCCCAGTGTCCTAACAACCACCCGTAAACTTCCTGCACAACTTCACGCGGTTTTTGAGAGCGAATATGAGTTTTTCGTCCTGATAAATGTACTTTGAGTTCATCAATAGTATTTTCTACTTCCCAGCGTTGATGATATTCAATCGCCAGTAGTTGAGCCGGAAATTTCTCCAATTCCAATAAGCTGGTAATTAAGCGATATCTTAGTTGTTCCTCTGGGTTGTCGGTATTACCAATTGTGTATTCAATCACTCGGACTTGTATGGGCTGGCAAGCTTTTGAGCGGAATTTAGCAGGTGGATAAATCCAACTCAGATAAGAACCATCCGCCAGTGGTTCTTCGCACAAAAACTTGACATTTGCGGGAATTCTTCCTAAATAATCGCTACCAGTTGTGACAGTTGCTTGCACCATTGCATAAGAATGTAACCCTCTGTCCCACATCAACAACATCCCTGAACTCACGGAGCGTAATAATCTTAATGCCCGCACTCGTTCTCCTATTCGATATGGACACATCAATGCATCAAAGATTAAATGTGTTCCTGCTTCTACCAAAATGACTAATCGCAGTTTGGGAAATGCGGCTTGTGTGCCAGGACGGCTGCTCGGACGACCAAAAACTCTCGCATTTTCATCGCTGTCTGGCAGATCGAAGCAAGTCCGATCAATTACCACAATTCGCAATCCATTGAGAAATGCTCCTTTGGTATCGGTGCTAGCCATTGGTCGCACCAGTTGATGGAACAATTGACTCATCACCCTTGGACTTAATCGTTGTCGGGCTTGCGTTATTGCTGATTTACAAAAAACTCGCCAGTATTTCCCCACTTTCACCCATGCTTCGCTCAGCCCATCAATTAAGTTTTTCAGCACATCTCTCATCGAATCTCGTGACCACAGACTCATCGCAATTACCAAACAAATTACCAATTGTGCTGGTAACGAGCGTTTACGTTGTTCACAAACTTTAGTTTTAGCGATCGCTTGCTCGATCTCCGTGGATGGGATGGCTGCCTCTATCGCTTTGAACACATCACTACTTTGTATCGTAGGAGACAACAATGAGAAATCCTTCAGATGCACTACACTCACTTTCCATTCTTGGGAACAATGCTTAATTTACAACACTTTGAGCCTTAACTGAACCGTAGTGGTCTATGCT
This sequence comes from Chroococcidiopsis sp. SAG 2025, assembly GCF_032860985.1. Taxonomy (GTDB): domain Bacteria; phylum Cyanobacteriota; class Cyanobacteriia; order Cyanobacteriales; family Chroococcidiopsidaceae; genus Chroococcidiopsis. The sequence goes on from NZ_JAOCNC010000001.1 coordinate 1,342,501, forward strand.
GCGCTAGTTGAATCTAGAAATAATTTATTTTTTATAGATATTAGGGTATAGTAGTAGATTGCACGTATTTGTAGTTTTGCCGAATCGGAACGAGCGGAGGTTGGATTGACAAAGTTTATCTTAAAAGTTTTGTGGTTAGAAGAAAACGTTGCTTTAGCAGTCGATCAGGTCGTGGGCAAAGGCACAAGCCCCTTAACTAAATACTTTTTCTGGCCTCGCAATGATGCTTGGGAGGAGTTGAAAAAGGAATTAGAGTCAAAAAGCTGGATCACGGAGCAAGAGCGCGTGGAGTTACTCAATAAATCCACGGAAGTAATCAACTACTGGCAAGAGGAAGGCAGGCGGCGACCGCTAGGCGAAGCTCAGTCAAAATTTCCTGAAGTTACTTTTACAGGTAGCGCTTAAAGATAACTTGCGGTGTAACATTTCTAAAAGCGATCGCCAAAACCGTCCTTACATGACCTAGCACGGTACAGTAGGGGCGGTTTTTAGCGTTCATCTGCGTTAATCTGTAGTTTATCTACGATTAAAATCATCTAAACCTCGATTAGCGATGAGCGTTGCAACCAATAGACAGAACCGATTTGACCATCGATTGTGGAGAAAATTTTGGGAGATCGCCAAACCATACTGGTTTTCCGAACGTAAGTGGAAAGCAAGAGGACTGTTACTGTTATTGCTCTTGCTGTCATTCGCCGTTAATGCCATTAATGTCAGCATTAGTTTTATTTTTAGAAATATCGATACATCTCTAGCAAGATTTCCTCAAACTAAGGATGCGTCGACTTTTTGGCAATTCATTTTTATTTATATTGGGCTATTGGCGATCGGCACTCCCATTGTTGTCATGTTTGCCTATCTTCGAGATAAATTAGGGCTAGCTTGGCGGGAATGGTTGACGAATCGTTTTATGGGGAAATACATGCAAAATAGAGCTTACTATCAGCTCAATTTTAACGGAAACATCGACAACCCAGACCAGCGAATTGCTGAGGATATTAGGGCTTTTACCCGTACTAGCCTGACTTTTTTGCTATTAATTTTGACATCGGTTATCACGTTAATTTCTTTCACTGCTGTCTTACTATCTATTTCCGTTTCTCTCTCGATTTCCCTGCTAATCTATGCGATTTTAGGGACAATTATTACTGCTTGGATCGGTCAAAGGTTAATTGGGATTAACTTCGAGCAGCTCAAGAAAGAAGCTGATTTCCGTTATGGATTAATTCACGTTCGCGATAATGCAGAATCAATTGCCTTTTATCAAGGTGAAGCAGAGGAGTCTATCGGGTTACGGCAGCGTTTTCTTGGAGCAATTCGTAACTTTGACTTGTTAATTAGTTGGCAACGAAATCTTGGTTTTTTTACCACTAGTTACAACTATTTTGTTGCCGCACTGCCTTATTTAGTGGTCGCACCAATTTACTTTGCTGGAAATACGGAATTCGGAACGTTTGCCCAAGCAGCGATCGCATTTCGACAAATTTTTAATGCCTTATCTATTGTCGTGGATCAGTTTGAGAACTTAACGGCTTTCGCGGCGGGAGTCGAACGTCTCAGCAGCCTTACCAATGCTCTAGAAAACCCATCTCAGGCACAGCCTGGATCGACGACAATCGACGTAACAGAAGCCGCCAAGCTAGCCATGCAGCGCGTGACGCTGCTGACTCCCAACTATCAAAGGACTCTCGTTGAAGATTTATCGCTCAGCTTAGAGCCAGGAGAAGGGCTAGTATTAGTGGGGAATAGCGGTAGCGGTAAAAGTTCGATTTTACGGGCGATCGCTGGGTTATGGAATGCGGGTACGGGTCATCTGACTCGTCCCCATCTTAAAGAGATGCTGTTTTTGCCCCAACGTCCCTACATGGTGTTAGGTTCCTTACGCAGCCAGTTGCTTTATCCCCATACCGATCGCCAAATTGACGAGGAGCAATTGCGTCAAATATTAGCACAAGTCAACTTAACAGACTTACCGGAAAGGGTAGGGGGATTTGATGCTCAATTAGACTGGGCGAACGTACTTTCTTTAGGGGAGCAGCAACGGCTTGCTTTTGCGCGGCTTTTACTGACTCAACCAGCCTATGCAATCTTGGATGAAGCAACAAGCGCGTTGGATCTGGCTAACGAAAAACGCCTTTACCAACAACTCAAAGCAATGGAAACTACGACAATTAGTGTCGGACACCGTGCTAGTTTGTTGCAGTATCACAAGTATGTATTAGAGCTGGCAGAAGACACTCGCTGGCAATTAATGCTAGCCGAGGAATACCAGCAGACTCAGTAAATTTAATTGCACGTTCTGAGGGGCGCAATTTGTAGGGTTCAAAATTCGTAGGGGCACTTTCTCTGTGCGCCCCTACATAGAAATATCGGTAAGAAACGACTAAACTGTAACCATACCACCTGCGGCTTGAAACCTAGCCCGAGCGCGTTTAAACGCTTGAGTGGCTTGAATCTGTTCTTGACGAGAAGCGCCTTGAACTTGGTTGAGCTTAGTTTGGGCTTCGTTGTATGCAGCGCGGGCGGCATCCATATCGATTTTGTCGCCACGTTCTGCACCGTTGACCAGAATTGTCACCTCATCGCTCTCGACTTCGGCAAATCCACCCATAAGGGCGATCGCCACCCAACTTTGCCCTTTGTCAGGACGGACGCGCATCACGGCAGTATCGAGAGCAGTTAATAAGGGAGCATGTCCGCTGAGAATACCTAGTTGTCCAGTGGTACTAGGTAAAATCACTTCTTCAGCTGGAGCATCCCAAACAGTCTTGTCTGGGGAAATTACACGAACTGTCAATGTCATAGAAAAGTGAGTAGTGAGTAGTGAGTAGTGAGTAGTGAGTAAAAGAGCAGTGGTTAGTGGTTAGTCTTTTTCTAGCCACCAGCCACTAGCCACTAACCACTAACCTTTCATTTTTTCCGCTTTGGCAACTGCTTCTTCAATGCTGCCCACCATGTAGAAAGCCTGTTCTGGAAGGCTGTCTAATTCTCCAGACAGAATGGACTTGAAGCCTTTAATTGTTTCTTCTAGCTTCACGTACTTACCAGGAGAACCAGTGAAGACTTCAGCTACAAAGAACGGCTGGGAGAGGAAGCGCTCGATCTTCCGCGCCCGTGCGACTGTCAATCTGTCTTCTTCCGACAATTCATCTAACCCAAGAATGGCAATGATGTCTTGCAGTTCTTTGTAACGCTGGAGGGTAGCTTGAACGGCGCGAGCTGTACCGTAGTGATCGTCACCGACGATATTGGGTTGCAACATGGTGGAAGTAGAACCCAGTGGATCTACAGCCGGATAAATTCCCTTAGCCGCCAAACCACGAGACAATACGGTAGTACCGTCTAGGTGAGCGAAGGTAGTTGCTGGTGCGGGGTCGGTCAAGTCGTCCGCTGGAACGTAAACGGCTTGAATGGAGGTAATAGAACCTTCTGTAGTCGAAGTGATCCGCTCTTGCAGTTCGCCTACGTCCGTACCCAGAGTGGGTTGGTATCCTACCGCTGAAGGCATCCGTCCTAGTAGTGCGGATACTTCCGAACCTGCTTGGACGAAACGGAAGATGTTGTCGATAAACAGCAATACGTCTTGCTTGTTGACATCGCGGAAATACTCAGCCATTGTCAACGCTGATAGTCCCACCCGCATTCTGGCTCCAGGTGGTTCGTTCATCTGACCGTAGACCAGAGCGATTTTCGACTCGTTGAGGTCATCTTTATTGATTACCCCAGATTCGATCATTTCGTTGTAAAGGTCGTTTCCTTCACGGGTACGTTCGCCCACGCCACCGAATACAGACACACCGCCGTGTTGGGTTGCGATGTTATTGATCAACTCCATCATGATTACGGTTTTGCCGACACCAGCACCACCGAACAGACCGATCTTGCCACCACGTCGATAGGGCGTGAGTAGGTCAACCACTTTGATCCCCGTTTCAAACACGGAAGGTTTGGTTTCCAAATCTACGAGTTTGGGCGCTTCGCGGTGGATGGGGAATTTTTCTTCTGTATTAACAGGTCCTCTGTTATCTACGGGTTCGCCCAAGACGTTGAAAATTCGACCCAAGGTAGCTTTACCTACTGGTACGGAAATGGGAGCGCCTGTATCAACCGCTTCCATCCCGCGAACTAAACCATCGGTGGAACTCATGGAAACTGTACGCACCTGTTGATCGCCCATAAGTTGCTGCACTTCACAGGTGACAGAAACTTCTTGTCCAGCTTCGTTGGTGCTTTTGATAGTCAGAGCGTTGTAGATCGCTGGCAGTTTGCCTTCTGGGAATTTTACGTCTACAACAGGACCAATGATTTGTGTAATGTATCCAATACCTGTTTTTTCTGCGGTGGTGACCATTCTCTCGCCTAAGTTCGATTTCAGCTATGTTTTAGATCCGGTCGGACAGTTTATCTACAAACTTGCCATCATTCAGACGGACGCAAGTTTGCCATCTTTACAGACAGACATAAACTTGCCATCTTCCAGAGTACCACCGATGCGACGCTTCTAATCAGTTATCTGTTATCAGGGAGTCGGGGGTCGTAGGGGCGGGTTTAGCCAGCATCTCCGCTGGCGGCAAGAAGTTTTCGGTCAAAACCCGCCCGTACACGGGAGTCGGGGGAAGAGAGCTGAGGAGGCTGAGGAGCAAGAACTATCAACCGTCAACTACCAATTACCAACTACCAACTACCAACTACCAATTACCAACTACCACTTTTTATTCATCTGCTTTCACTCGCCGAATTGGTAAATTAGCAATCAGAGCTGTCGATCGCTGGTTGTTTTCTAAAGAAAACTCCATCTTTTCTACATCCAGTTCGACGTACCGACCAACCACCTCTAATATTTCCCGCCGCATTTTTTCGATTGTTTGCGGACTCAAATCACTGCGATCGTGGGAAATTACTAATTGCAGCCGTTGCTTGACTTGAGAACGACTGTTGTTGTCGTTCGGATTATTAGAAAAAATTTTATCTAAAAGATCGCTAAGCATGGCATCTGGATGCAGGTTGCAGGTTGTTAAATCGGGGCTTAAATTAGTTTCGTCCACAACAATTTGCGCAGACGAGAAAGAAAACCCTCATGCACGGAATGGAGATCGAGAAATTCGATTTTTTCGCCTTCTAATCGGCGGGCAATATTATCAAATGCCTTACCAGCTAGGGTATGGTCTTCAGCTAAAACCAGGGGTTCGCCTCTATTAGTTGAAACGATCACGCGCTCGTCTTCTGGGACTACGCCTAATAGGGGAATGCCCAAAAGTTCCTGCACGTCCTGCACTGACATCATATCATTCATTTGCACCATCGCGGGGCGCAGGCGGTTGACAATTAACTGAATCTGCTTGACTCCGTTAGCCTCCAATAGACCGACTACGCGATCGGCATCGCGGACTGCGGCAATTTCTGGTGTAGTGACAATGATTGCTTCTTGCGCTGCCACGATCGCATTTTTGAAGCCTGTTTCAATTCCGGCTGGGCTGTCTATAACAATATATTCGTAGTTTTTGGTTAAAGTCCCCACCAGTTGTTTCATCTGTTCTGGGGTAACTGCCTCTTTAGTGCGATTTTGGGCAGCTGGTAGCAGGACTAGTTTTGGTTCGCGTTTATCTTTAACCAGGGCTTGTTCTAGACGACATTCTCCAGTTACAACTTCAACGGCAGTGTAGACTATCCTGTTTTCTAGACCTAGCAGTAGGTCTAAATTACGCAGCCCGAAATCCGCATCGACTAGGACAACCGTGCGCCCCATGCGGGCTAGTGCCATGCCAATGTTGGCTGTGAAGGTAGTCTTACCCACCCCTCCTTTTCCAGATGTTGTGACGATGATGCGAGTCATGGCTTAGATATAAACTGGGACTTAGAAAAATCAGCGGCTTTTGTGATGCGGATGCCTTCGGGTGTAACGTAGGCAACTTCAGGATAAAACCGATCTGGGATAGTTGTTGGCGCTCTAGCTACAGAATCGGCAATTCGTAACTGCGTGGGTTCCATTTGCAGGGCAACAATTAGGCATTTAGAATTACCGCTGGCTCCTGCGTGGGCAACTCCCCGCAATCGCCCCCAAACTAGAATGTCGCCGTCGGCAATGACGTTTCCACCTGGGTTAAGATCGCCCAAAATCACGACCGTACCAGGGTGGCGAATTTCCGTCCCCGATCGCACGGTCATTTGTAGATAAAGCGGTTCTGCTAAAGGCGCGGGTGATGCTGCGGGGAGTTGATTGATTGCCGATACTGGCGGGGCTTGTTGTTCGACGCAATAACCTGCGGTGGCGGCGGCTACAGCAGTTTGACGGCGCGTCGTACAGACTCGTCGCAGTTGCAATTGGACTTCCCACAAGGCATCAGCGATCGCCTTCAGTTGTCTGCCATCCAGCAACCGATCTGCTGCCATGAGATCGACAGTCGTATTTGGTTGCCAGAAGCGATCGCCTCCCTGCAACCGTTGTTTTAACTGTATCCAAAGATCCGACCAGTTGAGCGCCGAGGATTCTCCTTCTGCTGGTAGCGTTAACACCAGCCGTCCTTCCTCACTTTTGAGGCGAACTTGTAAACTAGCGATCGCCTCTGGGGAAGGCGGAGTAATAGTTGGAACTAGTTCTGAATGGGCAGAATCAGATGTCATGTATTATCAGGTCAGCAGAGGCACGCGAACCGACTCACTAAATATCCATAACATATTAAATGAATTGAGGCAGAAAACTTTCTGAGGAAGTTAATAATTTGAGCAAGCATAGCAGTGAGGCGTGCTCGCGCCTCACTAGCTATCAATAACCTAAGGAGGAAGACACCGATCGCGGCAAGGGCATACAGTAACAGCAAAATTGCTGGCAATAGCCAGAAAATGGAGGCGGTGCAGTGCGGATCGGGCAATGGATTGGTTTTCTCGCCCTGGTTATCTCTCTATACGTTCTGTGGCAACTGCGACAAGTTGTTTTACTCATATTCGCTGCTGTTGTCTTAGCAACGGTTCTCAACCGAGTCGTGCGGTTGCTTCAGCGCTATCGCATTCAGCGCGGGATTGCCATAGCAATTACAGTTATTGCCTTACTCGCGATCGTGGCTGGTATTTTCGCGATCGTCGTGCCGCGTATCGTAGAGCAATTGCAACAGTTAGTAAAGCTCCTGCCAGAAATATCGGATCGGGTGCTTGGCTGGTACAACTGGGTACGCAGCTTAATTCCCGGACGAATTTTAGAAGCCACCCCACCCTTAAGCAATCTGACTCAACAACTCCAGTCTTTTGTAGGGGGAATATTAGGTAACTTTGTCACCGTGTTGAATAACTCTTTGGCGGCGGTGGTGAATTTCCTCCTATTTTTTGTCCTCACGATTATGCTGCTACTCAATCCCGTCCCCTATCGCCGCACGTTGACTCTTGCTTTTCCTGCTTTCTATCGTCGTCGAGTGGACGAAATTCTTTCAGAATGCGAAGACTCTTTAGTTGGTTGGATTAAAGGCACTCTCTTCGCAATGGTAGGGATTGGAGTCGTCTCTTTTATTGGATTATCTCTTTTAGGAGTTCCATTACCTTTAGTGAATGCTTTAATAGCAGGCTTATTAGAATTTATTCCTAACGTGGGACCTACTTTAAGCGTCATTCCTCCGGTTTTGCTAGCGCTTTTAGATGCTCCTTGGAAAGCTGGAGCGGTTATTGTTTTATATCTAGCAATTCAGCAGTTTGAAAGTTTGGTACTCGTACCAATAATTATGCAACGGGAAGTTTCTTTGTTACCCGTATTTACTATTCTTGCTGTCGTTGTATTTGCGAGTTTATTCGGTTTTTTAGGCTTATTTCTTGCTATTCCATTATTAATCGTGACTCAAATTTGGTTAAAAGAAGTTTTGGTGAAAGATATTCTCAACCGCTGGCAAGGAGAAAAGGAAGATAAGAAGGAAGAGAAAGAAACAAGAGGACAAGTTGAAGTATGAATGCTAAAACTTTAAATCATTTTGTTAACTGTCGTATCCAATTGAAAGATTGCAGTATTTTTTATCAGCAAAGCGTTCGGCATTCTTCAACTCCCATTCTGTTTTTACATGGCTGGGGAATCTCATCTGAGCCTTACCAAGAAGTTTTAGAACTCATAGCAGAACAACACGCTGTCATCGCTCCCGATTTACCTAGTTTTGCTCGTTCCTCCTACCATAATCTAATTTCTGATTACAATAGCTATGCACAATTCATAGTTTCATTCTTAGAAGCTCTAAATCTTCCACAAGTGCATCTAGTGGGACACTCGTTAGGTGGAGGAATTGCCATTACTTTAGCTACTCTCATTCCAGCTCGGGTAAAAAGTCTGGTTTTGTTAGATAGTACGGGAATTCCATCTGTATCTATTCCAGAAATTGTACCACGTAGAGCAATTGAGATGACCGCTCAAATTACTATTCCCAAGCTAAAGTTACAATTTTTTGATATTCCTAAAGTCTTTTCCCACAATCTATTATTTAACACTGGGAATATTATTTATGCATTGCTTATTTCATTGTATCAAGATTTAACGCATTTATTGCCAAAAATTAAAGCCCCTTGCTTAATATTATGGTCGGAAAAAGACCTAACTACACCATTGTCAGTAGCACGAGACATGGCTAATCTCATTCCAAATTCCACATTAACTATTGTTAAAGAAGGTTATCACGAATGGATGCTTTGGCATCCCGAAAAACTTGCATCGATCGCGCTTGATTTTGTTAAGGAAGTTGAGTTAGATTGAGGCGATCGCCTATTAGTTTAATGACAAATGACAAACGCCAAATGACAAATGATAAACGACAGCCATAACGCTAAGTATTACAATTTACTTAGCGTTGGCATAGTTAGGGTTAAAATTGTAGGTATTAAGAGACAGAGAACCAGCTCTTATCTAGGCTGCAAGGAGCGAGTCTTATGGCAGGTACAAATCCTTCTGATGCAGTCAACCCTTCATCAAAGCCATCAGTTGAAAATGAAGAGTTGTTATTAGCAGATCTCATTGGTACGGACAATATCGACATAGTTTTCGAGGAATTGAGCGATCGCGACGCTGAAATCGGTACGATTCTGAAACGGTTGAAAAATCCGACGATCTATGCTGAAGATGTGACGGGCGGCGATCTTGACGATGATTGGTATCAAGCCGAGGTTGTCGGCGAAGAAGCAGTTGGGGGAGACAATCCCACCCCCGATCAAAGCGTGACTGAGAATCTGTTGCATTCAATGGGGATTACCTCAATAGACGGACAACCAGTAGAAACCTGGAAAAATTTGCAGCAACGCGATCTCGAACGCTGGGAACTCAACCCTGAATCGTCAGAAGATTATCGAGAACACGGAGAATAATTTGGATCGAATCGCCAGCGATCGCACTATGATGCGTCTATCTCAAGGACAACTCAACTTGCTAGAACGTTGCCCGCGTCAATTTCAACATACCTATTTAGATCTATTCGGTTCGCCTACGACATCGGAACAACAAGAAAGACAAGCTTGGGGAAGTCGGTTTCACTTGCTGATGCAACAGCGAGAATTGGGCTTGCCAATTGAATCTTTAGTGCAGGAAGACATACAGTTACAACACTGGATAAATGCCTTTACGACTGCTGCACCAGAAATTTTAAATCTAGATGCAAATCGTCAGATTTTTCGCGAAAGCGAACATTATCGCACGCTGCAAGTGCAAGATTATTTATTATCGGTTATTTACGACTTATTAATCGCAGACGATCGCCAAGCCCAAATTTTCGACTGGAAGACAAACCCCAAATTACCAAAAAAAGCTCAGCTCGAAAAGAATTGGCAGACAAGGCTATATTTATATGTCTTAGCCGAAACCAGCGATTACCTGCCAGAACAGATTTCGATGACTTATTGGTATGTCCCATCTTCTCTAGAAGTAGCGCCGCCAAAATCGTTACAACAAATTAAATTTACCTACAGTCAAGCCAAACACGAAAAAACAGCTAAAGAATTACAGCAGTTATTACATAGATTTACCTATTGGTTGAAATGCTACGAACTAGGCGAATCATTTCCGCAAATTCCAGAAGGAAATGAAAACTGCGAATATTGTCAATTTGCCACTCGTTGCCAGCGCGATCGCAACAATTCAGCCGCTAGCAGTCACAATTGGTTGCCCGATCTAGCAGATATTCCAGAAGTTTCTCTTGGTTGAGATTTAACGCCATCTATTACAACTAGCCGATGCACGAATACGTCAAAGGTAGAATCTTTAACAAATTATCTCAGCGATCGTTCGCTCTTACCCGATTTGCCTTATGATGTCAAAGCTACTGCATTTCAACTGCAAGTTTGGCAGGCGCTACAAACCATTCCCATCGATCCGACCGTAACATACAGCGATATTACCCGCAGTATCGGGTAGCCAACTGCCATCCGCGCCGTTGTCTGTGCCTGTGCGACTAACCCAATTGCCCTCATATTTACATGTCATTCGGGTAGTTCCTACAGGTGGTTTAGGAGGCGATCGCTGGGGAATTACCTGCAAGCAAGCACTACTGGAGTTAGAGCAAAGGTATTCAAAGCAACAGTATACGGAACCTCAAAAATGAATTTCCACGGCAATGCAGGAAGCGCCATAATGCAAGACCAAGACACGATATATAAAACCTTACAGGCAAGTAGGGTGCAATTTATTCGCATTCTCTGGTGCGACAATGCCAATATCATTCGTGGCAAAGCAATACACATCGGCGCGTTATCTCAGCTAGTGGATTATGGAGTCGGCATTAGTGCGGCACAGCAAGCAATTCCCGTGATGCACGACGCGGTAGTGGCGGAAACGGGGTTGAGTCCTGTAGGTGAAATTCGCTTAATCCCAGATTGGAATACCTTGAGCGTACTGCCTTATTCTACAGGTCACGTACGCGCCATCGGCGATATGATGCAAAATGGCAGTCCTTGGGCTTACTGTCCGCGAAACTTTTTGAAACGAGCGATCGCGGCGGCGCAAGAAGCAGGGATAGAGGTGATGGCAGCGTTTGAAAATGAATTTTATCTACTCCATCCATCTGAGAATGGATTGGGAGTAGAACCAGGCGATCGCACGGTCTTTGCTTCTACTTTCGCGATGGATGCTAATTTAGCAGTTATTAACGAAATTGCTGAAGCCCTCCTCGCCCAAAATATCCCTGTAGAACAGTACCATCCCGAATCTGGTGGCGGACAACATGAAATTTCGGTGCGTTACACCCACGCTTTGTCAGCAGCAGATTACCAAATTGCTTTTCGGGAAACCGTGCGTGCAGTAGCATTGCGCCACAAACTCAAAGCCTCGTTTCTACCAAAAATCTTTGCCGAACAAGCGGGTAGCGGTTGTCACCTGCACCTGAGTCTCTGGCAAGATGGTAAAAATCTCATTTCCGACACTGGGAACGCGCCTGGAATCTCAAAAATTGCCCGTGCTTTTATTGCTGGCATTTTGGAGCATTTACCCGCCTTGATGGCACTGACTACCCCTAGTATCAACTCCTATCGTCGCATTCGCCCTCACTCTTGGAGCGGGGCTTTTCGCACTTGGGGATACGACAACCGCGAAGCCGCGATCCGAGTCCCCAGCAATCCCACAAGTCCCAGTCCGACGCAGATAGAAATCAAAACTGTTGATGCTTCTGCCAATCCCTACATTGCTCTAGGCGCAGTCATCACCGCCGGATTGGACGGCGTGCGTCGTCAACTCGAACCAGGAGAGGCGATCGCAGTTGACCCAGGATCTATGTCCGAATCGGAACGAGAAGCGAAGGGAATTGATGCCCTACCAACAAATTTAGGTGAGGCGATCGCGCATCTCCAAACCGATAAAGTTCTCCTCGATGCTTTAGGCGAAGAACTCGCTCAAGCATACATTGCCGTCCGTCTAGCTGAGTGGGAAGCCATGAAAGATTGGACGTTGAAAGAAGAAGTAAAGTTGTTATTGGAAAGATATTAAGGAAGTTAAAAGTCAAAAGTTAAAAGTCAAAAGTTAAAAGTCAAAAGTCAAAATTAGGGTGGGCAATGCCCACTTTACTAACTTTGAAATATGCTTTTATCAATATTTGAAAAGACTTCGTGCTGAAAATTTTTGGGAATATCTTCTGTAGCAAGTTGAGTCGAGCTAAGAATTGCTAGAGCTTCCCGCATCAAATCGTTTTGCTCTTGATTAAGCAGGGCTAACTTAGCAGAAATCTCTAATAGTCGCTGGTGTTGCTCGGTATAATTTGTTTGCCCGTCTGATGTCGGTAGGACGTGCATTTGATGCATGTTTCTTCGAGTAGGTTTTAGGCTAAATCGAGCGAATAATTTATGCAGCGATCGCCAGCTCATTTGAATTAAAAAATACCCTAATTTCAGCGGCATTTGTAATACTGACAAACAGAATTTTTCAAATAAGCGTCCGATGGATTTAATGAAACTCCAGGCAATCGCGAGGAGAAATAACAGTATAATTACACTTATAATGGGGCGATCTATTGCCCAATTCAGAACTTGTAGCGATCGCTCTACGGTTGGATGTGCTTCTAACCAACTCTGAAATAATGTCGCCTGCGTGGAGGCAATCGGCGCGATCGCCTTATCTGCTAAACTGCCAGCAGCGTCTTGAGTTGTAGTAGTTATCCGCGCGATCGTATGGCTAAAAGTATCGCCAGCCGCAGCTACCCAATCTTTTGTCCGCTCCAGAATTGAAGTGCCATTTTCTGCTTGAGATCTCATCCTCAACCAACTCCTGCGATCGTGGTATCTCAAGCCTATCTCTGCCAACTCGTTTTGAGCAGATGGCATAAATTTGTAGAGAGTAACTATGCAACTACGCTACAGATGAATACCAATAATCTCATTATAGTTATACCGATTCTTCATGACTACTTCGTGTGAAGATCCCCCCAACCCCCCTTTTTTAAGGGGGGTTGGGGGGATCGGAATCTATGCAAAATAGTTAGAGCAGATCGTTATGGTAGACTCAATCCTAAGACCCAATTTGTAGAACGATATATAACTCTTTTAGCTTCAGGTTTCCAGCGGAATAGTTGTTTTAATATAAACGTTTCGGAGAGGAATCTAATGCAAGATAAATTAACAAGCGTAGCCAAGAATTGCGATCTAACAGGCAGTTCTTTAAATCGCGAGGTTGTTGAGACTCTGAAAGAGTTTCTAGCTGATGGTGAGAAACGGGTACAGGTAGCAGGCGTTATTGGTTCCAATGCAGCTGAGATTGTCAAAACAGCAGTCAGTTTATTGTTCCAAGAATACCCAGAGCTAGTTAGTCCAGGTGGCAATGCTTACACAACACGCCGCTACAATATGTACGTGCGAGATATGAACTACTTCTTGCGATATTGTAGCTATGCGATCGTGGCTGGAGATGCTAGCGTCTTAGACGAACGATTGCTGGCTGGTTTGCGAGATACTTTCAACTCTCTAGGAATCCCTTTAGGTCCCACTGCTCGAAGTATCCAACTGATGAAAAATATCGTCAAAGAAAAGTTAGTGACAGCTGGAATGACTAACATTACGTTTGTCGATGAACCATTCGATTACGTCGTGCGTGAGATTAGCGAAACGGAGATTTAGCAAAGTGTGGTGGGCAATGCCCACCCTACTGAATTTGTTGGAAAAATAACAATCCGGCTTGAAATAGTCCCACGACAAAACCGAGAACACCACCTAAGTTAACAATTGCCTGTAACTCATTTTTGACAATTCCTTCGATCGCCGCTTCTAATTCGGCGGGAGAGGTAGATTTGACGCGATCGATAATTACCTGGTCGATCGATAGAATTGGAAGTGCCTGTGCCACCAAATTTTCTAAATCTTGCTCTAAATAACGCTCCAAAATTAAAGATAACTCTTGACCGATCGCAGTTAGAGAAGAACTAAAAGCAGGAGAGTTACGCAAACGATTGAGCAGCACGCTAGCGGTATTTTCCCAATCAATCGAATCGCTAAATCCTTGAATAAACTCTGGACCGTGAGTTTGAGAATAGCCGATCGCGGTTTCCCGAATTGTATTGCGTAACTGCTTTACAGTAGAAACGGGTAAATTTTGCAACGATAAACTTTTCAACCAAACTTTAAGGCGATCGCGAACTTGAAGCTCTTGAATTAACTCCTTAATCCGCGCATTCGTAACTTCTCTTTCGTCCAAACAAAACGTTCGCAGGCGCGCCAAAGTGTTACGCAAACCAAATAAGTTAGCAACTACCCAATACGTACCGCTCGTTTTTTCGCGAAAACTCTCATCAATAATTTGAATTGTGCGATCGGTTAAAAGATCGATGACTAACTGCCGAATTGCGTCTGGTGGAAGAACGACTTGCAGCAACCAATCAGCTAACCTCCCCGCTTGCTCGTCGCTCAGTTGAAACTCAAGTAATACCTGGTCGAAAATTTGATTGAGTTGAGTGCCTAAAAACTCTTCTCGTCGCAACAACACCTTAAACAAACGCGGTAAAGATTCCCCAACTAAATCGCGTAAAATTCCCGCCAGAATTTTGGTTGCTCTTTGATCTCTATCAGTACGAACCTGTTCGATCGCCAGTCTTAACAGCCATTCTATCCCTCCCCGCACTCGCTCCGGTTGCAGCAATCGCCGCGTCAACTTCTGCAATTCCTCTGGTGTCAGTAGAGAACCCATGATCGTGTCCGACACCCGCTTTGCCAAGCGTTCTTGGTTGCGAGGAATTAAACCAGGAGTAAAAGGTAATTGTCTTCCGGCAAAATAACGCGCTCGGTAGGGACGAAACAGCATTTTAATGGCTAAATCGTTCGTAAAATAGCCAATAATTGCTCCCGCGATCGGCGGACTAACATAAACCCAAAAATGAGACCAATCCATACAACTAGGAGTGAGGAGTGAGGGGTGAGGGATGAGTGAGTGGCGAGTAGTATATGGTGCGGTGCATGTTTTTATGTTCTGACTTCCGACTTCTGACTTCTTACCCTTATCCCCGATCTCTTATCCCTTACCCCTTAGTAACAACCAATATCCCCATCATACCGTTGGCAATTGGGTAGTGAGTGGCTGTTGCAAACCCTACTTCTCGCGAGAGTTGAACTTGTGCTTTACCTGAAGGAAATCGATCTAAACTGGGGCTGATATAGGCGTATTCTTCTGTGAGATCGAAGTGACGTGCGGCGGGAACGACGAGATTATCTAAGTACCATTGTTGAAAAGCCCTA
This sequence comes from Chroococcidiopsis sp. SAG 2025, assembly GCF_032860985.1. GTDB lineage: Bacteria > Cyanobacteriota > Cyanobacteriia > Cyanobacteriales > Chroococcidiopsidaceae > Chroococcidiopsis. The sequence goes on from NZ_JAOCNC010000001.1 coordinate 1,357,654, forward strand.
AATTGAGAATTTTCCGGGCGATGAAAGTCTAAAATTGCCGCTTTAGCGCCAGGTTTGAGGACTCGATGCAGTTCTTTTAAGCAACAAGGAATATCAACGACATTGCGTAACCCGTAGCCCATCGTGGCAGCATCAAAATAATTATCGGCAAAAGGTAAATTCAATACATCTGCTTCTACCCAAGAAATCGGGGGTTGGGGATATTGGCTTTGGCTGCGTTGTTGGGCGATCGCCAGCAGTTGCGATGAAAAATCTACCCCGTATACTCGTCCGTCAGCTCCTACTTGACGGGCGAGGCGCAGCGCTAAATCGCCACTACCACAACATAGATCGACACAGGTATCCCCCAAGCTTGCTTGGCTCCACTTAACTGTCATTTGCTTCCAAATGCGGTGCTGACCTAAACTCAGCAAGTCATTTAAGCGATCGTAAACTGGGGCAATGCGATCGAATATCTGTTGAACTTCCATATGAGGGGTGAGGAGTGAGGAGTGAGGAGTGAGGGGATAAGAGAGAGGGGGAAGATAAGGGGGATAAGGGGAACAAAATTCAAAATTCAAAATTGGGACAAGGGAGACAAGGAGGACAAGAGGGAGTAAAAGCTAGTTACTATCCTCTAAATTAGGATAAGGCTGGTTCTAACTAAGCAAACATTGACACTGCAAGAAATTTTAAATAGGTCAATCTAATAAAACTCTTACATATATAATCAAACAACGGATAATAAACGTTTTGTTTCCTCGCTCCTCACTCCTCATCATGACTGAATCGCCCTCCAACCAACTTGACATCGAAGCCATGCTGACATCCCTGCGGCAAAAACGAGGTAGTTGGGTGGAATGGGGTCAGGCGATCGCTCAGTTGCAAAAAGCAGGGCAAACACCGCAGCAGATCTTTGAAGCGACGGGATTTGAACCTGTGCAACAAAATCAGGTGATTGTAGGAGCGCAGGTTTATACTTCTTTAGAGAAAACAAATGCTTCTGAGGCAGTGCGATCGCGCTTTACTCAAAAAGGCAGCGATATTTTGTACGAACTGCGATTGCTCAATAATGCAGAACGAGTCGCAGCAGCAGAATTTATCTTAGCTCACAACTTAGATGCGGATATGGCTAAGGAAGTGGCGCGAGATATGAAAGAATTTTCTCGCCTGCGTAGCTTACCCGAAGGATTTGCTAATCATCCAGGGGATGCAATTGCTTATCAGTGTTGGCGGCTGGCACGACAAAAATCAGATTTACAAGAGCGATCGCGATTAATTGCTAAGGGGCTAAGGTTTGCAGATTCGGATACGGCAAGACAAAAAATCGAACAGTTGCTTGTCGATTTTACCGTCGTTCCCAAGCGTCCGGCTCCAACTATACCTTTTTATCGTCCAGATTCCGAAGATCATTTACCGCGATTGATTCCAGTTGTTGGGGAAATGCCGTTAAAATCGGCTGAAGTTCAAGCTGTACCCATAGTAGAAGCAGTAGAGCCGTTTCAGATTGTCAAGTTTGCTGGGGAACAGGCTTGGGTTGCCTTACCAGGTTGGCAAACAGTCCGCAGTGCTGAAGATCCGATCGCAATTTTGTGTCAAAGCGATCGCCTCCCCAATCAATCAGCTACAGCATCGGAACCAGTCCTGGTCATTGCCGACCGTCACGCTAGAGAATGGGATGTCAATAGTTATTTTGTCTATGATGCAGCTGGGGAAGTTGACTTTGGTTGGTTTGAAACTCAACCAGATGTCAAGTTACTGGGGAAAATTGTCGTTGTCGTGCGTCCCAAGCACATTATTGATGAAGAATTAACGAAGGATTCTTGGCAGATCGACGAGTAAATTACGCGCTTCAACGGGAGCAGAGAGCAGGGAGTAGGGAAGCGGGCGGAGGACGCGAGGTGTCCTCGCGCCTTTTAGCCGCGTAGCAGGGAACCCATGAAGAGAAAGCATAAGATTGAAAAGTGAGCTAATTATGCCTCGTACTTACGGATCTCGACCTCATTCTCTTGAATGAAGGTGCGCTTGCATCCCTAAGTAAAGTTTTTATACATCACTGCTCCCTGCTCCCTACTCCCTTATCCCTTCTCTGAGGATTAGAAATTAGTGTAGTTGGCGATCGCCTTTTGCATCCTTTCCAACACCGCAGGGACAGAGATCGTGCCGAGATCTGCCGATGGTTTACCAGCAGTACGAACGCGGAGACTCAAGCTATCGGACTCCACTTCTTTCGCCCCTACAACCGCCATGACGGGAATTTTTGCCTTTTCAGCATTGCGGATCATTTTCGGCAAGCGATCGCCACTGGTATCGACTTCTACGCGCATGTTGAGCGATCGCATCTTGTCTGCAACTTCTTTAGCAAACATCAATTGGGCATCGCTGACGGGCATTAATCGAGCTTGGATGGGTGCTAGCCACAAGGGAAAGTCTCCCGCATACTCTTCAATTAAAATCCCAATTAACCGTTCTAATGAGCCAAATGGGGCGCGGTGAATCATCACTGGGCGCTGGCGCGTACCATCCTCTGCTACATATTCCAAATCGAACCGTTCGGGTAAGTTGTAATCAACTTGTACCGTACCTAATTGCCATTCCCTTTCCAAAGCATCTTGGAAAATAAAATCGAGTTTGGGACCGTAGAATGCTGCTTCCCCAATTCCTTCAAAGTGGTTCATTTCTAACTTTTCTACAGCGCGGCGAATTGCTCCTTCAGCTTTTGACCACGCCTCGTCAGAACCAATGTACTTATCCGAAGTCGGATCGCGGAAACTCAGTCTTGCTTTGAAATTTTTCAGTTGCAATTTGTTAAATACCGACAGAATCAAATCCACCACATTAAGAAATTCGCTGTCGAGTTGTTCTGGAGTCACGAATAGGTGAGAATCATCTACCGTAAAACCACGTACCCGCGTCAAACCTCCTAATTCGCCCGATTGTTCGTAACGGTATACAGTCCCAAACTCTGCCAACCGCATCGGTAATTCGCGATAAGAACGTAATTCGCTCTTGTAAATTTGGATGTGAAAGGGGCAGTTCATCGGCTTGAGAACAAAACCCAATTCGTGGGCTGCTGCTTCCTCATTCTCTGCCATCAATGGAAACATATCTTCTTTATATTTCTGCCAGTGACCGGAAGTTTTGAATAAATCGACTCTGGCAATGTGAGGCGATACGACAGGAAGATAACCGCGTTTGAGCTGTTCTTGTTTGAGAAAGTCTTCTAAAAGACTGCGTAATAGCGTCCCTTTGGCAGTCCACAGGGGTAAACCCGGTCCCACCTCATCGCTAAAGATAAATAGTCCTAGTTCCTTACCTAAGCGGCGATGGTCGCGTCTGAGGGCTTCTTCCTTACGACGCTTGTACTCAGCTAATTGCTGTTCTGATTCCCAAGCCGTGCCGTAAATTCGTTGTAGCTGCGCCTTGGTTTCATCACCGCGCCAGTATGCCCCAGCAACACTTTCTAACTCAATTGCTTTGGGTTGCAACTCTGCCGTGTTGTTAAGATGGGGTCCAGCACACAAGTCCCACCATTCATCTCCCAAATGGTAGATCGTAATTGGTTCCTGCTTAATATCTGCCAGGATTTCTAGTTTATACGGCTCTTTAATTGCCTTAATCCGCTGTTCGGCTTCCTCGCGGCTGACTTCTTCCCTAATGACAGGCAATTTACGATTGATAATCTTCACCATCTCTTTCTGGATGGCTTTGAGATCTTTTTCTGTAAACGGTTCGGGATTGTCAAAATCGTAGTAAAATCCATTCTCAATCCAGGGTCCAATAGTCACCTGTGCTTTAGGAAATAACTTTTGCACCGCCATCGCCATGACATGAGAGGTAGTGTGGCGAATCTTCTGCAATGTCTCTGATTCACTGGTGCGAGGGAGATAAATTTTTTCCTGCGGTGCTTGTTCCTGCTGTTCCGGTTGACAATGGGATTCTGAACTAGACATTTTAATTACAAAACTATGTTGATGAGACTGTAAACCAATACTGTTTGCCTTCTATTGTAAGGAGTCAGAAGTCGGGAGTGGTAATTGGTAGTTAGTAGTTGGTATTTGCTCCCTCAGCAACCTTGCGCTTCCTCAGCTCTCTTTTCCCTGCTCCCTGCTCGTGCGCTCCCTGCTCCCAGTTACTTCTAATGACAGAATGTAAAGAATCTTGAACTAAGTTAATATTAGTGGTAGGTTAGTAATCTGCTTTTCATTCATGCTTAATCAAAACTTGCCAGAACCTGAGTTGTTAAAAACCTTACTCCAACCGCTACTTGAAGATTTTAAGTATTGGTTCGGGCGATCGCAAACGTTTTTGGAAAATGAGAAAGTTTCATTTTTAGAACCGCAACAGCAATCTGAATTGTTGGCAAGAGTCAAGCAAGCTCAGCAGGAGGTCAGTACGGCACAGCTCATGTTTCAGGCAACTGGGGGACAAGTGGGCATTGACATGGCAACACTCGTACCCTGGCATCAATTAGTGACAGAATGTTGGAAAGTGGCGATTCGCTTCCGGTCGGAGCAGGCAACACAGCCAGAGGTAGAATTTTAAAGAATTTTGTTTAAATAAAGTGTTCCTTGTAACATACATGCTTGACTGAAATATTCTGAGTAGACGATTGTCTATCGAAGCAAATTCTGTGATGCTAGAGATAACGGTCAATGCCTTTAGCAAAGCGGTAGAAGTTCGGAAAAACTTGCAAAAAACTGTATAGACTGGCTGGCTTGGAGAAAAACTCGATGTTACACTTACTTTACATCCTTGCTTTTACTATCCTAGCGTTGATAGCTGTAAGCAATCTAATTCGCAACTTAATTATGTTCAGTTTCGAGCGCGATCGCACGTTTGCCGCACCGCGCTCGCCCGTGCAAAATAGAGGAAATCTTCCCTATATCTCAAATCGCTCCGTACCTCACCCCGAATTACTAGACGCAGCTGGCAATCCTATCGGAGAACCACTGTTAGTCATGCGGTCTATTGATGTTGAAGATGCCCGCGCCCAATTAGACGCACTTTATGAGGCTTCTCCTGGTTGTAGTAGCGAAAGCAAGGAGGAAGAAGCATAATTTGAATCAAATCTGTCTGTTTTACATCAAGTAAAAACTTTTTAACTACAAACTTTAACTATATACATCAACTCCTATTTATTCAGGGCAAAGTCCTGCGTGATAAATGGAGTTTTTTTTATGGTCATTGAGGAGTGAGGAGCGATCGGTTTTGACTTCTGTACGGGCGGGTTTATCAAACAATTTTGACTAGGGCAAATATTTGCAGTGAACCCGCCCATACAACTTTTGACTTTCTACGCGATCGCAGATATTTTGCACAAGAAACATTTTTATCCTTAACTTTGATGCATGAAATAATTTGAGACATTAGATATTTCTACTTAGGTTCAATCGCAGCTCAGACACCTTAATATTTCTTAACTCCAAAATTGAAATTTCGCAGAAGTTAGCGATAAAGCTTATCATTATATTTCAATTCTTCTCTCGACTACTTTGTTCGATCTAAGTTGTTTTTAGAAAGATATAAAAACGAAAAATAAGCCTAACTCTAAGTAGGTGCAACTGGTAATGTTGCCTGTATGAATGAGTGATGGTTGCTAAACAACAGTTAATAACTATCGAACAAAGCGGATTTAGAGGAGGAGCAGATGGTTTTAGTAAAACATAGATGCACCGTTGGTACATTTACAACTCGTCAGGAAGCAGAACAAGCATTTGCCAAATTATATTGTGCGGGTTTTCCTATTAGTCATATTTCTGTAGCCAGTAAAGATGCAGAATTATTGGCAGATTTAAGAGCGGCAATTCAGAGAACTCAAGCTGACGCACTCGCAACAGAACAAACAGAAAAATCGCCCTGTGCCATGATTGTCGGTAGCACAGTCGGCGCGATCGGTGGTTGTTTAGTAAGTATTGGTATTTTACTGGTACCAGGAGTTGCTCCAGCGTTAGCTGTTGGTACGGTAGGAACAACTTTAGCTGCGACTTTATTCGGTACGGGGATTGGATTGGCTTGTGGTGGTGCGATCTCAACCTTAAACTGCGCTGACAGACTGACAGTAAGTACAAATGTAGAAAGCGATCGCTCTTTCCCACAAGAGTATTTAGTCATCGTAGAAGGCACGGATGCAGAAGCACGCCGCGCCCAGAGAATTTTGGCAAATGGGGCTAGCGGTTAGGTAGAATTCGGAATCCCCCTGCGGGAAAGCAAGCTACGGAACTCGGAATTAAATACTGATTGACTAACCGCTAACCGCTCATGTTTTATCGAGGGGTTGTCTGAGAACCACTTTGAGATGGAGTTTTCTTAGAGCCACTGGGCTTGCTGCTAGGAGTCATCTCCGAATCACTAGAACTATCAGGGCTAGTCATGCTACCGCTACCTGGAGTGGTGCTGCTACCTGGAGTCATCGTGTCGCTACCAGAGTTAGAAGGAGTCGTAGTGCCATTGGAATCAGAACCAGTACCAGGATAAGTGGTAGTACCTGGAGTGGTGCTGCTGCCTGGAGTCGTGCTACTGCCTGGAGTCGTGCTGCCTGGAGTCGTGCTGCTGCCTGGAGTCGTGCTGCCAGGATAAGTGGTAGTACTTGGAGTGGTGCTGCTGCCTGGAGTCGTGCTGCTGCCTGGAGTCGTGCTGCCAGGGTAAGTGGTAGTACCTGGAGTGGTGCTGCTGCCTGGAGTCGTGCTGCTGCCTGGAGTCGTGCTACTGCCTGGAGTCGTGCTGCTGCCTGGTGACATCTCTGTACCAGTAGAAGAACCGCTGCCACTACTAGGGCTAGAAGTAGACTGAGCTAAAAACTGTCTGGTATTTCCATCGGAGGAATTAGGTAGAGCAAACGCTGGTAAACCGAGTAAAGCGCTAGCACCAGCAATTCCAAGTAAGCTAAAAAGTTTTGTATTCAAGCTTTTCTTAGTTATATTTCCGCTCATTTTAATTTCCTCACTTGTTGTGGTGTTACAGTCAATAACTTTGTAACTGTCTTGGCAATACTAACAAAGATATTTCAGGGCTGACGACGATAATTATGATTTCAAATCAGCCAATTTGCTTAAATAATTGAGTCAGAAAATCATCGAAAAACGTTGCTGTGTTTGATTTAGTTCCCAATTGTTTTAAAAATCGCTTTAAAGTTATGTAGTAGTTTTATTCAGCTGTGCTATCGATCGCCACTTGCCTTGACCAAACCATTACTAGGATGGAGATTGAGAGAAGTACTATGCTGTTACACAACAAAAAAAAGACCGCATCATTGAGTGCGATCGCAGGTTATGAGAATACTTAATTAGACCATTTTTTCAGGAACTTATCGTCACTTAACCTAGTCGAACTATTGTTTAGCAAATTATTGTTTGAATCGATGGCAGCAACACAATAGAAGTGGTAATTATTAGAGAGGGGAAATTATAGAGATTTACCGATGTTACTAACCACAATCCACGCACTCAAGGAATGGGCGGTTGCTGTTAACGCGATCGAACGGGGCGAAACGATCTTACTATTGCGTAAAGGTGGTATCCGTGAAAGTGGCGGACAATTTCAAGTCGATCGCGACGAGGTTCTGCTTTACCCCACTTACGAACACCAACAGCCCGAATTACTCAAGCCTGAGTATGCTGCGCAAGTGACTCCGGTAGCATCTGGTTGGCATCCTGAGACAATTCGGATAGGCAGTTGGGCAAAGATTACTGATATTGTACCAGTGTTAGACGAGACAATTGTGAATGCTTTGCTACCGTTCCATGTTTGGAACGAAAAATTTATTCGCGATCGCCTCAAATGGAAACCCCGTCAACCCGTGTATGTCTTACTTTTGCGGGCTTATAAGTTACCACGATCGCGTCAAATTTCCTATTGTGCTGAATATGGCGGTTGCAGATCGTGGATCGATTTAAATGAAGTGATCGATCTTGAGGCTGCTACACCAGTTTTAGATGATGTCACCTACGAGCAAAAAGTTTCAGAAATTCGGAATGCGATCGACTATTTACCGCGACCAAATCCAGTTCCTCGCGAAGCTTTTGACCACAGCAACAATTCCCCTGTTTGACTCCCTGCTACTAATTTTTGCCCTTGGGGATGCCAAGCCAGACAAGATAACCCATCAGTTGCATCGTCAATTAACTGCGCGACACGTTTGGCTTTTTGCCACAAACACAGCCAACCATCAGCCGCTGCCGAAGCGAGAAGCAGACTACCAGGTTGAAAGGCGATCGCCTGTACGACATCTGTATGTCGCTGCAACAATCTACTATCCCAGCCTAAATTTTCATCCTCCAGTTTTTCCCATACAACAATTCCTTCAACGCTGGCAGAAGCTAGTAATGGTGCGTCTTGCTGTGTTCTAATATTTGACCAAGCTAGGTGACGAATCTTACCAGGAAAGCCCCGCATCACCCAAGGATGGGGATTGCCCCATTCTAAAACTGTAATCGTCCGATCCATGTTACCAGAGGCGATGTACTTGCCATCAATTGACCAAGCGATCGCCAGACTTGCCGATGGTATATCTATAACGTACGGATCGTCATCCCAATCTGTTGCATCCCAAACCTTTGCCCCCTGATATCCCGCGATCGCCAAATACTGTCCATCTGGATGCCAGTCTATTCCTAATACAGAAGAATTCTCAAAATTGAGAGTAACAACAATCTCCTCTGTATTTGCATCCCACACTTGGACGTAGCGCCCCAAACTAAAAGCTAGTTGGTTACTTCTGGGATTCCAAGCCAACTTATCCACCCAAGCAGGAGCATTTTCCAAAGTGATAATTAATTGGCGATCGCGCCAGCGCCAAATCTTTACTCGTCCATCCTGTCCTCCTGTAGCTAAAAATTGCCCGTCGTGGGAGAAAGTAAGGCAATCAACTGATGTACCGTTATTGGCTTGTAGAGCAAAGAGTGTTTCCCCATCCCACAGCGTCACCCCTCCCGCCGCGTCGCTAGCAACGATTTGACCGTCACTCGACCAAGCGATCGCGGTGACGTAATCCTCCAGAGTTGTACGTGTCTGGAGTTCGAGTAATTGGCTGCTAGTTGTGGGGAATTTCATAATTTAGGGGAATGGTAATTGGTAATTGGTAATTGGTAATTGGTAATGAGTAATTATTCTCCCTTGTCTCCCTGCTCCCTTAAATCAAACAAGCCCGAAAATCTTCTTTCAGCTTGTCTGCATCTAAATTGCGATCGATGAATACTAATTCATTTTTTCTTTCGTCGTCAGATTTCCAGGGGCGATCGCGTGTACCGTCAAATAGCATGTGTACTCCCTGAAATACGTAGCGGTGGTCGTCTCCAGCAATATTTAAAATACCTTTCATGCGAAAGATATCGGGTCCCTGCGTTTGCAACAAGTAAGACAGCCAATCGTTCAACTTTTGCATATCGAGAGTCCCTGGTTCGACAATGGCAATGGAACCTACAGTTTCATCGTGTTCGTGGGCATCTTCTCCTAAAAAGTTTGGATCGATCTCTAGGGCGCGTTTGAGATCGAAGGCTTGCACGCCTAAGAGTGCATCCATACCCAATTCAGAGTTACGGGTGTGGTAGATTTTGGCGATCGCATTCATGCCACGAATTCGCCGTTCTAATTCTGCTAACTCTGCTTCTGAGACTAAATCGATCTTATTGAGCAATATCACGTCGGCAAAAGCAATCTGTTCTTGGGCTTCATCTGCTTCCCAGTGCTGCCAAATGTGCTTGGCATCTACCACTGTTACGACGGCATCTAAGAGCTGATTTATAAAGTAAAAATCAAGCAGCTAGTCGTCTCAGCATCAGCCGTACCATAGCAGCGTAGACCATAGATTCACTTATTTCCGGTAGGAGTTCATAATCCTTACTTAGTCGTCGATAGCGTCCTAGCCAGCCAAAAGTTCGTTCAACTACCCATCTTCTGGGCAAAACTTCAAACCCATCTGTAATCCGCTTAACTATTTCTACTTCTGCACCGCAGACTACCATTACAGCTTGTGCAAAATTCTCTCCACTGTAGCCACTATCTGCCCAAATTAGCTCTAAAGACTTAGAGTTATAGCACTCTTCTAGCAATGCCACTATTGCTCTAATCGTTCTGAAGCATTAGCTTCGGTGATTACTACACCCATTAGTAGTCCTTGAGGATCTACTACGACATGGCGTTTGCGACCTTTAACTAGCTTGCCGCCATCAAAGCCGGATACTTCCCCTTTTTCCGTCGTTTTTACGGACTGGCTATCCACAATTGCAGCAGTAGCTTGATGAGATTTGCCCAGCTTCATCCGTACTTGTTCACGTAAGGCAAGATTTATCTGCTGCCAAATTCCTCATTTTTGCCAACGCCGAAAGTAATAATAAACCGTTGAATAGGGTGGGAAGTCATGTGGTAGCATCTCCCAAGCACAGCCAGTTTTCAGCAAATAAAAGATGGCATTTACTACCTCACGCATATCCACAGTACGTGGATGTCCTCCTGGTCTTACAGGTGGAATTAATGGTTCAATGATTTGCCATTCTCGATCGGTTAAATCACTTTTGTAAGCTTTTCTACTCATGAGGCAATGCTTTGGGCTACTGTCTTGTCATAGTAAAAGCCTCTTGCCTCCATTCTCGCTGCTTTCAACTTTTCTTTATAAATGACCTCTAAAGATAGCTGAGTTTGCATATCTTCATCGACAAAGAATGTCTGAATCACGGGCGCAGGATCGGCTAACCCGGTGGTTTCAATTACCAAATGGTCAAATTTATCGCGCCGCCGCATTAAATTACCAATAATCCGAATTAAGTCACCGCGCACGGTACAGCAGATGCAACCATTATTCATCTCAAAGATTTCTTCATCTGCATCAATCACCAATTGGTTATCGATTCCTACTTCCCCAAACTCATTGACAATTACAGCTACTTTCTTACCGTGTTCGTAGGTCAGAATGCGATTGAGTAGGGTTGTCTTACCCGATCCGAGATAGCCCGTCAGTACGGTAACGGGGACTACATTATTCGCTGCTGTAGTTACCATAGCTCAATTTGTTTACCTTACATAATTTAGAATGATAACCATTCTTATACAATTTTACAGCCTGACGCGCACTACAATTTGCGCCGTAATTACTGGAGCGAGTAGCAGCCTGCGCTACAGCGACTTAAAATTAAATTTGGGCAGGCGAGCTACATCTCTCTAACAGATAGAGACAGGGAGACAATTTCATCGTAGGGTGGGCATTGCCCATGATTAACTCAAATTACTATAGAACTCAGGGCGATAATTGTTTTCCAAAACAATCTAACAAAGATAAAATTAAGAAAGCATTCAATAGGGAAATTAAACAACAAATATAATTTCACTTCAAGTCGTTCAAACAATTAATTAAACCAGTCATAAAGTGATACATTGTTTAATTTTAAAAAAATGAATATGCTTAGCTCGAATATAGATTTATTAGTCGGTGGGCAATATCTACCCTACTAAAATCTGAAATTGTCTCGCTCAGTAAATGTCAATCTCAATTAAAATTAAAACTGAAAAAAATCGAACCAGAAAACATAGAAAATGGTGGGTACTGATTTGAAGGACTTGAGCAATGAGTGAGCGTATGTCCACGGGCATTTCAGGCTTGGACGAAGTGCTGTACGGTGGATTAATTCCAGTTCGAGCTTATCTGGTGCGAGGAGGATCGGGCGCGGGCAAGACAACACTTGGACTCAGTTTTTTGGTTGAAGGCGTTGCTAGCGGTGAAAAGCCGCTGTATATAACTTTAGGGGAATCCGCAGAGCAAATTCGCACAAATGCCGAGCGTATAGGTTTTGATACCCAAGGAATTACCTTCCTCGACCTCAGCCCAACATCAGACTTTTTTAGCCAAGTCCAGACTTACGATATTTTCTCGGCGGCGGAAGTCGAACGAGAACCGATGACGCAACAAATTGTAGACCAGGTGCGATCGCTGCAACCGCAGCGGGTGTTTTTAGATGCGATGACTCAATTTCGCTATTTATCTAGCGATACATTTCAGTTCCGCAAACAAGTGTTGTCGTTTTTGCGGTTTTTATTAGAGAAAGGCGTAACGGTACTATTTTCTTCTGAAGATGGCGGCTCCGCACCAGATGACGATCTACAGTTTATGAGCGATGGGGTAATCCATCTGCAACAAAGCTTGGAGGGACGCAGCATTAGCGTCACCAAGTTTCGCGGCTCTGATTTTCGACCTGGCTTGCACTTTATGCGCTTGACTGACAGAGGTATGGAAGTGTTTCCTCGCCTCCAGCCTGAAGTCCATAAACAAGAATTTAAACTAGAGGTTATTCCTTCAGGAGTACCGGACTTAGACGAATTGATGCGTGGTGGGATAGAGCGGGGAACGGTGACGCTGTTCACAGGTCCAAGTGGAGTTGGCAAGACCACCATTGGACTCCAATTTATGAAAGAAGCCGCAGGACGGGGAGAGCGATCGGTTGTTTATATGTTTGAGGAACCAATTGAGGTCATGCTGCATCGTTGCGAAGCTATCAATATTCCAGTTTATGCCATGATGCAGCGACAAACGCTTTCTGTCATTCCGATTGAACCACTCCTCCACAGTCCCGATGAGTTTGCCAATATGGTGCAGCAGGAAGTAGAGCAGCAAAAGGCTCGGATCGTCATGATTGATAGCGTTTCTGGTTATCGAGTTTCCCTGCGCGGTCGGGATGAGGTTTTAGTGACTCACTTGCACGCCCTTTGTAAGTATTTACAAAATATGGGAGTGACGGTGATTTTAGTGAATGAAACCGAAAGCATTACGGGCAACTTTCGGGCAACGGAAATAGGCATCAGCTACATGGCAGATAATATTATTTTTCTGCGTTATTTGGAGATCAAAGGCGAGATCCGCAAGGCAATTGGCGTACTGAAGAAACGGTTGTCTAGTTTTGAAAAAACGCTGCGAGAGCTAGAAATTACTCGTTATGGAATCAAGGTTGGGAAACCTTTAACCCATTTACGCAACATCCTTAGCGGTACTCCCGAATGGATCGATAAAAACGGTGAGCGATAAACAGCCAATTATACTGAGTGTAAATCGCAACCGTCGTAATTCGGAATTGTTAGCTCAGTTTTTAGCGAAACAGGGATATCAAGTTCTTAGCGCGGCAAGTCAGGCAGAAATCGAGTCCGTGTTAGAAAATACCAATAAGATCGAGTTAGTGTTGTTAGATATTTCTGGGTTCGATCGCCAAATTTGGACTGTATGCCAACGGTTACAAGAGAAAGCCATTCCCTTCGTCGCGATCGCAGCACCTCATCAAGCGGGAATGCAGCAGGCGTGTCTGGCTCGCGGCGCACTCGGCTTGCTAGTGAAACCATTGACCGCTCAAAACCTATTACAGTTAATTCGCAATCTGCTACAGCGAGCGTGATGATTTTACGATTAACTATTAATTATTAATTATTAACTATGGGTCGAATTCTACTGCTGCTCGAACACCAAGAAAATCGTCGTCTGTTATCGGAGTGGCTATCACCTCGTTATTCGGTCATTCTACCGAAAGTGGCAGCAAAGGTAACTGAGCCAGCAGATTTAGATTTGCAACCCTTTGACCTATGTATCCTTGATGCTAGAGCATTAGATCGTTTTTGGGAATGGGTACAAGCGAAAAGAACTGCCGAAAAACCAGTCTTTTTACCCTTTTTGCTGGTAACTGCGCGTCAGGATGTAGGATACGCGACTCGGCATTTATGGCAAAGTATCGACGACTTAATTTCCAAACCGATTGAAAAAATAGAGTTACAGGCACGAGTAGAAATTTTACTGCGATCGCGCCAATTTTCACTTCAACTTCAGACCACAAATCAGCAACTTCAGCAACAAATAATTGCCCGTCAGCAAGCCGAGGCGGGAGAAGAACGAGCGATCGCCGCCCAGCACCAAAGTGCAATCCAGTTTCAGCGCTTAATTAACTCTAATTTAATTGGGGCGATCGCTGCCGATATAGAGGGGAACATTACAGATGCCAATGATGCCTTTTTAACAATGGTCGGTTATACCCGCGAAGACTTAGAGCAGGGAAAGATCCGTTGGGATGATATGACTCCAACAGAGTATCGCGATCGCGATCGCGATTCGATCGAGCAGTTAAGAAATACGGGTGTTTGTAATGCTTTTGAGAAAGAGTATATTCGAGCTGATGGCAGTCGGGTTCCGGTGCTAATTGGAGTTACTGTTGTAGAAAACTCTCCTCGTTTAAATTGTGTTGCTTTTGTCCTAGACATCACCCAACGCAAGCAAGCAGAAGCAGAAATGCGTCATGCTCTAGAAAAAGAACGCGAATTGAACGAACTGAAATCTCGGTTTGTTTCGATGGTTTCGCATGAGTTTCGCAACCCACTGAATTTGATTTCTGGTACAGCTCAACTGCTGGTTCGCAGCAATAACAAACTATCCGAGCCGAAAAAACAAGAATTGCTCCAACGTCAGCAAGCCGCAGTCAATCGGTTGATCGAACTGTTAGATGATGTACTTACGCTCGGTCGCGCCGAAGTTGGCAAGTTAGAGTTTAATCCAATTGAGCTAGAATTAGAAGCATTTTGCCGTCAGTTGGTAGCAGAAATGCAGCTGACAGCTAAAGAAGCACACGCGATCGCACTTGTATCTCCAGGCAAACGTTTCACCGCCAAAGCGGATAAAAAGCTTTTACAGCAAATATTGACCAATTTACTCTCAAATGCAATTAAATATTCACCCCAAGGTGGATTTATCACGCTTGAACTTGCTTGTCAAGAAAACGAGGTGATTTTCCGTGTCAAAGACGAAGGGATTGGAATTCCTCCCAAGGATTTACAAAGGCTGTTTGAATCGTTTCATCGCGCTAGTAATGTTGGTGGTATTCCTGGTACTGGATTGGGGCTAGCAGTCGTTAAGCAAGCGATAGAATTGCATCAAGGTGCGATCGCGGTTGAGAGTGAAGAGGGAGTTGGTACTACATTTACAGTTACGCTACCGATGGATCGCTAGAGTAGAAAAGGCAAAACGATCTCTGCTAGTTCGGCGGCATACTCTTCATACAAACCCAGCGAACCTGGTAGTGTCTTTGTCTGGACTCCTGGTAAAGTTGCCAAAGCTTCCATTTCTGCCCGCGACTTGGGTGGAGACTGTTCCCCAATAACGACTAACACGGGTATAGATCCTTGAAACCAATTGAGAAAATCTTCTCGTTGTTGCACCGGATCTAAATTCCCAGTCACGAAAGCAGCTGGAGCAAATCGCGCCCCTGGTTGCTGGGTAATTTCCCATTTTTGCTGAATGAAATCGTCTGTCAGCTTTGTCTTGTCTGCATAGACGTGACTGCCGTACATGTAGCGCAAAAAGCCAGGTGTGGTATTCATCTTATACAAAGCCTGACCGACAACGGGCGATCGCACGGCTTGTCTAACCGTCCCAGCGACTTGTTTGTTCACGCCCATTGTTGTTAAGGGACCCCGCCAAGTAGGTGCAACTAAGACAATTTTAGAGAAAGCTTGTGGTTGAGTAGCTGCCAGTTGCATAGCGTAACCAGCAGCATGACCAGCAGCAACAACTATAATCGGAGTTTGAAACGTGCTATTAACAAAATCTTTCAACAACTGCTGATATAACTCAGGGCGATAATCGAGCGGAAGGCGAGACGACGCACCAAAACCCAACCAATCGATCGCTACAGCTTGAAAATGCGGAGATAATAAATTTGCCAGTTGCGCCATTTCTCCTCTAGTAGAAACGGTGCTAAAGGCAGGTAAGAGTAGAACGGGCGTTCCTTGTCCCAGAGTTTCGTAGACCAACTTGAGGGATTGTCCTTGCCAAGACCAAGGAAATTCGCGCACTTCTCCACCCATCACGCTAGCTGGCTGAGTAGAGGTTAGATCGGTTGAGGCAATAGTCATAAGACAAAATATTAAAAATGATTCTCAACACCTCTATTTTATCGGGAGTCGGGAATCGGGAGTCGGGAGTCGGAAATGAGGAGTGAATGCGACTCATTTTTACATTTCAGCAAATTTTTTTGAACGCAAGAACTTGTAGAGGCGGGTTCACTTAAAACACTATTTATACAGAAAAATTCCGTTTAAGATTCGCGATCGGGAGGTTGTTGTAGCTGGTATTAAATGTTACTGGCTGGGAACACTAAATCCATCACCAGCCACAACAACGATTGAGTATTGGTGAGGACGTAACCGACAGATAGGCTGTGTCAGTGTCTAGAGTCAAATGAACACGAGGTCATCGGCATTTACCCAACTACCGTTGATTGGTGTAACTTGGTGCTAGAAACTCTGCAATTTCTCGATCGTTCACCCAACCTCGCACCACAATCATCTATTGAGTAAACAGCCGTAATCTCGTAAAACCGTTACTCACTTGCTGTTTCTACAGCCGTGGTAGATTCTGGGATGGGATTCGTGGATGAACCAAAGGCAACCCGTAAAAAAGGTGGAGCCAGAAAAGTTGTCAAAATTACCATGATAATAATCGACACCTCCAGCGGCTTATCCAAAATGCCGCTAGCTGAGCCGATGCCAGCAAACACTAGACCCACCTCCCCTCGAGGGATCATCCCAACCCCGATCGCGAGGCGATTGATTCCGGGTAGTCCAAACACTGCCCAGCCCGTCACCAGTTTGCCAACGATCGCCACCCCTACCAAAAAGACAGCAATCAATAGTCCCGCCCGATTCTCCGGTACTGCCGGGTTCAAAACACCGAGGTCGGCACGCGCTCCCACCGTCACAAAGAAGATTGGTACTAGTAAATCGGCGATTGGTTTGATTAATTCATCTAACTCGTTCCGGGCATCGGTTTCATCGAGTACCAAACCCGCTGCAAAGGCACCCAAAATCGCTTCGAGATGAATGGCGTTACCTAAAAATGCCATAAAGAAAGCGAAGATGAATGCCGGAATAACAATATTTCCACGGGTTTTGAGCTGATCTACGATCGCCACAAAACTTTTGTTAAAGACACCCCCCAACAAAATTGCTCCAATCAAGAATGCCGTAGCGCTGACAATCAAGTAAATGACATTGGCGACATCAATCTCACCGGTTTTGGCTAAGCTGGCGACTACAGCCAAGACAATAATGCCGAGGACATCATCAATCACCGCCGCGCCAACAATGATTTGCCCTTCTTTGGATTTGAGTTGACCTAACTCTGCCAACACTTTAGAGGTAATGCCGATACTCGTTGCCGTTAACGCAGCCCCCGCAAAAATCGCTGGAATTGCGGCTACATGAAAGAGCATCATTAACCCTGCCGTACCCGCCGCAAAAGGTGCTGCGACTCCGACACAGGCGACAACCGTGGCTTGAATGCCCACTTCCTTCAGTTGCCGCAGATCGGATTCCAGTCCAATTTCAAACAGCAGAATAATCACGCCGATTTCAGCCAGAACCGAAATCACTTCACTTTGCGATTCAAAGATCCGGGTCAACGCATCTGGTGTCAATTGATTTAACCCTTGCAGCGCCGTCATAATTACCGAGTCAGAGGCAGACAGCCCCCCTTCGGGAAAGATCACCAGGTGCAACGCCGAAACGCCGACAATCACACCAGCGACCAGTTCCCCCAGGACGGGTGGAAAATCCAACCGCCTAGCGACCTCTGCGCCAAACTTGCTGGCCAGATAAATTACTACCAGCGTCAGCAATACGCCAGACAGAATAATGGGTGAATCTTCAGCAACAACGGTCGCCAGGAATGGTATTGGAGCCATGAGAGCGGCTATCCCCCCACTGAAAGGAGGCAGAATGTTGGACAAAATCATGAGTTTAAAGCAATGAAGGTTAGTGGTTTGAGGGAGTCATAAAATTGCGGGGGTGATGAAAGTTGAGATTATCTTGAATCACAATCAACTTCTCTGCTTGGGCATCCTCTAAATCGACTAATGTTTTGAGTAACGTCCACCAAAAAGCCGGGGTCATGACCCGGCCTTTTTGGTCTGTGTCGTCTCGATTCAACAGCCGTCTGGTCCACAGAAACTGTGCCCGTACAGAACCTCCGCGTCACAGATATAGATCATGCCTGCAAAATCGAGGAAAAACTTCACTGCGACCTGATCCGCAATATTCTCAGCCATATCCCGATCCGGGGTGAGCACCTCGAATTTTATATTCGCCTGGGTGTCAGAAACGCTGGGTTGTCCCGACGAGCGCACGTTGCGACTGCCTTTACCACCGGTTTCCAAAACCGTATAACCAGTTGCCCCGGCTTCTTCAATGATATTGGCGATCTTTTTCAGCAAAATCTTTTCTGTAACGATGACAAGCTTTTTAGCTGGCTTTGCCATATTGGTTACCTCCTTACATATGTATATTGATCTTGGATATCGATCTACTTGGTCTGCCGAGCCAACAGAGCACCGACAGACTGCGACCCGTCTGGGATTAGAGTCCGCCGATCGCTTGGGCGAGACCGACGAAGAACGGGATGCACAAGCCGATCGCAATTGGCGTACCGATGGCTGTGGACGCGCCTATATAGGCGGAGGGATTGGCTGACGGGATGCCGGCTCGCAATGTGGGCGGACCTGAGATGTCTGAACTAGAGGCGGCAATGACAGCCAGAATCACAACGCCGCCCATGCTGAAGTTCATAGTGTAGTGGGCAATCATGCCGAGACCGAAGGCGAGCAGCCCATGAATAAACGGTGCCACCACGCTATACACGACATACCACTGGGCTACCTTGCGCAGTTCGCCAATCCTTGACCAAGCCTCCATACCCATGACCAGCATCAAGATCGAAAGCAAGCCGCGAAAGAGGGGATCGTAGAAGCTTTTATAGACACTTTCCGGCTGGGTGAATATGCCAAGAGCGAGTCCTAACAACATTGCCGATAAGGCAGGACCCCGAAGGCTTTCCTCGATGATCGGCCATATCTTGACCCGATTATCTGCAGGAGCCTGCTGCTGGCTGAGATACTCCTGGCGGCTGCTGGGATAATCCTGTTTATCGGCATAATCGCCCGCAGCAATGGGCTGCTTGCTGAGATACTCCTGCTTGGTAGCTCGAGCTGTTGCCCTATGTTTCTTCTTGTTAATATAAATGTTGGCTATAACAATTGCAGTTACGAGCGCTGGGATGTCCATGAAGGGATAGAGTGCGCCAGCCCAAGCCTCGTATGAAATTTTTTGTTCTTCCAGTACCGTCAGACCAGCAGCCATAGTGGAGCCACTCACGGCTCCAAACAACCCCCCAGTCGCGATCGCATCGACGACTTTGACCTTCGGCAGCTTAGCCAATGTATAACGCGCAATGAATACAACAGTAATCCCTACTACTACAGCACAGATCATGGGTAACACCATATCCGCCAGGTTGGAATTACGGATGGCAATTCCACCGGTCAGACCGATTTTAGTGAGCAGCATGAAGACGATGATCGCACAAATCGATTCAGGAATTACCAATTCGCTCCCGAGAGCAGCAATGACCATCCCACCAATCAAAAAGGCGAGTGTTGGGGACTGTAACTGCTTAACGAAGTCCATTACAAAAAAGGACAAAAAATCCACGAATACCTCCTTGTGCCTCCTCTGATGAGGAGTATTGCAATAAGTGAACTAAACGAACGTTTCAAAAGTTAAAGAGAGTAAGAGCGAGGCGTTTCACCCCTACAACACAGGTGTTGCACGATAACATATAAACAGGGCTTACGGTCATTGCCTCGATCGGTTTAGAGAGCAACGTTGGGATACCGCCAAACAGGGTCGGCAAAAAAGTCGCCACAAACTGCCCCATAGAGTCCGCCGAGGGTCCTCACCCCCAAAGGACACCAGGGGTAATAAGACAACGGCAGTCGTGACACCGCCGAAGATATCGCCCCCGACGTTATTAAACCGGATGAGATTGCTGATTGCCATATCTGAGGTAAATGAACGGTAGATCGAACGAACTATAAGCGACTCATTTCATAGAAAGAATGGGTTATGGATAAAAGTCGGCTGGAGAATGGAATCTAACATCTGCGATCGCGCACTCAAAGAAGTATCAACAACAGACTGCCGAGAATAATTGCCAAGCGACTTCAAGCTCTGAAAAACTAAATCGTCATAGTTAAATCATTTAGATATTCTTAACTTTACGCCACTCTGGGTAGTAATACTTGCTGAGTGGCTAAGAAAAAAGTTTTTGTATGCATAGAGATTCTTCTATGGTTTTTAGCTCGCTAGCACCGCGAAGCCAGCGGTCAGGGGCAGCAGCCCAACTTGGACGTTATGCCGCTTTCTTGTTTTGACAAAGTTCGTGATGTATATTCAAGAATTATGAGTTCAAATCAACAACAATTTCTACAAAATCTTTACGATGCTTTCAACAAACGCGAAATTGAAACAATCATTTCGTTTATGCAACCGGACGTAAAATGGGCGAACGGAATGGAAGGCGGTTTCGTTTACGGGCGCGACGCAGTGCGCGAGTATTGGACGAATCAATTTAAGATTATTCAACCGCAACTCGAACCATTAAATTACGAAACGGATGATAACAATAGAGATGTCGTAACAGTTCATCAAATCATTAGAGATTTGCAAGGCAATTTGCTCGCAGATATGACTGTTCAGCAAATCTTCACAATCGAGAACAATTTGATAAGTCTTTATGAACTCGGCGAGAGCGAAACAATACAAGCGACAATTCAGAAGGTTGGAACGTCCAATTAGCGACGAAATCTTGAGCTGTTAGTTCTGCTGACAATCGCACTTCATCAGATATTTGCTTTTGAAAACAACGGTGCGGCACAACAAATCGATGGACGTGAGGGCGAAACAGCGACTTTGTTATTTACGTCTTTCATAAAATTTTACGTTGACGCTGGCGGTTTCGCCCTACATCATCTCAACCGTTAGACCGCGCCAACCACTGTGAGAATATGAGTTGTGAGTGAACTTGAGCGATCGCTATGACAAAAAAGTGAATTCTGTCTAGTAAAGCAGATCGGCAAGTTAATCGATAGTTAACGCAATATAAACTCTCTACGATTTGGCAGGGCGATCGCTTACAATCACTGTGCCGATTAGCACATTATCGATCGCTCTTCAAACTCAGCTTGGTCTATCGATTTCGTTTCCTCAATCTAGTTCTAGAAGAACTAAAACTATGAAAAGACTACTTGCCCTGCTGCTGTCTAGTTCGGTACTCGCTTCAGTGCCGCTAGCAATCTCACCTCGTGTCCTAGCTCAATTGTCCACCTCCACTCAAACGGCTCTTGAAGCCGTCCATCCTAACGGCACGAGCTTACAAATCGCAGACGTAAGATTTACCAAAACCAACATCTCGCTGAATATCACTGCGGTCAATCGTAGCTCCCGTAAAATTCAACTCAATAGCACTAAAGGGATGGTTTTAATCGATAATTTGGGCAATCGATACTTTATGGAACCCCCAGAAACAAATCGATATTTAGCGATGAATCCTGGTAAAACCTCCCAAGGTTGGCTGACCTTTCGGGGTGGACTTGCACCTCAAGCAACCTCCCTCATGTTAGTCACAAATAGTCGCAGGGGGTTAAAGACCGATCCGACAACCAAGTATCCGCTCCTGACCCTGCAAATTCCCATCGGACAGATTGTTACTCGTGGGCAAACTGCGCCATCTCAACCGAGACGTTCTGCGAATGCTGGATGGGTGACTCCGCCATCCTACACCATTCACGGACGCAAAATTCAGCATCCTACAGGTAATTTTGACATTCGATTACAAAATGGTGCGCGGCTGCACGTCAGGTCGCCCAACGTTAGCTCATCTACCACCCATTCAATTCGGACGAATCGAATTAGCACTGCATCAGCGACTGCTCCGGTGAGAACCGAACGGGCGGCTCTGTCCTACTCGGAGCAGGGCTTAAAAGTTCAACATCCCAATGGAACAGTATTACAAGTGATGGGAGTTCGCTTTGCACCCGATCGCATCATCGTGAATGTAGCTGTCGTCAATCGATCGCCTAAAACAATTAAACTCAACACGAATCCTCAAAATTTGATTCTGATTGACAATTTGGGTAATCAATACGATGTTATTCCCGCGATCGACAATCCCAGAGTAGAAGTGCCTTCCTACAGTACATTTAACGGTGACTTGACCTTCGCCACTCGCTTAGATCCAAACGCGACTTCACTCACCCTGATTACAAATCAAGAATTTCATGGTCTACAAAGAGATACAACTTCACCTCGACTTGTCGTCGCGTTGCCACTCAATCGATGAGAAGATTCAGGTTATTATCTGCCGCTCCTCACTTTCGCCGTTATGCTATTAGACAACACAATTGAAGAAATTTTGATTCATGCCACCTAATATTACTTATTAGGTGGCATAGCCATGAATCAAGCAATAGAATATGAGTTATTTCGGCAATATCAAGGATTAGCCAATTAAATCTTTGACCTTACTCATAATTCCTGCTGGGTCGATTCCCTGATGTGGGTATTGTTCCCACAAACCGCCACAACCTTCATGATAAGTACCGAGGTGAGCGTATTTAGGAGTATAGCCGCGCTCTAATAACCAGGAACCGAAACGACTGCCTAATCCAGTGCGACGGTTGAAGGCTTCCACAACAACGACGAAGGAAGTTTTACCGATTTTTGCCATCGTCTCCTCATCGACAACATTTAGCGTGGCTTTATTGATTAAACCCACATCTATTCCTTCCTGGTTCAGACGTTCTACAGCATCGAGGGAACGGTACAATGCATCGCCAAAGCTGACGATGTAACCCGCAGTTCCTTCCCGCACGACTTCATCTTTACCAGGGACGAATTTGTAGTTGCTGCCAAACAAGTCGTTACCGTTACCGTCAAGAATATTGGGAACCTTGGAACGAGTGGAGAAGATGAAACGCAAACCAGGATCGGCAAATACCGCATTCACGCAAGCTTTCATCTGATTGGCATCGGCGGGGAAATACAGCCGTGTTTCGTGACCGTCATCCAAGCCATTGTCGGCAAACATGTTGTTGATGCCGAAATGGCAGGTATTATCTGCCATGTCATCAACACCTGCATGGGAAAAATGACAAAGGACATTGGAATAATTCAGCCGCGCCATTGTAATTTCAGAAATGCACATTTCTAGGAAGGCGCTGAATGTGGCAAAAATTCCTTGCTTGCCTTTTTCCATGCCAAATCCAGCCGCAGCCGAGAAGTTACCGCGCTCCATAATCCCAGAAGGAATGAAGATTTCGGGGTAAGCATCGTGAATTTTCTTCAGACCGCAAGAGCCTTCTAGGTCGCTATCAATGACCATGACTTTTTCCTTGCGTTCCGTCTCGCTCATCCGACCGAGAACTTCTACCATTGCTTCGCCAAATACGTTGCGGTTAGCGCCTAATTTGTCTCCAGAACCGAGGAAAGTGTAACTATCTTTGGGTTTTTGGATGCTCTTGATATGTTCGACAGCCGCCGTTTGTCCGCGAGATTCGAGATATTTCAGTGCCAAGTCTACCGAAATCACGTCATGACCGTGGGTAGAGCCTTCTAAGCCTTCAATTCCAGGACACATGGGACGCTTGTTAATCACCGCGATCGCGCCTGGTGTAGTTACAGCTTCGCACAGACGACGGTACAAATCATCAATATCTTCACCATCTCCCTCAAGTACTTTCAACCCATGACCTTGTAGGGTTTTGGCAACGCTAAAACCAGGCAAATATTTAGAAGGATGTCCGGCGATCGTTACATCATTATCGTCGATGATTAGCTTCACGTTGAGGTGTTGGGCGATCGCTAACCGTGCTGCTTCCGCGTCATTGCCTTCTTGCTGGGAACCGTCCGAACCCAAGCAAAATACTGCTTTGCCAGGATTTGCCATTGCCACACCATTGACGTAAGGCCACATATGTCCCAGCCGTCCCGAACTAAACTGCACGCCAGGAGTTAATCCTAGTTCGGGGTGTCCTGGTAATTTAGAATTTGCTTCGCGATATTTCAGCAGTTGTTCGGCTGGTAATTCACCACGCAAGGCTGCCATTAAATATTGAGTCCCAACTCGATGTCCCGCTTCATCGAAGAAAATTGGCACGAATTTATCTGGCGCTCCCCGAAAGAAGGCATCGAGAATCATGACTTCTGGTACGGTGTCGTAGGGTCCACCTGTATGTCCGCCAACTCCTTTCGCAGCTCCAGTTGCCGTAAATAAAACGATCGCATCGCGGCAAAGTTGAATATTTGCTTTTAAAGTTTCTCGCTGTTCGTTTGTGAGGACGGGGTTGCTTGGATCGAGTTTCAGAGGTTTGTACGCACCGAGATCGATGGGGAATTTAGTAGCGGTGATAGTCATGGCTAATGTTTTAGTTACGAATGGACGGGTCAACAACGCGAGAAAGCTGTGACGGGCGAACGCGATCGGTCGCTTCTACCAGCAAACCAGCCTGTGGAAATCGAGTCAATCGGCTCTTGTTCCTACGCCAGCGCAGTCAAGATCGATACACTTCAAACGTGCATAAGTATGCTTGAATTATGCCTGAATTCAGTTATAAGCACTTATTAACATGCAAAAACCTGCATGTTTATGAGTTTATACTTATAAGGGTGCAATTTCAAGATCGAAAACGTAATTTTAGGCAGCGATTATGTTAACCGCAGAGAGACGGCAATACATCTTAGATATCCTGCGCCGCGATAAAAAGGTGCTGTCATCGGAACTCAGTACGGCGTTGAATGTTTCTGAGGATACGATTCGTCGAGATTTGCGGGAATTGGCAGAGTCGGGTTTGTTGCAACGGGTACATGGCGGGGCGCTGCTGGCTTCACCCGCGATCGCGAGTTATGCCGATCGCCAAAAACAAGCACCGAAAGAAAAAGAGGCGATCGCCCGTGCTGCGGCAAAATTAGTTTGTGCGGGGCAAGTAGTAATTTTAGATGGGGGTACGACGACGCTTCAGGTAGCTTGTCATTTACCGCTAGATTTACAAGCAACTGTCGTTACAAATAGCCCGCCAATCGCCGTTGCGTTGGCAGATCATCCCTATATTGAAGTCGTGATGTTGGGCGGACAACTTTATAAAAAAGCCATAGTTAATGTCGGCGCGGCGACAGTGGAAGCATTGCGAATGATTCGTGCCGATTTATGCATGTTGGGGGTGTGTAGTTTGCATCCAGAAATCGGGATTAGCGTTACGAATTTGAACGAAGCACACATCAAACGAGCGATGATTGCGAGGGCGGCGGAGGTGGTAGGGTTGGCGACAGCAGCGAAATTAGATACGGCTGCATCCTATGTAGTGGAATCGATTCATGCTTTGACTTATTTGGTGACTGCGCCAACGGTATCAGAGCGGGTGTTAGCTGCTTATAAAGATTTGGGGTTGGCGATCGTGCGTGAGGAGGAGGGTGATTGATTTGTGTCACGCAAAGGCGCTCCAGCCGCAGGCGAAGCGAAGCGTTAGACGCGAAGAAAGAAGGGCGCTAAGAGATCTTGGGTTGCAGCTTTTTTCTTCTATCCGCGTCCATCCGCGTTAAATTTTATTCAATATAAAAAAGGGGTTCTCGCCGGAACCCCCTAGAAATGTCATGTACTAGTAACGTTAACCCAACAAAGATTTAGCTTTTGCTAATACGTTATCGACGGTGAAGCCAAACTTCTCCATGCAAACGCCGCCTGGAGCGGAAGAACCGTATTGGTCAATGCCGATCGCAATTCCTTCAGAACCAACATAACGACACCAGCCAAAAGTAACGGCTGCTTCTACAGAAACCCGCTTTTTCACGGCTTTAGGTAGAACGGATTCTTTGTATTCTGGAGTTTGTTCTTCAAATATTTCCCAGCAAGGCATGGAAACAACTCGCACTTTCTTGCCTTCACCGCGCAGTTGCTCGGCTGCTTTGACGCACAGTTGAGTTTCGCTACCCGTGCCGATTAAGATGATATCGGGTGTACCATCACTATCGGATATGATATAAGCGCCTTTGGTTACGCCTTCAATCGAGCTACCAGCTAGGTTGGGTAAGGCTTGGCGAGTTAAGGCGAGTACGGAAGGACGGACTTTGTTGCCCGATCGCTTGCCTTTAGCTGCTTCGATCGCGACTTTATAGGCTCCTGAAGTTTCGTTACCGTCAGCCGGACGAAGCACGTACAGATCGGGTATGACTCGCAAAGCTGCCATGTGTTCCACTGGTTGGTGGGTGGGACCATCTTCACCTAGCGCGATCGAGTCGTGAGTCATGACGTAGATTACGCCTGCTTCCGACAGTGCCGAAAGCCGAATCGCCGCCCGCATGTAGTCTGTGAAGACTAGGAATGTAGCGCAGTAGGGAATTAGCCCCGATCCATCTAGGGCAAGACCGTTACAAATCGAACCCATACCGTGTTCGCGCACGCCAAAGCGGATGTAGCGATTTTGGTATTGTCCTTTTTGGAAGTCGCCCGAATTCTTGAGTAGGGTATTGTTAGAAGGAGCCAGGTCAGCAGAACCACCAATCAATTCTGGCAGCACTTCCGCGATCGCATTCAAGCAATTACCGGAGTGAACGCGGGTAGCGATCGCTTTATCTTCTGGCTTGTAGGTGGGCAGAACTGAATCCCAGTTTGGGGGCAGTTCTGCTTCGTGCATCCGTTCTAGGGTGCGAGCTTCGTCAGCATATTGCTGTTTGTAGCGATCGAACATTTGGTTCCACTCTTGTTCGAGTTTTGCACCGCGATCGATCGCTTTACGCCAGTGGTTAAGTGCATCTTCTGGTACTTCAAACGGCGGGTGGTTCCAACCTAAATGTTCGCGGGTGGCTTTGACTTCATCTTCGCCTAAAGCTTCGCCGTGAGCGTGGCGAGTATCGGCTTTCTTGGGCGAACCGTAACCAATGGTTGTCCGCACCTTGATTAGAGAAGGCTTATCGGTGACGGCTTTTGCTGCTTCTATAGCTTTTTGAATCGCATCTAGATCTGTGTTACCGTCTTCTACTACTTGGACGTGCCAATTATAAGCCTCAAACCGTTTCCCAACATCTTCTGTAAACGCTAGGTCGGTAGAACCGTCAATCGAAATGTGGTTGTCGTCATATAGAGCAATTAGCTTACCCAGTCCCAAGTGTCCGGCTAAAGAACAAGCTTCGCCAGAAACACCTTCCATGTTGCAACCGTCGCCTAAGATGACGTAGGTGTAGTGGTCGATGATGGGGAAATCGGGTTTGTTGAATGTGGCTGCTAGGTGAGCCTCAGCCATCGCAATTCCCACACCATTCGCGATTCCCTGTCCTAATGGACCAGTGGTAATTTCTACCCCTGGATTCATAAAGTTTTCTGGATGACCTGGGGTTTTTGATTCCCATTGACGGAACTGCTTGAGGTCATCTAAAGTTAAATCTTCATATCCAGTTAAATAGAGCAGGGCATACAGCAACATACTGCCATGTCCTGCCGACAGCAAAAAGCGATCGCGATTCAACCAAGCCGGATTTTTAGGATTAAACCGCATGAAGCGATCCCAAAGCACGAATGCCATCGGAGCAGCACCCATCGGCAGCCCAGGATGACCCGACTTTGCCTTTTCTACGGCATCAATTGCCAGAAAGCGGATTGAGTTAATACAAAGTTCTTCAAGGGATTGGGTTGCAACAGCCATAATTTCTAGTTTGTTAACGACAGTTCAGCTCGCAGTTGCGGCTCAATACATAAGGTGCTAAACGGTTGGCATCGCCCTCAGCACGCATAAGCGATCGTCCCATACTTCGAGATCGCCATGCAAGTTTTTTGAGGGAGCAGTGTAGAGACGTTACATGTAACGTCTCTACAAAATCACCACTATTCCCTTAGATATATTTTTGAAATGCAAGGGTAACGTTGTGTCCGCCGAAGCCGAAGGAGTTGGATAGGGCAACGTTGACGGTGTGAGCGCGACTTTGATTTGGGATGTAATCTAAATCGCATTCTGGATCGGGGTTTTCCAAATTAATTGTAGGCGGAACCCGATCGTGGGCGATCGCCATGACTGTCGCAACTGCTTCAATTCCTCCCGAACCGCCGAGTAAATGACCCGTCATTGACTTGGTGGAACTGATGGCAACTTTATAAGCTGCTTCACCCAAGGCTGTTTTAATTGCCGCTGTTTCGCTCGGATCGTTGACTGGGGTACTCGTACCGTGAGCGTTGATGTAGTTTACTTGCTCTGGCTTAATTTCACCATCTTTGAGACACAGAGCGATCGCCCTGGCTGCGCCTTCTCCTTGAGGGGCTATTCCCGTCATGTGGTAAGCGTCGCAAGTCATGCCATAGCCGACAATTTCAGCATAAATTTTGGCTTTCCGACTCAGGGCGTGTCCTAATTCTTCCAGTAATAAAATTCCCGACCCTTCTCCCATCACAAAACCATCGCGATCGCGATCGAACGGACGACTGGCGTGGGTTGGATCGTCGTTGCGGAAAGATAGCGCCCGCATCGAGGCAAATCCCGCTACCGATAGGGGTGTAACAGCGGCTTCCGTACCACCACAAATCATCGCTTGGGCGTATCCGTGCTGGATCAGTCGAAATGCCTCGCCAATTGCGTTAGAACCCGCAGCACAAGCTGTTACGGGGCAAGAGTTCGGTCCTTTTGCACCGACGTGAATTGCCGTTAACCCCGCCGCCATATTCGCGATCATCATGGGAACCATGAAAGGGCTACAGCGATCGGGTCCGCGATTGAGATAAATGGTTTGCTGTTCTTCTAAAACTTTAATCCCACCAATCCCCGTACCGAGCATGACACCGACTTGTTCGGCATTTAACTCGTTAATCGTAAACTGGGCATCGGCGATCGCCTGTAAACTTGCAGCAACGCCAAATTGTGCAAAACGATCCATTCGTTTCGCATCTTTGCCATCCATGTATTGCTGCGGGTCGAAACCTTTTACCTCTCCGGCAATTCGGCATCTATGCTGTGATGGATCGAATAATGTAATCGAACCAATACCATTGCGACCGCTTTGCAATCCTTCCCAAAACTCAACTGGATTATTGCCAATTGGCGTAATCGCGCCAACACCAGTCACCACAACCCGTTTTTTTTCCAAATCTGTCATAGCTCAATTCTCAGCCAGCTTCTTCACCCGTGAACTATTTGTCATTTGTCATTTGTCATTGCTGGCGAACAAAAGACAAATGACAAAGGACAAGTGACTAACACTTACGCGGATGTAGCAACTTTATTGTTGATGTAGTCCACAGCTTCTTGTACCGTGGTGATCTGTTCGGCTGCTTCATCAGGAATTTCAATATCAAATTCTTCTTCTAGAGCCATGACCAGCTCTACTGTGTCCAGAGAATCGGCATTGAGATCGTTGGCAAAATGAGCCGAGGGCGTGACCTTACTGGCTTCAACGCTTAGTTGCTCGGTGACGATTTTCTTTACTTTTTCAAAAATTTCCGTTTCGCTCATACGATGACTGTCCTTAACCAGTTGCTAGACCTTGAACTTCGGTAAAATGCTTTTGAGCATATTCATCTTATCGAAAAGCGCGATCGTATATCTCTCCAGATGGTCTATTTTCTTAATTGTCACCAAATGAGGAGGATAGGGGCTAGGGATGAAGAAGGGGCGATCTTGTGCTGGGGCTAAGAAAACGGTGAGAATTTATGCTGTCTCGAACCATAAACTTTCTGTAGAGATTTAGTCTGAAGTGGTTTTTTGCTACGAACTTATTTAGCAGGTCACATCAAAAAGCTAGCTGAAATATCAACAATAATCTAAAACTATAAAAGCGTTAGCTTAGAGTTATATCACCCTATATATCCCCTAGCCCAGCCTCTAGCCCCTTCTTATGTCATCTACAGCTTTAAAATACGCATATTACCCTGGTTGTGTCGCTCAGGGCGCTTGCCGGGAATTGCACCTATCAACTCAAGCACTAACTCAAGCTCTAGGAATTGAACTAATAGAGCTAAAAAAAGCCGCTTGCTGCGGTTCTGGTACGTTTAAAGAAGATTCTCAACTGCTAGAAGATACTGTTAATGCCAGGAATATTGCTTTAGCAGAAGAATTAAACTTACCTCTTTTAACTCATTGCAGCACTTGTCAAGGTGTGATCGCTCACGTTGACGATCGCCTTAAAGAATCTCAACAAAACGATCCTGCTTATCTAGATAAAGTTAACGGTTTTCTCCAAAAAGAAGGCTGTTCGCCCTATCGTGGCAGTACGGAAGTCAAGCATTTACTTTACGCGCTGGTAACAGATTACGGTTTTGAAGCAATTCGTCAGAAAGTGACAAAATCTCTCAGCGGTTTAAAATGTGCGGCTTTCTATGGTTGTTACCTGCTGCGCGCCCGTAAAACTATGCCATATGACGATCCATTTAATCCTCAAGCAATGGAAAATATGTTTGAGGCAGTGGGAGCAACACCAGTATATTATCGCGGACGCACGCAATGTTGCGGTTGGCCTCTTTCCAGTTATGCCACCGAACAATCGTTTAAAATGGCAGGAATGCACATTCAAGATGCGATCGCCTCTGGTGCAGATTGTATGGTTACGCCTTGTCCTTTGTGTCATCTCAATCTCGATTCTCGTCAACCAGAAGTTGAAAAAGTTATCGGACGCAAACTTGGTTTGCCAGTTTTACATTTTCCACAATTAATTGCTTTAGCGTTGGGCATTCCACCAAAACAATTAGGATTAGAACGACATATTGTTTCTACCCGTCCGGTGTTGGAAAAATTGGGATTGCGATCCGTTGGATAAAAGAGGGCGGGTTTGTGAAGATCCTGACGTGAAAGAGGGCGGGTTTGTGAAGATCTTCATTTTTATCAAAGCTCGTCGATAAACCCGCCCCTACAGCATTACGGACAAAATTATGTATTTTGACTTTTAAATTTTCAATTTTAACTTTTTGCAAATGGCAACTGATTTTTATAAATATCATGCTTTAGGGAATGACTATATCGTTATCGATCGTAATGCAGTTAATTTTAAACTCAGCAAAAATGCGATTAAACTAATTTGCGATCGTAATTTTGGTATTGGTTCCGATGGGATCTTGTATGGACCTATTTTTACAGAAGAAAAGATAGCACTGAGAATTTTTAATCCTGATGGTAGCGAAGCTGAAAAAAGTGGTAATGGGATTCGGATTTTTTCAAAATATTTAGTTGACGCGCAATATATTAAGACAAATAAATTTTATTTAACAACTTTAGGTGGTGAAGTTGCTGTAGAAATTTTGAACCCAGAAGCAACACTGATAAAAGTTGACATGGGAACTGTGACTTTTCAAAGCGACTTAATTCCTGTAACTGGTTTGCCCCGGCAAATGGTTGATACTGAATTGCACTTAGATAACTTATCTTTAATGGTAACTTGTCTGTCTATTGGTAATCCTCACTGCGTCATTCCTGTAGCACAAGTTTCGCAGAAACTTGCTACTACTTTGGGAACTCAAATTGAAAATCATCCAATTTTTCCCAAGCGCATAAATGTACAATTTTTGCAAGTCCTCGATCGCCAAAATATTCAGATAGAAATTTGGGAACGGGGGGCTGGTTATACTTTGGCTTCTGGTAGTAGTAGTTGCGCGGCTGCGAGTGCTGCTTATAAATTAGGTTTAGTCGATGATAAAGTTAAAGTACATATGCCGGGAGGAGAAATTGAGGTTGAAATAGAAGGCGATCGCGTTTTTATGACTGGTAGTGTATCGGCTGTGGCTAAAGGTGAATTTGCCGAGGATTTTCTGAGATCTTTTTAGTGAACTTTTGTTTAAGTTGCTCAGATATAGATAAAGAAATGTTGATTAATCCTGAAAATATCCTGGAAAAATCGGGAACTAATTATCCTGAAGAGTTTAAATCATTTGTAGCAGGACGTTATCGAAAGCGATTGGGTGATGCAACAGGGCTGAAAAACTTTGGCGTAAATTTAACACGATTGATGCCTGGAAGTTATTCTGCTTTAAGGCATTGGCACACAAAACAAGATGAATTTATTTTTGTCGTGTCAGGAGAATTAATTTTAGTTACTGATGAAGGCGAACAAATTTTAACCGCAGGTATGTCAGCAGGTTTTCCGGCTGGGGTTGCGAACGGACATCATTTAATCAATCGCTCTAATTCAGATGCAGTATATTTAGAGATTGGCGATCGCACTCCTAACGATGAAGCTGATTATCCCGATGTCGATCTCATGGCAAAATCGAGTGCAGAAGGTTGGGTTTTCACTCGTAAAGATGGCAGCTTGTATAGTAAAGATCGTGAGGAGTTATCTGCTGATTGATGCGTCTATTTTTGAGATGAGTTAAAGATTTTAGCAAAATCTTTTATGGAAGAGATTTGGCAACGGATAGACTCATGGCTGCAAGCCAACACACCACACATTTTTGAGACATTACAATCTGGTGCTTCTGAGGCTCAAATTGCCGAGCTTGAAGCAATACTCTCTATCAAGCTACCTGAAGATGTAAAAGCATCGTATCGCATTCACAACGGTCAGTCTATCTATAAAGAAGGATTATTCGAGGGACGAGAGTTTTTATCACTCGAACGGATTCGAGAAGAATGGGAAGTCTGGAAAGATCTTCTTGATGCTGGAGAATTTGAAGGTTATGAAAGCGATCCTGATGTAGGAATTCGCAACAATTGGTGGAACGATAAATGGATTCCAATTACCTACGATGGAGCTGGTAATCATGATTGCTTAGATTTAGATCCAGCAGATGGCGAAACTGTAGGGCAAATCATTACAATGTATCATGATTCGGGCGATAGAGAGATTGTATCTTCAAGCTTGCGTGCGTGGCTTCAGAAATATGCTGATGGGTTGGAGTCAGGTCAGATTATACTGCAAGATGATTATGGACTATACGGACTATACCCCATTGAATAGCCTTGTATAACAGAAAAACGTTGAATTCCCTGAGCCAGACGCAACTAGAAACTTGGGTAATGCAAGCACGCAGGCATACTCAAGAAGGCAAATTACCTAGCTACATTCCTCTATTAGCTCAGGTTAATCCAAATTGGTTAGCCGTGCAAATTCAAACTGTGACAGAACAAAGCTATAACGCAGGCGATACTCATTGTACTTTCCCGTTAATGAGTGTGGTAAAGCCCTTTATTTTGCTATTTTTGTTACAGCAATTAGGTGCAAAAGTAGTATTCTCTCAAGTAGGAATGAAACCCTCCGATCTACCTTTCAATTCTCTGACTCAACTGATAGCGGATGAAGGTTTTCCTCGCAATACAATGATCAATAGTGGCGCGATCGCACTTTGTTCTATCCTCCCAGGTATCAATGCATTTTCTCGCTGTGAAAATCTCCGTTTGTGGCTGAATCAAACCGCAGGTTGTCAGCTAACTTTAGATAACCAAATGCTTGATTCCGTGCGTTCTTTACCTAACGATCGCAACCTTGCGATAACTCGACTATTAACCAAATCTGGCAATATTCACTCGCCAGAAACTACTCTAGATGCGTACAATCATGTTTGCTGTTTAGCTGGTACGGTAGCTGACTTAGCACGGATAGGAATGTTACTCGTACAAGCTCATGACGCGATCGCGCCCCAAAACCGTCGTATAGTAAATGCAACTATGACGACTTGTGGTTTATACCAAGCTTCAGCACGGTTTGCCTCAGAAGTAGGCTTACCGACAAAATCGGGGGTTAGTGGGGCAATTTTGTCAATTGTACCGACTCAAGGTGCGATCGCATGTTATAGTCCTGGTTTAGACGAAACGGGTAATTCCAAAGCTGGTATATTCTTAATACAGCAACTCGCTCAGAATTTGAATTTGAGTATATTTGGCTAACGTTTAAAGATATAATTTTATGTCACGCAAAGCCGCAAAGACGCAAAGCAACTTTTTGTAGAGTAGGCACAAAGGAGAACGCAAAAAACTGTTTAGTTACATTTCATTATTCAAAGTTTCAATTAGTAAATCGACTTGTTGCTGTCGTTGTTGCAAAAAAGTTTCACACTGTTTTAACTGCTCTACAGCTTGAGTAAATTGATCGAATACTTCTTCCAATTCCAACTCACCTGTTTCAATCCGAGAGATAATTGACTCGACTTCTGCTACAACCGCTTCATATTTCCAGGCATCGGGTAAAGGTGAAGTGTTTGATTGAGTTTTGGAATTGGAATTACGAGACATATCAAAAGAATTTGCGAATAAGAGAGTTTGCTAAACGAACTTTTATTTTACATATTAGTAAGCTTACTTCAATAATAGTATAGGTGGGCAATACCCACCCTACTACTTTTGAATTTTTTCGCTATTTATAGCCCACAAACAAAGGCATTCTACCAGAAAAATCCTTACTCAGTAGTTGGCGCTTCACGCCATTGCGAGTCTCTTCCACCTGAATATCATAGTTTTTGTGTTCACCGTAAGCACTAACGGAATAGATTAATGACTGACTAGAGTTATTGCTAATAAATGCAGCTTCCTGCTTTTCTTGAGCAGTAAAGTCATGTACTGGATAGATTAAAGTTCCCAAAACTTCTGTTTTACCACCTTTAGTAGTATTGATTACAGAACCCTTACCCTCCGTTTTTAGTCCCAAAATCCAGAGCGTCCCGCCTTTATTTTCAATTTTAGTACGTGCTGCATCTAAAGTTTCAACATTTAACTGTCTCGCCCAAACTTGATGGGGATAGTTAATCCGTAAACTAACTCCTACATCTTCTAAAAATAGCTTGCCAGATTTTGGAAAGTCTTTGTACTCGTAGCCACCATGCTGAATAACAACAGTGCGCGGTGAAGCGTGTTCTATTGCGACTCCATAGCCAAATTGTTCGATAATCAAAGGCTTGTCGCTATTTTGCTCGACGCGAAGTACAATTCCACCACCATTCACAATAGACGAAAAGCCGACAATACGTCGAACTGAAGCCGGAACCTTGAAAACTTTTTTATCATGAGAAAAGTACGTACCGAAAGGAAAATAAATAGTCGATTTACCTGAATTGAGTGCATCTTGTAAAGAATCAGTCTCTCCGTACCATTGAGGAGAAAAAACCTCCCAATTAGTTAGATCCTTATCTTCAAAAACTGGTGTTTCTTCAATTGGTAAATTGAGCGATCGCTTTGGACTATCAAACAGATTATAAATTTTGTCAGAGGCATATTCACTGACATTTGTATCAAAAACTATACTTTCTTTATGACGAATTGTAGATTTATAACCGCTAGTATTGATATTTCTAGCATATAAATAACCGTTGTTATCAATAGCACTAATGTTTGCCGCACCACCTTGAAAATTGCCATCTACAACAATTATCATCCCAACTCTGGCTTGATTTTGGATTACTGGTACAGAATTGATACTTTGAAGTTTGCGAATTGCTAAAGTATTGCCATCATTTAGAATACCTGCTACTTTTTGCTGTTGAAGTGTAATTTGCTCGAATGTAGGACCATATTCTAAATTTTTGGTGACAATACCATAATCAAATCCATGAATTTTAACATTTTTAATTAAACAAGGTCCAGCCCATTGTCTCGACATATCTAAACCAACTTTTCCTTGTCCGTCACCAGAGCGAATTGAGACATTCCACAGAGAACCAAAATTATTAGAAATATAGTCTATCCCGATCGCACCTGGATTATTTTTTCCCGTATCTATTGTCAAATCTGTAATATTTTGACGAAATGACATATTACCATCTATAGTCTGTATCGCTGGTTTAGGAGCAGTGCGATCGCCAAAACTTTTCGTCTTGTCTTTGAGTTTAATAATACTAATTCCTGCCCCTTGTCCCTGTAAATTCATGCAACATCCTTTCCAAGTTAAGGTATTACTTATTAAGTAAGTTCCAGCCGGAAAATATAGAGCTTTTGGCTTGCCAAAATAATCTTGTTCTTCGTCGCGTTCGTCATCTAAAGCTTTTTGAATTGCTACTGTATCATCTGTAACACCATCGCCTTTTGCACCATATTGAGTTTTAACGTTAGCTGAAATAAAATCGCTTGGAAAAACTTTTTGTATGGGATTGCGATCGATTGCATTACTAGCAAAGATAATTGGTTTGATGGTATTAGTAGTTTCTACGAGTGTTGATTTAATAGAGTTGGTAGTCGCTACAGGTGATGAAGAAACAGATGGTACTGACGAATCAGTTTTAGGGATATTAAGGCTAGCTGTATCTGCCGATCGCGAAAGTGTTGTTTCTGTAAACTTTAGAGTTAATTGTGGTACTAGAAAAATTGCCCCTAAAGCTACCCATATAAATAAAATTAATAACCAAATAAATTTATGTAATTTTGCGGAAATTCTCATATAATATTGCTTCCTCAGCGAACGAAATTCGTGACGACAATAACTTAGTTCATCTGCACGAATTCAACATACTGTAGAAAGTTTTAACCTGTGTCAGTGGCTTTTGTCTGTAGGGCTAAGAATTTTAGATTTTAGATTGAGAATTCTCGATAACTTTAACTTTGATGTTTCCTTGACTGAGCTGAATTAATAACTCTTGTCCTGGCGCTAACTGAGCAGCCGAACGAGCGATCGCACCGTTTTCTTGTCGAACTACAGCGTAACCCCGTTTCAATACCGCATGAGGATCGAGGCTAGCAAGTTTCTGTGCTAATAAATGACAGTGTTGCCGTGCTTTTTGCGATCGCTGTTGAGTTACCTGAATTAACTGTTGCTTTTTCCAATTTAAAAACTCAATCTCGCGCTGAATTTCTCGGTCTAAACGCAAACGCCCCAACCGACTGCTGAGAGAATAGTAGCGATCGCCTGCTATATCCAATTGTTGCTGTACGGCTGCCTGTAGCGTCTCTATCCTCTGCCGATGCTCGCCATACACAACCGCTAAATCTGGGACGACGAGTTCCGCTGCTGCTGTAGGGGTATGGGCGCACACATCAGCCACCAAGTCTGTTAAAGTCTCGTCTCGTTGATGCCCGATTCCCGTAATCACGGGCATAGAACACTCAGCTACTGCCCGCACGACTCGTTCGTCGTTAAAACAAGCCAACTCCTCTACTGCGCCCCCACCACGGGTAAGAACCAATACCTCCGCCCGTCCGTCTCGTTCCACGCGATCGATCGCCTTTACTATAGATGTCGGCGCTTGCTCTCCTTGCACGGTAGCAGGCGAAAACAGAACGGATAAACCAGGATAGCGGCGTTTGAGCGTTTTTTGAATATCGCCCCAAGCCGCAGCCGTCGGTGAGGTGACAACGGCGATCGCTTGAGGATGAGGTGGCAGAGTTCTCTTGCGTTCTAGAGCGAATAAACCTTCTGCCTCCAAGCGATCACGTAACTGCCGCAGTCTCAACGCCAGCAACCCCTCTCCTGCTGGTAAAGCTTGCCACACCGTCAGTTGGTATTGTCCCCGTTGGGGATACAGGCGAATACTACCCAAAACTACGATCTGCTCCCCTTGCACTGGTAGTTGTGCCAAGCGCGACAACTGGCTATTCCATACCACACACTTAATCTCAGCTTTTGTCTCTGGATCTTGCAGCGTCAAAAACACACCCTTAGGATGGCGGTTAAGACTTGAAACTTCCCCCACCACCCACACTTGCCGCAGCACCTCATCATGTTCCAGCAATAATTGAATATATGAGGTTAGACCAGCCACCGAGATGACAGCCTCTTCTAGTTGAGACTCAAAAGTATAGGACATGGGGAGTGGGGGACAAGGGAAACAAGGGGAACAAAGCAGATACGAAGATTTCTTCCTCTTAGCGCCTTAGCGTCTTTGCGTGACATCAAATCATATCCATGCAAGTAACCCAAGTAAAACAGTAAGAATAAAAGAAAACCGACGCAAATTTATCTATCAATCAGAAAATGACTAAAAAATAGCAAATTATCCCCAATTACGAATTACGAATTCAAAATTACGAATTAGCATATATGCTATGCTGTGCTGGATAAATCTACTAAAATAGTATATCTGCACTAGTTCAAACTAGTTAAGTAAAAGTTTTTACACCTCCTATCCTAGAGGCGCGAATGGCTATTAACAATGATGTTGCTGGCAAGCAAAAAGCCCTGAATCTAGTCCTGAATCAAATCGAACGCAATTTCGGCAAAGGGGCGATCGTGCGCTTGGGAGATGCGACCCGAATGCGCGTGGAAACTATTTCTAGCGGTTCGTTGACACTAGACCTAGCTCTAGGCGGCGGTTTACCAAAAGGGCGGGTAATTGAAATCTACGGTCCAGAGAGTTCTGGTAAAACGACAGTAGCACTCCACGCGATCGCGGAAGTTCAAAAAGCAGGTGGGATTGCTGCCTTTGTGGACGCAGAACACGCCCTCGACCCCACCTACGCAGCGGCTTTGGGTGTAGACATTGAGAATCTTCTCGTTTCCCAGCCAGATACGGGCGAAGCGGGTTTAGAGATTGTCGATCAGTTGGTGCGATCTGCTGCGGTTGATGTCGTGATTGTTGACTCCGTAGCAGCATTGGTTCCTCGCGCCGAGATCGAAGGCGAAATGGGAGATGCCCACGTCGGCTTGCAGGCGCGTTTGATGAGCCAAGCTTTAAGAAAAATCACGGGTAACATCGGTAAATCTGGTTGTACCGTAATTTTCCTCAACCAGCTACGCCAAAAGATTGGCGTGACCTATGGCAACCCAGAGACGACAACTGGAGGTAATGCCCTTAAGTTCTACGCTTCCGTGCGGTTAGATATTCGTCGAATTCAAACTTTGAAAAAGGGAACGGAAGAATTCGGCAACCGCGTCAAAGTTAAAGTCGCTAAAAACAAAGTTGCGCCTCCATTTCGGATCGCCGAGTTTGATATTATCTTCGGCAAAGGCATTTCTACATTAGGTTGTATGGTAGACATTGCTGAAGAAACAGGCGTAATTGTGCGCAAAGGTGCGTGGTATAGCTACAAAGGCGAAAACATTGCCCAAGGTCGCGACAATACGATTAAGTATTTGGAAGAAAATACTGAGGTCGCTCAGGAAATTCAGAAACTCGTCAGAGAAAAACTCGACATGGGTGCTGTTGTCTCAGCTAACTCCGTGAAAGCTCACGAAGAAGATGAAGACGAAGAAATGGAAGCTGACGACGAGTAGCATTTTTATCTGAACCGGAAATGTAGAGACGTTACATGTAACGTCTCTACATTTCCGGTTCAACCCTTCGCCTTTTCCAACCAACGCATTACTGTTTCTCCCAGACGAATTCCATTAAGCCTATCGATTTCTCTGATCCCTGTAGGGCTGGTGACGTTCACTTCAGTTAGATAGCCGCCGATAACATCAATTCCAACAAAGTATAAGCCGTTTTGTTGTAGGCTGACAGCTAAATCCTTACAGATCTGATGTTCTCGGTCTGTAATTTCAGTTTTGGCTACCGTACCGCCAGCTGCCATGTTATTACGAAAGTCATCGCTGGTGGAAATTCGATTCACAGCTCCGATGGGTTCGCCGTTGAGTAGAATAATCCGCTTGTCTCCTTCTTTCGCAGCAGAGATGAATTCTTGCACCATCACGGGCATTTTGCCCTGGTAAGTGCTAATTTCTACAATTGAGTTGAAATTGCGATCGCCTTCTTCGAGATAAATAATTCCTTCACCTGCTTTAAGTCCCAGTGGTTTGAGAATTGCTGCCCCTTTTGCTGCTAAAAATTGGCGAATCACTTTTTTATCCGCACTCACAATCGTCTCTGGCATCAAATGGGAAAATTGCAGGGCAAACATTTTTTCATTTGCTGCCCTCAATCCTTGGGGATGATTCACGACTAAAGTTTTGCTTCGATCGATGAAGTCAAGAATGTAAGTAGCGTAGAGGTAGGGAATATCTACAGGCGGATCTGTCCGCATGAACACAGCATCAAAATTTTCTAAAGGTGTCCAGGTGCGATCGCTCAAATCGTACCAAACCAGTTCCGCTACCCAACGCCCGTCTACCAACTGCACTGGTTTCAGTTGTAACCGTTCTAAAACAGCCGATGCCTTACCTTCGGCTACCCCCAAGCGGCTAGCTTCAGTTATCCACACTTCATGTCCCAAAGCTTGCGCTGCTTCCATCAACGCAACGCTCGTATCGTGACCTGGATCGAGTTTGTGGATCGGGTCGATAATAAAAACTAGTTTTAAACTCAATGGCTTACGCTCCTTGAGCCGAGGTTAGCAGCGGATCGAGCTTGCCTTGAAAATCCAGATCGTAAATGTCGTCGCATCCCCCAATGTGGCGATCGTCGATAAAGATTTGGGGTACGGAACGGCGACCGTTTGCTCTGTGTGCCATCTGTTTGCGAGCGGCTTCATCACCATCAATACTGTACTCGATAAAATCAACGCCTTTTTTGGCAAGAAGTTGTTTGGCACGAATGCAAAACGGGCAGGATCTCCAGGTGTAGATTTCGACTTTAGGAGCCATAAAAATCTCCGATTTTTTAAGTTAATATTTTTTAAATTTTAGACCCTATTCCTCTGCTTCTCGATATAACTCCTGGAGAGATTGCTGTTGCGTCCGGCGAGACTGGCGGCGATATTTTTTCGTTTCTAGTTTGGGTTCGTACTGAGTTTTACCCCGTTTGGTTTTTAGCTTTACATTTGATTCGGGATTGGCTTGACGAGCTAGCTGTTCTCGAGCGGCGATCGCCGCCTCTAACAAGTCCAAATAGTGCTGATAACGTTCCCAGTCGCCCCGCACAACACAATTCGGTTCGTCGCGGTGCAAGCAATCGCTAAATTGACAGCTAGCAACAGCTAAGCGTTGTTTTGCTTCTGGAAAATAGAGCGCTAACTCTTCGGGAGTACAGTCAAGATCTGGTTGGTTAAAGCCAGGAGTATCGGCTAGCAATCCGCCCGTAAGCAATTCAAATAGTTCGACGTGCCGTGTCGTGTGGCGACCCCGCAACAGCTTCCCCGATACTTCTCCAACTCGCAACCCCGCTTCTGGGATTAGCATGTTGATTAAACTCGATTTTCCTACGCCAGAGGGTCCAGCAATGACGGTAATTTTCGCTTGCAGGCGCTGGCTAACTCGATCGATCCCAACCCCCTGATGGACGCTGATAAATAAAGGTTGATAGCCCCAGCGATTTAGGCGATCGCGCCAATTATTAATCTGCTGGGCTGAGAGCAAATCGCTTTTATTCAAGCACAGACAAATTTCTAACCCCGTAGACTCTGCTTTCACTAAAAACTTACTCAATTGATACGGGTCAAGGTCTGGTTCTGCCAAGGCAAATACCAGCAGAATTTGCTGCGCGTTAGCGATCGCCGGACGATCGAGCTGACTTTGACGGGGTAAGACTTCCCCGATCGCTCCTCGACCACCAGACCAATCCGGTTCTTCTATGACAACGCGATCGCCGACCATGACTTGCTGTCCTAGCTTTTTCAACCGCGCCCGCCGCGTGCAGAGTAGGGTGTGGGGTGTGGGGTGTGGGGTGTGGGGGTGTGGGGTGGGGTGTGGGAAGTGTGGGAGGACACTCGAAGAATTTTCTCCCCGCTCTCCCTTGTCCCCCTTGTCTCCCTTGTCTCTCTTATCTCCCCTGCTCCCAGCTCGTCCCTGCTCCCTGCTCCCTGTAACTGAGCGTCCAATTTAACTTGATAGTAGTTTGCTTGTACTGCCACTACCGTACCCACTAGGAGCGCAGTATCCCCTAAAGGTTGAATCTCAGACTCGGGCAAATCATTCATGCATAACTAAACAAACACGCAAGTCTACAAATTATTGAAAATAATGTCGAATTCCGAATTCCGAATTCATTTCACAGGATGCCTCACCTGAAGCACGAAAAATCCCTGACGTTCTTCAATTTGCTCGATCTGATATCCTGCCATTGTCAAACTATCCGGCACTTGCTCGATTGGTTCGCCTGGGTCTAGCCAGACTTCCAGCAAGCTGCCTGGAGGCATTTTTTCCAATCGTAGCTTAGTGCGAACGAAGTTAATCGGGCAGGGAGTGCCGCGTAGATCGAGTTGAGCATCGGCAGATGACAAAAATGATTGGTTCATTTGTGGAACAGATTTCCCAAAAATCCTTCTATACCACCTTTTCCAGTGCGATCGCCCCGAATTTTAGCTAGCTTTTCCAGTAATTCTCGTTCTTCGGGAGTAATGCGGGTGGGAATATCGATTGAAATCGTGATGAGGTGATCGCCTCGGCTGACGGGATTACCCAAGCGCGGCACGCCATGATTTTCTAAAGTCATCACGGTGTTTGGTTGAGTCCCAGCAGGCACGATCAATTCAGTCGGACCATCTACCGTATTAACTTCTATGCGGCTGCCTAAAATTGCTTGCAAGTAGCTGAGTTTAATTTCTGATAGAACGTTAATCCCGTCGCGGCGAAATTCTGCGTCTTCGTTGACAAAGATGTAAACGTATAAATCTCCTGGTGGACCATTGCGATCGCCTGCATCACCTTCCCCAGAAATGCGCAAGCGCGTACCGTTGTCAACTCCAGCGGGAATGGTAATTTTTAACTTCTTCGTTACCTGCCTCGCGCCTTTCCCGTCGCAAGCCTCGCACTTGTCTTCAATCATCTGCCCCGTACCGTTACAAGTGGGACAAGTAGACACCTGCGTAAAACTACCAAAGGGAGTGCGGGTAACGCGCCTTACCTGACCCGAGCCACTACAAGTCGTACAGGTACGCGGTCGAGTTCCAGGCTTTGCACCAGAACCGCTACAAACTTCACAAGTTTCTAGGTGAGAAATGCGAATTTCTTTCTCTCCGCCAAAGACCGCTTCTCTAAAATCTAACTTCAAATCTAGCCGCAGGTCGTCACCACGGACTGGTCCGCTCCGCCGCCGCGTCCCACCTTGAGCGCCCACACCACCAAAACCGCTAAAGAAGCTTTCAAATATGTCAGCAAAACCGCCAATATCGCCAAAGTCTTGAAAACCTGCTGCCCCAGCACCAGCTGCGACACCAGCTTCGCCAAAGCGATCGTAACGCGCCCGCATTTCCGGTTCCGATAACACTTCGTAAGCTCGGTTGATTTCTTTGAACCGCTCCTCAGCTCCAGTTTCTTTATTCACATCGGGGTGATATTTCCGAGCTAGGCGACGATAGGCGTGTTTGATTTCTTCTTTATCCGCACTGCGGGAAACACCCAGAATTTCGTAATAGTCACGAGCCATAGAGCGCTGCTGGTTTAGTGGTTAGAGGAGGGATGAGTCTGTACGCTGTCCTGCGGCGATCGCGTTTCAGCTTAGTTACAAAAGTTCCATAATCACTGTAGACAAATCACCGTACTTTCAACAAGGTGGCAAAACCGATCCTTTTCAGGGAGTAGGGAGTAGGGAGTAGGAAAGAATAACAACTAATGACCAATGACCAATGACTACTCCTCAATTGCCTCGTAGTCTACTGCATACGTACTATCGTCGCCAAAGGAAGAAGTGAAGGTGTCGTCCATACCTGATGAAGTGAAAGAGCTACTGCGATTGGCTTGTTCGTAAACGCTGGCTCCTAAAGCAAATAAGTTTTGCTGGAAGTCTTGCAGCCTTTGCTCGATCGCTTCAACAGTGGAAGCTGGGTCAGCAAAGGCTGTTTTGAGTGCGGCAACTTTTTCATCTGCCTGAGCTTTAAACTCTTCAGTAATTAGCTCTTTATTATCTCTTAGCGTAACAAAATAACTTTGTAACAAGTGTTCTGCTTGGTTTTTCAGTTCGATCAGTTCCAAGCGTTTTCGATCTTGCTCGGCAAACATTTCTGCTTCTTGGCGCATCCGTTCTACTTCACTCGCGCTCAAGCCACCTGTGTTAGTGATCCGCAGGATTTGCTCTCTGCCAGTGCCTTTATCTGATGCTGCCACTTTTAAGATCCCGTTGACATCGATCTCAAAGGCAACTTCAATTTGGGGCGTGCCTCTAGGAGCAGGAGGAATTCCAGTGAGTACAAAACTTCCCAAAGTTTTGTTGTCTCGCGCCATCGCTCTTTCTCCCTGAAGAACTTTGATTTCTACAGAGGTTTGTCCGTCGGTAGCAGTCGAGAAAATTTGCGCTTTACTGGTGGGAATGGTTGTATTGCGTTCGATAATTTTTGTAA
The DNA here is from genome assembly GCF_032860985.1 of Chroococcidiopsis sp. SAG 2025. Taxonomy (GTDB): domain Bacteria; phylum Cyanobacteriota; class Cyanobacteriia; order Cyanobacteriales; family Chroococcidiopsidaceae; genus Chroococcidiopsis. Next base: position 1,401,510 of record NZ_JAOCNC010000001.1, read on the forward strand.
AGACTTCCCCTAAAGTCTCAATTCCAAGAGAAAGCGGAGTTACGTCCAGTAGCAAGACATCTTCTACTTCGCCCCCCAACACTCCACCCTGGATTGCCGCGCCTAGTGCAACAGCCTCATCGGGATTGACCGATCGCTCGGCTGTTCTGCCACCAAAAAAGTTTTGCACGGCATTTTGCACGGCTGGAATGCGGGTGGAACCACCCACAAGCACGATCTTATCGATATCTGGGGGGCGTAAACCGCAGTCTTTGAGGGCTTGCACCATCGGTTCGATCGTGGCTTGGATCAGAGGCAAGACCAACTCTTCAAACTTGGCGCGGCTTAGCTCTTGTTCTAGGTTGTTTTGGTCCCGTAGCATCAGCCGTGATAAAAGGTAAATTAATTGTCGTGCTGCCAAGGGTAGACAGTTCAATTTTGGCTTTTTCTGCTGCTTCTCGCAGTCTCTGGAGTGCCATGCGATCGGCAGTCAGGTCTACACCTTCATTGTCTAGAAAGCAAGAAATCATCCAGCGCACGATACAGTTATCGAAATCGTCACCGCCAAGTTGATTGTTGCCAGAGGTGGCTTTAACTTCAAATACCCCGTCCCCCAGTTGCAAGATAGAAACGTCAAAAGTACCTCCGCCTAGATCGAAGACGAGAATTGTTTGGTCTCGGTCTTGCTTATCCAAGCCGTAAGCTAAAGCGGCGGCTGTTGGTTCGTTGATAATACGTAAAACCTCCAGTCCCGCGATCGTTCCAGCATCTTTGGTTGCCTGCCGCTGGGCATCGGTAAAATAGGCTGGTACGGTAATTACTGCTTGGTCTACGCTTTCTCCCAAAAAATTTTCTGCATCCTGCTTGAGCTTTTGCAGGATCATGGCAGAAATTTCTTGGGGAGTGTAGGTGCGATCGCGAATTTGGACATCTACAGTGTCGTCGCGTCCTCTAACGGATTTGTAGGGGACGCGCTGGCGTTCTGCTTGAGTTTCGTTCCAACGCCGTCCGATAAACCGCTTGATACTGTAAACAGTGTTTTCGGCATTCGTGACGGCTTGACGCTTTGCCAACTGACCGATCAAGCGATCGCTGGCTTTACCAAAGCCAACCACGCTGGGAGTTGTTCGTCCACCTTCTGAATTGGGGATCACCAATGGTTGACCGCCCTCTAAAATGGCAACACAACTGTTCGTTGTTCCTAAGTCAATCCCAATAACTTTTCCCATATTCAGCAGTAAGGTGGCGTTTATTGATGTAGCGTCGTCCCAGATCGCGATCGACGCAGTAAATTGGCTCTACGATATATTTCCCAGAATTTGTCTCAATGCATTCACTCCTAAGATATTTTTTCACTCAACTTTCTGTAACTTCGGGTGGGGGTTCTGCTACTACTGTTTCTGAAGACATTTCTTCTGGGGCAGTAGCTACTTTTACCAAAGCATGGCGCAATACGCGATCGCCTAAGTAATAACCCCTGACCAATTCTTCAATCACCGTGCCTTCAGGGTACTCGCTTGTTGGTTCTCTCATGACCGCTTCATGTAGGTTCGGGTCAAACTCCTTGCCTTCAGGTCGCATTGCCGAAACACCTAGCCGCTTGAGGCAATCTACCAGTTGCTTGTATACTCCCTGATAACTTTTGTGAAGATTCATTTCAGCATCGGTTTGCGGTTTGAGCTGCGCTCTTGCCCGCTCGAAATTATCTACCACAGGTAGAATTTCTTGTAGAGTATTCTGTTTAATCTTTTGCTCTAAGTCTTCTTTGTCTTTGAGCGTGCGTTTGCGAAAATTTTCAAAATCCGCGCCCATGCGCATGTATTGACTGGTACGCTCCTCCAAGCTAGCTTTGAGTGACTCGATCTCCCGCTCCTTTTCTAACAAAGCAGCTCGATTATCGGCTTCAGGCGCGGTGGAGGCGGTATCAGGCTTTTCTACTTCGACTGGATTCTCGTTCGATGCAACGTTAGCATCTACCTCTGGAGCGTTTGCCTGTGTTTCAAATTCTCCGAATGCATTTGAGTTCATTGTTTTGGTTGTTACCTCGTTCGTCGTTTGCTGTATTTGCTGTTGTGGTTCTTGGTTAGCTGCGTTTTCCGTTTGCTTTTCTTCGTCAATCATTATGTCCCAATCCTAAATCCTAACAACTGTGCAGCTGTGGAAGGGCTAGAGATATGAGGTTTACTCCAGCCACTAACAGCCTGTGCGCAAACTTACCTCTTCTAGGATGCAATAATTGCAGGCGCAGTTGCACGGGGAGTCAGTTATCAGTGAAGAAAGGGAGCAGGGGGAAGAGAGAGTTGCGGAGCGATCGGGAGCTGAGGGAGAAAAATGGCTTACGACTTACGACTTACGACCTACGACTTACGACTTCTTTCACTGCCTCTCGCCTCTGTAATATTTCTCTTGAGATTTGGGAACACTCTATTTGGGAATACTTGATTATGCAAAATCTTAGTAGCGATTATGTCTTACTCCTCTTCAATGCAGCGACGTGCCTTAATTGTCAAAAATGACTTGTCTCCTTTTGGCAACAAAGTAGTTGAGACTGGGTATGTCAGTAAAGAGCAGATGAAGCAGGCTTTGAGCGAAAGTCGCTCGACTGGGCGATCGCTACCGGAGATTTTAGAAGCTATAACTGGACGACAACTGCCACCAGACTTAATTAGACAGTATAAAAAACAACAGCTATTCGAGCTAAAAATTCTCTACGGTGTAGAGTTTCTCGATCCAGAAATCAATCAGATTGGCACTAGTCAAGTTGGTGAGTTGATCGATTCTTTGATCCCGATTGATATTTGTCGTCGCTATCGGCTGCTACCTATATCAAAAGGTGATGAGCCTCCGTCTGTTTTGATAGCAATGGTCGATCCAGATAATTTGGATGCCCAAGATAATTTAAACCGTATTCTTCGCCCCCGCGATATTGGATTGCAAAGGACGGTCATTACACTAGAAGACTTCCAAGAACTTCTTTCTAAATATTTAGATGAAAATGTAGAAAAACAAAAACAGCAGGCAGACAATCAAAGAAATAACGCTAATGCCGTCGATTTCACCGTAGATTTGGACGGACTTGATTTACAAGATGCACCAGAGGAGGGTGACGCAGATTTAGGTGCATCTCTCAAAGATGCGGATGCTGCTCCTGTAATTGCCCTAGTGAATAAAATTCTGATCAAAGCGTTACAAGAAAAAGTTTCAGATATTCACATTGAACCCCAAGAAGAGTACTTGCGCGTCCGATTTCGTAGAGATGGAGTATTGCGGCAGGCTTTTGACCCCCTACCCAAACAAATCGTTCCTGCTGTGACAGCTCGATTTAAAATTATTGCTGAATTGGATATTGCCGAACGACGCGCACCCCAAGATGGCCGTATTCGCCGCGTGTTTGAAGGACGAAAAGTTGATTTTCGCGTCAACACCCTACCCAGTCGTTACGGGGAAAAAGTTGTTTTGCGGATTTTGGATAACTCATCTACCCAACTTGGTTTAGACAAATTAATTAGCGATGTAGAGAGTCTGCAAATTGTGAGGGACTTGGCAAGTCGTCCGTTCGGACTGCTTTTGGTTACGGGTCCGACGGGAAGCGGTAAATCAACTACCTTATACTCAATTTTGGCAGAACGCAACGATCCAGGGGTAAATATCAGTACCGCTGAAGACCCCATTGAGTATTCTCTACCAGGAATTACGCAAGTCCAGGTGATTCGAGAAAAAGGAATGGATTTTGCTTCTATTTTGCGGGCTTTTCTACGACAAGACCCAGACGTAATTCTAGTTGGTGAGACTCGGGATAAGGAAACGGCAAAAACCGCTATTGAGGCAGCACTAACGGGACACTTGGTATTGACAACTCTGCACACTAATGATGCTGCTGGGGCAATTTCTCGTTTAGACGAAATGGGTGTAGAACCATTCATGGTGTCCGGTGCGCTGCTAGGAGTTGTAGCTCAACGTTTGATGCGGCGCGTCTGCTCTGATTGTCGCATTCCTTATACTCCCAGTGCCGAGGAGTTAGCTCGGTTTGGACTGGCGAGTTCTAAAGATGTCGAACTAACGCTTTGCAAAGCTAAATCTTTGGAGTTAGAAGAAATTCAAGCCGCTAAAGCTAAAAATCAACTTTGCTCTAAATGCGCTGGCGTTGGATATAAAGGGCGTTGTGGCGTATATGAAGTTATGCGCGTTACAGAACGACTACAAAATTTAATTACTGAAGGAGCGCCCAGCGAACGGATTAAAGAAGCAGCCGTAGAAGAGGGCATGAAAACGTTGTTAGCTTATAGTCTGGAGTTAGTTATGCAAGGTAACACGACTTTGGAAGAAGTAGAGCGCGTCACTTTCACTGATTCTGGTTTGGAAGCGGAACTGAAAGCAAAACGTAAAAGCTCATTAGAGTGTAAAACTTGTCATGCAGAGCTACAACCAGAGTGGTTTGAGTGTCCTTATTGTATGACTCCACGATTTAGTGACTAGACAATCGGTAATGGGTAAGTCAAAAGTCAAAAATTAAAAGTCAAAACGAACAACGACCAATTACCAATTACCAATTACTAACATAAATTTCAAGGAGATTAACTTATGGAATTAATGATTGAAGACTTAATGGAAGAAGTTATTAACTCGGGTGGTTCGGACTTACACATTTCAGCAGGTTTACCACCATATATCCGTATCAGTGGAAAGTTGACTCCAACGGAACACGAACCACTAACAGCAGAACAGTGTCAAAGACTAATTTTTAGTATGTTAAATAATACCCAGCGCAAAACTCTAGAACAAAACTGGGAACTCGACTGTTCTTACGGAATTAAGGGACTAGCTCGCTTCCGCGTCAACGTATATAAAGACCGAGGTACGTATGCCACTTGTTTGCGAGCGCTAGCCTCCAAAATTCCCAGCATGGAAACTTTAAATTTACCCAATATTGTGCGAGAAATTTCGGAAAAGCCCCGAGGATTAGTCTTGGTAACGGGACCAACTGGCTCGGGTAAGTCTACTACCCTAGCGTCCATGATTAATAATATTAATACGACGCGGGCGGAACACATTATCACAGTTGAAGATCCGATTGAGTTTGTCTACGAACCAATCAAGAGTTTGATCCATCAGCGTCAAGTTGGAGAAGATACAAAAAGTTTTGCTAATGCTCTTAGAGCAGCTTTACGAGAAGATCCAGATGTAATTCTGGTAGGTGAAATGCGTGACTTAGAAACAATTCAGTTAGCGATTTCAGCAGCGGAAACAGGACACTTAGTATTTGGTACACTACACACGAGTTCTGCGGCTCAAACCGTTGACCGGATGGTAGATGTATTTCCTCCAGAACAACAGCAACAAATTCGCGTTCAGTTATCTAACTCACTTGTGGCAGTATTCAGTCAAACTCTCGTGCCTAAAAAGAACCCTAAACCAGGTGAATACGGTCGGGTTATGGCTCAGGAAATTATGATTGTTACCCCTGCTATCTCTAACTTAATTCGTGAAGGAAAAACAGCTCAAATTTACTCGGCAATTCAAACTGGAGGAAATTTGAGTATGCAAACATTGGAAAAAGTTTTAGCAGATCAGTACAAAACTGGTCTAATTTCGTTTGAAGCAGCAATGTCTAAAACATCTAAGCCAGATGAATTACAGCGCTTGATTGGTAATACTCCAGGAGTCGGTACAAAAGCTGGTATGAGGGCAGGTGCTTCTATGCATTAAATAATTCTTAGAAAATCATCTGTAGAGATATATAGTTTGTATCTCTACAACTTCCATATTCTCTATCTCCTAAAAGATCTAAGACATGCCTACATTTGTTGCTCGCGTTCGTGATGCGAAAGGAAACGCTAAAAAAGAAAAAGTTGTTGCTGACACAATAGCAGCAGCACGTTCTAGTTTGAGATCGAAAGGTCTTTTTATTCAAGAACTAAAACAAGCAGAAGAATTTAAGTTGAGTGGTAATCTTAGCTTAGCACCGCTCCAAGCAGCTCTTGCAAAGGTATCTGTTAAAGATAAAGCTGTCTTTTCTCGTCAGTTTGCTGCCCTGATTAATGCGGGTGTAGCAATTGTAAGAAGCTTGGGTGTAATGGCGGAACAGTGTACTAACCCAAAACTGAAAGGGGCTTTAATTGACATTAGTTCTGATGTACAACAGGGAATGAATTTGTCTGAAGCAATGCGGAAACACCCAGGTTGTTTTGATTATATGTACGTCAGCATGGTGCAAGCTGGGGAGGTTGGTGGCGTTCTTGATGAAGTCATGAATCGATTATCTAAGTTATTGGAAGATCGCGCTCGACTACAAAACCAGATTAAATCAGCGTTAACTTATCCGGTAGCAGTGTGTCTTTTTGCTGTTGCTATCTTCATTGCTATGACTGTGTTTATCATTCCAATTTTTGCGAATATTTTCGACCAATTGGGAGTAGAGTTACCAGCTCTAACGAAGTTCATGTTATGGATCAGTGCCACGTTACGAAGCTGGAAAGTTTTAATTCCTATAACTGCTTTTATTGTAGGGGGATTTGCCTATAGACAGTATTATAAAACTCGGCTTGGTCGGGAAACAATAGATCGCATTTCTCTCAATATACCTTTATTTGGTGACTTAATTCAAAAATCAGCAGTAGCTCTATTTAGCCGAACTTTTGGAGCTTTGACTCGTTCTGGAGTACCAATTTTATCTGCTCTAGAAATTGTTCGCGATACCGCAGGAAATCAAATTATTGCTAATGCTGTAGACGCAGCTCGTAAAGAAATTCAGCAAGGAGGAATGATTAGTTTAGCATTACAAAAAGAACGAGTTTTTCCCGTGATGGCAATTCAGATGATTAGCATTGGTGAGGAAACTGGTGAACTCGACAGTATGCTAATGAAAGTTGCTGATTTCTATGAAGATGAGGTCGAGCAAGCTGTCAAAGCCCTCACTAGTATTATTGAACCAATTATGATTGTAGTTTTAGGTGGTATGGTTGGTACAATTCTCATTTCAATGTATTTGCCCATGTTTAAAATATTTGAAAAATTGGGTTAAGCGAATCGTTAGTAGTTAGCGATCTCTCTTGACCATTAACTACTAACTATTAATCGATGAAATTATGAGTATTAAAAAATCTTGTTATGAAGAGTGCTTAGCAGAGTATAGCGATCGCTGCTGGGCGATCGCCTTATTGAAGCAGCATCCTCCCTATTTAGAAATGCTTCCAAGTTTACGTCGCCCTCATGAAAGTGTCATTCCGATTCCTTTACCTATAATTCGGCTGCGACATCCTACATCAACTAGTAAAGAACGTCATGCGATCGAAGTTAGAGAAACGACTCTGTTACCCTGCGATGTTGCTTTTCTCATGTGCGATCCAGAGTGGAAAATTAAAACTGGAGTAGAAATTTTTCTATTTATTTATCGTCCAAATGAAGATTTTTCCGATTTTTTAGGACGCTGGCGACAAACTCAAGTTTTATTAGATAAAGAATACGAGTGGATTATGCCTCTTCCTTATCAACACATTTTTACTGAAGGAGCGAATAGCATTTATCCGCTATTTATTATCTTTCCCGAAACTCCAGAACGTATTAAAAGGGGTTTGCAAGGAGCTAGTTTACCTTTTATCGATCGCATTCCAACTTCAGTAGAAGATAGAGAAGAGGCATTTCCTGAAAATTCAGCTAGATGAAAGGAAATAGGAGATAGAAACTATCGAGGTAAAAACCATTGCATCATCTTTGCGATCGCGACTAATACGATTAAACAAACTAAACATGATTGCACAATTTGCCAACAAGTCTCTGCTTGTCGAGAAGGCAATCGCTGTCGATTAATTGTTACCAGTAGTTGCTTTTGCATATCAACACAAGGAACCCACTCCCTACGAGCAACCATCATTTGAGTGGGATGTAGAATTTGATAGCCGCAAGCTTGATAAAAAGGTACAGCCGTAATAGAAGCTTTCACAAATAACCATTGCCATCGCCGAAATATTGCTTCTCGTTCGATCGCCTGTAACAAGCACTTACCAATACCTTGTCGAGTCCATTTTGGATGGACGTACATTGCACTTACCGTACCCTGCATCAAAGCCGAAAAGCCTACAATCTCTTCGCCATACTCTGCTACTAAGACAACATCACCCCACGATTTTGCTCCATACACTTTTTTATCTTCTAGCAAAGCTTGAATTTGTGCAGGGTTATAATCAGCCGTACAAAGTTGCTGAATTGACTGACTATGCAACTGGATGATTCGATCGCGATCGCTAGTACGAGCCTGACGAATAGATATTTCTACTGAGGATGTTTCGTGCATTTAGATTTATGCATTCAAATTTGTGCGTTTAAAAATGTGGTAGGTGCATTAGCTTGGTATTCTTATTTTTCCCATCTATAGTGCGACGATCTCGATTATGTTTTTAGTCGCTGAAGCGTGCATTTGAGTTCCGATTTTTCTGAAGTTTCCGACTTTTGAATAGATCGGTTTCCCGACCTTAACCGACTGACAACTAGTTCTTTTACTTTTAAGCTATGAGAAACAGAGCCGAGATATTCTCCTTGATTCTCAAGCTCGTATCAGTAAGTGTATCTACATTTCCTCTATTGAAACAATCTCACTTCTCAGAAATCACATAGTAGATTATGTAAATTAATGCAGGAATCGACAACCTGAAATAAAGCTTGGTAGAAACTGACAATTTTCTTTGCGCCCTTGCGTCTTTGCGTGACATTATATCTATGAATTCTATACAATCTGAATTACCTACCGCTCTCAATCCTCAAAGATTACCCAAACATATTGCTGTAATTATGGATGGTAACGGACGCTGGGCTACTAAAAAAGGATTACCGCGTGTTGCTGGGCATCGCCAAGGAGCAAAAGTTTTAAAAGAGCTACTTCGCTGCTGTAAAGATTGGGGAATCGAAGCACTAACAGCTTATGCTTTTTCGACCGAGAATTGGCGACGACCTACGCAAGAAGTCGATTTTCTCATGTTATTGTTTGAACGACTATTACAGCGCGAATTAGCCCAAATGCAAAAAGAAGGAGTGCGGCTCTCTTTTATCGGAGATTTATCAGTATTACCTCAGTCTTTGCAAAGAAAAATAGAACGAGCGATCGCTCACACAATTAATAACACAGCTATCCACTTTACTGTGGCTATTAATTACGGTAGCCGCAAAGAGATTGCTCAAGTTTGTCAGCAGATTGCTTTACAAATTCAGCAACAAGAAATTGAGATCGAAGATATTGACGAAAACTCCATCGAGAAATATCTCTATACTGCTGGAACTTCTCATCCAGATTTATTAATTCGTACTAGTGGAGAAATGCGATTGAGTAATTTTTTATTGTGGCAAATGGCATATACAGAAATGTATTTTACAGATATTTTGTGGCCCGACTTCGATTGCACTGCCTTTCATCAAGCTTTACTCGCTTATCAAAACCGCGATCGTCGTTTTGGTCAGATTGCTTCCTAATTTTTGAGCGGTGGGCAATGCCCACTACTCCACAACGACTAGAAATTAGAAGAAATACCAATCCGATAGGTTAAACCAGGTTCGTAAATTCGATTGGATTTTTCATAGGCGCGATCGGCTAAGTTTTCTAAATAGACTGTTAATCCTAAATTCCTAGTAATTGGAATTCGCGCTCCTAAATCTAAACTTAACCAAGAGGGAGAGAAATCGGTATTGCTATCACCCGGGTTATTAAAAAAAGATCGTCGCGCTCCACTATAATAGCTGGCAAATAAATTAACTTCCCATCCTCCCGATTGATAACCTAAACCGATTTGTCCTACGGAATAGGGAACTAAACCAAGTTGTAATCCTTCTTCAATTCCTGACTCAATTTTTGCATCGGTATAAGTATAGTTGAGAAAAGTTGACCACTGCGGATTAATTTGCCATTTCAATGCTGCTTCTAAACCATTAGTATTGACTAATCCAATGTTCGTCCAGCGACCTGCTTGAATGCCCAAGCGATCTGTTAAACTACTACCGAAATAAGTAAACTGTCCGGTTAAATTCTCGGCAAATTTGACATCAACTCCTGCTGTCCATGAAGAACCTACTTCTGGTTCTAGATCTGGATTCGGCAACCAGTTATGTACCGTGTCGTAAACGTATAATTGATCGATACCAGGATCGCGCTGTACTGATGCCCAACTTCCCCGTAAAGCTACCCCTGGACTCATTGCCCATCGTAGCCCCACACTAGGATTTAAATAACTACCAAACTCGCTAGTAAAATTCTGTCTCAACCCTAGATCGGCTTGAAAATTATTGGTGATTTTCCAAGTGTTTAAAGCAAATAATGCAGTTTGAAATCTTTCTCTTTCTTCTTCTTCATTTAAGTTAGCTCTATTTGGAGCCGTGCTTAAAACATCACCATTTAAGAAGTCATTTTTGACATCCATACCCCAACGTAAGTTAATACTAGCGTTAATTTTCCAATCGTGTTCTAATCTGGCAGTTACAGCTTGAGAATTGAGCGTTCCCGTGCGATAAAAAATGTTTTGTGTAGAACCGTAGGTATTGAAATAATCTTGATTGTAAGCGACTGTCGCTTTAAGAACGGAGTCTTTTCCATTGCCTAGCAAAGTTTTCCAAGATAAACCAATGTTAAAAACATCGTGGTCTAAACGATCTCTTTGCAGGGGAAAACCAAAGTATAATAAACCGCGACGGCTGCTAATTTTGTAAGCATCTAAACTAAGAGTATTGCGAGAATTTAGATTGAGACTGAGGCTACCAAAGTAGTTACTCGTCGCAGTATCACCGTTAAATAAACGCCCATCTGAATCTCGATTTGCTGCTCCTTCAGGGACGCGATAATTGTTCTCAGCATCGTATTGTTCAAAACCAAGGCTGTATTTTAAATTACCACCACTGCCACCATAACTAATGCGATAGTTATCTTGGTCGTAAGAACCGTATTCTACTAAACCGTTTAGCTGAGGAATTTCTGAGCCTTGCTTGGTAACAATATTGACAACTCCTCCAAACGCTTGCGAACCATATAAAGTAGAACTCGTACCGCTGGATAATTCTACTCGTTCGATAGATTCTACGGGAATACTATTCAGATCGGTAGCGCCGTGGTAGGTGTTAATATTAGACCCGATCGGTCTACCATTGAGTAAGAACACTGACTGATTGATCGAGCTTCCTCGATAGTACGTTCCTGTATGAATATCTGCACCGAAACCTACATCATTAATTGCAAATCCTGGTAGATTGCGTAAAATTTCTGCGACGCTATTCGGACGTTGTTTTTCAATTTCTTTTTTAGGGATGATGTAGACGGGACTTGATGTTTCAGGAATTGTTTCTCTTTTTCCTTCAACCTCGATATAAAGTTCGTCAATGTCTTCAATAGCAGGTTCTTCTACTTGAGAAGATGTTGATTGTGCCACATCTATTGTTGGCGATGGTTTTTGTGTTAACCATATAGCATCTGTAGAAAACTTTTCTCTTTGCGTCAAACGGGATAATTTTGATTCTGAATTTCTTCTCACCTGATGCAATTTCAATTTTAAAGCGATCGCATTTTTTTTACTATCTTCTAGTTCATTTGCTAATGCAGCAGAGCCTACAGTTAAACTCAACAATATTGTAGGCAATAACAAAATTTTCAGTCCCATCTTCCTTAATTTACCACTCTCATGCTTTCTCTATAGTTTCAGTTATGTTTGAGGCGATCGCATTTATCAAAAAAATCTCGGCTAAACGCACGCAAACATACACGCAGACTTTATATTTAGCCGCGTGGCTGAAACATTCCTCTAATTTGCTTGTGATTTTTACGGACAAAGTGCGTTTGCACTTATACCAATCATGGCGATCGCAGTTGAGTTTAGTCAAAAGACAAGCTGTCAAACTTTGTCTGTTATCAGAGAGGTTACATGTAACGTCTGTACAAAATTATCAGTGAATAGTTGCTGTATCGGTTTTTAAAAATCCAAATAGGAAATAGTAAATTTGTGAATGTTAGCGATCGAGAAAAAACAAAGACTAACTTTTGTAATACGTTATTACAAAAAATTTATATATATCTAAAACTAAAGATGTACGTCTGAAGTAATAGTTAGCAGCCATCACAAACAGACCGTCGTATTAAGTCAACAAATTGAGGATAGAAATGAATATTACCTTACTCACCAGACGCAAAATTCTAGGTGCGTTTTTTCTGTCTGGCTTGTTATTAACAGGTTCAGTTAGCTACATACATCAAGTTAGCGCTCAAACTCCAGCAGCAGAAACTACTGCCAACAGCGAAGCATACGTCAGAGATGAATTGTATTTTGGGCGATCGCAACCAGGGGGAGCAGAAGTCACGGAAGAACAATGGCAAAAGTTTGTAGATACTGAAGTGACACCTCGTTTTCCCGATGGATTAACAGTCATAGATGCTTACGGTCAGTTTCTTAACAGTGCGGGAATTCTAGATAGAGAAGATTCTAAAGTTCTCATATTGCTCTATGTCAGTACTCCAGAACGAGAAAGATCTATTCAGGAAATTATCGACGCTTATAAGTCAAAATTTCAACAAGAATCGGTCTTGCGCGTTACAGACGTACCCGCAAGAGTTAGTTTTTAATCGGCGATCGGTGTAGAGACGTTACATGTAACGTCTCTACACTGTTATTCTCTCTGCGTGGCGATCGCCAGTCTTGCGTTTGGTAATTGCCTCACCACATCCATCACGGATACAACTTGTCCGTGGTTGACTGATTTATCGGCATTGACGATCACGAGTGCCTCTTGGTTTGGCTGTGCTAGCTGTCGTAATTCTCCATTGAGTGCTTGGAGTTGAGTCGGCTTGCGGTTGACAGCGAGTTGACCTTTGGCATCAATTGTGATTGTAATAGGTGCTTTTGGCTGCGCTTGAGCTGATTTTGACTGAGGTAAATTGACCGATAGCCCCTCAGAACGAGTGAGAAATAAGGTTGACATGATAAAAAATGTCAAAATCGCGAAGATTACGTCAATCATCGGCACGATGTTAATCTGTGCTTGAATTTCTGGCTCATCTTGCAGACGCATAGGTTTCTCCCCGTTCGTAAAGACGACGATAGAGTAGTTCTAGCTGACCGCCATACTCTTGAATTGATGCCATTTGCCGCACGTATAATCCTCGAAATGTATTGGCAAATAGAAGCGTAAAGATAGCGACTACCAAGCCGGAAGCCGTTGAAACCAACGCTTCGCTGATCCCACCCGTGACTCCAGCGGTTTGGCTAGCCCCAACATTGGCAATGTTGAGGGACGCGAAGGAGGCAATCAAACCCAAAACCGTACCGAGTAGACCTAATAAGGGTGCAATGCTAATGATTGTCTCAAAGATAGTGTTAAATCGCTTCAAGACAGGAATCTCTGCTTGTGCTTCACTTTCTAGAGCAAGGCGAAACTCTTCAGGTGTGGGGCGTTCGAGTTCTAAGGCAGCGAGAAATATGCGTGCCATAGGCAAGTCGGCATTTTGCTTCAGCCTTTCGATCGCCGTGACGACATTTTCTAAGCGGTAGAGGTTTAATACCTCACGGATGACGCGACGCTGGCGCTTATTGATCCGCACCCAAAAAATTGCCCGCTCGATAATTAGGGCGATCGCTAAGATGGAAAATCCGAGCAGGGGCCACATAACCACGCCGCCTGCGGTGAACAGTCTGTTGAATAGCATGTATTGTCTCTGCAATTACAAGTAGTTTGTTGCTAAGGATTCCTATCTACTGCAAGTCATTACAGTATTTTATCGGGTAGAGTCGCAAAAATAGATCGAGTCAAGTAGAGGAAAAGTAAATCTTTATTTTTCATATCAGTTCTGGCATCATCTAGACTTGTCGGATACTCGTCCCCAAAGTTGTCATGCCAAAACCTTGCATAACTAGATGAGCAGTCTTAATGAGGATTAATATGATTTGTCAGTTGTCAGTGTAGAGACGTTACATGTAACGTCTGTACAAAGTTATCAGTCAACCAATAACTATCAACCAACTCTTAAATGTATAAATGTTGCAAGATCGATAAGGAACTAACTTTATCGAGGAAATTTCATGACAGCACAGTTTAAGCACGTCATGTTGATGGTGACGGACGTTCTAGCAACGGTGAAGTTTTATCAAGAAGGATTAGGACTAAAAGTAAAAATGGCAAGTCCTGGTTGGGCAGAATTGGATGCTGATGGCACGACGATCGCGCTACATGCTGCGGAAAGTCAAGCGCAAACGGGGAATTCTCCGATTTTGAGCTTTCATGTAGACGATGTTTATGGGGCGATCGCCAATCTAGAAAATATGGGCGCTAAACTCGAAGGGCGCGTCCGAGAACCGTCTTTTGGAAAAGTCGCCGCCGTGCGGACTCCTGACGGACATTTACTCAGTTTACTTCAACCCGCTTAAGAAGCCACTGCTAGAGCTTCCTGCGAGTGTCCCCGTAGCAGATCCATCAGTTCGTCGCAATAGTCGTGGAACACAGATTGACGCTTGACGGTGTGGGTGCGTTCGGGGAGTTTAATTGAAATCTCTTTTCTTACCGTACCAGGACGAGCGCCGAGAGCGTAGATCCGATTCGAGAGGAAGACAGCTTCTTCCACATCGTGGGTGATCGTGAAAATGGTGATGTTGGTACGCTGCCACAGATCTAGCATAAATTCATGCATAGACTCTTTGGTATGAATATCTAAAGCACCGAAAGGTTCGTCCATCAATAATACTTTAGGCTCCGAGGCGAGAGCGCGGGCGATCGCTACCCGTTGTTTCATTCCACCAGATAACTCCTTGGGTAGAGATTTGGCAAACTTAGTCAGTCCAACTACGCTGAGGTAGTAGCTGGCTCGTTCTCGCCGTTCCCGTTTTGACCAGCCTTGAAGTTTGAGTCCAAATTCAGCATTTTCCTGTACGTTCATCCAAGGATAAAGCGTGTAGTGCTGAAACACCATGCCCCGATCTGGTCCTGGTCCTTGAACGCGCACGCCATCGATTTTCACTTCTCCATCTGTTGGCAAATCGAGTCCGGCAATCTGGCGCAGTAGAGTAGACTTACCCGAACCCGATGCACCCACAGCACAGATAAATTCACCCCGCTCGATTGACATATTAATGTCTTTGAGGACTGCTAACGTTCCCGATTTTGTCTCGAAATTTTTATGGAGTTTGGTGATTTGTAGATACATGATAATTGGTAGTTGGTAATTGGTAGTTGCGTGGTAAGAGGTCACTGATAACTGACAACTGAATTTATCTCTTCTGACTTGCCCACTTACAAGAAACACGTAAGAGCGATTGGAACAAGAGGTCAAAAGTGAGTCCGATGATTCCAATGACAATTAAGCCGACAAAAATTTCATCAGTTCTGAGAAATCGACCGGCGACGCTGATCCTACGTCCTAAACCTTCGGTTGCAGCAATCAATTCTGAGACAATAACTAATTGCCATGCGGCTGCAAGGTTAATTCGACAAGCATCAATGATTCCTGGCAAAACGTGGGGAAAAATAACTTGAGTCAGTGTCTGCCAGCGATCGCCACCTAGAGTATAGGCGGCTTCAATTAAATCTTTTGATACAAACTTGACCGTATCCATCACCATTAAGGAGTTGAAGAAAAACACGCCGATGAAAATTAAAGTGATTTTCGGCTCTTCTCCAATTCCTAAATAGAGAACGAGCAAGGGAATGAAAGCGGGCGCGGGCATGTAGCGCATCAAACCAAACAATGGTTCTAATAAGGCACGAATACTCGCAAAACTGCCCATCAACACCCCAACTGGAATCGACAATACGACTGCTAGCAAAAACCCTACGCCCACTCGCCAGAGACTTGCTACAGTATCCTTCAGCAGTTCGCGAGTCCTCCACAATCGCCCAAATGCTTCGAGTACCCTAGCAGGCGAGGGCAGAAACTTGGGGTCTACGCTACCAAATGTTGTCACCAGCCACCAAATCAGCAACGGTAACCCGATAGAAGTCGCAACTAGTAAGGTGTTTAATGGTCTGGGAATATCTTCAGCCAACCGCCAAAAAACCGTTGGGCTAAGCGTTTTTGGATTAGATGGGGGACGCATCGATCCTGTGTTCATAACGAAGGGTAAGTCGTAAGTCGTAAGTCAGAATTAACCGATCTTTGGTCACTGTTCACTGGTCACTGTTCACTGGTCACTGTTCACTGGTCACTGTTCACTGTTTCTCAGCGTATGATTTAACGAAGCGATCGTCGAAGAGTCTAGTCAGGTCTGGTTTTTGTTTGGCTAAGCCGACTTCTTCGAGAAATTTAGTCATTTCTCCGGCTGCATACATCAGCGAAGTCATGTTGTTACCTGGTTGAAAGGCTTTGAGGTTTTCTTCCAGGGTGAATATCTTGGTTCCTTTGGCGTATTCCTCGTACTCTGCAACGCTAACTCCTGCCCGTTTTGCCATAATTTCTGTTGCTTTGGCTGGTTCTTTTTGCATGTAATCAAGGGTGGCAAACCAGGAATCGACCATTGCTTGCACTTTTTCGGGACTTTCTGCTAAAAACTGACGGCTGACGACTAGATGGTCGGGAATTGCCCCAGGGAATTCTTTAGAACTAAAGAGTTCTTTACTACCAGGTCGCTTTAAGGCTTGAGTGGTAAAGGGTGCAAACACGGCAACAGCATCTACTTGTCCACCTACAAAAGCGGCTGCGGCTTGTCCTGTTTCTAAGGGGACAAATTGGATATCTTCTGGCTTCATGCCTGCTTTTTTCATTCCTAATAACAATAGGAAATGATCTACAGCGCCTTCTTCTGCGGCAACTTTTTTGCCTTTCAAATCGGCAATTGTATTGATGCCTTCACGAACGATGACTTTATCGTTACCTGTAGAGTTGTCGTTGACTAGTACGACGACTTTATCTGCACCACCTGAAACGGCACTGATTGTATCGTTGAGAGTCTGACTGTTGGCATTAATTTGTTCGGTTGTTAGGGCATTAATAGATTCTAAATAGCCGTCAAACCATTTCAAATTGACTGAAGCTTGGTTTACTTCAAAGAGTTTTTGCTCTTGGGTAACTTGCCAAGGAAGCCAACCAGGCCACGCACTGAATCCCAAGCTAGCAGCGTTAGGAGCAGCATCACCAGAAGCAGCAACATCGGTAGTAGTTGTAATATAAACTGCGGGGTTAGTGCAACCTGCTGCGATCGCCAGACCGATGACAAAAAGCAAAATTGATTGAATTGTCGATCGCAGTTTCATTGCTTTTTCTACTAAAAAGTGTATTCACTGACGCGATCTTTCAGCTAAAAATCTTATAATCTAATACGCTTTAGACTAACGGAGTAAGTTCTTTTTATCCGTTACTTTTGCTACACTTTTTAGAGAATTTGAAGCTTTTAATTATTTAATGTTTTTCTAAAAAAAAATAGACCGTTGCAGCAGAAATTTCGGCATATGTTAAGTATGCCGAAATTTCTATTTTTAGATTTAAAACTAATGATTTCTCTTTTCTAACCTCTGATTCTACTGACCTCTAGCTCTTTTTTGGTAATTTGCGATCGCACCCAGTCAAACCATACTGCTAAACCCTCTCCCGTCTTCGCCGATACGGGAATAATCTTCACGTTTGGGTTAATTTGACGTACATTTGCTACTATTATGTCAATGTTCGTATCTAAATGGATTGCTAAATCGACCTTGGTAATAAGCAAGCAATCAGCTTCGCGAAACATGACTGGATATTTCAGCGGTTTATCTTCTCCTTCCGTAACACTTAGTAGAGCAACTTTGGCGTGTTCGCCCACTTCAAATTCAGCCGGACAAACCAAGTTACCAACGTTTTCTACTAGGACTAAATCGAAATCAGCGGGATTGTATTGATGTTCTAATTGATGAATGCCACCCGCCACCATTTTTGAGTCTAAATGGCAAGAACGTCCAGTATTAATTGCGATTACAGGTACATTGTATTGACGCAGGCGATCGGCATCTAATTCAGTAGTCATATCACCTTCAATGACAGCAATTTTGAGATCGTCTTTTAAAGCTGCCAATGTTTTTTCGAGTAATACTGTTTTACCAGCACCAGGGCTACTCATAACATTGAAACAAGTAATTCCCCACTCATCAAAATGGGCGCGGTTATGGTCAGCCCCTTCCTGATTGGCGTGGAGTAAATTAATCCCGATGGCAGCGTCAAATGTTTGGTGCATAACTAGGGGTGAGGAGTGAGGGGTGAGGAGTGAGGGGTGAGGATAGGACAAGGAAGACAAGGGGGACAAGGGAGGGTAATTGGTAATTACTCTTCATCCTTATTGGAATATTCGATGCGATCGATTTTTAGTTCTCGTCCAGAGCGAATGTCTTCCATAGGAGATTTACACTGCGGACAAGCATATTGCAGTCCAATTTCAGGACGATACTCTTGTTGGCAACGATGGCAAAAGGCAATTAAGGGTGTTTCTTGAATTGCTAGTGTTGCCCCTGCAAGAAAGGTATTGCGCGTTTGAACTTCAAAGGCAAATTCCAAACTGGCAGGCTCTACGCAGGTAAACCGACCCACAATTAGGTGAATTCGGGAGATTTTGGGTTTTTCTGGCTGTGCTTCCCACCAGTCGCGCACGGTAAGAATCAGCGCTTTGGTCATGTCGGTTTCGTGCATAGAGAGGGAGTAGGGAGTAGGGAGTAGGGAGTAGGGAAAAGCACCATTCTGACTTTTAACTTTTCCTGTCTCCCAACAAATGACAAATGACAAACTAAGTCCAAGCCACAAGTTCGGGTTGGGATTCGGGATGAATGTATGCTGGTTTCTCTTTGCGGGGTAGTTGTCCCGATAGGACAAGGTGCGCCATTGTATCGCAAATTACGCGGGTTGCCATTAGAGAGGTGATATCGCTGATGTCGTAAGGGGGCGATACTTCCACAACTTCTAGACCGCAAACGGGGACTTTTTGCACGATTTTACCCAGTAGTGACAGGGCTTCGCGGGGTAACAAACCGCCTGGTTCAGGCCAGCCAGTACCGGGGACAAATCCTGCATCTATACAATCGATATCAAAACTGATGTAAACGCAGTCTGTACCGTCTGTTGCTCTTTGGATGGCAAATTCTGCGGCTGCGTCTAAGCCCATTTCGACGATATCTGTAACTGTGAGAATATTGGTAGCACGATCGCGACAGACTTTCACCCCGTTTCTTGGGACTTGCCAACCACCAATACCCAGTTGGACTAAATTCTTCGCTGGCGCATTTTTCATATTAGTGGCGTGAAACCACGGGCAGGTATGCATCCGTTCGTCTAAATCGGTTTCTTGGGTGTCTACGTGGCGATCAAAGTGAATGATACCAACTTTTTTATCTCCTAAATGGCGACATACACCCCTTATCGTGGGGAAACCAATCGAGTGATCGCCGCCCAGAATGATTGGAAATGCCCCAGAACTGAAAATGTGGGCAACGCCTTTAGAAATTTGGTCGAAGGATTTTTCGTTGTTGGCGGGAATGGTGAAGATATCTCCAACATCGCACATCGTAATTTGTTCGCGTAAATCGATACCTAACTCGAAGTTATAAGGCGTGTACAAAGCAGAAATGCGGCGAATACCTTGAGGTCCGAATCTAGTTCCAGGGCGATAGGTCGTACCGGAGTCATGGGGAACGCCCACGATCGCCACATCGTAATTTCCTACCTGACGCACATCTTCTAAGTATGGGGCTTTGAGGAAAGTATTGATTCCGGCGTAGTGGGGTAACTCACCACGAGAAAAGGTAGGAATCGTGCGATCGCGGATACTCTGTGCTGCTTCTAATCCGTATTCCAGTCCTTTCGATACCTCTTGCTGCCATCCTGTCATCGGCAGTCGTGTTTCTAATTCTAAAGCGCGTTGGGCTTCAGTAGGGGGTTGATGATTGTTATTGTCTGGACTCTGAAACAAAGGATTTTCAGAATTATGAGTCATGCGATCGCTCTCACTTAATTTTTCAAAATTTTTCAAACTAGATTAGGTCGCTAATTATGCAAAAAGCCCAGGAGTATAACATCAGTCATCACAACTGATATTCCTCCCAGGCTTTTCTCCTTCCGTGTCACTAGCTACTCAACTAAAAACTCGGAAAATTTTCAGCACAGCTAGTTCGCTTCTCTTGGACCTGCATTTGCTACGCGAGCTAACAGCTTAAGCTGAGACGCTACAAACCGGAACCCTAGAAGCTTGGTATTATATACTTGTCTTTTAGCGGTATTCCATACTCAATTGAAAGCAAACTCTGTTTACTTTTGAGTTTACTTCTCTGTAGTATTTGAATGCTGTATACAATCTGCTAATAGCGACATTATCAACCGCCGAATCAAACAACTGTATTAAATGTTACTAATTTTATTAAATATCTAAATTTCATCACATAACTGTCTGCTATCTCTCTGGAGTCGTGAAGGTTACTGGGATGGGACAATACAAATGTTATCAGTAGAGACGTTACATGTAACGTCTCTACTGAGTTATCAGGTATCAGTTAATTCTGACTTGTGACTTGTCCTCACACCCCACACCCCACACCCTGTTTACCACTCACCACTCACTATTAAAAATGTTGAAACGGATTGCATCGATTTTACTTGTAGTACTGATGGCGCTGAGTCTATCAAGTTGCGTACTATCAACTGCTGGACTCAAAAGCTTTGTCGATAGCGTTGATGGATATGAGTTTTTGTACCCTAATGGCTGGCTTCCAGTTAAAGTGACAGACGGTCCCGATATCGTATTGCACGATTTGATTGAAACCACAGAAAATGCTTCTGTCGTTATCGGTTCCATCGCAGATGGCAAAACCCTAGCCGATTTGGGAACTCCTGGCGATGTGGGTTATAAACTCGGCAAAAGCGCGATCGCACCCCCCGATTCAGGACGAGAAGCAGAATTAGTCAATGCTGGGCAGCAAGACTATAACGGGAAAACTTACTACATACTAGAATATGCTGTAAAGTTACCCAATCGGCAACAACGGCACAACCTTGCTAGTGTTGCCGTTAGTCGTGGCAAACTCTTTACTTTCAACGCCTCCACCACGGAACAGCGTTGGCAAAAAGCCGCACCAAAGCTACAGCAAATGGTTAAGTCTTTTACAGTATATTAACAGCGCCCGTAAACAACCACTAATCATATTGAGATACGCAGTACAGTGGGCAGGTGGTGAGGCAACCTCACCACCTGCCCACTGTACTGCGTAGAAACGTCATCAATTTATAAGTTCGTATTCCAGTACGTCCGAATTTATGCGTAGGTTATTCTGACAACTGGCATTATGACTCCTGACTTCTGTGAAAAATGACCGAGAATAAATGACCAATGACCGATCGGAATGCTAGATAATAGGAAGGCTTTGTCAATTTCTAGCATTGTCATTACTAACCTGAGTTTGAATCCATAGTTATGCGAACCCACTATTGCGGCGACCTCCGCACAGAAGATATTGGAGCAACAGTTACCCTGTATGGTTGGGTAGACCGTCGCCGCGATCACGGAGGAGTGATTTTCTTAGATTTGCGCGATCGCACGGGACTCGTCCAAATTGTCAGCGATCCCCAACGCACTCCCGATTCATATCGTCAAGCGGAAGCCCTGCGGAACGAGTATGTGGTCTGCATTACGGGTAGAGTTACCCAGCGTCCTCCAGAATCTCTCAACCCCAAGCTACCGACAGGGGAAGTCGAAATCTACGCCGATAAAATTGAGTTGCTCAACGCTGTCAGCAAACAGCTGCCCTTTCAAGTCAGTACGGCTGAAACCGAGCCAGTACGGGAAGAATTGCGCCTCAAGTATCGATATTTAGATTTGCGCCGCGATCGCATGAATCGCAACCTGCAACTACGCCACCAAGTTATCAAAGCCATGCGCCGTTTTCTAGAAGACGCACAAGGCTTCATTGAAATCGAAACACCAGTACTTACCCGTTCTACACCCGAAGGCGCGAGAGACTACTTGGTTCCCAGTCGCGCCAACCCCGGTGAATGGTTTGCCCTGCCACAATCGCCGCAATTATTCAAGCAATTGCTCATGGTATCCGGGTTTGACCGCTACTATCAAATTGCCCGTTGCTTCCGCGATGAAGATTTACGGGCAGATCGTCAGCCAGAATTTACCCAACTAGACATGGAAATGAGTTTCATGTCTCAAGAAGAAATTTTGGAGCTTAATGAAAGTTTAGTTTGTCATATTTTTCAGACAGTTAAAGGGATCGATCTACCCCGTCCTTTCCCCCGCCTCACCTACGCCGAAGCAATGGCACGCTACGGTAGCGATAAACCCGACACCCGCTTCGATCTGGAATTAGTCGATGTCTCCGATCTCGTCAAAGACTCCGGCTTCAAAGTCTTTTCTAGTGCTGTAAAATCTGGCGGGATTGTCAAAATTCTGCCTATTCCCAACGGCAATGAAGCCATTTCCAACGTACGGATCAAACCAGGCGGCGATTTATTTAAGGAAGCCGAAAGCGCAGGTGCAAAGGGACTTGCTTATATTCGCGTCCGTGAAGATGGGGAAATCGACACAATTGGTGCAATTAAAGACAACCTCAGCCCCGAACAAAAACAAGAACTCTTGAGTCGCACTGGGGCAGAACCAGGACACTTATTACTATTTGGTGCTGGAGTTACGGATGTAGTCAACAAAACTCTAGACCGCTTGCGACAAGTTATCGGCTGCGAATTGGGGCATATCGACCCCAGCAAAATCAATTTGTTGTGGGTGACAGATTTCCCCATGTTTGAATGGAATGCCGACGAAAAGCGTCTAGAAGCGTTACACCATCCCTTTACAGCCCCCCATCCCGACGACCTAAACGACCTCAAAACAGCCCGCGCCCAAGCTTACGACTTAATATTCAACGGCTTTGAAGTCGGTGGCGGAAGCTTGCGGATTTATCAACGGGAAGTTCAAGAACAGGTCTTTGCCGCAATTGGCTTGTCGATGGAAGAAGCTTATAACAAGTTTGGCTTTCTCCTAGAAGCATTTGAATACGGCACTCCTCCCCACGGCGGGATCGCCTACGGATTAGACCGTTTGGTAATGTTACTAGCAGGGGAAGAATCAATTCGGGATGCGATCGCTTTTCCAAAAACGCAACAAGCTCGTTGTCTATTAACTGATGCACCCTCTGGAGTGGACGCAAAACAGTTGAAAGAATTACACGTCGCTTCGACTTATCAACCAAAAGTAGGAGTAGGGAGTCAGTGAGTGGCTAGTGACTGGTGGCTAGTGGCTAGTAGTAAATAGGGTGTGGGGTGTGGGGTGTGGGGTGTAGGGAATTTAAATTTCTTTCTCCGCGACTCTCCCTCAGCTCCCCCTGCTCCCAGCTCGTCCCTGCTCCCTCATTTAGGGCAATTGCGATCGCAACTTGAGCAAGAACCGAACTCGATTCAATGTAACCGTTTGCTAAGTTTAGGGCAGAATGTATATACCCGAAACTATCCCTACTAGGTGCTGATTTGTCGCCTACACAGTGCCTTAGTGGGCTTATCCCTACACATAAAATTAGGTTGAATCGCACTCAGGAGGCTGATAGCTAGATGGCTGCTACTGATTTTAAGGATTATTACAGTATTTTGGGAGTCAACAAGACTGCCAGTAACGATGAGATTAAACAGGCTTTTCGCAGGCTAGCCCGTAAATTTCACCCGGATGTGAACCCAGGTAACAAGCAAGCCGAGGCGCGATTCAAGGAAGTTAACGAAGCTTACGAAGTGCTTTCAGATCCAGACAAGCGCCGTAAATACGATCAATTCGGTCAGTACTGGAAGCAAGCCGGACAAACTTGGTCGCCTGGTGGCGCTGGTGCTGGTGGGGTTAATGTTGGTTTCGACGATTTTGAGTTTGGTAGATACGGCAGTTTCGATGAGTTTATCAACGATCTCCTCGGTCGTTTTGGTGGCGCTGGCGCACCTGGCACACCTGGGGCGCGGACTGGTGGGACTCGTCAGACGTATAGTTATACCACTTCTGGGAGAAAATCTTCTGCAACGAGCGGTTTTGACGGTTTCACCGATCCAACGGCTGGTTTTGACGGTTCCGCAGCTAGCACCGACAGAGAAGCAGCGATCGCCCTCACTTTATCAGAAGCGTTTCACGGCGTACAGAAACGGCTGAGTATTGGTAGTGAAACTATTGAAGTCCGCATTCCGCCAGGGGCAAAACCTGGTAGCCGCGTCCGCGTACGGGGCAAGGGTTTAGTTAATCCTGCTACGCAGCAACGAGGCGATTTGTACTTGAAAGTGGACATTCAACTGCACTCTTTCTTCAAGTTTGAAGGCGACAATCTCGTCTGCGAAGTGCCAATTACTCCCGATGAAGCGGTTCTCGGTGCAGCAATTGACGTTCCTACTCCCGATGGTTCTGTCAAGCTTAATGTTCCAGCTGGAGTTCGTTCCGGTCAATCTCTACGTTTACGCGGTAAAGGTTGGACTCTACCAAAAGGTGGACGCACCGATTTGCTAGTAAAAATTGCGATCGTTCCACCCAAAGATTTGAGCAGTACAGAGCGGGAGTATTATGAAAAGATTCGCAGTAGTCGCAGTTTTAATCCCCGCGATCGCTTGCCACAAGTCCACTTATAAATTTATGGGGTGCGTTCGTAACGCACCCTACCAAAACTCAATCAAGTACCGCTAACATTTGCTCTACACTGGCATTGTGGTCGAGGAAAGAAAACAAGTGTTTGTAACGCAATCTGCCCTGTTTATCTAATACAAACTGAGCGGGCAAAGGCGCACCTAGAGCTTGTCCCGTGCTGTATGTTCTAAATACACCACAGCTAGGATCGCTCAGTAATGGCATTCTCAAACCTAAATCTCTGATAACGATCTGACTTTGTTTTTCATCAGTACTTGTAATCATTAATAACTCAATACCGCGCTCGCGAAAGCGATCGTACTTCTCATTCACATCTTTAATATGTGGGAAGCAAAAAGGACAGTACTGCTTTTCCGTAAAAATCCGCGTGAACGCCAAAATAACTGGTTGCTTGCCTCGATATTCCGAAAGCTTGATTTCTCTACCATTGGTAATATCTGGCAATCGGAAGTCTGGTGTTATTGCGCCTAAATCTAGACTGCTAGTAGCTGGAATTGGCAAGAAATTACGAAAAAAACGCTCGTTGAGTAAGCCGCTAAAATCGTTTGAAGTTAGTACCATTTTTCTAAACAGCGTTTTACAAAGCTCTATGTTACACAAATATATCTTACAAAACTATAATGATTTTTGCACTGCTCGAATCCATACTCAATCCATATCCTCAAACAAATACTAGTATTTCAATTGTACGCCAATCGACTTGGTGTCTAGCCTTCAGTAACGTCTTGCAAACGCATTTTTGCGCGAAAAAATATTTGTTTCCTTCACCTAACACCTTAACATCAGCAGGAAAAAACATAACTGAATTTTTCTGTTTCACCAACTTTAAACCAACCCCAGGGGACAACTCGATCGCCTCCTTAATTACCTCTGCTAATACCAATAGATCGGGATAGGTGATCGCTTCTAAAACAATAAAAAAACACTGTAAAGCTGTAGCAAGTTCTTGAAGCGATTTTGCTTGTCTAACTGCCGTATACAAGTCAGAAGAATGCAGCTCGTAACCTATAAATCGCGCATAACTCGCATTGCGGCATTGTGTCCCGCTGCACCAATTACCGAACCTGCGGGGTGGCAACCTGCACTAGCTGAGTATAAACCCTGAATCGGCGTAGCATATGGCAAGCGATCGCTAAATCCAAAAGAATTATCGACGTGATGAATGTGTCCGCGTGTCAAACCAAAATGTTGTTCTAATCTCTGGGGATGGAGGGCAAAAACTTCTTGAACGAGATCGGAAGTACCAGGGGCAAAGCGATCGCAAATTGATAGCAAATGTCTTACATAATTCTCTTCCTCCTCTTCCCAGGTTGTTCCTTGTAATTCGTAAGGAACCCATTGCACGAACAAAGCTGAATTATGATGTCCTTGCCCGTCTTGTAAAGAAGGATCGAGAGTTGTATGAATGTACCATTCAATTGTCGGAAATTCTGGCAATCTTCCCGCTTCCACATCCGCAAAAGCTTGATACAGATGCATCATCACTTCCGATTCGTCCGGTAATAAATGAATCGTCGTGCCGTACTGACCCCGATTTTCAGGCAAACAAGTAAACTGGGGCAGTTCTCGCAAGCACATATTGACTTTAAAAGTCGTACCATCTCGCAAGTAACTATCTAGCCTGCGGTTGTAGTCGCCAGCAAAATTCTCCGTACCGACAAGTTGACGCATCCGAAATGGATCGGCGTTAACAATTACTATTTTAGCAGCAATCTCAGTGCCATCCTGCAAGACGACACCCGTTGCGATATTCTGAGATACTAAAATTTTATCTACGCCGTACCCAGTCTCAATTTTTGCCCCAGCTTTCATCGCCGCCTCTGCCAGACGATTAGTCACAGTCCCCATTCCGCCTCGTACCACCATCCAAGTACCATCACTCCCGGGGAGGCGACACATATTATGGACGAGAAAATTCATCCCCGTACCTGGAGTATCCCAAGTCCCGAATACCCCTGTAAATCCATCAGTGACAGCATACATTGCCTTAACTAAATCGCTTTGAAAATTAAAGCGATCCAGATATTCGCCAACAGACTTGCGGCACAGATCGATAAATATAGATTTTAAATGCGATCGCACGTATTTTTCTGCTGTCTCTTCTATCGATAGCGGTTCCTCTAACCACGTCGGGGCAATATCCTCTCTTAACTGTGTCAGTTCCTCTTGCAGTGCCAAATTTGCTTGCCAATCAGCTTCTGAAAAAAAGGCAGTAAACTGCTGCTGCATCTGTGCCGTATCGGAACCAAACAGTAGGTAGCGCCGATCTGTTGTCGGGACGAAATAGTGAGGATCTCGCCGGATAGTTGGTAGATCGATATCTAAAATTTTCAGTAGTTCTGGTGGCATCAACCCTAATAAATACGCGCCTGTAGAAATACCTAAGTTGGGCGCAGTACGAAAAGGTGTTTCTGTCCGACAAGCCCCACCAATCGCCTGTTTTTCTTCCAGAACTAACACGTTCAATCCCTGACGGGCAAGTAGTAATGCCGCTACTAATCCATTATGCCCAGCGCCGACGATCGCAATATCTACAGAGTGCTTCATACTAAGTGTTTGCGGTCATATGCTGTCACGGATTGAATTCAAGTTCCAGCATTTTGACTTTTGACTTTTGACTTTTGTACGGGCAGGTTTACGAAGAAACTCTACTCAGAACAGACATTTTAAGTAAACCTGTCCCTACAATCTTGACGCACTCTACGCGATCGCGGGGCTAGACTTTAGCAGTTTTTTACGATCGCGCTGTTTTTTCTGCCTTGCCAATATACATGACTGACGTATTATCTGTAATGCTTGCCCTCAAACTACCAGTTCTCTTGTAGTGCCAGAAAGTAGCGATCGCATCCCAGGGTGAACTTCCAAATAGGCTAAAGCCTTTAATGTCAATATTCGTAAAACTCTGCTGTTGCATCAAACTCGTTAACTCCTCTGGTTTGATGAATTTCTCCCAGTCATGAATCCCGCGATCGATCGCTTTGACGACTCCCTCCAAAAACCAAATCATCATCAACTGCGATTGCACAGTCCGGTTTATCGTGTCAAAACAAAACGTTCCTCCAGGCTGCAAGACGCGATGAATTTCCGTGATAGTTTGTTGCCAATTTGTTACGTGTTCTAAGACATCGACACAAACAACCACATCAAAATAGCGATCGGCATAGGGCAGATCTTCGGCATATCCATACTGATAGTCAATCTCGAACCCAGAAGTTGCAGCATGGGCTTTCGCTGTAGCAATACAACTTTGAGAGCGATCGATGCCGAAAACCTTTGCACCCCGTGCAGCTAAAAATTCGCAAGAAAATCCTCCACCACAACCAACATCCAAAACTCTCAGCCCTTGCCAATTGGTTAAATGGCGATCGAAGTACTGAAAGCGAAGGGGATTAAGGCGGTGCAGGGCGTAGATCTTAGCATCAGGTTGCCACCACTGGGCAGCACTGCGATCGTAAAACTCTAAATCGTTTTTTTTCACTAGCAAACAAATCAGTTATCAGTTGTCAGGGAGCAGTTGTCAGGTGTCAATGTAGAGACGTTACTAACGTCTCTACAAAGTTATCAGTTGTCAGTAACCCGCTTTCACGTAGTTTAGCGTTCGTATAGCTTGCTTAAGCGAAGGGGTAGTATAGCGTTCACGTAGTGTAGCGTTCAGCGTCTAGCGCTTAGCATCAACCGTCAACTATCAACCACCAATTACCAATTACCCTTATACAGTCCGCATTGCCACTCTAGCAGCATCAAAGTCTATCAGCTTAGTCATAGCGCCGCTGCTTAAATCTATAGTATAAAGGGCATTTGGTTGTATATATCTCTGTGCGCCAAAAGCAATCAGCTGGTTAGCATTGTTGCATAGTAGGCTTTGCAAGCCATTACCCCAAGAGTTGTTATTCAACCACAATTGTACTAACGGCGTGACACTAGCTTGCGCTAAGTTAATTCTGACTAGAGTAGTAGCACCGTTAGCAACGGCAGTGGTATAAATCGTGCCGTTGGGACAGATTGCTAAGGTACTATATTTTTGGTCAGATGGTAGGCTGAGTCTGACATTAAAAGTTCCCGTATTGGGGTTAACTTCTACCAGTCTTACAGGTGGTGTCCCGTTCTTATTGGCGACCAAACCAAGCAGCGTGCCATCTGGAGTTACCATCAAACTTTCGAGTCTTTGCTGGGGTGTAAGTCCTGAAACTGTCACATCGGCGCGAGATATCCCAGGAAAGCTGAGACGTGTCGGGTTTCTGCCTTTCCTTCTACTGGTTCTAGCAGGAGTTATGGCAACTACAGGCGTACCATCAATTAAGTAGGCAAAACCGCTAATACTCTCATCCGTGGGTATTACAGATGTTACCCCCCCCTGCCTTCTCCCTGTTGGCAAGTCGATCGAGCTAATAATGACTTGTTGGGATGTATCAGAGGTATCGGAGGCATCGCCTGTTTCCACAGAAGGACTAGAAACATCGGTACGACTAGAATCTGGGGTAGTAACAGTTCCCCTAGAACTAATGCCCGCGATCGTCAAACCTGACGTTTGTGCCGAGGTTTTGCTAGCTAGATAGCTAAATCCGGCAATTGTAGTTGTGGCGATCGCCAATTGTCCAAACCGACGACGAGAAATTCTAATTTCCATGTGGAGTGAGTAGTGAAACTACAAATGACTAATGACTAATTACCCAACCCTTATCCATCTAGCCACTGAAGGTACGCGACTGTTATTGCTGACGAACAACATGTACCAGCCAGCAGGGGCAATATTGCGATTAGATGTCAGAGTCACGGATAAGGAGGTGCTGGTTCTAGAGGCGATCGGCACATCTACCAGCCGTTGTTCTGTATCTAGTCCGTGCGTTGTTGCCATTGGTCTAATTAGGCTTACCCATTGGATGTTCTGTGCCTGGGGGGTTGTAACCGTGAATGTATTGCCCAAGGAGATTTCTGCGGGTGCATTCTGAATTGTCGGTCGCGTTTGCGAGATGTAAGGCGGGCTGTAAATTTCAATTTGCCTATCCTCACAAGGTAGAGGTGGCGAACTACCTGGAAGGTTGCCATTGCTATCGCATTCATTTAACCGCCTGGGATTACCACCCGTGGTGACAACTCTGCCATCTGGTAGCAGTAAGGCAACCGAGTGATAGAGGCGAACTCGGCTAGCTGGAGCTGTTAGCGTCCAAGTATTATCGATCGGGTCGTAGATCTCTGCGGTCAGTGTAGCAGCATTCCCAGCTTCATCAAATCCGCTCCCGTTACAAACTAAAACCGTGCGATCGGGCAGAATTACGGCGTTGTGGTGCTTGCGAGCAAAGTTGAGCGATGGTGCAGCTGCATATGCAGGGGTACTTGCGTTTAAGTTGATGATACTGACTCTATTGGTTGCCTGATTGGGATTTCCACCCCCAATCACCATGACTCGTTGGTCTTGAGCTGGTGGAAGCAGTACGCTAGCAGCTTGAGCGCCAGAGTCAGGCTGTTGCAATGCACCTACGGGTGTTTCAGTAATTCGTTGATTGAAGTTTCCTGGTAAGGTGAGCAGGCGAGCGGAAACACCATTGTTAAAGGCAAAATAGCCTCCTGTATAAAAAACCTGCCCCGTAGCGGTCAAGATCAGATGGGCGTAAAGCTCGAAAGGACTGGTAGCTTGAGAAAAAGCTCTCCAAGAGCTGGAATATATTTCTGGGTTGATCGCTAGATTGCCATTCACATCCAGCCCCGATAAGGCAAAAATTCGACCGTTGCCCAGCGTTAGAACTGTAGGATACCAGCGACCATACTTCATTGAGGCTATGGCTGTCAGCTGCTCGTTACTCGGATCGAATAAAAAAGCAGAGGTTGCTCCATAGAAAGGGTCGTATTGCAGAGTTCCACCTGCAATCATTAAGCGACCGTCAGCGCGAAACGATTGTCCGGCACAGAAAAGATCGATGGGCAATCCAGATGGATCAGTTGGTGGCGATTGGCTGGTAAACGTGCCGCTATTTACATCCCAAACTACGCTGTTGAAGGGAGAATTAATTCGCGTGGGGTTATTTCCCGAACCAGTGAAGAAAAAGACTTTTCCCGTTCGTAGTAATGCCGCATGGACGGGGTTGAGCGGGACTTGATAGGACAGAAGTTGCCAGCTACCTACACCACTACCTTGGGCTATGAGCGTCCTAGCGTCAGGTTTCTTGGTAGGTAAATTAAGTAGTTCATGCTGAATCACTTAAATTTGTATCCTCCTGATGTCAGTTATCAGTTATCAGTTATTCCGTTATCAGTTATTCCGTTATCAGTTATCAGCGATCGGTACAGTGAGGTGATATTGTGCCGCACCTTTCTATCACCATTAGCTAATAGCTAATAGCTCATAACTCATTACTCGTAATTGATGGCTAATTGCGATCGCGTCGATCGCCTCTGTGCTAACTATCTGTATTAATTAGTTTTGTCTCTGTTTGACTTCAGCCCTAAAATGAAGACAAAAAACTCTGATGACTGCTTTTAGCCTAAACTTTACTCTTGATTTGTGGTAGAGCCAACATTCAAATGCTTGCCGAGAGCCAATCGACAATTTTCTCGGTTAAGTCTGAAAGCAACTTTAATCCGCGAATATTTTCTCAATATACACGACATATTATCAAACTCAACTATTTTTTTGACAAAGTTTGTATCGAAAAATCATACATTTTATTCGTGCAAATTTTGCACGTTTGGTTTGAATTTTTGCAAAAACTTTGTCTTTCTTGAAACAAAAGTAGGAGAAAATAGCCAAGCTCTAACAAGAGTTAGAAAGAGGCAATCTTAACTAATTTGTCTTATTTGTTTAAAGGAATAATACAGCAAATCTGCGGTCGGGTAAAACAGAATTTGATTTAGTTTTTTTAAGTATTTTGTCAAAAAAACTACTTTACTTAACGAGTATTTCAATCATAAAAGAAAAGATTTTGCCAAAAAATTCTCTGCCAACTCAAGTTGCGATCGAAACTCTAGAGAGTCGCTACAATGAAAGTTTGATGCTTCAGCCACTTATATGCCTTTGCCAATTGTTGCCATAGTCGGTCGCCCTAATGTGGGCAAATCTACGCTTGCTAATCGTCTGGCTGGAGTACAGGAGGCGATCGTGTATGACGAACCAGGCGTGACTCGCGATCGCACGTACATGCCTGCTTACTGGTGCGATCGCGAATTTTTGGTAGTCGATACAGGCGGCTTGGTCTTCGACGACGACACCGAATTTTTACCCCTGATCCGACAGCAGGTCATGGCAGCTTTGAGCGAAGCCAGTGCAGTACTATTTGTCGTTGACGGTCAAACCGGACCACTGCCAGCCGATGAGGAAGTGGCGGCGTGGTTGCGGCAACAATCCTTACCCGTGCTACTTGCTGTCAATAAATGTGAATCACCCGAACAAGGTCTGATGCAGGCAGCGCAGTTTTGGGAACTAGGACTAGGCGAACCGTATGCTGTCTCTGGCATTCATGGCAACGGTACGGGAGATTTGTTAGACCAACTGATCGCCCACTTACCCCAACCAGGAGAAATTACTCCAACCAATGAGATTGCTGTAGCGATTGTCGGTAGACCGAACGTTGGTAAATCTAGCTTGTTAAACGCTTTTGTCGGCGAAAGTCGAGCGATCGTCAGTCCAATTTCCGGTACAACACGTGATTCAATCGATACCGTAGTCGAACACCAAGGTCAAACCTATCGCTTAATCGATACAGCCGGAATTCGCAAAAAGAAAAACGTCGAATACGGACCCGAATTTTTTGGCATCAATCGTGCTTTTAAGGCAATTCGCCGCGCTGACGTGGTTTTACTCGTCATTGATGCGCTTGACGGCGTGACCGAACAAGACCAAAAACTCGCCGGACGTATAGTTGAAGAAGGACGGGCTTGCGTTCTGGTCGTGAACAAGTGGGATGCGATCGAAAAAGATACATACACAATTTACGACTACGAAAAAAACCTGCGAGATCGAATGCAGTTTCTAGACTGGGCAGAGGCAATTTTTGTCAGTGCCATGACCGGACAACGAGTAGAAAAAATTTTAGAATTAGTAGACCGAGCCGCCGAATCTCACAAGCGGCGCGTCTCTACAGCAGTTGTCAACGAAGTAATTGAAGAGGCTTTGAGGTGGCATTCTCCCCCAGTAAATCGCCAAGGACGACAAGGAAGAATTTATTATGGCACGCAAGTCAGCGTTCAACCCCCAGCGATCGCATTATTCGTCAACGATGCCAAGCGCTTCAACGACAACTACCGTCGATACATCGAACGACAGTTTCGCCAACAACTAGGTTTTACTGGCACGCCGATTCGGTTATTCTGGCGTAGCAAACAAGCCCGCGACGTAGAAAAAAGCACAAATCGCGCTACCCGCGTGTAGGGGGGTGAGGAGCGAGGAGTGAGGAGTGAGGGGAATTCGGAATTCGGAATTAAATTCTCTGCGACTCTTCCTTAGCTCCCTGAGATCCCTCAGTTTCCTCACTTGATTTAGTCCCTCACTCCTCATCCCTGACTCCTCACTCCTAGTTAAAATGGACTTACTGCGATCGCTACCCATAGGGTTATATCTAGAACAACCGATTGCTTGGCTACATCGACTCGATCCGAGGGTGAAGTTGGCTTGGTTGCTCAGCTTTTTAGCAGCGCCAATTATGGCAAACTCTCTCTACCGAGTAAGTTTAGTCATCTTGCTCATTTTGATTACTTTAACAGCAGGGATTCCCTGGCGAGTTTGGCGACAACAAATGGGTTGGCTGCTCACGTTGTCGTTTTTCGTCTTGATTTTGGGCGCGGTCAGTCCTGACGGTTTAGGCGTAGATCCTCAACCCCGCTTGCCAACTGCCGAACAGGGTCAGATCTTGGTTTTGGGTAATGAGTTTGATGCGAGAGTCGGGAGCAGGGAGCAGGGAGCAGGGAGCAGGGGAGCGGAGGGGCAGAGGAGCGACAAACAACTACCAACTACCAACTACCAACTACCAACAGACTACCAATACGTATTGTTTCAATATTGGATAATTACGGTAACGCGCCGCTCGGTCGAGCTGGCATTACGCTTGAGTACGAGCCTGTTTACTTTGATTTACAGCACGAATTTATATTTACTCACAACCGCACCAGAAGAAATTACCGCAGGTTTGGAAAGCTTGATGCTACCTTTGCGACGGTTTAAATTGCCCGTAACTGAAATTGCGCTGACTCTAACGCTGTCATTGCGATTTATTCCCCTGGTGATGGAAGAAGTGCAAAATCTGATTCGTTCCGTGCGAACCCGGGCAATAAATTGGAAAAAGCTAGGCATCAAGGGAGCATTGCGGGTGTGGATGGTAGTGGCAGAACGATTGCTAGAAAACTTACTTCTGAGAGCCGAACAAATGGCTAAAGCAATGACGGTAAGGGGATTTACCACTCCGAATACTCATCGCGTTCAATGGCATCAGCTGCGCTTTGCTGCTAGAGACTGGATTGCCTTGGTGTGTTTGGTTGCATTTTGGGCAATACGTCTAACTTGGGGTAATGAGGTTTGAAATGAAACCCATGCAGCCTTGGTATTGGCGATCGCTTCCTTTAGAACAACGTAGCGGTGCTGAAGTATTTGCAGCCCTATTTCGCCCCGATGCCAATCCAGACGCGATCGCAACTCTACTAGAGAGTCCTGCTCCAATATCTCAAGACCGTTCTCAACTGGCGCGTTACTCTATCTGTGCTGGCACACCCCGCATTATCGACGGACAGCCGCAACTGTGGACACCACCTGTTGGAGAAATTTTGCCATTCTTGCAGCAGCTATTGCAATGTAAGGGAGCAGGGAGCAGGGAGCAGGGAGCAGGGGGGGGAAAGAGCTGGGGAGTTGGGGAGCAATTCCAGCCACTAGCCACCAGCCACTAGCCACTAGCCACTCACTCGACTCCCGACTCCCGATTCCCGACTCCCTCCCTTTTACTGGAGGATGGCTGGGTTGGTTGGGTTACGATCTGGCTTGGGAGATTGAAAAGTTACCCTATGTAAAATCAGATCCCTTACCATTTCCTGTTGCTTATTGGTACGAGCCTGAGTGTTTCGCCGTTCTCGACCACTTAGAACAAATTTTGTGGCTGGCTGTTTCCGTACCACAGCAGTTAGACGATTTACAAGAGCGACTTGAAAAGTCAGAAGTCAAAAGTCAAAAGTCAAAAGTTAAAAATAATTCCGAATTCCGAATTCTGTCAGCCGAAGGCGAAGCGCAGCGTTATTCCGAATTCTTACTACTCACCCATCAAGAAGAATACGAAACGGCTGTCTGCCGAGCAAAAAAGTACATTCAAGCTGGAGACATTTTTCAGGCAAATCTTTCTTTGCGCTTTGAAACCAGCACGATCGCTAGTAGTTGGCAAATTTATCAAGCACTGCAACAAATTAATCCGTCTCCCTTTGCTAGTTATTGGCAGACTCCTTGGGGAGCGGTCATTAGCTGTTCGCCAGAAAGATTGGTGCAATTACGAGATCGTCAAGTCCAAACAAGACCAATTGCAGGCACGCGATCGCGAGGAGCCACTCCCGCACAAGACTGCGATTTAGCTCAAGAGTTGTTAAGCAATACTAAGGAAATTGCCGAACATATCATGCTCGTAGATTTGGAACGTAACGATCTAGGGCGCGTCTGCGAATGGGGTTCTGTCGTCGTTGATGAATTATTAGCGATCGAGCGATACAGTCACGTCATGCATCTTGTGAGTAATATTACTGGCACTCTCAAACCAGAATACAATGCGATCGATTTAATTCGCGCCGCGTTTCCTGGAGGTACGATTACTGGCTGTCCTAAAGTCCGTTGCATGGAAATTATTGAAGAATTGGAGCCAGTCCGCCGCAGCTTGTTTTACGGCTCCTGCGGTTACTTAGACTGGCGCGGTCATTTAGACTTGAATATTTTGATTCGGACTCTGCTGTATAGCAGGGAGCAGGGAGCAGGGAGCAGGGAGACAAGGGAGAGAAGAGAGCTGAGGGAGCAATTACAAGTCACAAGTCACAAGTCAACCCCACACCCCATTCACAACTCCCGCAATAAAGTTTGGGGACAAGTTGGAGCGGGGATCGTTGCTGACAGCGACCCCGAGCGAGAATGGTATGAGTCTTTGCACAAAGCTCAAGCCCAAATCATCGCCTTGAAAAGGACTGAAGAATGAAGTCGTAAGTCGCGCATTCGCGAGTAATTCCCCCTGCTCCCAGCTCGTCCCTGCTCCCTTTCTTCACTGACAACAGATGCTACGTTTAGGAACCGATATTATTTACATTCCTCGAATTGAGAAGGTTATAGAACAATTTGGCGATCGCTTTTTGCAGCGCGTCTACACGCCCAACGAGCTGCTGGATTGTCGTTACGAGCTAAATTCCCCTAATCGTAATGCGATGAATAAACTAGCTGGTCGATGGGCGGCGAAGGAAGCTGTGGTCAAAGCTTTGGGGACTGGCTGGCTAGGCGTGGGTTACACTGACGTTGAGATTTGCCGTCAACCGAGTGGCGTTCCTACCGTGCAACTACACGGACGAGCGCTAGCGATCGTAAATTCTTGGGGACAGTTGCAGTGGCAGTTGAGTTTGAGTCATGACGGAGACTACGCGATCGCTACGGCGCTCCTCGTCTGTTCTTAGGAGCGATCGCCTTGAGAATGCGATCGCAGCCAGCAGCTTTATAGTTCTACATAAAGACAGAAGAATTTAGAAATTATCTCAATAAACTTAAAACAAATTGTGAATAATGAAATACAAATTACAAATTTAGACAATCGATCTACTTCACTGCCATAAAATACATGTTTTAAGCTGCGATCGCTGTTGATGAATACAGAAAATTATTTGAATCATCCTACATTTGGGTTGTTATTCCGCATCTGCCTTTTGGAGGAACATCAAGAAGTTTTCACCACGCTCTACGCCCAGCGCTTGTTTTTTTTAGTGACGATTGAAGCTTCAGGGATGAAATTCGAGCCAGTGAGTCGTTCTGAAGCTCGCTTACTATTGGAGACTCGACTGCGATTCTTACGTCGTAACGGTCAATACCAAGAGTACGATCGATTACAGAAGATTTTGCAAGCCACCTTCCAATGACTAATCAGATTGCCGAACGTATTGCGCTTATCCGTCAACAACTACCAGCTACCGTCCGGTTAATCGCCGTCACCAAGCAGGTATCCGTAGAGGCGATGCGAGTAGCATATCAAGCTGGAATTCGGGATTTTGGCGAAAGTCGCATTCAAGAAGCCGCTAGCAAACAGCAACAATTACAAGATTTACCAGACATCACTTGGCACTTGATTGGTAGTTTGCAAAGCAACAAAGCCAAAAGAGCTGTAGAACTTTTTCAATGGATTCATTCTCTCGATAGCTTAAAGTTGGCTCAACGTCTAGACCGAATGGCACAAGAGTTATGTTGCCGTCCTCAAATGTGTTTGCAGGTCAAAATTCTCAGCGATCCGAATAAGTCCGGTTGGACTATTCCCGACTTGTTAGCCAGCTTACCAGAACTAAATCGCTGTCGTAACCTGCAAATCGAAGGCTTGATGGCAATTCCACCCTTAGATTTGAATGATGCCGAAATTCTCAATCTCTTCGAGCAAACTCGCGATTTAGCTGACAAAATTCGGCAGCAACACTGGTCTAATCTTCAGATGCAGCAGTTATCAATGGGAATGTCTGACGATTACCAATTAGCCGTCCAAGCTGGAGCAACGATGGTACGTTTAGGACGGATAATTTTTGGCGATCGCAGTTATCAGTGACCAGGGAGCAGTGACCAGGGAGCAGTGTAGAGACGTTGCATGCAACGTCTCTACAAACATGTAACGTCTGTACAAAAAAGCGATCGGTGACCGGCGAGCAGTTATTAGCGATCGGTTATCAGTTGACTTCTCGCATAAACCTTGATTCTCAATCTCCGATCCATGCTTTCGCATGTCAAATAACTTTTTGAAGAAAAACCAAAGTGAATATTAAAAATTTCCGAAAAATAGACTTGACAACTGTATACTGTGAAGTCAAAATTCTAGCTGAGAAATAACCGAAACTTGTAAATTTGACTACAAAAAAGGCGATTTATCAAATTTCAAGAATTGCTAAGATTCGCAGTGAAACCTCAAAAAGGCGGATAACATGAACGCCAACTTCCTAAATCATTGCTTATTTGGTAGTTGCTCGAAACGGTTTTTCCCAGTAGATTTGTAGCGTGTAACGCAAGGGAGAGTGAAGTGAGTACGTTTTCTAAGCTGAAGCATTGGCTCGTTGGTACTAACGAAGAGTACGAATACGAAGACGAATTCGATGATGTTGAAGAATCAGGGGATGAGGCATACTCACCCGAACCTACCCCTGTACCAGAAAAAGAAACGCGCCAGCAGCGTCGCTGGAATCAAGTTAACGCAGGTGGTAAAGGGAATGTAATTGATATGCATGGAGCATTGAACGGTAATTACGAAGTAGTTCTGATGGAGCCGCGTTCCTTTGAGGAAATGCCACAAGCCATTCAAGCTCTACGCGATCGCAAGATGGTGGTGTTAAATTTAACAATGATGGAACCAGACCAAGCACAGCGCGCTGTGGATTTTGTGGCTGGCGGAACTTACGCGATGGACGGACACCAAGAGCGAGTGGGTGAAAGCATCTTCCTGTTTACACCGCTATGCGTTCAAGTCACAACTCCAGGAACTCTGGGTCACGACCTCCCACAAGCCGTACCTACACGTCCCCAGCGCATGAGCGCACCCGCACCCGCATGGACGGCTGAATCGACTAGAATAGCTCAATCTGGTTAAAATACGGTTCTTCAGCTCCTAGACGGTCAATCGTCATCAGTCATGAGTCATTGGTTACAAACATCGATAAATACAAATGACAAACGACAAATGACACATGACAAAACAGACTGATAGCTATGAGCCGATCGCTATGGAAAAATCGTCAATTAAGTTAGGTATTATTGGTGGCGGGGTAATGGGAGAAGCCATTTTATCCCGCCTTATTAGTGGGCGAATTTATCAACCTTTAGAAGTCATAGCCAGCGATCCGCAGCCGTCACGTCGCAATTTTTTGCAGCAACAATATGGCATTCAAGTAACAACAGAAAATGCCAAAGTCTTATCGGCAGATACAGTTGTATTGGCAGTAAAACCGCAGATATTTGCAGCAATTAGCCAAGACTTGGCAGATTTATCCAATAAGGACGCACAGCGGTGCGCCCCTACTACAACACAATTGCCGTTGATAATTTCCATCATGGCAGGCGTAACCTTACAGCAGCTAGAGAAGGCTTTTCCTCATTTACCAGTTATTCGGGCAATGCCCAATACCCCTGCTACAGTTGGCGCAGGTATGACGGCGATCGCTCTAGGCGATCGCGCCAGCGACGTTCACAAACAAATTGCCCTGCAACTCTTTTCAGCAGTAGGAGAAGTCGTAGAAGTTTCAGAGTCGCTAATGGATGCCGTTACGGGACTTTCTGGTTCGGGTCCGGCTTACGTAGCCATCTTAGTAGAAGCATTAGCCGATGGTGGCGTAGCCGCAGGCTTACCCCGAAATATTGCTAACCAACTCGCCCAGCAAACTGTCAAAGGCACGTTGCAGCTCCTGCAAGAAACAAGCATTCACCCAGCCGAATTAAAAGATCGCGTCACTAGCCCCGGCGGAACAACAATTGCTGGAGTATCAGCCTTAGAAAAAGCAGGCTTTCGTTCTGCCCTAATTGAAGCCGTAGTTGCCGCAACAAGGCGATCGCGAGAACTGGGAAATCAGTGAGCAGTGAAGAAAGGGTGTGGGGTGTAGGGTGTGGGGTGTAAGGTGTGGGGATTTTGGATATTGAATTGATTTTCCCCACTGCTCCTCTGCTCCTCTGCTCCTCTGCTCCCTGCTCCCTGCTCCCTAAATTTCCAAGATTGGTTACTCTATTAATAAAGGGTGTTGAATAAATTATTGAGTGAAAATTCCCCAACTGCAAGCTGACCTAAATCTAGAGAGTATTTTTCCGTTTGAGCTGGATGAGTTCCAACGACAGGCGATCGCGGCACTGAATGCCAATCGCTCCGTAGTTGTATGTGCGCCTACGGGTTCTGGCAAAACTTTAATAGGGGAATACGCGATCTATCGCGCCCTCTCTAGAGGCAAGAGAGTTTTTTACACTACGCCGCTCAAAGCGCTATCGAATCAAAAATTACGCGACTTTCGCTCTCGCTTTGGGGCAGATTTGGTCGGATTGTTAACAGGCGATGTTTCGATTAACCGTGATGCACCAATCTTGGTGATGACTACGGAAATTTTTCGTAATATGCTCTACGGTACTCCCATTGGTGAAGTGGGAACATCCCTTGAAGGTGTAGAAGCAGTGGTTCTGGATGAATGCCATTACATGAACGATCGCCAGCGGGGGACAGTATGGGAAGAATCTATTATTTATTGTCCGCCAGATATTCAACTGGTGGCACTTTCAGCCACGATCGCCAATAGCGACCAACTGACAGATTGGATCTGTCGCGTTCATGGACCCACGGAGCTAATCTATTCTGAATTTCGTCCCGTCCCGCTCGAATTCTATTTTGGCAATCCTAAAGGAATATTTCCTTTACTCGATCCCAAGACTGGAAAACTCAATCCGCGACTGCGACCGAAAAAGGGTAGTAGCGACAGAAAGCAGGGACCCAGACCGGAAACTCCTAAGTTAATTGACACCGTGGGGCATCTCTACTCTAGAGATATGCTACCAGCCATTTACTTTATTTTCAGCCGTCGCGGTTGCGATAAAGCCGTCGAGGAACTAGCAGGCGTAACGCTAGTTAATCCAGAAGAAGCGGCTCAACTCAAAATCCAAATTGATGAATTTTTGCGCCGTAACCCAGATGCAGGACGTGTCGGACAAGTAGAACCTCTCTATCGCGGGATTGCCGCTCACCACGCGGGTATATTACCAGCCTGGAAGGGGTTAGTAGAAGAATTGTTTCAGCAGGGTTTAATTAAAGTTGTCTTCGCGACTGAAACGCTAGCGGCAGGAATTAATATGCCAGCGCGGACAACGGTAATTTCTACCTTATCCAAACGTACAGATCGCGGACACCGCTTGCTCAATCCTTCCGAATTCTTGCAAATGGCAGGACGCGCCGGACGGCGAGGGATGGATAAGCTCGGTCACGTCGTCACTTTGCAAACGCCATTTGAAGGCGCGAAAGAAGCTGTATATCTAGCCACTGCTAAACCAGACCCGCTAGTGAGTCAGTTTGCTCCCAGCTACGGCATGGTGTTAAATCTGCTGCAAATTCATAATTTAGCAGAAGCGAAAGAGCTGATCGAGCGTAGTTTTGGGCAGTATCTCGCCACATTGTATTTGAAACCCCAATACGATGCGATCGCCGAGATGGAAGATCGACTTGCCGACTTGCAAACTCAAATGCAGTCGGTCGATGAGGATCGGTTAAATCATTATGAGAAATTGCGACAACGGCTCAAAGTCGAACGCCAACTCTTGAAGGTACTGGAGGAACAGGCATTAGAGGCACGACTAGAGCAATTGAGCCTGACGATTAATTTTGCCATGTCGGGTACGTTATTGAGTTTGCGCGGCAAGCACGTCCAAACATCAACGCCCATCCCAGCGGTGTTGGTAGCGAAAATTCCTGGTTCGGGACAAGCACCTTATTTTATTTGTTTGGGTCGAGATAATCGCTGGTACGTAGCAGCTAGTAGCGATATAGCAGATTTATTTGCCGAATTTGCTCGATTAGATATTCCCGAACATCTGATGCCGCCTGTAGAAATGCCCCTT
The DNA here is from genome assembly GCF_032860985.1 of Chroococcidiopsis sp. SAG 2025. GTDB lineage: Bacteria > Cyanobacteriota > Cyanobacteriia > Cyanobacteriales > Chroococcidiopsidaceae > Chroococcidiopsis. The sequence goes on from NZ_JAOCNC010000001.1 coordinate 1,442,808, forward strand.
AAACCAGGGCAAGCACGTAAAGGGAATGAAGAAACAGCAACAATTGCGGCACAAATTCCTGACCTACCTCCGTGGCACGCTGCACCGGAGGTTTTAGAACAACAACACCGAGTTATTGCCGTACAAGAGCAACTAACAGCCCATCCTTTGCATCATCTAGGCAATCCCGCCAGTATTCTCAAACGCAAGACTAGAATTGCTCAACTGCAAACAGAAATTGAGGAAAGACAGGCAGAGTTAGAACGTTACGCCCACCGTCACTGGGAAGAATTTCTGCACTTAATGGAGATTTTGCAGCGATTTGGTGCTTTGGACGATCTTACGCCAACCAACTTAGGCAAAATTGCTGCTGCTGTCAGAGGAGATAACGAACTGTGGTTGGGTTTAGCCCTTGCCAGTGGCGAACTAGACAATCTCGCTCCCCATCACCTTGCTGCGGCGATCGCGGCGCTAGTCACGGAAACACCCCGTCCCGATAGTTGGGTACGCTATCTCTTATCAGAAGAAGTCGATATTGCCTTGGCGAGTATCCGTCCGATTCGGCGACAGTTATTTCAATTACAGCGGCGCTATAACGTCACAATTCCAATTTGGTTGGAATACGATTTAGTAGCTTTAATCGAGCAGTGGTCGCTAGGCGTAGAATGGGTGGAATTATGTGCTAATACGAGTTTAGATGAAGGTGATGTCGTCAGATTGCTGCGCCGAACGTTAGATTTACTCTCTCAAATTCCCCACATTCCATTTTTGTCAGAGTCTTTACGTCGCAATGCTTATCGGGCAATTCAACTGATGGATCGTTTCCCAGTCAACGAAGTACTTGAAGAAGAATAAAAGTCAAAAGTTCAGTAGGGGCGGGTTTATTTCTAAATTTTCTCATGAATTATTAGAAAATTACTATCTAAACCCGCCCGTACAAAAGTCAAAATTGTTGACTTAGCCGTTTCACCGAATCTGCTTCAGTTGTTGATTTACTTCGTCTAGATAGAAGGCTTCGGGATCGAACGCACCACCAACCCATTCCAACATCGATTCATGTTCCGAATGGTTTGGATCTTGAATTGCTTCTAAAAATTCTGCATAACCCCAAACTCCACCGCAGTCCTCTGGCGGACAGGCGCGTTTACCTGTTAAACACAGCGGATAATGCATCTGCGGTTCGGCTGGTAGTACTTTCTCGACTAAAATTTCATGCTCCCAAGAATCGCCCATGTCATAGGTATAGTGGAATTTGAACTTTTCCCCAGGCGCGACTTGGCTTAACTTCGCCGTCCGTTCGTTCCGCATATCAAGATCGTAGTCTGGCATCGGTTGCCCGTATTCTACGCCCTGAATTGTGAAAGCATGAAGATGGGAATTTGTCCAGCCCATTGCCTCTTGAATAATTCGATGCAATTTAGCCAGGGTGATATCGCTGTAGACTTGGACTCGTCTCCAAATTGGCGGACGCAAATCTTGAAGCGTTATTTTCAGCTGATAAACCGATCGCTCTGTTGTTTGCTTGCGAGGTGGCATGGTTGAGGCAGAGAATTCAACAATATATCTAGCAATAAGGCATAGTTTTCTGCTTCTAACGGTTCTCTATTATCCCATGCTTGAGGAAGGGCGATCGCAAGAGATTTTGTCATGCAAAGACGCAAAGTCGCAAAGAGGTATAATGAACTCGCTTTGCGCCTCTGCGCCTTTGCGCGACATTTCAAATAAAGCTTTTCCGAATAACAATCTTATCCTAGATTTTCTAGCAAATAATCAATTGCTGCTGCTAGTTTCGATTCGTATTTCTCGGCAAACCGTTCAAACCACAACCCTTCAGGAGAAAACGGATCTAACTTGTCCAACCACACTTGAGCCGTTTTTTGTAACTCTTTTCGTTTTTCTTGCTGAAGTTGCTGTTGTTTCAGTTGTTCGGCTTTGAATTGTGCTTGTCTAATTTCTTCTTGTTCTCTATTCTGGCGATCGCGATCGGATTTTACTCGCTCTAACAAGCGATCGATCGCATCACCAGATTTAGCTGCTGGCGGTTGAGGATTAGGTGCGGGTTGCAGCTTTTCATTTTCAGCCTTCAATTGTGATAGCAGGCGATCGATCTCATCCATATATTTAGCAAATTAGCAAAACTGAAAGTAAGCTTTGATTCTTCTGCCCTCTGCCTTTATTCAACCGCCATTCTAACTCAATCACCAATAGCGTTCATCAGCACTTCAGATAAACTCATATCTTCTAAATCATCTAAAGTCACCGTATCGCAAATATCAAATTTAGCGCCAACTCCCTGCAATTGATCGTCTAGTGCTTTCAGAAATTTGGTGGCTTGCGGATCGGAACCGACTTGGATCATTGAAATTGCCAGTTCTTCATCCCTTTCCATCTGACGGGTAGCATTGATGATAACTTCAAACACCGCACGGCGATCGTCTGGTTCCCCATCAGTGACAACGACAATCGTCTCTCCCTCTGGTTTTGTCTGTCCCTTGGCTTTGCGCTGAAAGTAATTATTAGTCGCATCTTGTAGCACGGATGCTAGATTCGTCGTCCCCACCGGATCGTTTTCTAAAAAGATTTGAGAGACTTTCGCTGATGTCACATCATCGTAACGCTTAAACTTACCGGAAAAAACATACACGGTAATACCATCAGGATCGAACTGTTCGCACTTTCTCGCCACTGCTAAAGTAGACTCTTGAGCAACTTCCCATCTACTTTTACCCCCCTGTTGGTCGGGAGTGGACATACTGCCGCTTTTGTCAAGAATTAAAGTGTAGTCGCGGTCTTTCATACTAGACTCTCCTATGCTCAGCTTGGTCTAGTCTAGCCAGCGATCGCTTTTCCGTCAGCTGTTTGAGCAGGCGATCGCATTTCTATTAGCAAAATTCAATCAGCACAGCCTCTCCTTTATCAGCTGCTTCTAGATAAAAACCTCTCCACCACTCAAATCTTTCTAATGCGTTTTCCTCTTTTGGTGCGATAACTTCGTTAAGCTGCGCTAACGCTGGATTAAACAGTGTTTCTGGTTCTACTTCCCTAAATATTCGCACACCTTCTTTTACTATTGAGGATGGCACTATATATAAATCTAAACCATTCTGCGGCTCCAACCCAAAAGGGCGATCGCCACCCAGTAACTTTTCTACATAGGGGAGTAAGCGATCGAGTTGTCTGCTTTTCAACTCCCGCACTAGTCTTTCTTCAAAAACTGATTGAATGTTTTCTAAATAAATACCTCGATCTTCCAGCCCTGGATACAATCTGCTTGCCTGTTCTAACTCTGCACAAAGTTGATTAAAGCACAGATCTACCTCAGATCTAGAGTTGAATATTTCTTTAGACTCAGCGACTCCATCCAGTATCTCATCAAGACTACCATCATCCTCATGCTGCCACATCAGGATGTAAAAAATGCCGTAGCTGTATGGAAACAGGAGATCGAAAAGATAGCTGAATTGCTTCTCAGTTTGAACCCGATGAAATAACCTAGACTCTTCAGGTATGGCTTGATAATACGCTGAGACACCCATGAAACCAGATACTCCTTTAGAGTCGAATCTATGAGGGGTATTGTAGGCGATCGCCTTCTACTCCCTACTCTTCATTCTCTTGTTTCAACGTCATCAGGAAAAAAATCAACAGCTAGGATCTGCTCTACAGTGTAAAGGCACTCTGGAGGAAAGAATGAAACTGGTATTCCTGTCTCGTCTGATGCCCATTCGCTAGCTTCTGCGTATGCCTCTACCAAAATTTCTGCTACATATGGTTTAAGTGATGGCTGATCCTTAAATAGCCGACCGATACGCTTTCTGCTATTGCTAATAGAACCGCGCCAACTACCACTACGCATTTGCGGCTGATATTGCCACTTCAGTAAATGGGAAAGAACTACAACTAAATAGCTGTAAAGTTCGCGTTTGTTGCTTTTATTCAACTGCTCTAACTCTTCAATCAGGTTCTCTACGTCTATTTGCTCCCACTGACGAGTTTTCAGGCGCTCGATCTGCTCGTTCAACCACAATCCGTAGTCTGTGTCGTATGCAGTCATATTGCTGCCTCTTAATTCATTTTTGATAACTCCCCAGGTAAGATTCGAACTTACGACCAATCGGTTAACAGCCGACCGCTCTACCACTGAGCTACTGAGGATTGCGAATATTTATAATAACCCTTATAAACAGGTTTTGCAAGTCCCTGACTAATTTTTTTTGAGAATTTGTTTTCTACTGCACCAAATTTACAAGCCAAAGCGCATTTTAGCTAGCTTTTGCCGCGCTTTCGGGTCGATCGCCGAAGCCAGAAATCTACCTGATGATTGTTTGCCTTGTTTGTGTTTGCGGCGCGATCGCATCGTAGCTGCCTCAACTTCCTGTCTCAGTTGCAATGCTGAGAGCCATTCCGCACCGTAACCCATGACAGTTAGTTGCTGAGCGCGATCGGAGGTAGCAACAATCAAACGGGAGCAGAGCGAGCGATTTAAATACTGCCTGTAGTATGCCGCGCAGATCCTTTCTATATATGTGTCTGCCGTTTCGCCGAAATTGGTGTAGTATACAGATAGATTTTCTGTTTTGACTTCTTGAGTCCCAATAGTCTGCTGATACTGAGCGTCAAAAACAATTTGAGTACTTAATCCCTTAAAAGCACTGTAACTAATTAAAGCTTCTGCCAGCTGCCACCGCGCTGCCTCTAATCCGTCGCGATCGCGGGCTATTTTCAGGTGTTGCCAAGCGCCAATGATGTTGTAGCCATCTACTAGCAAAACAGGTTGAGTCGAAGGGGGTGACATGGTTCGCTGTGAATGTTACTAAATATAAAATTTATTATTCACAATTTTAATCTTTGTTTGCGTATCACGCATGACACTCAGGGGTAAATAGCAAGGGCTTGGTAGTGCCAAGCCCTTGCTGTGTCCTATGCTGCGACTTCCATCAGTTTTTGTCGCAACCGTTTTGGTTCTCCCCGATCGATCAGACAGCCGCGTTCGAGTAAAAAAGCACCGTCGCAATAGTTCAACTCGTCGAGACGATGCGTCACCCAAAGGGCTGTCATTCCCCGACTTTTAACCAAATTTTGCACCTGCGCTACTAGATCGAGTTGACTATCAGGATCGAGGAGGGCTGTAGGTTCGTCAAGCAACAAAACTTCGCAACGACGGGCGATCGCCCCAGCGATAGCAACGCGCTGCTTTTGTCCTCCACTCAGGGCATAAATCGGACGGCGCTGTAGTTCTAATAAATTTACCGCAGCCAGCGCTTCTGTAACTCGCTGACGGACTTGGGAAATGGAGAGTTTTTCTTCCACCAATCCAAAAGCCACATCAGCCCCCACAGTCGGCATTACGAGTTGGTGATCGGGATTTTGAAAGACAAAGCCAACTGGATGCACGATGCCAATTTGACCGGACTGAGGTGTTAACAAGTCTGCTAACAACCGCAGTAAAGTAGACTTACCGCTACCGTTGACTCCCAACAACATCCAAAACTCTCCCCTTGGTACTTCTAAAGAGAGAGATTGAAAAACTCGTTCTCCGCTAGACCAACTAAAGCACAAATCCCGAACTTGAATGGCAGATTCAGCCATTGACACCCCAGCTAATTATTTAGATTCGGTAAAGGCAAAAAAGCCAGGGGTTTTGCCAGCAGCCGTGCTGTCTTTTTGCGAGATCTGCACCCCAGAAATTTCGCTGGTACGGACGGCGACTTTCTTTTCTGGCTGGCGATCGCACGTCAGTTCGATAATCTCTGGATTTCCACTGCGCATTGCTGCCAGAATTTGATTGTATGCTGCTTCTGCATCCGCAGTTTCCTTCCGTTGTACTGACACCGGAAAGGCTGTGTTTTTGATTGTCAAGTCGATCGTGAACATTTTATCTTCAACATCGTGACTAAGCTGCTCTCATCTTAACCTTTCAGGGAGCAGGGAGCAGGGAGCGGGGAGTAGTGGATAAATTCTTACTTACGACTTACGACTTACGACCTACCAGTTATCCATAACCGATTTCAGGCTATTTTGGGCTGATAGTTTTCTTTTTACAAGTTGGGAAAGGGTTTGATAGTTACAAGCGAATATAATTCCTAGCAGCATTTCTCCCCATACAACGTACTTGGGTTGGTGCATGAAGACTATTGGTAAGGTACATATCAGCGCGATCGCTACAATCCAGACTGCTATATTATCAAAATATCTTTCGATGTATTGATTGAGATATTGGCACAGTTTCATAAACGCAAAAGTCAGCCCTGTTGTCATAATCCAAACAACATAAGCCTGACGATATTCCATGCTATTAAATTTTAGTAAAATAATGAAGTGAACGTACAAAAATAGAAGTGAGTTTTTGCCAAAGTAAACTAAAAGTTTGTTTTGTGCCATGACTCGATGAGTTCTAAGAAAATAGAAAACCATCAATACAAGCGCTTTACTTAAAATAAAATAAGACGCAGACATATGGCTTGAAACATATTCGTAACATCAGAGACGGCATAAAATAAAGTTGGAGCAAAACCCCCAAAGAAAGCCAAGTTTTTCACCAGCGTACTTTCTTGTGAACCTAGAGTGGCATGAGCCAAAATCATCATGATACAAGCCAACCCTTCAATAACATCTAGTGAGCTATCTCTTTGTTTCACAAAACCCTCCGATTAACCTACATTAATCTTAAGTAAATTTAGGGATAGCAGCGTTATTTTAATACTCGATCGGTCGATTTTCAAAGATTCTATTTAACAGAATAAATAAGTTTTGTATTTTTGAATACAGCTATTTATGCTATGTATACCTACGGGGAATTGTATGCAAGAATAGCCAATTTAATTCCTAAAAAGCTTCAATTTTGTTTACAGAATAAAGAGCGATCGCGGCTATGCAAAGTATAAAAACTTACACCATCCATCTAGCGAGCCACGCCATATTTATAGCAATGGCATAGGATGAGAAAGATAATTTCTGTACTTTCTGAGCGAAAATCGATCGCAGGCTGATGCTAGGTGTGAAAGGGTATGAATGGTTTCAAAAATAAACTGTGGCAATGGTTGGCGATCGCTCTGCCATTTCCTTTACTTGTATTTAATGGGTGGCTGGCACTTCTAGTTTTTCAGTATTTTCAACCTCTAATCACCATATTCGGCTTAGCAGCGGTATTAGCCTTCATTCTGAATTACCCCGTGCAGTGGCTTCAACAGCGCCAAGTACAACGCCAATATGCAGTATTCTTAGTCTTTCTCATAGCTTTAGTCACATCGATAGCTTTAGGTATTACCTTAATTCCGCTACTCATAGAAGAGTTAAGCGAAGGTGCGAGACTACTACCGCAATGGATTGACGCTGGAACGGCAAAGCTAAAAATGATAGACACCTGGGTAGAAACGCAGCAGTTACCTTTCGATCTGACTCATTTAACCACACAAGTGAGCGATCGCCTCCCAGATGAATTACAGTTTCTAGGCGAAGAACTAGTAATGCTAATTATTGGCACTATTGATAGCGTTTCCGAGGCAATTTTAACCGTCGTGCTAACGTTTTACCTCTTATTGGACGGCGAACGGCTTTGGCATGGCATTTTTGGACGTTTACCATCTCGCTGGAGTATTCCACTACAGCGATCGCTTCAGCAGAACTTTCAAAATTATCTGATCGGTCAGGTGGCACTAGCCGCACTAGTTGGTACAGCCATGACTTTAGCATTTGTGGCTTTAGGAGTCCCTTTCGGATTACTATTCGGCTTAGGAATCGGCGCAATGACTTTAATTCCCTTTGGAGACGTTTTAAGTTTCAGCCTCGTTGGACTGTTAGTCGCCGTACATGACTTCTGGCTGGGAGCCAAAACATTAACGGTAGCTGTAGTAGTTGACCAAATTATCGATCAAGCGATCGCTCCTCGGTTATTGGGTAGTTTTACAGGCTTAAGCCCGATTGGAGTGCTAATAGCTTTGGCAGTAGGGACTAAAATTGGGGGGTTACTAGGTTTACTCACAGCCGTGCCGATCGCGAGTTGTTTGAAAAATCTTTTCGATCTCTTCCTCCCCGTGTCAGAAGATGCTTTAAATCCCGCAGAGACATTACATTTTAAAGGGAGCTGGGGAAAGAGAGCTGAGGGAGTTGGGGGAGCTGAGGGAGTTGAGGGAGCCCAGGGAGCTGAGGAGATAAAATAACTAACTGGTCAGGAGTCAGGAGTCAGGAGTCAGGAGTCACCCTACACCCTACACCCTACACCCTACACCCTATCTACTACTAGCCACTAGCCACTGGTTCCACTAGCCACCCACCACTCACTAACGATGAACCGCGCCTTTTTACCGATTCAACAATTTCTGATCACTTGGCTGCTGATCTTGGTTTCAGTGTCGGTGACGCTTCGAGCCTTGGGTTATGTGGGCGAATTATTAAGTATTGTCATTAGCGCCGCTCTAATTGCCTTTTTGCTCAACTATGCCGTAGCTGGATTGCAAACTTTTTTACCCCGCACGGTAGCAGCCGGACTCGTCTACTTGGGAGCGGGATTTGTCTTTGCGATTGTCGCGTTGACTGTAGTACCGCTTGTATTTAACCAGGCGCGGCAGTTGGTGAATAACTTACCAACCATTCTCGATTCGGCTCAGGAACAATTAAATACTTTTCAAGCCTGGAGCGCTCAATATAACTTACCCTTTGATGTCCAGTTGCTTGTATCGCTGTTATTGGATCGGCTGCAAACCCAGGCTGAAGCGATCGCAGTTAAAAGTCTAGGCTTGGCGATCGGTACGTTTAATTGGTTTTTGGACGCAATTCTAATTTTAGTCCTCTCCTTCTACATGCTGATTGATGGGGAAAGGGTGTGGAATAGTTTGACGAGTATCCTCTCGCCTCAAATTCGCTCTGGCTTAACTGCTGCCTTGCAACGCAATCTCCAGCGCTTTGTCTCAGGACAGCTCTTGCTAGGGTTATTTATGGCTGTCACGCTCACCATCGCTTTTTCGACACTGCGAGTGCCGTTTTTCCTCTTATTTGCCGTTTTTATTGGCTTAACAGAAGTTATTCCTTTTATTGGTGCGACTTTAGGTATTGGTACGGTCGCGATCGTGGTTGCTTTTATCGACTGGTGGCTTGCGCTTCAGGTTTTGGCGATTGCAGTTGCCCTACAACAAGTCAAAGATAATTTAGTTGCACCTCGGATTATAGGCAATCTGACGGGTTTATCGCCCGTGGCTATTTTCATTTCTCTATTACTGGGGGCGCAATTGGGCGGATTTTTAGGCGTGATTCTCGCCATTCCCCTAACTGGAGTCGCAAAAAGTTTGGCAGAAATTGTTCTCGATCCGACTCTACCACCCCAAACGGGGTCTTTCTTCCACAATCCTTTTGCTGATGATGTCGATACAGATGCTGAGGTGGATGGTATGACTTCAACCAAACGTTTCTCAGAAATGGAAGATCTAAGTGTGACAACTGCGGCAACTGAAGCAAGAAAAAACTTATAACTTGAAGTAAATTCATAAAATTATCCAATCATATTTTTTAAATGATACGTCCTTAGACGGGTTCAACTAGGCGTTCCATCTTGCTAGAGACAGGAAAAAACCTACAATCTCGCGATCGAATTCATCCAATAGGGTTGTTGCAATTTACGGTTCAGTTGTACAAATAATAATTAGAGTGAGTTAAGATTCGTAAAGTGAGTTTACAACTCGGTCTACTTTCTGCCTAACGTGAAAGTAAACGCTTTTAAAGTTGGGCGTAAAGCTCGCAAAAAAGTAATCATAAGAAGATTTGGAGATTTGTCCTCATGACAATCGCAGTAGGACGCGCACCGAGTCAAAGAGGATGGTTTGACGTTCTCGACGACTGGCTCAAGCGCGATAGATTTGTATTCGTCGGTTGGTCGGGGCTATTACTATTCCCCTGCGCCTACCTAGCACTAGGTGGATGGCTGACCGGAACGACATTCGTCACCTCGTGGTACACCCACGGGATTGCCAGCAGCTACTTGGAAGGAGCCAACTTCTTAACCGTAGCCGTATCGACCCCAGCCAACAGCATGGGACACTCATTGCTGTTTTTGTGGGGACCAGAAGCGAACTGGGACTTCACGCGCTGGTGTCAACTCGGGGGCTTGTGGGCATTTGTCGCCTTACACGGGGCATTTGCGCTGATTGGATTCTGCCTGCGGCAGTTAGAAATTGCTCGCTTGGTCGGAATCAGACCATACAACGCTTTAGCATTCACAGGTCCAATTGCGGTCTTTGTTAGCGTCTTCTTGCTCTACCCCTTGGGACAGTCCGGCTGGTTCTTTGCGCCTTCATTTGGAGTCGCGGCGATTTTCCGCTTCTTGCTGTTCTTCCAAGGGTTCCACAACTGGACGCTCAACCCGTTCCACATGATGGGAGTCGCCGGGGTATTAGGTGGAGCGCTGTTGTGCGCGATTCACGGGGCGACGGTGGAAAACACGCTGTTTGAAGACGGCGATAGCTCCAACACCTTCCCTGCCTTCAACCCAACCCAATCGGAAGAGACCTATTCGATGGTGACGGCAAACCGCTTCTGGTCGCAGATTTTTGGCATTGCCTTTTCCAACAAGCGCTGGTTGCACTTCTTCATGTTGTTCGTGCCAGTGACCGGACTGTGGATGAGTGCGGTGGGAGTCGTCGGCTTAGCGGTGAACCTGCGGGCATATGACTTCGTCTCTCAAGAGCTGCGGGCAGCGGAAGATCCCGAGTTCGAGACCTTCTACACCAAAAACATTCTGCTCAACGAGGGCATCCGTGCTTGGATGGCACCTCAAGACCAACCCCACGAAAACTTCGAGTTCCCTGAGGAAGTACTACCTCGCGGTAACGCACTCTAATCTTGTCAAGAGAAGTGTTTACGAACCTCTCGACTTGATGCTAAGCAATCTATGGGTTGCAATTGGGTGTTAACTTTCTTTCTTCTATAAACCAAAGCCTCCACTAAGTTGTGGAGGCTTTTTTGTGCTTTACATTTTGATGAGACCGATTACGCTTTGAATCTTTTATCTCGATGCTTCTGATTCTTGTCTGCTACGACTTCGACTCCCTCTACTAAGCTTCCTAGCAGAAAGCAAAACATTGCTGGAGGAAGACAAACTTTGAGGTTAAAAAATGCTGGTACAGCCAAGCTGAAGGCAATAAAAAATAGAAGGGTAGAAAATTTAGGCTTGGGTTTTGCTGCCAGCATAATCAATAAGTCGTGCTTCGATTCTGCTGAAAGCATTCCCCTACGGATAATGAAAAGTATCACAAATTGCTCTGCTTAATCAAATCTTGTTTTGGCGATCGCTAAATTATGAAGAAGGTGAATAGTTGACGGTCTACAGTTGACGGTAACTGACAACTGATAACTGATTTCACGCAAAACGCAAATCGTGTGTTATCGTAAGTAAAGCAAACGACGGCAGGGCATAAATGCTCTGACCTCTTGAGACTAAGACCGCTTAGGCAACAAGGAGGTGATGCCCATGATAGAAAGTAGTAAATGCATGGGTCATCAGGTTGAAGCTAGCCGGCTGCGCGCCGGAGCCGTTCTCTAAAGTTAGCCTTAGTCTTTTTGAGACTGAGATAACTCAAAGACCCAGGCTGGTTTGGAGTTCCTTCCGGCAGTCAGGTTTCAATCTGAAGACCCAACTAGACCGCTCTTACTTCGATCGCAAGATCCCTAGTAAGAGCGGATAGCTTTTTATAGGGGGAATTTGGCTGGTTTTGGTAATTGATGGGAATATGACGCGCTCCCCAGCAGGCGTAACTGCGCTCGCCTACTAATTATCTATTCCCAACCATTTCAATTACTTCTATTGGAAGAATTTATTTATAGGCTCAAACAATGATAATTCTAGACTAGAGAAGATTGTAAAAGGTGGTTCTAAATTCATGGCTCATCCTAGCACAGAGGAAATTTCTGCTCAGCTAGACAGCCCCAATAGTCGCGATCGCATGGTGGCTTTAGCCCAGCTGCGTCACGTCCCAGCTGTTGAAGCCGTACCTTTGATTAAAAAAGTCCTCGATGATGAGATTTTGCAAATTCGCTCGATGGCTGTATTTGCTCTAGGGATAAAGCATACAGACGAATGCTATCCAATTTTAGTGCGCTTGCTAGAAACCGACGCAGACTACGGCATTCGCGCTGATGCCGCTGGCGCGTTAGGGTATTTGGGCGACCCGCGTGGAGTCGAACCATTAATTCGGGCTTTCTATGAAGATACAGAATGGCTAGTCCGCTTTAGTGCAGCAGTATCGCTGGGCAACCTCAAAGATCCTCGCGCTCGGCAAGTCTTGCTACAAGCCTTAGATAGTGATGAAATAGTCATACAACAGGCAGCGATCGCGGCAATTGGGGAAATTAGAGACTTAGAAGCGATCGAGCCAATTCTTCGCTTTGCTCAAGCGGAAGATTGGCTGGTCAGACAGCGTCTAGCAGAAGCATTAGGCAACCTTCCCAGTCCTAAAAGTGTTTCCGCCCTTAAATACATGGAAAAAGATAATCATTTTCAAGTCGCTGAAGCTGCCAGAATTTCACTGCAACGCTTGGGCGAAAACTAGGAAATTCGGAATTCGGAATTCGGAATTCCGAATTCCGAATCAACTTACCCCAAACCCCATACCCTATTCTTGTTAGTCTAAATTAAGAGAAATTTTAAGAACTGTTGCTTTAGGATTGTAGCTGCATGAATATTCAAGAGTTTTTTGAGCTGAGTGCTGGTAAATGGTTTTCCCATCGCACCAGTCACCACCTTGCCTTTAAACAAGCTGAGGATGGCAAATCGGATATTGTAATTGAAACGCTAGCGTTGGATTGCCCAGAGGTGATTAAACTTTGCGAACAATATGGAATCGAACCTGGCTTGGCAACGTGCGGGGCGCGAGTCAGCTGGAATGGAACGATGGAATGGGATGAAGAAAAACACACTGGCTCTACCGTGCTGGTTTCTGTCCCTGATGCCGATAATCCCAACCAAGGTAAGCTGTTACGGGAAATGGGTTATGCTGAAAAAGCCCCTGTTGCCGGACGCTACATGATGGACGGCGATAAAGCACTGACTCTAATTACTGAGTACGAAACCATGTTTTCCGAAGAGAGGCTGTGGTTTGCTAGCCCTAATTTACGGATGCGAGTTAGCGTCTTAAAGCGGTTTGGTGGCTTCAGCATGGCTTCCTTTACCTCTGAAATTCGCATGGGCGGAGTGCAGCCATCTGCACAAGCAGTAGAAGCTTTTAATGCAAACTAATTTTTGAGGGAACGAGAAAGAGAGCTGAGAGAGACAAGGGAGACAAGGAAGAGGGGGGAGAAGTCTCCAAGTCAGAAGTTAGGAGCCATATTTCTTTCTCTGCTCCCTGCTCCCTGCTCCCTGCTATTAGTGATATTGAGAAATTGCTTTGAGTTTAGTACAAAAATCAGAAGCTTTTGTAGTTCCTGGGTTAAATTGACGAATCGGTGGCTGGTGGAAACTACCGCTCGATTGAGATGAAGCACTACTTGGTAAGGGATGATGGCGCTTTAGTTCAGATTCGTGGCGATCGCGCTGACTCTCTCGATCTGATGCCTGACGTTTTTCAGCAGTTGCAGAAGTAGCATTAGGAGCAATCTCTACGACTGCAACCGCAGCCGATCGTTTTTGACTGGCGTTAGCTCTAATTGTATGAAGGTGACGAGCAACATCATTCAGTTGCCTGGGTTGAGTAGAAGGGGTATCCGTTATCGCTCCACAGGTTCGGCGAGCGCCACGATTCAGTGGTGTAACAGGTGCGATCGCGATTGGACGATAATGAACTTCGGGCAATAGCGGGTAGCTTGGCTGGGCGCTCAAGCGCGGTTGAATGTTGCCGCAGACAAGTCGTTCAAACTCGCAATTAAAATGAGGTTGGATCTGACCTCGCCGCTGCCAGATACTTAAGATTTGCTCGACGGAGACTGCCTTATAACGACCTTGGTAAAGAGCTTCGATCGCTGCCAAGCGCACCCAGTTTGCCGGATAAAATCTCAGCCAGCGTTCGACTAATTCGCGAGCATTATGACCACCCAGGTCGAAAATATAGTGTAGTAATAATGCGACTGCGCTATCAGCAGTTGGATTCCAAGCTTGTGTCAACATTAGCTAGCCTACACTTCTACAATAAAACATGCGATCGAATTTAGCCTAATTTTCTTTATCCGCACAATCCCCCCGCAAGGATAATAAGTCGCTTTTGCCTAAATGCATTACGAAATTTATATTGATTTAATTTGGCAGCAGCGATCGGTTATTCAGTTGTCAGTGTACAGACGTTACATGTAACGTCTGTACAAAGTTATCAGTTGTCAGGATTTGTAGGGACGAGTATTTTGCAGCTCTCCGTACGATCGCCAAGAATTCTGTAGTTACAACCTTTCCGTACAGCAGAACGATGCGCGATCGCAGACATGAAACGAAAGACTAGAAGTTGATAATTCCGAATTCTCAATTCCGAATCCCTCAGCCTCTACTTTCGCCATACCAATAGTATGACTCCAGCAACGATAAATCCTAAAGCAACGATTTGATTTAAAGGAATTGACTCTCGAAAGACAAAATAACCCAATATGACTGAGAAAACATAGGACAGGGAAGCAGCGGGACCAGCAACACTTAGATTTACTCTCGTCAATACCAGAATGTAGAAGAATGCTCCCATGCCATAGCAAGCCAATCCTACCAGCAACTCTGGAGTGCTTAAGATTCCGAGCAAATGACTAAACATATTAGTGGCATTAACTTTTCCTAACTTTAATGCGCCTGTTTTGAGTAACCATTGCCCAGCTACACTCGCTAGGATCGAAATTAAGAACAATCCGAATTCTGGTAAAGTCACGCAACAATCCTTGTGGCAATTAATTCGGTTTACTAGTTTACGCTAGCGAGAGCTTTGCTAACCTAATATTGTTTCGGCATGTTTCGGCAAATTTGTAGGTAGAAACCTTATGACAAATCTGGCGATTTCTCCAAACACGCAAGAGCAAATTGAAGCTTGGCTGCGCGGTTTACTGGCAGTAGCCTGGGCAGATGGTGATTTTGAGGCACACGAACGAGAACTCATTCCGACTCTGGCACTAGGAGAATTAAAACCCGCAGACAAGCTAAGTGCCATGACACCAATTACAGTAGAGGAACTTGCTGCGGCGCTGGGACAAAACCAGCACATAGCAGAAAACTTTTTACGCACAGCTGTCATGGTGGCGATCGCCGATGGTACTTACTCTACCCCCGAAGACGAGCTGTTACATCAGTTCTGCCACGCCCTCGGTCTACAAGATAACGTACTTGTCTCCCTGCGTCATACTCTATGCGATCGCGGCGATCGCCCGCAAGATGAGTTAGGTTCTCATCCTCATATAGATGTACTCCACCCCGTGCGCGACTGGCTCGATGGGTTAGAAATCCACGATCCCAAAGTTGCCCATTTTTTATGTAAAATGATACCTTCCCAATGTCCTTTTGAACGAGATATTAAACTCTTCGGTCATAAAGTTGTCCACATTCCCCCTTTATGCAAGCTCAACCCACTGTACGAACAACTAGTAGGCTTGCGCTTCCGTGCCTTGTCCTACTTAGCAGATGACTGTGGTGAAGATGTTTCAGAATATATTTAGGGAGTAGGGAGTAGGGAGTAGGGAGTAGGGAATGGAACAAGATTTTTACTCTACCTCTTTCCCTAACTCCTAATCCCTAACCGCTAACCCATTAAAAAATGCAATTTATCGATCGCGCGGAAATTGAAGTGCTAGCTGGTAAAGGTGGCGATGGAATCGTCGCCTTCCGGCGAGAAAAGTACGTACCTGCTGGCGGACCTGCTGGCGGAAATGGTGGTAAAGGCGGTTCTGTGTTCTTAGTAGCAATGGAAAATCTGCAAACTTTGCTAGATTTTCAGTACGCCCGCAGTTTCAAAGCCAAAAATGGCGAACGTGGTGGACCGAATAACTGCACGGGAGGCGCAGGCGAAGACCTATATCTTGAGGTTCCCTGCGGTACGGTTGTCTACGATAAGGAAACTGGAGAAATTATTGGCGATCTCGTCCTTTCAGGTCAAGTTTTATGCGTAGCTGAAGGTGGTAAGGGAGGACTGGGTAATAAATATTTCTTAAGTAACCGCAACCGCGCTCCAGAGTATGCTTTACCAGGATTGCCTGGAGAACACAAACTATTGCGCTTAGAGTTAAAACTGTTGGCAGAAGTTGGCATTATTGGACTACCTAATGCTGGAAAATCAACTCTAATTTCTGCTTTATCTGCTGCTAAACCGAAAATCGCCGACTATCCTTTCACCACCCTAGTACCGAATTTAGGAGTCGTCCGTAAGCCAACGGGTGACGGAACTGTATTTGCTGATATTCCTGGGTTAATTGAGGGAGCGCATGAAGGAGCTGGGTTAGGACACGAATTTTTACGTCACATCGAACGCACTCGGTTATTACTCCATTTAGTTGACGTTAGTAGCGAACAGCCTTTGTCTGACTACCAAATTATCCAGCAAGAATTGATTGCCTACGATCGCGGACTAGCAGAACGTCCCCAAATCTTAGCTCTCAATAAAGTCGATGCAGTAGATGAAGCTACGGTAGAGGCGATCGTCCAACAGTTAGAAGATAAGACTGGAATGCAAGTCTTAACAATCTCAGCTATCACCCGTCAAGGATTGGACGCACTGATGCAACAAGTCTGGTCTATGCTCGACGAGCTAAATGCTGTTAGGTAATTAGTAAGTCGTAAGTAAGTGACAACTAATAACTGATAGACGTTTACATCTAAAATAGATTAAACTTGTAATGAGTTCATATAAGTAACTAAGAACTCGACAGTTAATTGTTAAGTCTCGTACGGTTTTATGCTGGTTGTAATTTTTACAAACAAAAGCGAAACGTCATTAGCAACGGTATGGGATTAAATCTATTAACCTGAAGCTCTTAGTACAAATTCAAAGCAGACTCAGTGTTTGAAACTAAATAGAAGATAAAATCATCACTCATTGACATGGGTAGTTAAGCTACATAAATTTAGATCAAAGATGCGGATATGCAACAAGAAGCGGCAGCAGTAAAACCAATTCGATCTCTAGAAGATGCTTTAGAACGGTGTCAGCACTTAGGTATGCGCGTCAGCCGCCAGCGTCGTTTTATACTAGAGTTACTTTGGCAGGCTAAAGAACACTTATCGGCAAGAGAAATTTACGATCGCCTCAACCAGCAAGGTAAAGACATCGGACACACCTCGGTTTACCAAAACTTGGAAGCGCTGTCAACCCAGGGTATTATAGAATGCATCGAGCGTGCTGACGGTCGCCTGTACGGAAATATCAGCGACTCCCACAGCCACATCAACTGTCTGGATACCGCTCAAATTCTTGATGTTGAGGTGGAATTGCCAGAAAGCTTGCTGCGGGAAGTTGAAGCCAGGACAGGTGTGAAAATTACTGACTATAGCATTAATTTTTACGGCTACAGGCAGTAACAAAAAACAACAATTTGCGGTACGCTCTGCATGGAAGCGCCAAATAACGCATGATGAGCGATCGCCCTATTAACCTACTACTAATCGATCCAGACTCTATCTACCGCACGGGTTTGAGGGTCGTTTTAGAGCAACATTCACAGGTACGAGTAGCAGCAGAAGCAGCAGATAGTCAGGCTGTCTTGCAGAACATATCAGCACTAGGAATAGACGTAGCGATCGTAGAGCTGAGATTGTCTGATTCTTCTGTCATGGGATGGCAACTATGTCAGCAAATCAAAACTCAATATCCCAACCTGCCGATCCTCATACTGACTTGCCACCCCGAACCCAGTCAACTCGCCGCAGCAAGACAAGCGGGTGTAGAGGGATTTTGTCATAAAGGAATTACCGCAGAGGAAATAATTCATATAATTCGAGAATTGGCAGCAGGGCGATCTTATTGGGAGTCGGGAGTCGGGAAGCGGGTTCCAGGCGAGGTGTCCTCCGCATCGGAACCGCGTAGTCGGGAGTCGGAAATTGTAGGGGTGGGTTTATCAGATCTGTCTGGAAGCCGATCGACAATACAGACAAACCTGCCCTTCCAATGGTTTTTAATCGGAACGCGCGATCGTCTGCGACGATCGGGGCTACAACAAATAAACGGCAATTTGGCGCAAGTCACAGCAAGGCTGCAAGAACCTGGACTCCCTACACTCGATCGCGCCATGCTTGCAGGGCAAAGGCGAGAATTATTAGCAGCGCGGTGGGTTGTCGAGCGGTTGTTGGTTGTAGGGAATGAGGAAGGACAAGGAAGACAAGGGGGAACTCGGGGTCCCCGCGACCGTTCGGCGAAGCCGTTCCCGAAGGGCAGGGAGTGGGGATTAGGGGGGAGAAGGGGGACAAGGAGGACAGACAGAAAACTTCCTCGCTCCTCCCGCCTCCCGACTCCCGACTCCCGACTCCCGACTCCCGACTCCCCAACAACCAACAACCATATTTACTTCAACGCGGGAAAGATTAGAATTTAGTCTAGAGAATTTGACTTCTATTCCCTTAGAAATTGACATTTTTCGAGAAGATAAGAAACGGGAACTGCTGCACTTAATTCTCAAGAAAATAGAGGATATCTTAGCAGATTTACGCTTTTCTCAAGTCCACAGCGATCGCCTTCCTGTAATGCAAGCCGCTATTCTACGGGATTTGTGGCAAGCAACAACTATAGATTTTTTTGGGAGATACTCTACTCTGTTAGTGGAGGGAATTACTGTAGATTTTGTCAATAGTTTGTTACAAGCTGAAATTGTCGTGCAAACAGCAATTTTAGATAAAATTCCTCTCGTCAGCGATCTATTTTCCTATCTACTATTTGCTACACCTTTAGTTATCGATAATATTTCCTTTGCGGCTGAAAGTTTGGAGGCGAAGGAAAGAGCGGAAATAATTCTACAGAATTTGATAATTCAACTTGCAAATGCTGTCGTACAGCCACTTTTGAATCAATTTGCCGAACTAGAAGTTATCAAACAAAATTATTACGATCGCCGTTTAATTTCCACAAGGGAAATAGAGCGATTCAGAAATAGTTTATCGTGGAAATATCGGGCTAGGACATATTTTGAAGAACCCCGCCAGATTTTTGAAAGTCGCTATGAAATGTTATTGCTAGCACCACGTGGAATTGCCAAAATATCAATTTACGCACCTCGCGATCGCGAATTAACGCGACTTTCAGGAATTCCACTAGTCGTAACTTTAGCTCTTGAATTACGAGATGCGATCGCGCCTCGTATACAAGCGGTGGTATCGTTTGTGGGTAAAGGAATTATTTTTGTTTTGACCCAAGTTGTAGGAAAAACAATCGGTTTAATTGGCAGGGGAGTTTTACAAGGTTTGGGTGGTTCTTGGCAGGAAAGTAAGAATAAACGATTGTGATAGATCGAAAAATTATATGATGGCAAGCGATCGCTAAGTGAGTAATTAAGTATGATTGCCTCCCCACAACAAACCTACCTCACCGCCGACGAATACCTCCAACTGGAGGATGCGAGCAACATCAAGCACGAATATATTGATGGGCAAGTCTATGCTATGGCTGGGGCAAGCGATCCCCACGTTACCATTGCCCTTAACCTTGCCACGCTTCTTCGCAGCCATGTTCGAGGTTCCGGTTGCCGTGTCTATATTGCTGATATGAAAGCACGGCTCGAATCGCTGAATCGATTCTACTATCCCGATGTCATGGTGACTTGCGATCCGCGCGATCGCGAAACCTCTACTTACAAGTGTTTTCCTAGTCTAATTGTCGAAGTCTTGTTCGATTCTACTGAAGCCTTTGATCGCGGTGACAAATTTGTTGATTATCAAGAACTAGAAAGCCTCCGCGAGTACGTCCTGATTAACACCAAGCGGCAGCGAGTTGAGTGCTTCCGACGCAACGAGGAAGGGTTATGGGTGTGGCAGTCTTACACACCACAGCAGACAACATTTCGGCTCGATAGTGTAGGTTTTGAGTCAACGCTAGCAGCACTTTACGAAGATGTCACCTTTACCTAAGTAGGGTGGGCATTGCCCACCGACTAAGCAAGTCAAAAGTTAAAAGTCAAAATTTTGTCTTGTTTGCTACTCCCAACTCCCGACTCGTGTACGGGCGGGTTTGCAAACCCGCCCCTACCGACTCCCGTTCTCAAAGTAGATCTTTAATTAATTCAAACCAAAATCCCCGCAATCATCCCCCCGAGTAACAGAAAACCCAACCAAACATTCTGACGAAACATTTCTCCATAAGCAGGATTTGGTAACTGCGGATCGCGCAACCGAGTATATTGCCAAATCCAGCCAGATGCAGCCAAGACAAGGGTAAGCCAAAAACCTAGATGTAGCTGCATGACTACACCCAGCCAACCGAGTAAAAACACAGTACCAGCAAAGAAAACCGCGATCGCTTCTGGGGCGTATTTACCGAAAAATAAAGCACTAGAATTCACGCCGATGCGCTTGTCATCCTCGCGATCGCTCATCGCATAAACTGTATCAAATCCTAGCGTCCAGCATAAAGTTGCGCCCCACAGCAGCCAAGTTGCCTTATCTAAACTTCCCGTGACGGCACTCCAGCTAATTAATACGCCAAAACCCCAGGCAATAGATAACACCAATTGAGGGACGGGAAACACTCGCTTTGCCCCTGGATAAAGCAAAATAACGGGTACGGCGGCGACACACAACCAAAACGATAATTGGTTTAAGTACAAAGACAAAATAAAAGCACAAACTAAAGCAACGCAACCAACTACAATTCCTACTCGGATAGATAAAGCGCGGGAAGCAAGCGGACGATTGCGAGTCCTTTCTACTTGCGGATCGATGTCTCGATCCCAAAGATCGTTCGCTACGCACCCAGCAGCACTAGTGGCAAAAGTCCCCAAGACGATGACTCCTACTAGTAGTAAGGGTGGAGTCGCTCTAGCTGCTAAAAGCACCGCCCACAGAGCGGGAATCATTAAAATTAAACGTCCTTCTGGCTTATCCCAGCGTAACAGTCGGATAATTTTTAGCCAGGTTGGTTCGGAACTCTGTTGTGGTGCGATCGTATTCATGGAAAAATGGTAACTATAGGCAGATGTAATGGTTCGTATCTTTTTCCCTAATTAGAATAGCGCGAAGTTTGGGTAGAAAAACCTCAATAACTTCATCTAAATAATTGCCGTTCAGTTGTTGCCGTTAATTACCAGTAAATTTAGATGGTTGATTCTGTTTTCACTAGCTGGCAGAGTATTCCCGCTCAAATTGTAGAGCAAGAACAGATCCTCGCGGCGATCGACATGGGGACAAACTCTCTGCATATGGTAGTAGTCAGTATAGAGCCGAAACTGCCAGCTTTTACCATCATTACTAGAGAAAAAGAAACTGTCCGCTTAGGCGATCGCAACCCAGAAACGGGAGAATTGAAACCAGAGGTGATGGCAAGGGCGATCGCAACTTTACGCCGTTTTCAAGACATTGCCAAGAGCTGCAACGCTGATTCTATTATTGCTGTAGCGACGAGCGCTGTCCGCGAAGCACCCAACGGACGCGAGTTTTTACATCAAGTCAAAGAAGAAATCGGCTTAAATGTTGACTTGATTTCTGGGTATGAAGAAGCACGTCGCATTTATCTCGGCGTACTATCGGGAATGGAATTCAACAACCAACCCCATGCCATTATCGACATTGGTGGTGGTTCTACAGAAATAATTTTGGGAGATAGCCACGAACCGCGTTCTCTCAGCAGTAACAAAATTGGAGCTGTCAGACTTACCTCAGAATTCGTCACTACAGATCCGATTACTAACAGCGAATATCAATATCTTCAAGCCTACGTGCGGGGAATGTTAGAACGTGCGGCGGAAGACTTGCACGCACACTTACAGCCAGGGGAAATTTTCCGCTTAGTGGGAACTTCTGGCACGATTGAAACGGTAGCAACAATTATTGCTAGAGAAAAAACGGGTACAGTACCGTCTCCCTTGACTGGGTATGAATTTAGTTTGAGGGAATTGCGACAATTAGTCGATCGCCTGCGGAAGCTAAATTATAGCGAACGGGCAGCAATTCCAGGGATGAACGATCGCCGTTCGGAAATTATCCTTGCAGGGGCGACAATTTTACAAGAGGCGATGACGCTGCTAGCAGCTGAGACATTGGTAGTGTGCGAGCGATCGCTGCGAGAAGGCATCATTGTAGACTGGATGCTGACTCACGGTTTGATTGAAGATCGCCTGCGCTATCAAAGTTCCATCCGCCAGCGAAGTGTGATTAAAACAGCACAGAAATATCAAGTTAACTTAGAGCATAGCGATCGCGTGGCTAATTTTGCCATGAGTTTATTTAACCAAACCCAAGGAATTTTGCACCAATGGGGTTTAGAAGAACAAGAATTGCTGTGGGCATCTGCAATGTTACATAATTGCGGACACTTTGTCAGTCATTCTGCTCATCACAAACACTCATACTACTTAATTCGGCACGGAGAATTATTAGGATACACTGAAACAGAAATTGAAATCATTGCCAATATTGCCCGCTATCACCGCAAAAGTAACCCGAAGAAAAAGCACGAATCCTATCGAAATTTACCTAGCAAACGCGATCGACAAATTATCAATCATTTAAGCGCTTTTCTACGCTTAGCAGTGGCTTTAGATCGCCGTCAAATTGGTGCGGTGAAGCGCGTGCGTTGCGATCGCCATTCAGATTCAAAAGAATTTTACTTGTATCTAACTCCGTCTCAACCTAATGATGATTGTGCTTTAGAATTGTGGAGTTTGGATTATAAAAAGGCATTATTTGAAACAGAATTTGACGTGAAGTTAGTAGCCGCTTTAGAACCTGCGACAGTATCAGTTCGTTGACTTTTATTTAGGTAAGTAACCATTTTGCGAATAGTCTCTTTCTAAGTTTTCATAGACTTACCACTTTATAAGTGAGAAATAGTTTTAGCAATTTGACTAGTCAGGAGAGCAAACTGGCAACAACCTAATCACCTGCAATAACTTACTGAGAAATAGTTGTATTTAGAGTCTTTCCAAAGGTCGGAGAAAATTCACAACTTGATTTTTTTGCTCTGATTTTGAGTAAATCGCAAGTTAAAATACCATCTTGGATTTAGCGTGGACGCGATCGCTCTAAGTTCTAGTTACCCCTCCCCTCATTTGCGGTTTGCGGGTATGCTGTAGCGAGAAAAGCGCGATCGGTTATTGGTTGACAGTTGACAGTTATCAGTTGTCAGCAAGAGCTTGGTGCGTGGCTAGTGGCTGGTGGTTAGAATTGCTCCCTTATCCTCCTTGTCCCCCTTGTCCCCCCTATCCCTTATCCCTTAAATTTCTATGTCTTTTTTACAACGTCAAATGTTTAAGCTTCTGATGGTAGGTGTAGCTGCTTGTGCAGCAGTCATTGCTTTACCTATTAAGGTTCTCGGCGTGCAACCCAATATAGCCGTAGAGGAGTCTGGAATGACTGTATTGCAATCCTTCGTTCTGGGGATAGTCCAAGGATTGACAGAATTTTTACCAATCAGCAGTACGGCGCATTTGAAAGTTGTACCAGTCGTACTGGGATGGGGAGATCCTGGTATTGCCTATACTGCCGTAATTCAACTTGGTAGTATCGCCGCCGTGCTATGGTACTTCTGGAAAGACTTAGCGCAAATTGTCACCGGAACCATTAAATCGATCGCCAACTCAGATTATGATTCCAGAGAATTCGGCACGGCGTTAGGTATTGTCTTAGGTACGATACCCATCGTGTTCTTTGGATTGCTGATTAAAATCTTCTATCCTGGTTTTGATAAATCACCTCTACGTAGCCTAGCAGCGATCGCGGTGTATTCGATCGTGATGTCTTGTTTATTAGGGTTAGCAGAGATTTTGGGCAATCGCAAACGTAAATTTAACGAACCTATGGTTAAAGATGGCGTGTTAATGGGCTTAGCTCAGACACTCGCTTTATTTCCTGGAGTATCTCGTTCTGGTTCTACACTCACAGCCGGACTATTTTTAGGATTAGAACGAGCAAAAGCTGCCAGATTTTCTTTTTTACTGAGTATTCCCGCTATTACACTAGCAGGTCTAGTTGAATTGAAAGATGCTTTAGAAGTCGGAATTGGCAGCGATGGAATCCTAAATTTGATCGTCGGGGTAGTTTCATCTGGTATTTTTTCCTACCTCGCGATCGCATGGTTGTTGCGTTACCTACAAACTAAAGACACTTGGATCTTCGTCTGGTATCGACTCGCCTTTGGCATCGCAATTCTAGCCGCGATCGGGTTTGGAGTTTTATCGAATGTTTAAGTGAGGAGTGAGGAGTGAGGAGTGAGGAGCGAGGGAAAGAAAGTGGAGATTGGTGAGTGGTAAATAGGGTGTGGGGTGTAGGGTGTAGGGTGTAGGGTGTAGGATGTGGGGTGTAGGATGTGGGGCGTGACATTGAATTGATTCGCGACTCTCCCCGAGCTGTTCTTCTCCCCCTAACCTCTAACTCCTCGCTCCTCACCCCTCAAGATATGAGTGACATCACTATTCGTCCTGCTCGCATTTCTAAAGTTTTGCCTGATTCCATTGCCGCTGAAATTGGCTTTGAACCAGGAGATGCGATCGTATCCATCAATGATACTCGTCCCCGCGACTTAATTGATTATCAATTTTTGTGTGCTGATGAAGTGCTGCAACTGGATGTCTTAGATGCAGCAGGTAAAACTCATACGGTTGAAATTGAGAAAGACTACGACGAAGATTTAGGACTAGAGTTTGAGACAGCTCTGTTCGATGGGTTAATTCAGTGTAACAATCGCTGTCCGTTCTGTTTTATCGACCAGCAACCTCCAGGTAAGCGACAGAGTTTATATCTAAAGGATGATGACTATCGCCTTAGCTTTCTTTATGGCTCATACCTGACACTGACAAACCTCACCCAAAAGGAATGGCAGCGAATCGAACAAATGCGCCTGTCTCCTTTGTATGTCTCAGTCCACGCTACCGAACCTGAAGTTAGGGTGCGGCTGCTAAAAAATCCTAGAGCCGCTCAAATTTTAGAGCAGATTGAATGGTTTCGAGAACGAAGACTGCAAATTCACGCTCAAGTTGTTGTTTGTCCTGGGATTAACGATGGCGTGCATCTGAAAAGAACGTTGCTCGATCTAGCAAAATTTTATCTTGGCGATCCTGAGGAAGTACCAGCAGTGACTTCTGTTGCTGTCGTACCAGTAGGCTTGACACGGTTTCGTCCAGATGAAGATGAGTTAATCCCAGTGACTCCAGAAAAAGCAACTGAAGTCATAGCCCAAGTCAAAGCTTTGCAGCAGAGATTCCGCCAGCAGCTAGGCACTAACTTTGCTTGGTTAGCAGATGAGTGGTTTTTGGTTGCAGGGGAGGATTTACCACCGCAATCTCATTATGAAGATTATCCTCAAATCGATAACGGTGTGGGTTCAATTCGCCTATTTTTGAAACATTTTGCTAGTGCAGCCAAACATCTTCCGCTGCAAGTCGAGCCATCGCGCCGATTTATCTGGGTTGTTGGTAATGCCGTAGAAAAAGCGTTTCAACCAATTTTACGACAGTTAAATCAAGTAAATGGGCTGCGGATAGATATGGTAGCTCTGTGTAGTCACTATTGGGGACAAAAAATTTCTGTCACCGGATTACTCACAGGACAAGATTTATTAGAAGGGTTATATGGTAAAGACTTAGGTAACGCGGTCATACTGCCTGCCGTGATGCTGAAGTATGGCGAAAACTGTTTTTTGGATGATATGACAGTAGAAGAGTTATCTCATAAATTAAATATCCCAATTCTCCCAGTAAGGGGAGTTGAGGAACTCATCGATACTTGTATTAAGTAATGTCTAAAAATTTTGATATTTTTGCTTTCTTACCAACCCTGGTAAGGGCTAGGTCTGTGAATTTTTTAGTAGAGACGTTACTAGCGTCTCTACTTTTGCCTCTTGCCTTCTATTTACCTGCTACAGCCGCAGAGAAACCCGCAGTTTTAGCTGTAGTTAAAAGCGAGGATAATGCTGCTCAGTGGACGGAAATTTCTTCGCGCTTACAGGCGGCGGGAGTCAATTATTGCGTCGTCGATTTGGCTGCTGTCAAAAATGCCAGCGATTTGAGCGATCGCTCTGTTATATTTCTGCCTAACGTAGAGAATATTGACTTTAACCAAGCACTTGCCTTAGAAGCATGGATGAGCCGGGGTGGTAAAGTCATAGCCAGCGGTGCTGTTGGAAGTACGAGTCAGCCAGGGGTGCGCCAGCTCTTAAGTTCGCTTTTAGGGGCATACTGGGGATTTCCCTTAGATGCTCCCAATAACCTACAAACCTTACAGGGCAATAGTAAAGATTGGCTGGAGCCAGCTGGAAATGAAGGTTTGGTACTGGGAGGAGTTGTGATTCCTACTGGTGTGAATAGTAGACCGATCGCGATTTGGCAATCACAAATAAATCAAGCCGCAGTCGTCAAAAGCGATCACGCCACGGTTTTAGGTTGGCGTTGGGGGTCTAGTACTGTATCGCCAGGAGACTTCGATCGCGCTTGGTTGAGAGCCTCTTTGAGTCAGTATATTTCCTTGCCTGAGTCGGCTACGGTAGCGCCGCAGAATTGTAGTAGTGCGGTGGCATATGAGAGTCGGGAGCCGGTAGGGGAGGGTTTGCAAACCCTCCCGTACACGAGTCGGGAGTCGGAAAACAGAGCAGAGGAGACTAGGAGCAGGGGAGCAGAGGAGCATCAACCGTCTTCACGTAGTGTAATGCCAGCGCCAACTGTCAACCGTCAACCAACAACAAACTATCAACAACAAACTATCAACAACAAACTCCCAGCAGATGAAGCCATTGAAAGAATTGCCCCACCAGGTTTAGATGGCGTACAGGCATTTGCGCTCAAACAAGAGTTAGATAATCTGATTGGCAGATTTGAAAGCGCTCAGTTAGCAGCTCGTGCTTTTAGTGGCAGCATAGCTAATGGTAATGCAACGGCACAGCTGACTAACTCTGAAGCAACGGCTGTGGCGACAACTGGCTCCTTTGTGGGTACGTTACCAGAATCGGCAGCTAGGGCAGTCGCAGAGGCGAAAGCAATTGCCAAAACTTTACCCCAGGCGATCGCCCAAAAGAACTTTGCGGGGGCGCGTCAGCAATGGCACAAAGCACAAGCACTACTATGGCAAAACTACCCCGTCGAACAGTACGCGGCTCAACCAGAAATTCGGGCGATGTGGCTAGACCGAGGTAGTATTATTCGTGCGGGATCGGAGCAAGGATTGGCAAAGATTTTTGACCGTCTCGCCGCTGCTGGTATCAATACAATCTTTTTTGAAACCGTTAACGCTGGCTATCCGATCTATCCCAGTCAAGTTGCACCTCAACCCAACCCACTAGTTAGAGGCTGGGACCCGTTAGCATCAGCGGTGAAGTTAGCCCACGATCGCAATATGGAGTTACACGCTTGGGTGTGGACTTTTGCCGCAGGTAACAAGAGACATAATCAGCTGATAAATTTACCCGACGATTACCCAGGACCCGTCATTGCCGCTCATCCCGAGTGGGCGAGTTACGATAATCGCGGTAGTTTATTTCCGCCTGGTCAAGGTAAGCCATTTTTAGACCCAGCCAACCCCGCCGCCAGACAATATTTATTACGGCTTTACGAAGAAATTGTCAGCCGCTACAACGTGGATGGTTTGCAACTAGACTACATCCGCTATCCTTTCCAAGACCCCAGCGCCGACCGGACTTATGGTTATGGAATTGCCGCAAGGCAGCAGTTTCAACAACTGACGGGCGTAGACCCAACGACAATTAAACCGAGCGATCGCGATTTATGGCAAAGGTGGACGCAGTTTCGCACGCAACAAATCGATAGTTTTGTCGCTCAAGCTTCCCGCTACTTGAAGCAAAAGCGCCCTAACTTGGTGATGTCTGTGGCTGTCTTTCCCCTATCAGAACACGATCGCACCCATAAGTTACAGCAACACTGGGAAGTCTGGGCAAATCGCGGCGATGTAGATTTGATCGTGCCGATGACCTATGCTCTAGATTCTTACCGTTTTCAGCGCCTCGCCCAACCCTGGATTACCTCTAGCAAACTCGGTTCGGCTTTGCTGCTGCCAGGAATTCGCTTGCTGAACTTACCAACTATGGGTGCATTCGACCAAATTCAGCTCGTTAGAGACTTACCCGGGAGCGGTTACGCCCTTTTTGCTGTAGAAAACCTCAACGATGAACTCCAGCAAGTTTTTCACAACACCCAAGGCACAAAAGTCAAAGTGACTGCACCAGTCCCTTATCGTCAGCCTTTCCACACAGCAGCGGCGCGTTACGCTCATTTGCGCCAAGAGTGGCAATTCTTGCTGACAAACGAGCGGCTTTGGTTGAAGGGGACGGCACTGAATGAGTTTAATACTCGATCGCAAAACTTAGAGACTGCTTTGGATCGCTTAGCTCAAACTCCTTCTGTCAGTAACTTAGCAGCAGCTAGGACAGCCCTGAATAGCTTCCAGACTCAGTTTAAAGATTGGATGCGATCGCAAGCGTTAGAAAATTCTTACCAAGTCAACGTGTGGTCAAATCGCCTCACAACCTTGGAAAGGTTATTGAATTACGGCGAACGAGTTGTGCTGAAATCATCGTCACCTTTGGCTAGACAGCGCTAGAATGGCAACTGTTTGTTAATCTCGCGCAAAGCCGCAAAGACGCAAAAGATTAGCCTTAGCGCCTTCGCGTCTTTGCGCGATCGCTTTTCTAGAGAATAGGTAACGCCATGAGAAAAATTTCTTTTATACTTATATCTGTTGTGGCGTTTCTTTGCATAATTTTTACTGGATTTTCGCAAGCAGCGATCGCCAGAGAATTTACGGTTAGAGGGACGAAAATTTTTGCTCCTAACGGACAGCCGTTTGTGATGAAAGGAGCAAATATTGGCATTTGGACAGATCAATCGAGCGCCAAAGATGTAAGATCCATCAAAACTGTCTGGAAATTTAATACCGTCAGACTATCATTAGTACTGAAACCAGGTAGCGATCCGAATTGGTTTGTCACAGATGAGCTAATAGATAAATACGTCAAAGCTTACGCTGGCAGTAATCCCAGAACAGTAATTATGCTTGAATGTCACGACCATTCAGGCAGTTTTTATACTGAAGATTCCAATCCATCCTTACAAGATTTACGTAATTTTTGGCGCAAAAGTGCCACTCGTTATAAAAATAATCCCTATGTCTGGTTCAACATTATGAACGAACCAGGGGGAACAAATAAAGTCGAAAAATATTGGTATGACATGCACAAACTGCTAATACAAGATATACGCAAAGCAGGTGCAAATAATATTATTGTAGTTGATGGATATAACTTTGGTTCTGAAGATGGAAATGGAACAACCAAAGCTAATTTTATTAAAGATTCTACCAGTGCATTTTTAACTTACGGACAACAACTTTTAAAGACCGATCCGAAAAGGAGAATTGTCTTTAGCCTGCATACTTATGTCAATTGGAATTGGAATCTAGATAAACTCGATAATTTTGTCGATCGCGTCCAGAAAAAAGGATTGGCAATGATTATTGGCGAGTATGCTGCCACTACAGGTAATTCACAAGCAGACTTAGACGTGACGGAAGCCGCCCGTATATCTTTGGCAGTGGCAAAAAAGCGTGGCATTGGCAGACTGGTATGGCATTACTGGGCATGGGATTGGAACGCACTCGCAACTTCCGATACAGGTGGAGCAAGTGGCGATAGTACGAATAAAACAAATGGCAGTCGCCCGACAAATTTAACTTGGTTGGGCGAACAAGTGTGGGACGATTCTCACAGTCTTCCCGAACCGAAACTAGGGATTTCGCTCAATCGTTTCGCTTGGAAAGCAAGTAGTTCGGGAGGAAATGCCGCAGCAGCAATTGACAATGACTTTCGGACGCAATTCGCGATCGCCAATGCGAGTTCCAGTAATTGGTTTGCTGTCGATCTCGGTTCGTCGCAGTCGTTCAATAGAATCGTGATGGATTCTCGCAAAGCCGCTAGTAGTTTTTTACGAGACTATCAAGTGTATGTCTCTAATACGGCTAAGTCAAAAGGAAAGTTAGTTGCTAGTGTCAAGGGCAATGCAATGGCACGAACGCAAGTGTCTTTTCCAACGCAAAAAGCTAGGTATATCAGAATCGTCCCGCAAAAATTTGCCAAAAAGTCAAAGCCCGATTGGTCGTTTGCCGAATTTTTAGTTTATCGTGCTGGAACTGAAAGAACGGTTGCAGGTAAAAATGAATTAAATCCGCGTAACTGGCAAGCCTCAGCCAGCCGCAAAGGTACGTGGGATCGAGAAGCGCCAGATATGGCAATCGATCGCAACTCAGATACGCGCTATACCAGTGGAGCAGCAATTGTGAATGGTGATTGGGTTCAAATCGATATGCGATCGCCCCAAACAGTTAGAGCGATCGTCATGAATGCAGGTTCCTCAGCCGACGATTACCTGACAAGATTTGAGGTTTACGTAGGTAACAATCCCAACCAATTTGGCAAACCCGTCTACCAAGGTCTAGGTTCTCCCGTGACGAGGATCGGCTTAAATTCTCCTGTGAGAGGTCGCTATATTCGAGTCGTCAACAAACAAGAGAAAAAAGCTTGGTGGTCGATCCACGATTTTCGGGTGCAAGCGTAAGCTTTATGGTTTTCTATCGAAATTGCGATCGCAGTGTTCTACTTCAATTGCGATCGCAGCATTCTACTTCAATTGCGATCGCAATATAGAGACAAACTCGATACAATTTTCTAAAAGGCGAGTTCAAGTTAGGAATTATGTACTCAGATGCAGACCGTCCAGCAAACAACGATGCTTCTAATGAGGAAATTCCCATTTTGCGGCGACAGTCAATCCACCCAGACAGTCTCAAGTTCATGGATATGGCAAAAGAGCTACTCGACAGCCCAGAAATTAAACAAGCAATCTCCGACGAACGACAGGAAAAAACCCAGGAACAGTGAGCAGTTGTCAGTGAAGATAGGGAGCAGGGAGCAGGGAGCAGGGAAAATGACTTCTGACTTTTGACTTTTGACTTGTCAAACGATCGCTCTGACTAGACCGATTGTCATTTGAAGTGGTATCCAACCGATTAAACAGATCGCGATCGCCCAACCAGGGGAAATATCTAGACCTTGGCGGACTGCTACAATTGCCGCTAGCAAACTCCACACGGCTAAAACTCGCTCGATTGGTTGACCCAATAGAGGAATCAGAGTTAAAAAGTTGAGAGCTTGGGGGGCGTAAGCCAAGCCTAGAGGAATCATCAGCGCTCGATAAGTTACGTGATTTGGTTTAAACCAGTCACCAATTTTCCAAATCGTCAAAGTCCAAAAGTAGTAGCCGATGACGACCGCAATCCCACTGCCTAAGAGCCTCAAAATTAACAGCGGTAGGGGAACTCGGTTGATTAAAAAGATCGCAGCACTACCGAGAGAGTAAGAGATGGCTGCAAGAACAACCACGATTTGGGCGAAGCGGCGATTTTTCGCATTAATAGGAATATGTTCGTAAAAATTAGGGTCTAAAGTGAGTGCCTCCCGTAGTAGACTCCAGAGATTGCTATGTCGATCGCGCACTTTAAATTCCTTGAAAAGTGAGTAGTGAATGGTAAGGTTTGTCAATTGGCTGCGGAGCGGAAGCTTAAGACTGCTAGTTCTAGCGGGAATTATACTTTTGATTTGGGGCATGTTCTCACCCGTGGGAACTCTGGTTTGGTGGCTTTCTCAAGAAGTGGAGAGTTTGGGGCTAAAACCAAAGCCAGATAAGCAATTGCGGTTGGGTGACAGTTCAAATTCTCCAGCGCAATCGGCAAATATAAATTGTTACATTGTCTTTTTAACAGGTGTGGGAGATTTTTCTGCTAACCAGCTATTACCTGGGGAAGAAGTCTTTCTCAACCGTCTCGAACAAGCGCATCCTAACTGCGTTACCGTACGCGATGTCTTTCCCTATTCAGCCGCAAATGAAAGTTTGGGGGGAGAGCGCTTTTTAGCTCCCTTGTGGCGTTTTGCAGACGAGGCTAAAGGTTGGTATGGTGTGGCGGACGTATTAATAAAAATTCGCAACCTCTGGCGTTTTGCGATTTCTGCCGACGATCGCTATGGAAAAGTCTATAACTTGGGGATTGCTAACGCGATCGTTGACCGGATGCAAGCAGCTCACCCCTTATCCCAAACCTCTCAGCAACCAATTAAGATTCTATTGATAGGGACGAGTGGTGGCGCTCAAGTTGCCCTTGCCGCAACTCCATATCTCGATCGATGGCTGCCAAACACTCAAATTGCAGTTGTCTCGATTGGAGGTGTGTTTGCTGGTACGGATGGTTTTAACACGGCTGACCAGATTTATCATTTACAAGGTCAACGAGACTGGGTAGAGGATATTGGCAGAATTGTTTTTCCCTCTCGCTGGATTTGGACGGTAGGTTCGCCGTTTAATCAGGCTGTCAGGCAGGGTCGTTATACTGTACATTCGAGCGGACCGCACGAACATGATGGCACAGAAGGCTATTTTGGTATGGAGATAGTTGGCGAGAAAGGCAAGAGATATGTAGATTTAACGCTACAACAGGTGAATCAGTTGCCGATTTGGTCGCAAGAGAAAAGCAGTGTTAAATATATCTCGGTTAGAAGTTACGCAGTCGATTCCCCAACTCCCCTTCAAATGGGAATCTGAATGAAAAATAGCACGAACAGAAAATCGGAAATCGATCGCCAACGGGAACATCAAGCCAACGAGCGGACTTTCTTAGCTTGGTTGCGGACTGCGATCGCTTTAATTGGTTTTGGGTTTGCGATCGCTCGATTTGGTCTATTTCTGCGTCAACTTCAAACAGCCGTGACTCAACAACCTACGGTTGCCGATCGCAATTTAGTTAGTTCCGAGAATTTGGGGGTTAGCCTAGTTATAGTTGGCATCTTCACGATTGCCTTAGCAGCTTGGCGATATAACCGAGTTTTTGGGCAAATTGAAAGCGGTAACTATCGCCCCAACCGTTTAGTGATTTGGCTTTTGGCAGCCATCATGATGGCTCTGGGAACTATGAGTATTCCGCTAATTTTGGGTCGTTCTGCACCATCTCCACCTGCATCCGAGCGCGATCGAAATTGATTCGCAGTCGATGCTTGACTGTTACGCCCATGTGTGCATCTCCCTCTACTCCTAATCCTGCTAGTGAGTCATTTGGTATGAGTGTTGCCATAAAAAGGATGGTCAATTAAAGTGAAGATACATAGTTTTTCAGGTTGTGATGACACGGCAAAAAAAAGCACCTTTGCGACCGTTAAGTGATGAAGAACAAACCGACTTGAAAAAACTGAGCCGTTCTCAATCCCAATCATCTGCTAGTGTCATGCGGGCCAAAGCGATTCTAGCCGTGGCTCTTGGGGCTGATTACACGAGTGCAGCGCAGTTAGTAGGATTACGCTGTGGTGATACGGTCAGCAAGTGGGTCAGTCGCTTCAATGTTGAAGGCTTAGCTGCCTTACAGCCTCGACATGGCGGTGGGGCAGTAGTGCAATACAGCGAACCAGAAAAACAACGCATCCTGTCCGAATTTCAGCGTCAACCAGAGCGGCAGAAAGAGGGCACGGCAACCTGGTCAGTAGCTACACTTCAACGGGCTTTGCGTCAGGCTCCTGATGGCTTAACCCAAATCAGTACTTATACAATTTGGCAGGTACTCAAAGAGGCGGGCTATAGCTGGCAAAAGAGCCGCAGTTGGTTAAAAACTGGACAGGTGAAGCGCATACGCAAAGGCAAGCTAGTAGTAGTAACTGACCCAGATACCGTGGCAAAAAAAAACTGATAGAACGCGCTTACACTCAGGGACAGAAGCTAGGCTTGAGTGTGTGGTGCGAAGACGAGGCGGGACCATTTGGCACTGCTCCTTACCCTGGTAGCAATTGGCAGCCAGTAGGTAAACCGACACGGCAAGAACATGAATATATCCGTAATGGCACAGCCAAGCTGTTAACGCTATTCCATCCCGCTACTGGGCAAGTACGAGTTAAGGGTGTTACCAGTTGTACCAATGCTGTGTTGCACGAATGGCTCAAGCAAGAATTAGCTAGTGTTGTACAATCACTGCCAACTCCAGCTCGATTACTCAAGCCTGAAGAAAATCAACGGTTATGGAAAAGTTGGCAGCAGGGGTTGAAAGTACGCTTTACACTCCCACACGACTTACCGCCACTGCGAATGTTGCTAGTGATGGATAACTTGGTCGGACATAAAACTCCCCAGTTGGTATTGTGGCTGTGTGCTCATGGCATCATGCCGCTCTACACACCTCTTGGCGGTAGCTGGCTGAATATGGCTGAGTCGATTCAACGAATTCTCAAACGCCGAGCTCTAGAGGGGCATCATCCGCAAACAGCCTATCAAATTATTGAGTGGTTGGAAGCAACTGCTTTTGGATGGAACCAACAACCAACGCCGTTTGTCTGGGCAGGATTACGAGCGCAACGTCGAGACAGAGCGCGTCAAAGATTTCACTCTCTTGGTGGTTCTGGTGCCTGTACGCATCGTCCTCTTCGGCGGACAACTATTGCCAAAAATAATGGCAACACTCATACCAAATGACCCACTACTAGTAGCCGAATGCTGGTTTGCTCGTACTTTTTCAGAGTGTGAGATGCGCTCTTGTGAACGGCTTCGACGATCGCATTCATCATGTAGAGAACTGTTTATAGCTAGCAAGATCGTATACTATCGGTTGCTAGGAAGGAGAATCGCGCAGGTGGCGGAATAAATAGGGTTTTGCGATCGAAGTTATTTAACTAGACAATTTAAGCGTTTTGTCGGAGTTGCGCCAGGGAAATATAGTAGTTCTAGATGATTTATTTCTGTATTTAGAAAAGTCAGTATGACAATTACAACTGTCTTGGCATACCTCTTGATTGCTTGCTACTTTGTGATGGAGCGTTCGTTGAGAAAAGGTAAACAGGCACTCAAGCTCAAACCAGGACTAGCTGATGCAGGCAGTTCTCAACTGCTGTGGAGCAGTGGCATGATTAGTATTTTGCTTGTCATTGCTGCGCCTATCTTAAATAGTTATGAAGTCGGATACTGGAGCCATGCAAATGTTGGCTGGCTGGGATTAACACTGATGCTTGGTGGATTAGCAATGCGATATTGGGCTGCTAAAACCAATACGGTTCATTTAAGGCTACGCTGTGCTGAGGATAAAGAAAATAGGAGGATTGGTTCGGGAGGGGGTGGCTCGATGTCTTGGCTTTTTTGAGCGAAACTTGGATACAGGTTTTTTTACAACTCTGGGATTGGTACGAGAAACTCGTTCAGGTAACAGAGTGTCTAAAATCTCTACAGTTAACCAACTTAAAAAAAGGGGAGTTCTTGTGATTGCAAGCGTTGAAATTTCGGGATAGCACGACGAATAACTCGCAATGTCCCAGTGAAACTCAGACGCAAAGGAGTGATACCCGCGCTCTTTGCAGCTTGAAACATCAATAACCGCACAGCCCAGTGTCCTAACAACCACCCGTAAACTTCCTGCACAACTTCACGCGGTTTTTGAGAGCGAATATGAGTTTTTCGTCCTGATAAATGTACTTTGAGTTCATCAATAGTATTTTCTACTTCCCAGCGTTGATGATATTCAATCGCCAGTAGTTGAGCCGGAAATTTCTCCAATTCCAATAAGCTGGTAATTAAGCGATATCTTAGTTGTTCCTCTGGGTTGTCGGTATTACCAATTGTGTATTCAATCACTCGGACTTGTATGGGCTGGCAAGCTTTTGAGCGGAATTTAGCAGGTGGATAAATCCAACTCAGATAAGAACCATCCGCCAGTGGTTCTTCGCACAAAAACTTGACATTTGCGGGAATTCTTCCTAAATAATCGCTACCAGTTGTGACAGTTGCTTGCACCATTGCATAAGAATGTAACCCTCTGTCCCACATCAACAACATCCCTGAACTCACGGAGCGTAATAATCTTAATGCCCGCACTCGTTCTCCTATTCGATATGGACACATCAATGCATCAAAGATTAAATGTGTTCCTGCTTCTACCAAAATGACTAATCGCAGTTTGGGAAATGCGGCTTGTGTGCCAGGACGGCTGCTCGGACGACCAAAAACTCTCGCATTTTCATCGCTGTCTGGCAGATCGAAGCAAGTCCGATCAATTACCACAATTCGCAATCCATTGAGAAATGCTCCTTTGGTATCGGTGCTAGCCATTGGTCGCACCAGTTGATGGAACAATTGACTCATCACCCTTGGACTTAATCGTTGTCGGGCTTGCGTTATTGCTGATTTACAAAAAACTCGCCAGTATTTCCCCACTTTCACCCATGCTTCGCTCAGCCCATCAATTAAGTTTTTCAGCACATCTCTCATCGAATCTCGTGACCACAGACTCATCGCAATTACCAAACAAATTACCAATTGTGCTGGTAACGAGCGTTTACGTTGTTCACAAACTTTAGTTTTAGCGATCGCTTGCTCGATCTCCGTGGATGGGATGGCTGCCTCTATCGCTTTGAACACATCACTACTTTGTATCGTAGGAGACAACAATGAGAAATCCTTCAGATGCACTACACTCACTTTCCATTCTTGGGAACAATGCTTAATTTACAACACTTTGAGCCTTAACTGAACCGTAGTGCTGCTAAAACGCTGGGTGAGTTTTATACAAGGACATTACAGATTATCGAAGGGCAGAAAATTGTAAATCAAGCTCCGTACAACGTTATTCGCCATCCTGGATATCTTGGAACATTACTGATGGAGATAGGCGCGGGATTAGCTGTTACGAATTGGGTTGTGTTGATAGCTATTGTAGTTATCGGAATTACGTCACGAGCTTACCGAATTGGTGTAGAAGAGAAGATGCTAGAAGCAAGTTTTGGAGAAGAATACAAGATATATGCAGACAAAACTTGGAAATTAGTTCCGTTTCTGTATTAAAGCTATAGCCAGCGGTATTTCACCTATAGATTGTGGCAAACGAGAGTTCAAAGGGGGTAGGATCGTAGCGAGACACAATGATGACAGGGCGCGTCTTGGCTGCAAGTCCTAAATCAGCCAGCCACATCTCACCTGGTTTTAGGTTCATCAATCAAATCCAACACTTCTTGTTCAACTGCTCTAGAACGAAGAATATCTAAAGCGTCTTGGTCTGCCAGTTCAATAATCTCCACCAGGTATTGTCTCACCTGATGAGCGATATCAGGTTGCCATTGGCGCAGTTTTATGTCGAGTTCTCGGACTAAAGCATCCATTTCAAGTTCTCACGACAGGATACGATATTTGATTCTATGTTAATGTGTCAACCAGTAGGCTAATACTGCATGAGAGCAGGCAGGCGAAAATCTCGTGCTTCGTTTCAAGGTATTTGCCACCACTGAAACACGCTGTTACTAAATAAATCTAGAGCAAGATCGTTCAAGACTGAATTTGCCCCCACTAACTAAACTAATGCTGTAGCGGATTCGAGAAAGGTCAATGCATGAGTTTTTGAAAGGCATTCATCGCGCCTTGGGGGTGGGAGTTGGCTATTTCCCCGTGGCAATGAGTTTTGGGGCGCTGGCAACTGGGGTAGGTGTATCCACATCAGCCGCGGTTACGATGTCTGTTTGGGTTTATGCTGGTGCTGCCCAATTTGCCGCTTTGGAAGGAATAAAGCAAGATTTATTCTGGGGAAGTATCGTGCTGACGATGCTGTTGATTAATTTGCGACATATTCCGATGAGTCTGGCTAGTAACCGGGTTTTCAACAGTTTTGGGCTGGGACAACGGTTATTTCTGGCTCACGGGCTTACAGATGAGGCTTTTGCTGTAGATATTACTAGCAAACCGCGATCGCATTTCTACTATTTCGGCATCCATATTCTATGTTGGTTGAGTTGGATTTCTGGAACTTGGTTGGGATGTCAAATCGGGGCAAAGTTACCCGTACAGTGGTTGAGTTTCGCTTTGCCGAGTTTGTTTATCTGTCTTCTAGTTGATAGTATTGGCGATCGCCTCAGCCGAGAGTGGTTGGTAGTGGCGATCGGTGTTGGTTTGGTACTGGTAACTCAAGGTTGGGGAACTTTGGGTTTTTTATTGTCGATTTTCGGGGTTACTTGCTTGGCTGCGTTGTTGCCCAAAATTTATCAGTAGTTGCAAAAGGTCTTTTTTATGTCACGCAAAGACGCAAAGACGCAAAGTTAAGAACGCTAAGAAAGGGTGAAGTTTAGATGCATGTTTGGTGGATTATTTTATTGGCTGGTTTGGGTACTTTCTTGATGCGAAGTGTCGGTATTTGGGTAAGGACACGGCTGCAAGCGAATTGGTTAGATAAAATTGGTTTTGCGGTAATTTTGGTGATGGCTACTAGTAGCGTGGCTGATTTGGGACAGTCAAGTGTAGAAATTTGGGGGGCGATCGCTGCAAGTATAGTTGTTGTAGTTGCAAGTATTATCAAGCTACCGTTTCTCCTACGTATCGCCTTTGGTTGTCTTGTCTTTGGCGCGATCGCTAGCCTGTAGTTAAACTAATATACTGTATGGGCGGCGGGTTTACCAATCGACTCCGATTTCGACCTATATTCTAGGTAAACCCGCCCCTACTTTTGACTTTTAACTTTTGACTTTTGACTTTTTCAGCCTTTCTTCATCTGCCACAAGGGAAGTTTCAAAATCGGGTCAATTTGTATGCCTTGAAGTCCTTTTTGGGCAAAAACGTAGTCTTTATTTTGAACTAGAGGAATAATTGGCACGTCTTGGGCGATCGCATCTTGAATTTCGCCAAAGATTTTTGCCCGCGCTTGCGGATCTTGTGCTTGGCGCTGTTGGGCAATTAACTTGTTCATGCGATCGCTGTAGTAGAACGAACCTTGGCTTTGACTAGCACCGTTCTCGCAACCGCTAGCATCGCCTTTAGGACAACTTAAAAATGGTTGAATATAGTTATCAGGATCGCCAAAGTCGGGATACCAATCTTGTAAAATTGCCTGATATGCTCCTTTGGCTTGGTTGGCGAAAAAGGTAGCTGATTCTTCTGGTTGGGGCAGAATTTGAATGATTCCTTCGAGTTTCTGCGCTGCGTATCCCCTCAGAGTACCAGCTATTTGTTCCCGAATTAGGGAATAACCAGGATAAACGACTTGTAATTTTAATGGGTTCTCTTTGGTGTATCCGGCTTTGGCTAATAGTGCTTTTGCCTTCTCCACATTCCCGTCACCATAAGCCGATTGAAACACGGGTTTGTAACTGTCGAAAGTATCGGGCAACATACTGTAAAGTGGTTGTGCCTGATTTTGATAAACTCGTTGTATCAGTAGGGGACGATCTATCATAGACGCGATCGCCTGTCTGACTTCCA
Source organism: Chroococcidiopsis sp. SAG 2025 (assembly GCF_032860985.1). GTDB lineage: Bacteria > Cyanobacteriota > Cyanobacteriia > Cyanobacteriales > Chroococcidiopsidaceae > Chroococcidiopsis. The sequence continues at coordinate 1,482,111 of NZ_JAOCNC010000001.1, forward strand.
ACTGGTCTAAAGGCTTTTGCTTGACATTCAAAATCATGTGGGTGACAGTATTGCTTTTTTCTTCAATTGCCTGCCATCCTTTTGATGTTGCTTGCTGTTTTAAACTCTCTACCTGTTGCGGATCGAAGGTTTGATAGGCAATATCTACCGCACCAGTACGAAAAGAATTGTATAAATTCGCCGCATTCGAGAGAATTTGAAAGTCAATCCCTTGATTTGTCGGTTTTGCGCCCCAATATTTATCAAATGCATCCATCCGTACTAAATTCGGTGTAAACTGCCTTAACTGATACGGTCCCGTGCCAACAAATTTCGTAGGCGAAAATTTACCGCTACCAATTTGATAGGCTTTGGGAGAGACGGCACACATCCCAGGAAAAGCTAAGACTGATGGGAATGCCGCAAAAGAGTTTTTTAATTTAATTGTTATTTCCTCATTTCCTGTTGTCGCTACAGAACTCACCACATCTGACAACAGCGCGCTTGGTTTCCCGCCATTTTTGATAAACCGATTTAGGGAAAATGCCATCGCCTCGGCGTTGAATGGCGTTCCGTCGTGAAAAACAACTCCTTGACGTATGGGAATTGTATAAGTTAACCCATCTTGACTGACTTTAGGTAAAGCTGTAGCTAGTTGGGATTCTAATTCTCCCGTACCTAATTTGTACGTGTAGAGGCGATCGCACAAACTAGTAGTAATATTAGTGCCTGCCAACTCGTAATTATCTGCGGGATCGATAGTTCTCGGTCGTAGAGTCGTCCCCACAGTAATGCGACTGTTACCCCCACCAGCGCCAGTAGCAGGCGTTGTTGTTTGTGCTGGCGGACGAGAAGTATTACAACTAACAATCAGCAAGCAGCATAAACTCAGCAGACTCAAAAACTTTCCCCACGACCAAAATTGCCTGCGCGATAAACCAAACCAGTTCATATTGTTTCTTTCCGATTTAGCCAGTAGAGAGTGACTGGTGGCTAGTGGCTGGTGACTAGAAAAAAGTCTAGCCACTAGCCACTAGATACTAGCCACTTACAAATGACCAATGACATTAAATCGAATAGTATAACGGAAAAGATTTCGCTTCTCTGGGTTTGACATAAACCTTTTGCTGCGGTTCGAGTTGCAGTTGGTCGAAGCGATCGCGGGTGAGATGCGCCATCACCACTTGTCCGTCATCTAAAGTTAACTCTGCCTGAATTTCCCAGCCGAGATGAATAATCCGACTGACTCTCGCGGGGACACTCGTACCGTTGGGTTCTGTCTCGATCGCCACATCCTGAGGACGCAGGAAGATTTCCGGGTGGGCAGAATCAAACCCGTTACCCTGAAATATTTTCGCCGTACTCGGTAACACGTTCACTGGACCAATGAAACTCATTACGAATGCAGTGGCGGGATGGTCGTAAATTTGGGCTGGTGTTCCTACCTGTTCGACTTTACCTTTATTCATCACGACAATTTCATCAGCAACTTCCATCGCCTCTTCTTGGTCGTGGGTGACAAATACTGTCGTAACGTGGACTTCATCGTGGAGGCGGCGCAACCAGGCGCGTAAATCTTTCCGCACTTTGGCATCTAGCGCCCCGAAGGGTTCGTCTAGTAACAAAACTTTTGGTTCTACCGCTAGCGCCCGCGCCAAGGCAACTCTTTGTCTCTGTCCGCCTGAAAGCTGCGAAGGATAGCGATCGCCCAATCCTTTTAATTGCACTAACTCTAATAATTCTTCTACCCGCCCTTTAACTTTCCCTTTGGTGGCTTTGCGAATTTCCATCCCAAAGGCGACGTTTTGGCGTACCGTCATATGTTTGAACAAAGCGTAGTGCTGAAATACAAACCCAATATTCCGATCCTGTACGCTTTGATTGGTCGCATCTTTACCCGTCAGCAAGATTTTACCGCTATCCGGCATCTCCAACCCCGCAATCAGACGTAAAAGCGTAGACTTCCCCGATCCTGACGGACCTAACAAAGCGACTAATGAACCACTTTCAATCTCTAAACTGACGTTTTCGACAGCGGTAAAACTGCCAAACTGTTTCGTGACGTTTTCTACAACAATACCCATTTTGATTGAGGTAGGGGCTAGGGGCTGGAGGCTTAGGAATCAGTTGTCAGCATTCGACAATAACTTATCCCTTTAATTTCCAGTTTATCGGTGGGATTACAGTAGATATATACCATACATTAGCAGCTCTTGTCTGCCGAAACTGAGTTAGTCAATACATTACAACAATTTTCCTGTCTGTTGTAACTGCTGGTTCGCTGATAGATAAGTAATACTTCTTCTTACTATTTATTTTTTATTTGTCAAGTCATCTTGCTTTTTCGTAACATTTTTGTTACATTAGTTTACAAGAGTTAATAAATAGGAAGTAAACACTATGTACACGACTACCAACGAAGAAGGCATTCTGAATAACTACGCTACCGAGCCACAAATGTACTATTCCGAGTATCCATCCCCAGAACAACAGAGTCGCTATGCTTTTCAAGGCGCGATCGCTGGTGTATTTGTCATGGCTATAGTATTAGTTGCTCTAGTTGCTAGCTAAGTTTTTTAATTTCAAGATTTAAGTTCGATAACAGTAGCTCCCATCGGCATTTAATTCCTCCTCTTGCACCTCGGCTCTTGAGTCGAGGTTTTTTGTTACCCAGCAGCTTTATTTGCGAAGTTGTGCCAGCTAATCGTGTAGATATGGATGTGGGTTATTTTGCTACACAGAACGAATTGGTAGCGATCGCCCATGACGAATGTTAAAAGATGCGAGTAACTGGCAATTTTGTTTCAGGTTTAGGTATTCTACAAGAGTTACTTTTGTGATGTAAGCCTGTGACAGTCACCGATTCTACAAAACAGTACCATTACAAACCCTCGCATAAACCAAACCAGCTATTATATGGCACTGGACAAGTTGCAGTAGTGACTGGTTGGACTGTCAAACAGGCGATCGCTAAGCATTTGCAACAGAGCGAATATGCAGTCATCGGACAGTTATACTCGCCAACGCGGGGAATTAACTTGCTGATCCGCAATTTACTCGCCAATCCTCACGTTCGTTTCTTAGTCGTTCTCAACGCTACTAAAGAAGATAGAAACTCAGGGGGTACGAAGTGCTTGTTAGATTTTTTCGAGCATGGCTTTGCAGCAGGGTCAAGCGATACGGGAAAGCCCTGCTGGATAATTCGTTCCTCCATTTCTGGGTATATCGATATGGAAGTCGATGCTTTTGCATTGGAACAGTTGCGGCAAAATCTTGTAGTTAAGGAAGTGTTTTCGATTACTGAAGCAGTTGAGCAGACGCGCAATTTTGTTGCTGTGACTCAACAACAAGAAATACAGCCTTGGGGTGTGCCTTTAGAATTTCCTATAGGGAGTGTAGTTCCTACAGTTTTACCTGGAAATCGTTACGGACATCGAATTGAAGGAAAAACAATTGCTGAAACTTGGGTGAAAATTATTCACCGAATCAAAACGACAGGAACAATTCGACCTACTGGCTACGATGGGCAATGGCAGGAATTGATTGATCTGATGGCAATTGTCACTGACGAACCAGAGGATTTCTATTTTCCCGAACCAAATTATTTACCATGCGATCGCGCTTTCATTCAAGAATATCTCTCGCAGATTTTAGACGACCAGCCCTATAGAGAAGGGGTGAAATATACTTACGGTCAAAGATTGCGATCGCATTTTGGTCGGGATCAAGTCGAGCAGGTGATTCAAAAGCTGATCGGAGAGATCGATGCTGCTAGTGCCGTCATGACACTGTGGGATGTGAAAGACCATGAAAAAGGTGGTAGCCCGTGTTTAAATCATATTTGGGTGAGAGTTGTCGAGCAAGAAATATCATTAACAGCGACGTTACGCAGTAACGATATGTTTTCGGCATGGGCTGCAAACGCTATGGGATTGAGGGCGTTACAACAGCATATTCGAGATGAAATTGCCGCTCGTTCTAGTTACGATTTACGCATGGGACCGCTGATTACAATTAGCCAATCAGCCCACATATATGACGATACTTGGGAAAATGTAGACCAACTGATTAAGCAGCAGTACGCAGTAATTGCTAAACAATTAGACTATAACGATCCATGTGGAAACTTCCTAATTGAAGTTACAGATGGTGAGATAGTTGTTACCCAAACAACACCTGGTAACGGTGAGGTTGTTGCTTGCTATTCTGGGAAAAATCCCTTAAAGCTATTAAGAGAAATTTGTGCTGCTTCTCCTTCTATTCGTCCAGATCATGCTGGATATTTAGGAATGGAGTTGCAAAAGGCATCTGAGTGTTTGAAAACAGGAAAGTTATATAACCAGGACGGAAAATGACAGCTAGCGATGACCAAAGACCAACATGGAATGAGTACTTTTTAATGTTGGCTAAACTAGCAGCTACTCGTTCAACTTGCCTTGCTTTTCCAGTTGGCGCTGTAATTGTTAAAAACAAGCAGGTTGTAGCAACAGGTTATAACGGTTCGCCGTCTGGTTCGGCTCATTGTACTGCTCAAGGATACTGCTATCCGGGGTTGAGCAGTTGTGACGCTAGTAAGAGCCTACCATCACGGGCTGTACACGCAGAGGCAAACGCGATCGCCCAGGCTGCCAAACATGGTACATCTACTGATGGGGCGAGTATTTATGTGACTTTAGAACCTTGTCTATCTTGTTTAAAGTTAATTATTTCAGCTGGAATTAAAGAAGTTTTTTATGAAACTTCCTTTAATGGTGGAGAAAATGCTGTAGTTAGAGATTCTTTTGTCACGGAAGGATTAGTTACTTTGGCACAAATTCATTTATCTGAAGTAACGCAGGAAAAAGCTGCTTTCTTCCTGCTCAATCCTACATCTATTGCTAGGTATGAAAATACTTATATTAGCTAGTTTTGTGAATTATGGCACTTTGAACAATTCGCGATTACAAGCGTCGAGCGTTTGTCATTCAGGCAAACAGCTTTCCCTGCTGACATAGCTGTAAGGCTTGAATTTTGACGGGACTGGCGCGTCTCGAACGCGCGACCTAGCGCTTAGGAGGCGCTCGCTCTATCCAACTGAGCTACAGCCCCAATCCTTTGCGATCATAGCATCAAAAGTCAAAAGTCAAAAGTCAAAACACAGGAGTCAGGAGTCAGGAGTCAGGAGCCAGCAGTAATTTTTCTCCCTCAGCTCCCGATCGCTCCCTCAGCTCTCTTCTCCCCTCAGCTCCCGATCGGGAGCGATCGCTCCCTCAGCTCTCTTCTCTCCCTCACTCCTCACTCCTCACTCCTCACTCCTCACTCCTCATTTCTGCCACGCACTATCCCACGGGTTGCCACCGATTTCTAAGCCACAGACTGAACTTGTAGCCTCCAGGATCGATTTCTTGCCACCACGACAAGAATAGAGTTGTAAACTCACTTGCCCGCGCATCGTATCCTTACAGCAGAAAACTAGCCCATTCTGGGTGGGCGCACGTAGGGGAGTGCCAGATAAATCTGTCGTCCCCGTTAAAATAACTTCGTAGTCAGCATTTCTCGCCTGCATTTGCCAGCAACCCCAGGGCTGGATGTTCCACGTTACCTCGGAGTTCCAAGGGACGAATTCGTAAAATTTACCCCGATAATGCAAGCCTACCATTGCTACAGATTCCATCCACCACAACACCCCACGTCTACCACCGCCAGCAGTTAAAGCTAAGTCGGGTTCGTCGTCAAAACTATTGCAATTCAGCCAAAACCATCTTTGAGGAAAAGCACCGCCCCAATTCTTTTCGCTATAGGCTGGGGCATTGGTAAACTCGTAGCGCTTACCGTACCAATCGATCCAACCCGTAGCTAAACCGTGCGCCATCAAGATTTGCCAGCCAGGTTCAAAGATTTGTAACGAAGACAGCCAACCAGCCGTAGATTGCTGTATTCTACCGCGATCGCCCCATCCATAAATCGGTTGGATCTCGTACTGCCAGCGGCAATAACCATTATTGGCGGGATCTCGGATGATACCTTGGTTCCAGGTCGCAGTCGCCTGATAACCCTGTTGGATGTGGCGATCGAATTCGTCAGGAGAAAGCCAATTTGCTTGAGTCTCTAAGTCTGTTTGTCCCCAATGTCCTAAAGCGAGTTGAGTCGGACTCGCCCAAAAGCGCTTGACATCAGGATAAGTCCGCCATAAATATTTATCGTCGGGACCGAGAATCTGGGCTGCGCCTCCACTATGGGTTTTACCACCGATAGGATCTTCGATGGAGTACATGAAAGCAAAAGTGTCGCCAGCAGGTAACGTGACGCGGTAATACCAGCCTTCAAAAAAACGGCGATCGCTACCATCCCAGTGATAACCACTATGAGGAGTTTGTGTTGAGGGAGTTTGTGTTGAGAAAGAAAAATTTTTGGGAATACTAACCATGACCGGATTTGTAAGTCCTATTCCAGTATGAGCGATCGCCTCATGCTATTGATGCAAGAAAGTTATCGCCATTGAGATGAGTCAAGTCGAAACCTATTACCAAATACTAGGACTAAAACCTGGTGCAACTGCTGCTGAGGTAAAGCACGCCTATCGTACCTTGGCGAAAACTTGGCATCCCGATTTATTTCCCGATCGCTCCCAATTAAAGCAGCAAGCCGAAGAAGAAATCAAAAAAATTAACGAGGCGTACCAGCAACTCAAATGGCAACAGCCACACGCGAGTAGAGTAGCTACGGTTACAGGGACTTACTCAACCTACAAATCTTGCGCTGAGACTTATTTTAAGCGAGGAATGGAGAACGCGAGACGAGGTAGATATATCGTGGCGATCGAGGATTTTACGCAAGCGATTCGCCTCCAACCTAACTTCGCAGCTGCTTACAAATATCGCGGACTCGCTTGTTCTCGATTGGGATACAAACATCGGGCAGACTCTGATTTTAAAATTGCTCTAGAACTGGAACCAAAACCCAAAACACCTAAGCTATCGCCTCACACTCGCTGGAAATGCGTCAACACTCTCATCGGACATACGAACTGGGTATTTGCCGTGGCGATTAGTCCAGGTGGGCAAACTTTAGTTAGTGCTAGTGCGGATACAACAATTAAAATTTGGGATTTAGCAACAGGAAAATTATTAAAGACTCTGATCGGACATACAGCATGGGTACGATCTATTGCTATCAGTCCCGATGGCAAATGGTTAATTAGCGGTAGCGACGATCGTACGATTAAGATTTGGCGGCTAGATACGGGAGAATTACTGCATACATTAATCGGACATGCCGATCCAGTTTGGTCGATTGCGATCGCGCCTGATGGGACAAAGCTGGCTAGTAATGGTAAAAATAAGACGATCCAGTTTTGGGATTTAACTACAGGACAAAGATTAGATACCCGTGTCGGTCAAGCAAACTCAGCATATTCTGTTGCTTTCAGTCCTGACGGGCAAACTTTAGCGATTGGTAGCTGTAATAAAACCATTGAAATTTGGCATTTAGGCATGGAACAACTGCTGCACGTCCTTAAAGGACATTCGAGTTGGGTCAATTCAATTTCCTACAGTCCTGACGGGCAGTTTTTAACCAGTGCTAGTTATGACAAGACAATTAAATTATGGCGATTGGGTACGGCTAAACCTTTTTCTGCTGTGACGTGGCATCACAGCTATGTAGGATTTGTGGTATTTAGTCCCGACGGGCAGACTTTAGCTAGCAGGGGAGATAATACGATTAAGTTGTGGTATCCCAGTACGGGAAAACAGTTATGTTCGCTTCAGGGACATTCTGACTGGGTGAATGGGGTTGCTTTCAATCCACAAGGGAACGTACTCGCTAGTTGCAGTCGGGATATGACGATTAAGATTTGGCAGTTAGATTGAGTGCTGGGAGAATGTAGCGATATTTCTACAAAAATTGGGCTGATTTCAATTGCTGTTCTGGTTCAGAAATATCACGTTCTCATTCCTTCGCAGTCTCGAGCCACTCTTGCATAATAATTTCTACATTGACCTCCTAACTCTTTACCCAATCTTCAACCGTTAAAGCCCAACGTTCATGGTCACGCCATTCTCCGTTGATTTTTAGGTATCGTCGAGAAAAGCCCTCTTTCGTGAAATCTAGTCGCTTTACCAAATTAATTGATGCTCTGTTTTCAGGCTGGATATTGGTTTCAACTCGATGTAAATTAAGTGTATCAAAAGCGTAATTAATTGCTAATCGCACACCCTCTGACATCAATCCCTGACCTGCAAAATCTACATCAATGTAATAACCAAGATAAACATTTTGAAACGCTCTATAGAAGATTTGACTGAAATTTGCTACTCCAATAATTTTATGGTCGGTTAAATGGCAAATCAGTAAACCTTCAAAATCCTCATTTTGGCAACAATTGATATAGTTTTTACACTCCTGCTCATTAAGTGGAGGAAAAGCCCAGGGGAAATGGAACTTCTCGCTTCTTCGGTGAAGAGATACCAATTCTTGACAATCTTCCTTGGTTGGTTTTCTGATAAAAACGCGAAGTGACACGAGGTTCTTGACTATATGGATGACGAATAAAAGCTTCTGAATTTAAATTTGGCAACTGCATTAAAATCAAAGTAGAATCATCAAATTATTTGCTGTCACTATCACCATATAAACTCTAGATTTAGAATAAAATTAGGTAAAACATTTTCCCCTGACAAAGTAGCAGGATTTTCTAATACTTCAACTTCTCTATTTTGTCGATAAATCTCTACTTGCCGAGACTTACGATTGATTAACCAACCTAAACAAACGCCATTGTCTCGGTATTCTTTCATTTTATCTTGAGCTACTTTTAAGCTATCACTTGGCGAAAGTAACTCAATAACAAAATCAGGACAAATAGGAGGAAATTTTTCTTTTTGCTGTTGGGTTAGTGCATTCCAACGCTCTAATTTTATCCATGCAGCATCGGGAGAACGATCTGCATCATTGGGTAACTTGAATCCACCAGAGGAATCAAAAGCTATCCCAGTTCCATCTGTGTCAGCCCAATTAAATAACTGCTGGTTTATTCTGCCATTACGGTTGCTGCTTTCTCCCCCTACAGGTGTCATTACGATCAGTTCTCCAGTCGCGTTGCGCTCAAATCTCAAATTTTCGTTTGCTTGACATAGCTGAAAAAATTGCTCGTCTGTCAACTTAATTACAGGATTCAGATTGAGCGTTAAGGCATTCATAGGAAGATTTTATATTAGGGTTTGGGCAGGTAAGACCTGCCCTACTAAAACTATTCTATGCCTTCAATCCGGTCTTCGACCTCCTGATACAATTCACGCAGCAGATCCAAATTGTTCTCATCAGTATCCCAATAACCGCGTCCATTTGCTTCTAATAAAGTAGAAACCATCTTGCGGAAGGAATGCGGATTTAAATTCAACAACCGCTGACGCATGGCTTCATCTTTAATGAAGGTGTCGTTAGCATCTTCGTAGATCCAATTATCGACAGCACCAGCAGTTGCACTCCAACCCATTGTATTAACTAACCGCTTGGAAAGTTCCCGCACGCCTTCATAACCGTGAGACAACATTCCTTCATACCACTTGGGATTTAACAACTTGGTACGGGAATCTAAACGCACGGTTTCTGATAAAGTACGGACTTGAGCGTTAGCTGTAGTTGTATCTGCCATGTAGGAAGCAGGCATCTTACCATCATTCCGCAGACTTGCTACAACTTTCGTTGGATCTGAGTCGTAGTAGTGCGATACGTCCGTCAAACTAATCTCGGACGAATCGAGATTTTGGAATGTCACCTCAGCAGTTTTGAGCGTAGTTTCAAAAATCTGCCGCGACTGTTCCATCGTCCCAGGATTGTCAGCACTAAAAGCAAAGGATTTGCGCTTGAGATACATTTCCTGTAACTCAGCTTCGCTGTCCCAAGTGCTGTTTTCTACTGCCAAATTAATATTGGATGAATAGGAACCGGAAGCATTGGAAAATACGCGGGTTGCAGCTTGACGCAAGTTAATTCCCATGTCCTCAGCTTGCTTCAAAGCATGTTTGCGGACAAAATTCATTTCTACAGGTTCGTCTGCTTCCGCCGCCATTTTCACCGCTTGATCTAGCAGGTTCATTTGGTTGATGAACAAGTCGCGGAAAACACCGGAACAGTTGATGACAACATCAATTCTAGGTCGTCCCAACTCTTCTAAGGGAATCAACTCCAACTTGTTCACCCGTCCCAAGGCATCGGGAACCGGACGCACGCCGACCATCCACATAATTTGTGCCAGGGATTCGCCGTAAGTTTTGATGTTATCGGTTCCCCAGAGGACGCAGGCGATGGTTTCAGGGAAGTTTCCCCCATTTTCTGCCTTATTGCGGTCTAACAAGCGATCTACGACGATTTTCGCCGATCGCACCGCTGCCATTGTTGGAATTGCTTGCGGGTCGAGGGCATGAATATTCTTCCCTGTAGGCAATACATCGGGGTTGCGGATCGGGTCGCCACCAGGTCCAGGTAAAATGTACTCGCCTTCTAATCCCCGCAACAAAGCCCCTAGTTCGTTATCCGCACAAACTTGTTGCAAGCAGAATTCTAAATATTCAAACAGGGGTTTGAGGGCATTCGGATCGACTTTGGCGTAACCTGCTTGATGCAAGGCTTCTACCCAAGGTTCCTTTTTACCCATATTGAAGAAATTGAGTTTAGAAACCAGAGAAACTCTGCCTTCTGCATCGGTTTGTGCCTTTACTAAGGCACTAACGGCGGCGCGGGTAGCCAGGGTGATGTCTTGTAATAATTGCACGTCTTCCAAGACACCGCGATCGCTATTTTGATAAATTTCGTCAACATCCCGCCCGACGCTATTGGCAATAATCCGAGGTAAACTCTGAATATCTTCTTCAGCCCGATCTAAATTACCAATATTAACCAAAGTTGCGATCGCTTCCTCTGCTGAAGGCGGCTTCCCAATGACATGCAACCCGCAAGGCAACAACCGCGACTCAATTTCCATCAACTTGCGATACACCATGCCGACAATATTATCCCGCTCCTCGGCAGTCATATCTTTGGCATCTTGCTCTGGCAAGTTAATATCTTGGTCTAAATTCACCATCCGGCACTTATCCATGATGGTGTTGACAATGGGGATACCGCGACCGGAATCTTTTAAAGTTTGATAAGAACCGATTAGTTCGCTTAATTCCTTCAAACCCTTATACAATCCAGCATTTTCGGCTGGCGGTGTTAAGTAAGAAATCGTTTCGGCATAACTGCGGCGTTTGGCAATTGTGGCTTCACTGGGGTTATTTGCCGCGTAGTAATACAAATTGGGAATCATGCCAATCAGATTATCTGGGTAGCAGTCACCCGACATCCCCATTTGTTTTCCTGGCATGAATTCTAAAGAACCGTGCGTCCCGAAGTGCAGCACTGCGTCGGCTTGCCAAATTTGTTCTAAATACGTGTAGTAAGCCGCAAAACCGTGGTGGGGGCTAGCAGAACGGGAGAATAACAACCGCATCGGGTCGCCTTCATAACCAAATGTCGGCTGTACGCCAATAAAAACATTACCGAATTGCTTGCCGTATACCAAAAGGTTTTGCCCGTCACTGTTGAGATGCCCTGGCGGTGGACCCCAGTTTTCCTCTAATTTTTGCGAATAGGGAGTAAGCGCTTCGTACTCCGGTACGGACATTTTATAAGCAACGTTGAGTTCGGGGCTGCTATACTGCGCCTGGGCATCGTGGATCACCTGTTCCATCAACTCTTTGGGCGACTCTGGCAAATCCTGCACGTCGTAGCCGTTATTTCGCAGGGCTTGCATCACCTCGTAAATGGAACCGAATACATCTAAGTAGGCGGCTGTCCCCACGTTACCCTTATCGGGTGGGAAGCTGAATACGGTAATGGCAACTTTTTTTGCGAGTTTTGGCTTGCGACGTAGGTTAGCCCACTTCATCGCACGTTGGGCGACGGCTTCAACGCGGTCTTGCAGGGCGATCGCTTTTCCTGTCGCACCGTCTCGACCTGATAATATAATCGGTTCGATCGCCCCATCCAATTCTGGAATGGCAATTTGTAGCGCCACCTGAATCGGGTGCAAACCTAGATCGCTATCTTGCCACTCTTCCGTTGTCTGAAACACTAAAGGTAAGGCAACCATGTAGGGACGGTTCAACCGCTTCAGTGCTTCAATTGCCTTGGGATGGTCTTGTCGTGCGGGTCCACCTACCAAAGCAAATCCGGTGAGGGAAATCACCGTATCGACAATCGGATTTTTGCTGACCGGATCGTAGAAATAAGCATCAACAGGCTTGGAAAAGTCCAAACCACCAGCAAAGACAGGAACCACCCGCGCCCCCATTGCTTCAAGTTCCTGTACGATTGCAACGTAATGGGCATCATCCCCCGTGACTAGGTGGGTGCGTTGCAGTACGAGTCCCACGCAAGGCGCTAGCGGGTCTTTTAAGTCGCTAGAGATATCTAGGCGGCTGTTGTGCCAGTTGAGGTATTCCTTGATATCCTCAAACATAGTGGTTGACAAAGGATGCCAAATACCCATGTCGGGATAAACTACTGGTTCCTGGTATTGTAGAGAGGTTGCATGCAACCTCTCTACACCATTCAACACGTATTTATCCGCCAGCATCAGCAAGAAATTTTGCAGGTTTTCCGGCGATCCGCCCAACCAATACTGAAAACTCAGCATGAAGTTACGCGCATCTTGGGCTTTATCGATGGGTAAATACTTCAGTACCTTGGGCAAGGTTTGGAGTAGCTTTAGCATTCCATCTTGGAAAGAAGACCCAGATTTTTCTTTTCGCTTGCGCATGAATTGGGCGATCGCGCTTTTGGATTGTCCCAACTGCGCCATCGAGAAGCTACCCATCTTGTTAAGGCGCATCACCTCTGGCATTGAGGGGAAGACAACAGCCACATCCAATTGCGATCGGTGCGGTTCTACTGCAGCTACCACCTTTTGCGCCAAGTCTTCAATAAAAATTAGTGAGGCGATGAAGATGTCGGCACTTTGGATATCGCGCTTAAACTCCTCGTAGTTTTCAGGGTCTCGGAGTTCTTCGATCAGATAGCCGCTAATTTCGATCGCCAAATTCGGATTGCTTTGGTTAATTTGGCGTACCGCTTGCGATAAGGCACTCTGATACTGGGACTCTAGCACGACATAGACCACCTTGATCAAAGCACGTTCTGCCAGGTTGTCGGGCGTAATGTGTCGGATGGTGGACTTGACGTGTGTGAACATTCGGTAAGGCTCCTTTGATGCGTGTTCTCTGTCTGTAGGGATCTCTGGCAATGAACGTAGGACACCAGATACACACTTTCCTAATGTCCCACTTGTACCTCTACGCAGTAAGTTCGGCGACCTCTACAGATTGCGAACTGGTCGCGTTACAGTTGAAAAACCGAACTGCGATCGGCGTAGAAAATACACGGCACATGAGTTTTTTTTATCAGAAAGTGCCTACCAAAAGTTAGACTCAGGCTGTAACTGACACAATTTGATAAAAATTTCGTAACTTTTCGTTACGTTTGTTAATTTTACCTGAAGTCGTTAATCATTAGGATTTGGACTAATCTTTGCAAAACTTTAATAAATAAATTTTAGAATTATGCTGTTAAATCTTCGTTTTATGATAGTCATAAAAGTCTAAAAAATTAAAAACAAGAATATGAAAAGGTACAAATGACCAATGACAAATGACAAATAACATCGATATCTTAGTTTTGTCTAATGGTCCTGGGGAAGTCACAACCTGGGTGCGTCCCGTCGTGCAAGCTTTGCGCCAGAAACTAGGAGAGGATCGCGATCGCGCCAGAATTTCGGTAGTGCTTTCTCCTTGTCCGAATGCTAGTGGCAAAGAAGCCGCGATCGCCCAATCTTATCCAGAAGTCGATCGAGTACAACCAGCAGAATACTTTTGGCAATTTTTGCTCTGGGGCAAAACCGCAGAAAACTGGGATTGGAGAAGTCGCGGTGTCGTCGTGTTTTTAGGTGGAGATCAATTATTTTCAGTCATCATTGGCAAGCGCCTCAGCTATCGCACTGTAGTTTATGCCGAGTGGGAGACGCGCTGGCAGAGTTGGATCGATCGCTTTGCCGTCATGAAACCAAACTTAATCGATAGCGCTCCATCAAAACATACCCACAAGTTTACGGTAGTAGGGGATTTGATGGCAGAAGCCTCTGGAGGAGTGAGGAGTGAGGAGCGAGGAGTGAGGGGAGAGCAGGGGAGCAGAGGAGCAGGAGGAGCAGGGGAGAATAACTATCAACTACCAACTACCAATTGCCAATTACCAATTGCCAATTACCAATTACCAATTATCCATGACCAATCCAAAATTGAATTAATTGGTTTATTACCAGGCTCTAAAGCTGCGAAACTGTCACAGGGAGTACCGTTGATGCTGGCGATCGCCGAATACATTCATACACAACGACCGCAAACGCGCTTTGTCATTCCCGTCGCACCTACTTTAGACGTGCAAACCTTGGCTGACTTTGCCAACCGTGAAAAAAATCCAATTATTCCTTTAGTAGAAGGTTCCACAGCCGAACTGATTCCTCACTCCTCACCCCTCACTCCTCACTCCTCGCCCCTCACTCCTCACTCCTCACCCCTACTAAAAACAGCTAGCGGCTTAGTAGTAGAATTGTGGACGCGATCGCCGGCTTACGATCTGTTGTCTCAATGTTGTTTGTGCTTGACAACCGTAGGCGCAAATACAGCCGAACTAGGCTCTCTAGGCGTGCCAATGATTGTTTTGTTACCAACTCAGCAACTAGACGCGATGCGGGCTTGGGATGGTATCCCAGGGGTACTCGTAAATTTACCTTTAATAGGAACGAGTATGGCAAAAGCAATTAACTGGTTAGTATTGCAGCGATTGGGCTTGCGATCGTGGCCCAACATCTGGGCAAAATCGGAAATTGTGCCAGAACTGGTTGGTAAACTCCAGCCTCAAACTGTAGCAGGACTCGTACTCGACTATCTACAGCATCCAGAAAAACTAGAAGAAATGCGCTCCAAATTACGCAGCGTGCGCGGACAAACAGGAGCAGCTGCTAAAATTGCTCAAATTGTTTACGAAGAACTTGGCAAATAAAGGGAGTAGGGAGCAGGGAGTAGGGAGTAGAGGAGATAAAATAACTAACTGGTCACTGTTCACTGTTCACTGTTCCCTACCGTCTCGTCGTCCTAACTCGTAGACTCCGCAACTAACGCAGGCAAGTATACCCATACTAATTGCCCAACTCCGACCTAAGCTCAGTTCGATGCCGTAATTACACAAACTGCCAAAAATCAAAAAAGGCACAATGCTGAATAACGAAGCGTAAAAAGCATTCTGAGATTCTCTCGCTATGCGGGTTTTTTCAAATTCTGCTCGATTTATATAAAGCGATCGCTCGGCAAAATTAAACCAGCGTTGGAGCTGGTGTATTATCCAGTCGCCTATGCCTGAAAAAGCTAAATATAACGCCAGCGACCACAAACTAGCTCCAGCGATCGCAGTAGCATCTAAATTGAGAGTAAACGGCAACATTTCTGTCAGCATGAGGTAAGAGCGTCTGGCGATCGATATTTAATTCATTAATTTAAAAATTCTAACGATAAATTTACACATTCGCGAGTGGTTCTGCACAGCTTGCCGGATGCTGGTTACTGATAACTAGCTCAGAGTAGATGCGTCCTTCCGTAGATTTACCCTTGCTATGGCAAGATAAATCGTGTTAAGTTTTTGCAGGATTTTCAGCAAATTGTGAAAAATCTGATTATTCACATTGTTAGCGAACCTAAATCTATAGCGAACTTAAATATAAATTCTCAGATGGAGGCAACACATGTTCGACCTCAACAGTCTACTAAAACTAATCAGTCAGTAATATCGGAATTTTTCCTTCTCCGCTAGTCAGTTGCCACTATTTTATTTAAGTTATATGAATCAAGTTGCGATCGCTCGAATTCTGCTAATGCCTGTGGTGTCAAACCATTACCCAGAACTAGGAGTCAAAGCATGAAGCAATTTCAACTCCTGAGGTTTCAAAGACTGGGTTTTACTGTTTCCAAAAAAAGTTTGCTGCTGGTTGCACTCAGTCTCGCCAGCTTACCCCTACTAGCATGGCATCAAAAAAAGGTGACAGCAGAGGAAGTAGCGCAAAACAAAATTGCCACTGGTAATCTTTGGCGCAAAGCATCCTTTCCGGTCGAAAATTTCCAATACTATAGTTCGCCTTTCGGCTACCGTCGCTCTCCTACTGGCGGTTCGGGCTTAGAATTTCACAGTGGTTTAGATTTAGTAGCACCTCAAGGTAGTTACGTCCGCAGTTGGTGGACTGGCACAATAGTCAAGGTTGCCGATCGCGATGCCTGCGGTACGCACGTTATTATTCGTTCTGGAGCTTGGGATCACATTTACTGTCACATGCAAGGACAGGTCGGTACTCAAGGCAAAAACCGCTACATGATCGATCGCGAAGGCGGAATTGTCCTTTGGGAAGGGCAAACAATACCCGCTGGAGCTAGAATCGGTCGTGTCGGTATGACTGGACGCACCACAGGACCTCACCTACATTGGGGTTTGAAATACGCTAACAATTACATCGACCCCGCTTTAGTCCTGCGGGTCATGTACGCTCAGCAAAAAGATGGGCAGTCTTAATTGTCATTTGCTAGCATCTGCCGACCAATTACCAATTACCACTCATCAACTGATATAATGATGAATCCTTGCTGCTCGTCAAAAAACTGAGAGCAGCCTTTTTGTCCAAAAGGAGATTATTGAGCGTACCATGCCATCAGCTTACGAAACAATGTACATTTTGCGTCCCGACCTGGGAGAGGAACAGATCGAACAGGCGATCGCTAAATATGAAAACTTCCTCAAAGATCAGGGAGCTACTAACCTACAAATTCAGCTGCGCGGTAAGCGCCGTCTTGCCTACGAGATTGGCAGACAGCGCGAAGGCGTTTACGTTCAAATGAACTATGAAGCGCCAGGGACAGCTATAGCTCCAATGGAAAGGGCAATGCGCTTGAGCGAAGAAGTCATTCGCTACCTGACGCTTAAGTCAGAGGAACCAACAGCCACCCCTGAAGCCGCAGCAGTGGAATAAAGCTATTGTAAAATTACAACAAGTAGGGTGGGCAATGCCCACCCTTTTTCATTTTTCAAAACTCTCAATTTCAGGCGATCGCCAACTAACGTATTAGAGCAGGTGAATTAACAGTTGTTAGCACTTCATCATAGCTATCAAAAATTTCAAATACAGAATCAAGTTGTGTTAGTTCTAATACTAGCCTTACGGAAGCTTGCACGTTACATAGGACTAGACGACAACCGATTTGTCTTGCAGATTTCAACCCACTAACCAAGGAAACTAAGCCAGCACTATCCATGAAATCAACTTGGGCTAGATCGATCACCCAGAGAGATTGCTTTTGAGGCATTAGCCTAGCCAATTGAGTTTCTAAGGCACTACCACCATTTTCGTCTAGGCGTTCTGGTGGCTGGAGCAAAATTAGTTGAAATTCTTGTGTACTCATCATTATTATTGCCGATTTATCAGTGCATACAATAGGGATTTAGACAAGCCAGTTATTGTGAATTTATATATAAGCCCGAATCAACTGGCGCAAATTGTCGATTGTCTGAAGCTTGTCCATTCAAGGGAATTTGAAATTTGGTTACTCAAGAATCATGGGAAGTTTCAACCTATAAAAATTTGTCCTTAAGTTTAATGAATTCACAAATATTTAAATAAAAAAATGACTGAATCAATCGCTTTTATTTACGTAAACTTGATTCCTATTTTAGGCTAACGATTTTTAGTGCATATATCCAACCGTAAAATCACTGCTGTTTCTGTTGTAGTTCATAGAGTTAATTCAATCGATCTCAGTAGATTCACGAGCGGACGCGGCTGCCTCAATCGCTACATTGTAGGTTTAATACCAAAACAATTAGGAAAGTATTCGAGCGGCTGCTTCAGATGAATCGATCTAAGCATGGAAACCTTCAAGTTTCAGTAAAATCAACAGTTTTTACCGAATCTTTATTACAAATCGAGTTTTTTATAAAGATTACGTAAAGCAAACAATGTAATATTTATTGATTTTCAGTAGTTTTTCGTAATATTCAACTGATGCGAGGATAAACGGCAGCATAACTTGGATTGACACATTTTCCAGGCTCGCGCCAAGATGGAAGAAAAGTAAAACTTTGTAAAGGCGGCTGGATGTCACTAGAGTTTTTATCGTTGGAAAGAATTCAGGAAATTGCCCACCAGTACGGCTATTGGGCAGTTTTTCTCGGAATTTTATTAGAAAACCTCGGTATTCCCGTCCCAGGTGAAACCGTAACCATAGTAGGAGGGTTTCTTGCAGGTAGTGACGAGTTAAATTACTGGCTCGTTTTAGGTGATGCGATCGCGGGAGCTGCTATTGGTGGAACTTGCGGCTATTTAATTGGCAGAAAATTCGGTTGGTCATTCATGTTGCAAGTCGGTCGAATTTTCCGCATTTCAGAAGACCGACTCCTAGAAATGAAAGAACAGTTTAGTAACAACGCCACCAAAGCCGTATTTTTTGGCAGATTTATTGCTTTATTGCGTATTTTTGCCGGTCCACTGGCTGGTGTTGCCCAAATGCCCTACGCCAAATTCTTTATCTATAACTTAGCGGGAGCTGCTGCTTGGGCATCAGTCATGGTGACGCTGGCTTTCTTCGTCGGTAAAATTGTTTCTCTAGAAGAATTAGTTACTCTCACAGCTAAGTTTGGCATCGTAGCACTAGCGATCGCTTTCGCTGTCATTTTTGTTCCTCTGTGGCTGGAAGCACGTAAAGCGGGAGTCGGGAGTCGGGAGTCGGGAGTCGGGGAAGAGAGCTGAGGGAGCAATTACAAGTCACAAGTCACAAGTCACAAGTCACAATTCAACCCTACACCCTGATAGCGCCAGTTGCTTCAACGGAGGTTCCCTCCGCACCGCACTGGCTCCCCTACACCCTACACCCTACACCCCACACCCTACACCCTTTCTTCACTGTCAACTGTCTTCACGTAGCTTGCTTCTTTGCAGGAGTAGTGTAGCGCAGCGTTTACCGTCAATCACCAATGACAAATGACAAATGACGAATGACAAATAACGAATGCTTTACCCTAGAAAATGGTGTTGGGGAAAAAGTGATGTTTTTCAGTGTTGTCATTCCTACATACAATCGCCTGCCAATTTTGGCGAAGTGCTTGCGATCGCTAGAATGCCAAAACCTTGACGATGTGGCTATAGAAGGTTATGAGGTAGTTTTAGTCGATGATGGCTCTACAGATGGCACTTTGGCATGGCTAGAGGCAAATGCAGATGAATTTCCCCACGTGCGATCGCTTCTACAAGACCACCAGGGACCAGCTGCGGCTCGCAATTTGGGAGTAGAACAGGCAAAGGGCGATACGATCGTGTTCATCGATAGCGATTTGGTCGTGACTGAGAATTTTTTGCAGGCGCACGCTCAAGGGTTGCAGCAGGGACGCGAAATGTATGGCAGCGATCGCATTTTCACCTATGGCAGAGTAATTAATACATGTAATTTTGACAAGCCTACAGCCGAGCCTTATAAAATTACCGATTTTTCTGCGGCTTATTTTGCCACGGGAAATGTAGCTATTCCTCGCCATTGGCTAGAAAAAGCTGGGTTGTTCGACACGCGCTTTCAACTCTACGGTTGGGAAGATTTGGAATTAGGCGTGCGGTTGAAACAGTTGGGGTTAAAGTTAGTGAAATGCCCCGATGCAGTCGGCTATCACTGGCATCCAGCCTTTAATTTAGAGCAAATTCCTAATTTAATTGACAAAGAAATTCAACGCGGTCGGATGGGAGTTTTGTTCTACCAAAAGCACCCAACATGGGAAGTGCGGATGATGATCCAAATGACTTGGATACACCGCTTGCTCTGGGGGATTCTTTCCCTCGGCGGACAACTCAACGAGCGTACCCTAGCCCCAGTTTTAAGGTGGTTGATTAACCAAGGTAAGCCTCAATTAGCCGAACAGGTCGCCCGCATCTTCCTCAATTGGTACAACGTTCAAGGGGTTTACGAAGAGTACGCTTTGATGAAACCTAGAATCGAGTAAAGACGTTCTGTTGCGGGAGAGAAACCCGTATAGACTTTTCGTAAGTGCCGAAACGTTTTAGTTTGAAACCATATTATACTAGAAAAGTTGTCTACAAATCGCACATCCAGCGTTTTCGGGTGTTTCCTGGGAGACGCAGCTGGGTGGAGGATTAACCCGAATCAGGAGTTAAAGAAGATATGCCAGTTGTTTCATTGGCTCAAATGATGGAGTCTGGGGTTCACTTTGGGCATCAAACCCGTAGGTGGAATCCAAAAATGTCTCAGTACATCTACACTGCTCGTAATGGCGTTCATATCATTGACTTGGTGCAGACAGCTCAGTTAATGGATGAAGCTTACAATTACGTCAGACAATCTGCCGAGCAAGGGAAAAAGTTTCTCTTCGTTGGTACGAAGCGTCAAGCAGCGGGGATTGTAGCTCAAGAAGCCTTGCGTTGTGGCGCTAGCTATGTCAACCAGCGATGGTTAGGTGGAATGCTGACTAACTGGACGACGATTAAAACTCGCGCCGAACGATTGAAAGAGTTAGAACGTCGTGAGGAAAGCGGAGCGCTGGATTTACTACCCAAAAAAGAAGCATCGGTACTGCGCCGAGAGCTAGCTAAACTCCAAAAATACCTGGGTGGGATCAAGAACATGCGCAAAGTTCCTGATGTGGTCATAATTGTAGACCAGCGGCGGGAATACAACGCAGTATTAGAATGCCAGAAGTTAAGCATTGAAATTGTATCTATGTTGGATACAAACTGCGATCCCGATCTCGTTGACGTTCCCATTCCTGCTAACGATGATGCCATCCGTTCGATCAAATTGATTGTAGGCAAATTAGCTGACGCAATTTACGAAGGACGACACGGACAATTGGATGCGGAAGAGGATTACGAAGATTACGAGGGTGCAGAAGAAGATTTCGATTATGATGAAAGCGAAAGTGAATACACTGATGCGGTGATTCCTAACGAAGAAGAGGAAGAAGGATAGGTTAATGGTTAATGGTTAATGGTTGATAGTGACAAACAATTAACCATTGACTAACAAACAATTAACAAATAACAAATAGGAATTGAGGGAAGATGGCGGAAATATCTGCAAAGGCTGTTAAAGAGCTACGCGAGAGAACAAACGCTGGCATGATGGATTGCAAAAAAGCACTCCAAGCGACTGATGGCGATATGGAAAAAGCCATTGAATGGCTGCGGCAGAAAGGGCTTGCCTCTGCTGGAAAGAAAGCCGGACGTGTAGCAGCAGAAGGACTAGTAGATAGTTACATCCATACTGGCGGGCGAATTGGCGTGCTAGTGGAAGTGAACTGCGAAACTGACTTCGTAGCGCGCAACCAAGCATTTAGTGAATTAGTGCGAAATATTGCCATGCAAATCGCTGCTTGTCCTAACGTAGAGTACGTTAGAGTCAGCGATATTCCCCCTGAAGTTGTCGAAAAGGAGAAGGCGATTGAAATGGGGAAAGACGATCTAGCAGGAAAACCAGAGAACATTCGCGAAAAGATCGTTGTTGGACGCATTGAAAAGCGCTTGAAAGAGATGTCCTTAGTGGATCAAGCGTACATCAAGGATCAAAACAAATCAGTAGAAGATTTGGTTAAAGAAGCGATCGCCCAGTTAGGCGAAAATATTCAAATCCGTCGCTTCTCCCGCTACGTCTTAGGTGAAGGCATCGAAAAGTCATCCGAAGAATAGAGCCAAATCATCGAGCTATTGATTAGCTCCCTTCAATTTACCAGACGGGTTAAAATGGTGCGACGCACCCACCCGTCCTTTTTTTTAGGGAGCAGGGAGCGCACGAGTAGGGAGTAGGGGGGAAGAGAGCTGAGGGAGAAAAAATACCGCGCACCACGTACCACTGATAACTGATAACTGACAACTGAAAAGATGGCAAGAGCAATCGAACAAATTGAGCGAGACATGCAAGCTTTGGAAAAGTCGGCAAATAAGTTATTTGCCGAACTCAACAGCGCCTACACGAGTTATTGTCAAGCTTTAGGACAAGCTACACGCCAACAGCTGATCTTAGCAAGTTATCAAGTCTGCACTCAGGCGTATCCCAAGCAATTTTTGAGTCTGTCTATGAATCAAAGACAGCAATTGCAGCGATCGCTTCGTCAGTTAGGGCAAACAGCAGCCGAACGATTGCTAGAACTGTTGAAGAACCCAATGGAAATGGCACGGGAGCTAGCACATAGTATTCAGCTAGATAGAGAAAGTGCGATCGCTGAAATAGAACAGGACTTGATAGAGGAACAGGAACAGATAATTCCGAATTCCGAATTCCGTTCACGTAGTATAGCGTCAGCGTCTATTCCGAATTCTGAGTCTCCTGCTACGCCTTCTAACCCTTTAGAACTAGTACAATGGCAGCAAATTTTAGAACGAGCGATCGCCCAAGTCCTCAAAACCTTATCCTTAGATGCGAATCAATTACTGCAAAAATCTGGCATTCTACCTCAAAAACTACCTGCTCCTTTACTAGAAGCTGCTACCGCAGTATCGGAAACTACGGGCGAAATGACAGCAGGACCACCCAATGTCATGAATTTATTAATTGAAACTGAAAATCCGCAGGATTTGCAAGAAGGTGGCGTGACGCAGTTAATTGCAATTCAGTTGCGGTTGTCGGAAGTTGAGTTTGCAGATACCAATGTCAGGACTGCACGCAACCAAGTACGGCAACTAGAATCAAATTTAGTTTCTTTAGGGCGAGAATATCAGAAGAGGCAGCGGGAGCGAACGATCGCTGAAGCAGAAGCTGCATGGCGTGCGAGTTGGTTTGATGAATAGTAAGCGATCGGTTATCAGTTAACAACCTTCACTAGATATAAATGACCAATGACTAATGACTAATGACGATATAGACTGGTTGCGATTGCAGAAAGCCTTAGCTGTGGAGGCAGAAAAAGGCTTTGTAGACTTGGTAGGGAAACAATATCGCTTCAGCGAGTTTCTCTGTTTGAGTTTTGGCAAACCTCCTGTCACTTTATCTGTAGAAGAAAGACGTAGATGGCAGGAAATGGCAATGCAATTTGCCGAATACCATCAGATGACGCAGGAAGAGAGACAAAGTGTAGTTGCAGCAGCACGTAGATGCTTGCACCTATCGCAACAAGTATCGGAACAGCAGCATTTATATGAGTCAGACAATAATTTAAGTCAAAAGTCAAAAGTTAAAAGTCAAAACACCATTTCCGATTCTCACTCTCCCACTCCTACTCTCTCACTCTCCCACTCTCTCACTCCCGACTCCCCCGTCGTCCAACCTAAAACCTCACCCCTAATTTCCACTAAATCTTCAGAGATAAATCAACGTCTTGCACCCAGTTTAGAGCAGCCCTTGACGAGGTTGCCGGAGATTGGTGCGAGAAGAGGTGAGATTTTAGCCAAGTTGGGACTGTACACTGTCAGAGATGTCTTACTCTACTATCCCCGCGATCATATTAACTACGCACGGCAGGTCAAGATTTGCGATTTAGAGGCGGGGGAAACAGCAACGCTAGTAGGAACGGTAAAAAAGTGCCAGTGTTTTACCAGTCCTCGTAATGCTAAATTATCCATTCTGGAAATTGTCCTGAAAGATAATACGGGTCAAATTCGCCTCAACTACTTTTTCGCTGGCGGACGTTATTCTCATCGTGGCTGGCAAGAACAACAAAAGCGCAAATATCCACCTGGCGCAGTCGTCGCAGCGTCGGGATTAGTGAAAGAGAGTAAATACGGTCTGACGCTGGACAAACCAGCTCTGGAGGTGCTGGCACACCCAGGAGATACAATTGATTCATTAACTGTGGGTCGAGTTGTGCCAATTTACCCCTTGACGGAAGGTATTGGGGCAGATATGGTGCGCAAGGCTGTCACTACCGCACTGCCATCTTTAGTTCATCTCAAAGATCCGTTACCAAAAGCTTTACGCGATTATTACGGATTTGTTGAGGTAAGGGAAGCGATCGCTAATATCCATTTTCCAGCTGATACCGACGCTTTAGAACTTGCCCGTCGTCGCCTAGTCTTTGACGAATTTTTCTACTTACAACTAGGCTTACTGCAACGCCAATATAAAGCACGGCAAATTGCTAATAGTGCCGTTCTCTCGCCAAGCGGTCAATTGGTGGAAAAGTTTTATCAACTTTTACCTTTTAAACTCACTGGTGCGCAGCAAAGGGTGATTAATGACATTCTCAATGACTTAAAAAAATCCGTACCGATGAATCGCCTGGTTCAGGGAGATGTGGGTTCGGGGAAAACGGTTGTTGCAGTGGTAGCAATTCTCGCCGCGATTCAATCAGGCTACCAGGGAGCGTTGATGGCTCCCACAGAGGTATTAGCAGAACAGCATTATCGCAAGTTAGTTGGTTGGTTTAACTTATTACATTTACCTGTAGAATTGCTGACGGGTTCGACTCCGGCGGCGAAACGAAGGCAAATTCACGCCCAATTAGAAACAGGAGAGTTACCCCTGTTAGTGGGGACTCATGCTTTAATTCAAGATAAAGTCATTTTTCAACGTTTAGGATTAGTCGTAATTGACGAACAACACCGATTTGGTGTCGAACAACGCGCTCGTTTGCAACAAAAGGGCGAGTCTCCCCACGTTTTGACGATGACAGCTACGCCGATTCCCCGCACGCTTGCCTTAACCTTACACGGGGATTTGGATGTGAGCCAAATTGATGAATTGCCTCCTGGGAGACAAAAGATTCATACTACAGTTTTATCGAGTAAAGAGCGATCGCACGCTTACGAATTGATTCTGCGCGAAGTTGCACAAGGAAGGCAAGCTTACATTGTCTTGCCCTTGGTGGAAGAATCGGAAAAGCTGGATTTAAAAGCAGCAGTCGACGAGTTTCAAAAGTTGCAAGAAAGCATTTTTCCCCAGTTTCAAGTCGGATTGCTCCACGGTCGCATGTCGTCAGCTGATAAAGACGAGGCGATTAATTTATTTCGCGACAACCAAACGCAAATTCTCGTCTCTACGACTGTAATTGAAGTTGGTGTAGATGTTCCCAACGCTACCGTAATGTTAATTGAAAATGCCGAACGATTTGGTTTATCTCAGTTGCACCAGTTGCGGGGACGTGTCGGACGTGGTGCGGCGCAATCTTTTTGTCTGTTAATGGGTAATCCTAAGAATGAAACTGCCCGTCAGCGCTTAAAAGTATTAGAAGAATCTCAAGATGGCTTTTTTATTGCTGAAGCAGATATGAAATTTCGCGGTCCTGGGGAAGTTTTAGGAATGCGTCAAGCTGGACTACCAGATTTTACTTTGGCAAGTTTAATTGACGACCAAGCAGTTTTAGAAATTGCGCGAGAAGCCGCTGAAAAGGTGATGGAGAAAGATCCAACTTTACAACGCTGGACTTTAATGCAAGCAGAATTAACGTATAGATACCAAAAGTTGCTGGGTGGGACGATTTTAACTTAAGTTAGGGTCTATAAAATCTTAGTAAGTAATATCTTTCCAATGCTGGCAATCGTAAATCGTTTCAAGTGTTCGAGATTTTCCGTAGCTACGACAACTCTACGACCTGGAAACTGCTGCTGCAAATTCCATTGAGCTGACATAATTATATCTGCATCAATTCTCTTTTTATCAGCTGTTGGTATGCTTAAGACCTGTGCTGTTGCCCAAGTTTCCCTACTTTCTTGTATTTTTTCCTCACTAGCTTCTTCATCAATCTTGGATTGTATATAGGCTAACGCTTTTTGGTTTTTTGTATTTACTCCTCTCTTGTGCGACTTAAGTTTGTCATATATGGCAACAGAGAGCTAGTATTTAGGTTTTCAGTCAAATTATCTGAAAAAACATTACTTTCATTCTTTAATAGTTCTTCATTAGCAATGGCTTCAAAAATAATTACTACAAACTCGTCTAAATACCTATCCTGCAATTCAAGATCCTGAAAGAGGTTATGAAATAGAAGAACCGAGTAAAACGTGAATTGTACAATATCCCAAAAACTCAAACTAAATCGTTCTCGCGTGGTAATTGCTAAAGCCTCGTGTTTATACTCTTCACGTTCACTTTCTGAAAGGCTTTACCATGATTTAGCAGCATCCTCTGCCTCAAGAACCATGCCTTGATAATGGAACAAGAACTGTAACAAGGAAGACAGGAAGAAGCTCTCGCGTTGATTTTGCGTCAGTTACCGCGCCGAATTGGAGCCGTTGAGCCTGAATTACAAGAGCGCATTTGCCAGTTATCCTTAACTCAGTTGGAAATTTGGCTGAAGCTCTATTGGAGTTTTCTAGTTCAGAAGATTTAGTCAACTGGTTAAATAATTCAGCAAACTAAGAATTTATACATATTCTCGCCTACTGCTACACAATTGATGTTTTTTTCGATTTTTACTAGTTGCAGTAGGTTATACAACAAGTCTTCGCAAAAATTGTTAGATTAGTCAATATTAAGATTTCGCGTAATTCAATTTTATCTTTTTCAATATAAATTTCTAAATAATACTCTTTGCAGAATGGCTGACAAACCACAAATGTGTAGGTTCGTTTAGATTTAATGTCAAAAGGCTTTGATCCCTAATAGATTAGAAAAGAAAATACTAAATTTACTTTTTGATAAAAATTGACTCGATCGCAGTAGCAATCACTAGAGAGGAAAATAGCTATGGTAACGGCGGTGACAGAAAAGACCTCCCCCGCAGCAAAAAAGCGATCGCTGATTCTCTGGTTTGAAGAGGTAGGAATTCACGATCTGGCTTTGGTAGGTGGGAAAAACGCCTCTTTAGGCGAAATGATCCAACAACTCACACCCCAAGGTATTAACGTTCCCAACGGCTTTGCAATTACTGCTTATGCCTATCGCTATTACATTCAGCAAACTGGTTTAGATGCCAAATTGCGATCGCTATTTGCCGATTTGGATGTGGAAGATCTGAATAACTTACGCCAACGCGGTAAACAAGCAAGATCGATGCTGCGGTACACGCCTTTCCCGAAAGACTTAAAAGAGGCGATCGCGTCTGCCTACGAAAAGCTATGCGAAAATTACGGGATTGACACTGATGTTGCCGTTCGTTCTAGCGCCACAGCCGAAGACTTACCAGATGCTAGTTTTGCCGGACAGCAAGAATCCTACCTCAACATCAACGGCGTTGAAGGCGTACTAGTTGCCTGTCATCGTTGTTTTGCTTCCCTATTTACCGATCGCGCCATCTCCTATCGCCACAGCCGAGGCTTCGACCATTTCAGCGTTGCCCTCTCGATTGGCGTACAAAAAATGGTACGTTCTGACTTGGCGGCTTCTGGGGTGATGTTCTCTATCGATACGGAGACAGGATTTAAAAATGCTGCCTTGATTACAGCCGCCTATGGTTTGGGCGAAAACATCGTCCAAGGGGCGATTAACCCCGATGAATACTACGTCTTCAAACCTACATTGAAAGCAGGATTTCGCCCGATTTTAGGCAAAAGATTGGGTTCTAAAGAATTCAAAATGGTCTACGATACAGGCGGATCGAAAGTTACCAGAAACGTTCCTGTCGTACCTAGCGATCGCGGCAAATATGCCCTCAACGATGACGAGATATTGCAATTAGCGCGTTGGGCTTGCGCGATCGAAGATCATTACTCTAAAGTGCGCGGTACTTATACCCCGATGGATATTGAGTGGGCAAAAGACGGCGTAACCGAAGAACTATTTATCGTCCAAGCCCGCCCCGAAACCGTACAATCACAAAAAAGTCTCAACGTTTTACGGAGTTATCACTTAGTCGGGGCTAACGGCGATGCACCTATAATTACAGGTCGCAGTGTCGGCGAGGCGATCGGTCAAGGGAAAGTTAAAGTCATTACAGACGTGCATAGACTCGACCATTTCCAAACTGGAGATGTATTAGTTACTGATAAAACAGACCCCGACTGGGAACCTATTTTAAAAAAAGCCAGCGCAATTGTCACCAATCAAGGGGGTAGAACTTGTCACGCCGCAATTATCGCTAGAGAAATTGGAATTCCGGCGATCGTCGGTTGTGGCGATGCTACCAGCGTGTTGCATTCTGGGCAAGAAGTTACGGTTTCCTGTGCTGAAGGAGATGAGGGAAAGGTTTACCAAGGATTATTACCTTTTGAAGTTCGAGAAGTTCCCTTAGATAACCTGCCTCGCACTCGTACCAAAATTATGATGAACGTAGGCAATCCTGCGGAAGCTTTCAGCCTCTCGGCAATTCCTAACGATGGTGTGGGATTGGCACGGCTAGAGTTTATTATTGCCAACTACATCAAAATTCATCC
The DNA here is from genome assembly GCF_032860985.1 of Chroococcidiopsis sp. SAG 2025. GTDB lineage: Bacteria > Cyanobacteriota > Cyanobacteriia > Cyanobacteriales > Chroococcidiopsidaceae > Chroococcidiopsis. The sequence goes on from NZ_JAOCNC010000001.1 coordinate 1,510,441, forward strand.
CTTGGCACTGCTGCATTTCGATCGCTTAGAGGACGAAGCGGAAAAAGCTAAAATTGCCGAGATGACGGCATTTTTTGCCGAGAAGCCCCAGTACTTTATCGAAAAATTAGCCCAAGGTGCAGCGACGCTGGCAGCTGCTTTTTACCCTAATCCAGTCGTTGTGCGGATGAGTGACTTTAAGTCGAATGAATATGCCAATTTACTCGGTGGAAAGCAGTTTGAACCCAAGGAAGAAAACCCGATGCTAGGGTGGCGAGGGGCGGCGCGTTACTACGATCCGCGTTACCGCGATGCTTTTGCTTTAGAGTGTCATGCCATCAAGCAGGTACGAAAAGAGATGGGGTTAACCAATTTAATTCCGATGATTCCTTTTTGCCGCACTCCCGAAGAAGGGCGTAAAGTCTTGGCAGAAATGGCAAAGCACGGTTTAGAACGAGGGAAAGACGGATTAGAAATCTACGTCATGTGCGAGTTGCCTAACAACGTTTTGATGGCGGAGGAATTCAGCGAAGTCTTTGATGGGTTTTCGATTGGTTCTAACGATTTAACTCAGCTGACAATTGGATTAGACCGAGATTCAGCTTTAGTAGCGGGTTTGTTTGACGAACGCACCCCAGGAGTTAAACGATTAGTGCAAATGGCGATCGCTACTGCTAAAGCTAAAGGTCGTAAAATTGGGATCTGCGGTCAAGCCCCCAGCGATTACCCAGAATTTGCTCAGTTTTTAGTAGAACAGGGAATAGATTCTATGAGCCTCAACCCCGATTCGGTACTAAAAACTCTGTTGATGGTAGCAGAAGTAGAAGAGAAGCTGGGTCGCGGGTGCTAAGAGTTTGTGGGGTGGGTTATACCCGCCCTATTTTTTGAAATCTTGCACTTGGCGATTGAAATCGCTGCTACACACGCAAAACCTACCTATTCTGCGTGAATGTAGGTTCAACCCTTAACTTGCCATGAATCCGCGCGGGCTAGTTTGCCTACGGCAAGCTGCTATACATCTATGTTTATTTAGCCGCGAATTCGATTCGCTGGGGCTTAGTGCTGTACTAATTATTTTTATGGATCTCAAATATGGGTAAAATTTACGTATTTCTACGATAAATACTGTATTAATTTGCTAACTCATACATAAAACGCATAGTAGCTGGCAATCGTCCTCAAGCGTAGGTATATCGCTTAGCAAACATCTCCAAACACCGTATATCGATCGAGTTAATGCTTGCAGATCGGCAATTTTACTGTAATTTAACTTCAGTACAATTGCCCTTGGTCGATCTGAAAAATACATATTAACTTGATTTTGTGATGGTTATATAAATTTAACTTAAACCAAGCGCGATCGCTCTGAGTTTCACGGTCGAGATATTTCACTCTATTTCCTTAAGTGTTTAGATATATGCGATCGCATTTTTCAAGTTTCTTCTATCCCCCAACTCAAATTCAACTAGCAGCAACCTCTGTCTTGCTCGCACTCACTAAAGATATACAGTAGATCATGCATAAGTTTCAAGCTCAGCAAATTGCACTAGCAGCTAGTGTTGTTCTTAGTATTACTATCGGTAGCTGTCATACAACGACTGCAAATAATGAAGGGAAATCTGGCAATCTGTCGGCTCAAAAGCCAAGCCAAGATTTTCTCATTAGTCAGCAAGTAACTTCTGGCATTCTAGCTCAAGACCCCAAATCGCGAGACAAATGGTTGTGGCCCTTCTCCTCTACTTCGATTTGGAATATGCCAATCGGGGCTACTGCAACATATGTACCAGCAAATCTTCCAAAAGCAGGCTTTTTTGGTGCAGATCGGGAGTACTTCTACAAACTAAAAGCTGGCGATCCAATGCGACAAGTTGTATCACCTGGAAGCTTTGGTCCTGGACGCTGTACGGGTAAGCAATCAATGGGTCTTTCTCTACCAGTCCCCGACAATTTAATCGTCCCAGACGCAACTAGTCAGCCATATTCTACGCCTAATAACGCCGCTGCCTTTTTGATGCCAGATGGCAGAACAATCGAACAACTCGAACCCCTTGCCCGTTGTACCGCAGGTGGCAACATCCACGGCTGGCGTAACCCGTGGGGGGGTGTTGACATTTACGGCGACGGGATTAAAGGCACTCATTTCGGGTCTGGGATGTCGGCGATTGGCGGTTCTATTCGCCGAGGCGAACTAACAGGTGACGAACCAATTCGCCACGCGATCAAAATCTTGGTTTGGGGCAAAAAATATCTTCATTATTCTAAATCTATGCCCGGTTATCGCTGGCCCGCCGACCGTGCCGACCGATACGCCGAGAGTGAATATAAGGGGACTAATCCCAAACTCGTACAAGGTAGTTTGTTAGCAATTCCAGCTCATGTGAAGATGGACAGCTTAGGGTTAAAGACTCCTGCGGGGCAGAAGATTTTTAAGGCATTGCAAAATTATGGTGCATATATAGTCGATGATGCTTATTGGGACGCTTACTACCTCGCTGTAGAACAAGGAGTTCCAGAGGAATTTCGCGCTCGCTACGGCTATAGTTTTGAAGGTCGGAGTGGTGCTTTTTATGACGACATGATGAAGCTAATTTCAGCACTAAACATCATTGACAATAACAGACCCGATAACATCGGTGGTGGTGGTAGATTGAGAGCGCCGCTCGCACCACCGATCGAGAATTAATTTAGTCCGAGTAAGGTGGGCATTGCCCATCTTACGCTACTCACGCACGACTCAATTACCATTGCGGATTCGATATAATCAACGCTTCTGCCGCATGGAAGTCTAAAGGTCTAGCAAAGAAATATCCTTGCCCGAAATCGCATCCCCAAGCTTTGAGTTGAGCGTATTGTTGAGCCGTTTCTATACCCTCAGCGATCGCATCCATACCCAAATTATGAGCTAGAGTATTAATCGTACTGACAATTTCCACATTTTCAGAATTAGGATTTATTTGACTGATAAAATAACTATCAATTTTAAAGTATTAATAGGAAATCGATGTAAATAGCTCAAGGAAGAATAACCTTTACCAAAATCATCAATACTTAGCTGAATATTTTTAGACCTAATTTTTAATAACATATCAATTGTTGCTTCTGTATGGTGTAGCAACATAGTTTCAGTAATTTCTAATCTTAAATGACTACCATCTAAGCCAGTCACAGCCAAAATTCGGTCTATCTGTTCGCTCAATTTGGGGTGGTTGATTTGCTGGCTAGCTAAATTGACACTGATTTTTAAAGTTGCTGCTTGAGGTAACTGTAACTGCCACTGCCGCAATTGATAGCAAGCTTGTTCTAAAACCCATTCACCAATGGGTACAATTAAACCAATTTCTTCTGCAATAGGAATGAATTCACCAGGGAAAACTAAACCTCGTTCTGGATGTTGCCAGCGGATGAGTGCCTCAAAGCCAACCATCTGACCGCTACTCAAAGATACAATCGGTTGGTAATGCAAGCAAAATTCTTGACGCTCCAAAGCTTGCCGCAAATCCCTTTCTAAATGCAGTAGTTGTAGCGTTTGAGCGTACATATCAGGGTTGAAAATTGTATATTGTGCCTTGCCGCTCTCTTTAGCTCGGTACATCGCCGTATCAGCATCCCGTAGCAACTCGGCGGGAGACTCGTATCCCATACCACTAAAAACTATACCGATACTAGCAGTAGTAAAAACCGTATGCCCCTCTAACTCAAATGGCTGGGCGAGTTCTGCTTGAATGCGATCTGCAATTTTGATTGCGTCGGCAATTTGCTCAATGTCTTCTAGTAAAATTGTAAACTCATCCCCACCAAAGCGCGCCACGGTATCTGAAGTACGCAAGCATTGTTGCATTAAACTGGTAAAAGCAATCAAGAGGCGATCGCCTACTGCATGTCCGAGGCTATCATTAACAATTTTGAAGCGATCGAGATCGATGAAAAGTACGGCAAACAGATAATCTGGATGTCGTTTGGTATATCTCAACGCTAGCTCCAACCGTTCCAGAAAAAACGTGCGATTTGGTAAGTCCGTCAGGTCATCGTGTAAAGCATCGTGGATGAGTTGTTGCTCGATCCGCTTGCGTTCGGTAATGTCAGAGATAATGCCATCGACTCGTAGTGGAATGCCTGTAGAGTCACAAATTAAATGAGCGCGAGCGCACAACCAGCGCACTTCACCATCAGCACGCACAATTCTGTATTCCGAGCTATGGCTACCCTGCGATTGCAAGATTTGCGTCCCTTTTTCCACCCGTTCGCGGTCTTCAGGATGTACGACTTCCATCCACAATTTCGGATTTTTAAAAAATTCTGTCGTCGGAATACCATAAACCTTCTGTGCGGCAGGATTGAGATAAATCAAGGCTGGATTTTGAGCGGAAACAGACCAGACAACTTCTTCTAAAGAGTTTAAAATGCTCTCCAGTCGTGCCTCGCTCTCATTTAATAGCTGAACTGCTTGCTGCCGTTCGAGAATTTCTTGTTGTAGTTTATGATTCGCTGCTGCTAATTGCGCGGTACGCTGTTCTACCCGTTGTTCTAGTTTGGTATTTAATTGCTGAATTTCTGCCTTAGCTGCTTGTAAGGCAAGTTGATTTTTAATCCGAGCTAAAACTTCTTCGACTTGAAACGGCTTAGTAATATAGTCAACTCCCCCGACTTCAAAAGCTCTGACTTTGTCTAGTACGTCGTCTAGAGCGCTCATAAAAATTATTGGAATTTCACGGGTTCGCGTCTCAGCTTTTAAGTGTTGGCAAACCTCATAACCATCTATGTCCGGCATTTTGACATCCAACAAAATTAAATCTGGTGCAGCTACCTGCGCTCCTTTTAATGCCATGTTGCCATTTTTAGCACACCGGACTTTGTAACCCTGCTCGGATAGCGTTGCTGATAGCACTCGCAAATTATCGGGAATATCGTCCACAATTAAGATTGTCTTTTCAGAGGCAGTCGCCCACTCACTGTTCATAAACTATAATCCGATCGCTGCTTGGGCGAGATTGAGAATATCATCAAAATCAAAATTGTTTGCCTGTTCGAGTAAGGCTGTTGCCAGAGGCGCATGAGTCTCGGGAATTTGCGCCACGAGCTGCGCGATTGTCTCCCCATCGAGTTGTGCCGCTGCTTGCTGTAGGTGTTCGAGCCAGTGGTGGGGCATAATTTGTAAGGATGAAGGATTAAGGACGCACGATGATACCTCGATCGCTACATCTTGTTTTTCTTCTTCCTCTTTGTAGGTGTAGCGCACGCCAATGTGCTGTGCCATCTTCTCAAACAGTTCTTCGGCACGGAAGGGTTTACGCATAAAATCATCGCACCCTGCCGAAAGTACCACTGCTTTTTCTTCCTCTAACGTGCTAGCAGTTAAGGCAATAATTATCGTTGCTTGCCCTTTGAGGTGCGATTTAATATATTCTGTCGTTTCGTAACCATTCATCACGGGCATCCGCATATCCATCCAAATTAGATGTGGTTCCCAACTCGACCACACCGCGATCGCGTCTTTACCATTTTCCGCTTCGCGCACTTCAAAGCCGATTGGAGTCAGCAGTTTGATGACGATTTGTCGATTTTCTGGGCGATCGTCTACTACTAAAATGCGATACTGTGGTTGTCCTGGTACGAGTCCAATCACCTGTCGCTGAGGTCGCTCCTGGGGAATGCTGCTAGGATCTGCTAGCTGTACGGGAATGGTAAATTCAAATTGCGTCCCGACTCCTATCTGGCTGCTGGCAGAAATCTCGCCTCCCATCAGTTGCACGAACTTTTGGCTAATTGCTAAACCCAAACCCGTACCTTGTTGTGATTTGCGCCCAGTTTCCGTTTGGATAAAGGCTTGAAACAACTGCCCTAACTCCTCTGCGGCTATGCCTACGCCTGTATCTTGGACTGTAAAAGTGAGTAGTGAGTGGGAATTTGGTGATTGGTAATTGGTAATTGGTAGTTGGTAGTTGGTAATTACTCCCCTTCTCCCACTCTCCCCCCTACTCCCTGCCGCCCGCTCGCAAAGCTTTCCGCCGTCGCACGGCGGAAAAGCTAGCGGGCGCTGCTCCCTGCTCCCTGCTATTACACGCACGGTCACGCTACCAGCAGGAGTAAATTTAAGCGCATTGCTAATGAGGTTGATTAAGATTTGACGCAATTTCTTTTCATCGCTTTTGATGCAGCGCGGTACATCTAGATGGCGATCGAATACGAGTTGTAAACCCAAAGTGTCTGCTTTGAGTTGAAACATTTCTTCGACTGCATTCAGCATTAAGTACAGGTCAAATTCCTGTGGATGCAGTGTCAGCCGTCCGGCTTCAATTTTGGACATATCGAGTACGTCGTCGATCAGCGCCAGTAGGTGTTTGCCACTACGATTGATGATGCTGACATTTTCCTGCTGTTCCAAAGTGAGAGTACGATTGCGTTGCATCAGTTGGGCAAAGCCGAGAATGGCATTGAGGGGAGTACGCAATTCGTGACTCATGTTTGCCAAAAATTCGCTTTTGGCTTTGTTTGCCGCTTCTGCTGTTTCTTTTGCTGTTTCCGCTGCCACTTTAGCTTCGTTGAGTTCGCGGGTGCGTTGCTGCACTCGGTTCTCTAGTTGCTCGAAAGAGTCTTTGAGTTGAGCCGCCATCCGGTTGAAAGAGTGGGACAAAGTTTTTAATTCTTTGACAGCACTAACTTTGACTTCTTGATTCAGATCTCCTGTCGCGATCGCTTCAGAAGCTAGGCTCAATCGCCCAATCGGTTGAGCGATCCAACGGGAAGTAACAATTCCCAATACAGTTGCTACTAGTAATGCCAAAAGACACAGCAAAATCGTCATGCGCGTGTTGGCATTAATTTGTGCCATGAAGTCGGATTCTGGTACGACGACTACAACTAGCCAATCCAAGCCATAGCGATCGCGCCACGGTTGTACGTGCAGGAATTGGCGATCGCCTTCCAGTTGAAAGTTTAATGTTTGACTATTTTGGATTGCTTTAAAGCTGCCGAATTTCTGTTGTAAATACTTGGCTGTAGCTCGAATTTTTGGGTTTTGACTGTCCGCAGCACTGATTCTATATGTATTTTTATTGGCAATTTTGTATGGTTTTTCAGTACCAGAATTAGCGATTAACAGTCCATCTCGTTCGATAATAAAGACTTGTCCTGACGGACTAATGTGTATCTTTCGGAGGAAATCGCTGATATCGGACAGCAGCAGATCGACCCCAATTACAGCAACTAGTTTGCGAGCTTTATCGTAGATCGGGTAATTCGCAGAAGCCGCTACATATCCCTCATATCCTTCTGTAGTGTATACCCGCGTCCAGTTGGTTTGCCTGCCTTTACTGTTTGGGCATACCACACATCTTTCAAAGGTTCGTACTCGCTTACTTGCTCTAGCTTCAAGCGATTTCCCTGCTTGTCTGTCGAATAAGTGTAGTATTTCCCTTGAGTACGAGGAGAAATTTCATCGATTGTTACATCTTGCCCTTCTATCCAACGTCCTGCTCCAGCAAATTCACCGCTTGCAAGCACATAACCGATATAGCTAACCTTGTCATAAACCTGCATTTGTTGCCAAAAATACTTGCCTGTATCTTGAAAATCTCTCAGATTGAGCTTTCCCGTCTCTACAGCACTGACATTGAGCTGATTGATTTGGTGAGGCGTTGCTAGGTAAGCATTGAGGCGTTCGTTCACTAACTGGTTAGTTTTATCCATCAACTGGTGAGCCAGATCGTTAACTGCTTGTTGTCCGTTACGTAAAGAAAAGTATCCAGTCAATCCGACAGCAGCAAAAATTTGCAGCACGAATGGCAATATCAACAGGAGGCGTAGAGGTACTTCCCGATCGCTTTTGTGATTTTGGTTAGTTAAAGGTTTTGGCAGCATACTGTAAATTCAACAACTCCACAATAAGCAAACCGTAACGAGCAGAGAATTAGTGCTAATCTAGGCAGCTAAATGGAGATAATTTATTACAGACTGCAAAATAGTCTAACGACATCCGAGTTTCTGCCGATCTTCACTTTTTCTAAATTATTTAAACACAGAGAAGCCAAAAAGGATGTTTGAGGAGCTTTACCAGATTAGGGCGATGACCGGGTTCAATCTCTGATTTTTCTTGAAATTTTTCTTGACCGAGCGTCTTAATCTTTAAAATATTACATCTATCATTAGTTATAATTTTATTTACTTAAAATTTAACTTGAAAATTGCATGAAATAATGGGTTGTAAAAACGCAAGTTACTACGTCTCTACAACCCATGAACCGACCCTTAACTAAGAGTCAAAATCGAATTCAATTGCGATTATTGCGACAAATTAATTCAGATAGCTCTCAATCAACTGGCGATATTGACTCTTTTGCTTCACGCCTTTGGTTTCACTCAGCAACTCCTTATCTTTAAAGAATTGAATCGTTGGCGTTCCCGTGACTTGAGCGTTCTCGGCAATATCGGGGTCTGCTTGAATGTCAATTTCGACAAAGTGAATTTTGCCGTCAAACTCATCGACAACTTTATTCAGAATCGGTTTGAGCGTATGGCAAGGACCGCATCCAGGCGAGACATATTTCACTATCAGGAGGCGATCGCTATCATGAAATAGTTTGCGTAAAGCATAACCACCATAATGCCGCGTCTGAGCTAGATCGAATTCTTCTGGGGTGGCGGCTTGCTTGGCTTGATGTTCCAGTTCGTTATTGGGAGTCTCTGGTTTTTGGTGGAATTCTTGAATCAATCCATTCACCGACAGCCACCGCTCTGCTAGCATTGCTCCCATACAACCGCTACCAGCAGCCGTAATCGCTTGGCGATATTCGTGGTCTTGCACGTCTCCAGCCGCGAATACTCCTTCGACACTGGTTTCTACCGAACCGTGCTTGGTGACAATGTATCCTACATCATCTAATTCCAGTTGACCTTTAAATAAAGATGTGTTGGGATTGTGACCGATCGCGTAGAATAAACCCCGCACGTCTAGCTTACTTTCTTCACCTGTCTTGTTATTACGGATCAGCAAGCCTTCCATGTGCTTTTCGTTGCCAAACACATCTACTGCTTCCGTATTCCAGTGAACGGTAATTTTGGGATTATTCAAAACGCGGTCTTGCATTGCTTTACTAGCACGCATTTTGTCTCCCCGCACTAACATGTGTACCTCGTCGCCATATTTAGTTAGGTAAATCGATTCTTCAGCGGCAGAGTCACCAGCACCAATCACGGCTAATTTCGCTCTGTGAAAGATCGGGGTAGCGCCATCGCAGATCGCACATGCTGATATGCCTCGGCTCCAAAACTGATGTTCATCCGGCAGTCCCAAACGCTTTGCTGTGGCTCCAGTGGCAATGACAATGCTATTTGTCTTAAATTCTCGCTCCTCAGAACGGACGGTAAACGGACGCTGCGACAAGTCAACTGCAATTACGTCCTCGGTGTATAACTCTGCTCCCCAGCGTTCTGCCTGAGCCTTCATCCGATCCATTAGTTCCGGTCCTGTAATTCCTTCTGGAAAACCAGGGAAGTTTTCTACTTCTGTCGTCGTCATCAGCTGCCCACCAGGTAAGCCCCCTGCTTGGAAGCCTTCAAAGACAACAGGTTTGAGGTTTGCCCGCGCTGCATAGATAGCTGCCGTGTATCCAGCGGGTCCAGAGCCAATAATCACTAAGTTCTCAACAGCAGGATTGGTCATAGGGGTAAGTATGAACTCATAACGACTACGCTTTTGTTATTATAGCAAGAGCTATAGAGAAGTCAAAAGTCAAAAGTCAAAAGTCAGAAGTCAAAAGTCAAAAGTCAAAACCTAGAAATCAGGAGTCATAATTTTTCTCCCTCAGCTCCCGAGAGCCTCCCCAGCTCCCACAGCTCTCTTCCCCGACCCCCACTCTCCCACTCCCGACTCCCGACTCCCCTTAGAAACTCTAATACTGCTGCATTCACTGCCTGGTTTGCACCAGCTGAGGCATCATGACCGCAATTGGGCAGAATTTTTAATTGAGCGTTAGGGATACGCGATCGCAATTTCTCGCCATCGCTACACGGAAACCAGCTATCTTGTTTTCCCCATAAAATTAGGGTTGGACATTTAATTTTGTGTAAATGATTTTGAATCTTAGTAATTAAACTGGGTTTTTTTGCTTGCAAGTGTTCGATTTCTGCTGCCGCAATTTGTAAGTCTTCTGCAACTTTGGCGATCGTCCCAGGAAATTCTACAAACGGATAGGTAAGCCAATAGACATCTTCGTCCGTCAACATTGAGGGATCGAACAGTACAGATCGCCGCTCTAATCGCATCAATTCCCGCATGACGGGGGCAAAAAAATATGGAAACCGAGTTGAGTCGATCGCTTTGACTATTTCTGTGGGTAATTGCGACAGCAACCACATACCCCAATGCGGTAAGCGTTCGGGAAAAATTGGGACATTGACAACGATTAACTTTTCGATCAGTTGAGGATAAGCAAGCGCCAGCCCCAAACTGACTAATGCACCTAGTGATTCTGCAACGATGATGGCTGGTTCGTTGCACAAGCCGCTAACAATCCGCGATAGCTCGATCAATTGGTGATCGTGTCTTTCTCTGCGTAATGGCTTTTCCGAAAACCCGTAACCTTTAGCATCGAAACAAATAACGCGAAAGTATTTCGATAAGGGTTCGACGCTGTAACGCCAGTTGTAACTCCAACTACCAATTCCATGAATTAAAAATAGTGGCTTACCCGTGCCTTTCTCTCCGTAAGCAATAGAAACTGGGTAACCATTCGCATCAAGAATTTTTAATGTTTGTCTCCCCTTGGGAAATGTCGCCTGCCACCAGTCCTTCATTCCTGTCTTAAGACCTCAATTAGCTAGTCACTGCATTTAAGAGCAGTTTAAAAACTAGCACACTAAAGGTTACTAAACCTATACCAATAATTAAGAACCCTACTACTAGTAGAAACATCAACCAGCGATTGGCAGGCTTGCTGATATTTGTGACTCCTAAATGTGTTTCTATTAGCTCCAAGTTCTTAACGTTGGCTTTCCAGGCGAAATCAAACCAGTCACCCACAATTGGGACAGTACCAACTACGCTTTCTAAAAGAATATTACTCACCATTTTTCCCAGCGTCTCTTTGGGAAGTCCCAAGCGCACGGCTTCTAGTACTATGTATGCAGAAAGCGCCGTGCCGATAAAATCTCCCGCGCCTGGTATCAATCCTAAAATGGGGTCTAAACCGATGCGAAACTTCGTCCCTGGAATTGCGATCGCATTATCCATTAGGTGTGTTAGTTTACGCAAGCGTTGAATAATAGCAAGTCGGGGATGATTTGTCACAACAGGAATTGGCGAAGTCCGAGACATTTTGAGGGGTGAGGAGTTAGGGGCTAGGGAAAATAACTTGATTGTTTACTGCAAATTGAACTGTAACAGACTGAAACACAGCAAATTGAACTTTGGCACAAAGGCTATTACTGTCAATCTAAACATAGCTGAATACACTATGGGTTGTACCTATAGCCATATTTACCTAGCAATAGGGTGTGAAATGTGGGTATTGTCACTTACTACTGCTGTACGGGCGGGTTTACTTGAAATCTCGATTCCAAACAAAGTTTTTTGGTGAACCCGCCCCTACAACCATCAACTAATAACTAACAACTAACACCCAACTCCTTGCTTTTGGGCTTGATCTTGCAGGGCATAATCGCGAAATCTTTCCATATTGGCTTGCAGCGTCGATTCGACTGCACGACCTAAAAATAGGCTATCCATGATTTTTCCTAAAATCCCTGGAAAGGCATAGGCGACGCTGAGCTTAACAATGGTACTAGTGTGGCGATCGTAAAACCGAATTGCGCCTTGATTTGGCAGACCATCCACAGATTCCCATTGAATAATTTGATTTGGTACTTTCTTCAAAATGCGCGAATGCCAGTCGAACTGCAATCCCCCCGTATTCAAATGCCAACGGGACAACTCAGGGTTATCCTCCAGCACTTTTACCGACTCAATCCACTTCATCCAACGCGGCATCTGCTCCAGATCTGACCACAATTCCCATACTTGGTCAACGGGAACTGGCACTTCAACCTGTACGCTATGCTCTAACCAATCTGGCATTGACTTTTCCTCTGCGTTGTTTAGTGTCTATGCGGTATCGCTCGAAGCTACTACCGCGCCTGCGTTTACCTATACAGCCGACAACTCACCTTGGCTGGCTAGTTTTTCACTTGCCAGAATTGCTTTCGCAGCCAATCGCCCCGAAAGTGTTGCCCCTTCCATACTATCGATGTAGTCTTGCTGGGTGTAGCTCCCCGCTAGGAAGAAATTCGCGACTGGCGTAGTTTGATAAGGACGATACGGTTCCATCCCTGGTGCTTCGCGATAGAGAGACTGCGCTAACTTGACAACGCTATACCAAGTCATATTTAACTCTCGCGACGAGGGGAATAGTTCGTGGACTTGCTTGAGAACGTGTTGGGCGATCGCCTCGTTACTTTCTTTAATAAAAGGATCGCCTGGTGTTAGTACCAGTTGCAACAAAGAACCCTGTCCCTCACGGTAATAATCTGTCGGGCTAGTTAAAGCCAAGTCTGCAAAACAAGAAAAGTCGGCATCCGGCGTATACAGTAAATTATCGATGCCTGCGGCTTGCTGCAATTGCTGGCGTTTTTGAGCGTCTTGCAGTTCTGTCACCCAACCATCAAACCGCAATTGCACCGTTGCTACTGGTACTGCTTCTAACTTATAAATGTTGTCAAATTGCGACCATTGCCGCCATGCCGCAGGTAAGAGCCGTTGAATTCCCGGGACATCGCAAGCACAGACATAGGCATCGGCAGTAATCGTTTCTTCTGTCTCGCCACTAGCAACAACTATGCCCGTGACGCGGGTTTCTCCCCTGTCTTCGGCAAACTGAATTTCTCTGACTCGCCGCCGCGTGAAAATTTTGACCTGCCTATCCTCTAAATACTTCACAATTGGTTTGTGCAAAAACTCATCTGGCGAACCTTCCAACATCCGCAACACCGAAGCCTCGCTTCTAGCAGCAAACATTTGGAAAATTGTCAACATGCAACGAGCAGAGATATGTTCGCAGTCGATAAAACCCAAAGCATAGGCAATGGGGTTCCACATGCGTTTAATACTGCCATTGCTGCCACCCTGACGGCGAAACCAATCGGCAAAACTGATGTTGTCGAGGCTGCGGATTGTTTTCATTGCCCCCTCGAAGTCGATTAAACCCCGCACGATGGGGCTAGTACCGAGGGCGATCGCATTTTGGACTTTATCTTGTAGAGATAGCTGCGAAGTCGTGAAAAAGGCTTTTAATCCATTAAACGGCGCACCTGTAATAAACCGAAAATCTAACGCTCCGGTGCGTCCGCCTTTATTAATAAAATTATGCACGTGTTCTTTTCGCAGTAGGTGTTCAAATGCCCCTACCTGCTTCATTAATTCAAATAGCTGGTAATAATTGCCGAAAAAGACGTGCAACCCCATCTCAACATGGTTGCCATTGGGATCTACCCAACTCCCGACTTTTCCACCTACAAAGGGGCGAGACTCATAAATCTCTACTTCCCAGCCAGCATCCGCCAACGTGACGGCAGTTGCTAGCCCAGCCAGCCCCGCACCGACAATCGCAACCCGCATGTGTTATATTTCCCGCTCAGTTTCTTTACGTATATTAACAGGGAGCAGGGAGCAGGGAGTAGGGAGTCAGGAGGGACAAGGGGACAAAGGGGACAAGGGGACAAGGGGGATAAGGAGGACAAAGGGGACAAGGGGATAAGGAGAAGTTAATATCTTCTTCCCCTGCTCTCTGCTCCCTGCTCCCTGCTCCCTAATAACTGACAACTGGTAACTGTCGCTACGTTCGGATAGTGGCGATCGCAGTAATCTGGGATTAAAATCTGTGAAGCAAGTATTGGCAAAGGTGCAGATCTTTGCTTAATGACGCAACAAAGCTCTGTAGGTAGTAAAAGTAGAGAAAGTTTAGCATCTAACTTATGGTAGAACCTATGAAAACTCCTCATAAAGTTGTCATCGTTGGTGGCGGCTTTGCGGGGCTGTATGCAGCCAAAGCATTAGGAAAAAGTGGTTTCGATGTCACTTTAGTGGATAAGCGGAATTTTCATCTGTTTCAACCCCTGCTCTATCAAGTTGCTACGGGAACTCTATCCCCAGCCGATATTTCGTCGCCGTTGCGGGCGATTTTGAATCGACAAAAAAACACGAGAGTGCTGATGGGCGAAGTCATCGATCTCGATCCTCAACAGCAAAAAATTATTTTGCGTAATGGAGAATTAGCCTACGATAGCCTGATTGTCGCTACTGGGGTAAGTCACCATTATTTCGGTAACGATAACTGGGCAGAGGTTGCACCAGGACTCAAAACTGTAGAAGATGCTTTAGAGATGCGGCGGCGAATTTTTCTAGCTTTTGAAGCAGCTGAAAAGGAAACCGATCCAGAAAAACGTCGCGCTTGGTTGACTTTTGCGATCGCGGGCGGGGGACCAACGGGAGTAGAATTAGCTGGGGCGATCGCGGAGCTTGCTTACAGTACTTTAAAGCGCGATTTCCGCAATATTGACACCAAAGAAACCCAAATCTTGCTGATAGAGGGTATGGATCGCATCCTACCACCCTACGATCCAAAGTTATCGGCTCAAGCGGCGCACTCTTTAGAGCGATTGGGCGTAACGATCAAAACTAAAACTTTAGTTACGAACGTCACCGAGGATGCTGTGACGATTCGTCAAGGCGAGAATATTGAATCCATTCCTACGCGGACGGTTTTATGGGCGGCGGGTGTTAAAGCTTCATCAATGGGAGAAGCGATCGCCCAACGCACGGGGGCGCAACTCGATCGGGTGGGACGAGTCATAGTCGAACCCGATTTGAGTCTGGCTAACTATGCAAATATTTTCATCATCGGCGACTTGGCAAGTTATTCTCACCAAGATAATCAGCCTTTACCAGGAGTTGCACCCGTAGCCATGCAAGAAGGGCAGTACGTAGCAGAATCGATCCAACGCAGGCTTCAGGGACAAGCTGTGACTCCTTTTCGCTACGTAGATATCGCTAGCCTAGCCGTGATCGGACGCAATGCCGCAGTGGTAGATTTACGCTTTGTCAAGTTTTCGGGAATTTTTGCTTGGTTAATTTGGCTGTTCGTGCATATTTACTACCTAATTGAATTTGACAATAAGTTGGTAGTCATTTTTCAGTGGGGCTGGAACTATTTCACCCGCAAGCGAGGAGCGAGGTTAATTACTGGCGAAGAATCATTACTCCAGTTAGGAATTGATGAAAACGGTAATTATTACGCGCCATCAGGCGATCGCGCGAACGTAGTTACTACTCACACCTAGTTAAGTTGTCGGCTTGATAGTTTGTTATCGAAAATTTTGGGTTTAAAACCCCGCCCTTTAACGTAGTGGAGGGCGGCTTTACACAGGAACAAAAAGCGTGTAAAATACTTTCATGCTAAACATGACATGGGAATTTAAGCTAGAACCAACTCCAGAACAGGTCGATACTATCGAGCGGATATTCGCTGTGTGTCGCTCTGTGTGGAACTTTGCTTTGCGGGAACGCAAAGATTGGTTGAATTCCCGATCTGCACCCGTCAACACTTGTTCAATCGAACAAGAATATATACTCCCTGCTGATGAACCGTACCCCAGTTACCACACTCAAGCCAAGCGGTTAACTCTAGCCAAAGAGCAATTCCCGATACTTAAAGACGTACATTCTCAAGTCCTGCAACAAGTCTTGAGAACGCTGGATCGGGCATTTGAAGACATGAGAGCGAAGAAACTAGGCTTTCCTCGCTTCAAGAACAAATATCGAATGCGGTCATTTGTCTTTCCTCAACTGTCTAAAAACCCGCTAATCGGAGATGTACTAAAGCTCCCACAACTGGGGCAGATACGTCTGCGCTTGTCGCGTCAAATACCAGAGGGTTTTGAAATCAAACAAGCTAGGATTGTGCGACGGGCTAATGGTTACTTTGTCATGTTGGCGCTACAGTTGGATGTATCAGTACCAGATACCCCAATATCCGGTCATCCGCGAGGCTTGGATTTGGGATTCGATAAATTCGTAGCTACTAGCGATAACGAGCAGATTAATAGACCCCGTTTTTTGCAAACCCTGCAACGCGAGCTGAAATTGCTGCAACGTAGATTAAAGCACATGAAGTTGGGATCTAATAATAGACATAAGCTCAATCAAAAGATAGCGAGAATTCATCAACAAATTACTGATACTAGAAAAGACTGGCACTTTAAGCTAGCCCATCGTTTATGCAACGGTGCAGGAATGATATTTGTCGAAGACATTGACTTTCGTTCTTGGGCGAGAGGGATGTTGAGCAAACATAGTGCCGATGCTGGTTTTGGTCAATTTGTGAATATCCTGCAATGGGTGTGCTTTAAACGCAACGTCTTTTTTGCCAAAGTAGACAAGAACTACACTTCGCAGCAGTGTCCTGAATGTGGGACGCACACAGGCAAGAAAGAACTAAGCGAACGAATTCATTCCTGTCCGGTCTGTTTCTATACGACTTCGCGGGATGTTGCGGCGGCGCAAGTAATTAGAAATCGCGGATTAGAACTAGTTTCTGGGCTAGGGCATAGCCTAGAAGTAAAACAAACTGTCTGTGGACTGGATGCGGCGGGGGCTAGTGGTAACGTTAGTCTAGCTGGCACGGGACGAAGCAGAAAACTCAAGAAGTGATTCTTGGGAATCCCCGCACCTTTCAGGTCGGGGAGGATGTCAACGAGCGGATTCTTTTAGGCAAACGTGCAGTGATTAAATCAGTCAGATAGAACACTCTTGGCACCGTAGTCTCTTCAATTTTTTGGTCAAGCGGATAACGCCATCAAGCTACGTCTTCAGCTTTGAGTTAAGAACTAGGGCAGGAAGTCGGTGTTGTCTTTAAATGACTTGATGATGTGGTATCGCCACTAGTGAGAATTATCGCGCCGTTGCGATCGTATTGCCAGGATGTGGCTTCAGTTATGGTTTCTACAGGGGGTGTAGGTGTAGTATTAGTTGCTACTGGGGTAGTTGTTTCTACTGCGGCACGGTTTTGAGTGTCTGGTGTTTGCAGAGTTGCCCAATCGGTGAGGAGGGCATCAGAACTGAGTTTATCTGCTGGTGCAGGGGGTAAGCCGCCGCGTCCGGCAACGGTGAAGCGATTTTCGGCTCCAGATGGGCATCCGGCTGCGACTAAAGAGGAAGCATCGACTAGTCCTGTAGGCAGTTCCACAATATCGCGGCTGGGGTCGATATCGGCAGTATTAAAGCTGACATTGCCACTTAAAGAAGGATCGCTAAGAGAGATTGCCACTACATCATTAGAACTTAGTTGGTTGAAGACTCTATCAAAATCTTCTGCACTGGGGATGTCGGTTCCTAACAAAGATAGAAGTGTTTCGCCATCAATTCGCGTTAGTCCAAAAATGCCTTGAGCATTAATCTCAATTTTACCCCCGCTACCACGGAAAGCATTAGCTGTGATGTCATTGTTACCATTAGCATTGGCGATGACCAGGGGGGAATTAATTGTGATATTGCCACCATTTCCACCTTGTTCTAAGCCTCCTGCTGAGGTAGAGATCTGGCTACCGTTACGTAGCCTCACGCTCTTACTCGCTCGTAATTCAATATCTCCACCATTACCTGTGAATAATGATTGAGCAAAAATACCACCGTAGTTAAGCTCAAGGGAGCGAACATCTACGTCAATATCGCCTGCATCTCCTTGTCCTGCACTGCTGCTATTTAATTGACCACTGTTACTGAGGAAAAGCGATCGTGCTTTGATACTAATGTCACCACCTTTGCGCTCGCCTTGCAACTCCTGCGTAGTGGAAAGCAAACTAGAAAAGACTCCACTAGCAAAAGTTTGCTCTCCTTGGGCAGTCTGGATGGTATGCACTCCATCGATGGCAATTCGATCTTTAACATCAATGGCGATGTTGCCTGCACTTCCCCTGCCTTCAGAGACAGTATTGATTTGAGCGCCATCGCGCAAGAATAGGTTTCCAGCATTAAGAGTAATATCACCACCCTTGCCATTGCTGTCAATGCCTACGTTGTTGAAAATGCCACTTCTGATATCTGGTTCGGTTAATCCAGTAAAAGTAGCAGTCTCGGCAATTTCAACTTTGATGCTACCTGCATCACCTTGACCATAAGTGCCAGCATTGACGTTACCGCCATCAGTCAAATCTATCGCTCGCGCTTTGATGTTAATGTCACCACCTTTGCGGTCGCCTTGCAACTCCTGTGGTGTGAAGTTCAAGTTAGAAAAGACTCCGCTAGGAATAGGTTGTTCTCCTTGAGCAGTTTGGATAGTACCCACTCCATCGATGGCAATTCGATCTTTAACATCAATGGTGATGTTGCCTGCACTTCCCCTGCCTTCAGAGACAGTATTGATTTGAGCGCCATCGCGCAAGAATAGATTGCCAGCATTGAGAGTGATGTCACCACCTTTACCAGTGCTGGTAGGGTATACGTTACTGAACAAACCACTTGGGATATTTGATTTAGTTAACCCAGTAAAAGTAGCAGTATCGATAATTTCAAGTTTGATTCTGCCTGCATCACCTTGACCATAAGTGCTAGCAGTAATGTTACCACCATTGGTCAAAGACAGCGATCGCGCTTTAATATTGATATTGCCACCTCTACCAACACCAGTCGATCCCACTATGCTAAAGACTCCACTGGCAAAATTTACTCCTTCACTAACACGTACTCTATCTACAAAGATGTTATCGCGGGCTTCAATTACAATACTGCCTGCATCACCTTGACCTAAAGTACTTGCAGTAACGATCCCCGCATCAGTGATAGATAAGGAATTACTCTTGAGGTTGACATTGCCACCTTTGCCCTTGCCTCCTCGTTCTACATTGCTAAAGATACCACTGCGGATGTTACCTCCTCCCACTCCGCTAATGAACACTGTATCGCTGACATCAATATTAATGTTGCCTGCATTTCCTTGCCCAAACGTACCAGCCGCAATACCCCCGCCATCAGCAAGAGATAGAGATCGCGCTGTAATGTTAATATCACCTCCTTTGCGATCGCCCTGCAACTCCTGAAACAAACTAGAAAAGACCCCACTAGGAATAGGTTGCTCTCCTTGGGTAGTCTGGATGGTACGCACTCCATCCATAGCAATTCGATCTTCAACATCAATTGTGATGTTACCCGCACTTCCTCCGCCTTCAGAGCTAGTATTGATTTGACCCCCATCGCGCACAGAAAGGTTTCCAGCATTGAGAGTGATGCTGCCACCTTTGCCAATACCACCAGAGCCTACGTTGTTGAAAATGCCACTTCTGATCCCTGATTCGCTTACTCCACTAAAAGTAGCAGTCTCGGCAATTTCAACTTTGATGCTACCTGCATCGCCAACACCAAAAGTGCTAGCAGTAATGTTACCACCATTGCTCAAAGACAGCGATCGGGTTTTGATGTCAATATCTCCACCCTTGCCTTCTGCTCCAGAACCCACAAAGGTGAAAACCGCGCTTGAGTATTCACCGTTGATGTCGCTAATATCAAAGGAATTGCGAATGTCAATTACTACCTTTCCAGCATTGCCATTTCCACCAGGCAGTGTATTTGAAGCGTTACGAACTATAGCCTGAATTTGACCACCATCAGTCAAAGACAGCGAATCAGCTTTAACATTAATGATGCCGCCAGTACCATTAGCTCCATCCTCTACATTACTGAGAATTCCGCTAGTACGTTGATTGATTACTCCAGAAAAAGTGATGCTATTAGCATTGATATTCATATTGCCTGCATTTCCCTTTCCGTAAGTGCTAGCTTCTAGTTGTCCACCGCCAATCAACTCAAGCGTTCCAGCTGTAACATTAAGATCTCCACTATTGCCGACAGCTCCTCTTTGCACTGAATTAGTGATAAAGCTGCCATCAGCAAGAGCAATCCTTCCTATTGCATTAATTTCGATGTTTCCCGCCTTGCTATCAGGCGAGCCAAACCCCGAGCGTATCCCAGCCCCCATATTGCTCCCTTGGGCAAGACTTAAGTTTTGAGAGTTTGTAGCGATACTACCGCCCCTATCAGCAGCAACGTCAACCACAGATAAATTTGTCAGCGATATATCTCCTAAAGCTAAATCTGTAGGAAAACTGAAGCGGAAACCACTACTATCTGGACTGATTTCTACAACTCCTGGGGCTGCAACTGCACCTAGTTCTATTTGTCCGCCTCTTGCAGTCAACCGTCCGCCTTCCAAGTTAACGTTACCACCAACTAGTCCTAAAGTTGTCCCAGCACCTACCTGTAAACCCTCGTTGCTAGCGCGGTTGATAATACTCCCTGAATTCGTACCAAACTGCAAACCCAAGGGAACGCTGACGGTGAGTAACGGCGCACCTGTACCTGGTGTAGCACTAAACTGTGTCCCATCGGCGAAATTGATACTGCTAGCCGTAGTAGCAATAAACGAACCACCAACATCCAATCTGGCATTCTGACCGAAAATAATCCCATTGGGATTGAGCAAAAATAAGTTAGCTGCTCCGTTGGCTCGAATCAAACCATCAATATTAGATATGGAGCCACCCGTAACCCTACTAAGAATATTTTGAATATCTAGAGCATTGTTAAAAATAGCTGCTCCATTGGTAGGCACAGAAAACCGATCAAAACTGTGGAATAAATTCCCACCCTGCCTAGTGGGACTTTAAAACTTTCTAAGCCCAAATATAGCCGAACTTAGCTCTGTGAGAGGCAAATACATCAACATGCTCATTAAGCCAGCGGACCAAACGAAACTCGACTGCGGTGCGGAATGCCTCCAATGCTTCGGCAAAGGTTTGTAAGGGTTTGGTTGCCCAACGTCTGCGGAATCCGCCGGTCAACTGATGCCAAAGGATGAAGGTGTAAGCGATGAACACTAAAACCCAATGACGCTTCATACTCAGAGCATCCCGAACTTGATACTCACTCAAACCCAACCAGCCCTTGGCTTCTCGATAGAAGACCTCCACCCAGTTGCGAGCAGAATATGTTTGAGCTACCCAAGCCGCACTGACTTGGTTGTCAGAGGCATTGGTGAGAAAGTAATCCACCTCCGTCGCTTGCTCGAAACTAGAGGCATTGAGTTGAATCGCCAGCCAGCGAGTGCCTTCGAGCTTCGGAACGTGAACTGGTAACAGCGCCACCCAAACTGTCCGGGGCTGCTCCAGATTGAGTTGCACAGGTGTGAACTGCTCCACTGCCAAGGTTTGAGCAATAGCTTCTAATCCCTGCTTACGAGCAGACTCATCACCTGATGTTTGAGCAGTAACTTGGCGGTTTTTGGCGATTGCTGCCACGTAAGTTAGGTTTCTCGACTCCAACTGCTTGAGAAAAGGCGTGTTATTACCGTAGCCTGCATCAATTACAGTCACACCCGGTCGATAACCGCGCTTCAAGCATTGGTCAACCAAGTCTAGAGCCAGGTCAGGTTTTTTCTGGAAGTTGGGGTCTGCCTTGCCTTGCTCGAATAAACTTGCGTGTTGATAGAGTGCAACATCTAACGGCAGACGTCGCACTCCATCATACAAGTAGGTAGTCAGCAGCACAATACCATTGTCAGTCTTGCCAATCTCCCCAATGTACTGCCGTCCTACCCCATCAGTAGCCGCACCACTTTTGCGATGTCCCGAATCATCTACAATCAATGTGAAACCTTGACTCGGGGTCGTCTGGCGACACTGGTGCATCACCTCCAACCGCCGATTATTTAGCTTGACTTCATCCCAAGGGGCATTGTTGAGAAAATGTCTGAGGCTGTTGTAGGAGCCATCTACTGTATTTGTGACCAGTTGGCTCAGGTTTTTGCGCTGACTCTCACCCAGCAGTCCCCCTAGATAAACACGAAATTCCTGCCGCTGCTTCTGACGCGAAAATACATCATCAAACCGACGACACCAGTTCTCAAAGCACTGCGGCATCGCTGCTGGTACTTGATCTTTCACCTTACGTTGCTCCTGTCGAGACTGACGTAAAACGCAACTCCTACCCGCATTCTAGCTCAATTTGCTCCATCTTTCTTACAAAGTCCCACTAGTTCCACCAGTAATTGTCTGCTCGCCGCCACTTACACCGCTGACAGCAGAACCGACAGTATTGTCTGGAACAACTTGAGCCAGCGCAGTACTCCCAAACGCAACAGCACTCCCGACGATCGCCCAAGCCAAACCTAGCCGCACGCACCAGCGCCCAGAAACTGAAGATATTTGTAAATACATCTCTGCTATATAAATATTTAGGTTAATACCGATGACAGATGCCAAACCACCAATAACTATAAAATAGTCGTTGTAACAAAATAAAGCCCTGAAATCTAGAGAAATTGCGATCGCGCAATTCCCTCATACAACCAGTGCAAAAATGTGCGATTCATCACATTTCCCGAAGACATACACCAACTTCAGGAAAAATTCCACATGATTTTGTAGTATTTACAATAAGTGAACGAACCGAACTTTCAATTGGGGGAAAGCCGTATTATAAAAATACTTAACTTACTTTCTTCCTAATTGAAGTGCGATCGCGTCGTTTGCTACTCTCTGGCTTAGGTGAATTTCTATCCAGAAAAGTTAATCGGTATAAAAAATATCTGTCTGCGGAGAACTGCAATGAAGATTAAACCGTGGCTGAAGTACGTAATCCCGATCTTAGCAATTGGTTGTTTTGCCCCTGTAGTCCCTGCAACGACGCAGGCTGCACCCGCTAAAGCAGTCCAAAACGCCCAGTCCGATTACGATAACTTCATGCGACAAGGCTATCTTGCCACTGCTCAACGAGACTATGAAACAGCTCTAGTCAATTTTCGCAAGGCTCTCAACCTCCGGCAAGGAAACCCCTACGCTACTAAAGCAATTAACAACATCAGTAGCTATCTTTCGCAGCGCGGCGAAGCGACAATTTCCTTCGTACCACCCGAGTGGGGCGCACCAGGAAACCGGGTTGGTGGTGCAACGCGGGGCTGTTTTAGTGGCAAACAAGCACTCACAGCTTTAGTTCCAAATACTAATACGGGAACGACGATCGCCGCCCAACCGACCTTATCGTTCTACGTACCTGCAAATAAAGCCGAACAGCTAGAATTAGTCTTACTCAACGATAAACAAAAGATTCTGCATAAATCTACCGTGGCTTCGCCAAAAACTCCAGGGATTGTCAGCGTCAACATGGCGAAAATGCCAGGTGCGCCATCTCTAGAGACGGGGAAAAACTATCAATGGTATTTCTCCATGATCTGCGATCCAAAAGACCGTTCGGCAGACGTAGTTGTAGACGGCTGGATTCAACGAGTTGAAGCCGATCCGATCCTGCAAAGCGAAATTCAAAAAGCCAAACCGAGCGATCGCGTCTCTTTATATGCTGCAAATGGCATTTGGTACGATACTGTAGCGGCAATGGTGGCAAGCCGTCAATCGACACCCAATAATTCAACCGTATCGCGAGAATGGTCGGATTTACTCAAATCTGTAGGACTGGGTGCAGTTGCTCAAGCTCCAATTGTATTGCTGAATTAAGATTCGTTCAACTCACTCGATCGAACAAAGCAATTATGCCCCTTGTCCCTAAAGCACCCCATGATTACGATAATTATGGACGTGCTTAGGGAATTCTTGCTAATGGTTAGTTGTCAGGGAGCAGGGAGCAGCGACTAATGACCGTCAACCAACTATCAACTACCAACTACCAATGACCAATGACCAATGACCAACAACAGTCATAATGCAGGATATGATAACTCAATATAAATATGCGCTTATTATCCAAAGCTTCTCAATTGAGTCGCCTACGTAAAATTACAGAGGCAATCTCACCCGTATTAGTTGCTAGCGCAGCCGTCTGTGGCTTGGTTATTGGCGTGCGTCACTTAGGACGGCTAGAAGGACTGGAGCTAAACTATTTCGATCGCTTTGTTCAACTGCAACCTGATGAAGGTGCCGATCCGCGTTTACTGGTGGTTGCAGTTACGCAAGACGATATTCAAGCACTGGATCGCTGGCCCGCATCCGATCGCACTATAGACCAGCTTTTACAAAAACTCAAACAGTATCGCCCTCGGATCATCGGCTTAGATATTTATCGCGATTTACCCGTAGAACCAGGGAATGTCGAACTTACCACGCGCTTGCAGGTAAACGATAACATTGTTGCGGTGTGTAAAGTGGGAGACGATAAGGGTTTGGGAGTCGCACCACCGACAGTAGTTCCTAAAACTCGTTTGGGATTTAGCGATTTAGTTTTAGATCGAGATGGGGTAGTCCGCCGGGGTTTGCTGTTTATGACCCCAGAAAAAACCTCTAAGTGTCCTGCTACGACCTCCTTTAGCTTGCAACTAGCGCTGAAATACCTCAGCAAACAAGGTGTTCGAGCGCAACTGACTCCAGACAAGAATTTAAAGATCGGTACAGCAACTTTTCCGGCGATCGCCAGTAATAGCAGTGGTTATCAAAATATTGATGCGAGAGGATATCAAGTCTTAATCAATTATCGCTCTCCTACTGCCGTCGCTCGCCAGATATCGCTCAGTGACGTTCTCTCCGATTCCATTAACCCTAGCTGGGTGGAAGATAAGATCGTTCTTGTTGGCGTGACAGCCACGGAGATCAAAGATTATTTTTATACACCTTACGACCTCAGCCAGCAGCCGGAAACAAAAGGAAAAATGGCAGGCGTACTCGTCCACGCGCAGATTTTAAGCCAACTGCTGAGTACGACTTTGGATGGGCGATCGCTGTTTTGGTATTGGTCGGAAACAACGGAAATTCTTTGGATCTGGGCGTGGTCTATATTAGGTGGGGCGATCGCTTGGTACGTGCGTCCCTCCTGGCTGCTGGGAGTCATTGGGGCAAGTGCTTTACTAGGATTGGGTAGTATTTGTTTCGTCTTATTTCTCCAAAAAGGCTGGATTCCCCTCGTCCCTCCAGCACTTGGTTTAGTGGGGACAAGTGGGGCTGTAGTGGCTTATCAAGCCTACTTCAAAGCGCGTCCAAGTGGCGCAAAAACAAACAATTCTGCCCAAGAAGGCTCTTTCTCATCACTCACGACAGCCGCAGGCACTCAATCAACTCGAACCATATTAAAGGAACGATACCAAATCGTGCGCAATATCGGTGCGGGTGGATTCGGTCATACTTTTCTCGCCGAAGATACTCAACGTCCAGGTAAACCCTATTGCGTCGTCAAGCAGCTGATTCCATCCACGGATGAGAGATATATGCAACTGGCGCGGCGCTTGTTTCAGTCTGAAGCAGAAGCCTTAGAAACATTGGGAAGCTTCGATCGCATTCCTCAATTGCTTGCTTACTTCGAGCAAGATCGACAATTCTATTTAGTAGAAGAATTCATTCAAGGACATCCTTTGAGTGAAGAATTAGTTCCAGGTAAACGTTTAACTGAAACTGAAGTTGTAGCACTCTTAAAAGATGTTCTACTCGTCCTCGATTTTATTCATCACCGCAGCGTCATTCATCGAGATATTAAACCCAGCAACATTATTAGAAGGCGATCGGATAACAGCTTAGTTTTAGTTGATTTCGGTTCCGTCAAACAATTGCAAACTCAAATCACGATGGCGCAGGAAAAATACACCGTGGCGATCGGTACGATGGGATATGCTGCACCAGAACAGTTTTTTGGTAAACCTGTCTTTAGCAGTGACATTTACGCCCTCGGTACAATTGGCATTCAGGCTGTAACCGGAATTCCCCCAACAGAATTAGAAGAAGATCCCACAACCCATGAGGTGATTTGGCGACACCACGTCCCCGCAATTAATGATACGCTAGCGGCTATTTTAAATAAAATGGTGCGTTATTATCCCAGCAATAGATTCCAATCAGCAACCGCAGTTCTGAGAGCTTTGGAAAGCGTTTATATATATTAAAGTCATATCATATCCGTTCAAACAGCAAGATCGCTGTAGGGGCGGGTTTATTGAGTTTTTCGGACTATGTATGAAGATCTCTAGTAAAACCCGCCTTTACAGAATTTACAGTCAATTGCGATCGCGCGGCATATGTTCTATCAGACGCGATGTATCGACAACAGTTTTACTGCAATAGTAGCGTTTCAACATCTACGTCCAACGCTGCTGCTAGCTGCACCAATTCATCTGCATAAGCAGGCGATACATGTGTTACCTCTGGCGTAGCACCCACCGCACCACCGACGATCGCGTTTAGTTCTGTCTCTTCTAGTTCGCTCAAATAATCGAACTTGTCTAAACGATTTAAAAACTCATTCTTTTCCGAAAGATTCATAACTCCTCCGGTTTTACATATATTTGAGTTTATGACGATCTGGCGTTTGTAGTCAAGAATTCATTTTTGAACGCAGATGAGCGTAAATGGATACATTTCTATTCACAACTCTCTCTTTCCCCCTACTCCCTACTCCCTGCTCCCTTTTCACTAATTATTTCGTTTCCATCCAATTTTGTCCGGCGCGGACATCAACGAATAAGGGAACGCTAAAATCAACGTCTGTACGTTCTAAGGCTGTTTCCATTGTCGTTTTAATTTGCGGTTGTAGTTCTTCCCATTCATGAGGAGGAATTTCAAATACTAATTCGTCGTGGACTTGTAATAATAAACGTGCCTGATAGTTGTGTAATAATTCATGCAATCTCACCATAGCAATTTTGATAATATCTGCACTCGATCCTTGAATTGGGGCATTAGCCGCCGCCCGTAGCAATCCGGCATCGTAAGCTGATAACCCTTTGATACTATCAAGATCGATATCTTCGGGTTTTGCATTTAAGAGTTTTCGTAAGCGATCGCTGGTAAAATTAAAATAGCGTCTGCGTCCTAAAATTGTCTCTACATATCCTTTGGCGATCGCATCTTTTTGAATCCCTTGTAAGTATGCAAATACTTTCGGATATGTTTGGTTAAATTTCTCAATAAATATCTTTCCATCTGCGGCTTTCATCCCTGTTTCTCGCGCAAATCTTTGCGCACCCATGCCGTAAATCACACCGAAATTAATAATCTTACCCAAACGGCGCTGTTCTGAAGTGACAGTCTCTTGTTCAAACAACAGTTTTGCCGTGACTGTGTGGATATCTTCGTTATTTTGGTAAGCCGAAACTAAAACAGGTTCCTGTGTCAAATGCGCTAAAATTCTCAATTCAATCTGAGAATAATCTGCTGCTACCATTAACCAACCTGATTCAGGTAGAAAAGCTTTACGAATTTGCCGACTGAACGCAGTCCGAATCGGGATGTTTTGTAAGTTGGGATTAGAAGAAGACAATCGCCCTGTAGATGTTGCAGTTTGATTGAAATCTGTATGGATTCGGTGAGTATCTGGACGCACTAAAGCTGGTAAAGCATCAACATAAGTAGATTTTAACTTTGCCAAAGTGCGATATTCTAAAATTGCGTCTACAACTGGATGATCGCCTTGTAATTTTTCTAGTGTCGCTGCATCTGTCGAATAACCAGTTTGTATTTTACGTGACTTTCTTCGGTCTAATTTCAACTTATCGAATAAGAGTTCGCTAAGTTTTTTAGGCGAACCTAAATTAAACTTTTCACCAGCTACAGCATAGACTTTTTCTTCTAATCGAGCCAAGTCTGCTTCGAGTTGTTTAGAAAAGTCATGCAGGTAATTGCTATCAATTCTAATTCCCGTATATTCCATTTCTGCTAAAACTGGTTCTAGAGGTTGTTCTACCTCCAGTAACAGCTGATGCATCATTGGAGTTTTATCGAGTTCTGCTCGCAATTTCGCTACTAATTGATACGTGACATAAACATCCATGCCGCAGTAATCGGCGACGCTAGAAATATCAATATCAGCAATAGTCTGACCTTTGGGAACTAATTCTGAATAACTAACAGTATCTAATTTTAAATAGCGATCGGCAAGTACGCCTAAATTGCGAGTCACATCTGAATCTGGATTCAAGACATAACTTGCTAACAACGGATCGAAAACAACTCCAGCTAGTTGAATTCCTTGACAACGCAGAACTAAGCGATCGAACTTAGCATTTTGTAACGCTTTTGGATAGCGATCGCTCTCTAAAATTGGACGTAGTTGTTCTAAAACTGTTGCCTTATCTAAATTTTTACCATCTCGATGACCAACTGGGATATATGCCATATCATCTAATGCATTTCCCCAACAGCAGCCAATTCCAACTAATTCTGCATCCCGTGGTTCTAAATCTGTCGTTTCCGTATCCCAAGCCACAGGGTTAGTTGCATCAGTATATTTTTGCAACCTCTGAACTAATTCCGTCAATTTAGCCGGAGTATCGATAATTTGTGGTTGAATTGGCGACTGCGATTGTTGCTGCGCCACCTCCGTATCTGCTGCACTGAAAAACCATAAATCGTCATCCGATTGGTAATTGGTAATTGGTAATTGGTAATCGTCCTCCTTATTTTCCTTATCCTCCTTGTCTCCCTTGTCTTCAAAATCGCCGCCAAATTGCTGCTGAAGTTGGTTGACTTTCCCTAAGAAAGTTCTAAATTCTAACTTTTCTAAAATTGGTTCGAGGGTAGTGCGATCGAACCCTTTAAGTTTGCAGTTTTCTAACTCAACTTCTAGCGGTACATCTAAGACAATTTGCGCCAAGTGGCGAGAGTGATAAGCTGCTTCTTTACCTTCTTCTAACTTCTTTTTAGTAGCGCCTTTAATTTGGTCGATTGAAGCGTAAATATTATCTAAATTGTCATAAGTACTGAGGAGTTGTACCGCAGTTTTTTCCCCGATTCCCCTCACGCCTGGAATATTATCAGATGGATCGCCACACAAAGCTTTAAAATCAACGACTTGTGATGGTAAAACACCCATTTTCTCTCGTACTTGTTCTACACTAAATTCAGCCGTACCAGTGTTGTTGCGCTGAATAAAAGCCGTACTGAGATATAAGACGCTAATTGCTTTTTCGGGATCGACAAGTTGAAATAAATCGCGATCGCCTGTCAAAATCTTTACCTGATACCCGGCTTCACTCGCCCGTAAAGCCAGAGTCCCCAAAATATCATCCGCTTCAAAACCAGGTGCAGTCAAGACCTCAACCGCAAGTCCTGCGAGTAATTCGTGCAAATTCTTCAGATCGGGGACGAAATCTTCTGGTGTCCCTGGACGATCTGCTTTGTAGGTGTCGTCAGCTTCGTGGCGAAATGTCGGTAAACCCAAATCGAAGGCGATCGCCATTGCTTCCGGCTTTTGAGTAGCCATCACTTCTAGTAATGATTTCAAGAAGCCAAAACAAACGCTTGTCGGAATACCAGTTTTCGTCCGCAGTCCGCCATCTCGTCCCTTGGCAAAGGCGAAATAAGAACGGAAAGCTAAAGAATGCCCGTCCACTAGAATAAACGTAGGGTGCTGTGGTGCGGAACTGTTAGCAGGGGTAGGATCGGATGCAGCTTGAGTCATAAACCTATTCTAGCGATTAGCCCAAATAATCATTGATATTCCGTGTTAGTCATGTGAAATCCATTGGTATTAGCGTCGATTGTAGGGGCGGGTTTATCGAGATGATTTATCCTCAATGTAGAGATTTTTGAAAAACCTGCCCTGACGATTGTTATCAGCGTCAGATTGTAGGGGCGGGTTTATCGAGATTATCTATGCTAAGTGTAGAAATTTTTGAAAAACCCGCCCTTATAGGTGTTATGAGTCATCAAACACATCCAATATAATTAGCAATAATTTCCGGTTGTTCTATTTGAGGAACGTGACCGCAATTTTTTAACCAAATCAGTTGCGAATGCGCGATCGCTTGTTTAAATTTCATCGCATCAGCTACACCTAACGTTTCGTCTCTATCTCCCCACAAAATTGTAGTTGGCTTATCGACTTTGGCAATTTTATTAGCAATTTCTCCATAACCACCGCTTTTCGTAAAACTTACCATCGCTTCCGACCAATTAGGCATTTCTGTATGTAATAAAGCACAACGGATCGCGTCTATTTCAAATAAGGTCAAATTTCCCAAACTAGTACCCAAATTCAATGCTTGTATTTTTCGCTGTCGCCAAAATTCTACAGCTAAATAATCGAGCGGAAAAAACAAAAACTGACCCAAGGGAAAATCGCCGCTAAAACCCACACTATTAATTAATACCAAGTGTTTTACAGCTTGGGGATAAGTGAGGGTAAAGTCGATTGCCGTCGCCCCACCCATCGAAGCACCTACTAAAATAACTGGTTTGTCAATCAGTGTTTTCCAAAAGTAATAAAGATGAGTTTTAATCGTTTCTGGACTGTAATTGATTCCCCGTGGACGATCGCTAAAACCAAAGCCTAACAGATCGACTGCCCAAGTTTCATGTTGTGCTGCTAAAAGTGGAATGAGACGACGAAACTCCAATACCGAACTATCAAAACCGTGCAACAGCAAGATAGGTGTATTCCCCTCACCTTGACGGACAAAACCCGTCGCGATCGCCTGAGAATGTAATGGAGTTGCGATCGCGCTTCGTTCGAGCCTCCTTGCTAAAGCAATTGATTCAGGCTGCTGCAACAACTGCACTTGAGATGGCAGAAACAAAGGAAACATTTTCAGTTATCAGTAGTGCGTGGGGAGAATTTAGAATTCGGAATTAATTGTGAATTGTGACTTGCTCCCCTTGTCCCCTTGTCTCCCCTTGTCCCCTTGTCCCCTTCTCACACCCCACACCCTCTTCTATCCCCATGTGTCACCTGCGGGGCGCGTCCGTATAGTTCGGTATATAACTTCAGGCGATCGCTTAATTCTTGCGTCAGTACATCGGGTTGATAGCGCCAAGCCCAGTTACCTTCAGCTTGACTGGGGACGTTCATTCTTGCTTCGCTTCCCAAGCCTAAAATATCCTGTAAGGGAATGATGGCTTGATTTGCCGTAGTACTAAAGGCTAGCCGAATTAAGTCCCAATGAATGCCGTCAGGACTAATACAACCCATATAAAGTAAAAGTCTCTGTTTTTCGTAGTCAGAAGCGGTGTTAAACCAACCTACGCTCGTATCGTTATCGTGGGTTCCAGTGTAGACTACGCAGTTGCGGGGGTAATTGAAAGGCAAGTAAGGATTTGCAGCATCGGAACCATAAGCAAATTGTAAAATTTTCATGCCTGGAAATTCAAACCGATCGCGTAATGCTTCCACCTCTGGAGTAATAATTCCTAAATCTTCAGCTAATACGGGTAACTTACCCAACTGCTGGGCGATCGCTTCAAATAATTCTACCCCTGGCGCTTCAATCCAAGTCCCGTTAATCGCGGTAGTTTCGCCTTCTTTAACTGCCCAATACGACTCAAAACCTCTAAAGTGGTCGATGCGGATGATATCGACGTAATCAAGCATTGCCTCGAATCGCTGCACCCACCATTTGAAGTGTTGTTGCTGCAATGCCTCCCAGTTATAGACAGGGTTGCCCCACAATTGCCCCGTGGCGCTAAAATAATCGGGCGGAACTCCCGCCATTAGAGCCGCTGCACCCGTTTCCTCATCCAGACAGAAGATTTCGGGGTTTGCCCAGACATCAGCACTGTCATGTGCTACGTAGATGGGGATATCGCCAATAATTTGAATGCCGTGCATGTTGGCATAGCGCTTCAGTTTTGACCACTGCTGGAAGAATTCAAACTGGATGAATTTTTGATAAAAAATTTCGCCATCTAACTGCTGTCGCCATTTTTCCATTGCTTCCGGCTGACGACGGGCGATTTCTGGTTCCCAGTCGTACCAACTCTTACCCTCTAAGGCATCTTTGAGCGCCATAAATAGGGCGTAGTCATCTAGCCAGTAGGCTTTGGCTCTACAAAAGCCAGCAAATTCTTGCTGCTGTAACTCTGAGGCGTTATTGCGAAAATTCTCGCAGGCTTTACGCAGTAAAGGAATTTTAATTTCAATAGCGCGATCGTAGTCTACGCGATCGCGCTCGAACTCAGGTAAATTGGCAAAATCCTCTTGACTCAGCAACCCGTTTTCTTGCAATTGTTCTGGACTAATTAACAATGGGTTTCCTGCCATTGCCGAATAGCACATATAAGGAGAATTACCGTAGCTCGTAGGTCCCAATGGTAAGACCTGCCAGAGTTGCTGGTAACTATTGCTTAAAAAATCTATCAAACGGTAGGCAGCTAAACCGAGATCGCCAATACCAAAGCGACCAGGTAGGGAAGTCGGATGCAGCAAAATTCCAGCGGCTCTGGGAAAAGTCGGCATAGATTATCGAGTGGTAACAGCAGGCAACAGCCAAAAATCTACCACGCCATAGCGAGGTTTTATCCCTATCTCTGGTTAAGATTTACAGCTAGTTGGGAATTGTTGGGGCGGGTTTTGAGTCAAAATTTCTAGCTGTGGTTGTCAGTCTCTGCGCTAAACCCGCCCGTACGGGAGTCGGGGGAAAGAGAGCTGGGGAAGAACGATCGCGCACCACGCACCACTCACTCCTCACTCCTCATCCCTCATTAAAGCACTTGCGCCCGTAGCAAGGCTGTTGGAAGAGAACAGAGCTTTTGCAAATTAGGAACATACGCCCTCTGCCGAAACACGTCGTATTGGTTGCGTTCGATTCGATCCAAAATTTGACTGTAAAGTATCAAGGCTGACCATACAGGCAAACGGGCGCTAGGAGCTAGATAGCTGATTCCCTTTTCTGCCTTAGCATAAACCTCGCGTGTCCTACGGATTTGAAACCGCACGAGTTCTCGCCAACGATCGTCAACTACTCCGTTAAATAAATCTTGCTCGGTGTAGTTAAATTTGGCTAAATCTTCTAAGGGGATGTAAATTCTGCCTCGTCTTGCATCTTCCCCGACATCTCGCAGAATATTAGTCAGTTGACTAGCAATCCCCAAGGCGATCGCTTCATCTGTGGGAATATACGGTTCTTTGTCCTGATTCCAAGCTGCCGTGTCTCTTGTGGTATCTACACCCATGACTGCTGTAGACATCAAACCCACCGTTCCAGCAACGCGATAACAGTACAGATGCAACTCTTCAAAAGTTTTATAGCGGCTCCAGCACAGATCCATGCGCTGTCCGGCAATCATATCTCGAAACGGTTGAATCTCTAGTGGGAAGTTCTGCAAAGCATCGACCAACGCCACATCATAGTCTTCCAAGGGATGACCCGCAAACACCGATTCTAGATGCTGCTCCCACCGATCTAAAGTTTCTAGGGTGGTAATGGCAGCAGCCGGACCATCAACTAATTCGTCAGTGCGGCGACACCAGGCATAAATTGCCCACATAGCTCGTCGGCGCTTTGCCTCTTTCATCAGTAGCGTGCCAGGATAGAATGTCTTGGCATACTTTGCCGTGATTTGGCGACACAGTTCGTAGGAATCCTCCACAGAGGCGAGCTTTTTCATGCACGAGGGGGAATCAGGCAGTTGCAGCATTTGTTGCAGGCTGAGTATTGAGCGTGGGCGTACTGGTTTGGGAATTCACTTCGCTAGCAGCTCTAGCAATTGCCTGCGCTGTCAGCTTACCAGAAAGTACAGCACCTTCCATACTACCTAGATAAGGTTGCATGGTGTAACTACCAGATAAGTAAAAATTGCTAATTGGCGATACCTGACTGGGACGATATTTTTGCCGTCCTGGTGTTGCAGTATACACGGAGCGGGGTGTTTTTACGACATGATATTTTTGCAATCCAGCAGGATTGTCGCCGCCAAAGTGTTGCGGAAACAGTTTTTCTAGCTCTGTTAAAGTTACCCGTAAAATCTCTTCATCGGATTTGTTAATCCAATCTTGAGCCGGAGCCAAGACTAATTCCAGCATCGAACGGTCGGGATCGGCATATTCGCGACAAGTGTTGCTCATGTCAGCATAGACGCTCAATAGTGGCGATCGCGAAAATAATAGCTGGTCTATATCTGTCAATTTGCGATCGAACCACAACTGGATGTTAATCACAGGTACGCCTTCTAACCCGTTTAACTGCTGGAAATACTCTAATTGTTTCCAAGGAGTTGGAAGCAATTTTTTCAGTACATCTACGGATGTGGCACTGACGTATAAATCTGCTGTTTCTACATAGTCTGGCGCACCATTCAAGCCTCTAATGGCAAATCCTCTTACCGTACCATCAGGATTAAGTAGGATTTCCTTGAGAGGCGCATTCAACCGTACTTCGCCACCGCCTTTGGCAATGTAATCTACCATCGGCTGACACAGGCGCTCCGGAGGAGAACCGTCTAAAAACGCCATTTTTGAGCCATCTTTTTGCTGCAAAAAGCGGCTGAGCGCTGTCAGAAGCACGGTAGCTGAGATTTCATCAGGATTGATGAAATTGAGGGACTTAGAGGCGGCGATAAAAATGTCTTGCTGCACGTCTTCGCTCACGCCTTGCAGTTTCAACCACTCAGAGAAGGTATACTTATCGGTTTGCTCGACATACTTTTGTCCCCGCAGCATCGCTGGGACTAGTCCCTTAGCCAGTTGAATTTTTTCCCCCCAGGTTAGCATGTCGTTATTCCGCAAAATTGCGGCGATTCCATTGAAGGGAGCTGGCAAGTTAGGAAAATCAAAGCGACTGTAAGTCCCTGGCTTTTCCGGCTGATTGAAGATCATCGTGTGTTTTTTCCACTGCAAGCGATCTTCAATCCCTAATTCTTTCAACAGCTGCAACATGTTGGGATATGCCCCAAAAAAGACGTGCAGCCCCGTTTCATACCAGTCGCCATCTGCGTCTTGCCATGCTGCGACTAATCCACCTAGTACATCTCTGCTTTCTAGGACGATGGGGGTATAACCCACATCAGTCAGATATTTAGCGCAGGAAAGCCCTGCGAGTCCTGCCCCAGCGATCGCTACTCGCATCAACTGTTATTGCCCTTAAGTTCAGCATTTACTCGGTCTCATTATACTTTGCATTCCGTTACATTTGGTAGGTTTTTTTGAGCAGCGAGGAGTGAGGAGTGAGGAGTGAGGAGTGAGGAGTGAGGGAATTTGGGATTTTTAGATTTTGGATTTTGGATTGTTAATGGGTAATTGGTGGTTGCTCCCTCAGCTCCCTCAGCCCCCTCAGCTCTCTTATTCGCTCGCTCCTCGCTCCTCACTCCTCGCTGCTAAATAGCTGGAATCTTAAATTTTAATGAGATGTAACGCTTGAATTTAAAATGATTTTGTAGTCGAGCTAGCATTGCTTTCAAGTTAGTATTTGGTCGTAACTCAATCGATAGATGACTGCTAGACTGAATGGGATAATATTGAAGGTGTCTGACGACTGATAAGCCGCAATTTTTTCAAGCTACATTCACAAAATTTAACTATGGAAGCCCAAATGCAGCAAATCGAAAATTCAAATCCCACTTCCCCAGAGGAATCAACTGCATTAAGCACTGTGTCATCAGAATCTCAGTTTTCACCTACTACCCAATCTATTAAAAAAGGCGAGTGGATCGTATCCCAAGTCTTGACATTTTTATCAAACATGTTTGGGATCTTAAAAGATTTCTTTAATAGATACAGACAGGCAATTATCAGCATTCTGATCATTGTAGGTGCAATTGTCTCTCTGCGCGTTGTACTGGCTGTTATGGATGCGTTGAATGATGTTCCTCTGTTGGAGCCGACTTTTCAGCTGATTGGGATTGGCTACTCAGCTTGGTTTGTCAGCCGCTACTTACTCAAACCTTCCACGCGGCAAGAATTAGCGCAAAAATGGCAAGGGTTTTTGGGTGAACTAGAGAAATAGCGCGATAACAACGTTTGCGCTAAACGCTGCGCTACACTACTCCTTCGGAGAAGCAAGCTACATGAACGCTAATGCGTTTAGATCTAAGGCAATTGAGTTGTCTTTAACTACATTAGCCTTAATAATCACCGAATTCACTCGATTCAAGCCTGCAAGCACAGTATTTTGTTTGCAGGCTTTAGATTTTTGTAGCAGTTAAGACAGACTCTTTTGAAACAATGGTGGAAACATACCTCTTACTTCTTACCCATACTTCAGCAACAAAATCAATTTAGCTTTGTTTCCGAAATCGCTACTCCTTGGCTTGAAGTCTTCAATAGCAATTTATTAAGCTTAATTGAGTCATAAAATATACTCAATATCGGGCGGTCGTTTTTTCAGGATGCATTAGCAAAGACTTTTGTTGTATGAATTGTATGAAGCGATCGCTTTTCAGTTCGTGTAACCCTAGCACGAAATAATACACAGATTATCTTCCGAACGTAGTTTTGCAGGAAAAAGTTGGAGGTGCTTCATGAAAGTTTGGAATCCGCGATCGCTACTGTCCAAATCCGCTAGCAATGGTACGACACCATCGATTCTAGAAGATGCGGTTGAGTTTGCCGAAAATCCAGAACCCCGTTGTCCGTGCATTTTGCTGCTCGATACTTCAGGTTCTATGAAAGGGGAACCACTGGATGCTTTAAATGAAGGCTTACGAACTTTTCAACAAGAACTCGATCGCGATAGCTTAGCAAAAAAGCGAGTTGAAGTCGCGATCGTCACGTTTAATAGCGATGTTGAAATTGTCCAAGATTTTGTCACGGCTGACGATTTTCAACCACCCGTGCTGAAAGCGAAAGGCTTAACACACATGGGCGAAGCAATTTTGCGGGGATTGGATATGCTTCAGATTCGTAAAGCGTTGTACCGCGAACATGGAGTTTCCTACTACCGTCCGTGGCTATTTTTGATCACCGATGGCGAACCTCAAGGAGAAGCCGAGGAATTGATCGAGCAAGCCACCCAAAGGATTAGAGATGATGAAGCAAACAAGCACGTAGCCTTCTTTGCTGTTGGTGTAGAAGCGGCTGATATGAGTCGCCTCAGTCAAATTTCCGTGCGCGATCCCCTCAAACTCAAAGGGCTAAACTTTAAAGAGTTGTTTGTTTGGCTCTCGGCAAGTATGCAACAAGTTTCTCAGTCAGCTCAGATGGACGAACAATTACCTTTACCTCCAGTGACTTGGACTGGAGCATAGTGTTCCTAAGAGCTTACCGTATTGAGTAGAGGCGTGCTTATCGTGCCTCTACTCATAATATTGCCTGTAAACGTTGCAGTAGGTGCGCTGCTGGCAGCAAATCTTCTATCCTCTCTTCTTCAATTCTGCCTATTAACTGCCCGTTTTTAAAAATTAATAGCGTAGGCAATGCATGAACTTGATATTGATCGGACAAAGCTGAATTTTGTTCGCTGTCAATTCTGACAATTTGTGGCTTTTGCGGCAAATGAGAGATTGCATCTGCTAAAACAGCATCTAGCAATCGAGAGGGACCGCAGCCAGGAGCAGAAAATACAGCTAAAACTGGTGATTCTGAGCTAGAAATCAGCTCTTCTAATTTTATTTGTTGTTCGAGTATCATAAATAGCTTCTGCTCCGCATTTCTAACTAACAATTGGTGGCGTAAAACACAAAATCGCGAGTGCCGATCGCAAAACGTAACATTATTTTGCTCCGTCTACATGATAGCGATCGTCTCTAATAAATCATCACTCAAAAGATAGATTCGATGTCTCAATAAGATGCTAATCGAGACAAATCTATAAAATCTTCCCTGATTGAGAAAATACTTCTTTTACACGACTCACTACCAAACTACACCCCACACCCCACACCCTACTCACTAAACCTTCAAAGCATTTTTAAGTAAAACAGTAATCCCGTTAGCAATATACTGTACGGCTAAAGCTGCTAGTAAGACTCCCAAAACCCGGGTGACGACATTCACTCCCGTTTGTCCCAAAATTCGTGCTAAACGGGGCGACAGACAGAGAAAAATATAGGCAGTTAACAGTACAACTGCGGCGATCGCCAATACAATTACTAATCCGAGAGTATAGGTGCTAGCCTCATTCACCAAAATCAGTACGCTAGCTAAAGTACCGGGACCAGCAATCAGCGGGATCGCTAGGGGAAAAACACTGATATCTTGTCTGAGCTGTGCCTCTTTTTCTTCTGCTTCCGTTTCCCGTTCCCGTTGAGCAAATACCATGTCTACCGCAATTTTAAATAGTAATACCCCAGCTGCAACCTGAAAAGCTTCAATACTGATGTGTAAGTAACTTAGTAATAGAGAACCTACTAAAGCAAAAGCTAATACAATTCCGCCTGCGACTAAAACTGCTTTTCGGGCAATCTTAATTTGCTCGTGGGAAGCACGATTTCCGGCTAAAGTGACGAAAATCGGTGCTAAGCCGATGGGGTCGATCACGACAAATAAAGTCAAAAATGTTCTAATAATGAGGGAAGACACGGTTGATTTAGGATAAAAATCGTTATTTTTTATTCTCTCTTATGAGGACTTTTCTCCCATTTAACAACTCCAAAAAATGCGATCGCCCTCACATAGAAATTAAGAAAATCTATTGCCCTACGCTCATAGAATAATCGTAGCTATCCCAGCCTTGCCTAGTTTGACTCGCCGAGCGTTACTACACAGATAATTTTATTGTGCTAACGTAATAAGTCGCTTTCCTTTGCATTTTCATGGTTTGCTCTCTCATCCATGCCGATATCTGCTAACATCCAAAGCATCTATACAGATGGAGCCTGTACGGGCAATCCTGGTCCCGGTGGCTGGGCTGCTGTTGTCTATTTTACTGATGGTTCGCTGCACGAAATCGGTGGTAGTGCCGCTCAAACGACTAACAACCGGATGGAAATGCAAGCGGCGATCGCAGCCCTTCAGCTCATTGCAGAATCCAGCCATCCATCCGCCGTTACTATCCATACAGACAGCGAATACTTAATCAACGGTGTCACCAAGTGGGTCAAAGGATGGAAAAAGAAAGGCTGGAAAACTGCCCAAGGCAAACCCGTCCTCAACCAAGACCTGTGGGAAACGCTAGATCGACTCAATCATCCGTCTATAGAGTGGCGACACGTTCGCGGTCATGCTGGTATCATCGGCAACGAGCGCTGTGACGCGATCGCCCGTGCTTTCGCTAGTGGGAAACCACCTCATTTGCAGCAGCAATCCGCCTCCAACTCCAAAGCTACTGACGCTCCAAATTTTCTCGCCCCTGTATCAGAAGTAGCTGATTTTTCCAGCAACGATCTGATAATTGACAAGTCAAATACAAATAGCCACCTTGCCTCAAATACTTCTATGATCGATTCGTCTACTCCTTCCTCTATCAGCAACGAAGAATTACCCCGCGAAGTCAGGGTGGCTCAACTCCGCAATCTATTAGAAACGCTGCGGAGCGCCGATGAAATTGCCACTAAAGGCTATCTTATTACTAGTTCCGAACTAGCTGATTTGATGGATGTCCACGCTAGCGCCGTCACCAGCCGAGGTGAAGAATGGCGTTGGCGCAACTGGATTGTCTCTCGCGTACGACGAGAAGGCAACCAAATTCTTTGGGAATTAGAACGCGCCGATGCAATTAATCCTGATGATAACTCCGACCACGCCACTGAGTAGGAGTGTGAAACGCCGAGAGGAAAATTCTCAACACCGCTAGCGGATCGGCTAAGGGAGACAGCCAAAACAACCAACCTCCCTTAGCTTGGCTGCGATCGTAGGAAGGGGCGATCGCAAATAAGAGGGCGAAGCGGATCGCCAGTAGGAAAGCATTTAATCCCAAATTTGCCAACACGGGAATCGAGATTTGTAGGGGCAGGTTTACCAGAGATCCCTCTGGACGAACAAACAATTCTGTTAAACCTGCCCGTACAGGATTTGGAAATAAGAGACAAGCAAAGAGAATTAATAAGGGCAGGGCTTGCACTGAAAACAGCAGCCACAGATCGCACCAGAGTTGAGCAGCGGGGGAAGCATCTTTAAGATCGAGCGATCGCCCCCACTCTTGCCAAGTTTCCCTGGCTCCCTCATACATCCGGACTTTGAATACCTTAGCTCCATCGAGAAATCCTACCTTGAAGCCGCTAGCAGCAATATTTCTGGCTAAGGTGACATCATCGCAAAAAGAATTTCTCGCACTCGTATAGCCGCCTACAGTTGCCAGCACAGAACGACGACATAAAAAACATTGCCCGTTCGCCATCACTCGTTCTGCTACCTGAGCATCCACACCAGCAGAATCGAAGCGATATAACAGCGTCATTAACAATGCTGGTTGCAACCAACTTTCGCCGGGATACTTCAGAATGAACTGAGGCGAGAGTGACACCAGATCGTAACCCTCAGTTTCCGCTGTTTGGACTAAACTCGCAACTAAACCTGGTTGCGGTTGAGTATCTGCATCTACGCCCAAAAACCACTTGCTCTGTTCTGAAGTCTGCAAAAAACCGTTGTGTAACGCCCAAGGTCTGCCCACCCAGCTAGGAGGGAGGGGGTCATCGGTCATGAGCTGAAATCGAGGGTCTTGCTGTTGGGCGGCTTTGACTAATTCCCGCGTCCCATCCTGGGAGTTACTATCGACGATCGCAATTTCTCGGACTTCGTAACTTTGCCGACTCAATCCTGCCAAACAGGGACTAATCCGTTCCGCTTCATTCAGTGTCGGTACGACTACACTGACGCTACCTAGCATATCTGGGGTAGGAGTGCGGGGAATTAAGGGAGGATGGCGACTGGGACCTTTCAGCAGGCGTGATAGTAAAATTGCCGTTGCTGGCACTTGCAGCAGCAACAAACCTAGAAATATTCCGTTGATTAAGTTCGACCAGTCAGCCACAGGATAAATTGCTCTCCAGATTGTCCAGCGAATAGCTATTCACGATAAATATTTAGCTAGTAGCCAGTTGTTTCTACTTCAGTGCCACTTCTACAGGAGCGACACTCATACCGTGAGTCTCTTCCATTGCAGGTTTTGTCACATTTGGTTGCGCCATCCACCACAGTAGTAGGGCGGGTATGACTCCAAAAATGATGCTTAAGGACACAGGTAGCCAGTATCCCGCTGCTAAGCTAATCCCTGCTGCGAAGGCAACATTACTAAGGTATACCACCAAAGGAATGTTCAATTGCGATCGCTTGAGTTGCAGCGACACTTTACCCCACAGAAAAGCGGCGACTGCCATAAATAAGGCGCTCGTACCGAACCAACCAGCATAATTTTGATATGGCGTGCCAAAGAAAGCCCCTGGTTGATGCCAATACCAGAAAGGGAAGCTCGTCTGACTCATGGCTGGTTCGAGGGCAAAATCCCATGAGGTAAATAGCATCGCGCCTAACAGCACAGCTCCCACATGACGCAGCCACATCGGTTTTACTGTTTGTAGGGCTACCCGCGCGATCAGGTAAGCCGAAAGCCCCATATAGAACCAGGATAAGGGGATGGTAAATGGCACTAACCCAGCAATTTTATAACCCAAGCCACTCAAGTAGCTGTAGTCTCCAAAGGGAAAGCCCGTACCCGTTCCCAGTAATTCGCTGCTTAAAGAGATACACACTGCTGGCAGCATAAACGTTAACCAAAGTTTCATTCCTAGCGTTCGATAGGCATAAATGGAGACGGCAATTAATCCAAACAGGATATCGATCACTCCACCCCCTGCCATCGATCGCTCTACGCTCCACTGGAAAACGTTTTGTCCTGAAGCGGCGATCGCGCTTAAAATTGCTTCAGCATGAGGCACGACTAGCAATAATCCTGCTAGTCCAAAGGCTTTTGATGCAATATGACCAATTAAGCAGATGCGTTCAGCTCTAACAAGTTGGTTCATGAGAATTCCTTAATTCAACGGGACGCTGGGAGAGGTTTTACTGACACAGTTCGGCAAGTCACAATTTGGCAAGTCACAATTTGGTCAGTCATAATCGGGAGCAATCGTAGGTACTGTTGCCCATAGCTCTAACT
Organism: Chroococcidiopsis sp. SAG 2025; assembly: GCF_032860985.1. Taxonomy (GTDB): domain Bacteria; phylum Cyanobacteriota; class Cyanobacteriia; order Cyanobacteriales; family Chroococcidiopsidaceae; genus Chroococcidiopsis. The sequence goes on from NZ_JAOCNC010000001.1 coordinate 1,552,125, forward strand.
GTACTTTTGGGCTACACTTCTGGACTAGGCTTCTATATAGGCGCGAGTGGTTTTGCCACTGCCAGGTGATGATGTAGAAACAACAGATTTTGTTCTTGCACTGTAATCTTTGCTATTTGTCAATCAAACTTTATTAATTTTTGTAAATCATACCAAAAATTTGCTCGCTTGCATCACAATACCAGTAAAGATCGATCGCCCATAGCAGGAAACTAGGTGAGAAAATATATATCTGAGTAGATTTTCCCCAAAATGACACGTAATGCGATCGCAATTAAAAAGTTTCCCTGGATTTCTCTAGCTTTGCTGCTAGCCACTTATGGTATTATCGGTTGGCAGCTATCCGCGCTCGAAAGTCACTGGATATTATGGATACTCGCTGCTGTAGCAACTGTGCTACTAGCTGTTGCCGTGTCCTCTCCGTGGTCGAAAGTCAGAGACGGCTTTGCGAGTTGTTTTAAGTCTGATAGCAAGGCTTTTTTAGTTGCTGTGGCGATCGCTTTTTTTAGCGTTGTCATCATTACCTGGCTGCATATTTTCGTTCATATCCTCGTCGTCTTGTCTGCGAGTATGCTCGTTAGGTTAGACGTTCAAGCCACGCGCTGGAGCAGTCGTCAGAGTTTTTGGTTGATTGCGATCTCTTCTTTGGTTAGCTTAGCACTGGGAGCGTTCGTGCATATAGGGGTTGAGCCACATTTGACAATTATCAGTTATCAGTTGTCAGATATCAGTTGATAGTTTTTTGTCATGGCATTTCAATTTTTATACCGATAGCGATTTGTGCAGCAATTTTCACAAATGACTGATGACTAATGACCCATTACCACAGGCATCAATCTTTCTAACTCCAAATCCGAGGCTATCTGAGCTAATTTATCTAAATCTTGCGGATCTTCTAAATAAGGTAAACAACCCAATATAGGAATATTTGTCAGAGATTGAATTAAATCAGTTGGTGTCAATTCAGCAATTTCTGTCTCAGAACGCGGCTGGGTACAATTAAGCACAATGCCACGCAAATCGATCCGAGATAATTTTGCTAGGGCAACATTTGCTACCGATTGAGCGAGCGCCCCCAATTTAACTGGAACCACCAGCACTGTTGGCAAGCGCCAGGAAACAGCTAAATCGGCAACGGTTAACTCCTGCGTTACAGGCGTACCTAAACCGCCTAAAGCTTCGACAATCACCCAATCCTTTCTTGCTTGCAGACTTTGTAAGGCTTGCCAAACAATGCCCAGATCGATTTGTCTTCCCTCTTTCGCAGCGGCTACAGGTGGGGCGAGGGGTGCGTCAAAATAGAGTGGGGCAATTTCTTGGGGTGATTGGTCGAGGGAGAATAGACTAGTATACAACTCGCGATCGCCCAATCCTGCTTGCATCAACTTCATCACACCCACAGCACGCTGAGGTTGATATTTCTGCCCGTAAGCAGTCAAAGCCGTAGTCAGAACTGTTTTGCCAACTTCCGTATCAGTCCCCGCGATCAGAATAATCATTTTAGATTTTAGATTGTAATTCTTCCTTGTCCCCTTGTCCTCTTGTCTCAAAAATCCCTCGCTCCTCACTCCTCGCTCCTCGCCCCTTCCTACTCCCTATTCCCTGCTTCCTACTTATACACCCCCACATTCACCCCAAACTCAACCTCATTATTAGCCAGTGGTACGACATCTATCTGATATTGTCCGCTACGCTGTACTCGTCCTTGCCAGTGAAATTCATTTTTTCCCTTCAATACATTGCCATCGGGATCGCGCACATCTAAAGTTACTGCTCCTCGCGTCACAATGACCGATAACTGCTGTCCTTCTTGCAAATCGACCAGATAGCGCTGAATTTGCTGCCTGCTGGTACGACCTGACACCTGCGTTCTACTCTGTCCCTCGGCAAAGTTAATCGTTTCTGTTTCAGCCGTAGGAACTTCTACCGCAGGACTAGCTGGAGGTGAGGCAGGTAGTGATGGTGTGGGTGTAGATTTAGTTACGCTTTCCAGACTTAAATTCAGTTGGTATTGACTTTCATCAACACCAGGCGCGGGAGTGAGTTGAACCGTGTAGATTCCGGTTGATGGTAGCGTACCTTGATAGCTCGTCACCTGGCTGGCATCGGCGATCGCTTGTTTATCTGGACCTAATACTGTAAGTAACACCCCTTCTTGTGCCAATGCAGCACTCAGTTGTTGTCCTCGTTCGGCAACAAACGTGTAGTTAACCGTATCGTTAGCTCTCAGGCTACCTGTAACGTCGCTGCTGCTACCTGGGACTAAATTGAGCGCCTGACTGTATACGACTGGTGATTGGTCGAGTGTGGGTGTTGGCGTAGCAAAGGGAGTAGGAGAATCGGGTGTGGGTGTGGTTTGGTTGCTGGGAACGACTGGCGAAGGAAAATTCTGCGGAGTAGGGGATTGCGATCGCTCAGGATTGCGACCGAGCATAGCAGACATAATCGCCCAACCGCCAATTCCTGCTAAGACAGCGACGAGCATTAAGACTGGCACGATTAACCAAGTTTGATTCCAGCGATTTTTAGAGGTGGTAATAACTGGATCGGGTTTGGTTGAGGATGCAATGAGGTCGGGATTGCTAGCAACAGCCAAAGTTTGTACTGTTGAAATCGGTGCGGCAGGCGACTGGGTAATTTGGGGTTCGATCGCTTGCAGTGCTTTGGCGACTTCGGCTACATTTTGGTAGCGATCGTTTGGCTTGTAACTTAACATTCGGTTTAATATCTGAGCAAATCCAGGCATAACTGTTGCCCATCGCTGCCAGTGCCAGACTAACGTGAGATCGTCAAACAATTCCTGTGGCTCTCGACCTGTCAGCAGTACGACTACGGTTACGGCTAAAGCATAAAGATCGCTGCTGGGATAAGCTCTGCCAGTTTGAATTTGTTCGCTGGGAGCATAACCTAGTTTTCCGACTGTGGTTGCTTGAGCTGGAGTACTATTGGAGGACTGAAAGCGGGTCGCTAGCTCTTTAACGACACCAAAATCAATTAAAACGGGTTTAGCATCGCTTTCCCGCAAAATAATATTATCTGGAGAAATATCGCGATGGATAATACCACGCGCGTGAATGTGGGCGAGAACGGGTAGTAGTTGTTTGAGTAGATGGAAAACCTCTGCCTCGGAAAAAGTTTGCCCGCTAGCCTGACGTTCATCCAATAGCGTTCTATAGGTTTTCCCAGCCACATAATCCTGTACCAAAAATAAACGCCGATCTTCTTCAAAAGTGGCGCGAAACTGTGGGACTTGCGGATGTTGAATTTGATAGAGAATTGCTGCTTCACGTTGAAAGAGTTGCTGGGACTTTTCTAAGGCATAATTGTCCGCCTGCGCTGGAATTAGTTCTTTTAAAGCGCACAACTCGTTAAACCGCCCGAGATCTTCTGCCAAATAGGTTCGTCCAAACCCCCCCTGACCTAGAACCCGATCGACACGATAGCGATTTTGCAGAACAGTACCAAGCTGAAGCGGAGGTTGTAGGGGAGGTTGATTCATAGTCTCAAGCAGGATGTCTAAAGGCAGGAATTTGATTTTGGGTTAGCAAGCGAAGGTTTTCTGCATCGATTTTGCCATTTCATTAACTATATCTGCTGCTTCCACGTTGAAGGATTGCCGATCTCTCTTCTGTTATAGCTACTACCATCTCATTTTTGACACATAACATATTGACGCATAGCACATATAAATAGGTTTCTCCGCTTGGCAGAGCTATGTGCAGAAAATCTAAGTAGTTCTACTTAAGGTTTAGCGGTAAGTTTATCCGATCGCAATAACAGCGATCGCGGTCTTTCCAAGATTTCACTAAATCCGATCGAAAAATTGTTAAATTTTTAACTAATTTCATATATGCTTAATAATTAAATTTCTAGAAATTTTTCTAGGAAACACCCGATTCTCAAATGATAAGATGGAAGCGATCGCGCTTCGAGGATTACCGTGCTACGATCGGCAACTTTGAAATTGCAACCTGCTCCGATCGCAGTTGCAGATAACAACCGACTGAGATTATTTTCTGGCTCTGCCAACGTACCTTTAGCCCAGGAAGTTGCTCGTTACCTGGGCATGGATTTGGGTCCGATGATTCGCAAGCGATTTGCTGACGGCGAATTGTATATCCAAATTCAAGAATCGATTCGTGGTTGCGATGTTTATTTATTGCAACCAACTTGCAATCCCGTCAACGATCACTTCATGGAATTAGCAATCATGATTGATGCCTGTCGGCGAGCATCGGCAAGGCAAATTACAGCGGTACTGCCTTATTATGGCTATGCCAGGGCAGACCGCAAAACGGCAGGGCGGGAATCAATTACGGCGAAGTTAGTAGCTAACTTAATCACCGAAGCGGGAGCTAGCCGAGTTCTGGCAATGGATTTGCATTCAGCACAGATCCAAGGATACTTTGATATTCCCTTCGATCACGTTTATGGCTCTCCAGTCATTATTGATTATTTAGCAAGTAAGCAGCTAACTGATATCGTAGTTGTTTCCCCAGATGTTGGTGGTGTGGCAAGGGCGCGGGCATTTGCCAAAAAACTCGACGACGCACCGCTGGCGATTATTGACAAACGCCGTCAGGCTCATAATGTCGCTGAGGTATTGAATGTGATTGGTGATGTGGCTGGTAAGACAGCCGTACTAGTCGATGACATGATCGATACTGGCGGGACGATCTCGGAAGGAGCGCGGTTACTGCGCCAAGAAGGGGCGCGTCAGGTGTATGCTTGTGCTACCCATGCAGTGTTTTCACCTCCGGCGGTTGAACGGTTGTCTAGCGGATTGTTTGAAGAGGTGATCGTTACGAATACGATTCCCATTCCTCAAGAAGCGCGTTTTCAACAATTAACTGTGCTTTGCGTAGCTAATTTGTTAGGAGAAACTATCTGGCGGATTCACGAAGATAGTTCTGTTAGCAGTATGTTTCGCTAAATTAAGTTTCTTTTTTGGCTTTATTTGCAAGCGGATTTTTATAGATAAAACCTGCCAGTGCGGGTTTTATTTTTTTGTATTTATTTGTATATCCGTTACGCCAGGATTAACGATGTGTAGGGGCGGGTTTACCAAAAAACTTAACTCCTCAACCAAGATCTTCATAAACCCGCCCTAGATATTGGCAAAATACAAAAAATTATTTCCCAAGCAGTATCATTTCGTTAAAATTACGCCGCAGAAGATCCCCCCAACCTCCCTTAAAAAGGAGGGCTATATAATCGGTAGCACTCAAAAAGATTTTCAGAGCAAAATTCTAGTATTTTATTATTTGTGTCACAATTGAGGATAAAGCAATTTCTCCAACTAACGAACAAGCCCAAGCCTGTCTGCGTGTCTGCCAGATGTTGTCTAACTTATACAAAGATATTCATCTATTCCGTTTTGATGATAGAACTGGAGATATTTATATTCTAGCTGGTGAAAATCTTCAAATTATCGTATCCCCTAACAAACCTTGGAGGTTTGTGGATGAAACCGAACTTTGAGCAGATGAGCGTGCCTGAACTAAGGGCGTATGTATTACAACATAAAGATGATATAGAAGCAATTCGTGCTTTATTTCATCATCCTAGTCTTAAATGGCAAAGTATGCCTCCCCTTGTAGACCAAGGCGGTTTACCAATCGAAGAAAATATTCGGACTGCTGAAGAAGCAATTAAACAAAGAATCGAACAAGCAAAACGAAAGTGGGAAGAGAATTAAACTTGAAAGTTTATGATAGATACTTAAAAAATTGCTCTGGCACAAGTCTTAATTCTCCCGTTCTAAACCGATCGCACTCCACCCAAAGCGCGCGTTTTTTGCGTTTTTTCTCCATAAAGGTGATTTCTTCAATTTGATAAAACTTTGGATCGACGAAATCGCATTCATAAACAAATAAAATTTCATGACCTGGTTGTCCGTTAAAAGTAAATAAATTTTCTTGACAATCGAGGTATTTTATATTTTTAATTTCTGCTTGAAGTTCCTCTTGAAATTCTCGTTGTAGAGCTTCAAGACTTGTTTCTCCAAACTCTACGCCACCACCCAAAGCGCGATAAAAAGTTTGTTGTTTTACCGGATCGTAACCTTCAGAAATAAAAACGCGATCGCCCTGACGGACAATTCCCAAAGCTAAAACTCGGATTTCTCCTGGTTTATGCATATTAAGTAAGTCAAAAGTTAAAAGCTAAAAATCAAAATTGTAAGCTTCACGCTTACTAGGATGTTTTAATTTGGGGCATTGTGTAAACTAAACGTGCAACAGATTAATTGCTAATTGCCATCATAAATAAATCTAGAACGATCTTCGTCATTGTCTTCTACAGTCCAATCGTCATTTTCGCCACCAATATACAGCCGTTCGATACTGACATATTCTTGACTCAATTGCCGGAGAGAATTAATCAGAATATCGATCGCGATCGCGTCGCTCGTACCTAGATCGAACCAGCAGCGCGCCCAAGTTCCTTGATACTCAAATTCACCCATGTTGTGCATCAACGCCATCATGCTATCATCAGCCTGCTGCGTGTCATACTCCATGTAGCTGAGATCTAATCCTTCTTCTTGAACTTGCAAATTTTCGGCATTGAACCCACCTAATTTTCCTAGATAAAACCAGGACTGAAACACCTCTTCAACATACTGCTTTTCCATTGGAGCAGGTACGTTACTAAACTCGATCCAAAACCAAACATCAAAGGGATTAAATTCGCGAAATTGAACTTGCATTTGAATTAGTTAGGGGTTAATTGTTGATGGTTAATGGCTAATTGATCGAAACGATTAACTATTAACCATTAACAACTATTATCTATTTTTGCTGCGCTACTACACTTAGCCGTTGAGCTGCCTTGCGTCTCTCTCGCTCGATTTGCTTTACTAAGTCGGGTGGGAGTTGGGCTTTTTTGGCGATCGCTAAATCGAAATTCTTCACCGATTCCTGTAACATGGCTGCACTCTTTTGTTGATGGCCATAAGTCGAGAGAATTTGTCCTTTAAGATAATACAACTCTGGGTTGCTATTACTTGCTTTCATCGCTCTATCCACAGCTTCTATGGCTTGGGGAAATTTTTTCAAATCTCGATAGCCAACTGCTACACCCCTTTCGGATAAATACTTAGGTCCGGCAAACCTTTGCAAGCGCCCAATTGCTTGTTCTGGGTTGGAAAAGGGCAGATTGACAGATACCATTAAGTCCATGTATCCCCGCAACAAGTTTAATTCGGGGTCTGTAGAGGAGATCGCTTCAGCTTTGTCCATATACTCGTAGACTTGCCGTAACTCTGCTAAAGCTTGCGGCGTTCCCTTCACTGTCCCTTCTCGAAACAAAGCAGATGCACCCAATAAAAAATGACCGACTGCTGAGTATAAATTACCGCGCAACGGGTCTGTTGATGTTAGTTGGCGAGCCGTGTCTAATGTCTTTTTGCCATAGTTGCCTAAAGAATTGTAGTCCTCGTTGAGGACGTAAGCAAGGGAAGCTCTCATGGCATAAGCTAAAGGCTCTTGCTGCTCGTTACCTGAAATTGCCTTGAGATAGCGCTCTGCTGAAATGTAATCTCCCTGCTCGAACATCGCTCTAAAAGCGGCTTCAGTTTTTTCGCCAATCGGTCTTTGATTCGTAGCGCGAAAGGGATCTTGAGCCAGAGTCGGAGAAATGAGGTAAAGAGTGAGTGTAGTTGAAAGTGCGATCGCACTAAAGATTTGCCTGATCATAGGAGTTAGGGGCTGAGACAAGGAGGACAAGGAGGACAAGGGAGAAGTCACAAGTCGCTTTCTACTGATAACTGATAACTGATAACTGAAATAGACGAATCCCCGGTAGGGAAGTTGCAGCTATCGCTCGGTATTGACATCTGTTTGCCAGAATCTAGGCAGAATTATACTTGGTATATTTAGCGCTACCGAATGTCCGTTAATGTTTGTTGGTATATTTAATTGATGCTTTATCTGAAAAATCTGACTTATCACCCCCCAGCTAGTTCAACAGCTATTCTAAAATCGATCGAGCTTGAGTTAGCACCCCAGCAGTTGGGATTGATTATTGGTCCTAGTGGTTCTGGCAAGAGTACGTTATTAGAAATCTTATCGGGGTTGGTATCGCCGACTGCGGGTAACGTATGTTGGGGAACGCAAGAATTACTACCAGAAAATTTACAACAGTTGGCAGGATTGGTATTTCAGTTTCCAGAGCGACATTTCTGCGGTGGCACAATTTTAGAAGAATTACGCTTGGGACATCCTGAATTAGGTTCGGAACGAGTCAAACAAGCTTTATCAGATGTCGGTTTGGAGAATTTGCCTCTACACACACCACCGCAAGTTCTCAGCGGGGGACAGCAACGTCGCTTGGCTGTGTCGGTTCAGTTAATTCGTCAACCTGCACTGCTCTTATTAGACGAGCCTACTGCTGGTTTAGATTGGTCGATCCGCAGGCAGCTAATTCATTTATTATCTCAACTCAAGCAACAACGGACGCTGTTGGTTGTGACTCACGATGCAGGAGATTTATTAGCGATCGCCGATCGCTGTTGGTCAATTCAGCACGGTGAAATTTATCCTACAGCACCGTTGGTGATCGAACCGCATCAAGTAGTATAAGCGTAAGTCTAGGTAGGGGCGGGTTTTGACCGAAGGTTTACAGATAAGGTTATCAATTCATTTGCGCGCACCCGCCCGTACAGAAGTTGGAATCAGCAGAGATAATTTAAATCTTTTATGGAAGAGTCTCATTCTATACTGCCGGAAATGTATGAGATTTGGCAGCAAACTCTCAATTGGCAACCTAGTATCGAGCAACAAGCGCAATTTCAGCAGCTTTATGAAGCAATCGTTATTGGTAATCAAAAATTAAATTTGACTCGCATTACTGCACCAGATGAGTTTTGGGAAAAGCATCTATGGGACTCCCTGCGGGGAATTGTATCTTTATTGCCAACAAATTCTGTAGGGGCGCACAGCTGTGCGTCCATACAGAAGATAATTGACATTGGTACGGGGGCTGGTTTTCCTGGAATTCCTGTTGCGATCGCTTTACCTAATGCTGAGGTAACTTTACTCGATTCTACGCAGAAAAAAGTTGCTTTTCTGAATTCTTTAATAACTGAAATGAGCCTGCAAAATGCTCGAACTTTAGTTGGTAGGGCTGAAAATATCAACAAGCAATCCCAACAGTCTAATAATTATGACATAGCTTTAGTTAGAGCTGTGGCGGCGGCTGATGTTTGTGCAAATTACGCTTTACCTTTTCTCAAAGCAGAGGGATTAGCTGTTTTATATCGAGGTAATTGGACACAAGATGAAGAAAAAACTTTAGAAGCCACAGTAAAAAAGTTGGGTGGAAAAATTGAAGATTGTGAAAATTTTACCACTCCTTTAAGTCACGGTATGCGCCATTGCATCTATTTAAGAAAAACTCATTCATCATAATTAGAAACTGTAGAAACACGCGAAGCACTTGGACGAATAGAATTCGCAGCTACACAGGCAAAACCCGCCTGCGCGGGTTTCAAAACCTTTGATTTTTCTTGAGTCCGCGCAGGCGGACTTAGCATTGTGTAGTCGCGACTTATAGTCGCCCAGGAGGAGTGCTTTTATGCCTTCTGACTCTTATTTTCTTTTACTGTTTGAATTGAAAGCTGCCGAAATCGGATCGCTCGCTGCGATTTCCAGTTACCGTACTGTGCTTCGAGTGGCAGCGGTTTAATTTCTAAATTTTCATGCTTCATGGCATATTGCAAGACATCAAAAAAGGAACTGCGATTTTGATACTTAAATGTAATAGTATTCTGTCCGGCAATTCCTTGAAATTTAAGTTGACGTTGAACGCGATCGCCAACTTGAATCGGAGCAATTCTTTCTATCTGTGTGCCATCAATCTCTACAATTATATCTTGAGGACTAATTGGATTGTCAAAACTAAATGTCAACACTAAATCTTGAGGAACAGACAAATAGAAAGTCAGTTCTGTTTTTTCTCCTATTCCCCAACGAAATTTTTTCTGTTGTTCATCTTTAGTAATTCCTTCCAATCCAGTTAAATTTAAACTATAGGGCGCACTATTTTGCAGTAAATTTGTTTCAGAGCTATCTAATAAAGGTTGAAATTTTAAGCTAGCACCTAACCCTGAATTAACTTGAAGCCGCCAATTAGTAGATTTAGGAATAAATTCTATTCTTCCCCCAGTAGGTGCTTCTGTCACCATTGTTGGTACGCCAAAACGACCGTAAAACTCTTGAGTACAATCTTTTGTGAGTAAATCTGTATATAAATTAATGCCAGCAAAATCGTTCAGTTTATAAAAATCTGTAAAAAATGACCACTCATCAGAACGGAAACATTTTACTTGTGGAATTGACGTTTTCTTTTGCGTGTCTGGTGCGAGTAGTTTATCCCAACCTGCTGCAATGTAAGGTTCTGCTTGAGATGGGTGTAAGCGTCCGAAATACTGTCCCATCACTTTTTTCTCATGGAATCGTCTTAAGGTAAAAATGCCGCTGTTATGGACATAATAAGGGCAAGGACCAATTCCATTACCACCATGAACGCAGAAGGGAAAATCTAACACTGCTTCCCCTGGCTGCTCTTTAATATAGTTCATGTAGGCGTAAAAATTCTCGTTTAGTGAAGCGGGTTGGTAGTAAGCTTTATATGAATAGGCGGTGTAAAGTTCGGTACAAGCTAGTAGAACTAATGCAACAGCTAACAACTTTTTGCCGAAGGAACGCCAATGTTCTAAATTAATTCCTAAAGCAAAAATGCAAAAAATTACGGCATAAACTAGCGTGCTACGTCCGCTAACGCGATTGAAGCTAAACCAAGGAAAGATTTTTAAAGTTGGTAGAAAAGTGGGATGGTAGAGCAGGCAAAGTAAGAGAATAATTAGTAAGGGGACAAAGATGCCAATGTGTTTCCTAGCTTGCCACAATCCTACAGTTCCTATTATTAATAAAAACCACCCAGGACTACCATCAAAAAAAGCTTCTGTTGAGTCTAAAAAGAAGTTGGCATAATTTTGTCCTGGGTTGAGAAAAGGAAAAAATGGTATTATTAGTCGCGCTGGATTCGTCCACCAAGCACCATAAAAATCTCCCGTATCGCTTAAACTTTTAGCCGCTTTGCCAATTTGGAGAACCAAAGGTAGATATATATAACTGGCGATCGCAGTTATAGCTAGTAAAATTAAACTCGTTTTGGGATGAGTAAAAAAGTCTCTTTTGTAACTTAAAACTTGCAATCGTAGTAGTTTTTTAATCTTGATTTTTTTCTGAATGAAATATCTCTGAGTATTTAGAGCAATAATATAAAGTATAGAAACCGTAAAAGATGTTAATGCATAACCAGCAACATATCCCAAATCTTGACCGAGAGATAAGACGAGCAAACACACCCTAAGTAGAATCAATCTTAGAGATACGTGTTGCCTCATGACCACTCGTTTGACGATGAGAAAGTCAGCAAAAAAACTGAGAATTGTCCAGTGTAAGATTGCGTAACCAACGTGCTGAGGATATTTTGCGATCGCGTAAAAGTTAAAAAAAGCAGCAATAAAGCCAGCACCAGCAGCGCGATATAAGCCGTAGTCTTTTCGGAGCAGAAAAAAAGTAAAAACTACCGTGACTACGATTGAAAGTAAATAATAAAGCTGCAACCAAGGACCAGTTTGAAATAGAGAATAAAGTCCAGCGTAAAATAGATCTTTCTCAATTCCCCAAGGCTGAAACACGCTATTGGTTCCGTAGGGATAGAAAGCTTGATTGTTAGTTAAATTTAGGTGAGGTACGGGAAAAAAATCAAAATTTTTGGCAAAATAAAAACCTGTATATTCCCACAGGTCTACATATTCCTTATTAACAGTTGAATCTGGATAGCCTGGAAGTCCTGGACCAGTAAATCCTGTTAGCGGGTGGTAAAAATCTTTAATAACTAGAACGCTAAATGCCAGACAAAGGCAAATAAGAATTACAATTTGAGTTGCGACGATCGCGAAGGGAATCGCCTTTGGCATCATTTTATTTTTTACTTTGAAGCTATTCATTTTCAACCCTTTGCTACCAGTCAAAATACCTCAGCGATTAGAAATCGCAGCTACACAGACAAAGCCTACCTCCTTAAGCTGGAATAGTTAGCTCAGACAGATTTAGTTTGTGTAGCCTCAGACTCGTAGTCTATCAGCTCTGTTTTTGCCATATTCCTAAAACAGATTTACCTAAAGAATATTGCAAAATTGGATCGATGTTTCTAGATAAAGGTATCATGACTTTATCCCAAAGTTGTATCTGCTGTTTTGTTGGCGTTTTACTCTTCAACACGAAACGGTTTCCTAATGAGGCAAGTAATCCGATTGAGTCGAGATAAATCAGCTGAATACAATTCAGGCTTCTGGGTATCGTGGATGATAAACTTTGCTTGTTATAGCGTCGATAGTGTCCTATAGCTCGATCGAATGGCGTGAATAGCCACTGATGTGCGGGAGCTAGTACAACTAAGTAACCGCCAGCTGATAAATGCTGCGTCACGGTCTTCACTTCTGTGCGATCGTCTTTTATATGCTCCAAAACATCCATGTAGATAATGGTATCAAACCAGTCGTTTGAAGCTAAATCTGCTGAGGTTCCCACTCTCGATTTACAACACGCTGGCACTCTACCAACAGAAATTTTTAGATCGATCTTTTCAGTTAGAATTGGATCTGGCTCTAAGCAAAGCCACTCTTTTTGATGACCTTTGCAGAGAAATTCAGTGGTTGCGCCTATCCCTGCACCTACTTCCAATACTCTACCTTGCAGATATTTTTGGATTAAATTACCATAATAGTTTTTCCAGTTATAAGCTTGAGAGAATAATTCTAATTCCGAGCCAATATAGGAGTAATCTTGCATCGACTTATTTAGACAAAACTTCTCTAGAAAATACTTCTTTCAACTTAGAAACAAAGTAATAATAGTCTTGACCAAGCATGAATCCATAACTATTCCTAGTATTTAGAATCATTAATGCAAAAACAATCGATAACATGACTGCTTGCATGAGAATCGAGCAAAGAATTCCAACTGCGATCGATGTCCAACCAGGAATTGCTAAACTGGTGAAGAGTTTAATAGATACAATTCCACCTAGAGATATGAGAATCAATAACACAATTACAGACACAGAAATAATCAGTCTCGTACCTACTATATCTGCATAGACGGAAATAGAACTGATTCCGTGAGTTACCAAGGAAACAAAGTTCATTTTAGAGCGTCCGAACAAACGGTTACTGCGCTTGGTAGCAATTTCAGTGTATGGTATTCTCGCCCGCATAATTCCAGCGGCATAGTGATTCCAAATTTCGGAGATGACCACAATTCTAGATAAAAGTTGATAAGGAATTGCGCTGAAGTTTCCTACTTGAATGTGATGTCCGGTTAAGAGTTTGTAGACAAGTTTATAAACTAGGTAAAAAGCTTTGAAAAGATATGTTTCCGATCGCTTAGTTCTTTTAGCGAAAATAACTTTGGCATTGCTTTCTGCTTGGCAGCAATTAATTAGTCTAGGAACATCTTGCGGATTATCTTCGCCATCTCCATCCATCACGACAACGACTTTACAATTTAAGTTGGCTGCAATGTAAGCTAAACCAATAGCGATCGCTCGTTGATGCCCTAAGTTTCTTTTTAGTTCTAAAACATTGACTCTCTCGATGGCTTTAAAACTAAAAAATTTCAGTTCCGTGGGAGCTGGAGCGATCGAAGCATCGTCTACAATCAAGATATCTGCGCGAATATCTCGGTCTAGAAAAGTTTCATCCAAACTCCAGAGCAACCTTTCCAGTGCCTCCCAATCATTAAACACTGGAATTAGCACGATCGCAGATGGAGAACGATGAAGATCGCTATCGAGCAATGTCATTTTAGTACGAATCCTAAGCTAGACATCTTAGATGAGTAGTTGGCGATCGCGAGTATGATAGATATCCACATCGCACTGAGTTACATATTTGCGTCAGCGGCAAATTTCTGCGTTCATCTTACCACCCCTCAATGACGCAAAACTATTTTTAGGGTTCCAAAAAGGGGTGAGGAGTGAGGAGCGAGGAGTGTGGGGTGAGTGGTGTGGGGTGTGGGGTGTAGGGAAATTTTGAATTTTGAATTTTGAGTTGCTCCCTCAGCTCCCTCAGCTTCCTCAGCTTCCTCTGCCCCTCACTCCTCGCTCCTCACCCCTCACTCCGCTTCAGGCGCTGATTAATTTCTTGCCAGTTAACGACATTCCACCAAGCCTTGAGGTATTCGGCGCGGCGATTCTGATACTTGAGATAGTAGGCATGTTCCCACACATCATTTCCCATAATTGGATAGTTACCTTCCATTAGGGGGCTATCTTGGTTAGCAGTACTGGTAACTTGAAATTTACCGTCAGGAGTGCGAACCAACCAAGCCCAACCGCTACCAAACCGTTTTTCTCCCGCTTGATTAAATTGCTGTTGAAAGTTAGCAAAGCTACCAAAGTTTTTCTTGATAACAGAGGCAATTTCTCCCGTTGGTTGCCCGCCACCTTTGGGACTCATAATTTCCCAAAACATACTATGATTGACATGACCGCCACCATTGTTGCGGATTGTCATGCGAATATCTTGTGGTAGGCTGTCAAGTTTTTGGATCAGTTGTTCGGCAGTTTGACCTTTGAGTTTTGGGTATTTGGCGATCGCTGCATTTAAATTTTTTACATATGTCGCGTGATGTCTGTCATGGTGAATTCGCATTGTCTGCGCGTCGATATGCGGTTCTAATGCTTTGTAGTCGTAGGGCAAAGGTGGTAATTTAAAATCTCCACTAGCGCTTGGAGTCTGCGCCCAAGCTAAATTGGACGAAGTATAAGTTTCTATAGCATAAGCACCAGCAGTTCCTCCTAGTAAAAACAAGAAATTACGACGCTTGATAGACATAAGTACTTACCTTTACTGAGCTAATCAAATTTGTTACAGCGATTTTCTGGGAATTGGTAGTTGGTAATTGGTAATTGGTGGTTGGGATTACCTTAGTTTTTAACGTCTCAACAATTAATTTTGCTGCAACAGTTTTCATATTCTCAGGTTTAAGGTCATTGTGCCTATATTATTTCGCTAACTCTTGTACGGGCGAGTTTAGCTGAAATGTCTATAAGTAGTAAAGTCTGCTGGGTGAAACCCGCCTCTACAATTCCCTAACCGCCTAATCTTGCGATAGTACGGGCGGGTTTGGCTGAAATATCTCTAAGTAGTAAAGTCTGCTGGGTGAAACCCGCCCCTACAAATCCCTAACTGCCTAATCTTGCGATAGTACGGGCGGGTTTGGCTGAAATGTCTATAAGTAGTAAAGTCTGCTGGGTGAAACCCGCCCCTACAAATCCCTGGCACTTAATCTTGCGACAGACGCTTGACTTCTGCGCCGCTTAATAATTTGTGTGCTTCGGCGAGGATAGCAGGAATTTTATCGGCGTGCGGGCTGTTAGCAAGGCACGATCGCAAATCTAACCGCTCGATCTGCTTGGCTTGATTGCCAGGAAACCAATGACCTCCATTGCCGAGGAGATTGTACCGCATTTTGGCATATTCCGTTAAATCGTAGGCGATCGCTAAGTTTCTCAACCATAGGATCGTCGGAATATTGACATTACCAGGGGTTTCGTCATATCTGGGTAAACCCATCTGCCAAGTTTTTACCCAATCTTCCCCTAAGCTGTTGCAAGCTGCTTGCTCTAATCGCGTCAAAATCGGTGGTAACATCTCATCTGCCCGGTCTAGATACTCTAAAGTCTTGAGGTGTTCGTCAAAATCCTGCGGTTTGGCAGCCCCTAAACTGAGAGTATGAACCTGAGAATGACTCAGACAAAACAAGTCGTTGAACACCATCGGACTGAGGGGAGAACAGAGTTCTACTAGCTTTTGGGGTGGCTTGTAAAGCATTCCCCCCTTGTCGGAGGGGCTAATGATAAATACACCCATATCGTGGCGATTGGCGGCTGCAACTGCCTCCCAGTTGGCTTGATTGATATAGTACCAGTGGAGATTAACGTAATCGAATTCGTTTGTGGCGATCGCCTGTGTAATAATTTCAGTTGCGCCGTGGGTAGAAAAGCCGATAAATCTTACCTTACCTTGAGCTTGCCACTGCCGTGCTAATTCCAAACATCCACCAGGACGAATGGTTTGATGTAGGGTTTCAGCATTGTTAATGCCGTGGATACCTAGTAAATCGATGTAATCTAGACGGAGATTGCGTAAGGACTGTTCAAATTTCTGGCGAAACTCGTTGGGATTTTGGCTGGGATTAACTTTCGTTTGGACGATTAAGCGATCGCGATCGGATTTTGGTAGAATGCGCCCTAGTTGCACTTCTGAAGTGCCGTAACCTCTGGCTGTCTCGATGTGATTGATACCTAGTTCAATTGCCCTCCGAATTGTGGCTTCTAAGTTACGCTGATTGTTCTGCGGAATCGTCCAAGCGGGGACATCTTGCCATTTAAACTGATAGCGCATACCACCACAGGAAAATACGGGCATGGGTATTTCTGTGCGTCCAAATCGTCGGTATTGCATAACTAGGAGTGAGGAGTGAGGAGTGAGGGGTAAGGGGAGGACAAGGGAGACAAGGGGGACAAGGAAGCAAGACTACTAATTCCACTGCAATCAAGCTTTTAGACGCGGAAGACAAGGAAGTAGTTGATTTTGACTTTTGACTTTTAGCTTTTGACTTTTCCCAACTCCTAACCTCTAACCCTTAACCCTGCACTACATTTGTCTTACCACGGGTTGACCGTCTTGAACTTCGCCAATCAGGACGAGATCGGTACAGTTGACAAAGATGCCGTTTTCCAGTACGCCAGGAATGTTGTTGAGGGTTTTTTCTAACTCGGCGGGGTTATCGATCGCGTCAAACCTCACATCAACCACCATGTTACCTTGGTCGGTGATTACGGGTCCGGCTTTTTTTACGCCCATGCGTAGTTCGGGTTTGCCACCTAGCTTTTCAATTGCCCGCATGACGGGTGAAATTGCCATTGGGATGACTTCTACTGGGACTGCAAATACAGAACCCAATCGGTCTACCAGCTTACCGCTATCGACAACGACGATAAATTGTTGTGCTAGGTAGTCTACAACTTTTTCGCGGGTATGGGCAGCACCACCACCTTTAATTAAATTTTTCTGGGGATCGACTTCATCCGCACCATCAATTGCCAAGTCGATATGGTCTATTGCGTCTAGAGTAGTTAGAGGAATGCCATATTGTTTAGATAGGACCTCGGCTTGAAATGAAGTAGGAATACCGACAATATCTTTGAGGTCGCCAGACTTGAGGCGATCGCCGATATATTGAATTGCATAGGCTGTAGTAGAACCCGTTCCGAGTCCGACAATCGTACCAGATTTTACCAAGGCAGCGGCGGCTTTGCCGACTTCCTGTTTCATCTCTTTTACTGGATCTGCTGCTGCGGTCATGCTCAAAACTCAATTTCAAAACTCAATCTTCTGCCGCGATTAGTATATAGCGCTACGGGACGTTGAGAAAGAGGGAGTCGTTGTAGGGGCGGGTTTAGCAACAGACCCACCGTCGAAGCGCGCCATCTGGACTCAAAACCCGCCTGTACCGGAGTCGTAAGTCGTAAGTCGTAAGTTGGGGACAAGGGAGTGATAAGTAGGAAATCTGGAGACATGGAATTTATATTTACACAAGCTAAGTCTCTTAGCACGGACTTGAATCTCAAGAGATTTTTGAGAGCCTGTGTAGACAAGTTCTGTCCGTGTAGCGGTGACTTTAATCGCCTGTTTATGCAGGTAATTTTAGTTAGCGCGATCGCATTTTTGAGTCTACTCTCGTTCGCAACTCCAGCACTAGCGGCAAAAGATCGATTGTTCCTCGACCTCTCGCTGGACTATTTAGGAGAGTATCAACTGCCAACCACAAATATTTCTCATACACCAGTCACAGAATTTTCAGCAATTACTTATGACAAACGACGCGATCGCTTTTATGCTGTCTCTGGCAATGAAATTGTCACTCTTAAGTTGAGTTTTGCCCCCGATCCAGAAGAGATAAAAATTCAAGATATCGAGCTTGAATCTGTAACTTCACTCACCGATAAAGACGGAAAGGTGTATGAATCGGATACTTTTTTTGCTAAGGGAGTTGCTCTAACACCACAGCAGACTTTATATGTTTCTGGTTCTCAGATAAGTGGTGATCGTACGCTTCCTTTTATCCGAGAATTCGATCTAAAAACTGGAAAGATGCTGCAAAGTCTCACTCTTCCCAAACGATATATTCCTGAGATCGTACAAGAAAAGGAGCAGAATCAGAATACTAAAATTACTCAAAACAATATATCATTTGCAGCTTTAGCTTTTAACGCGACTGGTACTGTTCCTACGAGTGGAGAACCAATTAATTTATTCACTGCTACTGAATCAACGCTAGTGCAGGACAGAGATACGCCTAATTCTAACCCTAATTCTAAACAGGGAAAAGCTAGGTTACTACATTACTTAATTGGCTACGGCACGCCGATGCTGCTAGCAGAATATGCTTATCCTCTTGATGCCGAAATTGGGGAATTGTTATCGGTTGAAGGCGTTCATTTTCTCAGTTTAGAACTACAGCCAGCAGCAAAAACTGGAAAGATTTATCAAATTGTTACTAGCGGCGCAACTGATACATCAAAAGTTGAGAGTCTAAAAGGCAAAGTTAGAGGAGTGCGAGAAATTAAGAAAAAGTTAGTTTTAGACTTGCAGGAGTTAGGTATTTCTCTAGAAAATGCGTCAGGAATGACTTTTGGTTCTCGCTTAGCAGATCGAACGAAAAGTTTGCTACTTATGAGTAACGATCGCCAAGTAACTAAATTTCTACTTTTTCGCTTGCGCTATCAATGATTTGAAACTGTCTTAACCCCATTAACTGAAAGAATATCATTTGCTAGCTTGTCAGCCATCATTGGAATCAAGCGCTCTAAATTTACCTTGTAAGAATTGTGCCAGAATTCAGATAATCTTTCTCTCGCAGCTTCATTAATATCGAATTTTAGTTCTTGATGCCGATCGCAGCGCACCTATCATCAATATTAATATACCTATTAAGAGTAAAAAGAGTGCGGGAAAGAACGAAATGAAGAAAAACATTGCTGCACCCAATCCATTAGCACCTTCCATTGCTGCCATAGTTGCAATAAACAAAGCGATCGCAGGAATTGCATACGCACAGATGAAGATAAGATGAACCGTAATATCTGGCTGAATATATCGACGCGCGGGGGTAAAACGAAGGAGAATATATGTGACGCAAACAAGACTTACAAAGATGCCAGGAGAGAGCCATCTCATCTCTTTGAACGCAATCAAATAAAGCATTACAAAGAAAACATTGAGTGCAAATGCAACGTTCAGCATAGTTTATGAAAACTTCTAGCCTATTATTCTTGTATATGTTTGATTCTAATTTTCTCTAAAAATCTAACCTCTATCGCGATCGCTTCTCCGCATCTTTATAAAAAGATCGCGCGATCGCCTACTTTCATACTGTTGTTAACTAACGACTAGTAACAAATGACCGATGACCAACTTATCTAAAATCAACTTGATAGTGAACTGTTTTTTGAATTTGCTCTAAAGACAAACCTAGTTCGCGCGACAATGCGACTTCGATTTGGCTAACTTCTGTGAAAGGAAACTCAAACTCTAATTTTTTCAAGGCAGAATTAGCTGTTTTCACTTTAACTTTAGAAAAGCCCCGATGATACTTAATCTCAACGCCAATTGAAAGGATGACCTTAGTTGGCTGTTCTTGAACTTGAGCGTTGGCTTGGATTGGAGTTGTGACGTAGTAAGAGCGTTGTAAAATTTTATCGGCGATTGCTGCTCCACCGCTCCAAAAAGCGATCGCCAAAATCGGTAGCGGCAACCAAAATTCTAATCCCAGGGATTTGAGAGGGTAAAGCGATCGCAGTCTGCGCATCAGTTAGTCAACACAGTTCGGCTACTATTATCCATATAAGTCTATCTCGATTTAGAAACATTAACTGTAATACCCTTCAACGAACAGCGATCGGCTACTAGTAACTTTTTTTGACTTCTGACTTTTGACTTTTGACTTCTGATTTCGTGTTAGCCTATGGTAATTTTACTCGTAGAAGACGATCCAGCGCAGTTAGAACCCATACACGCTGCGCTTTCCCAAGCAGGACATACTGTAGATACTGCTAAAGATGGTGAAACGGCGCAATGGTTGATGACTCAGAAAGATTATGACTTGCTGATCGTAGACTGGATGTTGCCGAAAGTGAGTGGCGTGAGTTTGTGCCAGCAGTACCGTCAAACTGGTAAAACTGCCCCAGTACTGCTTTTGACGGCAAAAGATACCATAGCAGATAAAGTTGTAGGCTTAGATGCAGGAGCAGATGATTATCTCGTTAAACCAGTCGATCTGCTAGAGTTATTGGCAAGAGTCAGAGCATTAGGCAGGCGATCGCCCCAATGGCAAGGTGACACTACTATCGTCGGCGATCTTCAACTCCATCGTCCCACGCTCACCTTAGAAAGAGGAGAGGCGATCGCTCAACTTTCAGTGCGAGAATTTCAACTGATGGAATATTTCATGCGTCATCCCCGCCAAGTTCTCTCTCGCGAACAAATTGAAAGCACTTTATGGGAATGGGGAACAGAACCAGAAAGTAATGCCGTGACTACACTAGTAAGAAGACTACGCCAGCGAATGCAAGCCGTCGGAGCTAAAGATTGGTTGGAAACTGTTTATGGTATGGGATATCGATTGAATGCACCGGAATAGAGGGGTCATTTGTCATTTGTCATTTGTGAATGCGTAATGGGTAATTGGTAATTGGTAGTTGCTCCCTTCTCTCCCCCAGTTCCCTCAGCTCTCTTCTTTCCCCACTCCTCGCTCCTCACTCCTCGCCCCTCATTATGTTCAGTCGCAGTCGTCGTAACATAGCTTGTTGGTTTGCTCTATCGATGGGAAGCATCCTCGTGGTTTTTGCGGGGGTAGTTTACTACTTGGAAGTGGAAGAGCAATTGCGGAATTTTGATCGCAATTTGTATAAAAAGACTAAAGCGATCGCAACGGATGCAGAGTACCAATTTTATCAGGGTCGGTGGCAGTTCGATCTGGAACAACTGCCGATGCTAAGCAACAATACATTACCAATAACAGGAGATATTGCTTACGCTCGCTGGTACAACTCTAAAGGGGAATTAGTCCAATTTGTTGGTTCTCCGCCTGCACCGAAGTATCTCAAGCTGGCTCCTGGTTTTGAGACAATCCAAACCCCCACGCGCTCAAAACTGCTTAAACTTTCTAGCTCTAAAACATGGCTGCGGCAGATCACATTACCAGTTTTAAAAGCGGATTTGCTCATCGGTTATTTGCAAGTTGCAACTCCAATGACTTCTATGCGCCAAAGTCTAGAGCAAACGCGCTTGTATCTTTCGCTCGGCGTACCGCTAGCTCTTAGTACAATTGGGCTGACGGGGTGGTACTTGGCAGGGCTGGCGATGAAACCAATTCGCCGTGCTTACGAGCAATTACAGCGTTTTACTGCTGATGCTTCACACGAATTACGCGCCCCTCTCGCAGCAATTTTGAGTAATGCCCAAGTGGGCTTATTAGCACCAGTAGAGGATACAACGAGTCCGCGCCAGCGTTTAGAAAATATTGTCGATTTGTCAAAATCAATGAGTACGCTGATCGGTAATTTGCTATTTTTAGCACGTCATGAAGGAGCGTTAGCTGCTGAAGCTCTCAAAAGTATCGATCTAGTCAGTTTGCTGAAACGATTAGTAAGTGAATATCAAGCACAAGCAGCAACACAGGGGTTAGATTTTGTTGTTCAACTGCCAGAACAACCAATAAAACTCGTTGCCGAACCAGATTTATTGCAACAAGCGGTGAGAAATTTGCTGAATAATGCTTTCAAGTACACTCCCTCGGAAGGTAGAGTTTGCTTGCGAATATTTACCCAATCTTATCGAGCGGTCGTGCAAATTGAAGATAATGGCATCGGCATTCCGGCTGAAGATTTACCCCATATTTTTGAGCGGTTCTATCGCGTAGACACCGTGCGATCGCGTCAGACGGGTGGATTCGGTCTGGGCTTAGCGATCGCCAAACAAATTGTGGAGGCACACAAAGGTAAGATCGCCGTTCAAAGTACTCTCGGACAAGGCGCAACTTTTAAAATTGAACTTCCTCTAAGATAATTTATCAGTTATCAGCTAATTCCGACTTCCGACTTCTCAATGACACATTCATGTCATATTTGTGCGGCAAACTCAATTTAAAGTAATATGCAGAAGTCGCTGACTTCTAGCAAGTTTTACTTGTAAATACCCGTTGAGAAATTTAGTTATACAGCAATGAGTTGTGGCTAAAAATTGACGAACTTACCACCAAGTACCTTTTTAATACAAGTACCATTAGCCAGAAGCAGTAGATATGACCGAGCTTTCTAATTGACATAAGTCTTCACCTAAAAAATTGACGATATGGCAAATAAAGTAGCATCACCGACGCTGAAGCCAACCCTTTCAGTGCTGGACGCAAGTGCGATCGTCGTCGGTATGGTGATTGGCGCTGGAATTTTTGAGACTCCCACCCTAGTAGCTCAAAATACCGGTAGTCAAGGCGTTATCTTATTCGCCTGGCTGCTAGGTGGGGTTGCCTCACTGATTGGCGCTCTTTGCTATGCCGAGCTGACGACAGCATATCCTCATCCAGGTGGGGATTACCATTATTTCATGCGTGCCTTTGGTACGAACATTGCTTTTCTGTTCGCCTGGGCGCGGATGACGGTGATTCAAACTGGTTCGATTACGCTGTTTGCTTATGCGTTTGGTGACTACGCATCCCAAATCTTGCCACTAGGGAGCTATTCTTCTGCTATCTATGCAGCCATCTGCATTGCTATTCTGACCGGATTGCATATCATGGGCGTGCAGCAGGGCAAGTGGACGCAAAACTTACTGACGCTATCAACAGTGTTGGGTCTAGTATTGGTAATCATTGCTGGAATGATTACTGTAGCTAGTACTACTCCCGTGCCTGACACGACACCCACTAGTAATGACGGAGCTTTCGGACTGGCAATGGTCTTCGTATTGTTAACCTACGGCGGCTGGAACGAAGCAGCCTACATTTCGGCAGAAGTGCGGGATGCCAGACACAACATGGTTAAGACGTTGCTGTTGAGTATCGCTCTGATTGCTGGACTTTACATGTTAGTCAACTTTGCTTACATCCACGGACTGGGAATTGCTGGTGTAGCAAATTCCAAAGCGGTAGCAGCCGATCTGATGCGGCGGGTATTTGGCGAAAGTGGGGCAAGATTAATTAGCTTTATCGTTGCTGTGACTGCACTGAGTTCGATCAACGCCACAATTTTTACAGGAGCGCGGACGAACTTTGCTTTAGGACAAGACTTTCGCTCTTTCTCTTTGTTGGGGCAATGGAGCGATCGCCGTCACACACCTACCAATGCTTTACTCATACAAGGGGCGATCGCATTAGGACTCGTTCTTCTAGGAACGATCACTCACGAAGGCGAGAAAGGCTTTGAAACGATGACAGCCTACACCTCACCCGTATTTTGGTGCTTTTTTCTACTGTCGGGAATAGCATTGTTCGTCCTCCGCCAACGGGAACCCAACACACCTCGAACTTTTCAAGTCCCTGGCTACCCTATTACCCCCTTGATTTTTTGTGCTATTTGTGCATATCTACTTTACTCCAGTATTACCTATGCTTCCAGTCAGGCATACAGTATCGGAGCGATCGTCGGCATTACCGTGATGGTTGTGGGCGTACCTGTACTGTTTTGGGTGCGTCGCAGGCACTAGAGATAGGGCAATAGAGAAAAGAAGTCGTAAGTCGTAAGTCAGAAGTAGTTTTTCTCCCCCAGCTCCCCCAGCCCTCTTTCTCCTACTCCCTTTCTCCACTGATAACTGACAACTGACAACTGTACGGGCGGGTTTTGAACGAAGATGATGGCTTTAGCCGTGAATTAGCTGGCTAAACCCGCCCCTACGACAACTAATAACTGACAACTGATAACTGACAAGAGGAAATACAGATGCAATTACCACTAATACTCAAACCGATCGCGGTAGGTGCGATCGCCGTTAGTATGGGCATTATCGGTTGTACGCAACAGACAGGGCTGAATGCCCAGGCAGAACCTAACATTGCTCAAACAACTCAAACAGCACCACCAGCAGGACAAACCGAACAACGGGAACCTGACGTACCTTACGTGCCTACACCTCAAGAAGTTGTGGATGAAATGCTCAAACTGGCAAAAGTTCAAAAAGGAGATGTCCTCTACGATCTAGGTAGCGGTGACGGACGCATTCCTATTACTGCCGTGAGAGAATATGGCGTAAAAAGGGCTGTAGGTATAGATATCAATCCCGAGCGAATTGAAGAAGCGAACGAAAATGCAAAAAAAGCAGGCGTGAGCGATCGCGTGCAATTTCTCAATCAAGATTTGTTTAAGTCCAATTTCAATGAAGCCTCTGTCGTGACGCTGTACCTACTACCAGATATTAATGTCAAACTGCGACCCCAGTTATTCAAACAATTGAAACCTGGTACTCGGATTGTTTCTCACGATTTTGACATGGGTGAATGGAAACCCGAGCGCACGGTACAAGTACAAGGACCAAACCGGACTCACACCCTTTATTACTGGGTCGTTCCTGAAAAACCACCAGCTAATTTACAGGGGTGAGGAGCGAGGAGTGAGGAGTGAGGAGCGAGGGGTAGGAGAGTGGTGCGTGAAATACTTACAACTTATGACTTTTTCCTTGTTTCCCTTGTCCCCTTCATCCCTGCTCCCTACTCCCTACTCCCTGCTCCCTATGAAATACGCAATACTCATAACTACTTTAGTCGCCCTGCCTACGGCGAGTTGGGCGCAGTCTGGACGAGCTGGGGCAGATGTGGAAGCCTTGGTGAAACTTGGTCCTAGAGTGGCTGGTACGCCAGTTATGGCAAAGGCAAGTGACTATCTAGAGGCAGAGTACCGCAAAGCTGGCTACACAACTCAAATTCAAACTTTTACCTACTCCCGATTTGAGGATTTAGGTTCGAGTTTGACGGTAGGTAAGACCAAAATTACAGGTTTACCCCTAAGTGGATCGGTTGCAGGTAAAGTTGATGCACCGTTAGTAGTTGTACCCAACATCGGACGACCGGAGGATTTTGCTCGGGTTGATGTTAAAGGCGCGATCGCAGTTGTCCAAAGAGGAGAAATTCGGTTTTCCGAAAAGGTACAAAATGCCAGTACTGCGGGTGCGGTAGCCGTGGCAATTATTAATGACAGACCGGGAAAACTCGCGGCTTCTCTTGGTGGTGGAGTCAGTAAAATTCCTGTTTTGGCTTTATCTAGAGAACAAGGCTCTGCTTTACTCCAAAGTTCTCAAACCAAACAGCCAGCTAGCTTACATGTTAATACTCGGCAACGTCAAGTTACTGGACGTAATGTAGTAGCTCATCTACCTGGTATCGCCAAGCCTCAAATACTCCTGGGCGCTCATTACGACTCCGTATCAGGTGCGCCAGGGGCAAATGACAATGCTTCTGGGACGGCTGTTGTTTTAGAAATTGCCCGCAGAATCTCTAAAACTCCCTTAGCAAACCAAACTTGGTTTGTGGCTTTTGATGGCGAAGAAGACGGGTTACATGGTTCTAAAGCTTTCGTACAAACCGCCCAACCACAGTTTATCTCTAGCCTTAAGGCAATGCTAAATTTTGATATGGTAGGCGTAAATTCTAGTCTTCGCGTGAGTGGTACACCTCAGCTCACAGCCCGAGTGAAAGCAGCGCCAAGTAGGTTATCCACTTCTGAATCTTACAGTGGTAGCGACCATGCTTCCTTCGCAGTGGCAAAAGTGCCAGTTTTATTTTTTCACCGAGGGCGCGAGCCTAACTACCACACGCCAAACGACAAGCAAGTAGACTCAAATCTACTCGATGAAACTGTCAGCGTAGGACTAGAGATTGTCGAGCAATTGCTTTGAAGTGTGGGCTGTTAATAGTTAATGGTTAATGGCAAATAACCATTAACCAATGACAAAAGACCAATCACAAATGACCAACAACAAACCTACAATGTCTCAGAATTCTGTTGTGAAAAAGTCAGTAACTTATTTATCTTTAATATTTATGGGGGCTGCGGGTAGTTTGTTAGGAACCCAGCTATTACCCAACCGACCGGAGTTAATCCCACCATCAGTTGCTCAGCTCCCGGCTCAGGTTCCTAGCGGAAACATTAACTTTATCGCTAACGCTGTAGATCGTACTGGTGCAGCGGTTGTCCGCATTGATGCAGCACGGGCTGCCAGAAGCGCTAGACAACCTGGAGCTAGGGTCGTGCGGGGAACTGGTTCGGGCTTTATTATTAAGCCGGATGGTTTAATTTTGACAAACGCTCACGTAACTGGTGGAGCTGATACTGTCAACGTAACGCTGAAAGATGGACGCAAATTTACTGGTCGGGTCTTGGGTAGAGATGAATTGACAGATGTGGCTGTAGTGAGAATTCAAGCCAATGATTTACCTACGGTAACAGTAGGCAACTCTGACAACCTCCGACCTGGAGAGTGGGCGATCGCGATCGGCAATCCTTTAGGATTAGATAATACCGTTACTGCTGGAATCATCAGTGCTACAGGTCGTTCTAGCAGTGATGTAGGCGTTCCCGACAAGCGCGTCGGTTTCATTCAAACTGATGCGGCGATTAATCCCGGTAATTCTGGCGGACCCCTATTAAATCAGCAAGGTCAAGTTGTGGGAATGAATACAGCAATTATCGGCGGCGCTCAGGGGTTGGGTTTTGCGATTCCGATTAATCGAGCGCAGCAAATTGCCGAGCAACTGGTTGCTAAAGGGAGAATCGATCGCGCCTATTTAGGGGTTCAAATGGCAACTCTCAACGATGAGATTCGAGAAACCCTAGCCCAAGAATCAAATGGTGATGTCACTATCTCTGCTAGCCAAGGGGTAGTCGTCTTAGGAGTCGAGCGCAATTCTCCTGCTGCTGCTGCGGGTATCCGTCCTGGCGACGTGATCCAGCAAATTAACGGGCAACAAGTAAAAACTGCCGATCAAGTGCAGCAAGCAGTAGAAAATAGCCAAATCGGTGTCAATATCCCGCTGGAAGTCAGTCGCAATGGCAGAAATATTCAGCTCTCGGTAAGAGCGGGTGAATTTCCTGCAAGCGCTAGCTAAAGGATGCATATTAGGTATGGGGAGCAGAGACGTTCCACGCAACGTCTCTACACCTCCAAAATATTTTCCTGTCCCTTAAGTATGGATAATCTGCCCAATCCCAACTGGTGTTATCAAGTTTTAGAAATCTCCCCAACGGCGACGGCGCAAGAGATTAAAATGGCTTATCGCCAGCTGGCGCGGAAATATCACCCCGATCTCAATCCAGGCGATCGCACTGCGGAAGATCGGTTCAAACTAATTGTCCAAGCATACCGCACCTTACTCACCGTCCAATCGCAGCCATCTTCCAGCACTTCTACAAAAACTACACCACATCCAGACATCACTTCTACTTACAGTACAGGTGGCGTGCGCTTCCATGTCAAGCAACGCGATGCCTCCGGCGGTTCGCGAAGCGACCTTCGCACGCCTCCCTCTCCTCCCCTCTCTTCAGAAGAAAAGTTACTCAAATTGAGTACGCTTAACCAAATCTACACTTTACTCAAGCGCCAGAATTTTCAGCAAGCGGTAGACATAGCAGAAAAGCTAGCTATCCGCTTTCCCAAAGATCCAGACGTGCAACCGTGGCTGGCTATAGCTTATCATCGTTGGGCAAAACAGATGATCTCGCGACAACAGTGCGATCGCGCTAGAATTTACCTCAAAAAAGCTTTGCAAGCCGATCCTCATAACCAGAAGTTATGGCGAGAAATCGAGCGCGATTACAAAGTTATAGAACGCCAGTTAATGTTTTGATCAGCAGAGCCATTGACTGTATCAATATTAATGACTTCATTTCGTAGCCAAATTAATATCTAACTGTCACAGTCATGTCACATTCATTCACTATCTTATAAATGGCTGCAACGAGTAAATGAGTTACTCCTCACCCTATCCTCAATTCAGCGAGTAAATAGCCTCTCCATATTTTGGAGAGCTTTTTTTATGTAATTCGCGCTGGGCTGTCTTCCTCTACAAGTCTATAGTCTTTAAAACTCAGGAACAAACAGTTCTCTCTTATTACCTGCATAGTGGCGATAGATAATTTCAGGCGAGTTACCCACCAATCGAGCTACATCTTTGGCATCTAATCCATTCTCTAGGGCAAGCGTGATGAATGTATGCCTCGTTTGGTATGGCTTGCGATAGTTGATATCTAAACCTGCTAAAACAGTTTTCCAAGCGCGATTTCGGAAATTGTGAAAGTCAATGTACTTTCCCGCTGGGCTAGGGAATAGCAGATCGTCAGGTTTTGTATTCTCTGGTTTAATACTGCTTAAAATCGCTTGAACTTTAGCATTACAGGGAAATCGCCGCTTTTCCTGAGTCTTTAGTCCCTGCTTCACTGCTAGTCCTTTTTCTGAAACCGTGACTGCTTGCTCAAAACTAATGAATTTAAGATCGCTGGTAACGTGTTTCCATTGCAGCGCGATCGCTTCAGAAGGTCTAGCGCCTGTATTAAACAGGAATTCCACCAGTGGCGCGTAGAATTTATAGTAGCGATCGCATCTAAATGCTTGAATAATTTTGTCTCGCTCAGCTAGGGAGAATGGATCGATATCATCTTCTGCCTTCTCGGGTTTGGGCAGCTTAATCTCACCAGCCATACCGTAGAATGGATTTTCTGCAATCAGTCCTGACTTGACTGCCCACTGACAGCAAGAATTAAGTGCCACGATAAATCGCTTAGCTGAATTAATCGGAATAGTTTGCAGTACGCAATCTCGAATGTCATTAGCTCGATCTAAATCGTGAGTGGGTAGCCTCTTCAGATAACTAGAGTAGGCATGGTACTGGTTTTTCATCGTGCTAGGCGCACATTGGAGACGCTTCCACTCAACATACTTGTCCCAAATTTCCGCTAAGTTAACTTTTGGGGTAAAAATTGGGGGAATTGGGGTAACAGTACTGAGTGCTGACTTTGGTTTGTATTTTTCTAAGGTTTGGTCGAACCGCTCGTAAAGAATCTCTTTCTCAATTTCACTTGCCTTCATTTTTGCTAGCTTTTGATACTGCGAAGTATCAGGAAAGCCAGTTGATAAATAATGCCGCTTACCTCCGTAACTGAAGACTAGTTGCAGGCGGTTGTTAGATGACTTTATTTGTACGGAACCTTTAAAAGCCTTACCCGCTTTTCTATTGGTCTGCATGGGGTAATCTGACTAGGGGTAAATATTTATACTCTATCGCTTACCCCAATCTTACCCCAATTCTTGCCCCAAACCTGCCCAAAATATCCCAAAACACCATATCAACTGGATGTTAACATGGCTGAAAGATATAAGTTATAGTGCTTGTAGAGTTTAAAACTTAGAAAGCCGATGGCGGGATTTGAACCCGCGACCGCTCGATTACGAATCGAGTGCTCTACCACTGAGCCACATCGGCACTGCCAAACCTTTATTATAGTATCAAAACTTTGATGATAGAGCAAAATCCTAAAAATCGCCAAGACAAACGGTTTACTCCAGAACAATACGCTCGTTTAAAAGCAGAAGCTGCTGCTCCCTATCGAGGATTGAGAAAATTTATCTACTTCTCTTTCGGAGCATCGGGTTTAATTGGCGCTGTTATCTTTTTAGCTCAACTAGCAGCGGGACAAAATGTCAGTACTGCGTTACCTAATTTTGCTCTCCAAGTAGGAATTGTTGCCTTGATGATTTTCCTCTTTCGTCTGGAACGAGGGCGAGCGAAGTCGTAGTTAATGGAGACAAGGAGGACTTAGGGGACATGGGAAACTCTTAAACTTCAAAATTCTAAATTCCCCTCACTTCTCACTCCTTCTAAATAAATTTGGAAGAAATACTCAGGATTATCTGTTGTCAAATGTATACTATTACTCGTTTTGGCAGCTCGGCGGCGCGATCGCCCTGGTAAACAGACCGCTCTTTAAAGAAAGTTCAAGTTCCTTCACAACTCTCAACAGTATCGTAGAAAAAATAAAGAAAACATTAGAAAAGTCATAACTTCAGATAGAGTTTGTCATACTATATACATGGTTCAAACGGGGTCAGCTTATATAAAGACCCTGACTATATCTCCGCTAACTCAAAGGGGTCAGCTATAAATATATAAAGACCCCACTGTATATAAGAAGCAAAATAGCGCCAGCACTCCGACAGGAATGCTGGCGTTGTTAGTTTGTTATCAGTTGTCAGCGATCGGTGAACGGGGTGTAGGGTGTGGGGTGACAGTGACCAGTGACCAGTGACCAGTGACCAGTGACCAGTTATTTTTCTCCCTCAGCAACCTTGCGCTTCGCGACTCTCTCTTCTTCCCGACTCCCGACTCCCGACTCCCGACTCCCCGATCTAGGGTAGGCTAACCAGATAGGGTGAAGGAATCGCTTTAGCACGTCCGGCGTTCACGAGTGCTTGATAGACAAAAGCAGCAACCTCAGCACGGGTAGCCTCGCGATTGGGATTTAACTGAGTGGGTGTAGGATAGTTGATCACCAATTGTTTCTGAGTGGCAGCGGCTACGGGTTGAGTGGCGTAGTTGGGAATTTGAGCTGCGTCAGTATAAACTGCGATCGCGCTAGAATTATCGGCACTCAATTTCAGACCGTTTGCCAAGGAAACCAGCGCTTGGACTCTGGGAATTTTCTGCTCGGGTTCAAATAAATTGCCAGGATAGCCAGCCACAAAACCACCTTGATATGCCGTTTGGATTGCTTGATAGCCCCAATATTTGCGCTGAACGTCTTGAAAATTAACGGCTGGGCGTTGTCCTTTGGGCGTAAAGGCTTTGCTGACAATTGCAGCAAATTGGGCGCGGGTAACTGGTTCATCTGGCTTAAAAGTGCCATCAGGGAAACCAGCAATAATATTTTTGGCAGCTAAGGCTTCAATATAAGGCTGCGCCCACAAACCTTTGATATCGCGTAGAGCAAATTGAGCAGGAGTAAACGTGACTTTGCCAGAAATACGCTTGGGATCGATATCGTTACCAATTGCAACCAGAGCGTTGCTCCGCGTAGCATTGTATAAGTCATAGCGCTTGTTACCGCGAATCAGATTTTGTCCGGCGCTATCAGCGGAACCAATATCGGGTTGAGCGTTGACAGTGGCGACAACTCCATCGCGATCGTTATTTTGAATCACGTTATTGCGTAGAATCGGTTGAGCCGCTTCGGAAACATAGATCCCGTCTTTGTTTTGTTGAATTTGGTTATCGCTGACTAAAGGTGATGACGTACCACCAATTGCGAGTCCAAAACCCGTAGCTTGAAAGACGTTGTTGCGAATTTCTCCCTGTGCCGCCCGTGCTACAGAGATTCCATTACCACCATTTTTAACGAATCGGTTTGCTTCTATTTTGGGGCTAGCCGTTCCAGTCACAAAAATACCGTCTCGATTGCTGTTAGCAAAAGTACTGTTCGTTACCGTAGGATTAGTTGATTCAATCCATAAGCCCGTGCCGCGTGTATTAGTGTTAGTCACGGTGACACCACTAATTGTTGTCTCTTTCTCGGCACGAATCGTGACGTTCTGTCGGGCAAAGGTAGGGCTGATATACTCTCCACCACCATTGATGATGATATTCTCACCTTTAGTTGCTTCATCACCGCGCAGCGTCACGCCAGATTTAAGCGTGAGGGGAAAGGTTTCTCCAGTTTCGCTAGTATAGTTACCAGCAGCAAGTTGAATGACCGTGCCAGGTTCGGCTTGAGTCAAGGCAAAGGTAATAGTTTTGTAAGCAGATGCTTCGCTCGTACCAGCACCAGGAGTATCCGTACCGACTTCGGGATTGACGTAAATAACTTTGGCAGTGATGGGAGCGGCAACAGGAGGTGTAGTTTGAGCTTGAGCGTGTACGATAGAAGTATCTGCTAGTGTAGCGATGGGGATCGTGCCACTGGCAACTAACAGTAAGGCGGTTAGTCCAGTTCGCCAAGGAAATAACGAGCAAACCAGCGGTTTGACGGACGAAGCGTGATTGGCAGACGAGAAAATTGGAGAATCTTGGCGTGTCATACTTGTAGGATTTGTCATGTGCTGACGATCTGCATCTAGTAAGACAAGCGATCGCCAAAATAGCACAAAAATTTTACTTTTATTAACACTTTTTTTGAACGAGTTCGCTTGTCCTGAGATTTGAGCTGATGACACGTACTACTGCTACTATGTTCCGCAATTTTTGATAAATCTTTCGCAGAGTAGATAGTACCTGCTTTACCAAACTCGGTTAGTTGTGAGAAACAATCTTGTAGGATGAGTCTTAACTGAAAGCAACCGTGCTACCGTGTTGAAGTTAAAACAATTAAAACAACTTAAATCTTAACTTTCAGTTAATGTACTTATTTTCGTTGTCGCTGCACTATACAATTGCCTCCTTAGTAAGTGCGGCAATTATATTTTCTAGCACCTACGTTTTTGCAGCCGAACGAGTCGTACTCAAGTACCGAGTTTTTCGCGAAGCAATTGCAGTTGAGGATTTAACAAAGTTTGGACGCACTGGGGAAATGTCACCTGCTCTACGGGTAAATTTGGCATTAGCTCGACAAGATCCCCAGACAATTCGCCAGTCCCTTACAAATACAGTAACGGTCGATCCAATCTTGTTAGATCGAGTTCTCAACAATGCTGTAGGAGAGTTGTTGTTAGATGAGATAGGAAAAACCGTTCATCCACCTGCGCGCCAAGCGAATCGACAAGCTCTACGCGCTGCCATGACCTTATCTGCTCGCGATCGCCAGCTCTCGCTGCTGGAAATTCTCCAAAACTACCCAACAACAGATGTGGAAGTGGAAGGCGATCGCCTGGAAGCCGTTTACAGCCAACTGCGTCGCCTAGAAGGAACTCTGAAGAATTTTTTGAAATAGTCGCTTTTTCCCTACTCCCTAATAAGCCAAAGTTTCCAGCGTTTCGCGCAAATATAGACTAACTTGACGATCGAGGTTCACCTCTTGCAGTTGGCGATCGCCAGACATCTTTTCTAACCGCCAGCGCTGAAAGCCGGAGCTAGCAGCGATCGCGCCTTTTAGTTCGTCCCAGATTTGGCTATCTTCGGATCTGCTGGTGTCTGTAGCTGGATGAGCCATGTTTCCTCATTCCTTTACTTGAGCTGTTACTTGAGCTGTATCTGTTTGAGAGTTGGTGAGTTGGGGCAAGATGCGGTTAACTTGCCAGCCAACAATCGTAAAGTCGCGCGCTATTCTTTCTACAGGATAAGGTTTTGCCTTAGAAAATTCTGTTTCGCTAGTAACGAAAACCCGTGCCACGCTGACAGGGATTTGCAGAAATAGATTGCTTGCTAAAAAGGCAATACTAGCTACCAACAATCCTAAGCCTCGCCATTGTGGTGGTAAGGGTATGACATTTGCCGCGATCGGCGCAGTACGATACAACAACCATAATAGCCCTACTAGCAATACTGCTACTATCATAGCCAGCAGGCGATTGGAAGTCGTACGAATTAACCTGAGAACTTTTCTTTGCTGCTCGTCGAGCTGAGTTGGTTTTTGTGCGACTCCCAGCACGGCAAAGATCAAAAAAGGACGCGATAGCTGCATCCACAGAACGGGTAAGACTCCGATCGCTGCCACAATTGAGAATTCTAACCACACAGGCAAGATGGGATCGCCCACAGCCAAGCCGAGCCAGCACAACTGCAACAGAATCGGCAGCGTTGCCAACCCAGCTAGGTGAATCCACAAAAATGGTTCGGAGCGAAATGATTGCATAGTTTTCAAGATGTCAAGACGTGCGATCGCACGTCTTAACAGTGCTACCTCGTAAGCGTGCGGCGTTTTGTCACCATTTGATAGGCTTCGACGATATCGCCTTCAACCCAATCGTTGAATTTATCAACGCCAATACCGCATTCGTAGCCGGAATTGACTTCGCGGGCATCCTCTCGCATCCGCTTGAGAGAATCTAAAGCACCTTCGTAGATCACCTTACCACCACGACGCACCCGCAGCTTGCAGTTACGCACGAGCTTGCCCGACTGCACGTAGCTACCAGCCACCTTACCGCGACCGACTGGGAAGACCTGGCGGACTTCTGCCTGACCGAGAGGTTCTTCTACCAATTCTGGCTCTAGCATACCTTCTAGGGCAGCTTGAATGTCTTCCAGCAGTTTATAGATAATGTCGTATTCTCGAACATCTACCCCTGCTTCGTCGGCTGCTTGTCTAGCACCGCTAGCAAGCGTGGTGTTGAAGCCGATAATCACGGCGTTACTAGCTGCTGCCAAGTCGATGTCAGTTTCAGTGACTTCTCCAGGTGCAGACAACAACATCCTGATTTGGACTTCGTTTTGTGGCAGTTGTTTGAGCGCCCCGACGATCGCTTCGACGGAACCTTGGACATCTGCCTTGAGGATCAAGTTGAGTTCCTTCAACTCGCCTTCCTGAGCCTGTGCGGATATGGAAGTTAGGGTCGCGCGTCCTTGCAGCAAGCGGAACTGACGTTGTTTCTCTGCCCGTTCGTTAGCGATCGCTCGTGCTTCTTTCTCGACGAGATACACCTCGAAATCGTCTCCAGCTGCTGGCACGTCGCTCAAGCCCAAGACTTCTACGGCGAAGGAGGGGCTAGCGATATCTACCCGCCGACCGCGATCGTCTACCATAGCGCGGACTTTGCCAAATGCCGACCCAGCCACGAGGATATCGCCCACATGCAGCGTTCCGTTTTGTACCAGCAAGGTTGCGACCGGACCTTTGGCTTTGTCAAGATGGGCTTCAATTACCGTTCCTTTCGCCGTCCGATCTGGGTTAGCATATAGGTCTTCTACCTCTGCAACCAACAGAATCATCTCTAGCAAGCCGTCAAGGTTTTCACCTTTAATGGCGCTGACAGGAACCATAATCGTGTCTCCGCCCCATTCTTCAGGAGTTAGGCTGTATTGAGTTAACTCTTGCTTGACGCGATCGGGTTGAGCGCCTTCTTTATCAATCTTATTGATTGCGACGACAATTGGTACTTCTGCTGCTTGGGCATGACTGATCGCCTCAACCGTCTGGGGTTGAACGCCATCATCGGCAGCAACCACTAAGATGGCGATGTCCGTCACTCGCGCTCCTCGCGCCCGCATCGCCGTAAAGGCTTCGTGACCTGGAGTATCTAGAAATACGACTTGCTGCATTTGCCCGTTTTGTTCGACATCGACGTGGTAAGCACCGATGTGCTGGGTAATGCCTCCAGCTTCGCCCTGCGCCACTTTTGTTTTGCGGATGGCATCGAGCAACGTCGTTTTTCCGTGGTCTACGTGACCCATAATTGTTACGACTGGCGGACGGCGCTGGAGATTTTCCAAGTCTGCCGCATCAAGCATTTCTGTAACCTTACGGGCTTCTGCTTCTGGCTCGGCAGTTTCTATCTCCACACCCAGTTCTTCCGCCACCATTTTAATCGTGGCAAGATCTAAACTTTGGGTAATACTAACTGCTATCCCCTTCATGAACAGAATCTTGACAATTTCTGTATCTGGAGTCGCTAAACTCTCAGCTAGTTCTTGCACAGTGAGATTGCCCATAACGACCACTTTTTCTGGACGTTCGCGTTTCTGTTCTGGTTCGCGGCGACGGTTGTTTTCTCGTGTTTGGCTAAACTTTTTGCTTCTAACAACACTAATGGCAGCAGGCTGCGGCTGTCCTGGGCGAGCTGTTGTTTTCTGTTTTGGCGGACGAGCTATAGACAGGCTAACTTGAATTGGAGTATCGCTATCTCCGTCCTCCTCATCGTCAAAGTCTTCTTCGTCATCCAAATCGACTATAGGCTTGAGACGTTTGGTTTTTACACCTGCCTTCGTTGCCTTTGCGTCTTGTCCTTCGTCTATCTCCTCTTCTTGCCATTTCTTGCCACCTTTACCCACTGGACGCGGCATGGGGCGTTTGAGGATTGGCTTGTCATCCACACCGATCTCGGCGATTTCTTCCGTTCCCGGTAAAGCTTCTGCCCCATCTGGTTTAGAGCGTTCTGGTGCTACGGCTTCGCCTGCCCTCACTGGCTTAGGTCTTTGCAGTTCCAGCACGGGTTTAGGTCTACCTGGCGTGCTTTCCGAGCTAGCAGCTGCTTCCTGCGAACGACGCATTGGTTTTTCGACTCTATCTGCCTTCGCCACTGGGCGATTGGCTGCGCGATCGTCTTGCTCTCGCTTGAGAATTGGTCGCTCCGGTCGTTCCGAGCGCTCCAGGCGCTCCGCTCGCTGTGGTGGCGACGGTGGTAGTCCGGCAGGTTCATCCACACCGTCTCTTGCCCCGGATGGTCTAGGGGGTGGCGTTGACAGCTTGGGTGATTCTGGTGGTCTGGATTTGTTTGTCGGTATTGAATTATCGCCCCGCTCGCTTTGGGTTATAGGCTGAGTTTCTACTGCTTGCACTGGCTTTTGTGCTTCGGGACGGGTTGGCGCTGTTGTCGGTCGCACGGGTGAATTAGAAGCGGTCGGACGAGCTGGAGGTTGAGGTGCTACGGCAACAGATGGTTCTGGGGGGTTAGGACGATCGGGGTTGTGCTTTGGTTTGCGAATTTCCAAGATTTGCTGTTTGTGAGGCACGACAGGTTTTGGTTTAACTTTGTTAGTGGCTGGTTGAGGATGTGCCTTGTAGCTGTTGGCATGACCTTCTCTACCAGCAGTGACAGGGTTGGCAGCTTGTTTTTCTGCTGCTTGTCTGATTCGCTCTGCTTCTTCTTCGCTAATAGTGCTGCTATGACTTTTCACTGCAATATTAAGCCGATCGCAAATGGCTAATATTTCCTTGTTATCCAAATTCA
Organism: Chroococcidiopsis sp. SAG 2025; assembly: GCF_032860985.1. Lineage (GTDB taxonomy): Bacteria > Cyanobacteriota > Cyanobacteriia > Cyanobacteriales > Chroococcidiopsidaceae > Chroococcidiopsis. The sequence continues at coordinate 1,589,059 of NZ_JAOCNC010000001.1, forward strand.
ATTCCTTTGATAGATCGTAAATTCTGACTTTGCCGTTGTTCATCCATTCTTCCCCTTGTACCTACCAGCTATAACTGGATGGTTGCCCGATTTACAACATCTCCATCCTCCGATTTTTGTATATTCGTTTACTGTTTGAATTGCGGTTCTTGCCTCCAAATGATATAACAGAGAAGCTTTCTATTTGGCTTAACTCCCTACTTTGCTAGGGTTAGCAGGTGTTAGCGTGCTTTTGTTTTTTGCTTGTGTTTTTTGCTGGCGCTCCAACTTGAGGAAATCCGGTCGCAACTTTTGGTTGTCGATCTACTACTAGGATATTTTGACCCATATATTATTTTGGCATCAAGTTAGGTTTGCAGAAATTACCAGCTGCAAATTCCTTAACCTGTCAATGGGAATGCCGATGTGTTTGTAGGCTTGATACTCGTTCGCTCTTATTAAGTTCAAGGAGTGGGTAAGTATAAGGGGTTGTACATATCGCTGCTATCTGGCTCTGTCACCTGGTTCCGTACCTATGGTTCTGTAACCAGGCGCTGCAATAGAGTCTGATAAAGCACCTCTGAGACTGTCTTGACCTTGAGCGATCGCCCCAAGCGGTTTTTCTTTTGCGCCACTTGTAGACAGCTTGCTTGGGGACAGATGTAAGCAGAACGCCCCATGCCCCGATCTAATTGTAACTCTCCTGAGTCGCGATCGCGGACAATGCGCCAAAACTCCGATTTTAATGCCACGCGACCGCAGCTGATACAACGGCGATAGTTAGGTTTCATCAACAGGAGGGGGACGGGACGGCGAAGAGAGCTTCAGGGGCAGTTACCAAGTCACGAGTCACAAGTCACAGTTCGTTAGTCGCCGATTCTTCTAGCTCCTCAGATGTTTCCAGTTCTTCATCCAATTCTTCGCCAGTGTCATCTACTGTTTCTATCATGTCTTCTAGTTCTTCCTCTGCCAATTCTTCCTCTGCTAATTCTTCCTCTAACTGTGCGGCGGCTTGTTGTCTAGCTGCTGCCGCAAATTTAGCATCTTCAGCAGCGTAATCGTATTTGTCGCGGTCTTTGATGTCAATTTTCCATCCTGTCAAACGTGCGGCTAGACGGACGTTTTGTCCTTCTTTACCAATTGCCAAACTGAGTTGATCTTCTGCCACCAATACATGAGTCTGTCGAGTTTCCGGGTCCATCAACCGTACTTCATCCACCCTAGCCGGACTCAAAGCATTGGCAATATAAGTAGCTGGGTCAGGCGACCAGCGAATCACGTCAATTTTTTCTCCTCTTAATTCGTTGACTACGACTTGAATTCGCGACCCTCTAGCGCCAATACATGCCCCTACTGGGTCTACATCTCGGTCTAGGGTATCGACAGCAATTTTTGTCCGAGGACCGACATGCCTAGAGGGGGGATTAGCTTCCCTGGCAACAGCGACAATGCGGACGACTTCATCCTCTATTTCCGGCACTTCATTCGCGAATAAATACACGACTAGACCAGCATCAGCCCTGGAAACCAATAACTGTGGACCTCGATGCTGTCCCTGCAAGACTTTCTTGAGATAAACCTTAAAAGTAGCATTGGCGCGATAATTATCGTTAGGTAGTTGCTCCCGCTTGGGTAATTCTGCTTCGACTTCTGGCTGACCGAAACTGCTACTAACCGCCATAATCACTGACTGTCGCTCAAACCGTAGTACTCTGGCTTGCAGTACGGTATCTTCTATATCTTGAAATTCCTCTTGGATCATTTGACGCTGCTGATCGCGGAGTTTTTGCGACAAAACTTGTTTTGTCTGCATCGCTGCCATGCGTCCGAACTCTTCTTTATCTGGAGTCACGTCAACTAGCACGGAATCGCCAATTTGAGCTGCATCCCCTGCAAATTCTTGCACGTCTTTGAGGGAAATCTCGTGGTCGGAGTTGGTGACTTCTTCGATAATCGTTTTAGTTGCTAGAACTCGAAAGCCTTGTTCTTCAACATCCAACTCTACTTCAAAGTTGTCAAAATATTCTTCTTCAAAATGCTTTTTGTCTAAATTTTGCGCTCGCCGATAGCGCTCGTAGCCTTTTAGCAAAGCTTCTCTCAGGGCGTTTTGTACCGCATTCCGAGGTAAATTTCGTTCGCGGCTGATGCTTTCAATTAATTCTTTTAGACCAGGTAAGCTAACCATTGACATAATATTTAAACCTCTTGTTTTACAGGGAGCGCACGAGCAGGGAGCAGGGAACAGGAATTAATGGCGAATTGCGAATTGCAAATTGTTCCCTAACCCCTAATCCCTAACTCCTAACCCCTGATTTAGTGGCGCTCGTCCAGTTGTACCCTGGTGATGAGAGAGCGGGGAATGGCGATCGCCCGACCTTTTTGATTCAAAAACACCGCTGTTTCATCGCGCTTAATTAATTGACCCGTCCACTCTGTATGACCTTCATAGGGTTCGGATAAGGTGACGATCGCCGGGAATCCTTTAAAAGAGACAAATTCTCGATCTGCAACCAGCTGGCGCGATATCCCAGGACTAGAAACCTCCAGCACGTAAGCATCAGGAATGACATCTGCTGTATCTAGCGTTGCTTCTAAAGCGCGGCTCATGCGTTCGCAGTCATCTAGTCCGGTGTCTTGCTGTGGATTGCGGATGTCCATGCGCAGCACTGGCGGACGATGGTTTGTATGGAAAACAACATCAACAATCTCCAATCCTAGATCTTCTGCTACAGGCGAGGCGAGTTCAATGATTTGAGGAATTAAGGGATGAGCCATTGTTCAGACATAAAAAAAGCGGGGTTGACACCCACTTCCTGAGAAACAGTAATTTTTCCAGAAAGTTTAAAGGCGAAACAAATCGTTCCGCCCTTACATTTGAGTTTAGCGCATTAATTTAGGGGTGAGGGGCGAGGAGGGAGGAGCGAGGAAAAGAATGTAGTGAGTAGGGTGTAAGGTGTAAGGTGTGGGGTGTGGGGTGTGGGGTGTGGGGTGTGGGGTGTAAGGTGTGGGGTGGGGAGAATTCGGAATTCGGAATATCCCTGCGCTTAAGCAAGCTACGAAAGTGCGGAATTACATTCTCTCTTTGTACCTGAAGTTCCTAGTCTTCTCTGTTTCCTTGTCCTCTTTCGCTCACTCCTCACTCCTCACTCCTCACCCCGCTTTAGTAGCCGAGTTTGTTCCATAATTTGCTCGACATCCTCTTGTGCTAGTCTGCGGACGTAGTTGAGTTTGACTTCTTCTAAAAAGTCAGAAATCAGAGATTGAATGCGTTCTAAGGTATGTTTTTCCTGCATTTGCGTACCTAAAGCTTGGCTGAAGTGTTGAGCTAGCTGGCGGGAAATTTTTGCCCCAACCGGATCTTCTACGGCTTTAACGATCGCGGTATAAAAATTCTGGGTAATGGAGGTCGCTAGTTGCTGGCTCAGCGTGTGGGGTAAGTTGCCAACTCCTGGTAGATTTTGGACGCTGCGATAGAGAGGGGATCGATCGAGGGTGCTTTCGATGCTGTGGCGTAAAATGGCAATGATATCTGGTTCGATTTGGGGGAAGACTTGGTAGACGAGGACGTTGACGACCAGAGAAGCGATCGCCTCAATTTCGTTAATATTATTTAAATCTATGTATGGTTGGCGCTTAGAGCTGGCGGATAGCCAATTTGTTAACTCTCCCCGTCGTACCGAAACTTGTAACTGATTAATCAATTGAATTAAAACGACTTCGGTGATTTCCTGCGCCAAACTAGCGACAAATCCTTGAGTAGCTTGTCGTCGGACTGGTTCTAAATTTAATAATTTTGCTTGGTGCAAGCGAATTGTTACCGGAATAATTCGCAGCCACGTCCAGCGTAAAAAAGGTAACAGCTCGAAGGGAACGATGAGCAGAATGTCATACCATCGCCATAACATCGCATCTCGCCATTTCAAACCAACGTGACGGCGGCTGATGGTAAAAGTGCGAATAAGAAATTCTAAGCTAAACAGGGCGATAAAATAAGAGTCGATGCGCCAGAATTCATCAGTAAATTCGCCATTCTCGCCGATCGCGCGATAATAATTTGTGGCAACTAAAGGGCGGATACTGCGATTGAAAAAGTCAATCTCTTTTTGCCACCCAGCCTTGAGTAGATATTCTCGACTCCAAAAAATATTAAAAGCAGTACGCGAAGATTCTTCACCGATGCGATCGCGCATTCGATTTTTAATTCTTTCTAGCGTCCCAGTCTTATTTGCCAAGGCAAACGGATTAGTTTTGATCGTGTCACTGCTGTAGCGGCGCAGTTGCTCTAACAAGGCTGCTGTCTGGGGTGATTGCAATCCTGTTTGACTCACCTGTTGTTCTAAGGCATTGACTAGCTTTAAATACTGCTGAGTTTCGCGGTGCGGCTCAATGCCTTTAATTGGATCGTAAATTGTTGTAACTTCAGGAATACGGTTGAGGTAAAAATCGCGCCAGGGGACGTAGGTGAAGTCAAAAATGACTAGACCAAAATTTACCGTAGCTGCGATCGCCATTAACCGCTCAAACCACAGATGGAAACGCCGTTTGGAAAAGTCAAAAGTCAAAAGTTAAATGTCAAAAATTAGGAGACAGGAGATAACAGTGGCACTCAGGAATGAAAACTAACTCGCTTTAACTAGTAACCACCAACTACCAATTACCCATTACCCATTACCATTACAACCTTCGCGTCTTCTAGATCTTACCAGTAGTATTAATAACGAATGCGGGGATCGATGGAGGCATTGAGAATATCAATGATGATACTGGCAAGTACGACGATCGTACCAAAAAATACTAAAATCCCTTGAACGGTAGGATAATCGCGCAAGGAAATTGCTTCGTAGAGGCGGTTGGCTAAACCAGGCCAAGAAAATGTCACCTCAGTTAAGATTGCTCCACCTAATAAAGAGGCGAAAGTCAGTCCCATAATCGTAATTACGGGAATTAAAGCATTTTTTAAAGCGTGGGCAAATAAGATCCGTCGTTCGGGAATTCCCCTAGCACGGGCAGCTTCTACATAGTCAGCTTTAAGGGTATGTTTGAGGTTGACGCGAACGATACGCTCGAAAATTCCCGATAGTAAAAGTCCTAGAGTTAGACTCGGCAGCAATAGGTAATAGATAGCGCTGAAAAACTGGGTAAAATTGCCGCTTAATAGACTATCAATAGTGTAGAGTCCTGTAAAACCTTCAGGCGCGGGTATAGAAGTCGGAAAGCGCGTTCCCAAGGGAAACCACCCCAACTGTACCGCAAATACCAACTGCATTAACATTCCTACCCAGAATAAGGGTAAGGCATAAGTGATAATCCCAAATAATCGCCCCCCTACATCTAACCATGAGTTAGGGCGGGAAGCAGCTAGCATTCCGACGCTAATTCCAATAATGAGCGCAAATGCCATGCTAAATACGGCTAATTCTGCCGTAGCAGGAAAGTGCTGTCCGATGGTTTGCCAAACGGATTCCCCTTGAGTCGTAATGGAACTACCGAGATCGAAGCGTAGTAAATTACCTATATACCGAAAGTACTGAATCGGTAGGGGATCGAGTAGCCCCAACCGTTCCCGATATTCTTGCTTGACGCTTTCTGGGGCGCGTCCTCCTAACACAGCGTCGACGGGATCGCCAGGAGTTGCTCTTAACAACAAAAATACCACAGTCACGATCGTCCACAGCATGAGTGGTGTCAGCAGCAATCGAGCCAGAATGTAATATTGCAGAGATTTTGAGCGAGACATATGAGGGATAAGGGAGCAGGGAGCAGGGGGATAAGGGAGAATTAGCGACCGATCGCTGACTTAAGATCGGGGAAGAACGATTAGTCAGCAATATCTTAGATCGGCAACTGCCATTAGTGCTAATATTCCGTCAGAGAAAGGCGATCGCCACGAACTGCTATCTTATGGATAACGCTGCTAGAACTCCAGCTAGGTGCGAACGTGCTAAGTTTTGGCGACAGCCGGAGTTTGGTAATTTGGAGTTACTTAGAGCAACTTATATTACTCATGCTTTCTGCCGACACATTCACGAAGCTTATACTATCGGTGTCATCGAACAAGGGGTAGAAAAGTTTACTTACCCAGGCAAAATGCATTTTGCCCCTGCTGGTACGGTGGTGATTGTCAACCCTGGTGAGGTGCATACGGGAAGTGCGGGAGTCGAGCATGGTTGGACATATCGCGTGTTGTATCCCGATGTGAGTTTATTGCAACAAGCTGCGGCTGAGGCTTTTGTGGGGCGACAGGTTATGCCTTATTTTCCGCAAGCCGCGATCGGCGATCGCCAGCTTGCTCAACAGATATTACAACTACACCAAAGTTTAGAAACTTCGCCGTCGCAGTTAGAAAAAGATACACGCTGGCTGGGGGCGCTAGTGAAACTGATTCAACGTCATGCGGGCGATCGCCCTACACTGAAACAAATAGGTAGAGAAGACCAGCCAATTGTACGGATTAAGTCATATTTAGAATCGAATTATACAGAAAATATTTCTTTAGATCGGCTTGCCGCGATCGCCAATCTCAGTCCGTTTTATTTATTACGAACATTTCGCGATCGCGTTGGTATGCCACCTTACGAATATTTAACTCAAGTGCGGGTGGCAAAAGCAAAAAGGCTGTTATCACAAGGATATGCGATCGCGCAGGTGGCGCAACAAACGGGTTTTGCCGATCAAAGTCATTTAATCAGGCAATTCAAGCGTTTTGTTGGAGTCACGCCAGGGAAGTATAGTCATGCTCTGACTACCGATCGCGGAAATTGACGCACTAAAGCCGAAAATACCGGACAGGGGCGACTGTTATCTAAATTTTCAGGTTTGCTCCAGGTGAAAGGTGCTTTTTGTGCCGCAGAAATCCACAGTAACCGTTTGGCGCGAGTGATGGCGACATAAAGTAAGCGAAACTCTTCTGCTGTCTTGAGTTGTTTTGCCTGTTCCCACGCCGTAGCAACATCGGGTAAGGGAAATTGTTCGTGCAAGGCAGCACGGATTTGGGCGCGGGCAACTTCTGCAACGGTGAAATCTCCCAAAAAATGAGCTTGAGGTAAAACGCGCAGATTTCCAGGAATTGTATTTTCGTGTAAAAACGGAATGAATACGCAGTCCCAATCCAATCCTTTAGCTTTGTGCATGGTAATAATTGTCAGTTGCCCAGGACGGGTATAACGTGCCTCGGAATCTTCCGCGTCCACCGCTTCAAATCGTTCTGAATTGACAATTTCGCTCAGCACTATCAGCATTGCAGCCAAATTATTGTTGCCATTACCAGCAAGTTGTTGCTGCACTCGTTCCGCTAGCTTATCTGCTGTCGCGAGTTCTGCTTGGTCGTAATTCAGAGTTAAGGCAAGAAAGGAAATTAATTGATAGGGAGGTAACTCCATTCGAGCGCGGAGCAGGCTGCGGCACAAATGACTTGCTTTTTGAGCTGGTTCGGGTTGAGGTGCGTCTAAAGGACCAGGATATAGAAATTGTTCGGGAATGGTTGCCAGCGCATTCAAATCTTGCGGTTGGATTAACTGACGCTGTACCAAAACTTCCAAGGCAGCTTTGAGATAGTCGGGGGAGTGGGGACGGTCGAGGAATTGCAGCAGCGCCAGCACTTCCGCTGGAACTTGAGAGTGGCGATCGCTTTCCGACACCTCATACACTACGATATTATGCTCTTGGCAAATCGGCGCGATCGCTTCAGCCAGCCATCGTCCCTGTCTGTTTTCTCTGACTAAAACAGCCATCCGCAGACTGTTCGGTGTTTCTGTAGTGGGTGTTTCTTCATTCGATCCTGCTTGACATAATGCCACTACCCGCCGACCGATCAATTCTGCCGTGTGATGAATATCGCGAGGCGTATGCAACTCCAATCCCCCACCAATCGGCGCAGGATTAGCATCCGGCTGTGGGTCATCTAAGCTAACCGGATGAATTGTTTGCTCTCGAAATGGCAGTGGTGCGTGGCTAGTGGTTAGTGGCTGGTGGCTAGAATTGCTCCCTTGTCCCCCTTGTCCCCTTCTTCCCTGCTCCTTACTCCCTGCTCCCTGCTCCCTTCCATTCACCCACCCCAACATAAAGTTAGCTGCGGCAATGACAATCCTAGTACTGCGTCCTGCCATATCCATCGTTGCCAATCGTTGTTGCTGCTGGCACTCTTCGCAGAAGCGACGAAAATAAATTGGGTCGGCAGGGGTAAAAGTAGAATTAATTGCTTGGTTGGGGTCGCCAACTCGAATTAAATTTGCTGGTAAATCTGGGTTTTCTAGATCTTGTGCCAGAATTTCTAAGAGTTTGGTTTGCAGGGGTGAAGAGTCCTGAGCCTCATCTTCAAATACGGCAAAAACTTGCTTTTGTTCGTTGCGTCTGGCGCTAGGATTTTCTAGTACCCGTAGCGCTGCCAAAATCATGTCGTCGTAGTCGATTAAATCGCGCGATCGCATTAAATTCTGATACTGTTCGTACAATCCGGCAGCGACGGTCAAGATTTCATATTCATCTGTTGCCTGTTCGCCCAACACTCGCAACTGTTGCGGTTGGTAGCCAGAGCTTTTCGCTTCGTGAATGACTAAATAAGCTAATGCTGGTAGGACTTCTGTCCGCAATACCGACTGTCGCCGTAAGCGTTCTGTTTCTTCGCCATCAAATTGCCTACCTTCGAGTAACCGAGAATACAAGCGGGAATTAGCAGCAATCCACTGTTCTACACAAGTCCGAATCAAGCGGTGGCTCTGATTAGGCGTGATTAACGTCGCGTTATCCAACGGCAGTCCCGACAAGTCAGGATAGCGGCTGGCAATATTCAGCGCCAAACCGTGTAGGGTATTGACTGTGAATCCTCTTGGTGGTAAAGATAATTCTTCTCGTAAATACCTGCGAATCTTGCCTTTAATGTTTGCTGCCGCAGAACGAGTAAATGTAACAACTACGATCGCACGTTTGGCGTGTAATTGATGGCGGGCGATCGCAATTGCCGTTGCTGCTGCCATTCCCGTCGATTTTCCTGCCCCTGGGACTGCCGAGACTGCCAACTGTCCCCCCTGCCAATCTGCCATTTGTTGCTGTCCTGGGCGCAAGCTGTTGCGGAGCTGTTCCCATTTGGCGGGAGTCGGGAGTCGGGAGTCGGGAGTCGGGATGGATAGTTGGTCAGTGAGGTTGGCTTCTGGCATAGGGGATGCGCGGATTTTGGATCTCGATCCCCCTAGTCCGCCTTTAACGGCAGGTGGACTCATGCCCCTTTGTTAAGGGGTTTGGAGGATCGACCTTCTAATCGTAATTTTTCAATATAAGCCTAGATTGTAGTTGGATGACAAGTGAGATGACAGTATTTGTAAAGGACGTAGCGATCGCTTTTGCCATGCGATGAGAATAGGAGGGGTGCGATCGCTTTTTGTCTTAAGGTTGCAATAGGTTATTGCATCGAGAGTGATTCATTTGTTGTAGACTTGAGTAGCGAAAACAATGAATTATGTTGTAACCAAACACATAATTTTATATTTGCCTCGTCATTTGGCTGCGGTTGATATTCGCCACTTTGAATTGTCTCTTTTAGAGGGCTTCTAAATCTTAATGTATCTTTTATAAGCTCTTCAAACATAGCTAATGGTAGTAGTAGGATATCCTCTACTTCTACATCATCTTCATTGAAAAAAATAGTCTCAAATCTAAACTTATATCCAGCCCATCTAATGGTAGGCAGTCTATCTACTGCTGCCTTCAAGTTATCTATTATGCAATTATACTGTGGATGAGGATTTTTCTGTCTGTGTTCTATCCACCAGTAAACATTGTGCCTAACAAAATACTTTCCATTGTCATTAGCACAAACCTCCACTTCCACACCATCCACAGATAAAAACTGGCGGCTCATTACTCTAACTTCACCTTCTGGCATTGGTTCTAATTCCTCCCACGGTTCAACTTCAACAACATTCTTATTATTCCCTTGACAAGGCTGAAGTTTGCTAGCAAGCTCTAGGGGGATCGGATCTTCCTCCAAAGCCTCCAGACTAGAGAATTCTTCTTTAAAATCTGGTGAGTTTTCTATCAGTATTTCTAACTGCTGACTACTAAAAGCCATCAGCTCTACACCAGCTACAGTTCTGCGAGTTGAATCAGACATCACATTGACTAATTCCTGAGCTGGGGTTAAATCTATTCTTATACCTTTGTAATTCGTTTCCCAATATCCAAATTTGCCAAGGGATTTAGGCTCTGTATGATATTTTTTCCACTTCAACGAACTAGCTTTTTTATTAATATTTTTTAAAGCACTTCTTATACCTCTTGATACACCGCGTCTGCCGTAGACAGGATAGAACAGATATATTGTTGGAGGTTCTTCACCAGAAATTGAGTCAAATCCAAATATCATTGTATTAAACTTAGCTAGCTGTTGAAGACTTTGTTGTAATGCTGTCTCAACTGAAGTTATCCTTCTAATCGGTGCAACTACTTGTGACCAATTTAGCGGTGGTTTATACAACTCAATAAATTTAGTTTCAAGATTTGAAAGAGTATTTATATCGTTATTACACTTGAGCCAGCTAATACTGATTTGATTTTTTCGATTCAATCTTTTTAATTGTCTAAATCGATGATGTTCTCTCCACCTAGCAACTAAATTCACCGTTCTACCAATATAGAGGATTTGCCCTGTACCATCAGATACAAAGTAGATGGCTGCATAACTAGGTAAATTATCTTTGTTTAGTAAGTAGACTGATGGCAATTCAGAAAGTTGAATATCTTTTATTAGCATTGTTTCAACACCAAGCTTGACTGATGCAATACTAAATATAGTTAATGCTATTCAAGTAAAAAAACTATATTTTCCTCAGTGTAATTAGTATAAATTAAAGCATCAAGTCAATACAAGCTACTGAGTTGATGTAAGTAGTTTGTAGGTGCGTTATTTAACACACCCTACTTTAACGTGTGGTAATACCCCTCCTAATAGGGCTGATGGTAGTTTGTTAGGATGAAAGTCTAAAGTGTCAGTAAATCCTCAACAAGGACGCTCAAGCCCGATGATGCTATCGACGTATCCGAGTAGCCTACTGCTATCGAGAGAACTGCCTAACCTGGACTATAAATTAAAACGCGATCGCTTTGATGAAACTTGGGAAGCACCCCTTGCTACCCTACTTGGTTTAGGACGAGCAGCAGGTGCAGATTTTGTAGAATTTTTCTTGGAACGAGTTAACTATATTAATTGTTTAGCAGAAGACGACACGATCGCCAGCATCTCCCCCAGATTATCGACTGGTGCAGGGGTGAGAGTGTTTCGTGGTAAAGCTGATTGCTACGTCAGCACCAACGATTTAACATTTAACGGACTCAAAGCCGCTTTAGAAAAAGGACTTTCAATTTTGGGGTTGCAACTCCCAGCACCCAACGCCTACATCCCCGCCATCAATTTAGAACTGCTGCGAGACTACGCCACGACTAAAGGTAAAGATAGCTGGTTTGCTAGCTGTAGTTCGATCCGCGAAATGGGAGAAGTGCTGCTGGATGCCAACCAACAGTTACAACTCAAAGCCAACCACATCCAATCAAGACGCGCTACTTATTTCCGTGACTGGCAAGAAATTTTAGTTGCCTCCAGTGATGGCACGTTTGCAAGAGACATTCGCTTGACGCAATCGGTAGGATTTAACCTATTGTGTGCGGATGGCATCCATCGGACATCTATCGGACAACGGGCAGGTAGCACTAGCGATCCTAATTTTCTCAGAGCGTGGGATTACAAATCAACTGCCGAGGAAGTGGCAGAATCGGCAGGTAAGATGTTATATGCCGATTACGTAGAATCGGGTACGTATCCAATCGTGATGGCAAATCAGTTTGGTGGTGTCATCTTCCATGAAGCTTGCGGACACCTGCTGGAAACCACCCAAATCGAACGCAAAACCACTCCTTTCGCCGACAAGAAGGGTGAAAAAATCGCTCATGAAAGCCTGACTGCATGGGATGAAGGACTTTCCGACAGTGCTTTCGGCACGATTGACATGGACGATGAGGGAATGCCTGCCCAACGGACATTATTGATCGAAAATGGCATTTTGAAAAACTTCTTGAGCGATCGCGCTGGTTCCTTACGCACCGGACACCCCAGAACGGGTAGCGGACGCAGACAAAGCTATACCTACGCCGCCGCCTCGCGGATGCGCAATACTTATATCGCCCCTGGAAACTATACCAACGAAGAAATCTTTGGTTCGATTGACAAAGGAATCTACTGCAAGAAGATGGGTGGTGGTAGCGTTGGCGCGACGGGACAATTCAACTTTGCGGTTGAAGAAGCTTACTTAATTGAAAATGGCAAAATTACCAAACCCCTCAAAGGTGCTACCCTCATCGGTGACGCGCAGGAAATTATGAATAAGATTTCTATGTGTTCTCAGGATTTGGGATTAGCGGCGGGTTTCTGCGGCTCCGTTAGCGGTAGTATCTACGTTACTGTCGGACAACCTCATATTAAGGTAGACTCGATTACCGTTGGTGGAAGATAAGAATTTTGTCGCGCAAAGACGCGTTAGCCGAAGGCGAAGCGAAGCGTTAGACGCTAAGCATCCTTTGCGCCTTTGCGTCTTTGCGCGATCGCATTTTAAGTAGAATAAGAAAGATTATGACGAATATTCAAGAACTTGCAAATTACGTTCGAGATAGTGCTAGTAAAATTGGCGTTCAAAAATTTGATATTTTCGGTTCTTCTGTTGATGAAACTAGCGTGCAGGTAGACTCAGGCGAACCAAAACAAGTCAAAGCCTCAAATCGTTCTGGGGTGACAGTGCGGGTATGGAATGAAAACAATACCGTAGGAGTCACCAGCACGACTGACGTGTATCCCGAAGGTATCGAACTTGCTTTGAAAACTGCTTATGAAGCGAGTTTCTTTGGGGTCAAAGAAAATGTACCAGATTTTAGTCCAGAAGCAATCGCGCCAATTACTGCAAATACAGAAACTACAGCACCCCAAGCACCTGTAGCTGAGTTGATTGAAACTTTGATCTCGGCTGAAAAGGAACTCTTGGCTGCTCACCCGGCGATCGCAGGCGTACCCTACAATGGTTTATCGCAAAGGGATCTCGATCGGTTTTATCTCAATAGTGAAGGGGCAACACGTCATGAAGCCCGTTCCTATGCTTCGATCTATCTTTACAGCAAAACCGATGAAGAAGGAAAAAAACCCCGTTCTGCTGGCGCATTTCGCGTTAGTCGCAATTTACAAAACTTAGACATCCAAGCTTGTCTTCAAGAAGCAGCTGAAAAAACTATCAGTCACTTGAATTACGAGAAAGTCAAGTCTGGTAAATATCGCGTTGTCTTCTCTCCTGAAGCTTTCTTAAGTCTGCTGGGCGCTTTTTCCAATCTCTACAACGCTCAAAGTATTCTGGATAAACAAAGTCTGTCTACACCAGAGTCAATCGGCAAGCAAATTGCCTCACCCCTGCTTTCAGTGTGCGATGATGCATTACATCCCGAAAATATAGCTGGAGAAACGTTTGACGGTGAAGGTACGCCTACTCGTCGCATCTCCATTATTTCTGATGGAGTATTAACAAATTTTCTCCATAGCGCAGGTACGGCAAAACGCCTAGACGCAAAACCCACCGGACACGCTAATATTGGCGCAAAGGTGACGGTTAGTCCTCATTTCTATCACGTTTTTTCTAACCAGCCAGCAACTCAAACATACAACTTAGATACGGCTGAGAACGTCATTTTTATTGACGATTTACACGCCTTGCACGCCGGAGTCAAAGCTTTGCAAGGTTCTTTCTCCCTCCCCTTCGATGGTTGGGTAGTTAACAATGGCAAGCGGACGAGTATCGAATCTGCTACTGTGGCGGGAGATTTTCTGGAAGTGTTGCAGTCAATTATTTTCGTCGAACCAGAGGCAGAATTAACACCATCTGGGGTTTGCCCTCGGATTTGGATAGATAATTTATCAATTACTGGAGAATAGTTGTTGGTTGCTGGTTGTTGGTAGGGGCGCACACTGTGCGCCCCTATCGATTGCAGATTTCTTGAGAATATATCTCAAGTAAGATTTAAATAAATAGCTTTATATGAGAGTTTATAGCTTGACATAGCAATCGGAGGGAAAGTGAAATATGGTCGCAACTTTAGACGATACCAAGCGTAGAGCGATCGCAATGGAACTAGCAGATTTAAAAGCCCTACAAGAGTTGCTAATTAGCAATGAAGAAAAACTGATTCCATCTGTCAGTAGCGATAAAGAAATTAGCGATCGCCTCAACGATTTTCTCAGAGACGACAGGCAAAATTTGACTGTCATTAACGAAGTTATTGCTAAGTTTGGTGGTGGTTCTGTTGGGCATAGAGATACAACGGGGCAATATGTAGAGCAAGTCAACCGCTTAATGGATGGTAACGAACTATCTTTGTATCAAAAAGTCTCTGCTCACGAGCGGATCAAACACCAAGCTGTTATGACTGGATTGATTATTCACAAAGCGTCTCAGGTGACAGGGGAAGATGTCAAGGATGCGATCGCGCCTCTTAACCAAGTCAACTTTGAAAACCGCGCTCATCAAGAGCAAATGAAAGGAATTCTAGAGGTTTTGGGAACCCGCGAACTAACGGGTAAAGATCCAGATCAAAGCGTTTGGGCAAGAACTCAAGATGCTGTTGCTGCTTTGCGAGGCGTATTTGACGGTTTGACGAAATAGGCAATCCCCCCAACCCCCCTTCAAAAGGGGGGCTGTATCATTTTATGCACGATTGTACTAAAAATTCTCAATTAAGCACTCGGCAATGCGGCGGGCTGCACCTAGTTTACCCATGCGACGTATGCCGTTTTCAGCGATAGATTGTAGCTTGTCGGGGTTAGAGAGTAAAGCCGCGATCGCATCACCAACTTGGTGAGGATTTTGGACGAAAGTAATCGATTCCCCAAAATGACGGCTCTGTGCCTCAGCAAAAGCATAGGTAAATTGCGGACCTTGACCAGGCATGATAATGGCAGGTTTGCCTAGCCCAATGAATTGTTCTGTCGCCGTTCCTGCCATTGCGATCGCAATTTGGGCTTGGTGTAAGCAGTCGTTGTAGGCGTGTTGGGTTAAGATAACAAATGCATTTTTTTGCCGAAATGTCAATACAAGCGATTCCTGTAGGGGCGAGTTTGGCTGAGGTGTACGTGCGATCGCAGATATGTCTGATAAACCCGCCCTGGCAAGATCCCCCCAACCCCCCTTAACAAGGGGGGTTTCAGAGAATCCAGTTTTTACGAGAGCTTGACAAAAAGGCTCTAAATCAAGATTAGGGGCGATCGCGGCTAAAAATACCAATGGGCGATCGCCGAAAGTCACGATTAAATCTGTGACTGCTTGCAATATCAGTTCCCAATTTCGGTAAACTTCGGGAGGACGAGAACCAGGTAGGAGCAGAATTTTTAGCGCTTGGCTTGTCTCCTCTACAAAAAGTTGGGATGGTTCGAGGCGATCCATCATGGGATTTCCCCGATCGAAGGCAGGAACGCCATGCTGTTGCAAAATCTTAGCAGTCAGAGAGTCTCTAGGAAACACTGCTCGACAGCGGCGATGGCTCATAAAATAGCGCTCCCAAGGATGATAAATCGAACCCGACCAATGTTCTAAATGGGCAAAAGGCGATCGCCCAGGTAAAACACCATTTTCATCTCGCACGTAATATTCAGACTTAGCCGTCCCCACAAAAGCATAATTCGCTCCACTCCACCAGGCAAAGAGTAAGGGTACGATATCGCCTACGGCTAACACTAGGGTGTGGGGTGTAGGGTGTAGGGTGTAGGGTGTGGGGTGTAGTGAGTGGTGCATGGTGCGTGAAGAAAAGGTGTGGGGTAAGAATTGAATTGCTTCCTCAGCTCCCCCAGCTCCCTCAGCTCTCTTCTCCTTGTCTCCCTTGTCTCCCTTGTCTTCCTTGTCCCCCCTACTCCCTGCTCCCTGCTCCCTACTCCCTGCTCCCTGCATCCATTGACGTATTGCCCTCAGCTGCTTCCCAGTCAGTTGTAACAAGCCACCTTGAATATCTCCTAGCAGTTGCCGTCCATCCATGTAAATGAAGCCACCAGAAGGCATGGTTTTTACGCTACCAATTAGGGGAATACCCAGACGAGTGTAAGCTTTACCTTCACCGACAATTGGTAAAGCAGCAATATCGAGGTTTGGACAAAGCTGCTGAAGTTCTTGGACGATCCGAACTGCAATGATGTCTTCGCCGTGACCGTTACTCAAGCATAGTAACCGCGAATGAGGGGCGAGGGGTGAGGAGTGAGGAGTGAGAGCGGAAGGCGATCTATAGTCCATTTCAGTAATAAAAATTAATAAAAGAGCAAGGGAGTTGTTTAAATTTCTAGCATTGAAGAAGCGTTGTTACTAGGTCGCTAAGCAGCTATCTCGAGGCTTGTGGGTTAGTTAACAAACCATAACTTCTCAGCCAGACTAATTTGGACTAACTTAGACTGATAAATGTATGGCTTTGGATTTCATCGCTGTAGCCCTCACTGTTTCTCGTCTTTCATCTCTAAGGAAAGAATAAAACTGTACGTCACGCCGCGATCGCTTTCGCTACGCAGCAAGCAGGATTGGACGACTGGATGAGTGTACGGCTGGTGACAGTGGTTGGTATAATCCATACTGGTTTTTTGTCGCGTGGGAGGGTGACAGGTCTATAAGTGGAACTAAGTTAAAAATTCTACATAAAAGCGATTTAGCATAGGCAAGAGGCAGAAATATTAAGCAAGCCTAAAGGTCGTGCAGTAGTCTTGAGGGGAGTATGCTAGCTGGAAAAACATTACAGCGTGGGAAATATACCCTGGAACAAGAAATAGGACGGGGTGGATTTGGCATTACTTATAAAGCCACCCACCAATTTTTGGGGCAACCAGTGGTAGTCAAAACGCTGAATGAATTGCTCCGGCAAGCGCCGCAATTTGCCAAGTTTCAGCGCCAATTTCAGGATGAAGCCCGACGCTTAGCAGCCTGCGTCCACCCCAATATTGTGCGAGTCAGCGACTTCTTCATTGAGGACGGCTTGCCATTTATGGTGATGGATTATATTCCCGGGCAAACTCTTGCCAAGGTGGTGTTTCCAGATCGTCCCTTGCCAGAAACGCTGGCAATTCACTACATTCGGCAGATTGGTGCGGCATTGGAAGTCGTGCATCAGAAGAACTTGCTGCATCGGGATGTGAAACCCCAAAACATTATTTTGCGCCAGGGAACTCAGGAAGTCGTACTGATTGATTTTGGGATTGCGCGGGAATTTACTCCAGGTTCAACCCAAACTCATACCAACATGGTTTCGGAAGGGTACGCACCCATAGAACAGTATCTTGCCCATGCCCCCCGTACTCCAGCCACAGATGTTTATGCCCTAGCAGCAACGCTATACGCGATCTTGACAGCCAAAGTACCAGTTGCCGCTAGCCTGCGCGATCGCGTCCCTATGCCCAACGTGCGCCAAATCAATCCTCGGTTAAGTGTTGACGTGGAACGAGCGATTATTTTGGGGATGGAGATTGAAGCTGTCAATCGACCTGCTACCGTAGCTGATTGGCTGGAACTATTGCCCCATACTTATTCCCAAAGTTTCTCAGGTGGTCTGACAGGCGGCGGGCGATCGCAAACTCATAATTCTTCGATCCCAAGTTGGCTTTCTCAGTCCAGCCAACCTGGAGTATCGGTTATGGAACCCCCATCTGCCGAGAGCGAGGAGATCCCCGCCAAGCAATCTTTTTTACGCGGTTTGTGGATTGGTGGTGGTTTAGCTGCGATCGCTGGCATTGCAACTCTAGCGATCGGTACAGTTTTTCCTAAGTCTGTCCCTCAGTCACCTCAAAATTCAATACCCGCGCGCTCCAGCCAGCCTGCACCTCAGCCTACATCGCCCACCGATGCTAGATATGAGAAAAACACTACACTTCCACAAAAAGAAAACTCGCAAAAAGCAAACTCAACTGCTCCCCCACCAACTCAACCTGTAAAAAATACTACCGAGCAACAGCCAGCAGTCAATACTTCTGGGCAAAGTGGGACGCAAAATCTCAGCAGCCCCGTCAACCCAACAATTCGATCTGGCACTCGCAGATGGAGACAAGATCGGAATAATGCTGGGCAAGGTTTTAACCGTAGAGTAAGGGCTACCTCGTCAACCAGAAATCGCTCAATCACGCCTACTCAACCTAAAACCAATCGTCAACGTAACTCGACAAATAAGAGCAAATCGTCTCAACCTGCACCATCTCCTACACCAAAACCAGAACAATCCCCAACATCTAAGCAGTCTCCAACCCCACCTTCGCCAACGCCATCTCCATCCCCAGAACCATCACCCTCACCCCAGAACAACCAGCCAGCGCCAGAACCATCACCCTCACCCCAGAACAACCAGCCAGCGCCAGAACCATCACCCTCACCCCAGAACAACCAACCATCCCCAGAACCATCACCCTCACCCCAAAACGCACCAGCACCTACACCAGAAGCCTCCCCAACAACTAACAACCAGCCACCATCGCCAACACCCAGCGCACCAAGTCCAAATTCCTCTCCAGCGAAAGAAGGAGAACCAATGTTGCCTAGCGATTACGAGTCTGGTAGTATTGCGCCATCACCAACGCCAACAGCTGCACAAACACCCCCTGCCAATCCACCACATTAAAAACCTGGTATCTATCCATGAAAATCATCCACGGTACTTGGATTCCCTCTGCCGAAGCTGATTTCATTCAAGATGGTGCATTTTATCTGTGGGTAGAAACTTCAACTGTCCAAAAACGTCGCAACACCGATCGGCGCACTCATCCTTTTCAATTGGCTTCAGCAGATTTAGAAGCCTTCTTAACTGAGCAATTGGGAATCGCCCCAGCTACTTATGGCAAGACGAACGCTCGAATTTCTACTAAATATTTTGCCTTACCAACTGCAAGCGATCGCCTCAAAGATGAAGCTGAATTTAAAGCTATCTGTCTCAAACACGATGTGGTAATTACTTCATTTACGCTTGCTCGTAAAGATGAAAAACTTTTAAGTAGTGTAACGTGGCAGCGGATAGTAATAGATGAAGCCCAAAACATCAAAAATCCGAAAGCAGCTCAAACTCGCGCCATTTTAAAATTACAAGCTAAACATCGACTAGCTTTAACGGGAACGCCTGTAGAAAACCGCTTATTAGATTTATGGTCGATTTTCAATTTCCTCAATCCAGGTTATTTGGGAAAAGAAGCACAATTTCGGAAATCGTTTGAAATCCCAATTCAAAAAGATAATAGTAAAGTCAAATCTAGCAGTTTAAATAAATTAGTCGAACCGTTTATTTTGCGACGAGTCAAAACTGATAGATCGATTATTAATGATTTACCGGATAAAGTCGAACAAAACTTATATTGTAACTTGACAAAAGAACAAGCTTCGCTCTATGAAGCTGTCGTGAAAGATGTCTCGAAGCAAATTGAAGAATCAGAGGGAATTCAACGCAAAGGGTTAATTTTATCGACTTTATTGAAACTCAAACAAGTTTGCAATCATCCGGCACAGTTTTTACAAGATGGTAGCGAATTTTCTCCAGAGCGATCGCACAAACTTAGCCGTTTAATAGAAATGGTAGAAGAGGCGATCGCTGAAGGAGAAAGCATGTTAATCTTCAGTCAATTTAAAGAGATTTGCGACCCTTTAGAAAAGTATTTGAAGCACAATTGTCATTACAATACTTATTACATTCACGGTGGGACAAACCGTAATAAAAGAGAAGAAGCGATCGCCGAGTTTCAAGACCCTGAAACAGAACCATCGGTATTTATCCTATCTTTAAAAGCAGGAGGAGTAGGAATCACTCTGACTAAAGCCAACCATGTTTTTCACTTCGATCGCTGGTGGAACCCCGCAGTAGAGGATCAGGCAACAGATAGAGCTTTTCGGATCGGTCAGAAGAAGAATGTCTTCGTACATAAATTCGTTGCAATGGGTACGTTAGAAGAACGTATCGACCAAATGATTGCTGATAAGAAAAAGCTATCTTCTGCAATTGTTGGTAATGATGAATCTTGGCTGACAGAACTTGATAATGAAGCATTTAAACAACTAATCGCCTTAAATAAAACTGCAATATTGGAGTAGCGATCGTGGCTAAATTCAGTCGAACTTGGTGGGGAAAACGTTTCATTGAAGCCTTAGAAGCATTCAGCGATTCTGGTAGGCTGGGGCGCGGACGTTCCTATGCTAGCAATGGTAAAATCATTGAATATAAAATTGACGGCAATAAAATTACGGCTAAGGTGAGAGGTTCGATAAATCCCTATTTTGGGGTATATAAAGAACCAAAATACGATACAAAAATCGAAATTACTCCAATTGACAAAGCGAGTTGGTCAAAGGCAATTAAATACGTTTCTTCTAAAGCAAGTTTTGTGTCAAAATTGTTAATGAATGAAGTGCCAGACAGTATTGACTCAGCTTTTGCTGACTTAGGATTGCATTTACTACCGCATAGTAGAAAAGACTTTAAAACGAGCTGTAGCTGTCCCGATTATGCTAACCCTTGCAAACATATTGCAGGTGTTTATTACTTAGTTGCATCTCAACTCGACCATAACCCATTTCTTTTATTTGAATTGAGGGGTTTATCTAAAGAAGAATTGCAATCAGAACTCGTGAAATCTCCTTTAGGACAAGTTTTATCTGCCGAGTTAACTACTAAAGAAACTCCTTTAGTAGCAGAAATATCTTACTATACAAAACTCGAACAAGTGCCTGTAACCGAGCAGATGCATTCTAGAGAATTCTGGCTTGGAACTAAGCGCCTACCATCAAATATTGAAGTTGCCGAACCAGCAATTATTCCAGCAATTGTAGTTAAAAAACAGGGGGACTATCCCGCTTTTTGGCAAAAAGATACTTCCTTTATTACGGTGATGGAAGAATTATATCAGCGAGTGAGAACAAAAAACAAAGACGTTATGTAAGAAAGTCAAAAATTACTAATTTTCTTTGTCCCCCATATCCTCTATTCCTCATTCTCATCATGACTCAAGAAGAACAAAGATTACAAGAAGACCGCGATCGCAAAGCACACTGGCGGCGCTGGGGTTCGTATTTAAGCGAACGACAATGGGGAACAGTCCGAGAAGATTACAGTGCTGATGGTTCGGCTTGGGATTATTTTCCCCACGAACAAGCACGTTCTCGCGCTTATCGTTGGGGTGAGGATGGAATTGCAGGTATTTCTGACAATCATCAACGCTTGTGTTTTGCGATCGCGCTTTGGAATGGTGTCGATCCAATTTTAAAGGAAAGGCTATTTGGTTTAACTGGTAATGAAGGCAATCACGGCGAAGATGTCAAGGAATGTTACTTTTACCTTGACAATACTCCCACTCATTCTTACATGAAATATCTCTATAAATATTCTCAGCAAGCTTTTCCCTATACTCAACTAGTGACAGAAAATCAAAATCGTAGTAAGCGCGATCGTGAATTTGAATTACTTGATACAGGAATATTTGACAATAACACTTACTTTGATGTTTTTGTTGAATATGCCAAAAATACTCCTGAAGATATTTTAATTAAAATTAGTATCGCTAATCGTGCTTCGGAAACTAGAAATTTATATTTATTGCCTACATTATGGTTTCGCAATACTTGGGCTTGGGGACGAGCCGAAGCAGCCAAACCCAAACTTAAAAAGCTGCATCAAGATAGCAATCTGAGTATTATCGAATCTACTCATCCTAGTTTAGGCGATCGCTGGTTGTATTGTGAAGGTGCAGCAGAGTTATTATTTACTGAAAATGATACGAACTACCAAAAGTTGTTTGGAGTCGAGAATAAATCTGATTTTGTTAAAGACGGAATTAACAATTATCTTGTTGAAAACGATAAAAACACCGTAAATCCTCAACAAATTGGTACTAAATTTGCAGCCAGTTATAATCTAAAGATTGCCGCAGGCGAAACCATAACTGTTTGCTTACGTCTGTGCGACTCTCCTTATTTAGTCACTCCATTTGGTAAAGATTTCGAGCAAATTTTTCAAACTCGCATTCAAGAAGCAGATGAGTTTTACGATCGCATTACTTCTTTTTGTCAATTAACACCAGATCGACGCAATATTCAGCGACAGGCTTTTGCGGGGATGCTCTGGGCTAAACAATATTATTATTATGTCATCCATGAATGGCTGCAAGGCGATCCGGCTCATCCTACACCAGCAAAATCGCGACAAAATATTAGGAATGCAGACTGGATTCATCTATTTAACGATGATGTTATTTCCATGCCCGATAAATGGGAATATCCCTGGTATGCAGCGTGGGATCTAGCTTTTCATGTCATTCCTCTTGCCATTATCGATCCTGATTTTGCCAAGCGTCAATTAAGTCGTTTGACGCGAGAATGGTATTTACATCCTAACGGGCAATTACCAGCTTACGAATGGAACTTTAGCGATGTTAATCCTCCCGTTCATGCTTGGGCGACGTGGCGCGTATATAAGATCGAACAAAAGATATACGGACGTGCCGATAGATTATTTTTAGAACGAGTTTTTCAAAAATTATTACTCAACTTTACTTGGTGGGTAAATCGCAAAGATATTGCTGGTAAAAATGTTTTTCAAGGCGGGTTTTTGGGTATGGATAATATTGGTGTATTCGATCGCAGTACCCAAGTTCCTACTGATGCCTATTTACAGCAGTCAGATGGTACGAGTTGGATGGGTATGTACTGTTTAAATATGCTGGCGATCGCGTTAGAATTAGCTAAAGAAAATCCCGCTTATGAAGATACTGCTAGTAAATTTTTCGAGCATTTCCTCTACATTGCCGATGCGATGAATAGCATGGGAGAGGAACGCAAAGGTTTGTGGGATAAAGACGATAGTTTTTATTACGATATGCTGCACGTTCCTGCTGATGGGGATATAGTCCTGAAAGTGCGATCGCTAGTAGGATTAATCCCTTTACTAGCTGTTGAAACTTTAGAACCAGAAGTTTTAGAACGATTTCCTGGTTTTAAAAAACGGATGGAATGGTTTATTAACAACCGTCCCGATTTGCGGCAAAATGTTGCTTGTATGGAAACAAAAGGAATTGGCGCAAGAAGGCTATTAGCAATTTGTTATAAGCCACCAGGAGGAACGGAAGCAGAAAATAAGTTACGCTGCATTTTGAAAACGATGTTAGATGAGAACGAATTTTTAAGTCAATATGGAATTCGCTCTGTATCTAAACATCATGCTTCTCATCCCTATTTCATTAAATTAGACGGACAAGAATATCGCGTCAAATACGAACCAGCAGAATCAAGCGATGCTATATTTGGGGGTAATTCCAATTGGCGAGGTCCCATTTGGTTTCCGATTAATTACTTAATAATTGAAGCGTTACAAAAGTTTCATTATTATTTAGGTGATGATTTTAAAGTCGAGTTTCCCACTGGTTCGGGTCGAGAAATGAATCTGTGGGAGGTTTCGCAGGAATTATCGCAAAGGCTGATTAAAATATTCCTGCAAGATGAATCGGGGAAAAGACCAGTTTATGGAGATCTAAAAAAGTTCCAAACCGATCCACACTGGCACAATTTAATTATGTTTCACGAATACTTTCATGGAGATAATGGTGCGGGTTTAGGGGCAAATCATCAGACAGGTTGGACGGGTTTAGTGGCAAAATTAATTCAGCAGTGTGGTGAATACGATAGATGAAGAATTGATTTCGCAGATAGATAATCTTAAGTCAAATCGTAAGGACGTTCGGTATCATCTTCACCCATATACTCGCCATTTTGAATTTCTAGTAAAATGAGTGGAATTGCCCCAGGATTTTCAATACTATGTAGCGTTGCTACAGGTACGTATGTTGACTCATTGCGATGTAGTAACTTCTCCTCATCACCGCAATTAACTTTAGCCGTACCAGAAACAACAACCCAATGTTCGCTGCGATGGTAGTGAATTTGCGGTTTTATGCGGTGCTTCGGTTTAATTTCAATCCGATTAATTCGATAATTTTCTCCTTCTTCTATTACCTCAACCAAACCCCAATATCTCTGACCTGCGTGTGGAGAGGATTCAATTAAATCTAGCTGAGCCTGATTCCCGTTGCTAGTCATAAATAGCCTAAAAATAAACGTCAATCGCCATTATTAGCAGAAGTATGGCATTTCAGCTCTGGAAGAGTAGGTTGGTTAACGAAATCTTCAAATTTGTTTAAACTTCAAAATACACTCTTCACAATCGGTTCTTTGGGATTTGTCTGAACTAGTTTCAGTATGATAAAAACTTCGTTGGTAAAACGTCGATATTTGGAGCTAGATATCTCGATATCTTCATCACTATAAATCTTCTGATTCTGCATTTTCCTGTGGTGATTCAGCAACTTTTTTCTGCCGATCTTCCTTCCATCTTCCAGTTTTTCTTGCTGCGTCTGTGAGTAAGTATTCAATTTGAGCATTGACACTTCTGAGTTCGTCAGCCGACCATTTTTCTAGTACTTCATACAGTTTTAGATCTAGACGCAGCAAGAATCTTTTTTTTTGACTCATGTATACAAACTACCAGTATTGACTACAGGCTGAGCGTTTTGTTCCGAGGTTAAAACCACAAGTAAATTATTCACCATCGTAGCTTTGCGTTCCTCATCCAATTCGACGATTTGTTGTTCGCTTAACCTTCTCAATGCTTCGTCAACCATCCCTACAGCACTATCTACAATCTGCCGTCGAGCGTCAATTATTGCTTTGGCTTGTTGGCGGCGGAGCATTGCTTGAGCAATTTCTGGCGCGTAGGCAAGGTGAGAAAGCCTAGCTTCAATAATCTCTACCCCCGCAACTTCTAACCGTGCTTGTAATTCTTGTTGAAGCGATCGCGCCACTTCGTCAGGAATGCCTCGCAGCGAAGGTATACTCTCATCATCACCTGTGTCATAGGGGTAGCGGATGGCTAAGGCACGAATTGCCGTTTCACTTTGGATGGCAACAAATTCTTCGTAGTCGTCTACTTCAAAATAAGATTTGGCTGAATCTACAACTTGCCACACGACTACAGCTGCAATTTCAATGGGACTGCCTTGAGCGTCGTTGACTTTAAGAATTTTGCTGTTAAAGTTGCGTACTCGCAATGAAATCTTGCGCTTGCGGGTAAAAGGATTAGTCCACCAAAATCCTGCTTCTCTAACGCTACCAGCATAACGACCCAAAAATGTTACTACAACTGCTTGGTTTGGTTCCACCGTAAAGAACCCCGAAAATGTGGGAATGATGACTGCTATTAAAGTTGCTCCCAACCATGCACCAATTTCAGCAGTGGTGTCTTCTCCCAGTAAATCGGTAATTTTCAGAGTTCTACCTAATATTGCCTCCCATCCTTGGATAGTCGTCCACAGCCACCAAACAGCCAAAATTGAGATCGCCCCCAGTACTACCAGCGCCACAAAACCATCCACCTTAAAGGCAGGACGCTCTTTCAGTCGCTCCATATTTGTTACCTGATTTTAATGTGATATCAAAACGATATAATTAGTTCATTCATAATGTCAATGTGATATTATGGAAATATCACTTGCTCGAAGTTTGTCTGAGAAAATGTCGCGCAAAGACGAGCCAGCGCCGTGCGGGGGTTCCCCCCGTTGAGGAGGCAGCGCGTTGCGGGGGTTTCCCCCGTTGTAGCGACTGCCGTGCGACTGGCGTAGCAAAGACGCAAAAGATTCTTAGCGCCTTTGCGTCTTTGCGTGACCAAAAACCAGAGAAGTGTAAAGATTGGAAAGTATTACAATCAGAGCGGCAAATAAAAGATATGACTACTGCTGCACCGACAAAAACTAAATATGAGGCGATTATTGGTTTAGAAACCCATTGTCAGCTGAATACGAATACGAAAATTTTTTCGAGCAGTTCTACAGAATTTGGCTCGCCTCCAAATACAAATATCGATCCGATTTGTATGGGTTTACCTGGAGTGTTGCCCGTATTGAATGAGAAGGTATTGGAATACGCAGTGAAGGCGGGTTTGGCGTTAAATTGCCAAATTGCACCTTATAGCAAGTTCGATCGCAAACAGTATTTTTATCCTGACTTACCGAAGAATTATCAAATTTCTCAGTATGACTTACCAATTGCCGAACACGGTTGGTTAGAAATCGAACTTGTCGATGCGGATAACAACCCCGTCCGCAAACGCATTGGGATCACGCGCTTGCACATGGAAGAGGATGCAGGCAAGTTAGTACACGGGGGTAGCGATCGCCTGTCTGGTTCTACTTACTCTTTAGTAGACTACAATCGTGCTGGCGTGCCTTTAGTCGAAATTGTGTCGGAACCCGATCTGCGTTCTGGGCAAGAAGCGGCGGAATATGCCCAAGAACTACGCCGGATCTTGCGCTATTTGGATGTTAGTGACGGGAACATGCAAGAAGGTTCCTTGCGGTGCGATGTCAATATCTCCGTGCGTCCTGTCGGACAAAAAGAGTTTGGCACGAAGGTAGAAATTAAAAATATGAACTCGTTCAACGCCATTCAACGGGCGATTGAATACGAGATCGAACGGCAAATTGCGGCTGTAGAGTCTGGAGAAAGAATTGTTCAAGAAACCAGGCTATGGGAAGAAGGCAGCCAACGCACTGTTAGTATGCGGACTAAAGAGGGTTCTAGCGATTACCGCTATTTCCCCGAACCCGATCTAGCGCCGATTGAAGTGTCCAAAGAACAGTTAGAAAAATGGCGTGCTGAGTTGCCAGAATTACCAGCCCAAAAACGCCATCGTTATGAAAGCGAACTAGGACTTTCTGCCTACGATACTCGCGTATTAACTGACGAGCGATCGGTATCGGAATATTTTGAAGCGACGGTAGCAGCTGGAGCCTCGGCAAAACAAGCTGCCAACTGGATTATGGGAGATATTGCAGCTTACCTAAATAGCAACAAACTCAGTATTGGTGAAATTGCGCTTAAACCAGAAACGCTAGCAGAATTGATCCAGCTGATTGAAGGCAATACAATCAGCGGCAAAATTGCTAAAGATATCTTGCCTGAACTGCTAACTCAAGGTGGTTCGGCGAAGGAGTTAGTAGAACGTAAGGGATTGATTCAAATTTCCGATCGCAGCGCCATAGAAGCGATCGTCGAGCAAGTCATTGCTGCCAATCCCAAAGAACTAGAACAGTACCGTAACGGCAAAACCAAACTTCTAGGCTTCTTTGTCGGGCAAGTGCTGAAGCAAACAGGCGGACGTGCCGATCCGAAGCTGACAAACCAACTGCTAGCAGAAAAGCTCAACAAATAGGAGCGAGGAGTGAGGAGTGAGGAGCGAGGGGGTTACAAGAGAGCTGGGGGAGCGATCGGGAGCAATTCAAAATTCAAAATTTCGTTACACTCTACACCCTACACCCTACATCTGGCTCACCACACACTGCGTTCTTTCCCTCACTCCTCGCTCCTCGCTCCTCATCCCTCTTCAACATGGCAATTCTTCATCGGATCTTTAAGAAAATCCCGTAGAAAGCCGTAAGATTCTTTACACACCACCTGTTATATTCTACTGAGTAGATGCACCCTGATGATTGGGAGAGTCACCGAACTGACTCTCTTTTTTTTTGGCTTTTTTAAGCGAGCAGTGGTAAGAGAAGAAGTCAGAAATCAGATTTCTTCACCTGCTCAGAAGTTAACTGATAACTGATAAATGGAATAGCCGCGATCGCCTGAAATCGCAAAAATCCTCACTCCTTACCCCTCACCCCTTCTGATATAATCGCAGGCTATGCGTTGGGAGACAGGCAACATGGTATGGCATGAGATAAGTGGTGGTATCACTGCGCCAAGAGGGTACAAGGCAGCGGGTATTAGAGCGGGATTAAAACCTTCAGGACTACCAGATTTAGCTCTAATTTTGTCAGATGTAGAAGCGATCGCCGCAGGTGTTTTTACGACTTCTCAAGTCCGTGCTGCTTGTGTCGATTACTGCAAGCAAAGATTGCAAGCTAAACCCAGCGCTAGGGCAATTCTTTGCAATGCAGGGCAAGCTAATGCTGCAACGGGTTCTCAAGGCTGGTTGGATGCCCTAGAGTGTGCAATGGCACTAGGACAAGCTTTAAATATCCCCTCAGAATCGGTGTTGCTTGCCTCTACTGGGGTAATTGGCAAAAGAATTGTGATGGACAAGATGCACGCTGGCATTCCTCAACTGGTTGCCGAAGCTTCTGAAACAGGTGGAGATGCCGCTGCACAAGCGATCGTCACTACAGATTTGGTAACAAAATCCATTGCTTTAGAGACAACAATGGGCGATCGTCCCGTTCGGATGGGTGGCATTGCTAAAGGTTCGGGCATGATTCACCCCAACATGGCGACGATGCTAGCTTTTGTCACCTGCGATGCGGCTGTCTCTCCTGGTCTATGGCAGCATATGCTAAGTCGAGCTGCCGATAAAAGTTTTAACCAAATTACTGTCGATGGCGATACCAGTACCAACGATTGTTTAATTGCTTTGGCAAACGGACAATCGCGCACCCCAGCCATTACCGAGATGGGTGCAGAGGCAGAAAAGTTAGAAGCCATGCTCACAGCCGTGTGTCAACACTTAGCCAAAGCGATCGCCCGCGATGGAGAGGGCGCAACCTGTTTAATTGAAGTACAAGTCACAGGAGCAACCGACGAAAAAGCCGCTCGTCAGGTAGCGAAAACGATTGCTGGTTCTTCCCTAGTTAAATCAGCAATATTCGGACGCGATCCCAACTGGGGAAGGATTGCAGCCGCAGCGGGACGTGCGGGAGTTCCCTTCGAGCCAGAAAATCTCAGAATTCAACTAGGAGATTTTCTCTTAATGGAAAACGGACAGCCTCTAGACTTCGATCGCGCTGCCGCCAGTGCATACTTAAAGCAAAAAGCAGCACAACAGCCTCAAGTAGAAACCGTTAGTACTGCCCAGAGTAATGAATTATTAGCGGTTAAAGATGGAGAAACAAAAGCTTTCGAGCGTCAAAGTGGAGGCGATCGCTTCCAAGACGAAACAGTCATTATTAACGTCAGCATTGGCAGTGGTTCCGGCTCTGGCATAGCCTGGGGCTGCGATCTCAGCTACGACTACGTGAAGATTAATGCTGAATATACGACATGAAGATATAGAGACGTTGCACGCAACGTCTCTATATCTAACGTTGCAACAACACGCTTACAGTCGTCTTCACTTCTGTCCCGCCACTTTCAATAAATAATTTACCTCCATGAAGTTCTGTAATGCGTTTTGCCAAAATTAAACCCAAGCCTAAACCTTGTTGGTCGTAAAATTTGCGCTCGAATTGCATATAACCGCCAATACTAGCAATTTGTTCGGTAGACATAGCACGTCCGTAGTTAGTAATACTAATTTTGAATCCATCTTTTTCAGTAGCAGCTTTGACATGAATAGATGTGCCAGCTTCGGAGAATTTAAAAGCATTATCGATAATTTCTTCGATCGCTTTCTTCAAGTCTCGCTTCGCAATCTTGACGTTAGAATTAGCAACTTGTAAAATTAAATCTGCTTCTCGTTGATATTGTTTTGCCTTTTGAATTGCTATAGCAAAGATAATATCGCTAGGGTTGAGGGTTTGACAACTACGTAAAGCTTGTAGTTCTTCAGGATTAGTTGCTAATAGTTCAATTTGAGCGTACATAATAAAATTCTCAATCATTCTTTGCAGGCGTTGAGAAGAATTATGTAAATTTTGGGCTGTTTCTAACAGTTCTTGAGGTTTTATTGTATCGTAACTTTCTCCTAGTGGGACTTTGTAAGAAAGATGGAGCAAATTGAGCTAGAATGCGGGTAGGAGTTGCGTTTTACGTCAGTCTCGACAGGAGCAACGTAAGGTGAAAGATCAAGTACCAGCAGCGATGCCGCAGTGCTTTGAGAACTGGTGTCGTCGGTTTGATGATGTATTTTCGCGTCAGAAGCAGCGGCAGGAATTTCGTGTTTATCTAGGGGGACTGCTGGGTGAGAGTCAGCGCAAAAACCTGAGCCAACTGGTCACAAATACAGTAGATGGCTCCTACAACAGCCTCAGACATTTTCTCAACAATGCCCCTTGGGATGAAGTCAAGCTAAATAATCGGCGGTTGGAGGTGATGCACCAGTGTCGCCAGACGACCCCGAGTCAAGGTTTCACATTGATTGTAGATGATTCGGGACATCGCAAAAGTGGTGCGGCTACTGATGGGGTAGGACGGCAGTACATTGGGGAGATTGGCAAGACTGACAATGGTATTGTGCTGCTGACTACCTACTTGTATGATGGAGTGCGACGTCTGCCGTTAGATGTTGCACTCTATCAACACGCAAGTTTATTCGAGCAAGGCAAGGCAGACCCCAACTTCCAGAAAAAACCTGACCTGGCTCTAGACTTGGTTGACCAATGCTTGAAGCGCGGTTATCGACCGGGTGTGACTGTAATTGATGCAGGCTACGGTAATAACACGCCTTTTCTCAAGCAGTTGGAGTCGAGAAACCTAACTTACGTGGCAGCAATCGCCAAAAACCGCCAAGTTACTGCTCAAACATCAGGTGATGAGTCTGCTCGTAAGCAGGGATTAGAAGCTATTGCTCAAACCTTGGCAGTGGAGCAGTTCACACCTGTGCAACTCAATCTGGAGCAGCCCCGGACAGTTTGGGTGGCGCTGTTACCAGTTCACGTTCCGAAGCTCGAAGGCACTCGCTGGCTGGCGATTCAACTCAATGCCTCTAGTTTCGAGCAAGCGACGGAGGTGGATTACTTTCTCACCAATGCCTCTGACAACCAAGTCAGTGCGGCTTGGGTAGCTCAAACATATTCTGCTCGCAACTGGGTGGAGGTCTTCTATCGAGAAGCCAAGGGCTGGTTGGGTTTGAGTGAGTATCAAGTTCGGGATGCTCTGAGTATGAAGCGTCATTGGGTTTTAGTGTTCATCGCTTACACCTTCATCCTTTGGCATCAGTTGACCGGCGGATTCCGCAGACGTTGGGCAACCAAACCCTTACAAACCTTTGCCGAAGCATTGGAGGCATTCCGCACCGCAGTCGAGTTTCGTTTGGTCCGCTGGCTTAATGAGCATGTTGATGTATTTGCCTCTCACAGAGCTAAGTTCGGCTATATTTGGGCTTAGAAAGTTTTAAAGTCCCACTAGGACTTTAGAAAAAGATAAGACTTCGCTTAAAGGTAACAACAGTTCTTGCGGCAGAGCATCGGTAATACTTCTGCGTAACTCAGCTAACTTTTTTTCTGACTGTTGAGCGACAAACGCTTGCTTTTGTAATCTCGCCGCGATCGCACCCAATAATTCCGTGCGGGTAAATGGTTTGCTGATGTAGTCATCTGCCCCCATTTCCATGCCTTGGCGCACGTCTAATTTATCAGCTTTAGCTGTTAGAAAAATAAATGGAGTTGATGCTGTAAGGGGGTTTTGACGTACCATGGTTAGTACCCCATAGCTATCCATTTCTGGCATCATCACATCGCAAATAATCAGATCTGGCTTATGCGCCAATGCCATTTGATAGCCCTTCAAACCATTTTCTGCATCAAGAGTATCAAATCCTTCTGCTTCCAAACGGGCGAGTATATTTTCTCGAACTGATAGTTCATCTTCAATCACTAAAATTCGGCTCATGTCGATCTTTCCTAATTAATTGAATAGTTAAAAACTGGATTCTCAAAGAGATATTTTGAAGTTAATAGATAGAATTTAAGAAGAAAAATTGAATGCCATGTTGCAACTTTATGGTTTTATAAATGCAGAGCGATTTCTCCTTACTCCTAACTGCTTTTATAAGGAAGAGAAACTATAAAAGTCGTTCCGATTCCAACTTCACTTTCAACAGCAATATTGCCGCAGTGCAAATCGACTGCTCTTTTAACAATGGCTAAACCCAAACCCGTACCGGAAATCGTGCCGACATTGCTAGCTTGATAGAAGGATTGAAACAACTGTTCGCGATCGCTTTTGGGAATTCCGATGCCTCGATCCTGCACCTGAAAGATAACTTTTTCCGCATCAACATTCAGATTGAAACTGACGATACTACTAGTAGGAGAATATTTAATTGCATTTGATAATAAATTAATCAAAATATGGCGCAATAACTTTTCATCCAACGCCACCTCGCTAGATTCAGATTGAGAATTCAAGTGAATTGTGTGGCTGTCAGCAATCATTTGCATCTCCTCTACTAGCTCGCGGCAGAACTGGACAACATCCAGTTCGATTGGGTTACACTCTAGTTTGCCCGCTTCGGCTTTCCCAATTAACAAAACATCATCTAAAAGTTGATTCATGTGCTTGACAGTGGTAACAATGCGTCGTAAATGCAGAAGTTTCTTTTCTTCCGCCCATTGAGAGCCGAAATCTTCCATCAATTCAGCTGAAGACAAGATAGTGGTTAATGGCGTGCGGAATTCATGAGAAGTCATGGTGACAAAGCGAGACTTGAGTTCGCTAAGTTCTTTTTCTTTAGCCAGCGTATGCTGCATTTCTGCTTCAGTGCGCTTGCGATCGGTAATGTTGCGGACGATCGCCATCACTTCATTTTCTGCACTCACCACAATTCGCGCTTCGTAATCGTGCAATTCGTCTTCAGTGTAAAGTTGGTATTCAAAGATTTGCAATTCTCCCGTAGTTAAAGCTTGCTGAATGTAATACATCGTTGGCTGAGCGATTGCTGATGGCAGTACTTCATCAATTCGCCTGCCCAAAAACTGGTTTGGCGGAACAATTAACTCTTCTGCTTTAGAAACTTTGTAGTTGACAAAAATTCCATCGCCACTTACGCGAAACATTAAATCGGGAATCGCATTGATCAGAGCGCGGTTAGTGGCAAGGCTAGAACGGAGAGCTTCTTCTGCTCGCTTGCGCTCAGTAATATCGGTAGAAATACCTCCAACAACGTATGGTTCGCCAGCAGCGTTGAATAGGGGAAACTTAACTGAAAGGTAAGTATGCAAACCGTCATCGTGGGGTAGTACCTCTTCCCAATCCAATGCCGATTTTGTCTCTAACACCTGGAGATCGTTGGTTCGCAGCACCTCAGCAATTTCTGGCGGGAAGATCTCGTAATCAGTTTTGCCAATTGCCTCAGTTCGATCTAGATGGAAGAGAATCCCGTACCAAGAATTGATCGTGAGATATTTGCCCTCCAAATCTTTGACGTAAATTAATGCTGTAGAGTTATCTAAAATTGCTTGCAGCCTCTCCTCGCTCTGCCGCAGTGCCTCTTGTACTTGCTGCCGTTCTGTCACATCGTGGGCAACGACGCAAAAAACTTCTTTGCCACCATAAAAAATTGAATTGAGATGAACTTCTGCATAAGCCACGCTGCCATTGCTGCGGTGATGTGGCACTTCTCCTAAAAATAGATTTTTTCCCCTCAGCGCGCGCTGGGCATTGCGATCGATGGTCAGGCGATCGCCAGCGAAAATATCGTATAGCGTCAGTTGTAAAAGCTGCTCGGGAGAATAACCGAGGAAACGCGCAAAAGCATCATTTGCTTCCAAAATACGTTTTGTCTCGATATCGATGAGACAAATTCCTTCAGCAGTTTGCTTGACTACAGCACGATACCGAGATTCGCTCTCATGCAGTCCCTCTTCCGCTCGCTTGCGTTGCATTAGTCCACCTAGCTGGGTAGCAACAGTTGAGACGATCTCGACTTGATGCTTATCCTCAGCACAAGATTCAGACATGAAAAAGGCAATGACAGCCAGGACTTCCGATTTATCCGCCGCGCGATCGGCGACGATGGGAATGGCTAAACTTGCTTTGAGACCAGCAGCCCGTGCTAAATGGCTGCGGACGATCGCCATCTCGGTCTCGTCTTCTAGACTCGGAACCCAATGCGGTTGCTGAGAACGCCAAACATGACCGATTAAACCAACTCCAGGAGAGAATTTAAATTTCTTGCTCGAACTACGGAAGCTTGTGACGTTGTAATGCTTGCCATACCAAGCAGGACTGCTCTGAAGGATATCGTTCTCCGCACAGGGAATCCACGCCTCACCATAACTCCAACCCGTAAATTCGCAGATCTGGCGCAGTGCCACTCCCAGAGCAGCATGGAAGTTTTGAGCATCTCCAATCGCCTGAGCGATTTTTTGTAACAGCCGGACTTCTGCCTCAGCGCGGTGACGTTCTGCCATTTCACTGTGGAGTTGCTGGTTGATGCTGACCAGTTCGGCAGTACGATCGGCAACTTTGGTTTCTAACTGACAATAAGCATCATGTATGGCTAATTCCGCAGCTTTGCGATCGCTAATATTACGAAAAATTCCGCGAGTCGCAGTTGGTTGAGACTCGACAAATTGACAGTTAATGCTACCTTCAACCCAAATTTTTTCGCCTTGCTTGGTAACAAAAATTGTTTCAACTTGCGCGAATTTCTCGCCAGCCATGATGCGCCCAAAGACTTCTAGACAGTGACACAAGCTATCGGGATGAATAATGTCGTAAATTTTTAGCTCGGCAAGCTCTGCTTCACTATAGCCAAGGGTTTCTTTCCAGGCGCGGTTGACATAGATAAATCTGCCATCTGGCGTAACCGATTGAATCAAATCGTTAGCATTTTCAAATAAATCTCGATAGCGTTCTTGGCTCTGTCGCAGGGCAAGTCCTATTTGCTGTTGCTGTAGATGCGCCTGTTGTAAACCGATCGAAGTCCGTCTTAGCTCCAATTGCGTCACGACCTGACGCGCCAGAATTTCTAAAGCCTCCAATTGTTGGGGACTCAACTCGCGAGGTACGTAGTCGATCGCGCAGAGAGTTCCCAAAGCAAAATTGTCCGATGTCACCAGCGGCGCACCCGCATAAAACCGAATTTTGGGTTCTCCAGTTACCAGCGGGTTCTCAGCAAAACGCTCATCTTGGCAAGCATCAGGCACGATCAGCAAGTGACGTTCTCCAATCGCCCGATCGCAAAAGGCAATATGACGAGGAGTTTCTGGAATAGTTAAACCAATTTGAGACTTAAACCATTGGCGATCGGCATCGACCAAACTAATGAGTGCTGTAGGAGTCTGGCAAATTTGGGCAGCCAAACGAGTGAGATCGTCAAACGCCTGCTCTGGTGAAGTATCCAGAATATCGGGCGTTGCTGAATAGAGATATGAACTATTGAGGAACTGGAACATTCCAGAATTTGAGATAGTGCAGTAACAATCGAATTGAATATTTCAGCATTTCTTCTGATTTGGAGTAGCACAGTGTCTTTCGATGCAGCCGAGCCAGATAGTGCCTCAGTCTTGTATTTTCGGACTCAACTCTGGTCATATAAGTCTTACTGACAATTTGATCGCCGTCTGGAATAAAACCTGGATAAACACTCCAACCATCCGTAACATAAAAGTAGCACCGCCATTGGGCAACGATCGCCCATAGCGGGGCAAAGGTTTCAGCACTATGGTCGCCCAACGCCCAACCTAAAATCCCTGAAGTGAAGTGATCTACTGCTGTCCACAGCCAGATTTTGTTTTTTTTGCACCGACGAAGGTTTCTAGTTCATCTAGTTCACCGACTTGGGGGACTGTTTCTGGGGCATCAGCATCAGGCAGATTGTTACCTACTTGCTTGAGCCAGTGAATGATTGTCGTATGATGAACACCTTTAACTCGTTCAATTCCTCGAAAACCGATGCCATTCACATACATTTTCAAGCATTCCCGTTTGACTTCATCGCTGTAACCTCTGCATGTTTCATAGTGTTCAATGAATTGTCGCCCACAATCAACACAAATGTGGTTCTGTTTACCTCGCTTGATGCCATTCTTCCGAATATGAGTTGATTGGCACTCTGGACATTGCATCGCAACTTACCTCAATTCATACCTCTATTATGCAATGCCGAATATCGTACCTCTGTAGGGCATGAAGTCTATCTATTTCATTGCTAGGCAGGGGATCTTTCACCGTCATCTTCCTACTATGATTTAGCGATCGCCTTTAACAGTGACCAGTGACCAGCGACCAGTGACCAGTGACCAGCGACCAATTAATTCGGAATTCCGAATTTCCCAAGAGCTATTCTTAACAGTTAGTATTCCCAAGTTTTGGCGTTGACTTACATTTTTACTGCTGGCAATGTGAAAGATTGAGAATTCTAGGTTTAAATGTTATGTGGCAAGTGAGTAGTGAAGAGTGGTGTGTGGTGCATGAAGAAGGGGTGTAGGGTGTGGGGTGTGGGGTGTAGTGTTTTTCCCCCTCAGCTCCCGAGCGCCTCCTCAGCTCCCTCAGCTCTCTAATTCTCCCTGCTCGTGCGCTCTCTGCTCCCTGCTCCCTATTTCTTGTGTCTAATCAACAGAAATCTCGAACTTTAGCTGGAATTGCGGGGATTGTTGCGATCGCAACCCTGCTGAGTAAATTAGTTGCCTTGTTCCGCCAACAGGCGATCGCGGCGGCTTTCGGTACGGGTATAGCTGCTAATGCCTACAACTATGCCTATATCATTCCTAGTTTCTTTTTAATCTTGCTGGGAGGTGTGAATGGTCCGATCCACACCACGATTGTCAGCATCTTAGAAAAGCGTAGCAAACAGGAAGCCGCTCCCCTAGTGGAAAGCATCACGACTCTAGTTAGCGGAGTGTTGTTGCTCGTATCCATCGCCCTGTTCTTGTCGGCGGATGGATTAATTTATTTGGTGGGTCCGCAATTGAGCCAGACAGCCCACGCGATCGCTGCCGAGCAATTACGAATTATGTCGCCGATGATTTTACTGTCGGGATTAATTGGGATTGGTTTTGGCACGCTCAATACTGCCAATCAATACTGGTTGCTGTCTCTCAGTCCCGTACTTTCTAGCATCACGATTATTTTAGGGTTGGGAATCTTATATTTATCCTTGGGGAGCCAAATAATTTCTCCTGCTTATGTGGCAATTGGAGGGCAAGTTTTAGCCTGGGGAACGCTAGCAGGGGCATTATTTCAGTGGATTGTACAACTCATCGTGCAGTGGCGATTACGACTTGGTACGCTGCGGCTGCGGTTCGATTTTCGCTCTCCTGGCGTGCAGCAAGCAGTTAAGTTGATGGCTCCGGCTGTTTTTGCTTCTGGGATGCTACAAATTAATTTGTTCACCGATTATTTCTTTGCTTCCGGCATTCCTGGGGCTGCTGCTGCTTTCAACTACGCTAACTTGATCGTTCAGACTCCCCTCGGCATCATTTCCAATGTCATTTTGCTCCCCTTATTTACAATTCTCTCTCGGCTTGCCGATCCGTTGGAGTGGCACAATCTGAAATCGCGACTGCGCCAGGGATTGATTCTAACGGCTCTCACGATGCTGCCTTTAGGAGCTTTGTTTGCGGCTCTAGCGATGCCAATCGTCCGAATCGTTTACGAACGCGGAGCCTTTCAACAAGATGATTCGCAACTCGTAGCTTCAATTTTAGTTGCCTACGGCATTGGTATGTTTGTCTACTTAGGGCGCGATGTCTTAGTACGAGTATTTTACGCCTTGGGAGATGGAGAAACGCCCTTCCGCGTTGGTTTGTTAAACATATTTCTCAACGCTCTACTAGATTTTATCCTCATCAAACCTTTTGGCGCGCCTGGAATTACACTGGCAACAGTAGGAGTCAATACGATTTCGACGCTGGTGTTTTTGGGTATCTTGCATCGTAAACTCCACGGCTTACCATTGCGGCAATGGAGTTTACCCATTTTAGGTTTAATTGCCAGTGGTTTTACCGCAGGAGTCGCTAGCTGGGGGACTCTTTGGAGTTTGCAACATTTCTTCGGTAGTCAGGGTTTAGTTTTACTACTGCTGCAAACGATCGCTTCTGGGTTAGTAGGCATAGGAATTTTTGCCCTCATCGCCACTAGAATGAAATTGCCAGAAATCGATTTTTTAGTGGCTCGGTTGACTAAAAGGGGAGTCGGGAGTAGGGAGTAGGGAGTTGGGGAGACAAGGGGACAAGGGGACAAGGGGAACAAGGGAGCAACTACCAACTACCCATTACCTATTACCAATTACCAATTACATTTCATCTTGATACTTCTCCAAAATCTCCATCAAGTCAGTTTGACCTCGGGCTGGTATCAAGTCAATTAGGGGGATTTCTTTTTTCCCACCCCCAAGTTTAACGGGAATATTTTGTAAAACTTGCTGGACTCGATCTTCGGAGAGCGATCGCGCCGTCAAAATGGGATAGAGTTGTTCGGCAAGCAGGGTATGAAGTTTGGCATCAGCAAGATAAAGATGCCATTTGGCGATATCTATATATACGTTTTCGCCGATTTCAGCTGCGATCGCTTCAATAACTTCTGAAGTACTTTGTTTAGCCATAAAACTTAACTTCCTTCTATTTAAGACGGGTAAGGGGTAGTTGGCAAGTTGTGAGTTCTTCCCGACTCCCGACTCCCTTTCTTCACTAATAACTAATAACTGACAACTGATAACTGACTCTCTAGGTAGATTTGGGTGGTGTATCTGGCGCAGTGGATTCAGAATAGTTGGCGATCGCGGCAATGTAAATTAAATGTCCTAATAATACAGTTGCCCATCCTCCTGTTAACCAAGGCAACCACGCCCAAGTTGTGGTTTTGAGAATGTGGACAAACCACAGACCGGAATTTATGGCAGCGAAAATCGCTACGTGGGTAGCAAAGTTCATGCGATCGTCTAAACGTCGATAGGCAGGATCGCGGCGGTCTGGTTTACGGGGCCAACGAGGAGGCATGTGTTTGCTGTTCACCGATTGAGTTGTCTATATTTTATCGACTTCTTGCTGCGGATAGTAAGTCTCGATGCCAAACTGGGCAAACTAAACCTGAAGTACGAAACTCTCTCAAAACCAAATTTAAGTTCTATGGAGACAGTCATTTCTACAAAAATGCTCGTTTGCCGCTATTGATAATGAGCCAAATAAGAATTTATTGAATTTAGGCAATTTAAGGTATCACTCATGAAAAAGATCTTAGTTATAGAGGACGAGCGTTTGGTTAGAGATAACATCCTAGACTGTTTGGAAGATGGAGGCTATGAGGTTGTCGGAGTTGATAACGGTCAAGTTGGTCTAGACTGGGCAAGCGAACACAAACCCGATCTGATTTTGTGCGATGTGATGCTGCCAGAGTTAGATGGATACGAAGTCTTGCGATCGCTCCGTCAAGAACCAACCACTGCACTGCTGCCGTTTATTTTTCTCTCTGCCAAGGTGGAAAAAGCTGAGATCCGTCATGGCATGAACTTGGGAGCCGACGATTACATTACAAAACCCTTCACTCCCGACGAACTATTAGATACGGTGGCGGCGCGGCTGAAAAGACGGGATGCGATCGTCCAATATGCAGAACTTTTGCAGGCTTCCCTATTCAACAGCGATCGGATTTCGCTCGAACCTCAACCGATGATGAGCGCTCCTCCCACGCCTGTACCAGCTCAATACCAAGATTTCAACGCTTTTGCTAAGGAACTAGCAGCACTCCAATCAGCTCAATTTACTGGCAAATTAAATGTTAAAAGTGCTACGGCTCAGTCTTGGGACTTTTACTTGCATCAAGGGCGCTTGTTGTACGCTACAGGAGGGATGCATTTAGCGCGGCGCTGGCAGCGGCATGTTTCGACTTACTGTCCCCAAGTTCAACTGACTCAATTAAATTTACCAGCCGAGCTTTTTACTAGACCTGCTTGGGAATATCAATTACTTGGCTTGTTACTGAAACAACAACAGATCGGTCGCGAACACATTGCTCCAATAGTGCGCGATTGTGTTGTCGAAGTCCTGTTTGACATGATGCAGGCAGAGCAAGTCAATTATCAAAAATCAGAACAAGCCTTGCCTTTACAACTCCTTGCCTTAGAGTGGGAACAAGTCTTCACACCAGCCCAAAAACTGTGGCAAGGTTGGCAATCGAGCAATCTAACCTCGCTTCTACCCAACTATGCCCCCCTGTCAAACAGCCAGAAGCATTGCAACAACAAACTTCACCAGCTGTCTACCGTCAACTGACAGCAGTACTCGATGGCAAGCGATCGCTGCGCGAACTCGCAGTATTGATGAAGCGTCAAGCTGCCGAAGTTGCTGTGTCTCTCTTACCCTACTTCCAATCCAAGATTGTCGAACTAGTCCAACTGCCTGACCTACCACTACCGCACGCAGCCACCGCACAACCTGCAACACTACCGACATCAGCTGCACCTGCCACATCAGCAGCAGCCAAATCGCTCCTGATTGCTTGTATCGATGACAGCCCTCTCGTCTGTCAAACTATGGATCAAATGCTGTCCAACGCAGGCTATCAGGTGTTAACAATTCAAGATCCCCTACGAGCAATCTCAACTTTATTGACGCGCAAGCCGGATTTAATTTTCTTAGATCTGGTTATGCCCAACTTGAACGGCTATGAAATTAGCTCGCGACTGCGTAAGATTGCAGCTTTCCGCGACACGCCGATTGTCATTCTTAGTGGTAATGCGATCGACCGCGCTCAAGCGCAAGCAGCAGGAGTCTCGGATTACCTAGAAAAACCCGTACAAACAGAAAAGTTATTGCAAATGATTGGCAAACACATTTCTGTAGGCAGCTGAAGAGAAAAGTCGTAGGTCGTAAGTCGTAAGTTAGAAATCTCTCGCTTCCTCTCACGCACCACGCACCACGCACCACTCTCCACTGATAACTGATAACTGAGACTGGCATGAGATCCGCAGGTAGAGCGAAATGACAAAGATTCTGGTCATCGAAGACGAGCAGGCAGTTAGAGAAAATATTACCGAGCTATTAGCAACAGAGGGATACGAAATCGTTGCAGCAGAGAACGGTCACGTTGGTATTACCTGGGCTTGGGAACATAAACCCGATCTGATTTTGTGCGATGTAATGATGCCGGAATTAGACGGCTATGAAGTGTTAAAGTTGCTGCGCGAAGAACCAACTACAGCGCTGATGCCTTTCATTTTTCTCTCAGCCAAAGCAGATAAAACTCATTTGCGCCAAGGGATGGAATTAGGTGCTGATGATTACCTAACTAAACCGTTCTCAAAAAAAGATTTACTAGGGGCGATCGCCGCGCGATTAAAAAAGCAAACAGCAATACGCCAACCGGAACCATCCCACGACGAACATCATGGCGATCGCGACAACGCGAATATTTTTGTTGCCGAGTTTCTTTCGCTCAAGTCAGCTCAAGTGACTGGCAGATTATCTGTCACCTGTACTTCAGGACATGAGTGGATTTTTTATCTGTACTCTGGTCGAGTTTTATATGCCACTGGTGGGGTACATCCCATCCGTAGATGGCAGAGACAGATAGTCACGTACTGCCCGCAAATTTCACTCAAGCAGATGAAGTTACCAACCGAGCTTGCTGGCTCGGCATGGGAGTATCAGGTGTTGGGTTTGTGGCTCAAGCAACAACAGATTAGCTCTAAGCAGGTGACGCAGATCTTACGCAGTAGCATTACGGAAGTACTCTTTGACATTCTACAGACTGGACAAGTTGTCAAGTACCAAGTACAGGTCGGCAATCCTCTCGGATGGCAATTGTTATTGGTTGATGTCGAACAAGCTCTAGCGATAGCTTACCAACAGTTGCACAGGTGGCAGCACGCCAATTTGGGACATATTTCTCCCAATAAAGCACCAACACTCAAACAGCCAGAATCACTGCAACAAAAGACCTCTGCTACAACTTACCGTCAATTGACTGCACTGCTGGATGGAAGGCGGACGCTACGCGATTTAGCCGTACTCATGAAGCGTCAAGTTTTAGAATTATCCCACACTTTATTACCCTACCTTCAGGACGATATGGTGGAACTGGCAGACATTCCCGATCTGCCTATGCCTACGGCTGAAGAGATTGTATTAGAACCACCAGTTACACCGATAGCACTGAAACCGACGATCGCGTGTATTGATGACAGTCCCTTGGTCTGCGAGGTGATGCGAAACATTATTACGGATGCGGGCTATCAGTTTTTAGACATTCAAGATCCCTTGCGAGCACTCGCGACTTTGTTAAGTCAAAAACCAGACATGATCTTTTTAGATCTCGTCATGCCAAAACTGAATGGTTATGAAATTTGCACGCGCATCCGTAGGATTAATGCGTTCCGCGACACGCCGATCGTCATTCTCAGCGGTAATTTGATCGATCGCGTGCGGGCGATGGTCGTGGGTGCATCCGACTGTCTGGACAAACCCGTGCAAGCTGATGCAGTCGTGAAATTGATTCACAAGCATCTATCCGCGTCAGAGCGATCGACCTAGCTCGACTTTTGCTGGAATTTTGACAATTTAAGGTGAAATAACTTCTGCAACTTCGTCTTCTGCTAAACTCCAATCTTCAAAATATTCGTAAACTTCAGACAAACTTCCCAAACCATCAACCGCGCTTTCCAAAGCTTGAAAATAAGCTGCTGTAGCTTCTGCGGATTCAGTCGAAGTATTCCAGCTCAAAATTTCATCAGTTTTGGTTTGCAGCTTGGTAATCAAATGAAGTTGTTGAATCAGGATTTGCTCTAATCGGTCGTTCATAAATTCGATCTAACGCGAGCAGTGAATAGCAATTTCGATTTTACAAGTAGGGAATTAATATAAAGTTAAGAACAGGCAATCCCGAATATATTACTGATTTAGATATAGCCGCTTTCAAAAAGTATATATAGTAGCAGGGGCGCACGCTGTACGCCCCTACGATTGAAATGTATTGCAATTCTAATCAGAAGAAATGCTATGTTTTCTAAACGGTTGCCAACTCAGGTG
Source organism: Chroococcidiopsis sp. SAG 2025 (assembly GCF_032860985.1). Classification (GTDB taxonomy): domain Bacteria; phylum Cyanobacteriota; class Cyanobacteriia; order Cyanobacteriales; family Chroococcidiopsidaceae; genus Chroococcidiopsis. The sequence goes on from NZ_JAOCNC010000001.1 coordinate 1,631,714, forward strand.
CGGGACGCTTGCTATTACGAATGCCTGCGATCGCCTCAGCATAATCTTTAGCTTTGAACACTGCCGAACCAGCGACGATCGCATTTGCACCTGCTTCTAGCACCTGCCAGGTGTTGCTACCTTTTAAGCCGCCATCAACCTCGATCCAAGGATCTAAACCGCGATCGTCGCACATTTGGCGCAGTTTGCGGATTTTGGGTACGACTGCGGGAATAAAGCTTTGTCCGCCAAAACCAGGGTTAACGCTCATGATTAGGACTAAATCGCAAAGTTCCAGCACGTATTCAATCAGTTCTAATGGTGTAGAAGGATTGAGGACGACCCCTGCTTGTTTCCCTAATTCTCGAATTTGACCGAGCGTACGATGGAGGTGAGGGGAAGCATTATGCTCGGCATGGACGGAGATAATATCAGCTCCGGCTTTGGCAAAATCTTCAACGTACTTCTCTGGCTCCACGATCATTAAGTGGACATCCAAAGGTTTTTGGGTCACTGGGCGAATCGCTTCGACAATCAGCGGACCAATAGTGATGTTAGGCACGAATCGACCGTCCATGACATCAACGTGAATCCAGTCAGCTCCAGCTTCGTCAACAGCTTTAATCTCAGCTCCCAGACGGCTAAAATCTGCTGACAGTATCGATGGAGCAATAACAGTTTGCTTTTTGGATGGCGTTTGGGTCATGGTTGGGGATTCTCCTGCTTCCTCTGTTGTCAGCATTTTAACAAAATGTTTAGTTTTCCCCCAAGTGTCAATAAGAAAAAATTACTATGGCGTTTCTATGTGAGTCATGAAACATTCGTGAAGGTTGTCATCGGTCATCGGTCATTGGTCTCTCTACTTGAATTTGACGAACCTGCGATCGCTAGCCAGGAAAGCCGTACTTCACCCCTCAACCTTTTACCGTATCGCCAATCTAGAATAAATAGAGTAGCATTCGTAAAGAATTGTAAGGTTTTCTCATGGCAGATCGGTTAATTCGTGCCACAGCCGCCGATGGGGGAATTCGCGCTGTCGGCGTTATCACCACCAAGCTGACTGAAGAGGCAAGAAAACGGCATGAACTTTCCTATGTGGCGACGGCAGCGCTAGGACGTACTATGTCTGCTGGGTTGTTATTTGCTTCTAGCATGAAACGCCCTGATTCGCGAGTCAATATTCGGGTCAAAGGTAATGGTCCATTAGAGGGGATTCTAGTCGATGCAGGTTTAGACGGTACGGTAAGAGGTTATGTCGGCAATCCCGCGATCGAACTACCACCAAACGATCGCGGTAAATTGGATGTTGGCGGTGCTGTGGGTTCAGAGGGTTATCTCTACGTCGTACGCGATGTTGGCTATGGCTATCCCTACTCCAGCACGGTAGAGCTAATATCGGGAGAGATTGGCGACGACTTGTCTCACTACCTAGCTACGTCAGAACAAACACCGTCAGCGTTAGTATTAGGCGTATTTGTTGGCGCTACAGGAGTGACAGCAGCAGGAGGATTGCTGATTCAAGTTTTGCCCAAAGCAGCCCGCGATGAAGCTTTAGTACAAACATTAGAATCAAGAATTGCTCAGCTAGCAGGATTCACGCCCTTACTCCAAGCTGGAAAGACCTTACCGCAAATTTTCGAGCAACTGTTAGGAGATATGAATTTGGAGATTTTTCCAGAATCTCAGTTAGTGCGCTTTTACTGTGGTTGTTCTTTCGATCGCGTTCTAGGAGCGCTGAAAATTCTAGGTGAGGCAGAATTGCAAGACATGATCGCCAAAGATGACGGAGCCGAAGCCACATGTCATTTTTGCGGACAAGTTTACAAAGCCAGCAGCAATCAGTTAGAGCAGTTGATTTTGGATTTACGGGCAGAGTCTTAATTTAGGGAGCAGGGAGTCGGGAGTCGGGAATCGGGGAAAGAGAGCTTCGGGGACAGAGGAGCAGAGGAAGCAAGGGAGCAGGGAAGCAACAACTGTCAAGTGTAAACCGTCAACAAATGACGAATGACAAATGACGAATGACAAATGACAAATGACAAATGACCAATATAGGATGACAATGAATGTGCTTAGCAGGCAAAATCAAGCATAGTACTTAAGATATTGGGTGCGAGCAATGAGCGATCGGAGTATGCCAGAGGATTGGTCTGTGAGTCAGCCGCCAGCAAAGGGAGACAATAGCGATCGGTCTCATACCCAACATTCTGTAGACTCCTCTGCTCAATACCCAACGGATCGCGAGCTGTCTCAATACCTGTCCCAGCAAAGGCACAATTCAGAAGTCATGCCACAATCACCATCGAACTCATCACAATCTGGTAGCGTTTCCCCTTCACCAGCTACAGACGGTAAGTTGTGGTCTAGCGTACCACCATCAGGAGAACCGCCAACTGGAGTCGGACGCAGGCGGTGGTGGAAACACTGGATGCCGTGGGCAGCTCTGGCGGCATTGGGAGCTAACGGAGTGGCGATCGTCGCCATGACGATGTTATTTAAGTTACCATCTGCACCTAATTGTCCGGCAATTTTTTGGCCTCTGGCTTCAGGGACGGTGCGGTTGCATTGCGCTCAAGTCGCAGCGGCGAAACGAACTGTACCAGATTTAATGGCAGCGATCGCCTTAGTAAAGCCTCTACCACAAAACCATCCTTTAAGTCAAGAAATCGATCAGGGTTTAGCAGAGTGGACGCAAGAATTACTCGCCTTAGCGGAGGAAAAGTTTCAAGCCGGACAGCTATCGGAAGCGATCGCGATCGCCTCTGATATTCCGTCAGATATCTCTACAGCTACTACCGTCCCAACGCAAATTGAAAAATGGAAATCGATTTGGGCGGAAGCAGAAAAAATTTATGCTGAAGCTGAGTCTCAAATACCAAAAGAAAACTGGTATCGGGCTTCAATGGCAGCAGTACGTTTGCTCAATGTCGGTAACAATTATTGGGCAAATACGAAATACGAAGAATTAAAATATGCGATCGCCACTGCTCGGGAAGATGGCGGGAGATTGGGAAAAATTCAAAACTTAGTCAATCGAGGCAGAGCTGATGATTTTCTGGCTGCCATACAGCAGATTCAAGCAATTGAAGCAGGTAGCTATTTCTATCAGAAAGCTCAAGCACTGATTCCCGATATCGGGCGCAAAATGCTCGATTTGGCTCAGGAAACTTTAGATAAAAGAGATGTAGACAAAGCTGTTGAAGTTGCCAGTCAAATTCCCGCTGTTGCCAAATTAGAAACAGAAGTTCAAGACTTTATTGTCCTCGCCGAGGCGCATCGGAGCGCTTTCGTCGGTACTGTCTCTAGCATAGAAGCGGCAATTGCCGAAGCGCAAAAAATTGGTCTAGACCGTCCTCTTTACTATAAAGCCCAAGATACGATCGCCCGTTGGCAACTAGAAATTGAAGACGTGCAGCATCTAGCAAAAGCGCGCAATCTGGCTCAACCAGGGGCAGTGACCGATTTAAATGCAGCGATCGCTGAAGCTTTGATGATTCCAGACTCGAATCCCCGTGCTGCTGAAGCCAAGCGAGAAATAGACGGCTGGCGGCGACGGATACAAACATTTGAAGATCAACCTTACCTCAACCGTGCCGACGAGTTAGTCGTTGAAGGCGATGTCGTCGCTTTACAAGCAGCAGTTGATGAAGCGAGTAAAATTGGTGAAGGACGCGCGCTTTATGGCGAAGCTCGTAAGCGAATTCGCAACTGGACGCGCCAGATCCAAACAATTGAAGACCAGCCATTCTTAGACCAAGCACGAGACTTGGCAAATAACGGCAATTTACCAGCGGCGATCGCTGCTGCTGGGCAAATTGGTGCGGGACGGGCGCTACATGAAACAGCGCAGGCAGAAGTTAAGGAATGGCAAACTCAACTTCAGGCGGAACAAGATTGGCGCGAAGCACAGCAAGTTGCTTTGCAGAATACTCCCGATGCATTGGCACAAGCAATTCGGCTGGCGGATCGGGTTCCTAACAGCAATTCCTTACGATTGGATGTGAATCCAGCAATTAATAACTGGGGCGATCGCTTGTTGCGATTAGCACAAGACCAAGGGACGTATAATCCGCAAGCAGGCATCGATATAGCCCGCAAAATTCCGCGCAGCAGCAGTGCCTACGGAGCCGCTCAATCTCAGATTGGCGAGTGGCAGAGAATTTTGAACCCTCCTCCCCCCGAACCGCTTCCCAGCCTCGATAGCACCACACCGAGTCCGACAAATCTGGAGAATTCCGAACCGAATGTAGATTCTAATAACTAGTGCCATGACTGCATTTAGTAACGGCATAGTCACAACTCCTCATTATCTTGCTTCCCAAGCGGGTTTAGAGATACTTCAGCAAGGGGGAAATGCCGTAGATGCCGCGATCGCTGCTGCTGCTACGCTAACAGTAGTTTATCCCCATATGAATAGTTTGGGTGGCGATAATTTTTGGTTAATTTATAATGCCAAAGAGCGAGAATTAAAAGGTTTGAATGCTAGCGGTCGAGCGGGAGAAAAGGCAACAATTGATTTTTATCAGTCTCAAGGTTATGACAGAATTCCTTTTAGAGGTTATTTATCTGCAAATACCGTACCTGGAGCAGTATCTGGCTGGGATTTAGCCTATAAATACGCTCAAGCAACCATAAATAATTCTTTACCTTGGCAGCAACTTTTTGCTTCTGCAATTAAGTTTTCTGCAGCTGGTTTTCCAACCTCTCAAAATCAAGAACGCTGGACTCAAATAAGTATTGATGAAGAGAAAGAGTTTTTTAATTTACAAAGATTCTCTGGTTTTCGGCAGATCTATTTGAAATCTGATGGAACAATTTACCAAACAGGTGAAATATTTGAACAACCGCACTTAGCTAAAAGTTTAGTAGCAATCGCCTCTCAAGGTGCAACAGAATTTTATCAAGGGGCAATTGCCCGAAGGATAGTTGCAGATTTACAGGAGAATGGAGGAATCTTAACTCTGCAAGATTTTGCGGAACATACTGCTAACTGGGTAGAACCAATTTCAGTCAATTATCGCGATTATATCGCTTATAACTTACCACCCAACACTCAAGGAATTGCTTCTTTATCGATTTTAAATATCTTAAATAATTTCGATGTAACAAGTTTTGGAGAAGGAACGACAGATTACTATCATTTGATTGTAGAAGCAACCAAACAAGCATTTAGCGATCGCGATAAATATGTAAGCGATCCTGACTTTGTAAATATTCCTTTAGATTGGCTACTATCTTCAGAACGCGGTAAAGAACTGGCAGCACAGATTAACTTGCAGCAAGCCGCTAACCAAGTACAACCTCTCGATCCAAAAGGCGATACAATTTGGTTGGGAGTCGTGGATAAAGATGGTAACGCCGTCTCTTTAATTCAAAGTATTTACTACGAATTTGGTTCGGGTATAGTTGCAGGTGATACAGGCATTTTATTACAAAACAGAGGCTGTTTTTTCTCCTTAGATCCGCAGCATATAAATTCTTTACAACCTAAAAAACGTACTTTTCAGACGTTAAACCCTGCCATGTTATTGCAAAATCGCAAACCGTATTTAGTCTACGGTACGATGGGAGGAGAAGGACAACCTCAAACTCAAGCTGCGATCGCAACTCGAATTGTCGATTTTGGTTTTAATGTCGAAGAGGCAATTTCTGCACCAAGATGGTTGCAAGGACGTACTTGGGGAGTTGCTACCAATGAACTTAAAATTGAAGGTAGAGTCTCAGCAGAGATTGTTCGAGAATTAAGCGATCGCGGTCACTCTGTTAAAGTTGTTGAAGATTATACAGATGTGATGGGACACGCTGGGGCGATTTTAATCGACGCTGAAACTAATATAAAATACGGTGCTGCCGATCCGAGAAGTGATGGCGCTGCTGTAGGGTATTAATTGAAACTTCTTGCTGCTCTGATATGTCCAAAGTAGCAGCCAGATCCATGCTACAGAGCGTACCATGACAGCACCAGAATGCTGCGATCGTGCTTCTATGACATCCTTGACAGAACTGGGTTCGATTATTGCGTATTTTGCGAATATTGCATTTATAGCAACATAGAGCTAGTATATAAGAGTCAGATTTTCCGTATTATTACGGTTTTATTACATCAAGTAGTTAATCATAGTACATATGCATGCCCATCTACCTATTAACAATATTTACAAGCATTCAAACAAGGTTGTGCGGTTAAAGCAATTCGAGTTTTGGGTACTCGAAACTCTTAGCAGTGGATTTATTTAAGCTACATAAAATTATTGTTGGTGACAGTATTAGAGCTTAAGAAAGCTTATATAAAGATGTCGAAAAAACAAAACACTCCTGTAAAACTATCTGCCGCAGCAAAAGATGTACGCTCAATTGAGCAACTGAATCGCTTATTCAACGAGGGAACATCACAGCCACGACTAATAGGAAGTAATGGAGAAGAAATTTTTCTGCCTGAATCTGTCTATCAAGCACTGCGCCAAGTTGTAAGCGCAATGGCAACTGGACAAGCTGTGTCCTTGATTCCTGAAGATTGCGAAATGACTACACAAGAAGCCGCCGAGCTACTTAACGTATCGCGCCCTTACCTGATTAAACTATTAGAAGAAGGAAAAATACCTTTTATTACAGTAGGTAAGCATCGACGAATTCGTTCTCAAGACTTGATGGAATACAAGAAAGGAAGAGACTCTCAGCGTCGGAAAAACCTTCGCGAACTAACTAATTTTCTTCAATCAGAAGGCTACTATGAATACAATATAAAAGATTCTGACTGTGAAGAGTAAAAAGTAGTGACTCAATCGGTACTTTTAGATTCTTGTGTGATTTTTCCCATGCCTTTATCTGACACGCTACTGCGTGCTGCTGAAGCAGATTTATACCGCATTCACTACTCCCAAGAAATTTTAGACGGTGCAACGCGGAACTTAATAAAAAAGGGAAAAATGACACCAGAGAAAGCAGTTCGCTTTCAGCAACAGATTATAAAAACTTTTCCCGAAGGGTTGGTTCAAGTTCCTGAAGCTTTAATAAGTGTGATGACTAATCACGCTGGAGATCGTCATGTTTTGGCTGCTGCTATAGCTGCAAAAGCTGAAGTTATTGTCACGACTAATCTGAAGCATTTTCGTCCAAAAGATTTAGAATCTTGGAATATTGAAGCACAGCACCCAGATACTTTTTTGATGAATCTTTGCGAGGTTTACGGTGAGAATTCACTAATTGAATTACTTTGGGAACAAGCTGAAGATTGTAAAAAACCACCGATGACTATTATTGAATTACTTAACAAAATCAGTCATCAAACTCCAAACTTTGCTAGTGAAATCTTATTCTCTGAATATAGCCAAGATATAGAAGAAATTGCCAGACAAGCTTTAGCTCAATTTGGCACTAAATCAAGAGATGGGAGTTGCTTTTTAGAAGGAGAAAACTACAGACTTAACCTTCAAAAAGGTTGCTTGACAATAGTTGATAAATTAGGTCGAGGCGAGATATTAAAATCGAAAAATGGTATAATTGAAGGAAAATTTTTAGTAAAGGATATTGAGAGATTTCAAGTATTTGCTAAAGAAATAGAGCAAAGTTAATCTAAATTATCTAATAAGTTGCCTGCAAGCGGCTAATCAAGTAATCTTTGGCAGAAATAGAAGGATATATTGCTACTCTATCCGTACAACAACCAGGAAGACAAGCAACCTCCGTATCATCGTTAGGATGGCAGAAAAAAGCTATCGAATAACGCGATCGCTTTATTCTTTCATCTAAGGGAATCGCTACTCGATGTTTGGTAGAACAAAAAACATGATTAGTCCACCGTTGCATTAAATCTCCAGTATTTACAATTATCGTATCGGAAATTGCTGGAGCTGCAAGCCATTCTCCATCTTTGGTTTGTACTTCTAATCCACCAATATCATCTTGAAATAACAAAGTAATACTACCATAATCAGAATGTTCTCCCGCCCTTACTTGTCCTGCTTTTGGAGTTTGTTGTAATGGTGGGTAGTGTAGTAATCTCAAAGTATGAGCTTGTTCGTTATGATTGGCAATAAAAAAGTCTTCTGGAATTTGTAAAGCCAACGCAAAAGTTTGTAAAACCGTATCTGTTACTTGTACGCAAGCTTTCCAGAAATCTAATACACAATTGCGAAATTCAGCACTAAATTCTAAATTTTGAGTTAGAGATTTTAAATTTAAGTTTAAAGCTTCTTTTAAATCTCCTGGCTGACTCGGATCGAGACGTTCCCTTCCTATACCCACATAACCGCTATTATGAGATTCATCTAACCACGCTATTTGAGCTTTTGTTTCAAATGGAAGATTGAAAAATTGTTGAGATTGTATAAATAGTCGGCGAATTAGATTGGTAGAAATACCTGGGTTTTTGATATACAAAAATCCAATTTCGTGACAAGCTTGATAAACTTGTTCGACTATAGCTTGTCTTTGTGAGCGATCGCCACTTCTAAACGCTTGCAAATCAATAACTGGAATGAATTTCTGATTATTGGTCGCCAATTCGCTTTGCTTAGACATAGATAGAAACTAGTATTTAAATTTCACGTTGTCCGCAATTCTTTGTCTTAAACAACTTTTGGTTTACCGAGCAGCTACTTTGCGCCTTTGCGTCTTTGCGTGACCTTATTATGCAGTGTTTGGTAGCGAAGGAAAGCTAGAGAAGCGTTTTAATTGTTCATTTTGCTGGAGCATAGAATTGGTAGTTAGTATCAATCAACAACAGACGCAGCAATAACACCCTCAGCCTCCAACATTGCAGCCACCTGTAAAATTTTCCCTTCATTGTAAGGTGCGGCAATCAATTGCACCCCCAAAGGTAAACCATCCGGGCGCGCAACTGGTACAGATAAGACAGGTAAACCGATAAAAGATAGCGGCTGAGTAAACAACCCTAAATGGGGACGAACTAAAATTTCCCGTCCATCTAACTGAATTGTTTGTTGCCCAATGAATGGCGCAAAACAGGGTGTTGTAGGAGCTAAAATCAGATCGACGTGTTGAAAAATTGCACGAACGCGATCGCGAAACCACCGTCTAAATCTTTGCGCCTGAAGATACCAACTCGCAGGAATCATCGCCCCAGCCAAAAAGCGATCGCGGGTAGCCGGATCGAAGTCTTCAAGACGCGATCGCAAGTTCGCTAAATGCAGATTTGCCCCTTCACAGGCTGTAATCACAAAAGCCGCTGCCCTAGCGCGGTGAGCTTCTGGGATAATGACGTATTGCGTCGCATCTAAAGCTTGGGCGACTCGTTCCACAACAGCTAAAGCTTCCGGTTCTGCACCTGTCCGAAAATAATCGTCGGCAATGGCAATGCGTAACCCGTCAATATTGTATGCAGACGTACCGTTATTTTCCGCAAATATGAAGTTTTGTGTCTCTTGAGGAGGGCGTTGCGTGCAAACTGGATCGCGACTGTCCCATCCTTGCAGCACGTCAAATGCGATCGCCGCATCTCGTACAGAACGGGTAAACGTGCCAATGTGGTCGAAACTACTGGCAAATAAAAACGCTCCCGCCCGCGATAATCTCCCATAGGTGGGTTTAAGTCCGTAGACACCGCATAAAGCCGCAGGGACGCGAATAGAACCGTTGGTATCGGAACCCAGCGTCAGGGGAACCATCCCCCCAGCTACCGCCGCTGCCGATCCTCCAGAAGAACCGCCAGCAATGCGATTTGTGTCATGGGGGTTGCGGGTTGCGTCGTAGTGAGAATTTTCCGTGACAAAACCGTAGGCGTACTCATCCATATTGAGCGCCCCGACTAAAATTGCTCCGGCTTGTTTCAGTTTGGCGATCGCAGTAGCATCTTGGCTAGCGGGAGGATTGTCAGCATTGATTTTCGAGCCAGCTAGGGTCGTTATCCCAGCAATATCAAATAAATTTTTGACCGCAAAGGGAACGCCAGCTAGAACGCCTGGATCTTGCCCAGAGGCGATCGCCCGATCGATGTTCGCTGCATCTGCTAAAGCTGTTTCAGTCGTAATGGTGGTGAAGCAATTGAGTGTCTGATTCCGTGCGGCAATTCTGTCGAGGGTGGCGATCGCCACTTCTGTTGCGCTCACCTGTTGCGCGCGCACGGCTGTCGCTATGGATACGGCATCAGCAAGGTTTAAATTCATGCTCTCATCTTAAAGCAGGTTCAAACAAGCAGGTTGTACATGCGATCGCGCTTATTCGGTCTTCATACAATACTTGCTTTTGTCAATCACTTCTTTCTATAGACTTGTTTAGATAGTTGACTGGGAGAAAAATTTATTCATAAACCTTTACAAAGTTTAGTAGAATAAATTGTAAGAAATAGGTATTTATTCTTAATCGTCATGATGACGGAACACTTTCCCTGGCTAACCGCGATTGTCCTGCTACCCCTCGTAGCTTCCTTACTCATCCCCGTGCTGCCCGATCCAGATGGCAAGCGCGTGCGGTGGTATGCCTTAGGCGTGGCGATCGCGGATTTGATTCTGATGTGCTACGTTTTTTGGCAACACTACGATGCAGGCATCGCAACTTTTCAATTAGCAGAAAAGTATGCCTGGGTTCCTCAATTGGGTATAAATTGGGCTGTCTCAGTTGATGGTTTATCTGTCCCGCTCGTACTCCTAGCAGGACTGGTGACGACACTTTCAATATTTGCGGCGTGGCAAGTCGATCGCAAGCCCCGCTTATTCTATTTCCTGATGCTGGTGCTGTATTCTGCCCAGATTGGGGTGTTTGTCGCCCAAGATATATTGCTGCTATTCATTATGTGGGAGATCGAGCTAGTTCCCGTTTACCTGCTCGTCTCTATTTGGGGTGGACCGAAACGACGCTACGCAGCGACCAAGTTTCTTCTTTATACCGCACTGGCTTCTATATTTATTCTTGTTGCAGGGCTAGCGTTGGGTTTCTACGGTGGCAACCCTACCTTCGATATGGCAGCACTGGCGTTGAAAAACTATCCGCTAGCGCTAGAATTGCCGATTTACGCCGGATTGCTGATTGCTTTTGGCGTGAAGCTAGCGATTTTCCCCATGCATACTTGGTTACCTGATGCCCACGGTGAAGCATCTGCTCCCGTATCGATGGTTTTGGCGGGCGTGCTCTTGAAAATGGGCGGATACGGGTTGATTCGCTTGAATTTGGAAATGCTACCCCACGCACACATTTACTTTGCCCCAGTGCTAGCAACTGTAGGTGTGGTTAATATTATTTACGGTGCGTTGGCTTCTTTTGCTCAGTCCAATATGAAACGTCGCCTTGCCTACTCTTCTGTTTCCCATATGGGATTCGTACTACTAGGTATTGCCTCTTTTACGGATGTTGGCATCAGCGGCGCACTCCTGCAAATGCTGTCTCACGGTTTGATTGCGGCAGTTCTGTTCTTCCTCGCAGGCGTAACATACGATCGCACTCATACGTTATCAATGGAAGAAATGGGTGGTATCGCTCAGGTTATGCCCAAAGTCTTCGCTCTATTTACCATAGGTGCAATGGCATCGCTGGCACTTCCTGGAATGAGCGGCTTTGTCAGCGAGATTTCGGTCTTCGTCGGTGTGACTACAAGCGATATTTACAGCTCAACCTTCCGCACGGTGACGGTATTTTTAGCTGCTGTGGGATTGATGCTCACTCCAGTCTATTTACTTTCGATGCTACGTCAGGTATTCTACGGTTCTGGTGTAGCACCCGCCTGCGTTGTAACGAGTACTCAATTGCGGACGGATTATCAGGATAGTCAAGAAGCTGTCTGCTTCGGAACTGATTGCGTGTTACCTGGAGAGGCAAGATTTGGCGACGCTAGACCGCGTGAAGTGTTCATTGCTGTCTCGTTCCTGGTGCTAATTATTGGTATTGGGTTATATCCCAAGCTGGCGACCCAGATGTATGATGTCAAGACGGTTGCGGTTAACGCCCAGATCCGCGAATCTTACGTCCAAATTGCTCAGAGCAATCCTCGCATTTATGCTAGCGGCTTCTTGGCTCCTCGGATCGATAAACCTGAACTCGCTACTGTGCCGACGGGTGTTTTGAAGTGATTTGATTTTGTACTCCTGTTTATAAGCGATCGCTGGTGAGGCGATCGCTTTTTCATGCTGAGTTATGTTTCGAGATTTTGTGTCACGCAAAGACGCGAAGGCGCAAAGAAAGGCGCAAAATTTATCTGCGATCGATTCACAATACACTAGCTATTCGAGCGAAGCTAGGTAAATACTGATTTGACTGCTGACTGAACTGAGTTTTTAGCGTCTTTGAGTGTCTCAGCGATGGGATGCTGTTCGTGTAAGAAGATTCTGGCTCAGTTGCGTCCCGGCATTCCTGAGATGGAGCCGCCTGGATGGGTTCCTGCTCCTGTGAGATACAATCCCTGAATTGGGGTTTTGTAGTTAGCTATTTCTGGTAAGGGGCGAAAGCAAAGCATTTGTTCTAAGGTCATGTCTATGTGGTAGTAGTTGCCTTTATAGGTTCCTAGACGTTCTGCTAGCTCGGCTGGGCTTTCGATGTGGCGGGCAATAATTGAGTGTTTGAGATTGGGCGAGTATTGGGCTAGTTTATTGAGGACGCGATCGGCTACTTTATTTTTTAGTTCGTCTGTCCATCCCGTACCCTTTAAGCCTGTACCTTCTGCACCAGCAATTTGATAGGGGGCAAAAAATTCAATCCAGAGTGTGTGTTTGCCTTCAGGAGCCATTGAAGGATCGAGTCCTGTGGGCATGACTAGATACATTGAAGGGTCTGCATCGGGGATTTTGCCCAGAGTAATTTCGCTATGGGCTTGTTCTACATGGTTGACGGAATCGGCAATTAAGACCGAACCCATGAGATATTCGTCTCGGTGGTCGTGGTTTTCAAAGCGCAGGGGTTCTGATAAGGCGCAGTCAATTTTGAGAATTGTTTCGTTGTTGTTGACAATGCGGCGATCTAGTCTTTCGCGTAAGTTAGGATCGGCGCTATCGACATCGTCAGCATCCATCAGTTGTAGAAATAGCCGTTTGGCATCAATGCTAGAAATAACAGCTTGATGGGCGCGATATTCTTTGCTACCGCGAACTCGCACGCCCACAGCGCGATCGCGATCTACTAAAATTTGTTCTACACTTTGTTCTGTAAGGATTACGCCACCTAAAGTTTTGACTAACTTAACTAATGCTTCGGTTAGCGCTCCCGTACCACCACGCGGACGCGCCATTCCTGGTTCGTGACGCAACACAGCCATCATTGCTCCAAATGACATGGCTTTTTGAGAGGGAGGCGAACTTAATTCTGCTGAGAGTCTGGCGAGGGGTGCTTTGACAAATTCAGCGTCAAAATATTCGTTAAGATTGTCTACTGGGCTTGAGAGTAGGTACGTAGAAGGTCTAAGGTCTCGTTGGGACCACCCAGCACTGAGAACAACTCTTGCAGGTTTTTCAAGCCGTAGTTACCGGAGATATCAACTAAAGATTTGGGTGGAGCGTTGAAAAATGGTGAGATACCACGCACGAATCGCAGCCAAAAGTCTGCATATTCAGCATATTTTTCTGCGTCGCGTTGGCTAAACCGGGCAATTTCCGCACAAGTCTTTTCTACCGATTTATGGGCGAGAAAGTATTTTCCGTCAGGATGGGGACAAAAGGCAACTGGATCGCAAGTTAAGTACTCTAATCCGTATTTTTCTAGTTCTAATTCCTGAATCACCGATCCGAGGAAAATAAATAGGTGATTAATAGCACAGGGGTTAAACTTAAATCCAGGTGCTTCTTGGGGCATGAGTTCTTCTGTAGTGGCTCCACCCCCTGGATTTGGTTGTTTTTCTAAGAGCAAGACGCTATAGCCTGCTTTTAGTAAGTAAGCCGCACAGACTAGTCCGTTGTGACCAGCACCAATAATAACAACATCGTAAGCTTGCATGGAAGAGAATTTGGAAACACGCTATCTTCTTCGATGCTAGAGAGCGGTTAACAAATCTCAATCTCTCAACGGTTATACCTTACGCATATTTTGACTGTTTGGATCGAATCCACGGGAAAAGCGGGTGCTGTTGTCGTAGCAAGCGCCACTTAAGTTCGCTCCGTACAGTTTAGCGTAGTTAAGTCTGGCTTTGCGTAAATTTGCCTCAGTTAGTTTTGCCCCGCAGAGGTTTGTGCGCGTCAGGTTGGCATTGATCAGGTTTGCGCCAGTTAGATTGGCTCCCCACAATTTCGCTTTGGCTAGATTTGCTCCCTCTAAGTTGGCTCCCCACAGGTTAACTCCTACCAAGTGAGCGTTAATCAGCTTAACGTTGGCTAAGTCAGCTTTAGTAAAGTCTCTTTCTCCTGCTGCATAGCGTTTCAGCAGTTCTTCAGCATTCATATTTCTTTACACTTATAGGCGATCGCATCCTACTTTAATCTTGCCTCATAACCAAAATTGGCGATCGCCTTCTAGTAAACCTGGATAAATGCCTTGCAACCGTCGATAAGCCATGCGGTCGGAGCCAAAAAGCGGTATTGGTAAGCGCGGCTCGTTCAGCGAACCATGATGTAGCAAGGTGAGTTTCAGAGTTGCTTCTACTAAACTTTCTAACGATACCTGATGTCCCGCTTCATGAATTCTCAAGCGTAGAGGCAGAGGCAAACCGATTTTCGCCGAATTTAGTTCTGTCGTGACTAAAATAACTTCCCGCGCCGATAAGCGCAGTGCTAATCCTGGCGTTGGTGCTTTAATAACGTCTTCTTCCCAGTTGTAGAGCCGAGGAATCCCAGACTTATAGCACTCGACTAGAATAAACTCCGAACCAATTGCTTTCGCTCTTTCTTTTAAATGCTGCACTTCATCACCACAAAAGCGTCCATCGCGGTAAATTAGTACGACTTTACCTTTCAGTTGAGCTGCGGGAAGAAAGCTTTCTAAAATTCTTTGGGGAATTTCTTCCCCTTCAATTAAAGCATCTTCTAATCGATAGCGAATAAATTCTCCTTTGCGACCGTATAGACGCACGCTAGCGCAAGCATTCATAGTTCCAGAACCTCTCTTCTTGGCGCTTCTGGAAATATCTAATCCGATGAAATAGTCGGCAATTCCTAATGGTTCAGCTAACACAAAAGGCAAGTTGCCTAGCTTGGCTAGAATACCTGGAATTACCTGATTTAATAAATATTTAGCTTCGACGCTTTTCAAAGTATCTTCATAAATAATTTGACTGGCAATTCCGCGTCTGAGCAAGCGCGAGTAAATCCAAGAATACAGGCTACCTCCTTCTGTATTATCGCTGTGGCGATCGCTGGTTGGTAAAAATGTCAAAACTATATCGGGATGATTTACCATCAATTCATCAACAGCTTCTTCAGCTTTGGCTCTCGCTTCAACTCCAGGTAAATTATCTACCAATAATGCCTTTTTATTTTCAACAGGAAGAAGAGTTTCAAAGCCGTAACGTTTGAGTCTCTGTCGCGTTTCTTGAAGAAAAGAATTTGCTGGATAATCGCAAAGTTTTAATGCAGCAATCCGAATTGGTCTTGACAAATCGTTAAAATCTTCATGACGGCGATACACGCCACCTTTAGATAAACCAGATAAAATTTGACCTTGAACGCCAATCTGATTTTTTCCAAATACCAGTTTTGTTTCTGATAGTTTAACTGACGGAGAAAAGAATAACTCAGGATACCTACGGCTATTTATACTAATATTCAGTCGAAATCCATAAGTAGCTAAAGTTTGTCCAGCTTCTTGCTTGTACAAGGCTAAAAGTTCTTTTCGCTCTACATAAGGAATTTTAGTTGCGGACAGTAACTTTCCATAATCTACATCGAATTTCTTAGCAGTTTCCGCTGTTATACAAGGACGTAAAGCTGCCATTGCATAGTAAAAAGGTTGTTGATTTTTACCAAATTGTACGGCAACGACTGGCTGTTCTTCTGGTGCTTCTATCAATGCTTGTTTACTAATTGCGCCAGTTGCATTTTCCAGTAGCTTTTCTTGGTGTTCGGCGATAGTACCTACAATACCAGTTATTGTAGCAAAGCTATTACGTTCGATATCTCGTACTTTTAAGCCAATTAATAGTTGCTCTGGATTCTGCCGATAGGGATGATCATTGTAAAATTCTTCTAGATTCTTTTGATAATCGAAACTACTACGAATGGTAATCGTTAAAGCTGGCTGAAGCCGCGCTTGAATTTCAATAGTTTCTGCCCAAAAATCAATTTCTCGTTTGACTTCTACTTGATTTACTGATACTACAGATGGAGATGAAAAACGACAATTTATTTTTAACACTCTCACTGCTAACTGTGAAAGAATCTCAGGTGTAATCTGTGGCTGGCTTACCCATTGTATTGCATAAGTGCGATCGCCAATATCTTTTTTTAACTCTTCACAAATTTCTAACAGTTTCTCTCGCCACTGTTCTTGACTTGGCATTTGTCGATTGGGTTTGGCTAAAACCCAGAAAAATTTGTTGTCCCAAATAACAACTGCATCAGGAAACTTTTGACTGAATCGCCAACTAAAGCTATTACCAATTTTTCGGTCGATTTCTGGAGTTAATCGAAAACAAATAAATTTTTTTGAAGTAATATCTAGAAGTGAAACTTCACTTAGAAAAGTTGGAGCTGAAGCAACTTGAAGAGATTCTCGAACAACATTATTCATGCAACTGCCTCAGTTATGGCAAATTTACACATAGAGTTAAAAGCACAATAGCGGCAACTTACGCCTGGATTAGGTGGAAAAATTCGATTGAAATCATCAAAATTTCGACGATAGCGATACAAATCTTTTTGATGTCGTTGAGAGAGCAAAGATAGTTCTATTTGAAATGATTTGAGTATGCTAGATGACGCAGTAATTCGCTCTGACTGTTGGCAAGTTTCCAAGTTATAAAATGAAGCGACAGCTTTTTGTTGCGGGTAGATATAGCTAGCGGCTAGTAAATAAATATATGCTTGTCGGCGATCGAAGTCAGATTTTCCAGTTTTAAAGTCTATTATATGTAATACTCCATCTTCTTCTTGCAAAACGCAGTCCATCGCAGCATATAGGTTAAATGTGTTATTACCTTGCTGGATTAAAATCGGTTCTGGAAACCCTTCGTCGCCTCGACTGAGTTTAATAATTTTCTTATCAGCTAGAAACTGATTGCTCTGATAATTTTCTAGAATTTGAATAACTTTTGTCTGAACTACATCTACTTCTTGACTCAGATGCAAAACTTCTGCTATTTGAGCGATCGCATCTTTTCCGTCTGCGATTAAAGAGGTTTGATAAAACTCATAAATTCCTCTTTGTGCCAAAATCCCAATTCGCTGATGTATATTATCTTTTTGTAATAGTTCTGCAACTTGCAGTTCCCGCTTTCTTGCTTTAGTAAAACCCCTTTTCATATCGCAGTGTAGATGCTCTAAACCGACTGCTGGCGAGAACAGAGATAGCAAATTATAACTCGCAAATTCCCAAG
Source organism: Chroococcidiopsis sp. SAG 2025 (assembly GCF_032860985.1). Classification (GTDB taxonomy): domain Bacteria; phylum Cyanobacteriota; class Cyanobacteriia; order Cyanobacteriales; family Chroococcidiopsidaceae; genus Chroococcidiopsis. Next base: position 1,649,091 of record NZ_JAOCNC010000001.1, read on the forward strand.
TTTTTGGCATAGTTTAATTCCTCATATTGCCATGAATAAGAGACACGCTTTTATATATCTGAAATACTGTATACTGAAGAAGATTGATTGATATGACCATATTGACCATTTTAATCAACTTTGTCAAGGTATATATGTAAGGGAAGAAAAAAATGAGTCAAAGTTTTGGTAAAGTTATTCGTCAAGCTCGTAAGGCAAGAGAGTTTAGTCAGCGCGAGTTAGCCAAGTTAATTGGGGTAGATTACACTTACTTATCGAAACTGGAGAACGACCATGCTGGCTATCCCCCCAGCGAAGATGTGATTCATAAACTATCTTTGCATTTGGACTTACCAGAAGCAGAACTGAGACATCTAGCTGGTCGCATTACACCAGATGATACAAAAGTTTTTGAAGAACTGGTTAGAAAGTACAAACAAATGCCTGTCTTGTTACGCCGAATGCGAGACGAACCTGAATTTGCTCAGAAATTATTGAGAGATACAACCAACCGAGATTAGGAGAAATCAAATTGAAGGTTATTAAACCCTATCAGTCCATGTCCAAAAAGGAAATCGAGCATCGAGCATTGGATGTACTTCAGCGCGTGCAAGCAAAGCGTAAACGTCCTTTAAAATTTCCACTCGATGCAGGACACTTAGCTGAATCTCTTGGTTTAGACATGGATTGTGGGGAAATAGCACCAGATGAGCAAGGTGCGAGCGCGGCTATGATTTTACCTACAGAACGTAAAATTATAATGAATGAAAGTAGTCTAAATTTGCCTAAAGGATTTGAAGAATCTTCAATTGCTCACGAAATTGGACATTGGGAACTTCACATTGACAAAAATGCAATTTCTAAATTTGTAGAACTGCAAGATTCTGGTGTGGAAACCGCTGTTGAGCCTTTTCTCTGCCGTAGTGTTAACGCGCAGCAAGGAATTGAAAAGCAAGCACAGTATTTTGCTAGTTGCTTGTTAATGCCTCAATTTAAGATAGAAGACGTAAAACGGGGACGCGATTTAACTAAATGGAAACATCTTTATGCGATGAAAGATGAGCTTGGGGTCACAATTTCTAATTTGACACATCGCCTACAAGACCTTGGTTTAATTTATATTCCCAAAGATTCCAAGCAAATTTATCCTGGTAAAGCTAATTCGTAATTCAGTATTCATTTATATTTATTAAAAAGCGAACTATTCTTGCTTATACTTAAGTTAAAGAATATCCTAGTTTTAGGAGCAGTTTATGAATGAGGCTGCACTGACTTTACCTTCTCCCCTCAAGTTACACATGGAGCTGACAGACGAGCAATTTTTTCAATTATGTCAGCACAACCGCGATTTACAATTTGAACGCACAGCTAACGGAGAAATTTTGATTATGCCGCCAACTGGGGAGAAACAGGCAACCGTAACTTTGAAATTACCGTACAGTTGGGAATTTGGAACAAACAGAGTAATTTAGGTAAAGGTTTTGACTCTTCCACTGGTTTTAAACTCCCGAATGGAGCTAATCGCTCTCCTGATGCTGCCTGGGTAAAACTAGAACGCTGGGAGGCTTTAACCACCGAACAACGAGAGAAATTTGTGCCTCTATGTCCCGATTTTGTAGTTGAGTTACTTTCTCCTAGTGGGACTTTGTAAGAAAGATGGAGCAAATTGAGCTAGAATGCGGGTAGGAGTTGCGTTTTACGTCAGTCTCGACAGGAGCAACGTAAGGTGAAAGATCAAGTACCAGCAGCGATGCCGCAGTGCTTTGAGAACTGGTGTCGTCGGTTTGATGATGTATTTTCGCGTCAGAAGCAGCGGCAGCAGAGAATTTCGTGTTTATCTAGGGGGGACTGCTGGGTGAGAGTCAGCGCAAAACCTGAGCCAACTGGTCACAAATACAGTAGATGGCTCCTACAACAGCCTCAGACATTTTCTCAACAATGCCCCTTGGGATGAAGTCAAGCTAAATAATCGGCGGTTGGAGGTGATGCACCAGTGTCGCCAGACGACCCCGAGTCAAGGTTTCACATTGATTGTAGATGATTCGGGACATCGCAAAAGTGGTGCGGCTACTGATGGGGTAGGACGGCAGTACATTGGGGAGATTGGCAAGACTGACAATGGTATTGTGCTGCTGACTACCTACTTGTATGATGGAGTGCGACGTCTGCCGTTAGATGTTGCACTCTATCAACACGCAAGTTTATTCGAGCAAGGCAAGGCAGACCCCAACTTCCAGAAAAACCTGACCTGGCTCTAGACTTGGTTGACCAATGCTTGAAGCGCGGTTATCGACCGGGTGTGACTGTAATTGATGCAGGCTACGGTAATAACACGCCTTTTCTCAAGCAGTTGGAGTCGAGAAACCTAACTTACGTGGCAGCAATCGCCAAAACCGCCAAGTTACTGCTCAAACATCAGGTGATGAGTCTGCTCGTAAGCAGGGATTAGAAGCTATTGCTCAAACCTTGGCAGTGGAGCAGTTTCACACCTGTGCAACTCAATCTGGAGCAGCCCCGGACAGTTTGGGTGGCGCTGTTACCAGTTCACGTTCCGAAGCTCGAAGGCACTCGCTGGCTGGCGATTCAACTCAATGCCTCTAGTTTCGAGCAAGCGACGGAGGTGGATTACTTTCTCACCAATGCCTCTGACAACCAAGTCAGTGCGGCTTGGGTAGCTCAAACATATTCTGCTCGCAACTGGGTGGAGGTCTTCTATCGAGAAGCCAAGGGCTGGTTGGGTTTGAGTGAGTATCAAGTTCGGGATGCTCTGAGTATGAAGCGTCATTGGGTTTTAGTGTTCATCGCTTACACCTTCATCCTTTGGCATCAGTTGACCGGCGGATTCCGCAGACGTTGGGCAACCAAACCCTTACAAACCTTTGCCGAAGCATTGGAGGCATTCCGCACCGCAGTCGAGTTTCGTTTGGTCCGCTGGCTTTAATGAGCATGTTGATGTATTTGCCTCTCACAGAGCTAAGTTCGGCTATATTTGGGCTTAGAAAGTTTTAAAGTCCCACTAGTGATTCTTTAGAAGAAACTCAAGCAAAAATGCAAGAGTACATCGACAATGGTACTAGGCTGGGTTGGTTAATTCTTCGGAAAACTCAGCGAGTGGAAATTTATCGTCCTAATCGGGATGTAGAAATACTAGAAAATCCTACAACTTTGTCAGGAAAGGATATTTTACCAGGATTTGTACTAGATCATAGACCAATTATTTCGTAAATTGCTATTAATATTATGCGACTTGTTTAACCCAAATTGCTAATCCACCACCACGACCGCGAGCCACGATATAATCTTCAGTAATTAAGAAAAAAGCAAAAAAGGGTAACTTGCCAATTGGTTGTTCTTCAAAATTTCCCGATCTTTTACCACTATTAAACTTGCCCTGATAAACTGTACGATTAAATAGACGTAGTTGCATTTGGGTGAAGTCAAAAGCAAGTAAATTTTTCTTACCTAAATACCGCGCTGGACCAGTAAGTTTGAATAGTAACGAACCGAATTGAATTTGATTGCCAATTTCTAGTCGTTCCCTTAAATGAAAGGAAATCTGTGCTGGAACAATTTGAGGAATGTAAAAGCCATTTCCTTGAACCACACCATTCTGTAATTTGGCGTTACGTGGTGCTGTAAAGTAAAGCCGCCAGTCACCCAGTAGAGATTCGAGGGGGTATATTAGGCGTTGCTGTTTGGCTGCTCTTTCAGCTTGTAATAGGGCGCTAACAACTAGTTTAGCAGCAGGACGATGGTTGCGAAGCAAACCGCCTTCGGCATCGCTAGTTTTCTGTCGAGCAGCGATCGCTACTTTTGAAAGTATCTCACTATAATCGGGTACAGTTGTGGAGAGTTCGCCTATCATATATTTTAAGCTTAGCTCTGTTAGCTTAAATATTATTTTCTGCAATCTCATAAATTATATCAATATTTATGAAAAATATTAAATGTAGCCCAGCCCCGATGAAGATAAAATTTTATCAGAAAACTCAAATACTGAAGGCTTGTCTGTTATTGTCAGTTCTTGGAATTTCGCTTGATATTTCTCATAGTAGAGCAGATGCTAATAATAGCTTATCTGGTAATTTAACTGTAGAAATCAATGGTTTTAGAAATCGTGAAGGACAAGCTTGCGTCAGTTTGTTTGCTAGCAGTCAAGGTTTTCCTAATAATAGAAAAAATGTTGTACAGCGTCAGTGTAATAAGATTACTTCTGTTCCCCTAATAGTCAATTTTAGGAATCTCAAAGCTGGAAATTACGCTGTTGCCATTATTCACGATACTAATGGAGATGGTACGCTCAACCGTAACGATATAGGAATGCCAATTGAGGGATATGGATTTTCGAGAAATCCAGAAATTCGTACAGCCGCACCCAAGTTTAATGATGCAGCTGTTTTAATTGCTGGTCCAAATACAAGCGTGCAGGTTCAGTTGAAGTATTTGGATTGAATTATGCGATCGCAGCTACTCGTTCCAACAATCCCTGAAACAATTTCAAACCATCCGTACCACCTAAAATTGGGTCGGAAGCACGTTCGGGATGGGGCATCATGCCTAAGACGTTACCCTGACGGTTACAAATTCCAGCAATGTTATTAGCAGAGCCGTTAGGATTGTCGCCTACATAACGAAATAGAACTTGATTATTTGCCTCAATTTCCGCTAAAGTCTGTTTATCTGCATAAAATCGACCTTCTCCGTGCGCAATCGGGATATTTATAACTTCCCCTTCTGAGTAGGCTTGCGTCCAGGGTAAATCGGTACGCTCTACTTTTAATTCCACGCGATCGCAGATGAAATGTAAATCGCGATTTCGGACTAAAGCACCAGGTAACAAACCCGCTTCAGTCAAAATCTGAAATCCATTGCAAATTCCCAACACGAATTTACCTTGTTGGGCGCGATCGACCACTTGCTGCATCACGGGAGAAAACCTGGCGATCGCTCCACAACGCAGATAATCACCGTAGCTGAAACCTCCAGGCACGACGACAACATCGAGATCTGTTAAATCGGTGTCTTCGTGCCAAACCATGCGTGTTGGCTGCTTCAGGATGTCGCGAGTCACGTAGGCAACATCGCGATCGCAATTCGAGCCAGGAAAAACTACAATCCCAAACTTCACGTCGATGCTCCCATCTCTACAGCAACTTCTTTCAAATCGAAGCGATAATTTTCAATTGTCGGATTAGCCAGGAGGCGATCGCACATCCGATTCAGCTGTTCTGTGGCTGTTTTTTCATCTACTGCCGTCAGTTGCAACTCGATATACTTGCCAATTCTGACGTGTTCCACGTTGTCATAACCCATATGACTCAAACCAGACTGGACGGCTGTTCCTGCTGGGTCGAGGACAGAGGGTCGTAGGGTGACATAGATACGAGCTAAATACTTTCGTAACACTTGACTTGATTCCCAATCCCACAAAGGCTATAATAACTCCTTCTGGAGACAGCTTGACGGAATAAACAGTATTCGCTTTGAGCTAGTTTAGAAAGCAAGGGAAGTGCGATCGCCGCTTCAGTCATCAAACTCAGATACTGTCTATGAAAGCCGAGAAAGCTGAACGTACTCGCAGTCAAGAACGAATCTTGCATTTACTAAAAAACTCCAATAAAGCAATATCCGCCCAAGATATTTACGTAGAACTTCGCAATCGCAATCAAAGCATCGGTCTAGCTACAGTTTACCGTGCCTTAGAAGCATTGAAACTCGAAGGAGTCGTGCAGGTTAGAACGCTAGCTTCTGGCGAATCCCTCTACAGTTGCGTTCAGCAAGATAAACATCACCTAACATGCCTGCAATGTGGCAAATCAATTCCGATCCATCAATGTCCCGTCCACGAATTAGAAACCCAGCTGAATAAATCGCACAAATTCAAAATTTTCTACCACACCCTAGAGTTTTTCGGCTTGTGCAACCAGTGTCAGGTCAATTTGTAGAGACGTTACACGTAACGTCTCTACAAAGTCTCACTCCCTACTCCCATCCGAGATCATAGAACGCATACCCTCGATCGTCCCAGGAATGCTGCGGGGGTCCATGAACATAACTTTGCTGCTGTCGCTGCTGCCGATTTGCTTGCCCATGTCTAGATAATGTTGGGCGATTAAGAATTGTAAAGCTTCGGCAGCGTGCGGTTCTGTTTGCAGAATTTTGGCAATAATTTGCAGTGCTTCCGAGGTAGCTTGTGCCTGCAAAACTTGTTGTTGGCGTTCGGCTTGCGCCTGCATGATAATCGTCTTCTGTTGCGCCTCGGCTTGCAGAATTGTGGCTTTTTGTTGGGCTTCAGCTTCGAGTACCTGCGCTTCCGCTTTTCCTTTGGCACTGTTAACTGCCGATTCGCGATCGCCTTCAGAAGTCAAAATCGATGCCCGTTTGCGGCGTTCTGCTGCCATTTGCAGTTCCATCGACTCTTGTACTGCCTTGGAAGGAATAATATCGCGCAATTCCACTCGCGTTACTTTTACGCCCCAAGGATCGGTAGCAATATCTAAATCCTGGAGCAAAATTTCGTTGATTTGCGTTCGCGCAGTAAAGGTTTGATCCAACTCCAGTTGTCCCATTTCCGCCCGAATTTGTGTCAGTACCAAATTCACCATTGCCGATTGGAGATTTTCTACCTTGTACCAAGCTTTTTCCATATCGACAATCCGCCAGTAAACCACGGCATCGACTTCAATGCCTACGTTGTCGCGGGTGATGCATTTTTGCGGTGGAATATCTAAAACTTTTTCACGAATTGTTTCGCGAAAGACAATGCGATCGAGAACGGGAACGACAATATTTAGCCCTGGTTGCAGTTTTTTATGGTAACTACCAAATCTCTCGACCAAAGCTTCATTGCCTTGATTGATGATTTTGACGGAGCTAGCTAGGGTGGAACCACCACCCAACGCTAGTACTATAAGTAAAAATAATTGTTCCATAACATCAGTTATTAGTTATCAGTTATTAGGGAGCGCACGAGCAGGGGAGCGATCGATTCTCAATTTTCTCTATCCTCTTAATAAATTTTCTGGCATCACGATTAGCGTAGTTCCCTCTCGATCGACAACATAAACTTTTTGTTGTGGAAGTATGCTGAGCTTTTCGTCAGCACATTTTGCCCGCCAAGAATTCCCTTCATATAACACCCGTCCCTCTTTACCCGCAGTAATTTCGGTTAAAGTCTCCGCTACTGTAGCATCTCGAATTTTAGAGTGTCGCTGAGGCACTGATATTAAGCGTCGCGACAGCAAGACACAAGCTGTGGATAAGACAAGCCATACCAGGACTTGCAAGCCTAGATGAGGCAAAATTGGCACTGCTATGGCAACGACAACGGCACTAACTCCCATTGCGAAGCTTACAAAGGCTGTAGGTAGCACGAGTTCGATCGCACACAGAGCGATGCCGAGAAGCAACCACAGCCAGACAAGATTAATTGACATTTTTACATTTTGCGCTGTCTATCTTAAGTTTTACTCTTTTCTACCCCTCATCGTCACTTAGAAGTTGTAAGTCGTAGGTCATTCTCCCGACTCCCGTACGGGCAGGTTTCCAAACCCGCCCCTACCGACTCCCTGATAACTGATAACTGACAACTGAAATTTAGGGGACGATCTTATGCAAAGATAAAAGATTGTGACAAGTAAGCGCTGATACAGAGGACGAGCAGTGGTGCAAGTCTGTGGAGAGGAAACACTAGGTTCAAAGGTTATGAAAGTTGGCGATCGCGTTCGTGTTAAAGAATCCGTTATCGTATACCATCACCCAGAACACCGCAACCAACCCTTTGACATTAAAGGTTTGGAAGGAGATGTGCTGGGTATTGTAAATGAGTGGCATGGCAGACCTGTAAGTGCCAACTTACCTGTTTACGTGCAGTTTAGTAAAAAATTCAAAGCACATCTACGGGAGAATGAAGTCGAACCCATATCGTAGAAAAGCACCAATTTGGTGCTTTTCTACAAATAATGGCTGCGGCGAAACCAACTGCCGAAGGTTGAGTTCGCCCTGCATTTGTGGCAATTCTTGGCAATGTCTCGCTCTGACAGTGTTTGCGTCTTAAACGCTCGTGACTCCTCAGCTATTACCCATTCCTCTTTCAAAAATCAAAACAGCTGTTCTTAAAAGGTTTTGGCTTTCCTGATAGGGCTGAGTTAGCAGCTTGTTCGGCAGCTTTGGCTAAAGCTGCTGCAACTTGTTCGGCGCGGTGACGAGTCAAAGACCAAATTAGCGGAGATAGCCAGCCATCTAGAGTCACGGAATAAGAGACGCACGTACCACAAACGGTAGATTCGACTTTGTAGGTAATGTGTTCTTCCACTCCTGGGATAGCAAGCACGCGCACGCGCAATAATTCTCTAGGGCATACACTTTCAACAAAGATCCGAATTGGGAAGGGTCCCATCCGGGTGACGGCTTCAAAGATTAAACCCGGCTTCGGAACTAAGCCGTAGGGTACGTTAGTTTTAGTCAGTAACGGATGCCATGAAACGTCTGCTAAGTCAACTACTTTTTGCCATAATTCATCTACCGAAGCCGAACTAATTTGTCTGTAAGTACGTACTAAAGAACACTGAACGCGACGACCCTTGCGCTGAATTAATTTTGATATGTAGCGTCGCATTTTCTGATTCCTCCTTTTGCCTGTTGAGCTTAGCAGGCATTCTGACTTCGGCGGCAACCAAGGCAAGTATTGATGATGATTATTTTGGGCAAACTTTCTCTAGAATACTCAATTAGAGTTTAGTATTTCACTGAAAATTTTCGCTTCGCTGTATTATGGGGTGTTAATTTGAGGGACAATATGTTCAGTGGTCTATTATCTGTATTGACTCAACGGATGATGTTAAGTCATTTGCAATTGATGCGATCGCAGTTTGAAATATGACTCGATTGTGACTGAGTAATGTAAAGCATTTTTAAGTTTTGCCAGTTAAGTACTGCTTTCGCTTCTCAAAGCTTTCAGACTTACACAAAATTGTAGATGTTCCTTGCCACAAAATAAAAATTTAACAGAATTTTATTGAGAACATGACGACTGCTTCTACAGCCCAACCAACTTCCTCTCAACCTCTACCCCCAACTGACGCGAAAGAACGAGTCAGCCAGTGGATGAAACAGTTACAGGATAAGATTTGTCAAGCTCTCGAATCAGCGGATGGTGCGGGTAAATTTCAGCAAGACGAGTGGGAACGGGAAGAAGGCGGCGGCGGGCGATCGCGCGTGATGCGTGAAGGTAATGTATTAGAACAAGGAGGAGTCAATTTCTCCGAGGTATGGGGTTCTCATTTACCGCCGTCGATTTTAACCCAACGCCCAGAGGCAGCAGGACATAAATTTTACGCCACGGGTACTTCAATGGTGTTACATCCACGTAACCCTTACATACCAACAGTTCACCTGAATTATCGCTATTTTGAGGCTGGTCCCGTCTGGTGGTTTGGTGGTGGGATAGATTTAACCCCCTATTACCCATTTGCTGAAGACGCAGCCCATTTCCACAAAACACTGAAGCAAGCTTGCGATAACCATCATCCAGAATACTACCCAGTCTTTAAGCGCTGGTGTGACGAGTATTTCTATTTGAAACACCGTCAAGAAACTCGCGGTGTCGGCGGCATCTTTTTTGACTACCAAGATGGTAGGGAGGGACAACTGTATCGCGGACCCCATTCTGATAGTCCGGCGGCTGTTTATAGCAACCAACTGGGTAATCAACCCTGTCGTAGCTGGGAAGAAATTTTTGCTTTCGTGTGCGACTGCGGCGAGGCGTTTTTACCATCCTACTTACCCATTGTCGATCGCCGTAAGAATACAGAATATGGCGATCGCGAACGCAATTTCCAACTCTATCGTCGCGGACGTTACGTAGAATTTAACTTAGTCTACGACCGAGGCACAATTTTCGGGTTACAGACCAACGGACGCACGGAATCAATTTTGATGTCTCTCCCCCCCTTGGTACGCTGGGAATACGGTTACACGCCAGAACCCCACACTCCTGAAGCCGAATTGTACGAAACATTTCTTAAACCCCAAGATTGGGCGAATTGGAAAGCTTAAGTCAATATCCCTTGTAGAGACGTTACATGTAACGTCTCTACAACTTTAAGGTAACCAATATAATTCAATATTAGGCTGACCGTTGACTTTGTTTATTGATACTTTTCCCTCTTGAAATCCATGCTTTTTGTAAAAGGTACAAGCTTTAGTATTTTGTTGCAATGTGTGAAGCGATAATCCTTGCTTACAAATAGCTTTAGCTTTACTAATTAAGGCTGAACCTACACCTTGATTCTGATCCACTACATCAACAAAAAGTTGATCTAGGTATTGCTCTTTTATGAAAATTACTATGAAACCCACAATATAATTATCTACTTCTGCAATCCAAATATTGCCTCTTACAGCAAGGTCTTCTTGGAAACGAGTCTTCCATTGAGAATATGGTTGTGGGTGTTAAAGAGAAGGAAAAGTATGATGCCAAGTTCGATACCAAAGCTGAACTACTTCTTCCAAGTCATTTAAGTGATATGGTCGAATTGCTAACATTTTGTATCTAGACTATTTGAAGGAGAAAAGGGGAAATATGACGAAACTCAAATTGAGTGACGAGTGGTTAGATTGGGCAATTCAGCTTGAGGATGAGTCGGGGTGTGATATTGAAGCTGGGCTGAATTTAGGTCAGCATGTAGGAGAATATTTAGTTGAAATTCAAGAATTTATTAATTTTGATGAAGTGGGCAATAGTAAATTAACAGAAAGCTAGTATTCCAATGCCAGTATATTACAGTTTCTTGAAACGATATGCACCCATAATCGCGCCCCACTTAGCCGCACCTGTATTCATATCTATGCCTTTGTCGTAACTCAAAAACTCTTCAGCCGTGGCTTCAAAACCAAGATTGACTTGTTGAGTATTGCCTTGATAGGTGAAACAGCACTTCATATCTGGTGGGATTGCAGCTTTGAAGTGGTAACTATTGGAACCTAGTTGTTGCCAAGTTACAGTTAATAAACAACCAGGTAATAACTCAAAATCGTCAGCAGTAAATTGTTGCAATCTTGCAGGATTTGCCCCAGCACCCCGCACGGCGGCGAGATCTTTAGGTATGTAGTACTGTACTTGGATTTTTCCATCCTCACGCGCTTGCATTCGCATCAATCGCGGGCGATAAGGGTTATCTAAATATAAAGCATTGGCTTGTTCGGCAAATAGGGTAATGCTGTCTTCTTGAAATAGGGGGACGGGTTTTTGCCACAGCCGTAAGTGGACGTACCAAGCAGGATCGGCGATCGCCTGGGCTTTATTCTCAAATTCACCTGCCATATAATCGGCGAGGGCAATTAGTTCTGGTGTCATAACCGATCGAAAAAATTCAAAACTATTGAAAACAAACGAGATATCGAGGATTTGAGACTAGACTCACTCCTCGCCCCTCGCTCCTCTCTCCTCACAATTAAAGTATTCCTGCTCCAAAATCGACATAACAACTTGAGAGGCATACTTATCTTGCTGCTTCACGACTTCTCTTAGCAATCCTTCCTCGCGAAAACCTACCGATTGATATACGTGTCTAGCGCGCTGGTTATCCTCAAATACATCTAACCAGAACCGATGAGCTTTGTATTCCTTAAAAACCCAATCTAACAGCAAACGTAGTGCCTGCTTACCATAGCCTTGCCCTGGTTTTGCCATAACGATGCGGACTAAACAAATATTGCCATGAGGTGATGTAAGCCCAGATAAAATTGCATACCCAATCGCAGCTTCAATTTCATCATTTAGGAAGATGAAATATAGGTAATCTTGTGAATCTAGATATTGCTGGTGTTGTTCTCGACTAGAGGAAAAAATAAAGTTTTGAAATTCCGATCTAGTTTCCTGAGCCAGAACAAAATCAATATCTTCAGGACGTGCAGTTCGCGATCGCATTATCAGTTATCAGTGACTATTGATTAGAATTGCTCCCTTGTCTCCCTTGTCCCCCCGACTCCCGACTCCCGACTCCCGACTCCCATTTCTCATAGTAAATCCTTGAGACCGCTCGACTTGACCTTGGCAAAAGTTACGTTAAAGCGAGACAATAATTTAATAAGTCTTCCCGCTATGTTTAATTGTGAATAACCTGCGTACTGTCTCCGATACCAAGCGAAATTTCTACAATCAACACACCCGTCCGATTAACACGATCTATCGGCGGGTGGTAGAAGAACTAATGGTAGAAATGCATTTACTCTCAGTCAATGCTGATTTTCGCTATGACCCCATCTACGCTCTAGGTGTCGTTACGGCATTTGAGCGGTTTATGCAGGGCTACCAGCCAGAACGGGATAAAGAACCGATCTTTGAGGCGCTGTGTCAGTCTATCGAAGATAATCCCCAGAGATATCGCCAAGATGCCGATCGCCTGCGTCAACTCCTTCAAAACGTATCGACGCAACAACTATTTGACTGGATCGAAGGTAAGGCTTCCCTGCCAGGTGCAGAAGATTTACAAGCACAAATGCAGGCGATCGCCCAGAACTCCAAGTTCAAATACAGTCGCCTATTTGCGATTGGTGTCTTTACCCTGTTAGAACTAGCAGATGCGGAACTTGTCAAAGATGAGAAGCAGCGAGTGGAAGCGCTCAAGCAAGTAGCAACCGCTTTGCACGTACCGGAAGATAAGCTGAACAAAGATTTAGAGCTATACCGCTCTAACCTCGATAAAATCGAGCAAGCGCTGATTACAATGGCAGATATCCTCTCAGCCGATCGCCGAAAGCGCCAACAACGCTTGCAAGAAAAAGAAGCTGGTGTTGCTACCAGCAACGGTGATAGCGGTTCTGCTTCTGGCTCGTCCCAGGATAAAACTCCGTCTGGTTCCTAGTCATGTAGTACAAACGTCTGTATGGGCGCACGAACGTGCGCCCATACAAATCAAATAGCAAACAAGGTCAATTCTAATAAGCTGGAGCTACAAAGGCATAAATTAGATGGCTGACAACGGAAAGCGCCAGCGCCCCCAGTAGAACGCTCCAAATTCCGGCTCGGAGGCGAAAACCTTGGACTACAGAAGCTGCAATCCCAAGGGCGATCGCCGAAATAGCAAAGGTGACAAATCCCGATAATAAACCGAATGTGAGCAAATTAGGGATAAAAAATAGCGCTCTTAAAATTGGATTAACAACAGCAGCGACTACACCTAGTACAGCTGCCGAAAGATATGCTTTAGCAGGGCTGTCTACTTCCACGCCAACTGGAAGTTTGCTGACAATCAAAAGGCTGGAAGCACTTACTAACCAAGCAATTAATAAGTCGATTAACATACCTACAACTCCTTGAGTTTTAGATTGAGAATAACTCTCTTATAGAAGTAGGCTAGCGAATCGAACTACTAGAATTCATCTATAAATTGACAGAAAACAAGCTGTATCCCACTGCTTTTCTATCTCCTTCGTTGTCATGTTGGGAAATTGTATTTGTACTGCTTGGAGTTTATGGCGACTGGGGTGCAATCGGCGCAGTAGAATTCAGGCGGGGATCGGCGTTAGGATTAATCGGAGCCAAGGGCGTAAGATCTGGCGATGATAGATTAGAACCAGAAGGTAAATCGGGAGAGCCAGGAGTCGTAGCTAAAGCAACGCGATCGCCTCCAATTTGCCGCATGATATCTAATAGCTGAATCACATCGTTGTAGCTCGACGATCGCGAAGCATTTAAAATAATTGTGCCGAGGGGATTAGCTTGAGTGTAAGCTTTGAGCGTTTGGGTTAGCTTATCTATCTGTACTGGCTCTTTCTCGACATAAAGCTGTCCGTCTTTGAGAGTGACAATCAACCGCGATTGGAACATTGGCGCTGTACCAGTACTCGCCTTGGGTAACTGAATTTCAATCGCCTGCTGGCGCGTGAATTGCAGTGCTGCTAAGAGGAAAAACGTCAAAATGCAAAAAATGACATCAATTAGAGGAATAATTTGAACTTGAACTTCTTCAATTGGTGAATGAAGGTTGATTTTCATGAGATTGCTAGCTTTAACAGCAGAAAATTACGACACGAATTACTCTTGCTTTTGACTTTTGACTTTTCACTTTTGACTTCCTATACTTCTGGTGCAGCAGAATCTTCTCGCTGACTGGGAGATTGAGGCGGAACGCTGTAACCAGGATTTATGTTTGTTTGCGGATTTACTGGTGGTTCGGGATTAACAGCCCTTCTATTGCCTAAGTCGAAGCTAAAACGCCGATCGGAACCGCGTCCAGGGATAACTTCTGGTGTTGTCATTGCAGAAGTAGGAGGAGCAGTCGGAGAGTCTTGCAGGTTAACCCAATACTGACGGTATAGTAATTCTAATTCGCTACCTGCACGGCGAAATACTTTAATTTGGTTTACAGCAAATCCTTGAAATAAGCGATAAAAAACCAAACTAACGATCGCCACAATCAATCCTGTTGCCGTACTGATCAAAGATTCACCAATACCTGTGGTCACGCCAGCAGAAGAAGCCGAACTGATTTGTCCTAAAGTAATCGAACCCAACGATTGAATCAGTCCCAGTACTGTTCCCAACAATCCTAGCAGGGGCGAAAGCGCGATCGCTGCTTCTAAAATCTTCTCCCCTTGGCGCATGGAGGCAATTTCATCTTCTGCGGTTGACTCTAGTGCCAGCCGAAATACTTCCGGATCGGGTGTAGACAAACGTAACGGTGCGTATAAGAACCTACCCGCAGGTTGATAGGAAAACTTTCTGGCTAATTCCGTAGCACTTTGCCAATTTTGTTGAGCTGCATCTAGAACGCGCTCGACAATTTCCCGTTCTTGAGAAAAAATCTTAAACCAAAACCCCAGCCGCTCGACGATCACGCTCAAAGCTAAAATAGACAGTGCTAGAAGGGGCCACATGGCGGGTCCGCCTTTGCGGAAAATATCTATAACATCCACTGTTGTTCCATTCCTCCTTTGATTCTTTCGGCACAGCATACCACTGGATCGGATTGCTGCCCACTGATAAGCAATTTAATTTTAAGCGTCTTAGCTGTTAATCTCGTGTTTTGTCACCCATCGCGAGAGCGAAAAGATCGCGATCGCTTTATCGTATCTTCCCAACTTTTGAACGACGGTTTTTCCCACCTCTATAAGCTAAGTTATTTGTCAAGATAAAAGAGAGCTGGAGGTACATAAATGAACTTTTCAATCCAATCTGTTTACGGCTGGTATCGTAACACTCTCCGCAATCCTAAATACCGTTGGTGGATAATTCTCGGTACGGCATTGTATTTCGTCATGCCATTTGACATTGCTCCCGACTTCTTGCCGATTGTTGGACAATTGGATGATGTCTTTTTATTGACGCTATTGGTATCAGAAGTTTCCCAAATGGCGATCGAAGGCTACAAAACCCGTAAAGGTAAAAGCACGGCTAACGCCACCGATACCACTGGTAGTACAGTCGATGTAGATGCGGTATCTGTAAAGTAACAGTAACAAAAATTTAATATAATCTAACCAATTGTCCTTCCTCTGTCGTACCTGACGGCTCTTTGGGGAAGGATATATTTTTGCTTGTTTAAAAAGAAATATCGATCGCCAAAGCCGAACCTTAGCTTGATACCATAAAAAGAAAAACTTTCTATAAAGCTTTCTATGCAGGAGTTTTGGCACAATTTTTTTGGTTCGAGTTCATTTATCCCTCACGGACATTGTTATCTTTGGCAACCAGGGTTAGTTTGGCTGCACATCTTATCTGATGCGTGTATCGCATTTGCCTATTATTCAATTCCATTTACATTAGTTTATTTCGTCCAAAAGCGAAAAGACTTGCCATTTAACTGGATTTTTTGGCTATTTGGGGCTTTTATTATCGCTTGCGGCACGACTCACTTAATAGAGATCTGGACTTTATGGCATCCTACCTACTGGCTGTCAGGCACGCTTAAAGCTATCACAGCTTTAATTTCTCTTTATACGGCTCTAGAGCTAATGCCATTAGTACCGCAGCTACTGGCTCTACCCAGCCCCGCACAGCTAGAAGTAGCAAACCAAGAATTACGCAGTCAAGTTATCGAACGAGAACGCGCCGAATCGCAAATTCGGGTTTTAAACGCCCAACTCGAACAACGAGTCACAGAGCGGACGGCAGAACTAGAAATAGCAAATAAATTAAAAGATGAATTACTCGTCCGCGCTCAAACAGCACGGGCTGAGGCTGAGACAGCAAACCGGATGAAGGACAATTTTCTTGCCATCATTTCTCACGAGTTACGCACGCCACTCAATCCGATTCTCGGTTGGTGCAACTTGCTGATGAGCCGCAAATTCGATCGAACTCGCATGGATAGCGCGATCGCCACGATCGATCGCAACGCTAGGCTCCAGGTACAACTGATTGACGATTTGCTAGATGTCTCCTCGATTCTGCAAGGGAAATTAAGCTTGAATGTCTCTCCAGTCAATTTAGCTTCCGTTATTACAGCAGCATTAGAAACTGTCCGCCTAGCAGCTGAAGCAAAATCAATTCAGGTGGTAACTCGGCTTGATGCGAATGTAGGAGAAGTCGAAGGCGATCCGACACGCTTGCAGCAAGTGATGTGGAATTTACTTTCGAACGCCATTAAGTTCACTCCTCAGGGAGGACGGGTAGAAATTTCGCTGCAACGAGTGGAAGAGGAAGCAACTACCAATTCAAAATTCAAAATTCAAAATTCAAAATTAGATGGCGCACCACGCACTAACTATGCCCAAATTCAGATCGCTGACACGGGAAAAGGGATTAGTGCCGATTTTATTCCTTACATATTCGATTACTTTCGACAGGAAAGCAGTGCCACAACCAGAAAGTTCGGTGGGTTGGGATTGGGATTGGCGATCGTGCGTAATATTGTCGAAATGCATGGTGGTAACGTCGCGGTAGCTAGTCTTGGTGAAGGACGGGGTTCTACATTTACTGTAAAGATTCCCCTGCTAGGAAAAACTGAGGAAACTGCCACGCCTGTAGCAGTTACAAGAGAATTTCCGGTTCTCGACTCTGCTGTAACGGCGTACTGCCGATCTCCCCTACCGGCTCCCCTCGCTGGCGTGCAGGTTTTAGTCGTAGACGATGATGCTGATTCGCGAGATTTTGTAACTTTCTTGTTGGAAGAGGCAGGGGCTACTGTCATCGCAGTTAGCTCAGCTGTTGCTGCTTTAGAAGTGTTTACATCGCAGATAGATATCTTAATCAGCGATATTGGAATGCCTGGTATGGATGGTTACATGCTGATGCAGCAAATTGAAGCTTTGTCACTAGGGCAAGGAGGCAAGATTCCAGCAATCGCGCTAACTGCCTACGCGGGAGAATGCGATCGGCAAAAAGCGTTATCGGCAGGCTTTCAAAAGCATATTGCTAAGCCCATCGAACCAGAGCAATTGATAGAAGCTGTTACCCTTGCACTCCAGGGAGTAAATTCTATGAATAAAGTATAGTTATGCACGATCGAGATCGATGCTTTCAATCAAAATTTGCAATCAGGGCAAAATTTGCAATCAGGGCGAACGATGGGACTCGAACCCACGAGTGGAGGAACCACAATCCTCTGCCTTAACCACTTGGCTACGCTCGCCATTGTATATACCAGTATACTATCTTATCAGCTATTTCTCAATATCGATCGGTACTGGAACCGAGCTAACTTACAATTCAGTCCAGCAACAGAGTCAGAAGTAACATAAGATATGCAGCATGAAGCGATCGACAAGTATTAGTTATATAGGATTAGTAGTTCTTGGCGGGCTGGGAGTGGTAATGGCATTGACTAATCCCGATCGCTCTACCTACGAGATTTATGCTGGCGAACGGTTAGGAACTTACATCAAGGATGAAGTTTGCCCGCAAGCGCCGAACATCTTCGGTCTGGCTTTGCAGCAAAACTGTAGTGACTTAGTTGATTCTAGTTCTCCTGTCATCCAACGTATTGTAGCTAATAACACCAAGCGCCAAAACTTTCTTTTATTTAGCATCTATACTACCGATCTTGCCGTTGGTGGCGTAATTCCGTCATATCGGTTTCAAACGGTCGGTGCAATGCAAAACTTTTTTACCTACTCTGCCCAGAAGCAGTAGTTAATCAAAATGAATTCTAGCTAGTCATGCGTCACTCATCAGAACTTTATAGATCCGTATTTTTTCAGGTATGGATATTTTTGAGTCATATTTTTTACTTCAAGTTGTTTAGCAGAAAATTTATTTGGCTGCCATTTCTTCATGAGATTTGGAGAAAAATCATAACTTTCGATCGCCGAGAATCGAGCTTTCGATCCCTTGATTTTAGTTATGGGATACGACTTACGACTTACGACTTAGAACTTACGATTTAAGAAAACTCTTTCCTCAGACGCACCCGCCAGCGTGGTTGCTGGGTTTACACTTGTTTTGATGGATGTAACACCAGTAATTTTTAGCCTGTGGTCATGGTGATCGCAGATTTTACAAAAAACTAAATCAAATCTCATCTGTGATGAATTTTTTGTGACAAGGAGATTTCGTGACTGAGAGAACCAAGTTTTTTCAGGAAGAGCGATCGCTAATTGTGAAAAACTGAGAGAGGAGAATTTGCATGTTTTTTCATAAAAAAGAACCAATTCACGTTGTTAACATTAAAGAACCAAATCCTCGCTTTGCTCAACTTTTGCTAGAACAATTTGGTGGTGCGACAGGTGAACTTTCTGCGGCTCTACAATATTGGGTACAGTCTTTTCATGTAGAAAACGCAGGGATTCGCGATATGCTGCAAGATATTGCGATCGAAGAGTTCGGTCACTTAGAAATGGTGGGCAAAATGATTGAAGCTCACACTAAAAATGTTGACCAAACCGATGCATATAAAAGTACTTTGTTTGCCGTGCGTGGGATGGGACCTCACTTTTTAGATAGCCAGGGGAATGCTTGGACGGCTAGTTATCTCAATGAAGGTGGCGATGTCGTGCGCGACTTGCGGGCTAACATTGCTGCGGAAGCTGGAGCAAGACAAACCTATGAAGAATTAATTAAGCTGTCAACTGATGAGGGGACAAAGAATACTTTAGTGCATTTGCTAACACGGGAAATTTCCCATACCCAGATGTTCATGAAAGCTTTGGATTCTATGGGCAAGCTGACCGAACCTTTCTTTGGTAATATTCAGCCTGACGAAACAGTTGATATTTACTACAATCTGTCTACCAACGGTACGCAGGACGAACGCGGTCCTTGGAACTCGGAACCAACATTCCGCTATATTGCCGACCCAGTGAACGAAGTGACTAAAGGCTAGGAATCCAGGTTAGAGACAACGCAGGTTCGTAACTTCTAGTTTGGTAATTCAATCAATGCAAGATAAGTTAGTGGATGTTAAATCTACTAACTTATTTTTATAGCAAGACTTCACGAGCGATCGGACTTTTCATTATAACTGCCATTAGTCATCGGTCATCGATCGTTTATTCCACGACAAGCAGGCTAGAAGTGTTTTCTGATTATAAATCTTAAGACTCAAGCAGAAATGCTATATTTGTAGAATTGTAAAGACACAAAAAGCAGGTATGTTTCGTTAGAAGGCGATCGCGGCAGAAATAGGCAAAAATCAAAATCTATTGCGGTCGGTTCATAGCTGAAATAATAGCAGCAATTGATACAGAAAATCTCATCTTAAAGTCATTTGCTAGATAAATCACACGATGAAATCGCTCTAGTGTTAAAGTCCCAATTATCGATGCGCTCCGCCTATCTACTAATATCTCACGGGAGTCGAGATCCACGCCCGCAAGTGGCGATGGAACGCTTGGCGTGGCTTTTGCAAGGGAGCAGAGAGCAGGGACGAGCTGGGAGCAGGGAAGCAGAGGGGCAGAGGGGCAGAGGGGCAAAGGAGACTAGGAGACTAGGAGCAATCAAAAATTCCCTTATCCCTTACCCCTTATCCCTTACCCCTCTAATAGGTACTGCTTGTTTAGAGCTAAGTCAGAAGCCACTGCACCAGCAGATTGCAGAGTTTAGCGATCGCGCCTTGTCTTGCGGATATCAGCAAGTGCAGATCGTGCCTCTGTTTCTCTTGCCGGGAGTCCATGTCATGGAAGATATTCCAGCAGAAGTGGAGCAGGCGCGACAAGCCTTGAAAGTCAAGGTAAAGCTGGAATTACGCCCTCATTTAGGTTCTCATGCTGGCTTGGCAAGGCTATTGAAACAGCAGCTAGACCGGACGCAAGCAGAGCAAACAATCTTGCTCGCACATGGAAGTCGGCGCGCCGGTTCTGAGCATCCTGTAGAAGCGATCGCCCAACAATTAAGTGCTGGAACGGCATATTGGTCAGTTGCTCCCAGTTTAGACGCGCGAGTGCAAGAGTTGGCGCTCGCAGGATGGCGACGAATTGCGATCATACCGTATTTCTTGTTTGCTGGAGGTATTACCGATGCGATCGCGGAAGCTGTAGGACAATTACAACACCAATTTCCCGCGATCGAGTTTTGTCTGATGCAGCCACTAGGGGCAACTCAGGAATTAGCCGATCTGATTTGGGATCTGATCGAGACGTAGATTTATTGACATATAAACTGCCAAAACGCCAAGGAAGAGAATGAACGAGTTTGTGGGTAAAGTCTACTTAGTGGGTGCGGGTCCAGGCGACCCTGGTTTATTTACACTCAAAGGTAAGGCATTGTTGGAATGTGCCGATGTTGTGGTTTACGATGCCCTCGTAAGTCCGGCAATTCTAGGCATGATTAACCCATTGGCAGAAAAAATCAATGCAGGAAAGCGGCGGGGAAAGCATTCGTTGGTGCAGGAAGATACGACCCAGTTATTGATCGAAAAGGCACGAGATAATGCAGTGGTGGTGCGATTAAAAGGGGGCGATCCATTTATCTTCGGGCGTGGCGGCGAGGAGATGGAAGATTTGGTAGCAGCTGGGGTGTCAGTGGAAGTCGTGCCCGGTATCACTTCCGGTATTGCAGCTCCAGCGTATGCAGGTATCCCATTAACCCATCGAGATTATAGTTCTTCAGTCACGTTTGTTACAGGACACGAAGCAGCAGGAAAGTATCGCCCCAAAGTCAATTGGGCAGCTGTAGCCCAAGGTTCGGAGACGATCGCAATTTATATGGGAGTCCACAATTTACCTTATATTATCGAGCAGCTATGCGAGGCAGGGTTAAGTGCAGATACACCAGTAGCTCTAGTACGTTGGGGAACCCGACCGGAACAAGAGGAATTGATCGGCACATTAGAGACAATTGTGGCGCAAGTAGAAACTACCGGTTTTAGCGCCCCTGCGATCGCCGTTATCGGTAAAGTCGTCAACTTGCACGGTGTATTGGCAGGCTGTCGCCCTGTTTTGGTGTCGAGCTAAGGACTACTTCTCTCACACCACGCTCTTACTCTGCTCCCTGCTCCCTAAAAGTAGAATAATCTTGCCACGCTTGCATGAGATTGCCTTGCATCAGAGCAGCAATACCATGTAGGGCATGTAATTCTGGAATGTTGGAGTTGAGCGCTAAAGCAGGTTGGAGGGCAGCTTGGGCGGCGGCTCCATTCCAGTTATATAAATGGACAAAGGCAAGGTAGGCATAGGCATAGGGATTTTGCGAGTCTAGCTGCGTCACTCGTTCCAGCGCCGCGATCGCACCTTGTACTTTTTGCTGTAATATTTGAGCTAACGTCAGAGCGTAAGCCCAGTTGAGATTTTGCGGTTCCTGTTTCAGCCTATATTCCATTGCCAGTTGCGCCTGGATCAAATAATCTTGGATCGGGTCGTATTGATTAATCCGTCCAACTTCCGCAAAGACACGATCTAGTGCCTTAATTCCTTGAGGTAAGATTGCTGCTAAAAGTCGTTCTTGCGTAACTAAATCTAATTCCGGTGCAGGTGTAGCTGTAGCCGCAGGATCGATTTTTAAGGTAACTGGTGGTACGGTGATGGGATAAGTTTCACCTGTATTGCGGTTGAGATATGTCGCCTCCAAAGTGTAAATTCCCGCCGCTATATCAGTCGGAGGCATCATTGCTAGGTGTTCTGTGACAGTGTAGGGAGTCAGTAGGAGCGGGTTTAGCAAAAGATCGTCAGTTAAGGCAATAGACCCTCGTTCAAAACCCGCCCGTACGGGAGTCGGCAAACTGCGAATTAAATTACCCATACCGATCGCGCGATCGTGTATCCAGCGATCGCTTTGTTTGTCACTATCCTGATTTTTCCAAGTTAGTAGTACGATACCAGGTTGCAACTGCTCCCACGTTCCAGACCACTCATAAGTCACTGGAATCGGCTTTCCTAGAGGTGCGACTGACGGTACTATGACTCTTGATAGTTTTATGTTGGTAGTTGGTAGTTGGTAGTTGGTAATTGGTAGTTGCTCCCCCAGCTTTCTTCCCCGACTCCCGACTTCTACCTGCGGTACGCGGCGATGATACAGTTTTAAGCTGCTACTGTCGGGCAAAGTCCAAGTTTTTTGTAAATTGAAATCAGGGGACTGTTCCACGTACTGCACCATAGCACTTTGAGCATCTGGAACCGAACCTTGTTCGCCTGTTTTCGTGACAAACCAATCGAGCGATCTCCCGTCTTGGACAATTTGCTGTTGGCGCGTCCCTACTTGCCGTCCGTAAACCTGAAAATTTCGTAGTGCGCCAAAATAATTTAAGCTGTGTTGATTGACTTCTAACGTTGAAGGCAATACACCCAAATTGGATCTAATATAAGGCGCAGTTTGGATAATTTCTTCAATAACTTGAGCGTGAGGATATTCTGACCCCATGTAAGCATAATGTTTGGCATTAGGGCTAAGAATTGAAGCAATACGATTACCTAATACCCCCCCTATAGGAAATAAATTTAACCCCATGACTAATACTGCCAAACCTACCGTACTCCAACGAATTTGCTGACCCCAGCGCCCGCGCCAGCACGTCATACCATAGGCAAGAAACAGCGCGACTCCAGGTAAATAAGGCACGACATAGCGACTATCTTTATTCAGGTTAAGCGAACAGAGCAGATACGCACCGATGAGGAAGATTGATAGCCAAATAAGGGAGTCGGGAGTCGTAGGGGCGGGTTTAGCAAAAGATTCACGGCTTCCGTCAATAAATCGTGGCTCAAAACCCATCCGTACAGGGGAGTTGGAAGTCGAATTCTTATTTTGACTTTTGACTTTTAACTTTTGACTTTTATAAAGTAATAGTCCTACGATTGGTACGAGCAACAGTACCCAAGAAATATGCGCTGGGAGTAGTTTCCAGTAGTAAGTCCAAGCATCAAGGGTATTGAGGGCTGGATCGCCTTCAGCTAGGGCAGAATCTATCGTTGCTCGTTTTCCCCCAGTTAGAATCAGCAACCAGTTTGTCTGATACCACGGCATAAACACGATCGCCGATAGCAGTAGAGCGATCGCAAATTGGCAGATTCGCCGAATATTGCGTTTACGAATAACTTCAACTCCAGTCCAGACAATCGGCACGAACAGAAAAAACAACGCCGTTTGCTTAACTAACAGCGCCATTCCTAGAGAAATACCGAATGCGATTGTCCAAAACCAACTTGAAATTCGGAATTCGGAATTCGGAATTCGGAATTTGTTTTGACTTTTGACTTTTGAATTTTGACTCCTCCACACTGTCAGACACCAAAAACACAGCGTCACGACAGCCGTAAGGGGATAATCGAGTAAAAAGTCTAGGCGTAACTTATATAATCCTGGGATGAGTTGACATATGCCAGCTGCCCATAATCCGACTTCGGCGCTAAATAGTTGTATCCCTAGTCCGTAGACGGAAACAAGCAGGATGGCACTGAAAAATGAATTTACCAACGTAGCGCGATCGCCGCCAGTGCCAAAAATCAGTTGGGTAATAGCCGCAGCGGTCTGCGTTAAGGGAGGGACTTTTGTAGAAAGCTGCCAAAAGTCAGTCCACCAATCGCTACTGAACCACTGGGGCTGTTGTAGTGCTTGCCAGTAATTCAACGAACTCGTAAGATATTCCGCCCGATCCCAATCTGGAACAGAACGATCGCAGGCAAACCAGATGCGATCGACTAAGACTCCCGCTAACCATATCAGCAGGAGAATGAGTAAATGATGCTGTTTGAATTTAGCTAACACGAAATCAATAGGTTGAGCCTAATGTCTTCCTCATTTTGACATGGGGAATGCCAGCTTCTTCAAATACTGCTCCCTCTGGCTCAAAACCTAGTTTTTGATGCAATCTCTGGATATATTCTTGGGAGTGGATGATGACTTCTTGCATCTTCTTTTGGGCTGCAAGCGCGATCGCTTTTTCCATAATTAACTTACCAATACCCTTCCCTCTGGCAATTGGCAAGACGGCTAGCCTCTCGATTTTTGCCGTGCGATCGTCTAAATACCTAATTCTAGCAGTACCAATAGGTTGAGCATTCATGTAGGCAAGAATTTGGTCTGAGGTTTCATCTTTGCCATCAAAATCTAATTCTGGCTCTATTCCCTGTTCTAATTGAAAAACTGCCGCTCTCACCGAGCGCATGGCTGAAAAATCTTCAGGTAATTTAGCAACTTTAATTGTTAAATTAATATCAAAATTGCTTGACATTTGCTCTAGAATATTTCGGCTTTTAACACAGATTACCTGATAAAACTTTGTGTCTTTGCGACTTTGCGCGATCGATTTATTTTAAGCAAATAACGATACGATCGCAAAGGTAAAACCAGGTAATAAAGGTGAATTTAACTCATCTCCACTAATCAGAGTGGCAACTAAATTTAAAACCGCTTGTTCGCGTCGATAAACTTCAACCTGTTGCTTGCGCCAATCTACAATCCAATATTCTCTAACTCCTCTCGCTGAATAAAGCTTGAGTTTCAATTCGCGATCGCGCTTCTCATTTTCACTGCCAGATGATAGTACTTCTACTACTAACTCCGGCGCAGCAGTTAAATGTCCGGCTTCATCCAATAAGACAGATAGCCTGGCGTTGCTAGCCCAAACCACATCGGGAATGACAGCGTCAGTATCGGAAAAAATTACTCCAGGGGCAGGTACAACTTCTCCTAATCCTGTAGTTTGTGACCAAACATCTAATGCACTAATAATTCTGGCACAGGCTTTTTGATGTTTCCAATGCGGCGCTCTCGTCACAAATAATTCTCCGTCGATAATTTCATAGCGGTTGCCGTTATCTGGAAATAACTCTAAATCGGCGGTTGTCCAAATGACTCTATCGGTTATGGGTAAATTCATAAGCAAGTCAAAAGTTAAAAGTCAAAAGTCAAAAGTCAAAAGTCAAAAGTCAAAAGTCAAAGGTCAAAATTATGAACCTACGCTATACGAACATATTTTGGTTTCATTTGTTATATAAATTAAACGTGTAAAAGCTTACCAGGTATTCATCTGTATCCAAAATTTGAAGAAGGGCGGGTTTATCAAAAATTTTGAATGGAAACAAAGATTATTGGTGAACCCGCTCCTACAATGATATCGATCTATTCTGCACCTTCGATGGGGGCAAAACCCTGACGCTGAACGTTTTCCGTAACTGTACGCGGCTCCAAAAATTGTAATAAATAATCGGGACCACCAGCTTTGGAACCAACTCCAGACATTTTGAAGCCGCCGAAGGGTTGTCTGGCAACGATCGCCCCCGTAATCGTCCGGTTGATATACAAGTTACCAACTTCAAATTGTTCCTGTGCCATCTGGATATGAGATGGGGTACGAGAATACAGTCCCCCCGTTAAAGCGTAGTCAGTACCGTTAGCAACGGCGATCGCCTCTTCAAAGTTCTTCACCCGAATTACCGCCACCACGGGACCAAAAATCTCTTCTTGGGCGATCGTGGCTGTGGGAGGCACTTCGGTAAAAATCGTAGGGTTGACAAAATAGCCGTTATCTGGAGCAGGGATTTCTAACGCGACTTTTGCTTCTTGTCGCCCTTGCTCGATATACTCGCGGATACGGGCTTGCGCGTTACCGTCAATCGCGGGACCGACTTGAGTACTGGGTAATTCCGTTGCACCAATGTTAAGCGATCGCGTCGCTTCTACCAAGCGGTGAATGAAAGTATCGTAAACCGAATCTAAAACAATTACCCTGGATGCAGCCGAACACTTTTGTCCGCTGTAACCGAAAGCCGATTGCACGACACCCACTACAGCTTGGTCTAAGTCGGCACTTTCATCGACAATCATCCCATTCTTACCACCCATCTCGGCAATGACGCGCTTCAGATGCTTTTGTCCTGGTTGAACTTTTGCCGCTTCAGCATAAATCCGACAACCCACTTCGCGAGAACCTGTAAATGCAATTAAGTGCGTGTCGGGATGGTTTACCAAGTGCGCCCCAACTTTAGAACCCTTTCCAGGGACAAATTGATATACACCTTTGGGAAATCCGGCTTCAACCAAAATTTCGGTTAATTTTGCCGCAATGACAGAAGATGTTTCCGCAGGCTTAAGGAGAGTACAGTTTCCTGCTACCAGCGCCGCTACAGTCATTCCAGTGGCGATCGCCAAGGGAAAATTCCAAGGAGAAATCACCACCGCAATTCCCCTCGGTTGGTAAAGGTAACGGTTTGTTTCCCCTGCTACGTCGTAGTTGTAACCTGCATCTAATCTTTCCATTTCCGCCGCATAGTAGCGACAGAAATCGATTGCCTCCGATACTTCTGCATCGGCTTCTTTGACAGGCTTACCAACTTCTAGCACGATCCAAGCTGATAGTTCGGCGCGGCGGAGTTCCATCAAATCGCCAGCTTTACGCAAAATACTTGCCCGTTGTTTCGCTGGGGTATTTTTCCACCCAGGAAAAGCCGCCTTCGCCGCTTGCATTGCCTGTTCTGCTTGTTCGACGCTGAGGAGTCCGACTTTTCCCACCACCTCGCTGAAATTTGACGGATTCACAGAATCAATAATTTCTGCTGTAGAAACGTACTCGCCATTAACCAGGGGTAAATAGGTTTTGCCAAATAGCTGCCGCACTTGTTGAAAAGCCTGTTGTGACTGTTCTCTCGCCTCGACTACGGCGTAGTCTGTATCAGCTGCCGGATGAAACGTGGTGCGTGGTGCGTGGTGCGTGGTGCGTGGTATTTGTTCCGACTCCCTTGTACGGGCGGGTTTTGAACCACGATTTGTTGATGGAAGCCGTGAATCTTTTGCTAAACCCGCCCCTACGACTCCCGACTCCCTCAAAATAGGTGGTGCAATCAATTCCTCAATCGGACGTTCTTCCAAATTTTGACGCAGGAAGGAACTATTTGCGGTATTTTCCAATAAACGGCGGATCAAATAAGCCATTCCTGGCAAAAGTTCGCCGTAGGGACAGTACACCCGTACCCGATAACCGCGATCGCTCAACGCTTTTGCTAGTTTATCGCCCATGCCGTACAGCACTTGCATTTCAAAGCGACGGCGGGGAATGTTGAGAGTTTCAGCGATCGCGATTGCATGAGCTTGCGATCGCACGTTATGACTACCTATTGCCGAATAGACGTATTCGTGATTTTCTAACAACAACTGGGTAATTTTTTCAAAGTTCAGATCTGTAGCTGCTTTGTCGTTAAATACGGGTTGCTGCCAGTGCTTTTGTTCGGCTTTAATCGTTTCTTGATCCCAATAAGCACCTTTAACCAGTCTGACGGTTAAGGGATAGCCTCGCTGTTTTACCCAAGCGATTAAATCCTGCGTATCTCGTTCGCTATCGCGCAAATATGCTTGAACTGTGACACCAACATCTGTACGACTGCGAAATTCTTCTTCTTGAAGAACTTGTTTTAAAATAGAGAAAATCAGGTCTTTATAAGCGTATTGTTCCATATCAAAATGGATCGATACGCCTAATTCTTTGGCTTTTCTCAATACAGTACGGATGCGATCGCTAACTCTTGCTGCACTACCCGCCGCATCCAACGGATCGAACTGAGAGTAAAACGCCGTTAGCTTTACCGAAACTTGTACTTGTGGCAAAGCTTCCCCATCAGCTTCATCAATTTGGGCGACTGGTTTCCAATTCTTACTAGCTGCTGCTAGCTGTGCCATTAAATCTAAATAACGTTCTAAATATGACTGCGCTTCCGCTTCAGTAATGACTGCTTCACCCAAAATATCGATGGTGAACGCCATTTTTTCTTTCCGCAGCCGTTCGATTGTCTTTAATGTCTGCTGAATATTTTCTCCAGCAATATATTTATGCGCTAAAGTTTCTACAGCTGTAGATACTGTCGTTGCTGCTACCTGCCCAGGCATAGAATCTGGGTTGGCAAAATTGAGCATTCCTTTTAAAGCAGTAGGAAGTTCTACTGACTCATCGCCAAGGTATTCTTGTAAATGGCGGGCAATTTCCGACTTACTCCGCAAAGCAGGCAAACAGTCAATAAAACGAAATAGCTGCACTCGCAACCCAGGATTACTCATTGCCCAGGCGAGTAACTTGTCATCCCAGCGCATTTGGTCGCGAATTGAGGCAAAAAACGAACGATTTTCTCGCGTCGCCGCTAACAGTTGTTTGGCGATTTCTTGTGTCTTTGGTTCGTAGGTGGTTGGTTGTGCTTGTAATACCACAGATGGCAGACTCCCTGTTTAAGGCATTGAGGCAATTCAATTTCGATCTACGTGCGATAAATTGAGAGCGATCGCTCCCCTATTGAAAGGTTTTCACTCCCTCTTAACTTGATTTGTAGCATAAATAACTTTTTTCAGTTATGAGTCATTATGTTGGCTCTACTTACCAATCACTTATCTTCTCAGCTCTTCATAAGTTACGTTTTAATAATTACAAATTTGACAAAAAATGAATTCTAACTAGCGAAAGGGAAGGCACTGAAAACCAGAAATCAAAAGCGCTAGCTAAGAAGATCGGAAACCGTCCAAATGGAACAGCGCAAGCAATGTTGATTATTGTCAGAATGAGAAATGAAACTCATTAAGGGAAATTGCTATGACTGCTACGCTGTCTGCACCCCAAGCGATTGAGTCTTGGTTGGGTCAAGAAGCAGAAGACCTCCTCACGTACAAAGCTAAGGTTCCCAAAGATTTATTACATTTGCCCAGCCCAGACGCAGTAGACCGAATTTTTAGCATTAGCGATCGCAATCCGCAAGTATTGCGCAGCCTTCAGCAACTCTACTCTCATGGGCGATTGGCAAATACGGGTTATCTTTCAATTTTGCCAGTAGACCAAGGAATCGAACACTCCGCAGGGGCTTCGTTTGCACCCAATCCGATGTATTTCGATCCAGAAAATATTGTTAAATTGGCAATGGCAGCCGAGTGTAACGCTGTTGCTACCACGTTGGGCGTTTTGGGAATAGTTTCTCGCAAGTACGCCCACAAAATCCCCTTCATTGTCAAAATCAATCACAACGAGTTACTCACTTTTCCCAATCAATTCGATCAAGTTTTGTTTGGTTCGGTCGAGCAAGCTTGGAATTTAGGAGCTGTGGCAGTTGGGGCTACAATCTACTTCGGTTCGGAAAACTCTACGCGCCAAATTCAAGAAATTAGCCGCGCCTTTGCCCGCGCCCACGAATTGGGAATGGCAACTATCTTGTGGTGCTATCTGCGTAACAATGCCTTTAAACAAGACAAAGATTATCACCTAGCTGGCGACCTCACCGGACAGGCAAACCACATCGGTGTCACGATTGAAGCCGATATTATTAAGCAAAAACTACCGGAAGTCGATCGCGGTTACGAAGCTGTTGCTAAAGCTAGTGGCAAAAGCTACGGCAAAACCAACGAAAAAATCTATACCGATTTAACGAGCGATCATCCCATCGATCTCACCCGCTATCAAGTTCTCAATTGCTACAGCGGACGAGTTGGATTAATTAACTCTGGTGGTGCTTCTGGTAAAAATGATTTTGCCGAAGCTGTGCGTACGGCTGTAATTAACAAACGGGCTGGCGGTTCTGGCTTAATCTCCGGTCGCAAAACCTTCCAACGTCCGTTTGAAGAAGGAGTCAAGCTTTTCCATACAATTCAGGATGTTTACCTCTCTCCAGAGGTAACTATTGCTTGATGCTGTAGAAGTAGGACTTTGGATAAAACTATCCAAAGTCCGAATTTGTGTTAGTTACCTTGTTTTTGTGGGTCTTCTTCATCCATAACCTGAGCCAGCATCCAAGGAACTGGCAGAGTTTCCCAGCGGGATTGGGAACGCTTGGGTAAAGCTAGCTGCCGATCGCGATTTCGCTTGGTCAAACGAGGACTTTTCATATTCTCATCCTCCAATTTTACAAATCGTAAAATTTACTGCGTTTAAGGAGAAATTAAGTTGCTCCTACTGCCAAGCATGACAAACCTGCATGAAAATCATTTAAATTCTGCATGAGAATCTTCTCATTAAATCGGCGCAGCATTATTTGCCGTCGATAAATACATTTGATGCACGTACTCCATTACCATCCGGTCAGTATTAAACCTTGGGATTGCAGTTTTGATGGAAGCTTTCATCATGGCGATCCAGCGATTGGGTAACTCTGGCGAAGTGCGATCGTCAAACAAAGGAACGATCTCTCTTGTCAGAAGATCGTAGAGAGATTCTGCATCTTTTTGCGCCTGAGCTTCAGAATCGTCTAAAGAACAATCTTCGCCAATTGCCCAACCGTTGACACCTTTACCATCTGCTCCCTGCTGATATGCTTCGCGCCACCAACCATCGAGAATACTGCAATTAATGCCCCATTAAAACAGACTTTCTGCCCGCTAGTCCCTGAAGCTTCTTGGGGTCTTAGAGGGGTATTGAGCCAAAGATCGACTCCCGTATCTAATAAATGGAGATTTGCCCTACCGACTCGCACGCTCCAAGCTTGCACTGAGTCGTCGGGGCGGGTTTTGAAGGCATTCTTGTCCAAGTCGGGAATTTTGGGCTAAACTCGCCTGTACAGAAGTCAAAAATCTTAGCAGTCAAAGACACAAATTCAGACGTTTACTTTAAGATATGCTTAACTGAATTGGAGTTTTGCAATCGGTAGTGACAATGAAACTGGCAGCACGAGTGGGTAAGGTAACGCCTTCTTTGACCTTGGCAATTTCCGCCAAAGCCAAAGCCATGAAAGCTGAAGGAATAGATGTTTGTAGCTTCAGCGCCGGAGAACCAGACTTTGATACTCCAGAACACATCAAAGCAGCCGCAAAAAAAGCCCTAGATGAAGGTAAGACGAGATATGGTGCGGCGGCTGGGGAACCCAAGTTAAGACAGGCGATCGCTCGCAAGCTGAAAACAGATAATGGTCTAGACTACCAAGCTGAAAATATCATCGTTACCAACGGTGGCAAACACGGTTTATACAACTTAATGATGGCACTGATTGACGTGGGAGACGAGGTAATTATTCCCGCCCCCTACTGGCTGAGCTATCCTGAAATGGTCATTCTCGCTGGCGGAACACCAGTTATCGTCCAGACGGATGCTAGCTGTAAAATTACTCCAGACCAATTGCGCTCTAGCATTACGCCTCAAACTAAGCTATTTGTTCTTAACTCTCCTTCTAACCCTACAGGTGTCGTCTACACGCCAGAAGAACTGAAGGCACTAGCAGAGGTTGTGGTAGAGAAGGATATTTTAGTTGTCTCGGATGAAATTTACGAGAAATTACTATATACAGATGTAAAACACATCAGTATCGGTTCTTTAGGTAAGGAAATCTTTGACCGTACCATTATCAGTCATGGTTTTGCTAAAGCTTACTCAATGACAGGTTGGCGTGTCGGCTATTTAGCAGGTGCGGTAGAGTTAATCAAAGCTGCGAGTACGATTCAAGGTCATAGTACGTCTAACGTGTGTACCTTCGCTCAATTTGGCGCGATCGCGGCTTTAGAAAGTTCCCAAGAATGCGTCGAACAAATGCGTCAAGCTTTTGCCAAAAGGCGAGAAGTGATGATGCAAAGATTGGATGCAATTCCAGAAGTGACTTACGCCAAACCTGATGGAGCATTTTACATTTTTGTCGATATCAGTAAAACTGGTAAGTCATCTATGGATTTTTGTCAAGAACTTTTAGAGTCTTATCAAGTTGCGGCAATACCTGGAATTGCATTTGGATCGGGCGATCGCATTCGTTTTTCCTATGCTACCGATATGGCATCAATTGAGAAGGGAATGGATCGCTTAGACAAATACATCCGCTCATTGTTTTAGCTGAAGCTACGTAGGGTGCGTTACGCCAAAGGCTAACGCACTCTACAAATTCTTAAAGCGCGATCGCATTATAAAGCAGGTGCTTTTTTATGCCATTCTGTAGCTTGTTCGTAAGCGTGAGCCACTTGAAATAATTGGTCTTCCCGCAACACGTTTCCAATCAATTGCATCCCAATTGGCATTCCTTTCTCGTCAAAACCGCAGGGAATACTCAATCCTGGCAAACCTGCCAAATTTACCGTAATTGTCATCAAATCGGTTAAATACATACTTAGCGGATCGTCAGTTTTTTCCCCTGCTTTAAATGCTGTCATGGGAACTGTAGGCGTGACTAATACATCCACTTGCCCAAAAGCATTTTCAAAGTCTTGTTTAATTAAAGTCCGAACTTTTTGTGCCTTTAAGTAATAAGCATCGTAGTACCCAGCAGATAAGGCATAGGTTCCTACCATAATCCGGCGCTTGACTTCCTTGCCAAAACCCATTGCCCTAGTGCGAGCGTACATATCGATTAGGTTGTCAGCATCGGGAACGCGCAAACCATATTTTACGCCATCGTAACGTGCCAAATTAGCCGAAGCTTCGCTAGGGGCAATGATGTAATAAGTTGGCAAACCGTAGCGGAAACGCGGACAGGAAACTTCTTTAATCTCCGCGCCGAGTTGCTTTAATTGTTCGATCGCCTTATTTACAGCTTGTTCTACAGCCGGATCTAAACCTTCAGCAAAAGTTTCTCTCACAATCCCAATTCGCATCGATTTGAGATCGGGTTTGAGAAATTGCGTGTAGTCGGGAATTTCTACTTTCAAACTCGTAGAATCTTTCGGATCGTAACCCGCGATCGCGCCTAATAAAATTGCCGCATCTTCCACCGTGCGTCCAAAAGGTCCAATTTGATCCAAAGAGGAAGCAAAAGCTACCAAACCATAACGAGACACTAATCCATAAGTTGGCTTCATGCCCACAACACCGCAAAAAGATGCGGGTTGACGGATCGAACCGCCTGTATCGGAACCCAGCGAAACGACACACTCATGCGCCGCTACAGCCGCCGCCGAACCCCCAGAAGAACCGCCAGGAACCCGTTCCAAATCCCAAGGATTAGCCGTGAGTTGAAATGCTGAGTTTTCGGTGGAACTCCCCATCGCAAACTCGTCTAAGTTAGTTTTTCCCACTGTCACCGCCCCAGCATCCGCTAGCTTTTGCGTTACCGTCGATTCGTAGGGTGGGACGAAGTTTTCTAAAATCTTGGAGGCGCAAGTCGTGGGAATTCCCTTGGTACACATATTGTCTTTCACACCCACGGGAATCCCAGCCAATAACCCAATCTCTTCTCCAGCCGCAATTTTGGCATCCACGGCTTTCGCTTGTTCCAGTGCTTTATCCGCTGTCACGCACAAAAAGCTGTGGATCTTTGGTTCTAGTGCTTGAATCCGATCCAGCGCCTCTTGCGTAATTTCCACCGCCGAGCGTTCTTTCTTCACTAGTTGTCCGTGCAACTCGCGGATGATGGATGCCATCTCTCGCTTCCTCTTTGCTTCACAGTCCAAACTATAAGTATAGAGTGTCTGGGCAGAAACTAGGGGCAGTGACCAGGGAGCAGGGAGCAGAGAGTAGGGAGTAGGGGGAAGAGAGAGTCGCCCAGCTGAGGGAGCGATCGGGAGCTGAGGGAGAAAAATAGCTTACGAATACCCGACTTACGACTTACCAATTCAAATCTTTTTCACAGAGTCCGAAATATGTCCTGGAAAGAAATCTATGCCGACTGCTGATTTCAATAAGTAAGCAAATAATAAAATTACGCCGCTAATAACTAAGTTTGCTCCCAAAAGGAGCATAACAACCGCGATCGCATTGCCAATCCTGGCAAGTCTTTCAGGTATATATCGCCGTCTGCGTTTTCGACGATCTTTACCAACAAAGAGAACTAAGTAAAATCGAGAAAATATCAGATCGATGTTAAATCTAAAATCTACAATTTTGGGCGAGGGTTGAGGAATTGCTTGAGTTAAAATATTTATTATGACTTGTAGCTGTTCTGTATTAAAGCTTGCCAAAATATTTGGTTCGACTTGTTGTAAATAATATTCTGGATTTCTAGTTCGATAATTAGGTAGATTAACTTGTTCTTTAATAGGTGAGTCTTTCACAAATACCTCCAAATAAAATTAAATTATATTTTTTAAATCGTTTAATTTAGAAATAATCCTGCGTCTAATATCCTGCCTATACCTAGACCGATTGAAGTAAAGACCGCCAAAAACCAAAAAGCAAAATGTTTATTTAACCCCGCAGATAGTAACGCATGTTTTACTTGAGCTAAGGTCAAAATTAATCCTAATGCCATAATCCAAGTCATAGCTAAACCAAACGCCCAAGGCGGAATTCCTGCCCAAGAAATGCTTTGAGGCCAAGTCATGGCAAAAGCTCCAGCCCAGACTAGTAAAACAATCCAAGCTACAGCCAAAGCGACAGCATCAAAACCAACCCAAGCTAAATGCACGGTAATGACTTGCGTGCCTGTCCAAGTAAACCAGTTCGCATTACAATCGGATAATAGCCAACCAGTGCCTATGTATCCAAGTAATAATACTAGTAAATAAAGCTTTGAAATTCCATTCAAGCGTGATACTTTTACGTTCATTTCAAACCAAATCCAAAGGTTTTGCTCGCTTCCTTGTTCTGACAAATGAAAAATTAATAATGATAGTCATAACGGTAAATATAATGAACCATTTAGAATCTGCGATATTATAAGTATTCCTATAGTTGCAGCGATCGCAAATCGGGAAAATTACTGATAAATAGGCGATCGCAATAAAGAGACGATAAAGTAGTAAAACTAAAAAATATTGATGGTAGCTTCTGTTGTGAATTTGCATGTTTACGTCCAAGGTAAAGGCTTACCAATCCTCTGCTTGCACGGTCATCCTGGTTCTGGTTTGAGTATGTCCGTGTTTACTCAACACCTATGCCAACGCTTTCATACAATAGCCCCCGACTTACGGGGATATGGCAATAGTCGCACGCAAACTAATTTCGCCATGACCGATCACCTGTATGACTTGGAAGCACTCCTCGATCGCTATCAAATTAGTGAATGCCTGGTTTTAGGTTGGTCTTTGGGTGGAATTTTAGCGATGGAATTGGCTTTAAGGCTGCCAGAACGAGTTAAGGGACTCATTTTAATCGCTACAGCTGCTCGTCCTCGCGGCAGTCATCCAGCAATTAGCTGGCAAGATAACTTGTATACTGGCTTAGCGGCGATCGCAAATGCTTTACAACCCGGCGAGCGGTGGCATATAGATACTTTTGCCAAGCGATCGCTCTTTCGCTACCTGGTGCAACAGCACACTCCTGCTACTTACGAATACATTGCTAAATATGCTATGTCAGCGTATTTGCAAACTTCTTCTCCTGCCCAACGCGCTCTCTTTACTGCACTCAAGAGTGGTTACAATCGCCTTCAGGATTTATCAGAGATTCAGTGTCCTAGTTTAATTATGGCGGGAGCATCTGACCGTCATATTACTCCAGAATCGAGTCAAGAAACTGCACAACATTTACCCAATTCTGAATGGATTTGTTACCCGAATACCGCACATTTGTTTCCTTGGGAAATTCCCGATCGAGTTTTGAGCGATATTGATAAGTGGTTGGCATTACATTCATTTGTTTAATGCACAGTAGAGATGCAAAAATTAGCGTTTCTACAACTATAAAAATTTTTTTAATACTTCAACAGTAGCGAGTCCTGTTTTTTTCCAACTAAATTGACTGGCTCTGGTCAAACTAAAATTAGAGAGGCGCGATCGCAGTTGACGATCGGTAACTATACTTTCCATAGCAGCAGCAATCTCCTCAATATTGTAGGGATTCACTAATAAAGCCGCATCCCCTGTGACTTCAGGTAAAGAAGAAAGATTAGACGTAATTACAGGAGTACCGCAAGCCATTGCTTCGAGTACGGGTAAGCCAAATCCCTCCCACAGACTCGGAAAAACTAATCCGATCGCCCGATTGAGTAAAATTGGTAGTTGTTCGTAGGGAACGTAATCTAAAAACTTAACGCGATCGGCAATTTCTAATTCTATACTTTGCGCTTTTAGCTTTGGAGTGTAGCGGCGATCGCCCGTTCCAGCTAGTAAAAGATCGCAATCTCGATAACTCGGGATCTTAGCAAAAGCTGCAATTAATCGGTGTAAGTTTTTGTGCGGATCGTGACGACCAATATAAATAAAGTAAGGACGAGTTTCATTCTGCTGAGCTAAGTTGAGCCAGCGGAAATGGTTGGCATCATATGCTAGGGGTATGGGAGTAATTGTATCGGCTGAGATGTGGAAAAAGTTAATAATATCTGAGGCTGTCGCAGTGGAGTTACAAATAACGTGCTGTGCTTGGCTGAGAACTTGGGGGATGTAATAGCGGTGATAGGGAGTTAAGGGTGAAAGTCTGGGAAAGCGCAACGGGATGAGATCGTGAACCGTGACGATGTAGCGACAGCGCGCGTACAGGGGTGCTTCTGGAACGGGAGAGAACAATAACTGCGATCGCAATTGGCGATAAATTGGCGATAGTTGCAGTTGCGTCCAGAATAAACGCCGTAAATGTCCGACCGTTCCTTGTTCTGGGGTTAAGTTAGCGGGAATGGGATAATATGTGTCTTGAGTCTGCGGTGTGGGTAGAAGACGAGCAGCAACAGGCGAAATTAGAAAGGTAGGATCGAGCGATCGCAAATGCGGGATTAAATTCAGAGCGTAGGTTGTAATTCCTGTCGGTTTATTGATGAGAAAAGATAAGTTAACTAGCATTGAAAGGGAGCAGGGAGCAGGGAGCAGGGAGCAGGGAGCAGAGGAAGTTCCAGGAGCAGAGGAGAAGTCAGAAGTCAGAAGCGATTCACACACCACGCACCACTCACCACTCACTACACCCCACACCCCACACCCTACACCCTTTCTTCACTGCTCCCCACTCCCTCTAACCAAATTGGATTGCTGAGATACCACTGAATTGTCTTGAATAACCCACTATCAAAGTTTTCTTTTGGTTGCCAGCCTAATTCTCTAGAGATTTTGCTGCAATCTATAGCATACCGTCTGTCGTGTCCGAGGCGATCTTTGACAAAGGTAATTAAAGAAGAGTGGCGAAAATTAGGTTTGGGAGCCAAATCGTCAAGAATGGCGCAAATTTTCTCAACGACTGTGATATTAGTTTGTTCGTTTTTTCCCCCAATATTATAAGTTTCTCCCACCCGACCGTGTTGTAAAACTAGATAGAGAGCTTCGCAGTGATCTGTAACATATAACCAATCTCGAATATTTTGCCCATCTCCATATATAGGTAAAGGTCGCTCGTGTAAAGCGTTGAGAATTATTAAGGGAATCAGTTTTTCGGGAAACTGACGCGGACCGTAGTTATTCGAGCAGTTAGTGATTAAAGTGGGAAAACCATAAGTATGACAGTAAGCTCGGACAAGATGATCTGAGCTTGCTTTTGACGCTGCGTAGGGACTATTTGGCGCGTAAGGGGTATCTTCTCGAAATGGCGGAGCTTTTGGTTCTAAAGAGCCGTAGACTTCATCAGTAGAGACGTGTAAGAAACGGAATTGCTCTCGCTTTTGTGCAGATAATTTTTCCCAATACGCTTTGCTAACTTCTAATAGTTGAAATGTTCCTACTATATTAGTTTGAATAAAATTTAGGGGAGTTTGAATCGAGCGATCGACATGGGTTTCAGCGGCAAAGTTAATAATTGCATCTGGCTGATACTGTTCTAATAGATGAGATAACAGGTTGCGATCGCCAATATCTCCACGGATAAAATGATAATCGCGATCGTCCTGCAATTGGGCTAAGTTTTGAGGATTACTGGCATAAGTTAACTTGTCTAAATTGACGATTTTAGCCCATTGCTTTTCTCGTGCTTGTAAAATAAAGTTAGAACCAATAAAACCGAAGCCACCAGTTACTAATAATGTTTGCATCTTACTAGAGAAAGGGTTAGCAGCCACGATCGTGAGGCGATCGCCAAGGCATCAATTATGCAGTTTAAACCAAATTAAATCGAGAATTAGAATATTGCTATACCAACAGACTACGGTAAGCGTTTAATGTTTCCCGTGCATTGTGCTGCCAAGAGTACTGTTTTGCTCTTACTTTACCTTTTTGAATTAATTCATATCGCAATTGAGAGTTATTAATCACCTCCCAAATTGCTTCGGCTAATTTATTTGAATCGTTTGGGTCAATTAATATAGCTGCATCTCCGGTGACTTCAGGTAATGATGAAGTGTTAGAAGCGACTACCGGAGTACCTAATGTCATAGCTTCTAGTACGGGTAAACCAAACCCTTCGTAGTAAGAAGGATAAACAAATACATCGGCTCGGACATAAAATAGTGCCACTAATTCATCAGATAAATAGTCAAGATGGTAAATATCTTGTTGATAAGGTGATGACTCGATCGCCGCAAAAATACTTTGATAATTCCATCCTTTGCGCCCAATTAATATAAGATTATGTTCGATCTTATATCGCTGTTTTAATTCATTAAAAGCCATCACAATAGAAATGATATTTTTTCTAGGTTCTATGTTACTAACAAACAATAGATAAGGCTTAGAAAAATCGTAGTTTGCTGTCTGGCTGAGCTGTTCGATGTTTAAAGCCGATAAGTAATTAGAACAGTATCGACTTGCCAATGGTGCAACAAAAACTCGTTCGGCAGCAACATTGAGATGTTGAATAATATCTTGCTTAGAACTTTCTGAAATAGTTAAAACTAAGTCTGTCCACCGCAGACATCGTTTGACTTTCTCAGCATAACTTTTAGCGACTGCATTAACATATTGAGGATATTTAATAAAAGCAACATCATAAATGTTCATGACCTTGAAGCCGCGATCGCAAGGATAAACTGAATAGTTAGTCCCATGCAATATGTCTGGATTCCCCCAAGATTTTGCCAAGGATGACCAAATCGATTTGTAAGTAGGAAATAATAACAAATTAGAAACTCTAACTGGAATTGGAAGGACATGAACTGAAGGATATTGCGTTAAGGCTTCAGGAATATTCCAGTTACCGCGCAGCCAGTCTTTAATTCCAGGTTGATAGACAATTCCTAACTCAAAATTTTCCTCTGCTTGCAGGGAGTAAAGCGAATGAATTAAGTTTGCTACCTGCAACCCAACTCCACTAGGCTTAGGAGTCATTGGAGTAGCATCAATGATAATTTTATGAACTGACACTGAAAAACCATGAATCAGAATGATTATTTCATTTTAGTCAGTTGTGTATTACATAGGTAAGCTTAAGCAACCCATTCCATATTAGTAAACATACCCACAAATTTCATTTGGAGTAAAAATGAAGGAGTCGCCATCAGTAATAGTAAGAAAACAATCCATTTTTGATCGAACAATCTGTAGAATTGCGTCCTAGATATGAGGTGGATTGTAGCTATTACAAGCACTACATGTACGCAGAAAGTGTAGCGAATCATGCTTGTCATGGATATGCTACTCATACCGCAGGCAGATAGATAAAACATGAGCCAGCCAGATACATAAAATTCAGCTCTTTGTTTCCAGCTACCCTCTGTCAGAAAAGGTACTGCTTTCCGTTCAAGTAAAAAGACGATGAAAAAACTTATCAAAGCGAACGGTACTGAAATAGCATTAATCACGCCAGGTAAATTCAAAATTTTAGGGTCAAGGAAAGCAAAATAAC
This sequence comes from Chroococcidiopsis sp. SAG 2025, assembly GCF_032860985.1. Lineage (GTDB taxonomy): Bacteria > Cyanobacteriota > Cyanobacteriia > Cyanobacteriales > Chroococcidiopsidaceae > Chroococcidiopsis. The sequence continues at coordinate 1,688,888 of NZ_JAOCNC010000001.1, forward strand.
TTTCCGGCTTGAAAATGGCTAAATAGTTAGGTTTGACTCCCCAACCTATTGCTTGCGTTTGCATGTAGAAATTCCAAGCGCCAAACTTGAAATAACAAAAAGCAAAGAACAAGAGAGAACCCAGAATAGAAACGGCGCTTACTAACAAATATTTGCTACTTTTCTGCCAAAACCGAAATGGTTTTGCTTTCCGATCTTTAGCAAATAGCCAAAAGTGGAATAGCGGATAAATAGCTATTGGTAGACCGACAACCCGAGTTGCAGTCATGACAAAGCCATGTGTAGCAGCAAGAATCCAGGCAACACGCTTTTTTGATGCAGTCCAGTAGAGAAAGCCAAGCAACATCATCAAAAACAGCGATTCTGAGTAACCAGCGACTAAATAAAAAGCGGCTGGATGTACTAAAATCGCGATCGCACCGCAAAGGGCTAGTTTATCAGAAATCCGCCAACGTTGAAAAAACAAAAATACATATGTCCAAAACCCCCAACAGGCTATCTGTGCGACTAGCAGCAAAGCAGTTTGTGTTGATAGATTAAAAACGTTCTTAATCACTCCAGCAATGACAGGATAGCCAGGGAAAAATGCAACATTTGATAGATCGGGATTTTGCGGCGTGGGCGGAATTGTACTTCGATATCCATGTTCGATAATATGCGTATACCAGTCACAATCCCATCGGCAAAGCTTAGAATAGCCCTCTACTAAATTTTGAGAATTTGAAAACAAACACCCAAACAGAACTTGGATTAACGTAAATCCTAATCCTAAGCAAATGGCTTGGTAGATTCGTGGGTAACGTTTGAACCCAATGATATTTAGCACTGGCAATATCTTTTGAAGTACGACAATTTATTCAGGCTTGCGAACAAACTCCTGTTGACTTGACGCAAAAGAATACATCTTGTGTCCCGTAAAGCTAAGTAGAGCCACACAAGCAGCACTAACTAAACGGGCAGCAGTAGCATTCCAACCAGCATCATCCATCAACAGTTGTAACAATCCTAAATTTGCCAGCAAGCTGTTGAGAGCAACTGTGGCAAACACGGCGTACTGAATTATCCAGTTCTGCCAATACACACCAAAAACAAAGCGACGGCTCAGCCAAAAATTAGTCGTCAATCCCATAAAATAGCTGATACACAGGGCTGAGACAGACCAAACGCCAGACTGAACCAGCAGTGAAAAAATCAAGACATCAACGACTGTTGCGGCTCCACCTGTAAAGACGTAGCCACCAAATTCTTTCAAGACTTTGAGCGTCTTTTGTCGGCGAGGAACTTTTTTAACCGTATTATGTGTAGTAGTTTTAGCGGTTGCACTAGCTTCTTCTTGGTATTCGCTATCTGAATTAACCGACCAAAGATTGTGCTTACCGGGACTCAAAACATTTTCTGCGGCTAGAATCCCCATCAATAAGCTGTGGTCTTGATTGTTGTATTTGAATGCACCGTATCTTCCGACCAGTTGAAGATTCGGAAATTGCTGTAAATAAGACTGAATATCGCTCAGTGCTTGTTGATAGTTACCTGCATAAATTGGGTAAGTGCGGGGTAAGCGAACGACAAATCCGCTAGAAACTTTTTCGTGATGTAAAAGCCCAATTTTTCGCAGTTCTTGTTCTGCTCGCTCTAACAGTTCTGCTTCTGGTTGCTGCCACATTGGTTCGTCGTAGTTGCACCAATACTCGCAGCACAATGGTGTTTGATGTTGGTTTGGCAACATCTCAGGCGACCAATTCGCAAAATTGGTGACTCGTCCTAATTGCACGCTTGGCTCGTTAATGTAAAGCCAGTTATCTGGAAATAAGTTATTGCCTTCGACGATTAAATAGACCAAAATTGTATTGCGAAACTTGAGAGACTTAGCAGCTGCGATCGCCTCTGATGGAGCAGGTGGATTCATTTGCTGCACCAACAGACTAATAGGTACGGAAGAAATTACGCCGCCGCAGTCAACTGTTGACTCCTCTCCTGTCTGGCGATTTCTTAATGTGATTTGGGTAACTTGAAAGTTATCGTGGTGAACCTGTACGACTTCTGTATTTAACAACACGCTTTGGTTGTGTTGGCGCAGGTATTCACCGATTTTTTCATACAATTGACCCGAACCTAACCGAGGAAATTCAAAGCGATCGATCAGTGTTTTGACTTTGCCATCATTTCCTAACAAAGCAGTTCGAGCTGCTTTCAACAAGGATAAGCCTTTGATGCGTTGCGCAGCCCAATCTGCACTAATTTCCGTACAAGGTATACCCCAAAGTTTTTCCGTGTAAGCCTGAAAAAATATTTCAAATAGTCGCCGACCAAATCTACTCGTTACCCATTGAGCGAAATTGCGGGGGTGGCGATTGGGAAATAACTGAGATTGAGCATATGAAACGAGAATCTTGACGCTCTCAATCGGTCCCATCGTCAGTAGAGCTTCTTTAGCTTTGAGCGGATAGCTGAAATACTTTCCCCCATAATAGATGCGCGTCAGGCGATTGACAGTGACTCGATCTTTTCCTAAGACTTCACTCCAAAGTTTGAGTACGGGAGCGAGTTTAGTAAAAAAGCGATGCGGACCAAAATCTAGAATAAATCCTTTATATTCAATACTTTTTGCTAATCCGCCTACCCTAGCATCTCTTTCTACTACTACGACTGGCTGACCTTTTTGAGTTAAGGTGTAAGCCGCTGCTAGTCCAGCAGGACCTGCTCCTAGAATATAGATTGGATTAGCTTTTCTCATGTCACACCACACTACACTAGACTACGTGTCTAAACTTTTATAAAGTTTCAGACAATATACATTCATCGCGATCGTCTTGACAACCGCTATTTGTTGTCAATATCTACAAATATGTCGAGTTACTGAGCGCCAGCATTAGCAAATCCACTGACTCTCTCTTACACCATTGTTTAGCGTCAAGTATGCCTTTCTGTCTTTATAGATGGAACGCATAAAGTATCTTGCGATCGCATCTTTAGCTGTCTAAATATCGCAACTTCGCATACAGCACAAATAGAAACAGTAAGACTTTTCTGGTTTATCGTTCAAAGCCTCACCACTAATAGCCTCTTCACAAAAATGTTTCATATCCAAGTTCTTATCGATAGTTTTAGACAGCTCGATCAGACCTTTTGTTTCAACAATCTTGAAATTGTGCCTCTCTAAAATTTGGCACAAGTCACTGTAAAAATATTCAATTTTGTGTTCTGGATGAATATAACCTTTAGGACACTGTATTTGAGTCGCAGAGCGATTTGGAGTATCCAGCGCCAGCTTCCCCCCGGGTTTCAACAACTTGTATGCTTGAGCAAACACTTTTTCAGCCTCTTCTGTAGTTACGTGTTCTATCGATTGTCCCGACCAAATTAAATCGAAAGAACCTTCCTCAAATGAGGATAGGTCGCTCATGCTGGTATAGACATAATTAATGTCGCAACTTTTGTATCTAATCTGTTGTGTCAACTCAGGAGCTTTTAGCATCCTTTCATCGGGAGGTAAGTCGGCAATATATATTTTTTCTGGTAGATATGGATAACCGAAGCTTAACAAAGCACCGCGATCGTCATCAGTAGAAGCTCCTCCCAAGTCTAGAATGACTTTTGCTTCTGGAAGCACTGTTCTAATCAGTTTAAACCTAGCATGATGAAGCTTAGCATTTAGCAAGTGCCAATAGTCTTTACTACCCAATGGACGTAGTTGAAATTCAACAGAATCGATTAACATTCTGACTAAAGCAGTTCGACTCAAACCCGTTTCAAGCACGTTCAACCAGGTGACTAACCCAGCTGAGTCAATTTCGCGTTCAAATATAACTTTATATGCCATCCTCAAATAGCTCTCGTCAGAAATCGTCTCCATCTCATGCAAGCTTTCATGAGAGCGGTTTTGGTTTTCTAATTCGTGAACAAGCTTTTTAACGATTGTTTTTACAGAAGTGGGAGCTACTTTGGCAAAAATGTTTTTGGCATTCATTTCGCTAGGTTTTAGTTTTAAAATTTCAGATGATTCTTTCAGAAACGATGGTTTTTGTTATCTACCTTAAAGCAGATATTACATTATTCTTGACTATGAAATACTGACGATACAAAAGTCTAATAAGAGGAGCAGTTACGCTCCTCTTATTCATAGTAAGTTTCTTGTTGAACTCACAAAACTTTTGACGATCGCGAACTAATCCGATCGGCGATCGCTTCTGTTTTTTGCCGCTCTCCATGTTTAGAAAAAACAAAGTATGACTTTCTCGCGATCGATGTTTTTTCCATATAAACATCATACTTTTTGTGCAGGACTTTTTCAACTTCAACTTCTCGTTGAAAACCATGCTGCTCGAATTGTTTTACCCACCAGTGCCAATCAGCCCAAATTAAATGTCCGTTTATCGGATAGCCATCTTTATCGACGTGAAGCAGGGTAAAAGGTTTTTCTCGCGCAATATCCTGTTCCCACTCTTTGATATAAATAGGAAAAACCGTACCAAAGATTGGATCGTCACCAAATGCCGGAATATTGCCAAATAAATAGCCCCCATCAACTAATATTCGATCTATGCGATCGAGATAGTCGTGCAGTTTGTTGGGATTTAAGTGTTCAAATATATCCAAACCAAAAATTAAGTCGTATTTTTCCGAAAGCTCTAGTTCTAACAAGTCGCCATGATGGATATTCTGCTTGATGTCAGGAAAAGCTTTATCAATTGCCATCGAGCTAATTTCTATTCCTTCGCAATGGATGTTCATCTCATGCAAACATTGCAGAATAGTCCCATTAGCACAGCCTATTTCCAAAGCTCTTTTTGGTTGAAAGGCTGACATAATTTCAGCCATGACTTTCTTATCTTTATCAATTCTAAATCCCCATACACCAGGTTTTTCATAATAACCGTGTTTGAGGATCATGGCTTCTAGCCAATCAAAATCATCTGGAGTTTCTACAGAAAATACTAAAGCATTATTAGGTTGTAAAAGATCTTCTACTGCATAGTAGTTGTTCGGTCTAAGTTCTCGTAAATTTTGAATCCTAATATTTTCCTTTAAAACTTTGTTAATAAACTCATCCGACTGAACTAAACTCATGAGTACGTCGGTTCTGCTGTAGCCCGTTTGGAGGAGCTTAATGTAATGTTTTAACCCATCTTCATCAGCTTCTCGTCCTAAAAGTTTGCGATAAGCATCTACTAAAAATTCCCGATCTGATAAAGTTTCTGACTCTGAGGTGGAGCGCTTAGTTGAGAGCGAATCAGAGATTTTCCCAATTGTTTTGCTAGCTCTGCTTGAGAGATTTAATAGTTGACTCAGATAGCTCATGACTACAATTCTCCTCCATCATTAGAACAATTTTATTTAACTTTTCAATAACTGCGGGAGGCGAAAACTTGTTTCGCTGTTGGCGCTGAGCAGTTATCACTTTTTCTCTCAGCGATATATCTTTAACAAGAATCTTTGCCAGTGCTGCGATTTCAACAAAGTTTTCCTTATTGGTAAACATGAGTCCAGCTTTACCTAATGTCTCAGGAATCGCACTGCTTTTATACGCCAGAATCGGCACGTCAAACCACATCGCTTCGACTAAGGGAACGCAAAATCCTTCATGTTCGCTCATCGACCAAAATAGGTGAGCAGTACGATAAAAGGCTAAGAGTTGGGCATCGTTGACTTGCCCGGGAATCATCACGTAGTTTGTTACATGCAACCGATGCATTAGGTTAGTAACGTGGTGATAGTATGGATCGTTGATGTCGCCGCCACCAATGAGAATCAATCTTGCCTCTCGATCCATTGTCAAGTAATGGGCAAAAGCTTCTAGAAGGTGGTCTTGGCGCTTGTGAGGCGAGACGCGCCCGACAAAGAGGAGATTAGTTTTACCATCCTGTAACTGCTGCATCAACTCTGGATCTGCTGCCATATCCCACTTTTTTGGGTCTATAGGTATGGGCAGTACACCTGGTGCGGTAAATCCAGATTCCGCGAGTTCAGAGGCGTTATATCTGGAAACTCCGACTGAGAGGGGGAAGTGTTGGGCAAGTTGGTTTAATTCAGCCCGACCTTGTTCTAGTAATTGGGCAACGTCGGGGCGATACGACCGGAAAAACTCAGCAGGCGTGATGTTGTGATAGATGAGGCACTTAGTCCCGGGGTGAGCGATCGCATATTCTGTCACTTCGCAGCCAATCGAGTGATGGTAAATCAATCCAGCATGTTGACCGATACTTTTAGCATGAGGTCTTTTGGCTTCGTGAGCGGCGCGTGGGTCTAAATGTTCGGCAAAAATTTCTGATTTGTAACCAAGGGCTTGTAAATAGTTTCTAATCCACCTAGCATGGTTAGAAATGGCATCCCCGTAAGAAAAACCAGCCATCAGTTGATGAATTTCTTTCAATCTCTGTTGTGGCTGTGGGAAAGTGGTTGGAACAGTTGCCAGTCCTAAAATAGTTTCATAGCGATCGATGACTCCATCCCAACTAGCATTTTTCTTAGCATAGTTTTGACCGTTTGTACCGTATTCTGCTAGCTGTTCCATGCCAGCGCGATCGATTTGGGCAAACATCTGTGCCCATTCAATTTCTGTTGCTGCTAGCCAACCTCCCCGCGCGCTCTTGACAGCGCTTGCGGTTGCCAAGCAATCTTGATGTACGACTACGGGTCGTCCGTAGAACCAAGCTTCCATCATGACGCGAGAGTAACTTTCATTCCGACTGGGTTGAAATAAAGCCAAGCAGTTTGCTAGTAGTGCTTCTTTCTCGCTTTCTGACACTACACCAAGGTCAGTTAACCCTGGCGCAGCGTCGTGAAATGATGTTTCTCCCGAACCAGCTAAAATCAATTGCAAACTAGAGTTTGGATACTTCTGCTTGAAAATAGCATAAGCTCTGACTAAGAAATCTGTATTTTTTGTTGCATCTCGGCGACCGAGATAAAGAATATAGCGCTCTTTTTTGAGTCCTAGATTGCCAATGTGAGTTAGAGTCGGATCGTCATGCTGTCCGACTTCTATTCCCTCTCCAACGACACAACTTTTGGGAATAATCCCAGGACCGTATAACTTTCTGGCAAGTTGCTCTTCACCTTCGCTATTGAATAACAATCCGCGAGCTAGGTGAAACATCTGCTCGACTTGCGGCAAATAAGCATAAGCTTCGTCATGCAAACAGGGTTGTAAAAAAGCGCGATCGGCAACAAGTGACAGTCCATTTAAAATTGGACCGTACAGATAGGGGATGAATAAAAATGCTTGATATTGATGGTGATGAGTTTTGAGAAAGTGTAGTAGTTGAGGAGAACTAATACTCTCCGCGCAAAATATTGCTGCATCATCTAAGCTGACTGGACTAACTCCTGGTTTGAGCTGCGCAGTCGGTACTCTCAGCATGAGATGATTGACTTGATTGAAAGCATCGTGGTCGGTGCGGACGACCTTGAAGCGACGAATTGCAATCCCTTCCTCTTGACTCAATCCAGGCTTGTGATGATTTTCTGCCCAGTTGCGATCGAAGGCTTGACAGCAAGTCGTTATAATCTCAACTTTGTGTCCTCGTCGCACTAACCGGGAGGCGATCTGCCAAGCTTGTTGTTCTGCGCCGCCTTTTAAAGCTTTACCAAACCAAGGGATTACAATCGCCAGTGGCTTCATACTTTGTATCCAATAAGGGCATAATCACGGGGACCAAAAAACCAGTTATGCAAAATTCGCATTTCTGGCTCTTCGCGATCGAAAGGACTAGATTCTACTGGGTTTAAGTGTAGGAGTTGAACGTTATGCAAGCCTTGATAAGAAAACAAGAATTGCATACTTTCTGGGTAGAGGGGTCTTTGGTGAGTTGGATCGGAATAAAAGTCACAAGCACCTACGAGTAAATTTTGCGGATTTGGCGTTTCAAAAATAGCGATTCCATTTGGTTGCAGAACTCGCAAGACTTCTGTAATTAAATTGAGCAACTGCGCAAAAGACAAGTGTTCGATAATATGAAAGCCAGTCACGGCTCCCAAGCTATTTTCTGGTAGCGATCGCAAGTAAGTAATGACATCGGCTTCGATCGCCTCCAGTCCCCTAGACTGACATTGTTCGATCGTGACTCGGTTAATATCGAGTCCTTTTGCCGTATATCCATTTTCGCGTAACAGTTCTAGCCATTCACCCCGTCCGCATCCTACATCTAAAATTGGTGCGTCTGGCGTGCCTACGTTGGCTGCGGCAATCTTCGGCAAGTAGACTTTGAGTTTATTCGTAATGTCTTCCCGCGAGCCGCGAAATCGTTCTTCAAACGCGGCATAAAAGGCATCTAGCGAGTGCTGATTTTCATCGACAAAGCTGGTCAAATGCTCTTGACTAAAAGCTCCTGGTAGGCGTTGCCGTGCTTCTTCGAGAAACAGAGTAATCAATCGCTTTTGCTGTGCTAAGTCGTTTTTGAGATAGCTATCGTTTCGGTTGTGACGGTCTTCGATCGCCAGCAAGTGAGCGTCCATGCTACTAATACGAATACCAATACCATTCAATCCTTCTTCAGTCAACTTGAGGCGATCGCTGAATTGCTCTAAGTTGAATTCACTGGCATGGATGCGAGCGCTATTTTGACTGACGCGCTCCTCGCTAGCGTTTAAGCGCTCTCGGTTTTGCTTAACTTGCTCTTGAGTGGCATGAATCTGAGTCACTTGCTCTTGGGTGACGCTATTGAGCCTCTCTCTAATCCGAGTCAGTTGCGATTCGCTCGAACCGAGGCGATCGCCTAATTGAGCTATCCGAGCTTCTGTAGAACTGAGGCGATCGCTTATGCTACTTATTTGAATTTTTAGCTCGGCTATCTGTTCGCTCAGCCGTTGCTCGATCGCCGCTACCTCTCTTAATCCTTGACTGAGAGAAAAATTAACGACGCGCTGCTCTTTCTGGAGAAAGTTGTAAATTTTGAGGCTGTACTTTTTTAACCAACCGACATTAAAGGGAAAGCGATCGAACTTCTTGGGCCAATGAGTGCGAACTTGCGCCTTGAACTCAGCATTACTCGCTAATGCTTCTATGTGGCTGATATTGACAACTTCTTTAGCGATCGCTCCTGTGACATGGCGATCGTGCTGTAATACCGTCAGCAAATCTGGCTGTCGTCGAGAAACTTCCTCTGTAATTTTTTGTTTTAATTCCTCAATATTTATTTCTGGATTATTCGCTTCAATCATTGCGGACTAACTCTGAGATTAACCTACTATTTCTAGCTTAATTTTTTTCGATGCAACAACTAATCCGTAGGCATGATTGCTTTGACTATTTTTGCCGGAACCCCTGCCACAATTTGATAGCTGGGAACATCGCCTTTGACAACTGCACCTGCTGCGACTACAGAATGCTTGCCGATTTTGCAAGGACCAATAACTGTAACATTACTAGCTATCCACACTCCCTCCTCGATCGCAATATCATTTCCTTCAGTTGGAAAATCATACATTCTGGCTTTACCGAACTTGTTGTAGTCGTGGGTTCCAGTAATCAAGCTCACGTTATGACCGAAAAAAACATCTTCTCCTATGCATATAGTGCCAGAAGATAAGTTAAATAGAGCATTATTGACCACGCACGATGCTGATAGTTTAAGTCTTTGGGGATCGCCATAAACTAAGTAACGATTTAATTGCACTTGCTCGATGCGTTTTTCTAAATCATCTTGAGCTAGTTTTTGGTTTAAATAACTATCAATTTGTGCTTGCCAATAACCTTGAGATAGTTTTTGATTTAAATAATTATCGACCCACACTTTCATCCAATTTTCTAATCTAGATTTTAAAAATTTACGATTTAAAAAATAATTTAAAAATTTATCGATTGTCCCGTACATGCGAGTTCCTCACATAGTCTGATTTGTCTACCTGCTACTTGAAATACACCATCGACGAAATCATTGACTGCTGCTTGGATGGTCGTCGCATTTTGAATCCAGTCAAGCATCTCTAAATTTTCGTGAGGACCGTCGCCAAAGGCAATATCAAAGGCATAGCTACCTCCGGCGAGGTGGGGCCAAATAAACTCGAACTCGACTGTCGCTTTACCAATTTCCGATTTTGACAACCAGTAATCGGCAAATTCTTTATCTAAAAGTTCGGTACTCCAGCCTGAAAGCACGGTTCGCAGTCGATCTAATAGAGCAATGCCAACGTTTGGTTTTCTGACGATATCGTGTCTAAATGTGGTAATTCTGACTTTAACAATGTCACCTGGATAAACTAATTTGATTGGGCGATCGTTTGCTCCTAATAAACAAACCTCTTCTATTTCTGCTCGTCCTGTACCAAATCTTTCATAATTAGCAAACGATAAAAATTTTTTATTCGTAAAAGGATTGATTTCTTTAATGGTTATTTTCTGAATATCAATATTTTCTTCATTCTGGTTGTTTATAGCTATACTATGGGGAACATCTGGGCGATCGTGGAGGTGTGAAGCAGTACGCTTGTTCACTTCTTCATGTACCCAAGCCTGGTAGTGCTTGCAAACTTCCGCTGGTTTGCCGCCATCGACAACAATCCCTTGATTCATCCAAAGCGCTTTTGTGCAAAGGCGCGAGACTGCCCCCACATCGTGAGATACATATAAAATCGTCCCACCACTATCTTGAAATTCCCGAATTTTTGCCATACACCGATGTACGAACACGCCGTCTCCTACAGCTAGTGCTTCATCCACAATTAAAATTTCGGGATTGACATTAATCGCGACAGCAAAAGCTAAGCGGACAAACATGCCACTAGAATAGGTTTTGACGGGTTGTTCCATAAACTCGCCAATCTCTGCAAAAGAGACAATCTCATCAAACTTAGCTTCTATTTCTGTTCTACTTAAACCTAAGATCTGTCCGTTGAAAAAGACATTTTGCCGTCCGGTAAACTCTGGATTAAACCCACTCCCTAACTCAAGTAAAGCTGAAACTCGACCGCTAACATATACTTCACCTGTTGTAGGTGTTAGCGTTCCAGCAATAACTTGCAATAACGTACTTTTACCAGACCCATTTTGACCGATAATTCCTACGGTTTCCCCCTTTGTTACCTCTAGGCTGATATCTTTCAACGCCCAGAATTCCTGGGCGCGGCTCTTGCCAGGTAATAAAATCTCTTTAAGTCGATCTATCGGGCGATTGTAACACCTGTAGCACTTCGAGACCTGTTTTACGGAAATTGCAATCTCACTCATCACACGCTGCTAGGCAAAACTAGAGGACATCGGCAAAAGCTGGACGTAACTTCTTGTATACCCAAAAGCCACCTGCGAACACAACTATAGAAACTATGCCAGCAATTGCCCACTCTCCCCAATGCTTTACTTCTCCCACTAACACCAAGCCTCGATAAGTTTCCGCGATCGTTGCCATTGGATTTAACCAGAATACCCAATCCCTAATTTGAGGTGGAATGAGAGATTCGGGATAAACAATTGGTGCTAAATACAACCAGATATTTAAAATAACTGCTAGGGTTTGAGGAATGTCTCGCAAAAATACTGTGAGTCCTGCGGCGATATATGCCAGTCCTGATGTAAATAGTATTTGAGTCAGCCAGAGTAGAGGTAGCAGCAAAAGCGTGATGTGGATCGTTTTTGTGGTTACTGCTACTAGAAAAATCAATGCCATTAAACCAAACGTGCTTTCAACAAATGCAGATAGCACCGGTACTAAAGGCAAGAGAGACAAAGGAAAAACAACTTTCTTAACTAGATTAGTATTGTTTACAACTGAGTTTGAAGACTGTAATAATCCGTTAGTAAAAGCTATCCAAGGCAACAATCCAGCAAACAGCCACAAACCAAATGTCAAGCTATTATTTTCTGGTAGTCCTTTTAAGTTAAGTCTGACCTTCATCACAATTGAAAATACATAAGTGTAAATTAGTAATTGTGACAGTTGGTTTAACAAGGGCCATATATTCCCTAGAATCGATCCTTTATACCGTGCTTCTAGATCGCGCTGTACTAGAGTTCTCAGGAGGTAGAGTTTTGTCCATAGTTGAGGCTTAACTAACAGCGATCGCTTCAGCTCTTTAACTAGATTTTTAACTAGATGAATAACTTCTTTTACCGAACGTCGATGAATGCCCCCTTGTAACAAGCCCGTAGCGATCGGTAGGAGTCCTACTACGATAAGGGCAATCCTAATCTGGCGTAATAGAGGCGCATTAATTAGATCGAAGTAGCCTAACATGCCGATCGCGAGAGCGATTGCGATCGCAATTTTGCCGCTTGCCAGCAAAACATGGCTTTTTTTCCTGCTAGCAATTGGCGGGAGAAGGAGCAAATAACCTCCCCTGTAGGCTAAAGTCGCCTCTAGTAAGATAGCTATTCCTAGAATCAAACCGAGCAGTGGAGTTAGCATTAAACCCAAGCTATAGGAGTTTTAAGAACAGTACTATAAAAAATCTGCTTGACAACAACATTCAGCCTTTAGATTGCGTTAGTTACGCTCAAAGCAAAAGTTGCCTTCGCTGCGATCGTTTCGATGACTAACGAATAAGACCAAATGAAGCATGAATTAGTTTCCCACAAAAAGTTACAAGATACTCTTTCACACCGCCGTTTTAAAGTCAAGTCAGTTGTCAGGGGGCAGGGAGCGCTTCGGTGCAGGGAGCAGTGAAGAAAGGGTGTGGGGAATTGGTAATGGGTAATGGGTAATGGGTAGTTGCTCCCTTGTCTCCCTTGTCTCCCTTGTCTCCCTTGTCTCCCTTGTCTCCCTTGTCTCCCTTGTCTCCCTTGTCCTTCCCTGCTCCCTACTCCCTACTCCCTACTCCCTACTCCCCCATGTCCCAGAAAGCGCCGAATTTCAGCTACACTGATTCATGGTTCGTGACGAATTGCAGTACTGGAATGGAAATCGGACAGAAAGTTAAAGTATATCGCCTGAGAGACAGAGTATCTCCCCCCGTTGTCAAGCGACTCGGACAAGTCGGTACAGTCAAGGGTTTTAAAATGACTGACGGTAGCGGCGTTGGTGTTGTAGTGCAGTTTGATGACAACTTTAGCACTTGGTTTTTTGAAGACGAAATTAAACCTACGTGACTGGGAAGATGTCTGGAAGGGTTTTCGTGAGGGAAACTTGACCAAACATAAATTATTTGCACTCATCAGGAAAGCAAACAATGCCCCTCATTTTGACATTTTTGGGCAAGGGTGGGACTGGACGCACGACGATCGCGATCGCAACTGCCAAGCGTCTAGCCAGCCAAGGACAGCGCGTTCTATTGGCAACGGATGACAATCAACCAGGATTAGGGCTGTTATTAGATACGTCCCTAGCGACTGAACCCCAAGAAGTGGCGACAAATCTTCAAGTCGTCCAGTTAAAAACTTCGACTTTGTTGGAACGCAACTGGGATGAGGTGAAAAAGCTAGAGGCGCAATATCTTCGCACGCCCATAATTAAGGATGTCTACGGACAAGAATTGGTCGTGCTACCAGGAATGGATAAAGCCTTGGTACTTAACGCTTTGCGAGAGTACGATGCTAGTGGCAAGTATGACGCGATCGTTTTCGACGGTAGCGGCGACTCGTCGATGCTGCGGGTATTAGGGATGCCAGAAAGTCTCAGTTGGTATGCGCGTCGCTTTGGGAAGTTGTTGACAGATTCCGACTTGGGGAGGACGGTATCGCCGTTTCTCCAGCCCCTCCTAGCCAGTATCTTTAATGTCAGTTGGAGTGGTGATAACTTCTCCCAACCGACGAGTAAAGTTACGAACATCCTAGAGCAGGGAAAAGCTGCCCTTGCCGATCCCAAACGCCTTGCTGCTTATTTAGTCGTGAATGACAATCCGGCAAGTATAGCAACGGCACGTTATTTATGGGGGAGTTCTCAGCTGATTGGTTTAACCATAGCAGGTGCGATCGCCAATCAAACAACTGCGACAGAAGCCCTCAAATCTGAGTTTTCGCCTTTGCCAGTCAGTAGCATTCCGACTGCGACTCCTGGCGAGTGGCAACCCCTCATGGAGGCTCTACCAGATTTTACCCAACCCGCACCAGCTCCCAAACCCCTAGAAATTGACGTAGCAGCGCGTCAAGTTCGCGTCTTTTTGCCAGGATTTGATAAAAAGCAAGTCAAGCTGACTCAATCGGGCGGTGAAATTACCATAGAAGCAGGCGATCATCGTCGCAATATTATCCTTCCCCCAGGTTTGAGCGGCAAAACTGTAACTGGTGCAAAATTCCAGCAGGGCTATTTGATCGTATCTTTGTAATTATGAGTAATAAGGGCGCACGGCTGTGCGCCCTTATTACCACAATTCCCTACTCCCTAGTGTTATGTCAGATCCAACTCCCTCTTCTGCGTTTCCAAATAGTAATTCAGAGCAGGCTGCTGAGCAAATTGGGTCTGCTACCAATCCTGTTGCTAGTTTACAAAGCGATCGCAGTGGCAGAACCAGGCAACTGCTAGGCATGAAAGGTGCAAGTCCTGGCGAAAGTTCAATTTGGAAAATTCGCCTGCAATTGATGAAGCCGATTACCTGGATTCCCTTGATGTGGGGTGTCATTTGTGGGGCGGCTTCTTCAGGAAAATATACATGGACGCTGGAACATGTCTTAATTGCCGCTGCTGCTATGTTACTAGCGGGACCGCTGTTGACGGGTTATACCCAAACCCTAAATGATTTCTACGATCGCGAAATCGACGCAATCAACGAACCCTATCGTCCGATTCCCTCTGGGGCAATTTCCGTTCCCCAAGTCGTGAGCCAAATTCTCGTGCTGCTGGTGGCTGGTCTGGGAGTTGCTTTTGCTTTAGATCTATGGGCAGGACATCAGTTTCTCACAATTACAGCACTGGCAATTGGTGGTTCTTTCCTAGCGTATATCTATTCAGCTCCACCGCTAAAACTGAAGCAGAATGGTTGGTTAGGTAATTATGCTTTGGGAGCTAGCTATATTGCATTACCCTGGTGGACTGGTCATGCTTTGTTTGGCGATCTCAACTGGACGATCGCAATTTTGACGCTGATCTACAGCATGGCAGGCTTGGGAATTGCCGTGGTGAATGATTTTAAGAGTGTAGAAGGCGATCGCCAATTAGGGTTAAAGTCTCTACCAGTAATGTTTGGTATTTCTACAGCGGCTTGGATTTGCGTTTTGGCGATCGACATTTTTCAGATGGGAATTGCGGCATACTTAGTCAGTATTGGCGAAAACTTGTACGCGACCATTCTCATCTTTTTAGTCATTCCGCAGATCGTATTTCAAGACATGTATTTCTTGCGCGACCCCCTGAAAAATGATGTCAAGTATCAGGCAAGCGCTCAACCATTTTTGGTATTAGGAATGCTCCTGACTGGCTTAGCACTGGGTCATGCTGGAATCTAAAAATTTCAACGTAGGGTGGGCATTGCCCACCTGAATAAAAAAGCATCCTAACTTTCGTACATTTGTTTATGCTTTGCCATTAACTGTAAGTACCTCTCATTTGTTTTAGCTTGTACCCACTTTTCTTTGAAAATTGCCGCAGACTCAGCTTTGATTGGATCGACTTCATAAGGTAAAATATCTTTTCTTGCCTGAAGCTGTGCGTCTGGAGAAGTAATTTTTTGAGGATTAGTTTTATATTTTCTCCCACTTTTATGATTTGCATAACGACGCGATCGCGTGTAGCCCATTTGTAAAAACTTTCGCGCCATATCCGCACCAACAAAATCATCTGCTGCTAAATAATTTAGAAATAATTCATATATTTTTTGGCTGGATTCTCTAGCAATATGGGGAGTTTTGAATCGCCAGTGCGGTAAGATTTCTGATTTATATGGTTCAACTAAAAGAACTCCTTGTTCGCCTTTACCCACTCGATATAACTCTGGATGCTGGCGAAAATCAATGGTTTTAAAATCTAGAGAATAATCGAAAGCAGTCATATTTCGGTTTTTATAAATGACTTCATGTAAGTTATAGCTGCCATGTGTCATTTGTCATGAGTCATTAGTAAGGCATGGCGTTGCTCTAGCTAAAGCTAAGTTTAGCTCGACCTTCAGTGCAGCTAACTCAGATACGCTTCAGTCGCTCTCTCAGATCGCTACTTTTATCAGGAGTGTGTCAGGATTGTGATGTTGCAATTCCTCGATCGCCGTTTATGCTAACTCAAACAGATACTTCTGTCATTCCCTTTCTCGGTGCTGATGTTGCAGCAAGTTACGATGCTGCTAAAGTCGTTATCCTACCAATTCCCTACGAAGCAACCACAACCTATCGCCGTGGTTGTGAAAATGGTCCCGATGCAATTCTAGAAGCTTCTCAGCAAGTGGAATACTACGATGAAGAACTCGACTGGGAGATCGGCTGCGATGTCGGTATTTATACGTACTCTTCAATTGCGGATACTCGCGATCGCCAAGTCTCAGCAATAGAAATGCTCGCAGTCACTCAGGAAACGGTTTACAAACTAGTTCGGGACAATAAATTTGCGATCGCTTTGGGTGGCGAACATAGCATTACGACAGGCGTTGTCGAGGCATATCGCCAAGCATATCCAGACGAATCTTTTACTATAGTGCAAATTGACGCTCACGGCGATCTGCGTCATGAATATGAAGGCTCGATCCACAATCATGCTTGCATCATGCGGCGAGTGGTTGATATGGGTTTACCAACCGTCCAAATTGGGATTCGAGCAATTTGCAAAGAAGAAGCCGAACTGATTAAAGCGAAAAATCTAACTGTATTCCGCGCCAGAGAAATTGCTAACCAACCCGATTGGATCGAACAAGCGATCGCGTCTATTCCAACTCAAAAAGTCTTTTTGACTATCGATCTAGACGGTATCGATCCAACTTTGATTCCAGGGGTTGGTACTCCCGAACCAGGCGGCTTGAATTGGTATGCTTTACTTTCCTTCTTGAGAAAAGTTATTGAAAAACATCAAGTTCTTGGCATGGATATTATGGAATTAGCGCCAGTTACCGACTCAGTAGTTTCACAGTTTACGGCAGCGAAACTAGCGTATAAACTAATCGGTTATCAAGCGTTAGTTCAGGGCTGGAAAAGTACTTAATTTTTTGTCATTTATCGTCGGTCATTGGTTAATCGATCGCGTCGATTGCCAATGACTAATGAAAAGCGATCGATGACGAATAATCAATGGTTTTGAGTTAAACATAAGATATATTCCTATTCCTAACATATGACTATTCAAACTAACATTCAACCTCCTAAAGTGCGCTATGCACCTGATTTTGAACTAAGAGGTATAGATGCTCAAGTCCACCACCTAGCTCGTTATTTAGAAAAATTTCAAGCTGTGGGTGTTGTATTTATGAGTCATCATTGCGATTACGTGCAGTCATATATTGAAAGATTAAAAACAATCCAAATAGAATTGCAAGACCGAGGTTTTACTTTAATTGGGATTAATGCTAATCAGGATCTCGAAGATCGTTTCGAGCAGATGAAAAACTTTGCCAACTACTATCAACTGAATTTTCCCTATCTCTGGGACTCGACGAGAGACGTAACGGAAAGTTTCGGGGCAAAAACTACACCAATGTCTTTTTTGATCGATACCGAAGGCTGCATTCGCTACCAAGGGGCGATCGACGATCGCCCCGCAGAACCAGCAGCAGTAAAATAGCCTTATTTACGCAAAGCTATTTTGGAATTGCTACAAGGACAACCCATTTCAATTGCTGCTACAGAGACCATTGGCTGCGCCCTGCAATGGGGAAACTAGAGACAGAGTTGCCCTCTACTGCTATCTTTAATGGGAGGCGAATATGAATTAAATTTCAGTTGTATGTTGAAACCTTACAAACGAGTTTTGCTTAAGCTCAGTGGCGAAGCTCTGATGGGTAACTTGGGTTATGGGATTGACCCAGGTGTAGTCGAAGGAATCGCAGGTGAAATCGCAGAAGTTGTTGCCCTCGGCGTGCAAGTCGCTGTTGTCGTAGGTGGTGGCAACATTTTTCGCGGTGTCAAAGCATCCGCATCTGGTATGGATCGAGCTACCGCTGACTATATCGGGATGATTGCTACCGTGATGAATTCCCTGACGTTGCAAGATTCGTTGGAACGTAACGGGGTACAGACGCGGGTACAAACAGCGATCGCCATGCAAGAAGTTGCAGAACCTTATATTCGCCGTCGCGCCATCCGCCATTTAGAAAAAGGCAGGGTGGTGATTTTTGGTGCAGGTTCGGGTAATCCTTTCTTTACTACCGATACGACTGCTGCTTTGAGAGCGGCAGAGATAGATGCTGAGGTAATTTTTAAAGCAACGAAGGTAGACGGGGTTTACGATGCCGATCCGCAGCTCAATCCAAACGCAAAACGCTATCAAAGCTTGACATACGGTCATGTCTTGGCTCAAGACTTACGGGTAATGGATAGTACCGCGATCGCCTTGTGCAAAGAGAACAACATCCCTATTCTGGTATTTGACCTCACGGTGAGAGGTAATATTCGCCGCGCTGTGATAGGAGAATCTATAGGGACGCTTGTGGGAGGTTTCTGTGAAGTTAGCTGAAGCTGAAAGTACAATGCAAAAAACCGTTGAGGCAACTCAACGATCTTTTAATACTATCCGTACTGGTCGTGCTAATGCCAGTCTGCTCGACCGAGTTATGGTGGAATACTACGGTTCCCCTACATCTTTAAAATCGCTAGCTAGCATTAGTACCCCTGATGCAACTACAATTACGATTCAACCTTTCGATCGCAGTACTCTGAATTCGATTGAAAAAGCTATTTCCATGTCAGATGTGGGGTTAACTCCTAATAATGACGGTTCGACGATCCGATTAAATATTCCGCCACTGACTAGCGAACGCCGCAAGGAATTTATCAAACTGGCGGCGAAGTATGCTGAAGAGGGTAAGGTTGCCATTCGTAATATTCGCCGCGATGCGCTGGAGACGATTCGCAAGCAAGAGAAAAGTAGTGAAGTGACTGAGGACGAAGCGCGAGATCTACAAGATCGATTGCAAAAGTTGACCAATAAGTATATCGAGCGCATTGAGGAGTTGCTAGCAGAGAAGGACAAAGAGATTTCAACCGTGTAGCCTCGAACAGACCAGTACAGCCTGGTCTGGCTACTTATTTTTATTTTTATGTGAGTTTTTGTATGGGAAGCGGGCAAAATTAGGTAAAGTTTTGTAAGGCTATCCGCCTTGATGTAGAGAAAACCCATAGGAGTTAAACTGTAGTCTTATGTACGATTGCATCATCGTTGGTGCTGGTCCGGGTGGAGGATCGGCAGCCTATCATCTAGCGAAACAGGGGCGTTCGGTTTTAGTCCTAGAGAAAGAATCGCTACCACGCTATAAACCTTGTGGGGGAGGCGTATCGCCTGAAGTTGCCAAATGGTTTGATTTTGATTTTTCTCCAGCGATTTCGGTAAAAGTTAATACCATTCGCTACACCTGGAAAATGGACGACCCCGTACAGGCTGAGTTACGCACGCCAGAACCGATGTGGATGGTGCGACGGGACGTATTCGACCACTTCTTAGTTCAACAGGCACAAAAACAAGGGGCAGAACTGCAGGATAGTACGGAAGTTAACGGGATCGAATTTAAAGGCGATCGCTGGTACGTCAAAACTGCAAACCAAGTGTTTGAAGGACGTTATCTGATTGCAGCTGACGGCGCAAAAGGACCAATGGCGAAGTGGCTGGGCTTCAAAGAACGCAAGCGCCGCTTGGGTGGTGCTTTAGAAGCAGAAGCCCCCGCCAAGGTGGATGATAGTAACATCGCCCACTTTGAATTCGGTATGGTTAAAAACGGCTATATCTGGAATTTCCCCAAAGCTGACGGCTATTCCATTGGGATTGGCACGTTTCGAGGTGGAGAAGGACAGGACTTTAAGCAAATTTTGAGCGAATATGCCACTCTATTTGGCATTGATGTCAAGACTTGCAGACAATACGGTCATCCTCTCTGTTTGTGGGATGGAACGCAAAAGCTACATACTCAAAATGCCATTCTTGCAGGGGAAGCGGCTTGTGTCGTCGATCCATTCACCGCTGAGGGTATTCGCCCCTCAATCTTTACCGGAGTGAAAGCCGCAGCCGCGATCGATCGCGCGCTTGCAGGCGATATCAATGCCTTAGAACAATATACCGATACCATCAACGAAGAATGGGGCAGCGATATGGCTTGGGCGCAAAAACTAGCAGGTGTATTTTACCGCATTCCTGGTATTGGCTATAAAGTTGGTGTCAAGCGCCCCTCTGCGACTCAGCGCATGGGACAAATTTTGTGTGGCGAGTTAAGTTATGGCGATGTAGCAAATCGTGCCTTAAAGCGTCTCAGTGGTAGCCTGATCCCTGGGATGGGTGGTTAACATTTTTATTTAGAGACGTTGTCATCCAAATTCAGAAATTAACCGGGCGATCTACAAGTAGGGGCGCACAGCTGTGCGCCCCTAATGACGATCCTGCTGGTATGCTAGATACACTGCTTCCAAAAATGTATCAGGCTTGACGGCTTGAGGTAATTTTTCCAGGGCAATAATTTTTTTGGTTTGTTTGGCAAGTTCTAAACTCAGTTTCTCTTGAGCCTGTTTGGACATTGCCTTGCGTCTTTGCAAATATTCGCGAATCACGGCAAAATCATCGGGTAGAAGCTGGGAAAAATCGGCTTCAGATTGCACCAATTGCAACATCAGATCGTGGGCTGAATCGGTAATAGGAAAGTTTGCAGATGTATGGGAAGTTTCGGTTTGAATCACAATTGTACCTGCAACTAAATCGCCTAAGCGTTTCTCGCGCCGACCGAACATAATTAAAAATGCACCGAGAAACAAGATATCGTCGAAAGGTCGCAGTAGCGATCGCAATATTGCTTGTTGAATGCTGACAAGTCTACCATCATCTCTGACAACGCGAATTTTAGCAAAACGTTTGCCTGGGGTTTGTCCTTGCCATAAAGTTTCAAATAGGACAAAATAACCCGTGTATAAAAAGAATGTTACTAAAAAGGCGATCGCTAGCATCCATAAGCCAACATCTGTATTCCGAAATATTTGATTCCAGGCTTCTACAACTTGATAAGCAATAAAACTCCAAATAAATAGAAATCCAACTATAAGAAAAGTTAGAATATGGTAGTCTATTAGCAATGCCCAGGCGCGGCTACCAATTCCTGCTAACGTGAATTCTAGTTCGACGCTTTCGGGGGTTTGATGGGTAATGCGGTTGAAGAAGTGCATACTTGGTAGTTGGTGGTTGGTAGTTGTAACTACCTATTACTCAAAATTATTAAATGTCGCGATCGCGTAATTTCAATCCTAGTCCTTCTTTGCGCGTGCGTAAGTCGTAATACACAACAGCTTTAATTGATTGCCAAAGTGGAGTTGTAAACGCGCTAGCTAATAGTACTAAAATAACTCCTACTAAAAGTAGTCCTAAGAATGCAGAGGCATTAAAAGATGTTGTGGCATTGGCAGAAAAAGCTACAAGCAAACCGAAAGCTAGTATGAGAGGGATACTAGATAGAAAGATTAGAGGCAAAGTAATAATTGCTGTAAGTAAAACAATAGCTTGGAGACGCAAAACGTGTCCTTTTGTTAACTTCCAACTACGACTAGCTGCTTTTACATAATCAATATTGTCTTCGATTGCTAATGGTAGCTCAGGAATAAAAAATCGCGAATATACCCAAATGTAAATGATGAGACCAATTAAATATAGCAACGGATAAACAAGAGTTATAAGCACTGTTTCTCTTCCTGGTGTAACTCCTAAAAATCTAATTATCAATGCTTGTATAAACGATATACCGAGATTAGTACCAAAAAGAAGGATATTTACTACAATTTGTGTAAATAGAAAATACCATAATTTATGTTTAATCTGACTGTATGCGCTTTTGACTGCTTCTGGTTGGCTCACTAGTTCACCAAATGCTAATCGCGAAACTTGAGCATTGATTGTGTGGTGTTTAGCCCAACCGTATACAGGAACTAGTAACCATACATATGCTTTTAGTGCTAAAAGAAAATAGGCTCTTAGGTGAGAACGATAAATTCTAATTCCTGCCGTGACGACATTGCCGACACTTAGCGGTTGCATCGAACTAGAAGAACTAAACTGGGACATAATATTATTTTCCCTAATGTAAGGGTAGATATTTATAGTCTGCCCAAATTATTGCAGTTATCTTAAAGTAGCTAGAATCGAGCTAGTTTAAAATTTATGAATGTTCAACGATGGATTGCCCGCCGAGAACCAAACTGGAAGCGTTTAGACACTCTGTTAAGTCAAGTCGAAAAACAGGGGATAAAAACACTTCGCTCTGGTGAAATTAAAGAATTAGCCAGTTTGTATCGCTCTGTAGCCGCAGATTTAGCCCGCGCCCGAACTCAACAAGCTAGTAATATTATTATTCAAAATTTACAATCTTTAACAACTCGTAGCTATAACCAGATCTATCAAGGTTCGCGGCGACAGGAATGGCAAGCAGTACTAGACTTTTATCGCTGGGGTTTCCCAGCCGCAATTCGGCATAATTTTGGTTCTATTGCTTTAGCTACAGCACTCTTTTTATTTGGTGGAATTGTATCTTGGTGGTATGCGTGGCAAGACCCGACATTTCTATCATTAGTCGTACCCGATTATTTGATTAAAAAAGTCCAAGAAGAGCGTCAATTGTGGATGGGTTCAATTGTTGGTGTCGAGCCACTGGCATCTACAAACATTATGACGAATAATATATCTGTTTCTTTCGCTGCTGTCTCTGGGGGAATTACCGCAGGATTATATACAACATTTTTACTAGTTTATAACGGTCTAAGTATAGGAGCAGTTGCAACTTTAGTCGGACAAAATAATTTAGCTTATCCCTTTTGGGCGTTTGTATTTCCCCACGGTGCTTTAGAGTTACCAGCAATATTTTTTGCTGGTGGGGCAGGGTTTTTAATTGCTAGAGCGATTGTATTTCCTGGTAAATATAAACGGGGAGATGCATTAAAATTTTATGGCGCTCAAGCCGCCCAGTTAGTATTGGGAATTATACCAATGTTAGTCATTGCTGGAATCATTGAAGGATTTTTCTCTCCCAATCCAATTGTTCCCTCACCTTTGAAATATTTGGCTGGAATTGGTTTGTTTGCGTTGTTGGTGGTGTATTGTCAGCCGCAGAAATCGCGATCTTGAAAGGCTTTTGTCCTTGTCTCAGCAATTTCTCAACAATTTCTCACCCCTATCCCCTCCCCTAATCCCCATCGACGACGATATATTATGGTTGCGGTGCATACTCAAACATAGTGGCGATCGCGCTTCAGTAGCAAGCAGTAGGTTGATATGGCGATTCAATTTGGGCGGGAAATCTGCGGCAACCTGGATATCGCGGAAACGCGAGAGTGGCTGGTAACGAATGGGATTGGTGGTTATGCCTCTGGTACGGTAGCGGGATTGCTGACTCGACGCTACCACGGATTATTGATCGCAGCCCTCAAACCGCCTTTGGGTCGCACGTTAATGTTAGCGAAGTTAGATGAAACGATTTTATATGGCGATCGCTTCTATCCTTTAAATACGAATCGCTGGCGAGATGGAATTGTCAGCCCTGAAGGTTATTTGTGTGTCGAGCAATTTTCTCTAGAAGGGACAGTCCCCGTCTGGCGTTTTGCCTATGCTGATGCCCTATTGGAAAAGCGGGTATGGATGCAGCAGGGAGCCAATACGACTTACATTCAGTATGCCTCCGTTCGCGCCACTGCACCGCTACAGTTAGGGCTGAAAGCGATGGTCAATTATCGCGACTATCACGGCGTTACTCAAGGTAACAGCTGGCAAATGGCTTTAGATCCAGTCGATCTGGGAATTTGCGTTACCCCCTACCCTGGTGCTACACCCCTTTACTTGCTAGGTGATGGTGCAACAGCAACAATCGTTCACAACTGGTACTATGGCTTTGACTTAGCAGTAGAACGCTACCGAGGACTGAGCGATCGCGAAGACCACTTGCACGCAGCAACTTTTCAAGTCACGCTCAACCCTGGGGAATCTTTTACTTTTGTGGCGAGTACGGAAAGCCAACCAAATTTAGATGGCGCAGCAGCCTTAAAACTGCGTCACACCCAAGAACAAAAGCTACTCGGACAGTGGAAAGCCAGTCGTTCGATCAAAGCCAAAGAACCGCCGCAATGGATACACCAGCTGGTTCTAGCTGCCGACCAGTATATCGTCGAGCGCCCCCTTGCCGACGAACCGCAAGGTAAAACGATTATTGCTGGTTATCCCTGGTTTAGCGACTGGGGACGCGATACAGCAATTGCATTACCAGGATTGACTCTTTGCACGGGGCGATCGGAAATTGCCCGTTACATTCTCCGTACTTTTGCCAAGTACGTTGATCGCGGCACGATTCCCAACCGTTTTCCCGATATGGGGGAAGCACCAGATTACAATACAGCTGATGCGACTTTGTGGTACTTTGAAGCGGTTCGTGCCTATTATAGTGCTACAGAAGATGATGCCCTCATCCAAGAACTATTTCCAGTTTTAGCAGAGATTATCGATTGGCACTGTCGCGGTACGCGCTACAACATCCATCTCGATGCAGCCGACGGACTGCTTTATGCTGGGGAAGAGGGATGGCAGTTAACCTGGATGGATGCCAAAATTGGCGATTGGGTCGTCACACCTCGAATTGGTAAACCAATCGAAATTAACGCACTTTGGTATAATGCCGTGCGGAGTATGGCAAATTTTGCCCGTCGGTTAGGTAAGCCGCACCAGGAGTACGAGGCGATCGCCAACCGCACGCTAGCGAGGTTTTCTCGTTTCTGGAATCAAGATTTAGGCTACTGCTACGACGTACTAGATGGTCCTGATGGCGACGATTCATCCCTACGTCCCAACCAAATTTTTGCTGTCTCCTTACCCTTGGTGGGGGCGCAAGGCATTGCACCTTTACTTAACCCGATGCAGCAAAAAGGTGTAGTCGATGCTTGCGGACAGATGTTATTGACTTCTTTCGGCTTGCGATCGCTTTCTCCCGAACATCCCCAATATCGAGGACGGTATGGTGGCGATCCACTGCAACGAGATAGCGCGTATCATCAGGGGACAACCTGGGGATGGTTAATTGGTGCGTTTGTCTTTGCACATTTGCGCGTTTATAAAAATCCCGTGCAGGCGCGTCAATTTCTCGAACCAATGGCAAATCACCTTTGCGATCGCGGTATTGGTAGTTTAAGCGAAATTTTTGACGGCGATGCGCCCATGACTCCACGCGGCTGCATTGCCCAAGCTTGGACAGTTGCAGAAGTTTTGCGGGCTTGGTTTGCTACGGAAGAATAGGGAGTCGGGAGTCGGGAGTCGGGGAGAAAAGAGCGATCGGGAGCGATCGGAAGCGATCGGGAGCAACTACCAATTACCAATTACCAACAACAGTAGTGGTAAATGTGTAGCTTAACGATCGCTGCGTGATGTTAAAGTAAAGACATTGAAACAATAGCAGCAATATTCACCGATTAATGATGAAGTTCTTGTTCCGCGATCGATCTCGTTCGGCGAACGAGGGCGATCGCGGTTGAGGGCTAGCGGGTGTGTTATTTGTTTACGAATTCCTCACTTTACTGATGAAATGGGGTGCCTTCATATGCTCATCAGCTCAGATATTTCACAAAACCTAACCACTCAACAGCTCGTCAAAATTTGGGCAGAGCGATATCAGCCTCAAATCCCTTTCTCTGCGCAACATCATTTTGCCTCTGAGACTCTACTTCACGTCATTTCGCTGGAGGGCAGACAAGAAACTGTTGCAAAGTTGCATCGATCGCTGATCGAGCTGAACTGCGACTATGCTGCTACTAGAGCGAGCGAGCTGTATGAATTTACTCCATCGACAACCAGTCCGAGTGAAATTGCCAACATCGTGCAGTGTACTGTTGAAATCTACTTAAATCTACTAGAGTTTTACAAGCAGCCATCATACGCTCTGAGCGAGACAGTCCAAGCTGGCAAGGGCGATCTGCGATTGGTTGGCTTGAGTAACACAGACATCATAAAGCTAGCTAGCTTTATAGAACCACTGCTGTTAGAGTATCAAGAGCGTCACCAAATTTCTCATGATTGGGCGAAGCTAGGCTTTCTCACGACTCACTTCAATCTTAGCAATGTGGCGCTATTAGAAAATTTGAATGCTGTCGAGCAAATTTTTGTCAAACCTTACTTCAAGTTTCTAGAAGAGCAGGTAGCGCTGCCGTGGCTGCGCGTTTGCGATGCAGCAAGTAAGCATGATTTTAGTTCGCCTGCATTTCAAGTCGTTCACCACATGCTACCAGAGGTCGAGGCGATCTCTCATCGAGTTTATATGAATCTCTTGCGACAGTTTCCCAAAACCAGCACACGGCGGGGAAGATTGGATCATCCTAGCGTGAAACATTCTTGCATCCGAGACTTAGATATGTTTCAAGCATACTTGTGGCTCTGCGTGTTGCAGGGTAGCTTGGCTCCAATTGAAGATGAGCTGGTGCGTTTGTGTACGATGGTTATGCCACGGGTAGGTGCGACTTGGGAAATGACAGCTGTGTGGAACGTGCTGTTGGTATCAGAGATTATGAATCGCACTTGGATGAGCGAACAGAAATTTCTCAAACCTTACACGAACGGGCTTATACGGGCATTTGAGCGATCGCAAAGTCAGTTTGTTGTAGAATCTTGACCAGGACAATTCACAATTAAAAATTCACAATTAAAGACGCAGTTAATGGGCGGCAACCCGATGTTGCACTGCTTGCTTACGGTACTAACACCATTATCCTTTTAATTGATGGACTCGCTGCCATTCTTCCAGCGTGATTTTATAGTTAATCCCAGGAGCGCGAATTACAGGTAAATTGCTCAAAACGCGATCGTAAAGCAATTCCGATCGCCTCAATGGTTGTCCTAGCAGTCTGCGAAGACAACGGATTTTAACGTGGAGTTTACTACCAGCTTTGCTCGGATCGAGCCAATAGTCTTTATCGGGTAATTCTGTTAAAGCTTGAACGGGTTCGGCGACTTCGGCGATCGCATATATTCCCGCTTTTTCTCCTGCCATCCACACCAAAACTCCATCACCCACAGCAATATCTTTGCTATAGCGAGTCACCCGCCACGGAATTGTTTCTAATTCTCGAATTGCATCTAAAATTCGATAATATTTGGGGTTGCCTTGAAATAGCCAGTAATTTGTCATTTGTTATTTGTCATTTGTCACTTGTAAGTAGTTAGCAGTTAGTGAATTTTTACTTACGACTTACGACTTACGACTTCCAATTACCCATTACCTACTAACAATGGTTGTACGTGCGCGGGAAAATTGGCGGTTCTTAGTGCTTCTACAGCAGTTCTACTATCCTGTACCCAATAACTGCGTCCAAGGCGTACTAGTTGACGGTTACGGGTATCTTGAATAATAGCAAACACTGGAATTCTCGCTTTTTCTTTCTCTTCTACCTGCTTTTGCAAAATTTCTTGTAAGCGATGTTGTTCCTGAATGTTTCCAGCTTGTAAGGGGTCAAGTTCTACCATGACTAAACGGACGTTTTCTATTGGTTCTACATCTTCAATAATCATTTGTACTTTGTCGTCTCTTCGATCGACTTTACCCCAAACAATTAATCGCGTATCTGCTTCTAACAGATGGGAAATGCGTTCGTAGGTTCTAGGAAAAACAACTGCTTCTGTTTGCCCTGTCAAATCTTCTAACTGTAAAATTGCCATGCGATCGCCTTTTTTCGTGGTTACGGGTTTCATGCTAGTTAGCATCACTACTGAACTCACAGACGTTTCGCTGGAAATGTTTTCTAAATTGCTTAAACTAATCGGAGATAAAATTTGTGCTGCTTGACTGACTGCTTTGAGGGGATGATCGGAGACGTAAAAACCTAATAACTCTTTTTCTTTGCGTAACTTTTCTGATTGTTGAAAATCTGCGACTGGTGGTGCTTTGGGTGCAGAATCAAAGCTACTTTCTGACTGACTAGTATTCGTCAGTCCTCCCAAGTCAAATAAACTAAATTGACCGATCGCTCGATCTCTAGCACGAGATTGCGCCCAATCGTGTACTAGTTCTAAATCTTTTAATAATTGTTGACGATTTGGTTCGAGTTTATCGAAAGCACCGCAATAAATGAGTGGTTCAATTGTTCGACGGGTAACAGCACGTAAATCGACGCGATCGCAAAAATCAGCTAGAGATTTAAATTCTCCTTCCGAACGCGCTTTTAAAATCGAGGCGATCGCTTCTCCGCCTAACCCTTTAACTGCTGAGAGTCCAAATAAAATATTATTTTCTATTGGTGTAAAATCCACACCAGAGCGATTGATATCTGGTGGTTCGATTTGAATATTCATGTTCAAACAGGTAGCAATATATTTTTGTACCTGCTCTGTTTTGTCGCTATTAGCTGTTAATAGCGCCGCCATGTATTCTACAGGAAAATTCGCCTTAAGATAGGCAGTTTGATAAGTGACGTAACCATAGGCGGTTGAATGGGATTTATTAAAACAGTACTCCGCAAACTTCATCATCTTCTCAAATAACTCTTCAGCTATTTGTTTTTTCACCCCATTTCTTGCTGCACCATCAACAAAAATTTCTCTTTGTTTCTGCATTTCCGAAGTTTTCTTTTTCCCCATCGCACGTCTTAACAAATCCGCCTGTCCGAGGGAATATCCGGCTAAATCTTGAGCAATTTTCATGATTTGCTCTTGATACACCATAATCCCATAGGTTTCTTGCAAGATCGGCTCTAATATAGGATGCTCGTTTTCAATTGCTTCTTTACCGTGTTTGCGATTAATAAATTTTGGAATTAAACCAGCATCTAATGGTCCTGGTCGATATAAAGCCAGCACCGAAGAAATATCTTCGATACAAGAAGGTTTTAAATCTCGAACAATCTGACGCATTCCCGAAGATTCTAGCTGAAATACTCCTTCTAACGCGCCTGCTTCTAGCAGCTTATAAGCTTTTTCTACATCTTCAGGAATTTTATCAGTTTCACCTTTGGCTAAAATTTTCTGCACTTTTCTTTCATTTGCCGTAACTTCATATGGATCGACTTTAATCTGACGATATTGTTCGATGAGCTGAATTGACTTCTGAATCAAAGTTAAATTCTTTAATCCTAAAAAGTCCATTTTCAACAATCCCATTGCCTCGATGTCTTCCATAAAATATTGGGTAATGACATCGCCTTCTTTATTTCTTTGTAATGGAACAACTTCATCTAACGGATCGGATGAAATCACAACTCCGGCTGCATGAACGCCGTAAGTTTTGTTCGTTCCTTCAATTCGCATCGCCATATCAATCCAGCGGCGAACGTGGGGTTCGTTGTCGTATCTATCCTTAAACTCTTGTTCTGGTGTTTCATCAGAAATCATCACCGCCAGTTTAGTTGGCTTACCCCGCACCACAGGGATTAATTTCGCCATTTTGTCTGATTCGGCGTAGGGAATATCTAAGACTCGCGCCACATCTTTCAAAACAGCTTTGGATGTGAGGCGGTTAAATGTAATAATTTGCGCGACTCGATCTTCACCATATCTCCGCGTCACATATTCAATCACTTCATCGCGTTTCTCAATACAGAAATCGGTATCAATATCAGGCATTGATTTGCGTTCTGGATTCAAAAATCGCTCGAATAGCAAGCCATGATGTACCGGATCGATATTAGTGATTTGCAGGCAATATGCAACTAAAGAACCAGCAGCCGAACCGCGTCCTGGTCCTACGGGAATGTCGTTGTCTCTGGCATATTTGATATAATCCCAAACGACTAAAAAGTAAGTTGAAAATCCCATTTGTTGAAGCATTTTCAACTCGTATTCCAATCTTTCTTTATAGACTGGTTCGATTTGACTACGAGATTTACGGTTGAGGCGTTCTAATAGTCCTTCCCAAGCAACTTCTTCTACATAAGTATCGGCTGTATGTCCGGCGGGAACGGGATAATTAGGCAGTCGCGGTTCGCCTAAAATGTGATACGGTTCGACTTTTTCGGCAACTTCTAAAGTAGTGGCGATCGCCTCTTGAATAATATTATCTGGTAAATGATCGCGAAATAATTGCGCCATCTCCTCAGCAGACTTCAAATACTCCGTCCCGCTGTAGCGCATCCGATTATCTTCGGAAATTAACTTGCCAGTTTGAATACACAATAATGCGTCGTGAGCATCAACGTCAAAACAGGAAATAAAATGGGAATCGTTTGTAGCAACAAATTTAATATCTAATTCTCTAGCAATTTTGATAATTTCCACATTCACAGTTCTGTCTTCAGGAGAACCGTGGTCTTGAATTTCTAAATAATAATCTTCACCAAAAACCTCTTTATACCACTTAGCAATTTCTCGCGCCACATCCGGTTTACCTTGCAAAATTGCTTGGGGAATTTCTCCACCCAAACAAGCACTCGTAACAATTAAGCCTTCGTGATACTGTTGTAACAGTTCCTTATTGACACAAGGACGGGCAAATATCCCTTTCCCTTGGAATCCTTTGAGGTGAGAAATCGACGTAAGTTTAACTAAATTTTTGTAGCCTTTAGTATTTTTTGCTAAAACAACTTGATGATATTTTCTAACTCGGCGGCGTTCTTTATTTCCAATATCGCCGTTAATCACGTACATTTCATTGCCGATAATTGGCTTAATATTTTTACTACGACAAACCTTAATTAACTCGATCGCCCCATACATGACACCGTGATCGGTAAGCGCGATCGCAGGCATACCCAATTCTATCGCCCGATCCACCAGTTGCGGCAGCTGGCTGGCACCATCGAGCAGGCTGTAATCGCTATGGATGTGTAGACCGACGAAAGACATAGAAGCATCCCACAGTGGCTATGACAGAAGTATAGGATACCGGATTTTGGGTACGCCAGGGCGGGTCTGTGTATTGTCTTAGCAATTGCATATAGTTATGGCAGAAGGCAGAAGGCAAACGGTAGAAGGAAAAACACGCGCCATTATGAAGATTATTTTAGGAGTGTGGATAGAGATATGCTTCAACAGCCGCTTAAATTAGATATGACGAAGCTAGAGGACTCTACCAAAGTCCTTCCTCATCCACCGTTGCTTAATAGCCACTCAGCAGGCTGGAACGAGGTTTTTCTGGCTTACTACCATCATCCAGGTTACGAGACTCCAATAGAGCATTTAATGGCGCAACACGTCCTCGATGTCAGCGATCGCCATAATTGGGTACAACATGAAAGGCGCGTGGGCAGTCAATTTCAGGCTTACTGGTTTGGTAATGGCGAGATTGCTTTTTGTCCGGCTAACACGCTGCATTGGGCAGTATGGCAGCAAGAAGTACGCTTCACTCTACTTACCCTTAGTCCTCAACTTTTAGCACGATTGGCAAACGAATGTACAGATCGCGATCGCCTGGAACTAATTCCTCGTTTTCAATTTGTCGATCCGGTAATTCAACAACTCGCCTCAGCCTTGAAAGCAGATCTGCAAGCTGGATGTCCTGCTGGACGAATTTACGGCGAGTCTTTGGGTGTTGCTTTAGCCGTACACTTACTTACTACCTGCTCCACATTACCACCAAAAATCTCTACATACTCTGACGGGCTACCGCAGTACAAGCTGCAACAGGTAACTGATTACATTCACGCTCATCTAAATCTAGAGATTAAACTATCAGATTTAGCTCGCTCTGTAGGTATGAGCCAATATTATTTCTGTCGTCTATTTAAACAGTCTACGGGCGTGACACCGCATCAATGTTTGATTCGGCTGCGAGTAGAACGAGCAAAACAATTGCTCAAACGGTCGGATTTAGCGATCGCAGATATAGCACTTCAATGCGGTTTTTCGCATCAAAGTCACTTGAGTTTCCACTTCCGCCGCTTGGTAGGAATGTCTCCTAAAGCATTTCAGCAACAATAGCAAGAATCTGCTCGAAATTGCAAGAACTTGCGCGACATCAGAAGACGAACCTAGCTAAATTGATTGCATTCATCAGATCGTTTAGGAGATTGAGAATGTTGCGATTTTGCGGCTATTGGTTATATGCCACCAGCATTATCCATGTTTTAGTTGGTGTCTGGCTCTATGCCGAACCTCTAGTAGCTATTAGCCAGAATGGATTTTTCAATGCAGTAGATCCCTATTGCGATCGAAATACTGCTTTTTGGTTCTTGATGTTCGTGCCATTACTTTTTGCCATAGGGCAACTATGTTGCTGGGCGCAGGTTAAAGGTATTACTCTACCAACTTTCCTTGGTTGGTATCTACTAGCAACTTCTATAGTTGGGATCGTTTTGATGCCAATCTCAGGTTTCTGGTTACTAATAATACCATCTGTGCTAATCGTCATCGCCTCACATCAGTCTAAAAGTAGTAACACTAGTATTTCTTATAAAGCTTAGAAGGCAATACGGTTCATTTAAGGCTACGCTGTGCTGAGGATAAAGAAAATAGGAGGATTGGTTCGGGAGGGGGTGGCTCGATGTCTTGGCTTTTTTGAGCGAAACTTGGATACAGGTTTTTTTACAACTCTGGGATTGGTACGAGAAACTCGTTCAGGTAACAGAGTGTCTAAAATCTCTACAGTTAACCAACTTAAAAAAAGGGGAGTTCTTGTGATTGCAAGCGTTGAAATTTCGGGATAGCACGACGAATAACTCGCAATGTCCCAGTGAAACTCAGACGCAAAGGAGTGATACCCGCGCTCTTTGCAGCTTGAAACATCAATAACCGCACAGCCCAGTGTCCTAACAACCACCCGTAAACTTCCTGCACAACTTCACGCGGTTTTTGAGAGCGAATATGAGTTTTTCGTCCTGATAAATGTACTTTGAGTTCATCAATAGTATTTTCTACTTCCCAGCGTTGATGATATTCAATCGCCAGTAGTTGAGCCGGAAATTTCTCCAATTCCAATAAGCTGGTAATTAAGCGATATCTTAGTTGTTCCTCTGGGTTGTCGGTATTACCAATTGTGTATTCAATCACTCGGACTTGTATGGGCTGGCAAGCTTTTGAGCGGAATTTAGCAGGTGGATAAATCCAACTCAGATAAGAACCATCCGCCAGTGGTTCTTCGCACAAAAACTTGACATTTGCGGGAATTCTTCCTAAATAATCGCTACCAGTTGTGACAGTTGCTTGCACCATTGCATAAGAATGTAACCCTCTGTCCCACATCAACAACATCCCTGAACTCACGGAGCGTAATAATCTTAATGCCCGCACTCGTTCTCCTATTCGATATGGACACATCAATGCATCAAAGATTAAATGTGTTCCTGCTTCTACCAAAATGACTAATCGCAGTTTGGGAAATGCGGCTTGTGTGCCAGGACGGCTGCTCGGACGACCAAAAACTCTCGCATTTTCATCGCTGTCTGGCAGATCGAAGCAAGTCCGATCAATTACCACAATTCGCAATCCATTGAGAAATGCTCCTTTGGTATCGGTGCTAGCCATTGGTCGCACCAGTTGATGGAACAATTGACTCATCACCCTTGGACTTAATCGTTGTCGGGCTTGCGTTATTGCTGATTTACAAAAAACTCGCCAGTATTTCCCCACTTTCACCCATGCTTCGCTCAGCCCATCAATTAAGTTTTTCAGCACATCTCTCATCGAATCTCGTGACCACAGACTCATCGCAATTACCAAACAAATTACCAATTGTGCTGGTAACGAGCGTTTACGTTGTTCACAAACTTTAGTTTTAGCGATCGCTTGCTCGATCTCCGTGGATGGGATGGCTGCCTCTATCGCTTTGAACACATCACTACTTTGTATCGTAGGAGACAACAATGAGAAATCCTTCAGATGCACTACACTCACTTTCCATTCTTGGGAACAATGCTTAATTTACAACACTTTGAGCCTTAACTGAACCGTAGTGGCTTAGAAGGAGATATGCATATGTCCATTGAACAAAATAAAGCGATCGCCCTGCGTTTTGCTAACGAATGTTGGGGAACTAATACTAATAATCCTAATTGGGAAAAAGCTTGGAACGAATTAGTATCGCCAGATATCGTCCATCACTTTTGTAGTTGGGCTGAACCAATTCGAGGTATAGAGGTAAACAAAGAATTTGAAGCGAGTTTGCACCAGGGATTTCCCGATATTCAACAGACAATTAAAGATACAATTGCCCAGGAAGATAAAGTGATGTATCGTTCCACTCTTAAAGGTACTCACACGGGAATATTTATGGGATTACCGCCTACAGGTAAGGTTGTAACTGTAAATGGCAGTTTCAATTTATTACACATCTCTGGAGGCAAGATTGTGGAATGGTGGTATGAATTGAACTTGCTAGAAGTCATGAAACAAATGGGAGTCATTACCGAACCTGTCTTAAAATAGCTTTTCTCCAGTCTTTATCTTTTAGCAACTCAATTTGACTTAATTGAAGTTGCATTGTTTAAAACCTCTTTCTAAATACTTTTAAATTAACGAACAATTCCTTAATAACCCTTTGCGCCTTTGCGTCTTTGCGTGACATTCATACATATCCTGTTAGGGCGGGTTTACATGACGTATTTATTAGAGTCAAAAATTTTTGGTAAAACCTGCCCCTACAATAACACCGTTGCTCAAATTGATTTTTTGACGAACTGCTGTACCACCTGAAAATACTTACTTCTCGCCACCTCAGCAGTATTATTATGCCCCGCCTCTGGAACCAAAAATATTTGCTTTGGTTGCGGTGCAGCCTCATACAATTGTTGACTCATCCTAGCAGGAACTTGCCAGTCGGCAGTACCATGAATCAACAATACTGGCATAGCTAAAGAACCCACCTTATCAATAGAATCAAATCGCTGATGTAATAGTAGATCTATTGGAAAAAATCGATAAATTTGTTGATAATTGACTACATCGGCAATCGATGTAAAAGAACTTTCTACAATTAATCCAGCCGCATCTGGATGTTTCAATGCTAGATCGATCGCCACTGCACCACCTAAAGAATGTCCGTAAATAAAAATCCGATTGGCTGAAATCTTTTTCTCCTTAACTAAATAATCCCAAGCTACTTGTGCGTCTTGATAAACTTGCGCTTCGGTGGGAAAATTACCCCGACTCAAACCATAGCCGCGATAATCAGGAAGTAATACTGAAAATCCCATGCGATGAAATCGATTTGCATGAGCCACATTTGCGCCAATATTAATTCCATTACCGTGCAAATATAGTAATACTCTGTTACTTGGTAACGATGCAGGTATCCACCAACCATGTATTTTTTCTATTTGATTAGATGCCGTTTTTACAGGCAACCACACTTCTTGATACTGTAAGTTAAAAGCTGCTGGTGTAATATCAATAGTGGCGCTAGGAAAGAAGATAAATCGCGTTTGTTGAAAGTAGAGAAGTAAACAAGCAATTAGATAAACAGCACCGACGATAGCCATAACAGGTAATAGCGATCGCCAAAAAAGTTGTGTTGACATGGATACAAACTGCTATTCGCTAATAATTAGTTTAAGCTGATAATCGCTCTTACCAGACGCAGTAGATACAATAACCAACTCGTAAAAACCGGATTCTGGTAGATTTCCATCCCAAGTGCGATCGCGAGAATCTTCCATCAGCTTAATTTTACCTGTAGGAGAATACACTGAAATTAAAACTTGCGGATCGGCTTCCAATTCCAGTTGCATCACTTGTTCTTCTGTCAATTCGGCAACAAAAGTTTTACCTTCACCTGACTTTAACCTACCGCTAACTTGTCTTTCACTCGTTCCAGAATCAAACTCAATTTTCTCATAAGCGTTTCCCTTCAAGATAGCTTGCAACTTCTCCTCAGCGATCGCATACCAAACCTGATTAATTGGTTTATTCATAAAATTTTGTCCCCGCTGTTGGGGAAACATTTGTAAAAAGGCAGCATCAGCTAAATCGTATAAAACTCTATTACTCAGGTTTAGTCGATCCAATTGCTGCTGCCAACGCGATCGATCTTTTTGCGAGTAACTACCCAAACGCTTGCGAGTTTCTGAGGGCAGAAATTGCAACCAATCCAAACATTCCGCCGCCAAATTATCCCAATCAGCCCTAATTTTTGCATCCTCTGGATTCGCCGTGAGACGACGACCTTTATACTGAGGATATCTTTCCCAAAAAACTTGGTCTACTAAAGCAATGTAATATCTGTTATTTATCCCCATTCGCTGGCGGCGATCGCGCAATTGATTTTTACGGCGTTGTTCGGCAGCAGAAAACTGAGGTTTAACCGCTACTTTTGGCGACTGAGGTACTTTCTTTTCAGTTAGATTTGATTGAAATTGCAACCAACCACTCACTGCTAACCAACCCATATATGCAGATATAATTCCTATTGGTAATGCAAACCAAACTTTTTTGGTTTTGAAAAAAGTAACGCTAGGAATTTTAATAACTGGCTTCGGAATGTTAATTGCTGGTTTGGGAAAATTGTTAACCAACTGAGAAAAATTAATAACTGGCTTCGGAATGTTAATAACTGGTTGGGGAATATTAATAACTGGCTTGACAGCAACGGCAACTGGCGACTTATTAACTGCTACTGTCATGGGAGTAGGTATGGGTGTTGCAGCGGTGCGATGCTGCTGTAAGAGGTGGAAAACGTGTTGTGCGGAATGATAGCGATCGCTAGGGCGAGGAGATAGCATTTTATCTAACATCGCCCCCAACATTGGCGTGAGATTGACTTCTCGCCGCCAGTGCCATGTAAGATGGCGATCGTCGATTAATTCTTGTGGTTCTTTACCTGTAAGTAAAACTAATACCGTAGCAGCCAAGGCATACAAATCGCTGTGAGGATAGACTACCCCCTGCTGCATTTGTTCGGGTGGTGCGTAGCCGACTTTTCCTAGTAGCGTAGCGGTATGCATTCCCCTACCAGACTTAGCCGATGAAACAGTCGCAACAACTTGTTTGACACCACCAAAATCGATCAGCATTGGTAGGCGATCGCTAGTGCGTAAAATTAAATTTTCTGGGGAAATATCCCGATGAATGACTCCTGCACTGTGGATGTAATCTAATACAGGAAGAATTTGCTGCAAGAGGTGAACGATCTCTGTCTCGCTAAAAAATTTTCCTTGCTGCATTCTCTCATCTAACAAGCTGCGGTAGGTTTCCCCTTCTACGTAATCTTGGACGAGAAATAAATGTTCTTTACTGTCAATTTTGACGCGAAATAATTCGCGAAAGCGGGGAATTTGCGGATGCTGCAATTTGTAAAGAACTCCCGCTTCCCGTTCAAACAATTCTGCTGCTTTGCGTAAAAGAGTATTACTCTGTGCTTGCGGCGCAAATTCTTTCAAAACGCAGAGTTCGCGAAAGCGGTTAGTATCCTCCGCTAGATAGGTGCGCCCAAAACCACCTTGTGCTAACAAGCGTACGATCGAGTAGCGATCGCCTAATATCTGTCCTGAATACAAGCCATTTCCCGACGCTAGAGACAGCTTCTCGCCGCAATGCATACAAAAACGACTTTCAGGCAAGTTTTCGTGACCTTGAGTGCAGTATACGGGCATATGACAGCGAAGGAGTGATGAGGCGCTAGGGAATTCGGAATTTCTGACATTACACGCTACCCCTAGCTTTTACAGGGCATTATGAGTATATCTACAAATTTAAATAACTCACGCTCTTTCCCTTTAACTCATCTCCAGTGACACTTTTTTCAGTTATCAGTTGTCAGTGGCTAGTGGCTAGTGGCTGGTGGCTAGTGAAGAAAGGGTGTAGGGTGTGGGGTGTGGAGATTGTAAATTTCTTTCTCCACGACTCTCCGCGACTCTCCCTCAGCCCTCTTCCCGCCGCTCCCTGCTCCCTTGTCTCCGCCTCTTTATCAAGAATTTTTAAGCTGATGAACGTGCGTGCAGTTATAGCCTGAGAATATTGAGAAATAAATCTTGGTGCAAGAGGGATAAGCCATAATGTCGCTCGCTCGAACTTCCACATCTACACCAAAAGTAAGAGATACTAAGCTGAAAGAGCAGGAACTCATTCAACAAATTCGGGCAGAATTAGTATCTACAATTAGAGTTACGCCAGATGAAGCATTGGCAGACTGGCAGAGAACCTCTATCGGACAGGGATATTTTAGCGGTACGTTAGAAAGCGAAATCTACCGTTCTTTTTTGTAACTACCTGTTTTATCACTATTAATGGTGAGTTGCGATCGCGACTCACACATGATGGCAGCGATTGCCGAACTACGAATTACTGTCGCTTGTTTTACCACGGATTAAAATACTCACAAGCATCCAGCCTGCCCACAAAACAGCTGAGACTAGCAGGAAAATCATCAGTAAGGCTAAGCCAGAAAACGGCGCTACGATGAAGCTGAGTAGCAAACTCAACAATAAAATCATCAATAAAGTCTTGTCCATTACCATTTAACTCCTCGTCTCGATCTCATTCACCAAGTTAGCAAGCGCGATCGCAAATTGACCTCTAACTAGAGTTATTGGTCATTGGTCATTGCTCTCTCCCTCAGCTCCCTCAGCCCCCTCAGCTTCCTCAGCCCCCTCAGCTCTCTTTTCTCCTCCGCCTGTAAGCTTGAGGACAAAAATTCTGTTGGGCTGTGACCACCGCACAGATAGAATTAGCTAGCTGAGTTAGTGGTAAGGATGAAACGAGACTCACATCCAGCGGTGCTTGGCTGACGGTTTGAATATAGGAGGAGCTGAGATAGGGACGATACTGGGGGTTTCGATCGAGATAAGTTTCCATAAATGCTACGCTCAAAATACTAACGTAGCGACGTGCGATCGCTGGATTGGGACCAATAACTTGTGCGGGTAGGGGAATTGGATCGGCATCTTCCGCAGCTGATTCACCAATCGTAGAAAAATGGCTGGCGCGATCGATGGAGAGTAAGTACTTTTGCTCTGTTGTTAACCAAGCAAAGGGAATAATCTGTTCTGGTAAGGCAGGAGCAATTGTATCTGCACTGCTGCTGACGATCGCTACGGGAATTTGAATCTTCCTCAACCCTAATTCCCCAAAAATACTACTAGTAAATGGGTTAATGGCGATCGCGGCTTTAATTCTCCAGTCTTTCAAATTATCTTGAGTCAATGGTAAAGCCAAAGCACGACACTGAAGCAGTAGCGATAGATTCCAGACATCTTTAGGGTTGTTACAATCTCGGCGCAGTTGGCTAAAATTCAAGCTTGCACCTGCTAAAGCTAAGGCAGTATAACCGCCAAAAGATTGACCAATAATCGCTGCTCGTTGTACATTCAACTGCCAACTGGGATTAGCTGCGTTCAATCGCTCTAATTCATCCAATAAGTATTTCACGTCTAAAGGACGGTTGACAAATTCGCTCGGCTCTGCTACTTCTGCGGCTTGACCGGAAAACAGCGATCGCAATTGTTCCGCATTGCTACCAGGATGTTCGGGAACTGCAACAGCAAAACCATAACTTGCCAGTTGCTCGGCTAGATAAATAAAACTCGTGCGATCGCTCCCTAAACCGTGGGATATGACTATGACTGGGAAGCGTCGGGATTCGGTAATTGGTAATTGGTAATTGGTAATGGTGGTAGTTGCCCCTCTGCTCCCCTGCCCCTCTGCTCCCCTGCCCCTCTGCTCCTCTGCTCCCTGGGTTCTCTTCTCTCCCTCAGCTTCCTCAGCTCTCTTTCCCCCTGCTCCCTTGGTAAATAAAGATCGGCAACAAAAGCCCGATCGCGGCGGCGATCGCTTAATTTTAAGGTTTGCTTGCTCCAACTAAAACGTCCAGGCGATCGCAAATCTGGTAACTGAGAAAAATTTATTCCTTGTACTTGAGCAGCTGCGACTGTCGAATTTTCGGAAATTAAGGCGATCGCTCTGCGAGATTGGCTAATCAAGGTTTCTAGGGCTTCAGCCAGCTGAAGCATCCGCCCCATATTAACTCGTACGTTAGTCGGAAATTTGTGTAGTATGTTCAGGAGTGTTAAGCCTTTTGGATCTGCTGCTGCTAAAACGAGTGCCGAGCGCAGGGCATAAAATCCCGATTGCCGAGATTCAGTTTGGACAACCTCGCCTAGTCTTTCTAACAGGGTTGTTCCAGTTGGCGTATAAAGAAACTGGGATACTGCAACCGGACTTAGATCGATCCGTTTGAGTAAAACTCGTTGTAATTGTAACAATCGTTGGGGACTGACATATGCTGCATAGGTAGCTAGCTCGTCGTCAACTATGCCTTTTTTAGCGTAGCTTTCCAAGGAGTTTACAGAAATAGACCGTTCGATCGCTCCATAGGAAATATAAATTTTTTTTGCCGCGATCGCACAGTTGGCAATTCCAGGTATGGGTAAAAACCACAGTCCTAAACTACTTAGCACAACTCCTAGCCAAGTCCGAGCAGGAAAATTACATGACATAGAGCAAATAATTAATTGAGTGGTGCGCTCAGGCATGGGGACAAGGGAGACAAGGAGAAGTCAGAATTAACTAGTCACTGGTCAGGAGTCAAGAGCCACTGACAACTGACAACTGACAACTGACAACTAACAACTGACAACTGACAACTAACAACTGACTTTCTTCAATTGAGGTGGTGGAGGTAAGATAGCTACAGGATAGAAACGAGAGTAACAACTCACGCCTAATTATTTTATATTTCTGCATACAGAATTTGGGAAAAGTTACCAGTATAAATACTGAAAAATTCATTTATGGTAGAAGATCTATTTTTTTAAGAAAGTCTGAATCTTTAAAAAATCTTTTAAAAGTGGATGAATAATAGAAAGTCTGATAACGGGGCAGCTAAGAATTTTTACAGCGGGGTACAAGACCATGAGTGAAGCAGAAAAAGTCAATAGTGCGCCATTTGCTGAGTGGTTTAATTTTGCTAATAGTGGGCTTGCTGATGGTGAGGCATCCCCAGCAAACCAAGACACAACCAATTTATCTGAGTCAGCGGACGATGCTGCTGTTGCCCGCGATGTTTCTGTGGAACCAGAACCCGCAGTAGGTTCTTGGTCGTCCGTTGCTCGTTGGATGGACTCGGCAGAGAATGGTGGAGCATCCTTAACTCCTGAAGAAGTCGCGACGTTATTAAGTTTCATCCAAGAGATGCGCGGCTCCAACACCAAACTAGTAGAACGGGTAATTCAGTTAGAGAGAGCGCTAGAAAACAGCCAAAAGGAATTGCACTACCTCAGAGGGCGATCGCGCGAGGCAGATTTGAAGCTTGCCCAAAAAATTCAAGCTCAGGAGCAAGCGCGATCGCAAGTAGAATCTTTATCTGCCAAGCTAGAGACGGCAGAACAAGCCATCCAGCAGCAGAACATTGTGGTTGAGACCCTTACCGATGACTTAAACGCCAGCCAAGAACGGATCGCTCAAATGGAAAGAGAATGCTCTCTCGTGCAGTCTAGATATAACGAGCAATCCTATCAGCTCATGCAAGTCGAGACATCCTGCCGCGATCTCCGCTCTCGCTTGCTGCGCCAGCAACGCTACACCATGCAGTTAAAAGTAGCGCTAGAAAAGTGTGCGGAATCACCCGCTTCCACAACCGATCGACCCCCAGAAAATAATGCTAGTAGTTTGAGAACGCAATCGTTATTTCCCAACCCGCAACCAATTACTCCGTGGTCGATTCAAACCCCGAATTTTATCGATCGCGACCGACAAGAATCCTCAGATTCACCATTGAATGAGTGGACGGCGGAAAACTTTTTGAGCGATCGCCAAGCGCCTTACAGTTTCAATTCCACCCCCAGTACTGGATCTTTCGATTTGCAAAGTGGTAACAGCTCGGCAGAGCGAAGTTTTTTCTTTTCAGAAACTAACCAAGAAGTAGACCTAGACGATTTCTTGAGTTTGTTACAAGAAGAAGCCTCAGCAGAGGCGATCGAGACTGACGATACAACGTCGCTCGACCTCGATCGTCTCGCGCCCCAACCACAGATATCAGAATCGCACCCAACCAATGAATCGCAGCCGGATGAACCAGCAGGCGAAGCAGAAGCTTCACCAGCCGATGCTTCCCCATCCAGCCAGAATCAGGTTAACCTCAACTGGCCCTCACCAGTTGTTTATCCCTGGCATCCACCCAAAGGTAGAAAATCACTAGCATCAATTGAATTACCAAAATTTCCACCCAGAAACCAGAATCAGTGACCAGCGACCAGCGACCAGCGACCAGTGACCAGTTAACCAACAACTAACTACTAACTACATCTTGAGAACCAATTGCAGGCGTGCGGGGATGAGGGGCGATCGCGAGTTGGGGTCTTCCCATACCAGTTGTCAGGGCGTAGCTTTGTGCCAGCAGCCTCA
This sequence comes from Chroococcidiopsis sp. SAG 2025, assembly GCF_032860985.1. Lineage (GTDB taxonomy): Bacteria > Cyanobacteriota > Cyanobacteriia > Cyanobacteriales > Chroococcidiopsidaceae > Chroococcidiopsis. The sequence goes on from NZ_JAOCNC010000001.1 coordinate 1,731,070, forward strand.
GCCACAATCTAGGATAGCGGGGTTCTAACCACGGCTGGATCTGGTGCAAGAAACTCGGCAACCAGCCGCTAAAACAAAGACTCAACAAGGCATTCCAGCTAAAGTTGAAGTAACTCAGCAGCCATCGCAGCAGATCTTTAGCTCCGGCTAATTCCCAAATCCAGAGCAGCAAGACGGGATTTTTTCTGGCAGCTTTCAGCGCCAAACGATTAAAAGTAAACCAATCAAAGCGGTCTTTGATAAAGCGATCGGCAACTTCTAAAGGTTCGTCAGTCAACAGTCCGAAGAAATTATTCAGCATCGAGTTGACCCGTTCTGGTGGCAAAAATTTACCCGTGGGAACCATCATGCCTTTAGAAAACATCCAAGTCACGGCAACATTGCTTTGATAGGCGCGAATTTGATTTAAATCGCTAGCACTGAGCAAATCGTGCTTTAATGCTGTATCTAATAAGGCTGTGAGACGGCTGAGATTGCGGACTAGGGAGCCAAAACCAGTAAAGACGAGGGGAGATTGCAGCGAAGCTGCATCGCCGATCGCGACTAAGCGATCGAAAGCAACCGTGCGATCGCGACTCCCAACGCTAAAATGTCCCGGAATATAACCAAACGTAGGTTTTTTCCATACGAGTCGATCTAGGTCGCAACGGCGATACTCTGGCAAAATCGTGAAAAAGTCCTCGTACATCTCCAGCAACGAACCAGGATTTTCTCGATTGACTTGATGGTAGTGGAACAAATAAACTGTGATTTCTTCGCCCGCACCAGGAAATAATTCCCAAATTAACTGTCTTCCCCGCGAAATGTCACCGTGGCTGTTGAGAACATCGCCATATTGAGCATCCCATACCCCAGGCTCGAAGCCGCCATTAACGACCGCTCCTACCGTCGGACAGACGCTATCAAAAGCACGACCGCCATTGAGTTGCCAAGCAATCGGAGAAGCTGTCCCCATTGCATCTACTAAAACTCGTCCGCTGGCTTGTTTTTGAGTTTGGCTGGGTAAATGCCGAGCTTGTAACGTAACTTGCGATCGCTCGATATCGGCGCGGAGAAACTCGGTTTCGTCCCAAATTTCACCCCCCGCAGCTTTTAACTTTTCTCCACACAGCCGCAGCAGCCTTTCTGCATCTAAGGCTATATTCAGCACCGTTGGAGTATGGAGGATCGGTGCTTTTAAGTGGGGTGAATTGTTCCCATCGAAAAACTTATTAAATCCGTCTTTATATTCTCGTGCAATAACACTTTCGCATTCTGCGGGAGTTAGCAAACCCAGATCGATTAAACTTTGTAATTCCGTGCGAGAAATATTCCACTCCCGATTCATCCGTCCAAATGGCAAACGCTCCAACAACAACACGCGATAACCCAGTTGCGCCATCACCGCTGCATGAATCACTCCTAATGCGCCACCGATGTAAATGAGATCGTAGGATGGCTGTAGAGACGTTACATGTAACGTCTCTACATTTACATGTAACGTCTCTACATTTTTTCCAGAAAACACAACTTGACGCGGCTGCTGCGGATTCTGCACTCCTTCGCGCCACCTTTGCTCCCACCAGTAAACTCGCTTGAGATCGTATTCACCATTAGGCATTTGCTGAAAATACTTGACGGTGAGGGGGTAGTGGGGAGCAAGCGCCTCAAAAATAGATTGTTGGGATAAATCTATTGCTGCTGGTGCGGGATAGTTATGAGGAAACTTAATTCTAATCTGCTTTACAAGACTTTGCAGAATTTGCCGTTCTCCTGGTAGGGGACAATCTGTCCAACGGAAGACCTTGAGATATGTAGTACGCTGTACAGACCAAACAAAAGCGGAGATCTCCCCTAGCTTTTTTGCCGTTGGATCTGAAATATTTGTCTTTATCGCTGTATCTATAGGTATTTGCAAGCGAAAACCTTCAGGCGCGATCGCTTTTTGCCCGATTCCTGGTTCAAATTCCGCTTGCAACCAGTGCCGAACGACAGATGTGTCTGGTGTGGGGATTTCAATGTACAAGAGTTCTTTCATCTTGGCGCTTTTGTCTATGGGTAAACTACCAATTTGGACAGAGGTGACAAGGGTTTAGACTAGGCTAAGCTTGCCAAAAATAAGCTTGCTTAGAACAAGTTTAAGAAAATTTACAATTGCATTTGGATTTATTAAAACAGTTTTTCATCTTGCTAAACTCCCGCCATGCATTATCCCATCCCAACCAGCCCCGAAGAAATTATTAATCTCAGACAAAAACCAATTAGCGATGAATTGGTAGCCACTGCGATCGCGGGTGTAATCCAGTTCGTCCGTTCCCAAGGACAATCTTTAGAACAGTTAACTGCCCAACTGCTTGCAGATGATAGCTTATTAGACGATCGCCAGCGCCGCAGGCTGAGCGAGATTGTCACCCAGGCGTGGGAAAAATTTGCCTAGTTTTGTAGAACTCAAAATTCAAAGGCAGTGCGAATTGTTCCAATCACGATGTCTTCGTTCTCAGTATTATGATTTGGAGCTGTCAGCCAAATCAAACCAGGGGTGATGGAGATATTATCTGTTGCTTGGTGTCTGTAAAAGCCTTCCACGTGGATTGAAGTATTGGGGTCGCTCGATTGCCCTACCGCTCTCAAACCGCTACTCGTACCAGTTAATTTCGGTTGCATTCCAATAATAATTCCGCCGAGATTGCCTTCTTTGCCCAGATCGGGAAATCCGAAGGTGATGGCGTAATTCCAAATCGATGCATCCCCCAAACCGATCGCGCGAGCAGCAGTATAGCCCGCCCAGCCACCGATCGCAAAATTCTCGCTAATTCTGTAACTGGCTTCAATGCCGTAGGAGTTACCGACTACAGGCAATTCGAGATCTGGCGTGCCAATTTGAGTTAAATTAGCGGCTGTACTACCCGTACCTGTATCTAAACCTTGACCAGCACCTCCATAAGAATGAATATAAGTCAAGCCTACTCCCAAGCGATCGCTCGGCGTTAATGTTAACTGAGCGATCGCACCGTAATCGCCGTTAAATAGTCTCGCGCCAGCTGCCGGATCGTTAGCATCTCCAGCCAGATAAGCGAAATCAAAACTCATTGCCTCAGATAACTGTAACCTCGCTCCAATTCCCGTGTTGCTATTGGGGATGCGATAAATTGGATTGCGTCGCCCAAAGCGAGAAATTGCCCCCGTATCGCTGTCTTCAAACAAAGGGTTGATGACATCGGTAAAATCATCGCTGTCTGAATCGTTGAATTGGAACAACAGCGTTATTTTTTCACCCACTGGTAGTTCATATTCTAGGTTCCCCAGTTCCACGCTTCCTTCGGTGTTCGAGTCAAAACCCAAACGCCCTTCATCTGTTGGCAAGTCAAATTGCTCGAAGTTGCCAAAATCAAGCCTGGTGGTCAGTAAGTCCTTTCCAGTAAAACTGGTTTCAAAAGCAAGTCTGGCTCGACTTTGCAGCACTGTATTGTTGTCGTCGCCCGCTCCGCCAAAAGCATCGCTGAGGGCAAAAATCACCGTTCCTTCTAGTTTGGTGGTGGTAGAGAATTGATTAGATTCTAACTGAGCTGTCTGTACCTCTAAGCGATCGACTCGCCCGCGTAGAGTCACCAGTTCGGTAGCAAAATCAGCTTGCAGTTTTTGTAGGGTGGCTAAGTCTGTTTGAGTTATAGGATTGCCAGTTGCGCTCTGTTCGTTGATTCTTTCTAATGCTGCATTCAACCCTGCCGCAAATTCATACCGCGTCATTGCCCGATCGTCTCTAAACGTGCTGTCTGGATAGCCAGCGATGACTCCGTAGCGCTCTACTAAAGATTGCAAGGCTTGAAAAGCCCAATCGTTAGGCTGGACATCAGATAGCTGCGAAACAGATGTTACTTGGCTCATCTGAAGATCCCCCCTTCGCCCCCCTTACCAAGGGGGGCGAAGGGGGGATCTTTATGATCGCGACGATCGGCGATCGAAAATAGTTTTTTATTCTGGTTAATGTTATTGATGATACTAGTACTTAAGGGGATGTCTTTTGATAGGTAAAAGTTATTTTTTATACTTTGACGATCGTTGCTGTTCGGGTCAATATGTGTATGTTGCAGAATTTGTTCTGCTATGACTGTAGGAGAAAGCAATAATTCGATCGCTAGAGGAGCGACGATCAAAATTAGGTTTTTTATTAAAGTTTGGTTCATGCTTACTATTTTTATTTATTTTTTGAAATCAAAGCAACTATTATATTTGAAATTTCGTAAAATCAGGATTTCAAAGGATTTTTGAAGCATCTTTGGATAATTTTTATCAAATAATCTCTCTTTTAATTTTTACAAGTGCCAAAATACGAAACCTCAAAAAGCTCAAAATTACGTTTGCAAAAATACTAGAAATCAATCTATGAAAAAAGTTAGATTGAGGTAAAAACTTCTGCCTTCCATCCCAGGGTAGATACTTAGAGAAGAAATTAAATCTACTTTAAGAAGATGTTAGTCTCTGATTAAGCACGGGCGATCTGCTTATGTCAATTGAGTGAAACAATCACTCAGTACAGGTCGTCATACCGCACATTAGTTGGTGACTAGAAGGAAAGATGAGTAAAGCTGCTACCACTCAAAAGGCAGGTAGCAAGGAGCGACTAAGCACAACTAGCATTTGGTCGCGCATTGAGAGCAAGCGCCCTCTACCTAAAACTCCCCCACGTCAGCGACGGTTTCGATGGGTGGTTGATGCCGTGCTACCTTTGGCACTAACTCTCATAGCAGGAATCGCCATTCTTCTACCAAGTTCGCTGCCAACAGAGGCGCGATTATCTCTATTTACCTTCGCCTTAGCAGTAATTTTGTGGTCAACCACAACCCTGAATGCAACATACGTTGCTCTGGCAACGGTGGTGTTATTAATTTTATCTGGTGGTAGCGAACAAGAAGCATTGTTTGAGGCACTGGAATCAGATGTAATTTGGCTGATGATTGGTGCTTTCATTTTGGGTGGAGCCGTACAGCAAACTGGTTTAGCGGCAAGATTAACGCAGTTGGTCGTCAGTCGCGCCCGTAACGTCAACGGTGTGTTTTGGCTGTTGACAACTATATTAATTCCCTTGTCTTTCGTCATTCCTTCCACGTCCGGTAGAGCGGCTGTAGTCATTCCCGTATTTCGCAGCATTGCTAACGCCGCAGGCGATCGCCGCATCACCCGTGCAATGGCGCTACTGATGCCGACAATTATTTTAGTTGCCACGATTTCTACTCTTATCGGTGCTGGTTCCCATCTGATCGCGATCGACTTGTTAGACGAAATTGCTGATGTTAAGCTCTCTTACGCACAGTGGGCGCTTTATGGCGTGCCGTTTGGAGTTGTCGCTAGTTATTCTCCTGCTGGGTAATTTTACGCTTATTTTTAGACAAAAATCGCCGCCAGCGCCAACTTCAGATTCCTTATCAGCAAAAAAAACCCTTTTCTACAGCAGAACGAACAACGCTGCTTGTCGTGTTGGTCATGGTAGGGCTATGGCTAACGGAAAGTTGGCATGGGTTGGAAATCGCCACCGTCACGGTGATTGGGGCTTTGGTACTAACTGCACCTAGTATTGGAGTCATTAGCTGGAAAGATGGACTGAAAGCAGTTTCTTGGAACTTAATTGTCTTTGTAGGTGCGGCTTTAGTTTTAGGTGAAGCCTTGATTGAGTCCGATGCAGCTCAATGGATTATTAACCAGCTATTTGCTGCAAGTGGCATTGCTGGCACAGAATCGCGCCTCTTGATCTTGCTCGTATTATTTCTAATTGCCCTGACTTCCCACATCTACATGACTTCGCATACAGCCAGAGCTGTAGCTCTAGTCCCAGCGCTGTTATATCTAGGCAACAGCTTGCAACTCAATCCCGTAGCGGTTTTATTCCTCAGCAACGTCGGCATGGACTACTGTTTGACTTTTCCCGTCAGTTCCAAAGCGCTGTTGATGTTTCAAGAATTAGAAGGCGAAACCTATAAACCAGCAGACCTATTGCGTCTGAGTTCCGTACTCTTGCTAGTTCATTTGGGACTGATCGTGGTGTTCTACTACGGCTATTGGCAATGGATCGGCTTAAGGCTATGACAGTTATCAGTGACCAGTGACCAGTGACCAGTGACCAGTGACCAGTAGTTTTTCCTCTGCCCCTGAAGCTCCCTCAGCTCTCTGACTCTGCTCCCTGCTCTCTACTCCCTGCTCCCTTAAATCATGAACTTAAGAAAGAAACTATTAACAACATTTAGCGGGTTGGCGTTGCTGGCGCTGGCAACGGCGGGTGTGACTGTGTGGGCGATCGCGCAGTGGCAAAATAGCGAACGCAGATTGCAAGGGCATTACCAACGTAGTTTGTTACTTGAGAGCGTGCGAACGGCAACTTTTCGCGCTTTTAAAGAAGTTCCTGATGCGATTGTTAGCAACGACATAGACGCACGGCAAGAATTTGAAGCCTTTCTCAAACCAGCAGAAGCAGATTTTAAGCGCTGGGTAGAATTAGCCGACACTGAAGCGGAACGAAAACAAGTTCAGCAAGTCCGTAACGCTTACCTGGCTTTGATACAGGATGCCCGCGATGCCTTTACTCTAGTAGAACAAGGTCAGCGCGATCGCGCCTTTGCACTTCTAGAAAAACAACTAGAAGACATAGACTTTATCAGGTTTGAGAAAGTCACTCAACAAGCCGTTGCTTCCGATCGCCAAAATCGCCAAATCATCACTCAACAAACACAAAATACGCGGCAAACTGCCCAATTAGTTTTAGCGATCGCGGCTTTTGGCACAATCTCACTGATGTTGCTTCTTGCAGCTTATTTAGCTTCAGATTTATTTGCACCATTAGAAGAGGTAGAGGAGGCATTAGACGACGCAGCTAAAGGAGACTTCAAACGCCGCCTCGGTGAAGAACGTCAAGACGAGCTAGGAGCAGTCAGCCGAGCTTTCAATCGAATGATGGAGGCAATGGCAGAACGGCAGCAGTTTGCAGGTTTGGCTGCCGTTCCTAATGGTGTTGTTAAAGATGGCGTAGAAGATTCTGCTTGGCAGCATTTGCCTTCACGAGTCACTTTGCATCGATTATTGTCGCAATTGCGTACGCGGGTGACTCAGTTGCAGCACCACAATGGTTTTAAGGGCAACGAAGAATTTGACGGGCAACAACAGGCGGCGATCGGGCAGCTCGATCTACTATTACAAGCCGTGTCGCGAATTACTGATTTTGGCTTTCCCTTAGATTTGAATCTTGCCCGTACCGATGTCAGAGCGCTGCTTTACGATCTGCTGCTGCGGTTTCAATCCGAATTCGTCGAACGCGCCGTGAGCATCGATCTGGATATTGCTCCAGAAGTCAGTTATGCAGTTGTCGATCGCCCGAAGTTACGCGAGGTTTTGAGCGAACTAGTACGGAATGCCTTAGAGGTCATTTATAAAGAAAAGTTGAAAGCAGCGAGAATGGAGGCAAGAGGCTTTTACTATGACAAGACAGTAGCCCAAAGCATTGCCTCATGAGTAGAAAAGCTTACAAAAGTGATTTAACCGATCGAGAATGGCAAATCATTGAACCATTAATTCCACCTGTAAGACCAGGAGGACATCCACGTACTGTGGATATGCGTGAGGTAGTAAATGCCATCTTTTATTTGCTGAAAACTGGCTGTGCTTGGGAGATGCTACCACATGACTTCCCACCCTATTCAACGGTTTATTATTACTTTCGGCGTTGGCAAAAACGAGGAATTTGGCAGCAGATAAATCTTGCCTTACGTGAACAAGTACGGATGAAGCTGGGCAAATCTCATCAAGCTACTGCTGCAATTGTGGATAGCCAGTCCGTAAAAACGACGGAAAAAAGGGGAAGTATCCGGCTTTGATGGCGGCAAGCTAGTTAAAGGTCGCAAACGCCATGTCGTAGTAGATCCTCAAGGACTACTAATGGGTGTAGTAATCACCGAAGCTAATGCTTCAGAACGATTAGGAGCAATAGTGGCATTGCTAGAAGAGTGCTATAACTCTAAGTCTTTAGAGCTAATTTGGGCAGATAGTGGCTACAGTGGAGAGAATTTTGCACAAGCTGTAATGGTAGTCTGCGGTGCAGAAGTAGAAATAGTTAAGCGGATTACAGATGGGTTTGAAGTTTTGCCCAGAAGATGGGTAGTTGAACGAACTTTTGGCTGGCTAGGACGCTATCGACGACTAAGTAAGGATTATGAACTCCTACCGGAAATAAGTGAATCTATGGTCTACGCTGCTATGGTACGGCTGATGCTGAGACGACTAGCTGCTTGATTTTTACTTTATAAATCAGCTCTTAGCAGCATTGCCAGAACAAGGTGGACGGATTGGTTTGCGGACGCGCATCGATCCTGATGCTATGAATCTCTTAATTGAAGTCGCTGACAACGGCAAGGGAATTCAACAACCCGCAATCGAACGGGTTTTTTCTCCCACAGTCACTACCAACGGTCAGCGTGCAGGTGTGGGACTTACCTTAAGCAAAGCGGTCGTCGAACAGCATGGAGGTCAACTCACCATTGATAGCGAACCTGGTCAGGGGACATACGTACAGATTTCATTGCCACTACGAGAGTAGATATCAGTGACCAGCGACCAGTGACCAGTGACCAGTGACCACGCACCACTCACTAATTGCAGGAGACAAACATGAGCTTACGTATTTTGATTGCGCCTTCGGGATTTAAAGAAAGCTTGGAAGCTGATAAGGTAGCAGATTGTATTGAAACGGGAATTTTGCGAGTTTTACCCGATGCTACTATCCACAAAGCTCCCTTAGTAGATGGCGGAGAAGGTTTCACCAAAGCCCTCGTAACAGTGACGGGCGGAATTTTACACCATCTGACGGTCGCTGGTCCTGTCGGACAACCTGTAGATTCTTATTTTGGGTTTCTGGGTAATACGCAGACAAAAACTGCTGTCTTAGAGATGGCAGCGGCAGCGGGACTGAGATTAGTGCCGCATCACGAACGTAACCCTCTAGTGACAACAACCTACGGCGTGGGAGAACTTATTAAAGCAGCGCTAGATGCGGGTGCAGAACGGATACTGATTGGTTGTGGCGATTCCGGTACGAATGATGGTGGTGCGGGGATGGCGCAAGCTCTGGGAGTACGCCTGTTAGATGCAGATGGAAAGGAACTCGATCGCGGTGGTGGCGAACTGATAAAACTAGAACGCATCGATCTTAAAGATCGCGATTGCCGTTTGGAATCGGTACAAATTGATGTGGCGTTTAACTGGCACAATCTGTTGTGTGGCGAAAAAGGTGTAGCGCGAGTATTTGGTCCTCAAAAAGCAATACGGTTCATTTAAGGCTACGCTGTGCTGAGGATAAAGAAAATAGGAGGATTGGTTCGGGAGGGGGTGGCTCGATGTCTTGGCTTTTTTGAGCGAAACTTGGATACAGGTTTTTTTACAACTCTGGGATTGGTACGAGAAACTCGTTCAGGTAACAGAGTGTCTAAAATCTCTACAGTTAACCAACTTAAAAAAAGGGGAGTTCTTGTGATTGCAAGCGTTGAAATTTCGGGATAGCACGACGAATAACTCGCAATGTCCCAGTGAAACTCAGACGCAAAGGAGTGATACCCGCGCTCTTTGCAGCTTGAAACATCAATAACCGCACAGCCCAGTGTCCTAACAACCACCCGTAAACTTCCTGCACAACTTCACGCGGTTTTTGAGAGCGAATATGAGTTTTTCGTCCTGATAAATGTACTTTGAGTTCATCAATAGTATTTTCTACTTCCCAGCGTTGATGATATTCAATCGCCAGTAGTTGAGCCGGAAATTTCTCCAATTCCAATAAGCTGGTAATTAAGCGATATCTTAGTTGTTCCTCTGGGTTGTCGGTATTACCAATTGTGTATTCAATCACTCGGACTTGTATGGGCTGGCAAGCTTTTGAGCGGAATTTAGCAGGTGGATAAATCCAACTCAGATAAGAACCATCCGCCAGTGGTTCTTCGCACAAAAACTTGACATTTGCGGGAATTCTTCCTAAATAATCGCTACCAGTTGTGACAGTTGCTTGCACCATTGCATAAGAATGTAACCCTCTGTCCCACATCAACAACATCCCTGAACTCACGGAGCGTAATAATCTTAATGCCCGCACTCGTTCTCCTATTCGATATGGACACATCAATGCATCAAAGATTAAATGTGTTCCTGCTTCTACCAAAATGACTAATCGCAGTTTGGGAAATGCGGCTTGTGTGCCAGGACGGCTGCTCGGACGACCAAAAACTCTCGCATTTTCATCGCTGTCTGGCAGATCGAAGCAAGTCCGATCAATTACCACAATTCGCAATCCATTGAGAAATGCTCCTTTGGTATCGGTGCTAGCCATTGGTCGCACCAGTTGATGGAACAATTGACTCATCACCCTTGGACTTAATCGTTGTCGGGCTTGCGTTATTGCTGATTTACAAAAAACTCGCCAGTATTTCCCCACTTTCACCCATGCTTCGCTCAGCCCATCAATTAAGTTTTTCAGCACATCTCTCATCGAATCTCGTGACCACAGACTCATCGCAATTACCAAACAAATTACCAATTGTGCTGGTAACGAGCGTTTACGTTGTTCACAAACTTTAGTTTTAGCGATCGCTTGCTCGATCTCCGTGGATGGGATGGCTGCCTCTATCGCTTTGAACACATCACTACTTTGTATCGTAGGAGACAACAATGAGAAATCCTTCAGATGCACTACACTCACTTTCCATTCTTGGGAACAATGCTTAATTTACAACACTTTGAGCCTTAACTGAACCGTAGTGCCTCAAAAAGGTGCTTCACCAGAGACTGTGGAGCAGCTAGCCGCAGCACTCGATAATTATGCTGCTATTATCGAACGCGACATGGGTATAGACGTGCGAGAAATGCCTGGAAGTGGTGCTTCTGGTGGCTTGGGTACGGGCTTATATGCTTTATTAGGGGCAAAATTGCATCCTCGCTATGACATTGTGATGCAATATCTCCACCTCGATCGCTTATTAGAAGATGCCGATCTGGTGATTACCGCCGAGGGAAGTATTGACTTTCAAACTCCACGCGGCAAAATTCCGGCAGAAGTGGCACAAAGAGCTAAGAAATATCAGCTACCAGTTATTGCCCTTGCTGGAACTATCGGGCGTGATGCTGAGGTGAATTTCAATTGTGGCATCGACTCGTTTGAAAGCATTCTCGACGCGCCCTGTAGTTTAGGAGATGCGATCGCCAATGCTCCAGAACTCGTTACTAAGGCTGCCGAACGGGTTGTCCGCTCTGTTTTAATAGGACAGAAATTAGCAACTGGAAGTTAGAAAATAGCGGGGGGAACTGAGGAGGCTGAGGAAGGGTTAGGATTCCCAACTGCCTGTTTCTCCCGATGCCCCGACTTTGGTTTCAGGAACAACCAAGCAATGAAGAAGAAGGCTGCTGTAAACAGCTGGAGCGTATCTACGCTCGATAGGGAGCCATCAGAGAAAGAAGCAATGCTTCGGTCAATGATGCCAAACAACCAAAAAGATATTCCCAAGAACCAAATCCCGTTTCTGAGATAACTCAAAAAGATAGATGCTTCCGATGGCGAGCGATCGCTCATAACTTTATTCCTATAAATTCAACGAGTCATTGATTGGGCAGCAATGTACAGACTTTTCGGTTAAATTCTCTGTCTGGCTTTGCCTTCAGATTAAGAAATATCTCTTTTAACCGTCATTGTTCTAAAGAAGTATTTCATCGACTTGACAAGTGTACCGTTATTTGTATCATATTTTATCTCATCAAGACAGATTTGCCCGTTGCCAACAGGAATATTTGCTTAAATTTATGGTTTTTGGTGATGATTTCTTGACCAGCGATCGGTGACTAGTGACTAGTGGCTGGTGACTAGAAAAGATTCCAGCCAAAGCGTCATCGGTTCCACCAGCCACTTCTCAATAACCGTCTTCACGGAGTGTAGCGCCAGCATTTACCATCAACCGTCAACTGTCAACTGTCAACCAACAACTAACCAATTAACGATCGCAGTCTTCTTTCGGTGTTAAATCTGAGGGGGGGCGATCGTTACTCCACGCCCACCAGATACAACCGCATTGACACTGATAAAACTCTTGCCACTTACGACGGTTGTTTTCGGTAAATACGGGCGATCGTCGATTTAGCCAGACTCTTTCTGCTTCGCGGCTACCAGAACGACAACGGGGACAACAAAATTCACTGGCATGAGTTGCCTGTTGAGTCCATTGAGGCGGAATCGGTGCAAATGCATCCATTGAAGAGATAATTTTTTAAGTCTATTAGTTTATTATCAGCGATCGGCAAACAAGGTGTAGGGTATAGGGTGTGAGGTGTAGTGAGCTTTTAACTTGTGTACGGGCGGATTTAGCAAATCGATGGACAGCTTTGGCTAGAAATTTTGGCTCAAAACCCGCCCCTACCAATACATAACTTTTTCCAATCCCTATTCATGGAACCAACTACTGAAATTCGCCGCCTTCTGGACTTGATGCCTGCTTCCGGTCGGATGTTGACTAAGATTGTCGCTAAGCGGGAGCAAACTAAAGTTATCGATTATGCTTTTCCTTTGCCGTGGCAGCAGGAACGTCGCATTTCCATTAATTTCGATCTCTGGCGGCGGCTACCCCAACCACAGCGAGATTTGTTGCTGTTGCGGACTGTTAGCTGGTTAACGGCAGTAAAGTGGTTTAAACCGGATGTCTATCAGGGAGTTGTCTTAGCTGGGCTTTTGGGGACGGTAGTAGAGATCGTGCAGGGAGATGTTGTGGGTACTGTGGCAGCTGGGGCATTAACCGCGATCGCCGGGACTCGGATCTGGCGCAATAACCGCAGTTCTCAGATTGAGGTAGAAGCAGATGAGGCAGCAGTGCGCGTTGCTGGGAGGCGGGGTTATGCTGAGGCAGAGGCGGCTCAACATCTGTTATCGGCAATTGAAGCGGTGGCACAAATGGAAGGACGACCGACTTTAGATTTTATGGAACTACTCCGCCGTCAAAATTTGCAAGCGATCGCCGGACTTTCTTCTGTTGGTATTCCAGAAACTCTCAGAGAAAAATCATAAATAGATGACTTACGTAATAAGTACAATAATTAGCTATAAAAAGGGATTGTCCTGTGATATTTTTACTGCTACAATTTAGCGTATACGCTTCATAATGGAAATATTTGAAAAATTAAAAAATTAGTCGAAATTTCCATTATAAAGAAAACTTTATCAAAACTAAATCGCGAAGTCAACATCTCTTTGCCTTTTTATTCATGACAATTCGTTCCTGAAAATTTTCTTATCTTTATATAACTGACTCAGGAGCGAGATGAAATACAAGATCTGTAGAGGCGCACAGCCGCGCGCCTCTACGAATGCCCCTCATAACGAGAATTGCGATATATAGATATCCTTGCCAGGAATTGAATTTGTCGATAATAAAATTATGAGTTCAAAAATATGATTGTAAAAACCTGAGTGGCAGAAGTAAATAGTGAAGAATCTACTTAAACCTCTTCGCGACTCACGACTCACGACTCACTTCAAATAATGATAACCAAAACAATTGAACCTATTCTCGATCGCACCTTATCTGGAGACGATATCTCTCCAGCCGAAGGAGTAGAGTTATTACAACAAACTGCACCGGAAGCAATTGCTCTCATCCGCGATACTGCCGATAAACTCCGCCATCAGCAAGCGGGCGATACCGTTACTTATGTCATTAACCGCAATATCAACTTTACCAATATTTGCGAACAACACTGTAGTTTCTGCGCCTTTCGTCGCGATGCGGGCGAAGCAGGTTCCTACTGGTTGGAATGGGGACAAATCTTAGAAAAAGCTACCGATGCCGTACAGAGAGGGGCAACAGAAATTTGTATGCAAGGGGGACTTCACCCTACAGCAAAAATTGATGGTAAATCGCTGCCATACTACTTAGAATTAGTCAAAACGATTAAAGTAGAATTTCCTCACTTGCATTTACATGCCTTTTCTCCCCAAGAAGTGCAATTTATTGCTAGGGAAGACGGTTTGAGCTACGCTACCGTTATCGTTGCTTTGCGGGATGCTGGTGTTGGTTCAATGCCAGGAACAGCAGCAGAAGTATTAGATGATAATGTCAGGCGAATTCTGTGTCCAGAAAAGATTAACACAGCGACATGGTTAGAAATTGTGAGTACGGCACACCAACTTGGCTTGCCGACAACGAGTACCATGTTATCTGGACATATCGAAATACCCCAACAGCAAATCCGTCATCTAGAACATTTGCGATCGCTTCAACAAATTGCGATCGAGCGGCAGTATCCTACAAAAATTACAGAGTTTATTTTACTGCCTTTCGTCGGACAAGAAGCACCTAAGCCGCTGAGAAAGCGGGTAGGAAGAGATCAGCCAGTTTTAGCAGATGCTTTGCTACTCACAGCAGTGGCGCGAATTTATCTAGGAAAATGGATTCCCAACCATCAACCGAGTTGGGTCAAACTCGGACTCGCAGGAGCAACAACAGCTTTAGAATGGGGTTGCAACGATATTGGCGGCACGCTGATGGAAGAACACATTACCACAATGGCAGGTGCAGTTGGCGGTACTTGCATGGCAGTAGAGACACTACAAACAGCGATCGCTTCCCTCAATCGTCCCTACCGTCAAAGAGATACCTTGTATGGCAATCTCATTTAAGTTATGAAATCTTCTTGACGCTACTACAAATTATTTAATAAACCTGGGGAACGAAAAACTGTTCGTTTACAGGTGGACGATGATAGCCAGTTCCAGGCTTTCTAGGAGGTAGATCGAATGCATCTGGAGTCATGTCTTGGTAGGGAATCTTGCTTAAAATGTGTTGAATTAAGTTAAGTCGCGCCCGTTTTTTATTATCGGCTTCCACTGTAAACCAAGGAGCCTCTGGAATATTAGTATGAGCTAGCATGACATCCTTAGCTTTAGAATATTCCTCCCAGCGATCGCGGGCTTCAATATCCATCGGACTGAGTTTCCAGCGCTTAGCCGGATCTTTAACCCGCGCTTGAAAGCGGCGTTCCTGTTCGTCATCGCTGACGGAAAACCAATACTTCAACAAAATAATTCCAGATCGCACCAACATCCGCTCGAATTCAGGGCAAGATTGCATAAACTCTTGATATTGGGCTTCAGTGCAAAAACCCATCACCCGTTCTACCCCTGCACGATTGTACCAACTGCGATCGAACAGCACGATTTCCCCCGCCGCAGGTAGATGGGCAACATAACGCTGAAAGTACCACTGCGTCTTTTCCACATCTGAAGGTGTACCCAAAGCCACAACGCGACAGCCACGCGGATTGAGGTATTCCGTCACGCACCCAATTGCGCCTCCCTTTCCAGCCGCATCCCGTCCTTCAAAAATCAGCGCTACCTTTAAACCTTGATGTTTAACCCAGTACTGCAATTTCACCAACTCCGTTTGCAGTTGTGCTAATTCTTTTTCGTAAAACTTACCGTTCAGCTTTTTCTTCGATTTGTTCTCTTTGTTGCTGTCAGCAGATTTGACTGCTGCATGAGTTCCATTTCGATCTATAGCTGACATGGGTTTTTCTCCTAAACAAAATTTTTTCAAAAAAGTTAACCTATTCTTTCCTTGTCAATATAGTTCGTTTGTACTAACATGCAGTTAAAATTTGAGCGGCGATCTCCCATCGAGAAGTAGTATGACAAAACTCAAATCAAACTTAATCCAATTTCCCATCCAGCAGCATCTAGGGCGTTCTAGAGTCGTAACATTACCAGTATCTCCCAAACGGCATCAACCATATGTAACGGCGATCGCAATCCCAAAGCGAGAACATCAGGCAATACCACCCTTGCAGCCTCAAATTCCATCAGAATCGTCTCACAGCGATCGCCCCGAATGGCAGCACTTGGTAGCACAAGCAGACAAAATTAATCAATTAGCCGCAGAACTAGAAGCAGCAATCTTTGAATTAAAAGCGATCGCCAGCCAATTAGACTACACTCAACAGCTATCTACAAGTGCTTGCGAGTATCGCTCAGTAGTTGTACCCCACGTCAAGCGCCGCAAAGCAACTCAATTCATTTTAACAACCAAAGTCATCGATTTATTTCAAGCTGAAAGAGAAGCGCAACAGCTAGCACAAACATTGAGACAAAAGACAAAAACCAAGCAAAAATTCTCTCTACTGAATTGGCTGTTATAGATTAGGGAAGAGTAGTGTTGTTAGTTGTTGGTTGTTGGTTGACGGTCACTGGTAACTGGTAACTGGTCACTGGTAACTGATAACTGACAACTGATAACTGACAACTGACAAGAGGTAAAGCACAGGTGGGAGCAGCACTCTGGATTCTTGCTTTAGGACTAATGCCATCATTGCTATCGCTGTGGCTACTGCGCCGAAGAGAGGCACAAATACAAGCGAGATTTAGACAAGCGATCGACTTTACCCCCATCAGGACACAGAGAAGCGAACCTACACCACTTCATAGCGATCGCTATTATTTAGAAGGAGTAGGATATCTGGTTGGTGACATCAGCTGTCGCTACAATGCTCGTTCCGGCTATATTAGATGTGCGGTCAATCCTGAAGGACCCTGTGAGGGTTGTCGTTACTACGAACCGCGATAGCTACTTGAATAATTAATTTAGTGTAATTTATTTGGTGTTATTTATCTGGTGTAAGGGGTGTGAGGGTTGATAAATTTTGCCCAGAGAAGTTGGCTTCAGTGGCTGACACTTTTCGGATGGATTGCGATCGGCACGATTATTAGATTTATTAATTTAGATGCGAAGCCACCTTGGTCAGATGAATTTGCCACCTTAGTATTTAGTTTAGGTAATAGTTTTCGCACTGTCCCTTTAGATCGAGCGATCGCCCTAGATACCCTACTACAACCACTACAACCTCATCCAGCAGCCAGCTTGGGCGATGTTTTTCACAATTTGATGACAGAGAGTACTCATCCTCCTGTCTATTTCCTCTTAAATCACCTGTGGTTGCAGCTATTTCCCTCAGACGAGGGACTAGTCTCGTTATGGGCAGCAAGAGCCTTCAGCGCCCTTCTGGGAGTGGCTGCAATTCCTGCTAGTTTTGGTTTGGGGTGGCTAGCTTTTCGTTCCCGCCTGGTGGGACAAATCGCCGCTGCAATGATGGCAGCCTCGCCCTATGGCATTTACCAAGCCCAAGAACCGCGCCACTATACCCTAGCAATCTTAGTTATTATTGCTTCTTTGGCTTGCTTAATCGTTGCTACACGTTGTCTAGAGAGCCGAAAACCGATCCCAAATTGGTTAGTCTTCACTTGGGTGGCAATTAACAGTCTAGGAATTGCCATTCACTACTTTGTCACCATCACCCTTTGCGCCGAGGCAATAGTTTTGCTTGCTGTGGTGTGGAAACAATTCAAAATTCAAAATTCAAAATTCAAAATTCAAAATTCAAAATTCCCCGACTCCCCTGTAAGGGCGGATTTTGAGCCACAATTTATTGACGGAAGCCGTGAATCTTTTGCTAAACCCGCCCCCACCACCTCTGGACTCATCGCCGTTGCAGCTGGAACCATCGCCGGGGGTTTAATCTGGTTGCCTTTCTTGCAGAGTATTCCCGATAACCAAATGACAGATTGGATTTATCGCGGTAATCCTTTCGGCAGTATTCTAGAAAGCACGGCGAGGTTTTTAGCTTGGATGATTTCAATGCTGTGGCTGCTACCCGTTGAGGGTGTGAGTCAACCAATTGCCCTGGTTTGCGGTGCAATTGTCATCGCTTTTCTATTTTGGACGTTGCCTATACTCGTTAGCGGTTGGAAAATTCAGTTATGGCGATCGCCATCTCGAAGTGGAATTCAAGTTTTAGGTGGATTTGTTTTGGTAGCGATCGCGCTATTTTCAATTGTTACCTACGCCTTGGGTGCAGATTTGAGTATTGCCTCACGCTATCACTTTGTTTACTTTCCAGCCTTGATGGCGATCGTCAGTGCAGCATTAGCAATTTGTTGGGATAGCGATAGTTTCGTTCAACATGCAAAGATAAACTGGACTCCTCGTCAGCAGTTGCGACTCAAATTTCTGCAAACTAGAGGTAAAGTTGCAGTCGTGCTGATTTGGCTGCTAGGTTTCTTTGGCGCTTTAACTGTCGTTTTTAACTTTGGCTATCAAAAGATTGAAAGACCCGATCGCCTCGTACCAATTATGCAACAGCGATCGCAAAATCCAATTTTAATCGCTACAGCTCACTATACTCACGCACAGGCGAGAGAACTCATGACAATAGGTTGGCAGTTTAAGCACCTGTATGGTTCTCAAACTCATTCTCCTTTGTTTCTTCTAGCTCAGCACGACCGTAGCTCGAATCGCTCTGTAGAAACTCTTTACAGAACCATTGCCGAACTACCAAAACCTTTAGATTTGTGGGTCGTCAACTTTTCTAGCGCTAGGCACGATTTAGAGAAAGGAAATAATAAAACTTGTGTTCCAGATTCGCAACGCCGACCTAAAGCCCACGGCTACCGCGCCAAGCTTTTTCACTGTCAGTAAGGAAGAGTCACCAAACTCTATCAAAAATATTCGCAAAATTGTACGAATTACGGGTAACAAATTAATTTCTGAAAAAACGACAAACGGTTATAACTGAGGTTGTGGTAAAGATGGAAGTAGTCACAAATGGCTAGGTAAAATTTTGATGGCAGTGAGGTAAATATTGCGCCATTACTCAGCTGGAGAATAAATTGTGCTGGAAGGCTTAGAAGTAATTAATTGGCAAGAACTCGAACACGCTTACGGTATGGCTGATGATGTACCCGCTCTGCTCAGAAGTTTAGCCTCCGCTAATGCCCCGTCTCGTCAAGATGCTTTGTCTAAATTGTACAGTAACATTTATCATCAAGGTACTGTTTTTGAAGCTACAGTATACGCAATACCATTTTTAATAGAATTGATTCAAACTGAAGCAGTACAAGATAGAGATAAAATTTTAATTTACTTAGCACATCTAGCAGGCGGTCGTTCTTATGTAGAAGAACATCAGAACTTATTGTTTTATAGCGACGAATTAGGTAACCCAGAGTTTCAAGTACAAATTCAACACGAAATGACCTGGATAAGACGTGTTAATCGTGCTGTTCGTAGTGGGATAAATGTTTATCTGAGTTTGCTAAAACATAATGATTCAAAACTCAGAATTGCTGCACCTTACATCCTCGCTTATTGCCAACGGCAAGCGTCGGAATTTATTCCTTATCTAAAGCACTGTTTAGCGCAAGAACGAAGCTCTCAAGTCAGAGCCAGTTTAATCTTAAGCCTGGGTTTTTTGGAGCCGCCGCAATTAGCAAACATAGAACTATTTATGCAATTTCTGAGTTCTGAGGAAAGCGATCTCGTGCGCTTAGCGGCTGCAATGACACTTGTAAGGCTAGCAAAAGATAAAACTCCACTGGAAGCTATAGCAATACCGATCAAAATTATCGAACATCCGATATCTGTGAAAGAAGCGTATGCTCGATTACCTTGGGCTAATAGCGATGTTATTAGCGATGCTTGCGCTTGCTTATGCTATATAGGTGCAACAGGAAATGTTGTCATTCCAGGCTTAATAAATGCTCTGAAAACTGTAGATGGTTATAGTGCTTTAAGTGTAGTACGAACGCTACTATATCTAGCTTTTAACGGACACAAATTAGCAGACACGATCGAACAAAAGAACACAGATGGACAAATATCTGTAATAGAGGCGATCGCGTCGTACGATAACATTTGGCAGTTCAATAGTAATATGGCGCATCTTCTCAGGTCGTTTGGATTACCGCAAGAGCGAAATCAGTTGCAAGCATTTCTATAAAATAAGTAAATCAAATATTATTCAATCGTAGATTATATACAAATTCATTGCTTTTAATCCAATACGGTTCATTTAAGGCTACGCTGTGCTGAGGATAAAGAAAATAGGAGGATTGGTTCGGGAGGGGGTGGCTCGATGTCTTGGCTTTTTTGAGCGAAACTTGGATACAGGTTTTTTTACAACTCTGGGATTGGTACGAGAAACTCGTTCAGGTAACAGAGTGTCTAAAATCTCTACAGTTAACCAACTTAAAAAAAGGGGAGTTCTTGTGATTGCAAGCGTTGAAATTTCGGGATAGCACGACGAATAACTCGCAATGTCCCAGTGAAACTCAGACGCAAAGGAGTGATACCCGCGCTCTTTGCAGCTTGAAACATCAATAACCGCACAGCCCAGTGTCCTAACAACCACCCGTAAACTTCCTGCACAACTTCACGCGGTTTTTGAGAGCGAATATGAGTTTTTCGTCCTGATAAATGTACTTTGAGTTCATCAATAGTATTTTCTACTTCCCAGCGTTGATGATATTCAATCGCCAGTAGTTGAGCCGGAAATTTCTCCAATTCCAATAAGCTGGTAATTAAGCGATATCTTAGTTGTTCCTCTGGGTTGTCGGTATTACCAATTGTGTATTCAATCACTCGGACTTGTATGGGCTGGCAAGCTTTTGAGCGGAATTTAGCAGGTGGATAAATCCAACTCAGATAAGAACCATCCGCCAGTGGTTCTTCGCACAAAAACTTGACATTTGCGGGAATTCTTCCTAAATAATCGCTACCAGTTGTGACAGTTGCTTGCACCATTGCATAAGAATGTAACCCTCTGTCCCACATCAACAACATCCCTGAACTCACGGAGCGTAATAATCTTAATGCCCGCACTCGTTCTCCTATTCGATATGGACACATCAATGCATCAAAGATTAAATGTGTTCCTGCTTCTACCAAAATGACTAATCGCAGTTTGGGAAATGCGGCTTGTGTGCCAGGACGGCTGCTCGGACGACCAAAAACTCTCGCATTTTCATCGCTGTCTGGCAGATCGAAGCAAGTCCGATCAATTACCACAATTCGCAATCCATTGAGAAATGCTCCTTTGGTATCGGTGCTAGCCATTGGTCGCACCAGTTGATGGAACAATTGACTCATCACCCTTGGACTTAATCGTTGTCGGGCTTGCGTTATTGCTGATTTACAAAAAACTCGCCAGTATTTCCCCACTTTCACCCATGCTTCGCTCAGCCCATCAATTAAGTTTTTCAGCACATCTCTCATCGAATCTCGTGACCACAGACTCATCGCAATTACCAAACAAATTACCAATTGTGCTGGTAACGAGCGTTTACGTTGTTCACAAACTTTAGTTTTAGCGATCGCTTGCTCGATCTCCGTGGATGGGATGGCTGCCTCTATCGCTTTGAACACATCACTACTTTGTATCGTAGGAGACAACAATGAGAAATCCTTCAGATGCACTACACTCACTTTCCATTCTTGGGAACAATGCTTAATTTACAACACTTTGAGCCTTAACTGAACCGTAGTGCCCTATAGATCCCTTACCTGATGATTTAGTTTTACGTAGTCCACGAGGAAAAAAATTGACTCTCACAATTTTTTGAATCGCTTTTGGCAGCCTGTAGTCAAAGCTTTAGTTAAGGCAGGTAAGGTTGAGAAGTATCCGCCCCAATACAACATGCGCCATACATTCGTCACGCTAGCCTTGAAAAATGATGTAAAGGACAACGATGTAGTGGGTCATTTGGTATGAGTGTTGCCATAAAAAGGATGGTCAATTAAAGTGAAGATACATAGTTTTTCAGGTTGTGATGACACGGCAAAAAAAAGCACCTTTGCGACCGTTAAGTGATGAAGAACAAACCGACTTGAAAAAACTGAGCCGTTCTCAATCCCAATCATCTGCTAGTGTCATGCGGGCCAAAGCGATTCTAGCCGTGGCTCTTGGGGCTGATTACACGAGTGCAGCGCAGTTAGTAGGATTACGCTGTGGTGATACGGTCAGCAAGTGGGTCAGTCGCTTCAATGTTGAAGGCTTAGCTGCCTTACAGCCTCGACATGGCGGTGGGGCAGTAGTGCAATACAGCGAACCAGAAAAACAACGCATCCTGTCCGAATTTCAGCGTCAACCAGAGCGGCAGAAAGAGGGCACGGCAACCTGGTCAGTAGCTACACTTCAACGGGCTTTGCGTCAGGCTCCTGATGGCTTAACCCAAATCAGTACTTATACAATTTGGCAGGTACTCAAAGAGGCGGGCTATAGCTGGCAAAAGAGCCGCAGTTGGTTAAAAACTGGACAGGTGAAGCGCATACGCAAAGGCAAGCTAGTAGTAGTAACTGACCCAGATACCGTGGCAAAAAAAAACTGATAGAACGCGCTTACACTCAGGGACAGAAGCTAGGCTTGAGTGTGTGGTGCGAAGACGAGGCGGGACCATTTGGCACTGCTCCTTACCCTGGTAGCAATTGGCAGCCAGTAGGTAAACCGACACGGCAAGAACATGAATATATCCGTAATGGCACAGCCAAGCTGTTAACGCTATTCCATCCCGCTACTGGGCAAGTACGAGTTAAGGGTGTTACCAGTTGTACCAATGCTGTGTTGCACGAATGGCTCAAGCAAGAATTAGCTAGTGTTGTACAATCACTGCCAACTCCAGCTCGATTACTCAAGCCTGAAGAAAATCAACGGTTATGGAAAAGTTGGCAGCAGGGGTTGAAAGTACGCTTTACACTCCCACACGACTTACCGCCACTGCGAATGTTGCTAGTGATGGATAACTTGGTCGGACATAAAACTCCCCAGTTGGTAT
This sequence comes from Chroococcidiopsis sp. SAG 2025, assembly GCF_032860985.1. Lineage (GTDB taxonomy): Bacteria > Cyanobacteriota > Cyanobacteriia > Cyanobacteriales > Chroococcidiopsidaceae > Chroococcidiopsis. Next base: position 1,753,706 of record NZ_JAOCNC010000001.1, read on the forward strand.
TGTGGCTGTGTGCTCATGGCATCATGCCGCTCTACACACCTCTTGGCGGTAGCTGGCTGAATATGGCTGAGTCGATTCAACGAATTCTCAAACGCCGAGCTCTAGAGGGGCATCATCCGCAAACAGCCTATCAAATTATTGAGTGGTTGGAAGCAACTGCTTTTGGATGGAACCAACAACCAACGCCGTTTGTCTGGGCAGGATTACGAGCGCAACGTCGAGACAGAGCGCGTCAAAGATTTCACTCTCTTGGTGGTTCTGGTGCCTGTACGCATCGTCCTCTTCGGCGGACAACTATTGCCAAAAATAATGGCAACACTCATACCAAATGACCCACTAGGGGTTCCTAAGCCCAGATCGGAGAGGACTTCAAATTGTTCGCCAAACTCATCTCCATCTTTCATTCGGTCATGACCCAAGTTACACCAGGAACCAGAAGAAACCTGAAACATTAAATCTCTCGTTCCAATCGTAGCGACTAAAACAGCTTTCATTTTGGGTTAGGTAGGGGAAAGATTTGAGCGTAGTTTTGTTGACTGGTGCGATCGCGCAATTCCTGTAAATAATTCCGGCGCGGATCTTGAGTTGAGCCAAAAACTGTTACTACTTGATAATCACCTAAGTTAGCAATCCATACAGGGGAAGGCTTCACTCTCGGTCTAACTTTGCCGCAAAGATCGCCATCGTAATCACGACCTCTTTGTAGTTCAGGATCGTGCAACACTGAAAGAGCGTATGGTTTGTAATTGTGAGATGCCCCAGCACAAACAACAATACGACAATTACTATCTACTGCTTCATGCCATGTGTCCGGTCTGACTTGACCGATAGTTAAGGGCGATCGCGGCTCGATCGTTCGACCTGTTAGCTTACCCAAAGCACGATAAAAATGCTCCAAACGCTGACGAAATTTTTGCCTAAACTCCGACACTGTATCTGGTAGTTTCCAAAACTCATCCTCTCTCTCTGGAATCAACGTGGAACCTCGCCACCAAGGAGCGCGATCGCGTGTCTGTCGAGAATAACAAGGTCTCCTAGCCCCTTGTCCAATCCCGCCTAGGTGGAACATCAACCAAGTAAGAGTAATGAATAAATCTCGTACCGCATCTCGGCTTGATTCTGGTATTTCTGAGGAGTAACTGAGAGTAAGAATTCCTGCTTGCTTGCCGCAAGGATCTTTTTTTCCATCAAAGTTGGCTCTAGCTTCAGGCTGAACGATTCTACCATTTGTTATTTGTACGGCGATCCAGCCTCTAGTTTGAGGATTAATCGATCCAAACAAATCTGCTTCCCAACGCTTGACTTCACTAGTCGGCAGTACTCCTCGCGCCAACGCTCGGAACCAGTAGCGTAACATTGATTTGAAAGCAGTGGGGCGAACTTCTGCATCGGGTTGTCCTCGCGTTTCCCATTTCTGCTTGTCGTGCTTCCAGTTCCATTGAGTAAACTTTTGCCGTCCGTGAATTAGCTGTCCTTCTAAACTAAATTCAATCTGAAAAAATTTGTCAATCTGGTTTTTTTGTCCAGCTGTAATTAACCTGCCATAACCAGTGTTGACTTGAGAACCAATTCCCGATCGCAACCCAGAAATAAGCCACTGCTGAATTCTTCCAAAATTTTTGTCATTGCAACTCGGTCTGCGGCGCAGCCCAATTAGAAAAGTTGTTTCTTTGAGTGAAAAGAAAGGATTGGGGTTAGGTGAGTAGTCGAGTATTTCACCATCCCAGTTCCAAATATTATTGGCTATGTCAACGGCTATACCGCCCGATCGCGTTGAGCCAATAGGTAAGGGATAGGCATCTAAAAAAATCACTTTGCCCGTGCGATCGCTATCCTTTGCTTTTAAAGAACCGAAGTAAGGAGCAACCTTTTGCTCTGCTTGTTTCCAGTCGATCCCTTCTTCCGCCATAAATTGACGAATTGCTTCAGTTCTAGCAACTCCCCGTAGCGTACTAGAGGGAATGTAAGGCATTCCTAAAGCATCAAATGCAGGCAAGAGAATACTTTCTGGTCCCCGATGTCCGCCGACGCGAATCCGCCAGGGACATTTAACTTGAAAATAATTTCCTTCTCCAGCAATTAGTTTCGTCCGCTCTGTTAATTGAGTTAAGCGATCGCGGTAGTTAGCATCCTGTTCTGCCTTTTGGAGAATTTGTACTTTGGTGGGGTCTTTGGCTGGACTATCGGGCGATCGCATCCACCGCAGATATTCCACAAAACTTGCAGTTTTATTCTCATCCACAAAGGGAGAGCGACCATCTGGATGGAGAGGGTGATCTAACCAGGGCGAGGGCTGTTGGTTGTTGCTATTGTCACCATTACTACCGTTTCCCTTATTACCACTGCCAGAATTACCACCGCCAACAGTTATTACTTTCTTGGGTTTAATATCTTTGTTGGCAGGGCTTGAGCGCTGAATGGCTGGAGATTGAGGGAGTTGTCCTGGTTTTTTGGGGCGATCAAATGTCATCTTGAATCTTCCTCAGAGGTCATTTATAAAGAAAAGTTGAAAGCAGCGAGAATGGAGGCAAGAGGCTTTTACTATGACAAGACAGTAGCCCAAAGCATTGCCTCATGAGTAGAAAAGCTTACAAAAGTGATTTAACCGATCGAGAATGGCAAATCATTGAACCATTAATTCCACCTGTAAGACCAGGAGGACATCCACGTACTGTGGATATGCGTGAGGTAGTAAATGCCATCTTTTATTTGCTGAAAACTGGCTGTGCTTGGGAGATGCTACCACATGACTTCCCACCCTATTCAACGGTTTATTATTACTTTCGGCGTTGGCAAAAACGAGGAATTTGGCAGCAGATAAATCTTGCCTTACGTGAACAAGTACGGATGAAGCTGGGCAAATCTCATCAAGCTACTGCTGCAATTGTGGATAGCCAGTCCGTAAAAACGACGGAAAAAAAGGGGAAGTATCCGGCTTTGATGGCGGCAAGCTAGTTAAAGGTCGCAAACGCCATGTCGTAGTAGATCCTCAAGGACTACTAATGGGTGTAGTAATCACCGAAGCTAATGCTTCAGAACGATTAGGAGCAATAGTGGCATTGCTAGAAGAGTGCTATAACTCTAAGTCTTTAGAGCTAATTTGGGCAGATAGTGGCTACAGTGGAGAGAATTTTGCACAAGCTGTAATGGTAGTCTGCGGTGCAGAAGTAGAAATAGTTAAGCGGATTACAGATGGGTTTGAAGTTTTGCCCAGAAGATGGGTAGTTGAACGAACTTTTGGCTGGCTAGGACGCTATCGACGACTAAGTAAGGATTATGAACTCCTACCGGAAATAAGTGAATCTATGGTCTACGCTGCTATGGTACGGCTGATGCTGAGACGACTAGCTGCTTGATTTTTACTTTATAAATCAGCTCTCAGAAATATCGTGATAAACAGCTGTTGCCCAAAAACTAAACTCTTGTGCGATCGCTAATCCTAAACCTGTTAGCCCTAAATATTCGTCGGTGCTGAGATTTTTTAGTCTTTCTAGTCCTTTATCGCCAACTAGATCGGCAATCCCTGTTATATTTTGCAAGCACTCGAAGTACTTCTTCACCACTTGCTTTTTACCTTCCTGATTTAGAGCTTTTTCTTCTGCTTTAAGTCGCATCATGCCCCAAGTAGATAAATAGGTATAGAGTTCTACTGCCTGATTTTTTTGTTCTTTGAGGCGGTTTTCATCTTGATGGGATGTTCTCAGTCCACTTAAAGCTTCATAGACTGGTTTACCAATAGTACGCGGATCGAAACTCATACTTACCTTTCTTCCTACTTAGAACCTAGCCATTGCTGTACAAAACCTCTACCCAAGCTTTCCTGTCCGCCAATTTGTAAAATTGAATTTGCATTTAAAAGGTCGCAAAAGTCGGCATAGGAGCGATCGCTTTTGCCATTTGCTTGAGACGTAGCCCCCCAAGGAAGATACATCAAAGTATCGGGTGGAATTGCCTCTTCATAGCGAAAGCTACCATCAGTAACGCTCTTATGCTCGTCTAGCTTTACCTTGACCTGTCGCCACAGGCTCATTTGAATTAAAGTGGCACAGTGTTGGTCTGGTAAGAGTAATACTCGTGTGATGCTCTTAGTCTCGTTGACTTGGGGTACAAATGTTTGCCAGTTATCCCAGGTGTGAAAACAGTCGGCTTTGAGAATGGCATCTTTGAGATAAATAGGCTTATCATTACCGAGATTCGTGCTGTACTCAGGTGGAGTCGCTGCTTGCACTCCATTTACTCTCATCCATCTTTGTAGCAGTAGGGGGCAACTAATCCAAACTACACCATGACTCAAGGAAGGCACGGGCAACCATAGAATTGAAGCATCGCCAATCCATATATCGCCTTGTACTAGCTGTTGAGTTTCGTTCAAATCCGTGCCAAATAATTGCGATCGCATTTCACCGTTGACATTTGCTCGCAATCGACCGCGAATCGTACTGGAAGGAATGTAAGGCAAGTTGGTGTGAGACCGCGAGCGATACCTAGTAGGTTTCCCTCTTGGGTCGTCCCGCCCGTGTGTAGGGGTGAAATGAGATACAGGTAGATTGAAGGATTAATCATGGTCTTTATCAAAGGGAATCCAAAGCATTGCAGAATAGCCTAGCTGCCGCCAAATCTGGGCTTTATTTTGGCGATCGCCTTCTTTAACTATTTGGTCTTGAAACAACGTGGCTGGGCATTCTAGGTAATAAATACTACCAGCAGGTGCAGCAAACACCTGGGGAGCAGGGATACTCTGGGTTGCGCGATCGGGTGGTGTATAGCTCAAGCGACCGCTAATAGCCAAAGCCTTTTCTGTAGCTACGCTAACCAAAGATCCGCGAACGTAATTGGGATTTGCAGAATAGGCGAGTTTCCATTCCCAAGGATATGCCCTGCAAGTTGCTTGCCCACCATCGTGTTTGCGCTCGAAGACTCCAGGTGTAATCAGATATGCCAGAACTCTTCCGGCAGTAGGAGATTGTTGCAGGGCGGTTTCGGCTTGTTGAAAGTTTTGTTGAGAAAGAGCGGTGAGTTCCTGCCATTGGCGTTCTAGAGCTGGGCAGGGTGTTAAAACTGCTCGATGACCTTCACCCCCTAAGCGTAAGATGTGGGGATTGCCACGAGCTTGTAGTTGTGCGTGTGTCTGAGGATCGACAGCGATCGCCAAACTCCAGCCGCGATCGAGCCGAATTGCTGTCTCAACAAAATAGCCATCGGCATCTTTAACTTGCCTCGTGCCTGGGGCTAGAGAATTATGGGATCGAGTTTCGAGCGTCCAAGGGTGGGGACGTTCTTCGTTCTGACACAACCAATCTTCTGTAGTTAGCTGCTGCCGCTTTAGCAGTTTGACAACAACAGGTTGAGGTAGAAATTGTCGATATTGCTGCTGTTGATCCCTTGTTTGCTGAGGATCTTGCTCCGTTCGTCCTAAAACAAGTGGTACGGGCTTGCTACGATCCCACATCATTTGTTGGCAAGGATGCTTGTTGGATAACCATTGAGTCGGGACGAGATGCTGTTGTCCTACGTAGTTTAGCGGGCGTGGTAAGTACAGTGTTTCGGCTCGACAGAGAAAAGGACCTTTGAGGGTGAGTTTGAGATCGTCCTGCAACAGCCCTCGAATCGCTCCAGCAATTGTATGCCCGTGAGGTGGAAAGATCTGACTGCTAGCCCAAGCGCGTTCGCCAGGTGTAAATGGTTTGGCATCGCGGAACATCAGAACATCGAGGGGAGTCAGCGTGTACCAATGCATTTAGGCAACTCCTAACTTGATTTGACGATTCCGCAAAACGAAAGCAGCTAGTTTTAACCAGTTCTCAATAGCGCGATCGCATTCTTGTGGTGGTGTTGTTTGCCAAATTGCGACTAAAAACTCTTTCAAGTGGTCTTGAAACTTACCTTTGGCATTATCTTCGCCATCAAAGAGATCGCGGCGATCGCAAAATGCCTGTACCCAAACACCAATCGCCTCTGGTACTGGGGCGGGATGTTGTCCCCAAACATAAGCAGCTTGTTCAAATAAGGCAACAGTGAGGCTAGCTTCTGCGGTAATTTTACAGTTGAGGAGCGATCGCCAGCGATTGAGGATGTCGAATTTGGCAGTTGCGGCGAGCATATTGCCGTTACCGTAAAGCACCCGCACCTGAACCGCATCTTTGGCGGCTATTTGCAGATCTGGGCTGTGATGTTCTTTAGCTTCGGCTTCTGCTTGCCAAAGATTTTCTAACGCGATCGCTAAAGGGACTGAATGATGGGCGATGACAATCCCGAAACTAATCGTAGCTTTGCGCCCCATCGTAAATAAAGGACGTTTGTTTGGCTACAGGTGGTTTTGATTCCTTGCTCGACCACTGCCAATAGTCTCCCTCGTTTTTAAACTCCTGCTGAGGATCTTCAGCACCGCGAAAGCATTGGCGAATATCCCACAACCAGCTATCCCACTCCCACAAATTGGTGTATGCCAAAACATCATCGCCGCCACTGTAAATTAATCGTCCGGCGTAGCGTTGCTCTGTTAGGTAAGGCACGAGTTGGTTAGAAAAGTCTAGTAAAGCACGGCTCAGGGCGTTGTGGGTCGATGGACCCATCCGTTTCGGCTGCTGCAAAAACTTCTGCCAAGATTCTTGCAATGATTCAGGGACAGATAAGCTAGAAGGTACGTACTGACTGTAGTTTTCTAGTTTTTGTCCTTTTAACCATTCGCTCATTCCGTCGCCATCTCCAGCAGCAATAATATACCAATCAGCAGGATTGTGACTGGGATAATATCTATCTAAAACTGTTTGGATGTTTTGCCGATATTGCTTTTTAATATCTGATAAATCTGCAATTAATTGTTCTCGTTTCTGATTTTTTTGGTTCAACAGTGCGGATTCTGTTTCCCGATCTATTTGCTGTTGAAGAGATTTAATTTCCTGTTGCGTATTTAAGACTTCTCGCGTTTCTAAGTCTTCAACCAACCAACCAGCATTAAGTAGTCGAGGATGAAATTGCTTAAATTCCGAGTTTTGGTTGTTATCGATCCAAGGAATTCCCCATTTATTATCAATTTCTCGAATCTGCAATTCTTGTTTCACAGCGCGACAAGCTCGATAGAAATAATTGGAGTGAGTGCGATCGCTGGTTTTTAAATATCCCGCTACACCTGTTGTTAAATCGGGATAGGAAGCATTCACTTCATCCGTGTCGAGACTCAGCAGATCGGGTATAACTAAATGCAAGCCCCGCTTCAGAGTTTCTGTAGCATTCAATTGTTCGCGACCGTCAAATAAGCCTGCATGATGCTGCCAAAGTTTTTTGATTTCTTTTTCTGGCATCCAATCTGAGCCTGGATGGACTGCCGAACCTAGACCAGAAATGGTAGAACGGACATCAAAAGCCGTGGGTAATTGCCACATCCGAGCATTCTTTACCGCAGTTAAAGACCAGCGAGTTTGGTCGAAAATGTAAGCCCACCAAGAACCAATATTGACGCTAAGTCCACGTCTCCCCTGTGTTTCTAATCGATAGTCGTAAGCTTGTCTGAGAAAGTCCAATTCTGCTGCTTGAAACAATTTTTGCCTTTCGCCAACTTGGTAAGCTTGATTTTGTGCCTCTACCCAAGCTTGAAATTCTGGTTCGCGTTTGGTCGGAATTGCGGCACTTTTGAGTTCTTCCCCTTCTTTACCAATTGGTAAAGCACTCCAGTATGTCTGCCATTGGCTTTGCAGCCATCCTTTCCAAGTTTTGCTATCTTCAGTCAGTTCAGGCATCCAGTGGCGTTGTCCTTGTAATTCCTGAAAGACTAGACTACCGAGTTTTAACCACTCTGCTTTGAGCGTCTCCTCTGCCATTTGCATTGCTGCTCTTACTTTGTCTTTGGGTAAGATCAGCACGAGAACATTGGGAAATCCAGCAGTTAAAAGCTGGCGATCGCTCGGTTGGTCGAGCCAGGGCTGAAAATCGCTCCATTTTTCCAATAGCCAGCGATCGATCAAAGGCTGTTGGAACAGACTGGGATAGAGGATGCAGTCAGGACCATATTTCCAGGCGATTGCCCAACAAACTTTAGCAGATAGGTAATGCAGCACCCAAGACCCTGCCCACAAGTCCCGCATTTTGCGGCTGGCTTTGATTAATTCTTGAATCGGAGAAAAGCTAAAAGTTGTTAAATAAGCATGGGATAAAGTCTTACCACTGCTCCATCGTTTAATGTCGTCAGCTGTGAGATCGTATCCTGTTAAAGCTCCAGCGATCGCTGCCGTCAAACTAGCATGGCTCCAGATCGAGCCATCAGGAATGCGTGTCTCGGCAGGCATGAGCAATAAAGACTCGTCGTTACCAAAGGCGTTGCAAACAGCTTTGGGAAGGCAACGCCACAGCCACCAAAATAGTTTTTCAGGAGATTGAATCTGCTTAATTGTTTTGAGCTGTTTATCAGTTGGATCGACTATTTGTAAATTAAATAGTTCTTGCTCGATATGGTGTAGATGGTCGGCTCTTGGTGATGCTTTGACTAATTCTTGATGATGTAAATCGTTGAGTTTAAATTCTTGTCTAGCACTGGATAGCAGATGGGTAATTTCTAGACCGCGATCGGAGCTAGCATAGTTGATAAAAGTAGAAAGACTACCAATTGCAGCGCGATCGCTAGCTGAGGCAATAAAGTCTGCTAAGTGTAGGTGTTCGAGCAGCTTGCCTCCAGACTTTTCTGGGTTCCATCCATTCTCGCACCAGCTTTGCATGACTGCTAGTTCTTGCCAACAACTATTGTCACCACGACCGCGATTGTTGTGTAGGGCTTTGAGAGCTGGATCGTGAAGAATTCCCCAGATTTTAGCTTGCCAATAGGCTTCAGACACGGATAAGTTTCCTTTGGCTGAAAATACACTATATTTCAGAGTTCCCTATCCATGTTTAAAAGTAACAGTTGGCTTATATCTATAACTTTTGTGAGCTGTACAGTCGGGTTTGAGTAAAGAAAGCTTGACTTACAGGCAACTGCTTACAGTTCTGCTTCCTGCCAAATCCGATTGACACTCAGGGAGAATCCAGGCAGTAACTCGTCTTCTATGGGGCGATCGCCTTCATACACCAACTGCTCTCCTGAAGGGAAAAACGCTGTTAGTCTTGGTATTTCTGGTTCTAACACCCAAACACGATCGCACCCAGCGTTGAGATAATCCCTAGCTTTTTCCTCAAACTCTGCAAAACTTTGCCCTGGCGACACAATCTCGATTGCCAAGGTGCAGGGAACGGGACAGGCTTCGTTACGCTTCCACTGTTTGGGCAGGCGATCGTAAGAGACATAAGTTAGGTCGGGAGTAGGAACCCAGTCTTTACCATTGCGCTGTAAGACTACTGCCCATTCTGGTAAGATGCGACCCTTGCTCTGACAACAAATCTCTATCAGCCTCAACAGAGTTTTCTGCAATGAGGAATGAAAATATTTTGGTGACACTTTGGGTATTGCCTTACCGTCTACTAATTCAAATGCTGTCTCTCCTTCGGGTAGTAACCAGAATTCCTCTAGTGTTAGGTTTTGTAACTGGGAAACGTTCATCTCTCCTTTCCTGTGTTGTTTCCATTCAAGCGATCGCCCCAGCAAGTGAGGAGAAAGAAAAGTTTAAATACTCTCAGGATAACAATTTAGAAGTATCTATTCAATTAATTTCCCCAGCGAGTGGGAAGTTTTAAATTCACAGGCTACCTTACCCAAGGTAGTTGTAGTTTCCATTCAATTAATTTCCCCAGCGAGTGGGAAGTAGAAAAATCGGAAGTAAAGTATAGAGATCGATCTGTTTCCATTCAATTAATTTCTCCAGCGAGTGGGAAGTAGAAATAACATCAACTAACGTTAACCGTGCTAAGTTGCAGTTTCCATTCAATTAATTTCCCCAGCGAGTGGGAAGAAGTATAAGAGGCAATTAGATGCCTATATTACTCTACCGACGTTTCCATTCAATTAATTTCCCCAGCGAGTGGGAAGTTCCGTTACAGGTTTATCTGCCAATTCCAGAATTAAAGTTTCCATTCAATTAATTTCCCCAGCGAGTGGGAAGAGTTAACTAGGAGCAAACATGTCAATAGGCTATGCAGGTTTCCATTCAATTAATTTCCCCAGCGAGTGGGAAGGAAATAGAGGAGCCACTAATAAGTCAAGGCGCAGTAGAAGTTTCCATTCAATTAATTTCCCCAGCGAGTGGGAAGCGCAAACGTTAACAGCGCTATGACTGGTCCTATTACGTTTCCATTCAATTAATTTCCCCAGCGAGTGGGAAGAGTTATATTTTCGTAGAGTTCCAAAACTGCCAATTTGGTTTCCATTCAATTAATTTCCCCAGCAAGTGGGAAGTTTGGAAGACTTTAAGCCACCAGAGCCGCAAGCACAAGTTTCCATTCAATTAATTTCCCCAGCGAGTGGGAAGATTCCCCGAAATTTCTGCTGACTTTAAAGGAAACATACAAAATTTCCATTCAATTAATTTCCCCAGCGAGTGGGAAGTAATTACTATTTCTCAACCTCGGCTGTCGGCGTTAGATGATTTCCATTCAATTAATTTCCCCAGCGAGTGGGAAGATTCTAAAGACGGTAGGGAAGTCATACACACATACAAAAATTTCCATTCAATTAATTTCCCCAGCGAGTGGGAAGTAGGTGAACACAATGAAAGGTCTAAAAACAGCTTTATATTTCCATTCAATTAATTTCCCCAGCGAGTGGGAAGAGCGGATAGCGTAAACTTACTAGATAACTACAGTTCGTATTTCCATTCAATTAATTTCCCCAGCGAGTGGGAAGCCCTTCAATTTAAACCCATATCCTGCTTAGTGTCCAGAGGCTAATTGCGAAGATTCTATCTATTGGGGCTGAGAATAGGAAAAATGAAGAGTCAAAAGTTGCTGAAACCCTGCCGCAGTAAAGAATCGAGGCTAAAAACGTAATAACTAGCTTTTCAGTCATTTCATGTAACCTTCGCAAGTCAACTTCAAATAACAACCGATCCAGGCATTGTTGTTAATGGTAATCCGCCCCAAGTTTCTACTTGAGTTAATGTATGCTTTGAGATTGGGTAAAAACGTACACTATCTTCTGCTAACTTGACTCTTTTTTTTAGCCTTTGACGTAGTTCAGCATACTTAACTTGAGTCAGGATACACTCAAATACACTATACTGTACTCTCTTGCCATACCCTTCTAGTAAGTCTGAAACTTTTTTACGTCTTTTATCATCAGGAATATCATATACTATTACGTAAAATAGCACGATCTAGCGAATTTGATAAGGTTGATAAAGCTGTATGGGCTGATAAACAAATTGTTTGTATGCTTTAATTTGTTGTGTGATTAAATCCCATTTAGGTTGTTTTTCTCCTGGGTCAGCTTGAATTTCTTCTTCCATTCTTTGTACAAATGCTTTAATATATTTTGACCTTCCAGAATCGTTAAGATAGTAGCCGCCGTCATGATGCACAAAGTCATTTTGAGCATCTATAATGTGACGGTTGATTAACCACAACACTAAAGTATCAACAAAGGGAGCGCGAAACTCTTCAATTAAGTCAGAGGCTAAAGCAGCATGACGCTCTGTTCCTTGATGTAGACAAGCATAATAAGGAATCGAGTCCCTGAATTTCAATCATCGCCAGTAAATGATTCCACAGGACTTGATAACCAAAGCTAAGCATGGCATTAACAGGATTTCCTGGAGGACGACGAGAACGACCTGCAAAAATAAATTCAGAAGAGTTAATACACTCTCCAAACGCAGAAAAGTAGTGCGATGCCCCAGCTCCTTCTAAACCCATTAATTGTTCAACTGTAGTAGCTTTGCCTGCTTTCTCAATTAAGTATTCTAAGCTTTGAATTGCAGCAATAATTATGTCTGAAGACTGGCGGCGCTGCTGTCGCTGCAAAATGACCCGACTATTTTTCAGCTTGGCTTGGACAATCTGCCGTGCTACTAACAATTGTTCTACTGTTGTTATCTGCTGTTGATAGCGGGATAATTGGCGATAACCGCGTTCGATTGGTAGGATGCGTCCATAACAGTAACCCATACGAGAAAGGTATGCAATCGGAATATTGCGCCATAAGCAAGCTCGAATGACTTGGGTAGTGATTTGGGATTTACTAAATACTAATATTTGCTCCAAATGCGGTAACTGCACTTGTCCCAAAATGATTTTGCCCTGCTTAACAATTAAAGTTTCTTTTTCGAGAGAGACGTAGCATCCTTGCTGAGAAATGTAGAGCGATCGCATTATTGCCGCCGATTTAATCCCGAGCGATCGCGAGTTCTCATTTCTGAGTTTGTAGGCTGAGAAATAAATGGCATCTGCCGATCGCGTTGAAGGAACTTGATTACTTGGTCTGCGGCAATAGTAACAGTATATGTAGCAACTGTAACTAGTAACGTATTAACGATTACAGCCATCATTCCTAACGGAGCAATTAGTAGAATAATGAGTGTGATTGTTCCATTACTCCCTTCCCACCCAAAGATTAGGGAATGAGGGAAAAGATGAAATTGAGCGTTTTTTGTACTTGTTCTGCGGATAGAAACTGATGTGAATCAAAGAACTGATTCAATTGTGGTTCGCTCTGCGTCAGCGTCGTTCCAATGGGCAGGTGATGCAGAAATCGCAGGCGTAGGTGATGAATCACATACTCGACTAAGTTCAATTTGGGCGAGTAGGACGGCAAATAGAGAAACTCGACTTGAATCGATTGAGCCAGCCCCATCTGCTCTAAATGGATGGCAAGTTGCGCCTGCATCTTGAGTTTGTGCGTGGGATTGCGATCGAGAATCAGGCACAGTCGAGTGTAGCCTAGCTCCACGCAATCGAGGCATAACTCTGCTAAGTACTCCGATATCTCTTCGGTTTTCGCCTTGGGATTGAGACGAAAGAACTCTTCGCCACTCAAGGCATCGACGCATAGCAGTCCGCCATCGCTTGTTGCGCGTACTCTCATCGCCTTGGCACTTCGCTCGCGGGTATTGCGTTGTGCCCACCCATAGAACAAACTGGGACGGTCTGTGACGGCAAATTCATCAAAGAACACGATGCGCTCACCCGATTGAGGCGATTGCAGTTTTTTTTACTATCTCTACCCATTCCTTCTGCGCTTTAGGGTCAGCATTGGCATAGTCTCGATGGGCACGTTGATAGGACAGTCCTAGCTCCGAGAGCAATTCATAGATGCGGGAGTCTTTCAACTGCACCTCGAACCGTTGGTCAATCACTTGCGACAGAATTGCGCCTGTCCACATATTGAGATCGTAGCCGTAGTCGCTGGGTCGTTGCCTCAGCACCATTTCCTTCAGTTGCTGCTGTTGTTCTGGGGTTAATCGGCTCGGTTTTTAATGTCGAATTGGGTTGACCAAGCCCTTAAGTCCGCCCTCCAGATATTTGTCCATCCAACTCGTCAAGGTGTCATAGCGGCACCCGACTTGCTCACTCACTTTGGCTACGACTGTGCCCTTCTTGCAGCAGTTTAATCGCGCTCAATCGTTGGCGCATGTATTGTTGCTGATTGCGAAAGAGAAAAATCAAAAATTGTCTAGTCATCAAAGCTTTGTCGAACACGTAATTAGACTCGTTAAGATTTTTCGCATTGCTCGACAGCGGTTTCCTCTGAATTCTCGAACTTATGAGTAGATAATTCTTACCATTTGTGGATTGGTAAGCGGGCGGAAGCGGAGGTTTCCTCCGCATTGGAGCCGCGTCAGGTTAAGAATTGGTGCGTTAATATTACCAGCTTCATGAAAATTGTAAATCGGAGAATAGTTATGCTTCAGCCATGAAGATTTTTACAGATAGTTGCTATTAGTAACTGTCTGCAAGCCTGATATGAAGTGATAAGAAATTTATTTCTATGGTTGGTGAGTACAAGAGAGAATTAGTTGCATGGAACTTGAATGATTGAACTTGAGCGGGTAACTGTCTGCGAAAGAAGGACAAAGCCTCATTTGCATCTTTAGGTAGGTGACTCACTATAACACCGTTTTCTGAATTCTCAGGAATAATTCTGTAGTCTCGTTCGCTACCATCTGCATAAGTTACTTGCATCATTACAGGTGGGCTTCTAAACAAGCTTTTATAGATTTTTCCAAAGAGAGAGTACGTGAATTTAATTTGTGCAAGAATTATAGAGCGATCGCTTACTTCTATATGCTGAGAATTATTCCAACGTACAGTTGACGTTTTACTTGTTGAAACACCTGGGACACATCCACTCAAAGGAAGTTTTTCTAAAAGCAGCAGGTTGGTTGGATAAGAAAATTTATTTTGTTCGATAGATTTAGGTAGATAAGAATTTAATTTATAATTACAAAAAATATAAGAAAAAGTTTTAGGGTCATCAAAAAAAGGATGTCTACCATCTATAGCAGAAAAATCATAGAAGATATAGTCTCTTGGCTCTGTTGCTAAGCTTTTAAAGTTGATGTTATCAAGAGTAGTTGTATAAGCTGAATAAGATTGAAGTATTGGTCGCGGCTTCCAGTTTAGGTTGTTTGTTGCTACTAATGATATTTCCCAAGGGACAATATCAATTCTTTTATCTTTTACTATGCTTGTCATACTAGTAGGTAATTTTTCAGCAGCTAAATTTTTGTTGCTGTTTGCTCGTACGCTAGCCTGTAAAGAATTTACATTAAATAAATGTGATAAATTTGCGATCGCCATATCTGGAGTAACAGACCGAGGACTATTAGCTCCTAGTGGTATCCAAAATATAAAAGCTACAATTAAGGCGTAAAGATATAGTAGATAAGAAAACTTTCGAGCGCCTACTGCTCTCAGTTTGGGTATAGATAATGAGATGATAATTAATGTACACCAACTAAAAATAATAATATGATTAGCACTATGACGTACAAATCCATGCTTAAAAGCTAAAAATAAACATAGAAACAAAGCTAATGCAAAACCAAGGTTTCCCGCTCTTATAGCTAAAACTAAAAGAATAGATATCAAAATTAGTTCTGATATTGCAAGAAATAACTCTCGTCGGGAACCAATAAGGCTCATGGCACTAGAATAGTTAGATGCCATATCTATATAGTTTTTAAAATAATCTATCAAAGAAGGATAAGAGTAAAAAATGGTTGCGAAAAGACAAAGACAGTAACTTACGTAAAATACGCACCAGCATACAGTCCAAAGACGAGATCTACTCCTTAAGCTTAAGCTCCTTCTCTTAATAATTTTCTCTCCTGCTTTAAGAACAACTTTACGATCTAGCCTTAGCTGAAGAAACCAAGCTAGTAACCCAGCAGCACCAGAAAAAACAAGACAAACTAGTATCTTATGAAAGTTTGATACGTAGTAATCTGGTGATAATAGTAGGAAAGATACTGATATTGCAGCTAATAATGAATCAATTAAGGCAAAGAGATTAATCAGATAATTTGAGTTTTTCTTAATAGAGTTAATAAAACTCCCAAAAAGAATAAACAAAGAGAACCAGCAGTAGCAATTCCAAGAGTAAATTTGGTTAATAGACAGAAACCAGCAAAAGCGCCTAAACTGACAGCGCACCACCTAATTAACTTTATAGGTAAGTTATCAACTATAGATAAGATGATTAAAAAGATAAATAAAATCTGGTAGTCTGTTGATATATTTTGGTAAGTTACAGATAGGTTAATCAGAAACAAGTAACAACCAGCTTGAGAATATTGCTAATTTCTGGGGCTTCGTTTTTAGCTTTGCGATTTTTAAATACACCGCTACAAATAAAATGAAATACACAATAAAACGAAATTTTGTTACTGTAATAAAATTTTGCTCTAACGCTGCTCCATGAACTAAGTAACCCAAAGGACCATATGTGAATATGATGTCTTTTCAAAAATCAGTCTGTCAACTGCTGCACGGCTAATTGCATATTGCCAAGATAGCTCTAAATCCGTTCCTAGACTGTTGGGTATTGGTACAAAAATCAGAAAACAGTATACTAATAGGATTATCCAAATTATAGAAAGTAGAAAAGAATTTTGTTTAACCATTATTTCATTTTAGAAAAAAACAATAAATAATTTGTTTTTATTACAAAACCAGTAAGATTATCAAAAATTTGGATGTAAGATATTACTACTTATTTATGAGAAGTTGTAGAGAGACAAGTATTATTTGTAGTATTGCATCATTGTTTATGTAATAATTTTACATGTTTCAACTTGAGCAATAAATAAAACAATTTCAGCAAAAAGGCTATTTACTAATATCTTTTACTCCACCACATTAACTTTAATTTCACCATCTAACTTGATAAATTGCTTATCCACAGGCTCGTATACCCAAGCTTTAATTACAGTCTGTCCAAGTGGTAATGGCTTGAATGAAATGTTAGCTGACCATCCTACTTTGTTAGGTTGAATCAAGTTAAATGCCTTGTCAACAATGGAACTATCTGGGTTTACAAGCGCATCAGCAAAAAAAGATTTGCTACTACCATAAGAAAACAGTACTATTTTTGAAAGTTCTTGACTATTCGACAGCATACACCAGCCTCTCAAATTTATACTTCCATTCCTACTAGTTGTTATAGAGTTTCTTGTTGTAGAGGGATATTCTATACTCCCATAGCTCTTGATTGGCTTAGTGATGAAAGATATATCTTTTGGAAACTCTCTCAAACCTATCTCTTCCAATGTTTTTGCATAATGTTTTAGCTGACTAGTAAAAGAAAGTGGAAGCAAACCTTCAAAACACTTGTGTTCAGTTCCTTCTATAAATTTTATTAACTCTAGGCAAGTCTTACCAGCCTGTCTTTGTAAATGAAGAGAACTTATTTGTGGAAGTTGATTAACAGAATTCATAAGAAAAATCCCATTAAAAGCCCAATAATAAAATTATTATTTGATAAAAATATTTGCAATAAATGGATGGTAGAAATAATTAGTAATATTGAAGAGGTTATATATTTCACTGACATGGCGTGTCCAACTCCATAGCCTGCTCTACCTAGAGTAGTCACGAGGGCGAAGAGAATTGCGAATAAACCTATTGATATCCAAGATGCTACTTCTAAGTTTATGTTTAACGTGAAATTAGTTTTTTTGACAAAATGAAATGTTAACAATAGAAAAACTCCAAAAAATATTATTCCTGCAAGTGTGGGAAGAATCGCCTTGTATATAAGTGGAGTTCCTAGAAGAGTAAAAAAGTAATGTAAAGTCGCTAATGGATTTTTGAGAAAGAAAAGCGTTGTGGGATGGTGGTTTGGTTTATGATAATTAATAAAATAAGCAACAAAATTTATTAGAAATAGTAATAACCATATTGTAATTCTTGTCTTTTTCTGTCTAGCATTCCCTTTAATAGAAACTATTGAAGGTATTACAGCTAACCAAGTTAGTAAGCCATGTGCTAAAGAAAAACTAGCTATAAAGCAAGGTATTACAGCCAAGTACAACCTTTTTGGGTAGTTATTTGATAAAGAAATAATTAGAACAGCTATTGCTAAACAGGTATTAACTAAGAACCATGCTAGTTGGAAACCCCATAACCAGTTTTCATACTGAACTATAGAAAACAGTAAAACGCAGGTTAAAATATTGGTTAAATGCTTTGATATGCTGAGATTCTTCTTTGCATTCAAAGTTGAAATTTTGTAAAATACCAAAGAATTTATTGCTACTAAAAATACACTGAAATACGATTCATATCTAACATCCCATTTAGAGAAAAAAGCCAAACCGATATAGATAACCTTTGGAAAAAGTATACGATGTTCGTTATGTTGAGCAAAAAAATCAACAAAGCTTGCTTTGCTTGTGGTAATTTTTTCCAACAAAGCAACTAAGCTCCATTGATCCCAGAACGGAGCATTTACGCTAAAAATAGCGATAAAAGATAGAGTAACTGCTGGCGGAATGAGATAAGCAAATAATAAGGCTATATTAAATTTAGAATTTGTAGATTTGTACATAAAAGAAGCTTTTAAGTTTAGTCTTTCTTTTCCTATTTCAAAGAGTTTATAGTGGTTTCATAAACTCACGGTAGCCTTCCTATTGCTGGTGTTACAACTATTCCTTAAAGAAAAATTTCACTAACTTGATGCTCGAATTTATGCAGCCACTCATAAATTTCAGTTAGAGTTGTTTTTGCATCTTTCCGAGGTTGCCATCCAGTGGCATACATCACTTTGCTAGAGTCTGTGATAAAAATCGGAACATCTCCCATGCGAGAGGCTGGAAGCGGAGTAATTGGTATGTTGTGTCCGCAGATTTCCTGGCAAAGCTGCGTCGTCTCGCAGAGTGAAAGTGTATTGTTTACCCCACCGCCTACATTAAATGTCTGTCCAGCTAATTTTGATAATTGATGAATTTGCAGGTCAATTAAGTTTAGGAGATCGCTTACATGTAAAAAATCTCGTACCTGTTTGCCCGTTCCACCATAGCCAATGTATTTTAACGATCGCTTGAAGTAGTGAAATGCCATCCACAGAGCAAATACGCCTTGATCGACTTTGCCCATTTGCCAGGGTCCAGTCAGCACGCCACAGCGGTTAATTATAGTTCTTAGTCCATAAGCCTCGGCATATTCAGCCACCAACAGCTCTGATGCTAACTTAGTAGCACCGTAAAGCGATCGCGACCCATTTAAAGGAAAATTCTCAGCAATACCTTGGCTCGATGCTCCTGGTAGACTTTGTTGCTCTAAGAGTTGAAACCGTGTTTCTGTCTCTTTAAACTGCAAACTACTAAGGCTCTTAATTGGATAGATTCTACTAGTAGAAAGAAAAATAAAATCTGCCTGAGTTTGTCGAGCCAATTCTAGACAGTTTATAGTTCCCACCAAATTTGTTTGTAGTACGTACCCTGGAGACGCATATCCCGCTAAAACTGATGGTTCTGCCGAACACTCTACAATTAAGTCGGGTTTAAGTGCCACTGGATCGAGATCTTCTTGATTTCGTACATCTCCATGAATAAACTGAATACCTGCTTGCTTCAGTCGAGGTAAATTTAGCTCTGAACCCCGCCGCTTGAGGTTATCTAAAGCAGTAATCTGCCAGTCAGGATAGCGCTGAGCCAACCCCAACGCTAGAGTACTACCTACAAAACCCGCTCCTCCTGTAATCAAAACATGTCGAGTCATTAGATCTATCTCCCGATTGCTGGTAATTCATTAACTTTGGAAGGTTTAACTGCTTTCACAAACATTTGCCCTCCTAAAAACCTCCACAAGATTTTCAATCTAAGGTAGAGTCTTAAAAGCTGAGGTGAAGATAGTCTACCTTTTGTTGAATAAGGCAAAAACCTCGGAATTAACACATCAATCTCAAAGCCCACAGTCTCTAATATTTCTTTCAAAGAAAGGTGCGTCAGTGGTAATTCATGATCGATAAAGTCATAGTACTCCTTAAACGAGTACTTAAAGTTTGGTTGAATAATTAACAGAGAACCACCAGGCTTAAGGCGATCCCAGCAGAACAACAAAATTTCAATTAACTCTTCTTTATTATTTAAATGTTCAAAAAAATTAGAAATAAAGATGCGATCGACACGCTTTGTAAACAAATCTCGCTCTTTAGAATTTAGCAGATTAATATGCGCGACCCCAATATCAGAATTAGAGAAGACTTGAGAGTCAGGGTTTAAATCAATCAAATACTTTTCTTTTGCTTGAACGTGATTGATAAACTCGCAATATCCTCCCCCAATATCTAATACAATTGAGTCTCGTCCAACATGTGCTTGCAAAAAATTCTCTATTAGAACTTTCCACAAAGCAATTTTAGCTCTCCTTTCTTTATAATTAAATCGATTGCTGTAAAGCTTTTTTAAATATTTTTCTTGGTTTAAATGCGAAACAACCATGATTTTATCAGCTTCCTCGAATTAAGAATTATTCCTCGTAAGGTTCATCTACGAATTGCAGGCTGTAAATTCTTCCGAACATAATCTCCTCTAGAAAGTTTCTTTTCTAGAAAGACACACAAAGCAATAAATAAGTAACGACTCCCCATTTCTTTGAGCTTTAACTTGGAAACTCCTGTTGTACGATTGCGCCATGAAATTGGTATAACTGCGTAAGAGTAGCCTCGCGCGATCGCTTTAAGCGGAATTTCAACTGTAAGATTGAAGTGATGAGATAAAAGTGGATACACTCCCTTAATGACTTCTCGTCGATAAGCCTTAAAAGCATTAGTCGTGTCGTTGAAGTTTAAACCAAATAAGATTTGAATAAACAAATTGGCTAAACGATTCACAATCAACTTATGAGCTGGATAGTCAATGACTTTACCACCTTTAATAAAGCGGGAGCCAAACACGCATTCGTAACCTTGACATAGTTTATAGTAGTAAGCAACTATATCTTCTGGAGCGTCAGAGCAATCTGCCATTACAATCGCTACAGCATTCCCTTGAAAATTCTCTAAACCGCAGCGTACTGCAAAACCAAAACCATTAGGATAATAGTTGTTAATGTAGGTTACTTTGGGATTCTGTAAGCGAAGCTGTTGTAAAACTGCCTCTGTGCGATCGCGACTATTATCGTTAACTACTAAAATGTCGTAAGGGATGTACTTCTCTTCTAAAACTTGGCTAATCGATTGGATCGTTTGGGCAATACAATCCTCTTCGTTATAAGCTGGAATGACTATCGAAAGAACCAGATTAGGTTCAATATTTACAGAGGCTACAGGTAGTTTATTTGAATTTGACGGATTTGCTAAAGCTGGTGCTAATCCTTCTGGATAATAAAGCTCGGTCTTTTTTCTAGTTTTAAATACTAGGCGATCGCTAATTATATAGTTAAGAATAGCACCCAATAGTACGCCTATGAGGGTATTAGTTTGAGGGCTAAGACTTAACCAATCGAGGATAGGGAAAAGAGTTAAACGTACAATTATGCTCGAACTAGCAGATACATGATAGAGCGGTAGCTGTCGCCACAAAACTTTTTCCAGTCTCCAATCACCACCAGTCCATACCCAAATGCGGTAGATGAAAAAACTAAATAATAACGATACCTCCATTGATATTGCATTGGCGAGATTTCGCAATTCAGGTGTATGAAACCCTAAGCGATCGATTAATATCGAAATGAGCCAGATATTCAGTGCTGCTGCTACACCCCCACCAAGAAAAAATTTAACTGTTCGTTGTTGAAATATTTTTTGCATCGCTATTACTCCAATATAAATGAAGCTAAGAGAGTAAGTTGCACTACTTAAACAAGCTAATTTTTAATTCCACCGACTCGTATTTTGAATGTAAATTTCTTTAACAATGTTTTTAATACCATAAGTTAAGTTCCAGTCAGGATAATGCTGTTGAAACTTCTGAACATCACTAATCCACCAGACATGATCTCCAATTCTATTAATCTCTTCATAACTCCAATTGAGTTTTTTATCAGCGATCGCTTCACATTCTTGAATCGCTTCTAATATCGAGCAATTGCTAAACCGACTTCCCCCAATGTTGTAAACCTCAGCAACACGAGGAGCTTGGTAAAAATGATAGAAAGCATTGACTAGATCGTAGCTATGAATATTGTCTCGAACTTGCTTCCCCTTGTAGCCATAAACCCGATAGGGTTTTCCCAACATCGTGCATTTCATTAAATAAGATAGAAACCCATGTAATTCAGTACCTGAGTGACTAGGACCTGTTAAACATCCACCCCGAAAGTTAGCAGTTTTCATGCCAAAGTAACGTCCGTATTCTTGGACTAATACATCTGCTGCAACCTTGGAAGCTCCAAACAAGGAGTGTTTACATTGGTCAATACTCATAGTTTCATCAATGCCGACACTGTATGGATGTGTTTCCTCAATTTCCCAGCGCCACTCTTGCTCAACTAGTGGCAAAAAATTGGGTGTATCTCCATAAACTTTATTAGTAGAACAAAAAATGAAGACAGCATTTGAACAAATTTGACGGGTATTTTCTAGTAAGACCAAAGTACCGTTAGCATTGACTGTAAAATCAGTGTAGGGGTCGCGAGCTGCCCAGTCATGGGAAGGCTGAGCTGCTGTATGAATAATTAAGCTAATGTCTGTGTTATAGTGTTGAAATAGTTGAGTAACTGCCTCGCGATCGCGAATATCAATATTATGATGAATGTAGCGTTCTGCATATTTTTCTAATAGAAGATCGCGATTCCATTTAGTAGAAGCATTTTCCCCAAAGAACACTTGCCGCATATTATTATCAATTCCTACAACGGTATAACCCTGATCGCAGAAAAATCTCACTGATTCAGAACCAATTAATCCTGCCGAACCCGTAACTAAAATAACTGTCATAGCTTTATGTAGTAGCTTTAGCAAATATCTATCGCTCAGGTTGCAGCTTCACGACTACCTCTAGTAGCTCTTAGAGCTAAATTTAAATCAAATCTTAAAATAGACTTAAAAAGTCTTACCATTATGCAATAGTAAGTTCAAGTACTACTTGATTAAGCAACCTAGTCCTTATATTCTTCTAGAACTTATATTTTGTTAAGACAGAAAAGTTCAGGAATTGAAAAAATAATAGAATTGACAGTAAAGTAAGTAGTTTGTTTGTGGCGATGGTTATAGTTTATCTAATGCGTGCTTTGTTAGCAGAAGTTTTTGAATCTAATAAAAATTTTGGTAAGACAATACTGATATAATTAGTATTTAAGATTTCTTAGTATTAAAATTGTTAAAAAGTTAGTTAGGAAACTTAGCAACAAAATTAGTCTAGAAAAATAGATAAATTGTAAAAAAAAGAACTATCTCGGAGACAATACCTTGATATAGCGTTTCATCCTCTGATAAAAAGCAACCATAAAGAAAGGTTGATAGGAGATTGCCAACCATCAACCCTGTTTTATGTTTCAACTTTAAATTGAAGTAAGATGACGTTTACGTTAACACAAAATATGAAAAGTCTTGCGCTGAGAAGTGATTGATGCTAGCTGGAGCTGTAACGTTGTGCCATTTTCAGCGTGCGATCGCGCTGCTAGCAACAGCCAAGGAAGCGATAGTCAAAAGTAAAGACATATATCAAAAGTCAAGAGTTAAAATACTTGATGACAGAATCAAGGTGACTTGGGTATCTCACTCTACCTTATTCAACTTTAACTCGAAGCAACAGAGCGCTCTTGTTGCCGATTCTCGATTTTTCTCCTTCCCCAAGGCTTCATCACAGAAATAGCAACGATCGCTAAAATACAGCCAGTCTGTATGGCAGCACCAATTAACACTGCTTTTTGGTCAAATATATATAGAGGATTATGCCATGCTTGAATTCGCTCTGTTTGAGCAATAGCAGTCATTGCATTTGTCCAGGGACCAAGCCAGATAGTACCCGTGACAATCAGGGTGACCGTCATCACCCATTTAACTATTACCCAGTAGTGTTTGAAAAACCCCCAAATTGTTAGCCAGCAGAGCAATCCGCCTGTGACTAATGATAGGACAGCCGCGGGGATAATGACAAAATCATCTAGCAGTTTCAGAACTGAGTTAATTGCGTAAAGTTCATCGCCATTGATGGTGTTGCGGTTATGTAGTGCGATCGCAACCATAGATAAAGCCGTGCCAAACCATATACTGCCTACAGCAACATGGACAGATAGCAGCCAGTTTTTTTGCTTGACGCTCAGTTTTTTCATATTTAGTACACCACTAAAAAATATTAGCCGCCGTATAGTTAGGCGACTAACTATATCCTACAGTACGCTCGCAAATTAGTTTAGTTGCAGTTATGGTTCGCGCATTGCAGCAGTACCAGAACGCAGTTTACCGAGTAACTCGATCAATGTCTTTTTTTCTAGATCCGTCAACTGAGACATCATGCTGGTCGTGCGGCAAAAATGCTCTGGGAGGAGATTTGAGACGAGTTCTCGCCCCTTTTCAGTCAGATGGATCGTTAGCATTCGGCGATCGCCTGGATAGGGTTGGCGCTGCACTAATTTTTCCCGTTCTAATCCATCTAACAGTCCGGTAATAGTTGCACGAGTGACACCCGCACGTTCGGCAAAATCCGAAGGTGTAAGTCCCTGTTGCCCAGCCACAAACAATTGCATTAGTAGGGTAAACTTGCCCACAGATAAGCTGTGACGGGCAAAATGAGTTTCTAGGGCAGTATAAACATCAGCAGTAGTATCGAGAAAAGCCAAACAGGTTGCGACTGAAGCAATATCAACTTCTGGAAATTGTTGAGCCAGCTGCTCGATCGTCTCGCGGTTGGGTATGCTGCGGGAGGAAACCATAGGAAAGTCAAAAGTTAAAAGTCAAAAGTCAAAAGTCAAAACTAAGAACAACTAACTATCGATCGCTACAAAAGACCAATGACTAATGACCAACGACCAATTACAACTTAGTTTGACAGGTTTTGCTGGCTATCTTAGCTGTTTCTGTGGCAGACGCAGTGAGAATGGAATGTGCTTGTAGTTTGTTGCAAGCTGTTTTCAACCAAGTTGAGAAACTACCACCATGCCATAATTGTACTGTTTTGTCCCAACTCCCGCTGACAATATGTTGCCCGTCGGGGCTAATTGCAATTGAGGTGACAGAAGCTTCATGTTTTTGCATCGGTTGACCGATCGCATTGCCTTGCAAATCCCACAGTCTTACCGTGCGATCGCGACTACCACTAACGATATATTCTCCATTTGGGCTGAATGCAACGGATGTAACGAGACTACCATGCCCTAAAAAAGGCTGACCGATCGCGTTGCCTTGGCGATCCCACAAACGTACCGTGCGATCGCGGCTAGCGCTAACGACATATTTTCCATCAGGACTAAAAGCAACTGAGTGGACTTCATCTGGATGTCTGCGCCAGGGTTGACCGATAGGATTGCCCTTTAGATCCCACACGCGAATTGTTTTGTCGTTACCACCGCTGATAATCTGTTGTCCATCAGGACTGATGGCAACTGAGAATACGCCACCTTCATGTCCTTGGAAGGGAGGCGCGATCGCATTACCCTGTTTATCCCACAATCGAATTGTGCCGTCTGCACTACCACTAATAATCAATTGCCCATCAGGACTGATGGCGACCGAGAATACATCACCTGCATGTCCTTGGAAGGGAGGCGCGATCGCATTACCCTGTTTATCCCACAATCGTACCGTGCGATCGTCGCTACTACTGGCGATATATTGTCCGTCAGGGCTAATAACAATTGAGTTTACAGCACCTTGATGACCTTGTAACTGAGCCAGAGGATTTCCAGATTTATCCCACAACTGAATTGTCTTGTCAGCACTACCACTAGCAACGTACTGCCCATCGGGACTCATAGCTACAGCTAAGACTTTATCCTGGTGTCCCGTCAGAGTGCGATCGCTTTCAAAATCGGCTCGATTCCACAAGCGCACCGTACCATCTTCACTGCTACTAATAATTGTTTCTCTATCAGGGCTAAAGCCAACTGAGTAAAGATAATATTCGTGTCCGATCAGAGGTTGACCGATTTGATTTCCTTTGAGATCCCACAATCGAATTGTTTTATCATCGCTGCCACTCAAAATATACTTTCCATCGGGGCTAAAAGTGACTGCACGGACAAAATCTTCGTGTCCGGTGAAGGATTGACCGATCGCATTGCCCCTGAGATCCCATAATCGAATTGTATTATCAGCACTACCACTTGCAATTGCTTTTCCGTCGGGACTGAAGGCAACTGCAAACACCTGGTCTTGATGACCCCGAAAGGGCTGGTTGCGTGGATTTCCTTGTTTGTCCCACAACCTAATCGTGTTGTCAGTACCACCGCTAGCAATATATTGTCCGTCTGGACTGAAGGCGACTGACCAAACTTGCCCTTGTCGTGTTTGAATTGGCTGACCTACAGAATTGCCTTGTAAATCCCATAATCTGACTGTGCCATCATCGCCACCGCTAACTATATATTTTCCATCAGGGCTAAAGGCAACTGATTTGACGTGATTAACATGACCTTGAAATGGTTGACCGATCGCCTGACCAGATTTATCCCACAACCATACTGTACCATCGGCGCTACCACTAACTATATACTGTCCGTCAGGGCTAAAAGCAATGGAGAAAATGCCTTGCTGGTGTCCTTGCAAGGGTTGACCGACGGGCTTTCCAGATTTGTCCCACAGTCGTATCGTTCTATCAATACTACCACTAGCTATAATTTGACCATCAGGGCTAAAAGCAGCTACCCAAACAGCACCCTGATGTCCTCTGAGGGCATTGCGTTCTGTCGGTACGGCGATCGCATCCCGTAAACTAGAACGTATTTGGGGTAAAATCTGCGCGTAGCGATCGCTAAATCGGTCTATACTTTCACCAGTGAGGGCGATCGCACTCGTTACTCCTGCTACTGGATTAACGTGTAGCAGGTTGGTGGCTTGATTTGCTCGTTCGCGCAACCATAAAATTGCTCTCTGTCGTTCGGCTTGATGCCATTGCACGCCTGCCAAAAGTGCGAGTCCGGCAAAAATAATTGACGTGCCGGAAACTGCTATGAGTTGTCGCTTTCTGCGTGTTTCTGCTTCCCGAAGACGGCGATCGCGTTCGGCTATACTAACATCGATAAATTGATTTTCTAACCCAGTTAACCCACCCAGGCGATCGAATTCTTGCTGTTGTCGTAGTTCTTCCACTCGTTGCAACTTGGAACCACTCCAGAGTTCGTCTGGCGGTGTGCCTGCATCTTGCCAGCGTTGGGCATCTTCTGATAATCGATTGCGAATGGCGATCGTTTCTTTACTATCTTCGATCCATTCTTTCAGAGTTGACCAAGAGTTAATTAAAATTTCGTGAGCAATTTCTACAGTCGATTGTTCTTGACGATTGGTAACTAATAAGTTGCTGTCAATTAATCGCTCTAAAATACTTTGAACCAATTGATTATCAAATTCAGTCAGATGAGCGCGACGACTGACAGCTTTTCCCACTATATTGACTTCTTTTTCTGTTGCGGTTAAATCGATTAATCTCAGAAAGATTTGTTTTGCTGCAAGTTGCTCTTGTGGTTGTAAATGCTGATAAATGCAATCGACATGAATTTGTAATGCACCACGCACGCCGCCTAGTTCTCGATAGGTTTTAATGTTTAAAGTACGGTCTGAAATATCTTCATGTTGCCAAAGTAAATCTAAAGTATATTGTAATAAAGGTAAAGAACCAGCTTGTCCTTGAATATCTCGAATAATTTCTTCTACTAATCCAGCTTCAAAAATAACACCATGATGGGCAGCAGGTTGTTCTATCGCCTGTCTCAACTCGTCTGGATACATATCAGTGACGAGATGAATATTCTGCTGCGCAATTTTACCTAAGTTTGGATAGGGACTAAAACGATCTAAAAAATCTGCTCGCATTGCTAAGATAATTTTGACAGATTGCCGATTCGACTTAGCAATAGCAATTAAATTATCAATAAATTTTTTGCGTTTTTCTAAATCTTGACATAAGGTAAAAAGTTCTTCAAATTGGTCGATAAATATGAGCCACTGCGAATCATCCTCTTTCAAAGCGTGAATACCCTGATTGAGTGGTAACTTAAAATTATCAAAAGCAGTTTCTACTTCGGATTGTCTATAGCCTTTGCTAATCAAACTAATCCGAAAAGACTCAAAAGGGTTTCTGTCAGGCGTAAATGTAAAGTCGCGAAATTTAGCACCTAACCTTTCAGCAAGCTGAGGGATAATTCCAGCCCGAACTAAGGATGACTTGCCACTTCCAGATGCCCCCAAAAGTAGGATAAAATTACTTTGGCTGACGATTGAAATTAAATTGGCAATGAGGCGATCGCGACCGAAGAAAATATCTTTATTATTAACTTCAAATTTTTTCAGTCCCCGATAAGGCGAAGTTGAATTGAGAGGACGAGTTTGAATTGCAGAAGCAGTGACTTGAAGGATTTGGTTAATTGTAAAGACATTCCCATCTCCCAATGCAATATCACCGAAGCTTTGTACTTGCTGTTGACTGTTTAACATTTTTTGTCATTAGTCGTTATTTATGGAAATGTGAGTATTGAAAAATGAAAGTGAGAAGTCAACTGATAACTTTGTACAGACGTTATATGTAACATCTGTACACCGATAACTCTCAAACAATCATGGCAATGATATTAGCAATAGCCAAGGCAGGATCGGCAAATTCTGCTACTTTCTTACAACAAGTTTCTAAAGCGTTTCCTGCTTGAACTAGTAAGTTTTTATCTGGTTTGGGCTTGACAAGTTCTTCTTCTACAACTGAAATAGTTGCCTCAGCATTTTTCTTTTCTAATATATTCAGCTTCTCAGTTTGAGCAATTCCTTGTTTAAGTGTTTGTAATAAATCTAAAGCTTCTTGAATTTCTTTTTTAGCAAATTCACCCGTGTTTGTACTACGAGCTAAATTTACAGAGCCTTCAGCAGAAATCTGATTAGCATCAAAAGTATTGCCGCTGCCAAGGGTAACGTTACCAAAGGATTGAGATTGCTGGTTTCTACTTGAAGGTTTTACACCTGCTGGAGAATTGAAAACTGTAGCCAGCTGCGATTGCAGGGCAATTTTTTCTTCTGAGGTGAAGGTTTTAATGATGTCTAAAATATCTTCAACTGTGTATTTTGGCATGATGAAGTAAGTCAAAAGTTAAAAGTCAAAATTTTTTGGATGCAGATAGCAGTAAATTTTGTGTTACGATAAGAAGTTCTATCGCCCCCTTTTTAAGGGGGTTGGGTAGTTCTAAATCGCATCCCAAGGAGAACTCTTATTGCCCCCTTTTTAAGGGGAGCTGGGAGAATCTAAACTCGTTGCAAAACGACAAATCCGTTTGCTGGAATGACAACATTAATCCAACCGTTATTAGAAGTAATAGAGCCGCCTAAGTTGCCGACACTATTTCCCCCATAAGGTTCGGCATCGCTGTTAAAAATCTCGCGCCAAGAACCATTTCCAAGACGAGAAGATTCGATCGCATATCCCGAACCAAAAGGATTATTGTTGAGACTAGCGACAATTAGAAATTCTTGAGAGTTGTCCCAGCGTCTAAATGCAATAACTCGGTTAGCATTGTGGGCATGGATAATATCGATATTGTGCGATCGCAATCCTGAATTGTCGAGTCGCAGTCGGATAATATCCTGATAAAATCGAAACAATTGCTGTCCGTTAGTTTGCCGTTCGCCTAGCAAATCTTCGCGGTTGTCCATGAAGCCACGGTATCTGTAGGCTTTTTGCGCCCCAATTTCTTCACCCATGAGAAACATTGGCGTACCCGCACTCAGCATTGTCACGCCACAAGCAAAGTGACAGCGTGCCTCAGCAAAGCGCCGCGTGTCGCCAATTAAAGGTGCAGAGTTCACCGCCGCTACAATCGTGCGCCGAGATTCAACGCGATAACCACCTTCGTCATAATATGAGTTACCTGCTTCGTCGTGGGATTCGTGGTAAACAACTTTGTGACTGCCAGATGCTGCTAACGCGCCTGCAAAGTAATCCATTGCTAGCGGATCGTTGTCACCATAACCAGCCGTGGGAATGAGTTTGGCATATTCTCTTCCGGCGCTGGCATCGCCGACTAAATTATGGTAAAAACTGGAATACCAAGCCGCATCAAACCCCAAACCACCATTTTCAGTTGACTCGGTAACTCGATCCCAATCAGAATGATCCTCCGCCATCAACATCACATCTGGGCGGATCAGTTTCAGCGTCCGACACCATTCTCGCAGGAATTTAGCCCCAAAAACATTAACGTTTCCTAACGGTCTACCATCGGCGTGTAGTACGTTATATGAGTGCATCGAAGTTGTTTGATCGACGCGGAAACCGTCAACATGAAACTCTTCTAATAAAGTCGCAGCACTGCTGATAAACATCTTCCGCACCATCTCCTCATGAAAGCGGGGAGAGAAACCAGTAGACATGTTGTCTACATATCCGCCTTCTGGGAAGTGCCTGCCATCGGTGTAGAAATAGTTGCTAGAGTTACCCTCGTACCAGTAATAAATGTTTTGTTCGGGAATGTCTGAATCATAAGCCCATTGCGCGCGTCCGGCATCTGGAGAGTAGTGGTTGTAGACGACATCCATAATTACGGCAATGCCGTTACGATGGCACTCGCGGACGAAATGCTTCAGTTGGTCGCGACCACCCGCGCTGTATTCTAAAGCAAAGTAGTGGGATGTTTCGTAACCCCAATTTTCTTCGTCTCTAAATTCAGACATGGGCAGCAATTCAACTGCATTGACACCCAAATCGACTAAGTAGGGTAGTAGTTGTATAGCATCGGCAAAATTACCAGGTCGATTCGTACCGTATCCCAACGCACCAATGTGCAGTTCGTAGATAACGAGATCTTCAACGCGACGGGGAAGGGGACGATTGGGATTAAATTCGTTTTGCCAAAACTCTGCCTCAGAGGTAAATTCTTGTGAAGATGACGTAATGCTATCTCCAGGTTGCATCAAAACGCGATCGGGATCGACAACTACCGAACAACTCACCGAACCATCAAGGTCGCGGTAATCGCCAGTATAAGCTGCGCCGTTGGGGTTTATATTCCCTTGACCCATTTGGCAGCGGGAATATAAATCTGTTTTGTACTCCACCCTGCCATCCTGTTTCGTAATCCGATACATGTAGGGCAGATGGTCAAAATTGGCGAAATTAGCGAGGGCAGAATTAGCAATATTTGTCTGCCAAATGCCATTGTTTTGTCGGGATAAAGCCAACGTACTGCGAGAGGAGTCGATACCGGAACCGTCATCACCTATATAACCACTAGCGCCACCAAAAACCACTTCTACATTTTGAGCGTTAGGCGACCAAACGGCAAATTGAATCGCTGGCTGGGGAGCCTCGGTATAGTATTTTTGCGCTCCTAGAAGACGCGAGTGCGTGAGGTAATAGCGTTCTGGTTGCGGTTTCCCGCTATCAGGTTGTAGTGTAAAACTGCGGTAGCGATCGCTCGAATTGCCGTCATTAATCTCAGTGGCGATGCCCCACCAATCTGCGCCTGCTGGACTATCTAGAATTACACTCCAACGGAATAACCAGCCAACCTGCGAATCATCTAACTCAACGATCGTTGTCAAGCAGGGACAGCCATCTTCACCAATAGATTGTTGCATGGGGATAGTCGTCCACTGCTCCGAATAGCGTCCGTTGCTGTCCCAGCTACCAGTTAAACGGACGTTGGCAAAAATCTCTCTTCTTAATCCCGTGCAATATGTAAACTGAATGGTAGCCATAGCAAATCTCTTGTTAACGTCTTTATGTTTTTCTTTCGCTGTCGAGCATAGCCATCTGCCCAGCATCGTAGCGACCGCCCGCCACCGCAGTTGTTGGTACTGCCTTTTCAATCCGGGCAAGATCTGCCACAGACAGCTCTATTTCCAACGCGCCCAGTGCCTCAGCAAGGCGATCGCGCCGACGCGCCCCAACTAGGGGAATAATGTCCGATCCTTGCGCTAAAGCCCAGGCGATCGCGACTTGAGCCACTGTCGCCCCTTTCTCGTGGGCGATCGCCCGTAGCGCCTCGACGAGAGCGAGGTTGCAATCTAGGTTTGCGCCTTTAAAGCGGGGCAGGTGGGCGCGGAAGTCGCGGGCTGTTTCGGATCGTTCTTTCGACCAGTGACCGCTCAAAAGACCGCGCGACAGGACTCCATAGGCAGTAATTGCGATGCCGAGTTCGCGGGCTGTAGGCAGAATCTCAGCTTCAATACCGCGACTGAGGAGCGAATATTCAATTTGCAGCCAGCTAATCGGGTGAACGGCTTGGGCGCGGCGCAGGGTTTCGGCTCCTGCTTCTGAAAGCCCGATATGGCGGACGTAGCCCGCTTCAACCATTTCGGCGATCGCGCCGACTGTCTCTTCGATCGGCACTGTATGGTCTATCCGCGCTGGTTGGTAAAGATCGATGTAGTCGGTTCCCAGCCGTTTGAGCGTGTAGGCAAGGAAGTTTTTCACAGCAACGGGGCGGCAATCAACGCCAATAAACCCACCGTTAGGCGATCGCATCGCCCCGAATTTGACGGCGATAAAGACATCTTCACGCCTGCGACCTTTCAAGGCTTCGCGCAGGAGCATCTCATTGTGACCCGATCCGTAGAAGTCTCCTGTATCCAATAACGTAATCCCAGCGGCAAGAGCATCGTGTATGGTGGAGATGCTTTCAGCTTCGTCAGCGGGACCGTAGAAGTCTGACATCCCCATCAGCCCTAAACCCAGAGCAGAGACATGTGGACCGTTGTTACCGAGAGTGCGTGTCTGCATAACCTTCCTTCAAAAAGCGTTAATAGAAAGATACAAGATCGCGTCAAAAATCAATCATCAGCCTTAGCTTAAACCATTGAGTGCTTCTGGAGAAAAGCCAGGGCAGCTTGTCCGACTTCTACGGGATTCATGCTTTGCATCCCGTGAGTTGCATTCATGATGCCGCATCGTTCGGCTTGCGGTAGCCAGTCGATCAGAAACTGCTGCGTTTCGCGAAAACCAGGCATCGCAGCTTCACTGTCCAATCCCATCGCCGCTAAAACTGGCATAGTTGGTTTTTTCTCGACTAGCCGATCTGCCTCTGACATTCTGAATCCCCAATTGGAAATTGCCGGGAAATCAATTGTGAAAGCGATATTGGCATCAACGGCAACTCTGTCCCACACGTCAATTGGATTTGTCATATCGACAGCACTCAGAAAACTGTGTCCGCAGACATCCACCATGTAGCGCTGAGCAGCACCCAGGCGATCGCCAGCTTTAAACAGATCCATCGCTCGATTAAAGGCATTCACGTTTGCTTCAACTGCCTCTGGTGCTTCTCTCGGCAAGTATGGTTCGAGCAGGATGGCAGAATGCACCATCTCAGGATAGGAAAGCATGAACTGGAAGCCAATTACGCCACCAAAGGAAAAAGCCAGAATGTGAGCTTTTTCAATCCCTAAATGCTCCAGTAATTGTTTAGCGTGTTCTGCACCTTCCTCAATGCTCAAACTATCTTTCTCTAACGTGCTGCCGTTGTAGCCAGCTCTGTAGTAGCTAATAAACTGGTATTTTTCAAACAGCTGGGGATAAAACTGTAGCGGTGTAATCAGGCTGTCAGCAATATTCGTACCATGAATGCACAGTACGGGTTCGCCACTTCCCACTAAAGCATATCTAAGTTCGGCATTATTGACTTTTGCCCGTTGGTTATGATCGATTGACCAATCGCGACCGATATACATTGATTCTCTCCATGGAAAAAGTTAAGTTAAGCTGTTAGCACTTGCCGCAGCACATCATCCATTGCCTGTCTGTCTTGCTCGGTCAGGGAGAATGTTGTCAAGTGACCACCGATGCTGTTAACTTCCCAGTATTTAGCGTTGGGAATCCTTTCGGCATCGCGCTTGCATTCTTCCGGCGGAAACATGCGATCGCCAGTGAAAGCAACCACAAACATCTGTGCTTTAATGCGGCTGAGTGCAGCAGATAGATCGCCACCAGCACTGGGGTCAGCGGCGCGGGTCTTGCGCGATTGATTCACTAAATTATTGGGATCTTGGGGCAGCATAAAGGCTTCCCAGAAGCGAGAGACGAAATCATCCATAGAAGCAAAGCCAATTGTCCGCCAGACTTCTTCGCCTTCACGGTAGAATCCCAGGGGTGGTAGTGTCAGCGCCATGACGTGTGCTTGACGGCGCAATCCGGCTTGTACGGCTTGGGGATCGGTGTAGAAGCCGTTGTTCCAAGCGGGATCGGCTAAGATCGGCTCCTCAATCGCCGTTCGCAACCACAAAAGAGTCCACGGGGAAGGCTTGGGAGCGCCCGCGATCGAAGCAGCACGCTTGACCATGTGGGGAAAGCGAACCGCCCACTCATAAGTTTGCAGCGCACCTACAGACCAGCCGAGTACCAAATACAATTCGTCGATGCCGAATTTTTCCGTTACGAGCCGATGCTGAGCGATAACATCATCAGCAATATGAGTTTGCGGGAAAGCACCGCGATCGAAGGGTGCAGCTGTGTTGCTGGGCGAGGAAGAAACACCGTTACCTAATAGCCCAGGTAAGATGATAAAGTATTTGCGCGGGTCGAGCGGACGATCTTCGCCAATATAGATTTCTAGAGCTTCTGGCGCTCCGCCCAAAAAATGTGGAAACAGAATCGCATTGTCTTTAGCTGCGTTCAATTTACCGTGGGTTTTATACGCTAATTTGGCATTAGACAGGATAAATCCAGTTGATAGTTGAAAATCGCCTAAATCGAAAATTTCTGTTTGTGATTGTTCTGGCATTTTGACCTCTAGTGATAGTTGATTGTTAATGGTTGATTGTGGATTGTTGACGGCGATCGCTAATTAATCATCGACTCCTGTACGGGCGGGTTTTGACTTTTGATTTCCTGCTTCAGTTGGAGATCTATTTGCTAAACTCGCCCCTCCTGTACGGGCGGGTTTTGACTTTTGATTTCCTGCTTCAGTTGGAGATCGATTTGCTAAACCCGCCCCTACGATTTACGACTCTTGTTTAATAAAATCTGCGACTCTTTCGCCGATCGCGACGATTGTTGTATGGGGGTTGGATGAGGGGATGGCAGGCATGACGGAAGCATCTGCGACGCGCAATCCTTCCACGCCGTAAACTTTCAGTTGCGTGTCTACAACTGCCATGCGATCGACACCCATTTTGCAAGATCCTACGTAGTGGTAGTAGGAACCGACATTGTTAATTACCCAATCTCTGAGTGCTGCTTCAGTGTTGACTTCTGGACCTGGATTGATTTCTGTCAAACCTAACTTAGTAAAGGCTTGAGTTTGATAAATCTGACGGGCTATTTTCACCATTTCAACCATGCGATCGATATCCGATTTTTCTGCGCCATAATTGGCATTAATCAGCGAATTAGCCATCGGATCGCTACTTGCCAAACGCACCCAACCACGCGATAGCGGACGCACCAAACCAGGTAGTGCCAAAATGATTCTCGGATCGACTAACTGGCTGACTGGTGCAATTGGTTGATTCGTTTGCAGGCGTTGGATGACGTTACCGAAAAATGATTCGCCAAATGGGGCGCGATGCACCAAACAAATTTCTAAATCGGGAACCAGCATCGACGGTTCAGATTTCCAAAATAAGGCAACTTCAGTCATGTTGCCCTTGGGATCGGCTCCTGGTTCGGACATCATGCCCATCGGACCGATAATCAGCGGATGGTCGTGAAAATTTTCTCCTACACCTGGTAAATCGACTACTGTAGGTATGTTGAATTGTTGCAGTTGTTCTGGATTGCCAATACCTGAAAGCAGCAATAATTTTGGCGATTGAATTGCACCCGCACAAACAATAACTTCGCGATCGGCTCTAACAGTCGTTAAAACTCCATCCTGCTGATATTCAACCCCCACGCAACGATTGTTTTCTATTAATAGTTTTGTTGCTTGGGAATTGCTACTTAAAGTGACATTGGGACGAGCTAAAGCTGGTTCTAAATAAGCAGTTCTAACGCCAGCGCGTTTACCATTTTTAATATCAACGTGATGCCAACCAACACCAAAATCTTCAGCATTAAAGTCTTTGACGTAAGGATATCCCAGTTCTACACAGGCATCGATGAAAGTTTGTGAAGCTGGGTTGCCTTCGTATTTGGCATCAATGACATTAATTGGTCCACCTTTACCCGCAGTAGGGTTAGTGTCATCTACCTGATTTTCGAGTTTTTGAAAATAGGGGAGCACATCTTTGAAAGACCAGCCAGAACAACCGTTGTAAGCCCAATCATCAAAGTCAGCGGCTTTACCTCTAGTGTGGATCATGTGATAAATATTGGAAGTTCCGCCGATCAGTTTGCCAGCCGCAGAATAGATTTGTCTATTCGCTAACCCTGGCTGGGGAACGCTCATGTAAGCCCAATCGATTTCAGTCAATAGCAACTCATTCCAGCGATAGGGAACGTCAATGGCTTCCCAATTTTGAGTTCCGCCAGCTTCCAAAATTAAGACTTTGGCATCAGCAAGTTCGCTCAAGCGATAAGCAACGGTTGCACCTGCCGCACCCGAACCGACAATAATATAATCAAAAGTTTCTGTCACGATCGCCTCTCACTCTGTTGATTAATTCTTGTGTTGATATTTTTCAAATTACCGAGTAGAAATAATCATGTCGGCTGCTTTTTCACCAATAGCGATAGTAGGAGCGTTCGTATTCCCGCTAGTAATTGTGGGCATAATCGAAGCATCGGCAACTCGCAGTCCTTCTACTCCATAGACCTGAAGTCGGGCATTGACAACAGCATCGCGATCGCTTCCCATTTTGCAAGTTCCAACTGGATGCCAAACAGTAGAAGCAACTTGGCGAATATAGGCGCTTAATTCTGCTTTGCTAGTTACAGAAATTCCTGGGGCTAATTCTTCACCGCGAAATTCATCGAAAGCATGAGTATTCACTAATTCTCTCGATAATTCAATTCCTCGAATTAACACATCAATATCGGCTTCAGATTGTAAGTAATTAGGACGCAGAACGGCTAAATCTTGCGGATTGTTAGATCTTAAAGAAACAGTGCCTCGACTTTGCGGCTGCACTAAAATTGGTGCGAAAGTAAAACCAGGACCATCGACTCGATACTGAGGTTCTAAAAATTGTACGGGTCCAAAAAAGAATTGCAAATTGGGTGAGTTCGTACTGCGATCGATGTCGCTGTTGGTGTAAGTAAATAAACCTGCTTCGGAAAGAAGATTAGGTACGGGTTGTTCTTGCTTGCAGCTATATCCAACTCCAAATAGCAAATGATCTTGCAGATTTTTACCAACTCCTGGTAAGTCAACTACGAGGGGAATACCATGAGCTTGCAAATGTTCGGCGGCTCCAATACCGGAAAGCATTAACAGTTTTGGCGATTCAAATGCACCGCAACTAAGAATGACTTCTGCTTCGGCTTTAACTTGGTGAATTTTGCCGTCTTGCAGATATTCCAACCCAATAACCCGCTGTTTAGCAAATAAAAGTCGGGTGACTTGCGCGTTAACTTCTACTGCAAAATTAGGATGTCCGAGAATTGGTCGGAGAAAAGCAACAGCCGTACTGCAACGCTGGTTATCTTGAGTGCGAGTCGATTGATAGAAAAATGCACCATTTTCCTGTTGTGCGCCGTTGCAGTCCCAGCCATTACCCCCATATCCCAATTCCATCGCCGCTGACACAAAAGCCTGGGATACAGGTGCAGGATTGCGATAGTTAATGACGTGTAAAGGTCCCCCTACACCTCGATATTCAGAGGCTCCCCCTTCATAATCTTCCGATTTCTTGAAATAGGGTAAGATTTCTTGGTAACTCCAACCTTCGTTACCTAAATATTTCCAGCGATCGTAGTCGCGACGATTGCCTCGAATGTACATCATGGCATTGATTGAAGTCCCGCCGCCCAAAACTTTGCCTTGCGCGATGGAGATTTGGCGATCGCCTAAACCTGGTTCTGGTTCGGTTGAGTAACCCCAATCTGCATTAGAACCCCACAGAGAAGTCATCGACTGCATATCTGTGTTGTGGATGGCGGGGTTACTATCTGGACTGCCTGCTTCGAGTAACAGAACGCTACAACCCAGATTTTTCATCAGTCGGTAGGCAATGACGCAACCAGCCGCGCCAGCACCTACAATAATGTAATCAAATGTACGTTCAAAATTCATTGACTAGTCCACCTTTTTTACTGGTTTAGAAACTCATCAATCTCTTTTTGGGATAAACTATCAATGACGTTAGCAGCGAGATATTCCAGATAGTATTTGCCCCACATTGTTTCCCACAAACTAAATGTCAAATCGAAATTCTCCCCTAATTTATTTGCTAAATAAATCTCGATTCCCCAAAC
Organism: Chroococcidiopsis sp. SAG 2025; assembly: GCF_032860985.1. GTDB lineage: Bacteria > Cyanobacteriota > Cyanobacteriia > Cyanobacteriales > Chroococcidiopsidaceae > Chroococcidiopsis. Next base: position 1,791,433 of record NZ_JAOCNC010000001.1, read on the forward strand.
AGTATCGTCGAATTCTTGCTCGGTAAACTTATAACCCGCTTGCTCTGCATACGCTAAAACTTCGGGTTTAGGAAGAGTTTTTAATTTGGCTTGTAATTCAGGTTGGCGAACGAGTGCTTGTAAAAAGTTAATTACTTCTATTCTTGCCATAAGATTTTTATTAGTTAAGAAACTGCTTTAGTTCCGCTTCAGAAAAAGTTTGAAATAGTTCTTCAATAACGTATTGCAGGCGAGACTTTCCCCACATTCTCCGCCATAAACTACTGTTAGCATCGATCGCTTCACCCATTCTCTCTGTAATAATCTGAGCTTCCATGCTTCCAATAACCTCAGCTAATTCCTCACCATTAAAGCTGTAACCCAAACTTTTAGCGTGAAAAATAACTTCGGGTAAGTTCTTTGACTCGAATTTCGCAAACAAAGTTGTATCGTGATGACAAACTCTGAAAAAATCAATTACGCTTTCTTTCGACATAACTTCTATCTTCTCGATCTCATTCCTTTTAACGAAAATCTGGTCCAATAATCCAGTTTTCAGTTGTCACCATACTGTGAACGCAATTACTTTCAAAAAGTCGTCCAAAATCTGGCAAAATGAAATTTTCATATTCTGGTGAATTCAGAGCTTTCTCAAGAGAGGATAGATCGTCAAACCAAAGTTGCGATACACAATCGAGAATAGATTCACCGATCGCATAAAAACTATCGCGAACGTGACACTGAAGATAGCGTCGCAAACCTGGAAGTTTCATGACTTTAGCAGCATGACCGTGCAACATCGTTTGACGAAATTCTGTTAATGGCATTCCAGCTTTGCGCTTCACCATTATCAAAAGTTTGATTCTATTAGAGTCTCTTTGTAGCGGTTCTCCTGCCATCAAAACATGAGCCGTAGTATCTAACCCAACCGTGCGCCAAAATGCTGCCCAGTTTGGTTCATCTCGCCGCGCTCCTTCGATAAACTCTTTCGACTGAAGCGAAGCAATTTGTTCTGCTTCATTTTCTAGCCAAATTTCAGCAACACCACTAAAAAGCGGGTCTTCTGGTTCTGCTCCAAAAGGAATTCTTAAATCGATTAAATACCTTCTAATTTGAGGAATTCTACTGGCATAATTTGCCGCATGAATGTTAATCCAATAGTCTTGAAAGTCTTTCTCACTCATCCCTGGTCTGGGATGGGCAAATATTAATTGATGGATCATAGTGAAGAAAGGGGTGGGGGGTGGGTGTAGGGTGTGGGGTGGGTGTAGGGTGTAGGGTGTAGGGTGTGGAGTGTGGGGTGGGGTGTGGGGAATTTTGAATTATCTTGCTCCCCCAGCTCCCTCAGCTCCCTCAGCTCCCTCAGCTCCCCTGCTCTCTTCCAGCCCCTAGCCGATCGCTCCTGGGACTTCATTACTGATGACGAGATCGATCAGGAAAGGTCCGTTGTGGAAAAGAGCTTGCGCGATCGCGGGTTTGATCTGCTCTGGTGTTTCCACGCGCACGGCTTGTACTCCCATCGCCCGTGCTAGCTCGTCAAACCGCAGATCGGGATGACACAAATCGAAAGATGCAGGAAATTCGCCTTGCGGCAGCTGCTGTTCTTGCCAATACTGCAAAATATTCAACTTCAGAATGCGATAGCTGCGATTGTTGCAAATGACAAACTTAGCATCGATGTTGTGGTGTGCAGCCGTCCACAACGCTTGGATGGTATACATTGCGCCACCATCGCCCGAAAAGCCGATCGCTGTTTTGTCAGGATGGGCGAGCTTAATCCCAATTGCACCAGGAATACCCACACCGAGAGAACCGCCCCGTGTCTGAAAATAATGCCCCAGCGTCGTTGGTGGAATGTAGCGACACAGCTCTTCAGAATGAGTAATTGCCTCATCGAAGACGATCGCGTTTGGTGGTAAATGTCTAGCGAGTTCCTCAGCAAACTGTGATAAATGCAGAGGCACTAAGTCATGCACGGCTTTGTCAGCTTCAAACTGTTCTGCCATTTGCTGCTTTTTAGTTTCAGCAATTTGGGCAATTCTTTGACCGACTAGCCGCTTTTGCTCGGCAGTCATGATTTTTTCTAATTCAGCACCCAGCTTGGCAAGGGTTGTTTTCGGATCGCTGACTATACCTAGATCTACAGGGAAATTCTTGGCGATTTCGTAAGCATTCAAATCGATGTGAACGATTTTTGCATCAGGAGCAAACGCACCAGACAAAGCCGGAAAGACTTCGGGGAAAACGTATGTACCGCAGATCAGCACGACATCAGCTTGAGATGTAATGCGGCTGCTCACTTCGCCAAACATATGACCCAATAGTCCGCCAAACAACGGATGGGTTGCACTCATATTTGGTTCCGATGAATCCGAACCCCAGACTTGAGCGCCAACCAATTCGGCGACGCGGGTTAATTCCGCTTGAGCATCGGAATAAGCTACACCGTCACCAACGATAATCAGTGGCTTGGACGCTGTAGCTAGCATTGACGCAGCTTTGGCGATCGCCTCCGGTTCGGGAGCCACCCGCGTAATTGGGATCGACGTGGGAACAACTTCTTCCTCATTTGGTGCGTCCAACACATCCATTGGCAGAGAGACAAAAACCGGACCCATCGGTGGCGTTGCGGCAATTTTGATCGCTCGTCGCAATACCCGCAGCAGCGAACTCGGATGAACGACCCTGGTTGCCCATTTCGTAACGGGTTTTGCCATACTCACTAAGTCTGCTGCCATCTGTGCATCCATCGCATCATATTGGATGCCAGATTCACCTGCTAGTACGACTAGTGGTGCATGACCCCGCATTGCTTGGTACAACATGCCGATCCCATTACCCAGACCAACACCACTATGCAGTTGCACGACGGTAGGCTTTTTAGTAGAACGAGCGTAGCCATCAGCTGCTGCTACCGCGATCGTTTCTTGTAAGGCAAGAATGTATTCAAATTCTGGATAATAATCGCTGAGTGCATCGAGAAACCCCTCTTCAGATGTACCGGGGTTGCCGAACATGTAGCGGATACCATCAGCAAGTAATTGCTCGATAATTGCAAATCTACCGTTTCTTTTTTCCATGATTTTAATTCCTGTTTGAGAGGGAGTCGTAGGGACGGGTTTAGCCAACAATTCGTAACTGAGACAGTAAATCTTAGAGCGAAACCCGCCCGTACGGGAGTTGGGAGCCGGGAAAGAGAGTGGTGTGTGGTGCGTGAGTTAAAATCCTCCTCTGCCCCTCTGCTCTGCCCCTCTGCTCTCTACTACCAGCCGTACCGTCTCAATCCCTTTTCCAAAACCTCCACCAACCGCTGACCAGTTGCATAAGAGTCTGGGGTGGAACGACCTGTGATGAAGGGGTAATCGACAATGACTGAAACTTCATGCCCGACGTTACCATGAAATTGCCCTTCTGGACCCGTGGCATCGCGCAGAATGTACTCTAGTGGATAGAACGGAGGACCGAAGTTAATATCACCTAAGTTAGGATTGACGTTCGCTCCCATAAATCCCGTACCGTCTTTGTAGTCATATTCCAGACAATGACCGGTAACGTGCTTACCCCAGATAATGCTTTTGCGATCGTTGATGTCACGGGCAAAGGCAAGGCAGGGAACGCCGTAACATTCGGCAGCAATGGGCTTATCCATTTGATAGAAGTTGAGGATCAAATCGTGGACTCTTTGGTTGTTGACCAAATCCACCAGAGGACCGCTACCACCGACAATTAACATCGAATCGTATTGACTTAAATCTTTGGCGCGGATTTCCTCAAGTCTGCGGTAGTAGGCTTCCATTTCCCGCAGAAATTTAGGAGAACTCCAATAAGGTCTTTCAGGCAACCAATCTCTCAAGCTGATTGGATTATTTAAGCGGGGGTTATTGGGGTCGTCTATAGCGCGGACTTTCTCTGCCATTTCTTGAGAAACGACAGGACGACCTAAAGGCGGATCGACGAATGTAGCATCCATGCTAGGGGTGAGGGCTACAGGTCTTTTGCCTGTTGGCGTTGCAAAGTCCACTTGATACCCAGCAGCATCGAAAGTTTCTAGGGGACCGATCAATTCTTCGCCCCAGTAACCCCATTCGGATAGAATAATCAAAATCTTTCTAGTCATTGGAACCTCTAAATTGGTAATTGGTAATTGGTAATTGGTGCGTAAAATCCTTACGAATTAAGGCTTCTGACTCCCGTACGGGCGGGTTTCGCTCTAAGATTTACTGTCTCAGTTGGAGATCGATTTGCTAAACCCGCCCCTACAACTCCCGACTTCCGAATTCCGTTTGATTTGAGTCGCGATCGCATCGATAAATGCGTTGACATCATGTCCTGCTCGTCCCGTCACCATGTCGCCGTCAATCACAATATTTTTGGGATCGTTTGGCTCGGAATTAGGAGGGGGTGGTACGTAAATTGCGCCTGCATTCGTGATGTCTGCTAAGACAACTTCGTGACAAATCACTCGTCGTCCTTTCAGTAGCTCTGGCATTGGTGTCAGCAACCATAACCCGTGGCACAGCAGTCCTTTGATGATTTTGGGATTCGCCATTGCTTTAGCGAAGAATTGGACTGCTGGAGCGGTGCAAGTCTGTTCTGGACTAATTTGTTGTCCTTGTGGGGGTTGAAAGTAACGTAGGCGGACGCTGGTGTAATTTGCAGCCATGATGACGGCTGCATATTCATTGAGATCTACGTTTTGAAAGTCGATGTTGACTTCTAATGTTGCAAGGCGCGTTTCCTGTCTATTGATCCGATCTGCTACTTCTACGCTATCGACATCAGCAGCAAAGCGAACGCTGGGCTGTTCCCATAGCCGAGACATCAAATCTATAGTTGCACCTAGTTCGGCAAAGCGTGTTTGATATGCTTCGATCTCGTAGGGAATGTATTCAGTTTCAACCAGTACGGCGATTTTCTTGCCTTCAAGCATTTTCGCGGTCATTTGTTTGCTCCTACGCGCTTAAAGGCTTCAGTTGTACAACGATTTCTGCTTCCGAACCGAGTTGAAATTCTTTTTCGCTCAGATTAATTCGGAAGTTATCGGGATCGATATCATCGCGATCGCTACCATCAATGCTGATGCGGCTAACTTGCAAGCTATGAGGTCTAACAAAATCAGGTAAGACATTAATAGAGCGCTGCCGACAATTTTTATTCGGTTTGAAGTAAAGGCAGAAAGGTTGTTTCGTGACGTAAGAACTCACGTATATGTGAGCTAAATAATTTAGCTCGAAGGCATGGTAGCCGGAGATCGCATGTCCGCCTTTATTCCCATAACCACCTTGAATTATGGGCATTCCGCTTTCGGTAACTCGGAAAAAGATCCCTTTGCTGTCTTGATCGAGGAAGAATAAATTCCAGAAAGCGGCTGTCTCTTGAGCAAGTTCTAAATACTTCTGCTTTTGCGTCTCATCTTCATTACTGCAACCATGCAGAATTAAGTAGGCTAGGAGAGCTTGTTCTTGTTGCCAAAAATCTTTTGTGTTGCTCCAAGGGAATTCTAGTGAGAATCCGTTGCTGGGATGGCGCTCTACAGTATCAAAAATTCCGCCTCGGAATAGATCGACACCAATCTCAGCCATTGTCGAGCCTAATTTATCTGCAAGCTTCATCAACTTATCGGCAAACTGTTTTGTTGGCTCTGCCGCTTCTGGGTTTTCAGCTACGGATTTATCAGCTGTAAAGTAGTAGTAATTAGCAACGCGAGTCAGGTTCCAGGCAATCTTTAAGTTGTGTCCGATCACGGCACGATTTTGCTGCCAGCGCCAAGATTGGTCTGGTTGCCAGTTGCGGAAAAACCTCTCGTTCACAAATGGTATGCTCGAATCTGGATCGGGAAACTGCTCGATGATAATCGTGCTGGTCGTGTGGAGAATCTTTTTGCAGATATTTAAAAACTTCTGAAGTTCTTCAAAGTTGCCACAAGTTCTTGGCAATGGCTCAAGAGCTAAGATCAGATTGACTAAATAAGCTGGAATATGGTCTCCAATAGAATTCCAATTTTTCCTCGCTTGATTGTCGCCTAACGCCTCATTATCCCAACTTAGGGTTGCATAATCGAGGTGTGAGAAGTAATCTCCAAAAGCATTCTCGCCATACTTCGATTCAAAATCTAGATAGTAATCGTTAAAGGTACGAATTGTTCGTTGAATATCATCTAGTACTTCCCAGTCGAGGGTAATTCGATAGTATTGGGCTAATCCAGCTAAGGCATATATTTGTTCGTAGAGCGGAATTGTGTTGAGATCGTCACTATTTTGCGATGTCATGTACAGTTGATAGCTGTAATCTGTCTTGCGCTTACCAGATGCCCAAAAACAATGTTTGCCATCGCTCGTTAAGCCGCGAAAAGTTTCTCTTTGATACTGGACTCCCGCACGCGCCGCAGATAAATAGCTTTCGCATCCAGTGAGTAAGTAAGCAGAAGAGAGACCGTAGATTAAGCGCGATAGCGTCGAACTTTCTTGCAGGTTATCATCGGTACGCAAACCGATAATGTTTAAGTTAGTCTGATACAGTTTGAAATCATCAATTTCATAAGTCATCTTATTTGGAAATAAGAAACCTAACCAAGTATCAGCTAAACGAGCAATTTGAACCAACCACCAATGCGTTTGCTCGAACAGAAATTTGCCGTCAGGAGCATGTAAGATATTAATAATTCGCGCATCGAGGCGGCGATTGGGATCGTCTTCAAGATAAACACCTTGGACGGCAACTAAGCGATCGCGTTGAATATATTTCTTGACTAACTGTGACGGACTCCAAGCAAAGCCTTCAGGGGTTGGATAGCGATCGCGGTTAATCCCATCTAAATTTTGTACAAACTGAAATTGGGTTTCTCTACCCACATTGACGACTAGTTCGTCACCACTTCTGCATTTAATATGAAAGGCAGCTTCTTGCTCTCTAATTTCAGTTACGTTACCCATTAGGGTCGTACTAATTGTAAACTGTCTCATTGTTCTTGTCCTCGATTTAGGGCTAATTGCGCTATATCAATCTTCAAAAATGTATCGAACTCTCAAATTCGTAATTGATGCAATGCAGAAATTCCCAACTCCTATTCACAAAATCTCTATTTCAGTTTTTCAAACTAGAGCATTAATTGGAGAAATTTTTAAGTAGAACTATGTCCAAACATCTCGATTTTTGACTGCATCACATTGGTCGGTTGCCTCAGTTTTATGCGTTCTATGTTTATTAGTGTATGTAAGATAAACTCGAAGATCAATGGACATTTTTTTTGCATGATTGGTTGTTTTTTTTGTCTTGTTTCTCACGAATAGATTTGTAGTCTAATGTTTTATATCCGTAGTGACACTCAATCAAATTAACTGAATTTATGCCAATGAAAAAAATCTTTACATTCAAATTATTGAATTAAATTAGTGAAAAAAATAGTAGGGTGAGCATTGCCCACCCTACTTGTAACTTTTCAAACTTTTGATTTTTAACTTTTGTGCTAGCCGCGATACATAACTCGCCATGCCTGGGGAGTTGTGCCGTTCAGTCGTCGAAATAGGCGATTGAAATAACCCGCATCACAATAGCCAACTGCTTCGGCAATTTGAATTACAGCTAGATCGGTTTCTAAAAGCAAGCGACGAGCTTCTATCATGCGACGTTCGACAATCCAACTTAGTACAGTTTTGCCCGTTTCTCGGCGGATCATGTCAGTTAGATAAGCGGCAGAAAGATTAACTTCCTTAGCCACTTCTTGCAGTCCAATGGAGTTGCAATAATTAGCATCAATAAAGCACAAAACTTGTTTTACTATTGGGCGAGTTTGAGGCAAAGATTTTTTCGATTGAGGTAGTTCAGATGCAGCGAGTCTAGCAGTTTCTATCAGTAATAGAATTAATAGAGCGCGAGTTGCTTCGGTAAAACCAAATCCCTGATCGCAAAGTTCGCTTTTGAGTTGTCCCAGTAGAATTAACCAGCGCGAGCGGATCTCAGTTGGTACGTAATAATGCTTGGTTTGGGCATTTTCAGTTTGAACAAATGAGTTCAGCAGGCGATCGGGTAACATTAAGAGCATATCGGCTTCAGCATAGCCAGGGTTAAGAGCTTCGGCACTGAAACCAACAACCCATGTAGTTGCATCAGTGAGTCCACTCGGATCGTGAACCTCGCCAGGAGCGAGTAAAAACAGATCGCCAGGCTTAGCCCAAATGTGGCGATCGCCTATTGAATACCAACCTTCACCCTCTTCAACAAACAAAAGTTCAAAAAATGTATGAGAGTGAGGGCGTGATAATTGTGAGTTTGAAGAGCCTGTAGAGTGAAATACTATTATCCTTTGTTGCTCGGGGGTTTGTTCGGGTAAAGTCAGAGTCCGCAGTGGAATTGCAACGCGATTAGCTAACTGCATGACAAAATATGATGTAAAGGCTACTCTACTTAATCACTACAGGCAGAGTTTGCTATTTTCCAGAATAATGCTTAGATATTTGCCAAGCTTTTCTGATGATTTGTAATAGAATTCTGAAAAAAAGGAAGTTTAAAAAAAAGTGTGTGCGTAGTTGAAGAAGATTTAAGTAGCAATTTTTACTTATTGAAACAGCTCTATTTTTTATTAATAATTGAAATTATGCTTCTTGAGCATAACCGTCTTTTCTCATCTATAGACGTGCTGTTTGCGCTGTAAATCAACCATGTTCTCATTATGATATTATTAGAAGTTTAGTGATATTTGTGGAAACATGACTTTTATCATACGCGATCGCTACTCTTTTATCGATCGGAAGCGATCGGGATCGGCAGATAGCATTATTTTTTGGCGCTTCAGTCTGACGATCGCATTGCACGAGTGATATATTGTCACCAAGAGCGCTCGATTTCGTTCAGACGTATCAGTTTTTAAAGCTTTGCACAACAACCGTTTTCAGTCTTTAAAGCAGTTTGACTCATAGGTATAAAATATTGCATTTAATTCTAAAAATCTAGTAAGAGAGTACAAAAGCACTCCTGCGATTAGAAATCGCGTTTACACAAACAAAACCTGCCTGCACAGGTTTTCAAAGGCTTTTCATTAGTCTTTCACAAGTCATAACACAATGACTAATGATTAATCGTTAAGACTTTCCTGAAGGATCGGCAGCGTGAATTAGCTCTGGCTGATGAATCGCCGGACGCTCGATAATTTGAGCGGCTGAGGGGTGTTGTTGCTTTTCTAGCCTGCCTAACTTTACAGGGCTACCAGTTTCAATAGCGCGATCGAGGGCGCGGATAATCCGAATATCGTTTAAACCCTCAATCCCTGATGGTTCTGGATCTTTGTTTTGTAGTATGCAGTCAGCAAAGTAAATTAATTCTGCGGCAAACTGATCGGTAGGTGGAAAAGTCCGTTCTTGAGTTTTGCCATCGACTGTTAAGTAATGCGTCAGCGCTCCTTGAAAGTCATAACCAGGATCTAGCCTCAAATCTCCTTTTGTACCAACGATTTGATAGCTTCCTACGGGAGCAGCACCGAAGCTACAAGTAAACATCGCTAACCGATCTTCGGGAAACCGCAGAATCACACTGTGCATTTCTGCTACTTCCTGAAAGCGCGATTCTGGCTTGCTAGCACCCACAGCGAATACTTCAACTGGCTCATCTTGAAATATGTAACGAGCGGCATTGATGCAGTAAATGCCCATGTCGTCTAGAACCCCGCCACCCAAAGCTTTCTTGACGCGGACGTTCGCCGCTTCTACCTGCTGAGCAAACACCGAGCTAAAAAACCGTGGTTCGCCAATTTGTCCCGATTTCACAATTTCTACTGCTTGCATATTTGCAGGCTCGAAATGCAAGCGATAGGCAATCATCAGTTTGACGTTATTATCTTGGCAAGCTGCAATCATCGCCTCGCAGTCTTGCTCCGTAACTGCCATTGGTTTTTCGCAGAGTACGTGTACCCCAGCTTGTGCGGCTCGCACGGTGTACTCTCGATGCAGGTGATTGGGTAAGCCAATATAGACAGCATCAACCTCACCACTCTCAAGACAGCGATCGTACTCTGCATAAGAATAAGTCTTTTGCACCTTATATTTTTTGCCCAAATCCTCTCGCTTGGTTGGATTGTCTGAAACCAGAGCCACTAATTCAGCATTTTCAGCATTGGCAAAGGCTGGTAGTACTGCGACTTGGGAAATCCACCCCAAGCCGACTACTGCATAGCGAATTTTACGCTTTTCATTTGAGGCTGTCATGTGTTACTCCTGGCTTCCGTAGATTGATGCAGTTGGGCGATCGCTACTCTAAACTTTAAACTTTAAGTAGATATAGTAAAAAGCTAAGCAGCTCCTTTCCTCTAGCCAATGGTACGAGTTATGTGTCTCAAAGCTATATCTAACGGATGAGTCCAGTAAATATTTGCGGTCAAGACGCACCTCTAAAACTCCGATCTCCTCGGCTGAGCAGCGCCCAAATTACTACGAATGGCGATCGCCTTGCTTTTGTCGATCCATCAATCGCAGTCTATACTCATTTTGCTGCAACAGCTTTCTAGTACTGCTAAAAACAAGCAATATTATCAATAGCTGAAGCTGCCAAGGAGCTAAAATCAAACTCAAAATTAAACTAACAACTGCAATGACAGCAGTAAGATATGCTATTTCACCAGGGCATTTTTGGCAAAGATAGCCAGTCAAAAAACAAGTTACTAATGGAATCAGAAAAATCAAATTCATAAGCTTCTAGTTGCCGTTGTAAATCGGGAGTTGTAGGGGTGGGTTTTGACAAGAGATCTTTGAAACAACCCAGAATTGAGCCAATAAACCCGCCCCTACGGGAATCGGGAATCGGGGAAGAGAGCAGAGGGACACAATCAAGTCACAAGTCTCAAGTCTCAAGTCACAAGTCGCAAGTAAAACACGCACCACTCCCTCAAGCAGCGATCGCCCGCCGCCCAGGTAAGAACGGTTTGCGGAAGCGGTCTTCTAAACCGTCCCACTGCATAATCACCGTGCTTCCCATTTGCTCTTGTTGCTTTGTCCACATCGAGATCAAGTCCATGCTGGAGTGGTCGATGTAAGCCAGCTTGTCTAAGTGAACGTGCAGTTCTTTTTGAGGTGGCAACTGTTCTAAAGCTGCTGCTAGTTTAGGCAACCGAATAAATGTTGCTGCTCCCTCTAAGTAGATATCGATTCGAGGTTGGTTGTCGTCTCGTTGCATATGGATATTTAAGCGAGACATTTTGTACAGCAGTGTCATTGCTGTTAAAACGATGCCAATCAATACACCTGAGAGCAGATCTGTGACAACAATGCCAATAAAGGTAGCGAAGAAAATGACGAGGGGAGCTTTCCCGTAAAATTGCAACTTGCGGATGTGTTCGATCTCGATCAGCTTGATACCTGTCACCAATAGAATCGCCGCTAAGCTAGAGGTGGGAATCATCCGCAACAAGCCAGGAGCAGCAACAACTAAGATTAGTATCCAGATACCATGCAGGATTGCCGATAATCTTGTTTTTCCGCCTGCTTCAACGTTGACCGAACTGCGAGCAATTACCCCTGTCATTGGTAACGCCCCCAGCGCGCCGCAAATCATATTGCCAATTCCCTGCGCGGAAAGTTCTTTATCAAAATCCGTTCTCTCACCTGAGTGCAAGCGGTCTACGGCAACAGCAGAGAGTAAACTTTCGGCACTGGCAATAAAGGCGATCGCTAATGCTTCTAAAATCAGCGGTGCGTGTAGCAAGCGAAATAATCCAGCAGGTTGCGGTAATTGTACTGCTTCTAATAAATTGCCAGGGACGTTGACATACTGGATCGGTAGTCGTAGCGAAGTGGCGATCGCCGTGGTTAAAACTACACCAATTAGCGCTCCTGGTAATAATCGTAAAAATTTGGGTTTAAACTTGTCCCACAAGATAATTGTGGCGATGGTGGCGATCGCAATGAGCGCGGCAATATGGTGGTTGCTGCCAGTAGGGGGGAAAACTGCTTTTTGAATTGAAGCGGGAATAGCAAGCAAATTGTCTAAACCGTGGGTGTGGGGTTTGTCATCAATGGCAACATGGAATTGAGAGGCAAAAATTAACACGCCGATTCCTGCTAGCATTCCATAAATTACAGCTGGGGACATGGCACGAAAGATTTGCCCTAGTTTGAACGCTCCCGCTAGCCATTGCATTAAACCTGCGAGCAGCAACACCGGACCTAACATTTCGATCCCGTATTCTTGAATCAGTTCCGCAACGACTACTGCTAGTCCGGCAGCAGGTCCGCTTACCTGTAAGGGGGAACCCGAAAAAATATTGACTACCATCCCGCCGATAATGCCCGTAATCAAGCCCCTTGCTGGTGGTACTCCAGAGGCGATCGCGATCCCCATACACAAAGGCAGAGCGACAAGAAAGACGACAATTGAGGCAAGAAAATCATTGGTTACGCCGCGAGTGAAAGGGCGTTTGTTTTTGATGCCTTCCCGAATTCCCATGCTTTCCTCCATTTACGACTCTATTTATGAATTGCATCGATCGCTTTCTAGCAGCGATCGGAAATCACCAAAATCTTTTTCAGTTCCTCCAATCTGATTGGCTAAAATTAATTCACTAACTTCATTTGTGCCTATTGTTTGAAGTCGATCTCGCGGCTCGTTTTTCTCCATTTTTCGTAACACAGTTAACAAAAAACCGGATAAAATGGAGTTGAGCGATCGAAAAATTTGATTTTTTGTTTCATTACTACTAACTATCAACTTGACCAAAAAGAAGCAGCTCTTAACAAGCAGCACAAAGCTACCGTTCGCTTTTAGAACAGTTATTGGGAGATTTCCTTACTAGTAGCTAGCGATCGCGCTTGATGTTAGTCAAGGCAGTAAAAAAAACCTAGCCATGAGCTTTTCAGCCACTCTTTTGATGATTTTGAGAGGCAGGTTTATCAGTATTTACTTATCTTAATGATAGAGTAACAACACCTAAATATTCAAGAATGTTTGTGAGTTTTGCATGAAGCTTGAATGAGAAAGTTCTCACATTCATCTAATACTGGTAGCAACAGGGATGAAATTTAATTGCAACTGATTTATATAGAAATCTATAAAACTACTCAACCGCGCCGCTTTGCATCTTAAACAATCAAAGTGACAATCTTGTAACAAGAAGAAGATTTAATAATTGGCGATCGAGGTATTATTTAATACTCAAATAATATTATTTTTTGAATTCATCTATCCGATGATAGATAAGATTTTCTAGTAAGGTAGGCATTGCCTACCTTACTTTTGAATTTCACGAAGAATGTTGTGGAATTACTCTTCCACAGGGATAAGTCGCAATCGGTTGTTCTGTAGCAGCATCAGCCACCGCAGCCGGAATCTTATCTGTAGGTTGAGTTTTAGCAGCTAAGTAATCGGTGCGGAGTTGTTCTAGGATCTGTTCGCGGCGATCGTATAGGCGTTTCAGGGGACGCTGGGGACACTGGTTGAGAACGTATGCGGTAACGAGGGGAAGGGCGATCGTGCTGTCGGTATAACAGACAACTGTACTGGGAAGTTCTTCAGGATCGATTTTTCCCCAACTGACAGCTTCGCTGGGGGTAGCTCCAGATAAACCGCCAGTATCGGGACGCGCATCGGTAAACTGGATAAAGTAATCGTGTCCCCGTTCTTCCAACCCTAGTACTTCGTGAAGTTGGGGTTGGGTTTGCAGTAAGAAGTTTTTGGGACTACCACCACCAAGGATTAACGCCGCGCTTTTCCCTTCAGATTCTCTAGCAGAATAGGCGATCGCAGCTGTCTCATTCACATCCAGCGACGGATCGAGAATTAATTTTGAGCCTTCCAAAGCCAAAGCTGCAACGTTCATGCCAATTGAACTATCTCCAGGCGAAGAAGTATAGATCGGTACGCCACATTCATAAGCCGTCGCCAGTAAACAAGAATGCTTTACCCCAACTTGCTTTTCAACTTCACGGATGTATTTACCCAGCAAGTAGTGGAATTCTGCCGTTCCCATGCGTTTTTGGAAAGGTTCCGCTTGAAGAATCTTACGAATGAAAGCATCCGTTTCCAGCAGCACGTCATAACCGAACATAATGTCATAAATGCGAATCGTGCCTTCCTGACGCAATTTCACATCGTCTACAAACGGATTACCCTTATACAGTTCAAAACCTAACCCATAGTGCATGTCGTGATAGAGATTCGCGCCAGTACTGATCGCCCAGTCGATAAAACCATGTCGAATTAGAGGCGCTAAGGCAGAAACTCCGTATCCAGCAGGGGTCATTGCTCCCGATAGGCTCAAGCCTACAGTGACACCCTCGCGAAACACTTCTCGACTCAACAACTGGCAGATTTCCCGCAATCTTGCTGAGTTATATGCCGTAAAGTAATTATCGATCAGATCCACGACGCTAACATCTGCCGTCATAGGCGCGGGATCGATTTTGTTGCTGGGCAGTTTTGACATGATTTCACTCCAATTTCAAGGGACAAGAAAGAAGTCTAGAAGTCAAAAGTCGAAAGTCAAAAGTTAGAAGTTAAAAGTCAGAAGTCAAAAGTCAAAGTTTACCACTAACTACTCTTCGCTGATAACTGGTCACTGGTCACTGGTCACTGGTCACTGATTGATGCAATGCCTTAAGAAAGCGATCGCATGTCGATTGACTAAAACAAACAAGAATTACTTGCGAGATCGAATCATTGGTAGAAAAAAAAGCCTGAACTTCGCTCACAGCAATTTGTGCGGCGCGATCGATAGGAAAGCGATACACACCCGTGCTGATAGCGGGAAAAGCAATGGTTTTAATTTCATGTTGCACTGCTAAAGTCAAGCTACTACGATAACAACTTGCTAAAAGTTTATCCTCACCGCGATCGCCGCCTTCCCAAACTGGACCAACAGTATGAATCACCCACTTGGCGGGTAAGTTATACCCTTGAGTAATTTTAGCTGCACCTGTGGCACACCCCCTTAACTGACGACATTCTGCTAACAACTGGGAGCCAGCCGCGCGATGAATTGCCCCATCTACACCGCCACCACCCAACAGTGAATTATTTGCAGCATTGACGATCGCATCCACCTGCAACTGAGTAATGTCACCTTGAATCACCGTAATTTTGTCTAGCATTACCAATTACCCATTACCCATTACCCATTACCAATTTATTTCAACATCAAACAGCACCCAGATTTTGTTACACTTTGGCTGGATATCTTTGAGATCGATTCATGACTGCCACCCAGATCGAATCCCATTCCCTCAGTGCGATCGCCCGCCAGACTCGCGATGCAGCGCGTCAACTTGCAGTCTTATCTACCGAAGCGAAAAATCGAGCAATTGAAGCGATCGCGCAATCGTTAGAAGCCCAAGCTGAGGAAATTTTGGCAGCAAATGCGGCTGATTGCAAAGTAGCTGAAGCGGAAGGAATTGCCAAACCACTGTACAATCGCCTCAAATTGGATGCAACTAAACTCAAAGATGCGATCGCGGGGGTGCGAGATGTGGGTAAATTACCCGATCCCGTCGGTGCAGTGCAGATTCATCGCGAACTGGATACAGGATTAATTCTTCAGCGCGTTGCTTGTCCTCTGGGAGTATTAGGTGTCATCTTTGAAGCTAGACCCGATGCAGCGATTCAAATCTCCCTATTGGCAATCAAATCAGGAAATGGTGTCATCCTCAAAGGTGGTAAGGAAGCCGTGCGATCTTGCGAGGCGATCGTCAAAGCGATCCACCACGGACTTTCTCAAACAGAAATTAACCCAGCCGTAGTCCAATTGCTGACAACGCGAGAAGAGACAATGGCGCTGTTGCGATTAGATGAATATGTCGATCTGATTATTCCAAGGGGTTCTAACTCTTTCGTGCGCTTCGTACAAGAAAATACCCGCATTCCTGTTTTAGGTCATGCAGATGGTATCTGTCACGCTTACATAGATAAAGCAGCTGATATTGCCAAGGCAGTAGAGATTACTGTTGATGCCAAAACCCATTATCCCGCTGCTTGCAATGCCATAGAAACTCTATTAGTACATCAATATATTGCCCCTGAATTTCTACCGTTAGTTGCCCGTGCGTTACAAGAACGTCAGGTAGAATTGCGCGGTGACGATCGCACTCGCAAAATTCTCGATGTAGCCGCAGCGACAGAAACAGATTGGACGACGGAATACAGCGATTTGATTTTGTCAATAATGGTGGTAGATTCTCTAGAAGAAGCGATCGCCCACATCAATACTTATGGATCGCGTCATACAGAGGCGATCGTCACTGAAGAGCCGACAACGGCAAAAACATTTTTAGTCCGAGTCGATGCAGCAGGAGTTTATCATAACTGTTCGACTCGCTTTGCTGATGGCTTCCGTTACGGCTTTGGTGCAGAAGTTGGCATCAGCACCCACAAATTACCACCCCGTGGTCCTGTTGGTTTAGAAGGATTAGTTACATATAAATACCAGCTTACAGGCGACGGACACATCGCTGCTACCTACACGGGGACGAATGCTAAATCTTTCACTCACAAAGATTTATAGCGATTTTCATTTAATTGCGACTAGTAGGGGCGCAAATTGTGCGCCCCTACAGACAAACTATCCATTACCTAAAAAAACTAGCATATGGCGCATCCTCAACGCATTCAACCTGCTGCTGGTCAAGAATCAGTCTGGGATTACCCCAGACCTCCTCGATTGGAGGATGTTAACAAGCAGATTCAAATTATTTTCAATGGCGTAGAAATTGCCAATACTCGCCATGCCAAGCGCGTACTCGAAACCAGCCATCCCCCGGTTTACTATATCCCTCCTAGCGATATTAAAATGGAGTACCTCGTCAGAACACCCAATTCGAGTTTTTGCGAATGGAAAGGTCGAGCGGGATATTACACTATTGTTGTCGGCGACAAACAGGCTGAGAATGTAGCTTGGTTTTATCCCGACCCAACGCCAAGTTTTGCCTCAATTAAGGATTATGTAGCTTTTTATGCCCATGTCATGGATGCTTGCTATGTCGATGGGGAAAAAGTACAGCCTCAACCAGGTAACTTTTATGGCGGCTGGATTACGAACGATATTGTGGGACCATTTAAAGGCGTTCCTGGTAGTTGGGGTTGGTAACAACACAATATCAATACTTTCAGCCAACAGCTAGTCCGATTATACTCAACTGATACTCAAACCAGCTTTTACCAGCTTTATTCTCTTTCATCTATTTCGCGCATTACCTCTCGGTGGAACCAAATGTATCAGCATACACCGCGTGGCGTGCAGTACGCACACATCTTTGACAGAGCATCTTTGCGTAATTCTCTTCAGACCGTTCGTGCTTGGGAGCCTGAACGTGCAATAGTTGCTCACAGCCCCTGGTTGTGTGTAGAGGGAAAGGAACAGGTTACAAACTTCTTAGAATCAGCTTTCGACTGGCTTGCTCCGCAGTCTCCTATTGTTGAAGGCGTGATGGCTATGGCGCGGTTTTCAACACTTCTATTAGTTATCCTGCCAGTTCACGCACTAATTGTGTTGACTGCCGATATCATCTATCCACGACTGATAAAACAGGATAGGAGTAAATAAACTCTTCTTACCGATACCCAGTTGTGCAGCAGCCTAACGTTATCGTTCTGGCGAATATTTTTAATTCGATCGCCCTCTTAGAAATGAGTTGCAAAACTGTTGACGCGATCGCAACTTAAGGTAAAGTTAAATTTATCTTTCTCCAGTAATTTCTACACTTGGCGCTTTAAAATTTTTAACCTCATTGTCTAGCTAGTATTGCTAGCATCTAAAATGTTTGTGCTTGGTAATGTTCACGCTCAGCCCATTGTGGTGAGGTTTCCTATGTCCGAGTTGGAAATCGACGCAAGCAGAGAAGAAAGAATCGACATGGAAGTTGTCGTTGATGCTTATGACGAAGAGGAGCGGCGACTAGGTTGGTATTACTATCTCGATAACAAAGTTAATTTTCCTTTCAACGCCATTTGGATTTCAGAAGAGCGTCCGATTGATTCGGAAGATGAAATAGAAATCGAAGGTGAAGAAGTCGAAGTTATCGGAATGGCATCAGAAGAAGAATGCCAAGACGATATGTATGTAGAAATTGTTTATCAAGAAGAAGGTACGGAAGATACTTTTGCCGTACCTTTATATGATGTCGTACCAATGGAAGTTGATGACGACACGTTAGAAGCGATCGAAGATTGGTACTATTGGGTCGAGCGCGGCTATGAGTGGTAATTGAGGGAGTAGGGAGTAGGGAGTAGGGGAAGAAAATAGTTTTAAACTCTCCTTGTCCCCCTTGTCCCCTATTTATTCCCGTAATAAAAAGCGACTTCCTTATCCTTAAGAGGAGCAAAACCAGCGTCGAGTAACATTTGGTTGAGTTCCGCTTGGGGGATGTGCTTCGCACCGATGCGCACGATCCGCGATCGCATCGTATTTGACACGCCACTGCGCTGTCTTCCTGCTTCTAGCGCCATGACTTGATGGTAAAGTTCCAACTTGACGGGAGGAATTGGGGAGCCATCTAAATCGATCCCATCCGCGATCGCGCGATCGACAGCATCCGCTCCCAAAGTGTTATCTAGTGACGTTTCCGTAGACATGGCTATATGAGAAGATCTACGGATGCATTCTACCAAGAGAGATTGGCAAAATCAAAACAAAAAGCATCGACAGAAGTTTTTCTATTACAAATGGAAAAAATCTGCTCGGTTGTGCGTGAAGCGAAGCTATCCCGACGGGAATCGCCTACTTGTCACTCTCAACATTTTCGATCTAACCTCAAGCCAGCCACTCACAAGCGCCACTATGTCAGACTCTCTCAAACCCAACTCCAACGACCGTTCGTTGCAAAGAGCATTTACTAACAGGATTGTAGACGAGTATTTTGACCATACTGAAAGTTGGTTACGGGCAATCTTGCGCATGTCTGTCTTTTCTCTGACTTACATTGATGGACACTCAGCCATGCTAATTGAATGCCCCAACCAGGCTGTAGCTAGGCGGCTCAGTCGCAAAACAACCCCTCTACAACAAGTAGTATCTTACATCAGTAGCAGCTACCCATATAGCCACCGCGTCTTGATTTGCTACCAAGAAGCAGAACAGTTGAGCTGGCGCTGTTTTGACACGAATACCAATACGTGGAAGAGTTGGGAGAGCTTGCAAACACCTACTGCAACCAGCGACCAGTGAACAGTTATCAGTTGTCGTCGGGGCGGGTTTAGCAAGCAGATTCACGGGCTTTAGCCATAATTTTCGCTTCATACCCACCCGTACAGTTATCAGTTGTCAGTTGTCAGTAGCCCCTCGTTGTGTTGCTAAACCAGCCAGTAACGCACCTACCACTTCGCCAACCCAAAATCCAGTCGTACTACCTTGCCAGAGCGCTCCCGGTATCACCCAAGCTTGACAAATTTCCTTGCCTCCCCACTGGAATTGTTGACAGTTTTGCTGGTGTACCCATGCACTAATTTGCCCACCTGCGATCGCACCAAAACATCCCGCTGTTAACGCTACAAAGGTGCAAATCAACATTCTTTTTTTGTTTGTCATCAGTCATTGATAAAAAAGTAGTGGTTAGTACATAAAACACTTCTGACTTCTGACTTCTAACTTCGGATACTAGCCAGTATTCCTCATCCCAGCCGCGATTCCATTGATAGTTAACAATGCACCGCGCAATAATTCGCCTTTGCTATGGCGAGAATCGATGATACCTGTCGTACTCGGGTTGCTGTATTGCCGCAGTCGCTTCAGCAATGAGACCTGTAAAAATCCTAACGGTACAATCGTCGCGCTTCGCAATTGTACGGACTGCTGTAGGACTGGATCGCCATCGAGCAGGCGTTTATGACCTGTAATACTCAGTACTAAGTCAGTTGTAAGGTGAAACTCTTGCAAAATTTGCTCGAATAGCCGCTCAAATCGTTCTAAGTCTTGGGGTTTCGATAACTCCTTGACGTAGTGATGAGCGATTTGCATGTCTACTTTTGCCAGAGTCATCTCTACTTTAGAAATTGCCATTTTGAAGAAGGGCCACTTCATGTAGAAATAACGTAACAATTTGAGGTGTTCCTCGGGTTCCTCGTTTAAAAATTCCTGCAAAGCCGCACCGACACCATACCAAGCAGGTAAGAGAAAACGGCTTTGCGTCCAACTAAACACCCAAGGAATTGCCCGCAAACCACTTAAATCTTTTTTTCCGCCTTGTCGCCGGGCGGGGCGAGAGCTGATTTGCAGCTGGCTGATCTCATCAATCGGAGTCACTTGGTGGAAAAAATCAATGAAATCTGGTTGCTCGTAGATCAGGGCGCGATAATGTTGCCGCGATCGCGCTGCTAGCTCTTCTAATATTTCATTCCACGGTTGAATATTATCAAATCCCGTGCGTAACAAGCTAGCCTGAATCACGGCAGTCGAAATTGTTTCCAAATTGTAAAGCGCCAACTCTGGCAGCGAGTATTTAGAGGCTAAAACTTCACCCTGTTCGGTAATCTTAATTCTGCCATTAATACTATGTCCGGGTTGAGCCAAAATTGCCTCGTATGCAGGACCACCACCGCGTCCTACTGAGCCACCGCGTCCGTGAAAAATTCTCAAATCGACTCCATGCTGTTCGGCAACTTGTTGGAGTGCTTTTTGCGCTTTGTGAATTTCCCAATTGCTGCTGAGAAACCCAGAATCCTTGTTGCTATCCGAGTAACCCAACATCACCTCTTGTAAGTGAGGAGTGAGTGATACGTGATGCGTAGTGAGTGGTGCGTGAACAATGGGTGTAGAGTTTGTGTGATTCTCTCCCCCAGCTCCCTCAGCTCTCTTCCCCGGCTCCCGACTCCCGTACGGGCGGGTTTCTAAACCCGCCTCTACCGACTCCCCTTTTATCGCTTCATACCCTCCTGCCAACAAAGCGCGATAAAACGTCAGTTCGAATAGCTGTTGCATGATGCTGGGGGCGCGTTGCAAGTCCTCTACCGTCTCAAATAAAGGTACGACTTGGATCGTGCCGATTCCTGTTGCTGGATCGTAAAGTCCAGCTTCTTTAGCTAGTAATAGCACCTCTAGCAAATCGCTCAGATCGCGGCTCATGCTGATAATGTAACTCTGGCAAACCTGCACGCCAAACTCTTGCTGTAACAAACGCACGACGCGCAAAGTTTCGATCGCTTCGTTGGTTTTTTCACTAAAAGGTAGTTCGGCGGGAATCAACGGACGACGAGTCTGCAATTCTCCCGACAACCACTTGACTCTTTCTGCTTCTGACAATTCGTTATATGACTGAGGCAGAATTTGTAGATATTCCAACACTTCATTAAAAGCATGGGCGTGGCGAGAAGATTCTTGGCGAATATCGAGGTGAGCTAGGTTAAAGTCATAAATTTCCACCTGGCAGATCAGACTGTCCAGTTCTCGGCAGTTTAAGCCTGTCTCTGACAGGTTGCGTTGAATTAGTCGTAATTCCGCGAGAAAGTCAAGCCCAGATTTATAGACTGCCGTAGTAACGTTTTCTTCTTGAATTTCTTGCTTGCGCAGATTCTTGTTGTACAGGCGCGCGTTACGCTCGAATGTATTTTCTAGTCGCTTCAAAATGTAGGCAAGCTTGAGCCGATACGGTTCTTGACGATACCGCAGGGCAAGTGCTTCATACACTTCGTTCATCTGCAACCGATCCTGCTCCAGAGATTCTAATAAATCTGGCAGGACATCGCTCCAGTGCAGCGATATGCTCAATAAGTTCGTCAGTCGCTTGACTGAATGAATGTATTTTTCCAATACCAACTGGCGCTGATAGCAAGCTGTTTGCCACGTAACTTGAGGTGTCACTGAGGGGTTACCATCCCGATCCGATCCTACCCAGGAACCAAATTTGCAAAAGTTATTACTAGGCGGACGCAAGCGGGGAAAGGCAGCTGCCAGAGCGTGTTTAAATCTGTGGTTCAGCAGGGGAATTTGCTCGAACAAAACTTCTTTGAAGTAGTGCAGGGCGTACTCTACCTCATCTAACACTGCTGGCTTAAACTGGTGTAACTCGTCAGTGCGCCACCAGAGGCGAATTTCTTCTGTTAGTTGTTCCCGCAGGGCTTCTGCTTCCCAAGGATTAGCACCTTCAATACTGCCCGTACTTTCCTCAATCCGATCGAGCTGTTGCAGTAGCTTGGCTAAGCGTCTTTGCTTATCGCGAATTGTAGAGCGGACGATCTCGGTTGGATGTGCCGTGAAGACTAATCTGACATCTAACTGGTCGATCAACCGTTGGATGTGTTGCGGCGGTACGTTCATCTGCCGTAGATGGGGAAACAAGGTGTGGAAAGTCCCTTGTTTTTGCTGCTGCTGGGTAGCGTGCCAGTTTTTTTCTAATAGCTCTACGCCAGGATCTCGATTTACATCTGCTGTTGGATGTCCGTTAATTGTGGAGGTGGTTTGTGGCGTTTGATGTAACTGCTTAGCTGCTTTTTGATGCAAAGCGCGACTGATACTCAGCTGTTGGCGTTGCTCGTAGTGCTGCTCGACAATGTTAATCAACTGGAAATAGAGTGCAAAGGCACGCGCAGCGCGAATTGCTTCGTTCAATTCTAACTGAGAGATTAATTGAACGACTTCCGATATTTGCTCGTCGATTGCTTGTCCTTCTGACGAGCATAAATCGCGTAATTGCGCCAAGAGATTGACTAATTCTTGACCGCATTCTTGTTTCAGAACAGACTCCCACAACTCCTCTACTGTTTGCAGGCGCTGCCTCAAGAACAAATCAAAGGGAGAGGTGCTGATAGTCAAAGCTTCATCATGGGAGTGGAGGAGCGAAGTCATAGGGTCTGTTCGAGTAGAGCCAGGAACAATTAATAATTGTAGAGTTGAATGCTGTCCTAATTCGTTGTCGAAGCGACAATCTTTATCTTTAATCGAAATCCTGACGAATTAGGCACGATGCAAATTATGCGTCACTAGGTTCTGATGTTGTCTCTGTTTCGGGAAATGGCAAAACTGGCAAGCGATCGCCACGAAATACTTCTTCACTGGCTTGCCCAATAGCTGTTACTGCCTGAGCTACAGCTTTACCTCCAACTAGCTCCAGTAGTAGAGAGCTAGTACCAAGCTGCAATATGACATTGTTGGGAATTGAAAAAAATAATACTTTTACGCCTGCGGTTTCTTTGAGGTTGGAATTGGAAGTAGGCATCTAAACCTCGATTGGAGTGAGTCTTTACCTCTATTTTAGGAGGCGCGATCGCGAAAATTACGACTGTTTAAGCCCCTTGCTAGGGCTGCTGAAATCTAATTTTTTTCATCTCCCTTTAGAAATATACCTCATTACATTTAAATATTTCCCCACTGAGGATTTTTCAAATTTATACTACTTTGAACCAACTATTTACCTACCAATTCTGCTTGACAAAGCAGTGACTGCGCTCATTTCAGTTGCTGCGATCGCTACAGATTTATTGCGAATATTACCTACAGACAGATATTTTTCCTCTTTAAGTATAACTTTTTTTTTTTTTTATATATGTCTCGCTTTAACATTACTTAATAGAATTAGCAATATGTGAAATTTTTGCTGAAGTTGTGTAAAGATATATTTACAGGCAACCAAGTACGGAGCCTGATTCATACCAAGACAAGCAACATTACTGTTGTTTAATTAGCAATACATAGAACCATGACAACCACATTACAAAGACGCGAAAGCGCTTCCTTGTGGGAACAGTTTTGTAACTGGGTAGCCAGCACGGAAAACCGCCTGTATATTGGCTGGTTCGGCGTGTTGATGATCCCCACCTTACTAGCTGCAACCACCTGCTTCATCGTCGCCTTCATCGCCGCACCCCGGTAGACATCGACGGGATCCGCGAACCAGTAGCAGGTTCCTTAATTTACGGCAACAACATCATCTCTGGTGCAGTTGTGCCTTCATCCAACGCCATCGGCTTGCACTTCTACCCAATTTGGGAAGCAGCATCATTAGACGAATGGCTGTACAACGGTGGACCTTACCAATTGGTAATTTTCCACTTTTTAATCGGTGTATTCTGCTACATGGGACGTGAGTGGGAACTATCCTACCGTCTAGGAATGCGTCCTTGGATCTGCGTAGCATACTCTGCACCAGTAGCAGCAGCAACCGCAGTCTTCTTAATCTACCCAATCGGACAAGGTTCTTTCTCAGACGGGATGCCTTTGGGCATTTCGGGAACATTCAACTTCATGTTAGTGTTCCAAGCCGAACATAACATCCTAATGCACCCCTTCCACCAATTAGGTGTAGCTGGTGTGTTCGGTGGAGCGCTGTTCAGCGCGATGCACGGTTCTTTGGTGACTTCCTCCTTGGTACGTGAAACTACCGAAACCGAATCTCAGAACTACGGTTACAAATTCGGACAAGAAGAAGAAACCTACAACATCGTTGCCGCACACGGTTACTTCGGTCGTTTGATCTTCCAATACGCTTCGTTCAACAACAGCCGCGCGCTGCACTTCTTCCTCGCAGCATGGCCCGTGATCGGGATTTGGTTCACCTCCTTGGGCATCAGCACCATGGCGTTCAACCTCAACGGCTTCAACTTCAACCAGTCGGTGGTTGACTCTCAAGGACATGCGATTGGCACATGGGCAGACATCCTCAACCGCGCTAACCTGGGTATGGAAGTGATGCACGAGCGCAACGCTCACAACTTCCCCCTCGACTTAGCAGCAGTGGAAGCTCCTTCCCTTAATGGCTAATTCGCGCTTCTAACTCATAAGCGCCTCCCTAGAAAGGGGGCGCTTTTTGCGTTACATATGCTCTCTTACCACATGAGTAATCAGTACCTACATATGTAGTGCTTAGGTGTAGTGCTTAGGAGGGCAGACAAAATGCTATAAATACTCTGGTAGCAGTTTAGGGAGAAAGAGAGAGTATGGGGCTTTTGCCAGCTGGCAAACGTCAGGAAATAACCCACTTTCAAACTCAATTTTTAGGTGTTGGCATCGTGTTTTTACAATCTCTGCGATCGCCCAATCTGCCTTAGCTTTACCACCCCAGAAGATACACCAGAAGAAGTCTTGCGGACGGAAATCTTTCACAGCGATCGCCTGTGGATGGCAAATCTCTAACTGCTGCTGAATACGCTCAATTACAAGCTAAATTACAAACTCGTCCCGCACCACCCACATTGAACTCTCAAGTCCGAGAAATCGTTTTTCTACTCCAACTGCGAAAGGCAATTCGTACTTTTTACCTTTTTGCCTATTTGAGGGAACAGGGTGTGGGGTGTGGGGGGTGTGGGGTGTAGGGTGTGGGGTGTAAGAATTTTGAATTTTGAATTGTTTTGCTCCCCTAGCTCCTCCAGCTCCCTCTGCTCCTCTGCTTCCTTGTCTCCTCTCCCCTAACTCCCCAAAGTCTTACCTATGGTTGAGACAAAATCAGACTAAATACCGTTGCTTTGCTTGCTCATTTGCAAATAAATGTAAAGAATGTGTATAAGTATGACGAGAGGAGTTTACTAAATTTATTCCAGGTAGGTAGCTGCATGTCTATGACCACCATTGCACCAGAACAGGTAGATCGAATTATTTGGAACCAGCATCAAGATCCTTTTGAAGTGCTAGGCGCTCATTCCGTGGAACAGGAAGGCAAAACCGTCTGGGCAGTGCGAGCATACTTACCAAATGCGAGTGCGGCGTGGGTGGTACTGCCAGAGGAAAGAAAAGAATTTCCGATGGAGACCGTGCATCATCCTCACTTTTTTGAATGCACGCTCGATCTTCCCGAATTGGCAAACTATCAGTTGCGGATTTTGGAGGGAGAACACGAGCGTGTGATTTATGACCCCTACGCCTTTCGCTCTCCCCGGTTGACAGATTTTGACCTGCATCTATTTGCGGAAGGCAATCACCACCGCATTTATGAAAAACTAGGAGCGCACTCAACAGAAATTAACGGTGTCCAAGGCGTTTATTTCGCTGTTTGGGCTCCGAACGCGCGCAACGTGTCAGTTATTGGAGATTTTAATCATTGGGACGGACGCAAGCACCAGATGCGCAAAGGTGCTACAGGAGTTTGGGAAATATTTATTCCCGAACTCAAAGTCGGCGATCGCTATAAATATGAAATAAAAAATAACAATGGTCACATCTACGAAAAGTCTGACCCTTATGGCTATCAGCAAGAACCCCGACCCAAAACCGCATCCATTGTCACAGACTTAGATGCTTATGAATGGAGCGATTTGGCATGGATGGAAAAACGCCGCCATACCGACCCCCTAACGCAGCCAATTTCTGTTTATGAAGTCCATCTCGGTTCGTGGCTGCACGCCTCCTCTGCCGAACCTCCCAAGTTGCCTAATGGGGAGACAGAACCCGTCGTCATTGTCTCGGAACTCAAACCGGGGGCGCGTTTTCTCACCTACCGAGAACTTGGCGATCGCCTAATTCCCTACGTGAAAGATTTAGGATACACCCATATTGAATTATTACCAATTGCAGAGCATCCCTTTGATGGCTCTTGGGGATATCAAGTTACTGGTTATTATGCTTGTACGTCCCGCTATGGCACGCCAGAAGACTTTATGTATTTCGTTGACCAATGCCACCAAAACGGTATTGGGGTAATTGTTGATTGGGTTCCAGGTCATTTTCCTAAAGATGGACACGGGTTAGCATTCTTTGATGGGACTCACCTCTACGAACACGCCGATCCGCGCAAGGGAGAACACAAAGAATGGGGAACTTTAGTATTCAACTACAGCCGCAACGAAGTGAGAAACTTCTTGGTTGCCAACGCCTTGTTCTGGTTTGATAAGTATCACATCGACGGAATTCGGGTAGATGCCGTTGCCTCAATGCTTTACCTGAACTATTGCCGCAAAGAAGGGGAATGGTTGCCAAATCAATATGGTGGCACGGAAAATTTAGAGGCAGCAGAGTTCCTGCGGCAAACAAATCACGTTATTTTTAGTTATTTTCCTGGCATCGTCTCCATCGCGGAAGAATCTACCGCTTGGCCTATGGTATCTTGGCCTACGTATATGGGCGGATTAGGCTTTAATCTCAAGTGGAACATGGGTTGGATGCACGATATGCTGGATTACTTCAGCATGGACCCTTGGTTCCGCCAGTTCCACCAAAATAACGTCACTTTCAGCATGTGGTATCACCACAGCGAAAATTACATGTTGGCTCTATCCCACGATGAAGTTGTACATGGCAAAAGTAACATCATCGGCAAAATGCCAGGGGATAGGTGGCAGAAATTCGCCAACGTCCGCTGCTTGTTTACCTTCATGTTCGTTCACCCCGGCAAAAAAACCATGTTTATGAGCATGGAGTTTGGACAGTGGAGCGAGTGGAACGTCTGGGGTGACTTAGAGTGGCAGTTGTTGCAATATGAATCACACCAACAGCTCAAGCAGTTTTTCAAAGATCTAAACCACACATATCGCTCTGAACCAGCTTTGTACAGCCAGGATTTTGCTGAAGCGGGGTTTGAGTGGATCGATTGCAGCGACAATCGCCATAGCGTAGTTGCGTTAATTCGTCGCGCCAAAGATTCAGAGGATTTTGCGATCGCAGTTTGTAACTTTACTCCTCAACCGCATTCCCACTATCGAATCGGCGTACCCGAACCAGGATTTTACCAAGAATTATTTAATAGCGATTCCCGCGAGTACGGCGGTAGCAACATGGGTAACTTAGGGGGCAAATGGACGGATGAATGGCAATACCACAATCATCCATACTCTATCGATCTGTGTTTGCCTCCCTTAGGCGTGCTGATTTTGAAGCTAAATCGGGAAAAAACAGCAGAGGCGATGAGTAAGTAAGTCAAAAGTCAAAAGTCAAAAGTCAAAACTAATAACAACTAACCATCGATTATCGCAAATGACAAATGACAATTGACAAATGACGTTTAATTTAGACAATTTTCATCGCTAGCGGATCGGATTGCGCCCAGGAGAGTGGAGACTTTAACACAACTCCAGCGCTGTCCGCCGTTACGAGTAGCGATCGCAATTTTTCCTAACGGACTATTTGCTTCTCCGCGATAGTTAAATTGCATTCGCCATAAATTATGAGTTGGATCGAATTCTAAAGTCGTGCCATCGGGATCGTTGGCATTCACGATTGGATCGACGATGCGAACCGCTGCATCTAAGTTTTGCCAAGTTACAGTAGTCGGGTTTGTACTTGCTGGCAGAACGATCCACTGTGCTACGCCGTTATTTTCACGAAAGCTGACTTGCCATATCACTTTATCTCGCCTAGCATTACTTTGTGCTGCCTGTAAAGAGCGCAAAATTTGGTCTTGAGCAACACTCAAACGGCGACCGTCAACAAAAGCCACCCAACTAGGAGCCGCGATCGCACTTAAAACTCCGATAATAACGACTACAACGATGAGTTCGATCAGGGTAAATCCGGCGTTAGATGTTTTATAGTTGTATTTAACTTGCCAGGGTCGGGAGCCGGGAATCGGGAGTCGGGAGTCGGAAAAGAGTTTTTTCATCTCTGTTAATAGCAGCTTATTTAAAATTTAGAGCTAGTCGTACCACGGCTTTTTACTTGGATGTTTAAACTAGGAAAATAAGCAGCCTGACTGTCACTATAAACAGCATTTTGCTCCAAACGCATTAACGCACTTCCTCTCAAATAAACTTGAGCTAAATTGCGCGATGCATCTACACAGGCATAAAAACTATTTATTTGTAAAGGATTAGCAAGTTGAGTATTAGCAGGAACGAGTTGAGCTGCAGAAGAAATATTTTGACAATCTAACGGTTTTGGCGTGCGATCGCTCGGACTTGGATCGACATAATCTACTAATACTTCAATGGGATTTTCTTGAGGATTGTAAGCTGTCTCTGCCTTTTGCCAAGCATTCATTTTCTCCTTAAGAGTTCCCGCCTGAGAAAGATTGAATAATTGAAAACCCGGAGCGGGATTTGTCAGATAATTACGCGAATTATTAGAATCTCTAATTCCATCTTGTAGTTCGAGTCTACCAATTCTGGCTGCTCCAGACCAAGCAGGATTATTCTCTTTAATTAAGTATTAAACAATTAAAGAATAAACAAAATAATCTCTTTGACTACAGGCATCAGTTCTAGGTAACTTAGTCAAGCATCCAACAGTAGTTGTATTTCCATCTATCGTAATAACAGGACGATCTTGTGCTAAAAAAGTAGGCTTCCAAAATACAAGTACGGGAACTTTATCTACTTCTCTAGCATGAGGCAATTGGTCGGCGATCGCCTGCAAACCTTCAGCATCATAAATATAAATAGCTTCTTGTAAATCCCTAGAAATATAATCAAGTGCCAACTGTACCTCTTGCTCGCTACTAGACTTCGCCTGTTCTCTCCGCTCGGAAGTCAACATATTCGTCATAAAAGATAACAGCGAACTCAAAACAATCGAAGAAATAACAATCGACACCAACAGCTCAATCAAAGTAAAACCATTACAACCCAATCCTCTTCTTCTCTTTTCTTTTCTTTCTTTGCGCCTCTGCGTCTTTGCGTGACAAAAATCAAAAAAATCATGACTCATAAAAATTTTTAACCTTATTATCAATAGTACGGGCGGGTTTACCAGAAATATTTGTGGGAAGCAGAGATACTTCGTGAACCCGTCCCTACAACTTTTGGCTCACTCACACCCAAGGCGATCGCAAAAATCATTTATACTCGACTCATTTGCAGCAATTTCTGTAGCTGTTTCTACTAATGGTGTTTTGAAATTACCCAAGCCTCCCGAAAAAGTCAACTGCGTCCTTTGAGTATTAGCATCACTCGCGACCAAAGGTGACAGATCGCTAAAACCAGCAGCACGATAAACCCGAAGCCCCAATATATAAGCTTTATCCATAGATTGAGCCTCAGAACTGGCGCTGCGAAAAGCCTGAATCACCAAATCTTGTCCGCTATCGCTACTACAACCGCCACCATCTAAATCGAAACAATATAAACTCGATGTTGTATTGTTCCAGCAATAAGGATTACTAACTGAAACATTCGTACAACGCAAACCACCAGAAGTAGAAGGAGGAGCTGTAGCAACAAATTGTTCGCGTTGAGAATTAAAATTTTTGTTACTATCGACTTCATTTAAAACAACTATATGCTGTGGAGGTGCAATCGTTCCCGCCTTAACTCCAGCAATATAAGTTTTTGTTGCTTGAGTTGCCAATTCTATTCGCCTTGCTTGCAGCCGATTACCAACAGCAAGGACAAAAACAGGCGCGATCGCAGTCATCAAAATTGATAGGATGGCGATCGCGATTAAAGCTTCGAGGATGGTAAAGCCTGATGAAGCGGGAGTCGGTAGGGGCGGGTTTAGCAAATAGATTGACAACTGAGGCATTAGATCTTTGGTCAAACCCCGCCCGTACGGGAGTTGAGAGTCGGGAAATTTTGAATCTTGAATTTTGAATTTTGAATTAACTCGCCTTCTTATATTCATCCCCCTTGTCCCCCTTGTCCCTAATTCAAGTTTGCTGGATAATCTGGTGTATCGTTTTGACAAGTTGCCGGACGCTGAGTTTTATCTGAAATCGCATATTGAGTGTAGGTAGCTGTAACTTTACCAGTGCGATCGCTAGCTATGGCTGCACACAACAAAGTTTGTACCCAAGGATCGTCTCGACTGACTTCTCTTAGCAGTTCGCTAGGCTGGCTTGTTGATGGAGTTGTAAACTCTTGGGCAAATAAGTCTGAAGATTGGGATAATAAGGCAACATCAAACTGCCAGTGTCGTTCTGGTTCGCTGTAATATGGTGGCGTTCCTGTTGGTAAATCGTTATTAGCGCCACTAGTGGGATATTTATTAATGGCGTAGTCAAACCAGCTAAGGTTATCGGTTGCTGTAGCCAACTCAGTAGCCGTGTCACGACGGATCGGCATAAACGGCGCTGTGGCGTAGGTACTCCGGCGCATTTGAATAAAATTACCGTCGATTTTGACGATTCTGTTTTCCCAGTTTTCCAGAAAACGGACGAAGTTAGGTAATCCAGCTGATTCTTCTTGAGGACGACTGGGACTATTACCAGCCATAAATACGGCGTTAAAGGTTGTATCTTCTGCGGCTGTTTGCAACCAGTTGGTAGCGTAGCGATTTGGGTTTCCTCCATCCAGAGTTTCACTGGGGGAACCATCGGGACTGTGAATTTGTAAAACTGGTACTAATAGCGGTCGATTGCCAGAAATTTCTTTAATGAATAGCGGGTTATTCGGACTATACGATTCACCTTCAGTTGGATTGACAGGGTTAGTTGTTGTTTTAAACCACAGCGCAGTAGGTACTTGTCGAGGCAATCCATCTGGTCTAGCGTTATTATTTCCATCAACATAGCGAAACTGTTTTACATTTCCTTGAGAATCTATTCCTAAAGGAGTTAGTTGGTTAGGATTAATTTGGTTATTTTGTTGTTGATTATTTTGTTGTTGGTTGTTTTGTCGATCGCTCTGTTGGTTGTTCTGTTGGTTACCTGGATTACTTTGTTGGTTGTTTGAATTGTTTTGTTGGTTGTTCTGTTGGTTACCTGGATTACTTTGTTGGTTGTTTGAATTGTTTTGTTGGTTGTTCTGTTGGTTACCTGGATTACTTTGTTGGTTGTTTGAATTGTTTTGTTGATTATTCTGTTGGTTACCTGGATTACTTTGTTGGTTGTTTGAATTATTTTGTTGATTATTCTGGTTCCTGTTTTGATTTTGGTTTTGATTATTTAAGTTGTCGTTTCGCTGAAAAGCCACTCGCCGAGGATAGCGCCTATCTTCTGGTTGTAAAGCAGGTCGAGCGGTAGTACCTGCCCCAAGTCGATCGGGTTTGTATCCTCCATTTGGAGGGCTACTGAGATTTATAGCACTATTTATTTCGGTATTATCTAATTTGTCATCCCTACTTTGGTCATAGCCAATCTTCCAATCACCCTTTTGACAAGTTTCAACAGGTATCTTTCGGCAAATTTCCATGACGTATTCAGGAAAAGTTGTACGTCGCTGTATGGGTGTGACTCCGTTAGTTAAATAGGAACCTACATAAGTATCAGTAGTTTTCTGATTTGGATATGGATTACCGCTACTATTTGTATCCCACCAATCAGAACTCGTGACAAAGCTGTTGCCCCAAAAGCCTTGATTATTACGATTTTGGGAAACCTTTTCGCGTTCTGTCGTAGCCTGCTGAGGATTATCTGGCGTAGTTTGTTGAGAGATGGGGAGGGCTGTATTATTGTTGAGATCGTAGTCTCCCTCACTGCGAAAACCATCTCTAAAAGAATTAGATAGCAGCGTTACAGCATCAGCAATAATAGTAGACGATCGCCACGTATCGCCATCGCGATCGGGACATCCTGCTTTTCCAGGGCGACAGGCAAAATTTGGATTGAGATTTCCTAATCTACGAGTATAAAAATTGCTCCAATTAGACCAATCTAATGTTTCTTGAAACTCTTCTAATTTGTTACCTAACGGTGTTTGATGAAGGTTGAAATCACCTTTTATGTATACAGGGAGATCGGAAACTAAAATCAATCCTTTCTCTTCCGGTCGATATCTATTATCAATATCGCGCGATAAGTCACTCCCATTAATTAAACGAATCCCATTAGGGCGACGGGTAGGATCGAGTTTAAAATCTGTAGGACTAAGCAACTGACTCTCAAGTCGCGCAATCGCAGATGTATCGGTTGAACTTTGTACTATAATTGAGCTACCAGTGCTATTAGAAGTAGAATTAATTGCCGATGAATCATCGCGCAAAGCATCGTCACGACTGGCGTAAACTATTCCACTATTTGGTAATAAGTAATCGCTGTCAATTTGACTTGGATTGATTTTTTTACGAGTCAGCCCTACGACTTTTTCTTTCTCTGGATCGCTATATGTCTCTCGAATTTCTCCCGTACTGAAATTGATGTCTGTCACCCTAATTTCTAATGGTTGACGCTGTTCTAGATCTAAGTCGTAACGGGGATTGCGATCGCTGTTGAGTGTAGAACTTGAAGGATCGTCTTCATCGCGGCTAATGACTTTAATTTCTCTACTATCTAAGAAGGAAGCTTCTTGAATTGCTCCGTGGGGAATAATCGGATTATTATTGACTGGTATAATCGTTCCGTCTAAAATTTTTAAAGCACAAATCGCTGTATCTAACGCGGCGTTATCTGATATACTCAGCGGTTTGTCAGGATCTTCTAGCGTAACGTTAGCAGTTAATTTTTTGAGCGCATTTTGTAAAGGTTGATTGACAATGCGTCCGTTAGGAAACATCATCTTTGCTTGCGATCTTAGTTCTGGTAAGTAAATCCCAATTTCTCTAATTCTATCGTTATTGTTAGTATAAGGAGCTTCATAGACTATGCCATTATTTGACCGACCATTAGAATCGTTATTGTAAGGTAAAACATTGCCACTTGCGCCCCAGGGATAACCGTTATTAGTGCCAAACTTGCCATTTTTAACTGTGATTTCGTTTGTAGGATCGTAATAACTGCTAACACAAGCAATTGGTATTTGGTCAACACCCGTACTCTGGGTATAGTGATAAACTGCTGTAGCACGCATTCGTAGATTGGGAGGTGATGGTGCTTCTCCCTGCTTTTTCATCTCTTCATCGCCGCCTGTCATTGGCATCATGTCAGACCAAACTAGAGTATATTTATCTATAGGTTGACCCGCAATTCTCAATCGATTGTCAGGCGTGGGAAGATCCGCTCCAGAGTCAAGTTTACGGTTTGATAAATCGGGTAAAAATGAATCGACTTGCAAAGCTGGGATGCGAGAGTTATTATCTTTGCGATCGCGATAAATTCCTGCTCCTGTAATAATCCGTAAACCTCCAGTATTTGTGGCGGTTTGTCGTTCCCAAAATCCCCCACGTTCTGCAATTTCGCTAGGATCGAATGGCTGTACTTGGGTGCTACGATAGCGGGGTAGATCGCTAGGGTTCGTCCAATTTATGCCTGCAATTAATTGTCGATCGCGGGTTGCTGTAACATAGTTATTGCCATCTTTCCAATATGCAGGTAAGTTATTTCCTACACGAATGCGATCGCCTAAATATCTCTCAGTTACATCTAGCTGTTGTTCGGGAGATGTTGCTTCTAATTGGCGCGTTCTGAGTAACAATCTAGTATTATTATCTGTTGGTTCTCGCCATTCGGCAGGCGGTTCGATTGTATTTAAATTGGCAAAAATATTGTCTTGGGTGTAATCGTCTAGAATGTCGTTATTTGATTCTAAAACTTCTGCATATGGAACGCGCCGAGTTCGATGACGCAGATATCTTTCTAATTCTTCTTTGAGGACAATATATGTATTTAAACTAGGATTTTCCTGCAAGCGTTGGCTGAAGCGATTTTTCACCTCATCAGGATATCTGTTAATCGCTAGAACTGTCTTAATTTCCGGTGGTTCTAATTCAGAGCAATCTCGTCCAGCTTCGATACAAAACTCTAATGCTGCTTGTTTCATCAAGGCAATACGTTGGTTAAAAGCATCATCAGAATAGGCAATTTCTTCTCCGCCTGTTTCTTCTGTAGATTTATTGATACTGCCAATTTGAGCGGTGCTATTGCTTGGATTGTTACTATATAGATCGACGGTCACGACATTGCGATCGCTTGTATCGGTAACGCTACCATTACCGACATTACCCCCAACAGTAATTTTGCCGTTTTCTGGCTGATAGAAACAGGAATCTTGACTATCGACTTGATAAAATCTAACTGTGGCGTTGTTACGTCCACCGACTAGCAAGTTTCCATTAGTATGAATTCTGCCATTGATGCGAAAATCAGTACTAGGTGACAATTCTAAATCGTCGTTAAACCATACTGCATATTGATTCAGCGGAATTAAGCTGCGGTCTTGTTGATACTCTAAAGCATAAAAGCTGGTATTACCCGCCAGAGTTTCAAAGCGATCGCCTAAATCGGTATTATCTGTAATAGGTACGCTGGCAGTGTAGACAAAAAAGCTTTTGTTTAATTGATTTCCAGATTGATACCAACCATTGTCTAATATTTCTGTATCTGCACTCAGAATATCGGCACAACGGCTATTTGCAACTGGAATATTTACAGGCGGGGTTCTGGCTTCGAGGGGATTGCGTTCGCGGTTAAAATCACCTGCTTCAACGCTAGGACTGCGGAAGTAAATCCCATAAAGCGTATACGTATCAAATTTACCATTATTATTGGTATCGGTAGGGAAACGCCAAGCAGTCGTTAAAGTTTCGTCATTTTTGATGTCGGCGTTGTCGGCAGTTATTGCATTATCGTTATTAATATCAAAGCCTAGTTTCAGGCGCGTCTCATCGCCAAAGGTAAATTTAGAGTTGTATTTAATTGCGTTGTAGATTGCTTGGGTGGAAGGAGTGCGGCTGGGTAGGGCAGGATCTCTCAGTAAAGCCTCAATTTTAACTTTAGCACGGGCGATCGCGGGTGCGGCTGCTTCTGCTGCTGCCTGACTCACTCTAACATTACTCGCATTCCGGGCGCGATCGAAAGATCGAATCGTCATCGCTGCGGTGAGTAGTACCACCACCATCGATACTACGGCTACAGTTGGTAAAATAAAGCCAGCCTCAGCCGAACGGCGGCGTTTTTTGAGATATAGAGGTTTTAACCGTCGTCGCCTTTGCCTACGAGTCAGCGATCGCGCGAGATTTTTTAGTATACGATTTAACATTGCTGCTTTCCCACTTTAAGGGTATCTACTTAGGTTTAAGTAGATAGAGCGCCTCACAGCGTTCTCCCCTGCTAGCCTGCAAAGTTATTCTATCGCGCCATAAGTCTTGGAGGTACTCGTGCTTCCCACTCTGCTATGCACTGTTCTTGCCCGATCGCGGTTTCATTAGACATAGCTGTTGGGGGCAATCTGCTTTATCGGGTTTGGCGACTGAAATCAAATTATCAGCTAGTTACAAGGCTTATGGCTTCAGTTTTGCCCAGTATATCACTGTTAATTAGCCCCTTTCATATAGGATAATCTGAAAGGCGTACAATTGGTATACAGTAGGAGCGCGCATTTTTGGACAGATGACATTACAAGAACTACAAAAACAAGCACTACAACTGCCAACCAGCGATCGTTGGCAGTTAGTCCAAACTCTTTTGGAGTCACTAAAACGGGAAGCATATCCCGAGTTGAAACAGGGAAAGTTGAAACAGGGAAACCTGTCGCGGCTGCGAGGGATTGCAAGAACTTCGGCAGCAACGGAGGAGGCTGATGCCCGAGAGAGTTATATCACCTATTTGACCGAGAAATATCAGTAATGCGCGTTTTGATAGATACTAATATAGTTCTTGACTTCTTGCAAGAGCGAGAACCGTTTGTGGAAAATGCAGCAAGGCTATTTGAACGTATTGATATTGGAGAAATTGAGGGCTTTATTGCAGCAACGACAATCACCAATATCTACTACATTGTCCGTAGAGCAGCAGGGGCGGTAGTGGCTCAAGATGCAATTACCCAAGTCCTGGCAGATCTAAACATTTGTGCAGTCGATCGAGATGTGTTGGAACAAGCTCTTGCACTAAATTTTCGAGATTTTGAGGATGCAGTACAGTATGCTTGTGCTGTAGTGCATAACGTAGAGACAATTGTGTCTCGTGATGCATCTGGATTTGTTAGTGCAGAGATCCCTGTAGTATTGCCTGATGAGCTTGATACTATCGGTAGCAGTGAGTTGGGAGATTAATTTATTTTTCAGGGGCGATAACTACGTTAAGCTTTGCGCTTCGCTTCCTCTGAGTAAGCTAACAGATTGGATTTGACATTGGGCGACAATTCGATTGCCTTCAGTTATCAAAAACTCTTTGCCAGGAGCTAACTTACTCTTAACCAACTCTGGAACGAGAAAACCGACTTCGACTTCATCAACTATAGAAGTTGCACCATTTACTATCTGCTCTTTTTGTGCTGAAAAGCGTAGAACTATGCTAAAAAACTCGTCCTTTTGCTCGTCAAACTGTGCGGTAGCTGCATAGATAGAACCAGATGAGGGAAACTTTCGACCGCTCTGTTCTGGCGCTAGCCAATACACTTTTGCTGTTGCTAAAACTTTAGGAGCCATACGTAGTATTCTACTGATAAAATTGCCTGTCCCACTCGGAGGTTTTAGCCGCCCTCGCCTTTGTCTACGAACCAGCGATCGCGCGATGGATTTTAGTATACGTTTTAACATTACTACTTTTCCACTCTAGGGGTATCTACTTAGGTTGAAGTAGATGAAACGCCTCACAGCGTTCTCCCCTGCTAGCCTGCAAAGTTATTCTATCGTGCCGTAAGTTCTTTTGCTTTTGTTTAGCACTGTTGGCAAAATAAAACATCACCGTGGAAACACTGAAATTTTTCATATCACTTCGCAACAGAGTTTAAAGAAAATTAAAGATTTTATCTTATTAAATTTCAAATCTAATATTTTGTTTCAAGAAATAGTAAAGCAGGGCTTCAATTACTGATTTTGTAGGAAAAGCATTAGTTAGCTCGATTGACCCCTGATTGTATTAGAAAAAGTTGGTTTTCAGCGGCAGCGACACAAAGAAAAATTGAGATTTGACTTAACTCGGTTGCGTTCAAAAATAAAACCTCAAACTAGATAAGTAGCTAGGCAGATTTAAACATAAAACGTTCCAGTGTCCATCCCCCTTGTTGACTTCGATTCTCCATGCCCTCAATCATGGCATTCGCTAAATCATACTCGTTATCAAAAATCCTTCCGGCTATTTCATGGGTTTTGAGTTGATGCCACTGCGCTTCAATCAGATTCATATGTGAACTGTATTGGGGGAGAAAAAAGAGATATAGCCCTTTCGACTGCCACTGCTGCCAGTGCTCACGGGCAAGATGACTGGTATGAGCCGAACCATTATCTTGCACCACGACTGTGAGCCGTCCGGTTTGTAGCAATGTCTGCTCACTCTTTTGGGCAAGGAGCGTTCATCACTTTAACATAGCGTTCCTTGTGGAAACTGCCTTGTACCAGAGCATAGTCAAACGACTGCTCTGGTTGCCATATCCCTAGAATACTAATGCGGTCTCCATAGGATTTGACCTGCTCTTCGGTGTTTCTGCTCTCCAATGCGAGAGTAACTATAACTGACTGGACTTTCCAGACAACATCCCGATTCGTCAAGATACTTCAGGTCAATGTACCCTTCACAGGCAGCTAGTTGGAGTGTGTCTAAGTCAGCTTGCTTGAGTGCTTTGTACTCAGGATCTTGTCTGCCCCGTTGCGAGTGTCGAGTCCGCTTCCAACTAAAGCCCTTTTTTTTAGAATGCGGCGAATCCGGTCAGCACTTAGGTTTACCTGTCGTTCTTGCTCTAGCTTCTGGGCTAGCTGTTGACTATTATAGGTTCTGGCTTCTTGCTCTAGGCATTGTTCTAGGTAGGCCATGTCTGCTTCTTGCCATTTGGCTTTAGCTCCTCGTCCACTAGCATCCCATAATCCACCTAACCCTTGCTGCTGCCAACGGCGGATGGTTTCGCGCACTGTCTGCTCTTGGCACTCAAAAATTTCGGCAATCGCTGGCACTACCCATCCTTGAGCATTGAGTCGAAGCATTTGTGCTCGATCTCGGGTACGTTGAGCAACGGTTTTGGCAACCCGAAGTTCACTCAACGTCCGGTCTTCTGACTCTGTCAAAACGATACGTAAAGGAGCAGGCATGAGTGGTCAAAATCAGCAAGTTTTTGGCTTTTCTCTATCTTACGTTTAATTATGCCCTACTACTTAGTGTTTTCACTGAAGACAGTTTCAAAAATACAGATTAAATTAAGTGTGTAAATTTTATACCTATCGCTTGATTTGAGCGATAGGTATAAAATTTATAGTTTTGGTCTCTGTTGTCGTTCAATTAGTTATTCAAGTAGTTTCTTAATGATAAGTATCGCGATCGTTCACGCTTTAGTAATACAGAAATTTATATGAGTCCGAAGCTAAAGTTTACTCTTATTTGTCGCTGTAGCGATCGAGGTTTTGCTCTGCCTGTTGCCATAGGTTTAGGATTTGTCTTCTTGCTGATTGCAGTCACGCTGGTTATGAGATCTCAGAGCGATGAAACTACAGCCTCGACTCAAAAAGCAACTGCTCGCGGTTTAGGTACAACAGAAACAGGAATTACTCGCGTGCAGTCGTTGCTTAATAGATATGGCAATCTTGCTAACGTTACTCTTACTAATATTGGTTCTCCTCCAACCAGTTCGAGTTGGAAGCAGGTATATAATACTCTGCCATCTGTAGCAGCGGGATGTGCTGCTGCTGCCGCAGGAGCGACGGAGGTGGATGGATACCGTCTCAATCAGTGGAAAGACTTGGATGACGGTCAATTCAAAGTCAATAGTTATAGCTATACACCAGACTCGGCTCAAATTACTGCTAACGCCACAATTCCTGCTAACGGAGCTGTAACTCTTAGCATTTCACCTTCTGATTTTTTAATCGATGGCGGCTCAGTATACGGGGAAATCTCATCTGTACCAGGCACTCTTTCTCGAAGTGGAACAACTTATACTTGTACTCGACTAGCTGCTGGTGCAGACACATCAGTTAGTTCTCCAGGCTCTTTTGTTCCCAACAACACCTCTGCTCAAATTACTACTAGTGGGTCATTTGGTATGAGTGTTGCCATTATTTTTGGCAATAGTTGTCCGCCGAAGAGGACGATGCGTACAGGCACCAGAACCACCAAGAGAGTGAAATCTTTGACGCGCTCTGTCTCGACGTTGCGCTCGTAATCCTGCCCAGACAAACGGCGTTGGTTGTTGGTTCCATCCAAAAGCAGTTGCTTCCAACCACTCAATAATTTGATAGGCTGTTTGCGGATGATGCCCCTCTAGAGCTCGGCGTTTGAGAATTCGTTGAATCGACTCAGCCATATTCAGCCAGCTACCGCCAAGAGGTGTGTAGAGCGGCATGATGCCATGAGCACACAGCCACAATACCAACTGGGGAGTTTTATGTCCGACCAAGTTATCCATCACTAGCAACATTCGCAGTGGCGGTAAGTCGTGTGGGAGTGTAAAGCGTACTTTCAACCCCTGCTGCCAACTTTTCCATAACCGTTGATTTTCTTCAGGCTTGAGTAATCGAGCTGGAGTTGGCAGTGATTGTACAACACTAGCTAATTCTTGCTTGAGCCATTCGTGCAACACAGCATTGGTACAACTGGTAACACCCTTAACTCGTACTTGCCCAGTAGCGGGATGGAATAGCGTTAACAGCTTGGCTGTGCCATTACGGATATATTCATGTTCTTGCCGTGTCGGTTTACCTACTGGCTGCCAATTGCTACCAGGGTAAGGAGCAGTGCCAAATGGTCCCGCCTCGTCTTCGCACCACACACTCAAGCCTAGCTTCTGTCCCTGAGTGTAAGCGCGTTCTATCAGTTTTTTTTTGCCACGGTATCTGGGTCAGTTACTACTACTAGCTTGCCTTTGCGTATGCGCTTCACCTGTCCAGTTTTTAACCAACTGCGGCTCTTTTGCCAGCTATAGCCCGCCTCTTTGAGTACCTGCCAAATTGTATAAGTACTGATTTGGGTTAAGCCATCAGGAGCCTGACGCAAAGCCCGTTGAAGTGTAGCTACTGACCAGGTTGCCGTGCCCTCTTTCTGCCGCTCTGGTTGACGCTGAAATTCGGACAGGATGCGTTGTTTTTCTGGTTCGCTGTATTGCACTACTGCCCCACCGCCATGTCGAGGCTGTAAGGCAGCTAAGCCTTCAACATTGAAGCGACTGACCCACTTGCTGACCGTATCACCACAGCGTAATCCTACTAACTGCGCTGCACTCGTGTAATCAGCCCCAAGAGCCACGGCTAGAATCGCTTTGGCCCGCATGACACTAGCAGATGATTGGGATTGAGAACGGCTCAGTTTTTTCAAGTCGGTTTGTTCTTCATCACTTAACGGTCGCAAAGGTGCTTTTTTTTGCCGTGTCATCACAACCTGAAAAACTATGTATCTTCACTTTAATTGACCATCCTTTTTATGGCAACACTCATACCAAATGACCCACTAGTGCCACAATTCCTGCTAGCGGAGCTGTAACCCTCGACATTTCACCCGCAGACTACTTAGCTGATGGTGGCTCAGTAAAGGGACAAATTCAAGGTATCCAAGGCACTCTCTCGCGTAGTGGAACGACTTATACTTTCAGTCTACTAACTTCTGGAACCGCAACTACTACTACAGATGATTTCTTCCCTACTACTACTCCAGGAACTGGCACTTTAACGCTTGAAGGTCGAGTTAATCAAGCTGGTACTGGTAACACAGCTACTGAAACTGCGGGTACAGCTACTAGCAAAGTAGTAGTTAACATCCCAGTTAAATCTGGTTCACTTGAAACTCAAGTTCCGGCACTATGGGTTAAGAACAACAATATAACTGACATGGGGAATGACAAAGTAAAAGGAAATATATTAATTAACTCATGTCCTCCCGCAGTCGGCGCAGATGATGACAATCTACACGATCCAAATACACAGGATGTGATTGCTCAGCCTACAGTTTTTCCAGATACGCCAAATCTACCTGCTGCTTACTACACTTTAGCAAATCCTTGGACTACTCTTCCACGAGCTGGTGATGTAAAAGCTGCTGATGGTTACTATCACTACTTAGTCGATAATTTAGTTGCTAGCGGGAGTGAAGAGATAGACGTTGAACCCAATGAAACAGTTGTTCTTTATGTGAGGGGTAATATAAACCTAAGTGGTAATCCAGATCTTAATAAAGACGCTAGTAATACCTCTGCTAATTTACAAATTTATGGCAATACCTATACAGACACAGCTCAAACATCAACAAAGTATAGTTGTGGAACTCTTACTTTAGGTACTACTTGCCCTACTCTAATAGCTCACTTCAATGGTACTGGGACAATGAAGGCTTTTCTTCACGCTCCTGACGCTACAGGGAGCGTGAATGGTGGGGGTAACACCGATGGAAATTTTATTGGCTCTATGTGGATTAAAGATTGGGATGCCTCATCAGGTAATGACAAAGTAAAAATTGATGCTTCAGGTAATTACAGTAACTATTTGGGAGCGCAAAAAATAGTTCATCCTCCATCTATTTCTCCTACTAGCTCTTGGAAAAGAGAAGAAAGGTAAACCTAAATGTTCAAGAGAAAATTACCAAATCCAGAGCATGGATTTACTATGCTTGAGGTTTTAGTTGCTATTGTAGTAGCAGTTATATTTGTAAGTGTTGCCATACAAATGATGGTATTAGCTACCGTTTTTAAAGTTCGCGCACAAGAATACACAGAGGCAACAAATTGGATTCAGGAAGACCTAGAAAATATTAAGTATCAAGCAGCAAGTTACCAATATACATCACTAGTTGATGAGGCTACTGGTGATAACACACATGAGTCCACAGATACTGTACTTTACCTAGCTTCGGTTGATGACTTTCAGGCTGGAGATACAGTTATTGTCGGTACGGATTCTACTAATAATAAGATTGCGGTAGGAGGAGTTAATGCTGGGGCAGCAACCATTACTCTAGACGCTTCACTGGATACTAGTTGGTTAACAGATACTGCGGTAGTGGGGACTACAAGGTGTAATCCGGCTGATAGATATTCGGGATTTGCAGATGGATTACGAGACAAAGTTGCTGGTAGCGATAATGATGCCAGTACTTCTGTTGAAGAGACTCTTTACAGCAAGTTATTTACAAGTAAAGCATATATCAGGCAAAGAACTTTAACTATTGTTGATGCTGCTCCTTATAGGGTGTTAAAAGTCGAGTACAAAATTTCTCCTGGAACCACTTTTGATGCATCAAAAGTTATAGCTAGTTTTGACACAGAGGTAATTCCCAATGCTGCCTTACAATGCCCGAACTAAAGATCGGGGTTTCACTGCGTTAGAAATATTAATCGCATTAGTTATAGCTGGAGTTTTGGCTGCGATTGCTGCTCCTAGTTTTTTGAGTATGTTTAACAAAAATAAAGTTAATGATGCTCTTACTCAAGTTCGAGGAGCATTACGAGAAGCACAAAGAGAAGCTATTCGTAAAAGTAAGTCATGTACTCTTACAATAGATACAACCAAGAAAGACATTACTGCCAATCCTACAGATTGTCTTCCTATAAAACCTAGTCTGTATGAAAAGAGAGACGCTTCCGGCAATTGTATTGAGTCTAGAGTTGCGATCGCAACTAATCTAACTGGCACTCCTCCTCAATTTAAGTTTTCTTTTCGTGGAAACACTAATAAGTTAGGAACAATTGTTGTCTATTCGTCTGATAATACTACAAATCGAATGGGATGTCTTGTTGTCTCTAATGGTATTGGAATGATCAGAACTGGCAATTATGATGGTTCTACTGCTACTGTTGATAGCAATGATTGCCATACAACAGAGGATACAACTGAGTAAGCATTTTTCTTAGCTAATTCTCATCTTTGCAGAGATTATATCAATTCAGGCTGCTGACACTAGTAGCACTATTTTTCATGCTTTTCACAGCACAAAAAATAACTGCCAAGCGCGAACTCACTAAAATTTATATTCTTATCTCTAGAGTAGCAAAATAAGCAATATGAAAAATTATCTTGTTAAACTTTCTAAATTAATTAGAAACCAAAATCCATCTACTGGCTTTACTTTAGTGGAGTTACTTGTAGCAGTAGCAATCACTACACTTGTTGTTAGCGCTGCTGGTTTTGGCTTGGCTGCCATTACTGAAAATAATAAAAAAGCTAAAGTTGAAACTGAAAGGCGAACGGAACTTAACCGCGCTCTGGATTTCATCTCTGATGAAGTTAGACAAGCTAAGAAGATCGCTAATGATGTATCTACGGATTTATCTAATGCACCAGATTTTGATACAACAAACAAAACGCCTGTTCTATCACTTCAAATTCCAGGTGTTTCTCAACGAGTTATTTATTATGTTGCATCATCGAGTTCTCCCTGGATTGGACCCAAAGTTATTTATCGGTGGGGTCCCGACTATAACAGTAATGGTAATTATTCAAATCCTACCAGTCCCGATGACTGGACTGGCAAAGCATTAGTCGATCTTGTTGAAGACTCTACACCAAATACAAATAACTACTGTTCAACAGGTTGGGGTGCTAATCCACCTGTTTCTAATAGAAAGGGTTTTTATACTTGCATAGATCCTAGCGGTAGGATCGCTGAAATTCATCTGCGTGGTAAGCTTATTGACGCTTACGGCAATTCTAGAGATCCTCTTGAGGTCAGCTCAAAAATCTTTCCCAGATCTTACGAGATTGCTTTAGGTGGTCCTGGGGCTGGTGGTGGCGGAGCTGGTGGTGGCAGTAATGACGGCAGCAACGGCGGCAGTAACGGCGGTGGCAGTAATGACGGCAGTAACGGCGGCAGTAACAGCACTAGCCCGCCAACCGAGGTTGCTCAGTGCAGTGTAAGTGGTGGTATTCTCACCTGTAGTCAGTCTACCGTTCTCACCTTTAAAGTAATAGGAAGCAGTTATGCTTGTAGCGGAACATCAGCCAACTGGATTGTTAATACTAAGATTACTGTTGACACTCAGGATTACATTGTGCGAGAGAATGAGATTTTAAACTTAACAATCAATCCAGGACAACAAGTAAAAGTTGCATCGGTTCCAGTAGAACCCACAGGAAAAAATTGTACTAACTCTGATACCCCAGTAGAATCTACTAATACCACAAAAGTTAGGACTTTGCGCAACGGAGATAATGTTCCTAGCGTTCAGGCTTTCAGCAATCAAACGTCAGTTGAACAGTATTTAAGGAACTATGTCTCTAATGGAAAAATTAATATTGGTGATAAAGATATCATCTACCTATTTGAAATTGGTCAGTCAAACACCAATGCTTCTGGCTTTGACCTGCAAGACAACGTTGTTCTAGTCTCTCTTAGCAATCCA
The DNA here is from genome assembly GCF_032860985.1 of Chroococcidiopsis sp. SAG 2025. Classification (GTDB taxonomy): domain Bacteria; phylum Cyanobacteriota; class Cyanobacteriia; order Cyanobacteriales; family Chroococcidiopsidaceae; genus Chroococcidiopsis. Next base: position 1,836,226 of record NZ_JAOCNC010000001.1, read on the forward strand.
TCATCTACACCCACTCCTACTCCGACACCCACACCATCTACGTCTTATAGTATCTGGGCTAGTTCAACAACTCCTAACAACGTCGCCAACGACTCCCAAGCTGTCGAGTTGGGAGTCAAGTTTAAGTCAGATGTTGATGGTTATATCACTGGCATCCGCTTCTACAAGGGGAGCAGCAATACAGGTACGTACATTGGCAACCTCTGGACCAGTATCGGGCAAAAGCTAGCAACTGCAACTTTTACGAACGTAGCTGGCACAGGCTGGCAGCAGGTCAACTTTGCCCAGCCAGTCCGAATTACCGCTAACACCGTCTACGTCGCCTCTTACCACACTAGTATCGGACGTTACGCCTATAAAACTAACGATTTTAAAAATGCTGGCGTGAATAGCTCGCCACTGCAAGCTTTGAAGGACGGCGTGAGTGGAGGTAACGGCGTTTACAAGTACGGCACTACTAGTAGCTTCCCCACCGACACCTATAACTCGAGCAACTACTGGGTTGATGTTGTCTTTCAAATGACCTATCCTTGAGCCTCAAAAGACAAAAGTTTCGTAGTTGTACGGGGAAAGCAATGCCTTCCCCGTACAAAACTCAAACACAACAATCATCTAGGATGTAAATATGAACTTGAAGCCCACATCTGTTACATTCATGCTACCAGAGGATCTAGTTCAAGCTATCAATTCCTTTGCTCTAGCAACAGGCAAAGACAGAACATCTGTAGTAGTACAAGCACTACAGCAGGCGTTTGGGCTACAAGATAATCAACTATTCTTAACAACAGCTATTGACCAAGCGAATGTAGAAATAGAATATCGAAATAAAATTTCTGCACTCGAAGCTCGAATGAGCGAATGAGAGAGAAAATAAGATATTTTGAACGAGCAATTAGTGGAACTCAGCCAGCTAAAATTAATAGACGAAAATTCTTGGCAGAATATAACAGCTATTAGCGAATATTTAATACATTTAATTCTCCAACCTACTAACGTGCAGCAAGTAAAGGAGATTACATCTCAAATAACCAACTTTCAGTCAGCAAACAATGTTTTGCCTTCCCAATACATACAGTTAGAATCCTCGATCGTGTAAAAATCCAATAGAGCTTCAGCTAATTCTTCTAACTGGGTGCTAGAAAGCTGCTAAAGGCGCAATTGCACCAGTTTCCATAACGTTGTCTGGAAGACAGGAAATAGTAAAGCGAGGTATGCGATCGCCCTTGGCTTTGCAAAACTCTCGTCATAAAATCTATAATTTCTATAGAAACTACAGACGTAGAAAGTAAAGAGCAAGTGGCAGGAAAGACGATATCCGCCTATACCGATACAGAGACAGCTAACCGCGTTGCTTATATTGCTCGAATAGAACAGCGCAAACCCAGCCAGATTGCAGGCATGGCGCTCAAGCTTTTCGTCGAGCTACCACCAGAAGCGCGTGCGGCTTTGTGGCAGATAGAAGCACTTGGCTCTCCTGCCGATATGGAGGCAGTTATGCAAGAAATTGCCCGTACTTTGCTGCACGCTCAGTACAAAGTGGCACATCGGCAAGTTACCGAGCAAATGCAGGTTGAAAATTTAGCACAGCTCGAAACCGAAGACGATATTCTATCTGCGGCTAGGCAGGCAGTAGAGCGATATAGTCTAGCAGCTCAACCTAAAAACCCCAATTTGAAGGCATGGGAAGAGGAAAAAGCCTTTATCCAGCAACGGATCGAGCAAAGCTCAGCACAGAATTCAACTTACAAAGATTGTACTTGGAATCGCGAAGATTTATATCCACCTCACATAGAAGCATCATAGGTATAGTAGGGATATAGCTCTTCTTAAATATGTGGAACAAATCCGATGAAAGTTAAAGGTACAAAGCGTGGTAAAAACATTGAATTATTAGAAGAGATAAACATTCCTGATGGCACGGAAGTTCACATGGAAGTTGAGATCGAGCAGCCTTTAAGCGAACAGGAAAGACTAACTAGACTCAACCAAATATTTGGAGCATGGAAAAATCAACCCGATCTCGATACGATATTTTCTGAGATCGACACACAGCGTCATGCCGAGCGGGGTAGAGCAATAGAAACCCTTGATGAGTAAGGAAAAAATTTGTGTATTTGTTAGATACAAATATTTGTGTAGCTTTACTCAAACAGAATATTCTTGCAGTTGAACAATTTAATGCCAAAGCAAGTCTTTGCTATCTTCCCACAATTGTAGTAGCTGAGCTTTACAAAGGAGTTTACTGTTCTCAACGGGTACAGCAAAACTTGACTATGCTAGAACAATTTCTAAACTTGATGCCAATAGTTGAGTTTGACCGCAGTGCAGCTGAAGAATTTGGTAAAATTCAAGCTGAGTTAAGAAGCATGGGTAGACCAACAGGAGAAATAGACGCAATAATCGCGGCGATCGCCCGTTCTCGACAAGATATTCTTGTAACCGATAATACTCGCCACTTTATCAATATTTCAGGTTTGCAACAAGAGAACTGGCTTGAACCTTAACAAGAAACACCCCCCGCTAAATCTGCCATTGCTGTTTCTCCCGTGCTGTCACCAGAAATTCCAATTTGGCGCGATCGCGTTTCATTTCCCCTACACTCGAACCCTGGTAGAAAAGCGCCCCCGTGGGACAAGCATTCACACACTTACCGCACGAAGTACAGGATTGCGACGTTCCCCAAGGTTGACTCAAATCGGTAATGACGTGCGAGTTTGTGCCTCTACCTGCCATATCCCAAGTATGCGCCCCTTCGATTTCATCGCAGACTCGGATACAACGAGTGCAGAGAACGCAACGATTGTGGTCGATGCCATAGCGATCGTGAGACACATCAACTTTGCGATCGGGAAAATGATACTCTAACCGAACGTGTTCCATACCCATTTCAATCGCCAGGTCTTGCAATTCGCAGTTACCATTCGCCACGCAAACCGAGCAAATGTGATTGCCCTCTGCAAACAACATTTCGACAATCGTGCGACGATAATTCTGCAACCTTGGCGTATGAGTTTTCACTTCCATCCCCTCCGCCACTTTCGCAACACAAGCGGGTTGTAGTTTATGACTGCCAGCAATTTCTACCAAGCATAGCCGACAAGCACCAACCTCTGAAACTCCTTCTAAATAGCAAAGTGTCGGAATATGAATTCCCGCATCCCTTGCTGCTTCTAGTATGGTTTGCTCCTCAAGGGCGCTGATTAATTGGTCGTTAATTGTTAAAGTTTTGACTGCCATTGCTATTGTTCTACCTTGCCTTTAATTCGCAGTGTTTATCGGCGCTGCCATCAATTGAAGCCAAATACTCATCTCGGAAATAGCGCAAGGTGCTAAGTACTGGATTAGGTGCAGACTGACCCAGACCGCACAAACTCGTATTTTTCACCATGTCACACAGTTCTTCCAACAGTTCCAAATCGGTTGATGACGCTGCACCAGAGCGAATTTTTGTTAATAGTCGATGTAACTGCACAGTACCAACCCGACAAGGAATGCACTTACCGCAAGACTCATCCATGCAAAATTCCATAAAAAAGTGGGCGACATCTACCATGTTGGTCGATTCATCCATGACAATCATGCCACCAGAACCCATCATTGAACCAAGTTGAGCCAGCGATTCGTAGTCTACAGGCGTATCAAAAGCTGAAGCTGGGATGCACCCGCCTGAAGGTCCACCAGTTTGCACGGCTTTAGCCACCCCGCCACCGGGTACGCCGCCGCCCATCTGCTCGACGATTTGTTGTAAAGTCGTTCCCATCGGGACTTCAATCAAGCCCGTATTGCGAATTTTGCCTGCTAAAGCGAAGACTTTTGTACCTTTACTTTTTGCTGTACCGATACTGGCAAACCAGTCAGCACCTTTACGAATAATCGGCGCGATATTAGCAAAAGTTTCGACGTTGTTAATTAGAGTCGGATTTTTCCACAAACCAGATTCAGCCGGATAAGGGGGACGCGGACTAGGTAAACCACGCTTGCCTTCGATTGATGCCATTAATGCAGTTTCTTCGCCACAGACATAAGCACCCGCACCAATGCGAATATCAATTTTGAAATCAAAAGGTGAATCAAAGATTTGACTGCCTAATAAACTCAGACGTTGAGCTTGACGAATGGCAATTTGGAGGCGGCTAATGGCAGTAGGATATTCAGCTCGAACGTAGATGTAGCCTTGGTTTGCACCGATCGCATACGCGGCGATCGCCATTCCTTCCAGCACCCGATGCGGGTCGCTTTCCAAGACGCTGCGATCCATAAATGCGCCAGGATCGCCCTCATCAGCGTTGCAGATAACATACTTGCGTTCTCCCTTTGCCTTAGCCACCGTAGCCCATTTCAAACCCGTGGGATAACCAGCACCACCACGTCCCCGCAAACCACTTTGGGAGATCGCCTCTACCACCTCGTTCGGTTGCATCTCGTGCAAAACGTGGTAGAGTCCTCGATACCCTTCTACGGCAATATAAGATTCAATCCGTTCTGGATCGACCTTACCGCTATTTTCTAAAACGATTGGCATTTGTTGAGTAAAAAAGGGTTGGGTCAAATCGCCACGATAGATACAGATGTAGAGACGTTTCATGAAACGTCTCTACATCTGTATCTATCGTGGCAACGATCGCGGGTGCATCTTTAGGAGTAACTTTTTCATAAAGCGTGCTTTCTGCGACCTGTACTAACGGTCCTTGACTGCACAAACGCATACAACCAACACCACAGACCTGCACTTTATCCCCTAAACCCGTCTCTACCACTGCTTGTTCAAGCCTTTGTTTCACGGTTAAGGAATCAGCAGATAGACACCCCGCAGCTACGCAACAACGAATTTGTATCGGTTTTTGAGCGGCGCGTTCGTGCTGGGCAATCTCCTGTAATTGGTTTAAATCCATCTTTTAGCTGCCTCCTCGCCACGACCGATTTCGACTCCACTCTGAAGTTAGAAAAGAAGTATGAGAAACTTGTGAGGATGCGAGCGGCTGGCGCGAAATCTACCTGCCTTCCAGCCATTCCTTCAGGCGATCGCAAGTTGACTCTGCTGTTTGATGTCCGCACACAGTACCGTCAAATACGACCGCAGGGGCGATACCACACGCACCTAGACAACGGGCTGTCAGTAAAGAAAGTTGTTTATCTGCCGTCGTCTCACCAGCACGAATCTTAACGCTCTGCTCGACTGCTGCCAAGATTTGTGCTGCACCTTTAACATAACAAGCAGTTCCAGTACAAACCGTACAAGTGTGAACTCCTTGAGGGGCAAGGGAAAACAAGTGATAGAAAGTTGCCACACCATAAACGCGACTGGGAGGCAATTTCAAGCTGCGACTGACGTACAGCAGCACGTCATCTTCCAGATAACCGAAGAGTTCCTGTGCTTTGTGCAAGATCTCGATCAGTGCGTCTTGTCGAGCCTGATGTCGTTTAATCGTGACATCTAAAAGCTTAAAACGCTTATCGCCACTCGGATGAGTCGTAACGGTGGCTCGATCTGGCACTTTTGCTGGGGGATGAGAATGCATATTTTTGTTGCTCGCAGCTTGATTTAGCTTGCCATCCAGTCAAAAATCTGCTCTAACTGCTCCAGAGAAATTAAACCGTACTGCCACATCAGCATGGGTAATGGACCGGGATTCTGCTCGTTCAGCCGTAGCGCCATGGCGATCGCCTTGGGAGGAATTGCCAATTTTTCTTGTAAGAAGTCGAGCAGTTGCTCTTGGTGGCTCGCGTTCATCTCTTGTTTCATCGCTCGTCGCAGTTCAGTCAAATTTTCTGTCAAGATGCGATTTGCATCTTGACAAAAACGTCAATGTGTAACTACACCCTCAACAGCAGCAACTTCCAATAAAGTTTTCAAAACTGAATCTGGGTTCAAACTCATCGAGTCAATTCCTTGTTCGACCAAAAAACGGGCGAATTCTGGGTAATCGCTGGGTGCTTGACCGCAGATCCCAATCTTGCGCTGATTTTCTTTAGCTTTAGCGATCGCCATTTGTACCATCTCTTTCACGCCTGCATCGCGTTCGTCGAATAGGTGCGCGACTAAACCAGAATCGCGATCGAGTCCCAAAGTGAGTTGCGTCAAGTCATTAGAACCAATTGAGAATCCATCAAACACTTCGCTGAATTGTTTCGCCAAGATGACATTGTTAGGAATCTCGCACATGACGTAGACTTGCAACCCATTTTCGCCCCGTTTTAAACCATATTTTTCCATTTCTGCCATCACCTTGCGTCCTTCAGCAGGCGTGCGACAGAAGGGAACCATCGGAATCACGTTGGTTAAACCCATGTCATCCCGTACCGATTTCAAGGCTTGACACTCTAGGGCGAAACCTTCACGATATTTCTCGTCGTAGTAGCGAGACGCACCACGCCAGCCAATCATCGGGTTTTCTTCATCTGGCTCAAATTGCTTCCCACCGAGAAGGTTAGCGTACTCGTTGCTCTTGAAATCAGACAGACGCACGACTACAGGTTTGGGATAAAAAGCAGCTGCGATCGTCGCTATCCCTTGAGCTAGCTTATCGACGAAGTATGATGGTTTATCTTCATATAGGTGCGTCAGAAGGGCAATTTGATTTTTAGCATCCTCGTCTTCTAACTTATCGAAATGGATCAAAGCCAAGGGATGCACCTTAATGTGATTGGCGATGATAAATTCCAATCGCGCCAAACCCACACCATCATTTGGTATGGCTGCTAGACTAAATGCTTCCGAGGGATTGCCCACATTCATCAAGATCTGAGTGCGCGTCCGCGGTAAGTTTTCTAACGCCACCTCTTTCACCTCATAAGGCAAAATCCCCTCATACACCCGTCCTTCTTCCCCTTCCGCACAGGAAATCGTCACTTCTTGACCTGTTTTTAATTGGGCGATCGCATTACCAGTTCCCACAATAGCGGGAATTCCCATTTCTCGGGCGATAATTGCCGCGTGACACGTCCTCCCACCTTGATTAGTCACGATCGCGCTGGCTTTTTTCATAATCGGTTCCCAGTCGGGATCGGTCTTATATGTCACCAAAACTTCCCCTGGTTGAAAAGAGTCGAGTTTGTGGACATCCAAAATCACCCGCGCTTTACCCGTACCGATCGCCTCTCCGACTGCACGACCGCTAACTAATATCTTGCTGTTCCCCTTGAGTTGATAGCTCTTGATAGTATTGGTAGATTTTTGCGATTGTACGGTTTCGGGACGGGCTTGGACGATGAATAATTCTCCCGTCAAGCCATCCTTTGCCCACTCAATATCCATCGGGGTATAAACGCCGCGTACTGCTGAATAATGGTCTTCAATGATACAAGTCCATTGAGCTAAAATCAGAACTTCATCATCCGTGAGAGCATACTTGACTCGTTCTGATTCCGGTACGGTGACGTTTTTTGTCAGCTTGCTACCACCGACATCGTAGACCATTTTAATTTCTTTACTGCCCAAGCGTTTTTCTAAAATGGGGCGAAAACCTTGTTGCAGTGTTGGCTTAAAGACAAAATATTCGTCGGGGTTAACTGCACCTTGGACGACGTTTTCCCCTAAACCATAGGCAGCGGTAATCAGGGCAGCATTTTTAAACCCCGTCTCCGTATCAATGGAAAACATTACCCCAGAAGCCGCTAAGTCAGAACGTACCATCTTTTGTACGCCCACCGATAAGGCAATATTAAAATGGTCGAAGCCTTTAATCGTGCGATAGGAAATGGCGCGATCGGTAAACAGAGACGCAAAACATTTATGACAAGCTTCTAGTACTGCTTGTACGCCGTGGACGTTGAGATATGTTTCCTGCTGTCCGGCAAAACTGGCATCGGGTAAATCTTCAGCTGTAGCGCTAGAACGAACTGCAACATCAGTTTCACCGCTAGAACGCTGGCACGATTCGCGATATTCTGGCGCGAGGCGATCGCACAAACTCGCTGACGTGTCACCATATCTTTGACACAATTGCAAATAAGCATCTGCGATCGCGCTGGCTAATTCTGACGGAAACGGTGTATTGAGAATTAAAGCACGGGCTTGCTTACCTCGTTGCCGTAGATTATTTACATCTTCCACATCTAGATCGGAAAATAGCGATCGCAACTGCTCTTGTAAGCCTGCGCGATCGATAAAGTAGCGATAAGCATGAGCTGTTGTGGCGAAACCTGTAGGTACGTTTACGCCTTTGGGTGTCAGTTGTTGAATCATTTCACCTAAAGAGGCGTTTTTACCACCTACTAAAGGGATATCTGCAATGCCAACTTCCTCAAACCATAGCACAAAGGCTTGTTCTTTAGAACTCTGTAACTGTTGCCGCTTCGCTGTTGATTGCAACATAGACTCAATTCCTCTCATATTTAGGTTGAGTCAATAGATGCTCGATAAGCCTTGGGAAAGCCATTGATTCTATCTACTTGCTCTACAGTTATGGGTTATATAGAAACAGTTTGAGGAAGTTGTGAGGAAAAATTTAGGTAGGAGATAGGAGACAGGGGACAGGAGACAAAATTATCGCGCCTCTTGTCTCCTACTTAAGTACGCTAGAAGTATTTTCTACTCATCTCGTAACAGCCAGAAACCAGTATAAGTCATGCCCGAATCATCGGGTTGGACTAACAAAAAATGCAAACCTTGACTCTGTTGCTGGCGCTGTGCGTAAATTTGAGCGAGGTTTTCAAGATTAGAGTAAAATCCACTGCCTTGTTTTTTGTATGGTGCTAAGTATGGTCTAGGGTGCTGCAAAAGTAGATATTCTGTAGCAATTCTTGACAAACAAGGTGGAGAATCATGCTATGGGAGCATCTATATTTTTCACCCACTCCAAAATTTCATTGGGTTGTATTTCATAGCTGTCACAGATTTTCCTCAATACATCTGGAGAAGCTAACTGTTCGGACTTGTTCTATGTGCTATACTTGTCTCCTTCATCGTTTCTTGGTAAAGTCGTTCTCCCGCGTACACCTCTTTGGAGAGTATTTTTACCGATGTTGATTTTTGATTTGGTATGTTAGATTAGCTTCTTGTATATATTTCACACACTCAAGAGCAGGGGCAGTCTTGTCAGGACACGCGACCTCTGCTTTTTGCTATCTATGCAGCTTCGGATGCTAGTGCTTTTTCCAACCTAGATAATCTACCCATCGGTTTAACTTCCTCTGGGTCAACATCAGGCGTAATCTCTGGTGTTTGTTCGTATGAATTTTCAAGCGCTTGAACACCTTGCTGCATATGGCTTTGAGGTAGTTTTACTTCGCCACGCTGTGGCTGAGTAGAATCGCTAGACTCCATATCTGGTATAGGTTTGATGCCTAGTGAAAATTGTTGACAATGCTCGTACAAAACTCTACCGCAACGGTGGTAATCATTTTGCACTTCCTTTGACTGCTGCTGCTAACTCTTCAAAACTGCATTCGTATAATTCGAGTAACTCTTCAAACTGGTCTAGACGCAGTGTTGGTATAGTGCGCCCCCTCTCCCAATTCCTCACAGTAGATTCTGATATCCCCATCTTGCTCGCTACGTCTACTGTTCGTAACCCTCTTCTTTCTCGTAACTCTTTCATATTCATAAACTCTAATCTACATCCAATTTAACACAACTAATTAACAAAATGAGTTGTCATTTGTTAACCTGTTACGTTACTATATTAATATACAAAGCAAAAGAGCAGGAGCCACGCCGGGAAGCAATGGAACTCCTGCCCTTACCACCCGCTAACAAAGGATGGCTACGAATATGTTATCAGAATTACAAACTATAGATGCATTTGGCGCACCTGCCACCGAATACACCTATGATGCAGAGGTTCTAGAGGACGTTCTAGGAGCAGAGGATGATGACATTGTTTATCGTTCTGTTGATGCAGCCGATTTAGAGACAGGGTTACGGCTAATACTGGTGGTAGTGTCCCACGACGATAATAGGATACGGTTCTTCGACGTTTTGACCACATCTAAAGTTGAACGTAAAGCGGTATTACAGGCTGGTCAAGTGGTTTATCTCGAATTCCCACCCCAGGACTACACCATCGTCAACTATTGGGTGGCTGAGGATACACCGTTCTAGCGCATATTTCATCAACTTTCAATCTTTACCACTATATGTAAATCGCGTCTATGTTGGATTTACATACATCGATTGAGTAATTGCCATGCGTGGAAAAGCCAGAACATTACAGAGAAACATATCGTTTTCGCTCCCTGATGTGGAAGGGATTGAGGCGATAGCAGATGCTCAAGGAGTCTCCTTTGCAGAGGTCGTGCGGTGGGCAGTGAGCGATTACCTAGTCAAGCAAACAGTTAGTAAATAAAGAGTTTAGTCATGTCGCTAGTAAAACACGACTTTAAGTTTGTAACCGAGTACAGTTCAGTAGTAGACGAGGAGAAGGAAGTATGAAAGTTAGATGTTTGGGCAATTATATAGAACCGTCTCGACGAAACTTAGTGAATAATTTTGATGAGATGAACGCTGGCTTGATAAATGCTGATTTCGATGAAGATGAGGCGAGAAAACTCTACGACTCGAAATTAAAATCTTTTCACGCTTGGCAAAGAATGTTGGATGTTTCAGGTTTGTATGTCAAGCGATACGAAATTATTCACGACCTTGATAAGACATTTGTGATTGATGTCTATACGCAAGACTACAAATCGATATTATTGGAGCGAGACAAAAAGAAACTATTGTATACAACGTCTTTAATGGTTTCTTGGTTCAAACTTCTGACAATTGGTATGGATGTTAAGAAATACGATGAGTATAGAACTACTGAGGAGGCTTTGGAATTATGCCGAGATGAAGTAACCCATCAAAATGTTTTGAGGATGATTGAAGAGGAGGAGAAGGAGGAAGAACGTTGGCAATCAACACCACTAAGTAGTAGGGCATAATTAAACGTAAGATAGAGAAAAGCCAAAAACTTGCTGATTTTGACCACTCATGCCTGCTCCTTTACGTATCGTTTTGACAGAGTCAGAAGACCGGACGTTGAGTGAACTTCGGGTTGCCAAAACCGTTGCTCAACGTACCCGAGATCGAGCACAAATGCTTCGACTCAATGCTCAAGGATGGGTAGTGCCAGCGATTGCCGAAATTTTTGAGTGCCAAGAGCAGACAGTGCGCGAAACCATCCGCCGTTGGCAGCAGCAAGGGTTAGGTGGATTATGGGATGCTAGTGGACGAGGAGCTAAAGCCAAATGGCAAGAAGCAGACATGGCCTACCTAGAACAATGCCTAGAGCAAGAAGCCAGAACCTATAATAGTCAACAGCTAGCCCAGAAGCTAGAGCAAGAACGACAGGTAAACCTAAGTGCTGACCGGATTCGCCGCATTCTAAAAAAAAGGGCTTTAGTTGGAAGCGGACTCGACACTCGCAACGGGGCAGACAAGATCCTGAGTACAAAGCACTCAAGCAAGCCGACTTAGACACACTCCAACTAGCTGCCTGTGAAGGGTACATTGACCTGAAGTATCTTGACGAATCGGGATGTTGTCTGGAAAGTCCAGTCAGTTATAGTTACTCTCGCATTGGAGAGCAGAAACACCGAAGAGCAGGTCAAATCCTATGGAGACCGCATTAGTATTCTAGGGATATGGCAACCAGAGCAGTCGTTTGACTATGCTCTGGTACAAGGCAGTTTCCACAAGGAACGCTATGTTAAAGTGATGAACGCTCCTTGCCCAAAAGAGTGAGCAGACATTGCTACAAACCGGACGGCTCACAGTCGTGGTGCAAGATAATGGTTCGGCTCATACCAGTCATCTTGCCCGTGAGCACTGGCAGCAGTGGCAGTCGAAAGGGCTATATCTCTTTTTTCTCCCCCAATACAGTTCACATATGAATCTGATTGAAGCGCAGTGGCATCAACTCAAAACCCATGAAATAGCCGGAAGGATTTTTGATAACGAGTATGATTTAGCGAATGCCATGATTGAGGGCATGGAGAATCGAAGTCAACAAGGGGGATGGACACTGGAACGTTTTATGTTTAAATCTGCCTAGCTACTTAGAAGAATTATTGAATGAAGACACGACTACTTCTGTTTGCGCTGAGCTTGATTTCCTCACTTTCACACAGGTTGATGAGGAGGGATACCCAATATACTCAGAAATTTTTGAGGAGGACGGTTTCGTAGAGTTGAACGGTATAACCCTTACGTTGTGTAATCAATATCTATATCAATCTTCAGAAGAGTCGAACATGCTTGATTTCAAAACACACACCTACAGCGGATTCAAAAGACCGCAAGCCTACCGACAACATCTGAATAATCTACTCACCATGTAAAAATTACTAAATCAAAAGCTGCTCTTGAGCCTCTTACGCCCAGGAGCAGCCTACACAACGGAAGCAGCTTAAACATCAACTAGATAATTGGAGAATAACATGATTTCCATGACTTTTGAGACTAGGGATTTTGAATAAATTTGCAGAGTGAATATGAAAACACTTACAGCCTTACTGACAACACTCGCTATATCTATATCTCCATCTGTCTGTACTGAAGGGGTGTATCCAAATGCTTAGTTCCAAACTTCAAGCTTCAATCATCAAAAGCTACAAGTTCAACCTCGAACAAAAGCTGTGGCTGATGAAGTACGTAGAATCCATAGCCAAACGTGACCCTAAGCTATTTATCAGGCTATTACATGAGTCTGATGATAGGTGGGGAACAGAGATGGCACTCAGAATACACGAAGCTGCTACTTACTTGCTTTCACGCAAAGACATGGAGTGGGGTAATCGCGTTGCTGAGGTGGCTATACAGCTCCTACGTTTAGAAAATCAATTTACCCGTTAACGAAATACAGGAACAATATAATGCCTTTCAAATTTGCCAAACTGTCAGCTCTAAAGAAGCCTAAATCAAACGTACGAAATCGTAAAACTGTTATAGCTCTCTTCGAGTCAAAAAGGGATATTGTTGCACATCTACCTAACATTGACGCAGTGACCCAAGAGTTTGCTAATCAAGCATACGTTATCGACCAACTCATAAAACTAGCTTTGAATAAGAATTCTGACCTTTTTTGGAGACTGTTGACATCTCTTGATGACGAGGAAACGATTACGAAAGTGGGGATTATTCTTTACCACTACTTCAAGGATTGGGAGCCAGCAGCTTATAACTGGTACATCGACCAGATGGTTGAGAATAGCAAGGGAGTTTTAAACTTCTAAAGTAGAAAAATAGCAAACAACAGTAACCCCTCTAGTAGCCTCCTCTAGGGGGTTTTTGTTTGCACTTTGGGTGTGACATTTGACATCTTGGCATTTGTCACGCACTATCGATTTGTTACCTCAACATCCCACCAGGACGGAGTTGTCTGAGCGTCTCTTCTTGGGCTACACCCCTCATTTCATTCCTAATTTGTTGTCGTAGGGTTTCGGCTTGTCGGTCTGTCATTACACCCACGCCGTTATTGTTGATGTTAATCACCACTTGTCCTGCACCAGCTCCATTATTTCGGTGGGCAGGAATGACAGCCTCACCTTTATGGAGATAAGCTAACTGATTGTGTGGAACGTAGGGAGTACCTACTGCATATGATGGTATGGAGAACTTTGCAGGACTGATACCAAAGTTAGGAGTGCGTCCACCAAACAATTCACCAAGTAACGAACCAAATATACCTGTACCACCGCTAGCACTACCAAGAATATTGTTAAGAGCCAAATCTGCAAGTCTAGAAGCGATGTTACCGAGCATATCCAGTGCTGCTTCACCTAGCGATTTAGTCCCCGTTATGAAGCTGCTAATCGCATCTGTGAAAGCTCCACCAATTCCATCACGAATCTGAATCTCCAGCGCGTGTGCTTTGTTGTAGTTTTCTTGTAGTACCTCACCTAGTCGTGTCCACCGCTCAGCATAGTCTCTAGAGCGTGTTATGCACTTTGCCTTACCAAATCTACAAATCGCCTGAGCATTATGACGGCAAAGGCAACAAAATGAAAACCAACTAATGTCTGTGCTAAACGTTCATAATCTCTTGTTAAGCGCCGAAAGCGCCCAGTCCACGCAAAACTTCGCTCCACTACCCACCTGCGAGGAAGTAAAACAAATCCCTTCTTGGCTTCTGGTAGTTTGACGACTTCCAATTGGATACCTTCTACGGCAGCCTCCTGAGCGGCTTGTTCTCCGGTATACCCTTGATCCACAAAGGCAATTTCCACCGTCTCACCAGTAATTTCTTGCACTTGTTGAGCAAGTTCCTGTACCTGGGAGCGGTCTTGTTCGTTCGCAGGGGTCACTACCAGTCCTAACAAATGTCCCAGAGTATCAACTGCAACATGTACCTTGCTGCCCTTCTTGCGTTTACCACCGTCATACCCAGCTCGTCCTCCACTTTCAGGGGTTGACTGTAGGGTGCGACTGTCGAGAATCACCGCAGTTGGGGTCTCCTTGCGTCCGGCAGCCAACCGCAGTAGTGTTCGGAGGTCGTCTACAATTGCCTCAAATACTCCTGCATCAATCCACCGTTGAGTTTGCTGATAAACTGCTGCCCAAGGCGGAAGGTCATGCGGCATCATGCGCCAAGAGGCACCAGAGCGAACCAGCCAACGCAACCCGTTAAACACTTCCCTGAGACTATGTTCTCGTTGCGGTGCTTCTTCGCTCATCAAAGTAAGATAAGGGGCAACAAATGTCCACTCGTCATCACTGACATCAGTAGGATATGCTTTTCTTTCCATATTCCTACTCTAGCGATCCTAAAAGTTCATAACACCCTCTAGACCTCATGATGCTTTCTGATGCAGCATTTACACCAGCCATCTTGGATTCACGAGTCCAATCAACCAATCTCTCTCTACGCCCTTGGTAATCTAAACCTTGCATGACTCTGGCTGCTTCCCTTTCTTTCAAGGTGGAGCGTAGCTGTTCTATTTTTAGAGTGCGTTCTTGGTTATCGAAGAAGACTTTACTTTGTCTATTTATTTCTTCTTGTCTAGACGCACGTTTATCAATCTCAGAGTTAAGACTTTTCTCACCAGCTATCAGTTTGTCCAGGTTGTTTATTGCTGCTGAGTAGTCAACACCACCTTTGACACCATCTCTGAGTTTTATACCTCTAGCAGTTACTAAATCTTCTCTATCGTCTGTTAGGCGACGAATACGTGCTGTAACACTACGGTTCTCGTTGTATCTGGTTAATGCATCACCACTCAAGCCTAATGCACCACGTCTAGATTCCAAGTCGTAGGCGAGGTCACGGTCAGAACGTTGTTGTGCTAATGAAGCAGCTTTGTCCCTATCAGCCTGCTCTATAGCACGTCTAGCTTCATCAGCCACTTTCTTGGCAGCACGTTCAGCATCACGTCTACGTTTTTCAGCTTCTCTTTTAGCTTTGCCTGCATCCCCTTCACCTGCTGAAGGTTTCCACGGTGGTAAGTTACTAGTGCCATCAGAGCCTAGTGAAGCAGCTACAGACCTACCAGATATGGGTGAGCCAAAGCCAGAACTACCAAGAACTTTATCAGCAATACTGTCTGAATAGCTGGCTATTGAGGGATATTTACCTTGGGGCTTGGTACTGTTAGCCAAGTTGGGATTACCACTGTACCACTGAGCAGCAGTACGTCTAATTGCTTCTCGTTGATTACCACCAGCAGCTTTAAGGTTGCTGTTGTACATTTCTTAAAGTTTGTATTCAATTGTCTTTTCTTGAGCAGCACGGTCATTCAAGAATTGTTGTGGTGTCAAACTCTTACCTAATGCCGCTTTAGTCCAACTGGCGACATTGGCTGGCATGACTTGACCCAAACCTAAAGCACCACTATCTGGATTGACAGCTCGATAGTTACCACCGCTCTCTTTACCAATGATTGCTTGGTACAAAGAACTTCCACCTGATGAACCACCACCAGTGATGTTTTGAATAGTTTGGTCGAGCCAACCTGTTAACCCTATCTCTTGCATCTTGTTGGCTACTTGACCGAGCATATTCATGAGTTCACCCACCAAACTCATGACATTGTTGATAGCATCACCCCATACCTGAAATCCTGCACCTATAGCCTTGACAGCTACATTCACCAAATCTAAAACACCAGGGTACTTGTTTAGATACTCTTCCCCAGCTCTCATCAAATCTGCTGTAATTGAAAGTGCCGCATTAACACCACTACCAATCATCTGTCCTAACGCAGCAGCCTCATCACGGGATGACACCAACCATTGGGATATCCTCTCAACTACAGCTCGTCCAGTTTCTAAGTCGATGTTGATGCTACCAAGAAAACTGTTAATCGTGTCTAATCCTGCAATAATGACTGGTTGTAGTAAATCTCCAAACAACTTCTGTGATTGCTTGACTTGGTTGTTGAATGCTGTGAACCTATCATTTAGCGTGTTGGTGGCTTCTATGAAATGTCAACTATCTTGACGAATGCGCGACAATTATTTTGGTTGCTTTTGGTCAGTAGAAGAAGAGCGTTGTAGAGCCGCTTGTTGACGAAAACTGGGTGCAAGGATTTCGAGAATGACAGCATGATGTACCAAGCGATCTACAGCAGCAACGGTCATAGTAGAGTCGGTAAAAATTTCATCCCAAGCACTGAAAGGGTGATTGGCAGTAATCATCAAGCTTTTGAGTTCGTAGCGGTGAGCAATTAACTCAAACAACACTGATGTTTCCACTTCCGACTTTTTGACATAGCTAATGTCATCAAGAATCAGCAGATCGTACTTATCGAGCTTGAGTAAAGCTGATTGCAGTTGTAAGTTGGCTTTCGCCGCTTGTAGCAGTTGCACGGCTGTGGTGGCACCCAGAAACTTGACTCGTGCACCCAGTTCTACCAAACTGCGACCGACAGCAGCAGCTAAGTGAGTTTTCCCGACTCCAGAAGGACCGAACAGCAGCAGATTCTCACCCCGCTTCAACCAAGTTCTGTCCTGAGCCAGTTGCATGATGCTAGTGGGACTTTAAAACTTTCTAAGCCCAAATATAGCCGAACTTAGCTCTGTGAGAGGCAAATACATCAACATGCTCATTAAGCCAGCGGACCAAACGAAACTCGACTGCGGTGCGGAATGCCTCCAATGCTTCGGCAAAGGTTTGTAAGGGTTTGGTTGCCCAACGTCTGCGGAATCCGCCGGTCAACTGATGCCAAAGGATGAAGGTGTAAGCGATGAACACTAAAACCCAATGACGCTTCATACTCAGAGCATCCCGAACTTGATACTCACTCAAACCCAACCAGCCCTTGGCTTCTCGATAGAAGACCTCCACCCAGTTGCGAGCAGAATATGTTTGAGCTACCCAAGCCGCACTGACTTGGTTGTCAGAGGCATTGGTGAGAAAGTAATCCACCTCCGTCGCTTGCTCGAAACTAGAGGCATTGAGTTGAATCGCCAGCCAGCGAGTGCCTTCGAGCTTCGGAACGTGAACTGGTAACAGCGCCACCCAAACTGTCCGGGGCTGCTCCAGATTGAGTTGCACAGGTGTGAACTGCTCCACTGCCAAGGTTTGAGCAATAGCTTCTAATCCCTGCTTACGAGCAGACTCATCACCTGATGTTTGAGCAGTAACTTGGCGGTTTTTGGCGATTGCTGCCACGTAAGTTAGGTTTCTCGACTCCAACTGCTTGAGAAAAGGCGTGTTATTACCGTAGCCTGCATCAATTACAGTCACACCCGGTCGATAACCGCGCTTCAAGCATTGGTCAACCAAGTCTAGAGCCAGGTCAGGTTTTTTCTGGAAGTTGGGGTCTGCCTTGCCTTGCTCGAATAAACTTGCGTGTTGATAGAGTGCAACATCTAACGGCAGACGTCGCACTCCATCATACAAGTAGGTAGTCAGCAGCACAATACCATTGTCAGTCTTGCCAATCTCCCCAATGTACTGCCGTCCTACCCCATCAGTAGCCGCACCACTTTTGCGATGTCCCGAATCATCTACAATCAATGTGAAACCTTGACTCGGGGTCGTCTGGCGACACTGGTGCATCACCTCCAACCGCCGATTATTTAGCTTGACTTCATCCCAAGGGGCATTGTTGAGAAAATGTCTGAGGCTGTTGTAGGAGCCATCTACTGTATTTGTGACCAGTTGGCTCAGGTTTTTGCGCTGACTCTCACCCAGCAGTCCCCCTAGATAAACACGAAATTCCTGCCGCTGCTTCTGACGCGAAAATACATCATCAAACCGACGACACCAGTTCTCAAAGCACTGCGGCATCGCTGCTGGTACTTGATCTTTCACCTTACGTTGCTCCTGTCGAGACTGACGTAAAACGCAACTCCTACCCGCATTCTAGCTCAATTTGCTCCATCTTTCTTACAAAGTCCCACTAGGCTGATTTAAGCTGGGGCAATGGCTGAAGTCAAAGTTGGAAAAAGCTTTTCCTGGTGGCAGGTGGGCATCTTTGAGGGCGCGTTGCACTCGCGCTTGATAACGTTGTGTTGCCTCGGATTCGCACAGTGCTAGCAAGAATTGAGCGTGTGACCAGCCCCCAGCCAGAGCCTGACGCTCCAACTCTTGCCAATGGTTGTTCATGTGGGGCAGTTTGAGTGTTTTGAGTAGGAAGCCCAGAGTCTCGATGGCTGTTATTTGGCTGTTGTTGGGGGACATGATGCAAGAGAGAGTCGTAAGGGGAAAGGTCGTGTTGCTGTACCGAAAGCGTTGGATGTGCCACACTCTCACCCAGATGAAACTGCTGTTGCAGTCCCACCAAGCTAAGGGTGCCAGAGCGTAAGTGGTCAGCCAAATACAGTGCGACTGCGTGTTCCTTATCTTGTTTAGCAGCAATGTACAGTGCCTCGGTCATCAATCGTGCCGTCGTGTAGGAATCGAACTGGGTTAACATCTCCTGCCATAATTGGCGGTAGTTGTCGTCAGGCAATAATTCTTGCTGCCAGGTACAGTGTAGAAAAGCACGGGGTTTCAGTCGCAGGCTGTCAATGACGTGACGATAATTGACGCAACGGGAGCGCCGCAACCGACTGCGGCTAGGTACATGAAGGCGTGGCAGTTCTACCACCTGCTGCGTGCCGACAAAACCGACTATCCGGTCATGATGTAGGTGAAGGGTTAATCGTAAGCCAATCAATTGTGACGGCACAGTGTAAGTGATGCAGCGCACGGTCATCGTGCTACGGGTGGTAACTCTGACGCTGAGGATTTCGTAGTCGGGATAACGATAGTTGGGTAATGGATGCAGGTAGGGTTGCTCAAGCTGAAATTTGGCTTGAATGCGCGTATTCAACTTCTCAACTATCCCAGAGATAAACGCTTGATAGGCAGCAACACTATCAAAATCACACGAGCCGCGCAGCAATAGGGCTTGATGCAGCCGTCGTTTGAAATAGCCGTGGGGTGACTCAATCGAACCATTTTCATGGGCTAGTCCGCGATTATTTCGTGAGGGACGCAAATTATAGTGCTGGCATAGCCGTTGATACATTTGCGTCAAATCTTCATCGGTGCGTTTACCCAGGTTACGGTAGGCGGCACTAAGACTATCGCTGCGATGTTCTTGTGGACAACCCCCGCTTGCTGCCAAGGCATTCTGCAAACCTTCAGCCAGAGCAACAAAACTCTCGCCACCTTGAATGACTTGCACGTACTGCCATCCACTATAGGCAAGTCGATAATGATACAGTAGATGCTCGAAGGGTTGACCGCCAATCGTGACTTGCACCTGCTTGAGCTTGGTGAAGTCCGACAAGCCCATTACGCCTGGTTGATGCTCTAACTCAAACATCACTGACTGCGCTGGTCCACTGGTCGCTTTCCATTGCTGGACTCGTCGTTGCAGCGTCCGCACGATAGACTGCCCATACTTGCCTGGATACTTCTGCTGCAGGTACTCGAACAACGTTATCGCTTGCAATTGCGGTTGTTTTTGTAATAGCGGAACTAGTTCGCTGTCCCATACCTCAGCCAATGGGTCTTTGCGGGTACGCCAGTCATGGGGTCGTCCGCGTTGCGGTTGATGAGCTCCCGCATCAATGCGTCTACCTGTACGCTTCGAAAATCCTCCCTTTGCTGCTGCTGTTTCCTGCGTGCAGCCAGATTCTCTCGCTTTCATGTATATTTGAACCTGTTTGAAATTAATTCGTTTTCCCGACACTAGGCAGTCCATTAATTGGCGTTAATTGACATTGCCTAGTGTCTTTTGTTTTGGCAGCGGTTGCTGAAGATAATTGTCGTCTCGTCAACTTGGTGTAGCAGTCAAGTTAGTTGTCGTCACTCGGTCTATTTAATTGTCGTTCAATAATCAGGGATGGAATTAAAAGAACTGCTTGGAATCACCGAAAAGGAAGAACACGATACCATGCGGCAGGCGCTAGGACGAATGGCGGAACGAAAAGAAATAAACGCGAAACCCAACCCTAAGAAATTATCTTCCAGGTTGTATTACCTCCCCCATTCGTACTATCTAGAGATGTCACATAATTTAACTCAAACCTATACACAGCAACCATTACAAAAGCGTGACAGCGTTTTGGATGTCACAGATGTGTCTATTGCTACACGAGAAAACTGTGACCCCGTGTCACATAATGGAAACGTAGACCAGGCAGGCATTTCAGGCAAATTATGTGACAACATGGAGAATATGGAGGGGGGGAGTGTCTCTGTCCCGCAAAAAACTCCACTAGCTCCTCAAGGAACCAAGCCTAGATGTGGAGATTTAATTCAATATGTAGGGTCAGGCGAGCTAGATGGTAAAGGAGAAGATTTACTTGTCAAAAGCTTTAGTCCTCTACCAACACTTTTGGGAGAGCTTGACTTTTATTCACCCCACAAATACATAAAATGCCTAAGACCGGATGGAAGTGAAGCCAAGTTTATCAGTGGCAATCCCTATATTCCAATCGAGGATACAATCATAGTCAAGCAGCAGGTAAGAACGTAAAAACCCAATGGAAGCATCACTGCCAGTCGTACCACTAAAGCACCTGAACAATGTAGGGTTAAACAAGGTATTCAAGTTTTTGACGGCGCAAGGCAACTTTCACCTTATCTCTCTGCTTGGTGCTGCCATGTATGCGGGAAATTTCTTCGTCCATGAGACAGAATCAGGAATGCATTTCATGATTCAGATGCCTAGCTCTAAATCAGCACAGGAGATGATAGGGCAAGCAGTAACGCTATTCTTCTGCTTGGAGGAAGCATTTCCTATTTCCAGATTGCTGATTAGTACGACTCAAGACCCATTTATGACAGTACCAGCAGATTACTGGGTGTCGCTTGGTAGCTATCAACTAAAGCCCGATTTGCTTATTGGTGTAGGCAAGGTGGAAGGACATCCAGACTGGTACGCAGTAGTCAAGCTGAATGAAGATGGCAAGTTGGTTAGGTGAGATGCCCTGCTCGATGCCAACAAGCAGCGGATATGGGGACAGCAGGTCATGCGGCTCTAGTTTAGTGCGGCGTTGGGGGTGGGACATCTTTTTTGCGCTCTTCCTCAGCAAATTATCTGCTTAGTAAGTGAAACTTATGCAGCAGAGGCGCAAAGCTTATTTTTATTAATCGTTAAATAGTTATATGTGTGTTGAAAAATACCGCTTGCCTGAAGCCAAAACAGTACGTGGAGGTGAGGATAGGTTTGCTTTAATTTGAACGACTCCTGACGCACTCGGCAACGCAGTCGTAAATTTTACAGGTGCTAACTTTGGCATCACCTTATGAAGTACTACATTGTCTGCACTGAAGCTGACGGAATCGAAGTTTATTGGACTGGTGGACGTGACGGCTATTGGACTAAGAGTTATACCGATGCCTATCGTTATAAATCGAAATCTAGTGTCAGGGAAGTTTTGCAGCGGGAACACCCTTTTGAGATTACTATCCTTTGGGTAGAGGAAGTGACAGCGATGCTAGAGATGCTTCCCGACTAGCTTGATTCTTTTTTGCATCATCTGCGCGAAAATGGTAATCGCTTGTAAATATGCAACTCTTGCTTCCGATTGTGTTTCTGCAATCAGATTCATCAAAGCCGGAGAATAGTCCTCCTGTTCTATCGCTACTTGGGTGTAGACAAGTGCTGCTTCTGCTTTTTGCCGAATCACCTGACCGCATTCCTTAATCAGTTGCCCGTGTTCCAATGCTAATTGGTCGCTACGTTCTTGCAATTTCCTACCCCATTGTTCTACTTCGAGTCCATGCTCTTGTAATTTCAGGGTATGTTGCTCCAGTGCGTGGGTAGAGATTGTAGCTTCGTGCATGACAAATACGATAATGATTTATAGCACGAGAGTACCTAAATCTTGCAACGACTGGCTTCTACCGAAAGTTATAGCACGAATGTTGTATTGGTCACTATTGTGACACTCTTGGAGATTCAAAAGCGATTGTGAAACGGTTAGTACTCTGTGTCTAGGAAACATAACGCTTAATAACTGTTTCCAGAAATTCAATATCGTAGGGTTTTGCAACGAAGTCAATACAACCTGCTAATAAATACTGTCCTTTCTCTTCTTCTGCGACCATAGCAGTCACGGCGACGATTGGTATTTCTGCTGTCCGACAATCTTGCTTGAGATGCTGAGCAACCTCTAAACCATTCATATCAGGTAGCACCATATCCAACAAAATCAAGTCTGGTTGGTGTTGCTGTGCCATAGCGATAGCAGTCCGACCATCATTAGCGGTGATGAATGGAAAGCCTATCAACTCCAAAACCTGGATAATCAATTCTAAGTTGTCCGCACCATCTTCAACTGCCAGAATTAATCCCCGTTGAGAATTGTCAACACGACTCACCACGCCGAATGAAGCCTCCTAACATTTATAGCTGCTAAGTGTAGATATAGCTCCTAAGCTCTATCTTAAGTGATACGTCTTATGGCATACACTCTATGATACTTAAAAAACTGTTACATTGTCCTCTCCGTAGCAGATAAATTCTCACTGTGGTGCATATGGGAGTCTCAACAACCAGCCTTAATGTGGGACAACTCACAGGCGACCGTCTCTAGGGTCAACATCCTGCGGAAACACAAACAAATTTAACGACTTAGCTCTACGGGCAAGAAGAATAGCATCACCCAAGCGGTAGCGTGTAATTAGCATCCACCTACCGTAGTATCCGTAAACATCGACTGGAGTTGTTATATTCTCCTTAGTAGGGAGCGGCGTTTGCCAACGTGAATTTATCACAGCAAAAGGCATTGATAATTCCTCCTGCTGAAGGTTTAGCTAATACTGAGATTCCACACCTCTATCGTGAGAACTGTCCACACTTGTGAGTATTAATACTCTTGACACGACCTGGTAATGCTGATTATCTATGATTAGATGATATTCAATAATGGCGCGGACAAGTACATCCCGTACCCAACCGAACGAGAGGCGAAGCCGAGAGAGAGGGCGGGAGTCATACAATACTCAAGTCGAGACCTGGGACATTTCTCAGTCTAAGAATTGTCCCTAGCTATGCGTCTAGCACACCGCGCTACTTCAAACGTAGCAAGGTGGGCGCAGCACAAAATTTGTTAGTGTCAATGCAATATAGGAGTCCCAGCAGCGCATCCCCCCGTTACGCCACGAAAGCTGCGGGGACGAACAGCATGATGTTTAGATTATCAAGGTTGTAGGTAATGATAATGCAAGGGTAATCGTGGTAATGCAGGCACAGCAGGGATTATCACTGGTTGCGCAAATGCGTAACTACAAGCGGCAACAGGCTGAGAGAGTGGCAGCGCGGCAGCAGCTACAACAGCAGCAAGTGGCTAGAGAATTCGGCGAATCAACTCGAATGGCAGAGTTTACCAAGATGCTGAAGGGTATGCCCAAAGAACAGTTTCTCGATATCATGAAGCATTTCGGCTTAATCCCTGGAGGCGCTAGTGATGTCCAAGAATAAAGGAGGGAGCGCTGGAGATGCCAGCATAACTCGCAGCCGTGTCAAGCCGATGGGTAGGACTGACACCATACAGTGGGAAGACATTCCAGAATCTCAGCAGCATTTATATCTACAGGTTGGCAAACGCTTGTATAACAAAGCGGGATTATCGCCGCAGCAGCTAGCCAAGTTCGATACCCAATTCACCACTGCTGAAGGTTATCAGGCTTGTGAGATTAAGCGCCAGACATTCGGCGGTAACGTTCGTATCGTTAGTGATAGAGTCTTGCCAACAGAGGCTAGCATAAAAAATTTAGAAGGAGATAGATAATGCCTAAAATCAAGCCCCTATCAGAGCGCGCCATGATGCAACCGCCACCACCTGAGCCTGTACCATTCTCGAAATTAGAGGATTTTGCAGAGAGTAAGACAATCAGCCAACGCTATTGCTTGCCTGAGTCAGTGTTTAAGGAAGTTGCCAAACAAAAAGATATCGACATATTCCTCTCTCAAGCCATCCTCGATTTGATAAACGATGCTCGCGACGTGGTGCGCACGGAAGAGCCGAAGAGCAAAGAGTCCTGGTACAAGATGACCAAGAAAGTACCGCTCAAGAAATGCCTGACTATGAATCTCAAGCAGGTTGGTGGTCGCGTAGAGCATTACGTTACCACTGAAACGACTGTCATCCGCAAGTACATCCCTATCAAGCGAATGCTGAATGTGGTAGAGGGAATGATAGCTGGGACTGTGACCAAGCAGTGCAGCACCTTCATGCTCCCAACACGGTTATGGAACGAGCTTTTCAGATTATGTGAATATTTCCAACTCACTGTAGATGACGGCATTCATCAGGCAGTGGATAGGGCATTCGACAAGATTTATATCGCTCCCACCAACACTAATGCTGACAGGCTCAAGCGATTCACCGAGCGTGAGGAGCGGTTGCAGGAGCAGACGGTTAAATCTATTAGCAAGCGCATCGCCAAGAATCACCCACAGGAGCCAGCATGAGCCAGGAGCAATCGATAACACAGTCTATGCAGACAGCCGCTAGTGCGGCGGAAAAATATGGAATTGAATTGGGTACAGAGCTTACTGCCGAGCTTACCAATCCCACCACCTACACATACGAGCAGCAGGTCAAAGACGCTACACCCTCCAGCTTCTACGAGCAAGAGATGTGGATGAACATCCAGCCACGGCGGAATGAGGCTAAGCCTGTAGATATGCGCTCCCAGCAAGAAGTCGTTTCTGAAAATTATCTAGTCGAGAAGCATAAAGCAGAGCAGCCGCAGGAGCAAGCGGAACAAGTACAGGGGCAGAATGCGCGGCTGATTGCAGCTCATCTCGAATACGGCTGGGAGAATCCATCGTTTCAGCAGTATCTAGATAGCGATGACGATGCCTACGAGCAAGTGCAACTCTCACCCCAACAACTCCAATTGGCTTCTGAGATGTGGGGCTTGGATGAAGACACGGCACGGGCTTACGTCTACCACCACAAACTAACGGCTGAAGACCTCGCCCTAATTGAGACATCTTTCACGGGCAAAGCATCGCTCCCTGCGGCAATATCGAGCGCATCATCCCAAAAACAAATACCGAATACTGATGATGACGATACTGGCTACGCTCCTGATTCAACTGTTGGTGGCAATCCTGATTCTGCTGGCGATTATGATTCTGTTGCAGCTCTCGACGATGTAAACCACATCAGGCGCACCTATTTCTCACAAGCCAATGACGCTGAGTGGTCGCAAATCTTGAACGATGCCATCTCAGAATTTGAATCGCTGTCACCGCTGGAGCGGGAGCCATACGATAACCCTGCTGGAATCTGGGCATTGCATCAGCGCGTATCCTACCGCAAGCAGCAACAGGTACAGACGCAGCGAGCTAGCTCAAAACAACAGCAGCGTCAGAAGAAAAAGCCCGAAATGTACAACACATCTAAATTCACTAATACCGCTCTGACTACTAGAGGTATGTTGAAACAGTCGTGGGTAGATAGCTTAACACCGCAGCAGTACGAGAAGCAGGCAGACCGCATTTACCACTGGTACGCGAAGGGTATGGTGGACAGGAATGCTTAGTACGGAGTCTTGAGTCTAGAACCCTTGCACAAATTTATGAGTTGCTATGAAACGAGGCATTAATTCACAAGGACTGCCGCACCACAAGCGGGTAGAGCGGCACGAGAACTATAACAAGCCCACTGCTGAGGTACTGGCAGCAGCAGACAAGGCAATCCTAATCCAAAAGCTCAAGGATTCCTTGAAGAATGGCTCCACGGTTCCAATGAGCGTCATTGCTGCCCTGAATGACCAAGACTACAAGGAACTATCAGGGCTGGTGGATGCATTGATTGCTAGAAATTTAATTGAATTCGGGAAGTGAGAGATGACGAGCAACGCATTCAAGACCAACGAGTCTTTTAGAGTAGTGGGAGCGATGACCAGGGTGGCGCTGACCTCGGCTCAAACGATTACACTACCATCAACCGCTACTGGCATATTGATTAGCTTCGAGGGACAACCATGCCGTGTCACGCTAGACGGTAGCACCCCATCAGGCACTAACGGATTTCTGCTGCCAGTTAACACTTTGTACCGTTTTGACATGCACCAAGGTGGTGTGGTGAGGGTGCTGGAAAGTGCCGCTTCTGCCTTCGCGAATTATCAGTTCATCGTGACGTTGGGTTGAGAGAAAATAGAGATATCAACTATAGGAGTAAAACAATGGCTAAAAGTTCTAGCAACGGCGACACACCCAAGCGACATGAGTTGCAATTCCCAGATTTCAAGCGTGACCCAAAAACGAATTGGAGTTGGGCTAATAGTAACGGTACTTCTAACCTTAACCTCAAATTTGAGAGCGATACAGGCAACTCTAAACCACAGGAAAATAAGCCGAAGATACATTTTTAAATCTCTTCCAAGTCTTCCATTCGAGCGCCAGGGGGTAGCTGATTCACAATGAAGCCAGTACCCTTAATTCTGTATCTCTTGACTGTCATTGCTGGTGGT
Organism: Chroococcidiopsis sp. SAG 2025; assembly: GCF_032860985.1. GTDB lineage: Bacteria > Cyanobacteriota > Cyanobacteriia > Cyanobacteriales > Chroococcidiopsidaceae > Chroococcidiopsis. The sequence goes on from NZ_JAOCNC010000001.1 coordinate 1,863,024, forward strand.
GTAGTGGGGTCTACAAACACATCTCCCTTTTCTGGAAACTGCTGTAGCTGGTGCGCTCGGATTTGAATTTCTGACATGATATTTTGCTAGAATAGGAGTAGCTTCCACCTATATTTTAATCTTTATAGTTATCTCTTTTTAGTAGCGTCACCTCAATACGTCCTTATAACACTAGTCCTCTTGCAGCCAAAACCAAGAGGATTTTTATTTGGTATTAGCTAATAGGAAATAATGCTGTATGCAGGCACTAAAACTAAATATGTAGAATAATTTTTTGGCTAGTTTAAATACTTACACATACCATTCAACTTTCTTCGTTAATACTTCATCCATGTAACTGCTGAAGGCTGAACGAGGAACGCAGTAAAGCCGGAAGCAATACTCGTACAATACTGAGTTGTGTAAAAAAGCTTTGATGGTCGTGATTATCAATGATTTATATCTTTGATTTTGATTTCAGCTTGATTATCTCGAATCCACTCCAGCTTTACGCTTCGTCCCCTACCCCTCCGCCCCTTGGTGTGGGGCTGCGGGTATCTCTGATTGACTCCGCTTGCTGTTCGTGGATTCTTGCTTATGGAGCAGGTTACTTCACGTCCAAACCTACCCACATGGTACAGGTCAATTGTGAGGATTTTGTGAGGATTTTGTGAACTAGTGAATAATTTTTTAGCCTTATCGAATAGCTCCCTGACACAACTCTCCTCGATAGCCTTGGCATATGCATCAGGTACGTGGTCTGGCTTAGCGTGTCTCACAGCTATCTGTATTGTGTCATTCGCATTCATCGATTAACCTCCTATCGCAAAGGTCATTGGATAAGTAATGGTGTAGCTTCTGGTACAGCTCATCAGATAGATACACCTGCCAGCATTTATCACAGCTAGTATAGTCTGCGTGGTCTAGGTCATCGAGCAATTGAAACCAGTTTTCCTCTTCCATATGTACCCCCAAAATATATTTGTGCTATGCCTCGGCGTACGGGACTCCTAGCTAAGCCAAGAGTCCCAACACACTATGTTAGTAACCTTCGTTATCCAAGTAGAATTGGAGAGCGTCAGTGATTAGCTCAGCTTTCGTAAATCCTACCTCGACTCTACATTTCTCAGCGCGAGATGCAAGTTCAGACTTGACTGTCACATCATACCTAACACCATCATCTCTGCGTTTAGCAACATCAGGTAATTCTTTCTTTACCTTCTCGACAAGATTACGAACACTAGCAGGTAGTTTCACTTTGTTATCCTCAATGAACTTGACAACAGTACCAGGATTATCTCTTTCAATCTGTGCTAGCTGCTGTGCTGCTGCTGCTGTCTTGTAATCAATACCTAGCTCATCATAAGTAGGCACATCATGTTTTACCACTTCCTCGTTGGTAGAAGTTTCTTGTTCAGGTCTACCACCATGATTCTTAGGCATATCCAACAGATGCTCACCAAACTTAAGCTGAGCTAGTGACCGTATCTTCTCTGCTTCATGCACAATCTCATCAGTCAGGTGTAGTTGACGTTTGAAATCAATGACTGCATTTGCTATCGACTCAGCTTCGAGTGCTTCATCTATGCTTAGAGCATCAGAGATTAAGGTACGTGCGTAATCAAGCTTGGCAATAGCAGAGTTAAGAGTTTGTATTTCCCCACCAGTATAGTCTTTGACTATTCTTTGAGTAGGTACAATCTCAAGCCTTGTTTGTAGTACATCAGCACTAATAGGTACACCATCAGGTATAATCTCTACCTCTACATGTTTAGAAGTCTTTGACATCTGCCTTCAGTCCTTTATTGGTAAGCTTGTACACACTATGTTTCCCATCCTTACGCAAGAACTCAGTAAATCCTTTACCGCATAGTGTTGAACTGAAATATGAGGCAGCTTGGAAGCGTCTTGGTAGGTGAGGATTTCTTTCTCTCATGAAGCGAGTGATTTCTACTGGATTGAACTCACTTAATCCAGTGGACTTCACATACTCACGGATGGCTATGAATATCATGGCGCTCACTGGTGCTAGATGTTCTGGGTCTCCTACACCATCTGAGTTTAGAAACCTACCATTCTCATCTAGCATGAACTTGACTTTATTGTTGACTGCTGGCTCTAGCTTAGGTGGCTCGTGAATCATCAACTCTGCTACTTGATAAGCTCGTAGTTCTTCGACTGTTCCTTCTAACGTTTGGTTATGTACTTTCATTGTGTCTCTCCTATTGCTGGTTGTAGTTGCGTATGTAGTTTTGGATTGCAAAGCGCACGACTTGAGTAAGCGGTCTTTCTTCTCTCTCAGCAATGCTCTCTAAGTCTTTGAGCATGTCTTCGCTGAGATAGATAGACTTAACTTTGTATTTCATACACAACCTCTGCTGTGGTCGCGGTCATTGATTAATCTTTATTCGACCGCTCTAGCGCGTGTGTTTGTGTAGCTTGATGAAGTTAGGGACGTAGCCGGAAGGGATTCGCGAATCGTGTATCGGCGTGAAAGTAGAGCTGTAGCCGGGATATTTCCACAATCCATCGGGGTATTGCTCCAGCCTCTCGGTACGCATAGAGGTGGCAGGTTTGGGGTCGCGGTCATTGGTTAATCTATGTGCGACCGCTCTATCGGTTCTCCAAGCATAGCCCTGCTGCTCGTCTACAAGGGCTGTGGTGGCTCTCTGGATAAGCTCGACAGGTTTATCCTTGCGAGGTGTAACATTGCCGCTGTTGCCCCTGCCACAGTCGCGACCGCTTCTAAGATAATCATGTTTGACGCGACCGCAGCCACAAGATTTGCTAACGCCTCTGGTGAGCGACTGAGATTTGACGGGTTTGACCGTGCCGCAATCACAGCGACACATCCATACCGCTTGTCTCATATTGGTTTGCCGCGTACCATCGTAAAATTGCAACACCATCCACCTTCCGAATCGCTGTCCGGTTAAGTCTCGCACCTTACGAGGCATTGCACTCACACTGGAGCGGTTGCCATGATGTGTATCATTGACCGCTACCGCAGCTTGCGGGTGGGTCTTTTCTTGTCCTTCCAGAGGAATTGCTTGTTCGGGTTCCATTCGACGTTGAGCTGTGGCGTATAGAGTTGGATTAATGTTGCTTCTAGAATCTTGGCATTCTCGTCTATGGATTCAAAAGATGCAGCATTCTTCAGGGTTAACCAGGATACGCATTCGGCTCCTTTATCACGGAGCTGATTGAGTTTGTGGGGATTCTTGTTGTTCCAGCGGTAATGCATATCGCTGGTTAAGCCAACGTATAAAACCTCATCGTCTTTTCTCCACAGGTATAAGGTAGAGGAGCGCGGCAAATCCTCCAGCTCGTCAATAGATACGCTGGGCAAGACATCAGGCAGCAATGCCAGTAGGTCTTTGAGGAGCGCGGCGGTGTTAACTAGCATTGTCTTTGACGTGCCGTAGCAGGTCGTTAGGTGTTGCGTCAGGGAATGCATTGAAGAAGGCATCCATAACCGCGCCTGAAGGAATAACCTTCGGGTCATTGACCAGTCGGTAAATCGTATTCTGTGGTAGACGTGTCAGTTTATGAACCTGATAAGCCGTCAGCCCAGGTCTGGACTCTATAAATTCTTTCAGGGTGTTTAACATCGGCATAATCGGCTGTCTACCTATATTCCCAATATACTACATCAGTGTGTAGCATACTATTAGCTAAGGATTGTTACAACCTATAGCTGTACCCCACACCGTTGTATAATATATAGATTAAGAGGACAGGGAAGAGATAAACACTCTGCCTCACAGGAATTGAATGTTTGCTGTATTTCTATTCGTCGTAGTCTTCAGCTTTTATTGCTGGCTGTTCTATCCCACTGAAAAGAGACATCCCAAGGGTTGGGACGTGGTAGAGCCAGACACGAGCTGGATTGGTTGGTGTTGCACGCTACCAGCCGTAAATGAATTGATGAAACGCAACATACGGCAGCTTAAAAAATTGGCTAGCAAGAAACACATCCACGGCTACGGCAACATGACCAAATCACAATTAATCGAAGTATTAGCAGCTTAAGGAGGCGTATGGACAACAAGTTTAAGCTCAACCCAAAAATCCAAGCTGCATTTATCGCAGCCTACGGATTCAACCAAGAACAAAAAATCTGGCTCAAGCACTACACCGATGCAGCAATCGCCCACGATGCAAAACTCTTTATGCGCCTGGGAGATGAGTCGATACAACGCTGGGGAATGTTGAGATGTATCGAGTTGCACAATGCTGCTGCCTACCTGCTAAGTCAGGAAGACCTTGCTTGGGGTACTGCTGTTATGGATGTAGCCACCGAACTCAACAAACTAGCAAAAGAATGAAAACTGTTGATTTGACGCAGGGGCAGATGGCTATTGTTGACGATGAGGTTTTTGAAGCAGTCAATCGCTGGAAGTGGCACTATAACAAAGGCTATGCCGTGAGCGATATAAGCTATGTGGACTACGGTGGTAAAAGAGGGATTCACAAAATCTGTATGCACCGCTGGGTATTAGAGAGTTTCTACAATATCCGCATTGGAGGCTTGCAGGTTGACCACATCAACGGCGTTAAAACTGACAACCGATTAGTCAATCTTAGAGTTGCTACCAGTCAACAAAACCGCTTCAACACGAATCAGCCAAGGAATAATACCAGCGGATTTAAAGGAGTAAGTTTCGATAAAGCTGTGGGTAAGTACGGAGCCTGGATTAAGCACGACGGCAGAAAGCACTTTTTAGGTTACTACCGTGTTGTTGAAGAAGCAGCCCTAGCCTACAATCAAGCAGCTTTGAAGTATCACGGCGAATACGCCAGGTTAAATGAAGTTTAATCACAAATTCTTGAGTAGGAGCGTACTTAAAACGCATACTCAAAGCTCAGCAGGTATTGGCAATTAACTCTTGAAATCCTTGTGTTGCTTGTGACAGTCGAAACCCCAAAGTGGCGCGCTACCAAGCTGCGCTACGCCCCGTTTCACAGCTTAGATATCATAGCATAAGAAATTGCGATCGCGCTATTTAAAAAACAAACAGCATTTGAGCCGCTCGGATGAGATCGGGAACTGCATCCGCTACCCAACTCACCTCAACTCGCCTACCTGTATTTAGAATCAGTCGCAAGCTATAAGCGTGGGGATAGCCTTCTATTTCCATCCAGAGGAAATTACTTTCGGCCTCACAGGCGATCGCTTCCTCATCCATCAATTCGCGCTCCATTTGGCTCATAGTCGTTGATAGCTGTACTGACAATCGGCAAAAATCTTGTAATTCTGCCTGCGTCAGTTCGATCGCCCAGTCCTCAGCACCTACTAAACCTTTAAATTCCCTTGCCTCTGGATCGAATCCAATTCGCCAACCTGCGCCACTCTTAACTATGCGCATAAAGTTTTACATCGTCATATCACCACCAGCGTAGTTGTAAATAGCTGCGTTCTGGTTGACTAGTTTCTTCTTCCGTGAGCCATTCTACGGGTTTGTAAGTGCCAAACACCCGATCCCACCAATCTACAGCTAAACCAAAATTGTGATGCCACATACCGTATTTGTGATGGACATAATGCACAGGCATTTGCATCCAAAAGCACTTGGTTGGATTTTCGTGCTGTAACTGGTGGGCATAAGCAGAAAAAGCAGCATAAGCTAAACTGCCTAGAAACCAACCTATCCCAGCTTCGAGGGAGACAAAGAACATTGCAAACATAGCAATGCAGCTACCCTGAACGTAATCCCGAAATTCCCATACTACACCTTGTCCCTCATTCCGGCGGTGGTGATCGCGATGTCTTTCACCAATGCGAGGCGAAACGTGCATCAAACGATGCAACCAGTATTCGACTAGACTCGCTAGGATAAATGCTAAGACAAAGCAAACTCCTCCAACTGCTAGCTTTGTTAAATCGAGCATCACTCCTCCTTAATTTGTCAATAGTCAATAGTCATTGGTCATTGGGTAGCGAGCAGTAGGTAATGGTGTCTTCTCCGACTCCCGACTCCCTTTCTTTACTGATAACTGATTATCTAACCCATAGATCTAAACCACCAGAGACGTTGATATTAAATGTAAAACTAATTTTGAGGGAATTGTAGGCAAATCTAGAGGGTAAAGGTGCGAAGGGTGCGGCGCGTCTAATCGCACTGATGGCGGCGGTGTCGGTAGTGTTGGAGCCAGAAGGTCGAACGATCCGTAGGTTGGTGACTTGACCCGATCGCGTGACTGTGAAAAACACGACAGTAGAACGAGAATTCTGCGTCATCCCTGGTATCCACTGCTGCCTGACTTGTCGCTGAAGTTGCTGCAAGTAAGAACCCATATCGACATCCTGACGAGCATCAATTCCTGGCGCAGCGCGATTAGAACGGTTGGGATTAGCTGCTAGGTCGCGGCTGGAAAGCGTGAGCGGACCACCTAACTTGCTCGCTGCTCCTGAATATCGCGGCTGAGTTCTGGCTGTAGTTCTAGCAGGCGATCGCTCGATTGCGGTACTAGGACGATTTGCTGGTTTTTGCTCTGGGTTAGGAGTCTTCGGAACTGGTTTGGAGCGATTGGGAGCAGTGGCAATCGGAGGTTGGGCTTGAGGAGGCTGGATTTGGGGTTTTGGTGGCTCTGGACTCTCTCTGCGGCTGCTAGATGGCTGCTGGCGGCGGGGTTGAGCGGGCGGCGGAGTAGTACGGGAAGTTCTGGTTCTAGGCGCAGTTTGGTTATTCGGTCGAGTTGCTAGAGGTCGTCTGCGATTGGCTTTACCACCAGCAACGGAATCGTTTGCTGCCCGACGTTTAGTTTCTGGGGGTGGTTGTTTTGGTTGGGGAGGGACTTCGACAAACTCAAGTGGAATTGGTTCGGCGCGAGATTGCTGTTTTGGCTTTGGTAGAATGCGAATCCAATAATCGAAGCTGAGGAAAAAAATAACGTGTACGAGAAGTGAGATAACGATACCGAACCAAAGAGCATCAGTATTGCTTCTCCTTCTGCCGCCACGCCAGAATTCTTGTTCCGATTGCTGGAATTCTTTTTGCAACACCATGCCGCGATCGCCTCATAACAGCCGTGCCGACAGTTCGTCTACCAGTGTATGTCGATCGGGGCAAAAATGGGCAAGAAGCGATCGCACTTCTGAATAGTTGCCTTGCTTGCCTTACTTTCTTTCTGGATGAGAAGCAGTTTCTTCTGAAGGTTGTCCCATCTGATTTATCCTAGCAATCATCTGGTACAATCGCCCCAAGTCTCTTTGATTAAAATAAAGCACGATCCGGGGCAAATCTATAGTTTCATCCTGAGTTTCTTGAGGTAAAGCGGCACTTTTTTCAATCTTGCCTTTCACCAAAATATCGCTGAAATTGTCATTCAACTCTTCAACTTCAGCATCAGATAGTTCTGCATCAAGCCGAATTACCAATAAATCGCGCACGTAACGGCTAGAGTGATAAACTCGATAAAATTGCGTGATCGCGTTACAAGCAACATCTAAGTTATCTGTAATCGTATAAAGACTGGGATCTTCAGGACTAACCAAACCTTTTTGAATCAAATGCTCTTGGATATATTCGCTCCAAGCTTCCCAATAGTCTCCCCCTGGGTGGTCAATGAGTACCATCGGAACGGGACCGAACTTTCCAGTTTGACTCAAAGTCATGCATTCAAATGCTTCGTCCTGCGTGCCAAACCCGCCAGGAAACAGCGCCACTGCATCGCTTTCCCTGAGTAAAAATAGCTTGCGGGTAAAGAAATATTTGAAGTGAATTAATTTCGCGTCACCAACAATGTAAGGATTTGCTTCTTGCTCGAATGGTAGTTGAATATTCAACCCAAAAGAATTTTCCCTTCCCGCACCCTCATTTCCTGCCTGCATGATTCCGCCACCACCACCAGTCATCACCATAAACCCTAACTGAGTGACGCAACGGGCGAAGTCTGCTGCCATTTTATACGCCGGACTATCCACCGGAGTACGTGCCGAACCAAAAATTGTTACCTTCCGAACGTGGCGATAGGTATGAAATAATTCTAACCCTCGCTCCATATCCGCCAGAGAAGCCGCTAAGATTTTCCAATCGAGACGGTCAATCTCGCTATGTGCTAACCGAATAATAGTTGCGATCGCCTGCTGGATCAATTGCCGATGCTGCAAATCTGGCAGATGGTCTAACAGGGTAGCTAAGTCCGATCTAAGCGTGTCGATAGTGTCTAATGAACGGGATGAAGTCATGAGTGCTGCTGCACGGGTCGGCACTCTATTTTAGCGAGATTTGGGACATCTGTTGAGAGGAAATTACAGAGACGCAAAATTTCACGTCTTACAATCAGCAGAATTACTACGCTGATGAATGTATAGACCAAAAAGCGCCATATAGCCAAAACCTCAGGCGCTTGCAAGTCTTTTTTTCGTGCTAACCCAGCTCTACAAATACTTTTCTAGAGTATTCGACAGTGTTGTTTTTGGTACTGCACCTACTACCATGTCAACTTTTTGACCCCCTTTGAAAATCATCAGAGTGGGGATACTGCGGATACCATACTGACTGGCAATGTTGGGGTTTTCGTCGGTGTTGAGCTTGACGACCTTGACTTGCCCGTCGTACTGCTGCGCGATCTCATCGACAACAGGGGCGACCATGCGGCAAGGACCGCACCAAGGCGCCCAAAAATCCACTAAAACTGGGATTTCACTATCTAGTACTTCTTGCTTAAAAGAAGAATCTGTAACTTGCGCGGCTGCTGACATGCCTGAAAATCCTTGGCTATATTGTTGCTTACTTTGCTGAAAATTTTATCACAGTAAAACCAAGCATTTTTACCTCCTGAGTATATGTAATTAGATAGATCCTCTATGGCGATCGCTGTGCGATTGTAGTTGATGTGAAAAGTAAGGATTACTCTACGTGAATTCCCATACATAAGGAACCGCCCGAACAGTAGTCCGGGCGGAGTGTGGTGTGAGGAGTGAACGGAAACATGCGTCTCCGCTTCCTCTATTGTAGGCGACTGTTTTATTTTTTCCAGTACTCTTCTCAAGATTATGGAAAGTTTTAAGTTGTCGATATTTTGTTTAAGTAAAGCTACTCATTGGGGCAGTCAGACAACTTTCGACTTCAATCTACTTACCCATACCGAGTTGCTGCGCCTTCTGATAGACTTTGCCTTCGGTGAGCAATGAAGGAGCAATCACGACTTCGACTTGTTGCATCTCGCGAATGTCTTTTGCCCCCAAAGTTCCCATGCTCGTTTTTAAAGCGCCCAAGAAATTGTGCGTCCCGTCGTCGAGTTGAGCGGGTCCGCGTAAAATTTGTTCGCAAGTACCAGTCGTACCGACACGAATTCGAGTTCCACGCGGCAGGACGGGGCTAGGGGTTGCCATACCCCAGTGAAAGCCTTTGCCTGGTGCTTCGGCGGCTCTAGCAAAGGGAGAACCGATCATCACGCCGTCTGCACCGCAAGCGATACACTTACAGATATCTCCACCTGTAATCAAGCCACCATCGGCAATCACCGGGATGTAATTTCCAGTTTCCTGATAGTAATCTTCTCGTGCTGCGGCACAATCTGCGATCGCCGTGGCTTGAGGTACGCCCACACCTAAAACACCGCGAGAAGTACAAGCCGCCCCAGGACCAATCCCAACTAAAACTGCTGCTGCTCCTGCCTTCATTAAACTTAAAGTCACTTCGTAAGTGACGCAGTTGCCCAACACGACGGGCATGGGCATTTCTTGACAAAATTTCGCCAAGTCAAGGTTGGTCAACTCAGATGGAGCTATGTGAGCTGTCGATACAACAGTAGCTTGAATAAAAAATAAATCTGCGCCAGCCTTTGCCACCGCACTACCATATTTACTCGCACCAGCAGGAGTCGCGCTGACAGCAGCAATACCCCCCTGCTGCTTAATTTCCCCAATTCGTTGCTCGATTAATTCTGGTTTGACTGGTTCGGCATACAATTCTTGCATCAGCGGGACAAATTCATGAGTTCCTACTGAGGCAATCCGTTGTAAAATTGGCTCTGGGTCGGCGTAGCGAGTTTGAATACCTTCTAAGTTGAGTACGCCCAAAGCTCCTAACTGGGAAAGCAGTACAGCCATCTGCACATCGACAACTCCATCCATCGCACTTGCAATAATGGGAATTTCTCGCTCGATCGCGCCAATCTGCCAACTGGTATCCGCTAAACTGGGGTCTATAGTGCGCTGCCCCGGAGCCAGTGCAATTTCATCAATGCCGTATGCGCGGCGTGCGGTTTTGCCACGTCCAATTTGAATATTCACGTTTCTTTACCCGTTCCCAAACTATTTCGCTAGAGTACCAAATTCGCGAGGGGTTTGGTTAGAGGTTGGGAGATTTTTGTGAGTGAGGAGTGAGGAGTGTGGAGTGTGGAGTGAGGGGAATTTTGGATTTTAGATTTTAGATTTTGGATTGTTTTTTCTCCTCTGCCCCTCTGCCTCTCTGCACCTGAAGCACCTGAAGCTATCTTCCCCCTGCTCCCTGCTCAGTAATAGAGGGATAGTACTACAAATAGGTAGGGAAATTCAGGCTTTAGTACGATTGAGACTGACTGAGAGCGTACTACAATGGAATTAAAGTCAGAGTGTCGTTAAAGTCAAAATGTATTGTTCGCTCGAATGCATTCAACACTAAGCTAAGGCGAAAAAATTCGCGCTCGCACGCACAGAACCCAGTCAAAAAAGCTATAGCTTTCAGCTTTGGCTTGAATTTAACGTAGATTTGATATCTAAAAGCCTTTTATTTGAATTTCTGCGAGCTAACAGTTTTAAACCAGAGACAAAATAATTACTTAACATAAATTCTGTCCTCTAATCCCTGCTCCCTCAGCTCTCTTACTCTGCTCCCTTTTAATAAAATTGAAACACCAAGCTTTGATTCAATCAGAAACGTTAGAACTATTAGAATGGTCGCGCTTGTGTCAGCACTTGGCAACTTTTACGGCGACTAAACTAGGAGCGATCGCCGCTCGAAATTTGGTCATTCCCGACACGCAGGCAAAAAGTCAGGAATTGTTGAACCAAACCAAAGAAGTCTACGAGTTAGATAGTCGTCTGAGTGCTGGGTTGTCGTTTGCCGGAATTCAAGATATTGGCGAATCTTTAGAACGAGCAGAGTTACAAGGTATATTAACCGCAGAGCAGTTACTCGCGATCGCCACAACTCTCACCGGAACGAGACAGTTACGGCGCAGCATCGACCAACAGCAAGATTTGCCAGTTTTACAGGAATTAGTCTCTACTGTCAAAACCGATCCTGAGTTAGAACAGGATATTTTATACTGTATTGACGAACAGGGTAAGGTAGCAGACCGCGCTAGCCTTAAATTAGCCGAGATTCGCGATCGCGTGCGGCAATTGCGCCAACGAATTACCCAAACCCTACAAGGAATCTTGCAGCGCCAAGCCAACGCCGTACAGGAACAACTTATCACCCAAAGAGGTGATCGCTTCGTTATTCCCGTCAAAGCACCGCAAAAAGACGCAATTCCCGGTATCGTCCACGATGCATCCATGAGTGGAGCAACTTTGTATGTAGAGCCAAACGCGATTGTGGCTTTAGGCAATCAACTGCGACAATACATTGCCAGAGAACAAGCAGAAGAAGAGGCGATTCGCAGGCGACTTACTGAGCAAGTCGCAGCCGTCAAGCCAGATTTAGAGAATTTGCTAGCGGTTGTAACGATAATAGATCTTGCCAGCGCCCGCGCTCGTTATAGCTACTGGTTGCAAGCCAATCCACCCCGCTTTTGCGATCGCTCCCAAGGGGAAAATACAACATTACGTCAATTGCGCCATCCCCTGCTCGTATGGCAAAACCAGCACGAACAAGGGCAGCCAGTCATTCCTGTAGATATTATCGTTCAGCCCCACATTCGCGTCATTACAATCACCGGACCCAACACCGGAGGGAAAACGGTAACGCTGAAAACTCTTGGTTTAGCAGCTTTGATGGCAAAAGTCGGGTTATTTATTCCTGCCAAAGAACCTGTAGAAATTCCCTGGTTTGACATGGTATTGGCAGATATTGGCGACGAACAGTCATTACAACAGAGTCTCTCTACCTTCTCCGGTCACATTCGGCGGATTAGTCGGATATTAGAGGCAATTGGAGGGGTGAGGAGCGAGGAGCGAGGAGCCAGGGAGTTTGAGGACATTGGAGGGGTGAGGAGTGAGGAGCGAGGAGTCGGGGAGTTTGAGGATAAGGGGGAGAAGAGCAGCTCAGGAGTTGAGGAAGCGGAGGGGGATAAGGGAGACAAGGAGGACAAGGAGGACAAGGAAGAAGTTCAGTCCAAAATCCAAAATCCAAAATCTAAAATTCAAAATTCCCCTCACTCCTCACTCGTTCTTCTAGACGAAGTAGGTGCGGGAACCGATCCAGTCGAGGGCAGTGCTTTGGCGATCGCCCTTTTGCGTCACCTTGCCGACAATGCCGAGCTGAGTATGGCGACAACTCACTTTGGCGAATTGAAAGCGTTGAAATATCAAGACGAGCGGTTTGAAAATGCCTCGGTGGAATTTAATGAGGAAACTTTATCGCCTACTTATCGCTTGTTGTGGGGGATTCCAGGTCGCTCGAATGCTTTAGCGATCGCTGCTCGTTTGGGATTAAAACCAGAGGTGATCGAGCAAGCAAAACATCAGGTAGGAGAAGCAACGGAAGATGTGAACCAGGTTATTGCCGGACTTGAAGCCCAACGGCGACAACAAGAAACGAAAGCCGCCCAAGCCCAACAGTTATTACAACAAACAGAGCGATTGTATCGTCAACTCTCGGAACGGACTGCTCAGCTAGACGCGCGAGAACGAGAATTACGTGCCTCTCAAGAACAAGCAATTCAACAGGCGATCGCCCAAGCTAAAGCGGAAATTGCTCAGGTGATTCGCAAGTTGCAGCAAGGAACTCCTACAGCTCAAGCCGCACAGCAAGCGACGGTAGCGATCGATCGGCTTGCCCAACAACATACTCCTCCGACACCCAAGCCCAAAACCGAATTTCGCCCCCAAGTAGGCAATCGCATTCGCATTCCCCGTTTAGGGCAAACCGCAGAAGTTTTGAACGAACCCAACGATGACGGCGAATTAATCGTCCGCTTCGGACTGATGAAAATGACTGTCAAGCTAGAAGACATTGAATCGCTAGATGGGAAAAAGGCAACTTTTCAAGAGAAGGGACAAGGAAGACACGGGGGACAAGGAAGACAAGGAAGACAAGGGGGACAAGGAAGCAGGGGAGCAGAGGGGCAGGGGAGCAGAGGAGAAAAACAGTCCGACTCCCGACTCCCGACTCTCGACTCCCCCACAATCAGGACTTCCCAAAACACATTCGATATTCGAGGTAGTCGAGTGGCTGATGCGGAGATCGTGCTAGATAAGGCGATCGCCGAAGCGTCTGGAACAATATGGATTATTCACGGTCACGGTACGGGGAAACTGCGGCAAGGAGTTCACAATTTTTTGCAACAGCATTCTATGGTAAGTAGCTTCGAGGCTGCGGCTCCTGAGGATGGTGGCTCTGGGGTGACAGTAGTTTTTTTGCGGTAGCGTCAACGTGTAGGATGTGGTAAAAATTGACTGAGCAAAATTTCAGAACCTGAGCTGCTTGAGCGGCAAATTTGTTGCTAGCTGGAGAAAAAAAGCCAAAACCAAAGAAACACGGTTTCAAATTGGGTAACAGCTCAGTGTATCTTAGTCGTACCACCTATGCTGAAGACTATGCACTCTAGCGCCCAATCTCCCAATCAAAGTACTAAGTGGAACGATCTCACTCGCGCCGAGCCTGCACCCGTGCAGCTCAACAATATCAAAGCTCAACTCGATCTGATATTGTTGGCGCTAGAAGCTTTAGTAGGTATTGGTTCTGAGGCAATGTTATCGGCAGCAGAAGAATTAAATTTGGCAACAAAAATCCCCGATCGGGTGGCATTATGGCGCTTGAGGCAATCAAATCCTTTACGTAAAGGTGACGGGGGTAGGAAAAAATTAGATATAGAAGAAGCGCGATCGCTAGTTTTAATTATTTGTCACCTAGCCAAACAATATCAGACTCAAATTCGCCGCGCCGTCATGTTGTTAGAGCAGGCGATCGCCAATCGAGAAGTTCCCCATAAAATCGGCGTGTTGGGCGACTACATCGATAGTTTCAGCAATCTTTACCAAGAGCGCATGGAAGATGCCGAACATTTATCAACCAATTGGCTGAGTCAATTAGGCTTCAAGCTCTTAGTCGATCTGTTATTTTATAGCGGTGCTGTCGGTCATCGGCACTTATGGCTTACCTTGCTCGATCGTTCGCAATTATAACTAGGGGGTCGGGAAAGTGGCTGGTGGCTAGTTATCAGTGACCAGTTATCAGTTATCAGTTGTCAGTGACCAGTAATCTGTGTTTCCCTTGTCCCCTCACCCCTCACTCCTCACTCCTCACTCCCTACTCCCTACTCCCTACTCCCTACTCCCTACTCCCTACTCCCTCATTTTCGCTTATGTCTCTGTCAGAACCGATTATAAAAAAGTATACGCAAGCTTCTTGTACGTTACAGGTTACCGAGCGCACGTCAGGATTGGATCGGGGCGCTAAATCAGTGAATGCACCAATTCAGTTCGAGGTGCGCTTTCATGACTCCCAACTGCCAGAAGCGGAGCAGATTCGCATTCAGGGCGATCGCCACTCTTTAGTAGAATTGCATGAAGTTGGCAAAAACTACGTGCAGAGAGTTCTCGCTTCATCGCCAGAACGATTCAATGCTTTGCTGGTAGAAGATGCTGCCAATACACCCACCCTACCGGCAGAATTAGACTCCTCTAGCACGCCTGCACCAGCTCCAGCAGGAGGAATATACATTCAACCTGGTGAAGGATTATCTCATAATTTATTTTTAGGAGCTTTAGCAACTTCTAGTACGGGGCAATTCATTCCTTTGAGCATGACGCAACTATTCGATCTAGCAAACGCTTTAGATGAATATGCTGCTGACGTTTTAGCTGTCCCAACTAACTTTAATAGCCCAACTCGTTTTGCTACGACTCCTTCTACAGCTTGGGCGGGGATAGCAGCCGTACTGCTGGTAGGAGTAGGTTTAACCGCAGGACTGGTACATCTGCTCAACCGTTCTGACGAGCCACAAACAGCTAGTCGTCCGCCACAACAGCCTTCTGCCTCGCCTACTTTATCTCCAGAGGCTGTACCGTCTGTGCCACCCACAAGCGATCTCCCATCGCCGACGACAAGCCCAACTTTGACAAGCCCAACTTTAGGGAATTTACCAAATACGCCAAGTGTGGGGAGTTCGCCAACGATTCCCTCACCTCTATCAGACACTACCCTGCCTACCGCACCAACCACGCCACCCTTTACAACCACTGCCCCACCTGTACCACCTAACGCTGGAGCTAGCCCCTTACCTGGTATTGCTCAAGCACCGTCTGGTTCTACTCAAACACCCAAGCAATCGGCTAACCAACCAGCTAATAAGCCTGCCGTGCAACCAGATAGCTTAGCTACCTTACCAGGAATTACCACCAATAATAATCTTCCCAGTCCTCCTACTCCCGATCGCTCAGCTCAGACTCCCCCCACAATCGATGTTCCTGCCGCACCACCCAGCAATCCAGCTCCGCCGCCATCAGTAGAAGGCTTGACACCCAGAGAAAGGATTAGAGCGGCTTTGGAAGGTAAGCCAGTTGAGGAGCCGCCAGCTAAACCGTCACGACAAGCACCACAAGCAGCAGCTTTTGCCCCTACGCCGCAAGTTAATGAAGTCAGAGAATACTTCCAACAGCGTTGGCAGCCCCCCTCTGGACTCAGCGAACCGTTAGAATACAGTATTGTCCTAGATGTAGACGGCTCGGTGCAGCGGATCGAACCTTTAGGCAAAGCAGCTAGAAACTACATCGAGAGTTCTGGTTTACCTTTAATCGGCGAACCCTTTGTCTCTGCTAACCCCCAAGGCGAAACACCTAGAGTTAGAGTCATACTCGGCGCTGACGGGAAAGTGCAATCTTTTCTGGAACAAAACTAAATCAGCTGTCAGTTATCAGTGTAGAGACGTTCGACGATCCGTCTCTGCATAAATCTAAAAACTAGAAAAAAAAACAAGGAGACTGGATGGCACAGTCTCCTCAGTAGGCGATCGCCTGTTTGGATGATTGAGAATCGATCAATACTTGGCTTTTTTACGAGTTAACTGTTGTTTGCGACGGCGCTTTTGGGCAGCAGCCACAGCACCATCTACGGGATATCCTACAACTGGGGGAATGACTTGATATTGTCTGTCTTGTTCTAGCCGCTTTAACTCAGTGTAATCGACCCAGTGAATGCAATCTACTGGACAAGTATCGATCGCCTCTTGGACCAGTTCTTCTACGTCACCATCTTGACGGACAACACGAGAGCGACCGTAATCTGGTTCGATATAAAAGGTGTTGCGAGCGACATGAGCGCAGTGCTTGCACCCAATACAAGTGATTTCGTCAACGTATACACCCTTTTGCCGGGTAACACCGCCCAATTCTGGCTCTAGTCCAGAACGATTGGCAGCATCACGCAGATTTCCCCCTAACTCGGGTTCTAGGTGCGATCGCTCCGAGTCAGAATAATTCGATGTGCCAAGATCGTCCATTAGCCACTCCAGCGCTGTACTAACAGTCTGATCGAGCCATCTGAGTTTTTCTGTTGTTCGGTGACTTGAAACCCTTGTCTTGCCGTCTCATTGACTACAGTGTGGTAAGCATAACGCTGCGTCACTTGGCGCAAGAAACCTTCTACTGATAAAGGCTGCTGCCAATATTGCATATCGGCGACGAGTTCGTACTCTTTACCATTCCAGCTAAATCCTACATCATAACCGTTATCCTGCTCGATTGTCACTTCGGCATTTCGCGTTTGTCCCTGATAGCCTCGGACTTGTCGAGATCCAGATTTCCAATCAACTCCTAGATCGGTGAGAGCTGCTTGCAAGGATGTTAAATTGCGGATTTGAGTTTTGATTTGGCTAAAGTGTGACATAGTGTTTCTAGATCGTCGTAAATTAACTAGGGTAAATAACTAAATAAAAAAGCTACCATTCGCTAAACGATGCTTGAGCGATTGAGACATCAGCTTGTGTATTAACTTGATTAAAATATTCTGATGTTGGCTGCTGGCTAATGGTTTGCCCTAGTTCTGCTTCCAGCGCTGCCGTAACTTCAGTACAGGAGGAACCGACGATCCCCGTGACTTTTTCCTGTACGCGACCATCGGGATAGATGACAAATTCTAAGGTTTCCATGCTTCTAGCCAACACAACAGGTTTTAAGGTTATCTGACACTTAGATCCAGCTTTTGGGCAGGATAGCTTGCTTTGAGCGACGCGATCCCCTATCTTAATATCCCTACTGCTACATAATGTTTCATCCATCGAATTATATAGATGAAAAAGTTAACAAAATTTAGCAATAGAGTTAAGTCGCACAGTAAATATTTGTCAGTTTCGCTTAACATTCAACAGCAGTCAAGCAGAAAATTAGAGAGCAGGGAGCGGGGAGCAGGGAGCAATTACAAGTCAACCCCACACCCCACACCCCACACCCCACACCCCAAACCTCCCACACACCCCACGCCCATCTCCTACTTATGAGTAACAGTCCAATTTGGCATCCTTTCACCCAGATGAAAACGGCTCCTCCTCCTTTAAAAGTCAAACGGGGAGAGGGGGTGATGTTGGAATTGGAGGATGGAAGGCAGATTCTTGATTGTATTTCGAGTTGGTGGGTGACGATCCACGGACACAGCCACCCCGTACTAGCTGAGGCTCTTTACCAACAAGCAAAACAACTAGAACAAGTGATTTTTGCTGGGTTTACCCACGAACCAGCAGAAAAATTAGCCACTGGAGTGTTGACACATCTACCTAAATCTCTCACACGGGTATTTTTCTCCGATAATGGTTCCACTGCGATCGAAGCTGCTCTCAAAATGGCATACCAGTACTGGTACAACCAAGGAGAAAAACAACGAACCAAATTTATTAGTTTTGAGGGCGGCTATCACGGCGACACTGTAGGAGCAATGTCAGTTGGTAGTAGTTCTCCCTGGTGGCAAACTTTCAAAACTCTAATGTTTGCAACGGATATCGTACCTTTTCCTAACACATTCGACGAAGATCCCGACATCGCCAGCCGCGAAGCACAGGCTTTAGAACATTTGACAGAATTATTGCAAAAAAATCGGCACAGCTATGCAGGCATATTTATCGAACCATTAGTACAGGGAGCCGCAGGGATGCGCCTGTGTCGTCCCCATTTTTTGCAAGAACTCGCCCAACTCGCCCGCACGTATGGAGTGCTGCTAATCTATGACGAGATCATGACGGGCTTTGGCAGAACGGGAGAATTATTTGCTTGTTTAAAGTCAAGTACTTGTCCCGATATACTTTGCTTATCTAAAGGGTTATCAGGTGGCTGTTTACCCTTAGCCGTGACTGTAGCGACAGAGGAGATTTACCAAGCCTTTTACAGCGACGACATTGATCGCACCTTCTTCCACAGTCATTCTTACACAGGAAATCCCCTAGCTTGCGCCACAGGCATCGCCTCCCTAAAATTATTAACTCAAAATCCAGATGCATTTAGGGGAATGGAAGCCTTACACCGTCGCTACATGGAAACATGGCTGCTCGGACACCCAAAAATCGAACGTACCCGTATCTGCGGTACAATAGCAGCCCTGGATCTGAAAGCTGAAAGCGAAAGCTACTTAAACGCCACAGGCTCAAAACTGCGATCGCGCTTTCTCGAATTAGGCTTCCTCTTGCGCCCTCTAGGTAATACCATCTACCTCATGCCACCCTACTGCATTACCCCACCTCAACTCGAATCTGTATACGAAGTCATTCGTCGGATTGTGGATGAGTGAGTCAAAAGTCAAAAGTTAAAAGTTAAAAGTCAAAAAATTAGCAACAACCAACAAGTGCCAACTACCAATGCCACCAACCGTTACCTTACCAGATTGGAATCAACTTGCCGATCGCTCCTTAGCAGGAGATATCCTCAGCCGTGAGGAAGCTTTAGCCGTACTCAGCGCCCCTAATGAAGTGTTACTCGAACAGCTAGCAGCTGCGTACAAAGTTCGCAAACATTATTGGGGTAATCGCGTTCGACTGCACTTTTTACTCAATGCCCAAAGTGGACTTTGCCCTGAAGATTGTCATTACTGTTCTCAGTCAAAAATCTCGACAGCAGAAATTGAGAAATATCCGTTGATGGCACAAGAAAAAATTTTAGCTGCCGCAGCACAGGCGGCTAGTTTAAAAGCAGGTACATTCTGCATGGTACTGTCTGGGCGATCGCCTAATGAAACAACTTTTGCCAAATTTTTAGCAGCCGTGCGAGAAGTCAAGGCAAATTACGATTTAAAAATTTGTGCTTGTTTGGGGTTGTTGAATGAGTCACAAACGCAGCGTTTAGCAGCAGCCGGAGTCGATAGAGTCAACCACAATCTCAACACAGCAGAGTCGCACCACGAACAAATTTGTACGACTCACACATTTAGCGATCGCGTGGCGACGGTGGAGAATGTTAAAGCTGCTGGAATTACGACTTGTTCGGGCGGAATAATGGGCATGGGCGAGTCAGATGACGATATCATCGATTTAGCTCTGTCACTGCGACAATTGGAAGTAACGAGCGTACCAATTAACTTTTTGATCCCAATACCAGGTACACCACTCGCAGGATTACAACAACTCAATCCGCAACGCTGTTTGCGAATATTATGCTTATTTCGATTCTTGCTACCATCACAAGAAATTCGGATTGCCGGAGGTAGAGAAGTGCATTTGCGATCGCTCCAACCGTTAGGATTATATCCTGCCAACTCCATCTTCATTGGCGACTATCTCACTACCCCAGGACAAGCATCACAAATGGATTTAGACATGATTCGCGACGCTGGTTTTGTTTTGGAGGAGTGAGGAGTGAGGGGTGAGTATTCTTTGTGTTTTCTTAGCACCTACTCAACGAGAAGCCACTTTGCGCCTTTGCGTCTTTGCGTGACATAAAAATGAATTTGCTCAGTCTAGAAATATCAACGGATCGCCTTAGATTAAAACCTATATCGATGGCGTATAAAGAAGAAATCTTTTCAGAATTTACTGAGGAAATTACTACTTATGTGTGTTCGCGATCGCCCCAGGAAATCTCTGAAATTGAAACATTTATTGGGAGAGCAATTGTAGATTTAGAAAAGGGGGTAGCGATCTAATACTAGTTATCTTAAAAAGGATTCGCAAGAATTCTTAGGCTGTGCAGGTCTTCATGGTATGCTTGGCAAAACCCCAGAATTTGGCATTTGGTTAAAAAAAGCAGCCCACGATCGTAAGTATGGGCTAGAAGCAATTAGAGGTATCAAAAATTGGGCTGAGCAGAATTTAGATTATGAATATTTTCTTTATCCTGTCGATCGCGCCAACATTGCCAGTCGCAAAATTCCAGAAACATTGGGCGGAAAAGTTGTGAGAGAATACGAACACAAAAAGACAAATGGAAATATTTTATATTTATTAGAATATCGCATTAAGAGAGCATAGCATCTGTAGGAGCGAGTTCACCAATCATTTGATACTTTCTATTACCATTTACCAATTACCCATTGCCATCCCCAAACCGATAACCTTTTCCATAAACAGTATGAACTAACACTATTTCTCCTTTAGCTTCAATTTTGCGTCTTAATAACCGAATTAAAGCTGCTAAAACATTACTACTTGGTTGTTCCTCTTCAGTCCATAAATATTGGTGAATTTGATCGTGAGTTAACACTTGTCCAACATGACGCATAAAAAATTCTAAAAGCTTAGTCTCTTTCTCTGACAATTCAATCGTGCGTCCTTGACGATAAGCTAAGCGATTTTCAACATCTAATTCTAAATCTGCAACTTGTAAACGTTGAGTTGTAGCTAGATTTAAATCTACAGCACCCCGCCGTAACAAAGCGCGGACTCTTGCAAGTAATTCTCGTAACTCAAAAGGCTTAACAATATAATCATCTGCACCCGCATCTAAACCTTGCACGCGATCGTCTATCGTATCTTTAGCAGTGAGAAAGAGAACGGGTGTATTTTTACCACTGCGCCGTAATTGCTGACAAATATCTAACCCCGATTGGTGGGGGAGCATCCAATCGAGGATCAGTAAGTCATAAGTCTTCTGAGTAGCCAAATTGCTCCCTTTGTTCCCATCATATGCCACATCAACCTCGTACCCTTCACGGCTGAGGAGGCGACTGAGGGGATCGGTTAGTTCAACTTCATCGTCAACTAACAAGATTTTCATATCAATCTTGGCTGCACGGATAGATTACGCGATATTTCTATTCTTACACTGGCTGCAATCTGGCAGCATTTTCCTGAAGTTTCTATGCTACTGGCTTGAGTGTAACCTGTAACCTAAAGCCATATAAATCCCAATTAAGTTCGCGATCGCCCTATTTTCAAGGCATAATAGTTTTTTGTGACAAGAGATACTATCTTTTCTTCCTTGTCTCCCTTGTCTCCCCCGTTCCCCTCGTCCCCAATTATGATTACCGTAGCACTACCCAAAGGCGCACTTTTAAAAGATAGTATCCGGTTGTTGCAATCAGTTGGTTTAGATTTTAGTGCATTTCTCGATTCCAGCAATCGCCAATTACAGATTCAAGACTCGAATAATATTGCCAAAGCTTTATTAGTACGGGCGCAAGATGTACCCGTTTACGTAGAATACGGACAGGCACAATTAGGAATTGTTGGCTATGACGTATTGCGCGAGAAAAAACCGAAAGTTGCCAATCTAGCTGATTTAAAATTTGGTTCTTGTCGGCTCTCTGTAGCCGTCAAAGCTTCTAGTCCTTATCGTTCGGCTTTAGAATTACCAGCTCACGGAAGAGTTGCTTCTAAGTTTGTTAATTGCGCCCGCGAATATTTTGAAAATTTAGATCTACCAGTAGAAATTATTCCTTTATACGGTTCTGTAGAATTAGGACCAATTACGGGTATGTCTGAGGCAATTGTTGACTTAGTTTCTACTGGTAGAACGCTACAAGAAAATGGATTAATCGAGATTGAAACATTATTTGAAAGTACGGCAAGATTAATTGCCCATCCTTTAAGTTATCGGCTTAACAGCGGTAATTTTTATCAGTATATCGAACAAATTCGCGATGCAATTATGTCACCTGTTTAGTTGGGTAAAATCTACATTTCAATCCTATGCTTTCAAGCATAGGTTCCCTGCTCTCTGATTCCTGTAAGGGCGGGTTTAGCAAATAAATTAACTGCTAGAACTGAAAATTTTTGGTCAAAACCCGCACGGACAGTTGCGTGCGGGGGATACCCCCGCACGCAACTGTCCTCCCCTACGATAACTAATAACTGTTAAGACTGTACCAATCCGCCCTGCTCCTCTGCTCCTCTGCTCCTTTGCTCCCAAGTACCTCGGCGCGTTAAACGGCGTTCCAAAGTGGCGATCGCCCAATCTGCTAAAATTGCTAACACCGCCGCCGGAACTGCCCCTGCCAGAATCAACTGATTGTTGACCATTGCAATTCCCCGAAATACAAACACGCCCAAGCCGCCAGCGCCAATTGCTGCTGCGATCGTGGCAACGCCAATAGCAATCACCGTAGCTACCCTGACTCCCGCTAAAATTACCCCTAGCGCCAACGGAACCTCGACTTGCAAGAGTAACTGGCGATCGGTCATGCCCATCCCCTTTCCTGCCTCGCGAATTGCCGGATCGACGTTAATAATTCCTGTATAGGTATTGCGAATAATTGGTAAGAGAGAATAGAGGGTTAGAGCAATAATCGCCGTCCGCGCCCCAATTCCGCCAATTAGCGGCACGGAAATCAAAAATCCAAATAGTGCCAAACTGGGAATCGTTTGCAACACGTTGGCAATTCCCAAGATTGGCTGACGCAAGCTGGGTTTACGGGTGATGCAGATCCCTAGCGGAATACCTACCAAAGTCGCAACACCAATTGAAATTCCTACCAAGAGGATATGGGTAGCAGTTTCCTGTAAAATCTCCGGCGCGTACTTCACCAGAAAAAATTCACTCAAGTTCATTTTCCGTTCTTCTCACCAGAATTATAAATCTGAGCAAACGGTGGTAGCCCTTTGATAAAAGCACGCGCCTCTGGCTTGGGAGATTTTAAAAACTCTTCTGGCGTACTTAAAACCAGCATCCGTCCTGCTTGCATGAGACCAATTCGAGAAGCCAAAATAAAAGCTTCCTGAATATCGTGCGTTACGAAAATTACGGTTTTGCCTAAGTGCTGTTGCAAGCGGCGAAACTGCTGTTGAATTTCTAGACGAGTGACTGGATCGAGCGCGCCGAAAGGTTCGTCCATCAATAACACGGGCGGATCGGCAGCTAGCGCCCTAGCGACTCCTACACGCTGTCGTTGTCCTCCAGAAAGTTCGCGGGGATAACGATGAGCGAATTGCTCCGGTTCCAAACCAACTAAGTTTAACAGTTCGTAAACTCGTGCCTTAATTTGTTTGGGTTTCCAACTTTCTAAAGCTGGCACTAAGCCCACATTTCGTTCGATCGTGAAATGCGGAAACAAACCTGTCTCCTGAATCACGTATCCCATCTGACGGCGTAATTTGATTTCATCCCACTTGGTTGTAGGAATGCCTTCAAACAGAATCTCACCGTGAGAAGGGACGAACAGGCGATTGATCAACTTCATAGTTGTAGTTTTGCCACTACCACTACGCCCTAATAGGACTAAGACTTCACCTCGACCGATGGTGAAATTGAGATTTGATACCAGCGCCTGTCCGTTCTGAATGAACGTGACATCGCGAAATTCGATTGCAATTGGATTATCCTGCGGCATAAACGACTCCCGAAAGGGGTTGCCTCAGGTAACATTATGTGCTGATTTTACCCGCGATCGAAGTAATGGTTGAGCTTTTAGTGTATCAACTTACAGGCGAACAGGGATAGAAGCAAGCTATAACTTATCGCTAGACATCCTGGGGATTTAATTTTGCCATTTCCCAAGTCGTGTAAGTGCCAATCGGACTCCAAATTAGATACGGTAGGAGTAAAGCCGCCGCCCAAGGGGAAACGCTGAGGACAGTTAAGGCTAATAATAGACCAGCGATCGCCCCCGTACCACCGATAATCGTCCCAATTTTGAGGCTGCGCGTCCTAAACATCACAGGCGTGTAGGAAACGATGAGAATTTCTACCAACAAGTAAAACCCCATCAGCAACCAACTACCCGTATTTTCCCACACGATATAAGCCGACCAAGCACCGCAAATAAATACGACCGTCCAAATCACGGGAATTAACGCTTCAAACGTCAACCAGTTAGGGCGACGCAAGCGCTTAAACCATTTGCGATCGCTTGGCGTAAAGAAATTTGAACCAAGTGCCACCAACAGCGTCACAGCCCCGATTACCATCCAAGATTTAATCATAATGATTTGTCATTGGTCATTAGTCATTGGTCATTAGCGAGCAATTGCTGGTTGATAGTTGCTTCGTTGCTGGTTGCGGTAATCGAGTGATATCTGGTGCGGTGCGCGATCGCTGACAACTGATAACTGACAACTGACAACTGTTCACTGCTCTGTAGGATTGAGGCGAATCATTTCCCAGGTTGTAAACGTGCCGATGGGACTCCAAATTGTATAAGGTATGAGCAAAGCTGCTGCCCATCCAGAAATTTGCAAGACAGCTAGTAACAACAATACGCTCAAGAGTACGCCTGAGAAACCAACAAACGTACCGATCGCCAAACTACGTAGTTGTAGCGTCACTGGTAAATAAGCAACGGTAATTAATTCTAAAACTAGGTATAAGCCCATTAATAACCAGGTCTTGAGGCTACCTGGTTCTGCTTCCCAAACAATATAAGCTGAAATTGCCCCACAAGTAAAAATCACCATCCATATTACTGGAATTAATGGCTCAAAAGTTAACCAATGTGGGCGTTCCAGTTGAACTGCCCATTTCAAATCGCGAGGCTTAAAGAAAAAGCCACCGAAGGCGACGAGAAACGTTATTCCTCCAATCGCTAACCAAGACGGAATCATTCTTGTTTATCCTTTCCTCAGTCTTCTATCGCGATTGTGACAGTTTAGGGCAGTATGAGGACTCAGTCATTGGAGAGAAGTCGAAAGTCAAAAGTCGAAAGTCAAAAGTCGAAAGTTAAAAGTCGAAAGTTAAAAGTCAAAACTTAGGAACTGGGAGTCAGGAACCAGAAGATTACGATCGTAAATACAATCTCTTCCACTCGCTACTCACTACTCATCGTTCGCTGTTGATAACTTCTCTCCATGTGCAACCACTTGCTACAGTTTTTGACTTCTGACTTCTGATTTTATGTACTAGGCGTTCATGCATTTAACTTGTACTATCAGTGCAATCAGTACAATCGAATCGCTTGCTACTATCAACCACAGACATTTTGACTTTTGTACGGGCGGGTTTAGATGGTAAGTTACGAAGAATTCCTCTGACCTTGAGCAACAAACCCGCCCCTACAGGATTTTTGACTTACTTAGTTTGTACTCAAATAGGCTTCTAATGCTTCCGAACCACCGATAAGCCTTCCATCGATAAAGACTTGAGGTACTGTCATTGCTCCCGTCATTGCCCGTAGAGAACGGGTTGTCGCATCTTGTCCTAAAACGATTTCTTCGTATTCAATTCCGCGTCCTTGCAGCATTTCTTTCGCACGGGTGCAGAACGGACAACCAACTTTGGCGAACAAAGAGACGCACTTCGGTTTTGCCGCTTCTGGATTAATGTAATTGAGCATGGTTTCGGCATCGGATACTTTGAAGGGATCGCCTGGTTCCTCTGGCTCGATAAACATCTTTTCTACTACACCATCTTTTACTAGCATGGAATAGCGCCAAGAACGCTTGCCAAATCCTAACTCCGATTTGTCTACCAACATTCCCATGCCGTTAGTAAACTCGCCGTTGCCATCGGGAAGAAAAGTTACCTTGTCTGCACCTTGGTCTTTTGCCCATTCGCTCATGACAAAGGCATCATTAACAGAAATACAAACAATCTCGTCAACACCATTCTCTTTAAAGGCTGGTGCTAAATCGTTGTAACCTGGAACGTGAGTTGACGAGCAAGTTGGTGTATATGCCCCCGGCAAAGAGAAAACTACAACTGTCTTGCCGTTAAATATCTCGTCGCTAGACACATCCAACCATCCGTTATTCTGGCGAGTCCGAAATTTAACACTGGGTACTTTTTGTCCTTCGCGGTTAGACAGCACGGTATCTCCTTCACTTCACAAATCTACATACAAATAGAGCGTACTCGTTATGAGTTTATCTGTCAACTCTTTCGCTCGCGTTGCTATACTACTACATGTAAATGTGGATACTACAATTTATCCTGAAGCCCGGGAAACTAGCAGACGAAGATAAAAATATGCCAGAAAATGCTTGGAATACATCCCTCTACGAGAGTAAACATGCGTTTGTGTGGCAGTACGGCGAATCGCTGCTAGAGTTGCTGCCACCGCTGCCTGGAGAAAGAATTTTAGCTCTCGGTTGCGGCACAGGACAATTATCAGAAAAAATTGCGATCGCGAGGGATGCACAATTAAATTATTTTATATATAGATAGATGGGCATTGCCCACCCTACTGTTTAATTCTGGGTAGATGTAACATAGTTAATGACTATAGGCGTAAGCCTAGCTATTACATCTGAAATTATTTCACGATCTGTTTCAGTCCAAACTCTCGGTTGACCGAATACACAGGGTTGTAAAATACCCCATAATTGATTTTTGTCGCATAAATGAGCGTGAATTAAAGCTCGGTGTCCGAAATTTTTACGCTCAAAATCTTTATTGACCACTTTTGGATCTGTTGTCTCCACATCTTCCACAAAAATTGATGGTTCGGCACGCAAAGCGGCTGCAAATAAAGGGTCTTCGTTGTTGATTAAATCGGTGGGTTCTGCTTTCCAGTCTGAATCAGTTACATCAGGATATTCAGGACTGCGACACCAACAATTGACAACTTTACCAATATTAGTTTGAGGATGGCGTAAATAGAGAAAACAGCGATCGCATTGCAGTATATCGCCTAATACTGGTAGTAAAGCTGAAAAAATTGCTTCTGGCGGACGATGTTCGGAGAAAATTTTGCTTAAAATAGCCGCATCTTGCATAGAAATCTTAGCCTTTTGATAGGGTTTATTTCGCGAGCGCTCTGTCTAATCTAAAAGTATATAAAAAATGCGAGGAAAAGTTATGCCTAGCGGTCATGCAAATCATAAAGGCACAAGTGATAAACCCAATACAAATGCAGCGGGTCAAATGGATATCGCCGCTGATAAATCAACCGATCCTACAGAAGATGTCTTGCCAGAAGGAGCTACAACTAATACAACTAGAACCGATGAATTTGTAGACTATCCTCCTGCATATCAGCGTCCAGAAGAATCTGAATCTAATCAGGATAAATAAGTGAGTTTATGGCGATTGCTAGCTGTTAATTTGATAGGTGGCGATCGCTTCTTCAAATTCTTCTAAAGCTTGTACGCTTCCTACCTGCCAAGCACGTTCTACTGTAGTAGAAATAATTTGATTTAAAGGTAGTTGAGGAAAACTCGGGCTAGCATTAGACTCGATATATTCACCATTGCTAAGGAGATAAATTCTTAATCTACCACTGTCATAAACCCAAATTTCGGGAAAGCCAATATCTTTATAGGCATCTAACGTTGTTTTAGAAGTTACATCTATTTCTATTGCCAAATCTGGGGGAGGATCGCCAGGTTCTAATCTGCGACGACCAACCATACGTTGATAGTTTTGAATATAGAAACAGGCATCTGGTTCAACTCCTGCTACACTCTCTTGTTTAAAAGTAGTTGAACCAAAAGGTTCGTATCTTTTACCCATTCTTTTCAACAAGATTTTAATAATATCTGAAATTATATCTTTTGGTCGTTCGTGTTCGGGTAAGGGAACCATTATTTCTAAATTATTCTGACTGTAGGCTATTCTTGCGGCTCGATGTTCGCCTAATTCGTGCAAGATTAACTCAAATTCTTGCCAACTAACGTTGGGAATAGTCACTACACTACCAGGAGCTATCTGCATTTGGCTAACAGGTTTGACGACAGAACTTGTGGTAGTCATAGGGAGATTGACAGTATATCGAGTCAGAGCGGGTTTATCTTCTAGCTTCGTAGCGAACCCGCTCCTACAGTGTATGCGATCGCGCTTATTGAAATTGCTCTACACTTTAAACTTCTCGACAATCCGTTTCATTGCCTCTTCTACATTCTCGCGACTGTTAAATGCAGAGATACGGAAGTAGCCTTCGCCAGCCGCACCAAATCCAGAACCAGGCGTTCCCACCACGTTGCAAACTTGCAGTAATTTATCGAAGAAATCCCAACTGGATAAACCGTGCGGAGTTTTTACCCAAACATAAGGTGCATTCACGCCGCCATACACTTCTAAACCCGCAGCCATCAGTTGAGTGCGGATAATTTTGGCATTTTCCAAATAAAAATTGACAAGAGCGTTGATTTGCCCTCTACCTGCTTCCGAATAAACTGCCTCAGCACCACGCTGCACGATGTAAGATACACCATTAAATTTAGTGGATTGACGACGATTCCACAATTTCCACAATTCTACATCCGAACCATCAGCAGCTTTTGCCTTGAGGGTTTTGGGTACGACAGTTAAGGCGCAGCGCGTACCTGTAAAACCAGCATTTTTAGAAAAAGAACGAAATTCGAGCGCGCAATCTCTAGCCCCCTCAATTTCATAAATAGAATGGGGTAGATCGGGATCTGTAATGTATGCTTCGTAGGCAGCATCGAAGAAAATTATGGAATTGTGAGCTTTGGCGTAGTTTACCCACGCTTGGAGATGTTCCCGCGTTGCTGTCGCACCTGTAGGGTTGTTAGGGAAACACAAATAAATCAAATCGACTTTTTGAGTCGGAATTTCGGCAGTAAAGTTGTTTTCTGCCGTCACGGGAAGATAGACTAACCCCCCATACTCGCCTTTTTCATTTGCCTCTCCCGTGTGTCCAGCCATCACATTCGTATCGACATACACGGGATATACAGGATCGGTAACGGCAATTCTGTTATCTTTACCAAAAATATCGAGAATATTGCCCGTATCGCACTTAGAACCATCAGAAATAAAAATTTCTGAAGCGTCAATATCGCATCCTCGCGATTGAAAATCGTGGCTAGCAATCTTTTCCCGTAACCAAGCATAACCTTGTTCGGGACCGTAGCCTTTAAAAGTAGCGCGATCGCCCATTTCTTCCACAGCTTGAATCATCGCCGTGCGACAGGCTTCTGGTAATGGTTCGGTGACATCGCCAATTCCCAACCGGATAATTTTTGCATTGGAATTCGCCTCAGCAAATGCATTCACCCGCCGCGCAATTTCAGGAAACAGGTAGCCTGCTTTGAGTTTCAGGTAGTTATCGTTAATCTTTGCCACGATCGATCTCCATGTGTGCCGTAAATAATTGTAGGGGTTAGGAGTTAGGGGTTAGGGAAATTTTGGAGTTTAGATTTTGGATTGTAGTTTCTCCCTTGTCCCCTTGTCCCCCTTGTCCCCCTTGTCCCCTTGTCCCCCTTGTCCCCTCGCTCCTCACTCCTCGCTCCTCACTCCTGACTAATAACTGAGACGACACAGCCGGATGCGATCGAGAATTTGCGCGCCTTGTTTTTGGTAAAATTCGATGCCGCGATCGTTGTTGACGTTCACTGTCCATTCTATGCGTCCGCAATCGTTCTCGCTGGCGAGGGTTGATAAGTAGTTGAGTAATGCGGTTCCGACTCTTTGTCCGCGCATATGTGGCTGTACAAATAAATCGTCGAGCCAGATACTCGGTTTACCGAGAAAACTGGAGTAGGTGTAGAAAAATAAGGCAAATGCGATCGCGCAGTTATCGACTTCTGCCAATAATACTCTCGCTAGGGGCGATCGCCCAAATAATGTTTTCTCTAACTGCTCGGGAGTTGCTTGCAGTTCGTCTAGATATCCATCAAATGCTGCTTTTTGACGGATAAACGAAAATACTTGCTCTAAATCCTCAACCGTTGCCAATCGAATTTGAATATTTATATCGCACATTTGATGTATCCATTGCTTACTTACCCGTACTGTAGAAAAGCTTTTCTCAGATGTCCAATATATATTTGATGCAATAGTTATACTCAAAAAATATAATTGTTCGGTCGGGAGTCGGTAGGGGCGGGTTTCCAAACCCGCCCGTACGGGAGTCGGGGAACAAGGGAGAGTAAGAACAAATGACAAATGACCAGTGACCAATGACCAATTACCATCATGGAACTTCGCCACCTTCGCTATTTCATCGCTGTCGCGGAGGAATTAAATTTCAGTCGCGCCGCCGAACGCCTCCACATTGCTCAACCACCGCTAAGTCAGCAAATTCGCGATTTAGAAGCTGAAATTGGAGTCAGATTGTTCGATCGCACTAAACGACGTGTAGAATTGACTGTTGCGGGTCGAGTATTTTTAGAAAAAGTACGACAATCGCTTGGACAAATCGAGCAAGCTGTGGAAGCAGCACAAAGAGCGAGTCGCGGCGAAATTGGACGTTTGAGCTTGGGGTTTAATAGTTCGGCGACATATAGCGTTTTACCCACCTTATTAAAAGCCTTTCGAGAACGATGTCCAGAGGTGGTATTGGATTTACATGAATTGACAACGCCGCAACAGATCTTGCAGTTACAACAACAGCAAATTGATGCGGGTATTCTTTACTTACCAATCGATTTAGAAGAAATAGAGTTAGAAATAGTTTCTGTGTTAAAAGAAGGCATGGCGATCGCAATTCCAGAAAATCATTCTCTCGCTACATCCACTCAAATATCAATCCGAGCCTTGAGTCAAGAATTATTCATCCTGCCACCTGCTCGTTTAGGTAGTGGACTTTACAATCAAATTAGGCAATTTTTTCAACAGACGGAGTTTAGTCCAATAGCAGTGCAAGAAGCAATACAACTACAAACTAGCATTAGTTTAGTAGCAGGTGGTGTAGGAGTGGCGCTAGTACCGACTTCTCTACAAAATTTACAGCGAGCCGGGGTAATATATCGATCGCTTATAGAACCAACCCCTGAAATTGAAATTGCTGTAGCATGGCGAAAGGACAAGCGATCGCCTATTTTGCAGAACTTTATTGAATCCATATACGAACATTTTTCTGTAGAGATGTTACATGTGTAGAGACGTTACATGTAACGTCTCCACAGAGAACAAAAATGGATCTCAACTAAAGCTAGAATTACCGATTTTGACTTTTGACTTTAAACTTTTGACTTAGCAAAGGTGAGCAGCAGTGAGTCAACAATATACCCAGCCAACGATCGCCGAACGCGCTCATGATATTTTCCGCTCCGAGCAGTCGAGCAATCCCCTCAACTCAATTTTTGCCCCTCAGAACGTCGCTGTAATTGGAGCTAGCGAAAAACAAGGTAGCGTCGGGCGTACCCTGCTATGGAATCTCATCAGCAATCCTTTTGGGGGAACTGTATTTCCCATCAATCCCAAACGTCCTAGCGTGTTGGGAATTAAAGCTTATCCCACCATTCAAGATGTCCCCGCGCCAGTCGATCTCGCAGTCATAGCCATCCCCGCACCCGCCGTACCAGAAGCGATCGCAGAATGTGTTGCAGTAGGAGTTAAAGGTGCGATTATTATTTCGGCTGGATTTAAAGAAGCTGGAGTGGCTGGGATCGAGTTAGAACGGCAAGTGCTGGAACAAGCACGTCGAGGCAATCTGCGAATTGTCGGACCTAACTGCCTGGGAGTAATGAGTCCGCATACAGGGTTAAATGCTACGTTTGCTAGCGCGATCGCCCGACCTGGTAATGTTGGTTTCATCAGCCAAAGTGGAGCGCTCTGCACGGCGATCCTCGATTGGAGCAAGCAAGAAAATGTCGGCTTCAGTGCCTTTGTCTCCATCGGTTCCATGCTCGATGTTAATTGGGGCGATTTAATTTACTATCTCGGTGACGATCCTCATACCAAAAGCATCGTCATTTACATGGAGTCTATTGGTAATGCGCGATCGTTCCTTTCGGCAGCTAGGGAAGTCGCACTCACCAAACCAATTATCGTCCTCAAAGCAGGTCGAACAGAAGCAGCAGCAAAAGCAGCGGCTTCCCACACGGGGGCGCTAGCTGGTAGCGATGTGGTATTAGATGCAGCTTTCCGGCGTTCCGGCGTGTTGCAAGTCAACCGGATCTCTGACTTATTTGATATGGCGGAGGTTTTAGCAAAACAACCCCGTCCCAAAGGTCGGCGCTTAACCATTCTTACCAATGCTGGTGGACCTGGGGTACTGACTACCGATGCCTTAATTGCTATGGGAGGCGAACTGTCAGAATTAACTGAGGAGACTCGCACCGAATTGAATCGATTCCTGCCTATCCACTGGAGCCACAGCAACCCAATTGACATTCTCGGAGATGCCGAACCCCAGCGTTACACTCAAGCCTTAGAGGTCGCAGCAAAAGACCCGAATAGTGATGGTTTGTTGGTAATTTTGACCCCGCAAGCCATGACTGACCCTACCAAGACGGCAGAAGCATTAAAATCTTATGTAGAGACGTTACATGTAACGTCT
Source organism: Chroococcidiopsis sp. SAG 2025 (assembly GCF_032860985.1). GTDB lineage: Bacteria > Cyanobacteriota > Cyanobacteriia > Cyanobacteriales > Chroococcidiopsidaceae > Chroococcidiopsis. The sequence goes on from NZ_JAOCNC010000001.1 coordinate 1,895,630, forward strand.
CTACAGGGTAAACCCATTCTGGCGAGTTGGATGGGTGGTGCAGATGTCATCGACGGGGAAAAGATCCTCAATAATGCTGGTATCCCCACTTATCAATATCCAGATACAGCCGCTCGCGTATTCAGCCTGATGTGCCGTTATAGCTACAATTTGCGCGGTATCTACGAAACTCCTGCTCTACCAGTAAATTTAGCAGATAGCAACAGCTGTTCCCTGGTGACACAAATTATTGATACAGCACGACAGCAAGGACGCACGATCTTGACGGAGGTTGAATCTAAGCAAGTGCTAGCTGCTTATGGTATTCCCGTCGTTCCGACTTACATTGCCAGAAGTGAAGCAGAAGCAGTTGAATATAGCGATCGCATTGGATATCCTGTCGTCCTGAAACTTTTTTCCGAAACCATTACCCACAAAACTGATGTCGGCGGCGTGCAGTTAAATTTACCCGATGCCGATGCCGTGCGTTCTGCTTACCACAAAATCAAAACATCTGTCAACCAATACGTCCAAAATAATCCTGATTCCGGTATGGGCGCACAGCCGTGCGTCTCTACAACACCCGACTCTCGTACGGGCAGGTTGACAAACCCGCCCCTACCGACTCCTGACTCCCCATTCTTAGGCGTTACCGTTCAACCAATGCTGAAATTGGATGGTTACGAATTGATTATTGGCAGCAGTCTCGATCCACAATTCGGTTCTACACTGCTATTTGGCTTAGGGGGACAGTTAGTGGAGGTATTTAAAGATCGGGCGATCGCCCTACCTCCCTTAAATACCACTCTGGCACGCCGAATGATGGAACAAACCCAAATTTACAAAGCATTGCAAGGAGTCAGAGGTAGAAAAAGCATCGATCTAGAAGCACTAGAACAACTTTTAGTACTATTCAGTCAACTCGTAGTCGAACAGCGGTGGATTAAGGAGATTGATATCAATCCGTTGCTGGCTCGTCCTGACTCGCTCCTCGCTTTAGATGCGCGGATCGTTTTGCACTCACCGGAAACACCAGAAGATCGGTTGCCGAAACTGGCGATTCGTCCTTATCCCCAGCAGTACGTGAGTCAATGGACGATGAGAGATGGCACGATTGTGACCATTCGCCCAATTCGTCCCGAAGACGAACCTTTAATGGTGCAGTTTCATCAAACTCTATCAGAGGAAAGTGTCTATTTTCGTTATTTTCATTTGATTAAGTTGAGTCAGCGGATCGCACACGAAAGACTAACGCGGATATGCTTTATCGATTACGATCGCGAAATGGCATTAGTTGCAGAGTACCATCATCCACAGACAGCAACACGGGAAATATTGGCAGTCGGTCGTCTGAGTAAACTACACGGTTCCAACGAGGCAGAGTTTGCTATGTTAGTGGGCGATCGCCATCAACGACAAGGGTTAGGTACGGAATTATTGAGTCGTCTATTACAAGTCGGACGTGACGAAAAACTCGATCGCATTACTGCCGAAATTCTCGCCGAAAATCGAGCCATGCAAAAAGTCTGCGAAAAACTCGGTTTCCACCTGCATCGGGCTGCGGATGTCGTCAAAGTAGAATTTGAGTTGTAAATCAGTTATTAGTGGAAAGGGAGCAGGGAGCAGGGAAGAAGAGAGAGTCGCGGAGCGATCGGGAGCTGAGGGGGCAGAGGGAGCAATTACCAATTACCAACTACCTATCAAGCTGCAAAACTTTGTGTATTGCGTCCAATAATTCTTTCGTAGTGTAGGGCTTGGGTAAAAATGCTTTGACACCGATTTCGGTTATTTCAGCCATCAGGTTATTCGATGCTAAACCACTCGTAACGATCGCCTTGATTTTAGGATTGAGTTTTTGCAGGGTGCGAGTTGCGGTTAACCCATCCATCAACGGCATCATCACATCCATCAGCACGAGATCGATCTCATACTTACGAGCGGCATAGAAAGCGATCGCCTCAATCCCATCATTGGCAATTAGAGTCCTGTAATTGTACTCTTCCAACGAAGTTTGAGTCACCTGTTGGATCGATAGTTCGTCTTCCACAATCAGAATTAACTCGTTGTTGCCAGTCAAAAGTGCGAGTTCTGCTGCTGGCTGAGTTTCTGCATCTTCGATCGCAGGTAAGTATACTTTAAATTGCGACCCTCTTCCCACCTCGCTGTACACCTTGACAAAACCACCGTGGTTTTTCACAATGCCTAACGCAGTGGATAAACCCAGTCCTGTCCCTTTGCCTACTTCTTTAGTCGTGAAAAAGGGGTCAAAAATTCTCTCTAACAGTTCAGATGGAATTCCCGTTCCTGTATCCGAAATCGCGATCGCCACGTAAGAACCTGGGCTAGCTTCTGGATTCATCCGAGTGCAGGCTTCATCAACGAGTTTATTTTCAGCTGCAAGGCTGAGAATCCCGCCGTTGGGCATAGCGTCGCGGGCATTGACGCAGAGGTTTATGAATACCTGATGCAGTTGAGTGGCATCGGCAGCAACTGTCCAAAGATTAGCAGTGGGAAAGTCTGCATGGATTTCAATGGTTTTGGGGAAGGTTTGGCGGGCAACTTGCATGACTTCTGACAATATATGCCGAACTTGCAGCGGGACTCGCTTGCCTTCCACGCCACGGGCAAAGACTAAGATTTGCTTGACTAAATTTGCCCCGCGTTTTGCACTGTCTTCGATCAGCTGGAGTAGGTGTCGATCCTGCTCGTCGAGGGGAAGCTTCAAAGACAGCAATTGAGCGGTTGCCAGAATCGGAGTGAGAATATTATTGAAGTCGTGGGCAATACCACTAGCTAGCGTCCCCAGACTTTCCAAACGTTGGGCGCGGCGCAGGGCGGCTTCTGCCAGCTTGCGAGCCGTGATATCTTCGGCAATGCCTACGACTCGGTAAGGTATCCCAAGATCGTCTTGAATTGGAAAACCGCGATCGCGAATCCATCGGATCGAGCCATCGGGACGGATGATTTGATATTCTTCATCATAGTTACCTGCTAGAGCCTGCTCGAAAAAGGTAGTTTGAATGCGTTGCCGATCTTCAGGATGGATCGCCTCTAACCATTTCATAAAGTCGGCATACACACTCTCGCAGGATTGCCCCCAGATGCGTTCGTAAGCAGGGCTGACGTAAAGAGTCTGAGGTATTCTAGGGTTACAGATCCAAAATACGCTTTCGGCAATATTTTCTGCCAATTGACGAAACCGTTCTTCGCTTTCTCGTAATGCCTGTTCTGCGTTGTGCCGTTTTTGTCGTTCCTTTGCCTCGCGCAGTTCCCGCTCTACCGCAGGCATTAACCGAGGTAAGTTGCCCTTGGTGATGTAGTCGTGCGCTCCCGCTTTCATAGCAGCAACAGCAGTCTCCTCGCCAATCGTACCGGAGACAATGATAAACGGTAAATCTCGCTGCTGGCTTTGCAATAGTTTTAGAGCATCTGGGGCGCTAAACGCAGGTAGAGTGTAATCGGCAATGACAATATCCCACGACTGGCGATCGAGCGCCGCTTGCATCTGGGCAGCCGTCTCTACCCGCTCGTAATCCACACTATAGCCGCCTCGCCGCAGTTCCCGCAGCATTAGCAGCATATCGTCTTCCGAGTCCTCGACAACCAGAATGTGTAGGTGAAGGTTCATCGCGCTTTCCTAAAGCGGTGGTGGTTCGTTCATCAATAGCCAATACATTCCTAATTGCCGAATTGCCTCCGAAAACTGAAGAAAATCCACGGGTTTGCGAATATAACTGTTGCACCCCAAGCTGTAACTATCGAGCAAATCTCGCTCTTCGCTGGAAGTCGTCAAGACGACCACGGGCAATAGTTTAGTGCGTTCATCTTCCCGCAAACGGCGTAAAACTTCAAGCCCATCGACGCGGGGCAGCTTGAGATCCAACAAAACTACTGTCGGTTTGCTGTTGACATCTCGTTCTGCATACATGCCCGTGCCAAATAGGTAATCTAGGGCTTCGACTCCATCATGGGCGACGACAATATCATTACCGATGTGATGGCGTTTGAGGGCGCGGATTGCCAATGCTTCATCGTCGGGATTATCTTCTACGAGAAGAATGACTTTGCGATCGCCATTCCCATTCATGCCTCGACCTCCTCTGCGAAGAGCGTGAAATAAAACGTTGCTCCCCGTGTCAATGCCCCTTCTGCCCACACCCGTCCCCCATGCCGATGCACGATTCGCTGCACCGTAGCAAGTCCAATCCCATTACCGAAAAATTCGTTCATACCATGCAATCGCTGGAACGGTCTAAATAACTTGTCAACATAAACCATGTCAAAGCCTACGCCATCATCCCGCACAAAGTAAGTAGGAATCCCATTTTCCTGTGCGATCGCCCCAAATGAAATCTTTGCCTGCGGCTGCCTAGAGGTAAATTTCCAGGCATTATTCAATAAATTATCTAACAAGATTTGCAGCAAACGAGCATCTCCTTGGGCGACTAAGCCAGACTGAATCTCAAACTCTACCTGCCGATCTGGATGAGCCATCTGTAAATCCGTGCAGATACGACTGGCTAATCGGCTCAGAGCGACTGATTCCCTGGTCATCTCGCTGCGAGTGACTCGCGATAGGGTGAGGAGATCGTCAATCAACTGCCCCATCCGCTGGGTAGCAGAGCGGATGCGGTGCAGATAGTCTTGTCCGGTGTTATCTAATTGGTCAAGGCAGTCTTCCAGCAATGCTTGACTGAAGCCATCAATGCTGCGTAAGGGCGCGCGCAGATCGTGGGAGACTGAATAGCTAAAGGCTTCCAATTCCTTATTCACCGCCTTCAGTTCGACAATCGCTTGCTGCAATTCCTGATTCAACTCCTGAGCGCGTTGTTCGGCTTGCTGTCGTTCGACGATTTCTGCCCGCAGTTCGGCTAGCAGTTCGGCGTGCTGGAGAGCCACCCCTAAGCGATCTGCAATCTGATGGACAAATTCGATCTCGGTTTCCTGCCACTGACGCGGGGCGCGACATTGATGAATGCAGAGCAATCCCCAGAGGTTGTGACCTTGCAAGAGTGGCACGACCAAGTTAGCCCGCACCTGAAATTGGGCGAGGATCTGAATGTGGCAGTCGCTCAGCCCCGCGTTGTAGATATCGGCAACTGCCTGCACCCGTCCCCGTTGGTAATGGACGGCAAATTGCTCGCCAAAGCAATGGTCGTGGACTTTCTGCGCGATCGCTGAGGCGAGATCGGCAGCGACATCCTCAGACACAAATTCTCCATCATTCCACCCAGAATCGGCATAGAAGCGAAACATACCCACGCGGTCTGCTGCCAAAAGCTGACGCACCTCAGTAGCAGTGGCTTGAAAAATTGTTTCGAGATCGAGGGTTTCTTGGAGTCGGGCGATCGCGTTGGACAAGGCTTTTTGTCGTTCCACCTGAAAATTTGCCCGATCGATCTCCTGCTCTAGAGGTTGAATTTTGTCACTCAGAATTTGTTGCAGCTGCTCAAATGCCGCTTCATCTCGACAGCAGGCACGCAATTTTGCCAATAGCTCTGGGTTCATGAATCTCAGCGGGCAACTTCAGGAATTGCAGAAAGATGAGGAGGGGCTGGGGGCGATCGCAGTACTTCCTTAAAAAAGTATATACTGCAACATTAAATTTAATTAAACCTTCTCTTTAGCTGGTGTAGCAACGCCATATTTGACCAAAAATGTTTCTAGTTGCCGCAAGAATCCAAAATCTTCTTCTGGTAGAGGCGCATTTTGGCTCGGGCGGGGATTTTGTTCTAGGCAAGCAAAAGCCTGTCGGAATTCATAAGGAGTTGTAGCGATTGGTGCGTCAAGGTGACAGCTAATAATCCGCCCGAAATCCCAAGTTGCTACCTTATCAGCCCAGTCTAAAACTTGTTGTGGTGCTTGGGAAAAAATCAGAGTTTGTAGAATTGGGGCGACAAACGGACGACCGTTGCTACGGAGCATATCGAACGATTGCTGCCATCCCGCTTGCCAACGGAACGGGTATAAGCCAAAGTAAGCCTGTCGCGATCGCTCTTTGGCTTTGGCAGCATCGCGACACATTTGTACTAGCCCAGCTGTTTCTACCGCTCTAGGACGGAAGTAAATTGCAAACAAGCAAATCCGCTGCCATCCCTTACGGCGATTGGCGGGAGTGTCTTCCATTGCCTCGTCCCCACTGTCTCTAGCATGAAACAGCAAAGGATATGGATCTAACTGCAAAAGCGCGGGTGGTTCTTCTGGAATGGATATGATGGAATCAGTTAATAGCAGAGTGCGCGATCGCTTGTGGAGAAGTGCTACTTCTGCAAAAGACCCCTTGCCTAAGTCCAGATCCAACACGGCATAGTCAAATTCTGCTCCAAAGGGAGCCTGTTTAGAGTTTTCCGGTAATACTTGAGTGAGTTTTCGGGGAAATCCCAACCACGACAGCGGTAAATTGAGCGGGAAACTCCACTGATTCGGAGCCAAAAAGACCTGGGCTTGAGGAAAGCACCGAGCGAAAGGACCGACAAAAATCTTGTGTTCCAAGCCTGAACTAGTAGGCAGAATAATATATTTCACATCGCCATACTTTTCCACCAACTCACTTACCATGCGAATGCACTCTTTTGTTGGGGCAACGGGTGCATAGATCAACAAACCACCAGCACTAAGCTTAACGACAGTCATCCGAATCGTGACAACCGCATAGAAAAAGCCCTGAAGCTGATCGAACGTCCAGATTGTATTCTTCACAACTTCCGTGCAAAGCGTCCGCCGCTTGCCAAATGGATAGAGTGGTAAAGCCAGCCAGAACTGCCACGCCAAATCCTGCGGCTGGGTGCTTGAATGCATGAATCGCTCCTACAGATGTATCCTCAATTACTATTTTGCTGCTTTTTTGTCATTCGTCATTTGTCATTCGTCATTTGTCATCTGTCGCTGCTCCCCGCTCCCTGCTCCCTGCTCCCTGATAACTGTTCAGTGGTGCAAAAAGAAGGAGTAAAACAGATACAGAATTGTGCCTGTAAACAGAACGTGGTTGATCCAATCGTCAAGAGTCCAGTTGCGAAACATTGTTTGGTAATGGGTAATGGGTAATAGGTAATTGTAGGGGCGGGTTTAGCAAGCAGATTTACGGCTTGCAGCAAGAGATCTTCGTCCAAAACCCGCCCGTACAGGAGTCAAAAGTTGTAGGGGCGGGTTTAGCAAGCAGATTCACGGCTGGCGACAAGAGATCTTCGCCCAAAACCCACCCGTACAGGAGTCAGCAGCAGATAAATACAATTTCTTCTCCACGCACCACGCACCACTCATCTAGCTAATGGCTGTGGTTGCCGATCTTCTTTCTGCTGTGTCTTGCTTAGCTTCTTAGGTTTCAAGAAATTTTCTTCCATGTTCTTAATGACAACGTACAGCACCGGGACTAAGAACAAACTGAGCAGCGTCGAAAATAGGTAGCCGCCAAATAGTGCCGTTCCTAAAGACCAGCGACTCATGGCTCCTGCACCCGCCGCTATGACTAAAGGCCAAAAACCAACTAAACCAGAAATTGCTGTCATCAGAATCGGTCGCAAGCGCTCCTCTGCGGCTCGAATTGCTGCTTTGGTGTAGCTCATGCCTAGTTCTGCTGACTGGTTGGCAAATTCTACGATCAGAATTGCGTTTTTACTGGCTAAGCCGATCAGCATGACGAGAGCGACTTGAGCGTAAATGTTATTGTTGACAACAGGCCAAACCGAACCTGCTTGGAGCAAATTGGCACGGAGCAGCAACGCCCCGATCGCGCCTAAAATTGCTAAGGGTACGGTAATCATGATGATGATGGGGTCGACGTAGCTTTCGTACTGCGCCGCCAACACTAAAAACACCATCACAAAGGCTAAGCCGAAAATAATCGGGGCAGCACCACCAGAAGCTTTTTCCTGAAAAGCCGTCCCCGTCCAAGCGTAGCCGAATCCTGGTTGCAACACTTGCTCTGCTACCTCTTCCATCGCTCTCATCGCTTGTCCGGTACTGTAACCTGGGGCGGGTGCGCCTTGAATGTTGATCGATGGATAGACATTGTAGTGAGTAATAATTGGTGGATAAGTCATTTGCTCGACTTTCACCACGTTACTCAGTGGTACGGAATTCCCATCTACAGAACGGACGTACAAACGACCGATATCGTCGGGGTTAGAGCGCGATGTCTCTTCAGCTTGCACTTGCACGCGATACAGTCGTCCGCCGAGAACGTATTGGTTGACATATCTCGCCCCTAAATATGTCTGCATCGTATTGAAAATATCGCTTAATTGGACGTTCAAGGCTTTAGCTTGTTCGCGATCGATGGAGATTTCCATCATGGGCGCGCCAAAGGTAAATTGAGTAAATACACCCGCTAACTCTGGACGCTTTCTTGCTGCTTCGACTACTTTTTGCGTGTTGTCAATTAAAGCTTCCATTGGTAAGGCTTGTCGGTTTTGGATGTACATCTCGAAACCACCCGTACTACCCAACCCATCCACGGGTGGCGCGTTGACGGCGATTAGTCTGGCTTCGGGAACGTTTGCTTGCAATTTTTGGTTAATTTGTTGCAGGAGTCCAAAAATTGACTTGTCTGCACCTGGGCGTTCTTCCCAATCTTTGAGCTTGACGAAAAACAGCGCTTTGTTACTAGCATTACCCTGAAAACCAAAGCCCGCGTTACCAACTACGTGTTCGACTTCTGGTAGGGGTTTGATAATCTGGGTGACTTTTTGGACGAGATTGGTGGTGTAATTTAAAGAGACACCCGCAGGAGCTTCGGCGATCGCAAAGAAATAGCCTTGATCTTCTTCGGGAATAAATCCTTGCGGCGTAGTCTGATAAAGCCAACCCGTAGCAATTAAGCCTGCTAGAAAAATTGGAATTACTATCATCCGCAGGCGGATTAGAAATTCTACTGACTTACCATACTGTTCTTTAAACCAATCAAATCCGCGATTAAACCAACCAAAAAACCAGCCCAAGGGTCCGTGTACCTCCTGCTGTCGTCGCATGATGATGGCTGACATGCTGGGCGAGAAGGTAAGAGCGTTGAAGGTAGAAATAGCGATCGCAAAGGCAATAATTAAGGCAAACTGTCTGTAGACAATTCCCGTCGTACCTGGAAAGAAGGTCACGGGAATAAATACTGCCATCAGGACGACAGAGGTAGCAATAATTGCCCCAGTCAGTTCTCCCATCGCATCGATCGCAGCTTGTACTGGTCGCATTCCCTGAGATAATTTAGCGGCGATCGCTTCTACAACCACAATCCCATCGTCTACAACTAGACCTGTGGCTAAAATTACCCCGAATAGCGTTAACTGATTCAAGCTAAACCCAAACATAAAAGCAAACGCCATCGCCCCAATTAAGGACACGGGAATTGCTAAGGCGGGAATAATTGTGGTGCGCCAGTCTTGGAGGAAAATAAAGATCACCAAAAAGACTAAGGCGATCGCTTCCATCAAAGTTTTGAAGGCTTCATCTAAGGAAGCTGAGACAAACAACGTGTTATCTAAACCGACCGTTGCTTTCAATCCGGGCGGAAAACTTTGCTCTAACTCCGCCATCCTTGCCTTAATTAAGTTAGCTGTATTCCAAGCATTGCTTCCAGGCAATTGATAGGCTAACAAAATGACTGAAGGAGCGCCATCAAATAGCGTCGTGGCGCTGTAGTCTTGCGCCCCAATTTCGGCACGACCGACATCTTTGAGCCGAGTGAGCGTCCCGTTTTGCCCCACTTGGACGATAATACCTTCAGCCTCTTCAGGAGTCGTAAAGCGACCGATCGCGCGCAAGGCGATTTCATAATCATGCTTGGCTTGGGTAGGCTGCTGACCGATCCTACCCGCCCCTACTTGAATGTTTTGCTCGGAAATGGCATTAATCACATCTTGGGCTGATAAATTTCTCGCAGCCAGGGCATCGGGATTGAGCCAGATTCGCATTGCATATCTTCGTTCGCCAATTATTCTTAAATTGCCTACGCCCTCAATCCGTTTGATTTCATCGAAAATTAGGCGATCGACATAATTACTAATAAATACGTTGTCATAAATATAGTTACCTTGCTCGTTTTTCTCTGAATAAAAGGCATAAGCAATAGTAATCGTTGGAGATTGTTTTTGAGTAACGACACCCGTGCGATTTACCTCTTCTGGTAGTTCTGCTTCAGCAACGGCGACGTTGTTTTGAACGAGGACTTGAGCAGTATTTCTGTCCATCTCCGTGGGGAAAGAGACGTTAATGGTTGTGTCACCATTATTCGTTGTTTGAGAGGACATATATACAGCCCGCTCCGTACCATTGATCTGTCGTTCTAGTACGGTGGTGACGTTTTCTTCTGCGGTTTTGGCATCGCTACCGAGATAATTTGCCGTCACGGTAACTTGTTTTAATGCCATTTCTGGGAGTTTATCCAACGGCAACAGTGGAATGCAAATTGCTCCCAGTAAAAGAATAACCACGGTACAGACTGTAGTTAAGACTGGTCGTCTAATGAATGTATTAGCAATGCTCAGTAACATAGATCCTGAGTTCGATTAGTGTTTTGGGCAAACGATACAGACAGGAACGATCGATAAAGAAGACAGTAGGTAAGCCTTTAAATCAGTTATCAGTTATCAGTTGTCAGTTATCAGTGTAGAGATGTTACATGTAACGTCTGTTGTCAGTTATCAGTTATCAGGAAAGAGTGGTGCGTGGTCACTGGTCACTGTTAAAGATCGGTAGTTCCAGTCAGATTGCGTATGGGAATTTATTTTGAGAATTCAATTTATAGCTGTAAGCGAACAGAGTACCATTTTCCTGCCGAAAAATACTACCCCTTGATGATTTTTGGCAGATGCATTTAATTTAGTTCACTTAACTTTATTTAATTTAATACTTACCTGCAAAAATGATAAAATTTTCTCGCGATCGCGGGTCGGGCGTGAATTTTATTTGCTTATAACGAGTAGAATTTCTGTCTTTTTTGTAACAGTTATTACGATAAATATAAAAATTTACAATAATGATTTTGTGTCGCGCATCAGCCGTAGGCGAAGCGTAGCGTTAGGCGCAAAGACGCAAAAAAGAAGAACACAAAGGGGATTTTTATGTGAGGTGTCACAAACTGAGCAATGCGACGATCCCAAATGCTGTGATGACGATACCTGAGAGGCGATTGACCCAGTTCAAATTCAGCTTTGTCTTTACTAGCGTGACAGTAGTACTCAATAGCAGCCACCACAGTGCAGAACCGCAAAAAACTCCAACTACTAAGAGTATTGCTGACAGGTAATTTTGTTCGATGCTGGCTAAACCTAATCCAGAAAAAATAGCCGCAAAAGCTAAGATTGTTGCGGGATTTGTCAGGGTGAGCATCCATGTTGAAGTATAGACTCCAGTGAGAGTGTTGCCTCTGGTGGATGCCGCAGTTTCAGATGGAATACTAATAAATGTTTTGACTCCCAAGTAGCAAAGGAAAGCACCGCCAACCAACCGCAGCCAAAACTGTTGTTCGATTAAGAAGTTAGTGACGAAGGTAAGTCCAAATGCAGCCACACAACCATACATTGCATCTGCTGTTGCTGCTCCCAAACCAGCTACAAATCCATGTACCCAGCCAAATGCAAGTGACTGGCGAATGCAAAGGATGCCAATAGGTCCTACAGGTGCGGCGATCGCCAAACCAATTGCTAGTCCCCGTAGTAGTAAGCTAATTTCCATAAGATGGGGTAATGGTAGTAAGTGAGGAGCGAGGAGTGAGGAGTGAGGGGACAATTCAAGTTACAAGTCAACTGATAACTGATAACTGTCAACCGTTAACCAATTACCAATTACCAATTACCAATTACCATTAGCAAATGACAAATGACAAATGACAAATCAATACTCATGTACTATAACAGTTGACTTTTACCGTAAAATAAAGCATGTAACGCGATCGCGCTTGTTACAACAGTGTAGCTGTGCAACTCTTCTTGCATATAATTAAGTTATGGCGAAATATACTCTCCCCCAAGCTCCAGAAGTTGTCCTGAATGTCTCTGGTAAAGATTCAGCCAAAGCTCGCGATAAAGCGATGGATCGGTTGATGGAACTAATCGATGCTGGGGAACTACCCACCGATTTAGCGGAGGGATTTAGTTCGCAGCAATTGATTGAAGTCAAAGAACAGCCGATGGATAATCTCAGTAGCGATGAGGATGCAATTACCCAAGCCGTACAGATACTGAATAATTTAGCTACCTTAAAGCTGAAGGTACAAGAATCTCGCACGGAGGCGTTGGAAATTCGTAAAGCGGTTGACGTGCTATTTACCGATAAATCTGTCAGCGATGAAGAAATCGCCCGATTAAAGGAAGGATTTAAAGTCTTGAAAACTTTTGCTCAAGCAAATGTCCGCTATCAGGAAGCAAAAGCTAAGGCAGAAGAAGCGCGAAAAGTGCTAGACGAAGCTTTAAAATCTAACTGAAGTTTTCATATGTTGCGCGAATAGAAATACAGAACTACACAGACGAAACCTGTTGAAACGGGTTAATACTTGTTTTCAATTGGCATAAGCAGACTGAGTTTGTGTAGTTGCAGATTTTAACTTGTTAGCAACTGTTTCTGCTAACAATTTATGGGCAGCAGTAGAGGGATGGATATCATCCCAAAATAAATATTTATCTGGGTTGGGACAAATCATATATTGGCTCAGTTCGCCATTTAAACAGGTATTCATAACATTGAGAAAGCCAAACTTAGTTGGCTCGTTCATAACTCGATTAAATAGAGCGTTGACATCATAATAAATAATATTGGGTTCAGATTTAAGCTGTTGCTGTAAGTTTTTCAAAGCATTAGCTAGTTGAGAGTTGTGCTTGTGAGTTAGTTGGCTCAGTACTTCAGATTGTTGGGTATTGCGCGTTCCTGGTAGTTTACCTAAATCTGGCAAATTCACCACTAAAATATTTTTTGCGCCAATTTGAACTAGGGATTTGACAGCTTCAACTGAATTGTTGACTGGTCGATTTGTGTCATTTCCACCTCCTAAATAATCATTTGCTCCAGCCCAAATTATGTATAAAGCATTATTAGAGGTAGAGGAATGACTAGCTTGATAGCGATCGATTTGCGCCAGCAATCCTAGTGGAACTTCCTGTGAATTGCCTGTGGTAGCGCCACCGTAAGCAAAATTAGTATTGGAATTCGCGTTTAATTTCAATTGTTGAGCGAGATATTCCGTCCAAACTAAACCATCTGCATATCTGCCGCGAAAATAAGGTGGACTGGGTGGAAATTGTCCTTGGGAAGCTTTAAACACATTGCCAGGATCGGAAAGGCTATCGCCAAAAACATAAATTTGGGCGACATTTTGTGTTTGAGCCGAATTGGATAATTGAAATAGAGCGGCAGCGATCGCACTTATCGTGGCAATTAATACAATTTTGCGGAACATAGGAGTGAGGAGTAAGGGGTGAGGAGCGAGGAGCGAGGAGTGAGAGGTTAGGGGTTAGGATAATGATAACGATCGGTAACTCCTAACAACTACCAATTACCAACTACCAATTACCCGCTACTAACAATCATGTCCGATTCTCTATCTCATTCCAATTCTCCGACGCTGCGCGATCGCTACTTGGCGTTGATAGACCAGATCGTACAAATTACCCTGAAAGGGCAAATTCGTTCTAAAGAGCAAGTTTATCAAATGCTAGCGCAACAAGTCGTTCCCGGTACGGCAGAGATTTTCGAGCGCTGTTTGGACGAACGCACAATGGAGATCGAACATGAGATTGAGACGGTGAAGGATGAATTAAAGCAAGCGAAAGCGACTCGTTCCCAAAGAGCGATCAAAACGATCGCTAGCGAATGGGAACGCGCCGCCGCCCAAAATCGAGCCGCTAGCGCGATCGCTAAAGCAGCAGAACAGATCGCCTCTTCCGAACCAGCCTATTTACTTGCCGATTTATTACAAGTCATCGATCCAAATCAAAAGCAAGCACTAACAATCGCCCAACTCAAACAATTAGCTACGTCTTTAAAACAACAAGCAACTGAAATCGATCCAGAAATGGCGGCGGAGGTGCAACAAGTTGCAATGGGAATCGATCGCGGTTTGCAGTCTTGGCAGCATTTAGAAGGATATTTAGTGAGTTGGGTGTACGATGCAGGGCAGAGCGCGATCGGTTTTGAGAACGCACCAGGACAACGCGGACCTTGGGCGCTGTGGGCAAAACAGGTGAATAGTCCAATTCCACAAGCATTATTTCAAACTCTGGCTCTAGAGCAATCTCTATTAGAATGGACGACTCAGCAATATTTCCATCTCGATGATTGGGTGGAAATTGCGCTGATTTTGCAGTTTTTGCAACGGGGACTCGTTGGGTGGACGGAACAGCGAATTTATGATGCCAAGCTGGGATCAAGTCTAGCAATTTCTTGCTTTCTCACGTTTGCCGCAGTTTGGGGTGAGTTAGCAAATGGCTTCATGCAAGCAACTAGCCTCAATTCCAGCCATCGCGAACGGCTAGCGGATGGTTGTTTTCAGATTGCACTGCAAATTTTGCGCGCCTTTGCTCAAAAACAATATTTTCCTCTCTACGGTGGTGTTTTTGCTTCGTTCAATGGCGGACACCTACAATCTGCCCTCGACTATTTAGATTTACCTTTACGACAAGTCGAAGGAACTCAGGAAAAAGCTCGAATTTTGACACTTTTAGGTTATTCGCAGCAAGCTGTGGGAAATTACCACCAAGCAACCCAGTTTTACGATCGCGCTTTGGAAATTGCCCGTGCGGCGGCGGATGTACCTTGTGAAATTGCCGATTTAAATCATCTCAGCCGGATTTGCGTAGCAAAGAAACAGTACGCAGAGGCAATTAATTACAGCCAGCGGGGATTACTTCTCAGCCGCCAGGTAGGGGACAAGTTAGGTGAAGCCAATGCTTTAGCAAATTTGGGCTACAGCGAGGTGTATTCGGCTCAGGCTCTAGAAAGAGCAGAACCAGAAGTTTATGAAATGGCGATCGGTTATTTACAACAAGGATTGAAGCTATCTCAACAGTTAAACGACAGACAGAGCTTATCATTATGTTGCAGTAGCCTTGGTGCAGCGCATTTAGTTTTATCTCAACCTCAAGCTGCGATCGATTATCTTCAAGCTGGATTTCAAGCCGCTCAAGCTTCCGGCGATTTGTATCTTCAAGGACTCAACTTAGTTAACTTAGCAGAAGCATATTATGGCTTACAACAGACAGAAAAAGCAATTTATGTTGGTTGTATAGGTATGTATATGTTAGAGCGGATTGCTTCTCCTGAGTGGCGACAAGCAGCAGGTTTGTTGACTGTATTACAAGGGCAAATGGGACAAGATGCTTTTCAAAAAGTATTGGCACAATATCGACCGCAATTTATGACTGCGATCGGTTTAGATGGTTACGATTACATTCCGCAATTATTAGCAAATTACCGTTAATCTTACCAAGAACAAACATTATGAAACATGAAAAAATTTATTCTTTTATGTTTAATTACTGCGAGTTTGGTGTTGGCGATCGCCAGTTGCAATCCTATCACTTCTGAGGGTAACGGTGAGATTGTCGTTGCTTCCAAAAATTTTACCGAACAAAATATTTTAGGCGAACTATTAGCGCAACAAATTGAATCTGCAACTGGACTAAAAGTCGCTCGTCGTCTAGATTTAGGAGGAACGTTTGTTTGTCATCAAGCAATGCTCGCCGGACAAGTTGATGCTTATATCGAATATACGGGAACGGCATTTACAACTATCTTAAAACAACAGCCAATTAGCGATCCAAAAGCTGTTTATCAGCGGGTAAAATCTGGTTACGAGCAGTTTCAATTAGAAGTTACCCCAGCTTTAGGATTTGAAAATACCTTTGCCATGATTATTCGTGGAGAAGATGCACGCAAGTACAATCTTCGCACTCTCTCGCAAGCTGCCCAATACACACCCCAGTGGCAAGCTGGCTTCGGCTATGAATTTATCAGCCGCGAGGATGGGTTTCCAGGATTAGCAAAAACCTACGATCTGAAGTTAAATAAACCACCCCGCGTAATGGATTTGGGCTTAATTTATCGGGCAATAATTGATAAACAAGTAGATATAGTTGCAGGGAACTCTACCGATGCTCAAATCGCCCGTTTAGATTTAACGATTCTGCAAGATGATAAGGCTTACTTTCCCCCCTATGAAGCAACTCCCATCGTGCGACAGGCAACTTTGAAAAAGTATCCCAAACTACGTCAGGCGATCGCACAACTAGGAGGAAAGATTAATGAAGAGGAAATGCGCAATTTAAATTATCAAGTCGAAGGGGAATTTCGTGATATTAAGGAAGTCGTGCGCGAATTTTTAATCGCCAAAGGTTTGGTAAAGTAGAAGATAAAATACATGCAAGCCATGACAATCAAAGCGATCGCCCCGTTGATTAGAATTAGTATAAAAATTAGTGCGATCTCGCTATTTATGGCTGGCGATAGCGTATTGACGCAGACACTACCTTTGCCGAATAATTTAATCTCCTTCAACTCCGAAACGGGAGAACAATTATTACTACAAAGTAAAGCGCGGGAAGATTTTTGGGCTTTGAGTACGCAGTATGTTACCCAAAATACTCAAGCTTATTGCGGAGTCGCCAGTATAGTGATGGTATTAAATGCTCTCTCAATTCCCGCTCCTATTGCTCCTGAGTATACGCCTTATCGAGTATTTACCCAGGCAAATTTTTTTAATAATGCTCAAACTAGAAAAATTCTTACACCTGAAGTTGTTGCCCATCAAGGTATGACTTTAGCACAGTTAGGGCAGCTACTTGCTAGCTATGCGGTAGAAGCTAAAGTTTATCACAGTACTGATACTAATCTAGAGCAGTTTCGTCAGCTTGTCGCCCAGAATTTACGCCAAGAAAATAACTTTGTTTTGGTTAATTACTTGCGACGCAAAATTGGACAAGAAAGAGGCGGACACATTTCTCCTATCGCCGCTTATAACCAACAAACAGATCGGTTTTTAATTCTCGATGTTTCTCGCTATAAATATCCCCCAGTCTGGGTAAAAGCAACGGATTTATGGCAAGCAATGGACACAACAGACAGGGTGTCAGGTAAGACGCGGGGATTTGTGTTGGTGAGTAAGAAAGTCAAAAGTTAAAAGTTAAATAAGACTCGATCCCCCCAACCCTCCTTTTTAAGGGGGGCAATATTTCTCCTTTTTAAGGGGGGCTAGGAGGGATCTTCGAGGATCTAATACTTTTAACTGAACCGTATTGGGCGATCGCTTATAGGCTTTTCCGCTTGTCATTGTGGCAGAAGCGCGATCGCTATGCGCGAATATTACTGACTCGCAATCCTTTGTTGACTGAATATTCAGTTTAAAATAAACTAGTAGTATCGCAACAATAAGCAAAAACAGCGCTCTCATCTGCTAGCGCGGCGTTGAGGCGCAGGAGGTAAAAATGGATTTGCATTATGACATTCAAGGAAAGGGCGATCCGGTCGTCCTACTGCATAGTGGCGGAGTTGATTCACGCGACTGGCAGTTTATCGTCCCAAAGTTGGCTCAAACTCATCAAGTTATTACTTACGACCAACGCGGTGCTGGGAAGTCATCGCCACGGCTCGAACCTGTAAATCACGTTGAGGATTTCAAACGACTACTAGACTCTTTGGACATCGATAAAGCTGTTTTGGTAGGTCATTCGATTGGCGGACAAATTGCCACTGATTTTACTTTGAGCAATCCAGAACGAGTCACCAAACTCGTGCTTGTCGCTCCTGGGTTGACGGGTTTTCAATTCTCACCAGAATTCGATCGCTATGTCCAAGCAATTTGGGCAGCAGTTCCAGATGTAGAGAAAATGCTCGAAGTCTCCTTGCACTCTCCCATGTATGCCGTCCACGTTGTCATGAACAGCCCGCATCGCGATCGCTTTTACCAAATAAAACACCATAATGTTTTAAGAGCGTTTGAATGGAAAAACTTCGACCAAGTTTGGACGCAACCACCCGCGATCGAACGGCTAAATGAGCTAAAATCCAAAACGCTATTCATCATCGGCACTCAAGACAGTGAAGACTGCTTCCGTATCGCTAAATTTTTCAAACAAGTTCCCGACATTCGCTTTGCCCAAATTGAAGGCGCAGACCATATACCCACGCTGACACATCCGCAAGAGGTATATCATCTCATCACTCAATTCCTGAGCGAGTCACAATATTAATATTAATGCCACGCACCCCAACAGAAAACGAACGCATCCGTCGCGCTACCACAGAACAGATTCTTAAAACAGCCATGACTCTGTTCTGTGAGAAGGGCTACTATTCTACATCGATTGATGATGTTGCCAAGCAAGCTAAGATCTCAAAAGGGCTGCTCTATCACTACTTCAAAGGCAAAGAAGATTTGCTAGCGGCGCTAGTCGATCTCCGAATCAACGATGTTTTAGCGGTGATGAATGCGGCTGTAGCCAAAAAAACGCCTGCCGAACAAATTCAGCATATTGTTGAAGGTGCGCTCGAAGATGTCAGCCGCCAGCCTGAAGTTTTCCGATTCTATCTAAATTTGTTTACCCAACCGCGTCTCGATCCAGTGGTAGCAAAATACAGCCAGAAGTTGATGGACGAGCAAGCAAGGCAATTTGAAATTCAGACTGACATGTTTGTCCAGCTTGGAGTCGCAGAACCGCGACAGCGATCGCTTTATTTTTCCTCAACGCTCCAAGGTATTATGCTCATGTTTTCGACCTATCCTAATAGCTTTCCATTAGAAAAACTTAAGGCTCAAGCGATCGCGGAGTTTTGTAGTCGTGGATAAAGTAGAACTGAGGCGATCGCTACTTCAAAAACGTAAATCTCTATCTCAGCAAGAATGGCGCGAAAAAAGCGATCGAATTGTCTCCCATCTGCTCGCTTCACCCTTATTTAGCCTAGGTAAAACTATTCTGGCTTATTTTAGCTGTCGTCAAGAACCCGATCTAAATTCCTTATTTCACCATAATCATTACCACTGGGGACTTCCTCGCTGTGTCGGCAAAAATTTATCTTGGCACATTTGGCAACCTGGGGATGAAACTCAAGTTGGCGCGTATGGGATTTGCGAACCCCTCCCCACAGCTCCCACTATCTCACCCTCAGCAGTCGATTTCATCCTCGTCCCAGCAGTTGCTTGCGACTATCGCGGCTATCGCTTAGGTTATGGTGGCGGTTACTACGATCGCCTCCTATCTTCCTCTGAATGGCGATCGAAACCCACCATCGGCATCGTGTTTGAATTTGCCTACCTACCCCAACTTCCCACAGATCCTTGGGATATGCCATTACACGCTGTCTGTACTGAAAAAGGACTAGGGTAAGAAGTCAAAAGTCAAAAGTCAAAAGTCAAAATACTACTCACTGATAACTGTCAACTGTCAACTGTCAACTGAAGCACGATATCGAGCCTTTAACAATCTGCCCCAATTAGCATTGTAAGGATGAACTCGAACGGTAGGGCGATCGCCTTGAAAGACTGGGTTGCCTTCATTCACCCATTGAAATATACTGCCTTCGAGGTTGTAAACATTCGTAAATCCAGATCGTTCGAGTTGCTGGACAATTCTAGCGCTGCGATAGCCAATAGAGCAATATACGACCACAGGTACATCTCGATCTACAGCAACTTCCTCTAAGTTAGGATGATACGGATCGATGCGCTGGGCTTGCGGAAGATGGCTAGTCTGGTATTCTACTTCAGTGCGGGCATCGAGTAAAAGCGGCTGCGGCTGAGTGCGATCGCGCAACCACCCTACCAACTGTTGAGTCTTCAACCACTTTACAGTCGGAAACTTGTGTTGAATCCAGCGCTTAATCATGTAAAAAACGAGCGATCGCATTATTAGTTATCTATTATCAGTTACCATTCATCTCTTACCCTACTCCCTACTCCCTGCTCCCTACTCCCTCATATTGTTTCAAAAAGTTTAAAGTTGCTAGAGTCTGGGGTGGTAACTGTTGTAATATTTGGCAACGCGATCGGGAGAACTAATGTTGAATTTACATGTCATGGCGGAGTTTTCGCGCACCCACTGCGTTAGTATCTGTGCCTTTTTGGTTCCAGCTACTTTAATTGCTACTATAGCGACGATGATTTTCACAGCGCTGCGCCACCCTCAAGCGCGGGTTTGGCAAGCAGCAGGAGTAGCTGGCTTTTTTGCCCTAATAATGATTTTGCACGTCGCAACCTGGCTATCGATTGGGGTGGTGATGGCTCCTACATACATCCTACTGGGACTTGCTAGCACCTGTTTGCTTACCAATTTGGTGATGATTGTGTTACAAAGACGCTTGGCGTTAAATATGTAACCGAAGATGAAATCATTCTCTGTCGCGTGGGGTTTGGTGCTGCAAATTGTAGCTTTATGTATCGCTAGCCCTGCGTTGGCTGAGGTTGTAGAGATTACTTTGCTACATCTGAATGATGTTTATGAAATCGCCCCAGTGGAAGGGGGAAAACGAGGCGGATTAGCGCGGGTTGCAACTTTGCGACAAGAATTAGTTAGCCAAAATCCTCGCACCTACACCGTACTAGCTGGAGATGCTTTTAGTCCCTCGGCTTTGGGGACTGCAAAGGTGAATGGTAAACCTTTGGCTGGTCAACAAATGGTGGCGGTGATGAACGCTGTTGGTTTCGACTATGCTACCTTTGGCAACCATGAATTCGATTTAGGCGAACCAGAGTTTTTCCAACGCCTAAAAGAATCTCAATTTAAGTGGATATCTAGTAACGTCAGGGATAGTCAAGGTAAATCTTTTCCTGGTGTAGCAGAATCGCAAATATTAAATGTAAAAAGCGATCGAGGTGCAGTTATTAGAGTTGGTTTAATCGGATTAACGATAGATAGTAACAAACAAAAGTATATCAGCTATGCCGATCCAATCCAAGCCGCCCGCACTCAAGTTGCAGCACTGAAAGGTAAAGTCGATATTATTGTCGCTTTAACTCATTTAAACCTCGCTCAAGACCAAAAACTCGCCGCAGAAGTTCCAGAAATTGACTTGATTTTAGGGGGACACGAACATGAAAATATTCAACAATGGCGCGGGGCAGATTTTACACCTTTATTTAAAGCCGATGCAAATGCGCGTAGCGTTTATATTCACAAATTGCGTTACGATACCGAGACAAAAAAACTAGTCGTAGATTCTCAATTACAGTCAGTTACAGAAGCAATTCCTGAAGAACCTCGCGTGGTGCAAGTCGTAAATGCATGGTTAGAAAAAGCATATCAGGGATTTAGGGCAGAGGGCTTCGCCCCAGAAGAGGCGATCGCCACGACAAATATTGCTTTAGATGGGTTAGAATCTAGCGTCCGCAATCGCGCCACCAACCTCACAGCATTAATCGCTCAAGCTATGTTGCGAGAGGTTTATCAAGCAGATTTAGCTATATTTAATAGTGGTTCAATTCGGATTGACGATTTCATTCCCCCAGGAAGAATTACTCAATACGATATTATTCGAGTTCTCCCATTTGGAGGTAAAGTCTTAGCTGTAGAAATGAAGGGAAGTTTGTTAGAAAAAGTATTAGAACAAGGACAAGCTAACAGAGGTACGGGTGGTTTTTTACAAACAGCAAATGTAAGTAAGAAACCTGATATTGGTACTTGGATGGTGAATAGCGAACCCCTGGATAAGGACAAGAACTACCGCGTAGCAATTAATGATTTTTTGATGAGCGGTCGAGAACAAGGGCTAGAATTTTTGAATTTTAAGCAAAAAGATGTCAAGTTAATTTATCAAATGCGCGATTTACGTTTTGTGGCGATCGATCGCCTCAAAGATACTTTCGCTGATTCCGTCTTGAAGCGATACAAAAGTCCTTCTTTTTAAGGGAAACCGATCGAATCATCTTTAGTGCCAAAAATTACAAATAACAATTACAAATTATGAGTCAAGATCGTCTTCTAAAATACAAGTTAACTCCACCCATTGCCGCAAAAAAGCCGCAGTCTTTGATTTTACATAACGACGAACGAGTAGATAATTACTATTGGCTCAGAGAAAAGGAAAATCCTGAAGTTATTGCTTATTTGGAGGCAGAAAACTCTTATACTCAGGCAATGATGCAGCATACGGAAGACCTGCAAGAAAAACTTTATAAAGAGATGTTGGCTCGCATTCAGGAAACCGATCTATCTGTCCCTTATCGCAAAGATGAATATTACTATTACTCCCGCACTGAGGCAGGAAAAGCATATCCAATTTATTGTCGCAAAAAAGGTAGTCTCGATGCTGCTGAAGAAATTTTGCTAGATCAAAATCTACTTGCAGAAGGACACGATTTTTTCAATATTGGCGTGTTGCAAGTCAGTCCCAATCATCAGTTATTAGCGTACTCAGTTGACACCAGCGGTGCTGAAAGATACACGATGTATTTTTTGGATTTAAACACATCACAGCTTTACGAGCAAAGCATCGAAGATACATATTATTCTTTTGCCTGGGGAAACGATAACCGTATAGTTTTTTACACCAAAGTTGATGACGCTAACCGTCCGTTTCAACTTTGGCGACACGCATTAAATACACCGATCGCTGAAGATATTTTAGTTTACGAAGAAACTGATGAAGCCTTCCATTTATCTATAGGGAAAACTCGCTCTCAAGCTTATATCCTACTAGAATTAAGCAGCATGATTACTTCGGAAGTGCATTATCTAGCAGCAAATCATCCTACAGGTGATTTTCAACTCATCCATCCGCGTACAGATGGGATGGAGTATGATATCGAGCATCACAGCGATAATTTTTATATTACAACTAATGACGAGGCAATCAATTTTAAATTGATGAAAACTCCCGTTAGCTCCCCGACAAAAGAGAATTGGGAAACGGTAATTCCTCATCGAGAAGACGTATTTTTGTTAGGTGTGAGTGCTTTTAGCGACCATTTAGCTATCTACGAACGCCAAGGTGGATTGCCAACGGTACGAGTCCAAAAATTCGCCACGGGGGAGGAATATAACATGGCTTTTCCCGAAGCAACTTATGCCGTTTATGAAGGGAATAATCCCGAATTTAATACCCAAACTTTACGCTTCAATTATACTTCTTTAATTACTCCTAACTCTGTGTTCGATTTTGATATGGAAACTCAACAACAGGAGTTGAAAAAAGAAACTCAAGTGCTGGGAGGTTACGATCGCAGTCAATATCAAAGTGAATGGCTGATGGCGACGGCAGAAGATGGCGTGCAAGTGCCAATTTCAATTGTTTATAAAAAAGGAATTCAAAAAAATGGGGAAAATCCTTTATTTTTGACTGGATATGGTTCTTACGGTTATTCCTATCCCGCTGCATTTTCTTCTAATCGCATGTCGCTACTCGATCGCGGTGTAGTATTTGCGCTCGCACACATTCGCGGTGGCAGCGAAATGGGGCGAAAATGGTATGAGAATGGTAAGTTTTTGCACAAGAAAAATACATTTACTGATTTTATTGCATGTGCAGAGTATTTGATTTCTCAAGGCTGGACGAATAGCGATCGCTTGTCTATTTCTGGTGGTAGCGCGGGTGGTTTATTAATGGGTGCAGTTGTCAATCTGCGTCCTGACTTGTTTAAAGCGGTTATTGCTGACGTGCCGTTTGTCGATGTCGTGACAACTATCCTCGATACTTCTTTACCCCTAACTACGATCGAGTGGGATGAATGGGGAAACCCCAATGACAAAGTTTATTACGATTACATTAAATCTTATTCTCCTTATGACAACGTGGAGGCGAAGGAGTATCCAGATTTACTAATTAATGCAGGTTTAAATGATTCTCGCGTGCAATATTGGGAACCAGCGAAATGGACGGCAAAGTTAAGAGAACTCAAGACAGATCGCAATGTTCTCTTACTCAAAACGAATATGGGTGCAGGACATGGAGGTGCGTCTGGGCGTTATGAAAGCTTGAAGGAAACTGCTTTTGATTATGCTTTTTTGTTGGATAGATTAGGGTTGGGTAGTCAAGTTAAACATTGATTTTCTTGAGTAAACAGTGTTTCTATTTTGTAAAGACAAACGATCGCAACTCATCGGCTGCAATGGCATCCGGTTCGACGGCTCATCCTAGAGCAGACGAAAATACTCACCTACTTCCATCCAGCGTACCAGCTCGCGAATACAACACCCCGCCTCGCTCAGGGACGTACTTACTATTCCGCTTTTGACGTGACTAGAAAATCCCACTTGCAAGGCAATGTCTGCGATCGCCAATCTCTGTCAGCCTTCCCCACATCATGCGGTTGAGTGGAAAATTATTCAATAGTTATTTTCCAACCTGGAAACTTTTCTGGATGTTCTTGAATATATTTCTCAAGATTTTTTGGTCGATAAAGTTTAGTAGGAGGGTCATCTTTGTCAAAGCGGTAATGCCAGCGTTTTTTTACACTCTCATGAAATTGGGCAGATTCTAAATTGGAAACTCCAGAAATTTCGCGTTGATATCCCCCTGCTAATCTATAAAAGATATCGGGTTCGTTGTTGAATGCAGCCCGATAGTTATGGTTGATTCCGCCTTCAACCGCTATCCGGTCGAACTCCAGCTTCAGACCCAGAACTGTAATTCGATCCATCATCCATGATAAAGCTGCATCCGATAACCCCGTCTCATTCCAACTACCACCACCAGTACAACCGTGAGCGCCTGGAAACCATACTTGCTCTAGTTTTTGATTACCCGCTCTGGAACTTTTTTGCATTGGGGTGACATTAAAGACTCTGCGAATCTCGTCAATTGCTACAGCGTGCAAGGCATTCTGAATAATTGAACTGAGATAGGTATCGTGAAATTTATATCTTCGGTTTATCCATCTGCTCAGAACCGGAATTCGATCGGGTACGCCTAACGCTCCAACTGTATCCCAACATCCTAATAAGGTAATCTTAACCTCGCGCCTACTCTCGCGATCGCCTAGCAGTGGAATTTGATAGCGATTTAATAATTCTCGCACTTTCTCTTCTTTCTGTTGCAAATCCTGTCGTGCTTTTTCTGAATCAGGATTTTCTGTTGCTTCTTCTAATGAAAGAAAGCTGCGATCGCGATAAATTTGATGTGCTTTGTCTCGGCATTCTTTATAGAGCTGCTCTTGCAGTCGATAAATCTGCTCTGCTTCAGAATTATATGCGCCTCTTGGGGGAATTCTAGGTACTTGGCGGAATTTCTCTTTTTCCGGCAAAGTGAGCTGGCGATCGCGATATATCTGATACATATAAGGTGCTTCGCGGATATTTTGACGCAGCAGTAAACCTCCGGTACAACGAATTAATCCCGCGAGACTGCGTACAGTATAAGCACCTCGACTGAAACCAAATAAGTAAATCTCGTCACCAATCTCATAATTTAGACACAAAAAGCGATAGGCATCCTGAATATTAGTGTCAATACCAATTCCGAAGGCTCCACCCAGAATTCTATCAGCTCTAGCAAGTAGCTTTTCTGCTTGATTTCCCGCTCCGATACCTTCATCGTAGAAGACAAGTTGAGGAATTCCATTGCTGTCTATAGGTTTGATCGCTTGGGCAATTTTAACAACGTTAGTTGGATACGGGCTAGATAAGTTTTGCCAAGTTCCATCGCAGCATACAATTAGCCGTTTCATCTTTTATATTTCTTAGTTTCTAAATAATTTGTTTGAATGCGAATGCAATTAATTCATACTGCTAAAACAGTTTTGCAATGAATACTGGGCATTGCATTCTTTTGTGCTAGATAATTCTTGGCAGCTTCCGGTTCAAAAAACCAGGGGGATAAGCTAGGTGGATGGTTGAAACCTTGTAAGTAATCTTGGATAATTTCTGGATTTTCAGCCATTGCTACCATCAAATCTTGTAAATGCGCTGGTAGTATGAGTCCGGCTTGACCAACCCCAATAATTGCAATTTTTCGCATACTAAATTCTTCGCTGATTTTAAGTCTAGATGTTGTAATATAGGGTTTTTCCAGTAGAACTATGCTGCCCAACAGGAAAATTCCGCGTTTCTCATACTAAACTCGAAACAGCCTATTTAGCAGGCTACGCGAAGGCGCTTGTGTAGGAGATTTTTCGACTTGAGCGAGAAATGTAACTTCCCCGCGCGCAGTTTTGCGAACAAAATAGGTAATGCCTCGATAGATTGCTTGATAGGTTACTGGTCGTGCAGATTCTACAGGTTGGGCGTTAGGATCGAGCCGATAGGTCACGCCACGGTAACTGAGGTTATAAGCTGCTCCAGGTTCGCGAACTTGTTGAAATGAGCGATTGTCAGCTTGAGAAGGATGGCGATCGTATGTTACACCGCGGTAGGTCAGTTTCATGTTTCGTCTCCTGAATGTATAGTTTCTATTGAATTGCTAGTTTTGTTGAGCGGCGAGGTTTTCCTCGTTCGTTAGCCTTAATTTATTGGCAAGGAGCGAGCGATCGCATCGAATAAATGTCACGTCGAATCCATTACATCTGTCATATTCGACTGGGGAAATAGTGTTGAACTCAGCTTAAATTGAAGAAATGCGATCGCATTTCTGGCTGTCAGCAATATAGAGATACATCTTCACCGCACTCATCCGCTAGGTAAGTTAGAGCTTTGAAGCGAAGCGCAACTACTTGTTCGTATAGTGGGTTGAGCTTGCACAGGGGAGGTCACTTGCGTGCGGGGGTTTCCCTATTAAGCAAAGCGATCGTGGGGAATGTGAAACAAAGTGTAGTTAAAGAGATTGATTTCTCGTGCAAAAGGACAACGCGCTGGGATCGTCTTGCACAATTCTTTCTTGATAGACCACTGGGTTCTCATCCAATCCTAGGAATGATGGTCAGGCACGAGGCTTTCCACGTCACGTAATACTGGAAAGGCATACCCTCCAAAGCCAATCAGCATACTACAGCAGGAAAAGAGACTATATTGCAGTGCCATCCCAGCACCATCACCAGTGCCGAACAAACCACCAAATATTCCAGCGATGCTACCTCCTGGCAGCATCGCTGGCTCAAAAAAATAGTCAGCTAACGGTCCGGCGATCGCTAACCCTAACGGTGTAGTCACCTGGGCAATCAGATAGCGGGAGGCGAAGACTCGCCCTTGTACATCTGGTTCCACCTTCGACAGCCAAATTGCTTGATTGGAACTATCGATCGCCGGAGAAACGAAAGCCGCTAAAACGCCAGCCGTCATCCAATGCCAAGCGACACGTCCCAAGCCGAAGATCGCCTTACCCAAGCTCATCAGTGCTGTACCAAATAACAAACCGTGAATGCGGCGCTTGGGTCCACCCCAAACACTCAACCCCGTAGCACCCACCAAACCGCCTATACCGATCGCGAATTGCACGCTAGCTAAGACTGCGGCATCATTATTGCTGCGGGCTAATATCATTGCTGGAAAGATCGCTAAAGTCGCGCCATCAAATAAGTGAAAACTCAGCCAAAAGATCAGAATAGCTAATAGGCTGGGGCGCTTCCAGAGGTAGCGGAAACCGAAAGTTAATGCTTGCCAAATACTCTGGGTACTTTGACGACCGACTTCGCTTGAACGCGGTTGAGGAATATGTACGATGTATGTCGTACCAACAGCAACGACAAAGGTCACGAGATCGATCGCCAGGATACCTAAAAGACCGATTGCGTAGTAAAATACCCCAGCCAACGCCGGAGCCATGATATAGGAGCCAAAATAGGTGACATACGAACTCATCGCCGTAGCACGAGTGTAATGTCGCGGAGGAACGATCGCCGACATGGAAGCTGAGAAGGCTAGACTTTGGATATAGCCGAACAGTCCGTTGATAGCAGCAGTGATGTAGAAATGCCAGATTTCTAAGCGCCCGGTCAACAACAATAGTAGAATGGCAATGGTAGAAATTCCTGCTGCTGTGTCGCCTCCCATCATCAGTTGCTTGCGATTCCAGCGATCGACGAGTAACCCAGCAAAAGAGGCAGCAATTAATTTTGGTGTATATGTAAAAAAGAAAATTAAGGATAAGGGCGTTGCTTGACCTGCAATCTGCCAAGCCCAGATTGTAATGGCGAAGTTAGTCATCTCAGAGCCAAGGATTGAGGTCATTTGACCGATCCACAGAATTAGGAAAGTGCGTAAGCTAGTTGGTTGTTCTGGCTGCACGAAATGGCTCTCCCGATTGTCATATTGCTTCGCTCCAATTCAAAATTAATTTTGAATTTTGAATTTTGAATTTTGAATTTTTAGACGGCTAACTTTTTTCCGCCACGAGATATTTAAATAAGTCATCCAGAATCCGATTTGCCCCTAAAATGTTGCTGCCAAGATGCCAGACCTCAGCATCCACTTGGTACACCTGTCCTTGTTGGACGGCATTCAGTTGAGAAAAGAGCGGATCTTTCGCAAACTGGTTGACCGTAAAACTACCTGGAACTGTATCTGAATCGACGTTGAGCAGGAAAATCGCATCGCCATCTATACTATTAATGTCTTCCCGCGATACTTGTTCCCAGGATTTCCCCCTCACCTCTTGAGCCGGAGGACGAGCTAAACCTACATCCTGCAAAACCGAACCGGGAAAGCTATCTTGCGTGTAAAAAGCTATCCAACCTTCGGTTGTAATAATTACAGATACCTGTATATTACTAGGTTGAGCTTTGAGCTGTTGTTGGAGTTTGGCTACCCGCCGATCGTAATCGTCAAGGAGTGGCTGAACTGCATCAACGCGATCGAGTGCTTGGGCAAAGAGTTGGAGTTCTTGCTTCCACTGTCCGTCAGTACTATTTCCTGCTGTTAAGACCGTGGGGGCAATTTGCGATAACTTGTCATAGATTTGTCTATGAGCCATCGTATTGCCCAAGATCAAATCCGGCTGAAGGCGCAGAATTGCCTCAAGGTTAGGTGGGGTTTTCCCTACAGGCGTAATTCCTGCGGCGCGATCGCCCAGATAGGCTGGTAAAGAATCAGTTCTGGGAAGACTGGAGCCGATCGGTTTAACACCCAACGCTAAGGCAGCATCGAGGGGGGCTGTATCCAGCACCACCACCCGCTGCGGCTGAGCCGGAACTTTAGTCTCGCCCATTGCGTGTTTTATGACTCGTGCGGTTGCTCCTGATGTAGAAACAGAATTAGCAATCTTGTTATTGCTGGGCAATTCTTGGGAAGTATTGCTACTGCACGCATAGATTGTAAAAACTGTCAAGAGCATCAGTAAGGTGAAGCGAAGCAGATAGTACGCCCGCTTGCATCTTAACCGCAGTTGCATAAAACGAAGACTCATATGGAAAATTCGATCTAAAATTCGATCCTATACCGAAGGCTGAGCGTTCTGCCTCTAGCAGCTTCACGCACGATTTCCCTAATCCCAGTACCATCTTGAGAACTGACGGGTAAATATTGATTATCTAACAAGTTCTCAATCCCCAACTCCAATTTTCCTTGACCGATTTGAACGCTGCTGATGAAATCTAATGTCGTGTAACCGTCGAGTTCAAATTCCTCCACCTCGTCATCAAACGCCCGATCGCGATTTCCTACAACTAACATTTGCAGGCGATTCCGCCATCCAGGTAGAGTTTCATTTTCCACATAGGCTGTTAACTTCAGCGGTTGAACGTCCAAGCTACTCAAAGCCAGCCAGTCTATTCCATCATCGGGAAAATCTGCCTCACCCTCATTCCATGTAAAGCTGCTACCAAGACTCCAGCGATCGCTTGGTTGCCAATCAAGGGTTGCTTCAACTCCATAGTTACGCTGCGGTCCCCGGGCTGCATTTGTCAAACCACTGGGTGCAATCACCAGGTTTTGTCCTAGATCGGAATGGTTGTAGAAAGCAGCAAGACTTGTTTGCACGCTTCCCCAGTCACCGCGCACCCCAATCTCGTAGTTGTTCACCTTCTCCGGTTCCAACAGTGCATCATCTTCAATATTAAATCCTGCCGTCGCTTGACCGAGATAATCTAGACTGGGAACGGCAAAACCCTGAGCAAAGTTGGCAAATAAACTGATTTCTGGCGTGACTTTATAGACCGAGCCAAAATTAAAAACTATGTCGTCAACTCTGTTAGAACCACCCGTAACTGAAGCTGGTGGATTGTCGAAGTCTGAGAATGGGTTAGCGAGAAAGTCATCGACTTCAAATCCAATCGTTTCATATCGCAGTCCGCCACTGAACAACCATTTCTCGCTCAAGTCCCACTGCAACTGAGCAAATAGACCGAGATTGTCAAGCTCAAAAGGAGGAACCTGAGTCGCAGTTCCCAGGATATTCGCCTCTCGTCGCTCGTCGAAAGCTACAGGGTCGATGACCAAAAAGGGTTGGTCGCTATCCTCTTTCAGATAGTCTGCACCCCATAACAAGCGTGCTGACTCAGAAAACGGGGTTTGAATTTGCAATCGAGCGCCCCATTTGCTGGAGTCAAGATTAGTTTGGAAGATCCCAGGAATAAACGGTGGAACATCGCCAAAGAAAGTTCTGATATCCTGAATTTCTTGATTGAGTTGGCTGTCTTGATAGTAAAGTTGCAAGTCTACCTGAGAGCCTAACAAATTTTCATGGCTGTATCTTAAATTGGCAAACTGATTTGTTTGTCGGCTCGGTTCTTCTTGGTCGATTTCACCCACGCGCAACGCCCTAGCTGTCTGTAGTCCAGGGATATCTAAAATACTCGGATCTGAGATAAATTCGCTGTCGCTGCGATCGTTATAAATGTCGTAGGTCAACTCTAACCGTTGCTGTTCGTCAAGGTCTACTCCCACCTTAGCCAGCAAGTTTAAGGTTTCCGTATCGACAATATCGTTGGGTGGGATGCGATTCCCCTCGGCATCAAACCAACTACCATTTGTTTCCAAAGACGTGTTGATCCGGTAGTCTACATTACCTTCATTCCCCGCTAAACCATACTTCAGGGTATAGCCAAAAGATTCTCCTTGTAGTTCGCCCAGATCGGTACGCGCCCCTACGACTAACTCTGACTGAATTCTTTCGTCAGTCGGTTGACGAGTAATAATATTGATGACTCCACCCGTTGCGCCCTGACCGTAAACAGCACTGGGACCGCGCACGACCTCGATCCGCTCGATCGCTGAGGGGTCAATGGCATTGAGTTGGCGATCGAAACCAGCACTCGTATTTTGAACGACTCCATCGATTAAAATCAGCGGCGGACGACCCCGCAGAGTTTGCAGGCGACCAGTCCGGCGGTTTTGGGTCGGCGGACCAAAGCCAGGAACCGCCTGACCGAGAATATCTGGTAAATTCCTGGTAACGGAGGTCTGAGTCTCGATCTGTTCGCGAGTAATAGTCGTGACCGATCGCGGCACGTTTTCTAATAACTCTTCTACGCGACTGGCAGTCACGACAATATCGAGTTCTTCGCCCTCGGCTTGAGTCGCTGGTTGTTCTGCTGGTTTAGGTTGAGCTTCCGGTGTCTGTGGTGCTGGTGCGGGAACTTGACCCGTTTGAGCCGTTGGGGTCAAACTGAAAATCAGTCCTTCTTTACCGCTCTCAAACACCTCAACTTTCGGTGCTGCTGCCGTTCCTGTCACCCTCACCTGAATAGTGTTGTCATTCAGATTCACGACTCTAATCGCAGAAATGCCCTCAGCCGGGTTGTCAGCCTGAAACTCATTGCCCTCTGGTAGGACTAGCTGGGCGTTAGCAACGTTAGAAATTAAGGTAGCGTCCTCGCTAGTAGTGGAAAATTCTAGCTTTTGCGGCGCAGCCGTTTCTAAGATAACTTCCAGCCCCTTATCGGTTGGGATCAACCGTACACCCTTGACTTGTACGATCGCACTAGCTGGTGCTGATGGAGAAGCTTGAGATAGAGACTGTACGGTTTTGTGAGGCTGTTTTACCTCACGCAGACGCACAGCTGAAGAATTTTGTGGCGATCTCGCTTTTGTCGCGACAGGCAGCGATCTCTGATAGGAATATTTAGCAACTTCCTCAGAGGACTTTGGCGATGCCATCGCTGTTGGCATCATACCAACACTGAGCAGTGCTACGCAGGAGAGCAATAAATGCAACTTCATGACTTTACCCCACACCCCATTTACCTAAACTGTTACACCGTATGTCATCACCGAAAACATTGATGACAACTGGGAACGAGTAGGAGTTGTCAACCACACAAAAACTTCACCCACACACAAGCTTGGGAGTAACAACTGTCTTTTCAATCCGGTTTCCTCACGTCTAGTCAATCCACTTAAATCGTTCTCAAATCTAAGTCGATATTATTGCGAATATTTTTTATAAGCTTGAGCAGAATAGAATAATTTGCTGGTCAATGTCAAGTTAGCAACAACTCAAAAACAGCAGATTTTATACATAAATTTGCGATAAATACACCTGTAAGCTGTCCGCATTGTTTTTGAATAATTTCCAGCCTGAAACTAATGTAGAAAATTATTTCCGTTTGTGTTAGTGCGATCGCTGTTGTGATATATGTGCCAAACAGAACCAAGCGGTCACTGAGAACTATGGGCGATCGCGCAACATTTGCTAAAATCTGCTAAAAGCTCGGCGCTTTGCTAGCACTTGACACCAGTATCCGTGAGTTTTATGTTGGCAAAACAGGTGCGAATCTGTGGCAATAAAGCTAAGAGCCTGTGTAGTATTGCTTTAGAGCAGTAAGCAGAGGAAGTAAAGTATTGGCAAGACCAAGTTCGCAGCCTCAACATTTGCGGCAAGTGACTGTCAGCGAAAGACGGTTTCGCTCCCAACCTTTATTGCTCCTAGGATTGTTGGCGGGTCTATCGATCCTCCTACTTTGCCTCATTGTCAGTATTAGCTCTGGAACAACAGAAATCGCTCCCAGCAAAATCTATGCCGCGATCGCCGCCTTTGATGGTTCGCGGGAACACGTCATCGTTCGCACGGTCAGGCTACCGCGATCGCTACTTGCCATCTTAGTTGGTGCTGCCCTTGCTGTTGCTGGAGCTTTGATGCAAGGATTGACACGCAACCCCCTAGCCGAGCCAGGAATTTTAGGGCTAGAGTCAGGCGCTTCATTAGCTGTAGTTATTGCTATTTTGTTCTTCGATCGATCGTTATTCAGTGCCTATGCTGGTTTCGCTTTTCTCGGTGCGGCAGTTTCAGCAGTCGTAGTTTACTCGCTTGGCTCCCTCGGTCGCGGTGGACTCACACCCTTAAATTTGACCGTAGCCGGAGCCGCTATGACATATCTACTCTCCTCGTTCACAACTGCGATTCTCATCCTCAGTCAGCGCACGCTGGATGAAGTCAGGCTGTGGCTAGCTGGGTCGGTTGCTGGCGGAGACTGGAGTGGATTTAGCCAAGCGCTGCCTTATATTTCTGTCGGGTTGGTGCTAGCCTTCGTCTTAGGTAAACAGATTTCGATTCTCAATTTAGGCGAGGATGTCGCAACAGGGCTAGGACAACGCACGGGATTAGTCAAGGCGATCGCTGCTGTGAGTGTCGTGTTACTCGCAGGTAGTTCCGTCGCTATAGCCGGACCCATTGGTTTTGTTGGTCTAGTTGTTCCTCACGTCGTCCGCTTTTTTGTCGGTGTCGATTACCGCTGGTTGCTGCCGTATGCTGCTATCTTTGGCGCAATTTTACTGCTAGTAGCAGACATTGCGGCTCGGTTACTGATTCAGCCGCAGGAATTACCTGTAGGCGTGATGACAGCAATAGTTGGCGCTCCTTTATTTATCTATCTGGCGCGATCGAAGGTGAAACAATGAATAAAAGTTGGCTGGTCTTCCGTTCCAAGACACTACCAATCTCTTTGCGGATCGAGCGGCGCGTACCAGTCGTGCTGTTTTGGTTGGGAATCGTCACTCTTGCGGCGGCGATCGCCAGTGTCGGACAGGGAGAATATCCGATCTCACCCATAGATGTCGTGAAAACTATTCTGGGTTGGGAGACAGGGAACCCGCAACATGCTTTTGTAATTAATACTTTGCGCCTCCCCCGTACTCTAGTCGCGTTGATGGTAGGAGTGGGGTTAGGAATTGCCGGGACTATCCTCCAAGGACTAACACGCAATCCCCTCGCTGACTCAGAAATTTTAGGGTTAAATGCTGGTGCTAGTTTAGCAGCCGTCACCACAATCGTGCTGCTACCGTCGTTACCTTTATTCGCGCTGCCCTTGTCTGCTTTTAGCGGAGCAATGGTTGTTAGTTTGCTGATCTACCTACTGGCATGGGATAAAGGAAGTTCGCCTATCCGGTTGATCCTGGTTGGTGTCGGTCTCAGCGCGATCGCCCGTGCTTTGTCCAGCTTATTAATTACCTTCGGGGAGATCGATAGCGTCACTGAGGCATTGATCTGGCTAGCTGGAAGTGTTTACGGGCGTAGTTGGGAACAAGTTTGGTTCTTGCTACCTTGGTCGATCGTGCTTGTACCATTAGCATTGCTGCTAGCACGGCATTTAAACGCGCTCAGCTTAGGAGATGACATCGCTAGGGGTCTAGGTAGTTCTGTAGAATGGCAGCGCGGCTTGCTACTCCTAATCGCTATAGCTTTGGTTGGTGCTTCGGTTGCCGCAGCTGGCACAATTGCATTTGTCGGTCTGATTGCCCCTCACTTAGGACGACAACTGGTAGGTTCAGCCCATGAAGGTTTGCTACCAACAGCCGCGCTGATGGGGGGAACAATCGTCGTTTTAGCAGACTTATTAGGGCGAGTCCTGTTTGCACCAATTGAGCTTCCTTGTGGCGTAGTGACAGCAGCAGTGGGCGCGCCATACTTTCTGTATTTGTTGGTGCGTCGCCGTCGTCAGTCATAACTGGTAGCAGGGAGTCGGGAGTCGGGAGTCGTCGGGGCGGGTTTAGCGAAAGCTTGACAGATGAGGCAACAAATCTTGGTTCAAAACCCGCCCGTACCGGAGTCGGGAGTCGGGAACTCTCTGCTATACCAGTTGCAAGTGTTGAGTTAGGCACTGAACGATTTGTGCCTGAGCTGAGTCGAGAAAGAAATGGTCGCCTGGGAGCATGTAGAGCGAGAAAGCAGCTGTTGTTTGCTCCGTCCAAGCTTCTAGTTCCTGAATGTTAGTTTCGGCATCCGATAAACCACCAAAAGCCGCGATCGCGCAATCCAACGGTGGCTCGGGTCGATATCTGTATGTTTCCAGCGCCTCAAAATCCGATCGCACTGTTGGTAGTACCAGTTGTAACAGTTCTGTATTTTCTAGTACCGCTGCGGGAGTCCCGTTTAGACGGCGTAGTTCTGCCAAAAAAGCCGGTTCTGGTAGGTTGTAAGTCGGTGGTTTTGGATGTGGAATTTGAGGAGCGCGGCGACCGGAAACAAATAGGTAAACCGGATCGATCCCATACTGTCTGCGTAGTAGACGGGCAAGCTCGAAGCTGACTATAGCACCCATACTATGACCGAATAGAGCAAGCGGCTTATCTAAATCAGGTCGTATAGCGATCGCGATCGCCTCGACAAGGGTATCTAGGCGCGTAAACGGCTTTTCTCTTAGCCGCATTCCCCGTCCAGGTAGTTCTACCGCGCAAACTTCCACACTCGGGGGCAAACTATCTGCCCATCTACGGTAGGTCATAGCTCCACCACCAGCATAGGGCAGGCAGAACAGACGCATTTCCGCCTGAGAATTGGGCTGCGATCGCGCAATCCAGGTGTTAAAGTTCGATGTGGTCGTCATTTTCCTGCCGATCTCGTTGGCTGTTTCACCAGACTATTGCAAATTTATATCACTAACTGTAGGGAGACTATAATAATTTCTCGCTCGCGTCAAGTTGGTACTATTACTCAGTGGTGAATTTCAAAACTGGCGCTGCTACTCAAGCAGTTGAGTTAGGATTAGACCTCTATCTTTGGGTGGTTGTTTGTAGTAAGTTTGGCGAGCTGCCTGTCAAGACTAGAAAGCTATCGATCGCCACAACTGCTCGTAAAAAAATTCGTGAAAAAATTTTCATCTTGATAGCTTGACAATTGCAAAAAAATTGTATTAAGGTCTTGAGAAGGTAATTAAGAATAATTCCTAACTGTTTCGATAACATTCGATTTCAAACAACAGCAGTAGAAATCGTCAGCGCGATAACTTCTTAAGCTTCTCTTCGAGACGCTTCGCGAACGCTAACGCAACCGATCGCTTGATGGCAGAATGTAGCTAAAAGAGGCGATCGCCAATTACGGCTGATTCTACACTGATGGCTCAACAGTAAGTCGCTCTTGCTGTTGAGCCTACTAGCTGTCAAGCTTTCACTTTGCTCAGGTGTTTGTATGGATACTCAAAAAGCGATGGAGACTCTAAAGGCAATACTTACCGACATCGGTATTCCCGAAGAGTCAATACATCGAGATGCATTGCTGCATGAGGATCTACAGCTTGATTCTACTGAAATCGTAGAAATTTCTTTAGGGTTGAAACGACGGTTAGGAATCAATCTGAAGTTGGAATCGCGGCAGGATATGACCATAACTCAAATCTGTAGCGCGATCGAGACAGCAATCCTGAGTTCTACTTCCGTACCATCCGTAACAGAGGAAAGTGCAAGTAAATAGAGAGAAATGGGCATGAAAACCGAGCAACATCACCCTCAGGTGTGGGAATCGATGCAACAAAACCCTGAATGGTTTGGGTGCAAGGGCATTGGTATAGATATCGCACCCATCTCCAGAATTGCCAAATTGATCGATCGCTACGATTCCGACGCATTAAATTTGTTGTTTACTTCAGGCGAAATCGAGCGCTGTCAAGCAGCTAGCGATCCTTACCAGGCTTATGCACTCTGTTTTGCCACCAAAGAAGCTGTGGGGAAAGCTCTAGGCACTGGGTTATCTGGTATTGGTTGGAATGAAATTGAGGCAAACATCACGTCTAAGCGCTTAATCGTTCATTTGGAAGGAGCAGCCAGTCTGCAAGCAGCAAAATTAGGTGTACGGGAATGGCTAGCAACTTGGACTCACTGGGATCGATACGTGCTGGTTCACGTCCTAGCTCAGTAATTGAGAAGTCAGAAGTCAGAAATCAGAAGTCGTAGGGGCGGGGTTTGACCAAAAATTTCGAGTTCTAGCTGTCAATCCCTCTGCTAAACCCGCCCGTACTCCAAGTCAGAAGCAATTCACACATCATTCACTGATAACTGGTCACTGCTTGCTACTCATTTCCAAAGGGGGAAATTCACAGGGAAATTCACAATGGATAGTGTTTTTAAACAATCTAGTATTTTCAACGCTGCGGCTTACTTTGTAGAAGGTAATTTAAAACAGGGACGCGGCGAAAAAGTTGGACTTTACTATCGGGATGAAAAATACACATATAACCAAATACATAATTTTGTTCGCCGCACAGCAAGATTACTGTTAGAGTTGGGTTTGGAGCCAGAAAACCGAATCGCCATTTTGTTGCCAGATACTCCAGAGTTTGTATTTGCCTTTTGGGGCGCGATTTGGCTAGGTGCTGTACCAGTACCAATCAATACTGCTTCTACGATTGAAGATATTCAATATATTTTGCAAGATTCACGCGCCAAAATCTTGTTGACAACCCAAGCTTGGCAGGAGAAATTGACTCCGCTTCAGTCTCAGTGCTTACGCCACGTACTGCTGGTGAATGGGGAAAACTCATTTATGCATTTGCTGCACCAACAAGACGAACTGCTAGCCAGCGCTGAAACGTCTGGAGATGAACCAGCTTTTTGGCTTTACACTTCTGGCAGTACGGGCAAACCAAAAGGAGTCATTCACCTACATCAAAGTATGGGAGTTTGCAGCCAGTACTACGGTAATGCCATTCTGGATTTGCACCAAGATGACATTGTTTACTCAGTTGCCAAGATGCCCTTTGCCTATGGATTAGGGAACACCTTGTACATGCCAATGGCAGTTGGTGCGGCTGCCGTACTATCTGATGCTAATAACGCTTTTGACATCATTTCCGACATTCAACGTTACCGACCCACAGTTCTATTCGGCATACCTAGCGCTTATGCCGGAATGCTATCGGTACATGAAATTGCTCCTTTAGATGTATCCTCGCTCCGTCTTTGTCTCTCAGCAGCCGAGCAACTACCCAAAACGATTTGGTACAAGTGGCGAGAAATTTACGGTCTAGAAATCTGTGAAGGTATCGGTACAACTGAGTTATTACATATCTTTTTATCGAATAGACCGGGAGAATGCAGACCGGGTAGTTCTGGTCGTCCTGTCCCTGGTTATGAAGTAAGAGTCGTAGATGAAAATGGTTCTCCTCTGGCTCCAGGCGAGATTGGTGACTTAGAGGTCAGTGGAGACAGTCTGATGCTGGGATACTGGAACCGCTTGCGAGAAACACGCGCTGCTCTCTACGGTAAAACGATGAGAACTGGAGATAAATATCTTAGAGATGTGGATAACTATTTTTGGTTTATGGGACGTAAGGATGACTTCTTCAAAATCAATGGTATATGGGTGTCACCATTTGAAATTGAAGATGTCTTGCTTCAGCACGAATGCGTTCTCGATGCTGCCGTACTACCAGAATCTAACAATGGCGAACATCTGAACCAAATTATCGCCTATGTCAGCCTGAAGGCTGGTGTGACAGCCTCTAGCGAACTGGAAGAGAGCATTCGCCAACTGGCTAGGACAAAACTCATCCATTTCAAAGCTCCGAAGAAAATTTACTTTTTAGAAACTTTACCGCGCACTCCGACTGGAAAAATTCACCGTCGTTCATTACGCCAAATCGCCAATGTTTAACTACGTAGAAAAAGGCATGACCGGATGTACCAGGTAGTCAGTAATTTCCTCACTTACGCAGAAATGTTTGTTCCAGGTCAGAGACAGCCTCTGACACTGTTGCAGAATCTATTGGATGCTGGGCTGTTCTCGAATTATGTTATGTACCAAAACGAACGTGAAGTTCGGATAGCTGGTAATGCCTTAGCTGAAGTCATGGTAAGTACGGAAGCTGTTGCTTACAAATTCAAAGATGAAGTGCGATCGCAGCCGATCGCCGATCCACTCAAGCAAGTCGAATCTGCCTTAGCATCTTTACCGATTGAAAACTGGACTGCATACGGTTACGTAAGTTTCGATCTGTCTCGCTTCTACTACCCCTACTCAAAAGCAATCCAACAGCCCTTACTCTACTTTTTAGTCCCAGAAACCGAACTGTGCATCACTGCTAAAGGAGTACGGATTAGAAGTTTTCAACCACTCACAAAAGTGCAAGCAGCATTGGTAGGTGAAAGCGACTCGAAAGATTACGTACCTACACTTCCGGGACTCGATGAAAACGATCGCGATCGCTATCAAGATCGAGTTGATGCAGCAATCCAAGCAATTCGCGGTGGTGACTTACACAAAGCAATTATTTCCCGTGCTGTGCAAGTCAAAGGTAATATGGACGTGTTGGGAACCTATACTTTAGGGTCAAAAAGTAACAATTGCGCGCGATCGTATTGTTTGCAGCTTGAAGACATTGCTGCGGTAGGCTTTAGTCCTGAGATTTTACTGCAAGTCAGTCCCGATGGTTTCGTGATGACAAATCCGTTAGCGGGAACTCGACCGCGAGGCGAGAATTTAGCAGAGGATACACGTCTGAAGCACGAACTATTTACTGATGCTAAAGAGGTGAAGGAACACGCACTATCGATTTGGTTGGCACAAACAGAGATGGCATCAGTTTGCGTGCCGGAAACAGTACAAGTTTTTGATTTTATGCAGGTGAAGCAATATCGCTGCGTGCAACACTTATCATCTCGCGTTGGCGGTCAACTCCGCCCTGAAAAAACTTTGTGGGACGCTTTGAAAGTGTTATTCCCAGGAATTACCGTATCTGGAATAGACAAGGCTAGAGCAATAGAATGGATCGATCGCCTGGAAACAGAACCAAGAGGAATTTATGCTGGTGGTATTGGTTGGGTAGATAGCAATGGCGCAACAGATTTAGCGATCGCCATCCGCTCGGCTTACCAGTATGGCGACAGGATTTATTTAAATGCTGGAGCAGGAATTGTAGCAGAATCCGAGCCGCACAAAGAATACATCGAGTCGGTTAATAAGATGAATACGATGTTAACCAATTTAGTTATGAAGTGAGTGGTTATCAGGAAGCAGGGAGCAGGGAGTAGAGAGCAGGGAGCAGGGAATCTATATTGATTCCGAATTTTGAATTTTGAATTGCTCCCTTGTCCTCCTTGTCTTCCTCCTGTCTCCTTAATTTTGACTTTTAACTTTTGACTTTTCTTCCAGCTTATGAATCTTCCCGTCGGTATTCGATCGATTGCAGTTAAATTTCCGCGTATAGTTCGTACCAACGATTATTGGCGCGAGAAGTTTCCTGAGTTGGTCGATCGTGCCTCGCCAAAGAGAGTTAGGTTAGAGCGACCTGCATTTTCCACCGACGCAAGTGGCATAGAAATCTGGTCGCAAGAGGTGAAGCCATACTTAGCAGATCCTTTTCGAGGTAATGTCGAGCGGCGGGTATTGGATCTAGACGAGTCATCGCTGACACTGGAGTGTGATGCGGCTAGGGAAGCGATCGCTGCGGCAAAACTTGCTACTGAGGAAGTCGATCTGGCGATTGTCACCTCGCTGTGTAGCGATCGCATTGCCCCAAGTAGCGCCGCCGATCTCGTCCGCGAACTAGAATTATCCTGCCCTGCTTGGAATCTGGACTCAACTTGTTCGAGTGCTTTAGTGGCACTGCAAAACGCTTGGGCGTTAGTACAACCGGGACTATATCGTCATGTGCTGGTGGTTGTTTCTTACATTGGCTCTCACTCTGTCGATGAGGAAGATACTCTGTCCTGGTCTGTCGGGGATGGTGCTGGAGCTTTCGTAGTGAGTGCGCTCAAACCCAACCAGGGAATTCTCGGTACTAAAATCGTTCCTACTGCCGCTACCTGTGGTGCATATTTGCACGAAATCGCAACCGATACGCAGGGTAAACCTTGGATACGCACCAAAACAGGCAAGGATGCCAGCCTTTTAGCTGAAACAGCCGTAGATTTTGTCCGTACTTGTTGTCATGGTGCTGTTGCTGCGGCTGGCGTGACTTTGGAGCAGATTGACTTTTTTGCTTTCAATACTCCCACAGCTTGGTATGCTAACGTTTGCACGCGGGCATTAGGCATCGATCCAGAGCGCACGATAAATCTTTACCCTCGTTATGCCAATATCGGAGCAGTACTACCCGTGGCGAATCTTTACCACGCAGCCTTTGAGGGCAAAATTCGCGAAAATGACTTGGTACTTGTTTATACAAATGGTGCGGGTGCTACTGCTGCCGCAAGTGTGATGCGCTGGGGAGATGTGGCACTGGGAGCGGTTTTGATCCCACCAACTCCCCTTGGGAAGGGGGGCAGCGAGATCCCCCCAACCCCCCTTGGGAAGGGGGGCGAAAGAGAAAATATCTTTGCTGCTGCACCACAGGCACGACAGCAAATGCTAGAAAGTTATTTGATCGAATGGCTGGCGGGTGCGCTACAAATTCCCCTGACTCAACTCAATCCACAGCAGTCTCTAGCATTCTTACTTGACTCCTTGATGGCATTTGAACTTAGGCGGCGGATCGAGGTCGATTTACAAGTGCAAGTACCAATAGAGCGGTTTTTTGGTGACGGTAATATAGCTCAAATCGCTGAATTTCTGCTCGATCGATTAGTCTTATCAGATCTTACGTCGTCATCTGTTTTTGTGGCTAACAACGACCAAACAGAAAGAGAAAAATTAAGTTTTTAACTCAATTTCATCTACCAGTTAAAACTTTTGACTTTTGACTTTTAACTTTTGAATTCCGACTTATTCTCATGAATTTACATTCACTTTTATCGCATCTGTCCCAACAAGGCATTAAATTATCTACTAATGGAGATCTATTAGAGGTTGATGCGCCCAAGGGCGTGTTGACTCCAGAACTGCGTAACTCGCTGGCTCAGTACAAAGCAGAGATTCTCTTGTTGCTGCGTCAAAGTGACGTGAATACGAGCAGTACTGACTTACCGACAATAGTACCCGCCCCAGATTGGCGCTACGAACCTTTTCCCTTGACTGATATGCAGCACGCCTTTTGGGTTGGTCGTAGTGGGGTGTTCGAGCTGGGTCATGTTGCCAATCACGGTTACTACGAGATTGAAGCTCACAACCTAGACTTTGAAAGGTTGAACTGGGCGCTGCAACAATTAATCGATCGCCATGATATGCTACGGGCTGTGGTGTTGCCGGATGGTCGGCAGCAGATTCTCAAACAAGTCCCTGCTTACCAAATTGAGGTTTTAGATCTGGCGGGACAAGACGAAGCATTTGTCAAGTCTCAACTCGAAGAAATTCGCGATCGCCTGTCGCATCAAGTTTTGCCAGCTGACAAGTATCCCTTATTTGAGTTTCGGGTCACTCGTTGGGATGGCGGACGAGTGCGGCTACACGTCAGTTACGATTTACAAGTCTTTGATGCTTGGAGTCTATTTCGCCTGTTTGATGAGTGGTTTCAACTGTACCAGAATCCTCAAATAGAATTGCCACCACTAGAACTGTCATTCCGAGACTACGTGCTGGCAGAGCAAGCTTTACAAAAAACTCAATTATACGAGCGATCGCAAGAATATTGGTTGAACCGTCTAGACTCAATTCCTCCGGCTCCTGACTTACCCCTAGCTCAAAATCCCAGCGCAATTAAACAGCATCGGTGTCGGCGTTATGCTGGGCGATTAGAGCGCCGCGAATGGCAGCAGTTAAAACGACGTGCTGCTCAAGCAGGTTTGACTCCCTCTGGAGTTTTACTGGCTGCTTTTGCCGAAATCTTGACTGTTTGGAGTAAAAACCCGCAATTTACGATTAATTTAGCTCTATTTAATCGTCTGCCCCTACATCCTCAAGTCAATGACATTTTAGGTGATTTCTCTTCTGTGACGCTGTTAACTGTAGAGAATTCAACCCCAGAGCCATTTACGCACCGGGCTGTCCGCCTCCAGAAACAACTGTGGCAAGATTTGGAACACCGCTATTTTAGTGGCGTGCGGGTGACGCGAGAACTTGCTCGGAGAAAAGGTACAGCTCCTAGCGCCATGCCAGTTGTATTCACTAGCACTTTGGGCTTTGGCGCAATCGGTCAAGAGACTTTGACATTTAGCCGTTTCGGAGAGTTGGTTTACGGCATCAGCCAAGCGTCTCAGGCTTGGATGGACGTGCAAGTTTGGGAAGAAAAGGAAATATTAACGTTTAACTGGGATGTGGTTGAGGAACTCTTTCCTGAAGGTCTGATTGCAGATATGTTTGGAGCATATTGCCGTTTGCTCGAACAACTAGCCACTTCCGAGTCTGTTTGGCAGGAAACAAGCAGGAAACTGATACCTCCTACTCAGTTGGCGCAGCGAGATGCTATCAATGCGACTGACGCACCTATTTCTAACGAGTTGCTGCATACGTTGTTTGCCGCACAAGTATCCGCACGGGCAAATGCAACCGCCATCGTGTCACCCCAGCGCAATTTAACT
The DNA here is from genome assembly GCF_032860985.1 of Chroococcidiopsis sp. SAG 2025. GTDB lineage: Bacteria > Cyanobacteriota > Cyanobacteriia > Cyanobacteriales > Chroococcidiopsidaceae > Chroococcidiopsis. The sequence goes on from NZ_JAOCNC010000001.1 coordinate 1,938,925, forward strand.
TACCAGGAATTATCCGAATTATCCAATGCGCTCGGTCACAAACTGCGATCGCTGGGCGCAACTCCCAATAAATTAGTCGCCCTGGTAATGGAAAAGGGATGGGAGCAAATTGTCGCAGTTATGAGCATTCTGGCAGCTGGTGCAGCTTATGTTCCCATCGACCCTGAATTACCGCAAGAACGCTTGTTTTATTTGCTAGAAAATAGCGAGGCTGAAATTGTCTTAACTCAATCTTGGTTGAACGAAAAACTAGAGTGGTTGCCAGGATTGCAACGGCTATGTGTAGACAAAGAAGAACTCGCGATCGCCCAACCCCTACAGCCAATTCAGTCACCTGACGATCTAGCGTATGTCATCTACACCTCTGGTTCTACAGGTTTGCCCAAAGGGGTGATGGTGACTCATCGCAACGTGGTGAATGTCGTCGTCCACACCAACCAGCGCTTTAACGTTAGTCCCCAAGACCGCATCCTGGCTTTGACTGCTCTCAACCACGATTTATCAGTCTACGACATATTTGGATTGTTGAGTGCTGGAGGTACGATTGTTATCCCCGATGCTTCTAGGGTGAAAGATCCTAGCCATTGGAACGAGTTAATGGCGCGAGAAAAAGTGACGCTGTGGAATTCAGTCCCCGCCATGATGGAGATGTTAGTAGATTATGTCGAGCAGCAATCTGGGATGCTACCTGAAGGTTTGCGTTTGGCAATTTTAGGTGGAGATTGGTTGCCCGTTTCCCTGCCCAATCGCCTCAAAGCTTTAGCCGCAGGGGTGCAAATCCTGAGTATTGGTGGTCCCACCGAGACGACAATTTGGAATATTGGCTATCCGATCCAAGAAGTTGACCCTGAGTGGAAAAGCATTCCATACGGTCAGCCAATGGCTAACTCCAAATACTATATCTTGAACGAAGCTTTGGAAGACTGCCCTATTTGGGTTCCCGGTCAGATGTACTGTGCTGGCGTGCAGTTAGCAAAAGGTTACTGGCGCAATGAAGATAAGACACGCGAGAATTTTATCACTCATCCACGCACGGGCGATCGCCTCTACCGCACGGGCGATCTAGGGCGTTATCTGCCGAATGGCAATATTAAATTTTTGGGACGGCTGGATTTCCAAATTAAACTGCGGGGATACCGGATTGAAGCGGGAGAAATTGAAGCTGTTTTGATACAGCACCCAGCGATCCGAGCAGCTGCGATCGCCAAAGTGGAACAAGGCGGAAATAGTTACTTAACCGCTCATCTAGTGCCAGAACCAGATCGGACATCGGCACTGTTTGAGTTAGAAAGTATAGATGCTGCTCATGCTCGACAAGTTTGGCAATCTCTGGTGACAGCAGGTGGACAAGCGCCACAGAATTTCTGGCAAGCAGACACTCAAGATGTCTCAGACTTATTGCAATCTTTAGGGCGTTTACACGCTTACTCTGCCTGTCGGGCATTCAAATATTTAGGGGTATATGGTTCGCCAAGAGAGAAACACAGTGTCAACGATCTGTTGTCGCGTTGTCGAATTGTGCCTCGCTACCGTCGATGGTTATATCGAGCTTTAAAGGCAATGGTAGAAGCGGGATGGTTGCAGCAAGAGGATGAGGTGTTTGCTAGTGCGGCGGGATTACCTGATGTCAATTTATCAGAGCTACAAGCGGAGTGTCGGACAAAACTATCTCAGGTTCTCTTATTTGATGAATTTGAAAGTAATTGGCTCGATTTTGCTTCGGAAAACTTAGCAGATGTCATTACCGAAAAAGTCAAAGCAGCAGAGATTTATGTTGGTGAAGACATTCCGTTGATTTACCAAAAAATGTTTCCTGATTGCAATCGCATCGTTAAGGAAGTTATACAAGAACTGGTGCGAATGCGATCGCCCCAAAAGCCGCTGCGAATTCTGGAAGTTGGTGCAGGACTCGGTACGACTACGGTTCACGTATTACCGCTTTTGCCTCCTGATACTACGTATGTTTATACCGATATTTCTAACTATTTCTTGCAAAATGCCAAGAAAAATTTTGCTGCTTATCCATTCGTCACTTACGATTTGTATGACCTGGAAAAATCCCCTCAAGCACAGGGTTACGCACCTCATAGCTTCGATGTCGTTATCGCAGCAAGCGTGCTGCACGATACTCGGTACATAGATAAAACTTTGCACCATCTTCGTTCTTTGTTAGCACCTGCTGGATTACTAGTCGCGATCGAACAAACAAAATTTCAACAGTTTTTTGATTTAAATATGGGACTTCAGCAAGGTTTTGATGTGTTTGAAGATGAGGTAAGACAAGTTCATCCGCTACTTTCTGGAGAGCAATGGCAGCAAATGTTGGCTAAGTCAGGATTTATAGATAGCGTAATTCTAACTCAGCCAGGATCGGTTTCTCAATGTCTCGGTTTTGAGGTATTTGTTGCTCAATCACCATTATCTATTCAGCAATTTCAGTCAAGTCTTTTACGTAATTATTTACAGCAAAAATTACCGGAATATATGGTTCCTGCTGTATATACATTAATGGATGCTTTACCATTATCTGAAAATGGGAAAGTAGATCGTCGCGCACTTCCCAAACAAGCAATAACGTTAGCATCTGCTTATTTAGCGCCTCAGAGTGAGATCGAACAAAAGATAGCTACTGTTTGGCAAGAAGTTTTGGAACTCGAAAAGGTAGGAGTGAATGATAACTTTTTTGATATTGGCGGCGATTCATTATTGATAACAAAACTTTACAGTAAGTTGCAAAAACTTCTCCCCGATGAGATAAGATCGATCTCATTGATCGATTTATTTAAGTATTCAACGATCGCAACTTTGGCTAAACATTTCAATCGAGAAAATAAACCTGCTTTACAGGAGCAGGACGTTGAGATAGAGCAAGAATTGACAGCAGGTAAAAATCGGTTAAAACGGCGTTTGCAAAAATCAATTGAGGTTTGACGATTGAATCTTTTCTAACACAGGATTTGAACGTAAACAAACACGCCTGTCTCGACATCGAGCGGAAAAGTACTGAATAGCCGACAAGAGTTTTAAAATCAATAAAACTGTCATGACTTTTGAACAAAATGGATTAGAAGTAGCTGTTATAGGTGTTTCGGGACGTTTCCCTGAAGCTAAGAATGTTGAGGGATTCTGGCAAAATTTGTTGAATAAAGTTGAGGCAGTTGCAGTTTTTTCCGATCTGGAACGGGAAAAAGTCAATTTAAATTCTAATGATTGCGATCGCCCCAAATATCCAATTAAGGCAGGAGCTATATTAAATGACATAGAGTTATTTGATGCCGCGTTTTTTGGCTTGAATCCTAGAGAAGCTGAAACTATGGACCCGCAGCACCGCTTATTCTTAGAATGTGCTTGGGAAGCTTTGGAAAATGCGGGCTACGATTCTGAAACGGAAGAGAGTTCAATCGGAATTTATGCAGGAGTTAGTAGGAGTACTTACTTCCTCTATAATGTGTTTCCCCATCAAGGATTGATGGAGTCGATTGGTTCTTTACAAGAGTTATTTATTAGCGATAAAGATTACGTTCCTACTCGCGCTTCTTATAAGTTAAATCTTAGAGGACCAAGTGTTAGTATTCAAACTGCTTGTTCTAGTTCCTTAGTAGCGGTTCATTTGGCTTGTCAAAGTTTACTGAGCGGTGAATGTAAAATGGCTTTGGCGGCTGGTGTTTCTGTCAAGGTTCCTCAAAATGAATTAACACTATCTCCATCTGAAATTGTTTCTCCTGACGGACATTGCCGTGCTTTTGATGCTAGGGCAAATGGTACTATTGGGGGGAATGGGATAGGGGTTGTCGTGCTGAAGCGATTGGAAGATGCGATCGCAGATAGAGACTATATTTATGCAGTTATTAAAGGTTCGGCAATTAATAATGATGGTGCTTTGAAAGTTGGTTATACAGCACCTAGCGAGGAAGGGCAAGCCAAGGTGATTCGAGCAGCTCAGATCGTGGCTGAAGTGAAGCCAGAAACAATTTCTTATATGGAAACTCACGGTACTGGAACTGCTTTAGGAGATCCAATTGAAATTGCGGCGATGACAAGGGCTTTTCGAGCTAGTACCGATAGAAAAGGTTACTGCGCGATCGGTTCGGTAAAAACCAATGTCGGGCATTTAGATGCGGCGGCTGGAATTACTGGCTTCATCAAAACTGTTTTAGCCCTCCATCACAAGTTGTTACCTCCTAGCCTCAATTTCGAGCAGCCAAACCCTCAAATCGATTTTGCAAATAGCCCGTTTTATGTCAATACCAAGTTACGGGAATGGAAGGCAAACGGCACTCCGCGACGGGCTGGAGTTAGTTCTTTTGGTGTTGGGGGTACGAATGCTCATGTTGTTTTGGAAGAAGCTCCCGTGCAAGAGCAGGGGAGACTAGGAGCAGAGGAGCAGGGGAGAAGCGATCGACTATTAGTCCTGTCGGCTAAAACTGCATCGGCGCTGGAGAAGGCTACGGTTAATTTAGCGAATTATCTCAAGCAGCATCCAGATGTGAATCTGGCGGATGTGGCTTATACTTTGGCGATCGGTCGGAGGGCGTTCGATCGCCGTCGAATGGTTGTCGTACGAGACGGTGAGGATGCAGTCACAGCGTTGGAATCAGTCGCACCGCAACGAGTTTTTACGCAAGTCAAGGAATCGGGTAGTCGCTCCGTCGTGTTTATGTTTCCCGGTCAGGGAGCGCAGTATATTAACATGGCTGGGGAACTCTATCAAAGTGAGGCGATCTTTCGGCAAGAGTGCGATCGCTGTTTCGATCTGCTCCAATCCCATTTGGAGAGCGACTTGCGTTCTTGCTTGTACCCAACAGCAGCAGATCCAGAAGCAGTGCAGCAGTTGCAGCAAACTGCGATTACCCAACCAGCACTGTTTGTCATTGAGTATGCCTTGGCTAAATTGTGGATGTCGTGGGGAGTACAGCCGCAAGCCGCGATCGGTCACAGTATTGGCGAATATGTAGCAGCGTGTCTGTCTGGAGTCTTCTCCTTAGAAGATGCTTTGTTATTGGTGGCGACTCGCGGACAGTTAATGCAACAACTTCCCAGGGGTGCGATGCTCTCCGTGAGTTTATCGGCGGATGACGCGCGATCGCGCTTAAATCACGCTCTTTCTCTGGCAGCAAGTAATGCTCCGTCTCTAAGCGTTGTATCGGGTTCGGTAGAAGCTATAGAGCAACTGGAACGCCAACTGACACAAGAAGGGATAGACTGTCGCCGCCTGCATACTTCCCATGCTTTTCATTCTCAAATGATGGAGGCGATCGCCGTACCTTTTCAGACTGCGGTGCAAAAAGTCAAGCTGTCTCCTCCCCAAATTCCTTTTATTTCTAACGTTACAGGTACTTGGATTACACCAGAAGCAGCGACAGATCCTAATTATTGGGTGCGACACCTGCGCTTGTCAGTGCAGTTTTCTGAGGGAATTGCCGAGTTGTTAAAAGACGAGCGGGCGATTTTTCTGGAAGTGGGACCCGGACGGACGTTAAACACTTTAGTGAAACAGCAAGCATCTAGCAGGGTTGGGTTCACTTCGCTGCGCCATCCGAAAGAGCAACAATCGGACGTAACATTTTTGCTGAATACGCTAGGACGGCTTTGGTTGACAGGAGTGCAAGTCGATTGGTCTGGTTTATATGTCGGTGAGAAACGCGATCGCTTGCCGCTGCCAACTTATCCCTTCGAGCGTCAGCGCTATTGGATCGATCCGCCAGAGCGATCGGCTGGTAACAGCCCAGTAAGTTTGGGCAAAAAGCCCGATATTACCGATTGGTTTTACATCCCTACATGGAAACGCTCGATCGCCTTGTCGCGTCAGTCGCAGCAGGTGCAATCATGCACTCTTGTGTTTATTGACGAGTGTGCTTTGGGTGAAGCGTTGGTTAAACGATTACGGCAACAAGGGCAAGTGGCGATCGCCGTGCGCGTTGGCTCTCAATTCGGGCTTCTAGAAGAGGGTGTCTATAGCCTGAATCCAGAACAACCCCAAGATTACGAGGCTTTGCTGCAAGCACTGCACGCACGACAACAATTCCCAGATTCAATGATTCATCTGTGGACGATCGCACCCCATACCCAGATGGCGTTGGATGTTGAAATATTTGAGCGATCGCAAGTTAGGGGATTCTATAGCTTGCTGTTTCTCGCTCAAGCATTAGGGAAACAAAATTTGGGCGATCGCTTGCAATTGGCGGTTGTCTCTAACTATCTTCACGGCGTGACGGCAGAAGAAATTGTGTCTCCAGAGAAAGCAACTGTATTGGCGGCGGTGAAGATCATCGGGCAAGAATATCCCAATATTAATTGTCGCAGTATTGATGTGATGATTCCTGATGCGGAGAAGCTAGTGGAGCGGCTGTTGGGGGAGTCGATCCCAAGTCAAGCAGAAGATTTGGTGTCACGCATTAGCCGAAGGCGAAGCGAAGCGTTAGGCGCAAAGGCGCAAAGAAGGGCGCTAAGGGTAAATGCGTCTGCTGATGTGGCGATCGCTTATCGAAAGGGGCAGCGTTGGGTACAAGCGTTTGAACCGATCGAATTAACAAAAGCAAATACTTCTGCACTCCTCAGAACGGGTGGAGTGTATCTGATTACGGGTGGTCTCGGCAATATTGGATTGGTGTTGGCGGAGTATTTAGCTAAGAGTGTCAAGGCGAAGTTGATTCTGACGGGGCGATCGGCTTTTCCGGTAAAAGATGAATGGGAAACATGGCTGGCGACTCACGATAAAGATGATGAAATTAGTGGCAAAATTCGGAAAATTCAACAATTGGAAGCACTGGGCGCAGAGGTGATGGTAGCTGCTGCTGATGTGGCTAATATTAATCAAATGCAAGCTGTTATCGCTCAAGCAGAGTCACGATTTGGTCGGTTGAATGGTGTGATTCATGCTGCTGGAGTTTTGGGAGAAAGAGCGTTTAATACTATTGAAAAGATTGAAAAAATCAATTGCGAGCGACAATTTCAATCGAAAGTTTATGGATTATTGGTATTAGAAAAAATTTTGCAAGGTAGAGAACTAGATTTTTGTTTGTTGATGTCTTCCTTGTCCTCGGTTTTAGGCGGTTTAGGTTCTGTTGCTTATGCGGCTGCGAATCTGTTTATGGATGCTTTTGTCCATCAGCAGAAGCAAAATAATTCTATTCCTTGGATTGGTGTAAACTGGGATATCTGGCAGTTTAAAAATAACAAAAATATTTTTACTAGTGCTAGTTTGGCTGAATTCGCGATCGCACCTGAAGAAGGTATAGATGCTTTGCAACGAATTTTATCTCAAGCTGAATTCGAGCAGGTAGTTGTTTCAACCGGAGATTTACAAAGCAGGATCGATCGCTCGATTCAAGTGAAACATCTACGCGAACCGGATATTCCCAAGCAAGAAGGTTTATCCTCGGCATACTCTAGACCGAATTTACCGAATCGCTATGTCGCACCGCGCGATCGCCTGGAACAAACAATTGCTAACCTCTGGCAACAACTATTTGGAATCGAGCAAGTAGGAATTCACGATAACTTTTTCGATTTGGGTGGTGAATCGATTAATGGGATGACATTTATCAACCAGTTCCAAAAACAACTGGGGCAGATCGTGCATATTTCAGCAATTTTTGAAGCGCCAACTGTTGCCGAATTTGCTGCATACTTGCAGAAAAAATATCCTGAAGCGATCGCGAAAATGTTGGGACTGGAAACAGTTCTGGTAGGCGATCGCGAGGAGGGAGAACTATGAATATTGATGAGTTTTTATCCTACTGTCGCAGTCTAGATGTAAAAATCTGGCTCGATGGCGAACGATTGCGTTATAGCGCTCCGTCAGGAACGCTGACACCGGAATTTTTAGCAGAAATGCGATCGCGTAAAGCAGAAATTCTGAAATGCTTGCATAAAACTCAAATTCAGCCGATCTGTCCTGCTGCTCGAAATGGAGATTTACCCTTGTCTTTTGCTCAGCAAAGGATTTGGTTTCTAGAGCAAATGGGGGACAAAAATGCAGTTTATAACTTAGCTGGGGCGCTGAAAATTGAAGGTACGCTCGACGTTGCAGCTTTAGAGCAAAGCTTGAGGGAAATTATTCAGCGTCACGAAATCTTGCGGACTAATTTTGCTATTGCGAATGGGCAACCAACTCAAGTTATTTCTCCTGGCTGGAATTTTACGCTCCCAGTTGTAGACTTGCGATCGCTCTCTGCAGCAGATCGGGAAGTCGAGATGCAGCGCCTGATAACCGCAGAACAAGAGCAAACCTTCGATCTGACTCAAGGAGCGTTGTGGCGATGGAAGTTACTGCAATTGGAACAGAATGAGTATTTTCTGCTAGTTGTCATCCACCACATTATCGCGGATGCTTGGACATTCGCTGTAATTTTCCGCGAGTTACAAGCGCTTTACACAGCCTTTGCCAGCGGTAAACCCTCACCACTGCCCGATCTGCCAATTCAATATGCAGATTTCGCCGTTTGGCAACGCCAGCGATCGCCAAAAGAGGTGTTGGAAACTGAGCTGTCTTATTGGCAGCAGCAATTGGACGGTGCGCCAACCGTGTTGCAACTCCCTAGCGATCGCCCGCGTCCGCCAGTCCAGACCTACCGAGGGGCAACGCAAGTCTTTACGTTACCCTCGTCTCTGACCGCAGCGTTGAAGTCTGTCAGCCAGCAGGCAGAAGCTACCCTATTTATGACGCTGCTAGCGGCTTTCAACATCTTATTACACCGCTATACAGGAGCGATCGATCTCCTAGTCGGTTCGCCGATTGCTAACCGCGATCGCGCTGAGACTGAACCACTAGTTGGTTTTTTTGTCAATACGTTAGTGCTGCGAACTGACTTATCTGGCAATCCCAGCTTTCGGGAGTTGTTAAAACGAGTGCGAGAAGTGGCTTTAGGGGCTTACACGCACCAAAACTTACCTTTTGAAAAGCTGGTAGAAGCATTATCACTAGAGCGAGATTTGAGTTACTCGCCGTTATTCCAGGTGATGTTTGTCTTTCAAAATGTGCCGATCGCAGAGATAAAGCTGCCAGATTTAACCATGCATCCTGTAAGGATCGATAGTCCTACGGCACAGTTTGACTTAACTCTCGATTTGACAGAAACAAAATCGGGGTTAATTGGACGGCTGGAATATAACACGGATTTATTTGATGCTGAGACGATCGCGCGGATGGTGGGACATTTTCAGACATTACTAGAAGGGATTGTTGCCGATTGCGATCGGTGTATTTCAGATTTACCTATATTAACTTCGTGGGAGTGGCAGCAGCTCTTAGAGTGGAATCGCCCCTCAGCAGACGATTCAAAAGATATTTGCATTCACCAACTGTTTGCCGCTCAAGTGGAGCGAACCCCTGATGCTGTGGCGGTGGTGTTAGAAGACAAGCAGCTAACTTATCTTCAGCTCGATCGACAAGCTAACCAGCTGGCACGATATTTAAAAAAACTAGGCGTGAAACCAGAAACCCTGGTAGGGATCTGCGTCGAGCGATCGCTAGAAATGGTTGTAGGACTTTTGGGCATTCTCAAAGCTGGTGGAGCTTATGTACCGCTAGATCCAGCCTATCCCCAAGAGCGCTTAGCTTGGATGATAGCCGATTCGGGTGTAACGGTGCTGTTAACTCAGAAAAAGTTATTGGAATATCTTCCCGAGCATCAAGCTCATACAATCTGTTTAGATGCAGATTGGCAAGCAATATCTCAGGAAAGTGAAGAAAATCCTGCTAGTGAAGTTAAGCCAGAAAACTTGGCTTACGTCATCTATACTTCAGGTTCTACAGGCAAGCCTAAAGGAGTAGCGATTCAACATCAGTCTTTAGTTAGTTTTACAAAGTCTGCAATTGTTGAATATGAGATCGATCAGTGCGATCGCGTTTTGCAATTTGCTTCTCTGAGTTTTGACGTAGCAGCAGAAGAAATCTATCCCTGTTTAAGCTGTGGCGGAACACTGGTGCTACGAACTGAGGAAATGTTGACCATAGCTACATTCGTGCAAAAGTGCTGGGATTGGGGACTGACAGTGTTAGATCTGCCAACAGCCTACTGGCATCAGTTAACGACTGAATTAGCAAACGCCAATTTGACATTACCCGATTCATTGCGCTTAGTGATTTTTGGCGGAGAGCGGGCGCTACCGGACAAGCTAAGTTCTTGGTACGAGTATGTAGGCGATCGCCCTCAACTCATCAACGCCTACGGTCCCACTGAAACGACTGTAGAAGCAACTATTTGTAAATTATCACACAGCCACGCGCGATCCCCCCAATTCCCCTTGACCAAGGAGGCAAGAGAAATACCGATTGGGCGACCTATGCCTCACGTCCAGGTCTACGTACTAGATCGATATCTTCAACCCGTCCCCATCGGCATTCCTGGCGAACTCTACATCGGCGGCGCTGGCGTAGCGCGAGGCTACCTCAATCGCCCAGAATTAACCCAAGAGCGATTTATTCCCAATCCTTGGGAAAAGTCAAATGTCAAAATTCAAAATTCAAAATTTCTTTCTCCCTCAGCTCCCTCAGCTCCCTCAGCTCTCTTCCCCGACTCCCCTGTACGGGCGGGTTTTGAGCCAAGATTTATTGACGTAAGCCGTGAATCTTTTGCTAAACCCGCCCCTACGACTCCCGACTCCCGCCTCTACAAAACTGGCGATTTGGCTCGCTACCTCCCAGATGGAAATATTGAGTTTCTGGGACGGATCGATCGTCAAGTCAAAATTCGTGGTTTTCGCGTTGAATTAGGAGAAATTGAGGCAATTTTGGCTCAACATCCAAAGGTGAGAGAAATAGCAGTCACCGTATGGGAAGACCATTTAGAGGATAAGCGTTTAGTAGCGTATATTGTTCCCAGCCAAGGACAAATCCTTACAACTAACGAACTGCAAAGTTTTCTCAAGGAAAAACTACCTAATTATCTGCTGCCGTCAGCTTTTGTGATGCTGGAGACGATGCCGCTGACTCCCAATGGTAAGTTAGACCGTCATGCGTTGCCTGCACCAACAAATCGCCCAGAGTTGGTGGAAGCTTATGTTATGCCCCAAACCGAAACCGAGCGAGTTATCGCTGCTGTGTGGCAAGAAATGCTGCAACTAGAAAAAGTAGGAATCGATGACAATTTCTTTAACTTAGGTGGGCATTCATTACTTTTGGTCAAGGTGCAAGTGAAATTGAATCAAATGTTCGACCGAGAACTGTCTGTAATTGATATGTTTAAATATCCCACTATTAAAGCTTTAGCTAATTATTTAAATCGGCGATCGCGCGAAGAATTGAATTCTCAATTAGGTCAAAACCGCGCTACAACTCGTAGCGATCGCGCCTCTGCACGGCAACAAAAAAGGCAATTCAGACAAATGCATCGAGCTACAAACGAACGGGGAGGAAGTTTGAAATGAGTAAGCATTCACCTGACTCCCTCAATGAGACAGATATCGCTATTATTGGTATGTCATGCCGTTTTCCAGGGGCAGATAATCCTGATGCATTTTGGCAGAATCTGAGAGATGGCGTAGAATCTATTTCGGTTTTTAGCGATCGCGAATTATTGTCTTCAGGTGTAGACTCTGATTTATTGAGTCATCCTAATTATGTTAAAGCTGGTGGCATTTTACCGGATATCGAACTATTTGATGCGGCATTTTTCGACATTAGCGCCAGAGAAGCTGAGATTTTAGACCCGCAACAGCGTCTGTTTCTAGAGAATGCCTGGACAGCGCTAGAAAGTGCTGGTTATGACGCTAAAACCTATAGTGGTTCGATTGGCGTTTATGCTGGTGTTGGCATGAATACTTACTTGCTTCACAACCTTTATGCCAACCTGAATTCCCCAGATTTAGCAGCGGCTTTTCAACTGGCGATCGCTAATGACAAAGATTTTCTGCCTACACGCATTTCTTACAAGCTCAACCTGAAAGGACCGAGCGTTAACGTACAAACCGCCTGTTCTACTTCTTTGGTTGCGGTTCACTTGGCTTGCCAAAGTTTACTAAACGGCGAGTGCGACATTGCTTTGGCTGGTGGCGTTTCTATTCGCATTCCGCAAAAGGTTGGGTATTTGTATCAAGAAGGGATGATTCTTTCTTCTGACGGACATTGTCGCGCTTTTGACGCTCAAGCTCAAGGTACTATTGGCAGTAGCGGACTGGGGATTGTCGTCCTGAAGCGATTAGAGGATGCTGTCGTTGATGGTGACTGCATTCACGCCGTGATTAAAGGCTCGGCAATTAATAACGATGGGGCTGTCAAAGTGGGTTATACAGCTCCTAGCGTCGATGGACAAGCAGCCGCGATCGCCGAGGCTCAGGCGATCGCTGGGGTTGCAGCAGAGACAGTTACTTATATAGAAGCCCACGGCACGGGAACACCTCTAGGCGATCCGATTGAAATTGCAGCCCTAACACAAGCTTTTGCTACGAGTACCCAACACAACTTTTGCGCGATCGGTTCGGTAAAAACGAATTTCGGACATTTGGATGCGGCTGCGGGTGTGGCGAGTTTGATCAAGGCAGTTTTAGCATTGAAACACAAGCAGATTCCGCCTAGTCTACATTTTGAACAACCCAATCCCAAGATAGATTTCGCCAATAGTCCTTTCTACGTCAACACTCAGCTACAGGAATGGAAGACAAACGGCACTCCTCGCCGCGCTGGAGTCAGTTCCTTTGGCATTGGTGGCACAAATGCTCATGTCGTTGTCGAAGAAGCGCCTAGAGAAAGTCAAAAGTCAAAAGTTAAAAGTCAAAATTTTCAGGATACAGGTGAACGTCCTTGTCACTTGCTGTGTTTGTCGGCGAAAACTGCATCGGCGCTGGAGAAGGCAAGCGCGAATTTAGCTAATTACCTAGAACAACATCCACAAATCAATTTGGCAGATGTGGCTTACACTCTGGCAATTGGTCGTCAGGCATTCGACTATCGCCGCACAGTCGTAGTCCGAGACGCTAAGGATGCAGTTACAGCTTTGAACTCAACCGCGCCAGCACCAGTGGTTCGCCTCGATGGTTCAACTCAACAGCCCTCGGTAGCGTTCCTGTTTCCCGGGCAGGGGACGCAATACGTGAATATGGGACGGCAAGTATACGAAACCGAACCGAGATTCCGCCAGCAGGTGGATGAGTGCTGCGAGATGCTGCAACCGCTACTGGGGCTAGATTTGCGCTCGATTCTCTACCCCCACAAGTCACAAATCCCAACGGCAACCGCACAACTACAACAAACCGCACTGACTCAACCCGCGATTTTTGCGATCGAGTATGCCCTAGCGCAACTATGGATGTCATGGGGCGTGCGTCCGGTGGCGGCAATTGGTCACAGCATCGGCGAATATGTCGCCGCCACAATTGCTGGGGTGTTTTCTCTAGAAGAAGCATTATCGCTAGTAGTCGCTAGAGGGCAGTTAATGCAGCAGTTACCAGCAGGGAAAATGCTTGCCGTGCCACTGGCTGAAGCACAAGTCTTACCCCTATTGGACGAACATCTGTCGTTAGCAGCCGTCAATGCTCCCTGTTCTTGTGTCGTTTCTGGCACTGGAGAAGCAATAGATCGCTTACAGCAACACTTATCCGCCCAAGGGGTTGAGTCTCGCGTCTTGCATACCTCTCATGCTTTCCACTCGCCGATGATGGAAGCCGTACTCGCACCTTTTGGGCAACGAGTCGAACAAGTTCGCCTCCAAGTGCCGCAAATCCCGTTTCTCTCCAACGTCACGGGAACGTGGATCGCTACTGAAATGGCGACCGCTCCCAGTTATTGGGTGAAGCATCTGCGGCACACCGTGCGGTTTGCCGAGGGATTGCAGCAGTTGATGCAGCCACCCGGACAGATTCTGCTGGAGGTGGGAGCGGGAACAAGCTTGAGTACGTTGGCGCGACGGCAGGCTCAAGTGTCAAAGCCAGTGGTGTTGTCTTCACTGCGCCATCCCCAACAACCGCAATCGGATCTGATGCTGTTGTTCGAGAGTTTGGGGCAGTTGTGGTTTCAGGGAGTCGAGGTGGACTGGCAGGAATTTTATCGCCATCAGCAGCGTTCTCGTCTGCCCTTGCCAACTTATCCTTTTGAACGCCAGCGTTTTTGGGTTGAGCCTCAACAACCGGAACGGAATAATCGTGCGACTCAATCATCACTAACCAAACAGCCAGATATTGCTGACTGGTTCTACTTACCTATCTGGAAGCAATCTGTATCATTGCCGCAGCCTGATCGCGAAGATTTTGCAAGCAAGACTTGCAACCTAGTATTCATTGACGAGTGCGGATTGGGTGAAGCGTTGGTTAAGCGATTACGGCAACAAGGGCAAGTGGCGATCGCCGTGTGTGTTGGCGCTCAATTCGAGCAGTTAGAAGAGAATGTATTTGCTGTAAATCCTCAGCAACCTCAAGATTACGAGGCTTTGCTGCAAGCACTGCACGCCCGACAGCAGTTTCCAGATTCCATTATTCATCTGTGGACGATCGCACCCCATACCCAGATAGCGTTGGATGCTCAAACAGTTGACTCAGCACAGGTAACGGGATTTTACAGCTTGTTGTTTCTCGCTCAAGCATTGGGGAAACAAAATTTGGGCGATCGCTTGCAATTGGCGGTTGTCTCTAACCATCTTCACGGCGTGACGGCAGAAGAAATTGTGTCTCCAGAGAAAGCAACTGTATTGGCAGCGGTGAAGATCATCGGGCAAGAATATCCCAATATCCGCTGTCGCAGTATTGATGTGATGATTCCTGATGCTGGTCGTTGGCAAGAGAGGCTAATAGATCGACTATTGGAGGAACTGACAGATACATTTGCTGATGTGGCGATCGCTTATCGAAAGGAACAGCGTTGGCTACAGACTTTTGAACCAGTCCGCTTACCGGAACCGAGCGACAAGATAGCCAAACTCAGAACGGGGGGAGTGTATCTGATTACGGGTGGTCTCGGCAATATTGGATTGGTGTTGGCGGAGTATTTAGCGCAGAGTGTCCAAGCGAAGTTGATTCTCACGGGGCGATCGGTTTTTCCGGCGAAAGATGAGTGGGAAACATGGCTGGCGACTCACGATGAAGATGATGAAATTAGTGGCAAAATTCGGAAAATTCAACAATTAGAAGCACTGGGCGCAGAGGTGATGGTAGCTGCTGCCGATGTGGCTAATATCGATCAAATGCAAGCTGTGATAGAGCGGGCGGAAGCACAATTCGATCGGTTGAATGGTGTGATTCATGCTGCTGGAATTACTGAAGGTAATTCATTTTCTACGCTCGATCGCATCAGTAAAATTAATTGCGAACAACAGTTTCAATCGAAGATATATGGACTATTAGTTTTAGAAAAAGTCTTGCAGGGTAGAAAGCTGGATTTTTGTTTGTTAATGTCTTCTTTATCATCAGTTTTAGGTGGTTTGGGATATACTCCTTACGCGGCAGCTAACCTATTTATAGATACTTTTGTGCGTCAGCATAATCAGAGATATTCTGATTCTTGGATGAGTGTAAATTGGGATGGTTGGCAATTTGAAGAAGCGCAGAAAAATAGAACTACTAGTTCAAGTTTGGCGGAGTTTGCAATAGGTTCGACTGAGGGTATAGAGGTATTTCAGCGAATATTGTCTTGGAGTACATCCGAACAAGTCGTAGTCTCGACTGGAAATCTACAATCTAGAATTGAGCAATGGATTAATCCCGATCTCTTACAAGTTAAAGATACCGCAAGCACCAATACCTCATCCTCGCTTCACTCAAAACCAAATTTACAAAATGCTTATGTCGCTCCTAGAAATGCGATCGAACAGAAGTTGGCGAAAATTTGGCAAGAGCTTTTAGGATTCGAGCAAATAGGGATTCACGATAATTTCTTCGACCTTGGTGGCGATTCTCTCCTCACAGTTCAAGTTCGGAGTAAATTACAAACAACATTCGATCGCGACATTTCACTAACTGACTTGTTTGAGTATCCAACTATAAATGCTTTGGCACAATTGCTCGATCGCGAACAAACTGAAAACTCCGATTTTCAGCAAGTTCATAGCCGTGCCAAGAAGCAAAAAGAAGTCATGGAAGGACAAACGCAATTAATGAAGCTGAGACGAAAGAGCTATGAATAGCGAAGAAACTGACAACTCCTTGAAAGGTGTAGCTGTCATCGGTATGGCTGGCTCTTTTCCAGGAGCCAAAAGCATTGATGAGTTTTGGCAGAATATTTGTGCGGGGCGAGAATCGATTTCAATTTTTACCGATGAGGAATTGATTGATTCAGGCATAGATCCAGTTTTGCTTGGCGATCGCAATTATGTTAAAGCTGGGGCTGTACTGGAAGATATTGACATGTTTGACGCGCAATTCTTCGGCTTCACGCGCAGGGAAGCGGAAGTCCTCGATCCACAGCACCGTCTGTTTTTAGAGTGTGCTTGGACAGCGCTAGAAAATGCGGGTTACAATCCCGTAGGAGAAAAAGGGTTAACTGGCGTTTATGCTGGGAGCAATTTGAGCAGCTACTTGCTGAACAATTTGTTACCTAACCGCGATCTGATGAAATCGTTAGATTTAGAAATTATTGGCATTGGTAACGACAAAGACTATATACCGACACGAATTTCTTATAAGTTGAATTTGAAGGGACCGAGCCTCAACGTCAGCACGGCTTGTTCTACATCATTAGTAGCAGTTCATCTAGCTTGCCGAGGATTGCTAAGTTACGAGTGCGATCTGGCGCTGGCTGGTGGCATTACAATTCAGGTTCCCCAAAAAACAGGTTACTTCTATCAATCAGGTGGAATGAATTCTCCTGACGGACATTGCCGCGCTTTTGATGCTCAAGCCCAAGGTACAATTTTCGGCAACGGATTGGGGATTGTCGTCCTGAAGCGATTAGAGGATGCTGTCGCTGATGGTGACTGCATTCACGCCGTGATTAAAGGCTCGGCAATTAATAACGATGGGGGTGTCAAAGTTGGTTATACGGCTCCTAGCGTCGATGGACAAGCAGCCGCGATCGCAGAAGCTCAGGCGATCGCTGAGTTCGATCCCGAAACTATCACTTATATTGCGGCTCATGGAACTGGTACGCCTCTAGGCGATCCGATTGAAATTAGGGCGCTGAATAAAGTATTTCGTGCTAGTACCCAAAAGAAAAACTTTTGCGCGATCGGTTCGCTCAAAACTCATGTCGGACATCTTAATTCAGCAGCAGGTATTGCGAGTTTGATTGAAACAGTCTTGGCATTGAAACACAAACAGATTCCGCCTAGCCTGCATTTTGAGACAGCTAATCCAGAAATTAACTTCGCCAATAGTCCTTTCTACGTCAACACTCAGCTACAGGAATGGAAGACAAACGGCACTCCTCGCCGCGCTGGAGTCAGTTCCTTTGGCATTGGTGGCACAAATGCTCATGTCGTTGTCGAAGAAGCGCCTAGAGAAAGTCAAAAGTCAAAAGTTAAAAGTCAAAATTTTCAGGATACAGGTGAACGTCCTTGTCACTTGCTGTGTTTGTCGGCGAAAACTGCATCGGCGCTGGAGAAGGCAAGCGCGAATTTAGCTAATTACCTAGAACAACATCCACAAATCAATTTGGCAGATGTGGCTTACACTCTGGCAATTGGTCGTCAGGCATTCGACTATCGCCGCACAGTCGTAGTCCGAGACGCTAAGGATGCAGTTACAGCTTTGAACTCAACCGCGCCAGCACCAGTGGTTCGCCTCGATGGTTCAACTCAACAGCCCTCGGTAGCGTTCCTGTTTCCCGGGCAGGGGACGCAATACGTGAATATGGGACGGCAAGTATACGAAACCGAACCGAGATTCCGCCAGCAGGTGGATGAGTGCTGCGAGATGCTGCAACCGCTACTGGGGCTAGATTTGCGCTCGATTCTCTACCCCCACAAGTCACAAATCCCAACGGCAACCGCACAACTACAACAAACCGCACTGACTCAACCCGCGATTTTTGCGATCGAGTATGCCCTAGCGCAACTATGGATGTCATGGGGCGTGCGTCCGGTGGCGGCAATTGGTCACAGCATCGGCGAATATGTCGCCGCCACAATTGCTGGGGTGTTTTCTCTAGAAGAAGCATTATCGCTAGTAGTCGCTAGAGGGCAGTTAATGCAGCAGTTACCAGCAGGGAAAATGCTTGCCGTGCCACTGGCTGAAGCACAAGTCTTACCCCTATTGGACGAACATCTGTCGTTAGCAGCCGTCAATGCTCCCTGTTCTTGTGTCGTTTCTGGCACTGGAGAAGCAATAGATCGCTTACAGCAACACTTATCCGCCCAAGGGGTTGAGTCTCGCGTCTTGCATACCTCTCATGCTTTCCACTCGCCGATGATGGAAGCCGTACTCGCACCTTTTGGGCAACGAGTCGAACAAGTTCGCCTCCAAGTGCCGCAAATCCCGTTTCTCTCCAACGTCACGGGAACGTGGATCGCTACTGAAATGGCGACCGCTCCCAGTTATTGGGTGAAGCATCTGCGGCACACCGTGCGGTTTGCCGAGGGATTGCAGCAGTTGATGCAGCCACCCGGACAGATTCTGCTGGAGGTGGGAGCGGGAACAAGCTTGAGTACGTTGGCGCGACGACAGGCTCAAGCGTCAAAGCCAGTGGTGTTGTCTTCACTGCGTCATCCCCAACAACCGCAATCGGATCTGGCGCTGTTGTTCGAGAGTTTGGGGCAGTTGTGGCGATCTGGAGTCGAGGTAGATTGGCAGGAATTTTATCGCCATCAGCAGCGTTCTCGTCTGCCCTTGCCAACTTATCCTTTTGAACGTCAGCGTTTTTGGGTTGAACCCGATCCTGATAATAGTCGCGATCGCCAACTATCGGTTCGCAATAAGACTCAAACATCCTCCCCAAATATAGAATTACAAAATTCTTCTGTTGAATCTTTGGATGCTTCTAAAGATGCATTAGAGAATTTCATAGGTGTAGAAGATCAACAAGATTTATCTGAATTAGCAATAGAAGAAATCCTCGATCGCCAACTCGATATTATGTCTCAACAGCTAGATTTTGTGCATAACATAAAATCCGGTTAATAACCTTAGCAATTAGCAATTAGCAATTAGCAATTAGCAATTAGCTAACAGCTAACCGCTCTTGTTTACTTTTAACTCTTGACTTACTAATGCTTAATTCTTCAGATAATTCACGGTTTGATAAAGTCATTTCATCGCTCAAAGAGATTTTGAGCGGTTGGCTGGGGATAGAATCTCAGGCAATAGATACTCATAGCAATTTTCTTGAATTGGGTTTGGAATCTCTGTTATTGACTCAATTCAGTCGTTCTGTTCGAGATCGTTTTGGAATTGAGATTCCTTTCCGCTTATTGATGGGAGAGTTGTCAACGCTTGAGGCATTGGCTACATACGTAGCTCAACAGATGCCATTGGAGGAGCAAAAATTAGTACCTTCTCCTCTTCCCGAAGCGATGCCTGTAGAAGCGATGCCTGTAGAAGCGATGTCTGTAGAAGCGATGTCTGTACCAGTGCGGGAGATAGCTGCTGTACGAAGTTCTAACAACTCTCAGGCGATCGCCAGGCTGATTGCACGGCAGTTACAAATCATGTCTAAACAGCTAGAAGTCCTGCGTATATCAACTGAGACTGCCAGCGATCGCGCTTTATCTGATATGAGTCAGACTAAGCAGGCGATCGCGCCAACAATTGAACGCAAACCAGTTATGAGTTCCCAACAGGGGGATACGGGTTTAAGCCCTCAGCAGCAGCGGCATTTAGATGCATTAATTGAGCGAGTTGTCAAGCGGACTCAAGAATCGAAAAAACTGACGCAAGCTGCTCGTCCTTACTTAGCTAATCCCAGATCGATTACGGGGTTTCGTCTCCCCGTAAAAGAGATGTTGTACCCAATTCACGTCCAGCGTGCTGCTGGAGCGAGAATTTGGGATGTTGATGGTAACGAATACATCGACTTGTCAATGGGGTTTGGTCCATTGCTATTCGGTCATTCACCACCTTTTGTCATGGAGGCGATTCAAGCGCAGATCCAGCAAGGGATGCAAAATGGTCCACAGTCACGTCTAACGGGTCAGGTGACTCAGTTATTTTGCCAGTTAACGGGTCAAGAAAGAGCAACTTTTTGTAACGACGGTACAGAGGCGGTGATGGCAGCAATTCGGATCGCCCGTACCGCGACAGGACGCTCTAAAATTGCGGTGTTTGCGGGTTCGTATCACGGCAATTTAGATGAGGTTTTGGTCACGGGAGTCCCAACGGCAAACGGTTTGCGTACCGTGCCGATTGCTCCAGGCATTCCGCAGCACATGACGGATAAGGTGATGGTACTCGAATATGGCAGTCCCGAATCTCTCCAACTGTTGAAAACCCACGCTCAAGACTTGGCGGCTGTGCTAGTCGAACCCGTACAAAGCCGCAACCCCGATTTTCAACCTCAAGAATATCTTTACGAATTAAGGCAGCTGACTCAAGAAACGGGAACCGTACTCATTTTTGATGAGGTGATTACTGGCTTCCGAATGCATCCTGGTGGTATTCAGGCATTATGGGGAATTCAAGCAGACCTGTCCACGTATGGAAAGGCGCTGGGGTCTGGTTTGCCAGTTGGGGTAGTTGCTGGCAAAGCTGCATTGATGGATGTCTTGGATGGCGGCTTTTGGAATTATGGAGATGCGTCTTATCCGCAAGTGGAAACGACTTATTTCGCCGGAACCTTTTTCAAAAATCCTTTGGTCGTGGCTGGTGTCTGGGCAGTCCTTGACCACATCAAGCAAAGTGGAGCGCAACTACAAGCAGAATTAGGGACAAAAACCGCAAAGTTAGCGGCAACGCTCAATACTTTCTTCGAGCAAAAACAGTTACCAATTCAAGTTGCCCATTTCGGTTCGCTGTTTCGGTTTATTTATCCGCCCAACCTCACTTGGATGAATTTGTTTTTCTATCACCTCTTAGAAAAAGGAATTTACATCTGGGAAGGACGCACTTGTTTTTTATCGACTGCTCACACCGATGTAGATATCGAGCAAGCGATCGCCGCCGTGAAGGAAAGTATAGTAGAAATGCAAGCAGGAGGCTTTTTACCCTGCGATCGCCAGATCGTATCTGTTTCTCGCCACGAGCATTTACCGCTATCGTTTGCCCAGCAAAGATTGTGGTTCCTCGATCGCCTCGATCCAAATAACTTTGGTTACAACGAGCCAATCGCCCTCCGCATTGCCGGAGAACTGAACGTAGCCGCACTGGAACAGAGTTTCAATGAAATTATTCGACGACACGAAGTTTTACGTACCATCTTTACTACAGTTGAAGGGCAACCAGTCCAGGTCATAGCCCCTCACCTCCACTTGACGATCCCAGTCGTGGATTTGCAGCATTTGCCAAAAGCCGAACGAGAAACAACTGCCCTTCAACTGGCAACCGAGCAAGCCCAGCAGCCTTTTGACTTGACGCAAAACCCGCTACTACGATGCACGCTCCTACAGCTCGATGAAACAGAATGCGTATTGCTCTGCATGATGCATCACATTGTCACCGACGCTTGGTCAACGGGTATATTTTTTAGCGAACTGGCAGCGTTGTATGCAGCCTTCATTGCTGGTAAACCTTCACCCTTAACAGAACTACCGATCCAGTATGCCGACTTTGCTGCTTGGCAGCGCCAGCAATTGCAAGGGGAGGTACTAGAAACTCAGTTATCGTACTGGCGACAGCAGTTAGGTGGTAATTTACCCGTGTTGCAGCTACCGACAGATAGACCGCGATCGCCTGTCCAAACTTTTCGCGGCGCTAACCAATCTTTTGAGCTGACAGCCAACCTGCATCAAGCACTGCGAAATTTAAGCCACCAAGCAAATTGCACTTTATTCATCACCCTACTAGCAGCCTTTGTGACGCTGCTGCATCGCTACACGCAGCAAGATGACATCGTTGTCGGTACTGATGTCGCGAACCGCAATCAACCGGAAACAGAAGGGTTAATTGGTTTTTTTGTCAACCTCCTTGCCTTACGTATCGATTTATCTGGTAATCCTGGTTTTCAAGAACTGCTGGGGCGAGTACGCGAGGTAGCTTTAGGGGCTTATGCCCACCAAGACTTACCCTTTGAACGACTGGTGGATGCATTGCGATGTCGCGATCGCAGCCGTCCGCCTCTGTGCCAGGTGTTGCTAGTGATGGATAACGTGCCGACAATGCCAGCCTTGGAGTTGCCAGGACTAACTCTGAGTCCGATCGACATTGACAACGGCACGGCTAAATTCGATCTGGTGTTATTTATGGAGGAAAAAGAACGGGGAATCGTCGGGAAATGGCAGTACAACACCGATCTTTTCGATGCAACGACGATCGACCGGATGTCAAAGCATTTTGAAACGCTACTTCAGAGCATTGTGGCACAGCCGGAAGCTCGGATCGACAGTTTAGAAATGCAGACTCAATCTGAAATCGCACGACAAGCTGAGAAAAAGAGCCAGCAGAAAGCAGCCAAGCGGCAAAAGTTTGTGGCAGTCCAACCGAAAGTTGTGGATTTGTCACAAAATAGAGCGATCGCCACCGATTTGTTACAACCTGGGGCAACATTACCTTTAGTTATTACTCCAACCGTGGATGATT
Source organism: Chroococcidiopsis sp. SAG 2025 (assembly GCF_032860985.1). Classification (GTDB taxonomy): domain Bacteria; phylum Cyanobacteriota; class Cyanobacteriia; order Cyanobacteriales; family Chroococcidiopsidaceae; genus Chroococcidiopsis. The sequence goes on from NZ_JAOCNC010000001.1 coordinate 1,961,455, forward strand.
TTGATCGCATTGATTGGGCAAAGAGCGATCGGCAATTTATCGAAACTAAGTTATTGCATCACGGTGCGATCCTATTCCGTAATTTCAAGATTGCCTCTGCTTCTGAATTTGAAAGTTTTGCTGAAGCCATCTGTCCGGGGTTATTCGGCGAGTATGGCGATTTACCGCGTGAAGGCGTTTCCGGCAAAGTTTACGGCTCCACCCCCTATCCATCCGAGCAAGCAATCTTGTTTCACAATGAAAGTTCTCACCTACACTGTTATCCTCAAAAAATCTGGTTTTTCTGTATGCAGCCAGCCGCCCAAGGGGGAGAAACACCAATTGTTGATTCCAGAAAAGTTTATCAGCTGCTCGATCCAAAACTGCGCCAAAAATTTGCTCAAAAGCAGTTAATGTATGTTCGCAACTTCACTGACAACTTGGATGTGAGTTGGCAAGATTTCTTTCACACAAACGATCGCGCAGCAGTAGAAGCATACTGCTATAAAGCAGGGATGAGCATGGAGTGGAAGCCCGATGGTAGTTTGAGAACTTGCCAAGTACGTCCGGCAGTCATCAGCCATCCCCAGACGGGTGAGACGGTGTTTTTCAACCAAATCCAGTTGCACCATCCATCTTACTTACAAGCGGATGTGAGGGAATCGTTAATGTCTGTATTTGGAGCGGAAAATTTCCCCCGTCAGGTTTACTATGGCGATCGCTCTCCAATTGAAGCATCGGTCATAGAAGAAATTTTGGCAGTTTACAAAGCAGCTGAAATTAGTTTTCCCTGGCAGCAAGGAGACGTATTGATGCTAGATAACATTTTGGCTGCTCACGGACGCAATCCCTATATAGGTTCGCGCAAAATTGTGGTGGCGATGGGAGAAATGATTCATCGCGACAACATTCCTCAGAGGGACAACACCCCAATAAGTTCATTTGCAGGTTAAACGCAATCTAGAAGCAATCGACGGACTAGACATGAATACACAAACGATCGAGCGCCAGAACAAATCTCAGTTGGTATGGACACCAATTTCTGCTGTTGAGCGTCGCAGCAATCTCTCGTATGACGAGTTTATCCGAGAGTATGCATCTGTGGGAAAGCCTGTTATCATCACTGATGCCATGAAAGACTGGCAAGCTTTAACAAAGTGGAATTTGAATTTTTTTAGGTCGAAGTATGGGACAGCCAAAGTCAGAATCATAGATTGCAAAGATAAAACTTCTTTCTCAATGAATCTTGCTGATTACATTGACTATATGGCTGCCCGCGATCGCGAAAGACTGCTATACATAGACGGCTGGAGAATTTATCCTTATCCCGAGCTTTTCGAGGACTACAAAGTTCCAGTTTACTTTCCCAACTGGTTAGAAAGACTACCAAAAAAACTCCTCGAAAAATATTATCAACTCGATAACCGAGAGCTATTTATAGGCTCTAAAGATACATCGATAGGACTTCATGAAGATCCCGTTTCTCAATCTGCATGGTTAGCATTAATTTCTGGGCGGAAACGAATTTTCCTATTCACACCCGATCAAAAACATCTTTTGTACGATGGGAAAGTTGATACCTTCAATCCAGATTTAGAAAAGTTTCCTCTGTATGCTCGCACTACTCCAGTTGAAGTTATCTTAGAACCGCAAGAAATACTCTACATTCCATCAAATTGGTGGCATCATGTGAAGAATCTCGAAGATAGTATTGCTTTAGGGAGTCTTTTTATCAATGAATTGAACGCAGAACGAGTTTTTCAAGCTGCATCTGCTATCGATAATTGTCCGATTAACAGCGATCTTTTACGCTGGATTCTGAAATTTCCATTGCTGGGCAGAATTCTATTTACGATTGGCTTAATCTGATCGACTTAACAAGAAATAGTATAGATTCGTACTTTGTCACCCTAGTGTAAGCTCTACGTAACTTTTGTGAAATAGAAAGACAGCGCTTTCACAAGGTCACTATTTTTCATCAGCAGTGCTACAGGAATACAACAAATCTATGCCAACTGAAACTATTAGCGGCTTTGAGCTTTCTCCCCAGCAAAAACACCTGTGGTTATTGCAGCAAAATAGCCCTGCTTACATAACTGGGTGTGCTATTTCCATAGAAGGGGCGCTTCAACCAGAAGTTTTAAAAGCCGCTTTAGAGCAAATTGTCTATCGACATGAAATTTTCCGCACGATTTTTAGGCGGCTACTCGGTCGAAAGTTGCCAGTTATGGCTGTGGTAGATGATTGCTTACCCGAATGGCAAGAGATCGATCTCAGTCATGTGGATGCACAAGCACAAGCGATCGCAATTGAGGCATTATTTCAAGAAGCAAGTCGCCATAGTTTTGATTTCGAGTCAGGTTCGCTGTTGCGGTTATCTTTACTGAAATTGTCGCCAAATCTCCATGTTTTGCACGTATGTTTACCTTCCCTGTGTGCCGATTCTCGGACGATCGCGAATTTAGTCGCTGAGATCGGCAATTCCTATTCTGCTTGTCTCCAAGGTCGGGAATTGGAGGCAGAAGTCGTACAATACTGCCAATTCTCGACATGGCAAAATCAGTTACTTGCAGACGCAGATGCAGAGGAAGCTAATGTATATTGGCGCGAACAAGTTGCTTCTTTAGAATTAAAACTTCCTTTTGAAAATAAGCCTTTAAAACAAACAAAATTTCAACCTGAGTGTTTTGAATTAGCAATTACTCCCACTCTCGCAACCCAGATTGAAGATTTAGCGCATAAATTTGATACTACCATTGCGATAGTATTACTGGCGTGTTGGCAAACACTTTTATGGCGGCTCACCCAACAGGAAATTGCGCTCGGAGTGGCTAGCGATCGCCGAGAATATGAAGAACTCGATCGAGTCATGGGGTTACTTGCTACCTGGCTACCAATCAAAACTAATTTAGTCCCCGACTTACGCTTTCAAGAAGTTGTAGAATTAACCGCAAAAACTTTTAGCCAATCCGAGGAATGGCAAGATTATTTTACGCCGAAATCGACAGAAAGCAACAATACTTTAGCGTTCCCAATTGGTTTTGAATTCGAGCAATTACCGGAGAAAATTTCTACTGCTGGCGTAACGTTTTCGCTTGACAAGCAGTATAGTTGCATCGAGCAGTTTAAAGTTAAACTGACCTGTACTCAACGCGACAATTCTCTGAGCACGGCATTTTATTACGATATAAATTACTTTTCAGCAGATACCATCCAACGCTTAGCTGCCCAGTTTAAAACTTTATTAACCCATGCCATCGAAAATCCAGAAATCGCGATCGCTCAGTTAGAAATCCTCAGCCAGAGAGAACGCCAACAATTACTGCTATTAAATCAAACACAGATAGATTACCCGTTTGACAAATGTATCCACCAATTATTTGAAGCTCAGGTAGAGCGATCTCCTGACAAAATTGCTGTTGTCTTTGAAGATCGGCAGTTGACTTATGTTCAATTAAATGCTGAGGCTAATCAACTCGCTCGTTACTTGCAGCAGTTGGGAGTCAAACCAGAGGTGCTGGTAGGACTTTACCTAGAGCGATCGCTCTTAACGTTGGTAGGACTTTTAGGCATCCTCAAAGCTGGCGGCGCATATCTGCCGCTAGATCCAGCATTACCAGCAGAGAATTTGACTTTCCGCTTGCAAGATGCGCAAGCACCAATCGTTTTGACACAACAACACCTAGTCGAAACATTACCACCCCACTCAGCACGGGCGATCTGCTTGGACGCAGACTGGGATGAAATTGCGCAATATAGCGATGAGAATCCCACGAGTGAAATAACAGTTGAGAATCTCGTCTACGTACTATACACCTCTGGCTCGACTGGCAAACCCAAGGGTGTCGCGATCGAGCATCGGCAACTCCTGAATTATCTTTATGCGATCGCCCCCCAACTCAACTTATCAACTGATGCTAGCTTTGCCACCGTATCCACCTTTGCCGCTGACTTAGGAAATACGTGCATATTTCCTGCTCTGTGTCAAGGTGGCTGCTTGCATATCGTCTCTCAACAACGGGCATCCGATCCCGTAGCCTTAGCAGACTACTGCGATCGCCACGCAATCGACTGTCTCAAGATTGTCCCCTCACACTTAGCAGCGCTTTTAGCATCGCCTTCCCCAGCTAAAATTCTGCCGCGTCAATGCCTGGTGTTAGGTGGTGAGGCTGCGAGTTGGAATCTCATCGAGCAAATTCAGCAGTACGCGCCAACCTGCCGGATTATCAACCATTATGGACCCACAGAAACAACTGTTGGCGTGCTGACCTATCCCTTAGAGACAAGGCAACAAGAGACAAGGCAGCATGATTCTGCAACAGTTCCACTAGGTCGTCCCTTGGCGAATATGCAAGTCTACGTCTTAGATCGGCAATTGCAGTCAGTACCGATCGGCGTACCAGGGGAATTATATATTGCTGGTGCTGGCGTAGCGCGGGGCTACCTCAACCGTCCAGATTTGACGCAAGAACGATTTATTCCCAACCCTTGGGAAAAGTCAAAAGTCAAAATTCAAAAGTCAAAATTTCTTTCTCCCTCAGCTCCCTCAGCTCCCCCAGCTCTCTTCGCTCCCTCAGCTCTCTTCCCCGACTCCCGTGTACGGGCGGGTTTTGAGCAAAGATTTATTGACGTAAGCCGTGAATCTTTTGCTAAACCCGCCCGTACGACTCCCGACTCCCGCCTCTACAAAACTGGCGATCTGGTGCGCTACCTACCAGATGGCAACCTGGAATTTCTAGGACGGCTAGACGATCAAGTTAAGGTGCGTGGCTTCCGCATCGAGTTGGGAGAAGTTGAGGCAGCACTGAGACAACACCCGCAGGTCAGGGAAGCGATTGTCATCGTTCGAGAAGATAAGCTGGACGATCGCCGTTTGGTTGCTTACGTCGTTCCCAGTCAAAGCACTGCGATCGCTAACGAATTGCGTTTGTTCTTGAAGGATAAACTACCCGAGTACATGATGCCATCTGCTTTTGTGCTGTTGAAGCAACTGCCTTTGACTCCCAATGGCAAGGTGGATCGGCAAGCGCTACCTGCACCGGACGCATCTAGACCTGATTTAGGCGATACTTTTGTTGCACCTCGGACTCCTGTAGAAAAATCTCTGGTGGAAATTTGGGCGGAAGTGTTGCGGCTAGAGCGAATTGGGATTAACGACAATTTCTTTGACCTCGGCGGACATTCTTTGCTGGTAACTCAAGTTGTGTCTCGCGTGCGCGACGCTTTCGAGATCGAGTTACCCCTGCGCGATTTTTTCGCCACACCGACCGTAGCCGATCTCGCCGTGAAAATTGCCCAAAAACTAGCTGAAGAGACTGACAGCGAATTGCTTGCTCAAACGTTAGCAGAACTAGAGCAGCTTTCGGAGGCGGAAATTCAAACATTACTTGCCAGCGAAACAGAGTCGAACGATCGGGAAGGAAGCAGAAAATGAGTGATGCGATCGCCAATATTGCTAATCTATCTCCAGAGCAACGCGATTTACTATTGCAACGGCTGAGACAGAAACGCGGCAATGCCTCGTCTGTCAAAATTCAGCCCCAAAGTCGCGATACCAATACTTTTCCCTTATCCTTTGCTCAACAGCGGTTGTGGTTCCTGGATCGCCTCGATCCAGGCAATCCCTTATACAACCAAGCCGTTGCTCTGCGAATCGTAGGAGCGCTGAATTTACCAGTATTGGAGCAATGCTTTAACGAAATCGTGCGTCGCCATGAAGTTTTGCGTACGACTTTCCATCAGGTAGATGGGCAACCAGTCCAGGTCATTGCTCCCAGTTTAATTTTGAAACTACCAGTCATCGACCTAGAAAAACTCCCCGCCGCAGAACGAGAGGTTGAAGTGCAACGCCTTGCGACAGCAGAGGCAACGCGATCGTTTAACCTAGCAGAAGCTCCACTGTTACGATTTACCATCCTGCGGCTGAATCAGTCCGAGCATATACTACTATCTACAATCCATCACATTATCTCTGACGGTTGGTCTAACGGCATACTGATTCGCGAACTCGCCGCTCTTTACACGGCTTTCGCTAGCGGCAAACCCTCACCCTTACCAGAATTATCCATTCAATATGCAGACTTTGCTGTTTGGCAACGGCAATGGTTACAAGGAGAAGTTCTAGCAACCCAACTCGCTTACTGGCAACAGCAACTAGAGGGCAGCGCCCCGATTTTGGAATTGCCTACAGACCGTCCTCGACCTGCAATTCAGACTTTTAAAGGAGCAGTGCAATCTTTTACCTTGCCTCTAGCTTTAACTGAAGCATTGAAAGATTTGAGCAGGCGGGAAGATGTCACCCTATACGTGACATTGTTAGCGGTATTCAAAACCCTGCTTTATCGCTACACGGGGCAGGAAGATCTGCTCGTCGGTTCGCCCATTGCTAACCGCAATCGTAGCGAAATCGAAGGAGCGATCGGATTCTTTGCGAATACCTTGGTCATGCGTACCAATATGGCAAATACTCCCAGTTTTCGAGAACTTTTGAGCCGAGTGCGTCAAGTTGCTCTAGGAGCATATGCCCATCAAGACCTACCCTTCGAGCAGTTGGTAGAGCAATTGCAACCGGAGCGTTCCTTGAGCCATACGCCTTTATTTCAAGTGATGTTTGCGCTCAACGTGCCGATGTCAGCTTTGGAACTACCAGGTTTGACCCTAGACCTGTTGGAAACCGATAGTACTACGGCTAGGTTCGATTTGACTTTGTGGATGTCCCAAACCGATCGCGGGTTGACAGGCAGTCTAGAATACAATACCGATCTGTTCGATCGCGACACGATCGCCAGGATGTTAGGGCATTTCCAAACCTTGCTAGCAGGCGTTATTGAAAATCCCGATCGCAGCCTCGGAGATTTGCCACTCTTAACATCAGCAGAGCGACAGCAAATTCTGGTGGAATGGAACGACTCCTGTACGGGCGGGTTTCCAAACCCGTCCCTACCGACTTGCCTGCATCATTTATTTGAAACGCAAGTCGAGCAAACGCCCGATGCCATTGCTGTAGTCTTTGAAAACGAGCATCTAACCTACCGAGAGTTGAACCAGCGAGCAAATGCACTGGCTCACTATCTACAGCAACTTGGAGTCAAACCAGAAGTTCTGGTGGGAATTTGCATGGAGCGATCGCTAGAAATGGTAGTCGGACTCTTGGGAATTCTCAAAGCTGGAGGGGCTTACGTGCCTCTCGATCCAGAGTATCCCTCAGAACGATTAGCTTTTGTGCTGCAAGATTCCCAAGTCGCAGTGCTGTTGACTCAAGAAAAGCAGATCGCTGGGCTACCCAACTATCAAACGCACGTTATTTGTTTGGATACTGAGTGGGAAAAAATTTCTGGGGAGCAAAAAACGAATCCGCTCAGCGATCTCCGACCGGAAAACCTGGCATATGTCATTTATACTTCTGGTTCTACGGGAAAACCAAAAGGGGCGATGAATACCCATCGAGGAATTTGCAATCGCTTGCTGTGGATGCAACAGGCATACCAACTGACAAGTCAAGATAGGGTATTGCAAAAAACTCCTTTTAGCTTTGATGTCTCCGTTTGGGAATTTTTCTGGACTTTAATAGCTGGCGCACGTCTAATTATCGCCAAACCAGGGGGACATCGCGATCGCGATTACTTAGTTGACATCATTGCCCAAGAGCAGATTACCACCGTGCATTTTGTCCCCTCCATGCTGCAAGTATTTCTCGATCGCGATTTAGATCGATGCGATCGCTTGCGGAGAGTTTTCTGTAGCGGCGAAGCCCTCAGCCTTGGACTGCAAGAAAAATTCTTTCAACATCTAGACTGCGAATTGCATAATTTGTACGGTCCCACAGAAGCGGCGATCGACGTGACATTCTGGCAGTGCCAAAAAAATAGCCATTTAAGAACTGTACCTATCGGTCGTCCCATTGCCAACACGCAGATTTACATCCTCGATCCCCGTTTACAACCAGTACCCATCGGCGTACCTGGAGAGTTATACATCGGTGGTGTTGGCGTAGCCCGAGGCTACCTCAACCGCCCAGAATTAACCCAAGAGCGATTTATTCCTAATCCTTGGGAAAAGTCAAAAGTCAAAAGTCAAAAGTCAAAATTTCTTTCTCCCTCAGCTCCCTCAGCTCTCTTCCCCAACTCCCCTGTACGGGCGGGTTTTGAGCCAAGATTTATTGACGTAAGCCGTGAATCTTTTGCTAAACCCGCCCCTACGACTCCCGACTCTCGCCTCTACAAAACTGGCGATTTGGCTCGCTACCTCCCAGATGGAAACATTGAGTTTCTGGGGCGGATCGACCACCAAGTCAAGATTAGGGGTTTTCGGATCGAATTAGGAGAAGTTGAGGCAGTTCTCAGCCAACACCCAGAGGTAAAAGACACTGTGGTTGTGGCGCGGGAGGACGAACCAGGCGATCGCCGTTTGGTTGCTTATGTCGTGTTGCACTCGCAACAGGCGATCGCATCTCAACTGCGCGGCTTTTTAGAAAAGAAACTGCCCCAGTACGCGATCCCCAACCACTTTGTCATCCTAGAAGCACTACCGCTCTTACCCAATGGTAAGGTTAACAGGCAAATCCTACCCGCACCCGATCCGGCTAGCGCTGAGTTAAAGCCTGATACTGCTGCTCGTACCCCCGTCCAACAGCTCCTAGCTGCCATTTGGGGTGATGTCTTGAAGTTGGAACGAGTGGGTATTCACGACAACTTCTTTCAGTTAGGCGGACATTCCCTGCTAGCAACTCAAGTCATTGCGCGGGTGCGTTCTGCTTTTGAGATCGAGTTACCCTTGCGTTATTTGTTTGAATCGCCAACGATCGCTAAATTTTCCGAGCGCGTGGAAATAGCAATGAAGCTCGGACGAGGACGGGAAGCACCACCAATTGAGCCTGTTTCGCAGCAGGGATATTTACCCCTGTCCTTCGGGCAACAACGGCTATGGCTGCTCAGCCAACTGGAACCCAACAATCCGTTTTACAACCTGCCCGCAGCCGTACGCCTGACAGGTTTGCTCGATGTTGCGGCACTGGAACAAAGTTTAGATCGAATCGTACAGCGTCACGCCGCCTTGCGGACTAAATTTGTCACGGTTGACGGACAAGGATTTCAAGTTATCGATCCAGTTTTAAATTTATCTCTCCCAGTCGTAGATTTGCGATCGCATCCCACACGGGAAGCCCAAGTGCAAAAACTAGCTCGTCAGGAAGCCAATCGTCCCTTCAACTTAGATCGAGATCCGTTACTGCGAGTGATGCTATTGCAAGTAGGCGATACAGAACACGTATTACTACTAACAATGCATCATATTGTCTCCGATGCTTGGTCTATGGGCATACTCGTCCGAGAACTGGCGGCGCTCTATCAAACTTTTACCACTGGAGAATCCTCGCCCCTCCCCGACTTAACAATCCAATACACAGACTTTGCCATTTGGCAACGCCATTTGTTGCAGGGGGAAGTGCTGGAAACTCAATTAAACTACTGGAAGCAGCAACTTAGCGGCGCTCCTCCTTTAACACAACTACCTCTAGATAAACCGCGATCGCCAGTCCGCACTTTTAGGGGTGCAAAACAATCTTTTCTCCTACCCAAAACCTTGACCGCAGAAATCCAAAATCTCTGTCATCGGGAGGGAGTCACCTTATTCATGACTCTGCTAGCAGCATTCAAGACATTGCTGTATTCCTACACGGCACAGGAAGATATTTCAGTCGGATCGCCGATCGCCAATCGCACTCAGCCAGAAGTTGAAAAGCTAATTGGATTTTTCATTAACACTTTGGTACTGCGTACCGATTTGTCTGACGATCCCAGTTTCCGAGAGTTACTGGGTCGAGTGCGTCAGCGTACCTTAGAAGCCTATACTTACCAAGACGTGCCTTTCGAGAAACTGCTAGAAGAATTGCAGCCCGATCGCAACTCAAGTTACAATCCGCTGTTTCAAGTGTGGTTCGTCCTCCAAAATGCTCCCATACCAACCCCAGAGTTATCGGGACTGCATTTGACTCCATTAGAGATTGACAATCAGACGACTAAGTATGACTTGCGGCTGGAATTGGAAGAAGGTTCAGCAGGTTTATACGGTTCATTTGGCTACAGAGTCGATTTATTCGAGCCAAATACTATTACCGAAATGGCAGAGCGTTTAGAAATACTTTTACACCAGATTGTTACTCAACCCGATCTCAAGTTAAGCGCGATCGCCCAAATCTTAGCTAACCGCGATCGCGAACGACAGATCGCCAAAGCCAAGGAACTAGAAAAAGCGAGTTTGCAAAAATTCAAAAAGCATCAACGCCATCCAATGCGTGGCACGCAATAAGTAGTCACCCTAACCATGAAAGACATCCCCAAGCCTAGCCTAAAAAACTTAAGCAACCTGCGGCGAAAAGCGATTAGCCTATCCCAAGCAGGAGCGATCGCGATTGATAATTTACTGCCAAATCGCCCTCTACCTTTGCTAATTCAACCTACTAGCGAACGACTAGATTTGTGTGCCTGGGCAAAACACAATCGCGAGGCGATCGCCACATATTTACTGAAGCATGGAGGCATACTTTTTCGCAACTTTCAGTTAAATGGAGCAGCCGAATTCGAGCAGTTTATTCAAGTAACTTCTGGAGAATTATTGCCCTACACTTATCGTTCCACACCACGAAGTCATGTTAGCGGCAACATCTACACTTCAACTGAATATCCTGCCAGCCAATCTATCCCACTGCACAATGAAATGTCATACTCCCGTCATTGGTGCATGAAAATTTATTTTTATTGCTTTGAGAACGCTCAACAGGGAGGAGAAACCCCAATTGCTGACAGTCGCCGAGTTTTGGATCGAATCGATTCAAAAATTAGAGAAAAGTTTCAGCAAAAACAAGTCATGTACGTGCGAAATTATCGTAAAGAATTCGATCTTTCTTGGGAAGATGTATTTCAAACCACCAATAAATCTGAAGTAGACAATTACTGCCGCAATGCAGGCATTGAGATAGAATGGTTGGATAAAGATCGACTCAAAACAAAACAAATTTGTCAGGCGATCGCCACGCATCCGAAAACAGGCGAACTTGTTTGGTTTAATCAAGCACATTTATTTCACGTATCCAACTTAAATCCATCTGTTCGAGTCGGTCTTTTAGCTGGATTTAAAGAAGAAGAATTACCGCGTAATGCCTATTATGGTGACGGCTCTCCGATTGAAGATTCTGTGTTAGAGGAAATCAGAACAATTTATCAACAAGAAACAATTATTTTTCCCTGGCAAACAGGAGATGTATTGTTATTAGACAATATGTTGTCATGTCACGGACGAATGCCATTTGTCGGTTCCCGCAAAGTTTTAGTTGGGATGTCCGAACCATTTAGTAGCAGTATTTAACCACAGAGGCATGAAAATGCAACCAGAAATCATCGAGGGTTATCGACTTTCCCCGCAGCAAAAGCATCTATGGCTGTTACAGCAAAGCGATCGCCAAACTTATCGCACTCAATTCGCTCTCTTAATTGAGGGAAATTTAGATATAAAAGTTTTAGAGATAGCTTTACAAAAAGTCGCTGCCCGACATGAAATTTTACGGACAAATTTTTGTTGTTTACCTGGAATGACAATTCCGCTTCAGGTTATCAGCGATCGCAGTATACTATCCATTCAATACAAAAATTGCCAAGATACTGACATTCAAAAAATATTTGCAGAAAAACTCAATACACCTTTAAATTTAGAACAAGGTTCGCTTTTAGATGTATCTTTAATCGATTTATCTTCGCAACAACTATTGCTAACAAACCTTCCATCTCTATGTGCAGATCGTGTAACTATTGATAATTTCGTGCGCGAACTTAGCCATTTATATACAGCTTGTTTGAATGATAGGGAATTGCCTGACGAACCCACGCAATATATAGACATTTCAGAATGGCAAAACGAGCTATTTGAGGCAGAAGATACTAAAGTAGGAGTAGAATATTGGTGCAAGCAAGACTTGTCTAATGCTTTGGGCTTAAAGTTACCTATTGAAAATAGACTAAAACAGAAAGCAGAATTTCAACCTCAGTACCTGAGTTTAAAAATCAATTCAGATTTATTAGGTAAACTTGAAGCAGTCGTACAGAAATTTGATTGTTCAATTTCTAATTTTTTACTTGCTTGTTGGTTCGTTATACTAGGGCGCTTTACTAGACAAGAGAAGATTACGCTCGGTCGAGCTTTTGACGGTCGTAAATACGAAGAGTTGGAACGATCGCTAGGATTGCTAGAAAAGTATTTACCGCTATCTTGTCATTTAAACAATCGTTCTCAATTTCATGAAATCTTAAAACAAGTTGAACAAGCGACAGTAGAAATTGAGCAATGGCAAGAATATTTTAGCTGGGAAAATGTAAAGCTAGAACAAAACGCTCCAAACTTGGCATTTTTTCCAATTTGTTTTGATTTTTGGCAACAGTCGCAGAAGTATGACGCTGATGAAATTTCATTTGCTGTCATTCAGCAATACGTCTGTTGCGATCGCTTCAATCTTAAACTATCATGCCTGCTTCAAGATGCCTCTTTGACCGCAGAATTTCATTACGATTCAACTTTATTTGACACAGCGGCGATCGAACGCTTGGCAAGCTATTTTCAAACATTGTTGGCGAGTGCTGTCAATTGTCCAGAAGCAGAAATTGGTCAGCTAGAAATCTTGAGTCAAAGCGATCGCAACACATTATTAGTTGAATTCAACCAAACCCAAACCGACTATTCACAAGCTCGATGCATTCACCAACTTTTCGAGGCACAAGCAACACAAACACCAAATAATATTGCTGTTGTCTTTGAAGATCGACAACTCACCTACGCCGAACTCAACAAGCAAGCTAACCAACTCGCGCATCGCCTCCAGCGATTGGGAGTAACTTCAGAGGTACTAGTAGGACTATTTGTCGAGCGATCGCTAGAATTCATCGTAGGACTTTTAGGCATCCTCAAAGCTGGTGGCGCATACCTACCTCTAGATCCTGGCTTACCGCAAGATGGCGTAGCCTTCCGGTTGCAGGATGCTCAAGTCAAGGTGCTGTTGACTCAACAACATCTCGTCGAATCGCTGCCTCAATCCACAGCGCAGATCGTCTATTTGGACACCGATTGGCAGGACATTGCGACTGAAAGCGACAAAAATCCCACCAGTGAGGTAAAACCAGAGAATTTAGTCTACGTGCTATATACTTCTGGTTCGACAGGCAAACCCAAGGGAGTTGCAGTTGAGCATCGGCAACTACTCAACTATATAAACGCGATCGCCCAAAGACTAGACCTTTCTAACTGTAATAGCTTTGCTGCTGTTTCCACCTTCGCCGCCGACTTAGGCAACACGACAATCTTCCCTTGTTTGTGTAGTGGTGGCTGTCTCCACGTAATTTCCTCCGAGCTTGCTGTCAACCCAGAGGCACTAGCAGACTATTTCCACCGCCATCCTATTGACTGCCTCAAGATCGTTCCTTCTCACCTAAGCGCCTTACTCACAGCTTCTCGCCCAGAACAAATTTTACCGCGACAGCGACTCATTCTAGGTGGCGAAGCTTGTAGCTGGCAACTCATCGAGCAGATTCAGCAATTATTGACCTGTCAGATATTTAACCACTATGGTCCAACAGAAGCTACTGTAGGTGCAACTACCTTTGCGATCGCAGCAGAACAAACCAAACAAGCTTCTCAGACTGTGCCTCTGGGTCGTCCGCTTGCCAATACACAGATCTATCTACTCGATCCGAATCTGCAACCAGTACCCATCGGCGTTCCTGGCGAACTCTACATCGGTGGCGCTGGCGTAGCGCGAGGCTACCTCAATCGCCCAGAATTAACGCAAGAACGATTTATTCCCAATCCTTGGGAAAATTCAAAAGTCAAAAGTCAAAAGTCAAAATTTCTTTCTCCCCCAGCTCCCTCAGCTCCCTCAGCTCTTCCCACTCCCCTGTACGGGCGGGTTTTGAGCCAAGATTTATTGACGTAAGCCGTGAATCTTTTGCTAAACCCGCCCCTACGACTCCCGAATTCCGCCTCTACAAAACTGGCGATTTGGCTCGTTACCTCCCAGATGGCAATATTGAGTTTCTAGGACGGATCGATCGCCAGGTCAAAATTCATGGTTTCCGAATCGAGCTAGGGGAGATTGAGGCGGCGCTGAGGCAACATCCTGCAATACGGGAGGCTGTAGTTGTAGCGCGAGAAGATAGACCGGACATCAAGCATTTGGTTGCCTATATCGTACTGGAAAAACAGTCTGCTCCTACAACTAGCGAATTACGAGAATTTTTCCAGCAGCAATTGCCCGAGTACATGGTTCCGTCAGCTTTCGTCAAACTGAAAGCAATGCCGCTTTTACCCAATGGTAAGGTGGATCTTCAAGCACTGCCAGCAGCAGAGGCGATCGCACCGGAAACAGATACGTTTGCCGCACCCCGCACCACTGTTGAGAAAATGCTGGCTGAGATTTGGCAGCAGATTCTCGGATTGGAGCAGGTAGGAATCTACAATAACTTTTTTGAGTTGGGCGGAGATTCTATCTTAAATATGCAGGTGGTTGCTAAAGCTAACCAAGCGGGATTGCAACTGACCCCGAAACAACTGTTTGAAAATCAAACAATTGCCGAATTAGCAGCAGCAGTTGGCAAACACCAAGCGATCTCAGCCGAACAGGGAATCGTGACGGGTCGAGTTCCCCTAACTCCGATTCAACAGCGATTTTTTGCGCAAAATCTGCCTGACTCACACCATTGGAATCAATCCGTTTTGCTGGAAGTGAGAATCGACCCAGCACTGATGAGACACGCAGTGCAGAAATTAGTTGAGTATCACGACGCTCTCCGGTTGCGCTTCGTTCGCCAAGAGTCCGTTTGGCAGCAGTTTAACGCTGACTTTAACGGAATAGTGCCGTTTACCCAAATCGATTTGTCAGCATTGTCACCCGCAGAACAAAGAGAAGCGATCGCCTCTGCTGCCAACGAGATCCAAACTAGCCTAGATCTATCATCGGGTTCCCTAATCCGGGTAGCTTTTTTCGATCTAGGTGCTAGTCAGCCTAGCCGCTTGCTGATAGTCATTCACCATTTAGCCGTTGATGGTGTGTCGTGGCGCATATTACTCTCAGACCTCCAGACTGTTTACCAACAGCTTAGCCAGAGTGAGACAATCCAGCTACCACCCAAAACCACTGCGTTCAAACATTGGGCGGAGCGATTGACAGATTACGCGCGATCGCTAGCACTGCAACAAGAACTAGAATACTGGCTCGCAGTATCTCGGCAACAAATAACTCGCCTACCGATCGATTTTCCTGACGGCGAGAACACGGTAGCTCAGGCTCGTACTGTCGCGATCGCTTTGAGTCGCGAGGAAACCCAAGCTTTATTGCAGGAAGTACCAGCAGCCGCTCAAACCCAAATTGGTGATGTGTTGCTGGCAGCACTAGCGCAAGCTTTGAAACAGTGGACGGGCGCAAACTCACACCTCATCGATTTAGAGGGACACGGCAGGGAAGCAATTTTTGACGATGTAGACTTATCGCGCACCGTAGGCTGGTTTACTACCATCTTTCCAGTCTTGCTGGACTTAGGGGCAGAGAAAGATCTAGGGGATACCTTAAAAACAGTCAAACAACAACTGCGAGCTATTCCCAATCGCGGGATTGGTTATGGCGTGCTGCGCTACCTCAGTGGCTCGCCACTAGGATCTCAAGCGGAGATCCAATTTAACTATCTGGGACAGTCCGACCAAGTATTTCAATCGTCTCTGTTTGCCCCAGCCCATGAGTCTTGCGGCTCGGGACGCAGCCTGCGGGGAAGCAGAGCCTATTTACTAGATATTAACGGCATTGTGGCTGAAGGTCAGTTGCAACTGGATTGGACTTACAGCGAAGCAATTCATCGCCGAGCCACAATTGAAAATTTGGCAAATAGTTTTATGGCAGTGCTGCGCCAGCTCATCGCCTATTGTCAGTCCCTTAAAGCTGTAGGATACAAACCTGCTAACTTACCGGACGTAGTACCTGCTACTAGTAAAATAACTGCTGCCGTGTTAAAGGCTGAGGCTGAACTCGATGCCGCAATTCGTCCCGATCCATCTTTTCAACCTACAGTTAAACCAACTCGGATCTTTTTAACTGGAGCGACAGGATTTCTAGGAGCTTTTTTACTCTACGAGTTGCTACAGCAGACTGATGCTGAGATTTATTGCTTGGTACGTGCTACCAATTCTGAATCAGGCAGACAGAAGATTCAAAACAATTTGGTATCCTATTTGCTTTGGCATGAGTCTTTAAGCGATCGCGTCATCCCTGTTATCGGAGATCTATCGCAACCACTTTTAGGTCTTGCTGACGAGCAGTTTCAATTGCTGGCAAGTGCGATCGATGTCATTTATCACAATGGCGCGGCGATTAATTTGGTTTATCCCTACTCTGCCCTTAAAGCAACTAACGTGCTGGGAACTCAGGAAGTTTTGCGACTGGCAAGCCAAACCAAAGTCAAGCCAGTACACTACATTTCAACTCTCAGCGTGTTGTCCGCCAACGATCGCGCTGAAATTAGAAACATGCGAGAACTGTACGAGTGCGATCGCCACCATATACCGTCTTTTGGCTACGCTCAAACGAAATGGGTGGCAGAAAAGTTAGTTGCAACTGCCCATCACCGAGGTATTCCGGCTTGCATTTACCGCTTAGGACGGATTTCGGGGGATAGCAAAACGGGTGTCTGTAATACCAACGATCGCCTGTACAGAACGATCAAAGGTATTATCCAACTGGGATACGCGCCCGATCTCGATACAACCGTAGACATGACTCCTGTAGATTATCTCAGCAAAGCGATCGTTCATTTATCGCAGCAGGAAAAATCTCGCGATCGCGTATTTCACCTCTGTCATCCCCATCCCTGGCGCTGGTTCGAGCTAACTAACTGGATGCGATCGTTTGGCTATCCACTTCAACCAATTGATTACAACCAGTTTCAAGCAGAGCTACTTAACGACAAAATGTCCCCAGACAATCCACTATATCCACTCATACCTTTTTTTAGCGATCGCGACGACGCAGAATCTTCTAGCTCAGCTCCAGCATCCAATCGAAACACACCGGAGGAACTTGCAGACATCCCGATTGCGTGTCCGCTCATAGATACCCAGTTACTCAATAACTACTTTTCATACCTCATTCAAAGCGGTTTTCTCAATGCTCCTCATAGCAATTCTCAACTGCGTGCGTGACATTTGTAGGGGCGCACAGCTGTGCGCCCCTACAGATCGCGTGTTTTACCTAAATGAAAACCGCTATCAAATTAACGTAGGGTGCGTTACACCAACGCACCCTACCTGACAAATGACTTGTCAAACATTTTCTCATCGAAAAATTTCGTCAAAATCATGAAAACAACAGCCCTAGAAAACCAGTCCCGCCAGCAAAGGTATTTGGAGCAATTCATTATTCGTTACACCGAGCGCACAAAAACATCAAAACAACTGGCGCAGACCTATCGCCCCTTTTTGGCTGACGAGCGAGGAACGGAAGATTTCAGTTTTCCCTTGAAAGAAATGACCTATCCCATCGCCAGCAAACGTGCTGCGGGTTCCAGAATGTGGGATGTCGATGGTAATGAATATATAGATCTCGTCATGGGGTTGGGAGTCAATCTTTTTGGCTACAATCCTCCGTTTATTCAAGCAGCACTAGCAGAGCAGCTAGAACAAGGCATACAACTCGGTTCGCAACTAGAGTTTGTTGGTGAGGTTGCAGAGCTATTTTGCGAACTAACGCGGATGGAACGAGTCGCCTTTAGTAATACAGGCACAGAAGCAATAATGACTGCAATCCGCTTAGCACGAACAGTCACAGGTCGCAACAAAGTTGCAATATTTTCACATTCCTATCACGGACATAGCGATCAAACACTGGTTCAAGCAGAAACGGTAGATAACAATCTGCATTCAGTGCCAATTTATCCAGGTATACCACCCAGTGCTGCCGAGGATATTTTGGTTTTAGATTTTATGCATCCGCGATCGCTCGATGCGATCGCGGTTCGTCACCAAGAATTAGCAGCTGTGTTAGTTAGTCCGATCCAAAGACAAAGACCAGATCGAGATCCCCGCATGTTTCTCCACCAACTCAGGCAATTAACCGCAGAATCGGGAATAGCGTTAATCTTTGATGAAGTCGTAACTGGCTTTCGCCTGCATCCAGGTGGCGCTCAGGCGTTTTTTGACGTGGCAGCAGATCTAGCCGTATATGGAAAAATTGTTGGTGGCGGGATGCCAATCGGAGCCGTTGCTGGTAAGGCTACCTACATGGATCGCATCGATGGTGGGATGTGGAATTATGGAGATGCTTCCTATCCTCAAGCGAATCAGACATTATTTGCGGGGACTTTTCGCAAACATCCACTGGCGATCGCGGCTGCACGAGCTGTCCTTCACTATCTCAAGTCGCAAGGAGCGACTCTGCAAGAGCAATTAGCTCAGCGTACGTCACAATTTATTGCTGAATTGAATGCTTACTTTGCCACAAAAGCAGTACCGCTCCGCATGGCAAATTTCAGCTCGATTATTGGTCCTGCGACTTCGGGAATTTCTGCATCGTTTGAGAGCCTGATGTTGTTGAATTATAACTTAATCGACAGAGGGGTTCTGCTTCTACCTGGAGGAGGAGGGTACTTATCCGCAGCCCATACTGATGAAGATATAGTTCGCATTATGCAGGTTTTTAAGGATAGTGTAGAGGAACTCCAAAATGTAGGTCTGTTGCTTCAGTAGAGTTTTAGGTTATGTTGTGTCTCTAATGAGTTGCAAACACCAGTAGAATCCTCACCCTATATACTGATGCAGGAGATGGTTATGGAGCACTACGGTTCAGTTAAGGCTCAAAGTGTTGTAAATTAAGCATTGTTCCCAAGAATGGAAAGTGAGTGTAGTGCATCTGAAGGATTTCTCATTGTTGTCTCCTACAATACAAAGTAGTGATGTGTTCAAAGCGATAGAGGCAGCCATCCCATCCACGGAGATCGAGCAAGCGATCGCTAAAACTAAAGTTTGTGAACAACGTAAACGCTCGTTACCAGCACAATTGGTAATTTGTTTGGTAATTGCGATGAGTCTGTGGTCACGAGATTCGATGAGAGATGTGCTGAAAAACTTAATTGATGGGCTGAGCGAAGCATGGGTGAAAGTGGGGAAATACTGGCGAGTTTTTTGTAAATCAGCAATAACGCAAGCCCGACAACGATTAAGTCCAAGGGTGATGAGTCAATTGTTCCATCAACTGGTGCGACCAATGGCTAGCACCGATACCAAAGGAGCATTTCTCAATGGATTGCGAATTGTGGTAATTGATCGGACTTGCTTCGATCTGCCAGACAGCGATGAAAATGCGAGAGTTTTTGGTCGTCCGAGCAGCCGTCCTGGCACACAAGCCGCATTTCCCAAACTGCGATTAGTCATTTTGGTAGAAGCAGGAACACATTTAATCTTTGATGCATTGATGTGTCCATATCGAATAGGAGAACGAGTGCGGGCATTAAGATTATTACGCTCCGTGAGTTCAGGGATGTTGTTGATGTGGGACAGAGGGTTACATTCTTATGCAATGGTGCAAGCAACTGTCACAACTGGTAGCGATTATTTAGGAAGAATTCCCGCAAATGTCAAGTTTTTGTGCGAAGAACCACTGGCGGATGGTTCTTATCTGAGTTGGATTTATCCACCTGCTAAATTCCGCTCAAAAGCTTGCCAGCCCATACAAGTCCGAGTGATTGAATACACAATTGGTAATACCGACAACCCAGAGGAACAACTAAGATATCGCTTAATTACCAGCTTATTGGAATTGGAGAAATTTCCGGCTCAACTACTGGCGATTGAATATCATCAACGCTGGGAAGTAGAAAATACTATTGATGAACTCAAAGTACATTTATCAGGACGAAAAACTCATATTCGCTCTCAAAAACCGCGTGAAGTTGTGCAGGAAGTTTACGGGTGGTTGTTAGGACACTGGGCTGTGCGGTTATTGATGTTTCAAGCTGCAAAGAGCGCGGGTATCACTCCTTTGCGTCTGAGTTTCACTGGGACATTGCGAGTTATTCGTCGTGCTATCCCGAAATTTCAACGCTTGCAATCACAAGAACTCCCCTTTTTTTAAGTTGGTTAACTGTAGAGATTTTAGACACTCTGTTACCTGAACGAGTTTCTCGTACCAATCCCAGAGTTGTAAAAAAACCTGTATCCAAGTTTCGCTCAAAAAAGCCAAGACATCGAGCCACCCCCTCCCGAACCAATCCTCCTATTTTCTTTATCCTCAGCACAGCGTAGCCTTAAATGAACCGTATTGGGTTATGGAGAATCTCGACTCTATTGCTTCTCCCTTATAGGGCAGGAAAAAAGCTTGGAACTTACATGGGAACAGCAGGGAGACTACAGCTTCCTTTATCAAAGCGTGTAATTGCACGTACATGGCGTGTCATTACAGCAAGCTTGGGTAGACGACCGAGAAACAACCGTGCAAGGACAACAGTTGCGATGTCATGTCTTTAAAAGGGTTCGATTTCGCTACGATTAACGAACTTGTGAGATTCTAACTATCGCATCAGGCGGAAGGAAATTTTGAGCTTGAGCTAAGACTGGCACGGCTATGGCAACTAACACGATAGACATCGCCTCCAAAGGAATTAGCTTTTTGAAAAAGCGCATTTTCGCTCTCCTGCTGATAACTTGAGGCTAATTAAGTCTGAGAAAGACGTAATTAAATAATAAATTGCTTAACTTCATTGAAGACTAAAAAAGTGGAAAACTAGGGGAGAAGACAAAGTTCTTTTTTTCCACGAGATCTGCACCTTTTTCGATCAGAATAGACTCGGATAGACGTAAAACAAGCGAGCATCTATCTAAAGACGTAGTTTGGATATTTTTAGCTCGTGCGGATCAAAAATCTTTGATTGTTAATAGTAGGACAATCTTTATGAATGGGAAAAGTAGCTCAAAAAAATCTTTAGCATTAACAATACCTTTCTTAACGGCAGCAGTTCTTGCCACTCCCATGCTTTCCGTCAGTGCGATTGAGCTGCGGGATAATACGTCTTCTCGCTCAAAAAGTACATTGGCATCTGTAATCGGCACTCAAATAGCACAACGCCCGTATAGTTGCAACCAAGTCATTGCTAAGAGAGGTTTATACGTCCGAGAAAAGCCCACGGTATATAGTAACGCAGTCGGGATCGTTGCTTACGAGCGTAATGTCGAAGTTGCAGGCGGGATTACAAATAACTGGGTGCCAATTTCTGCTCCCTTGAAGGGATATGTCTATGCAGATTGGATTGGGAATTGTCAAGCTAAAGCGCCACCACCGAGCAGTTGCCGTCGAGTCGTTGCCAATCGAGGCATTCCAGCACGACAAGAACCTTCAAGCGATAGCAAGGTAGTCGGTTATATCTCTAGCGGTCGCAGAGTCATATTAACAGGTAGAGGAGCAAATGGTTGGGTGCCAATTTCTATTCCTTTTAAGGGATATGTACCATCAGCTCAACTGGTTTACTGTCGGAATTTTCCTGGCTAGCTCATTGGCGATCGCAGTAGTTACTAACTTATTGGGGGCAAATAATGTTGGATGGAAAAGAATACTGGAGCAATTACAACGAAAGAGTCAGCAAGTTCTGACTCAAGCGAATCGAGTTTTTCCAGCAAGAGGAAATCGGATAATTGAGCAAGTAGCATCTACCACTCAGGAGATAGCTTCAGACATTACTGAAGAAGCAATTGTCGCTGCCGTCGATCGCGCAATCAACGTGATTCAAACTGCCAGTCAAGAAATCAGAGAACGGCAAATACCTACTGAAAATGTAGCACTAGAAGTCAGCGCCAAAATTATGGGAGTCGTCGAATTAAAAATGAAGGCAGATGTGCCAAAGGAGGAACAAGTAAAAGAAAATCATAAATCTAACTCTGAGGATGATTAAAAAATAACGAATTATTCTTAGTGTTCTCACCTTTTCTTTAAACTGTTAGCAGCAGTTGCATTCAACAATGCAAGCTTGTCTGCCGCAAAAACGCAAAGCAGAGCGCCCAGATATGAAAACAGCAGACCTCATCGTTATCGGCAGCGGTCAAGGTGGCATTCCCCTAGCCGCAGATTGGGCAAAGGCAGGACGTAAGGTAGTTTTGTTCGAGCGCGATGCCTTGGGGGGAAGTTGCATTAATTACGGCTGCACTCCCTCGAAAGCTTTTCTCGCCGCTGCCCATGCCGCAGGTCGCGCCCGCCAAGCTGCCAGTTTGGGCATCCAGGCTCAGGTACAGGTAGATTTTCCAGCCGTGATGGAACGGGTACGGTCGATCCGCGATCGCTTCAATCAAGGGATGCACAAGCGTTTAGATACCGCAGGCGTTGAAGTTGTCTGTGCTGAAGCCACCTTTACGGAAGAACGCACGGTGACAGGTGGCGACGTGACTGTTGAGGCTCCAGTCATCGTCATCAATACGGGGACTTCGGCACTAGTACCTGACATTCCAGGTTTAGCCGCCACCCCCTATCTCACCAATCGCAAATTTTTTGACTTGCAGGCACTACCACCCCGTTTGCTGGTAATAGGAGGTGGATATATTGGGATGGAGTTGGGGCAAGGACTAGCGCGTTTGGGCAGTCAAACCGATCTGATCGTGCGGGGCGATCGCTTGCTCGATCGGGAAGAATCGGAAGTCAGCGTCACCCTAGCAGAAGCATTTAAGCGCGATGGAATTGGATTGCACTTTCATGAGCGCGTGCAACAAGTTCGACATACAGATGGAGTATTTACCCTGAATTTGAGCAATGGCGAAACGCTGGAAGCAGAAGCTTTATTAGTTGCCACCGGACGCAAACCCAATACGGATGCATTGAATGCGGCGGCGGCGGGAATTGAGTTAGATTCACAAGGTTATGTCCAGATTGGCGATCGCTTTCACACGACTAACCCTAATGTCTATGCAATTGGTGATGTTGCCAAACAGCCTGCTTTTACCCATGTGTCCTGGGAAGACTATCGCCGCCTCAAAGCGATTTTGTGTGGCGAGGAGCGCACCAAGAGCGATCGCGTTTTGGGCTATGCGGTTTACACCGAACCCCAGGTAGGGCGAGTTGGCATGACATTGGCAGAGGCAGAACAACAAGGCATCAACGCCCGTGCCGTCACTTTACCAATGGCGCAGATTGCACGGGCAATCGAGTGGGGACAGGATCTAGGCTTTTATCGTATGGTTATCGATCGCGATACTGACAAAATTTTAGGTGCAACCCTAGTAGGTTATGAAACTGCCGAGTTAGTCCACGTCTTCTTGTCGTTGATGGAGGCGGGTGCAAATTGGCAATTGCTAGAGCAATCGGTTCACATTCATCCGACCTACGGTGAGGCGCTGCCGAGTTTAGCGCGGCTGTTGGTTGGCGAGGATATGCCTAGTTGCCCGAATATGTGAGGATGTCACGACTACCAATCTGCACGTAGGCGATCGCTTTCCCGATGTTACCCTACCCAATCAAGACAACGAATCGCTCGAATTCTCCAACTTGACGCAGCCAAGTTTGATGGATAAGCATCGCAGCATAGTTATTCAAACTAAATTCGGAACTTCGCTCCTGAGAGTTTTGGCTTTATTGTTGAACCTTTCAGTATCAATTAAAAGTATTGTCAACGATAACCCGTGCGATCGGTTGGATTGGGATCTCGATAAGTAGTAGGTTCGCGATCGCCAATTCGATTTCCCACAACTGATTCTCTTTCTGTAGCAGGTTCTCGACGCTGATTCTTATCTGCTAAACCAGCCAGACCGAAACCAATCAATTCAAGACTCAACCAAGTACAAAAAAATTAAGCATACTCTCGCAACACGTAACCAACTCCTCGAATCGTATGTACCAAGCGTTTTGGGATGCTTGCCTCTAACTTAACTCGTAAGGCACGAATATAGACTTCAATGATATTTGACTCGCCCATAAAATCATAGCCCCAAACCTGTTCGAGAATTCGCTCGCGGGTAATCACTTGACAGGGATGGCGGAGTAATAGCTGCAATAGGTCGAATTCTTTGGCAGTTAATTCAATCAGTTGAGTACCCCGATAGACTTCGCGGGTGAGAGTATTCAAAGTCAGGTCTTCAAAAACCAACACATTTGTCTCTTCAGGGTGAGTGCGACGCAAGCGAGCTTTCACTCTTGCCAGGAGTTCTTCTATGCTAAAAGGCTTAGTCACATAGTCATCGGCTCCAGCATTTAATCCAGCAACGCGGTCTGGTATCTCATCTTTCGCCGTTAATATAATGATAGGAACTTCAATCCCTGTTTTTCTCAGCCGTAAACACAGATCTAATCCAGAAATACCTGGAAGCATCCAGTCTAAAATTAATAAATCGGGTTGAGCATCACGAGCTATTGTCAGTCCATCCATTCCATTGGTAGCAATGGTAACTTCATACCCTTCCAAACTGAGTTCTGTGGCGATGAATTCAGCTAGTTTGGGGTCATCTTCTACCAGGAGAATGCGGTCGCTCATAACTGCATTTGCCAAAGTGGTAAGGTAATTGTAAATATACTACCCTCCCCTGGTTTAGAGCGGAGAGTGATTCGACCGTCCATTCCTTCAATCAGACTTTTAGCGATCGCCAAACCCAATCCCGTACCATCTCTAGAACGGGTTCTAGACTCATCTACCCGATAAAACCGTTCAAAGATGCGCTTTTGATGCGTTAGAGGAATACCGATACCGCGATCGCGCACGTGAATTATAGCAGACTGAGCAGTTTTTTCTAAGACCAGATCGACTGGTTGTTCGGGAGCAGAATACTTGAGCGCATTATCCACTAGTGGGACTTTGTAAGAAAGATGGAGCAAATTGAGCTAGAATGCGGGTAGGAGTTGCGTTTTACGT
This sequence comes from Chroococcidiopsis sp. SAG 2025, assembly GCF_032860985.1. Taxonomy (GTDB): domain Bacteria; phylum Cyanobacteriota; class Cyanobacteriia; order Cyanobacteriales; family Chroococcidiopsidaceae; genus Chroococcidiopsis. The sequence goes on from NZ_JAOCNC010000001.1 coordinate 1,986,330, forward strand.
CAGTCTCGACAGGAGCAACGTAAGGTGAAAGATCAAGTACCAGCAGCGATGCCGCAGTGCTTTGAGAACTGGTGTCGTCGGTTTGATGATGTATTTTCGCGTCAGAAGCAGCGGCAGGAATTTCGTGTTTATCTAGGGGGACTGCTGGGTGAGAGTCAGCGCAAAAACCTGAGCCAACTGGTCACAAATACAGTAGATGGCTCCTACAACAGCCTCAGACATTTTCTCAACAATGCCCCTTGGGATGAAGTCAAGCTAAATAATCGGCGGTTGGAGGTGATGCACCAGTGTCGCCAGACGACCCCGAGTCAAGGTTTCACATTGATTGTAGATGATTCGGGACATCGCAAAAGTGGTGCGGCTACTGATGGGGTAGGACGGCAGTACATTGGGGAGATTGGCAAGACTGACAATGGTATTGTGCTGCTGACTACCTACTTGTATGATGGAGTGCGACGTCTGCCGTTAGATGTTGCACTCTATCAACACGCAAGTTTATTCGAGCAAGGCAAGGCAGACCCCAACTTCCAGAAAAAACCTGACCTGGCTCTAGACTTGGTTGACCAATGCTTGAAGCGCGGTTATCGACCGGGTGTGACTGTAATTGATGCAGGCTACGGTAATAACACGCCTTTTCTCAAGCAGTTGGAGTCGAGAAACCTAACTTACGTGGCAGCAATCGCCAAAAACCGCCAAGTTACTGCTCAAACATCAGGTGATGAGTCTGCTCGTAAGCAGGGATTAGAAGCTATTGCTCAAACCTTGGCAGTGGAGCAGTTCACACCTGTGCAACTCAATCTGGAGCAGCCCCGGACAGTTTGGGTGGCGCTGTTACCAGTTCACGTTCCGAAGCTCGAAGGCACTCGCTGGCTGGCGATTCAACTCAATGCCTCTAGTTTCGAGCAAGCGACGGAGGTGGATTACTTTCTCACCAATGCCTCTGACAACCAAGTCAGTGCGGCTTGGGTAGCTCAAACATATTCTGCTCGCAACTGGGTGGAGGTCTTCTATCGAGAAGCCAAGGGCTGGTTGGGTTTGAGTGAGTATCAAGTTCGGGATGCTCTGAGTATGAAGCGTCATTGGGTTTTAGTGTTCATCGCTTACACCTTCATCCTTTGGCATCAGTTGACCGGCGGATTCCGCAGACGTTGGGCAACCAAACCCTTACAAACCTTTGCCGAAGCATTGGAGGCATTCCGCACCGCAGTCGAGTTTCGTTTGGTCCGCTGGCTTAATGAGCATGTTGATGTATTTGCCTCTCACAGAGCTAAGTTCGGCTATATTTGGGCTTAGAAAGTTTTAAAGTCCCACTAGGTTAATTAACACCTGCTGTAGGCGGTCTTGGTCGGCACAGATGATTACATCTTCATCGGTTACCAGCACGGTAATCTTTCGATTGCTAACCTTTTGGCTCATTGCTACCACTTCTGCTACAAGGGTATTCAACATAATCGGAGCGCAGCGAAAGTGCAGATGACCGCTATCTGCCCGTGCCAGATCGAGCAAATCTTGCAGCATCCGAATGGTACGTTCGGTTTCTGCTGTTGCTGTTTCTAATGCCTGCTGTTGATAAGCACTTAAATTTGTACTTCGTCGCAGTAGACTTTGTAAATAACCCACCACAACAGTTAGGGGAGTGCGTAGTTCGTGGGAAACATTGCCGACGAACTGACGTTGTTGTTCCCAAGCACCCGATAGCCGAAATAACATTTCATTGAAGGCTTTTGCCAGTCCCAAAATTTCATCTGGTGCTTGCTGGAGTTGCAGTTTTGCAGCACCCAAATCATCGGCGGAAACAGCACTGGCTACCTGGTTCATCTGCTTCAGGGGATGCATAGCTCGGCGAATTCGTTGAGAAATCGCCACAGTTAAGATCGAAATAGTCAAGAGGCTAATCAGTAATAATCGCCATAACCCAGCATTTAATTTCTGTCGATCTGCCGTGATATCTTGCGACAGGTACAGTTTTCCAAAAAACTTGCCATTGAGGACGAGAGGAGTCCCGCACAAAACAATATCGCGATCGCCAAAGCGAACTACCTGGGGTTGTTTTGGTACTTCAGCGAGAGATTCGACAGCACGAATTTCAGATAAAGAACTATCGCTATTGGGAGACTGTGCTAAAAGTCGATCGTGAGAATTCTTGACCCACACTACTAATCCAGGTGTCGAGACTCTATTAATAGTTCGTTCTAATCCCGTTTCCAGCGAACCTACCTGAGTGTAAAGTTCGAGCTGTTCGGGAAATCGCATGGCAATATATTCTAGGGTTTGCTTGTGGGCAGCCACGAGATTCTGCTCCATTTGCCAGCCAGCCCAAGCCGCCACACTGCCGAGTCCTAAAACCGAGAGTGCCACCAATTCCAGAGTTAGGCGAAACTGAAGCGAGGAGGTAGAAATCCGCTTGCCCGAGAAGGAATTGATTAAGGATTGCAGGTGGCGACTTAGCTTCACTGATTTACTAGGGGTCGATCGAGTCTGAAAAGATTAAAAGTGTTTCGCTATGCCTTGTGCTGGTTCAAACTCAAACCTTTGGTTATAGTTGGTTTCACCATATAAATTAAAGCTAATTGTTGGTTTGTCTCCAATCGCTTCGACATGGTGAATGGCATCGGGCATCAAGCACAGGATGTCGCCAGGAGTAAGCAGGCACTTGCCTACTGGTTCGATGCGATCGGGAAATTCTGGTCTTGGCGATCGCTGCCAAAAGGTGTTTTTCTCCTCTCCACTCAGCAATGCCACAAGTCCCCAACAGCCATGATTATGAATTGGCGAAGTCATGCCAGGTGCCCAGGCGACTAATTGTACCGTCAGGGGAAAAAATGGTTCGTCATATAATGTTAATACCTCCCAGCCTGTTTCAAGGTTAGGCGCTAGAGTAGGAATTTGCAGCCAAGAAGAACTAGTCAATAGTTTGCGTACCAGGGGACGAATTGCCTGGAGTCGCAAACGGTTATCGCTAACGCAGTCTAAAATATCTTCTAGATCGGTTAAAAAGCGATAGAGCCGATAAGGATGGGATAATGCTTCAGTTTGAGAACCAACATCACAAGCCAAGCATTGTCCATCGTTCCTCACTAACCAGTCTTTTCCTGTCATAGTCACTCAACTTGTCACTTAAATCACCGCACGACCAAAGCATAGCTAAAAGTTAAGTTCAGCTTTGATGAGATTGGATGGTGCTGTTTAATTTTCATTGTATGTGAAAGGTTTGCTGTCAAGATTATTCATTGCTGATGCCTAGATGAATTTTTGCTGAAAAAAAGACATCATCGATTAAGCCACATTGCCGATTTAAATTTTTTATTTAATCTCAATCTGGTCTTCATCTGAGACTCATTTTTCTGGAATTTAATCTAAATAACGGTAAGCAAACTATTTATAAAAGTCTGCTCTGCCAACTTCTTATCTTGCTGGAAATTTAAGCGGTAATTCATTCACTACTGCTTGTTGAAATATACAGTCCTAAATCTTGGAAATTGAATCATGCGTAAACAATCAGCATTGTTATGGCTCAGTCTATGTGTAAGTAGTCTCGTTGTTACTGTATCCCTCGTAGCTGGGACATCGTTCAGAACTTCTGCAACTCCCGATGGTGCAGTCACCAAGCATGGCTTCAGCTTCGCACAAGTAAACCCTTGTGCTTCTAAAAACCCCTGTGCCTCGACAAACCCTTGTGCTTCTAAAAACCCCTGTGCGTCTAAAGCTAGAAACGTCGGGGGACCTTTAGCACGACAACTACAAGGAAAGCCTGTGGTAGTTGATATCTATGCAAGCTGGTGTCCTGCCTGCAAAAATATTGCGCCGACCCTTTCTCAACTCAAACAAGACTACGGTAACAAAGCTCACTTTGTTGTTTTGGATGTTAGCGATAAATCGAAAGCTAGCCGAGCAGAAAATCAAGCTAGAGAGTTAGGATTGGCTGAGTTTTTTGCTGCCAATAAGTCACAAACAGGGATGGTTGCGATCGTCGATCCGGCTACAGGCGATATTCTGACCCAACATCGTAATAATGCGAATCTGAAAGATTACACATCGGTACTTAACTCTGCTATCTCTCAAAAATAGTGGATGGCAGAATGCTAATTGACGTTATGGGTTTGCTGCGCTCGCCATTGCCAATAATTTTCAGAGATTGCAGTGGCGAGCGTGCTTGTCTCTCCCCTCCAAGTTGATACTTTTTTGAATAAGTATTCGTCGCGGTGCGCTTCTCACCGGCTGTGCGGGAGCGCCTTCCAAAGGCAACTTCATTCCTGAATAGTTTAAGGAGATTTTCATGAGAAAAATATCTCAGTCAGTAACTGAGCATAAGGCTTCCCGACGCTCTAAAGCATCGAAAAAATGGCTGTTTTACGGGGGATTAGGACTCTTAGCGCTGATTCTGGTTTTAACCGTCGGACCCGTCATCAGTCATCCTATTGAGAGGCTCATTTCTATCATCGAAAATCGCTATCAGCAATGGTTTGCCCAACAAGATACAGCAAATCCTCTAGTGTTATTGCCTCTAGCATTTGTAGGTGGAGTACTTGCCAGCGTATCTCCCTGTATTCTGGCACTGTTGCCTGTCAACCTCAGCTATATCGGCACGCTCAAAATTAAATCCCGCTGGGATGCTTTTACTAAGGCGGGCTTGTTTGTCCTAGGAGCAGTCACGATTTTAAGTCTATTTGGTTTAGTTTCCTCCTTTGCCGGAGCCGTGATGGTGGAGTACCGAGGCTATATCAATGTGGTAGTGGGACTGATTATGGCTGTGATGGGTTTGTGGTTGATGGGAGTGGTCAAGCTGCCTTTACCAGAGATGGACGTAAATCTCCCGCAGGCTGGACCTTATGGGGTGGGGTTGACCTTTGCCCTAGTTAGTTCTCCCTGTGCTAGTCCGGTACTATTTGCAGTGCTGGCAGCAGCAGCAGCAACTGGTTCTCAAATGTTAGGCACTCTAACCATGGTTAGCTACGCTCTGGGTTATACCATTCTGATTTTCCTAGCGAGTTTGTTTACAGGATTCGCAAAACAAAGCAACAAGTTGTTGAAACATTCAGAGACAATTATCCGCTTGGGTAGTGTGGCACTGATTATGACGGGAGCGTATTACCTATTTACTGGCACTCAATGGTTTGTGGGAGATTAAGTTGATTACGATCGAGAATCTAGTGATTATTGGCTCTGGTCCGGCGGGCTATACGGCTGCGATTTATGCAGGACGCGGACAACTCCAGCCAGTGGTATTTGAAGGGTTTGCAGCAGGTGGTGTTCCTGGCGGTCAGTTAATGACTACAACGGAGGTGGAAAACTTTCCTGGTTTTCCTGAAGGAATCACTGGACCCAAGTTAATGCAGCAAATGCGCCAACAGGCGTTGCGCTGGGGTGCTAAATTGATTGCGGATGATGTGGTGAGGGTGGATTTTCAACAGCGTCCGTTTACGATCGCCTCTGAGGAAGAGGTGGTTCAAACCCATGCTGTCATTATCTGTACGGGAGCAACTGCCAAACGGTTACATCTTCCTGGCGAAGAAAAGTTTTGGAATAATGGCATTTCTGCCTGTGCCATCTGCGATGGGGCAAATCCCTTGTTTCACGATGCCGAAGTTGCCGTAGTTGGCGGAGGAGATTCGGCTGCTGAAGAAGCCCTGTATCTGACCAAATATGCTCGCAAGGTTCACCTGCTAGTAAGACGCGATCGCCTGCGGGCATCTAAAACTATGCAGGAGCGGCTTTTTAACCACCATCAGATTCACATTCACTGGAATTGTATGCCTCTGAGTACCCACGGAGATGAGGTGCTGCATTAGCTACGAGTTCGGGATACCCTAGCGGAAACTGTTTCTGAATTGCCTGTAAGTGGCTTATTTTACGCGATCGGTCACGCTCCCAACACCCAACTATTTCAAGAACAACTGATTTTAGATCGGGCTGGTTACATTCAAACCAACGGTAAGAGTACAGCCACCAATGTTCCTGGGGTTTGGGCAGCAGGAGATGTACAAGACCACTATTATCGACAAGCGATTACCGCAGCTGGAACTGGTTGTATGGCAGCCTTAGAAGCGGAACGTTGGTTAGCCGAACAGCAATCCCTTTCCCTTGCCTCTGTGGCATGAACAATAGAGATCGATTTAATCAAAGGAGAAACAACCATGTCAGAATTAACCGATCGAATTTTTGCCGAAGGACGCAACGCTTTAGAACAGTTACAGCAAGAATCTGCCAACCCCATTTTAGTTAAATTTGTCGCACCTCACTGTCCCTCTTGCAAAACCCTTGCCCCCGTTCTGGAACAACTTGTGGGCGATCGCTCCGGTCAGATTCATTTGGTGACTATCGATATGACAGAAGATCCAGAACTGGCGATTGAATTGGGCGTGCGCAGTGCGCCTACCGTTGTTTTATTGAAAGGAGAGGAAGTTGTAGAGCGCATTGCAGGGATGAAACCCAAAAAGGTTTATGCACAAGCCGTACAAAAGGCTCTTTAGTGGGATTAGAGCGATTCAATTGGATTTTGCTAGCTTTTTGACAACAATTAGGAGTTTTTTATGAATTTAACTGAGGATTTAGTCAACCTATCGGTTCAGATGGAATCCAAGATGCCAGAAGATATCAAAATCTTGATGGAACAAGCTGCCATCGATTTAATCGAGTCGGGTATAAGCGATCGCACTCTGCAAGAAGGAGACATCAGTTAATGAGACTAAATTGCAATAAACTAGAGTGTCATCTCCGAGGGATAAGAGCTATGGAGCTTATTCTATATGCATCCCAGATTTTATGTCGCCCCTTCAGCAATATCAGTCATGCCTATTTTGGCGTGTATTGGATTTCGGGTATACTCTTTTCAAGGGGAATTTAGGGAGAGATATTTATCCCAAAATAGCAGCAGCGGCGGCTTCACCTGTCTCAATTGCTCCTTCCATATATCCCTGCCAATCAGCTATATGTTCCCCTGCAAAGTGAACGTGATTAAACCTTCTTTGCAAAATAGGACGAATATTAAACCACTGATTTTTGCCATAGAAAGCATAGCTTCCTCTAGCAAATTCATCATTTCCCCAATAATGATTGATCTGCTTTAAAGCATACTGTTCCGTATCGCCAAAGATTGGTTTTAACGCACTTTCAACTAATGCATTTCTGCCCGCATTGGATTGCCTAGCAAAAATATCAGCTTTATCACCTATCGTATAAGATACTAATGCACCTTTGGTAGAAGCTTGATTTTTAGTAGCGTGATAGAAGTAATGAGCAGGTCCATCAGTGATCAGATCGAAGCTTTCATCCTGCCAAAATCTACGATTGTACAGAGTGGCATATTTATTGATTCGACTATATTGTAATGCGTCGATCGCCTCTAATTTATCTGCTGGTAAAACTGGATTCCAGCGAATATCTTTCATTACCGTTGTCGGCAAAGTACAAATAACTTTATCAGCAGCGAGCTTGTCTCCATTAGCACAGGTAATTGTTACCGCTCGCCCCGTTTGTTCAATTGCTACAACTTGATGATTGTGTAGAATCTTATCTCGTCCAATCTTCTCCGCTAAAGTTTCGGCTAGCTTGCTATTACCTCCTTTAATTTTATAGTCCATATGATAGGTTTCTTGCGATTCAACATATTCGTCTAAGGCAAGGAAAGCAGAAGCAAAACGAATACTCTCGCCAAAATCTGTACTTTTAATTAACTCGATAAAGTCTAAGTCTTTATCTTTAATACCGTTGTCAACTAAATAACGCCACAAGTCAATCTTATCCAATTTCATCTTATCGGCTTCACCTAGATTCGAGTAAGCCTGTAGCAAATTGTCTAATTTATTATTGCAAGCATCGGAGAAATCCCATTCATTTTGACGAAAATATTTACCTTGATATAACAAATGGGTATTAAACTGATTATTGTGCAATTCCAAACCCAATTCTTGACAAAGAGAAATAACTCGCTGATGAGCAGCACCAATCCACTCTGCACCCAGTTCAACAGCTAAATTTTCATTTTCATCAATCGTATGAGAATAAACGCGACCACCCAAGCGAGAACGGGCTTCTAAAATAGTTACATCAATACCTTTTTGAGACAAGAAATATCCCGCTGCTAATCCCGATATTCCACCTACTATGATGACAACTTTCGGTTTATAGTTAACATAAATAAAATGACAAATTTTAGTAGCTACTAAAGCTTGAATCGGAGTAATAATTGCTTGCTCGATGAAGTTTCTGCGCGTCAGCATAACTTTTCATCTAATGGTAATTGGTTGGTTATCGGTTATCAGTTATCAGTTATCAGTTATCAATAGCAACTAACAACTTAGTAGGATGGACAGCGCCCACCACGAACCAAAACTGATTCAAACACCAGATATTTCCAGACTTAACTCAAGTCCGAAAAATAGGCGCAAAAAACATTTATGTCTATGCAGATTTCACCATATAAGAATATGGCACTACTAAACACTTAGAACTGCGATCGCCTTCTAAAAGAAAACTAGCGGTTATCAGAAGAGAAGCTGAAATCGACGAGAAAAGATTTAAAACTTATGTTCAGTGCCAGCTATAAATTTAGACAGAAACACGCTAAATTTATTCGCTGCGATCGCGGCAACTGAAGGCAACAGCTATTATTGTCACTAGTTATCAGTCACCAAAGTTATCAGTCAGTCACCAATGACTAATGACTAATGACAGCCATAAGATTAAATCCTATAAAGCGTTTCAAAAAAAATAGCTATATATCAGGTATTCCTGCTTGATAATACATAAAATTTGCCTTGTTTTTGTGCTTTGCAGCTAAAGGCTAGGAAATTCCCGCAATTTTTAGATAACCTGCCAATAATGACTCAGTTTACCCTTAGCTTGTTTTGTTGCTTTCAGTTCTTAAGTCATACAATTTTCTTGCGATTAGCAATAATAACAGTATAGCATTTAGGTTATTTAGTCAACACTAAACAACTCGTAAAAATAGAAAATTGCTACGAGAGATAGCGCTCAAACTAAGTTACAGCAGTACTTTCAACTGAATAAACTACTTTTTTTTCCTAGTAAAAATATCAGTAAACATCATCAAGTAACCGCCGATTAGGATCGCGATCGCAATGCCACCAGTAATCAGATCTAATGTTTGAGTGTTTTCCATGAATTTTTATGGGGATTTTGTAGAGACGTTGCGTGTAATGTCTCTATGATTAAAAATCAACGCCGCTTTTGAGTTCTACTCCACTATTAGCATAGTGCTTGTGACAGTATACCTCGGAGTGAACTTCAGCCAAGTCGAAATAAGCGGGGGGATTGTGACAGCGCCCAGTGATGATAATCTCCGTGTCGCGGGGCTTACGCAGTAGCGCTTGCATGATTGGCTCAATCGGCAACAATTCTAGATCTACAGTTGGGTTCAGCTCGTCGAGGATAATAGTTTTGTACAAACCAGAAGCGATCGCCACTCTAGCAATTTCCCAACCCCGTTCGGCTTCTACATAGTCGAGTTCTTGCTGTTGTCCGCGCCAGACGATCGCATCGCGTCCGCAGCGCTGATGGTCAACCAAATTCGGATAAGTTTGTTGTAAAGCCGCGATCGCGGCATCCTCAGTGTAACCGCTACCACCTTTGAGCCACTGCATAATCAGAACGCGGTGGGAATTATCCTGACTAATCCCTCTGCCAATCGCTTGCAGTGCCTTACCAAGGGCGCTGGTAGACTTACCTTTACCCGCCCCCGTATAGATTTCAATTCCAGCAATTCCCTGCATCTCAGCTGTAGGGTGATGGTGCGGGCGCATTTCCGAGTGCAGATCGGCAATATCTAGCAGTTTTTGGGGTGCGCCGCGTCCTGTGGCGATAATTTCGATTTCTTCTAGCTTGGACTGGAGAACGCTGACAACTTCATCCACGGGTAGCAAACCTAAATCTAACACCGGATTGAGTTCGTCTAAAACAATCACGGAATACAAACCAGAAGCGATCGCCCCTTTAGCAATATCCCAACCCCGCTGTGCCTCTAGGCGATCGAAGCGAGTGATTTCATCGGGACCAAAAAATTCGGCTCGTCCCGTCCGTACTTGGTCGATTAAATGAGGAAAACCTTGTTGTAGAGCCTTAATTGCCCCATCTTCATCGTAAGCCCGTCCTGGTCCCTTAAGAAACCGCAGCAGCAAGACGCGGGTATCATTGCGGCTGTGAATTCCTAAGCCAATCGATCGCAAAACCACACCTAAAGCCGCTTGAGACTTACCTTTACCCGCGCCATCGTAAACGTGAATCTGACCGACAACCCGCTGCGATCGCACCTGAGCCGTTTTTATTCCGATACCGTTCCTACTCACAGTCGTACCCTCTTGGCGTGCCGTCTTAGATTGTAACTGAAGCTTCTATCCTCTGGGCATTAGCAATTACAACAGTTAAAACAGAAATGGTCATTGGTCATTGGTCATTGGTCATTTGTGAGGAGTTAGGAGTCAGGAAATTTTGGATTTCAGATTTTGGATTTTGAATTACTTTGTCTCCCTTGTCTTCCTTGTCCTCCCTACTCCCTACTCCCTACTCCCTACTCCCTTTCTTCACTGATAACTGACATTATGAATCCAACTAGGGTGTTTACAATTGGCTCGAATGTGTTTCGGGAAGTGGTGCGCGATCGCATTCTCTATATCATCGCTCTATATGCTCTACTCTTGAGTGGGGCGGTGATGCTAATTCCCCAAATTGCAGGGGGGGCTGAGGATAAAATTATTCTGGATTTCGGTTTGGCGGCGATGAATGTTTTGGGTTTAATTGTCGCGGTGTTTGTCGGTACGGGATTGGTGAATAAAGAAATTGAAAAACGTACCGTGTTAGTCTTAATTGCTAAACCTATCAGTCATAGCGAGTTTATTACGGGCAAACATTTAGGACTAGCAGCTGTTTTAGGTGCTTTGGTAACAGCCATGACAGCTATTTTTCTCGCTCTGCTGCAATTAAATCAATTGACTTATCCATTAGGTAGCATACTTTTAGCAGTCGTTTATTTATTCTTGCAGTTATCTTTGATTACGGCGATCGCGTTAGTTTTAGGAGTATTTACCAGTACAGTTCTTGCTACCTTACTCTGTTTTGGCGTTTATTTGATGGGGAATTTGAGCCAAGACTTATTAGAATTTGGACGCTTGAGCAAAAATCCCGCGATCGAACAATTAGTGAGAAATTTATATCTTGTGTTACCCGATCTATCGCGACTAGATTTAAAAAATCAAGCTGTTTATGGTTTTTCTGCCTTACCCGATGCGATGACGCTGATAACTAATGCTATCTATGGTGTGGTTTATACAGTATTAATGTTGGCGATCGCAATTCTTGTTTTCTCTCGCCGCGAGTTTTAGAAGAAAACGGCTTGCCAATCATTGCTAGCCACTAGCATTAATTTTACCTGTTATGGCAAAGATCCGATCCCCCCTAGCCCCCCTTAAAAAGGGGGGAAATAATGCTTTCCTTAAGGAGGAAGGAAACAATGATTTTCTTAATGAGAGAGGAAACAATGCTTTCCTTAATAATTAGGGAAACAATGCCCCCTTGAAAAGGGGGGTTGGGGGGATCTTCTGCGGCGTAGTCATAAAAAATTGGTCAAACAACTTTCACTTTTAAACTTGTGTTTGAAGTCTTCTCCATGCAAGCCAAAGTTTAGAAGATTTACGACGCTGTTTAAGCTGCTCGAAAGCAAGAGCAATGCCATTCCAAGCTAACTTGCGATTCATTTCAGCATCATACGGTAGCGAACGTACTGGCGTGCCATCTTCTCTAGGTGCATAATTAGAAAGCCACGTATACTTATCGCTCAATCCCCAAGTAATTGCGCCCAAAACTGCTGGTTCCTCCAAGACTACCGAGAGAAACTGTTTGTAAACTTCGGCAACCATGCGAGCGCGTACTTTAATATCTGTCGGCATTCCTGCATCTCCAACATCCATTTCAGTGATAACGATCTTTAAACCCAAACTAGCAACATCACGCAAAAAAGTTTTCAGTTTTTTGGGGCTAAAATTATCTAATTTACCTATATGAGATTGTAAACCTAAACCGTGTATGGGAGTATCTTTAGATTTCCATCTTTCCAACCATTTTAATACCGCTGCTCGCCTTTCGTCGTGATAGGGAATATCGTATTCCAAAGCATTGTCATTGTATAGCAACAAAGCTTGCGGATCTGCGGCAGCAGCAGCACGAAATGCCATCTCAATGTAATCGGGTCCTAAAAATTCTAACCACGGCGTTTTTCTTAATCCATCCGGTCGTTTATCGGAAGTTAAGATTGCTTCGTTCACTACAGACCAAAAATGAATCTTTTTAGCATAGCGTGTCACAACTTTGTTAATATGTTGAAGTAGTATCTGTTCGGCATTTTGCTTATTCAGCTTTTCTTCCAACCACTGAGGCATATATTCATGCCATACCAAATGAGTAGCACCAACTAACATTTTGTGTTGGCGAGCGTAATCAATTAGCCAATCACCTTTAGTAAAGGCAAAAGTGTCTGCATCTGGACGAAGCGCACCCCATAACAAGTCTTCTTCTGCCATTAAAATGGCACAATCTTGTCTAAATTTCGCATTGAGTGCTGCATCGTTAGTTAGTTTATGGTATCCCGTTGCTGCTCCAAAAAGAAATCTTTTGGCTGCTGCTCGATCGCGTAAACTTGCATTGCCGATAACCGTGAAATCTTGCGTTCCATTTTCTACTGCTTCAGCCTGTTGGCTTAAATTTTCAAGTTTCAGCAGTGGTGATACGCTTACACCTGCAAAGGTACTTAACCCTAGAGCAATTGCTAGCCGTCTTGTGATTTGCCGATGATTCATTGGTTTTACCGAAAAAAACTAGGTTGGAAACAGCGAGGTTATAAACCTACTTTTCGGACAGACACAGTTATTTAATTTTTTCTTTAAAATTGATTGGTAAGTTTTCTTATACCAATTATTGTTGCTACCTACTCTCTGCTGTGTAAGCTGTTACACTTTTAACTGACATTCTCAGTGCGATCGCATTGCTTGCTACTATTAACTCTATACATTTTAACTTTTGACTTTTGACTTTTAACTTTTGACTACTGATTTTCCTGAAGATCTAATACTAAATCGTAGATTTGTAACAGGAAACTGAAATAACTTTTGACATCCAAAGGTATGACGCTTTCCCGCGCCGCACTACCCAAGGAAAGTCTAAAATTTTCGTTCTGAATGAGCGATTCAATAGCAGTGGAAAGTTGTTGAATGTCTCCAGGCTGGACTAATAAACCATTTTTTCCCGAGACAATCAAATCGGGAATTCCCCCTACTGGCGTTGTGATGACAGGTAATTTCCACCCCATTGCTTCTAGCAAAGCTAAGGGTAATCCTTCATTGTAAGTAGGTAAGATAAAGACATGCGCTTTAGTTAATAAAGCATCTCGTTGTTGCGGGTTGAGCCAATCATATATAGTAATGCGATCGCCAATGTTGCTAATCTTTAAACTATAGCTCGTGACTAAATCGCGGGCTTTGTCAACCTCTCCATCTCCTGCCAAGATTAAATTTGCTTGGTTTCTTATCGGCTCAGGTAACATGGCAAAAGCACGAATCAGATCGAAAGTGCCTTTACGCTGTCCGATGCGTCCTAAAAAAACAAGATTAATCTGGTTCGATCGCTCTCGGTGAGGGACTTGATTTGGCAATTCAATCGGATTAGCCAGTACTAAGACTTGTTCTGGTTTTAAACCAAATTTATCCACATAGAAATTACGCCAACTCTCGGAAACAGCAATGAAACGATCGCACTGACTAAATGCCCACAACAATCCTTGTCTGACATTCACAGATAACCCCTGATAAATTCATGAAACTCAGGACTATTAGAATGTAAAATTACGGGTTTGCGAAACAAGAATTTAGCAATTAAAGTCACGATTGATTTGCGATAAGCACTGCCTCTTTCGGCTACATGCGCGTGAACGATATCCACTTTTTTCGTTAATAGCACCAAGAGAACCCGAACCAGGGCGATCGCAAATCCAAAGGCTTTTTGCATTGCCAAACCATCAACTGCCGTGCCAATATGGTGAATTTGCACGTTAGTAGGAGCGTGTTTTAACATATGCTTTTCTAAAGTTACAATTCCTCCCTGCTTAGATAAGCTGTCTCCCACCATGAGAACATTAATTTGTTTTTCACCGATCTTTTCCATATGCTAATTCCCACGATTTTAAATTGGTGTACGGGCGGGTTTCCACAACAAAATCTGCGCAAACCATGTAACATTTGCAAACAAACTTGCCCCTACGAATGTTTGACTTTTGTACGGGCGGGTTTCAACAACCAACCCTGCCTGAACATGTAACATTTGCAAACAAACCCGCCCCTACGAATGTTTGACTTTTGTACTAGGTTATTTGTAAAATCTGTCGATACTCTGCTAAAACTTTTGCTGTGGAAAATCGCTCGGCTCGACGCTGTAATTCAGTAGGTGCTGGCGGACAGTCTAGCGTCTGGGCGATCGCCTCAGCCATCCCCATAACATCCCCTACGGCGACTAATTTTCCATACTTGCCATTTTCTAAAATTTCTGCCGGACCACTTTTGCAATTAGTAGACACTACCGGAGTTCCCACTGCGATCGCTTCTACTAGCACGTTACCAAAACCCTCCCAGATCGATGAGAGGACAAAAACAGTTGCCCTTGCCATATAAGCGTATGGATTACTCACAAATCCTGGCATGACAACGCTATCTATTAAATCGAGTTCTCTTATCAAAGCCTCTAATTCAGGTCGTTTTGTCCCTTCGCCCAAAATCATCAACCGCACGGGACGCTGCTGCCGTAACTTAGCAACAGCACGGATCAAAGTCGGAAAATCCTTCTGATTCTCTAGCCTTCCCGCACCCATAATAACTGGAGGTTGGTCTGGCGCAAACCAAGGATGAGATATTGGTTCTCTTGCCCGGTCGTGCAATTCTGGAGTTACGACAGGGTTGTAAATTGCCTGAATTTTATCTTTTGGCAAACCAATCTCGACGAGATCCTCAGCCACCCCCTGAGACACGGCGACAATTTTATCCGCCCAAGGATAGAACCAACGCACCAGATGAGGTGTCAGTTGTCTTTTGAGTAGGGTAGAAGTTTGGGCATCGCGTGAGAGATGATTGTGGACGATCGCGACCATTTGAGTCGATACTTTCATCAGTTGCTTTGCCCATAGTGCGACTATATTGGCATCCTCTTGTCCGCATAACATTGCGACAGGTTGCTCCCGCCGCAGATAATTTATCAAATCGGGAAAGCTGAGCAGTAACTTCTGCCGACTTCCCAAGGTAACTAATTCTACCTTTGAAGATACTTGCGACAGATATGGTCCCTCTGCCTTAACTAAAACTAAACTAACTTTTACACCTTGAGCGGCAAAACCATCAGCGAGGTTGAGCATAACTCTTTCGGCTCCGCCACCATCGAGACTCGGGATAAAAACTGCTAAGCTAGAGGTCATTCATTTTTGCTCCAAGTAGTTAATAGCTAAAAATTAGGCGGAAGTTTTGAGCCAAGCTAAGCATCTATCGAGCTTTGGGACAGCGAAAAGTATGTCGCTGTATACAACACCCAGAAAATATCATTTGACTTCAAAATTGTGCTTTCAGAAAAATTAGTTAAAAATATGAATGTCAACAAGATTAAATGCCATAATCCATAAGATGTTTTAGACCAACGCATCCACGTTATTGCTTGCGTAAAAGCTTTAAAAAAGCCGATTAAGTAAACTGAAACTCCAATGAATCCTAGATCGAGCCATAGATCTAACAAGCCGTTATGAGAGAAGGCTACTTTCCATCCACTGGCTAGCCGCACATAAGCAGATGCCCCTTCATTACCTCGCCAAAAAGCGCTGTATCCATAACCTAACCAAGGACGTTCGCCAATTTTGTCGATGACAGCCGACCAAACTTTGGTGCGACCAGTCAAGGTTAAATCTTTTCCCAAACTATTCAATACAAGATCCAAATTGCTCGTAATTAAAACAGCTAAACCACCGCAAAATAGTGCCACGGCAATATATAGTAGCAACATCCAAGAAAAGTTCCATCGCAAAGCTCGATATAGGGGGAATAGTACTAGAACAATTGCTAAGATAATCCAAGAACTAGTAGAAAATGACAGTAACACTTGACTGACTGCAAGGCTAAAAGTAATCCAGGCTAAATATCGAGATTTAGAATGACTAAAAGCCACGATCGCTAAGACAATTGTGCTTAAAGTCATAATTCGACCGAAAACATTTTTGTGGATATATACCCCTTGCCAAACCGCTCCTAAAGCTGCGCTATTTGGGTCTGAAACAATTGCGTAAGCTGGTAACGCTATGGTAAATAATATACTAGATAAGACTGCTATTCCAAAAGTCCAAGCTAATAGATGCAATTGCTCTTTGTGGCTATACCGTGTAGCTAAATAAATGCCAAATGAAGTCGCGCCTGAAACGGCTAAACTGCGTCGCAGCGTGATCGCAGGTGCATCTGACCATAAAATTGAGACGATCGCGATCGCAACTAGCAATAATAAAAACTTACCTTTTCCTAGCGCTTGAATGATTTTTTTCCATCGAAGCAATATGAGTGCAAAGGTAGTGATATAAATCGAGTAGAAAGGAATTTGTAGTGCTACAACTCCCTCTGATGTGAGTACGATCAGTGATTCTCCACTGACGATTTCATACAGGCGTGGAAACCAAGCTCCCGTCAGAGTCAGTAACGATATAACTGTAAATACCTTTTCCGCACGAAGTAAAAGTTTCATTATGAAAAATTTAACTTTTTAAGTTAAATTTTTAAAATTAGCAGGCGATCGCATTGTTAGGAAAATGAGTTTTAGATACTCCTCTATGGGCGATTTAAACTGAATATTTTTGATTTGCGAGATAGAGCAACCCACAGCGGAGCCGCTCGCTGTGTTAAGTTTCTGATGATATGTAAAACCGATAGGACAATGATTTGAGGATTGGTAATAATTGTGGCGATCGCGGCGAACATTTTTTCGCTTTTAAACACTGCTTTGAATTGGTTGTAAGCTAAACTAATACTTAAATGAGTTCCAACAATTTTATATCTTCTTGTTAAAGAACGTGTTAGAGCAAAGTTGTTTTGAACTGCATCGACTTGAAGGAAGCGAGCGACATCCGCGTACATTTGCTGCTGACATGTTAGATAATCAGTAATCAGAGAGCCGGGACGAGAGCAATAAAAATAATATGGCTGAGAGTCGATGATAAACTTTGCCCCACAAATGAGAGCTTTCAAATAGAATTGAAAGTCTTCTCCATAACGTAAATTGTCATCAAAACTTAAATTATGATGAACGAGAAAACTACGTTTAAACATGGGTTTAACCACACCCAAATCCATTTCAATAAAATCTATTGCATCGATTTGCGTAACTCCTTGAAACTTAGGTCGTCGCCAACCAAATCCTAGCGGAGCAGAAAACCTCGTTCCCCACGGCTGCTTGGCTCGATTGGCAATGAGATATAAGTCATCGGCTACTACATCTACATCTTCTGCTAGAGCGACTTGTAGTAACTTTTCAATTCTTTCAGGGGCAAACCAATCATCAGAATCTAACAAAGCTATCCATTCTCCCCTAGCTGCGGCAATACCGCGATTGCGGCTGTAGCTAGGTCCCTGATTGCCGTCATTTACCAGTAATTGAAGGCGATCGCATTTATATTGTTGTACCACTTGTACAGTAGCATCGTCTACAACAATAATTTCTACTTGAGATTCTGTCTGTTGCAATACAGATTTTATTGCCCTGGCAATATAGTCCTCACTATTATATGTGGGTACAATTATTGATACTTTGGGACGCATAAATTTGCCTTGTTTTAACTGACTTATGGCTGATTTATGACTGACTTTTGTCAAGTGATGTTAACGCTCCGATTGAGCTTGCCGCAGGCTGTCGATGTAGTATTTCAACTGCCGATAGGTAGCAGGCATACAAAACAGCGCGACCAAACCTAAAGCCGACCACCAACCCAATTGGTAAATAAATAAAGCTCCTACCAAAGCTAGCCACCAAATTGTAGGTAAGCGATAGGCAGGACTTTTAATATGTTGCACGACAAAAACATGGAGAACGGCATAGCTAGCTAAAGCTGCTACCTCGCCCCAGCCGTAGCCGACGAAGCCATTAAAATGAGAGGTTGCAACCAACGCCGTGCCAACAAACAAGAGAATGTGTGCTAAGTGGAAAGCTGTCACTTCCCAGTTGCGCTGCAAGACGTAAAGCACGGAACAATGGAGATTGAACACGGCGTTGCTGAGGTAACTGAGGGCAATAAAAGGATAGATTTGAATGACTGGCAACCAGTGCTGACCGAACAACAACGGTATCAGCCAAGGATTGAGCCAACTCACGAATACTAACAGGGGACCCAGCGCTAAGATCTGAAGGCTCATACCTTCGCTCACTGCTTTACCAAGTCGCACGCGATCGCCTTGGAGACGAGCCAAAGCTGCGATCGACAATCGCCAAGTTGCAGTTTTGACAAAACTCAGAACTTCTACAATCCGAATCGCTAAGGCGACAAATCCTACTGCTTCTGCACCTGCATACCTACCAACTACTAAGGGATTGACCAGGTTACGCAGTTGCCAAACCCAGGAGGAGGCAGAGTAACCAACACTGTAGCTCAGCATTTGCTTAATCACATCTGGTTGCCAATGCAAACGAGGGCGATAATTTGCCCGCCAGTAAAGCAGTCCTAAAGTAATAACTTGTTGCATCCACCATCCAATCGCAGGCGACCAGACACCAGCTCCCTGAAACGCCAGAGGAAGGGCGACTAAGTAGTAAACGAACTGACCGTTCAGTTCGATCAAAGCGACTTGTTTGTAATCCAAGTGCCGCTCTAGTCGTGCCAAAGGAACTTGACTCAGCAACACAACTGGCAGTCCCAGAAACATGACGCGAGCCACATCGCTAAATCCTTCTAAGCGTACCCACTCTTGTAGTAAGGGTATTCCTATGAGAGATATGCCAGTACCTCCTAGCGCCAGTAAGAGCAGCAAGGTAAAGGCTTGATGGTAAAGTTTGATGTCTTCTTCATCTTTCTGCCGCACCAGATAAATCTCAATTCCTAACTGACTGAGACTTTGAACGTAGACAAAAATATTTAGCGTGGCAGAGTACAGCCCGTATGTTTTCGGACCTAAAATGCGGGTAAGTAGTAAAACACCTCCCAAAGAGAGAATCATACCTAATGCTTGGCGCAGAACTAAGAACGTCCCGCCTCGCATGACTTGAGTACGTAGGCTCATGCCGTTCTGCTCAGCAAACTATATAAGTTAACCTCTGTTAAACCATGCATTTTGTCTTTCCTCGCTAACCGCTTGGTATGGACAAAATTCAATTCAAGGGCGATCGCAAGCTCGATGTCGATCGAGATCGATGCTGATAAATTTGTAGTGTCGTGCGTGCAAAGCTATCCCAGCTCCACTGCTCCACTACTCGGCGGTTGCGATCGCCTATTTGTTGCAACTGAGATTTGTGTTGAATTGCATCTTTCATAGCATACAACAAACTGTCCGTTTCTTCTGGATTGTAGAGAAACCCTCCTAAATCACCGATTGCTTCGCTAATACAGCCTTTACGGGGAGCAACACACGCACGACCGAAGGACATAGCTAAAATTGCCGAACCCGAAGTTAAGATATCTCGGTATGGTAGTACGATCGCATCGCAGGCATTCATATAGATTTGCAATTGCTCGTCAGCGACAAAACCCGGAATGAATTTAATTTCATGACAATCTTGCACTTGTTGCTGAATCTGTTGAGTTAATTCCTGAGACGCTTTCCCGGCAATCACTAAATAAACTTTATCTTGTTTTAGCTGCTTAAAAGCATTAATGAGTTCGGGAATACCTTTGTAAGCCCGAATCAATCCCAGAAATAAAAAAATTAGATTGGCATCTGTTATACCTAGTTTTTTTCGCGCTGTCTCGCGGTCTATATTATTTTCATAGTAGTTGATGTAGTGGGGATATGAAACAACAAAAACCTTACCTTTGTTGAGGATATGAAATGATTTAATGACCGTCTGTTTTGCTTGTACGCAATGGGTAATAATAGCATTGGCAAATATTGCAAGGCAAATACTATAAATTTTTTCGGCACGTACTTGCATGTTTTCATGATTTTTTAAATCGTGAACTGTCCAAACAATTCTAATTCCTGCAAGTCTTAGAAATATTAATTGAGTTAAGAACAACAAAAGCTTAATCACAAAAGACAACGGGTTTGACGATAAATACAATGGATATAGTGAGTGAAAGTGAATGATATCTGGTTGCCAGCGAATAACCTCTGGAGTCAGAAATAATTTCCCATTATCACTGAAAGTTTTTACGTCTATACCTAATGGCTGGAGATGCGTTACTAAAAGCTGCTGATAAGGATTTCTCGACCACCAAGGCAGAAAAATTACCTTTAAATGGTGCATGTTATTCTCACTTTATCAAGCGCAAAAATTTCTAAACAATTAAAATAATTCACGGCTTTTCTTGAAAAAATTGGTTATGTGCCATGCTAACCAGAGCAAAATTGTTTATCTCAGGCAACGTTTTGACTCCCATTTTTTGCTATTAATTTTTGCACTAAATCCAAAGTTTCAAAACTCATTTTAGTAGCAGAGAATTCCCGAACTCGCAGTTTGGAATTTTCTGCCATACCTCGCATTAAAAGGGGATTTTGCAAAGCCCATCGCAGCTTAGCTAAAAGATCGTGGCGATCGCCCTTACGAAATAATAAACCATCGAACCGATCCGTAATTATTTCTGGCATAGGATTAGCATTTGAAGCAACAATTGGTAGACTGTAAGCCATTACTTCTAATAAAGCAAAGGGATATCCTTCGTAATGGCTGGGAAACAAAAAGAGATCGGCGGCTTTGAGTAACTGTGGTATGTCAGTTCGATAGCCGAGAAACAGTACAGATGCTTCTATTTTTGTCGCTTTGACTTCTGCTTGTAACTGCGATCGCATTTCTCCATCTCCTACCCAAATAAACTTGACTTCAGGAAATTCTTTAGCGATCGTGGGAATAATGGGGATTGGGTCGCTATAACCTTTCTGTTGGTTCAGCCGACCGACAGTTAGAACTAAACGGCTAGTTAACGGTAATTCTAATTCTTGCCGCAGGCGATCGCGCAGCGCTACAATTTCTTGAAGGCTTTGCTTTTTGTCCATTTCCAGTTTTGTTCCATTATAGATACATTTCACTTCACTAACTGGCATCTGGAATATCTTACCAACTAACTTTTGACTATATTGGGAAACAGCTACCCATTGTTGATTTCTAACTCTCGACCAATTGTAAAGTGTTAATTGCCACTGGCTTAAGGTAATTTGACAAGGAACTAGCTGAAACACCACCACTGTAGGAATATTTAAATAGGCGCAAGCAAAAATAGTACCTAAACTGCGGTTTACCCAAGGAAGAACGACGATAACCGCATCGGGTTGAAGTTGTAAAAATAAGGAAAGCGTTCGCAAGCAATCTGGTAAATACTGCCGTAAAGTTCTGAGTTTTCGAGTATAAGTTTCAGCTATTTCTAAATAATGATAGCTAATTTTTTGCTGCTGAAAATCTTGAACCAGAGAAGTTGTTTGAGGTGTTTTAGGAAAAGCTGCATGAACTTGCCAGCCTTGCTGCTGAGCATCACGGGCAATAGTGAGAGCATATTCCTCCGCTCCACCCCTTTCTACAGAAGGAAAAATAATTAATAGTTTAGTCATTAGTCATTCTGAATTTTTCCCACATTTTTTGTCCGCGCCACACAATGCCAAACCGCCACTTCAACCAGAGTCGATGTAGGTGGGGATGACGGTAAGGAAAGAGTTGCTGTTGAACAACTCGCCAAACTGCCGATCGCTGCAATCCCGATTTAGATAAATAATTTTCCAGCCAAGTGAGAACAGTTTGTCGCGCTGCTAGAGTTTTGCCACTAATGTGAGAGTCAGTAGTACAGGCTTGGGAGTGCTGGCGATAGAGATACCAACATTGGCTCGATACAAAAGTTGGGTATTTCAAACAGAGTTTGGCATGAAAGGCTTGGTCTTCATACATACCGCGAAAAGATGTTTCATATCCATTTACAGTTTCAACAGCTTGGCGACGTACCATAACATCGCATAGTGAAGCCCATTCATCTTTTAGAAATAGAATCAGAATCGCAGGTGGAGAAATAACGGTATTCAAAGGTAATGCATACTTTTGGAGAAAATCTCGCAAGCGATCGCTCTCGTTTCCCGTCCAGCTGTACCACCATTTCGTTCTGCCGCAAACCAAGCCAACTTCAGAATGAGACTCTAAAATTGCGACTTGTTGGGCAATTTTATCGGGTGCATAAACGTCATCCGCATCTAAAAAGGCAATATAATCTCCTCGTGCGTGCTGAATCCCCAGATTGCGCGAGGCACTCATACCGCGATTTTCATGCCCTGGATGTTCTAAATAGCGAATTTTTTCGGGATATCGATCGCTATAGTCGCGAGCAATTTTGCTACTGTTATCCGTAGAACCATCATCAACGAGTAACAGTTCCCAAACATCGTATGACTGAGCGATTGCACTGGCGATCGCCTCTTCAATATAATCCTCTGCATTTAAGAATATAG
This sequence comes from Chroococcidiopsis sp. SAG 2025, assembly GCF_032860985.1. Classification (GTDB taxonomy): domain Bacteria; phylum Cyanobacteriota; class Cyanobacteriia; order Cyanobacteriales; family Chroococcidiopsidaceae; genus Chroococcidiopsis. The sequence goes on from NZ_JAOCNC010000001.1 coordinate 2,008,976, forward strand.
TAATAACTGAAACAAGTGGCTGCATGACTAGAGGTTATGGGTTAGGGTTTAGAGGCTAAGGACAAGAAGGAAATTTAGAATTATTTCTTCCCCTGCTCCCTGCTCTCTGCTCCCTTTTAAACATCGAACCAACGCGATAGCCTCCTAGCAAACTCTTCTCCATTCCAATCTTGAATTTCGACGCGGGGTAGCTCGAACAGATTGCTATGTCGTTGGACGCTAGCGTGAATCGTGGCACAGGCACAGTCATAGCCAGCATCGCGGACGATAGCTACCGAGTCTGAGGTGTAGTTGCCGAAGGGATAGGAAAAACTTGTCACCTCATGTCCGAGCAGTTCTTCCAGTTGAGCTTTGCTGTGGTAAATTTCTTGTTTCTGCGAAGATAAAGGCAGAGAGCAGAGAAATGGATGCGCGATCGTGTGAGCGCCGACTTCAACGAGCGATCCCCGCTCTAGAACTGCTACTTCTGCTAAGGAGAGAGAACGATGGGTCGAACGGCTACCTGCTGTCATTCCCGCCCAGGCTAGCAGTCGATCTAAAATGCGATCGCGATCGCCTTCTGGTAAAACGCGCAGCAGTTTCCAGATCTCGTAATAGACCAACTGGCGTGGAGTGGGGGGTTCTTCCCGTTCTGCTTTCCAATAACGATGCTGCTGGTATGTTGACTCGGTGTAATTGGCAAATTCTCCCAAATCCCACTGATATTGACAGCCATTGATATTTAGCTCTAGTTGCTGGGGTAGCGCCCCAGGTTGCAAAAATAGCCGCTCTAACTCGTCCCACCAAAATTCTCGTTCGCGATCGACATAGCCGCTAGTAACAAAGATAGTCGCAGGCACGTCATAGCGTTCGAGTATTGGTTTGGCATTGTGGAGGTTATCAGCGTAGCCGTCGTCAAAGGTAACGACCACGTTACGGCGATGATGTTTGCCCTCTGCTACGTCTTGGCTCAATCGCCGCAGTTGTGTTAGCTGGGTATATTGGCGCAGAACTTGCAATTGCTCGGCAAAGTGCTGGGGTGTTACGCTCAATCCCCAAGGATCGCAACTCACGTCAGTAACGCGATGATAGAGCAGGATCAGCGACCCTGGCTGAAGCTGGTTGCGACAGCGACGGGCAAACCGTCGTATCCGATTGACTCCAGGTATTTTCCCAGGTATTTTCATGATTTACCTCTGGTTTAGTTGCCCTCACGCTAATTAACAATTCATAGTCAGGATCGAAGTAGTCCAGTTCTTCCTGGCGCAGTTCCTCGACGGCTAATCCTTGTAGAAATGACATTGCAGCTAATACATTACCATGCGCTTCTACTTCGATCTGGGCTGCTGGAAAAGCTTCAGAAAATAACTTTTGAGTTGAAAGGGTCGTAAATCGCCAGTATTCTCCCCAAGATTCCATATCACTACGGCTGACTTGGCTAATGCCAGCGAAAGTTGCTAAGATAACCCCTCCTGGCTTCAATATCCTGTGTAGAGTCGCGATCGCCGCCCGCACGTCGTAAATAAACGGTAGGGTTTGCGCGATAATAATGCAATCGAAAGTATTTGAGGGTATGCTGTCTTCATCACAACAGGTCAAGTCAGCGACTATTGTTGCTGCGAGGTTATCCTGAGTTACGTGCAGGACATCGCTTTTGCTAACGCGATCGCCGCCAAACTTGAGCGTGTATTTGTTTTCGCTCACTTCCAATACGTGTCCGCGTATGACATCAGTATGACTGGCAAGAAATTTCTCAATGTAATAGCGATCGATCGGCAAACCGCGATTAAAACCGAAGTTTTGGCTGACGGGTTTGAGACGGCGGAGATTACCAAAGCGCACTCCGCCTAAGTGTGACGTACCTCTAAATCTTTTTTGAAATTTCAGCCAGTACAGCAAGTCTCTGGGTAAAACCCGTCGCCCAGCTGACTTTAATACCTTTTTCGCCTGCTGTCGCCACAGTCTCAGCATTCGCCCTACTGGATACAACAATGGATACCGATAAGGCAGTAATTCTGTTTGGAGAACGCTCCACACCTGCGTTCCCTCAGCACCGCGATCGCGTAAGTAAGCCTCTACCCAACGCAAGAAAGTGCCACGAGCGGGACTGGGGTGAAAAGAGTTATACTCTCCCTCCTGAATTGCTACGCGACAACTACTTTGGGAGTGCTGTCGATATCGATCCCAGCATTTCCCTGAGACAAACACGGGTGCTTGAAGAAATATTTTGGTGTAAAAGACCATATCTTCGTACATAGTGCGAAATTCTGGCTCAAATTCACCAAGATTTTGAAATACCTCGCGGCGGATCAGGACGCTACAAGTAGATGCGACGGTAGATTCATTTTGTAAAAAGAGTTTTAGCAGCGTGGGTGGCTGGACTAGAGTGTCGGGTTCAACGCCTAGAGCGTGTTATGCACTTTGCCTTACCAAATCTACAAATCGCCTGAGCATTATGACGGCAAAGGCAACAAAATGAAAACCAACTAATGTCTGTGCTAAACGTTCATAATCTCTTGTTAAGCGCCGAAAGCGCCCAGTCCACGCAAAACTTCGCTCCACTACCCACCTGCGAGGAAGTAAAACAAATCCCTTCTTGGCTTCTGGTAGTTTGACGACTTCCAATTGGATACCTTCTACGGCAGCCTCCTGAGCGGCTTGTTCTCCGGTATACCCTTGATCCACAAAGGCAATTTCCACCGTCTCACCAGTAATTTCTTGCACTTGTTGAGCAAGTTCCTGTACCTGGGAGCGGTCTTGTTCGTTCGCAGGGGTCACTACCAGTCCTAACAAATGTCCCAGAGTATCAACTGCAACATGTACCTTGCTGCCCTTCTTGCGTTTACCACCGTCATACCCAGCTCGTCCTCCACTTTCAGGGGTTGACTGTAGGGTGCGACTGTCGAGAATCACCGCAGTTGGGGTCTCCTTGCGTCCGGCAGCCAACCGCAGTAGTGTTCGGAGGTCGTCTACAATTGCCTCAAATACTCCTGCATCAATCCACCGTTGAGTTTGCTGATAAACTGCTGCCCAAGGCGGAAGGTCATGCGGCATCATGCGCCAAGAGGCACCAGAGCGAACCAGCCAACGCAACCCGTTAAACACTTCCCTGAGACTATGTTCTCGTTGCGGTGCTTCTTCGCTCATCAAAGTAAGATAAGGGGCAACAAATGTCCACTCGTCATCACTGACATCAGTAGGATATGCTTTTCTTTCCATATTCCTACTCTAGCGATCCTAAAAGTTCATAACACCCTCTAGTTCTGTGTAATAGTTGTATTGGCGATCGCTCTGGTTTCCCGTCCAACTGAACCAAAAGTGAGTGCGTCCGTAAAGCATGGCAGCTTTCAGCTGCGATTCTAGAATGGCAACTTGCTGTGCCAATTTTTGAGGCAACCAAATATCATCAGCGTCAAGAAAAGCAATGTACTTACCTTGAGCGTGATGAATGCCTAAGTTTCGCGCCGCACTCATACCGCAATTTTGATGATTTTCGTGTTCGAGATAACGGACTTTGTGAGGGTATTGTTCGGCATAGCGACGGGCGATCGCCGTACTCCCGTCCGTGGAGCCATCATCAACTAATAGCAGTTCCCAGTTGTTGTAAGTCTGGGCAAAGACACTAGCGATCGCTTCCTCAATAAATTGTTCTTCATTTAGGAAGATAACAATCCCAGAAACGAGAGGTTTGTCCACGATCGTTTCACTTTTGCTGACTGTCTTCATTGCGATCGTTACTAGTTGGTTTTTGACAAACGTAGTGCAACCACTCGCTATCTCTATCTAAAGAATTAATATCAACGAACTGGGCTTGGCGATTGAGAATAGCAATGTTTTGAAAACCGATATTTATAAGCTGCTTTACCTGCTCTTGTTTTCTAATGTAATATGTCAAATGTCCGAATCCTGCTAAAGAATCGCTGAGAACTTCATATGTATCGGTGTGGATCTGATATTTTCTCACCTTTAAATAACTCATAATATTGAGAAAATTTCTGGCGATCGCTCGCGGACGTTTCATGTCATACTTATTAAAAGCAGTTACAATTTTGCGATCGTCTAAATTATGACTGGAAAACGCAAATATTCCATCACTTTTCAAAACTCTATAGATCTCTTTCAATGTTTTTATTCTCTTTTCATGCGACATGCAATCTATGCCATTAAATGAAAAAATGATAAAATCAAAGCTTTCCGTATCAAACATATGCATATCGCTAGCATCACCATGTAGGAAATTTAGAGAACTATGCCATTTTTGGCACGCTTTCACCATTTCCATCGAATAATCGATCCCCGTATAATTTGAGGTCAGTTCGCTTAAAGCGATCGCCGTTCTCCCACCACCACAACCAACATCAAGAATCGCCTTATCTTTAATCTGCTGCTCGTACTTTTCAAAAATAGTTTTTTCTTCTATCCATAAGTCTTTTTGCGTGCATATATACTCTTTAACAGTACTCGATTTTTCATATAAGGTTTGATTGAGAGAATCAATTGACATGATTTATTTCCTTTGTTAAATGTTATGATTATCTACTTTTTCAAGTAAGTCAAAGACCTTTTAACTCAGATTATTCCTCAGTCACGCTCGATTAGAGAAAGATTTTAAAACAGCAGGTAAATTCTCCCAATTTTGACCGTACTCGCGAATGCAAGCAGAAAGCCAGCGTTCTAAACCAAAAGCCACACAACCTGTATAGGCTGGTTCTCCGGTGCAGTCTTGAATGTTAAAGCGATCGCCAAAAAATTTGCGATGGAAGTTGAGCGAAGTAATCGCCAAGTTATCGCGATAAAGAAATTCGTATTTCAGCGGTTCTAATTTTTGTAAAATCAGTGCGGGATCGCGTTTGTCAAAGAAAGGATCGGTGGCTTCGCGAAGTTGAAAAGGTAATTTAGCTCGGTTGAGTATTTCTGTAATCAATTGACGGTAGGTATTGAGAAAATTTCGGACTGTCTCTTGACGACCGACACAGACGATTTCTCTCATATTAAAAGTCCACTGTCGTTCGCCTGCTTTATAGATTGACTCTTGGCGGAAACAGGGGGAACAAACGGTAATGAAAAGGTCGTTTTGCAGTTTTTTGTTGCTCAGGTGGTTGTAAACTGCGTAGCAAGCTGCTGACGGTAATACGTAGCGTGCTGGAGTGAGGTAATTTTGGTCTACTTCGGTCAACCTTTCGTTTCTGGTGGAATCGACAAACCGCTTCATTCCCTCATTGTTACTGTCGATTTGTGTTGTTAGGGTAGCCAAGTGTGGAAAAGAGCTGAAGTAGTCAGCCAAATCAAGGGAATAAACCGATAGTACTGGTGGAAAGGAATACTCAATTGCTCCTACTACTTCTGCCCAGCTACAAAACAAGGCATCAAGTCGCCGTCGTAGTTCTACCTGAGAACCCTGTAGGGTTAGTAGCCCTGCGTCAGAATTAAAGCAACTGTAGATATTTTCTGACTCTAGTGAAGCAAAAGTTTCCGATGACATGACTAGCTTAAACCTCCGAGCGTCAAATATTATTTTTGGGCAAGTTTAGTTTTCACAAACTCGCTTAAACTCGCGATTGATTGAAAATTTTCGGGTTGAAGGTCTTCGTCTTCTACAGTTATGTCAAATTCAGTTTCTACAAACGTCATTAATTTGACAATACCTAAAGAGTCAACAATATCGCTGCCTAAGAAAGTTTCATTCTCGCCAAGCGATCGCTCGTTTGCCTGTGGAAACTCCTTCAGGATAAATTGGCGAATCTGCTGTCTTATATTTTGATTTTCTTTGACAATCATTTTGACTCACTTATTCCACTATTAAAATTGACTAATATCTCAAAAGGTGTTTTTGATTTTGTGCCAATATTTGGTTTCATGCCACAAACCACGCAATTCTTGTAAGTTATTCGGAATCAAGCTGAAATTCAATAAAATAAGTTCTGAGTATAAATTATCAATTCGATCTGGATTTAAGCTAGACGACTTGTAAAGTTTAGGAAAACTAAACAGTAAATCGTAACTGGATGGTAATTTAAACGGCGCAATGAGCCGCGAATCTACCACAACTAAAGGAGTACGACTGTGCCGCATTATTTCAGAACGGATTGCGCCGCTGTACTGCGAGAATATTTGAATATTGCTGATGTATTGAATGTAGCAGTGTGAAAGAAATGCTTGTTTCACTATAGTATATATGACGTAGCAGTAATTTTTGCCATCGTCAATCAATAAATGATTGCAGTTAGAATAACTTATATGGTCTTGAAATAATCTTAAATCTTGTTTTGAGAGCCGCTCTGCTATATGAGATTTTTCTTGAATCAGTTTAATTTTCTCGATCGCACTCCTATTTCTCCCGCCAACTGGTAGTAATACACGTAGCTTTGAATCTAATCTTTTAAAACCCAACCTTTGCAGGATTTCGATCGCTCTAGGGGCTGGACTGAGATCTGTCAGCGTACAATCTTTTAACCTCAAAACGGGTAGAAGTAAAGATAGACTGCGATCCCTATATTGCGGTTTGACTATCCAACTATGAATATTACAAAAATTCTCGACGCGATCGGCGATCGCTCTACGACTAAAAATTAATCCTAAAAAACCAACAATTTCTTCGCCATCAAACAATCCATAACCGCAATAATCTTCCGCTTGCCAATTACAATCAAAAACGTTTCTCCAATTAATTTGAGCATTTAAATCTAAAAGTAAAGGAGAAACCTCTTCATACATCGAACGATCTACTTTTTGGAGTGAAACCATACTGTTTCTCAACTGAAATTAGCCTACATGAGTAGACCATTGGTATTGCAGCAGGCAAGTCGCCCAACTGCGAGGAGGTGACTTACCCGAGCCATAAATATCGTAAGCTTCTACATCAAAACATGTGGCATATTCAATACAGTCAAGCAGAATTTCACCTCTGAGTAACTCCAGTTCAATGCGACATCGCCCTGGTGTCAGATACATTGGTTCTGTAATGCAAGTCACCGTACCTTCAGCAGGAAGAAGCTCGGGAACTCCTCCTACGACATTACTATCTAGTGAAAAGATGGCATATTCGTTGTTGCAGTCATAAATAGTGACCAAGAATCGCGGTGAGTAAATAGGTTTTTCACTACGGTAGCCGATGGTGAGTTTTAGGCGGCTAATCGAACAAATGATTTTACTCTCATCGCCATCTTCAATATTAATAAAAGTTAATTTTGCGCTGCCATCTCCAGAGCGATCCTGTCGCTGTTCCAATATAGTTGAATTGAGTTGTGTTAGCGATCGCAAGGATAATAGATATTGCTCGATAACATCACCTGAATCTCCTTGAGCTGCTATACTTCCGGCTTTGAGTAAGCAAGCTTTAGCACACAAAGCTTGAACCATTTGCATATTATGACTGACAAATAAAACCGTTCGACCTTCTTGAGTCGCCACATTTTCCATTTTACCCAAACACTTCTTTTGAAATGCTATATCTCCTACTGCTAAGACTTCATCGATAATTAAAATCTCTGGTTCTAGATGAGCGGCAACGGCAAACGCCAGTCTGACGTACATACCGGAAGAATAGCGCTTTACGGGCGTATCTAAAAATTTTTCGACCTCCGCAAAAGCAACAATTTCATCAAATTTATTTTTTATTTCAACTTTACTCATTCCCAGAATTGCGCCGTTAAGATAAATATTTTCTCTTCCTGTCAGTTCTGGGTGAAAGCCCGTTCCTACTTCTAAAAGGCTGGCAACTCGACCCTTAATTCGTATTTTACCCTTAGTTGGTTCGGTAATGCGGCTTAAAACTTTTAATAGTGTCGATTTTCCGGCTCCGTTCCCACCAATAATCCCAATGCACTCCCCCTGCTTAACTTCAAATGAAACATCCTTGAGCGCCCAAAATTCTTCGCGATTTGGTTTAGTTTTAAATTTATGCGTGCGTTTGGGAGTTAATATTTTCTGAGTCAAAAACTTAGTTTTTTGAGTAATTTTTTCTCGCAAATTAGTATATCCACCTGCTTGCTGCGCTAGCAGATATTTTTTTCCTAACTGCTCGACACGAATAACGGTTTGTGACACGATCTATTCCTACAATTTAAATCACGTCTGCGAAAGTGCGCTCCGTGCGTCGAAAATACCAAATACTGCTGGCAAGTAAGAGTAAAACTAACCCTACACTCAGAATTAGTCCTGGTAGGTAAAGTTGAGCTTCTCCCCCTAAAATTGCCCAACGAAACCCATCAATAACCCCTACCATCGGATTTAGAGAATATAGCAATCGCCACTGTTCGGGAACGATGTTGCTACTAAAACCTACAGGCGAGATGTATTGACCGACTTGAACGAGAAATGGTACGACATAGCGAAAATCTCGATATTCTACTGTTAGGGCTGCTAACCACAGACCAGCACCTATTGCCGCAGCAAAGGCGATCGCAGTAAATAAAGGTAGCGTTAAAATTCGCCAATTTGGGATGAAATTGTACCATGCCATTAAAGCTAGTAAAATCATACCAGAAATTAAAAAATCTATAAAGCAGACCACAACTGCACTTACGGGAACGATCAAGCGAGGAAAGTAAATCTTAGAAATAATTTGAGAGTTAGTAATTAAGCTATTGCTACACTCGGTCAGGGCATTCGCAAAAAATTGCCAAGGTAGCATTGCTGCAAACACCATAATTGGATAAGGCACGTTTCCTTCTGAGGGCAATTTAGCCAAAACGCTAAAAACTACTGTCAGCACGATCGTAGTGAGAAACGGTCAAATCAGCGCCCAGAGAATACCGATCGCAGTTTGTTTGTAACGAACCAAAATATCTCGCCAAGCGAGGAAATATAATAATTCGCGATAGTTCCAAACATCCCGCCAATACTGACTTTCAGTTTTGCCTGCTTCTAATACGATCTCGCGCGTTTTCATGTTGATAAAGGATAGAAATCCGACATCGAAGATTACACAGCGCTAATTATGAGCTTTGTAGAGACGTTACATGTAACGTCTCTACATTAACAACCGCTCCATTACCCATTACCTATTACCATTTCACCTACTAGAGACTACTGTGGTATCGAGATTGTCTTGACTTTGATAATGGAAGGAGCTGTAAGGTCGATTTTCGGTCGGAACACTATTGGCAACAACTCCCAGCACTGTCTGACACAGGAACACTTGAGAGCCTCTCTTGCCGCAGCTGCATTAGTATAATCGACCACCCCTAGTCTAGCGACCAACAAAATTCGTATTACAGTTGTAGATAAATAGAAGAATGAATTCGCTTTTGGTAATGGTAGTAACGAGCAGTAGCTTGATGAGATCTGCGCCAATAAGACCAACGCAAAACGTGTTCAAGACACCAGAATGTGGGAAACAAGAATCGAGATACCCACCGCTTCATCTCCCAGATACTTAGTCGGACAATAAACCTCGTGCCGCTTTGAACGCAGTTAGACTGCCAGTTGTTACTAGTGGGTCATTTGGTATGAGTGTTGCCATAAAAAGGATGGTCAATTAAAGTGAAGATACATAGTTTTTCAGGTTGTGATGACACGGCAAAAAAAAGCACCTTTGCGACCGTTAAGTGATGAAGAACAAACCGACTTGAAAAAACTGAGCCGTTCTCAATCCCAATCATCTGCTAGTGTCATGCGGGCCAAAGCGATTCTAGCCGTGGCTCTTGGGGCTGATTACACGAGTGCAGCGCAGTTAGTAGGATTACGCTGTGGTGATACGGTCAGCAAGTGGGTCAGTCGCTTCAATGTTGAAGGCTTAGCTGCCTTACAGCCTCGACATGGCGGTGGGGCAGTAGTGCAATACAGCGAACCAGAAAACAACGCATCCTGTCCGAATTTCAGCGTCAACCAGAGCGGCAGAAAGAGGGCACGGCAACCTGGTCAGTAGCTACACTTCAACGGGCTTTGCGTCAGGCTCCTGATGGCTTAACCCAAATCAGTACTTATACAATTTGGCAGGTACTCAAAGAGGCGGGCTATAGCTGGCAAAAGAGCCGCAGTTGGTTAAAAACTGGACAGGTGAAGCGCATACGCAAAGGCAAGCTAGTAGTAGTAACTGACCCAGATACCGTGGCAAAAAAAAACTGATAGAACGCGCTTACACTCAGGGACAGAAGCTGCTAGGCTTGAGTGTGTGGTGCGAAGACGAGGCGGGACCATTTGGCACTGCTCCTACTTACCCTGGTAGCAATTGGCAGCCAGTAGGGTAAACCGACACGGCAAGAACATGAATATATCCGTAATGGCACAGCCAAGCTGTTAACGCTATTCCATCCCGCTACTGGGCAAGTACGAGTTAAGGGTGTTACCAGTTGTACCAATGCTGTGTTGCACGAATGGCTCAAGCAAGAATTAGCTAGTGTTGTACAATCACTGCCAACTCCAGCTCGATTACTCAAGCCTGAAGAAAATCAACGGTTATGGAAAAGTTGGCAGCAGGGGTTGAAAGTACGCTTTACACCCACACGACTTACCGCCACTGCGAATGTGTTGCTAGTGATGGATAACTTGGTCGGACATAAAACTCCCCAGTTGGTATTGTGGCTGTGTGCTCATGGCATCATGCCGCTCTACACACCTCTTGGCGGTAGCTGGCTGAATATGGCTGAGTCGATTCAACGAATTTCTCAAACGCCGAGCTCTAGAGGGGCATCATCCGCAAACAGCCTATCAAATTATTGAGTGGTTGGAAGCAACTGCTTTTGGATGGAACCAACAACCAACGCCGTTTGTCTGGGCAGGATTACGAGCGCAACGTCGAGACAGAGCGCGTCAAAGATTTCACTCTCTTGGTGGTTCTGGTGCCTGTACGCATCGTCCTCTTCGGCGGACAACTATTGCCAAAAATAATGGCAACACTCATACCAAATGACCCACTAGAGGTAAAGGGGGGGTAGAGGAGTGAATAGCAGGCTCACAAGAGTGTCGTAAGACGGTGAGAAATATTTGAGCAGCCAGGACGAGGGTGATGTGTCGATGCCAACCATGCCAGGAACGAACTTCGTACTCTCCTAAACCTAGCTGGTCTTTAGCAAATTTAAAGCACTCCTCAATCCGCCACCTTTGCCTGGCGATTTGAACCATCGTTTCTAGGGTAGTATCGCTCTTAGCAAATACTTGATAGTAGCTGACGCGAGGATCTTCAGGGTGTTCTAGAGAGCGGCGGAACAATAACCAACGTTGAAAACCATCTGATCTGTCACAATTAACTGGCACTTTCGCCCAGTCATAGTATCTTTCTCCCTTACTGCCAGCTCCACAGCTAAGACGTTGCCACAGCTGGCTGTCCGGCTGAGGTAACAGTTCTTGGGCTTGATAACGTTGCCAGCCAATAACTACAGGCTGCTTCTTGCTGACCGTGAGTATATACGGTTGTTTAGCAGTCTTTTCCAGCCACCACCACAATGAACCATCGTTGCCATAAACCTCATCAGCAACAAACCAGGCGGGACGTATTCCGTCTTTAAAAGCTGATTCCAACATCTGTTGTGCTAGTTGAGGTTTAGTCGCAAATGTGATTGATTTTGGAACTGCTCCCTTCTTACGTTTGCTTTGATCTTCACTCCATGTGCGCGGTAGATACAAACGGCGATCGATCAACGTATGTCCTTTGTCGCTAATGTAGGACATGAACACACCTACCTGGCAATTCTCCAAATGTCCAGTTGTGCCATAATACTGCACCTGTACGCCTACTGACTGCTCTCCTTGCTTCAGAAAACCTGTTTCATCAATTGCCAAAATATCTGTTTCACTCTTCAAATGCTCCACTGCATACTTTCTAATTTCTGCACACACTGCGTCCGCGTTCCACTGCGCCCGTCCTAGTAAATGTTGGAAGCGATAGGGATTGCTATACCCTACCTGTTCTGCCATTTGCCATCCATTCTTCCGCTCAACTGGGCTTAGTAGTGCCTGGATATAGTCATACGCTGCAAGACGTGCTTCAGAACGAGCGAAGTGCTTTCCCAGTTTTGCTGAAACGCTTTCAATCTACTGCTCCATTGGGAGAGCGCTTCTAATGCAACACCTGTTAAAAACACGTTGGATGTATCAAGCATTGCTAAACTGTATTTCCTTACAAATCTAGTTTAGCTTATCTACAACTGTAATACCAAAATTCCATCGGTAATTTTCCCTAGAGTCAGGGCATCTGCTGCTACTACCAAAGGCAGAGCGTCGATGATGACAAACTCGTAACGATCGCTTAAAGAACTGACCAATGCAGCCATTCGCTGTGAGTCGATTAGAGCCATTGGGTTAGGTGGCACGACTCCAGCCGTAAGAACGTGTAAGTTAGGCATAACTTGTGCCACCGTTGTCTGAAAGTCGGTTCCGCCAACGAGGACGTGGCTCAAACCCTCTACATTCGTTTGCTGCCAAATATGGTGTTGGATCGGAGAGCGGAGGTCGGCATCAATTAATAATACTCTGCGTCCTAGCTGGGCGATCGCGACGGCTAAATTAGCACAAACGGTCGATTTGCCTTCTTTGGGTACTGAACTCGTCACGACGACGGCTTTGAGCGGACGATCTAAATTCAAAAACCGCAAGTTAGCTTGTAACATGCGATAAGCTTCCGCTGTCAACGAGCGAGGGCTGTTTCTCACCGCTAGTTCGGGAATTGGACAATCTTGCTGTCGTCCGGGTTTCAATTTGATGAATTTACCAAGTTGAGGAATGCTACCGATTAAGCTATAACCAAACAACTGCTTAATTTCTCTAAGTGTTTTGATTGATGCGTCGCTCAGTTCGAGTAAAGTAATCGTGGCGATCGCGAGTAGTAGTGCGGCGATTCCTCCCAAACCGAGAGTCATCACTCTTTTACCCAATAAGGGAGTTTCTGGCACTAATGCTGTTTCAATAATGCTAGCGTTACCAATATTTCTGTTTTGCTCTACCCGTAGTTCTTGCAGTTTTTTCAGCATTAATTCGTAGGTAGCTTGGGCGGCTCTGACTTGTCGCTCTAACTCCCGTTGTTGCTGCTCCAATTGCGGTAAAATTGTCGCTCTTTGCCTGTAGTTCGTTCTAGCTTGAGCTAAAAATTTTAATCTATTAGACAAACTAAGGCGTTCGACTTCCGCTCTTACCAAGTCTTCAGCCAGTTTTTGTTGCAACTCGCCTGCTTCTAAATTGCGATTCGATACCTGTTTCGAGTTGCCCAACATTTGTCCTATGCGTCCTTCTAACAACTGTTTGAGGGCATCCCGTTTTTGTTGTAATTTTTGGACTTCAGGGTAGGTATCTTCAAAACGAGTTTGGAGGACAACCAAATCGCCTTCTACCCGTTGTAATTCTGCCAGTGTCTTCTGTATTCCGGGGGACTCTTTGAGAGAATTAATCGGTACGACATCTTGGGAAGTGAGGGCAATCTCTTTTTGCAGTTTTGTCGCTCGACCTTGAGTTTGTACGAGTGCTGCTTCTGCGAGCGTGATTTGGTCTTGCAGTTCCTTCAGCACTTCTACAGTTGAGATGGCTTCGTGTTCTAAACTGACGATTTGATGCCGTTCCTTGAAACGGCGCAAACTAGCCTCAGCTGCTCGCACCGTACTTTCCGTCTGCGGCAGTTGTTTGACGATAAAATCTTCTGCGGCTGAGGCTTCGGCACGGTTACTCTGAATGTTGTAATCTACATAGGCGCTCATCAATTTATTGACGACTGCTGCTGCTTCTTGAGGATCTTTACTTTCGTATGCGACTTGCAGCACGTCAGTAGCAGGAATATTTTTCAGTGTCAACTGGCTAATCAATGCTGTCGGTTTGAGCAGCTTACCTTCCTCATCTTTAAGGGTGAGAGCAGCGATCGTTTTTTGTGCCAGCGGGATCGAACTGACGATTTCCGACTCGGTACTCACTGGATTGCTCTCAGCGCTGAGCGGTTCCAAGCGCGGCTCGTACTTTTCAGGATTGAGACTAGAAGTCTCGCTGGGCTTTTTGAGCAAGAGCTTGCCTTCTGCTTGGTATAGCGGCGCTTGCAAAAGGGTTACGATTGTTGAGAGTCCTAAGACAAAGCCAAATACCCCTGCTGCTGCCAACCATCGTCGTTTGATGGCTAACTGCAAGTTTTGCAAGTTGATGTCTACGGCTTCTCTAGATTCCACTCTAGATTCCATAAGCTAATGGTAAGTTGCTGCTGATTGAGAGCGAACGTTTCGCGACCGGAGATATTTCTGGCGCAAATGCTACTGGGAATAGGGCGGGTGGCTAGTTGAACTGTGCCGCGATCGCCACTCGAATGAGGGACTTAATTGTCAACGAGAACGATACTTTCTTGGCAGTATATCACTATAAGCATAAATGCGATCGGCTTTCACGGTAACAATTACAGCTAGGATAATTACAGCTAGGATAATTACAGCTAGGATAATTACAGCTAGGGTAATTACAGCTAGGGTAATTCAACCTTTTGCGCTTTTAATCCCGAATCAGCGATCGCCTGTTGGCACTGTTGTCGATTCCGATAGCCAGCAAATAATTTCCGCTTGAGCCTACCGATCGTAGCGATCGCCTCTCCACTGGGCGCGCAGGGTAATATTATTGCATCTTCCCGTTCCGAAAACATCAATAGTAGCTGCCTAATCCGCTCTCCATCAATTCTTTCGCGGGGATGGAGGATCAACGCCGAGCGAGCTTTATACATTAACCAGTCATGCTGCCACGTACCACCTACCGCAATATCCAAAGCAAAAGCTGCTTCCGGTAGGCGATCGAAAAATGCTGGTGAGTTAGTATCGCCGCAAAATAATAGGTGATCGATGCCCAGCGTGTACCAATGCGACTGCTGGAAACGTGGGGTGACAATTGTTGGATTAGCTTTATAAGCAGCAGCTTTATAGGGAGGTTGTTGTATTTCTGGGACGACTGATTTAACTTCTTTATCTATATTTAGGGACGGGTCTTCTTCTGCTTGAGCTGCTGCCGATTTGAGAGAATGTTCGATGGGAGAATTGGGAATTTGCTTCAGCTTTTCTTCAGTAACGGCTTTCAAAACTTCTTTATGAGTGACTTTACTACCCGCATTGGCTTGTTGGATGAATTTGTCGCGGATTGCATCGGGAGTCGAAGGCGAAGCTAAGCGATAGAGTGCAGATGGCTCGATGATCATCTGTGCAAATTTTGCATAAGGAAATGCTTCGTATACATAAATAAAGTTGTATGCCGTGCGCCGACTCCACCCGAATTCAGCTCTCAGCCAAGCATCGAAGTAGCCATGTCCTTTCAGTTCTGCTCTCACCTCAACTAATTTCTTCCCAATTTCCCATATATCTTGAGCTGTACGCTGCAAGCGCTCCTTCAGCTCTTTAGTTCTTTGCTGAACGAGCGAACGGTTTTTCTCACTTAAAACTCTGTAATCGAAACCTGGCTCTAGCTCCATTTGTTTAGATTGTTTAGATTTGCTTGGCTTGCATTTGTCGATCCGAGTTCATGACCTTCGATTAATTTATTGACGCTTATTTGTGATATTTTTTAGAGATTTTGTTGTAGAAAATGATACAAACATGAGTCAAGTCAAAAGAAAGTTTTAAACACATAAGTTAAAAATTCAATCAAAAAAATAGACATTAAATTTATTTTAGAATTTTCAGTCGACAATGGATAGAGATCGCTAGCACAAACCGATACTAAGAATTTAACGACGACCATTTTATGCCTTAACTATGGGGGTTTAGGTTTATCAAGTCGAAAACGTTACGATAAGTTAAGAATCTTTTTTAATTTATTGCTTGCGAAATTTTACGGAAAATTGAACCAAGGTTGGGGTAAGTTGTCACAAATTATCCGTGAAATTACGGTTGACAATATCCGAACGACGTTGCGGTCGAAGATCTATCCTGCACCAATTTCATCGCTGTTCCCCGTTACCCGTTGTTCGTTCTCTCGAACAGATCGTTAGGCATGACATTTAGGGATAGATTACATTCAGGGCTAAATGCTGGTTGCAGGTTGAGTGCGATCGCGCCTCGCGCTCAACAACAACTACATAGCACAAGTCACACCAACAGCTACAAAAACGGGTTCATGAAGCGATCGCAAGATGGATGAAAAATGAGTTGCGTAATTCCACCTAGTTGGAGTATATTAAGTATTACAGTTGTAGATAAATAGAAGAATGAATTCGCTTTTGGTAATGGTAGTAACGAGCAGTAGCTTGATGAGATCTGCGCCAATAAGACCAACGCAAAACGTGTTCAAGACACCAGAATGTGGGAAACAAGAATCGAGATACCCACCGCTTCATCTCCCAGATACTTAGTCGGACAATAAACCTCGTGCCGCTTTGAACGCAGTTAGACTGCCAGTTGTTACTAGAGGTAAAGGGGGGGTAGAGGAGTGAATAGCAGGCTCACAAGAGTGTCGTAAGACGGTGAGAAATATTTGAGCAGCCAGGACGAGGGTGATGTGTCGATGCCAACCATGCCAGGAACGAACTTCGTACTCTCCTAAACCTAGCTGGTCTTTAGCAAATTTAAAGCACTCCTCAATCCGCCACCTTTGCCCGGCGATTTGAACCATCGTTTCTAGGGTAGTATCGCTCTTAGCAAATACTTGATAGTAGCTGACGCGAGGATCTTCAGGGTGTTCTAGAGAGCGGCGGAACAATAACCAACGTTGAAAACCATCTGATCTGTCACAATTAACTGGCACTTTCGCCCAGTCATAGTATCTTTCTCCCTTACTGCCAGCTCCACAGCTAAGACGTTGCCACAGCTGGCTGTCCGGCTGAGGTAACAGTTCTTGGGCTTGATAACGTTGCCAGCCAATAACTACAGGCTGCTTCTTGCTGACCGTGAGTATATACGGTTGTTTAGCAGTCTTTTCCAGCCACCACCACAATGAACCATCGTTGCCATAAACCTCATCAGCAACAAACCAGGCGGGACGTATTCCGTCTTTAAAAGCTGATTCCAACATCTGTTGTGCTAGTTGAGGTTTAGTCGCAAATGTGATTGATTTTGGAACTGCTCCCTTCTTACGTTTGCTTTGATCTTCACTCCATGTGCGCGGTAGATACAAACGGCGATCGATCAACGTATGTCCTTTGTCGCTAATGTAGGACATGAACACACCTACCTGGCAATTCTCCAAATGTCCAGTTGTGCCATAATACTGCACCTGTACGCCTACTGACTGCTCTCCTTGCTTCAGAAAACCTGTTTCATCAATTGCCAAAATATCTGTTTCACTCTTCAAATGCTCCACTGCATACTTTCTAATTTCTGCACACACTGCGTCCGCGTTCCACTGCGCCCGTCCTAGTAAATGTTGGAAGCGATAGGGATTGCTATACCCTACCTGTTCTGCCATTTGCCATCCATTCTTCCGCTCAACTGGGCTTAGTAGTGCCTGGATATAGTCATACGCTGCAAGACGTGCTTCAGAACGAGCGAAGTGCTTTCCCAGTTTTTGCTGAAACGCTTTCAATCTACTGCTCCATTGGGAGAGCGCTTCTAATGCAACACCTGTTAAAAACACGTTGGATGTATCAAGCATTGCTAAACTGTATTTCCTTACAAATCTAGTTTAGCTTATCTACAATTGTAATACTATATTAACTCTGGCTGCATTAAAATCGCCTTTCGTATCGTAGCTGCGGCAGATTCCAATTGTTTGTTGGTCTATTAACGATTACGGACTCAGGTACGGCAATCTAGACCGAGAGACGAAGAAAAAAAGCAGTTCTAACAATTCCTAGAGCAGCTGAAATCTTGAGGAGTTTCCATCTACGGTAGCTGGCAGGCTCCTGTGTGGTAGAACACCAAATTTAAATCCAGAGTATTGCAAAATTGTCAGCGAGAGATTGCAGATTTTCAGTCTGAAGATTCTCGCGGCAGAGGTGCAGGCAATCGAGCGAATGTCAGACAAATTTTTGATTCGCGATCGCCTGAGTATTAGCACATGCGCCGGCTCTAGGCTGGTCAAGTATAGATCGTGATGTTCGCATGTATTGTCAAAAGCACCGGCAGTCATTGCAACTCTGGAATGCATACTAAAACAATGCATAGAAAAAATTACAAAAAGCTTGAGAATAAGCCATGAGTGTTGCGATCGTTACTGGCTCTGCTGGTCTCATTGGTTCGGAAGCAGTACGTTTTTTTAGCGCTCTCGGTATGCATGTCGTCGGGATCGATAACGATATGCGTAGCTTTTTTTTTGGAGAGGAAGCTTCCACAAAATGGAATCTTAGGCGTTTACAATCTCAGATTAGAGAGTACACTCACTACGATGTAGATATCCGAGATAGCGATCGCCTGGATGTCATTTTTCAGTACTACAAACAAGACATTGCCCTTGTCATTCATACCGCAGCCCAGCCATCTCACGACTGGGCTGCACGCGATCCATTCTCCGATTTCTCGGTCAATGCCAACGGTACGTTGAACTTGTTACAAGCAACGCGCCAACATTGCCCAGACACCCCATTTATCTTCACTTCCACTAACAAAGTCTACGGAGACTTACCCAACTTTTTACCCTTAGTTGAGTTAGACCGCCGCTGGGAGATCGATCCCGCTCATCAGTATGCTTTGGGGATCTCTGAAGATATGAGTATCGATCGCAGCAAGCACTCTCTATTTGGAGCTTCTAAGGTTGTAGCCGACGTATTAGTACAAGAATACGGTCATTACTTTGGCATTCCTACTGTTTGCTTTCGGGGTGGCTGTTTGACCGGACCCAGCCATTCGGGAACAAAATTACACGGCTTTCTCGCTTACTTAATGAAATGTACTGTGACTGGCGATCCCTACACGATTTATGGTTATCAAGGCAAACAAGTCCGCGATAACATTCACTCCTCAGACTTGATTGCTGCATTTTACGAGTTCTATCTCAATCCTGGGATCGCTGAAGTTTACAACATTGGTAGTGGTAGAGAAAGCAATTGCTCAATGCTAGAGGCGATCGCTTATTGCGAACAAATTGCTGGCAAGGAGTTGAACTACTCTTACACCGATGAAAATCGTAGTGGCGATCACGTCTGGTACATCAGCGATTTATCGAAGTTTAAAGCCAAGTATCCAAATTGGTCGATTAAATATGACGTACCGCACATTTTGCGGGAGATTTACACCCAAAACTGTGAAAGGTGGTTAAAGTACAGTGATTAATCGAGGCAAACACTCCATCTTAGGGATTAACATCCACGCTATAGATTACGAATTTGCTGTCAACAAAGTTGTTGTTGCGGCTGAAAAGAGAGTTCCCTATGCGGTCAGCGCGTTAGCCGTTCATGGCGTGATGACAGGATTTTTAGACCCCATTCACGCCCGCCGATTAAACGGTATGGATCTCGTAGTTCCTGACGGACAACCCGTGCGCTGGGCGTTGTGGTGGCTGCACAGGCAAGGATTACCCGATCGCGTCTGCGGTCCTAAGCTGACGCTCAGAATCGCTCAAGCTTTTGCTGAAAAAGGGCTAAGTGTCTATCTCTATGGCAGCCAAATAGAAGTATTACAGCAATTCGCTTGTCAGTTGCAGCAACGCTTTCCTCAGCTTCAAATTGCGGGCATGGAGCCTTCTAAATTTCGCCGTCTCTCTTCAGAGGAACGGAAAGAGTTAGTGGCTCGGATTAAAGCCTCTGGAGCTAGTACCGTACTTCTTGGTCTTGGTTGTCCTCGACAAGAAGTTTGGGCTTACGAATATCGCCAAATGCTAGGTATTCCCATCTTAGCTGTGGGTGCTGCCTTCGATTTTCACGCTGGTAGGCTAGCGCCAGCACCGCAAACAATGCAAGATTTGGGATTGGAGTGGTTATTTCGTCTGCTACAAGAACCCAGACGCTTGTGGCGGCGCTATATCCTGCTCAATCCGCTTTATTTATGGTACGTTGGCTTTCAGTTACTCGGTTGGAAAAAATTTGTGCCACCTGCTCCTGACGGTAGCGAACCGATTGAATCCTACGGGTGATGTGGAGGGAGTAGGGAGTAGGGAGTAGGAAAGATTGAGTGGCGTGCAAAATTTGCACGATGTTTAATCTTCATTAGTTGACGGTTGACTGACAACTGATATCTTTGTAGAGACGTTACATGTAACGTCTCTACACTGACAACTGCTCACTGTCTTGCAGCAAGAGCGATCGCGGCGGGTAAAATTCGATATTCTTGCTGGTGAATTCGTTGGTGTAGAGTTTGGGGGGTGTCGTCAGGTAAGACGGGTACGGCTGCTTGAAGCAAAATGCGCCCGCTATCGACTTCGGGAACGACTATGTGTACCGTACAACCTGTGATTTTTACACCAGCAGCGAGGGCTTGTTCTACTGCTTGAATGCCGCGAAAGCTGGGTAATAAACTGGGATGGATGTTAATAATTCGTTCGACAAAAGCATTGATGAGTACTGGCGTGACGATTCGCATCCAGCCTGCCATTATAACCCATGATACGTCATATTGATGTAAAGTTTGAACAATTTGACGATCTAGATCTTCACGGCTGGGAAAATGACGATGATTGAGCAAAACGGCAGGTACGTCACGATTTGCAGCTCGAACTGCGACTTTCGCTTCTGGGTTGTTGTAAATTAAAACTTGAACTTTAGCATTAAGTCTACCTTGGGCGATCGCCTCTGCTACAGCTTCAAAGTTACTGCCATTTCCCGAAGCAAGTATACCTAGTTTAATTGGTTCTCCTGGTATCCATATATCAGTGGGATCGACCGGAGAAATTAAGCTGGCAGTAGAGGTGGTGGTTGCTGGGATCGTCATACAGCATTTTATCGAGCAAGGTGTTGACTCAGTCATTATCCATCATTCGACCGGCGATCGCCTCACTCCGGCGCTAAAAATTGCTAGGAACAGTTATCAGTGAAGAAAGGGTGTAGAGTGTAGGGGTGTAGTGATTGGTCACTGGTCAGGAGTCACTGGTCACTGACTAACTGCTCCCTTTAATTAGTAAAATAGCCCTACAAAGTTAAAATACAAAGTATGGCTTTTGAGCGTTCTCGCAAGCAACTGCTAGATAACGATGCGATCGCAGCATGGATTTTTCTAACACCAGCGCTGCTCATGCTAGGAATATTTTTAATATTTCCCATTGCTTATCTGTTTTACCTTAGCTTCACTACCGGAAGTTTTACCGCTGCTGGCATACGCTGGGTGGGGTTTAACAATTACTTACGACTAATTCTCAATCCTGATTTTTGGCAAGTTCTTAGTAATACTTGCTATTTTACCATTGCTACAGTAATTCCCAGCCTAGTGATTCCTTTGGGTTTGGCAGCACTATTAAACCGCACTATAGCTTGGCAAGGATTATTACGCAGCGCCTATTTTCTCCCTTCAATTGTGTCTATTGTCGCTGCTGGGTTAGGATTTCGCTGGCTATTTCAAACCGATGGACCAGTCAATACATGGTTGAATGCAATTGGAATTTCTCCGATTCCCTGGCTAGGTAGTAATATTTGGGCAATGCCAGTCATCATTTTATTGAGTATTTGGAAGCAGCTAGGCTTCAATATGGTGGTATTTCTAGCTGGATTGCAAGCAATTCCTTCTAGTCGTTATGAAGCGGCAGAATTAGATGGAGCAAATGCTTGGCAGCAATTTTGGTACATCACTCTACCAGGATTGAGACCGACATTAATCTTTGCTACGATTACAACGGCAATTTTTACTTTGCGGGGTTTCGAGCAAATTTATGTCGTGACTGGTGGAGGACCTTTAAATTCTACTAATATTTTAGTTTATTACATTTATCAAGAAGCTTTTGGGCAATTTGATTTCGGTTACGCTGCGGCTGCATCTACAGTTTTGTTATTGGTAGCGCTAGTTTTAATTTATATTCAGTTGCGAACTTGGGACGAAGAGTAGAAGCGCTATATATTTTTTTTTGCTACAAATTAACGAAATACAACTAAAGAAGATGCTGTTTTTGCTTTCTGCCTAGCTTTTTCTATCTCACTCATAGTTTGTAATGAAAGAAAACCAAAACCTACCTTGGAAGCTATATCGAGGAGAGTAACAAACATTGTTTCCACGCTAATATTTAAGAAATTCAAACCTGCGGGACTAAGAATCCAGATAATCGGGTAAAATGTCCATATTGTTAAGTGGACTTTTAGCAATTTGTGGAAAGCTGGAACAACTCTAGGGAAGGTACGTTCTACTTGTGGGCGATATTGATGAAGGAGAAGATATACAGTAGCACAGTAAGCTGCACAACTGACAATATACCAAATATAATTAACTGGATAGGGTGAAATAGTAGCAACAAAACCAGCAGCAATTGTATAAGCATTTTGCTCCCACTAAACTAGCTGTAGTTGTGATGCTAGTTTTACCAAGATATGAGAATTAATAGCAATAAAGGTGTGGAAATAAACCAAGAAACATATCTGACCCAAAAAATGGGACGACCGTTAATAAAGTCTACTCCTTGACCGAGAGCCATAATTAAATACAGTCCAGCAGCGATCGCGCAAACGAAAAAGTTGAGCGTGTATAAAATCTGCCAGCGCTGATTTTTCGCATTATGAGCGCCAATTCAAAAACGATCGCACCGAACGACATACCAGATACGCCAAGCCACTGCCAGAGAAATGTCATATTTTTTATAACTTGTATAACTTATAACTTGCCATATAATTTACCATTGGTTGTGCGAACCAATAGTCATGTGAGAATTACCAGCAACTGCTGGTATTTGCTTAGCTTGATTCAGATGTTCGTCAACTACATTACTCCCATACCGACTAATTGGCTAGTGTCAATTTTGGCGTTGCTGAATAGAGATATGAACTATTGAGGAACTGGAACATTCCAGAATTTGAGATAGTGCAGTAACAATCGAATTGAATATTTCAGCATTTCTTCTGATTTGGAGTAGCACAGTGTCTTTCGATGCAGCCGAGCCAGATAGTGCCTCAGTCTTGTATTTTCGGACTCAACTCTGGTCATATAAGTCTTACTGACAATTTGATCGCCGTCTGGAATAAAACCTGGATAAACACTCCAACCATCCGTAACATAAAGTAGCACCGCCATTGGGCAACGATCGCCCATAGCGGGGCAAAGGTTTCAGCACTATGGTCGCCCAACGCCCAACCTAAAATCCCTGAAGTGAAGTGATCTACTGCTGTCCACAGCCAGATTTTTTTTTTTGCACCGACGAAGGTTTCTAGTTCATCTAGTTCACCGACTTGGGGACTGTTTCTGGGGCATCAGCATCAGGCAGATTGTTACCTACTTGCTTGAGCCAGTGAATGATTGTCGTATGATGAACACCTTTAACTCGTTCAATTCCTCGAAAACCGATGCCATTCACATACATTTTCAAGCATTCCCGTTTGACTTCATCGCTGTAACCTCTGCATGTTTCATAGTGTTCAATGAATTGTCGCCCACAATCAACACAAATGTGGTTCTGTTTACCTCGCTTGATGCCATTCTTCCGAATATGAGTTGATTGGCACTCTGGACATTGCATCGCAACTTACCTCAATTCATACCTTTATTATGCAATGCCTCAATATTACAGTTGTAGATAAATAGAAGAATGAATTCGCTTTTGGTAATGTAATGGTAGTAACGAGCAGTAGCTTGATGAGATCTGCGCCAATAAGACCAACGCAAAACGTGTTCAAGACACCAGAATGTGGGAAACAAGAATCGAGATACCCACCGCTTCATCTCCCAGATACTTAGTCGGACAATAAACCTCGTGCCGCTTTGAACGCAGTTAGACTGCCAGTTGTTACTAGAGGTAAAGGGGGTAGAGGAGTGAATAGCAGGCTCACAAGAGTGTCGTAAGACGGTGAGAAATATTTTGAGCAGCCAGGACGAGGGTGATGTGTCGATGCCAACCATGCCAGGAACGAACTTCGTACTCTCCTAAACCTAGCTGGTCTTTAGCAAATTTAAAGCACTCCTCAATCCGCCACCTTTGCCCGGCGATTTGAACCATCGTTTCTAGGGTAGTATCGCTCTTAGCAAATACTTGATAGTAGCTGACGCGAGGATCTTCAGGGTGTTCTAGAGAGCGGCGGAACAATAACCAACGTTGAAAACCATCTGATCTGTCACAATTAACTGGCACTTTCGCCCAGTCATAGTATCTTTCTCCCTTACTGCCAGCTCCACAGCTAAGACGTTGCCACAGCTGGCTGTCCGGCTGAGGTAACAGTTCTTGGGCTTGATAACGTTGCCAGCCAATAACTACAGGCTGCTTCTTGCTGACCGTATATACGGTTGTTTAGCAGTCTTTTCCAGCCACCACCACAATGAACCATCGTTGCCATAAACCTCATCAGCAACAAACCAGGCGGGACGTATTCCGTCTTTAAAAGCTGATTCCAACATCTGTTGTGCTAGTTGAGGTTTAGTCGCAAATGTGATTGATTTTGGAACTGCTCCCTTCTTACGTTTGCTTTGATCTTCACTCCATGTGCGCGGTAGATACAAACGGCGATCGATCAACGTATGTCCTTTGTCGCTAATGTAGGACATGAACACACCTACCTGGCAATTCTCCAAATGTCCAGTTGTGCCATAATACTGCACCTGTACGCCTACTGACTGCTCTCCTTGCTTCAGAAAACCTGTTTCATCAATTGCCAAAATATCTGTTTCACTCTTCAAATGCTCCACTGCATACTTTCTAATTTCTGCACACACTGCGTCCGCGTTCCACTGCGCCCGTCCTAGTAAATGTTGGAAGCGATAGGGATTGCTATACCCTACCTGTTCTGCCATTTGCCATCCATTCTTCCGCTCAACTGGGCTTAGTAGTGCCTGGATATAGTCATACGCTGCAAGACGTGCTTCAGAACGAGCGAAGTGCTTTTCCGTTTTTGCTGAAACGCTTTCAATCTACTGCTCCATTGGGAGAGCGCTTCTAATGCAACACCTGTTAAAAACACGTTGGATGTATCAAGCATTGCTAAACTGTATTTCCTTACAAATCTAGTTTAGCTTATCTACAACTAATACTCAATTTTTTGAACTGTTGGCATAATTTGCGAATATGGAAAAGCGATGTTACATAACACCATCATTTGAGATTAACACTGTAATTCGAGAGCTAGTATGGTTAACCAATCCTTAAGCTTCAGTAAATTTCATCATATACAACGATCGTACTTACCTCATGCAAACGCTCGGTCTCGATACTTAGCGCTCGTCCCTCGTCATTCCAAAGAAAAAGCCTAAGTCAAGAAATTATCTTTCTGACTTAGGCTTTCTGACTTAGGCTTTCTGACTTAGGCTTCTACGTGCAAACTATGAGGAAATGTAAATCCTTTGCCTCATATCTCCACCGATATCCCAACTAACCGAGCAAATTGCTGCTCTAATTGCTAAAAGCGTCTTTGATATTATCAACAGCACGCTTGACAGCGTTCATGTTTTTATCTACTGCTTTTTCAGTCCGAGCTGCATCTTCCTCAGCTCTTTGCTCGATCCGATCCCGATCTCGCTTGGCTTTGCGCTCAACGCCACTACCCTCGTCATCGGCTCGATCGACTTTAGCAGCATTTTTGTTGGCAGCTCGCTCAACTTTGTCTGCCGTGTCTCGGATCAAATTCTTAGAGCCTTTAGCAACATCATCAGCTGCCTCTTTAGTTCGATCGCCCACATCTGCCGCTGCGACTGAAATCGGCGCGGGACTAGCCATTGCTACAGGGTTTGAGAACAAGGCAAAGTGCCATACGAAGCCGATCGCAGACAGAAAAAATAGCATTGTTGCCAGAAAACGTCCCAAAGTCGAAACCTGTTGCTTCAAATATGTCAGTTTCATCGGATACAATCTCTATACGATTTAGCATTTACAGTACTCCAACTAACTCATCTGCTAGATCGTTCTGTGGATAGAGGGTTTTCAAGTTACTCAGTTGTTAACTAAATTTCCTCCTTTCGGTAGACTAGAAGTCGTTCCTTAATTTAATCCTCGCCAGTAGCAACAGTCATCCCATTTGATTTAGAGAGCTGATGGTTTGAAGATTACGGGTACTACATCCATCGATCGCCACAACGCGATCGCAGATTTAAACGAAGAACATCACAATGGTGGATGCATCGTTAAGACACGCCGCTTATATTTGCGTAGCGGTAGCGGATGATACCACCAGATGACGATCCAAGAGCAATGAACCAATAATGAATGCAAAAATTAAAAATCAGCCTGGAAGACCGCGTAGTGTAGAAGCCGATCGCGCTATTCATAGAGCCACCTTGGAACTCTTAGCCGAGGTAGGTTACGATCGCATGAGTATAGAGGCGATCGCTAGCCGTGCAGGAGTGGGAAAAACCACGATTTACCGACGCTACAATTCAAAAGAAGAACTGGTGGCAGATGCGATCGAAAGCCGTAGAGAAGACGTAGAAATTCCAGATACGAAAAACTTTTGGAGCGATATCGATTTAATTATTGCCAGTGCTACCCAGATGACCTTAGATCCTCTGGGACGGCAAATTGTGGCTTTAATTATCAGTACAGCATCTAACAATCCCCAGTTTGCTCAAGTTTATTGGGCGAAATATCTCCAACCCCGTCGCCAAGCCTTTGCTGCTGTCATCGCACAAGCAAAAAGCAGACAGGAAATTGCCACAGATATAGATGCCGATCTTGTCTTCGACCTCATTAGCGGGATCATGCTTTATGGATTGGTATTTCCACCTACAAATGAGTCGTATCAAGCATACGTTCGTCGTGCTGTTGGTTTAGTTGTAAAAATGTAGTTGTCATCTAATTTTGAAAATTTAGACTTCAACCGAATGTCTACTCTACCATCGGGATGCAATCTTCGCCCCGCCAATGCTAAGGATACTTGGGCGATTCGGAAGTTGGTGCTATCGGCAAAACTCGACCCGACGCAGTTACGCTGGCAACAATTTTCAGTCGTTGAATGCAACGGACGAGTAGTTGCTTGCGGGCAGTTACGGGCTTTTGCTGGGGCGCAAGAATTGGGTAGTTTAGTGGTTGCCTCTAACTGGCGGGGTAAAGGTTTGGGAACATACTTGGTGGAATATTTAATTGAACAAGCAACTCAGCCGCTTTATTTAGAATGCTTGGGGCGTAAACTAGCAGAATTTTATACTCGCTTTGGTTTTGTTGCAGTTACATGGAAAGAATTACCGCGATCGCTCAAATTTAAGTTTGCTTTGTCTGACTTGGCAGCGAAAATCGGTGTTCCTGTAACAATTATGCGTTATTCAAAGCTGTAGTCGTTAATCATACTAGGGAGCGCACGATCGCACGAGCAGATGCAAAAATTTTGGTTCAAGTAAGAACGCAATAAAACGCATGAGTCTATCTTTTGAGAGAAACACTGCTGTGATTCTTGCCATAAAATCGAAAAATAAGTTCGATAAAGCTTGGCGATAGTGTTACTATGGCAAACTCAAAATCGGCAAAAAAATCTGCTGCTCATATTGACAAAACTACAGCTAAAGAGACAGCAAAAGTTGCTCGCGTTATGTCTCCAGAGACAGTTGTAGCAGACGAGTTACCACCAAAACCCGACTATCCCCGCTATCGCGTCACTCCCAACGAACCAATTCAATTAAGTCAAATCGACCCAGATACTTGTGAAAGCTATCAGAGCAAGAAAGAGATAGAGGCAGAATTAGAGTATTATTGCGATCGCCTAAGTCTATTACAAGAACGCCTATACGCCGAGCAGCAGCGCAGTCTGCTCATCGTATTGCAAGCAATGGATACTGGTGGTAAAGACGGCACAATTAAACATGTTTTTCAAGGGATTAATCCTCAAGGTTGTCGAGTTTGGTCTTTTAAAAATCCCAGCCAAGAAGAATTGAGCCATGATTT
Source organism: Chroococcidiopsis sp. SAG 2025 (assembly GCF_032860985.1). Taxonomy (GTDB): domain Bacteria; phylum Cyanobacteriota; class Cyanobacteriia; order Cyanobacteriales; family Chroococcidiopsidaceae; genus Chroococcidiopsis. The sequence goes on from NZ_JAOCNC010000001.1 coordinate 2,036,693, forward strand.
TTTGTGGCGATACCATCAGCGGACACCGCAAAGAGGCATGATTAATATCTTTAATCGTTCTCACTATGAAGATGTACTAATCGTGCGCGTTAAACAACTCGTCCCGGAAGCAGTATGGCAGAAAAGATATCACAGCATTAATGAATTTGAACAAATGCTGATTTTAAATAATATCAGTATTATTAAGTTTTTTCTACATATTTCTAAAGACGAACAAAAACGGAGATTGGAAAAGCGGCTGGAAGATCCAGATAAGCGATGGAAATTTTCTATTAACGATGTCAATGAACGCAAATTATGGGATGATTACCAACAAGCTTATGAAGATGCAATTAATTATTGCTCTACAGAGTATGCGCCTTGGTATGTCGTTCCGGCAAATAAGAAGTGGTATAGAAACTTAGTTATTGCTCGGGCGATCGCCGATACGCTAGAAGCAATGAATCCACAATATCCAGCAGCAGCGCAAGATTTAGAAAATATCATTATTCCCGATTAACAGTTATCAGTCAGTTATCAGTGTAGAGACGTTACATGCAACGTCTCTACAAAACTTTTGTTGATGCTTATTCCGAGCGCAAAGCTTTGACCGGATCGAGTTGGCTGGCACGGAGAGCAGGAATAAAACCAGCACCCATACCGACTAGTAAAGCTGAAGCTAGCGCTAGACTTGCCGTACTGGGTTCAAATTGGTAGGGTAAGTTAAATGTATCGGCGACTGCAACAGCAATTCCATGCACCGTCCCTAGGGCGATCGTCCCGCCGATTAAACTTAAAAGTGCAACTTCTAAAATAAATTGCGCCATAATATCTTGCTGAGTTGCTCCCAAAGCCCGACGCAAACCAATTTCTGGAGTGCGTTCTATCACTGAAGCGATCGTAATATTGGCAATACCCACACCTCCTACCAGCAGGGAAATAGCACCCATTACAGTTAGCGCTTGGGAGGCTAGCTGCATAATTTTTTGTTGTTGAATGATATCTTCTACATTGTTCCAAGCCCAATAACTTCGCCCTGGAAAACGTTGTGCTAAGAGTTGCTGAACTCGATTGCCAAAAGCTTCAAGGTCTTCAATCCGGCGAGGACGAAGCTGAATCGTATCGATAGCACGGCTACCTGTAAGAGAACTATAAACTGGTAGCGGTACTAACAATTGTCCTTCAGGTGTTGCGTTTTCCTGCATTTTAGTTGGTACGACTCCCACTACTACGTAGGGTCGATCGTTAGCATAAAGGCGTTGTCCGACTGCTTGACCATCTTTAAATAACTTATCCGCCAGAAAGCGATCGATCGCAACCACAGGTCGGTAGTTAGCGAAATCAGCACCAGTAAAGAACCGTCCTGCTTCCAACGGTCTACCCAAGGTGAGTAAAAAATCTGGGGTCACTGCCATCATCTGGGGACTAGCTTCTTCAGTTTGAAATATAGTTTCTGCCGAACCCACCCAAGCTGCGCCACTACTCGCCCGTAAACCAGAGAGCCGTTGGCGGAAAAATTCTAAATCTGCTAGGCTCATTTGAGCGCTCAAGTTGCTGCCTGCTTGCCAATTGAGTCCTACCATAATCTGAGGCGCGTCTCTTTCTGCTAATCGTTGGGCAATAACAATCCGGCTGATACTACCAACTTGAAGCGTAGCACTGACCGCAGCCACACCCATAAATACCCCTAACGCCGTCAAAGCAGAACGCAGGGGATTGCTGCGCAAAGAATGAAAGGTGAGAACTAGCAGTTCGACTGGTGAAAGGCTCATTGGATAAGTTGTAAGTCGTAAGTCGTAAGTCGGAAATTGTTGAATCTCCTCAGCTTCCTCAGCTTCCTCAGCTTCCTCAGCTCCCTGCTCCTTAACCCTGTTGTGTCACTCTCGGACAGTAAAAATTGAAGCTCCTGACTGTAACCTTGATTGGCTCAAAGCTAGAAGCTTTATTTTCTAACAGTAACCAAAATTTATAGCCAAAAAGTTGAAAGCGAAGCGTCGAAAACCTTTCAGAGATTAGCCTCTCCTAGAGTGACACAACAGGGTTAATAACTGATAATTAACAACTGGTCACTGCTGAGTGATAACTGGCGTTCCTGGGGTCAGGGTGGCTTCGGCAGGGGGTAAAATGACTTTTTCGCCAAAGTTCAATCCAGTGGCAACTTCGGCGGTGAGTAATCCTTCTAAACCTAATTTAAGATATCGTTTCTGTGCTTTATTTTGACTATCTTTTACCCAAACAAAAGGACGCTGTTCGGTGCGTTGAATGACTTCTGAATTCAAGACTAGGACATTGTGCCGCTGCTTTAGTACGATTTCAACGTTTACGCCGCTGCCAGGAATGAGCGATCGCGTTGGCGTATCGAGTTTGACAGTTGCGGGTACTCTAGGTTGATTTGATTGGTTGCCATTACTACTACGACCGCTTTGTTTTTGACTTTCTTCGGGAGTAACAGCTTGGGGATATACACTTTGGATTTTACCAGTAAACGTTTTGGCGTTAGAAGCGATCGCGCTGACGCGAGCCACTTGATTGACTCTGACTTGGGCGGCGTTTAGGGGAAAGAGCAAAAGCTTGATTTTCACTTGTGCCGGATCGCCAACTGTCAGTAGATCGGTACGTAACTCAACTCCATCACCATTTTTGACGCTGACCCCCAAAATCGTGCCATCTAGGGGGGATCGCACTAATGTATCTTGGAGTTTTTGCTGAATGCTTTGACGCTGAAGTTGCTCGATCTGAAGTTGGATTGTCGCATTCTGAGCCTCTAACTGAGCGTTGCGGATGTCAGCTTCATTTTGCCGCACTTTATCCTCTAGCTCTTGGACTTGTTGTTGCGCCACGGCTCCTTCCTGTGCCAAAGCGTCTAGTTTTTTACGAATTTTTTCATCGGCAATTAACTGTTCCTGAGCCTCCAAGATTTTTTGGCGATTGCGTACCAAAGTCGCTTGCGCCTCTAGTATTTTCAATTGCTGGTTGGCTAAAGCAGTTTGGCGCTCGGGATAGCGGAGAATGACGAGTACCTGACCGGCTTTCACTTGATTTCCCGGCTGTACTAGCACGCGATCGACAGCGCCTTCAGTGGGCGACTTGATCGTTCGTTGTCCCTGAAGTTTCACAGTACCGCTTTCATCAATTGTATTTTCTACGGTTCCTGTTTCTACAGCTATCGTTTGTACGGTCACTGGTTGGGCAGTAGAATTGAAAACTAAGAAGTAACCCAGCCCGCTAGCTAAGCAAATTCCGGCTAGAGTCGCCGACCAAGCTAGCCATTTCATACCAGAACGAAATTTGTGTCCCTGTTTTCTGCTCACGATTGACCAGTTGTCAGTTGTCAGTTATCAGTTATCAGTTATCAGGGAGTAGGGGAAGAAAAATGGCTTCTGACTTTTTCCTTGTCTTCTGTGTCTCCCTTGTCCCCCTTATCCTCTTTCCCTATCCTCTTACGACTTCACTCATGGCGGCTTCAAGTAAAGGTGGCAGAACGTGACGGGCATCGAAATATTCTTGGGCGATCGCTCTTGCTGCTTGGCAGTGAAATTCGTAGCGGCTGTTAACTGCTTCAATCCCCGCGATCGCCTCCTCTAAGTTACTAAATGCGATCGCGCCTGCACCAGTAGGTAACCAATTGGAAAAACCCGTGTCTTGAATCACCACAGGACGACCGCTAGCGAGATAGCAAGCGCTGCGTTCGCTAAACACACCACTGTAAGTCACGGCAAAAGCATCCTTGGTTATACTAAACTCTGCCTTCGATTGTTGAATGTATTCCTGATAAGTCCAGGGTGTTTGCGTTGGCGGCTCTCGCACTCTCCAGCCTTTAGTTGCCAGTAGCTCGGTGGGTGTATTACCTCCACTTACTGCTAGCTCCAAGATCGATCCTATCTGCTTTGGCAAATCTATGTAAGGGGGAAAAGCATCTGCCTTTAAGCCATAGCGAATACCTTTGTATTCTCGCGCTGGATAACTTTCCCATTGCATGACTGTCGTAAATTTGGCTGCGGCATCTGCTAAGGGTTTTACCGACCAGGCATCGAGAACGATCGGTTGACGCGTGGGTTGCCAGGGAAACCCATCATCGGGGACAGTACATTTGCTCTGACCGATATTTTCCGCACAAGAAAAGAAAGTTGTGTGCTGTCGCGCTTGTTCGTAGGCATAAGCATCGGTGAGATGGCGAATTTGGGTAAAGACTGAATCCCCCTCAATTAAGGCACGGGCGGGAATTTGTAGCAGCCAAGGGCGCAGTGGGTTAACTCCATCTAAATTGAGTAACAGATCGGCAGTAGTGCAAATTTCCTCAATCCAGTCAGCACAAGCACCCAACCACGAACTTGTATGGGCATCATAATACGCCCAGCGATCGCCCAAACCGACTCGCTCGAAGATACTCGCAGCATATGTCAAGCCATAAGTAGGATCGATATCCATATAACCGCGCGTCGGGTCGTAGCAAGAGGGATAATCATCGCTATCTTCGATGAAATAAACATCGTGACCCAAATTTGCTAGCCCCATTAGGTATTGCAAAGGATGCCAAGACATTCCACCCAAAGGTCCACGCACGATGTAACCGAGGACGACGATTCGCAGGCAACTGGCGCGATCGGGAGTCGGGAGTCGGTACGGGCGGGTTTGGAAACCCGCCCGTACGGGAGTCGGAGAAGAAATTTTCATGGTTGAAGCTCATACACAACAAGGCGGGTATTTTTCATCACGCAGCAGCAACGGGAGCGCAAGTAACGTTCCAGTCCAGAATAGTAATCGAGCCACCAAAACGCCGACCAGCCAAATACTATAAACTGCACTCCTTTGCTTTGCCACCGTTCCAGTTCTTGAATTGCCGTTGCGTCATCTGGTGGTGCGCCCCAGTACTGCCCATCTTTTTCCAGAAAAGGAATTGCTGGGGAAGCGGCGATCGCTTCCCCTTGCCACTGACCGTCATCAACGAGAATGTAGGCTTCTTCTGGGGGGATTAACCGAGCAATTTCCTGGGTAGCTAATTGCAATCGTTCTTCCCAAGTTTGTTGCATGTGGGGTAAAGCCATTTGCGTGTATTCGCTTTGGCGTGCGTGTAGGGCGAGGAAGCGCTCGGCAAGCCATTGTCGATAGTTCTCATCCCTAGCGCGATCGCTTTGCAGCAGATAAGCGACAGCATCGGTAATTTCAGCAATGACACCAATTGGTCCGTTGCGATCGCAACGCCAGTCTGTTTCGGTAATCTGTCCTGGGTGCAGGCGGACTTGAGCGAGTTCTCGGGCTAAAAAGAAGATGTCAAACTTGGCAGCCAGCCGATAGATCGTCGTCAAGTCAAATGTATGCTTAGAATGGGGACTATCAAACTGTCCCACGACTGCCAACGCTGAAGCGCGGAAAAATAGACTAGTGGGACTTTGTAAGAAAGATGGAGCAAATTGAGCTAGAATGCGGGTAGGAGTTGCGTTTTACGTCAGTCTCGACAGGAGCAACGTAAGGTGAAAGATCAAGTACCAGCAGCGATGCCGCAGTGCTTTGAGAACTGGTGTCGTCGGTTTGATGATGTATTTTCGCGTCAGAAGCAGCGGCAGGAATTTCGTGTTTATCTAGGGGGACTGCTGGGTGAGAGTCAGCGCAAAAACCTGAGCCAACTGGTCACAAATACAGTAGATGGCTCCTACAACAGCCTCAGACATTTTCTCAACAATGCCCCTTGGGATGAAGTCAAGCTAAATAATCGGCGGTTGGAGGTGATGCACCAGTGTCGCCAGACGACCCCGAGTCAAGGTTTCACATTGATTGTAGATGATTCGGGACATCGCAAAAGTGGTGCGGCTACTGATGGGGTAGGACGGCAGTACATTGGGGAGATTGGCAAGACTGACAATGGTATTGTGCTGCTGACTACCTACTTGTATGATGGAGTGCGACGTCTGCCGTTAGATGTTGCACTCTATCAACACGCAAGTTTATTCGAGCAAGGCAAGGCAGACCCCAACTTCCAGAAAAAACCTGACCTGGCTCTAGACTTGGTTGACCAATGCTTGAAGCGCGGTTATCGACCGGGTGTGACTGTAATTGATGCAGGCTACGGTAATAACACGCCTTTTCTCAAGCAGTTGGAGTCGAGAAACCTAACTTACGTGGCAGCAATCGCCAAAAACCGCCAAGTTACTGCTCAAACATCAGGTGATGAGTCTGCTCGTAAGCAGGGATTAGAAGCTATTGCTCAAACCTTGGCAGTGGAGCAGTTCACACCTGTGCAACTCAATCTGGAGCAGCCCCGGACAGTTTGGGTGGCGCTGTTACCAGTTCACGTTCCGAAGCTCGAAGGCACTCGCTGGCTGGCGATTCAACTCAATGCCTCTAGTTTCGAGCAAGCGACGGAGGTGGATTACTTTCTCACCAATGCCTCTGACAACCAAGTCAGTGCGGCTTGGGTAGCTCAAACATATTCTGCTCGCAACTGGGTGGAGGTCTTCTATCGAGAAGCCAAGGGCTGGTTGGGTTTGAGTGAGTATCAAGTTCGGGATGCTCTGAGTATGAAGCGTCATTGGGTTTTAGTGTTCATCGCTTACACCTTCATCCTTTGGCATCAGTTGACCGGCGGATTCCGCAGACGTTGGGCAACCAAACCCTTACAAACCTTTGCCGAAGCATTGGAGGCATTCCGCACCGCAGTCGAGTTTCGTTTGGTCCGCTGGCTTAATGAGCATGTTGATGTATTTGCCTCTCACAGAGCTAAGTTCGGCTATATTTGGGCTTAGAAAGTTTTAAAGTCCCACTAGAGGTATAAACCGGACAACCTTGCCAGGAAATCGTCTGTTCGAGAAAATCTAGACCCTTGACTAAACCACCAGAAATATTTCCCGTGTGCTGTAAGTCTAGGGAATTGCCAGCAGCATCGATCAGCCTCACCATCGCAAATGAAAACCCGACTTGCGGATGCTCGTCTAAAACTCGGACAGATTCGCCGATCAACCCCGGCAGCATCAAATCATCATCGCTCAAAATTGTTAAATAAGGACTAGTATTTAATTCAATAGCGAGGTTCCAGTTACCTAGACCACCAATATTAGTTTCATTACGAATATAAGTGATGCGATCGTCGTCTTCAGCAAGCGATCGCACGACTGTTTCAGTATCGTCAGTTGAAGCATTATCGAGTACCATCACCCGAAAGTCTGGATAGTCTTGAGCGAGGACACTTGCCAAACTGAGTTTGAGTAATGGCGATCGATTGTATGTGGTTAGTGCCACGGTAACTTTGGTCATTGCTAATTGCTAATTGCTAATTGCTAATTGCTAATTGCTAATTGCTAATTGCTAATTGCTAATAGTTAATTGGTAGTTGGTAGTTGACTGTTGTTGCTTCCCTGCTCGTGCGCTCGTGCGCTCCCTCTCTTCACTGATAACTGATAACTGTTCACTGACTCCCTGCTTTTTCGAGCAAATTCGTCAGCACCTTATCCGAGTCAAAATACTCTTGGGCGATTTCTCTGGCGGCTTTGGCGTGTCGCTGCGGGTTGGTTTTTAATTGCTCGATTGCCTCTGCTGCTTGAGCTGTTGTCGTAAATGTCAATAGCCCTTCCCCAGTAGGAATAGTTTTGCTAAATCCTGTATCTTGTAAAATGACTGGTACGCCAAGGGCAAGGTAGCTGGCTGTACGACAAGAAAACCAGCCGCTTTGACTGGCAACATAAGCGTTCTTAGCAATACTCCACTCGCCAAAGGAATGAGCGAGATAATCTCGGTAGACCCAAGGGTTGTGGGAAACTTCGTAGCCATCGCACACAATCCAACCGGATTCTTGCAGCCTCTCGACTGGGGCAGAACCACTTAAAGCTAATTCGAGTGGTAGCGGACTGTGAGATGGTAAATCCATGTAGCGCTCGAATTCGCTACTTTTTCCGGTATAAGCAACGCCATTTACTATTGGACCCTTTTCTTTTGGTTCCCACGATGCAACGGTTGTTAGTACGGGTCGCCGCTCTGTGACTGGTACGGCTGCTCGGTCGAAGCAGTCTAATACTATTGGTTGGCGTGTGGGTATCCAGTCAAACGATTCGCAGGGAACTTTACAATCAGTAGCGCCTATATTTTCTCCAAAGCTGAAGAAAACGTCGTGATGTTCCTGCCACCAAGCAACGCGGGCTGCGACTTCCGCAGGGGAACCAGTCAGCAGTCCGGCTTGGGTGTATAAAGGATCGGTATCGATTAATATGACTTTGGCATTGGTAAAGTTTTCCTCGCGCATCCAATGCCCAGCAGAAATGTGGAGTAACAGGTCGGCACTGCGGCAGAACTCGACGACATCGTGCCAAGGACGACCGTAGGTTTTGCCAGTTACATCGCGAAAAAACCAGCGATCGCTCAAACTCTCGTTTAAAACGGCTAGTTCTCGCGCTAAAAAGCCAGCGTTTTTCGACCCATCCTCAACAAATGTTTTCGCAATCGGGTCGTAACACCATTTCCCCGTATCTTCTATATATAGGACATCGTGACCGAGCCGTTGCAATCCGAGTAAGTATTGTAAGTAATGCCAAAACATGCCCCCGAAGGGATACGTCCCAGCCAAACCAGCGATCGCAATCCGCAGCGACATATTTATTTCTCCCCCTGTAAACTGAACTGGGTACGGTAGAGCGCCGCAAATGCACTTCGCCGACTCATCAATTCGGCAAATGTACCTTGTTCGACAATCTGCCCAGCTCGTAACACGACAATCGAATCAGCTTGACGCACGGTTGAGAGTCGGTGGGCAATAATTAAGGTTGTCCGTCCGACTGTGAGTCGGTCTAACCCTTCCATAATCAGTGCTTCAGTTTCGGCATCCACTGAGGAGGTGGGTTCGTCCAAGATTAAAATAGGTGCGTCTAGTAAGATTGCCCGGGCGATCGTCAAGCGTTGTCTTTCCCCTTCTGAAAGAGTCGCTCCCCTCTCCCCTACTACCGTGTCGTATCCTTGGGGCGTACTGACAATTAAATCGTGAATTCGGGCAAGACGCGCAGCAGACACGACCTCTGACAGCGCGGCATCAGGGCGACCGTAGGCGATATTCTCCCGAAAGCTGAGGGGAAAGACGATCGGCGGCTGAAGTACCATGCCAATCTGACGGCGCAAGGATTTCAGTTGAAACTCTCGTACGTCAACTCCATCAATCGTAACTCGACCAACTTGCGGATCGTAAAAGCGAGGTAACAGGCTAACTAAAGTCGATTTTCCCGCTCCCGTGGGACCGACAATTGCCACTTTCTTCCCTACCTGCACGCGCAAATTAATGTGTTTCAACGTCGGTTGGTCGGGCAGATAATCGAAACTGACATTATCCCAAACAATTTCTCCCTTAGCTCCAACTGTAGGGAATGTTTTAGTTCCCTCTGGCAGATCTCGCTCGATATCCAAAATTTCAAACACTCGCATCACGCCCACCTGCGCCCACTGAGTCATTCCGTAGGTTTGACTAATACTATTAATTGGGTCGTAAAGCGAGGCAAGATAAGAGGTAAACAACACCAACTCGCCCACAGTCAATTCACCAGCCAATACTTGATTGGCAGCAACCCACACGACTAAGGCAGTACCCACGGCGCTAACTAAACTTACTACCCCAGAGTAAAGACTTTGTAGATTGTAAAGCCGCAAGCGCACTGCTAAGCTCTCCCGACTCGCCGCCATGAACTTGCTGTGTTCTTCATCTTCTCTGGTAAACGCCTGGATGATCCGCATAGCAGAGATATTCCGCTGCACGAGCGAATAAACCACGCTCTCTTGTTGGTGAGATTGAGTTGCTGCTTTGTTAATCGGGCGATTTAACAGCGATAGCGTGATAAACAAAGCCGGACAAACGCTCAGCGCTAAGAAAGTCAGTAACGGATCGAGCTGCACCATGATGACAAACATCCCCACCAAAAACACCACTGCTGAGAGGATGGGGATCGCAGTGTTCATCGTCAAGCTTTGAATTGCGTAGGTATCGGTAGCGATGCGGTAAAGTAAGTCTCCTACCTGCTGGCGATTGTGAAAAGCTAGAGAAAGGCATTGTAAGTGGCTGTAGAGGTCACCGCGCAGATCGTTGACCATGCGCTGACCGATGCTAATAGTTGTGTAGTTATGTAATAGTGACAGACTACCCCAAAGTAGATAAATCAGCACCAGTCCGATACAGATCGCCAAAAGTAGCTGCTCGCGGGACAAGCCTTTTAAAAATTCCCACGGTAGCGGCTGACCGCCGACTTGTACGTTGTCGATAATCAGCTTGAGGGGCCAAGGTTTGAGTAATTCCAAAGCATTCAGCAAAATCACCTGCGCGATCGCCACTAAAAATAGTAAGCGATAGGGCAGAAGATAGCGTAAAGTTTTACGGGCGAGGAATATTATCATTGGGAGTCGGGAGTCGGGAGTTGGTAGGGGCGGGTTTGGAAACCCGCCCGTACGGGAGTCGGGAAGACAAGGAAGACAAGGGGACAAGGGGACAAGGGGGACAAGGGGGTGACTATCAATGACCCATTACCCATTACCACCTAAACTATTGCCTATTGCCCAAATTTGAAGTCGGTAACAAATAAAGCCTTTGTGCCACGCTCTCCATGACGTAGTAGAGGATGCGACCGAGGCAGAAGTTTTGATACAGAATTGTTGTGGCAGTAATTGTACTCGCGATAATTGCGATCGCCCCCAGTTCAAACCTTCCGAGCGCGATCGCGGCAACTACTAGTAAGCTACAGCCGATCGCCATCATTTTAGCGAGCTGCGTTAGCTTCAATCCACACCGTACCCGCAGCAATCGTTTACCGCTACCGTGATTTTCGGTACAGACTTTGATCTGAGCCTTCGACCAGATCCCTCGATAAACTTCCAAATCCCAACTGCTCTAACCGTGATCGGGAATGATAAAGTACTTGCGAGATAAAAGCAGTTCCATCGCCCCCAGCAGCAAACTTTCTTTCTCCATTCCTGCTTCCGTCCAATAGGACAAGTCAAAAGCAGACTTGTGCCAAACTACTTTGGGTTTTTGCGTGACGCGATCGCACTTGATCGCATCCATCTGAGTTAGTCCTCTAAACCGCCAGCGATACCGCTCTAGACTACGAACCAGTGGACCTAAGTAAATTAACGTTGCTACCAACAAACGCGCTTTTATGCCCTGAAAACGGGAGTCAATTGGTGCTTGTACGGCAGCAGCCACAGACCAACCCCAGGAAATTAACAGCATAACGATGGCAACCCAAGGGAAGTGACCGGATAACAGCGATAAAGTGCCAAAGAGGGCGATCGCTAGGTTCCACTCTAAAGTTAGAGGGAGATAGCCAAATAGAGAGGCTGGAGGTTGATACAACATCTGAAAAAAGCCGCGACCGAACACTCCAGAGTAAATCGTCGGTTGACCGATGAGGAAAGTTGAGTAAAGCCCGCCGTAAATTCTGCCGAACCAACGGGGTTGTCCCAATAAATTAAAGCGATAGGGGTGCTTGAAGTAGACTAGAGCTTCTGCCTTGCCATAGCCTTGCTGTTGTTTTAAATAAGCGGCTTTAGTCCCGCGGCGAAAGTGCCAGACGATCGCCGCGGGACTAAAGCCGATCGTATAGCCTTGGTCTTGCAACCGCCAGCACAGATCGACATCATCGCCAGCTGCGTGAAACAACGGATCGAAACCGCCAATTTCCACTAGCGCTTCTCGGCGAAAAGCCATGTTACAGCCAGCAATATGCTCCGCTACCTCATCGTTCAGTAAGACATGGGTAGGACCACCAGGAGACACTGCCACGCAAGCAGGGATCAAAGCATCTTCTGGTGGAGGTAAGTTGGGACCACCAACGGCTGAAAGTCCCGAACTGAGAAATTTATCTACCAGGTAAATTAACCAGTCTGGGTCGGCAACGCAATCGGAATCAGTATAGGCAATAATTTCGCCTTCAGCAGCAGCGATACCGACGTTACGAGCGACACTTAATCCCTTGTTTTCTTGGTTAATTAAGCGAATATAGTCATATTTTTGAGCAATTTTCCAGCTACCATCTGTAGATCCATCATTAACCACAATTACCTCATAGTTAGGGTAATTGTGCTGCTCTAGCGAGGCGAGGCAACTGTCTAGAGTCCGTTCGGCATTGTAAGTACAGACAACCACCGAGACTTTGGGGTATTCAGGTAGTTGTGGTGGTAGCAGCGATTTGTAATACTGCTGCACGCTATAGAACGCAGGCTTTTTGTGCCGATCGCGATCGACTAAACCGAACGCCCAGTCTTGAATCGCAAACCCGCCAGTAAACCACTCGTCTGTCCAAGAAAAGACAATTGTGCCTGCTGCTCCAGTTTTGAAACTCGATGCCAGCTTGCGATCGAGGATCTGAGCTTGCCCTTCTACACCCTCACGGATAGAATCGATGCCGAACTCGCTTAGTAAGTAGCTAGGCAGATTTAAACATAAAACGTTCCAGTGTCCATCCCCCTTGTTGACTTCGATTCTCCATGCCCTCAATCATGGCATTCGCTAAATCATACTCGTTATCAAAAATCCTTCCGGCTATTTCATGGGTTTTGAGTTGATGCCACTGCGCTTCAATCAGATTCATATGTGAACTGTATTGGGGGAGAAAAAAGAGATATAGCCCTTTCGACTGCCACTGCTGCCAGTGCTCACGGGCAAGATGACTGGTATGAGCCGAACCATTATCTTGCACCACGACTGTGAGCCGTCCGGTTTGTAGCAATGTCTGCTCACTCTTTTGGGCAAGGAGCGTTCATCACTTTAACATAGCGTTCCTTGTGGAAACTGCCTTGTACCAGAGCATAGTCAAACGACTGCTCTGGTTGCCATATCCCTAGAATACTAATGCGGTCTCCATAGGATTTGACCTGCTCTTCGGTGTTTCTGCTCTCCAATGCGAGAGTAACTATAACTGACTGGACTTTCCAGACAACATCCCGATTCGTCAAGATACTTCAGGTCAATGTACCCTTCACAGGCAGCTAGTTGGAGTGTGTCTAAGTCGGCTTGCTTGAGTGCTTTGTACTCAGGATCTTGTCTGCCCCGTTGCGAGTGTCGAGTCCGCTTCCAACTAAAGCCCTTTTTTTTAGAATGCGGCGAATCCGGTCAGCACTTAGGTTTACCTGTCGTTCTTGCTCTAGCTTCTGGGCTAGCTGTTGACTATTATAGGTTCTGGCTTCTTGCTCTAGGCATTGTTCTAGGTAGGCCATGTCTGCTTCTTGCCATTTGGCTTTAGCTCCTCGTCCACTAGCATCCCATAATCCACCTAACCCTTGCTGCTGCCAACGGCGGATGGTTTCGCGCACTGTCTGCTCTTGGCACTCAAAAATTTCGGCAATCGCTGGCACTACCCATCCTTGAGCATTGAGTCGAAGCATTTGTGCTCGATCTCGGGTACGTTGAGCAACGGTTTTGGCAACCCGAAGTTCACTCAACGTCCGGTCTTCTGACTCTGTCAAAACGATACGTAAAGGAGCAGGCATGAGTGGTCAAAATCAGCAAGTTTTTGGCTTTTCTCTATCTTACGTTTAATTATGCCCTACTACTTACTAGCGGCTTGTCTTCTGCTAGATTGTGCAGCCGCGCTAGGTAACTGCGAAAATCTTTTTCCTTGTGTAGATAGACGTTGAAGGATAAAAAATCAGTGAAGTCAATATCTAAATACTCAGTACAGGGGCGGGTTTTGAACCACTACGGTTCAGTTAAGGCTCAAAGTGTTGTAAATTAAGCATTGTTCCCAAGAATGGAAAGTGAGTGTAGTGCATCTGAAGGATTTCTCATTGTTGTCTCCTACAATACAAAGTAGTGATGTGTTCAAAGCGATAGAGGCAGCCATCCCATCCACGGAGATCGAGCAAGCGATCGCTAAAACTAAAGTTTGTGAACAACGTAAACGCTCGTTACCAGCACAATTGGTAATTTGTTTGGTAATTGCGATGAGTCTGTGGTCACGAGATTCGATGAGAGATGTGCTGAAAAACTTAATTGATGGGCTGAGCGAAGCATGGGTGAAAGTGGGGAAATACTGGCGAGTTTTTTGTAAATCAGCAATAACGCAAGCCCGACAACGATTAAGTCCAAGGGTGATGAGTCAATTGTTCCATCAACTGGTGCGACCAATGGCTAGCACCGATACCAAAGGAGCATTTCTCAATGGATTGCGAATTGTGGTAATTGATCGGACTTGCTTCGATCTGCCAGACAGCGATGAAAATGCGAGAGTTTTTGGTCGTCCGAGCAGCCGTCCTGGCACACAAGCCGCATTTCCCAAACTGCGATTAGTCATTTTGGTAGAAGCAGGAACACATTTAATCTTTGATGCATTGATGTGTCCATATCGAATAGGAGAACGAGTGCGGGCATTAAGATTATTACGCTCCGTGAGTTCAGGGATGTTGTTGATGTGGGACAGAGGGTTACATTCTTATGCAATGGTGCAAGCAACTGTCACAACTGGTAGCGATTATTTAGGAAGAATTCCCGCAAATGTCAAGTTTTTGTGCGAAGAACCACTGGCGGATGGTTCTTATCTGAGTTGGATTTATCCACCTGCTAAATTCCGCTCAAAAGCTTGCCAGCCCATACAAGTCCGAGTGATTGAATACACAATTGGTAATACCGACAACCCAGAGGAACAACTAAGATATCGCTTAATTACCAGCTTATTGGAATTGGAGAAATTTCCGGCTCAACTACTGGCGATTGAATATCATCAACGCTGGGAAGTAGAAAATACTATTGATGAACTCAAAGTACATTTATCAGGACGAAAAACTCATATTCGCTCTCAAAAACCGCGTGAAGTTGTGCAGGAAGTTTACGGGTGGTTGTTAGGACACTGGGCTGTGCGGTTATTGATGTTTCAAGCTGCAAAGAGCGCGGGTATCACTCCTTTGCGTCTGAGTTTCACTGGGACATTGCGAGTTATTCGTCGTGCTATCCCGAAATTTCAACGCTTGCAATCACAAGAACTCCCCTTTTTTTAAGTTGGTTAACTGTAGAGATTTTAGACACTCTGTTACCTGAACGAGTTTCTCGTACCAATCCCAGAGTTGTAAAAAAACCTGTATCCAAGTTTCGCTCAAAAAAGCCAAGACATCGAGCCACCCCCTCCCGAACCAATCCTCCTATTTTCTTTATCCTCAGCACAGCGTAGCCTTAAATGAACCGTATTGAGTACAGGGGTAGTTAGCATAACTGACAAGTGCGGTTGGATCTCCGTCTTTGGCAACCGAAACTAAATCTCTTAGGAAAGCTCGAACTTGCTTAGCTCCATGCCAGCGGACGACATCTGGCGGGATCTCATTGCCAACTAGATAAGCAAATGTAGCGGGGCTGTCGCGGCAGGCTCGCACGCCATCAGCGATCGCGCCTCGAATCTCTGCTCGGACGGCAGAGGAACTCAAAAAACAGATATGCTCAGCCCAAGGAATACCGACCATTATCCTCAGACCGTAGGCTGCTGCCAAATCCAACAGCCATACAGGGGGAACAGTATATGTGCGGATACTGTTCGCTCCAAGTTCTACCATCAAGGCAAAGTCTTTCTCAACCACCTGTTTTTCAGGAAAGGGAGTGCCGTGTGTTGCTTGAGAAAAAGGACCGTAACTCACCCCTTTGAGAAAAAACTTTCGATCGTTGACGTACAAAAACTTACCCTGAGCTGTGACTGCTTCCCTGGTTGCCAGCGGTGCATAACTGAAGCTAGAACACGGCAGACTCATGCAGGATTCCGCTCCTCATAGTTCAATTTTTGGCGTTGCTGAATAGAGATATGAACTATTGAGGAACTGGAACATTCCAGAATTTGAGATAGTGCAGTAACAATCGAATTGAATATTTCAGCATTTCTTCTGATTTGGAGTAGCACAGTGTCTTTCGATGCAGCCGAGCCAGATAGTGCCTCAGTCTTGTATTTTCGGACTCAACTCTGGTCATATAAGTCTTACTGACAATTTGATCGCCGTCTGGAATAAAACCTGGATAAACACTCCAACCATCCGTAACATAAAAGTAGCACCGCCATTGGGCAACGATCGCCCATAGCGGGGCAAAGGTTTCAGCACTATGGTCGCCCAACGCCCAACCTAAAATCCCTGAAGTGAAGTGATCTACTGCTGTCCACAGCCAGATTTTGTTTTTTTTGCACCGACGAAGGTTTCTAGTTCATCTAGTTCACCGACTTGGGGGACTGTTTCTGGGGCATCAGCATCAGGCAGATTGTTACCTACTTGCTTGAGCCAGTGAATGATTGTCGTATGATGAACACCTTTAACTCGTTCAATTCCTCGAAAACCGATGCCATTCACATACATTTTCAAGCATTCCCGTTTGACTTCATCGCTGTAACCTCTGCATGTTTCATAGTGTTCAATGAATTGTCGCCCACAATCAACACAAATGTGGTTCTGTTTACCTCGCTTGATGCCATTCTTCCGAATATGAGTTGATTGGCACTCTGGACATTGCATCGCAACTTACCTCAATTCATACCTTTATTATGCAATGCCTCAATATTACAGTTGTAGATAAATAGAAGAATGAATTCGCTTTTGGTAATGGTAGTAACGAGCAGTAGCTTGATGAGATCTGCGCCAATAAGACCAACGCAAAACGTGTTCAAGACACCAGAATGTGGGAAACAAGAATCGAGATACCCACCGCTTCATCTCCCAGATACTTAGTCGGACAATAAACCTCGTGCCGCTTTGAACGCAGTTAGACTGCCAGTTGTTACTAGAGGTAAAGGGGGGGTAGAGGAGTGAATAGCAGGCTCACAAGAGTGTCGTAAGACGGTGAGAAATATTTGAGCAGCCAGGACGAGGGTGATGTGTCGATGCCAACCATGCCAGGAACGAACTTCGTACTCTCCTAAACCTAGCTGGTCTTTAGCAAATTTAAAGCACTCCTCAATCCGCCACCTTTGCCCGGCGATTTGAACCATCGTTTCTAGGGTAGTATCGCTCTTAGCAAATACTTGATAGTAGCTGACGCGAGGATCTTCAGGGTGTTCTAGAGGGTGTTATGAACTTTTAGGATCGCTAGAGTAGGAATATGGAAAGAAAAGCATATCCTACTGATGTCAGTGATGACGAGTGGACATTTGTTGCCCCTTATCTTACTTTGATGAGCGAAGAAGCACCGCAACGAGAACATAGTCTCAGGGAAGTGTTTAACGGGTTGCGTTGGCTGGTTCGCTCTGGTGCCTCTTGGCGCATGATGCCGCATGACCTTCCGCCTTGGGCAGCAGTTTATCAGCAAACTCAACGGTGGATTGATGCAGGAGTATTTGAGGCAATTGTAGACGACCTCCGAACACTACTGCGGTTGGCTGCCGGACGCAAGGAGACCCCAACTGCGGTGATTCTCGACAGTCGCACCCTACAGTCAACCCCTGAAAGTGGAGGACGAGCTGGGTATGACGGTGGTAAACGCAAGAAGGGCAGCAAGGTACATGTTGCAGTTGATACTCTGGGACATTTGTTAGGACTGGTAGTGACCCCTGCGAACGAACAAGACCGCTCCCAGGTACAGGAACTTGCTCAACAAGTGCAAGAAATTACTGGTGAGACGGTGGAAATTGCCTTTGTGGATCAAGGGTATACCGGAGAACAAGCCGCTCAGGAGGCTGCCGTAGAAGGTATCCAATTGGAAGTCGTCAAACTACCAGAAGCCAAGAAGGGATTTGTTTTACTTCCTCGCAGGTGGGTAGTGGAGCGAAGTTTTGCGTGGACTGGGCGCTTTCGGCGCTTAACAAGAGATTATGAACGTTTAGCACAGACATTAGTTGGTTTTCATTTTGTTGCCTTTGCCGTCATAATGCTCAGGCGATTTGTAGATTTGGTAAGGCAAAGTGCATAACACGCTCTAGAGAGCGGCGGAACAATAACCAACGTTGAAAACCATCTGATCTGTCACAATTAACTGGCACTTTCGCCCAGTCATAGTATCTTTCTCCCTTACTGCCAGCTCCACAGCTAAGACGTTGCCACAGCTGGCTGTCCGGCTGAGGTAACAGTTCTTGGGCTTGATAACGTTGCCAGCCAATAACTACAGGCTGCTTCTTGCTGACCGTGAGTATATACGGTTGTTTAGCAGTCTTTTCCAGCCACCACCACAATGAACCATCGTTGCCATAAACCTCATCAGCAACAAACCAGGCGGGACGTATTCCGTCTTTAAAAGCTGATTCCAACATCTGTTGTGCTAGTTGAGGTTTAGTCGCAAATGTGATTGATTTTGGAACTGCTCCCTTCTTACGTTTGCTTTGATCTTCACTCCATGTGCGCGGTAGATACAAACGGCGATCGATCAACGTATGTCCTTTGTCGCTAATGTAGGACATGAACACACCTACCTGGCAATTCTCCAAATGTCCAGTTGTGCCATAATACTGCACCTGTACGCCTACTGACTGCTCTCCTTGCTTCAGAAAACCTGTTTCATCAATTGCCAAAATATCTGTTTCACTCTTCAAATGCTCCACTGCATACTTTCTAATTTCTGCACACACTGCGTCCGCGTTCCACTGCGCCCGTCCTAGTAAATGTTGGAAGCGATAGGGATTGCTATACCCTACCTGTTCTGCCATTTGCCATCCATTCTTCCGCTCAACTGGGCTTAGTAGTGCCTGGATATAGTCATACGCTGCAAGACGTGCTTCAGAACGAGCGAAGTGCTTTCCCAGTTTTTGCTGAAACGCTTTCAATCTACTGCTCCATTGGGAGAGCGCTTCTAATGCAACACCTGTTAAAAACACGTTGGATGTATCAAGCATTGCTAAACTGTATTTCCTTACAAATCTAGTTTAGCTTATCTACAACTGTAATATACTGGGCAAGTACCGAGTTCGAGCTATTTGTGCAAAATTTGCACAAACTTGAGGATACTTGCAAAAACAGGGGCATTGCATAATAGAGGTATGAATTGAGGTAAGTTGCGATGCAATGTCCAGAGTGCCAATCAACTCATATTCGGAAGAATGGCATCAAGCGAGGTAAACAGAACCACATTTGTGTTGATTGTGGGCGACAATTCATTGAACACTATGAAACATGCAGAGGTTACAGCGATGAAGTCAAACGGGAATGCTTGAAAATGTATGTGAATGGCATCGGTTTTCGAGGAATTGAACGAGTTAAAGGTGTTCATCATACGACAATCATTCACTGGCTCAAGCAAGTAGGTAACAATCTGCCTGATGCTGATGCCCCAGAAACAGTCCCCCAAGTCGGTGAACTAGATGAACTAGAAACCTTCGTCGGTGCAAAAAAAACAAAATCTGGCTGTGGACAGCAGTAGATCACTTCACTTCAGGGATTTTAGGTTGGGCGTTGGGCGACCATAGTGCTGAAACCTTTGCCCCGCTATGGGCGATCGTTGCCCAATGGCGGTGCTACTTTTATGTTACGGATGGTTGGAGTGTTTATCCAGGTTTTATTCCAGACGGCGATCAAATTGTCAGTAAGACTTATATGACCAGAGTTGAGTCCGAAAATACAAGACTGAGGCACTATCTGGCTCGGCTGCATCGAAAGACACTGTGCTACTCCAAATCAGAAGAAATGCTGAAATATTCAATTCGATTGTTACTGCACTATCTCAAATTCTGGAATGTTCCAGTTCCTCAATAGTTCATATCTCTATTCAGCAACGCCTTCTTACCTTTCATTCCTCACGGTTGAGAAAGTTTTTGCTACCCACGAACTGACTATTTTTAATGTAGAACAGTTGTCAACTCATGGCGGTTCTCTCAGAATTTATGTTAGTCATGCGGAAGACATGTCAAAATCAATTAGTCAACAGGTGAAGGCGTTAAGATCTGAAGAGAAAGCTGCTGGATTTACAACTCTAGAGCATTATTTCTCTTTTGCCCAAAAGGTTAAAGAAACCAAGTTTAAGCTATTAGATTTTTTAATTACAGCGAAAAGACAAGGCAAATCTGTTGTTGGTTATGGCGCTCCAGGCAAAGGCAACACGCTCTTGAATTTTTGTGGAATCCGCACGGTTTTTATCAATTATACAGTCGATCGCAGTTCTTTTAAACAAGGTAAGTTATTACCAGGAACTCGCATTCCTATCTTTAACCCCAACAAAATTTTGGAGACAAAGCCAGACTATCTTTTAATTTTGCCTTGGAATCTTCAGGATGAAATTATGGAGCAAATGGCATATATTCGCGATTGGGGTGGTAAGTTTGTTGTACCAATACCTGAAGTAACTGTCTATGCTTAGTTATTTGGTAATTGGTAATTGATAATTGGTAGATGGTATTTACACGACTTGCTACCTTATGACTCAGTTTAAATCTACTCCGACAAAAATCAGGAGAGTATATTATGAAAGTTGTTTTATTTTGCGGTGGTTTAGGAACGCGATTGAGAGAAGCTGCTGCAAATTTACCTAAACCAATGGTTCATATTGGCTACCGACCGATTTTATGGCATATTATGAAGTATTATGCCTACTACGGGCATAAAGATTTTATTTTGTGCCTTGGCTACAAAGCTGATGCTATAAAGAACTATTTTTTACATTACAATGAATGTTTATCTAACGACTTTACATTATTGAATGGTGGAAAAACTATTCAACTATCCAATAGCGATATCGAAGATTGGAAAATAACTTTTGTCGATACAGGCTTGCATTCTAGTATTGGGCAAAGGTTTAAAGCGGTAGAAAAGTATCTGGAAGGTGAAGAGGTATTTTTAGCAAATTATAGCGATGGGTTGACCGATCTGAATCTACCAAGATTCATTGATGATTTTTATCAAAAAGTAGGGTAGCTTGTTTTTTGTGTGTCAAGCCTTCTCATAGCTTTCACCTTGTTTCTACTACAGAAGATGGTTTAGTCAACGATATTAAAGATGTGAAAGAAGCAGGAATTCGGATTAATGGAGGATATTTTCTTTTTAAACGAGAGATTTATCAATACATTAATGAAGGTGAGGAGTTAGTTTGCGAGCCATTTCAAAGATTGATGAAGTTGAATCAGCTAACGGCATATAAATATGATGGTTTTTGGGCGTGCATGGATACCTTCAAAGAACAGCAGCAGTTAGACGATTTGTATTGCCAAGGGAAAGCACCTTGGCATGTATGGAAATCCACTCAGTCAGAATATTGCTGGGAAACAAATGAATCGAAAACATTCAATCTAGCATATCAGATTGGGAGATAGACTGAATGCTTAAATTCAACTTTGAGGAGAAAAGCGATTCGCATTATAATATCCTGTGTTTGGGAGCGCACTGCGATGATATTGAAATTGGGTGTGGAGGTACGATTTTAAAACTGATAGAAAAATATCAGAACCTTGCATTTTATTGGGTGATATTTAGCTCAAATTCGCAAAGGGAAAAAGAGGCTTATGAGAGTGCTAAACAATTTTTGAAAGGTGCGGAAATAAAAAAGATTGCGATCGCAAATTTCCGAGATGGATTTTTGCCTTTCATCGCGATTGAAGTTAAAGAACTTTTTGAGAGCTTAAAACAAGAATTCCAGCCCGATCTGATTTTGACTCATTACCGTAACGACATACATCAAGATCATCGATTAATTTCCGATTTAACTTGGAATACCTTCAGAAATCATCTAATTTTAGAATACGAAATTCCCAAGTATGATGGCGATCTCGGTATACCTAATTTCTTTGTTCATTTAGAGCCAACAATTTGCCAGCATAAAACCCACTTAATTCTCAGTAGTTTTCAGTCTCAAATAGAAAAGCAGTGGTTTACCGAAGAAACCTTTTTATCAATTTTAAGAATCCGCGGAATTGAATCGAATGCGCCAGAAAAATACGCAGAGGCTTTTTACTGTCGTAAAGTCGTTTTTTGAGGTAAAATGGAGGGAAAGCACAACTGTACGCTCCTATTTACGAATTAGATTGTCCTACCTTCCAGAGATAACTAGAAATCAAATTCGTGAATGTATGCGCCACAATTGGGACTAACAAATTATGCGTGACTACAGCACTGAATCCTAGCAATGCACCTACTATAGTTGCCCAAACAACATAAGACCATTGTTCAGACCCACTCAGATGTAAAGCACCGAAGCACAGACTTGATAGGGCAATACCAGTAGCATTCAAGCCAAGTGCTGGTAGCATGACACCCCGAAATAATAATTCTTCACTCAGCCCTGGTAATAATCCTACCCAGATAATGTCTGGTAGTAACAATGGCTTGAGTACAAATTCTAGATAGAAATCCGAACTACGACGATATGCGGGCCACAATCGATAAACTACAAAGCTAGCAGAAGTAATAATCAGCCCTAGACCAATGCCTGTAAGTATCGATATAGCATCCCAACTAACACTTAAGAGGGTCACTGAGCCAAATCTTAACCAGAGTTTTGCAATGAGTAAAAAGACTACAGCAGTCACACCCATCAACATGAGAATTTGGGTGCGTGACAAAGGTTGAATACTCGGATCTTGCTGCTGACTCACGGAAATGGCGGGGCGGTTAGGGGTTAGTGATAGTATAGGGCTACGGCTAGTAATCTGTGGTAGATAAGCAATGTAAATTTGCGATCGCCCCACTGAGGGTAGTTGGGTTAACACCTGCTTTGTGGGCAGCTATAACACCAATTGCCTCCAAATAAGAGTTTACTGCGATCGCTTTAATTCCCAGAGGTGCAGGTGGCACTTGCATGGTGGTTTGATTTTCTGCCACAGTAATAATTTGTGTTTGGGATTGACTCAAACTGAGGACGGCGCTACTACCGCAAGCCGTGGCGGGGATGATCGCAGCATCCACCTGATGCGCCCAAATATCCTGTAGAGATGTTACATGTAACGTCTCTACAGAATTAACCACAAATTGAGGGGCGCGACTTAACCCAACTAAAACGCTAGGCAAAAATGTATATCCCAATTCTTCCGCCGCCGAACGGGGAGACAAATCGGGATCGAGGGGTAAAGGTGATAACGCGGGAGAATGGGCGCAGGGAATTTGAAAAGTTTTGACAATTAAATGGCTGATAATCGCTTCCGCACCCGCTAGCGGATCGACTCCCTGCCCGTGGCGATAGTTTTGCAACGCCTCGCTACCAATATCATCAGGGAAACGGGCAACCACTGCGATCGCTTCTGCCCCAGCTTTACTTATCAATACTTCTGCCGCCCGTAACAAGCTATCGGGATTGCCAATTGTTCCCCAACTCGCCCCAGAAGCAGCAGTCCGCAATTCCACATTCAAGGGTGCATCAGTAATAACATAGTCGGTTAAATTTAACCCCAAAGTTGCCCTAGCCGCATCCGCAGCTTGGAGATGTCGCAATCGTAGATCTGCTTCTATTCCTTTGTCAAGAATTAAACCTATGCGATTTTGATGTACGGGATGTAAGCCCCAGCATCCCGCTGCGAATTTGTCAAGACCGTAGCCTTCAACATAGAAAGCATTAGGTAAAGACCAATATAATTGTGCGCCATTGAGAACATTAGGGTGAGTAATAAGGCGATCGCATACCGAAGCGAGTGTCCTAGCAACGGGCATCGCATCACCAGCATAACCACCAATAGCTGCCCCAATGCCAGTAGGGACGATTAAGAGGGCTGTGTAGGGACGATTCATATAAAGTCAAAAGTCAAAAGTCAAAAGTTAAAAGTCAAAAATTCGTAGGGTTTGTAGGGGCGGGTTTAGCTAGAATCCTTACCAATTAACGAAGATGATTATCCAAAACCCGCCCTGACAACCGTGAACAATTCGTAGGGGCGGGTTTAGCTAGAATCCTTACCAATTCACAAAGATTGCGATCCAAAACCCGCCCTGACAACCGTGAACAATTCGTAGGGGCGGGTTTTTAGAAGATCCCAGTAACAGAACAAATAACTGTTTTGGTAAACCCGCCCTTACACAAGTCAAAAGTCAAAATTGAGTAGCCTGTGGTTGTAATTTGAATTGTATTATCTCCCTGATAACTGATAACTGACAACTGTTAACTGACCACAACTGCTTCGACAATAGCTTTTTGACGGGCGAGATCTACGCTAGTAATTGCCCACCGTAAGGGTTCTCCAGACAAGCGTAATTCTGTCTCAATTGCTTGCAGTAGTTGGGCTAGCGTTTCTTGAAAATCGATTTCTAGAGTAACGAATTGAGTTGTCATGGGAGTAGGGAGGGGGAGTCGGAAAAGTCAGAACTATAGTTTTGACTTTTAACTTTTGACTTTTGACTTTTCTACGGTTTTCCAAACTGCAAATCGTATAACTCGTCTTCTTTTTCCGTTTCAATCTTCAAATCGGAACGGGGACGGGCAACACATAGCAAGACATACCCTTGTTGCTGAAGTTCGGGACTCACTCCCATTCCATCACTTTGATCGACAGTTCCCTCTAGAATTTTTCCAGCGCAGGTGGTACACACCCCTGCATTACAAGAACTCGGCAAATCCAGCCCAGCAGCAGTAGCAGCCCGTAAAATGATTTTGTCTTCTGGGACTTGGATCGTGTGAGTTTCGCCTTGGTGGTGAATTTGAACCGTGTAAGTTTGAGACATATGTTAAAGTTAGGGCGATCGCAAGCTCGAACGCAACATCAGCTATTGTAAATTGCTCACCAGTTATTTTATCTTGTCCGATCGGGTTTCTAACGAATGGTCATTTGTCATTCGTCATTTGTCATTCGTCATTGGTAAGAAGGTAGTGCGTGAAATACTCCCGACTCCCGTACGGGCGGGTTAATCGCAGAATTATTCGTTCTAGTATCAGGTATCCTCAAAAAACCCGCCCCTACGACTCCCGACTCTTCAGTGATAACTGTTAACTGATAACTGATAACTGTCTCTTGCTAGCACTAAGCTGGAAGTAGGAGTAAAAATACTGGAGATCTTAAAGAGGTAGAGAATGCTGGAACAATATCGGCAGCAAGTGGCAGAACGCGGGGCGCTAGGTATTCCGCCGTTACCATTGGATGCGGAACAGACATCGGATTTGTGCGAATTGCTGAAACATCCACCCGCTGGGGAAGAGGAGACATTGCTGCACCTGTTGCGCGATCGCATTCCTCCTGGTGTCGATCCGGCGGCTTATGTGAAGGCTGGGTTTTTAACGGCTGTGGCTAAGGGTAACGTGACGAGTCCCCTTGTTTCCCCTACTGATGCGATCGCTTTATTGGGGACAATGGTAGGCGGTTATAACGTGCGATCTCTGATCGATTTACTCAGTGCTGAGGCGACTTTGGCTGCTGCTGCTGCCAAGGCTTTGAGTAAGATCGCTCTAGTCTATGAGTCCTACCACGATGTTCTGGATTTGTCAAGTGAAGGCAATCCTTACGCTAAGCAGGTAGTTGATTCTTGGGCAAATGCTGAATGGTTCACTTCTCGCCCGACTTTACCTGAAGCTATTACCGTAACTGTGTTTAAAGTGCCTGGGGAGACGAACACGGACGATTTATCTCCTGCCCCCCATGCTACCACTCGCCCTGATATTCCCCTTCACGCCTTGGTGATGTTGGAATCGCGGCAACCTGGTAGCTTAGAAACAATTGCCCAGTTAAAGCAAAAAGGACATCCTGTAGCTTACGTTGGCGATGTTGTCGGTACGGGTTCTTCTCGTAAGTCGGCGATTAACTCGGTGTTGTGGCATATCGGTCAAGATATTCCCTGCATTCCCAACAAGCGGGCAGGGGGGTATATTTTAGGAAGTGCGATCGCGCCGATTTTCTTCAATACTGCTGAGGATGCGGGTGCATTGCCAATTCAGTGCGATGTCACCCAGATGGAAACGGGTATGGTAACTACTATTCATCCTTATAAAGGGGAAATTACCAACGAAGCAGGCGAAGTTATCTCTACCTTCACGCTCAAACCCGACACTATTTTAGATGAAGTGCGTGCAGGCGGACGCATCCCTTTGCTCATTGGACGTACCCTTACCGATAAAACTCGCACGGCATTGGGATTAGAACCGAGTCCTATCTTTACTCGTCCCAGACAACCAGCCGATACGGGTAAAGGCTATACGCTAGCACAGAAGATGGTGGGTAAAGCCTGCGGTTTGCCTGGTGTGCGTCCTGGGACTTACTGCGAACCGATCATGACTACTGTTGGTTCTCAGGATACCACGGGACCCATGACCCGCGACGAGTTGAAAGAACTTGCATGTTTGGGTTTCAGTGCTGACTTGGTAATGCAAAGTTTCTGTCACACGGCAGCTTATCCCAAACCAGTTGATGTGAAAGTTCACCACGAACTCCCCGATTTCATGTCTTCTCGCGCTGGCGTTGCCTTGCGTCCTGGGGATGGTATCATTCACTCTTGGCTGAACCGGATGCTGTTACCCGATACTGTGGGGACTGGTGGCGATTCTCACACCCGCTTTCCTTTGGGAATTTCCTTTCCTGCTGGTTCTGGATTGGTAGCGTTTGCGGCGGCTTTAGGTGTCATGCCTTTGGATATGCCAGAATCTGTGTTAGTAAGATTCAAAGGTGAGTTGCAACCTGGAATAACGCTGCGGGATATTGTCAATGCAATTCCCTATGTTGCGATTCAAAAAGGATTGTTGACGGTAGCCAAACAGAATAAGAAAAACATCTTTTCTGGACGGATTATGGAAATCGAAGGCTTGCCAGATTTAAAAGTCGAACAAGCTTTTGAACTCACCGATGCGACAGCAGAAAGATCCTGCGCGGGTTGTACCATCAAGTTGAGTATCGAAACTGTTTCCGAATATTTGCGTTCCAACATCGCGCTGATGAAAAATATGGTAGCGCGGGGATATCAAGATGCTAAAACTATCATGCGTCGTGTTGCCAAGATGGAAGAATGGTTAGCAAATCCCGTCTTGATGGAAGGCGATGCTGATGCGGAGTATGCGGAAGTTATCGAAATTGATTTGAACGAAATCAAGGAACCAATTGTTGCTGCACCCAACGATCCTGATCACGTGAAGTTGTTATCGGAAGTAGAAAACGATCCGGTACAGGAAGTTTTTGTTGGTTCTTGTATGACCAATATCGGTCATTATCGGGCAACGGCGAAAGTATTAGAAGGTGCTGGCGCTGTGAAAACCCGTTTGTGGATTTGTCCGCCTACCCGTATGGATGAAAAGCAACTCAAAGAAGAGGGGGTTTACGGTGTATTTGGTGCAGCTGGCGCGAGAACAGAAATGCCTGGTTGCAGTTTATGTATGGGGAATCAGGCGCGAGTTGAAGATGGCGTGACTGTGTTTTCTACCTCTACGCGAAACTTCAATAATCGCATGGGTAAAGATGCTCAAGTTTACCTTGGTTCAGCAGAATTAGCTGCTGTTTGTGCGTTACTCGGTCGTTTGCCTTCCGTACAGGAATACATGGACATTGTGGCGCATAAAATTCATCCTTTTGCAGGCGATTTGTATCGATATTTAAACTTCGACCAAATTGCAGGTTTTGCGGATGAAGGAAGGGTAATTCCCCTAGAAGAAATGCCTCGAATTGAGGACATTTTAGGAATGCCTATAGCTGCTAGTAAGTCATAATAATAGGGTGGGCATTGCCCACCTTATATTTTTACTATTTAGTTTTGAATTAGTTTTAAAATCAATTGTATATAGATGAAGAAAAAGAACGTAAATAATCGATGGTTTAGATTTAGTCCCGATTCCCCGTAAAGCAATTATCGATCTCCATCTGTGAAAATAAATTTTCAAAAATATAGTTTTGTCTTTACATTGGGAGAACTGAGTCTTTCTCACCAAATCTTATTTTGTGCTTCTATCTGTGAAAGAATTTTACCCTTGTATGTAAGCATTGATTTTGAAGATAACTTCAATCACCAAACTTTTCCAATTCTTAGAAAGACTTTAGATTTTATATAGTTAGAACCAGCAAGAGGAAGTTTTGACCGAGATAAGTTACAAAATTTGCTAATTTCTTGTCAAAAAATAACTACTGACATTGAAGAGAACGAACTATGCACCACGGAAGAAAATACTGCTCCTTACGTAATATCCTCAACTCTGGAACTTGCTTTGACAGGAAATATAGGTCATCTAAAGCAGGTAGTTCTTAACGGACATAGTGTTTTATGGTATGCCCTTAATTACCAGATGGAACGAGAGGAAGAAATTGCTGGAGACGACCGTTGGGAGAGTAAAAGTTTAGAGGAACACTGTGACATTATAGAAAGTCATTATTTAACAAAACGTGAGATGCAAAAAGAGATGGATGATTGGTTTGCTCTTAAAAATACTTCAAAATTGACACCAGAATTTATCGATCGGTTTTGTGCAGCATCCCTTCTAGGCGGTAAAGGCATACTTGACTCTTAAAATCCGAAATCTATCGCTATTTTCCTTAAGAGCGATCGCACTCTCCTCTCGATAACCGCGATCGCGTTACACTATACATCATGTAAGTAAAAGCCAAAACCCCAGATGAAAGCTGAAGAATATCCATTTGCTAAAGAACTAATTACCGATGCTGAAGGTAAAATATCTCAAGTAGTCATAGATTTCTGTGATTATCAACGACTTTTAGAAGCAATTGAAGATGAAGGGTTGGCTCTTGCCATGATGGAAGTCAAAGATGAAACACCACTAAGTTTACATGATGCACTTGCTGAACTTGATAAAGAGTGAAAACACAATATCAATCTAGCTTTATTAAAGATCTCAAAGTAATTAAAAGTACGCCTTTTTATGCAACTATCCGAGCAATTGTATTTGAGGAAATACCAAATCTCTCAAGTCTTGCAGAAATTAGGAATTTGAAAAAGTTAAAGGGATATGAAAACACTTATCGAATTAGGATAGGTGACTATCGTATAGGCTTCATATTTGATGGAGAAACAATTATTTTTGCTCGCGTTCTACACCGTAGAGAAGTCTATCGCTATTTTCCGTAAGCGCGATCGCACCCCTACCTCTACAACTGCGATCGCTACTTTTCCAACCGCACGGCGTACCACTGCAAAAACTGCCCTGGTTCTAAATCTAAATCGCAACTCGTATCGATTAAATATTTCGCTTGAGCTTCGATAGAGTTGAACTTTTGCAACTCTGGAGGTAAATTTTGTTGCCTTTGACTCAAAACACCTTTAAGTTTTTCTAACAATTCGGCAGATGTAAGAAATTGTTCCGGCTGGTTCGGTTCTAGAACAACAAAATGGTCTTCTTGATACATTAAGGGGTCTGTCATAAATTAATTGTAACCTAGGATATAGTGACAAAATGCGTGTTTCAGCTGCTAGTTTAAAAGAAAACGCAACTATCTGAGTGCCGAATCGGAAGATTTTATGACCCGAAAGACAGCTTGCCTAGTATTTAACCCTGTTGCAGGTCAAAGTAACCCCGAACAAGATTTAGCGCAAATTAGAGAGTTACTAGAACCGGAGTTTGACCTAGATATTCGGATGACAACAGCAGAAATGGATGCAGATGAAATCGCCAGAGAAGCGATCGCAGATGGGGCAAAAGTTCTTATTGCATCTGGCGGTGACGGGACTCTTTCGGCGGCGGCTAGTGCTGTAGTAGAAACGGATATTCCCTTGGGTGTCATTTCTCGCGGTACGGCTAACGCCTTCGCCGCAGCTTTGGAACTACCAGACACAATAGAAGCTGCTTGTCAGATGATTTTAGGGGGAGTAACGCGCAAAGTTGATGCCGCAATGTGCAACGATCGCCCGATGGTATTATTAGCTGGCATTGGGTTTGAGGCAGAAACGGTAGAAAAAGCAGATCGTCAGGCGAAAAAGCGATTTGGAATGCTAGCTTATGTCATGGCTGGACTGCAACAGTTGCGCGAATTGGAAAGCTTTACAGCAGAAATTGAGACAGAAGACAGAATTATCAACGTCACGGCTGCTGCAATTACCGTAGCCAACGCCGCACCACCTACCTCGGTCTTAGCTCAAGGTCCAGACGGAGTAGTATTTGATGACGGACTATTAGATGTTACCGTAGTTTCTTCTACAACTCGTGCAGGGGCGATCGCAGCTTCTTTTCACTTACTCTCTACAGCTTTAAACGAGAATGCAGCCGAACGAGATGACGTAGGATATTTACGCGCCGAACGAGTCAAAATTCGCACCGATCCGCCCCAAAAAGTTGTTTTAGATGGCGAAATCATTGGTGAGACACCTATCGATGTCAAATGCATTCCAGATGGACTGACGATTTTTGTCCCAAAGGAAGCAGCCCCACCCTCAGGCGCAGAAAAGCTGGAAGGACTACCAGATTTGATTGTGGAAAATAAAGTTGTGGTGGGGTTTGCGGATTAAAAACTTACACTTCCAACACAATTTTCCCGACGGCTTGACCGGATTCGGCATAACTGTGGGCTTCTGCGACTTCGGAGAAGCGGAAGGATTTGGGATCGAGTAAGGGGCGGATTATGCCTTGGTCTACGAGTTTGGCGACGTTGAAGAGGACTTTGCCATGTTCGGCTCGTTGAGTGCCGTATAACATACGTAGAAGCATGAAAACGACGTGTAAAGTGAGTCCGTTGGCATGGAGGGGGCTGAGGTCGTGGGTAGAACGGGTAGAGATGGAAACTACTGTACCGTGCATTGCTGCCGCAGCGAAAGAGCGATCGAGGTTGTCTTTACCAACTGTATCGAAAACTACGTCAAAACCTTTGCCTGAAGTGTGTTCTGCTACGTATTCTTCTACGGTTTGCTGACGATAATTGATGGCAACATCTGCTCCCAAATCGCGGGCGATCGCCTTTTTCTCCTCATTAGAAACTGTAGTATAGACTTTTGCCCCCGCCCATTTTGCCAGTTGGATGCCAATATGACCGACTCCTCCAGTTGCAGCATGAACTAGTACTTTTTGCCCTGGCTGGATTTTGGCGCGATAAATTAAACTTTCCCAGGCTGTAATTGCTACCAAAGGAAGGGCAGCAGATTCTTTCATTGAAAGAGATTTCGGCTTTAATGCCAGTAAATCGGCATCGGCTAACATATATTCTGCCAAAGCACCACCCATACCTTTAAATCCGCCCGCACAGCCGTAAACTTCATCCCCAGGTTTAAAAGTGGTGACTCCTTCCCCCACTGCTTCAACTATCCCTGCGACATCTCCATGCAACACGGCAGGAAATTCAGGCGCGATCGCGGGCATGGCTCCCCGTCGCAGTTTAAAATCAACTGGATTGACGCTGGTAGCTGCAACTCGAATCAAAACATGACCAGGAATAACTTCTGGTTTGGGTAGTTCTATAGTTTGGAAGACGCTTGGTTCGCCGAATTGGGCGATCGCTTGGACTTGCATGGTGGATAATTGGTAGTTGGTAATAGGTAGTTAGTATGAGTTTATAAGTACTAATGTGCTTTTGACTTTTAACTTTTGACTTTTGACTTCCTACCTAATGCCACCGTCATCACTACTATAGTTGCAGCTGCCAAAGTAATAGGAGTAATTGTCTCACCGAGTAAGAAAGCTGAGGCGAAAATTGTCAAAAATGGCTGCAAAAGTTGAACTTGTCCGACTCTGGCGACACCACCTAAAGCCAGTCCGCGATACCAAGGGAAAAAGGCAAGCAATTGACTGATGATACTGACATAAGCAAATCCCATCCAAGCAGCAGGGGAAGCGGTTAATCCATGTTGATAAACTGCGATCGCGGTTGGTATGACTAACATTGGTGCTGTAAACACTAATGCCCAACAAATCACTTGCCAGCCGCCTAAATCTTTTGCTAATCGTCCCCCTTCGGCATAACCTACAGCCGCAGCTAAACCCGCGCCAAGTAAAACCAAATCTGCCCAGTGCATTTGTCCTGCACCCGAAATGATGGCAAATAGGACGACGGTTACACTACCAGCAATACTGGCAATCCAGAAACCGAAACTGGGGCGTTCTCCTAATCGCCATGCACCTGCTAATGCCGTTGCTAAAGGCATCAGTCCTAGAACAACTCCGCCGTGGGCAGCTGGTAGCTGTTGCATTGCCCAAGCTGAGAGTAGGGGAAATCCTAAAACGACTCCGGCAGCGACAATCGCTATACTTTTCCAGTAACGGCGCTTGGGTAAGGGTTGACGAGTTGTTCGTAAAACCAACATTGCCAAAAATGCTGCGACAATCGCCCTGCCTAAACCAACAAAATTAGGGTCGAAATCGGTGACGGCGGCGCGAGTTGCTGGTAATGTCAGGCTAAAGCCGAATACGCCCACAAAGCCATATATCAATCCCAACAATTCAGGATCGATGCCGCGAATTTTTTGATTTTGTTTCACCCTTGCAACTTCCTCTTTCTTGGCGCACCACAGGGAATACTTTCAGGTTTAGCCAGTAAAAAGCGATCGCGGAAGGTACGGATTGAGTAGATTTGTCCTAGTACAGTGACATTTTACGTTTTTCTACTAAATCAGATTATCGAGCGTGTCTGAAATAACAAAATATATAACGATTTCTAAGAGTTGTTTAAAATATGCCGTTTAGAATTTATAGTTTTATATTTCTCTTGTTTGGAGCTTTTTTAATTTGGCGAAGCTTTCGCGTACTTGATCTTTTTGGGTGGCTGCTTATTTCGTTGGTTACATACTACCAGTTTCGTTGGGTTAGTCCATTATTTGTAACTCGGGGAAGGCGGCTAGTCAAAATATTTAATCTCGCCCAGCTAGGAGAAATTAAATACGCTTCAATTCGCTCTCCTCATTGGGTAGACACGGCTAACAGCCTGTTATTCATTCCAGACGAGAAAGTCTTTTTTCCCGATTCCAAAAATGCTTTTGTACTTGAACTAGAAACGTAACAAACCCACTGGAAACCCATGAATGAAGTGAATTTAGACGAATTTAAGCCCTTAACACATCTGAGTCCTGGCTATACAGAGCAGCAAAACAATGTAAGTATTTACTATGCATCTCCTTCAAAAGAGGGGTTGAGAATCGAGTGTAGTACCATTGGCTTTAGCCTACCAATTATAAGTTATTATTTTGCTTTTCCCTGTGGTAGCTCTCACGGCTGGAGATGGACAAAGCGTTACTTTACCTGGAAGCTAGCAGTTGTTAGATCCACATCCACTGCAGTCTTAGTAGAGCTAAACAAAATAATTTTTAATGACGATGAATTGCGATATGACTCCAAAGTTACAAGCGCGTGGGTCATGGATGGAAAGTTTTTGGTAATTCACGCAGATAGGCACGTTTTCCTACTCGGTTCTTTCAACCCGACTACATCTATCCCACAAACTCAGTAGATCGAAAATTCTCCAAGAAAGGGGTAGAGTCAGGCAAGCATTGATCAAAGTTGAGCCATGACCCTGTCATCCCCATCCCCATTATCTGCTGCCCCGGCGCTGACTGATGAAGCTACCTTGAATGCAGCATTGGATTGTCTGCTGGAGCATTTGACAATTCCGACTCAAGGAGATTGCAACCCGCAAACAATATTTCAAGTCTTGATTCGAGCGGCAAGCAAGCAGGACAGCATCGAACACACAACCCAACAACTGACGGGAGTGCCGACCGGAAACACGATGCGTTATCATCTGGACAAGTTGGATGAGATGCAGGGTCTGGAAGCGCAACTGAATCAGGCATTACAAAGCCGAGTACCACCCCGCATTGCCAGAGGCAAGCAACGCCTGGCGATCGACTT
The DNA here is from genome assembly GCF_032860985.1 of Chroococcidiopsis sp. SAG 2025. Lineage (GTDB taxonomy): Bacteria > Cyanobacteriota > Cyanobacteriia > Cyanobacteriales > Chroococcidiopsidaceae > Chroococcidiopsis. The sequence goes on from NZ_JAOCNC010000001.1 coordinate 2,070,171, forward strand.
ACATTTGATTCCATACTACGGCAATCCAACTCCAGCCGAGCAACCTTACATCTATCGTTCTCAAGCCAAATTGGGCACTACCTCGTTCTTCGCCTACGCAACTGTTTATGTGATTGCTCGAAACAAGCGTGTTACGTTGGCAGTTCATGCAGTGCATCGACAAGAAACGTTAGTGGCAACCTTGACGTATCTGCTAGCAGCCCTTTCGCCCCTGCGACTGGGAATCAAACGTCTGTATCTCGACCGAGGATTTTTCTGTGTTCCAGTAATTCGCTGGCTCAAAGCGCTCAACCTCCCGTTTATCATGCCTGCCATCATTCGGGGCAAAAAAGGTGGCACTCGGCAGCTGCTGAAAGGGCGCAAGAGCTACTTCACGACCTACAGGTTGAGTGGCTCCTATGGAGCAGTCGAGTGCAACATGGGCGTGGTCTGTCGCTACCAACGGGGGCAGCGGGGACGACGAGGGATTCAGTATTTGGTTTATGCCGTCCACGGCATCAAACTTGCCCTGTCTACATTGCATCATAATTATCGCTCTCGCTTTGGCATTGAAACCAGTTACCGAAGCAAGAATCTTTGCCGGATTCGTACCACTACCAAAAATCCGGTTGTGCGTCTATTATTCGTGGCATTGGCATTTGTGTTAGTCAATTTGTGGGTCTATTTGCGCTGGCATTTTGTTAGTCGCAGCCGTTTCGGCCCACGTCTGGTTTATCAGCATTTATTTCCCCTTAAAACGATGCTGGAATTCTTATGCCATGCGGTGGAACACCATTTTCCAGTGGTTCGAGCCGTTTTTTTACCCTTGACCAAGTAAACTTATCGATCTACTGAAACTACCGCAATAAGTCCATAATCTCTATCTTGCGCCTGCGCCCCCATATAAAAACAGAACTGCGATCGCACGCAAGTCTAGCATCCTAACGCGCGATCGCAAATCAAAAGCCCCCCTTAAAAAGGGGGGTTGGGGGGATCTACTTCTTAGGAGAGATCAACATCATCATATTGCGCCCTTCCTTCTTCGGCGCTTGTTGTAGCTCTCCCACCTCTTGCAGATCCGTCGCCATCCGCTTGAGTAAGGTTTCTGCCAAATCGCTGTGTTGAATTTCCCGACCTCGGAACATCACAGTTGCTTTCACCTTATCGCCATCTTTCAAGAAGCGTTCGGCTTGATTGACGCGCACTCGATAGTCATGTTCCTCAATCTTGTAGCGCATCTTTACTTCTTTCACGTCAGCCGTATGCTGCTTCTTCCGAGCTTCCCGCGCCTTCTTCTCCTGCTCGAACTTATACTTGCCGTAGTCCATAATTCGGCACACAGGCGGGTCAGCTTTATCGCTGAGCAGAACCAGGTCTAATTCTTTTTCCTCAGCAATTTGCAGTGCTTCGTAGGGAGTTAAAATTCCCATCTGACTGCCATCAGTATCGATGACTCGAATCTTAGGGAAGCGAATGCGTTCGTTAATTTGGGGTAAATCTTTTGTGGGTCTTCTTTTTTCAATCACAGGCATATAGGATTATTAGCAACTGTTTGTTAGATAACTGGGATGAATCCAGCTTGAGCAACTATTAGACTAAGACAACTATGTATACCTTCACACCAACCAATCGGCTTTCGGGAACGGAAAATTAGGGTCTTCAATCCATAGCAAACAGCAGGCTTTCTTGGTACTTGAAATTCACGATAGCACTTTTTTCTGCTAGTTAGGGGTAGGGAAATTCCTCTATTTGCGAACTCCGATCGCCATCCATTTGTTAAGATCGTCTTAACTCCTCAGGATAAATGCGATCGCCTCCCATCAAAACATCTCAATTGTTAAAATAATTTAGAGATTTTATAACTTTATTCAACTTGACCAAAACAAGCGTGGATACCTTATTACACTGGCAGCAACGGGTTGGCAGTCAAAGAGACTGGATTTGGCGTGGCTGGCAGATTCGCTACACTTTTATTCGCCCAGAACAACCCCAGCCTCAGACGACACCGATAATTTTACTGCATGGCTTTGGCACGTCAATCGGTCATTGGCGACAAAACTTAGCCGTGCTAGGGGAACAGCACACAGTTTACGCGGTGGATATGTTGGGCTTTGGTGCGTCGGAAAAAGCTCCAGTGAGCTATAAGGTAGAACTGTGGGTAGAACAAGTTTACGATTTCTGGCGCACGTTTATTCAGCATCCAGTCGTCTTAGTTGGTAATTCTATCGGTTCGCTAGTGTCGCTGAGAGCGGCAGCTATGCATCCTGATATGGTGCAGGGTATTGTGATGCTCAGTCTTCCCGATCTATCTATCCGACAGGAAGCCATACCTAAGATTTTACGTCCCGCGATCGCCGCGCTCGAAAATCTCTTCACCTCACCCTTATTAATTAAATCCATTTTTCGCATTGTCCGCCGCCCCCAAGTGGTAAAGCGTTGGGCAGGCATTGCATATGCTAATTCTGAAGCCGTAACTGATGAATTAGTAGATATTTTGTTAGGACCAGCTCAAGACCGAGGTTCGGCACAAGCTTTCTATGCCACGCTAAAAGCTATGTTGGATTCTCAATTCGATCCTTCAGTCAAAAGCATCTTACCAAATCTAAACATTCCCATCCTACTGATTTGGGGACAGCAAGACCGCATGATTCCACCCGCTTTCGCCCCCAAGTTTGCTGCTTACAATCCTAACGTGCAACTTCTAATTTTAGAGAATGCAGGACATTTCGCTCATGATGAGTGCCCTGAAGAAGTCAACCAAGCGGTCTTGGACTGGATCGACTCTTTCCTTGCCCGTCCCGATCTTGCTCTATACAAAGTTAATAATTAGTTGTTAATGGTTAATTGTTTGTATCGCCATTAACCATTAACAATTAGCCATCAGTTTTTATCCGATACTGACTTGATCGGTAGTTACGTCAGTTGCGCCTTGAACGTTTCTGGCAACAGAAACCATTTTTTGCAAAATATCTTGGCTGGGAACCTTGCCTTTTAAAACCACGGTACTGCCCGTTTGAGCCACGTAGAGAGTATCAACGTCAGTTAAGCTTTGGTCTTCATCAAATGCCAAAGCAACACGCTTAGCTAAACCACTCTGATCGTATTCTCCATTCAATCCTAGACGCTCGGGAGGAACTGATTCAGTGGCAGCAGCAGCCTGTGGCGTAGGATTAACTTGAGCATTTTGCGGTTTGTTCATGCCAAACAGTCTTTGTAACCAACCCATAGATTTTTCTCCTTCAGTAATTAACTGCTCTCAGTGTAAGTTTGCGTAGCGATCGCCACACCTATCTGAAAGAAGATATAGCCACAAGTTGATAATCTTAAGAGTAAATCTGCGAATTGAAGTTTAATTAAGTTAAATTTAATTTTTTTCGCTAATTTTTAACCTAAAATCGCGCCATAAGCATCACTATCTACTTGGCAATTCCCTAACCTTCTGTTGAAGGGGACTTTGAATTTCCCCTTTTCGAGGGAGGCGAGGGAGATCGAGATCTCTAGCTTCCAGTGCTTAACTCCTGCGACAACACATGTATTTTTTTCAGCTAGAAAACATCCGTTGAGAGCAAAAGACGAGATAGATCGAGATAGAATATAAGGCTGAACAGATTGATTTTAGCGATCGGACAGAAAGTAGAGAGCAGTGAGTAGCAACTATCAACCATCAACCATCTTCACGCAGTGTAGCGCCAGCGTTTACCATCAACCATCAACCATCAACCATTAAAAATGAAACATACCCTTTCAGTTCTAGTGGAAGATGAAGCGGGGGTACTAACCCGCATTGCAGGTTTATTTGCCCGTCGTGGCTTTAACATTGAAAGCCTTGCTGTCGGTCAAGCCGAGCAAAACGGAATCTCTCGAATTACAATGGTAGTCCCTGGGGACGATCGCGTTATCGAACAGCTGACCAAGCAGCTATATAAACTCGTCCACGTTCTCAAAGTCCAAGATATCACCGAAGTTCCTTGTGTCGAACGGGAATTGATGTTGATTAAAGTGAATGCTACTAGCTCTAATCGCTCGGAAGTGATTGAAATTGCTCAGATCTTTCGCGCTAGAGTGGTCGATGTGGCTGAAGACTCCCTTACCCTAGAAGTTGTCGGCGACCCTGGTAAAATTGTCGCGCTCGTGCAGTTATTACAAAAGTTTGGACTGCGAGAGGTCGCCCGTACAGGTAAAATTGCCCTCGTGCGAGAGTCGGGAGTCAATACAGAATATCTCAAGTCTCAAGTCGAGGTAAAAGTTTCGTGAGTTAGGCTAAAGTCGTCAACCCGGCAAAATAGTCCTGTAATTGTTGGCTGTGGTCGTGAGCAAGTTGACCGGGAGGTAAAGCACCAGGAGGAAATGCACGAACTTCCATCACTTCTAATGGATCGCGGACTTTCATCCTGCCTGTGACATCTGCCTCAACTACAATACAAATCGAATGGATGCGCGGATCGCGATCGGGTGTGGAATAAACTCCTACCAGTCGCCGAATTTTGACTAAATCCAGCCCCGTTTCCTCAGCTAATTCTCGTTTGACTGCCGTAGCCACATCTTCACCCCAATCTACCATCCCTCCTGGTAGCGACCACAGCCCATTATCACGACGGCGAATCAAAACGATCCGACCATCAGGCAAGATGGGAATGATACTCGTGCCTGGGACGGGATGACGAAATATGATGCCGATGACAGTTTGAATAAATCGCCACCAGCGGCGTAGAGGTTGGGCGATCGCCTTAAAACTAGAAAAAATCACTATTTAACCGTTAGTTAAAATTTATAAATTTTCCTATGCTGAAAAATTCGGTAAAACCCCAGACAGATAGTCTATCCCAGCTTTTGATAATCTCTTAATATAGTTTAAATTCATCTTATCATTTATCGATCTACAACTCAAAACTATGCCCAGAGCTGTATTTAGCTATAGCTTTTTCCCGAGAGTAACTATTGAGATTCATTAATGTTTCTTAATGCAAATGGTGGCATCGCTTCTGCGTACTGCAAACGCCGTTAGCGATCGCGCGTGCTAAGTTGGAATTAGCTGACTACTACAGTCCGATTGGTTTATACTTATGACATTAATCCGCTAAGCTGGGAAAATACCGCTGATGTCGGTGAGTCCAATCGCCTCTAGGAACTCTAGGGGTGGTGTTTTGTTGTCTACAAATAATGAGGTGAACATGGCTAAGCGCCGTAACCAAAAAAAAGAAAAGGCGCTACGGAATCAGGCATATGCCCGTAAGTTTCGTAAACGTGCAACTACGGGTCGGATGCAGAATCGTAGAAATCAACCTCAACCACAGGCTGAGGAAGATGAGGATACAGCAGCTAGTAACTAAGACCAGTTAACAGTGACCAGTGACCAGTGACCAGTGACCAGTGACCAGTGTAAAGACGTTACATGTAACATTTTTACACTTTTACACTGTGTCAGTAATCGAGGTTATCAGTAAAAATCAGGTTTTTGTTCTTTACAGAAAGCTTAGTTGTGACTGATAACTGATAACTGCTAACTGTTAACCAAAGCTAGTCATGCTTTTAACTAAAAAGCCAATAAAAATCCCGATTAGTAAAGCCCATACTTGCCCTGTTTGGATAAAGTGATCGAAAGCTTTCTGCCATTGACCTAGCAGATCTGGATCTTTGATACTTTGAGCTAGCGTACTATGCCAAGGCAAGTGCCAAAGTATTTGAGACATAGAACTCAAAACTTGAGTGTAGTGGGAAAACCAAGTAGTGAGTGGAAGAACTGAACCGACAACCATAACGAGTCAATCTCCTAGCTGAGTATTTGCCTTCTAAAGGCAGCATAAGTTCATGACTGTCGTAACACATAGAATTGGTAGTGACCAGTGTTCAGTTATCAGGGAGTAGGGAGCAGGGAGCAGGGAGTAGGGAGCAGTTAATTCTCTACTGACGACTGACGACTTTGCTGAGCGACTACCAACTACTAGTGAGTCATTTGGTATGAGTGTTGCCATAAAAAGGATGGTCAATTAAAGTGAAGATACATAGTTTTTCAGGTTGTGATGACACGGCAAAAAAAAGCACCTTTGCGACCGTTAAGTGATGAAGAACAAACCGACTTGAAAAAACTGAGCCGTTCTCAATCCCAATCATCTGCTAGTGTCATGCGGGCCAAAGCGATTCTAGCCGTGGCTCTTGGGGCTGATTACACGAGTGCAGCGCAGTTAGTAGGATTACGCTGTGGTGATACGGTCAGCAAGTGGGTCAGTCGCTTCAATGTTGAAGGCTTAGCTGCCTTACAGCCTCGACATGGCGGTGGGGCAGTAGTGCAATACAGCGAACCAGAAAAACAACGCATCCTGTCCGAATTTCAGCGTCAACCAGAGCGGCAGAAAGAGGGCACGGCAACCTGGTCAGTAGCTACACTTCAACGGGCTTTGCGTCAGGCTCCTGATGGCTTAACCCAAATCAGTACTTATACAATTTGGCAGGTACTCAAAGAGGCGGGCTATAGCTGGCAAAAGAGCCGCAGTTGGTTAAAAACTGGACAGGTGAAGCGCATACGCAAAGGCAAGCTAGTAGTAGTAACTGACCCAGATACCGTGGCAAAAAAAAACTGATAGAACGCGCTTACACTCAGGGACAGAAGCTAGGCTTGAGTGTGTGGTGCGAAGACGAGGCGGGACCATTTGGCACTGCTCCTTACCCTGGTAGCAATTGGCAGCCAGTAGGTAAACCGACACGGCAAGAACATGAATATATCCGTAATGGCACAGCCAAGCTGTTAACGCTATTCCATCCCGCTACTGGGCAAGTACGAGTTAAGGGTGTTACCAGTTGTACCAATGCTGTGTTGCACGAATGGCTCAAGCAAGAATTAGCTAGTGTTGTACAATCACTGCCAACTCCAGCTCGATTACTCAAGCCTGAAGAAAATCAACGGTTATGGAAAAGTTGGCAGCAGGGGTTGAAAGTACGCTTTACACTCCCACACGACTTACCGCCACTGCGAATGTTGCTAGTGATGGATAACTTGGTCGGACATAAAACTCCCCAGTTGGTATTGTGGCTGTGTGCTCATGGCATCATGCCGCTCTACACACCTCTTGGCGGTAGCTGGCTGAATATGGCTGAGTCGATTCAACGAATTCTCAAACGCCGAGCTCTAGAGGGGCATCATCCGCAAACAGCCTATCAAATTATTGAGTGGTTGGAAGCAACTGCTTTTGGATGGAACCAACAACCAACGCCGTTTGTCTGGGCAGGATTACGAGCGCAACGTCGAGACAGAGCGCGTCAAAGATTTCACTCTCTTGGTGGTTCTGGTGCCTGTACGCATCGTCCTCTTCGGCGGACAACTATTGCCAAAAATAATGGCAACACTCATACCAAATGACCCACTAGTTGATTCGCATGACTACTAATGTCATATCGTCTTTATTTTGGTTAGTTGCGCCACTGATGAATTTGTGAACTTGAGCGAAAAGATATTCGAGAATTGCTTGGGGGTCTTGACAGTGGCGACAAGCAAATTTAAATTCGCGTTCTAGCCTTTCTTCGTCAAAGCGATCGCCTCTTTGATTAGCAGCATCAGTAAACCCGTCTGTATAGTAAATAATTGTGTCTCCTGGTTCTAACTGAACTTGAGCATCTTCGTAATTGCTATGAGCTTCAAGCCCGATCAACATGCCCTCTAAAGTATCTAAGCGCTTCACTGTTTTTGTAGCTGCTTGCCATAATAAGGGCGGATGATGGGCTGCATTGCTATAAGTTAGCGTGCGCGTCTGCGGACTGTATTCTGAATAGAACAAAGTGACAAAACGATGAGAATTTTCTAAATCGGTATACATGACCCGATTTAAATGCTGCAAAATTCGAGACGGAGAGTGTTCGTTTAATGCCTCAGCGCGCAACATTCCCCGCGTCATAGTCATGATGAGTCCGGCTGGAACCCCTTTGCCCATCACATCACCAATTACTAAGCCCCAGCAACTATCGGGGTTGCTACTTTTGCCGTCTGCTTGACTCAAGTTGCGTTCGATCGGAATGAAGTCGTAGTAATCTCCGCCAACGCGGTTGGCTGGCTGACATCTCGCCGCTAGAGATACCCCAGGGACGTTAGGACATTGGCGAGGTAAAAGTCGTAATTGAATTTCTGCTCCAATTTCTAACTCGCGGTCTAGACGCTCTTTCTTGCGTAGTTCTACTTTTAGTTCGTCATTTTCAATTGCTACTGCTGTTTGGTCGGCAACAAGTCGGACTAACTTCTGTCTGGTTTCCGTCCAAGTATATTCGGGATCGCTGCTAAAGACGTATAATCTTCCTCGTTCTGCCTGCTTGACCAAAATTGTCGTACCAAATAACTGTATTTGCGATCCTAAGTGATGGCTGACTTGAGCATCTAAAGTTGCCGTAGCAGGAACGATTTGGGCTGTTGCAAGTGCAGTGGTGACGGCGCTCGTGGCTGTTTCTAAAGCTTTACGGATTTGTTTGCGTTGGTGTATATCTTGGCAATGTAGCTTTTCCAAGCTCACCTGACCGTTAGATTTGTAGAGGAACAATACCCCACCGTCAGCATCCGTTACCCGTGTTGCTATTAACGGAATTAGTTCGAGAAACTGATTCAAATTATTGAAGCTCCTGAGGGCAAATCCCAAGGAACTTAGCAAATCTTGTACCTTATTCTGTTCCCGATACAGGCGCGCCACTAGTTCTTTGAGCGCTACAACTGGGTTAACATCAGTAGCGGCGCTGCTAGTTCGATCGGTTGGTTGGAAGGGCGGTTGAGGCACAGACACGGGTTTAGTTTTATTATGTTAGAGAGTAGTCGTGAGCCATCAAGTTAGGCAGTAAGAGTCATAGAACCAATAGCTAAGTAGTTTAGCAATGTCTTTTGAAGGATATACCTACAGGTACACTAAAAAAAGTGTGTTTTACCCCCTTTTGCTCCTGTTAGTATAGATTCTTTGACAACAAAGTTGCTGAAAAAATTTTAATTTTAATTTTGGATTTTACTAAAACTAAGTTAGTTGCTGCAATTTATTGGCTTTTACGCATAGGCAGGAGCAATAGGTTAAGTTGAGATATCTTAACTTAAAATTCAATACAATTGCTGTCGAAGTATTACTGAATTTAGAGGGAGCAGGGAGTAGGGAAGCGGGCAGAGGGCGAGGTTCCCTCGCCATCGGAGCCGCGTAGTAGGGAGTAGGGAATGAACAGGTGAATTCTTCCTTGTCCCCCTTGTCCCCCTTGTCCCTTAGTTTTCTCTTTCTTCCCCTAGCCCCTATTACGTTCCGATCAGTGCTTCTACAAATTCGTAGCTAGAAAAAGGACGCAGATCTTCAATGCCTTCGCCAGCGCCGATGAAGCGAATTGGGAGATTGAGTTGCTGCACGACTGCTAGAGCCACGCCACCCTTAGCCGTGCCATCAAGTTTGGTTAAGACTACACCGCTGAGCTGAGCGGCTTGAGCAAACACTTCTGCTTGTCGCAAGCCGTTTTGTCCCAGGGTAGCATCGAGGACGAGTAAAGATTCTACACGGGCATCGGAGGCTTTTTTATCGACGATGCGGCGAATTTTACTCAGTTCGTCCATCAAGTTTTTCTTGTTTTGCAGTCTTCCAGCCGTATCGACGAGTAGTAATTCTGTGTTGCGTGCTTGTGCGGCAGCGATCGCATCAAATACCACTGCGGCTGGATCGGTATTTTTACCAGGATTGGCAATCACTTCGACATTGCTCCTTGCGCCCCATACCTTCACTTGTTCCACGGCAGCGGCGCGGAAGGTATCTGCTGCCCCAATTAAGCAGTTATAGCCGGATTTTTGCGCGATATGGGCGAGTTTACCGATAGTTGTGGTCTTACCTGCCCCATTGACTCCAGTAATTAACCAAATATTGAGTTTATCTTTTTCTGGAACAAAAACAGGGCTGCGATTTTGCAAGGGGCGATCGAGCATATCTCGGAGAATCTTTTTCAGATAAGCGATCGCGGCATCTGGGGGTAAGGCTGCTTGCTTGATCTGATTTTGCAAGGCTTCGATGATGTAATCCGTCGCTTCCACTCCAACATCTGCTTGCAGCAGCAGAGCTTCAATTTCCATCACTGCTGCTTGGTTCAGCGGACCTTGACCGACAATTGATTTTAACTGGTTGACAATGTTACGGCGCGTTTTGCCTAAACCCTGCCGCAGCTTTTTCAACCAAGTAATCTCTTCCAGCGAAATATCTTCCGGTCGCCGTCCTTGCGCCGCCAGAACCTCCGCCGACCACAAAAACCCTTCATCAAAAGCAAAGTCAGGAGCTAAGTCAGTATCGGCTGTAGGTGTAGTAACTTCTGTCGCCGTCACTGGCTGTAATACTTCTGGTTCTGGTTCCTCGATCGCAGTTGCCTTTAGCCTCTCCAGCCTTGCCTGACGCTCTGCTTCTGCTCTTGCCCAAAAAGGTACGCTCGCTGTTTCCTCTGGTGTTGTGTCCTCTGCCGCAGTTTCCTCTACTGCAATTTCCTCTGGTACAGCGGCTTCTGGTGCAGTTGCTTCTATTGGTGTTTCTGCTGTAGTAGTTTCCTCTGCAATCGCTGATGCTTCTGTTGTGGCTATTTCCTCAGTCGCGATCGGTTCTGCTAGCGTGGCTGTTTCTGCCGTAACTGGTTCCTCTGACTTGACAAGTTGCTCTACTTGTGCGTCTAAAGCTTCTGCTTCGGATTCCGCTAACTCAGCAGCTCCCTCAGCTCCCTCAGCTTCCTTCTCTCCCTCAGTTCTCTTTTCTGGAGCTTGCTGCTGCCTTTCTTGAATACTTTTATAGGCTGCTTTAGCAAAGCTGAGATAATCTACTGCTGCATCTTGAGTCGGTTGTTCCTGGGATACGTCTGCTGGTTGCTCCGGTGCTGGAGTAGCAGGTTGCTCCTCTTGTGGAGTAGAAGATTCATCGTGTTTGCGGCGGAACCAGTTAAAAGGCATTGTCAGTTATCAGGGAACAGGGAACAGGGAACAGGGAGCAGGGAGCAGGGAGCAGTCACTGTTGACTTCTGACTTCCGACTTCCGACTTCCGACTGCTTTTTGTTTCAAGCGATCGGTGACGCGGCGCAAAACGCCGTTGATAAATTTGTATCCTTCGTCTCCACTGTACCGCTTTGCGAGTTCTACTGCTTCATCGATCGCGACACTAACCCGATCTTGAAAACCTAAAAACTCAATTTCGGCTACTGCAATCCGCAGGATATCCCGATCGATCCGCGCCAGTCGATTTAATTGCCAGTCTACTAAAGCCTGTTCTAAAATTTCATCAATTTCAGCTCGGTTTTGATTGACTGTATTCACAAGTGTTAGCGCGTAACGGCGGACATCAAAATTTGGTTCTGCTGCCGTGGCTGATTGGATCGTCTCTGGTAGTTGCATGGCTGTAGCAAGGCGATTAATTGCACTTTGAGTTAATTGAATCCCATCCTGCAACATAGCTCTAGCTGTTTGGACATCGTTAGCACGGGTTTCGCTCGTCAAGAGGCGATCGTTTGCCCGCTGAACTTCTCCAGAAGCCGTCTCTAGAGCATCTTCTACTTCCGTTGTCAAAGTTCTGACGGCTGCAACTAACAAATTAGATAGTTGTTGCGCTTCCAATTTTTCTGAGGAATTAGGCAGTTGGCTTAAACTAAGCAGAGCCAATTCGCGAGCAATACTTCGTGCTTTCATAAGGGGGTGGTGCGTGGTGCGTGGTGCGTGGTGCGTGGTGCGTGGCTAGTGGCTGGTGGCTAGTGGCTGGTGACTTTTCTAGTCACTAGCCACGCTTTCACTGATAACTGATAACTGTTCACTGATTAATCGCTTGTCCTTGGCGATCTAGCAAAAGTGGGGGTAGGGGCGCATTGGGAGAAACAATACCACCAGAGATAATGACTTTAAAAGCATCTTCAACGGACATGGATAGGTCGATCGCTTCGTCTGCTGGAACAATGGCATACCATCCGGTGGTTGGGTTGGGGGTTGTGGGAATAAATACGCTCAGCATCGGGCGATTCATGTGAGATTGAATTTCATGACTCATAATCCCAGTGACAAAGGCGATCGCCCATATACCCCGCCGAGGATACTCTATTAGAATAACGCGCCGAAACTTCCCATTAGAATCTTTAAGCAGGGTTTCGAGCAATTGTTTTAAGGTTTTGTAAACTGCTCCAGCTAAGGGAATGGCTTGTAATAATTGTTCTCCGACATCGAGCAGCCAGCGTCCGGCGATATTGCGTGCCATTAAGCCGATCGCTAAAATGCACAGCAGCGGTACTGTTAGACCTACTGCTAAGTTGATGAGATTCACCAGGAAGGGATTCATTTCATCCAACGGATTCAGTTGTTTGGGAATCCGCGTCAGAAATTCGATCGTCCAACTAGCAACGGCGATCGTCAGCCAGATTGTCGTAGCTAAGGGAATGACGACCAATAATCCTGCAATCAGGTCATTTTTTAGATCCTGTTTCAACCTTTCAAGCACAAGCTGCTGACTCTCCTTTGTCTGGCTGTTGACTTTAGCAAGCCTCTTTTCCTGTTTTTCCCTAATTGGGGAGAAGCAATTTTATAAATAGGCATATCTCTATAATATTTTGTTGACTCTGTAAATAAATATTGCATGTGGTAGTTAGTAGTTGGTAGTTGACGGCTGACGGCTGACGGTTGTTGCTCCTCTGCTGTTTTCTTCCCCTCGCTCCTCGCTCCTCACTCCTACAAATACTTCTGTAACAAGCCGATCGCGATTTCAGGGGTTTCTAAATGTGGTAAAACACCAGCATGGGCGATCGCCTCAAATGCAATAATCGAGCGCGGATTCAGCTTTGCTAAGCGTCGTCCTAAGCCTATTTTGGTAAATTGTGCTTGCTCTCCCCATAAGATCGCTGTGGGTACGATTAGCTGCGGTACGTACAAAGCCAAGTCAAAATAGAGATTAGCCTTGAGAAAAGCAAGGGCAGCGTATTCGGCGTTGGGTTTTTGAGCAGAAGCGAGATAGGCTGCTACCATTTCTGGCGTGACTCGTTCTGGTTTGGCAAAGAGAAATTGTTGGAGAAAGTTACGCACAGAGACTTCGTTTTCTGCACCTATGGCATAAATTAGGCGATCGAGTAAGGGCGTACTAATTAACTGTAGCGGTAGTCTGCGTCCCGCACCTTCGCCGAAGTCGTCAAACCCAGAGGGACAGATGAGTAAGAGAGATTGAAACAATTCGGGACGCTGAACGGCAAGGCGAATTACTAATGCTGCTGTTAAAGAAGAGGCAACTACCCTGATGGGAGGATGGCAAGCTTGAATAAATTCAGCGATTGTAGTGAGATAGTCGGCAATTTGATATTCTCGCACGGGATGTGCTGATTCGCCCCAACCAATTAAGTCGGCTGCAAGAATCTGGTATTCGCTGGCAAATGCAGGGTAAACTTTAGACCATTCGTAAGCTGAAGCACCGCCACCAAAGCAGTGTAGAAAGACTAGGCGAGGTAATTCATGGCTGGATGAGGATAGCCAAGGTGCGGCTACCTGGGTGTAGTAAGTCATTGCTCCTAAAGAGGTGGCGATCGCCTGTTTTCCAAAGCCAGGAGGTTGAAATTGATTCATGTCAGTTTGAATTTGAACGCGCTTAATTTCGGTACTTTGACTTTTGTACGGGCGGGTTTACCAAAAAACTCTGACTCCGACAAAGATTTCGGGTGAACCCGCCCCTACGAATAACTTTTGACTTTTGACTTTCTAGAGAGATTGAATGCAAACTATAAAAGTAGCAATTATAGGCTGTGGTTATGTCGGTAAGGCGATCGCGCGTCACTGGCAGCAGGATGGTAAGTATCAGATTACCGCAACCACGACAACTCAGGCACGGATGAGCGAGTTAGAACAATTAGCTCAGCAAGTTGTCATCGCTAAAGGAGACGATGTAGCTACTCTCCTGTCAGCCATCCAAGATCGAGATATTGTCATTCTGAGCATTGCACCCAAATCTTTTGAAGCCAATAGCTACGAATCTACTTACCTACAAACCGCCAAGAATTTAATTCAAGTTTTGCCACAAACTGCTGTTAAACAAATTATTTATACGGGGAGTTATTCTGTTTACGGCGATCGAAATGGGGCATGGGTAGACGAAGAGTCACCTTTAACGCCAGCAAATCAAAACGGACAAGTTTTGGCAGAGACAGAAGAAGTATTGCTCTGCGCTGCGAGTGACAAATTGAAAGTCTGTATCTTACGCCTGGGAGGAATTTATGGTGAGGGGCGGGAATTGACAAAAATCTTCAGTCGTGCATTTGGTACGACTCGTCCAGGGAACGGGGAAACCTATACGAATTGGATTCACCTTGATGATATTGTTGGTGCGATCGCCTTTGCCGCAGAACGGCAATTAGAGGAAATTTATAATTTGGTTGGCGATGAACCCCCATTATCTCGCGATTTGTTGCAAAACCTGTGCGATCGCCATAACCTACCTCAAGTGTTGTGGAATCCTGAGTTATCGGAAACTCGTCCTTACAATGCCAGGGTATCGAATCGGAAACTCAAAACCGCAGGATACAGTTTTATTCACCCAAAAGTGTTGATTTAGGACTAGACATGGGTAAATTCTGCAAATTTCAAGTTTTGAAAGGCTCCTGTCTCGTCATATGCAATTGTAATCTGTTGCAGATAACTTGAACTCACTAACCAAGTAGCAGCGATTACAATTGGTTTTCCTACCTCAACTTGTCTGGGACAACTTAAAGAAATCTCGTCAGGAAAAAAGAACAATTCGTTCCCTTCTACCTGCCAATTTAAATTTGCTGGAACCGCAGGTGAAACTTTTAGATCGGGTGTCATTGTCACTGAATTTCCCGTCCAATTTTCACTCAGACTTCTTTCCGGTACTAAATCAAGATTTGTAGACCAATGTTGGCTGGGAAAGCCTGTAGAGTCTTCGCGAATACTCAAGATTTTGGTTAAGTTAGTGCCATCAGTATAAGCCGCGATCGCGCTATGGCGTAAGTTTTGGTGAATAAAAAAGAATTCTACTGCAAAAAAAGAGTCAGCTACTAGTTTCTCAGCATGAAAAGCACCAGCACCTTGAGGAAAAAAAATCGATCTAAGAAATGGCTTTTGTAACTGCCAAGTTTTTTCCTCGATTTTACCATCTGCATAAATATATCGATTTGTATGTGTAATTTGAGTTTTTTCTAAGTTGGCACGAAAACTTCTCAAACTTTGAAACGAATCTTTGACCTCTCCTTGAGCAGAATAACTCGTCCAAATTCCATGCCAATCATGTAAATGGTGAGCGCAAAAGTTATTCCAATTTTGTTCTTGAATGTCTATAGGCATAATTAAACTCTTAAATCTTTATCCTCATACAAATACCGCGATCGCCCTACTCCATTCAAGATTTATACCAAAGGCTTAATCATCTCGGCGCGATTTGTTACCAAAATAGAGATAGCTGCTCGCGATCTGACTAGGAACAAGCTATGACAGAAAAAAATCGTACTGGCTGGGATGCAGGTAGATTCATCCGCACTTTAGCCTATTTCGAGGCGATTCCTGGCTGGAGTTGGTTAAAACAGATACTCCCAGGTGTGGCTGACAAACCCGAAAATTATTTATCTGGAGGTAAGCAAGTGGGAGTTATCCTAGTCGCTGGCGCAACGGGTGGCGTAGGTAAGCGAGTCGTACAACGGCTGTTAGAAAGAGGATATCAGGTGCGATCGCTCGTTCGAGATAAAGATAAAGCAAGCTCGATTTTGGGTGATGTCGAAACCTATATCGGCGATATTACCCAACCAGAAACCCTAACACCAGCAATGATGGCAAACGTCCGCGCTGTCATTTGCTGTACGGCGGTGCGAGTACAACCAGTTGGCGGCGATACCCCAGATAGAGAAAAATACAATCAAGGCGTGAAGTTCTATCAACCCGAAATCGTCGGCGATACTCCAGAACGGGTGGAATATTTGGGGGTAAAAAATTTAGTCCAAGTGGCGGCTCAATATTGGCAACAGAACCCAAGTGGTGAAAAAATTATTTTTGATTTTACTCAACCAACTCCCCAATTACAGCAAATTTGGGGTGCTGTGGATGATGTCGTCATGGGTGGTGTCAGTCAAAGCGAGATTCGTTTTGTGGAAGGGACGGCTTTATTTACAGGTAATGTTTCTACAGCCAACTCTGGCGGCTTTGCTTCTGTCAGGACGAAAAATTTCACTTCGCCATTAGATTTATCCGGCTACGAAGGCGTGACGCTGAGAGTCAGGGGAGATGGTAAGCGCTACAAGTTTTTCCTGCGCACGGAATCGAGTTGGGATGGAATGGCTTATTCCTATTCTTTTGACACCGTAGCCAATGAGTGGATAACGGTACGAATTCCATTTAACCAATTAACAGCAGTATTTCGGGCAAAAACAATATCAGATGCTCCGGCGATCGATACTAGCAAAATTCGCTCGTTGCAATTAATGTTGAGCAAATTTGAATACAACGGCGAACTCAATCCACAGTTTTCTCCTGGTGGATTTGCCTTGCAAGTCGAGTCAATTAGCGCGTATGGTAGTGCAAGACCTCAGTTTCTTTTAGTCAGTTCTGCTGGTGTCACTCGTCCCAATCGCCCAGGAATTAACTTAGAGGAAGAACCGCCAGCCGTGCGTTTAAATGACCAATTGGGAGGAATTCTAACTTGGAAATGGCGTGGTGAAGAAGCTGTGAGAGAAAGTGGCGTTCCTTATACAATTATCAGACCGTGTGCGCTGACAGAAGAACCCGGGATACAGCCTTTGGTTTTCGACCAAGCGGATAATATTAAAGGTAAAGTCAGCCGCGATTCAATTGCCGAACTCTGCGTTCGAGTCGTGGAGCAACCCCAGGATGGGAACTTGACTTTTGAAGTCAAAGCCGATCCGAACTACGGTGCTTTTGCTGCTAATTGGCAGAATTTGTTGGCTCGTTTAAACCGCGATTGAGAAAAAAGGGAGCAGGGAGCAGGGAGTAGGGAGCTGGGGAGAAAAGAGCTGGGGAGAGAAAAACCACGCGATACATGAATGTTTTCTCCCTTCTCTTTCAATATCTATTGAGAAAATTTCTTGCTGATTTTTATTGCTTGAGTAGTATTATTGAAAATTAGTTTCAGTAAATTTACTGGCTAAAAAACGATTATTTACTTCAAAATAACGCAAAATAAAATTTTACATCTCTCTAAAGGAGTAAATCAGCAAGTCACATGATGGTTTGTGAGTGAGGAGTTATTGTGTCAAATTTGCAATTATTATCTGTACTAAGCTTAGTCAGCGCGATCGCCACGTTCGTTCCCGCGATCGCTCAAGCGCAACTTGCATCAGTATCTACTTATACTCAAAATGTCCCCCAGGAGCAACGTGGTAGCACAGAGAAGGCGATCGAGGTAACGGGTGTACGACTAAATTCGACTCCTCAAGGGCTAGAACTCATCCTAGAAACGGTAGGCGGACTGCAATTGCCAGCAGCTACGCCCACAGTTGACGACAATAATTGGATAGCAGTTATCCCTAAAACAAGGCTGGTGTTACCAGATGGAGATTATCGGGCAGAAAACCCAGCTCAGGGAATTCGTCTCATTACAGTGAGTCAGATTGATGCTAATCGTGTCCAAGTTCAGATTGTAGGAGAGACGGCAGCACCCACAGCAGAAGTTGTACCAAGTCAAAATGGCTTGGTTGTCACCGTTGCGCCTACAACCACCGCACCAACCGCGTAAACCCCAACAGAAACAGAGACGATTACAGAAGGCGAGCCAGCACAGGAAATTACCGTGACGGCAACGCGGACGGCAGAAGAACCGCGGGACGTACCGCGATCGGTGACGATAATTAACCGCGAACAAATCGAGCAACAAACACAACTGTCGCAGAATGTAGGGGAAATTCTCGGTAAATTGGTTCCTGGGTTAGCAACTCCGACGCAAAGCAGTAGTAACTTTGGGCAAACTCTGCGGGGGCGCAACTTGCAAGTTTTAATTGATGGCGTTCCGCAATCGACTTCGCGAAATGCTCAACGCGATTTGCGCACGATCGCTCCTTCGGCGATCGAACGAATTGAAGTAGTAAGGGGTCCTTCGGCGATTTATGGTGATGGTGGAACGGGTGGTGTCATCAATATCATCACGCGCACGCCGAGCGAGGAGAGGTTAGCTTCTCAGACTCAAATTGGCATAAGTGGAGCTTTGGGAGATTTATCAGGCGATAGTTTGGGTTATAACCTGCAACATGCGATTTCTGGCACTGAGGAAAATCTCGATTTTGCCGTGAGTGGTTCGCTGACGACTACAGGCGGTTTTTTTGATGCCGAGGGCGATCGCATTCCCCCCGATCCGAATGCTCAAGGTGGTTTTTCTGATGCGGAAACACTCAACTTTTTTGGTAAGTTGGGCGTAAATTTAGACGAACAACAGCGTCTCCAGTTGACGTTCAACCACTTCGACGACAGCCAAGATACGGACTTTACTATCGATCCCAGTGTCAACTTGTTACCAGGCAGACAAAAAGCCCGCACTTTGGAAGGATTGAACTTAGACGAACTTCCAGGTACTCGAAACACGCTGCTGAATTTGCAATACAGCCATGAAAACCTGTTGGGCAGCAACGTGCAGGCTCAGTTGTACTACCGAGATTACCTAAGAGGTCATTTATAAAGAAAAGTTGAAAGCAGCGAGAATGGAGGCAAGAGGCTTTTACTATGACAAGACAGTAGCCCAAAGCATTGCCTCATGAGTAGAAAAGCTTACAAAAGTGATTTAACCGATCGAGAATGGCAAATCATTGAACCATTAATTCCACCTGTAAGACCAGGAGGACATCCACGTACTGTGGATATGCGTGAGGTAGTAAATGCCATCTTTTATTTGCTGAAAACTGGCTGTGCTTGGGAGATGCTACCACATGACTTCCCACCCTATTCAACGGTTTATTATTACTTTCGGCGTTGGCAAAAACGAGGAATTTGGCAGCAGATAAATCTTGCCTTACGTGAACAAGTACGGATGAAGCTGGGCAAATCTCATCAAGCTACTGCTGCAATTGTGGATAGCCAGTCCGTAAAAACGACGGAAAAAAGGGGAAGTATCCGGCTTTGATGGCGGCAAGCTAGTTAAAGGTCGCAAACGCCATGTCGTAGTAGATCCTCAAGGACTACTAATGGGTGTAGTAATCACCGAAGCTAATGCTTCAGAACGATTAGGAGCAATAGTGGCATTGCTAGAAGAGTGCTATAACTCTAAGTCTTTAGAGCTAATTTGGGCAGATAGTGGCTACAGTGGAGAGAATTTTGCACAAGCTGTAATGGTAGTCTGCGGTGCAGAAGTAGAAATAGTTAAGCGGATTACAGATGGGTTTGAAGTTTTGCCCAGAAGATGGGTAGTTGAACGAACTTTTGGCTGGCTAGGACGCTATCGACGACTAAGTAAGGATTATGAACTCCTACCGGAAATAAGTGAATCTATGGTCTACGCTGCTATGGTACGGCTGATGCTGAGACGACTAGCTGCTTGATTTTTACTTTATAAATCAGCTCTAACTGAGTTCTTTCCATTTGACGGCAGAAATTTTAGTAACTTGGGCAACCAGATTTATCAGTCGCGGGTGGAATCGGAAAAATTTGGCGGACGCTTACAAATTGAAACACCTCTATTCAATAAAGGGGCAGCAAGATTGTTGTGGGGTGTAGACTACTTTAACGAAGATACCGTCCAACCCGTGACAACCTTCGATCGCACAGCTTTTGCAGCCAGCGGAGGTTTAGATTTTCTCGCTACAGGCGAACGGACTTGGACACCACCGCTAGAACTCAATAGTTTGGGTTTATTTGCGCAGTTAACCTGGGATGTGAGCGAGCGCTTTATCGTCAATGGCGGCGTGCGCTACGAAAATGCCGATGTCAGCGTGGATGACTTCACGACTTTAGCCAATCCCGATACGGTAATTCCTGGGGGCGATCTCAATTTTGACGCGACGCTGTTCAATATCGGCACGGTGTTTTTTCTGACTGACGAGATCGACATATTTGCGAATTTCGCCTAAGGTTTCTCGCTAGCAGATATCGGCTTAGTTTTAAGAAATGCTCAACCAGGATTCGATGTCGAGTCCCTCAATCCAGAACCGCAGCAGGTTGATAGCTATGAAATTGGTTTGCGCGGACAGTGGGAGACAATCCAAGGGTCTTTATCTGCTTTCTATAACGAGTCGGAGTTAGGTACGACCTTTACCGCACCAGGAACCGTACTGCGCGCCCCAGAACGGATTTATGGTGTAGAAGCCGCTATAGACGTGCAACCGAGCGATCGCACTTCACTTGGTGGTTCTGTTACTTTACAAGGAGGCGAGATCGATCTAGCTGATGATGGAGAATATACAGCTTTAGATGGTTTTCGGATTCCACCTTTAAAAGTTGTAGCTTATGTCGAGAATGAAACTTCCCCAGGTTGGCGCAATCGGTTTCAAGCTTTATTTTCTGGCGATCGCGATGTGTTTGGTGACAGTGTTGCTTTTGGGAGAAGGGAAGTAGAAAGTTACTTTACCGTAGACTACATCAGTAGCATTCAACTAGTGGGTCATTTGGTATGAGTGTTGCCATAAAAAGGATGGTCAATTAAAGTGAAGATACATAGTTTTTCAGGTTGTGATGACACGGCAAAAAAAAAGCACCTTTGCGACCGTTAAGTGATGAAGAACAAACCGACTTGAAAAAACTGAGCCGTTCTCAATCCCAATCATCTGCTAGTGTCATGCGGGCCAAAGCGATTCTAGCCGTGGCTTGGGGCTGATTACACGAGTGCAGCGCAGTTAGTAGGATTACGCTGTGGTGATACGGTCAGCAAGTGGGTCAGTCGCTTCAATGTTGAAGGCTTAGCTGCCTTACAGCCTCGACATGGCGGTGGGGCAGTAGTGCAATACAGCGAACCAGAAAACAACGCATCCTGTCCGAATTTCAGCGTCAACCAGAGCGGCAGAAAGAGGGCACGGCAACCTGGTCAGTAGCTACACTTCCGGGCTTTGCGTCAGGCTCCTGATGGCTTAACCCAAATCAGTACTTATACAATTTGGCAGGTACTCAAAGAGGCGGGCTATAGCTGGCAAAAGAGCCGCAGTTGGTTAAAAACTGGACAGGTGAAGCGCATACGCAAAGGCAAGCTAGTAGTAGTAACTGACCCAGATACCGTGGCAAAAAAAACTGATAGAACGCGCTTACACTCAGGGACAGAAGCTAGGCTTGAGTGTGTGGTGCGAAGACGAGGCGGGACCATTTGGCACTGCTCCTTACCCTGGTAGCAATTGGCAGCCAGTAGGTAAACCGACACGGCAAGAACATGAATATATCCGTAATGGCACAGCCAAGCTGTTAACGCTATTCCATCCCGCTACTGGGCAAGTACGAGTTAAGGGTGTTACCAGTTGTACCAATGCTGTGTTGCACGAATGGCTCAAGCAAGAATTAGCTAGTGTTGTACAATCACTGCCAACTCCAGCTCGATTACTCAAGCCTGAAGAAAATCAACGGTTATGGAAAAGTTGGCAGCAGGGGTTGAAAGTACGCTTTACACTCCCACACGACTTACCGCCACTGCGAATGTTGCTAGTGATGGATAACTTGGTCGGACATAAAACTCCCCAGTTGGTATTGTGGCTGTGTGCTCATGGCATCATGCCGCTCTACACACCTCTTGGCGGTAGCTGGCTGAATATGGCTGAGTCGATTCAACGAATTCTCAAACGCCGAGCTCTAGAGGGGCATCATCCGCAAACAGCCTATCAAATTATTGAGTGGTTGGAAGCAACTGCTTTTGGATGGAACCAACAACCAACGCCGTTTGTCTGGGCAGGATTACGAGCAACGTCGAGACAGAGCGCGTCAAAGATTTCACTCTCTTGGTGGTTCTGGTGCCTGTACGCATCGTCCTCTTCGGCGGACAACTATTGCCAAAAATAATGGCAACACTCATACCAAATGACCCACTAGGAGATGCTGGAACTTTACAAATTGGAGTGGAAAACTTGTTAGACAATCAATATTTCCCGATTGTGTCCCAAATTCAACTAACGATTCAGCTTATTCTGCCGCTAGAGGTAGAACTGTTAGCATTAAATACTCGATTGACTGGTAAAAACTAGAGCGTACTACTGTACCCTTCTAGCTCCACTGTAACGAAAAGTTTTACTCAATATATCAATAAAAGTTTTGGACTATAAAAATTTTGAACTCCTAAGTCAATAGCAATTCAAAAAATTAAGCCTCTGAAACACCATAACTACTTTTCGCCGCTTATTCCTCTAACCAGAGAGGGGTATAGTAACTTAAATTGTGATAGAATATTTTGGCGAATCTACTTATAATTCTAGCGAATCTTCTCCTATTTGCTGTATTTGAGGAGATTGTATATAAATCATTTTTTCAAAAAATATTGCTATAGTTATGTATTTAAATGAATGTAGTAGTTCAAGATTAAAGTCTGTCATAAGTATTAGCAATCTCGTCTCTAAGAGTGAAATTAACTTGTCCATAACTTAAGCGATCGCAGCTATGATAAAGTTTCTATGTACTTCGATCGAGCGAGAAAAGTATGTTCGACGTAGGAGAGTATGTAGTTCATCAGAATACGGGACGCATGGGTAGGGTAATCGGTTACGGACACTAGATACTCAATGGCGTTTATATAACAACGCTTAAAGTATTAGTGCATGATACTGAAATTATTGGTAAGCGAGGAGTCATAGAAGAAGACTTATATTCAGCATGGATTGAGTGTCAGATTTCTAACAATTCTCTCTTTTAAAGTTAGTAAGTAAGATGGACGATGCCTAGCTATCTATATAGATAGTCAAGCGATATTATTTGATAGCAAATTACCATACATAAATATTAACAAAAATTGATGCAATATTTTTGACTCAGTGGTTATTGTTATAATAGCTACTGCTATCTCGGATTGTTTTTCTCCCTCAAGCTAGTTACTACATCAAACAATATTGTTTTATTTTTTACTTAGCAATCTATGCAAGCAGAACCATGACAGATATTAAACAATTTTTCATGTCTCACTTAAGTAGTTTGCAAGGACAAGTCAAAAATGAAAACGATCTATTAGCATCTTGGGGGAATAGTTGGCAAAAACTCACTTTAGAACAGAAAAAACTAGTAAGTGAAGTTTTTCACAAACCAGTCTGCTTGACAGTTAAGTTTATCAGTGTAGAAAATTTGATTGGCAATATGAAAATTGAACCCGAACCAACTAATCTAATTAATCGGAAAACGGGAGCTATTTGGGTACTAACTTTTAAGCAAAAATACCTAAAAATAGATGTGCCAAATTTTAGCTTTCAAATTTATTCTTGTAGTCCGACTCAATTTAAACCAATCGATCCAGAAATGAAAATAGACATTGAATTTGATGAAGACTACCAGAGTCAGAACTTACTGATGCACTTGTATGCTAAAGGTATTAGACGGGCAACTTTTGAAGCTCTTTAAAAGTGAGCAGTGAGTCATTAGGAAGTGAGTAGTTGTAGAAGCTTCTCTACAGTTGTTGTTGCAGTGCTTGGCGCATAATCTCTACAGGAACGGGCTGCTGCAACCAGATTTTTAAAGCAGCTGCGCCTTGTTGCACTAGCATTTCCAAACCATCAATAGTCATTGCACCTTGTTGTTGTGCTTGCTGTAGAAATAATGTTGGACGAGGAGTATAAATTAAATCGTAGGCGATCGCACCTTGTTTTAATACTTCCATTTCAGCTAGACTCAAAGGCGATCGATCGACATGAGGATACATACCGATGGGTGTTGTATTCACTAACAAATCGGCACGGGCAATTAAATCCGGTAGCTTATCCCAACTATAGACTTGCAAGTTAGCCTGAAATTGAGAATTATCCCAACTCTCGTAAAACTCTCGTAACTTAACCTCATTACGCCCTACGACACAAATTTCTACACAACCCAACTGAGAACAACCCGCTACTACAGCCCTAGCTGCACCACCATTACCGAGAATGACTGCTGTGGAGAGCCGGGAGTCGGGAGTCGGGAGTCGGGAGTCGGTAATGGGTAATTGGTGGTTGGTAGTTGATGAGTTTGATTCGACTTTTGACTTTTGACTTTTGACTTTTGACTTTTCCATGACTTTTGACTTTTCCAAAAGCGGTGCGAGAAATCCTTCCACGTCAGTATTAGTCCCCGCCCATCCCGTATCTGTGCGCCAAACGGTATTGACTGCGCCTACTGCTTGCGCCACGGGGGAAACTTCTGAGAGGAAGCATAAAATTGCCTGTTTGTGGGGAATGGTGGCGTTAAAACCGACTAAGCCAATCGCTGCAAAACCTTGGAGTGCAACGGCTAAATCTTCTGGTTTTACGGGTAAGGGAAGATAAATATAATCTAATCCTAAATGGGCGATCGCGGCATTGTGCATCGCCGGAGAAAGGGAATGTTCCACCGGATGTCCAATTACGCCAAGTAGTTTTGTTTTGCCTGTAATCATATTCGGGAATTGTAGGGGCGGGTGTTTTGAGAATACCTGTGACATCACAAACAATTCGGCGGTTAAACCCGCCCGTACAAGAGTAGGGAAATCACCAATCACCAATTACCAATTACCAATTACCAGTTACCAATTGCCACTAAATTAAAATTAGTAAAGTTACTTAACATTACTAAATCGTGCAAACAACAACAGCTGCTACAACCTCGGTTCCTGGTAAGTATTGGCAGTGGCGCGGGCATTCGATTTACTATGTCAAGGCGGGAACGCCCCATCCTCAGCGCCCACCTTTACTATTAGTACATGGATTTGGTGCTTCTACCGACCACTGGCGCAAAAATATTGCCGAACTCCAAAACGATTTTCAAGTCTTTGCGATCGATCTGATTGGTTTCGGACGTTCTGCTAAAGCTAAACTGCAATATAGTGGCGATTTGTGGCGCGACCAACTGCATGACTTTATCACCGAAGTTATCGGACAGCCTGCGGTATTAGCAGGTAATTCATTAGGTGGATATGCGAGTTTGTGCGTTGCTGCCCAGCGTCCAGATGCCGCAGCAGGGTTAGTATTACTGAATAGTGCCGGTCCTTTTAGCGAAGAACAGCCAAGCGTTGAATCAGAATCAGTGCAAACTGAAGTTCAACCACCACGCCAGCCGGACTTATGGCAAAAATTCTTCGGCGATGTAACCAAGTGGATTTTTCAGCAGCCTTGGGCGCGGTTTCTGTTATTTCAGTACGTTCGCCAACCGTGGGTGATCCGACAAACTCTAGAGAAAGTCTATCTTGATAAGAGTGCCATTACCGACCAGCTAGTAGAAGACATTTATCGTCCGGCGTGCGATCCTGGTGCAGTGGATGTATTTGCCTCAGTTTTCAGCACTCCTCAAGGGGAAAAAGTTGACATATTGCTACAACAATTGACTTGCCCGTTACTATTGTTGTGGGGTGAGGGCGACCCGTGGATGAATGCTAGAGGGCGAAGTCCAAAGTTTCGTCAATATTATCCACAATTGCAAGAATACTTCTTGAAAGCAGGTCATTGTCCTCATGATGAAGTTCCCGAACAGGTGAATTCATTGCTACGGGAGTGGATATTATCGATTTCTGCATGAATTTGGTAATTGGTAATATCTTGTAGGGTGCATTGATTAACGCACCCTACCAATTTTGGATTTTGTACATTACCACTCTGCACAGATCGTAAACAATTTAGCAAAATTTTATTAATTCTTCAAATAAGCTAGACGATCGCTCATTTTCTGCTCCATATTAAGTGCATTATCGAGAGTAGGAATTAGGGCTTTGAAATACGATATTCGCTACAAACCAGCCTTTGCTGCTATTTTCGTCACGCTCGATCCTGGGGAGAGTATTACTGCTGAAGCTGGGGCAATGACGAGTATGGATGCGCAGTTATCAATCCAAACTAAATTTTCTGGTGGTTTAATTCCTGCCTTACTGAAAAAGTTTTTGGGTGGCGAATCGTTATTCGTTAATACTTTTACCAATCGAACTCAACAATCCCTTAGATTAGTTTTAACTCAATCCACAATTGGCGATATTGGCAGGCTTGATTTGAGTCAGGGAGATATTTGCTTGCAACCAGGTGCATTTGTTGCCCATAGTGCAGGGGTGAAAATGGGCTTACAATGGGCAGGAATTAAAAGTTGGTTGGCAGGCGAAGGATTATTTAAACTGAAACTCAGTGGTAGTGGTAGGGCATTTTTTGGCTGCTATGGCGGGATTACTAAAAAACAAATTCAAGGAGAATTTATCGTCGATAGCGGACATTTAGTTGCCTACGAACCAAAAATTAAAATGAGCATTGGATTAGCTGGTGGCTTAGTTGGTTCCGTTACCTCTGGCGAAGGATTAGTCAATCGTCTTTCTGGTACGGGCGATATTTATTTACAATCTCGCAGTATTGATGGATTAGTTAGATATTTGCGATCGCAAGTTAAGTAGTCAGTTATCAGTTAGCAGTTATCAGTTAGCAGTTATCAGTTAGCAGTTATCAGTTAGCAGTTAGCAGTTTTGAATTTTAACTTTTGACTTCTATGAACATAGATATCTTATATCAACCCGATAGCGCGATCGCTCGTATTAGGATGAGTGCGGGCGAGGAGTTAGTGGCGGAAGCAGGTAGTATGATTGCTATGAGTAGTTATATCAATGCTAGTACTACCCTCAGACAAGGAAAAAGTGGTGGAATCTTGGGCGGACTTAAACGAATGATGGCGGGAGAGTCTTTATTTTTGAGTATATTTCGTTCTCCCACGCATGACTGTGAAGTCTTTTTAGCCCCTAAATTAATGGGCGATATTTTGAGTTATCAAATGTCATCAGTTGGGCTAGTCGTTCAAGCAAGTTCTTATTTAGCTAGCGAGGCGAATGTCGATATTAACGTGGGGTTTCAAGGATTTAAATCGTTCTTTTCAGGAGAATCAATTTTTTGGTTAGATATAGGTGGTTCCGGTCAAGTTATCCTAACATCTTTCGGAGCAATTTACGAAATTTCTGTCGATGGCGAGTATATCGTTGATACTGGGCATATTGTAGCTTTTGAAAAAAGTTTAAATTTTAGCATTACAAAAGTTGGCTCTAATTTAATTGGAGCATTTTTAGGCAGAGAAGGATTAGCTTGTCGCTTTCAAGGTAAAGGTAGATTATTTTGCCAAACTCACAATGCTAATACTTTCGGTCAAATAGTTGGCTCGCAATTACCTGCAAAATAAGGGAGCAACTCAAAATTCAAAATTCAAAATTCAAAATTTACCACTTGCCTCTCGTTTCTCGCCTCTCGCATTTCACCAATTACTAATTACCAATTATGAGTATCACTTATAAAATCGAACATTCTCCTGCTTATGCTTCTTTGCAACTCGATTTGAAGGCAAATGAAACCGTATTGGTTGAATCTGGGGCAATGGCGGCGATGGACTCTTGGATAAAAATGAAGTCCAAAATGAAAGGGGGAGTGATGAAAGGAATAGGCAGAATGGTAGGAGGCGAGTCTTTATTTATGAGCGAATTTACCGCTGAAGGACGAGCCGGACAGCTATTTCTTTCCCCTGGAGTGCCAGGAGATATTCAGCATTATTATCTAGATGGTAACGGTTTAATGCTCAATACGGTTCATTTAAGGCTACGCTGTGCTGAGGATAAAGAAAATAGGAGGATTGGTTCGGGAGGGGGTGGCTCGATGTCTTGGCTTTTTTGAGCGAAACTTGGATACAGGTTTTTTTACAACTCTGGGATTGGTACGAGAAACTCGTTCAGGTAACAGAGTGTCTAAAATCTCTACAGTTAACCAACTTAAAAAAAGGGGAGTTCTTGTGATTGCAAGCGTTGAAATTTCGGGATAGCACGACGAATAACTCGCAATGTCCCAGTGAAACTCAGACGCAAAGGAGTGATACCCGCGCTCTTTGCAGCTTGAAACATCAATAACCGCACAGCCCAGTGTCCTAACAACCACCCGTAAACTTCCTGCACAACTTCACGCGGTTTTTGAGAGCGAATATGAGTTTTTCGTCCTGATAAATGTACTTTGAGTTCATCAATAGTATTTTCTACTTCCCAGCGTTGATGATATTCAATCGCCAGTAGTTGAGCCGGAAATTTCTCCAATTCCAATAAGCTGGTAATTAAGCGATATCTTAGTTGTTCCTCTGGGTTGTCGGTATTACCAATTGTGTATTCAATCACTCGGACTTGTATGGGCTGGCAAGCTTTTGAGCGGAATTTAGCAGGTGGATAAATCCAACTCAGATAAGAACCATCCGCCAGTGGTTCTTCGCACAAAAACTTGACATTTGCGGGAATTCTTCCTAAATAATCGCTACCAGTTGTGACAGTTGCTTGCACCATTGCATAAGAATGTAACCCTCTGTCCCACATCAACAACATCCCTGAACTCACGGAGCGTAATAATCTTAATGCCCGCACTCGTTCTCCTATTCGATATGGACACATCAATGCATCAAAGATTAAATGTGTTCCTGCTTCTACCAAAATGACTAATCGCAGTTTGGGAAATGCGGCTTGTGTGCCAGGACGGCTGCTCGGACGACCAAAAACTCTCGCATTTTCATCGCTGTCTGGCAGATCGAAGCAAGTCCGATCAATTACCACAATTCGCAATCCATTGAGAAATGCTCCTTTGGTATCGGTGCTAGCCATTGGTCGCACCAGTTGATGGAACAATTGACTCATCACCCTTGGACTTAATCGTTGTCGGGCTTGCGTTATTGCTGATTTACAAAAAACTCGCCAGTATTTCCCCACTTTCACCCATGCTTCGCTCAGCCCATCAATTAAGTTTTTCAGCACATCTCTCATCGAATCTCGTGACCACAGACTCATCGCAATTACCAAACAAATTACCAATTGTGCTGGTAACGAGCGTTTACGTTGTTCACAAACTTTAGTTTTAGCGATCGCT
Organism: Chroococcidiopsis sp. SAG 2025; assembly: GCF_032860985.1. Lineage (GTDB taxonomy): Bacteria > Cyanobacteriota > Cyanobacteriia > Cyanobacteriales > Chroococcidiopsidaceae > Chroococcidiopsis. The sequence continues at coordinate 2,099,044 of NZ_JAOCNC010000001.1, forward strand.
TGCTCGATCTCCGTGGATGGGATGGCTGCCTCTATCGCTTTGAACACATCACTACTTTGTATTGTAGGAGACAACAATGAGAAATCCTTCAGATGCACTACACTCACTTTCCATTCTTGGGAACAATGCTTAATTTACAACACTTTGAGCCTTAACTGAACCGTAGTGGGTTAATGCTGCAATCTTCGGGATTTGTTGCAGCTAGCCATACAGTGGAAATCGACCCTTCATTTCAAGGATTTAGAGGTTTTTTTAGCGGTGAGTCTTTATTTTTGTTACGAGTTACTGGTAAGGGCGATCTTTGGTTTAGCTCTTACGGTGCGATTATTGAGATTCCCGTAGAGGGAGATTATGTGGTGGATACGGGTTACGTGGTTGCTTTTGAAGATTCACTCAGTTATCACGTAGAAACGATCGGCGGTCTATCATTTAGGAATCTGAGAACGGGACTTTTAGGTGGAGAAGGATTGGTTTGTCGTTTCCGAGGTAAAGGCAAGCTTTGGATTCAATCTCGTCAAATGTATAATTTACTCAATTTTTTAGACGCTTTTCGCCCCACTAAGAGTAGCGATTAAAGGGAGTTGGGAGTCGGGAGTCGGGAGCAGTTATCAGTGACCAGTGACCAGTGACCAGTTAACAATCCACTACACCCTACACCCTACACCCTACATCCCACGCACCACTCTTAAATGAATTATAAATTTTGTTCCCAACAAGACTGAGGATGTTATGCTAAATGCCAAAATCGATAGATCTTCGGTTAGGCAAGACTCAGCCAAGTTAGTTGCGATCGCGAATGAATTCAGCAGAAATAGAAACCCGTCCAGGTGAAAGATATTTAAAATTTTATCTGGCAGAACAAATTCCTGCTATTTTGGCAATGGAGTACGTGCAAGAGGTATTGATGATACCCGCACGGAGAATTACACCTATGCCCAATATGCCTGAGTGTGTAGTCGGTTTGCTGAACCACCGCAATCGGGTATTGTGGGTAGTCGATTTGGCTCAGATCCTCAGCTTGCAGCCGCTCGACTACAATATCTCGCAATATAATGTCATTTTAATTCAAGCCCAGCAAATGACTTTGGGGTTACTCGTACCAGAAGTCAACGGCGTAAAATACTTTACTCCAGACTTGGTTCAATCCTCAAAAGAGCTGGTAACATCAGCATTAATTCCTTTCCTTCATGGCTGTATCGTCCAGGAACAAGAGTTAATACTCGTAGTCAATGCAGAAGCAATTTTACTTGCCCCCGCTCTGTACAGGAAATAGCTTTGATGTTGAAATGATTGGTGTTTGGCGGAATTGCTCTTACTGGAGACGCTGAGTTTATGAATATACGCTCTAAGAAAGAACCGAGGCAAGACACGGCAGGAGAAGATCGCAAAACTGGTATGAATCGTCAAGCAGATCGCAGTCAAGAGCCGGAGTCTGGTTTAACCAAAAGTCATACTAACCCGCTGACGATCGCTGCCGGACAAACTACAGTGCCTCACGGCGTTAACTCAGTCAAGCGTCCTCCCTCCAAGTCGCGTTCGTGGTGGTGGCAGCGGATTGGCTTGAGAGCCAAAGCTACGCTTGGGGCGATCGCAGTTAGCACGATTCCGATCGTTCTTTTAGGAGCAACCGCCTATCACCTCACCAGTAGTAATATTACTCAGAATATCAGACAGCAACAGCAAGTGCGAGTTGCATCTTTCGCCGATCGCTTAGATCGATTTTTAATCGGACGCTACCAGGACGTACAAACCCTGGCAAGTATGACGCTATTCAATCGCCCTTATATTCGGCGATCGCTACCAGAAGCAGAAAGACAAGCATTTTTAGACCAATATATTAAGAACGGTCAAGGCTACGACAGTATCATCCTGCTAGATCTGGACGGCGATGTAGTGATGCAATCGTCTGGAGATGCGATCGAGAACTACAACAAAATCGACTACTTTCAGGCAGCCCTGAAGGGCGATCGCCCAGTCATTACGCCGCCACGTAAATCCATCGCCACGGGACAGTACTCGATTTTTACCGCTGCACCAGTGAAAGATCCAGACACGGGGCAAACCATTGGCGTAGTCCGTACCCGCACCCCTGTAGGGTATTTCGATCGCAGCGTACAACAGCAAGATCGGCAACTGACCAAAAATATTCCTGGCTTGCAGATTGAGGAGTTCCTGGCTTTCAACGAGCGCGGTACGATCTTCATTGCCCCAGCATCATATCCCGAATACTTGGGTAAAGATGTCAAAGCAATTTTTTCCCAGGCAGTCACGCAACTGCAAAAATCGTCAACCCTGGGTAGTACCTACGATATCAATCGCCAGCAACAGCAAGAATATTTGCTATCTTACGCGCCGTTACCAGCAATTAAAGAATTAGCCAAACTGAACTGGGGAGTAGCGATCGCTCAGCCTAGTGACGAGCTGTTTGCCGACATTCGCGGCGGATTGCTGCTCACTTTTATGGGAGCAACGGGATTGACCACATTACTAGCGGCGGCGATCGCGACAATTTTGGTCAACCGCGCCCTGCGCCCGATCGTCACCGTTTCTCGCGCCGTGCGCAAACTAGGACAAGGCAGACTCGACACTCGCGTTCCGGTGACAGGCGAAGATGAAGTCGGGGTGTTAGCGGCAAATATCAACCGCATGGCGGAACAACTGCAAACCCAACTCGAACAACAGCAAAGCACTGTCGAAAGAGCCAATTTACTCACCGATCTGACCTTGCAAATTCGGCAGTCGCTTAACTTTCAAGATATTTTAGTCACTGCCGTGCGAGAAGTGCGGCGCGTCTTGAAAACAGAGCGCGTTGTTGTCTACTGCTTCGATCCCGACTGGCAGGGAAAAATTATTGCTGAGTCAGTAGCTCCTGGTTGGCAACAGTTAGTCGGGCAAACAATAGACGATAGCTGCTTTCGGGAAGGTTATGCCCAACAATATCGCGAAGGTAGAGTGCGGGCGATCGACAATATTTATCAAGCCGGACTGGCAGCTTGTCATGTCAAACAGTTAGAAAAATTTGAAGTCAAGGCTACGTTAGTTGCACCGCTGATTCGCGATCGCGAATTGTTAGGTTTACTCATTGCCCATCAATGTTCTAAATCGCGGATCTGGCAGCAAGCGGATATCGATTTATTTACCCAGTTAGCAACTCAAATTGGCTTTGCCCTCGATCAAGCTCATCTTTTAGAACAAGTAGAAGCCTCTCGCCAAAAAGCTGAAACGATTTCCCTCGACCAAAGACAACAAAAAGAAATTTTGCAGCAAAAACTCGTACAACTGCTAGCTCAAATTGAAGGCACGGCAAGGGGAGATTTGACAGTCAGGGCAAACACAACCACTGGAGAAATCGGTACGGTAGCGGAATTTTTCAATGCCATTATCGAAAGCCTCAGACAATTAGTCGTGCAGGTAAAAAAAGCGGCAACACAAGTGAATATTTCGGTAGACGAAAACGCAGGCGCAATCCGCCAACTCGCCGACGAAGCACTCAAACAGGCACAAGATATCGATCGCACCCTAGACTCAGTACAGCAGATGACTCATTCGATTCAAGCTGTAGCAGCTAGCGCCGATCGCGCCGCCGAAGTTGCTAGCATTGCTTTTAGCACGGCAGAGACTGGTGGCAAAGCAATGGATCGCACGGTACAGAGTATTTTGAGTTTGCGGGATACAGTCACGACAACCGCGATGCAAGCCAAACAGTTAGGCGAATCAACTCAACAAATCTCGAAAGTCGTATCTTTAATCAATCACATTGCCCTGCAAACCAATGTTTTAGCCATTAATGCTAGCATCGAAGCCGGACGTGCCGGAGAAGCCGGACGGGGATTTACTGTCGTGGCAGAAGAAATCGGACAACTCGCCGCCAAATCAGCCGCAGCCACCCAGGAAATCGAACAAATTGTCGAGAATATTCAAATGGAAACGAGCCATGTCGTGCGGACGATGGAAATAGGCAACCAGCAGGCGATCGCGGGTGCGAATTTTGTGGAAGACTCCAAACAAAGTTTGGGACGAATTTTAGAAGAATCACATCAAATTTATCAGTTGGTGCAATCGATTTCGCGTGCCACGATTTCCCAAGTCGAAACAGCACAAACGGTTACGAAATTGATGCAAGACATTGCTGGCGTATCGGCAGGAACTTCCGAATACTCCCGTCAAATCTCCAATTCTCTACAACGCACCGTAGAAGTTGCCCAACAACTTCAAGTTTCAGTTGGCAAGTTTAAAGTTGGCGACGAAATGCGGGAGCTGGGGAGAAAGAGAGCTGAGATAGTGGGGGGCGCTGAAACAGCTAAGGATGCTGAGACAGCTGACGAGGATGAGACAGTTAAGGGAGAAGAGATCTGAGGCAGCAATTCAAAATTCAAAAGTAAAAATTTAAAAGTAAAAATTTTCTGACTCCTGGCTGTTTACAAATGACGAATGACAAATGACCCCGCACCACGCACCACTCAACTAGTAACCACTCCTCACCAAAATGTCTCAGGATAAAGAACGTGAAATTCAGCTCCAGTTTTTAGAAGAAGCCCAAGACCATTTGGATGCGATCGAGTCAAAGCTAATTGGAGTTAGCAGTCGTGCGGAACTGACACGGCAAGAAGTTGATGCCATGCTGCGATCGGCACACTCGATTAAGGGTGGAGCTGCAATGATGGAATTTTCAACTCTGAGTCATTTAGCGCATCGCCTGGAAAACTTTTTTAAAGTCATCAGAACTCAGAAGCAGATTCAGCCGGAAGTGGAAAGGTTGCTGTTGAGTGCTGTGGATTGTTTGCGCCACGTCGTCACGACAAATCGCCAGACAAACGTTGTGGACGAGCAATGGCAGACGAGTCAAGTTCAACCGCTATTCGAGCAGTTGCACCAAATACTGGGAGAACCAAGAGAAGAACAGGAAACAGTTACACCTCTGTCACCGCAGCAGGGATTAGAAACGATCCAAATGCTGTTTGAAGCGGAAGTTGATGCTTATTTGCAGCAGCTAGAGACGATTTTGGCGCAAGAGGATAAGTCTAACTTGGGCGCAGAAATCGCGACGATCGCCCAAGATTTAAGCGATTTGGGGGAAGTACTAGAACTACCAGAGTTTAACAGTTTGTGTAGCTCCGTAAAACAGCTATTAGCAACTCAACCCGCACGGGAGGAAGAGATTGCCCAAGCAGCTTTGCGAGTGTGGCGGCGATCGCAAGCCGCAATTATGGCAGGACAATTACAGGGTTTACCCTCGACGCTCAATTTAGATGGTGTTGTAGAGGAAGTTGAGAGCTTGAGTACCAGCGCTGCCGATCCTACTGCTGTTACGGCTGCTAGTCCTGCCAGATTATCATCTCCGCTCGATCTCGCGCCGCCAGCCGAACTGAAGGAAACGCAGGAAAATACCGTTAGAGTTCCGCTCAAACAGCTAGAGCAACTCAACGATCTGTTTGGGGAGTTGACTATAGAACGCAGCGGACTCGACTTACAAATAGAGAGGTTGCGGAACTCCGTCAAAATTCTGGAACGGAAAGTGCGATCGCTGCAACAATCCCATCATCGTCGTCGGACTGCAACACTGCCACCATCTTCATTTCCATCGGCTTTACCCACAACATCATCTTTTCTATCGGAAGTTGCCTTTTCTCCTGACAGCACCCAATTGCAGCAGGACACAACCCCGCGATCGCCTCAGCCAACGTCCCCACTGGATAGTGGTAATAATCTAGATGAAGCAGCAGACGAGGCTTCGACAGAGGTAATGGCGAATGTCGTGCAATTGCAAGAAGTGAGCGGAGATATCGATCTGTGCTTGCAGGAGACAGAGCAAATTGTTGGCGACCTCAACCGCACGGCAAAACAACTGCAATTTTGCATCAACCAACTGCGAATGCGTCCGTTTGCCGATCTGGTCGGGCGATTTCCTAGAGCCTTGCGGGAATTGGCTTTACAGCACGGTAAAAATGTCGAACTCAAAATTCAAGGCGGCGATACCCCGATCGATCGCAGTATTTTAGAAGCCCTGGGCAACCCGCTGATGCATTTGTTGCGTAATGCCTTCGATCATGGTATAGAAGACCCTGAAACTCGCAAAGCTAGCGGTAAGCCGGAACAAGGTACGATTTCAATTGAAGCATCATATCGGGGCAATCAAGCCCTGATTACTTTCAAAGATGATGGGCAGGGAATTGCTCTTGATAAGGTCAGACAGCGGGCGCAACACCTGGGACTCGATCGGGAGGCGATCGCCAATGCTAGTGATGAAGAAGTTTTAACCCTGATCTTCGAGCCTGGTTTTAGTACTGCCGATGAAGTCACTTCCTTATCCGGTCGCGGTGTCGGGATGGATGTGGTCCGCACGAACCTGCGTCAAGTGCGCGGTGACATTAAAGTAGAAACCAAGGCAGGAGTAGGTACGACATTTACCATCAGCGTGCCCCTCACACTATCGGTGGCAAGGGTGCTATTGGTGGAAAGTCGGGGGATATTACTGGCTTTTCCCACCACGGCGATCGAAGAAATGCTCCTGCTCGATGTAGAACAAATATCTACAATCGAAGACAAACCACAACTGCACTGGAAAGAATACTCAGTCCCCCTGATTTATCTAGGCGATTGGCTGAAATTTCGTCGCCTGCAAAATACTAATGAAGAAAGAACTCAGCCCCTCATGAGCGCACCAACAGTATTATTAATTGCTAATGGTAGCGATTGGGTTGGTTTGCAAGTAGACCGTTGCTGGGGCGAACAGGAAGTTGCCATCCGTCCGGTCGAGGGTAACATTCCCATGCCTCCTGGCTTCAACGGCTGTACGATTTTAGGCGATGGTAAGGTCGTTCCCTTGGTCAACACCCCAGAGTTACTTTACTGGATTGCCACTAGCCAGCATCCTGCCAGCTTAGAGCCAGAGGATCGCCATCGTGCAGCGGCAGAACTACAAAACCAACGCCCGACAATTTTAGTCGTCGATGACTCGATTAATGTCCGTCGCCTCTTATCTTTAACGCTAGAAAAAGCAGGATATCGAGTCGAACAGGGCAAAGACGGACTGGATGCTTTAGAAAAGTTGATGAGTGGTTCTCAAATTGCTGCCGTAGTTTGCGATATCGATATGCCTCGGCTCGATGGGTACGGTTTCTTGGCTAGGGTGAAATCCAATCCAGCTTTCCAACAGTTACCCATTGTCATGTTGACCTCTCGCAGTGGCATTAAAGAACGCCAACTTGCTTTAAATTTGGGTGCAACTGCCTTTTTCTGTAAGCCTTACGACAAGCAGCAATTGTCAGAAACGCTGGAGCGTTTGATAAATGGAAAGGGAGAAGAGAGCTGAGGAAACAAGAAAATTCAAGATTCAAAATTCAAAATTTCCCGACTTCTGTACGGGCGGGTTTTGGAAGAAGATCGCTCGCCAAAGCCTGTAAATCTTTTGCTAAACCCTCCCCTACAATTCCCTGAGAACTGACAACTGATAACTGATTTAGGAGACGAATGCGTGGCTCAGAACCAAAATCTAGCAACTTCTCGTCTGCGGTTGTATGCGCTCCGCATGGCTATTTTGAGTTGTTGGAGTTTGTGTATTGGTTGTGGCAGTATTCGCGCTCAGAATGATACGCCAGAAACACCATCAGCCAGTCCTAAAGCTGTGACTCGTGTAGTTGCTCTGGGAAAACTAATTCCGGCTGGAGATGTGACGAAAATTTCAGTTTTCAATGCCGAAGACAGTCGCGTGAACCAAATCTTGGTACAAGAAGGCGATTTCGTGCGGGCAAATCAGACGATCGCAATTCTGCAAGGACGAGACAGGCTCGAACAACAATTGCGAAACGCGCGAGCCAATGTAGCCGTGAAGCAGGCTCAGTTGCTCAAAATTCAGCAAGGAGATGCAAAAACTGGAGAGATTGCAGCTCAAAGAGCAGCGATCGCCGAACTGGAGGCACGATTGCGTAGCGAAACTAAGCAGAAAGCCGCTGCGATCGCTGAAGTGGAAGCTACCCTGAGCAATGCTAAGTTGAAACAACAACGAAATCTTTTCCTGTGGCAGCAAGGAGCGATCGGTCGCTCTGAACTGGACAACACTATTGAAGAGATGGACAAGGCGCAAGCAGTGCTAGCAGAGCGGCAAGCCGACGCAGACAACACCAGCTCGACTTTACAAGCACAATTGGTCAAAGAAAGAGCAAATTTGTTTAGACTACAAGAGGTTCGCCCTGTCGATGTTAAAATTGCCCAGGCTGAGCTAGAACAAGCAATAATTCAGGTGCAAGAGCGGCAAGCTGAATTAGATGATACTCAAGTCCGAGTTCCCGTTGCCGGACAAATTTTAAGAATTAACACTCGCGTTGGGGAACGAGTCAACGTTGAAGAAGGAATTGCCGAGTTAGGTAGGACAAAGCAAATGTACGTATTGGCTGAAGTCTACGAAACCGATATTGGTAAAGTGCGATTAGAGCAGCCTGTCACAGTCTCCAGCGAGTATGGTGGCTTTTCAGGGGAACTTCGGGGTGAAGTCGCTCAGATCGGCTTTCAAGTCGGCAAAACTCGCCTCAATCAAGACGATAGTAAGCCAACCACTGATGTTAATGCCCGCGTCGTAGAAGTCAAAATCCGCCTCAATCCCGAAGATAGTCCGAAAGTTGCTGCCTTCACGGGTATGCAAGTGCGAGTCAAGATTGATGTGAATTGAGTGGTGCGTGGTGCGCTCTTGTGTTGCGGGCGGAAGCGCGGGTGTCCCGCGCATTGGAAAGCGGCTTAAATGTCGAGGTTGCCTCGACATTTAAGCCGCGTGCCGCGTCGTGGTGCGTGTTTTAACTTCTGACTTTTAGCTTTTGACTTTTGGCTTACCAATTACCCATCTTTATGAAATGAAACTTTCCTTGCTCAAATCCTTACGTAAGCGTCTTCCGGTGGAGATAGAGACTCCGTTGGCTTGGGCGCAGTTATCTCATCAAAAAGTTCGCCTTGCTGTGGCAACGACGGGAATTTGCTTTGCCAACATTTTGATGTTTACTCAGTTGGGATTGCTGGCGATGCTGACAGATGGGACGACTAAACTACATCAAAGCCTAGCAGGGGAATTGGTGTTGGTTTCTGCATCTAGTCCTAGTTTGCTATTTAGAATTAATTTTCCCCAGGCTTACCTTTACCAGGCTGCGGCGGTTGAAGGTGTTACTGCTGTGGCTCCGGTGTATATTAGCAGAGCAAATTGGGTAGATCCACAGCAACTGACTGCTGGGCAAGATAGCTCTAACAGCCAAAAACAACCGCGTGCTTTTGGCAACGAAGTGAGAGTGATTGCAATCAATCCTGCCCAACCTACACTCAACCTACCAGAGGTGAATCGGCAGAGTTTCAAATTAAACGCACCAGATGCGGTATTGTTTGATCGCCTGTCTCAGTCATCTTTAGGCGATATCTCCGCCATGTTGCGCGATCGCCCGGAAGTTGTAACCCTCATGGAAAATCACCGCACTTACGTTACGGGACTTTTCAGTATGGGTAGTACCATCAACGATAAGGGTAATGTCATCATTAGCGATTGGACTTACGCTCAGCGGTTTGGCGAGGAGAGCATGGAAAAAGTGAGGATTGGGGTCGTAAGTTTGTCCCCAGGAGCCGATATTGCTACAGTACAGGCTAGATTGCGCGATCGCCTGCCCAAGGATGTTGGAGTTTACACCAAAGCAGAATTAATCGAGCGCGAACGACAGTTTCATGAGGCGCAGCCAGAAGGCATTATTCTCAAGTTTGGTACGGTTGTGGGTTTTGTCGTTGGGGTAATTATTCTCTATCAAGTGCTTTACTCTGATGTCAGCGACCACCTTTCGGAGTATGCCACCCTCAAAGCAATGGGTTATAGCGATCGCTCGTTACTTATGGTTGTTCTAGGTGAAGCAATCGTTCTCGGTGTCATGGGCTTCGTTCCTGGTTTTATTGCCTCAATCGGACTGTATGAATTGCTCGTGACATTGACTAGAATTCCCTTAGTGATGAAAGCTAGCGTTGCCATTCAAGTATTTATTCTTACCATAATCATGTGTGCCATTTCCGGCGCGATCGCCTCCAGCAAACTCCGCTCTGCCGATCCAGCCGACGTGTTTTGACAGTTATCAGGGAGCAGGGAGCAGGGAGCAGTCAACCAATAACCATCAACCATCAACTATCAACCATCAACTAGTTCTTATATGGAACCTACTGTTGCTGTCTCTAGTCTTAACCATGCCTTCGGACAAGGGACGCTACGCAAGCCCGTACTGACAGAGATAAATCTAAAAATCTATCCAGGGGAAATTATTATTCTGGCGGGACCATCTGGTAGCGGTAAGACAACACTATTATCGCTTATTGGCGGATTGCGCTCGGTACAAGCAGGAAGTTTGAAAGTGCTGGGAAAAGAACTACAAGGAATTGGTAAACATCAGCTGACTAAGGTACGTAACCAAATTGGCTTTATCTTCCAACACAACAACCTATTGAAATGTCTTTCTGCTGCTGGTAATGTCCGTATGTCTTTGAAGCTACACCCAGAAATTCCCAAACGGGAGTATCGACAACGAATTACAGCAATTCTAGAATCTGTCGGACTGGACGATAAAATCGATTCCTACCCAGCTTTTCTTTCTGGCGGACAACAGCAACGAGTGGCGATCGCTCGTGCTTTGGTGGCTCAACCGAAATTAGTATTAGCCGACGAACCAACCGCAGCTCTGGACAGCAAGACTGGACGAGATGTCGTTGATGCGATCCAGCGTCTTGCCAAAGAAACAAATTGCTCTGTTTTGCTCGTCACCCACGACAATCGAATCTTGGATATTGCCGATCGCATTATCCAGATCGAGGATGGGAGAATCAAGTGAGAAGTCGTAAGTCGTAAGTTGTGAAGAGGTTGTAGGGTGTGGGGTTGAATTGCTCCCTGCTCCCTGCTCCCTGCTCCCTGCTCCCTGACAACTGTTAACTGTTAACTGACTTCAAAAGCTGCTCGATCTGCCGATTTATCTCATTCAATTCAAACCGTTGACTGGCTGAAATTTGGGCTTGATGGGCGATCGCACCAGCTAATTCAGGTTGCTGCCGACAAGTATTAACTACTTCTGCTAACCGTGTTGCATCTCCTAGTGGTACGAGCCAACCCGTTTTTCCCGTTTCTACGAGTTCTACTGCGCCCCCTGCTTGGGTTGCTACCACTGGACGACCGCAAAGCATGGCTTCGACAATAACGCGCCCGAAGGGTTCGGCAGCAATGGATGTATGGGCAACTAAATCACAGGCTGCCATTAATGACACCACATCGCTACGAAAGCCTAAGAATTGGACTCTTGGTTCTAATCCTAGCTCCGCAACTTGCTGATGTAATTGTTGCTTGTAGTCCTGTTCGCCAAATAAAGCATCTCCAACAAATATTGCTGTCACTTCTGGCGGACACTGCGTTAGCGCTTCTAGAAGCACGTGCTGTCCTTTCCACGGTGCAAGTCGGCTGAAATGTCCGACAACAAATTTGCCTTCTAGTCCCAATTCCTGCCTTGTCTGAGCTACAGAATTTTCCTGTTGATACAACTGGGGGGCAAATCCGTTGTAGACAACATGAACGAGTTTGGGATTTCCCCCTGCGGCGAGGAAAGCTTTTTGACTAGCTTGAGAGTTAGCAATGACTAACGAGGCACGATTTGCCAAAGTTACAGCTAAACGCAAGTTGGTGCGGCTAAAATGCTCGGTTGAGAGAATGTCATGTAGATGATAGACCAAAGGGCGGCGACTGAGGAGGGATGCGATCGCTCCTACTACCAGTGCTTTTTGCGTATTGGCATAGATGATGTCATATTCGCGAGCAATTTTGGCAACGCGGGTAATCAAAGGCAGCAACTGACCGAGGCTACTCGCGCCTTGGAGCAACCCACTGTCTTTACTCACTTGTAGCGATCGCCCAGTTAGCACCTGCACCGGAATTTCGTGCTGTTGGAGTAAATCTTTAAACCCACCATCGGCGAACAAACCAACTAAACAGCGATCGCGATATGGTTTAGCAATATCCAACAGACAAAGCTCTGCCCCTCCTGGCTTACCACTTTGATCTAGGAATAGAATTTTCATAGGAATTAGTAATTGGTAATTGGTCATTAGTCATCGATCGCTTATTGCTAGTCATTTTGACTTTTGACTTTTGACTTTTGACTTCCCCATTACCCATTACCTAACTTCCCCAAACTTTTTTCAGCTCAACTCCTTGTTCTCTAGAGTAGGCTCCATAGCCGTAAGAAACGTTACTCACACCATTTGCCACCACTCCAATCACGTTAAGCTTTCTCAGCATGGCGTTGGCTTGCACTAATTCTGTCTTCTTCACCATACCGACGCGAGAAACTAGCACAACACCTGTACAGCAAGAAGCGGCAATCATGGCATCTACCATACCCAGTAAAGGTGGAGCGTCGAGTAAAATCAAATCGTAATTTTGCTCGAATCCTGCCATCAACTCTCGCATCCGTTGCGAGCTGAGTAGGTTGGCTGGGTCTTCTGGCTGTGGTCCAGCAGTCAAAATGTCTATGTAGGAGCCAGAAGACTGAATTGCATTATGCGTCGGCAGCGTAGCATCGCTACTCAACAGGGTAGACAGTCCGTAATCGTTGGGTAGATTCAGGATTTGATGTAAACTCGGACGGCGCAAGTCGGTATCGATCAATAATACCCGCTGGTGCAGCCGCGCCGCACTTAAAGCTAAACCCAAGGCTAAAGTAGATTTACCCTCACCTGCTACGGCGGAAGTCACTACCAAAGATTTGAATGCAGCCATTTCGTTCATCAACTGGAGATTGCGATAAATCAAATCCAGCGATTCCCAAGATGGGGGCCAATTTCGGACTTGTACCGTCCAGGGCGACAGGTGAAGCGGCTTGCCAAAGGGTAAACTGACTTCTGGCTGTGCGACTCTGCCTCTGGGCAATTCTGGAGTCATGCCCAACAATGGTAGCTCAAACTGTCTCTCCAAGTCTTCGGAACTGTGGACGGAATCATCGACGGCATCGCGCAGAAAGGCGGCTAAGCTACCCAGCATCAACCCTGCAACTAGACCCAACAACAAGTTCAACTTCAAGTTGGGACCGACTTTCAATCCTAGACGTGGTTCTTCCAAAGCTTGCCAGTCAAATCCACCTCTAGCAATTTCTAAACTTAATTCTTGCTGCGCTCTCAATAGCTGCTGGAGTTTATCGCGGTTAATTTGGACGAAGGGAACTAGACGGTTGTATTCTGCCAATAGTACTGGGAAGCGCTTGAGATCGCTACGTAGTTTCTGTTGCGTTTGCGCTAGACTGTTATCCCGCGCCCGCATCGCGTTCATATTTGTCTGTACTTCGATCAATTGACCTGCAAGATTGAGGTCGAGCGCTCCTAGTTGTCCTTGCTGGAGAATACCATCTCCCCCATTGCTAGCAGCAGCGGCTGCTTGGGATGCTTGTCCCTCACCTAGAACTCGTCCGCCTTCCTGCTTCATCATGCTCAGCAGGTTTTGCCGTTGTTCGAGTAATTTTTTCACGTTGGGGTCTTCATCTGTGAAGACAACTCGCCGCTGCGATAGGGCAAGTTCCGTTCTCTGCAACTCGTTGAGTAGCGTTTGATAGCGAGATGATTGGCTCAAGCGGGAAGCAACTAGCGCTTGTTGCGGAGAACGAGCGAGTTGCTGTTGCAGTTGACCGTAGCGTGCCTGCAAGTCATTATACTGAGCGCGAATGACTTCCCGCTCCTGCGCGATCGCGTTTAACGAGTTGTTGACCGTTGCCGCTTGTTGTTCTGGATCGATCAGGTTATTGTTTTTGCGAAACTCTTCTAACTTGTTTTCCGCTTGATCGACTGTTTTCGTCACAGCAGGGATTTGTTCGTTAATAAACTTCAAACCCTTTTTCAATCTCTGCTCTTGTTGTTCGCGATTATAAATTTGATAAACTGTGTGGACGGCTTTCAGGACTTTTTGCGCTTTAATCGGATCGTTTGCTGTATAAGTCGCCTCGACGATCTTGGTATTGGCTTTTTCTTCAACAACTTGTTTTAGTACTAAGTTTTTCTTCACCTCCGCTACTGTAAGCGTAGGATATTCGGAGCGGAGAATATCGACTGCCCTTTGAATCAGCAGCGAACTACGCATGACGTTAATTTGCGTGGCATAGTCGTCAATCGTGACTCCAGAATCAGCATACTGCTCGCCTTGTCGCGGGGTCGTGCCATCTTTCTTCCCCTGATAATTCGGCTCGATCAGCAACTGCATCTCGCTCTGATATGTAGGCTTGGAGATTAAGGTAAACACAGTGGCAATCGTCAACACCGCTCCCATAACCCCCAGCAGCCAGTAGCGACGGCGCATCAAAACTGCTAACAACTGCCCGTAACCACCGTCTGATTCTTCGACGGTCATGGGCATATGACTTTCATTTACTCTTACCATGCCTAGCACTCCAAACAGTCTACAACGATCCTAATGAACTTATGCAATGCTACTCACCGTATCGGCGATCGCCCGTTCAACTTTGCTAAAAAACGCTTGTTCTGAAAAATGACTCAGGGCGTGATGGCGAATCTTGCCGTAATCCCACTGAATTTCTTTGGCAGCAAGCAAAGCATTTTGGATTGCATCTGGCGATTGTCTGTAAAAGAATACTCCTGTATGCCCTGGAATTTGAGTGTCTATGACTCCTCCCGCGCCATAGGCAATTACGGGCGTACCGCTGGCATTTGCTTCTACTGGTACTAGTCCATAATCTTCTAAAGCCGCGACAACTACAGAGCAAGCTTTTGACATCAAATATTTTCGTTCGGCATCGCTGACGTGTCCTAAAAATCTGACGTTCTTCAGCGCCTTTGACTCTAGCCGTTGGCGTTCCGGTCCGTCGCCGATGATGAATAGGGGTAACCCTAGCCAATTGAAGGCTTCAACAATTACGTCAATTCGTTTGTAACTGATCAGACGAGCTGAAGCTAAATAAAAATTTTCCTTGTCGTTAGAAAAAGCAAAATTACCGCTATTAATTGGATAGTTAATCACCAGCGCTGGTTTGCCGTAGTGCTGGTTAATTCGTCGAGCTACGATACTAGAGTTAGCAATATAAAGGTCTGGTTCTTGAGCATAAACTCGGTCAACCTCTCGCATTTTACGAAAGATCAATTCAATTAATGGGTAGAAATAATGATAGTCTCCATACTCTCTCAAGTAAGTTTTTGTATCCCACAAAAACCGAGTCACGTTATGGCAAAAGCAGATGTGTTGCGCTCCCTTTCTCTTTTTCACAGCTTTGGCAAAGCTGCTGCTGCTACTAATAATGAGATCGTAATCCTGTAAATCTAGAGAGCGAAAAGCAGGGAAATAGAAAGGAGCCAGCATTCTGAAATATTTCGCTGCGCCTGGAATTTTTTGTAATCCTGTAGTGTGAACTATGCGGTTACCTAAATCGACAGTCTGTTCGGGATCGTATACGGAAGTAAAGATGTCTGCTTCGGGATAGCGTTGACAAAGCAGTTCAAAAACTCGCTCTGCACCACCTCTTTGCGTTAGATAATCGTGAACTAGGGCTATCTTCATGAAAAAATAATAGAATTTTATTTAGTAGGTCAAACTTTAGGAACAAGCTTTATCGCAATTCATCTGTTACAGCCGCTAACGTACAAATAATTATGCCTCCAGAGATAGTAAGTGTTGGGATAAGCTGGCATTTGCGTAGATACACTGAAAATTTAGGTAAACAGAAATTATTATACTCAACTTGTTATCGAGAACTGAGGGAATCGCATACTTACTCGGAAAAATTTACCTAAACTTTAAATAATTGAGCATTGGAAGCATCAGCAAAAAACGAATCTTATTTGAGGGAGAATCGCAGTTCGCGTTCTCTACTCAATTGGACTTGACGCAGTTACAGAGGAATTAGTTGCATTGAATACAGGATTCACAACGTATTAGCAGAATTACTGAAACTAAAATCGAGGTTCATGCTTTGCTCATATTTTTCGGTCAATCCAAACCAAATCTATAGTTGGGTAGAATAGTTAACATCGATCGAACTCAACTGAGGTAACAGATCGCGGTAAGTTGGAAAAGCCAGTAACTTCTGACTTTCCGTATGCTACGATGAAGGACTAAACTTTAACCTGACTTCGCGATCGGCGAGAATTTAGCCTCGACCAATCGATTATAGGTCTAGTTCTAGACAATGTTTTGAAAATAGTTTGGAATCAGCTTGCCTATTCTTTAGAAGTTACTTCAGGCTGTAAATTCTTCCCTCCGTGTTGCTTGGCATAGATTGTTCTACTATGGCAACAAGCAGAGCTTCAGGCGTTATTTCATGCATCACTGCTTATGTCTCAGCCACTTTCGGATCGTTTCGCGATCGCCACAGCGCAAAAATTACTGGAAACTTTTAGTTGTTTGGAAGTTAAACCTGTAGAATCGGCAGCAGAAGCCGCCCAGTTGCAACAAGCATTAGTACTACTAAGCACGCAAGCAGATTTCGTCAACTTCGGAATTTGTGCCGACACGCCAGAGCAGGGGCTAGCAGCATTAGCATCTTATGCCAAAGCTCTAGGATATTCAGTTGCGATCGCTCCTACCGATTTAGCTGCGGCGATCGCTCCGGTATATATTAAATTCAACGGTCAAAGACAGACGTACTACCTCGACTCCTACACGGGTACGTATCGCGGCGTGCTGGTATCCTATCATTCATTGGTAGAGGAATCAGTCAACGGTACTTACGGTTATTTGCCGTTGGATTTGTTTCAGTAATGGATAAATACCGTTACATTCTTTTTAATAAACCCTACGGGGTGTTGAGCCAGTTTAGCGATGGCGATCGCGAAGGTGCAAAAGAGCGGCGCACGCTCAAAGATTACATTCCCATTCCCAAGGTTTATCCCGTCGGTCGCTTAGACTGGGATAGCGAGGGATTGATGCTACTAACCGATCGCGGACAACTTCAACATCGACTTGCCGATCCTAAATTTGGACATAGCCGCACTTATTGGGCGCAAGTAGAACGAATTCCAAATGCATCAGCGATTCAGCAGTTAGAACAAGGAGTGATAATTGAAAATTATCGAACTCGACCAGCCAAAGTTAAACTGCTAGAACCCGAACCAACCTTACCACCACGAGATCCGCCAATTCGCGATCGCAAAAATGTGCCTACAGCATGGTTAGAACTAGTCCTGACAGAAGGGAAAAACCGTCAGGTAAGGCGGATGACGGCTAAAGTAGGATTTCCCACCTTACGCTTAGTCCGAGTAGCGATCGCTCACCTACACATAGGCGATTTGTCCCCCGGTCAATGGCGTGACTTAACCGCCCCAGAGCTAAAATTACTTTTAAAGGATTTAGGAATTAGGGGATAGGGAAAGAGGACAAGGGAGACAAGGGAGACAAGGGAGACAAGGGAGCAGGTGAGCTTTGTGTGCTTTGCGTGCAGGTGTAGGGGAGCAACTACCAACTACCAACTACCTATTACCCATTACCACTCTTCACTGATAACTGACAACTGATAACTGCTAAGCTGAACAAAGTATTGATTTTTTAAGCCTCGTAGCTCTACTTGGGTATATCCTGCTATTATCTATAGCTCAAACTATTCCTGAGTAGGGAAAAGTGACTTGTGACGACTTGGATGGGTAGCCAGTTTTCTGCCGTCATCAGGGATAAAACTGCTCCTAAAATGGGAAGACAAGGAAGTTAAAGATGCTGATTTGCCCCCAGTGTCAGAGCGAAAATGCCAATACCAACAAGTTTTGTCAAGGTTGTGGAACTCCCCTAACCTTCAAGTTTTGTCCTGATTGCGGAACTCAGGTGGCTTTAAACGCAAAACTGTGCCATAACTGCGGCGCTCAAACGGGGACAGTGTGGTGGGCGATCGTGATGGGAGTTGTAGAGCCGCAGGAAGGCTCGCCTGTTAGCAACTCAGGAGTCGTAGAAGTGCTGGACGTAGCAGGAGAACCAAAAATTGTAGAATCGCTCCCCAGCAGTATATCTCAGCAGAAGTCAGAGGGAACTGCTCCACCTGCTCCCTTGGCTCTCTCTCTTACCACTCACCACTCACCACTCACCACTTCTGCTTTACCAGCAGGAGCTTATTTAGATCTACAGCAGCGCTATCAGTTGCTCGATCCGTTGGAAATGCCTTTGAATCCAAGCGATCGCATAGAGGCGCAAGTGAGAGTCCTTGACTGCCAGCCATTTCAACTATCGCCCCTAGAAGCAGGCGCAAATGTGATGGTGGCACAATCAATTCCCGCGATCGCCAAAACCTATGTTGCCCTCAACTCCAAATTTGGTGAAAAATCTAGTCAAAAGCTACCTAAAATTCACGATGCTTGGCAGCAGGGAAACCAGCAAGTGATCCTGATTGCCGATCGCTCCGATTGGCAAGATCTGATGCAGATGTGGCACGAACGCAGCACAACTCCAATGCAGATTATGCAGTGGTTTGAGGATATGGTACGGCTGTGGCACGAACTGGAGCCTTGGCATTGTTGCCAAAGTTTATTGGAGCTATCTAATTTGCGCGTGGATGCGACTGGGAATTTTGGATTGCAACGCTTATATCCCGATCCAAATCAAGGAAATTTAAGCTTGCAAGATTTGGGGCAGATTTGGCAGCAGTTATTTCAAGAGTCTCAACGCACTAAATTTGGTTCCTTGGTGGAGTTGCTGTTGGATTTAACTGCGGGCGACATCCAGACAACAGATGAGCTACAATCGCGCCTGCAAGCTACGAGTAGTGAATTACAATTAGAGGCGATCGACGCACCTTATTCTCCTTCAGTATTGAATACACAGGAGGCAGCTGCCGATCGAGGAAAAGTTGGAGTAACTTTAAATAACTCTGCTGCACCAACTGTTATTCAGATGAACGAATCTCAAGAGAATTTTATGAAAAGCGAGGAGTTACCGACTCTAGTGCTGCCAATGCATTTGGTTAGCATTGAGGATGCGGGTAACACTGATGTCGGTCGTCAAAGGCATCATAACGAGGATTGTTTTGGTATCATCACCAAAGTCGATAAATACGTGTTTCCTAGCGATCGCACGATTGAGGCACAAGGTATTTATATTCTTTGTGATGGCATGGGCGGACACGCTGGTGGTGAGGTAGCTAGTGCGTTAGCAGTGAAGAAGCTACAAGAATACTTTCACGCCAATTGGCAACCGTACCAATCTTTACCCAATGAAGCTTCCATCCGCGAGGCAATCCGCATTGCCAATCAAGGAATTTTTGACCTCAACCAGCAGGATGCCCGTTCGGGTGTCGGACGGATGGGAACGACTTTGGTACTCGTTCTCGTCCGCAACAATCAAATGACTGTAGCTCACGTTGGCGATAGCCGTCTCTATAGCTTCAGCCGCAAGCGCGGGTTAGAGCAAGTCACCTTGGATCACGAAGTGGGACAGCGAGAGATTCTGCGGGGCGTGGAACCAGCGATCGCTTATGCCCGTCCTGATGCCTACCAACTGACGCAAGCATTGGGTCCAAGGGACGAAAATTATGTCAATCCTGATGTCAGCTTTGTGGAATTAAATGAAGACACTCTGTTGATATTAGTATCGGATGGAGTTTCAGATAATGGGCTACTAGAGCAACATTGGGAAACCCACATCGAACCCCTACTTAACACGGGCGCTAGCTTAGAACGAGGTGTCAGCGAATTGATTGAATTAGCTAATCAGTACAACGGGCATGACAATATTACCGTTGTCTTAGTACGGTTGAAAGTGCGCCCGAAGTTGGAGCATTAATTGTGTGGTTACGCTATACCTGCTACATCCACAACAATCCAAACCCCTGCACCAATGGCAATTCGAGGATGCGTCAATTATTCGGATTGGTCGCGCCCCCGATAACGATGTAGTTTTGGCAGATCCTCTCGTTTCCCGCCATCATTTACTGCTCCAGCGGCAAAATGGAGAAGATTCATCGAGTCACGTTTGGCAGCTGATCAATCAGGGGACGAACGGGACTTTTTTAGATGGAGTGTTAATCTCTCAAAGCGCGATCGCCGATGGGTCGATAATTCAACTAGCAAAAGGTGGTCCTAGTCTCAGGTTTCAATTTCAACCTCCTAGTACCAAAGCAAGGGAGAAGATTTGCACTCATAGCGGTAATTCGCCACAGAACCTATTCTGCATTCACTGCGGTCAGCCCCTTTCAGTACAGCAGACGATTCACCAGTATCAGGTGTTACGTATTTTAGGACAGGGGGGAATGGGAACGACATATCTTGCTTGGAATCCCAGCCAGAAAAAGCATCTGGGGAACAATTCAACTCGCAAGTCTCAACCCCAATTACTCGTCCTGAAGGAAATGAATGCTGAAATTGCCAAGGTTGCCAAGGCTCAAGAACTGTTTGAGCGGGAAGCTAATGCCTTGAAGCATCTAAACCATGTAGGAATTCCCAAATATTACGATTTTTTCGTCGAAGACGGGAAAAAATACTTGGCGATGGAACTAATTCACGGTCAAAATTTAGAGCAGATAATTTATAAATACGGTCCTGTCACTTCAGCAAAAGCGATTGATTGGATGCTGCAAGCGTGTGAAATTTTAGAATACATTCACAGCCAAGAGCCGCCGCTAATTCACCGCGATATTAAACCCGCTAATTTGATGTTGCGATCGCTCGATAATCGGATTGTGGTGCTAGATTTTGGCGCTGTGAAAACTGGTGGAACTGCTTTTGTGACGCGGATTGGTGCTGAGGGATATTGCGCTCCCGAACAAGAACGCGGACACCCATTAATTCAGTCTGACCTTTACGCGATCGGACCTACTTTAATTTTTCTACTGACGGGCGAAGCGCCGTATAAATTTTATCGTCCTAGTAGTAAAGGCTATCAATTTCAATTAGATGGTATACCAAATGTGACTCCCGAATTGCAGGCAGTCATTACAAGGGTGACGGAGACTAAACCTAGCGATCGCTATGCCACAGCTAAAGAACTGGCAATAGCACTGAGCGAGTGTCACTGATTTAGCAATTTGCACGGACAAAATAAGTCTGCTGGCGCAGACTAGATAGTAAGGTAGCCTACGCAGGTAGGCTTTGTTTGTATGCGCCTCAGACCTAATCGTCTGAGGGCAATTTTAATTGCGGACAGAATCTATTCTTCGTCCCAAGCTTCTACCGATAGCAGTTCGCTGACGGGATCTTGCATGGAAAAGCCAAAATCTGTTAATTCCTGCTTCCAATAAGACCATTCATTACCAAATACGAGGGCAATTTTCCAGATACTATCTGTTGGTCTAACAATTTTGGATTCTACGAGCGAACGGATCTGGTGCTGGAACTTCACCATTGGGTGAATAACAGGCTGAGCCATAAGTTTTACTTAGATTTTCAATTGAGTTTGCTAAATACCTAACCTGAAACGCTTCCGAATTTTGATTAACACCGATGCGTGGAGTTTTTCTTCGGCGCAGAAGCAATTCTCTACTCTTGTACTCTACCACAAATGATTTGGCAAGTACCTTGACAATTGTTATTGGTTCGGGAATTACTACTGTGCCAGTTGAGTAACTGGAATCCAGGGAAGTGAAATTGGACGCTAAAAGCGATTGGGTTTTCTTAGCTATGTAAAATATGATAACAATAATTGCTGCTCTTTGATGCTGTAGGGTTAATTAGTATTAGGCGATCGCCCCAGGCTTAGACAAAAATTCGCTGTAAATTTAACACGAAACCTGGCAACACATCTTCACCAGATAAAGTTAAAGGAGCTAGCAAAACTTCTACGGGTTTTCCCTGACGATAAATTTCTACTTGACGATCTTGAGGATTAATTAACCAACCCAAACGCGCACCATTGTCTATATATTCCTGCATCTTAATTTGCAGATCTTCCAGAGCATCGGTGGGGGAGCGCAACTCGACTACAAAGTCAGGACATAGGGGAACGTAACCATCTTGCTGTTGTTGGCTCAAAGCATCCCAGCGTCGTCTTTCTACCCAAGAGGCATCGGGAGAACGCTTTGCACCATTTGGCAGCACGAACAAGACGTTAGAATCAAACCCTTCTCCCAAATGCAAGTTTGTTTCTACCCAAGCATCTAATTGTCCAGTTATACTGCGATTCTTGCGGCTAGATGTTCCTCCTGTGGGTGGCACAATAATTAAATCTCCTGCTGCTGTTTGTTCAAAATTCCACTCTGGATTAGCTCGGACGATGCGTTCAAAGTCTACATCCGAGAGTTTTAATGAATTGATTGTCAGGCTACTGTTCATAGCGATAGATCTACAGACAATGCTTCTGGTTCAAATGTATCATTAATGGGCGATCGCAGAAAAACTCGATGAAATTGTGGTTATTATGAATATGCTAGTTTTGTTCGGCGGCGATCGCATATTCTTTTGAAAGGCGATCGCGCTCTTGTTAGCCAGTCATGAAAAAGTTTTCCGAAAAATAGCGCTAAACCTAGATGGAAATTTCCAGTATTAGCTTCACTCATCAAACCTCACTTGAGTCTCCTCTTGCTGCAAAATCACCTTAATTTTCTCCTCTAGATCTGGTAGATCCTGCTCGATAACGTCCCAAATAATCTTGAGATCAATACCACCCAAATAGTCATGCACTAGAATATTTCGGAAGCCTGAAATACTGCGCCAGTCAATCTCGGTTGCCCCTGCTTTCAGCTCTTCAGAAAGGCGTTGTGTTGATTCTGCTAAAGTCTACAAGCGGCGCAGCGTGGCATCTTGTATCATTGTGTTAGTAAAAAATGCCTCTCTGCCTGGGGATGTATAATCTTTAATTCGCTCTATGCAATCACTAATATATATAAGATAAGCTCGGTCATTTGTCATATTGGCACTGCCTCTAGGAGAACCTGTTCTCGAATTAGCTGATGCAGCCCATTTTCTATCACAATATCGACCTTACAGCCTAGCAAATCTTCCAGATCGGCTAACAAGCCACCAGGGAACCAACGGCTATGGTTTTCTGCCACATCAATTAACAAATCGATATCGCTGTTCTCTGAAGCTTCCCCCCGTGCTACCGAACCAAAAATTCGTACATTGTAAGCTCCATGTTTGGCAGCAATTTGTAAAATTTCTTCCCGTTTGGCTTTGAGCAACTCCTCAATTCTCATAACTCAGTCCTCTTAAGCGATTAGTTTAAATTTGCTTCAAATTTATTTGATTTCTTCAAAGGACTTCATTTTGTCGTAGCTTTATTCAACTCTCTCCATTTTACAACCAAGATGAGTTAGCTTTAGCAGTACCTACTACTCACTACTGCATCTATGGAAATAGTTGCTGTTGTAGCAGAGTGCGATCGCACATTCTCTGTAGAGGCATATTTTCTTAAACAAGTATTAAGTATTTAACTCTCTTCCCGTAAATTTACTGAATTATATCTTTGTTCGTTGGTAAGTAGATTAGATCTCTCCGTGAAATTGCGCTTGAGTAACCCAAAGGGGTAGCGTTAAATAGCTATGTCAGGGTGCTAAATCTACTTAACTAAAAACTTTTGGTAATAACTAGTAATGGAGGCGATCGCTCTTACATGAGAAGTGGGTAATTTAGAGCTATCCTTTACCCACAGTTTCTATATGGCGAAAAGACGAATCGAACGGATAGCTGCTGTTATATCAATTGTCTCTTTCGGTGGCTCGATGATTTTTGCTGCTGTACAAGCTATTAGTAGCGGCTTGAATCAGGCTGAGGTCATTCCTCAGCCAGCTGCTGCGGCTAAGCCATCTCCGGTATCGTTACCAAAATCAAAAATTCAAGCTCAGGAGCGCGAATATGAAATTGTTTTAAAAAGCGAACCAAATAATCAAATGGCGCTAGAAGGATTGGTGGATGTTAGACTTCAGATGCGCGATCAAAAAGGAGCTATGCAACATCTAGAAAAGCTGATTCAACTCAATCCTAATAAGCAGTACTATAAACAGTTATTAGAGCAAGTTAGGAAACAAGATAAAAAAGCGAATTCTTAGATATCACATATTCTTAATAGCCTTCTACAACTACGCAATACTATTAAATTAATATGAAAGGAAATAGAACATTCATTCTTGGAGCAGGGATTACAGGACTAGCAGCAGGCTTATCATCCAATTCTCCTGTTTATGAAGCTTCAGCAATGCCTGGAGGTATCTGCGGTTCTTATTATATGAAACCTCAAGGCACAGAGCTTTTAGCGAATAGCCCTAACGACCAAGAAGCTTATCGTTTTGAATACGGCGGTGGACATTGGATTTTTGGCGGCGATTCATCTATATTACACTTCATCCAATCGCTCACTCCTCTAAAGTCCTACAATCGCTTATCTAGTGTTTACTTTGATCGTCAAAAACTCTATGTTCCCTATCCGTTACAAAATCATCTTAGTTATTTAGGTAAAGAGATAGCTGCTAAGGCATTAACAGAAATAGCTTCAAATTCTAAGATTCATCCGAAAACATGGGCGGAATGGCTGGAGCAATATTTTGGCAGTACCCTCAACGAATTATTCTTTGCTCCTTTCCATAAGTACTATACGGCTGGGCTTTGGGATAGCATTGCACCCCAAGATGCTTATAAGTCACCAGTAAATTTGTCACTTGTTATTCAAGGTGCATTTGATAAAACGCCACCTGTAGGATACAACACAACTTTTGTATATCCAGCAGAGGGCTTGAATACTCTAGTACAGAGAATGGCATCGCTTTGTGATGTTCGCTATGGAAAAAAAGTGGTGCAAATCGATATAAAGCGGAAAGAAGTAATTTTTGCTGATGATTCTGGAACTCATTATGAAACGTTAATCTCAACTCTACCGCTCAATTATATGATGCAAATGACAGGACTTGAGGTTCCTTCTGAGCCAGATCCATATACGTCAGTATTAGTGCTGAATATTGGAGGAACAAAAGGCTCTAACTGCCCTGACGATCATTGGCTATACACTCCTGATAGTAAATCTGGCTTTCACCGAGTTGGGTTTTATAGTAATGTTGACAAATCTTTTCTTCCCATGTCTTCGAGGAAAAATGCGGATCGAGTCAGTATTTATGTAGAGAGAGCTTACTTGGGAGGAGATAAGCCAGCAGCTGATGAGGTAAGAGAATATAGTCAGAGTGTAGTACAAGAGTTGTGCGACTGGGGCTTTATTCAACAAGCAGAAGTAGTAGATCCTACATGGATTGATGTAGCTTATACCTGGTCTTGGGCTGGTTCTAGTTGGAAACAACAATCTATTCAAATGCTAGAAAAATACGACATCTATCCAGTGGGTCGATATGGGCGTTGGATTTTTCAAGGAATTACAGATTCTATTAAGGATGGTTTTTTTGTTGGTGCAGGATTTAAGAAGTATCAATGACAATAGTATCTTTAAATTATTTGAAACAGAATAGTTTTATTTATCGTTTAAATAAAACTATTTTTATTTTTGTTGCAGTGTAGGAATAATTAATAATAAATAAAGTGATTAGAACTGTTTTAAATCCTGTAAATCTTTGTATCTACAAAAAAAACATTGGCGATTCCGCTGTAATTGAAAATATTGGAAGTAATATTTTATCTATTAAATGCAATACTAAAAGTCTGAATTAATCCTACACTCAAATATTGAGGGTGCTAGAATCTATCTAAATAAAAATGTTTTTTTAGTAGTCAATTTTAAGATTGAATGACAGTTTAATTATTGCATTTTTAGGATTACATCAGACAATCCATCTCATATTTATTACAGAGGTATTATTTACCCTGAAGAATCTTTAGGTAACTTCTATACATTTAGTACGTTTGTCAGTTCTGCTACTGAAAATAATTCAGCTTCCTATAGTGTTTGTATAGATTTTGCCTTTAGTGGTCATCCTTTAGTTTTAAATCTTTCAGAAATTGAGTTTACAATTTTTTCAACTGAATTATCCGTATCTAAATCAACTAAATACTGTAGAAAATCGAAAATTTTACAGCAATACATAAGTAAATCAATTGTAAATGATATTGATTTTCTTCTCCATCCCGAACCTCATTCTCAGGAGAGAGGCTTAGCATTATTATTGCAGTTTTTAAACCATAAATCTAATTATACATGCGATCTAGGTTGTGGTCAGTATCCATTAATGACTGATTTATCCCTGAGAAAAGGAGTCGAGAGAATAGATTGCGTGATTTATGAAACAGAAAATGATAGTGATATACATCGATTATTGTCACCTTACAGTAAACAGTTGCGTACTTACAGTGACTCTATAACTAAACTTAATCAAACTGAACAAAAACAATACGATCAAATTTTGCTAATTAATGTACTTGAGCATGTGCAAGAAGACCAAAAGGCTTTGGTTAATATTAGGAACATTATGAAAGATGAAGGCAAGTTAATTATTTCTGTGCCTAATCGTTCTTATAAATCAGTTTTTTCTGAAGATTTCCATAACTACGTAGGTCATGTTAGGGATGGTTATTCATATGATGACATGGAAAAACTTCTCAACAAGGTTGGCTTGGAAATTGAATCGTTCTTTAATTATGGCGTGGTTACAAAAGATTACTATTACGAGTTTTATTCAAACTTACTTTTGGAATAGCCCATATAAATATAGTGAAGATTTTCATACCAAAAGTTAAATTTTTAAACTACATTTTAACTGAGAAAAATTCCTTGTTTCACTCTTCTTCTGAACAAGGAATCAGCAATATGTTTTTATGCATAAAACAATAGACATACACTTATAAATTTTAAATCGAGGTAATGAAAAATGAAGACAATGCTACAAACTAAAAACAAGTAGATATCGTTATCTTAGTTCCTATTGCTAGTGATAGAGACTTAAATCTCGCTATTGAGTTAGTCGAAGATGTTCGAACCTATTTTATTAAAAGCTATCATATTATCTTTATTGATGATAGCAAAAGCTTCAAATATAAAAATTTTAAAGATCATGACTTTACTACAATCTGGAGTGGATGCCAAGCTATTAAAGAGAAAAATAGATTAGAAAAAAGATTAGTGCAATATGAAGATACTATATTCTTTGTTGTTGCCAGCGGATTACAGTATATCTACAATAAATTTGATTTTAAAATCGCCCATTATATGGATTCAGATGCCACAGTTATTAATAAAGGTCTAGACGAGTGGCTATTAGACTATTATGAGAAAACCGAGTTTGATTTGCTAGGAGTCTTAGATGATGAAGCATCAAATTATTGGAGGTTTGTTAATGACGAGCGATACTGTGAAATTATTCCTACTTTGCAAAAAAAAAAATCTAGATAATGTTCAATACATAGCAGACTCAGATGCTACTAAATTTCCTATAATTTTCTACGCCATTCACTTCTACAGCTATAGAGCAGTCAAAGCTTTAAATGAAGTAAACGAACAATTTGCTATTTTGAGAAGTGTCGAACTTAATAGACAATGTAATGTAATGACTGCCGAGACACACTTGTGTACTTTAATTAGACTGCTAGGGCTAAATATAGTTTGTTATGGTGGAATGGGTCAAGGACCTATAACTCCCAACACCGAGTTAGGAAAAAGCGGCAATTCCTATCCACCAATTT
Source organism: Chroococcidiopsis sp. SAG 2025 (assembly GCF_032860985.1). Classification (GTDB taxonomy): domain Bacteria; phylum Cyanobacteriota; class Cyanobacteriia; order Cyanobacteriales; family Chroococcidiopsidaceae; genus Chroococcidiopsis. Next base: position 2,126,548 of record NZ_JAOCNC010000001.1, read on the forward strand.
TGGGTTCTTTTTTAATGCATGGAACCTATAACTACACAATACCTGATTTAATTAATATAGGTTATAAAGTTGTTCATCGTCTTCATGGACTATGCGGACTTACTGAAAGTGTGGCTAGAAAACAGTTAACAAGTATTAGACAAGGAAAACTAATAGATAAAGAAGTTGATTATAACCTGAAAGATTTTGATACTTTTGCTCAAAACGAAAAAGAACATATTAGCTATAAACAACTCAAGAATAAGTTTTACGACTTTATTCGTAGTTGGTGTGACTTTAATGCAGATTATAATAAGAGCTATTTACAGTTTGCTTCTTCTGATATGCAGAAAGGACTTGCTCAAGAGTCGTTTCTCTGTGCAATTAATAATCTTTCAGACGGTAAAGTTTCTTATGCTATCGCACATTTAAGATCTGTTTTAAAACGGATAGCTCCGCTGAATCAATTTTAAAGGTTTTAGAATTTTTCAAAGTATTGCTGATTGAACAGCGAGAAAATCATTTATTATCGGAAACTACTACAAAGAAGGTAATATGGAATTTATTAAATGATTTTCTTGAAGTTATGCAGGATATTTTAAAGTATTAGAAACTTTAAATTCCTTTGATGCTAACTCCGATCCTGAAAACTATAGAAATATAAGGACAGACATTATTGATTTAATAGAATCCTGCTCCGATAGCGATCTCCCAGAGTTTTATAAAAACTATATCGTTAGTTTTCATAGACATTTGGTAAAAAATAAGAACCAGGCTGTAGCTCTTTCACTACTAGAAAATCAGAAAGTATCACAGACGATAGAAAATCTCAAAAAGTCAATTGCTCTGCAAGATGATAGAACGATCGCTAACATTCTCATTATCATGTCATTTATCAATTTTTATGATACTAGATTTAATTGGCGAGAGTCTATCATACTTAACTGGATAAGAGAAAGCTATATTGATTGGGCAGACGATTATCAGCAATTTATTGAGCAGTTAGAGTTATCTGAGAATAACTATTTTCTAGCTTTAAGAAAAGATTGGCTTGCTACGAATTTTTCTCTTCGTCAAATTGTAGACATTTTGCCCAAAGAAGGCAAAACAACAATCATACTAGGTGTCTTTGGAAAATTTTTGGAAAATGAGGAGGAGGAAGTCAGACTAACGATTTTGCAAACTGCTTTTGAGTTAGTAGATGAATATAGAAGTATTGCAGACATACATTTTTCTATAGTCTTTAACTTTAAAGATTCGGACAAGGAAATGCTAATGCCCTTTGTAGATGCAATTTTGGAGTACAACATGAATGACGGTAGTTTGGTAAGCAAGGAAGATTGCAGCAGTTTAAATAGTATTGATATCAACCCTACCACTCAATTATATGCTGGCTTTGACAGAACTTGAGGTAGAAGCAGAAGCAGATCCTTACACCTCAGTATTAGTATTAAATGTTGATGCAACCAAAGGTTCTAACTGTCCTAAAGAATATTGGTTATACAATTCTGATACGGTTTCTGGTTTTCACCATGTTGGATTTTATAGTAATGTTGATAACTCATCCCTCGCCCTTTCATCTAGAGAGAATCAAGCTCGGGTAAATATTTATGTAGAACGCGTCTATAAAGTAGGAGAAAAGCCAGCAGAAGAGGCGATCGTTAGTTACAGCTACAGCAAAGAGGTTGTTAAAAAATTAACTGATTGGGGCTTCATCAAAGAAGTAGAAGTCGTAGATCCCACATTGGATTGAGGTAGCTTACACCTGGTCTTGGTCTGGTTCTAACTGGAAAAAGCAAGCCTTACGAGTGCTAGAAGAACGTGGCATCTACCCAGTAGGTCGCTCTGGACGTTGGATATTCTAAGGAATTGCCGATTCAATTAAGTATGGATTTTTTGTAGGTGCTAGTTTTAGGAAGTATTAATGTCAATGGGAAAATTAAAACTTGACGTACCTGAAATTGCTCCTGTGCCTATAGGTACTCGTAGACCATTTTGGTCAGTAATGATCCCTAATTATAACAGTGGTCGCTATCTAGAACAAACGCTGAAGAGTGTATTAGAACAAGACCCTGGTATTGAGGAGATGGAAATTGAGGTAGTGGATGACTGCTCTAGTAAGGATAACCCTGAGATAGTAGTCAAGGAAATTGGCAAAGGGAGGGTTTCTTTCTTTCAACAACCACACAATGTTGGTGCAACGGCTAACTTCAATACTTGTATCCAGCGAGCAAAGGGGCAATGGGTACACATCCTCCATAGTGATGATACGGTTTTACCAGGATTTTATAGTCGTTTGCAACATGCACTTGAACTAGAAACAACCGTTGGAGCAGCTTTCTATCGCTACATATACATGGACGAGGAAGGCAATTGGCAGATGTTATCACCGTTGGAAAGGACAATACCTGGAATTCTTCAAAATTGGCTAGAGCAAATCTCTGTAAGGCAACTAATTGAATATCCTGCAATTGTAGTTAGACGCAATGTTTACGAAAACTTAGGTGGTTTTCATTCCGAATTATTTCATGCTGCTGACTGGGAAATGTGGAAGAGAATTGCAACATACTACCCAATTTGGTACGAACCTCAACCTCTAGCGTGTTACCGTTTTCACTCTACTTCAGACACTTCTCGCTTAATTGAATCTGCTGCGAATATCGCTGATACACGAAGGGCAATTGAAATCTCTCAATCTTACTTACCAGGAACAATTGCCGCCGAACTATCTTACCAAGCTAGAGAGAATTGTGCGTTCAAAGCTCTTAATATAGCACGTCAAATGTTATCTAGAAATAACATAGATGCAGCGATCGCTCAAATTCGAGAAGGGATTAAATCTAGCCAATCCTCAAACACAATTACATCAATGCTTGAGCTGGTACAAGAAGTAGTTACAAATTCTCATCAACACAACCTTTTACCGCTCGACGCACTTAATCTATTTTTACCTGCCTTTCAAGAACCATTGCAAGAACAGCAGGCGATCGCTCTAGTAGATAGTCTGAATTTAAGAGATAACAACCTGGTGATTTTTCCAGACTGGAATCTTTCAGAAGATTTACTCTATGAAGATTTAGCTAATGTCATTAGCCATTTGATGAATCATCCAGATCGAGATCGAACGACATTACTAATGGATAGAGGCAATTTTACTGAAGAGGAGGCAACTTTGTTTGTATCAGGAGTTGTCATGAATCTTGTCATGGAAACAGATTTAGATGTAGCTGATGAGCTAGAAATAGCTTCAATTGGACAACTAAGTGAAATGCAGTGGGAAGTATTATTGCCTCGCCTTAATGCTCGAATTGCCCTAGAACATGAAAATCAACAGGCGATCGCACGGAGTAAGATAGAATCAATTCCCACTTACGAAATGTCTAGCCTTTGTGAATTGACTCAGATTGTAACTTAAACTATGGATTATCAAAGATTCCTCAGTTTGCTTCCCGATTTATATGATAACTGGGGACGGGAATCAGTAAAACCTAAATCCCAACAGTTTCAGCAGATATTAGAACAAGTTGGAAGTACAACCACAGCAAATCTCATGCAATTGCTTAATTTGGCTGTAGATTGCATGGAATCTGACGAGATATACTGTGAGATTGGTTGCTTTCAAGGTGCAAATCTAATCGGAGCGTTATTTGAACATCCCGATCGGATGGCATATGCAGTAGATAATTTTGCTCAATTTGACATAGCTGGAGAAAATTTCACCAAGCTAGCTGAAAATTTATCTAGTTTTAGCTTAGATGAACAAGTATTTGTCTGTATCCAAGATTGGGAAGAGTTTTTATTTGAATTAAGAGCAATTGAGGCAGAGAATAAAATAAGTGTTTATTTTTATAATGGCGATCGCGATTATCGATCTCAAATCTTGGGCTTGCTGCTGGTTAAACCTTTCCTTGCAGAGCGGGCGCTAATCATTGTATGTAATAGTAACGGTAGTGCAGTCAGACAAGCAAATTGGGATTTTATTGCTGCTCATCCTCAATGCGAATTAAGCCTCGATCTGTCTGCGGATGATAGCCAGCATCCTTTTGGAAAAAGCATCCAAATTTTGAGTTGGGATTGTGCCAGAAACTATAATTACAATTTTTCTCATATTAGCAGTCGGCACGATCGAGCATTTATTCATGCCCTTGACGATTGGCAATCCCAATTTGACGGTCAGCAAAAAACCTTAGATAAGTTATGCCAGGAAGCAATCGATTTAGAAGATAGCGGGCAATATGAACAAGCTGAAAATAAGTATAACGAAATTCTTAAGCTCAATAAAGGTCGGGTAGACATTTTACACAGACTGGGAATGTTGTATTACAAAACCGATCGTTCGCAACAGGCACTAGATTTATTAATTAAGTCCTCACAGCTCGAACCATCAAACGCAGCACACCATCTTGGGATAGGATTGATATCTGAAAAAATTAATAATATTCCTCAAGCAATGCAAGCTTATGAAATAGCAATTTTACTTGCGCCGCAATGGAGTACCCCTCTTATCAACTTGGGTAATATTTATCTCAATGTTGAAGAACTTGAAAAAGCTAAATCACTTTTACAAAAAGCCTTAGATTTAGAACCAAACAGTTTTCCAGGAAACCTTTATTTAGCAAGTGTTTTCCTGAAGCAGTATGAAACAGATACAGCAATCTCACTTTATCAAAAAGCTTTGGAATTACAACCTGACGAGATTGAATGCATCAAATGTTTATTATTTGCATTGCAAGATACAGGACGTACACAAGAGGCCATTGAATTAGCTGCTAAAGCATCGCAGTCTTTGTCAGATAATTTAACATTGAAATTCAAAAGCTATTTATTGCTTCCTATTATTTACGAGACAGAAGCAGAAATTGAATTATATAGAAGTCAATTTGCTCAAGGCTTAAACGAGTTAATTCAGCAGACTTGCTTAGCCAGTCCCAAAGCTAAAGAAGAGGCTCTAATAGCCATAGGGAACTATACAAATTTTTATTTGCAGTATCAAGGCAAAAATGACTTAAAATTCCAAAAGCAATATGGGCAGTTTGTACATCAGGTTATGGCAGCAAACTATCCTCAATGGACTCAGCCTTTAACTATGTTGCTCTTAAGTGAAGGGGAAAAAATCCGTATAGGCTATGTCTCGCACCACCTAAGAAACCATAATGGAGCTAAATGGGCGCTTGGTTGGCTTAAAAACCATAATAGACAAAACTTTGAAATTTATTGTTATTATACGGATTTGATTCTCGACCGAATAACTAAAGAATTTGAGTCAGTATGCGATCGCTTTCATTCTATACCTAGAGATTTAGAAGCAATCTGTAATCAGATCGTAGCTGACAAATTACACGTAATTGTTTTTCCAGATATCGGCATGGCTCCTGTAACAACTCAGATAGCAGGATTGCGACTGGCTCCAGTGCAATGCACTGCTTGGGGGCATCCAATTACTTCTGGGTTACCTACAATTGACTATTATTTATCTAGCGACCTGATGGAACCAGAAAACGCTCAAGAACACTATTCAGAGAAATTAGTGCGTTTGCCTAATCTTGGGTTTTGTTATTCCAAACCAGCGATTTCCCAACCAACAAAATCCCGCTTAGACTTTCGGCTTCGTGATGATGCTGTTATATATTTATCATGTCAATCTCTATTTAAGTATCTACCACAATATGATTATGTATATGCAGCAATAGCTCAACAAGTTTCTCAAGCCCAGTTCGCCTTCATCTCTCATCCAAGTACATATATAACTGATATATTTCAGCAACGCCTGCAACGAGCCTTTGCTAAGTTTGGCTTGAATAGTCAAGACTACTGCGTTATTCTGCCTAGACAAACTGGTGATGATTACTTAACTCTCAACTTAGTTTCGGATGTCTATCTAGATACTTTTAGCTGGACTGGTGGTAATTCAACAATGGAAGCGATCGCCTGCAACTTACCTGTTGTGACCTGTCCTGGTGAATTTATGCGCGGTCGTCATTCGTATGCAATGCTAAAAATGCTAGGCGTGACAGATACAATTGCTAGCGATGAAGCGGAATATATTGAAATTGCAGTTAAATTAGGGCTTGACAGAGATTGGAGAGATAGCATTGTAAAGCAGATAAGCCAACGTCATTCCTATCTCTACAATGACAAAACTTGTGTAGAAGCACTCGATGCATTCTTTTGCAGTTTAGTGTAAGCCTCAGCAAATCGCCCTCACGCTAGAAGTCTAGGCTATAAAGTCCGCGCAGGCGGACTACCCTTCGGGAAGCCGCTCCGCGTCTACGTTTGTGTAGCTGCGAATTCTATTTGCCTAATATTTTTTCTTGTTATTTTCTTCTGGGACTCTCACGCTGAGCCTACCTTCTGATGAGACAATGATTTTACCACCTAAAGCTTTAATCTGATTAATTGCTCGCTCCTGCGTTTTTTTATCGGGAGCAGTCGATAAAATCATTGTCCAACCACCAATTCGAGCTATCTTACTATCTGGATCTTTAGCTAGAAACTGGGCAGTCTCTCGTGTATTAGCTGCTATTCTTTGACTAGTAGGATCTTTGTAAGTTTCTGCCCACTTTGCTGCCATTTCATACGATTGCCTAGCAGCTTTTGTATTTCCCAAAAACAACATCTCATCAATTCCTTTGTAAACCCAAAGATAGTAAGATAATGGAGAAGTTTTAGGAGAAATTGACTTTAAACCTTGCTCAATTAGAGCAACACTTTTCTGGGGATATCCAGCAAATATAGAGGTAGCTGATGCAAGCCAGGGATATGCTGCAACGAGTCGCGGGTTGCGCTCTACTACAATGGCAAAATACTCAGGGCAGAGAGAATAGCCCGTTCTTTCACGGGCTTCTCCATCTCCGAAATATTGGATAAATTTTAAATAAGTCCAGCCTGATAGTAAGTTATCAAATCCAAAAGCAGGAACCTTGCTTAAAATATTTAATCTAAGTTTTTCAGTTTGTTCTTGTCTGACATACTCAGCTCGATCTAGTTGAGAGCGTTTTAGTTGCAGCCTGTCTCTTTGAATTAAGATAACACTAGTGAGGCAGAGTACAATGGCTGCCAATGTACCTGTAAGGCTGGTCAACTTTTGAGCTTGCAGATTTAGCTTCATTGTACCTGAGTACCACTGCTACAAGGATCTGTATTTATGTCAGGCGCTAGAGCTGTTCCACCAATACTTGTACTTTGGCAGAGGACAATGCTAAACTCTCTGGTGGAAGAGTTACGATAGATACCCATACTGTAGTTTCTAGTAGCATTATCAGCAGCATTTTGAGCAATTGCTTGGTGCTTAACTTTATCTGCATCTATTGTAGTTGGGTTAGGAAAGTTATAATAATTTCCTCTGACAGCAACTTCCAGTTTGGTAATATCGTCAGCAAAAGTGGCTTTTTCAAAAAAGTAAGCTTGTTGAGCTTGACCAATAGAACTAAGTGCTTCCCTCGCCTCTGCTTCTCTAGCTTTTCCGACTTGCCCAATGAGACTTGGCAAAGCCGTGGCTGACATAATGCCTAGAATAATGACAACAACCAGTAATTCAATTAGAGTAAATCCTTCACTACTTCGCTTCTCTAGCTTAGAAGTTAGATGGGCTACTATTAGTTGGGGTGTCATTTAATAGCTCCCTATGTATTGTTTTGTGTCCTATTTACAAAACAACAGGTGGAGAATGATAACTACCACCTGTTGGGTTGGGTTATGTAAAGGCTGTTGCCGATTATGTTTACTTAACTTCTTCGCTGGAAGTGCCGCACTGAAGAGTAGCGGGTGATGCAGCAGCCCCAACGCCTGTAGCTCCACTAGAAGGGGTAGCTATAACGTAGTTAGCAGTTCCTCCGTTTGTTGCACGGCAAACAACGGTGCTAAAAGCGCGGGAACTTGTATTATACTGAACGCCACCAGCGTAATCCCTTGTCCCATTGCTTGCGTTGTTAGCACCTTGTGCGTACTGGACTGCTGACGCGGGTACGGAGAAGGTATAGTATTTTGCATTTGTAGGTACTTCCAATAAATCTTGGCTGTTTGCAAAAGTTCCTTTCTCAGTGAAATAACCTTGCTGAGCGCGGTTGAGTGCGCCAATTGTGGTCTTGGCTTCAGATTCTCTTGCTTTACCAACTTGACCTAATAGGTTGGGTAGAGCAATAGCTGCAAGAACACCGATGATGATAACGACAACTAACAATTCAATCAGGGTGAAACCTTCGTTACTGTCTTTCTTTTTGCCGAGGAGGAATTGGAGGTATTTAACTTTTAGATCGGATTTCATGATTCTAGTTTCCTTAGTGGGGGTGAAGTGTGTGGCTCATTGCCTTGTTACAAGTAACTTACCCACCCCTAGATCGGATCATGTCACCTAGTTTCAAAATTCAGTAGCTACACATAGTTTGAGCGGAGAAGGTGAAAACTTCATATTGTTTTAATATAAGTTCGTCTTAGATTGCGTGAATTTTACGTAGAGGGGCGAATAGAATTCGCGTCTACACAGGCAAAACCCGCGAACGCGGGTTACAAGAGCGATCGCCTCTTGGCAGAGTAGAAATGCGATCGCCCTTTGATGTAGTCGGGATGCGATCGCCTTGGGTAAAGTAGAGATGCGATCGCCTCTTGGTAGAGCAGAAACGCGATCGCTTGCAGAACTATCTTTTGAGAAGACTATCACTAGGACTTTCCATTCTCCGGCATAATCGCAGAAATTATGTCATGCCTGTTTTTTCGATAGATTCTGAAATCGCTGTCCAATGTTAATAAAGTGCTTTCTGGATACAGTTCAGCCATCCGCACCAAACAAGCATCAGCTAAAGACATAGGTACTAACTGGTAACGAGCCAGTAGTTCACCTATACGGCTAGCTTTTTCTTCGAGGCGAAAAGGTATTTGGATAATTCCTGTGTTGACTAGAGAAATAACCGTTTCCTGACCTCCATACACATCCCGCACTAAAAAACAAGCTTCTGAAATTACCGCTTCACAGGTTAGAAAAGGCGGCTCAATATTGTTCCATTCTGCCGTTACCCAGCGATGAGATCGATCTTGGCGCTTGAGAAAAGCTACTAATGGACCCGTATCAAGCAGAACTTGCCGCCGCATTACTTTCCATAGCCTTCCATATACTTTTTATTAGTGGAAAGATCTGGAGGTCCTCCTTCTAGACAACCAACCCACTTCTGAGCGAGAGTTAGTGCTGAGACTACTGGTTTGTCCTCTTGGCTATCGGACTCTTTCGCAGGGGTTTTGCTTTGCAGGAACTCTACAAAATCAAGCACTTCTTGCTGTTTTTCTATGGGAAGGGTTTTTAGTTTTTCTAAAACCGTCTGCTCAATACTCATATATATGCCTCTAGTCGATTGAATAATTGCTCGTGTGGTTATAAATTAGCATGTGGTGAATGGAACTCGCGGCTACATAGGCAAAATCCGCAAATCCAGGGTTTCAAGCGCCATTGCCTGTTGGTAAAGTGGGAATGCGATCGCCCTTTGGTAGAGTAGGAATGCGATCGCAACGACGGTATTCACGCCATAAATCTGACTTGTGAAATTCGGGTTGCCAAAATTCTCTCATTTTGAGAGGATAGAAGCGGTATCAACTGAGTCAGGAGAATTTGTTATCTATATGAATGAAGATGCACTTGATTGCTATTAGCCGACTGCGAGCCGATGTTGCCCAGTATCCCGATGTCAGCAAGCAAATTGAAGCCTGGTACGCCACGGTTAAAAGTGCGAAATGGAATAGTTTGGAGGATGTTCGAGCCATTTATCGAGATGCGGAAGCAGTAGGCAACTTCACCGTGTTTAATCTTAAAGGGAATGCATATCGCCTAATTGTAGGGATCGATTACGAAGACAGCACAATTTATTATAAATACTTTCTCACACACGCCGAGTATGACAAAGACAAGTGGAAAAATGACCCTTACTTTTAACGAAACAATTTACAGTAATCTACTTGCCCAAGTAGCTCCAAAAGTGATTGAAACGGAGAGGGAATACGAGCGGATGCTTGCCCTAACGGAGCAATTGCATTTTAATAAAAATCGTACGGCGGAGGAACGAACCCTTTACAAACTGCTAGTAACACTTGTGGAGTTATATGAGTCCGAGCATCACCCAATTCCAGAGTCGAAACCTTATGAAGTTCTTCAACATTTGATGGCAGCAAGTGGAATAAGGCAAGCCGATTTGGTGGGAATAATTGGCTCTAGTGGTGTAGTTTCAGAAATTGTTAATGGTAAACGAGCGATTAGCAAAGCTCAGGCAAAAGTCTTAGGTGAGCGATTTAAAGTCTCACCCAGCCTATTCCTCTAATAACTGTCTCCTGAAGCCAAGAAGTGCGATCGCCCGTTAGTAGAGTAGAAATGCGATCGCTCATGACTTCTGTGTGTACAATGTCCGTATAAAGAATATAATTACAAGCGAAGCTGAGCTAAGTCATCGCTATGTCAGACAAAACCAGAATAAAAGATAACAGAATCGATCTGCGGGTAACTCAAGAACAAAAGGAGCTGTTGGAGCGTGCAGCTACCCTAAAAGGAGTTTCTGTAAGTGCCTACACCTTATTGCACGTTCTACCAGCTGCTAAACAAGATGTAGACTCTCATGAAAGGCTAGTACTATCAGACCGCGATCGCGATCTATTTATGTCAGTGATGGAAAATCCACCCGCACTGAAGGGAAAGCTGAAATCTGCGATCGCTCGATATAGAGAAAAGTATGGAGAGTGATAGCCAGAGGCGATGGAATTTTTTGCCAATAGATAAAAAGTATCAGAGAGATTCTTTTGATTGCGGTTATCCGGTGTTAAACGAATATTTGAAAAAATATGCTCGCCAAAATCATTTGAAAGGGATTGCCAAAACTTTTGTAGCAGTCTCTACATCAGGAGGGCTGAAGATTGATGGCTATTATACTGTTAACTCCAGTGTCATAGAATATGAATCTATGCCAAACGAGTTTAAGCGCAGAATACCTGCTTATCCAATTCCTGCCGTATTGGTAGGTAAGTTAGCTGTAGATAGATCGGTGCAAGGACAAGGTTTGGGTAGAGAACTTTTAGTAAATGCCTTATTCCGTGCCGTGCGAGCCTCTCAGGAAATAGGCATATATGCAGTGAGAGTTGATGCCATAGATTTGACAGCAAAGGCATTTTATCTTAAGCACGAGTTTATTCCCTTTCAAGATAACGAGCGATCGCTCTTTCTACCAATAGAGACTATTGTTAGAGAGTTGGTGCAGTAGGAATGCGATTGCTTGTTGATAGAGTTGGGATGCGATCGCCCGTTGGGTAGAGTAGAAATGCGATCTCCGTCAAAGTCTCTCGTCCAACTCCCGCAAAATCAACGAAATCTGCTGCTTTAGGTCGAGTAAATTACACTCCACCACATTCCAGACTTCGTTAATGTCTACGCCTAGATAGTTGTGAATCAATACATCTCGAAACCCAGCAATTCGCCGCCAGGGAACCTCTGGATATTTCTGCTTCAAATCTTGAGAAATCCGTTTAACTCCCTCTCCAATCAACTCAAAATTGCGACTCACTGCATCTTGAATGATGAGACACTGTAAGAAAATATCTCTTCCACCCTGAGTATAAAGCTCTATGCGCTGGATACGTTCAGCAATGTCTGTCAAGTAAAATCGATCGTCTCTCACAAAAGTAATGCCTCGTTGAGAATGCGATCGCGCAAGCATTGCCGCAGTCCTCGCTCGGTCGCCACATCTACCTTTCTTCCCAAAAGATCTTCTAAATCTTGGATGAGTGCTACGCGATCCAAAAGACTGCGACTAGGCTCCAGTTCTACTAAAAAATCGACATCACTATCTGGTTTGGCTTCCCCGCGTGCTACTGAACCAAAAATTCGTACATGAGATGCACCGTGCTGAGCAGCAATGCGGAGAATGTCTTCCCGCCTTTTTTGCAATAGTTCATTAATACTCATGGCTTCAATATCTCTAATGCTTTTGTCTTATTATCTTAACTTTAGAGAAAGATGAAATATTTCTGCTAAATATCGATCGCGCAAATATGCGATCGCCTGTGAACTTGTTGCAGAGACACGATCGCGCCTGTTAGTGCAGTAGGAATGCGATCGCGCCTGGTAGTAAAGCTGAAATGCGATCGCCTCTTGGTAGAGTGGGTAAGTGCAGGAGTCCGAGAACTCCGCTAAGCTATGATAATGCCTCATCAGTATTTTGCGATCGCGTCACGACAAAAATAATTATATTTCTTCTAGAATAAGTTATTCAGCCTAAAATATAACTCATCAGCTTGGTGCATATTGACTCGTCGAACATATGGCAATTTTACACTGTAATTGGATTGAAAAAGACCAGCAAAGCTATCTATTTGTTTGGGGTGAAGTTTGGCGTTCTTTAGTAGGAGATGTCGAGATAGATTCGGCTACAGACGTTCCCGCTCACCCTCTAGCAATGGCGACTCATGAGTTCTTAGAATGGTGGCGTGGCTCAGATATTTCCATTCCTAAATCTTTATCTCTATCCGAGCAAAAACAGTGGCGATCGCAGAAAAATAGCGAAACCTCACCAATTAACCTACCAACTTTAAACCAAACTATTGCCTTACCAAGCAGAGAAACTCAGCAATACAAAAAAACCTTTATTTGTCCATTGTATTCTGCTCCGATCTCTGAAGAAAACGACGCTCGAGAAACCACAAGAACTCAATTTTTATATCCGTGGCAAGTTGAAGGATTTTATCTAAAACCGCAAGAGGCGATCTCCTTTCTAACATCACTACCTTTAGCCGTCGATCGCCCAGGAAACTCATGGATGGGAGGCGATTTACGATTTTGGTCGCAAGTAGCGCGATGGAGTTTAGATTTACTCAGTCGAGGCAAATTTGTGCCAAATCTGAGCCAACAAAATCACGATCCTAGCAACTGTATTATCGCTCGTTGGCAATCGCTCCTCGACAGCGCGATCGATTCCTCGCGGTTGGCAAAATTTGCTAAAGCAATGCCTGCGGTTTGTTGTTCTTATCAGAATACAACAATTGTAGGGGCGCACGGCTGTGCGCCCCTACAAATCAAATTCCCATCGCCGCCGCAAGAATTAATCTTAGAATTTCTCAACAGTACAATTGATGCACAAGTCAGAGCGATCGCGCAGCAAAATGTACAAAATAAATCTTTACCAACCGTCCCTTCACCTCTTAAAGAATGGTTGCAGGGTTTGACTGTTGACGCAAAAATACAAGCAGAACCAGCACAATTAGAACGCCTAGAAGCGATCGTCAAAGCTTGGACTGCACCAATCCAATATCAATTAGAAGGGCGGAGTCTATTTCGGACTTGTTTCCAGTTATCTCCTCCAACTGAAGGGAAGAATAATTGGACTTTAAGTTACTATTTACAAGCAGTAGAAACGCCCGAATTTATCATTGATGCCGCTACAATTTGGCAGCATCCAGTTGCTAACTTAGAATATCGCGACCGCACGATTTCACAACCGCAGGAAACTTTACTGAGAGGTTTGGGATTAGCTTCGCGACTTTATCCTCTAATAGCACCAAGTTTAGAACAGCCATTTCCTCAATCTTGTAGCCTCAATCCTCTACAAGCATACGAGTTTATTAAATCAGTTGTATGGCGGTTTGAGGATAGCGGTTTGGGTGTGATTTTACCCTCTAGTTTAGAGCGCGAGGGCTGGGCAAATCGTTTAGGATTAAAAATTAGTGCCACGACTCCGAAAAAAAGCGATCGCCTGGGATTGCAAAGCTTACTGAATTTTAAATGGGAATTGGCGATCGGCGGGCAAACTTTATCGAAAGCAGAATTCGATCGCTTGGTGAAGTTAAATAGCCCCCTAGTCGAAATTAATGGTGAGTGGGTAGAATTGCGTCCCCAAGATATTAAAACAGCCCAAGCTTTCTTTACAGCGCGTAAAGATAACTTGAATTTAAGTCTAGAAGATGCTTTGCGATTGAGTACGGGCGACACCCAGACAATTGAAAAGCTTCCTGTGGTCAGTTTTGAAGCATCAGGGGCGCTACAAGAATTAATGACAGCGCTAACGGATAACCAAGCGATCGCACCTTTAGCCACGCCAGAAGGCTTTCGCGGTGAATTGCGACCCTATCAAGCACGGGGTGCGGGGTGGTTGAGTTTTCTCGAACGCTGGGGCTTAGGCGCGTGTCTGGCGGACGATATGGGACTGGGTAAGTGCGTAGCGAAAGATACTTTAATTTATATTAACGGTACGCTCCAGCCAGCAGAAAAAATTTGGGACAATTATGCCACAGAGTCACAATTTGATGGCGAAGGATTCTGGGCTAGCCCTACACAGCAATTACTAGTTAATTCAATTGATGAAAAAACTGGCAAAATTGTCCAAGCTCCTATCCGCAAATTATATCGGCAGCTAGTGCATGAGAAACTTAGAAAAGTGACGTTGCAAGATGGTAGCAGTATCACAATTACCCATCGTCACAAACTATTGACCGATCGGGGTTGGACAAATCAGTTGCAGGTGAAAGATTATGTATGCGTACCTGCAACAGTGGAGTGGAAAGGCAAGCCAGAAGATCCAGATTTAATTAAGTTTGTGGCTTGGCAAATTGCCGAGGGACATGAATTATGCGATCGCGCTACCGTCAACATTTCGCAAAAAGATACTACTCTTTTAAAAGAACTACTGCAAATCTTTCAAAATCTTAGCAACCGCTACCATTTGAAAATTAATCAGCCTAGTATTTGTTGTTTTCCTGACAGAGTTCCCACACTTCGGATCGATAGTCAAGCCTATCGAAGATTTTTAGAAGCTAAAGGGTATATTTGGGGCAAGCTATCGGCAGAAAAAACAATTCCATCTTTCATTATGCAGGCTGATTTGGATAGTATACGTATCTTTTTACGTAACTATTTTGATGCTGAGTCGTCTGTTATCTCTAATATGCGAAGTATTGAAGTTTCAACAGCTTCACCAATACTGATTCAACAGATATCAACACTGTTACGGCAATTTGGAATCTGGCTGCAAATTTCACCTAAACAGAAGTGTGCGACAAATGGAAGTCGCATATCTCGCACTTACTATATAGGGACTATTGGAGGCAATAGCATTCGGAGGTTTTTGCAAGAAATTGGATTTGGTATTTCTAAAAAACAGCAGATGTTAACAGCAATTTGTCAACGTGTTAGCAACACAAATATTGAAGGAATTCCTACTACCGATATTGTTGCTCAAGCAGTTAAAGTGACTGGTATTCCCTTGCGTCACTTCGGTATGCATAACACTGTTTATATTAATGGAACGCAGCAATTTTCTAAAGATAGCTTAGAGCAAGTTGTAGCTGGAATGAATTCCCTTATTAGTGGAGAATCTCAGCAACAGTATCAGATGCTAAAATCTTCTAGGTGGACAGTTCAAACTCTTGCAGCTTATGCTCGATTAGATATAGAACAATTATCGCTTGCCAAGCAATCTCTAGAACATTTACTTACGCAGGAAGTATTTTACAGCAAAATTAAAAACATCGAAGAGATCGGATATGAAGGATGGGTTTATGATTTTGAAGTTAGCGAATATCATAATTTTGTAGCCAATAATATTATTTGTCATAATACAATTCAATTCATTGCCTTTTTGCTCAATCTCAAGCAACAAAAAGCATTAGAAAAGCCGACTTTGCTAGTTTGTCCTACTTCTGTATTGGGAAACTGGGAACGGGAAGTGAGAAAATTTGCCCCGCAGCTAAAAGTCTTAATGTATCACGGCGATAAAAGACCAAAAGGCAAGACATTCGAGCAAACTGTCGCAGGTAAGGATTTAGTTATTACCAGCTATGCTTTGATACAGCGCGATTTAAAAACTCATCAAAGTGTTTCTTGGCAAGGAATTGTTTTAGATGAAGCACAGAATATCAAAAATTCTGAAGCCAAGCAATCTCAAGCAGTGCGTCAGTTAGAAGCTCAATTTCGCTTTGCTTTGACGGGTACGCCAGTAGAAAACAGATTGCAAGAATTATGGTCGATTCTAGATTTTATCAATCCTGGTTATTTAGGACAACGGCAATTCTTTCAAAGGCGATTTGCAATCCCAATTGAAAAGTATGGCGATGCAGCTTCTTTGAAAACATTGCGATCGCTAGTTCAACCTTTTATTTTGCGACGATTAAAGAGCGATCGCAGTATTATTCAAGACTTGCCTGAAAAACAGGAGATGACTGAATTTTGTGGTTTATCTCCCGAACAGGCAAAACTGTACGAACAATTAGTTGAAACATCCTTAGCTGAAATTGATGCTGCTGATGGAATTCAACGCCGAGGGATGATTTTAGCTTTGTTAGTAAAATTAAAACAACTGTGCAATCATCCGGGGCAATTCTTAAAAGAAACAACGCTCAAAGAACCACAGCGATCGGGTAAATTGATTCGACTTCAAGAGATGTTAGAAGAAGCAATCTCAGAAGGCGATCGCGCTTTAATTTTCACTCAATTTGCGGAATGGGGAAAGTTGTTAAAACCGCATTTGGAACAAAAGTTAGGTCGAGAAATCTTTTTTCTCTATGGTAGTACTTCCAAGAAACAAAGAGAGGAAATGATCGATCGCTTTCAGCACGATCCACAAGGTCCACCCGTGATGATTTTATCTCTCAAAGCTGGGGGGACTGGATTAAATTTAACGCGGGCAAATCATGTATTTCACTTCGATCGCTGGTGGAATCCAGCCGTAGAAAATCAAGCCACAGATCGGGTATTTCGGATCGGGCAAACTCGTAACGTTCAAGTTCACAAATTTGTTTGTACGGGGACGTTGGAAGAGAAAATTAACGACATGATTGAAAGTAAAAAAGCTTTAGCAGAGCAAGTAGTAGGTGCGGGTGAGAATTGGTTGACTGAATTAGATACAGACTCTTTACGTCAATTATTAGTGTTGGAACGCAATGCGGTAATTGAAGAAGATGAAGAGTAAAATTAGGGTGCGTTGTTAGCGCACCCTACCATTTAAGAACTTCTTTAGAACGTAGACAATAAATGTCAGATATAGAAGATCCCATTATAGTAGTCAGTTATAATGCCGACTGGTCTATTCAATACGAACAGGAAAAAATACGTATTCTCAATGCTCTAGGTGATGCTATTGCCGAGATTCAACATATTGGCAGTACGGCAGTACCAGGATTAGCCGCAAAACCCGTAATAGATATTCTACTAGGACTTAAACAAATTCCACCCTCGCCAATTCAAATTGGAAATCTTGAAGCACTGAGTTATTTATACTGTGGTGAACTAGGAATTCCTAACAGACATTATTTTCGCCGAGGAATGCCTCGAACTTACCAAATTCACGCCGTACAGATAGATAGTGAGTTTTGGCGATCGTATATTCTGTTTCGTGACTTCCTCATCGCGTATCCAGCAGCAGCACAACAATACGAAGTTTTAAAACGTAAATTAGCTATAGAATTTCGTAGCGATCGCGATCGATATACTAATAATAAAGCTCCGTTGATTCAGGAATTACTCGTCCAAGCACAAACATGGCAAAAAACTCTTTAAAAAAATCAATTCTATATTTTAATTTAAGCTCCTTGCTTTTCTTTTTCAGTTTGTTTTTCTGCTAATTTCTTTTCCCATTTTGTAGCTATATTATCAGCAGTTTCATACATGATTTTTGCTTTTTCAGCTGCAATTCTAGCTATTTCAACTAGTTCAGCTAATTCCTTTTCATTGGGTAATTGATTCATACTTAGCTCCGCAAACGAGTAATAATTTTTCTTACCTCTATTTTAGTCTCTAACACTTGACCGAGTAACGTGCTTAAATCTTCTCCTGCTTCCTGGATCTCCTCAGCAGAAGCTTCGTCCGTTGCTAGTTTCTGCAAAACTACTTGGATTCGCCTTTTACTATTCCCTACAAAGGCGAGAACGGTACTGAAGTAGGCAAAAAACTGAGTCATCTGAGCATTCTCTGGAAACTGAGGTAATAATTCTCTGACTCGATTCAGTCCCTCACTAGCTTCTTGCTCAGATTGAGCTAATTCTTGGTTGAGCCGATCGATGAGCGTGCGGAGTTGTAAGGGAATAGCCATTAAGATAGGTATAGCAAACTAGTTAGGTTAAATCAACATATCACCTGAATGTCTTTGAGACGACACATTGCCTAATGCTAGGATGCATGAAGGAAGCCAGGAGCAGATACAATGACAACTAATCAAAGCTTTCAAGCCAGCCGAGAATGGTGGTCGCAACGCTGGCTAGATTTATTAGATTCCTATCGGTTTAAAAAGCGATTAGAACGCGGTCGCAACTATGCACGACAGGGAAACATTTTAAATATCAAATTTGAAGGCTCTCAAGTATTAGCACGGGTGCAAGGTACAGACCCAGAACCATACAAAGTTTCACTATCTTTAGAAAAATTTGATGACGACCAGTGGGGATATGTTGTAGAAACCATGTCCCAAAAAGCAGTTTATGCAGCCAAATTACTAGCAGGAGAAATGCCGCAAAATATTGAAGAAGTTTTTACTGCCAATGGTTTATCGTTGTTTCCTTTTACCCTATCAGAAGTCAAAAGTCGCTGTTCTTGTCCCGACAAAGCCAATCCTTGCAAACATGTCGCCGCAGTCTACTATCAACTAGGCGATCGCTTCAGCGAAGATCCGTTTGTTCTGTTCCAATTACGGGGACGCACTAAGGATGAAGTTCTTACTTCTTTGAGAGAATTTCGTAGTCAAGGAGACAGGTCAAAAGTCAAAAGTCAAAAGTCAACATTTCCCGACTCCCCTGTACGGGCGGGTTTTGAGCCAAGATTTGTTGACGTAAGCCGTGAATCTTTTGCTAAATCCGCCCCTACGACTCCCGACTCCCACTCTCCCACTCCCTCATTTTGGCAATACAACGAACCACTCGACCCATCGTTAGTGGTCATAGCACCGTCACTCAGCGGCGAAACGGTTTTAGATATCTTAGGAGAAATTCCCGTAGCAGAATTAGAGACTGATGAAGCAGATCGAGGTGATGCCACTGCATCTGGAATGGTACAAAAATACTTAAACGACATTTACCAACAAGCCAGCCAACAAGCCGCGATCGCAGCTATGACGACAGGCGGAAGTTGAGGGGACAATTCAATTCACAATTCACAATTAAATTAGCAGATTCCATACACCACAACCTTTTTCCTACCCCCTGCTCCCTGCTCCCTGCTCCCTGCTCCCTGGCAATGGGTGGAATATATGGCGATCGCGTCGTTTAATAAACTAAGGTCTTAAATCTTAATGTTGTTTATTTTCTCACTCAACTATGGCTGAAGCTTTGAAACTTGAAGATGCGGTGGAATTTGCCGAAAACCCAGAACCACGGTGTCCGTGCGTCCTGCTGTTAGATACTTCTGGTTCCATGCAGGGAGTAGCTATTGACGCTCTCAACGAGGGTTTACGCACTTTCAAAGAGGAACTCAACCAAGATAACTTGGCGCGCAAGCGGGTTGAAGTGGCGATCGTCACGTTTGGTAGTGACGTGAAAGTAGCTCAGGATTTCGTCACTGCTGACATATTTGAACCGCCTAGTCTATCAGCTCAAGGTTTAACTCACATGGGTGGGGCAATTCTCCAAGGGCTGGATATGATCGAAGCCCGTAAAGGTCAATATCGTAGTAATGGCGTGAATTATTATCGTCCTTGGGTGTTTTTGATCACGGATGGCGAACCGCAAGGAGAACCAGACAGCATCATCGACCAAGCCACCCAACGGATTCGCGACGATGAGGCAGGTAAGCGAGTTGCTTTCTTTGCCGTGGGCGTAGAATCAGCCAATATGACGCGCTTGAGTCAAATTGTCGTCCGCAGCCCCTTAAAGTTACAAGGATTAAACTTTAAAGAGCTGTTTATCTGGCTATCGGCAAGTATGCAGCGGGTTTCTCAATCCAAACCAGAAGATCAAGTTGCTCTCCCGCCACCAGGTTGGGGCGTAGTTTAGGTATCACATGTAGAGACGTTACATGTAACGTCTCTACATGTGTATTTTCAACGTTTTACCACCAAACAACTAGCTTTCTCATCTCCGTCTGGTGGCAGCAGAGCGACGACGTGAGGCACGGGACGAGGGGTATAAGGTACTAGCAATTCACCCTTATAAGCAAGCGAAGAACTGTCGCCGGAGTCGAGCATCACCGCATCTCGCAACCCAGCTTTAGCTAATACTGCACCCAGCTTGACAGCATCGACATTTCTCGGAGCCACGCCAATTGTGGGCTGTCCTGCCTGGTTTATTCCCCAGAAAGCCCGACGACGCGCAGCATCGAAACCAAATAAGTTACCAAAAGACTCTCGCGATCGCGGTTGTCCGTCTTTTACCAGCCAAGCAGCAGCGACAAAAGCATCTGTTACGTCCGGCATCTCCGCCTGGATTCCTTCTAACGTGTTGTGTAAGAAGGGATCGAAGGGAATATATTTAACTGCTTGAGTACCAATTAATACTAACGGTCTACCTGCAAGCCTAAGATTCTCACTCGCATTACCAGGGACGAAATGACTTGCTTTTTGACTGAGTACGGGACCGATCATAATATTGGAATTCAGGACTTTGAGCGAGAAAAAGCCCCCATCCACGCCTGCAACTGCGGCAGTATCAGCTAAAATCTCTGGGACTTGATAGCGGCTTTTAGCATGGATCGTCATTGGTCTACCACCAGAGATTAATAACAAGTAGGTGCGATCGATGGTGGTTTTGTTGAAGGTGACATTGGCAGAAAAATCGAATTCTCCCCCCCACTTGGGAATTTTCATGCCACCTGAAGCTTGAGAGAGAATGCTAGATTCTGGGTTGGCGATCGCCCGTGCTAAGTTAGATTGACCGAAGCGACCGATGGCAAGTAAACTTTCCGAGTCGCCAGCAAAGCGTTCGTCGTTGTCGTTCATCGTCAGCGCCGACAGATACCCAGCTTTCTTGACTGCTGCGGCAACTTTTTGGTTATACTTACCAGCCGGATACGTAAAATAGCGGATTGGTATACCTAGCTTATTTTCCAAAATCTGTTTAGATTCAGTCACTTCCATTTGGAGTTTGTCGTCGGACAGGCGGCGCAAATCTTCGGGATGGGTGACGCTGTGAGCTGCAATAGTTATCAACGGATCGGCTGCTATTTCCTTCAGTTGTTCCCAACTGACATGGCTTCTACCGACGTTGTTGCCTACCCCAGCAGTATAAATAGAAAACACGGCTGGATAGCCATATTTTTTCAGCAGCGGATAAACGTATTTGTAATGTCCCCCGTAGCCATCATCAAACGTTAACATAATCGGCTTTTCTGGCAAGGGTAAACCCGTCCGCAGATGAATAACGAGTTGGTCGTAACTGATGGGGGTAAAACCCTGTTTTTTAATAAATTGAAGATGCTGCTCGAATTCTTGGGGTGTGACATCAAAAAAGACTTGTTTTTTAGGTAAGATGTCGTGATACATCAAGATCGGAACCTTTGCCAATTTTGCCCTTTCGTTGATATTAGGGTAAGGGCTGGAGTTGAAATAGGCAGCTAATTGGGGTCCCAGTTTCAAACTCAGGAACTCAAAGAGTTTGGTTTTATCCTCTGTCCAATTTGTCGTTTGAAGCAACTGAGTTGCCAAGCTAGTTAATTCAGTACCGTAAGGCGAAGCTTGCGGACAATGACTTAAAGACGGCGCTGGTGTTGAGGAATTGTTTTGCTTCTCTTGCGCTTGAGCTGAAGTTGCAAAAAGCAGCACGGGAAAAGTCAGCGTTACTGATAGGAGTAGTTTTGACAGTACGCAACTGAAATATTGAGCAGCAAAAAACAGATATAAGCGAGTTGGCAACATGGGTATTTACAAAAACGGAAATTCTTAGATTCTGAGCCAATAAAGTGTTAGCTAAGTGTAAGCCACGCTCAAAAGCGAGACAATTACACCCTAATAACAATGCTTTAAAAGTCTAATATCTACTGCTTAAGTTCCAGCTAAGGCAGCTTTAAGTTAGTGCAAATGCTGTCTGGGAGTCGGTACGGGCGGGTTTAGAAACCCGCCCGTACGGGAGTCGGGGAAGAGATAACTGATAACTGTTAACTGTCAACTCATTCCCTTACTCCTCATTTAAGTGTCCAATAGTGGCTAAAATGATTAAGCCTGTATCTGGCAAGCTAGAACGCTAATCAAGAGTAATCCTGAAATGGTTGCACGATCGCTGCTCTACGAAGGCAAAGCAAAAATTGTTTACACGACAACAGAGCCAGAAATATTACTGGCACATTTCAAAGACGATGCCACTGCCTTTAATGCTCAAAAGCGAGGCAGTATTGTCGGTAAAGGAGAGATTAACTGCACCATCTCCACTGTGTTGTTTCAGTATTTAGAAAAGCAAGGCATTCCGACACACTGGCTGGAAAGCATCAGTGCCAATCAAATGCGCGTCAGGCGATTGCAAATCTTGCCGTTAGAGGTGGTCGTCAGGAACATTGCCGCAGGGAGTCTCTGTCAACAAACAGGATTACCTCTAGGGACAGTTTTGAAACAGCCGTTGGTAGAGTTTTATTACAAAAACGATAGTTTAGGAGATCCCTTATTGACGAGCGATCGCCTCTTTCTGCTAGAGCTAGCAACTCCAGAACAAGTTAACCAATTACAGCAGATGGCGCTCCAAATTAATCGCTATCTGGGCGAATTTTTTCAGCGTTGCGATCTGACCCTGGTAGACTTCAAGCTAGAGTTTGGTTACGATGCTCAGGGACAGTTACGACTGGGTGACGAAATTAGCCCCGATACTTGTCGCTTATGGGACGTAGCTGAAACAGACCCCAATCGGCGAGTCATGGATAAAGACCGTTTCCGTCGCGACTTAGGCAATGTCGAAACCGCCTACCAAGAGGTGCTGCATCGCGTGCTAGCTCAAGCTGATGGGGGTGGGGAAAGTCGGGAGTAGGAAGTAGGGAGAGCTGAGGGAGTGCAAGGTCGCTGAGGGAGCTGAGGGAGCAAAAAACAACCGTCAACAGTCAACCGTCAACTACCGAATGACAAATGACGAATGACAAACTTTTATTGGTGTGCGGACGTGCTAAATAGGTGAAACAAAATGCGTTTATTTCGTGTATGGGTGGCGATCGCGGCGATCGCGAGCTTTCGGCAAGTCATGCTGGTGCAAATGCCAGCAACATATGCAACTCCTGCCGATCGCACTGTGACAGAGGAGCAAGGAAAACAATTCAAAGTCAAAAGTCAAAAGTTAAAAGTCAAAAATAATTCTGAAATTGCCAGAATTCCGAATTCTCCGACTTCTTCCCGTCAAGTATTAATCGCCAGCTTGAAGGGAGAACGGGCTGTAACAGCAACACCAAAATTAGCAGCCAAAAAATTAGCAGCTAAAGACAGCTTTTCTCTAAAACCAAGTACAAATCGTAGCGAGCGCCATCTGAGCGAGCATGGCGCAGCGGCACTCAAAACGCCAGCGATCGCCCAACTCGACTCGCAGGACGAGACCCCCAGAGGAATTGAAATTCCGATTAACCGCGATCGTCAACCAGCACCGGATTCTGATAATCCTGCCGCACCAACGACAGAACCAGCCACGCCGCCAACAGTACCAGTGCAACCAGCTCCAGGTACGGAATCTCTACCGCAGCAAGAAACACCCAATCGCATTCAAGTTCCCGTGACTCCTAACGGCGCACCTGCACCAGGAAGCGTTCCTAATCAACCAAATCCACCTATTCCTCCATCCACTCCAGCACCAGAACAAATCCAACCGCCAACAGACGCTCTACCACCTACGCCAACTCAGCCAGGAACGCCAGGAGAAACTCAACCCACACCAGAAACTCAACCCGAAGCCGCAGAACCTAGAGTTCTTGTCGCAGAAGTCGCTGTGAGTAGCGAAACTGGCACTTTGACTGAAGAATTACAAAACGAAGTTTACCAAGCAATTCGTACCGCTCCAGGGCGAACGACGACGCGATCGCAACTACAAGAAGATATCAATGCCATTTTTGCGACGGGCTTTTTCGCCAATGTCCGGGCTATACCGGAAGATACACCCTTGGGCGTGCGGGTTGCATATATCGTGCAACCTAACCCAACCCTTCAGCGAGTTCAAATCGAAGCTAACCCTGGTACAAATGTTCCGTCTGTCTTGCCTCCCAAATTAGTTGAGGATACTTTTAAGCCGCAGTACGGCAATATTCTCAACTTCCGCCGCTTGCAGGAAGGAATTAAGCAACTCAACCAGTGGTATCAGAAAAACGGTTATGTCTTGGCACAAGTGATTGCCGCGCCCCAAGTTGCACCCGACGGCACGGTGACGCTCCAAGTATCGGAAGGGGTTGTTGAAGATATCCAAGTCCGTTTCGTGCGGGAAGGCGAAGCGACCGACGATGAAGGCAAACCAATTCGCGGTCGGACGCGAGATTTTATCATCACGCGAGAACTCGCCCTGAAGCCCAATAGCGTATTCAATCGCAACGTGGTTCAAAGCGACTTGCAACGGGTTTACGGACTAGGGATATTTGAAGACGTAAACGTTGCCCTCAACCCCGGTCAAGACCCCCGGAAAGTGGTTGTTGTGCTAAACGTAGACGAACGCCGCAGCGGTAGCTTGGGATTGAGCGGTGGTATTAGTTCTGCCAGTGGCTTATTTGGAGCAGTCAGCTTTCAGCAAAACAATTTAGGTGGCAATAACCAAAAATTAGGGGCAGAGTTGCAGGTTGGTACGGAACGGAGCGAGTTGCTGTTCGATCTCCGGTTCACCGACCCCTGGATTGCTGGCGACCCCTATAGAACTTCCTATACAGTCAACTTATTCCAGCGGCGATCGATTTCGCTAATTTTTGATGGAGATGACGAGAATATCGAGGTAGGCGACCCCGATGATGGCGTGCGTCCCCGCGTGCGGCGACAAGGTGGTGGCGTTACCTTTACCCGTCCTTTGTCTCGCAATCCCTTGGCTCGGTCGGAATGGACAGCATCCGCAGGATTGCAATATCAGCGCGTTTCCATCCGTGATGATGATGGTGAAGTCACGCCAGAAGGCAGATTTAACGGTAGAGAAGATATTCCCTTGAGTTTTTCTGATGACGGTTCAGACGATTTGCTGACCCTACAGCTAGGAGCAGTACGCGATCTCCGAAATAACATCACGACACCTACTGACGGTTCTTTCCTGCGATTAGGCGTAGAGCAATCGATTCCCATCGGTAGCGGTAGCATTCTCCTGAATCGATTACGGGGTAGCTACAGTCAATACATTCCGGTCAACTTTACTAGCTTCAATGAAGGACCGGAAACTTTAGCTTTTAATATTCAAGCTGGAACGGTCATTGGCGATCTACCTCCCTACGAAGCCTTTTCCATTGGTGGTAGTAACTCGGTACGGGGTTACGGAGAAGGAGAATTAGGCAGCGGACGCAGTTTTGTCACTGCTACAGCCGAGTATCGCTTCCCGATTTTCTCAGTTGTCGGTGGCGCTCTATTTGTCGATTTCGGCTCCGATTTAGGGACGGCAGGTAACGTACCTGGAGAACCAGCAGTTCTACTCGATAAACCAGGTACGGGAGTCGGTTACGGTGTAGGCGTGCGAGTCAATTCTCCCTTGGGACCCCTGCGCCTAGACTACGGCTTGAACAGCGACGGCGACAGCCGCATTCAGTTTGGCATTGGGGAGAAATTCTAGGGGTTATGGATAGGAGACAGGAAATAGGAGAACAAGGCGACAAGGTAGACAAGATGGAAGGAGTGAGGAGTGAGGAGCGAGGAGAGAGGGAAAAGCAAGGGAGACAAGGAGGACAAGGGGAACAAGGAGGTAGGGGAGCAGAGGAGAAACTTCCGCTCTGCTCTAAATTCCGAATTTTGAATTCCCCTCACTCCTCGCTCCTCACTCCTCACTCCTCACAACACACTCTCGCAGGTACGATAAGCCAATCGGGAGTAGGATTGCATAGTGGAGAGACCAGCCAAGTTCGCATTTTACCCGCCGCAGTGGGGGAAGGACGCTACTTCGTACGGGTCGATTTACCCACTCAACCCAGAATTCCTGCTCGCGTTGGGGCGGTTAGTCAAACTGTACTTTCGACGCAACTCGAAGCCGGAACAGCATCCGTTCGCACCGTAGAACATTTGCTAGCAGCCCTAGCAGGCAGTGGAGTCGATAATGCCAGAATTGAAATTGACGCGGCAGAAGTGCCGTTGTTAGACGGTTCGGCTCGGATTTGGGCAGAGGCGATCGCCAAAGTTGGGCGATCGTCGCAGCCAGCGCCTACTGTTGTCCCCCAACTACTAGAACCCGTTTGGGTACGCGAAGGCGATACTTTTGTCGCAGCTTTGCCCGCACCAGAAACCCGCTTTACTTACGGAATTGACTTCGAGACTGCGGCAATCGGCAATCAGTGGCATAGTTGGACGTATAATACATCTACATTTGCGGCAGAAATTGCCCCAGCACGCACTTTCGGTTTGGCAACCCAGATCGAATTCTTGCGATCGCAAGGGTTAATTCAAGGTGGAAGTCTTGAAAATGCTATTGTTTGTACCCCCCAATCATGGCTGAATCCACCATTGAGATTTGCAAATGAACCAGCACGTCATAAAATTTTAGATTTAGTGGGAGATTTGTGCTTACTGGGGACATTCCCCAACGCTCATTTCCTTGCTTATAAAGCAAGCCACAAACTACACGTTCAACTTGCCCAACTGCTGGAGCAAAAAATGAAATCATGAAGTTGGAAGTCGGAAGTCGGAAGTCGGAAGTTGAAAGCCATAACTCCCCTGCTCCCTACTCCCTGCTCCCTGCTCCCTTCTCTGCACAGCCCCGATCTTTGAGAAATTCAGCCATGTCAACCCTGATCCAAGTCAATTCCCCAGATTCTCCTGCTAGCGATGATGCTAATCTTCAGCATCTCGACCGTCAAGCTGAAGTTACTCCTACCCCAGAGAAAACAACCCTCACAGTCGAGCAAATTCATGCACTTTTGCCTCATCGCTATCCTTTTGCCCTCGTAGATAGAATTATTGATTACATCCCAGGGAAAAGAGCGGTTGGGATCAAAAATGTGACTTTCAACGAACCTCATTTTCAGGGACATTTTCCCCAAAGACCATTGATGCCTGGAGTTTTGATTGTAGAAGCTATGGCACAAGTCGGTGGAGTCGTGTTAACTCAAATGCAAGAAATGGACGGCAATTTGTTTGTGTTTGCTGGCATGGATAAAGTTAGGTTTCGGCGACAAGTAACTCCAGGAGATCAGTTGGTGATGACAGTGGAACTGTTGTGGGTAAAGCGTCGTCGTTTTGGGAGAATGCAAGCCCGTGCTGAAGTTGACGGTCAACTGGCAGCAGAAGGTGAATTACTCTTTTCCCTTGTAGAGTAATTTAGCAGAAGTCAGAAGTCAGAAGTCAGAAGTCAAAAGGCATTTTCCCTGCTCCCTGCTCCCTGCTCCCTTTCTTCACTGACAACTGATTTTCTAGCGCCTCGATTGGAGATGCATCCTTGAAAACACTCATTCATCATACTGCTGCAATCCATCCAGGGGCAGAACTACACCCGACCGTAGAGGTAGGTCCCTACGCGGTTATTGGTCGGGAAGTCAAAGTTGGTCCCGAAACTACCATTGGCGCTCATGTTGTGTTGGAGGGACCAACAGACATTGGGGCGAGAAATCAAATTTTTCCGGGAGCGGCAATTGGGCTAGAACCACAAGACCTTAAGTACGATGGCGGTTCCTCAATGGTAAAAATTGGTGACGGCAATCGTATCCGCGAGTACGTCACCATCAACCGCGCCACTCGTACCGGAGAAGCCACGATTATAGGTAACAATAACTTATTAATGGCTTATGCTCATGTAGGTCATAACTGTATCATTGAAGACTCTGTGACGATCGCCAATGGCGTAGCTCTAGCCGGACACATCCACATCGAATCGCGTGCCACCATCAGCGGAGTTTTGGGCGTACATCAATTCGTGCATATCGGCAGACTAGCCATGGTGGGTGGTATGAGTCGTATCGCTAGAGACGTGCCACCCTATATGTTAGTAGAAGGCAATCCCGCACGAGTGCGATCGCTCAACATTGTCGGAATTAGACGCGCCGGTATTGCCCAAGCAGAACAAGGGCAAGTCTATCGTTCCTTGAAAAAAGCTTTTCGCATTCTTTATCGTTCCGATCTCACTCTCAGTCAAGCTTTGGAACAATTAGAGCTAATTGCAGATAACGAACACGTACAGCATCTGTTGCAATTTCTGCGGATGTCCCAGGTGAAACCCAGACGCGGTTCCATTCCTGGGCGACAATTGCCTAACAATGACGAGGAAATATGTTAGGCAAAGTCAAAAGTCAAAAGTCAAAAGTCAAAACGTAATTAATAACAACCAACAGCTAACAACTTATCAAATGACAAATGACGAATGACAAATGACAAATGACTACAGAATTTTCATTAGTACGGGCGAAGTTTCGGGCGATCTGCAAGGATCTCTACTTGTAGAAGCATTGCACCGTCAAAGCCGCGATCGCAATCTGCCTCTAGAAATTGTTGCTTTGGGAGGCGATCGCATGGCAGCATCTGGCGCTCGTCTTTTGGCTAATACTGCTAGCATTGGCTCTGTTGGTACTGTCTGGGAAGCCATTCCATTTGTCTTACCTACCCTCAAAATTCAAAGTCAAACTAAACAATATCTCCAACAACATCCACCCGATCTTGTCGTACTTATAGACTATGCCGGACCCAATCTGGCTTTAGGCAGCTACATCCGGCGAACTTTTCCCCAAGTTCCAATCGTGTATTTTATTGCTCCCCAAATGTGGGTCTGGTGGTCTAATCGGGGAGAAATCGATCGCTTAGTCAAGATGACGGATCGGTTGTTGGCAATATTTCCCGCAGAAGCCAGTTATTTTGAACGCTTGGGCGTGTCAGTTACTTGGGTAGGGCATCCTCTACTTGATCGCGTGCAGACAGCACCTAGTCGCGAAGTAGCAAGGGCTAAGCTAGGTATTGCACCAGAGGCTTTGAGCGTAGCGTTAATTCCTGCCTCTCGTCACCAAGAATTAAAATATCTGCTGCCAGCAATGTTTCAAGCAGCAAAAGCAATTCAGGCAAAACTACCACAAGTCCATTTTTGGATTCCCCTATCTTTAGAAATATATCGCCAACCGATCGCCCAAGCAATAAAAGATTACGGCTTACAAGCAACTATACTTTCCGGTCAAACTTTAGAGGCGATCGCGGCAGCTGACTTAGCAATTACTAAATCTGGTACGGTCAATCTAGAAATTGCCTTGTTAGACGTGCCGCAAGTCGTAATTTATCGCGTCAGTCAATTTACAGCGTGGATCGCCCGCAATCTCCTCAAAATTAACTTACCCTTGATTTCGCCACCGAACTTAGTTGTCGATCGCCCGATCGTTCCAGAGTTACTTCAAGATCGAGCCACACCGGAAAATATTACCCAACAAGCTTTAGAATTGCTGCTCAACCCAACTCGCCGCCAGCAAGTTTTAACAGACTATCAGCAAATGCGATCGCTTCTAGGAGAAACAGGCGTAGGCGATCGTGCTGCTACAGAGATATTGCAAATGTTGTTAGCCAGGAGTCGGGAGTCGGTACGGGCGGGTTTAGAAACCCGCCCGTACGGGAGTCGGGAAGAAGGAGATAAGGGAGACAAGGAAGACAAGCGAGAGCTGGGAGAGCTGTAGGGCGTAGACGCGAAGCGGCTTCTCGAAGAATAGCCCTTCTCGAAGAATGGGAGCGATCGGGAGCAATTCTGGTTCCACTAGCCACACCTCCCACACTTCCCACACCCTTTCTTCGCTACTCGCGACTCACTTTCTACTCATATCTAGCTGATTGTGCCAGAATCGGTGGCGATAAGGTATTGGCGATCGGTGAGAGCAAGAAAGTTTATGGTTTATGGCTATGACTGGCGATTCTGAAATGTTGCTAGAAGCAACAAAAACAGCACTACAACAAGAAGACTATCAAGGGGCGATCGCTCATTTAGAAATCCTCTGTCAGACAGAAAATATTTCCATCGCCGAGCAACAAACTCAGTTAGCTAGCCCTGACAGCGACATCGATTATCTACTAACTCTTTGCCGATTCTTATCCCAAAGTAGCAATAGTTCTCAAATTCGAGATTGGGCAACCCATTTAAGCACTGAATTGTCTGCTATGGCTATTGAGAATAGGCAGCAGGGAAGAGAGCTGAGGCGGCTGAGGGAGAGAATACTACGAACCCCACATTCTATACCCCACACGCCACATCTTTCTTCCTTCACTACTCCCTACTCCCTGCTCCCTGCTCCCTTTCGACAAGCACAACGAGCGCAACGCTGGCAGCCATTACCAACTGTTAATTTGATTCCATTTTGGTTGTTACAGTGCGGTAGTGCGATCGCTCTATTTTGGTCAATCCAACAACTCATTGAGTTGGCGATGGGATTGACTAACGATTTATTGGTAAAACTCCCCTATCTAGAACCGTTTCAGCCGTTCTATCACGACCATACTACCAAGATCGTATTCGTATTGGTGCTGTTGCTAGCCCTATCCCCTTGGTTGATAGATGGGTTACTCAGATGGTGGCACGGGCTTCAACACCTATCTCTGGAAACTTTGGAAATTTCTAGCCCAGAAGCTAGCAGGCTGCTACAGCGCTCTTGTCGCCAGCACCACTATCGTTTACCTCAGTTGCGCGTGCTACCTACAGCCGTGCCTCTGATTTTCACTTATGGCAACTTGCGCCGCACGGCAAGAATAGTTGTCAGTCAAGGTCTGCTAGAGCAACTCGCAGATGATGAAATTGCCGCTATTTATGCAACGCAATTAGGGCAGATAGCTAATTGGGATTTTATCGTTTTATCTCAATTTATATTAGTTACTCAGTTACCCTACATAACCTATTCCCAGTTATCGGAGTGGGGCAACAAGATATCGAATAAAACTCTACAAGCCTTTATCGCGATCGCTGCTAACTTTGCTTATGGACTGTGGTTGCTTCTGCGTTTACCTGCGTTTTGGCTCTCTCAGTTACGCATATACTACAGCGATCGCCTTGCCGCAGAATTAACTGGCAATCCTAACGCCCTCAGTCGCGCCATACTCAAAATTGCCCGTGGTGTGGCTCAAGATATTCAACAGCAAGGACATACCAGTTGGTTGCTAGAAGGTTGGGACTTACTCGCAATTATCAGCTACAAACAAGCGATCTCCCTGAGCAATCTCCATTCATTACCCGAATTAGAGGCAGCTTTAGCCTGGGACTGCACGAATCCTTTGCGCTACTGGCTCAGCATCAACGAAACTCATCCCTCAATTGGCGATCGCCTCCAACGGCTGAATCAAATTGCCCACTTTTGGCGCTTGGATACTGAATTAAATTTACGAGTGAGTCGGGAGCCGGGAGTCGGGAGTTGGAGAAGAGAGCAGAAGAAGCTGAGGAAGTTGAGGCAGAGAATAACACAAACTCTACACCCTACACCCTACACCCCACACCCCACACCCTTCTTTCTTCACGACTCACTGCTATTACAAACTGCTCCCTACTGGGGAATTCTCCTCGGTGCTGCTTTTAGCAGTTTTATGTGGCTGATTGGATGGCTCGGCGGTTACTGGTTGGGTAATCCTTACTTAGCTTGGATGTGGGGCGATCGGTGGATCGTGCGCGGTAGCTTGGCGATTGGCTTGAGCCTCGGTATTTTTCTGCGGCTAAATGCTTTATTTCCAGAAACAAAGTCTACCAGCTTACTCAATCGTCCCAATCTTGCCGAGCTGTTGTCTAATCCCTATTTATTACCAGTTGTCCCGCAGGCTCTCCGCCTCCAAGGTAAGTTGTTAGGACGGCGCGGTATTGGCAACTGGTTCGGACAAGATTTACTGCTGCATTTACCAACTGGCTTAGTCAAGCTGCATCATGCTTCTTGGCTGGGACCCCTCGGCTGTCTTTTGCTTAGACCCTCTACCGACCCTAGCGATTTAATTGGAAGGCATGTTATTTTAACAGGCTGGTTCCGCCGTGGGGCTACGACTTGGATCGATATTGAAATTTTACGAACTCAAGCTGGTAAAACCAGCACCAGCAGCCATCAGGGTTGGTCGATCGCACTAGCGATCGCTGCTACTATCTGGGGCGTTTACGTGATTGTCAAGGGAGGCAGTTATTAGTTATCAGGGAGCAGGGACGAGCTGGGAGCAGGGACGAGCTGGGAGCAGGGACGAGCTGGGAGCAGGGACGAGCTGGGACGAGCTGGGAGCAGAGGAGCAGGGAGCAGAGTGGTAACAAACAATGACCAGCGACCAGTGACCAATAATGTAAAGATTAATTGCAGCAATTCAGTTTAATATGTTACATTTATTTACATAAACAACTAAAGTCCAGACCGAGCTGAAAGTTAAAGCGACCTAACGTCTTACGCTTCGGTTAGTTTGGGTCAGGTTTTTCTCCTTCCAACACAGCAACAGCTAGACCAGCCACAGGCTGGTTTTTATTTCAGGAGTCAATGAGACAGGTATCGCATTTCTGTACTCAATAGCCCGATCCGAAGTTAAAAAACTGACAATAAGCACAAATCTATTTTGAAAACAATATCTATAGTGTCAAGCGTGATATTTTAGAAGATGGTGTCAACTTTCCAGGCGATCGAAAATATCATCAGGAGTCAAACGCCGTTGCGATCTAACCGCCAAAACTGTGCAGTCAAGCTATTAGATCGTACCGTAGCATGATAAACTTATCAGTCTTTGCCAATACAATGAATTGGATTTTAGAAGTTGACAGTTTAAGGCAAAAGTTAGTTGACGACGGTTTGCGGCGATTCTTGCCACTATTCACCTCACCCTCCTGTCAGAAATTTTGTTAACAACCTTAATTGCATCCAAGTTGAGAGGTACATTTCATGCCAGTCCGTTTATACATTGGTAATTTGCCAAAAGATGAAGTTGATCGGCAAGAGTTGCAAGCAGTTTTTGCTGATGCGGGTAGTAACGTGACTACGAAAGTCATTAAAGACCGCAAGACCGGAAAGTGCCGTGGTTTTGGTTTTGTTACTGTCAATAATGACGAGCAAGCAGACGAAATCATCGAGAAATATAACGGCTATATGTTTAAGGAAACGCCACTCAAGATTGAGAAGGCGTTGCCTCGTAACAAAGGTCAAGAAGAAGAAGACCAAGCCCCTGTTGCTAGTAGTGCTAATACTGGAGATGCTCCTGTTAGCAGCAACGCAGAAAAAAGCGGTGGCAATAAGCGTAGTGGGAAAAAACCTCGTCGTGGTGGCTCTGCCGGAACTTCTACAGGCTCGTCTGATGCTGAGGGAATTCGTCCCGATCCTCGTTGGGCTTCTGAACTAGAAAAGCTGAAACAGATGTTGGCAGCTCAAACTACTAATGGATAGGCATTTGATTAAGGGTTAGGTGTTGGGAGTCAAGGATTGTTTGCAATTAGCGGTTGACGATTAGCGAATAGTTGTCAGCTGTTTCTCATCTGCACTCCTACTCTCCCCCTATACTCTTTGAGTGGATGTTCTAGTTGTTTGAGTGAGTGCAAAATGAACTCAAGCTTGCCTCAGAATCTCTGAGCAAAAATATGCTGCGCGATCGCTCAAGAGGCATATGGAAAAATTTGGATATTGAATGTATCCAATTAAATTTTTAAATACCATATAGAAAATAAACTTATAAATTAAGTCAAAAATTATACAAACTTAACCAGAAGCGGCGCTCCTATACTTAGTGGTTTTTATACTTAATTTCATAGAAAAACTCGCTTGTAAATTAACTCTTGCCAACACCAACTAATTGAAGCTGTGTTTTAGGTAGAGAGAGAACTTGCAGCCATTGCAACCTTTCTTAACTGTTTTTTGACATACCTAACTATTATCAATAAAAAGTAACAGTAGAAATCTATCTTTTGGAGCGGGTAATCCCTAAGGAAGATTTGTATGCATGGCAATTCATCCACCTAGAGGATGCGATCGCGTGTGGTATTCTGTAAATTAAACTTAATAAAATCAGGGGTAAATACAGAAGCTTTTGTAAAGTCTCCTCACGTTCACCCCTCTTACCTTGCAAATTCAATAGCCACAAAGCTATGAACACTAAGAATCAAAAGCGAATTGCCCTAATTTCAGTCCACGGCGACCCTGCGATTGAGATTGGCAAAGAAGAAGCTGGAGGGCAGAACGTTTATGTCCGCCAAGTGGGTGAAGCCTTGGGTAAACTGGGATGGCAGGTTGATATGTTTGCCCGTAAAGCTAGCGCCGAACAAGCAAAGATCGTCGAACATAGCGAGAATTGTCGGACAATTCGCTTAATTGCTGGTCCTGAGGAATTCGTTCCGAGGGACAATATTTTTGGTTATGCCTCGGAGTTTGTCGAAGCATTCCTCCAGTATCAACAGCAAACTGGTTATCGATATCCTCTAGTGCATACCAACTACTGGATTTCTAGCTGGGTGGGCATGGAATTGAAGAAAGCCCAATCCATCAAACAAGTCCATACCTATCACTCTTTAGGCGCAATTAAATA
The DNA here is from genome assembly GCF_032860985.1 of Chroococcidiopsis sp. SAG 2025. Lineage (GTDB taxonomy): Bacteria > Cyanobacteriota > Cyanobacteriia > Cyanobacteriales > Chroococcidiopsidaceae > Chroococcidiopsis. The sequence continues at coordinate 2,160,996 of NZ_JAOCNC010000001.1, forward strand.
TAAGTCAGTTGCAACCGTACCGCTGGTTGCCTCGAAGCGGCTGGAAGTCGAAAAAAGAGTACTAGAAACAGCCGAGCGGATTGTTGCCACTAGCCCCCAAGAAAAAGAACACATGCGATCGCATGTCTCTACCAAAGGTAATATTGACATTATTCCTTGCGGTACAGATATTCATCGCTTTGGCGCAATTGACAGCAAAATTGCCAGACAACAGTTAGGAATTCCCCCAGAAAGCAAAGTTGTCTTTTATGTTGGACGATTTGACGAGCGCAAGGGAATTGAAACTTTAGTGCGAGCAGTTGCCCAGTTGCAATTGCGTGGCAAAGAAGACATCAAACTGATTATCGGTGGTGGTAGTCGCCCAGGACAAAGCGATGGCATTGAGCGCGATCGCATTGAAGGTATTGTCGAAGAATTAGGGATGAGCGATTTTACCTCCTTCCCCGGACGGTTAGGTGATGTCGATCTACCTGTTTATTACGCTGCTGCCGATGTTTGTGTCGTTCCCAGTCACTACGAACCATTTGGTCTAGTTGCCATTGAAGCGATGGCAAGCGGTACGCCAGTGGTGGCTAGTGATGTCGGCGGACTGCAATTTACCGTCGTCCCAGAAGAGACAGGCTTACTCGCTCCACCCAAAGATGATGCAGCCTTTGCTGTTGCTATTGACCGAATCTTGAGCGATACTGCCTTCCGAAATCGCCTCGGCTCATCAGCAAGACAACGGGTAGAAGATATGTTTAGTTGGGAAGGAGTCGCCAAACAACTAGGCGAGCTTTACAACAAACTGATGACAGAAACATCAACCGTCGTACCCACGAAGAAAAAAGCTGTTAGTGCGTAATGAGTGGTGCGTGAAGAAGGGTGTGGGGTGTAAGGTGTAGGGTGTAGGGTGTAGAGAATTCTGAATTTTGAATTGCTCCCCCAACTCCCTCAGCTCCCGAGAGCCTCCCCAACTCCCTCAGCTCTCTTCCCCTACTCCCTACTCCCTGCTCCCGGCTCCCTATTCACAGCAACCCGAGGCAGACGGTGCTTAAAGCCGCAGAGGATTTCCCAAGAAATTGTTTTTAAAACTGCTGCCCAATCATCAGCAGTTATTTGTTCTTTGCCTTCTCGTCCGAGGAGAGTGACGACTTCCCCGACTGCTACATCTGGAATTGCCGTCACATCTAGCATTAATTGATCCATAGTAATAGTACCAATTTGGGGGATGCGCCGACCGCAAATCAGAGCCTCCATGCGGTTAGAGAGATTGCGCGGTACGCCATCAGCATAACCAATTCCCACCACAGCCAAGCGGAGTTCGCGATCGCTGACAAAATGATGTCCGTAGCTCACGCCTGTATTGGGGGGGATAGTTTTTACCTGCGTAATTCGCGCTTTGACTTGCAGTACGGGTTTCAACTGGACAGAACTGCTGAGATGAGCTGCTGGGTAGAGTCCATACATTGCTAACCCCACACGTACCAAATCGTAATGTAGATCGGGGCTAGTCAAAGTAGCAGCCGAGTTGGCTAAATGTAGCAATGGGAGAGAAATACCAGCTGCTTGAATTTGGGCGATCGCAGTTTCAAATTGCTGCTGTTGTTGCTGCATTATCCTGCGGTCTGGGTTTTCTGCCGTCGCCAAGTGAGAGTAAATACTAGCAATTTGTAAGTGAGGTAAAGAATTTACTAGCTGTAGGAATTCTGTTGCTTGTTCCCACAGGGGTCCTAGGCGAGACATCCCCGTATCGAGTTTGACATGGACTGGTAAATTACCACCCGTAGTCGCAGCCAAAGTTTCAGAGAAGACCAAAGCTTGTTTGGGGTCGCACAGCGTCGGTTGAAGTTGCCAGTGGGCGATCGCCTTTAGTTGTTCTGGCGTATGCGTTGCGCCTAAAATCAAAATCGGCGCGTCAATTCCTGCTTGGCGCAGTTCAATTCCTTCCGGTATAGTTGCCACTCCCAACCAATTTGCTCCAGCATTCAAAGCTGTACCTGCCACCGTCACCGCTCCATGACCGTAAGCATCTGCCTTCACAACTGCCATTAACGCTGTTTTAGCCGCTAGCAAGCCCTTGAGTTGCCGCACGTTATGGGCTAAAGCATCTAAATTGATTTCCACCCAGGCTCTTTGACGCAATCCACCCACGACATCATTACTAAAAACCGTCTTCTCACTCTGCTCCTGACTCAGCATCCCCACTCCTCTTTTTTTCAGTGACCAGTGACCAGTGACCAGTAATTTATTCTCAGCTCCCGAGCGCGACCTTGCGCTTCCTCAGCTCTCTTCAGCTCTCTTCTTCCCGACTCCCAATTCTCAAAGCAGGTCTAATATAGGCAAATATTTGCTTTAGCACAAGATGCTACAATTCTGTTCTTTATTTTTCCCATTGACTACTGCTTTAGTTATTTGCTCTCAGCCAATGACTAAAGAAAGTGACTAGTGACTAGTGGCTGGTGGCTATCCAATGACCAATGACCAATGACCAATGACCAATGACTAATGACAAATGACGCAAATCTGAGTAATTATGTTAATATCTTGTAAAAAAGTTGGCTGCTGCGATACTCAATGGCTAAGGTCTTAGTCCTGAACGCCTCTTACGAGCCGATTAACATCACGAGCTGGCGACGGGCAATTGTATTGCTAATTAAAGGCAAAGCGGAGCAAGTCGAACACAACGGCAAAGTCATTTACGCCGAGTTTCCCTTGCCGACTGTCATCCGCCTGCGTCACTACGTTCGCGTCCCTTACAAAGAAATTCCCCTTACCAGACGTAATATCCTCCATCGAGACAGTCACAGTTGTCAATACTGCGGCTACATCGGGGAGGATTTAACGTTAGACCACGTTCTACCGCGATCGCGTGGCGGGATGGATACTTGGGAAAACATCGTTACTGCGTGCGTCCGCTGCAACGTCAAGAAAGGCAGCCGCACTCCATCTGAGGCACACATGCATCTGCGCCATCCGCCGCGCAAGCCTTACAGCAGCCTCTACTTTGAAGTCACCAAGCATCTCAAGAGCGGTCTGCATGATGAGTGGCAAAAGTATGTCATCGGTCTTTAATCGACCTGTGGCTGAATAGTTGCTATAGAGCTATGATGAGAAATAGAATTTGTATTTCATCCCAGCGCCGGATTGAGTAGCATAACTGTTGATGCCTAAAATAATTGCAGTAAAAAATTGCAGTCACTGTGGGATGAGGCTAATACAGTTTATCGAGTAATAGTAACATTTTTGACCACAATTTTCGCTTCACACGCATACGATAGTATTTATGCCCTTGAACTCGTTCAAGCAGCTTAATAGTCTGCCTTCCACTCCTAATAGCGAGTCTTCTGTTGAAGAAGTTGAGATAGATATGGGATCTGCGGTTGCAACCCAAGAACCATCTCTCGCTCCCTTGACCGGCGATTCTGGGACTCAACCAGTTGGACGCAACAACAATGGTTCTTCCACCACGTCAAAAGTGGAAGCATTGCGGCAAGTTTTAGAGCGACATCAGCACGAACGACATTTAGTCTTATTGCAAGACTTCCCCGACCCCGATGCTCTTTCGTCGGCGTGGGCGTATCAACTCATCGCGCAGCAATACGATTTGCAGTGCGACATCGTTTATGCCGGAACCTTGAGCCATCAAGAAAATATTGCTTTAGTCAAACTAACAGGACTACCAGCGCAGCGCCTACCAGTTCAAACAGCTAAAAGCAAAGACTTATCTGGTTATAAAGGCTACGTGCTAGTTGATAACCAGGGGACGACAAGTCAACTGCTCTCGCTCGTTTTAGAAGCAGGTTTGCCACTCATATCGGTCATTGACCATCACAGCCTGCAAGGAGAACTCAAGCCAGAGTTTGCCGATATTCGTCCCAACGTCCGCGCCACAGCCACAATTTTGACCCAGTACTTGCAAACAGGGTTACTGGTACTCGATAGTAGCGTCGGACAACACGTCAAATGCGCCACTGCCTTGATGCACGGCTTGCGCTCCGACACCAGCAGCTTGATGCAAGCGCAAGAAGAGGATTTTCAGGCAGCAGGTTACTTGAGTCGATTTTACGATTACCAATTGCTTAAAGCCGTATTGCAGACCAATCGCTCCAAACGGGTGATGGATGTGATCGAGCGATCGCTGAAAAATCGTATAGTTCAAAATAACTTTTCGATTGCAGGTGTGGGATACCTACGTTATGACGACCGCGATGCTATTCCTCAAGCAGCTGACTTTTTAGTCACAGAAGAAAACGTCCACACGGCTGTCGTTTATGGTATCGTTCACGACGAAGATGAAGAACTAGAAGTTGTCATCGGGTCGCTACGTACCACCAAACTTACCCTAGACCCCGACGAATTTCTTAAAGAAGCTTTCGGACAAGACAATCAAGGACGTTTCTTTGGTGGCGGACGTAGCGGCGCGGGGGGCTTTGAAATTCCAATGGGCTTCTTATCTGGCAGTAATGAAATTTCTGCGTACGCCAAAATGAAATGGGAAGTCTTCGACGCTCAAATCAAGCAGAAGCTTCAACGACTGGTCAACCCACAAGATAGTCCGATTCAGACTGAATAGTGAAGTCGTAAGTCGTAAGTTGAAATTAACTGGTCACTGCTCCCTGCTCCCTTTGTGTCGTAAGTCGTAAGTGGGAAACCGCTTGCAAGAGGGCATCTTGCTAATGACAAATGACAAAATTATGGAATTGTATTTAATCCGTCACGGTATTGCTGAAGAAAGAAGTCCCGATGTGGAGGATGAAAAACGGGAATTGACAGCTAAAGGACGGGATAAAACTCAAAAAGTAGCAAAACGCCTCTACGAACTCGGCTTGCGATTCGAGCTAATTTTGACCAGTCCCCTAGCTAGAGCAAGACAAACAGCAGAAATTTTGCAAACTTGTGGATTGAGTTCTCAAATTGAAGAATCTAGCCACTTGTCTCCAGAAGGAGATTTTCATCTGTGGTTAAGCTGGCTAGAACAAAAGCAAATGCTGGCTACTGATACTCAACTAGCTTTAGTCGGTCACGAACCAGATTTGGGACAATGGGTAGAAATGCTGATTTGGGGAAAACTCAAACAAGAGCCAGCATTTGCTGAAAATTCTCTGGATGATGACTCTGCTGCCCTAGTTCTGAAAAAAGCAGGTATCATTGGTGTTAACTTACCAAAAGTCAATTCTCCTAGGGGTCGAAGTCAACTGTTTTGGTTGGCTCCACCGAAGTTTCTGCTCTAGATAGCATATAATTCTGGTAAAACTAACTACACAAGGCAAGTTTTTGGTAAGTTAGCTTGAGTATTGTCTTTTCTATGCAGCCAGTGTAGCTATGTCCGTTTGCGAATTTAGACCAGGTCTAGAAGGCATCCCTGCCGCCCAATCCGGTATCAGCTTTGTCAACGGACAACAAGGGATACTGGAGTATCGCGGCATCCGCATCGAAGAGTTAGCCGAAAAAAGTAACTTTTTAGAAACTGCCTATCTCTTAATTTGGGGCGAACTTCCAACCCAGCAAGAGTTAGAGGAATTCGAGCATGAAGTGAGACATCATCGGCGAATTAAGTATCGCATTCGGGATATGATGAAAAGCTTTCCTGAAAGCGGTCATCCGATGGATGCACTACAAGCCTCAGCAGCGGCATTAGGCTTGTTCTATTCTAAACGCGACTTAGAGAATCCTGTATACATTAGAGATGCCGTCGTGCGGCTGCTAGCAACAGTACCGACGATGATCGCAGCGTTTCAGTTGATGCGGAATGGCAACGACCCCGTGCGTCCCCATGACGGCTTGGATTACTCCGCAAACTTTCTCTACATGCTCAACGAACGGGAACCAGACCCATTAGCTGCACGGATCTTTGATGTTTGCTTAATTCTCCATGCCGAACATACGATGAACGCTTCCACGTTTTCGGCACGGGTGACGGCTTCGACACTAACCGATCCTTACGCTGTAGTCGCGTCAGCAGTTGGCACTCTCGGCGGACCGCTACATGGAGGAGCCAATGAGGAAGTGATTACGATGCTAGAAGAAATTGGCTCGGTAGAAAATGTCCGTCCTTACTTAGAGGACTGTATGCAGCGCAAAGCTAAGATCATGGGCTTCGGTCATCGAGTCTACAAGGTGAAAGACCCGCGAGCAACCATTTTACAAAAATTGGCAGAGCAGTTATTTGAAAAATTCGGCTACGACAAATACTATGACATCGCCGTAGAGTTAGAACATGCCGTAGCAGAAAAACTGGGCGGGAAAGGCATCTATCCTAACGTTGACTTTTACTCTGGCTTGGTATACAGAAAGATGGGTATCCCTACGGACTTATTTACACCCGTATTTGCGATCGCCCGCGTAGCAGGTTGGCTAGCTCACTGGAAAGAACAGCTCGTCCAAAACCGTATTTATCGCCCCACCCAAGTCTACAATGGTCATCACGATGTCTCCTATACTCCAGTTCATTTGAGACAGTGACCAGTGACTCCTGACCAGTGACTCCTGACCAGTGACCAGTGGAGCTTCAGGTGTAGGGGAGTAGAGGGGCAACTACCAACTACCAACTACCAATTCCCTATACCCCTTCTTCTTACCCAAACATAAACAAATCTCGAATACAGGTATAAGTACAACTTCTCAAGTACTCTGCTTTGCTGTGAGCCAGCGAACGATATACTAGGCAGTGGAATGTTAAAAAAATCTTCATGAAGAGGAGTAAAGAGTGAGGAATGAGTTTAGTGTTTGCACTACTCGCTACTCACTACTCACTACTCACTACTCACTGCTTACTTCTTACCAAGTGCAAAGCATGAATTCAGGAATAGACCTGCAAGGTACTTTTATTGAAACCCTAATGGATTTGGGACTACCTGCGGATGTAGCCAAAGTCATATGGATGCCACTGCCGATGATTTTAATGATTATTGGCTCGACAGTGGGGGTGTTGGTATGCGTGTGGTTGGAGCGGAAAATTTCTGCTGCCGCGCAACAGCGAATTGGTCCTGAATATATTGGTCCATTTGGTTTACTAGCTCCTGTAGCTGACGGTTTGAAACTGGTCTTCAAGGAAGATGTGGTTCCAGCCAAATCAGATTCGCTACTATTTACCCTCGGACCCATCATTGTTGTCATTCCCGTGTTTCTGTCTTATCTAATCGTGCCGTTCGGACAGAACTTGGTAATTACTAATGTAGGGATGGGAGTTTTCTTATGGATTTCATTGTCAAGCATTCAGCCGATTGGTTTGCTGATGGCAGGCTATTCCTCCAATAACAAATACTCCCTACTCGGGGGTTTACGAGCAGCAGCGCAGTCAATTAGCTACGAAGTTCCCCTTGCCCTATCAGTGCTGGCGGTTGTCATGATGTCTAACAGCCTTAGCACCATCGACATTGTGGAACAGCAATCGGGCTACGGCATTTTAGGCTGGAACGTATGGCGACAGCCGCTTGGTTTTGTCATTTTCTGGATTGCAGCTTTAGCAGAATGCGAACGGATGCCCTTTGACTTACCAGAAGCAGAAGAAGAACTGGTGGCGGGATATCAAACCGAATACGCTGGCATGAAATTTGGTTTGTTCTACTTGGGTTCCTATGTTAACCTTGTCCTTTCTGCCCTGATGGTAGCCGTTTTATACCTCGGTGGTTGGGAATTTCCCATTCCCCTCGATATTCTTGCTGGCTGGGTGGGAGTGAGCAGAGATAGTTCTTGGTTGCAAGTCGTCGATGCATCTTTAGGCATCACTATGACGCTACTCAAAGCTTATTTCCTCGTCTTTATTGCCATCCTACTGCGCTGGACAGTGCCCCGCGTGCGGATCGACCAGTTATTAGACTTAGGATGGAAGTTTTTGCTGCCTGTAAGTCTAGTTAATTTACTTTTGACCGCAGCGCTGAAGTTAGCTTTTCCCTTTGCCTTCGGCGGGTAGCAACCGGCAATTAGCTAGTCGCTAATTGCTAACAGCTAATAGCTAATAGCTTAAAAAGAGAGAGACACGCAATCATGTTGAAATTTCTCAAGCAAATTGGCGATTATGCCAAAGAATCAGTTCAAGCAGCTCGCTATATCGGTCAAGGGCTAGCAGTAACCTTCGACCACATGCAGCGGCGACCGATTACAGTTCAGTATCCCTACGAAAGACTCATTCCCTCGGAACGCTTTCGCGGCAGAATTCACTTTGAATTTGATAAGTGTATTGCTTGTGAAGTGTGCGTTCGTGTTTGTCCGATTAACCTACCTGTAGTCGATTGGGAATTTGACAAACCATCGAAAAAGAAAAAACTCAACCACTACAGTATTGATTTTGGCGTTTGTATTTTCTGCGGTAACTGCGTGGAATACTGCCCGACAAACTGTCTATCCATGACAGAAGAATACGACCTCTGTACCTACGATCGCCACGAACTCAACTACGATAACGTAGCTCTAGGTCGCTTACCGTATAAAGTTACCCAAGATCCAATGGTTACGCCACTGCGGGAACTCGTTTACTTACCCAAAGGCGTACTCGACCCGCACGATCTGCCAGCAGATGCCAAACGAGCTGGTATGCTACCAGAAGAAATTGTCAAGCAAGAAGAACAGACTGCTCAGTAGGTAATGGGTAATAGGTAATGGGTAAGGGAATCAAAAGTCAAAAGCTAAAAGTCAAAAAAGATCGACTTCTAACGACAACCAACTACCAATTACCAATTACCAATTACCAATTACCAATTTGCAAAGGATAAAGAGTTGTGAACATAGCACAAGGGGTACAGATTGTTTCGTTTGGCATCTTAGCAGCGATGATGATTGGGGCAGCCTTGGGAGTGGTGCTGCTGTCCAATATCGTCTACTCTGCTTTTTTATTAGCAGGGGTATTTATCAGTATTGCGGGAATGTATTTGTTGCTGAATGCTGATTTTGTCGCCACGGCTCAGGTGCTGATTTACGTCGGAGCGGTGAACGTACTGATCCTATTCGCGATTATGTTGGTGAATAAGCGCGAGGATTTTGCCCCGCTGCGGAATGCTTGGGTACGCCCGACGTTAACTGCGATCGTCAGTTTGGGATTATTCGCGCTGTTAAGTACGATGGTGCTGGCAACGCCTTGGGTATATTCTACTGGCGTGACACCTGGTAATAATTCCATCGTCTCGATTGGACAACATTTCTTCAGCGACTTCTTGCTACCGTTTGAACTGGCTTCAGTTTTGTTATTAATGGCAATGGTAGGGGCGATTATTTTAGCGCGGCGGGAATTTTTGCCAGAACAAACAATTTCGCCGCGTAAAGAACAACCTGTATTGACATTGCCAGAACGTCCGCGCGAACTTATTACCGTGTCGGGCGATCGCACCAGCAATTTAAGTAAGGACAAGCAAGCCAAAGGTAACTCTTAGATTTAGATACTCGCAAGCCAAGAAATAAATGCAACTCCAGTACTTTCTCATTCTCGCCGCCGCCCTATTTTGTATTGGGATCTACGGCTTGATTACCAGTCGCAACGCCATCCGCGTATTGATGTCAATTGAATTGTTACTCAATGCCGTAAATTTAAACTTGATGGCATTTTCTAACTTTTTAGATTCACAAGCAATCAAGGGTCAGGTTTTTACTGTATTTGTCATTACCGTCGCTGCGGCTGAAGCAGCTGTAGGATTAGCAATTGTGTTAGCGATTTACCGTAACCGCGACACAATCGATATGGAGCAATTCAATCTGTTGAAATGGTAGTTGGGTGCAGCTAAAGCAAGCCATCATCGCTCATAAAGCAGGAGATTCCCTCAGTCGCCGCTGGGCAGAAACTTGCGCTGCCCAGCTGGAAAACCGTGGTTGTAGAATCTTGATGGGTCCCAGCGGTCCTAAAGATAACCCTTACCCAGTGTTTCTCGCGTCAGCTATTGCACCAATCGATTTAGCAATAGTACTGGGTGGTGATGGCACGGTTTTGACAGCTGCTAGGCACTTAGCTGCTGAGGGAATCCCCATTTTGGCTGTCAATGTGGGTGGAAATTTAGGTTTTTTAACCGAGTCATTTGAGAGTTTTAAGGATTCAGAACAAGTTTGGGATCGCCTGCTAGAGGATAGATACGCGATTCAGCGACGGATGATGTTACAGGCGGGACTTTATGAAGGCGATCGCACCAATATTGAAAGAGTAAGCGATCGCTTTCTAGCATTAAATGAAATGTGTATTAAACCCGCGTCTGCCGATCGCACGATCACTGCAATTCTGGAAATGGAAATTGATGGGGAAGTGGTAGATCAATATCAGGGTGATGGGTTAATTATCGCTACCCCGACTGGTTCCACAGGCTACACCGTCTCCGCCAATGGACCGATTATTCACGATGGGATGAAAGCGATTACCGTGACTCCCATCTGTCCGATGAGCCTTTCCAGTCGACCGATTGTTTTACCACCTGGTTCCGTCGTCAGCGTGTGGGCTTTAGGCGATTACGAACTAAATACTAAATTGTGGACGGATAGCGTCCTTGGGACTGCAATTTGGCCTGGACAGCGAGTTGATATTCAAATGGCAGATTGCGACGCTAAGTTTATTATTTTACGAGAAAACTATTCTTATTATCAAACTTTACGCGAGAAATTACAGTGGGCGGGAGCGAGAATTCAATATACAAATAACCATAGAAATTAAGCACTATTATTGCTCCTCGAATAAAGAGCGTGGCAATCCTGACTGCCGAATAATAGATTGCAAAGTTTTTATACGTATCTCCGAATAATTCGGCACAGGAACAGTAATTGTTGTATCTTCGGTTCGCTTTTGCATAATAATATGACTGCCACGCTGCCGAACTTTGATAAATCCATACTGTTCGAGAATTCGACAGACTTCTTGAGCGGAGAAAACTCGCTGTCTACCCAATCGCAATCTCCAATCTGGTGATAAACACTTCACCGTGCAATCGAGTTTTAATTTCAGCAGGATTTGCGGTCTCAAAAAATAATTCTAATGCTTCAACTAAATTATTTCTTGCCTCCTCAACTGTACTACCTTGACTGGCAATATCTAGCTCTGGACATAAAGAAACGTAGCCATTTCCTTCCCGTTCGATGATTCCTGTAAACTGTTGTATTTGTTTCATGAATATAGAGAAATGAATTGTAGGATAGGTAATTGTCCGCCGCTACTAAAATATTAGCATTCATCTAACCAAATCTCAGCAAAACGTTCCGTTGTCCATCCTACAAGATCTGAAACTTGCCCGTCGCCAATTTCCACAATTCACTTAACTCCGTCTCTACGCTCTACCACATCTACAGAGAAAAACTTACTATTAATTCTTTTCGCACATTCTTCTACGATACTTGGAATTTTCTCGTCCGAATTAGCAGCAAACGCTCTACCATTGACAACAAAGTAACGCTGCTTGGAATCTCAGATAAAATCTTCAACTCGTCGGACACAAACACCGCCTTCAATTGTGCCGCGAAATTTTTGCATTTCATCCACAACGATTTTAATATCTGAAGGTTTTTCAATAATTGAGCCAAAGGTGAAAGTATCCAATTGAAATAATCGCTAGGAAAAAGAAATGTTAACATATCCAAATTAACCTACGATTCATCGGGATAACTCAGTATAAATACAATAAAATGAAAATCGATGAAAATAAGCGCGGAATCGAGGGCGTTGATAAAGTTGTTCGAGCTTCCAGGGCGATCGCTCTGCTGAGAGCGGTTTAAATAAGCGGTATAAATAATTTATAGGAACGACCGATCGTCATATTTCCCGGTTGATTAGCGGCTGATTATGAGTTACTGCCTCAACCCTAGTTGTCAGAAGCCTTTGAATCCTAAAGGAACGCCCTTCTGCCACAGTTGCGGCAAAGAAATTCAGCCGCTGCTGCGCTATCGCTATCAGATCGTCCGCCAGTTAGGTAGCGGCGGGTTTGGTAGAACTTTTTTGGCAGAGGATACAGACAAGCTAAATGAACCGTGTGTTGTCAAGCAATTGGTATCGCAATTTCCAGGAACCAAAGCTTGGCAAAAGGCAAATGAGCTGTTTCAGGAAGAGGCACAGCGCCTACAACAGTTAGGGGAACATCCGCAGATTCCTGCGTTATACGCCTACTTTGAACAGGATAACTACCTGTATCTGGTACAGCAGTTGATTGTAGGGCAAACTTTGCAGCAGGAAGTAGAGCAACAAGGGATATTTAGCGAGGAAAAAATTTGGCAACTGTTGAATGACCTATTGCCAGTTCTCCAGTTTATCCACGCCCATCATGTGATTCATCGGGATCTCAAGCCAGAAAACATTATTCGCCGTCAAAGTGACGGTAAACCAGTTCTGATCGATTTTGGCATTTCTAAGCAACTATCGGCAACGGCGATCGCCAGCCCAGGAACGAGCATCGGCTCCTTTGGCTATGCCTCGCTAGAACAAATGAATATTGGTGATGCCTATCCAGCCAGCGATCTCTACAGTTTAGGCGTAACTTGCTTTTATCTGCTGACTCAGATCCATCCATCTCAACTGTGGACGGAAAAAGGCTATAGCTGGGTGACGGATTGGCGACAATATCTCAAAACGCCGATTAGTCAAAAATTAGAGCGCGTCCTAGACAAGTTGCTGCAAAAAGACTTTCTCCAGCGCTACCAACATGCAGATGAAGTGTTGCGAGACTTTAGCGATCGCATCCAGTTATCTATTGACCCAGCGACAATTGAAACCCAACTACCGTCAAGCGAGATTAGTAGCAGAGTTGAGGCAGATACTAGCGTTTTAGAACAGTCCTTGAGTACGGGAAAGCGACTGCAATCCAAACGCGATCGCCCTCATCCGTTCCCCGCACTTATTCCTCGCCGACGGTTTCAGAAGCGACTGCTAGCAGGGGGTGTTATCCTGCTATTAGGATTAGTGGGATATGGTTATTGGTATTTCAACCGAATTTCCACGATCGCAGGGCATACTGGGGAAGTTAATACGATTGATTTCAGTCCAGACGGACAGAAGTTTGCTAGCGGTAGCGACGACAAAACGATTAAAATTTGGAATTTTAGCGATCGCCGAGAACTCAATACCCTTAAAGGTCATACCAACTGGGTTTACTCTGTCGCTATTAGCCCAGATAGTCAAACTCTAGTCAGTGGCAGTAAAGATAATACAGTCAAAGTTTGGAACTTGAATACGGGACGGGAACTTCGTAGCCTCAAGGGTCATGCTAGCTATGTTGATACCGTTGCCATTAGCCCAGACGGTCAAAGATTTGCTAGTGGGAGTTATGACAAAACAATTAAAATCTGGAACTTCAAGACAGGAGAGGAACTTCGCACTTTGAGGGGTCATGCTGCTGAAGTTTTGTCCGTTGCCATTAGCCCAGATGGTTTAAAGCTTGCCAGCAGTAGTACAGATAGAACGATCAAAATCTGGAATTTCCATACAGGACAGGAAATTTTCACCCTCAGAGGGCATACAGGCGATGTTAACTCCCTCGCCTTTAGTCCGACTGGTCAAGAACTGGCAAGCGTCAGTGACGATCGCTCGATCAAAATTTGGAATCCCAACACGGGACGAGAAATACGCACCTTGACGGGACATTCAGCTGATGTCAATTTTGTCGCCTTCAGCCCAGACGGTCAAAAAATTGCTACGGGCAGCGATGACAAGACTATTCGAGTATGGAACTTGATTACAGGAGAGACACTAGCTACCCTAAGAGGACATTCAGCTCCGGTTTGGTCTGTTGCTTTCAGCCGAGATGGACAGACTCTAGTTAGTGGTAGTGCAGACAAGAAAATCGCCCTTTGGCATCTATCGCCGTAATAGGGAGCAGGGAGCAGTGTGAATAAGAGAGACAAGGGAGACAAGGAGGACAAGAGAGACAGGGGGAGAAGAGAGAAAAAAATTCTCCCTTGCGTCCTCCCACACTTCCCACACTTCCCACACTTCCTACGCCCTACTCCCTGCTCCCTTTGAATTAAAACATTTTAGGGACGCGGATTTGGTAATCTATTCTTGTCCCTAGAAAGATGCGCAATGGCTCGGCAACCCAAGATAATTGTTGTGGCGAATGGTAAAGGTGGCGTGGGTAAAACCACAACAAGTATGGCTTTGGCAGGAATTCTTGCCGAGCATTACAAAGTCTTAGCGGTCGATGCCGACGTTCAAGGCAGTTTTTCTTGGTGGGTCGATCGCGGCGAACAAAAAATGGGTTTCGATTTAGTACAGGAAACCGATCCTTTACTATTGGGTAAATTGAAGCAAATAGAGGAATACGAACTCGTCGTTGTCGATACGCCACCAGCGCTCAACTCGGAATCGTTGGCAGCAGCGATCGCAGCGGCAGATTATTTATTGTTACCAACGCCGCCAGCACCGATGGATTTAGCTATCCTAGTTGAGACAGTCAGACGTGCAGTCGTACCATCAGGGGTAGCCCATCGCGTCCTTCTAACGCGAGTCGATCCTCGCAGTTGGACGGAAGCGCAAGCAGCTCAAAACACCCTTAAAGAACTCGGTATTCCAGCTTGCAAGACTGTCATCCGCGCTTATAAAGCCCACGAACGAGCAGCTTTAGATGGCGTGCCAATCGTCCAGTGGCGAGGAAAGCACGCAAAAGAGGCACAATTAGATTACCGTAAAGTTGCCGACGAAATGGAGAGGGATTGGAGGAAGTTATGGTGAGAAAAAATCTATCCGATTTATTGAAAGAAGAGGCGCAAAAGTCTGCCGAACCGCAGGAGATTACGGTAGAAGCAAAACTTGTTGTGGAGGAACCCACGTCAGAAGAGACAGATTCTGAATCTGCCACAAATCATCGTCGTACCAGTCCCACTAAAGCCGAACTGGAAACCACAGTGAAAGAAATACAAGTAGCGCTCGAAGCAGCCCAAACCGAGAATAAGGAGTTGCGATCGCAACTCCAAGACCAAAAAGCTTTAGTTGAAAAAGTTGAAAAGTTGCAAGTAGAACTCGACCAAGCCAAAGAAACAATTTTGAAACTGACAGAAACAAACACTAAATCTAGCTCCAAAACAAACTCTAAACCTGCCTCTAAACCTGCTTCTAAACCTGCTAGTTCTGCCTTAGCTAGACCAGTACAATCTTACGCCCTACCTGACATGTCCTCATCTGCGTTTTCAGATAAAGATATTGGGTGGTTTGATTAATATTTTATTGATAGCCCGCTGCTTGCAGGCGAAACAAATGAGCATAGCGTCCTCCCGCCTGCAATAATTCTTCGTGAGTTCCCTGTTCTACCACTTTTCCACCAGATAAAACCATAATTTTGTCTGCCATTCTGACGGTAGAAAAGCGATGGGAGATCAGAATTGCCATCTGATTTTGAGTTAGCGATCGCAAGCGTTCAAAAATTTGAAATTCTGCTTCCGCATCCATAGCGGCTGTGGGTTCGTCTAGAACTAAAATATCTGCTTTATTCCGCATAAAAGCGCGAGACAAAGCTATTTTTTGCCACTGTCCTCCCGATAATTCTTGTCCGCCGCGAAACCATTTACCTAATTGCGTTCCAAAGCTTTCTGGTAATTGTTCGATGACAGGTAGCGCCATTCCTTTGTCTGCTGCTACTTGCCACAGTTCTCTATCTTCAATGCGGGTAACATCACCGACACCAATATTTTCACCTACAGTAAATTGGTAGCGAATAAAGTCCTGAAATATTACCCCAATTCGTCTTTGTAAAACTCCTAGATCCCATGCTTGCAAGTCTAAACCGTCAAGTAAAATTCGCCCTTTATCTGGATTATATAATCGAGTTAATAACTTAATTAAAGTTGTTTTACCAGAGCCGTTTTCACCAACTATGGCTAACTTTTCTCCAGCTCGAATCCGAAACGAAACATTGTTCAAAGCAAGTTTATTACTACCAGGATAAATAAAAGAGACATTTTCAAATCGAATGCCATCTCCAGGTATTAAACCTTGGGTAGCTTTGCCTTTAGGTAAAGAAATAGGTTGTTCTAAAAATTCGTATAAATTAGATAAATAGAGATTATCTTCATACATTCCGCCAATACTAGTTAAAGTGCTAGAAAAAGTCGTTTGTCCCTGACGGAATACCATCAAATACATCGTCATATCACCTAGCGAAAGTCGTCCGGCGATCGCTTCAACAACAATCCAAGCATAGGCAAGATAAAACGCTGCCGTACTCAACAAACTTAATAAATATCCCCACACACCACGCCGCAGAGTTAAATCTCGATCTTCCCCATATAGCCGATTAAAGATCGAACGGTAACGTTCTAACAACATCGCCCCCAACTGGTATAACTTTACTTCCTTAGCAAAGTCTTCGCGAGCGATCAAAGTTTCTAAATAAGTCTGTTCCCTTGTTTCCGGCGCACGCCACCGAAATAGGCGAAAAGCTTGCCCAGCAAATCGCGTCTCCGCAATAAATGCAGGTACGGCTGACAACAACAATACTATGACTGCCCAGAAAGAAAACTGTAGCAGCAAGCCCCCGTAGGTCACAAGAGAAATCGCATTTTGGACAATACTAAACGTGCTACTCACTAAAGACAACGGACGACTAGAAGCTTCTCTTCTCGCCCTAGTCATCTTGTCGTAGAATTCTGAATCTTCAAAATGGATGAGGTCTAAAGTTAACGCCTTCTGCAAAATTAAGAGATTGACTTTTTGTCCCAGCAACACTCGCAACAAAGACTGGGATATTGTTAATCCTCTCTGACTTCCTGCAAGTAATGCGACTAAAATCGCCTCAATTCCCAAGTAGCCTAGTGTAATCAGGCGATCGCGTTCTAATCCCGACTGATGGGCTAAAACCACACCATCGACGATTAACTTACCCACATAGGCGATCGCGGCTGGGAGTAAACCCGCTACCACAGTCACAATCGCTAAAACAAAGGTTAGGGCGCGACTTGTCTGCCAAACTAATCCTACTGCTCTGCCTGTATACTGGAACACCTGCGATCCTTGTTTCAATTGTGTCAGCAGTCTTCGCAAGATGTTTCGTGGCTTTGGCATTTTTGGAATTGATGATTACTGGTGCGAAGGGCGCACATCTGTGCGCCCCTACTAGTGCGATCGCTAATTTTTATGTTCGTAATACTCGGAAATATGTTCGTAGACGTGTTCTGGAAATTGTAGATCCTTATACACATTACCTGCATCAGGATCGTCAGCATTGGGACAAATAGGAAAATCTTGGTGCTGTTGCCATTCTAATATCCGTTCCCGTTTGGGCGGATTGTAGTCTTTGGCTTGTACCTGGTGGTAGAGGCTGCGTGCTTCTGTTTCACTACAGTCTTTATCTTTAGTCAGGTAGTTAATTAATTCTTCTTCACTCAAAAAATGACGCGCCACCATCGCAAACACCAACCTACCGTAGTGTCCGATATCCTCACCTGCATCTAAGGCATCCAGAAGATGCGCCATCATCCCATTTTTTCGTAATTCTGCCACTGCCATAACTCATCGTTCTCCCGATAACTACTTCTTATATAGTACACATGAACTATATATGTTGTTGGTTGTTGGTCACTGGTCACTGTCTCTCATAAGGGCGGGTTTTGAGAGAAGATTTGTCCTTGAGGCTGTTTATTTGTTTGCTAAACCCGTCCCTACGGTTCCTGACAACTGGTCACTGGTCACTGGTCACTGACTTAATGGGGGGTCGCCAGCAAAGGTATGCTAATGGACCCAGCAGTGGTACTAGCGCTATCATCCAAAACAGTTGGGAATTGCTGAGATAACCTCGCCGTGCCATGTCATCACCCAATACAGTTGGGAACAACAAGCAAAATAGACAAAATGCTAAACTCATGCCATTGATAAAGCGATCGCCTAGAAATTGCTGAAGATAATTTCCCCAGTCACCGAAAATAATTCCAAAACCCAATAAACTCAAAGTAAATAAAGTCAGAAGTAACCCTGTAATGCGGGAATCTAACAACTGCAAAAAAGCATCTTTCTGCCCTGTAAACTCTTGATTTGCTTCTCGTAAAGCCAAATAAGGAATTAAACCAATTACCCCCGTGCCTATAGAGGCGATCGCAAAAGGATAAAACGGTAACTTCTGCATCCTGCCATCAAAGAAAAGCACGCAACTGTAGAGAGCAATACAAACGCCAATTAGGGCAAACAAAGACAAAATTACTGGGTTGACACTTGCCCACTGAAACGTCAATATTTTTATCAATAAATTCAAGGTTTCTTGCCAGTGAATCGGCGGGGCAAGAAACAATACATAGATGAGAAATCCCGCCCAAATCGTCCATAAAGCAATTTTTCTGTTCATATCACCACTTGCTGACTTGCCACTGCCGAACTATCCTCTGGTAGAGGCGGACGCACGCACAAATAAACTAAAGAACCAAATAAAGGAATTAACGCCGTCAGCCAAAAAATTACCGAATTATTCATACCTCTGCGTGCCATATCATCCCTTAATAAAGCAGGGAATAAAACACACAATAAGCAAAAATCCAAACTCATAACATGAATAAAACGGCTAGTCTGCCACTGCTGAAAAAAGTCTGTCCAGTCTCCCTTTCCTAAACCGTATGCAACTAACGCGATCGCAACTATACTCAAAACAACACCCGTTAGCCGCGCATCCAGTAACTTGAGAAATAGATTTTTTTGACCTGGAAATGTTGGATTCGGCTGACGTAATGCCAAATAAGGCAATAAAGCAAATGCGCCTACACCCATTGATATAGTCGCAAATATCCAGGCAGGGATCTTTTGTCCTCTACCGTCAATAAACAGTAAGCAACTGTAAATTAGCGGAAAAACTCCCATCAAATTAAACAGGGAGATAACTAAAGGATTAATTCCCGCCCACTTGCCCGTAGAAAGATTTGTAATTAATTCCAGTGTATCTGGTTGGTTGGGAGGCGCGAATGCGAAAGCGTAAGTCATAAATCCTAGCCACAGCAACCAAAATCCAATCCTTCTGCTCATCATCAGTTAAATAGGTAGAGTAAAATTACATCTGGCAATAGATTTAGGCGAATAGAATTCGCAGAACTACACAAACAAAGTCCGCCTGCGCGGACTGAGAAATTTTCATGCTTTTGAACCTGCGGAGGCAGGTTTTGTCTGTGTAGCCCCGACTTACAGTCGCTTAGTGTTCTTTAATTTTTGCGATCGCCCAAGCTATTTATAAAGATACTTAAATAGAATCTTCCGTTCGCTCTCTTAAATCTTAAAATCGCTCTCTTTTACTCGCTTACACCTAAAGGAAGAGTTATTAGTCATTTACCAGTTATCAGCTATCGGTTATTAGTTTATTCCAACTTACGACTTACAACTTACGACTTACAAATTTCTCTCAACATCTTTTCTGCTTGCCCAATAAAGTGACGATTGTGTTTAGAGTTTTACAATATGCCAAAGAAGCATCGCCATACTTATAATCTCGTGCTAACTGGAGAAGTGTTTGCAGATAACTTTTAGCTAGCTCGAATTTTTTATAATACATCGCTACACCAGCCTATAGTTAGGATGCCTAATTTAACTCATAAAACTGAACTTTGTGATGTAGAGAGGATATAGAACGTGTATTGGCGATCGCGCATGAGAAGCACATTAGAATTATTTATATTTTTCCTCGTAGGGTGGGCAGCGCCACCTTCAGCTCAATCCTCAAGCTCATTTATCTAGAGAGCGTTTAGAACGCATTCTAACAATCGCATATTAGAATTATTTATGGATATAATTGATAAATGACTCGCGAGTTGTTGACTCACTTCGGCATAACATAAAGTGCCAAATTAAGAAGGCTGCTTAAACAAATGCAACATTACTCTGTGGTGATGCTTTAGCTACAAAAGCTCAGTATAGTTAGGGTTTGATAGATTTAACCAGAACGCTTCAATTTATAAATCTAAAAGCAATTTCATAATTTGAAAAGTGCTTTACTAGCCTTAATAAATCGCTAAATAATTTAATAATGCTTCTATGTGCGAATGCACAAGGACTGAGTTAGTTTTGATTCGCAATAAGTTAGCTTTATTGCATTTAGCTATTGAATTGCGCTATTAAAACTACACCTCAATACGGTATCTAGTGAATTTAATTACAGTAGTTTCTCTTCGGCTTCATGCCGAGGGAGATTTCGTTTGTCTGTACTGTTTTGCTAATTCAGATTAATAACAACGGATTAGCTAATTGGAGGATTTAGTAAAGTAAATGGCAACTAAATTTCCCAAATTTAGCCAAGATCTCGCACAAGATCCGACCACTCGTCGGATATGGTATGGGATTGCTACCGCCCACGACTTTGAAAGTCACGATGGAATGACTGAAGAAAATCTTTATCAAAAGATTTTTGCTACACACTTCGGTCACATTGCCATCATCTTTCTTTGGGCATCCAGCCTTCTATTCCACGTCGCTTGGCAAGGAAATTTTGAGCAGTGGACAAAAGATCCGCTGCACGTCCGTCCCATTGCTCACGCAATTTGGGACCCTCAATTCGGTAAAGCCGCAGTTGATGCTTTTACCCAAGGTGGGGCAAGCTATCCCGTCGATATTTCCTACTCTGGTGTTTATCACTGGTGGTACACGATCGGGATGCGGACGAACGGCGACCTCTATATGGGTTCGGTGTTCCTACTCGTGCTAGCTTCAGTGTTCTTGCTAGCTGGCTGGTTGCACTTACAGCCCAAATTCCGCCCAGGACTCGCTTGGTTTAAGAGTGCGGAGTCTCGCCTGAACCATCACCTGGCGGGATTGTTTGGCGTTAGCTCCTTAGCTTGGACTGGACACCTAGTTCACGTTGCAATTCCCGAAGCTCGCGGTCAGCACGTTGGTTGGGGTAACTTTCTGACTACACCTCCCCATCCAGAAGGTCTAACGCCCTTCTTTACGGGGAAATGGGCGGCTTATGCTGCTAACCCTGACACTGCCAATCATGTATTTGGAACCTCTCAGGGTGCGGGGACGGCTATCTTGACCTTTTTAGGTGGCTTCCACCCTCAAACTCAGTCTTTATGGCTGACGGATATCGCTCACCATCATTTGGCGATCGCGGTATTGTTCATCGTTGCCGGACACATGTACCGTACCAACTTCGGTATCGGTCACAGCATCAAAGAGATGATGAATGCCAAGAACTTCTTTGGCGTTCCGGTAGAAGGTCCGTTCAACATGCCTCACCAAGGCATTTACGACACCTACAATAACTCTCTCCACTTCCAGCTCGGCTGGCACTTGGCTTGCTTAGGGGTCATCACCTCGTTGGTGGCACAACACATGTATTCCCTGCCTCCCTACGCATTCATGGCGCAGGACTACACGACTCAGGCAGCGTTATACACGCATCACCAGTACATTGCTGGATTCATCATGCTGGGGGCTTTTGCCCACGGAGCGATCTTCTGGGTACGAGACTACGATCCAGAGCAAAATAAGGGCAACGTATTAGAGCGGGTTCTGAAGCACAAAGAGGCGATTATCTCTCACCTATCTTGGGTATCGCTCTTTTTGGGTTTCCATACTCTAGGGCTTTACGTGCATAACGATGTCGTCGTTGCCTTCGGAACTCCCGAAAAGCAAATTTTAATCGAACCCGTGTTCGCCCAGTTCATTCAGGCTTCCCACGGTAAGGTTTTGTACGGCTTCGATACTCTATTGTCTAACCCAGATAGTATCGCTACAACAGCTTGGCCCAATCACGGTAACGTCTGGTTGCCTGGTTGGTTAGGTGCGATCAATGCTGGTACGAACTCTTTGTTCTTGACGATTGGTCCTGGTGACTTCTTGGTACACCACGCATTTGCCCTCGCTTTACACACAACCACGTTGGTATTAGTCAAAGGCGCTTTAGATGCCCGTGGTTCCAAGCTGATGCCAGACAAGAAAGACTTTGGCTATGCCTTCCCTTGTGATGGTCCCGGTCGGGGTGGCACTTGCGATATCTCTGCTTGGGACTCCTTCTACCTGGCTGCTTTCTGGATGCTGAACACGATTGGGTGGGTGACATTCTACTGGCACTGGAAGCATCTAGGAATTTGGCAAGGCAACGTAGCTCAGTTCAACGAGTCTTCGACATACCTGATGGGTTGGTTGCGCGATTACCTGTGGCTGTATTCAGCTCAGTTAATTAACGGCTATAACCCCTATGGCATGAATAACTTGTCTGTCTGGGCTTGGATGTTCCTATTGGGACACTTAGTATGGGCAACTGGTTTCATGTTCCTGATCTCTTGGCGCGGTTACTGGCAAGAATTGATCGAAACTTTAGTCTGGGCGCACGAACGGACACCTCTAGCGAATCTGATTCGCTGGAAAGACAAGCCTGTGGCTCTGTCAATTGTTCAAGCTCGCGTTGTGGGGTTAGCTCACTTTGCAGTTGGCTACGTCCTCACTTATGCTGCTTTCGTAATTGCTTCGACTGCTGGTAAGTTTGGTTAATCGAGCGTAGGGTAAATAAAATCCCCTACTTCACAAATAGGGGATTTTATTAATTGGTTAGTTATTAGTTATCGGTGGTTAGTTATAACTTCTGTCTCTTGTCTACTCAGTTTTAACTTTTAAATTTTGACTTTTGACTTTCTGAAGTTTTCTTCATAAATGAAGCTAGAAAATGAGTTGATGAGATGGTTCTTATTTTCTAAACCCCTTTTGTAGTTAAGTTTTAGTTTTTGAAAAACAATATGTAAAGGAATAAAACACAAAACGTTTTTTATCTTGTGGTCGGGACAATTTAAATTTTATCAAATCAGAGTAAATTGAATTTTGAGTCTGTTAGGATACTTGCCAAAGACAACGACGATCGCTCTTTTGCAGAGGCGATCGCGCCTCTAGAACGAACCATTAATAATGCTATGCAGTTCATCAAAGGTGACAAAACAAAAATCGAAATTAACCTGAGGCGGTTATTATTTACACTGGCGATCGCCTTGGTAATTTGGGGCAGTACAATTCCTACGGCTTCTGCGGCTAATAGCACTCTCGTACCTTGTAGCAAATCGCCAGCTTTTCAGGCGCGAATGAAAAATGCTCCTGATACCTATTACTTCAATAAGCCATTTAAGGCTTACGCAAAATACGAACTTTGCGGCACGGATGGTTTACCTCATTTGCCACTCGATCGCTTAGATCGAGCTACTGATGTTTTAGTTCCCATCGGTCTATTTTTGTACGTTGCTGGTTTTATCGGCTGGAGCGGTCGTTCTTATCTCCGTGCCACTAAATCAGCTAGCGACCCCGAAATGAAAGAAATTTTTATCGATTTACCGTTGGCATTGCAATCTATATCGAAAGCTGTTCTTTGGCCTCTTTTAGCACTGCAAGAGTTCTTGAGTGGTGACTTGACTGCTAGAGATGAAGAAATTCCAATCTCACCACGATAGCCGAATTAGTTGAGTTGAATTAGTTCAAAACTTTGTTCCGCACTATTCGCAATCTCACATTAGGAAAATAGCCATGCAACATGTGTTTAAATATCTCACTCTTGCCCCTGTAATGGCAACTTTGACAATGGTTGCTCTTTCGGTAGTGCTAATTATGTTGCAAATCTGGTTTCCAGGTTTGCAGTATGGCACGTATTTTAAGCCTACTCCCTAATAGTCATTGGTCATTGGTCATTAGCAATTTAAATGTAAGGTGGGCACTGCCCACCCTACTAAATAAGCTTAGAATATTTTTCTTCTAGTTGACTAGAAGTGAAGTTTTTGCTGTAGATAAAACTATCCGTGACTACAATAAAAATGCCTCTAGGTTAGTAGAGGCAGGATTTAATTTATCACTAAGGAATGATAAATTAAAACCCAGGCAACAAATTTTTCCCTTTCATTTTAGAGTATCAATAAAGAATAGAAAAACATCAGGTTTTGTTACAATTTTAAACACTAATTGGATTGAAAAATACAGATATTCTTTTATTGAATATTGAGTCTTATTTGGCAATATTTTGAATTGGTTTTGCTAGCTAATATAAGTGTAATCTATAGTGCGATTTCCGAGAGCGATCGCTTGAATTATAATATCTTGATAAAGCAAAAGATGGAATTCGACCGAAGCTAATTATTATGGATGCTACTATTACTAACTCAATCAATTGTAGGCGCTTTTCTGGTAGGGTGGGCATTGCCCACCCTACATTGGAATTTCACGAATCAAACAGGGTTGGTAGTTGCCCCTTGAGTATCGATCGCCAGCGATCTCACTTCAGCATCAATCCCTTGTTGTTGCCAAGATGCCTGCATTGCCGCTGCTACAGCCGCCGCCTTTGCGGTTTCCGTCAATGCTAGTAAAGTTGGTCCCGCGCCACTAATGACCATTCCGTAGGCTCCAGCAGCTAAAGCGGCATTTTGTACGGCTTCATAACCTGCAATCAATCCTTGACGGTATGGTTGATGCAGTCGATCTTGCAAAGCTGCACCGATCCATTCTCCATTATCTGTGGCTAAACCCCGCAGTAGTAATCCTAAATGTGCTGTATTAAAAATTGCATCGGCGCGACTCACTTGAGTTGGCAAAACCCGCCGCGCTTCAGATGTCGATAGCTCAAAATCAGGAATTGCAACTACAGGTACTACATTTTCTTGCCACGGGATATCGCAAATTTGCCAATTTGACTTGCTGTCGCTAGCCGCTAGCCGACAGCCACCTAGCAAGGCTGGTACGACATTATCAGGATGTCCTTCCATTGCGATCGCTAAATTCATCACCTCAGCTGGACTTAAAGGCGTACCTGCTAATTGATTTGCACCTACCAAACCACCAACGATTGCAGTAGCCGAACTCCCCAAACCCCGCGCCAAAGGTACGCCTAATTCAATTTCAATTGCTACTGCTGGCGGCGATTGCTTAATGTGTTGATACAGTCTCGAAAAAGCCTGGTACAGTAAATTACTCTCATCTGTCTTAACTTTGGCGGCTTCTGTACCTGTAACTGTGATGCTCGGTTTGCCTACTTCCAAGCGGGAAAACTTGAACCGATTGTATACAGTTAATGCTGCACCAATACAATCAAACCCTGGTCCTAGATTTGCCGTGGTAGCAGGAACGGTGACGGTAATATGAGATTCGGACATTGAAATAATTTACTCTTGATGCCCTTAGAGGAGGGTGTGTACTAGAAATAGTTAACAGTTATAGCTATTCTCAATTGGATCGGGTACATAGATCTGTAGGGGCGCACAGCTGTGCGCCCCTACGAATGTATTTCACCTGTATAGGAAACGCTATAAACGCAGATTTGCTGTTCAAAATTGGTGACTTTACTAAACTTATTCGTGTATTCATCAAAGCGCTACGTCTCTATGACGAAATGGGGCTTTTAAAACCAATCCAAGTAGACCAGTTTATCAGCTATCGCTACTACTGTGCTAGCCAATTACCTAGATTAAATCGGATTTTGGCTCTGAAAGATTTAGGGTTTTCCTGACTAAAAAGTAATTTTCAGTAGCAAAAATTGCTGCTAGCTAATTCGAGTACCATTTTCTATAGGTAAGTTTGGTTCTAGTAAAACTACCCCTCGATCATTAGAGCTGATTTATAAAGTAAAAATCAAGCAGCTAGTCGTCTCAGCATCAGCCGTACCATAACAGCGTAGACCATAGATTCACTTATTTCCGGTAGGAGTTCATAATCCTTACTTAGTCGTCGATAGCGTCCTAGCCAGCCAAAAGTTCGTTCAACTACCCATCTTCTGGGCAAAACTTCAAACCCATCTGTAATCCGCTTAACTATTTCTACTTCTGCACCGCAGACTACCATTACAGCTTGTGCAAAATTCTCTCCACTGTAGCCACTATCTGCCCAAATTAGCTCTAAAGACTTAGAGTTATAGCACTCTTCTAGCAATGCCACTATTGCTCCTAATCGTTCTGAAGCATTAGCTTCGGTGATTACTACACCCATTAGTAGTCCTTGAGGATCTACTACGACATGGCGTTTGCGACCTTTAACTAGCTTGCCGCCATCAAAGCCGGATACTTCCCCTTTTTTCCGTCGTTTTTACGGACTGGCTATCCACAATTGCAGCAGTAGCTTGATGAGATTTGCCCAGCTTCATCCGTACTTGTTCACGTAAGGCAAGATTTATCTGCTGCCAAATTCCTCGTTTTTGCCAACGCCGAAAGTAATAATAAACCGTTGAATAGGGTGGGAAGTCATGTGGTAGCATCTCCCAAGCACAGCCAGTTTTCAGCAAATAAAAGATGGCATTTACTACCTCACGCATATCCACAGTACGTGGATGTCCTCCTGGTCTTACAGGTGGAATTAATGGTTCAATGATTTGCCATTCTCGATCGGTTAAATCACTTTTGTAAGCTTTTCTACTCATGAGGCAATGCTTTGGGCTACTGTCTTGTCATAGTAAAAGCCTCTTGCCTCCATTCTCGCTGCTTTCAACTTTTCTTTATAAATGACCTCTTAGGAACTGCCCCTAATATTAAGACTTCCGACTTAACGCCTGCTACTCTTTTCGCTGGGAAGTTAACGACAGCAATAATTTGCTTGCCGATGAGTTCGGCTTTTGAATAGTTATCAGTAATCTGTGCCGAACTCATTTTTTGTCCTAAATTACCAAAATCTATTGTCAGTATATAAGCAGGCTTTTTTGCTTTCAAATTATCTTCAACAGCAATAATTGTCCCAACTCGCATATCGACTTTGAGAAAATCATCAAAAGAAATTTCTGCGATCGCCGCATCGTCAAGATTCATAATCAAATTTACGCCATCAATATTAACCGCATTGGATCTAGCCTTATATACCAGGGAAACGATCGCCCTTTCAGCATCTCCCACTTTTCCTTAAAAACTTCTGCTTGCAGGTGATAATCGCTAGAGTGGGTTGGCTGTTGGTACAACTTGAGATATACAGTCATGCGGTGGGGAGTTTCGCTGGTTTGGGCTAAAAAACAAGGAAAAGTATTTTCGCGGTTTGATTCAGTCGTAAAAATAATTTGATGGGCGCGAATTCCTACATATTTTAATCGTTCGGAAATAGATTCTGTAACCTGTAACTCTATTCCCCAATCTATTGCTTTTACCATTCCATTGACAGCAATCTCGGCGCGAGAAAAGTTTTTACATCCAGTTAATTGAGCTACGCTGTAAGTTTGAGGACGTTCAAATATATCGTGTTTGGAACCGCTAGCGATCGCACTTCCTTTTTCCATAACTAATAAATTTTGGCAAACTCGATAAGCTTCTTCTAAATTATGACTGACAAACAGAGTTACACCTTGATAAATAGACAGAGTAGAAATTAATTGCTGTTCTAATTGACTCCGTAAATGAGTATCTAAAGCTGAAAACGGTTCGTCCAATAATAATGCTTCCGGTTGACTGGCTAAAGCCCGTGCTAAAGCTACTCGCTGTTGTTGTCCGCCGGAGAGTTGATGGGGATAACGATTAGCACAACCATGTAGTTGCATTGATGCAAGTTGAGTTTCTACGACTTGGATAACTTGTTTTTTTGGCGTAGCTTTCGGTAAACCGAAGGCAATATTTTGTCCTACTGTTAGGTGAGGAAATAAAGCGTAGTTCTGAAAAAGAAAACCAATTTTGCGATCGCGTGTGGGAAGATTAATTTTGTGTTGAGAATCAAATAGCACCCGCCCATTTAACTCAATTTTACCAGCATTAGGCGTTTCAATCCCTGCCAGACAGCGCAAAATCATGCTTTTACCTGCGCCAGAAGCTCCCAAAAGTCCTAATGGGCGATCGTCATTACTAAAAGTTACATTCAAGTCAAATTCTGCTAATTGTTTTGAATATTGACAAATAATTTTGATTTGGTAATTGGTAGTTGGTAGTTGGTAGTTGCTCTCTTCTCTCCCCAGCTCCCGACTTCTGTACGGGCGGGTTTCCAAGCCCGCCCCTACCGACTCCCGACTGTCTTCTCGTTTCTTGCCAAAAATTGACTGCTACAATCCCAGATAGAGAAATTCCCATGATGACTAGCGCCCATATCCAAGCTTCCTGCATCGAGCCGCCTTCAACTGAGAAGTAAATAGCCATCGGAATAGTTTGTGTTTGTCCTGGGATATTACCTGCTAACATTAATGTTGCACCAAATTCTCCTAACGCGCGGGCAAAAGCTAACATTGTTCCACTAACGATCCCAGGAATTGCTAAAGGAAAGCTGACACGCCAGAAAACAGTCCATTCAGAAGCACCTAATGTTCTTGCGGCACGGATTAAATTTGCGTCGATTTGTTCAAATGCTCCCAAAGCAGTTTTGTACATTAATGGAAAGGCTACTACTGTGGCGGTGATGACGGCTGCATACCAAGTGAAGACAATGTTGATATTAAATGATGCCAAAAATTGTCCGAGTATGCCGTATTTTCCAAATAGTACTAGTAATAAAAAACCTACCACTGTTGGTGGTAAAATGAGAGGTAAGATGAATATTCCCTCAATTATCGATCGCCACTTACCTCGATACCCTAGCATCCAATAGGCGGCGATAATTCCTAGAAAGAAAGTAATAGTTGTGGCAATTAAGGAGGTTTTTAGAGAAATCCATAGAGGGGAAATGTCATTGAACATTTATCTTTCTCTGGCGGTAAGTTTGGCGATTTTCTTGGCATCTTTGCACGAAGCAAAATAGTATCTTACGATCTATTTTGGAGTGACACCTATTTCTCTACAGCGATCGCAACTCGGTTGTGATTTGAAGATTGTAAGCCAACTAAAATATATGTAGCAGTTCTATTTGCTACATGTAACTCAAGCTTAGGATAGGAAGCAATAGATCGCGCGATCGCCAGAACAAGGGATTGTCATTAATGGTTGGCGATTGGGAGTTGGCGATCGATAGTTGCAACTTGTGGTTTACGACTGGTAATGTGTTGTATAAGTGCACCGAGGCTGACGAAGATCGCGCTGAGGGTGACGATCGCCCCTAGTACGGGAATGGCTGTCAGCAGCACAAATCCTAGTAAACCAACACCCAGTGCTACTAATTGCCGTATTGGGGGTTGTATGGGAGTACTAGGTTGTAATTTTTGCCATAGCCAGCTTCCGGCTAATAAGCTAAAGACAATCTGCGGCACAAAACTGGCAAAAGCGATAAAGCTGACTGCGAGAGCAAGATTAGCGACTATTCCCAATCCCAAGACTGGTGGAACGAGACTGGGTAGGGCGATCGCCAAAAGAATAGTAAGTATAACAGTTACAGTGGCGATCGCGATCGTACCTATTCCAACTGCCACAAATGCTAGTATCCCCCAACCTAAATTCGATAACGGTTTAGCTTTGACTCTTATAGCTAAATTTTGCGTCCAAGTGGGGACAAATCGCAGCAATAACCAACCAACGAAGAGTAAAGCCAATAGGCGTTGAATCTGCCAAATAACTTCCCTAACTGGATTTGATGTAGGTGCAATTTGATGTTGTTCTAATGCTTCTCCTACAACTCCGCCAGCAATTTTGGCTTTTGGGCTAATTTGAGCCGTAGTCGCAGATTTATAGTTGACTTTGCCACCAATTCGTGCAGTATCGGTCAGAGTTAAACCTGGTTTAATTGGCGCTACTGTTACGGGGGGTTTAGGCACAAAGGGAATTTCAACCAGCTGGGGATCGCCTACTGCTGTGGCTTGCATATTTCCGCCGATGCTTCCCCGCAGTTCCAAGGCATTTGTTGCCGCGATCGCATCGTGTTCTATACTTCCAGCTAACAAAGCTTGGTTGGCAAAGATAGTTAGATCGCCACCTATATTACTGCCAGTTTGATTTTCCCAACTGAAACCAGCCGCGATCGCGTCGTCTGCTATCCGTGCTTTTGGCTGGAGAATTAACACCTGTCCAGCCAGTCGTGCATCATCGCCTACACTGCCATTAATTGTAATGACTTGTCCTGCTGCAATTAAGTCGCCTTCAACCGTGCCATTCAGGGTAATTTGATTTGCTGCCAAAACCGCATCACCTTTGACAGTCCCATTCAGCAATATTGTCTCTCCTGCCAAATACACGTCATCGGGAATAATTTGTCCAGCAGCAATCGTGACTTGCTTGCCACTCGCGACATCCTTAGCCCAACTTGGCGTAACGAATAATAGCACTGATAGCAGTACCAAAGCACAGAGAAATTGAATCAAGTGTCTTGTGGCAAAGTGCCAGCCTTTGCTACTGTTCATTAGGCTTGCGGCTCCATCTCCATCTGTCTTCACTCTTATGAAGGCATTTGTCTCATTCTTAAGTTAGATAAAAAAGTTGAGGAAGTTGTGAGGATAGCCGTTCGCTTTGGAAAGTTGGAGAGCGATCGCGCTAGATTTTTGCAATAGGTGTCATTAATTACAAATTCAGATAGCTGTACTTTTATACCTCAAGATTTACTTATTTTTTTTATTTTTTCTTCATAAATTCATAATATTCTTTGATAAAAAGCATACAAGAATATTAACTATTAGTAAGCAATTTAGCATATATTCTCTATTAGATGAACTAAGAGCTATATGAGGGCGATCGTCTCTTCATACAAAATTGCTTAAAATCATGTTTCGACTTTTCCAGAAAAATTAAGATGGCAGCAGAATTTTACTACAATAAATGCAGATACACATGTTGCATTGTCAACACTGCATCATCTCAAGAACTCAGAATTAGGAACGAACGCGGCGAAGTTTTAGCAGTAGAAAAGGGTAAAACAATCGGTCTTCAAGGTAAGAGAAGGGAGAATTCTAAACGAGTAAATGTTTCTCAACCTTATTTATATAACTTAATCAAAGCTGCTATGAATGCTTTAGAGATAGCAGATAAAGCTCGGATGCTGATGGAACAAGAAGCTGTGATTGAAAAGCAGAACGAACAGGTCGAACTCCTGAAGCAAGAACTAGAGATTTTTCATCGAAACAAGATTTTATCACTAGAACAAGAAGATAAATTGTTGCATTTGCAAAATCAACTCAAAGAGCATGAGTTTTTAGTTGAGAAACAAAAGAAGAAAATTTTAAAATTGGAAGACGCACAAAGTCAGTTTCCACAAACTATTTCTTTAGAAAATGCCGAGAAACAAGTTAAGTCCAAGCTAGGACTTTTAGCGTGGAATTGCTTGCACCCAGCTAGCCAAAGAGATTTACGCAATGCCTACAGATATTACAAAATGATAAAGACAGAAGAGTTCACCACTTCTGCCGATTATTCCGATGCAGGACATCCCTTGGGATTAGTAGCAGAAAGAGAAATTGTCAATCCTTTTTTCAGACAACTTTATCAGTTCTTATTAACTAAAAATCCCTCTATTAGTTTTTTTGAAAAGGCTCCTATTTTGTTAGGAAGCATTAATTTAATCGTTGATGGAGAATACACGCTAGGAGATCTACGAATTTTGTTATCTCAGCAGTGGCAAACTTTTACAAAATTTAGCTTGCAGCAAGAAACGATGCCTAAGACAAATTTATACTACACCGTTGAACGTAGCGATAAAATTAGTCAAGCTGACCGACTGTTAATGCAACAATTCTTGCAACAATGGAAACACCCCTTATCCCTGTGGTTAGCTCAAAGTTATGCAGCTGCTTCTACCATAGATCAAATAAGAAAATTACGTAATATTGCTGCCCATTCAAATTCTATGCACTTATGGCAGTTCACAGAATTATGGTTTCTGTTGGTTGGCAGTAAAACCCGTAAAGGGGTGTTACAAGAAATCCATCACAATAGCTCTCTCACCGAAAATGTTGGTCATGTAGTAAAAGAGAAAGCAGTAACTTTTAACTATGTTCCGACATACTCAAGTCTATAACAGCCATATTCAATTGAAGGAATTTAAGTGGAGGGTGGACAATGCCTATCCTCCTATCTGTTTTCTATAATTGTCATTTAGCAACTATAATTCGATAACCGACATCAAATTCTGTAAATTCTAAATATTTGCCATATTTTATCTGCCATTCTCCACTCGCTAAATCTGCTTCTAGTTGCTTCACGCCTGTCTCTACTAACTGAGGATCGGTTAAAGCAAAAGCTGACATATTCGCCCGAACTTCAGAATTTAAATACATTTTTGGTTGCTGCCAACCTGCGGCAAGAAACAAATCTGTTAAATCTGACGGTAAAGGAAAAGGGTAAATATCTACTGTCTTTTTAAGATGAGTTTGAATAAATGATACAATATATTCCACGTGGTAAAATGAGTCTTCATCATATTCCCAAAGAAACGGAAAATAATCATCCAACCAAAAATCTTTTCTAGCTTGAGAGTCATAAGTAAAAAAAGCGATCGCCCCCGTCCTGACAACTCGATGTATCTCCAACAAAGCAGCTTCTAAATCTGTAAAATGATGTAGAGACAAAATACAAATAGCTGCATCAACTGAATTATCGGGTAAAGGAATTGCCTCTGCACATCCATCAACCCACTTCACATAAGGATGAGGTATAGCCTGAGAACGCATCACCTCAGAAGGTTCGACAGCATAGACCAAAAATCCTCGTTCTGCGATCGCCCGACTATATCCTCCCGTACCCGCACCAATATCGGCGATCGTACTACCAGGAGGCAACTGGAGGACACTCAGGATGAAATCTACAATCCGGCGATCTGGAAGCCGAAATTGCGAATAAGACTTGCCGATAACATTATAAATAGACATGGTAATGGGTAATTGGTAGTTGACAGTTGACGGTTGACGGTTGACAGTTGACAGTTGACAGTTGACAGTTGACAGTTACCAGTAAAGAGTAACGAGTATTTTCTCCCTCAGCTCTCCAGCTCCTCTGTTTCCTTGTCTTCCTTGTCCCCCTTGTCTTCTTTGTCTTCCTTGTCCCCCTTGTCTTCCTTGTCTCCCTGATTCCCTCACTCCTCACTCCTCACTCCTCGCTCCTACATAAAAATTCTGCGATCGCTTGGAAAATTCCAGAAAGTCGGCAAAATAGATAACAGGTAAGAAAATCTTAAATTATCTAAACTGTAGTCCAAATATCATTCCTATCTCTGCTAAACAGCGTGGCACATGAATAGTTTGTTTCTATCTCGACTGCATAGCCCAGAACGCCCAGTTATTGTATTTGACGGCGCAATGGGGACGAATTTACAATCGCAAAACCTGACGGCTGAGGATTTTGGCGGTTCTCAGTACGAAGGCTGTAACGAATATCTCGTTCACACCAACCCAGAAGCAGTGGCAAAAGTTCATCGCGACTTCTTCGCTGCTGGTGCGGACGTGGTGGAAACCGATACCTTTGGCGGGACATCCATCGTTTTAGCAGAGTATGACTTAGCGGATAAAGCCTATTATTTAAATAAAACCGCAGCAGAACTTGCCAAGCGGGTAGCCGCAGAATTTTCTACCCCAGAAAAACCACGATTTGTAGCGGGTTCGATGGGTCCTGGAACCAAACTGCCAACTCTAGGACACATCGATTTCGACACGATGAAAACGGCTTACGTCGAACAAGCAGAAGCCTTGTATGATGGTGGTGTCGATCTATTCATTGTCGAAACGTGTCAAGACGTACTGCAAATTAAAGCAGCCTTGAATGCGATCGAAGAAGTGTTTGCTAAAAAAGGCGAACGTCGTCCTTTAATGGTTTCCGTAACGATGGAATCGATGGGGACAATGCTAGTCGGAACGGAAATTAATGCCGCGCTGACGATTCTAGAACCCTATAAAATTGACATTCTCGGTCTGAACTGCGCCACGGGACCAGACTTGATGAAGCCGCACATTAAATATTTGTCGGAACACTCGCCTTTTATCGTTTCCTGTATTCCTAACGCGGGTTTACCGGAAAACGTCGGCGGACAAGCACACTATCGCCTCACGCCAACAGAATTGCGGATGCATTTGATGCATTTTGTGGAAGATTTGGGTGTCCAAGTAGTCGGGGGTTGCTGTGGGACACGTCCAGCACACATTCAACAACTGGCTGAAATTGCTAAAGAATTAAAACCAGGGGTGAGAAATCCGCAACTAGAAGCCGCAGCAGCATCGATTTATAGCACTCAACCCTACGAACAGGATAACTCTTTCCTCATAGTCGGGGAACGCTTAAACGCCAGTGGTTCTAAAAAGTGCCGCGATTTACTCAACGCTGAAGATTGGGACGGACTGGTATCGATGGCAAGGGCGCAGGTTAAAGAAGGCGCGCACGTCCTCGATGTTAACGTGGATTACGTGGGACGAGATGGCGAACGGGATATGCACGAATTAGTGTCCCGTTTGGTGAATAACGTAACTCTACCTTTGATGCTGGACTCTACAGAATGGCAAAAGATGGAGGCGGGATTAAAGGTAGCTGGGGGTAAATGCATCCTCAACTCCACCAACTACGAAGATGGGGAAGAACGATTCCTCAAAGTTTTGGAGTTGGCGAAAAAGTATGGTGCTGGTGTCGTCATTGGTACGATTGACGAAGATGGAATGGCACGAACGGCAGATAAAAAGTTTGAAATTGCCCAGCGTGCCTACAGACAAGCAGTAGAATACGGCATTCCTGCCCGCGAAATCTTTTTCGATACTCTCTGTTTGCCAATTTCGACGGGGATTGAGGAAGATAGGAAAAATGGTAAAGCGACAATTGAAGCGGTGCGTCGCATTCGCCAGGAACTACCAGGCTGTCATATTATGCTGGGTGTTTCCAACGTTTCCTTTGGTTTGAACCCAGCAGCGCGGATCGTACTCAATTCCATGTTCCTACACGAAGCAATCCAGGTAGGCATGGATGGAGCGATCGTCAGTGCTAGTAAGATATTACCATTGGCGAAGATTGAGGAGAAACATCAAGAGATTTGCCGTCAGCTAATTTACGACGATCGCAAATTTGAAGGTGATGTCTGCGTTTACGACCCCTTAACTGAGTTGACGACGCTATTTGAAGGGGTGACAACGAAGCGTGATAAAGGTGTAGATGAGAATCTTCCGATTGAAGAACGCCTCAAACGTCACATCATCGACGGGGAACGGATTGGTTTAGAACAAGCCTTAGCCGAAGCCATGAAGCAATATCCACCTTTGGATATTATCAATGTCTATCTACTGGATGGCATGAAAGTTGTCGGCGAACTGTTTGGTTCGGGACAGATGCAACTCCCATTCGTGTTGCAGTCGGCGGAGACGATGAAAGCAGCCGTGGCTTATCTCGAACCCCACATGGAAAAGTCGGAAGGTGGTAACAGAGCCAAAGGAACCTTTATTATTGCCACGGTGAAGGGTGATGTCCACGACATCGGCAAGAATTTGGTAGATATCATCCTGTCAAACAACGGCTACAAGGTAATTAATCTGGGAATTAAGCAGCCAGTAGAAAATATCATCAATGCCTACGAACAGCACAAGGCTGATTGTATTGCCATGAGTGGCTTATTGGTAAAATCCACTGCCTTCATGAAAGAGAATTTGGCGACATTTAACGAAAAAGGAATTACCGTTCCGGTAATTTTAGGTGGTGCGGCGCTAACACCAAAGTTTGTTTATGAAGATTGCCAAAACACTTACAAAGGTAAAGTCGTGTATGGCAAAGATGCTTTTTCCGACTTGCACTTCATGGATAAATTAATGCCAGCGAAGGCTACAAGTCAATGGGACGATCTTAAAGGCTTTTTGGGTGAATCGGCTGACGCGGAAGTAAACGGGAACGGACACAAAGAACCTGTTGTAGAATCTGACTCCTCACTCCAGTACGAGCGGGTTTCTAAACCCGCCCCTACCGAAATTGACACCAAGAGATCCGAAGCAGTAGCAATAGACATAGAACGTCCCGCGCCGCCTTTCTGGGGGACAAAGCTATTGCAACCGCAAGATATTCCTTGGGATGAGATTTTCTGGCATTTAGATTTACAGGCTTTAATTGCCGGACAATGGCAATTCCGCAAGCCGAAAGAACAATCTAAGGAAGACTATCAGGCTTTCTTAAATGAGAAAGTCTATCCAATTCTAGAAGATTGGAAGCAAAAGATTGTTACCGAAAATCTCTTGCACCCACAAGTGATTTATGGGTATTTCCCCTGTCAGTCAGAAGGAAATACATTGTATGTCTACAATCCAGAAAACCACGCCGAACAGGTAACATCATTTGAGTTTCCTAGACAAAAATCCTTGCGCCGTCTGTGTATTGCTGATTTCTTCGCACCGAAGGAGTCAGGAATTATCGATGTTTTCCCCATGCAAGCGGTGACAGTAGGACACATTGCCACAGAATACGCTCAAAAGCTATTTGCAGCCAACCAGTATACAGACTATCTCTATTTCCACGGTTTAGCAGTGCAAATAGCAGAAGCTTTAGCAGAGTGGACGCACGCCAGAATTAGGCGCGAATTAGGATTTGGGGCTGAAGAACCAGATAACATTCGAGATATGTTAGCGCAACGCTATCGCGGTTCGCGCTACAGCTTTGGTTATCCCGCCTGTCCGAATATTCAGGATCAGTACAAGCAACTGGATTTGTTAGAGACGAAGAGGATCGATTTGTATATGGATGAAAGCGAACAGCTTTATCCCGAACAATCTACTACTGCCATTGTGACCTATCACCCAGTCGCAAAATACTTTAGTGCTTAAATTTGAGGCAATGGGCAACAGTTTTTTCTGTTGCCTGTTGTTCGTTCCCTGTTCTCTCCAAGGGGACAGCCGTTGTACCTGGAGTTACACCCACTAGATCGATACGTTTAACCATTAAGCCAAGGCAATGTTAATACATTGCTGCTGTTGTTAAACCAGACTGAGAAATTTTCATCGCTATTGAGAACTTCTATGGCGGTTGTAATTGTTGCGTAGGTCATATCAATTGCCTTCCAGTAATACCTTTCATTCCGATCTTTACGTCTGTTAACACGTTAGGTTTCAGTGTTATGACAGTTTAAAGGGTGTCTGAGAAGCAGTTTCTCAACAACTTTCATAACTACCGAGTACGTCGGTTATTAAACTTGGTTGCAGGTTTCTCAAGGCAGACTGGGAATAAGCCAGGAAGAACTCACGACGATCGCCGTGGGTTCCTACTGCCCAGAGGTGAATCGTCAAACTGCCTTAGATGCAGGCTTCCAATGGTATTTGCCCAAACCGATCAAGCCAAATGAGCTAGTCTCAGAAATTTTGCGGATTACTCAACGACAAATCTGAACCAATGTGATAGGAAAAAACGTAACAGCTACGTAGCATTGTTGTGAGGAAAGTTTCCTTCCTATAGGTTTACGATCCCCAGTTGAAATTTCACCTCGTGGTAGACAACAAAGAATTTCATTGTCGCTTTAATCAGATTAAAGAGTGGAATTCGACCAATGAATACAAGTGTTTTGACGGTACGCCGATTTCGTCGGGGACAGAGGGTGTGCTCTGTTGGTGGTCTGGGTACAATTAAAAACTACAAACTTGAATCAGGTAGCTGGACTTATTTAGTGGAAATGGAGCTGGGACCTCTACCAGAAATGGGCAGGATTGGCTCTGAAACAAGAATATGGTTATTTGAAGCCGATTTAGATTGTGCGGATACCTGGTCTGATAATTTGGCGATCGCTTAGTTCAGAGTCGCCACAGTTGCGATAGCTACTTTCACAGGGAGATAGTGAGTGTGAAAATGAATAGAGAAACCAGTTATTTTATCTTAGGATGGTATGTATACAATTGACAATTTCCAACCTGATGGAAAATTGCGGTCTACAATCTAACCATCAGCAGCATTTAATCCTAGCAGTTGATGATGATAAGGATAATTTAGAGTTGCTTGTTCAGGTACTTCAGTTCGTTCAGTGTTCGTTCATTACTGCTGACGATGGTAAGACTGCTGTACAGAAGGCGCAGCAACACTACCCAGACTTGATTTTGCTCGATATGATGCTACCTGACATCAGTGGTATAGAAGTTGTCAAAAGTCTTCAACAAAATCCTCAAACCAAGGGCATTCCCATCGTTGCTATTACTGCTATGGCTAGGGCAGAAAACCAACAACAATTTCTAGCAGAAGGTTGTTTAAAATGCATTACCAAGCCTTATAGCATTGATGAGTTGCAAGAAATTATCTATTACTATCTCTTCAATAGAAATGATGCCCGACCAAAATGCAGTTCTTCAGCCACCACGATGAAATATTTGAGTTGGCGAAACTCTACCATTTTGAATTTTAGATTTTGGATTTTTCCTTTGTAGAGACGTTACATGTAACGTCTCTACAGAGAAATGTTTGTAGATTAAAAAGGATTGCTATGTATTCAGTCAGCTGGTAATAACTATAAATTATTACGCCATATCTAATCCGAAATAACAATCTTTTAACTAGCTTGTAATATGAAATATATCAGTCTAATTGAATTAGGAACTTATTGTTGCAGCAGTTGACAGTTAACTGTTAACAGTCAACTGTCAACACTCTTTACCAACGATTTAAGAATCATTTAGGCTGTTTATTTTTGCATAGGAAGCGATTGATTTTAGTTGTTGTCTGCTTTTAACCATTTGTTAGAAAGCATTCATGACACGAAACATGCATTCAGATGATTCTCATCCAACGATTCCCCGTCGCACGGCAATTAAAATCATGGGACTTGCTGCTGCAACCACTGCTCTCACACCTTTGGCTTTTCATGGTGGACAAGCCAAAAGTCAGACGCAACCCAACTCACAACAGTCATCGCAGTTAATTACTAAAGAGATCCCGCGCACGCAGGAGAGAATCCCCGCGATCGGCTTGGGAACTTTCATGGCGTTTGATGTCAAGCCAGAGCGATCGCGCGATCATCTTCAGCAAGTCATGCGCCGCTTTTGGGATGCAGGAGGGCGGACGATCGATGTCTCACCGCTCTACGGTCTGTCAGAAGTGAATAGCGTATTTTGCCCCGATGGAACGATGGATCGAGAATGGCGATTTGGATTTCGTGCAAGTCCGTTACTCGATCGCTCAACGCGCAGCCCAAGAAAGGATTCTGCCAGCAGCAGCAGAGCGAGGAACAGCAGTTTTAGCCAATATGCCCTTTGAGAAGGCACGTCTATTTGAATTGGTGAAAGGACGACCCCTACCCAATTTTGCCCGCGAGATTGGTTGCGAGAATTGGGCGCAATTTTTCCTCAAGTATGCGATTTCTCACCCTGCTGTAACTTGTGCTATTCCAGCGACAACAAACCCAAATCACGTTGCCCAGAATATGGGAGCAATGCGAGGAGAACTACCCGATAAAGCAATGCGCGATCGCATGGTGAAGTACATGGAGAGCATTCCTGGTTTTGACAAACTAACCCAAACACCTTGGTATCCAGGGAAGCAGTTTGCTGGATTGGTACGCCTGCCGAATCCACGTCCAGTTGGATGAATCAGGTAATCCGTGCAGAACAGCGATCGCAAGATGTCAAGGCTGAGGATAGCACTTACGAGAAACGCATCTGGCTGCGTTTCTCAAGCCCCATTAGCAACAGCTAAAATTGAAAATCGAGCAGTTTACCTTTTTGAGATTATGAGCGATCGCATTGAAGAAGTCCGTGAATTTTGGAATTCAGTTGCTGATGATTGGGACATACAAGTGGGAGATGATGGAGATAGCAATCGTCGTTTAAATTCCGATCCAGTTTTATGGAAATTTGTTGGAGATATTCGAGGTCTTCGGATTCTGGATGCTGGCTGCGGAACAGGCTATCTTAGTAGGAAATTGGCGAGTCAAGGAGCCATAGTAACGGCAATCGATCTATCCGACAAAATGATTGAAATAGCCCGTGAAAAAGCTAATATAAGCGGTCAAAATATCGACTTTCATGTAGATAACTGCGAGACGATGGACAGTCTTGAAGATAATTTTTTTGACGCGATCGTCTCAAACTACGTTCTTATGGATGTGCCAAATCTTGAATACACGATGAGAGCCTTCAACCGAGTATTGAAAGTCAATGGAAACGCAGTTGTTGTGTTTTCCCATCCATGTTTTCCCCAAGGTAGAGCAATGGTTGTTGAAGATAGTGGTGAGGTGCTTTATCATTGGAGTTTTTCTTATTTCGAGGCACAAAAATGTATTGAGCCACCCTGGAAGCATTTTACGTCAGAATTTATTTGGTTTCACAGACCGCTCTCCGATTACTGGAAAGCATTTAGGAACGCAGGATTTGCAATAACTGACTTTGAAGAGCCAAGAATCACCGAACAGCAATTTCATTTAGCTGAAACTGAACGAGAGATAAAAAATGCTCAAACTCGTCCTTATTCAGTGGCATTCAAATTGAAGAAAGTCTAACTGCGATCGCTCAGAATCGAGCATTCATTTGTATTATCACTACTCCCTACTCCCTGCTCCCTGTTAAAGTCTGATACTGTGCCTCATCAATTTTGCCTGCTTCGTATAAAGTTTGGGTAATTTCAGAAATTTTTAGCACGGCATGGGCGCGATAGCCATTATCTTTGAGCCTATCTCTTACCCCTTCTTCATGGTCGATAAATACAACAATGTCTTCTACATTTAAACCCGCCGATTTTAACTTTCCCGCTCCTTCTATTGCACTTTTACCGCTAATCAGAATGTCATCAACGACTACAACTGTTTCCCCTGGTTGAAAATACCCTTCGATCGCTCTCCTTGTTCCGTGGGCTTTAACTTCCTTGCGGGGAAAAATCATCGGGTAATTCATCCGTAATGCCAATCCCGTAGCAGTGGGTAAGGAACCGTAGGGAATTCCAGCAATGCGATCGAAGTTTAGATTTTGTAAGATCTCTGCATAAGCGTTGAGAACTTGCTCGAAAACTTGGGGATTAGAAATAATCGTGCGTAGATCGATATAGTAAGGAAATTCTGCCCCCGATGCCTGTACGTAGTTACCAAAGATAATGCAGCCAAGATCGTAGAGTTGCAAAATCAATTGGGTGTGGGGGTGTTGTTGCAACAAACAAACATTGGGAAACCACACGTCACACTGAGAAGCACTTTTAACAGCTGCGGTTCTAGCTTGCTCTACTTCTTGTCGCAAAGCTTGAATCTGACTAGCTGGGTTGTCTTGGCTCAAAACGTCTTGAGGTACGGGAACGAGTAATCCGCTACCGTTGGAATTTAAACCTGCGGCTAATAATTGAGGTAGATTACTTGCTTGCGCCCAAATACTCCGAGCCATAATCGTTCTTTCGGGAGTAATGGCTCGAATTTTGGCTAGCACGTCAGGGGAAGTGGTTCCAACTTCTAAACAGACTTGTTCGGGAGTCCCCCAGATTTTCGCTTCTTTCACTATTTGTAAGTAAAAGGGAGATTCAGGCGAAGGATATTGCTGTAATGCGATCGCCCCAGGATTAGAAGTACAGCACAATACAAATACTCCCTTGCCTGGATAAACTAAAAATGGCGCGATGCAATCTTGCCCAGGATAAGGACTGAGGGTGACAGCATCGACTCGCCAGCGATCGAATACTGTTCGGGCAAAAATTGTACTAGTGTTGAGGTCGCTGTGTTTGGCATCCAAAATAATTGGCATGTCTTCAGGAATGGCTTTGAGCGTCCGTTCTAGCAACTCCATACCTGGGACACCTAAAGCCTGATAAAAGCCCAAAGTCGGCTTATAAGCGCAAATTAAATCTGTCGTTTGGGCGATGACAAATTGCAACCAGTCCCCCAAATCATCGATAATACTCTTCTCAGACCGATTTGAATTTTGGCTTGGCATCATTTCAGGATTTGGATCGAGTCCGAGAAACAACAAACTCTGATTGCGGGCGATCGCAGCGTTTAATTTATCGAAAAATGTCATATACAGTTATCAGTGACTAGTGGCTGGTGGCTAGTAATTGCGACTTACGACTTACGACTTCTTTTCCTAATGTCTCTCATGTCAGTTTCAAAAAATGGCGCTCGCGGTTGAGGCAATTTTCGCTCAAAAATCGGTTATTTGCCCCTTTGTATGTCAGTTGTTTGCTACTAATTCTATTCCTTATCGTACAAGGTTCTCTGAATCTACTAGTAGAAAATCTCCATCAGCAAGCCTTTGGTTGGGTGACTCATTCTTTACTGGTAGAGCAGAAAACGGAACAGATGTTGAGTCATGCTTTAGATCAACAGACTTCGATTCGAGGCTATTTAATTACTAAAGATAAAGAATTACTCGATAATTACGATCGCGGTAATAATGCTTTTCATAGTAGTTTTAAATCTTTAAAAAAATTGACAAAAGGAGATCAAAGCCAACTAGAACAGCTCCAAGTCATTGAATCAATTCATACAATTTGGCAGGATAGTTTTGTGCAAAGTGTCATAGCTGGTACTGCGAGTAAGACTTATCTACCTGGCAAGATTTTATTCGATCCCATGCGCGATGTTGTCAAAACTATGTTGCAGCATGAAGCAAAAATCCTGTCTCAGCGCCAGCAGCAATTGCAGCAAATTAACCAGATCAAGACCGCGCTGGAAGTCTTCAACGTCTTCATAGCTAGTATTGGAGTTAGCTGGAACTTATGGTTGTTACGCCAGCGGGTAGAAATTCCCCTACGCCATTTAACTCAGGTCAGCCAAGCTTGGCGGGCTGGTAAGCTGGAAATTCGGCTCGGTTATACTACATCAGATGAGATCGGACGGTTGGCTAGCGTACTCGATGAGATGGCAGCAGAAATTCGTCAGCGTCAAGAATACAGTCAAATGCGTAACCAACAGCTAGAAGATTTGATCTCTGCACTGTCTCATGACTTGCGCACGCC
Organism: Chroococcidiopsis sp. SAG 2025; assembly: GCF_032860985.1. Taxonomy (GTDB): domain Bacteria; phylum Cyanobacteriota; class Cyanobacteriia; order Cyanobacteriales; family Chroococcidiopsidaceae; genus Chroococcidiopsis. Next base: position 2,203,455 of record NZ_JAOCNC010000001.1, read on the forward strand.
TTTACTCGCCACTCGCAATACATTGCGCCCGATGTTGAATGGGGCTTTTGGTTCTGTTGACGAGACTTGGAGAGAAATTCTAGAAGAGTACCGCCAATCGAACGAGCAATTGCTGAAGTTGGTAGATAATTTGCTGGATGTATCTCGTTATGAAGCTGGTGGCGGACAGCACTTAAACTGGGAACCCTTAGATTGGGCAAAGATTTGCTCTCAGGCTGTGGAGCTAATTTGTCAGATTCACGATCGCCAGCGTACTCCCACTACTTATATCGCTGCCTCGCTCCCTACGGTCTACGGCGACCAGTTAGAAATTCAACGAGTGGTGCAAAACTTATTAGATAATGCCGCACGGGTTAGCCCACCAGATAAAGAGATTACAATCGAAGTCAGTTTGTTAGGAGGCGATCGCATCAAAGTCTCGGTTTGCGATCGAGGTCCTGGAGTCCCACCCCACGAAAAAGACAAACTCTTCCATCGCTTTATCCAAGGGAGAGGTAGGCGGGGTGGTGCAGGATTGGGTCTATATCTCTGCCGTCAGATCGTCGTTGCTCACAGAGGTACGATCGAAGTGGATAGTCAGTTAGGTGAAGGCAGTACCTTTTGGTTTACCCTGCCAGTTTCTTTGACATTCGATGGAGAAGCGGGAGTCGGTAGGGGCGGGTTTCCAAACCCGCCCGTACGGGAGTCGGGAGTCGGAGGAGTCGGAAACTAGTAATGAGCGAATATCAGACAGAGGGTGCAGTACGAATTTTATTAGTCGAAGATCATGCTTTGATGCGTCGAGGGATGAAAGGACAGTTTGCCCTCGAACCCGATTTTTGTGTCGTGGGAGAAGCTGCTGATGGCAGGGTGGCAGTTCAATTAGCTGCCGAGTTAGAACCAGATGTCGTATTAATGGATATCGATCTGCCCGTGATGGATGGGATCGCGGCAACTCAACAGATCAAAAGCGATCGCCCCACGACGCGAATACTCGCCTTAAGTGCTTTTGATAATGATACTCAAGTAATGGGAATGTTAGCCGCAGGGGCTGATGGCTATTGTCTCAAAACAATCGAATGGGAACAACTGCTAGCTGTAATTCAGTTAATTCAAACTGGTGGCGCTTATCTCGACCCGCAAATAGCCCGCAAAGTGGCACGGATGCTCAAGCCTAATCCGGTAATTCCCATTAAAGAACAGCATTCCACCATCTCACCTATTCCAGTTCTCAGCAGCCGCGAACGAGAAGTTCTCAAACTAATTGCTGAAGGACGCTCGAACCAAGAGATTGCCCAACAACTATTTCTTTCCCTGGGAACGGTCAAGTCTTACGTGCGGATGATTCTCAATAAACTGAGCGTTGACGATCGCGTTCAGGCAGCAGCTTTAGCCGTGCGCGAAGGACTAATTTAAATTAGGTAAATTAAATTACACACATGACATCTTCAATTAAAATCTTGTAGTGTTTGCCGCAACATCTTTGCTAACTCTGCCGGATTAGACGCAATCGGCAGCTTGCAATTTGCCTCTAGTTCAGACCACAAAATAAAAGGCTTGTCTGTCTGAAGATAGAGTTTTTCTGGGGCGGGCAGACATATTATGAGGATGTCTGGATCGAACAGAGTTATCTCCTCACCAGTAGGAACTCCATAGTAAGGTAAGACTTCGACCATGTGTTCGAGACAGTAGCGGCTCACACGTTGTACTGTTGCGACCAGTCTACCGAGAATCATGACCCGGCAAGGCTGCTTGTTATCGCACAATTGATGCAAAAATTGAGTCACGAACAGGTGTTTTTTATTTAATAGCAAATTTGTTAACTTAATCACACTAAACTAGATTCCCCTGTTCGCACTTCTGTCAAGTGGATATCCAGGTGGCTATTTTTTTGGTGAAGAATGCAGCCTACAAGTATCCACTGGGTAGTTTTCCCCAAACTGTATCTAGCAATACTGTATTAATGCTTAACAGAATTAGGCGTTTCGGACAGTAACTGTGGATACAACAGAACAGGTTTATCAACTCATCAAGCAATGGTGTTTTGCAGGCGATCGGTTTCAGGCGGGTGCTACTTTACGCCAGATTGCTGTCATTACTGAATGTTTGCCAGAAGTACCCGAACAGTTAACAGACAAGCAGCTTAAATATGTTGTGCGATGGATACAGGAAAACCACCCAAATGCCTACTTATGGGCAATGGGTCAACGCTGTGTAGGTCATCCAGCCGCAGTCTGGGGTATGGGCTTACCGAATTTAGATTCAGTGATGCCGAGAATTGCTAGTAGTTTCTGAGCGAAAATCATGTCTGTAAATGCACTACTTTCACCAGTTGAATATTCTTTAGACGTTATCAAACACGAAGTCTTACATCTAGTACAGAAAGGAATTATTAGCCGTAGGCAATCAATGTACGTCCTCTGCGAATACATCCCAGCTAGAGATTGGACGGCGTTTGAGCGAGAATTGGAAAAACACGAGTACAACTTGCGCGATCGCATTGCCGATCTCCTCGATTGCGAACGCTGGGAAAATGATTAAACTCAGGGCAAGGAACTAGGGTAAGAACAGGAAGGCGATCGCAGGGTAAAGGGAGAAAATTACTCTCGATCTATTTCCCGAGTTCCGAACGCCGAGCGTAAGATTTCATCTATTTATAATTAAATTGTTTACATAGCAAAGCATGGAAAGGTTGAGGGATCAAAGTTACCTATAGCTATTGCTTGAAAGATTTTTGGTCTGCTCTCTGCTATATATATTACTAGAAATTATTGAGTAGAGAAGTAAGGCTAATGCACTCTAGCTTAAGTAAGAATAAACCTAGCTCAGGTAGTGAAAAACTTACTTCTTGAGATACTGTGTGCTTATGTTTTAGATAGCTAGATTATATATATGAAATCACAATAAGCTGCATTAGCAATCGATCCTGCTAAAACGCTTGCAATACAAAGATAATTTGCTATTTTTGAATTAGGAAAGCAAATAAGTTTTCTCTATCAATTCAACGCAATTTCGAGGGAGAAAAGTTAGCGATCGCGCTTTCTAATTCTGCGTGTCAATTTTCCAGAAGTTAATCGCCGTTAGGCAATGTCTTTGTATTTTTAACGCCATACATCGAGAAGAGCGTGAGGAAGGTAGCTTACATATGATTCAGGTTGTCAATTTAATTTCCCTTGTAGTAGAAGCAAGCATTTCCTACAAATCCCGTCCATCGATCGCATTTACATTATCTCCCATGAAGTCTTTGAAACAAAAGTTAGATACTTTTGAGATTGCTCACCCCCGAGTTGCAAAATTGATTGCGAAAACTATTCCAGCCCAATGTCCTTTTGAGCGAGATATTATTCTATTCGGTCATAAAGTAGGACACATTCCTCCTCTATGCAAACTCAACCCCCTATACGAGCAATTGGTCGGTTTGAGATTTCGTGCTTTATGTTACCTTGCCGACTGCTGCGGTGAAGACATTCAAGCATACTGTTAAGTGTTCATCGCGTTTGCTGGCTGAGTAACTTCATCGCAATTTCTAAGCTCGATTTCATGCGATTGAAAGAAGCTGCTAGGATGCCAATTTCATCATTAGAATTCTGCTCGAAATCTGCACTCATTTCTCCCGTGCTAACTCGCTCTGCGGTTCTAGACATTTTCTTAATCGGCTGAATGACAGATCGTTTTAAGAAGAAGTTGAGCCACAGCACGACGATCGCAAAAATTCCAAACAATATTCCCATAACTAGAGATAAAGAGCGTCTAGAACTCTCAAAGATCTCGCTCGAAGGTACAGAAATAATCTGTGCTGCTACAATTTCGTGCAGTTTCCAACCAAAACCCCACTCCGAGCCATAGGTAGCAATTTGGCTTTTAGGTGCTGCTTCTGGGGTAGAGTGACATCGCAAACAGCTTTCTTTCGACACTGCTAATGGTCGAGCAATGTAAAAGACTTCTCCACCTGGTAAATTGCGAAAACCAGAAATTTCTTTAGTATTCGATTCGTTGCGGAAGCGCTCGACAATTTTAGCTTCAAAAGCATCAGCTTTATCGCGTAGGTTGGTAGGATTGAGCGTAGCTTCTTTATAGAAGAAATTTCGATACTCTTCGTTTTTACGCAAGTTTTCAAAAACTTCCGTAGCGGAGAAAGCTGGTACTGTTTCAGGAATAAATACTGGTTCGGTTTCGAGCTTAGGTGCAAGCAATGGGTTGACGCGATCGCTGGTATATGCTCTAACCGCATTCATCGCTTTGATCAGAATTGCTGCTTGAGAACTAACTTCCCTTTCGGCTCTCTGTTCGAGTACCTTGGAGAGTGCCGCACCACTGATGATAATCCCACCGATGAAAACTACGACCAACATTAAGCTAAATTTGGCAGTAAGCTTAAGATTTTTTAACATTTTTGCTAGTAAGTAGAGATTTATTTTACGATGGTAGAAGAAGTGTATATAATGCTACTTAAAATTATAAATTAATTTCATCTTTCCCCTGAATGGAGACCGCACCTCAACGATCCAGCAATACTGTTAACTACAGCTGGGCAAAAATGAATTCCAGATATTCGCGTCGTCTCTTTTTACTTCAATTATTTTTTTTAGCAGCTTGTGGTTCGCGATCGCTACAAGGTGAGGGAGAAGAATTAATTATTGGTACAGTGAGCTACTCTGAAGGTCAACAGACGCTCAGCCAGTACGATCGCTTGATCAATTACTTAGGCGAGAAGACTGGTTCGTTGGTGAGGCTAGAGCCTGCCTTTAATGAGAATAAAGCTCTAGAACGGATTCGCAATCGCTCTTGGTCATTGGTGTTTGCTCCTCCAGGCTTAGCTGCGATCGCCATCACCCAGCAACAGTACCGTCCCCTGTTTACCTTGGAAGGAGTTCAAAACTTACGCTCGATTTTGGTTGTTCAAGAAAACAGCCCCATTCGATCTCTGAAAGACTTAGCAAATAAAACAGTAGCCTTGGGTCAACCTGGTTCTGCAACGGGATTTTATTTGCCTATTTATAATCTGTATGGCTTAACTTTAGCAGAAATTTTATTAGCACCTACACCAAAAACTATATTGAGTTTGGTAGCTGAAGGTAAAGCCGATGCGGGGGCGCTTTCTCAAAGAGAATTTAATGTTTATAAGACGCAATTTCCTCAAATTTCTTTTCGCGTTTTATACAACGATCCCCACAGCGTACCACTAGGATCTGTTTTAATTTCACCAACTATCGAACGCAATCGCCAAGAATTTATTCGTCAAGTTCTAAGCGAAGCTGCTTCCGTTTTAGCGCAAGAAACAGGTTACGTTCCTACAGGTTCGATTCCAGATTATCGCTACATGATTTCTGTAGTCGAACGTGTCAAAAGTATTTTTCCCTACGAACTGCAACCAGGAAGCGCGCAATTAAAACCTGCACGGTTGTTTAAAGGGTAAGTGGTTGTTGGGAAGTGGGTAGCAAGTCGTGAGTAGTGGGAAATGGAGTTTTAGAACTCACGCAGAATTACTCTTTTAGAGGGAAGTTCTGTCTGTTGGTATACCATACGATCGCTTCAGCACCGCTATTGCCGTATACCTTGCGGCGATTGATGACCTCTTACCAACAGACTGTAATGCAATTATTTAAATCCGATCTCAAGCAATTGCTGCCAGCTTTTCTGAACTTTGGTAAGCGAGTGCTAGTTTCTCATTGGCGATCGCTACTTTTGTTAGCGATTGGAGTTTACTTGCCTTTACAGGTGTTTGGCTTACTAGCAGAAGAAGTATGGGATGAAGGTGGATTCATCTGGGATACGCTCATATTACAGGGGATTCACGCTACAGCACAACCGCAGCTAGATAGTATAGCCGTAACGCTGACTCAGTTTGGTTCGAGTACTATTTTGTTTCCCGTTATTAGTGCGATCGCGTTGGTAATGTTGTTGCGACGAAGATGGCGATCTCTCATTTATTTGCTAACTACTGTAATCGGAAGCGCCATTATCAACCGTGCAGTCAAGCTGTTAATGCATCGAGTTCGTCCCGAGCTATGGACATCACCCGCGCCAGAACTTGATTTTGGTTTTCCTAGCGGTCATGCCATGAATAGCATGACATTGGTAGCTGCTCTCGTTATTTTGACTTGGGGTAGTCCTTGGTGTTTGTTGGTATTAATTGGCGGAAGTCTATATGCGATCGCGATCGCTTGGACGCGACTGTACTTGGGCGTTCATTTTCCCAGCGACATTTTAGCAGGATGGATGGTTTCAGTCGCTTGGGCAATTGGAGTTAGCTTTCTCGTCAGACTAAAGCGGACTGCGGCGATCGCTCCTCACGCCGAACAGCCAAAAAATGAAACTACCTTACTACCCGAAGAAAGCGGGGAAAAGTCTTAAGTCGTAAGCCGTAAGTCGTAAGTAGAGAATCAACTGGTCACTGGTCACTGATAACTGCTCGTGCGCTCCCTCTCTTAATCTCTAACCTTTGAGACAGGAAAGGCGATCGCCAAGATTGTTACGTTTTGGTTGTGATAGTTAGCACTTGCTCACAGTAATTGTCATATTTTGATAGATTTTTCTATCGAAAGTTTTGATATATTAGTCTATCGAAACCTCTAGTTAAGAGGAAAAAGAGTTTATGGCTTTTGAACTGCAATCTCTACCCTACGCAAACGACGCTTTAGAACCTTACATAGACGCGCAAACCATGCAGATCCACCACGATCTACATCATGGTACTTATGTCAAGGGTCTAAATACAGCTTTGGAATCGCAACCAGATTTACAAAGCAAAAGTATTGACGAGTTGATTCGCGAGCTGAATTCATTACCAGAAGCAGTTCGTACTCCTGTCCGCAATAGTGGTGGCGGACATTTCAATCACTCGATCTTTTGGACATTGATGGCTCCCAATGCTGGCGGGGAACCTACAGGCGCGATCGCCCAAGTTATCAGTGATAATTTTGGCGATTTTGAAAACTTTAAAACTCAGTTTAACGATGCTGGTACGAAGCGCTTTGGTAGTGGCTTTGTGTGGCTAGTCCGCTCGGCTGGTGGCAAGTATGAGATTGTCAGTACGCCCAACCAAGATAATCCTTGGACGGACGGACACTTCCCCATCATGTGTAATGATGTTTGGGAACACGCATACTACCTTAAATATCAAAACCGTCGTGCCGAGTACCTCAAGCAGTGGTGGAATACAGTCAACTGGAGTGAGGTCAACAATCGTTTAGCTACAGCGCCATAAAAATCAGTGACCAGTGACCAGTTACCAGTTACCAACACTCAAAAATTATTTGTAGCGGTCACTGGTGACAGTAAAACTGGTCACTGAAAAATGACTCCTGGCTCCTGACTTCTGCTTGTAAAATTCAAAATCTCATATCGCTCGGATGTCTCTATGGTTCCAGCTGATTTCGTAGAGCGTAGAAGCTGCGATCGCATTTTTTCTCATCGAAAAATCATTTCTCTCGGTGTAATCGCAGTTATTCTCTATACGGTGGTAGGTTTCTGTCTTGCCAGTCTCAAGATTAATTTGGGCTTTTGGTCTATAGGAATTCTGTTCTATCACTGGCAGCTAGCAAACTTAGTCGGTGTAGCTAGCAGTCGGTATCGACAAAACGGATCGATCGCCTTGACGGGATTAGTGGGTACGGCGATCGCCTACCTCGTCCAGCAGGCAAAATCGAGCTTGTTGCCCTATCACTGGTTGGCAATTGGTTTAGTGGCAACAATTAATTCTTATGTGATGAGTGCGATCGCGCTGAGGTATTGGCAAAAACTAGGGGCGATCGCATTTACAACAGCAGTAGCATGGTTGGGCTTATTGTTGGGATGGATAGCATATAACTATCCCGGCGTTTCTTAAGCTAACTTAAAATTTGCGTTAATCTAGGTTTGATAGCCCAGTAAGCCTATCTACCTGGCATGAATGATGCGATCGAGCGGGTAAGGGTCAAAAATCAGATTTTATCTGTTATCAAAATGCACGGCTCGCAAACGGCTGTGGATTTAGCAGTTAAGTTGCAGGTTTCACCGATGGCAATCCGCCAGCATATGCAAACTCTTCAAGATGAGCAATTAGTCACTTATAGCGAGCAAAAGCAAGCGGTTGGTCGTCCAGTCAAGTTTTGGCAATTAACCGAGAAAGCCAACGCGCTTTTTCCCAACCATCACGCCGATCTGGTGGTGAAATTAATTGAGGGAGTCCGCAAAGTATTTGGCGAAGCTGGGTTAGGACTATTAATTGGCGAACGTACTCAAGCTCAAATTCAAACATACTCGGCGCAGATGCAACACGCTCAAAACTGGCGAGAACGAGTGGCAATTCTGACTCAACTGCGGACTCAAGAAGGATATATGGCAGAGACAATAGAAGAGTCACCAGGAGTCTTGTTACTGGCGGAAAATCATTGTTCGATTTGTGCTGCTGCCCAAAGTTGTTCGCAGTTGTGCAGTTCAGAATTGCAAGTGTTTGAAACTCTGCTTGGTGCTGATGTTAATGTCGAACGAGTCGAGCATATTTTAAGTGGCGATCGCCGTTGTGCTTACCGCATTTCTAGTTGTCATTGAGACAAGTTGCTGAATTTTACTCTCAATTTTTTAGTAACTGCTCCCTGCTCCCTGCTCCCTGCTCTCTGATAAAGCTAAATGTTTCAATAAAGTTGCCTGTGACAAAGGTGCTTGCAGGTGACTCCAGGGTAAGACTTGTTCGTGTGACCAATTGCGAAACACGTAGAATTCTAAATCGGGTATTTGTCCGCGTAACTCTTTAAAAGCGCGGCGATAGCTACCGAGACTGTCACCGTAGTTGCGCGTTAATTCTAACAGGCGGGATATACGGCGATCGCCTCTCGATATTAAAGCCTGAATCACCGACCAGTTATAGCTTTCGGGACGAAAATCAATCCCTTGGGGTTTGAGGTTTTTCTGTAAATATTGCAAGCGCTTCTCGGCTTGGGGATTGACTCCATACCACTGAAACGGCGTGTGTGCTTTGGGGACAAACGTACTGCATCCCAGGGTTAACCTTAATCCTGGGGCAGCTTTTTTGAGCGATCGCATCATTTTAACTGTTTCTTCCAGATCTTCGGGTTCTTCCCCAGGTATGCCCACCATACCGTAAAGTTTCAAGCTACTCAGTCCTCCCGCTTTGGCATTCACCGCCGCTTGGACGATCTCATCGTTATGCAGTTTTTTGTTAATAATTTGGCGCAACCGTTCCGAACCGCTTTCTACAGCAATGGTGAGCGATCGCGTGTCTCTTTTTGCTAAAGTCTGTGCTAGTTCTACCGTGACAGTATTTGTCCGCACTGAGGCAATGCTCAAACGGACATCATCGTATTTTGGTTGACTTAAATAAGCTAATAAATTATTAAATTCTGGATGTTGGGTCACGGATGCCCCCAATAATCCTATCCTGTTTGTAACTGTCAGTCCTCGTTCGATCGCGGGAATTAACGAGCCTTCCAAACTTGCCGTGCGAAAAGGTAGAGTGAGATAGCTAGCCAGACAAAAGCGGCACATTTCAGGACAACTGCGTACCACTTCCACCATAAAAATATTTTCCCAAGCTGCTTTTTCAGTCACAACTGTAGAAGCAGATAGAGTATTACCTCGATAAGTTTGCTTTTCTATCCGATCGGGAATACCTGGCGCAATTGGTTTAATGGATTGGATGCAGCCTGTAGGATCTTCATACGTCACCTCATACAAGCTGGGAATATAGATTCCTGGTACTTGTGCTAGGTGATGTAATTTAGTTTTTCTATCGGCTGTCCGAACTTGTTTGTAAGCTGAAATAAAATTTCCTAATAAATTTTCTCCATCTCCCAACAAAATAACGTCAAAAAACTCCGCGAAGGGTTCGGGGTTAGCCGTCAAAACAGGACCACCACCAAATACTAGGGGATCGCTGTCAGTGCGATCGCTGGTATGAATTGGAATGGAGAGAGATTCTAATAGAGTCAGAATATTTACATAATCCAATTCCCACGAACAAGAAAAGCCGACTAATTCAGGCTGACGTGGTAGCGGTTCGGATATATCAGTAAATAAGCGACTGACATCAACATCAGCACGCATTGCCAAAGTCGCCCATACGACTTGATATCCCAAGCTGGTAATTCCCACGGTGTATTCGTTAGGAAAGGCGAAGATAGCGGGGATCGCATCGGCTTCTGGAGTTGTTGGGGTAAATAGTAAGCGTTCGGCAGAAAATACGGACGTACGGGAGTGGGGAGTCGGTAGGGGCGGGTTTGGAAACCCGCCCGTACGGGAGTCGAGAATTGGGTAATTCATGTAGTAACATTTGTAGAGACGCACAGTTGTACGTCCTTCCAAGGGTGCGGGAACAATTTAGAATTATCTATATCTAATTTTAAGACCTACAATTATATTGTTGTCTATGATTTGGTAAAAGACAAATAACTAATCAAAAACAATGCAACCCGATCTAAGAAACTTGTATATTACCAGAGAAGAATTGCAACAAATTACTGGTATGAGCAGAAGAGAGTGGAAAGCATATGAGAGATTAAAATATCCAGATTATGTTCAAGCTTATCTTTTCCAAGGATATTTAGAGCAAATTTTGTTGCTGGGTTGGGGGTTAATTCCACTTTATTACTTATACAAATGGAAATATCGTCGGCAGCGATTGAGAAATTTGCTACTAGAAGTAGATCGGTATAACGATTTAATTGGAATTATCAATCTTGGTGACGAACTAGAAGCTGCGGGGAATCAGGGAGCTAGCATCGAAAACAGAGAAAAGGCGATCGCGGCGTTACAAATCACAAGAAATAGTTTAAGTTGTGCAATTAAGACAGAAAAAATTCTCAGAAAAAACAGAGATTTAATTAACCGTAATCTAGATCTACTATCTAACGGCATATTATCACTGCAAGCTTTACAGATTAACACAGAAGCATCTGAGTATAGCAAGTTACTGAACGAAGCCGTGCAACTAACCACAGACGTACAAACAGAGATGAAAAAGCTAGAAGCGAGTGGGGAGAAGTCGTAAGTCGTAAGTAACTGAGTCTCCTTCTAATATCGCAGCGCCCTTGCTAGTACTAGCATGACGAAAGCTGCCAGTAACGCCCCCACCACAATACTAAAAATTGCCGCATCAAAACTACCAGTCACCGCTACAATCGAGCCAGGAATCAGCGAACCGCCAACACCACCAAACAGGATGGAAAGCCCGTTGTACAGCCCAGTCCCCGCACCGACTCGGTTTGAGGGTAACAAGCGTTGTACTAGCGCGTATTCTTGTGCGCCGTAAGCACTCTGGAAAAAGACAGCGATCGCAAAGCATAAAACCAACAGCCACAGTACGTTGGCGCTAGAGGCAATGTGAACGAATACGCCCGCGATCGCAAATCCGATACTAGCAAGCAAGGCGCGTCGCTGAAGTTTGTCACCCAAATAAGCCATCAGAGCAATTCCGACAATTCCCGCCGTAAAAACGATTGCTAAAGGATAGCCCAACCGCTCGAAATCAATTCCTTTGGCGCGGTTGAAGTAGGTGGGCAACCAGTTGAGCATACCGAAAGCACAGAAGGCATTGAGCGCACCGCCAAGGGTAATCAACCAAAATCGCCAATCTCGTTTGTAGTTTGCCTCTGGCGCGTCATCGACTAATTCGCGAGCGCTGTGCTGCTGGTGCGGCTCGTCTTCTACAAACAACCAAACTAAAGGAAGAGAAACCAGCATTCCAACTGTACCGAGGACGGCAAAGGCGATCCGCCAGCCGACAGCTTGGATGAGTGGAATAATTACCAATGGTGCGCTAGCAACAGCAAGAATAATTCCCGCCCCCCAGATGGCATTGGCACGCGATCGCTCGTGTGGCTCAAACCAACGACTGGTAATTGCACTCAACATTGGAATATGTACCCCTTCCCCAAATCCCAGTAGCAGACGCAGGACGATTAGTGCACTCAGAGATTGCCCCAAGGGGGCGCTGAGAATAGTGAATAGAGAGGATGCTGCGATCGCCGCGATGACACTCCGCTTGGGTCCAAATCGCTCGGCAAGCGGGCTGAGTAGCATATTTGACAGGGCGTAGGACAAAAAGAATGCCCCCAATAGCCATTCACCATGCGCCCCAACTTCGCGATCGCTCCAACCAAAATCACGGGCAATACGAGGCAGTGCTAGAGCCAGATTGTTGCGGTCTAAGTAGTTGACGAATAACGTGACGGCAAGCACCAGAGAAATGCGCCAACGGACTACCCTAGCAGATTTAACAGTAGTAGCTGACATCTACAGCCAACCCCAATTCTAAATGAAACAGGATTGTACAGCATAGTGAATAAATCGAATAGCTTTCGCTGAAGCTCTACTCTCAAACTAGAAAATGACATATTTATTAACAAATGATTTTTTGGTTTAAAAAATTTAAATTCTCGTAATAGTTAATTATGTTGGGTTGATGTTTTTCTAATTCACGCATCAACTCTTGTCGCAGCAAAGGAATGCCGTTAAAACACCCTCTTTTCAATTGAATTTTATCGGCAATCGAGCAATACGGACAACGATCTGAAAACTGACCTTTTCTAACTTAATCAACCTATTAAATACCTGAACTTACTTATATCGACAACTCTCGATATATCAAAGAACATACTGAAAGCACAAATTAATTGTCCTGTTAATGCTGAAAACTTATTCGTTTAGTCGTCGCTCTCTATTATTATTAATATTTGGTTTACTAAGTAGTAGGGCATAATTAAACGTAAGATAGAGAAAAGCCAAAAACTTGCTGATTTTGACCACTCATGCCTGCTCCTTTACGTATCGTTTTGACAGAGTCAGAAGACCGGACGTTGAGTGAACTTCGGGTTGCCAAAACCGTTGCTCAACGTACCCGAGATCGAGCACAAATGCTTCGACTCAATGCTCAAGGATGGGTAGTGCCAGCGATTGCCGAAATTTTTGAGTGCCAAGAGCAGACAGTGCGCGAAACCATCCGCCGTTGGCAGCAGCAAGGGTTAGGTGGATTATGGGATGCTAGTGGACGAGGAGCTAAAGCCAAATGGCAAGAAGCAGACATGGCCTACCTAGAACAATGCCTAGAGCAAGAAGCCAGAACCTATAATAGTCAACAGCTAGCCCAGAAGCTAGAGCAAGAACGACAGGTAAACCTAAGTGCTGACCGGATTCGCCGCATTCTAAAAAAAAGGGCTTTAGTTGGAAGCGGACTCGACACTCGCAACGGGGCAGACAAGATCCTGAGTACAAAGCACTCAAGCAAGCTGACTTAGACACACTCCAACTAGCTGCCTGTGAAGGGTACATTGACCTGAAGTATCTTGACGAATCGGGATGTTGTCTGGAAAGTCCAGTCAGTTATAGTTACTCTCGCATTGGAGAGCAGAAACACCGAAGAGCAGGTCAAATCCTATGGAGACCGCATTAGTATTCTAGGGATATGGCAACCAGAGCAGTCGTTTGACTATGCTCTGGTACAAGGCAGTTTCCACAAGGAACGCTATGTTAAAGTGATGAACGCTCCTTGCCCAAAAGAGTGAGCAGACATTGCTACAAACCGGACGGCTCACAGTCGTGGTGCAAGATAATGGTTCGGCTCATACCAGTCATCTTGCCCGTGAGCACTGGCAGCAGTGGCAGTCGAAAGGGCTATATCTCTTTTTTCTCCCCCAATACAGTTCACATATGAATCTGATTGAAGCGCAGTGGCATCAACTCAAAACCCATGAAATAGCCGGAAGGATTTTTGATAACGAGTATGATTTAGCGAATGCCATGATTGAGGGCATGGAGAATCGAAGTCAACAAGGGGGATGGACACTGGAACGTTTTATGTTTAAATCTGCCTAGCTACTTACTAGCACTTTTCATATCAGCAGCTCAGATCGTAACAGCACATGCCACAGCGATTAAAGTTAATGCGATCGAGAAGAGCGGCTTACATCAAACACTCGTGCAAGCAAATCCAGATAATCTTGATGAAAATTCGGTGGAGCTAATCATCAGCGATATGCAGGGTCAGCATGAAGGTAAGATGCGCGGAGTACCAGCATCATATGACTGGTCGCAAGCTCCAAGAGTCAAGTTGGGTAACAATCCTGGGGAATTGCAAGCACTAATTGGATGGGGGATCGTCAACGAAGCTGCCGAGGGCAATCCAGCTGCAAATACTCGTGTCGAGATAGGAGAGATTCACACCTATCTACTACAAAAAAGTAACAACCGATGGTTGGCTTTGCAGAGTTCTATTCCTGTAGGAGCTGCATTTAGGGAAGACTTTGCAGGAGGCATCACTATTCCTGCGGATATTCGGCAGGAGCCGCAAGGCACTATCTCAGTTACAGCGGGCAATGGATATAATTTTCATTTTTGGTCCAGAAACAGAACAGGAATAGATCCAAACGATGTCGCAGGTGTGTTTACAACGTTTAGAGCCAGATTAATTCTGGATAACCCTAGTCAACCAGACGATCGCGATCGCGCGCGATATCTTGCTTTAGCTGGAGCCGATTACTGGTCAAATGTTTGTTCATCCAGTGGCGAAAGAAATGCAGATGCTGCTATCGGCAAAGCCAAGTATGTTACGCGAGAATGGAAATATTTCAACATGACAACAGCATCTCCAGAAGTTCTCAGAAACAATCCTCCTCCACTGGAGTAGCAGATTTTGACGCATCGGCGTTAGGAACTAGCGCCCCTGCCTATGGAGGCTCTGTAAGTCTCAAGCGTGGATTTTTCACGTCCACGTTTGAGCAGAAGCCTGTGCAGTAGGAAGCCTGCGATCTTCTTGCAGGTAGTTTACGTTAGCATATGTCAAATTTGTTTTGGCGCTGTTGCCAGGAGGCAAAACTATGGCTCAGATCGTAGACTCCTTACCTGATGAGTACCAAGAGCGCATTTTGTGCAACTATAAGAATGCAACAAGTGGAATTCAAATTGCACGGATTACGAATATTCCTCACTGGTACTTGGAGCGAGTTGTATTTCCCGGTCAGCACTTGCTATTTGAAGCAATCCCAGAAGCGCAGTTAGAGATCCATAGTGCTAAGATAGCTAGCGCTATTCCTGCTGACACCATTCTTTGCGAACAATTGCAAGTTGATGCAGGCGAAGAAAATAACTAGATCGGACAGATCTGCTCTCACGCTTGAAGCAGCACTATAGGCTGGCATGGCACGGTTGATAAAGGGCGCGGCTGTCCTGCACCCTTTATTCAGCTTCAGAGAGATGAATAGCACTTAAATAGTTATTCAGCGTAGTGTTTTAATTGGCTCGGCAGGTATTCGCTCTTTCCTTGACTCGGCAAAGAAACTAGAGTAGAAAAAACCTGCTAGGACTGCCCCTAAAATTGGAGCTAGCCAAAACAACCAAAGTTGAGCAATATGCTCCAAGCCAGCAAAAAGTGCTGGACCCGTGCTGCGAGCAGGGTTGACTGAGGTATTAGTTACAGGAATACTAATTAGATGAATTAAGGTCAGTGCTAAACCAATAGCAATGGGAGCAAAACCTTGGGGAGCGCGGCGATCTGTTGCCCCTAAAATCACCATCAAGAACATGAAAGTCATTATGACTTCTGTTAAGAAGCAAGCTGCTAAAGAATAACCACTGGGTGAATGTGTACCGAAACCGTTTGTTGCCAACGGGTTTGAGCCTGTGAGAGTGAAGCCCGCCTTACCGCTAGCAATTAAATAAACAACTCCCGCGCCCGCGATCGCACCTGTGACTTGGGCAATGATATATGGCAGTAGTTCAGAACCAGGAAATCGCTTGCCAGCCCAAAGTCCGAAAGTTACAGCTGGGTTGAGATGGCAATCAGCAACGTGTCCTAATGCATATGCGATCGTCAGTACCGTCAAACCAAAAGCGATGGATACACCAACTAGTCCGATTCCTAATGGGGCTGCTGTCCCTTCACCTAGTTTTGCTGCACCTGCCGTAAATGCTGCTGCAAGTACTGCACTACCACAACCACCAAGAACTAGCCAAAAAGTCCCAATCGACTCCGCTACGCACCGTTTCATAAGTGCCATGTTCATCTATTCCTTACAGTGAGTAAAAAGTTTTTTACGCAACAGATAAAGACAAACTTTTGAGTGAGAAGTGAAGCTTCTTCTCAATCAAAAACGAGTTTGTATTGTATCGTTTTATGCCAGATGCAAAGTAGCTAGAGTATTGCCCTACCTCACAATGCATTCATAAGTTAGAGGACAGATAACATACCTGTTTCCGTACACTCTACGCTTGAATTGAACACACTTTACACTTAATTGAAAGCGAGTTTTATCTACTGAAAGAGATAGTCTAATAGTAGTACTAATGAATGCAGTAGCTGCTCGTAGCCATTTTCACAAACGGGAAAGATTCAATCTGAATTATAAATCTGCCCGCAACTTCTGAATATGTCGGGATTGATTACAGTAATCTAGCAAGCGAGAGCGAGCATTTAGCTTTTTCATCAATCTAGGCATTCTATTCCAGGAGACGTTAAAAGTTAATTTGACTCAAACAGAACCAGTAGCAGAAACAACTCGAATATCTGATGCCAACGGACGATCGCTCAGAATACTTCTACTAATTTCTCAGTGTGAGGAAGGTAGAAAAAACACATAACTTACGGTAGAAACAGCAAGCTTAGTTATCAGTTAGCTTAATGGATATATTGCATCAGATGCAGCAGTACGAGCGTGCATCGAACATCAATATCAAAAGCAATAAGTAGGCAAAACTGGAGGATATGCCGATGATAGGAATTGTTTAGAGAGCACAGTTACCCCTGCTCAACTGAAGAGGTAAGCAGGTAATTATTTTCATCAATCATCTTTTAGCTAACCGCCAATAGCAAAGCAATCGAGAGAAAATCTGTATATTTTCTGACAAGGAGATCCACATGCAACAGACAGAATACATGACCGACACTTCAGAAGTTAGAGAAACATCAGAATCTACATCTCTAACAACACCATCGACTGCAAAACAACTTGAAATGCAGGGACGGCAGATCGGTAACAATATAGTTGCTTTTTTTACGGCACTACCGCAAAACATTCGTAGCTTCTGGCAACAATACAAACAACCAATTACAAACATCCTTTTGATTTTGCTTGCCTTAATTGCAGTGAGAGTGTTGTTTGCAGTCTTGGCGGCTCTCAACAGCATTCCACTATTAGCACCAACGTTTCAACTAATCGGAATTTTATATTCGGTGTGGTTTGTCTATCGATATCTGCGGACAAAATCTAATAGGGAGGAATTGGCAAGTAAGTTACAGTCACTTTTTGAATAAACGCTCGGATTGATGTCTGTTGACTATCGATCGCACAAAGCGGCGATCGCCTGCACTAACTGCTCTGGTTCTACAGGTTTTGGCAGATGCAGCCCAAATCCTGCTTGCAGGGCAAGTTGGCGATCGCACTCTCCAGCGTAGGCAGTTAGGGCAATTGCCGAAACTTGCCCCCCTGCTTGCGGCGATCGCTGCCTGACTTGTTGCATTAACATGTAGCCATCGACATCTGGCATTCCAATATCGCTAATCAAAACGTTAGGGACGAAGCGATCGAAGATAAGCATTGCTTCTGCTGCCGACGCTGCAACCTGCACTTCTGCCCCATACTGTTCTAAAACGATTTGAGCTAAATTCAGCATATCGACTTCATCATCTACGACTAACACGCGAATACCTTGTAAAGGACAAGGAAGAAAGGATGAAGTCACGCCTTGCTCGCTTATTTCTCCACTATCATCCTGAAGCAGAGGTAAACTGACGGTGAAAGTTGCGCCCTTTCCTTCTCCAAGGCTTTGTGCTTTAACTGTACCTCCATGTAACTCGGTGATGTGGCGTACAATCGCCAGTCCTAATCCCAGCCCACCAAATTTTCGCGTTATCGTCCCATCCTCCTGGCGGAAGTATTCAAATACGTATGGTAAGAAGTCTGGATTAATTCCTTTTCCGGTGTCGCTGATTTGGATTTGGGCGTATTGTGGAGAGTCGGGAGTTGGGAGTCGGGAGTCGGGAAAGAGTGGTGAGTGGTGAGTGGTGAGTGGTTTTTCTCCCCAGCCCCCAGCTTCCCCCCTGCTAAGTACTCCCTGCTCCCTTCTTCCACCAGCGAAACCTCAATCCGTCCCCCAGACGGGGTGAATTTGCTGGCGTTAGAGAGTAAATTCCAGACAATTTGCTGGAGACGATTTGCATCCCCAGCGACTAATCCTACCTTGGGGGCAAATTGAGTTTGAATCTGAATGTTTTTTGCTCGTGCTGCCAACCGCACGGTTTCTATAGCTGCCTCAATTGTAGTGGTTAAGTCGATCGAGGCGATGTTGAGCGCCATTTTTCCTTGTAATATGCGCGAGACATCTAACAAGTCTTCAATCAGTTGCGTTTGTAGTTTGGCATTGCGCTCGATCGTTTCTAGAGCGCGATCCGTTGCTTGTGCGTCAAATTTGCGAGAACGCAGCAGTTTTACCCAACCTAGTATCGGGTTGAGAGGAGATCGCAATTCATGGGATAGTACAGCCAGAAACTCATCTTTGATTCGGTTGGCGGCTTCGGCTTGCTCGCGGGCAGCTTGTTCGCGGACAAGAAGTTGTTCTCGCTCTTGCTCGGCTGCTTTGCGATCGGTTACATCCCGGGCTACGCAATACAGGATTTTTTGTTCGATAAAGGGGGCAACACTCCACGAAATCCAACGGTAGGAGCCATCTCGACAGCGGTAGCGATTTTCAAACCCCACGGTTGGAATGCCCTGTGCGAGTCTTTGCGCTTCATTGCTCGTCATCGCTCGATCTTCTGGATGGACAAACTCAATGTAAGGCTGTGCGCTTAGCTCTTGTGCCGTGTATCCCAATGTCTCCGTCCAAGCTGGATTCGCTTGTAGGAAGTACCCATCCATATTGATAATTGCCAGCATATCGCGGGACAATTGAAAGAAGCGATCGCGGTCTTCCTCTGCCCGTTTGCGATCGGTAATATCTATAACTATGCCTAACAACCGAGTCGGCTTGCCAGTGGAGTCACAGTAAACGCTGCTGCGTACCCAAATCCAATGAATACTCCCGTCGGCGTGAACGATTCGACATTCAAAGTTCCAATTGGTGTTGCTGGAGAGAGTTTGTTGAAACGTCTCGTTCACAAAGGTGCGATCGTCGGGATGCACGCGATCTAGAAAGATTCTGTAGCTCCATTCTGGCAGCAGCGACTCATAGCCAAAGATCTGGTCGTGTCTGAGCGAACGATGAGCGGTGTGGGGTTCTGTCGTGAGGTCGAGATCCCACTCGCCAATTTGAGAGGCATCTAACATGAATCGTAGTCGGGCCTCACTCTCGCGCAGGGCGGCTGCGGCTTGAATTTGATCGGTGACATCCCTAAAATACATGGTGATACCGTTCGCAGCGGGGTAAGAGCGAACTTCATACCAGCGCTGGTGATCGGGATAAAACTCGGTCAAAGACTCAGCGACGCGATCGCGCATCACCCGGCGGTGCATCTGCTCAAACTTGCTATCGCTAACCCCTGGAAATTCCTCCCAAAAGATTTTCCCAATTAGATCTCCTGGAGTGCGATCGACCAGCGTGTAGGCAGTTTGATTGACGTAGGTGAAGCGCCAGTTCCGATCGAGGGCAAAAAATGCATCCGTGATACTCTCTAAAATCTTGCGGCTTTGCTCCTCGCTTTGGTGCAAAGCTTGTTCTGCCCGTTTGCGATCGCTAATATTCCGATAATAGAGGGAAAGCCTGCTGGATGAGGGGTAAGCGTGAACTTCAACCCACATGTCGTATGGTTGATAATATTCCTCAAACTCAACCTTGACTTGCTCGAAGAGCGCTCGACGATATTCAGATTCAAACCGACTGCCAATTGTATCGGGAAATACTTCCCACAAAGTTTTACCCAGCAACTCGTCTGGTGTCTTTTGCGTCAATCGTGCCGCTGCTGGGTTGACATAGGTATAGCGAAAATCGCGATCGAAGGCAATAAATGCATCTGTCACCCGTTCGAGTATGACTTGTTCCCGTCGAGCTGCTTCTTGCCGCATTTGCGACAGCTTCAAGGTTGCTTCGACTCGCGCTAACAGCTCGCGGGCAGAAAAGGGTTTGATCAAATAATCATCGGCTCCGGCTTCTAATGGGACTTTGTAAGAAAGATGGAGCAAATTGAGCTAGAATGCGGGTAGGAGTTGCGTTTTACGTCAGTCTCGACAGGAGCAACGTAAGGTGAAAGATCAAGTACCAGCAGCGATGCCGCAGTGCTTTGAGAACTGGTGTCGTCGGTTTGATGATGTATTTTCGCGTCAGAAGCAGCGGCAGGAATTTCGTGTTTATCTAGGGGGACTGCTGGGTGAGAGTCAGCGCAAAAACCTGAGCCAACTGGTCACAAATACAGTAGATGGCTCCTACAACAGCCTCAGACATTTTCTCAACAATGCCCCTTGGGATGAAGTCAAGCTAAATAATCGGCGGTTGGAGGTGATGCACCAGTGTCGCCAGACGACCCCGAGTCAAGGTTTCACATTGATTGTAGATGATTCGGGACATCGCAAAAGTGGTGCGGCTACTGATGGGGTAGGACGGCAGTACATTGGGGAGATTGGCAAGACTGACAATGGTATTGTGCTGCTGACTACCTACTTGTATGATGGAGTGCGACGTCTGCCGTTAGATGTTGCACTCTATCAACACGCAAGTTTATTCGAGCAAGGCAAGGCAGACCCCAACTTCCAGAAAAAACCTGACCTGGCTCTAGACTTGGTTGACCAATGCTTGAAGCGCGGTTATCGACCGGGTGTGACTGTAATTGATGCAGGCTACGGTAATAACACGCCTTTTCTCAAGCAGTTGGAGTCGAGAAACCTAACTTACGTGGCAGCAATCGCCAAAAACCGCCAAGTTACTGCTCAAACATCAGGTGATGAGTCTGCTCGTAAGCAGGGATTAGAAGCTATTGCTCAAACCTTGGCAGTGGAGCAGTTCACACCTGTGCAACTCAATCTGGAGCAGCCCCGGACAGTTTGGGTGGCGCTGTTACCAGTTCACGTTCCGAAGCTCGAAGGCACTCGCTGGCTGGCGATTCAACTCAATGCCTCTAGTTTCGAGCAAGCGACGGAGGTGGATTACTTTCTCACCAATGCCTCTGACAACCAAGTCAGTGCGGCTTGGGTAGCTCAAACATATTCTGCTCGCAACTGGGTGGAGGTCTTCTATCGAGAAGCCAAGGGCTGGTTGGGTTTGAGTGAGTATCAAGTTCGGGATGCTCTGAGTATGAAGCGTCATTGGGTTTTAGTGTTCATCGCTTACACCTTCATCCTTTGGCATCAGTTGACCGGCGGATTCCGCAGACGTTGGGCAACCAAACCCTTACAAACCTTTGCCGAAGCATTGGAGGCATTCCGCACCGCAGTCGAGTTTCGTTTGGTCCGCTGGCTTAATGAGCATGTTGATGTATTTGCCTCTCACAGAGCTAAGTTCGGCTATATTTGGGCTTAGAAAGTTTTAAAGTCCCACTAATCCTTCCACTCGTGCCTCTTCTCCTGCCCGTGCCGAGAGTAAAATTATTGGCACTTCCCTGGTTTGGGGATCGGCTCGTAGTGCTTGCAATAGTCCAAAACCATTGAGTCCCGGCATCATTACGTCAGTTAATACCAAGTCGGGAATGCGATGGTCGCGATTTAGCGTGCCACCTTCGGCATCGCGAATCGCAGCCAAGGCAGCTAATCCATCTGACACGGCTTCGACTTCGTATTGCTGACTCAATAAACGCTTGACATAATCGCGCATATCTGCATTGTCGTCAGCGAGGAGAATGCGGGTAGAAGAAGTGGGAGTCGGTAGGGGCGGGTTTAGAAAACCGCCCGTACGGGAGTCGGGAGTCGAAATATAAACTTCCTCTCGCCCCTCACTCCCCGCTCCTCGCCCCTCCTCAGAAGGTAGCCAGCGCAATGCTTCTTCAACATAGGGGGTTACACCTAATGCGGTTGAAGCTAGGGTTCGCGGCATACCAATTCGATCTGGAGGTAAATGAGCCGTTCCGGTAGGAATCGACACGGTGAAGCAACTGCCCGATCCTAGAACGCTGGTGACTTGCACCGTGCCACCGTGCATTTGTACCAATTCTCGCACCAAAGATAATCCAATGCCCGATCCTTCAAAAGTGCGTCCCTGCGCTCCTTTAACGCGGTGAAAACGTTCAAACAAGTGGGGGATTTCGGCGGCGGGAATTCCGATTCCCGTATCTTGTATGCTCAACTGGACGCGATTGCCCATCCACTGTAAGCTGACGGTAATTTCTCCAGCCAGCGTGAACTTGAAAGCATTAGATATCAGATTCAAGACAATCTTTTCCCACATTTCCCGATTCACGTACACGGGGGAAGGTAGGGGCGGGCAGTTGACTGATAAACGCATTCCGGCTTTTTCGATCGCGGCACGAAAGACGCTGGCTAGATCGGCAGTCAAGCTAGCCAGATCGGTCGATTCGTAGGAGGCTTGCACTCGTCCAGCTTCAATTCGAGAGAAATCGAGTAGCGTATTCACCAATTTCAGCAAGCGGAGTCCGTTGCGCTGCACCATTTCCAATTGCTCTCGATCTTCTGGTGGTAGGAGATCGGAGCAGCGGAGCAAGATTTCCTCTAAAGGACTCAACATCAGAGTCAGTGGGGTACGAAATTCATGTGACACATTGCTGAAAAAAACAGTTTTGGCGCGATCGATTTCTGCTAAAGCTTCCGCCCGTTTGCGTTCTTCTTCATAAGCTTGGGCGTTGGCAATACTCGCAGCAATTTGCGCTGCTATCAGATCGATAAATCCTTTATAGTTATCGTCGAACAGCCGAAACGGGTTCAAACCAGCAACTAATATCCCTGCCTTCCCCGTCTGACCGGATGGGGCGATTGGTACAGCTACGGCTTGATGAGGTGATCGCTGCCAAGCACCCATCGGCAGGTCGCTAAAATGCGATTCCAAATCGGAAACTAGAAATGCCTGTTGTGTTTTTAACACATGGGTAAACTGCCAAATCGAATCCTCGTCCAGTGCGACTGTTTCGGGGGCTACTGCATGTCCCCGCTCGATCCCGCTCGTCCCAGCCAGAAAAAGGCATTGCTGCTGTGGATCGACTAAATATATGGCAGCGAAGGGAAGATCGTAGAGATTGGTTTCCAAACAGCTAGCGCTCAGCGTACAAGCTGCATCAAATGTCCGTGCATCTGCCGTTTTAGCTGCTAGCTCTTGCAACAGCGCCAACTGACGTTCGCCGATGACGCGCTGCGTGTCGTCCGTGTTAGCGCAGATAATGCCCCCAGTGCCACCGTCGTCATCGGGAATTGGGCTATAGGAGAATGTGTAATAGGTTTCCTCTGGATAGCCGTTGCGCTCCATGACGAGCAACAGCGATTCGTCGTAGGTTCCCTCATTGTTGAGCATTGCCGATTCTGCTCGGGGACTGACCCAATCCCAAATTTCGCGCCATACAACAGCAGCAGGTTGTCCTAACGCCTCTGGATGTTTGCCACCAGCAATAGACTTGTAGGCATCGTTGTAGAGATTTATTAGCTCCTCACCCCACCAGACAAACATGGGTTGGCGAGAGGTCAGCATAATCCGCACGGCGGTTTTGAGGCTCTGCGACCACTGCTGCGGCGCACCCAGCGGCGTTTTCAACCAATCTTTTTCTCGCATTCTTGCCCCCATCTCGCCGCCACCGAGCAAAAAACTGGTATTGGCATTGCTGGATGATATTGACTCTTGCCTCATTCTTTCTCTCTGCCGCTCTACTTCTGAGCCATCTCTGAGCTTAGTTTTAGTTGCCGCTGCTGGCTACTAATTTTTGGCTGTTCGAGGGCGATCGCTTGTATCAGTAAAGGCTCTAGAGAAAGGCGCATAAGTCCAGGCAAATATGACACAGATATAATTTATTTCATACTAACCCCCATAAGATAGAAATAAGTTTCTATCTTAAGATAGAATTTTGTAATTTTTAGCTATTTATAGGATTCATATTTGATTTTTGAAATACACGTAGGGTGCATTAGCCTTTGGCGTAACGCACTACTCTAAGTCTGTGGTGTGTTACGTGACGCGATAACACGCCTTACTTGTACCTACACTTGAGTACTAAACTTAATTATAAAAAAGATTTCCTTTCTTGAACTGGGATGCGGCAGTCTGGAGTAAATCGATCGTCGATCGCTTGATCGACTTTTCGATAATCTTCTAAATAAAATTCTTAGAAAATTGAAGCAGCAATACGCTCGATTTTGACTTTTAACTTTTGACTTTTGAATTGTTCTAGTAGGTTCTTGTACCCGCTAAAATTTTGAATTTTGAATTTTGAATTTTGAATTGGTTCGATCGAGCATTTCCAATCCAGCTGCAATCACCTCCTCTGGGGAAATATCTAAGCATTCCATGTTGTAGGGACAGGTGAAGGCATAGCAAGGACTGCAAACTGTGGGACGGCGGAGGAGTTTAACGGGAGCGTGGCGAGGTTGCCATTGAGATTCGAGTTCAGTACCAGCAAAGAGAATGACGCTTGGAGTGTTGGTAGCATCAGCAATATGCATGGTAGATGTGTTATTGGTTAGAACCAATCGGGCATTGGCAATCAGGGCAGCAAATTCAGCGAGACTAGTCGCACCAATCAGATCGATCGCGTCACCTAAAATATCGAGTAAGGGACGGGCGCGATCGCGATCCTTATCGGTTCCCGTGACGAGAATAGGTAAACTCGTCATTTGAGATAATTGACGGGCTGCTATCGCAAAGCGGCAATCGTCGTAGTTGCGAGATTGGCAAGTCGTCCAGGGATTGAGCAAGATGTAAGAATTTGGGATTGCTGCGGTTATAGTTTTAGGAACGTGCAAGCAGAGACGGCGATCGCGCACTTTAAACCCAACTGCTTCAATTAAGCGCAAATTCCGCTCTACTTGGTGAGTTTCATCTGGCATAGGGTCAACCCAATCCGTTAATATTCCTTGTCCCGACTCCTTTGACTCGCCTAAGCGCAGTCTAATTCCGGCTAAATAGCACGCTAAAGCGGCTGGGTAAGGGCTTTGGCTAAAACTAGTCAGAATAATCGCCGCATCAAATTGACGTTGGCTTAAAGTCTCAATCAGTTGCCATTCTCGCGCCGGATCGAAGTCCAATCGTCCTAAATCTTGCCACAGGACTCGCCAGGGTAAGACTTCATCCACCCACGGCAGCAGAGGTTGCGTTAATGCCCCGGCTGGGCTTGCCATTAAGGTTAATTTGGCTGCGGGGAGATTTTCTCTAATCGTCCGCAGGACAGGACTAGTCATGATGACATCACCAATATTATCTAGGCGCATAACTAGGATGTTGTGGAGATCCCCCCAACCCCCCTTTTTAAGGAGGGCAGTAGTTTCTCGTGTCTCTGCTGGAGGTGGGGGGGCATTAGTTGCTTGCGCTTCTAGTGAAGGCAGGGGGGTAGCAGTTTCTCGCGCCACTTCTAACTCCCCCCTTTTGAAGGGGGACAGGGGGGGATCGTCGAGACGCTCCTGCCAATCCAAGAATTTCGCTGCTGCTGCCAAAACCGATGCAACAGATATATCCTCCGTACAGGAGTGCCAATCGAAAGGACAAACACCACTGTACCAACAGCTTTGTTCGGTAAAATTGCGAATGACTCGTTCGGAACATTCGGAATAACCCTGCAAATTGATATGAGGTGCGGGTTGTCCGTAACGTCCGTGCCAAGCAGGACCGAAAAGGGTAATGGTAGGCACGTTAAGGGCAGCAGCGATGTGAGCGAGTCCAGTATCAACTGCGATCGCTAAATCTGCCTGAGATAAACCAGCTGCGAGTTCCCGCAGGGTTCCCCGTTGCCAAATTCGTGCTGTCTTGCCAATTTCTGCCCCAATCTGCCGCGCCATATCTTCATCATCACCTCCAGCAACAACAATGGTGGCGTTATACTTCTGTTGTAAGGCTTTGCCGACAGTAATGAAATTCTGTGTTGACCACCGCTTGATTGGCATTGCCGAATCGGGAATTAGAAAGACCAAGGGACGGTATGCGGCTCCAAATGTTTGTCGAGCTGTAGCTATTTCACTGTCTAGCAGGTGAATCAGATCTCCCCAACCCCCCTTGTTAAGGGGAGCTAGGGGGGATCTGCCGTGGCGTAGTCCAGCAATTGCAATTAAACCCTCTTCAAACAAAATTTGACAAAAGCGATCGCTTATGAGTTGATTATCGGGCGGGTTGCGCCATAAATTCGTCACCGTGCGTTTAGCACCGCTATTGTGAATTAGCTCGGCGATGCCATCATAATTGACATCAGAAACAATCAGATCGAAATTCTGTTGAATGAGAATCTGCTCGACCGATTGACGCGCTGCTCCTCGCTGAGCAAAAATGACTTCATGTATGTGGCGATCGCTTTGTAGCATTTCGCCACCTGGAGGAAAAGTCAGCACCGCGATCCGTGCTTGAGGATGGGACAATGCCAAAGCTTTAAGCGCAGGTAGCGCGATAATTAAATCCCCAATTCCTCCCAATAATTCAATAAATAAAATTCGCTTCACTTTGACTAACAAATAGGTAATAAGTGTGGCGCGTCAACGCTGCGATCGCTAATTGTGGTTGGTAATTCTTGGTGATATGCTCCGGAAGGGAGTAAACCGCAACCGCCATATTTTGCCATCAGCCGCAATTGTACTAACACGTCCTCGCCGCAAGCATGGAGAGGAAGTTCTTGCCAAAAGTTGTATCCGCCGACATCTAATAATTTTTGGCGATCGTAGATAGCGCAACCGCTTGCCCAGGCTATACGATATTTACGCGGGCGATCGCTGGTAATGTCAAAGCGCTGTTGAATATGATACAAATTTGCTGCATTGTGCAAGCGCCAACGTTCCCAAGCTGGCGTTTCAGATTTCACGACTTCTGGCGTTACTGGTGTGTCCCAAAACTCAATATTTTGTTCGTGGGGACGTATATCGTTAATAAAACTAAGACCAATAAATGCATTTCCTACAAAACCGCATTTTTCCTCTTGGATAGCTGTGAGTAAATTTTGTACGACATAAGATTCTAAAAACACATCATCATCTAAAAAGATGACATAGGTAGCACTTGCTTTGTTTAATAAAAATTGGCGTTGTTCTGCAATGCCACGACGAGGTAAATTCTTGTAAGTTTTGACTAAATGTCCGTGGACTTCAAGTACTCGCATCACTGCTTGTACTTCTTGCGTTTCAGATATATTTTGATTTTCAGTTTGATCGGAAATAATTACCCGAAAATCTCGACAAGTTTGGGCGCAAAGACTAGCTAAAGTTACCGCTAAAGCTGCTGGGCGATCGCAGGTTGGAATTAAGACATCAATTGTTCTATAATCATTTTTCGTCACAATTTGGCTCCACATAGAAAATTGAGTTACGATAACGCCTGTAAATATTTAGCCTTTGAGGTTTGACACAAATTTAATCCAACAGTTGTTCAGGAGAGAAATATAGCATTACTCCTGAAATTGAGGCACAAATTCAGACATTAACTATTTCTAGTTGGAAGCATTAGCAGAAGCCCTCCTAGATTTTACAGATGTTACCGCTCTCACAACTTGGTTGCGCGAACAGGCATAGCTGGCTGGCGAACCTGTAATAGTTCTAACGCAGCATTTACGACTCTTTCAGGTTCGACTAGGCGCAAGCAGTGGTAATGTCCTTCAGGACAAATGCTTTTATAACAAATTCGGCAAGGAACGTCGTGAAAAATGACACGATTGAGAACTTCCCAAGGGGTGTGTTGCGGGTTAGTTAAAGCATAAAGATCGACAACTGGTGTACCAACTGCGGCAGCAATATGTACGGGTGCAGTATTATTAGATATTAATAAAGGTGCTGCTTCTAATAATGCAGCAAGTTCGGATAAGTTCAGTTTATTCACAAGGGAAAAAGAAGGCGATCGCATCTGCAAGCGAATTGATTCAACGAGTTCTATTTCTGATTCGATACCTGTAAAAATAACTTGAATATTATAGTCTTGCACTAATTTACGTGCCGCGATCGCAAAACTTTCTGGAGGATAGCGACGAGAAATTGCTGTTGCACCTGGATGTATAATAATCCAAGGTTGCTTAAATTTAATTCCGATTTCCTCAAGTAAGTTTTGAATGTTCTTTTTCGCAATTTCTGGTATCTGTACTCTCAAGCGTTTATCTTCAACTTTACTACCAACCCTAGCTACTAAATCGATTTGGCGTTGGACTTCGTGACGGGTAAAACTTTCCGGTTCGGGATCTTTAATCCAATTGGTTAGTAATTGATAAGGGTTTTCATGACAATGCGCTAATCGCAGTGGAATACCTGCCATATAGCATAGAAAGGCAGTAGGTAGAGGACTTTGACTGTAAACCGTAAAAATGACTGCTGCATCAAAATTTCTTGCTCTAAGTTCGGAGATAATGACATATTCAGGCTCGCTATTTTGACGTGTTGCAGTTGCTTTTAACCAGGGAGAATCGTAAACAATTAAGTCATCAATATCTGACAAAAGTGGTGCAACTACAGCACCTGCTGAAGAAGTCATTAAGGTAATATGGCGATCGCAATCGGAAGTTTTTAAAGCACGGATGGCGGGAGTTGTCATAATCACATCGCCAATCGTGTCTAGTCTGACACAGAGAATTCTTTTGGCGGTATTCCAGGTTGGTGACATAAATATTTATATTTTTGTGTCGCGCAAAGACGCAAAGGCGCAAAGATGGCAAGGTAATTAGATTGAGGGGAGTTTGGAGAAGGTTTGATAGATGCGGTTGACTATTGCGGTTGTAGAAATGTTACTGACGTAAGGTAAGATTTTGACTTCGCCGCCTAGTTCTTCTATTAGAGGAACTTCGGGTAGCATTTCTGGGGTGTAGTCTCCTCCTTTGACGTAAATATCAGGACGGATAATTTTAATCAGTTCGCTAGGGGTTGATTCGGCAAAAGGAATGACATAATCGACGCTTTCTAAAGCAGAGAGGATTGCCAAGCGATCGCTCAAACAATTCACAGGACGATTTGCTCCTTTTAACTGTCGAATACTCTCATCTGAGTTAACACCAACGATGAGAATGTTGCCTAATTCTTTTGCTTGTTTTAAATAGGTAACGTGTCCGAGATGTAGAAGATCGAAACATCCATTGGTAAAAACAATTTTGTGTTTCCAGTTCCGGTGTTCTTGGATCGTAATTACTAGCGAATCGCGGCTGACAACTAGTTTCTTATTATTGGAAAGAGACTGGTGTAATGCTGATAAGCTACAAGTTGTCGTACCTGGTTGAGTTACCACAATTGCTGCTGTTGCAGCTGCTATTGATGCGGCAAGTTTTCCTTCTGCACCTGCGGCTAAGGCAAGGGTTAAGCCACTTACGAATGTATCTCCTGCACCTGTTGCTTGGCTGTTGGACGTGGGATGGGAAGGGATAATGTAGGGCGGATTGTTACGCTCAAAAATGATGGCTCCCTCGGCATCTAGGGTGACTGCGGCGAGTTGAGTGTTAATTAAATCGAGTAGTTTTTCTCCCCAGCCTGCGATCTGTTGAATTCGTTCTTTTCCTTTTATGGCTGAGATTCCCAATAGTTGAATAGCTTGTTGATAGTTAGGTTTAATTGCAGTGATATTAACGGACTGATAGTTTTTCAATTGTTTAGAATCAACAACTACAGTTCGAGGATATTGTGTCTGAAGTTTAGCTATTGTTTCAATAATTCTTGGGGTGAGAATTCCACCACTGTAATCTGAAATTACAATTGCGTCACAAGTTGAATAAAGACGATTTAAGTTTTCGATGAGTTGGTTTTCAATTTGAGGATCGATGATTTCTGTACTACCGCGATCGCACCTTAAAAGTAATTGAGAGTCAGAGGAGATGCGTTGTTTAAGTAAAGTTTGCCTTTGGGTGGAAGCGATTAAGTTATGAGTAGAAATTCCTCGTTCTTGAAGAGTTCGTTTTAAGCGATCGCCTTCTTCATCATTGCCTATAACTGATAGAAATGATACCCTTGCTCCTAAACGAGCGAGATTTGCTGCTGTATTTGCTGCGCCTCCAGGTACGTCTTTCAAGCTACTGATATCAACAATGGGAACGGGTGCTTCTCGGCAAAGGCGGTTAGAGGTTCCTTCTAAGTAACAGTCTAACATTGCCTCGCCAATAATAAGAACGTGCAAGTTTGTCCATTTATCGAGATATTGTTGGGCAATCATAATTTATATTCCATAGTTTTGTTTTTGTGTCACGCAAAGGCGCGAAGGCGCAAAGGGTTTCTCGCGTTCTAGATATGAAGAATGTTAAGAATAGGTGTGTTTTTTCTGTGGAGGTGAGCGATCGCTTGTCATAATTACCGCAGCAGCTTCCCGTAAGTTATTTACGATAAAGTTGGGTAATCGCGATCGCGATAGTTGCCATTCGGTTTCGTTACCGTTGTCAATTAAAATTGTGCGGCAACCTACTGTATTTCCTGCTTCAATATCATTTAAAATGTCACCAATCATCCATGAGCGATCTAATTTAATTGAGTGTTCCTTTGCTGCTTTTTTCAGCAAGCCAGGATTAGGTTTACGACAGTCGCAATCAATCGCAAATTCTGTGATAACTCCTTGAGGGTGGTGAGGACAATAATAAAAACTGGCTAGAGAAACACCAGCAGTAGCCAATAATTGCCGCAAATGTTTCTCTACATTTATGAGAGCGCTTTCTGGAAAGTAGCCCCGTGCTATACCAGATTGGTTTGTAATAATAAAGATTTGGTAGTTAGCAGCGGCTAACATTTGCACTGCTTCTAATGCACCTGCACAAAGTCGGATTTTATCTGGATCGATGTTGTAAGGAACATCTTCAATTAAAGTACCATCTTTATCCAGAAAAACTGCTTTCATATTTAGTAGGGAGCAGGGAGCAGGGAGCAGGGAGTAGGGAGTAGAAGGCAGAAGTAGACTTAATCCAAAAGCCCAAATCTCAACTTGAATTAGGGCCAAGAACTTTCTTTCATTGGTAAAACCATGATTTCTGGAATTACCGTATCGGTTGGTTGCATTAATAGATATAAAACTGTTTGAGCAACGTTTTTTGGATCTTGCAATGTGCTTAAATCGAGATCGGGAAAACGTTCGGTTAAGAAAGGTGTTTGCATCCCGCCAGCCACTACAGCAGTCACTTTAATATTGTGCAGTCTACCTTCAACATGTAAAGCATGAGAAAAGCCTAATAATCCCCATTTACTAGCATGGTAAGCTGAAGCATTTGCCCATGCTCGTTTAGCCGCCGTCGAAGTGATATTAATAATGAAACCACCTCCCTGTTCTCTCATTGGAGTAAAAACGGCTTTAGACATAATAAAGGGTCCCGTTAAATTCACATTAAGAATACGCTCCCATTCTTGAACGGGCATTTCTTCAATTGGGACGGTTAAATCTATGCCTGCGTTATTAACTAAAACGTCTATTCTTCCATATCGATCCACAATTTTTTCAATGACAGTTTCAATTTGTGCTGCGTTAGTAACATCAAGTGCAACTGCCATTGCTTCTTTGCCGTTGTCGCGTAAGCTTTGAGCAACTTTTTCTGCTAATTCAAGACGAACATCAGCAATAATGGTGGCAATTCCCGCGTCAGCTAAGGTATGACAAATTGCTTCACCTAATCCACGCGCGCCACCTGTAACTAGTGCTACTTTTGCAGTTAAATTTTGCATAATTCTATCCTTTTGATTTGTTATTGGGTAATGGGTAATGGGTAATTGGTCACTGATAACTGATAACTGCTCCCCGATAACTGCTCCCTGCTCCCTGCTCCCTGATAGTTGTGGAACGGTTAATAGTTTTTCCTCTACCAATTCGCACAATAAATGCACGACTAACAACTGAACCTCTTGAATTCGTTGCGGATCGTTGGCAGGAACGCGAATTGCAATATCTGCAAGTCCTGCCAGTTCACCACCGTTACCACCAAGGAGGGCAATGCAACTAAGATTTTGCTGGCGTGCCGCATGGAAAGCATTGATGACATTACGCGATCGCCCACTGGTACTAATACCGAGCAATATATCTCCAGGTTGAGCAAAGGTTTTCACCTGTCGGGCGAAAATGTCGTCATATCCCACATCGTTAGACCATGCAGTCATAATTGCACTATCAGCCGTCAGCGCGATCGCGGGTAGTCCTGCCCGATAGGGACAGCGAAAACGACCGACGAATTCGGCAGCCAGATGCTGTGCTTCAGCCGCACTGCCACCGTTACCGCAGATTAAGACTTTTCCCCCTTGGGCAAAGCAGTGGCTTAATTGCTTGGCTGCTGCAAGAATTCCTTCACTCAGGGTAGCTTTAGATGCTTGAAAAGCTTGAATTGCTGCATCAAAACTACTTGCGATCGCTGCCAATTCATGCATAGAATTACCAACCAATTTGCTACCTGCTAAAACTGTTTCGTAGAGTGCGGCAATCTCACTAGTAACTTTTTGCCAGGTAAAGCACCGTTCGACGTGGCGGAGTGCCTGTCTGCCTAAAAGGTGTAACAAAGAGTGGTTTTGGAACAGAAAGGCAAGGCGATCGCCTAATATTTCCGGTTCGTTGGGTGCAACTAAATATCCCGTCTCTCCATCTTTAACTGTAAATTTAATCCCTCCCACATTCGAGCCGATGACGGGCGTTCCGCAAGCCATTGCTTCTAAAGGGGTAATGCCAAACGGTTCGTACCAAGGAGTTGTCACAAAGACATCCGCCGCACTGTAAAAATATTTCAGTACCTCGCGCCCTCGATGACCGATAAACGTGACGCGATCGCCGATTCCCAAGGTAGATGCGATCGCGTTTAAGCGACCGATCTCAGGCGTAATTTGCGGATCGGGATGAACGGACTCGCCCCCCACAATTAGCAAACGTGCCGCAATTTCATGCTGCTCGACCAAACGCGCAAACCCTCGGATCGCATTATCCACACCTTTACGAGGAACTAGGCGACCGAGTTGCAGTACGATCCTTTCCTGTTGAGGTATACCTAAACTCAATCGTGCTTGGAAGCTATCGATCTGCCAGAACTCCGAGCGATCGAAACCGCAGGGAATCACCTTAATCTTTTCCGGATCGGCTTGATAAAGGGAAAGTAAATCTTCTCGATCTTGGGGACACTCAGCAATAATTTTGTCGGCTTCCCGCACGATCCGATCTTCAATTGCAAAGCGTTCGTCAGGAAATCGATCGGCATTGCCTTGATGCAAACGCCGTACCCGTCCCAACGCATGAAACGTAACCACAAAGGGAATTCCTCGTTGGCGCTTAATTTCTGCGGCAACTAAGGCTGACATCCAGAAATTGGCGTGGATCAGGTCGTAGCGCCACTGACGATCCATAAAAGCGATCGCATTGGCAGTGAATTCCTCCATGTGCGGTAGTAATGCCTCTTTAGGCAATACCTCCGGTTTACCTGCGCTAACGTGAATAATTCTGACTCCGCAATGCCACTCCACCACCTCTGGTAATTGAGGGCGATCGCGCCGCGTGAATACATCAACGCTATAACCAATTGCTGCCAAGTGTTTTGCTACCTGACCCACATAAACATTCTGACCACCACTATCAACCCCCCCAAAAACTCCTAACGGGGTGGCATGTTCGCTAATTAGGGCAATGTGTTTCATGGGAAGGGGTGAGGAGTGAGGGGTGCGGGGTGCGTGGAGAAGGGTGTAGGGTGTGGTGAACAAAATAATTGCGCTCATGGCGCGAATTGCGAAATTTCCCTTGTCTTTTCAGGCGGCGGCTGACAACGATCGCCCAACGACCGAGAAAAAAGCTTCGTCCCAGTCGCGGCTGAATCGGTTGATGTTGAAGCGTTTTTGAGCTTGTTGTCTCGCCCCTGCACTGAGGCACTGAGCTAAATCGGGATTAGCAATCAGCGATCGCATTTGCTCAATTAAGCGATCGAGATCGGTGTCGATGTAACCAGAAATTCCGTTTTCTACCACTGTGGCTAATTCTGTGGTTGCTAAACCAACAATTGGTAGCCCTACCATCATCGCTTCGCATACTGCTAGTCCCAAACTGGTATAGCGAACTGGGTGAAAGAAAAAACGATATTTTGCAGTAAATTGAGCTAGTTGGGCGTGGGGAACTTCTCCTAGTCCACCTAGAGATTCTGCATCCATGCCAACTAAATCTAACGGTACGGACTGACGCACGCGCTCGAAAATATCTGCACCTAAACGCCGTCCTCGTTTGCCTAAACCGTTGGCAACTACTAATCCCTTGGCGATTTCTCCTGTATATTGCACATTGGTAGGAATAACTACGCCATGATCGATAACGCGAGTCGGCGATCGCCCGTTATCCCACATCAACTGATTGAAATGAGTGACGTGAATTAATAGCACGTTGCGATCGTCAACTATATGTTTAGTATTTGTCGGATGTTCTTGAGGGGGGTCGTGTTCTAAATAAATTCGAGGTAGTCGTTGCTGCAATTCGGATAGAATCTCGTATTGGTCTTGTAAGTAGTTTTTGCGCGACTGAAATAAAATGCAGTCAAATTCAAGATTTCGTACTTCTTCAGCTGGAATATCTCGCACGTTGTCCCCCCACGGAAAACCAGGTAAACGTCCGCCGTAGCCTTCTGGTTTGTCTGGTTTCACGGGTAAATAAAACTCATGATTTGCTTGAGTTAGGTAGTACAAGTAGCTACCGTGAACGTGCCAAGTGAGAATTCGCATAAAAAAAGTCAAAAGTCAAAAGTTAAAAGTCAAAATTAATTATTTGGAGATTGGTAGTTGGTTACCGTGAACTGTTAACTGCTAACTGTTAACTGATAACTGTTAACTGAAAGAACGCCGCCAAATTCTCGCGATCGCCCCACCCGAATCGGGATTCCGGCTAAATAGGCTAAATAGGCAAAGGGATAAGGAGATTCATTGTTGTTGGTTAAGATAATTGCGGCATCAAATTTGTACTGGCGGAATTTTTCGATTAATTTTTTTTCTCTAGCTGGAGCTTGCCAAGTCGTTGTATGGGAAATAATCCGATCGACCAAGCGGGAGTCGGGGAAGTTGGGAGAGAAAAGCTCCCTTGTCTCCCTTGTCTTCCTTGTCCCTTTGTCCTTTTCTGTCTCCTGACTTCTAGGGAGTAATAAAGTAATCTCTGCATCCGTTGATGTTTCTCGGATTTTCTGTAATTCACCTTGTAAAAAAGTTAACTCTGTTTCTAGATCTGCGACAAAAATAACGAGTAAACGCTGCACCTGTTGCCAGTTAATTTGCATACACTAAGCCGTTACATATTTTTAACTTTTAACTTTTAACTTTTGACTTGCTTACCTCTTGTTGTAAGAGGTCTTTTGCTTGAGTTAAGACAGAGGCGATCGCACCTTCATTGCTAGCAAAAACAATTCGATGGCGATCGCGATCTAGAGGTCCCCAGCGATCGGGATCGGAATTAGAAAATATGACTACGCTCTTAACTTGTAAAGCAGATGCTAAATGCGAAACTCCGGTATCGTTGCATACCAATAGTGCAGCCTGTTTGAGTAATGCCCCTAATGCGCCTAAACTGGTGCGTCCTGCTAGGTTAATTGCAGGGGTATTCATAGCCTCGACAACCACTTCAGTTAAATCTGTTTCTGCTACGGTTCCGGTGAGAACGATCGCAAACCCTTGTTGAGCTAATGCATCGGCGACAAGGGCAAATTGATGTGGCGACCAACGGCGATCGCTTATACTTGCACCTGGATGAATGCAAATATAGTGCTGAGGCTGTAAGTCATGCACCGCAGATATTTGTTGTAATTCCCACCAATCAGATTCCCAAAGCGGAAATTCTAGTTGTTCGCCCTGTAAGGTAATGCCTAAAAATGCCATCAAACGTAGATGCCGTCTTACTTCTGCTTCTCGATCTGGATAGGGTAAAAACCATTCTGGATCGGGGCAGTAATATCCCGGCAAGAAAAAGCCTGCATTCAATTTCGCTCCTAGTAATACTGCGAACGAATTACTCACAATACCGCTACCGTGCATTTGAATCACTAGATCGAAGGCTTGCGCTTGCATCTGAGTCAAAAATGCATGAGTATGTTGGGGCGATCGCCATCCTTCAGGAATCCCTGGATAACCTGGAAACTCCAACCAAGCATTTATATAGTGGTTGAATCGCTTCACAAAGCTTTGAGAGTTAGGTAAACCAATCAGTGTAATACGTGCTTCAGGTAAGGCAGCACGTAAAGCCCTCAACGCCGGAACAATGCATAGTAGATCGCCTAGTCCTGGTAAGCAACGGGCGATCGCCACTTGCGATACTTTTGGGAGTCGATGGCTGTAACTCATAGACTGACTCGCCTACTTTTGTCCAACTATCTTAGGCAAGTAGTCTAGATTTTTTCATTGGGCAGTTGTCCAAATAATTACTGTTTTATTCACTCAAAAATTGTGCAATTGCACAATTAAGACAAACAATCTTTTTTCTTCTTCCTATAGGTAGATTCAACCTGGAATAAAGTGTTCATCTTCTGCAAAATATGAAGTATTTTTTCATACTTAGATAAGTGTAGCAATCTTTGAAAACAGCAATCCTAGACCGTGCTTTTCTAAGGCGAGCCATGCCAGCCCTATACCTCTCACAAATGATAAATGACAAATGACAATACGATCGAACTCAATTAATCTTTAGGACGAGGAACAAATAATCTAGGTGCTTGAGGTCGGGCTAATAATTCGCGCCATAGTAGTTCGTAGCGATCGCTCATCTGCTTAACTGTAAAATTAGCTTTGGCAATTTCTCGCCCTCTTTGACCAAAACGCCAGCGCAATTGCGGATCATCTCTTAACTGTCGTAGTGCCAATGTTAGCCCTACAACATCATTTTTATTGACTAAAAATCCTGTTTCACCATCGATAACTGCTTCAGCCACGCTACCGACGCGAGTGGCAACCACAGGACGTGCAGCCAGCATCGCCTCTACAATTGCTAGGGGAAAACCTTCCGATCGCGATGGTTGAGCGACAATATCGAATTGTGGTAGGTATGCACGCGGATTTTCTACCCAACCGAGTAAATTAACGCGATCGCTTATTCCTAGTTCTATCGCCAATTGCTCTAAATTTGCCCGTTCGTCCCCTTCACCCAAAATTATCAGTTGCACCCCATCAACAGATGCGATCGCTCGTAACAATATGTCATGTCCTTTCATTGCATCCAGCCGCCCGATGCTACCGATTGTTACTTTTCCTTCAGGGCGAACAGTTGAGAGTTGAGGTTCCTCAGCCAAATCGGGAACGCAATTAGGAACGGAAACCACCGAATTACGACCGAGGGCGTAAAAATCTTCCATTAACCGCGCACTCGCTTCACCAACAGCAACATGAGCGTCAACTCGTAACGAAAGTCCTCGCGTCCGCCACCAAGTCAGTAAGTCCGTTGTCCGTAGTGGTAGTTGATCGACTCGCACGACTCGCGCCCCAGGTAAGATTAAAGCAGCAGCTAAACCCATTGCTCCCACCCAAGGCGTACAGAGATTAACATGCACTACGTCAGGACGTAGTTGCAATAAAGCTGTGAGATGAGCCAACAGCGAATGAATTGGTGTCTTAGGTAAGACTATTTTCGCGGTTTGAGGGCGTTGTCGGGCGATCGCTTCCACGACAAGCTCAGACGTACCTATGACTGTCACCTCAATTCGATCTGAGACGCTAGCAACTAAGTGGCTTAAACTAATTTCCGCACCACCAATTCCGCCAGAATCCGTATAAATGACTACTTGCATTTGTCATTTGTCAGTGATTCAATATTTTTGATTCAGTTGATTATTGAAATACTAATAATGTATCAATTGTGTACTCTGTTATCGTTAAAATTTAAAAAGTTTTAGTAAATAGAACTACCAAATAAAAATACAAAGAATTATATCTTTAGGCAGAAGTAAGCCGGAGTAGCAATGGCTATTCTTGAGCGATAAGACGCATAATTTTAATTCATTGATTCTGACAATTTACATGTATAAAAATAAAGTCGAAACTCAATGCAACGTAATTCAACGCATATATCTTTTGCCCATACTACGCAGTTTACACAAGTTGCTCGACTAGTAACGAGTAAAATAACGGAACTTCTGTCAACTCAAGTATTTGTAGTAAATTGCAATAACATTATCGTTGCTAGTAGTAAATGCGAGGAGATTGGGAAAGTCTTTCATTCTAATGAACAACAAGAAACCACCTATTTGCGAATCCCGTTACACCTCAAAACAGAAGTAGGCGAAGTTGCAATTGGAAATCAATTTAATGGTGAAACAATTTCACCGCGTCTAGCAAAAGTTTTAGTTGAATTGATAATCAATCAAGCCACTGTACTGAACCATCGACCTAATCAACAAGCGTTGAAGAATCAGTTCGTCAATCATCTGTTACACGGTCAAATTATCGATGAAACAGAAATTTTAAGGCAGGCAAAGCTATTAGGGCTAGATTTATCACCTCCGCGAGCGGTAATTTTGATCGATGCTGCTCAATACGTATTAAAACCTTCAGTAGGTGAATCAGACGGCAAGAATTTAGAAAAAGCTACGGTGCGACAACGCCGCCGCACGCAATATGCGATCGGCAGCATAGTCAACTTTTTTCACTTACCAGATGATACGATCTGTGCCGATTTAGGTAACGGCGAATTGGTAGTTTTAAAAGCTAGCAATACCAAAAATCTTGGGAGTTGGGCAGAACGAGGAAATAATACAGACTCATTAAATGCTTTATGGACAAATCTAGCAGCACTTAAACGGGCGGGAGACGCTCTACTAATGCATTTGCGCAGCGATACAGGGGCAGCAATTAGTATTGGTATTGGTCGCTATCATCCAGGTATTCTTGGTTTAGCGCGATCGTACCAAGATGCGAGGATGGCACTTTCACTCGGTCATCGCTTTAACGGTTGCGATCGCGTTTATTGTTTAGATCGTCTAGGAATTGCTGCATTTATTGGCGTAGCTGACGAACAAACCAAGATTGAATTAGCCACGCATTTACTCAGTCCGCTCGATTGCGAATTGGAATTATTAACAACCGTAGAGGCGTTTTTTGCCCGTGATTGCAGCCCTTCAGCTACAGCCAAGCAGCTTTTAATTCACCGCAATACTTTGAATTATCGTCTTGATAAAATAGCTTCGTTAATCGGTCTC
Source organism: Chroococcidiopsis sp. SAG 2025 (assembly GCF_032860985.1). Lineage (GTDB taxonomy): Bacteria > Cyanobacteriota > Cyanobacteriia > Cyanobacteriales > Chroococcidiopsidaceae > Chroococcidiopsis. The sequence goes on from NZ_JAOCNC010000001.1 coordinate 2,242,525, forward strand.
GACCCACGGCGTTTTGATGATGCAGTACAAATTCGGTTAGCGTTGCTATTACGTAAGCTTCAATACTAGATTTCCTCGTCCAAGTGTTCGGCAACAGATTGATAGAGATTGAGAACGTGACTATCTTGGAGGTTGTAAAAAACATTGCGTCCCTGCTTGCGGTAACTCACCAACCGCATAGCACGTAATGTTCGCAACTGATGGGAAACAGCCGATTCAGTCATGTCTAGAGTAGCGGCTAAATCGCAGACACAGAGTTCTTTTTGTGCCAACAATGAAAGAATTCGTAACCGATTGGCATCTCCTAAGAGGCTAAAAAATTCAGCCATCCGCTGCGCCTTCTCAGTTTTGAGGACGTGGCTTTGTAGATGATTAACTCCATCCACGTCTACAGGGTGCGGTGGATGGCACTGAAGACGATCCGCCTCTGAGGTAGAGTTTCGTTTAGCCCGATCGGAAGCAGAGTAAACTGACATTGGGTGATAATAAAAGACTGTGTTTGCTGGATTAAATCTTCAGACACCCTAAGTATAGCCCAACTATAGCGCGGTCTAGGATATGCTCTGTTTAAGAATAAGTTGGTTCAATGATTTTAGAGTTTAGCTGGCTTGCTATTGCGAGAGTTAATAATCTACTCGAACTGCTTCAGTTTCCCTTCATGCAAAGGGCGATCGCAGGTGCGATATTAATGGGTATCCTTGGCGGTTTCCTGGGTGGCTTCGTCACCTTGCGACAGTTATCTTTTTTCAGCCATGCTGTAGGTCATGCAGCTTTGGTAGGCGTAGCCTTGGGGGTTTTACTCCAGTTAAATCCTACCTGGATGCTACTCCCTTTTACCCTAGCATTCGGCTTAATCGTCCTCTATCTGATCGACCAAACAAATTTGTCGAGTGATAGTGTATTGAGTGTAGTACTATCAGGTGCATTAGCAATAGGTGTCATCCTCAGCAGCCTGATCCAAGGATATCGTGGCAATCTAATGGGAGTCCTATTTGGAGATATTCTGGCGATCGACACCAGCGATTTGATTTTGACTGGCTTGGTATTAATCGGTAGCCTGATTTTCTTACTCCCTACATTGCGGCAGCAGATTCTCTTGACTCTCAACCCCACTATGGCACAGGTGCAAGGTATTCCCGTGCGTCTCTATCGCTACGCTTTTGTCGTCCTGCTATCGCTAGCTGTAGCTGTAGCAATTAAAGCCGTAGGCGTACTCTTAGTGAATGCCTTTTTGGTTATTCCTGCTGCTACTGCCAAGCTTATGAGCCATCAATTCACGCGCTTTTTAGTCATTTCCGTGATGCTTGGGGTCGTTAGTAGCATTGTCGGCATTATATTATCGGGTCTACTCAACTTTGCTTCTGGTCCTAGTATCGTTCTCGTCCAATTCTTACTATTTACATTCATTTTCAGTTGGGTGAAGCTAGTCTGGAAAACGGCATAAGAAATTTCGCACTCAACTCTTGCCAAGATCTGATAAGTTTGCTACCTTAATAAAGCGCCAAAAATTGACGCAGAAACTTCGCCGGGATAGCTCAGTTGGTAGAGCAGAGGACTGAAAATCCTCGTGTCACCAGTTCAATTCTGGTTCCTGGCATTCCTATTAAACCGCAAATTCTACAGCCTGTATTAGGTTTTCAGACCTTAAATACAGATGTAAAACGATAACTATTCTCATTTTATGGGAGCAGTTTGGGTCAGTTGAGGTCAAAAATTGGGGTAAAGTTGGGGTAAAAATGTAGAATAGAGGACGTTACCCCATCTGCTCGTTCTATGTCCTCACAGTCCATTAAAAGTAAAGCTAGTAAAGGGTCTGTACAAATCAAACTTTCCAACGGTCGTTTGCAGCTAGTTTTCTCTCACGAGGGCAAGCAGCCATTACCTTTCACTCGGCTTGCCAGATTCTAAGGTGAATCGAAACTTAGCTAGGGCTAAAGCAAATCCGATCGAATCCGATCTCGCCTACGAACGATTTGACCCAACTCTCGCTAAGTACAAGCCGCAGTCACTCACCACAATTACACCAATTACACCAATTACACCAATAGCCTCAGCTACTACCCCAAAGTCATCGCTCGCTGACTTGTGGAGCAAGTACATAGAGTTCAAACGGACACAGGTTTCTCAGTCTACAGTAGCTAAGGACTATAAAAAGGTTGAATCGCACATTCAAAAGTTACCGACCAAATTTTTAGATGATGCAATTGAAATTAGAGATTACGATGATGCAATTGAAATTAGAGATTACTTAGTGAAAAATCTCACACCGAATGCAGCAAAGCGATGCTTGACACAATTTTCTGCCTGTTGTAACTGGGCAATAAAATCAGCACTCATTTCAAACAATCCTTTTCAAGGTATGGCAGCAGAGATTAAAACACCCAAATCTAAAGCTTCAGAACACGATATCAATCCGTTTACGATTGAAGAGCGAGACAGGATCGTTAGTGCATTTGAAGCTAACCGTTACTACAGCTACTATGCTCCATTGGTAAAATTCTTGTTTTTAACTGGGTGTAGACCATCCGAGGCAATTGCATTGCAGTGGAAACATATTTCTAGTGACTTTCATTTCATCAGCTTTGAGCAGGCTGTGACTATCAGTGAAAATGGGCTGGCTCTCAAAGAAGGGCTAAAAACCCAAGAACGCCGCAAGTTTCCCTGTAATTCACGACTTCAAGCCTTGCTACAATCGATTCAACCTGAAATTCTCTACCCAGACGAGCTAATATTTCCTAGTCCAGAGAAAAAATACATTGATTTTCACAACTTTCGCAATCGAGCTTGGAAAAGAATTTTACAGAGCTTAAATATTGAGTATAGAAAACCTTACCAAACAAGGCATACCTTCATTACATTAGCTATAGAAAATGGTTTAGATGCTAAGGATATAGGTCAGTTAGTAGGTAACTCACCAGAAATTATTTATCGCCATTATGCAGGTTACAAACGTGAATTAATCGTTCCTGAATTTTAAAAACATTATCTAAATTATCTATTCCCTCAAAATATAAAATATCATTTGTAGCGTCAATTGCTGGTTATAGTAGGTATGGTGTAGCATGGTTAAAATTACTACACGGACAATATATACGATACTAAGGCTTTCTCTTTTTGACACATCTACGTAATTTAGTCTAAAAAGATTTTGTGGTAAAAAATCGCCATACAAAAGCTACTGAGAAACTCAAAAAATAGGTTGATGTATCAATAAATGACATCGGTAAATTTGCTAAATTGCAGCTCATATTCTGTGAAGATTATAGATTTTGAGTTAAGTTAATTCTTTGTTTTTCCCGATTACATCGGCACTTGACGACCGATAAGGTTCAAATAAATATCTAGAAATAAAATTGAGGAGAGACTGCAACAAATGAATGTTAGCAGCCAAAAAACCTTTGCCAAAAACTTCTGGATCGAGGTATCGAGCGAGTACGTAGCATGACGCACTTACTTCCTGGCACAGAAGTTGAAGCTCGTGGTCTGCGCTCTCGAAGTAGTGACTTCAGATAGTTTGGGGTTGCAAACTCTCTACCGCCTGCGCTGCATCCAGAACGCTCTGAGGGGACAAGAGCTAGATCTGCTTTATCCGTTCGAAGCGATCGCCAGGAAATCATCGAAAAGTTCCGCACCCAATCCAACCTCGTCTTGGTGAGTACCGATGCTACAGCAGAAGGGCTGAATTTGCAACAACGCTGTCACCATTTGATTCATTTAGAACTACCCTTCAATCCCAACCGCTTAGAACAGCGTAATGGAAGGATCGATCGCTTCGGGCAAGAACGAGAACCTGTGGTGCATTATCTATTTTTACACGATACCTTTGAAGAACGGATTTTGCTGCGATTGATTGCTAAATACGAACGACAGCGATCGCGTCTGACATTCGTACCTAATACTCTTGGTTTGACGGCTTCGACGGATGCAGCCGCAGCATAATTGCTCAAAGGGCTGATGGACGAAGACTAAAAGATGTTTCACGACGACACCCCCTTATTTGATTTTTCATAGCACTTTTCAATTGGGTGGAACATAATAACAGCAGTGAGTAAACCAACTAACTATGTCTTTGTCTGTGATTAGATTAATAGCCTCACTAATAGAAAAGTCGAGTTCTTGATAAGTGCGAGCTTCCCGAGTACGTAAAAATTCTTTGAGTTTAGACCAACAGTTCTCAATTGGATTAAAGTCAGGAGAGTAAGGAGACAAAAATCTAACTTTGGCTCCAACAGATTCAATAGCTTCTCTAACTTTTACGGCTTTATGAGCAGGTAAATTATCCCTTCCCCACAGTTGCTCCTAGCCACAACTCAGGTACAAGTACTTGCGTGACATAAGTAAGAAAGGCTTCTTTGTTTGTCCATCCCTCAAATGCGTGCATGAGCGAGAAATCCTGTTGTAGCAATTGCGCCAATCATGGTGATATTCTGGCCGCGATTATAAGGAGACTTACTATAGGCTCGCTTACCTTTTTTAGCTCGCCCGTAACAACGAGTCATAGCTAGATTAACGCTCCTTTCATCAATAAAAACCAAATCTTTGAGCTGAACGTCTCCAATAGTTCTCCAATATTGGCTTTTCAAGTTTTGCACTCGTTCAGATTGTGCTTCGCGACTCGTGTAGAGTCTTTTTTTTTCTGGTTAACTCTAGTCTTTGTAAAAAGCGGCAAATTGTAGAAAGACTGGCTTTTACACCTGTTTTTTCAGCTAAGCGATCGCTTAACTCCTGTAAGGCGGCATCGTTATCTTCTTCGACTAATTGGTTTAGTATTTCTATTTGTCGAGAGTTGGGTAAGGGAGGTTTTCCTCCTCCATGAGTATTAGGTTCTACGCTTGAATAAGCTTCATAAGGTTTTAAAAGCCGATTGACAAAACTATAACTTACCCCAAATCACTCAGCTAGTTGCCCAATTGATTCGTTAGTCTTGTGCTTAGCTTCAATAATTTTCCAGCGTAAATCTGTTGAGTATGGCTTCATCTTACCGTTTCATCAGGATCTTCTCCTTTTCCTACCTTAATCCATTCAATTGCAAACCGCTATCAGGCAAACGGAATTGGTGCTGCCGATAAAGAATATATCAGTTGTCCAGAGTGGACGAATGTACTTGAAACGGCATCTCATGCTTTGCAGGTAATGAATGGCGAGCGCGAGTCTTACTAAAATGAAGTCAATCGGTGTAAGTTTGAGTTGGGTAAAGCGTCTAATTGGTGGGCTAGCTAGTTTAGCTCTAATCTTGCTGCTGTCTGTACCACCTTGTTTAGCAGGAGCGTTAACAACCGAGCCGCCGCAGGTTGCATTTTCTGTGACTCACCGCCAAGGACTAAGCGACCCACAGGAGCTAGAAGCCTTTTTGGATAACTTCTTTGCCCAACAGATGGCAAATTTACACATCCCTGGAGTTACATTTACTCTAGTGAAAGATGGCAAGGTCTTTTTTACCAAAGGCTACGGCTATGCAGATTTGGAAAAGAAAGTGGCTGTCGATCCAGATAAAACTCTCTTTCGCCTTGCTTCTGTTTCTAAACTGTTTGCAACTACGGCTGTGATGCAGCTAGCCGAAAAAGGTCAACTCAACCTACACGACGACGTAAATAAATATCTCAAACGCTTTCAACTCCAAGAAAATTATCCCGCTCCAGTCACTTTTGACAATCTCCTAACTCATACTGGCGGGTTTGACGAAAGTTTCATCGGTTTGGCTGCCCGCAATCCAGCCGAGATCTTGCCGCTAGGAGATTATTTAGCACAACAGATGCCTCCTCGTGTCATGCCTCCAGGGAAAGCGATCGCCTATTCCAACCACGGAATAGCCCTAGCAGGGTATTTAGTCGAGGTCATTTCCGGTCTTCCCTTTGCCCAATATATTGATGAAAACGTCTTGCAACCATTAGGTATGCACGAGAGCAGCTTTCTCCAACCACTGCCACCCGATTTAGCGCCCGACTTAGCTGTAGGCTACGAGTATTTCCACGGTAGCTACCAGCCAATACCGTCCTACTACGTGAATGATGGACCAGCTGGCGCACTTAAGGCAACTGCCACCGATCTATCCCATTTTATGATTGCTCACCTGCAAAAAGGTCGCTACGGTGAGAGCAAAATTCTGGAGGAGAAGACGGCGATTGAGATGCACTCCTCCCACTTCACCCACCACTCCCGCTTGGCTGGTTGGGCATATGGCTTTTCCGAACGGCGGCAAAACAATCTACGCGCGATCGAACACGGAGGCACAGATCCAGGGTTTGCTAGTTTACTATTTTTACTACCCGAACAAAATCTGGGCTTTTTTGTTGCCTACAACAACCAGCAGGATGAACTGCGCGAACAACTCGTCAGCCAATTTCTCGATCGCTATTATCCGGTGCAGCAAGCGACGATTCCTCCCCAGGCGATCGCAGATTCTCCGCAACGGGCTAAATATTTCGTCGGTAGCTATCGGTTTATTCGCTACCCGCGACGCACGCTTGAAAAGCTAGCTCCAGTGTTGCTGAAAGCTCCAATCTCTGCACCAGAACTACAGGTAAAAGTTCAACGCGACAGCAGCTTGACTCTAGAATCTAGCAGTTACAAATCTAATTGCTCTCCTCGCCGTGCCTTGAACAAGGTGGGTTCGCTGTTGCAGGGAGTCTCAACGTCTGCATCAGTAGAACGAGCAGTCCCGAAATTAAATCAGTTGGTGGAGGTTGAGCCGCTGTTATTTCAAATGTCTGATGTAACAATACTTCGGACAGAATCAGGCGGCGATAGTGCCGTAAGAACGTAGGCTTTGGTAGTTAGTGGGACTTTGTAAGAAAGATGGAGCAAATTGAGCTAGAATGCGGGTAGGAGTTGCGTTTTACGTCAGTCTCGACAGGAGCAACGTAAGGTGAAAGATCAAGTACCAGCAGCGATGCCGCAGTGCTTTGAGAACTGGTGTCGTCGGTTTGATGATGTATTTTCGCGTCAGAAGCAGCGGCAGGAATTTCGTGTTTATCTAGGGGGACTGCTGGGTGAGAGTCAGCGCAAAAACCTGAGCCAACTGGTCACAAATACAGTAGATGGCTCCTACAACAGCCTCAGACATTTTCTCAACAATGCCCCTTGGGATGAAGTCAAGCTAAATAATCGGCGGTTGGAGGTGATGCACCAGTGTCGCCAGACGACCCCGAGTCAAGGTTTCACATTGATTGTAGATGATTCGGGACATCGCAAAAGTGGTGCGGCTACTGATGGGGTAGGACGGCAGTACATTGGGGAGATTGGCAAGACTGACAATGGTATTGTGCTGCTGACTACCTACTTGTATGATGGAGTGCGACGTCTGCCGTTAGATGTTGCACTCTATCAACACGCAAGTTTATTCGAGCAAGGCAAGGCAGACCCCAACTTCCAGAAAAAACCTGACCTGGCTCTAGACTTGGTTGACCAATGCTTGAAGCGCGGTTATCGACCGGGTGTGACTGTAATTGATGCAGGCTACGGTAATAACACGCCTTTTCTCAAGCAGTTGGAGTCGAGAAACCTAACTTACGTGGCAGCAATCGCCAAAAACCGCCAAGTTACTGCTCAAACATCAGGTGATGAGTCTGCTCGTAAGCAGGGATTAGAAGCTATTGCTCAAACCTTGGCAGTGGAGCAGTTCACACCTGTGCAACTCAATCTGGAGCAGCCCCGGACAGTTTGGGTGGCGCTGTTACCAGTTCACGTTCCGAAGCTCGAAGGCACTCGCTGGCTGGCGATTCAACTCAATGCCTCTAGTTTCGAGCAAGCGACGGAGGTGGATTACTTTCTCACCAATGCCTCTGACAACCAAGTCAGTGCGGCTTGGGTAGCTCAAACATATTCTGCTCGCAACTGGGTGGAGGTCTTCTATCGAGAAGCCAAGGGCTGGTTGGGTTTGAGTGAGTATCAAGTTCGGGATGCTCTGAGTATGAAGCGTCATTGGGTTTTAGTGTTCATCGCTTACACCTTCATCCTTTGGCATCAGTTGACCGGCGGATTCCGCAGACGTTGGGCAACCAAACCCTTACAAACCTTTGCCGAAGCATTGGAGGCATTCCGCACCGCAGTCGAGTTTCGTTTGGTCCGCTGACTTAATGAGCATGTTGATGTATTTGCCTCTCACAGAGCTAAGTTCGGCTATATTTGGGCTTAGAAAGTTTTAAAGTCCCATTAGGATAAGATTTAATGTATTACAGTTGTAGATAAGCTAAACTAGATTTGTAAGGAAATACAGTTTAGCAATGCTTGATACATCCAACGTGTTTTTAACAGGTGTTGCATTAGAAGCGCTCTCCCAATGGAGCAGTAGATTGAAAGCGTTTCAGCAAAAACTGGGAAAGCACTTCGCTCGTTCTGAAGCACGTCTTGCAGCGTATGACTATATCCAGGCACTACTAAGCCCAGTTGAGCGGAAGAATGGATGGCAAATGGCAGAACAGGTAGGGTATAGCAATCCCTATCGCTTCCAACATTTACTAGGACGGGCGCAGTGGAACGCGGACGCAGTGTGTGCAGAAATTAGAAAGTATGCAGTGGAGCATTTGAAGAGTGAAACAGATATTTTGGCAATTGATGAAACAGGTTTTCTGAAGCAAGGAGAGCAGTCAGTAGGCGTACAGGTGCAGTATTATGGCACAACTGGACATTTGGAGAATTGCCAGGTAGGTGTGTTCATGTCCTACATTAGCGACAAAGGACATACGTTGATCGATCGCCGTTTGTATCTACCGCGCACATGGAGTGAAGATCAAAGCAAACGTAAGAAGGGAGCAGTTCCAAAATCAATCACATTTGCGACTAAACCTCAACTAGCACAACAGATGTTGGAATCAGCTTTTAAAGACGGAATACGTCCCGCCTGGTTTGTTGCTGATGAGGTTTATGGCAACGATGGTTCATTGTGGTGGTGGCTGGAAAAGACTGCTAAACAACCGTATATACTCACGGTCAGCAAGAAGCAGCCTGTAGTTATTGGCTGGCAACGTTATCAAGCCCAAGAACTGTTACCTCAGCCGGACAGCCAGCTGTGGCAACGTCTTAGCTGTGGAGCTGGCAGTAAGGGAGAAAGATACTATGACTGGGCGAAAGTGCCAGTTAATTGTGACAGATCAGATGGTTTTCAACGTTGGTTATTGTTCCGCCGCTCTCTAGAACACCCTGAAGATCCTCGCGTCAGCTACTATCAAGTATTTGCTAAGAGCGATACTACCCTAGAAACGATGGTTCAAATCGCCGGGCAAAGGTGGCGGATTGAGGAGTGCTTTAAATTTGCTAAAGACCAGCTAGGTTTAGGAGAGTACGAAGTTCGTTCCTGGCATGGTTGGCATCGACACATCACCCTCGTCCTGGCTGCTCAAATATTTCTCACCGTCTTACGACACTCTTGTGAGCCTGCTATTCACTCCTCTACCCCCCCTTTACCTCTAGTAACAACTGGCAGTCTAACTGCGTTCAAAGCGGCACGAGGTTTATTGTCCGACTAAGTATCTGGGAGATGAAGCGGTGGGTATCTCGATTCTTGTTTCCCACATTCTGGTGTCTTGAACACGTTTTGCGTTGGTCTTATTGGCGCAGATCTCATCAAGCTACTGCTCGTTACTACCATTACCAAAAGCGAATTCATTCTTCTATTTATCTACAACTGTAATATAATGATAGTGCCTCAGCAAAGCGTGGAATAAGTTGCAATATCTTGCCAAGTCCAAGATTGTGAGGTTAAGTCTGCACGCTCACGCGGCTGTGGTTCCTAAACGAGAATGCACCCAAATCCAATTAAAGTAGCTGATGACCAAACGCAATGTGACTTTTGTCTGCTCCCAAACCTTGCCAAATTTGTTTTGTCGTCGATGCCAACGCCCTGTCTGTTGCCGAAGGGAACCATTAGTACGCTCTAATCGTTGTGTCAAAATTTTACCAATGTAGTGCTCTACTTCATCGTCTATGCACAACACTCGCTCATACCCTGACCAGCCATCGGTATGCCATTCCTTACAATCAGTCCTGCCTTGGGTACTAGTCACTAACTCAATTGCTAAGGAGTCGGTACGCTTGCCTACCCGACCACATAAAATTAAGCCATTTAACTGGGCTAAACTCAAAGCTATCCAACAGTCTCCGGCTTCCAGTTCTTCAGGTAGGCAGTGCTTTTGTTTTTTTGGACAAATGACCACCTAAGCGTCGGCAGCGATGGCATCCGTATCAACAGAAGAGACTTCGCCATTGTGAACTAGTTGTGCTTTTTGACTGGCAGCTCGAATCAAGCTGACTCCAGTGTTGTAGGACAGTCCGCGCTTTGCGACTAATACCACGTAAACTAGTTCCTTCGCAATGCGACTGCAAGACTATCCGTACTTCCTCCTGACTTACTTGCCGCCGATAGTAAATCGTGTCAAAAGTATCGGTGAATGTTTGCTTGCAGTTGGGACAACGGTAGTCGTTGGCTACCCTTACTCGTTTTACCGTGTTTATAAGTCTTATCGTGACTGCATAGGGGACAAGGCATTGCTTCTTAGAACAGGAGTGATTTTCTTCACCTGTATAATATCAATTCCACACTTTCCTGATGCACGACCCAACGGAGCTTTGGAAGTGAAACAGGAAAATATGAAACCGATTGATTCGCGACAGACTCAAGCAGAAATTAAGGAAATTTACGAGCGCATTGAGCGACTGATGGAGTGTCAGCTAGATCCGATTGATGAGGCACAAATCGAATTTCTCTGCCGCCGACCTTGGTTCACCCCAAGGCAAAAGCAAGTGTTAAGTGCAATGGAAGCAGTTTACGACAAATGAGTGTAATGGAAGCAGTTTACGACAAATGTTGCGATCGCGTACAAGCACACCAGCGATGAGATGTGCGCTCCTGCGTGTCAGCTCCATGCCCTTGCTCGGCGGCTGTCTATAGCCAGCGACGCACAGAAGTCTTATAGGGTAAGTAGTCCGACGGGAAGCGGGTTTCCAGGTAGTGCTCCTCTCGCGGGATGACCACGAACGACATCAGCGCTACCGCTGGCATGAGGGTAACGAGTAGCCAAAGACTGTTAACCCAGAATGCGACACCGAGCTGGAGCAGCGAGAAAGACAGATAGATGGGATTGCGGCTGTATCTATAGGGACCCGTGTGTACGATCGTGGTGGTGGGACGATTGCCTGGAACGGGCGTGCCAGCGGTCCCAAACGTGCGAACAGCCCAGAGGAACAGAGCGACGGCGACAAGCACTACAATGCCTCCGAGTGGCCTGCTCACGGCACGAGGCACGAGCGGAACTGACCGCGCGAAATGCAACAACAGACCTAAGGCGATCGCGCCCAGGTAGACAAAAGGCGGTCGCACGATCCCAGAGTTAGCGACTTCCGGCACCATGCCTGTCTCCACTTTATTGCTGCGATCGTCGCTTGTCATACGAAGTTCCTCCAAGTCGAAGAACGTTCACCTAGGGCTGCCGCTCAGCCGCGAATGCTATACAAAAGGGAACTAACCTTTGCGCCGATCCGAAGATGTCGTGGATTAGACGAGAGGGTCTGCTACAGGGTTGCCGCCGCCGAACAATAAATGTACTGAAATTATAACGTCAGGAAATGCTACTGGACTAATTTCTCCCACTGTGAGAGTTTCTTCTGACGTGTAGTCACCCTCGCAAGGTGTGCGAAACACCTTGAGCTGTCGATGCTTCAAGTCCACAACCCAGTATTCTTGAATCTCTGCCCAAGCGTAAGTTTTTCGCTTGGCATCTAAATCTTTGTTGAGGCTTGTGTTAGCATACTCAACTAGCCAAAAAATATTTTCAGGATACGGATGACGGGTGTGGTAAAGGGCGCGGAGTGGTTGCACGAGCGCCAAGTCAGGTTCTGGCTCCGAACGGCTGTTAGGCAACGTCACTGGTTTGGCATCGCGCACTAGGGCTTGGTCGCCTAGCAATCTCCTTAAGTAATCAGCTGTATCAGTACTTTGCTGGGCGTGTTCCGGACCCTCTGGAGGCATTTCAACGATCTCTCCGTTTAATAGCTCAACATGGCGACCTTCTAACAGACCGACTTCAATCATGCGATGATAGTCTTCTAGCGCCCACTTAGCAGTAGTCACAGTCATATTGCGTCTTTCCAAGTCAAGGAATTAATATGGCATTGCTACTAAAGTAACTAACATTCCCTAATTCACAGTTTAACTTGAAAGGCTCTGTGGAGCAGAGGTTGGATATACTGCAATGCCTCGATCGGGTGTTGCTTCGGTCTCCGGTCGCTCACCTTAAATTAAGGTGAGCTGGTTTAGCAGTCATGGCAACTGCTTAAATTCACTCTTTATGCGTTGTGCTTAAATTTCATCAAGGTTTGTATGTTACCTCTGCCATACAGAGATAGTTTTGGTCAAACGAGCATTGCGATCGCGTTCTTTGAGTGCTGTCCGTGTTTAAAAGCTTCGCCCTTCTGCACCACGGATCTCGAAAATGGCAAGTTACAAGTTTTTTATTTATGACTGACACACAAACAGATATTTATGGATAAGGCGTGACAAAATCTTGCTCCTAAATTCGTTAGTATCTCCTCAACTACTGCCAACACTTTAGAAACAACGTACAAGTGCTTTGCACCTATTGCACTGATGTTAATTTTCGTGCAGTGCAGCTATGACGACGCAGCTATCCAATTCTAGAGAAACACTCAAAACTCAGACAGTGGCTGATTCACCAGCAGAACAAGAAACACAAACTACATCTACTGAAGAAATAGCTTGCTTAGAAATTGAAGCAAAAAAGGCGCTAGAACGACACGATTACTATCACCTTACCTACAGCCAATAAGTAGTAGGGCATAATTAAACGTAAGATAGAGAAAAGCCAAAAACTTGCTGATTTTGACCACTCATGCCTGCTCCTTTACGTATCGTTTTGACAGAGTCAGAAGACCGGACGTTGAGTGAACTTCGGGTTGCCAAAACCGTTGCTCAACGTACCCGAGATCGAGCACAAATGCTTCGACTCAATGCTCAAGGATGGGTAGTGCCAGCGATTGCCGAAATTTTTGAGTGCCAAGAGCAGACAGTGCGCGAAACCATCCGCCGTTGGCAGCAGCAAGGGTTAGGTGGATTATGGGATGCTAGTGGACGAGGAGCTAAAGCCAAATGGCAAGAAGCAGACATGGCCTACCTAGAACAATGCCTAGAGCAAGAAGCCAGAACCTATAATAGTCAACAGCTAGCCCAGAAGCTAGAGCAAGAACGACAGGTAAACCTAAGTGCTGACCGGATTCGCCGCATTCTAAAAAAAAGGGCTTTAGTTGGAAGCGGACTCGACACTCGCAACGGGGCAGACAAGATCCTGAGTACAAAGCACTCAAGCAAGCCGACTTAGACACACTCCAACTAGCTGCCTGTGAAGGGTACATTGACCTGAAGTATCTTGACGAATCGGGATGTTGTCTGGAAAGTCCAGTCAGTTATCTGAGATCTTGCACCATTCTCAATAAAGGGTTGCCAAAAGAGCCAAAATCTGGAAGAAAGGGCGTAGGAATAATTTGAGTTGACGATTATGGAAACCATCGTCGAATACGCCCAAGGGCTAGTCTATAGCCTTCTTTGCTTAATGCCTAGCACATACCAGAAAGCCAGTCTAAACGCCCTGTTCGGGCTGTTTCTTGAAGCTCAAGGATATCCTTTACCCCAGCACACCCAGGTGAAATCCGCTTCTTCATTGAGTCGATTTTTGAATCACTACAATTGGTCTACTCGTAGCGTGATTCGCACGACTCGTCAAATGGTGTTGCAGCAAGTGACCGCTCATCCCCCTCATCCAAGCACTCCTTTGCGAGTGTTGATCGATCTAACGACATTCGAAAAGTGCGGCAAGTTTTTGCAGTTGAGTACGCCGACGAATGACCCCAAGGCACCTGACCCCTGGGTGAGAATACTTAACGGTAAGCGGGGATTACATTTAGTAGTATTGTACCTGGTGGTGGGTGAGTGGCGAGTGCCTTGGAGCTTTCGGGTCTGGCGGGGCAAAGGCTATCAAGCGCCCAGTACAATTAGCCTGCAAGTTGTTGGCAACGGTTCCAACCCAGTTGAGTCAGGGCAGGGTGGTCATTGTACAGGCAGATACGGAGTTTGGCACCGTAGAGTTTCTCAAAGCAGTGCGAAAGCAGTCGTGGCGAGCAGTCGTGGGGATGCGCTGCAATCGCAAAATGCAGGACGGTCGTCATCTAAAGCAACTGTATCGCCATGCCAACCGTGGACAACAGGTGTATTTAGCGGGAGACACACAGCCACTGACGGTGTCCTGGTTCTGGCTCAAACGAGCCGAAGGCAAGCGAGAACTGCGCTTTGTCGTTTCTACCCATCCTTACTCTGGCATTTATCTGGTGCGGCTAGGACGTAAGCGCTCTTGCATTGAGGGCTTTTTCAAAACGAGCAAACATCGTTTTGGGCTGCATCGCTTTGGGCAAACTACGAAACTTGGTGTCTATCGCTGGCTCATCAAGAGCGCTAATTGCCTATCTATTGGCGCATTGGATTGACCAATGGTCACTACCTCCTGTCCTGGATTGGAAAGCTGCCAGTGATTTGGCATTAACTGTACTGTTTCCCTCGGTTCTGTGGTTACAATTGCTGCGGTTCATCCGAGTCAATGCTGACATTGCTGCACAATTCGATTTTGAAATTATCCTCAAACCTTTACCCATTCTTGCTTATCGAGAATGCTGCAAGATCTGAGTTATAGTTACTCTCGCATTGGAGAGCAGAAACACCGAAGAGCAGGTCAAATCCTATGGAGACCGCATTAGTATTCTAGGGATATGGCAACCAGAGCAGTCGTTTGACTATGCTCTGGTACAAGGCAGTTTCCACAAGGAACGCTATGTTAAAGTGATGAACGCTCCTTGCCCAAAAGAGTGAGCAGACATTGCTACAAACCGGACGGCTCACAGTCGTGGTGCAAGATAATGGTTCGGCTCATACCAGTCATCTTGCCCGTGAGCACTGGCAGCAGTGGCAGTCGAAAGGGCTATATCTCTTTTTTCTCCCCCAATACAGTTCACATATGAATCTGATTGAAGCGCAGTGGCATCAACTCAAAACCCATGAAATAGCCGGAAGGATTTTTGATAACGAGTATGATTTAGCGAATGCCATGATTGAGGGCATGGAGAATCGAAGTCAACAAGGGGGATGGACACTGGAACGTTTTATGTTTAAATCTGCCTAGCTACTTACTAAGAAAATTGTTCGATCGGCACTGATGAAAAATCCCTACAAATATCAACGCAGATCGATACAGGTAGATAGATAATACCAGCTTGGAAATCTTATGAAACAAGATAAGACAAATAATACAGATCGGGTAGATACAAAACCCAAAGATATTACCGCGCGATCGCTTCGAGAGCTATCCGTAGAAGCTGCTTTGTTGTGTAACAAGATAGAAGACGCTTCAGAGTCAGGAGCTGAAAACGTCGAAAACTTAGTCAAACAACTGTGGCAAGTTCAAGAAGCAACTGAATCCAAAATTGACAACGTTGCTTGGATAGTAGATTATCTAAAAGTTGAAATTGATACTGCCAAAAAACGCCTGGTTGCAGTTATAGAGCTACACGAACAATTCATTGCCAGAAAGGAAGCTCAGTTAGCAGGTATCAAGCAAGGACTGCTGTGGTTGCACGAGCGAGGATTAATTCCAAAACGCAATATCGGTAAAGAAAGAGAAATTGAAATTAGGGATAATCACCCCAAAGTTATACCTAAAGTAGCTGCCGATCATCCCCAGCTTCCAGATGAATTTCGAGTGCAAGAATTAAAATCTAGACTAGATCTTCAAGCTATTCTTGATGCTCATAAATCTGGGAGAGATGTCAGCAGCTTTGCTGAGATTCAAATTGGAAAACAAGTGCGCTTCAAATTTCAATCCTCTCGTACTAAAGTCAAATACTCCCAAAGTTAGAGGTTGAAAACTTCCCCTCGCAGTTAGGGGAAGTCATACTTTCTGTATCCAGAATAGAGAGTGTTGCTATGGCATTGACTTTTTCTATAGCATTCTTCTGATATAAATGCAGCAAAAAGATCGAAAACTTGTTAGATGCCTATATTGCGCCAGTTAATCTACGATTTGAATAAAATTACAATAGTTAACCTTTCCTTACATGCAGTCGAATATATTTCACGCTCTTGAAGAGCATATCATCAACAATAGTCCACTTGTTGCTTGCGAGTCACCATTTCAGGAACGGCTGCGCTTTTTTCTAGGTGCTGCTCAAATTTGTCACAAACTAGGTAAAAACTGCTATCTGTGGAATTTGGGAGAAAGTGCAGTTAAGAAAATTAGCATTTCTGTTGAGGGAAATCTAGCTACTCAGAATTTTGATGGTTATCAGCCTATTATTACTGGGCAAAAAAGAGAAGAGTATGCAAATGTTTTTTATTTTTGGCAAACGCAGTTAGAAAATGGAATATTAGTCGTTGAAAACATTTATCCTTGGCTGCAATCGGAGAATGTGGCGAAACACACAGATTTTTTATTGATGTCAGAATGGCTAAAATCATCTCTGTTAAACCTAAAGCTTTATAACGATAGAGCAAGGAAAACTCTAGTACTGTTAGGAGATTCCGCTAGCCTTTCTAAAGACATAGTAGGCGAAATCCCCACAATTTCTCATGAGTTACCTGAGATTGACGAGATTATAAGCGTACTCAGGCATAGCCAATTCTTTCCAGTCAGTTTAGAAAAAAAAGATTGGTCAGAGATTGCTAGAGCAGGTATAGGATTGTACGCATCGGATATAATACGTGGTTTAGCATCTTTAAACAAAGAATTTAACTTAGAGCTAACTGCAAGTACCAGAGAACAAATTGTCAAACAAGCAACTAAACAACTACTCGAATATAAAATAGATTTATTGAACAAACTTTATAATGTCGAGTTCGTTCCACCTCCAAAAGTCAAGCTTGGAGGATTGGAACTGATGCAAGAAGCATTTCAAAAGTTCAAAGTTTTGCTATCGCCAGCAGCTAGACAGTATAACTTGAAAGTGCCAAAAGGTGTGATGTTTGTCGGACCACCTGGGACTGGTAAATCTCATGCAGCAAAAGTCTGCGCTCAAATTATGGGAGTACCGCTAGTCTTGGTTGATTGGGGAAATTTCAGAAGTGAGGGCGATCGCGCCGAAGTTAAGTTGCAAAAGTTGCTCAAGCTTGCCGATCGCCTCAACCAAATCGTTGTCTACTTCGACGACCTAGATAAGGGATTTGCCGGAGACGACGACCTATCGAGACGGCTAGCAGGTCAGCTGTTGACTTGGATGCAAGAGCGCACGAGTGATGTGGTGGTCATTGCTAGCGTCAACCGCATGGAATGGTTGCCCCCAGAACTTACCCGTGCTGGCAGATTCGACTATATCTACAAAGTAGACTTGCCCAACAACGGCGAACGCCACGCTATTTTCAAGCTGCACGCTGCCCGATTCGATTGCCGCTTCCGCAATGGTGGCGATCCCTTTACTGAAGCCGAATGGCGGCGACTGCTCAAAGCAACAAATAGATGCGTGGGTGCAGAAATCCAGACAATTGTAGAAAGAGCAGCAGCCACTACTTTCTACGAAATGCTAGCCAGTGGTGAAATCAATCAGAATTGTCAACCTCAACTAGAACTCACAGTTGAAGCACTGCTGTCCGAGCGCAAGCAGATGAATCCTTTGGCGATTAGGGAAGCAGACAGAGTAGAGTCCATGCGTAACAAAGCAGATATTCAAGGACTTCCTTCTTCTCCTACTGACGACAGTATTTATGCCAACGGTAATGTCGAGATCTTTAGGTAGCACCGATTCTCCTCAGCACTCGCTCCCGATGCATCGCGGATATTCGCAGTACGTGCTACAAGGGCGATCGCGATTTGCTTCTCAATCTTTAAACGCTATGAAAGAAAACTCTGCTGCTAGCCACAGCTCCCGTCAGGTAGGCAAGTGCAGCGCCGATGAAATTTACCTGAAAATTCTCAACTGTATTGGACCAGTCGCAGGTATTCTCGTTGCTGTCGTTCCGGTTGCTTTTGCCTTGATTCCTCCCCCAGCACAACAACTACCCATCGAAGCTCACCTGCCGATGCTAGCGCGAAAGATCTCACTTGAGGTGGCACGAACGCCAGAACAAGTGGTTGCTGGTCTGAGGTCTCGCTCCTCCCTACCGCTAGATCGCGGTATGCTTTTTGTGGTCAGCAAACCCAAACCAGTCAAACTGTGGATGAAAGATGTGTTAGTGCCACTGGATATCATTTTCATTCGGAATGGTATAGTTGCGTCCTTAGTCAAAAATGCTCCTCCCTGTCCGCGATGGAAAAGTTGCCCGATTTACGATTCCGTCAAACCAGTCAGCTACGTCTTAGAGCTACCAGCAGGCAGTGCTAATAGACTTGGTATACAACCAGGTAAAAAACTAGATGTTAAGTTTACCAAAGCGATCGAGCGATCTTGTTATAAAGCTATTAAGTGCGCGATCGCAGCATCACACACTCTACTGAGGTAAACACCAAATGTTTTCGCCAAAATACGAGCTATGTCAGCTCCGACAATATAAGTGCTATTGTCATAGCAGTATAGCGTTTGGAGCGCGACTCATCTGGCGGTATTAGCGACTGTCAACATATCAATTGAGCATACTCGAGGTTGTAGGCAGCACGATCGCGGTCTTGCTCAAATGGAATCAACTGGGCAACTACTTGTGGCATCGTCCAAATCTATACGTCAATGCTAATCGCCCTCAAGTTACTCATCACCACTCCCTCGAAATCAGCAACGGAGCGGGAAGCAAGTACTATGCTTCTGGTCGTACCGTTGCTAGTCTCGGTTCAAGCTTGGCTTTCTGTTATTGTTTCCGCCAATAGTTTACGGTCATGAAGTGATGCCATTGCCCGTCATCACCTAACACATGCGAGGTCATGACTCGGCGATCGTCGCTCTTGAACTCGATCGCGTCTCTGTACTTTGCCATCTTCTCGTTGCTAGTCATCGCCGGTCCGTCGGAGTTGAGCGTTAGCACCCTTTGGGCCGCGTCCAATTCGCCGTCGTACACCCACAGATAGGTCATCATCGACCCGATCCACGTCCCCACGTACCGCTGCTGCTGCGGGTCATAGCCGAGAGTCATCAGAGTGGTAGCGCGACCGCAGCCAGGCATCTCGCCCTGTGCTTCAGCTAAAATCCAGAGTCCGCGCCCGCGATCGCACGCTCTCAGTTCCCGTCGATTTTTCGGCAGGTCGATCCGCTCCCATCTTGACCTCAATCTCATACGTCCACTCCCCGACGAGTTTTTGCAGCCACAGATGTTCCTTTTGTGGTTCTGTATTCATGGTTGAGTCCTGTTGGGTTTTGGTGGTCTCCATTGTTTTAGCTCCTTTTGTTGAATTCTTAGGAAATGCGATCGCGCGAAACGATGGAAATTCAAAGCTTAAAATAGTACATAAATACTATTATTTTTCCTCTGCTGCTTGACAAGCTCTTTGCTTAAGAAAGAGATCCGAAACACATTGAAGTTGGCTTAAAGGTGTCGCGTCTCGGTCGGCGGGGACTGAAAATTATCGTTACGCCCATCGATATAAGTAATCGGCGCACCCACGAGTTCGTCAATATCCACATTATTGAGGCAGGCGACATGAACGGCATAGAACTTGCCGCCTTCTGGCGTATCCCCCCATCCAAACGATCGCACCCCACAGTGTTTGCAGAATAAATGGTGAATAGTCTGCGTGTTGAACTGATACTCAGTTAATTCAGTCTTGCCTGCAAGTAGCCGAAAAGCATCTGGTTTGACTGTGGTGAGCCAGGTTCTCGTCTTAGTGCAGATCGAGCAATTGCATTTGAAAGTACCTTGGCTCAGATCGATATCTGCTTCATAGCGAACTGCACCACAGTGACAGCTTCCAACGTATGTCTTCTTCATTTGTGAATCTCCGTCGATGTAGCGTTTGAGTTTAGCCACTGTCAGCTTAAGGGAGATGGCGAAGGTTCAAGTCGTCTGCTCGCAGTTGACCATCCACGGCGTGCCGAACTGGTCAATCAACATCCCAAAGCGGGCAGACCAAAATGTTTGTTCGAGCGGCATCTTCACCTTGCCATTTTCTGCTAGAGCGTGAAAAATTCGTTCTGCCTCGGCTGGTTCGGCAACGCTAATCTGCACGTAGAAGCCTTGGGGTGTTTCAAAATACTCAGGCGGACTGTCAGACCCCATCAGGAGGCGATCGCCCACTTCGAGGCAAGCGTGCATAATTTTGTCGTGCCATTCAGGGGAGACATGCTCTGCCGAGGGTGCTTCCCCGTGAGTTAGCATCATGGTAATTTCGCCGCCGAGACATTGCTGATAGAACTTGAAAGCTGCTTCACAATTGCCGTTGAACGTGAGATAGGAATTGATTTTCATGGTGTACTCCTTTTAGTCCAGATCGATGTCGTTCTTGTAGGGGTGGGTTTATATCGCTTTGCAGCGTTCAATTGCTACTCCCAACCCGCCCCGATAAAATTTCTATGGGTTGAGGGTGAAGACTGCTTGAGAAGTCTCTAGATGAAATGGCACCGAGATGTGTTCGTGTAAAATCTGCCAGTCGTCCCGCTCTTTCTGGCAAACAGCGGTGGCGCGCATCCACGTTTGCATGGCGGGATGGTCTTGTTCCCCCTTAAAGCGAAATAGCCAGTGTGCAGTAGCTAAGTTGTCATTAACGGTAATGGTGAGGTCGCGGGTTTCCATCTCGAAAGCGTCTGGAAAGTAAGGCAAACAGTCTTGCCATAATTGACGCACCGCGTCTTTACCTTTGGTTTGGAATGGAGGTTTGACATCAAAGAGAATCACCTCATTAGCATAGCGAGACACGATCCGCTCTACGTCTTTCGTGCAAATGGCACGCTGTTGCTCGGCAATCAGTTGGCGAATTTGAGCTTCATTGGTTGTCTGGGTGCTTCCTGTTGCTGTTGTGGTATTTGAAGCTGACATTTCTGGAAACTGGTCTACAGTTTGCTGAATCTCCGCAGGGAAATCATCAAATTCCTGCACTTGACGGATTTCGATCGTCTCGTCGTCTGAAGCAGGACAGCGAGAAGCCCATTCAATCGCTTCCTCTTTCGAGTCCACTTGAATCATCCAGTAGCCACCCAGCACCTCTTTTACATCTGGGAGAACCCCTTGGGTCACTTTTGGATTTCCTCCATTGAATGTCACCCGCGCACCCATTGAAGGCGGGTGAAGCCCATCAAGTGTAAGCAGTACGCCAGCAGATGCAAGTGATTCGTTGTATTTCATCATGGCTTCCACCGCTTTGGCATCGGGCATAGCTCCTGGAGCCGCACTCTCGTAGCCTTTAGGAATCATGAGCAACATAAATCGCATGTGAAGTATCTCCTTGGGTTTTCAGTTAGTGGGGTCAAGGTTCTGGACAGTTGGAGCGGAGCTATTGGCAAAACTGGGGCGAGCTGAAACTAGCAGACGCTAACTCTCTGGCAAGCCTGCGACTTCAATTACGGGACGGATTTCAACAGTGCCGACTCGCGCACCTGGGATTTGACTGGCAATCGCGATCGCTTCGTCGAGATCTTGGGCATTAATCAGGAAAAACCCACCCAATTGTTCGCGGGTTTCTGCAAAGGGTCCGTCGGTCACCAGCGGCTTGCCGTCACGCACTCGAACGCTAGTGGCTGTTGCAACAGGGTGGAGTGGGGCGGTGGCGAGATACTGTCCCTTCGAGTTGAGCTGCTGCGCCAACTGTGCCGATTCTACATAACAATGCTGCCGCTCGGTTTCGCTCAAGGCATCTTCTTCCATGTAAATTAGCAGTAGGTATTTCATCAGGTTGCCTCCGTTTTTCCCTTTGTAAGTTAGTCGAACGGCGATCGCTCAAATCGACACCTAGCGCAAAAATTTTTTATCATCAGATCCGAGTGCGATCTACCTGCGTTTTTCCCTTTATAAGTAAGTCGAACGGTAACTGCTCAAATCGACACCTAGCGCAAAAATTTTTTGGATCGGATATGGCTCCAAACGCAAAGTCAGCAGATGTATCTCAAGCGATCGCCGCCGTTTATCGGGCTGAGTGGGGGCGGATCGTCGCCACGTTAATCCGGCTGGTTGGTGATTTTGACATAGCCGAAGAAGCAGCACAGGAAGCATTTACAGCCGCCGCGAGTCAGTGGCACTCCAGTGGCATTCCCGCTCTTCCCCGTGCCTGGATGATCAAAACAGCTCGGTACAAAGCGATCGATCGCCTCCGCCGCCGGACGCGGCTGACCGAGAAACTGGAATGGTATGCCGCATCTGGGTTAATTCCCACCAGCGAGGAACCGACCTACGACAGTGAAGAAATTCCAGACGATCGACTAAGACTGATCTTCACCTGCTGCCACCCAGCACTGGCGATCGAGGCTCAGGTTGCTCTGACGCTGCGAATGTTGGGTGGACTGGAAACAGACGAAATTGCCCGCGCGTTTCTCGTACCCACAGCGACAATGGCACAACGGCTGGTGCGTGCCAAGCGCAAGATTCGGGATGCAGGGATTCCCTACAAGGTGCCAGATATTAGCGATCTATCCCCACGGGTAGATGCGGTGCTGACGACGATTTATCTCATTTTTAATGAAGGCTACGCGGCGACCAAAGGCGAGGTAATGGTGAGGGCTGACCTCTGCGCGGAAGCAATTCGGTTGGGGCAACTGGTGCGGACGCTGATGTTACCGCAACCGCCCTCAGAAGTCACGGCACTGGTGGCGCTGATGTTGTTGCATGACTCGCGGCGCGATGCTCGGTTGGACGAAGCAGGCGATCTGGTGCTGCTCGAAGATCAAGATCGTCAACGCTGGGATCGACAACAGATTGCCCAGGCGTTGCCATTGGTGGAAGAGGCATTGCGCGGCGGCACGGGTGTGTTTGCATTGCAAGCGGCGATCGCGGCACTTCATTGTCAAGCGGCGCGAGCCGAAGAAACAGATTGGGCGCAGATCGTGCGACTCTACGATTTGCTCCAACGCTTGCAGCCTTCGCCGATCGTGTCGCTGAATCGGGCAGTGGCGATCGCTATGGTAGAAGGAGCTTCAGCGGCGATCGAACTGGTCGATGCGCTTGCCACCCAACTCGACAGCTATCACCTGTTCCACGCCACCCGTGCCGATCTGCTGCGACGTGTCGGAGCCTTAGAGCCAGCTGCCCACAGCTACACGCGGGCGCTAACACTGGTCACCAATGACAGCGAACGCCGATTTTTAGAGTATCGGCTGCACGAAGTCCAGCTCTAATAATCTGTTTAGCAATTGCTCGCCGCGCATACGTGTTAGTTACAACGATCGAAAACTTGTCATTAACTACTCACGAGCGATGGCGTAGATTCATTGCAGCTTTTTGAACCAAAATCATGACTGGGACGATGGAGGTGCAAACTGTGCAAATAACTCTGCCCCTGTCATGTTCTTAGTTTCATTGGCAAAGGAGTAATAAGCTGGTTTTTCGTCGATAAAAACCTGATGCTCGAACACAAGACCTTCATCATTATCAAAAATCCCTGCTGGTATATAGTATTGGTGATTCTGTTTCAATCTATAAAATAAATGGCTACCGCACTTGTTACAGAATCCACGTTCCGCCCATTCTGAAGATTGATAAATTCCGATATTTTCTTCACCCTTAAAGCTGACATCGCTGCCACACTCAACTGCTAACAAAGCTCCTCCACCCCATTTACGACACATACTACAATGACACGCTGCTATATGACGATCGATGCTGGTTGTAGAAAGGCTTACCGCTCCGCATAAACAGCTACCTTTTGCAATACTTGAATTAGACATCTTCTGCTCTCCTGCAATTATGTGTTAACCCAACATAACTATTTATTCTGCTGCGCTCTTTATAACGCGCCTTAAGTCAGATGACTGACACTAAACATTAATTAATCAAACCTGGTAATCGATCGCCGCTCGACCTTCATCTGCTGATGATGGCGATCGCTCACCACGATCGCTACTGCTAAAATATCTCCAAAACTCGGCACTGCTTAACCCTTTAGCCTTGGGTTTTGCTGTCTGATAATTTCAATGGCAGCAGAAAACAATGTAAGATGACCCAAAAGCTGCTTTTCATACCTCCAGCTCATGGCTTACCAAATTTCAGCCACCAAGTTGCAAACCTACCATCGCTGTCCGCAGGCATATCAGTTCAGGTACGAGTTAGGACTGAAAAACAATGCGTTCTTTGGCTCGGCAGCATTGGGAACAGCACTTCACCAAACCCTCGCCCTGGTTTATGGTAATTGGCACTACCAAGAGCCTTTACCCAGGATGGATTGGATGCTGGATTGCTGGAGGCAACGCTCAACTAGTTTGAGTCCTGCCCAGGCTGAGGATGGCAAGCAAATTTTAGAAACCTACTACCAGAACTTCATCGCCTCTAAAACTGCGATTCACAAACCCTTGGCAGTAGAAGGCAAAATTCAGGCAAGCTTGCAGGTGGCGAGTTTAGAGTTTGCGCTCACAGGGCGTTACGACCGCCTCGACTACCTGGACGATGGGCTGGAACTGATTGACTACAAATCTACGCGCATAAGTCAAGCTATCCTCTGCTGACGAAATCGACTTACAAATCGGACTGTACTACCTTGCCCTTGGGCGCATCTAATGGTTGGGGGAGTACAGGGTCGGTGCGAATGAGTGGTTAGCAAATAAAGCATCAAATCGATGATTTGCCCAAGCAAGACGTAGATGCAACAAATGATTAAACCCAGCCTGACTCCAACGCATGCCCACACCTTTGAAACGTTGTTGAATCAACCACTTGCAGGTGCTTTCAACCATGCCGCTGCCGATAGGTAGCCCCATCTGTTTGAAGGAGCGATATTGTAAATGAGCGAAATGTGTCTGGAGATAATCGCGCACCTGGAACAAAACAGGTTTAGCAGACTCAGGTGTTGAGCGATACTGTAACAGATAGCTCAATTCTTTAAGAATGCGATGCACGTAACCATGCCGCAGTTGATGACGCAGGCGTTGAAACCACTGCTGTGGAGCGCGCCTATTGTTTTTACCATAGGCATCGGCTGCACGCCATCAGTGTCCCACAGCGTGATAAAAATCAAGAATTCCAATCGCACGGCGCAGCAAAACTCTGTTGGAATAGCCGCCAGAAGCCACTAGCGCCATCACTAATCCAAATGACCTGGCAGGCGTGAACGATGCCTTGACGAAATGCTTCCAGTTGTCATCGGGACTGTAAGGCAGAGATCTCCCCGCATACAGCCACCACCCGACGCTGATACAATCGAGTGACAGTGTTGTGAGAGCGGGTGAGATGTTGACCCAGCCGTACCAAAATCGCCACTTTGATTTCTCGCGGCTACGCTCTTGCCACTGGTTGTGCCTGGGGATGACCGAAACGGGACTATCACTCCATCAGCAGCAATGGCTAACGGCAGAGTGACAACAGTGGAGTCCAATGGTTCTAGCATTGGTTCAACCCCATCTGCCAACTGCTGAAGTTGCCCTGACAATTGCCGCATCGATTGCTGACCAAACATTTGCACCCACTGCCACAACAGACCTCTTGCAAAAGTCAGTTAAACTAACCCAGTTTTTGTGAGACGAAGCTCATAATTGTACAACCCAGCTATGAGATTAAATCTTAAAGCAAATCGTTGAGACATTCTATATTTGCTTTGAGTCCTACTTTGCTGATGCCTGAATATTCGGAAGTCATGCTCTCTCCCTTTGCCATGTGCAGTACAGACAATTTCTCCACTAGAAAAATCTACGATGACTTGTGACTTAAGAGTGTGATTTTTCTTTTTTCCACGCTCAGAATCGCTTTTGTTTTTTTTTGGACGATAAGAGCGGAGTTTCTGTCACATCAACCACTACCACCTCAAGGAAGGTATCTACTTTCTGGAGCTGTTTTTTTCCAGGAAGCGTGAACGCTCAGCAAGGCGAGTAGTGTGTCTTCAATTCTCCGAATAATTCTGTAAGCTGTAGACTCATTTACTCCCCAGGATTGACCAATATGGAAGTAGGTGCGATCCTCTCTCAAGTATTCTAATGTCATTAACAATTGGTCTTCTAAACTCAATTTTCCAGGTCTACCAGTTTTTTGTTTTGGTGGGCTATGCGTTTTCACTACCTCCACCATGTGACTAAAAGTCTCCCGATGCACACCACATAGTCGCTTGAAGTCTTCTGGCTTTAGATTTTTCACCTGTTCGTAGGTCATGGAATTTCCTCCTCTAACCTACTTTTGCCATCTCTCCCTACCCTTTTGCAAGAAGTCTATTAGTGGCTGTCGGTAGGGTAGTTCTGTTCATCGGACTAGTATCCGACTTATTCAGACGAACGTGGTGGGCATCAGAACCACTAACGGCGTTGGTATGCGGCATTCTACTAAGTCCAGCCGCGTTCGGATTACTTCACCCCGATCGCTGGGGGATCGCCCAAGAGACGCTGATCGAGCAAGCAGCCCGCTTGACTCTAGCCATCGGTTTGATGGGCGTAGCACTCAGATTGCCCAAAAACTATACTTTGTATCAGTGCGATCGCTTTTGGTGCTTCTACTACCAGTCATGTTCTCGATCTGGCTGTGTAGCGGTTTGTCGATCTATTTTATCTTAAATCTCCCCTTTTGGGAGGCAATGCTAGCAGGGGCAGCAATTACACCTACCGATCCGATTGTCGCCTCCTCAATTGTTACAGGTGTGGTAGCGAAAGAAAATCTACCAGCACGCTTGCGCCATATTATCTTAGCTGAATCGGGTTGGAATGATGGTTTGGGTTATCCGTTTGTCCTGTTGGCAATTTTGATGATACAACGACCTCCGACGGAAGCTATTTCTCATTGGTTCTTTCACGTCTTAATTGTGGGAAGTCAGTGCAGCAATTTTATTTGGCGCACTTTTGGGTTATTTGGCTGGTCGTCTTTTAGAGTGGGCTGAAAACAAACATACCATTGAAAGTAAGTCTTTCCTCGGATACACCCTGGCATTAAGTATTACGGTGCTGGGTGCTGCTAAACTGATTGGAACTGATGGCAAATACTTTTAACAGCACCAATCTCATTCGCGAGAATAGATAGAAGATTTTTGCAGAGCATATATTTATTCAAGCAACTCGTATTGCAACTCTGCCCTATCAATATCGTTAACTATTGATGCTCCATCTTGTCGTGGAAAAGCAGGGAAAACTAGAGGTGCAATTGGTTCGTTGACCTGTAACTCAAGGCGATCGCTAATCTGCCACACGCCATCATCTCCATCGTAGAAAACACCATCATCTTGACTCAAATTAGGATTTCTAGAATTTAATCGGATGTTTTCGCGATCGCCTCCTCTCCTGAAAAATTCCGTGTAATCATCTCTAACTGTTAAATTTTCCACCTCAAGAGAATCGCCAGATAAAGTTATATCTTGCGTCGATTGAGCGTGAGCCGAACTAGCAAAGCCTGTCAGAGCCGCAAATGCTCCTACAGCAGCAATAATTTTACCTTTCATCGTTTTTATTCTCAAACAAAAATGTATTTATTTCTATGTTTACAGATTGAAATAGTTTGACATCTATCCACAGTTTAGTTACTCGTGTTGCCTAGCGTGCGAAATCGAGCGAACGATTCTGCTCAGTTTGAATTCCCTAATAGGCAGCCAAGAATGCTGGTAAACGAAATACACTCAACCTTTCAGGAAGTTGCTATGACTGTCTAAGCTTTAAGATCGATTTTTTGAAAATTTCGCCCAAATCTCCCCGACTTTTCCACTATTTGGATCTAACTTCAAAACACAGGTAGTTAAACTGAGTTAACTGTTGTTCATAACTCCTGTTTCAACAAATGCCAGCGTTGCGTGTCTTATGAGCGATTTAGTCAAGTTTTCACTGAAAAATTGCTAAATCGTTACGGCGATCGCGCAACGCTATTTACTACTCAAACACAAAAACATACTGAGGCGATTCAAGAATATTTAATTGGGAGGCACTGTGAATAGTATTTTTTCACGACGACTTTCGCTGCCACTGAGTCTAGCATTGTTAGCACCAATAGCCACGGGCATCGCTGTCTTTGGTAGCGGATTGTCGGCACAAGCACAAACAATGACTCGCAGCAATACCCAGTCTGTACCTACCCCTGGCACAACGTCAACGAAGGCAGCAGCTTTAGCTACCAATGTCGCTCAAGTCGATCCCGATCCTACCCCAAGTCCCGCTCCGACTGAGAACGACCCTAGCCCAGATATCGATCTCGATCCAGGTCAAGCTACCCGTGGCGGCTCTAGTTATCTCGGTGTTGCTGGTAATATTGGTTTAGGTGGCGACTCCGCGATCGGTGAAAGTAGCTTTGCAGTCATCAGCAAAATTGGGTTAGCAAATGTACTATCGGCACGACCCTCAGTAGCCATTGAAGACGATCCGGTAATTCTGCTTCCCCTCACCTACGATTTTTCCTTCCGCTCGGTAGATCCTTTAGATGAAACTTTGTCTATAGCTTCCTATCTAGGAGGCGGTGTTGCAATTGAAGCGAGCGACGATGCAGATGTTGGTTTCCTACTCACGGGTGGCGTGGACGTGCCTCTATCCGATCGCTTTACGGCAACTGCGGCTGTGAATGCAGCTTTTCTAGACGATACAGATGTCGGGCTGTTAATCGGAGTTGGTTATAACTTTGCCGGATTCTAAACCAGAATATATTTTAGGAACTGCAATAGTTTTGATATTTGCGCGATCGCATTAAGTATGAGGATAACGTGCGTCAGTTACTAATACAAGTTCCGCGTGGTTGTGGCAAACAAGTGCTGGAAACTGCCAAGGCTTTTGACGGGGCAAATTTGGCACTATTTGAGGCAACTGGGAGCAATGGCGCGATCGACTTAGCGATCGCCCACATCTCTAATAGCAAGGTTGAAGGACTGCTGGGAGAGTTGGAATCTCTGCCGCAACTGCACGTCACGCTGATCCCGCAGGGAGTGATGGCGCTACAGCCACCGCCAGAAGAAGCACCGCAGCAAGTCACAAATGTAGAACTTCGCAGCCCAATTGAAATCTTTTTGGCTGGTTTGCAAAGCGTCGGTTCGTGGAAAGGCTTTCTAGGTTATGCTGCTGCTGCGGGTGTGGTCGTTTGGATTGGCTTGTATACGAATACTAGCTATCTGCTCGTTGCCGCGATGCTGATCGCACCGTTTGCGGGTCCCGCGATGAACCTGGCGATCGCGACGGCACGGGGAGACATCACTTTGCTTAAGCGCAGCATCATCCGCTACTTTAGCGCGCTGGGCGTGACAATTCTAGTCGCTCTCTTCCTCAGTCTAATTCTGCGGCAGGAGATTCCCACAACTCAAATGGTACAAACGAGCGAACAATCTTCAGTGGCGGTGTTGCTGCCATTAGCAGCAGGTGCGGCTGGGGCGCTCAATCTCGTGCAGTCGCAAAGAAGTAGCCTGGGATCTGGTGCATCAGTAGGAATGCTCGTCGCTGCTTCACTAGCGCCACCTGCGGGACTCGTGGGGATGGCGGTGGCGATCGGCAGGTGGGATATGGCAACGAGCGGATTGTTCGTCCTATTGCTGCAATTGGTAGGAATTAATTTGACTGCGGCGTTGTTGTTTCACGTCTTTGGCTTGTCCGTGCAAGGATCTCGCTATCGACGGGGCAAGCAATGGGTGTTTGCAGCTACTCTGGCTGTAACTGTGGCAGCCTTGATAGGTTTATTAACTTGGCAGTTGAGCAACCCACCCCAGTTTCAACGTTCTACTAGGGCGCAGCGGGCTACGGCTGAAATTGGGCAGGTAATAGAAGCAAGCGGTACTACCCAATTGGTAGAAGCTAACGTCCGTTTCACTGCTCCAGATATTAAAGGTCAGAATACATTGCTTGGCACGGTTTACGTCCAACGTCGATCGGGAGTCACTGCATCCGCAGAGGAAATTCGCAACACGCTTACCCGTCAGATCCAAACGCGCTTATTAGAACAAGGTTTTAACGTGACACCGTTGATTGATGTCAACGTGTTAGAAGCACCAAATAAAACTTGAGCCTGATTCAGCCCGTCAAGCAATTGTGGGAGACTAGCTATAGCATCCAACATCAGGAGAGTAGCGATGCTACTGGCACTTCAATCAGTTTTGTGTGTGATTCTGGTGGTTCTTGTCGGTACGTGGTTGTCCCAAAGCGCGGACGTGCTGGCAGAGAAAAGCGGTTTGGGGCGTAGTTGGGTTGGCGCAGTTTTGTTAGCAGGTGCAACTTCGCTACCAGAACTAGCTACGGGTGTCAGTGCGGTAGTTGTCTTCAATGCACCAGATTTAGCAGCAGGAGGCATATTTGGTAGTTGTTTATTTAATCTGCTCCTTTTAGCACTGCTGGACATTTTTAGCGGACCCGAACCGCTATTAAAGCGAGTGCAGATCGGTCACGCCCTAGCAGCTGGTTTAGGATCTGTACTGCTAGGTGTGGCGGCGGCTGGAATGCTTTTAGCTCGGACAAATAATAATTTGGCTTTGGGTTGGGTTGGTATCCCCAGCATTGCGGCGATCGCGCTTTATTTGCTCAGCGTGCGTATGCTTGCCCAGTTTGAGCGCCGAAGACGTGCCGAAGTGCTGCAACAAGAAGCCGAGGTTTTTCAGTACCGACATATTAAACCCCAGCAGGCATATTTAAGATTTATCTTGCTGTCGATCGCAATTGTCGTACTGGGTGTCTGGCTGGCATCACTAGGCGATCGCATTGCCGCAGTGACAGGACTGGGAGAGAGTTTTATCGGCGCACTTCTGCTAGCTGCAACGACATCCTTACCTGAAGCAGTCGCGGGATTAGCAGCGATTCGTCTTAACGCTTTAGATCTCGCAGTTTCTAACGTGTTTGGCTCCAATATTTTCAACTTAGCAATCCTGGGGATCTACGATCTGGTTTATTTCCCAGGCAATCTCTGGGCAAATATCTCTGGGGTGCATATTTTTACCGCAGTGGTAGCGACGATCATGACTTCAGTAGCGATTGTCGGCTTAATTTATCGCGCTGCTCGTCCTGCAAACATATACATCACTTGGGATGGAATGGCACTCATCGCTCTTTATGTCGGTGCAATGTATGTCATCTATCGCGGCTGAAACAGGAGGCAACAGTTGGAGCAAATTTTTAATTTGATTAGCTTTAATACCGAAATCGGGCTAAAGGTGTTATTCACTATAGCCTTTCTCCTTGTCCTCTGGCTGCTGCGTCGTGTAGCTAATGCTTTTATTAGAGAGTCACTACGCGATCGCTACAACGGACGAATTTGGTTTTGGGCAGGGCAAGGACTGAATCTATTTACAGCAGTATTGTTAATCTTGGGGCTGCTAGAAATTTGGTTTGACAACCCCAATCGACTTGCTACTGTTATAGGGTTAGTAACAGCAGGTATAGCCTTTGCCCTGCAAAAAGTGATTACGGCGATCGCGGGCTACTTTGTGATTTTGCGGAGTAATATTTTTAGTGTTGGCGATCGGATTACAATGGGTGGCGTGCGCGGTGATGTAATTGCTCTGGGTTTTGTTCACACTAAAATCATGGAAATGGGACAGCCAGTTTCGTTTCCAGATTCGGCTTCTCCTAGTTGGGTTAGAAGCCGACAATTCACTGGTAGAGTTGTTAATATCACCAATGACAAAATTTTTGAGCAGCCAGTTTACAACTACACGCAGGATTTCCCCTATCTTTGGGAAGAAATTAGCGTGCCGATTTCTTATACAGCCGATCGCGATCGCGCCGAACAAATTTTACTAGAATGCGCTGCCCGTCATACGGAAAATATTAATCAAATGAGCCAAGAATCATTGAAAATGATGCGCGAGCGTTATTTTCTCCATTCCCACGATTTGACACCCAAAGTTTATTATCGCATCACTAACAACTGGCTGGAACTGACTGTCCGCTTTGTCGTCAGAGAACATGGCATTCGCGATCTTAAAGATGCCGTTAGCCGCGATCTTCTCAAAGCTTTCGATGCTGCTGGGATTAGAATTGCGACGACGACTTACAACGTTGTTGGATTTCCTCCACTTCAGATTGAAAATAGCCTAAGCAATACCAAAGAAAATTCTCAGCATTAATTCTCTTCGTTCGTTGAGTTAAAATATCTTGTTGCTGGACTATTTTTCGCGTTCTCAAAATTAGAGTTTTTAGTTGCCTGGAATTGTTTTTCCTAACCCAAGGTAGATTTTAACTTTTCAGTTTTTCATTAAAATAATTACCGTTTTCTCAGTAAAAACACGAATTAAACTGTATGAACTGACACCAATCCAACTGACAATGCTCATTCAAACTCTAAAATTTAAAGTTTAAATTTTAGACAATAGGATAAACGACTATGGATATTCAAGCAGCAATAACAGCAGCATGGAATAAGATTGGGGGGCTGATAGACGGCGCGATCGTCATGCTGCCAAACATTGTCTTGGCGATCGTTGTTTTTATTATATTTTTCTTCGCCGCTCGCTGGTTGAAGGTAATAGTCAAACGCCTCACTCGCAGGCATCGGCAAGCACGAAATTTAGGCATGGTGCTGGGGCGATTGGCTCAGGGAGCCGTCATTCTCCTGGGCTTATTTGTGGCGCTATCAATTATTGTTCCAACATTTAGAGCCGGAGATTTAGTACAACTACTCGGGATTAGTGGTGTAGCAATTGGTTTTGCTTTCCGCGACATTCTGCAAAACTTCCTATCTGGAATTCTGATTTTATTGACTGAACCCTTCAAAATCGAAGATCAAATCGTTTTCAAAGACTTTGAAGGAACAGTAGAAAACATCGAGACACGCGCTACAACAATTAGAACTTACGACGGTCGCCGAATTGTCATTCCTAACTCCGAATTATTTACAAATTCGGTGACTGTTAACACTGCTTTTGATGCTCGTCGGATCGAATACGATGTCGGCATTGGCTACGGTGACGATGTTAACCAAGCAAAGCAATTGATGCTAGAAGCAATCTATAGCGTGGATGACGTTTTGCGAGATCCGGCTGCCGATGTCTTGGTACTAGAACTAGCTGAAAGTAGCGTTAACATCCGCGCTCGTTGGTGGATTAAACCGCCAAGACGAATAGACGATCTCAATTCGCGAGACAAAGTAATTTCTGCGCTCAAGCAAAAGCTC
Organism: Chroococcidiopsis sp. SAG 2025; assembly: GCF_032860985.1. GTDB lineage: Bacteria > Cyanobacteriota > Cyanobacteriia > Cyanobacteriales > Chroococcidiopsidaceae > Chroococcidiopsis. The sequence continues at coordinate 2,275,601 of NZ_JAOCNC010000001.1, forward strand.
TACGTGGAAAATGGCATCGACTTGCCTTATCCGACACGCCAAATCCTATTTCACGACCAAACCGAAGAGACAGATGGCGATCGCACTCGTCAGCGTGAAGGGTGGCCCGCTGGCAACAAAGAAGTCCCCAAACCGCGCAGTATCAGCGGTTCTCTCAAACGAATCGCCCAAATCCAAGCGTCAAAAAACGGTAATAGCAGCAACCAAAATCTCAGTGTGGACGATGGCAAATGAAAAATGTCAAGCTAGGCAAACTTTGGGATCGCCTGCACTCTAGCTACTGGTTTTTGCCAACAACTATGGCAGTTCTAGCGATCGCCCTAGCATTTACGATGCTTTCCCTCGATCGCGCTGGCTTCTACGGACCGTTGGAAAAATGGGGCTGGATCTATACAGGTGGCGCTAATGGGGCGCGAGAGGTGCTTTCATCTGTAGCTGGTTCGGTGATTTCTGTGGCTGCGACTGCTTTCTCAATTACCATCGTAGCGCTTCAGCTGGCTGCTTCTAATTACAGTCCTCGTTTGCTGCGTAACTTTATGCAGGATACGGGCAATCAACTTGTCTTGGGGACATTTATTGGTACGTTCATCTACTGCTTGCTGGTACTGCGGACTGTGCGCGGTGATGGCGATGATTACGACTCCTTTGTACCGCAGCTCGCAGTCACAGTTGGGATATTGCTGGCACTTGCCAGTATTGGCGTACTGATTTTTTTCATCCATCATGCCGCCACGATCATTCAAGTTTCTCATATCATCATGGACGCTAGTCACGATCTTCACGACGCGATCGATCGCTTGTTTCCCGAAAAGCTAGGGCGGAGTTTGCCCAATGCCAAGCCGCACGATCGCGCAATTCCAGCTAATTTCGAGCCAGATGCTTGTCCAGTTAAAGCCAACTGTAGCGGTTATCTCCAAGCGATTGATGACGAAAAATTGATGCAAATTGCTCGCGATCGCTCCTTGTTATTGCACATAAAATCGCGACCAGGCAGGTTTGTTGTCCAGGGTAGCGACCTAGTGATGGTGTTTCCAGGGGATGTTGTCAATCGAAAATTGAGCAAGCGAATTAACGATGCTTTTATGTTTGGCAGGCAACGCACCGAACAACAGGATGTCGAGTTTCCGATCGCTCAATTAGTTGATATCGCGCTGCGTGCCATTTCTCCTGGGATCAACGACCCGACAACTGCAATTCAGTGTATTGACCAATTGAGTGCTGGATTATCTCATTTTGCTCAAAGGGAGATTCCTTCTGCTTACCGCTACGACGACGATAACAAGCTGCGCGTCATTGCCGAACCATTTACGTTTGTTGGACTGGTTGATGCTGCTTTTCACCAAATTCGTCAGTATGGAAAATCGGATGTGGGAGTGGTAATTCGATTATTAGAGGCGATCGCCACTATTGCGCGTTACACCCAAAATGAAAAAGACCGTGCGGCACTACGCCGCCACGCCGACATGATTCTACACGACAGCCAGGAAGCCGTTTCCCAAGAGTTGGATCGGCAAGATATTCAACAGCGATATCAAGCAGTGATGAAAGTACTTTAGATGACTTGTGGCGATCGCCGTGTTTGCAGTTGCTGAGCCACCAACATCTAATTCTAGTATCGTCTTTTTGTCGGCACTATTTGCCGTCATTTTGGCTCTGGTGCATCTGTTTTCCGGTAAACTCCGGTTTCTCGAAGTGACTGTCCGCAGTATTTGGCTGTCTGCAAGTAGCGGTGTCTCGGTTGCCTATGTTTTCGTCCATATCCTGCCCGAACTGAGTCAGGCACAAGATTGTTTCTAGAATATCACGTATATCTTTTGGCGCTCTTGGGATTAGCCATGTTTTATGGGTTAGAACGGGCTGCCAAACTATCGCGCCAGCGCCAGCGCAAAGCAGGCAAGGGAGACGTGACCTCTGAAGGTGTTTTTTGGTTGCATGTTGTCTCGTTTGCCCTCTACAATGCTCTGATTGGCTATCTGCTATTGCATCGAGAGGAACCAGGAGTTCAAAGTCTTTTGTTTTTCTTTATGGCAATGGCTTCGTATTTGCCTAGAAGCAGGCGATCGAGAAGTTTTGTTCTATCTGAGCTATGACAACCGATGGCAACTGCACGTTCCAGCACAAACAGCTAGCCGCACGAGCGTTGCCGCAATGGAATCGTCATTTAATTCTATTTACGAAACTGCTCTAATCGAAATCCACAGCCATGCGCGAGCGCCAGCTTTCAACTCAAGACGATATCGAAGAAAGCGGTAAGTTTAGAATCTTCGCTGTCATCGGTTCCTTAAGCGATCGTCCTGCGATTAGCGTGCGATTGGGAGTTTACGATCGCTTCTTCGACATACCTACCTCTTGGATTTTTGCCGTATGACAATCGACTTATCGTTTGCTAATTCAGTACCGATTATTCCGGCTCAAAATACTCAGATTCAGTTTGTCCTTGTCGGTGCTGGTGGAACGGGTAGCTGTATCATTAGAGAACTGTGCAAAGTCGCTTGTCAAATTCAAAGCGTTACCAAAAAACAAGTATCTGTCTGCATCGTTGACTTCGATACAGTAGAAGAGCGCAATATTCCCAGACAAATATTCCTGCCTGAAGAAATCGGCATGAATAAAGCAGCAGCACTAGCAATCCGTTACAGCAGCGCCTTTGGAATTAGCATTAAAGCGATCGAAAAACCCTTTGACTGTCAGATGGTAGATAAACTAAAACAATGGAATACGCTGACAGTCATTATCGGCTGCGTTGACAATACCGCAGCCAGGGCAGAGATCGAGCACTGCCTGGAATACAAGTCATCTGGATTGCGCTCGATGGCACTGTCCAAAGAATTATAGGAATTTCCGATGCCGTCAAACCATCTTCGACTGGGGCAATCCGCATGCTGCAACGGATGGGATTGGAAGTTGTAATGCTTACGGGCGACAACCGCCGCACCGCAGAAGTTATTGCGCGGGAAGTTGGGATTAAACGAGTCTTTGCTGAAGTTCGTCCCGACCAAAACGCTGCTCAAGTACAGAATCTGCAAGCAGAAGGTAAGATTGTAGCGATGGTGGGAGATGGCATTAACGATGCACCAGCATTGGCACAAGCGGATGTCGGCGTTGCTATTAGTACGGGAACGAATGTGGCGCGATCGCCGCTAGTGACATCACGCTGATTTCCGGTGACTTACAAGGCATCGTGACGGCAATTCAACTCTCGCGTGCCACGATTCTCAATATCAGACAAAATCTGTTCTTTGCTTTTATCTACAACGTAGCTGGAATTCCAATCGCCGCCGGTATTCTCTTTCCTTTCTTCGGTTGGTTGCTCAGTCCGATTATTGCAGGTGCGGCGATGACATTTAGTTCTGTTTCTGTAGTGACAAATGCACTACGCCTGCGTAACTTCCATCCAAAAACGAGTTGAAGCGCGATTGCACTTTTGATGGAGAAGTAACCATGCTTAAGAAAATGACATTTTTCGGTACATTAGTAGGATTTGGGTTTCTGTTGGGAGCCAGGAACGATTGTATAGGAGGTTTTCCAATGATGAATAAAAGGGCGATTGCAAGTGCGATCGCGAGTTTGGGATTGGCATTAGGGATTGCTTCGGGTTCAGCAGTGGCACAAATGCCGCACGAAGGAATGCAACGCTCCGAATCAGAGCGCACCAGTCAGTTTGAGCGCATCGAACAACCTTTATGGTTAAAAGGTGCAGTCACGGTTGGTGGCTTGGGATTAATTGGGTTAGAGCTATGGTGGTTCTTGCTGAGTAAGCCCAAATCTCGTCAGGCAACTACTCAAGCAGGAATTCAAGAAGTTACAGTTACGGTAGATGGCGGTTACGAACCGAGTCGAGTTGTAGCGATCGCGGGTCAACCAGTTCGGCTCAACTTCTACCGTAAAGATCCTAGCAGTTGCCTTGAAGAAGTCCGTTTTCCTGACTTTCATATTGCCCAGGAACTACCTCTGAACAAAGTTACGCCAATTGAATTTACACCGGACAAACCTGGCAAATATGAGTTTACCTGCGGCATGAACATGTTTAGAGGTGCGATCGAAGTTCAAGGAGCCAATTCTACTATCGCAGTACAACCATCCAGTGTTGACAACACCGGAAAAGCATCTGCCCTTCACTCCACCAACATGCATCACCATTCATAACCCAATACGGTTCATTTAAGGCTACGCTGTGCTGAGGATAAAGAAAATAGGAGGATTGGTTCGGGAGGGGGTGGCTCGATGTCTTGGCTTTTTTGAGCGAAACTTGGATACAGGTTTTTTTACAACTCTGGGATTGGTACGAGAAACTCGTTCAGGTAACAGAGTGTCTAAAATCTCTACAGTTAACCAACTTAAAAAAAGGGGAGTTCTTGTGATTGCAAGCGTTGAAATTTCGGGATAGCACGACGAATAACTCGCAATGTCCCAGTGAAACTCAGACGCAAAGGAGTGATACCCGCGCTCTTTGCAGCTTGAAACATCAATAACCGCACAGCCCAGTGTCCTAACAACCACCCGTAAACTTCCTGCACAACTTCACGCGGTTTTTGAGAGCGAATATGAGTTTTTCGTCCTGATAAATGTACTTTGAGTTCATCAATAGTATTTTCTACTTCCCAGCGTTGATGATATTCAATCGCCAGTAGTTGAGCCGGAAATTTCTCCAATTCCAATAAGCTGGTAATTAAGCGATATCTTAGTTGTTCCTCTGGGTTGTCGGTATTACCAATTGTGTATTCAATCACTCGGACTTGTATGGGCTGGCAAGCTTTTGAGCGGAATTTAGCAGGTGGATAAATCCAACTCAGATAAGAACCATCCGCCAGTGGTTCTTCGCACAAAAACTTGACATTTGCGGGAATTCTTCCTAAATAATCGCTACCAGTTGTGACAGTTGCTTGCACCATTGCATAAGAATGTAACCCTCTGTCCCACATCAACAACATCCCTGAACTCACGGAGCGTAATAATCTTAATGCCCGCACTCGTTCTCCTATTCGATATGGACACATCAATGCATCAAAGATTAAATGTGTTCCTGCTTCTACCAAAATGACTAATCGCAGTTTGGGAAATGCGGCTTGTGTGCCAGGACGGCTGCTCGGACGACCAAAAACTCTCGCATTTTCATCGCTGTCTGGCAGATCGAAGCAAGTCCGATCAATTACCACAATTCGCAATCCATTGAGAAATGCTCCTTTGGTATCGGTGCTAGCCATTGGTCGCACCAGTTGATGGAACAATTGACTCATCACCCTTGGACTTAATCGTTGTCGGGCTTGCGTTATTGCTGATTTACAAAAAACTCGCCAGTATTTCCCCACTTTCACCCATGCTTCGCTCAGCCCATCAATTAAGTTTTTCAGCACATCTCTCATCGAATCTCGTGACCACAGACTCATCGCAATTACCAAACAAATTACCAATTGTGCTGGTAACGAGCGTTTACGTTGTTCACAAACTTTAGTTTTAGCGATCGCTTGCTCGATCTCCGTGGATGGGATGGCTGCCTCTATCGCTTTGAACACATCACTACTTTGTATTGTAGGAGACAACAATGAGAAATCCTTCAGATGCACTACACTCACTTTCCATTCTTGGGAACAATGCTTAATTTACAACACTTTGAGCCTTAACTGAACCGTAGTGATTCATAAACTAATGTTGCCTATCCTCTTGCCTCTCCAGTCAACTAGAGAGTTTAGGATAGAAGTAGCTGAGTTTAAGAGTTTAAGAGTTGAATATGCTAGTAGTTCAAGAGACAAAATTAATTGGTTCAGTTGCTAAGGAAAGCGGCGTACCAATCAAAACAATTCGCTACTATGAAGAGCTAGGTCTACTCAAAACATCGGGAAGAACCGAAGGTGGATTTAGAATATTTAGCTCTGATGTTTTAGCTCGGTTGAACTTTATTAAACGAGCGCAGAGATTGGGGCTAAGTCTAGCAGAAATTAAAGATTTTTTAGATATTCACGATCGAGGCGAGCTACCGTGCGAACATGTTCAAATAAAATTGTCAGATAAGATTTCCCAAATCGAGCAACAAATTCAGCAGCTACAGATTCTCAAACTAGAGTTAAAATGGCTACTCTCTGGTTGGGAAACAATACCAGAAAATCCCGAACAGACTATTTGCCCGATTATTGAACATGCGTAGACAAGTGCTTCTCATTACTAACTATTTCATACTGCAAAACTTCATCAGCAGTCACATCTTTTTTAGTTTTCCCCTTAACTCTCCAGTTGGACAGAGAATTTAAAGTAGTTTTAGTTCTAATGAGGAGAAGAAATGACTAAGATTGGTTTATTTTACGGAACTCAAACCAGCAACACGCAAACTGCGGCAGAAATAATTCAGAAAGAGTTTGGCGGTGACAGTGTTGTTGACTTAAATGACATTTCCAAGGCTGAAGCAAACGATTTTGAAGGCTATGACTACATCATCATTGGTTGCCCCACTTGGAATGTTGGCGAACTGCAAAGCGATTGGGAAAATTTTTACGATCAGCTTGACAACATCAATTTCACGGCCAAGAAAGTTGCTTATTTTGGTGAAGGCGACCAAGTAGGCTATCCCGACACTTTCCAAGATGCTATGGGTATGTTGGAAGAAAAAATTACAGAACAAGGTGGCGAAACAGTTGGCTATTGGTCTACAGATGGTTACGAATTTACTGATTCTAAAGCCTTGCGAGATGGTAAGTTTGTGGGTTTGGCATTGGATGAAGATAATCAATCAGACTTAACAGATGAGCGGATCAAAACTTGGGTCGCTCAGCTGAAGCAAGAATTTGGTCTGTAGGACGCGATCGCAGGTGGCTTGTCAAACTGGGAAGTATTGGACGAACTTCGTTGTTTTATCCTCTTGGTTTACATCGCTGCCCTATTGTTGCAGTACCTTTAAGACTTACTTGCTCTGCCTCGGATGAAAGCAAGTCCACTATAACGAGTCTTTCCCACTTCAATTTCCGTAAAACCAGTCGCTTCCATGACAACCTGGTAATCTTGCAATTTGATTCCCACCCAAAAATGGACGAGTAGTATCGGGTGTAGAATTCGTAGCAAAGGACTAGCAGGTGGTTCAATATCGACGATCGACAAGCTGCCACCTAGCTTGAGATCGCGCTGCATTTCGGCAAATCCTTTGCGTTTCAGGTCGTCTCCTGGCAAGTGGTGCAGCATCATGCTACTCAAAACGACATCGAACGTACAATCGGGAAAAGGAATATTCTCAATTAGCCCCACCTGAAAGGCAATATCCATGCCAATTTGAGAAGCTTTACGTCTCGCCACCTCTACCATTTCGGGAGAAGCGTCAATCCCATACACCTCACCTGTTGCTCCAACTCGCGTCTTAAGTGCGATCGCCAGACTGCCAGTGCCGCAGCCCACATCCAGCACTTTGTCGCTCGGTTTTAGCCCTGCCATTTGAGCCGTCATTTCTCGAAGATCTCGCTCTTTCCCTAGTGTCACTAAGCCGACAATTACATCATACAAATGCGCCCAACGTCGAACTGTTTGACCCGTAGTTTGAAGTGCTTGTTGGTGGGACGCTACTCTTCTATGCATTGTTTTCTCCTTCACTCAATTGATGGTTGAATCGATCTCAGCTTCTCTGGATTTACAACAGCAAAAATAGATTGGATATAGCGATCGGCAAAACCAAAGGTAAAGACTCCTACTGGAAAACCGTCTGTATGATTAACGATTCCCGCTCGACCATTGATTTGAAGCAAGCTAGTGGTAAAAGCTGGTAGCAACGAGCTGCGGCGAATGGCAATTAGAAAACGAGCAACGGTAATGTTATAGATCGGTTGGTTGGTATAATGAGTAAAAAGTTTGGTTAAACCCTATGACTGTCTTGGTAGCAATTGAATGTCCTCATTGCCACAGCACAGAAGTCACGAAATACGGCCGCTCACCAGTAGGTAAACAACGTTATTGCTGCCAAAACACAGATTGTCCCTACCGCACTTTTGTTCTAACCCAGACTTACTCAGGAAGGAATCGAGAAGTCAAGCAGCAAATTGTCGAGATGACGCTAAATGGGAGTGGAGTCAGAGATATAGCCAGAGTATTGCGTATCAGTCCTACAACAGTAATCCAGGAATTAAAAAAAACTCATTCGCCTCGAGCAAGTGAATCAGAAACTATTACAGCGGCAAAAACCTGAGAGCGTGGAAGTAGAGATTATCCGAGTTGAAGAGTCTCAAGAAGCTGGCATCGAAGAGTCTGAGCTAGACGAAATGTGGAGCTATGTAGGCAAAAAGAGCAACCCCAGATGGCTATGGCATGCCATCGATCGCAGAAGTGGAGAAGTTTTAGCTTATGTGTTTGGTTGCCGAAAAGATGAAGTATTTCTCCAACTGAAGAAACTACTGGAGCCATTTGGAATCAAGCAATACTGTACAGATGGTTGGGGGGCATACGAGCGACATTTACCAGCAGAGTCTCACGAGATAGGTAAACGGAAGACTCAAAGAATTGAACGAAAGCACCTGAGATTAAGAACAAGAATAAAGCGATTAGTTCGCAAGACTATTTGCTTTTCTAAGACAGAGGAAATGCACGACATAGTTATAGGTTTATTCATCAACCGCTATGAGTTTCGTTTACTAGTTTGAGGTAAAACCAACCGATTTAGAACATTACCGTATATCTTTCCACTCTAGGTTAGAATCTACTCCGGCGTATACTGGTATGTCGTCTTTCCATACCATCCTGAACGATTGTTCGGCTTTAGTCATATTTGTTGCTACATTACGACCCTACATTCCAATTCATTGTGAATCTGTCAGCTTATCCCTGGCATTACCCAAGGCATTTGCTTCTGACTCAATCCTGCCCATTCATCGTACGCGGCTGGTTACCTACTGGGTATCGACCTCCCCAGAACGAGCGAATAGGTTAGTTCGTTCCAAATGACCATTGTTCGATCCCTTTAGGGTGATGATTTCCTCCGGGTTTTTGAGGCAGTGTAAGTTGGTCACTAGTGCTTTGCCAACACCTCTTTTATCCTTGCCTTTTGGCTTGGGCTTAACCATCCGTCTTTGCCTATTACCGCTGACGAAGGGTTCAAACTCATCTTCACTTTCGTTACCCTTGGGGTTCTTGCTAGCCAGGTTGCCAAGTACGGCTCTTGGAAGACTGGCATTTAACCTTCCCGCTTCACCCTATTGATAACCAGTCTCAAGGATGGGGAGGGCGCTTTTACCGCTACACTTACGGAGAGGGACTAGATTTCTAGGTTACTTTCTTCACCCTCATGGTCATTTAGTTGTCATGGTTCTGTATCAAACCATGCTAACCGTCTCTGAGTATTTCTACTCATTTAGGCTAAACGAATCGCACGCACCAGTGGGGACCGAGTTGCCCTGCATATTTCCCTGTACGCTCGGCAATTAGACGAAAGCCATCTATCGAAATTTGGATTGCCATCACTTCGCGTCCCTGTTTTCGATCAAGAGCGCTTGACGGCATAGATTTGTTTTGCTAGCGGATCTAGTCCGGTTCTTTGACACTGCCACAGGAACATTTTCAATTCGTCTTCGGTTGCTCCCTTGCAAATAGTGCGTCGCAACAAATCTATTTGCCCGGTAGAGATTACGGGTAGGGTGGGAATTCTTTCAATTGCCACTGCACTCATTGGATTCAAAATCTTTTTTCTCAATTGGGCAAACAACATCACCCCACGCCTGATTTGAAGCGTAGGGTGAAGAGACTAGAAGGGGCATTCCTCTTCTATTTCTATTGGTTGCCAGCTATCTACAACTTTGTATCCTGGATGTGAAAGCGCAACTAATGCCGGAATCTCTTTCGCTTTGGTAGCTTCTACTTCAATCGTTTGGCACTCGACAGGAACGGGCATCTCGCGAGCCTCTAGCTCCAGTTGCTCGCTGACGATCGTCACTCTATATCGATCGCAATTACACAACCTTGTTGCGATCGAGCGATTTGCAGTTGTAAAATTCATATAGACCTTGTTACGAGGTTTACGTCGATTACAAGACATCTACCAGAGGGGTAAGTTGGCGCTCGCTGCCTCTGGTTGAGAGCTTATATTTCCATAGTACCACAGCTTTAATTCGTTGTATACAAGCGTATGGCTAAAAAAGGGGGCAATCCACAAAACTTTAATAATCCAGCGAAGACATCGCTCGAACCGCTGACTGTACGCTTAAGCGACAAGCAGATAGATGATTTTGTCCGTTCGTTACCGAATAGAAATGAATGGTTACGGCAAGCAATTGCGGAAGCATACAAGCGAGACAAGCAACAGCAATCTGCTTGAAAACTTCATTTTCATTGATTGTTTTAGTTGAAGTTAATACATATATAGAATTAGTAGAAGTTCAACAAATTATTGTTGGGCTAAAGAATTAAGTGCTGTAGAGATGAAGGCATTGCTATAAAGCTTTTAGCCAAGTTAGGTAAGCATACGCGCTCGCAAGAAGTTAAAGCCAGAACAGCAGTGAGCTGCATCTTAAACAACTTTAAAATTTCTTTCTCGCTTGTAGTTGATAAAGGTAGTGACAAGCATACAGTGTTTCGCTCTATCGGGTAGCTACTGAGTCACTTCCAAGTCCCCGATTGATGCTGTGCTAAACTGGGGTTTTTAGGTACGCGAAGGGGTAGTGATATGGAAGTAGTGGTGAGTTGTAATCCTTGCCCCTTCAGCATTCTGTATAATATTAGCTAGTACAAATAATCCTCACATACTCGCCCGGAATTAGTATTTTTGATGACAACAATTTTAGCGTTCTTATTTTACTCATTTATATTATACTACTACCTAAATTAACACCAGATGTGATAGAACCATTCCAAAAAATATGTGAAGAACCTTTAGAACGAGTGTGTCCTACCTGTGATTCTGAGCACTTGATTAAAAATGGTTCAGTTCATAACGGTAAGCCAAAATACCAGTGTAAAACTTGTGGTCATCAATTTGTTGTCAATTCTACTAAAACAACTGTTTCACAAGAAATCAAGCAACTGATTGATCGGCTCTTACTGGAGAGAATATCTCTCCGAGGAATTGCCAGGGTGACTCAGGTGAGCTGGTCATGGTTACAAGATTATGTCAATCAGAAGCTAGCTCGAACTCCACGTCAGGTAAAAGTTTCAGGCAAACCACTCGGTAAATTGGTCATTGAATGTGATGAGTTGTGGTCATTCGTTGATTGCCAGAAAAATGAGGTTTATATTTGGCTAGCAATTGACTGCAATTCTCGAAAAATTGTTGGTTGCTTTGTAGGAGATAGAACGAGAAAATCAGCTTGTAAACTCTGGGCTTCCTTACCAGAGGTTTATCAACAATGTGCTGCCTATACAGACTTTTGGCAAGCTTATCAAACAGTTATTCCCCCTAAACGTCATCGAGCAGTTGGTAAAGAAACAGGTCTAACTAATCATATTGAAAGGTTGAATAATACCTTCAGACAAAGGGTTTCTCGACTGGTGAGAGAAAGTCTATCATTCTCCAAAAAGCTCAACAATCACATTGGGGCGATTTGGTACTTTGTTCACGGCTACAATGCAGAACTGGCAAAAACTTGAACCTTGCCACTACTTCCGTATCACTACCCATCTGGGGATGATTTCAGATATAAAAAGGAAAACTTTGTCGGCGATCGCAAGAGTTGTAGGATTAGAGGATGCCGCAGGATTAGATCACTTTTTAACGGAGTCTCCCTGGTCAGTAGAGGAATTGAGAAGGCGGAGATTAAAATTAATTTTAACTGCGGTCAATCGGGAAGAAATCATTGTCATTATAGACGAAACAGGAGACAAAAAGAAAGGACAAACAACAGATTATGTTAAGAAACAATACATGGGCAACTTGGGAAAGATTGAAAATGGAATCGTAGCAGTAACTGCCTATGGATTATTGAGAGGAATGACATTTCCTTTAATGGTTGAAGTCGATCAACCAAAAGAGCGATTAAAAGAAGGGGATATCTATAAAAGCAAGCCACAAATCGGAGGAGAAATCATCAAAAATCTGAAAGAAATTGGATTTAAAATTAAGCTAGTATTAGCCGATAGCGAATATGGAGAAAGCGCAGAGAATTTTAGCAGTATTTTACATCAAGAAAAGCTAAACTTTGTGCTAGCGATTCGGAGTAATCACGGGATGTGGCTGCCGTCGGGGCAAACAATAAGATACAATAAATGGCGAGAGTTTGAGAGAGTATTCTCAACGGAAAAGATAGAAACAAGGTACATAAGGGAGATAATTTTTGGTAAGAAAAGAGAAACGAGATATGGGCAAGTTACCAATAATAAAGAAACCTTACCAGAAAACTCAACTTGGTACATTATGACGAGAGTCCCAAGGATTAAGTATAAAGAGGTAGGCAACTTATATGGGTTAAGAAATTGGATAGAGTCCGGATTAAAGCAAAGTAAAAATGAACTAGGGTGGGCAGACTTTCGAGTAACAGACTATAGCCGAATTGAAAAATGGTGGGAAATTGTGATGAGTGTTACTTCATGGTAAGCCTACAATCAGAACAATTAAATGAGCTGAGAGAAGCTACTTTAAATTTAGCTAAAACGGCAGAAATGAAAAAGCATCCTGGGTGGGATGGGGGAAAAGGCTGGAAAATATTCTGAACAACTTACGCCTATTTATGCAACCTTTGTGTTGTTTCAATCTCTTAAAACCTTGGTTAGTCGTTGTCTTTACTCCTCCAATAATTCGATTGTTTTGTCTGTTATTTTTCCAGCTTAATCAATCAATAAATTCTCTTTTAGAGAAGATTCTTCCGCGCAATTCCTATTTCTCTTCCACCTAGAGTCCTAGAAGAGCGTTATCAATCCCGGCATCATCGACACAGAAATGTTTCGACGTTTTGGAAACCCAGACGATCCGAATGATGCAGTGGTGCGAACTTTTACCCATCACATTCCAGTGAAACGGTTGGGTGAATCAGCAGAAGTGGCAGAAGCAGCGATCTGGCTATGCTCTGATGCCTCCGTTTACATCACAGGACAAACGATCGTCATTGATGGCGGCTTTGCTATTCCTGGTTTTCGGAACTAATCAGCTCGTTAAGACGCGAAGCCGATCGCTCCCCATTCCCAACCGCAGGTATGCCAGAAAATTGCACGGTTAATTCGCTCTGTAGGCTTTTGGTGTCATGCCTGTCAGCTGCCGAAACTGTTTGCTCAGGCGACTATGGCTGCTGAAGCCACACATCAACGCAATCTCTATAATCGAGCGGTCAGTTTGTTTCAACAACTGCTTTGCCCGTTCGATGCGTTGTCCGAGTAGATATTGGTAGGGAGATATGCCGAGAGATTGTTTGAAGAGATGACCCAAATGAAATTGACTGATACCCAGTAGGTCTGCTAAATCGGCAAGTTTGATATCTCGATCTAGATGCTCGTGGATGTAGTCTAGTGGGACTTTAAAACTTTCTAAGCCCAAATATAGCCGAACTTAGCTCTGTGAGAGGCAAATACATCAACATGCTCATTAAGCCAGCGGACCAAACGAAACTCGACTGCGGTGCGGAATGCCTCCAATGCTTCGGCAAAGGTTTGTAAGGGTTTGGTTGCCCAACGTCTGCGGAATCCGCCGGTCAACTGATGCCAAAGGATGAAGGTGTAAGCGATGAACACTAAAACCCAATGACGCTTCATACTCAGAGCATCCCGAACTTGATACTCACTCAAACCCAACCAGCCCTTGGCTTCTCGATAGAAGACCTCCACCCAGTTGCGAGCAGAATATGTTTGAGCTACCCAAGCCGCACTGACTTGGTTGTCAGAGGCATTGGTGAGAAAGTAATCCACCTCCGTCGCTTGCTCGAAACTAGAGGCATTGAGTTGAATCGCCAGCCAGCGAGTGCCTTCGAGCTTCGGAACGTGAACTGGTAACAGCGCCACCCAAACTGTCCGGGGCTGCTCCAGATTGAGTTGCACAGGTGTGAACTGCTCCACTGCCAAGGTTTGAGCAATAGCTTCTAATCCCTGCTTACGAGCAGACTCATCACCTGATGTTTGAGCAGTAACTTGGCGGTTTTTGGCGATTGCTGCCACGTAAGTTAGGTTTCTCGACTCCAACTGCTTGAGAAAAGGCGTGTTATTACCGTAGCCTGCATCAATTACAGTCACACCCGGTCGATAACCGCGCTTCAAGCATTGGTCAACCAAGTCTAGAGCCAGGTCAGGTTTTTTCTGGAAGTTGGGGTCTGCCTTGCCTTGCTCGAATAAACTTGCGTGTTGATAGAGTGCAACATCTAACGGCAGACGTCGCACTCCATCATACAAGTAGGTAGTCAGCAGCACAATACCATTGTCAGTCTTGCCAATCTCCCCAATGTACTGCCGTCCTACCCCATCAGTAGCCGCACCACTTTTGCGATGTCCCGAATCATCTACAATCAATGTGAAACCTTGACTCGGGGTCGTCTGGCGACACTGGTGCATCACCTCCAACCGCCGATTATTTAGCTTGACTTCATCCCAAGGGGCATTGTTGAGAAAATGTCTGAGGCTGTTGTAGGAGCCATCTACTGTATTTGTGACCAGTTGGCTCAGGTTTTTGCGCTGACTCTCACCCAGCAGTCCCCCTAGATAAACACGAAATTCCTGCCGCTGCTTCTGACGCGAAAATACATCATCAAACCGACGACACCAGTTCTCAAAGCACTGCGGCATCGCTGCTGGTACTTGATCTTTCACCTTACGTTGCTCCTGTCGAGACTGACGTAAAACGCAACTCCTACCCGCATTCTAGCTCAATTTGCTCCATCTTTCTTACAAAGTCCCACTAGGACTTGCAGCAGTTGACGCTGGGGCAATCCACCCGCGTAAATAGTCAGTTGCGGTTTGGTAGTAGCGTATTGTCTGAGTAAATGCACCGCTAGGACATTAGCCAGCGACTCGATGTAAAGCCTGGGACATGAATTTTCCTATTGGAGTTCGGCGAGTAACATCATGCCGATCGCCTCCAACTGGGGATCGCGAATCCGAAATTCGGGCAGTAGTTCCAGACAGTCGGGATTCACCGCTAAAGCTTCTCCAGCCACGCTGTGGATAAACCGAGACGTAATCCGAATCTCCAAGAAGCGATCGTCACTCTCCCAACGGGCAAAAGACGGCATCTTGGCAGGCGTGATACAAAAGTCACCCTTGGCGTATAATCCCGTGCGGGTTCTATCTCCCTGGGTTTGTAGTAAGCGCACTGAACGAGTCACTAGAGATAGACAAATCGCGTGTTCGTCGCTGTAACAAGTTTTCCCTTCTCCCGCAGGGTGTTGGAATTGTTCGACCAGAATATTCTCCCAACCCTGGTTTCGACTCGACAAGATGGGTAAGCTGGTACATTCAATCTGATGGTTGCCACTCGTCTTCATGCTGCAAACCCAATGCGTCTAGTTCTCATTATATTCGTTTGGGCATTTCACTAAACATTCTGAGAATTGACCGCAAGATTCGGCTAGTTTCACAGGAATTAGATAGTTGGATGCAAGTCGATTTACCTAAACTGGAAGGGTAATTGAGTCAGGAAGTACGCACATAGATCGCACGTGATTTTAGTCCTAAAGTACGCAGCAGTTGATCGCGTGGAGGGAATAGAGAAGATGAAACTACTGATATTCGGTTCAACAGGTAGCATCGGTCGCCAGCTTGTCCAGCACGCACTTGAGCAGGGACACACAGTCACGGCGTTTGCCCGCGATCCGGCAAAGCTCGACATCCAGCACGCCAACCTGAAGCTCGTTCAGGGCGATGTCATGGATCTCGCATCCGTGGAAAAGGCAGTGCGGGGTCAGGATGCAGTGCTATGCGTGCTGGGGTCAGGTGGAAAAAGGACGGGAACAATCCGCTCGGAGGGGACGCGACAGATTATCCGCGCGATGGAGAAAGGGGGTGTCCGACGGTTTGTCTGCCAAACAACGCTGGGGGCAAGGGATAGTTGGGGGAATTTGAACTTCTTCTGGAAATACATTATGTTTGGCATCTTCTTGCGCGACGTGTTTGCCGATCGTCAAAAGCAAGAAAACTATGTCAAGCAAAGCCACCTGGACTGGACGATCGTCCGCCCTGGAGCCTTCGTAGATGGCGATCGCACTAGCAATTACCGACACGGCTTTCCTGCCACCGACAGAACATCAAAACTCAAAATCTCGCGCGCCGATGTCGCCGACTTTATGCTGAAACAATTGGTAGACGATCTGTACCTTCACAAGACACCCGCCCTATCGTATTGAAATGACACGCGAATTTTGGCTCAACAACAGTTCGCAGGAGGGTTTATGGCAATTACTCACCACTCGCTTTTTGTATTCAAGCTGTTCTCGGCACTGGGCTGCGGGTTGGTAGCAGGAGTCTTTTTTGCTTTCTCGACTTTTGTGATGCCTGCTCTTGCCCGGCTTCAACCAAAAGAGGGCATTGCTGCGATGCAATCGATCAATATCACGGCAATTAATCCGTTGTTCATGCTGGCACTATTCGGAACGGCTGTAACTTGCCTTTTTTTAGCTGTCTCTTCGTTGTTCAAGTGGCATCAACCTGGTGCTGCCTATTGGCTCTTCGGTAGCCTGCTTTATCTGCTTGGCACTGTTTTGGTGACGATTGCATTTAATGTACCGCTGAATGATGCCCTGGCAACTGTCAAACCAGACAGCACAGAAGGTACAAATCTGTGGAGTCAATATTTAACAAACTGGACAATTTGGAATCACGTGCGGACGATCGCGGCACTAGCAGCAGCAGCATTGTTGATGATCGGGCTTTGCAATCGAGCGGTGTAATAAAATTGCGGTACGACTTATCGATCTAACATTTCTCTAAGTTGTGCGTGCAAGGGCATTGTCAACTTAATGGGATAAATCCGAAAATCGGCACGATAATTCCTGAGTAGCCAGCTTGGCTAATTTTAAGCAGCAGGTTTCAGACAAGCGACTTCTCGCCAATCAACAAAATCGTTGGCACAGTCGTTCTCGGTATCGTTGTACGGTGAGTTGATGTTGCTTGGGGTGAAAGCGAGCGCGAATTGGTTCAAATGTAGATAGAATTGCACTTGCTTGCCCTGGGAATTTGAATCGCCGCATTTGTCGCTAAGAGCGTTCGTGTCGGTTGATGGGAGTTCTCGGCTCAATTATCCAATCCTTTATGCTGTCGATGCTTCGTGTTCTTCATCACTTGCTTCTTCGCCGCTTCATAGCTCTTTATCTTATCGGTGACAATCATAACGCCACTGCCATTCCTGCGTTTGCTGCTTTTTGTCAGGAGGGAACGCACTAGGGCATGAGTATGCGAGAGGCTTATACTCCTGATGCAATCTTCGTCGCAGGGCTGATGATATCGAGGTAGAAATTGTTGGGAAAATGCTTCGCCCTCAACTGGATGGAATTAAGCCGGAAGAATGGGATGAGGAGTGGTAGATGTGGGGGTGTGCTACAATTTTAGGACTAGATTAGAAAATTGCTGTCTGGCGGGTATTTAAGTGTGATTTCTAGTCACAGCAAGCAAGTTCTCACAATCAAATTTCTACTAAAGTCAGTCAGATGGGATGGCTTGCCGTTCGACTCCTGATTGCTGAAGTGAAGTACCGACATCGTAAGGACTGTAGGACATGGTTGAACCGAACCGTCTCCTTCCTTATTATCACCCCTCTTTTGTTACTTGCGTCGGAGCGAATTCTGAAACCCATACACACTGGGAGTTTTTCATTTTGACGAATTGAAAATGACAAAAGAGCAAAACCATTATACAGCAAGGCTTACAGATTTTACTTTCCCAGATGTAACAAAAGAGGGATCACCTTGGACATTAAGAGACTTGTCAACCCAGTCAGGACAACGTGGTTCGTTTTGAATGTAGTAGCCGTTGATGACTCCTTTTTGACCTTTTGCACTTTTGTCGTAGCGAAAATCAACAATGACTCTTACTTGTCGGCGATCTACAACTTGACAAACTAAGAAGCGGCATCGAATGCGGTGCGCCCAAGCGTAGTATATATGAACCGATTGATTCTGTTCGGGTTCGCTACCATTTGGGGTTTCTACGACATACTTAACAGCATTCTTAATGTTGTGCTTGTGATAAATCTTATCGTATCCAAAACCCCTGTCTGTATTGGCATCCCAGTAGCCTCGACGCATGATAATCGATCTGCTAGCAGCATCGACAGTAGACATAACAATTTCATTGACCGGATAGCCAGGAGGCGGTGGAGCATCGAGAATAGGAGCTTCTTGAGTAGAAGGAAGCTGGGTGCGCCCAAGTATGCCGATTAAAGTAATTAGAATAATGGCGATCGCAAGAGTTCCCATGTTAAGAAGCGTTACTTAGTAAGTTTAGTAGACATCATTGCATCGCTGTGTTGAAATGAATAAAAGTCGTGTAATTTGAGGATAAGAATACTATTAAGGTTACTTATCCCCAACTACAAAACTTTAAAAAACAGGAAGTATCTGTGCAAACACAAAACTGACAATTTACTAAGCTTCTGAGTACTAATCAGAACATGCCTTTGTTTTATGCAAAATTCTGTGTTTGCAATCTTTCTTAATAAGTTGCAAAATCTCGTTCCAATGCTCAATATTAATTAAAGTAATTGGGCTTTATGTCAGTGATTTATTGGTTTAGTGAAAAAGAAACTGTGAAAAGCGATCGCTCTCTATTTGCACCCCTGTTACTACTCTTTGGCTTCATCCCCCAGACCAAGCCTTTCATGCCAAGTAGCAATAGATTCATCGGGATAGCGTTGATAGTAGCGATCGCCCCCAACTTCAAGAATCTCTACCCAACTTGCAGCAAAGTCAAGCATGATATAGGTATGTTCTGGTGGTTTGGGTAAATCGGTGTCAATTGCCGAGGCGAACGGGTGCATCAGCTCTGGGTAACTGGGATCGTAAACCCACAAACACGAGCCGCAATGACGGCAAAAGCGGCGCTCCCCCTCACTCTGATATGGTTCTGGATCTTCAGGATTCTGGATTTTAGCGCGGTAAACGGTAATATGCTCCTCACCCTCTACCTTCAGGGTTGTGTTATCGCCAGCAAGATTAATGGCATAACCGCCAGCCCCCGCTGTTTTACGGCAAATCGAACAATAACAGCGCATATAAGGGTATGGGTGTGGGCTGTTGACGCTGAAGCTTACTGCCCCACAATGACAAGAACCGAGTAGCAACATGGGAATGACCTGAGCTAAATTTGTCAGTTCAGAATAAGTTTTCTGGAATCTAGCGAGTAGGTCTTGGATTTATATAATAACAACGGCTCAATTCTAAATTTAAATCTTTATGTTAAAGCTGGGGTGCAAACTGATACTGCACCCCTTATTATTTGCGATTGCTCTAATACTCTAGACTGCTGCGATCGCACTTAACAGTATCACTCAAGAAAAACGACAGCTTAAGCTACTCTAATAACACTTTTATCAAGTTATATAAAGCAGCAAAGGCATAATTACACCAACACATTTAAGAGGGAATTATGACGAGAATGATGGTTGCAGGTAAATGGATAACCGATGAGAACGAGCAAAATCAAAGCGGTGAGTTCCATGAAATTCCAACAACGTTTCGAGAGCGCGTGACCAGAGATGGAAAGAGCGGGTTTAAGGCAGAAGCTCTACGCTATCACCTCTACGTTTCCTTGGCGTGTCCGTGGGCGCACCGCACCTTAATTATGCTCCAACTCAAAGGGTTGAATGATGTCATCTCTGTCTCTATTGTCGATCCAATTATGAGCGATAAAGGCTGGATGTTTAGTGATGCGCCAGGAGCCATTCCTGACTCGGTGAATCACGCTCAATATTTGCAAGAGATTTATCTCAAAGCCGATCCCAATTACACAGGGCGAGTCACTGTTCCCGTTTTGTGGAATAAGCAATCTCAAACCATCGTCAACAACGAATCTCGCGAGATCGTGCGGATGTTGGACGTAGAGTTTGCTGCATTGGCAACGCAGCAAATCGACTTATACCCATGCGACCTGCAACAGAAGATTGATGAAACTATCGATGCAATTTATCTACCAATTAATGCTGGTGTTTATCGCGCTGGTTTTGCAACTTCGCAAGCAGCCTATGAAGAAGCCGTGACCCAACTGTTCGAGAGTTTAGATCGATGGGAAACTGTTCTGGGCAAGCAGCGTTATTTATGTGGCGCTCGGCTTACTGAAGCCGATGTTTGTATGTTTACAACGCTCTATCGCTTCGACTCGGTGTATCACGGTCACTTTAAGTGCAATTTGCGACGAATTCTTGATTATCCGAATCTCTGGAATTATTTACTGGATTTATATCAGCGTCCCCAGTTCAAAACGACGTGCAATCAGGACTATATCAAACGTGCCTATTACATGAGTATGACCGAGATTAATCCCAATCGAATTGTGCCGAAAGGTCCAATCGTCGATTTTGACCAACAGCACGATCGCGATCGCTTTGGGAGTGCAGAAGAGGGAGCGATCGCTCCCGCTCACTTACCGAACGGCTGCCCCCACCTCTCCCAATTCTCTTTGTTAAAGGGCGATCGCACCCGTGCAAATTAGGTTTCTTCTCTCAATTTCCCTTCATCGCTCGCTGTCTGGTATTGGTAGACTAGTGGAGCGACCTCTTGAGCGTAATGGGCTAAAACGCGCTCTGCCGTCTGGTCAAACAAACAGTCATCAGTGCGATTCAAAACCATCAGCGCACCTAATAGCTTCCCCTCGTAGTGTAAAGGGACGGCTAAAGCTGTTTCAATACCTAATGCTTCAACGTAGTCTTGTCGTACTCGGCTATCACCT
This sequence comes from Chroococcidiopsis sp. SAG 2025, assembly GCF_032860985.1. Lineage (GTDB taxonomy): Bacteria > Cyanobacteriota > Cyanobacteriia > Cyanobacteriales > Chroococcidiopsidaceae > Chroococcidiopsis. The sequence continues at coordinate 2,296,346 of NZ_JAOCNC010000001.1, forward strand.
TGAGTCTGGCAGACCAATACAGGTTGGTCGCCCCCAAAAGCTACGCCACACAACCCAGAAGTAGCAGCTGCACCACGGCGCTCTAATATCGACTCGGCGTGTTTGCCTACTGCTGCGGCGTAGTAAACAATTTCACCTTCAGATTCAGCTAGTGCCACTACTGCTGTTTGGGCATTTACTATTTCCTTAGCGCGTGCGGCAATCTGGTCTAGTAACTGACGATTTTGACTCATATTCAGCTCTCCTTTACCCAAACGGCGATCGCCGCTTTACCAATCAATCCCATCTCCAATTGCTGTCTCGGTCTAGCGTCCGCTGGTATATCCCGCGCCTCAGCTGCTTTAGGTAGACAGTGCTACTTGGGGAAGGCTAGCTCAGTCATTTTGGGCGTGTTCAAACTGATAAATATAGAAAAGCCGCCTCAACTTCTTGAGCAGGTAGTCCAGCATGGCAAATAAAACCGCGCCCCCAATCGCCCACCAGAATTGAGTAGGGGGAGCGGTCAAAAGAGATGTACTTCCAGTTACTACCGCCTTCATTGCCACAGTTCGAGAGTCCACAATGACACCGAGACACAAACACGCAATAGCAGCTGCACGAGCTACCACAGCTAGGCGATTAATATTCTTGAGCGCATCCTGGCAAACTCTACAGTCTTGAGTATGGGTTGTCCACACATCAAATAACTTTTGCTTGTCTTGCTCTATTGGTGGGAGGTCTGAGCTACATTCACTAACCCAAGGAATACCGCCTCCCGCCCGCCTCTCCAACCACTGGCGAAATGCGATCGTCATCTTGTCTTGAGGGTTGGGCGTATAGACTGCATCCAGCCATTTACACTTTTCCCGCCTTGCAAGAATCTTCTCTTGGCGGTGCAAAAAGACGGCATCTTGATGCAGGAACAAAGAGGCTAGCACATGACCTAACCAGCTTGGCATCGGCAGGGCAAAAAATCCGATCCCGTCTGGTTTCTTACCCGCTTCATTCTTGACTAATACCTGAGTGCCAATATGCCGACACCAACCAGGACGGGTTGGAATAGCATATAAAGCCAGGATCAGTTGCCCACCATCTTTGTAGGTTGAGACAATTCTCATATGGCAGGGCGGTTGAAAGTCATGGATGGTTTGAGAAAGCTTTGTTGCAACTGGTACGACTTCAAAGGAAAATCCTTCTTGATTCGACATCTCTCGGACTCGAATCATGTCGTAATACTGGTCGTCCTGGTAGCGACTGCCCATAATTCCATGATGAGAAACAGGTACGTGAGCGGGGTCGGCGACATTTTCCATAAAAAAGTCCCATCCGTAGGGTAGGTCGCGGATATTCCAAAATAACTGCACTACCCTGTCCGAGTTGTTTTCCAGCTCTGGGACGATCCGTGGTTGCCTCAGTTGGCTTTCTATCCCGGCAGAGTCACCTGATTCTGCCCACACCCACAATAGTCCCTGGCGCTCTTGTGTGGGATAAGCAACAGCACATGACTTACGATTTAAGCAGTGCTGCGCCTCAGTTGGCTTATCTTTAGACTGCGGGATGCTAACGCAGTTCCCCTCCCAGTTAAACCGCCAGCCGTGATAAGCGCACAACAGTGTACCATCAGACTCAACACGTCCTTCGGAAAGAGGGGCTAATCGATGGGGACAAAAATCTTCAAAGCAACGCCATTGACGACTGCCGTCTCGCCACAAAACTAGCTCTTTTCCCAATAACTGTATTGCATGAGGGCGAGTTGGGTCTAGAAAATCTACAACCGCGACTGGATACCACTGTTTTGTCCATTGAAATATTTCTGTTTCTTCTTTGGTATATTGTTGGGTAACATCGCGTGCTTTCCCTTGCAGATTGGCTTCAGTGGTCACGGTTACTCCTCGGTCTAGAAGGTTAGAAGCGGCGAGCGATGCTCGTTGGCAGACAATATCATTCCTACTATTTAAATAGTGCCACTTATTATCGAGGTGAAGGGCGAACGCTACTCTTCTTGAGCCAAAATTTATCCAAACGGCTGTCCCCACCTCTCCCAATTCTCTTTGTTAAAGGGCGTTAGCGAAGCTTAACGAAGTTATCGCCACTTTTGAATCAATGCCAATTCCAACTGCTGTCTCGCTCTAGTCTCTGCTGGTACGTCCCACCAAAAAGCTGCTACCACTGCTACGTCTAGCCCATACTGACGGTGCAAGCTAATGTAATTGGTGATGTAAGACTTTGCATCATGAACGCCCTTCCATCGCTGTGAAGGAGTGCGTTTCGTTTCCCCTACGTACAGCAGAATGGGTAAAGTATTATCAATAACGAAGTATAGACAAGCTTCACTATCATTGTCTGGCAAGCGATAAAACTCTGATGGGTGCAACCGCAGCGCAAACGGGTCAATGCTATCTGGATCGCAATGCGCCGGAGTCAGGTCAAACAATGCTGTCTGCTGCATTGGCTCACTTTCCCTTACTCGCCGCTGATAATCGTAGATTCGGGACTTCCACCGCATCAAAGCTGGCGCGTCCATCACCAGTGTCTCTGGTCTAGTGGCTCGTTCGGGTTGCAGATTAGAGAAGAGGCTGAGCTGATTTGGTTCCAATGCTATTCCAAGGACTGACGACTATATGAAATGTCAACTATCTTGACGAATGCGCGACAATTATTTTGGTTGCTTTTGGTCAGTAGAAGAAGAGCGTTGTAGAGCCGCTTGTTGACGAAAACTGGGTGCAAGGATTTCGAGAATGACAGCATGATGTACCAAGCGATCTACAGCAGCAACGGTCATAGTAGAGTCGGTAAAAATTTCATCCCAAGCACTGAAAGGGTGATTGGCAGTAATCATCAAGCTTTTGAGTTCGTAGCGGTGAGCAATTAACTCAAACAACACTGATGTTTCCACTTCCGACTTTTTGACATAGCTAATGTCATCAAGAATCAGCAGATCGTACTTATCGAGCTTGAGTAAAGCTGATTGCAGTTGTAAGTTGGCTTTCGCCGCTTGTAGCAGTTGCACGGCTGTGGTGGCACCCAGAAACTTGACTCGTGCACCCAGTTCTACCAAACTGCGACCGACAGCAGCAGCTAAGTGAGTTTTCCCGACTCCAGAAGGACCGAACAGCAGCAGATTCTCACCCCGCTTCAACCAAGTTCTGTCCTGAGCCAGTTGCATGATGCTAGGCTGATTTAAGCTGGGGCAATGGCTGAAGTCAAAGTTGGAAAAAGCTTTTCCTGGTGGCAGGTGGGCATCTTTGAGGGCGCGTTGCACTCGCGCTTGATAACGTTGTGTTGCCTCGGATTCGCACAGTGCTAGCAAGAATTGAGCGTGTGACCAGCCCCCAGCCAGAGCCTGACGCTCCAACTCTTGCCAATGGTTGTTCATGTGGGGCAGTTTGAGTGTTTTGAGTAGGAAGCCCAGAGTCTCGATGGCTGTTATTTGGCTGTTGTTGGGGGACATGATGCAAGAGAGAGTCGTAAGGGGAAAGGTCGTGTTGCTGTACCGAAAGCGTTGGATGTGCCACACTCTCACCCAGATGAAACTGCTGTTGCAGTCCCACCAAGCTAAGGGTGCCAGAGCGTAAGTGGTCAGCCAAATACAGTGCGACTGCGTGTTCCTTATCTTGTTTAGCAGCAATGTACAGTGCCTCGGTCATCAATCGTGCCGTCGTGTAGGAATCGAACTGGGTTAACATCTCCTGCCATAATTGGCGGTAGTTGTCGTCAGGCAATAATTCTTGCTGCCAGGTACAGTGTAGAAAAGCACGGGGTTTCAGTCGCAGGCTGTCAATGACGTGACGATAATTGACGCAACGGGAGCGCCGCAACCGACTGCGGCTAGGTACATGAAGGCGTGGCAGTTCTACCACCTGCTGCGTGCCGACAAAACCGACTATCCGGTCATGATGTAGGTGAAGGGTTAATCGTAAGCCAATCAATTGTGACGGCACAGTGTAAGTGATGCAGCGCACGGTCATCGTGCTACGGGTGGTAACTCTGACGCTGAGGATTTCGTAGTCGGGATAACGATAGTTGGGTAATGGATGCAGGTAGGGTTGCTCAAGCTGAAATTTGGCTTGAATGCGCGTATTCAACTTCTCAACTATCCCAGAGATAAACGCTTGATAGGCAGCAACACTATCAAAATCACACGAGCCGCGCAGCAATAGGGCTTGATGCAGCCGTCGTTTGAAATAGCCGTGGGGTGACTCAATCGAACCATTTTCATGGGCTAGTCCGCGATTATTTCGTGAGGGACGCAAATTATAGTGCTGGCATAGCCGTTGATACATTTGCGTCAAATCTTCATCGGTGCGTTTACCCAGGTTACGGTAGGCGGCACTAAGACTATCGCTGCGATGTTCTTGTGGACAACCCCCGCTTGCTGCCAAGGCATTCTGCAAACCTTCAGCCAGAGCAACAAAACTCTCGCCACCTTGAATGACTTGCACGTACTGCCATCCACTATAGGCAAGTCGATAATGATACAGTAGATGCTCGAAGGGTTGACCGCCAATCGTGACTTGCACCTGCTTGAGCTTGGTGAAGTCCGACAAGCCCATTACGCCTGGTTGATGCTCTAACTCAAACATCACTGACTGCGCTGGTCCACTGGTCGCTTTCCATTGCTGGACTCGTCGTTGCAGCGTCCGCACGATAGACTGCCCATACTTGCCTGGATACTTCTGCTGCAGGTACTCGAACAACGTTATCGCTTGCAATTGCGGTTGTTTTTGTAATAGCGGAACTAGTTCGCTGTCCCATACCTCAGCCAATGGGTCTTTGCGGGTACGCCAGTCATGGGGTCGTCCGCGTTGCGGTTGATGAGCTCCCGCATCAATGCGTCTACCTGTACGCTTCGAAAATCCTCCCTTTGCTGCTGCTGTTTCCTGCGTGCAGCCAGATTCTCTCGCTTTCATGTATATTTGAACCTGTTTGAAATTAATTCGTTTTCCCGACACTAGGCAGTCCATTAATTGGCGTTAATTGACATTGCCTAGTGTCTTTTGTTTTGGCAGCGGTTGCTGAAGATAATTGTCGTCTCGTCAACTTGGTGTAGCAGTCAAGTTAGTTGTCGTCACTCGGTCTATTTAATTGTCGTTCAATACGACTACAAGATAATAATCTCCTTGAGTTAAAAAGTGTAGTGGGAGAAGGTGCGATCGCCCTTAAAATTGGCTCACCAACATTACAGCCGTCTGTCCTCTGTCTTTGACTTACGATAAATATTTGCGCCCACCGCAAAGGAGAATTCCAATGACGATCGATTCTCATGGACTGATACAACAACCAGGTCAAGGTAATTCATACTGGTTTAACCGCGATCTATACACTTTCAAAGCAGTGGGCGAAGATACAGAGCAAGCGTATGCACTATGCGAGGTTGTGGTTGCGCCTCAAGGTGGTGGTACGCCGACCCATAGGCACAGTCGCGAAAACGAATCGTTTTACGTTCAAGAGGGAGAGATTCAATTCCAACTTGACGAGCAGATAATTGTTGCCACTGCTGGAACCTTCCTTCACTCGCCTAAAGGTCAACTGCATCGGTTTACCAACACTAGCTCCACTCCTGTCAAGCTGCTAGTTTGGGTTACGCCAGCCGGATTTGAGAAATTTATTGCCGAAGTCGGGAAGGCAACGAACTCCTAAGAAACACATTCTGTAGGGTCAGAAATAGGGATGAGTTCTAAGCCAAAAGCTTGAGCTTTTTGCTTCAGGTTTTTGAGGGTGCGCTCTCGGTATTGTTGCTCATAGGCATCAAGACCAGGGTCAGTATAGAGATTACCTGTTGTCCAAAGACGATAGAAAATACGGGCTAACTTATGTGCAGTGGCAGTAATCGCTTTAGGTGCGCCTAAGCGAGCAGCTAGACGGCGATAAAAGCCACCCAAAGCAGAGTGAGAGCGACAAAGAGATTGTGCGGCGGTGCGTAAAGTGGCGGCAACGCGGTTGACAACTCGACGAGATTTAGAACTTTTAACTTTGCCGCCAGTAATGCGACTACCAGGGCATAAACCGAGCCACGACGTAAAGTGCTTGACAGTGGGAAAGCGTGTCGCGTCTAACCCTAACTCTGAGATCAGGGTAAGTACGCTCACAGCCCCTAAACCATCAATTTGAGTAAAGTCCACACCACTCATGCGATACAGTTCAGAACGCAAGTCAAACTGGGGTGCATTGCCGGGTTGCTTTTTTCCACGACGTTTTGGTTTAGCTAAGGGCGAAGCATTCACATCAACTTTAGATCCAAAAGATGCCAAGCATTGCTCAATTTGGGCATCACAGGCAGAGATCTGTATTTGAAAAAAATCGTAAAGTTGTAATTCCTGTTGCAAGATGAATACCATTTCTGGTCGATAGTCCCCAGTTAAGGCAGCAGCAATCTCGGCACAACTGGCTTTGACACGTCCATCCTTGTGTGATGCCAACACATCTGGGTTACGCTCACCTGTAACAATGGCACGAATAATCGCCATGCCAGTAGTGCCGGTGATGTCGCTAATGACCCGATGCAACTGTAGGTTCATCTGAGTCAGGACTTTTTGCATCCTCTGTATATGGACACAAGCACTTTTGATTAAGTTATCTCGTTGGCGGATATAACTACGTAAAACACATATTTGCTCTTGCGGACGAAATGACCCTGATAATAAACCGTAGGTATGCAATTGTTGCAACCACTGACAATCTAATACATCTGTTTTGCGCCCAGGGACGGTTTTAACGTAATGGGCATTCACCAACCTCACTTCCAATCCACAACTTTCTAAAACTTGGAATACAGGTATCCAATAAACTTCTGTTGATTCCATTGCTACCGTTTTCACTCCACAAACCTTGAGCCAATCTGCCATCGCGTATAGGTCAGTTGTGAAGCAACCAAAGCTGCGTACACTCTCATTATCCCGTCCTACAGGCACGCTCACCCAATGCCTATCAGCACCAATGTCAATGCCTGCGGCATTCAAATTGATGGCTGAAAAGTTTTTATCTTCTGGCATGGGAGAAGGTTTTTCTTGGCTCATATCACCCTTGTGGTTGTTAAATTTCCAGCCTTGTGTACCCTGCCTGGGGATGGCGAATCAATCTAATCTCCTAAACGGGATAGTAGCCAATGCTACTTCACCAATATTTTTGCCAATATTACCCAGAACCAGGCTCTCAAACGGGCGTAATTTGCACCACTGTTAAGACGGTCTTAACTGTCAGAGTACATATTGAGTATAATATTTATCGCTCATAAACTCTGAATACTTGTGTTTCTTTCATATTTTGCTGGCTGCAAAGCTGCTAGTTGGAGGCTCTCAAGTAACTGCTGCACCACCTTTAAGTCCCGCAGACCTGGAAAAAATTCTCGCCACTGCACCTAAGTATGGGATTGAAATTATTCCCCCGCCTGCTGCCTTCTTGCATTAGGCAGCAGGCAAGGATGACAATAATCTACTGTGGCTCAAAAGTGTTGTGGGTGAGAGTGCGATAACTACGCTCAGTGCGATTCGTGGATAGCCGAATCACGGTAATCAGTCCGTACATAAGCTACCCAACCTGGCAGCAGATTACTGTCATTAAAAGGTTGAACTCTTCGGTCTGATGCGGGTGGAAGACCCGCCCACCAGACTCAGGTGTGACTTCCTATCTGCCCACACTGACCAGACTCGGTTTCTGGAGGGTGAAGCTGGGAGCAGGGCGCAATCAGACATCCGTTGTGGGATGACACTGGTGCTAATGGGGAGTTTCTATGGTGAAATAGAGCCTAAAAAAGCAACCTAAGTTAGGACGAGGCACAACAACAAAAACCTCGATCCCACTGGAGCTAATTCCCGCCGCATACTGAGCGGATAGCGGCAAGAGTCTAGGGAATTCAGTGGTTGAAGTGGCTCCGCCTAATGGAACGAAACAATCAACCGAAGGGAACGAATAAAAACGAGTCAAAGGTCAATAGGATTGGTCAAACCCTAAAGTAGGCTGGACGAGCAGCAGAACTCTTTTGATTCGGGTAGGATGCGGCGTAATTGCTGCAAGGCGTTCAGAATACACAATCAGGAGTAGAGCATGGTTGGACACAGCCCTAAAGCTAGTGAACTTTGGACTAAAACACCCTGGAAGAAATTCCGGCGTAATTTATTCCGCCTACAAGTGCGAGTGTACAAAGCTATTCGAGCGGGAGACAAGCGAAAAGCCAAGTCCCTTCAAAAGCTGATTCTGAAGTCCTTTGCGACGAGAATGCTGGCAATACGTCAGGTAACGCAGCTAAATGCTGGAAAAAGGACAGCAGGGATAGATGGCAAAGCCTCTCTAACTTACTTCGAGAGACTAAACCTGAATCAGTGGATTAAAAACCACTACAACAACTGGTATCACCAAGGGTTAAGGGAAATCCCAATCCCCAAAAAGGATGGGAAAAGCCGCATCCTGAAAGTCCCCACCATCGCGGACAGGGCTTGGCAATGCCTCGTCAAATACGCCTTGGAGCCAGCACACGAAGCAACTTTCCATGCCAGGAGCTATGGATTTCGAGCAGGACGAGGAGCGCATGACGCGCAGAAAATCCTACAAATTAACTTGAAATCAGACGCAAACGGAAAAGAAAAACGAATTCTTGAGTTGGATATCGAGAAATGCTTCGATAGGATAAGCCATACCGCTATCATGGAACGACTCATTGCCCCTCAAGGCATCAAGACAGGAATTTTTCGCTGTCTACTAGCAGGAGTCAACCCAGAATACCCCGAACAAGGGACACCCCAAGGGGGGGTGGTAAGTCCACTACTAGCAAACATTGCGCTCAACGGAATTGAGGAAATACACAAGTCGGTGAGATACGCCGACGACATGGTAATTATACTCAAACCCAATGACGACGCAAAAGCAATACTTGACAAAATCAGCATCTTTCTTGTCGAAAGAGGAATGAACGCCAGCGAGAAGAAGACGAAACTAACCGCCGCGACAGACGGATTTGATTTCCTTGGCTGGCACTTCAAAGTGCAAAGCAACGGGAAGTTTAGAAGCGTCCCTTCAGTGAACAACTTCAAGGCTTTCCGTCAGAAAGTAAAAGAAATCGTCAATTGCTCGAATTATGGTGCTACGGTCAAGGCGGCAAAGCTAGCCCCGATAGTCAGAGGTTGGAGGAATTACCACCGCTACTGCAAGATGGACGAGACACGATTCTCGTTGTACTTCATTCAAAAAAGAGCGACTAAGGTATTCAATAAAGAAACCAAACAGAACCGATACACCAGTAAGAAACTACTGGATAAAGCGTTCCCTGCGGTTCCTTACTCCGAAAACAAACACGTCAACGTCAAAGAAGATAAATCACCCTTTGATGGCGATATAACCTACTGGAGCGAGCGTAACAGCAAACTCTATGACAGCGAAACCTCTCTTGCCTTAAAAAGGCAAAACCATAGATGCGGATATTGTGGCTTAAAAATGCTTAGTGATGAGAAGGCACACCTACATCATGTAGATGGCAACCATAACAATTGGAAACCAAAGAACCTTCTAGCCGTTCACGAAAGCTGCCACGATTACATTCACATGAGCAAAAGCACTAGCTCAGAACGTCGGGAGCTGGGTGCGGGGAAACTCGCACGCCCAGATCTAACAGAGAGGGGCGGGAGGTAATACTCCCCCTCGACTCTAACCGCTTCGCTAACGCTTTTCGTCGTGAGTTCTGGTACTAATATGTATTTCTGTTGTGGCTGCCCAGAGGAGATATGGACGCGAGCGCTATAATTTTGATTGCAGTAACAACAATCAAATACTCTGATATAACAACCGAAATTAGCATCAGTTAAATGGGGAGTTTTACACCTAGAAAATTGGCTGGGATGATTGTCTAAGTACGTAAATTGAAGATTTCCACTAGCCCGATAACAATTAGATACACTGCCACAATGTAATTAAGTAGTCGTGGAAGAAAAAGAATCAGTATCCCTGCTATTAAAGCGACAACTCCGTTGATACTGATACTGAAGGCGATATTAGAAGTCTTTTGTGCTAGAAGAGGAAAGTCGAGCATAGCTAACTCTACGGGTAACAGCTTTGTTTCTAATTTTACTTTCCTTTATTCGCTACCGAGCGGTAAATTTGAGAACGCAACGACTAAATGATGATAGTCTGCTCTGACTCAAAAGTGTAGGGGTGGGGGTGCGATCGCGCTAATATTCATCTTTTAAATAGAATTTAACAGCGACTTGACTGCTGATTAAGAATCGGCTGCTAAGCTTAGCCTGCAAGTTGAGTTTGACGCGATCGCAGGGAGAATGTATGCAGAGATTCGAGCTGGAGCGGCTGTTATCGAATCCAATACGGCGACGACACTTTCTGACAGCAGCTGGAGCAATGACTGGGTTGGCGATCGCCACTGCGTTACCAAGAAAAGTCATTGCTAGCCCCAAGTTTTCTGCTGATCCATTCAGCCTGGGTGTAGCTTCTGGCGATCCACTACCAGATGGCGTAGTACTGTGGACGCGACTGGCTCCAGACCCGCTCAACGGCGGTGGAATGCCAGAACAGAATGTTCCCGTGCAGTGGCAAGTAGCTGCCGATGAAAATCTGCGACAAATTGTTCGCACTGGCACAGTTATGGCTACTCCAGAATTTGCCCACTCCGTCCACGTCGAAGTGCAAGGACTACAGCCCAATCGCTGGTATTGGTATCAGTTTCGGGTAGGGGATGAAATCAGCCAAATTGGACGCACTCGTACTGCTCCTAAAGACGGCGATCGCATAGACCAACTCAACTTTGCATTTGTGACTTGCCAAAAATGGGAGGATGGCTTCTACTCTGCCTACCACCGTTTAGCCGAAGAGTCACTAGATTTAGTCTTCCATTTGGGTGACTACATTTACGAGTACGGGATCGATTCCACGGGTGGGGTACGCAATGTATCTTTACCTGAAAGCTACCGAGATGAGACGAAGACGCTCTTGCAGTACCGCCTCCGCTATGCATTGTATAAAACAGACCCCGACCTACAAAAAGCTCACGCTCTATTCCCCTTTGTGGTGACTTGGGACGACCACGAAGTGGACAACGACTACACTGATGCCATATCAGAGAATAACGATCCGGTTGAAGAATTCCTTAAACGACGAGCGGCTGCCTATCAAGCTTTCTACGAACATATACCACTACGCCGCTTCTCCGTACCACGGGGAGCCGAGTTGCGCCTTTATCGACGATTGACTTTTGGAGATTTAGCAACGTTTAGCGTACTTGATACGCGACAGTATCGTAGCAACCACCCCTGCGGCGATGGGGAAACGCCTCGTTGCGAAGCGGCGCTAGACCCATCTAAGACAATGACTGGTGACAGGCAAGAACGTTGGTTGTTTGAAGGTCTTGACCGTTCCCGAACGCGCTGGAACGTACTCGCTCAGCAAGTGCTAATGGCTCAATTAGATCACAAAGTTGGAGCGGGAGAGATCTTCTGGAATGATTCTTGGGATGGATATCCCCTAGCACGCGATCGCGTTCTCAACTATATCGCTCAACGGAAAATAGCGAACCCAGTCGTGATTACTGGAGATTGGCACTCTACATTTGTCAACGACCTCAAGTTGGATTTTAAAGACCCTAACTCTCCAACTGTGGCGACGGAGTTCGTGACTCCCTCACTGACGACTAACGGCGATCGGATTGTTTACGGTCCCTACTATGGTCCATTTATTCCAGAGAACCCGCATATTCAGTTTTTCGATGGCGATCGTCGCGGCTATTTCCGCGTCAACCTGAATGGCGAACGCTGGCAGACCGACTTACGCTTCGTGACAACTGTGAGCCGTTCGGATGCGCCCGTGTATACCGCTGCTTCATTTGTCGTCGAAAACGGTCGTCCAGGTATCCAGCCAGCTTAGACAAAACTGCGAATGTCCACAAATTGTAGACATTTTTCTTGGTTCCTGGATTAGATATCTCCACTTACTGTAGACGAGGGCGATCGCAATTGCTTGCCCTCACTCTCTTGGAATCTTGAATCCTAACTGCTTCAACCAAGAGCAAGCAGCAGTATCGCATTCGCTTTCTAGTTGCATAGCTGCTACTTCAATGGGATTTCTATAAGGCTGGCCGCAGGTGGCTAGAGTTCGGGTTGTTTGCTCATCTCGCTGGAAAATAGCTTCTAGAAGTTGCTCTACTTGATTCAGCCAAACGTCCTTGTTCATTTGGAATCATTCCACTTGTAGATTAACTTTCAATTATCTACTCTAGCTTGTTTGCCAATCCGAGCGCCTAGAAGCTAGGCTACAAGTCCCTATGATGCTTCCACGATCCTAATCGCAGCTTCCGCTAAATTCTCAGCGATCGCTGTTGGTTGCGGATAAACAGCAAGATATTCCTTCTCTTGTTGAGTGATGAAAGCAGTTTTCAAGCCAGCACGAGCAGCACCAGCAATATCCCAAGCGTGGGCAGCAACCATCCACACATCGTCTTGGGTGTCTCGCTCGACCATAGCGTAGACATCGGGGTGCGGCTTTGTCTTTTGGATAGCGTCGCAGGAAAGGATATTACTAAAGTATTGGATGGCGTTAGCACGTTCCAGTAGTTTGCGCGTCGAGTCCTCGCTACCATTAGTTAAAGCAACCAGTTGCCAATTAGCTTTGGTTAAGATTTGAAAAGCTTCTAGAGCATCCGGTTGCAACTCCAGCTCGGCAAAGGATTTGACTACGTGCGACAACTGTGTGGCATTTGTATCAACGCTCAGCAACTTCATGGTTCTGGGCAGCTCAGCCTCTAGTACTTCTTTAAGCGGTTGATAGCTGCCAGCGTGAGACAAGGCAAAGGCATCTCGTAGCGTTTGTGCAAACCATACCTCTAGGGCATGAGTGGGAGCGCCCAATTCCACTAGTCGCTGGCGGGGCTTTTCTAAGCTAAAGCAAGTGCCAATGATATCAAATACTACAATGCCTTTAGATGTCATTAAATTGTCGGGAATAAGGTTTAGCAGCCGTAATTTTGCTACATTATTTCAAACTCAATGCCCCTGCCCGACACTTGCCAGTTGCACCATTTTTTAAGTTTTGTGAACTGGCGATTGGGTGGACTGCTACCTTAGTGTCAAAGCTTGAAAACTGTTGTGCTGAATGGCTTTTAAAGGCAATTGAACAGCTTCTATCCCCCAATAAGGGAGCGAAGATATTTAATTACCAGCGGGCTGCTGGTTGATTATTTCTGCCTTCACTTCGTCTACCGTTTTTTTCAGGTACACTGCCCGTTCATCCACTGCCCTAACCCATTCAACTGGAAACCAGTGGTGTTGTCCATCAGCAGCGCTGTGCTTTGTCAACTTGATATACTTGCCGCCTTCCACCTTGTCTACTGCGCCAATTAGTTCTTCCGATGCTCCCGCCAAACCACCAGGACCATCCGCGTAAACAGGCATATCTTCTTTAATTTGTGATATATCCATCTCTGCCTCTTCTGAAAATATATAAACCTACACGTCAGCTCTTTCCTTCATCCAAAAACTGAGTGAGCTTAGATTTGGGTGAAGTAGCTCTAGGTTATACTGCTGTCGATCTATAGCTCCTCATGCCACGGGTAGATCGGTAGGGTATTCTGTCAATACAACAGTAGAGGCGATTCGCTGTCTCTTCTGCGCCCATAATTACCATGTCATTTGCGCTATTCACCCTGCGGGGGTGGAGGAAGATAGCTGCCTAGATTTTCGCCCCAACTCCGAATTAGAGGGCAAGCATTTCAGGGATTTTCTAGGGTTGCGCGACAGCGAGACGATGAGCCTTACAGCAACCCCCACGACTATATAGACGACAACGAGGAATTGTGGGAACCAACAGGGGCGAGCTACTGGCGAGTTAATTCTGCAACCACAGCAGCGCTGGACAAGGGAGGAGCAGCTAGAGTTGTTAGATCGGCATCCAATGTTTACTGGAAAATGCCCACAATGCGATGCTTGTTTCAGCAAGGATTACACGGCACGGGTACATTGGGATTGTCCAGATCCAGAGTGTAGTTGGATGGACGATACTGTGTAGGCGATCGACATACTAAACTCATGAACTAGGACAGTTGCTAGGTGTTGCTTCAAAAGAATTTGGCGCGGCGGGATCGGCATTGGTGAGGATAATCTCGCCCTTGGAACCAAACTGCCAAGTAGTAGCTTCCACTAAGGGAGTGGCTGTAGTATCAGCTGCTTCTGGGGTAGTTTGCTCTGTTGCTGCGCGGTTTTGAGTTTCTGACGTTGTTAAAGTAGCCCAATCGGTGAGGAGGGCATCTGTGCTGAGTTTATCTCCAGGTGCAGGGGGTAAGCCACCGCGCCCAGCGACAACAAAGCGGTTTTCGGCTCCAGATGGACAACCGGATGCAACTAAGGCAGAAGCATCGACTGGTGTTGTAGGTAGTTCGACAACATCGCGGCTGGGGTCTATATCAGCGGCGTTAAAGGTAACAGAGCCGCTTAAGGAAGGGTTGGCTTGAGAAATGGCTGTGATGTCATTACTTTGCAAGCGAATTGGATTTAATTGCGTAGGATCGTTAGTCCTTAATAGAGTCTGGAGTTCTTGACGACTGCGTGGAACTAGCCCAAAAACTCTTTCAGATGTGATGTTGACGCTACCACCACTCCCACTGAAAGCATTAGCGGTGATATCGCTATTTTCATCTGGAGCAGCAATGATGAAGGGAGTGTTAATTGTAATGTTGCCTCCATTGCCAGGTTGTTGTGCTGTACCTGCTGAAGTTGAGATGCGGCTATTGTTGCGTAATCCTAAATTTCTACTCGCCTGCAACTCAAGATTTCCACCATTACCTGATGTTGTTTCTGCTGTAATTTTGCCATTATTCAAGTTCAGGGAGCGAGCATTGATAATTAGGTTGCCTGCGTCCCTTGTTCCTTGATTGCTTACAGTTACTTCGGCTCCATCTCTGACGTTCAACTGCCCAGTAGAAATATTTAAAGAACCACTTTGACCTGTGGAAGTTTTAGTTGCACTAGCAAACACTCCACTAGCCGGACCTGCATCACTAACGAAATTCTCATCAAATTGAGCCAGTCGCTCGAAATACGTGGGGTCGCTGCCCGAAAGGATAATTCTGTCAGTCACATTCAAGCTTATGTTACCTGCTTTGCCACTGCTGCGACTTGTAGTACGGACTTGTCCGCCGCCAGTGGCTTCAAGAGTATTTTCAGATTGCGACCTCGTTACAAAAGCTCGCGCGCGATCGCCTTACTCTTGCTTAGGGTTAAAAGACCAGAGGTAAAACTTCAGGTCCACGATTTCCGGCATTTCGATACCATTTAATCGGCTTACTATCGTCAAGCCTGATGTTAGGCATTCGCCGAAATAGAGTCTCTATGGCGATCGCTGCCTCTTGTTTGGCTAAAACAGCTCCCAGACAAGAGTGCGGACCATGACCAAAGCTCAAAGCTTTACTGGCATTGCGGCTAATGTCGAAGCGATCTGACTCGGGAAAGTGGTCTGAGTCTCGATTGGCAGATGCAATGCTGAGCTGAACGATTTGTCCATTGCGAATTGTCTGCCCGTGGAACTCAAAATCTTCAGTCGCAACACGTGGAATCAGGATGACTGGCGGTTCGTAGCGCAGGACTTCCTGAATCGCATTAGCTAACAATTCTGGCTGCGACTGAAGTTTGTTCCGCTGCTCGGGGTGAGTCAGAAGTAGATAAATCGCATTGCCGATTAAGTTTCTTACCGCCAAATGACCAGCCAGCAAAATCAGCATCGCATTTGCTACGATTTCGTCATCTGTGACATGCCCTTTTTCTGCTTGTGCCTTGACCAGCGTACTTAAAAAATCATCTTGTGGCTGTACCCGCCGTTGGGCAATCAACTCCCGCGTGTATTGAATCAATCCATTGGCGCTTTGCACCAACCGTCGAGTCATCTCGGCGGTAATTGGGATGATGTTGAAGAAGTCCACAAAGTCCACCTGACCACTGGATGACCTGATGGCGGTCTTCCTGACGCACACCTAAAAAGTCGGAAAGAACATAGGCAGTGAGCAAAAACCCATAATCGCCAGAACCATCCATGTAACCTTGAGCTTCGACTCGATCGAGTAGATCGTTGGCAGATTTTTGCGTCTGCTGCTTCAAGCCACGTGCCACGGCTGTATTGAATCCAAGATGCAAAAAATCATGGAGTCGGGCATGATCTTCTCCGTCTTTTGCCAGGACCCACATCTCTAGGTAGGGGACGATCTGTCTCATTTCCTCGCGCACCTCTTCAGGAACCAGATCTACAAACCCTTTCATGCGATTGGGGCTGAGTCTTGAGTCGCTGAATAACTCAGCTACATCGTCGTACTTGAACACAAACCATTGGTTCAGCGGTGAATAAAAGAAGACGGGGTGATTTTCCCGAAAATACTGCAAATCGGGAAATGGATTATCTAACTTCTGGGGCTGATTCAGGAAAAAATCGTCGCCTTCTCTAGGCTCAGAATTTAAAGATTGATTGATAGTCGATTTCATATACTATTTTTTGGAGGGAAAACTTTACCATGTCTTTCCCACATATACAATACAAGAGGGTAGCGTTATTGCAAAAAATTGTTGAGGATAGACAACTTTGGTGAAGTTGGTGGAATTTCCGTAGTAACTCTAAAAACTGGAGCGCTCGACTACTGTACGACCAAGACGCGAACAGAAGTTAAATTTTATCGCTTCAGCACTCGATTGTGTAGAAAAGGTGTGTTGTAGCAATACCTTAGCTTCCTATGATGAGCGATCGCCAACCAAATAGAGATGTTACGATGGCGCAGGTAGTTCCAGCGTACCTGTAGTAAAATACCAGTGTCTGCAATGCACTATGCGTGTGTGAGTGTATTGTTTGTTGTTGGCAGCCCTAGTGTGTGTTGTTATTCTGGGGCTGTTTCAATTTTGGGTAGTAACTCAATGAAAAAGTCTAAGCTTTGACGAGCGATCGCAAATTGAGGAGTAGGGAATGGCGATTGCTATCTAGTACATTGCATAAATCTCGTCTGTCAAACGAATAAATAGATAGGTGAGCATTACATCTATCTATAGAGTAAACACGAGGTAGTGGCATCACTTGAGAGTCTCAGGTACGCATCCCTACCCACGGTTGAAGCCCCGGTACACCTTTTACCGCACCTAGAGCATACAGTGAAAACTGTCATCCTAGTCCCTGCGCTTAGGTCAATGCGGGAATGTAAATGGCGATTGCTGACTAACAATACTTCACTTCTACAAGGAAATTTTATGCATACTGATTTCTGGTCATTTTTCACCGCCGCCGCTTTATTGCTCGAAGTGATTCCTGGTTTGGTCGTTATTTCTCTAGCATTAGAAACCGAGAAAAAGTAGTTGTTATCATCTGAAAATTTAAAACAATCGTTCTCGCAAAAATTCAATCAGCAGCTCTAAAGCTTCTTGAGTACAACGATGCGGATTTCCCTGCTTATCCGCAAAATCAATCGTAAAAATGGCATGGGGGCTAGGTCGAATGCCATCTCGCCTTCTTTCTTGAGCAGAGATAATCTTGCACTCAACAGTGTCTCCAAATTCTCTTCTCAAGGTATCAAAACGCTCTGGCGGACAAATCCGATCTTCCTCAAAACGTAGCGCCAGTAAACTCGTTTCCTTCGCTCTTTCCTTTGCTATTGCTAATTCGCCCGGCGAGATTCCCAGTGTTTTCTTTTGAGAATCTGTCAAGCCAAAGGGTAGGGAAGGTTGACTAGCAACAGGAGCCATAACAGATTTATCTATCATGAGTGATAGAACAAATCCACCCGTCAAACACATACCAATTGCACCAATTCCCCTAAAAATTTGGTGTTCGGGTAGGCTGTAAATCCGTCGGCAAAGCGCCCTTAACCAGTTAGTAATCGGGCTAGACTGTCGCTCTTTTAATGCATTAAATTCTTTACTTATACAAATGTGAGCCGTGTAAATCAGAGAATTAGCAACGACCGCAGCGATCGCATCGGATTCGCCAGCTTTGCCAAATAGAAGCGGAAGATAAACTGTAAATCCATTGTCAGATAAGCGATTGGCAAATTTTAGACAACTTTCTGTCATCCCTGGTAGTTCGTGCATGAGTAAGATTGCTGGCGATCGCTCGTTGGAACCTCCAGCTCTCTTCCAATAAACTTTGTGAGTCATGCCCTCGTGGGAAAATGGCGATTCAAATTGTGAGAATGTGGCAATGAGTGACATAGATTACCTCAACTAGTCAGTTAAGAAATATGAGAGATTACAAACGGATATGGCGTATTTGCACAACCAGCTGCTTTAGAGGACGTAAGACTGGATGCCAAGTTGGAGGTTTGAGTTCAAGACCTGCGTAACGCGCGATTTCCTCTGCAACCGCCTCAATTGTTTTTCCTTCCGTGTTGAGATGAACTGCAAACTTTTCGTCTGATAAGGATTTCAAGCATCGATCCAATTGACGTGCATTCCAAGAGTTACTGCCATCACCGCGCCGCCGCAATCGACGAAGAATCGTATCGCGAGAAGCAAGCAACGTGAAATGATGCACCTGTAAACCCGCGCGTTTTAATGCACCCATAGTTTGATCGTAGTAAAGCGGATCGACAACCGTCATGGGAACAATTATCGTTCCTACAAAGTTGTCGGCGACGTATTGTAATTCTTGATAGGTAGGTATATTCGCGTCATATTCGATGATTTTGAAAATCTCCTACACACACCTCTGACGGCAGAATTCTACGGAGAAAAAACCAATTTGCTCAGGATCGAACACAAAACTACCAGGGATGCGGCTGTGTAGCTCGAAGGTAGTCTGGGTTTTGCCAATTCCAAAGGCTCCGTTTAACCAAATAATCATCGACGGCGGTGACTCTCTTAGATCGAGTCTAACTTAGCATTGATTCCAAGGTAGTGGTAAATATGTAGTGATAGACTAGGAGAGGAAAGTCTGAAATATTGAATTTTCAATTTCTAGCGTCTGTCTGAAACTCAACCAACTTGCCCTTGTTGTGGTTCTCATCATACTATCAAAAATGGCAGAACTCATAATAAAAAACCTAAATTTCAGTGCCAAGACTGTCAAAGACAGTTTGGAGAAAATCCAACAAAGAAAGTTATTGACACTGAAACTATTGACACTGAAACTAAAGAACTAATCGATCGACTTTTACTTGAAAAGATTCCCCTTGCCGGTATTGCTCGGACTGCTCAAGTTTCAGAAACCTGGTTCCAAGAGTATGTCAATGATAAATATGTCCATGTTCTTCGGCAGGTAAATGTTTCAGACAAGCCGAAGGGAAAATTAACTGTTGAATGTGATGTTCGCGCAGCGTTGCCGTAGGCTAGCTTGGTCATTTGTAGAGCGCCAGGGAAATCAGCAATGGATTGGGCTTGCTATGGATAGAAAAACCAGAGAATTTGTGGAAGTTTATGTTGGCGATCGTAGCAAACAAGGAGCTAGAGGGTTATGAAACTCTTTGCCGTCTGTTTATCATCAGTGTGCCGTTTGTTATACGGATTTTTTGGGGATTTTATTAAAATGTTATTCCAAAAAAACGTCACCGAGTAGTGAAAAAAGAGACTAGTAAAACTAATCATATTGAGCGCTTTAACAATACTATGCGTCAACGTATCTCTCGTTTAGTTAGAGCCACTTCATCTTTTTCAAAAAAGCTAGAAAATCATATTGGTGCTATTTGGTATTTCATCCACTACTACAATGCCTGCTTACAGGCTTGAGCTAGCTATCACTACATATTTACCACTACCTGTTTTTCAACTAGCGTACTACACTAGTGTGACAGTGTTCGGTGCTTCTCTTGAGTCGGGCGAGTGTAGGACTGCTCAAATTGTATTTTGACTTTCTGCGCCACAATAGATGTTGCAATTGCTACCAGTGAAGCCAAAACTGCCGCTACTTTTAGTGGAGAATCATCTGCCAGTACAGCTACACCCAACGTTGCGATCGCCACTCCTACAAGTATTTGTTTTAATCTGTTTGTAAAGAGATAGGCTCGATTGCAGGAACTACAAATCAGCGTGTGTTGCTCCCATCGATCTAGGGGATTCAAATTTTCATTCTGCTCGCTTCTGCCTACATTTTTAGCTGAAGAATAGCCTTGATAAAACGGAAAAGATGCCCCAAACTTGTCTAGCCACTTGCGGTACTCAACCACCAAGGTATCAGATGTTTTGAGGGGCAGATAAACTTCTTGAAGGTTTTGTCCCAAACGCTCAATTTGTGCTTTTTGTTCGACGACGAGTTGCAAATCTCCTTCCAAGATTTTGTTTCGTGCCATGATGTGATCCAACCAGGGAGGCATAAGCGTCATTTTCTTAGGGAAAAAATTCCCATAGTTTCTCAGTAAAATCCGGCATCGCTGTCTGCCTAAAGGTATAGAGTATAAAGCAGTTCCTCCATACTTACCTGCTTGTTTGCTGCCAAATTGATAGATGACTAAGTTAGGAGCAATAAAATCCAATGAACTCCAGCGTGCATTCGGTTGTTGTGTTAAGCGCCACCTACCTCGAATTCCCTCTAAAGAACTGCTCGTGACTTCCATTTCTAGTGGTTGTGCGTCTTCTCGTTTACCAAGGACACCATCATGACTGATATAAACATGAGCTGGGTCGATGACGTTTTCAATAAAATAAGTTTGGTCGTAAGGTAGGTCGCGGATGTAATCTGCGCAAAACAATTCCGACTCGTCGTCCAACTCTGCGATCGTGGGGATGAGATCGACTCCACCTGCTTCACCAACATCAGCCCACACCCAAATGATGCCTTGGCGTTCTACAACCTGAAAAGATGATACGCAAGCTTTGACAGGAATTTTCGCATCTTCGGGTAACTGAGGAATGTGCAAACATTGACCATCTACGCCAAACTGCCAACCGTGATACAAGCACTCAATTCGTCCGTTGATAATTTGTCCATCGGAAAGTCTAGCTGCACGGTGGGGGCAACGATCTGTGAGACAGACAATTTGTCCATCTTTGTGTTTGAATAAGACGAAGGGTTCATCGTATAGAGAAAAGCTATAGGGGCGATTTGCAGGCAAGTCTCGGGCAAAACAGACAGGATACCAACAGTGCCGCCAATTAAATTTTTGCTTCTGTTGAGATATCTCCAAGCTAGACGTTGTTATTTGTGGTGTTTGGGTGTCTAACGTCATAATTTGCTCAGTGGTTGCTATAGTTTTCTCTATTTTTATTGTAAAGAACTCCACGGATGTATTTGGCAGATTGTGCCTCAGCAAAGCTCCCCAGGTAGCAATCATGCTCCTAGTTAGAGAGACTTTATCCTTCTCGAAAAAGTTGGATAACCATATCGGAGCTATCTGGTATTTCATTCATCATTACAACTCATCCTTACTTGTGTAGGACTACCAGGGAGCCATTCCCTCCAACTCCTTAACTTTTCTGTATCGACTTTGTGCTTTGGCATGAATAAAATGAGTGGGAGTTAAATTTGAAAAGTTTCTAACCGCCTTGTTAGGTTTGGTGGTGAGATCGTATCGATCGCCATTTTGAGGTAGGCTTCCTCATGCATCATGGGACTTCACGCTATGAATATCAAGTTGGCGGACTGCTTCCGGTGGATGCTCCCAGCTACGTCGTCAGGCAGGCGGATGAGGAAGTTTACACCGCACTCAAGGCAGGTGAGTTTTGTTACGTGTTGAACTGCCGTCAAATGGGGAAGTCTAGCCTGAGAGTGCAAGTAGCGAAGCGTTTGCAGGCAGATGGGATTGCTTGTGCAACTGTCGATCTATCAGGAATTGGCAACCGAGGCATCACACCCGACCAGTGGTATGCGGATGTCATCCTGCGTTTGGTGCGGGGGTTTGGACTGACGAAGCGAATTAATATCCGCACTTGGTTGGAGGAGCTGACAGCTCTCTCCCCTGTGGCTCGTTTAGGGGAGTTGCTTCAAGAAGAGCTGTACGAGGCAATTTCTCAACCGATTGTTATCTTCTTTGATGAAATCGATAGCGTTCTGAGTCTATCATTCAATACAAATGATTTTTTCGCTCTGATTCGCTCTTGCCACGATCGCCAACGTCTGACGTTTGCGCTTTTGGGGGTTGCCACTCCTACCGATCTGATTGCCGATCGCAGCCGCACGCCATTCAACATCGGACGGGCAATCCAGCTGACGGGGTTTCAGTTCCACGAAGCACAACCCCTGCTCCAAGGATTAGTTAATGTATCGAATAATCCTCCAGCTGTACTCGCAGAAATTCTGGACTGGACTGGAGGACAACCTTTTTTGACCCAAAAACTCTGTCAGTTAGTGATGCAAAGCGGCATGAAGGGCAACTCCCTTGCCGCGTGCATGGAAACATATTTGCTCGACAACTGGCTCGCCCAGGACGAACCGCCTCACTTACGCACGATTCGCGATCGCTTGCTGCGGAACGAACAATCTGCCAGCCGCCTATTAGGTCTTTACCAGCAAATTCTCCAAAACGGATACGTGCTGGCAGACAACTCGCGGGAGCAAATTGAGCTATTGCTGTCAGGGTTAGTATGCAAACAGCAGGGGCAGTTACGAGTCTATAACCGGATTTACGAGCGAGTTTTTAATCGGGACTGGGTTGATAAACAACTGCAAAAAATTCGCCCCTATGCTCAATGGTTGAATGCGTGGGTTGAATCTGAATACCAAAACGATAGTGTTTTGTTGCGCGGACAAGCCTTGAAGGATGCTGAAACCTGGGCAAAAGGTAAGCAGCTCAGCAGTCAAGATTACCGCTTCCTAGCTGCAAGCCAGTCAGCCGACAAACGGGATGTGCAGGGCGCTTTGGTCGCATCCGAACAAGCAAACCAAATTCTCTTTTCGGCAGAACAGCAAGCTAAGCGCACGATTCGCAAAAGTCTGCTGGGCTTAGGAGTTGTTTCGGGCATTGCCGTCCTGCTGTTGGGGCTATCGAGTCTATTTGCCTGGCAAACGGCACAAAAACAGCAGCAGGTGGCTTTGGGTGAAGTCAAGGCTTTGACACTTTCATCGGAAATGCTGTTTGGTGCTAATCGCCGCCTGGATGCCCTGGTTGAAAGTTTGCGCTCTGGTATGAAGTTAAAGCAAATTGGTTGGAACAACGCCGATCGCGAGCTGAGGCTGCTCGTACAAGACAATCTGCGTCAGTCTCTTTATTGGGTGCGCGAGCGCAACCGTTTACTAGGACATACTGATGCAATCGCGCGAGTCAAATTCAGCCCCGATGGACGAACCATCGCCAGTGCCAGTTGGGACAAGACAATTAAATTGTGGAGTCGGGACGGTCGGCTGCTGCACACCTTCAGGGGTCATCAAGATGTGGTTTGGAGCGTGAGTTTCAGCCCAGATGGACAACTGCTCGCTAGCAGCAGTCGGGATAAAACTGTCAAGATTTGGCGAGTGCGGGATGGGCAACTACTGAGAACATTCCGAGGACACCAGGATTAGGTTGCCTGTGTTAGCTTCAGCCCCGATGGGAAGCGACTCGCTTCCGTCGAGTGGAATGGCACGATGAAACTTTGGGATTTACAAGGACGGGAATTGGCATCGTTCCCAACTCATCTCGCTCCTGTCTCGGCGATTAGTTTTCGTCCTGATGGTAAGGCGATCGCCACCGCTAGTCGCGATGGGACGGCTCAAGTCTGGAGTTTGCAGGGTCGAAAAGTATTGACGTTGAAAGGACATCAGGGCTGGGTGATGTATGTCACCTTTAGTCGTGATGGCAAGGCCATCGCTACCGCTAGTCGTGATAAAACTGCGAAACTTTGGAACCTGCAAGGACAAGAATTGCTGACACTGAGAGGACATGAAGATGCTGTCACGGGTATTGGGTTTAGTGGCGATGGGCAGACGATCGCCACATCCAGCACGGATCGAACCGTGCGGCTTTGGAATCGCCAAGGCGATCGGCTGCAAGTCCTGCAAGGACATACCGACGCTGTTGCGGCTTTACATTTGGGTCCAGACAATCGACTCCTAGCGAGTGGGGGTGAGGATAGAAGCATCCGACTGTGGAGTTTAGATGGATTGATGGGAGCGCAGGCATCGGTCAGCCAGCCTGCAACAGGAGTAATGACTTGGTACGATGCCCTTGGCAAAGAAGCTATTTGGGGAGTTAGTTTCAGTCCAGATAGTAAGTCAATCGGGACCACTGGGCGTTATACCCTTGCCAAACTTTGGACTTCCACAGGACGCGAACTCTTAACACTCCAGGGTCACATGGATACTGTGAGAAGTTTGCAGTTTAGCCCAGACGGAAAACGAATTCTCACTGCCAGCAAAGACAAAACTATCAAACTTTGGAATTTGAACGGGAAATTACTGAGAACGCTCAGGGGACACCGAGCCGATGTGCGGAGTGCCACTTTCAGTCCCGACGGAAAAACTATTGCTAGTGCCAGTTGGGATACAACCGCTAAGCTGTGGAATTTGGACGGGCAAGAACTGGTGACTTTGCGGGGACACCAAGCTGGATTGAGAAGCATTCAATTCAGTCCCGATGGACAGGCGATCGCGACGACCAGCGAAGACGGCACGGCGAAACTTTGGGATCGGCAGGGGAAAGCGTTAGCGACGCTGCGAGGACATCAGGGAGGCGTTTTGGCGCTCAGTTTCAGTCCCGATGGACAGGTAATTGCCACAACCAGTGCAGATAAGACAATCAAACTGTGGAATCGCCAAGGCAAGGAGTTGAAAACGCTGAAAGGTCATGCAGCAGAGGTGAATGCCGCTAGCTTTAGTCCCAACGGGCAAATCCTTGCTACCGCTTGTGAAGCAGCATACATTTACTTGTGGAGTCGGGATGGCGAACTCTTGCAAGTCCTAGGAGGACATCCGGCTGGGATCAGAAGTTTGAGTTTCAGTCCCGATGGGCAAACATTGGCATCGTCCGATGCCTCTGGGAATGTCGTTCTCTGGCGTTTAGATTTGCAATCGAATTTAGACGCTTTATTAGAGCAGGGTTGTAAGTGGGTTGGTGATTACTTGAACAACAGCACGGATGTGAAGCAGAGCGATCGCCATCTGTGCGATTCTTTTGTTATTAACCCATAACCTTACACTACTGCACCGAGGGATTGCAGCGTCACGACTGTCGCCTCTGTTAATCCTTTCACGCTAGAAATTTTCATACCTTCATACAGTCTTTTCGTTCTCAAAATTCTCATGCACTTGCCTGTATTAACATCCCAAATTCTTACTGTTTGGTCTTGAGAACCACTAGCTACAACTTGCCCGTCCGAACTAAAAGCAACGGAAGAAACTAAATGAGTATGCCCAATGCAGATATGGAGACATTCGCCTGTATTAACATCCCAAATTCTCACTGTTTGGTCGTGGGAAGCACTAGCGATAAGACCTTTGGGCATAGCTGCGCTTACCGCACATCCATCGGGACTAAAAGCAATAGCAAAGACCCAATTTGTATGTCCGGTCAAGATTTTCACACACTTCCCGCGATCGAGATCCCACAACTTCACAGTTCGATCTGTACTGCAAGTTGCTAAAACTCGTCCATCTGGACTAAAGATAGCTGCATAAATGCGATCGTCGTGTGCGGGCAATGTTTTTAAGCAACTACCAGTGTGACAATCCCATAGTTTCACAGTGCGATCGGCGCTGGCGCTAGCTAAGATTTGCCCATTCGGACTTAAGGCAATTCCTAGGATTTTATCGGTATGTCCAGTACAGGTTTTCAGACAATTGCCCTCATTCATATTCCACAATTTAACCGTGCAATCAGCACTACCGCTGGCAAGGATCTGACCTTGGGGATGAAAAGCAACTGCATACACCCAATCTGTATGTCCTTGCAAAATTTGAAAACATTGACCCGTACTGACTTTCCACAATCGCACTGAGGAATCTGTGCTACCACTCGCTAAGATTTGCCCATCGGCACTAAAAGCAATCCCATAAATAAAGTCTGCATGTCCAGATAAGCTTCTGACGCAACTACCAGTCTGCCAGTCCCATAGTTTCACTGTTTTATCGTTACTGCCACTAGCTAATAGGGATTTTGGATTTTGGATTTTGGATTTTGGATTTTGGGATTGTTTGTTGGTTTTGCAAGATTCTGAACTTTCAGCATTAAACTCCAATCTCAAATCGCTTGGGCAGATAGGACTAAAGGCAACAGGAAATGCCCAATCTGTGTTGCCAGACCAAGTTTTCAAACATTGCCCATGACGACAATCCCATATTCTCACAGTTTGGTCTAAACTCACACACACCAGAGTTTGCCCATCTGGGTTAAAGGCAACGGCACAAACCTCATTTGTATGTCCGTGCAATGTCCTGACGCAATTATGAGTGTGACAATCCCAAAGCTTTACAGTCCGATCGCCACTCCCACTTACTAGGATGTCACCTTGAGGGCTAAATGCCACAGAGTAGACGCTGTTTGTGTGCTGAGTGTAAGTTTTGATGCAGACATCTGTATGATAATTCCAGAGTTTAATCGTGCGATCGCCGCTACCACTGGCTAAGGTTTGTCCGTCAGGACTGAATGCTATAGAACGAACCCAACCCGTATGCTCGCTCAGGGTTTTCCAGCATTTCCCTGCACGGACATCCCATAGATGAATTTTGCAGTCAGCGCCACTACTCGCCAGCGTTTGACCGTCAGGGCTAAAGGCAACGGAGCGCACCCAATCTGTATGTCCTACAAGCGTTTTTAAACAGGTTCCCTCCCAAATATGCCATAGTTTCACCGTCCGATCGCCACTCGCACTAGCTAGGATTTGACCGTCAGGACTAAACGCAACTGCAAATACCTCATGACGATGTTCCGTAAAGGTTTTTATACAAACACCGTCGCGGACGCTCCACAACTTCACAGTACAGTCAGCGCCGCAACTTGCCAAGGTTTGACCGTCAGGACTAAACGCAACACAGCGTACCCAATTGCTATGACCTTGACAAATTAAGACTATTTTGCCTGTTTTTGCCTCCCATACGCGAACGTGACAGTCAGTGTCACAGGTTGCTAACAGCTGACCGTTGGGGCTAAAAGCAGCAGATAAAATATTACCTAATGTCTGAGTAAATACGCAACGAGATAAATCTGAATTAGTAAAATTGACAGCATGCAAGTTTACGCCCTGTAAGTATGCTTGCCAAATTGTTAACTCAGAAAAGTCAAAGCCAGTCAGGTCTATTTGTGCTTGAAGCAACAGATTTAGAGCATTTCCCCCAGCATATCCAGTTGCTTGCGGCGATTTACCTCGGAGATGAGAAAGGATTTGACACAAACAATTGCTCAGATTTTCTGGACTACCAAGCTGTGTAATTAATTGCTCGACGATGGGTTGCAAAATCAGACTGGTTTGAGTCTCCCGCACGTAATCTTTAGCTTGGGCTTTAATTAATGCATGGCTTTTAAACAGGGAAATTTCTTGAGTAATTACCTCTTGACAAACTTGTTCAAGCAACTGGGCGATCGCATACTCCATGACAACAGGTTGTTGGGTAAAGCCATAAGAACTTTTTTCAATTAGAGATCGCCTTTGCAATGAATTGAGTGACTCTAGTATTTCACAAACTGGAACATTAGCCACAAAATCTGCTTGTAAGTCTTGTAAAGAAATGGGTTCGCGGTTGATGGCTAGCCAATACATTATTTCCCGTTCTAGAGCTGTGAGGCGATAGAATTGTTGCTCTAGTAGGTCGCGGATATCATCGAAAATAAATGCTCCTTGCTTGGTAATTTCCAAAAATTGCGAAATACTACCATCAAAAAAGTCTCTAATCGCCGAAGCGACAATTTTCAATGCTAGAGGATTTCCACTATAACGGGAAATTAGGACTTGCCATTCTGATTCTGAAGCGGCGTACTTACCTTTAACATTGAACAATTCCCGCCCTTGTGTCTCTAGTAAACCTGATAGTTGTAGAGAACGGACGGGAAGACTTTCACCTTCAAACTGAGTCAATCCTTGGGGTTTTTCCCGTGAAGTCAGAATTAGACAACTTTGGTGGGGAGTGTCTGCTATACATTGCAGGAGTTGTCTGTAACCTTCATACCCAATCCGATAGCGACCCATGCGATCGCCTGCTTGTAGAATAGATTCCACATTGTCGAGCAGCAAAAGACAGCGTGTAGAGCGCAAATATTTTAGTAATAGCGAGATTCTGCCCTCTAGATGAGTTGGTAAACTTGTTTCTTGCTGTCGGGAGAGAAACTGAATGAGTTCTGCCAAGATATCTTCAACAGGTGGAGCATTGCGAAGACTGCGCCAAATAACATATTGCGGAGATGCTTCACGAGCATCTTTTTCAACTGGAACTGAAGCCCGTACTGTCTCGGTTTCAACGTGTTTGCCAATCGATACTTCTCCTGCATGGCGGCGGTTTTTAGTTGCAACTAGCCGTTCTTCGTAGAGTTTGAGAGTTTGTCGATCGCGATCGTTCAGATCGTACAGATGTGGTTCTTGCTCGTAAGTGTAGGTATCGCGAGCATAATTTGCATTGATAGCCCCAGCCGGAATAGTGCCTGTGGCTGGAGTCGAGATAGCTCCTGTCGTAGGAGCTTTATATGCCGTCGGTGTGTCTAAAGGTGCCGATGCTTCTAAAGGTGCCGATGCTTCTAAAGGTTGATTGCGATAAACTCCGCGTACCCGCTCTTCATAATCTTAATCGACTTTCAAGTCGTTGTTAAACTCAGGTATTTCTTGTGCTTGCTCTTTGGTAAACCCTAAAGCATAGACGCGCTTACTATTTGGGAAAATACGGGTACGACCAAGTGGTAGCAATACTTGCTTGCCAAAAATCCAAAAACCCGTTTCAATAACTAAATACCGAAAACGACCTGCTTCATCAACTAGAATGTTCTTGACGGTGCCAACCTTCTCATCATCTTTGTCTGTATAAACATCAAGCCCTTTAATCTCATCCCGACCAATAGCATCCTGATATTTGGGGTCGAAATGTTCAAGTTTGTAAAGAACTATGTTATTTCTATTTGAGTTGTTTAAATTGAATATTATCTAGAATAAAACTATGGCTACTCGCTACATCTCCCTAAAGATTGATTTGACTTAAGTTGATATTTAGTCCTTAAGCAGGGGTGTAGTGCATTGGCTATTAGCAAAAAGTATATATTTATCAAGTTTTTAACTCATATTTTTTTGAATAAATACTAGCTTTCCATTTTTGCCAAATAAATTAAAGCTAGTCATAGCTTAGCTACCCAGTTCGCAAGGTTTTGTTAACATGAAACGTTTTTTAAAGCAACATACAATTTATATGGTAATGTTTATTATTGGTAGCAGTGCAGGATGTACCGAGCTTAGAAACCCAGAAGCTAGACAATCACAACCTAACGCTACAAACACTGGAAAAAATCCGCCTCAAGTTGCCACCCAACCAAATAATCTCAACTTTGTCTCCGAGGTTGCCCAAAAGGTAGATCGGCGGTTGTACGCATTGATGCGACTCGTACTGTAAATGTACCTGGAGCCTCTGGTAATCCCTTGATCGACCGTTTTTTTGGTAGTGAATTACCTCCTCAGCAACGGGTTCAACGCGGTATTGGTTCTGGATTTATTATCAGCTCGGATGGTCGGATCTTGACTAATGCTCATGTTGTGGAAGATGCCGATCGAGAAATTCTGACAACATTGTGGTCGGACAATGGGCGAAGCCTACGGCACGCTACGCGAACGCTATGGTAATCCTTTAGGTCTAAATAACACAGTTACTCAAGGCATTGTCAGTGCTAGTGGGTCATTTGGTATGAGTGTTGCCATAAAAAGGATGGTCAATTAAAGTGAAGATACATAGTTTTTCAGGTTGTGATGACACGGCAAAAAAAAGCACCTTTGCGACCGTTAAGTGATGAAGAACAAACCGACTTGAAAAACTGAGCCGTTCTCAATCCCAATCATCTGCTAGTGTCATGCGGGCCAAAGCGATTCTAGCCGTGGCTCTTGGGGCTGATTACACGAGTGCAGCGCAGTTAGTAGGATTACGCTGTGGTGATACGGTCAGCAAGTGGGTCAGTCGCTTCAATGTTGAAGGCTTAGCTGCCTTACAGCCTCGACATGGCGGTGGGGCAGTAGTGCAATACAGCGAACCAGAAAAACAACGCATCCTGTCCGAATTTCAGCGTCAACCAGAGCGGCAGAAAGAGGGCACGGCAACCTGGTCAGTAGCTACACTTCAACGGGCTTTGCGTCAGGCTCCTGATGGCTTAACCCAAATCAGTACTTATACAATTTGGCAGGTACTCAAAGAGGCGGGCTATAGCTGGCAAAAGAGCCGCAGTTGGTTAAAAACTGGACAGGTGAAGCGCATACGCAAAGGCAAGCTAGTAGTAGTAACTGACCCAGATACCGTGGCAAAAAAAACTGATAGAACGCGCTTACACTCAGGGACAGAAGCTAGGCTTGAGTGTGTGGTGCGAAGACGAGGCGGGACCATTTGGCACTGCTCCTTACCCTGGTAGCAATTGGCAGCCAGTAGGTAAACCGACACGGCAAGAACATGAATATATCCGTAATGGCACAGCCAAGCTGTTAACGCTATTCCATCCCGCTACTGGGCAAGTACGAGTTAAGGGTGTTACCAGTTGTACCAATGCTGTGTTGCACGAATGGCTCAAGCAAGAATTAGCTAGTGTTGTACAATCACTGCCAACTCCAGCTCGATTACTCAAGCCTGAAGAAAATCAACGGTTATGGAAAAGTTGGCAGCAGGGGTTGAAAGTACGCTTTACACTCCCACACGACTTACCGCCACTGCGAATGTTGCTAGTGATGGATAACTTGGTCGGACATAAAACTCCCCAGTTGGTATTGTGGCTGTGTGCTCATGGCATCATGCCGCTCTACACACCTCTTGGCGGTAGCTGGCTGAATATGGCTGAGTCGATTCAACGAATTCTCAAACGCCGAGCTCTAGAGGGGCATCATCCGCAAACAGCCTATCAAATTATTGAGTGGTTGGAAGCAACTGCTTTTGGATGGAACCAACAACCAACGCCGTTTGTCTGGGCAGGATTACGAGCGCAACGTCGAGACAGAGCGCGTCAAAGATTTCACTCTCTTGGTGGTTCTGGTGCCTGTACGCATCGTCCTCTTCGGCGGACAACTATTGCCAAAAATAATGGCAACACTCATACCAAATGACCCATACGGGACGTAGTGGATCTGATATCGGTATTCAAGACATACGCCTTGACTTTATCCAAACCGATACCGCAATTAATCCTGGTAATTCCGGCGGACCTTTACTCAACGCTCAAGGACAAGTAATTGGTGTTAACACAGCAATTCTTGGCGGAGCGCAAGGGTTAGGTTTTGCAATACCAATTGAAAAAGCACAGCGGGTTGCTAATCAATTAATTGAAACTGGTCGAGTTTATCATCCCTATATAGGTGTGCGACTGATTGAGCTAACACCGGAAATTCAACAGCAAATCAACCAAAGTAATCTTGGTTTTAAAGTCACTCAAGAGCAAGGAGTTTTAATTGTAACTGTGGCTCCCAACTCTCCAGCAGCGCGTGGTGGTTTACGTTCTGGCGATATTATTACCGAAGTCAAAGGAGTTCAAATTCAAAACGCCGATCGAGTCCAAGATCAAATAGAAGCAACACCTTTAGGAAATACTCTTCAATTAGAAGTTGACCGCAATGGTTCAACTCAAACTATCACAATCAAACCAGAGCAATTACCAGCTGCTGCCGCTAAGTAAAAAGTAGAAAATATTAACTATTAAGGGCGCTATGCCAAGCATAGAACTACTGAATTAAGAATAATTTCCAAAAATCATTTCAAAAATCAAAAGAGGGTTTATTAGGCTTAAGAAGAATATGTCAAATAACTTAAATTCCTACTTACCTACACCGACTAAGCAAAAATTTGCAGCTACTTTTCAGGTAGTAAGACCGATTAGTGTCTGGGTAAAGTTATCACTAGGGGCTGTTTCTTTTTTAGCTTTGACGTTAGCAATATTTAGCCGTAGTTCCACTGTCCAAACAACATCAAATTCAGTTATGGGACTTGGAGTCTTTTTAGGTATTATTGGCATTTTAGTGCTGTGTTTCAGACTCTATTGGGTGAACCGCTATAGGCGTTTGGACAAACTTTTACAGTCGCCTAATTCTGAAGTACATCCAAGGAAATCGGACGTAATTCAAGTATGACAAACTGGATTTATCGTCAGTTTGGTAGGTCTGTTGTTAACTTTTTTAGCATCTGAAGCGACCGTTATTGCTGTCCTATCAAAATCGCTAGCTCTACCTCAAGGAGTAGCAGTATATAGACCTGAAAATGTCATTCGTTCCCTAGATCTTTTTGTGGTTTTGGCAAACGTCAATCTAATTGGCGCTCACTTTTTCGGAAGTATAACTTCATTTGGGCGGATTTACTGGTTAGACCAATAGTAATTCAACTACAGCGTCATCGGCGCAACAGGTTCGATATCAGGATCGATACCACCAACCTGATTAGTTCGCAACACCCATGCCGATCCACCCTGTTTGATAAATGCTTGAGTCACCTCATCGCTGGTTAAACGAGGTAAGATAGTGCGCCAAGTCAGCAAACTGCGGATTAAGTTTTGCACTGGGTCGTCTTCCAGGGTGCTACCTAATACCTCAGCTCGATCCCTCCAGTCTGCGCGTGCCGTTCCCCAAGGTAAGAGTAAACGTTTCAAATCTTTCCCCAACCTTTCAAGCTGCTCCAATCTGTGCAACTGTTCGGGATGTTGTTTTTTCCACGCTTCAACATTTGGGTGAGACCGAATCGCTCTAGCTATCTGCCTAAGTGCAGCATATAAGGCTTGATTGGCATCTTGAGTGCAATTATATGCAGGTCCAACAAACGTTCCTCCAGTTCCATCGCCGATGCGGTAGCGAGCTGCCATAATTTCTAGCTGATGAATGAGTTGATCGAGTGGCGATCGCTTCCAGCCATCCTGGGTTTCATAATCACCAGTAAAACCATCGAGTTCGACTATGGTATCGGCAACTGGACGCAACCCTAACCAGCCAAATGAGCGATCGCCCATGTAACGCGACCAATGCAAGCTGCCTGCAATTAGTCCATCAGTATTATGAGTGTAAATCTGGTGATAAACTATCTCGAATCGCAATTCGTCTGTTAACGGTTCCCGTACTACCTTGGCAATTCCGTAAGCAAAGTGACCGAAGTAAAGCGGAGTTTTTGCCTTGGGTTCTGTTTTCTTACCACCAATCCCACCATAGACGTGAATTAGTAAAGCCCGTTTACCTTCGTGCCAAGCAGCACTTCTGGCTGGAATTGTCTCGTCACCTAGCACAACAGAGCTAATTTTACCTTCTTGGGCAGCCAAATTGTCCCAAGACTCTTTTTTAAGATACTTTTTGACCGACTTCTTGCCCGCGATCGCGCGCTCTGGTTTGACCTGCAACAGAGCGCGGGGGGCTAAAGCCTGCACGATAAATAGCCCTGACTCATCCCTAGCACCATAGATATACCATCCGGTTTCGTTTAAAGGAGATTTTTCAATGTTCTTACTAGTTGATGGATAAGTATGATTGCGATTGGCTACTACAGAAGGCATTGAGACAATTTCTCCTGCTCCATCAAATTGCTTTGAAGCCCGATTGAAGTGAACCACTGAAAACTTGTCACTGCCCGATTCCACAGGTTGTAGGAATTTCACCAATCCGTAGTAGCGTCCGGTCACTTGAACGGGGTCGCGAGAAATATACAGGATACATGTAGGAATACTTTCATCCTGCGAAAATTGACTTTGTTGCGCCTGATGCAGACTGTCGGGGACATGACGTTGCGATCGCACGACAACAGGTTCTTGTAGCATCACTACCACGTCATCGTAAGGGTGCGAACCTGCAAGCGATTCTAAGGGATTGACAAGTCGCCAGCGATCGATTCTCGTCGGATGAACGTTGCCTTGTTGACTGCTGTACTGGGCTTGGGCGCTGAAATGTACGTCTTTAGTCACTGCCTGGACGTATGAGCGCACAATTGGCTCGTCGCTAAAGCGCAAGGTGACAACTTGTCCAACTAAATGTTGAAAATCAGCGGGCGCGTGATGGACTTCAAACAAGACTCCTTGAATAAATTGCCGTTGGTCTTTGGCAGGCAGAATTAATCGTCCCATCCAAGGCGCGATCGGTCGGTAATATTCTTGTGACACCGATTGATGGATGGGATAAGATTCAGGTCGATTGAAGGCTGCTTGCCGATACCGTTCGTAATTACTCAACTGCCGAGGAGTTGCCCGATCTCCATCATCAGCAGTACCTTTTAAGATTTCTATTACCCAATCGATAGTTTGTTGCAAGTAACTGCGACCATCGGGTAGAGACTGTTTTGGGTCCATTAATCCTCCTGGTAGTTGATGCCCGACTGGACCAAGAGTAATCCGGTTCACTTTGCCCAATCGCTTCGCACGATTCCAGTAAGACAGGAAGAAGATAGCCCAACGTCCAGGGAACATCACGCACATACGCTCAACCATATCTTTGTCCCCAACCAGATGATAAAGATGTTCGAGTCTCAGGACATTGATATTGCCACTAATAACTCCTCCCAAGGAAATGACTTCGATTGGCGCAATCAACGCCTGCCGCAAAAACGGGGCTACTGCTGCTGCCATTTGTCCGCCACCACTAAAACCAATTAGAGTAATCGGTAAACCGCTATTAGGTTGGTAGCCGTGTCGGATTAGGGCTTGATATATTACCCTAGCAATTCCCAGGTTGTAAATTGGTCCGTAGCGTTTGTCAGCAGAAACCGCAACGACCAAAACGTTGCGAATGTTGACTAAGTAACCAAACAAGCTGGCAGGATTTTTTAGTCGAAATCGGTCAGCCAAGCGCCAAAAGAATGCCAAAGGACGATTTCCTGTCAGTGGGTTATTACGGACTGAGTAGGGCATGATTCCTTTGATTAGCACCACGTCCTTTGGTAAGACGGGTGCTAAAGAGTCCAGAAACTCTTGAATATCTGGCAAATACTCAAATGTGGACTGACCAATGCCATCGAGATAAATTACATAGCGTGTGACTTTTTGTTGTGGGGTTGGTTGCGATTTCCCCTTTAGATCGGGCGTAGTGTCTATGCGATCGCCATACCAACCCGCCCACCAACCGAGGGCTTCCAGGGGAGCTAGGAGTGCAGCAGCTACAAGGGCGATAATGCCGATCCATACCAAATCGAAGACCAGTTTAAATATACCGCCCAAATTTCCATACCAGGCGAACCACCAGTAGTGAATTGGTGAAAGCAGGACGATCGCCGCAAAAGTTACACCAGTCATAGTTAGTATGGCAGGTAATTGCTGAGCTATCGTACTTAGCCTCAAATGGCGATTTGTGGCTGTTGTGTTGGTCTGGGAAGCGATGCCCTTCGGGCTTGCGCTTTGCGCGATCGCTGCATTACTACTTTGGGAAAACGAAGCGGAAATCGGCGATCGCTCCTTCACATGGACGATTGGCTGTTCAACCTGTCCGATTATTTCCTCATCCATCCCAGGGGAGGTGACTGAATTTCCTGTTTCTGGTGCGCTCAGTGCTGTTAAATTAGTCGCAGACAAAGAGCGTAATCTTCTTTGCAAAATTGCCAAAAGCTGTTGACGCTTAGTGACTAGCTCTACACCTGCCACCTGGGAAATCACCCAGCGACCGAAAGAGGCAATCGGCTTTCCAATAGTTCGCTGCATGACCCAAAGCGTCAACCATCCCAACCCTACAGTCCCAAATGCCTGCCATACACCTGTATTGCTGGCAGCAGCAAAGCCTACCACCATTGCCAGCAAGTGCCACAGCGACAAAACTGATAGGAGCGGTTCTCCAAAGTAAGGCATCGCCCCAAAAAGGCTAAAGAGCAGCGGTGCGTAGCTAAATCCTAAAGTGCGTGCCACAACACCAAAAGGAGCTTCAACTGTAAATGGAGCGAAGCTAATCAGCCAGGTACTCAAAACCAGGAACAAGTAGCCAAACGCAAATACGACTGCTCCAATTAGCAAACTGAAAATGAAGCGCACTGGTTTGACACGGTTGAGAAATAGAATAATGCTCTGAGCAGTAACTTGGGATAAACTAGCAGCCAGAACAACAATTAGTGCTACTGTTGAGCCATAAGGCAAAGTGTTAATTTGCTCAAACGCTTCAAACTTCAGAGCAAGTCCCCATCCCAGTAGTTCCCAAAATCGGTCGAGGGCAGTTTCATTCATGGCAGATGAAGTGAAAAAGTGCTGTTCTATGGGCGAACAACTAAGCCTCAATAACTAAAAGCAGAAGGAAGCAGCCTTGCTCTGAATTTTAGCACGAGTCAATTTATCAGTTTGTGCCTAGAATCCGCTGAAGTTGTAACCAACTCCTACCGATATTCCCACATCTGTGTCATCGCCAAAAAGGGCATTCACAGCAGCATTTGCGGTGAATTGACTACCTAGAGGAACATCTATTCCACCAGTTAGTAGAAAACCAACGCTAGAGTCTTCGCCAGTTTTTATGCCTATGCCACCTCCCAGGTAAGGGACTATGGAGAATGTTTCGTCTAAGGCTTCTGCTGTCCGAAGGTTAAAGTCATAGGTGATGGGAATAAGAACCGCAGGATCGTCTATAATCACCACTGCTGGTCGTACTGATAAGTAATTTAACAATCCAATTTTGCTAAATACCGCAACGTTAGTGCCGTCGCCTAAAGCCGAATCACCAGTCAGACCAAAGTTAGCAGCAACTCCTAAGTAGCTGGAAACCCCCCTCGTGGCTCGACCTGGCTGAACATCGGGAGTTGGAGCAGTAGTTTCAGTTGGGGCGGTTTCTTCAGGAGTGGTTGGAGTAGGAGTTGCAGGGGTTTGGCTGACAGTACCAGGTCCACCCACAATATAATTGGCAGCTGCCACATTTGTAGGAACTGGTTGCGCTTTTCCCAACCGAACTAAGGCTTGATACAGATGTGCTGCCGCTTCCGCACGGGTTAGAGGTGCTTGCGGATTCAGCGTTTTGACATCTGGATAGTTGACAACAACATTGGCTTGTGTCGCTGCTGCGATCGGAGCGAGGGCGTAGGTTGGAATCTGCGTCGCATCTGTGTAGTAGGTATTAACAATATTTGTTGCCTCTTCACTAGGAGTCAACTTCAGACCGTTTGCTAAAGCAGTTATTGCCTGAGCTTTAGGAATTTCCCGCTCTGGTTGAAACGTATTATCAGGATAACCATCCATGAATCTGCCTTCATAGGCTGTTGCGATCGCAGCAGCTCCCCAGTAGTCAGTAGGAACATCTGCAAATCCACCTGGGCTTAACTGTCGCACTGGGTTTGGGTTAACAGCTTTTTGGAGCATGGCGGCGAACTCAGCTCGATTTACGGGCTGCTCTGGTCTAAAAGTGCCATCGGGAAAGCCAGCGATCGCATTACCTGAGGTTAGGGCTTGAATAAATGGATACGCCCAATAGTTAGGGTCTACATCAGTAAAACTAACTGCTGAAGTTGGTGCAGTTGGAGTTGGTGCAGTTGGAGCTGGTGTAGTCGAATCTGGGATACTGGGAGGAGGTTGAGTGGCTTGAGCCACCTCAGAAGAAGTGGATGTAACAGACGTAGATGCTAGCTGGTCAGACAGTGCTGCTGCTCTAGTTGCTTTTGTGCCTGGAGTCGGCACCAGGGTGGATCTTGGAGCAATTGTTTCTGACCCAGCTTCAGCTCCACTTGCTAAAACGGTAACTGTAGCTAGACTCACCACACAACAAAGCCGACAGTAAGAAATAGCGTTCATAGCCGCTGCTAGATAAAGTTAAATTAAGAAATAACGCGCTAGGCTTTTGTTAGCCAAGCGTTGAGTTAATTTAACTAATTATCAGGAATAATTGCTTTTAAAATCCCTAATTTGACAGATTTAGCTGGTGTTACTTAATTGACAGCTAAATTTTTCTTAAAGATTTTCGTGCGATTTGTCACAGTAGTACTTATCGTTCGCCCAATCGGAATGGAAATGTCAGAACTGGAGATGTTGTAGAGGTGTTATAGAATTTGAGCTGGATGAAATGTCGAGTTATGTCAGTAAAAAGGATAATCTGCACTAATTGTGGCATGTTGTGGCATGAAATGCGATCGCGCAACTGGGAAAGTTCTCGCCCACGCATTCGGCAATTGTAATTTTGAGAGTATTTCTGCAACTAAAAGTACTGCGATCGCCTTTTGTTATTAACTGTTTCTACATGGATAACTGGGGTACATGCGAACATCATCTAAAAACAGCAAAATATTGAATTAGTAAATAAACTACTGAGAAAATAGAAAACAAATATTTAGACTTTTTTCTAAAGCAATTTTCCTGCACGATATTACACGATATTATGACTAAAATATTTATTAATTGATATAAATTAAACTTGACATTTTCATAGCTCATTATTTTTTAAATACCTATTAGAATCTCTGTCCTTAGTTAGAAGATTGGTGATGTAGTAACACTTATCGTTAGTTCATCAGAACAAAAAGAAATTTTCTACTAACCATAGTCCGCACGCTACTATGCCCAATCCCAGTGAAATTCTGATGGACAAAGCAGCCCAGACTCGATATCCGATTCACGATCTGCTGCGGCAACGCTGGAGTCCTCTGGCTTTTTCAGCTCGTCTGGTTGAACCAGAAAAGTTACACAGCGTCTTAGAAGCAGCAAGCTGGGCGGCTTCTTCTTTCAACGAGCAGCCTTGGAGTTTTATTGTTGCAACTTCAGAAAATAAAGTTGAATTTGAGCGTTTACTCAGTTGCCTAGCAGAGGGAAATCAAGAATGGGCAAGGAATGCTCCTATTCTGATGCTCTCAGTAGCAAAACTCAACTTTGAATACAATGGCGTGGAAAACCGTCATGCTTTTCATGATGTTGGCGCAGCATCTACTACTTTAGCAATCCAGGCAGCCGCACTAGGGTTATTGATTCACCAAATGGCTGGGTTTGATGTCCCCAAAGCCAAAGAGATCTATCGCATTCCTGAAGGTTACGAGCCAGTCGCCGCGATCGCGCTAGGCTATTTTGGAGATCCACAAACTCTATCTGAAAAGTTGCAGCAACGAGAGAACGCCTCGCGAAAGCGCAAACCTTTAGAAGAGTTCGTTTTCTCTGGTAGTTGGAATCAAACTTCACCTCTGGTTACAAATTAAAAAGAGCATCAGAACCGCTATTTAATGTCATGTAAATCTAACATTCGGGCTTAGAGCGCGATCGCGCAAGGCTGTCGTTAGCGTAAAGAGTGTTTTGGAGGAATTGCCATGAAGGGATTAGCACTTAAAAATGCGCTGATCACCGGAGCTAGTTCCGGCATCGGGCAAGCGATAACTTCGTTAAGCTTCGCTAACGCAATTCGACTAGCTAATGAAGGTTGCAACGTTGCCATCAACTACCGCAAGAGTCCTGAAGGTGCTGAACAAACAGAAGAAATGGCAATGCAAAAAGCTTGCGGACAAGTTGAAGAATGCGGCGTGAAATCGTTACTCGTTCAAGGTGACGTTTCTCAAGAATCAGACATTATTGATATGGTGAATCAGGTTGTCGAGCAATTTGGCAGCTTGGATATTCCGATCGATAATGCCGGAATTCAGAAAGAGTGTCCATCTCATGAAATCCCTACCCTCGATTTTGATAACGTTTTATCTGTAAATCTTCGCGGTGCTTTCTTATGTGCGCGTGAGGCAATTAAGCATTTCCTGTCTCAAAATCGTGGCATCATTATCAATGTTTCTAGCGTTCACGAAAAGATTCCTCGACCTTTTTACGCTAGCTATTCAATCAGCAAAGGGGGAGTGGAAAATTTAACGAAAACACTGGCGCTGGAGTATGCCGAGCGTGGAATTCGTGTCAATGCGTTAGCGAAGCTTACCGAAGGTATCGCGCCTGGAGCCACTATCACTCCAATTAACGAAGCTTGGGTGAACGACCCACAACAGAAAGCAGTTGTAGAAAGTCATATTCCAATGGGTCGCGCTGGAACCGCAGAAGAAATGGCAGCAGCCGTCGCGTTTCTTGCTTCAGATGAAGCCGCCTACATCACAGGACAAACTCTATTTATTGACGGAGGGCTGACTCTCTACGCTGATTTTCGTGAAGCGTGGTCAGCTTGAGAATTGATGTAGCAACTCAAGAGAAAATGGGTATGACCGCAGAAGAAAAAAGGCTAGAAGAAGACCGCACCCGCAAAGCATACTGGTGCAGGTGGGGACCTTATTTAAGCGAGCGGCAATGAGGTACAGTACGAGAAGATTACAGCCCCTACGGTACAGCCTGGGACTATTTCCCTCACGACCATGCCCGTTCCCGTGCCTATCGCTGGGGTGAAGATGGCATTGGTGGGATTTCTGACAACCATCAGCGATTGTGTTTTGCTCTGGCGCTTTGGAACGGTGAAGACCCGATTCTCAAGGAGCGTTTATTTGGTTTAAGTGGACCCGAAGGCAATCACGGCGAAGATGTCAAGGAATACTATTTTTACCTCGACAATACGCCCAGTCACGCCTACATGAAATATCTCTATAAATATCCACATTCTGCATTTCCCTACACTCAACTGGTGCAAGAAAATCAGCGACGGGGACTCGATGAATTCGAGTTTGAGTTGATGGATACTGGAATTTTTGAGGGCGATTGCTACTTTGATGTATTCATCGAATACGCCAAGAATTCAGATGAAGATATTCTGATTCAAATTAGTGTTGTCAATCGAAAAGATGCAGAAAAAACGCTGCATCTTTTACCTAACCTTTGGTTTCGCAATACTTGGTCTTGGGATACAACTAGCAAAAAGCCCTCACTTAAGGTAATAAAATCTGACGATGGTATCAGTTTAATTGAAGCGACTCATCCAACTCTGGGTAACAGATGGCTGTACTGTGAGTCGCCAGGGGAACTTCTATTTACAGAAAACGAAACAAACTACGAACGATTGTTTGGAGTCAGTAATTCTTCTCCCTTCGTCAAAGATGGCATCGATCGCTATATCGTACACGGTGAAAAATCAGCCGTCAATTCTCAGCAAGTCGGAACCAAAGTTTCAAGCTATTACTTATTAAAAATTGGTGCAGGGCAAGAAAAAGTAGTCAAGCTCAGGCTCAGCAACTCTGCAAATTTAACCGAACCCTTCGGATCGAACTTCAACAATGTCTTGCAATCTCGTAAGTCTGAAGCCGATGAATTTTATCAACGGATTTCTCCCGCTCCTTTCTCAGAAGATGCCCGCAACGTGCAGCGACAGGCGTTTGCTGGAATGCTGTGGAATAAGCAGTTTTATCACTATATTGGAGAAGATTGGCTGCAAGGCGATCCCGCACAGCCGCCGCCTCACCGTCAATTCGCGAGAAACTCAGAGTGGATTCATCTATTTAATGATGACATTCTCTCGATGCCGGATAAATGGGAATTTCCTTGGTTTGCCGCCTGGGATTTAGCGTTTCATATGATTCCACTTGCCACAATTGACCCAGATTTTGCCAAGCGTCAGTTGAGTCGATTAACGCGAGAATGGTACATGCACCCAAACGGGCAAATTCCTGCTTACGAGTGGAAGTTTAGCGATGTCAATCCTCCCGTTGAAGCTTGGGCGACGTGGCGCGTTTACCAAATCGAGAAACAAATTTATGGTCGTGCCGATATTGATTTTCTGGAGCGCGTATTTCAGAAGTTGCTCCTCAATTTTACGTGGTGGGTGAATCGCAAAGATAGTGAGGGAAACAATATCTTTGAAGGTGGTTTTTTAGGATTAGATAACATTGGTATTTTCGATCGAAGTAGCCAACTACCGAGTGGCGTACATCTAGAACAATCTGATGGCACTAGCTGGATGGGACTGTATTGCTTAACCATGCTAAAAATGGCGCTAGAACTAGCTTCATATAATCCGCCCTATGAAGATATTGCGAGTAAATTTTTTGAACATTTCCTGTATATTGCGGATGCGATGAATCACATTGGCAGAAATAGGATACCGCTATGGGATGAAGCAAGTAGCTTTTACTATGATGTTCTCCATCTTCCCGATCGCCAGAGTTTACACCTGAAAGTCCGTTCAATGCTGGGAATCATCCCCTTGTTTGCTACTGAGGTGTTTGAACTAGAGGCGCTAAATGCTTTTTCAGGTTTTAGGCGACGTATTGAATGGTTTATTAACAATCGTCCGAATCTGACCAAAAACATCGCTTACATGGAAACAAAAGGAACGGAGGGAAAGAGATTACTCTCGCTCGTGAACCCAGAGAAGCTGAAAAAGATTTTGCTAAAACTGCTGGATGAAACTGAGTTTTTGAGTGCTTATGGAATCCGCTCGGTTTCAAAGTTTCATGAAACCCATCCCTACACCTTTAGCGCCGATGGTCGAGAGTTTAGGTTGCAATACGAACCTGCTGAATCAAGGAGTGGTTTATTTGGTGGAAATTCTAATTGGCGCGGTCCAATTTGGTTTCCCGTAAATTATTTGCTGATTGAATCACTGCAAAAATTTCATCAATATCTAGGCAATGATTTTCGAGTCGAATGTCCGACCGGAACGGGTAAATGGATGACTTTAGCTGAAGTTGCTACCGAGTTATCTCAGAGGCTGACGAGCATTTTCATAAGAAACGAGGCAGGTTCGCGTCCTGTATTTGGGGGAAATTCTCGGTTTCAAACTGACCCCTACTG
Source organism: Chroococcidiopsis sp. SAG 2025 (assembly GCF_032860985.1). Classification (GTDB taxonomy): domain Bacteria; phylum Cyanobacteriota; class Cyanobacteriia; order Cyanobacteriales; family Chroococcidiopsidaceae; genus Chroococcidiopsis. The sequence continues at coordinate 2,338,878 of NZ_JAOCNC010000001.1, forward strand.
GCGCGATTTAATCCTATTTCACGAGTATTTTCACGGCGATAATGGTGCGGGACTGGGAGCCAATCACCAAACAGGTTGGACGGGATTATCTGCTACCTTAATCTCGATGCTTTAGCGCTCGTCATTCAAGAAATTAATGAACGTTACACCACACTTGCCAAAAAACATCCTTACCGTCAGGGCACGTCTTGCAGAAGCACCGTGCTGGATCGAAGAGGAGCAATTACTGTACTGGGTTGATATCTACAACCATCGAGTACATCAGTTCAATCCAGCGAATGGTGTCCATCAATTTTTTGATGTGGGTGAAGTCGTAGGCTGTATTGCCCCCGCCGAAACTCATCGACTGATTATGGCTCAACGTCGTCGCCTCGCGTTCTTAGATACCCGTAGCGGTGCGATCGCGCCAATTCTCACGCTCGAAGATACCCCACCCGATACCCGCTTCAATGATGGCAAATGCGACGCAGCAGGGCGTTTTTGGTTTGGCTTAAAGGGCAATAACAAACCCACAGGCTGCCTCTATCGTTACGATCCAAATGGCTCTTTGCAGGTACTAGAGACGGAACTAACGATTCCGAATGGACTGGGATGGAGTCCCGATTGGAGTACTTTTTACTTCACTGATTCGTTCCTCAAAACCATCTACGCCTATGATTTCGATCTTGAAAGTGGTAGTCTCGCCAACCGCCGAGTTTTCATCGATTTAACGGTTGAATCCTTTGAACCCGACGGTCTAACAGTGGATCGCGAAGGGTGTATTTGGTCGGCGATGTGGAACGGCTGGTGCATTATTCGGTTTGACCCCGATGGCAAAGAGATGATGCGAGTGAAAATGCCCGTTGTGCGCCCGACTTCTTGCACATTCGGGGATCGAGATCTGACGACGCTTTACATTACGACAGCATCAGTGGGTTTAAGTGAGGCAGAAATTCAAAACAGCTTCTACTCTGGCGACTTGTTTAGCCTACCAACCAGCACCTCTGGCTTGCTCGCTCATCATTTTGGGGGATGAAAGGCAATTTTTGGGTCAAGTTTCACTTCATGAGATAGATTCATGGTAGTTTGGCAGCAAGGGAATGAATCGATGAGCCAGTCCAACTTATCCATCACTTCAAGTGAATTTGATGCTGTTCTATTCGATCTAGACGGGGTACTCACCGCTACCGCGAAGATTCATGCCGATTGCTGGAAACGGACGTTCGATCGATTTCTCCAGCAACAGGCTGAAAAGACGCATGAACCGTTTGTACCCTTTGAGCTTGAAAATGACTACAAACAATATGTTGATGGGAAGATGCGCTATGTTGGCACTCAAAGTTTTTTAGAGTCGAGAGGAATTGATCTGCCTTATGGAAATCCATCTGATTCTCCTGGCTATGATACAGTTTGCGCCCTAGGAAATCTTAAGGATAGTTTTTTTGACGAGGTACTTCACGGTCGAGGAGTTGAAGTATACGAAGGTTCAGTTGCTCTGATCCATCATCTTCGCCAACAAGGATTTAAAACAGCTGTTGTTTCATCAAGCCACCATTGCCAAGCTGTGCTTCAGGCTGCTGGAATAGAGCGGCTTTTCGACGATCTCGTTGATGGAAATATATCAGATCGATTGCACTTAGCCGGAAAACCTGCCCCAGATGCCTTTCTTCTGGCAGCAAAACAACTTGGGGTTGAACCAAAACGAGCAGTTGTATGCGAGGATGCCATTTCTGGCGTTCAGGCAGGTCATGCTGGTGGATTTGGACTGGTGGTTGGGGTCGATCGCCAAGGAAATGCCAATGCACTACGGGAAAATGGGGCTGACATTGTTGTCCAAGATTTAAGCGAGCTGCTTTATTCCAGTCCCTAATAGGAGTTGAGCAAAGTTTAGCCCTAGCCTATCTAGACATAATACCGTCGTATTGTTCGAGGTGCCCATAGGTCGATCGGTATGTTCTTCCCAAAGATGTAGAAGACATGAATTTATCCCTTGTGCTAGAGTTGCCACCGGAGTAAGAGGAAGAATTGACCGATCGATTTTTGCCACCAGGGTCGTTTTCGCCAGGTTGACCACTCAATCCGATCGCTCTTCTCAAAAGCGTCCAGAAGCAATTTTTCAAGGGTTGGTGCAAGGTCTGGATCGAACCACGCCAGATTTAATTCATCGTTGTGATAAAAGCTTCGAGGATCGAAATTTGCACTACCCAAGCTAATCCAATCGCGATCCACTAACATCAGTTTGGCGTGGATCATGCTGGGCTGGTATTCGTAAATCGCAATTCCAGCAGGTAGAAGATGCCGATAGCGTTCGCGAGCAGCATAGTAGACGGGCGGCTTGTCGTTGCGATCGCTAGTTGTCACGATCCGCACATCCACACCGCGTTTTTTGGCTTGAATTAGGGCAGTGCGAGTATTGCGATCCAAAATGAAGTAAGGGCTAGCAATCCAAATTCGCTGCTGTGCGGCTTGCAGGCTGAACCAAAACAGGGTATTAATCGACGAAACCTTACTCTCGGCATCATGAGGGATTACCAGCATCGGTTTTGCCTCAGCAGACGATTGCTGTGGGGGAAAATATCCTCCACTCGCCTTGCCATCCTCATAAAGCCAGTGCCGCAGAAAGATGCCCACAAGAACAGGCACAATAGCGTTTTCTAACTCAATTTCGTAATCCAGCCAAGGCGCTGTGTCTCCGATTTTGGGATCGCCGTCCCAATTATCTGACACACCCATGCCACCAATGAAGGCGACGGTGCCATCAACGATCAATAGTTTACGATGGCTGCGGCTGAGATATTGCAAGGGAACTTTCAATTTAAGGGGATGAAAGAAGCGAACCTCAACGCCAGCCGCCTTGAGCCGTTTCCAGTAGTCAGGCGGGATTTTAATCGTACCAGAGCGATCGACCAGAACTTGGACGTGAACACCACTGTGCGATCGCTCGCTCAATGCGTCTGCAAACTCATTCGCACGCGCTCCTGGTGTCATGAAAAAGGTTTCAAACTGAATGATGTGTTGTGCTTTTTGGATCGCCGCTAACCGTGATGCATAAATTTGATTCGGCTGCGACCAGAATCCACAGATGTGAGCTTGAGTCGAAAGCGATTGCGAGAAGCCCATTAACAGCGGCAGAAAGTTTGTATCGCTCAACACTAAGCGACGCTCGGAGCGGTACTGTACTTTAGGTTCAAATACCCCTCGTAGATACAAAATTAACCACGCGATCGTCAGGACTGCAACGAAAAGAACGATCTCTGTCCAAGTCATGGCTCCTCGCACAAAATGCTAGGTGTTATTCACTGTATCAGGTCAACTCGATCGCTGGAACTCTTTCAGAGGATAGACCTTTCCTTGAGCATAGTGCAATGGATGCACGCGATTTTCTCCAGCCGCGTTATTCCGGATGGCATTGTCAACTTAACCCAATAAATTCAAAAACTGTCCCGATGATTCCTGAGCAATCCCGATCGCTCAGATTATGCAGCACAACTCAGCAAGAGCAACGTCTCACCAATCCTCAAATCGTTGGCGCTAGGCATAACGATTATATTCTGTAACTCAGGAGTGATTCACCCGTTTGGGAGAGCCGCTATATATAAATGTGATTGGGATATATCAGTTTGGGCTGCTGCAAGCAGCGTGAGACGTTGCATCGGCATTGAAGGAGATCCTCGCCTCGCTAAGGATTTCAAAGAGCGCGTACTGTTGCCCGATCGTCACTACATCAAGGAGCGTCGCATTATACTGGCTCACATCACCAGAAACAGCCAGATGACGCTGGCATGTGGCATCGAGCATTCGTTTGAAACCGAGTGTCCTTACTTCTACAACAGCGATTGTTCGGAAGATGATGGCAAGGTAGTCTTTTGTGTGGATGCTCAACCAGGTGTCCCGATTCGACTGCTCAAGTACATGACTTATCACACCTCCCGCAATTTTCCTACCCAAGAGTTGTGCGATCGAGCCGAACGAACGCTCGATCGCGCCATCAGTCATGGTTTTGACGATCTGCTAGCAAGCTAAAGACAGTATCTGGATGATTTTTGGGATCGTAGTGATGTCAAGATTGACGGCGATCCGGTTCACCCCGATGTGACTCCAGAGTTGATGCAGCAAGTGCTGCGCTTTAATCTGTTTCACATCCTTCAAGCATCAGCTTGTTCTCAAGGAGCAGGTGTCGCAGCCAAAGGACTTACTAGCCTTGCCTATGAAGGGCATTACTTCTGGGACATGGAAATCTATGTCATGCCTTTCTTGACTTACACAGCCCCCCGTATTGCCAAGAATTTGCTACTGTTTCGGTACAGTATGCTAGACAAGGCGCGACAGCGATCGCGGGAAGTCAACCAAAATGGAGCGCTCTTTCCTTGGAGAACGATAAACGGTGAAGAAGCATCTGCCTACTATGCGGCTGGAACTGCTCAATATCACATTGATGCAGATATCGTGTATGCCTTGAAGAAGTATGTTGAAGCGACGGGGGATGAGGAATTTCTCTTCAAAGAAGGGGTAGAGATCTTGGTCGAAACAGCTCGGATGTGGTATAGTTTTGGGTTCTTCTCTAAGCGAAAGGGCGGTCAGTTCTGCATTCATGGTGTCACAGGACCCGATGAGTACAACACTGTCGTAAATAACAATACCTATACTAATTTGATGGCGAGAGAGAACTTGTGGTACGCCGCCAAAACCGTTGAGACGCTGCGCGAGCAAAACCCAGACTGGTTTACCGTTCTAGTTCATAAAACCAATTTGGAACTCTCTGAGCTGGAAAACTGGAAGAAAGCGGCGGACAATATTTATCTACCCTTCGACGAACAATTAGAAATTCACCTCCAGCACGATGGCTTTCTAGATGAAGAGGTTTGGGATTTTGAGAATACACCTGCGAGTAAATATCCACTGCTACTACACTTTCATCCCCTCGTAATTTATCGGCATCAAGTGATTAAGCAGGCGGATATCGTGCTGGCAATGTTTTTATTAGGACATGAGTTTTCACTCGAACAGAAGCAGCGTAACTTTGACTATTACGATCCTTTGACGACGGGAGACTCCTCCCTCACTGTGTGTATTCAGAGCATTGTGGCAGCAGAAATTGGTTACATGGAAAAGGCGAACGCATACGCCAGGTATGCAGTGCTGATGGACTTGGGCGATGTGGCTGGGAATGTGAAAGATGGCTGTCATATTGCTGCTATGGGAGGAACCTGGATGGTGCTGGTTTATGGATTTGGCGGTCTGCGAGATGATAATGGTCGCTTATCTTTCCATCCGAGATTGCCTAAAACCATCAAACGGCTCCAGTTTCCCTTAACTATTCGCGGGCAGCGGTTGGAGGTTGATATCGATCGCCAATCGGTAGCGTTTAGCAATGGCAGAAGAGGAAATCTACGCTAACCCTGCCGATCCAATGGTGAATTGGGATGTGGAAGATTTACGCTTGGCACTGACAGCAGCAGGGGTCAAAGTCACGATCGAAGCCGAGCATTATCCGACTCAACTTTACGTATCGCCAGAACTATTAAATCGCTGGTTTAGCGGTAATGCTACTGGTACAAAGCGACCTGCGTATGTAGAATATCTATCGCGCTACTTGTCAGCGCCAGAAATTAGCCTTATTCGTTCCCTCTTTGAACGCTCCTTGTTGAATCGAACCATAGATTGGTCTACTACAGTTGCTTTTCTCAAGGCGATCCCGTGATGAAGAAATCGAGCAGCGATCGCGCTCCCTATAATTCAGAGAGAAAACCCGCGGTCCCTAGCACGGAAGAGCGCGATCGCGCCAACGAGCGCGTTACTAGATATCTTCCCCAGCTTGTTGTAAGACCTGTTCGTAGAGTGCAGCACTCACCCAATATTGAGCCACATTCATCATGCGATCGAGTATGGGTCTAACTTGAGGTATGGTCTGGTTGTTCTTAGCCAATAAGAGAATACCAAGCGTCCCCATAACCTGTAAGCCAAGTCTCTGCGCTACTTGACGAGCTTCACGCTCATCTAACAAAATTCGCCTTTCACTAATTTCAATCGCTAGTGCGATTGCTTCCCTTTCTCCATCATCTAGTTCCGCAGGAATGGTAGGCGATATGGTAGCTACCGGACGAACTTGTAACCACCCAGAGGCAATCGCTTGTAGTACAAACCCAGTACCTGGGAAGCCTAAACCAGTAGTTTCACCATAGACTGCTTGAGGAATCGCGATTTGGTCAAATGTTGCTTGTAAGATATCGAGACGAGCGATCGCCGCAAAGTTAATTAGAGGCGTAGCATTACAAATAACTGTCACAGTTGCCTAATAACCTGCTCCGATTGAGTCGATATCCTCAGCTAAGTCTGTTTCGTTGTAATGACGCTCTATGTGATGTTGACCCAGTAGTTGCTGAAACTCCCAAACTGATAAATTAGCTAAGCGACGAGCTTGACCAAAAGTAAAAATCTGACGCGCATACAGCTGGAGCGCGATTTCTCTTAAAATTGCCCCTTCTCCTTGATTGAGTGTATCTGGAGAGATTTCTATTCCCATTGAATCTACAAAGTGACTCATCTGTGGCTTTTGCTCATTCTGCTTTCAGGATAGATCGTCAACCGTTAGAGCAATAGAGGTAATTTGTCTATTTCTACATCTAATTCTAGAACGCGATCGCGCTCGTTGCTCGTTACCTACGGTTATTGCTGTGCGCTGCTTTTATCCTCATAATAGCCCGATCGATTCGGTGTGAATTTCGGTGTCGATAAAACCACTTGATTGCAAAATCTTTGCCTCATAGGAATTACAGCATTTTGCTTATCGGACTGAAAATCCTCGTGTCACCAGTTCAATTCTGGTTCCTGGCATTTAGTAAAAGCAAGCAATCCAACGACTTTAAAGGGATTCAGCCTTTTCGGATTGCGTTTAGTTGTCCCACTTGATGTCGCTTCTAGTTGGGTGCTTGGTTCAGAAGATACAAGGCTTGGGGATTCTTCTGGTGTTTCAGGTTTTGGTGTTGCAGTTGCGTACTGACTAACTGCTTTAACTGTTGCGAAGAATCCATCAAAAATCGACTCGACACCAAAAATCTATACTACATCTACAATAATCGCTGATTGAACGCACGCGATAAAACTAATCCGCCCGCTCCAGTACCAGTACCCAGTCGCGATCGCGACCGTGGGATGGCGGAACGAAGCGTTTCGTGCCAGCCGCAGCGAATTCGCCGATCGCCTGCCAAGTCCCTTGACGCGGGTTAAACCAGCGTGCTTTCACCCGCTCGCCTGAAATTTTATCCATTTGAATTGTTAGAGCATTACTAGTTGGAAGATAGAGCATGACATAGCTGCCATCAGCATTCCGTGTCGCCTGAATGTGATTGAGTTGCTCGCTCTGCCCGTTTGCGATCGAGGAGCGATCTGGAATCCGCGTTAGAAACGGTTGCGACTCCATCAGATTGCGTAGATATGTCATTTGACCCGCACCTGGCGCATCAAGGGATTTGAACCACGGGATGTCCGCACCTCTCCCCAGCTGTTCGCCTTCACGAACCCAACCAATAAAGCTGCGATGACCGTAGGTATGACCGAAGCCACCAGCAAACACAGCCCAGTATGCCGCTTTACGAACGTGCCAAGGCTGGATTCGCTTGTCCGGTGGGGCATTTCTACTGAGAGAAAGCGAATCTTCGTATGCGACTTCGGCATCCAGCGTTGGCTTTGGTGGTTCTTTTGCATAGTCTGCGGCGATCGTTTTGTAGTTACGAAACTCGAAAGAAGTTGTAGTTTGAATCATGTTAAAGTCGAGCCACTTTTCCTGGTGCAGATGGCGCGAAGACGAGCGACCGCCACCGCGAGGGTGGTAAGTCATCAATGTCGTGCTGTAATCTGCTTGCCCATCAAATCGCGCCTCACCGTTCGCGCCATCCGCAATTCCCTCGGCTATGGCGCGGGTCATTCTCAGTCGTTCTGGATTGTCAACGTCCCGCTCGCGCACCGGATCTCCGCCCATCACCCAAATCAAGTGCGATTTATGCCGCCAACGGTTGCCAAGAAAATGTCCGTAGCGATAAGCAATCGCAGGGTTCTGAACTATTGGGTCGTGATTCGGCACGTTGTTAGCCCAAATCGGCAGCAGAGCCAGATAGAGTCTGTGCGCTTCAGCCTGCGCAACAAACCAGTCAGCCATGTCCCAATAATCGTTGTTAGCACCGTTAGCAATCTGAGGTTGGGCAAAGTTGCCTCGGATAAACGCCGCTTGACCGTAAGCATTTGTACTCTCGGCGTTCCTAACCAAACGACACTGAATCACGTTGAATCTCTTGGCGGCGCGATCTTCGAGATAGCGTAACACGGAAGGTTGATTGTGCGCATCCTCGCGCGTTGCCTTCTGAAGAATTGCCCACGACGTATCGCCCAGCCAAAAGAAAGGCGAACCATCCTCTTTCACCAAAAACCGACCGTTGTGACTGACACGCAGTTGGCTCAATTTACTCGTTCGCGCTCCTGCCATGACAGTATTGCAACTCGATAAGAGGAAACAGACAGCGAGCGGTAACATCCAAAGCAAAAAACGTCTCATAGTTTTCTAGCCTCTGGGTTCAGTCGAGTCAAAAATTCTAGGGTTGCAACAGCTCAAACAACTGTTGTTTGCCTTTTTGTAGATATCGAGTGACAGTCATCGGACTCACACCAAGGTATTGAGCTGCTTTTTTGCGAGAAAATTGCTGGAGGAAGACCAATTCAACTGCCTTGCGAGTATTTTCTTCCAACTGGTTCATAGCGAAGTGCAATTGTTGCTGCTCTTCTTCTGGCTGTAAAGTGCAAGAACGTCGCTCTGCTATGGTATCGGCTAGTTGAATCTGACCATCGGACTCTCGAACCAAGGTACTATCTAAACTGAAGACGTGGCAATTTTGAATGGCTAATTGGCTTTCTCCCCATTCTGACAGCGAGACGTGCAGCGATCGCGCAATCTCTAAATCTGTCGGAAGACGACCCAGAGAAGAAGTTAATTGTTGGCAAACTTTTTGCCCGCGAGCGTGAAGCTCTTGCCAGCGGCGGGGGATTTTTACCACTCCTGCACGATCGCGGATAAAATGTAAAATTTCACCGCGAATATAAGGAATTGCAAAAGAACTAAAAGCATATCCTCGATCGGGATTAAAGCGCTCGATCGCGCGAATCAAACCGAAGTATCCAATCTGCTCTAAATCTTCATACGGCTCGGGAGAGCGATGGTACAATTGACGAGCCATCTGGCGTACTAAACCAGCGTGCCTTCTCACCAGTCGATTGCGTAACCAGAGCGAAGGCTTTTGATAGTAAGAAATCAACAGCTCGATCTCATCAGAGTAGACGTTAGTTTGAGACACCACCATAAAACACCTCAACCGCGAACGTTATCGAGCGACCACCGCAGAAATTTGAGTCGAGCCGGGAAAGTTCTCGGTCATGCGCTCCATCTTTTGCAGCAACTAGCTTGAGAGATTCTCGATCGCAACGATCGCTCTCGCACGTCGAGCGCTGCTAGCAAATGTTACAAGCGCTCTGAATCTAACTTCCGGCATCTTTGCTTTTGGCTTATTCTCTACTCATACTAAAAGCTTGTCAATTGCACACAGGTACGGGAAAGTTCAGGAGCGATCGCTTGTGATGATGTTATCCCGGTGGCGCGCCCTATTTGCTCGCTCTCTAGATTGCACGTCTTTTGACTGACGAGCGTGGTTTTCCTGCCGTGCGACAACGAGCCGCCGTTGCTGCCGCTGGATTTTTCCCTCTGCTTCTAACCGCTGAAGGATTGTGGTCACCGTGACCCGATTCGTCCCCAGCGTCTGAGCCAACTGCTGATGGGTGAGCGGCAGATCGAGCAAGCGACCGTTTTCCACGTCACGACCGAATTTTTGACTCAACCACAAGAGAAGCTGCCACAACTTCTGAGACAGGGGATTGAGATGAACAATGCTCAGGAGTTCTTCGGTTTGCTGCTGCTGGTGAATGATGGCATCGGTGAAATGCGATCGCTGAGTGTAGGAACAGCAACTGATGACGACATCTGTGAGGCAGTGGATTTCGTAAGGTCGCACTCGTGACAATCGGTGTCCCACCACATCTCCCACTCCCCAATAGCCCAAGCAAACTAGCTCGCCTTCAGCAGTCCAAGTCATACTACAGACGATACCTGATTCGATCCGCCATAAAACTTCGCTGTGTTCTGGGAGCTGCGCGCGACGCTTCCATTGCTGTTGGAGCGGTGGAGTGACTAAGCCAACGAGCGGATTTGACTGTTGCATAAAACTCCATCAATTGAGCTTTTTGGTCAACTCATTCGCGACTAGCAGCCGCTACAGCTAGACTTGTTGGTACACCGCCTCGGATGCGACAAACAGACCGAGCGGAACTCGTCACTTCACATCGGCAAAGTATCAACGAACTAACCGAGAGCGTAGCTATGAAATTCATCCAAAGAATAGTTATATTTGCTCAAGTCACGCAAGCTACTTCAGATACCGAATCAAAAACTCTTTCTTTAGATAGAGGCGCAACAAAAAATTTAGTATAAATTTACACGTTTCAACTTTACAAAATTTTATTCTCGACTTGACTAGATTGACAAATCATATAGGCTTCTCTAAGGTAAGGCTCTCAAATTTTTGGAATTGCTATCTAAGCCGTTCTGCTTAATACGGATCTATTATTCTTAAAAAAATTTCGCCCGCAGAATCGAAACAATTGCTCTAACTTGTTTGCGGAAATTCGAGAGTAGCTATTGTAGCTGCTTCAAAAGTCAAGCAGAAAATCTTCAGCAGGTAGGAGTCATATGACAGAAGTATTGAAGCTTAATTCTAGAAAAGGCGCTGGGGTTTTATTAAGGCGATTTGGCTTTACCCAAAAGAACACAAGCATGTAATGTCTGGCAGGAATAAATACATAACCGCCCGAGCGAACTTTACCGCATGAGAAATTATGCACATATCCGATCTTTACCGTGCAACAATCGGTCGCCTCGTTGCCGCTATTCATCCCAGGAAACATCCGAAGCTCTTATTCCTCTGCTGTGCGTTCATCCTCAGTGCTATTCTGCCATTTTCTTTCGCCTGCGCCGACTTGAAGACCGACGTGCCGCAGCGAGGAGACAGGAACGTTATCTTCGGCGTGAACGACGGCACTGGATACGACGACTCCCAGGAGTTCAGCCAGATGGTGTCAGGGCGCATCTCTGCCCTTGGTCTCACCGCAGTCCGCACCGGCGCAGACAAGATGAAGTGCGAGCGGGAGGGTGAACCGTGCGATTTCTCTCGGCGCGACGTAGTGATTCAAGAACACTTGGCTAAAGGGTTAGCCCTTCACATGGTAATCGCTTTCAGGTGGGAACTCGATGTTGCCGGATACGAACCGATCCAGTGGACGAAGAACTATGCTTGGAAATGCGGTCAAGTGGCTCACCATTGGAAAGATACGGTGCGCTACTACATAGTGGATAACGAACCAGATATTCGCGGTCGAGATGCCAAGCGAGATCCCGAAACACCCGCAACCGTCGTCCGCATGCAAAAAGCGTGCTATGAGGCAATCAAGCGGGTAGACCCAGGAATACTCGTCGAGTCTGCACCCGCGACCAGACCGAACACCCAATACAACCGCGCTCTCCTCAAGGCAGGTATTGGAAAATATGCCGATCTCATCGGCACTCACATGTACGGGGGTCAGCTCAGGGAAGATGCGATCGCGACACTGCGCAAATGGATGGCGGAGTTCGGTGTCAACAAGCCGGTGGCGATTAGCGAGTGTGGGTCGGACCCTAACTGGTTCAACCCAGGCGGCTCAGACGGAGAGTGGAAGGGTCAGCACGGGCGAGAGGCGCGAGCGCTATGGCTGCGGGACATGGCTGCCTACGCTCGGCGCAAGAAACTCCACAACGTTCTGTTCTTCAGCATGTTTAGCATTCATGGAGATTGGGAAATGGATAAGGATCGGGCTGCTCTGGCGGCGCTCAAGGACATCGGACACGGGCGATTCTAGCGAGATTGCCTGACTCAGTCTTTTGCGCGAGCGCTTCTCCCAACCGAAACGATCGATATAGACTGGGGAAAGTCAACTTCACTCAGCAACATATACAGAGCTGCTCGTTTATCTCGTTTGGCGTTATGCCAGATATCTGCGTAAGTGTTCGGCAAGCACTCGGACGTGAGGCTTTTGCAGCATAGTCAAGTGGTTACCAGAAATGTAGTGAACTTGCACGCCAGATCTTGACAATTGACTCCAACCTAACGTTGGGTCGTGAGATTTTTTTTGCAATTCGGTAGTTCTAAATAGGGCGATCGCCTGAGGGTAAGGTCGAGGTGTATACTTCAAAGTAGCTCGGCTATTGGCAGAAAAAATCTTCATCAGTCGATGAATGGTTAACTCGTCCAGCATTCTTAAAACAGCCGATTGTGGAAGGAGATGGCTAATAGTTGTTCGTTCTAGGAAAGATAGCCATGCGCGAGGAGTCAGAATTTTTTTCATTGTAGAAATTGGATTTGAAGTGCGTAGGCGATCGCTACTATCGTTTCTAGAACGCGCAAGGCGATCGCGAATCAGCGACCAGTAATCCCGAACAAAAGGATAAATAGAACCAGGTACGGTTGTCAGGAGAAATTTCAAACCATCGCCCCAGAAAACTCGATTGCTAGAAATAGGAGCGATCGTATCTAGGATTGCCAAGAAACTCACTTGCTCTCCTGCTTGGTGTAACTGTTGCGCCATCTCATAGGCAACTAAACCGCCAAAAGACCAACCACCTAGCTGATAAGGACCGTGCGGCTGAATTTGACGCAGTGCTTCGATGTAGCCAGCTGCCATCTCCTCAATGCTGGTTAATGGTGGGTGCAAGCCGTCCATCCCAAAAGGTTGCAGTCCGTAAAAGGGCTGTTCGGTTCCTAAATGACGCGCCAACTCGTAGTAGGGCAGAACAACACCGAAAATTGGGTGGATACAGAAGAATGGTGGCTTAGAACCTAAAGGCTGGAGTGGCACAAGGGGCGATCGCTTAGAATTATGTTTAGGCTTTTCCCATTTCTGAATCAGAGGCGCGAATTGCTCAACAGTTGGCGCACCAAAGAGATCGGACAATGGTAGTTTTTGCTCGAATTGCCGCTCTACCTGCTCCAATAACTGGACTGCCAGCAGGGAATTTCCACCTAATTCAAAAAAGTTGTCCTCAATACCCACTTGCTCAAGCTTCAGGATATTTGCCCAAAGTGTTGTTAAGGTTGCTTCAATGGCAGTTTTAGGAGTAACAAAAGGATGCTCTGGACTACTGATATTAGACTTCATTAAGGCATTTCGATCCACTTTACCATTAGGAGTTAGTGGTAGGGATGGCAGCACTACAAAAGCTGAAGGGATCGAGTAGTCTGGTAATTTTTGCTTGAGAAAGCAGCGCAAATCATTTGATTTTGGATTTTGGGTCGCACCTTTGGTGCGCTTCCAGCGCAACTTGAATTTTGAATTTGATAAATTAGTCTCTACATCAGGAACAATATAAGCAACTAAATGATAGTTGCTCGATCGATCTTCCTGTGCCAAAACTACAGCTTCTTCTACTGCTGAGTGTTGTAATAGCAGGCTTTCAATTTCTCCCAATTCAATACGGTAGCCGCGAATTTTCACTTGGCGATCGATGCGTCCGAGGTATTCAAGATTACCATCGATTAGGTAACGGGCAAGATCTCCGGTTTTGTAAAGGCGGTTGGTAATGGGTAATTGGTAATGGGTAATTGGTAATTGGTTATTACTCTCCCCTGCTCCCTGCTCCCTGCTCCCTTGACAAATAAACCGTTGAGCAGTCAATTCAGGACGGTTGAGGTAGCCTCTTGCTAAACCGACTCCGCCAATGTATATTTCACCTGGAATACCGATGGGTTGGGGTTGGAGGTGGGCATCAAGGATGTAGATTTGAGTGTTAGAGATCGCCCGACCAATAGTTGTATCTTTACTACCACTGACTTCAGCAATCGTAGACCAAACTGTTGTTTCCGTCAGCCCGTAAGCATTGAAGAAATGGCGATCGCTTGCCCAACGGGCTGCAATTTCCGGCGAACAAGTTTCCCCAGCAGAAATTAGAGTTTGCAGAGCTGGCAATTGAGTGGGTGATAAAGTCTTCAGTACGGCAGGCGGAAGGGTAGCATGAGTGATGGCACGATCTTTGAGATACGAAATCAACTCCGATCCTAGACGTGCTGCTTTTGGCACTAGATATAGGGTTGCTCCTACTGCCCATGCCATGACAATCTCGAAGATAGAAGCATCAAAGCTAAGGGAAGCAAATTGGAGAATTCGATGCTCTGGTTTGAGATCGAAGGTGTGAATTTGCGCTTGGGCTAGATTGCACAGTCCGCCATGTTCGACTAAAACCCCTTTGGGTTGTCCGGTCGAGCCGGAAGTGTAAATTATATAGGCAAGATTTGCGGCAGTTACACCACTGTTTATGTTTTCCCCGCTCTGTTGAGCAACGATTTCCCAATCGCGATCGAGGTAGAGTGGTTGAAGATCCCCCCAACCCCCCTTCAAAAGGGGGGCTAAGGATTGTTGTGTTAGTAGGATAGTTATTTGGGCATCCTCCAACATGAACTTGAGACGTTCTGAGGGATAGGCGGGATCTAAAGGGACATAGGCTCCGCCAGCTTTCAGAATTCCTAAAATGCCCACCATCATCAAGAACGATCGCTCTACGCAAATACTAACTTTGACTTCTGGCGCAACTCCAAGTGTTTGCAAATAGCTGGCAAGTTGGTTGCTACGGTAGTTCAATTCTTGGTAAGTTAATTGCTCGTCTTTATAGACAACAGCGATCGCGTTTGGCGTTTTATCTGCCTGAGCCTCAAATAAGTGATGAATGCACTGCGACGGGTAATCTTGCTGAGTAAGATTCCATTCCACTAATAGCTGCTGTCGTTCTACTGCTGTCAAAATTGGTAAGTCTGCCAGTCGTCGATTTGGATCGGCAACAATTCCTTCGAGTAAGGTTTGAAAATGTCCTAGCATTCGGACGATCGTACTGCGATCGAATAGATCGGTACTGTAAATTATCTGCCCTTGCAATCCTGCTGGAGTTTGCCATAGATGAAACTCTAAATCTAATCTGCTCGTACCGCTGTCAAACTCAAACTGACTTAAAGCGAGTCCAGGTAATTCTAAAGCTGTAATCGGCGTGTTTTGCAGAGCGATCGCCACGGAGAACAAAGGATGTCGGCTCAAGTCGCGCTCTGGGTGCAACTCCTCCACTAACTTCTCAAAAGGTAAATCTTGATGTGCATAGGCTCCTAATGTCACTTCCCGCACTCGTCCCAACAATTCCCAAAAGGTAGGATTGCCAGATAAATCTGTTCGTAGCACTAGGCTATTGACGAAAAAGCCGATTAATGGCTCTATTTCAGGGCGGTTACGGTTAGCTATGGGCGATCCAACGGCAATATCTTCTTGTCCGGTATAGCGATGTAGCAACATTTGAAATGCTGCCAGCAAGGTCATAAATAGAGTTACGCCTGCTTGCTGACTGAAAGCTTCTAGGGACTGAGTGAGATTTTTTGATAGCTGAAGATTGTGTGTCGCACCTTTGTAGCTTTGAATGGGCGATCGCGCTCTGTCAGTAGGAAGATTTAAAACTGCAAGATCGGCTAACTGCGATCGCCAGTAGGACAGTTGCGACTCCAACACTTCCCCTTGCAACCACTCCTGCTGCCAGTGGGCAAAGTCAGCATATTGAATGGGCAAATCTGCTAGAGGAGAAGATTTATTACTACTAAAGGCAGTGTAGAGCGTGCCGAGTTCTCGCACCAGCACGCCGATCGACCAACCATCGGCAATAATGTGGTGCAGATTCAATAGTAGAATGTGTTCAGATGCATCTAATTGAAAAATTGTCAACCGTAATAGCAAATCTGCGCTCAGGTCGAAGGGATGTTGAGATTGCGCGATCGCCTGTTGTCTTGCGGCTGCTTCGCGATCGCTTGTAGGTAAAGTACGTAAGTCTACAATAGCGAGAGGTACACTCACGCTTTCTACCACAAGTTGATGCAGTTGTCCCTCTGACATTTCAAATCTTGTTCGCAAAGCTTCGTGGCGGCGCACGATTTCGTTAAATGTTTGCTCTAAGGCAGTAATGTTGAGGTGTCCGTGCAAGCGAATCGCAGCCGAGATGTTGTAGAAGGGATTTCCAGGCGCTAAGGCGTGAAGAAACCACAATCGCTGCTGGGCGAACGATGCCGGAAAGACAAATTCAGCGTTCGAGACAGGATTGGTATTCAACGATCGCTCCCTCTATTATCGCGGTTGAGGGACGATCGCAGGCGACGATGAGCGTCGCGAGAAAGAGGAACAATCTGGGGCGTTTGTTGCGGCTGGTTGCTCTGTAAATGGGCGATCGCTTTAGCAAGTTGGGCGACTTGTGGTGACTCAAACACACTACGTAAAGGTAACTCTACACCGAAAGCATCTCGGATACGGGAAGTTAGTTGAGTTGCTAGCAGCGAATGTCCTCCTAACTGGAAGAAGTTGTCATGAATTCCTACACGCTTGAGTCCTAGCAGTTCAGCCCAAATATTCGCAAGTTTCTGCTCGATGGGCGATCGCGGTGTATCGTCAGCCCCCCATTGTTTTATCAACTCTGGTGCAGGAAGGGCGCGACGGTTGACTTTGCCATTCGGTGTCAGGGGTAGTGCTTCTAATACTACAAAGGCAGAAGGGATTGCATACTGGGGCAAGCTTTGCTCTAAGTAACTTCGTAGTTGGGGAATCAGATGACGGGCAAACTGTGTCTGTAAAGGATCGTTAGCGTAAGTTTTCCAAGGACGAGTTGGATTTATCTGCTGTTGAGACGGCAGTAACGCACCATTTGCGATCGCGGCTGGGTGCTGGAAGATAGCATCATAACATCCCGTACTATCTGCATTTGACCAACTCACGTCAACAGTGTAAGACAGTTCTGCCGCTAAATCCCACCAATCTTCCGGTTCAATACCCGATGATGCTACTTGTTCTAATGCTTCGCGCATTTTGCCTGCGGTTTTGGGTGCTTGCGTTTCTTCTTCTAGCCATTGAGCCGTTTTGACTGCTCCTACGACACGGGCATTTGGAATTCCTGTAATCTTGAGTACTGCTGGCTGAGTTTTAACTAAATGCTGGCGCACCTGGGCAAGGTTTAAATTGTCTTGAGTCCAATTCAGTTGGGACGATCCCCCTAACCCTTCTTGGGAAGGCGGGCATGAAGATCCCCCCAACCCCCCTTGGAAAGGGGGGCAATGAGATCCTTCTAACTGTCCATGAGAAGAGGGGCAATTTGATTCAATATGTAAAATTACGTTGTAGCGAAACTGAGTTAATTCATTACAATATCGACCGCGTGTGAGCTGAACTTGGATATGACTAATTCGTTCCAAGTGCTGTTTCAAGGCATGAAAGAAAGCAGGATCAATCGCCAGTTCCGTCTCCTGAAATATCGCCGTCTGTACTTGCTGTTGCAGATGCTCTCGACTTACGGTATTATCTGCCCGCTCCAATTGAACTGCAGCATGAAAAGCTGACAACAAGGGTAGACTCCGTACATCTCCAATAAAGACAAAGCCACCAGGGGCAACAGTGTGAATTGCTTGTTCCAGCACTTGCAGGAGATAATCTACGCTAGGAAAGTACTGCACTACCGAATTAAGAATCACTGCATCAAAGCTATTTGCCTCTAGACCTTCAAAGTTAGTTGCCATCCTCTGAAGTAACTTTACTTGAGGCAATGGTTGAGTTGCCAACTGTTGCTCGATGTATTCAATGGATGCAGATGAGAAATCAGTTCCCCAATACTGAGTACAGTGTGGCGCAATTTGAAACAGCAATAAACCCGTACCGCAACCAATTTCTAATACCCGCTGAGGCTGCAAACTCAAAATCTGCTGAGTGCGATCGCTTACCCATTGTTGCATTTGCTCTTTTGGAATTGGTCGGTCTGTATAGCTACTGTTCCAGCCTACGATGTTGAAAGTAGCATCGTTGTTTGTAGCAGGCTGATGATAAGTCTGGTCGTAAAGATTTTGCCATTGCTTAACCTGCTCGTCCTGCAAATTTGGCAGTTCCTGAGTGCTGTCTCGATTCAGTACGATGTAGGCGACTATACGCTTATCTGTAGCATTCTCATGGGCGATCGCCACAGTCTCTCGCACTGTTGGGTGTTGAAGCAATAGTGTTTCTATTTCGCCTAATTCAATCCGAAATCCCCGGATTTTTACCTGATTATCGATGCGATCGACAAATTCAAGATTGCCAACGGGAAGATAGCGGGCGAGATCTCCAGTTTTGTAGAGGCGCTCTGATTTTAGATTTCGGATTTTAGATTTTGGATTGAAATTTCTCTGTTGCTCACCTACTTCCTTATCTCCCGACTCCTGTACGGGCGGGTTTAATCGCAGAATTCTTTGATTTTCACAGGGATCTTCAAACAAACCCGCCCCTACGACTCCCGACTCCCGACTCTTACAGACAAACCGTTCATCCGTCAACTGGGGACGATTTAAATATCCTCGTGCTAACCCATCACCGCTAATGTACAATTCGCCAACTACTCCAATTGGTACGGGCTGAAGGTGAGAGTCTAAAAGATAGATTTGGGTGTTAGAAATGGGACGACCAATGGATGGCTTGTTGTCATTATTACCAGTAGCGCTTAACTGAGCAACTGTCGCCCAGATTGTTGCTTCTGTTGGTCCGTAGGCGTTAAAAAAGCGACGACCTACAGCCCATTGCTGCACAATTTCGCGTTTAACAGTTTCACCGCCAGAAATAATCGTTTGCAGAGTGGGCAGTTCTGCTGCTGGTAAAATTGCTAGAACCGCAGGGGGGAGAATAGTAGTATCGATCGCCTTGTCTTGCAAGAATTGAATTAGTTCGGCTCCTGGTAGATGGGCTGTTTTGGGTGGGATGTAAAGGCTAGCGCCAACCCCAAACGCCAGTAACATCTCAAAGACAGACGCATCAAAACTGAGGGAGCTAAATTGTAGAATCCGATTTTTTGGTTGCAGGTTGAATACTTGAATCTGAGCTTGGACGACATTACATAGTCCTCGATGCTCTACTAAAACTCCTTTCGGTTTTCCGGTCGAGCCAGAGGTGTAGATGACGTAAGCTAGGTTATTGGCTGTTACGTTGCTGTTGGGTGTTTCATCGTTGTAGGTGGCGATGGTTTTCCAGTCAGTATCTAGGCAGATTATACGATCCCCCCAACCCACGCCACTTTGCGGTAGCGGGGACACCTCCGCACGCAAGTGGCTCCCCTGGAAAAGGGGGGCTAAAGAACTCTGGGTTAGCACGATCGCCACTTGAGTATCGTCAAGCATGAACTTTAGGCGATCGCTGGGATAATTTGGCTCGAAGGGAACATAAGCTCCGCCTGCTTTCCAAATGCCCAATATGCCTATTACCATTTCCAGAGAGCGATCGAGACAAATTCCTACTAGGGATTCAGAAGTAACGCCTAATTGTTGTAAATAGTGCGCTAATTGATTGGCACGTCGATTCAATTCCTGGTAAGTTAGTTGCTCGTCTGCAAAAACAATGGCAATAGCATCGGGCGATTGTGCTGCTTGTGCCTGAAATAATTGATGAATGCACAAATCTGGATAATCGTAGCTAGTTTGATTCCATTCCACCAATAGTTGATGGTATTCTGCTGCACTCAATACGGGTAAGTTAGCGATGCGTGTATCGGGATTGGTAACTATGCCTTCTAACAAGATTTGGAAGTGAGCTAGCATTCGAGCGATCGTGGATGCATCAAATAGATCGGTGTTGTATGCTACGAAACCGCTCAGTCCATCTACCGATCCTTCCCACAAATTATTCAACCCGCGATCGCACTCCCACAAATGCAACTCTAGATCGAATCGCGTGGTAGACACGTCAAACTTCAACGGGTTCAACATTAGCCCAGGTAACTCCAAGGGTTGCATCGGAGCATTCTGAAGCGCAAAGACGACTTGAAACAAAGGGTTACGGCTCAAGTCGCGCTCTGGGTGCAACTCTTCTACTAACTTCTCAAAAGGTAAGTCTTGATGGGCATAGGCTCCTAATGTCACTTGCCGTACTCGTTCCAGTAGTTCTCGAAAAGTAGGATTGTTGGAGAGATCGACGCGCAGCACCAGGCTATTGACAAAAAAACCAATTAATGGTTCTAATTGGCTATGATTGCGGTTAGCTATGGGCGATCCAACGGCAATATCTTCTTGTCCGGTATAGCGATATAACAATGTTTGAAATGCTGCCAGCAAGGTCATAAACAGAGTTACGCCTGCTTGCCGACTTAGGGCTTCTAAGGATTGGGTGAGAGTTTTTGATAACTTTAGGCTTTGTGTTGCACCGCGATAGGTTTGTACGGCAGGGCGGGTTCTATCGGTGGGAAGGTTCAGAATCGGTAGATCTGCCAGATGCGATCGCCAGTAGGATAGTTGCGACTCCAATACTTGCCCTTGCAGCCATTGCCGTTGCCAATAGGCAAAATCGGCATACTGGATCGGCAATTCTGGTAATGGATAAGGTTTGCTTTCACTCTTAGCAGTGTAGAGTAATCCCAGTTCTCGCACTAGTACCCCCAGCGACCAACCATCGGCAACAATGTGGTGCAGATTTAGCAACAGGACGTATTCATCTGCATCTAACTGCAACAATTTCACTCGTAGTAGCAGATCGGTCGCTAGGTTAAATGGCTGTTGGGCTTCTTCTGTAGCGATTTGCTCGGCTGTGAGTTGTCGTTCGTTTGGGGGTAAATGCCGCAAATCCACAACAGGCAGAGATAAATTGACTTTTTGGGCAACGATCTGAACGGGTTGCCCGTCCAGCTTGACGAAGTTGGTATGCAAGGCTTCGTGACGATCGACGATCGCCTCAAAAGCTTGCTTTAAAGCTACATAGTCAAGTTTCCCTTGCAGCCGAACTGAAAAAGGTATGTTGTAAAAAGGGTTGTTAGGTACTAAGCGATCCAAAAACCACAATCGCTGCTGAGCGAATGACAGAGGTAGGGAGCGATGGTCGCGTAGCGTTTGCGTTAGCGCAGCGGGGCGAAGCCCAGCATGGTCGAAGAGCATACCGCCTTCGGCATCGCGCGATATTCTTACCAACTGGGGAGAGCGATCGATTTGAGTATTTGCCTGGTACAGCAGGGCGATCAGCTCAGATTTGCGATCGACAATTTTTGCACGTAACTGGGGGGATAATACCCCTTCAGGAGCGTTACAGCGCAAGCTTTCTCCCTCAACAAAAAGCTGAATATCTAAAGAGCGTAGGTAGGCTAAGAACTCAATACTTGTCAAAATTCCACCTCCTCGCGATTTTGAGCGGATGTCTCAGCCTCAGCCGTTTGTACCAGATCCGCCCCACGGATCGCGTCAATATATTGCGCGATCGCCACAATCGTTGGTGTTTCAAATAGAACTCCCAATGGCACTTCTACCCCAAGGCGATCGCGTATTCTCGAAACTAATTGCGTGGCTAAGAGCGAATGTCCGCCCAATTCAAAAAAATCGTCGCTGATACCTACTTGTCGCCCCAACGTTTCCGCCCAAAGCTGCGCTAACTGAGCTTCAACTGACGTTCGCGGTGCAAGAGTTGGTAGATCGATAGAAGTAAAATCGGGTGAGGGAAGTGCCTGCCGATCTACTTTGCCGTTAGGTGTTAGGGGTAAAGCCTTCACGACTACAAAAGCGGAAGGCATCATGTAATTTGGCAGTTTTGTTTTGAGGAAGCTTCGCAGATCGCCGATCCCCCCTAACCCCCCTTGAGAAGGGGGGAATTCACTCGCCCCGATCCCCCCTAGTCCCCCTTGCGAAGCGAGTAATTGACTAGCCCCCCTTAAAAAGGGGGGTTGAGGGGATTTCGTGTTGAGAACGATGTAAGCAACCAAATGGCGATCGCTACTCCCATCCTCCCGCACCACAACAACAGTTTCTTCTACACTCGGATACTGCTTCAAGACTGTTTCAATCTCGCCCAACTCAATCCGAAAACCCCGCAACTTAATTTGCGAGTCAGTACGACCAACAAATTCGAGATTGCCATCAGGAAGATAGCGGGCAAGGTCTCCGGTTTTGTAAAGGCGATCGGTAATTGGTAATTGGTAATTGGTAATTGGTGGTTGGGTTTTTTCTTCCCCCGCCTCCCCAGTTCCCTCTGCATCCTCAGCCCCCTCTTCTCCCAGCTCCCAGCTCCCAGCTCGTCCCTGCTCCCTACTCCCTTGGCAAATAAACCGTTGCTCCGTCAACTGAGGACGATTCAAATATTCTTTTGCTAATCCATCGCCACCAAGGTAAATTTCTCCTGTAACGCCAATAGGTACGGGGTTTAGGTGGGCATCCAGCAGGTAGATTTGAGTGCTAGCAACGGGACGACCAATCGGAATTGATGTTGCTGCTTCTGGTACATCTTGCACTTCATACCAGGAAGTAAATGTAGTATTTTCAGTTGGTCCATATACGTGCAGCAAATGTGCGGGTGCGCCGTGCTGCTTAACTGCTTTTACCCACCTGAGATCAACTGCTTCACCCCCAAATAGCAAGTAGCGCAGCGAACGAAAACAGTCAGGTACTTCCCGCGCCATTTGGTTGAATAAAGCGGTTGTCAAAAACAGGATGCTAATTTCCTGCTGTCGAATCTCTTGGGCAAACTTTTGGGGAGAAAGCATCACTTCGCGATCGCACCCCACTAATTGCGCTCCATTTAGCAGTGCGCCCCAAATCTCAAAGGTTGCTGCATCAAATGACAGATTGGCACATTGAGCGACTTTATCCCCAGGCTCTAAGGTGATGTAGTTGGTGTTGCATACTAATCTATTTACGGCTCGATGGGTTACTGCTACGCCCTTTGGGGTTCCCGTCGAACCAGAAGTATAAATTACGTAGGCAAGGTTATCTACAGTTGTTTGATCGCTTAGGTTCTGCTCGCTTTCTTGCGCGATCGCTTCCCAATCTTTTTCTAAACAAACAACTTTTAAATTTCGATCCCCCCAACTGAGCCTAAAAAGGGGGGCTAATGCTTGTTGCGTCACTAGCACAGATACTTGAGCGTCCTCCAACATGAACTGCAACCGTTCGGGGGGATAGGTAGGATCTAGAGGAACGTAAGCTGCTCCGGCTTTGAGGATACCAAGCAAAGAAGCGATCGCCATTGGAGAAGGTTCCATGCAGATACCTACCAGCGTTTTGCAACCTACACCTAGTTTTCGCAAATAATGTGCCAGTTGGTTGCTACCACTATTCAACTCATGATAGGTATATTGTCTATCGCCAAAACTTACTGCAATAGCGTTTGGACTTTGTTCTACCTGAAGTTCAAATAATTGGTAAATGCAGCGCTCTGGATAACTACGTCTAGTTTGATTCCACTCTACTAATTGATGCTGCTCTGCGGCGCTCAAAATCGGTAGATCTGCTAAATTTGTGTCGGGATCGGTAACTACTCCGGTTAATAACGTTTGGAAATGAGTTAGCATCCGGGCGATCGCACTTGGCTTAAACAGCTCGGTGTTGTAAACTAAAACACCACGCAATCCCTCCGCCTGCTGCCACCCGTCACCCCACAAACTCCTAAAGTTTTCGGCGCACTCCCATAGATAAAACTCTAGATCGAACCGAGCGGTTGTTGTTTCCACTTTGAAGGAAGAGAGCGAGAGCTTAGGTAGCGTTAGCTGTTCTATAGGTGCGTTTTGCAGCGCAAATACCACTTGAAACAATGGGTTGCGGCTTCCTTGACGTTCTGGATGTAACTCTTCCACTAACTTCTCAAAAGGTAAATCTTGATGGGCGTAGGCTTCTACCGTCACCTGGCGCACTCTAGCCAGCAACTCGCGAAAGCTGGGATTACCTGATACATCGGTTCGTAGAACTAAACTATTGGCAAAAAAGCCGATTAAATCCTCTAATTCCCGCCGATTGCGATTGGCAATTGGCGATCCTACAGCTATATCGGTCTGTCCTGTATAGCGATATAACAAGACTTGGAACGCTGCTAGTAATGTCATGAACAGCGTTACGCCTTCTTGATGACTCAGTGTCAAAAGTGCTTGAGATAAGTCTTGTGGCAACTCTAGTAACTTAATTGCTCCCCGATCGCCTCGTTCTTTTGGACGGCAACGATTGCTCTCGACCTCTAGAACGGATAAATTCTGCAACTGCGATCGCCAGTAAGATAGTTGCGATTCTAGCACTTCCCCTTGCAACCATTGTCGTTGCCAGTGGGCAAAGTCAGCATATTGAATTGACAGTTCGGGCAAAGGGGAAGGTTTACCCATACTAAAAGCAGAGTAGAGCAATTCTAATTCTCGAATTAGGATCGCGATCGACCACTCATCAAAAACGATGTGGTGCAGATTGATGACCAAAACATACTCTAACTCGTCTAGTTGTAGCAACGTTACTCGCAGCAGAGAATCTCGATCCAGGTTAAAAGGCTGTTGGATCTCCCGCGCGATCGCCTGTTGCGCTGCTGCTTCTCGTTCGCTTGCAGGCAACTGCTGTAAATCGAATATCTTCAGGAATACCTTTGAATGGGGCGTAATTAGTTGTACGGGTTGCCCCTCTTGCACTCCGAAGTTGGTACGCAATATTTCGTGACGGCGAACAATTTCATTAAAGCTTTCTTCTAACGCTTTTAAGTCAAGCACGCCCGCTAGACGAACCGTCGTCGGCACATTATAGAACGAAGTACCAGAAAATAGGCGATTGAGAAACCAAAGCCGTTGTTGTGCAAACGATGCCGGAAAAACAAAGACTTCCTCAGAAATGTGATCGATCGATTCTATTGAAGTCATTGACGAATCTGCCTGCGCGATCGGCTGACTCTATCTAACAAAGATGGAGTATAAAATTTATCTGCACTGAGATAGAGTTATTTCATGCAGCTTCTTTAACAAAAGCAATCGTGACTGCAAGAATACGCGCTCAAATGTAATAGTGCTAAGCTTCTTCCTACTTCCTTCAATCTAGTACTTCACTCTTCAAGAAGACGCGATCTATACAACTGGGGTGTTAAGTTTTTGAGTATCGAAACGGTCTGGACTTATGCTATTTACACCCCTCAATTTCCTGATTCAATCGCTGAGCGGACTCTTTTCGATCGCTCTGCTCTTAGGGGGAATTTACATTATCCATCAATGGTATGACCGAGAACTACTCGATCGCGCTTGGTTAATATTGGGAATAGCACTTTCCACCTGGTCGTTTGTAGGATTTCTGCCAGTTTCTCTGCTGCTGCGTCGTCCTGGTGCTGACGAACCCAAAGCAATGCGTAGCGACACCGTACAGCGGATACCGCGACCAGACGGCAGTGAAATTCAAGTCGAGTCTTATGGTTCAGCCGATGCTCAGCCGATTATTTTGACTCATGGTTGGGGACCAAATAGCACTGTCTGGTACTACGCCAAGCGACAACTAGCTAACCATTTTCGCGTAATTGTATGGGACTTGCCAGGGCTGGGAAAATCTAGCAAGCCAAAAAATCGGGATTACTCAATCGAAAAATATGCGCGTGACTTAGAAGCAGTTTTATCTCTAGTGGGAGACAAACGGGCGATTTTGCTGGGACACAGCATGGGTGGCATGATTCTACTTACATTCTGTCGTTTGTTCCCAGAATATCTAAATCGGCAGGTTGCTGGTTTAATTCTGGTAGACACTACCTATACCAATCCTGTCAAAACTGCTATTTTCAGCAGATTTCTACAAGCCGTACAAAAGCCTTTGCTAAAACCTCTGCTGCATCTGGCGATCGCTCTGTCGCCTCTATTTTGGTTGATGAGTGGGTTGAGCTATCTCAATGGCTCGATGCACGTCACTACTGAGATCTCAGGCTTCACAGGCAGAGAAACACGAGGTCAACTCAACTTTTCAACACTATTAGGTCTACACGGCTCACCAGGCATACTAGCTAGGGGAATGCTAGCAATGCTGCAATTCGATGAAACGACAACTTTGCCAAAGATCGATATTCCAGTTTTGGCGATCGTCGGGAAATCCGATATTGCCACCGTACCTGCAGCTAGCAAGCGTATGAGCATGGATTTACCCAAAGCCGAACTGGCGATTCTGCAACCTGCTGGACACATGGGATTGATGGAACGCAACGAACAATTTGCTGATGCAGTTCGTTCGTTTAGCACGCTCTGCCTAAGTTCCAATTGACAGCTTTAGCCGAAGCTTCTTGGTCAAAATCTGCTCCTACAATTTTTAACTTTTGACTCAACTTAATACGCTACATTGACCTTGATGTCGCAGTAAGTGATCGCATAGTACTAAAGCTACCATTGCCTCTACCATCGGTACAGCTCTGGGCAACACGCAGGGATCGTGTCTACCTTTGGCTGCTAATAGTGTCTCTTCCCCTGCATTTGTGACTGTCTTTTGTTCCTTCCGAATTGTCGCTGTTGGTTTAAAAGCAATTCGTAAAATAAGATTCTCGCCGTTAGAAATTCCTCCTTGTACCCCACCAGAGCGGTTGGTAACAGTGCGAATTTCTCCATTTTCATCTGTATAGTATTCGTCGTTGTGTTCGCTACCTGTCATCAGAGTTCCTGCAAACCCAGAGCCAATTTCAAAGCCTTTGGTAGCGGGTAAAGACATGACAGCTTTAGCTAAATCTGCTTCTAGTTTGTCAAATACTGGAGAACCCAAACCTTTAGGTACGTTGCGCGTTACGCACTCGACAACACCACCAACAGAATCGCCTTGTCTGCCAATCTGCTCGATCAATTCAATCATGCGATCGGCACATTCGGGATCGGGACAGCGGACAATGTTACTTTCTACCTGTTCTAGAGTTACGCTGCTGGGATCGATAACGCCTTCTAAATCTTTGATGCGCTTAACATAAGCAACAACTTCTACCCCAGCAACTTGATGTAAGATTTTTTTAGCGATCGCCCCTGCTGCAACTCTGCCAATTGTCTCTCTAGCTGAAGAACGTCCCCCGCCTTGCCAGTTACGAATCCCATATTTAGCATCATAGGTAGCATCGGCATGGGAAGGGCGATACTTTTGTTGCATCTCGTCATAATCTTGGGGACGGGTATCTTTGTTGCGCACCAAAATCGAGATTGGTGTCCCTAGTGTTTTTCCCTCAAATATCCCCGACAAAATTTCGCAGCTATCAGCCTCTTTACGGGGTGTCGTAATTTTACTTTGCCCTGGTCGCCTGCGATCGAGTTCCCACTGAATTTCCTTCACGGAAATCTCTAAGCGTGGCGGACATCCATCAATGACGACTCCCACACCGCCACCGTGCGATTCGCCAAAAGTCGTCACCCGAAATAAATGTCCGAAGGTATTACCCATGATGCTGTGTTGTGAGGAACTGTTGATTTTTGTATCACATTCTGAAGCTTTAGATGTAGGAGATTTTTTTCAGGTATCAGTTATCAGCTATCAGTAGGGACGTTACGTGTAACGTCTCTACAAATTTATCAGCGACCAGTGACTACCGACTCCCTACTCCCTACTCCCTCAATATTGCGCTAATATGTCAGCGCGAGTTGACGGGGAGAGCGAAATGAGACGAGACCGCGATTTTGGGCAGGTACTAAAGGCTATTTGGCAGACACTATCTCTATCAGGGCTATTGGCTATTACAGTTTGGGCAATGACACGACCTAATTGGGTGTTACGCGACAATCGGCAAGTGGCGATTGAAGGTAACAGTTTGTTGTCTAAGCCAGTTATTCTTTCGCGCCTAGCCCTAGCATATCCTCAATCGCTGCTGCAAATTTCGCCAATGGCGATCGCTCAAACTTTAGAGTCCTACCCTCCGATTGCCGATGCTAAGGTGGCTCGCCGACTCTTTCCTCCTAGTTTAATCGTCCAAGTCCAAGAACGCACGCCCGTAGCTGTAGCGATCGCCCGTTTGATTCCCAATAGTTCTACTCCCGACTCCAAAGCATCTGTTGGCTTTCTCGACTCGCAGGGTGCGTGGATTCCATTTGAATCTTACCCTGCCCAAGTCCGGCAGCGTCTCAAGCCTCAGTTAAAAGTTTTGGGTTCGCCAGAAACTTATCGCCCCTACTGGAGTTCCCTTTATCAAAAAATCGGTCAAAGTGGGATTGAAGTTTTGGAAATTGATTGTCAAGATCCACGCAATCTCGTTCTCAAAACTGAATTAGGAACCGTCCACCTCGGTCCTTATAGCGAACGATTATCCAAACAACTCCATGTTTTGGCTCAAATGAGTCCGATTTCAACTCAAATTAATTCTCGCCAAATTGCCTATATAGACTTGAAAAATCCTGCCGCTCCTTTAGTACAAATGTATCAAAAAGAAACTGAGGAAAGCTCAGTCCAGAGCGTACCGACAAATCCAAAAATAATCAAAAGTAATCCACAGTAATTTCCACTTTTATGAGATGATTTGATGCTATATATTAGAAGTTTTTTAAACATCTATGAAATATGTATAAACAACTTAAATATATTTAGACATCCTCTGTAATTCTACTGAGGTAAATTGGAATCATCAATAAGCCGAGTGCAACTTGTCAGTAGAATCACGCTTGAATATAGATGGGTGCAGGCATTACCTTGCTTGCGGAGTAGCGCAAGTTGCAGCACCTATGTCAGAAAATCACTTAAGTATTAGAATTCCCACCACAGAGATGTCTATATTGGAGCAATACTGCAAAAAGCACCAAAGAACCAAAACTGATGTCATTCGCGAGTTTATTCGCTCGCTGTCACAAAATGTATCGATCAGATAGGGGGCAAGTATGAAAAAGATTGATTTTACTGGCTAGAGTCCGGTCATTCCACCGCGATCGCGGTGGAATAGCTGGATTTTTTTGCAAAAAGGTAAGGAAAAAATTCGCTGATATCAGCAGAATCTCCGAAAAAACTTTGATTTTGTTTAAAAATTAAGAAATACAAGCATTGCATTCGGTTTATTGCTCAATCGCGTAAAAATATACGGTGTAATTTACCATTTTTTCTAGACAAAGGAGACAGCTTTAGAGATGCCAACAATTGCCGCAGCCTCAGTTAAAACAACTTTGCAGCGAGAAATCAGCAGTCGCAATTGCTTTGTATCACATCGAGCAGTTTATACGGAACAATTTCAAGTTAACTATAGTGCATCCAATTATCTAATCTCTTTAAAACAGCAGTAGGCTCGCCCGTTCGCTGCCAAAGTTAGGTTAGCATCAATGCCTTAACTGAAATTGCTGAGGATAAGCCATAGGAAAACGAACCTATAGTAAACTCTTATCCAAATCGTCACGCTTAAAAAAAGTTGTTCGTATACACCTAGATTCCAATGACACTTAACAGTAAAATAGACGTTACCCTTAAAACCTCCCAATCTCCAGGGCGGTCGAGTTTTCCATCAGGCATGAATTCGACTGGGGACTTCAACAGTACAGGGCTGCATCTCGGACAAAACTACATCAGGGAAGTTGCTACTGGGGAGGACAACTTGAGCGATAGCAATATTCTTCCGAGTCGGGTAGCGAATATCAAAGTAATCGGTGTCGGTGGCGGTGGTGGCAATGCTGTCAATCGAATGATTGAGAGTGGGGTTACTGGTGTAGAGTTTTGGTCAATTAATACTGATGCCCAAGCGCTGACTCATAGCGCCGCACCCAGAAGGCTACAGATCGGGCAAAAGTTGACGCGAGGGCTAGGAGCAGGTGGCAATCCAGCAATGGGAGAGAAAGCGGCAGAGGAGTCGCGAGATGAAATTGCTAACGCTATAGGAGAAGCAGACCTAGTATTTATCACCGCTGGGATGGGAGGCGGTACTGGTACAGGTGCGGCACCAACTGTGGCGGAAATTGCCAAGGAAAAGGGTATTTTAACTGTAGGTGTTGTCACCCGTCCTTTTGGTTTTGAAGGTCGTCGCCGTGCTAACCAAGCCAACCAAGGGATAGACGCACTGAAAGACCGAGTTGATACGATGATTCTGATCCCCAACGATAAATTGCTATCGGTGATCTCCGAGCAGACCGCGTTGCGAGATGCGTTTCTGACTGCTGATGAAGTTCTGCGTCAAGGGGTACAAGGAATCTCCGATATTATCACGATCCCCGGACTAGTGAATGTAGATTTTGCCGACGTGAAAGCAGTCATGGCAGATGCAGGATCGGCACTAATGGGGATCGGCAGCGGCTCTGGTAAAACCCGTGCTAGAGAAGCAGCAAACGCAGCTATTTCTTCTCCTTTGCTGGAATCATCAATTGAAGGAGCAAAAGGAGTCGTAATCAATATTACTGGTGGCAGCGATATGACGCTGCATGAGGTGAATATGGCAGCAGATACGATTTATGAAGTCGTCGATCCCAATGCCAACATCATTTTTGGTGCAGTGATTGATGACAAACTACAAGGGGAAATGAAAATCACTGTCATTGCTACCGGATTCAATCAGGCTGATTCTGAACCAACTACCCCGACTCCAGGTATACCAATTGCTAAAAAATCCCCGACAGCACCAGCGCCGTCAACGCCATCAGCTAATGACAACAAAGAAAAACCTGGCTTGGATATTCCCGAGTTTTTGCAACGGCGGCGACCTTCACGTTGATGGGAATCGCGATTGTTTTTCTATGGATCGAATATATTCTTCTTGGTAGGGGCGCACAGCTGTGCGCCCCTATTGGCGTGGCGTTTCAGGAAACTACATCTACAATTTAATTGGTTCGATCGCCAAAGTTTCCCCAGCAGCAGGTAGAAGTAATTGAGTTTTAGAGCCAGAAGCTGCTAAGCGATCGCTAAATTCTTCTACACTACCAATCGATCGAATTAACATCGGCAAAATTCCCCGAGCTTCGATCTCGCCTAAAGATGTAGGAACGAAAACGCGGGGATGCAAAGTTTGAATCAAATGCATTGCCTCTGTCGATCCCATAATTACCTGTCCCAGCAGTGGAAATACCTGTCCGATAATCGGGGCGATCGCTACATCTACCGTACCTTGAAATTGAGCTGTAACTTTCTCGGACTGGAACCAGTGAGGCTCGTAGTAAACTGTTTCCCCCCTCTCCACGTCTTTGAGGAAATAGCCATTTTCTACTTGACCTTGAATTGGCGCGCCTGTAACCGCGGTGATATTTAAAGCACCAAGAATCTCGGTTTGTCCCGGTGTAAGAGAACGAACGTCAGAGTAACCTAAGCCCTGAACAATTTTCGCTGCTGTAGGCGAACCTACCACCGGAATCTGACGATCTAATTGTTCTAATGTGGGTTTGTGACAATGATCGTCCAAACCTTGAGAAATTAAAATTAAATCTATGTTTGGCAGCGTAGTCGGGTTGTACGCTGGTGGCTTGAGATGAGAGGCGGAGAATAGCCAGGGTTGCCCATAAAAAACTAGCGGATCGATCAACCACGGATCGATCAACACTCTCAGCCCAGCAATTTCTAATAACCAGCTATTTAAATCGATTCTAGTCAGTTTCATACTTAATAGTTATCAGTTATCAGGGAACAAGAAACGGGGAACAGCGCTCGGTGACCAGTAACCAGTTATAAGCTAACTGTCAACCATCAACTGTCAACCATCAACCATCAACCAATAACCAATAACTAATTACCAATTACCACTGCGATTGCTGACTAGTTAATTCTGAATTCCGAATTTTTTACACTCGCTTTGTTATCAGCTTAGGCAATTCACTGGGTGAGATAGAGTTTTTGACTAAATTAGCAAGTTCTTGTAACTGACTAATTGCCTCTGCACCCTCCAACTTCATGAGTTCGCGATCGTCTCTCATTTCAGTCCAGGTAATGCCGTAATCGGACACCAAAAACCGAATCAGATGATTATCTGCCAAACTGACCATAAATGAGGCACTGCTCATTTGTCCGCCGCAAGTATAACAAGACGCAGGATATCCCCGCCGCTCTAGTACAATCGCCAAGGCTTGGAGGTTCATTACCAGATCTTGGACGTATTGTCGGTGTTGCTCTGCCAATCTCAGAAACACTTTTTTCCTCCAAACACCACATTTAATTGTAAACCTTTTTCGTTTTCTTTAGAATTTCTTTAGATTTTCGCTGCTTTTTGGCGATCGCTATGAGAAATTGTAACATTTCTTTGCGATCGAATTCATCTGCCTCCTAGACGTACCGAATAGGTTAAAGTAAAAGCGCCGTTCCTACGGTATTGAAACAATCTGTTTTAGAAAAATTCCAGATTGGATTATCTAATTTATGCCTGCAACTTCCAAAAAATAGAGGCAATAGCTGTTAGAAACTAGGCAAGACTTCGCTTTCAATCGTAAAAAAATAAATTATGAAAACTATAAGGACAACTTAAGTATTTAGCTCAATCTAGCTGAATACTCTAGCTGTCCTCTTAATATCTCTGAATTCAGTTGTTTCACTCCTCGGTCTCAAGAGTGAGTTACTACTTGTATTCTAATCAACAGTTTGCCACCAACCAAAAGCGGGTCCAATAAATCGAATTGTTACCCAGGAAGCAACTAACAGCCCAATACCAATCCAACTAATGCGGGTACTCCACTGCGTAAGTTTCTGTGCTTGACTCTTAGTCACGGGAAGCCAGGGAAAGATTTGTGCTTCTTGACCATACTTATCTCCCAACGCAGCTTTACGACGCTTTGCTTCTCCCATAATCTACTTCCATTCCAAGCTATAAACCCCTTATTTCTGAATCATATCGTAGAAAGAGGGGTTAGGAGTGAGGAGCGAGGAGTGAGGGAGAAAAGAAAGCTGAGGGAGCTGAGGGAGCTGAGGAAGTTGAGGGAGAGAAAGGGAGCTGAGGGGGTTGAGGGAGCAAATTCTCCCTTGTGTCCTCCCACACTTCTCACACCACGCACCACTCTCTTTCCCTCACTCCTCGCTCCTCGCTCCTCACTCCTCTTTCGCAAACAAACTAGCATCTAAATAATTACATCTAGCCGAAGGGCTGAGAGCTGCAAGTACCTGCTGTCCGTAACTGCGGTGTAATACGCGACTATCTAGTAAAGCTACGACTCCTTGACGATCGCGCATAGGTGCGATCGCCCGTTGTAATTGATTTAAAGCCGCAGGTAATAGATAAAGGGCAAACCAGTCTTGACGCGATCGCTTATAGTATTCGACTCGACCCGCCACAATTGGATGCTCTAGAGATGGTATGGGTAATGTTGTAATAATTGTGAGTTGCGGTACTGGCAAGATACCTTGATGCTGCTGCCAAAAGTCCCAACCGCTGACGAGAATGCTATTCTCATCCAAACTCATTTTTTCTACCTGTACCCGCGAACCGAACTCTGCGGCTAATTGCGCCCCGATTTGCTGTTTTAAAGGCAAATCACCAACTAAAATCATTGTTAATCCTGGCGATACCGTCGCACCAATCAAAGCATAAATTTCCCGCATCAAAGCGGGTTGATATTGGGGGGTATTGGGTAAAGGAAAGCGTTCTGGCGTGTAGAGTTGAATTGATTCGTTGTGGCGATCGCCAGCAAATTTCAAACAAGTGAGTTCTTCTGGTAAACCCAAGCGCTTGCGATAAGTCGTAGCCTCTGTTTCTCGATCTAAGGCACTACCCATGAAGACTACAGGCTGTCGAGTCCAAATTGGTGCAAGAGCCGAAGCCACCTCTGCGGGAGCGCAGTAGAGTGAAAATAAGCCTTGAGAGCGGTTTAAGCTCATCCACAACAAGCAGTCTGGTGTTTGCGATCGCTCTTGGAACAAATACCAATTCTTCGGTAATTGGTAATTGGTAGTTGCTCCCTCTGCTCCCCTGCTCCTCTGCTCCCTCTGCTTTCTTCCCCCTGCTCCCAGCTCGTCCCTGCTCCCTGCTCCCTTATCTCCTAGCCTAGTAAACAGACTTTCCAGAATATGCCGCTCTGCTGGGGAGACGAGATAGCACTCGTATGGGTTGGCTGGATGTCGGAAGACGGCTTTTGTCAGTTGGACTCGCGCTTCCCGAATCACTTCCGCCCGATCGGGATAAGCTAGCATTAATTCGTCCCAGTTACCAGGATGAATGCTAACAGTTAGTTGCGATCGCGCCCAGTCTTCTAAATCGTCCACCCCATCAATTAGTGTCGGAATGTTGGGCGGAAAATCGCCCGTTCCCGCCCATTGAGCTTGCAGCCAAGCCGCAGGGGTAATGAGTAAAATACCTTGAAAATCGGGATGAATCCAGCGATCGCCGACGATAATACTTTTATTCGTTTGCAGCCATTGCTGTAGAGGCGGAATTTCTACTCGCAAGAGACGCTGTTGCACTTCCTCTGTTGCTACTATGACCGCCGGAGATTGCCAAAGTAGAGCTGGCGCTAGATAGCTCAGGCGATAACGTCCCTGATAGCCGCAACCAGCACCCACCTGAATCAAAGCACTACGTCCGAGCCGCAAAGCTCTAGCTACGAGTCGCGCCATCGTCAAATGATGCGACCATGCAGCTTCTGCCTGCGATCGCAGGAAGTTATGCAGGGAATAATGTACCTCTACTTCAATCACTGACTTCTATTTCTCTACTAGCGCGAAAAGCGATCGTTCCGATCCAGTCCTATTATGTATTTGTTAGCTGCCTGTTGTCTGTTCTCTAACGACTGGCTTGGAGGTTTAACCCTCAGAGTCTTTTATTTTACTAACTTTTGAGGGGCGAGGAGCGAGGAGCGAGGAGCGAGGGGGATAAGGAGGACAAGGGGGACTAGGGAGAAAAGAGAGATGAGGAAGCGCAAGGTAGCACAAGGTCACGCATGGGAGCAATTACTAACTACCCATTACCCATTACCAATCTAAAAGCCAAAATTTCCCTCACTCCTCGCTCCTCGCTCCTCCCTTTTCGCCAATCACTAAACCTATTACCAATTTGCACAATGCCAACTTATCCAGACATTTCTTGCGAAACTTTTCGCCATCCGCTCGATCGCCAAGCGGAACAAGCCTTACGGAGTTTACCAGGTTTTGATTTGGTAGCGACGCAATTCATCAAATTTTTCTACGAACGCCCCCAAATGGTCTATCACATGGGCAACAGCATTCAAGTGGGAGCGCGCCAGTATTCTAGCGTCTACCAAATTTTTCGCGAATGCGTTCGAGATTTAGATATTTCTCCAGAACCAGTTTTGTTCGTGTCTCAAACTCCTGTAGTTAATGCCTATGCTCTCGGTCAGGAGGAGCCTAATATCGTTCTCAACACTGGACTGTTGGATCTTTTGACTCCTACAGAAATTCGCACGGTGATAGCACACGAATTAGGTCACCTCAAATGCGGTCATACAATTTTGATTCAAATGGCGACTTGGGTGATTTCCACGGCTAACTATATTGGAGCTAGAACTCTAGGGTTAGGAAATTTGGTCAGTAGTGGATTGATATTTGCTTTCTACGAATGGAAGCGGAAAGCCGAGTTATCAGCAGATCGAGCAGCCTTGATGGTGATGGACGATCTTAAACCAGTCATGCAAACGATGATGAAGCTAGCTGGGGGTAGCATTCAGTACGGTCATGAATGCAGCTTAGACGAGTTTATCCGGCAAGCAGAAAGATTCCAAGAACTCGACCAAGACAGCTTGAACCAAGTTTATAAATTTCTACTTTACAATAACTTTCCCCAAAACTTGTTTCTAACGCATCCGTTTGCGGTAGAACGGATAACTTATCTGCAACAATGGGCAAATTCTGCCGAATATGGTCAAATTCGCCAAGGAAACTATCCGCGATCGCCTGCCCAAAACGCAGTTAACGTCCAAACAGAATCATCCCCATCTGCCGCAACAGAGGATTTACGCCGTCAAATTGAAGAATTGCAACGCGAGATCGAGCGAATCAAGAAGAGGGGTGAGGAGTGAGGAGTGAGGAGTGAGGAGTGAGGAGTGAGGAGTGAGGGGGACAAGGGGACAAGGAGGACAAGGGAGACAAGGAAGAGATAGCTAATGACAAATGACGAATGACCAATGACAA
Source organism: Chroococcidiopsis sp. SAG 2025 (assembly GCF_032860985.1). GTDB lineage: Bacteria > Cyanobacteriota > Cyanobacteriia > Cyanobacteriales > Chroococcidiopsidaceae > Chroococcidiopsis. Next base: position 2,374,733 of record NZ_JAOCNC010000001.1, read on the forward strand.
ATTCTTTATAATCAAAGATTGCGTCCCTTTATCAGTGCATTCCCTTTAGGAAAGTAGTCATGGCAGAAGAAGATATCCGTGCCACGCGGTTAGAGAAAGTCGAGCAGTTGCGGCAGTTGGGTTTAAATCCCTATGCTTATCGTTGGGAATCTACTCACCATGCAGCTCAATTACAAGAAAAGTATGCCGACTTACCCAATGGGGAAGAGGTAGAAATAGAAGTGGCGATCGCGGGGAGAATCATCGCGCGCCGCGTCTTTGGCAAACTGGCTTTCTTCGGCTTGCAAGACGAGACTGGCACGATTCAGCTATACCTAGATAAAAAAAGAATCGATACTGCGATGGCAGAAATCGATCCAGATGCCTTTAATCATCTGAAGCAACTGACAGACGCAGGGGACATTTTAGGCGCAAAAGGGACGATCAAACGCACGGAAAAGGGCGAATTATCGGTTTTTGTTAACCAATACGCTATTCTTACCAAATCTTTACTCCCCTTACCCGATAAATGGCATGGCTTGACTGATGTGGCTAAGCGCTATCGTCAGCGCTACGTAGATTTAATCGTCAATCCAGAAGTCCGCCAAACTTTTCGCCGTCGCGCTCAAATTACAGCAGGAATTCGCCGCTTTTTGGAGCAGCAGGGTTTTATTGAAATTGAAACTCCCGTACTACAAGCAGAAGCAGGCGGGGCTGATGCTCGTCCCTTCATCACGCATCACAACACCCTAGAAATGGATTTGTTTCTGCGGATTGCCACAGAACTCCATCTCAAGCGGTTGGTTGTGGGTGGATTTGAGAAAGTATTTGAATTGGGGCGAATTTTTCGTAACGAGGGCGTTTCTACCCGCCATAACCCAGAATTTACTTCGATTGAAATTTATCAAGCCTATGCCGACTATAACGACATCATGCAGTTGGTAGAAAATATCATTACTACCGTGACGCAGGAAGTCTTAGGCACGCTACAAATTACTTATCAAGGTGAGGCGATCGACCTTACACCCCCTTGGCGTAGGGTTACGATGCACGCTCTCGTACAGGAGAAAACAGGGTTAGACTTTAACGCTTTTTCGAGTTTAGACGAGGCAAAGGCGGCGGCAAAACAAGCGGGAATTCAAGCAGTTGAGGAATGTACTTCGATTGGCAAACTTTTAAATGAGACGTTTGAACAATCTTGCGAAGCCACGCTGATTCAACCTACATATGTCATCGATTATCCAGTGGAAATTTCGCCACTTTCCAAGCCTCACCGCTCAAAGCCTGGTTTGGTAGAGCGATTTGAGTTATTCGTCGCTGGGCGTGAAACCGCCAACGGATTTTCTGAGTTGAGCGATCCGATCGATCAAAGACAGCGATTAGAAGCTCAAGCAGCCCGTAAAGCAGCCGGAGACTTAGAAGCACAGGGAGTAGACGAAGACTTTCTCACAGCTTTAGAGTACGGCTTGCCACCTACTGGTGGTGTAGGCATCGGGATCGATCGATTGGTGATGCTCTTAACTGATTGTGCCAGTATTCGGGATGCGATCGCCTTTCCTTTGCTCAAACCGGAGGTGAGTGAATAGGGAGTCAGGAGTTGTACGGGCGGGTTTTGACAGGATATTCCTGAAACAACCCAGAATTGAGCGAATAAACCCGCCCGTACGGGAGTCAGGAGTTGTAGGGGCGGGTTTTGACAGGATATTCCTGAAACAACCCAGAATTGAGCGAATAAACCCGCCCGTATGGGAGTCGGGGAAGAGAACTGAGGGAGAATTTAATTCAGAATTCCGAATTCCGAATTCCGAATTTCTCTACTGTTCCATCAAGCTTAAAAAAACCTCTTCCAGCGTAGGGCTGACTTTGCGAACTTCTTCTACTTCTACTCCAGCTTGGACTAACATTTTGACGATGGGAGCAGAACTGATGAGTTGATGTAGGGAGATAGTTAAGCGATCGCTCTCATTGTTAATTTTAGAAATGTCAATCTCAGCAATGAGCGGTTGAGACTCTAACCAATCGATCGCATTTGCTGTAAATCCACGTCCGATAATTTCTAGTTTGGGATTGCCAGCTTGCGATCGCAATCGATCGGGATGTCCTACCGCTAAAAGTTTACCTTGACGAATCACGCCGACTTGCTGACACAATTTTTCGGCTTCTGCCAAGTTATGAGTCGTTAAGAATACTGTCACTCCTTCTTGCGCTACCATTTCCTGAATGTTGTCGCGTAAAGCAGCAGCAGCGACGGGATCGAGTCCGATGGTGGGTTCGTCGAGAAAGATTAATGGCGGAGAATGTAACATCGCCCGAGCGATCGCGAGTTTTTGTTTCATCCCCCGACTCCATTCTCCTACCCTTTGATGGCGGCGCTGCCACAAACCCATGTGTGAGAGTAATTCTTGAATCCGCGATCGCCTTTTGGCTGTGGGAATGCGCCAAGCCCGTGCGTAAAATTCTAAGTTATCTTCTGCACTGAGTCGTTCGTAAAGTCCCGGGTGTTCTAGCAAAGCACCCGTGCGCTGGCGAATGGCATGGGAGTGGGTACGGCAATCGAAACCCAGCACCTCAGCTTGACCAGCCGTTGGCTCTAAAATTCCTAGTAGAAGCCTAATTGTCGTGGTTTTACCAGAACCATTCGCCCCCAAAAAGCCAAACACAGTTCCTTGAGGGACTTCCAGCGATAAGTTGTCCAAAGCCGTGACACTACCAAAACTCCGACACAGTTGAACAGTCCGAATTGCGCTCATTGCTAATTGTCGATCGCTAATTGTTGATTGCTAATTGTTAATTGTGCGCTCGTTTATTACTATTAGCCATTAGCCATTAGCCATTAGCCAATCTGTAAAGTGTCACTCGCTACTGTTTTCCCCTAGAGGATTAACCTAAACTAAAGTTGTGTGTGAGGAGTGGTATTAAAGAAAAAGCTCTTGGGGTCGAAACACGGCAAGACTCCCAGGAGCTTTTTCCATTGTGAAGCTATAAATAACGCTGTTACTGCTCAATTTTTGCTACTCAATAATCGCGATCGACAACTTTTACTTAGTACCCAAATAATTAGTCACTGCTCGTGCGCTCCCTGGTAACTAGTCACTGGTAGCTAGTCACTGGTAACTGGTCACTGGTAACTGATAAATGCTCGATTTTGGTTCCCAACAACTTGAGAAATTCTGCTAACCAGTTAGGATGAGCTAGCCATGCGGGTGCTGTAACCAAATTACCATCCACCATCGCCTCGTCTGGAGGAATGTGAACGTATAAACCACCAGTTTTCATCACGTCGGGTCCGCAGGCTGGGTATGCAGTGCAGCTCTTACCTTGTAAAACATCGGCTGCTGCCAGGACTTGTAAGCCGTGACAAATTGCCGCAATTGGTTTGTTGGTTTGGGCAAAGTGGCGTGCGATATCCAAAACTTTTTGATTTAGACGGATGTATTCTGGCGCTCTCCCGCCTGGTATAACTAAAGCGTCGTAGTTTTCGGCTTTCACTTCATCGAAGGAGGCGTTTAAGGCAAAGTTATGTCCTGGCTTCTCGCTGTAAGTTTGGTCGCCTTCAAAATCGTGTATCGCCGTGCGTACCTTTTCCCCTGCTTTTTTATCAGGACAGACAGCATGAACTGTATGTCCTACCATCTGTAGCGCCTGGAATGGAACCATGACTTCATAATCTTCCACGTAGTCACCAACCAGCATCAAAATTTTTTTCGCCGTCATTGGTTTACTCCATTACGAGTTTGTTATTTGTCATTTGTCACCAATCGTTTGTGATTCGATATTTATTATCTGCGATTTGTTAGATCGTTTTGCAGTGAACTAGAAAGTATTCGCTCTTACAACAATTCTAAAAAGCAAGTTGGTGTTATAACCGATAACTAGCAACCATTAACCACCAATGAGAGTGAGTTGCGAGCAGCGAACCGTAAAAAAATAACCGACCAATGACTAATAACCAATGACTAATGACTAATTTTTACTACAATAAACTAGGTGACAGTGCATCTGTACTGTTATTTCTAGATCGAGGGTGTGGTGCAGTAGCCTAAATGATTCCAGTCCAACTTATACTCAAAAACTTCCTCAGTTATCGCGAGACGACTCTTGATTTTAGCGGGTTACATATTGCCTGTATATGTGGCTCGAATGGCGCGGGTAAATCGTCTCTACTCGAAGCAATTACCTGGGCGGTTTGGGGTCAGAGTCGTGCTGTCGCCGAAGATGATATCATTCATGCTGGAGCAAAAGAAGTACGGGTTGATTTTCTGTTTTACAGCGATCGCCACAAATATCGCGTGATTCGTACTCGTTACCGAGGACAAAGCAGTTCCCTAGAGTTTCAAGTTGAAACCCCACAAGGCTTTCGCTCGCTAACTGAAAAGGGAGTCCGAGCCACTCAGTCATTAATTTTAGAACACGTTAAGCTGGACTACGAAACATTTATTAACTCAGCTTATTTGCGTCAGGGACGAGCTGATGAATTCATGCTCAAGCGCCCCAACGAGCGCAAAGAAATTTTGGCGGAGTTACTCAAACTGCATCGTTATGACGAACTAGAAGAACGGGCAAAAGATCTGTCGAAATCTTTTCGCGCTCAAGCCGATCAATTAGAACAGGCTTTGCAATCGCTTGCCACCCAATTACAACAACAAGAAGCGATCGCCACTCAGCTAGCAGAAATTGAAGCTCAAGTCAACCAGTTGCAGCAGGAACAAGCTTTTGATGACATTCAACTCAAAAGCTTACAAGTCGTCCGCAGCCAACAACAAAACTGGGAACAACAATTAAGTTTCCTCAAACAGCAATCTCAAAATCTAACGGTGGATCGCGATCGCCTGCAACAAGAGCATTTAGCGATCGAGTCTCAACTGGCAGCTGTAGCAGAGATTTTAGATCGAGAGCTGGAAATTCAAGCCGGATACCAACACTATCAAGATCTCTTAGGGCAGGAAGAAGAATTCAGCACTAAATTTCAGGAATACAGCCACGCCCAACAACAGCACACTCGATTACAGCAACAACTCGTACAGCAAGTCAACGAACTTCAGCACCAATTACAACGTGCTGAAGGTCAACTAGTTATCTTACAACAGCAAGAACAGGAAACCCAACAAGCTCTGAGCAAATCGGCGGAAGTAGAAGCAGGAGTCTTACAACTCGCCGCCGCCCGCGATCGCTTGGCAAATTTAGATCGGCTGCAACTCCAAGTTTCTCCTTTGATCCAGCGGCGTAATACCCTGCAAGCTCAAATTGATAAAGTCCAAGCGCGGTTAACTGCGAAACTAGAAGAACTGGAAACGCAACAAATTACCTTGAGCCAGCAGCAATCGACTCAGTCACAGTTACAACAAACCGCGACAGAAGTAGCAGTCCAAATCGAGCAGCTAGAGAAAGATAAAGTCTATATCGAACGGGTACGGGAAAAAGGACAGGAACGCCGCCACTTTTTAGAACGCCTGCAAGAGCAACAACGAGAATTTGAAAAGCAATTAGGAGAAGTCGAGCAAAAAATTCAGATGCTCTCCGTACCGGATGCGGTGTGTCCCTTGTGCGAGCGTCCTTTGGACGAACATCATTGGAATCGCGTAGTAGACAAAACTAAAGAACAGAAAAGGGATACTGAAGAACAATTTATAGTTGTCCGAGAACAGCTGGTGGTCACGGAAACTGAAATTCAAGAACTGCGACGACGATATCGGGAAGTCGCGCAGAAACTTACCCAATACGATGCTTTACGAGAGCAACGGGGACAAGTCATCGCGCAACTATCTGCTAGCGATGAGTTGCAAAGTCGCTTAGAACAAATTGCAGCAGAAAAACAACACCTAGAGCGATCGCTAGCTCAGGGAAACTACGCTGCCGATTTACAGGCAGAATTAAATCAACTCAATTCTCAACTTCAGCAACTCAACTACAGCGAAGAAAGCCATGCTTTAGCGCGGAGTGAGGTTGATAAATTGCGATGGGCAGAAGTGCGACAGGCACAAATTAAAGATGCTCAAAAGCGACAGGCACAAATTATCGCCCGACAACCGGAGATGAGAACGCAAATTGACGATTTGTCTGAGCAAATCGAGCAATACCAAGTTGAGTCTGAATGTGCCAAACAAATAGCCGCGATCGCCGCTCGGATTGACGAAATCGGTTACGATCCGGATCGACACAGCGCCCTCAGAACGGCAATTCGACAAGCCCAAGTGTGGCAATTGAGCTATCAACAACTACTCTCAGCTCAAGAACAGTATCCTCAACTAGAGCAGCGATCGCGCGATCTAGCTGAAGCCGTACAAGCCAGAACCGCCGAACGACAAGTTCTTGCCGTTCAGATTGAAGAAGTTATTCATAAATTAGAACAGTCTCCCAACACCACAACTGAAATTCAAACTCTAGAATCGCAATTGGCGTTTCGTCGCCGCCAACTCGACGATCTCCTCAGTCAGTTAGGACGCTTGCAGCAGCAATCTCAGCAGTTAGCCGCGATGCAGGCTCAACAAGAACAACAGCAGCAACAGCTCCAAGTCGCTCGTCGGCAACAGCGAGTTTATCAAGAATTAGGGCAGGCGTTTGGCAAAAACGGCATTCAAGCACTGATGATTGAAAATCTGCTACCTCAACTCGAAGCAGAAACCAACCAATTATTAGCACGGCTATCTGCCAACCAGTTACACGTCCAATTTATTACGCAAAAAACCGGACGTAGCGGACGCGCAGCAAAGAAAAATGCCAAAACGATTGATACCCTAGATATTTTAATTGCCGATGCACGGGGAACCAGAGCTTACGAAACCTACTCTGGGGGCGAGGCATTTCGGATTAACTTTGCCATTAGGCTAGCGCTAGCGAGATTGTTAGCCCAAAGAGCAGGAGCATCTTTACAATTATTGATTGTTGATGAGGGATTTGGCACGCAAGACCAAGAAGGTTGCGATCGCCTCATTGCCGCAGTCAACGCGATCGCTGCTGACTTTTCCTGCATCCTCGCCGTGACGCACATGCCCTACTTCAAAGAAGCATTCCAAGCCCGTATCGAAGTTGTCAAAACGCAAAATGGCTCGCAGTTGAGTTTGTCAATGTAAGGGAGCAGGGAGCAGGGGAGCAGAGGAGCAATAACAGTCAACTACCAACTACCTATTACCCATTATTAATCTACGGTTATTCTATCAAGATACATTGCTTTGACTTAGAGGGTCTGATAATATGATGCTAATAGCAAGTAATATCATGAGCTTATGAGCAGGCTAGGACAGTTGCAAGAGGTAGCAAGCACTGATGAAACTATCGGTAAAAACGCGATCGGCAATGCCTATTTGAGTCAGCAACAGCAACGCGAACCGATGTTTTACTATTTTGCTTACGGCTCTTGTATGTGTCCGGTAGATTTAAAGCGATCGCTCGGTGAAAAAACACATGTATATGCGATCGGTCCTGCGACTCTCAAAGGCTATAGGTTAGGCTTTTATTCCTATTCTCCGTTGCGAAACTCTGGTGTATTGGATGTTGTCCCCGATAAAACAGCTAGCGTGGAAGGGGTATTGTACATGCTACCAAAACGCCTGAGCCAAGCCCTCGATCGCCGTGAGGGAGTCTCCGAAAATTGGTATCGTCACGAAAGAATCAGCGTCCACAGCCGAGAACGTATCTACAAAGGCGTGAGGACATACGTTGTCGTGAATAAACTAACAACAGAAATACCCCCTAATGACTGGTATTTTGATGTAGTTCTCAGAGGTGCAGTGACCTGCGGCTTATCAGAAAAATATTGCTGGCAATTGTTCGATCGCATGTATCAACTGCAAAGGCAATTGGTAATTAATAATTAATAATTGGTAATTGGTAATTCGGAATGACCCCTGTACGGGCGGGTTTTGAACCAAGATTTCCGATCGAAACCTGTGAACCTTTTGCTAAACCCGCCCCTACAACTATATGGGCGGGTTTTGAACCAAGATTTCCGATCGAAACCTGTGAACCTTTTGCTAAACCCGCCCCTACAACTATGCGGGCGGGTTTTGAACCAAGATTTCCGATCGAAACCTGTGAACCTTTTGCTAAACCCGCCTCTACAACTCCTATTCTCTGATTACTGTTAACTGTTAACTGATAACTGATAACTGGTCGCTGGTTTGCCTGTCTCAATTGGCAAAGATGGATCGCGAGACCATTCATTCCAAGAAGCAAAATAGTTTCTCACATTTTTAATTCCTGCTTCTTGAAGGGCAATTAAGGTGTTGGAGGCGCGAGAACCTTTGAAACAGTAGACATATACCGTTGACTCTGGAGTAATGCCCACCTTCTCACACATCGCTAAAATTTCTTCTTTAGAACGAAATGTAGGAATTTCAGCGTTGGGAACCATAAAGTCATACCACTCAATCCAAACCGCACCGGGAATCCTACCTTTGCGGGGACAGAAATCTACACCATAGGGAGAAGAACTGTCACCCATCCACTCATCGTGATCGCGCACGTCTAACTTGATAATGGCTGGGTCGTCCAAAGATTGCAACATCTGTTCTGTAGTCACCATAATTGCCGGATCGATGTCCATCACAAACGTTGTTGGTTCTGGTGTAGGAACTTCGGCAGTTGTTGGCAATCCCATCTTTAACCAAGCTTGATAACCGCCATGCAATACGGATACTTGCTGACAACCAAAATACTTCAGCAGAAAGTATCCTCGACAAGATTGTCCAAAGCCTTTATTCATTGCCTCTTCGTAGATGACAATCTTTTCTCTACCTGAAATACCAGCTGTGCCTAAAAGTTTGGCAAATTCTGCGTGCAGGCTATTTAATCCTTCAGGTGTAGAGGCAGCTAAATAAGTAAAAATCTCGCGAATATTGACTGCACCAGGAACATGGGCAATTGCGTACTCTTCTGGAGCACGAGTGTCAACGATCGCTATTGGCTCCTGCTGCACTAAAGTCGCAAGTTCTTCTGGGGAAATCAGCGGTTTCATTGTTTTGCCTTATTCCTATTTGATTTGGACAATCTTACGGACTTACGGACTCACTCTGAAGCACCACGGTCAAGTGAAATGGGCAAGCGGGGCTTAACAGTCAGCACCCGCACCCAGTAACTAATGCATTCCACCAAGACTGGTGCTATTAAATAGAACGTTCTATCCACTAACTAGTATTAAGGTAGCTAGCACAAATAAAAAGTGTCTCACTATACCAGTTGGCTTATATCTTTAGGAATAGGCATTCATTCTACGTAGAAAAAAAGAAAGTGAAGTATAAATGTTTTTCTGTGATTTTTAAATACAAGTAACTAGCATAGGAGATTACAGCCACTCCAGCAAAAAACCTTGTATAAAAAATTTCCCGATCGAGAGATTTTAGACGAAGAGTACAAGAGATATTATGAATGCAAGCGAAAAATTTAAGTAACAGTTATCAGTTGTCAGTGTAGAGACGTTACATGTAACGTCTGTATAAAATTGTCAGTTATCAGTAGGGAGTGGCTGGTGACTAGAAAATATTCCAACCACTCGTCACCGGTTCCACCAGCCACTCTTTAACAATCGACCACAAACAACCGATCGTTCATAATCATTTTTTATTGTTCAGATCGGCAGGATTGATATTTATTAAAGGTAGACTACTGTTGCCGCTCATGACTGTTGGAAAACGCCCATCCCATTTTTCAATCGCTTGTTTTTGCAATATTTCTGGAGTCAAAGTAAGTCGCTGCAATCTTTGCGCTTCTGCTTGTCCTTTAGCACGGTTAACTTCTGCTTGTGCTTCTTTTGTCGCTTTTAAGGCAACAAAATCTGCTTGCTTGGCTTCTTGTTCGGCAATTTGTTTTGACTCAATAGCTTTGCTAAACTCTGGCGAGAAGGAAAAATTCACTAGAGAAACGTCGTCTACCATGACTCCATAATCTCCCAGACGAGATTTTAGAGCATCGTCAATTTCTGCTTTTAAGTCTGTTCTCTTGGTAATAATTTCTTCCGCAGTTTTTTTTGCAGTTGCCGCTTTGAGAACTTCAGAGACGGCTGGAGTAACGATCCCGTCAACGATTTGTTCTTCATCCCCGACTCGTTGAAAAATCTTATTGACCTGTGTAGGATCGATGTGCCAGTTAACAGCTAGTTCTGTGGTGACTTTTTGCAAGTCTTTAGAAGCAGCATCAGCATTAAAACTACTTTTCTGAACGCGCACGCTCAAAGTTTTAACTGTGGTAACAAAAGGCATAATTAGGTGTAATCCTTCATCCAGAATTCCCTCTTGAACTTTGCCAAATTGCATCATTACGCCTCTTTGCCCTGCATTAACAATCGCAAAAGGACGAAAGATAAAGGCAACGATCAATAAAACGATACCGCCAGCAAAAGGCAAACTTGTTTTAAGATAATCGCTGTTTCTCATAAAATTAGTGGTTAGGGGCTAGTAGCTAGTGGTTAGTTGAAAAGTCAAATCGCCGTCTACTGATTAATTCAGTTATTAAATACCAATTATTCATTACTAATCCGTACTGTTTGGTTTTAATTGTATTAAGCGCTCAAATAATATAATTTGGGGAAAATTGCTAAAAATCTTAAGATAAGCGTCTTCCTGAGTTATTGATAACTGGTTGCTGATAACTGATAACTTTGTACAGGCGTTACATGTAACGTCTCTACACTGATAAGTGGTAACTGACAACTGACAACTGATTCATGAAAATTAACCAACGCCATACTTGGGCTTTAACTACAGCAGAAGCGATCGCGATTCAAGAAAAATTACGAGGTGAAATTATTACTACAGATAAAATTCAGACACCAGTACAGTATGTTGCAGGCGTAGATATGGGTTTTGAGGCAAATGGTACGATAAGTCGAGCTGCGGTTGCCGTGCTGAGCTTTCCGAGTTTGCAACTCCAAGAAACAGCGATCGCGCGTCGTCCGACAAGTTTTCCTTATATCCCAGGATTCTTATCATTTCGGGAAGTTCCTGCCGTTCTTGATGCCTTGGAAAAAATTAACATTACGCCGGATATAATTTTGTGTGACGGTCAGGGAATTGCTCATCCGCGCCGATTCGGGATCGCTTGTCATTTAGGGCTAATTGTGGATATACCAACTATAGGCGTAGCCAAGTCTTTACTGATTGGCAAATATCAAGAAGTCCCAGAAGCACGAGGTAGTTGGCAACTATTAACCGATAAAGGAGAAACTATTGGTGCAGTGCTTAGAACCAGAACTGGGACAAAACCACTATATATTTCTAGCGGGCATCGAGTCAGCTTAGCCACCGCGATCGATTATGTTTTGCAATGTACGCCAAAATATCGTCTGCCAGAAACTACCCGCATTGCCGACAAATTAGCCTCGTCAAAGTGAAGATAAGGCAGAGGGCAGATGACAGGGGTAAAAAGAAGACGTATTTTGTGTTTAACTGCGATCGCCTGCTTCGTAAAAATATGGATGCTCTGCTGCTGGATAAAATCAACTAATGCTAGGTACACTGCTAGACGGGCGCTACAGCATTATCAGTCAATTGGGACGCGGCTACTATGGGGAAACCTACCTCGCTGAAGACCTGCGCAGAATGAAAAGACAGTGCGTGGTGAAACGCTTGAAACCAGCAAGCAACGATCCAAATACATTACGAGAAGCAAAACTATTATTTGATTCTGAAGCTAGAGTTTTAGAAAGTTTGGGAAGAAGACACGAGAAAACTCCAGACTTACTCGATTATTTTATTGAAAACCAAGAATTTTATTTAGTCCAGGAACTCGTTGAAGGTTATCCCTTAAGTACGTTACTGGCAGACGGTCAGCAGCTACCAGAAGCGGAGGTATTTAATCTGCTTGTAGATGTACTAGAAATTTTGAATTTTGTTCACCAGAGTCAAGTTATTCATCGAGATATTAAACCCAGTAATATCATTCGACGACACAAAGACGGGAGATCGATTTTAATTGACTTTGGGGCAGTCAAGCAAGTTAATACTCAGATAGTTGTTGGAAACGGACAAGTTACTTTCACGCGCGCGATCGGCACACCGGGATATATGCCAATCGAGCAAGCCAGAGGCAGACCACGTTATGCTAGCGATATATATGCGCTGGGAATGTCGGCAATTCAAGCTTTGACTGGAGTAGCGCCAAGCGAATTAAGCGAAGATGCAGATGGGGAAATTATCTGGCGCGATCGCGCCCAAGTTTCACCTCACCTAGCAGCAATTTTAGACAAGATGGTGCGTTTCCAAATAAGCGATCGCTACCAATCGGCAGACAAAGTACTATACGACTTACAACAACTTCAACGCTTTAGTTCTACTCCCACCCGCAGGCGATCGCTACCACCAATTAGATTACATCCGCGCAATCTCAGCAGCGCTTTAGTTACCGGTGGTACAACTCTTCTACTTTTTTTGGTTGGAACTCAAATCTATGCTTACAGTCGATTTGGAGTATTTCCAGCCGATGTATTTGCGGTGATGAGGAGTTTACCGAGCAGCTTACTACTAGAAAGCTCGACAGGTGGACGTTCAGTTTATGCTCACCGCGCGCCTCTGAGTGTCAACGCGCCGATTTTTACTAATTATAATTGTGTCACCTTCAGCCCAGACGGGCAAATGTTTGCTACTGGTAACGGTGATGGGTCAATTAAGATTTGGAATTTCAACACGGGCAAACTACAGCGTCTTTTAACCGGACACTCAGGTCACGTTCATTCCCTGGCTATGAGTCCAGATGGAGAAATTCTGGCTAGTGGGAGTGGCGATCGCACTATCAAGTTGTGGAATCCTCACACGGGTAAACTGATTCAGACTCTCAGTGGCGGATTAAACCACGTTAATTCAGTGGCGATCGCTCCAGACGGACAAACTCTGGCAAGTGGAAGCAATGACGGAATTGTCAAGCTGTGGAATTTGAATACAGGTCAATTGCTGCGTAACCTCAACGGACATTCCGGCGATGTCAATGCTGTTGCCATCAGCCGAGATGGACAAATTCTTGCCACTGGTAGCAGCGACGAGACGATTAAGTTGTGGAATCTGAATACAGGCAAATTCATTCGGACTCTTAGTGGTGCTGGTAACGTGTTTTCCCTAGCTACGAGCAACAACGGACAAATTGCTAGTGGCAGTAGTGATGGGATAATTAAGCTGTGGAATCTGAATACGGGTCAGCTCATTCGTACCTTGAGCAGCGATCGCAGCGTAGTCACTTCTGTTACTATCAGCCCTGATGGTAAAACACTGGCAAGTAACAGTAGCGATCGCGTTGTCAAGCTGTGGAATCTGGAGACAGGCACGTTACACCGCACCTTAATTGGCTACGTGACTGGAAATGCAGAATATTTTAATGCCGTCGCCTTCAGTCCCAGGGGACAAACATTAGTCAGCGGGACTGGGAATGGCACAATCGATGTTTGGCGCGTACCCCCGCAGTAAATCGCTAATGAGTTGACACTACAGAGATGATTAAAAGATCATCATAGGGGCATCTGCTGCTGGAGGAAGTTATGCACGCAGTCATTCTCGTTTTAATTGAAGTGCTGATTGTCATAGCACTCTCGCGGATTGTGGGAATGGGATGTCGCTGGATCAAGCAACCGCTGGTAATAGGTGAGATTGTTGCGGGAATTATGCTTGGTCCTTCGCTATTTGGTCTAATTGCCCCAGATCTTGCCGCAGCTTTGTTTCCATCTGAAACGCTTCCTTACTTGAACGTGCTGTCTCAGATCGGACTGATCTTTTTCATGTTTTTGATTGGCTTAGAGCTAAATCCTAAATACTTGAGCGGACAGTTAGATATAGCGATTCTGACTTCTCACGTCAGTATTTTAGTGCCTTTTTCTTTAGGGACGCTCTCAGCCATCATCCTCTATCCTCTGGTATCTGATGGGAGTGTTTCCTTTACTGCTTTTGCCCTGTTTCTGGGCGCAGCAATGTCAATTACGGCATTTCCAGTCTTAGCGCGGATTATTACCGAGAATAACTTGCAGCGATCGCGCTTGGGTACGTTGGCGCTAACGTGTGCGGCAGTAGATGATGTCACGGCTTGGTGCGTTTTAGCAGTGGCGATCGCAGTTGCAAAAGAGGGTAATTTTGTCAAGGCTATTCCGACAATTATTGCGGCGATCGTCTACATAGGCTTGATGGTGACAGTAGGACGCTGGTGTTTACGGTATCTTGCCAAACTCTTTCATCGTACCGGACGTTTGACGCAATTTCTCTTAGCTTGCATTTACATGGGGGTGGTGATCTCTGCTTTAATTACCGAAGTCATTGGCATTCACTTGATTTTTGGGGCGTTCTTAGTCGGTGCAGTCATGCCTAAAGACCACGATCTGGTGCGAGAGATTGCCCAAAAGACAGAAGACTTTGTTTTAATCTTTTTACTCCCCGTCTTTTTTGCCTACAGCGGGATCAGAACCCAAATTGGTTTGCTCAACCGCCCTGAATTATGGCTGCTGTGTTTATTAGTTCTAGTAGTGGCGATCGCCGGAAAGTACATCGGTACTTATGTAGCGGCGCGTGTCAGTGGCATCGATAAACGAGAAGCATCAGCCTTGGGTTGGTTAATGAATACCCGTGGCTTGACAGAGTTGATCGTCCTTAACATTGGTTTGAGTCTAGGTGTGATCTCGCCTTTACTATTTACCATGCTGGTAATTATGGCATTGGTGACAACGTTTATGACCTCGCCACTGCTGGAATGGACGTATCCGAAGCGACTGATTAAATTAGATTTGGTAGAACCAGAACCACCAGAAGCAGGTGATATAGAGCCTGTAACTCCGGCGTATAGAATTTTAGTTCCAGTCGCAAATCCCAGTACTCAACAAGGACTGTTGCAATTAGCAGCAGCGATCGCTGGCGAGCGATCGGCTGCTGCGATCGTCCATCCGCTCAGTTTGATCGAAATTGAAGAAGACTACGCTTTCCAAAGCACTCCAGAAGCCGCTGACAGGTTAATTCAAGAGCGCTACCAACAGCTAGAAGAATTAATCCAAACTCTAGAACCACCGTCAATTCGTTCTCTCATTCATCCCATCGTTCGTGTCAGCAACGACGTTGCTAGAGCGACAACCGAGATTGCCAAACTTGACAGCGTTAGTTTAATTGTCGTTGGTTGGCATCGTCCGGCTTTTAGTAACAATCGTTTGGGTGGGCGCGTCGGTCAAATTCTCAGCCTTGCTCCAGTAGACGTAGCCGTATACACCGATCGCGGCAAACAAAACTTAGAATCGCTGCTTGTGCCATATGTTGGCAATATTCACGATGACCTAGCGTTAGTCATCGCCCTGCGCCTGCTAGCGAATTGCGACACGGCATGTTTGTCAGTGCTGCAAGCAACACTAGCGCCAAGCGAGTTCAGTAACGAGTTACGCAACATTATGCAACAACTGCCGCAGAAAGTGCGCGATCGCATTTCTATAATTCAACCAAAAGAAACTTCCGAACCGATTCTAGCAGTCGTAGAAGCATCAGCCCGTGTCGATTTAACCATAGTTGGCATGAGTCGCGCTTGGGGAATCGAACGACAAACTCTAGGCAGGTACACAGATGAATTAGCAATCCAGTGTCAATCTTCCTTGCTAATTGCCCGTCGCCATAGTCAAGTCAGTTCTCACCTTGATGTTATCAGTTATCAGTGAACAGTTATCAGTGGTTAGTGGTGCGTGAAAATACTTCTTACCAATTACCAACTACCAATTACCCATTACCATCTTTCAATGAAAAACCATTTCAATCTCAAATCTTTAGCTTTTTACGGTATTGCAATTGGTTCAGTCTTACTGTTATTTAAAGTTGTTTCTGCGTATGGGGAGGCTAATCTTAAAGCACAAATATCAATTCAAGGGCGTTATCTGTTGTCTCTCGACCAAAATTTACCTGATTGTTTGGAGTTATCAAACTTGGTGTTAGATATACAGCAATCTGGTATTTACTTAAACGGGTCTTTATTGTTAGCAGAGAGTAGTTCGCACAAGGCTAGGGTTGGAGAAAAAAGACCGACTCTCACAGGAAAACTAAGCGATCGCGCCTTGCAGTTAACTGGTAATGTCCCTTTAGCGACAATCTGTCGCCGACCTGTAGCAGCAGTTGTAAATGCGATCGCGATTTCTAGTCAGTTTCAGCCAGAAAGGATGGCTGGTAAACTTAGCGTAGGTACGACAGCTAGAGAAATTGCCTTTACTGCTAAACGACTAGACTATGGTGAATTAAATAGTCAGGAGCCGGGAGTCGGGAGTCGGGAGTAGGGGAGCTTCAGGTGCAGAGGAGATGGAACAACTTCTGCTTTTGATTTTTGACTTTTGACTTTTAACTTTTGATTTTTGACTTTTGACTTCTATTACAATAAAAGCAGAATCAACCAAGGACTGAACAATGGATGTTGAAACCTTAAAAGCAAGAATTGCATTAGTTGAAGGAAAACGCGAATCGTTATTGCGTTTATTGGAACAACCCAACTTAGGTACGCTCAGAATAGATGTCAATCAAGCTTTAGAAGAAATGGACGATTTATTAGATGAATTTAAGCGCACTTTTCCTGACAACGCGACTAACTAATCTATTATTTGCCGCACTCTAAAGAAAAAGCACTGAAGGCTGATTTCTCAAATCGCTTTCCAGTGCTAATACATCATATTGCCCGCTTCATCAATAATTCGATTATCCGCTTTCAGTTCTTAATTTATCTTTGGAGTAGCGATCGCTACTAATAGCATATATATGAGATCGCCCTGCCCAAACAAATGCCTACGAGCGATTTATTTCTTGTTGTTGTTTTAATTCTTTAATGATGTTGATTAATTCTGGAGTAGCAATGTCTTTCTTGCAGATTGCGTCAAAGCAGGCAATTGCTTGACGATCGTGGAGTTTTGGATCTTCCACAGAAGAATAGGCAATAATTTGAGTTTCTGGCTGAATATCTTTAATCTTGGCAGCAGCACTCCAACCATCCATAACCGGCATTTGCAAGTCAAGCACAACCGCATCTGGATGAAAGCGCTGCGTCATTTCTACAGCTTCTTTGCCGTTACTAGCTAATCCTACTAGTTCTAAATTTTCCTGGTGAGCGATCGCTAGCTTCAGAGTGAGACGAGTAAGTTCGTGATCGTCTACAACCAAGACTCTGACAATGGAAGGTTCGCAAGATAACATCAGCATTTTAAACCGAATAAGATTACCAGGGCGGACGATCGTAAACTATTGATTTTCACAGTATATTTTTGTTCAAGGTAAAATTACCTCTGCCCTACGATGGAATGTAGGGAGGACTATTGATGGTAGATGGTTGTCGGTCACTACTCACTGCTCGCTTGTTGTTCCTGGATTGAGAGCCATTTCCATAAATATCTTCTGAGAACTTGATTGGGGAGTGTTAGGGGCAGGACGGCGTTGAATGTAACGTCCGTCAGGCTGTAAGTCCCAAGCGTGGCGATTATCGGCAAGCATTACTCCGAGAATTTCTTGTAAATCTTTGGCAAGGCTGCGATCGTCAATTGGGGTGACAGCCTCAACCCTGCGATCGAGATTGCGTGGCATCCAATCAGCACTGCCGATATAAATTTCTTCTTCCCCATTATTGTGGAAATAGAAAATACGGGAGTGTTCTAAAAAGCGCCCAACGATACTTATAACACGAATATTCTCGCTTACTTCCTTAAGTCCGGGTAGCAAACAGCACATTCCTCGGATAATTAGATCGATTTGCACGCCAGCGCGAGAGGCTTCGTAGAGGGTAGCAATAATTTGGGGATCGACCAAAGCATTCATTTTCGCTACGATCCGACCAGTACCACCATCTCTACAGCACTCGATTTCGCGCTGAATTAAAGCCACCATGCGATCGCGCAAATTAACTGGTGCAACCAATAGCTTGCGATATGATTGTTGGCGCGAATATCCAGTTAAGTAATTAAATAAGTCTGTCAGATCGGCTCCCAATTCCTCCCGACAGCTAAAGAGTCCCATATCAGTATAAATTCTGGCTGTTTTGGGATTATAATTACCCGTGCCGATATGGACGTAACGTCGGATGCGATCTGTTTCCCGCCGCACGACCATAACGATTTTCGAGTGAGTTTTCAATCCGACAACGCCATAGACTACGTGAACTCCAGCTTTTTCTAACCGTCGCGCCCAGTAAATGTTATTCTCTTCGTCAAAACGCGCTTTGAGTTCCATTAAAACAGCAACTTGTTTACCGTTTTCAGCGGCGGCGATCAAAGCGTTAAGAATGGGGGAATCGCCAGAGGTGCGATACAGCGTCATTTTAATCGCTAACACATCCGGGTCGTGAGCGGCACTACTAATAAACCGCAGTACGGTGGAGGAAAAAGAATGATATGGGTGGTGAACTAAAGCGTCCTTTTCTCGAATCAGGCTGAAAAAATCAGTTCCTTCTTCAGTATCTGCTAAAGCAGGACTGAGGCGTTGCAAGCGTGGAGGAACGACGGATTTCCAAGGTGGATCTTTCAGTTCTGGTAGCGGTAATGCCATAAATGACATTAAATCTCCTAGTCCCAATATGCCATCAATTTCGTAAACTGCTCTTTCTTCTAAATCGAGTTCTCGTAACAGTCTATTACGTACCAAGTCTGGCATTTGAGAGTGAATTTCCAGTCGGACTGTCGATCCACCAATACGGCGCTTGCGCAGTTCTTGTTCGATCGCTAATAATAAATCGTCGGCTTCGTCTTCTTCCAGTTCTATGTCAGCGTCGCGGGTAATCCGAAACAGGTGATATTCTAAAATATTCATCCCTAGAAACAAGGATTCTAAGTTATGGGCGATCGCTTGTTCTAGAGGTACTCCCGTCCAATGCGCGGGTTTGTCATGGTGTTGTACCCGCAGTTCTTCTGGAAGCGGCAAAAATCGCGGTAAGACTTTTGGCACTTTCACCCGTGCAAATAATTCTTCTTCCGTCACTGGATTTTTCATGACTACAGCTAAATTCAAGCTGAGATTAGAAATGTGGGGAAAGGGGTGACTCGGATCTACAGCTAGAGGGGTGAGGACGGGAAATATTTGTTCGTCAAAGTAATGTTCCAGGTACGTCCGCTGTTCCTGGTTCAAGTCCATGTAATCTAAAATATATATTCCCTCTCGGGCTAAGGCGGGTCTGAGGACTTGCTCGAAATGGCGGTGTTGTTGCGATACCAAGGGACGCAGGCGTTGAGCAATTGCTTCTAGCTGTTCTTCTGGGGTGCGTCCGTCTGGACTGAGTTTGCTGACTTTAGCCGCTAGTTGCTGGCGTAAAGCTGCTACACGCACCATAAAGAATTCATCTAAGTTAGAGCTGAAGATTGCTAAGAACTTCAATCGTTCTAGTAAAGGCGATCGCGGGTCGCAAGCTTCATGTAAAACTCTATTATTAAACTCTAACCAGCTCAACTCGCGATTGAAGTAGTACTGCGGATCTGTGAAATTAATTTCAGTAGCAATTTCTTGTGTAGTGGTTGTTTTTTTAGTTCTAGGCATAGAAGTTTTGGCTGCAAAGCTAGAATGTTGTCGCTACTCTACAGAGGATAGTCAACTCCGAACGCCTCGTCCTCTATCCCCCGCCACCATTCTCCCAGATTCATCAATCCTTGGTGTATGTCTGCCAACTCTTTAGCATATTCCTCTGGGGTGAGTAGGTGCGATCGCTCTTGCAGCTTCTTCAGGCGCAATTGCAATAGCAGCCAGGGTTTAGATATACCATCTGTGCTTTCGATGTAGCGCGCTAGTTCTTCACTATTCATGAGTTTTAATTGTAATTTAACCAAATGGTAATAAATTTTTAACTCTGTTGAGATGTTAGCGCGTAGAGGCGATCGCTTTGATGCATTATTTTATTAAATTTTCAATTGCATATCCTAAACTTTAACTGCATAGTTTTTTTATATTTTTGCGCTTGGTTTTTATTTATGGGGATACTCAATATATGCCAAACTTCGATCGCGAAATGGAAACCTTTTACGCTCAAGACCGTCAAGCATGGCGAGAATGGTTAGAAAAAACCATAATAGCTCTAATTATTTGGCTGATGTACTACAAAGTTAAGAGTGGTCAGCCTAGTATTCGATATAGTGAAGCAGTAAAAGAAGCTCTATGCTTTGGCTGGATTGATAGTAAAGTACAATCTTTAGATAAAGAATGCTACCGACAAATATTTACACCTCGAAAACCAAAAAGTGTATGGTCAAAATTAAATAAGCAATATATTCAAGAGCTGATAAAACAAGATTTAATGACTGAAGCTGGTTTAGCAAAAATTATAGTAGCAAAACAAGACGGTTCTTGGAATACTTTAGATGCTATTGAAGAATTAATTGTTCCAATAGACTTACAGCAAGCACTCTTAGGAAATGAAGTTGCTAACAAATATTTTGAAGCTTTTAGTAACACTGTAAAGAAGAATATATTATTTTGGATAGTTAGTGCAAAACGTCCAGAAACGAGATTGAGCAGAATCGAGCAGACTATTAGCTCGGCAGCGTGTAATAAAAATCCCTTATTGAAATAAAAAATATTGAGATTGGCGATCGCAACTCATTGCAAAGATAAACAGCGATCGCATTTGTAAAATAACGTAACTAGCTACTGAAAATTTGAATAGTTGCTACGTTCTCAAATTAAAATCTACTAGCTGGCATGGGGAATAATAAGCTAGAACTAGCATAATTTTATCCATGAAGCTGCTTTCACACTTTGGGTGGCAGAGAACCGCAAACGGACTATCTCATCCAGCATCTAGAACGTGTTATGCACTTTTGTAGAACCCAATTTGGGAGCGAAATTCAGCCTTTGTTGGTATTTTCGGGGAATGGCTGAAACTGGCTCAGAGAGTGGATCATTTTCAAAGTTCATAACACCCTCTAGAAGAATGCCTATGCAGTTAGTATTGGCAGTACCATTTATGCTGCATATTATGGCAACAGTCGGATTAGTTGGCTATTTTTCTTTCAAAAACGGTCAGCAAGCAGTCGATCGCCTTGCCGATCGCTTAATAGATAAAGCTGGCGATCGCATTCAAGATCGTCTCTCTGCTTACTTTGCAATTCCCAAACAAATCAATCAAATCAATTTAGATGCAGTCGAATTAGGTTTGCTCGATTTACAAGACTTCGAGCGCACCGGACATTACTTCTGGAAGCAAATGCAGGTATTCGATGTTGGTTATATTAATTATGCCAATATCCAAGGCGAGTTTATTGGAGTCGAACGCCTGAATAACGGTCATTTACTCATTAATGAAACCCTGAAAACAGCACCTAATCGCCAATCTATTTACACCACAGACAATCGAGGAAATCGCCAAAGTTTAAAGACAATTATCGATCATATTGCACCAGTGCAACAGGAGGGTTGGTATGCAGATGCAGCGAAAGCAGGTAAACCCGTATGGAGTGCAATTTATCAGTGGCACGATAAACCAGAAGTTTTATCTATCTCTTCTAGCTATCCCGTACGCGATCGCCAACAGAAATTTATTGGTGTGATTGGAGTCGATCTCATTCTGTCACAAATTAGCGATTATTTACAGCAATTGCCAGTCACTTCGTCGGAACAAATTTTCATTATCGAACAGAATGGTTTATTAGTAGCTAGTTCTAGTTCCGATCGACCGTTTGCGATCGTCGATCGCCAAGCACGAAGAATACATGCAGTCAATAGTCCCGATCCGGTAATCAGAAAAACTACAGAGTTTATACTCAAAAAATTTAACAATCTAAATGAAATTCAAACCGACCAGCATTTCGAGCTGAAAATTGCAGGAGTGCGGCAATTTGTTTGTATTAAACCTTGGAAAGATAACTATGGTTTGAATTGGTTAATAGCGATCGTCATGCCTGAATCAGATTTTATGCAGGACATTCACGACAATAACCGCACAACTGCGGTGCTATGTTTGACGGCTTTAATTATAACAACTGCACTGAGTACAATTACATCTCGCTGGATTACAACTCCCATTCGACGTTTGAGCCGAGCAAGTCAAGTATTAGCGCAACAAGCCGCTATCGGAAATTTCACGAATACCAATTTTGACCGACAATCTGTAGAAAATATTGACGAACTAGCGGTACTGTCCGACTCATTCAATCAAATGGCAACTCAATTACAAATAAGTAGTAGGGCATAATTAAACGTAAGATAGAGAAAAGCCAAAAACTTGCTGATTTTGACCACTCATGCCTGCTCCTTTACGTATCGTTTTGACAGAGTCAGAAGACCGGACGTTGAGTGAACTTCGGGTTGCCAAAACCGTTGCTCAACGTACCCGAGATCGAGCACAAATGCTTCGACTCAATGCTCAAGGATGGGTAGTGCCAGCGATTGCCGAAATTTTTGAGTGCCAAGAGCAGACAGTGCGCGAAACCATCCGCCGTTGGCAGCAGCAAGGGTTAGGTGGATTATGGGATGCTAGTGGACGAGGAGCTAAAGCCAAATGGCAAGAAGCAGACATGGCCTACCTAGAACAATGCCTAGAGCAAGAAGCCAGAACCTATAATAGTCAACAGCTAGCCCAGAAGCTAGAGCAAGAACGACAGGTAAACCTAAGTGCTGACCGGATTCGCCGCATTCTAAAAAAAAGGGCTTTAGTTGGAAGCGGACTCGACACTCGCAACGGGGCAGACAAGATCCTGAGTACAAAGCACTCAAGCAAGCCGACTTAGACACACTCCAACTAGCTGCCTGTGAAGGGTACATTGACCTGAAGTATCTTGACGAATCGGGATGTTGTCTGGAAAGTCCAGTCAGTTATAGTTACTCTCGCATTGGAGAGCAGAAACACCGAAGAGCAGGTCAAATCCTATGGAGACCGCATTAGTATTCTAGGGATATGGCAACCAGAGCAGTCGTTTGACTATGCTCTGGTACAAGGCAGTTTCCACAAGGAACGCTATGTTAAAGTGATGAACGCTCCTTGCCCAAAAGAGTGAGCAGACATTGCTACAAACCGGACGGCTCACAGTCGTGGTGCAAGATAATGGTTCGGCTCATACCAGTCATCTTGCCCGTGAGCACTGGCAGCAGTGGCAGTCGAAAGGGCTATATCTCTTTTTTCTCCCCCAATACAGTTCACATATGAATCTGATTGAAGCGCAGTGGCATCAACTCAAAACCCATGAAATAGCCGGAAGGATTTTTGATAACGAGTATGATTTAGCGAATGCCATGATTGAGGGCATGGAGAATCGAAGTCAACAAGGGGGATGGACACTGGAACGTTTTATGTTTAAATCTGCCTAGCTACTTATCTTTCACGGAAATTACCACTAAAAATTTGGAAGTCGAGCAAGCTTTAGTGAAAGAAAAAGAACTGAGCGAACTTAAATCTCGTTTCGTCAGCATGACTTCTCACGAGTTCCGCACTCCTTTAACGGCAATTTTATCCTCTGCCGAATTACTAGAAGACTACGGTGCAATTTGGCACGAAGAGAAAAAACGCCACCATTTACAGCGGATTCAAACTCAGGTTCAGCATATGACATTTCTATTAAATGACGTGCTAGTGATGGGTAAAGCCGAAGCGGGGAAACTTGAATTTCAACCAACTCCAATAGATTTATTTCAATGGTGTCGGAGTTTGGTCGAAGAAATTCAACTCATAACAAAAACTCATGAAATTGTATTTCATTCTCAAGGAAAAGCAGAAATCGTACAAATAGATGAAAAGCTATTGCGGCACATTCTAACTAATCTACTATCTAATGCAATTAAATATTCTCCAACTGCAACTGAAGTGAATTTTGATTTGATCTGGAAACCAAATCAACTTGTATTTCAAGTTTGCGATCGAGGAATCGGTATTCCTGCTTCAGATTGCAAGAATTTATTTGACTCGTTTCATCGTGCTACAAATGTAGGTAATATTGCTGGAACGGGGTTGGGGTTAGCAATTGTAAAAAAAGCTGTCGAAACTCACCAGGGAGAAATTTGGTTTGAAACACAAGTTGGTATGGGAACTAAATTTATCGTTGCGATTCCTCTGGTCGGTTAACAGTTATCCGCTATCAGTGGTTAGGATTGCTTCCTCTGCTCCCTCTGCTTCCCTGCTTTGTGCTGTACGATCGCCACTACTCCTTGGCTCAGCTAGTAAGAGCGTATTTTTTATAGCGTTTTTTTATAACGTTAAATGAAGTTTTACAAAGCTTGCCTAAGTGTGGCATAATCCACTCTCAAGTTCGCTCATGTCGAGCTTGCATACTTATACTGAATATCTAGTGAATTCCATATCTGGCAACAAAACATAAAATGGTGAAGTCTAGAAAACAGCAAGAAATTGCCTATATTTCCACACAGAAATCTACACGTATGTCTAAAGCAATTACCAAGCCAGTTGCAGGTTTAACGCTTTTTGCTCTAGTGGCGATGGCTTGCCCAGCGCCAATAAAAGCGCAAGAAACAACCAGTCCCGCTCGCCCAGCACCTGCTCGTCCGTCTTTACCGACAACCAAGCCCATACCTCAACCAAATGTAGCACCGAGTAATAATACGGCTCCAACCACTACCCCAGTAGTACCAAGTAATAATACGGCTCCAACCACTACCCCAGTAGCGCCAGGAAATAATGCAGCTCCACTTCCCAATGTAGCTCCAGCAAACGCTCCGGCAACAGCTCCAGCAGCCAACCAGCCCGTCCAAACACCAGTAGATTATGCTCTTGGGGGTGGCGATCGCATCCGGATTAACGTGTTTGAAGTGCCGGAATATACCGGAGATTATCAGATTCCCCCTGGTGGTCAGTTGTTCTTGCCTCTGGTCGGACCTGTAGACATTTTAGGGTTAACCCAGGCAGAAGCAGCAGATGCGATCGCGGCAAAGTACTCTCGCTACTTAAAACGCCCTCTAGTCACAGTAAGTCTAATTTCCCCACGCCCAATTAACGTTGTGATTGCGGGTGAAGTTGTCCGTCCTGGGTCGTACACCGTGGGCTTGCAAGGTGGTGCAGGCGATAATCCAGGGGTACAATATCCTACGATTGTTGGCGCGTTGACTTTAGCAGAGGGAGTCACCCTAGCAGCCGATCTGAGGCAAGTGCAGCTCAAGCGCAAGCAGGGACTGGGACCGGAGCGAATTATCAATCTGGATCTGATGGAACTGGTGAGAAAAGGTACTTTGCCACAAGACATCACTTTACGGGATGGCGATACAGTTTTTGTCCCCACGGCAAATGAAGTAAACCTGGCAGATATTCGCGCCTTTTCTAATGCTAGCTTTGCTATGGCTTCCAACCGTCCCCGTACCGTCACAGTTGTAGGTGAAGTTAACCGTCCTGGTTCTTACGTAATTATTGGGGGTGGAACTGCTGCTGCTGCTGCAACTACCCCAGGTAACACCCAAGGAGGAGGCGGCGGAGCTATTGATGGTGGCGGAGGTGCTGGTGGTGGTTTGCCGACAGTTTCACGGGCGATTCAGCTAGCTGGAGGTATTACAAGTGCGGCTGACGTGCGAAACATTCAAATCCGCCGTCCGACTAGAAATGGCAGCGAACAAAAGATGAGCGTGAGTTTCTGGAAATTGCTGCAAGGAGATCCCAACCAAGATACGATCGTTCAAGAAGGTGACACTGTCGTCGTTTCGACGGCAACAAACATCAGCCCCGCAGATGCTACTGCCTTAGCAGATGCAAGTTTTTCCCCAGCGACAATTCAAGTTAGCGTTGTCGGAGAAGTCAAAACACCAGGACTAGTCAACTTGCAGCCTAATACGCCGCTTAACCAAGCGCTGTTGACCGCAGGAGGATTTGATAACGCCCGTGCTAGAAGGGGTTCAGCAGATTTAATTCGTCTCAATCCTGACGGTACGGTTACGAGTCGCCGAGTCAAGCTTGATTTTTCTAAAGGAATCAACGACGAAAATAACCCAACTATGCGTGACAACGACATTATTGTCGTCAGACGTAATAGCGCGGCTGGGGTCGGTGACGCAATTGGTGCTGTATTTGGACCTGTTTTGAGTCCGGTGCTAGGAATCGTGAATATATTGAGATAACGTTTTGAGATAACGTTTTAAGATAACGTTTTGAGATAACGTTGAGTTCGATCGCGGGTAGGGTGTGCTGACAATACACCCTATTTATTTTGTGTAGTAGCAATATTGACCTATTAACGCTAAATACGATGAATGGCTAGAACTATTAACAGTAAGATGAAAGAAGTAAAAATGCATCTCAATTGAATTTCATTTACTTCCCGCTCCCTACTCCCTAAATTTCAGTCATGCAGATTAGCGATCGCCCCTCAATTAACGAACTCACATTTGCCGCACGGACTGCTTCTGTCCGCCGGACTACAGGCGAAACCGATGTCCAAGTAACGCTGAATTTAGATGGAACGGGAAAATGCACTGCGGCGACGGGAATCCCATTTTTAGACCACATGCTGCATCAAATAGCCTCCCACGGACTATTGGATTTGGAAGTCAAGGCGACAGGCGATATTGAAATTGACGACCATCACACGAATGAAGATGTGGGAATTACCCTCGGGCAAGCTTTTCATCAAGCTTTAGGCGATCGCAAGGGCATCATCCGGTTTGGGCATTTTCTCGCCCCCTTGGATGAGGCATTGATTCAAGTTGCATTAGATTTTTCCGGTCGTCCCCATCTCAGTTACGGACTGCAAATTCCCACCCAACGAGTCGGAACCTACGATACTCAACTGGTGCGGGAATTCTTTGTAGCACTAGTTAACCACAGTCAAATGACGCTGCATATTCGTCAACTCGACGGGATTAACTCTCACCATATTATTGAAGCAACTTTTAAAGCTTTGGCGCGATCGCTCCGCATGGCTGTAGAAATCGATCCGCGTCGGGCTGGGAATATTCCTAGTTCTAAAGGCGTGTTGTAATTATTTTTGTAATTATTGTAGAGACTTTACGTGTAACGTCTCTACAAATTTCTAATTATTCCGAATGGCGTAAAGTTGTTCTGGAGCGGAAAATCCAGCTTCGCCGAAGGTATCGCGGATCAGGCGGTTGGTGTCAAAGTAAACCTGCCAGTAGTCGGCATTATTGCAGTAAGGACGCACTGCTAACACGGGACCCGCTAAATTAAATTCTAAGATTTCTACATCTGGGGCAGGATTAGAAAGAACGTTGGGAATTCGACTCAGCCGTTCTTTTAACATGGCGATCGCGGCATTATGATCTGTGTTGTGGTTGAGTTGAGCCACGAGATCGACGCGACGATAAGTATTTGCCGAAAAGTTTTGAATATTGTCGGAAAAGATTTTGTTGTTGCCCACAACCGTGTGTACGTTGTCTAGAGTGTTAATCGTGGTGGCAAACAAGCCAATTTCCTGCACGGTTCCCGTCACGCCGCCAGCAGTAATGAAGTCACCTAGCTTAAAGGGTCGCAGAATCACGAGAAACGCGCCTGCGGCAAAATTGGCTAAAAGTCCGCTCCAAGCTGCACCAATCGCCACACCAGCCGCCGCTAGTAAAGCTGCAAAAGAGGTGGTTTCAATGCCAAAAAAGCCCAGAATTGCCACGACTAAAATTATATTCAGCGTGACTTTAACCGTAGCTACTAAGTAGCTCAAAATTGTTTTATCAACTTTTTGGTGCTTGAGGCTGCGGGATAAAAGGCTAGCGGCAACGTTAATTAACCATCGACCAACAATCCAGAAAACAATTGCACCAATAAGCTTCAACCCTACTTGAGTTAGTATTTGCGAAGCTGTCTGCACAATTTGCGCTATGTCCATATTTTTTATTTAAGAAAAAGTTTTTTGATGACTATCCAAGCTGACTTGTGTTTGCGTCTTGGCTAGATATTCCCATGTCATCCCCCTGTAGGTATAGTTATTCAGCTTTTTTTAAGAAATAGCAAATTTGTGAATTAAATTTCTGTTTAAAAATAAATTTATAGATGGCAACAAATGCAGAATTCTTGTTTCAAAAAAATAAAAATATTGGTACATAGCAATACTTTTGTACGATTTGTGTCTACATTTGCGATACACGGAGCAACTTTTAAGGTAGTTTTTGAAACACTGGTATTTTGTGTGTAAGAATAGCTACTTACCGCATAGTAAAATACAGGTGTAGGTACTACCCACCTTACTAGAAAGAATTTTTCGTGTAGTCCCCGAGCGCTCATCTAACTAATTCAACCGATGTTCGTCTTTGAATAAAATTGCAGGCGAAGTCAAATTTCGGAGGTATCATCCACCCTTTCGGGAAATTCAAAATTCGCTCATTATCAATTGCCGCATTGTAATTGGTGAGAGCTTAAACTCATCATTATCGCGATTATCTTGTCGCTCGCCAAATCTTCTATTTTGGATCGGGTTTGTACCCTCTTAAATTTTGAATTTTGCATTCTGCATTTTGAATTGTTCGGTCAAATGGCGCTTTAGGCAGAGGAGTAGCATTAGTGGTGATGAAGTGAGGTTTGAGCGTAGGAAACTACCGCTCTCTATTCCCAGCGCGATCGCAGTTTGGTTTTGTAGCACGGGTAGCACGGGTAAACTATAGATGTCAGCAAAAGTAAAGCCGCAACCCTACCATACTCGTACCGCGGCGATCGCCTCACCGACAGCTAACATCTTCAAAGTAGATATGATATAAAAGTCGATAAATCTTAAAGTTTATTTATTTTAATCAATGCTGATTTCCGCGTCTGGCTTGTCCAAGGTAAAAGACTCGTTAAAAGAAAAGATTTTCTTCGGTCAAGAACCCAGTACGGAGTTAATTGCAATCCTGACTGTCTACTTCGTTCAGGGAATTCTCGGCTTAGCCCGCCTTGCTGTCAGCTTTTTCTTCAAGGATGAACTGGGATTGAGTCCAGCCGAAGTCTCGTCCTTGTTAGGCATTGTGGCGCTTCCCTGGATTATCAAACCAGTATTTGGGTTTGTCTCTGATGGTTTACCCATTTTTGGCTATCGCCGCCGTCCTTACCTAGTCTTATCAGGAATTTTAGGGGCAATTTCGTGGGTGAGTATGGCGACAGTCGTACATACGCCAATGGCAGCTGTAGGGGCGATCGCGCTAGGCTCTTTATCGGTTGCCGTCAGCGACGTGATTGTAGACTCTTTAGTGGTAGAACGAGCAAGAGTCGAATCTCAAGCCGATGCGGGTTCGCTGCAATCTCTATGTTGGGGAACTTCAGCCTTTGGCGGTTTAATTACAGCTTATTTCAGCGGTTGGCTGCTAGAACACTTCACCACCCGCACGGTATTTTTGATTACGGCAACTTTTCCCCTCATAGTTTCTTTCATTGCTTGGTTTATTACCGAAGTCCCAGTCAGCAAAACAGATAACTCGCAAGCGTTTGCCAACTGGTCTAGTGTCAACACTCAAATTAAACAACTACGACAAGCGATCTCCCAAAGAGCAATTTGGCTTCCTACTGCCTTTATTTTTCTCTGGCAAGCCACTCCCACGGCTGATGCAGCCTTCTTTTTCTTCACTACCAACGAATTAGGGTTTGAACCAGAATTTCTAGGTAGAGTGCGCTTGGTGACGAGTATCGCTTCCCTCGTTGGCGTGTGGATCTTTCAACGGTTCCTCAAAGGTGTCTCTTTCCGCGTCATTTTTGGTTGGAGTACTTTACTTTCAGCTGTTTTGGGTATGAGTATGCTGCTCTTAGTTACTCATACCAACCGCAGTTTAGGAATTGACGATCGCTGGTTTAGTTTGGGTGATAGTCTCGTCCTCACGGTGATGGGACAAATTGCCTACATGCCTGTTTTGGTGTTGGCAGCAAGACTTTGCCCCCCAGGAGTAGAAGCAACCTTGTTTGCCTTGTTGATGTCTGTATCAAACCTTGCTTCCTTAGTTTCTTATCAAATGGGAGCGATTTTGACGCGGTGGTTTGGCATTTCTCAGAATAACTTCGATTTGCTCTGGCTTCTGGTAGTCATTACTAATTTATCGACGCTTTTACCCCTGCCATTTTTAAGCTGGCTACCTGCCAAAGAAGAGGTTACTGCTGCTAGCGGACAACCTGCGATCGCCCCAGATGCAACTAACAATAAAGAGATCGGGCAAACTTTACTACCTAACTTTTCAGAATTAGTACCATCTTCCTTGCGACAAGAACCAGTCGAAGAACCTGCCGAGTGACGGATGAAAGATGAATGCTGCATGATGAATTATGAAGCTATAGTCATAATTCGTAATTTATCTTTACTCTTGTACTACGCCTGTACGGGTAAGGCATCCTTTGCTCATTTCCCGTATGGCGGGTTTACCAAGACACTTTGCCTCTAACAAAGACTTCAGGTAAACCCGCCCCTACGATTCCTGTACGGGCAGGTTTAGCCAATGATTTATGGTTTTGGCAATCGATCTGGGTTCAAAACCTGCCCCTACTATACGGGCGGGTTTTCCAAAACAAACTTCGTTCCGAACAGCGATCTTGGGTAAACCCGCCCCTACGACTCCCGACTCCTGTACGGGCGGGTTTTCCAAAACAAACTTCGCTCCGAACAGCGATCTTGGGTAAACCCGCCCCTACGATTCTCTCAACCCTAACCCCTCATTATGCAACTTCACGAACGCGCCACAACAGTTTCTCCTAAGTCATACCAACGCCACGATTGGCAGCGAGGATATGAATCACTCAAACAAGAATACGACTATTCCATTGATGATGTCGAAGGAGAAATTCCCCCCGAACTGTGCGGAACGCTATTCCGCAATGGTCCTGGCTTATTGGATATCAACGGACAACCAGTTCACCACCCCTTTGATGGCGATGGTATGATTAGCGCGATCGCATTTCGTGACGGTCGCGCCCACTTCCGCAATCGCTATATTCGTACAGAAGCGTATGTAGAAGAACAAAAAGCTGGAAAAATTCTGTATCGCGGTGTCTTTGGTACGCAAAAACCTGGCGGTTGGTTGGCAAATGCCTTTGACTTCAAACTCAAGAATATTGCCAATACTAATGTTATCTACTGGGGTGGTAAGCTGTTGGCACTGTGGGAAGCAGCAGAACCCCATCGCCTCGATCCTCATAATCTGGAAACCTTGGGAAAAGATTTTTTGGACGGTGCGATCGCAGAAGGCGATCCTTTTGCAGCACATCCTCGCCTCGATCCGAGTTGCGATATGGACGGCGGTGAACCTTGCTTGGTGAATTTCTCCCTCAAGGTTGGTTTATCGACTACAGTTACTATTTTTGAACTGAACCCCGTAGGGAAAGTTATTCGCCAGCACGCCCATAGTATTCCTGGGTTTGCCTTCATTCACGATTTCGCTATTACTCCTAACTACTGCATTCTTTTCCAAAACCCCGTTGCTTTTAACCCCATACCTTTTACGTTAGGGTTAAGAGGGGCAGCAGAGTGTATCAAGTTCCAACCCCACCAAAAAACGCGCATTGTTCTCATTCCCCGCCATTCTAAAGAGTCGGTTCAGATTTTAGAAACTCACGCTGGGTTTGTGTTTCACCACGCCAACGCTTTTGAACAAGATGGGGAAATTGTTGTTGATTCAATTTGCTACGAGTCTTTCCCCGAAGTCGAACCAGCCAGCGATTTCAAGCAAGTAGATTTTGATGCGCTCAAGCCTGGGCAATTGTGGCGCTTTCATCTCAACTTACAAGATAAAACAGTATCGCGAGAACTCATAGAGGAGAGATGTTGCGAATTTCCGAGCATTCATAAGGATAAAGTCGGTAGACCTTATCGCTATCTATTTATGGGTGCGGCGCATGAATCAACTGGAAATGCACCTTTGCAAGCAATTCTCAAAATCGATTTAGAATCTGGAGAACGGCAACTTTGGAGTGCTGCGCCGCGTGGCTTTATCAGCGAACCGATTTTTGTCCCTCGTCCTGACTCGACGCTAGAAGATGATGGCTGGGTACTGAGTGTGGTTTATGATTCTACCCACCACCGTTCTGATGTGGTAATTTTGGATGGTCGGGACTTAAATAAAGGCGCGATCGCGACTTTACATCTCAAACACCATATTCCCTACGGACTGCACGGTAACTTTGCCCCAGATTGCACGATCGCTAGTTAATCATGGACGAGCAGCAGTTAGATTTAGCTGAATATGTCGATCGCATGGCGCTGGTGTTGGATTTACCAATCCCAGCCGCTTATCGGTCGGGAGTGGTAGATAATTTTGCCAAGATAAAAGCGATCGCCCAGATGGTCAATGATTTTGCTTTACTAGAAGATATTGAGGCAGCTACAGTGTTTGAACCTTAATCGAATGAGGTGTTTCTTTTGGTAGCAGATGATATTTGAATAAATAGCTACTGTAGAGTTATGGCATTCGAGCAGTATAAAAACTGCTAGTAAACTTTCCATGACAACTGCGCTACTCAACAATCGCTATCAAACAATCAAGTTACTGGGAGCAGGAGGATTTGGCGAAACTTTTCTGGCAGCAGATACATATTTGCCGTCTCGCCGCCCTTGCGTAGTCAAGCAACTCAAACCCGTAGCAAACGATTTGCAACTGTATCAAATCATTCAAGACAGGTTCCAGCGCGAGGCTGCAACCTTGGAAGCTTTGAGTGCAGGTAGCGATCAAATTCCCAAGTTGTACGCCTACTTTAGTGAAAACGGACAGTTTTACCTAATTCAGGAGTGGATTGAGGGTGAAACTCTCACGAGAAAAGTTACCTCTGAAGGGGTGCTGAGCGAAGCAACTGTCTGGAAAATTTTAGTGAGTCTACTTAAAGTCCTACATTACGTCCATAGTAAGGGAATTATTTATCGCGATATTAAGCCGGACAATATTATTTTGCGTCAACCGGACTGCCAGCCAGTTATGATTGATTTTGGTGCGGTCAAGGAAACAATGGCAACGGCGATCGCGGCTCAAGGTAGATCGATTTATACAATGGTGCTGGGGACTCCTGGCTTCATGGCTCCAGAACAAGCCGTAGGGCGACCGATCTACGCCAGCGATATTTACAGTTTGGGCATGACAGCAATTTATCTTTTGACGGGTAAGTTGCCGCAAGAGTTAGAGGTTGACCCGCATACCGAAAGAGTTATCTGGCAGCAATACGCAACAAACGTGAGTCCTAGTTTAGCAGCGGTACTGAATAAAGCAGTTGAGTATCAGCCACGAGATCGCTACTCAACTGCGATTAAAATGCTTAACGATTTGCAATCTGTAGATACTATATCCTCGCGCCAGGAAGTCGATCGAGATGCGATCGCTTCCCCTCACCAGCAGACCTTAGAAACTCGAACTCTCCCCCCTCCTACAATTCGACCTGGTTCAG
Organism: Chroococcidiopsis sp. SAG 2025; assembly: GCF_032860985.1. GTDB lineage: Bacteria > Cyanobacteriota > Cyanobacteriia > Cyanobacteriales > Chroococcidiopsidaceae > Chroococcidiopsis. Next base: position 2,407,853 of record NZ_JAOCNC010000001.1, read on the forward strand.
GCAAAAAGCAGAAATATCTAATTTTCGGTGGGCTGCTTATTGGTGGATTGCTAAGTACTGCTACAGTTTTTAGTCTCGTTCCCCAGCCAGCACCGCGATCGTCCGTATTGCCAGTATCGCCGCCTACACCTGTATCGGTAGATCTTCCCGTATCAACGGATAGATCCCCCCAACCCTCCTTACAAAAGGGGGCAACAGAGCGAGAATCTCCACAACCCCCCTTACAAAAGGGGGCAACAGAGCGAGAATCTCCACAACCCCCCTTACAAAAGGGGGCGACAGACCAAAACTCTCCAGCTAGTCCTGTAGCTGCTAGATCCCCCCAACCCCCCTTACAAAGGGGGGCGACAGAGCGAGAATCTCCACAACCCCCCTTACAAAGGGGGACTAGGGGGGATCGAGATCGAGATATACCTGGATTTCCGATTGGTACTACTGAAAATGTAGTCAAAGCAACATTAGGCAATCCTACAAAAACGAGTAGAGGTCTTTGGGTTAACACCCGTGCGGCGATTTACGATATCGAGCCAGAACGCATCACGCTCGGTTATTTATTCGATCGCACTTCTGGACGGCTGCGTCAAACTGAAGTCTCTTTTGCTCAATCAGTCGCGCCGGAAACTATGCAAACAACACTACAGCGAATGTTACGCGATCGAACCACACCTGAAATTACCAAAGGATTGCAACAAGTTTATCAGCGCCAGACTAACAGATATTCTTTTCGCCAAGGTCAACTAAAAGGAGCGATCGAACGAAACAGTCGCGATCGCATTTACATAGGCATCTGGGATGCAGATTTACATTGAAATAATATTAAAACAAATGTAGAGACGTTCCATGGAACGTCTCTACAGATGGCGATCGAAAGCCCCCTTAAAAAGGGGGTTAGAGGGATCTATTTAACAGTTACCTTAGCGCCAGCAGCTTCTAGAGTCTTCTTAGCTTCTTCTGCCGCTTCTTTAGCAATGCCTTCCTTGACTGGCTTGGGTGCAGATTCTACCAAGTCTTTAGCTTCTTTCAAGCCTAGACCTGTTAGTTCGCGCACTTGCTTCAGGATGGCAATCTTCTTATCAGCGGGTACTTCTTCCAGAATTACGTCGAATTCAGTCTTCTCTTCGACTTCCTCAGCAGGAGCAGCAGCGCCAGCACCAGGAGCCATCATCATCATGCCTCCAGCAGGAGCAGCAGCACTTACGCCAAAGGCTTCTTCGATTTGCTTGACTAACTCAGATGCTTCTAGCAAAGTTAGAGATTTTAGTTGTTCCAGAATTTGATCGGTTGCAGCAGACATGTAATTAACTCCTATGTAATCTAAATTTGTCTTTGTTCCACTACTACTAATTAAGCAGCAGCATCTGTTTCGGTCGCAGCCGAGCCATCTTTATTGGCATACGCCTGAATACCACGCGCCAGCGAAGATGGAACTTCGTTGATCCCCACAGCAACTTTGGTTGCCAATGCATTGATAGCTCCAGCAATTTGAGCCATAAGCTGCTCTTTAGATGGCAAGTCTCCCAGTGCCTTAACATCTGCTTCTTTCAGCAGACGACCTTCCATTACGCCACCGCGCAATTCAGTTTTCTTGCTGGCTTTTTGGAAGTCCTGGTAAGCCTTGATTGCACCGCTGATATCTTCTTTTACCAGCAAAAATGCTGAAGAACCTTGGAGCAATTCTTCCATAGCTAGCCAGTTATCCTGACCGCTAATCGCGATGCCCATCAGCGTGTTTTTGGTTACTTTACAGACTGTTCCGGTTGGGCGCAATCGCCGCCGTAAATCTGTAATTTCAGCCACTGATAACCCTTGATAGTTAATTACAAGAGCGAGTTGGGACTCACTCAAAGTAGCTTTGAGATCCGCCACGATCTCTTGTTTGTTTTCTATAGTTCTACCCATTCATTTCACCTCATAGCTTGGAATGCGATCGACCAATTCACATGAAATCCGTGTCTCCTACCCTACCCCACCCAAAACAAAACCTCGACTCAAGAGCCGAGGTGACACGGTGTACGTCATGTTATTTTGACTTCACTATAACTAGTGTCATCAAAAACATTTTTGTACAAACCTCGGCAGGATATTAAGCTAATTAGCCCCTGCTGTCTTCGGCTATAAATTGTTATTTGTCATTTGTCATTTTTGACTTCTGACTTTTGTACGGGCGGGTTTAACCGTAGAATTATTGCTTTAGAACAGTTTTTTTCTAAAAACCCGCCCCTACAACTTCTGACTTTTGACTTCTAACTTCGTTACGCTGCTTCTGTCATCTTGAGATCTCGTAAGCCGCTGATTTCAACTTCAATTGCAGGTCCCATAGTCGCGGAAACAAAAATAGTACGCCAGTAACGACCTTTTGCACCAGAGGGACGGTTACGATCGATAGTTTCTTGTAGCGCCTTCAAATTGACTAACAAATCTTCGGCGGGGAAAGCTGCTTTCCCAAACATAACGTGAACGATTCCCGTGCGATCGGCACGAAATTCTAGTTTACCAGCTTTGAACTCCGCGATCGCGCTGGCTAGATCGAATGTTACCGTTCCCCCTTTGGGCGATGGCATCAAACCGCGTGGACCCAACAACTTACCCAATCTTGCCACTTGGGGCATAACATCAGGTGTAGCGATGAGTTTGTCAAAGTCCATTCTACCGTTTTGAATTTCGGTAATTAATTCCTCAGAGCCAACGATATCTGCGCCAGAATTACTCGCTTCTGTGACCTTTTCACCTCTAGCAATCACGGCAACGCGGACTTCTTGACCCGTACCTTTAGGTAGTACGACTGTCGTTCTGAGCTGTTGGTCTGTATATTTCGGATCGATTCCCAACCGTATGTGTGCTTCTGCGGCTTCGGGAAACTTAGCTGTAGCGGTTTCTTTTAATAATTGCAACGCTTCAATCGGCGCATAAGCCCGATCTTCTACTTTCTCTTGGAGCGATCGCAATCTTCTCGATACTTTTTTTGCCATTTTTCTCTCCTGGGGTCACTACGAAGCTTCCTGCCTCTCCCCCGATATAATTTTGGATTTTAGATTTTAGATTTTGGATTGAGGATGCTTCAAAAGCCTCTCACCCCTCACTCCTCGCTCCTCGCCCCTACTCGGTGACGTTTACGCCCATGTTTTTCGCCGTTCCTGCCACAATTTTCATCGCAGCATCGATATCATTAGCGTTAAGGTCGGGTAGCTTCGTTTGGGCGATTTCCCGCAACTGAGCTGTTGAAATCGAACCAACTCGCTTTTTATTTGGCTCGTTGGAACCGCGCTCGATCCCTGCTGCTTTACGAATCAATACGGAAGCAGGGGGAGTTTTGAGGACAAATGTAAAACTTCTGTCTTCAAACACCGAAATTTCTACGGGAATGACCATTCCTGCTTGGTCGGCGGTTCTGGCGTTGTATTCTTTGCAGAACATCATAATATTCACGCCATGCTGACCTAGCGCTGGTCCGACTGGCGGTGCTGGGTTAGCTTTACCAGCATTCAATGCCAGCTTAATGACCGCAACTACTTTCTTTGCCATTTCTCTGTTCTAGCCTTGTTTCTGAACCTGATTGAACTCCAATTCTACGGGCGTGTCCCGTCCGAAAATTGAGAGTAAAGCTTTTAGCTTACTCCGTTCTGGACTGACTTCCACCACTTCGCCTTCAAAGTCTTTAAACGGACCAGTTAACACGATAATTCGATCTCCAGCCGCCAAATTGATTTTGACCACTGGCTCCTGTTCCTGAGCTTGCTTAAAGATTCTTTCTACTTCTGGGGGACTGAGGGGTAGGGGTTTAACGTGACCGCGACCGCGACCGCTACCACGCTTTTGTTCGGCTCCCACAAAGTTAATGACGTGAGAGGTATTTTTCACCACCTGCCACGTTTCATCGTCCATTGCCATTTTGACAAGCACGTAACCAGGAAACACTTTTTCATCCGTTTCTTGTCTACTGCCATCTTTACGGATTTTGAAGGCTTTACTTTGCGGAATTTCCACTTGAAAAATGCGCTCGGATACGTCGAATGTCTGCGCCCGCCGCTCTAAGTCTGCTTTCACGCGCTTTTCACAGCCAGAGGCGACTTGTACGGCATACCAACGCGGCTTGCGATCTGCTGTGTCAGCGATCGCTGGTTTTGCCTCTTCTTCGCGGCGAGAGTCACCTGGCTCGTCTGTTGCAAAAGTCATCAGAATACCTTTCTTGCTGCCCAAGCAAACAACGCATCAATGAGGTAAATCATTGTGGCAGAAAGTGCCACCATTGATAGTACGGCTAAAGATTCGCTGATTAGCTGTTGGCGACTGGGCCAAACTACTTTATCAAGTTCCTCTTTAGTTCCCTTTAAAAAGTCGGTGACGCTAAATCCACTGCTTTGTTGGATCTCGGCTTCGTTTTTCTTGCTCACGGTTGCTTTACACCTCAATTGATAATAGAAGCGATCGCGGTTTAACCCTCACTGCTTGACTGTTTTGTTCAGACTGAGCAGTTCGTTCGAGTCCAGCCGATCTAACTTATTAGATATTTAAGATCTGGGTCGTCACCAACTAATTTTACCCAAAAGCTTCTACTTTTGCTGCCGATAGCTAGCATTCGATCGCGCTTTTGGGTAAGGGATTTGCGTGATTGAGAGCGCGCCCTGGAGGACTTGAACCCCCGACATCCGGTTTTGGAGACCGACGTTCTACCAACTGAACTAAGAGCGCACAAATTTGGCTGGATTCTAGTCTAACGCAATTTGGCGACCTGAAGCGCGATCTTCGCGATTGCTATTGGGTAATTTTTCTTGTGTGACTTACAACAGTTACCCAATTGCAATTACAGGGCGCGATCGAACCGTTGCTTGATCCGAGTTGCCTTCCCTACGCGATCGCGTAGGTAGTACAGCTTAGCACGTCGTACCTTACCGCGTCGCATAACTTTAACGCTATCAATTCGAGGCGAATGCAGTAGAAAGACTCGCTCTACACCTACACCCTGAAATACGCGGCGCACGGTGATCGTTTTGTTAATGCCGCTGTTACGCATGGCAATAACTACGCCTTCATAAGGCTGAGTACGTTCTTTGCCACCTTCTTGAATAATTACCCCGACTTTTACCGTGTCACCGATATAGATCTCAGGTAAATTCGACTTCAACTGCTCCGCTTCAATCGAGCGGATAATTTCTTGCGCGTTCATCATCTTTAAAAAACTCACAATCGTTAATCATAGCTCAATGTTCATCGTTCGGTCTAGGGGGTGTCAGTTATCAGTGACTCCTGACCAGTGACCAGTGAAGAAAGGGTGTAGGGTGTAGGGTTGACTTGCGACTTGTCCTCTAAATGTGTCAACAATTACAATCACCTATCCGCCTTCTTGGTAAGCTCTGGTGCGAAGTCACTCTGGAGAGTTAATTCATCTACTAGATGTCAAATTTAAGCATCTTGACTTAATATAGAGTCAATCGTTAAAAATATTAACAAGCTCTTGCTTTCTGGAACATCCCAAAGTAAAGGGGATAAGATGCACAAGGTAAATACATAGTATGTGAGGACTTGCTAACCGTGACATCACAATTAAAATTGGCTCAAGTTGATGAAGCATCGGCATCCCAGAAAGTTGCTGAGTTCTTTCGCAAGTCGGCGGGTGAATGGCGATCGCAGCGACGATACTACACGTTACCTGATGGTGAAACTAAGGAAATGGTCAGCTACATTACCATCAGGTTTTTAGAGTCGGGATGCGATGAGTTAAGAAAATTAGCGCAGTTACATCAATTGAGCGATCCAGATATCTTAACTTGTGGTGCGGAAGTAAGTTGGGAAAGCCGGGATTCGGTGTCACAGAAGAAGCAGTCAAAAGGTGCAACAATGTTCGGGGTTGCAGGTTCTACTTTGTATCGCGATCGCGGTTTTGCCACAACTAAGCCTGTAACAGCTGAATATTATTTTTTAGAACCGGAAACTATGTGTCTGCGGACTGAGTATAACGGCTCAGTCTTTGAGGAACAGTTAAAACTGATTGGCGATAAGTATCGCACGCGCCAGACAATTATTTCCCGTGCAGGGGAGCAACAGATGATCGGTCAATATTTGGAAAAACGGGTAGAATAACGTTTTTATCGGCAAAATTACAGTGTAGGGGCGCGCAGATGTGCGCTCTTGCACTTTTATGCATTATCTAGATCGAATTGACAATAAAATCAGATTGTTATTCTCGATAAAAATTCGTTATTAGCAGAGATTTATTCAAATTTCGTTACATTTTGGCATTACAATAAATGTTCGCTGTTTAAAACTAAAAAACTCTGTGCCATTCGAGCTTGTTAGTAGTGTAGAAAATCTGGGCAGCAAGGAAACTAGCCAAGATCGGGCAAGCCTTCCCTTCACGCTGGCAGAACTGAAAGCTGCAATCCCTCCTGAATGCTTTCAACCATCTACTTGGCGATCGCTTGCCTACTTTTTCTTAGATATCGGTATTATCAGCCTTCTCTACGTAGTGGCTGGTGCGATTGACTCCTGGTGGTTCTTTCCCATTTTTTGGGTGATGCAAGGAACCATGTTTTGGGCTTTATTTGTGGTTGGACATGATTGCGGACATCGCTCGTTTTCTAAGTATAAGTGGTTGAATAACTTAGTCGGGCATTTGGCACACACGCCAATTCTCGTCCCTTTCCACGGTTGGCGGATCAGTCACAGAACCCATCATAATAACACTGGCAATATCGATACAGATGAAAGCTGGTATCCAGTGACGGAAACCACATATCGACAGATGGCTTGGTATGAAAAACTACTACGCTTTCAACTAATTTTGTTTTTGTATCCACTCTATTTATTTAAGCGATCGCCTGGAAAGCAGGGTTCGCATTTCTTACCCAACAGCAATCTTTTTCGTCCTTCCGAAAAGTGGGATGTGATTACGAGTACGATCTGCTGCGGATTGATGATAGCTTTCTTGGGAGGGCTAACTTACCTTTATGGCTGGATATTTTTGCTGAAATATTACCTAGTACCATACGTCATTTTTGTGATGCGGTTGGACTTGGTGACATTCTTACATCACACAGAACCGGATATTCCCTGGTATCGGGGTGAGGAATGGTATTTCTTAAGAGGGGCTTTATCAACAATCGATCGCGATTACGGCTGGATTAACCCCATTCATCACGATATTGGCACTCATGTGGCACATCACATCTTTCTGAATATGCCACACTACCACTTGCGTACCGCTACGGAAGCAATTAAACCAATCTTGGGAGACTACTATCGCAAGTCTCAGGTTTCTATATTGCAGGCTTTGTGGCAATCCTATAAATCCTGCTATTTCGTTTCCGATACAGGCGGAGTTGTTTATTATCAACCTGCGAAGAAATTGCAGTAATTAGATTTGTAGAGACGTTACATGTAACGTCTCTACATTTTTAATAGTAATTCCCTGATTTACGGTGATGGACGGCAGTGATACCATCGGGGTTAAAGACTTTTCCGTTATCGGCGATCGCGTAGACAATCCAGTGATCGCCAGCTTCCATCCGATTATTAACCGTACATTCGAGATATGCCAAAGCATCAGTGAGAAGGGGACAGCCATTTTCCGATGTTTCCGTAGCAACATTGGCAAATCTATCCTCGCCTGGGGCAAAGGATTTCATAAAGTGCTTGCGTAATTGTCTTCCTTCTGCCAAGACATTTAAAACCAATTTATCGCCGCTATGCAGCATCGATTCAATTGCACGGTCTTTAGCAACAGCAATCGTCAGACCAGGCGGGTTGAATGTGGCTTGAGATACCCAAGAAGCTAGCATCGCACTGGAAATTTCTTCGTGCTTTTTAGTGGTGACGACGCATAGAGAACCGACAATTCGTCCTACAGCTTGTTCCACATTGCTAGCTGGTTGACGTGCGATTCTGACTTTTTTCGCCCGTTTGATACTATGGGCAAAATCCGTGCCTGTTTCTTCACATAGTTGCAAAGTGACATCAGTAGGTTTGAATTTGACGCGGATTGGTTCAAATGCAAATCGGTAACCAGCATCTTTCAGTTTGCCTTCGATTAAATCTATTGCCTCTCCACTCCAACCAAAGGAACCAAAAACTCCAGCCATTCTGTTACTGCTAGAGGTAGAGAGAATGATACCCAAAGCAGTTTGAATTGGAGTTGGTGCGTGTCCGCCAAGGGTGGGAGAACCGATGACAATCCCAGCAGCTTTTTCTACAGCTGTGCGGATCTCGTCAGGTTCGGCAAATTCGCAGTTGATCGATTCTACTGCGACTCCAGCTTTAGTAATTCCACGGGCGATCGCCTGTGCTAGTGTTGCAGTACTACCATAAGCCGAGGCATAGAGCAAGGCTACGGTTAGATCCTGAGAGGTTTGCTGTTTGCTCCACTGACGATATGCTTGGGTTAGTTCGATCAGCCCATAGCGAACGATGGGACCGTGACCCACACCATACATTCTCACAGGCAGTTCGGAAAGTTTTTCTAGCGCTGTTTCTACTTGTCGTGCATGGGGAGCCATGACACAATCGAAATAATAGCGACGGTCTTCGTTGAAAATTTCCCAACCTTCATCAAATACTTGTTCGCCGCACAGATGTGCGCCAAAAAGTTTATCGGTGTAGAGAATTTCGGTTTGCGGATCGTAGGTACAAAGGTGGTCGGGGTAGCGAGGATTGGGAGTGGGGATAAATTGTAAAAGATGCCCTCCACCTAAATCTAAGGTTTCTTCACCCCGCATGACTAAAATTGATAATTCTCGATCTTCTAAGATGGTGCGTAAATTTTTTGCCCCAGGATTAGAACAGATAAAAGTAACTTGGGGGGCAAGTTCTAGTAAGGCTTTGAGAGTAGCGGCACGATTGGGGTTGACGTGTCCTAGAATAACGTAATCTAAGCTTTTGAGGTCGAAGCGGTGTTGTAGAGCTTCGAGATAGATTTGGCTAAAAGTTTCGCCGGGAGGGTCGATTAAAGCAGTTTTATTGCCTTGAATGAAATAGGAATTTGCCGTTGTACCCTTGGCAAGGGCGTATTCAATTTCAAAGCGTAGCCGCGCCCAACTGCGCGATCGCACTATAGTTGTATCGATGCCGATGGGTAACACTTGAACGTCGCGAGGTTTAATTTCTGACATAATTCTACGTGTTTGACTATTTCAATATGACTAAACGCAGTTGCTCCAACATTTGACCGCCTACTCTAAGAACTGAATTAGCTTGTTCGTCAGATATTTCTAGTTCGTGTATTGCTCTGCTACAAACTGTGTTAATTTCCTTCAGTACTCCTAACCAAGCAGCAGGTATATGCTCCCTATAAACGAGTTCTTGTGCTAAACCCACAATACCTATCGGACGTATAGAAATATCTATCTTATGCTCGTAGGCGATTCGTCTGAGTTGCCTTTCTATTTCTATCCTTAATTGTGCTAAGGCTAATGAATTATCTACACCAACTAGCTGATTTAAGCTTAAATCCCAAGGTAAAGGTTGAGGAACTGAAACTTCATCTTTTTGTCGATCGCTCCTCGATTCACTCGTTGCTATTTCTACAAAACCTTTGCTAATCAGAACTTCGTCAAACAATATATCATCTACAGGCGAACTCGTTTTTTGATTTCTTTCTATAAACCGCTCGAAAGCAGATAATGCAGCAACTGTAGTCATACCTGAGATGATTGTTAGCACTTGGTCTGTCCCAGATATTGTCTCATTTTTTCCAACTACAATCAGCAGATAAGCTGTCACTGAGGCAAGAATTAATCCTGCAATTATGCTACGAAACCCTTCAGTTTGTGCGGGTTTACGAATCATCTCCTTTACCTCTACCTAAAAATGCTTCTTTTGCCAAGTCTGGTACAAGTTGGTAGAGAAATACTCCTATTACTAGTAGCCCTGCTTTAGTCGAGCCAATACTAAAAAATACTAAACCTATTGTAAGAGCAGCAACAGAAACACTTATTCGTCGCCATATTTGTACGTTCTGTATTAATCGCTTCTGTTTACCTTCCTTAATAATTTCATTTTGCTTGATGAGTTCTCCCCTGATTTGAGTCCAAACCAAAGCTTCTTGAGGAGAATTGGCTTTAGCTATGCGTTCTTCTACTTGTAAAAGGGCGGTAGTTTTGTTAGCAGGAGTGTCAGAAGCAGGTTGCAATTGAGCAGATATTTGTTCTAGCTTTCCCTCAGCCTCTGACATTCTCCTACCTTGAAATTAATACAACGGTAATCTCAATCCTAATAAGAGTTACCTAACTTCCGGTGGTGGACGGCGGTGATAGATTCGGGTTTGGAGACGCGACCTGCATAGACAGTGCAGTAGACGATCCAGTGGTCGTTGCACTCCATGCGACTAGCGACTTCGCATTCCATATAGGCAAGGGCATCGGTCAGGATAGGAGAACCATTCGTTGCCATTTGGGTTTTGACTCCGGCAAAGCGGTCAGCACCAGGTGGGAAGCGCTTGAGAAAGTGCTTCATCAGGACTTGGTAGTTACCTTCTTCGAGGACATTTAACACGAAGCGATCGCCGACTTGCATTAAAGACTCAATCGCGCGGTCTTTTGCCACTGCTATTGTGACTCCCAAGGGCTGGAAGCTTGCCTGAGCAACCCAGGAAGCTAACATCGCCCCAGAGAGTTCGCCTTTTTGGGTAGTGATGATGTAAAGTCCGCTGCTGATTCTTCCCAGGGCTTTTTCTAAGTCGGCGGCGAAAGCTTTTAACTGTTTAATACTGCGATCGCGGGTAAGTAATTGTCCTAAGTCCGTTCCCGATTCTTCGCACTGCTGGTATGTATTCTCTGTAGGAGTATCTTGAATCCGAATAATGCCAAAAGCTGGAGTCAAGCCCAAGTTACGAAACTTATTTTGCAGTGGATAAATCGGTTCGTCGTCGCCACCCCCAGATTCAAATAGACCGAAGACTTGCTTGGCTTTGACAGCTGCCAAGATCGTACTGAGAGTATCGTGGGCAGGATCGCTGAGGCTACTGGGGGGCATTCCGATGACAACTCCGACGCTGCGACCGACAATTTCTTGCACTTCTTGCTGGTCGGCTGTCCGCATATCGACCATCTCAACAGCAACACCCGTTTTATCTATCCCGTGGGAGATAAAAGCAGCGAGGCGATCGCTGTAGCCGTAGTCTGGAGTGTAAAACAGGGCGACGGTGGTTTCTGTCTTAGCTTGATTTTGGCTCCACTTGCGGTAGCGTCCGGTGAGTTCGGCGACATTGTGAGAGAGTAAGGGACCGTGACCAGTACCAACGATCGCGATCTTTCCTAATTCACCCATCCGCTTCATGGCAGAGATCACGGAACGAGCGTTAGGAGCCATCAAGCACTCGTAGTAGTATTGAAAATCGGCTTCGATCGCGCTTAAATCTTCATCAAACAGGCGCTCGTCGCAGTAATGTAAGCCAAAAGCATCGCAGGTGTAGAGGATTTGGGTGGCGCGATCGTAGGTAAAAATAGTATCGGGCCAATGCAAATTGGGAGCGCTGACAAATTCCAGTTCGTGTCCGTTACCTAAATCGAGCCGATCGCCATTTTTGACGATTTGGCGTTGGAATGGTTGGTGTACCATGTCCTCAAGAAACTGCAAGGCAACTTTGGAACCGACAACCGTGGCGTTGGGTGCGAGTTGCAGCACGTCTTTAACCAAACCGCTATGGTCTGGCTCGGTGTGGCTGATAATGATGTAATCTAGCTGTGAAAGGTCAATTAGACCTTTGAGGGTATCTAAATATAGATGGCGAAATTTTTCATGGGAAGCATCAACTAAGGCAGTCCGTTCGCCCTGAATGATGAATGAGTTGTACGTTGTACCGTTTTGCAGACCGTATTCGATGTCAAAGCGATCGCGATCCCAGTCGAGCGATCGAATTGCTGTAGTATTGGCAGCAATTTCACTTGTCTGGATTGTCAGGCGATTTTGCTTTCTATCGGCGAGTACTACCATTAGTCCTCTCCCCTAAAATTTTTAAGTATTATTTCCTTATCTTCATTCTCTCACGTCTTTCTTGTAAAGCTTTATTAAATAAATTATCAATGGGTTAAAAAAGCTAAAAGTAAGTCCTAAGTCATAAGTCGGAATTAACTGATAACTGAGATGGAAACTTGGTTGGGTTTGGAAATTGGTAATTCTCGGTTGCATTGGGGATGGTTTGCAGGTGAAAATCTCCAAATAACTTGGGATACTCCCCATCTTCCTGAGTCGATTGAGCAACAGCTAGCTCAGTGTAAGACTTTTGCCGATCTTCCTCAAGAAATTCTGTCTTCTATCGACTCAAATATCTCTGGGCGCATAGCTCGCCCCTACCTCTTACCTATCTACATTGCTTCTGTCGTTCCTAGTCAGACAGTGCTGTGGCAAGCATACCCAGAAGCACACGCAATTTCGCTAGATAGAATACCCCTTTTGAGAATTTATCCCACTCTGGGGATCGATCGCGCTTTAGCTGTGTTGGGAGCTGGAGAAACTTTCGGTTTTCCCGTCTTAGTTATCGATGCAGGAACAGCATTAACTTTTACAGGTGCAGATGGCGATCGCTGTTTGGTTGGTGGGGCGATATTACCAGGATTAAGCTTACAATTGCAGTCCTTAGGGCAAAAAACAGCTAATTTGCCTTCGATCGCAGCTTCAGAAATTCTTTCTTTACCCAAACGCTGGGCAATGAATACTCCAGAAGCAATCCAAAGTGGAGTTATCTACACGCTAATTGCTAGCATTCGCGACTTTATCACGGCTTGGTGGGACAAATTTCCCGATAGTCAGATTTGTTTTAAAGGAGGCGATGGTAAATTGCTACTGGAATATCTGCGATCGCTTTATCCTGAACTTACCACCAGAATCATTGACGAACCCAATCTAACCTTTTGGGGGATGCGATCGTCTAGACAAGGAGCGAGGAGTGAGGAGTGAGGAGGGAGAAAGACAAGGAAAACAAGGGGGACAAGGGGACAAGGAAGCAATTCGCACGCAATTAACTCACCACATCCTACACCCTGATAACGATCGCTGATAACTGATTATGAATGGACTATTTATTGGTTTAGTCACTCTAGATTTTGTCTATTTAGCTCCGTCTCCACCAACTAACAATCAGAAAATTGTTGCCTCCGATTATATTGTTGCAGCTGGGGGTCCTGCTACTAATGCTGCCGTCACATTTAGCTATTTGGGCGATCGCTCTACTTTGTTGGGAACAGTAGGAAACCACCCAATTACCCAGCTAATTCAAGCAGATTTGGCAACTTATGGAGTGGCGATCGCAGATTTAGCACCCAGCCAAACTGCACCGCCGCCTGTCTCATCAATTATTGTCTCTCAAGATACGGGGGAACGGGCAGTAGTTTCTATTAATGCTGTCAAAAACCAAGTTACCCCTGAATTTATTCCAGAAAATATTTTACAGGGAATCGATATTGTTTTAATCGATGGGCATCAAATGTTAGTAGGTGAGGCGATCTCGCAACTTGCTAAAGCCAACAACATTCCTGTTGTTGTTGATGGTGGTAGTTGGAAACCTGGATTTGAAAAGGTTCTAGCTTTTGCAGACTATGCCATCTGTTCTGCCAACTTTTATCCCCCCAATTGTTCCAATATTGAGGAAGTCTTCTCTTATCTTTCCCAAATGGGAATTCCTAATATTGCAATTACTCAAGGAGAAAAACCCATTCAATTTTTAGCTGAAAGAAAAACCAAATCTCTAGAAACTCCTCAAATTAAACCTGTAGATACTCTTGGTGCAGGAGATATTTTTCATGGTGCTTTTTGTCACTACATTCTTCAGGGCAATTTTCCTGAATCTTTAGAAGCTGCGGCAAAAATTGCTGCTCAATCTTGTCAGTCTTTTGGTTCTCGTCAGTGGATGCAAAATAGAAGGGATTAACGATCGGGATTAGCTTCTTCTACTTGCTCTGCTTCAAAATCAACTTTATTATATAAATCTTCTAGAGAAATCTGAAAGAGAATAGAATGTAGGGCAATGACTTCATCCTCCACGTCATATTCTCGAATTTCCCAACGCTTTTTTCCCGTCTTCACATACTGCATGAGATTAATTTTAGTTTGGTCTATTAATATGTATTCTTGGAAAGAGGCAATAGTTTTATAATCCTCAAATTTTGTTTGGCGAAGGTCGCGTTGTACAAAATATCGGAGGGCGGGTTTAGGAAGATCTCAGATTGCAGCAGAGATAGTTGGTAAACCCGCCCCTACTGTACTATTTCGCGGACTAACTGTGCCAATCTTTCAGCACTATCAACTACTGCGATCGCACCTGCTTTTTCTCCCATTTGAGCTAACTCTTCGGGTGAATGCAACAAACTTAAAACTTCTTTGGTTAAAATTTCCGGTGTTAATTCTGGTTGGCGAAAAACTAAAGCTGCTCCCGCTGCCCCTAAAACTTGAGCGTTGTAATATTGATGATCTTCCGCTGCTGTCGGTAGAGGAATAAAAACTGCTGGTTTGCGGGCGATCGCTAATTCCGTTACCGTACCAGCTCCAGCTCTGGCAATCACCAAACTTGCCCGATGCAACAGCCGCGCCATATTGTCATAAAAAGGCAGCGCGATATACTGCGGATGTTTCAAACTTTCCACGTCAGGATCGTTACTTCCCGTCTGATGCACCACCCATGCTCCAGCCTCAAACCAAGCCGCAGCAGACTGACGTACTAACTTGTTGACAGCTACCGCTCCCTGACTGCCACCGACAATTAAAATCAACGGTACGTTATCAGGAATAGGTAGATCTAAAGGTGGTAAAGTATCCAGCGCCTCTACTTGAAACTGCGATCGCACGGGCGTACCTGTAAAGATGGTTTTGACTCCAGGTAAGTATTTTGCTGCTGGTTCAAACCCAATCGCAACAACACTACACCAACGACTTAAAAAGCGAGTCACTTTACCAGGAATAGCGTTCGATTCGTGCAAAATTACGGGTAAACCAAGCGATCGCGCTGCAATAACTGCTGGAGCCGCAATATATCCGCCCGTCGTTAACACCCCCTGAAACTGCCCCTGTTTTAGTAGCTGTCGCGCCTGAAAGATAGCAAGGGCAAGTTTAGTCAAAATTCTTACCGTGCCCAGTCCCAAGCGTTGCTGAATGCCTTCTACATCGATAGTATGCAAGCGATATTGGGATGGGACTAATTGAGTCTCTAATCGATTCGGAACCCCCAACCACTCAATCTGATAATCTGGTAACTGTTCCGCAGTGGCGATCGCCGGAAACAAATGTCCGCCAGTGCCACTTGCTGCAATCAATAGTCGCATCCGTGCATCCCCCATTCCCTTCTACCAAGTCAAGACACAGGTTAACCTAAGATAGAGCAAATGATGTTGTTTTTGGTCATTGGTCATAAAGTGCGAATTGCAAATTGCAAATTGCGAATTGTCATGACAGCTAACTTGCTCAATCGGGAAATATTTAGGCGATCGCCAATGGGTAAAATCTTGAATTCTCTGTCTGCTTGCTTGTTAGTTCCAGTACTGCTAGCACTCTCTGTCACAGTCTCAAGCAACCATACCGTTGCCCAAGCTCCAGTACAAACCCCGCCAGCATCCACCCCTACTAATGCGCCTCAGCCTCAGCCACCAGTACCGCTCAACGCACCCGCAGAACTGACAAACATAATTGCGCAAATCGATGCGGCTGCCAACCAACGCAACATTAATGAGGTATTAAAGTTTTATAGTCCCAATTTCACTCATTCCGATGGCTTAACGCGCCAAAGCATGACGCAAGCTTTAACTAATTTGTGGAAGAGTTACCCGCAGCTCAAGTATCAGACGCAACTACAATCGTGGCAACCTCAAGGCAAGGCAATTATTGCAGAGACGGTGACTAAGATTACTGGCACGCAGCCGCAAGCAGTTGGTAATACGCTACTCGATGCCACCATTAGATCCAAACAGCGGTACGAGAACGGTCAAATCGTACAGCAGGAAATTCTTTCAGAGCAAAGTCAAATTAAAACTGGTGACAAACCGCCGACAGTAGAGGTCAAACTACCTCAGCAGGTAAAACCCGGGCAGCAATATAACTTTGATGCAGTCGTGCGAGAACCATTGGGCGACGATTATCTCCTCGGTGCGGCGATCGAAGAACCAATTAGACCAGAGAATTTCACAAATCCGGCGCGGGTAGATCTAGAGTTACTCTCATCAGGGGGATTATTTAAAATTGGTCGCGCTCCCATCAAACCCGATCGCTACTGGGTTTCTGCCGTACTCATCCGAGGCGATGGCATGACACTGGTAACTCAGCGCCTTAATGTAGTAGGCAAAAATCCACCTGCGGCGCAGAAGCCATAACCGAAGTCGGGAGTCGGGAAATTTTGACTTTTGACTTTTGACTTTTAACTTTTGACTTTTGACTTTTAAGAAAGGAGTATGGTTTCAGTCCGACATCAGATTGTATTAATTACGGGTGCAAGTAGTGGCATTGGTGAAGCGACAGCGCAAATATTTGCCCAAGCTGGTGCTAAGTTAATCTTAGTAGCCCGTCGTCAAGAACGATTGGCACAATTGGCAGACGATCTCAATAAAGAATTTGCCAGCGATATACATACTATGCAGTTGGATGTGCGCGATCGCACCAGTATAGAATCGGCTTTAGCTCAGTTGCCATCTGAATTCTCCGCGATCGACGTTTTAATTAACAATGCTGGTCTGAGTCGCGGTTTAGACAAGCTCTATCAAAGCAGTTACCAAGATTGGGAAGAAATGATCGATACCAATATTAAAGGGTTACTCTACTTTACCCGCGCGATCGTCCCAGGAATGGTAAGTCGCGGACGGGGACATGTTGTCAACCTCGGCTCGATTGCGGGACATCAAACTTATCCTAATGGCAATGTGTATTGTGCTACTAAAGCCGCTGTCAAAGCAATTTCTGAAGGCTTAAAACAAGACTTACTGGGGACTCCCGTGCGGGTTACATCCGTCGATCCTGGGATGGTAGAGACGGAATTCAGCCAAGTCCGATTTCACGGCGATACCGAACAAGCAAATAAAGTGTATCAGGGACTCAAACCCCTCACGCCGGAAGACGTAGCCGATGTCATTTTCTTCTGCGTCACGCGATCGCCCCACGTTAATATCAGCGAAGTTTTGATGATGCCCGTGGATCAATCTAGTTCGACTTTGTTTAATCGCCAAAAATAGGAGCGAGGAGCGAGGAGTGAGGAGTGAGGGAAAGAGAGTG
This sequence comes from Chroococcidiopsis sp. SAG 2025, assembly GCF_032860985.1. Lineage (GTDB taxonomy): Bacteria > Cyanobacteriota > Cyanobacteriia > Cyanobacteriales > Chroococcidiopsidaceae > Chroococcidiopsis. Next base: position 2,425,028 of record NZ_JAOCNC010000001.1, read on the forward strand.
GTGCGTGGTGCGTGATGAAAGGGTGTGGGGTGTGGGGTGTAGTGGATTGTTAACTGGTCACTGCTCAGAAGCTCTCTGCTCCCTCTGCTCCCTCTGCTTCCTTGTCCCCCTTGTCTCCCTTGTCTCCCTTGTCCTCTCCCTCGCTCCTCGCTCCTCACTCCTCGCCCCTAACAAATCGGTCGATTCCCAGGATTCACAGCATGAATGTACTCGCTACCAGAATCGGGCCAGCCGCGTTTGTAGGCGGCTTCTTGGGGTTGACCCCAACCCAGTTGCAGAATAATTTCCAGAAAATTTATATTTTCTGATTTCCACAGAGTCGCCCATTGGGTTCGATGCACGATCCTTTCGACATCAGCTGGCGTAATCTGTCGGTAGCCTTTGCCGTGATTGATACTCAGGTAAATATCCATTCCTGCCGTGACTTCTCGCCAAAACTCGGCGATCGCCGTCTTATAATCTTTCAAAATCTCTAAATCTTCAGGTACGGCGATCAAGTGGGCATCAACTTCAGGATATGCGATTGTTTTACCTTTAACCGTCATCTGTCGCCAGACAATGCCAGATACGCCATGTTCTATCTGGTAACGATGTACTGCTGCCTTAAAGTCTTGATAGGCAGTAAATTTTTGCAAGCCTTCGGGTTTGAGATACTTGTCGATCGCAATATTACCCGAAGGTTGCGCCGCCAAGTTGAGCCTTTGTCCCTGGAGACAGGCTTGGCGTTCGGCTGCCAAAATCTCAATTAGCTCCTGTGTAGTGTACGCTTTTGTCATTAACTAGTGGCTAGCGGCTAGTAAAACCAGTGACTAGTTGGGGCTATTGCGGATCATTTTGCCTAAAAATTGTCCTTTTGTCTGCGCATCTGCAATACATTTTGAGGAGTGAGGAGTGAGGAGTGAGGGGCGAGGTGAAGGACAAGGGGGACAAGGGGGACAAGGAAGCAGAGGGAGCAGAGGGAGCAGAGGGAGCTACTTCCAAGTCACAAGTCATAAGTCACAAGTCACAATTAAGCCACGCACCACACCCCACAACGCCAGTTGCTTTAACGGAGGGCGACGAAGTCCGCGATAGCGCCACCTCCAAGAGCGCACTGGCTCCCCCACACCCCACACCCTTTCATCACGCACCACGCACCACTCTCTTTCCCTCACTCCTCGCTCCTCACTCCTCGCTCCTCACTCCTATTCCGTCACTTCAGAACTAAATTCATTGAAAGAGCGGCGTTTCAACTCAGGTGATTCGGTGCGGGGTAATAAGTCAAATACTTCTCGCAGGGTGTCATCTACTCTTTCGTAAGGAACTTGTCCTGTTTGATTCAGGACGACTTTACCCGCTTTGTTGAATATAACAACTTGCGGGACTGCACCCTTGTAGTAGTAGCCAGGTTCGGTGGGCTTGTAGGTCAATTCCGGTAAAATGGTATCTACATTGACAGGAATGATATCTGTTGCCCGACCATAGAAGGCTTGCATCCGCGATACTGTTGAAGCATACTGCTTACAATCGCTGCAATCGTCTAAGTACAACACTAGCAGCGTGGCGCGATCGCTTGCTGCCATAGATTTTTCTAGCGTTGTTTTTGGTGGTACTAGTGAGGCATTTCCACCATACAACACAAAAACGTTCCCCTCATAATTGTCGTCGTTGATTCCTGCTAGGGCAGAGGGTATTCCCAAGCAGTACGAAAATACGACGAGTAGTAATAACAACTTAGTCAACAATCGTCTCCATCGACGTGTCGCGTTTGGAGGTGACTGGAGCTGAAAAAAATTCATTGCAGCAAACCTTAGATTTGAGCCAATAGTCCACATCTACCATTAGACTATTTTTTTGCTGTTGGTTGTTGGTTGACGGTTGACAGTTGTTGTTTCTCAGCTCAAGAGCTGCTCCCCTGCTCCTCTACTCTCTTTCCCCTGCTCCCTACTCCCTACTCCCTACTCCCTGCTCCCTTTCTTCACCGACAACTGATAACCGATAAGACAAATTGATGTTAATTTTGTTAACTACATCTATCTTAAGTCGGAAATCAGAATTGGTAATTTTGATTTAATCTATATAAGGAGAAGCAGGAGCTAAAAATTCTGTCATAGCAATAGAAATTGGAGGTTTGAAGTCGCAAAAATCTGAGAAAGGTGTAGATTCGCGATCGTTCGTTCAATCTGGGCGCTAGCGGTTGACAGGAGCGATTAATCGATGTATATCAATATATAAACGGCATAGTTATTTAGACAGGGTTATTTATACATAGTTACTGAAACTATGTTACTGGAACTATAGGTATTAAAACTAGGAGTTATTGAAACTATAGTTATTCAGGCATAGTGATTAAGACTATGTTATTAAAACTATGTATTAGGTTGCGTCGATTGGTTGAGTAACTAGGAAATATTTCAAATGGACGCAGCCCAATTTCAGCAAGTGGCAAAAGCTCTAGCAGAGCCACGACGATTGGAAATTCTAACAGCGATCGCTACCCATGATGAGCTATCTTGCCGAGAAATAGTCGAGCAGTTTCCTGTATCGCAAGCAACAGTTTCTCATCACATTAAGGAGTTAGTTAAAGTCGGTTTGATCGAAACAAGGCGTGCAGGACAATACTGTTATTACAGTTTTCGTGCGGAAGTTTTGTCAATTTATATTACTCAGTTACAGCAACTTTTGACAATAAATATTCAACAAAAATCGCCGGAACGAATTTAAGTGAATTGAATTGGGGACAACTAATAATCTCGATCGCGTATAGAAGGGAATTTAAAGCTATTACGAATATAACTTTCACCGAAATTACAGGAGTCACCACTTAAGTAATCAAACCGCTAACTGACAACTTTTTTGTGGAGACGTTACATGTAACGTCTCTGATAACTGTAGAGTTTGGTATTGACCGATGGATTATTACACAAAGGTGAGGCAATAAGCCAAAATTACAATTCTCTTTAGAGAATTCCTGACTCTTCGTTAGTCAAAACTTTTATTTAGTAAGCTTTCTATTCAATATGGAATCATCAGAACCTAAAGCATCCGGATCAGATGAAAGAAAACAAGTCCAAGACAAACCGCCTGGTAGACGCAAGCCGTGGATGTGGTTACTAGTCGGTCTAATCGCCATTGGTGGCGGAGTTGGACTGTGGTATTTACTCGCACCCAAAAATCAAAACGCCAATTCAGCCGCACAGCAGCAACCGCCAACTAAGGTGAGGCTAGCCACCCTAGAATCAGGGGCAGTCAGCGAAAGTAGCGAGTATATTGCCAATTTAGAATCGCGACGATCCGTGACTTTACAGCCGAGAATTGAAGGACAAGTCTCTCGTATCTTCGTTCGTCCAGGCGATCGCGTCAATCGGGGAGCAAACCTAATTCAAATCGATCCAGAAGAACAACAAGCAGCCGTTAGGAGTTCTAGCGCCGCGATCGCAGCTGCCGAAGCAGAAGTGGCAAATGCCGAAGCAACCCTGAGTTCCTTGCAAGCAGAACGCCTTTCCAACTTGTCGAATGTCAGATTCAATGAGAAAGAATACAAGAGATATTCTGACCTTGCCGACCAAGGAGCAGTTGCGCGATCGGTTGCGGACGATTATACCAACAGAATTGCTACGGCAAAAGCCGAACTCAATGCGATCGACAAACGCATTGCCGCTCAGAAAGCTACCGTAGCTCAACAGGAAAAAGCCTTGGCAGAAGCAAGAGCGAATACCCAAGGACAGGAAGCGCAACTGAAATACTACACGATTACCGCACCCTTTGCGGGTACAGTGGGGCGAATTCCGGTCAAAGAGGGGGATTTTGTGAACACGTCAACCCAACTCACGAGCGTCACCGAAAACCAACCCCTAGAAGTCAATATCTCCGTACCCATCGAACGAGGACCAGAACTACGCCAGGGGATGCCAGTAGAGCTGCTTGACGGACAAGGCAAGCGTGTAGGGACGAGCAAGGTCTTTTTCATTGCCCCCAACACCGCTACAAATACCCAATCCGTACTCGTCAAATCTCTATTTGAAAATTCTCAAAATCAACTGCGTGCCGACCAATATGTAAGAGCGAGAGTCATTTGGAATCAACGCCAAGGCATTCTCGTTCCCACAACGGCAATTAACCGAATTGGCGGGCAAAACTTCGTCTATGTAGCAGAATCAGCACCACAACAACAGCAGTCTCAACAGGCACAATCGGGACAAACACAACTGATAGCACGGCAAAAACCCGTGAAATTAGGCAGCATTCAAGGTAACAATTACCAAGTCCTCGAAGGACTAAAACCTGGAGAGCGAATTATTACTTCAGGACTGCTTAACCTTAGAGACGGCGCACCGATCGCTCCTGAATCTTAAAGAGACAAGGGAGTCAATGGTCAATAGTTAATGGTCAATGGTTAATAGCAATCAACCATTAGCTGTTAACTATGAACCACTCCCTACTCCCTACTCCCTACTCCCTACTCCCTACTCCCTCATGTTTGTTGACTTTTTTATCAAGCGACCAGTTTTTACGAGCGTCTGCGCCATCATTATTTTGCTGGTAGGAGCGATTAGCATTCCTACCCTGCCCGCCGCTCAATATCCTGAAATTGCGCCGCCCCAAGTGCAAGTAACCGCTAACTACGTTGGGGCAAGTGCAGAAGTCGTAGAAGATACAGTAACGACAGTACTAGAACGGGAAATCAACGGCGTTGATGGCATGAGATACATCAACTCCAGTAGCGCCAACGATGGTACGAGTACGATTACAGTCACGTTTGAAGCAGGACGGGATCTCGATATTGCTGCTGTAGACGTGCAAAACCGCGTTTCGATCGCCGAACCGCAGTTGCCGCAGGAAGTGCGTCAAGTCGGTGTAACGGTGACAAAGCAGACCAACAACCTGCTGTTGGGCATGGGTATATTCTCGCCTAACAAACAATATGACAACGTTTTCTTGAGCAACTACGTCGATCTTTATATGGTCGATGCCTTGCAACGAGTCAAGGGCGTGAGCGAGGCGCGGATTTTTGGCGAACGTCGCTATGCTATGCGCCTGTGGCTAGATCCCGATAAACTCGCCAGCCGCAATTTAGCAGCACAGGATGTTGTTGATGCCGTCGAAGAACAAAACTTGCAAGTAGGTGCGGGGCAAATCGGTCAGCCGCCTACAGAAGATGGGCAACAATATCAAATTGACTTGCGGGCTGTGGGTAGACTTGTTGACGTGTCTCAGTTTGAGGACATGGTAATCTCGACCGCACCAGACGGAACCCTGATTAAATTGAACGATGTGGGGCGGGTAGAATTGGGGGCGCAAAACTACAGTTCGTTCCTGCGGTATCGGGGTCAAGAGGCGGTAGGGATCGGGATCTTTCCGATTCCAGGTAGCAACGATTTGGAGGTGGCGCGAAATGTTAAAGCCGAAATGGAACGACTATCTCAGCAATTTCCGCCAGGAATGGAATATCAGGTTGCCTATGACACGACCTTATTTGTAGAAGAGTCCCTCAAAGAAGTTATTATTACCCTGCTCATGTCTGTGGCGCTGGTAATTGCGGTGATTTACCTGTTCTTGCAGGACTGGCGCACGACTTTGATTCCGGTTGTGACAATTCCTCTAGCTTTGATCGGCACGTTTGCTTTTGTTAAAGCGTTCAACTTCTCGATTAACTCCTTGACGTTGTTCGGTTTAACCCTTGCTACAGGGATGGTAGTAGATGATGCGATCGTTGTTGTAGAAGATATTTCCCGTTTGATTCAAGATGAGGGAATGCCACCGCGTCAAGCAGCATCAGAGGCGATGCACGAATTGTTTGGGGCAGTGATTGCGACTTCATTGGTACTGATGGCGGTGTTTGTCCCCGTCGCCTTTTTCCCCGGAGCCACAGGACAAATTTATCGGCAATTTGCGCTGACGATCGCCTTCTCAATTACAATTTCTACCTTCTTGGCGCTGACCCTTACGCCTTCGCTGGCAGGCTTGTTGCTGCGACAAAAACCACCTGCACGGGGTCCTATTGCTTGGGTGTTTGGTAAGTTTAACCGCTTCCTTGATTGGACGCGCCACAAGTACGAGCGATCGCTCAATTTTCTGACGCGGATCAAACCGATTGTTTTGGGAATATTTGTCGTCTTCTTAGGACTAACGGCATGGTTGTATCAAATCGTCCCCACCGGATTTTTACCCGATGAAGACCAAGGTTATTTCATTACCCTAATTCAAGGACCCGAAGGAGCTTCGCTGAACTACACCAGCGACGTGATGCGGAAAGTCGAAACTGAATATCTGAAATTACCTGAAGTCAAAGCAACTTTTGCCGTTGGTGGTTTCGGCATTGGTGGTACGGGTAACACCGCTAACAGGGGGGCAATTTTTACTCCGCTCATACCTTGGGGCGAGCGCTCTGGAGCAAATCAATCGGCAGAAGCTCTGATTAATCGGATGCGCGGTGTTGTCTCCCAATTTTCCGAAGCAAGGATTCTACCTGTAAATCCGCCCGCAATTCGCGGTTTGGGTAGCGTCAGCGGTTTCCAATATCAACTGCAAGACCGTCAGGGAAATCTTCCCCTTAACGATCTTGTCGGCGTGATGCAGCAATTGATGCAACGTGGAAATCAAACCCCTGGATTGTCGGCTGTCTTTAGTACTTTTGGGGCAAATGCGCCGCAAATGGAAATTGAAATCGATCGCAACAAAGCCAAAGCCTTACAAGTCGATGTAGACGAAATTTTAAATACCCTGCAAACATACATGGGTTCGCGCTACGTCAACGATTTCAACTTGCAACGACGGACTTATCGGGTGTACGTCCAAGCCGACAAGCAGTTTCGCTCGAATCCAGAGGATATTGGTAAGCTGTACGTGCGATCGAATCAAAGCGATCCAGCCCAACGCCAAATGATTCCGCTGAGCAATTTGGTAAAAGTCACCCCGACTACTGGAGCGCAGTCAATTACCCACTACAACCTCTTCCGCTCGATCGAACTTAACGGTTCTGCGGCTCCTGGCTTTAGTACCGGACAAGCAATGGACGCGATGGCAAAGTTATCAGACGAGATTTTGCCAGCTAGTATGGGTTACGAATGGTCGGGTATTTCTTTAGACGAGACAGAATCGGGTGGTCAAGCACCGATTATCTTTGCTTTAGGTTTGGTCTTCGTATTCCTAGTGCTGGCGGCTCAGTACGAGAATTATGTGGATCCTTTAATCATCATGCTGGCGGTTCCCCTAGCAATTTTCGGAGCGTTGTTAGCTCAGAATATGCGGGGTTTACCGAATGATGTTTACTGTCAAGTTGGTTTGGTAATGTTGATCGGATTGGCAAGTAAAAACTCAATTCTGATTGTAGAATTTGCTAACCAATTGCGCGATCGCGGGCTTTCGATTACCAGAGCTGCGATTCAAGCTGCTCAAGAACGCTTGCGACCAATTTTGATGACAGCTCTTTCGACCTTATTAGGGATTTTCCCCTTAGTCATTGCCGTGGGCGCGGGGGCAAAAAGTCGTCAAGCACTCGGTACGGCAGTATTTGGCGGCATGTTCGTGGCAACGTTCTTGAGTTTGTTTGTCGTGCCAGTACTGTACATTGTTATTAGTAATTTGCGCGATCGCTTCCAATCTCGTCGTCCACCTCAGCCACCCCAGCAGTTGGAACCCAGCGATACAGATGTCAGAGTCGCTTCTGAAAGTCGCTGATATGCATGACACTGGTAGGGGCGCACAGCCGTGCGCCCCTACAGCATATGTATTTTTCCTGATTGAAAACAGCTATAGCTGAAAACGAATCAGATTAAATTTATCTAACCTGGTTGATTTTTTTAATACATTGTTAAACAGCGTTTAAAACGGATAAAGCTCGATCTATGTTGTCATAAGTGTTATAAAAATGTGGCGAAAACCGCAACTTACCCGCTCGATAGGCAACAAATATGTTTTGCTTGTAAAGCTTTTCATAAACTTCACTGTTGCGCTCTGGCTGTTTGTGAGAAACAAAAACTAGTGTAGATCTTGCTGTACCTTCTCGTGGACTCAGCAAATTATATTTTCTCATATCAAGCCCTTCGAGCAGTCTCGTAATAAGTTTATTATCGTAAGCTTCAATAGCGTTCTGTCGTTAAGAGTTGAGGTGTAATTTTCCAAGTAATTGCTTCATAAGCTTCATGAGCCGAAACAAGTGGTAATGCCCCTTGATGAGCGCAGTTCAGCCAGATCGCGTCCTCAAAAGAACCAAAGTCTTGTGAAAAATCTTGCGTCATCGAACTCTGCTAACAAATCTCAAGGTGAGTCTTGTAGTTGCTAGCTAACTTAGCTCATAACACCTACAAGAAACTCCTGCATTAGGTAAATCCCTCATTGACAACTTTTGAAATCATCGCTCGACCAACGACCAACGACCAACAACCAACAACTCATGCTAAGTGCTTTAACACGTCCGTTACCACGCCAAACAATTCATCAATATGCTGCTTCTCAATAATCAACGGTGGCGATAGCGCAATATTATCTCCCGCTGCCCTGACTAATGCTCCTTGTTGATAGCAACGGACAAAAGTTTCATATCCCCTTGCTCCTGGTTTGCCTGGAATTGATTCTAGTTCGATCGCTCCTACCAATCCCAAATTCCGTAAATCGATAACATGGGGTAAACTGCGCAAACTGTGGACGGCATCTTCCCAGTAAGCCGCAATTTCTGATACGCGAGTCAGCAATCCTTCTTTTTTGTATATATCTAACGTAGCCAGAGACGCAGCACAGGCGACGGGATGACCGGAGTAGGTGTAGCCGTGGAAAAATTCAATCCCGTTTTCTATTCCCTCAATAAAGGTTTGGTAGATTTCCTCGCGCACGAATACCGCTCCCATCGGCACAGTCGCGTTGGTAATTCCTTTCGCCACCGTAATTATGTCTGGTATGACTCCAAAATAATCGGCAGCAAATGGCTTACCCAAACGCCCAAAACCCGTAATCACTTCATCAAAAATCAGTAAAATGCCGTGTTTATCGCAAATTTGGCGCAGTTTTTGTAAATAACCAATTGGTGGCAGCAAAACTCCCGTCGATCCTGCAACTGGTTCGACAATCACAGCAGCAACGGTTGAGGCATCGTGTAACGCGACCAATCGCTCTAACTCGTTAGCTAAATGCTCTCCCCATTTAGGTTGTCCGCGAGTAAAGGCGTTATGTTCTAAATTATGGGTGTGGGATAAATGATCGATTCCAGTTACGATGTTGCCGAATAACTTGCGGTTTGCTCCCGTGCCTCCCACCGCCGTACCACCAAAATTTACCCCGTGATAGCCGCGTTCTCTACCAATTAGTCTTTGCCGCGCCCCTTGACCTTTCAGCCGATGATAGGCGATCGCAATTTTCAAAGCTGTATCGACAGATTCCGAACCAGAATTGGTGAAAAAGACGCGATTCAAGTCTCCAGGTAACAGTTCTACTAGCCGTGTTGCCAATTCAAACGGTGCTGGATGTCCCATTTGAAACGTCGGAGCAAAATCCAATTGCATCACCTGTTTTTGTACCGCATCGGCAATTTCTCGGCGACCGTGACCCGCATTGACGCACCATAACCCTGCCGTACCATCAATTATCTGCCGACCATCAGCTGTAGTGTAATACATCCCCTCAGCCGCCACTAACAAACGGGGACTAGCCTTAAACTGACGGTTAGCTGTAAACGGCATCCAAAAGGCATCGAGATCGCTGCTGGGAAGATTAGTAGTTGCTAATTCCATAAATTTAACTGGGGGGCTGAAAGCTCATTTACATCTTAAATCGTGTTGGTAATTGGTAATTGGTAATGGGTCATGAGTTGTTGGTTGCTAGTCGCGACTCCCGACTCCCGACTCCCTGTTAAAATAAAGAAGCGATCGCAGGAGATAAGATCACGGTTTACGCACGTCCTTTGGCTCGTTTGATCGAGCAGTTGCAGCGCTTGCCAGGAGTGGGTCCCAAGACCGCTCAGCGCCTTGCTTTACATATTTTGAAGCGTCCAGAAGCAGAAGTTGAAGCTTTAGCACAGGCTTTGTTAGAAGCAAAAAAGCAAGTAGGTTTGTGCAAGGTTTGCTTTCATCTCTCGGCAGAACCCGTTTGCGAAATCTGCCGTAACTCTAACCGCGACAATAATACAATTTGTGTTGTGGCTGACTCCCGTGACGTGATTGCTTTGGAAAAAACTAGGGAATATCACGGCAAGTATCACGTTTTGGGGGGAGTCATTTCACCGATGGATGGGATCGGACCCGAACAGTTAACAGTTCAATCGCTGGTACAAAGGGTGAGTCAACAACAACCCAAGGAAGTGATTTTAGCAATTGGTCCCAGCGTGGAAGGAGAGACGACAACACTGTATGTCGGTCAACTCCTCAAACCATTCACTAAAGTGACGCGAATTGCCTTTGGTTTACCCGTAGGCGGCGATTTAGAATACGCCGACGAGGTGACGTTAGCAAGAGCTTTGGAAGGAAGGCGAGAACTGGATTAGGAAATTCAAAAGTCAGAAGTCGTAGGGGCGAGTTTAGCCGATAGACTCGTAACCTCATCAGCAAATCTCGGGTCAAAACCCGCCCCGACGGAAATCAGAAGTCGTAGGGGCGGGTTTAGCCGATAGACTCGTAACCTCATCAGCAAATCTCGGGTCAAAACCCGCCCGTACCCAATTCGCAATTAAAAATTTATTAGTTAGCTGGTTTATTTTGCGCAGTAGAGGCTGCTGCTTGTACGAAACCAGCTTCTCTGAGAGCTTGTTGTCCTTGGTCAGAAAGTAGGAGTTTGGTGTAAGCTTCTCCTGCTTGTTGTGCCTTACCTCCATCTTGCTTGACGATCGCGTATAAATTACGAGTTAGGGGATAGCTGCCATCAGCAAAAGCTGCTAAGTTTGGTTGATGACGCTGATTAGGGCAAGGCTGGGATAGCGGTTCGCGATAGGGAGCGACGAAGCGATCGCTATTCTCTCCCAAGGGAATTGGTTTGACCCCGCATTGATGCACGACCGCACGAGCAGAAGCATAATAGATTGCACCTGGAGTCTGGTTAACTAGACGCAAGGCAGCTGTTGTAGAGTTGGCAGAGCGCACGTTCGTCCCAAAAGTTTGCTCTGACGTAGAAAAGATCGCGGCGGGACTACCATCTTGAGGATGACGAGTGTATGGAACAATTGGCAAGTTTTTCCCACCTAACTGACTCCAGTTGGTAATTTTGCCTTGATAAATTTGCTGCAACTGCTCTACGGTTAAACCAGAGATTTGCAAAGAGGGATGAACGACGGCGGCGACCCCATCCACCGCAATTGGAATTTCTGCCAGGGTCAATCCTTGCTTTTGTGCCAGTGCTTTTTCTGCTGCTGTTAGCGGACGAGAGGAGTGAGCAAAATCTAATTTCCCGTCGAGCAGCATCCGTATCCCTACACTAGAACTCAAATTACCATTAGGCGGCTGGATATAGCGCAATTGAAGTTCTGGGCGTGCTTGCTGAATCTGAGCGTCAACGACTTGACGGATTGGTATCCATGCAGCACTACCACCATACTTAAACGTACCCGATGGTACGCCTGTTATGCGATCGTAGGTAGAACCATTGGTTGTTGCTACTGGATTTTCTGAAGTTTGATTTGTAGCAGTAGCGCTGCTCCACAATTGAGGTTTTAGCCACCACAACAAACCACCAATAACCAGCAAGGTCAGAACTTTGCCAATAATTAATCCTTTAATTAACAGGACAACATCTTTGTTCTTATTGATTGGAGTTCGATTAGATTTTTCAACCATTTTTTCAGTTATCACGGAGCAGGGAGCAGGGAGCAGGAAGGGACAAGAGAGACAAGAGGGGCAAGGGAGCAACTACCAATTACCCATTACCTATTACCAACTATTCTTCTACTTTGTAACCAAATTCTGATAGTCTGAGCCGAGATTGCCTCCATTTTGGTTGTACTTTTACAAATAGTTCTAAATAAACTTTCCCTGCGATTAGCTTTTGAATTTGTTCGCGAGCAGCGCTACCGATCGCTTTGAGCATTGCTCCTCCCTTACCGATCAGAATTCCTTTTTGAGAATCTCGCTCGATATGAATAGTCGCAAATACACGGGTAATATTAGGAGCCTCCTCTACTTTGTCAATGGTAATTGCCACTGAGTGAGGAACTTCATCCCGTGTTAGCAATAAAATTTGTTCGCGAATTAATTCTCCCATGATAAAACGTTCTGGCTGGTCTGTAACTAAGTCGGGAGGATAATAATAAGGACCAGGCTCCAAACATTCCACAATTGCCTGTTGCAATGCTTCTAATCCCTCACCATTGAGAGCCGAAAATTTTAGCATCTGCCATTGGTAAGATTTAGCTATTTCTTGGTAAGAACGATCCAAATCTTCAATGTTGGTCGATCGCTGGTCGATTTTGTTCAGCCCCAGAATTACAGGAGTTTGCGTCTGAGTTAGCAACTCGATAATAAAGCGATCGCCTCCCCCAGCAACTTGAGAACCATCTACCACAAACAACACTACATCGACAGAATCAATGGCAATCTGAGCATTCTTGACTAACACTTCTCCCAACTGATGATGGGGTTTATGAATTCCTGGCGTATCGACAAAAATAAATTGAGCGGCGGGTGTGGTCAAAATTCCTCGCAAGCGGTTGCGCGTTGTCTGCGCGACTGGAGAAGTAATGGCAATTTTTTGCCCCACAAGTTGATTCATCAACGTCGATTTACCAACATTAGGACGACCGATAATCCCAATAAAGCCTGATTTATAACCAGGCGGGGCTTGGGGAATAGTTAATGCATCCGAAAAATCAAAAGAATCGTTATCTGAAGTAATCACTGCGTAGAACTAGCTGAATATTGCAAAAAATAAAGAAATCTAAAATCAAATTGTAATTAAGATCGATGCTACCTGTTTCAGTCTAATGTACTGCTTTGGTAGAGTGGTGCGTGCTGTGGGCGTGCGGGGTGTGGGGTATAGGGTGCGGGATGTGGGGTGTGGTGCGTAGTGAGTCAATTCTCTCCCTCAGCTGGGCGACTCTCCCTCAGCTGGGCAACTCTCTCTTTCCCCTGCTCCCTGCTCTCTGCTCCCTGCTCCCTTGCTTCACTGACAACTGACAACTGACAACTGATAACTGAATGAAACGAATTGGAATTTTAACCAGTGGTGGAGATTGTGCGGGTTTGAATGCCGCGATTCGTGCCGTAGTGCATCGCGCTGTCGGTACTTATGGCTGGGAGGTATTTGGAATTCGACAAGCCACTTTAGGATTGATGGCTCAACCACCACAAGCGATCGCCTTGGAAATTGATAAAGTTGATGGATTGCTCGTAGCTGGTGGGACAATTTTAGGAACGACCAATAAAGGCGATCCTTTTGCTTTTCCGATGCCAGACGGGACTATCCGCGATCGCTCGGAAGACATTATCGCAGGCTACTACCAATTAGGCTTGGATGCCATGATTGGCATTGGTGGCGACGGTAGTATGGCGATTTTACGTCGCCTTGCCCAACAAGGAAATCTCAACCTGGTGGCAATTCCTAAAACAATTGACAATGATGTCGGCGTAACCGAACTTTCAATCGGTTTTGATACTGCCGTAAGTATCGCCACTGAAGCTTTAGATCGGTTGCATTTTACGGCTGCCAGTCATTCCCGGGTGATGATTTTAGAAGTCATGGGACGCGATGCGGGACATATCGCCATCAGTGCGGGGATTGCTGGTGGTGCTGATGTGATTTTAGTCCCAGAAATTCCTTATACTGTCGAGCGCGTCTGTTACACGATTAAAGAAAGACAAGAACAGGGGAAAAATTATTCTCTCGTCGTCGTATCGGAAGCGGTGCGGACGGAAACAGGTGTATGCGTCATGTCCACCGATCGCTTGGGACAATGTCGCTATGGTGGCATCGGTCAATATTTAGCTGACGAAATTTGCACTCGGATAGGAGCAGAAACGCGAGTCACAGTACTAGGACACGTTCAACGAGGTGGTACGCCGTCGCCACTAGAACGGGTAATTGCCTCTGCTTTTGGTGTTGCGGCTGTCGACTTGATCGCCGAAGCACAGTACGACCGAATGGTAACGTGGCAAAAACGTCAAGTTGTCAGCGTTCCCATTCCCGAGGCGATCGCCCAATACCGCGCAGTCAATCCTCACGGTACACTGGTCAAAACTGCCCGTGGTTTGGGTATTTGTTTAGGTGATGAGCATTGAGTCGGGAGCAGGGAGTCGGGAGTCGGGAGCAGGGGAGCAGGGAGTCGGGAGTAGGGGAGCTTCAGGAGCAACAACCATCAACCGTCAACTGTCTCCTGACTTGCGAATGCGCGACTGTAAACGGTTCAAAAACTGGTATCTACTGAGTCTTTTCTCACCTACCATTTTAGAATGGTAAGAATTAGTAGTTGAGAAAAGTGCTGTATGTTGTGAAAGCAAAATGTGAAAGCAGAAGTTGCGAACGCGGAGGTAGAATTAGTCGTATGTGGCTAGTGCCTCAAAGATAAAGTTGAGTTAATTTATTAAAACTTTTCCGGTAAAATCCAGGTATTTTTTGACAAAATGACACAATCTCACTGATAAGTCTGTGACTTTTGGCGAATTATTCCGTCCAGCTTGCTGTCCTTCCAACAGACTTCACACAGACTTCAGATTGTAGATAATAATACAGGTATATTGAGTGAACAGCTTCGATCTAGCTCCGCCTAAAATCCTGGTAGTTGACGACCATCCAGCTAGTCGTATGACGGCTGTAGCTATTCTCTCGGTAGAGGGGTACGAAGTTTTAGAGGCAGATAGTGGCTCGTCAGCGCTAGCGTCCGTCAGTCAAGGTCAACCGGATCTCATCCTACTGGATGTCATGATGCCAGAAATGGATGGATTTGAAGTTTGTTGCCAACTGAAGCAGGACGAACAGACAAGGCTGATTCCAGTCATTTTCATCACAGCTTTAAACGATAGACAAGCTAGAATTCGTGGGATTGAAGCTGGGGGGGATGATTTTTTAAGCAAACCTTTCGATCGCCTGGAATTAGCTGCCCGCGTCAAATCCTTGGTGCGTCAAAAGCGTTTGAATGAAGATTTAGATCATGCTTCGCAGGTGTTATTTTCCATTGCTAGAGCAGTGGAAAGCCGCGATCCCAATACTGGCGATCACTGCGAACGCTTGGTAAACTTGAGCGATGCTTTCGGTGGCTATCTCAATCTGTCCCGCGCTCAGAGACGAGATTTGATGTGGGGTAGTTATTTACACGATATTGGTAAAGTTGGCATTCCCGATGCCGTGCTGCTGAAGACTGGAAAACTAACTTCCAAAGAGTGGGAAGTGATGCGACAGCACGTTTTGATTGGTGAGAGAATCTGTCAACCCCTGCGGACGATGCGAGGAGTGATTCCGATTGTTTTGCACCATCACGAGCGTTGGGATGGCTCTGGTTATCCCTATCAGCTGGTTGGAGACCAAATTCCTTATCTCGCTCAAGTATTTCAAATTATTGATATTTATGATGCTCTGACTAGCGATCGCCCATACAAACGAGCGCTGTCTCAGGAAGAAGCATTAAAAGTTTTGGTTACAGAAACTAATCGAGGATGGCGCAGTCCCGAACTCGTACAACAGTTCATCAACTTTATTAACTCAACTGCCATCCCAGCAACCTCTCTGGAGGGACTGGGGGTTAGGATCGAGGGATTAAGGGCTAGAGGCTAGACTTTTTTTGCAGAAAAAGAAGGATTTTTCCCTCAGCCTTTTTCAATCCTCATGCTTCAAAAAGAGTTCTGCCCTACAGCCCCTTCAGCTCTCACGATCGCCCCTAGTCCCTTCCATGACACTGCAAATTTCCTGTCCGGCTTGTCGTCATTCTGTTTATTTTCCCAACTTTGAAGAATGCGATGAAGACTTTCTCGAAAGTATATGTCCCAGGTGTGACTATAGATATGCTTTAGTACGCAGCGAAGTTGCTAGCTTTAATTCATACCTAGAATCATGGTATCGCAGTAAATATAACAAGCAACCAGAATACAGACGCATTTATCAATTGCGGTTATATGATGTAGGTACTCCAGACAAAAATAATAAGCTTCAAGCACTAGACTTTTCCACTTTAGGACGAGAGGAAAAGATATCAGCTGTAGCTGGAGACAAATTACTTTTGCTTTATCTGATGCAAGGGAAGGTCTTAAAAGATTTGTTGTGGTTAGAAAATTCGAGTACGGGCGAAAGTTACCTTTTAAGAAAACCAGGGACACGAGCAAAATCTTTAGCCTTTAATATCAGTAAGTTTGCTCTAGCCATTACCGTACCGTTATGCATTCTAAATCCTACAACCAATAGACTGCTATTGGCTGCGGCTGCACCTACAGCAGCGGGAATAGGAACCTACGTAACTATGCGCCAAAGACTCAAAGAACGCGATCGCCAAGAGTTAGGTAGGCTCACCTCCGAGCAGCAATTGCTATTGCAAAAATATGAAATGGAGCAACAGACTCTCAAGTTACAGCAAGAGTTAAATGCTAATAAAAAGCTGATTCGGCGGTTAAAGAATTTACAACAAAAAATGTTAAGTGCGCAACAAGAGTTATACGGTCGTCAAATTGAAATTACGAGCAAAGGCATCAATAAGATCGCGCAACAAATTAAATTAGCAGAAGAATTGTTAGATGGGTATTATCAAATTATTAGAATGATTTCTATAGAATACGAAACCTCACGTATTGCTCAAGTACTACCAGAAAATGTGAGTGAGAAGATTCTCAGGCAATTAGACGAATTAAAAGCAATTGAATTAAAAAAGCAAGCAATGGCTGCGCAAGTCGATCCGCAAAAACTGCTACAGGAAATTTGAAAGGGAGCAGGGAGTAGGGAGCAGGGGAGAAGGGAACAGAGTAGAGAGCTGAGGGAGAGATCGGGAGCTGAGGGAGGAAGAGAGCTGGGGGAGCTGAGGGAGAGAATTGACTTACCACGCAGCAGACCCCACACCCCACACCCCACACCCCGCATCCTTTCTTCACTGGTCACTGGTCACTGGTCACTGGTCACTGTCACCCTACACCCTTTCTTGCACCACGACGCGATTATATTGGCATAACTGATAACTCACCCCACGGCTCACGTCAAGATTTGAAAAAATTGTTGCAACGAGATTTCCCTTTTAGTACTACAATGCAGCGAAAGTTAATTTTTTTCCTAGTTTACAAATCCATTTCAGAGGCTACGAGCAGTTGGCGATCGCCAATTGTCAAAGCCCGATCGCAATCGAGTCATAAAAATGTATTTCATCAGGATTGATTGTCATGGGTAAAGAAGGGCGCGTATCGGTAGGAATTGTTGGCGCGTCAGGCTATGGCGGGGTGCAATTAGTCAGGTTGTTAATGGATCATCCTGAAGTAGAACTCGTCTACTTGGGTGGCGATAGCAGTGCTGGCAAATCGTTTGCTGATATATATCCCCACCTAGCTCATCGGGTAGCGCAGCCAATCGAATCTGTCGATTCAGAAGCGATCGCAGCAAGGTGTGAGGTAGTCTTTCTCTCACTCCCCAATGGTTTTGCTTGCGATATGGCTCCTCAGCTGGTCGATAAAGGTTGTAAAGTTCTCGATTTATCTGCCGACTATAGATTTAGCGATTTAGAAACTTATCAAATCTGGTACGGCAAACAGCGGCAAGACATAGCTGTGGCAACAAAAGCAGTTTATGGCTTACCAGAACTGTATCGCGATCGCATTGCCGAAAGCCAACTGATCGGTTGTCCTGGTTGTTATCCCACCGCTAGCCTACTAGCACTTGCACCCCTACTAAAACAAGGCTTGATCGTTCCTGAAACTGCGATCGTCGATGCAAAATCTGGCACGTCTGGGGGTGGTAGACAGGCAAAAACTGGACTGTTGCTTGCAGAAGCAGATAACTCCTTTGCTGCTTATGGCGTTGCCCGTCACCGTCATACGCCAGAAATCGAGCAGGTTTGCAGCGATTTGGCTGGACATCAAGTCTTAGTGCAATTTACTCCTCACTTAGTCCCGATGGTACGCGGTATCCTCGCCACCGTCTACGCCACTCTGCGCGATCCTGGGTTAGTCAGAGAAGATTTAATTACCATCTACAGAGCTTTTTATCGCAATTGTCCTTGGGTAACAATTTGCGACAGTGGCATCTATCCCCAAACTAAGTGGGCGTGCGGCAGCAATCTCTGCTACATCGGCATCGAAACCGATCCCCGTACCGGTAGAGTCATCGTCTTGTCAGCGATCGATAACTTGATCAAAGGACAAGCCGGACAAGCAATTCAATGCCTCAACATCATGATGGGTTGGGACGAGAGTTTGGGATTACCTAAGTTAGGGTTTTATCCTTAATTCTTGGTTGACGTTGACAGTTGACGGTTACCTGTCAACCGTCAACCAATATCTACTTTGGTCCCATCTTCACAGTTCCAGCATAAACAGCGCGATCGCCAAGTTCGTCTTCAATACGCAATAGGCGGTTATATTTTGCTACCCGTTCGCTACGACAGAGAGAACCGGTCTTGATCTGACCTGCACGAGTTGCTACAGCTAAGTCAGCGATCGTCGTGTCTTCTGTTTCTCCCGAACGATGGCTGATAATCGAGCGAAAACCGTTACGGGTAGCTAGATCGATGGTTTCTAAAGTTTCTGTCAGCGAACCAATTTGATTCAGCTTGATCAAGATGGCATTTCCTGCCCTGGTTTCGATTCCTTTTTGTAGGCGGGTGGCATTAGTCACAAATAGATCGTCTCCGACAAGTTGAACGCGATCGCCAATTTTTTCAGTTAACAGCTGCCAGTGCTGCCAATCTTCCTCATGCAACCCATCTTCAATCGAGACAATGGGGTATTCACCGACTAGTTTAGCCAAATACTCGATAAACTCTGTAGGTGCATGAGCTGCACCGTCATAGACATACTGCCCGTCTTTATAAAACTCGCTGGCAGCCACGTCTAAGGCTAATGCGACTTCCTCCCCAGGTTTATATCCAGCTTTGGCGATCGCGCTCATTAGTATTTCTAGAGCTACCTGATTCGACTCCAAATTAGGCGCAAAACCGCCTTCATCTCCCACACCAGTGAGCAATCCTTTGTCGTCCAATACCTTACTCAAAGCGGCAAAAACTTCCGCCCCCCAACGTAGTGCCTCTCGAAACGAAGACGCACCAATCGGAACGATCATGAATTCTTGAAAATCGATATTATTTGCTGCGTGAGCGCCACCATTGATCACGTTCATCAACGGTACGGGTAGCACGTTTGCTAAAGGACCCCCCAGATAGCGATACAAAGGAATTCCAAGTAACTCCGCTCCTGCCTTCGCCGCCGCCAAAGACACCGATAAAATCGCATTTGCTCCCAGGTTGGCTTTATTTGGAGAGCCATCTAGAGCAATCATGGCGCGATCGAGGGCTTCTTGATTCAAGACATCCATTTGAGATAGTTGTGGGGCGATCGTCAAATTGACATTTTCCACAGCCTTGAGTACCCCTTTGCCCCCATAACGGCTCTTGTCATCATCTCGAAGTTCGTGCGCCTCAAAAGTGCCTGTAGAAGCCCCACTGGGAACTTGGGCGAGTCCCACCACTCCCCCAATTAAATGTACTTCCGCCTCAACAGTAGGGCGACCTCGCGAATCGAGAATTTCTCTAGCAATAATGTTGTCTATAGCGCTGTCTATTGTATCGATCATGCTGCGTAGCTCCTTTTTCAGTTATCAGTTATTAGTTGTCAGGGAGCAGGGAGCAGGGGGAATACACTACTGACTACTCACTACTCACTTCATTTGAGTCAGGATAGGAATTTTACAGGCTGATGGGTACGATGTTAAGGATCATTCAACACGAAATTGGTTTTCTGTTGATTATCATTTGTCATTTGTCTTTATTCCCCCTTGTCTTCCTTGTCCCCTTTTTCCCCCAACTCCCACTCTCCGACTCCCGACTCCCGACTCCCGACTCCCAACTCCCGACTCCCAACTCCCGACTCCCAACTCCCGACTCCCCATTCCCTAGAATAGAGATCGATGCTGAAATTTGGAGTCACTTAATGCGATTACTACACACAATGCTTCGCGTCGGTAACTTGGAAGCATCTCTCAAGTTTTACTGCGAACTTTTGGGCATGAAGTTGCTGCGCCAGAAAGACTATCCAGGTGGTAAGTTTACCCTGGCTTTTGTAGGCTATGGTGACGAGGCAGACCACACCGTTCTCGAACTCACCCACAATTGGGACACGGAAAAGTACAACTTAGGTGATGCTTACGGTCATATCGCGATCGGCGTTGATGACATTTACGGCACTTGTGAAGAAATTAAAGCCCGTGGGGGTAAAGTAGTACGAGAACCGGGACCGATGAAGCATGGTTCTACAGTTATTGCTTTTGTTGAAGACCCCGACGGCTACAAAGTAGAGTTGATCCAACTCAGTTCTAGAGAATCTGCTACTCCCCAGAAGGAGTTAGTGTCACAGTAGGTTGATTCAAAACTCAAAATTGTGACAAGGAGGACAAGGGAGACAAGGGAGCAGAGGAGAAAAACATTCCAACTCCCACTCTCCCACTCCCGACTCCCAAAATAGGATAGGCTAATAGCGATCGCAATACTAGCACCAGATGGTATTTTCTTTTTAATCTAAGTAGTCAGTCGCAAATCTAAAATCGCAAATCTAAAATCGTCAAAATGCAGCCCACCGACCCTAACAAGTTCACCGAAGAAGCCTGGGAAGCGATCGTCAATTCTCAGGATTTGATGGTTCAACGTTTTCAGCAACAACAACTGGAGGTCGAACACCTCGCGATCGCATTTTTAGAACAACCAAAAGGGCTAGCTAATCGGATTCTGACTAAAGCTGGTGTCGATCCCGCAGCAATAGCACAGCAGCTTGAAGCTTTTGCCAAGCGACAGCCGAAAGTGGGTAAAAGCAGTCAGCTTTATTTGGGTCGAAATTTGGATCTGATGCTCGACCGGACAGATGCGATTAGAACGAACTGGCAAGACCAACACGTTTCAGTCGAACACCTGCTGATAGCATTTGGGGAGGACGAACGGATCGGGCGTAGGGTGTGTAAAGGCTTCAATCTCGATACGGCAAAGCTAGAAGCGGCAATTAAGGCGATTCGTGGCAATCAAAAGGTCATAGACCGAACTCCCGAAGCACGCTACGAAGCTTTAGAAAAATTTGGGCGCGACCTGACGGAACAGGCAAAAGTTGGCAAGCTCGATCCCGTCATTGGTAGAGACGATGAGGTGCGGCGCGTGATTCAGGTATTGTCTCGCCGCACGAAGAATAATCCTGTTTTGATTGGCGAACCTGGTGTGGGGAAAACTGCGATCGCGGAAGGGTTGGCGCAAAGAATTATCAAAGGCGATGTCCCTGAATCCCTCAAGAACAGGCAGCTCATTACTCTCGACATGGGTAGCTTGATCGCTGGGGCAAAATATCGCGGTGAATTTGAAGACCGTTTGCGTGCTGTATTACGGGAAGTTACCGAATCAAACGGACAAATCGTCTTATTTATTGACGAATTACACACCGTTGTCGGTGCGGGTGGCACGACTCAAGGCGCAATGGACGCGGGAAACTTACTCAAACCAATGCTGGCACGAGGAGAGTTACGCTGTATTGGCGCGACGACTTTAGATGAGTACCGCAAGTATATTGAAAAAGACGCAGCCTTAGAACGCCGCTTCCAACAAGTCTTTGTCGATCAACCCTCGGTAGAAACGACAATTTCGATTCTCCGAGGCTTGAAAGAACGCTACGAAGCGCATCACAGCGTCAAAATTACTGATTCTGCTTTGGTTGCAGCAGCGACTCTGTCTCACCGCTACATCACCGATCGCTTTTTACCCGATAAGGCGATCGATCTCGTCGATGAAGCTGCTGCCCAATTGAAAATGGAGATCACTTCTAAGCCGACAGAACTAGAAATCATCGATCGCCGTTTAATGCAGCTAGAGATGGAAAAACTCTCGATCGCAGGTGAAGACCAACGCGCCGCCATTACCAAAGAACGCTTGGAACGGATCGAGCAAGAAATTTCTACATTAACGCAAAAACAACAGGAATTAAACTCTCAGTGGCAGGGTGAAAAACAGATCCTCGATGCGATCGGTGCTTTGAAAAAAGAAGAAGAATCTTTGCGGGTACAGATCGAACAGGCAGAACGCGCCTACGATCTCAACACGGCAGCACGGCTGAAATACGGGCAACTAGAAGGAGTACAGCGCGATCGCGAAGCGAAAGAAACTCTACTAATAGAAATTCAAAGCCAGGGTTCTACACTGTTGCGAGAAGAAGTCTCCGAAGCTGATATTGCCGAGATCGTTGCTAAGTGGACGGGTATTCCAATCAATCGCCTGTTAGAGTCAGAACGCCAGAAATTACTCCAACTCGAAAGCCACCTCCACGCTAGGGTAGTCGGTCAATCTGAGGCTGTATCGGCTGTAGCAGCAGCTATTCGCCGCGCTCGGGCAGGGATGAAAGATCCCGGTCGTCCCATCGGTTCTTTCTTGTTCATGGGTCCGACAGGAGTAGGTAAAACAGAATTAGCGCGAGCATTGGCACAGTTTTTATTTGATGCCGACGATGCTTTAGTCCGCTTGGACATGTCCGAATACATGGAAAAACATTCGGTTTCCCGCCTAGTGGGTGCGCCTCCTGGTTACGTTGGTTACGAAGAAGGAGGGCAACTCTCAGAAGCGATCCGTCGTCGTCCCTATTCTGTGGTGTTGCTAGATGAGGTGGAAAAAGCCCACCCAGATGTATTTAATATTCTGCTTCAAGTGTTGGATGACGGACGAATTACGGATTCTCAGGGTAGAGTCATTGACTGCCGCAACACGGTGATCGTCATGACGAGTAATATCGGTAGCGATCGCATTCTCGATTTATCTGGAGATGATACCGACTACGAACAGGTACAACGGCAAGTTTTAGAGGCACTGCGATCGCACTTCCGCCCCGAATTTCTCAACCGCGTCGATGACCTGATTATTTTCCACCCCCTCGATCGCAGCCAGTTACGGCAAATCGTCAGTATTCAGCTCAAACGAGTCCAAAGACTGCTCGACGAGCAAAAAATTGGCATCGTGCTATCGTCAGCAGCTCAAGATTACTTGGTAGATATCGGCTATGACCCCGTATATGGTGCTCGTCCCCTCAAACGAGCCATCCAGCGCTACCTAGAAAATCCTCTGGCAACTAAATTATTAGAGGGGACTTTTACCGAAGGCGACACTATTCAAGTCGATTGTCAGGATGGCGCTCTTTCTTTCCAGCGTCAACGCTCAGTTGTCACCTATTCGCCAGCTCTTTCTAAGCCTGATACAAATTAAGTCATAAACAACACTTAAATTTTCTCGTCGTTTTTCTTTAGCAATTTAGTGGCGATCGCCTCAGTAAATGCTTTTCAAATCGGGCATTCAATAAAAATTTGCTAATTGAGAGCGACTTTTTTATGGCAATCTATGTTGTCAAATATACTCCGTATCGCTTGACCTTTCACAGGAGAGATCTATACTCCTGTCCTCCTAACCCGCTTCAACTAGGATAAAGAAACTACTAAATCCAGGGAAAATTTAGGTGATTTTCGCGCTTTTAGTCACAAAATCAGATTTCACTGTAAATTAAGATTTGTAACTGCCAGAGAAATTAGGAGTTAGTCTATAATCTGAGGCAACACTTGGCTGGCTGGCAGATCGATTGGAACTATTTAGTATTAGTTCACATTCATACCCAGGACTGAGAAATTATGTTTTTAGAGTAGGTGTAATGAAATACAGGCGAGAGGTTGAGACGGAGTAATTTTTATAGTTAAAGTTTGCGCAGCAGCTAGTTATTTTTGTAAAAAATGTATCAGTTGAAACATCTGCTAGGAGGATTGCTGAATGACTGAATCCGTGACAATTTCTCGCCCGTTTCCCAAGTCAAGACTACAGCAAGTCCATTGGTCTCCCTATTTACTGATTGGTATATTGGCTAATGCTGCCATTTGGTGTTCGGCTTTAGCGTATTTAAAGCTTAAAGCACCAACCTATATGAGTGGATGGGCTGTTAACGTCCCAGGAACTGCTGCTCAAGCTAGAGTATCCCTTCCAGAGATCGGACAGACTTCTTTAGACAGCTCCTCTCCCTACAGCATTAGTACTCAAGATCCCAGACAGAATTATAAATTTCTCGCAGAAAGCGATGCCGTAATTCAGATTGCTGCCACTCAAATGGATATGACTCCTCAAGAGTTTGGCAAACCTAAAGTCAGGATCGGCGACAGTACTAGCATTATCGAATTTCAAATGACAGGAGACAATCCTGAAGAAGCACGGGATAAGTCTTACGCTCTTTACCGAGCAATCCAGGCAAGAGTCAACGAACTCAGAGTCCAAGAATTCATTCAACGCGATGCCAGTTTCCAATCTGCTTTAAGTTCTTCCCAGCGCAAGCTAGAAATGGCTCAAAAGCGGCTTTCCGACTACAAAGCAATCTCTGGCTTGAACTCTAGCGATCAGCTCAAAGCTCTCTCTGACAATATTGAAGCTTTACGCAAACAACGAGCCGAGATTGTCGCTCAACAACAACAATCGAGTTCTCGCTTACAACAACTGGCAGCTAATTTAAACCTTTCGGAACAGGATGCTGCTAATGCCTTCGTGTTGCAAACAGATCAAATATTTCAGCAAAACTTAAAAAACTACAGTGAAACTAGCGCCAATTTGGTGACGCTGAGCGCCAGATTTTTACCCGATCATCCTACGATTGTGGCAGAGCAAAACAAGCGCGACGCAGCAGCTAAAGCAATGCTTGTCCGTAGCGAGTCGTTACTCGGACGACCAGTCAGCCAAGATCTCATTCAACAACTCAACCTTAACACCAGTAACGGTTCGGCGCGAGAAAACCTCTTCCAAGCGCTCGTCGATGCTCAAGCCGAGAATCGCGGCTTGCAATCTCAAGCCAAAGAAACCGAACAGCAAATCTTGCAATTAGAAAACCGCCTCCGTACTTTATCGCAAAAAGAAACGACTTTAGAAGCTCTCAGGCGTGAATTACAGGTATCTGAAGCAGTGTTCTCTTCTACTCTTGCCAACTTAGATATCATTAGGTCAAACGCCTTTGGTTCCTATCCCTTACTACAAATTGTGGCAGAACCGAACTTGCCAAAATCTCCGAGTTCGCCAAAAAGGATGTTTATTTTACTTGGCGCAACTGGCGGTTCTCTATTTGTCAGCGCAGGTATACTCGCATTCTGGCTGCGACAAAGACGGATGACGATGCTAGAACTAGAACGCAAGACCCATCATCGGATTATGGAGGGTTAAGAAAGTAGTGCATGGGGAGAATTCGCAATTAATATCGCTCGCTCCCTACTCCCTGCTCCCTGCTCCCTGCTCCCTGCTCCCTTAAGAAAAATCCTATGAGCGTTAAACCTCAAAACTTTGAGGAAAAATTGGTTTGGTATACCATAATTCTGACGTATCCCATTTATTTTCTGGGAGCGCAACTCGTTTGGATTCCAGCACTGGGATTTCTCTTGGCAGGGTGTGTCTTTAAAAGATGGTGGTTCCAAACAAAAGACACACCAGAGTCAGAAAAAATTAGCATTCCGCTATCTGTATGGATATGGATTGTTGGCATGTTATTCATAGAGCTAACAATCTTTATGTCCCATATGGACTTCGATCTAGGGATACCAAAGTTTATTTTTACCACAGTCAACAACTGGGCGCGAAGTTGGGCTTTAATGGCATTATTTCCTTTAGCTGGATGCCTAAAAATTCGTCCGCAAGTCATTTATCGAGCTGCTTGTATTCTGTGCTTGCAGAGCTTAATTTTAGCGACGCTCTGTTATTTCATGTATTTATTACGTATACCGAGCTTTTCTTATGTTTCTCCCCTAGTTGCATTTCGCGGCTCCGCCAGTTTTTATACTGTTAATTTATTTGATGTTGGTGGAGACTTTGGTGAAGCTCGACAATTTCGTTTACGTTTGTTTGCTAACTTTGCGAATAATTTAGGTATTATTGGAAATATTTATTTCTTTTTATCCAGTCAAGAAGCAAATAAAAAATGGCGTTGGATTGGCACGATCGGAGGTGCGGCAATGGTCGTAGGTTCTGGCTCTCGCTCGACAATTGTTTGTCTGGTTGCCGTGCCGATCGCCTCTTGGTTGTTGACTAATTTTGGTTGGTACATTCAACTGATCGTAGGTCTACTCAGCGTTGTGATAGGCATGATTGCGCCTCAACTGATCGAGCTAATGCAAACAGCATGGGATCGGGTGATTAGTGGCGTTCGTCGAAGTTCTGAAGTTGTTAGAAAACGTCTAGCTGAAGTGACGATGAATCGTTGGATGGAAGCGCCAATTTGGGGTCATGGAGTTGTAGAGGAGAAAGGTCCTAAATATACAGAACATATGCCGATCGGGACTCACAATCATTGGCCAGATTTATTTTATTTGCATGGAGTTGTAGGTTTTCTTGCCTTTACATTTGCGATCGTCTGGGGTTTTATCGAGCTAACTCTGAAAGCTAGGAAAAGCGCGATCGCTAAAACTGCATTGAATATTTATTTGGTCTTACTAATTGCAACAGCTGCTGTAGATATTCAGTTGGCATCCTATCTTTATTGGCAAGGGTTAATTCTAACAGGAATAGCTTTTAAGGAAGACGTACCAATTTTTGCCGATCGCCAAACAAGAACCCTCTCATTCAAAAGTTAAGACATGCCTACAATCTCAGTTATTGTGCCTGCATACAATTCCCAAAATACTATTCTAGAAACAATTGCCTCGATTCAAAAACAAACTTTTACAGATTTTGAGTTAATAGTTATTGATGATGGGTCTAGCGATCGCACGCTCGAATTAATCCAAACCGTTCGAGACCCTCGGATTCAAGTAGCTTCCTATGAAAACGGTGGCGTATCAGTTGCACGCAATCGTGGTATTTCTCTGTCTACAGGTAAATATATCACCTTTATCGATGCTGACGATCTGTGGACACCAGATAAATTAGAACTTCAATTAGCAGCATTACAGCAGCATCCAGCTGCAGGAGTTGCCTATAGTTGGACGTGCTTCATGGATCGGCAAGGCAAGTTTTTTCATGACGATCGCCCCATATATTTTGCAGGCAATGTCTATGCAGAATTATTGAAAACTAATTTTCTCTTAAGCGGTTCAAATCCTTTGATTCGCCGAACTGCTTTAGCAGATGTTGGCGAATTCGATCCAACTCTAACCCATGCAGAAGAATGGGATTTATATCTTCGTTTAGCAGCTAAGTACGATTTTGTAGTCGTTCCTAAAACTCAAATTTTTTACCGTCAAACCGCTGGTTCGGCTTCTGCCAAAATTGAGGTGATGGAGAAAGATGCAATTCGAGTTATCGATCGAGCATTTCAATTAGCTCCCGCTCAGTTACAATATCTAAAAAATCAAAGCTTGGCTAATCTTTATCGCTATTTAGCCCACTTATACCTAACTAAAATTCCGGGTGCAACAGCAGCGGGAGTGGCTTGGCTAAAATTGCAAATGGCTATTCAGTTACAACCTCAAATATTATTGAATAGAAAAGTCCAAACACTACTCGTAAAATTACTGCTGATTCAACTACTATCGCCTAAACTTGCCAATTATTTACTTCAGAAAATCGCTCGGATTCGCGCTAACTACCTCCAAGATAATTCTGTAGCATAAGGAAGTTTTTACATATAGTAGGGAGCAGGGGGCAGGGAGTAGGGAGCAGAGGAAAAAGATTTAGCTAATATTGCTTGTAGACAATTGAAATGTCTTAATCTATCCTCTCTCTGCTATAACTGTATCGTTACGTAACTGCGATCGCCTGGTTGTGCTTACCTCGTTGATGTAGCATAGCAACCTAAGTAGAATGCGAGAATTTGGCATTTGTCTGCGATGAAATTTCTAGCTTGAGTTGTGTAAGAAAGTACGAGTTTTCTTTAAGATTGATGATGGTAGTGTAGGAAAAAATAGCTACATCAACTATATATTGAATAGGAGACTATCCAGCGATCGCCTGCACTGAATCTGGTTCGAGCTGGAATAACGAAAAACAATTTATAAACTCAATGCCTATCCTATCAGCTATTTTATCTAGGCTACCTCAAAAACTTTCCAATCGATTCGTTCGCAATCTTAGCTGGTTAGGTTCGGCAGAAATTATTTCTCGGATTTTTCGCCTCGGATTGACAGTGATTTTAGCTCGTTTTTTGACTCCTTATGACTACGGTTTAGCAGCAATTGTGTTTACAGTCAACGAGTTTATGCGAGTTTTTATGGAGATCGGGGTAAGTGCCAAAATTATTCAATGCGATCGCCAAGAATTAGATACTATTTGTAACTCCGGTTATTGGTTAAACTGGAGTATCTTTACAGGCTTATTTTTTGCTCAATGCCTACTTGCTTTTCCTATTGCTTGGTTTTATCGCGATCGCCTGACTCGCGAAATCGATTTAATTCTACCCATTTGTATTGCTGGTATACCCTATTTAATGTGGCCTTTTGCCGCTATCCAGTCTGCTTTAATCGTTCGCGAAAATCGACTTAAAGTGTGCGCGATCGCTACTGTTGTTAGAAATCTCGCTAGTTATATCTTATCTGCCCTATTTGCTATTCGCGGCTGGGGAATCTGGGCGTTCGTTTTACCTTGGATTTTGGTGACTCCGCTAGAAATTATTATTTATCGTAAAAGTTACGCTTGGCATCCTACTGCTAAATTTACGACAAAAGCTTGGCGATCGATTTTAGATTTTGGTAAAAATATCTGTGGCGTGCAATTTCTCAAGGCGCTGAGAAATAACTTAGATTATTTAATAATTGGTAGGTTCTTAGGTATTAAAGAATTAGGAATTTATTTTTTTGGGTTCAATGCTGGATTGGGAATTAGCCTGAGTATAGTCACAGCAATCAATACAGCGATTTTACCACATCTATGTAAAGCTAAAGCTAGCATGTTGGAGTTAAGTAAATCTTATTACAGCGCACTTAAAATTATTAGCCTAATTATTTTTCCCTTAGTTATTCTTCAATCTAGCCTAGCTTATTGGTACGTACCAATTGTTTTTGGTCGTCAGTGGATCGTTGCTATTCCCGTGCTGGTATTAATTTGCTTATCAGCAATTCCCAGACCCTTCGCCGATGCTGCTTCACAATTATTAGTAGCTGTAGGCAAACCCAATTTAGATTTATACTGGAATCTAGCTTTTACGACTGTCTTTGCTCTCTCTTTGTTAATTGGAGTCCATTGGCAGGTTATCGGTGTTGCAGCAGCAGTTTTAATCGTTCACATGCTCTTCCTTCCCGTGTTTACGATTTGGACAAACCGCCATGTATTGCGTCAATCTTAATCTTAATGTTGATAGTTGATGACTAGTAGTTAATAGTTGATGATTTCTAGAAATGACCGATCGCTAATTACCAATTATCAATAAATTCACCAAGCTCTGAAATATGAAATTAGTTACTGTCATCATTCCGGTTTATCAAGTTGAAAAATATATTGCAAAGACAATAAACTCTGTACTGGCACAAACCTACAAAAATTTTGAATTATTGATTGTTGACGATGGTTCGACCGATCGCACTCAGGAAATTTGCCAACAGTTTACCGATCCTCGAATTCAAATCATTCGCCAGCAAAATCAAGGGGTTGCAGCAGCTCGAAACACGGGAATTCGTCAGGCTCAAGGTGATTACGTAGCGCTTTTAGACGGAGACGATCTTTGGGTTCCCCACAAGCTAGAAAAACATGTCGAACATCTAGATAAATCGCCAAACGTGGGACTCAGTTTTAGTCGTTCAGCTTTTATTGACGAAGCAGACAAACCTTTGGGGATTTATCAAATGTCCAAATTAACAGATATTACGCCTCTCGATCTGTTGTGTCGCACGCCAATTGGGAACGGTTCAGTTCCCGTTATTCGTAAAGAATTGTTAGAAGCAATTAAGTTTGTCGATCCTAGATCGGGAGAAGTCTCTTATTTCGATTGCGATCGCAGCTTACACCCGTCAGAAGATGTAGAATGTTGGCTGCGAATGATGCTAAAAACAGATTGGCAAATTGCAGGATTAGCAGAAGCTTTAACTTTGTACCGCGTGAATCCCAAAGGATTTTCTGCCCAATTGTATAAGAAACTAAGCTCTTGGGAAACTATGTTAAAGAAAGCACGCGCTTACACCTCACCAGAGATGATGGCTGAGTGGGAAAAACCAGCTATGGCTTATCAACTCCGACATCTAGCACGTCGAGCTGTCACTTTATCCGCAGGCTCCACTGCCATTGAATTTTCTCACAAAGCTCTATCTATATATAGGTCAATTTTATTTGAGGAACCACGGCGAACGGTAATGACTTTAGCAGCCGCGTATTTGCTGTGGTTGTTGCCTAATTCTACTTATCACCAAATCCAATCTTTAGCACTTCAGATAACAGGCTCGAATCAAAAACGGAGAATTCTTCAAGAAGTGAAAGAATAGCGATAAGTCGGCAGTAGGAAGTTAAAAGTCAAAAGTCAAAAGTCGAAAGTCAAAAATTAGGAGTCAGGAGTCAGGAGTCAGAAGTAATTCTCCCTCAGCTCCCAATCGCTCCCGATCGCTCCGCGACTCTCTCTTCCCCGGCTCGTGCGCTCCCTTTCTTCACTGATAATTGATAAGGAAATAATATGAAACAAGTTTCTGTGGTAATTGCAGTTTTCCGTTGTGAGAAATATATCAGTGCCACAGTTCAGTCAGTGTTAGACCAGACTTACAAAAATTTAGAGATCTTGATTGTTGATGACGAGTCTCCAGATCGATGTGTAGCAATTTGTCAGCAATTTACTGACACCAGAATTCAGATTATTCGCCAACGCAACCGAGGCTTGGCGGGAGCGAGAAACACAGGTATTCGTCACGCTCAAGGAGAGTATATTGCTTTTGTAGACGGAGACGATTTATGGTTGCCTTCTAAACTAGAAAAACATGTGGAGCATTTAAACAACTCTCCTCATGTGGGAGTGAGTTTCAGTCGTTCGGCTTTAATTGATGAAATGGGAAATCGCTTGGGGACTTATCTCATGCCGCAGCTAGAAAATATTTCCCCAGAGTGCCTGCTGTGCGATAATCCCGTGGGTAATGGTTCGGCGGCGGTGTTACGTCGAGAAACTCTCGATGCGATCGCCTTTACCGAGCGCCTTGACGGTACTCCAGAAAAATCCCCAGAAACATTTTATTTCGACGAGCGCTTTCGCCAAGCAGAAGATGTTGAATGTTGGCTGCGGATTGCGATCCAAACTCAGTGGCAATTTGCTGGCATTCCCGAAGCTCTCACCTTATATCGCGTCAACTCTGGCGGACTCTCAGCCAACCTGCTCAAGCAACTAGAATATCTAGAACAAGTTATCGAAAAAACCCGCTCTTACGCGCCAGAATTTATTTCTAAGTGGGAAAAGCCTGCTAAGGCGTATCACATGCGTTATTTGGCTCGTAGTGCCGTCCGTCTCAAAGCGGGTGCGATCGCTGTAAAGCTCATGCATCGCGCTCTAGCAATTCACTGGCGTATGCTTTTGTCAAATCCCCGTCGCACGCTGATGACACTGGCTGCTGCTTATCTGCTATGGTTGCTCCCCACATCGATTTATCGTCAGATTGAGGCTTTGGCAGCTCAATCAATGGGAACTTGGCAGAAAAAACGCATCCACCGCGATCGAGAAATAGAAGTTGGCAGCTAATCAGTTATCAGTGAAGAAAGGGAGCAGGGAGCAGAGAGCAGGGAGTAGGGAGCAGGGTGAATGACTTCTGACTTACGACTTATAACTTACAACTTATCTTATGTTGTTACAAAGAACGTCACGAGAACGCATTAGAACCTCTAATTTTAAGTACTATCTAATTCTTGGCTTAACTCTTGCAATCGGCATTTTCCTGCGATTTTTCCTTTTGCCAGATAAGAGTTTATGGCTGGATGAAGGTGCTAGTTTGTATTATTCTGACGGCACGAGCATTCAGGCTATTATTTCCACAATTGTTTCTACAGATACTGGCGATCGCTTTCAGCCGTTTTATTATTTAGTATTACATTTCTGGCGACAAATCTTTGGTAGTAGCGAATTTGCCGTTCGCTCCCTTTCTGCTTTACTAGGAATTGGCACAATCGTTGTTTTGTGTACTACTGCGTGGCAACTTTACGGGAGGAAACACGCTCTATGGTTAACGCTCTTTCTATCGTTTAGTGCTTACGGAGTTTATTACAGCCAGCAAACGAGAGCGTATACTTTACTCTTATTTTTAGCATCTCTACAGTTATATTTCCTCAGTCAAATCTTACCGCAAAAAAATATTAGAGGTACGGCGATCGCGCAGGTACTATTTTGTATAACTACAGCGATCGGTCTTTTTTGCAGCATTTTTATTGGAATTTATACCCTCGCTCTGTGTATCGCTCACCTCCTCGTTTCTAAAAATATTAAGCGCTGGCTGCAATGGTGGCTACCTGTAGCAATTGCCTGTGTACCTGCGGCAATATTTTATCTAGCTTCCCCGGTAGCTACCGATCCGACCAAAGTTCACGTCACGCCATCAAATCAATCAGTTATTCAAAATATAGCTTTTGTTTTCTACGGCTTATTAGTCGGAGAAACTTACGGTCCACCAATCGAACAGATGCGTGGTGGCGATCGCCTGCAACTCGTTTTCGGTTATTTGCCTATCTTATTACTATTTGTATTAGTTGCTGGCATGATTTTTATCGGAATTCTCAGAGGCTTAAAAGCGCGATCGCCAGAATATAAACAATATCGTCCAATCGACAGATTTTTTCTGATTACCTTTACAGCAGCTTTTATCATTGCACTTGCCTTTGCAATTGTGACAAAATTTAATTGGCTCCCTCGACATTCTTTTTATATTTATATTCCTCTAGCATTTCTATTGCCAATCGCGCTTAGATCTGGTTCTTCTAGTAAGAAAACGCACTGGAAAAGTTTGTATCGTCTAGCGTTTATTGTGTTACTACTACTCAATTTATATGCCAACTACAACTATTATTTTGAACCCAGATATCAGCGGGAAAACTACCGTGAAATTGCTCAATATCTGAGCAAAAACAACAGCCAAGATACCAAGTCCGTGCTTCTTTATGGCGTGCCTTACTTGCTACCTTATTATGGCGATACTCTAACGATAGATGGCTTAGGACTCGATACAACTAAATTAGCAGCAGAAGTTAGTCGCGTTACTAAAAACGCAAACACGGCAATTATTGCAATTAGCGACCAAGCTTTTTGGGAAAAGAAAAGAAATTTTGATTTAGAAAGCTCAATGGCTAAGTCTTACAAACTAGAGTCTCATCTGCAATTGACGAATTTTGATATCTATCATTACGTGAAGAAGTAGTTTTTGACTCACGGGAATGGGTAACAGTGAGAGGTGAGAGGTGAGAGGCTTTTGACTTGCGACTTCTCCCTTGTTCCCTTGAAAGCCACAGATGCGATCGAAATTTCAATATATTACAAATATTTTATCAATTTAATAAGAAAAAATTTACAAAAGAAAAGAATAGTTCGGTATTTGGCTATTCAGTAATCTTTGCTTTATTCAAAGGTTGATAAATTTTTATAAATATCAATACATCACAAATTGGTTATTTTGTAATTTAGATATTTATAGTTATATTTTCGACTCGTTTCGTAAGCTTGGCGATCGATACAACTACTATAACGAAAGGGTTGCAAGCTAAATAACCTACTTAAGTATTTTCGTTTGTCAGAAATAAAACTCCGCTTTAGCTGCATAAATCCTGCACAAAAAAAAATTTTTTCTTGACTCTACACCGATCGAAATGGTTTATTAATACGGTGCGTCAAGAGATAGCTTTTTGTTTTTTCGGCACTCAATAGCTCATCAACAACTGCTATCTCCTCTTGAAATTGAATCAAAAGGAAATATTTACATGCAACAAAACCTTCGG
Organism: Chroococcidiopsis sp. SAG 2025; assembly: GCF_032860985.1. Classification (GTDB taxonomy): domain Bacteria; phylum Cyanobacteriota; class Cyanobacteriia; order Cyanobacteriales; family Chroococcidiopsidaceae; genus Chroococcidiopsis. Next base: position 2,458,938 of record NZ_JAOCNC010000001.1, read on the forward strand.
TTGCGTAACTGGAAGGATCGGGTTTTGCTGGCTTTTAGTGCCTTAATGATGGTGTGTTGCCCCACAGCAGCACTAGCCGATCCTCCTGCTGGTAACTGGCAGCTCAAGTTTAGTGACGACTTCAACGGTTCTGGATTAGATACTGGTAAGTGGACTCCCTGTTTTTATTGGGCGCCCAATGGGTGTACGAATGGCGGCGCTGGCGATTTGCAATGGTTTAGCCCGAATAATGTATCAGTAGGAGGTGGAATCTTACGTTTGCGTGCAGAGCGAAAGCCGTCTAACGGTTTAAACTACACTTCTGGAATGATTGCATCTCACGATAAGTTTGCTTTTCAGTACGGTTACGTGGAGTTTCGCGCTAAAGTGCCTAAAGGCAATGGCTTCTGGCCCACATTATGGTTGTTGTCACAAAACAAAAACTGGCCCCCAGAAATAGATGTTGCCGAATTCGTAGGGTCTAATACAAACAACGTCCACATGACGATCCACTATAAAAACGGTAGTGGCGCTCACGAATCATCATCTGGCTGGTGGGGTGGAATTGATTTTTCTGGCAGCTATCATACCTATGGCTTGTTATGGGAAGCAGATAAACTGGTTTGGTACGTGGATGGTGTCGAACGGCGGCGTTATACCAATAGTGGTAATATTCCTGACGAAGCAATGTACGTTACAGCAACTCTTGCTCTCGGCAAAGCGTGGACGAATAGCCCTCCCGACAACTCTACGCCTTTACCAAACAATCTAGAAATCGACCATATCAAGGTTTGGCAACGCAATTAGATTGTCATTTGTCATTAGTAGTTGAGTGGTAATTGGTAATTGGTAATTGATAATTTGTTGGTGGCAAGTTGTAAGTCCTTCCCTGCTCTCTGCTCTCTACTCCCTACTCCCTTTCTTCACTGATAACCGATCGCTGGCTTCCCATTCCCACTACAATGGAAAACGCAGAGCTTTGATTTTCCTTGAGTGGACAAGCCTTCAAATTTGTTGCTTAAGCTCAGTCGGCGTTTATTTGACGATTCAACAGCACAAGAGCAATTTATTCAAGCCTTAACTCAGCCGCAATCTTTTCCTACCTGCATTATCTGGTGTCGGCAAAAGCCTGAATCTTTACCATTTGCAGTAACAACTGCAACTACATGGCAACCTGCTTTTGTAGATTGCGTATCACCTGGTGAAAAACCAGGACAGTCTCCTTTACATGAGGACGGTTATTACTATTGCTTAGATTTTTCCTCAGTATTTGCTGCTTCAACCTTGCTAGCTATCTCTCAACCAATTTCCACTATTTTAGATATGTGTGCTGCACCAGGAGGAAAAGGAATTTTTGCCTGGAAAGCATTGCAGCCAGAATTACTGATAAGCAATGAGGTTATTGGCAAGCGTCTGGGAATGCTAATTTCTAACTTAAAACGTTGTCAAATTAGCCCTACTGCTGTGACAAATCTCGATCCGCAGATTTGGACTCAGCGCGTCCCTCATGCTTGCAGTCTTGCAATTGTTGATGCTCCTTGTACCGGGCAATCTTTGCTAGCTAAAGGAGGTAAAGCATTAGGATGTTTTCATCCGACTTTAATTAATAAAAATGCTAGTAGGCAAAAAAGAATTATTGCTAACTCGGCTCAAGTTGTTGCTCCTCAAGGCTATCTCGCCTACATGACTTGTACTTATTCAATCGAAGAAAACGAGCAAGTGTGCGAGTGGTTTTTAGCTAGATTTCCCCAATTTAAACCTGTTCGTATTTCTCATTTAGCGCGTTATCAATCTCATTTAACCATCATTCCTTGTTATCGTCTATTCCCTCAAGATGGTATGGGGGCTGGAGCTTTTACTGCCTTATTTCAAAATCAGGAAAACATTAGTCAATCAGAATTAAATAAACAACTATTAAGTTTAGAGCTGCTGCAACAACAGCAGATCGTACCTAGATTTATTAGCTAAATTTTTCTGTAATGATGGTTTGCATTGATTTTCCTGCTGCCGACCAGTTAAGACGAGTTTCATATTCGTGAAATGAACTATATGCTAGTTGTTTGTATTGGGTATAGTTAGTAAATAAATGGGCTATGTACTCGCAATAGTCTTTAACGTCAGCGTCTAAGGCAAATAGTTTTCCATTTACATTATCTTGAATAATACTAGGAATCCCGCCAACTTTAGTTGTCAGACAAGGAACTCCAAATGAATTAGCTTCGCAAAGCACATTTCCATAAGTCTCGGCTCTAGATGGTAAAATTAAAAAGTGAGACTCAGAAATTAATTGATTTAAGCGATCGCTACCCTCTGGATCGGATTTTTTGATAAACCCAACATTAACCACGTAATCTGGTAATGGTTCGTCGGTTATAGGTTGACAACCAACAACTGTTAACTCGACATCGATACCTAGTTGTTTGAGTTTTTTAGCAACTTTTAAAGCTATATCTCCTCCTTTACGATACCAACTGACTCCGAGAAACAATAACTTACATCGCTCTGCTGTTCTTGCTTCTACTAGGTTTTGAATGTCGTCAATCGTGCGATCGCATTCTATATTGGCTCCATATGGTACGATTTCAACCTTACTGCGATCGATTTGATAGCTATTTATTGCCGCTTCCGCCGCCCAAGTAGAGGGAAAAACCGCCAACTGCACTTTACTGAGGGCAAGTCGATCGAGCGTTACGAGATCGTCAATCGTTTCTCGGCAAAGATTGCTAAAATCATCATAGAAATCAATACAAGCTCCATAGGTATTTGTCGTCCATAAAACAATCGGCTGTTGGCATTCGACATAGGCGATCGTCGAAATATCTGGACAAACAACTAACTGAGAGCTACTATTTGATAATTTGGTATTAATTTGTCGAGCGTAATTCTTTTGCAAATCGAGCGCAGCCCAATCGTAATACGCTTTGGTAGATAAATATCTATACAAACGTCTTTTAAATTTAGTTCCTAGAGAATGCCGTTCTGTTAACGGACCAATATATTCAAAATTGGGAAACCGCTCTTTGAGTGCTTGAGCTTTGTAGTAACTCGTGCCACTAAACCCGATTGCTTTTGGATGCCACTTATTGCTGTTGAAAATATCATAATGAGTCACAAAAGCTATGTTCATATTCAGTTGAGTTTAGCAAAATCTAGCAAATTATAACAGAACTTGCTCAAAAAACTAGACTTGCTAGATTAAATCCATAATTAACTTTTTTGCTTCCTTGGCTGCCACAGTCCAGTTGAGCCGAATTTCATACTCATAAAAAGAAGAATTGGCTAATGCTTTATACCGCTCGTAATGCTCGAATAAATGAGTTACGTAAGTGCAGTACTTGGATATATCTGTGTCTAGCTCGAAGACTTTTCCATTTACATCATCTTTAACAATTGTTTTGATTCCACCTACATTTGTAGTTAAACAGGGAACGCCAAAAGAGTTAGCTTCAATTAAAGCATGAGGAGCGCAATCGGCGCGGGTAGGTAGGATTAGAAAATGCGAATCAGCTAAAATTCGATCAAGCGCAGTCCGACCATCTGCTGTTGATTTGTTAATATAGCCAATAACTTTAACGTAATTTGGTAAGGTTTCCGACTCAGGCGGATGACATCCAACTACAGTTAATTCTGTTGGTAAACCAGCTTCGTTTAACTCTTTTGTTACTGCTAAAGCCACATCTCCACCCTTACGCAACCATTCCACAGCGAAAAATAGCAGTTTGCAAGTTTTATTATCCCTCGCTTCCACGATATTATTCACATCATCAAAGCTGCGATCGCATTCTATATTTGCACCCCAAGGAATGACTCTGACTTTTGATGGTTCGACACCGTAAGCGTCAATTGCAGTTTGAGCCGCCCAGTCAGAGGTATAGATCATCATCTCACAGCGATCGAGTGCTGCTTTTTCCATTGCCGTAATATTATGAAAGTTTTCTCGGCAGAGATTACTGAGATAAGGATAAAAGTTTATCAGTGAATAAAGTGTCGCATCAGACCATAAAATTATCGGCAGATCGGAGTCAAGATATGAAATTGGCAGAGAATTTTCTGGACATAAAATTGCATCCGAATTGAATTGCGACATTTTCTGTATGGCTTGATTGGCATAATTGCGCAAAACAGCAGGATCGGTCCAGTGATAGTATTGCTTTTTCAGCACAGAAGTATATATTCGCCGTTTTACTCTAGTCGATAGGGTATTTTTTGCCTCTAAAGGTCCCACCAAATCGAGTTTTACGTTTTGTTCTGCCAAAGTCCGTGCTAGGAAATAGCCTGCTGCACATAAACCTGATTGGTACTTGGGCCACTTTGCCTGGTTCAGAACATCATATGTAGTGAGGTAAGCTATTTTCATGACTTCAGATATAAGTGGCTGTAAGGTTTAAATTGTCTGAATAGCTGAATCGTAGAACCACCAACTGTATTTGGTACGAACGGATGTTGAAACGGTAAAAGCAGATACCACAGCGTGCATCGTTTGCTAAAGTTGCGATCGCGTGCGATCGGTTGAGCATTTGCTAAACAGTGTCAGAGTCTACAATTTCCACTTATTACGATGTTTAGCTCGGGAACATACTAACAAACATCAAGCCCCAGAACCAACTCATAACACTGTAGATTTCGATCTCGGTGCTGCTTTCAACTGCGCGCTAGAGGCAATACTACTATAATTGCCACTCTTGAAAGGAAATTGAAAGCGCTGGAGTAGAAAAAGTCTTGCATGTTGAGACCAGTTATGTATTGAATTTGACAATTTTGAGTAGAACAGCCAGTCTCAGAATTGTTCCATGCCAACATTAGCAGTTATCCAAACTACTTAGTGATGAAGCAAACATTATCTATTGATGCTCGTTGACTTTTTTGGTTAAAAAAAGTTCCCTCATCATTGCTGCCTCAGTTTTTATTCATTAGACCACATTATGTATTCTAGAATTTGGCAATGCCAATATTTACGCAAAATACTCCAATCTAGCTATGTCGAGAGGAAGACGATATTATCCGCTACCTGTAGCTAGCATGAGAACAAAATATAGTTTGAGGACACTTAAGTAATTGAAGACCCAGCTACGATTCTTGCTGCGGAGCCTTTTTGACTGTAAGTCCGATTCTATTCTCGGTCAGCAATCTTTACGTGAGAGTGAGTACGTACAACTGCAATTCTGATACATGCAACGAACAACGCGCTCTGCTCAGATGGTAAGCAGACATTACAAATTTGTACCTGAAGTATCTCAGGTTGAGAAGGAATAGACTGTTTTTTTTGATACTCTCATCTCGTCAGTACAGCAAGAATAAAGCTGATAACGTTTGTAAATACCACCAACTTACATATAAACTACTGCATTGCAACATATTTCTATGAAATTGTTATCCCTTGAGGTGTTATTAAATAAACAAATATAAAGTTTTTCCAAGGGTTGACAACTAGATTGCACACCTAATAGTATACTATGGCAATTTCATGGCATGATTATCGGAATGATAGGAGAAATAAACTGGCTACTCAATATGTTTTGGATTGCAATGTCAGTAGATACAGCTATAACTAGTTGGTGTAACTGGTCAGTAGATCGTCAAGTGATAGTCTCAGTTTAAGGCTCGATTGAGGAGCTAATAAATCAATGCGGAAAGTTAATCTATTAAACTTGGATTTTGACAATTTAAGTATCAAAGAACTACTGAGGCAGCTAAAGTCAGGGGTGGTGTTTACGCCTAATGTAGATCATCTGATGAAGTTACAATGCGATCGCGAGTTTCTTCGAGCTTACGAGATAGCTGACTACAAACTATGTGATAGTCAAATATTGGTCTATGCCTCGCGATTTTTGGGTACGCCAATTAAAGAAAAAATCTCTGGTTCAGATTTTTTTCCTGCCTTCTGTACCTATCACAGAAACAATGAAAAAATCAAGATTTTCTTACTAGGTGGACAAAAAGAGACTGCGGCTAAGGCACAAGAAAAGCTCAATAAAAAAATAGGTAGAAATATAGTAGTTGCCGCTCATTCTCCCTCTTTGGGGTTTGACCGTAACGAACTAGAATGCGCGGAAATAATTGAAATGATTAATCGCTCGGGAGCGACAGTATTAGCAATCGGGGTGGGAGCGCCAAAACAAGAAAAATGGATTTATCAGTATCGAAACAAGCTACCTAAGATTGATTTTTTTTTGGCTATAGGTGCAACGATTGATTTTGAAGCAGGAAATGTCAAGCGAGCGCCGAAATGGATGAGTGAAGTAGGCTTTGAATGGTTGTATAGACTTTTGTTAGAACCTCATAGATTGTGGAAACGATATTTAGTAGAAGATCTACCCTTCTTCTGGTTAATTATTAAGCAAAAGTTCAACGTATATACAATTCCCCATAGAGAAAAACGGGTCTATAAGTAAGGTAGCTAGAAGTTGGTTGAATTCGGTTGCAAGCTTTCTAGAGACACGATATTTCGTGCCTCTATAAGTAGCTTACAACTTCAGTCAAGAGATATTTTTCTAATCCTCACTCACCACTGCTGCGGTTATTTTGGAGTCAATTTGATGTAGTCAAACGCTAGCTTATAACTGCTACTTTGGGCGTTTTTACCCACTACCGCGAATTTAAATGATTTGTTACCAGATGTATCAAAGGTAATATTTCCTAAATCTAGCTCTACATAATCAGAAGATGAAGCATAGAGATCTTGAGGATTACCGCAGTTAGTGCCACCAATCGAAAGTTGAAATTTGCCTCTATTGTGATATCGTTTGACTCCAACTCTGACATGAAAAGTTCTGGCTTCTGGTACGTTGACTGTATAAGTGACAGAATCATCCACTTTATTCGAGTCCAGCATCGTTCCCATGTGATTGCTTAACTTAGCGTCTGCTTTGGCGTTCCCTAAAAATGTTACATGAGCCACGTTAGATTTAGCTGCTACTTTCAACCCTTCAGTTTCAGAAATTATCGGTGTGACTGCGCGTGTTGAGGGACTATCTTTGTGTCGCCAGACCTTAATGTAATCGACGTTGTAGTAACTGGGAAACGGAGTTGTCTCATCTGGTGGGGTATTAATCCAAGCCTTACCAAGGGCAAATGTTGCCATCACATACATTGCTTCCGCAGAAATGTGTTCTGTAGCGGTGTAGCGCCGCCGTTCCATACCATCAATGTACCAAATGATTTCTTTAGGATTCCATTCCACAGCATATGTATGGTAGTCGTCAGAAAAGTCAACTCCGGTATGTCCCCAAGGAGAGCTTTGGTGCTTGCTAGTTGGAGTGGAATAGTGGTAGGTCATATGCATTTTGTTGGGTTCGCTACCTAAATACTCAGCAATATCAATTTCTGGAGGCCACGCTCTACGTTGAGACGCTAGCCAGAAAGTTGTCCAAAAACCCCGACCGTTAGGCATTTTTGCTCGCATTTCGGCATAACCATACTGAAAAGCAAACTTATCATGCGAGGAAACCATTCCAGAGGTATATTCATAGCCATTCATTTTGCGTTTTTGGGTTCTCAAACGGAGAATGCCATTGTTCGCAAATACATCATCTGGCTGATACCACTGCACGTCTCCACTACCACCATTCGTACAGCCATTATTACCCCACCAATAACAAGTACTCCATTTCTTTTTATCGAGTTGCGTACCATTAAAATCATCGCTGAACACTAGCGCCCAACCATCGCCAACAGGGTCGGCTAAGACAGTAGAAGGACTGCACAGTATAGCTATGAGGCTCAATCCTTGCAGAATTTTTTTAGTATATTTAAGAAGATGAGAATATCGCTTCACAATATTTTTCCTATGAATAATTAGGGCAATGGTGGAATCTCAAGTGAATTCCAGATAGGTAATTTATTTGCTGAAAAAAATTGCACGAGCCAACCTATACTTCAAGCGAAATAGCTGAAGTTAGATAGTTGAAAGCTGGCATGTCAAATTTACGAAGATACTTGCGTAGCTACGGCTATTCGCTCAACACATAAATTAAAACAATAAATGTACAGATAGCTATTAATAAAAGGCTGTTTATTGCCACACAATCTATCAATTGATAGATCGATTTGAATACTTTCTGTTAGTTTGTGCTAGATGTTTTAATTGCCCAAACGCTTTAGCGTCAGCAATCTATATATAAATTTAACAATTTCTTTATTGTGGCTCAATCGAGATTTCACGGAAAATTGTTAAAAAGAGTTTTCACTGAGAAGTGATATGGAATTTTATCGCTTCTTTAAAAGTTTTAATGAAGTAGTGTTTCGCACTAAAAAATTTACGTAATTTTTAAAAGAAACTAGCTAGCAACAAAGATTGATTTACATACTTGTAGTAACAAAAACAAATAAATTACTAAAAATAAACATTTAATAGTAACAAGAGATTTGCGCTCGCACCTGAAAATACGCACGACGTTCTTATATGTAGTAATATTACTGATAAAGACGAACTCATAGTTAGCGAGTAGCTAACGGTTAGTCGCTCAACTGACAACTGACAAATTTGTCCAGACGTTACATGTAACGTCTGTACCCTGACAACCGAACAACCAACCCTAGCCCCTCTCGCTCAATCTTCATTCCTTAACTGCCATGCTGCGCCAAACGCTGCACCTGCACCCGCAATTAAACCCGTACTCATGCCTTGTAAAGTTTTCATGACAGAATTTTGAGTCAAACAGTCGCTGGTGACATTGTTAGCTTGCAAACACTGTTTACTTTCCGCCCAGCTTGACGTACCCCCCAAAATCACTCCGGCTGCGCTACAGGACACAATCAGAAGTGTAAGACGCTTTGTTTTTCTATCCATAGATAGATGCTAATTTTTTCTAGTGGATGATTTTTCTCCACTATCTTACTTGCTTGGTGGCTAGATGTAACAGCGAATTTACAGAAAACCGACAAGGGGAGGGAAAGCACAGAAAAGATTCATCCTACATTTAGCGATCGCCTTGAGATTAATTGACAACTAGATCTTTTCTAAATAAGGTAATATTGAATTATTTAATGTAAAACAATTAATGGGTACAAAACACCTCGGCACACAACAGGAGGTTCTCGCCTTAGATACGCTAGTCAAGTTAGTTCGAGCGGCAGAATCGGTATCGAATCGGATTCATCGTCATTTGCTCGATGTAGATTTGACCGTAAGTCAGTTTGGGGTGCTAGAAGCACTTTATCACCTGGGACCTCTCCATCAGCGAGATTTAGCCGAGAAACTGCTCAAAAGCGGTGGTAACATGACTTTAGTGATCGATAATTTAGAAAAGCGGCAGCTGGTAAGACGGGAACGAGAAGTCGGCGATCGCCGTTGCATCAAGGTACATTTAACAGAAAAAGGCAAGCATCTAATCGGTGATATCTTTCCGACGCACGTTGCGGCTGTCGTTGAAGAAATGAGCGTTCTCACCCCAACAGAGCAAACAGAGTTGGGACGCATGTGCAAACGGCTAGGATTAGGAGCGAGAGATATCCCTGTGAGTAGGAGTATCCCCAGTCCCTAGTTCCTTGTTTTGAGATTGTTGAATAGCAAACAGTCTTTCTGGGGAGAGCAGTTAGAATAGAAATAGATAGAGCATAAGTTTGCCCTAATCGACGTATAAAGTTCTTTGAACTCTCCCAAAGCTAGGTTTTGAACATTTTTTATGGAATCAAGTAGTAGTAATTCTGTCAGCCCTGGTGAGAAATCACCCCCGAGGTTGGCAGAAATTGTAGGAACGGCGATCGCGGTATTGACGCTCATCGTACCTCTACTGGCGATCGCTCACTACTCGTCAAATGACGTGAAGCTAGAGCAGCCCCTTTCCTATTCGCTACAAAGGACAAATGACTAAAGTTGCCAATGCATAGTGCTTGAGTCCCGTTCGATTCAGATTTTACCTGGGGGGAACCATGTTTTAAACTGGATAGCTAGCAGCAGAAGATTTACTGCTAGCTGTCACTCTAAGCCGTCCATATTAGCCTAAAATGCTACAGGTGAAGCGATCGCGCATCGATCGCTATTAGCTGTCATCTTGGAGAATTATTGTGGACTTATCCCGCATTCCGGCTCAACCAAAGCCAGGTTTAATTAACGTTTTGATTGAAATTGCTGCTGGCAGCAAAAATAAGTACGAATACGACAAGGATCTGCAAGCTTTTGCTTTAGACAGAGTGTTATATTCCTCAGTGCAGTATCCTTACGATTACGGTTTTGTGCCTAATACCTTAGCTGATGATGGCGATCCACTGGATGGAATGGTATTAATGGACGAACCAACTTTTCCAGGCTGCATCATCGCCGCCAGACCAATCGGGATGCTAGAAATGATCGATGGTGGCGATCGCGATGAAAAAATTCTCTGCGTCCCCGATAAAGACCCGCGTTACGCAAACATCAAATCTCTCAACGATATTGCGCCTCACCGTTTAGACGAAATTGCCGAATTCTTCCGCAGCTATAAAAATTTAGAAAAGAAGGTCACGGAAATTCGCGGTTGGCAAGATGTCGATCGCGTCATGCCCTTAGTAGAACAGTGTATTAAGGCTGGTAGCGAAAAAGGTCGCGAGTCAGACTCGGAAACCGTTTAAATTCCTAAATGTAGAGACGTTACATGTAACGTCTCTACACGTAACCCAATTTTCACCCATGCAACGCACATTTCTCCTCGCCAAAATCCACAATTGCACCTTAACAGGGGCAAATCTTAACTACGTGGGTAGCATCAGTATCGATCGCGCTTTGTTAGATGCTGCTGGGATATTACCCTACGAACAAGTGCAAGTCGTCAACGTCAATAATGGTGAAAGATTAATTACTTATGCGATTGCTGCTCCTCCAAATTCTGGGAAAATTGAGTTAAACGGTGCAGCAGCGAGATTGGGGGTGAGTGGCGATCGGGTTATTATTATGACCTATGCTCAATTAACTTCGGCAGAACTAGAAAATTTTTGTCCTAAGGTTGTTTTAGTAGATAATAAAAATCAACTGTTAGAAGTACGCTATTACGACGATCTATTATTAGCTCAAGTCTAGTTTTAGCAGAATTATTTGACTCTCGCGATCGCGCTAAGTTGCGAAGAAGTTGTTTTGCTGCTTCGCAACTCAGTATAAAATTTCTAGATGTATACCTATTTAAAACTGCATTGATATTTTGTGATTTATGTATAAGATGACTTTCTTTCTGATAACGCTTTAGGTAGACTCATAAAGTCAGAAGATTTACACCAATTAGAGCGATCGCGGTTCTGGTGCGGTGAGGCGATCGAACAGGGAAATAGCAAGGGCATGAAGTTATGAAGAAACTACTTAAAGGGCTGCGGGAGTTCAAGACCAATTACTTTTCAACTCACACGGAACTGTTTGAACAGCTTGCCCACGGACAAAAACCGAGGGTTTTATTTATCAGTTGTTCCGATTCGCGCGTCGATCCTAACTTGATTACTCAAACAGACATTGGAGAATTATTTGTCATCCGCAACGCTGGAAATATTATCCCACCCTATGGGGCAGCCAATGGTGGCGAAGGCGCAGCGGTAGAATATGCAATTCATGCCTTGGGAATTGAGCAAATTGTGGTCTGCGGACACTCCCACTGCGGAGCGATGAAAGGGTTGCTGCATCTAGACACGCTGAAAGAAGAAATGCCCTTAGTTCACGATTGGTTGAAACATGCTGAAGCCACTAGGCGACTGGTAAAGGAAAACTATAAGTCCTATAACACAGAAGAATTATTAGAAATTGCGATCGCGGAAAATGTCTTAACGCAGATTGAAAATCTCAGAACCTATCCTGTAGTTCACTCCAAACTGTATCAAGGTAAGCTGAAAATTTACGGTTGGATCTATCACATTGAGACTGGGGAAGTTTTGGCATATGACCCAGACAGCCACTCCTACGTCCATCCTCAATCCCAACTTGGCGAATACGATCCTCTAGATGGACCAGTCGCAGGCGAGTTTACAGTTAGTCATGCTCCTCCTCCTCCCATCGCCTGCGATTTCCCCCATCGCCAGCACTATGAAGTTGTTAATAGTGCAGATAATGGAGGTTTACAAGGATCTTCATCTATATCATGGCTGCCACCGGAGCAAGCAGAGCGGATTTATCGGGGATCTAATGGTAGGAAATGATCTATGGTGGGCATTGCCCACCTACTACTAACAAATGACAAATGACAAATGACATTTTTATAGTTGGCTGTAGGAGCGATCGCGAACTTGAATTGACTCAATTGCTTGAATTATTCGCGTCAGTTGTTGCGCTACTTTTCCATTAGCAAACATCGCTTCTGCTTGAGTGATTCCCGCGCTAATATCGGCACAAATACCAGCACGCCATAAATAAAATCCGCCATTCCAAATTGCAGATTGCATCAATTCTGAGGGCTTTCCTTGCAATACCGAGCGCATATCTGCTATTAAATGTTCGGTCGTGTCGCAGGGGACGTTGTGACTGCTAAAACCATAATCGCGGGGTGAAAGGTGCAGGCGCTCGATCGCAATTAACCCCGATTCATCGGTTGTATTGGGTGTAGATAAACCAATAATATTCGTCCGTTCTCGGGGTAGATCGCAACTCCCCTCTAATCCTTTGACTGTCGTAAAGTTGTTTGTACCGCGTAAAGACAAAGCAACTTGAAACATATGTTCCGTGGGAGGATGGACGTATCCCGTCACAATTTGCGCTGCTCCTGCATAAGGACACCACATTAATTCCATCGTGGCAAAAGGCGGACGCTTGCCAATTTGATCGCGGTATTCAAATATATTCTGAGCTAGAGGGAAATGTTGGGGTAAATAGACAAATCCCAGTCCGGTAGTGGCAAATACTTGCTGAGTTCGATCTAATGCAAGTTGCGTCCAATCAACTCCTAAACCTTGCCAGATCTCCACCAATGGCACGCCGTACTTAGTCGGCATCCGATCGCTACCATGCATAATCGTAGGTTGCCCCGCAGCCGTAAGCAACAGGGTAGTGAGAGGACTAATCGGCGCGGTGCGATCGCGTCCATCGTAAGGGTTGCCCAAAACCATCACTGGACGGGGACTTTCAATTGGCTGTAGTTTTGGTCCCAGTTCGTCGTAAACATCCAGCATACCTGCTAATTCTGCTCCTGTAGGGCGTTTAATCCGGTGAGCAATCAGAAACGCACCAATCTGAGCAGGGGTTGCTTCCCCCAACAACATCATTCGGGTTGCTGCGGCTGCTTCTGTGCGAGTTAAATCCTCTCCTGTATGATTACCGCTTCCCACTTTCCGCAGTAAATCCCTAAATGCGTTGCTCACGATCTCATCCCTTACTTGAAATTCTCAAAACTCTCACACGAACATTTTTGATCTCTAAAATTTCGATGTCTAAGAAATGGCATTACCGTTATAGCTTGCCATCAGGGTAGGAGCTATGTAAAACCCCTCATCTCCCTCATCTTCCCCATCTCCCTGATCCCCCCACGTCCCCTTATCTCCCACACTCAATTTAGGCGGTACGAGTTCTTTTACCAATTGCCAAAAATATTGAATTGGAGGAATATTGAGACGATCTTGAGTTGTCACCATGACGACTTGGCGAGATAAGCTCGAACCCGTGGCAAGAGAATCACCATTGGTAGTGGCAATTGGGCGAACGGCAAGAGTAGGGTCTAGACACGCTTCTACTAGGGCAGACTGCGGCAATAAAGCGATCAGTTCTCCTTGTCGCGCTACTCCGCGAAAGGCATCGAGAGTATTCACTTCCAGCACGGCTTGGAGCGTAGCACCCAGGCGATCGAAACGTTCTTGTACTAGGCGCTGCATCCCGTAACCATCTTTAAATACAACTTGAGGATAGCGGATTAGCTCCGACCAGGGGACTTGCTCGTATTGTGCCAACGGATGATTTGCTCCCACCAAAACCTCAATGGATTCATCGTATAGCACTTGCGTCACCATTTCTGGGCTAGTCGTCAAGAAACGGTTATTCATCACGATCGCCAGATCTACTAATCCATCCTTGAGGACTTTTAAAGCGCGATCGCTACCCAACGCCGTAACGCGCAGTTGGACATCGGGATAATTACGACAGAATTTTTGTAGTACTGGAGGTAAATAGTGGGCGCACAAAGAATGGATTGCTGCAACACACAGTTCCGGTTGTTTTCCCGCCATCAAATCTGCTAGCTCTTCCGTAACGTAGCGCCATTCTTGGCAAATCTTACGGGCGCGGGGTAACAGTCTCTCTCCTGCCAACGTCAGCTTAGCCTGGGCTGTCCGATGAAATAGCTGCACTTCTAAGTCGGCTTCCAAGGCTTGAATTTGCCGGCTAATTGTCGATTGGGTAACTCCACATTTGCGTGCTGCTTGCTGAAAGCTACCTGATTCCGCGATCGCCAAAAAGGCTTGCAACTGTTCTAGCCGCATGATGATGTAGCCTGAATTACAATTTAAGGCATCAATCTAAATTAACCGATCTTGGCTCCAGGTTTAGTAGAACTTGATACAGCTCAACAGCTATCGTTGGAGAGTGAGTAGTGAGTTCAACTTTCCGTTTGGGCGATGCTGTTGGTTTGAGAATGGCAATTGGTGGATGACTGGGTGCTAGCGTGCGATCGGACTGACTTGGACGCAGAAGTATGCCAATGTAAATATTGCATAAAGCTGCAACCAAAATAATAAGTGTTATTTCTATTCATTTTCTAAAAGTCAAAGTATCAAGTAAGATGCATAGTTTTTATACTTTCTACCTTCACTATTAGAAGGGCAAGTTTTTTTAACTAACCTCAGTATTAATACGAAAAAATTCATTAATTTTTTTGCGAGTTTTTCTCACTACTCACGACCGATCGCTGTTTGCCATTTCCATCAACTGTACTTCGTTTAGTAGAGAAATTCCTAGTTTTTGCGCCTTGTCTAATTTAGAGCCAGCTTCTTCACCGACGACGAGGAAATCTGTTTTCTTACTGACTGAATCTGTCACCTTACCTCCAGCCTTTTGAATCAATTCTTTTGCCTCATCCCGCTTCAGTGTGGGTAAAGTCCCAGTAATGACAAAAGTTTTACCCGCTAGTGGTAAGGATGCATTGTTTTGTCGAGACTCCTCAACTACTTCCCCAGCTAACTGCAAACCAGCTGCTTGCAGTCGAGCAATTAAAGACTGATTTGCTGGAATGCGGAACCAATCGTAGACCGAATGAGCAATTTCTGCCCCAATTCCATAAACTGATTCAATATCTGTGGTTTTTGCTGCTGCTAACTGCTCGACGGTAAAAAACTTTTGTGTCAATACCTGAGCATTGACGCTACCTACGTGACGAATACCCAAACCATATAATACCCGCGACCAAGGTTTAGTTTTAGAAGCGGCGATCGCCTGCACTAATTTTTCTGCTGATTTCTGCCCCATGCGTTCTAACTGCATCAATTTTTCAGCATTCAGATTGTAGAGATCGGCAACAGAATGAACCACACCGCGATCAACTAATTGGTGGACTAGCTTTTCCCCCATGCCATTAATATCTAAAGCATCTCGACTTACCCAATGTTCCAAGGCTCCCTTGAGAATTGACGGACAGGAAGCATTGACGCAGCGCGTAACTGCCCCTTCTTTGATAACGGGTTGGCTGCACGTCGGACAGTGGGTAGGCATTTGAAAAGGTTGGGTTCCTGCGGGGCGTAGTTCTGGCAATACCCGCACGACTTCAGGTATTATTTCCCCAGCCTTACGGACAATTGCCGTATCGCCGACGCGGATATCTAACTGAGCCACGCGATCGCTATTATGTAAAGTCGCGCGAGAAACCGTCGTTCCTGCTAACTGCACCGGACGCATAATTGCCATTGGAGTCAGCGCCCCCGTCCGTCCTACATTCACCGCAATTTCTTCGACGCGGGTAGGAGCTTCCTCGGCTGCATATTTCAAGGCGATCGCCCAACGAGGAAACTTTTGCGTAAATCCCAATTGCTCTTGGAGGGGTAGAGAATTTATTTTCACCACTGCCCCATCTGTCATGTAGGGTAAGTTCAACCGTTCGGTATCCCAATAGCGATAATATTCGGCAACTTCCTGCACTGTAGGACATAACTTGCGATGGGGATTCACCTTAAACCCCATCTGCTGTAATAACTCTAAAGCTTCCCACTGCGTCTGATACACACTCGCATCATCTCTACCAGCAACGTGCAACGTATAAGCAAAGAAATCCAATCGCCGTTTATCGACAATGCGAGGATCGAGTTGGCGCAACGTCCCCGCCGCCGCATTACGAGGATTAGCAAATGGTGGTTCGCCCTTTTGCGATCGCTCTTGATTGATTTGCTCGAATACATCTAGGGGTAAAAATGCCTCTCCTCTCACTTCTACCCTTGTAGGAGGATTTTCCACCTGCAACCGCAAAGGAATCGAACGAATTGTCTTGACATTCTGGGTAATATCTTCACCCATCACGCCATCACCCCTAGTTACCCCGCGCGCGAGTAACCCATTTTCATAAGTTAAGGCGATCGCCGAACCATCGATTTTGAGTTCGCATACGTATTCTTGTAGAGACGTTGCATGCAACGTCTCTACAGGAGCATTCCGCCGCCAGCGTTGTTCCCATGCCTTCAATTCGTCGATGTTAAAGGCATTTTCCAGACTGTAAAGCGGGATGTTATGACGCACTGAGGAGAATTGGGTAGCGGGTTTTTCTCCCACCCGTTGCGTCGGACTGTCGGGCGTAACTAAGTGTGGATATTGGGTTTCAAGTTCCTGTAACTCCCGATACAGTTGGTCGTAAACCGAATCTTCCATTATCGGGTTGTCTAGGACGTAGTAAGCATAGCTAGCGTTTTGCAATAACTGCTGCAATTCCCGTACTCGCTGTTCCACCAACATCTCCTTCTACATCGCACTTAGCGTTCTTTTCTAGGTTACTGAGTTTAATCCATATCGTCGCCTCTATGGAGGGCTGACGTTAGTTTATTTGTACTATTTTACGCAATAAACTGTGGAAAATCTCACTAAATCTTTATTGTTTTTCCTGACAAGTTTAAACAAAGCGAATTTAATTACGCAAATTGAATTACATAAACACATAACCTAAAAATTGACTCGTTCTGTTTATTTGATATTTATAGCAATTCCAGATCGTTCGCAAACAACAGGTAGTTTCATCAAAGGGCATTGCCCACTCTACATTAATATTTCACGCATTCAATAGAACTTCTATATTTCAGAATATTAATTATTTAAACTAATAAAAATAATTTTAATTTTTAGTTAAACATGCCTTAATTATAAAACCGTATATTCACTGAGTATAGCTAATTCAATGGTTGGTTGAATTACTAACCAGTCCTCCTGAGAATTAATAGCCAATTACCTATTACCAACTACCAATTACCACTTTGTTATGAGGAGTGAAAATATGTTGCGTCTTTCTCGCTTAATCGTGCTAGCATCAGCAGTTGTAGCGCTAGTTGGTGCAGATAGGGTGGATGCACAGCGATCGCCAGCCGATACATTAACAGGTAAGCCGCCAATTGTTATCGGACACAGAGGTGCAAGCGGTTATCGTCCAGAACACACTTTAGCAGCATATGAGTTAGCGATCGCAATGGGTGCTGACTATATCGAACCAGATTTGGTTTCTACTAAAGATGGGGTTCTGATTGCACGGCATGAAAATGATATTACCGGAACAACAGATGTCAGCGATCGTCCTGAATTTGCCAAGCGCAAAACGACTAAAACCATCGACGGTACAGAAATCACTGGATGGTTTACTGAAGACTTTACACTAGCAGAAATTAAAACTCTTAGAGCTAAAGAACGCATACCCGAATTGCGTCCAGGTTCGGCACAATTTGACGGATTTTATGAAGTACCAACTTTGCAAGAAGTTATCGATCTAGCTAAACGCAAAAGTATTGAAACTGGAAGAATCATCGGAATTTATCCTGAAACAAAACATCCTACTTACTTTGATTCTATCGATTTATCTTTGGAAGAACCTTTAGCCAAAGTACTGCGAAAAAATAATTTGGATGATGCTGACGATCCAGTATTTATTCAATCTTTTGAAACTACAAATTTAAAACAATTAAACAAATTAGTTGATGTACCTCTAATACAATTATTCGATGAAGCTGATGCCCAACCCTACGATTTTGTCGTCAGCGGCGATTCGCGTACCTATGGCGATCTAACATCTCCTGAAGAACTAGCAAAAATTGCCGAATATGCTGATGGAATTGGACCTTTCAAAAGATTAATTATTCCTAGTCAGCCTGTCGATGAAAATGGAGATGGCAAACCAGATGATGTGAATGGTGACGGACAACTTAGCGAAGCTGACAGACGCTTGGTAGCAGAACCAACGTCTTTAGTTGATGACGCACACGCCGCAGGTTTACTCGTCCATCCGTATACTTTCCGCAACGAATCCTTCTTTTTAGCGATCGACTATGACAATAACCCAGAAGCAGAATACGAGCAATTTTTCCACTTGGGTGTAGATGGCTTATTCAGCGACAACCCAGATACCGCTTTTGTCGTCCGCAACCGTATTGCTTGTGGAATGCAAAATCCGAAGTACAGACAACAAGGAAACGATCGCCGCGTTTGGAATCCTGGGGGTACGGGAAATCCTTGTCGGTAATATGTCACGCAAAGACGCGTTAGCCGAAGGCGAAGCGAAGCGTTAGACGCTAAGCATTCTTTGCGCCTCTGCGTCTTTGCGCGATCGCATCCAAACTAAAGTGTGAAATAGAAAGTTGCACCTTCTCCCACCTTACCGTCCGCCCAAATTTGCCCCCCGTGACGGTGAACGATCCGTTGGACGGTGGCTAATCCAATCCCCGTACCTGGAAATTCAGCAGGTGAATGCAAGCGCCCAAAAGCTACAAAGAGTTTACTAGTGGGACTTTAAAACTTTCTAAGCCCAAATATAGCCGAACTTAGCTCTGTGAGAGGCAAATACATCAACATGCTCATTAAGCCAGCGGACCAAACGAAACTCGACTGCGGTGCGGAATGCCTCCAATGCTTCGGCAAAGGTTTGTAAGGGTTTGGTTGCCCAACGTCTGCGGAATCCGCCGGTCAACTGATGCCAAAGGATGAAGGTGTAAGCGATGAACACTAAAACCCAATGACGCTTCATACTCAGAGCATCCCGAACTTGATACTCACTCAAA
Source organism: Chroococcidiopsis sp. SAG 2025 (assembly GCF_032860985.1). Classification (GTDB taxonomy): domain Bacteria; phylum Cyanobacteriota; class Cyanobacteriia; order Cyanobacteriales; family Chroococcidiopsidaceae; genus Chroococcidiopsis. The sequence goes on from NZ_JAOCNC010000001.1 coordinate 2,478,024, forward strand.
CCCAACCAGCCCTTGGCTTCTCGATAGAAGACCTCCACCCAGTTGCGAGCAGAATATGTTTGAGCTACCCAAGCCGCACTGACTTGGTTGTCAGAGGCATTGGTGAGAAAGTAATCCACCTCCGTCGCTTGCTCGAAACTAGAGGCATTGAGTTGAATCGCCAGCCAGCGAGTGCCTTCGAGCTTCGGAACGTGAACTGGTAACAGCGCCACCCAAACTGTCCGGGGCTGCTCCAGATTGAGTTGCACAGGTGTGAACTGCTCCACTGCCAAGGTTTGAGCAATAGCTTCTAATCCCTGCTTACGAGCAGACTCATCACCTGATGTTTGAGCAGTAACTTGGCGGTTTTGGCGATTGCTGCCACGTAAGTTAGGTTTCTCGACTCCAACTGCTTGAGAAAAGGCGTGTTATTACCGTAGCCTGCATCAATTACAGTCACACCCGGTCGATAACCGCGCTTCAAGCATTGGTCAACCAAGTCTAGAGCCAGGTCAGGTTTTTCTGGAAGTTGGGGTCTGCCTTGCCTTGCTCGAATAAACTTGCGTGTTGATAGAGTGCAACATCTAACGGCAGACGTCGCACTCCATCATACAAGTAGGTAGTCAGCAGCACAATACCATTGTCAGTCTTGCCAATCTCCCCAATGTACTGCCGTCCTACCCCATCAGTAGCCGCACCACTTTTGCGATGTCCCGAATCATCTACAATCAATGTGAAACCTTGACTCGGGGTCGTCTGGCGACACTGGTGCATCACCTCCAACCGCCGATTATTTAGCTTGACTTCATCCCAAGGGGCATTGTTGAGAAAATGTCTGAGGCTGTTGTAGGAGCCATCTACTGTATTTGTGACCAGTTGGCTCAGGTTTTGCGCTGACTCTCACCCAGCAGTCCCCTAGATAAACACGAAATTCCTGCCGCTGCTTCTGACGCGAAAATACATCATCAAACCGACGACACCAGTTCTCAAAGCACTGCGGCATCGCTGCTGGTACTTGATCTTTCACCTTACGTTGCTCCTGTCGAGACTGACGTAAAACGCAACTCCTACCCGCATTCTAGCTCAATTTGCTCCATCTTTCTTACAAAGTCCCACTAGCATAATTCATATTAAAGCCCAATACGGTTCATTTAAGGCTACGCTGTGCTGAGGATAAAGAAAATAGGAGGATTGGTTCGGGAGGGTGGCTTGATGTCTTGGCTTTTTGAGCGAAACTTGGATACAGGTTTTTACAACTCTGGGATTGGTACGAGAAACTCGTTCAGGTAACAGAGTGTCTAAAATCTCTACAGTTAACCAACTTAAAAAGGGGAGTTCTTGTGATTGCAAGCGTTGAAATTTCGGGATAGCACGACGAATAACTCGCAATGTCCCAGTGAAACTCAGACGCAAAGAGTGATACCCGCGCTCTTTGCAGCTTGAAACATCAATAACCGCACAGCCCAGTGTCCTAACAACCACCCGTAAACTTCCTGCACAACTTCACGCGGTTTTGAGAGCGAATATGAGTTTTCGTCCTGATAAATGTACTTTGAGTTCATCAATAGTATTTTCTACTTCCCAGCGTTGATGATATTCAATCGCCAGTAGTTGAGCCGGAAATTTCTCCAATTCCAATAAGCTGGTAATTAAGCGATATCTTAGTTGTTCCTCTGGGTTGTCGGTATTACCAATTGTGTATTCAATCACTCGGACTTGTATGGGCTGGCAAGCTTTTGAGCGGAATTTAGCAGGTGGATAAATCCAACTCAGATAAGAACCATCCGCCAGTGGTTCTTCGCACAAAACTTGACATTTGCGGGAATTCTTCCTAAATAATCGCTACCAGTTGTGACAGTTGCTTGCACCATTGCATAAGAATGTAACCCTCTGTCCCACATCAACAACATCCCTGAACTCACGGAGCGTAATAATCTTAATGCCCGCACTCGTTCTCCTATTCGATATGGACACATCAATGCATCAAAGATTAAATGTGTTCCTGCTTCTACCAAAATGACTAATCGCAGTTTGGGAAATGCGGCTTGTGTGCCAGGACGGCTGCTCGGACGACCAAAAACTCTCGCATTTTCATCGCTGTCTGGCAGATCGAAGCAAGTCCGATCAATTACCACAATTCGCAATCCATTGAGAAATGCTCCTTTGGTATCGGTGCTAGCCATTGGTCGCACCAGTTGATGGAACAATTGACTCATCACCCTTGGACTTAATCGTTGTCGGGCTTGCGTTATTGCTGATTTACAAAAACTCGCCAGTATTTCCCCACTTTCACCCATGCTTCGCTCAGCCCATCAATTAAGTTTTCAGCACATCTCTCATCGAATCTCGTGACCACAGACTCATCGCAATTACCAAACAAATTACCAATTGTGCTGGTAACGAGCGTTTACGTTGTTCACAAACTTTAGTTTTAGCGATCGCTTGCTCGATCTCCGTGGATGGGATGGCTGCCTCTATCGCTTTGAACACATCACTACTTTGTATCGTAGGAGACAACAATGAGAAATCCTTCAGATGCACTACACTCACTTTCCATTCTTGGGAACAATGCTTAATTTACAACACTTTGAGCCTTAACTGAACCGTAGTGGTATATAGCCCGCACCGTTGTCGCGGACAAAATACACGACTTGACCGTTTTCTTGCTGCAAAGTACTAAATTCAATCCGAGGTTGGGTTTGATTCGCTGTATATTTCCAGGCATTATTCAGCAAATTTTCTAGCAGCACGCCCAACAATCTAGCATCTCCACTAACAATTATTTCTGGGGCGATCGCCCAGTCAATTTGTCTTTCTGGTTGCGTTTCCTCAAGCTTGGCGGCGATTTCGGTTGCTAATTCGCTCAAATTGACTTCCGTGCGTTGCAACTCGCTCCGATTCACCCGCGACAAAGTTAGCAAACCATCTATGAGTTCGCCCATCTGTTTTGTATTACCGTGAATGCGCTGGAGATAATCTTTACCGCGATCGTCTAGCTTGTCTGTGTAACGACTGAGTAATATCTGACTAAAGCCATCAATCTGTCGTAATGGCGCTCTTAGATCGTGAGAAACTGAATAAGAAAATGCCTCTAATTCTTTGTTAACGGCTTCAAGTTCAGCTGTGCGATCGCTGACACGACGTTCTAAGCTTTGATTTAATTCTCTAATTTCTTGCTCGGCTCGTCGGCGATCGCTAATATCAGTAAAGGCAAGAATGGCATAGACAATGTTGCCGCGATCGTCTCGAATTGGCGTAGAGCGGACTTCAAGGTGGATAACTTTACCATCTTGATGCAGCGATAAATCGTCAACCGTAACAGTTTCGCCTTTTAATGCCCGCATTACTGGTAATTCCTCAGTCGGATAGGGGCGATCGCCGCGATAGATCTGATAAAGTGCTACTAATTTCTCTGATGTAGCATCTGAGATAATCTTCCCGAGTAAATGCTGTGCTGTTTGATTGGCGTAAGAAATTTTCCCCGTTGGATCGTGAACGATGATGCCAACTGGTACGGCTTCTAAAAACTGATACAATTGCCGTTCGCTGGCTGATAGCGCTGCGTTCAAGTCTTGCATCTCGGCAAAAGACTTTTGCAATTCCACTGCCATACTATTGAAGGACTTAGCCAGTTCTCCAATTTCATCAGAACGTCCGAGTTCTTCTACTGTTTTATCCCATTCTCCGTTGGCGATATGTTTAGCACTAGCGTTTAAGCGTTGAATTGGTTTGGCAATCCATCGAGTTGTAAAAATTCCAATTATGACTGCTACGAGTAAAGCCATAACACACAGTAGAACTGTTGTCCGAGTCGTAGCGTAGATATCCTCCATGAAATCGGCTTCTGGAATGACTGCGACTATCAGCCAATCAATCCCCCAACTATCTCGAAAAGGATGTACGTCTACAAAATATCGCTGGCGATCTTGGTTAAAAGCTAGCCGTTGTGGGAGATCGGTATTTATTAATTTGTTCGAGTTTGTAGTTAGATATCGCGCCGTAGATCGAACCAATAGATTTTTACTTTCTGATGCTTTGAGGCGTTGCAATTTGCCTCCTTGCGCAATTGAGAATGGCTGATAACTATCTGAAGATGCTACTAGTAAACCTGAGCGATCGAGGATAAAAATTTGTCCCGATTTACTAATTGGGATATTGTGTAGATAATTACTAATTCTTGAGAGTTTTAAAGGAGTATCTAAGACTCCGATTAGATTTCTGTTTTGGTCGTAAACTGGTAAGACTGCATCGATCGCCATCTCTTTTTGATTGAACCAAATATAAACAGGACTCCACGCAGCTTTACCCTTTTGGACTGCTTCTTTATACCAGGGGCGAGTTCTTGGATCGTAATATGGAGTGACTTGAACGAGTTTTCCTCGCTGTCCTTGACTGTTGACTGTATATGTATAATATTTGGGATTAGATGGATCTTTTACAACTTCAATATGCAGACTGCCATCTCTGAGGCGATCGATCCCGACATACTCTCCTTTCTGATTTCCCCACGCTGTATAGGGAACGATCTCAAACGACTGCATTTGGTTTAGCAATAAGCTTTCAAATTCATCTAAAGGTGCTTTTGTTAAACTCTCTTCAATGATATTTTGATTGACTTGATTGAGTAGATGTGGTGTGTGTAAATAAGTTTTTAGCTGTAAGTAAAGGCGTTCGGCAATCTGAGTTTGCAATCGTTCGGCAAGATCGTTGACTGCCCTTTGTCCATTTTTAAACGAAAGATTTCCTACCAATCCTACTACTGCAATAACTTGCAACACAAAAGCAGTTAGAAGTAGATTTTGTAAAGAAGTCTTACCTAAGACTTGGGTAGGGAATTTATACAGAAATCGCATAGAGTTCTAGACTTGTTGCCGGATCGAAGCCGCGATCGCGTCTGGGCGATTCTCATTCACACTTGCATTGTTGACTGACTCTTCTCAGATTTACAATTAGTAACTAAAAGCTATTTACGGAAAATTAACTATTAATAATTATAGAAACAGAGATTTTCTGAACATATATTTTATTACACTAATTAATATTAAATTAAGCAACCGCCTCTGTTTTCAGGTAATGGGTATAGTCTTCATGATGTCAAGCTTTTGCAATATTTTGTATACTAGGCAATGTCACGCAAAGACGCAGAGGCGCAAAGGATACTTCGCGGCTTTGCGTCTTTGCGCGATCGCAAACAAAAGATGTCATTTAGGTGAGAAATCGCTTATCCTCTATCTAGCTACAATTGTGAGGAAGTTGAGATGAGAATCTGGATTGCCTGCTTTTTTATCCTATTTGCGATCGCTCAGTTATTCGACTGGATGAAACACTTGTCCTTACCGTTGCCTATCTATATATTAGGAGGATTGTTTTTAGCGATCGGTTCAAATTCTAACAAAAGCATTTTTGGTAAAGTTATTGACGATCTCTTAGCTGGTGCTGGCTATCCTGGCGATCGATCTGGATCGGATAGTGGCGATCATTTTTTGGATGAAACAAAATCGTAATCAGTTGTTAGTGACTAGTGGCTGGTGGCTGGTGACTAGATACTAAAAATTCAGCTACGCACCACACACCACTCTCTAGCTCGTTACTCGCTGTCTCTATCAGCTTAAAAAACTAAAGAAAAAAGAAACGTTTGTCATAAATGTAACTACTGCACCAATAATGACTCCTTTCATTCTGCCCCACTGTTGCGTGCGTTTTAACCACAAAATAATAGGAATTGCATAAAATAATTGCCATATTCCTAAATAGAATCCTACTAAAATTGTATTTGCAGCTAACAGAGGATTAAACGTGCTAACAAAAAATGCTACGATTTTTAATATCGTTAAAATAGCTAGATGAATTCCCAGTAAAAAAAACAATCCAGAAAGGATTTTTTGAAATTCTTGTTGATTGAATCTTTTTAGTTTTCATTGTTATTAATACTCTTTAGCTATATTTTCATCTTTGCCTACAACAGACTGCTAACAATTTAAGATCCCTGAACTCGAATTGCCAAATGGGATTATTCTACCACCCAATTGAACGATATTAATCCAGAGCGCTTAGCGATCGCACGTCAAAGATATCGCCTCAAAAATCTCACGTCAAAATCCGTTTACTATTGGGCGATCGCTATTTCCTCTCATCAGATCGGCAACCAGGTTTAATGAGAAAATCTGAAAAATCTTGTTTTCAGTATTTTGACTTTTACCTTTTAACTGTTGCCTTTCTCATTTACCCAAATTCCGTTTTAGTTTTTCCAACTCATCGTCAGTTTCCCAACGGCGAAAAGCTGCATCCAAATCGTCTGCACCGCTGGAGAAGCTGCGACTTTGATTCCAGCCAGCCGTATCAAAGCGTTGAGAAGACTGAGTAGCGCGATTAGCCTGCACTTGTGCGGCTTTTGCTTGTACCTCCTGACGGCGTTGCTGCACTTTTTGGAGTAATTCTTTCGCTTGACTAATTCGTTCCTTAATTCCTTGCATTTGTCCCCAGCGTTGATTTCCTTCGCGCAATAACGCTGCTTCTCGCTGCTGTGCTGGTTCTGCTAAGTCAAGCCGATTAGCCGCTTTTGCCTTCTCAATCCGAATGTGCCATTTTTGAATTTCTTGTGCTGTAGTAAGAATTTCATCCTGCGATCGCTTTTCTTGTAACTGGAGTTCTGCGATTAACTTTAAAGTATCTTCCTCTTGTTGCCGCAACTGTTCCGATAGCGCTTCTATTTCTAGATGGGGATTGTTCCGCAAGAATTCTTCTAAACGGCTTTCTAAAAAATGGCTGAAATCGTCAAATAAACCCACTGTGAGAACTCCAAGTAATAAATGTAGGGTGGGCATTGTGCCCACCCTACTGTCTATGCTAATACTGTCGATTCAGTAGAGGTACGACGAGAACGCACCTCCAAGTAAACCAGTAGTGCGTTGACATCCGCTGGATTTACGCCACCAATTCGCGCTGCTTGTCCGATAGTCAGCGGTCTGACTTTAGCAAGTTTTTCCCGCGCTTCTTTTGATAGGGTGTCAATTGCCCCATAATCTAAATCTGGAGGTAAGGGGCGATTTGCTTGACGGGCGATTTGGTCGATTTGATTTTGCTGGCGTTGTAAATAGCCAGAATACTTAATTTCAATCTCCGCCGCTGTTTTTTCTACCAGACTCAGATCGCTATTGCCCAATCCGTGAGTTTCTAAATTGGTGTAGTGGAAACCAGGACGACGCAACAGATCGGCTAAAGTAATCGAACCTTTAATTGCTTGTTGAGTCGCAGTGGCGATCGCAATTCCAATCTCATCGTGTTCTTTCAGCCGTGTCGTATGCAACCGTTCTTTTTCAGCGGCGATATTTGTCTGCTTGCATGTAAACAATTCCCAACGGCGATCGTCAATTAAGCCGATTTCCCTCCCTATGGGAGTCAAACGGCGATCGGCATTATCCGATCGCAACAATAACCGATATTCCGAACGACTGGTCAGCATCCGATATGGTTCGCGTAAGTCTTTGGTACACAAGTCATCAACTAACGTGCCGATATAACTCTGTTCGCGGGGAAATACGATAAATTCTTGGTGACGGACAAATCGCGCTGCATTCACCCCGGCGACAAAACCTTGGGCGGCGGCTTCTTCGTAACCCGTCGTACCGTTAATTTGTCCTGCACAGAATAAGCCTTCAATTTTCTTCGTCATCAACGTGGGATAGCACTGCGTTGCGGGTAGATAATCGTATTCCACCGCATAAGCCGGACGCAGCATAGCACAGTTTTCCAAACCGGGTAGCGATCGCAGCATTTGTAACTGAATTGCTTCTGGTAGCCCTGTAGAAAACCCTTGAATATAAAGTTCGGGAATATCCCGCCCTTCCGGTTCGATAAAGATTTGGTGGCTTTCCTTGTCAGCAAACCGGACGATCTTGTCTTCAATACTAGGACAATAGCGCGGTCCCTTCGCATCCACCCAGCCGCCATACACGGGCGACATGTGTAAGTTTTCTCGAATAATTCTATGGGTTTCTGCTGTCGTGCGAGTAAGGTAGCAAGGCACTTGTTCCCGTTCCACCCACACTTGAGGATCGAAACTAAACCAGCCGACTTTCTCATCTCCTGGCTGAATTTCTAAATTACTGTAATCTACCGATCGCTTGTCTACTCTGGCAGGAGTTCCCGTCTTCAGCCGTCCGGTTTCAAAAGCCAGCCTATTTAAAGTATCCGTCAATCCTTCTGCGGCAAATTCTCCGGCACGTCCGGCGGGCATAGACTTATTACCTACCCAGATCCGTCCGCCGAGAAACGTTCCTGTTGTCAGTACAACAGCTTTGCACTCAAACGCCACGCCGAAGTAAGTTTCTACCCCAATAACTTCATCGTTTGCACCCAGGACTAAATCTGTCACCATCCCTTCGCGGATCGTCAGATTCTCTTGGTTCTCTACGATGCGCTTCATCACAGCCGCGTATTCCCGCTTATCTGTCTGCGCCCGCAACGCCCAGACAGCAGGTCCTCTAGAAGCATTCAGTATCCGCTTTTGCAGATACGTGCGGTCTGCCATTTTGCCAATTTCTCCACCCAAGGCATCCACTTCATGAACGAGTTGGGATTTTGCGGGACCTCCGACTGCTGGATTACAAGGCTGCCAAGCAATTTTATCGAGATTCAGCGTTAGCAGTAAAGTTTTACAACCCAGGCGTGCCGCAGCTAGGGCAGCTTCACAACCAGAATGCCCTGCGCCGACGACAACGACATCATAGGCATCGAGAAATTGAACGGAGGTGTGCGATCGCATGGTCTTGCTTGACTTGAAAGCAGTAGTTACCAATCTCGATTGTAACCGTTTCGACCGTCTCCGAAATTTTGGCGATCGCTTCACACTTTATTTGCCGACTATCCAGCAGTTTTACTGAGGAAGTTTGCCGCAAGCATACTCTAATTTAGATGTGAATAGCTCGGAATCTGACAAAAATCCACTTATGTCTGGTGTTTTCAGTCTTCTCTATCGCAAATGGTTGAGTAAATTAGAATACTTACTTATAGCAATTTCTATTCTTAGTTTTATTGCTTCTTTCTCAGGCAATAATAATTTTACTATTCTAACGCCGATTTTTTTATTCTCATCTCTGCATGCTAATATATCTAAACAAAAGTATCTGCATGAAAATCGCCAGCCACAAGATCGAGTTTTTCAACTAGAACAGCTTGTCTTGTCTCGAGATGCCAATCTTGCTGACATCCAAGCTACATTATCCGAATTCGATAATCTATATCTAGAATTTTCTCAAATTCAGCAGCGATTTGTTAACATAGAAGATTTTTTAAAACCATACAGACTTGATGTTCATAACTTGAATTTACAGCAACTTCTCAACGGATTAGAAGCAAACATTAAAAGAACAGAACGACATTACAACCAAGGTAAAATATTAGAATTACAATTAAAATTACAAGAACAAATTACTCAACTAGAAGAACAATCATCAAACAATTTTCAAAGTTATACACTAGCTCCCAACGACTTTCAGGATAAACTTCAGACGTTGACTCAGCAAATTCAAGATTTAAGCGATCGGGTAGCAAGCTACTCAGATATTCAAGCCGAAGATCGAGTTCAACACTCGCAAGTTAATGAAAAAGTGCAAAAGTTAGAGCGACAGTTTAATGGTTTACCATTCATTGAATTCTTAAATCGGATAGCACAATTAGAAGAACTAAACGAACAAGTTAAAAATAGCTTGACAGAATCTAAGCGTGTCACAAAATCTCTGAAAGGAGAGGTTGAATCGGTCAGTCAAAAACTCCAATGTATAATTGCAACAGCCTCAACCGCACAAACTGAAAATTGCGATCGCCAGCCATCTTCAGAACTACAAGCAAGCTACGAGCAAAATGCAGAAATGACTCAGCGTCTTGCTAAAGAAGTTAGCTCTTTACGCAAACAAACGCAAGCAATTTTGAGTAGTTTATCAGCTAGAATTACCCAGTTACGTATAGAAATCGATAAGCAGCAACGCCATTCTGAGATATCTCCAGCTAAAATCCCAGTAAATACAGACGAACTAGCAACCTGGGCGGGAGAAATTGGCGATCGCATTCCCAAGTAAGTATAAGTTGTAAGGGGGCACAGATGTGCCCCCTTACATATCGTGGTGCAAGATTTCATAACTGTAACTGAAAATTGTAGATTGTTGACAATCTACAATCTACAATCTATCATTCTTGGTAGTGCTAACCTTTTGAGGTACGAAGTGGTGGAACGCAGACACTCGAACCTGGCAATAGTCGCGAAAAGTTTGGACATTCAAGCAGCGGAGGCGATTCGGGAACAAATTCTCAGTGGTGGATTTCCGCCTGGTTCGCGCCTGCTAGAAATTCCGCTATCAGAAGAACTCAATCTCAGTCGGGGAACGATCCGTTCTGCATTACAACAGCTGACTTACGAGGGTTTGGTGGTACAAATTCCCTACAAAGGTTGTGCTGTGTTAGAACTGAGTTCTCAAGATGCTTGGGAATTGTATACGTTACGCAGTGCATTAGAAGGTTTAGCCGCCAAATTAGCTGCTGCTGCAATGACAGCCGATAAAGCTGAAATTTTAAATAGTAGTTTAAAACAACTGATCGAGGCAACAAAAAGCGATCGCCGTGGTAAAGTTGCAGATGCAGACTTTGCCTTACATCAAGCGATCGTCCAGCTGTCAGAACATCAGAGATTGCAACAACAATATCAAATTGTCGGGCAACAAATTCGCTTGTATATTGCCTCTTGTAATACTCTGATTCCCGATGTCGAAGAAATTATCGAGCAACATAGGTTATTAATTGAAGCAATTTGTTCTGGAAACACAGCTACTGCCGAACGAATTGCTAAGGAACATAATGCCGATGGGGAAGAATTGATTAAATATTTAGAAAAAGCAGAAATCAAAGGCTCATATGGGCAGTCTATTTTCCAATCTTCTTAAAAAGAAAAGGTAGCACAAGTTCACTCGTCACGAGGGAAAAACTAGAAGAAATCGAGAGCTAAAATTTCAAGTGCATAACTTTTGAAACATAAAAGTTATATACATTTTTGTTCTGGCACAATGCAAAGATTGATATTAGGAAACAACATGATGCTCGATTTAAACAACTATGAAGTCTTAACCTTTGACTGTTACGGTACGATGATTGATTGGGAAACTGGTGTTTCAACAGCGATCGCCCCCATTCTTTCTAACCATAATATACAACTAACCAACGAACAGATCTTTGAGGCTTTTGGTGAAATCGAAAATGAAATAGAAGCGGGCGAGTATATTAAGTATCGAGAAGTGTTAAAAAATGTTGTAAAAAAAATGGGCGATCGCTTCAACTTTACACCAAATCCTACAGAAGTAGATGCGCTAGCTAAGTCTTTAACTAGTTGGCAACCCTTTTCTGATAGTATAGAGGCGTTAAAAGTCTTAAAACAAAAATTTAAACTCGCTGTAATTTCTAACGTGGATAACGATTTGTTTGCTGAAACAGTGAAACATTTACAAGTTGATTTCGATTATGTCATTACAGCAGAACAGCTAAAAAGTTATAAGCCCTCTCATAATAATTTCTACGCAGCATTTGATAGAATTGGTTTACCTAAAAAGACAATCTTACACGTTGCAGCTAGCGTGTATCACGATATTGTACCCGCTAAAACTTTGGGTATGACTGCCGTTTGGGTAAATCGAAGAGGAGTTAAGCAAGATTCTGGTGCAGATTTAGAAGTACCTGATTTAAAAACTTTAGCCGCTCTAGTTGGTCAAAAGTAGCGATCGCTTTTCAGTGAGATGACGTAAATTTCATCTATACGGCACTATCAATTGTTAGAAAAAAGTGTGGAAGATCAGACTAACTTCTGCTAGTAACGAGCGCTGCAAACACATGTAGGTCAATTTTTAGCGCTTCCTTGCCAAGAAAGAACGTTTAACACTAAAACTTATTAAAACCGAGATAAAAAGAGTAAATAAGCAAAAAAGGTTGTTTTAAGAGCATTTTTAGACAATTCGGCACAATAAATCACCATCACGCTCACTTGACTAAAACAACAAGTATGTTGCTAAACTAGTCAACAACTTAAACAACAGATATGTTGCTTAAGTGAATAACAGACGCTCTGACAATTATCTGATGCACGCATTCGCTGAGCTATACACAGTTAGCTTGGTAAAGCTTTGAAACAGCGTAGCTTGTCTTTGGCACGGCACTGAGTTATTGCCAAGAAGAGCAAGATAGTCAAAGCACCAGCTTGTAGTGTGGAGAGGAGTTTTGAGATCGAGGCAAAAGCGGATTGCGTTTTTGTTGAGATTCGGATTCACAGTAACGCGATCGAAGGGTTGGCAAGCTTTATTCCTAACCCACTAAAGGTTTAGCTACAGAGGAAAAGTAGATGAGCATTCAAGTTGGCGAGCGGATTCCATCAGTTACTCTATCTTGGATGGGTTCTGACGGACCCACAACCATATCTACTAACGAGCTGTTCAAAGGAAAAAAAGTAGTATTGTTCGCCGTTCCTGGTGCATTTACACCAGCTTGTTCGGAGCAGCATCACGCCGCAATTATCGAAGATGGTGTGCTGAAGTCTATAGAAGTAGAGCAGCCAGGGCAAGTGGAAGTGAGTAAGGCAGAAAAGGTGCTGCTGAACCTGTGAACTTGCGATCCAGTTAGATATAGGAAAGATATGAATGCCATCTGGAACAACGTTAAAGAGGGTGCGATCGACTTCTGCCACAACTTTGGCTGGGCATGGTGGCTAGAAATTGACACCCAGAATCCAAGCTGTACGTATTACTTCGGTCCCTTCCTCACTGCGAGAGAAGCTCAAGCTGCGAAGACTGGCTATGTAGAAGATTTAGAACAAGAAGGAGCTACAGAAATTACGGCAACAATCAAACGCTGTAAACCAGAAAAATTGACAATCTCAACAGATTTGGCAGAACAGAGCGAACTCCCAGTAAAACCAGCATTCAGCACTCAAATGTGGCATTTCTTCAGGAGTAAACTGAGTTTTCAAAGGTTTCTATAATCATGATTCAAGCACTCGATCGCGTTTTGCCAATTCAAAGTAGCGTTCTATGCTGCTATGCCAATACTACTAACAGCCTCCAAGTTGTCCGCATTACCAATATTCCTCACTGGTGGTTTGAGCGAGTTGTGTTTCCAGGGCAAAGATTATTATTTGAAGCCGTACCAGATGCCCGGTTAGAAATTCATACAGGTGCGGCGACTGGCTCGATTCTGTCGGATAAAATTTCTTGCGATCGCCTTCGCGTCGGTGAATCGTCAGTTCATTCCGAGGACGACGAGTTCAGATCGCGCAACTATTAGCACTTATGTGAGGGCAACTGCACTTTAGTAGACTAAGGCAGGAAAACCAGGACTATGGAAAACATCAAACCAGATTGGAGTTAAGCATAATCTAAATTCGAGAGCATTTCATGTCTCAACTAGAGCAACAAAACTTGGAATGGTGGGCAGAAATCGTGACCGATCGCCCCCTTTGTACCTACTACTTTGGACCTTTTGCCACAGCCAAGACTGCCAAACTCGCTCAGCTAGCGCATATAGAAGATTTCGAGCAGGAAGGAAGCAAGATCGTCTTTGTAGCCGTCAGGCGATGCCAATCGCAATTACTAACAAGCTTTGAGGATGAATAAATTTACATGTATCATTCCGCTTGGAGCAAAATTACCAGCTAGATAAAAGCCCAGAAATAGATGCTGAAATAGCTTCTTGTAAAGCTTTCCAAGCGGAACGACCGAGTAGAAGTGAGATAAGTACATAGCTGACTGAAACGATTGCTATGAAACACAGTAGCCCTATAACTATAGCAACTGGCAGAGGAAAAGTAAGTAATAGTTTTGATACTACCAAATAGTAATAAGCTAATCCTAAGTTGCGATCGCAGATAGAATACCTTGAACGATCTTATTCGCGTCTTTGCGTCTTTGCGTGACACAAATCTTACCTGCAACTTAGTATCAATTGAATTTTACACAGTTTTTATATGCAAACTATATAAAGAGCGATCGAATTGATACTCTTCGCGAGAGATAGCATAATACAGCACGTCTAACCCTTCTTTATTAACGCACTGAACAAATCTCATTCCCACTCTTTCCATCACCCGCACTGAAGCAATATTTTCCACATCCGTAGCAGTAATAATCTGCTGAAACTTATGTTCGGTAAAGCCATATTGAATCATGACTTTTGCGGCTTCTGTCGCTAGTCCTTGCCCCCAATATTGCGGTAATAAGCCATAAAGTAATTGTAATTCTGGTGGATTGTCGTAGAAGAATCGGAAACCACAGAAACCAATTAATTCTGAATTATCTTTTAACAAGATACTCCACTGACCAAAACCATGCTGTTCAAAACATTTAGTATTATTTTCAATTTCTGTGGCAACCCATTCTCGCGGCATAATTTTATCGTCGCATAAGTATCTTCTGACTTGAGGATCGATGAAAATGCGATGCAAGTCACCTAAATCTTCTTTCGCATAAGGACGAAGTTTGAGACGGGATGTATGAATTTCTATCAGAGACAGCATAAATAGTAAGGCAAAAGTTAAAAGTTAAAAGTCAAAAAACTTAAATCTTAAGTTGGAGAGATTTAACTACTTACTACACTGAGTCCGAAAGAATTTTAGCAATAATTTAAGAAATGTGTATTGAAATCAAAAGATTAAACCTCAGTATCTTGCCTCAACCACTTTTCAACGGTTATCGGTTGATAGCTAGCTAATAAATTAAGTAAGTCTTCTGGAACCGACGATTCTAATACCAAAGCACGCAGTTCCGATTTTAAAAATCCTTCTGTGACGGCGCGATCGAATAACTGTAATAGCGGATCGTAATAACCCTCAACATTTAATAAACCTTGGGGTTTTTGATGCAATCCCAACTGCGCCCAGGTGAGAATCTCGCAAAATTCTTCCAACGTGCCATATCCCCCAGGTAAGGCAATAAATGCATCAGCTAATTCTGTCATTAAAGCTTTGCGATCGTGCATGGAATCGACAACATGTAGTTGTGTCAGTCCATTGTGAGCAATTTCCTTGTCAACTAAAAACTTGGGAATGACCCCAATTACCTCACCACCTGCGGCTAAAGCGGCATCGGCTACCATACCCATCAAACCTACATTACCACCACCATAAACCAAGCTTAATCCTCGACGCGCGATCGCCTCACCCATTGCTTGGGCAGCTTCTTGGTAGATAGAACGATTACCCGTACTGGAACCGCAGAATATGCAAATAGATTCCATAAAAGTTCTTCACATTCATCAAACGTAATCCAGAGGCGCGAACTTCTTCATTGCTTATTAAACCAGAGATGTTAAGATCCAGCGTTAGGGTTCTGGGGTAAATACCATGCCAGGAATTGGCAATAAAATCAAGTTTGGTACGGATGGTTGGCGCGGTATCATTGCCGATGAGTTCACATTTGAACGCTTAGCCTTAGTCGCACCGATCGCCGCTCAAGTTTTAGCACGAACGTACGGTAATACTACAGGTAGCAATACGATTATTGTGGGCTACGATCGCCGCTTCATGTCAGAGGATTTTGCCCGTGCAACAGCCCAAGCCGTTACAGCGGTAGGGTTTGACGTACTTTTATCAGAAACTTACGCTCCCACTCCTGCTTTTAGTCTAGCGGCAAAACAGCATAATGCTCTGGGTGCTTTAGTCATTACTGCTAGCCACAACCCAGGTAGCTATTCAGGATTGAAAGTTAAAGGCGCTTTTGGCGGTTCTGTCCCGCCAGAGGTGACAAAGAATATTGAATCTTTATTAGATCGTCCATCCTCTGTCAGTGCCAATCCTGGGAAAATGACAACATTCAATCCTTGGTCTAGCTACTGCAACACTCTACGGGCAAAAGTCGATCTCGATCGCATTCGCTCGTATATTACGCAAGGTAAACTAACAGTCTTTGCTGATGTGATGCACGGTGCAGCCGCAGGGGGACTAGCACAGATATTAGAAGTACCAGTAAACGAACTTAACAGCGATCGCGATCCGTTATTTGGTGGCGGTGCGCCAGAACCATTACCAAAATACCTTTCCCGTTTATTTGAAACCATCCGTACCCATAGTGCTGAAAAAGGCAATTTGGCTGTAGGCTTAGTATTTGATGGCGATAGCGATCGGATTGCGGCTGTAGACGGACAAGGCAATTTTCTCAGTTCCCAAGTCTTGATTCCCATTTTGATCGAACACTTGGCAGTAAATCGGGGAATGAAAGGCGAACTTGTCAAAACTGTCAGCGGTTCTGACTTAATGCCCCGCGTTGCAGCTTTACACCAAATCCCAGTTTCCGAAACTCCGGTGGGATACAAATATATTGCCGATCGCATGTTAGAAACTCAAGTTTTACTTGGGGGGGAAGAGTCAGGCGGGATCGGTTATGGAACGCATATCCCCGAACGAGATGCTTTACTTTCTGCTTTATATGTGCTGGAAGCAGTGACCCAATCTGGACTAGATTTAAGCGCCCTCTACCAGCAACTCCAGTCAAAAACTAACTTTCATTCTGCTTACGATCGCATCGATCTACCCTTAGCAAGTATGGAAGTGCGATCGCGTCTCTTGGATCAGTTGCAAACTCAACCCCTCAAAGAAATTGCTGGAAAAGCCGTAGTCAATTGCCAAACTATTGACGGCTACAAATTCCGCTTGGATGATGATAGCTGGCTGATGATTCGCTTTAGCGGCACTGAACCTGTCTTGCGTCTATACTGCGAAGCACCGACAATTGAGCAGGTGCATCAAACCCTGAATTGGGCGAAAGATTGGGCGGAGAAATAGGGAGTCGGGAGTCGGGGAAGAGAGCAGGGGAGCAGAGGGAGCAGAGGGAGCAGGGGAGTAGGAGAGCAGAGTGAGAAATTACCAATTACCAATCCAAAATGGTTGCATTCGCCACTCTTCACTCTTCACCCTTCAATTTAAAATTCCCTCACTAGTTATTCGTCACTTCTCCATGAAAGCGATCGCAGGATACCTCCGCAGTTTGTTCGATCGGAAATTTGTCTTTACGGGTTTGAAGACTGCTCTATTTGTAGGCACGATCTTGTTTACGATTAATCATGGTGGAGCATTGCTGCGTGGAGAAATGGATCGAGAACGCTGGATGTCTGGAGTTCTGACCTACCTAATGCCTTATTGCGTCAACGTCCACGGTCAATACATAGCTCGCCGTAGGCTATAGACGGATAAAAGTCAATGAATCCAAAATCCAAAATCCAAAATTTAAAATCCCTAGTAGTTGCAACTGGTAATCCAGGTAAGTTAAAAGAAATGCAAGCTTACCTGACCGATTTAGACTGGGAATTGACCCTCAAACCGCCAGAATTGGAAGTTGAAGAAACGGGCGATACTTTTGTCGCCAATGCTTGCTTAAAAGCTGCTCAAGTAGCAAAAGCAACTGGAAAATGGGCGATCGCTGACGATTCTGGTTTACAAGTCGATGCTTTGGGTGGCGCTCCTGGGATCTACTCTGCCCGTTATGCTAAAACCGATGCAGAGAGAATCGAACGGGTTTTACAGGAACTAGGAGACGCGACAAATAGACAGGCGCAATTTGTCTGCGCGATCGCGATCGCCCGTCCCGATGGCGCGATCGTCCTGCAAGCCGAAGGCATTTGTCGCGGTGAAATTTTGACTGCACCACGGGGCATAGGAGGCTTTGGCTACGATCCGATTTTCTACGTTCCCGATCGGCAAATGACATTTGCCGAAATGCCACCCCAACTGAAACACGAAATCAGCCATCGCGGACGAGCCTTTCAAGCCCTGATTCCCCAGTTGCAAGAAGTGGTAAGTGGTGCTTGGTGAGAATCGATCGATTACCAATTACCAATTACCAATTATCACTGATAACTGATAACTAGCCTAAACTGCCTCCAGATTCTTTTCACCTGTCCGAATGCGGACTACTTCTTCTACAGGGCTGATAAAGATCTTGCCATCGCCAATCTCTCCAGTACGGGCGGCGGCGATGATTTTGTCTACTACCATGTCTACCTGTGCGTCTTCGATGACGATCTCTACTTTGAGTTTTTGCAGAAACTCTACCGTATACTCGGAACCGCGATAGCGTTCTGTTTGTCCTTTTTGTCGTCCAAAGCCTCGGACTTCTGAAACCGTCATGCCCACAATACCAGCGTTAACGAGGGCAATTTTCACTTCATCGAGTTTAAAGGGTCGGATAATTGCTTCTACCTTTTTCAATTTTCTCACTCCCGTTTGTTTATCGTTTTATATTGGTGTGTTTTACTGCTGTGATTCACCAAAGGAAAATTATCTCTTAGTTTGAGTGCGATCGCACTGTTTGAATTGCTGCGTAGATTGCCTCCATCCTGTTTTTCTACACTCGATCGATCCCAAATGCAATAGCTGGAACTTATTTGTCGTATCATCCTCTAGTGTGAAGTATCGTATTAATTAATACATTTTTTAGAAGAAGGCAGTCAGTGCGATCGCTCAACGATTGGATGTTAGAGGGCGAACCAGGAGAAATCCAGTACTAAATGCTGTCACGACTACGATTGAAACTGCGATCGCCAATCCCCAGCCATTCATTCGAGCAGCGTCCGATTGGGAACGGTGATGGTAATTATCCGCTTCCACTTCTTCAACTGCTACAAATTCTGAAGCATGTCCGCCGCCAGTTTTCATTGTCACACTGCCTTGGTGTCCGGCACGACCAGACGGCGGGCGCTTTGGTTTGACTCGATCCTCTCGTTCGGGGCGATCGTTTTCTATTTGGTTCGCCACAGTCGTATCAACCACTTGTTGTAGATAGGAAACGTGCTGTACGACTTTTTCAATTTCTTGGCGGAGGTGTTGATTTTGTCTGGCTAGCTGTTGATTTTGCGACTTGAGAGCGTCAATTGTCTCCTGGGTAGCTTGCAACTCCAATGCCAATTCCCGATAGACCGAAAGCGGCACAGAGGGCATATAGTTATGAGATGTTGGATGATGATGAGCAGAGCTGGAGCTAGATCGCATGGTTAGCGCCGTCAAAAGAAATATTCGCCACCAGTTTAGCCAGATTTTGCTACTTTCATAGCTAATTTGTAATATTTATCAGTTATTAGGGAGCAGGGAGCAGGGAGCAGTGACCAGTTAATTCTCAACTTACGACTTACGACTTACGACTTACCAATTACCGACTCTCCTTCAAGGGAAAGAAATGCCCGACAGGTCCTTGTCCTTTGCCAATGTTGAGGGCGTGTTTCAAGGCTGTGGTAACGTATTCTTTTGCTTGTCGTACAGCTATCAATGGCTCTTTCCCCAAAGCGAGATTGGCTGCGATCGCGGCGGCTAGGGTACAACCCGTACCGTGAGTGTTCTTTGTATCGACTTGGGTTGTCGTGATGATCTCCAAGCGATCGCCATCAAACCAAACATCAACCCCGCGCGCATCTCCTAACATTCCTCCACCCTTGACTAACACAGCCTTTGCTCCCGTCCGGTGAAAAATGTCCTCAGCCGCAGTTTTCATGTCATCTAAGCTATGAATTTCTTTCCCGCTCAAAATTTGCGCTTCGTAGCGGTTAGGGGTGACTATGGTTGCTAGAGGGATGAGCTGCGATCGCAAGCTTGTTACTGCTGCATCGTCAATTAACTGCGCTCCCGTGCGCGACACCATCACGGGATCGACAACCAATTTATCTAAACTCAAACTCTCAACCTGTTGGGCTACAGCCGTAATAATTTCTTGGTTGAGCAACATCCCAGTTTTTACACCTTGAACCCCGATATCCTCAACCACCGCCTGAATTTGAGCGACAACAGCAGCAGGAGGTAAAGCATCAACTCGCATGACACCCAAAGTGTTTTGAGCCGTGATACAAGTAATCGCACTCGTACCGTGTACGCAATGGAAGGCGAAAGTTTTCAGGTCTGCTTGAATTCCAGCCCCGCCGCCGCTATCCGATCCCGCAATTGTCATTGCTACGTTTGTCATTTGTCATTTGTCATTTGTCATTCGTTGTTGGTTGTCAGTCACTATTCCCTACTCCCTACTCCCTGCTCCCTACTCCCTTTCTTCATCCTATAGACTTCCGGTAATTTCCACCAAGGGACTTGGGGATATTCGTGATGTTCTTCGTGATATCCGAAGTGGTAGCAAGCTAGAAACGACCAGAAAGGCACTATATGAGTTGATTGGGCGCGATGAATATTTTCGTAGCCTGCTCTTGGTTCTCTGTGAGTTAAGAACGTACCAAAGTAAAACAACTGTACCGAACTGAGAATTGCTGGTAACGCCCAAAATAAAATGAGGTGGGTTCTAGATATATTTAATAATACATTGCGCCATGAAAAAGGAGTGTTAATCCAATGATTTGTCGCCAACTCCAATAGTTTCCAATAAAATACAAGTACCAGGCAAAAAAGTTTTTCTGCTTGCCGTTATGAAAATCGGGATCGAGTTGACTGGCTGGATGTCGGTGATGCGCCCAGTGTTTTTGCAGCAATCGATTGTAAGGAAATAAAGCATATAAATTTACAGCTACTCTACCAAACCAGCGATTTATTTGGAGATGATTTGGAGCGACTAGTCCATGCATGGCATCATGGGCTGTAATAAATAAGCCTGTATACAAAAATGTTTGCCAAACTATTGCTAATAGAATTCCCCAAATCCCCGGTTTTTCTAGATGACTTGAGAGGAGAAAGCATAAACTAGCTATCCAAGTCACGATAATCGTTAACGCAATTACAATCCCCTTATATGTATATGAATAACCAATATTCAATCGCGTTTCACTTTGGTTTAAAGCACTTTGTTGTAAAGGGTTCGGAATCGATGCAACCATGTCAGAGTAGAATCCTTAGCAAACGTAGAAGTAGACAAGCCGAACTTGAGGGCATTTTAAGCAAGCCTCTATTATCATATACGAGTTTGTTAATTTTTGTTAAACCTCTAAAGATAGATGTGTTTTCAGTAGATATAAAATAGCTCTTTAGTTAGATTTGAAATAGTTATTCGTGCAGCAAGGTCTGTCTGAATTTATCTTTAATTCAGACAATGCAAAGCTTTTACTATTGCAATTCAAAGGAGAAGAAAAAAAATTCTCATCTAACTCGCGATAGATTGCTTGATGGTAAAAAGCTTTACGAACAAAGACATAGGATGTAGAGAGGCGCGTCGGAAAATTTTAAGAAAAACTTTATGTGTTATTAGAGTGAAACTTTAAAGATATTTGTGGCGATCGCGTCAAGAAAAATAAAATTAGTTGAGTAATTATTAACTTTATTTTTAGTTATAAACATTTTCTATAGTAGGGAGCGTTACTAACGCCCCCTATGTTGTTCTAACTTGCTATCAATCCCACTGGACAAGCAACGTTCGTACCCCCTAAACCACAATACCCGCCAGGATTCTTTGCCAGATATTGCTGATGATATTCCTCTGCCCAATAAAATTCGGGAGCATCAATAATTTCAGTGGTTATCTTGCCATATCCTGCCTGAGTCAAGGCTTGCTGATAGGTATCTCGCGTTGCTATTGCTAATTGTTTCTGTTCTTCAGAGTAGACGTAAATTCCCGAACGGTATTGGGTTCCGACATCGTTTCCTTGTCGCATACCCTGAGTTGGGTCGTGGTTTTCCCAGAAAACTTTCAGCAATTGTTCGTAACTAATGACTTTGGGATCGTAGACGACAAACACAACTTCATTGTGACCCGTCATCCCCGAACAAACTTCTTTATAAGTGGGGTTGGGCGTATAGCCAGCCGCGTAGCCAACAGCAGTGATAAAAACGCCATCTAACTGCCAAAACTTGCGTTCTGCACCCCAGAAACAGCCCATACCAAACATTGCTGTCTCCATACCGGCAGGATATGGCGGCTTGAGAGGATTTCCATTTGTGTAGTGAGTCTGAGGTACGGGCATTGCTTGCGACCGTCCGGGTAAAGCCTCCTGGGGAGAAGGCATAGCGATTTTTTTACCAAATCCGAATATCATTATTGTTTTCCTAACTCTCAATCTCTAAACAACAGCTTTACCTTACTTAACATTGTAGAGATTTTAGTGAGTAACAACACGATCGCTGAGAAAAGCAAACAGCAAAAAAGCAAGAAGCATGAAACAACAAAGTGGTTTAGGTAAATCGACTTTGATGCAATAGTCTTGATAAGATCGTTCCAATCCGGTTGGTCGAAAACAATCACAGGTAATGCAGCAAGAACAAAGCGATCGCGTATTAACAGCCTTGCAAGAGTTTTTCACTACACCTCTAGCAACGAAACTAAGCAAACATCAACAAGTTTCTCCTCAAGCTGCTGCCTTAGAGTTATTTCGCGATGTGGCTGCAACTGTACCAGCATACAAAACTTTTTTAACGGCACGGGGAATCGAGCCAACAGCAATTCAAACTTTGGCAGACTTTCAACAACTGCCGCTACTGACAAAAGACAACTACCTATGTTGTCATTCCCTGCCAAATTTTTGTCGGCACGGACAACTAGAAAGATGCGATATGGTAGCAGCATCATCAGGTTCTACGGGGAAACCAACGTATTGGTTGCGCTACCTGACCGACGAATTGCAAATTGCTACCCGCTTTGAACAAATATTCCACGATAGCTTTTCTGCTGACACCCGCCCCACTCTAGCAGTTGTCTGTTTTACGTTGGGAACTTGGGTAGGTGGGATGTTTACAACTGATTGCTGTCGCCACTTGGCAAGTAAGGGTTATCCCATCACTGTTGTAACTCCAGGGAATAACAAAACAGAAATCTGCCGTGTCGTGCAAGAACTGGGTAGTTTATTCGAGCAAGTAGTATTGCTGGGATATCCGCCCTTTCTCAAAGATGTCATTGATACTGGCAAAGCTAACGGCATAGAGTGGCAGCGCTACCAAATCAAATTAGTTCTAGCAGGAGAAGTCTTCAGCGAAGAGTGGCGAAGTTTAGTAGGGGAGCGAGTGGGAGCAAACAATCCCTACTATGATTCTGCTTCACTCTACGGCACGGCTGATGCTGGCGTGTTAGGCAATGAAACACCTTTGAGTATCTGCATCCGACGTTTTTTAGCAGAGAATCCAGAGGTAGCCCGTAGCTTATTTGGGGAATCGCGTTTACCCACCTTAGTACAATACGATCCGCTCAGTCGCTTTTTTGAGGTGCAAGACGGCACGCTACTGTTTTCGGGTGATAATGGCATTCCCCTCGTGCGATATCACATTGCCGATACAGGTGGAATCATTGCTTACGATGCCATGCTGGAATTTTTGCGATCGCACGGATTCGACCCGATCGCCACTTTACAGCAACAAGGAACGAGAGGCATCCATGCTCTACCTTTCGTCTACGTGTTTGGGCGGGCTAATTTTACTATTTCTTACTTTGGCGCAAATATCTATCCCGAAAATGTCATCGTTGGCTTAGAACAACCGCAGATTCGAGAATGGGTGACAGGTAAATTCGTGATGGAAGTGAAGGAAGATGCCGATCGAAACCGTTTCTTCTCTATAGTGGTAGAGTTAGCACCAGGTGTAGAGGGAAATGAAGCAAAAAGAAATGCGATCGCCACCTCAATTCACGCGCAATTGCTCCGACTCAACAGCGAATTTGCCAATTACGTTCCCCCTGAATATCAAATCCCCCAAATCTCCCTCGCCCCCACGGGAGATCCAGAGTACTTCCCCGTAGGAGTCAAGCATCGATATACAAGATGAGAGGCAAGGAGTGAGGAGTGAGGAGTGAGGGAGACACGGGGGACAGGTCGCAAGTCGCAAGTCGTAAGTAGGGAAATTGTTTAATCTCCCCTGCTCCCTACTCCCTGCTCCCTATTCACTGACAACTGACAACTGACCTTACAATGAGTGTAGAGAGAAAATCCTCATATATGCCTAACAACCGTTCAGGAGTCTTTATCGGCGGTTTTTTATTAGGTGCTGCCGTCGGCACTTTAACTGGAATGTTAATCGCCCCACGTAGCGGACGAGAAGCGCGACAGTTGTTGAAAAAATCTGCTAATGCTATCCCAGAACTAGCAGAAGATTTATCGACTAGCGTGCAACTCCAGGCAGACCGTCTTTCAGGATCGGCATTACGTAGTTGGGATGATACATTAGAACGATTGCGAGAGGCGATCGCGGCTGGGGTTGAAGCCAGTCAGCAAGAGCGTCAAGCCATCAAACGGCAAAATAATGAGATTACTTCCGATTCCCGTACTGCTTATACAGATCGCCCGTAGTGCCACTGCGATCGATCCGCTGTTTTGGCTCGGACTGTCACTACTGCTAGTTGCTATTAGCCTCACAGCAGTTTTATTGGCAGCCGTGCCAGCTTTTCACGAATTAGCACGGGCATCTCGCAGTGCCGAAAAACTCTTCGATACGCTCAAACGAGATTTGCCTCCAACTTTAGAAGCAATTCGCTTGACAGGGTTAGAAATAAGCGATTTGACCGATGATGTGAGCGATGGGGTAAAAAGTGCGGCACAAATTGCAAAACAAGTCGATCGCAGTTTAGATCGAGCCAAGGAACAAGCAAGAAGCGTTGAGGTGAATACTCGCAGCGTCTTAACAGGTGTAAAAGCAGCCTGGAAAAATTTCACCCGTAGCACCCCTAATCGCCATAGTCGCGATCGCCTTCCAGCAGAATCAAGGCAACCCTTACCCACATACTTCAACAAAAATTCAGATAGTGACTTCGACAAAGATACAGTCATCCCAGAAGAAAATCGTCTCAAATCACCTCCTTTCTACTTTGATGACGAAGAGGAATGAGTTGTAAGTTGTAAGTCGTAAGTCGTGAAGAGGTTGTAGGGTGTGGGGGAGCCAGTGCGGTCTTGGGGGTTCCCCCCATGAGCAACTGGCGTTGTGGGGTTGACTTGTGACTTGTGACTTGTAATTGCTCCCTCAGCTCCCGATCGCTCTCTCCTCCCCCTTGCTCGTGCGCTCCCTGATAACCGTTCTCAATGGAGTCATAATGATATCTGAAGAGTTTGTGAATTGAAGCAAAATAATTAACTATGGCGAAAGCAACTTGGAATGGAGCTGTATTAGCTGAAAGCTCCAAAACAGAGATCGTTGAGGGCAACCACTACTTCCCTCCCGATGCAATCGACAAGCAGTATTTTCAAGCATCTTCCACTCATACGACTTGCCCTTGGAAAGGAACTGCTAGCTACTACAATGTTGTCGTTGATGGACAAGTCAACAAAGACGCTGCTTGGTACTATCCGACAGCCAAAGAGAAGGCAAAAAATATTGAGGGTTACATTGCCTTCTGGCGTGGAGTAAAAGTCGAATCATAGTTAGCGGTTAGTTGTCAGTAGTTAGAAGTTAGTCGAAAATCAACAACTGACAACTGACAACTGACAACTGATAACTACCTAGACCGAGCTTTTTTTGCCTGCTTAACCAGTACGGGTCTGGGTTTTTTCTTTTTGTATTTCGGGTCTTCCACCATACGAGACATGGGAGGACGGCAAGTTTCACAATAGAGAGGTCTAGGACCATAACTCTCCCGTTCCGTGGGTTGACTGCATTGCTGGCAGATGAATTTATATAACCGAGTATGGATTGTACGTTCGTGGGCGCGGACTGTGTACTCTCGAACAAAAACCTTTTTGGATGGCATGACAAACAAAACCTAGCTATGGTGTATCCAATATGCTAACTAGAAAGGAGTTCAATACTGAAAAAAATGCCTCTTCATAGACAACTTCAACACTTAATCGAAAACTTAATTGCTCTGAAAGAGCTTTACCACACCCAGCTCGTAGAGTCTGAGAAACAGGTAGCTCGCTTCAAAGAGCAATTGTCGCATGTCAACGGGTTACTAGTAGCACAGTTGGTAGAAAATCAACAGTTTGTACAAAGCCTAGTCGATATGCGATCGCAATGTCATGCTCAACTAGAAGCGAACCAACGTCAAGCAGCCCATGCCAGAGAACAAATAACTCACGTTAATGCTCTCCTCGCAGACCAAGTGAGCTTACCTCCAATGCAACATGCATTTGAGCTGCCAACGACTGCTTTTGAAGAACAGCCACGGCAAACCCTATCTGGTATAACTGCACCCGAACCCGAATCATTCTCCCAGCCTCTATCCGACCTTACCCAATCACAGCCCCAGGCAGAAGCTGAGCCTGCCCAACCACAACCCCAAGCAGAAACTGAACTTACCCAACCACAGCCCCAAGCAGAAACTGAACTTACCCAACCACAGCCCCAAGCAGAAGCTGAACCTGCCCAACCACAGCCCCAAGCAGAAGCTGAACCTGCCCAACCACAGCTTCAAACAGAAGTTGCCGAAACACCTCTGGAGGTAGGAGAGACGAGCGAGGATACTGCCAGATCTCCCTCGGCTATTAAAACTCCAATGAAGGCAGAATATCAGAATCTGACGAAAATTCAAGCAGTGGAAAAGCTATTGCGGGAAAACCAGGGCAAGATTTTAACTGTGGAGTATATCATCTGGTCATTGTATGGTGACATGGATGCAGAAGCGGTCAAAGCAGAAAAACCCAGGATCTATGATACCCTCGGACAAGGTACGGATAAAGGGATTTGGGAAAAAGTCCCAGATCAACCAGCTTGCTATACCTACAAGTTGAGCCTAGTGGAACCTACAGCAGATTCTGAATCTGCCACGGTTAACACCTCCCGCTTACCCGTAAGTTCTCGTCGGCGACCGTCGCGGCGTGGTAAAAGCGATGATATGCTGCCTCGCTACAATCATCTCAGTCTGACTGCGGCTGTGGAAGTGGTGGTGAACGAGCATCCTGGTGAAGTGATTACCACTGAGAAAGTTGCCAAAGTGCTATACGGCGATGACATTGACGGACGTGCCTTAGTCAAAGCTAAAGACCGGATTGGTAAAACCCTCTGGGGAGGAGCAACCCAAGGACGATGGCAGCGCATTCCGGGTAGACTGGGCTGTTATACGCTGAGTTTGAAAACTTTGAAAAGGGGTAATGGGTAGTGAGGAGTGAGGAGTGAGGAGTGAGGAGTGAGGAGTGAGGAGTGAGGAGTGAGGAGTGAGGAGTGAGGAGTGAGGAGTGAGGAGTGTGGGAGTGTGGGAATTTCTCGGTTAAGATGTATTGTCCATCTGCGATCGCCTAGCAATTGTCTCTATCCTCACCTATGAAAACTCAACTCATCGTCATCACTACTGTTTTGACTGCTTTGCACTTCGCACCTCCAGCTCGTGCGGGAGATCTGGAACATATTAGACAACTTCTGGCAACAAAACAGTGCGAAGGATGCGATCTTAGTGGTGAGGGTCTGGTCTTAGCTAATTTAAGTCAGGCGAATCTGCGGGGGGCGAATTTAAGTGGTGCTAATTTGAGTCGGGCGAATTTGAGCGAGGCTGACTTAAGCGGTGCAAACCTCAGTGGTGCTTCTCTGTTTGGGGCAAATCTGAGTGGTGCTAAGTTGGAGCAAACAGATTTGAGTGGAGCCGATCTGCGCGATGCCTATTTAGCTAATGTAGACTTGAAGACAGCTAATCTTAGCGGTACTAGTTTGCAGGGGGCGATCGCCATTCCTACCCAAGCAGCAAAGCCTGAAGAATTTTATCGTTGGGGCATTGCTCAAGGACAAAAAGGCGACCCCAAAGGCGCAATTGGCTATTTCAATCAAGCTCTTAGCTTAAACGACAAATACGCCCCAGCTTACATGGCGCGAGGTATTGCCCGCTACCAACTGCTAGACCGACCGGGAGCGATGGAGGATGCTCAACGCGCCAAATGGTTATTTTTACGGCAGAGAAATAATGAAGGCTATGACACCGCCCAAGCCTTTGTCAACCAACTGCAAGCACCGCAAACAGAAACACCTAAGAGCAAACCCAATTTCTTTAACTTCCTCGGTGGCGTAACTTCAGTTTTATTAAGGTTTTTGTTGTAACCTAACTAGTGAGTAGGGAGCAGGGAGCGCACGAGCAGTTAATTCCGACTTACGACTTATAACTTCCCCATATGTCTCTATCCAGCGAATTGTGGCAAACTAATCAAGATTTAGCTCAAGCTTGTCTGAATCATCCATTTGTTCAGGGTATAGCCGATGGAACCTTGGAGCGAGAAAAGTTTGCTTACTATGTCGGGCAAGATGCATTTTTCCTTGAAGCCTTTGCCCGTGCCTACAGTATTGCCGCTGCTAAAGCACCTGATTGGGAAGGATTTAATTTGTTTCATGGCTTAGCTGGGGGCGTACTGCAAGAACTTCAGCTTCATGCCGGGTATGCAGCCACATGGGGAGTCAATATTAGTTCTGTCGAAACAGGTACAGCCACTCGTCGCTATATCGATTTTTTGTCGGCTACTGCTTGGAGTCAAGATGTGGGTTTAACCGCTGTGGCAATGTCACCTTGTATGAGACTTTATGCTTATTTGGGACAGAAGTGGGCAACTAAGGGTATTCTCACACATCAGTACAGCGATTGGATTCGTACCTACAACAGCCCAGAATTCGAGCAGCTAGCGCAACAACTCGAAAAATTGAGCGATCGCTACACGAGCAACTCTGATATCGTACAAAAAACTTATCGCTATGCTATGTTGTGCGAGCGAGATTTCTTTCAAGCGGCATGGGAATCGGGCTGATCGACCATAACAATCGTTCGCTAGGTTTTCTTGCCACTGCTAGAGTGATATGCTGTGCGATGAAGTTCTTGCTTTGATTTAATGAGTGTTCGCATCAAACTACAGCCATTTCAAATATTAGTGGGACGACTATGAAATTAGACAACTATAAATAGGCGTTCATGACTTCCGAGTTTTGTAGCTTGCTGCTCCAAAGGGATATGCCGAATTCCGAAACCTAATCCAAGTTTGCCATCCGATCGCCGAGAGTGACATCAATTGTCTGAGTTGTTGTAGTTGTATTTGCAGTGGTTCGCCACTCTGCCTCAAGCGATAAATACTGTCTTGTCCGCAATAAATTATTTCTGGTGCGTCGCGCAGTACGGTACGAGTGCAACGCTCGATCGCAATTAGTGTATCAGCCGTCCGTGCTAATTTGCAACGAATTTGCCAAATTCGTTGCGCTACATAGCAAAGCAGTACAGATAAAATTAAATTTATAGCAACAACAATCGTAACCATGAGGCTCAAAGCTGTATGGATTGATGACAAAATCAGTTCATATTTAGCAAAATAATTTATTTTTATTTTTGATTATTTGAATGTTCTACGTATTGGGAGAAAATATTAACAATTACGACAACTTCGTTCAACTTTGCTAACGCGATCGGTTATCCTTTTAATTTGTTTTTATTTTTTTTTTTTTTTTTACATTGATTGAACAAAGGCAATTTCTTAAAAGTGGAATTTGAGAGTTAGCAGTCGATCTCAGTAACTTTGTATTTAATACTACCAGCAGCGATCTCATCCAAGGGAGAGAAGTTTTTCACCACAGGCATTGATAGTTTGTTTTTACCAATGCTAATGCATAAATTACCTTTAAGTAAAGCTTTTTTGCAGTAATTTATGTGTAAGTAAAATTACTTATTAAACCATCCTTTTGTTTGCCATCATGAAAGAAACAAAAGTCGAAGCCAAGTACAACCAGAAAGACCGCAATCATCTAGCAAACTCAGCGATCGCCAATGGAGAAGATTTTAACTTTGACTTGTGGGCAAGAGCCGTCAGACAACAAATGCTAGCTGTGTTGCGCGAAAGAGAATAGCATATAGTCAGACGTATAATTTCAATAAAATTTGATGCAAGTTTCTTTCTCAGTCACCTCCGACGCGATCGCATCTGGTTTTCATGCCTTGTCTGAGCCGTTACGCATTCGGATACTAGAACTTTTACGCTCCTCAGAGCTTTGCGTGTGCGAATTGTCGGAGGAACTGGGAATTGCTCAGTCCAAGCTATCTTTTCACCTCAAAACCTTAAAGGAAGCTAATTTGGTGCGATCGCGTCAGGAAGGACGCTGGATTTACTACAGCTTGAATTTATCTCAGTTCGTTGCGTTAGAACAATATTTATCAGAATATCGTCGCTTCAGTCAATTGCTTCCTGCCCGTCCCTGCGAGGATACGCCCTCATCTTGAGCCAAACATTCCCTCTTGACAAATCAATTTTTTTTGAAATGATAGAAAGGTAGACTCCCCTATCGCAAATTGATTTCAAGTGTAGGAGTGAGGCAGATGAAAACGATAGCCAGTATTTCTATTTTCCTGGCGGGATTTGGTGTTGCGATCGCAACTGCTATGGCAATGCCAAACGCAGTTAGTCCAACCAAGCAACCGTTAAGGTTCGCTCAAGTGAATAATTCAGAACCCGCAGCTACAGTTAAGACGGATGGTTCTAGCACAGTTTACCCTGAAGTGGATCCAAATGGTTAGACAGTTTGAGGGGAGAGTTAAGCTCTAACCCAAGGATCGACACTCGCTCCATCAAGCAAGTTCAAGCGATTTCAAACTTTTCCAATAAACAGTATTAGGAGTTTGATAATCTAATGCTTGATGAAATCTCTGTTCATTATACCATTTAAACCATTTGTTGACCTCAAATCTTAAATGTTTCCCATCATCAAAATCTAGTAAGTAAATCAATTCATATTTCTAGTTCTAATGGATTGTGTGTTTGTTGAATTTTCCACCTCCTCTGCCATTGATTGAAGCAGCAATCAAGAAATTGCGTAACCAGTTTGGATGATAGTAGAAAC
Organism: Chroococcidiopsis sp. SAG 2025; assembly: GCF_032860985.1. Classification (GTDB taxonomy): domain Bacteria; phylum Cyanobacteriota; class Cyanobacteriia; order Cyanobacteriales; family Chroococcidiopsidaceae; genus Chroococcidiopsis. The sequence goes on from NZ_JAOCNC010000001.1 coordinate 2,508,640, forward strand.
CGTTAAGTTGCTCAAATGGGGAAACGGTATCGGTGGGAGAAGGTTGAGAACGACGACTATAGGGATGAAAGTTCCATAATATCGCCATTGCGCGTAGAGCAAGATTGGCAGAATCTTGATGACCATGAAAATACTGCATTGAAAACAGGATACGATTCTGATAATTCATCAAGCGATCGAGCATATTGCTGGTACGATGGGCTTCGGGAAAATCATAGGCAATTGTGAATTGGGGAGCTTTAACGGAAAGATGAAGAATTTTCGTGACAATGGTTTCAGGTAAGGTTTGAGCGATAGCCCAGGCTTGTAAGTGCTGAAGTCGTTCCATAAACTCTGCTGCTGATGTAGCATGATAGATGTTCCAGAGTTTGCCCATTAACGTCTTAAATAGAGTTGCTTGAGAACGGCAGCGTTGTCCAATTGCCAGCACTGTATGCAAAAAGCACAGGAGCAGGGTAACTCCAGGAAATAGCTGTTTCCAGGCTGCTTGAGTTGCTTCCCACCCGTCGGTGTTGACCGTTTGCGGTTGGTAATCTGCTTTGAGTTGCGTCGCTTCCTGGGCAAACACTCCATAAGCCGCTTGTAAATCTTCAGTTGCCGCCGTGGCTGACAACTCGGCTCCTAAAATACAGCCTGCTGCCACGGTCGTCGCTACATAGACACGCTCCCCATCCACCAGGTATGCTTCTCATCGCTTAACAGGTGAGGGGGAATCGCTTCCCCGTCTTTGACGGTAGTGCCGACGATTGAGGGGCGACCCAACGCTAATGAGGCTCGATACCAGTACATTGAGTCTTTCCCCATCACGTAAGCAATCGCTTCATAGGGTACGCCAAAGGAGCGCAGATACAAGCCCTTCTCCACCGCTTCGGTTTTACCAATCATGTAAGGCATGACGAAATCGGGGCGCAGTTGATACGCTTGTCCATTTGCAATCAACCGAATCCGCCGACTGACTAACCCTAACTTGGCAGAAGTGCGAAACCCATGAAAACAATAACCTGCCTCAATCTCAGCCGGAAACAATTCCCCATGTTGCTGAATTTGTTGGTCGAGATATTTGCGAAACGCTTTACGGTCTTTCACCAACTTCTCGTAGTCAACGCTATCAGCAATTGGAAGACAGATTGTCTTGTCCCCAGGAACGCTTGAAACAGTCTTGCTCATTAGCACCTCCCTCATCCCTGATTGAGTTACTCTTGAGCCTACCAGATTTGCCCTTTGCTCTCTTCAAAAACACACAATTAATTAGAATCAGTCATATTTGAGCGAGCGCCATAAACGTTCAATAAAGATATTGTCATGACATCTTCCTCTACCATCCATACTAATTTTGACATTGACTTGTTTCAAGCATTGAGTAAAGTCAGTTGAGGTAAATTGACTACCTTGGTCGCTATTAAAGATGTTTGGTTTTCCATAGATAGATAAGGCTTCTGATAAAGCATCCAGACAATCTACCTCCATCGTGTTGCTAATCCTCCATGACAGCACTTTTCGAGAGTACCAGTCCATGATTGCTACCAAATAAAAATGTCCTTTCCTCACAGGCAAATAAGTAATGTCCGTACACCAAACTTGATTGGCTGTCTCTACCGCTAATCCTCTTAGCAAATACGGATAGATTTGATGAGCTGGATGGGAAATAGTTGTGCGTTTTCTCGGATAAACTATTTGTAATCCTAATTGACGCATCAGGCGAATTACTCGTTTGCGATTAATTTCGTAGCCCAGTGAACGCAAATACACCGTCAATTTTCGACTCCCATAAAAGGGGTTTTAAGTATTGCTCATCCAATAAACGCAACAGCATCAATTCCTCATCTGAGATTTCTTGTGGCTGATAGTAATAGCTTGAACGAGCAATTCTCAATAGTTGGCATTGTCGGACGATGCTTAGTTGTGGATGGTCAGTCACTACCAAGCTTTTCGTTCTTCAACCCCAACGTGCTGACCTGTTGGCTAAAAATCCTGTTCTACCTTCAACTGCCCAATCTGCCGATACAACTCGTCTATTTGGGCTTGTTGGTTCTCCTCAACTTTATTTGCCTCACTACCCTTCTCAAATAGCGTACTAGCTTCCTCTAACAACTGCCGCTTCCAGTTGTTAATCATGGTTGGATGCACTTCGTGCTGGCTTGCCAATTCTGAAACGGTTTTCTCACCTCGAATAGCTTCTAGTGCGACTTTGGCTTTAAATTGTGGGCTGTACTGCTTGCGTTTGTTACTCATGAACTACTCTTGTCATCTTTTGAGTGGTTCAGAGCTTAACCCCCTGTCCAGTTTTTGGGGACCACTTCACCCCATCACCAAAGCAATAGCCGAGGAGTTTAAATCGACGGCAACGGGCAAGAACGCACAGTTGCTCGTGAATTTTTCTGGTACGAGTGCTGGGTTTAAAAAGTTTTGTGCCGGAGAAACAGACATTAGCGATGCTTCCAGACCGATCCGCACTGACGAGATGGAAGCTTGCAACAACAACAAAATTAGATATATCGAACTACCCGTTGCCTACGACGCGCTGACGATCGCCGTTAATCCTCAAAATACCTAGGCTAAAGATATTACTGTAGCCGAACTGAAAAAGATGTGGGAGCCAGTGGCAGAGGAAAAAATTACGAATTGGCAGCAAATCAGATCTGCGTGGAGCGATCGCCCGTTAAAGTTGTACGGTGCTGGAAAAGATTCTGGTACGTTTGATTATTTTACTGAAGCAGTAGTCGGTAAAGCCAGGGCTAGCCGCCAGGACTACACGGCAAGCGAAGATGATGATGAATTGGTAGAGGGAGTTAGCAAAGACCTGAATGCGTTGGGTTATTTTGGCTTTGCTTATTACGAGGCAAATCAAAACAAGCTGAAGGCTCTGGCAGTAGATAGCGGTAGGGGTGCAGTTTTACCATCGCGACAGGCAGTAGAAAAGGCACAGTACGAGCCTCTGTCTCGACCATTATTTATCTACGTCAATGCCAGATCGGTTCAGCTCAAACCTGCCGTGCGGCGATTTGTCGATTTCTATATTCAGCGTGCGCCAACTTTAGTTAGCTCCGTGGGTTACATCCCCTTACCTGCGGAAGGCTATCGCCTGAGTTATATCTACTTCAATCGAGGCAAAGTGGGAACTGTCTTTGAAGGCAAATCCCAAATTGGTCTGACAATTGGGCAGTTATTACGCAGACAAGCAAAATTTTAAGTTCTACAGTTTTAACTACAACCAGGTAAAGCAATGGGAATTCGAGTTGGCATCAACGGCTTTGGAAGAATGGGGCGATTAGCATTAAGGGCTGCCTGGGGATGGTCGGAACTAGACTTCGTACATATCAACGAAATTAAAGGTGGTGCAGTCGCTGCTGCCCATTTACTTAAATTTGATTCGGTTCACGGTCGTTGGTCACCAGAAGTAGCAGCGGAGGGCGATCGCATTTCCATTGACGGCAAGTATTTGAGTTTCAGCGAGTCCCCCACACCAGGAGAAGTCCCGTGGGATGAGTTGGGAGTCGATCTCGTATTGGAGTGTTCTGGTAAATTCCGCACCCCAACTTTACTCGAACCCTATTTTAAGCGGGGAGTGCAAAAAGTTATTGTGGCTGCACCCGTTAAGGAAGAGGCGTTAAATATCGTTATGGGAGTCAATGATCGCCTCTACGAACATGACAAGCACCACTTACTCACAGCGGCTTCCTGTACCACAAACTGTCTGGCTCCAGTTGTAAAAGTCATCCATGAGGGATTGGGAATTCGACATGGAGTCATTACCACAGTCCACAACCACACCAACACGCAGACAATCGTAGACGCACCGCATAAAGACTTGCGACGGGCGCGAGCGACGGGTTTATCTTTAATTCCCACTACAACGGGTTCCGCTACAGCAATCGGGTTAATTTATCCCGAACTGCAAGGTAAGCTCAACGGTTTGGCAGTGCGAGTGCCGTTATTAAATGCTTCCCTCACTGATTGCGTGTTTGAAGTCGCGCGTCCCACCACAGTAGAAGAAATTAACGGTTTGCTCAAAACTGCGGCAGAAGGAGAACTCAAAGGCATTCTCGGTTACGAAGAACGTCCCTTAGTTTCTGTAGACTACAAAGACGATCCGCGATCGGCTGTTGTGGATGCACCATCAACAATGGTCGTCGATGAAACACAAGTCAAAGTTTTAGCCTGGTATGACAACGAATGGGGCTATGCAAATCGCATGGTTGAACTTGCCCGCAAGATTGCCCGTTGCTACTAATCTCCACCCCACCCAACAACCATGACTTCCAGTGCTGGAAATAAAGCCAATTTGCGTAACTATGCCCTCGTTACTGCTGCCTACTGGGGCTTCACAATTACCGATGGAGCGTTGCGGATGTTGGTGCTACTGCACTTTCATCTGCTGGGCTACACTCCTTTGCAAATCGCCATGCTGTTTCTGTTTTACGAAATTTTTGGCGTTGTCACCAATTTGTTCGGAGGCTGGATCGGTTCTCAATTTGGTCTGAAGCTAACTCTCTACGGCGGGATCGGGTTACAAGTTTTTGCTTTAGCTATGCTGGCGCTGCTCAATCCAGAATGGGCTGTGTGGTTGCAAGTCACCTACGTGATGGTCGCGCAAGCCTTTTCTGGAATTGCCAAAGACTTGACCAAGATGAGTTCTAAGAGTGCGATTCGCTTGGTCGTACCTCAGGAGGCACAGTCGTCACTGTTTAAATGGGTGGCAATTTTGACTGGTTCAAAAAATGCTCTAAAGGGGGTTGGCTTTTTTGTTGGTAGCGTTTTGCTGGCTCAATTTGGCTTTGTCAATGCCCTACTGATAATGGCAGGTGGGCTTTGCCTCATCCTAGGTACGGGGGTACTACTGCCGCAAGGCATGGGTAAGATTAAGGCGAAAGTTAAATTTACCCAACTCTTTTCTAAAAGTAGGGAGATTAACATTCTCTCTGCGGCTCGTTTCTTTCTCTTCGGTGCGAGGGATGTTTGGTTTGTAGTTGCCCTCCCCGTGTTTCTCTACAGCACGCTTGGCTGGACGTTCGAGCAGGTAGGGGGATTCATGGCTTGCTGGGTGATTGGCTACGGGACAGTACAGTTTTTAGCGCCCAATCTGCTGCGCTGGTTGGGTTCGGGAGCGGCTCCCCAAGGGAGAACGATTCAAATTTGGACGTTTGTGCTGAGTGCGATTCCCGCCGCGATCGCCCTTTCCCTTCAACTCAGAATTTCCCCAGCTTTAACAATTGTGGTAGGACTAGCAATTTTTGGGGTTATCTTTGCCTTCAATTCAGCAATTCATTCCTATCTCGTCCTTGCCTACACCGATGATGACAAGGTGGCATTAAATGTTGGCTTCTACTATATGGCTAACTCTGGTGGGCGCTTAGCGGGTACAGTGCTATCTGGTTTGATCTTTCAGCTATTTGGCTTAGTGGGTTGTTTGTGGGTGTCGATGGTATTCGTACTTGCGGCGGCTGCAATTTCTTTGAAATTACCCGATCCACAACCCCAAAAAGCGATCGCCTGGAAAGCTGGAGATGATTAATTATTTGCCATTGGTCATTTGTCATTCGTCACGCACCGTAGGGGCGGGTTTACCAACAAACTTTACTTCCATACCAAGATCTCAATAAACCCGCCCTTACAGGAATTTCGGTTTTTACCCAAGAAGCAGTGATTTCGTTAAAGCAACAATGAGTATTAACAGTTCTGCATCAAAGGCGATTGTCAACCGTCTGAGTTTTTTTGAAAAATACCTGACTGTCTGGGTTTTTTTGTGTATTATTGCCGGAATTCTGTTAGGTAGGTTGTTTCCGGGCGTAGCAGTGGCTCTCGATGCCATGAGCATTTATCAGGTGTCAATTCCGATCGCTATTTGCCTATTTTTCATGATGTACCCAATCATGGTGAAGATCGACTTCACTCAGGCAACAAACGCAATTCGATCGCCCAAACCCGTAATTCTCACTTTGGTAGTGAATTGGTTAATTAAACCATTCACGATGGTGGTATTCGCGCAGGTTTTTTTGGGATGGTTATTTCGTCCTTTGCTAACTGGTACAGAAATTATCCGAGGTAGCGAAATTGTGTTGGCGAATTCCTACATTGCTGGGGCAATCTTACTAGGTATAGCCCCTTGTACGGCAATGGTATTGATGTGGGGTTATCTCTCTTATGGTAATCAAGGACATACGCTGGTGATGGTAGCAGTAAATTCTCTAGCCATGCTGTTTTTATATGCGCCGTTGGGAAGGTGGTTGTTAGCAGCAAACGATCTCAGCGTACCTTGGGAAACCATTGTATTATCGGTACTGATTTATGTTGGCTTGCCTTTAGCTGCGGGAATGTACAGTCGTTATTGGATACTGAAACATAAGGGTAGAGAGTGGTTTGAACGGCGGTTTTTAAAATATCTCAGTCCCGTTGCGATTGCTGCACTTTTAATTACTCTCGTGTTGCTGTTTGCCTTCAAAGGTGAGCTAATTGTCAACAATCCCATACATATCGTTTTAATTGCCGTACCACTGTTTATCCAAACGAATTTTATTTTTCTAATTTCCTACGTAGCAGCATTAAAACTCAAACTTGCTTATGAAGATGCTGCACCTGCGGCATTAATCGGAGCCAGCAATCATTTTGAAGTGGCGATCGCCACAGCGGTGATGTTATTCGGTTTGAATTCTGGCGCTGCTTTGGCTACTGTGGTGGGAGTCTTAATCGAAGTACCAGTCATGCTCATGCTAGTAGAAATTTGTAAGCGTACAGCAGCTTGGTTTCCTCGCGAGCCAGAAAAAGCTTCTCTGCGCGATCCGCGTTGTGTCAGTGCTTTTAGGTGAGAGAAAATTTGATAGATTCTATTCCAATTGACTTGTTTTTTTAACTTTTACTTTTGACTTATGAAAAGAGTCATGTTTGTCTGTAAAACAAATTCCCGTCGTTCCCAGATGGCAGAGGGTTTTGCGCGACAACTGAGCGCGGGAAAAATTCAAGTAATGAGTGCTGGGTTAGAAACGAATCAAATCGATCCACTAGCAATTCAAGTTATGTTTAAATCATAAAATCCACTCAGCTTTCTAACGATTGAGGAAATTACAACTATGGACAGTAACGCAGTCAGACAAAACGTGAGAACGGCTTACGGTAAAATTGCTCAACAACAGACAGGTTGTGGCTGTGGTACTCCTACCGCTGACACAACAGAATTTGCTGTTGCTTTAGGTTATGCAGAAGAAGAACTCAATACAATTCCAGCCGAGGCAAATTTAGGATTGAGTTGTGGTAATCCTACCGATTTAGCGCAACTCAAGCCAGGTGAGATTGTTCTCGATTTAGGTTCGGGTGCGGGTTTTGATTGTTTTATTGCTGCGACGAAAGTTGGTGCTACAGGCAAAGCGATCGGTGTAGATATGACACCAGAGATGATCGCCAAAGCAACAGAAAACGCTCAAAAATCGAATGTACAAAATGTAGAATTTAGATTGGGAGAAATTGAAAACTTACCCGTAGCAGACGAGACTGTAGACGTAGTTATTAGTAATTGTGTCATCAACCTATCTCCCGATAAGCCAAAAGTCTTCCAAGAAATTTATCGAGTTTTAAAACCAAATGGCAGAATTGCCATTTCCGATACAGCACTCAAACAGCAACTTTCTGAGTCAGTGCGACAAGATATTGCTGCTTATGTTGGTTGTGTAGCTGGTGCTTTATTAGTAGATGAATACCAAAAGATTGTCGAAACTGCTGGATTTCAAAATGTCAAGTTAGCAGTCAGGCAAGCATCTTCTTGTTGCGGAGATGCAGAAATAAAAGATCCAATAGGGCAAGCAATTGTGGCTGCGTCAGGTGTTAATGCAACTTGGCAAAATTGCGTTATTAGCGTCTACGTAGAAGGAGATAAGTAATTCAAAAGACAAAAGCTAAAAGTTAAAAAATGAGTGTTTCAATAAAAAGGTTTCAGCTAAACCTGCTTTCTATCTTAAGTGAAGAAAATTTCCCCAAGCCAAAATCTGAAATGAGAGGCTGTTTCAGATTTAACTTGTTCTATGGCAGTAGCTAAAAGCGGTATCTGTACTGAAATTTACTTTTTTGACTTTTGCCTTTTGACTTTTAACTTTTCCCTTTCTTCGCTGGTGACGCAATTTCTCTAAACGAATGCGCAGAGCTGAGATTGCTTCCTGAATTGGGATGAGTTGCCAACGCTGCCTCCAGACTCCTTCTACTTGTTGACGCTGTTCTACCTTTTCCCAAAGTAAACCGAAGGTCTGAGGTTGAGCTAACTCTGACATTAACCATTGCCAATTCACACCCACAGCATTTGCTACCAGAGCGATCGCGTTGTGGGTTGGTTGGTAGTCATAAAGATAACTCCACCACAGAACTCTCAGCTGATGTCGCCACTCAAATCGAGCTTCTACTTCAGCCGCCGACTCTACCAAAAATTGTTGCTGCGATCGCCCCATTTCCACCCACTTGCTCAGTTGGTTTGCCAATCCTACATCTGTGCGTCCTGTAGTCCGAGCTGATGTGAAGACACGCACGCGGGTACTGTGACGAAAACGGGCATTGACTCGCAATAGTGCTTGGTAGAACGCTACATCTTCAGGAGTGCGGACTGGTTGCATTCCTCCTGCTTGAGCATACATCTCCACTGTGACGGCAAGGCTCGCCCCGTAGTGTTGAAAGTGGCGGGGGATGAGATCGACTGGATTGGGGTCTATATAAGCTTCTAATTCGGCAATAAGAAAGCGGTAGCCGACTTCGCGCAGATGGCAAGCTCTTGTATAAGGATCTAAAGCCGTGCGACCTTCACGATCTGTAATAATTCGTCCTCCTACAGCGTCAGCACCGCTGGCGATTTCGTCTAAGATAGCAGCGATCCAAGTCGGCGTAACTCGCGAATCCCCATCTGTAGAGGCAATGACTCGTCTTTTACCACCAATAGAACTTAGACGACGATAAGCTTCGTCCATCAGGACTTGACGCACTCGACCGATATAAGCCTCAGCCGCAGGAAATATTTTTTCAACTACGTGTAGAACCAGAGCGGGATGAGTAGTCGCAAAATTGCGCGCGATCGCAGCCGATTCGTCATTGCAATTATTTGCCAGCAGCACGATCTCATAGCGATTGCAATCGAGCGACTTTCCAGTTAAATCGAGCTGATTGTACAAAGCCAAGAGCGTACTCTCTAAATTATCGGCTTCATTACGCACGGGAACGATAACGCAAACTTCGCACTGGGATAGTGGCGGAGTTGTAACTAAAGGCTGATGAAATCGCTCGAACAACCAACTTTGATAGGATGATGCTTTGCGATCGCGCCAATTCTTTTTGCCATGCTGAAAAACACGCCGAGGCGTGTCAGTCCGATTCATCACGATTTGTAAAATTTTGTTACATGTTAATTCTGCTACCTGAATTAGGAAAATGAAATCTGTCCAGTGGTTGATTATCGCTATTAAAGTAACTCCTAAACTAGGTATGACCTTAAAGTCACGTAGGTTATTCAGTCGAAATCTGCTTGTAAAATGACGTAAAAGGAGATGGAGACAAAAGAAATCGAATATAAGAGTTTCAAGTCTATGTGACCTTTAATACGTAACTTAATCTATCCAATTGAGGATAGATAGCATGTTTTTCGTACTGATAAATTGCTAGATAAATGTTTAAAGTAAATTAGGGCGTATCAATGGCATTATTGAGGGAAGAGTTACCACCCGACCGGAAAACCTCTGAAGAAGAACGTTTTCAAGATGACTATTATTCTTACTTTGAGGCTCCTGAAAATGCTACGCGGTATGCCCCTTCAGTTTGGTTCATCAATGAGGCTTTTCAGCAACAGTCATTTTCCGTACTAGATTTGGGATGTGGCAACGCCGCTTTGAGTAAATATTTACCAGAGCGTTGTGAATATGTTGGAGTCGATCATAGTGAAGTAGCGATCGAACAATGTATAAGCCTATATCCTAACAAGCAATTCATTGCCAAAGATTTATCAATATTACTACCGGAACTTGCTTCAGAAAATAAGAAGTTTGATGCAGTAGTACTAGCTGGGCTACTATTCCACAATGTTGATAAAGAAACTTTAGAGAAAAAAGACGATCGAGACCTGATTCAATTTTGTTTGAGTCAGTTGACAAGCGAAAAGGGATATTTGGTTATTATTGTGCCTTTTGCCTATGGCAACCATCCATCGCACAATCTGTTTGTTCGAGCCGAATGGTTGCAAAAGTTAGTAGAAGATATGCTGAATGCGGCAAAGGCAAAAATTGTCTACGAAAATATCTCTCTCCAAATCGGGTTGGATGAAAAAGTTCGGCAGCAGAAGCAAATTCCTGACTGGTTTGTGGCAGATAGCAATGCAGATTATGCCAACAATTATGCTGGAACGTATATGGCGGCTTGGACGTTTATTGCTTCAGCTAAGGGGTAATGGATAATGGGTAATTGCTTATTTCACTACTCTTCTATGGGGGCACAGATGTGCGTCTGTACTACTCATTAAATAACCAATGGTAGATGTATCGTGCAGTAACGATGACTGAAGATTATTAGTAGTTATCTCAAGGATGAAGCAGATAAATGCACAGCGACATCGTAACCTCAAGCGCTGAGCCAAAGATTACGCCAACGCTAACAGCCACTCAATATTACGAACAGGTAGAGCAGCAGTTTATTCAACTGCTAGAAATGGAAGATCTCGATCGAAAGCTGACTGCACAGCCTCAAATCGCGACTGAGTTTGAAAAAGCGATCGCCACGGCAATTGAGACGGCTTATTTAGCTGATTTAAAAATATCTAGTGATGATGCAGCACATCTGTTTCTCCAGCGCGTACTTTATCGCATCAATCGGCTAAAACTATTTTGGTATGACGATTTGCGGCGCTACACTAACGAGCGATCGCCTTACTTAAGTAAGGTACGCGATCGAATTGAGGAAGTTTGGCAGCAGTGGGAATTGAGCCAATTCGATCTCGTTACGTTTCAAGGCATAGATATCAGACAAGCACTACTCGATCGCGTCGCTGTCGATCTCGAACCACCATTGTCTGACGATGCTCGGTACTTTCGCGATCGCGTCGGTGAAGCAGGCTACCGTCGTCTGTTGGCGATCGCTTCTTTAGATGGATTAGTAGAAGCAAGCCAGCTATCCCGCACTCTGGGAGGCGTGGCAAATGAAGTGCATTCGGTGTTGACAAGATTGCTCGTAGAAGAATACGGCGGCGGTCGCTTGGCGCGCAAGCACTCTTCCCACTTCACAACAATGCTTGAGGCGCTGGAGATGCAAACTCAACCAGAGGCATATTTCGATCTCGTGCCTTGGGAGTTGCTAGCAAGCATTAATCACAGTTTCTTGCTTACCGAGCGCAAGCGTTATTTTCTGCGTTACATTGGTGGGTTGCTTTACGGAGAGCTTTCCGTGCCAGCGGGATTTCGCAACTACCGAGCTGCTGGCGAACGACTGGGACTATCAGCAAACGCCATGAGCTATTGGGATCTGCATATTAAGGTAGACGAATTGCACGGACGCTGGATGTTAGATGATGTTGCCTTACCATTAATATCTCAGTATTCTCATGATGCTTGGGAGATGGTACTAGGATACGACCAGCAAAAGTTCTTGAGCGATCGCGCAGGCGCAGCTGTAACGCGATCGGTACGGGAAGTAGAGCGAAATCAGGAATGATACAAAAGCCCCCCAATCTTCGGGGGGTTGGGCGGATCTTCGAGATCCCTGAGATTACAAACAAGTCATCAACCGAGAAAATTCTGTAGATAAATCGACTTTACAACTACGTTTCTTGGTAAATAAAACACCTGCTAAAAGATAGATATTTCCCGAACAAAAAGCTCTGTTATCCTTTTGTAGCTCTTGAATTCGATTTTTCACCTTTTGCTCGGAACTATAATAACCAAATTTTAGAGGCGAAACGATAAAATTACTAACAGAGTAGCCTTCAGCGATCGCGTAGTTAATTAATCCAACTGGATCGGAATAACTAGAAACCATAACCAGGACATTTTCGTAATTTAATGTCAAAAGCTTTTGAGTGATGGTAATTCCATCTATACCACCATGTAATAAAGGTTGCAAAAGCTTGTTATCCAATGCTGGTAGATAAGGGGGGTTTGAAATCAGATATTTAGCCTGTGGTTTAGTAGCATCAAAAAAGCAGCGATTATCTATTTTATACTTATCGCTGAGTTCGTATGCTTCAACTTTTGAATTCGCCTCCTGACAAGCTAGATTATTTAACTCAAATCCATGTACAATTCCGTTGAACTTTGTTCTCAGTAGTGACTGAATAACAGGGCTACCATCGCCCGAACCAAATTCTATAATTGATTCTGAATTAGAACAATTTTTTAAAACTAAAGTTTCTATACAATGTGAATAAAAATTAGATTCTTCTGGACAAAAGAAAATGTTTTGTAAGGCTTGGGGTGAGGTAAGCATGTAACTCTATACAAGATGACTATAAAAACAGTAATGTACGAACATTTTTATCAACATCCATCTTAAGAGCTATAGCCCAACTCACTAGTTTATTTTTAGATTGATTTTTCTTAGTATTATTTATCACATTTTTCTAAATCTAGAGGAATAAAATAAAGGGTGAATATGCCTGGGATTGCTAGAAAACATATCAAAACAAAAAACATGGGATAGCCTAAAACTTGCTGAAGATAGCCGCTGATGAATCCAGGGAGCATCATTCCCAAAGCCATGATGCCTGTAGAAATAGCAAAATGAGAGGTTTTGTATTCTTCCTTGGCAATATAAATTAAGTAAACGCTATAAGCTGCCATTCCCAATCCATAACCAAATTGCTCTATAGCTACTAATACATAAACTAATGTAATTGTAGGCTGAGTGTAAGCCATATAAACATAAAATAAGTTAGGTAGATTTAGAGCGATCGCCATCCACCAAATTATTTTCTTTAGCTCAAGTTCAGCAATTAATATACCACCAATTACTCCACCTAACACCAAGGCAAAAGTTCCGATAGTTCCGTAAACTAATCCGACCTCGGAAGTAGAAAGCCCTAGCCCCCCAACTGCAGTTTCATCCAACAAAAAAGGAGCAGATATTTTCACTAGCATGCCCTCACCAAATCTGTAAAACAGAATAAAAGCAAGAACTGCCAGAATTTTCTGTTGGCTGAAGTATGACTGAATCGTTTGACGGTAAAAATCAACGATTGCTCTTGCAGATGTTTTTTGTTCTGAATCGGTAATTGGCACAGGTAAAGCGAACCAGTGAAAGATTGCGATCGCAGCAAAAATCAAAGCTGAAATGGCGATCGCGATCGTCCAACCTAATGTTATATTTTCTAATTTAATTTCCAATTGTCCCGCTAAAAACACAACAATTCCAGAGGCAAAAATTGTTGCAAATCGATAAAACGTCGAACGAATGCCAACAAAAAATGCTTGTGCATCCCGTTCGAGAGCTAACATATAAAAACCGTCAGCAGCAATATCGTGGGTAGCTGAAATAAACGCTCCAATTATTAGAATTATGAGAGAGATAACAAAAGAATTAGCTGATTGCAATGAAAAAGCTAAACTCAACAAACAGAGAACCATAGTTAATTGGGTGTAGATAGTCCACTTTCTTTTAGTAGCGTAGCCATCTACAATGGGTCCCCAAAACATCTTTAATACCCAAGGCAAGTATAAAAAACTCGTCCAAAAAGCAATTTGAGTATTGTCTACACCTAGTTGTTTGTAGAAAATTACAGAAACATTGTTGATGATGACGTAAGGGACACCCTCAACAAAATATAGCGTCGGGACAAACAGCCAAGGGGAAACTCGACTATGAAAGCGGGAGTCGGGAGTCGGGAGTCGGGAGTCGGGGGAAGAAATTTTCATCCCTATAAGCAAGCCACAAGTTAAAAGTTATAAAGTCAAACCCTACAATTTCAACATCCCCACCAAATCTAAATCGGGATGGCGCAATTTTTCTGGCGCAGGCATTCGATCCAAGCGCATTAATTCTACAATGGCAGCAGCCTCCGTATCCCTTTGACTTGCTGCAGCAGCTAAAACGCGATCGCCTTGGACGTAAAATGCTATAAATTCTCGCTGTTGTAAGTCACCCTGAAAGATAATTTCATCCCACTGTTCGGCGTGTCCGACATAACGGAGGGGAAACTGAAATTGCATCGTCCAAAAAATCGGTACGCCACGATACTTTACCTGCTGTCCCGCCATATTGTAAGCAGCAATCCGCCCGTGTTGTGCCGCAACCCGCCAGTGTTCGATCCGCGTGGGTTCTCCCGTTCGCCAATCTGGATATCTGGCAATGTCCCCCGCAGCATAAATGCCATCAGCAGCTTGCAGATACTCGTTGACTTGGACGCTTCCATCCTTCGGGTGTAACTCCAACCCTTGTAAAAATTCAGTTGCAGGTTGAACGCCAATTCCTACCACTACCAAATCGGCATCCAAGCGATCGCCATTATCTAACACTACGGCTGCAACTTTACCATTGCCTTCAATCTGAGTCGCTTTTCTTCCCAGATGGAACTGCACGCCATTTTCTTCATGGACTTGTTGAAATAGCTTGCCAATTTCTGCCCCTAAAATCTTCTCAAAAGGCAGCGTAGAGGGGGATACTACAGTCACCTCTAAACCCCGTTGAGTTAATCCAGAAGCAGATTCCATGCCAATAAAGCTAGACCCGATAACAACAGCCCGTTTTGCATTACCTGCTGTCGCTAAAATGCGATCGGTATCGGCAAAGCTGCGAACGGTAAAGATATTTTGCAAGTCGCTACCAGGAACGTTAAGTTGGCGTGGCTTACCACCTGTGGCTAACAGTAAGGCATCGTATTGCAGCGGATCGCCACTGGCAAAAGAAATTAACTTACCATTGACATCAACTTGCACTACCTGTTTATTCAGCCAGACTTCAATGTGGCAATCTTGGTAGAATTGAGCCGATCGCAGTGGCATTTTGTCCGTCGTAACTTTACCTGTCAAGTAATCCTTACTCAACCAAGTGCGATCGTATGGCAATCGGTCATCCTGCGTCACCATCACGATCCGTCCCTGATAACCCGCTACTCTTAACATCTCGGCGGCGTGCGCCCCTGCTGCCCCTGCGCCTAAAATGACAAACGTGCGTTTATCTTCAGGGTTATAATCAGCCATATTCGGCTGCCTGCGCCCAGCAGCATTTTCTGGAATACTAACAATAATGCGATCGCCTTCTATTTTGACTTCATATTTTTGTAGAGAATCCAAGCCTGGAGGTTCTTGCTGTTCGCCTGAAGTCAAATCGAAGTATGCATTGTGCCAGGGACAAACAACATGGTTTTCGCACAATACCCCTTCTACTAGCGGTGCTTGGTAGTGGGTACAATATGCCCCCAGCGCGTAATACTTATCTGCTAGACGTACCAACAATACATCAGTCTCCCCGACAGAGACTTGTCGCATTTCCCCATTTTGCAAATCGTTGATGTTAGCAACGACAGCTTCTAACTGCGGCATAGTTACACAAAAATAGAATTTAGTCAGATAGGGCGATCGAGTCCCTATCGTAGGTTATCGGGCGATCGCCCCAGATTTACACCCTCTAGGGAAGGAATTAAATGTGTAGAGACGTTACATGGAACGTCTCTACACATTTAATTCCTTTTTTGCGCTTTCCAAGTGCCACCGTAGCGGTAAAAAGGATTATCCTGACTCACGCTAGCCCAACAACTCTCGCACACGAAAACCCAAGTTGCCGACTCGTCGTATTGTACCCGAAACAAAATCGGTGCGGGTTGCCCACACCGATCGCAGAATTTTGTCCGAAGCTTGCGCCCCATATTCCCTGTTTTACTTTTTATCACCATTAAGCATAAGCTGATGCTTGTGGTTTGGCGAAGATCATTCTTCCCGCTGAGGTTTGTAAAGCACTCGTTACGACAACGCGCAATTCGCCACCAATATAGCTACTACCGTCCTCGACGACTACCATCGTCCCATCCTCTAGGTAGCCTATACCTTGACTGGGTTCTTTACCTTCTTTGAGGATCTTCAAGTCGATATTGTCTCCTGGCAAATAACTCGGACGCAGGGATTGTACCAGATCGTTGAGATTCAACACGGGTATTTTCTGTAAACTCGCTACCTGAGACAAGTTGTAGTCGTTGGTCAAAAGAGTACCGTTGATCTCCTGCACGAACCGTACTAACTTAGCATCGACTGTAGGTACATCTTCGTAGTCAGTCGAATGGATGGCAATGCGTTCTGGATAACTTGCTTGGATGCGGTTGAGGATTTCTAACCCCCTCCTACCCCGCAATCGTTTCAGGTCTTTTGCCCCATCTGCTAGTTGTTGCAATTCTTGAATGACGAACTGTGGAACGAGAATTTGCCCTTCTAGAAATCCGGTAGCTAGCAGCGTTTCGATTCGACCGTCGATAATACAACTCGTATCCAAAACCTTAGTTGCCGCAGGTTTTAGCGTTCCCTCTGCGACTAACATCGTCTCAACTGAATTCGGATTGATCAACCGTAAGAACGTCCGTCCGTGGATGTCAGCCAGGTTAATCCCTGTAAAAGCGAAAAGGACGCTACCCAAAACCGCTACTAGGGGCTTGATAAAGCTAAAATCTTGGGGAATCGGTAGCAGAAAGAGGGGGGCTAGCATTAAGTTGGCGATTAATAGCCCCAGCACCATGCCAATCGCGCGTGTCAATAAAACGTCAACTGGCATCTCTCGAACTTTGGTTTCGAGACGGCGATAGGTCGTTTGAAAACTCAGTCCGACTCCACCACCAATCATCGCCGCAAAAACAGCGATGACTAATCGCAGCGCATCGAGATTGGTAACTTGCCGCTGCACGGTTTCTGGCAACAGCTCTATGCTGTAGAAGCCGATTCCGGCTCCTGCTATGATGAATGTAATAATTATGATTGCGTCCAGCATTGGTTAAGTCCAATTGAATTGGGGTTATACTCCATTGCTTGGATTCCCCTGTCTGGGTTGGTATGAGAATCAGCAATTTATCGATACTGGCTCTATGATATAACCTTGAGGTTATGAGGTGCATTACGATCGCGACGGTTAATACTACTCTTAACAAGAAGATTGTTAAAAAATAGTTTGTTTAGAAGGAGACAGGAGACAGAATAGAGCGAAAATGTAGTTTAAGTCTATTTTTTTCTTTCCCAATATCTGTGGTTCTCTTTCTTTTGGCATAATTGTTTTTAGATTACCAAGCTTTAAATCTAGAACTATAATTTTTAAATTCATCCTTCTATCTCCCTTCTCTCCTATTTTCTATCCTCTTTTGTAAACTTTCAATTCTTCTCTATCCTTCATAAACCAAATTTTGTCCTGTTTGAGGCAGGAAGCGAAATCTAGTTAAGAGTTAATTAAGGCAATGTTTTTCCTAGCAGAGCAGCTCAAATATCCAAATCAACTTTCATAAACTTTATTAAATAATTATTGACAAATCTCAAGTTATCGATTCCCACTTTCAGTCTCAAGGGTAAACTTACCGATATTTTGAGTCAATCTGAGTAACAGAAATACGAATTCTTAGATACCTCTAAAGACAAGATTCTAGCTGCGATTCGAGTTCTTTTGCCCTAAAAACTATAAAGATTTAGTATATGGAGCTACCCATTTTCGGTATGATTCTTACTAGCGAAGCCAACTAGTAAAGCAAAAAGACACTATCAAAATCAAAAGAATTTATCCATTCCAGTTGTTTTGCGATCGCAACTTTTTACCGTGACTACCAGATTAAATCTGACTCCACGAAACTTAACTTTAGAATTAGCGCATTTAGGTATTCCCAGTGCAGCCTACATACATATCCCATTCTGTCGGCGGCGCTGCTACTATTGCGATTTTCCAATTTCCGTTGTAGGGGATCGCTTGCGGGGTGAGACATCTGGCACGATTTCTCAATACGTGCAGATTTTGTCTCAAGAGATTGCTGCTACACCAGCCATAGGAAAACCTTTAGAAACAATTTTTTTTGGCGGTGGTACGCCTTCATTATTGTCAAGCAGTCAGCTAGCTCAAATTTTAGCAAGGCTCGAACGTCAATTTGGGATCTCTCCTCAAGCAGAAATTTCGATGGAGATCGATCCAGGTACGTTTACTCTCACCCAACTTCAAGAATACATATCGGCTGGGGTAAATCGCTTCAGTCTGGGCGTACAAGCATTTCAGCCAGAATTGTTGCAAGCTTGCGGGCGATCGCACGATCTGAATGACATTTGGCAAGCTGTAGAATTATTTCGTCAGGCTAAAGTGCAAAATTTCAGCCTCGATCTGATTTCTGGATTACCTCGCCAAACTCTAGAACAGTGGCAAGAATCGCTCTTAAAAGCAGTGGCGATCGCACCCAATCATATTTCAATTTACGACTTAACCATTGAGCCGGGAACAGTTTTCGGACGCTACTATCAATCGGGGGCAAGTCCATTGCCTTCAGACGAACTGACAGTGCAAATGTATTGTCTTGCCCAGCAAACTCTGACAAAGGCTGGATACGAACACTACGAAATTTCCAACTACGCCCAGCCAAATTATCAATGTCGTCACAATCGAACTTATTGGGAAAACCGCCCCTACTACGGTTTTGGTATGGGTGCAGCTAGCTACACCAACAATCAAAGATTTACCCGTCCTCGTAAAACTAAAGAATACTCTCACTGGGTTGAAGATTTTATTGCCGCTGGAGGAGTGTTAGATTGTCCTCAAACTCCACCGGAGGAAGTTTTACTAGATATTCTGATGTTGGGCTTAAGGTTGAAAGAGGGAGTCAGTTTCTCTGTCTTATCTCAATTTGGAGATGACAAAATACAACGAATTTGGACTTGCTTGCAACCGTATCAGCATCAGGGCTGGATAGCAATGACAGGGGCGATCGCCCAACCTTTTTATGCAAAAGGCTGGAACAAAGTTATTGGCAACATGTTTTACGGCGAGAACCTCGTAGGCGATTGGCGGTTACGGTTAACCGATCCGCAAGGATTTTTATTTTCCAACGTCGTTTTAGCAGATTTGTTTGAGAAGTTGGAATAGAGAAGAACGCTTTGTAGAGACATTACATGTAACGTCTCTACAAAGCGTTCTTACCAATCACTCCTTTGCGGCGCGGGACGACTGGGTTTTTTTTCTGGTAAGACAACACTCACATCTCTAGCCGGACAGCCAACCGCTACAGCTAAGTTGATTTTTTGATTGGCAGCTTCGTTATCTACAAAAATATATGCCAAGTCAACATTCGCGCCGTTGACTCTCACTTCCCAGAAATCTTGACTGCCTGTGGTTGCAGCTGCTAAATCTTGGATCGCGATTTGGTTGGGAATGCGATCGCCACAAGGTTCGCATAACTGATATATATTTTGACCGACTTGCAATCTAGAAACTGCCGCTAAAGCTTGTTCTTTACTAACGTAAGCGCATTGATCTGCCCATGCTTCGGTAGCAAATCCCAAACAAAAGCACAAAGATACAAAAATTGGATGCGATCGCAACTTTTTTCTCACTGTCTTGCTCTAAATAGAGGTAGCTTATTTTAACTATTGCCGGGGATTTTTAGAGCGAATTTGGTGTGAAATTACGATTTCCTCTCTACCCACAATTGCTGTGAGGTAGACATACAGATGATCCCGTGGATAGATGGCTCTATACGTTAGTAAGACTTAAATTAGAATCCTAGACTTGTAGTGAACTTTACCAAAAAACAAGCCCAGTTTGGTTGTTCGCATTCCGTTTTTCATGGTATGTAAAAATTAACCATGCATAAGCATTAATACTTGCGCTAGCTGGAAAATTCATCATTCCATACCACTTTTTTCTATCTTACTACTCAGCGATCGCAATTAACTATGAAAATTGCTCAAGTTGCGCCTTTGTGGGAGAGAGTACCACCCCTTACCTATGGGGGTACAGAATTAGTTGTGAGTCAATTGACTGACGAATTAGTCCGTCGCGGTCATGAGGTAACATTATTTGCTTCTGGCGACTCTCAAACTTTGGCTTGCTTAGAAGCAGTATGTCCTCGTGCTATCCGTTTAGATCCAGAAATCAAAGACTATACAGTCTATGAAATGTTGGAAATTAGTCAAGTTTATGAAAGAGCGGCAGAATTCGATCTGATCCACTCTCACATAGGCTTGGCAGTGTTGGCAATTGCTTCCCGAGTCAAAACACCAACTATCCACACGCTACACGGTAACTTTACGCCAGAAAATAGCAAACTCTTTCAGCTACATCATCAACAACCATATATCAGTATTAGCAATGCCCAAAGGCAATTAGATCTCAATTATTTGCGAACTGTATATAACGGGATTGATGTCGAAAAGTATTCTTTCTTTGCTCAACCTCAGCAACCGCCTTATCTTGCTTTTTTAGGGCGAATGTCACCAGAAAAAGGACCGCACCACGCGATCGCAGTTGCCAAGCAGACAGGTTTACCGCTGAAAATTGCAGGCAAAATTGATGCTAGCGATCGCTCCTTTTTTGAACGAGAAATTGCGCCACAAATTGATGGTAAGCAAATTGAATATATTGGAGAAGTCAATCGCGCTCAAAAAATCGAATTACTTGGCAATGCATCTGTAACTCTATTTCCGATTACCTGGGACGAACCATTTGGCTTAGTCATGGTAGAGTCGATGGCAACAGGCACGCCAGTCATCGGTCTGAATAGAGGTTCTGTACCAGAGGTCATTTCTCCTGGGAAGTCTGGATTTATTTGTAACACCATTGCAGAAATGGTTGCTGCCGTACCTCAAGCTTTAGAACTCAACCGTCAGACTTGCCGAGAATATGTAGAGCAGCACTTTGGGATTGCGCAAATGGTCGATGGCTACGAAGCAGCTTATCAAGAATTACTCACTAACCGCATTGCTCAAAATGGGCGCATTCTCTCTCAGAATCTCGCTCTTTCATAAATATTTTTCTTTTTAATACGGAGATAACCAAGTATGAATAGGAAAACTCTAGCTTGTCCATGTTGCGATAATGCTGTACTGCGACACATTCGACATGGGAAAGTTTACTGGTTTTGCACTCACTGTCGGCAAGAAATCCCCATTTTGGGGATCGAACGAACTCCTGTAGAGGCTAGCATTTCTGAGGCGATCGCGCTCGGTCAACCTTCGGTCAAAGCATAAAAAGCCTGGGCAATTTCTAATCGCCGCTAGACAAACCAAGTCTGCCGGCGCGGACTGAAGGCAAGTATCAACCTTAACCCGCGCCGGCGGGTTTTGTACGCGGATAATGTGTAGTCGCGACTTACAGTCTGCCAGATGTAATTGACCTGCTACAATCAACCGCAGAAGTTACAAACAAGAAAAAATGCTAGCTGCGGTGCTATACGGTCGAGAAGACTTGCGTTTAGAACAAGTCAGCGAACCTAACCCAGAAACGGGAGAGGTAATATTAGAAGTCACAGCAGCAACAACCTGTGGTACAGACCTCAAGGTATGGCGACGGGGCGGACATGCCAAAATGCTCAAACCGCCAACCCTATTCGGACATGAGGCAGCTGGACGAATTGTTGAGGTGGGTGCAGAGGTCAAGAATTGGCAAGTGGGCGATCGCGTCGTTGCGAATAATTCTGCTCCATGCATGAAGTGCTTTTTTTGTCAACGACGAGAGTATTCCCTGTGTCTCAACTTAACTTGGAACAACGGTACATTTGCGCAATACCTGAAAATTCCTGCCCCAATTGTCGAACATAATCTTTTAGCAATCCCCTCTACCTTAACGGATGAATTAGCAGCGCTGACAGAACCTCTGGCTTGCGTGCTGCACGGAGTCGCTAGGTCGAACGTAAAAGTCGGCGATCGCGTTGTCGTCTTGGGCGATGGGGCAATTGGGTTGATGTTTGTTGCCGTATTAGCCCAGCAATCGGTACAGGTAATGTTATTTGGCGGACGCGATCGCCGATTGCAAATCGGGGAAAAATTCGGTGCAGCCCAAACTTACAACTACCGTCAACTCACAGATGTTCCCGCCGTAGTCAAAGCACAGACAGATGGATGGGGCGCAGATGTCGTTATAGAAGCTGCCGGAATCCCCAGCGTTTGGGAAACTGCGATCGCCTGCGCTAGACCTGGGGCGACAGTCAATCTTTTCGGGGGTTGTCCCAGAGATACCACAATTACCGTAGACACAGAACAACTGCACTACAGCGAACTTACACTTAAAGGCGTATTTCACAACACACCAAAATACGTTCGCGCCGCCTTAGCCTTACTCGCCAGTCGAGAAATTCCCTTCGAGTTACTCATTAGCGATCGCCGTCCGCTACAAGACCTAGAACAAGTATTTCACGATATGCAGCAACGGCAAGTTATCAAAGTTGCCATTTATCCTAAGTGAGTCTTGAGCGGCTAGTGGCTGGTGGAACCAGTGGCTTGACTCCTTTCTAGCCACTAGCCACGAGTCACTAGTCATTGATAACTGATAACTGATTTTGGGCATCCTAAGAAATAGGAATCAAGTTCTTGCGATCGCCTAAAATGTCACTCCCACTGCTTTTCGCTCAAGCATCAGTTAAGCCAAAATCTATAAAAACTCAAACTGTATCGCCTCCACCTGCTGAGTTTCCCGTTCTTTGGGCATCTGCTTCTGGCGGACTTTTCATCTTACTAGTCGGTCTCGCTGTCATTGGCAAGCTAAAATTTCAACAGCTAGAAAAAAAAGTGAGAATTGAGCAATTCCGCGTCCAAGAGACACAAAAACAATTGAAGCTGGCTTTGGAAACCATTCGGAGAATTGAGGAAAACCCAGATTTAATTAATTCTCGCGAACTCAATCTTGACTATCTAAGAATGCGAATGGCGGAAGAGGTGTTCCATTTTGCCATCATTAGTCAAATTAAAGCCAAGATCAAGGATAACATCTCTCAAGCTTTGCGTCCTGCTAATAACAATGCAGGAGTTGTAGGAATTGCTGGTAGTAGTGGGGGAAAGCAAGTTGATGAGATTGTTGAAGTGGAATATGAAACTGGAGCAACAATTCAAAAAAATAAATGCGTTTTATTTCGCGTCCAGATTCGCCTAGCTAAATTACCAATTCAAACGACTTCCGCCACAGTTAAAGATATTATTGATTGTATTGAAACTTATCTCAGTCCAGCCGAAGACCACGACAGTTGGCAACCAACAATTCAAGGAAGATTGGTATATATCCACTGGGATCAAAAAGCAAAACCAACACCTTTACTATTAATGGAGCAATCTAACGAAGGAGTTAACGTAAGTTTCCGCACCCAGCGATCGACCAAGAGTAAAGATTTATTCACCCATCGAGTCTAAAAATTGTAGGCTGGGCAACGCCCACCTTATTTGTATCGCTACGAATTCAATTTGCCCTCACAAAAAAGGCAACAGAGTATATCTGTTGCCTTTTTTTACTGACAAACTATGGCTAAATCCAACTAACGCATAGCAGGAACTTTATCTAATTCTGACTTCTTACCATCTGCTTGCAGTGCTTCACCTTCGATGAAGGAACGTAGCATCCAAGCCATTTCTTCGTGACCTTCCATCAAACCAGTCAAGAAGTCAGCCGTACCTTCGTCATGAAACTCTTCAGAACACTTGTCAATATGTTCGCGCAGGTTACGAATGATTAGCTCGTGATCGTCTACCAACTGAGCTACCATTTCAGTTGCTAGGGGTACATTATCAGCTTGCTCTTGGATAGAAGCGTACTCTACAAAGCCTTTTGCTGTACCTACAGGAAATCCACCTAAAGCACGAACTCGCTCAGCGACAGAATCAATGGTTTCGGTTAAGGTTTGATATTGTTCTTCCCATAATTCATGCAGAGAACGAAACTGGGGACCAACAACATCCCAATGGAATTTTTTAGTTTTGATCAATAGCAAGTAGGAATTCGCTAGATCTTTGTTCAACAATTCGATTACGCCTGTGCGTTGTTCTTCAGATAAACCAATGTTTAGCTTACGCATAATTTTTTGTTGTCTGCTCTCTTACTCCTCTTCTAGTGCAACAAATTAACCCCAGTCTGGGCATCAGCCATAGGGGAGATTATGTAATCGTCCTTCTGGTAAGGCTTTGAGCTAATAACTAGGGAGCAGGGAGTAGGGAGCAGGGAGCAGGGAAAGAAATGTGGTTTCTGACTTGTGACTTGTGACTTGAATTGTCTCCTTACCTCCCTTGTCTCCCTTGTCTCCCTTGTCCCCTCACTCCTCACTCCTCACTCCTCACTCCTCACATTGGGCTGACCTTGGCTCGATAGAGCAGCTTATCGCCTTGACGATAGCCTGTATAGCGCACGATGACTGTTTCACCTGGCTGGGCGCTGCCCGATAATAGTTGATGGAGTTGGGGATCGTATTCTACTTCAGCCCCAACAGGCGCGATCGCTTCCACATCCCATTGTTGCAATAACTGCTCGATTGGTTTTACCAATGGTAACAGTTTGACTGCTGCTAGCTCGGGATTTTCCTTAGCTTTTTGGGCGGCTGTGGGCCATTGCAGCAACCACGATTCGATCGCCTGTAAACTGGCTAGTTGAAATTCTTTTCTAAGTTCCTGTTTTTGTTTGGCTAATTCTGCTTGCAAGCGTTCGTATTCTCTTTTTAATTCGGTAATTGGTGGTGAATTCTCAGTGGGTACTATTTTGACATTAGGGGCGATCGCCGAGTAAGTGGCAATTAGCTCCCACAATGATACCCCTAACGCTTGACCGAGCTTGAGTAAAACATCTACCCGCATTTGCTCGATCTCTCCCCGTCGCAGCTTGCGAATTTGTTTTTCCGATACTCCTGCTTGTTGGGAAAGTGCCTTATAACTGGAAACACCCACCCGCTGCATCATTTGCTGCAACGAATGGGTGTAATCTTGACTTGATAGGAGTTGGTGGTGAATCAATGTTGAGTGATGAGTTAGCGATCGGCTATATGCGATTATGCCACTCACAACTCCTGTACGGACGGGTTTGATTGCAGAATTATTGACTCTGGTACAAGGCTCTTCCAACTCCCGTACGGGCGGAATTAATTACAGAATTATTGACTCTAGTACAGGGATCTCCAAAAAACCCGCCCCAACAAAAAAAACCGCCCCAACAGCTTATTTAACGGCAACTGGTTGTTTTATAGCAGCTCCATCTTGTTCTGTGAGCCGTCCAGTTGGTTGCAAATGTGCTTCTAGGAACCACAACCGCATATCGATAGTACGGGAGACTTCTACGTACATATCGTTGGTGTCTGCGTCGTTGACTTCCCCAGTTTTATCGATCGCTTCTCGTAGGTGCTTGCCATAGATTGCTAAGCGGTCTGCTAAAGCTGCAACGTGATCCTCACCACTGTTGATGTCGTAAGGATACTCTGGCAATATCGAAAACTGGGCAGCAGCGCGAGTTGTTCCTACTGCATAGCCACCAAGAGCTGTAATCCTTTCGGCGAACAGGTCGATATATCCTTCAACCTCAGTAGCAATTTCGTCAAATAATTCGTGCAGTTGAAAGAAATCTGTCCCCTTCACGTTCCAGTGTGCCTGCTTCACCTGAGTTTTCAAATCGGTGGTAGCAGCCAGGGTTTGGTTAAGTAGCTCTACCACTTGCAAGCGAGTGTCGGTAGGAAGATCGATGCGAGTGGGGTATAAGCGACGTTGATGTTGTTGATAATTGGTACTCATATGCCTCTACTCAGTGGTTTACTCGATTTTCTTAGCTTAGAGCGATATTGCTCTAGGAAGGTACTTCACAATTCAATTTTTAATTTCTATTTCAGAAGCCAGAAGAATTCACAGTTAGAAATCGACTGCACTGCTCTCTGCTCCCTACTCCCTGTTCCCTTACTAAGCCATGTGCATCTTCAGAACTGCACGGGGAGCCTTGCGCACTCTGGCGAGGATTGTTTCTTTCCCCAAACGCTGACAAGCTTCATAGCGATGGCAGCCAGAGAAACCGTAGTATTGTCCTTCCACTTCCAGTACGTCAATTGGCTCTTGCTGTCCGATCTCTTGAATTGATTCCATTAGTGCTTTAACCTTCTGCGGGTCGTTCTCCCGTGGTAAAGGTCGCCGAATCTGATTCAAGGGAATCTCTTGTACTTTTGTCATATCTATCGCTTTGCATCACCTCTTTCTAAATCATACTCGTTATGACTTTACTATGCAACATATGTTTGTACTTTCTCTGCAACTCAACTAAAGAGAGATAAATTGATGGAGAAATGAGGTTAGACACATCAAAAATTGCGCTTACACATTTATATCTATGGAAAGAAATATTTTTAAGTCAAAACTCAAAACTCAAAACTCAAAAATTAGGAGTCAGGAGTCAGGAGTCAGGAGCCAGGAGCCAGGAGCCAGAAGTAATTCTTCTCCCTCAGCCTCCTCAGCTCCCCCAGCTCCTCCAACTCCCCTAGCCTCCTCAGCTCTCTTCTGCGGCGTACTGACGATCGCCTGCTGGATGGGATTGGCTAGTGCAACTTTGGCGGCACGGGGTGAAGAGACACAACTCAAAGTTGGCGTGGTGCAGCGCTTTGGGGATGAACTGACAGATGAATTGACGCTGCAAGCAATACCAGGCGATCGCCTCCAGCTCAAATTTAGCAGCCCAACTCAAACTCAAAATAAAACTCAAAATAAAACGGTGCGACCGCAGGAAACTCAGCTCAGCGCTAACAATGTCAAATTAGTAGTGCAGATGCAAACCTTAATGACACCCGTATTGCAAGAGCGGGTAGTTCTCAGCACTCATCGTAGCTTTGAGACCGCGGAAGACGCGGCAAAGCAATGGCGTGCTTTAGGGATTGAGACAGAAATTGCTCAGCCGGAACAATGGCAAGTGTGGGCAAAACGCCAAGTTTACAACACGCCGTTTTTGCGGCGAATGTTGCTCAGTAGCGTCCAACTTCAAGGGAAGAAAACTGCACATTTAGATAGCCGAATTTTGCAGCAAGTGCCAATCGTCAGCTGGGAAGTCAACGGCAATCGTTATAGTAGCGATCGCCTGGAAGTGAGTGCAAATAAAAATTTAATCCGAGTTCGCCAAGGCAAAGAAGATAAATATGGAATTCCCTTTGCCGGAAAACTGCAACTACAACCGAATGCCTACGGGACTTATACCTTAGTCAACGATGTACCTCTTGAAACATATTTACGGGGAGTTGTACCCCACGAAATCGGCAGAAATGTATCTTATGCGGCGATCGAAGCGCAAACTATTATTGCTCGAACCTATGCCTTACGGAATTTGCGCCGTTTTGCGATCGATGGGTACGAACTGAGCGCCGATACCCATTGTCAAGTTTATGTGGGCTTAAAAGATACCGATCCCAATGCAGACCGAGCAATTTTAGCAACTAGAAATAAGGTGCTAACTTATAAAAACGAGTTAGTTGACGCACTCTATTCTTCTACAACAGGTGGAGTAACGGCTGTTTTTAGCGATGTTTGGAATGGCTCGGACAAACCTTATCTAAAATCTTTGGTAGATTCTGCTTACAGCATTTGGGATTTATCACGTCAGAGCCTTGCTGACGAAAATAACTTTCAACGTTTTATCAACATGCAACGGGGATTTAACGAAGCGGGAACGCGGCTGTTTCGCTGGCGTAGAGAAAGTAGTATCGAACAGCTTACCCAAGACTTACAGAAATTTTTAACCAAGAATCGGAGTTCGCTAGCTAACTTCAGCCGTATTCAACAAATACAATTGGCGCAGCGATCGCCTGGAGGTAGAATTATCAAACTCGCCGTCCAAACCGATCGCGGTAATATTTTTCTAGAAAAAGATGAAATTCGCAGTGCTTTTTCTGCACCGAGAAGCACTCTATTTTATTTAGAACCCTTACACGACCAAACCAAAGGAGAAAATGCCCTCCAAGGCTATGCTTTTGTTGGTGGTGGCTTAGGACATGGAGTTGGTCTTAGCCAAACAGGTGCAAGTGGTTTGGCTAAACAGGGGTGGAAGAGCGATCGCATCCTCAACTTTTACTATCCTGGGACGCAAATTAGGGAGTGGAGAATAGAGTAAGGGCAAGGCATTGCCTTGCCCTTACAAACTTAGTAAAGTTCTTCTTCTTTGTGTGTTTCAATCGTACAGTCAGAAGTAGGATACGCTACGCAGGTTAGTACGTAGCCGCCTTCGATCTGATCGTCATCCAAGAAAGATTGGTCGGACTGGTCTACAGTTCCAGAGACCATTTTGCCCGCACAGGTAGAGCAAGCACCAGCACGACAGGAATATGGTAGATCTAATCCAGCTTCTTCAGCTGCGTCCAGAATATAGGTATCGTCATCCACATCAATCGTGGTGTTTAGCCCTTCTGCCTCGTTGATTAATGTGACTTTGTAAGTTGCCATTTAGTTGTCCTCTTTATAGACGGCAGGATAAAATAAGGTATACCTGTCCTCTCAACGAGTCGCCCTCCAAATTGGCGATCGCGGGAGGAAGATCGCAGCTCTTTAGTCTGAGCGTGGGCGGACAGAAAGTCGAGACGAAACGCCTCCTTCTATCACTCTTCAGCAACCATGCGTTGGTCGCTCCCATACCCTAAGAGATAGCGTTCGCGACCTGAAATTTGGCACGACCGCACCTGCTCCTCACCAAGGCAAGGAACTCGTTGAATATCCCAAAATCTAGCTTTGGGATG
The DNA here is from genome assembly GCF_032860985.1 of Chroococcidiopsis sp. SAG 2025. GTDB lineage: Bacteria > Cyanobacteriota > Cyanobacteriia > Cyanobacteriales > Chroococcidiopsidaceae > Chroococcidiopsis. Next base: position 2,537,234 of record NZ_JAOCNC010000001.1, read on the forward strand.
CGTCAAACAGTACGGGTTGCTGCTAAACAGCTTTGCCGCGTTTATTCGATCACATCTCTGATACTACGAGAAAAATTCTCGCTTGTAACGCCGATCCAAGCCTGATTAGTAAAGGAATTTAGTTGTTGCAAACTAATAAGTAATGCTTATAAATAAAAGACGACTCATTCCTAAAATATATAAAGCACTCTTATAGTTCATATTTTTTAATAATCAATCCTGTATCAGTTAACAGGGAGCAAGGAGTAGGGAGTAGGAAGTAGGGGAAAGAGAGCAGAGGGGCTTTAGGTGTATAGGGGCAGAGGAGAAATTACTAATAACTGGTCGCTGATAACTGACTCACCACTCACTACTGACTAATAAGTGTCAGAAAACGTGTATGTTGATGTTAGGTGAAGTAAAGAAATCGTAATGATAGTTCATGGGTAGCATTTGGGAGATAGATTTCTACTCCCGTCCAATCTTGGATGAGAACCAAAAGAAAGTTTGGGAGGTTGTGGTGTGCGAGAGTCCTTTGGATACGCGCACCGATCCCACTCGCCTGTTTCGGTATGCCCAGTATTGTCCCAGCACCCAAGTGAATTCTGCTTGGTTGCGGACGGCATTACAAGAGGCAATGGCAAAAGCTGGAACTGCACCTACGAAGTTTCGCTTTTTCCGTCGCCAGATGAATAATATGATTACCAAAGCTTGTAAAGATTTGGGCATTCCAGCGCAACCAAGTCGCCGCACTCTGGCGCTACTGCAATTGCTAAAAGAACGGATGGATGAAGTTTATCCGCAAGAGCCGGGATATCAACCTACACCAAATCCATCTGTCAAGATGGAATCATCTCCACCACAGCGCTTACCAGATGCGCTAACCGGACAGCAGTGGGCGTTTGTGAATCTGGAAGCAACGGCTTTGGCTGATATGCATGAGTGGGAAATTGCTTTTGGAGAGGCATTTCCTTTACAGATGGTGGGTTTATCACCAGAAGCGATAATTCCAGGGCTGTTGATTTTCTCAGAAAGAGCCTTACCGCTAGCGGGATGGATGTCTGGACTCGAATTAGCTTTTATCAGGGTGGAAACTACTCCAGTAGCACGATTGCTGCTAGAAACTGGTGCTAGCGAGAGTTGGATTTTGGCTAATCTCAAGAATCCACAAACTGTAGCAGAAGCTCAAGCTTTTGTCAGCGCTAAGCAACAAGCTAATGGCGTACATTTTATTGCCGTACAGCCCAACCCACAAACCGAGTCGTTTGCTGGTTTTTGGCTATTACAAGAAGTCTCTACACCTTAATTGAGGGGCTAGGAGCGATCGTGAGAGCTGCTTTTGAGCTGGGGAAGCGCAGGGTCACTGGGGGAGAAAAAACACTCACTACTCACTGCTCGCTACTCACTGCTCCCTGCTACGCGACTTTACTGGCGAGGTGTCCTCGCGTCCTCCGCCCGCTTCCTGCTCCCTACTCCCTAGAATTATGAATTACGAATTACAAAAAGATAACTTAGCAGAACGACTGTTGGAGCTAGCTGCTAAATGTGGGGCAGAGGCAGCGGAAGTGTATCAGGCGCGATCGCAATCTCGACCTGTTTTTTTTGAAGCTAACCGCCTCAAGCAGCTAGAAAGCGCCCAGACAGAGGGGACGGCTTTGCGCTTGTGGCGCGATGGTCGTCCAGGGCTAGCAGTTGCTTACGGTTCTGTAGCACCTGAGGCGCTAGTCGGTTCAGCCCTTGCTCTCAGCGAACTCAACGAACCCGAACCGATCGAGCTTGGCACTCACTCCCCGACAATTTATCCTAATGTAGGACAACCGATCGCAGTCGAACAGCTGATTGATTGGGGAAAAGAGGCGATCGCCCAAATCCGCGATGCTTTTCCTGAAGTCATGGTGAGTGCTGAGTGGGATTGTGAAATGGAGACAACCCGCTTGGTCAATTCCCTGGGGCTAGATTGCCACTACACCGATACGACACTCAGTTGTTACTTATCAGCAGAGTGGGTACGAGGTGAAGATTTTTTAAGCGTATCTGACGGACAAACTCAGCGCGATCGCCTCCAACCAGAAGAAGTAGTCCGACAAATCTTACAACGGCTGGCTTGGGCAAAGGCAAATGTTGCGCCCTCCACAGGGCGTATTCCAGTTTTATTTACCTCCAAGGCGGCTGATATGTTATGGGGAACGGTACAAGCGGCTTTGAATGGTAAGCGAGTCCTAGAAAAAGCTTCCCCTTGGGCAGAACGCCTCGGTCAGTCCGTGATGGCAAAAGCTTTGACGATATATCAAGACCCAGAAGCAGGACCATTTAGCTGTCCGTTTGACGATGAAGGGACTCCTACCCAACACCGCGTGTTCGTTCAAAATGGAATTCTACAAAATTTTTATTGCGATCGCACGACAGGCAGACAATTGGGTACTGCCACCACCGGAAACGGTTTTCGCCCAGGCTTAGGTAGCTATCCTACACCTGGGTTATTTAATTTATTAATAGAACCTGGTACGAAATCTTTATCAGATTTGATTAACTTATTAGACGACGGACTGATTGTAGATCAAATGTTAGGTGGTGGCGGTAGTATTTCGGGTGATTTTTCAATCAATATCGATCTCGGCTATCGAGTCAAAAACGGTCGAGCAATCGGTCGCGTCAAGGACACAATGGTTGCAGGCAACATCTACAGCGCCCTCAAACAGCTAGTTGCCCTCGGCAGCGATGCCGATTGGAACGGTTCGTGCTATACTCCATCGCTAATTTTGGAAGGATTGTCAGTGACGGGAAGGGGTTGACAGGGAGCAGGGAGCAGGGACGAGCAGGGAGCAGGGACGAGCAGGGAGTAGTGACCAGATCGGCTAATATTCACAAATGAGAAATGACAAATGACCGCTTATGCGTATCTGTTTTATTGGCGACTCTTTTGTCAATGGTACGGGAGATCCTGAGTGTCTTGGTTGGACGGGAAGAATTTGTGTTGCTGCCCAGAAACAGGGATATGACGTTACTTATTACAATTTAGGAGTTAGAAGAGAAACTAGTGCTGATATTAAAGCGCGGTGGTTGCAGGAAGTGTCCTGCCGCTTAAGTAAAGAATACGATGGTAGAATCGTGTTTTCTTTTGGAACAAATGACACGACTGTAGAAACTGATAAAACTCGGATAGAATTTGTTGAATCTATAGAAAATGCACGCCAAATTTTACAGGTAGCTAAACAAAGATTTCCGGTCTTGATGGTAGGAGCGCCTCCCATGCTGGATGCGAAACAAAATTTTAGAACTACTTGTTTGTTGAAACAATTTGAGCAAATTTGCTTGAAAAAAGATATTCCTTATTTAGATATTTTCACACCTCTGCAAAAATCGCAGCTTTGGTTACAAGAAGTAGCAGAGTATGACGGCGCTCATCCCCGTGCTGCTGGTTATCAAGAAATTGCTAAATTAGTTCAAAATTGGTCGGGATGGCAGTCTTGGTTTACTTGATGGATTGCCGATCGCGAAACTATTTAAAAAACATTCAAAGATTTTGTCTCAATTTATGACAAATTGTGGCATCCTGTAGCAAATGATGTGTCGTTAATAGATGGTGTGCATTGCTCACCCTACAGTTACATTTTTCTTAACCTTCCGCCTCTAGACCCTAACTCCTAATGTCTGCTCTCCGCCAATACTTGCGCCACTGGATGCGTCCCCGTCGTACCAGCGCGATCGCCGAAGCCTGTTTAATTGGTTTAGTCGCCGCTTGGTCTGCGGTATTGCTGAAAACTGGTTCTGGCTGGTTGGGGGCAATGCGAGTCTATCACTCAAATCTTTTACCAGCCTGGATCTTGCTGCCGTCGGTCGGTCTAGCTTTTGGGTATTTGTCGGGCTTACTGGTGGAACGGTTAGCCCCAGAAGCAAGCGGTAGCGGTATTCCTCACGTTAAGGCAGTGCTTGCCAACGCTGCGACAGATATATCATGGCGGACTGCTGGTGTCAAGTTACTAGCTTCAACATTAGCAATCGGTTCTGGGTTGCCTATAGGCAGACAAGGACCAACCGTGCATATAGGTGCAGCCTTAGCCGCCCAATTTAGCCGTTGGGTTCCCACATCTCCCGACCACCGCCGCCAGATGATTGCCGCAGGTGCAGGTGCGGGATTAGCTGCTGCTTTTAATGCCCCCATAACGGGGGTTTTGTTTGTGGTTGAAGAATTACTTCACGATTTGTCGAGTTTGACTTTAGGGACGGCGATCCTCGCCTCGTTTATCGGTGCGGTCGTGTCGCGGATTTTAGGTGGTCGCAGCCTGGACTTGAGTTTGGTATTGACTGCTCACTCAACCTCATTCTCATTAATCGAACTACCATTTTTCTTGCTTTTGGGTATCCTGGCAGGGTTGCTAGGTTCTCTCTTTCATCGTGGCATTATTGCGAGTTTAAAATTTTATCGCCAGTTACACGTTAGCTTATCTTTACGGATTGCCTTAGCTGGGTCAATTTCCGGCATGGCGATCGCCCTTTTACCCCCTACCTTCCGCGATAACAGTGGTTTAAGGGAATTTCTGATTACTGGAGATGCCAGTTTAGAATTAGCCGCGATCGCCTTTGTCGCTCAATTTATCCTCACTTTAGTCGCTTTTGGTTCGGGAGCGCCAGGAGGATTATTCGCCCCGAGTTTGATTATCGGATCGGCTTTGGGTTATATGGTCGGTCTGACCGAGTTTCATATTTTAGGTATTGGTTCCCCTGCTACCTACGCTTTAGCAGGGATGGGAGCATTTTTTAGCGTCGTGTCTAAAGTTCCGATCACGGCGATCGCGATCGTGTTTGAGATGACGACTGACTTTAACTTAGTCTTGCCGTTAATGATCGGTTCGGTAACGGCGTATCTCATCGCCGAACGATTAGCGCCTGGATCGCTCTATAACAAAATTTTGCAACTAAAAGGAATTAATTTAGAATCAGCAGTCACTCCCAAGGGCATTCTCGCTGAGTTGACAGCAGAAGACGTGATGCAACGACGGGTAGAAACTTTAGGGGCGCAAATGACGCTGGATGAGGCAGTGCAGGCGTTTTCTCGCTCCCACCATCGCGGCTTTCCCGTAGTCGATAATAGTAAGTTAGTTGGAATTATCACCCAAACCGATTTAGCCAAAATTCGCGATCGCCCCTTACCCGGGGATACTCCAATTAGCGAGGTGATGACTCCCCAACCCGTCACTGTCAGTCCTCACGCGACTCTCGCCCATGTCTTGTATTTGCTCGATCGTTACCAACTCAGCCGCTTACCCGTGGTAGAAAATCGGCGAATGGTGGGAATTATTACCCGTGCCGATATTATCCGTGTTGAAGCTGACAAACTCAGCGGCGAGACAGAACAGACGGGACCGCAGCCAGAACCGTCTTACATCGTCTATCAAACGCGATCGCCCAGCACCGGACGCGGCAGAATTTTAGTGCCGATCGCTAACCCCCAAACAGCGGAATCACTATTACAAATGGCAGCGGCAATTGCCCGCGATCGCGATTACGAATTAGAGTGCATTCAAGTTATCCTCGTCTCTCGCCGCAGTTCCCCCGCTGAAACTTCCGTGCGGACGGGGAAAAGTCGCAAGTTACTCCGTCAAGCTGAGGTGATAGCGAAAAAGCAAAAAATCCCCGTTCATACCCAAATTCGGGTAGCTCACGACACTGCTCAAGCAATATTAGAGACAATTAAAGAACAGCACATCGATATTTTGTTGATGGGATGGAAAGGTAACACCATCACCCCTGGGCGAATTTTTGGCAATGTTGTAGATACTTTGATTCGCCAAGCACCCTGCGATGTCGTATTAGTGAAATTACCGGAAGATAGGCAAGAGGCAAGAGGTGAAAAGCAAGAGGCTTTTTCCCAACTCCCTTCCCCGACTCCCTCCTTTAACCGTTGGCTAGTCCCAATGGCAGGTGGTCCCAACGCAAAAGCAGCGATTAAATTATTACCTCCGTTAGCTTCTCTGGGAGAAGAACCAGAGATTCAACTGTGTCAGGTGTTTGAATCTAGAGAGGCAAAACCCGATGTGAGCGTACTGCAACAAGCAATTCGTTATTTAGTTAAATACCGACAATTATCAGGCAAAGTCACCGCAGTACCAGTTGTATCAAGTTCTGTTGCAGATGGTTTAATTAATTTGGTTAAGACTGAAGATTTTGATGTTGTGGTTTTGGGTGCCAGTCGAGAAGGGATGTTGCAAAATGCGATTAAAGGTAATATTCCCGCTCAGATTGCTAATCGTGTAGATAGTACGGTGATTTTGGTACGCGGTGAGATTGATGGTAAGTGAGTGATATGGGATTTATCTAGTGGAAAGAAACTACATTACCTCCCAAAAGATGGAGTACATTTTCTAGTTATCAGCGCTAATAATCAAACGATCGCCTATAATAAATTTCGCGGCGGATATGGTGGTTATTTTGTTAAAGTTTGGCAAGCGCTTTAGAAGTTTTGAGCTGACTTTTATGAAGTAGAATTCTAAATCAGTAAAATTATGAAACTGTAGAATGCTCTGTAGCAGCTAGTTCGGATTCGTTTTGATTTAAAGACCAACGAAATTCATAATTTACATGAGCTTGCTGACAACTAGCTTCCAGTTGCTTTTGTTGAGCCGCAGCTTTGCGTAAAGAAATAATCAATTGTTGCACTTGCTCTGATAAAAGAGGATCTTGCCTAACAATAGGTAATGTTTGTTGCTCTAATAACTGCAATACAGCTTCGTAGTGAATTGGAGAAGGGAGGGGAATCATAAGTTAACTTGTAAGTCGTAAGTCGTAAGTCGTAATTGGGAAGAGCAAGGAAAGGAAAAGTTCTTCTCTTACTTGCCTTATCTTTCCCATTTTCTCCTCACTAATCAAAAGTCAAAAGTTAAAAGTTAAAAGTCAAAACTGAGGAGTCAGAATTTATGACCGATCGCTCACTACACCCCACAACGCCAGTCGCCTCAACGGGGGACACCCCCGCACGGCGCTGGCTCCCCCACACCCCACACCCTTTCTGCGCTACTCACTCTATTAAAGAAGCGATCGCGTTTCCTGGTTCTGGTTGCTTGACTAAAGATTCGCCAACTAGCACTGCTGCTGCACCTGCTTGAGTGACGACAGCCACATCGGCTGGCGCGTGAATTCCCGACTCGCTCACAACTAAAATATCCCGTTGTTGTAATTGTGACTGACGCGCGGTTAATAGTTGACTGGTTGTTTGCAAATCGACAGAAAAGTTTTCCAGATTGCGATTGTTAATCCCTACCAAAGTCACGCCATCCAAAGCCAAAACGCGATCGAGTTCTTCTAGAGTATGGACTTCGATTAAAGCGGCTAACTTCAAAGCTTTAGCAATTTTGATGAAATATTGTAAATCGCGATCGCTCAGAATTGCCGCAATCAACAACACCGCATCAGCACCCCGTAACCGTGCTAGATACATCTGGTAAGGATAGATAATAAAATCCTTACACAACAGTGGTAAATCCACCGCAGCGCGAATCTGTTCTAAATAATCGAAACTGCCTTGAAAGAACTTGCTATCTGTGAGTACCGAAATACAACTCGCGCCACCTGCTTGATAAGAAAGCGCGATCGCGACTGGATCGAAATCTTCTCGCAATACACCTTTACTAGGAGAAGCTTTTTTCACCTCAGCAATCACAGATGGAGAAGTCTTACCTTGACGTAAAGCAGCGACGAAATCGCGGGTAGCAGGTAATGAAAGAGCTTGCTTTTGTAACTCTACTAACGGTAGTTTCTCCCGCATTCGATCGACTTCAATCTCTTTGTGCCACACAATTTCTTCTAAAATATGCTGTGGCTTTGCACCAGGTACTGATACCTGATAGCTCAAATAACTAATGTCAATAGACGGATTTGGCGGACGACGGCGGATTTGCATTAGTAGGGATTAGGGAGTAGGGAGTAGGGAGTAGGGAGTCGTAGGGGCGGGTTTTGACCAAAAATTTCTAGTTTTGGTTATGAATCTATCTGCTAAACCCGCCCGTATAAGAGTCGCGTTTGCGCGGAAGTCGGAAGTATTTCACGCACCACGTAATTAAGCATGAACTGCCCGTTTGTACGCTTCATCCAAAACTTCGGAAAGGGTAGGATGGGCGTGAACGAGGAAAGCGAGAGAATGGACGGATTGACGATTGGCGATCGCAGCTGAGGCTTCATGAATTAAGTCAGAAGCGTGGGAACCGATGATGTGGACTCCCAAGACTTCCCCCGTATCTTGACGGTAGACGACTTTGGCAATTCCGTCTGCATCGCCGTCTGCTAGCGCCTTGGAGTTGCCTTTAAAGTATGTTTTGGCGGTTTTGATGGTAAATCCTTCTGCTTCTCCTAATTCCTTTGCTGCGGTTTCTGTCATCCCGACGTAGCTAATTTCGGGGTGGGTAAAGGCAGCGGCGGGAATGCTGCGATAATCGATTTGACGCTGGCGATCGCAAATATTTTCGACTGCGACAATTCCTTGAGCGGATGCTGCATGAGCTAACATCATTTTCCCTGTCGCGTCTCCAATCGCCCACAAGTGAGGTACGGGTTCGCCGCCAGATAATACAGCCATGCTGTCATTGACGGGAATATAACCACGGCGATCGAGTTCTGCACCTACAGATTCTAGACCTAAATCTTTAGTAGCGGGAATGCGTCCGGTGGCAACTAAGCAGCCGTCTACTTCCAGCGTATCGACATATTCTTTCGTTTTAAAATTCGCCAGTTCGATGACAACTGGGGAACCAGGGATAACTTTCTTGGCGTAAATGCCTACATAAGTTTCAATGTCGCGGGGAGTAATTAAAACTCGTTCGGCAATTTTAGCAATATCGCGATCGAACCCTGGCATTAATTGGTCTAGGGCTTCAATCATGGTAATTTCGCAGCCTAAAGCCGAGTAAACATCGGAGAATTCTAAGCCGATGTAGCCGCTACCAATAATTGCTACCCACTGAGGTAAGGATTCTAACTTAACGGCTTGGTCGCTGGTAAATACAGTTTTGCCATCAATTTCAATTCCTGGGGGAACAAAAGGCACGGAACCAGGAGCGAGGATAATATCTTTAGCAGTAATCGTTTTGTCGCCGCTATCGCTAGTCACCGTAACTTTTTGCTGTCCGGCGACTTTTCCCCATCCGCGAATCGTATCAACTCCTACACGTTTGAGGCTATTTGTCAAGTCACCTTGCAGCTTGCTAACCAAATTTAACGCATGATTGGCGATCGCCTGACGGTCAAATCCAACGTTCTCTACCTGAATACCTAGTGCTTTTAAATGATGTGCGTCGCGCAATTCCCGCACTCGTCCCGATGCTGCCAACAGTGCTTTAGAGGGAATGCAACCGCGATTGACACAGGTTCCGCCCATGTCAGCTGCTTCAATAATGGCTGTCTTTAAGCCACAGCTGACGGCATGTAAGGCAGCTCCATGTCCGCCTACCCCAGCGCCAATAATGACTAAATCGTAATCGAATCCCTGACTCACTGAAGTCTCCTCGTGCTTGTTGCTTTTCTTATTCTCTGATTGAGATCGCTTTTAGTGCAAGTTTCTCCTGAAGGCGGGAGTAGGGAGTAGGGAGTAGGGAGTTGGTTGACGGTTGTTTTTTGCTCCCTCAGCCCCCTCAGCTCTCTTGTCTGCCTTGTCTGCCTTGTCTGCCTTGTCTGCCTTGTCTTTCTTTAGCCCCTTCTTCGGATTTGCTTAAGCGATCGGCGAAATGCATAGTAGTACAATGTCCTATTAAGAATTTTTCTTATTTGTTAGACATCGAGCGTGAGAAATGTCTGTGGCATTTCGAGCAACACTGAAACATTTAGGCATTGAGATATTCGGGCATGGGGATAATGGAGTCACTGACTGAAGTAGAATTTGACGAATGGTGTCATGAAACTCTAGTCAAAGAGGAAACTTACTGCGATCGCAATGGATTCGATCTCATTTCCAGGCGACAACATAGTTTTGGCGAACATTTCACTCGGTTGGTGGAATTCCCCTCTAGACTGGAACTAGAAATTTGGGAAGGCAACATTTACCGCGATGAGAGCGTGTTGGGACAGCATGAGGAGTTGATGCCTTTGGTATCGAAGTTTTATCTTTCGGGCAATCATCACGTTCTTACCCCTGGCATTAAAGAAATTCCCGACGATTATGTTGAAAGTGGCGGACAGCATTATCTATTCTATTTACCGAATATAGATGAAATCGAACAGTGGTCGGCAGGCGATCGCGTGAAACAGATCCGCATACAATTTCCGCTTGACTGGTTGCGAACCCATTGCCAAGAGCTAGATTCATTACCAATAGCACTGCGATCGCTCCTCGAACGAGCTAATCCACCGCGATTCCATCAGTCAGGTAGGGGTATAACTCTCGCCATGCTGAGGGTATTACAGCAAATTGACGATGCTCCGTATGCGGGTGCAATTAAGCGCATTTATCTCGAAAGCAAGGTTTTAGAACTACTAGCACTGCAATTCAATCAGTTGGCAGAAAACGAACGAGCTATCCATCCTCTTAGTAGCCTTAAACCTATTGAAGTCGATCGCGTTTATCAAGCACGAGATATTTTAATCGGACAGCTAGACAATCCCCCATCCCTACTAGACTTAGCAAGAATGGTAGGGTTGAGCGATCGCAAGCTCAGACGCGGCTTCCGAGAAATTTTTGGTACTACTGTATTCGGCTACCTGCACGACTATCGCATGGAGCAGGCACGATTGCTACTTTGTGTCAATAAGATGCGGGTAGCAGATGTAGCGCAGACAGTCGGTTACTCTCATTTAGGACACTTCATTGCCTCATTCAAGCGCAAGTTTGGTATTACCCCTAAAGAATGCCGGATGGGAAAAAAGCCAATTGCCGCTTTTGGGATATAAAATTGCCGCTCTACTGATATGGACATGGGATTCGAGATTCCGTAGGCTAATTCTACGGCATTACTGAGAATCATTTTTTATTGGTGTGAGCGAGATGAAGGTATTATGTTCCTGTTGGTTGGGTTTTCAACTACTTAATTTAAGAATTTTGGCAATAACTCTGGTATTACTTATTGCACCACCAGCTTGGGCAGAAGCAGTTAACGTCGTTGAATCCACAGATTCTTCCCCTCCAGCTTCGCTGTCCCTACAAGGGCAACACAGTTCAGATAAGACTCGATCCCCCCAACCCCCGATGAACAGGGGGGCAATATTCCCCCCTTTTCAAGGGGGGCTAGGGGGGATCTTCGAGGATCTAATACTTTTAACTGAACCGCGCCTACACAGGGGGATTTTAGTAGCACAACAAAGTAGCATTACTCAAGTGACTGCGGTGCAACTGCAACAATCAGATAAAGGGCTGGAAATTATTTTAGAAACACCAGATGGGAAGTCATTGCAAGTCTTTCCTACTAGCTTCGGTAAAACCTTTGTCGTCAATATTCCCAACGCTCAACTAGCAGAAGGTAAAACTTTTCGTCAGGAAAATCCCATATCGGGAATTGCGTCTATTGCTGTGACTCAGCAGGGAACGAATAGTATTCGCGTCACAGTGACGGGAATTAGAGAATTATCCAAGGTGGAATTGGGAAGGAGCGATCGCGCTCTTACCCTAACTCTACCAGAGGCAATCGCACCTACAGCACGAAAACCTACACCACCGACAACTGAAACAGAAACAGCACCAGAACCAACACTGCAAGAAGACAAACTTCCCCCCGCACAAGGAAAACCAGAACAGCCACCAGCAACAGCTAAAGGAGATGAAGAACAAGAAATCGTCGTGACAGGCGAACAAGAAGGATATAGCGTTCCAGATGCTTCGACTGCGACTAGAACCGATACCCCCTTGCGCGACATTCCCCAATCGATTCAGGTAGTTCCTCGTGAAGTATTAAGGGATCAAAACATCACTCGAATTTCAGAAGCCGCTAGGAATGTCAGCAGCGTCACAGTGCAAGGAGGCTTTGGTAATAACACTGATAACTACGTGATTCGAGGATTTGCTACTTACGACAACTTGAGAAACGGTTTTCGAGACATAGACTCTTATCAAAGTACTGCCAATATCGAACGGGTCGAAGTTCTCAAAGGACCAACTTCAGTACTATACGGTCAATTTGAGCCAGGTGGTGTTGTCAATTACATTACTAAAAAACCGCTGAGCGAACCCTATTTTTCAGGTGATATTACGATTGGTAGCTATGATTACTATCGTCCTTCAATTGATATTTCTGGACCGCTCAACTCAGATCGGAGCCTATTGTATCGCTTGAATGTCGCCTATGAAAATTTTGACAGCTTCGTTGATTTCGTGAATGGTGAAACTTTTACTATCTCACCTGTAATAACTGCTAAACTCGGCGACGCTACAACATTAACTTTGGAATATGAATACTCTAGAAATAGTCGGGATTTTTACGATGGCTTACTACCTGAAAAAGTTACTTTTCAACTGCCGATTAGCCGTAATTTTTCCGAACCCGAAAGCAGCCCCTATCTTCGCGATGTAGATAGAGCTGGTTTGACTTTAGAACATCGCTTTAGCGATCGCTTACAGTTGCGAAGTGCTTTTTCTGCTTTCTTTTCTAGCGAAGATATTGAATATGTGCGATCGATAGGTCAATTAGAGCCAGATGGTCGTACTGTACCTCACGAATATCGTCAAAATGAAATTTCCCAAACAAACTATTATTTGCAAACCGACCTAATTGGGAAATTTAATACTGGAAGCATCAGCCACCAAATGCTGTTAGGTTTGGAGTATGTCAGAGATATTCGTACCGACGATTGTTGTCAAGGCGCTGAATTTACTGGACTCGATATTTTCGACCCAGTGTATGGTTCCCCATTACCAACGACTCTAGAGCCTGGTGATTTCACTGAAACCAAGAGCGATACTGTAGGAATTTATTTGCAAGATCAAATTACTTTGCTCTCTAATCTTAAGTTACTACTTGGTGGCAGAGTTGATTTTTTCAACCGTAATACTAATGTTAGATCGGGAATTGATGGCAGTGAAGAAGAAGAGAATTTGTATGAAACTCCCTTTTCACCGCGTATTGGCTTAGTTTATCAACCAATAGAACCAATTTCGCTATACGCTAGCTATAGTCGCTCGTTCGTTCCCAGCGACTCGCGGACGGTAGATGGTGGATTTTTACCACCAACGCGAGGAACTCAGTACGAAGTAGGAATTAAAAGCGAGTTTTTAGACGGTAGGCTTTCAGCAACTTTAGCGGCGTATGAAATTACAAAAACAAATGTTGCTACCACAGATCCCGATAATATTGACTTCTCGATCGCAATTGGAGAGGTAAAAAGTCGCGGTATTGAATTCGATCTGGCTCAATACGGTTCATTTAAGGCTACGCTGTGCTGAGGATAAAGAAAATAGGAGGATTGGTTCGGGAGGGGGTGGCTTGATGTCTTGGCTTTTTTGAGCGAAACTTGGATACAGGTTTTTTTACAACTCTGGGATTGGTACGAGAAACTCGTTCAGGTAACAGAGTGTCTAAAATCTCTACAGTTAACCAACTTAAAAAAAGGGGAGTTCTTGTGATTGCAAGCGTTGAAATTTCGGGATAGCACGACGAATAACTCGCAATGTCCCAGTGAAACTCAGACGCAAAGGAGTGATACCCGCGCTCTTTGCAGCTTGAAACATCAATAACCGCACAGCCCAGTGTCCTAACAACCACCCGTAAACTTCCTGCACAACTTCACGCGGTTTTTGAGAGCGAATATGAGTTTTTCGTCCTGATAAATGTACTTTGAGTTCATCAATAGTATTTTCTACTTCCCAGCGTTGATGATATTCAATCGCCAGTAGTTGAGCCGGAAATTTCTCCAATTCCAATAAGCTGGTAATTAAGCGATATCTTAGTTGTTCCTCTGGGTTGTCGGTATTACCAATTGTGTATTCAATCACTCGGACTTGTATGGGCTGGCAAGCTTTTGAGCGGAATTTAGCAGGTGGATAAATCCAACTCAGATAAGAACCATCCGCCAGTGGTTCTTCGCACAAAAACTTGACATTTGCGGGAATTCTTCCTAAATAATCGCTACCAGTTGTGACAGTTGCTTGCACCATTGCATAAGAATGTAACCCTCTGTCCCACATCAACAACATCCCTGAACTCACGGAGCGTAATAATCTTAATGCCCGCACTCGTTCTCCTATTCGATATGGACACATCAATGCATCAAAGATTAAATGTGTTCCTGCTTCTACCAAAATGACTAATCGCAGTTTGGGAAATGCGGCTTGTGTGCCAGGACGGCTGCTCGGACGACCAAAAACTCTCGCATTTTCATCGCTGTCTGGCAGATCGAAGCAAGTCCGATCAATTACCACAATTCGCAATCCATTGAGAAATGCTCCTTTGGTATCGGTGCTAGCCATTGGTCGCACCAGTTGATGGAACAATTGACTCATCACCCTTGGACTTAATCGTTGTCGGGCTTGCGTTATTGCTGATTTACAAAAAACTCGCCAGTATTTCCCCACTTTCACCCATGCTTCGCTCAGCCCATCAATTAAGTTTTTCAGCACATCTCTCATCGAATCTCGTGACCACAGACTCATCGCAATTACCAAACAAATTACCAATTGTGCTGGTAACGAGCGTTTACGTTGTTCACAAACTTTAGTTTTAGCGATCGCTTGCTCGATCTCCGTGGATGGGATGGCTGCCTCTATCGCTTTGAACACATCACTACTTTGTATCGTAGGAGACAACAATGAGAAATCCTTCAGATGCACTACACTCACTTTCCATTCTTGGGAACAATGCTTAATTTACAACACTTTGAGCCTTAACTGAACCGTAGTGCGATCTGGCTGGGGAACTTACTCCTGGTTGGAAAATCATTGGTTCCTACTTTGTCAACGATGCATTTGTGAGTGTAGGAGACGAGAATAACCCTGAAGATAGCTCCCTCGTCAACGCGCCAGAACAAGGTGGTAGTTTGTGGACTACCTATGAAATTCAAAGTGGCAATTTACAAGGGTTAGGTTTTGGTGCAGGATTATTTTTTGTGGGCGATCGCGAAGCCACATTACCGAACGATTTGATAATTCCTTCTTACGTCCGTGCTGATGCGGCAATTTTTTACAAGCGTGATAATTGGCGGGTAGGACTGAATTTTAAAAACCTATTCGACAAAAAGTATTACGAATCTCAGGGTTTTGTTCTCCGTCCTGGTGCGCCTTTCACTGTCTTGGGAACGGTTTCGGTGGAGTTTTAAATCCTTTGGCTTAATCTCAGATGAGATCGTAAACTTTTTAATTTTTCTATGAGCTACCTCAAAGACATCACCATACATTCCTGGCAAATTGGTAGCAGGATGAGTTGAAAGGAATACAAAACAGATAGCTATTTGCAGATTTCGCCGCTGTTAAGGCGATCGCACAATAGAAACTCTACTCAATCCCAAGAAGTATTTAGTTGTCTTTTGGATTTTTCATGATGCAGCCTACTTTAGACACTTTTGCCCAACACTTAGATTTATCGCGCGATCGTCTGGAAGCTTTACTCTCCCAGTCTCTTACTGAATGTCTAAATTCTCCCGAACTACAACAACAGTTAAATAGCTTAGATGTTTCGTTACTAAAGCAAACTCTACCAACAGCTGGTAGCGTTTTAGCTGAGCGATTACCTCCTTTTTATCACTGGCTACAAACAGAGTTGGGTGTGAAGCGCGTTCCTGATAGTCCAGAGCATACAACAAAATGGGTCATTGGTTTTGTCAATAATCAAGAAAGCCTCACGCGCTTAGTAGAACTTCATCGTCCGGTTCCGCGTTTGGCGATGGAACATTCTGTTCCTTCTCTGGTAGGAATGTTTGAAGGTGTGGAAGATTTGCAGGTTAGGCAAGAGTGGCAAAAAGCTATATCGGCTCTTTGTTTGGTACTGGTTGTTGCAGCGCGAGAAGCAGAACGATGCGTGAGTGTATAGCCTCAGATCGACTGATAGCATTTTGTTAACATTGCCCCACGGAAGATCCCCCCAACCCCCTTTAAAAGGGGGGCTAAGAATTGTATTATGCACAGCTCCAAAACCCGCGCAGGCGGGTTTCGTCTGTGTAGTCGCGAATTCTATTCGCCTTTTGCTCTCAAAACTTTTTCTACTTGCCGTGGTGCATTCATCTGCGTAAATAACTGAAGCGATCGCTGATAATTCAATTGGCTATTTTCAATATCTTTCATTTTTGCATAAGTTAATCCTAACTGCAAATAAGCCTCGGATAAATCGCATTTTGCACCAATTTTATCTAAAATTTCTATTGCCTCTACGTGTTTGCTGAGGGCTAGTTTAAATAAAGATTGCTGGCGATCGCTCTCTGCTAATCCAGTCAGCGTTTTAGCTTTAATTTGCAGATAATGACTTTTTTCGGCATCAGCTAGGGAAAGAGAAAACATCTCTTGTGCTTTTTGTTGATTACCTAAATTGACATAAGTTTGACCGAGGATTTGAACAAAATAAGCAAAGCTTCCACTTTGTTTATTTAACTCACACATAATCGAGTCATAAATCGGTTCGACTAGATTGTACGCTGTTTGATATGAACCTAAATAGGAATTTACTAAAGCTAAACATACGCTAGCTTTTTCTGCCCAGCGATGATGAGTTGTATTTTGAGCTAAATCTATAACTTGCTGAAATAATTCGGCTGCTGCCTCTAATTCCCACAAATCTATATTGTACAGTCCCATGCTGAGTAAAGAATCTACTTCTAGCATTTTTAAATAATATAACTTGTAGCGATCGCCTTGACTGAACTCTAAAGACTGTAATAATTGAGTCGCTAGCTCGATACTTTTTTCTTGACATTCTATTGCTGCGTAAATTTGACCAGCAGTCCAATATAAATCTCCCAAAATATTATATAATTCTCCCAAATAAGGATGGGATGGCAAATTTTGGAGAATTTGAGTTATCGCACCCAAAACGGGTTGAATTAAACCCATGCGGTACAAAGTTCCACCCAGAGGTAAAAACTGTCCCCATTGATTATTTCTGCTTTTAAGAATGACTCTAGCCGCCAACTCGAAATCGTTAATTTCTACATAGTGATAGTATGCTTCCAGAGCTTGTAAAGCATCTTTTATAGTATCAATTGTAGGAACGCTATTCGTCCAAAAATCTGCGGCTTTGCTGTTCGCAACTATCCATTCATTGCTAACACGTAACCTCGCGATCGCCTCAGCACAAATTGCTGGATGCAGCCAGTATTCCCCCTGTTGAAATTCAACTAAACAGCGATCGCGTAAAGCTGTAATAATTTGTCGCTGCTGTTGGGGTGGTACGTCCCACAATAAATTTAAAATTCCTTGGGTAGGAATCTTTGCCACATCTTGGTAGCGATAACATCCCAGGCGACACAATAAGCGGTATGCTGGCAGATCGAGTGTTTGCAAACGGTGAAATTGACTGGCAATTAAATTTTTCAAATCGGTGACAGCCAAGGGAGCGGCATGGTTTTCTTGCCAATACACGATCGCATTGCCTGCAAAATCAGTTTGAATTGTACCGCAAAGGATTCCCATAACTTTAGCGTTACCACCATAGGCTTGATGCATCTGCTGGATTGTCTGTAAGTCAGTTGCAATTTGACGGTAACTAAAATATTCTTGCCAAGCCTGAAGATCTAAACCAGGTAAACGGTAGTGTTCTACATTTAAACTCGGTTCGCACAGGCGATCGCGACTTGTAATCAAAGTGACGGATTGTACTTTCGAGTCGGTTAAAATCCGAAATAACTCCACATAGCTACGATGGGAATCGATTAAACGTCCTTGGCGATCTAATGCAGGTTCTAAGTTATCGATTAACACCCCTATCCGTCGCATTTGCAACTGGCGTTTGAGCCTATCTAAAGTCACGCCAAATTCTAAGCCTGGTTCCTCGTGTAAGTCTTGTTTCAGCCACTCTTCTACAACTCGTTCAGCAGAAGTAAGGTTCTGTGTTTCCTTTGCTACTAGCAGTTCTAGCACCACTTCAAAATTTTGAGTTTGCAAGTATTGCTGTGCTAGGGTGGTTTTTCCCAATCCGCCTTCACCCTGAATGACGATCGCCTTACTATCCAAACTTACCAGGAGATCGAGGTGAGCGATCGCTTCGGTTCTACCGACGAAATTTGTTTTTTCAGTAGGGACGCACAGCTGTGCGCCCCTACAATCGTTTTGTACGCGATCGCAAATTACTGTAGAATCTCTGGCGTGCAGATTTCCCTTATCTTTCGATGTATGCAGACATCGTTCTAAAACCGCACGACAGTTAATCTTATTAATCTTCTCTCCCAAAGTTTGAGACAGTACGCGCCACAGATGGGAACCAACATCTTTAACGTGTCCTTCTGTATAACCGCAGTACGCTGCAATTTCAGGGTATTTGCGTCCTTGCCAAACCTGCTGAAGAATGTGTTTTTGTAGAGAATTTAACCCTTCGCCAGTTTTGGTCAATATGAGATTATCCACCCATGCCAATGCTGTTTCAGCGTCCATAGGTTGCTGAGGATAAAAGCCATACTTAGTATAAATTGTCACAGTAAAAGGAGACAGGAAACAGAATTTAAAAATTCAAATATCCCTTGTAGGGGCAGGTTTACCGCGTCATTCCCGCCAGAATCGCAGAAATTGCGGGAAAACCTGCCCTAACCAGTTTCATCGTAGAGGCAATTTTACCGCGTCATTTCAGACACAATCACAGAAATTGTGAGAAAACCTGCCCTAACAAGTTTCATCGTAGGGGCAATTTTACCGAGTTATTCCAAGCTGTATCGCAGAAATTGTGGGAAAACCTGCCCTGACAAGTTTCATCGTAGGGGCAATTTTACCGCGTCATTCCAGTCAGTACAAAGGTTGATCGTCAAATTACCCTGACAAATTTTATAGCAAAGCGCGAGAAGGTTAAGGTCTCAAAGTCAACTCTCGCCTTTGAGTTGCAAGGTTTTTCCTTCTGTCTTCCGCCTTCCGCCCTCTGCTTCTGCTATAGAATTAATTAGCAAAGTTGAATATTTTGTAGTTTAAATTACATTAACTTATTTAGATTTATGATTCATTCCATCCTCAGATAGACCCAAATCAGAAAAATGACTGATATTGTAATGAATGTAAAGGATAAATCGTTCATCTCTCCAGTGGAGGGACGGAAGTAGAGAAAAACTCTCGAAGGAACGCGCCTCATTCGTAACACAACAACAAGAAAGAGGCGAATATGAAATTTAACAATATTGGTATTCAATCTAACTCCGATCGCGTGTCTGTTTCTGCACAAGCAAGATTGTTAATGAGCTTGAATCGTCAGAAGCAATACAACCGCCAGCAGTCCATGCTACAACGCACAGCATCAGAAGTAGGTACTGAAGGCTAGAAAGAGATCGAAGCAAGGAGTAAATAATCATGAATGCAAGTAGAAAGCCAAGCTACAAAGAGGTAGCTAGCATTCATCGCTCGAATATTTTGGAAAGCTTAGAACGGCGCTTGCAAGCCGCCAGAGCCAAGGGCGACGACCGCTTGACTTCCCAATTGGAAGCAGAGCTGAAGTACTACCAATAAGTCTAGCTAATTAAGTTTAGCTAAAGTGGGGGATGCGATCGATGCATCCCCTGTTTGCGATCGCAAGTCGCAAGTCAGAAACCACATTTCTTTCCCTGCTCCCTACTCCCTGCTCCCTACTCCCTAAATGGGGTAAACTCAGTGTGATGGTAGCAGCTTTTGTGTCATATGGATTTAGACCGACAAATTAAAGTCCTGATTGACGAAGCGCCTCAAGATGGCGTGACTCCGCAAGTTGTTGCTGCTGTCGCTCCTGTATTGGTACTGCTTGCTGGCAGGCTGCGCCATTTAGAATACTATATTTTGCAAAACTTAGATCGAGACTGGGTAGTCACTACGTTAAGCGATCGCGCTAACTCAAAAGTGACCAAGCGCGTTATCTATGCTTTCCCCACACTTGCAGATGTTTCAGCTGTAGCAGTCTCGGAACAAGACCCGGAAATTGTTGCTTCACCCTTACCCGTCACTCACATATTATTTCAGCTTTTTGCTCTTGAAACGGTAGACAGTATAATTTTCTTCGATACCCCAGGAGAGCTAAATCGGGGAACAGAGATTCAACGGGGAGAATTGCAAAAGTTAATCAAGCTGCAAATGCAACCGCGATCGACTCCCGCTAGTCCTTTCAATCAAATTCCTCCCGATATTGCTTGAACGATCCTCGTAGAGTGGTATTCTGCTAACGAGAAGTAGTATTGCGCTGATGAAAGCAAATAAATTTTGCCTCTACTTTGGTCTATTAGCTCTTGTCTTCAGTACAGCTCTAACTCCAGCAGTAGTCAAAACTCAGGATGCACCCGAAATCGATCGCGCGGTTCGCAAAGCTGTACGCACTCAAAAGTATATGGCAGTGGCAGCTCACCCGCTAGCAGCAGCAGCAGGTAATGATATTCTGCGGCGGGGAGGTAATGCTGTTGATGCGGCGATCGCCATTCAAATGGTACTGGGTTTAGTTGAGCCGCAGTATTCTGGAATTGGTGGCGGGGCTTTTTTAACCTATTACGATGCCAAACGCAAACAAGTTCGCACTTATGACGGTCGCGAAACGGCTCCAGCAGCGGCTCGACCGGATCGTTTTTTAAATGCAGATGGCAAACCACTCCAATTTTACGATGCGGTTGTAGGTGGAAAGTCTGTCGGCGTGCCTGGAGTAGTCAGGATGCTGGAAATGGTACACAAGGCACATGGTAAGTTGCCTTGGCAAGAGCTATTTCAACCCGCAATTCAACTGGCGCAGCAGGGCTTTCCAATCTCGCCTTTATTGTACGATCGCCTCAGCAAAGAAAAGTATTTACCAAGCCTAGAACCAGCTCGCAGCTACTTCTATCAAGCGGATGGCACGCCTAAACCTGTGGGGACAATTCTCGTCAATCGTCCTTATGCTGAGGTGTTGAGCCGGATTGCAAATTCCGGTGCTGATGCCTTTTATCGGGGTGAAATTGCCAGAGACATTGCGAATACAGTCCAAAAAGCTACCGTAGCAGGTGATTTAACAACTGACGATTTAGCGACCTACCAGGCAAAAGAGCGATCGCCTGTATGTGGAGTTTATCGAGTTTACAAAATATGCAGTATGGGACCACCTAGTTCTGGTGGTTTAACCGTGTTGCAAATTCTCGGTATGCTGGAAAACTTCCAATTATCCACCCTCAAACCAGAATCAACCCAAGCAGTGCATTTATTTGCCGAAGCAGGAAGGCTAGCTTATGCTGACAGAGGCTTATATATGGCTGATGCTGATTTTGTCCCCGTACCAGTTAATGAATTAATCGATCCTGAATATTTAAATAATCGTGCCAAGCTAATTAATCCTCAACGCGCCTTGACCGATGCCGAACCAGGCGAATTGCGATCGCCGCAAAAGTTAGTCTGGGGACAAGATAATGCGATCGAATTTCCCTCAACCAGCCACACAACGATTGTCGATCGCAATGGCAACTCAGTCTCTATGACCACCAGTATTGAAGATACTTTTGGCTCTAGATTGATGGTACGAGGCTTTTTACTCAACAATCAACTCACAGATTTTTCTTTTTCACCCACAACACCCGATGGAAAAGCAATCGCCAATCGGGTAGAACCGAGAAAGCGCCCTAGAAGTTCGATGGCTCCCACGATGGTATTCGATCGCCAAGGTAAGCTTGTGATGGCGGTTGGTTCGGCTGGCGGCGCTCGAATTATCAATTACGTCGCGCAAGCGTTAATTGCCGTTCTAGACTGGAAATTAGATAGCCAACAAGCAATGTCACTCCCTCATTATGGCAATCGCGACGGGGCGACGGAATTAGAGACAAATACAAGTTTGCTTAATCTTCAGCAAAGCTTAGAAACGCTCGGTCATTCCGTGCAAGTTGTCGAACAAATCAGCGGTTCTCATGCGATCGTCCGTACCGAAAAAGGTCTAGTCGGTGGAGCCGATCCCCGCCGCGAAGGAATAGCAATAGGAGAATAACAGCGATCGACGATCGGGAGTCAGAAGGATATAAATACGAATTGCGATCGCGTGCCATTTAAAACGTACTAAGCATGAACCATTAAAAATTGACCATTGCCATTCACTTCACCATCACAACTGGCAAAATTACTAACAAACCAGAGCAAATAAAACCTCCATATTCGGCGAAATTTAGGATAATTTATGCCATAGTTTAAATCTTTGACTATTGCCTGATTATCGTCAAAATTCTTTAGCCAGCTTGCAAAGGTTCGAGAATAATTAGAGCCATTGAGATACCATCTTTTTATTGTTTTGAGATCTTGGTTATGGCTAGGTACTGCATCGTAATTCCAGAATCGACCGTGGGGAAAAATGTATTTATGGGTGTAAACGCTAGATATGTTATTAGGGGTACGAACCGTAATGATGTGAATAAAAACTTTACCCTCATCCTTTAAAAAAGTAGCTAATTTCTGAAATGATTTTGTTAAATTACCGACATGGCAAAAAACACCAATTGAGAGAATTTTGTCAAATTTTTCCTGGAATTGTACCTGATTTAAATCTCCTTCATATAAAGTAAATCTACCTGAACTCAGGTAGCTTTCAGGGTCTTGCATTTTTTGGCGGATATACTCGCATTGTTCGTGGCTCAAATTCAAACCCGTAAACTTGACATTAGGAAACTTAGAAAGAATATAATTCGGAACGCAACCCCAACCGCATCCAAAATCTAAAATACGGTCTCCATCTTTGATGTCTAATTTCTCAATAACATCATCAATCATGTGCATCTGGGATTGCTCGAGGTTTAATGCTCCTTTTTCCCACAATCCCATGCTGTACTTAGGATAAATAACTTTCCAATTACCTAACATCGTATTCAGCATTCCTTGAGGCAAGTCGTACTGAATTTTCATTAACTCCCGCGACCCTTCGGCAAGACTATCAGTTTCTTTTAACACCCATTCGTAGGGTGCAAGCAGGGCTGGAAAATACTGAAAGAAAATCGGCATACAGGTATTGAAAAGCGCTTGCAGCAGTGAGTCGGGAACTTCCAACCCATTAATGTAAGCTTCTGCTACTGCCATTTGTGCTGTATTAACTACTTCTACTACTCCACGGGTTGTTTTGTATGCTAAAGGAGTTTTAATATTGATATCTCCCACTACAGGAATATACTTCTCTACATCTTGCAGCGTCATGCTAGCAGTCATGATTATACTCCTTAAAGTTTCAGGAATTATGTTATGTTAACACGAGAAAAAATCATTGTTAATTTAGCTGTTTTATGCTTAGGATCTTTTAAGATAAAGTTAAAAAAGTTTATGTTTTTGGAAGTTTATGACTTTTGTGGAAAAGCAAACTCTAATTCCCCAAGCACAGTATGCGAAAGCATTGCGACCTCTCCTTCCTGAAGAAGCCTTTGCCCCCGATTTTAGCAAGTTAGTAATATTATTTATTAATCTGACAATCTTAATTCTAGGTTGGGCGATCGCCAAGCATCTCGATCGTTGGCATTTATACTTATTATGGCTTTATTTACCTTTAGCAGTGGTGATGGGGAATAGTGTTATTGTCTTGCTATTTAGCTCCCACGATCTGATGCATGGCAGCGTAATTAGAAATTCCCGTCTGAGTTATATAATCGGCTTTATAGGGCTAATAATGTTGTGGATGCCGCCGACACTATGGAAAGCTGTTCATAACCGAGTACATCATAATAAAACAAACTCTTTAAATGACCCCGATCGCAATTATTTGTCCGCGCAGCCTAAAACTTGGGGAAAGTGGATTCAGAATTTGTTTGTACCTTCTAATGAGGTAAATTTTATCGGGTTAACAGTGGGAATGGCAACAGCGTGGGGAGTTCATACCTTTCGTAATTTGACTTCTGTGGTGTTGTTTAATTGTGAATCAGTCAACTATGTTCCTGCTGCTTTTAAAGTCAGTGCTGAAGAGCGCTGGAAGATTGCTACTGAGTTTTTGCTAATTATCATAATTCATCTGAGTATCTTAGCTTATCTAGAGTTTAATCCACTAAAACTGGTACTTAGTTACTTTCTTCCCTGTGGTATCGGTTATGCAGGAGTGATGTTTTATATCTACACAAATCATATGCTTTGCCAAATGACAAGCGTTAACGATCCATTAGTTAATAGCGTTTCTTTACGAGTACCGAAACTAATTGATAAGTTGCATTTAAATTTTTCTTACCATACAGAACATCATATTTTTCCTGGAATGAACTCTGATTATTATCCCCTAGTTCAAAAGCTATTAGAAATTCATTATCCTGGATGCATCAATTTATTGAATTTTGCTGATGCTTGGCGCTTACTAATGCTATCTCCTCGACATTATAAAAATGAGATTACTTTTACAGATTGGATAGGTGAAAAATCTGTTATTTGTCCTCTCAGTCAAGCATCTAAGAACTAATTATCCTACCGCACCTAAAACTTTTAAAGTGGCGATCGCCGCCTCAGTTAAACCAGTTACGCCAGCAATATTCATCCCTTCATAGGGTCTTTGCGCCCGCAATATCTTGAGAGATTTGCCTGTATTTGCATCCCACAGTCTAATCGTCTCATCCTGGCTGCCACTGGCAAGAATTTGTCCGTCAGTACTGAAAGCAACCGACCAAATTAAATCGGTGTGTCCTTGGAGGGTATGTCTGCACTCGCCAGTTTCGACATTCCACAACTTGATGCTATAGTCGCTGCTGCCACTTGCTACAGTCTGCCCGTCAGGGCTGAAGGCAACTGACCAAACTCGGCTCGTATGTCCCTGGAGAGTTTGGTAACATTTCCCGGCGTGCCAATCCCATAACTTGACTGTGTGATCGCCGCTACCACTTGCCAGGGTTTGTCCGTCAGGACTAAAAGCAACTGCCCATACCCAATTGCTATGTCCTTGTAAAGTGTCGTAGCACTCTCCGGTTTCAGTATTCCATAACTTGATTGTGTGGTCGTCGCTACCGCTAGCTAGAAATTTGCCATCTACATTAAAGGCAACTGACCAGACTCGGTTAGTATGCCCTTGCAACTTATGCAGAGTTTTCCCGCTGAGGATCTCCCATAACCTCACCGTATAGTCATCGCAGCCGCCAGCCAAAATGTCGCTATTGGGATGAAAAGCCAGAGACCTGACACCACTGTAAGCTTGGATCGTATTGTAGCGATCGCCTGTTGCAGCATTCCAAAGCCCGATGGTAAAGTCACCGCTACCGCTGGCTATGGTTTTCCCATCGGGGCTAAAGGCAACAGCCCAGACTCTGTTACCATGACCGTGTAACGTGCGATCGCACTCTCCTGTTTCAACGTTCCACAATCGCACTGTTTTATCGTCGCTACCGCTAGCTAGCATTCCGGTTGGATGTGAGGCTAACGGACGGGGA
Source organism: Chroococcidiopsis sp. SAG 2025 (assembly GCF_032860985.1). Lineage (GTDB taxonomy): Bacteria > Cyanobacteriota > Cyanobacteriia > Cyanobacteriales > Chroococcidiopsidaceae > Chroococcidiopsis. The sequence continues at coordinate 2,562,584 of NZ_JAOCNC010000001.1, forward strand.
TGAAAGGCTACCGACCAGACGCGGCTAGTGTACCCTTGAAGAGTTTTGATACATTTCCCATCCGTAACATTCCAGATCTTGATCGTATGGTCGCCGCTACCGCTAGCTAAGGTTTTGCCGTCAGGACTAAAAGCTACAGATCTAATCCAATTTGTATGTCCCGAAAGCGTGCGACAGCATTCTCCAGTCTGTACGTCCCAGAGTCGAATTGTATAGTCTTCGCTACCACTGGCTACTATATCTCCCCCAGCGCTAAAAGCAACCGTTCTAATCCAGTTGGTATGTCCGCATAAAGTGTGCAGACATTCTCCCGTACTGACTTGCCATAACTTCACGGCGCGATCGCTACTACTAGCAAGCATCTCGCCATCAGGACTAAACGCAACTGACCAAACTTGAGTTGTATGTCCCTGTAGAGTTTTCAGCCACTCTCCCGTGCCGACATTCCACAATCGCACGGTAGACTCTACACTACCACTAGCTAGGGTTTTGCCATCGGGACTGAAGGCGATGCTTCTAATCCAGTTCGTATGTCCGAACAAAGTCTGGTAACATTCTCCTGTCTGCCAATGCCATAACTTGACGGTACAATCTTCACTCCCACTAGCTATAGTTTTGCCGTCGGGACTGAACGCCACTGACCAAATGCGATGCGTATGTGGCAAAATACAACGGCATTCACCGCTACGGGTATCCCACAAACGAACTGTTTTGTCATCGCTGGCACTTGCTAAAGTACTGCCGTCAGGACTAAATGCAACCGACCAGATCCAATTCGTATGTCCTTTGAAAGTCAGCAGTTTTTTCCAATCTGTAACTTGCCACAGCCGAATTTCTCCATCAGCATCTCCTGTTGCTAATAGCTTGCCTGTGGGACTAAAAGCTACAGCTGGAGTCACGCTTAAGTCTTCAGTAAAAACTGATTTGGCAAGATCGGCACGGGCAAAGTTGACTTGTTTTAAGTTGCGTCCGGCTAAATATGCCTGCCACACCGCAAGATCGGAAAAATCCCACCCCCGCAGATCGATCTTAAGATGAGTTAGCAAGTTGAGAATATTTCCTGCTAAATATCCTGGCGATCGCGCCGATCTTTGTCGCCAATCAGTTAGAATTTGCCCTAAGCGATCGACAAGGCTGCTGAGATTTGTTTGAGCTAAAAGTTTATCGACAATTGGTATGAGAATCAGACGAATTTGCGTGTCTCTAATGTAATCTTTTGCTTGCGCTTCAATCAGGGCATGACTGTTAAATAAACCGATCGCCCCCCTAACTATTTCCCCACATATGCGTTCGATAAAGCAATCGATCGCAAAATCCATTACAACTGGTTGTTGGGTAAAGCCCGTAGCGGTTTTTTCAATCAGCGATCGCTGTCCTAAAGATCGAAGAGTTTCTGGTAGTTTTTGCTTTGCTTCTAAGGACAAAACATTTTCTCGCAATGCTGTAAAAGCGACAGGTTCCCGTTCGACTGCCAGCCAATACATCACTTCTATTTCTAATTTTGATATCCGATTCATTTGCCGCTCTAAGAGATCGCGGATATCATCAAAAACTAACGTTCCCGTGCGTAAGGTTGCTAAAAATATAGTTACGTTGCTATCAAATAAATCCTGAATTCCCGCAGCTACCATTTTCAAAGCAAGCGGATTACCAGCATAATGCTCGATTAACCTTTGCCACTCTAAATCGGAACCGACAAAATGTCCCTTAGCGCGAAAAATTTCTCGTCCTGCGGCAATATTTAGACCTTCCAACTGTAGAGAACGTACTGGTAGTGTTTCACCTTCGAGCAAGACAATTTCTTTTGGTTTTTCTCGGCTAGTTAGTACTAAACAACTCGTATGACGGACTTCTCCAATGCGTTGTAATAATTCGCCATAGGCTTGATATCCTTCCCGATATTGTCCTGCATGTTCGCCCCCACGCAGAATACTTTCGACGTTATCTAGTACTAACAAACAGCGATGATGGCGCAAATATTCCAGCAGCATACTGATACAGCGATCGAGTTCTTGGGATAATGTCGCCGCTGTTTCTTGTTGATGAGAGAGGAATTGAACGATCCCAGCGAGTAATTCTGCTAGAGGCGGAGCGTTACGTAAACTGCGCCAAACAATATATTCAAATTCTGATTGCAAGTTTTCTGCTAGGGCGATCGATAAGGCAGTTTTCCCCATGCCACCCATACCCAATACTGCCACTAAACGACAGCATGAAGCGGAGCTGTCGCCTCTAGGCGAATCGTTCTTAATCCACTGTCCTAAAGTCGCTAACTCCTCGCTCCGCCCGTAAAATGTTGCTACATCTACCGCTTCGCCCCAGTCTATGTAAGGTGTTGTTGGTTGATGGTCGTTAGTTGATGGTTGTTGGTTGTCGCTTTTGGTCTCCTCTGCTCTCTTTCCCCTACTCTCTACTCCCTGCTCCCTGCTCCCTAGTTCTGACGCTCGTCGCCGCAAGACAGCACGGAAGTTACTTTTCGTAACTTCTTCTGAGAGAGCTTTAGAAAGCAACTTCCATAGCTTAGAACCTACATCTTTAATGTAATTAGCATCATAGTCAGAGCTTTCGGCGATTTCGGGATAAGTCTGACCTTCCCAGGCTTTGCGAAAGACTAGTTCCTGAATGTCGTTGAGTCCCCGATCGAGAAATGCATCTAGAATTACTAGTGCTTCGTCAACGTTCATTTTTTAACAAAAACTTGTTCTTTGATGATTTTGACTGTAATAGGCTATGTTTGTTTTTTTTCGCTGGTTTGTATTTATTTTTTTATGCTTTACTATTAAGTTACACTAGAAATCAGTTGTAAATTTTCTATATACTCAAAAGTTCAAAATTCTATATATTTTAAGCTTTTCTTAATCAGTTGCCTCTTACCACGTAGCGCACCACACACTACGCACCACGCACCACGTAGATCTGACTTTTTCAGACGATTCATGACTTCTCGATTGAGACAATTGAGATGGTGCGGATAACTTCTGACTTTTTCAGGCTGTAAAAAATCAGGGCTTCATTTAATTTGAAATTAATGATGACATCAAGCTAAGCCCGAGCGGCATTAAGGTTATAGCTTTTAGCCTTAAGCCTTCATCTTTTCGATTAATTTCAGAATGGAATTTCGATCCAGTATGGCAGCTGTTACCCAAATAGAGATTATCAGGAGTTTGATCGGTTTGTTCGAGGCAATGGATGTAGAGAGTGCCATGACTTATTTTACTGAAGATGCCCTATGTCGATTTGGCAATCATTCCCCGGCAGTGGGGAAAACCGCGATCGCATTTGTCATCGAAGCAAGTCAGCTCAGTCGGAGCGCCCGAACTTCTTGTGAAATCAATGAAATTTGGGAAATTGACGATGCTGTAATTTGCCAAATGGAAACAACTCATATGTGCGATCGTGGTAAAGCGATCGCAATACCATGCGCGATCGTCTTTCGCATGGAAGACGATCTCGTTCGAGAAATGCGCGTCTACATTGATGCTTCTCCCTTACATAGAAAGTGTAAGGGATAGGGGAAAAAGCAATTCAACATTTAAAATTAGAGCGCGCACTACGTACCAATCTCTTGCCGCTCGCTGATAACTATTAAATTTGTCCAGACGTTACATGTAACGTCTGTACACTGATAACTGGTGACTGATAACTACTCCCTGCTCGTGCGCTCCCTGCTCCCTCTTCGGGTGACTTAATTCATGCAGAGATTTGAGTTCAGCAAGCAGACTGGTATAAGCATCGAATTTGCCGCGTTGCAAATACATTTGAGCAACCGTGCGTAAATCTTCTGCTACACCTACCATGTCACCTAATTTATAACGCACGAGACACCGACAATGATAAGCACTTGGATCTTCAGGATCGATGCGAATGGCACGGTCAAAATCAGCGATCGCACCGCGATCGTCTTCGAGCTTGGAAAGCGTAAAACCTCGGTTGTAATAGGCGATCGCCGAATCTGGATTCAGTGATAAAGCGCGATCGAAATCCTTTAATGCATCTTGGCGATCGCCCTTAGCAGCCCGTGCTAAACCTCGATTAGCGTAGGCTGTAGCGTTGTTGGGTTGGAGCAAAATGACCTGAGAAAAATCTGCGATCGCGGCTCGATATTTTCCTACTAGCGTTTGATATACCCCTTGTTTAAATAAGTCTTCTACCGATCGAGATTTAGTTTGATGGTCGTGCATCTCTAAAGTATTCGCTGCTGGCTGAGCCTGAGCGTTTAATGGAAACAGCAAAACCGCAAATGTGACGCAGCAGATGAGAATAACTCGATACATAGTTACTAGTGAGGGGAGGGTAGAGGGGCAGAGGAAGCTGAGGAGCTGAGGGAGCAAGACAATTCAAAATTCACGCATTAATTCCGCATTCCAAATTCCAAATTCTCTCCACTACACCCCACACCTTTTCTTCACTGACAACTGACAACTGATAACTGATTTCAGCTCCATCCTTTTTCGGATTTGTCCAGCACGTAAGAGGCGACATCCTCAATCTGCTGGACATTTAATTTTCCTTTGAAGGCAGGCATAGCATTTTTACCATTTGTGACTTGGTTGATAATTGCTTCTAGAGAATTCATACTATATTTTTCTAAAGCATCTTTCTGTAGTGTTTTTGTCGCCATCACCACATTTTTTCCTCCCATATGACAAGCAGCACAGTTGCTATTAAACACTTTGGCTCCGTTGGCTATGTCTGCTGCTAGAGCTGCACTGGGAAAAGCTAGCGTCCAAATAGCAACAACCAATAGCAAAGCTAACGCGATCGTTCGCATTCTTTCAATCTCCTTCTTTCGCAAATAGGATCGGCGAATTTATCCAGCTAAGATGTCGAACTAAGATGTCGAAAAAGGGTGGAAGTCCTTCCACCCGAGAATCAAGGACTTTTTGACCCTTCGTTATAAAAGCAGGCTGGAATCGAACACCTAGCTTAGTTTGCCTTCTGGATGGCAGTCAAAAGACAAGATGTCAAACTGTCACAAAATCAAACTTTCACAAACAATGTCGCGAGAGATAACTCTGACGGTGTAACCTGGAAAGCAGTAACCAGTTGTCAGCTATCAGTTATCAGTGACCAGTTATCAGTAATTTTTGACTTTTACCTTTTGACTTTTGACTTAGCTTATGTCTCCGCTGCCTAATTACCGTCCCAAACAGCTATCTCTTGGTCCATTAGAAACAGAGATTTTAAATATCGTCTGGGAACTCGATCGCGTGACTGTCAAAGACGTACACGATCGCATTCTTGCCGATCCCGATAGAGAGTTAGCCTATACTTCTGTCACCACGGTACTGCGCCGCCTGACGGAAAAAGGATGGTTGGCTTGCGATAAACAAGAACGAGTTTTTTATTGGCGACCGTTGGTAACGAAAGAACAAGCGCAAGTTATAGAGGCGCATGAAAAGCTACATCGCTTTCTGGCGGTTGGCAACCCTGATGTTGTGGCTGCCTTTGCCGATAGTCTCGATCGCACCAGCTTAGAACAGCTCGACGCGATCGCTAAACGCATTCAAGCTGCACGCCAACAACGGGAGGAGAAGTAATGCATACCATCATGATTTTGGCTGCACTGGCAGTAGCTTGGAACGTGCGACAGAATTGGTCATCAGCTTCAGGTGATTGGCAACAACGCTGGAAACAAACGCTGTGGTTTTTTCTCTTTCCTCCGTTAATGTTAGCGATCGCCGGAATCTCGGTATTATTCATGGGAATTCAAGGCAAGATGCTGGGTTTGTCTGTAGGTTGGTATAGCTACGGACTGACGGTAATCGGTTTTATAGTGGCGATCGCGCTGGGGGTTAAACTGGCATGGCAAGGCTGGCGGGCTGTGAGTCAGACTCGTACTTATCCTCAAGAGCAAGTAGAGGGAGCATCTTGTCGGATTTTAGCAACTCCCGTTCTCTTCAGCGCTTTAGTTGGCTTCTGGCGACCGGAATTAGTTGTCAGCCAAGGATTGCTATACGTCCTCACCCCAGAACAGTTAGCCGCTGTGATTGCCCACGAACAAGCACATTACTACTACCGAGATACTTTCTGGTTTTTCTGGTTGGGTTGGATACGGACTTGTACTGGATGGTTGCCTCAGACAGAAGCCTTATGGGAAGAGTTATTGCTGTTACGGGAACTGCGGGCAGATAATCGGGCGGCTCAGCAAGTCGATCCGCTGACTTTGGCAGAATCTTTGTTATTAGTCGTACGTTCTGCGATCGTGCCAATGACGAGTTTTTGCGCTGCTTTCAGCGCTGCTAGTCAAGCAGAGCGGTTGAGCGAACGCATCAATGCTTTATTAGAGCCATCAGCACCTCCTACCCAACCGCAATTTAATTGGTCTTGGTTGTGGTTACTTTTGGCACTTTTACCCTTAGTCACAGTACCATTTCATTCTTAAAGTGTGCGATGAAAGAGCGCTTTCAAGCAACTTCAATCTCGTTACGAACTAGACATTCAAGGATTAGCTTTTTTCCACATTCGCCGATCGAATTTAAAGTTAAAAGGCGGGTCGGTTGAAATTTGAAGCCTTGGATGATCTGGATTGAGAATATAATTGTACTCGAATGGAATGATTGCAGAAGGAACTTTTAAGATGGGAGTTCGTTGCGATCGCAACCAAGCATCACCAATTGCTTGCAAGGATGGATAAGTAGATTCTTCTTGCCAATTGTTCGGTAAGTCATCAATCTTAATTTCCTCAACAGCAATGTTATCTGCAACAAAAGCACGAATGCCAACCAAAGGAATCTTGTTGCTTTCAGTGTGGACAAATACTTCGAGGGTTGCAAGTGCTAAACTTTCCGATGTATAAACTGCTTTAATACCTTGAGGTGTCCAGCGACCAGCAGTATAAATACCACCTTCGCCAGAGAAAGCAGAATTTTTGTGTTTTTCTTTGCATATACGCCAGATTTTCACTAGCCGTATACCCCATACTCAGCACGATAGAGTATTTGCTCTACTTGTTTCGCTCCTGCATCTGTAGTCAGTGCTTCCAGAGGAGTTTTGTTGTCGAGACTGGCTTTCGGCGTACTCAACCATCTTTTAGTTTCCTCCTCATCTTCAAACAGATCGATCGCCTGCTTTGTAATCCGGTTAAAACGCTCCAAGCGGTCAACAATAAGTGGACTTAATACAGAATCATCCTTTTTGTACCTAGCTTGGGTTCTTACAGGGATACCAAAAAGAGCTTCCTTTTGGCGACTATCTAGTTCATAGGTATTCGCAACACTTTGCAGGACATGATACTTCACAGTAGGTTGAGCTATACCACTGGCAGCCTTTTTTTTGGAATTGTGGGTAGGTACTGTCATAGCTCCTCCAACTTCTGATATTTGTGCCATTTGTCTTATTTTATCTGCCATTTTGCACTTTTGCCAATGGAAGAATCCTATGAGATCGCGGCGATACCTATTCTGCAATCCGCAGATTTAAGAATTTTTAGAGAAAATTGTATCTATTGTTGTGTTTCCTAATCTTAATGAATAAAGCAACTTGATTGGGTAAGGTAGCTAACTTCACCGTTAACCATTAAATTTTTTTATCGCTAAATCTACCTGCTGTTTCAAATCTTCAAAAGTAGAAGAATTATCCAAAACAACGTCAGCCCGATCGCATTTTTCTGATAGTGGCATTTGACTGTTAATTCGCGCCTGTGCTTGTTCTAAAGTTAAATTATCGCGCTGTATCAGTCTGCCTATTTGCTGTTGCGGCAAACAGGAAACAACCCAAATTTCTGTCACTAAATCTGTCATTTCTGCTTCAAATAGCAAAGGAATAACTAATACAACTGTAGAAACAGATAATTTCTTGATTTCTTGCTCAAAGCGATCGCGTACGTAAGGATGAATTTGTTCTTCTAACCACTGCTTTTCTGTAGAATCGTTAAAGATAATTCGCGCTAGTTGTTGACGATTCAGCGTCCCATCAGCCTGTAAAATATCTGTACTATAACGCTGGGCGATCGCATTTAAAATTGGCGAACCAAGTTGCACGGCTTCTCTGGCATAAATATCTGCATCAAGAACTGGTAAATGATATTCATTTGCTAAGTATTGAGAAACAGTACTTTTACCAGTGCTAATTCCACCAGTAAGACCAATGATTCGTAAGTCGTAAGTCGTAAGTCGTAAGTCGTAAGTCACAATTAATTCATCTTTCAACCTTTACTTACCCAACCTACAATTGCTTGTAATAACCCATCCAAAGTATATTCCTCTGCTTCTATATCGACTCTACCGAGGAAAGAAATACAGTCTTTGGAGGTTTGAGGTCCAATAGAGGCTATACAAACTCCATCTAAATCAATGTTGTTATATGGTGCTATAAGTTGGCAAAAATTTCGGACTGTTTTGGAACTAGCAAAAGTAATAATATCCACTTTATGACTTTGTAATCCCTCTAATGCTTCAGGAGCAATTGACTGCGGACAACGAGATTCATAAGCTGCAACTTCTACCACGTCTGCACCTTTAGCAGTAAATTGTTTGACTAAGACTTCTCGTCCTCCAGTTTCAACTCTAGGAAACAAAACTTTTGTACCTGCTAAAGATTCAGGAAAGTTTTCTACTAAAGAATCCGCGACAAAATCGGGAGGAATGAAATCTGGTTGTAAGTATCTTTGTTGAAGACTCTGAGCAGTTTTTTGTCCTACTACAGCAATTTTTACCCCTGCTAGCGCCCGCGTATCTTTACCTTTAGCTGACAGGCGTTCAAAAAAATAATCTACACCATTCGTAGAAGTCAGAACCAACCAATCAAAATCCGATAACTGCGCGATCGCATTATCTAACCCCATCCAACTCGAAGGCGCACCAATCTCCAACGCTGGCATTTCAATAGCTGTCGCACCCATTTCTACAAGGCGATCGCAAAATTGACTCGATTGCCCCAGCGATCGGGTAACGAGGACTGTTTTACCTAAAAGCGGGGAATCGGGAGTCGGTAGGGGCGGGTTTCCAAACCCGCCCGTACGGGAGTCGGGAGTCGGTAGGGGCGGGTTTCCAAACCCGCCCGTACGGGAGTCGGGAGTCGGACGTAGTTTTGCTCCCTCAGCTCCCTCAGCTCCCTCAGCTCCCCCAGCTCTCTTATATCCCCCTCGCTCCTCACTCCGGACTTCGTCCCGCTTCGCTAACACTCCTCGCTCCCGATCTGGTTGCAAATACTCGCGCCAGCCAACCACTTCACCAACCACGATCGCAGCAGGTGAGAGAGTTAAGCCATCGGTTTGGGCTACAACTGTTTCGAGGGTGGCAGTCCAAACTTGCTGTTTTGCGGTTCCCGCCCAACGCACGATCGCAATTGGCGTGTGGGGCGAGCGCCCGTGTCTGACTAATTGCTTGACAATCTCTGGTAACTGTTGCCCTCCCATCAGAAACACCAGGGTTCCGATTGATGCTAAACCTTCCCAATTGACAAGTTCTGGTTCATGGGCAGTTGTCACGGCAAAACAATGACTCATCACCGGATCGGTGAGGGGAATTCCTGCTAGTGTGGGTGCGGCTAAGGCGGAAGAAATTCCAGGTATAACCTCAAACGGGCAGCCTGCGGTAACTAATGCCTCAATTTCTGCTGCGGCTCGTCCAAAAATGAACGGATCGCCGCTTTTGAGCCGAATGATTTGTTGTCCTGTTTGGCAATACTCGACTAGTAAGCGATCGATTTCTGCTTGAGGGGTGCTAGATTGTCCGCCGCGCTTACCGACATCGAGTTTGAGACAATTTGACGGCACTAGTTCTAATAATTGCGGATCGACTAAAGCATCGTAGATCAATACTTCTGCTTGGCTCAACAGTTGCAGCGCCCTAACAGTTAGATAATCAATACTTCCTGGTCCCGCACCGACCAGGTAAACTTTACCCGTTGTGTTCATCATGCTTCGTCATGCAACCCTCAAATTTTATGGTAATTGGTAATGGGTAACTAGTAATAGTAATTGTCTTAGGGCGACTAGAAGTCACGGCTATACAGGCAAAACCCGCCGGCGCGGGTTAAATTCTTTAACTAAGACATTAGTCTGTACTGGCGAACTTTGTTTGTGTGGTATCACATTCCATTCGCCCAACTCGCGCTTGAATCACTTGCAGGCTTCCACCTGCATGGAGAACGCGATTTTGTAACTCGAACCCTACTTCTTCTAACAACTCAACCAAATTCTCGCGTAATAACTGCCAAGCCGTTTCTGTTTCAAACAAAAACAGAAATAAATAGATTCCAGGCACGAATAACCAATTCGTCGGTGGGTGAAAATCAACCAAAGTGAAAATGCCACCTGGCTTGAGGACGCGATGAACTTCACTTACAATCTCTCGCAATTCCTTCGCTGTCATTTCGTGCATTGCCATGCTGCTGTGGACTAGATCGAAACTGCGATCGCTAAAAGGCATCTTTTGAGCAAAAGCCTCTACAAACTTGGCTTGCGGTACGTTGTGTTGCGCTCGTTTCAAAGATAAAGGAGACGCATCTAACCCCGTCACCTCTTGAGAATATTTCACCAAGACTTCAGTTGCTTGACCGCTGCCGCAACAAAGATCCAAAACTTGAGTATTGGGCTGAATTGTTAATTTTTGCAAAGCCAATTGACGAAACTTTCCTTCTCCGCCCACGCTCAACGCCGCTAATCGAGAAACTGTATCGTAAAACCATTGATAGCGATAGCTCCATTCTCGTAATATTGTTGCCATGTTTCAATCCTCATGAATATTTGTTGACCGATATTCCGAATAAAGATGTATTGTTAAAAGATGTATTGTTAAAATCAGTAACAAAGCTGAAGAAATTGGGGTAACAAAACTGCTATGGGTCGAGTGGGAGTACTATTACTTAATCTAGGTGGACCGGATCGACTAGAGGATGTCAGACCATTTCTATTTAACTTGTTTGCCGATCCGGAAATTATTCGCCTGCCGTTTCCCTGGCTGCAAAAACCCCTGGCATGGTGGATTTCAACCGTACGCACGAAGCGATCGCAAGAAAACTATAAGCAGATAGGTGGCGGCTCTCCCTTACGGCGCATTACTGAAGCCCAAGCACAAGCGCTACAAGCACGACTAGAAGAGAAAGGGCAACCAACTCAAATGTATATTGGGATGCGTTACTGGCATCCATTCACCGAAGAAGCGATCGCCCGGATCAAACGCGATGGCATTGACCGTTTGGTGATCCTACCACTCTACCCGCAATTTTCCATCAGCACTAGCGGTTCTAGCTTCCGCTTGCTGCAACAAATGTGGTTAGAAGACCCCAAATTAAGCAGCATTGAATATACAGTTATTCCCTCTTGGTACAAGCAACCAGGCTATCTGCAAGCAATGGCGCAGTTAATTGCTCAAGAGGTAGATGGATTTGCCAACCCTGATGCAGTGCATGTCTTCTTTAGCGCTCATGGCGTACCAAAAAGTTACGTTGAGGAAGCAGGCGACCCTTATCAGCAAGAAATTGAGGAATGTACGGCGCTAATAATGCAGACCCTCAACCGCTCCAATTCATACACCTTAGCTTATCAAAGTCGTGTTGGTCCTGTAGAATGGCTGCAACCATATACAGAAGATGCCATTCAAGAATTGGGTCAGCAAGGGGTGCAAGATATGGTTGTCGTACCGATCAGTTTTGTCTCCGAACATATAGAAACTCTGCAAGAAATTGATATGGAGTATCGAGAAGTTGCAGAGTCAGTAGGTATACACAACTTCCGTCGCGTTCCAGCGCTCAACACTCACACTCAGTTTATTGATGGGATGGCAGATTTAACCATCGAAGCCTTAAATTCTCCCAGCGTTAAGCTGTCTCAAGTGTCGCAAATGAAAAAGCGGGTTAAAATGTACCCCCAAGAGCGCTGGCAGTGGGGCATGACGACCTCGGCAGAAATTTGGAATGGTAGAATTGCCATGCTCGGCTTTATTGCCCTGATTATCGAGTTAATCACTGGCAAAGGACTATTGCACGCAGTCGGGATTTTATAAGTCAGTTATCAGGAACCGTAGGGGCGGGATTAGCGAGAGTCTGGCAACCGCCACCCCAAATTTCGGCTCAAAACCCGCCCTTACAGCAGTAGCAACGGGTTTAGCGATCTGACAACCGCCACCCCAAATTTCAGCTCAAAACCCGCCCGTACAGAAATTAGAATTCGGGAAATTTTGACTTTTGACTTCTGACTTTTGACTTCTCTATCCACTCTAAATAGTGGCACATTCAAAGTTACGCAAAGTCACGCTCTCTGGTTTGATATGGGGCGACCCATTTGGTCTATCAAACCCATGAGCTACGATCCAACTAAGTTAAATCACTCAGAAATACTGTCTCTACTAGCTTCAGGTGTGCTGGAGTATTTTGGACGCATCAAAGCAGGAGAAAAAGATCCATTTCCCTATCCCGATCCTTTGATTAGGGGATTTAATCAACTGAGTATTGCCTGTGCATTGCAAAATGTAGAACGCTCTAAAAGACCTAAAGGCGTTGTAGAGTTTGTAGAGACATGGGGAAAATTGCCGTTGACCAAGTGGGCGTTAAAGTTGGAGGTAGCAGACTATGATTTTGCTGCGGATGACTGTTTAATTAAGCCAGATTTGAGTAAACCAACGCAGTTGTGTAAGGATTTGGCGCGGAGGTTGCGGTTGGTGTCTTAATGCGATCGCCTGATTTTAATTAAATTTAAATCTCGTCTAAATTTACATCAAAAGTTTGTTCTGCTACTGTTACACTGTCACCCGATCTTAACTTGCGTCCGCGTCTGGTCTCCAGTATGCCATTAACGAGAACCTCACCTCCCTGAATTATTAGTTTGGCTTGTCCGCCTGTTGCTGCTATGCCGATTAATTTTAAAAATTGATCGAGTTTAATTGTATTATCACTGTTACTAATCATGAAAAATCTCAAACTCAACTTTTACGAGCAAAAACAAACAAGCTATTAACATCATGCCCAAATCCTTGCTCCGGTGACAAGGCATGGATCTCTGCCATGTATTCTGCTTTAAGCTGCGCTAATTTGTCTGGAGGTAGTTGACACACCTGGTAGCCGTAAACATTATTAGCATGTGCGTTCCATGCTGTTTCTGCATCTTTGAAGTAGAAACCGAATTGTTGAGTTACAACTTCAATCTTTTGAAAACCAGCCTGTTGAAGTAAAGCTTGGCACTTTTCAGGAGTACCTAGCGGTTCGTTGGGATTGTCAACCGTAATTCCAAATTGTTGTGCTTTCTCTCTAAATAAAATAGATGCAGTATGAGCCGTGTCAGCAAAACAGGAAAAGGCTACTATTCCGCCTGGTTTGAGAAAGCAATACCACTGACGCAGGGAAGCCAAAATATCTGTGAGATAGACGATCGCAGCGGAACAAAAAATCACATCAAAGCTGTTATCGTCAAAATTCAAATTGTCTGCATCTGCTTCAATCAATTCAATATTTTGTAGTTTTTCTATCTCAACTTTGCGCCGTGCTTGTGCTAGCATTCCCGGCGAAATATCTACTCCCAATACAGAACCTGCATTTCCTACGATTTTTGCTGCCGCGATCGCCACTATTCCCGTACCAGTCGCAACATCCAAAACTTTCTGCCCTAGTTTTAGTTGAGCTAATTCTACGAGAAAACTAGCAAAATGATAGCGAAACTCGTTGTCATAATTAGCTCTAGAATTAAAATCTTTAATAATTTGCTGCTTGGATTCATTCATACGAGTTGTCATTAGTATTTTACCTACTCCTGTACGGGCAGGTTTAACTGCTGAATATTTTGTTCTATTGTAGCTAGGCTCGATAAACCTGCCCCTCCAACTCCCTACTCCCTAATATTTATCCGAAATTACCACAATGACATTTGTATAGATGATTGACAAGATTTGAGCAGAGGCGATCGCAAGGATAATAAAATGCCGACGAAAAAATCAAATTTGCTCCCTGCTGTTGTAGCTGTTGGGATTGTAGTAGGAGGTGCAGCGGCTTATTGGTATTTTAAAGGAAATTTTGGCAGTGGTGCGAGTCCTTTGGCAAGTGCTAAAGTCGTGCCAGATGAAGCATTGATGGCAGCTTTTATTTCGACCGATCCTAGGGATTTGGCGCAGTTACAGAAATTTGGTACTCCTGAAGCCGAAAAGTTAGTTGAAAAAAGCCTGCAAGACTTCGATCGCCAAGTATTAACAAAATCTAATATTAATTACGAACAAGATATCAAACCTTGGTTGGGTAGCGTCACAATTGCCGTACTACCACCTGGTTCTGCTAAGCAAATACAAGCAACACCATTCTCGTCTCAATCGAATATTTTACTAGTACTAGGAATCAAAAATGGGTTGAGTGCCTGGAACTTTAGCAAGAAACTAAAAGCCGATAAAACAGTTACGAGTCAAGAATTCGATTACAAAGGACAAAAAATTACTGAATCAACCAGTCAAGGCGAACCAATCTACAGTAGCATCCTTGATAGTCGTGTCGTTCTCGCTCCAACCAAACAAGCAGTAGAACAAGCGATCGATACTTATAAAGGAGAACCTTCTTTTGCTGCCAAAGCGGGTATAGACAGAACTTTTGCCCAAAGCTTACAACTCAAAAACCCGATCGCGCAAATTTATTTACCCGATTATGCAGCCGCAGTTCAACAATTAACAGCTGCAAATCCGGCTGGATTACCTCCTCAAACCTTAGCCCAGTTGCAATCGGTCAAAGCTGTAGTTGCAGGTGTAGGTGTAGATGATATGGGAATACGGATGAAAGCGATCGCGCAGCTAAATCCTCATGCCATCAACATACAATATCAAAACTCGCCTAGTAAGGTCGTGACGCGATTTCCCGTCGATACGCTGGCTTTATTGACTGGTGCGGGAATCAGTCGCACCTGGGCGGCGTTTGTTGACCAAACTAGAGATTTACCGGAAGTCAAGCAAGGATTGGACTCTGCAAGGCGATCGCTCAAAACAACTTACAATCTCGATCTAGACCGAGATGTTTTTGGCTGGATGGATGGAGAATTTGCCATTGGTGCAATTTCATCCAGTCAGGGTATGTTAGCTTCCTTGGGATTTGGCGGCGTACTGATGTTTCAAACTAGCGATCGCGCCACGGCTGAATCGACTCTTGGTAAACTCGATGCGATCGCTAGAAGTAACTTTTTATCTGTCGTTCCCAGGGATATTAATGGTAAAAGCGTTACTGAATGGCAAGTTCCCGCCCAAGGTGCGATTGTCGGTCACGGCTGGTTAGATCGAGATACAATGTTTATCGCTGTGGGCGAACCGATTGTAGAGGCGATCGCGAATCCTTCCGGTAAGTCTCTTGATAGTAGCGAAGTTTTCAAAGCTGCAACTGGTTCTTTAATACAACCTAATGCAGGTTACTTCTACTTAGATATGGATAAAACCATGTCGTTACTTGCAAGTAAACCCTTAAGCACTGCGATCGATCCAGAAGCTACTGCTGTTATCAACTCCATTCGCGGTATCGGCATCACCGCCAGCAACCCTGACAAAACCACGAGTCAAATGGAGTTACGCATCGCACTCAAACAGAGAAGTTAGGGAGTAGGGAGCAGGGAATAGAGGACAAGGGAGACAAGAAGGACAAGGGAGAATAACTACAAATGACCAATGACCAATGACCAATGACCAATGACTAATGACCGAAATAAATTAACTCTTCTTACAGTAAGAAGCGGGTTTGCAGATGCTTAGTTAAAATGCAGGTAGTTCCATGCTGTCTACCACTTTTATACCTGTTCCCGATCGCAGAGTTAAGAATCAATTATGAACGCTGGACTTCTAAATAGAATCCCTCTGCTACCTGTTGTTGCCCTTTGGCTAGCATATGCATTATTGGGATGGTATCTCTCTGCATACCACATTTTTTGGTTTGTTGGAGCTTGCATAGCAGCTGTAGGTTTAGCTTTATCTTGGAAAAGTATTGCTGCTTTAGAGCAAATTATGAAATTTGCTTCTCAAGGTCTTTTACTAATTGTTGCAATGCTTTTGATCTGCGTGTTAATTGCTTTAGCTGCGGCGCGATCGATCTTAATTCCGATTATTGTTATACCTTTGGCTATCACATTCTTGGCAAATGTAGAAATGCGATTTGCGGGTTTTAGTCGATTCAATACTTTTTTGTTTTTAGCAGTTGTAGCAGCTTTTGGTTTGGGTTTTGGCGAGATTATCGATCTCTTGTTCTTAGCATCCAATCACAAATATTAGTAGGGGCAGGTTTAGACAACAGATTTACCTGACACGAATAGCTATCGGAGAAAACCCGCCCGTACAATCTCTTACATAAGTTAAGTATTTTGTCAATATTTTTTTAAAATAATCCGTAAAACCGCGATCGCGGCTGGTAGAGATCGGTATATCGCGTTGATTTTCCATAGGAAATTTATGCAACTATGCCGTTTCATTATCAGTTATACGATTATTGGTTGCGTTCGACGGGGGTTTGGGTTTCTCCGTTACTAACGCTAAACGTAGATTGGTTAAATGAGTCAGAAATATCAGCGATCGCTCAAATTCACGCTCTAGAACGAGTTGAATTTGGAATCAAAATGAGTTGGGAATATCGTAAAAAACTAGATTCAGACTACATGTCTTGGTGTGTCAATACCAAGCATCCTAATCTCGTATTTACAAATAAAAGTATCTCTCACAATAGCGCGCCTAGTATATTTAGTTATCAAATGCGAGATCCCAATCGACTAGTCATGTCGGTTGGGAAATATGAAGAAACCATCGTATTAGCAAGCTATAACAAACGTTTGCGCGAACAGAGGTATGAAGGTAAGCTAATGAGACGACTTTGGGAAAAAAAAGTTGATGCTACAATTGCTCCATTGACGATGGTTTCATAACTTATTCAGCATCAAATAATTGGCGAAAGAGCATATGTTTTTCTCCTTTGCCTCCAACTATTTAGGCAACAAAGCCGCTCGATCTATCAGTTTCAGTTGTTCTTGTCGATCCTCTACTCCTTGTTGGTATTCCAAAAGTGTAAATGTATCTACTTGAATTGCTTCATTACGAGCAATTTCTGCTGCACGAATTAGCTCAGCCTCTTCTAGAGTAATTATCTCAGCCTCACGTGCTGCTGTAACTAGCTGCTCCGGTTTTCCTGACGGCAGCTTACCTTCACGACTGGCAGCTTTGATAGTTTTAAGTGCTGGTTCGGCTTGCGATGTTAAGAGAAAAGCGCGTTCCAATCTTCCCAAAGCTTCACTCGAATCGGTGGGAAGATAAATACCTGCGGTGAGTCGATCGCGTTGCTGTCCTAGTGTCTGAAGGCTACGGGCAATGTCACTGCCTAAACGGTCAGAGGGTAAAGAACCGATCGCATTGAGCCGCCACCACCAAGTCATGGGTCCTCGGAATAAACTACCGAGAATTGGTACGGACAGGTTACTGAAAATTCCCTCAAATCCAAACTGAATCTGAGCTAAGGCATATTCCACTGCCCAGCGGACAAAAGGTAAATCTTCCGTGCAACCTTCTGCCTCAAATCGGCGCAGGGTAGCTGTTGCCAAATACATCCAAGAAAGAATATCGGCAAATCGTCCGGTGAGTTTTTCTCGCCGCTTCAATGTGCCACCAAAACAGAAGAGAACCAGATCGGTCAGCCAAGCAAAAGTCGCGGCTGCCCATTCGAGTTTGCGGTAGTATTTAGCAGTCGCTCCAGATACAGGCGGACGGGCGAGATAGCCACGGGAAAGACTCAGCAGTAAGGCGCGGCAACCATTACGCACCATGAATCCAACGTGATGCCAAAAGGCGCGATCGAAAGCCGAGACATCCGACTGTTTGAGGGCAATAACTTCAGCATAGACGTAAGGATGACAGCGGATCGCTCCTTGACCGAAGATCATCATCGTGCGAGTGAGGATATTCGCGCCTTCAACCGTAATCGAGATCGGAGTGGCAATGTAGATATTTGCGAGCAGGTTTCTGGGTCCGCGACAAATACCAGAGCCACCGAGAATATCCATCCCGTCATTGATAATTTGACGCGAGAGTTCTGTCAGGTTGTACTTAGCGATCGCCGAAATTACCGCCGGTTGCTCGCCGCGATCGACTGCACCACAAGTATAAGTCCGAGCGGCATCCATCAAATATGTCAGCCCTCCAATCCGAGCTAGGGGTTCCTCAACCCCTTCAAACCGACCGATTGGCAGTCCAAACTGCTGTCGCACTGTTGCGTGAGCGCCCGTCACTCTGGCGACAAGTTTAGCAACTCCGGTACAGGTAGCAGGAAAGCTGATGCCCCGACCCGCAGCAAGGCTCTGCATCAACATTTTCCAACCCTGACCCACCTGTTCGACACCACCGATAACTTGGTCGATGGAGATGACGACATCATGTCCTTCAACCGGAGAATTGTAAAACGGAACTCCCATCGGATCGTGTCGCCGTCCCAAAACCACACCAGGCGTATCCGCCGGAATTAAAGCGCAGGTGATGCCTATATCCTCTCCTTTACCCAACAAATTTTCTGGATCGCGGAGGCGAAACGCCAGTCCGATTAAAGTGGCGATCGCGCCCAGAGTAATATAGCGTTTGCGGAAATTCAAGCGCAGATAGAGTTTTCCATCTTCAGCTTGAAACACGACTCCTTCAGAAGTAATGCTACCCGCATCCGAGCCTGCTTGGGGTTCGGTCAGGGCGAAACAGGGAATTGCATCCCCCTGAGCTAGTTTGGGCAGATAATAGTCTTTTTGAGCTGGAGTACCATATCGCAGCAGCAACTTCGCCGGACCGAGGGAGTTCGTCACTCCAACTGTCGCCGTGTGGGTGAACGATCGCGATGCCAGCTTCATCATCACGGCGCTGTAGGCAAAGTTAGAAAAGCCCAAACCGCCATACTCTCTGGGGATCATCATCCCGAAGAAGCGTTCTTGTCTGAGATATGCCCAGACTTCCGGTGGTAAATCCTTACGACGGTAAATTTCCCAATCGCTGACCATGCGGCAAACTTGTTCTACTGGTCCATCGAGAAATGCTTGAAGTTCTGGCGTAACTTGGGGATAGGGTTCGCTGTTAATCCTGTGAAAATTAGGTTGACCGGAAAAGAACTCACCATCTACCCAAACGTTCCCCGCCTCGATCGCCGCTTGTTCGGTTGCAGAGATGTTTGGTAGGAGATTAAAAGCTTTAATAGCGGAAATGATGGGAGATGTGACGAGCGATCGCCGTAACACAGGGAAATTCAAGATCGTTGCCACCACACCAAACAGCAACCACACCCAAATTGGCAGATTCCACGCTGATAGTACCAGGACAAAATACAGCGACCACAGCCATAGAGGAACGCCAATGTAACCCAGTACAAAAAATAGGAAAATTAGTGCAGGGAGCGCGTTAGCGAAGCTTAACGAAGTTATCGCCGAATCGATCGGGTTCATCATATCTTACCTCAACTGAATCAACGCTACTCACTTTGTACGGGTGGGTTTACAAAGTAACTTTGCTACGAAAAGAGATTTCGGGTGAACCCACCCCTACGATTCACTACTCACTCAAATCAAATTCTCAAACACTGCCGCTGCTCCCATACCACCACCAACGCACATTGTCACCAGACCATAGCGAATGCTGCGCCGTTTCATTTCGTGCAGCAGGGTGGCTGTCAGCTTCGCACCCGTGCAACCTAGAGGATGACCGAGGGCGATCGCGCCGCCGTTGACATTGACAATTTCCTCATTTAAACCGAGCTTGCGAATTACTGCTAAGCTTTGAGCGGCAAAGGCTTCATTCAGCTCGATTAACCCGATATCGTCCAAGCTTAAACCCACTTGCTTCAACACTTTCGGCACAGCCTCAACTGGACCGATCCCCATAATTTCTGGGGGAACTCCGGCGATTGCATACCCTAACATCCGTCCTAGAGGTTTTACACCGAATTTGTTGACCCAGCGCTGACTCATTAACACCGTCGCTGCTGCTCCATCCGAAGTTTGAGATGAGTTGCCAGCTGTAACCGCTCCACCGTGGCGAAAAACAGGTTGCAACCGCGCCAATGCTTCCAGACTGGTATCGGCGCGAGGACCTTCATCGAGCTGAAAAACTTGCTCCACGACCTGCGGCTTGCCATCAATATAGAGAGTTTCGCGTACCGGAAGCGGGATAATTTCTTCAGCAAAACGACCTTGCCGAATTGCAACTAAAGCTTTCTGATGCGATCGCAGCGCAAAAACATCTTGTTCCTGGCGCGAAACTCCGTACTGTTGGGCTACGTTTTCAGCCGTAATCCCCATCGTACAGTAAGCTTGTGGAGTCTCTGCCAATACTTCTGGATTGGGAGCGAGATAGTGTCCCCCCATCGGAATCAAACTCATCGATTCGGCTCCACCAGCCACCATAATTTCCGCTTGTCCCGTGGCGATCGCTTGAGCTGCCATCGCGATCGTCTGGAGTCCAGAAGCACAAAAACGATTGACAGTACAACCCGCCACTGAATCAGGCAAACCCGCCCGCTGAGCAATAACTCGACCCAAATTGAATCCCTGTTCCGCTTCTGGAAACGCACAGCCGATAATGATGTCGTCAATATATTCTGGTGCAAGTCCTTCGACGCGAGCGATCGCGCCTTTGACTGCCACCGCGCCCATGTCATCGGGGCGAACGTGGCGTAGCGTACCGCGTGGCGCTTTTCCCACCGCAGTCCGAATGCTGCTGACAATATAGGCTTCTTTCATAATTGGTAGTTGGTAGTTGGTAGTTGGTAGTTGGGAGGAGCGAGGAGTGAGGAGTGAGGGGAAGAAGAGAGAGTCGCGGAGTTGGGGAAGTTGGGGGAGCAAAACAATTCACGCATTCAAAATTCTCTACATCCCACACACCCCACACTTCCCACACTTTCCACACCACGCACCACGCATTACTCTCTTTGCCTCGCTCCTCGCTCCTCGCTCCTCACTCCTCTCGACTCCCGCTAATTTCGTAACGGCTTTTTATGTTTCAACGTGTGAGCAATCCGCTCTTGGGTTTTGGGTTGGCTGAGTAGGGGTAAAAATGCTTCCCGTTCTAATTGCAGTAAGTAGTTTTCATCAACTAAAGCAGGTGCAGAAAGTTCCCCACCAGCCATGACGTAGGCTAAACGGTTGGCTAAATAGCGATCGTATTCGCTGATGAAGCCGCCTCGGTAAAGGGTATCGGCAGCATAGTCCAACATTGCTCTCCCTGGACGACCTAGCACCATAATGGCGTTGCGTTCGGGGGGTGAGGCGTAACCTACGCGATCGCTACATAAGACTTCTTCTTTGGCAACCTCTAAACGGCGATCGCCATTCATTAAAATCCTGGCTGTTGGTGGTAAGAATCCTAGTTCTTGTGCTTCCAAAGCACTATTGGAGACTTTCGCCATGCCAATTGTTTCAAACACTTGCCGCAGGAATGGTTGGATGTGATGGGGCGCTTCTGTGGCAGCGCGATCGGCTGCCCAAGTCACCGATCGCATAATGCCACCAGCCCCAGGAATCAAACCTACACTCAGTTCCACCAAGCCTATATAAGTTTCTGCTGCTGCCACGACTTGCGGACACGCCATGACTAACTCGCAACCGCCACCCAATACTCGCCCCTGAATTGCTGCAACAATTGGTTTGGGGAAGTAATGAATCCGCTGTAGCAGAGTTTGAAATTTGACAATCAGATCGGCGATCGCCTCAAAATTTCCCGACTGCGCCATCATTGCGATTTCCGCCAGATTTGCCCCACCTGAGAAATGAGCGCTGCTGTTGCCAATGACCAATCCTCGGTAATCGTTTTCTAGCAGATCCAGCACCTCAGCTAAACCGTCAACCACCTGCAAACTCAAAGTGTTACCCTTCGAGCGAAACTCATACAAAACCACCCCGTCACCCATGTCTAGCAATGCTGCTTCGGGATTTTGCCATAGTGGTGTTAGAGGTAGTTGGTAATTGGTAATTGGTATTTGATCCCCCACTCCCTGCTCCCTGCTCCCTGCTCCCTGCATCACCCATTCCGGCACGGGAATTCCAGCAGCTTTCATATCTGCCAGTACGGTTTCAAATCCCAATACATCCCAAATTGCAAAAGGACCGAGTTCCCAGCCAAATCCCCATCGCATTGCTTTGTCAATGTCGTCAGAATTGTCGGCAATTTCGGGAATGCGGCAAGCACTATAACTCAAGGTTTTAAGGATAGACTCGCGGAAGAAAGCACCTGCACGACCGCGATCGCGATACAATGCCCGCAGGCGATCGCCTAAATCGGGAATCTTACCAATCGCCTCAATATTGCCCAAGTTTAAAGGCTTAGCTGGTTCGTAAGCGAGTGTTTCTGGATTTAATGACAGAATTTGTCGGTCTTGCTTTTTGTAAAAGCCTTGACCCGTTTTCGCTCCTAGCGTCCCCGTCTCTACGAGTTTGCGTAACAGTTCCGGCACGCGAAAGACTTCTCTGCTTTCATCGTGAGGAATAGCTGGATAGAGGTTACTAGCGACGTACATCAGCGTATCAAGTCCGACTAAATCCGCCGTGCGGAATGTGGCTGATTTTGGTCTACCTGCAATTGTTCCCGTTAGAGTATCGATTTCCTCAATCGTGTATCCCTGCGTTAACGCCTGCAAACCAAGCATGGTGACGTACATTCCAATTCGGTTGGCGATAAAGTTAGGAGTATCCTTTGCGACTACGACCCCTTTACCTAAATGCAGCTCTCCGAACCACTTCATTCTTTCTAGTACTTGTGGATCGGTGTCAGTTGTCGGAATAACTTCGAGTAGCTTGAGATAGCGGGGTGGATTGAAAAAATGGCTACCTAAAAACCTTTGACGAAAGGATTCAGAACGTCCTTGGGCGACCGCGTGGATTGGTAAACCGCTGGTATTGGTGGATACGATTGTATCCGAGCGAATTACGCTCTCTAGGCGTTCCATCAGCTTTTGCTTAATATCTAGATTTTCTACCACTGCTTCAATGACCCAATCAACTGCGGCAACTGAGTAAAAATGCTCATCAAAATTACCCAAAATGACGCGACGGGCTGTCTTTTCTGTAAAAAATATAGGTGGAGATAGCTTCAGGGCTTTTTTAAATGATGTTTCAACTAATTCGTTTTTATTGCTCCCCTTGCCAGGAATATCTAATAAATGTACGGTTAAACCCGCATTGGCGAGGTGAGCGGCAATCTGGCTTCCCATCACTCCCGCACCAAGAACGGCAGCGGTTCGGAACGGCTTAAACATAATTTTAAAACCTCAGTTATCAGTTATCAGTTATCAGTGGTAATTGGTAATGAAGTGATGCGTAGTGTGCGATCGATTAATTCCGAATTCCGAATTCCGAATTCCGAATTCTCTCTACTCCCTGACTTAACGATTGAGCATACGCAGGACAGGTGGATGAAGGTATGGGAGGACATAGGTTGAGTTGTTCGTGACGCTGTGTCTCTCGTCGTTTGGAATCTTCTTGACCATATAAAGCATTAATTTCTCGAGCAAACATTTCAGCGATCCTGGCGCGTTTTACTTCTCCACTGGGGGTCAGCATTCCGTTCTCGACGCTGAGTGTAGCGTTGATGAGCTGAAAGCGTTTAACTAAAGACCAGTAAGGCAAATGGCAGTTAGCTTCATCTACTAAAGCCTGGTAGAGGGCGAGAATACAGGGATGGTTCAATAATTCTGCATCTGGTAGGTCGAGTTTCAAGAGTTGAGCTTGTTGGCGCAGGTTGTTGAAATCGGGAAAAATTAGCATCGCACAGAATTTACGTTCTGCCCCCAGTGCAACGGCTTTTGCTACCAGAGGAGATTGTTCTAACTTGTGTTCTAACGGTAGTGGCGTGACGTATTTACCTGTTGAAAGTTTGAAGTGGCTTTTCTTTAATCCAACGATTTTCAGAAAACCATCGGCGGTAAACTCTCCCAAATCACCCGTATGAAACCAGCCTTCAGAGTCGATCGCCTGCTGGGTAGCTTCGGGGTTTTTATAGTAGCCTTGCGTCACGTAAGGTCCCCTGACTAAAATTTCACCATCAGAGGCGATCGCCACTTCTATCCCAGGCAAAGGCACTCCTACTGTTCCAGCTCGGTTGAAGCAACCCCGATTGCAGGCAACTGCCGAACTCGTCTCTGTCAAACCATAGCCTTGTAGAATCGTGACTCTGGCAGCAGCAAACAGGTTAGCAATCTCGGCTTTCAAAGCAGCACCACCACAAATCGCATATTTGAGATGACCGCCAAATACACCACGCCATCTAGAAAATACCAGCCGATCTGCTAGTTTCAGCATCCAGTCGTATTTGCCGCTCGGTGACCGTCCCAGTTCGTACTGTTGGGCAAGGGCGATCGCCCAATCGATCAGACGTTGAGTTTGTTCTGTTTGTAACGATTTCCAAGCGGTGAGAGAGGCTTGCCAATGCGGTAACTTGAATTGAGTTGGGGGCAACCACCGCAGAGAGGATAAACGGAATTTTTGCTGTGGAGTTTCTTGTTTCTTCTGAAACATCTGCGCGGCGAAAGTCCGAAAGCGGGGCAGCAAGTCATATTTGACACTCTTCGCTGTCTCTCGTTGTGGAGCCTGACTACTTGTTTCTAAAATTCGCTGATAGATTTTTTCCAGCAACAGAGGCACGGTAGCAAATATTGTTGGTTGTACCTCTTTGAGATGTTTCATCACTCGGTTAGGAGTGGTGAAGTAAACGCTATGCCCGTAATTCATGTGACCGTAGAAAAAGACACGGGCAAAAACATGAGTTAAGGGTAAAAATGAAAGTACGACCTCCTTTGCACCCAGTTCCAAATCGGGAATTCCACTAAACATTGCTAGGGCATTAGCAGAAAGATTTTCGTGAGTCAGCATCACTCCTTGGGGCTTACCAGTGGCTCCAGGGATATAAATGATGGTGGCTAAGTCGTTGGCTGTTAGCGATGCGCGTAGCTGTTGTCGCCTCTCGTCTGACATCTGAGCTTGTCCTCGCTGCCGTATCTCTGCTAAGGAAAAGATTTGGAGCGATCGAGGGTGCTTGGATTGTCCCTGCCAATCGAGGGGAACATCGGCAACAATCGCGATTTGTAGATCGGGCGTGCTGCTTAAGTAAGGTATGATGTGGTCGAGTAAGTCGAGGTTAGAAACGATCAGTGCTTTGGCTTCGCTGTGTTGCGTAATAAAAACAATATTTTCTAACGTTTGGGTGAGATCGATCGGTACGTCAATCAGTTGAGCTAGCAAGCAGCCCATGTCAACTATGCAAAAGTTAACATCGCTATGCATGAGGAGGGCAACGCGATCGCCCTTCTCTAACCCTAAGTTCGACAAACCGAGTGCTACTTCTTCAGCCGCAGTCCGAAAGGCTCGCTCGGATAAAGGTTGCCAACCTTGTTCCGTCCATTGGTTTAAAGCACGGGAATTGGGAACGCGATCGCAGGCTTCATCTAATAATGAAGGCAATGTGCGTCCCAACAACACATTCCCAGAGTTGGGAGGGGCTGTGTAAATTTTGTTAGACCACAACATTTTCGCCAAGAAGAGCTGAAATCTCTTCCCCTCGATAAAGTTTTTCTGTGTTTTTTTATTGATTAGCTTTTACAGATAGGTGGGCATTACCCACCTTACACTTACTGAGATTCACCGCTGAAATCGCCAACAATATTTGCGAGCGAGCGCCCGAGCTAATAGTTTATTATTGAGTTTTGTTTTTAGAAAACAGAGTCAGATGCATTATTAAATTTGGATGCCGACTTCTCACACCTGAGTTAGATATTTCCCCTGTTTTTCCTTTCCAATTAATATGAACTAACAGCAGAACACGTAACCAAAGATGTTAGACTGGCATATCTAACCCTTTAGGGATCGAACGATCTGCCATAAGAATTGCTTGATCTCAGTTTAACTCATGACTTCACAAAGCTGCTATTTTATCTATCTTTAGTAACAAATCAAACTAATAACAGGAATTTTTGCTTACTAACGGCTGAGTTTTAAGCTACTAAATTCATTGTAAGAGAGTCACATACATGTTTCACTGTCCGGTGTTAATTTATAGAAATAAAGGAAATTTCGGTAACATTATTTAATTCTTTTACGCACCACTCTCTTACCTCACGCTGCTTGACTGTCATCCATTTCTTGCAAATGCTGCTCCAACCACTTGCCGATGTCTACAAGTACTTCTTGATAATTTGTATCGGCATAAAGATCGTGATAACTGCCAGGATACTCGTAGCATTTCTTGTCGGGATAAGTGACCCGTTCGCAGAACAGCCAACTACTTTCAGGATGAGTCACTTGGTCTGCACTGCCATGTAGCAGCAGTAAAGGAATTTGCAGCTCAGAAGCATGATTTTCGATCCAATCCACGGCAGCAAAGAATTCTGTTGCAAGTCTGGCACTACCGTATTCGTGACGTAAGGGGTCTTGACTATAGGCAGAAATAATACTCGGATTGCGCGAACTAGCATTATGATTCAAGCCAACCTTAAGACTCAAGCGTGGATAGACGCGGGAAAAGACTCGCCCGATCGCCAGTTTGAGGCGCGAGACTCCAACTTTTCCCAAGGCTGGTGCAGTGACGATCGCACCCCGCAATCCCTGCGGCGATCGCAAAGCATAATCCAAAACAATCGCACCTCCCAAGCTATGCCCCCAGACAAAACAAGGGCAATTCGGTTCTTGCTGCCAAATTTGCTGCAAAAAGGCGCTTAAATCTTCTCGAAATTCAGTCCATCTATTAATATGTCCCCTTTGTCCTGGCGAGTGTCCGTGACCTCGTAAATCAAAGGCATAGACTGCATAACCTAGAGACACTAAGTACTCTACAGCAGGTAGAAATAGACCGCTATGCGCTCCCAAACCATGCACGATCGCCACCACAGCCCGCGATCGATCTTGGGGATGCCAGCTTTGGTAATAGAGGCTTAATCCACCAGCGCCCTTGAAGGTTCCTGCAATGTTTTTCATCCTGATTCTCCCAACTGTTTTTTTACAACAGGGTGAACTCAGAAGTCAGAAATTACCGTGCATCCATTTTAATTGTATACAACTGACGAAGAAGACTGAATGCCTCATTTGAGCCGAGCGATCGCAGTTTGAATGCGGTCGAGCGCTTCGCGAATATTTTCCAATGAGTTAGCGTAGGATAACCTTAAATATCCCTCACCAAACTTACCAAAAGCAGAACCAGAAAGTACGGCAACTCCGGCTTCTGCTAGTAAGTAATCTGCGAGTGCATCACAGCTGAGGGAAAGTTGTTTGACATTAGGAAATACGTAGAATGCTCCTGTAGGTTTAACGCACTGAATACCCGCGATCGCATTCAAACCATCGACAATAAAATCTCTTCGCTGTTTGAATTCGTCCACCATCTGTTCCACAAACTCTTGCGTCCCTGTCAGTGCTTCAATCCCAGCAATTTGAGTAAACGAACAGGTGCAGGAATTAGAATTGATCGTCAATTGCTCCAGCTTTTGAGCTAATAGTTGGGGAGCCACACCATAACCTAAGCGCCACCCCGTCATCGCGTAAGTTTTAGAATAACCATCTAGCAGAATCGTCCGCTCTTTCATCCCAGGCAAACTCATAATGCTGTGGTGTGTTTGTTCGTAAAGGATGCGCGAGTAGATTTCGTCCGAGAGGATATAAAAATTATGTCGTTCTGCTAAATTGGCGATCGCCTCTAAATCTTCAAGTTGCAGCACGCCTCCAGTAGGATTTTGGGGAGAATTGAGAATTAATAGTTGCGTGCGGGGAGAAATTGCTTGTTCTAAGTCTTCAATCCGAAAGCGAAAGCCAACCTCTTCGCGTAAAGCTAGGGGAATTGCCTTTCCTCCGACGAAGTTAATAACTGATTCGTAAACGGGAAAACCTGGATCGGGATAGACTACCTCATCGCCTGCGTTCACCAGCGCCAGAATAGTGAAAAAAATTATCGGCTTAGCACCTGGTGTCACCACGACTTCATCGGGATGCACCTCAACGCCTCTTGTCTGCGCCACATATTGAGCGATCGCCTGTCGCAACTGAGGTAATCCCGCCGCCGGAGCATATCCAGTGTAACCATCTTTCATGGCTTGAAATGCAGCCTGACAGATATTCATCGGTGTCTGGAAGTCTGGCTGTCCGATTTCTAAATGAATTACGTTACGTCCTTGAGCTTCCAACCGTTGTGCTTTGGCAAGGACTTCAAAAGCAGATTCCGTCCCCAGGCGGCTCATTCGTTCGGCAAAATTCATATTAATTTATTTTCCAAATGACAACTGACACCTGACAACTGACATTCTTGTATGAATTTTTATTAACAAAATAGTTAGTAAGAATGACAGATATCAGCCAAAAGTTATAGGGATCGACAATAGCCGAAAAATATAACTACAATTAAATTAGTAGACTCGATCGAAACGCTAGGTATCTACCCTAACGATAGAATGTAATCTTAACCCCCATTTTATAGAGCCTCTTTACTAACACGCATTCTGTCATATATCTATTGATGAGGCTTCTATAAAGGAATGAAAAGACTAGATAGAGTCTACATTATAAATCTATAAATCATTGTTAATTTTTGCTGCTATCAGTAGCAAAATTAGGTCTAGCATAGCCCAATGCTAATTAATAAATTGGATGTACTAGTTTGAATAATACTGCTATCCTCCATTGAAGGTGAGGAAGTTTACTATGCTGAATTTATCAAAACCACAAGAATTTAATTGTCTAGCCAGCTATGTTTTAGAAATGGTGAATGCTGTTAAGCTAGAACAATTACAACCATTTTTCGAGTTCTTGCCAGCCGATCCATATTTAGTAGGCAACTATCGTTTTAGAAACCTTTCTCACTTTCAAATAGCTGGCGATCGCCTGATAAAATTACCCCACAGGCAGCTATTTCAATCGAAAGCATATAACCCAATTTTGGGAGATGTTATCAGAGAGTATCCAGAACTCGACGAGCGCCTAGTTGCGTCGGCAGATTTTCAAAAAATTGTGTGGGAATTTTTCCAGTTTTGCCAGCTTTGTACCAACTTCAATGAAGTTGCAGTGCATCAAATTAGAACCACAGCTTCTTCTCAGCAACTCGGCAATCCTGCCCCTGAAGGAATTCATCGCGATGGAGTCGAACTCGTCGGCATTTTCTCTGTCAATAGAACCGGAATTGAAGGGGGAGAAACGCACCTTTATCCAGAGAAAGATGGTCGTCCCGCTTTTAGCAAAATTCTTAATCCTGGTGAATTTTTAGTTTTTAGAGATAGTCAATACTTCCACTACACTTCGCCTGTCAAAGCGACTACTTCTGAACTAGGAGTTAGGGATGTTTTTGTCCTCACATGTCCTGGTTTGTTTCCTCCTGAGTCGGGAGTCGGGGAGAAGGGAGCGATCGGGAGCTGAGGGAGACAAGGGGAACAAGGGAGACAAGGGGGACAAGGGGGAGTAGAGAGCTGAGGGAGAAAAACAACCGTCAACCAACTACCAACTCTCAACTACCAATTACCAATTACCACTGACAACTGATAACTGTCATATGATGAACAATATTTTAGTCACTGGCTCTAGAGGTCAACTGGGAAGCGACCTTGTTGTTGCCCTACAAAGACGCTATGGGACAACACACGTCATGGAAAGCGGGCGATCGCCACGCTCACAGGAAAGTAAGTTATTCCCTTATAAAGTGTTGGATGTCACAGACAGTCGGCGGTTGGAAAAAATTATCAAGCGGCATCAAATCGATACAATCTACCACTTAGCAGGATTACTATCAGCAAAGGGCGAACAGGAACCCGACCGCTGTTGGGACATTAATATTAATGGGCTAAAAAATGTTCTAGAGGTAGCCAAATCCGAGCGACTCAAAGTCTTTTATCCCAGTTCCATCGCCGTATTTGGAGCGCATACGCCGAAGTTAGACACGCCTCAGATTACCGTGACAGATCCATCTACGATGTACGGGATTACAAAGGTAACGGGCGAACTACTTTGTCAGTACTACGCGCAACGGTTTGGCGTGGACGTGCGATCTTTACGTTTACCAGGCATTATTAGCTACAATGCTCCACCAGGGGGCGGGACAACAGACTTTGCCGTAGAAATCTTCCATGCTGCCCTCCAGCAAGGAACTTACACCTGTTTCCTACGCCCAGAGACTCGCTTGCCTATGATGTATGCCTCAGATGCGGTCAGAGCAATTCTGGAATTGATGGAAGCAGATTTATCAGCCATCAAAGTTCGTACCAGCTACAATGTGGCAGCAGTCAGCTTCTCGGTAGCAGAACTCGTAGCTGAAATCCAAAAGCACTTACCTGAGTTTACCTGCGAATACAAACCCGATTTCCGGCAAGCGATCGCGGATTCTTGGGTTTGTACAGTTGACGACTCCAAAGCACGAGCCGATTGGGGTTGGCAGCATACCTATGACTTACCTGCGATCGTCAGCGATATGTTGGCGAAGCTGGAGTCATTAAGAAGGGAGCGCACGAGCAGGGAGCAGGGGAGCAGAGGAGAATCAAAAACTCACGCACCACGTACCACGCACTACGCACCACTTATTCCCGATTCCCGATTCCCGACTCCCGACATTCGGTAATGTAGCCATGTTGACCACAGCGGCAGCTTCTGTTTTTCAATCCCTGCTCGATGAAATTCATCAATCCGGTCTGCGCAAAGAGGAACGAGCGATCGCGTCGCCTCAAGATGCCAAAATCCAACTTCAGGATGGTCGGACGGTACTGAACTTCTGCGCTAACAACTATCTAGGATTATCTAACCATCCTGATATTATTGCCGCAGCTCAGGAAGGAATTGCTAAATATGGTTTTGGCTTGTCATCGGTGCGCTTTATCTGTGGCACGCAAACCATACATAAAGAGCTGGAAGCAAAGATTTCTGCGTTTCTCGGTACTGAAGATACTATTCTGTACGGTTCCTGTTTTGATGCCAATGCCGGACTATTTGAAACACTACTAGATGATGAGTGTGCGGTCATTAGCGATGCACTCAACCACGCCAGCATTATTGACGGAATTCGGTTGTGTAAAGCTAAACGTTATCGGTTTGCCCATAGCAATAGGTCGGAGTTGGAGCAAACGCTGCAAGCTACCCAATCGCTTAAAATCCGCTTAATTGTCACGGATGGGGTCTTCAGTATGGATGGCGATATCGCTAAGCTAGACCAAATCTGCAATTTAGCTGAACAGTATGATGCGCTGGTCATGGTAGATGATAGTCATGCTACTGGGATTTTGGGAGCAACAGGACGCGGCTCGATCGAACATCGTGGTGTCATAGGTCGTGTAGATATTATCACTAGTACGTTGGGCAAAGCGCTAGGTGGAGCTTCTGGAGGCTTTACATCAGCTCATAAAGTCATTATCGACTTGCTGAGGCAGCGATCGCGCCCCTATTTATTTTCTAACAGCCTTGCTCCGGCGATCGTCTACACCAGTATTAAGGTATTGGACTTACTCAACCAAACCTCAGAATTACGTCAAAGATTGATGGAGAATGCCAGCTACTTTCGGACTTCCATCGGCGATCGCGGTTTTGAAATTAAACCTGGTATTCACCCGATCGTACCAATTATGCTGTACGACGCGAAACTCGCACAAGCTATGGCGCGAGAGCTACTCGATGAGGGGATTTATGTCATCAGCTTTAGCTATCCCGTAGTTCCCCAAGGTCATGCCCGAATTCGAGTACAAGTTTCTGCCACTCACACGCGAGAACAATTAGAGCAATGTGTAGAAGCGTTTGCTCGCGTGGGGAAAAAGTATGGAGTTATTTAACAGTGACCAGCGACCAGTTCCAGTAGGATTTGTTTTCAAAACTCACCTTGCAAATCTATGTTAGTGTTTTGACTTTTGACTTTTGACTTTTGACTTTTGACTGCTGCCTATTGAAGAGGAAAATTACTATGATCGAGAACCTGCGAGAAAGACTAAAAATTCCAACGGCAAGGCTAAAAGCGATTAACGATATTCTAGTCGAGCCAAATATGGAGGCGATCGCCAATTTCCTCGATGTCGTGTCTAAATATGGGACTCCAGAAGAGATTAATGCTAAGGCAAAACAAGCTGCGTCTCTGACCGCATTGCTAGAGCGCGTTCGACAAACTCGACCCGAATATTTGACCGATCTACAATGGCTGCAACAGCAAGCAGATGAGGGCGCATTTGTCAGCATTGCCGATTATCGACAGAACGTACTAGGAAACAAGGCAAAGAGTTTGACTTTTGACGACAAATATGCAGTGACGCTAGAAATTAGTGCCTGTCAATATTTTCCTTGGATAATTGCCGCAGCTCGACGAGCGATCGCCCAACAATCCCTCATGCCGGGACGTTTCATTCAAGTCCGCCAGATGAAGGAACAAGAAACCGATGGTGACTTGCCTGCCATTGCCGCAGCTATGCAAATTATTGGCGCGAGTTTTGTCGTCACTCTCGATACTAAAGGAACTGATGGCTCGAACGTCCATCTCGGCGGAGCGGAAACGATCGCGGGTTACTTTGGTGGTGTTGGACAGCCCAACGATCGCGCTTTGCTATGGCTGGATGAGTACTTGTACTACTACACTAACTATGGCATTCGCCAAGTTCTCAATCTCAATCCTGGGACAGTGCTACTGGGCTATCTCCTCCATCGGCTCGGCGTTGATATCGAGTTCAAGATCTCTGTATTTATGGGCAACGACAATCCCTATGCAGCTTTGTGGACTTTACTTGGAGCAAAATTGTTTTCCAGGGATGATGGTAGCTCTCCATTAATTGGATTTAATTGGAGTAACTCGGTCAACAACGAAACGATTGAAATTACTAGCCAGTTTCGCCAAGCTTTGGACTTCGAGCAACAGGTTCGCTTCGAGCATCACATCACTGAAACTTGGAAAGGCATCGTGCGACAGCCGTACAATCGCAGAGATGAGTTGATGGAGCTTGCTAAGTGCGTGCCGAATATTTCAGCCAAGCATGAGGGAGGCGATCCAGACATTGAGCGGATGCGGCAGCACCCATCGGATATTTTCGATTATTTCCGTGACAAGCAGGAGATTATTGCCTCTGGAGATTGGGAACATCTCACCCTGAATTTTTTGGACAAGTTTGATGCCTTAAACAAAACGGCACTAGCTCTTACAGAACAGGGTCTATCCGTTCTAGCAGCTGGAAATCTCCACCTGCTAGAACGAAAGCATTCGGCAAACTTACGACTGACAACCTACACTTGATAACTTTCCCTTACCGATTTCGAGACAAGACAAAATCTTCATCCAGTGTCAGATCTAAATCTCGATTGGGATTGACGACAACCACTTCCACTTCTTTTCGCTTGCGACCTCCGAGTATTGTTTCTCCCAATACTCCAGCTCCTGCGCCTCCTAAGATTGCACCTAAATCGATATCTCCAAAAATTTCAGATGCTACGGCTCCGACTGCTGCGCCAACAACCGCACCACGAACAAAATCGGGATTCGTTTTTCGGTCGATTATCTGCTTTCTTCTCACTACAGCTGATGTTGCCTCAATCGGATATTTTCGTTTTTGACTACCAATGACGACTGATTCAGCCACGAATTGCGAACCACCATCAGCAGGTCTAAGTCTACCGTTAATTTGGCTACCTGCGGGAATCACGACATTTCCGCGCTCCGAGCGGACGCTGGTTGCTGTAGTTAACGTCAGTCTGACTGATTCTTTAGGCGTAACCAGCACTCTATCTGACTTTTTGTATCGCACCGGAATGACCGTACCAACTGGTACGATTGACTGAGGTGATTGAGCAATTAACAGTTTATTAGAGTTCGATTGGGGTGCTGCAACCGGAGTCGCCGCGATCGCAGGTACTATTGTGGCAGAAGTCATTCCCAGCGCCATCAGCGCCGCAACTTTGGCTTGCCAGGAATTAGAAATGAACATATAAAGTCTTTCTCCTAAATTATCGAATTAGAGATTTTACATCTTAATGACGTAAAACCAAATAAATTGTTCTTTAAGTTTATGCTCCTTAGTGGTGAAAACATGGAAATTTCAGACACAATTCTTAATTTTACGCTCTGATGCTGCTCTTTTAATTTTATTCAAGCTTTAATTCAAGTGAATTTTAGTCCGGTATTTCACCAGCACAAATTTTGTCAAATTCTACCTTAGTGTAGAGGTCAATTTCTAGTAAATTTACTAGCTTGTTTCCTTGATTTCTAAGCTTTAGCAATACTCCACGCTTCGGTGCAACTTTCTCTTGTTCCTTCCTTGAGAAAGGGGGGCTAGGGGGGATCTCTTTGTGGGTGGCGTAGTTTTTCGATCCCCCAACCCCCTTAAAAAGGGGGCTAAGAAAAAAGTCGCACACGGGGCTACTTCTCAATTCAAAAATAGTAAGGATTACTTACTAATTCATTTGGTCTAAAGTGGCGAGACAAGAACTAGCAAATAGCGCAGCTTGAGCAATCTCCTTATGACTCAATTGCAAAGCTTTTTCAAATAGCCGTGACCCTAAGTGAGTATAGCTTTGATAGATAGCGCGAATAGCAACTGCCAGTTCTGTTGATGGCGTGTTCTTCAGAGCATCCTTGTTGCGTTAGTTGCTCGAAAGTTACAGCGTCGTGACACTGCTCAGGCGTGAGAACAAATACAGTTGGTTCCGCTGTTTGTTGCTTAAATCTCCTCTGCTCGTAACCACAGCATAACTTAAGCTTGCCAACACGCCCTAATTATTTAGCTCCGATCTAATTTCCGCGACATGCTGATTTTAGATTAGTGGGCTTACCGATTGCTGTTTCAATGGTGCTTTTTTCAGAGAGTCCAAAATAACTGAGTAATTCTCTAATATTTTCAGCATTATTCAGCGCTTCTACATCGATTTGAAAATATTTTATATTTGGAAACTTTTCTTGATAAGACCTACTTAGAGCGAGTGTTTCATCTACATACCATTTCAGGCATCCTTTTTCATATTTAGCAACCATTTCTTTAATTTGAGGAAACCGAGAGCTAAACCAATTATATAGTTTTCTCTTACTCAGAAGAAGACGCTTTAATAAACAGAACAAATCGTAAGTTATTTTAGGAGAAATAAACCAATTGGGCGGTTTAATACAATAATTCTTAATATCTGGCGTTAGTATCCACGTCTGTCCTGTAATCACAAGAGGACTACAGTTAATTCGGAGTAAACTATCAACGATTTGAGCGGAGTTTCTTGTAAGAATTATAACTCCAATCTTTTCTTGAGAGATATACTTAGGAAGAAACCATCCAAATCCTTTAATAAAACAGTGATTAGTTTCTATATAGCAATCTGATTCTTTTTTAATTTGTTGAATCTTTTCAAATTTCTTAGCTGTAAGCTCCTGCATTAATTCAGTTTTGCCAAAAAAGTAGTCTCTCATTGCTTGCCCATGACCAATAGGGTGGGCTTCATGCCAAACTTGGCAATTTTCAACATGCTTAAAAATCTCATGTAAATAGTGAGAGCCTGAACGACCCGTATTGATACAAAATAAGTATTCGATATTGGGTTTCATGATTAGATAACGTGACAAATATGTCGTTATTTTTTTTAACTAAAATATATCTCTTGATGAATAGTTTTACACGTAGAGCGTGAATTTTCTACAGCTTAGAAAAGCAGATTGTCTTTCTCGACTTCAAGTTGCTTCGGCAAACAATGCTTGTGTACTTTTCGATAGGCGATCGCATTTCATCTGCACTAATAGCATCAGTATCAATAGCTTGAACTCGTGCAATGTGAACTAACTGCACTTTTTGACTGTTGGCTTGGATGAGGCTAACTCCAGTGTTGTAGGACAATCTCTTGCTGTTCAACCTAATACCATGAAGTGTGTTTTTTGAAAGAGAGATACAAGTATTAGATGGAATACTCTAGTTGAGGTTCGAGAGGAATATAATCTAGTATCTCTAGTTCTGCAATCACCCTGGTAACACTTTCCTGAATACTTTCTTGTGAGGTATAACAAATAATATCTGGATTGAGAGGTTCTTCATATAGATCGTCAATTCCTGTAAAAGATTTTATTTCTCCTGCTCGCGCCATGGCGTAAAGTCCTTTGACATCACGTATTTCACAAACATTAAGTGGTGCATTTACATAAACCTCTATAAAGTTTTCTGTTGTTCTCCGTAGTTCATCCCTGACAGCGCGATAAGGACTAATTGCAGCTACAATGACTACTATGCCATTACGACTGAGCAAATCAGCCACAAATCCAATACGACGAATATTAGTTTCGCGATCTTGTTTGCTAAAGCCTAAATCTTTTGAAAGTTTTGTTCTGATAACATCACCATCTAAAATTTCTACTAAGCAACTACGTTTTTTAAGTGCTTGCTCTACTTCTTTAGCAATGGTGGTTTTGCCTGCACCGCTAAGCCCTGTTAACCATAAAATTAAACCTTGCCTCTTCATAC
This sequence comes from Chroococcidiopsis sp. SAG 2025, assembly GCF_032860985.1. Classification (GTDB taxonomy): domain Bacteria; phylum Cyanobacteriota; class Cyanobacteriia; order Cyanobacteriales; family Chroococcidiopsidaceae; genus Chroococcidiopsis. Next base: position 2,598,884 of record NZ_JAOCNC010000001.1, read on the forward strand.
TTACCTCCATACTTATTTTGGCTAAATAAAGCTATTTAGAATGTTCAAACACTTTTTCACCATGCATGAATACTCAAATAGTGGTAATCCCACGATTTAACACTCATCTCTGCTTTTTCACTATAGTCTTCTAACAATTAAAATTGGGCATTGCATAATAGAGGTATGAATTGAGGTAAGTTGCGATGCAATGTCCAGAGTGCCAATCAACTCATATTCGGAAGAATGGCATCAAGCGAGGTAAACAGAACCACATTTGTGTTGATTGTGGGCGACAATTCATTGAACACTATGAAACATGCAGAGGTTACAGCGATGAAGTCAAACGGGAATGCTTGAAAATGTATGTGAATGGCATCGGTTTTCGAGGAATTGAACGAGTTAAAGGTGTTCATCATACGACAATCATTCACTGGCTCAAGCAAGTAGGTAACAATCTGCCTGATGCTGATGCCCCAGAAACAGTCCCCCAAGTCGGTGAACTAGATGAACTAGAAACCTTCGTCGGTGCAAAAAAAACAAAATCTGGCTGTGGACAGCAGTAGATCACTTCACTTCAGGGATTTTAGGTTGGGCGTTGGGCGACCATAGTGCTGAAACCTTTGCCCCGCTATGGGCGATCGTTGCCCAATGGCGGTGCTACTTTTATGTTACGGATGGTTGGAGTGTTTATCCAGGTTTTATTCCAGACGGCGATCAAATTGTCAGTAAGACTTATATGACCAGAGTTGAGTCCGAAAATACAAGACTGAGGCACTATCTGGCTCGGCTGCATCGAAAGACACTGTGCTACTCCAAATCAGAAGAAATGCTGAAATATTCAATTCGATTGTTACTGCACTATCTCAAATTCTGGAATGTTCCAGTTCCTCAATAGTTCATATCTCTATTCAGCAACGCCCAAAATTTGTCGATATGGAAAAATTCAGTAATATTGTCAGCAAGGTAGTGTCAAATTTCTTCTATTTTTCTATGTCTAGGTACTCAGATAGCAACGACATTCATATTCGCTTAGCTAATATGGAAGATGTTGAGGCGATCGCAATTTTGTCTCACCAACTTGGCTATTCTGTTTCGACTATTGCCATAGAGCAGCGCCTAGACCAAATTTTATCAGACAGCAACCATATTATCTATGTAGCCACAGGTCTAGACGATCGAGCGATCGCTTGGATTCACGCTTACACTTATCACTCGCTGCTGACAAATTTTCATGCTGAAATTGGCGGCTTAGTTGTGACAGAAAGCGATCGCGGTGCTGGTATTGGTAGAAAATTGCTCGACCAAGCTGAAAGCTGGGCAAAGACACGCGGATGTCAAAGTTTATTAGTTCGCTCTAATATTGTCCGTTCAGCAGCTCATCGTTTCTACCAAAAATGCGGCTACAATCAAGTCAAAACATCTTTGGTATTCCACAAAGTTTTATCATATGGCGATCTGTAGGGGCGGGTTTACCCACAATCTCTATTTTCATACCAAGATCTTGCTCAACCCACCCTTGCCAAAACGTACAGCAGCAAGTTTAATTATCTTCACGCCTGCGATAATCAGAATCCCTGTTGCGACGATAATCAGAATCGCGGTAATCATCATTTCCAGAACGACTTGCTACAAAGTCTTCCTCCAATCTCAAATCCAGCTCATCTTCTGGTCTGATGACGACAACTTCAACTTCTTTTTGCTTGCGACCTCTGAGCAAGACTTCTCCCAATACACCCACACCCGCACCAGCCAAAACTTCACCTAAGTCAATTCCCCCAAAGATTTCACCCAAAACCGCACCAGCAGCAGCACCTATCACCGCGCCTCTGAGGATATCGGGATTTGACTTTTCATTGATGATTTCAGTGTCGGTAATCTCCCGCGACGTTGCTTCAATTGGATAGCGGCGATCGCGATCTTCTAAAATTAGATTTTGCGCGACAAATTGAGTCCCGCGATCGGCAGGTCTGAGTTCGCCTTCAATCCGACTACCAGCGGGAATTGCGATTCTACCGCTTTCAGACTCGACATCTTCAGCCACAGTCAACGTTATATCGGCTGTTTCTTCTGGAGAGACAATAATTTTTTTGCCTTTGTCATAAGTGACTGGAATTATCGTTCCTCTGGGGACAACACCACCAGAAGATCCGCGATACTCATCGTCGCGAGAGTCAGGAAAGAGTTGTGCAATTTCAACAGAGGGGGAATTGGCGATCGCTGGAGTAGAAATCAAAAGCGGTACAAACGCTGTTGCGGTCATTCCCATCGCCATTAAAAGAGCAGTTTTTGACTGCCAGCGATTGAACAATAGCATTGACTTTCTCCTATAAAGTAGACTCAGGTTATAAGTTATGAAGAAAAGATCGCTCTATTGTTCCCGTGACCTCTCATTTTCAAAAAATTCCAGCTTGCCGAGCTGCTACCATGTATCGAAAAATGTATTCGATCAACTCAACATAATTACGAGCTGAGGTGAGGGAATCTGCCCAGACAGTTACGCCATGATTGCGGATTAACAAAGCCGGGACTTGAGGTAATTGAGTACTGAAGCGATCGCTAATTTCTGCGGCAATTTGAGAAACTTCTAAATAATTTTCAAACACGGGAATTGCCACCTGGGGATTTTCTTCCCATACCCCCAAACCTTTAACCATTTCCAGAGGTGGTAGTGGCAAATTATCTTTGTTGGTAAAGTGAGAAACTAAATTTGCTTCAATTGAGTGAACGTGATAGCAAGCTTGAGCTGTTGGAAACAAGCTATAAATTGCTTGATGAATTATTGTTTCTGCCGATGGTTTAATATTAGCAGATGTTCTTTCTAAAATCTTACCATCGAGGGCAACGCAAACGAAATCGCTAGTTGATAACTCTCCTTTTGCCTTCCCACTTGCCGTAATCCAAAAACTATCATCAGCAAGACGAGCGGAAAGATTTCCTGCCGTTCCGACCATCCAATCTTGACGGTAGAAATAACGCGCAGCATCGATCAATTCAAAACGCGGATCGGTAGTTTTGCTGTTAGTTATTGATGGTTGATAATTAAGCATGAATTAGATGTAATAAATGTGATGAATTACGCGATCGCACTTTGACGAAACCGAATTTCTTTATTCGTATATTGAGGAAGCCAACCTGCTGGATCGATGAAATATCGTACAGCTTTGACTCGTCGTGCGGGTGTTAAATAAAACCAATGTTCGGTTCCGGCAGGGACGTTAATATACTCTTCTGGTTGCACTGTCAGTTCTACTTGACTACCATCAGGACGCACGAAACCAAATATCCCTTCACCATCGACAATATACCTGACTTCATCATCGGCGTGAGTGTGAATGCGATCGAATTTTGCCAGCATCTCATCTAAATTCGGAATCCCAGGATGTAATGCAATTAAATCGCGGGATTGATAGCCATCTGTCTGTTTGAGTTGTTCAAAATAGGTATCTAAAGCTGCGAGGACTCGTTCTTTCTCCTCCGAGTTTAAGCTTTCTTGCGCCAGCAATTGCCGCAATTGGGCATCTTCTCCTACACTCCAGTAATTGAGTTGAATATTTAGGGAAGCTAACTCGCGACTAATATCAGCGAGTTGAGTGTATATCGTACCGTCTTCTAATTTGAGGATTGCCATAGTCAGTTATGAGTTATTGTAGGGGCGGGTTTAGTAAAAGATTCACGGCTATAACTATCAATCTACACTCAAAACCCGCCCTTACAAGGGTTAGGGTTGAGTGCAGGGGCGCACAGCTGTGCGCCCCTACCTAATACCGATAAAAGGGTTTACATACAATTCTTTTTGACATTCTACGCCGACTTCAAACTTACAATCAGAGCGGGGAGTGGCAACGCATAACAAAACGTAACCTTTTGCGGCTTGCTGGGGTTTGAGGGCGATCGCATTTGTCTGTTCTACTTCACCTGATAAAATCCGGGCAGCACAAGTAATACAAGCCCCATAACGACAGCCTACGGGTAATTTTAATCCAGCCGCTTCTACCGCATCCAAAATATATTTGTCTGCTGCTACGTTAAGAGTAAAATTATTTCTGTTAACCAGTTCAATTTGATAGGCTTTCATTCGACTCCCTTGTACGGGCGGGTTTAATTGTAGAATGCTTTTCTGTTGGATACGTCTCCTCAAAACAACATGTACGGGCGGGTTTAGCCGCAGAACTTTTTGCTGTTGGATAGGTTTCCGCAAAAAAACCCGCCCCTACGATTCAATCTAATGCTAAATCCAAATATCTGAAGTACAATCGCCACCAGGATATCGCATTTCGTGGGCGCGAGCTGCACCGTTTGGTTCTCGACCAAAATCTATGTAAAAGTTTTCGTTAATTTTCAATCCTCCCTTTTCCGTGTCGCAATCAATTTGCAACATGTAAGACCCCTGTTTAGCCAAATCTGGATAAAATTGATTATCCCAAGTGCTAAATAAAGAATTAGTGACGTACAACCGCTTGCCATCTAAACTTAATTGCAGCATTTGAGGACCACCTTGCAATTTATGCCCTTGGACTTCGCCACCTTTTCCTAACAAACCACCACACCAAACTTGTCCTGTCAATTTAGGCTGAGAAGGATTACTAACGTCATACTGACGAATATCTCCATGCAACCAGTTAGAAAAATAGAGATAGCGATCGTCCATTGATAGCAAAATATCGGTAATCAGAGAAGGCACGGGAATTTCCCAACCCTTAACTTCTACGGATGGAACATCAATAACTTTTTCAACTGCCCATTGTCCGTTAGATTTGTGCCAGTGCCAAACGTTACTACTTAAGGCTGCACCAACATAGCCGTGCGTACTATCTGGGTTGTGATGAAAACGGACTTCTAAAGGAATTAAACCTTCTGTACCCAGATCGAAACTTTGAATAATTTTGCGATCTTTCCAGTCCCAAAAGTGCAATTGCTGACCGTAATTTCCGGCTGCGACATCGTTGAGGTCAAAACCAGGATAATAAGTTTTGGGTGCGCCCCATTCACTACTTACCATGATGTTATGACGCGGCTGATACCAGAAGTCATAATTAAACTTCATCGTCGTGGCTTGTTGTTCCCAACGTCCGACAATATCAAAGTTTTCATCGAGTAGCAAAAATCCGCCAGGTGCATTCCCTTGACTATCACCTAACATTGAAATCATCACATGCCCATCTGCTAAACAGTGGACTGTATGCGGTGCTGTTAAATTTGTTTTTGCTTTGATTTCTTCCGGTTCGATGACTTTATAAATTTGAGGCGATCGCGTTTCTTTTGTATCTACAATATAAATCCGGCTCGATCGCTGTCCAGGTACTACCATAAAGCGGCGAGATTTACTCGCGTCACCGTGACACGAACTACATGCATTCCAACCAAAATGATGTAACTCATCGCCTAAATAAGGCATGGGTAAGCGATGAATGACCTGAGAATATGTTGGAGAGTCAGGATCGACATCAATTGTCGCTAAATAATCTGGTGCTTCGATTCCCGTACCCGTATAAAGGGCGATCGCATATAATGTTTTTTCTCTTTCTGCTTGCATCGCCGCTTGGGGAGATGCATAGCCAGGACCGCAGCAAGCATGATTAGTCATTGGTCATTGGTCATTGGTCATTGGTCATTGGTTAAGTGCGAATATGATATGTCATATTTCTACAGTTAACCGTCTACTAATAACAAAACTAGCATTAATTGCTAGGAATACCGTAATATTTGGAATTTTTTACAGATGGTTGGCTATACAATACTTAATAATCTAGGCGAGTTTACTTCACAGTTTGTAACTTTAATTGACAGAACGTAGGGAGTGTGGTTTAGGATGTAACTAACCAGATTAAATAAGTCAGCCTAATCCAATAATAATTGGAGCGGAGGAACCGAATTCTGGGGCTTATCTCTGAGACAAACAGAGAAGGACATCTCTCAGTCCTAGCCCGTCAGCTAACTTCGTAGGCGTTGAGAGGAGACTGTAAAGATCGAAGATTTTCTAGATCGCCTTCAGTGTCCTTGGCTGGTTTAAACCCGCTACGTTTTACCTGTACTTGGCGCTGAGAAGGTTATTCCTGATGGCAGCCAGATGTAGGGAAGCTAGCCTATTAAGGAGAAATACCATGTTAAGAATTGGGGATTTCGTGCAACACAAGCAAGCAGATCTGACTGGTGTTGTCATCGGTTACGGACATCAGATAAATGATGACATTTATTTGCCAACATTAGTGGTACATTTAGATCGAAGCAAAAGTTTCAGCCGCAAAGGTATTATGGAAGATCTGTCTTCCAAGTGGTTGCCTGTGGAAACAAGAATGCATACTCATGCTGCTTAGAGCTGAAAACTAGATTTTTGTTTCTGAGATTTTCGTGTCTGTTGTATTTTCCTGAGTTGTGAAGTGTAGGACTACCTGAGTCTGAATTGTCAGATTCAGGTTTTTTTTGCTCATACCGGATCGCATCGGATTTCTACCATAAATCCATCTGGATCGTAGCAGTAAACGCCTCTACCTGTAGGGCGGCTGACAGGACCGTGGGCGATCGCAATTTGATGATCTCGCAATACTTCCACGGCGCGATCGAACAATTGCGGATCGATATCAAAGGCAAGATGATAGGCACGGGTAAAACTACGTTCGGGATCGGGATCTGGTGGTGTTAACTCCGGTTCCCAGAATAAATCCAACACCGTTCCATCTGGGGTGACAAAGTTAGCGACTTTGCCTTGCGCTACCAAGTCTATCAAAGTAGAGGGGATCTCATCGCCTGTCAGTTCGTGCAAACCCAAAATATGACTGTAAAAGTGGCGCGATGCTTGCATGTCTTTGACGTTCAAGGCGATGTGGTGGACTCGCCGCAGGTTGCCAGGTGCAAGGGTACTGGGAGTAGTCATGATAAAGTCAGTCCTCGTAGGGGCGGGTTTTTGAAGATCCCTATACTAGAATAAATAATTTTGCGGTTAAACCCGCCCGTACAGAAGTCGGAAGTTAGGAGCGAAAAACAAATATGGATATGCTGCATATTTTACCGTATGCATAATTTTGTAGGATGCGTTAATTAATGCACTTTACAGGCTCCGATACTCTGGTTTCACGTCAGAGAAAATTATCATTGAGGTTTACCACAGTTTTGCAAGTAGTTATCAAAGTGATTTGATACTGTTTTGAGCGAAGCATTTTCATCTAAATAACGTACTTGAAAATTAATAACTACAACATCACCCGAATCATATCCAAAAATGCGATCCAGAAAATTTGTAGGAGGAACTTCATAAGGACCGCCAGGATTGACGGAACAGCATTCTGGGTACGATGCTATATGTTCATCGAAGCTTTTATACTTGATGTGAGCAAGATTATATCCGTCGAAGCTTTTATCCTTGATGTGCTTGGAATCTGGGGGATTGTCCAGAGGTAATGTATCTCGGCTATTTTGGTAATCGAATACTGCTCTAATTTTTTCTTCATTACTTAGGTAACGCATTTCTGCAAAACAGAAGCCAGAATAATTTAAACCAAAATAACCAAAAAGAATTAGCAGCACGCTACCAATAAATAAAAAATTTTTCAAGATAAGCCCTCGATGCTTGTGAACCTTTATTATTTTCACTATTTTTGGTCGATAGATAAGATTTTTTTAGCCTAATGTTGTAGGGCTAATTTTGCAGTAGTAGGGTGCGTTAATTAACGCACCCATTGCCTTACTTTGTTTTTTGCAGAGAGTTAACATTGAAAGCCAAAGCAGAAATAATTAGTAACATACCTACAGATTCCGTAAGTCCTGGTTGTTCTCCTAGTTGCAGCCAAGCTGTCAATACTCCCACGACAGGATTCATCAACATACCCAATCCTGCCGTACTTGCAGATAGATGATTTAATATATACAGCCAAAGCACCATTGCGATCGCCGTACCTGGAATCACATTGTAAACTAGCGCCACCACAAATTCAGTAGACCAAACAATTGGTTGAGAAGGAACTAGGAAAACAACGAAAAGCAACGGTATAGCACCAAAAAGAGTTTGCCAAGCTGTCAGCGATAACAGATCTAGATTATGTTTTTGTTGCAATTTCTTGGCGACAATGACCCCACCAGCCCAACATATCCCCGCAAGAACGGCTAATACTTTACTAAAAACTGTCCCATCCAGCTGCTGGGGTTCTAAAATCAGTAGCAAACCCGCAAAACTAAGGGCGATCGCGATCCATTGTATTGTTCTGACTCGCTCTTTTAACAGCACCCAGGCTAGAATTAGCGTCCAAAAAGGCATCGTGTAAACTAAAACTGCCGTTTTCCCTGCCCCACCACTCACTAAAGCCCAAGTTGCTAACCCATACAATCCACTCGTCTGCAACAACCCCAATAGAAAAGTACCCCCAACCACTTGAGGGAACAACGGTTTTTTCAACCACGCCATCACGAGAAATAAACTCAAGGCTCCGAGGACTATCCGCAGAATTGCAAATGTAAATGGTGGCGAATATTCCACTGCTACTTTCATTTGTACCCAGTTATAACCCCAAATCAGAGCTAGGGCAAACAAGCCAAAAATCGCATTCTGGGTAGATGACTGAAATCGAGATTTAAGCCTCTGCAAAAGTCTTCAAGAGGATTCTATCGGGTTTACTCTGCCAGTGTAACAAGGTGAAATCCATTAGGAAACTTTGACAATAGAACTCCCAAACTCAACCAGTCCGCAAACCGATTTCAGCTACATCTAAACCGATTTCAGCTACATCTACTACAACTGCTTGTTTCAGGGCATCAGTTCGATCCAGAAATAGGTTATCGTATGGGACTAAATTGAGAATGCCAAGACTCTCTAAAAGATGCTTGACTTTACCAACTGCCCCCACGATAAATACTTGAGAACCTTTTGCCTGAGAATCTTTAATGGCAGCTTCGATTACCAGTGCCGCAGTTTCATCTAGATAAGGAACATCGCTCAGATCCATCACTAAGGTATCGCAACGCTTGATAGATAAATGTTCGCGGGCGATCGTTTTTGCCACTCCAAACAGCATTGGTCCCCCCATGTAAAACAAAGACACTCGCCCATCAGCTAAATTGAGCAACTCTTTCTCTTCCAAATTGAGCGGGACGGAATCATCTGCACCACAAACTGCTTTGATTCTTTGAGCTTGTAAATGGCTCAATTGCTCAATTGTCAGCAAGTTAGCAATAAACATTCCTACCCCAGCTGCAACCATAAGATCGAGGAAAACTGTCATCAGCAGTACGCCGTACATGATTAAGGTTGATTTCCAAGAAACCTTATGCGCTCGTTTCAAGAAATTCCAATCGAGCATTTCAATTCCAACCGCGAAAGCAATTCCAGCTAAGACTGCCATTGGAATGTTTTCCGCCAAGTCAGCCAGCCATAACACTACGACCAACATCAGCACCGCACGGAGCAAGCCAGCCAAAGCAGTTCTTGCCCCAACTTGAACATTAATTACCGTTCCCATCGTCGCACCAGAACCAGGCAGTCCACCGCACAAACCAGCAACCAGATTTCCTACTCCCTGACCGACTAACTCCCGGTCTTCCTGAGTCTGGGTACGGGTCATACTGTCAGCAATGACTGAAGTGAGCAAGGCATCAATAGAACCCAACATCCCTAGCATGGCTGCATCAACGAACATCTGTACGGTTTGAGCCGGAGTAAAAGTAGGTAGATACAGGGTAGGTAGTCCCGATGGAATCTCGCCAATCCTTCTCAAATCCATGTTTTGCAGCAAGGTGAAGGAAATAATTGTGCCGATGACTAATGCTGCTAGTTGTGGGGGTATAAAGTGCTTGATTCTATGCGGTAAGAAAAAAATAACTACCATTGTCAGAGCTGCTAGACCAGTTTCGGCAGGGTTGAGGTTTGATAGCAGATAGGGTAGATTTTGTAACGTTCCTATCAAACCCCCTTTGGGAGCTTCATGTCCTAGAAATGGCGGAATTTGCAAAATAATTAGGATCGCCCCAATTCCAGACATAAAACCTGAAACAACGCTATAGGGCATGAGGATAATATATTTACCCAACCGGAAGACACCAAAGAGAATTTGAAAAACTCCCGATAGCATCACTACCGTAAACGCCATTGCCAAACCGTCCTCAGGATTCCTAGCAATCATTGCGCTAATAATTGCCGTCATAAATACGGTTGTCGGTCCGGTTGGTTCGGAAATTTGTGTGGGTGTGCCACCAAACAGAGATGCAAAAAAGCCAACACAAATTGAGCCATAAAGCCCTGCAACTGGTCCTAGACCAGATGCAACCCCGAACGCTAAAGCTATTGGTAATGAAACAATTGCATTGGTGACTCCACCAAAAATATCACCACGTAAGTTTCTGAAATGAATCCTATTTGTTAGCTGTAAGTTTCTGAAACGAATCTTATTTGTTAGCTGCATTGGTTTTTCATCTCTTCAGACAAAGACTATTGATGTCATTCTTTATGGGGAATAAGTTTCTAATATGATCCCTATTTATCAACTGTATGAATTTTGCTTTTAGAGATAGAGGAATGACACTCTTATCATTCCTTATATCATCAAGTAATAGACTAACAAAATGAATTTATATTTCTTTAATTTACCAATTTTTTTTAATAGCAACGTTGCCTTTTAGCAACATATGAATAAGTTTTTAAAATAGATTTCATTGAGAAATAGTATTGAATTTTAGTAAAGTCAAAAGTCAAAAGCTAAAAGTCAAAATTATTTTTATACGGGGATAAAGCTTATGGCAGAAGGAAAGCCTTTTTTCAGAGAGAGTGACAAGCTGCTTTGATGTCCACTTATGCTTCAAGTGCAATTTACAATATATTATTTCCGATGCAATTGAGACAATTTACTCGATTTATCTCATCCGTATCACTTTATACTAAATTAAGTGCAAAAGTATGATTCTGTTTCGCGCAAAGACGCAAAGAAGATCGCTAAAAATATTTCTCTTAAATATCTAATTTGCTACCAGGAACCCCATGAATTTTTAAGGCATCGCTGAGGGTAGGACAATAATTAGGTAAGCCGAAGCTGCTAGGATTGACAATATTTTATAAGTAAAATAGCGATATTGCAAACAAAATCTATCCCAGTCTGCCATTTGAATGCGGAATAAAACTATAAATAAATTAGTCAAAGATGGATACAGAGGAATGCGAAAATAAATCTTTTTATTTAGATAAGTACAAATTTCTTCTATAACCTGGTTAGCGGTTAATAGCTCTTGTCCGAGAACGTAGTGAATTGGTAGTTGGTAATTGGTAATTGGTAATTGGTAATTAGTCGCTGCTTCCTTGTCCCTTTGTCCTTCTTCCCTGCTCCCTGCTCCCTGCTCCCTGCTCCCTTTAATCAAATATTTGACGACTTGAGCAACATCTCGTCCGTGGATAAAATGACAGCTGCCTTCTGTTTTGAAGAAACGGGCGATGTTAATCCACTTAGCAACATCGGGTAAGCCAGCACTAAGATGAGAATATGGTTTTGGGCATCGCCTCCCAAGACTAAAGTGGGAAATAGAACGGTAATTTTAAGGGCGATCGCTAATTCTGGTAATCTACTTAAAGTTTCATATTTAGAACGAATATAATCTATGCCAAGTGTTCCTGCTTCTTTTAATAAGTTATTTTGACGATCCAAAACGCTAGCTGTAGAAAAGTAAATGACCTGCTGGCATTTTTCTGGATCGAGTAGATTTAATAGTTGAATTGTTTTATTAACATTAATTTCAAAAGTATCTTCGCCACCCCAAACAGTAGCTACTAATACAGCAATATCAATTGTTTTGAGTAAATCAGCAAACTGTTCGATATTAGCTAAATCGCCCTGTAATACTTTTACACCAGGGCGAGTAATATCTACTTGTAGTTTCTGAGGATTCCTAACTAGTAAATATAGTTCATAGTCAGTTTCTTGAATTAAAATTTCAGAAATATAATGACCGATACAACCGCTAGCGCCAGTAATTAATATCCGCATAGCGAGGAGTGAGGGGTGAGGAGTGAGGAGTGAGGGAAAAATGGGAATACTTTATACATAAGTAGATAGAGAAATCATGAAATGCAAATCAATAGTTATCGCGATTTAAAAGTCTGGCAAGCGGGAATGAATTTAGTTTTTGAGGTTTATCGGATAACGCAGAAATTTCCCAAGTATGAGGTTTACGGGTTGTCTAGTCCAGTTCAGCGTGCAGCAGTGTCTATTCCTTCTAACATAGCGGAAGGGCATACAAGAGAATCTACAAAAGAATACCTACAATCTCTCTCAATTGCTTTAGGTTCCTTAGCTGAATTAGAGACGCAGTTAATGCTGGCACAAAGGTTATTGTACATAGAAGTAGAAGATTTAGAGTTAGCCCTTAGTAAAACTGACTCAATCAGTAGAGTGCTTCGAGGCTTACAGAAATCTCTAAAGGCAAAACTCTAATTCCCTCACTCCTCACTCCTCGCTCCTAGTAACTAATCTGCTTAGCAGTTTCAAAGAAGAATCTTACATTCTCCTCTGGAGTGTCGGGTAAGACTCCATGACCCAGATTGAGAATATGCCCTCTCGTACCTGCTTTTTTCACCGTATCGTAAATGCGATCGCGGATAAATTCATGAGAACCAAATAACACGCCAGGATCGAGATTTCCTTGCACGCCAATTTTATTCCCCAGTCTCGCCCGTGCGTCTGCCATGTCTACAGTCCAGTCTACGCTGATCAAGTCTGCACCACTACGCGCCATCCTTTCTAATAAACCCGCGCTTTCAGCGACTAAAAGAATCAGGGGTGTATCTGGATGAGTTTGTTTGACTTGTTGGAATACGCGCTGTTGATAGGGTAGAGCGAAAGTTTCGTAATCTTGAGGTGACAGTTGACCCGCCCAAGAATCAAACATTTGCACGACTTGAGCGCCACAGTCAATTTGGTAGCGAACGTAAATGGCGATCGCATCTGCTAGTTTTTCTAGTAGCTGGTGCAATACTGTCGGGTTAGAAAATGCCATCCCCTTAATAATGGAATAGGTTTTAGAACCTTTTCCTTCAACTGCATAGGCTGCAAGCGTCCACGGCGCACCGACAAAGCCTAAAACTGTAGCTCTATTCCCGACTTCGGCTCGAAGTGCCTGTAATATTTCTTTAATAAAAGGTAAGGATTCTGCTGGTTCTAACTGGCGCAAAGATTCAATTTGCTCTTGAGTCCGAATCGGCGAGTGAATAATTGGTCCCTTGCCTTCCGCAATGTCCATGTCAATTCCCAAACCAGGCAACGGCGTGACAATATCGGAAAATAAAATTACGCCATCTGGTTGAAAAGCTCTCCAGGGTTGCAAAGAGACCTCAATCGCTACTTCGGGAATTTCAGAACGCTCCCGAAATGATGGGTACTTCTCGCGTAAATCTCGATACGCCTTCATATAGCGACCTGCCTGCCGCATCATCCATACTGGCGGGCGGTCTACTTCTTCTCCACGAGCAGCCCGTAGCAAGTGGGGAACCTGGGTTGCAACAACCATTCTTGCGCCTTGGTAATCTTTCTGCAATTCTTTAGCGTATCATTTCACCATGCCATATTTACACCGGATTCTCGCGTAATACTATATGCCAGTGGAATATAAACTAATCACCATGCCATATTTACACCGGATTCTCGCGTAATACAGTGGAATGTAAACTAGAGACTCTTAACCGCTCGTCGAGCGCCATGCCATTTCTACCCGAGTAACGCACCAAAAACTGAGAGTGATGCGTTAGGCAATCGTGCTAACGCATCCTACGTAGATTTCAAAAATTAAATCTGAGTCCTATAGATGACACGGTATAGCGTCGAGTACTTTTTCGTAGAGTAGCATTAACCGCCACGTGCAGTACAAGTGAATAGCAGATTGGATGCGATCGCTATACACAAACCTTGTTAGAATTTACAAAAATATAATTTGTTTAATTTAAGTTAAACGATTTAATTAATCTTGATGTTGTCGATATTGTCGAGCTTTTGTAACATAGAAGATGAGCTATCTTTAGTTAGTCAGAGAAGTATTTTTTGTTACTACCGATCGCACAAACACAACTATATATTTGTATTTGCTGGATATATTAAGTAAAAATTAATGCAGTTCAGTTAATAAAGTCTAGCGATCGCCAAAATAAAGAATTTGCTAGAGTCATAAAATTTAGGTGACAAGAAAAAAATAAGAGCCAGCAATCAAGAATCAAAAGAATTGCCCCTACCTCCGAAAATATACTTCTTTAGATAGATCGAACAAATAGACAAGCAAAACTCTCAGTAGAGATACTGAACTCTATTATTCGCTATACCTGTAAATATAGTATCCGTGGTCTTGCTACTAAAGAAGACAGTATTTTTGAATGCGATCGAGGGAAGAAATATGTATAATAAGGCTGACTTTTTAAAACAGCACGTAGCGCAAACACAAATTGTACGGGAAGTAAAGCTGAGCGAACAAACTGTAAATGAAACAAAATCACCTCAGTTTAATACTTCCGATCTGCTCATGCTTTTAGGTCCGATTGGCTTTATTATGGGCTGGACAATTTTGTTTTTAATGCTATCTAAACTTGGAGTTGCGGCGCGAGATGAACTCTTGTTTACAATCAAGCGCTTTCAAAAAGTACCCTGTCGAAACTGTCAATATTTTACCAACAATCCTTATCTCAAGTGTGCTGTCAACCCTTGTGCAGTTTTAACAGAAGAAGCACTGAAATGCTCTGACTATCGACCAGCCGAAAAAGTTGAAGAATTAGACGATGAAGACTATTAGAAAAAGGTAGAAAACGGAGGGTATAGTATTAACTTCCAACTTTTAACTTTTAACTTTTGACTTATTTAATATTTGCCATAATCGCGTTGCAAATCGAACAAAACTTTCTCGGCATACCACTGAACAGTTCTGCCAGGATTGCACTCTTTCGCTGCACTGAGGAGTCTATTTGCGGCTTGACGATCGCCATGTAACAGTAGCAAGAGTTTTTTTTGTAGCGGGCGGGAAACCTGTTCTACCCTAATGGCACTATCGCTATCTCCAGTTCCTTCGCTATCATATGGTTTTTGGTGACGAGGCGATGAAAATGGGGTGGTTTTGCTTTTGCCATGCTTTCTTGGCTGCACCCACCTGAGTCGGCGGCGAGATTGTTGAGAACGATAATAAGCAAACATGAATCCGAATATGAGTGCAAATACAATTACTACTCCTAGTAATACAAAAAGTCTCTGCATAGATATGACGCTAATAGTAAGTAACCTGAATTGGTGCTGCGAGTAGACAACTATGAATCTTCTGTATTTATAATTCCCAAGCTGTTACAAAATTTACTTTCGTATGACGTATCAATACTTAAAGCTTCAATGAATTTTTTTCAGAAAAATAACTTTTCGTTTCTGTTGCCGTCGCTGAACTCTCAAGTTTGGATTTTGGCAAGCGGTCGCTTCCTATCAAATGTAGGTACGGGGTTTACCTTGTTTTACGCTCCAATCTTTTTCGTCAACCAAGTCGGCTTATCTGCCACTGCTGTCGGTTGGGCGCTAGGTAGTGCTTCTATATCTGGAGTTGTGGGACGAATTTTGGGGGGAGCATTTTCAGATTCGCAGTTTTGGGGTCGTCGTCGCACTCTCTTACTATCAGCAGCGATCGCGGCGATCGCCTGTTTTGTCCTCGCCATTACTCCAGATTTCACCACTTTAGTTATCGGCAACTTACTACTGGGACTGGGACAAGGCTTGTATTGGCCCGCAACTGAAGCTGTTGTTGCCGATGTAACATCCACCGACCAACGCCGCGAAGCTTACGCCGTGACTCGCTTAGCCGACAATCTCGGTCTAGGGATGGGAATTGTATTTGGTGGCGTTTTGATTGGGACGACAGGAGCTTATCGAGCGCTATTTATTTTAGATGGGTTATCGTTTCTAATTTTCTTAGCCGTTGTCTATTTTGCGATCGCCGAAACTCGACCGCAGGAGAATCAAACTGGAGCGTTTGCGCCTGGGAGTTGGCAAATAGCCTTGAGCGATCGCAGCTTATTAGTATTTGCAATTGTCAATATTATTTTTACAACTTACATCGCCCAGCTACACAGCACCCTACCCCTTTATCTGAAAAATTTTGTTCCAGCTGGGAGTAGAGGTCAAGGATTTACTGAAACCACAATCAGCGTTTTATTCGGCTGGCATATGGCTATGGCGATCGTGACTCAGTTACCTGTGGCACGCGCTTTAAAACGTTTTACTCATCCCCAAGCTTTAACAATCTCTGCTTTGATGTGGACTTTAGGCTTTTTCTGTATTTGGATAACAGGAACAGTTGCTACTGGTCAAATCGCTTGGGCAATTTTAGCTTTAAGTCTACTGGCGATCGCCACTGTTGCTTATACTCCCTCTGCTTCCGCATTAATTACCGACCTCGCACCTCCAGCTCAAATTGGTATCTACTTTTCCATCAACTCTCTATGCTGGGCAGGCGGGTATTTCATCGGACCGCCCTTAGGCGGTTGGGCATTAGACCAGTCAGCCGCGATCGCCGATAGTTTTTGGTTAGGTTCAGCCCTTAGCGTGGCGATCGTCGTGGGAATTTTACAGTATTTACGTCGCTTATTAGGGAGCAGGGAGCAGGGAGCAGGGAGGGGACAAGGAGGACAAGGGAGACAAGGGAGAGGGGGGGAGTAATTCTAGCCACTAGCCACCAGTCACTAGTCACTCTTTACTGATAACAGATAATTACAATCAGGGGAAATACGCAAGGCAAAAGTTAATTTGGAAGAATAAAATTAATTGCCTTCCAGCTAAGTCTTGAAGAGGCTGCGATCGCAGCCGATTGATGTATTTGTGAAAGACAAATGCAAAAATTTTTCATGCCTAGATCGGTAGGTATTTGTTTACCTGTCCGCAGCTTTGCTGTTTTTCGTCAGAAATGAAGTTTATAGTTAAGTATCAATTAATTTCCTGGTTGCCACAGCTTAATTCACAAGTTTGGATACTGGGAATCGGTCGTTGTATTTCCCAACTAGGTATTGGTTTTACCTTATTTTATACAACCATATTTTTCGTCAATCAGTTAGAATTTTTTGCCACTAGTGTTGGTTTAGCTTTAGGAGGCGCATCAGTGGCAGGCATATTAGGTCGTTTGGTAGCAAGTTCTTTATGTGATTCGTCCGTATGCGGTCGCCGTCGGACTCTATTGCTTTCCGCCACGTTAAGCGCGATCGCCGCAGCCATCTTAGCAGCAACCAATAGCTTTGCGCTCTTAGTTATCGGCAACTTACTGTTGGGGTTTGGACAGGGTTTGTACTGGCCCACGATTGATACTGTCATCACCGATTTAATTTCTCCCTCACAATGCCAAGATACTTTTGCCGTGATGCGAGTCATGGACTATGTAGGTTTAGGTGTAGGAATTCTTCGGCGTTGCTGAATAGAGATATGAACTATTGAGGAACTGGAACATTCCAGAATTTGAGATAGTGCAGTAACAATCGAATTGAATATTTCAGCATTTCTTCTGATTTGGAGTAGCACAGTGTCTTTCGATGCAGCCGAGCCAGATAGTGCCTCAGTCTTGTATTTTCGGACTCAACTCTGGTCATATAAGTCTTACTGACAATTTGATCGCCGTCTGGAATAAAACCTGGATAAACACTCCAACCATCCGTAACATAAAAGTAGCACCGCCATTGGGCAACGATCGCCCATAGCGGGGCAAAGGTTTCAGCACTATGGTCGCCCAACGCCCAACCTAAAATCCCTGAAGTGAAGTGATCTACTGCTGTCCACAGCCAGATTTTGTTTTTTTTGCACCGACGAAGGTTTCTAGTTCATCTAGTTCACCGACTTGGGGGACTGTTTCTGGGGCATCAGCATCAGGCAGATTGTTACCTACTTGCTTGAGCCAGTGAATGATTGTCGTATGATGAACACCTTTAACTCGTTCAATTCCTCGAAAACCGATGCCATTCACATACATTTTCAAGCATTCCCGTTTGACTTCATCGCTGTAACCTCTGCATGTTTCATAGTGTTCAATGAATTGTCGCCCACAATCAACACAAATGTGGTTCTGTTTACCTCGCTTGATGCCATTCTTCCGAATATGAGTTGATTGGCACTCTGGACATTGCATCGCAACTTACCTCAATTCATACCTCTATTATGCAATGCCGGAATTCTTCTAGGTGGGGAGATAGTCGGTTTAACAGGTGCATATAGAGCGTTGTTTTTGTGCAACGCTATAGGATTTGTTGTTTTCTTCATGCTGATCTACACAAAAGTTTCAGAAACTTACCAACCACAGAAATCGAGTTCTCCGCTCGAAGGCAATTGGGCAGCAGCATTGAGCGATCGCTGTCTTTTGGTCTACGCGATCGCCAATACTATGGCGGTCGTATATGCCTCGCAATTTCAAGCCGTACTACCCCTATACTGGAAAAACTTCGCCGTCGCAGATAGTGCGATCGAGCAAGGATTTTCAGTCACCACAATTAGCATCCTGTTTGGTTGGCACGTTCTTTTGGCGATTGTTTGTCAATTGCCAATTACTCGCGCCTTGAAGCGCTGGAGTCCCCCTCATGCGATGATCTTTTCTACCTTGATGTGGGCATTAGGTTTTGTTGTCATTTGGGTAACAGGTATTGCTCCATCGGTTCGCCTCGGTTGGGCGATCTTAGCAACAGAAATTTTTGCGATCGCTGCTGTATCCCTAACTCCTGCTGCGGTATCGATCGTCAACAGCTTAGCTCCTCCCTCGCAACGCAGCGTTTATTTCGCGCTCAACTCCCTCTGTGGTTCGCTCGGCTACATCATCGGTCCTCCTTTAGGAACTTGGGTATTAGATCGATCGCCCCAAATGGCAGATAGATATTGGTTGTTTTTAGCTGCGAGTACAGTATTCACGATTGGCATTTTGCAATATCTGCATCGTTTGTTGCAACAGCGAACAGTTGTCAGTTATCAGTAAACAGTTATCAGTAGAGAGTAACTAGTGGCTAGTGGTTGGTGGCTAGAATTGCTCTCCCTGCTTGCTCCTCTGCTTCTCTGTTCCCTCAGCTCCCGATCGCTTTGCGATTCTCTCTTCTCCCCAACTCTTGTACGGGCGGGTTTGAACCAAGATATATTGCCTCATCTGCGGGATCTTTCACTAAACCCGCCCGTACGACTCCCGACTCCCCTGTACGGGCGGGTTTTGAACGAAAATCTCTTGCCGTAAGCGGTGAATCTTTGGCTAAACCCGCCCCTACGACTCCCGACTCCCTGCTCCCGACTTCCTGCGCCCTCATGTGGACTGATGTAATTAGCATATTTCTCAAGTCAAAATGCCCTTTATGCCAGCGTCCGGCTGGGAAGGTATTCTGTATTGATTGCACTAGACAACTACAACGTTGTCAACTGAGCGATCGCCATGTCCGTTCTACAACAGAAATACCAGTATTTGCTTGGGGAATCTATGGCGGAGCGCTCAAACGGGCGATCGCAGCTCTAAAGTACGAGCAAAAATCTCAAATCGCTCAACCATTAGGGTTCTGGCTGGCTGATGCTTGGTTAAATCTTCCATCGACTTCAAGCCAGCCAATTGTCATTCCAATTCCACTGCACGCAACCAAGTTAAGGGATCGCGGTTTCAACCAAGCAGATTTATTAGCGCGGAGTTTTTGTCAGATGACGGGGCTAAAATTACGACCTGACACCAATATCTGTAGCTTTGAGTATGAATTATTGAGTATGCTTCGACTCAGGAAACGACACAAAACTTAAATCAAACCTTGAGAC
The DNA here is from genome assembly GCF_032860985.1 of Chroococcidiopsis sp. SAG 2025. Taxonomy (GTDB): domain Bacteria; phylum Cyanobacteriota; class Cyanobacteriia; order Cyanobacteriales; family Chroococcidiopsidaceae; genus Chroococcidiopsis. The sequence continues at coordinate 2,618,596 of NZ_JAOCNC010000001.1, forward strand.
AACAGATAGAAACATACTCACTAGACATGAAAAAGCCCACCGACTTGAAAATGGAGGGCAGTAGTTAGGGGTGTCGCGAGTTGGAGTGTTAACTAGCATCGTCAACTAGACGATATAGATTGCCTTTTTTGGTTTTGCCTACTATTTCCACCTTGATACCGAAGTCTTTCAGTATACAGGTTGCTAAATACCCTTCTGGTTTGGTCTTCCGGCAGCGGTGGATAACGTATTGGTCTTGTACTCTGTCTTTACCAAATCGGCGTTGGTAGCTCCTTACGAAGTTCAACCCCATTCATGGGTGCCTCTTCTTGTGGTTCCTTTGACAACTCATCGTTACTTTCTATAACTTCGTCAGACTGTTCTTGCTGCTCGTATTGGCTTTCTAATTCATCCTCCTTGTACTTCTCCCCGTCATTCCAATAACTTTCAATCCCTAATTCAACCATTTCCTCGTAGGTAAAGTAGTCTTGGGGATTTAACGCGCAGCAGAGAGGGTTAAACAATACGTCTGCTTCAGAATCTACTAAGGTCATTACGGATGAAACTAAAAACCCGCCTAAATCTTCGTTTTTCCAGTAGTTATAGGCTTCTTTATTTCCACTGTGTTCCATGCAGAGACTCATAATTTTCGCTAACGATAGTGGAATGTTGACTGTTACCGAGATTGAGCCGTCCGGTGCTTCTGTACCCCCTGCTGGCAACACCTCATTACGTTGCTCGACTTCCCCGTACCAAAGTAAGTCATCTTCCCACGCTTCTACCTCCTCAACTGCCTGGGTATCAGCAACTTCAACTACTTCAGCTTCAAGGGTCAGTTCTGCGTCATTTTTGACATCGTGACAAATCTGACGCTTTTTCTCTTCGTGCTTGCGTTGGCGCAATGCCCCTGCGCTGGGATTTAGACGTTTCTGCTCCTGGCGTTGTTGGTATTCTGGGAGCGATTCTAGATAGCGAGTTAGTGTTCTGTCGGAGCAAGGAATTACAGCACCCTGTTGGCGATACTGCTTGATGACTTTATGAAAGCTGATGTCAAGCGCTACTGACTCTCTCCACAGGAATATCGCTACTTCACGTAAATCCGATTCTGCGCGTTGCATCTTGAAAGTAATCCACTCAACTGTGCCAAATTCAGGCTCTATTGCTGTAATTGTGGTAATCATTTCGCACCTTCCTTTTCCTTCACAGCTTGCGTTAACAATCGCTCAACTAGATTGCTTACACTCCTACCATCCTCTTTAGCCCACGCCTCTAAATATTGCTTTAGGTGGTCGGGAATATATATTGTCACCCTGCTTTTATCTGTTGCCACTGCCATACTTAAGTAAACCTCAATTTACTTTACTATACTTCTAATTTAACACAAATACAACACTTTGCATAAATTTACTTAAAAGTGTTGCTACTTTTAATCACTTGAGTTATATTAGAAGAGTAAAGCAAAGAGCGGATGCACTCCCTGGAAAAGAAAGCAACCGCCCTTAACACCCCAAAAAAGAGGATTACCATCATGTTACCACTACAAACGATTGATGCGTTTGGCGCACCTGCCATCGAATACGGCTACGAACCAGAAGTAGAAGACAGCTTCCAAATTGCAGATGAAATCACCTATCTCAGCGTTGACCCAAGCGACACAGAAGTAGGGCTGCATCTCATCCTAGTGGTGCTTTCTAACGACAATAACCGAATGCACTATGTAGATTGCCTTTGCCAGTCCCTAAATACCTGTAAGGCGTTGCTAGAGGCTGCTCAGGTGGTCTATTTGGTGTTTCCACCACAGGACTATACCATCGTTAACTTCTGGGAAGCCCAAGAGTCACCTTTCTGATACGATGCGTTTCACCAAAATGGTTTTGTCAATGTTATAACTCATCTTTCAACATCGATTGAGTAATTGCCATGCGGGGTAAAGCCAGAACATTACAGAGAAACATATCGTTTTCGCTCCCTGATGTGGAAGGGATTGAGGCGATAGCAGACGCTCAAGGAGTCTCATTTGCAGAAGTCGTGCGATGGGCAGTGAGCGATTACCTAGTCAAACAAACAAACAGTTAGTAAAAAACAAGGACACAGAACAATGACACAGGTAGATAGAACTCAAACTAATGCTCCTCTAGCGTTTGAAATACGAGAAATCCTCGCTGCTAGAGAAGGAATCATCGAAGTTATGAGTGAACTCGAAGACAGAATATTTGACCCTGCTTGGAGCATTTCCACGGTGTTGTGTGAGGCTGCTCACCGTTACGCTGCACACAGTTACGAAAATGAACACATGCAGACAGAGCTTGATTGTATCGAGAAGAATATCAACACTGAATACGATTCAGCCATACTTGCGTTAAGCAAAATCGTGATGCAGTTGAAGCGCTTGGAAACAAGTCTAAAAGTACACCTAGAAATGGAGGCAGAAGCTAAGCAGAAAGTTAACTAGACGCATAAATCAAAAGCTGCTCTTGAGTCTCACACACCCAAGAGCAGCCGACACAACGGAAGCAGCTTAAACATCAACTAGATAATTGGAGAATAACATGATTTCCATGACTTTTGAGACTAGAGATTTTGAATAAATTTGCAGAGTGAATATGAAAACACTTACAGCCTTGACAACACTCGCTATATCTATATCTCCATCTGTCTGTACTGAAGGGGTGTATCCAAATGCTAAGCTCCAAACTTCAAGCTTCAATCATCAAAAGCTACAAGTTCACCCGAGAACAAAAGCTGTGGCTGATGAAGTACGTAGAATCCATAACTAGACGCGACCCTAAGCTATTTATCAAGCTGTTAAACGAGTCCGATGACAGGTGGGGAACAGAGACGGCACTCAGAATACACGAAGCTGCTAGTTACCTGCTTTCACGTAAGGATATGGAGTGGGGTAATCGCGTTGCTGAGGTGGCTATACAACTCTTACGTCTTGAGAATCAACTTGAACGGTAAACAGTCTACAACACACAAAAAGGAAATAAACTAATGTTAGGCAAACAAATAAACAGACAAGCTTTCAAACTAATTTTTGACAATCCCCTTCTCACTGCTGACTTATTCCCACATAAAGCAGCCTTAGACCTTGCAATAGCAACTCATAGAAAGGTAGTAGAAGAGTTAGCAGAAGTAGCCAAGACAAAGAACTCTAAAGCTTTCTGGAGCAAAATAAAAGCTTCAGGTAATACTGACACGCAACTTAAGGTGACATACCTTGTTTACATATATCTAAGGGAATTTGAACCCGATGGTTGTAAGTGGTTCAGGAAAGAAATTATTGCTGGCAAGAACGTTAATAATTTCTAGCCCAATAACCCCCCTGGACGACGCTGACGGATAAGTTCAGCTTCAACAATTCTTCTGAATGATTCTGATGCCTGCGCCTGTAACCTATTTGCCTGTGCTTCTGACATCGCTCCTTCACCATTATTGGTAATAGTTATAGGCGCATTAATTACCACCTCTCGTACCCCTCTCTGCTGCCCTGGTGTCAATACCTGCTCACCTTGGTGGAGAAACGCTAAACCATCATGTTGCATGGTTCCACCAGTGGCAAAGTGAGGAATGGGGAGCGACACAGGACTGATACCAAAAGTGGGAGTACGTCCACCAAATAATCCACCAAACAGCGACCCCATTATCCCAGTACCACCACTAGCGCTACCGAGAATGCTATTTAGCGCCAAGTCTGCGAGTCTAGAAGCGATGTTACCGAGCATATCAAGCCCTACTTCACCTAGCGATTTAGTTCCCGTTATGGCGCTTCTAATGGCATCTGTGAAGGCTGAACCAAGTCCATCTTTGAGTTGAATCTCAAGTGCATGTGCCTTATTGTAGTTTTCTTGTAGTAACTCATTTAAACGGACTAATCCAGCAGCACGTTTTTGACTCCAATCAGCAGCGGTGTTGATGGCATCGTAGGGAGACTTATAGTTAGCTTGTGCGGCTGAGGTATAGCCTGACATGAATGAGTTGTGCTGTCGAATTCCACCCAACCAGTTTTGTAGTGCAGAGGCTGAATTTGCATCACGAGCGGCATTATACTGCTGTGTAAATTGATTTCCAGCTCTCAGATTATCCAGTCCTAACAACTTAACTAGTTCAGGATTCTTTGCACCACCAGCTCCACCAAGTCCCCACTTACCCGAACGCAATGACTCGTAGTAAGCATCTAAGACGTTAGTAGGTGCTTCAATGTGGATATGAACGCCTCTAGAGTTGCCAGTGTTCCCTTGAATCCCTAATGATTGCCCTCGACTTACAGTCTGCCCAGCTTTTACTGCAACACTGGCAAAATGTCCCAGAATGATTTCTTGTCCGTCAGATGTCTCTAAAACAACCGCGTTACCGTAATCCCCTTTACTTCCAGCAAACTTGATTCTGCCCGTGATAGGCGATGGTACAGCTACGTTAGTTTTACCACCACGGCTAATAGTCAAATCTCTAGTAATGCCTCGGCTGGTTCTCTGATAGTCGTGGTGTGGTGATGCATCAGCATGTGAAGTCACATTAGGGTCGTAAGGGTCAGCAATGTGATAACTTCCAGCAGCTACAGCACCACCAGAACCGCCCCAGATTTCACCCCAACCATTGGCAAAGTTAGATGTAAATTGTTTAGCTTTCTGAATGGCTGTGTCTAAGAAAGTTATAATCTTTCCAAACACCTCAGCTATGCTTTTTACGGCTGTTAACGCCTCGCTCAACACCGAACCCCAAAGCTGAAAACCTTTGCCAATCAAATTCACAGCACTACCGATAACTTTTAGTATCGCTGGGTTTCTTTCAAGGTAACTACTAAAGTCCTGCGCTAAGGAATTGACTGTTTTGAGGGAGTTGGTGATGAAATTGCCGATTGCTTGGGCTACAGCTTTAGCTTCATCTTTGTGTTCTACAAGCCATCCAGCAAACGTCTTGGCTAAATCGTTAACTGATTTGAAATCTACTTGCAGTCCATCGAAAAATGATGCAGCTACGTCCAAGGCTGCGTTGATAGCTGGTTGGATGTTCTCGAATATCTTGGTGTATGATTGCGTGATTCTATCGCTCAAGTTAGTGAACTTACCACCAGTGGTTTGCGCGAGTTTAGCCATGAGTCCTTCAAAGCGTCCGCCTTCTGAAGACATGGAGACCAATGCTTTTTCCAGTTGTGGGAAGCCTACCTTGCCTTGTTCGACTAACTTCTTAACTTCCGACTCTGCAACACCATACTGCTTGGCTAATGCTTGAATAATGGGGATACCACGCCCTGTTAACTGATTGATGTCTTCCGCGTATAACCTACCCTGTGTTTTAGCCTTACCTATAATCTCAGCCAATTCGCTAAAGTTAGTACCCGTTCCTGCTGCAATATTACCTATGGCTGTGAGTGTGGGCTTTAGTTGTTCGGCATTGAAACCAAAAGCTAGCAATTGTTTAGCCGCATTCTGAACCTCTGGTAATTCAAAAGGTGTCTCGGCAGCAAACTTGGTTATATCCTTTAACACAGCACCTGCTTTAGATGCCGAACCAAGAAATGTTGTGAAAAAAACCTGAGATTTCTCTGCGTCTGCACCAACCTTAAGGATACTGGCTCCGACTTGTCCTATTGCCTGTGTCGCACTAGCGGCAGCAGAAACTAGTGCTGTAGTCATTCCGGCAGCCACACCTGCAAACACGGAATTAGCCACAGAACTCATACGGCTCTGCGCGCTCTTCATGTGTTGGGTAAAGCCCTGCTCGAACTTACCCCCAGCTATCCTCCCACCACTATGTCCGAAGTCCGTTATCTGACGTTTGGCAGGGTCTAGATTTAACTTGACATCTATTGCAACACTAGCTATCTTAGGCATTTGTACTTATCTAAATCCGTATCTGTGAGGTGGTTCGGGGTATGGGTAGACTGGGATGTCGGCATCAGTTAGTTGATACTGTTCTGACTCTGGAATGCTAAATCTGTAAATAGCAAAATTGAGTTCGTTGGTTATAGCTTTCCAACCTTGTTCTTTGCGCTTTTCCCACTCACCTCTGTGGAATACTGCAAACTCTTTGGTCTCTGGGTGATAGCAAGATACTTCACCAATTCTAGATATGCACGTCTGACGGGGGTTACAGCGGTCATTGCTGGCGAAGATTCGGAGTATAGTTTGATAAGTTTCATAAGGTCTGGTCTTCGCTAAATAGGCTTGATGGTTAGCTTCTGCTTCATCGCGCTGTCTTTGTAGCTCTAACTCTGCTAGATACTTCTGATATATTTCTTCTTGTGGTGTCATGATGTTTTTAACTCCTTAAACTAAAGGTTTGGCAACGAAAGCGTAGTAGTCCACAGGGTCAGCAGCCCCAAATCTTTCAGCTCTGACACGTACGTAAGCAGCTAGTGGCATAATGTTTGTCACGTAGGCACTTTGGACAATCAAGCGGGTCTTAGCTGGTGTGCCTGACGTTGGTGTCCAAGATGCTACAGGAGTATACGTACCGTTTTCAGTGGTAGCTACTTCAATGTGAAATCTCCAGTAGTTCACACCTGCTGAAAAGTTAGCAACGGTATTTCGCTGAGCAATCACCACCTGGAAGCTAATTGACTTCCGCACTGGCAGAAATTTACCTGGTTCTGGAAAAGTAGCAGCCACAGTCCCCGCTGTTTCAGGACGCAACACCAGCTCTTTATCTAAAGTTCCATCAACTTTTCTATCTGCTAACATAATTCACCTCACTGTTTTTGTTTAACTGTTTGCCATAGAACTGCTGTAACGACACACCCCTGTACGTGACACCCTCTAAGGTATGAGTAGTAAAGGCATCTTCCGTATAAATGTACTTGTCTAAGCTATTGATGAAAGTTGTTATATCTTCCAGCTCTTTGATGTGGTGTGGGTTGTATGCCACAGACAGTTGTTTGAGTAGTTGTATGCGGCGCTGCATTAAACTTTCCTTCACAGCCTTATGGAGGAACTGACGTTTATCCACATCGGTAATGAAACCGTAGTCCATCGATTGCATCACTTCTTCACCTTGGTTAGTGGATTAGTTTGAATACGATGGGTGCGTTGGTATTCCTGCATCAAACGTTTTTCTTCCGCAAGCAGTTTTTGTCTGAATGAGGGGGCAGCTTTAAGAGAATACTCGGTTTCCAGCATTTCTTTTTCAACTTGGCTGTAGTTAGGCGTGGGTTTTTTACTCATTCCCACACGACCATGACTTAACACCAATGCCTCATCTTTCTGTTTAGCTTCTTCAAGCCTCTTAGCATAACGTGCAGCTACATCAAGTTCTATTTCTTCATTCAGAAGCGACTCATACGATTGCACTTTCCATCTCACTTCTTCAGGTACATCGTTGTAGGTTTGATACCTTCCTTCAGCCAAAAACGCTTGGAAGTCGTTAAAGTCATCCAAGAAGCTAGCCTTAATCTGCTCAGCCATATCCTCACGCAAATCAGTCATCAGTAGTTCTAACCGCTTGCGACGCACCTCTTCTGAGGGAATCAGCAAAGCCAATTCAAGTTGACGCAGAAGCCGTGGGTACTTCTCAAACTTATCCAAGTCCTTGCGATGGCGCTGGACTCGTAGCTCACCTAACATTTCTTTTAGTAATTCCTTCTCTTGTGCATCCATCTCTTTATCTCCAAATAAATCTAGCTGGGTTTATAAAAAGGTTGTTGTGGTAGTTTGCCTTCATTGCCTCATATTCCTTTAAGGCTTCTTCCCTTGAAGGTCGTACTGGGAATCCATCTTTCAAGCACTTGTCGATGTTCTCCTTATTGCGTTTGTTGAACTCGCAGATAACAATACACCAACCATCGGTCTTGAGTTGTTTGACACCATCAAGCTGAACCAACTTGACCTTTCTGCCCTTATTCATCAACACCAAACAAGGGTCATCAATACGCCCAATCAGGGCATCAAAGATAGTTGCTGGACGACACCCCTCAGCCACCTCGTATTTAGAAGTGATGGAGAGTTGCCAACTATCATATTCCTGTTGTCGTAGTTGTTGATTAGCTACGATATCGCTCACGTAACCGCGTGTAACTGGTGGTGTTAGTTGTAGTGGTGGTATTTCAATCTTCATTGTCTTCTCCAAGCCATGCTTCAAAGTCGTCTAGTGTATCTTTTGTTGGTCTCGGTACACTTTTGTCGGGATGACAATTGTTTACCGTCTCTAGAGGTATAGCCACAGGTGTCGTTGTTTTTTCTTCGTCCAATTTGTAATATCGTTTATCTGCCTGCCTTTGTGCTTCACACCAACCATAACCTCTTCCATTTACCAAATCATTTTTTGTAGCAGAGTCGTTTCTTTCGTCAAGGTGACTAAGGTTAATCAGAAATCTATTGCTAGGAAAAGGGAATTTGGGGGACGGTAAAAAGGGAAGCTGATTTTTGTACCGTGGATTCTTTTCTAGTCTTTTAGCTTCGATTTCTGCATTTCTGTCATCTAACAAACGTCTAAACTCTTGGTTCTTCTTCTCCTGTTCTGGTGTCCATTTAATGGGTGCATCATCTGGGAATATATCCTCAGCAGGGATATCATTCAAAGTAATTGTAGAGAGTTTATTAATGCTGAGTTCCCGTCCGTCTAGAAAGTCCTGAATCACGCGCACGTCTACATCAGGGTCGTTTTCCATAATGTTTGTAGCCAGTAACTTTTCGTCTGCGTACTTCTGCCTCAACACTTCATTGATGTAATTCAGCCGCATAATACGTTCTTCTTCACTTACAGGTACTGATTTCCACTTCCAAGGTCTGTTCTTATTAGTTGCCTTCTCAATAACTTCTACTTGCTGTCTGAGTTTAGATATCTGTGCTAGCGTTGCCATCTGTCGCCCTCCGCAGCATCTCTTTCAACTCAGCTATTTCTACAACGACATTAAAGGTGTCAAAGCCTTTAAACAGGAACTCCAACCCCAACTTGATAGCTGTTAACTTTTCTCTATCGCTAAGGTTGTCACGGTTCAACATCTCCAGCAAAATGTGTGCCGATTTCTTACCAACTGAAGTAAGTACACCTACTGTTTCTTCTACCGACCGCTCTCTAATCCGCCTAACTTCAGCTTTAAACTCTTTACCAATTGCCCACTTTCTGATTGTTTCTTGCGAGTAGCCTAATTCATTCCCTATTTCCAAGTTAGAATGCCCTAGAGCATACATTTGAGCTGCTATAAGGTGTTTTGCATCTAGTTGGCTTTCTTGTACTTCCATACCCGAAATCTGTGCTTCTTTTCCAACTTATGTATCTATTCTAACGTCCATATGCATAATATTTCATATGCAAAAACAAGCATATGCATAAAATTGAATAAGTATGAGAACACAAAGAAAAAAGCAGCCCTTGGAGATGGTGGAGAACTGCTTACCTTGTTGAACGTACGAGAAGGATTGGAAGAAGAAGGTTGCCAGGTTTTTAGGATACCTGAAGTTTAATATAAGATTTTACATATATATATGACTATTCTAGCATTCTTGACTAGCTAGTCTGCCGCAGTCCGATTTCAAATCGAGTAGAGTAAATATCACAAATATATTCGAGAGGCAGACAAGGGTTTCTATTAAGATTTTGTCGTAGGCTTGCTTATAATTGTTATTCACGATACATAATTAGAAAGTAGATAAATCTTTACTGCTAGCCTCTTGCCCATGATGCAGGAGGCTTTGCTTTGACTAGCTCATCAAACACAGACTCGACGAAACTCCCCAGATACAAACTTTATGGTGTCGGTTCAGGTATTGCACCTATATGCACCACAGTGAGTTAATTTTTGCTACGGAAAGTATAATGTAACAGTTTTTAAGTAATATAGAGTGTATGCCATAAGACGTATCACCTAAGATAGAGCTTAGCAGCTATAAATGTTAGGAGGGTTCGTCTGTCGTGGAGAGTCAGGTTGACAATTCTCAACGGGGATTAATTTTGGCAGTTGAGGATGGTGCGGACAACTTAGAATTGATTATCCAGGTTTTGGAGATAATAGGCTTTCCATTCATCACCGCTACTGATGGTCGGACTGCAATAGCTATGACACAGCAACACCAACCAGACTTGATTTTGTTGGATATAGTGTTACCTGACATAAGTGGTTTAGAAGTGGCTCAGCGTCTCAAGCAAGATTCTCGAACAAAGGATATTCCCATCGTTGCTGTTACTGCTATGGTTGCAGAAGAAGAGAAAGGACAGTATTTATCAGCAGGTTGTATTGACTTCGTGGCAAAACCCTACGATATTGAATTTCTGGAAACAGTGATTAAACGCTATCTTTCCTAAGGTCGCGGTCTTTATATTATCTAAGCGCGACCGCTCTAAGCACCGATAGATAGAGGCGTGAAAACTCATTATTAGCTAAACCTTCAGCAGGAGGAATTATCAATGCTTGTTGCTGTGATAAATTCACGTTGGCAAACGCCGCTCCCTACTGAAGAGAATGTCACAACTCCAGTTGATGTTTACGGGTACTACGGTAGGTGGATGCTAATTACACGCTATCGCTTAGGGGATGCTATTCTTCTTGCCCGTAGAGCTGGCGCACTGAATCTGTTTGTGTTTCCGCAGAATGTTGACCCTAGAACAGAAAAGCTGGAGTAACTAGCGGGATTAGCCTGCTATCCTCTTTCAGTTATGAATATACTGCATTACACATCATCCTCTTGGACGAATTGGACAAAGGATAAACTCGATAGACTGGAACGTGTCTAACTTATGTCCAACTTATGTCTAATTACGATGCACTATGCCTGAAGCTGTAACATCTACCCACGCATTGGAGCAACAAGCCCTGAAGTTGCAAGAAAATGGACTCAAAGTAAAGCAATGGGGCAGGACATTGCAAGAACGTAGCGACCCATTGGCATTGTCACACGGTCAACTGATTGAACAATGCGGGAAGGTGATTCAGCAAAAAGCAGAAGAAGCACTTGTCTACACCCAAGTAGCGATAGAACAGGAGGATTATTCTCCGGCTTTGATGAATCTGATTGCAGAAACACAATCGGAAGCAAGAGTTGCATATTTACAAGCGATTACCATTTTCGCCCAGATGATGCAAAAAAGAATCAAGCTAGTCGGGAAGCATCTCTAGTTAGGCATTCCAATTAAAAAACGCTTTGTGACAAACAACTCCACCTATTGGCTGAAGAAAAATAGGTTGCCGTATGGAAAAATCCGATTGAGACAACATAGGACTTCCGTGTTGTCCCTATCAGCTTCTCCTACCACCCGTTCCCACTGCGGCGCTAGTTGGTAGGAATTTTTTTTTTGGTGCTTATTGATTGAATGCGAATGTCCTTGTCCGGCATCGCCTATATTTCCGTTATCCACATAACAGTAATCGCACTAGGGTGTTCCCGCTGCAAAACTTCCCAGGCACTAGAGATTAATTTGTAACGATAGGCATCGGCATCATTTATAGTCCAGCAGCCGTTACGTCCGCCAGTCCAAAAGAGTTCGATACCGTCAGCTTCAGCGCAGACAATGTAAGACTTCATAAGGTGATGCTGAGGTGAGTAGCTGGAGGATTTATCTGAGGTAATCGACTTAAAGCCAGCGTATGCATTTCATCCACTATACTGATTATTGCTGCACGCCGTGTATCAGCATTTCTCAACACATATATAAATAAATCTTCAAGTTCAGCACGCAATCGCAAAACAGCTGCCACCTTACATGCACCTACCATCAGGAGCTAATCTTAAACCTCGCCAATCTAGCAAGCTTATCAAGATACTGCTTCATGGCTGCATTACTGCTGTGAGGGATACAACCATCGTCATAAAGGTATTCCGTATCCTTAAGCCTTAGCTTCACTTCATGCGGTGCATAATCTACCCAATCGCTGCTTAGCGTTCCTAGTGGTTTGTAGTGCCTATTCAACACAACGAATTTTCCATTAGCCTGTTTCTGGATGCAGTAAGGCAAGTAAACGTAATCAAAGTACGATTTCATAACTACTCCTAAAATTTGACTTATTTTGTATCAACATCTGTTACAGAATTACCTTCTTTTTAACCCACCTTAACCCACTAACCCACCTCCTTTAACCCACCTCTTCAACGTCTCAAACACTTATGTAGAAAGAGGTTTAGCTCCTTTAACCCACCTTAACCAACTATTTTGGAAATTCTTAGCTACAGATAAATAATTTCCACTAGTAGTATTGAAGACTTTTAATTCTATAAAAAGGTGGGTTAGGTAGGTTAATAGTAGTGAAATATTTACAGCGTAAGGGTTTGAGCTTAACCTACCTAGTAACCCACCACCCCCACAGAGGTAGGTGAGGTAGGTTAAGTTAGTTTATGTTTAAGTCGCCCCCCATTTTGTTGTGGATTTTGTTCGACATCGTTTATGAATTCCAGCCAATCTTGACTTTCGAGCTTAGGCATGTACCACCAGAATGTGTATTTACCTTTAAAAGTCTTCTTCAGTGGTGTTTTCTTGAAGCCTAGAACTTTTAATGACTTGGATACTTCCATCTGACTTTGTTTCGTGACTGACTTACTGTCGAGTCCGATTTGTAGCAGTAGGTCATTGAGAGTAAATGGTTCATTATTCCATTTTGGGTGTCCAGTACCGTTCATCCACTCAACTACTTGGTCATAATATAATCCGTTGTCTGTAAATTCTTGCAAGTTTACTTGTTGCGATAACTCTTCTTCTTCCTTGGTAAGGTAGTTATTTTCTCCTGCTAGATGTCTTCTATAAACTTCAGCTAATAGCAGTTCTCTATTTTCTTTCAACCACTGCAAGTCAATATCCTTCATGATGTGGACGGGGTGGTATCTTCTATCTCCTGTAATATCAGATAGAATTTCTACTTTGTTGGTAGTCCCGACAAAAACTAAAGGACGTTTGTATTCGATGATGTCAGTGTCGTAAGGTTTTCTGTAGCAATCTTTTTGTTTGGTCAGGAATTGCTTCCTTTCCGAATTGGCTTTTTGCCCGAACATACAATCGATTTCCCCAAACTCAATCATTGAATTACGCGCAAGCACCATCTGCCCGTCTTTGTCGTTGGGTATTGATTGAATCTCTGTAAAATAATCAAATCCGGCTAGCTCCTGGAAGAAACTACTTTTACTTCTACCTTGCTTCTCGGAAATCAGAATAAACACTGTATCGTGCTTGCATCCTGGCTCAAATATTCTTCTACACCAACCTAGTAGAAAAACTTCAACATATCTTAATTCCAAAGGTGTAGATAACCCTAGTATTTCTTTTGTTAGCTTTTCTATGAAGTCAGTAGCATCAGGATACTTCGCATAAGCTTTCTTAAACTCCTCTTGTGGGTGATTGATGCAGCGTTCTGGATTTTGCATTATTCGACCGATAGCACTTCGTAGCCTGTTAACCTCTACATCTCTACCTAAAACTCTGGCTGCTTCTACTTCTAAATCTTTTATGCTTATTGCTTTACCTTTCAATTCCAAGCACTCCGGTTTGTAAAAATTCCAACGTAAAGCACCTTCGTAGTAGTCTTCAAAAAGAGAATCCAACCTTAAACTTTGTGGCGCTTTTTCATTTGTCCACACAGGTAATATTCCAGTAGGTAAGTCATCTATCGAGCCTATCTTTCTGAGGCAAGCTTCTCTACCTCCTACCAATTCTGCTGCTGGTCTTGTATCGGGATTGATTGTGCTTAGGATTCTTTCCCACTTCTGCCCGTCTCCTTTGATTGTTGGGAAAGTATTCCAAGCGGCTTCAGCTAACTGCTCTAAACTACCAACACAAGTAAATCCTTCTTCTTCAAGAAAGTTAATCCATCCTTGTGCATCGTTCAGCAGTTTAGCTAGTGCCGCGCTTCTGTCCTGTTCAATCAGTGGGTTTTTACCTTTTAGAATACTTATTGATGTTTTTGATAGGCAGTCTTCTAACTGAATTTCTATACAATTGTTAGATTTTGGTTTATCAGGTTGTTGATTGGGCGCGTTATCCTGCTTGAATTTAGCTGCTTTGGGGTACAATCCAACTGATGCTGCATTCTTAACGACTGGCGGATACTGCGCGAAATACACCCATTCATAAGGAATACCATCCACACCTACTGTGGGGGGGAGCAAGGTATGTCCGCCGTTTCGTGCTAGTAATTCCCCACAGCATTTTTCTCCTTTGTAGTCGGGGTCAAGTACGAACGGTGCAAAATCTGCTGCTTCCTCAAAGGCAAATATGAACCGATAACCACCTGAAGGGGTTTTGAAGCATAGAGCGGATTTGACAACGGGGTATTTTTCTTTCCACTGGTTGATTGCTGCTAACATCTCCTCTTGAGTTGCGTACAGCGAACCTGTTTTACCGTAGTCAAAATCTACGTGACCAATGTAGTGCTTGCCGTTCCAGCCACCTAGCGTCCCAATCCCTTTACTATGACTGAACCATTGTTCTAGTTCCATATAATCTGGTAGCGCTTCTTGGTATCGTTTCCAAGATACGGTATGAGTCTTACCAGTGGAATCTAACCAACAGGGTTGTTTCCCTCCTGGTGTATTAAGTTGCTCCTGACACTCCTTGGGATTTTCGGGTAGGGGTGGTCTTTTTAAATAATCAAGCACCCAATAAATAGTATCGTGAACTGTAGTTGGGACTTCTGTTCCTTGCTCTGCAAAAGAGTTGTAAGGATTTGTGTCAGATTGTTGGACGTTCGCGTGTTGGTCTGTCATAATTTTAGTAGTTACGTGAATTAGTTAGTTGCGTAGCTAATAGGTTGGTTTTTCGTTTAAAAACACTGAGGTAATCGCTTTATCGCAGTGTTTGTGTTTTAGGAAGACACAAGAGAACAAAATCATCAGAAGGGAGAGGGGTGCTACTAACACTCCCTCTCTTTGTTTTAGGGGTTAGTAGGGATTAGCCAAGTAAAACTCCACAGAATATGGGTCGTTCTTTTTCAACCACTCGACTTTACGTTTTACTTTCTGCTGAAACTCCCAGGCTCTTATCCCTCTGGGTTTATTTATCTCCTTCATAAGCAGTTCCATCGCTCTTTCTCCATAAATAAATTCCCCAGCAACGGATGAGTATTGTTGCTCGAGTCTTTTTACTGGTGGTCGTTTTTCGTGTGACATGATACAGTAGATTCCTAATCAAAAATTACAGTGACGGAGGAGTGTTGACGCACCCCTCTTTTTGCTATGCAGACTTTTGACCAGATTTATTTGAATCAAACTCTTTACGCAGTATTCCTGTTATTACACTGGAAAAAGTACGACTTTCTTCAGCAGCTTTCTTATTCACTACCGCAATTAATTCATCCGGTATGCTTACACTCTTAACTGACATTTTTATTCTCCTTTAATACCCTGTTGTTCTTGTGAACAACTACTTGTAGTATAACAAATTTCATGCCAAATTCGCATGAAAACAATACGACTAGCAACGTAAAACAAAGTAAAGAGATATTTCAATACACATGATGAGTTGTGAGGAGTTGATGTGTTTAGTACAAGTTTGGAAGTTTAATTGAATTTATTGGTACAACTCTGGAATTTGTGGGGCGCTAAGCAATCCTGCATAGTGTTGGTACATCACTTGAGTTGAGTGACCTGATAATGCTGAGACTTCAATAGGAGCCATACCGCTCTGGAGGCAATGGGTCACAAATGTTGCGCGTGCTTTGGAGGCTGGACGGTAGGGTATATCTAACGCCTGTAGAGTTGGTTTCCATATCCTCAGCCTGAAGTTGGTTAACATGACAGGTCTGCCCTTTTCTGTGGTAAACAGCGGGTCTTCAGGTCTAGCGCCAATAGGCTTCATCCCCAGCAGCAAATCACGTAGACCTGGGTTGAGAGTAATGATACGCGCCTGATTTGTTTTTGTGGGTTTTCGCCCATCCAATGCTGTCACCGCCTCACCAACCCAAATCGTCGAGCAGTCATCGCTGACGTGCTTCCATTGAAGTGCTATAACTTCACCAAGCCTACAACCAGTACCAAACAAAAATAGGACAAATCCCCAATAGTGAGGAAATGTCCGTTCAATCTCACCTAGAATAGCCTGTACCTCTTGTTGTGTAAAAACCTTAGCCCTCATCTTGGGAGGCACTTTCACAGCCTTTACAGCGGCTTTCCAGGAGTTATTTGGTAGTTCCGCCCAGTCCCAGCAAGCAGCTAGTAGAATCAGCCGTTGCTTGAGGGATATTGGCGCGTACTTCCTTTTTATGGAGTCAACAAACAGTTTGATATCTTGCTGCGCCAGGGCTGAGGCTGGAAGCTTCCCTATGTCGCTGCGCTTGATGTGTTTGAGTAACGCTTTGTACCTGCAAAGGCTAGCTTTATACAAAATTTCTTGCTTGTAGGCTAGAAAGCTTTCAAACAAGTCCTCTACTGTCTTTGGCGGTGTTTTGCTGGGTGGTGGCACGTCTACCCTACTTACACCGACTGCGCTGGATTTGTATTTCCTAAAGGTAGGGTCGAAGTTGCCTGCTAGCAAATCCAACTCTACTTGCTTGGCTATTACCTGCGCCTCTTTCCTACCCTCATCACAATCCCCAACACCTGGATGAAATGTGTGCTGCTTGCCTCCATGCCTGAATCTAAGTCGCAAGCTGAAGCCAGCAACTTCAACATGAACCTGAGTAGTCTTCCTTCTCCTTCCCACTTGAGTACGCTCCAATTGAGTATGAGTGAGAGGATATTGGTGTTAAAGTCTTGCTGTGGCTAGCCTCTGGCGGTTTCAACCAAGCGGAGTTATTAGCGCGGAGTTTTTGTCAGATGACTGGGCTAAAACTGCAATCGCAAGGATTGGAGCGCACGCGCCAAACTGTACGCCAGTTTGAATTACCTGGAAACGAGCGAGAGCAAAATTTAGCTGGAGCCTTTCACCTCGGGTCGGATTTTCGTCACCGTCGCCCTGTACGTCCAGTTTTGATCTTAGATGATATCTATACAACTGGCGCAACAGCTCGCTCAGCCGCTCAGACTTTGCGTCAAGAGGGGATTCAAGTTTTTGGAGGCGTGGCGATCGCTGCTACTTTGAAAGGAAAGGGCTAAAAATCACAAATCTTATTTGCCCAAAACTTTAACTATACCAATACCACCAAAGTAGAGTGCCAGTACCGCACCCGCGAGCAGAGATTGAGTGATCGGATCGGTAGAGGGTGTTAATACTGCTCCCAAGACTACCGCACCTAGCAAGACAAAGCGCCATCCCGACAGCATTTTGGCAGAAGATACAATACCCAATATGCCGAGTAAGGCTTGAATAATCGGAATCTGAAAAGCCAAACCGATGCTGAACATGAATAGCAAGACAAATTCAAAGTAGCGATCGATCGACCATAGTTGTTCTACTACATCTGCTCCGTAGCTGATAAAGAAATTTAATGCAGCTGGAATCAGTACCAGGTAGGCAAAGGCTAATCCGGCTCCAAACAGCACGGTAGAACCTAAAACGATTGGTGCAATTAAGCGGCGTTCGCGACGTGTCAATCCTGGTAAAACAAACTGGACGATCTGGTAGAGGATGAATGGACTGGCTACCAGTAAACCGCTGTAGCCTGCGACTTTGATCGAAACAAAAAAGTATTCGCCTGGAGCCAGTTGTAGAAACTTAACTCCCTGTGCTGGCACTTCTAATAATCTGACAATCGGTTTGACGGCTATGAAACAGCCAATAACCCCTACGACTACAGCAATTAGGGCATAGAAAATCCGCTGCCGCAACTCCTCTAGATGGTCGAACAGGGACATTTCCACTTCGTCAGGCAGTTCGTTCAGATAAGAATCTTGCTCTTGAACCGCTGGCTCAATGTCGTTATTTACATCTGCCTGAGATGCAGTGTCAACTTCAGAGGGTGGTGTCATTACTCAAGCCATTTCCATATCTGATGAATATTGTATCTGTTATGAAGGGAGCAGGGAGTAGGGAGTAGGGAGCAGGGATTTAACTTTTGACTTTTGACTTTTGACTGACCTCTCATCCCTCGTCCTCTGCTTGAACCATCGATTGTATTGCTGCTTCAATTCGTTGCCAGCCTGTGGGTGAGGTTAGATCTATGCCAAGGAAGGATGGGTATATGCGCGATCGCAATGTCAAGTAAACGAGTCCAGCAATTAAAACCGCGCCGATCGCTGGAAGATCTCGATTTTGCGACACAGGGTAGTTTTGCCTTAAATAATCCAAGCAGGCGATCGCTGTTTGTTCTCTGATTTGTGCTAGTTCCTCCGTTAACTCGTTTCCTTCTAACAGCTCCCAACGTAAGATTTCTTGCGTAATTGGACGCTCTTGTAAGTCTTGTGACAGTTGCAACAGCATTCTTACCATTTCTTCGTCCCAGGAATCTGCTGCTACGCCATTATCGATCAGTTCTTCGGCATTAATCCAATAATCTCCTTCTTTCCCAAATGCCCGCAGTAGCTCTGGCAAGCTGCCAAAATATCGGTAAATTAACACTTTATCGACTTGTGCTTCGCGGGCGATCGCATTGATGCCTAATTGTCTAAACCCTGATGCTGATAGTAATTTGCCCACTGCTGCTAGAATTCTAGCTTTTGTCTCCTCTTTATCCCGCGTCATCGAAAATTCGTACTATTGTCACTGACTGGTGACTATGATACCTTGTCACTAGGTAGTGACTTAAGAAGATTTTGGTCACGCAAAGGCGAGGACACTTCCGTGCGGGGGTTTCCCCCGTTGAGGAGCGACTGCGTTGTGGGGGTTCCCCCCATTGAAGCATGTCGCGTGAAAGTGTCCGTAGCAGAGGCGCAAAGTGTTTCTTGTTGTAGAATCGGCGTGAAGAATAAGGGAAATGAAGAAGATTTGTTTGGATTTAGAGATTTACACTTATCAGATCGATTTTGTCGGTCACGTGAATAATTCTGTTTATCAGCAGTGGATGGAAATCGGACGAACTAAGTTGTTAGAAGCGGTAGGAATGCCAATTCACGCGATCGCAGAACGCGGTTTTGTGCCTATCTTAGTTCAAACAAATATTACTTACAAAAATCCTCTCTATTTAGGCGATCGCGTGCGCTTAGAGTTATGGCTTTCCGAACTCAGAGCTGCATCTGCCATAATAGATTTTTGCTTTTTTAATGGTGATAATACGTTGGTAGCAGAAGCACAGCAAAAAGGACTATTCATCGATCGAGAAACTAAGCGTCCGCGTCGATTGCAAACGGAGGAGCGAGAATTATTTAGTCCTTATGTAGTTTCTGAATTTAGCGCTAATTCCAATCGAGAAACAGCAAGAGTTTAGCTCTATTTATCTTCTGGCAAAACCTTGACTTTTGCACTAGTTTGAGTTAAGTTGCCAGCACTGTCTCTAGCAGTATACGTAATTGTGTAAATTCTTTCTTGTCCGTTTTTAGATTTTGCTCTTAGAAAAACTCGTCCATCTGGCTTAATTTGAATATCTTCTGAGGTTAAGCGATCGCCTCTAGCAATTTGTCCATCATTAGTTGTAATTGAGCCGATTCTATGTGATGGATTTGGGTCAATATTATCGCTTACCTGCGCTTTAACTTTTATCTCTACTAGGCGATCGTCTGCTGGTTCCAAAATAGTGGGTTCTACGCTAAAACTAATTTCTGGTGGTTCTCGATCTGGAATAAATCCCTCAAATTGAGCTGCTGTAAAGTTGGAAATGGGAAGATCGTCATCTGTATTTAAAGATCTACCACCACCGTACACGATAAAACCTTGAATAATGTATGGCGGAGGAAGTTTTTTATCGCCAATGGCTGCACCATTAAATCTGAGTTTTAGTTGCGCGTCTCCAGCCGCAAAGGAACCTTCTCCCGCTGCTAGATCGATAACAGTGCGATCTTTTGTTGCGAGTGAGGCACTCCATTTATAAGCACCGCTATAAAGAAAATTTATAGGTATCGTAACATCAAGATAATCGAATTTATCATTATTATTTATATCTATTCCTACAGTTTTAGCACTACCATTTCATAGAATTGCTTCCCGGTGAAACTGTGCTATTTTGTAAGCTTTAGTTTTGCCTAAGTTGATAACTCGATCTTTGAGAGCGTAGGCATCTCCTTCTAAAAATACCTCGCTCACCTGGTAGGGAGCATCAACTTTTAAATATTCTTTAATATCTTGAGTATCAAATTCGATTTCAGGGCTGACATTACCAATTGGTAGCTTAACTCTGGTATTTTGAAAGAATGATTCGCCATTGCTAGCCTTGAGAGTCACTTTAATAAAGTATTCTCCAGCTTCTAAAACGCGAATAGCAGGAGATATGACAATGAGATCGAACAATCCATCGCCGTTAGTATCGATACCGCGATCGCTAAACGATTTCAACAGTCTAGCAGTTCTGCGAATAACTTTGAAATCTGTAGAAACGTGGCGCTGAAATAAATTGCCTTTTGAGGTTTTACCTTCTACATTTGCACTGACTTGAAACTCTCCAGGTTCTCTAGCTTTGAGAGATGCGGTAAAGATACCATCATTCGCAGTGCGATCGCCATTTAAGCCATCATCGCGGAATGTAACAGGTTGCTTTTGTAGCGTTCGATCTCCCAGTCTTTCAATTACAGCATTAATTGCAATTTGTTTAATCAGACTTCTATCTTCGATAGCTGCTAGTTCTAATTGAATATTGCTATTTAACCAGTGTTCTTTTTTGATACTTTCTATACCTGCAAAAATAAAACTATCAGATAATAAAGTAAATCTAATATCTTATTGATTGTTAGTAGCATTTGTAGCTTGAATAATGTATTTCCATTTTCCAGGCTGAGGCTTAAAAAGTTTAAATATTTGTAAGCCTACTAATTCGGGTTTTTGGGAGAATATAAAAAAGTTACTTTGAAATCTGGTACTATTCTGGGTGCGCTGAGAAAAGCGATCGCCGTGAGGAGAAATTAATTCAATTTCAATGTTTTTCGAGATATTGCCAAAAAGCAAATTGACTTCACTCGCATCATCTATAATTACAGTATCCTCAATTCTCTGAGCTGGAGCTTTCAGAGTATAATTTTTCTGCTCTTGCTCTCGCATTCTGCGAAAATCGATAAGTTGGTACGGATTTTCAGTTTGTGCGCTAGTAGGCAAAGAGATGATGATAGCAGATAAAGCTAGTAACGAACCTAGTAATTGAGATTTCTTTTTTGCAGCTTTACTCATACCAAAATTAGCCTAAATTTGCGCTCGACTAGAGCAAATTTATCCTTGAATTTATTCTCATTCCAACAGTGATTTCACCAGATTTTTGCCTGGTGTACAATAGCTTTTTTCAAGAGATTGAGTAGGATCTACTTACTTGCTACATCAATTGACATTGATGGATGCACATCAGAATATCTCGCAACTAATTGAGAAACTTGTGGGTTGTATAATCGCAGATAATTCCAATAATTACCAAAGACTTGTCGCACGTACCCTTGCGTTTCTCCAAAGGGAATAGATTCGACAAATTCATCGGCATCTTGAGTATTGAAACGCTTTAACCATTTTTCTACGTTGCTCCAACCAGCATTGTAACTCGCGATCGCCAACAATGAATAATTATCAAACCGATTGTGGGTGTAATCCATATACCAGGTTCCTAGTTGAATATTGTCCTGGGGATTTTCTAAATTGTAATTAGACACGTTGATTTTTTCTGCTATATATTGAGCTGTACTAGGCATTACTTGCATTAATCCAACTGCTCCAGCTACAGAACGAATACTTGACTCAAATCGCGATTCTTGACGAATTAAAGCCGTGACTAAAAGCGGATTGAGCTGATTTTGTTGCGCCCAGGCTTGAATTAATGGTAGGTAAGGAAAAGGATAACGCGCTTGCCAATAGCCTAGCTGTTTACTCAAATTTTGATACTCTGCCTTTTCTAAGGGAAGATCTCTATCTTCTAGAGTAGAAATTTCATTAATTCCAATTAAGTTTTGCCCCTTTGCCAAATACATTAAACCATCAGTAAATTGTTCGGCTACGGTTGTTTTTTCGGGATTACTATATTCAACTTGCCATAATGCTAAAGCCTCAGCATCTTGTCCTAATTGATAGAGTTCTTTCAAAGCAGGAGAACCAGCAGGTGGAATAACACGTTGAGGTGATGAAAATTCGGGATTCATCTGACGCACGGTGTTAAAATTACCCACATCTAAACCTAAAAGTGTAGCCGATCGCCAAGCATAATAAGATTGAGGAAACTTGCTCAAAACGGACTCAAAAGCAGTTTTGGCATCTTCATTTTTACCTAATTTTTGCGCCCATTTCCCTACCCAAAAACCTGCTCTGGGTGCGAGAATACTTTCGGGGTTCCGTAGGGGAATAACTTCCGCCCATCTCGTTGCTGCTTGATAATCTTTTTTAGCAGCTTTTTCTTGTGCGACTTGCCAGCGATATTCCGCTGCGGCATCTGAATCGCCATATTTATCTAATAATAATTGTCGGACTTTGGCAGCAGATTGTTTGCTATTCAGGTTGTCGAGTAAATTCGCTTTTGCTACTAGTGCTTCCCCTGCTTGTTTGGGAAAATGATTGACAATTCGATCCAAATAAGCGATCGCTTCTGCTGGTTTGGATATCCGCGCCAATCGCATCAGCGCCATTCCAGATTCTTCTGCGTTGGGATAAGCAGCTACTAGTTGTTTGTAAACAGAAATAGCTTCTGTTTGTTTAGTACTCAATTGCAATCCCCTGCCCCAGCGATAAACATTGCGGGAGGTACGAGGCGATTTGGCGTAGGCGGCAGCAGCTTTACCATATTCTCGATTCTCCCAGTAAGCTTGGGCGACTGTTTGCCAATGTTGGGGTTTGAGTTGCGCCGCCGACTGACTGACTAAGCGATCTAAAACAGGGAGAATTTCCGGCTTCTGGTAGTCATATTGCGCCAAAAGTAACTGCAATCGCGGCTGCTGGGGATTTTGTTGCAGTAGCAAACGGGCAACTTCTAAACTGCGGGGATGGCTGGGAAATAAGGCGATCGCTTCTTGCCAATATTGCGGTTCGTTTTTTCCTAGTACGAACAAGGCTTCTGCTGCTACCGGACTTTTAGAATGGCGCTGGAGTAAGTCTTGCCAAGCGGCTTGAGTTCTTACCTTATTTCCCGTCAAAGAATACGCTTGGGCGCGTTTGAGGGCGATATGAGCCGCTAGTTCGGGATAATCTTTTTCTAAATCTTGCAAAACCGCGCTCGCTTTGTCCCCTTGCCGTTGTATGATAAAGTCGCTCGCTAGAAGGTAACGGGCGCGGCTGCGATCGCGAGAATTAGATTGTTTGGCGATCGCTTGCAATTGTGCTGCTCTCTCGCTGGGAGAAAGAGAAACTAGGGATAAAACTCCCGATTTTGGAATATCTAAGCCGTTTTTTCCTTGCGGTCTCAGCAGAGCAATTCCGTTTTCTCGATAGTTATTGTAGTTAGCAACTATTAGCGGTACGCCCAGTAGAGCAATAAATAAGCATACCCCAGCGGCAAAAGCATAAGATCGTCGCTGCAACATAAAGATTAAGTTTAGTTAACCTGAAATTTAGATTAAATCTCTGCCAATCTAGCATTCCCGCTCGGTAATTGGCTGCTGCGATCGCTTTTAATTTTTCTGAAAAACAGGGAGTCGGGAGTCGGGAGGAGCCAGTCGCTTGCGGGAGGTCGGTGCGTTGCGCTCTTTCCCCCCGTTGTAGCAACCGACCGTAGGGTTTCCCCCGCTCTCGCAACTGGCGTTCGGGAGTCGGGGGAACAAATTAAACAAATTAGCTGTGTGACGTGGAGTTAGAATCACGTTGGCATCAATTACAACTTGACTAAAACCCCAGGTTCTTTTTGGATCGGAACCACATTTAATATATCGGTCTGAGAACAGTATTTTAGATCTTCATGACAGTCTAGGCGTAACAACCGCTTACCGTGACTGGCTTGGTGCATGAGCTGCAATAACTTATCTTGCCATTGACTGAATAGCGCGATCGCGTCGATAACTTCATCGTTACCAGCAATTTCTTCGATTGGTAAGCTAGTCTTCTCCCACAAACTATGGGCGATCGCTCCCGCACAAACTGTATCCTCTAATGAAAAACTGCCTTCCCAACCCGAACCGACAATCCAGACTGTTTCTGGTTGTTTTTCTAATACGTACTTTACTACTGCTGCCCGATTGATCAAAGCTGCTGCCATTACAGTTGGAGCATTCTCGATCTTTTGTAGGGCGCGAGTCCCATTTGTTGTACTAATAAATAATCGTCTACCTTCAACTTTTTCTGGGGTGCAATCGAGGGGAGAATTGCCCATGTCAAAGCCTGCAACTTTTCCCCCGCCTCGTTCTCCTGCCCGCAGTCGTTTTTCTGGCGACCATTTATCGCTGACGTGCATGAGTTGTTCTAGATCGCTAAATACTTGAACGGCTTCGCCACCAGCGGCTAGGACAGTTGCTATGGTAGACGTGGCTCTGAGTACGTCTACGGCGATCGCACAATCTGGGTTGCAGTCTCCAGGTACTAGTTCTGGAGTGTGATAGACGTATAGCTTCACGGGGGAGCGCCCTATAATTTTAAATTTAATTCAAACTTCCGCAATCTTACCAAAGATTGTTTAATAATTATCTTTGATTTTGGTGCTTGCTAAGTTTGAATGAGAAGGGCGATCGCATAACAATTTTTTGCTGCACAAGTGCTAGATCTAGCCTTAGCTTTCAACTACAAGCTGTGATGTCTTTTGTACTATTCAAAAATTTCAATACTTACGATTATAAATTTCTATAGATAGATTGAACTTCAGATAGTTTCGTGCAGCAGATCTATCGGAGGGTGCCAAAGATATTCTTTGAGATTGACTTTTCCGCCTGAGTTGAATTTTACTCCTTCTTGCTCTAGCAGCGATTTTTGCACGTAGTCTGCGCCATGTCGCAGAGGTGAATAGGAGATTTCGCCTTTGGCATTAATTACTCGCTGCCAAGGAATATCGGAGTTTTTATCTACGCGATAAAGAGCATAGCCGACTAGACGAGCTTTACCATAGAGATTTGCTAAGTCTGCTATCTGTCCGTAGGTGGCTACTTTTCCTCTAGGAATTTGGCGCACTATGTTGTAGATGGTATTATAGGTAGACATTTGGCAGTTATCAGTTATCAGTTGTCTGTTATCAGTTAATCCTCACTTAAAAATACTTGACTTAAGCAATTACCAATTATCAATTACCAATTACCAACATCTACTGCGGAAAAATATCAATAATTTGATTCAGGTTCATGGCGTAAAATTCATCGCGGTGTGTTATCCCTGCTAATTCCCACAAAAATACGCCTTTTGCGCCCAATGTAAAAGCCTGTTCTGTCCAGTTTCGATAAATTGGAATTCGTTCTTTTTGTAATACAGTAGCTGGGAGAGGAGAACGATCTGTCTCTGACTGACAGCGACACCAGCCCATTTCTCCTAAATACCAAGGTTTATTACCAAATACAGTAGCGCGAGATTTTATCCATTCTTCTCCCATTTTTACGTAACTTTCGGGAGTCTGGGAACGATCTGGTTGTAGCAAATAATCCCAACCACGGCGATCGCGGAATTGTCTACCACACTCGTTAGGCTGATTAAATTCTACTGCTTCATGGGTATACATGTGGATGCTTCCCATTGTCAAAGTACTATTTGGCGCAAACAGATTAGTTTTTAGATCGATTCCTTCATAATACTGGCTTTCGTTTTTGAGATAATTTAATTGCAAGTCTATAGGAGAATTCAACCAACCCTCTTCACCTGTAGTAATATTAACTTTTGGCAAACTCCTTTTCACAAAACTAGCTTGGCGATTTAACCACTGAGCCACTATTTGATGAGAATATAAATTGTTTTCAATCTTTTGATTCTCCCTACTATAGCGATTCTTGCCCCGTGGTTCGTTCATAATATCGAGAATTGCCACTTGAGAATATTTTTGACAAACTTGAAGTACGGGTTGAATATGAGTTTGAAATAATTTTTCAATTGCTGGAATTGTATAAAAATCCAGGCTGTATTTCAAATAATATTCTTCATCTTTGCGGTTGCAATAAGCGTCAAACCATTCTTCTCGCTCGATTTTGCTTACCCATTCTAAATATCTAAGAATGCCACCGTACTCGATCCAATAGTTAGCCAAAACAGGCACGAGATAAAATTCCATTTCGGCTAATGACTGCATCATTGCGTCTAAAACCTCTAGCACTTGACGATCCATTTGTTGAGCCGTCGTCCACAGCATGGCATCAAAATGAAACGGTCGATTGACTCCCTTTTTTACAGTTTGTCTTTTGTCTGAGGGATAGTTATTACCAGCAAGAAACCGAATTGCATTAATTTTACTGCGATCGCGTAATCTCGCTAATCCCAGTTCGTCTTGCAGGTATTTGCGGATAGTTTGACGTAGATTAGCTTGAGGATTTTCCTTTGCTTTCCGATAGCTTTCTGTCAAAAGATAGAAAGCATTAATCCCATAAAAAGGTTCGGAAACTGCACTGTTAGCAGGCAGTAAATGAGTGGCGATCGCTCCCATCGCTGCATACGATCCAGCTTGAATTAATTGTCTTCTGGTTAGATTCATACGAAAGTCAAAAGTCAAAAGCTAAAAGTTAAAATAATCTAAATTAGAGGATCGTGTTCGCTAGCTTAATTTCATCAGCGTTTGCTCCACCAGACTTAATTTAACTGTTTGCTGCATCAATACGATAAAGTTTTGACTTTTGACTTTCAACTTTTGACTTTCTTCACGGTGATTTTGGTTCTGTAGGGGGCGCAGGTGTCTCTGATTCTGCCTTTTTCCCAGCTCCGAATGTATACCAAATTTGAGCTTCAAAACTGCCACCAAATTCAGTTAGGTTTTTAAAACCACCTACAGACAAAGTTAAATTGTCATTCGCACCCCAACGCATCTGTCCGCCGATTTTGGAAAAATCTTCGTTATCTGATTCTCGCAAGCGATAAATTCCGTAAAATTGCGTTGCGAGGGCGAACCGACGCAAGATATCGACGCTGAGTTCTCCAGTGAGACGCAACTCATCGCTAGACGAGCCGAAATAATCGCGATAGCCGACTTCTACAGTTCCATAACCAAAACGTTGTTTGCCAACTTGAAAACCTCGGCTGATGGGTAAACTCACTTCTACGCCAACATCTTGATTCCCCGCACCGGAGGGATCGTCGTCAGCATCGTAACCTAAAGGCACGATGATGTTGGCTTGTAAGGCTGTTGCCCAGTAGGGATCGCGGTTGAAGCGCCAGCGAATACCAGCTTCTTGAGGTGCAAAGCCTGAATTTTCATCTCCGCCTCTGTCGTCATTTTTCGACCAAGCAAAGGGTGATTTGAAAATAAAGGTCAAATTGTCTTGCAAACCATGTTCTAGATAAAACTGAATTTCTTGTTTGTGAAAAGTGTCGGTATCGAAATTGCTGTAGCTGAGGGAAGTGAAATTAAAGTTTTTTGGTTGAGTAAATCCCCCTGCTAAACTTGGCAATGTTTCTGCGATCGCCCATACTCCGCTGAGTAACACTGTAGCGATCGCTCCTTTGAGGTGCTTTACCCTAAAGCCCATTCTCCCTCCTGTATGACTCCTTTAAAAGTCTTTGCGGCATCTAGGGCATTATAGGGATTATTCTTGTACAAACCGTAGTGCATTAAAGAAAACTTATCTAGTCCCATGTCAGACACCGTTTTTAACCAACTCGGTTGTGCCATGATCGCAAAGTCTCGCGTCACCGTATCGGCACGACCCCCATTGGGATGAAATTCTTT
The DNA here is from genome assembly GCF_032860985.1 of Chroococcidiopsis sp. SAG 2025. Classification (GTDB taxonomy): domain Bacteria; phylum Cyanobacteriota; class Cyanobacteriia; order Cyanobacteriales; family Chroococcidiopsidaceae; genus Chroococcidiopsis. Next base: position 2,646,191 of record NZ_JAOCNC010000001.1, read on the forward strand.
AATTGAAGGCTCGTAGTGCGACACCATCAAGGATTTGCGGTATTTGGAAAAAATTTCGCAACACTGGCGAATTTGTTCGGGGTTGCCTGGGTCGGGACGCTGAATTTCTGGGTTAAATTCCCCTGCTGGTCTGGGTCGCATCGATTGAAAAGCAACACCATCCATTTGCTGCATCATCTGGGCAAAAGGGGGAATCATGCTTCTACCGCTACCCTTGTCAGGAAAATCAAACGTCACAATCCATCCACCCCAACTGGGAGCTACCCAAGCACTAGGCAACTGACGCTTAATAACTGCCCTCGCCTGCAAAAGATTTTGCATCAGTTTTTGGTAGTATTTTTCGGTTTGGGCGTTATACGTATCTGCGGGTACGCGCCAGTAGGAAAATTCAGTTGCTAGCGTCCAGTAGGTTTGTCTGCCTTTAGAATTGGCTTTGCGAATGTATCCAGCCAATTCTTCCAAGTCTTCTAAGTATTGCTGGGAGATGTGATAGTCTCCCGTAGGTAGTTTAGTATCATCTTCCCAGGTAATGACTTGCAAGCTGTAACCAGCAGAAAACCAAGCTGATAGCAACCCTTGACGATGCCAAATTCGCCAGAAACTCAAATCGCCTTGTTTCCCGTTAACACAGTTGAGCCACCCAGTGAGAAAATCGGGCGACCAAGCTTGAACTAATTCTCGCACGGCGGGGTTTGCTTTAATCTCTCCTATGAGTTGAGCCGGATCTGCTCCAACACCAAGATGCCAACGGGTAGCGTTGCCCGCTTGCAATACTGGCTCTTTGCCAGCAAAACGGCGATCGCAAAATGTTAGCAGCATCGAAGTGGCAAACAAACCTTGCAAATATTGACGACGAGAATAGCGGTTCATGGTGGGCTAAGGCGTTGCAGAAGCTTATAGTGTGGGTTGCCAAATACCTCCTGAAAACCTGGCAGTGTAGTTTCAGTTAGTTGAGGCCAATAAGATAAAATCCGGTCTTGCTCGCTACCGCGAGTCTGCGCCCCTGGAATCAAAATATAATCTGTCAGCAAATCTGGCTGTTGTAAAGCCAAGAAAAACTCGTTTTGATAGGGCAAAATGAAGTAGCTAGCATCATTGAGCATGTAAATAACTGGAAAGTTAACTGCATCGTCAAGCAATACCTTTTGACCTGGTAAAAGTTTTTCGTACAACACCTGAGCAATTTGCCTTTGTGCCTGTTTTTGTTGCAGCCATTGTTGTACTGGAATTGTGGTCAAATGTTCTTGACGAGAGATCTGTCGCCAGAAAATAGCTTCTTCTGGTATGACCCGATCTTGTTGTAAGAAAGACACACCGATCGCTAAATTGGCAGCTAAAGCTGCTGTCAGCAAAGAACGCTGCCAGAATTGAGTTGGGGTTTGAAGTTGGACGATCGCTGGTAGAATTCCTAAAAAAACTCCAAAGCGGCTGACCTCTGCCATAAAGGTTCCCTGAAAAAATCCAGCTACTAAAAGCATGACTGGCAATAGTAAAATTGCTGCAAATAACAGCTTTTGTTTCGATTTCCAGATCGTCCAACCCGCGATCGCTAAATATACAGGCACGACTTGTACCAGCCAAGCGAAGCTCTGCCACCAACTATTCAAAAAATCCTCTTGTTGCAAGAAAATTTTAGTTTCTGCCAATCTCATCCCGCTGTAATGGCTGTTGAGAAAATAGTAGGCATCTCCAGTAAACATCCAGTTCATATACAACCACGTCGCAATCAGGACGAGGCTCATGAATAGGGTGACTAAGATTGCCGTTACTTTAAAATCCCAAGCTTCGGTAGGAAATAACAGCAGAACGATTAAGGCGACTGCGGGTAAAATGAGCCAAGCTTCGTAACGCAATAGCATTAGGGGCGCTAATCCCAGTCCTAATAGAACTAAGAGTAAGGTAGTCGGTAGCGATGGTATTTCTTGCCCTTTCGCCAACATCCATAGCACTGCCATCAGCAGCATCAAGAAAATCGTCACGGCAACCCAAACTGGACTTCGCAGTAGCATTAAGCTAAAAGCGGGGTTCAAGACAATTAAGACAGTCCAAACGCTACGCCAAATCGAAGGAACGGCAATGTTGCCCATCTGCCAGACAATTAACCCGACTGCGATCGCCCCTAGCAAGGCTTGCAAGGTAATCGCCGAGCCAACAATCAACGTGGAATAGACCAGTAACGGCGGAAAAATGGACACGATCGCCCGATATCGGGGTTCAGCTCCATTGAGGGCTTGCAGTGCTTTTGCTCCCAGAAACTCTGTGTCGTAGTTAGAAAAGCCACTCATATCTAGCCAAGCCAAAATTAGACCCAGCCCGATCAGAGCGATTGCCCCTGCACTTAGCCCTTTCAAAAGATTAGGCATGTCGGAATTGACCAAAGATAGTTCATTTATTTACGTTAATCGGTCGCGGCTATCTCGCGTCCAATTCATTTGACCGTGCTAATGAAACTATTGGTTCTTGTTGCAACTCGTGCAGCAAGTGCATAGCAGAGAAATACAATCGGAGCGGGCTTCTACTTACCTTGAATTCCCAGCGATTGGATTGGAAATTCTGATGGCAGGACTCAGACCTTCCCTTCTCATGATTCCTCTGTTCGTGCAGGAGGCAGCAGGATCGATCCATCTGCTATTGACTTGCCACCTACTTTTTTCTCGATATACTCGATCTAACTGTTGCCATTTGCTCCAGCCTGCATGTATTAAGTAGTTATGTTTTTTCATATGCTGCACGTTCATGCATATACTCTACGTATATATGGACTCAGGCAAAGCTTCTAACTAGAAATATGACAGAATTTGTTGCCCATATCTTTGAGTCACTGTTTGTATTTATACCATACCCTGAGTAGTTATTTATACTTTACCGAGCGAATATTTGTAGCTTGATATAGGCTAAAGGTGAAGCGATCGCTCGGTCTTAAAACTTGAAAACTGGAAACAAAATCGGAACTATAATTGTCAGTGATGTTTTTACAATCAACCAATTAAAAGTTATATAGCAATCTACCTTGCGATCTCAATCTATGTTGCCTGTTAGATTTTGACAAGCAGGAGTCAGGAGTCAGAAGAATTAATTGAAAACTTTGTTAGACAAACCCACAGATAGACAAACCCACATTTATGCAGACCCATAGCCTACGCTCAGACTATTATGCGTACCCTGTCGTACAGATTCAAGGAAGGCGATCGCTCGGTCGAGGCAAACGCAGTGAGATTGTTATATTTGGGTAGTTGCTTTGACTGCCTATTTATTATTTAATAGCTGAATTGCTTGTTACTCGGTTGCAAACCCATATTGTAAGCCACTTGTCCAACTTATTAAAATTATTTTTATATAACTTTATGTCGATTGAGACAAGCCATTATGAGTAGTGTTTCTTAACTGATAAAACATACAAAAAATCAACAGGCGATCGTGCCAACCGATCGAAAATTAGCGAAAATTAAAAATTTTGTGAGAGATTGTGCGACCGATAGGAGAAAAGTCTTGAATAGGAAAAATAGCCGCACTGCGATCGAATTAGGGCTAAGCGCGATCGCGCCTTTGTGCTTGTGTATGGGAGTTGCTCCTGCCGTGCTAGCCCAATCAGCAGAAGTCATTTCCCTAAAAACGCTCGGTTATAATCGTTCAATCGTCCTGAGCGGAGTAAATCCAGAAGTTGAAATTAGCGTTCCCGCGCCCAGAGGTGGACTTGACCCTAGTAAGAGTTTCATGGAGCTAAAGCTGGAACCCTCATCGGTACTCAATGAGAATTCTTCCGTGCGGTTGCTCGTCTATGGCGAACCGATGAAGGTCGTTTCTGTCAAATCGCTGCTAGCAAATCCGGTTGTCAAACTACCTATACCGTCTCTGCCTCCGGGAGAATCGTATATTAATGTATCGATCCAGCCCTATTTATTCATCACCAACGATACCCGCCGAGACATACCTACAGGTAATCTATTTTTAAAAGTCAATAAAGATAGTTTTTTCCAAATTACGCCACAGTATACCGATAATAGTATTGATGGCTTCTTCAAGTCTTTCTACAAACAAATCGATCTCGTCGTTCCCAACCAGCTGAATCGCGATCGCGCCGAAGTTGCCTTGTGGCTGTACAGCGTCTTAGCCTACCAGTTTCGCGAATATCAAATTCCGATCTTTTGGCGTTGGGGTACAGCTCCTGCTACGCCTGGTTCAGCGCAAGTTGTGTTACACAACGACCCAAACGGTCCTGATGTCGAGCGGCGGGGTTCTGTGTTGCGGGTGCGGGCAAATCCCAGAGCCGTACAGTCTCTAGCCGCAGACTTTTATCAGCCAGCTTTAGTAGGGCGGGGATTGACGCTAGAGAGCGTCGATACCTTTAGACCGAGAACCAATATCCAAAGCCGTTCGTTTCAAGAACTTGGCGTTCGCAACAGCGTCATTCGCATGTCTGCGGGAACGCAATCAATGCCCTTGCAATTCGACTTAGCTCAACTGGGGGGAAGACCGCAAAATTTAGATCTCGTCTTGAATGCCACTTTTACCCCTACCTACGGACAGCAGGGAGAGCGCCTCACCGCGCAAGTTTATCTTAACAATACCTTAATCCAGTCTTACAATCTTCAAGATAAGACCGTTCTGAAAACAACTTTGGCTTTGCCGACTAACCTACTACAGCGGACGAATAATCTAGAAGTGATGTTTGCCTATGCTCCCAACGAAGGAGGTGGGCAAAACAAACCCACGGGTGAAGTGATCGTTCAACTCGATCGGGAATCGTTTTTGAGTTGGAGTGGCTACCAAGGTCCGACGGGGACTTTAAGCGATTTGCCCCATGTGTTTTTGCAACCGGGGCAGTTAGTCATTGATACTTCTAGACCCTCATTACTAGCTGCAACAGCTTATCTGTTGGGAGCGATTAGTCGCTTGGGGCAGCAACCAGTGTTTCCTCAACTAGTAGATGCGGCATCAGTTCAAGATTGGTCGAATTTACCCAAAGATCAACTCGACCGACCCCCAACGTGGAGACTCATGGCGATCGCGCCTCAAACTCACGCTCTCCCAGCACCAGTAAGGCTGAATGAAGGCACGTTTGAAATTTTCAACCCCGTCAATCAAAAGCTGTTACTGCAAGCTCAACCTACAGATCCGTTTGGCATTCTCCAATATTTTAACTATCAAAATACACCGACCCTGTGGTTGAGTTGGTGGGGGCTAGAGCCAGCGATGGCAGAACAGTTAGGACAAGCTTTGGGCGACCCGCGCACTTTGTTAGCCAGCCAATTAGATGGTAACGTCGTCACCGCCACCGACTCGCGACGAGTTCAAATTTGGGATTTGGGCGATCGCACTCTGCAAGTTAACTACCCAGGGGCGAGAAGCTGGCAAATTTTCTGGCAGCGTTACGTCAACCCTTTAATTGTAGTTGGTTTGATCTTGGGGGGATTCGTTGCTTGGCGAATTTATCAGCGCGTCGGGCGATCGCCTGGTGCTACAGCTACAGCCGCTAATCCAGTTGAAAAAGCTAAAAAACTATGAGGGATTTTCAACCCCAAATTGAGGCTAAACTTCTAGAGTCGGGTTGTCTGACCTCGGAACAATTACAAAAGGCGATCGATTTACAAGCAAAAATTTCTTGTTCTTTAGGTAAAGCCTTATGGAGCTTGAATTTTCTGACACAGGCAGAGTTTTTGCACCTGATCGGCACTATTAGCGGACACATCTTACTAACAGATTGGTTAGTCGTCTCTGGCAGCGTCCTAGACTTTAGTATTGCCAAAACTTTTGAGCCAGCGTACTTGCGGGAGTTAGGTTTTTTTCCCTGCGCTTGGCAAGACAGCAATACCCTGGTTGTAGCCGTAGAAGAACCGAATAATATTGCGATTAGGCAAGCGATCCGCAGCCATTGGTCGCAGGTCAAAATCTACGAAGTTCTCGCTACCGAAAACCAAATTTTCAGCTTGGTATTTGAGGAAAACCTGGCTGCGGAACTACTCGACAAGGGTAGATTGACGGTAGCACAATGGCAGGAAGCCCAAGCAATTCAACAGCGTACCGGATCGCCATTGGGAGAAATTCTACCGCGCTTGAATTATTTGCGACCAATTGACTATGTAGAAGTCCTTTCTCTACTAACAGGTTTGAGCATTTTTTCTCGCTTAGCTGGGGCGGGAATTAGGCAAATCGACTTAAAACTCATGCAACGCTTTGACCCGCAAGTGATGATGGGCGATCGCTTCATCCCCTTGGCTTGGGTGAAGCCGCACGCCCTCATGGTTTTGGTACAAGACCCCTTCGATCTGGTTGTAGAAGCTGCGATCTACGCTCAATTTCCCGGGGTGGAACTGGTTAAAGTGTTGGGAACGGAAAACGATATCACGCGAATGCTCGATACCTGTTATCGTCAAGAATTCAGCCGCCGTGCCATTTACCAACTCATGGCGCGATCGCCTAAAGACTCTGCGGCAAGGGTTTTTACCCCCGCTCAAATTGCTGTTGGCTATATCTTATTTGCCATAGTTTTATGGGGTTTGGCATTTGACTGGTGGCATACGCTAGCATTTTTAATCGCCGCCTTGAATATTTTCTTTGGCGGCGCGGTGATGTTCAAATTGATTTTGAGTTTAATTGGAGCCGCCGATCGCACTCACCAAATTACTAAAGTAGAAGTGAATTCGATCGACGAGCAAACTTTGCCAACCTATACTGTTTTAGTCCCAGTTTATAACGAACCAGAGGTGACACCAATTTTAATTGATGCCCTCAGTAAACTCGACTATCCGCATGAAAAGCTCGATGTTCTACTCTTGTTAGAAGAAAAGGATTTAGCCACAATTAACGCTGCCCAAGCTGCTAACCCTCCACGCTATATTCGTTTTATTTACATTCCCGACAGCCATCCAAAAACCAAGCCAAAAGCTTGCAACTACGGTCTTTCCTTTGCCAGAGGAGAATATTTAACTATTTACGATGCTGAAGATATTCCCGATCCCGACCAACTGAAAAAAGCAATTTATGCCTTTAGAAATGGTTCGCCGGATTTAGTTTGCGTCCAAGCTGCGCTCAATTACTATAACCGCGATGAAAATTTTTTGACGCGGATGTTTACCTTAGAATATTCCTATTGGTTTGACTATCTATTACCAGGATTAGAAACTTTAGGGCTACCGATCCCCCTGGGGGGAACGAGCAATCATTTTCGTACCGATCGCCTGCGAGAATTAGGCGGTTGGGACCCTTTTAACGTCACCGAAGATGCAGATCTCGGAATTCGTGCCAGCAAGCGAGGATATACGGTAGGGGTGATTAACTCCACGACTTATGAGGAAGCTAACTGCGAATTTAAAAACTGGGTTCGGCAGCGATCGCGCTGGATTAAAGGCTACATGCAAACATGGTTAGTCCACAATCGCGCCCCACTTAAATCGCTACGGAAACTAGGCTTAAAAAGCTGGCTTGCCTACCAATTTTTAATTGGAGGCACGGTGCTGATTTTTCTAATTAGTCCGATCTTGTGGGTATTGTTGATTTACTGGCTCGCCACCCGTGCTTATTGGTTAGAAAATTTAATTCCTGGGTGGGTTTTATATATTTCTTTATTTAATCTTAGTATTAGCAATGCTTTAGGTATATATTTGAATATGATTGCAGTATTTCGGCGACGCTACTATAAACTTTTATTGTATGCGTTGCTCAATCCTTTATATTGGCAGTTCCATTCCATAGCCGCTTATCTGGCTTTATGGCAATTGTTTGCCAAACCTTATTATTGGGAAAAAACTATTCATGGACTTAGTAAATTTACCAAAACATATTTACAATTTTCCGAGTAATCGGCTCGCCCAATCGTTGCAAAAATCAGAGGAAGGCGATCGCGCTAGCGGACTATGATAAAATATAAAAAGGTTAATAAAATTGATTTAAATAAGATTTGGAAATCGGGAGTTGGAAGTCGGGAGTCGGGAGTCAAAAATAATTATTCCCCCTCAGCCTCCTCAGCTCTCTTCTCCCCATTGTCTCCTTGTCCTACCCTCTTGACGGGGATAATTATATCTCTGCTAACAATACTTTCAGGTTGTGCTTTCCAGTCGCCTGAAGTTGTTACCAACAATACGAAAACAGTAGAAGACATCACTCAAACTGCTACGTCAACCACTGCTGCTATCCCCAGAACGGTGAAGACAACTCCAGTAGATGAGCAAGTCCTCCAGCAGCTAGAAGAGCGACTTTACCAACAGTTGCAAGTGCTGATGGCGAAAGCACAAGGAGCGCGACCTGATGGCTATGTCTATACGGTAGACTTGAGCCAAATCCTTTACTATGCAGCTGGAAAAAAAGACTCTAGACTGTATCTTCCCTTGCGGGATTTTGCCACTCGTAACTTGATAATCGATAAAAAATCAGACCCCTACACGAAAGGTTTTGTGCTTTGGCGTTATCGCGATGGTGCGCCTGCCGATGCATCGGGGACGACAGAAGCTTTACGCTTGGCAGAAAGTTTGTGGCTGGGTAGCCAAACATTAGGAGATGAAACAGATCGCCAACTGGCAATGTCGATTTTGCAAGGATATACCCGTCACGCTCAAATAGACCACGATAAATGGTTAATTCGCAACTATTTTAACTTGCAAACCCGCGCCTTTGCCAATAACTCCTTTCTCGTCGGCTACGACCCAGATTTATTAAAAATTGTCGCTCAAGTGACGGGCGATCGCACGTTAAAGTCAGTGGCGCAAAAATCTTACGCCACAATTCGCGAAGCAGCAACCCCTTCAGGATTGTTGTATGACATCATTCAACCAGAAGTGTTGACCCTAGTACCAGAACTCAAACAACTAGCGATTTTCTCTCCCAATGATGTCGTGAAGCTAGCTAATACTTGTACTGTAGCAGAGAGAGCCGTGGAGGAAGCGCCGGAAGTCGGACAGCGAGTCATCCGCTTTGCCTTAGCACGAATGCCCAATCTCAATACATATTATTACGGGCGCAACGGAGAACCAGTCATTCCACAAAAGGCGGAAATTCCTACATACGCTTGCTTGGTTAGATTATCAGCAAAATTGAAGGAAGAAAAAGCCATGTATGCATTCCTCAATCCCTTTGTCAACCATGCAGAGTTTATGGCACAAAACATCAATCAGTTTAGCCTTTATACGGTAGGTGAAGCGCTATTGGCTCTCCAATCAGTCTCTCAATTCAACCCGCCTGGAAGTCGCGATCGGCTCCAAAGTTCGAGCCTTCCTGGGAGGATTGGGGGATAAGGGAGACAATTCAATTCGCAATTCGCAATTTGTGCTTTTTCACAATGACTCCGGTACGGGCGGGTTTTGAACGCAGATTTTTGGCAGTGGTTGTTAAACTCGGCGCTAAACCGCCCCTACGACTCCCAACTCTTTGACTCCGGTACGGGCGGGTTTTGAACGCAGATTTTTGGCAGTGGTTGTTAAACTCGGCGCTAAACCCGCCCCTATGACTCCCAACTCTTTGATAACTGGTCACTGGTCACTGGTCACTGTAAACTGGTGTAAACGATTTGTAGTGTCATTAGGAAAGATCGATCGCCCGTGCGGAAAATAGTTATTGCTGGCAACTGGAAAATGTTCAAGACCCAGGCAGAATCCCAAGAGTTTTTACTAGGATTTTTGCCGTACCTGGTGGAAACTCCTCCAGAAAGAGAAGTGGTGTTGTGCGTTCCTTTTACGGACTTAAGCATCATGTCGAAGAATATGCACGGTACGAGAGTACAGCTAGGAGCGCAAAACGTCCATTGGGAAGCGTCAGGGGCTTATACGGGTGAAATCTCTGCTCCCATGCTGCTAGAAGTTGGCGTGCGTTATGTTGTTATCGGACATAGCGAACGACGGCAGTTTTTTGGTGAAACCGATGAAACGGTAAATTTACGGCTGAAGGCAGCTCAAAGTTTCGGTCTGACCCCAATTTTATGTGTAGGTGAATCGAAGCAACAACGGGATGCAGGCGAAACTGAATCCCTGATTTCTATGCAGTTGCAAAAAGATTTGGTGGATATCGACCAGCACAACTTGGTCATTGCTTACGAACCAATTTGGGCAATTGGTACGGGCGATACTTGTGAAGCCAAGGAAGCCAATCGCGTTATCGGTTTGATTCGCACTCAGTTGAGCAATCCTGATGTCCCCATTCAATACGGTGGTTCTGTAAAACCCAACAACATCGACGAAATTATGGCACAGCCAGAAATTGATGGTGCGTTGGTTGGGGGTGCGAGTCTGGAGCCAGATGGTTTTGCGCGGATCGTCAATTACAAATAGTGTCGTATCGTAGGGGCGGGTTTTTTGAGGATGACTGTACGATAACAAACATTTTTGCGGTTAAACCCGCCCTAACCTAACGTTTGGGTTGTAATTGACCAGATTAATGTCACGCAAAGACGCGAAGGCGCGAAGATAGGAAGGATTTTTGCGTTTTGTAGGGGCGTTCCTCAAAAGTTTTTAAGAGAAATGGTTGTCCACAATTCTTTGGTGATTCACGATCGCACTTTTGAGTGGGGCAAGCGTACCTATATTATGGGGGTGCTGAATGTCACGCCTGATAGTTTTAGCGATGGGGGTGAGTTTAATAACCCCAACGCCGCTTTAGAACAAGCGCAGCGCCTCGTAGCAGCGGGTGCAGATATTATCGATATTGGCGGGCAGTCAACCCGACCAGGGGCGGTAGAAGTGCCTGTAGCCGAAGAATTAGAGCGGGTACTATCGGTAGTGCAATTGTTGCGTCCTGCGATTTCCGTGCCGATCTCTGTAGATACGACTAGAGCGGCTGTAGCTAGGGCGGCGATCGCCTCTGGAGCAGATATAGTGAACGATATTTCTGGAGGAGTGTTTGACCTAGAAATGCTGGCTACGGTGGCAAAACTGGGCGTACCAATTGTACTTATGCACATGCGCGGTACGCCGCAAACAATGCAACAACTGACGGATTACGAGGATTTAATTAGGGAAATCTATCAGTTTCTTGAAAGTCGCGTTGCAAATGCGATCGCCTCTGGGATAAACCCAGATCGAATTATTATCGATCCCGGGATTGGTTTTGCCAAGAAATACCATCAAAGTATCGAAATTCTGCGTCGTTTGTCAGCATTTCGCGCTCTCAATTGCCCCATATTAGTCGGAGCATCGCGTAAAAGTTTCATCGGTCATATTTTAGAGCAACCCGACCCGAAAGCACGAGTCTGGGGAACGGCAGCAGCTTGTTGCGGGGCGATCGCTAACGGTGCAGATATTGTGCGCGTCCACGATGTCAAAGAAATGCATGATGTTTGTCGTGTGGCTGATGTTTTGTTTAGAAGTGAGGAGTAAGGAGCGAGGAGCGAGGGAGAAAAGAGAGCTGAGGGAGCATTTACCGTTTATCGCTCTCGACTTCCGGCTTTTGACTTTTGACTTTTGACTTTACGATTTCTCTCTCATTCCCTGCCACAAAGCTTGATACTGCTGAATTGCATCTGGAGTTAGGGGGCGTAAAAAGTCGCTCTTGTCCAGAATATTATCATTTGGTACTAGGAGAGGGCGCAGCTCTGCTTGAATGTTGTCGGGATCGATCTGGAGAGGAATCGGTGAATTTGTCCTACCTAAGAGGAGAATTTGTCGAGCGATCTGGGGTTGCCAGCAAAAATCAATCCATTGATATTCTAAAGCGCGATCGCTGTTTGCTTGTATCGGATTTGTCCAGAGATCTGCCCACAGTGAAGTTCCAGACTGTGGAATTACCGCTGCAATCTGACGGTGGCGTTGCATCACAGGTATGATGTCGTTTGACCAGCCTACAGCTAACCACGTATCTCCCAAAATTAATGGCTGCAAATAAGTATCTGAACTGTAAAGTTTGACCTGCGGCTGGAGGCGATTCAACTGGGCGGTTAAATCTGGAACTTGGCTCGGGTTTTCCGTGTTATACGATCTGCCGAGGTATTTGAGCGTTAAGCCGATAACTTCGCGGGGATGGTTCGGTAGGGAAATGCGATCGCGCAGTTCTTCTCGCCATAAATCGCCCCAGTCTTGCGGTTTCCAGTTTAAAGACTGGAATTTATCTCGATTGTAAGCAATGACAGTATAACCCCAACGGTAGGGAGCAGCCCAAACATTGCCTTTTGCGTCAAATTGTCCTGCTTTGTTACGCCTGACCAATTCTTGCCATCGATTCGGTAACTGCGACCATTGAGATAGTTGTGTCGGATCTAAGGGTTGAATTAGATTTTGCCTAATTGCTGCTGCAAGCCAGTAGTCGCCCACAGTTACTAAGTTAGCAGGGTTTGGATTTTGAGGTTTAAGCCATGAAGGTAGGGGAAGTTGCGATCGCCAATCTTCCTCTATTGGCTTTTGATTGTTTTGCTGCCAAGATTGCAAGCGATCGAATAGGCTACTCAGTTGTTCCACTGAGGCGAATTCTAGACTAGCAGTCTGCTGCATCTTTGTCCGAAATTTCTGCAAGACTTGATTGGGAAGCGAACCTTTGAGTAATTGTACGCGCAGTTTGGCTCGTTCTTGGGTGTTACACCCTGCGAGTAACTGACTGAGTAATAGCGTTCCCGTACTGAATAAAAACGACCTACGATCCATTTCCTTAAGCTGGTTGCTTCCGTTCCACCCCGAAACCAACCAAATCGATAATACTAGGTGGTTCTTCTATATTGGCAGGGCGTTGGTAGGTAATGATGGTACGCAAGCGTAAATCGGGGGTGACAATGCGCATCTGATCCACTGCTACAGAACGCTTGTAGTAAGTTGTCATTTCTAGAGTTTGGCGCGTGGGTTGGTAAGTGAAACGTCCGGCGATCGCTCCTGCTTCGGAATAGCCTTCATCTCGTAAATAAAACCCCCGAATCGTTTCTGCTGTCGAATCAACTGCGGCGGCTGTTGGTGGAGGAATTTCCCGAATTACCGTATCTGAGGTAACGCAGGTATCGGGTACGAATAAAGCTTGCAGGCTCATTGATAGAGTTTCCCCAGTTTCCGAACGAGTGTTAAAGGCGATCGCAAATCCTGGTAATGAACTATTTGCGTCAACTCTTGCTAGATCGACTTTAATTCCATTTAAGGCAGAAATAGAGAGAATTTGCTGCTTTTGCGCTAATTCTAGGGTAGATACATCATATTCGGTATACGACTTTTCTACCTGCCCTGCTAGTAGATAATGATAAGTTCGTTCAATTTTCCATTTGCCCACGCAAACAGTAAAAAACTCTTCAAAATTTAGCATTTTTTTCTCAGTATGATGCGTTACGTTCTCAATCTCTTCCCTTGGATAGAAGATTTATGCATGTGACTAAACTAATGCTTCTAAGTTAATACATTGAGTATATTGAGTGCTGTGACTGCTCTAGATGAATTGTGAATTTTTTCTTGGTCGATTATATAGATCGCTACCTGGAATATTGACAATTTGAGGCTGAAATTGAGAAAAATGTAGCATTACAGCGATCGCCCTCCTTAAATCCTCTTTTATGCTTAAACTAAATACATATTAGCGAGAATAACACTACCAATTAGTATTTACTTTTATGTAAATATTCTGAGAAAGCTATCGCTTTAAAAGCAATTTTGTCAAAAGTTAAATGATTGATAAGTAGGGTAAACTTTGCCCAATTGTTGCATAGCATATAAGAATCAGTAAAGGCAGGCATAGAGGGTATTCAATGGAACCACTTCAAAAACAAGTCCTGATCTTGAGTAATAAAGTCGATACCCTTTATCAGGTAGTCGATCGACTCAACAGTCAAGTCTCTTCCGCTCTCACAGAGTGTCGTTTAACTCCAACATCAGCGCCAACAGATGTGATGGGAGAAGCTAACGGACGCTATGGAAATAATAGCTATAGCGCTTCCAGATCGGTGATGGAACACAAAGACGTGCTATTAGATAGCAACGAGTTAGATACCCATCTCCACAGTGGCGAAAAGGAATTAGCGCCCGAAATTCAAATTCAGCGGCTCACAGCACAATTAACCGCAGCCTACAATCGGATAGCTGCTTTAGAAGAACAATTACTAGCACGGAGAATTCACTAATTGAGTCAGTAGTGACTTACGACTTAGTAATTCATTCTTGCCATCAATGCTTCGATTGCTTGTAGGAGTTGAGTCTGACTCCAGCCAGCTGTGACAGAGGAGGCGATCGCGCAACCACCTGCGCCCATACCCTCTTTTACGTAACCTTGCTCGTAAGCGCGAAGTTGAGTATATCTGGAAGTTACAAAACTCAGCTCAGTTGACAAAAGCGTTACAGTATCTATACTGGCAGCGAGTTCAACTGTTTTCCCTGTCGGATCTTCCGCTACCCAGCGAGTAGTTCCTACAACAACAGCTTCAGAATGCCACTTGAGATGATATGCCTTGACTACAGATTGCATTAAGGCATAAACAGCTAGCATTTGCGTACCACCAGCTAAGATAACTCCTTTTGTGCGACTAGCAGCGATCGCCATTCCAGCGACAACAATTTGCATCGGATCTCCCACCGCTGCTATGAGTACGCCAGGATCTGCTACAGGTATCCGTTCCCACAGTCCAGCACGCTGCAACCCTGCTTGGACTAACTCCCATTTTTGGTTATGGTTGCAAATCGGATGACTGCTATTTACCTTACCAGCAGCATCAACACCCAAACCAGTTAAGATAGCGAGTGCCGTTGTGGTTCCACCCACGACACACTCGCCAATAATTAGGTAGTCGTGGGAACTTCTACCAAGACGTTCTCCCCAAACTAAACCTTGTTCCAGTAAATGTTTTACCGTTGCTAGTGGCAATGCGCTCCCTTGACTCAAACACTTGGCAGGAGTCCCGCCCAAATCGATTGTCGGTACGGTTGGCGGTTTGGGTAGCCCCGCATTAAATAAATAGAGAGGAATATTCAATTTCTCCACAACAGCACGAGAGATCGCCACAGGAGAAGCCCCCGCAGGCAAGGGAGGTAAGGCATTCTGCGGCTGAGGCTGGGGACCGCGTGCTAAAAATTCAGCATCCGCGATCGCCGTATATTGTCGATCTTCAGGAGTCAGACCAGCTGCCGAAATCCCGGGAATTAAGCCTGTTGCCGTAAACCCCAAAACACAAGCAAACGCGGGAGAACCACCCCGATACCGTTCTATCCACGCTTGCCCCTGTTTTAATTGGGTGTAAATTCGGATCATTTAACTCCTTACTCATAGTCCATTAAAACCTGTACCCAACGGGGCGGACGGGGAATTGGGTTACCAAGGCGATCGAGGAGTAACCAAGCAACGAGGTGAACGACAAATAAATAAACTAAATTGCTGACTAAAACCAGTGCTAGCGCTAAGACTTGAATCACCAGCATACTCGGTTGTAGCAACAGTCCCAGCTTGTCAAAAATCCACTCTGCCAACTCCGTGACTTCTACAATTAGATAAACCCAGAGATCGCGACCAGACCAAATCGACATTAACCAAAAGCGAAAGAAGAAACCGATCGCGCCTAAAAGAGTTCCTAAAGCAACTGAGACAATCCAAGGCGATCGCCGCCGCCAAGCAGCGCCTAATAATACTCCCATCACCCCATAGGGCATAACATACAGCAAACTGGGAATTGGACCCATCAACACTGCTAGCAGCAACCCAGAAACTCCAGCCGCCATCCATCCCGCCCTCGCACTCCATCGTAAATAGACGATCGCTACAGGGATAGCAAAGAAAATCCGCAGCAGGGGACCGAGGGGAAAATAAAAATTAATGAAATAGATCAAGCTGGCTGTACTCGCAAGAAAAGCTGTTTCCACCATTGCCAGTGGTGGGGCAGATTTCCCAGGCGATCGCTCCGATTGCTGTGAAGTCGTAAGATCGCTAGATGGGTTTTCCTGAAATGAATGGGGATCGCTCATGTACGTGTCTGAAACTTCTTCCAGTCTAATCGAATGGGTAATGGGTTCAGTTTTTAGTGTCACGCAAAGACGCAAAGGCGCTAAGAATGCTTTGCGTCTTTGCGTCTTTGCGCGAGATAAAACTCTTAAAGCCTCAATAGAGTTACGGCGATTTTGCCAGAAAAACAGACATCGACATCCGTACCAGGAGCGCGATCGCGTTGGGCATATTCCCCTGCATAATAAAAGTTATCTCCTTCGATCCGATAATTGACTGGTAGCGGTTGAGTTGAAGGTTCGCAAAACACCACTTCTGGATCGGGATCTCCTGGTAGTAAGTGCGGCAAATTTACGTTCCAAAACGTGCCTGGTTCTGGCGGACGATCGAGTAGATCGGCTAAGACTTTCGCCGTCCACCTTGCCGCAGTATCCCAATCTACATTGCGTTTGCCTTTGCGGTAGTGGGAAACTGCCACCCCGGGAATTCCTTGAAATGCTGCTTCTCTGACGGCTGCAACAGTTCCTGAAATGTAGACATCAGCCCCCATGTTACCTCCAGCATTGATCCCGGAAAGCACGAATTTGACATCTTGACAAATGTATGTTAGGGCTATGCGGGTACAATCGGCGGGAGTTCCGGCGATCGCATACTCGTTTTCGGTGCGACGATGAACGTGGATTGCTTGAGTTGTGGTGACTTGATGTCCGCAGCCAGATAAATGATCTCTGGGTGCAGCGACGATGACTTTGTACCCAGCCACGGCTTTTTGCAATGCCCGAATTCCTGGCGCGTCAATTCCATCGTCGTTAGTTAAAATTAAAGTCATAGCCTAAAGTTATAATTTATACTTATTTTTGCGAATAATAGCCAGCGATCGCCTAGTATAGCTGCATCATAGCTATGTTAGATGAAAGCGATCGCCACGATTTTGAGCAGTAACTAAACTAAAATGCAGGAATGAATGCGATCGCCTCTTGGAGTGCAAAGATTGAAGAAAGGAAAACTTCTGCCAGATGGCTATGCCAGAACAGTACGGATCGATCGCCCAATACTACCACGAACGCACGAAATACGACCCTGAGACGATTGCTGCTAAAGGTCAGGGGTTGGATTGGTCGAAGCAACCGTCGCCATTTAAAGAGTATAAAATCGGTACGGTTTTCGATCTCAAACCATACCTACAAGCAGATGCAGAGGCTTCAGCAGTCATTCCAGGGATTGCTTGGTGGCAGCGATTGTCTCATCTTTTACTGTATAGCTACGGGATCACCGCCAAAGTTCCAACTATGATGGGGCAGCCGCTCTATCTCCGCTCTGCTCCCTCTGCTGGTGGGTTATATCCAGCCGAAGTTTATCTGATTTCTCGCGGTACGCCACTCATTCCAGCCGGACTTTACAACTATCACCCGCTGACTCATTCTCTCACTCAGTTTTGGGAAAGTGACGTTTGGGGCGACCTGCAAGCAGCCTGTTTTCAACATCCAGCTTTAGAAAGCAGCGAAATTGTCCTGATCTCGACCGCTATATTCTACCGTTCGGCTTGGCGCTACCAAGACCGCGCCTATCGTCGCATATTTTTAGATACAGGACACCTGCTAGGTAATATTGAACTGGCTGGTGCTTTGACTAACTTCCGTCCCTACTTAGTTGGTGGATTTATTGATGCATCTGTCAACCAAATACTATATCTCGACCCAGAACAAGAAGGAGCGATCGCAGTCGTTCCATTAATAGATTTGGCAGTACAGCAATTACCTCTCAAATTACCTCTCAGTTGCACAGCCTTACCATCTGCTACCCAAGTTGAGTATCCCGAAATTCCTGACGGCGAATTACTGGCTTACTGCCATCGAGCAACGCAAATAGACGAAGCACCAGTAGTGAAAAGCCAGGAGCAACAGGAAGTCACTAATTTAGAAGATAAATATAACTTTCCTTTTTGTTTGAAAGTTTCAACTAGAACTAACCCGATAGATTGGGGAATAAATTTAGTCGGGTTGGAGACGACAATACTCGAACGTCGCTCCACTCGTGCTTATACTGGTGCTGAACTCACAATAGATGAGTTAAGGGTCTTGTTAGATTTCACCTATCAACCTCAGCATTACGTCGATCGAGGATTTGATGGCGATCCAGACTATTTCGACTTAAGCTTAATTGAAACATTTATTGCCGTATCTGGAGTCACGGGCTTAGAAGAAGGTTGCTACTACTACGCACCAAAAGCCCAAGAATTGCGGCAAATTCGATTTAAAAACTTTCGACGCGAATTGCACTTCCTCTGCTTAGGACAAGAACTCGGTCGGGATGCAGCCGCCGTCCTCTTTCACACCGCAGATCTGAAAAAAGCTGTAGCACGCTATGGCGATCGCGTTTATCGCTACCTACACATGGATGCAGGACATTTAGGACAAAAACTGAATTTAGCCGCTATTCGTCTCAACTTAGGTGTAAGCGGTATCGGTGGCTTTTTTGACGATCGCGTTAACGAAGTTCTTGGCATTCCGACTGACGAAGCCGTACTTTACGTTACGACGCTGGGAAGACCGAGATAAAAAAGTTAAAAGTCGTAGGGTCGGGTTTTTTGAAGATACCTAACACTAGAACAAATAATTTTGCGGTTAAACCCGCCCATACAGAAATTAAGTCAAAAATGAAGAATTCTTTTATTCATTTTCCAATACAAAACTGGCTGAAAATCCGATCTAACACTGACTCCGTGACTTCTTCACCAGTAATTTCTCCTAAAGCTTGAATTGCGCCGCGTAAGTCAATCGTCCAAAAATCTAGAGGTAACTGCTGTTCGATCGCCTCTCGTACCTGTTCTAAGCAAGTTTGCGCTCTGATTAGCGCGGCGGCTTGGCGCTGGTTAATTGCTAAATCTAGATTGGCAGAATCTACCTTTCCCGATCGTACCTTTGCCAAAATTGCTTGCTCTAAAGCATCTATACCGCGATCGCAAGCAGCAGCCGTTGTCACTACCTGAGTAATTTCGGCTGGATAATTCACTGTTTCAACCACCGCAAGATCGATTTTGTTAATAACTAAAATTAACGGACGGTGTTTCACCTGAAGGTAAATTTCCTCATCCGCCTGAGTCCATCCCGCCGCCGCATCAATTGTCAATAAAACTAAATCGGCGGCTTGAGCGCTAGAAAGCGATCGCTCGACTCCCATTTTCTCGACTCGATCTTCCGTGGCGCGAATTCCGGCTGTATCTAATACCTGAATCGGAATTCCTCCCACAACGAGTTGAGACTCTACCACATCGCGAGTCGTACCAGGTAAATCGGTGACAATAGCGCGATCGCTACGACTCCAAGCATTCAACAAACTCGATTTACCTACATTCGGACGACCGACAATCGCCACTTTTAATCCCGTGCGTAATAATTCGCCTCGATCGGCTGTAGCCAGAATTTTGCTGACTTCTACCCCAATTTGGGCTAGTTCTGCTCGAACTAGTGTTTCATCTAATGGTGGTAGATCCTCCTCAAAGTCAATTCTTGCCTCAATTTCTGCTAAGACATCCAAACATTTCGTTCGTAATTGACGAATTGGGTGAGCTAATTTTCCCTGTATACCTGCTAAAGCTGTCTGCGCTGCTTGCGGCGATCGCGCCCCGACCAAATCGGCTATACTTTCGGCTTGGGTTAAGTCTAAGCGTCCGTTTAAAAATGCTCTAAGTGTAAATTCTCCTGGCTGCGCTAGTTTGGCTCCTCCTTCCAAACACAACTGCAATACCTGCTGTACTGCCATAATTCCACCATGACAGTGAAACTCGACCACATCCTCTCGGGTATAGGAACGTGGAGCCTGCATGATTAGCAATAACGCCTCATCCACGAGTTGCTGTGTTTGGGGATGGCGAATGTAGCCATAGAGAATGTGGTGGCTTTCCCAGGCTTGTTTTCCAGGGGCGTAAAATAGATGATGAGCGATCGCGATCGCTTCATTTCCCGAGACTCTGACAATACCTACGCTACCCTGTTGCGGTACTACCGCAGTGGCAATGGCAGCAATAGTAGACGATGCGATCGAATCAGACATTTATCGCCGTAACATGCAACAGACAACACATACAGGGGCGCACAGCTGTGCGCCCCTACAAATTTATTGTAATCAAATCAGAACCGCTACATTTTTGTCTGAACTACCAGCCCGGTTCTTCGGCAAAAAACCTGCCCCTACGACTTCTGGCTTCTTAGTAGTAGGCGCTCTTGTAGCTTGTCGTCACTCCGTTAGCAACTGCACCAATGACAGGGCTACCGACAATTTTTAAGCTTTCTAATGCCTTTGCCAGCGCCGAACGATGAGCTTTACCCATACCTACGACTAAAATACTCGCATCTATATGGGCAGAGAGGAGGTTGCTATCTGCTAGTCCTAATAGTGGCGACGTATCGTATACGATCAGATCGAAAGCAGATTCAAACTGTTTTGCTAGGTTTTGCATCTTGTGAGATGAGAGCAAATGAGCAGGATTGGGTGGAATTTGTCCGGCTGTCAAAACATACAAACTCTCCACTTCTAACGATGTCTTGCTGACAGAGAGTTCGGCGCGATCGCTATTCTTGACTGCGACTGGTTCGCAATTGACTCGATGCAACACATCTTGAAAATTGATGTCATTCACGATGACATTACTTAAGCCAACGGTGTTACTTAAACCCAAGCGTTTGTGAATGTTAGGATTGCGTAGATCTGCATCCACTAGTAGCACTCTCTGACCCATCATGGCGGCTGTTTGAGCTAAATGGAGTGCCACGGTAGATTTTCCTTCTTCCGCAGCAGCAGAAATGACAGCCAAAGATCGGATCGGCTTATCGAAACCCAGAAAGCGAATATTCGTGTACAAAGAGCGCAAAGATTCCCAAAACTGAGCCATAGTTTGCTGTTGAGTTTGTGGCTTTTGTTGGCTCGATTTTGCGATCGGATTGATAGATTTTACGAGTTCGGTAACGCCAGCTTTAACCGAACTAGTGTCTTTTTTCAGGGGAATTTCTCCCAGTAGTGGCAATCGGGTTAAATCTTTTACTTCTTCAGGCGTATGAATCACATTGCTGAATTTTTCAATCAGCAATGCCACTGCAATACCTGTCAATAAACCCATGACTGCCCCCAACATTAAATTACGTTTCAGGCTCAATGAAGAAGTTGCAGGGTCAGTAGGAGGCGTGATCAGTTGCCAAGGCACTTGTTTCTGTGCCAAATCGATGCGTAATGCTTCGCGCTTAGTTAAAAACTGATTTAAGTTTTCGGAAGCAATTTTTAATTGCCCTACGAGATCGTCATTCTGGCGTGCCAGGGCAGGAAATTGCTTGACCTGCTGTCTTAATACAATATCGGCTTGAGTCAGCGCTTTATTTTCTGCCTCTAAGGTTTGAATCTGGTTAGCCGCCTCTAAAAGTTGCTGTGTTTGTTGCTGGCGAATAGTATTGGTAGAGGCAAAGGCTGGCAGTTGTCTTGATACTTGTATATTCTTGCCTAAGATGGCTCTTCTTTCCTGTTCTACCAAGGGGAGTAGATTTTGTTCCTGCGATCGCAGTGCCTGAACTGTAGGACTATCTTCCCGATATTGCGCTGCTGTAACGGCAATCCTGGTTTGGATCTGTTGCAGTTGGTTTAACAATGCTTGATAGCGGGGTGCTTCACTCAAGGCTGTGACGACTGCTGCTTCTGGCGATCGCATTTGTAACTGCTGCTGCAATGCATTGTAGAGGGCGCGAGTTCTGGCTAATTGAGTCTGCGTTTCTCGCCGTTGCAGTGTTATTTGATTCAGTCGATCGGTTAGCTGTCTACCTTGCCCTTCCGTATCGATTAAGTCATATTTTTGTCGAAATGTTTGGAGTCTTTCTTGTAAAGATTCAACTTGCTGTCGTAACTTTGGTAACTGTTCCTCGATAAATTGAAGTCCCATTCGCACGTCAGACCGACGCTCTTCTAAGCTATAAACTAAATAAGCTTTAGAAAGAAGATCCATTACGTACTTAATTTTTTCTGGATTTGGATCTCGGTAAGTTACTGAAATAATATTAGTATTTGGCAGTCGTTCAAACTTGAGCTTGGTCAGATCGGTATTTGGATACTGCGTTAATACTTGCTTGGCAACAGGAGTCATGATTTTTGGACTCTGTAATACCTTAATTTCAGTTTCATTAATAGTTCTCTGTTCGGTTTTGATTTCGTTGAGAGGAGATATTGATAGCTTATTCTCAGCAGTTATAGGTTCGAGCAGTAAATCAAATTTGCCTTCATAGACTGGTTTACTTAGTAAACCATAAACTACTGCCGCGGCTGCAACTGTGGTTGCTACACTCGCAACTACAAGCATTCTTCTTTGAACTGCGGCAATTAACTTTCCTATGTTTAAACCACCTTCATCACCTTCTTGTAGCTGTGCTTTAGATGCCAAAGGTAAAGCCTGACTTTGAGGACTATTGCTCTCAGTTAACAATTTCTGAAGATGGTTTTTAGTCTCCATTCTGGGTTTCCACTTATTGTTTACTCATAATGCACTCGTAGTTTTAAGTTTGAATAAACTTTATCCTATGAGGGCGTACAGTGATATATATAGATATTTACTGCTAGGAAATCTAGCTAATATTTGATGAAAACCATTTATCAACACGAACGTCTAGCAAACCAACCTATATTGGTTAGTCTTCTTTTATACTACACATCGATCGAGGATTTATGGAAATTTTATATTTTGTCCCATGATTATAAACATTAAGTAAAATTTCGGACAAGCAGCTTGAATTTCTTACTAGTTTCTTGCATTAAACGGGGTTTCATCTAATAAGGAAATAAATCGAGAATAATTACAAAAAATAATGAAGCGAGCCGAACAACTCGCAAATATAAGCCAAAGGTACAGGAGCTTAAAAAAGCATCACTTAAATTCGATCGAAAAAATTATAAAAGCGATCGCGATCGTGCCAAATTTTTACGACTTTCACAGTTAAGAAATTATCTGCACGTACTTTCACCGATCGCAAAAATACGGAAGCGATCGCTGCTATGCGATCGAGACAAGACTATCGAGACAAGATTATCGAAACGAGTTATGGTTGCTGCACTGTGGAATGAGAATGCCACGATCTGTGAGTTGGTTCATGGTAGCTTGAACTTTAGCTATGGGTAACTCAAGCTTATAAGCAACTAGTACCGCACTACAGAAAGGATGGCGTTGGAGTACGTTGAAGACGTTCTGCTCTAAGTCGCTCATGAATCTGTCCTCCAAGCTGTTCTTGTCTCACAAATAGGACAAGAAAGTGAATAAGCTGTGAAGTCGGGAGATAAAATTTTTCTCACGCTTGATTTACGCATCACCACTTGCGGGTAGAGTGACGGTAAAAATAGTACCTTGTCCGAGAGTACTTTCGGCAGTAATTTGTCCTTGGTGGTTGGCAACAATCGCAGCCGCAATTGCTAAACCCAATCCCGAACCTGTTGATGCTTGTACTGCTTGTGATGCTGTCGCGTGAGTCCGAGCAGGATCGACGCGATAAAAGCGATCGAATAAGTGAGGTAAAGCAGTTTCGGGAATACCAATACCCGTGTCTTTAACTTTGACTTGAAGGCGAGAAGAGAGGAGCGAGGAGCGAGGAGTGAGGGGCGAGGAAAAAAGTTCTTTGTTAGTAGAGATATGTTGTAGCTCGACCCGAATTTCACCACCTTCTGGGGTGTAATGTATAGCATTACCAATCAAGTTTGTAAATAATCGTGCTAGTTGATTCCAGTCTCCCTGGAGGGTAAACCAATCATCTTCGGTTTCTGTCTCCGTTGGTGCGGTTAAATCTAGGAAAATTTTGATCTTCTTTTCTGCTGCGGCGAATTGCTGTTCTTCTACTACTTCCATTAACAGTGCATCTAAAGGACAGGCAGAAAATTGTGGTTGAACGATCCCGCTATCTTGACGCGCTAGAAATAATAAGTCATCTACGAGACGACCGAGGCGTTTAGTTAATCGTTCTACTACTTTTAATTGTTGTCCGTATTTTAAAGAGCCTGCGCCTTGTCCTCCGGCTGAATCTAATTCTGCTAAAGCGACTTGGACGTTAGTTTGAATTAAAGCGATCGGGCTTCTCAATTCATGGGAAGCATCAGCAGTAAATTGTTTTAAGCGTTGGTAAGAATCTTTGACCGGTTCCATTGCTTTTCCCGAAAGAAACCAACCGCAAAGCGCTACGGATACGAGCATCAATCCAATACCCAAAATTAAATCGAAAGCGAGTTGCTGACTTGGTTTAGTAACTTCAAACCAAGGATGACTGACGCGCAAATATCCTAAAACTTGTCTTCCAATTTGGATTCTTTCGGTAACTTGTCTGAGGAGGAGTGAGGAGTGAGGAGTGAGGAGTGAGGGAGTTTCTACATCTTGATGGTGGCTAATTTGAACAGTTTCACCCGTGCGGTTGGGATGTAGGGGAATATCTAAAGGTTCCGTAAAGGTTGACCAGAGTAGTTCTCCAGTAGGGCTAAACCATTCTAAATCGATGCGATCGTCATCAACTGTATCGGCATTATCTCGAAAAGAAGCTTCAATATTTAACCGTTGTCCACTTTCTGGGGAAATTGGTTCGATGACCAGCGATCGCCCCACAATTTCTACGACATGATTTAAGGTATCGTCAATCCGTTCGATCAGGGTATTACGGACGTACCAATACATCCCACTGGCAAATAGGAGCAGTAGGATAGCAGTAACGGCTGTATACCAAAGTGCTAATCGGCGACGAGTGGTTTGGAACATAAATAGGGAGCAGGGAGCAGGGAGTAGGGAGCAGGAGGAAGAGAGCAGGGGAGCAGAGGAAGCAGAGGAGTAACTACCAACTACCGATTACCTATTACCCATTACCAACAACTCATACAAATGACAAATTATAAACTACGAGTCAGAAATAATGGACTGCGAAGTATGTCGGTAGTAGCATGGCGATTAGCTCGATAAGAGAGGTTGTTGTCACTGTTGAGGTAGTAAAGAGGGAACGCTAAAACAAATTACATCGGCGGATGTCGAGATTATGATTTTCAAGGAGTTAAAGCCCAGACGGGGTTGGATTATAGGTGTGACTGCGGGGGCGATCGCGCTCGGTTTAATTGGTGTCGGAGTTACTCAGTTAAGAAATTCTGACCGAGCTAAACCAACAGCATCTCAGACTCCTGCACCTCTACCTCAAAAGGTAACAGTTGTTGCTCTCGGACGACTAGAACCGGAAGGGGAAGCAATTCGCGTCAGTGGTCCTAATGGCGAACGAATTGGCAAATTACTAGTCTCACGCGGCGACTTTGTCAAGGTAGGGGCGATTATTGCTTATTTAGAAAGTTACGATGAGAGGCTGGCGGAAAGAAATTATGCTGCTAGTCAATTAGCTGAAGCGCAGGAGAGGCTAAAAGCATCAACTGCATACGCTCAAGCCCAAATCAAAGAAGCTCAAACGCGAATTCAACAGGTCGATCGCCCCGGAACTTTTGAGGTAGAGGCGCAAAGAGCAACTGTTCGGCAGATAGAAGCAGAGTTAGCTTTAGCACAAACTGACTTACAACGCAACCAAAACCTTTATCAAGAAGGCGCGATCGCCAAGCAAGAATTAGATCGGCAAGTCAGTCAGACACGTAGCTTGCAGGAACAACTCAACAACGCCAAAGCATCCTTGATTCGGCTGGAAAATGCCGTGAAAGCGAATCTAGGCAATGCTGAGACTCAACTGAAGTCAGAGCAAGCAAATCTACCATTAACGCAAGTCCAAGCGGCAGCGCGATCGGCAGCACAAAATCTGGAATTAGCCGAAGCACGGTTGCAGCGGACAATTATTCGCGCTCCCAGAACTGGGAGAATTCTACGGGTTTTTGCCTATCCTGGGGAGGCGATCGCCGATGATGGGATTGTGGAAATGGGAGATACGCGCCGGATGTATGCCGTGGCTGAGGTGTATGAATCTGATGTGGGGTTGGTAAAAGTCGGGCAAAAGGCAACGATTACCAGTTGTAATGGTGCTTTTGCTAAACCAATAACTGGAAAAGTCTCGGAAATTGGCTGGCAGATCTTTAAAAATAACGTTCTCGATGACGATCCGGCGGCTAATGCCGATGCACGGGTGGTAGAAGTGAGAGTGCTTTTGGACGATCGCCAAACAGTAGCAGCTCTGACCAATTTACAGGTAGACGTGAAAATTGACGTGAAATAACAGCAGTTAGTGTCTTTCACGCAAATGCAAAAATCAAAAAAAACTGGTCACTGGTCACTGGTCACTGGTCACTGAAGATGAGGACTCCGATCGCCTGGTTGAATTTGGCACACGAAAAGACGCGGTTAGTTGTCGCGATCGCCGGAGTTGCTTTTGCGGTCATTCTCGTATTTATGAACTTGGGTTTTTTGGGTTCTCTGGCAAAATCTGCCAGCCAAATGTACGAGCAAATTAATGCTGATATCTATCTGCGATCGCCTTTAGCTTTAGAAATTAGCAGTACCAAACCCTTTGCAATCGAGCGGATCTATCAAGCACGAGGAGTTAACGGCGTAGAAAGAGCTATGCCACTTTATTTAGGTTATCTCCAATGGCGCAACCCCGAAACTCGCCTCAGCCGAGCGATCTTTGCCTTTGGCATTAACCCCAGCGATCCGGTATTTTTAATTCCAGAATTGGATTCTCCGGCAAATCGAGCCGCGCTACTGCGTCCAGATACCGTTCTATACGATCGCCTTTCCCGCCCTGAATACGGGACGCAAAAAATTGGCACGACGACAGAAGCCAGATCGAGAGGAATTGGCAGAAAAGTGACAATTGGTGGTCAATACACCTTCGGCGGTGGATTTGCTGCTGATGGCACGTTAATTATGAGCGATCAAAACTTTCGCCGCTATTTCGATCCCTTTCCACTCAACCGCGTCAGTTTAGGACTAGTGAAACTGCGATCGGATGCAGATATCGATACAGTTGTCAAGGACTTGCAGCGAATTTTACCCAAAGATGTCGAAGTGATTACGAAAGCAGAAATCATCGATCGCGATCGCGAGTACTGGATTGGGGCAACTTCCACGGGCTTTATCTTTGGCATGGGGGTGATTGTCTCCTGTATTGTCGGTGTCGTCATCGTCTATCAAATTCTCTATACCGATGTTTCCAGCCACTTACGGCAATATGCCACCCTCAAAGCAATGGGTTATCGCAGCCGAGTTTTATGCGCGATCGTCATTCAAGAAGCAATTAGTGGGACTTTGTAAGAAAGATGGAGCAAATTGAGCTAGAATGCGGGTAGGAGTTGCGTTTTACGTCAGTCTCGACAGGAGCAACGTAAGGTGAAAGATCAAGTACCAGCAGCGATGCCGCAGTGCTTTGAGAACTGGTGTCGTCGGTTTGATGATGTATTTTCGCGTCAGAAGCAGCGGCAGGAATTTCGTGTTTATCTAGGGGGACTGCTGGGTGAGAGTCAGCGCAAAAACCTGAGCCAACTGGTCACAAATACAGTAGATGGCTCCTACAACAGCCTCAGACATTTTCTCAACAATGCCCCTTGGGATGAAGTCAAGCTAAATAATCGGCGGTTGGAGGTGATGCACCAGTGTCGCCAGACGACCCCGAGTCAAGGTTTCACATTGATTGTAGATGATTCGGGACATCGCAAAAGTGGTGCGGCTACTGATGGGGTAGGACGGCAGTACATTGGGGAGATTGGCAAGACTGACAATGGTATTGTGCTGCTGACTACCTACTTGTATGATGGAGTGCGACGTCTGCCGTTAGATGTTGCACTCTATCAACACGCAAGTTTATTCGAGCAAGGCAAGGCAGACCCCAACTTCCAGAAAAAACCTGACCTGGCTCTAGACTTGGTTGACCAATGCTTGAAGCGCGGTTATCGACCGGGTGTGACTGTAATTGATGCAGGCTACGGTAATAACACGCCTTTTCTCAAGCAGTTGGAGTCGAGAAACCTAACTTACGTGGCAGCAATCGCCAAAAACCGCCAAGTTACTGCTCAAACATCAGGTGATGAGTCTGCTCGTAAGCAGGGATTAGAAGCTATTGCTCAAACCTTGGCAGTGGAGCAGTTCACACCTGTGCAACTCAATCTGGAGCAGCCCCGGACAGTTTGGGTGGCGCTGTTACCAGTTCACGTTCCGAAGCTCGAAGGCACTCGCTGGCTGGCGATTCAACTCAATGCCTCTAGTTTCGAGCAAGCGACGGAGGTGGATTACTTTCTCACCAATGCCTCTGACAACCAAGTCAGTGCGGCTTGGGTAGCTCAAACATATTCTGCTCGCAACTGGGTGGAGGTCTTCTATCGAGAAGCCAAGGGCTGGTTGGGTTTGAGTGAGTATCAAGTTCGGGATGCTCTGAGTATGAAGCGTCATTGGGTTTTAGTGTTCATCGCTTACACCTTCATCCTTTGGCATCAGTTGACCGGCGGATTCCGCAGACGTTGGGCAACCAAACCCTTACAAACCTTTGCCGAAGCATTGGAGGCATTCCGCACCGCAGTCGAGTTTCGTTTGGTCCGCTGGCTTAATGAGCATGTTGATGTATTTGCCTCTCACAGAGCTAAGTTCGGCTATATTTGGGCTTAGAAAGTTTTAAAGTCCCATTATTCTTGCTCTTCTAGGTTACATTCCAGGCTTCGCCATCTCCCTTGGTCTATACGATCTCACCTTAAAAGCCACCAGTGGAGGTCTACCCATCGCCATGGAACTCGAACGCGCTATTTTCGTGCTGCTACTAACGATCCTCATGTGTACCATCTCCGGCTTAGTTTCCCTGCAAAAAGTCATCAACGCCGATCCCGCCGAAGTTTTTTAGGGAGTCGGGAGTCGGGAGAGTGGCTAGTGGCTAGTGGCTAGGGGAACTAGAATTGCTCTCTTCTCTCCCTCAGCTCTCTTCTCTCCCTCAGCTCTCTTCTCTCCCTCAGCTCTCTTCTCTCCCTCACCCCTAGTCATGCTTCCCCCCCGTCACACTCCTTTGGCTTGGTTCAATCTGACTCACGAAAAGCGCCGCTTGTTGACCGCCGTTGCAGGAGTCTCTTTTGCCGTGTTGTTGATGTTTATCTTTCAAGGGTTTGAAAATGCTTTGTACGACAGCCTAGTACAACTGCTAAAACGGCTCAATGGAGAAATTCTGATCGTCAATCGGCTCAAGTACAATATGTTCGTACCAGAGCAATTTGCCCGCAGACGACTTTATCAAGCACAGACTTTTGAGGGTGTAGTCGCTGCCTATCCTTTTTACACGACTACAGGCGATTGAAAAAATCCTCAAACGAAAACGATCAGACCATTGCGGGTCATTGCTTTCAACCCAGATGACCCTGTATTGCCTCTGCCTGGAATTTTACAACATCGGGAGGCGTTGAAGCTACCTTGGACGGCACTCATTGACGACCAATCGCGATCGGAAGTGGGATCGATCGCTCCTGGTACAGTCACCGAGTTGTCAGAACAGCAAATTCGGTTGGTGGGTACTTTTAGTTTGGGAACGGACTTTGCTTCTGGAAATGGCAATGTCGTCATCAGCGACCAAAATTTTTTGCGCTATTTTGCTAACTTGGCTCCAGAGGAAGACAGCCGCACGCTCAATACTGTCGATATCGGACTGTTGAAAGTGGCGGAAAATGCCGATGTCGATGCGATCGCATCTGCACTGCGCCAGCAACTACCGCAAGATGTCGCCGTGTGGACGAAAGCCGAGTTCGTGCAAAAAGAATTAAGCTACTGGCAAGAAAATACGGCAATTGGCTTTGTGTTTTCGCTGCTAACAACGATGGGTTTTTTTGTCGGGATTATTTTGGTTTATCAAATTTTGTATACGGATGTAGCAGAACATTGGGCAGAATATGCCACGCTCAAAGCGATCGGTTATTCTAATTTTCACCTGCTAGGAATCGTGTTGCAGGAATCGGTGATTCTCGTGTTTTTTGGCTTTGTCCCAGGATTTTTTATCAGTTTGGGACTGTATAGTTTGACAGCTAATTCTACAGGTTTGTTAATGCAAATGACTTGGGAACGAGCAATCAATATTCTGATTGCTACCTTTATTATGTGTTTAATTTCGGGCGCGATCGCCGTGCGTAAAGTTCAAGCGACAGATCCGGCGGAGGTATTTGGTTCGTGAGAAAGATAAGTAAGTCAAAAGTTAAAAGTCAAAAGTCAAAATTTTTCTATTGCCGACTCCCGACTCCCGACTCCCGACTCCCTGCTATACGTGACAGCTTATGACAGATAAATTTGCTGTTATAATTCGCCGACTCAATTATTATTTTGGGCAGGGCGATTTACGTACCCAGGTATTGTCTGACATCAATCTCGATCTACCCAAGGGACAAATCGTGATTATGACTGGTCCATCGGGTTCGGGGAAAACAACTCTTTTGAGTTTAATTGGAGCGTTGCGATCGGCTCATGAAGGGAATTTATTAGTATTAGAAAAAGAATTAGTCGGACTGCATAAATCTCAATTGGTAGAAATACGACGGAATATTGGTTTTATCTTCCAAGCACACAATTTATTTGAATCTCTGACTGCCTCGCAAAATGTAGAAATGGCTGTGGAATTAACAAATAACTGGCGAGAAAAGCGCAAATTAGCAGTAGAAATGTTGAGTCAATTGGGTTTAGCCAACCGCGTCGATTATAAACCCAATGCTTTATCAGGAGGACAAAAACAAAGAGTCGCGATCGCCCGTGCTTTAGTCAATCAACCGCGACTAATTTTAGCAGACGAACCCACTGCTGCCTTAGATAAAAAGTCGGGGCGCGAAGTTGTGATGTTGATGCAAAAACTTGCCAAGGAACAGGGCTGCACGATTTTAATTGTCACCCACGACAATAGTATTTTAGATGTAGCCGATCGCATTATTAACTTAGTTGAAGGTCGTTTAGAATCGGACGAAAATTTAGATAATTTCGTCTCTAGCCGCGATCCGAAAAGTATCGATCGGAGGATGTTTAGTTAATGCCGGAGTTATAAGGGCGAGTTCACCTAACATCTCTGTCAGTAGTGAAGTATCTTAATGAACTCGCCCGTACAAGAATCGGGAGTCGGGTGTAGAGACATTACATGTAACGTCTCTACATAAGCCGGTTTTCTAAGCGCCTTCCCTTAATTTATCCAACACGCTACGATCTTCTAGAGTGGAAGTATCCCCAGAAACTTCTTCACCTGCGGCTAGAGAACGGAGTAACCGCCGCATGATTTTCCCCGAACGGGTTTTGGGTAGGGAATCGGTAAAGCGAATTTCGCCAGGACGCGCGATCGCCCCAATTTCATTGACGACGTGCTGCTTGAGTTCCTTGTTCAACGCCTCGCTGGGTGTTATCGTCCCTTCTAGGGTGACAAAGGCAACGATTTCTTCTCCTTTCACCTCATCTGGCTTACTCACGACGGCGGCTTCAGCTACCGCTGGATGAGACACCAAGGCTGATTCAACTTCCATCGTCCCCAAACGGTGTCCGGCTACGTTGATCACGTCATCGACACGACCCATCACCCAGTAATAACCATTTTCATCCCGTCTCGCCCCGTCTCCAGCAAAATAGACGTACTGTCCATCTTTGGGGGGGATGTGTTCCCAATAGGTGCGGCGGAAGCGATCGGGATCGTTGTAGACTGTCCGCATCATTCCAGGCCAAGGGTGACGCACGACTAAATAGCCACCGTTATAATCGCCGACGGGGTTGCCTTCTAAATCCACTACGTCAGCTAAGATGCCAGGGAAAGGACGAGTCGCCGAACCAGGTTTAGTAGGAATTGCCCCTGGTAAGGGTGTAATCATGATACCCCCAGTTTCCGTTTGCCACCAAGTATCGACAATCGGACAGCGATCGCCGCCAATAACGCGCTGATACCACATCCAGGCTTCAGGATTGATCGGTTCGCCTACCGTTCCCAGCAAGCGTAGGGAAGAGAGATTTCTGGCTTTGGGCAAGTCTTCACCCATTCTAATAAAGGCGCGAATCGCCGTAGGTGCGGTGTAGAAGATATTTACGCCGTATTTTTCAATTACATCCCACATACACCCAGGATTGGAGGGACGCGGCGCACCTTCATACATCAGTGTAGTTGCACCGTTAGATAGGGGACCGTAGACGATGTAGCTATGTCCGGTAATCCAACCCACATCCGCCGTACACCAGTAGACATCAGTATCTTGTAGGTCAAAAATCCATTTGGTTGTCATGTGGGTGTAGAGGTTGTAACCTGCGGTTGTGTGTACAACACCCTTGGGTTTACCCGTGCTACCAGAAGTATAGAGGACAAACAGCATATCCTCGCTGTCCATCGGTTCGGCGGGACAATCTGCCGATATGCCTTTTTCTAAATCGTGCCACCAACGATCGCGCCCTGCTTCCATGTGAACTTGTTGTGCTGTACGCTTGACAACGAGGACGTTTTCGACCGTAGGGACGGCATTCTCAGCTAAAGCTTTATCAACTTGATCTTTAAGGGGAACGATCGCATCTTTACGCCAACCGCCATCGGCTGTCACGACTAACTTAGCTTGAGCGTCATTCAGGCGATCGCGCAAGGCTTCGGCGCTGAAACCACCAAAGACAACGCTGTGAGGTGCGCCAATTCTGGCACAGGCTAACATGGCGATCGCGGCTTCGGGAATCATTGGCATATAAATGCCGACGAGATCTCCTTTTTTTACCCCTAACTGTTTGAGAACATTGGCAAATTTACAGACTTCCCGATGTAGTTGCGCGTAGGTGAGAGTGCGAGAATCGCCTGGTTCGCCTTCCCAGATCAAAGCAGCTTTATTCTTGCGCCAAGTGGTAAGGTGGCGATCGAGACAATTGTAAGAAATATTTATTTTGCCACCGACAAACCATTTCGCAAAAGGCGGTTGCCAATCTAACACCGTGTCCCATTTTTGGAACCAATGCAATTCTTTTTCCGCTAGTTCAGCCCAAAATTGCTGTGGATTGGCTTTGGCTTTGTTATAGAGTTCTTCATATTCATCGAAACTTTTGATGTGAGCTTTTTGAGAAAATTCTGCCGCAGGTTGAAATAAACGCTTCTCTTGCAGGATGGATTCAATCGTGATTTGTGACATAGCGATCGCTGTAATCGTTATTGCTACTAAAAACCATTCTGAATGCAGATTTGCCCGAAATTGTTTTGATTTTCGTTAAGATGGGCAACTACCCGTATTCGACAATTGTAGTCAGGTAGCTCCATCACTATTTGCGAGCGTGAAAGTTGTAGATGGAACAAAGCTTGCTGTAAATTATCCTGGTGAGAACGCGATTTCAAGCGATTGCAACGCCTAGCCTACTCTCCCTCTCTCCCGCTCAACAGGTTAAGCTGAATGGAAGAGTCATATTTTGACAAGCTGTATCTGTAGGGTCTTCAGGTTTAAAAACTGTTAATGATAGACGAAATCCTAAATTCCCCGTATCACGCCAGCATTGAAACCGCCGCAGTCTTAACCATTTTGATCTTTTTAGAGGCGGTACTCTCGGCTGATAATGCGATCGCTCTCGCGGCGATCGCCCAAGGACTAGAAAATAAAAAACTCGAACGTCAAGCGCTCAATCTCGGCTTAGTAGTTGCCTTCGTGCTGCGGATTGCCTTAATCTTGACAGCAACTTGGGTACAGCAATACTGGCAGTTCGAGCTATTAGGTGCGCTTTATCTACTGTGGCTAGTATTTCAACACTTTACCTCAGTAGAAGACGAAGACCACCTGCACCATGGACCTCGATTTCAAGCGCTTTGGCAAGCTATCCCCATCATCGCCTTCACAGATTTAGCATTTTCTCTCGATAGCGTCACTACAGCGATCGCAGTTTCTCAAGAACGCTGGCTGGTACTGACGGGGGCTACTGTTGGTATTATCACCCTCCGATTCATGGCAGGTTTATTCATTCGCTGGTTAGATGAATTTACCCATTTAGAAGATGCCGGATATATCACCGTTGCCTTGGTAGGCTTGCGATTGTTGCTGCGGGTAGCTAACGATGCTTTAGTACCCCCAGAATGGTTAATGATAACCGCGATCGCGCTGTTATTTCTCTGGGGCTTTTCCAAGCGCAATGTTGAGGACTCTCCTGAAGCGATCGTACCTACAGAAAATAAAGAAAAGGCTGAAGTACCGAAGTAGAGAATCGGTTGTAGAGACGTTACATGTAACGTCTCTACAACTCCCTACTCCTTAATCCACGGAGTCAAGCTAGGTTCCCAACTCGCTAGTTCTTCTTCCTTAAACCAGAGGCTAACTTCCTGTTGGGCAGTCTCCGGTGCATCGGAACCATGAATGATGTTACGCCCAATGTTAACGCCATAGTCGCCCCGAATTGTTCCTGGTTCTGCTGTTAGGGGGTTAGTAGCACCGATCATCTTCCGCGCTGAAGCAATAACTCCATCGCCTTCCCAAACCATCGCTACGACGGGACCCGAAGTGATAAACTCGACTAAACCTTGGAAAAATGGTCTTTCTCGGTGAACGCCATAATGCTGCTCGGCAAGTTCGCGGCTGACTTTCATAAACTTCATCCCAACCAGAGTAAAGCCTTTAGCTTCAAAACGACGAATAATTTCACCGACTAAACTTCGTTGTACGCCATCGGGCTTAATTGCTAAAAATGTGCGTTCCACAGCTATCTCCCTTCAAGTTGTCATTGGTCATTGGTCATTAGTCATTTGCAACTCACCAATGTCTAGTGACAAGTAACAAATATCAAAATTAGATTATCTTAAATCGGCGAACAGTTATCAGTTATCAGTTACTTACGACTTACAACTTACGACTTACCAACTACCCATGACCTTAATTTGAATAAGTTACACTGGCTATGCGTGGGGCTGTACAGAGGTTAGAAAGACGAGGTGAGAATAGACGACATGGGAGCAGATCCAACTGTAGAAGAAATGGAGCCAGCGACGGTTGCGCAAACCAAAACCGAGCTAAAAAACGAAAAGAAGAAGTCGTTGCACATCGCTCCTGGTAAATTATCGCGTTCGTGGACGATTGAAGACAGCGAAGCGCTCTACCGAATTCAAGGGTGGGGCGAACCATATTTTTCGATTAATGCCGCTGGTCATATCACAGTTTCTCCCAAAGGCGATCGCGGTGGTTCGTTGGATTTGTACGAGTTGGTAAATGCTTTAAAACAGCGAAATTTGGGACTACCTCTGTTAATTCGCTTTTCTGATATTTTAGAAGACCGGATCGAGCGGTTGAATGCTTGTTTTGCCAAGGCGATCGCCCGTTACAACTATCCTGGTGTCTATCGTGGCGTATTTCCGGTCAAATGCAACCAACAACGCCACCTAATTGAAGATTTGGTGCGATTTGGCAAACCGCACCAGTTCGGCTTGGAAGCTGGCTCTAAACCAGAGTTAATGATTGCTTTGGCGTTGCTAGATACTCCAGGGGCGCTGATTGTTTGCAATGGCTACAAGGATAAGGAATATATCGAAATCGCCATGCTAGCCAGCCGTTTAGGACAAACACCAATCGTCGTCCTAGAGCAAGTTGAAGAAGTCGATTTGGCAATTGAAGCCAGTCGTCAGTTGGGAATTCAGCCAATTTTGGGCGTGCGGGCAAAACTTAGTACCCAAGGAATGGGACGCTGGGGAACTTCTACAGGCGATCGGGCTAAATTTGGTTTGACTATCCCCGAAATCATTCAAGCGGTAGAAAAGTTACGCGCCGCCAATCTCCTCGGTTCGCTGCAATTACTCCACTTCCATATCGGTTCCCAAATCTCCGCGATTAATGTCATCAAAGACGCGATTCAAGAAGCCAGCCGAATTTATGTAGAGTTGGCGATGCTGGGAGCAAACATGAAGTATTTGGATGTAGGTGGCGGCTTGGGTGTAGACTACGACGGCTCCCAAACTAACTTCTACGCCTCTAAAAACTACAACATGCAAAACTATGCCAATGACATCGTGGCAGAGTTGAAATATGCCTGTGCGGAACGGCAAGTTTCAGTTCCGACGCTGATCAGTGAAAGCGGACGAGCGGTTGCTTCCCATCAGTCGGTTTTGATCTTTGATGTCGTCAGTACTTCCGATGTTCCTTTCGGTACGCCAGAACCACCCAAGGAGGACGAACCGCCAATCGTCCACCACCTTTGGGAAACTTACCAATCGATTACTAACGAAAATTATCAAGAGGCGTATCACGATGCGGTGCAGTTTAAAGATGAAGCCATCAGCCGCTTTAACTTGGGAATTATGCGCCTGACAGAAAGAGCTAGGGTAGAGCGGATTTACTGGGCTTGCTGCGAGAAGCTAATGGCTATAACCCGCCACGAGGAATACGTACCCGACGATTTGGAAGAGTTAGAAAAGATCATGGCTTCCATCTACTACGTCAATCTTTCCGTATTCCAATCAGCGCCGGATTGCTGGGCGATCGATCAGCTTTTCCCGATCATGCCGATCCATCGTTTAGACGAAGAACCCGATCGGCGGGGCATTTTAGCAGATTTAACCTGCGATAGTGACGGCAAGATCGATCGCTTTATCGACTTGCGAGATGTGAAATCCGTGCTAGAAATGCATTCCTACAAACCAGGAGAACCCTACTATCTGGGCATGTTCCTCAATGGTGCGTACCAAGAGATCATGGGTAATTTACATAACTTGTTTGGAGATACTAACGCCGTCCACATTCAACTAACGCCCAAAGGCTATCAGATCGAACATGTTGTTAAAGGCGACACCATGACCGAAGTTTTGGGCTACGTACAGTACGACGCTGAAGATCTGGTAGAAAGTATCCGCCAGCGCAGCGAACAAGCCATGCTGGAAAAACAAATTACCTTGCAGGAATCCCAGCGCCTCC
This sequence comes from Chroococcidiopsis sp. SAG 2025, assembly GCF_032860985.1. GTDB lineage: Bacteria > Cyanobacteriota > Cyanobacteriia > Cyanobacteriales > Chroococcidiopsidaceae > Chroococcidiopsis. The sequence continues at coordinate 2,682,803 of NZ_JAOCNC010000001.1, forward strand.
TCCAAACCTACGAACAGAGTCTCAGCCGATATACATATTTGTCTTCGCCAGCGTAAGTTGTAGAGATAAAAAACATCCGTAGGGGCGCAAAAACATCCGTAGGGGCGCACATCTGTGCGCCCCTACTACGATTGTCAGCTGGCTTCAATTCCTAGTAATTCAGCGATCGCCTGTCTTTCAATTGCAGGCTGGGATGGCGTTTCGACGCGGGTATCCGTAATCAACCAATCTAAGGCAGCGGCTTGGACATCAATCATGGCTCCCGTTTTATCGACGCAATAGCGCCCGTAGACGAGCTTATCTACGAGGCGGACTCCCGGACCTAAACGCGAGTACTCGAAAATGACGCTATTGTCAACTGTAGCGCCGCCACAAATATAGCAGTTGGGACCGATCATGGTAGGACCAACTATTTTCGCACCATCTTCAATCCGCGTCATTCCACCGATATACACGGGACCAGTAATATCTACTTTGTCCCAGTTGACGGCAACGCTCAGACCAGTGTAAATCCCAGGACGAACTTCATGTCCTGGAATTTGGACGTTTTTAATTTCACCTTGGAGTACGCCGCGAATGGCTTGCCAGTAATCGGGAACCTTACCGATATCCACCCATTCAAAATCCATCACCAAGCCATAAAAAGGTGCATTTTTTTCTACAAGTTTGGGAAATAGTTGACTACCAATATCAAAATTTTCTCCAGGTGGAATGTAATTAAATATTTCTGGCTCAAATATATAAATTCCCGTACTAATGTTGGTACTCAGAGCTTCTTCAACTTTTGGCTTTTCTTGGAAGGTTCTGACTCGTCCGTCTTCGTCTGTCACCACGATCCCGTAACTAGGAACTTCTTCGCGGGGAACGGATTTCATGATGACTGTAGCAATAGAGCCTTTCTCTCTATGCCATTTCACAGCTGCCGTTAAGTCTAAGTCAATTAGCGCATCGCCGCACAGTACAACAAAGGTATCGTTAAAAAACGGCGCGAAGTCCTGAATTCGCCGCATTCCTCCCGCAGATCCTACCGCTTCTCCAACGAGAACGCCATCGACAATTTTTCCTTCAAAGGAATAGGCAAGCTGTACGCCAAAGCGCTGTCCGTCGCGGAAGTAGTTTTCGATTTCGTTAGCTAGGTGGCTGACGTTGACCATAATTTGGTCAAAACCGTGTTGGCGCAATAGTTCAAGGAGAAACTCCATCACTGGCTTTTGCAGGATAGGAATGAGCGGTTTGGGGATGGTGTAGGTAATGGGGCGGACTCTCGTACCCTTACCCGCTGCCAGAATCATGGCTTTCATTAGAAGCTACTCCTCAACATGAGACAACTGTAAGCGATTGATGCAAAATCTACTCTTGATTAAAAACAAATGCGATCGTTTGATTGCATTTTCGATCCTCGTTTAATTCTCTACCGAAATCATCCCGAAAACTACACAGCGTAGTTGCCTGCCCAGTACAGCATACTAAATACTTTTTGCCAAGCGCGATTGCCCCCCTTTTAAACAGAACATACAGTGGTTTTGGAGTCAGTATCGCCGATCGCCAATTGTTCGGAACCGCCCAAAGTCCTAATTTTAATTTCTTGATAAAACTCTTCCTGCGATAATTCCACCTTAGATTGGGCTGAGAGTAGTAGCAACGCCCAAAAGACGCTGACTTTTTCGTGTTTTTGCGATGAGGGACAACCGCGATCGCTCGGCAATTCGCTATGAGACATAGTAGCTACGATAGATGTGGCGACTTGTTTGGTTTGCGTCCATAAATCTACTAACTGTTCTAAATTTAGCCAATTTTGTTCTAAAGTTAAAAATTGTGACGAGTAGCGAGATAAAAACTCTTCCAGTTCTCGCGCTACTTGAGTCAGATTTTCCTGGTGAGCCAGTTCTAAGGGCTTGCGAGCATCTGCGCGTGACTGAGATACAGAACGGCGGCTGCGGCTAGTTTTGGCTGTCAGATTACCTTCAGACTGCAACTGAGTCGCAATTAGCTGCAAATGCTCGATCAAATCTTGGAGGGTTACAGGGCGTTTTTGGGGAGGTACGGCAACCGGACGACGATGTAATTGCTGTTCTAGAGGCAAACGTAACCGCGTAGCAAACTCCCCTTCCCCTACTAGCAATAACTCTTCTGTATCCAGTTCTAACTCGTCAGGGGGAGAATCTAGTCCGGTGAGGGTGTTGGCTTTAAACAAGACTAGCAGCGATGCCAGTAAAAAAGCCTGTCCCGATTGAGATAAATTTGATTCGTATGAGCCTGGTGTTATTTCTTGGGCAGCTAGCAACGCATTCAAGTAGCGATCGATCGCTTCAATGACTCTGACATCCCAAGGATCGATTTCTCCTCTTTGTGCCAGCTCAATTAACAGCGCAATTCCTTCAAAAATTTCAGCAGCATTCATGCTTGACCTAAAAGAACGTCATTGGTCATTGGTCGTTGGTCATTAGTCATTGGTCATTAGTCATAAGTGAGTAGTGACAAACAGTCAGTTTTGGCTTTTGACTTTTGACTTTTGACTTTACCTCAGTCTTACCGCAAGATCTTGAAGGGGAAATTCGAGATTGGTGAAATAACTCAACAAAAATTAAAGGAGTAGTCGTTAGTTGTCTCTGAAAAAGTCTAAACGTAAGTCTTAGAGGAGCTAGGCACTTAATGAGTTCTCATTGCCACTCTTGCTCATTTTCTATAATTTGAGAGCGACTCGTTAAAGGTTGAATCACCCGCGCGATCGCCTGCTGGACGAACTCGCGAATAAATTCATCGCGGCGACTTAATTGAAACTGTTGCTGTACGACTTCAGCAATTCCGCCATCACCCCAATCGCGATCGCGGCGGAAATATTCAATGAAACTTCTGCCAGCAATCCGAGTTAAATAAGCCGCAGTCACGGCTTGAATTGCCCTGCCAATCAGAAAAGTCGGTACGGTGAGTTGTAAAGCAGCACTGAGCAACTGAAATGCCCCTTTCACAATCCCCAAACTTGCCAAAATTTTACCCAAAGATAAAGCTAGTTCTTTTCCCCGTTCGATATTTAACTCACAACCGTAAACGCTGCCAATTTCTACCACCATTTGGGCGTTAACAGCCGCAGTTGCCAGGAGATCGGCTACTGGTATTGGCGTAACCAACACGACACCCGCCACGATCCATTGATATCTTTCGACAACATTCTCGGCTTGCTGTCGCTGTTGGGTATCGATCAGCTGACGCGCTTCTTCCCCCAACCGATGAGATTGTAGGAGAATATTATCGGCAATTAATTCTTCTCCCTCTTGCCGCAAAATCGCCGCCATGCGACGTAGTAAGGGGGTGACTTCTATATCTGGCTGAAAGATTTCCCCTTCTGGCAATGTCACGGGTTGAGGGTTAGCCGCGATCGCCACAACATCATTTGCGGTAATTAAATCTTTAACCCGTTCGCGCAACCGGGCAAGAATTTGTTCTTTATCCTCATCGGCATACAAATCTGTTTTATTCAGAACTAATAGCGATCGCTTACCAATTTCAATCAACGCCCGTAAAGGTATGTATTCCGATTGCCGCAGATCGTTATCAACCACGAATAACAGTAAATTTGCCTCAGTTGCTAACTGACGGGCTACCTGTTCTCGTTCCGTTCCCGCCACGCCCGCCTCTTGAATCCCTGGAGTATCGGTAATCAAAATTTTGCGTTCTAAACCTTTTAAGCGCAAAGTATAGGTTTGTCCTACCGTCGTCGTTCCCATCGGTGCGGCAATTTGTCCGACAATGCGCCCGAAAATGGCATTTACCAGCGAAGTTTTACCAGCCGAACCCGTACCGAAGACGACAACTTGAAGATTTCCCCGCGCCAGATTTGCTTCAATCTCCTGCGATCGCTCGATTAACGCCTGTCGCGTCACCTCATCTTGAATTTGGGCAACTTGCTGTCTTACCGCTGAGAGATTTTCAGCCGCAGCTTCCGTCTTTTGTGGTGGGATCTGCGTTTGTTGCGCCTGTCTTTGCTGTTTTCTCCGTTGCGATCGCCTCTCTCCCCTTTGAATCACAAGTATGTAGTAGACAATTGCCCCAATCAACGCCAACATCAACCCAATAATTAAGGCAATGAGGAAATTGCACAGTAGCGGCGAATATCTGCATACCTCGGCAATCTGTGCTACAGAACTTACCAACCACAGAACTAATCCCAAGGCAATAGCAATGCCTGCAATAATGGCGATCGGGCGCAGTCGTTTCATCAATTAGGATGAGACAAAGTGATTATTCCAATCTTAGTCTGCTGGTAATGGGTAATGGGTAGTTGGTAATTGGTAGTTGCTCCCTTGTCTCCCTTGTCCTCCTTGTCTCCCTTGTCCCTTTCTGCTCCCTGCTCCCTGCTCCCTCATTTAAGATATATTAAGAAAGCTGAACGGTGGGAGTAAAGCTTTGAGTTTAGAAGCGATCGCGGTTGCAACAACAACGGGGACGAAACCAGCAGGATTGGTTGTGGTACTGCACGGATGGGGGGCAAATGCCAAAGATTTAGCCTCTCTCGTACCTTTATTAAACTTAAACAAATATCAATTTTTATTTCCCAACGCCCCTTTTCCCCATCCTTATACTTCTGTAGGTAGGATGTGGTACGACCTTTCTAGCCAAGAGTATCAAGGCATTCATGAGAGTAGGCAGATTTTGAAAGATTGGCTGCTTTCCCTCGAAGCTTCCACTGGCATACCCTTATCAAGAACGATCTTAAGTGGATTTTCTCAGGGCGCAGCAATGACTTTGGATGTAGGATTAGGCTTACCTCTGGCGGGTTTAATTGCCTTAAGCGGGTATATGCATCCTCTCTCCCAATCCTTAGATGAAGTCCCGCCAGTACTCATCGTGCATGGTAAGCAAGACACCGTCGTACCACTCAAAGCAGCCCAATACGCTAGAGATAATTTAATTGCCTTGGGGGTTGCCGTCCAGTACCAAGAATTTGACATGGGACACGAAATTCGCCCAGAAGTACTACCACTGATTCAGCAGTTTGTGACAGCGAGGAGTGAGGAGCGAGGAGTGAGGAGCGAGTAGTGAGTGTGTCCAACTATCAACTACCAACTACCACGCACCAAGCAGAAATTACTTAACAAGTATTAAAATTACGATCGCAATCCGTTAACTTGCGGAGATTTACCCTTGATAAAGTGAGTAGTATATAGAGGGGACTGGAGGAAAGTCGGAAGTCAGAAGTCGGAAGTCGGAACTAACTGATAACTGACAACTGATAACTGATAACTGATTCTGGGGAGGATCGCAGCATGATGAAGACTTCAAGTATTTCTCGGCAGGATATTGCTGCTATGTCAGCAACAGACGTGTCAGAACTGGCAACTCGTTTAGAACAAGACAACTACACGCATGTTTTTGACGGCTTGCAGGATTGGCATTTACTCAGGGCGATCGCTTTTCAACGTCCAGAATTAGTGGAACCATATATTCATCTTCTCGATTTGGAACCATACGATGAATCGTGAAGAATTCGGAATTCGGAATGAATTGTAGGGGCGGGTTTGTTGGAAAATACCGATGCGATCGCGCAGAATTCTGGAGTTAAACCCGCCCGTACAGAAGTTGGAATGAATTGTAGGGGCGGCTTTGTTGGAAAATACCGATGCGATCGCGCAGAATTCTGGAGTTAAACCCGCCCGTAAAGGAGTCAGAATGAATGGTAGGGGCGGGTTTGTTGGAAAATATCGATGCGATCGCGCAGAATTCTGGAGTTAAACCCGCCCGTACAGGAGTTGATAAGTTGAGATGAGTTTAAAATCGCCCAGGCGGGTGTTAGTTGGAATTGGCGGGGGGATTGCGGCTTATAAGGTTTGCGAAGTTATTTCCACGCTGTTTAAATCTGGGGCAGAAGTCAAGGTTATCCTAACCGATTCTGCTCGACAATTTATCACTCCACTGACGGTATCAACTTTATCTCGTCATCCAGCTTATACGGATGCAGACTTTTGGCAACCTACCCATCAGCGTCCCTTACACATCGCTTTAGGGGAGTGGGCGGAAATTATGCTGATTGCACCCCTAACAGCAAATACGCTGGCAAAATTAGCCTATGGTATGGCTGACAACTTGTTAACAAATACAGTATTGGCTTCTACTTGCCCCGTGTTAGTAGCCCCAGCTATGAATACGGAGATGTGGCAACAAGTCGCAGTACAGCGCAACTGGCAGCAGGTATTGACAGACAACCGATATTATGGTATGTCTACGGGATATGGGTTACTAGCCTGCGATCGCGTTGGTGCGGGGCGGATGGCGGAACCAGCAGAAATTGTGACTCATATTCAGTCTTTATTATGTACGTCTGGCAAGCGAGACTTGTTAGGAAAACAAGTTTTAATTAGCGCGGGTGGAACGCGAGAATATCTCGATCCGGTACGCTTTATCGGTAATCCCGCCACGGGCAAAATGGGAATAGCTTTGGCACACGCAGCTTTCCATCGGGGTGCAGATGTAACTCTAGTACATGGTATTGTCAACGCAGAAATACCGTCAGGAGTGCGATCGCTACCTGTTATCAGTGCGGCAGAAATGGAGAAGGCAATATTAGAGTGCTTTCCTACTGCTGATATTACAGTGATGGCGGCGGCTGTAGCAGATGTGAAACCTGCAAACTATAGTCGCGAAAAGTTACCCAAGCGATCGCTACCCGAAAGTTTGCCTCTCGCACCCGTGACAGATATTCTCGCCCAGTTAGGACATTGCAAACAGCCCCAACAAATTTTAATTGGCTTTGCTGCCCAAACGGGAGATATAGTCACTCCAGCCTTAGAGAAATTACACCGCAAAAAATTAGATGCGATCGTTGCCAATCCGATCGATCTACCCGATAGTGGCTTTGGCAGCGACAACAATCAAGCGATATTCTTAAACAAAGCAGGCGATCGAATTGCGATCGTACCTGGGACTAAGTTAGAAATGGCACATCGGATTTTCGATTTGGTCGTTAGTCATTAGTCATTGGTCATTTGTTATTTATAGCTAATAATTTTTAACTTTTGACTTTTGACTTTTGACTTATCCTTGATTAACTACCACCTTTAGCTGATTTAATAAACTTAAAGATTGCCAGAAGCTAAGAATATGTTTTCCTGCTTGTTGCGATTGAAAGAAGTGAAAAAAGTGTCCGCCGTCAGGATGAAGGTGGAGGCGATCGCTTGCTTTTAACCAAGGTTGCCATTTATGGAGTTCGGTGGCTTCTACAATTGGATCGTCTAGACTTCCACAAACCATTAATGGTACTGACACGCCATTATGAGGGAAATTAGCTCTTTGCCAAAGAGAATGGGGTGAAAGCGAACTATCGAGATCTTTTTCTAAAATCTTTACCAATCCTTCAATTGTGCGATCGTCATAACAACCAAATAAATTATAAGCCATTGTATGTAAAACTTTTTTCCGATTTAGAGCTTGTAAGTGAGTGTAATAGTGAACTTGCCAATCAATAGCAACATCTGCACCTACACCTAAAAGAGTCAAAGAAGCAATCTTTTCAGGATATTGACGCGCATACAAGAATCCTAATAAGCCACTCGTGCTATGTCCAATTAAGTGAACGGGATGGGTTGTCTTTTGTAGGTAGTCGTTTAACAATTCTATGGCAATATCGAGCGAACTAGCTTCGTCTTGAGTTTGCGAATATTCCCAACGAGCAATTGAAACTCGTTTAGATAAATAATTTAACAAAGGCTGTTCAAAACAACGCAAACTAGAACTAGTATTTAACCACAGATAATGGGGAAATGACATGAAAAATTCCTTCACAGTTGAGATGACTGGTAGGGTGCGTTGATGAACGTACCCCACAAATTTCTGTTAACTATTAAACTAAATGCCAAACTCTTTCTTGAGTTGTGCTACCCAAGCTTTTACTCGTTCGTCAGTTAAATCAGATTGATTATCTTCATCGATCGCCAAACCAACAAACTTCCCGTCCTTCACAGCTTTAGATTCATTAAAGTCGTAACCATCTGTAGACCAATATCCAACAGTTGTACCACCTAACTCTGCAATTTTTTCTTCTAGAATACCCATTGCATCTTGAAAGTTATCGGCATAACCAATCTGATCGCCAGTCCCAAAATAAGCTACCTTCTTACCACTGAAATCAATACTGTCTAGATCGGGAAAAAAACCATCCCAATCGCTTTGGAGTTCGCCAATGTTCCAAGTAGGGCAAGCAACAATCAAATTAGTATATTCCTCAAAATCGCTTTCATCCACATCAGCGATATTATGCAAATCTACTACATCTTGACCAAATTCTTTTTGAATTGATTCGACAACCATTTCAGTTTTTCCCGTTGTGGAACCATAAAAAATCCCAACTTTTGTCATTTTATTCTCCTGAAATTATTTTGTTTGACATGAAATCTGTTGAAGAAATTGGAATTGGGAATCGGGGAAGAAACTACAATTTAAAATCCAAATTTTTCCTATCCCCTAGTCCCTATTCTCTAGCTTCCAATCATAGGAATTGCCTGAAATAAATTCAGGTTAGTTAAGAGCAAATAAGCAAAGATTGCTCCTCCAATTCCACCAATAAAGAATCCAGTCGAAAACTGACTCCAGTTATCTACAGTTTGTAGAGACTCTGGTACGTTTGGGACTGTGACTGCAAAATTTGGGCGTGGAACTGTAACCAGACTTTTTTCCTGTGAGGTACTACCGTAAATTGAGAACCCAATCGTCAGGATGACAATTAAACTGCCTGCGGCTAGTAAACCGAGCAAATTACTGGCGCGACTGTCGTTTAAAGAACCTAGCGAGCCTAGTATGGTAAAAGGACCGACTAACCAATAACCATGAGCCATCCCAATTTCTAGTCCCCGTGAGAGAGGTGTTATACCAGGACGATAAATTGGCAAGTATTTCAGAAAGTTCAGCGTCAGATCGGCAGCATCAACTGACGAGAAGCGATCGCCCGATCGAGGATTTGATAATGGTGGCTGGATCAAGTCGCCTTTTTTCAAATCGAATCCAGCGGCGATCGCTCGGGAACGGAGGGCGTGCCAAATGTGACCCAGGAGAAATATGACAGCTAGGACGAAATGGAAAGTGACCAACCAACCACGGCTAGAAACAATCCCAGGAGAACTTTCCAAAGTGCGAATTGGACCGTAAAAAACTTCGGGGTACGCAGTGTTGTTCACCGAGGCAAAGTACGCCGCAAAAAAGCCCATATAGGCTACAGCACCAATACTATAGGCAAGATACGCTTCACCTGAGTAAATTAAAACTCGACGCGCCCAGGCAAACGGCTGAGTCAAGATGTGGAAAATGCCACCACCAATCAACATCAACCCAACCCAGATGTGACCGCCAACAATATCTTCCAAATTATTAACAGCCGCCATTCCTTCCGAACCCCAAGCGCCGAACAAGTAGCCGAAAATGCGGACTGGGTTCAGCGTGGGATGATTGATAACTCTCACATCTCCACCGCCAGCTACCCAAGGGTCAAATAATCCACCCCAAAACATTGCCTTGGCGACGAGAAGCAAAGCACCCAAACCTAAAAGCATCAGGTGAATGCCTAAGATCGTCGTCATCTTACCTGTATCTTTCCAGTCATAACCAAAAAAGCCAGCCAATGTAGGATTGTCTTCTAACACCTCGGGTCCCAGTAAAGAGTGATAAATACCACCTGCTGCCAGAATTACTGAAGGGATCAGATGCAAAACGCTGATGACAAAGTAAGGGTAGGTACTAGTAACTTGCCCGCCAGCACCAACACCAAAACCGAGAGTTGCTAAATGAGGGAGCAGGATTAACCCTTGTTCGTACATTGGTAAATTTGGGTTGTAACGAGACAACTCAAACAGAGTCATTCCGCCAGCCCACAACAGGATTAATGCAGAGTGGGCAATATGAGCGCCCAACAATTTGCCGGATAGATTGGTGAGGCGAAAGTTACCAGCCCACCAGCCAACTTCGGGTATTTGGTTTCTGTATGGACTATCAGAAATTACTGCTGTCATTTATGCCTTCCTTGAGAAATATTTTCATCTTTTCGATCGCAAGCCCAAAGTTAAGTTGAAATTATTTGCATTAAGTCAGCAAACTTCAGGCGATCGGTTTGGGAAGGATTGCTGCCTCACTTACCCGACCTTTACGGAAATCCAGCCCACGCGATCGCAGTGCGTGCCAGATATGCCCTTGTAGGAAAAAGAAAGCTAACCAGAAGTGAGTGTTAGCTAACCAAGTTCGAGAAGTCACGAACTCAGGATCGGGTGATGAGAAGTAAGGTACGAGATTCTGCCGAATCGTGAGTGCAGGACCGTAAAATACTTCAGGATAAACGGTAGTGTTGACTGAGACGAAGAGAGTCGCAATAAAGCCCATGAGCGCCAAAGCACCCAAACTATAGGAAAGGTAAGCTTCTCCCGACCAAACAAATAGCGGATGCGTCCATTGAAACGGCTTGGTTGCAATATGGAACAACCCGCCCAAAATCAACATTCCACCAACCCAAATGTGACCGCCAACAACATCCTCCAGGTTGTCAACGCCAGCAATCCAGAAATTGCCTACTGCACCGAACAGATAACCATAAATTCTGGCTGGATTGAGTGTAGGGTTAGTAACAACTCGGACATTTTCCACTGCTGGGTCGTACAAACCACCGAAGTACATTGCTTTGGCGACCAATAAGAATGCACCTATCCCCAGCAATACCAGGTGAATGCCAAGAATTGTGGTCATTTTGCCTGTATCTGCCCAATCGTAGCCAAAGAAACGAAACCGATTTTCTAGAGTGGCTGGACCGCGCAGGGCATGAAAAATCCCGCCATAACCCAAAAATGCAGATGAGATTAGATGGATCGAGCCGATCGCAAAATAGGGGAATGTGCTTGTCACCTCGCCGCCAGCACCCACGCCCCAACCTTGAGCTGCTAGGTGAGGTAGTAGAATTAAACCCTGCTCGTACATGGGCTTGGCTGGATTAAAGTGAGCCAGCTCAAATAAAGTCATTGCTCCCGCCCAGAACACAATTAGCCCTGCATGGGCTATGTGAGCGCCCAGGAGTTTCCCTGATAAATTGGTCAGGCGAAAGTTCCCCGCCCACCAGGGAACTTCGGTAGCGTTTTGCTCTACCGATAACGGACTCTTAGCAACAGTTGTCACCGTACCTCCTATTGAGAATAATATTCAACAACCTGAGAGAACAGATTACAACATGAATCTACTTATTGACAATAGTTTTTATTAAAATTTTTGAGGGAGCAGGGAGCAGGGAGCAGGGAGCAGGGAGCAGGGAGCAGGGAGCAGGGAGCAGGGAGCGGAACAAGGGGACAAGGGGACAAGGGGGACAAGGGGGACAAGGGGGACAAGGGGACAAGGAAGCAATTCTAGCCACCAGCCACTAGCTACTCTTCCGAGTTGCGACTTACGACTTACGACTTACGACTTCTAACGCCCTAACCACAACTTCTGTTGTTGCAGACAAGCAAGGGCGATTCTTGTTTCTACTTGAGGAAATTCTTCGTAAAAGCGGCTGACACTCAGAAAAGATTTGGGTGTGTGCAGAACGATTATCCGATCGCCCCATTGTTCTAGCCAAGGTAGCAAGGTTTGAGGTGCGACGGGAGTGCAGAGCCAAACTGCTATGTGATTTTGCGATCGCAGCGTTTGGGCGGCTACTGCCATCGTCATTCCAGTGGCAACGCCATCATCGACTAAGATCGCGATCGTATCTCGCGTTTGTTGCGCGATCGCGCCATGTTGGGGGCGACCAGAATTGAGGACTGCCATCTGCAATTTTGCCTTGCTCAAGGCTGCTTCCAACGCTATTTTTCCCGGTGGTGAATTTTGGAGAGCAATTGATGTTTGTCCTGCCCACAAGACGTTACCATCTGCTGTAACTGCTCCAATCGCTAGTTCTGGATTTTGGGGATGACCGATCTTTTTTGCCACGACAATATCTATCGGACAACGCAGCCGCCGCGCTACTGGCACTGCTACGGGCAATCCCCCTCGTGGTAGAGCATAGACAATCGGATAAGGGGCAACGTTAGAAACAGCCGTAATTTTGTCCAGAAGACGATGAATTTCCGGTGCTAGTTGTTCTCCAGCAGCAACGCGATCGCGAAACAATATAGCAGTTGACATACTTTCGGCTGAGGACGGCATACTGCTTATATCTTCAAGGATGTTTCCGCAGTTTAACTGTGTTCTACAGGCTTTTTTCCAATCGGCTAGCAAATGCAACAAGATTTATTTTTTCAGTAATAGTTTTCTCATTTTCAGTCTTAGTCGGGAGTCGGTAGGGGCGGGTTTCCAAACCCGCCCGTACGGGAGTCGGGAGTCGGTAGGAGCGGGTTTCCAAACCCGCCCGTACAGGAGTCGAGAGTTGTAGGGGAGCCAAGTAGATAGAAAGAGGGTTAAAGAAGTCACAATTTCGCTACAATTGGAAGGTTTGCTAGCGCAGCTACAATTTTTATTCCATGTCTAGCGAAGACCAACTCAGCTTATTTGCAAGTTCAGATGTCGTCGAACCAGTCGCACCGCCGCAACTGGATCTGATTCCTACAGATGCGAAAATTCCCATTCCCATAGGGACTTACCCCAGCCTAGTTGAATTGGCACAGCACTGCAATCAGTGCCAGCGCTGCGAACTAGGAGCAACGCGCCATCATGCCGTAGTTGGGCGAGGTCATCCCCAAGCCCCGATTATGATTATTGGCGAGGCACCAGGGCAAAACGAAGATGAGACAGGGTTGCCCTTCGTGGGGAAAGCTGGACAACTTTTAGACAAAATTCTAGATTCTGTAAATTTAGATACAGACAAAGATATATATAGCTGCAATATCAATAAATGCCGACCACCTGGGAATCGTACCCCCACAACTGATGAAGTAGAGGCTTGCAAGCCTTATTTGTTAGAACAAATTCGCCTAATCGATCCAAAAATTATTCTTTTAACTGGTGCAACAGCACTCAAAGGCTTGTTAGGCGAAAAAAGAGCGATATCTAAAATTCGTGGTACGTGGTTGGAGTGGCAAGGACGCTTGTGTATGCCCATCTTCCACCCTGCTTATTTGTTACGCAACCAATCTCGCGAAAAAGGTAGTCCTAAGTGGTTGATGTGGCAGGATATTCAAGAAGTGAGAAAAAAACTGGATGAGATTCGCCAGTAGGGTGCGTTATTTAATGCACCCTACTCCTTCGCATCTTGCGCCCGACTTCTGGCTCGACAATCGCGCAACCAAGTTTCAATTGCCTGGGCAATAATACCATCACTCGTTTCCTCTGGTGGCGTGGGGGGTCTTTTGCCAGCGCGATCGCCAATTCGAGTAAACATACTAGCCAAACGCCATCCATCTTTAGTTTCGGTGAAAAAAGCCCAGTGAAACCCCTGCAATTCTATGGCGCGATCCTTTAAGTACTGTCGCTCCAAGGTAGTAAAAAAGACCTGCTGCACGTCCTCACCATCCGCCTGCGGCGATTTAGGCTGGTAAACACCAGGATCGGTAGTTAAAGGTTCAAACTCTGGATTCCCTGCTATCAATACATACGTGTAAAGATCTGTACTGCGACTCAACCTACGAGCGCGTTGACTGGTGCGATTGGCATATCCCGGTAAATCTCTGAGAAGCCGATCGGTCAGGGTTTTAATATCTTGAGTAGAACAACGGGAGTCGGGAGTCGTAGGGGCGGGTTTAGCAGATAAATTGTCAGCCTCACCCGGAAATCTTGGTTCAAAACCCGCCCGTACAGGGGAGTCGGGAGTCGTAGGGGCGGGTTTACCCAAGATATTTGTTATTAGTGAAGTATCTCGGTAAACCCGCCCGTACAAAAGTTGGTAGGAGTGCACGGCTGTGCGTCCGGCTGGGGTAGTCGAGACAGCAGGAAGTGGCGATAAAAAGGTAACAAAAATCCAGAGAAACTGTAAAATCCTCACTTTCCCAGCTCCCTCAGTTCTCTTCATCACGCCGCTATCTCCTGACAAATCCGTTCCCACGCCTCTTCTGGATTGGCAGCAGCAGTAATTGGACGACCGATGACGAGATAATCTGCCCCTGCTTGAATTGCCTGCGCGGGCGTAAGCGATCGCGTTTGATCGCCTTTTGCTGCCCAACTCGGACGCACCCCAGGACAAACTAAGAGAAAATCATCGCCGCAAGTCTGCCGCAACTGTTCCACCTCTTGCGGCGAACAAACAGCCCCATCTAACCCTGCTTCTCTTGCTAGTAAAGCCATCTCTAAGGCATATTCTGGTAATTCCAGGGGAATTTTTAACTCAAAGGCAAGCTGACGGGCAGAAAGACTCGTTAAAACAGTAATCGCAATTAATTTTGGTGGTGCTACACCCGCCGTCTTTGCTCCCTCCTGCGCCACTTGTTGAGCCAGTGACAAAGCATCTTTACCAGCAGTCGCATGAATCGTAACTAAATCGACTCCATACGCTGCTGCTGCTCGACATGCCCCAGCTACCGTATTCGGTATATCGTGAAACTTGAGGTCTAGAAATATTCGCTTTTGCCGCTGTTTCAACGTACTGAGAATACCACCGCCACAGCTAACAAATAATTCTAACCCTACCTTCCAAAAGCTTACCTGGGGCAACCGATCCACAAGCGCGATCGCCTCTGCTTCTGTTGGTACGTCTAGGGGAACAATGATTTTGTCTGAAAGCATAGAAATCGGGAGTCGGGATTGTCGGGGCGGGTTTTGACCAAAAATTCAAGGTTGTGGTTGTCAATCTCTATGCTAAACCCGCCCGTACGGGAATCAGAAGTCTTTCACGCACCGCACCACACACCACTCACTACTCACTTTACTAGTTTGACAAATTTATTCTTGCCAACCTGTAAGACTTTACCATCCAATTCATCTGGAGAATTGAAGATTAGGTCTACTTGGTTGAGGCGATCGCCATCCAGTTTAACTGCTCCACCTTGAACTTGCCTGCGGGCTTCAGAACTAGTCGGACACAAACCACTAGCGCTGACAACGTAAAACAATTTCGCCGGAAATTTGATTTGAGATAGCGAAAATTCTGGTACGGCTGAAGTATCGGCTGTATTGCCTTGTACCAGTGACATTGCTGCTTTTTGAGCGTTTTGAGCGGCTTCTTTGCTGTGGTATTGACTGACAACCTCTAAAGCAAGCAGCTTCTGGCGATCGCGGGGAGTTTCCGGCAATTCATCTAAGGGTAAATTTGTCAATAGCTCGAAATAATCTTTTAGCAAATGGTCTGGCGTTTTTTCCAGCTTAGAATACATCAATAGCGGGTCTTCTAGCAGTCCCACTTGATTTCCCAGCGACTTAGACATTTTCTGGTTGCCATCCGTGCCAATCAAAATTGGTAACAGCACGCCAAATTGCGGCTTTTGTCCGAAATGTCTTTGCAAATCTCGCCCTACAGCAATGTTAAATTTTTGGTCTGTTCCACCCAACTCTACATCTGCTTCTAGCGCTACAGAATCGTATCCCTGTACCAAGGGATAGAGAAATTCGTGGATGTAAATGGGATTTTCTTTCTCGTAACGTTCGGCAAACCCTTCTTTTGCCAACATTTGCCCGACAGTCATCGTAGACAACAATTCTAGAATTTTGGTCAAATCGAGTTTTGACAACCATTCTGAGTTGTAACGAACTTCCAGCTTGTCGGGAGCAAAATCTAAAATTGGACGTACCTGATCTAAATAATTCTTAGCATTCTCGGCAACTTCTGCCGCACTCAATTGACGGCGAACTTCCGATCTGCCAGTGGGGTCACCAATTCTAGCGGTGAAATCGCCAATCAGCAAAACCGCTTTATGTCCGGCATCCTGAAACGCTCTGAGCTTGCGGACTGGAATACTATGACCTAGATGAATCTCAGCGCCAGTGGGGTCAATCCCGAACTTGACACGCAAGGGTCTATTTGTCGTTTTTAACAATTTTTCCAGACTTTCTTCAGGATTGCTAGAATCAGGCTGGTCTGGAAAGATTTCGCTGACACCGCGCCGTAGCCAATTTGGATCGGGTGTCGCGGTGGGTAATTGAGAGCTTAGCTCTTGCCTTGGGGATGATAAATTCGTTACACTCACTCGCAACCTTCTCAATCGCTTAATTGTCAGACTACTATAGTGACAAAATTATCCGCTGATTTGGCGATCGCGATCGTAATCAGTTATCAGTTACCAGTTACCACTTACCAATTAATTCCGACTCCCGACTCCCGACTCTTCACTACTCACTTGTTCCATAAGGAAATCAAACCGCTGTGTCTTCTAGTATTGCCCGAGAAAAACCGAGATATTCATCACCTGGCTGGAAATTTATTAAAGAAGTCAGTCAGGTGACAGGCGGAACCCTTCTAGCAGTCATTATGTTGACTAGTGCCATTGTAGCTGGAGGGCTAGTCGGCTTAGCAATTAGCTTCCGCAACTTACCCGATGTCAGAGTCCTGCGTAACTATATTCCTTCTGAAACATCTTATTTTTATGACATAAACGGCAAAGTTCTTGCCAGCATTCACGGCGAAGCCAATCGCGAAGTCATACCTTTAAATAAAATCTCTCCAGAATTAAAACGAGCAGTCCTGGCGATCGAAGACAGTCATTTTTATTCCCACAACGGCATAAATATTAGTAGCGTCGGGCGTGCCTCAATCGTCAACTGGCAGCGCGGAGCAGTTGCAGAAGGCGGCTCGACACTGACGATGCAGCTCGTTAAAAATATTTTTCTGACGCAGCAGCGCCGATTTAGCCGCAAAGTTGCCGAAGCAGTCTTAGCCATTCGTTTAGAACAAATTCTCAGCAAAGACCAAATTTTAGAAATGTACCTCAATCAAGTGTATTGGGGACACAACACCTATGGTGTAGAAACAGCAGCCCAAAGCTATTTTGGCAAGTCAGCCGCAGATTTAAATTTGGCGGAAGCGGCGATGATGGCAGGAATCATTCAAGCACCGCAAAACTACAGCCCATTTGTCAGCATGAAAACGGCGAAACAACGCCAAGAAACTGTTTTGAACCGAATGCGAAGTTTGGGCTGGATTACGGCAGAGGAAGACGAGAAAGCAAGAGAAACGAAAATTACCCTTGGAAAAATTCGCTCGTTCCAACGTAGTAGTATGCCCTTCGTCACCAATACTGCGGCTCAAGAGTTAGAACGGGAATACGGACTAGAAGCCGTGCAAAAAGGTGGGCTGCGGGTGCAAACTACCGTTGATTCCAGAATGCAGCAGATCGCCGAAGAAACTGTCACGAAATGGCATAAAACCATTCGCTCTCAGGGAGTCCGCGCCGACCAAATGGCTTTGGTGTCAGTCGATCCGCGCACTCAATTTATTAAAGCATTGGTAGGTGGGGTAGATTATCAAAAAAGCGAATTTAACCGAGCGACTCAAGCTCGCCGCCAGCCAGGATCTTCTTTTAAGCCGTTTGTCTATTACACGGCATTTGCTTCAGGAAAATTTACGCCCAATAGTGTTATCAACGATAGTCCGGTCAGTTACCGCATCCCTGGAGGAATTTGGACTCCGAAAAATTACGATGACTCTTTCAACGGTTCCATGCCAGTGAGGCGATCGCTCGAAGTGTCGCGTAACATCCCCGCCGTGAAATTAGGTAGCGCTGTGGGTTTGAATAAGGTGGTCGAGACGTGCCGCATCTTAGGCATCAACAGCCCAATGGAACCAGTCCCATCTTTACCATTAGGAGCGATCGGTGTCACGCCTTTGGAAATGGCAAGCGCCTACGCGACAATTGCTAATTACGGTTGGCAGTCCAAACCAACTATTATTGCCCGCGTCACCGATAGTAGTGGTAACGTTATCCTCGATAACTCTCCCAAACCCCAACTCGTCTTAGAGCCTTGGGCAGCCGCTACCTTAACAGACGTGATGAAAGGGGTAATTACTAGCGGTACGGGAACCGCTGCTCAAATCGGTCGCCCTGCCGCAGGTAAGACGGGAACCACTTCCTCAGAAAGGGATATTTGGTTTGTTGGTTTCGTGCCTCAACTATCCACAGCGGTTTGGGTCGGCAACGACAACTACCGTCCTGTAGGTAAAGGTGCAACAGGTGGCGTATTCGTTGCCCCGATCTGGCGATCGTTCATGTCACAAGCCTTAAAAAATACTCCAGTCGAAAACTTCCGTCCCCCTTCTCAGTTCGATCGACCTAAATAAGAGAGCTGAGGGAGCTGAGGGAGTGAAGAGAGCTGAGGGGGCTGTGGGAGCTGTGGGAGAGAATTGACTCACCACGCACCACGCACCACTACACCACTTTCTTTGTCAGGAAAGCCGTACATGGTAGCAGTTCCCTTTTTTTAGCTAATTAATTTAATATTAAATTAATTGATATTGAATTAAATACCTCAATCCAAGTTGGAGGAAAGATATGATTACACTCAGACAAAGCCAAGAACGGGGACATGCGAATCATGGGTGGTTAGATAGCTATCACACCTTTTCATTTGCAAACTACTACGACCCCTCTCACATGGGGTTTCGATCGCTGCGAGTGATTAATGAAGATCGAGTCCAACCAGGAAAAGGGTTTGGAACTCACGGACATCGGGACATGGAAATTCTCACCTACGTCCTTGAAGGCGCGCTCGAACATAAAGATAGTATTGGTAATGGGGCGATCGTCCGACCTGGAGAAGTCCAGCGAATGAGTGCTGGAACGGGAATTATGCACAGCGAATTCAATTCTTCTGCTATCGAACCAGTTCACCTCTTACAAATTTGGATTCTGCCCGATCGCCAAGGCTTAGAGCCGAGTTACGAACAAAAAGCCTTTTCAGTTGCCGAAAGACAAGGAAAATTGCGCTTAATTGCCGCTAAAGATGGACGCGATGGTGCTGTGACAATTCATCAAGACGTGAATTTGTATTCAGCCATATTGCAACCGCAAGATCGGGTCACTTATCAATTGCAACCAAATCGTTATGCTTGGTTGCAAGTAGCGCGGGGTGCAGTGACGCTCAACGGTCATAGCTTGAACGCGGGAGATGGAGTAGCAACCAGCGCCGCTGAACTGTTAGAAATAAGTAGCGATCGCGATGCGGAAATCTTACTCTTCGATTTAGCGTAACTGCTGCGGGAGTTGAGGGAGACAATATCAATTCGCAATTCGCAATTTGTAATTCAAAATTGCCTGACTCCTGTACGGGCGGGTTTTGGATAAAGATTTATTGTTACTAAGCGTGAATCTGCTGGCTAAACCCGCCCTTACAACTCCTGATAACTGACAACTGATAACTGATTTAACGGCATGGTTTTGCTTGAGGCATACTCGCTTTTCCTAATATTGCCGTGCGGTAAAGGCGATCGAATTCCCGTTCGTAGTGGGCTGCAACTGTGGGATGATCGATAATAATTAAGGTTTCATCATTAGAGTAATTTGCCGCTTCCGACCAATTATGACTACCTGTGATTACCTGTCTGTTATCTAATATTGCCATTTTGCTATGTACGCCGCGATCGCCTGTTATTGCTTTAGGAAAACCAACTGTATTAATTGGACGATACCAAGG
Source organism: Chroococcidiopsis sp. SAG 2025 (assembly GCF_032860985.1). GTDB lineage: Bacteria > Cyanobacteriota > Cyanobacteriia > Cyanobacteriales > Chroococcidiopsidaceae > Chroococcidiopsis. The sequence continues at coordinate 2,702,291 of NZ_JAOCNC010000001.1, forward strand.
TTTAATATTATTAAAACCCTTTTTGCGATGAGTCGGACATAATCCCATTGCATCGTAGGCTTTAGAGTAAGATTGTCGATAAAAATCTGGATCTATTAGGATTTTAATATCTTCTACTCCTGTATCGCGTACTGTTGCTAAACTATCGCTAATTTCTCGATCTGAAAACACGAAAACGGCAACATGTACACTTTTTTTCACACTTTTGATAAAGTAAGAAATTGTACCATTACTAGTCATGCTGAGGCTTTCGGTACGATGAGCGGGCGAAAAGTTCAGCGTAACATGACCCGTTCCCACTAAAATTGTTAAAGGCTGTCTGCGAGGTTTATGAGATTTAAATAATCCCTGCCACATATAATTAAACTCATCTGTTAAAGCTTGAGAAATTTGAGGATTGTTGGGAATGACGACCTTATTATTTGGATTACCTCGACTTGCCGGAACCTGAAAATCTCCATGCAAATCGGAAGTTGTAAAGTTACCGCTAGATATAATTGTGGTTTTATTATCTACAACTAAAAATTTGTGGTGCATTAACCCACTGCCTCTTGTTTTACCATTGGCAGTATCGCTGTCATCTTTAATTTCAATGCCATGCGATCGCAACAAAGCTAAGGCATCGATTGGATATCGTTTTAGTTCTTCGTAAGCTCGGCGATCGTGTTGCTTCATCCGAGCAATTTCCGCTGAAGTATAATCTGCTAAAGTTTTATTATATTGACTATCAATTATTATTCTAACTTTTACACCTGCTTTCTGTTTAGCAACGAGTGCTTTTGCAACCAGAGGGAGTCGAAATTCCATCACTGCTAGATCGATTGACGATTGAGCTTGAGATATGGCATCGATCGCTTGTTGTTCTAAATTGTCCCCTAGACGCATAAAATGCCGATAAGGGTCTTGATATGAAGCGGCTTGATTTTGATTAAAATAAACTTGAATAGCAGAGTCTTGAGGGAGCGGTTGAGTAATTTCTATGTGTGTTTTGGGTTTGAATATTTGAAATAAAACAAACCCAAAAACTAGTAAAAATACAAATGAAGCTATTTTGACTGTTCGTAAATGCTGGGGACGAATTAAGCGTTTCTGTCTCATTCCTAAAAGTCGCGTTCTCTAGGCATTTTTTGAAGTTCTGAGAAATGTGTCGTCACAGGTAGCAGGTAAGCCTGACTTATGGCGATACGAACTTATAATTCCCAATTTCCGAGAATTGTTATCTTCATACCATTTCTCTAAAATGATGAGCTTCTATAGCCCCCCTTGTTAAGGGGGTTGGGGAGATCTCTCTTGTCGTAGTCAAAAAGTAAAATGGTATTAGACTACGCCAAAGCGATCTTGTCGATCGCACAGGATTGTGCAGATTGGCTCGGGGAAAACTTTCTGCTATTCTTATTGCTATTCAGACACGATAAATCTTAATATCTAAAATAAACAACCTTAATGCGACCGCCATAGTAAACTTGCAACATGACTTGCAATATAAGTATCAAAAAACATAAGTAGTAAGTGAAAGATAGACATGAAAATCAAAACAGTTTGCGCTTCACTACTTTTAGTATTAACTCCTTTATCGCTTGCCATCAGCGGCTGCGATGCTGAAGAAAACAATTATGTAAATAATTCTGATGTAACTTCTACTACTCAAACTACAGAAATCAAGACAAACTTAACACGATCGGATCGATCTACCGAACTCGATCCGTATGCAGCAGAAGCCTACTATCAGCAGCTATTGGCACAATATGGGGAAAATTATCAAGAGTGTTTAGAGCCTGTATCAGTTAATCTCGATTCGGTTACGAACTCAAATGCTTCTGAGGTAGATCCCACAGAAAAAATTACTAAAATGAAGCAGCAGAATAAAATATTTGTGTTAGATGCTTCTGACTCTATGCGAGTGTTTACAGGTAGCGGTACTACAAAATTCGACATTGCTAAAGCTGCGATCGCTCGTTTTGTCAGTACATTTCCTTCTACAACTCAAGTTGGAGTTAATCTATTTGGCAATCGTAGCGCCGATGCAACAACAGATCCAACTACTGTATGTGCTGCTAGCGAAACTATGTATTCCCTAGTACAGTTGAGCAGCTTAATTTTAGCACCAGCCAACGAACCCACATCAGAGGCTGAATTTAAACCAATTTATAAACCAATAACGGCAAGTCTATCAAGATTAAACGATATTCTAAGCGATCGCGATGGTGCTAGCAATCAAAATATTATTTATTTAATTACTGATGGGGCAGACAATTGTAATGGTGATGCTGTAGCAGTAGCCAGAGAGCTACACAATTCTCCGGCAGAAATTACGGTAAATGTAGTTAGCTTAGATGAAAACGAAACCACGCAGCAGCAGTTGCAAGCCATAGCTGAAGCTGGCGGAGGTGAGTACTTTCTAGCGCGCGATGCCAATGAATTCAATACTGCTTTTGAACGGACACAAGAGAAAATCGAAGCAGAGAAATATACAACAATTCAATTAACAGAAAATCGACCTCAACCTCCTACAAGTGCTAATCCTAACATCAATCAGATTACAGCCTGTACTACAGTTAAAATGAATCGCGAGCTAGGTCAAATTATTAGTCAGGTTAATCGTCTATCTGCACTCCAAGGAACAAATCTTAAGTATAATAATCATGTTTTAGCCCGTTTGAAAGAAAGGCAAGAGCGGATTACAACATGGCGCGATCGCTTATTAGCTAATACTGGGAATCCTCAAATAGATTTAAATTTATTTCGGCAGGAATTGGCACAGGCAACGCAATAATTAGTAGTGCGTGGTGCGTGGTGCGTGAAAAGGGCGAGAGGCGAGAAGCAAGAAGACTTTAACTGCTCCCTGCTCCCTGCTCCCTGCTCCCTGCTCCCTTCAACAACAAATAATAAAGTTGTCCGTTACTGACTGTAACTCCAGCGCGTTTGGCTGCTAGATCGCCTGTTCCCATAAAGTAATCGACTCTACTCGCTCCTTTGATGGCGCTACCCGTGTCTTGATTGAGGACGTAGCGGCTAACAGTACGCTGTTCTAGCTGTCCTTGCCGATCGAAATAAGGAATTTGGGTATGAATCAGCGCTAAAGCACCAGGCGGCGTAAGTGACTTATCTGTGGCGATCGATCGCTCGGCTGTGACTGGTACTCCCAGGTATCCGTGAGGTGCAGCGTTGTTGGTGGGTTGAAAAAAGACAAAAGTACGGTAGCGGGGTAGATAGGTGTTTAATTCTGCCGGGTGTTGGCGAAAGTATTGCAACACAGCAGGTAGAGTTAACCCATCGGCGGGAAGTTTGCCATCTTTAATCAGTTCTTTGCCGATGCTGGTATAAGGGAACTCAGTCTTTCCAGCATAACCGACAGTCATGATGCTACCATCTGTCAGGTGCAGGCGTGCCGAGCCTTGAATGTGAACCAGAAAGGCTTCTAGGCGATCGCGCAACCAAACCAGTTCTCGTCCGTGCAGCCGACTCTTCGCTCCCAATAAACCGTTCTCGCCTTCTAATTCAGCTCTGGTAGGATGGGGTTCAGTCCACGAAGCAAAGTCGGGTGGGAGTCGATAAAGAGGATAGCGATATTCAGCCGTTTTAACGCGGCTGGCATGATAGATCGGCTCGTAGTATGCAGTAAATAGTACCTCACTCTTACCGTCTTGTGCCGGAAATTGATACAGTTCAAATTCTTGCTGGACGGCGGCTTGTAGTTGTTCTGGAGAGCGGGAGTTAATAACCAACTGGCGAAATCGCACTAAACTACGCCAGACGCGATCGCGGGTAATCTCGCGTAGGGGATACTGTTGATAAGCTGCAATTGCTTGCGGCGATCGCAAATATCGCAAACTGTTATCGATCGCTTTGAGTAAAGCTTGGCGATCGCCTTTTTTACCTTGACCCCAAATCTGTTCGTCCCAACCCAAGCGATCGGATTTTTGTTGTATATTAGCAGGTACGAGCTGGACTGTGGCAGCGCTAGCATCAATTGTAGAAGCGCGGGTCGAAGCGTTACCTTTAACGTCTGCCGACAGTGATTGAGCCAGGACTAAGGTAAATAGTGCTACTGTCTGTTTCATCATTTTAGCGATCGCCAATAAGATTTAATGTTATTCCGTAATTATTAACTCGATCTGAGACTAGTGAATACTGCGATCGCATTTAAAATTTTCAGTAATTTAATAGTTGTAATTCTGCATGAATAACTCAAATACCAACATTGTAAAAAGGAGTCAAAATAACTTAGAAATTGTAAATCCATTAGTTGTAAATCCTATTCGCCCGATAGTAGCCCATACAAGGAAGATAATGCTAAGTTATGTAGCGATCGCTTATACTAAGACAGTTGTACTAACCTAAGCCTTCAGACAGATGGAATGTAACTATGACTGCATTTGAGCTAGAGCATTCAATCGATACCAACATGGAACTATCATCGATATCTACTTCACAAGAGGTGGAGACTCTCCGCGAACAAGTAGAGTTTCTCCGCGAACAGATGGAGTCTTTGCATCGATTGGTAGAACATCTAGGAGCAGAGTTACTTGATAAGCACCAGCAAATACACGCTCTAGAGCAAGAATTAGAACAAACAAACAAAGAATTGTGCCGCGCACTCGCCCCACAGCAGCAAGAGATTACCCCAGCAAAAGATTACCAAAGTAAAGCACTCGATCTGCAAGTTTCAGTCAGCGAGTCTTTAGCTGCATTATTCAATGCTACTTCCGGTCGCGCCATCCCAGCAAAGAAACTGGAGGTAGAAGAGGCAATCGCCAACACAGCTACTCTACCGAACATGGTAGCTCAGCAAATCTTAAATGATTCAAAAGAATTAAAAGCTCATTCACAGCAACTTAACTTTCAATGCAAAGAGCTTGGATTTCAGTTTATTGCTAATCAAGCTAATTTCATGAAATCTCAAGAGGAAGTAGCTTGGAAATTAACAGAATTGCCGCAGCAATTTGGAAAGGAAACGATTATGTCTCAGCGTTTGCAAGCATCTCGAACGAAAACAGAGGCAAACGTAAGGCAACTTCAAGAACATGTGGAGCGAACCAGAAAATTGTCAAATAAATCCAAGGTTTATGTAAAATTGGTAAAGTCGAGATCGGCAAGTTATTCCGACTCAACAACATCTGCGAAACTCGATTTAACTTGGTAGTCATCTAAGAAGTACTATAGCAATCCTAAATGATTCGGAAATCTTGGGTGTTGCTTGTTGACTATTAACGGTTGACTGTCAACTGTCAACCATCATAACGATGCGTTTATAACTCAAGTAGGATTGCTATATAAATGTGAGATAATAGATCGAAATCTCTTTGTTTTACCGCCCAATTTTAAGAATGTTGTTGTTTTAACTTTCTCATTTCTGCTTGAGCGCTAACGGCAATTTGTAAAGCCTCATTCAACAATCGTCCGTGTTCGCTAGCGCGATCGCTTACTTGTAATGCAGTCAAAGCAGTAAGATTATTAGCAAATAATTCAGGATTACGAGCGATAAAACGTTTGTTTTCTCTTAAAATTTTCTCTGTTTTCAGAGCGCGAACTAAATCTATTCTGGTTAGCTGCAACGCTTCAACAACCTTTTCCCGATCTTTAATGCCAACTTCAGGATTTCCGGCTTCTTCAATTTGATCGTTGATATATATGCTTTTAATGACATCATTGTAGCGATCGATATCATCTAAAAGCTTAACTAAACTAACATTATCTTTACTAAATTTTAACTTGTGGCTGACAAACAGTAATTTAAGGTTGAGTCCGACAGCACAGATGAGCGCGATCGCGGCAAATTTCCAACCCAGACTGAACGAAGGCGCGGCAGTCCCCATGCCGCTATGCTGAGCATGGGGAAGGACAGCGCGGCGATGGAACGAAGTGGAATCGCCTCTTAGACCTTGGGTGTGTCCTGAGATTTGATGTACTCTTTTAGCTTCTCGATTGGTGCGCCACCACTAGAGGCAACATAGTAAGAATTAGACCAGAAAGAAACACCATTATAGAACTTTGTTACTTGTTCTGGAAAATCTTTTTTCATTGTTCTAGCACTTGCACTTTTAAGCGAACCAGCCACCGCCGAAATTGAGTTTTTAGGATGGAAGTCAACCAGGGCGTGTACGTGGTCGGCTTCCCCAGAAAATTCCAAAAGTTCGCAGTCCATTGTTTTGCAGACTTGCCAAAACATTTCTCTCAGCCGCTCCAGCATTGGGGCGGTTATCACTTTTCTACGATAGTGAGTCACAAAAACAAAGTGTAGTCGCACACTAAAAACACTATGAGAACCTTTTCTGACGGACATATTGACAAGATATACTCGCAGGTATTATTGTGAGTTTAGGAGTCTTCAGGCTCGAAAAGCAATGGCTACAAGAAGAATAACTTTTAGGCTTTACCCAAATAAAACTCAAGAAGATAAACTCCATAAGGCGCGAAAGCTTCATAAAGACTTGTTCAACGCTTGTCTTTACCACAGAAAAGTAGAGTACGAAAAGTTCGGTAGGTCAGTTAATTACTATGACCAACAAAACATTTTACCGCTCTTTAAAGAGTATTGGGTCGAGTATAAAGAACTCGGTAGTCACGCACTTCAGGCGACAGTAAAAAGAGTTGATTTTGCCTATAAACGATTTTTTCAAAAGTTAGGAGGAAGACCGAAGTTTAAGTCATCTCGTGACTACCGTGGTTGGACATATCCCTGTAAGGCTGGCTGGAAGGCTTCTAGAAAACTTAGGAAGAAGCAAGCTCCTAATTTCAAAACGCGGGGTGCTACAACGGAGGGAACCTCCGCAACGCACCCGCTCAAGAAAGTAAAAGCATCAAAACGATGGAGGAAAGCAAAGGATATCGTATCTAGACTACAACAAAAAGTGACAAGAGTTAGGGAAGATTGGCAACACAAAGTCGCGGCACAGATAGTCAGCCGTAATAGCATGGTTGCGACAGAAAAGCTAAATCTTAAGGGAATGACTCGTAAAGTAAAAACAAGCAAGGGCAAGAAACAAAAATCAGGACTAAATCGCTCTATTTTGGATGTAGGAATCGGGAATCTAATCTCGCTGCTCAAATACAAATTGGAGGAATGTCAAGGCATTTTTGTAGAAGTTCCTACAGTCAAAGTAGCACCTAGCCAGACTTGCCCTGCTTGTGGTCGCAAAGAAAAGAAAGATTTGAGTCAGCGGATTCATGATTGCCCTTGCGGTTGTATGCTAGACCGCGATGTGGCAGCAGCTCAAGTCATGTTGGCGTGGGCGTTGGGAACCAGCGTCCTTAGTCGTGGAGCAGACAGCTCTACCGTAGTCCCTGCAAATTGTGGAGGATTCCGGCAACTGGCTGCGTTGAGACGACAGAAACCGCTACCTCAGCCGCAAGGCGGGTAGCGTGTAGTTCATCATAGTCTTTCAATCCAGAATCAGTCATCACCCTGGTATAGCAAATTTATTTGGTAATGGGTAATTTGTTGAAGTCGGGAGTCGGGAGTCGGGGGAAAGAGAGCGCTCGGGAGCTGTGGGAGCAATTACAAGTCACAAGTCACAATTCAACCCTACACCTTGATAGCGCCAGTTGCTTCAACGGAGGGCGACGAAGTCCGCGATAGCGCCACCTCCAAGACCACACTGGCTCCCCTACACCCCACACCCCATACCCTATTTACTAACCACCAGCTACTAGCTACTAGCCACTAGCCACTAGCCACTGACAACAGATAACTGTCAACCGTCAACTGTATTCAATGGTAGGGTGAAGTAGAAAGAACTACCTTCGCCTAAGACGCTTTCTGCCCAGATTTGTCCTCCATGTTGGCGGATGATGCTGCGACAGATGGCTAAACCTAAACCTGTGCCTCCCTTTTGGCGAGAATCGGAAACATCGACTTGTTGGAATTGTCCGAAGATCGTTTCTAACTTATCTGCTGGAATGCCTCTGCCTCGATCTTTGACTTGAAAAATTATGCTGGTAGTTGGTAGTTGGTAGTTGGTAGTTGATTGTTGACGATAAACGCTGACGCTACACTCCGTGAAGACAGTTGACGGTTGTTGCTCCTCAGCTCCCCCAGCTCCCTCAGCTCTCTTCCCTGCTCCCCTGCTCCCTGCTCCCTGCTCCCTGCTCCCTAATTCAGCACTCAACCACACAGTACTGCCTGGGGCGGAAAACTTGACTGCATTACTGAGTAAATTTGTCAAGGTTTGAATGATGGCATCGGGAGCAGCCCAAATTTGGATCTGGAGTGGGGTGAGGGAGAGGGTAACTTGGTTTTGTTCGGCGCTAGCGCGCATAGCTTCTACAGATTGCAGCATCAAATCTGCGGCATTGCAGTGTTGTCGTTCGAGGGTAACTTTGCCAGACTCCAACCGCTCTAAATCGAGAATATCGCTGACGAGTCGCACTAGACGAGCGGCGCTTTCTGCGGCTACTTGTAACATCCGCTTGCCTTTTTCGGGCTTGTTGTCGTAAACGCCAGTGGCGAGTAAGCCAAGGGAACCGCGCAAAGATGTTAACGGGGTGCGGAGTTCGTGGCTGACAATACCGATGAAATCATTTTTCATCTGAGCGATCGCCCGACTTTCGGTAATATCTTCGATCGTGCCGACGTGTCCTATGTATGTCTCATCATCGTTAAATAACGGTACGGCTTGGACGCGACAGTAACGGCTCGAACCATCTTTGCAGACGAAGTGAAACTCACTGAGACATGATTTCATCTCGCCCACAGCTTTTGAGTTCTGGGAAATCACGAAATCGCGGTTTTCTGGATGTATCAGTTGCAACCATCCCCTACCCATTGCCTCTTCAAACGTACAGTCGCAAATCTGTTGATAGCGGGGATTGATGTAAGTATATTCTCCGCGATTGTTAGTTCTAAAAATGCCTAATGGCGAATTTTCACTCAGTAAGCGAAATTCGGTTTCGCTCTGGCGTAATGCTTGCTCGATTTGGCGACGTTCTTGCAGTTCGGTTTGGAGTTGTTGGTGCAATTCTGAGTGTTGAATTGCGATCGCCATTTTGTTAGCGAGTTGCTGCAATAACTGACGTTCCCAAGTTTGCCAGTCTCGCGGTTGGCTGCACTGATGGACGATTAATAATCCCCAGAGCTTGTGTTGTTGAATAATTGGGATTGTCAGCTTTGCTCTGGCTTGGGTTTGGTGCATGAAGTCTACCAAACAAGGGGGAATACTTGCATTGTCGCAATCGCAAATTCTGCCAATCTTGCCGCGCAAATACTGCTGTTGGGTATGCAGGGGAAGTGCTTCAATTGAAAGGACGAGATCGAGTAACGACTTCCACCCTGGTGCAACGGCTTGGGCTATAACTTTGCCGCTACCGTCAGGTTCGATCTGATAAATTAAAACTCGGTCTGCTTGGAGAAATGCTTGTACTTGCGTGACAGTTGTGTTCAGTATTTCCTCTAGATTGAGGGACTCGCGCATTTGTTGGACGATCGCATTGAGCAGTTGCTCTCGCTCCATTTGTTGCCGTTGGGCGATCTCAGCCGCTCGGATGGCTGTAATATTGCGACCGAGGGCAAGGATAGAATGGACAGTACCATCAGGGGCGGTTTCTGGCATCAAGCGCGTTTGCGAGAACCCTATAGTACCATTAGCAGTCTGGGCGCTCAGCTCGATAATTTGCTCTTGTCCCGTAGCTAAAACCTTCTGTAGTGCTGGCTCGAAAGTATGCACAAATTCGGCAGGAAAACCCATTTCGCGGATGGTTTTGCCGATAAACGCTTGTGGGGGAATGCCTAATTCTTTTTCGATCGCGGAATTAATGTATAAGTGCCGCAATTGGCGATCGAAACGAGCAATGACATCGGGGGAATTTTCCACTAAGGCGACAAATTCTTGCTGGCGTTGGTAGAGAATTGCTTCGGCAAGTTTGCGATCGCTAATATCTTCAGCAATTCCAGCAATGCGATAAACGACACCTGCTTCGTTCCGAATTAAAAATCCTCGATCCCTGATCCAGCGCATCCTACCATCAGGGCGAATGATACGATACTCTGCATCGTAACCACCGTGCAAGGTTGTCGCTTGTAAAGCCTGCTCGACTTGGGAGCGATCTTCTGAGTAGACTGCTTGCAACCAGGCGCTAGAATCTCGATACAAATCTTCGCAGCTTTGACCCCAAATTTTTTCGTAAGCTGGGCTGACATAAATAACCTGGCGGTTAGCGTCTGCAATCCATACCACATCGTCAAGATTTTCAGCTAATTGGCGAAACTTGGCTTCGCTTTCTCGCAGTGATTCTTCAGCTTGTTTGCGATCGCTGATATCGCGTCCTTCTGGAATGATTAGCACCACCTTGCCGTCTTCATCCCATACGGGTTTGAGCGAAAAGTCTACAGTAACGATCGCACCTCCAGCCCCAATTAGATCGACTTCGTAGCGCACGAATTCACCGGCCGCTGCCGCTTTGATTGCCGACTGTAGGCGATGCCGCGATTCTGCGTCAGGTTGCCACCAAGGAGTTTCCCAAACAGGGATACCGATGACATCAGCATGAGTTAAGCCGCCAAAGTCAAGTGCTGTCTGATTGGCTTCTAACAAAATGCCATCCAGCGAAAGCAGCCCAATAAACTGAAATGTTTGGTTAAAAATCGCCTGATATCGTCGTTCGCGATCGCGCAGCGCTGCTTCTGCCTCCTGACGTTGGGCAATCTCTTGCCTCAATGCTTGATTTGTCGTTTGCCATTGAGCCGTGCGCTCCAAAATGCGCTGTTCGAGTCGAGCGTTGAGAGCGTTGAGTTCTGTTTCGACAAGGATGCGATCGCTAATATCTACCCAATAACCAACAATCTCTAAAGGTTGTCCTGCGGCATCTCTGACTAGCTTGCATTCATCTTTTACCCACCGATAAGTCCCGTTTTGATGCCGAAAGCGGTATTCGTGAGCGTGAGATCCGGTGTCAAATAGGTGAGCTAGTTGAGTAAAAACCCGCTTTGCATCGTCAGGATGAATCCTGTCTGCCCAAAATTTAGGAGTTTGCAAAAATTTGCGGCTGTCGTAGCCTAACATTTCAGCCACGTTATCGCTAATAAACGTAGCGGCATAATCGCCAACCGCTTGACAAGAGTAAATGACTGCCGGACTAGCACTGAGTAAATGCTCTAGCCTTGCTTGGGTTAGTTGAAGTTGGTCTTGTGCCTGTTGGCGTTGCGTAATATCGTTAGCTAGTACTAACTGAAAGGCTTGCTGCAACTTTGCCACCTCAGACCGCATGGCTTCAAGTTCGATGAGGAGTTCTGCTTTAGTTTTTTCGCTGTCTGGACGGGTTTGTTGTTGCTTCATCCCCTAAACTCCTTTGTTCTCGCCGCAGGCGGCGCGTAATGCGGGTAGCGATCTCCATACCATCAGTTGACTTGCTGATATAATCATCAGCCCCCGCTGCAAACGCCCGCGCGATCTCTGTTTCAGTAGCACTGATTGAGAGAAACAGAATCGGCAGATGATGCCAATGCGGGTCTGTCCGTACGACTTGGCACAACTGCACGCCATCAAAGTGAGGCATCTGCATATCCAAGACTAAGAGATCGGGAGCAAAAGTAGTGAAAACTTGCCAGAATTGTTTAGGGTTCTTCAAACTCGTGACTTCTATCTCTAAATTGTGGAGTTGCTCGGAGAGAATTTCTAAGATAACTGGATCGTCGTCCACCAGCATGACGCGATTTCCGCTTTTCTGGCGTTGCAGTTTGAGTGCTTCTGTTACCGCTTTGAGGATTTCGTAAGTTGGTAATGGTTTATGTAGAAAAGCACATCCACCCAGTTGAGCCACGGCGACCCGATCTGCTAGGCTTTCTCTTCCCGTAAATGCGATCGCAAGAATCGTAGGAAAGCGGTTGGCTAACTCCCGCAGCAGCGTCATCCCATCTTCTTGAGCGCTGGGAAAGTTGAGATCGAGCAGAACGGCATCTGGTGGAGTCTGAGCGATCGTTTGTCTGGCAACATCGAGATCTGTCACGACCTCGACTCGCATTCCCCAGGCGATCGCCTCTACTCTTACCCGCTCTGCTAGCATCAGATCGTCATCGACAATCAAAATCAGCGGTACGCGATCGGCGGATTGAGGTTCTATTACCGTGGCTGTTGGCACAGCGGGATTTACCAATTCTTGTTGCAACAATTGTGCTAGTACTGCAATCTGTTGACTTTGGGCTGTTTCTAGCATTATGTCTGGGTGCAGCAATAGTTCTAATTCCCGCGCTAAGTGAGTCCCTGCCATTAACCCAAAAATTCCCAAAGAACCAGCCAGTTTATGCGCCTCAGCGTGAGCCTGTTGTCGTAGTTGAGGCGTTAGCTCATTTTGCACCAATGCTCGTGCTGCTTGCCCCAACACAGCTACTTGTGCCACAATCTTATCCTTATGCCTCTCCCAGACTTTAGCAGTTCTCGACTGGACTTGGTGAGTCGGGAGCCGTGAATGGGGTGTAGGGTGTAGGGTGTGGGAAGTGTGGGAAGTGTGGGAAGTGTAGGGTGTGGGATGTATGTGGGGTTGAATTGTGACTTGTGACTTGTGACTTGTGACTTGTGACTTGTCTTGCTCCCTCAGCTCTCTCAGCTCTCTTTCCCCTACTCCCTGCTCCCTGCTCCCTGTTCCCTCACCAGCTTGTCTCAACCGATATCCCAAACCGTGAACTGTTTCAATCGGGTCTGTCGCACCGGCAGCTTTCAATTTTTGCCGCAGACATTTGATGTGGGTGCTGACTGTTTCTTCCCCTGGGGACTCAGCAACATCCCATAACCGATCTAGGATGGCACTACGGCTGAAGACTCGCTTAGGATTGCCGAAGAACAGTTCTAGCAAGCAGAATTCTTTGGGCGTGAGGTTGAGGCGCTGTCCGTTACAACTCACTTCGCTGTTAGTTGCATCTAGCTGCACGTTCTCCCAGGTTGTCACGGTCGATGGCGCTGAGTGACTCCGCCTGGTCAATGCCCGCACTCGCGCTAATAGTTCCTGTATGTCAAAGGGTTTAACGACGTAATCATCTGCCCCTGCGTCTAATCCTGCCACGCGATCGCCACTGCTATCTTTCCCCGTCAGCAATAGGATCGGATTTTGATATCCTTCAGCTCGCAGAAGTTTGCACAAACCGATCCCATTCAGCTTAGGCAGCATCACATCTAACAGCAGCAGATCGTAAACTTTAGCTCGTGCTAGTTTCAGTCCCGTTTCTCCATCGGTTGCCACATCCACAACATATTGCTGGCTAGAAAGCACCTCCGCCAAAACTACCCTTATAGGTTGGTCATCTTCTACTAATAAAATGTCCACGCGAGGTTTTTCTATATGCTTGGATGTCTGCCAAGCTTAAGATTAACACTCTCGCAATCTGACTTTTGACAATCTGCGATCGCCTGTTGTAATTCTTATCGATTTAGCAACGACAATTTTATTTAACAATTAAGGGCGCACATCTGTGCGCCCCTACAAGTGACAACGACTACGACAGCAGACTCGGACAAGTTAATACAAACACGTCCCTCGTTCCCTCCGTCTCATCATTTAGAGGTTTAACGGGAGTCGTGTAATGGAAAAATTCGCGATCGTTAAGTAGCAAAAGTTCTCCAGGGTTGAGGGTTTTATTAAACACAGGGCTTTCCTTTTTAGATCTATATAAGTGCGTCTCTCCCCCTTGGACATTATTACGTCCGATAGAAAAGATCGCAATCAAATCTGTCCCATCACGGTGAATTCCCTCTGGTGCTGGATTGCCAAAATTGGTTGCCGAACAAGTCGTTCTAATTTGATGCACGCCAATTTCCCGAGAGTCAGAATACAATTTACAAGCATCGTTAAAGGCAAACAGCAATCTTGTAAAATCTTCATGCACTACCAGAGCATCATCAATTTCATGAAACTCTCTTTGAATATCTCCTACTACAGGATTATATTCTTTACTTTGAAATAAGCGACCGTGAGGTAATTTCACCACTTTTCCGTCTGTTATGCTAAAACGGGATAAACGGCGGCGGCGATAGTTACCCTTAATGTATGGATCTACTGGCAAATCTTGGAAAAAGCGCTGCAACTCTTCTAAGTTGATAAAATTTGCCTTTTGTAATGTAAATAATAAGTCGTAGCCTAATTTTTTTGAATTTAGTACTTTTTGCATAGAAAACTAATCCTTTATTTTCGATCCCGACCGTTTCTGCTTATAGAAACAATCCATATTTATAGTATAATTTGGATTTTTCAAACTGCTGTTAACTTCATTACAAAAAGTTTCAATTTATTAATAAAATAGTGAAATTGTCTCGAAATTGTCTCAAAGAATACTAAATTTTCTTTAAGCCATAATTTGTAAGTAAAAATACTAAAATCGTGTCTAAATACTGCGTTATCGAAGCTGAACGAAGTTATCGCTTGCCAAACTGAAGACTACAAATCTTTCTGTTCTACAAGCGATCGATCTGTTTATACGGTAGCTTACTAACCAATATGCACGTATGGCAATTTAGGTGGGGGAAATCAAAGCGTAGGGCGGGTTTTTCATCTAGCTGTTCGTATATGCCAGAGTCACGCGATAAACCCACCCCTACAAATGACCCATTACCAATCAAACCATCACCGTTTCTGGAACTGCACCTTGCATCTTGCTCAAAGCATCAATTAAAGTTTGCAATTGTTGTTCGGTTTTGAGGACTGCTAAACCGCGCACGGTGACTTTACCAGGCGAGTAAACAAAGCGCGATCGCAAACTATCAGGTAAGTTGGCAATCATTAAATTCCAAGCTGGTTCTTCCATCGCAGTTTCTAAAACTACGTGCTGTTTACCTTCGGGTTTGATGCGGCTAAATCCTAATTTTCTCGCTAGTTGTTTTAATTCCATGACGCGCAATAATTGAGTTGCACCAGTCGGAATTGCCCCGTAGCGATCGCTCCAATCTGCGGCAAGTTGGATTAACTCTTCCTTAGTTTTCGCCGCTGCTACAGCCCGATACGCGCTCATCTTCTGGTCTAAATCGGTAATGTAATCTGTGGGAATAAACGCCGTCAAATTCAAATCGATTTGCGTATCTTCCACTTGGGGAATTTCCTGACCGCGAATTTCGCGCAAGGCTTCCTCTAACATTTCCATATATAAATCGAAACCGATCGCATCCATTTGACCGGATTGTTCTACGCCTAACAAATTTCCCACACCGCGAATTTCCATATCGCGCATTGCCAAGTGATAGCCAGAACCGAGTTGAGTGAATTCTTGAATTGCCCGCAAACGCTGCCTTGCCGTATCGGATAGCGCCCGTTGTTTAGGATAAAATAACCAGGCATGAGCCTGAATTCCCGCCCGTCCGACACGCCCCCGCAACTGGTAGAGTTGGGATAAACCGAAGCGATGCGCATCTTCAATTAGAATTGTATTCACACGCGGGATATCTAAGCCCGATTCAATAATCGTGGTGCAAACCAAAATATCGGCTTCCCCGTTACTAAAGGAAAGCATCGTTGATTCTAATTGGTTTTCATCTAATTGTCCGTGTCCGACGGCAATTCTCGCCCCGCCAACAATTTCTCTTAAAGTCGCCGCTGTCTCTTCAATTCCTTCGACACGCGGGACGACATAAAAAACTTGTCCGCCGCGATCGAGTTCTTGACGAATGGCGCTACGAATTGATTCAGTATCGTAAGGTGCGAGGTGAGTTTTAATCGGTCGGCGGGAGGGAGGCGGCGTAGTAATCAGACTCATCTCCCGAATTCCCGACAATGACATATACAAGGTACGGGGAATGGGAGTTGCAGAAAGAGTTAGCACGTCTAATTGAGTTTTCAAAGCTTTAATTTTTTCTTTCTGATTGACCCCAAATCTTTGTTCTTCGTCGATTACCAATAGTCCCAAATCGCGGAAGCTGACACCTTTACCTAGTAGTTGGTGCGTCCCGACAACAATATCTAATTCACCCGTTGCCAATCGCTTGAGTAGATCTTTTCGCTCCTCGGCACTGCGAAAGCGGTTGAGTAAGCCGACGTTTACCGGATAAGGGGCAAAGCGTTCTTTTAAAGTATGGTAATGTTGTTGCGTCAGAATAGTGGTAGGGGCAAGCAAAGCAACTTGCTTACCTGCTGTGACAGCTTTGAAAACAGCGCGAATTGCTACTTCAGTCTTACCAAAACCCACATCGCCACAGACTAAACGATCCATCGGGCGATCGCTTTCCATGTCGCGCTTGACATCTTGAGTCGCTTTGAGTTGGTCTGTTGTCGGTTGATAGGGGAAAGAATCTTCTAATTCTACCTGCCAAGGAGAATCAATTGGGTAAGCATAACCTGATTGCTGCGATCGCTGGGCGTACAGTTGCAGCAGATCCACTGCCAGTTTTTTGATTGCTTTTCTGGCGCGATTTTTCGTGTTTGCCCACGCCTTACTCGACATTTTATTCAGTTCTGGCGGCTTGCTATCGGTGGCGCGAAACCTTGATAACGAACCGAGTTGATCGGCAGCGACGCGCAACAAACCATCGGCATATTGCACGACTAAATATTCTCGTGTTTCGCGATCGATCGTCAGACTTTCCAGCCGCAAAAACTTGCCGATCCCGTGATTTCTGTGAACGACAAAATCCCCCGGACGCAACTTATTCGGATCGACTTGCTTCGAGGCGGCGCGGCGGCGCTTGCGAATGTAGCTAGGAGTAGCGAGGCTGTGCTGACCGTAAAATTCGCGGTCAGTCACCACCATCAAGCGAAACGTAGGGAGAATAAAACCTTCTAATTCTGCCACCCCCGAATATTTCAACGCCACAGGCGTACGCTGAAGTTGCAATTTATCGATCGCCTGGTAATCGCGAGGATTGGGGATAAATTGGGCAGGACAATCGTGTTCTTGCAATAGGGAGACAGAACGGGATGGTTGAGCCGAAACCAGCCAAGTCGAGAAACCGCGATCGCGTTCTTGTCTAATTGTCTCTGCTAACTTCCCAAACGCATGAGGAGTGACGGGAATCGAACGACTGGCAAGATTGAGGGGCGAGGAGTGAGGAGCGAGGAGTGAGGGGTTTTCTTCAACTGCTAATTCCGATAAATATAATTCCTGAAATCCTTGGGCTGTTGCTAATGAGTCTTCAAATGTGCGGTGGACTTTTGGTAGAGGAGTGGCTAGTGGCTGGTGGCTAGTGGCTAGAATTGCTTCCTCAGCCTCCTCAGCTCCCTCAGCCCTCTTCCCCCTGCTCCCTGCTCCCTGCTCCCTGCTCCCTAATTGCTGCCACTGTTCCTCTGCATTCTCCACCCAGCGATCGCTGTGCGCTTGACATAGTTCTAGTTCGTCAATGGTGATAATCGTATCTTTGGGTAAATAGTCAAGGAGGGATGCGGGTTGGGAGAAAGCTAAACCCAGAAAGCGGCGGCTACCTTCTGGGTCATTTCCTGCGTCGAATAGTTCTCGTTCTTCTGGGGAAAGGTAGGTTTTAACAATTTCTGTTTGTTCCTCCGTTAGTGCTGCTTTGACGATGGGAGCAAAATTGGTTGGTGTAAGCACGACTTGTGATATCTTGTCAAGTGCCGTGCCACCCACAGAACTGCGTTGAGTCGCTGGGTCGAACTCGCGAATTTGTTCGATTTCATCGCCAAACCACTCCAAACGCACGGGCAATTCGGAAGAGACGGGAAACACGTCTACAATATCGCCGCGCCTGCTCCATTGTCCTTCGGTTTCTACCGTGGGTACGCGATCGTAACCCATTGCTGCAAGGCGATCGCCAAAGTCACCTAGATCGAATTCCATCCCCTTACTAATGGTCAAGCAGTAGGGTTGAAACACGTCTGCTGGTGGTAAGTGGGGTTGTAAAGCTCTTTCTGTCGCCACGACTGCGATGAGGGGTGAGGAGCGAGGAGCGAGGAGTGAGGGAGATGTCTCCTTGTCCCCCTTGTCTCCCTTGTCTCCCTTGTTCCCCTTTCCTCCCGTTTCCTCAATCAAATCTGCCAGCACCTGCATCTGTCCCCAAGTCATTTCGGTTTCGGGGTCGAAGGGTTCGTAAGGCGATGCTTCTGAAGTGGGGTAAAAATGGACTCGATCCCATCCCATCGATTCGAGTTGAGCCGTCCAACGTCCGGCTTCTTCCAGAGTGGCGCAGATAACCAGGAGGTGACGCTGTTGTGCTTGTGCTAAAGCCGAAGCCACCAATCCTTTAGGCAAGCGCGAAACGCCATTGAGAGAACAGACCTGCTGGCGATTGAGTTTAGATATGAGTTCGGTTGACAGTGGCGATCGCCCTAAGGCACGCACGATAGAAGAAAAAGCCATAAGTTATTAGCTACAGCAGACGGAAAATTGCAATGGGATAGATGCTATTTCTCCATTCTAAAATTCTCAACAATAATAGGGGGAAGGGTAATCGGTAGTTGGTAGTTGGTGGTTAGTAGTTGGTAGTTGCTCCCTTGTCCCCCTAATCCCCTAATCCCCACTCCCTACCCTTCGGGAACGGCTTCGCCGAACGGTCGCGGGAAAGAGCGAGTTCCCCCTTATCTCCCTTATCTCCCTTATCTCCCTTGTCTCCCTTGTCTCCCTGCTCCCTACCTAAGTATAGTTGCTTATACTACCCCTCCATTCAATTGAGATTCTATGAAAAATTGTTGCATCATGACTTGGAAGCGAGAAACTGGAGATGAAAAGATCTCCGATACTGGATAATAGGTAGCCAACATTCAGCACCGCTTGCCCTGAGTAGCAGCAACAATTAAAACTAATGTCCTCCATTTCTCTTGAAGTTCTGACGATTCTCCTACTGATATTTGCCAATGGCATCTTTGTGATGTCGGAACTAGCGATCGTCTCGGCAAGGAAGGTAAGGCTACAAAGTCTGGCTAACCAGGGGGATAAAAAAGCTCGTGTAGCTCTAGACTTGGCGAATGCTCCCAATCAGTTTCTAGCTAGCGTGCAAATTGGCATTACGCTACTAGCAATTTTATCTGGTGCTTTTGCAGAATCGGCTGTAGCAACTAGGCTGGCTCCACTGGTAAGTTTAGTCCCTGGACTTGCGGCATACAACAGCGCGATCGCTTCTGTAACTGCTGTTTTACTCGTCACCTATCTGACACTGATTATTGGGGAACTCGTACCAAAACAATTGGCACTCAACTATCCAGAGAAGATTGCAACTGTTGTTGCCATGCCGTTGCGGTTTTTGGCAAAAATTGCTGCTCCTATAGTCTATTTGCTGAGTGCCTCAACCGATCTTGTCGTGCGGCTGTTGGGGATTAGACCTTCTACCGAACCGCAAGTGACAGAAGAAGAAATTCGCGTTTTGATCGAGCAGGGTACGGAAGCGGGGACGTTTGAAGCTGCCGAACAGGATATGGTAGAACGGGTATTTCGGTTAGGCGATCGCCCTGTTAATGCTTTAATGACACCCCGTCCTGATATTGTCTGGCTGGACTTAGAGGACACTGCTGAAGAAAATCGGCAAAAAATCCTCGATAGCTGTCATTCCCGCTTTCCAGTTTGTCAAGGGGGTTTGGATAACGTTCTGGGAATCAGTCACGTTACCGACATGTTAGAGCGTTGTTTGTCCGGTCAATCCCTCGACCTTACCGTATCGTTGCGACAACCCGTATTTGTCCCTGAAAGTACCAGGGGATTAAAAATTCTAGAATTATTTAAGCAAACGGGCATTCACATGGCATTGGTGGTAGACGAATACGGCGTGATCCAGGGCTTGGTGACGCTGAATGACATCATGGTAGAAATTGTAGGCGATGTCCCCAATGCAGGTGATTTAGAAGAACCAATGGCAGTGCAACGAGAAGATGGTTCTTGGTTGTTGGATGGGATGTTACCTGTAGATGAATTTTTTGAAATTTTTGATATTGAAGGAATTCCCAAAGAACATCGAGGTAGTTATCAAACTTTAGGTGGTTTTGTGATTACTCATCTCGGTCGCATTCCTGCTGCTACAGATAGTTTTGCATGGGAATTATTACAGTTTGAAGTGATGGATATGGATGGTAATCGAGTAGATAAAGTGTTAGTGACTCCGATGGAAGGTAGAGGGGTAAAGTCGGAGAAGGAAGATTAGATAATGGGTAATTGGTAATCGGTGAAATAATCAGAATTATTGTAGGGGCGGGTTTTAACCGAGAATTTCCTTACCATCAAAAATCTATTTGCTAAACCCGCCCTCATGAGATTTACAATCGATCGCCAAATTCATAATTACAATCGCATACATTTTTATACGACTATTTTGGTTGGGGCGGGTTGATTAATACATAACCTCGGATGGGCGGGTTTATTGAGATTTTCAGATGAGAGTCAATATTTCGGGTGAACCCGCCCTACATTAGGTAACTATTTCGGAATTAATTCTTCTATTTGCGGTTGGGGTGTTTCTACTTCCTCAGTAGTGCCGTACATTGAGTTATACATTTTCACGTATTCTTTTGCCGACTGATACCAACTGAAGTCTTGTTGCATTCCCCGCTGTTGTACGGCTTGCCAATTTGGTTTGTAGTGAAAACCTTCCCAAGCACGCACCATACAAGTATAAAGGTCTAATGGTTCGTAGCGATCGAAACAATAACCCGTACCGACATTATTTTCAGGGTCGTGATGAGTAACAGTATCAACTAAGCCGCCAGTACGACGCACTATCGGCACGCAACCGTAACGCAACGCCATCATTTGACTGATACCGCAGGGTTCAAATCGACTTGGCATCAAGAAGGCATCGCTACCAGCATAAATACGACGGGCAAGGGCATCGTTGTAGAGTAAATACGTTGCCATCCGCCCGGGAAAACGCGATGCCATCTGCCACAATTGAGTTTCATAATAGCGATCGCCCGTGCCTAAAATAATAATTTGGGCATCGGTATACGAGAGAAAACGATCCAAAATCTGGATTGCCAAATCGATGCCTTTCTGTTCTACCAGCCGCGTCACCATACCCACTAAAAAGGCTTTGGAGTTTACCTCTAACCCCACTTCTTCTTGAATGGCAACTTTATTTGGCTTCCGCTGTTCTAAAGTGTCTGTTGTGAAAGTTTTAGCAATATATTTATCGTTTTCTGGATTGTAGACATCAACGTCAATTCCGTTAACAATACCCCATAATTTACCGCTAATAAAAGACATTAAACCTTCAAGAGTTTCGCCATAAGCTGCCGTCTGAATCTGTTTGGCATAAGTTGGAGAAACTGTATTCACGCGATCGGCAAATTGCACCGCCGCTGCCATTGTATTATGTCCTTGCATGTACCAAGGACACCACGTAATCTTCTCTAAATACCAGCGCCAGGGACCTTGATAAGCCAAGTTATGAATCGTAAATACGCTGGTAATATCTGGAGATTGGTGCATCCAAACGGGAATCATCCCTGTATGCCAATCGTGACAGTGGACAATATCGGGTTTCCAATAGTTCCAGCAAAATTCTGCTGCGCCGTTAGCAAACAAAGTGAAACGCCAGTGTTCGTCTTCCCCAGAATAAATGCGACGGGGTGCAAATGACGGATGCCCGAATAAATACAAGGGAACATCCGTTCCAGGCAGCACGGCTTCGTAAACCTTAAAATCCTGAAACATGGCAGCTCCAGACCAGATTGGATCTTGGGGAATCTCCATTTTGTCTGGTAGAAAGCCATAATAGGGCAGAAAAATTCGCACGTCATGCCCCATTTCTCTGAGAATTTTCGGTAACGCTCCGACGACATCGCCCATTCCGCCAACTTTGGCGACTGGCGCTGCTTCTGCGGCAACAAACAAAATTCGCATGTTTAGTGAGTAGTGAGTGGTGAGTAGATTGGTAGAGGTCGCTCTGTATAGAGACGTTACATGTAACGTCTCTATACGTAACGTCTCTACAATACCTGTCCGCGTTGAATTTGCGCGAAGATTTCGGCTAGTATCTCTTGCGCTCCTTGTTGACGAAGGCGTTGGGCTAATTCGATGCCAAGCTTTTCTGCCTCTGTGGGCGCACCAGTTACGGTATCTTTAACCAATCTTTGTCCGTCTAAACTAGCTACCATACCAGTGAGAGTTAGCAGATCTCCCTCTAGGCTAGTGTTAACGCCAATAGGCACTTGACAGCCACCTTCTAATTCCCGCAAAAAGGCACGTTCTGCAAGAGCGCGATCGCGTGTGGGTACGTCTTCGATCGCCTTAATTAAAGATAAGACTTCTTCGTCACCCTCACGACATTCTATTCCCAAAGCGCCCTGTCCGACAGCGTGCAAGGAGATTTCTGCTGGAATGACCCGATCGACGCGATCGCCCAACCCTAGCCTTTGCAGCCCCGCTACTGCCAATACTAGGGCATCATATTCTCCAGCATCGAGTTTTTGCAGGCGTGTAATCACGTTACCACGCACGTCTTTAAATGCTAGGTGGGGAAAGTGATAGCGTAGTTGTGCCAGTCTGCGTAAAGAGGAAGTCCCGATGACGGCTCCTTCTGGCAATGTATCAAATTGTTTATCTTTATATTGAGAATGTAATACTAAAGCATCTGCCGGATTTTCTCTTTGTGTGACTGCTCCCAACATCAACCCTTCCGGTAAGCGAGTCGGCAAATCTTTCAGGGAATGCACGGCAAAATCAATTTCCTGATTGAGCATCCCCACTTCTAACTCTTTCGTAAACAACCCTTTATCACCAATCTTGGCAAGGGCAACGTCGAGAATTTTATCCCCTTGAGTAGACATGGTGTGGACTTCAAACGTGCGATCTGGAAAAGCTTTTTGCAGTTGTTCTTGCACCCAATAAGTTTGAACTAAAGCCAATTGGCTCTTGCGCGAACCGATGCGAATTGTGCGGGCAGGGCTGGAGACCGTGGGTGAGGCGTTAGAGGACATACTAAAGCAGCATTTATAGCTTAAATCTGAGTCACTCGATCTAGACTACCGCAGGACTGCACCCAGTGGAGTCAGTTGTCAGTTGTCAGTTGTCAGTTGTCAGTTATCATCGCTCCTCACTCCTCGCTCCTCACTCCTCACTCCTCATGACTAAAGTCATAGTGACATTCGTTACTTTCTCCACAGGCGATCGCGGTTTTTCGATTTTTATGATGGTGATATCAAATCTTATAAACGCCAAAGAACGTTACCATGCAATTCAAATATATTCCTGTATTAGCCAGCGCGATCGCCTTGAGTATTGCCACTGTACCGCTAGTAGCTCAAGCTGAACCTATCGCACCTGGGTCGCAAGCTTCCGCGTCACAAACAATCGCCCAAGCTCAAGATAAAATTCCACCTCGATTTGAAAAACTGGGGCTAACTCAGGAACAAAGAGATAAAATTGCCGAAATCCGCCGGAACACCCGCGCTCAAATCGAAGCAGTCATGACACCAGCACAGCGGGAACAACTCAAAACCGTTAGAGAAAGCAGACAACGCCGCCGCGAAGCGTTAGCTTCTCTCAACCTAACTCCAGAGCAGAAAACTAGAATGCAACAAATTCGTCAATCTGCCAAATCTCAGTTTGACGCAGTATTAACCCCAGAACAGCAACAACAACTACAGCAAATGAGACAAGAACGAGGCTGGAAGGGACGAAGAGGCGAACTCTAAGAAAGTCAAAAGTCAAAATTCAAAAGTCAAAATCAACTGGTAACTGGTCACTGATAACTGGTGACTGGTAACTGGTCACTGATAACTGACAACCCCTCCCCCAGTATTTTTGTTGCAGGTCAAATCAGTTAAGATATCTAGGCACAAGTGAACTGTAATAGCATAGGGAAACATCGGTGTAAGTCCGAGGCTGTGCCGCAGCTGTAAACGATTTTGTCACTTGTCATTTGTCACTTGTCATTTGTTGCTCTAACTGCACATGACTGATAACTGATGAACGATGACGAATAGTAAGCCAGAATGCCTGTGCTGTTATCCGCTCACGCTATTTCCTGCGTCACACGGGAAAGGAGCTAAAATCTCAATGCTTAGCGATCGCCATTTAACTCCGTTGGAAGATATTTCTTTGCAATTACCACCTCTGCCGCTACAGCGTCCTCTATTACTGATCGGTCATGGAACTAGAGATGAAGCTGGACGGCAAAGCTTGCTAGATTTTGCCTCTGCATACCAAGCTTTAGATACCTCTAGACCAGTTCTACCCTGCTTTCTGGAATTGACAGAACCAACTATTCAGGAGGGGGTAGATCGATGTGTAGAGAAGGGTTTTACGGAAATTTCCGTGCTGCCAATTTTGCTGTTTGCCGCACGGCATAACAAATTTGATGTAACTAACGAACTCGATCGCGCTAGAGCCAGACATCCGCAGCTCAAATTTTACTACGGACGGCATTTTGGGATTACGCCCGGAATTCTCGATTTGTGGCGATCGCGTCTAGCAGAAATAGACCATCCTCAAATTCAGCGTGCAGACACCGTATTATTATTTGTCGGTCGCGGTTCTAGCGATCCTGATGCCAATGGCGACGCTTGCAAACTCGCCCGCATTCTCTGGGAAGGTAGCGGCTATACTACTGTAGAAACCTGCTTTATCGGGATCGCGCACCCGCGTTTAGAAGCAGGTTTCCAACGTGCTTTACTTTATCAACCCAAACGGATTATCGTTCTACCTCACTTTCTCTTTACGGGTACGCTAGTTAAAAAGATTTTTGATGTCGCAGCTCAACAGCAACAAAAATATCCCCAAATTGAAATCGCCTGTTTGCCAGAAATAGGACTGCATCCTATCCTATTTGACATTCTCAGGGAAAGAGAAATCGAAACTCATTTGGGTCAAGTCCAGATGAATTGCGAGATGTGTAAATTCCGTCTAGCGGCTGTAGCAGGTGACACGCACTCTCATAGCCACACCCACGACCATCACCATCACCACGACCATCACCATCATCACCACGACCATCACCACCAGCCTGTAGATCCTTACGCTAATGCGGTAGACTATCATCAAAAAATCTGGCAAGTTCCATAATGGATTTGGTAATGGGTAATGGGTAATAGGTAATTGGTAGTTGCTCCCCTGCTCCTCTGCTCCCTGCTCCCTGCTCCCTACTCCCTACTCCCTACTCGCTCATGACAAAAGAATTCACCATAGGCGAAACAGTCCGAGTTATCGCCTTGCCACCTTACATTAAAACCGCCGAGCCGATGCCGATGCTGCGTCCTCCCGATACAATTCGTCTGCGGGAAGAAGGGATAGTCACGGATCGCCGTCCTGGGGGATATTGGGTCGTCCGGTTCGATCGCGGTGCTTTTCTGCTCGATAGCCAATATATTGAGAGCATCACATTAGAACCAGAATCACCACCTGCATCTCACGTGGAACCATCTTTACCTGCGGATTCCGATCGCAGCGATGACTAATGTAAACTTATGTTAACTGGACTTTCAGTTGACATCATGATATCTCGTCGAACTTTTTTAACCTCTGTTTTTGCGTGTTGCCTATCTATTTTGGTTTGGTGTCATTTTGCTACCCCAGCCTTAGCGCTGGGGGGTAAACTACCACCAGTGAACCAACCCGCACCACAATTTACCCTACCTACCAATACGGGAGATGGAGAAGTTTCCCTTTCCGACTTGCGCGGTCAGTGGGTCGTACTTTATTTTTATCCCAAGGACTTTACAGCAGGCTGTACCCTAGAAGCCAAGCGGTTTCAGCAAGACTTACCCAAGTACATTGACAAAAATGCTCAGATTATTGGAGTGAGTGCTGATTCTATAGATTCCCATGCTGAATTCTGCGATTCAGAAGGGTTAAAATTTCCTCTGCTTGCTGATACCACAGGGGAAGTGAGTAAAGCCTACGGTTCGTGGATTGGTGTTGTTTCAATGCGCCATAGTTTTCTCATCGACCCAGATGGGATTTTACGCGAAACTTTTGTGAAGGTAAATCCTGCTATTCACAGCTCGGAAGTTCTAGCACGGTTAGAGGAATTACAAAAAAACACTGCCTAAAAGCTAAAGTGTAGAGACGTGCCATGTCATGTCTCTACTTAGTTTTCAGCGTGTCTTATGGACTTCGAGCCGAAATACCAAACTATTAGACGGAAAGTCAGGTATCAAGTCAGCGATCGCGAATCGATTGAAATTACCAACCGCAAACCTTTAGAAATATTACGAGATACGGAAGGATTAATCCGCCGTCAAGCTGTAGCCGCGATCGTCCCAGTTGTATCGCAGCCATTAGCAGCTAAAATCGAATCGGCTTCAGAGGTTGCGGAAGACTCGTTAAGCGTGTTAGCAGAAATCGATCTCGATGCGATTAGCGATGCGGAGTTACAGCCAGCCAGAATCTTAGTTGGCTTGAGTTTTGTTGGTTTTGGCGCACTGGCGATCGCTTTACTAACTTTATTTATTGATACCCTGCATCCTCAACTTACCCACCAGCAACAAATTCACCAATACTGGTATCCTTACGTCTTTTTTGTCTCTTTAGGCGTGACAGGGTTGCTAACTTTAGGGCGAGAAATAATGCGTTTTACCAAATAGGGAGTAGGAACCAGTTACCAGTTACCCATTACCCATTACCCGCCAATTACAAATCAGCGCATCATCCCAAACTGACTTCCGCCACGAATCATCGATTTGCTGTTGGCATCAAGATCGATCTGACATTGAGTCGGAATAGCACTGAAGTCACAAGTGTAACTAGCTAAAAGCTGTTTTTGCTCGTTGAAAACTCTCAGATTGTAGCCGCGATCCATAGCATCAGTACCAAAATGATGCACGAATTCATATTGTTGAATGTAGTCTAAAGAATTCCAATTTTGCCGTTTTACATGCAAGTCGATGCGTCCTGAATCGCCATTTTGTTGAGCGGGATAAGCCAGCCAATGACTCAGCAAATCTCCACCAAACTGCTCTTTTGCCCACCACAAACTGGGAGTTGTCACAGTGTCTTGAGAGGCAGTGTCTTGAGGTGTGGTATTTGGCGCGATCGCGCGATCGCTTTGGTCAATTGTCGATCGCACTAAACCGAGTTCTAGCAGAGCTTGAGAGGGCTGAGCTGTAACCATTTGTAACGTTGAGTTTGAGTTTGGTAATGGCGCGATCACCCCCAAGCTTATTCGCACTAAAATTCCTGACAATTTCCAGAATAAGTTCATCACCCTTGCTGCTGGCTGCTACTTTAACTTGTATCTCGACCTTGTTAACATAATTCCTGCTTAATAGCAAGTAAATTTGTTATTAGAAAAAGTGAGTAGGAAGCTAGAAGTTAGCAGGGATGGTAGTTGGTAGTTGCGTGGTGCGTGAAACACTTGTGACTTGTGACTTGTGACTTGTCTTGCTCCCTCAGCTCTCTTCTCCCTGCTCCCTTTGACTTCGGTTGACGATTTTGCGGGTTTTCTGCCAAATAACTAGAAAAAAAGTTCCAGAAATTAGCGCTCCCATGCAGATCTTGATGGTATTTTTGATTTGCGTTCCAAGATTATTTTCGCGGCTAGCTGCTTGGGCTTGAAGCGATCGCTCGTTCTGAGATAAGCTAGTCAGCAATTGTTGTTTGACTACTTCTGGATTTCCTATTTCTGGCGGAGTCGCTTGAGGATTAATGCGGCTTAAAATTGCTGCTATGTCTGCTGATGTTTGTGCTGTATTTATCTGTTCTTTTAATTGCTGAATTTGTGCCGATCTTGTAGCGATTTGAGCTGAACTTTGTTGGTCGATTCTGACAATAGCGCTAATCGATAATGGAACGAGCAAAAAATATAAAATTCCTCCTAATAAACTGAGCCATGACAAAAATTTAAAGAGCCGAAATTGAGATTCTCCAATTAAAACAAAAATCAGTCCTAAAATTGGTACGGGGGCGCGTTCTACAAGTTGATTTGCTAGCTGAAATTCCCACACGGGATTAGTAAAAGTGAAAGGAATAAGAATTGCTAGCAGATCTAATAAAAATAAAGTTAATAAAGTATAGCCTGCTAAACGAAATAATGGTTCGAGATGGCTGTGCGATTGTGCCACAAGACAGATTACCTTTTATAACTAACAACTGTTAAATGGGAGGAAAGCGAGAACTCCACCACTTATACCAAGAAAACCAAGCCTGCTCTAAAGTAGAGTATGCTTCGGGTACAGGCTGATTTAAAGGTAAAGATAAATGAGTCCAAATGCAACGGTTATCTCTTAATTCTTGTCTTCCCAATAACCAGAATGCAATTCGTTGAAATTGGAAGTCGTAACGCAAGCGATTTGCATCAAATTGGGAAGGAGTAACCGTACTCCCACCACGAGAATTAATACATGCATTTAAATATGCTTTTTGTTGATGTACGAAAACTGCGTAATCACCTAATTGCGGATTGCGACGAATTTGCAGTGGAGAGCGATTGGTTGGAAATGATAAATTAAGATTGTCTGCGATCGCTTGTTGTCCATCTCCTACAGTATTTAATTCGTAGCGCAGATCGATATTAAGTAACAAACTGTTTTGTTTATATTGATAGCGTCTGCCTGGAAAAGCTACCTTACCATATGGTTCTTGTTCTACAATTCGATCTGGTAGCGGTTGACTTGCGACTTGCTGCCACTGTGGAAGGGGAACTGTAGCAGGAAATGTAAAAGGGGTAACTTTTCGCTTGCCAATGTTTGAATCGAGTAACACTCGACTAGATACAAACAATACATTGACAAATGTGAAAATTAATAGCGGTGTTCGCCAACGCTGCCAAAGCTTCATAGTTCAGAAAGTTCTCTCTTGTCTGAATGTTCGGAAAGCGATCTTTTACTAGTTAGATAACAGAATCCTCCAAATAATAAAGTAGAAGTCAGAAAAAAGACTTGCGAACCCGTACCGACATGCCAATATTTAAATGTAACTTCGGTTGTATAAGCGTGTAAAATGGCTAGAATAGCGACTCGGACTCCATTGACAGCAAAAGCGATCGCAACTGCGGCTAAGGGAACGAGGATTTTTTGAATTGTTTTAGTCGGAAACATCACTAAAAACAATACAGATAGTTTTAATAAGGGAAATATACTTTCCCAACCAGAACAGCCAGCAGCTACCTCTACAGCCTTGCCATTAGCCAAAATAATATTGATTCCCTCTCGATAAAACTCTACTCCTAAATAAGTTAAAATCAAAGACGCAAAATTCGCCGTGTATAGAGCGAGAATTCCAATTCGGTTAATTAGCAACTCTACAGGAATTGAAAAAGCAAAGATAATGAGTATCTCTTGCCAATATTGATGCAACCTATTTGCGCCAGAAGCAAGTAAAACCAATCCTATAGCAGCGATAAAGGGAATAAAATGAAATAAATTGTCGAAACTCGTCATCCATAAGCTTCTGAGGAGAACAAACCCTAGAAGACTAAAACCAAGAAAGCTGGAAAAAATATCGCTGCGCAAAATTAATTTATGACGTTTCTCCCATAACAAAGTTGCCACAGCAAACCAACAAAGAAGACTGAGAATAAACTGATTTGGATCGGCATCACTACGCCAAATTAAACTTGCATGAATAGTTGCTATACCACCTGCGATCGCAATTAACCAAAACTGAGGTTGTTGCAACGATCGCCATTCATTTTGGGAAAAAACTCTCATAAAATTACCAATTACCAATTACCAATCATCCCCATAACCTACGTCTAGGAGATCCATTCAAGCGATCGTGAGTATCAGATAATAATTGCGGAATATCTAATTGTTCGGGACAGCGCGGTAAACAATCACCGCATTGAGTACATTTATTTGCTTTCATGCCAGGAAACCAGTGTCCGGCATTTTCAAACATTTGATAACGATATTTGCCGTACTCTTGCATATTGTATGCAATAGTCAGATTTCGCAGGCGCAAAACTTCGGGAATGTTAATTTTTTCAGGACAAGGTAGACATTTGTAGCATTGACTACAGCGATCGCTGGCTAAAGTTGTGGCAGTATGAGTTTCTAAGCGCTGTAAAACTTTAATTTCTGCATCAGTTAAGGGTGCGTCACAGTCAGCGACTTGTAAAGGGACGCTTAATTCAGCTGGGGTAGCTGCACCGACGCTGAGGGTAGAAATACGGCGATCGCTGAGTAAAAAGCGGTAGTTTAGTTCTAATGGAGAACAAGGCTGGCACAACTCTTTCAGTGTCTCTGGTGGAGTATATAAGAGTCCTCCCTTATCCGCAGGAGAAATAATAAATACACCCATATCTTTAGTATGGGCGAGTTCTATTGCTGGGGCATGACGTTGAAAAAAATAGTAGTAATGTAGATTGACAAATTCAAACAAATCGGTGGCGATCGCTGCTAATATCACATCTAAAGATGCGTGAGTGGAGAAACCAACGTGTCTTACCCGTCCATCAGCAACAGCCTCCCGTACTGCTTGCATACAACCATGCGATCGTTGTACGAGATCGAGATGTTCCCAAGTATTGATTCCGTGAATTCCCAAGCAATCTAAATAATCGACTCCAATACGTTCTAAAGACTCATTAATGTAACAACGCATCGAGTCTGCATCTGTCGTAGGAGGAATTTTAGTGGTGATATGAAGCTGGGAACGAGGGACGGATAAGCCTTTTTTCAGTGCTGCACCGAGATATAATTCGCTGTCACCATAGCCTCTAGCTGTTTCAATATGATTGATTCCTATTGCAACTGCGCGATCAATTGTTTTATAGGCATTTTCCGCTGAAGCCAAGTAACGCATCGTGCCTAACGAAAACGCCGAAAGATTGAGATTCGTCTTGCCAAATCGTCGGTAGTGCATTGAGAGTGTCCAGTCTGTACTAGGTTCAATCCCTAATGGGAGACAACTAAATTTCAACCATAGCGCAGCAAGCGATCTTATTCCAACACTTCCGAAAAAAAAATCAATTCCTAATAGGGAGACAATTAAATTTCAACTCTACGTCATCGAAGCCAGCAGCAGCGCAGTTAAGTTTCAATCCCTAATAGGGAGACAATTAAATTTCAACATGCTTGCTGCGCTTTGAGTTGGACGTTATCCTCAAGTTTCAATCCCTAATAGGGAGACAATTAAATTTCAACCTCTCTCTCCCTGTGGCAGACAATCATGCCGAAGCGTTTCAATCCCTAATAGGGAGACAATTAAATTTCAACACCTCGTATGTTGGGCAGCCATAGCTTGTTAGTACTGTTTCAATCCCTAATAGGGAGACAATTAAATTTCAACTCTAGAGACATAGCCCAGTTAAAAACGTCTATCGGTTTCAATCCCTAATAGGGAGACAATTAAATTTCAACTCAAAAGTCGTAGCGGTAGTTGCAGCAGGATTATTTGTTTCAATCCCTAATAGGGAGACAATTAAATTTCAACTTTTTCCAAAATTTATATCACTAAAACTTACGATGTTAAGTTTCAATCCCTAATAGGGAGACAATTAAATTTCAACGCTATTAGATTCCGGTACAAAAAGGATGAAATCTCGTTTCAATCCCTAATAGGGAGACAATTAAATTTCAACTTCAAGTAAACACACCTGATAAAGATTCAGTAAATACGTTTCAATCCCTAATAGGGAGACAATTAAATTTCAACTTAAAAATCATCAGGGTCAATCGTGCTGGAATTATCGTTTCAATCCCTAATAGGGAGACAATTAAATTTCAACTTTGCTTAATCTATCGCTATCTTTACTGGTAGATGTTTCAATCCCTAATAGGGAGACAATTAAATTTCAACGAGAATTCCAATCCTTCATTTCACCGCCAATTTCAGTTTCAATCCCTAATAGGGAGACAATTAAATTTCAACAAGTTGATCGCGCCCAAACAAAAGCCACCAATTATTGCTGTTTCAATCCCTAATAGGGAGACAATTAAATTTCAACGTGGGTGGCGTTACTGTCACAGCTACAGCGATCGCGTTTCAATCCCTAATAGGGAGACAATTAAATTTCAACCTCAGGTCTTCTAAATTTCGTCCTTGGTTGATGAGTAAGTTTCAATCCCTAATAGGGAGACAATTAAATTTCAACGCTGGAATTCCTGATTAGCCTTAAGCACACCAATGTGTTTCAATCCCTAATAGGGAGACAATTAAATTTCAACTATAAATGCTTTTATAAATGGGATTGTGGATGCCATGTTTCAATCCCTAATAGGGAGACAATTAAATTTCAACTTTGCAGATCCATCTTTATTTACTACTGAGAATCTGGGGTTTCAATCCCTAATAGGGAGACAATTAAATTTCAACCGCTGAAGCCTGAAAACTAATCCATATGTAGTTTTCAAGGTTCTAAAGCGCGGATAGAGCAATAATAGCATGACAAAAGCTGGTTAATGCAAGGTACAAATTGCTAAAACCCAGTTATAGCAAGGAGCGCGGTAGGTTATCAGCTATTATTCCTGTAATCTTTTGAATCGTAGGACCTCCAGCATATTTTTCAATCTATCTACGCCAACACCTACCCATCCGCGCATTCAGCAAAGAAAATAGTGTCATCATAAAGTGGTTCACCACCAACACGCTCAACTTTACCAAAACAGCACGCACACAGGAAATAAAATCGGATACTGTCAGTATCCGGCTTAATTAACTTATTTAAACGCCAACGCAATTTAGCATATTGAGTATCGCTCAACTGGCACTCAAACACACTGTACTGCACCCATTGCCCGTAAGACTTAAGAATGTTATGAATTTTGGTACGGCGCTTATCTTCGGAAATATCGTACGAAATAACAACATTCATGGTTGCTTTCTACCCTCACGCCTACTTCAAAACCAACGGTGGATATTTCTCAATTTCACCCATTAAGTATTTCGCGAGTAACCGCGCTTGTAGTTCAAATGCTTCTTGGTAACTACATTTACGTCCTAAAACTGGGTGCTTGAACTCAGATTGCTTCTTCTGCGCGTATAACCGCAAGAATGTTTTTCGCCCTTCCCAAGTCAGAGACACCGCATGACTTAATGGTTCCGTCACAAATTCTGCGGATGTCAACAATCGCTTATTCAAAGCAGATAACACGACTGCATCTACTATCAGGGGACGAAACTCTTCCATTAAATCCAATGCTAGTGCTGGTCTGCCATAACGTTCGCAGTGTAGATATCCTAAATACGGATCGAACCCAACAATATCGATCGCCCCTTGTATATCATGCCGCAATAATGAATAACCAAAGCTGAGTAAAGAATTAACTGGGTCAGTCGGCGGACGGCGGCTGCGCGTGGTAAAAGTAAATTCTGTAGCGCGAATCAATTGATGGAAGCAGCTAAAATAAGCTGCACTACCAGCACCCTCCAAACCGCGAAGCGAGTTAATACTGTTAGTTGTGTCAATTGGTGCGATCGCCTGCTCTAAACGTGTAATATATGCTGCTAAGTCTAAGTCTGGGAATTCTCGCTGGCGGCGGATAAGCATATTTCGGTAGTTTTTCAACTTACCGCGCACAAATCCTTGGACTACATGAATTGCTTGGACTGACTCACCAGCTGCTTGCCATTGTGCCTTGCGGACAAAAATGTTTTTGCTAACTTCTGGTTCTAGCCTGCCCAAATAACGACCTGTTTCTGCGAGAAAAGTAAGAGGTATATGACGTTCCAATAGTTCGGAAATTGCCGCAGGTGAAATAGTAGCACGTCCTAAAACCACAACGCCATCTATTTTAATTAATGGCACGTCTAAAATTGTTTTTTTATCAAATTTGACATGGAGGCGTTCATCTGTCTTGCCAATAAAAGCATCTTCCTGAGTGATATAAACTGTACCCATAGTTGCATCTCATCTATAGTTGATAAATTAGCTCGATAAAACTAAAATTACGTGGCTTCTTGATAGCGTCCAACCTTATCTACAACACCAGGTAAGCAGCGTGAAAATAAGCTACATCCATCACAGCGTTTTGTTTTGACAGCCTTTGGCATCTCTCCTGTCATTAGCAATGTTTGAACAGCTTGAATAGTTGCGATCGCATTTTGACGCAGTTGATTAGTAATTTCAACTAATTGGCGTTGGTGCGAATGGGCATAGTAAATATAGCCATTACTAATAGATTGTCCAGTCATTTCTTCTAAACACAAAGCTTGGGCGCAAACTTGCAGTTCGTCGTTATCCCATTCGCCTTTACATCCTCGCTTATATTCAACTGGATACCATTGACCGTTTTCTACTTCAATTAAATCAGCCTTTCCGATTAATTTGTATCGTTCGGATTTCAGCCAAATTGCCCGAATTTGCCAAGTTTCTTCTCGACTCCCTTCTCCTAATGTATGAACGCGATCGTGTAAACTCGTACCTTCAATCGTGTATTGATTGTCAAGAAATTCTCCCGCACAAAACATGCGCCAGCAGCGGTGCTGGCAGTAGCCATATTGATTTAATGCAGCAATAGGAATGTATTCAAGATCGTCCATAGTTTTTATGATTTGAAGAACGCGAATCGATTGTTGATAGGCGGCGCGTTATGCCCATACCCATGGTTGTTTTACGTCCTACACCAGTATATAAAGCAAAGTCAGCTAAAGCATTAATTTGCTTAATTGCGATCGGTTCGACATTTCCAAGAATACGATAGCTAATATCACCAAGGCAACCGATAAATTTACTGTCGTAATTGCTAATAACCTCCGTATGAATCTTGACAAAACTTGGATAAATTGAGTCAAATGAGATATTATTTAATTCAATTCCACTATATTTATTCCAACGTCCTAAAAGACTGTTAAAGACACATTCTTTGACGGGAAGAATAGAATCGTATTCACCTTGACGGAAGGATACAGGTGTAGCAAAAGTGAAATTCAGAGTGCGATCGCGATCGCTAGCTTGTTCGTATAATTGGGCATAGGTGCAAGCATTTGCCCAAGGTTGCATCGATTGGGGAGTACCGAGAATACTGGTAATATACAAGTCTGCGGAACCTAAATGCCAAGGGTGTTTTGGGTTAAGATTCAGCCACAGTGGGGTTAATTTGCTAAATAGAGTGTCATCGAGTAGGGAAATACGCCACCAGCAGGGAGTCCCTGCGGGAATGGGTTTTTGATGACCAAATTGTAAGGTATGGTGATGTTTGTGCTGTTGTACTTGCAGGGGTGAGAGGGTGAAAGCTTTATCTGCGTTGGAGGAATGTAGATAATCTCCCAAGGTTTTATCGACGGAACTAATCAGAGTGAGAAATAAGGCGTGATAGTGTCTACCAGTGAGGAATTCTGGGTATATGGGAGATTGGGGAATGAGGTTGAGGACGAGGCTGTGAGGCATAGTGAGTTTAGACTTAATGGAGATTAAACAATAAAAACTTCATCATCTGGAAGACGTAGCTGTTTAAACTTCATTGCCATTGTTAAAATTCCTGATAAGCCTGCTAAAAACTCGTATTGTCTTTCACCATCATTACAAGCAATAGTTATAGGGTATGAAACAATTCCTTGTTTATGTAACTGGAAAAGAGTAGCAGCATTAGTTCGAGGACAAATAATGACTCCTGGTAAGAGATATTTTGATAATGTCTGCAATTCAGGTGTTGGACGTATTGATCCTCCAACGCTGCGAATAATTTGACAATTTTTAAAAGCTGTTAATTTATTCAGTTCCGTGTTGATAAACTCTTGTTGACTATCAAGATATCGCATTCTAAAACTCAGTTTATAAGTCTCAATTGCACGAGTTTTGATTTCGATAAAATCACCGTTTTGAACAAATTCGTAATAGCGCAATAGATGAAAAGGATCGATTTGACTTTTCTCAGCTTCATCTAAGATAAAACCGAATGGATCGCGAATGGGAAGGCTTTCAAATAAACTATAGCGAAAAGTAAATAATGGGGCATAGCTTGTACTAAAAATCTCAGCAAATTCTTTCAGTTCAGCCACTAATTCATCTTCTTTAAAAACATCTTCGTATGCGTCTATTGTCGTGCGTCCGGCTTGTAAATCATCCCACTCTTTAGGTGATTTTACCTTAATATATTTTTTAACAAAAGCTCGACCACCTTTGATATATTTCCAGTCTTTTTTTAATTTATCTAAAGACATTTGAGCAATATTTTCAGCACCTTGCAAAACTTTCATTCTGTAGCGATAGTCTTCCCAAGTGCGATTTCCTCCCAAAATTGATTTTAAAGTATCGAACAATTTTGAAATTAATTCAGCAACTACTAGATTTTTAGAATTTTTTTCCAGTTCTAATAAAGGACGTGCGATTTCTAGAGATGCTTCTGAACGCCAGTAAGCTGTTAAAAAAGGCTTGTCTAAACAGGGAAGTGTATCGAGTAAATCTTTTAGTGCGGTACGACCTCCAGTAGTATTAAGAGTATTTAAACCTTCTTGCCAAGCATTAGCAGGCAAGTAAGCAATAGCCTCTGAATCAATATTACTTTCAGATTTACCTAAAACACGCCCTACTCTACCTATTCTCTGCCAAAAAGCAGCGCGATCGCGTGCTGAAAAAATTAACCAGTCTAAATTCTGTCTTGTTGGTTCGGGGTTTCTTTCAAAGTTAAATCCTACATCTACAGTGCTAGTAGCCAAAATAACTTGACACTGCATAGCCTTTTGTCTATCTTGTTTAGGTGCAGGTCCCGTAATGCGTCCAATATAATTAGTAAATCCTCGATTATCTAAAACTGTTTTAAGAAGATTAATATTATCCAGAGAATCCAAAATTACAGCACCATTTTTATCTGGACTTTCTCGCAAACGATGGACAACTTCTGTAGCTAATTCTGCTATCCACGCTTCTTGACTGTCTGGCTTCGGTCTTAATTCTAAGTTAACTGCTGTTTGTGATGGCACGAAATTAATGTGACCCGCTTCTCCATCAATTCTCGCTATCTTCACCCCAGCCTGTTTTAAATTTTCTAATGCTGATTCACAAGCTGGTTCTGGTGTTGCTGTCAGCAATACTATCTTCCGTCCATGTTGAAAAAAGCCAAAGACGTGAGAGTATGCTAGATAAAACAGCATTCCTACTAGCTGTTTAGCATCGTAGAGGTGAAATTCGTCAAAGATGACTGTAGAAAATTTGGTGTAAAAACTAGCAGCAATATTATCTCTATCTAGCTTGTTGTATGCAAAAAAAGTTGCATAGTAGAAAATATCAGGATTCGTTACCAACAGAATTGGTGTATTCGCTCCAACATCATCAAAAACTGTAGCAGGGTTGCGCAAGACATTATATAGTTTTTCTCCCGAACGATTGCCAACTTTATCGTTAGACCAGCTTTTAATATCTTGAGCCGAAGCTGATTTAATAATATGAGGCAAGTTAGCCTCACGCACAAACTGTTTAGCTGCTTCTGTTTGCTGTTCAATTAAAGCATTAGTTGGTGCGATATAAATAGCACTTTTATTTGGCTGATGTTTTAAAACTGTTAATCCTGCTTTAGTTTTACCCGTGCCAGTTGGTGCTAAATCGAGGATAATATCGGCATTTCCAGATTGTTCAAATACATCGACTTGATGTTGAAGTGCGTTCGTCATGAAAGATATCTCTTTTGGCAAAGCTGCACAAAACGAAATACTACGAGGTTCTAGCCTAGTAACTAATCTTTGTTTATTCATCCCTACTTTCTCTACCACAAAAATATAAATCTGCTGGTACAATTGCTTCATCAATCTGCCAAGCACAACCTCGAAAACGTAGATTTTTAATAATGGGTACGGGAGGGATAGAAATTAAATCAAAAGCTAAAGTTTCTATTTGCTGTGGTAAATCGGCAGCATTTAGATAATGTTGAGTGTAATATTCACCTTCTGGTAGTAAATTCAGCGATGATTCATTGATTATGTTGACTTTAACTTTACTCATAAATTTACCAAGACGAATATAATCGGGTAATTGGCTATTTCCAAACACCAAAGTTTGAAATCTGTTACCGCGTTCAATCATTCGTAGTCTTCCAGTTTGGGGGAAATTACTTGGTCTAAATGAATTTGGTTTTTTCCCTTGGCGTTGTAATGGTAAATCTTCTCGCGCCGTAGCAACTCGATTATTAGTCATTGAATACCAATAAGCATCAGAAAGAGCATTAAAACGTTCAAATCTGAATGTAATTCTGCCTATAGGTGAAGCTGGTAAGATATAAAAATCTCGTGCTATTGGTTGTAAATCTTCTTTGTAGGTTGGTCGTCCTGTAGCCTGACCTTGGAGGCGATAGGGGGAATTTACCAAACCTAAAGCATAGGTAAGAGCATAATTCCCAATGACCCCCTCAGTGTAATAGGTATCAGACAACTCCCTAGAGGCAAAAAAAACTGGTTCAAGACAGTGTAATTCAATAAGTTTTGCCTGCTGAAAAGGAATTGTTGACATAATCTAACTCTCTACTTCAACTGAATTATTTTTTCCTTTACCTTTAGCCTTTTTCTTTTCAGATACAACCTGGCGGAAAGGTTCATAGGATTGGCTTAAGCGTTTGAGAAAACTATCGCGTTCTGCTTCTGACCAATAAGTTTCTACATCAGCAATTAAATTGAATAATTCTGCTTCAGATAAATGCACAGATACCCCTCTCTTGTTTTG
This sequence comes from Chroococcidiopsis sp. SAG 2025, assembly GCF_032860985.1. Lineage (GTDB taxonomy): Bacteria > Cyanobacteriota > Cyanobacteriia > Cyanobacteriales > Chroococcidiopsidaceae > Chroococcidiopsis. Next base: position 2,740,603 of record NZ_JAOCNC010000001.1, read on the forward strand.
CCAGTTGGCAATGACTTGCTTGCTTGCTGTAATTAATTGCTTAGAATTCAAGGGATGCTCTAAAGGCTTATCTAAAACATCATAAGTAGCTTGTACGAGTTCTAGAGAACTAGGAAGTTCGGTAATACTCCCAAATACACCTAATATTTGGTTTTCCATCCGTCCTACACGGCTAGATACAGCACCGTAACGGCTGGTGAATAGAATATTGCCGATGACATATCGTAGTTCATCAGCGGTTACATCTTTGAGAGTGACTACATCGAGAAAATGCACGCCTGGTTTGATATATTCGCTAGTATTCAAAGCTGTTGAGGCGTTTCCTTTTTCATCGCGCATCGTACCATTTTCATAAATGGCGTTAATTGTGCGATCGCCCACAACGTCACTAGCAGGTAAAATACTAAAAGCGTCCTCAGTCCAAATACGGCTTTTCTGTGCGCCACCGCCACCAGCAGCGAAACCATAAAGGAAACAATCTACGCACATTTCGCAGGGTGAATTAGTATTTAAAGAACAAAGTGAGCCATCTTTACTATTAGTATATAAAAGCTCATGCGCTCTTAAGTGTTCCCTTCCGTAACGTCTTTCTGGTGCTACTTGTTTGCGTTTAGTCATTACCAAGCGTTGAACTATAGTTTTTTGATTTTCACCTTCTAAGCCAGCTTGGACAAACTCGCTACACACAGGTTCGCCAGAACCTTCTGTACGAAAGATAGTTTCAGAATGAGTTGTTCTTAAAACTACTAAGGTAATAAAACGTCCTTTGGGAAAATTTTCGTAAGTAGTTGCAAGAACTGAAGAAAGCTTTTGAATCGACATAATTAACTCCTATTAATTAAATATTAGTAGTTATTTCAGCAGGATCGTCTTGAGATTGAGCTTTTAGTTGCTTGCGTGCTTCCTCAAGAAAGAATAAATAGGCAGCTTCTAAAGTTTTTCGGTCAGATAAAATCTTTTCAGGACGTGCTGAATAAACTTCTTCATATAGCTTTCGCAAAACCTCGTAATAACGTTTAACTTGTTCTAGCTTCGTCGCACCAACGCCATGTTCGCGAATACGATCTAAGCGGGCGTGATATTGTTGTATCAAAGCCGCAAAAATCGTCTCCAAACCTAAATGGGATTTTTGAGTACGAATAGCAGCAATAAAAGCTGTGAAAGGTTCTGTTTGAGCAGTACGTTTGAAAGAGCTTCCCCAGATTTTCGCCTCCGCTGCTATTTGAGCAGCTTCTTTGAGATACTGAGTCAATAATGAGGTTTCATTTGGCATAAGATTGTTCAACAAAGTATTTAATGGTTCGCAAATACGGCTCCAGATAGCACTCAAATTTGGTTCATCTTGTTCTCGTAAAATCCAACGCAGTAAAACATAATAAAGTTCTATTGGTCTAGCACAAGCGCGAACTAAATCGTACAAACAATCATCGGCTTTCTGAATACTTGCTACAGATATTGCTAGTTTGCCAATACAACGTAGACGCTCAAGGATTTTTTCTGCATCTTGACACTGTTGATATTGTCCGCTTCCTAGTAAAGGTTGCAGAGCAGCAGGGATTCCTTCTACTCGTCCGTAAACGTCATTAAATAACTCAACTTCTAAGTTGCTACTAAGAGTAAAAGGAAAGCCAATATCTAAAGACAAAGATATTTCTAAACCGAGTCTCAGCGACTTTAGTAATGCTAAAGAAGCGTTAGCATCTCCCCACACTATAGGAATAATCACTGTTGTGTGTACAAATTCTGGACGCTTTGGTAACGCTGCACCAACTACTTTGTCAGATGTGAATTCAAGCTGATTATCTCGATATAGCTGTATTTTATCAACAGTAACAGTACCACTATCAGCATTGGTTGCTGCAAGTTGTTGCAGAAGTTCGCGCCAGATTCTTAATAATTCAGGTGCAGAACCTTTAGGTAATGCTAAGTGTAGATATATGGGGTCTTGCTTTTTAACAGCCGGAAAATTTGCTCCAACTGCCATCAATTGATAAGCTAAAGCTGCAATTGAATCTGCTTGTCTTTTAGGTTCTGCATTGATACCACCTGGTAAGCGATTAGAAAAAGCTTGTACTTTCGTACCTGGAGGCATATTAGCTGAAATTAGCTCGTCTATCTCAGTAGAAGTAGAGCCTAAAAAGCATCTGCGTTTAGGATTTACTTCTGTATAAGCATTTAAATCGCTGACTCCATTTAGCCGAACAGTAAAAGGTAAATTTACCATTCTGTTAACGGCTACAATCATTTCCTCAGATACCTCTATGTCTTCTGAGAATTGTGTACTTTCCTTTCTGAGTTGAAAAGATTCTTTGAGAGCTTCTTTAATACCTTCAATTCCCTTAATAGCAGCTTTTGCAGCAAATAAAGGTCGCCCATATTGACCGTTAAAGGGTTCAAGTGCAATACGTTGTTGTTCAGAAATACCAGTGTGATAGGCAATTTTATTCCAAACTTCCTTAGAACTTAATCCTACCTCACGGTAGCTGAGATAAGCTGCTTTCAATCCCTCAGATATAGCAAATTCGTCTGCATCACTGACAGGTATTAAGCCAAGTTTAGTCGCTTTGTTTATTGCATCTGCACCAGCTGCATCACTCCACTTAGTCACATCTTTAGTAATCTTCTCTGATTTATAACCAGCTTTTTTTCTTTCTAAAAGGGACTCAAAATTTATTAATACTTCCTCTATATTTTGCTGAATAGCTTGATGAGTAATCTTAATACCATCCTTAGTAGGTCTAACAAGTCTTTCGATATTATTCCCAAAAACTAAGTCGATTTTACTTTGCCAAACACCCGCTATTTCTTTTGTCAAACTTACTTTTGGTAGGGCTTCACCTTCAAACAGTTCGCCATCAGGAAAAATTGCTAAAGAATTCAACCCATGCTTTTGTAAAACTTCTTCACAAGCACCTAGTAGTAGGGCTGTAATATAGCCTTTATCTTCAGTTAAGCGTAATCTAAACAAGTTGCAGCTTCGCCCAAAAGCAACAGTTAATTCCGTTTCTAGTTTGCGAAAACGTTTTTCATCTGGAATTCCTAAATCAAACAAATCAGCAGCCGTCAGCATCGCCGCCCATCGTTCAATGTCTGGGTCTTCTGGTAAAAATCTTGCCGCATCGCTGATGTTGTGACCTGAATGGCGTTCAATTAGCTTTCTGACTAATTCAAAGTCATCTTCTGTCACCACAAAAGTTAGTACACAAGCTTTTTCCAGTTCTTCTCTTAAAAAGTCCTTATTTCTGGCTAGAGTTTTGACATTACGCCCTTGAGTATCTAATTTATTCAAGTCATGAACAGCCGTTGCAGCTAGCAGTAAAGGTCTTTTATCTTCAGCTACTCCTGCTATTCGGCTAACTGTCAAAATAAATTGACACGCAGAATCCAATACGGTTCATTTAAGGCTACGCTGTGCTGAGGATAAAGAAAATAGGAGGATTGGTTCGGGAGGGGGTGGCTCGATGTCTTGGCTTTTTGAGCGAAACTTGGATACAGGTTTTTTACAACTCTGGGATTGGTACGAAACTCTCGTTCAGGTAACAGAGTGTCTAAAATCTCTACAGTTAACCAACTTAAAAAAGGGGAGTTCTTGTGATTGCAAGCGTTGAAATTTCGGGATAGCACGACGAATAACTCGCAATGTCCCAGTGAAACTCAGACGCAAAGGAGTGATACCCGCGCTCTTTGCAGCTTGAAACATCAATAACCGCACAGCCCAGTGTCCTAACAACCACCCGTAAACTTCCTGCACAACTTCACGCGGTTTTGAGAGCGAATATGAGTTTTTCGTCCTGATAAATGTACTTTGAGTTCATCAATAGTATTTTTTTCTACTTCCCAGCGTTGATGATATTCAATCGCCAGTAGTTGAGCCGGAAATTTCTCCAATTCCAATAAGCTGGTAATTAAGCGATATCTTAGTTGTTCCTCTGGGTTGTCGGTATTACCAATTGTGTATTCAATCACTCGGACTTGTATGGGCTGGCAAGCTTTTGAGCGGAATTTAGCAGGTGGATAAATCCAACTCAGATAAGAACCATCCGCCAGTGGTTCTTCGCACAAAAACTTGACATTTGCGGGAATTCTTCCTAAATAATCGCTACCAGTTGTGACAGTTGCTTGCACCATTGCATAAGAATGTAACCCTCTGTCCCACATCAACAACATCCCTGAACTCACGGAGCGTAATAATCTTAATGCCCGCACTCGTTCTCCTATTCGATATGGACACATCAATGCATCAAAGATTAAATGTGTTCCTGCTTCTACCAAAATGACTAATCGCAGTTTGGGAAATGCGGCTTGTGTGCCAGGACGGCTGCTCGGACGACCAAAACTCTCGCATTTTCATCGCTGTCTGGCAGATCGAAGCAAGTCCGATCAATTACCACAATTCGCAATCCATTGAGAAATGCTCCTTTGGTATCGGTGCTAGCCATTGGTCGCACCAGTTGATGGAACAATTGACTCATCACCCTTGGACTTAATCGTTGTCGGGCTTGCGTTATTGCTGATTTACAAAACTCGCCAGTATTTCCCCACTTTCACCCATGCTTCGCTCAGCCCATCATCAATTAAGTTTTTCAGCACATCTCTCATCGAATCTCGTGACCACAGACTCATCGCAATTACCAAACAAATTACCAATTGTGCTGGTAACGAGCGTTTACGTTGTTCACAAACTTTAGTTTTAGCGATCGCTTGCTCGATCTCTGTGGATGGGATGGCTGCCTCTATCGCTTTGAACACATCACTACTTTGTATCGTAGGAGACAACAATGAGAAATCCTTCAGATGCACTACACTCACTTTCCATTCTTGGGAACAATGCTTAATTTACAACACTTTGAGCCTTAACTGAACCGTAGTGTACTATATTCGACACATTTGACATGAATCATTAGTAGAGGCAAATGTGAAGCGCAAACTCATTTATCTAGCTAGTCCCTATGGATTTTCGCAGCAGCAAAAGACGCTACTTTTACCTCCCATCGTTCATGCTTTAGAGACATTGGGACTAGAAGTTTGGGAACCTTTTGTCCGTAACAACCAAATCGATTTTTCCCAGGCTAATTGGGCGTATCGCGTGGCGCAGGCAGATTTGCAGGAGGTGAAAAACTGCGATGGCATTTTGCGGGGCGTTGCTGAATAGAGATATGAACTATTGAGGAACTGGAACATTCCAGAATTTGAGATAGTGCAGTAACAATCGAATTGAATATTTCAGCATTTCTTCTGATTTGGAGTAGCACAGTGTCTTTCGATGCAGCCGAGCCAGATAGTGCCTCAGTCTTGTATTTTCGGACTCAACTCTGGTCATATAAGTCTTACTGACAATTTGATCGCCGTCTGGAATAAAACCTGGATAAACACTCCAACCATCCGTAACATAAAAGTAGCACCGCCATTGGGCAACGATCGCCCATAGCGGGGCAAAGGTTTTCAGCACTATGGTCGCCCAACGCCCAACCTAAAATCCCTGAAGTGAAGTGATCTACTGCTGTCCACAGCCAGATTTTGTTTTTTTGCACCGACGAAGGTTTCTAGTTCATCTAGTTCACCGACTTGGGGACTGTTTCTGGGGCATCAGCATCAGGCAGATTGTTACCTACTTGCTTGAGCCAGTGAATGATTGTCGTATGATGAACACCTTTAACTCGTTCAATTCCTCGAAAACCGATGCCATTCACATACATTTTCAAGCATTCCCGTTTGACTTCATCGCTGTAACCTCTGCATGTTTCATAGTGTTCAATGAATTGTCGCCCACAATCAACACAAATGTGGTTCTGTTTACCTCGCTTGATGCCATTCTTCCGAATATGAGTTGATTGGCACTCTGGACATTGCATCGCAACTTACCTCAATTCATACCTCTATTATGCAATGCCCGTCTTTATCATTGGTTGTTATTCTCTCCTCTGCTCCCTGCTCCCTGCTCCCTGATAACTGATTCCCCCTTGACACGAGTAACGTAACATCATAATCTAGCGAGAGTTAATGAAAATTGTTAGCAACTATTTTCTATGGGTTCTGATAATATTGCTATCCAGCAGCGAGAGAAAGAAGCGCGATCGCTGAAGACTCTTTTAGCTTGTAGCTTAGTTGGTTCTGTAGCTTTGCACGTCGGTCTGCTATACGCAGGTATTGATAAATTATGGCAAAGGAATTTCACCCAGCCGCCGAAACCCATTGAAGTTGTTATCGTCAATCCTCCTAAAAAACCGGAGGTCAAGAAGCCAGAACCTAAACCAGAACCACCAAAACCAAAACCCCAGCCACGGCGGGTACAACAGCCACAAGTCAGACAACCTCAGCGAGTCGTACGTCAGACACCTCCTCCAAAAGTTGTTAGAGCGACACCCAAGCCCGTACCGCGTGCTGTGACTCCGCCGCCAAAGGTTGTTACGCCGAAGCCCGCACCTGCCCCAGCACCAGTAGCAACTCCCGATCCGCAATTGAGAAATAAGTTATCGGATCTGAGAAATTCTAGGGCAGTGCAAGAAAAAGTATTAACTGGTACGGGCAATCCTCAGGCACCCGCTGTAGCTCCCAGCCCCAGTACGGGTACTGGTAGAACTCCTGTAGCAGCAGGACCGCGAACTGTCAGACAACCGCGAAGCGAAACGGGTGATTCCGAAGGTTCTAACACTCTCACCTGTCGTCGCTGTCCTGAGCCTAGATATCCAGCCAGTGCTAGAAGGCGGGGAGTAGAGGGGGTTCCCAAAGTTGCTTTCTATGTCGATCGAGACGGGAATGTTAGCAACGTCCAATTAGTGCAGTCTAGTGGTGATGAAGACCTAGATGCAGCAGCACTCAAGCAGGTATCGCGTTGGAAATATAACGATCTCAAAAGAGAGAGACGTGTTGTGCTGAGAGTTCGTTTTGTCCTCAACTAAGATTGGCGCGAACTAAGATTGGTGTTGATGTTGTATGTAGACTCGATCGCATATGCGGTCGAGTTTAGACTTTCAAATTTCTTAATTTTGAAGTTTCGTATAAAAAAATACTTGTTTTCATAGCAGTTGTGAAATACTTAAAATTTAATGCTATTGGTTTGCATTAATAATGATAAGATTTCCTAGTTGAAGGTAGATTTACAACTCAGTAATTCAGCATATAGCTTGCGCTTGAGCTGTATCGAATTACTGTAGCTTTGCGTGAGGAAATACTGTGAATAAAATGCATTTGGTCAGTTATGTGGGACTGGCTGGAATTGTTGTGAATATTGTGATACAGCCAGCAAGAGCTGATGTAGTCAAGGTAACTGCTGTAGAAATTCAGCCGACAGCATTAGGAGCAGAGATTGTATTAAAAACGACGGATGACGAGTCACCGCAGGTTTTTACATCTAGCTTTGGTAAAACTTTTGTTGCTAATGTTGTCAATAGTCAATTACAAATTTCAGATAGAAATAATCTGCGACAAATAAACCCTGTAAAGGGTATTGCGGTGGTGACAGTTAGCGAAGCTGGAGCTAATAGTCTCCGTATTGTTGTGATAGGTGAGACAGAGTTACCGAAGGTACGGGTACGACAAAGCGAAAAGGGTTTGGTTTTGAGTGCTAGTACATCTGCAACTACTGTCACTCAACCGCCATCCTCAGTAGAGCCAGTAACAAAGCCACCTGCAAGCGAGACACAGCCACAAGTCACTACACCGCAGTCAGAAGTTCCCCCGACAGAAGGTGAAGCCCAACAGCCAATAACCACTGAAGAGGAAGAAATTGTCATCACAGGGGAGCGAGAAACGGGATATCGAGTTCCTAACTCCACAACAGCAACTAAAACCGACACACCTATTCGCGATGTCCCAGGAAACGTTCAAGTCATCCCGCGACAGGTAATAGAAGACCAGGGCGCAGTTCGCATCAACGACGCACTGCGTAACGTCAGTGGTGTTAATTTCTCCTTAGATGCTGGCGGTCGCAGTCCCGAATTTAACGTGCGGGGATTTGAGGCTAACCAATTCAAAAACGGGTTGAGAGAGGACAGGCAATTTAACACTCGCACTTCTCCAGAAACGGCAAATATAGAACAAATTGAAGTGTTAAAAGGACCAGCCTCCGTCCTGTTTGGACAAGCACAACCTGGAGGAATAATTAACTTTACGACTAAAAGACCGCTGCCCGAACCCTTCTATCAAATTGAATTCACGGCAGGAAGTTACGATTTCTATCGTCCGACTTTAGATTTTTCGGGTCCACTCAACTCTGATGGTACGCTTGCTTATCGGTTGAATGCTGCTTACGAACACGCCGAAAGTTTCCGAGATTTTGTCTCAACCGAGCGGTATTTCATCGCTCCTGTAGTTTCGTGGAGAATTAACCCCAATACCAGCCTAACTTTTGAAGGAGAGTATCTGCGCGATCGCCGACCGATTGACCGAGGTTTAGTAGCAGTTGGTGACGAAGTAGCTGACATTCCTTTGAGTCGCTTTTTGGGCGATCCCTCCTACGAACAAGAGATGGATGAATTTCGCAGCTATCTCTATCTAGACCACCGTTTCAGCGAAAATTTATCGCTCAGAACTGCTTTGCGGTACACCAGTAGTAAAGAATTCTACAACTCTGTTGAAGCAAACGAACTAGAGGCAGATGACCGAACTTTGCTTTTGGGTCGTTATTATGGCGGTCAGTATTACGAGACTTATACGCTGCAAAATGACTTAGTTTGGAAGTTTAACACAGGAGCGATCGCACATACGCTGTTGTTCGGTGTCGAACTCGCCAGACAGACGGGACGATACTTCGAGGATGCAATAGCGGCGGAATCCCCATCATTAGATATTTTCGATCCCGACTACGAATCAGTTTTCGATTTTCCTTACTCGCTCGAACCCGATCCTACATACAGTGGAGGTAAGCTTTCATCAGATACAATTGCAGTTTATCTACAAGATCAAATTGCTTTTACTGACAATCTAAAACTCGTTCTCGGTGGCAGATTTGATAGTTTTGACTCAGAAGAAAGATACCCGAACGATCCAACATTAAACGTTAATACAGAAGCCAGCGAATTTTCACCGCGAGTTGGAATTGTTTATCAACCAATTCAACCAATTTCTCTCTATGCCAGCTATAGCCGTGCTTTCGTCCCGCAGACTGGTAGGCTTACTGGTGGTGGTGCTGTTGAACCAGAGATCGGAGAACAATACGAAGTCGGTGTTAAAGGAGAGTTTTTGGACGGTCGGCTTGCCTCAACTTTAGCTTTTTACGATATTACCAAAAGTAACGTTCTAACGGACGATCCTAGTAATCCCGATCCTGACTTTTCCATTCAGGTAGGTGAACAACAAAGTAAAGGGTTTGAACTAGATGTTTCGGGCGAAATTTTACCAGGGTGGAATGTTATTGCCTCCTATGCTTATACCGACGCAGAAATTAGTGTTGATAATACTTACACAGTTGGTAATCGCCTTAATAACGTTCCTTTCAATACTGCTAGTTTATGGACGAAATATACGATTCAAAGTGGTTCGTTAGCAGGGTTAGGATTTGGTGCTGGCATCTTTTATGTTGACAGTCGAGCAGGAGATTTGGACAACACTTTTACAGTCCCAGATTTTACACGAGTGGATGCTGCTATTTATTACCAAAGAGAGAACTTTAAAGCAGCATTAAATTTCAAGAACTTATTTGATGTCGAGTATTTTGAAGGAGTACAGAGTAGAACGCAAGCAATTCCTGGTGCGCCGTTTACGGTTCAGGGAACAGTTTCATGGCAGTTTTGAGCTGAGTGATTTTTGTGGCGATCGCTTTTTCTAATTAATTCCAGTTTAGTGTGAGGAAATTTCAGTGAAATTGCACGTCTACTCTTTTTTATTTGTCGTTGCTACTACAGGGGCGATCGCTCCACTAGTAGGTGCGGTTGAGGCGGAGTCGATCCCCCCAACCCCCCTTGAAAAGGGGGGCAATTTACTCTCTCCTACTCTCTTGAATCAGAGAGGAACTGTACTTTCCCCTACCCCCAATTGGGAACAAGCCGCACTCTCTTCTACCCCCCTTTTTAAGGGGGGAGCCGCAGGCGGGGGGATCTCAGGATTTATGGCACAACAGAGTAGCATCACCCAAGTTACCAATGTACAACTGCAACAAACAGATAAAGGATTGACAGTCATTTTAGAAACAGCAGAAGGCGAGTCATTACAAGTCTTTCCGACTAGCTTTGGTAAAACCTTTGTCGCCAATATTCCCAACGCACAACTAGTAGAAGCTAAAACTTTTCGTCAAGAAAACCCCGCATCGGGAATTGCATCAATTGCTGTCACCCAGCAAGGGACGAATAATATTCGAGTTACAGTGACAGGAACTGGGGATTTACCCAAGGTAGAAGTGGGGAGGAGCGATGCCTCCGGCGGGCTTCGCCAACGCGCCCTAACTCTCACTCTACCAGATGCAATCGCACCTACAGCCCAACAACCCGCACCCCCAGCACCAGCAGTACCAACACCCCGAACCCAAGCAACACCAGAAGCAACAATACCACCCGAAGGTGAGACATCTCCCCCACCAGATAGCGTACAACCGCCACCAGTCAAACCTGAAGCAGACGAGGAAGTTGAAATAGTCGTTACAGGAGAACAAGAAACTAGATATAGCGTTCCTAATGCAACCACTGCGACTAAAACCGATACTCCACTGCGCGATATTCCCCAATCTATTCAAGTCCTACCGCGACAGGTGCTAGAGGATCAACGGGTAATTCGTGTCGGTGACGCGCTGCAAAACATCAGTGGTGTCAATAACGTGGGAAGTTACAGTGGCTATGAAGAAGAAATTAGGATTCGAGGATTTGAAATTGATACATTTCAAGGTGGCTACTTCCGAGACGGAATTCGTCTGTTTACCTTCGGCTTTCCTGAAACCGCTAATCTAGAACGCATTGAAGTGCTGAAGGGACCAGCTTCGATTCTGTTTGGTCAAGCGCAACCAGGAGGGATTGTCAACCTCGTTACGAAAAAGCCGTTGAGAGAGCCTTATTACTTCTTAGAAGGAACTGTTGGTAATTACGACACTTACAGAGGGGCGATCGATCTCTCTGGTCCTTTAAACAATAGCAAAAACTTACTATATCGCCTTAATGTTTTTTACGAAAATGCAGGCAGTTTCCGCGATTTTGTTGAGAGCGATCGCTTATTTATTGCCCCCGTCATCACTTGGAATATTAGTCCCAATACTTCCTTGACAATTGATGCGGAATTTCTTGACGATACCCGCACAATGGACGACGGCATCCCAGCAATTGGCGATCGCCCTGCCGATATTCCCCTGAGTCGATTCTTGAGTGAACCATTTAGTGAATTTACCAAAAAAGAATACAGCGTTGGCTATGTATTCAATCATCGCTTCAACGACAATTTGTCGATTCAAAATGCTTTCCGAGCGCAGTGGGTTTATCCCGAACGCTATTATCCTCTTTTTGATTCTTTAGACGAAGATACAGGAGAGCTGAGTCGAATTGCTTACTGGGCAGGTGGAGAATACGCCAACTACTCTACACAAACAGACTTAATTGGGAAATTTGCTACTGGTTCAATTCAACACCAACTTCTATTTGGGTTTGAGTATAGTAAAACTACTGAAAATCCTAACTTCCAGTGTTGTGACACTCCTTATTCTTCTATCAATATTTTTGACCCAGTTTACGTGAGAGAACGTTATCCAATAGAAGCAAACTTCTTTCGCGATGACACGACAAAAACTCTTGGATTTTACCTGCAAGACCAGATTGACTTAACTCCCAATTTCAAATTACTTGTAGGTGGACGCTTCGATAGTTTCGACCAAACACGTACTACGAGAGATTTAGGTGAACCAAGACAAGAATTGGAGCAATCGGATAGTAAATTTAGTCCGCGAGTTGGAATTGTATATCAACCAAGTGAAACAGTTTCTCTTTATGCTGCCTATACCTCGTCCTTTAAACCCGCTTCTGGTACGTCTCGCGATGCTAGCGATGAGCCTTTTGAACCGGAAGAAGGTAGACAATTTGAAATTGGCATCAAAACTGATTTTAACGACGGTAGACTCAACGCTACTTTAGCAGCATTTGATATCAAGAAAAAGAACGTAGCAACAGAAGATCCTAACAATGAAGGTTTCTCTATTCTAACTGGAGAACAAACTAGTCGAGGTGTAGAGTTAGACGTAGCTGGTGAAATTCTTCCTGGTTGGAATATCATTGCTTCTGCTGCGTATATCGACGCTTTTATCAGTGAGGACAACACCTATGAAGTAGGAAATCGCTTGGACAATGCACCGGAGTTTAGTAGTAGTTTGTGGACGACTTATGAAATTCAAAAAGGTAATTTACAAGGTTTGGGTTTTGGGTTGGGTTTGTACTATGTAGGAGATAGACAAGGCGATCTCGATAATAGTTATGTCTTACCCGATTACTTCCGTACTGATGCTGCTATTTATTATCGTCGGAACAATTGGAAAGCTGCGCTGAATATCAGAAATTTGTTTGATATAGAGTATTTTGCAGGTTCAGATAGTAGTAGAAACCAAATTCAGCCTGGTGCGCCATTTACTATTCTAGGTTCGTTTTCTGTAGAATTCTGATTGGAGTATTTACCGTGTCATCGTGCCATTTCTCTCAATCCTCTACCATGCTTTCTATTGCCCTCCTTTTCAAGGGGGGTTGGGGGGATCTTTCTTATATGTAGCTGTAACAATGATGGTACTATTTACTCAACCCGCTTGGGCTGATACCAAAAAAGATAACTGCGATCGCCGTTCTCCCCATCTTAGCAACTGGGCGATCGCTAACTCCTTTCAGGCTGCATATGTAAATTGGGATAGTGTTGAAAATTGTCATGGTAAGAAGCGATCGCATCAAACAAGTAGAGAATTTGATTTTGACGATTATTCTCTAAACGGCTTTTATGTACTTGAATTATCGTGGAGTAACGAGTTTAAAACTGGAAATCTTCAGCATGAAATGGAATTTGGCATAGAGTTGAATAAGTTTCCATTTTTGTTATCTGCTAAAAATGCAGACACTTCTGCAAGCGAACAGTTAAATTTAGTTAACTTGTCGAAAATGCTTTTGCCCTTTTCTTTAGCAGATTTTACTAGTAAACAAAATTCGTTATCTTTATATATTGAAAATGAAATTAATATAGGAAAGCAACTCAGTATACTTTTTGAAGGTAGTTTGGATTTAGTAATTAACGACACCACAGATCTACCCGAAATTCCTAATATTAGTCAGCAAGAATATATAGCATTTAATCCCGAACTAGAGATCTCATATCAACTCAGCGATTCGATTTCGGCATATGTCAATTTGAGTTATTCTTCTCTCCCAGTTCCGAAAATTTCCAGTAGTTTGTTAAAACCAGAAATTGAAAACGGTTTAGAAGTAGGTATCGAGACAGAATTTCTCGGCGATCGCTTTTCTGCTACTCTTTATTTATACGATGGCATTCAGCGAAACGTATCTTTAACAAATGCAAACGATCCTGAATTGGAAGTCTTAGTAGAAAAACAAAAAAGTCAAGATATCGGTTTGGAAATAGTCGGTGAAATCGCACCTGGATGGGATTTGATCTTGTATTATGCTTACACAAAAGCGCGCATTGCTAGATCGTCACCCATTCCCGTAAATTCTCAAGTTCCCAACATTGCCAGTCATAGTGGTGGTTTCTGGACAACATACGAAATTCAAGCTGGTACGTTACAAGGTTTGGGCTTTGGTGGTGGTATGCAGTACGTTGGCGATCGCTCAGGTAATATTGAGAATAGTTTTAAGTTACCGAATTACTGGCAGACAGATCTAGCCATCTTCTACCAGCACGAAAGCTGGAAAGCTGCACTCAGTATTGAAAACCTGTTCGACGTAGATTATTTTGAGGATACACCTCTAACTGTACTAGGAACGCTCTTTGTAGAATTTTAAGCTAAATTACTTGAGATCGCTTTTAAATAAGAGTAAACTCTATAGCTAGTAAGTGAGAATGATACTCACTTATGAGATACTGTGACTAGACTTACTTTTAATCTCTAATTGATAGCTGCTCGATCGCCGCCGCCAACCAAGGTGACAACAGACATTTTTTTCATGCAAAATCTACTATGAAAACTAAAACACTTCGCAGTATTGCATTTAGCTTGCATCGATACATTGGGCTAGCTGTGGGGCTAATTTTAATTATTGTTGGCGTAACAGGTAGCTTTTTAGTATTTCAGAAAGAATTTGACCAATATTTATTACAGCGCCAATTTGGACAAATAACCCCACAACCGCAACGCATAGCAATTGAGCCTGTTGTCAATACTGTCAAAGCAGCTTACCGCGATCGTCCCGAACTCAAACTAGCTTCGATTGATACTCTGCCCCACAACCCTACTTACAGAGTGCGGTTGAGAACGGAGGACGACAAAACAACTGATGTTTATGTCAATCCTTATACAGGGAAAATTTTAGGCGATCGCAATTGGGATAATACTCTCATCGGTATCGTATTTCAACTGCATTATGCTCTTTTAGCAGGTGACATCGGCATCAAAATCGTTGGCGTTGTTGCTTTTTTACTCCTTATTCTCACTATTACTGGTATCTTTTTATGGTCTGGTTGGCGTAAGCTAATCAGTGGCTTCAAAATTAAATGGCAAGCACACCCCAAACGAGTTAACTACGACGTTCATAAAGTTGCGGGTATCATTACTGCTATATTTTTAGGACTGACTGCCTTTACTGGTTTTTGTTGGAATTTTTATGAGTATGCCGAACCTGCAATTTACGCCCTCACCTTGAGTCCACACAAGCCAGAACCAGTTTCTCAGCCAATTCCTGGTAAGTCAACTATAGGAATAACAGAGATTTTAAAAATAGCTGATGCGGCTTTACCTAATGCAGAAACAACATACATTAACTTTCCCACCGCACCAGAAGAAGCATTTGCCATTTATAAAAAACGCCCTCAAGAGTCGAATGAATATGGCGACAGTAGCGTTTATCTCGACCAATATAGCGGCAAAATTCTGAAACTCATAGATGGACGCAACTTACCTCTAGCAGAAAAAGTACTCGGATCTTTTACACCTTTGCACTACGGCACATTTTGGGGACTACCCAGCCGGATTCTTTACGTATTTGTCGGACTTGCACCCCTAATTCTGTTCGTTACTGGCTTCGTAATGTGGCGCTACCGTTATCGAGGCAAAAAAATTGCAGATCGAGTAGATGTTGCGAGAGAACCAGTACAACGACATTAATGCATATTTGGGGCGATCGCCTCAATTTAGTTGAGAATCAGCAGCAAGAATCTTAGAATTCTACGACTGGCTGTTAGTTCCATAAACTTGACAATGCCAGTCAAAGCTTGCATCTTCATAAAGAGGCAGGATGACATCTCTATCTTTAATCTGCAATCCTTGCCACTGCAAACATTTCACCTTCCAGTCATGTCCCTCAATTGCCACGGCTGCAACATAATCAGAAGCTGGGATAAACGACTGAAGCAACCATCGCTCTGCCGCAGCGCGATCGCCGTTTATACTGAGTAGTTGGGCGGGTCGATCTGGCAGCAGTGAAACATCAAATTGGTTTAGAGGAAGCGCCAACCCATCTCCAAGTGCTTTGAGGATAGCTTCTTTGCAA
This sequence comes from Chroococcidiopsis sp. SAG 2025, assembly GCF_032860985.1. Classification (GTDB taxonomy): domain Bacteria; phylum Cyanobacteriota; class Cyanobacteriia; order Cyanobacteriales; family Chroococcidiopsidaceae; genus Chroococcidiopsis. The sequence continues at coordinate 2,756,211 of NZ_JAOCNC010000001.1, forward strand.
GTCCAACCGTGAAAAAAGGCTGCTGGCTGCTGGCTGGAAGAAAGCGCGAGAAAAGTTGCGCGTTCTCTGGCTGAAAAGAATTGAGCAACGATTCGATCTAATTCAGGTATATGACGGATGTATTCTAAGTCAATCCCAATTTGGCGATCGCGAGTAAAAGCATACAAAGCTAAGTTGTGGGAATGAGATAAATTAAAATGCAGCCAGTCACAACTCTTCAGTGCTGGTTTACCATGACTGCCGTAACAAAACTGTAATTGGTGTGGTTCGATATCTAAATAGTAACTGAGAATGCTTCTGAGTATGCCACGACCGATAATAAAACGGTTTCTATCTGCTTCAAAATGAAAGCGACTTGCTCGATCTAATTCATCAACAGATAAGGTTTTAACTAATTGTTGCAAATATGCTGAATTTTGGCTGAGGCTAGCACGCCAAATGTGAATGTCATGTTGTGGCAATACTAAGCTTTCAGAATTTGCCATCATATTAGTGTTGTATCTACAATTATATTCTGCTCTTGTAACAATTTTGCTGCCATTTGACTATCGACTGGTTTTGAGAAGAGATATCCTTGTCCGCTACCGCAATTGAGTGCTTTGAGTTGAGCTAAATGTTTTAAGGTTTCTACTCCCTCAGCTACCACATCCATACCTAAATTAGCTGCAAGAGTGACAATAGTGCGTACAATCTCAAATTGTTCGCTGTCGATATCAATCTTATTAATAAAAGAGCGATCGATTTTCAAAGTATGAGTAGGAAAGCGATATAAATAGGCTAACGACGAGTAACCCGTACCAAAGTCATCAATCGAGAGCTGAATTCCCAGAGATTGTAACTGAAACAGCATTGTGGTTGCTATTTCAGCATTATCCATAATCACACTTTCTGTAATTTCCAGCTTTAAACTATTTGCAGGTACGTCTGTTTCCCGCAGAATTTCAGTAATTTCTTCTACTAAATTAGTTTGAGTAAACTGCTTGGCAGAAAGATTGATGCTCATGACTAACGATTGAGATTCAGGAAATTGTATTTTCCAAGCACTCAACTGACGGCACGCTTCTCGTAATACCCACCAGCCAATCGGAACGATCAAACCTGTTTCCTCTGCTACCGGAATAAATTCGGCTGGGGAAACTAATCCTCGCTGTGGATGTTGCCAGCGAATAAGTGCTTCAAAACCTGTAATCGCATTTGTTTTAAGCGAAACAATTGGCTGATAATATAATTGAAATTCTCGTCGTTCTAGTCCACGTCGCAAGTCAGTTTCTAATTGTAAGAGCGCAGCGGCTCGCGTGTGCATGGTGGTATTGAATACTTCGTAGCGAGCTTTCCCTGTAGCTTTAGCGCGATACATGGCTATATCTGCGTCGCGAAGTAAATCTTCTGGGCGTTCGTAATTAAAAGTACTGAGAGTAATGCCGATACTAGCACTAGTAAAAACTTCGTTGCCGCTGAGATTGAAAGAGCGAGTTAATTCTTCTTGTAGCCGATTAGCAATATTAGTAGCTACATTTTCATCTTTAATATCTTCTAATAGAATGGTAAACTCATCGCCACCTAAACGAGCAACAGTGTCGCCAATTCGTAAATATTTTTCTAGACGACGGGCGACGGCAATGAGTAATTGATCGCCTACTGAATGACCTAAACTGTCGTTAATTAGCTTAAAGCGATCGAGATCGAAGAAAAGTACGGCAAATAAATAATTTCTCCGTCTTTTTGCCAGAGAAATTGCATGACTTAACCGATCCATAAATAAAACTCGATTAGGCAATCCAGTTAATGCATCATGTAGAGCATCATGGAGTAACTGTTCTTCTGTAACTTTGCGGTTAGTAATATCAGATTGCATTCCTACTATGCGATATGCTTCTCCTGATGCATCTCGTATAATAATTCCTCGACTAAGCATCCAACGATAAGTTTTACCCTTGCATAAAATCCTGTATTCGCTCTCAAACTTAGAATTTAGCTCGGAAAGATGATTGAGCATTTCCATTTTAATGCGTTCCACATCTCCAGGATGAATGCGACAAAACCACTCATCTAAAGAGTTCATCTCATTGTCTGAATAGTCCAGCATTGATTTCCATCGTGAAGAAAAGTAAATCGCATTAGTTTTTAAATTCCAATCCCAAATACCATCGTTGGTAGCCTGCAAAGCCAGAACGTAGCGTTCTTCGCTCTCTCGCATTACTGTTTCTCGTTGCTGACGAGCAGTCAAATCGATTTCAATCAAAATTGCAGTATTTTCTAGCGCAGATTTTTGCGCCACCATTAGCAAGTTACGAGTACAGGTATCAGTTTGGATCTCAAGTTCCTTATAAATGCTTTGTTCCCCTTGGGAAAAAAAACCTTGAATAAACTCAATAAAATGACAATCTGAATTATAAAAACTAATAGGCTGCCCAATTAAGTCATCGGTACGCAAGCTTTGATTTTGAGCAAGATGTTGATTGACTGCAAGAATCTTTAATTCAGAATTAATCCAGTAAGCTGGTAGGGGGATGAGATCGAAAACGCTTCGTCCCTGTAATTTTTCTTGTTGCTCATCGTATGGAATTGCTGATAACTCAATATGTCGAGATTGGAAAGCCCAATAAGCAAGTAAAACTTCAATACCAGCTAAAATAGATAACAAGCTGACCGCGATCGCTTGACTGGTAGGACCATAGCGGCTATTTGGCAGTAGGTAAAATATGCAGCTAAAAGTTACAAAATTGCACGCCAGGAATAGTGCGATTGTAACTTGCAGGGCTGTGAATTTCCGCGATATATTCGCAGTACTAGTTGGATGAGACGGCAGTTTCAGTTGAGTGTCAAAGTTAGTGTAAGAGCAATGACAGCTAGGATCTATATTTTCAGGTAAAGACTGATTTAACTCTAACTTCTCCATAATCTTCTATAAAATGTAGCTATTCGATCTCAACTCGATAAATCGTACTAAGCTATTCTGTTAGACGGGTAAAGTGGCTCTAGAATATCCATAGTCAATATAATTTGACATAAACTAGATTCAGAGTGTAATAGTAAACATCCTGAAAATTTAATTCAAAGTTAGAGAGACACTCTACCTCAATGGAGTTTTTCTTTTGATGTTTTCAGCTAAGCTAAGTAGAAATTCGGTATTTAATCGCAGTTTATTATCCTAATTGCAGAGTTGGTAAGATTTTTTATTATAGGATCGGTGTTTTCTCTAGGATTTTTTCTCAACCTGCTACACAGATTAATTGGGCGATCGCTCTTTATGGTAAATCATCGCCCTATCTTACTCCCATGTTGTCCAGTTTCGGGCGATAGATCGATCGAATTAGTTTTCCCTTCAATAGCTTCTGTATAGATTTACACTTAAAAGCTGTGGGATTCCTCAAGCGTGACTGCTGAGCTTCAGTAAATTTAGGGAATCTACAGATGTTATTTACTATTTGATTAATAACAACTGTAAAATTGCTTAATTTAATAGCTTAAAAGCCAATCTTCAAGCGAACAGTTCTATTTAATAAAATTTTAATAAAGTAGTTGGCATTCAGCGATCGCTAGTGAAATAGTAAAGATAACCAACGGAATTATTCGCATCTACACTGAGTGATTTAATTCTGGCGAGCTACTAACTCCGATAGCGAATAGTTGCTAAACCATCAGTGATTTGAGCTTAAAAACATAAGATAAATAAATAAACAAACCGCTAGAGACAAAAGCCAATGGTTCCAGTTAACTTTAAAAAAATAGCAACAAAAAAAGAAGTAGTTGCTCTACTTGAGTATTTAAAACAGGAAACAGGTACAGCCATTCAAATTCACGATGCTGATGGCAAAAGAATAGTAGGAGTAGGTAGTGAAAACTCAACACATAGGTATCCAATTGAATTTGCCGACCGTGTTATTGGCTGGATTGCTGGTAGTGAAAAAGCTATTGCTATTGTTAACCTGATTTCTTACTTGCTAAAACAGGAATTTGAGAAAAAGGCGCTGGCAAACGAGTTATTAGAGAAATATCGAGAGCTGACTTTGCTCCATGATATTACGACTCAGATTACTGCTAGCTTAGAATTAAAAGAAGTTGCCCAACTGGTTATTGAGGGTGTTGGGAAACTAATTGAAGCTACAGGCGGATCGATTTCACTCCTGAATCAAAAAACAGGAGAGTTAGAATCTCTATCATCTGTTGGTCAAGCTTTTCCACCTCAAGAATCTTTGAAGTTAGGTGGAGGACTTATTGGTCGGATTGCTGACACAGGTAAAGGCGAGATTGTCAATGATATTACTGCCGATCCTAGATTTGGGGAGTATCAAGGACCAATCAAATCTTTAATTTGCGTCCCACTGAAGACGAAAGAACAAATGAATGGGGTGATATTTTTTTGGAGCCAAGAAGTAGATGAGCTGAGCGAGAGAACCGCGCTCTCATACAATTCTGAAGACTTAAAAATTCTGACAATGTTTGCTTTCCACGCAGCAGTAGCAATTGAGAAGGCTCTCCTTTACGAACAAAGTTGCATTTCTGCGACTGTTGCTCAAGCACAAGCTCAACAGTTACAGCAAGCTTTATATGAATTGCAACATACCCAAGCTCATCTAATTCAGAGTGAGAAAATGTCTAGTTTGGGACAGCTAGTAGCAGGAATTGCTCATGAGATCGACAGTCCCGTGAACTTCATTCATGGTAATCTCGCTTACATAAGTAATTATGCTCAGAATTTATTAAATTTGATCGAACTTTATCAAAAATATCATCCTAGCGATCGCGTTCAAATTCAAGAATTGATGGCAAACATTGACTTAGAATTTCTCTTAGAGGATTTACCAAAAACACTAAATTCAATGAAAGTAGATGTAGGACGCATTCGTAAAATTGCTCTGTCACTGCGTGACTTCTCTCGCTCTGATGAGTTAGAAATGAAGCCGATAGATATTAATGAAGGGATTGATAGTACTCTGCTGATTTTAGATAGTCGTCTGAAAGCAATCAGCAAGCATTCTGGAATTCGGATTGTTAGAGAATATGGCAAATTGCCTTTAATTGACTGTTATTCTAGTCAAATTAATCAAGTATTTATGAGTATTCTTGCTAACGCAATCGATGCTGTGGAAAATCAGAGCGAAGCTGGAGCCATTACCATTCGTACAGAAGTCATGGAAGTCGAAAATGAAAGTTCCTTAGCTTTAGGAATGTGGCAGCTTGAAGACAAATTTACCACTCATTCTAGTTTTTCCTTCTCTAGTCCCCACGTCGTTATTCGTATTCAAGATAATGGCGCTGGAATTAGCGAGGAAGTTCGCGATCGCATATTCGAGCCTTTCTTTACAACGAAAACTGCTGGTAATGGCGCTGGTTTGGGTCTTTCTATCAGTCACCAAATTGTTGAGAAGCACGGAGGAGTTTTAAAGTGTTTTTCCGAACCAGGACACGGAGCCACATTCTGTATTCAAATTCCGATTAAGCAAACAATGATGTTGCAACCTATATTCAGCTCAGCAAATGGAAATAAAGTATTCAATTCAGAATTATCGCTAGCTGGCATCATTTAAAGGTAGTTCTCCTAGATTTTTTCAATATTCTCAAATTTATTGTTATCTATCTTCAGTCTTCCATCTAAAGTAGTAGGTAAATCAATGCAGAATCAGACTCAAATCAATTCCATTCATCAGTTAGTTGAGCTTCAAGTCTTAAAAACTCCTGATGCTGTAGCAGTTGTTTTTGAAAATCAACAACTGACTTATCGAGAATTGAATGAAAGAGCAAATCAACTAGCACATTACCTACAGACATTGGGAGTTAAGCCAGAAGTTTTAGTAGGAATTTGCGTGGATCGCTCTTTAGAGATGATTGTCGGGCTTCTAGGCATTCTCAAAGCTGGTGGAGCGTATCTACCCCTTGATATGTCATATCCTACAGATCGACTGCGATACATGTTAGAAGATGCTCAGGCTCCTATTTTACTAACTCAAAGCCATCTCAGCGATCGTCTTCCCAAATGTAATAGTCATGTTGTTTATCTAGATAGCGATTGGCAGGCGATCGCTACACACGCTATAAATAATCCTCAAAGCCAGCTTATTCCTGAAAATTTAGCATATGTTATATATACTTCCGGTTCTACTGGCAATCCTAAAGGAGTTGCCATGCCCCATTATCCTCTGTTGAATTTACTAGCTTGGCAACAAACTACTGTTACGCGAGGTAAGACTCTCCAATATACACCAATCAGCTTTGACGTATCTTTTCAAGAAATTTTCTCTACTCTTGCTGAAGGTGAAACTTTAATACTGATTTCAGAAGAAATGCGGCGAGATCCAGTGCATCTCCTAAAACTCATTGGTCAAGCGAATGTAGAGCGTCTTTTTCTTCCGTTTGTAGCCTTACGACAGCTAGCAGCTGTAGCTCAATCAAAAAAAGTTAAAATCTCTTGTTTGAGAGAAGTCATTACAGCTGGCGAACAGTTGCGAATTACTCCTGCGATTGCTGATTGGTTCAGTCAGATGCAAAATTGTACTTTGCATAATCATTATGGACCGTCTGAGAGCCATGTAGTTACTGCTTTTACTGAGATCTTGCACCATTCTCAATAAAGGGTTGCCAAAAGAGCCAAAATCTGGAAGAAAGGGCGTAGGAATAATTTGAGTTGACGATTATGGAAACCATCGTCGAATACGCCCAAGGGCTAGTCTATAGCCTTCTTTGCTTAATGCCTAGCACATACCAGAAAGCCAGTCTAAACGCCCTGTTCGGGCTGTTTCTTGAAGCTCAAGGATATCCTTTACCCCAGCACACCCAGGTGAAATCCGCTTCTTCATTGAGTCGATTTTTGAATCACTACAATTGGTCTACTCGTAGCGTGATTCGCACGACTCGTCAAATGGTGTTGCAGCAAGTGACCGCTCATCCCCCTCATCCAAGCACTCCTTTGCGAGTGTTGATCGATCTAACGACATTCGAAAAGTGCGGCAAGTTTTTGCAGTTGAGTACGCCGACGAATGACCCCAAGGCACCTGACCCCTGGGTGAGAATACTTAACGGTAAGCGGGGATTACATTTAGTAGTATTGTACCTGGTGGTGGGTGAGTGGCGAGTGCCTTGGAGCTTTCGGGTCTGGCGGGGCAAAGGCTATCAAGCGCCCAGTACAATTAGCCTGCAAGTTGTTGGCAACGGTTCCAACCCAGTTGAGTCAGGGCAGGGTGGTCATTGTACAGGCAGATACGGAGTTTGGCACCGTAGAGTTTCTCAAAGCAGTGCGAAAGCAGTCGTGGCGAGCAGTCGTGGGGATGCGCTGCAATCGCAAAATGCAGGACGGTCGTCATCTAAAGCAACTGTATCGCCATGCCAACCGTGGACAACAGGTGTATTTAGCGGGAGACACACAGCCACTGACGGTGTCCTGGTTCTGGCTCAAACGAGCCGAAGGCAAGCGAGAACTGCGCTTTGTCGTTTCTACCCATCCTTACTCTGGCATTTATCTGGTGCGGCTAGGACGTAAGCGCTCTTGCATTGAGGGCTTTTTCAAAACGAGCAAACATCGTTTTGGGCTGCATCGCTTTGGGCAAACTACGAAACTTGGTGTCTATCGCTGGCTCATCAAGAGCGCTAATTGCCTATCTATTGGCGCATTGGATTGACCAATGGTCACTACCTCCTGTCCTGGATTGGAAAGCTGCCAGTGATTTGGCATTAACTGTACTGTTTCCCTCGGTTCTGTGGTTACAATTGCTGCGGTTCATCCGAGTCAATGCTGACATTGCTGCACAATTCGATTTTGAAATTATCCTCAAACCTTTACCCATTCTTGCTTATCGAGAATGCTGCAAGATCTGAGTTTACTCTTACGGGTTCTCCAAATGAATGGCCGGCGATACCCTCAATTGGTCATCCTATAGCCAACACTCAGATTTATTTACTAGATGACCAACTCCAACCAGTTCCATTCGGTGCTTCAGGAGAACTTTATATTGGCGGAGTATGCTTAGCACGGGGATACATCAATCATCCAAAACTCACGGAGGAACGATTTATTTTAAATCCTTTCTCTTACCAACTAAATGAACGGCTGTATAAAACAGGTGATTCAGCAAGATATCTGCCCAATGGTAATCTTGAATTTCTTGGTCGAATCGACCAGCAGGTCAAGATTCGAGGCTTTCGCATTGAGCCTGGTGAAGTAGAAGCACTGATGGAGCAACACCCTATGATACAAGAAGCTGTGGTGACTGCTCGTGAAGACGTGCTTGGCGACAAACGTTTAGTTGGCTACGTTATATCTAATCTTCTTCCTGAACGAATTCCATATCAATTTGATTGCATTGTAGAATTTGATGAGAGCAAAATAAAGCTTCGCACGAAAGACATATCAGCAAGTGGCATTTGTTTGGTGGGAGTTCCATCAAATCTTACTGAAGGGATGAACACCCGTTTATATTTAAGATTCCCCATAGGTTTTGAAGAATTTTCTCTACAAGGATCGGTAGCATGGCGAGATGGGGAACAAGCTGGTATTCGATTTCACCTTGCTTCTAGCGAAGAGATGCTGCTTCAGCAAAGCTTAGAGTATCTATTTGAAGCACAGGGATTATTGAACACTGTACAGCGTACATTTATAGGTAACTTGAGGAATTATCTCAAGCAAAAACTCCCCGAATACATGATCCCCAGCAACTTTGTAATGATGAAATCTTTTCCACTTACTCCTAGTGGTAAGGTAGATCGTCGAGCATTGCCCGTGCCCGAGCGCTCTCGTCCCGAACTTGAAGTTGAGTTTGTTTCTGCTAGGTCGGTCTTAGAGGCAAAAATAGGTCATCTTTGGAAAGAAGTCCTCGATCTTGAAAAAGTAGGTATTCACGATAACTTCTTTGATTTAGGAGGACATTCAATACAAGCAGTTGAGCTAGTGACAAAACTTCAATCAGCTTTTCAAATAAAACTATCGCTGCATAACTTCTTGACAACTCCCTCCATTGCTGGACTCACTAAATTAATTGAAGCCCAACAATTAGAAGTGTCTCCTTTAGTATCGACATCTTCTCCATCTGTTTTTAAGCTGACAGATGAATTAGTTTTAGACGCTGAGATCGATCCAAAAGCAGCAGTAATTCAGGCTACGGGTGAATTAGCAAATATTTTTCTTACAGGAGCAACAGGTTTTTTAGGAGCCTTTATACTATATGAGTTACTTGAGAAAACTCAAGCGAATATATGCTGTTTAGTAAGAGCCGAAAATTTTCAACAAGCTAATCAACGACTTCAGCGTAACTTAGAACAATATTCACTTTGGGATCGAATTAGGAGTTCTAGAATTATTCCTATTATAGGAGATTTAGCTCGTCCAAAATTTGGTCTTTCACCAGAAAAATTCCAGGATTTAGCAGAAACAATTGACGCTATCTATCATAATGGTTGCTTAGTTAACTTTATTTATCCTTACTCTATACTTAAAGCTCCAAATGTGTTGGGTACTCAAGAGGTTTTAAGATTAGCTTGTCAAACCAAAATTAAGCCAGTTAATTTTGTTTCTTCTATTGATATTATCTCTCCAATTAGTCACCATGAAAGCGCGACTATTCAGGAAAAAGAAGCAGTTTTTACAGAGAATCTTTTTGGTTATGCTCAAAGCAAATGGGTAGCAGAACAGTTAGTTACAATTGCTAATGAGCGAGGATTACCGACCACTATTTATCGTCCTAGCTGGATAGAAGGACACAGCGAAACAGGCATTTCTAATTCTTCTGATTTCTTACGTAGCTTGATTAAAAGCTGCGTTCAGATGAAATTAGTACCAGACTGGAAGATGCGATTGGATATTGTTCCTGTTGATTATGTTAGTCAGGCAATTGTTCATTTGTCGAGGCAACACAACTCATCAGGTAAAGTTTTTCATCTAACAAATTCTCAATCTATTTCATGGCTCGAACTAGCGAAGTGGATGCGTACATATGGATATTCGCTTCAAACAGTCTCCCATGAACATTAGATGACTGAGATAACGCAGCAAGCTAAAAATAATTCGGAACATTCTTTATATTCTTTTCTTCCCTTCATTTCTGAACCAATTGATGAGCAACAAAGAGCTGTTCCTGAAATTTACTTTCAACCTAGCTCTCCCACATTCGACTGTCACAACACACTACAGGGTCTGAGCAATAGTAACATATCTTGCCCACCAATAGATGAAAAACTACTATCTATTTACTTTTCCTACCTGATTAACACGAAGTTTCTAGAACGTCCACAAACTTGTTATGACTATAAAAATCCTATCGCCAGTATTTCTTAAAAGTATACCAATCATGAATTAGATAAGCTCGCAAACTGTATCTACATACTCGATAAAGAAATAATCTAAATTTATTTAACGAAGTATCTTTATAATGCTTCGTTATCTTTTTTTCAAGGAGTTTAGTAGCTTCACTATCTAAATAATACGTCGCTCTCATTCATGCATGATGTATTTCTAAGTTTTCGACACAGCTTTACGTATGCTTGATAGATTTGGCATGAAGTTGGGAATCATATAACTAACTGAATTATACAACTCCACAACAGTTGTTCGGGAGACTCCAAATCAGGACATAATACAAAAGACCATGAAAAGCTCTATCCGCAAATCTATCGGTTCCAGACTATTTATTAATGTATTGTGTGGTGCTTTGATAGGTCTAGGTGGTATGTCTTGCTTTTTCTATCAAGCGTTGCAAAGTCGCGCTAAAGAGGAAATTCAGGGCAATCTCAGCACGCAAGCCAAGTCAATTGAAGAAGAATTGGCTAGAGCAGAACAATCGATGCTGAGTGCAGTTGCTGCGGTCAAGACGATGAAGCGTATAGGTATTCAGGACTCACAAACTTATGAGGGCTTGATTTTCGATCTCTTTCAGTATCGCTCACCCTTGGTAATGTCTCTGAATTTTGGTCAAGCTCCTTATAAATTGATACCAAGCCGCAAGACATATTGGCCTTACTTCTTTATTGACCAACATACTCCGGATCAGATAGGTAAGCCGCTACCAGTTCCATACAGTAACATTCGTTTTGCAGATGTATGTGAGGTTGATAAAATTTGTCTCGACCAAGAGTACTATAAGCTACCTGTAGCGGCAGGAAAAGCTATTTGGCTAGAGCCTTATCAGTGGGCAAATATTACCATGACAACCATTACCTCACCCATCTTCGATGCTAGTAACACGTTGATTGGTGTTGCTGGATTAGACATCAATGTGACAGCCCTTGGCAATCAAATTCAAGCGCCTGAGGGTTGGAAAGGCGGTTACTTTGCAATTTTAAGCGCAAAAGGAAATTTGCTAGCCTATCCACCCGATCCCCAAAAGGCTAAGGCGCTGTCAACATACAAAGATATACCCGAATTAAAAGCTGTATGGCAAAAGATATCGAATGGTAAAGCTGGATTAATCCAAGCTGAGGGACACTACTGGGCATACGAGCGAGTTAAAGGTACAAACTGGTTGATGATTGCATCAGTGCCTCAATGGGTTGTGCTGGGTCCCGCGTTAACTATTACTGTGGGAGGAGCGCTGGGAGCGGCTATCATCCTAGCTTTAGTTGTTGCCTTCTTTATCCGCAGGCTGAATCACCGCTTACAACACATTATGGCTGAGTGCGATCGCCTAGCAGAGATAGATTTGCAAAGGACGCGCCGACTTAACCAAGCATCTGAAGTAATTGCTAGCAATACGTTTCAGCAGCAGTCTGAAGCGAGGAATACAGATGAACTGGAAGTTTTAGAGCAAGCTTTTAATAAGATGGCAGCCCAGCTAGAAGCATCATTTGAAGAGCTGGAACTGCGAGTTCAAGAGCGCACGGCTTATTTAACTGCCGTGATCGATAACTTGGCAGATGGGTTACTGGTCGTCGATTTAAATGGTAAAATTGCTCGGGTCAATCCAGCTCTATTTGCTCTATTTGGAATTGAAGAAACAGATTTAACTGGTCGTGATTGTCAAGTTGTATTTAATCGTAAGATTGTCGAGTTAGTAGAAGAAACTCGTAGAAACCTCAAAAAAGTTTTTGTTGCAGAAATAGAATTATCGAGTGGTTGTACTGGAAAAGCAGTTGCAACTGCAATTGTGAAAGATGCGGATTCTACAGGTAAGCAAAATGGAAAAGATCGGTGTATTGGTTCAGTTCTATTGATTCGAGACATCACATCAGAAAAAGAGGTAGATCAGATGAAAACTGATTTTATTTCTACAGTATCTCACGAACTTAGAACGCCTCTGACATCAGTACTTGGTTTTGCCAAAATCATAAAGAAAAAACTAGAAGAAGTTGTCTTTCCCGTCCTTCCAACAGATGATAAAAAAGTACAACGTAATGTGAGACAAATAGCTGATAATCTTGACATTATCGTATCGGAAGGTGGCAGACTGACGGATTTGATTAATGATGTCTTGGATATTGCCAAGATGGAGGCGGGCAAGATTGAGTGGAAGATGGCTCCCCTACAAATTAATGAAGTCATAGATAGAGCGCTCGCAGCGACTTCTGCGCTCTTTCACTAAAAAAATCTAGAATTAATTCGAGATATTGAATCCGAACTGCCGGAGATTATAGGCGATCGCGATCGATTAATTCAAGTGGTTATTAACCTGATTTCTAACTCTGTCAAATTTACCGATACTGGCTCGATTACTTGCAGAGTCACAACTAATGAAACTCAAATTAATATTAGTATTATAGATACGGGTATAGGTATTGCCGAAGTCGATTTAGATAAAGTATTTGAGAAATTCAAGCAAGTGGGTGATACCCTCACTGACAAACCCAAAGGTACGGGTTTAGGATTACCAATTTGCAAACAAATTGTCGAACATCATGGAGGTAAAATATGGGTTGAAAGTATTTTAGGTACGGGTAGTAAATTTTCTTTTACCTTACCCATCATGATTGCTTGTGACTTAAAACCAAAAACTTTTGATGTCGATACTCTCGTCAAGCAGTTGCGAGAACATGTAGTCATGAAATCTGCTAATTCTAGAACGACTAAAAAAACAATTTTAGTAGTCGATGACGATGCTAATATTCGTCAGTTGTTACGGCAGCAGCTAGAGTCTGAAGGATACAATATTCTTGAAGCTAAAGATGGCATAGAAGCGATCGCCTTTGTCAAAAAATCCGCTCCCGACCTCATTATTCTAGATGTTATGATGCCAGAGATGAGCGGTTTCGACGTAGCAGCTGTTCTCAAAAACGATCCCAAAACTATGAATATTCCCATTATTATTCTATCTATTGTAGAAGATAGAGAGCGGGGCTACCGCTTGGGAATTGAACGTTACTTAATGAAGCCAATTGAGACAGATACTTTATTGCATGAAATTGGAACGCTGACAACTCAAGCTAATTCTAGTAAAAAAGTTTTAGTGGTTGATGAAGATGTATCTACTGTGAAAACTTTAGCTGAAGTTTTACAAGCTAAAGGTTACAGTGTAGTTGAAGCTATTGATGCTCAAGAATTGCGAGAAAAAGCCATGTCGGTTCAACCATACATGATTATTGCTAACGCTAACTTCTGGGAGCGCTCTGAAGTCATTAAAACTTTGCGCTTTGAAAAAGGTTTAGAAAATGTTTTCTTTATCTTACTAGCAGACCGTAAGGAAGGTGATTGTTCTGAAGTATTAACTACACAAAATGAGATTTTACTTCCAGGAGCTTTCATCAAAAATGAAAAACTCGTATAAAGTTTTGCTCGATGATATAAATTGTAGGTTAGTATAACTATGCTTTAGAGCAGTACGCGATCGCACCAAAAGTTTCAGTTTAAATTTTGCTAACCGATATTTAGGTATATGGGTAAAAATATGGATTTAAAAATTTTAATTGTTGATGACGAACCTCACGTTAGACTTTTGATGGAACAAACATTAGAAGAATTGGAAGATGAAGGGGTAGAGCTACTATTTGCAGACAATGGTGAAGCCGCACTCAATATTATTAAAAACGAGCGACCTCAACTCGTGTTTTTAGACGTAATGATGCCAAAAATGAATGGTTTTGATGTATGTAATACTGTAAAAAATCAATTGAATATTTCCGATGTTTACATTATTATGTTGACAGCTAAAGGTCAGGAATTCGACCGACAAAAAAGTATAGAGGTTGGAGCTGATATGTATACTACCAAACCGTTCGATCCTGATGAGATTACGGAGAAAGCCAGAGAAGTTTTGGCTTTGTAAAAACCTGAGTATTGCATTCTGTTACCAAGATCAAGCTAGTGAATAATTAAGCGCGATCGCTGCCATACATCGCAACTCATTGTAAATGACAGTCTAGTAAGATTTTTGAAAGACAAGTCCGATCGAGTAGAGCCTTTTGCGGTAGTATGCTTCTAACTGCAAAAATTGTCCTGACAATGACCTCTACATCAGCCATCGATCTCAGCAATAGTTCTCTCCCAGAAGCTTCAAATACCTGGGCAACGCAATTACTTCAGCAATTACTGGATCGTCAATCTTTGTCTGGCGCACAAGCAGCGCAACTCATGCAGGAATGGCTAAACGAAAGCATTCCACCTGTCTTATCTGGAGCAATATTAGCAGCAATTCAGGCTAAAGGTGTATCAGCCGAAGAACTGGCTGGGATGGCTCAAGTTTTACAATCTGTGCGGGCGCACAGCACCGGCGCACAGATGTGCGCCCCTACACCTTTAATCGATACCTGCGGTACTGGTGGAGATGGAGCTGCAACCTTTAATATATCTACTGCGGTTGCCTTTGTCGCAGCAGCGGCGGGAGTACCAGTAGCTAAACACGGCAATCGCTCTGCTTCTAGTCGAGTCGGTTCTGCGGATGTCTTGGAAGCACTAGGAGTTAATCTCAATGCTGCCGCAGACAAAATACAAGCAGCTGTTGCAGAAGTAGGTATTACATTTTTATTTGCTCCTGGGTGGCATCCCGCTATGAAGGCTGTTGCCCCGTTACGCAAAACGCTGAAAGTACGGACGATATTTAATCTATTAGGACCGCTAGTCAACCCTTTGCACCCAACAGGACAAGTCATTGGAGTTTGTGAATCAAACTTACCACTGACTATCGCTCATGCCTTACAGCAGTTAGGGACAAAACAGGCAATTGTGCTGCACGGACGGGAAAGGTTAGATGAAGCAGGCTTAGGTGATGCTACAGATTTAGCAGTGTTATCTAACGGACAGGTGGAGTTAACAACTATACATCCGCAGGAACTAGGCTTAGCACCTGCACCAACATCAGCATTAAGGGGTGGAGACGTACAGGAAAATGCAGCAATTCTCACCGCTGTATTGCAAGGTAAGGGAACTCAAGCACAGCAAGATGTTGTTGCTTTAAATGCAGCGCTAGCACTGCAAGTAGGAGAAAAGATCCCTTTAGGTGAATATGCTGCTGGCATTAGCCTAGCTAGGGAAATTCTGTATAGTGGTGCTGCTTGGGCAAAGCTACAGCAACTCGTACAATTCTTGTAAATCAGTTATCAGTTATCAGTGGCTAGTGGCTTGAAAACTCTAGTCACCAGCCACCAGTCACTAATCACTTAAGTAGTCTTCCTCGACTTTACCCTAACCGCCAGCTCTTAGTTGTTAGCGATCGCGCTACAGTAATGAGTCAAATATATCGTGTTGGTAGGAAGCGATGGTATCGCCTAAGTATTCCTTGGTTGTTCCAGTCTATAACGAAGAAAAAAATATCCTAGAACTCTATCGCCGCGTCAGTGCGGTTGGCGAACAATTGGATGGAGCGATAGAACTCATATTTGTTAATGATGGCAGCCGCGATCGCACTTTGCAAATCGTGCGCGACTTACATCAAAATGACCCTCGCGTATCCTACCTCAGTCTTGCCCGCAATTTCGGACATCAAATTGCGGTGACGGCTGGACTTAATTTTGCTAGGGGTAAAGTGGCGATTGTCATGGACGCTGACTTACAAGACCCGCCAGAATTGATTTTAGAGATGGTAGCCAAATGGCAACATGGCTTTCAAGTTGTTTATGCCCAACGCACGCAGCGCCAAAAAGAAAGTTGGTTCAAACGCGGTACGGCATACATATTTTATCGCCTGCTCCAACACCTTGCTGATGTGGATATTCCCACCGATACAGGAGATTTCTGTTTGATCGATCGGCAAGTCTTAGATATCCTTAATGCCATGCCAGAACGCAATCGCTACATGCGCGGCTTACGGGCTTGGATTGGTTTTCGTCAAACATCCGTACAATTCGATCGCCCGCCTCGTTTTGCTGGTAAGGTCAATTACACTTTCGGTAAGTCTCTGGCTCTGGCTTTGAATGGCTTAGTGTCGTTCTCTAAAGTCCCCTTGCGCCTCTCTACTTACGTCGGTCTATTTGCTGCGGCGATCGCTGTTCTCATGGCTCTACTCGTATTGTACTGGCGATTGTTTGTACCTCAGTCTCCTTTGACTGGCTTTACGATTATTTTGGTAGCAATTTTCTTCCTTGGTGCAGTTCAACTTGTCAGTATTGGCATCTTAGGTGAGTATATCGGGCGGATTTATGAAGAAGTCAAAGGCAGACCAATTTACACCTTAGCCGAAGTAGGGGGATTTCCTAGTCATTCGGGGAATTGGGAGTCGGGAATCGGGAGTCGGGAGTCGGGGGGAAGAGAGCTGAGGGAGCTGAGGGAGCTGAGGGAGGAAGAAATTTAAAATCTCCACACCCTTTCTTCACTGGTCACTGGTCACTGGTCACTGTAATTTTCCTGCGGTGCGTAGAATTTGTCCTGCTAAAATCGCTGCGCCAAAACCGTTATCTATATTGACAACTCCTACCCCTGCTGCACAAGAGTTAAGCATTGTCAAGAGGGGAGCTAAGCCGCTGAAACTTGCACCATAGCCAACGCTGGTAGGAACGGCAATGACGGGACAATCGGCTAATCCTGCAACTACGCTGGGTAAAGCCCCTTCCATTCCTGCGACAACAATCAATACAGATGCTTCAGCGATAACGTGGCGGTTGTCTAGCAGGCGATGAATACCAGCAACGCCCACATCCCATAACCGGAGAACGCGAAAACTGGATAGTTCGGCAGTTATAGCCGCTTCCTCAGCTACGGGTAAATCGGCAGTCCCCGCTGAGAGGATACCAATTTTACCAGGGTACTGCGGTTCGATCCGTGCTGGTGCGATCGCCGCAATTTTTGCCATCGGATAGTAACGCAGTCCCTCTACCTTCTCTTCTAGCTGTTCTGCTACATCGGGTTCGATGCGCGTCGCCATCACTACTGAGTTGCGCTGGCGCATTGCTGCCATAATTTGCACGATTTGGTCGGGAGTTTTGCCTTGACCCCAGATCGTTTCAGGAAACCCAGTTCTGAGCTGGCGATGATGGTCAATGTGGGCAAATTCACCAACTGGTTCGTAGGTAAAATGTTTCAATTTATCTAAGGCGACAGTTGGACTGACGTTACCAGCTGCTACAGATTCTAAGAGCGATCGCAAGGCTTCGGGTTGAGACATTTGAGGGGGAGGAGTGAGGAGTGAGGAGTGAGGGGACAAGGAAAGAGTTTATTTTAACTTTTAGCTTTTGACTTTTGACTTTTCCTAGACCCTATTCTGTCACTTTCAGTTCGTATTTGTTCCACAGAGTCCCAGCTTGGGAGCCGAGGGCGGTGTATTTGACTCCTTAATTTGCCAAGATTCAGCTAAGACTGGCTCAATTTCTCCAGTTTCACCATTAAGTGTTGTTAGTCCTTCAACAGTGAATAAAAATACGTGAGGGTATTCTTGATTGAGGGCATAGTTAAAAGTTTTAGGATCTTTTAAAGTACTCGTTACCCACTGCGATTGCGCTGCTGAGGTTTTAAAATTTATGGAATTGCAACCTGTAAGCGTGAGTTGACAAGTAAGAAATAGAATCAATATGAAGACAAGAACTCGCAATCGCATTGTTTAATTGAATAAGTATTTCTAGTCTTTTGCTTCTTTCAATTCATAAACATTCCAAAGCGTTCCACCTAAAGCAGAGAATTTTGTTCCTTCAATGCGATCGCGAATTGCTGCTAAAGCTAAAGGATTGATTAAATGAATAAAAGGAAGATACTCTTGTGCTAAACGCTGAGTTTCTCCATAAATTTCTTTACGCTTTGTTTCGTCAAGTTCTCTTGCTCCCTCAATGTAAAGCCGACCGATTTCTGCTTCCCAGTCTGCAACTTCTCGTCCTTCAATCGGCGGTTGTCCTGGTTGTGGTTTCTGATTAAAAGGATGAAAACCGCCATCGGGCGACCATACATTTGCTCCGCTATATGGTTCAATACTACCAGTAATTAAACCAAAATAAGATTCCCATTCGAGAGTATTGGTAATTTTATCTACCATGACAGCAAAGTCAATTGGAGTAAAATCAACTTGAATTCCAATCTTGCTGAGATCGCGCTTGATTTGCGAACCAATTGCATCAACAGTTCTATTACCCGCTTGGCTGATCGTAGTGAACCGGACTCGATTACCTTCAGCATCGAGTAATTGACCTTTGTTATTATATTTAAATCCAGCTCCTCTAAGTAATTCTTTAGCTTTTTCAGGATTATAATTATAAACTTTTAAACCTTCTTCAGGAGAGAGATAGTAAGGACTTTGAACAGAAATTGGCGAATTTTGTAGCTCTCCTAAGCCACGATAGACATTATTTAGCATTGCTTCGCGATTAATTCCGTAAGCAACTGCTTGTCTAAATGCTACTGTATTAAACCAGCGTGACTTGATTGGATTGACTAAAGGTTTTCCCTGACGACGACCTTTATTTAAGTTAAAACAAATAAAGTTTGTGCCAAAGTCAGGACCACCGCTGTAAATTTTGAAATCTCCTCGTTCTTCCTCCCGTTTTAGTAATTGAAAACTCGTAGGACCAATTTCTAGCATATCTAATCCTAACGAACGAAACTGGATTAAAGCTGTATCTGGTGATTCCACAATTTGCCAAATTAGCCGCTCAACATAAGGTAAAGCATTTCCTTGTGTGTCTTTCCGCCAGTAGTAGGGATTGCGGCGAAAGACTATTCGCTGGTTTACAGTGTAGCTTTCCAGGGTAAAAGGACCATTGACCACAATTTTTTGCAAATCTGTATCCGTTCCCCACGTAGATAAAAACTGAGGTCTACCATCTTTATTTTTAGTTTCTACCGATTGACGTAGGGCGTGTTCTGGTAAGATGACTATCCCACCTGCAAATCGTAAAAAAGGTGCGAATGGCTCTGGAACGGTAAATTCGACTCGGCGGCTATCTAATTTACGGACTTTAGGTAAAGCTTTACTCTTGCCAATGCGAAGAATATCTCTTATATCTGTGGGAATTTGCTCGTTAAAGTAAATATCATTATAAGTAAAAACGATATCGTCAACTGTTAGCGGTTCCCCATCTGACCATTTTAAATTTGGTCTTAGAGTAAAAACGATTTTGAGATTGTCTTCAGAAATTTCCCAAGATTCAGCTAATGCTGGCTCTAGCTTTCCAGTTTCACCATTTTCAGTAATTAATCCTTCATAAAGAAATCCAAAAACGTTAGGTGACGATTGATTTAAGGCATAATTAAAAGTTTGCGGGTCGCCTGGAACTCTCGCCACGATTTGTGAAACTTGAGTGGCGTTAGTTCTCATTTCGGTGGGATTACAGCCAGAAAGTGCGATCGCAACTAATAATGTAAGTGTTATTAGAAAATTTCGACGGATCATAAATTCAGGGAGTCGGGAATCAACCTTCATCCTTTATGTTTAATTCGTATATGTTCCAGAATGCGCCGCCTAATGCAGAAAATTTTGTTCCCTGAATGCGATCGCGAATTGCAGCTAGCGATAAAGGATTGTATAAGGTAATGTATGGTAAATATTCTTGAGCAGTGCGTTGAAATTCATTATAGATTTCTTTCCGCTTGGCTTCGTCAAATTCCTGCGCTCCCTTAATAAATAGATCTTCAATCTTTTGTTCCCAATCCGCAATTTCTCGTCCTTGAATTGGTGCTTGTCCTACTTGAGGTAATTGGTTAAAATTGTGCAAGCCACCTGCTGTCAACCATACGTTTGCTCCGTCATTCGGTTCAATTCCACCACCGATGAAACCACCGATGTAACATTCCCAATCTAAAGAATTAGAAGTTTTATCCATTAAAGTGCCAAAATCAAGAAATTGGAGATCGACTTGCATTCCAATTTTACCTAAGTCTCGTTGAATTTGAGCTACCGTTCTCCCACTATTACCTCTACCCCCAGCAGGAACCATGAGAGTAAATCGTACCCGATTACCTTGAGCATCAAATAATTGATTTTTATTGTTGTATTTGAATCCAACTTTTTGCAGTAGTTCTTTGGCTTTGGCTGGATCGTAGGTGTAGACTTTCAATCCTTTTTCAGGAGGTAGAAAATACGAACTCTGAGTATCGATTGGAGAGTTTTGTAGCTCTCCCAAACCCCGTAAAAAATTATTTATCATCGTTTGGCGATCGAGTCCGTAAGCAACTGCTTGCCTAAATTCAACTGTATTAAACCAGCGAGATTTAATCGGGTTGACTAAAGGTTTACCGTTTCTACTACCTTTATTTAGATTAAAAGTAATGAAGGACATACCGAAAGCAGGTCCACCATTGTAAATCTTAAAATTGCCTCGTTCTTCTTCGCGTTTGAGCAGAGAAAAATTATCTGCTGAAGCCGAAGCTATATCTAACCCACCGGAACGAAACTGAACTAAAGTTGTTTCTGGATTTTCAACAATTCGCCAAATGTATTTTTCAATATAAGGCTGAGAATTGCCTTGTGCATCTTTCCGCCAATAATTAGGGTTGCGGCGATAAACTAAGCGTTGAGCAGGTACGTAGCTTTCAAGTGTAAAAGGACCATTAGTGACAATTTTAGTTGGATCTGTATCCGTTCCCCAAGTGCTTAAAAAGCGAGGGTTTCCCTTAGCGTCTTTTGTTTTTACTGATTCTTGTAAAGCGTGTTTTGGTAAAATGGCGATCGCACTCGTAGGATCTCCCGTCGTCGTAGCAAGAAAAGGTGAAAAAGGTTCGGGCATGATAAATTCAACGCGGCGATCGTCTAGCTTAACAACTTTTGGATAAGCCTTTTGCTTACCAATTTGAATGTAATCTCTTAGATCTGTAGGAATGGCTTTGTTTAAAACAATATCGTTATAAGTAAATACGACATCATCTGCTGTAAGTGGATGACCGTCAGACCATTTTAAGCCTTCTCTTAAAGTGAAAATAATATTTAATTTATCTTCGGAAATTTGCCAAGATTCTGCTAATTCTGGTTCGAGTTCTTTGGTAATGCCATTAACTGTAGTTAATCCCCTAAAGGTCATGTTAAAAATATTTGGGACTTGATGACCTAAAGCATAATTAAACGTATCGGGATCGGTAGTCACGCTGACAACTATTTGCGGTACGTCAGCCGCTTGGGTTCTCATCTCAGCCGGATTGCAGCCAGACAGCGCGATCGCCATGACTACTGCTAGTATACCTGCTAACCATTTACGCCAGGATTGGGAAAGAGTAATTGGGTATTTCATGGGATAAATTGAATCGCGATCGCGTTACCAGTCACCAAAGTTTGCGAAATATTAAAATATCGATGTCTACATATGTTGCTTTAAGCCTCACTATAATACCTATTTTCGTAATCGTGCATGAATACGCGATCGCGAGGTATCCGGCGAATAAATTTTTTGGATAAGGGTGGCTAGATCGATGACTCATTCAGTAGATATTATCAATGCTCGCGTGCATGGTTACGCGCAATTGCAGGGAATTCGGATCGATCTACACGGTCAAATTTCCGCAATTGAACCAATGGATCGATTTATTAAAAAAATTCCGCCTGCTAATTTACAAATTATCAATTTAGCAGCCGATCTGATATCTTTGGGTGGAGTCGATATACAGATTAACGGGGCGCTAGGATTAGCATTTCCAGATTTACAAGCGACAGATATCTATAAGCTGCAAAAAATATCTGAATACTTGTGGCAACAAGGCATAGATGCTTATTTACCCACATTAGTGACGACTTCTGTAGAAGATATACAGCGATCGCTAGCCGTTATTGCTGACTATATGCAGCAGCAAACCACATCTCTACCAACCGCTCAAGTTTTAGGAGTCCACCTTGAAGGACCATTTTTAAATCCGCAAAAGCGCGGCGCTCATCCAGCCGAATATTTATTACCACTAACAATTCCACACATTCAGCAACTTTTAGGCGACTACGCTCGCATAGTCAAGGTTATCACCCTTGCCCCAGAATTAGATCCCACGGGCGAAGCCATAGCCTATTTGCGTTCTCTCGGTATAACAATCAGCCTCGGTCATTCCCTCGCCACGGCAACTCAGGCAGAACAAGCATTTAAACTAGGGGCAACAATGGTAACTCATGCCTTCAATGCCATGCCGGGACTCCACCACAGAGAACCTGGGTTGTTAGGTGCTGCCTTGGTACATCCTCAAGTGAAATGTGGGTTAATTGCTGACGGAGAACATATTTGCCCCACAATAATTCAAGTATTACTCCGTGCTGGCTGTTACGAACAAGGAATCTTTCTCGTCAGCGATGCCTTAGCACCTCTGGGGCTTCCAGATGGGGTATACCCTTGGGATACGCGGCAAATCGACGTGAAAAACGGTACAGCTAGACTGTTCGATGGTACCTTGGCTGGTACGACTCTACCACTACTCGTAGGAGTCCAGAACCTAGTTCGCTGGAATCTTTGTGACGTAGATACAGCGATCGCACTTGCTACCACCGCACCGCGACAGGCGATCGCTCTTCCCACAATTCAACTCGGTACTCCCTTTCATCAACTCCTACGCTGGCAGATAAAACAGGACAGCAAAGAACTGACGTGGAAGAGATTGCAGTGACATATGGTGATAAATTTAAGGTTTGTGAACCAAAATAATAACCTATCTATATGACTGCAACAGACGATAAAACAATTGTTAAAGAATATTTCAATACAACGGGATTTGACCGCTGGCGACGGATTTATGGTATAAGCAATGACGTTAACAAAGTCCAACTCGATATTCGCAACGGACACCAACAAACTGTAGATAGTGTTATTGGGTGGTTGCAAGCAGATGGTAATTTATCGGAAATCTCTATTTGCGATGCAGGATGTGGAGTGGGTAGCCTCAGCATTCCCCTGGCGCAGGCAGGTGCTAGGGTGTACGCTAGCGATCTGTCAGAAATGATGGTATCAGAAGCCAAAGATAAAGCTAGAGCAGAATTGGGAGATTTGGTCAAGAATCTAACTCTGACCGTGCAAGATTTAGAAACACTCAGCGATCGCTATCATACCGTTATTTGTCTTGATGTTTTAATCCATTATCCCCAAGAACAAGTAGAGCAAATGATTTCTCATCTTTGTTCTTTAGCACAGACGCGCTTAATTGTAAGTTTTGCCCCAAAAACTTTTGCTCTTAGTTTGCTAAAAAAAGTTGGTAGTTTCTTCCCTGGTGCAAGTAAGGCGACCCGTGCTTATTTACACCCAGCATCAGAAGTCATCAAAATTTTAGAAAAAAATGGTTTTACCGTGCAGCGTCAGGCAATGACAAAGACTCGCTTCTATTTTTCTCGTTTAATAGAAGCAACTCGAAAATGATTTCCAAATCGGAATTAATTATAAAGCCAGCAAGTCCTTGAAGTAAGAGATGAAATAATAAGAAAGTCTGGAATATAGGTTATTGGCTGATGGGTCAATTCTTTCTAGCGATCGCTGCTATATTTGGTGGTTTATCTGTTGGTGTAGGAGCCTTTGGCGCTCATGCTCTAAAAGAAAAATTAACTGAGCGATCGCTAGAAATTTTTGAAACTGGTGCTAAGTATCAAATGTATCACGCTCTAGCACTTTTACTAGTAGGTTTATTAATTAAAATTAGTGACGGACAATTCTCTCAGCCTGTATTAATAGCTGCTGGATGGAATTTTATGATTGGAATTCTACTTTTTTCTGGCAGTTTGTACGCATTAAGTTTAACAGGAATTAAGGTCATCGGTGCAATTACTCCACTAGGAGGAGCAGCTTTTATTGCTGGGTGGGGTGCATTAACGATCGCTGCCTTAAATAATAAGTGAGTCGTAGGGGCAGATTTGTGGAGGATACCGAATCTAGAACGATAATTCTGTGGTTAAAACCGCCTGTACCAGTGAATAGTGAGTAGTAGAATGACAAATTCATCTGTCGTAAGTTGAAACCTCCATATCTATCTCTAGCAAGGTTAAGTGACGCGATCGTTGCACTAAAACTATGAGAGAGGTTACAAAAGTTTACCTCGTCAGCTAGCAAGCAGCAATTATTGCAATCGGAGAGTTTTATGACTTACGCGACTGATGAAAGCACAAAGCGATCGCTAGAGCAGTTTAGCCGTTATGATGCCGATACTCAACTTGGATTGTTGTGGTTTGGGTATCTCGATCTTAAAGATAAACTAACACCTGCAAACGAGACTTCCACACAGGATACCGCAGCAGCAGTGTTCGATCAATTTGTTGCACTGTCACAAGAAGAACAGCTGCAAGCACAGCGCGATATTGTTAATCGTGCTGACACAGATCTTAGCCGTGCCTACAGTGCTTTGGCTTCTAGTGGCAAATTAGATCTTTGGTTGCGCTTAGCACAAGGGATGGAAGACGGTAGAATTATTGGCGTGCCATCTGATTACGAACTACCCGCAGAAACAAATGAGTTTGTAGAGCAAATCAAACAGCTTGAATTTGAGCAGCGGCTTAATTTCATGCGTAGTGCCGTTGTCGAGATGGGTGCTAAATAAGCGATCGCCATTTTCAACACGATAATAAAAGTAGGGGCGTACAGCTGTACGCCCCTAATTGCAATTGCCGCTCGAAGTGAGAGAATATGGTTGAGCGATCGCAGGTAATAACCAGGTAATGATTATAGGTAATAACTATGAGTTTCGCTGCAATTCTCCAAAACTACATTAACGGTGAGTGGTGCGACTCTAGTGCAACTGAATATTTAAAAGTCGTCAATCCTGCCACAACTGAGTTACTCGCTCAAGTTCCCTTGGGGACATCCGCAGACGTAGATCGAGCCGCTACCGCAGCTGCTAGCGCTTTTAGTAGCTGGCGACGCACTCCAGCCACGGAGCGCATCCAATACTTATTTAAACTCAAAGCTCTATTAGACGAAAATTTTGAAGACATAGCTCGGACAATTACCCAAGAATGTGGCAAGACTCTAGAAGAGTCAAAAGGGGAATTGCGTCGAGCAATTGAGAATGTGGAAGTTGCCTGCGGCATCCCAATTTTAATACAGGGACAGTACTCGGAAGATATTGCTAAAGGGATTGACGAATTTGTTATCCGCCAACCTGTAGGAGTTGCCGCAGTTATTGCACCGTTTAATTTCCCTGGAATGATTCCGTTTTGGTTTTTACCCTATGCGATCGCTTGTGGTAATACCTATATCATCAAACCTTCGGAGAAAGTCCCGCTGACGATGCAAAAAGTCATGCGCCTGATAGAACAAACGGGATTGCCGAAAGGTGTTGTCAATTTAGTTAACGGTGCAAAAGAAGTTGTCGATGCAATTTTAGATCATTCAGCGATTCGGGCGATTAGTTTTGTCGGTTCCACACCTGTGGCTCGATACGTATACAGTCGTGCCACCGCCAACGGCAAACGCGCCCAATGTCAAGGAGGAGCAAAAAATCCAGTCATCGTGTTGCCGGATGCAGACATAGAAATGACAACTCGGATTGTTGCCGATAGTGCTTTCGGTTGTGCGGGACAACGCTGTTTAGCGGCTTCCTTGGCAGTAACGGTAGGAGAAGCAGGAAAAATCTTTACAGAGGCGATCGCCCAAGCTGCGACTTCCCGCGTTGTCGGTTACGGTTTAGATTCAGGCGTGCAGATGGGACCCGTAATTACGGCTGAAAGTCAGTCGAGAATTAAGCACTTAGTAGAACAAGGCATCGCCGCAGGCGCGAAACCACTCGTAGACGGTCGAGAATCGCTAATTTCCGATCATCCTGACGGTTATTTTATTAAACCAACAATTTTACAAGATATCGATCCAGCAGGTGCGATCGCCCGTACTGAAATTTTTGGTCCCGTTTTAGGACTCATTCATCTCGACAGCATAGAAGCGGCGATTCAATTTATTAATAGCGGTCAGTATGGTAACATGGCTTGCCTATTTACCTCCTCTGGCGCAGCTGCACGAAAATTTCGCTACGAAGCAGAAGTCGGTAATATCGGAATTAACATTGGTGTTGCCGCACCGATGGCATTTTTTCCCTTCAGTGGTTGGAAGGAAAGCTTTTTTGGGGACTTGCACGGACAGGGACACCATGCAGTTGAATTTTTCACCCAGACTAAAGTTGTTGTAGAGCGCTGGCGACAAAATTGGTCGAGACAGTTTTGAAAAAGTCAAAAGTTAAAAGTCAAAAGTCAAAAATTGTCGGGGCGGGTTTATCAAAAATATTTGTCGTAGTTCCAGTCGTCTAATAAACCCGCCCGTACCCAAGTCAAAAGTGAAATATCAAAGGCAAAATGTCCCTGTCACGCCAATTAAACTAGAGTTGGAATTTTGTGGATTTTGCGATCGCTGACTAACATTTGAAAATTGCCGGGAGGAGCCATAGTTAGCCCACGTCGCACGGGTTTGAGCTGGCGATCGCTGCTCAATTCTAAATTGTATTGAGACAAAATCTGTGCTACAACTAGCTTCATTTCCATTAGCGCTAGAGCTGCTCCCAAACAACGACGATTACCTCCACCAAAAGGCAGAAATTCATGAGGAGAATACTGTCTTTCTAGAAAACGTTCTGGGCGAAAAAGCTGCGCTTGAGGATATAAATCTTCACGATGATGGATGGCATAGGTCAGAGCTACAAAAGCCGTTTCTGGCTCAAACTGATATCCCATCAACTCCATTGATGACTTTGCAATTCTGGCGAAACTACCAAATACAATCGGATAAATTCGCAGTGTTTCCGATACAACTGCTCCTAAATAGGGCAATTTAACAATTTCAATTTTGTTAGTTTCACGATCGGCATCGAGTTCTTTAAGCAACTTCTCACGAACTTCTGGTAGGTAATGAATCCAATACAATGCCCAAACTAATGCAGAAGCAGTAGTTTCGTGTCCGGCAATTAGTAAAGTCATTAACTCATCGTGCAGTTCTTCATCAGTTAGCGATGCTCCCGATTCGTCTTTTGCTAACATCAACATAGTTAGAATATCGTTGCCATCTAAATTATTTTGTTCTCGACGGCAGCGAATTTCTTCATACAAGAGTTGTTTAATTTGTTGTCTCAAACGTAAAAAATGTCCCCAAGGACTCAGAGATCCCCAATCTTTTTGTAGAAATTGAAAAAAGAGCAAGCTAGAACTGAGAGGAGAACTAATCGTGTCGAGCATCTCGCTCAGTAGCCTTCTGAGTCGATCGGATCTTTTACTCTGAGATTCTAATCCAAAAACAACTTGTAGAATGACTCGTAGGGTGATTTCTTGCGTGTAGAGCCGAACTCTAATTGGCTTGCCAATTTGCCATCGACTTGTTACCTGTTCGGTAATCTCCCAAATCATTTGGCTGTAAGATTGTAGATACTCGCTATGAAAAGAAGGCATTAACAATCGTCGTCGCTGCTGGTGAGCTTCTCCATCCATTAAAATTAGCGAGTTGTCTCCCAACAGAAAGCTTAGGCTTGCATTTGCTCTACCGACATCAAATCGTTCTGGTGGAGCGGTAAAAATTTCTTTAACCGCCTGGGGATTGCTGATAACTATTGTAGGCGATCGCTGACCGATCCGATAAATCTCTCCATAGTGCTTAGTATCATCCTCAAATAACTTCAAAGGATGAAAAATCGCCTTATACGTGCGCCAATATCTCAACAACCCAGAACTATTTGCACCTGGTGGCAGCGTCATTTTTGTAGTTCCTATGCTAAGTTCTTTTTCATTTTGAGCGACTTTAAGCAATTTTGCGAACGCTGCATAGTTTAAATGCCTCGAAAGTCATTGGTGGTGACTCTCTGAGGCATTTGGCTTGTTATACGATAGATAGATGGCTCGGTTATTCCCAGTAGGATGTAGCTATCTTTCTAGCTAGCAACCGTAACTTTACCAATCATTCCAGCACCACGATGAGGTTCGCAGTAGAATGTGTAGTCCCCAGCAGGAGCATCAGCGGGAATAGTGGTTGAGACTGATTGACCTGGGGTCATCAGTAGTTGCTTGTGGGACAAGGATTTTGCCAAATCCGCACTCTTGTTAGGAGTACCAGCTGTATCGAAGACAACGTTGTGGGGAGGCACTTTGTTGTTTACGAACTCAATGGTGTCCCCTGGCTTTACAGTCAGCTTGGATGGCTCAAACGCCAGCATCCCTTTATCTGTACCTAACTTAACTTGAAAAGTTTCAGCAGCGGCAGGGGCAGAAAAGAATGCAAAGCTACTAGCAACCAAAACGATTGTTAAAACAGCTAAACCCAAGCGCCGCAAAGTTGCAGCAAATAGTTTCATGACCTTCTCCAAACAGGTTTGACAATTTGTCATACTTAATTTTATCAACTATGGATGTTAATTCTTCATTCTCTTTCTAGCTAATTTATTCTCACTCTCACGACATACGGAGAAAGGCAGAAGTCAGCAGTCGGAAGTAGCCCATAACTGGTTGCTGTGAGGTGGTTGCTGTGAGGCGATCGCCTGTGCTTTTGGGTTCAATAGGTGAAACCCGAAGCCACAGCTTTTTCCAAATCTGTTATATCTTCATAATTGACTTAGCAGAAACACGGAAGAATTTCCAAAATTTTAAGCTTATTTTAATAAATAAAGATGCGCTCCTAGAACTATAAGTAGCCACTTTATTTTCATAAGTCGTAAGTTTTTAGCCGCATAGCATCATCAGTAATAATCCACGATCGAACTCAGAGGATTGAAAGCTCGATGCTACGCATTGTTTTGCGATCCAGAGCGTGGATCGGGGACTTGCACCATTCCTGTTTCTTAACTTACGAGTTACGAGTTATGACTTACGACTTATTTGGTCAGCTTTATCTAAAATTTCTATTTGACAATATATGAAACAATTACTGAGGCTGTTTCTTCCCCTTGCTGGAATCGCTCTATTTCAGACAACCGCGATCGCTTAAGAAGCAGATGGGTGTTTTATGCTTGATTCTACTGGGCAGACAATCGACTTATCTACCGTTTGCGGTCAACCAAAAAGAATTTCGGCTCACGCTAGCGAATTTCAAGCAAAAATCAAGCGCCGCGAAAGTGGAATACCAGTTATTGACGTAACTTTTAACGGTCAACAAAAATTTGAGATGTTTTTAGACACGGGAGCTTCTCAAACCACCATCACAACTGAGATGGCGCAGGCGTTAGGAGTCGTTCCAATTGGTATGCACCAAGCACAAATTGCCAATGGCGATATTGTAGAATTCCCCATTGGACAGGTAGCTTCGATGAGCGTTGGCAAGGCTATGGTTCGCGAACCAAAAGTTTCGATTACGGAAGGAGATCCACTATTGGGACAGAACTTCTTTGAAGATTATGACGTAGTAATTAGGCGAGATGTGGTGGAATTTCAGCCGCGTTAATCGGTTCTCGCAAAAACTCGGTCGTATTGCAAGACAATTTCTGCAATGACCTGAGTAATACTCTTACCATCAGTAATAATCTCAACTGCCTCAGCAGCTTTTTTCAATGGTGCAACCTCGCGATTGCTATCCTGCCAATCTCGCGCGGCAATATCCCGTTCTAGTTGTTCCAAGCTCACCTCCGGTTGTCCTTGAGCTAAAAAGTCTTGCTGTCGCCGTTTAGCTCTTTCTTGCACGGAAGCCGTCAAGAAAATTTTCAGGTCGGCATCGGGAAAAACCTGCGTGCCGATGTCTCGTCCTTCCGCCACCAAGCCGCCTTTTTGTCCCCACTGCTGCTGCTGCTTGACTAAGACTTGCCGCACTTCTGGAATTGCCGCGATCGCAGATACATTTGCCGTGACATCCAAACTGCGAATCACTGAAGTCACTTCGCGATCGTTAATCCAAACTCTTACGGGTTGTGCTGCATCTACGCTAGCAGCTAATTGAATTTCGCACCGATTTGCTAATTCCGCGATCGCACACCGATCCGTGACTGAAATTCCCGACTCTAAAACCAACCACGTTAAGGCGCGGTACATAGCTCCCGTATCGAGGTAGACTAACCCCAACTCCCGCGCTACCGACCGCGATACAGTTGATTTGCCGACTCCTGCCGGACCATCAATGGCGACAATCGGCTGGCGATCGCGCAAAATTATATTGTCGATTAACCGCGTCGTTCCTACTCGTGCGGCAACCGCGATCGTGCCTGCTTCCTCTACTCTGTTCACTGGTCGTAACGTATCAGGATGTACTAACTCCAGATACTCTACTGCCACTCCCTCAGCTAGCGCAAGTACTTGCTCTACAGTTGTTAATAAAGTTTGGCGATCGCGCTTTCCGGCAATAAAAGCTGCTTGAGCGTGCTGCAAACTGCGATATATATATGATGCTCGTTCTCTTTGTTCTAGAGTTAAATACTGATTGCGAGAACTCATTGCCAAGCCCGATGCTTCCCGCACTGTAGGACAGCCAACAATCTCAACCGGCAAACTTAGATCTCGTACCAACCGCCGAATAATGGCTAACTGCTGTCCGTCTTTCTGACCAAAATATGCTCGGCTCGGCTGGACAATATTTAACAATTTAGTCACGATCGTCGCCACACCCTGAAAATGCCCTGGACGCGATTTACCGCACAGTACTGAGGTCATTTCTTCGGGTGGGATGATTTGAGTTAGTTGGTAATTGGTAATTGGTAGTTGGTAGTTGGTAATTACTCCCTTGTCTCCCTTGTCTCCCTTGTCTCCCTTGTCTCCCTTGTCTCCCTCTACTCTCTCCCCAATCCCCAGATCCTCGGCAGTGGGAGCAAAGATAACGTCAACGCCAGCTCGATCGCAGAGTTGGCGATCGCTCTCTAGTTGGCGCGGATATTGTTGATAATCTTCTGTAGGTCCGAATTGCAGTGGGTTGACAAAAATACTGACCACTACAAAGTCATTTTCCTGCCGCGCCCGTTGCATCAAGCTTAAATGTCCGGCGTGTAAAGCACCCATCGTCGGAACTAAACCGACGCTAATCTCAGCTGAAGCGGCTAGATTTCGCCTAGCTTCTGCTTTCAACACGCTTAAGTAACAGCGTAACGCTGCAACTGTTGCAAACAGGCGCACCAATACCCCCCTCTGTTTTATTCCAACCACACCCTATTGTAGAGCAGGATCGGAAGAGGGGTGAGGAGTGAGGAGTAAGGGGAGGGGTGTAGAGTGTGGGTGTAGGGTGTAGGGGAGCCACTGCGGTGCGGAGGTGGCGCTATCGCGGACTTCGTCGCCCGCCGTTGAAGCAACTGGCGCTATCAGGGTGTAGGGTTGAATTGTGACTTGTGACTTGTTTTTGCTTCCTCAGCGACCTTGCGCTCTCTTCTCTCCCTTGTCCCCCTTGTCTCCCTTGTCCTCCTTCTCTCACTCCTCACTCCTCACTCCTCGCTCCTATCTTCCCAAGACTTCAACTCGCACGGGGGCGACACCCGCGCCAGCCATACCGAGGACGCGAGCGGCGGCGGCGGAGAGGTCGATAATGCGACCGCCAATGTAGGGACCGCGATCGTTGATGCGGACTACAATTGAACGACCCGTTCCCGTGTGGGTGACTCGTACCCGTGTCCCAAAGGGTAAGCTTTTGTGAGCAGCGGTAAGGGCATTTTGGTTGTAAGTTTCGCCGTTAGCCGTGCGATTTCCGTGAAAACCAGGACCGTACCAAGAGGCAACTCCATTCAGGACGGCGCGCACTGGTGCGAAAGCAATATTTTGTGGCTGCGATCGCTTGGGTTCTGGCATTCCTGCCACTTCTTTGAGGGGCGGAGCATTCCCTAAGAGTCGCCGCAAGCGGTTAGTGGCTTGTAATGCCTCGTCTGATAGTTTTTTCTTGTTCTGTTCTGGTAGTCTGGTATCCGCATCAACTGCTACCAGTTTTTTGCCGTCAATTGCAATCTCGTAGCGTTCTGATGCTTTCTGGGCATTAGATTTGCCACTCTCTTTCCATTTGACCGTAATCTTGCTGGCATCGACACCATCTGCACTCATTTGGTTGAGTCTAGCTGCTACTGCTGCTGCTTGCCAAATGGGAGCGTTCTTTGCTGAAGTTTGCTCGACGCTGGGTAATTTGCCTGTGGTTGCTACTTGAGTTGATTTGTCAGCAGCATTTTCGGCACTTTGGGTTTGTCCGACTTTGGTAGCGTTTGCTGTCTGTTTGTCGCCTAAAAATGTCAGTACGGGTATGTTACGCACGTACAGCGTCACTGCTTGGCGATCGCCCCTTTCGTGGGGTTGTATTCTGGCGATTGTGGCTTCTTTAGCTTTAGATTCGCCTCTGGACTGGGTTTCGCCTACTTTCTCAACATTCTGCGGTTGAGCCTGCACTGCTGAGGAGATCTCCTGTCTGTTATCTCTTGAAGAATCTGCATTCAGCGATTCTGCATAACATGACAGGGGTACGCCTACGGCAGTAGTAAGCAGAGCAACGGTTGTTAATAGAATTTGCTTTTTCATGCTTCCGTTGTGAATTGCACTCCTCGACTTCGGCAAGAGCTGTGTGGGTATACCACTGAATGGTCTCAAATTAACCCACCAACTCGTACTCATTACGCTTTTATGTTGAAGTTTCAACTGCAACAGACTATCACGAAGTTTTTGCATTGAGGATCGGTAATGTCAAGGGGAAATTGTGAATTTTAATAAAAAGTTTTTGTAAAGCGATGCATAACATCTTTGCAGAGAGGGAAATTCAGCGTTTCTGTGTCTCTAACGAGTAAATTTATTTTTAATAAACTTAATATTACTTAAAATACTTAAAAAGAGGAAAAGTAAATAAATATTGGTTTAAAACTTAACTTTTTAGCTATAAAGCGATATTTAAACAAGCGATCGCACTCAAGCAACACGTAGAATGCTAATGCTGTCGCGCAGCAAAATTAAGATAAAATGCTGATGCGTGAAGCGGAGCTATCTGCCGCATTGAGGAAACTGGCAGCATGGATTATCGAGCAGCAGGGGTTAATGTTGAAGCTGGTAGAGCATTTGTTGAAGGCATTCGCCAGCTAGTGCATCGCACCCATCGCCCAGAAGTGATTGGGGGATTGGGAGGTTTCGGAGGTTATTTTCAACTCCCTAGCGGTTACACGGAGCCAGTTTTAGTCTCTGGGACAGATGGAGTCGGCACAAAATTGAAACTTTCTCACGCGCTCAACCGTCACGACACGGTAGGAATCGATTTAGTGGCGATGTGCGTGAATGATGTACTGACTTCTGGAGCAGAACCGCTGTTTTTCTTGGATTATTTAGCAACGGGAAAGCTCAACTCGGAGCAACTGACACAGGTAGTTAGCGGCATCAGTTTAGGATGTCAAAAGGCGGGGTGTGCGCTGTTGGGGGGTGAAACCGCTGAAATGCCTGGTTTTTATCAGGCAGGAGAGTACGATCTGGCGGGTTTTTGTGTTGGAATTGTCGACAAGAGCAAGTTGCTCGATGGTTCTAGGGTACAAATAGGGGATGTGGCGATCGCGCTTGCCAGTCAAGGTGTTCACAGTAACGGTTACAGCTTGGTGCGGAAAATTGTTGAGGTGGGGGGATATGCTTGGAGCGATCGCCCAGAAGAGTTTTCCGGTCAAAGTTTGGGAGAAGTTTTTTTAACACCAACGCGGATTTATGTCAAGTCCGTGCTGGGGGCGATCGCATCTGGGATCGAAATTCACGCGATGGCACATATTACGGGTGGAGGAATACCGGAAAATTTACCTCGTTGTCTGGGTGCAGGGCAATCGATTCGCGTGGATGCGAAAAGTTGGACAATTCCCCTAGTCTTTCAGTGGCTGGCGAAAGTTGGTGGAGTAAGTCAGAAGGAGATGTTCAATACTTTTAATATGGGGATTGGCTACGTGGCGATCGTTCCTCCCCAAGCTGTAGAAGAGACGCTGCGGTGGTTTGACTCTCAGGATGTCGAGGCGTTTGCAATTGGAGAGGTTATTGCTGGTAGTGGAACCGTTGAGGGTATACCTAAAGGCTGAAATTCTGAAGATGGAAAAGTAGTTGAGGGTATGCCTCAAGACTGAAATTTTCAAGATAGAAAAGCGAGCGATGATAACATAATTGTCATGAAACTTTAACTTTTGTGACAATCATTGCCCTGCCAATTTCTGGCTTTGACTCTCCAAGCTAGATACTAAGTTTTTAGCATCTAGACATTTAGAGTGGGCAGTGAGTTGAAATACTCAAAACCAATGTCAAACCGCAAAGAACAGCTTGAGCATTTACCTCACGCAGAAGCAGCCGATCGCACAATTCGTTTAAAGCAGCATAACCGTCTGTTTGCCTTACTTTCGCTGGCTGCGGGTCTAATTTTTCTGCAAGGATATACGATCGCCCCCCTGATTCCGCGTTTGGCAGAAGTCTTTAACGTTCCAGTTCAAGAAATTGGCATTATCGTTCCAGCCTACATGTTGGCTTACGCGCTGATGGCATTGTTCTACGGGGTGCTGTCAGATCGATTTGGCAGATGGTCGGTGATTCGCATCTCGCTGATTATTTTTGTCATCTGCACGGCTTTGACTGCAACAGCTCAAACAGCTTCGCAAATGGTAATTTGGCGACTGCTGACAGGACTGGGAGCTAGTGGAGTGATTCCACTCACGTTTGCCTTGATTGGCGATTTGTTTCCATTCGACCAGCGAGGTAGTAAATTAGGGCTTGTTTTCGCAGCTATGGAAGGAGGAATGGCGGCGGGTTCTGCGGGTGGCGCGATTCTCGAACCATTTGTTGGGTGGCGATCGCTGTTTATTGGGACGGCTGTTTTCGCTGCTTTAGTACTTTGGCGGCTGCATCGTTATGGTGCTTTATTCGATACAGCCAAAGTAGAAAAATTACCGACGATTCGTCAGGTGTTTCGGGGATACAGCCAGATCTTAAGCAGTTTTCGCGGCAAACGAACTTATGCCTATGTTTTATGGAACGGCATCTACCACTCTGGCGTGTATACCTGGCTGGGGTTGTACTTGTCGCAACGCTACAACATGGATGCATTGAGCATTGGTCTGACTATTCTCGGCTATGGTATTCCTGGGTTGCTGCTGAGTTCCTTAATTGGTCGAGCCGTGGATCGTTGGGGACGGCGTTGGCTAATTCCGGCAGGATTAATTATGGCAGCCTTAGCGGGAATTGCGATGATTTTTGAGATTCCTCCCATTGGAACGACGATCGCAGTTCTTGTCTTGTCTTTAGGGTACGACCTGACGCAACCTTTATTTGTGGGGATCGTAACCGATCTGGGAGATAGCAATAGTTTAGGTCAAACAATGGGACTGAAAGTGTTTGTCTTGTTTACTGGATTTGGTATTGGCAGCTTGATATTTGGAGAATTGCTGCGGTTTGGCTTTGGAGTATCGCTGGCTGTTTTTGGTGGCATTCAGTTAATTAGTGGCGCGATCGCAATTAAGCTATTCTGGCAGGAAGTTCCATATCGGTTGCGATCGAAATCGCCTTAGTATTGAAGAATGTTCAGTCTGTTGATTATTCATGGCAGATTTTCATTTTTTGCTTCAAGTACAGGTACTTTCCAAACCCGTCCTTGACAGTGAACTTCATCAGCAATTACACGAGTACCAGCTAGCAGTCGCATTAATTTTACTAACTCTTCCCTTTCTACTGCTGTGAGAAAATCTTCACCAGGAAGACCACTATGAGTGCGTTTTGGTTCCCCTCCTGCTGCTAAATAACGTTGGTGAGATATGTCCAGCAATTCTTTAACCCGTGCGTACTGCTGTTTTTCTGTTTCTGTAGATTTCATGACTCTAAAAACCATGTAATAGGAACGATTTCACCATTTGGTAGCAAAAAAGCGATTGGTAACACGGAACTAGGCGTTTCAATTATCCAAAAGCCTTGTTCTGGATCGTAAACCCTTCTTTGTAGTAGCTCTAGCGTTTCCAGCGCATTCAGAATGAGATATTGGGCTTCTGTAGGCTCCACTCTAATTTTATGCTGACAGATTGCTTCTAGGGATTTTACACTGTTAAGCCGCTTGCTTAGTCCAACTTCCCCCAACAGCCAGAAGACAACTATAACTGCAATAATTCTAGAATCAGCAAAGTCCTTCACGCGGCGGTCATGGCTCAACGTTCTCGCTTTTCTAAACTCCTCAGTTACCTGCGTCCCCACTGGAAACAAGTTCTCATAGGGGTTGTGGCTTTATTTGTAGTTAACGCCGTCGGGGTATACATTCCACTATTAATTCGCGACATTATCGAGCGACTTCAGGGAGAATTTAGGTTCGAGCAAGTCTTACAGTTTGTCGGATTGATAATTGTTTTGAGTTCTGTCATGTGGGTAATCCGCATGGTATCGCGGATTGCCCTGTTTGGTGCGGGACGACAAGTTGAATTTGACTTGAAACAAAAGCTATTTCAACATCTTTTGAAGCTGGAACCTACCTATTTCAACACAAATACAGCGGGAGATTTGATCAACCGCGCTACGAGTGATGTCGAAAATATTCGGCGGTTGGTGGGTTTTGCTGTACTGAGTATTGTCAACACGATCTTTGCTTATGCGTTGACGCTACCTTTCATGTTGCAAATTAATGTCGAACTGACTCTTGCTGCTGTAGCAATTTATCCGGTGATGTTGATCGTGGTACAGTTATTTAGCGATCGCCTCCGTAACGAACAAGCAGAAGTTCAAGAGGAACTGTCTGACCTGAGCGAATTAATTCAAGAAGATATGAGCGGGATGGCATTAATTAAAATCTACGCTCAAGAAACAAACGAACGCCTAGCTTTTCGGCAAAATAATTCTAGGTTATTAGGGGCAAATTTAAAACTCGCCAAAACTCGTAATACTTTGTTTCCCCTAGTTGGAGGTTTTTCTTATGTTAGCCTGCTCTTATTATTGTGGTTTGGAGCGGGACGAATTGCTACTGGGACTTTAAGTGTTGGTGATTTTATCGCACTCATACTTTATGTCGAAAGGCTCGTTTTTCCCACCGCTTTACTTGGGTTTACAATTACAGCTTATCAAAGAGGAGAAGTCAGTATCGATCGCGTAGAATCTATTCTGGCTGTCAAACCTCAGATTTACGATAAACCTGACGCGATTTCATTACCAAAAGAAGAGATAAAAGGAGAGTTAACAGCACGCAATTTGAGCTATACATATGGTGGTTCTAGTACACCATCATTACAAAATGTCAGCTTTTCCATTCAGCCAGGAGAGACAGTCGCAATTGTAGGACCAATTGGTGCGGGGAAATCGACATTAGCAAATGCTTTGCCTCATCTTTTAGAAATTGACCCAGGACAATTATTTTTAGATGGGCAAGATATTACTCAAATTACATTGAAAGATTTACGCCGCGCGATCGCCTACGTACCACAAGATAGTTTTCTCTTCAGTACCACGATTAAAAATAATATTCGATATGGCGATCCGCTCGCAGAACAATCTGATGTAGAATATTGCGCCAAGCAAGCTCAGATCCACCCTGAAATTCTCAATTTTCCGCAGCAATACGAAACAATTGTGGGCGAACGAGGGATTACCCTTTCCGGTGGACAAAGACAGCGTACAGCGCTTGCTAGAGCTTTGCTTGTCGATGCTCCGGTACTAATTTTAGACGATGCCTTATCCAGCGTTGACAATCAAACTGCAACAGCGATTTTAGATAATCTTTCCACAGGAACCGATCGCAAAACTGTGATATTTATCTCTCATCAACTATCAGCTGCGGCTACTACCGATCGGATTTTGGTGATGGATCGAGGTGCGATCGTCCAATCTGGCACGCATGAAGAACTAGTTCAACAACCAGGGTTATATCAAAATTTGTGGAACCAGCACCAATTACAAGAGATTTTGCAGTAAACCGGAACTAGTTGTAGTAGAACGCGCCAAAAGCAAGTGCAATGACGATGGGGATAACAATTGGTAGAGCAACTAACAGCCCCCATTTACCAAAGCGAATCTCTTGACCGTCAGATTTTAGCAATGCAATTACACCCGCGGTTCCCATCACAACCCAGATACATCCAAAGATGATGAAAATAACGAATTGAGAGTCTTCCATTTCTTTCAATTTAATTGCTGTTTAGTGCAAGTTTTATGCTAATAGCAACAGTATAGTATCTTCATTTCTAGTAGCTTTTTTCAACGCTCGGTCATAGCTAGATAATTTTGCCTTTCTACCCAATTTTTTAGTTGAGCAAAATTAAGAACAGTTTCGCCTCTCTCTAAGGATGCGATCTGGTGGTATGATAATCTCCTCAATCGAGTCGGTTCTAGCAGGGAACAGCTGCTAGAGGCAACGGGGAAAGTTCGGTGCAAGTCCGGCGCTGTCCCGCAACTGTGATTGGTAGTTGGTAGTTGGTAATTGGTAGTTGTTTTGTCACTTACGACTTACGACTTACGACTTGTTTCCGATTCCCGACTCCCGCATGAGTCAGAATACCCACCGATAGAAATTGTTTAACTCACATCCTTCGCGAGGTACGGATGATGTCTAAAGATTTGATGTCTAAAATTTTGCAGCAATCTCTGCGCTGTCTAGGAGCAATTGCAATTGCTTTGACGATCGCATTTTTTGCCATACCCCGACCAGCTTATGCCCATCACGCGATCGGTGGCAAGACTCCAGTAAATTTATTTGAAGGTTTCTTGTCAGGATTAGCGCACCCTGTTATTGGTTTAGATCATTTCGCTTTTGTCGTGGCAATTGGATTACTTGCAGTCGGACAACGGCGTGGTGCTTTAATTCCGGCTGGGTTTGTCGTGGCGGCGATGTTGGGAACACTTATTCACGTCTTCCAAATCGATTTACCTGCGGCTGAGGTCGCGATCGCAGTTTCTGTAATTATCTTTGGGGCAATGCTGTTGTGGCGCAATCGTCCTCACTGGTTGGTAATATTAGGATTAGGGGCGATCGCGGGATTATTTCACGGTTACGCTTACGGAGAGTCGATTATCGGGGCGCAAATGTTTCCTCTATTTGCCTACTTGTTGGGTTTTACTCTAATCCAATATGGTGTTGCTTTAGTTGCCTTTTTAGCAGGGAATTTAGCATTACAGAAATCTGCTAACTCTAGTCCTGCTTGGTTAAGATTATCTGGTTTAGCAATCTGCGCGATCGGTGTAGTGTTCTTGACTTCCTCGGTGATGGGTTAAAAGTTAAGTAGTCACCCAGCACTCAATACAACTGCCAAAATAGAACTCCAGGGATTTCAGCCATACCATAAACTGACCCTGGGAGTCTACTACATTTACGTGTTTCTTAACATCTGTCTGAATGGATCTTTCAAAACAAGATAAAGTGGTATTGTCAGTTATTAAAACTATGCAAGAGATGAGGCTAACAGCGATTAGCACCACAACAGAACTTGGAACCAACTCCATTCACATTAGAGGTAGGCAGAATGATGGGGTTGAAATTATTGCGATCGTTATTTCAGAAGGGAGAACGTATTATGGAACCTTGGATTGACCTAAGTTCTCTAAGCAATAGTGAGTTAACTGCACTAGAACAGCAAATTTTGCAAGAACAATCTCGACGGATAATGAACGATCCCGATCTCATTGTAGTGGAACCGGATGCATCAGAAGTATCTCATCGAGAAGCGATCGCGAAATTGCTGCAACGCAAAAAATAATAACTACTACTCTCACTCCCCACTCCCTCAATACTTGTGAGACAATGCTGTTTGTCGATCGCAGACTAATTTCAATTAGAATCCAATGGCTACAAAAATTCCCGTTACAGTCGTTACTGGTTTCTTAGGCAGCGGCAAAACAACTCTCATGCGTCATTTGTTGCAAAATAATCAGGGACGGCGCATTGCTGTTTTAGTCAATGAGTTTGGCGAGTTGGGGATAGATGGGGAATTATTGAAATCTTGCCAGGTTTGTCCAGAAGAGACAAGCGACAATTTGGGAGTCGGAACGGAAGATTTGCCTCAGATTGTGGAATTAACAAATGGTTGTCTGTGCTGTACGGTACAAGAGGAATTCTTGCCGACGATGCTGGAGTTATTAAAACGCCGAGATAGTATAGATTGCATTACGATCGAAACTTCTGGGTTAGCTTTACCAAAACCATTGGTGAAAGCTTTTCGCTGGCACGAGATCCGCAATGCTGCTACGGTGGATGCAGTGGTGACGGTGGTAGATTGTGCTGCTGTTGCCGCAGGAACGTTTGCTAGCAATCCGCAGGCGATTGAGTTGCAAAGACAGGCAGATGAGAGTTTAGAACACGAAACCCCATTACAGGAATTATTTGAAGACCAGTTGGCTTGTGCAGATTTAGTGGTATTGAATAAAACTGACTTAATTGATGCAACAACCCAAGCCGAAGTTTTAAAGTTGGTGCAACAAGAACTACCGCGACAGGTAAAAATGGTAACAAGCGATCGCGGTCAAATCGATCCTACAATTTTGTTGGGTTTTCAAGCTGCGGCTGAAGATGATTTGTCCAATCGTCCTAGCCATCACGACACGGAAGAAGACCACGAACACGAAGAAGAAATTACTTCAACCCATGTTGTGTTAAATCGCACATTTGAACCTAATGCTTTACAAAACCAGTTGCAAGTATTAGCAAAAGAACAAGATATTTATCGGATTAAAGGTTTTGTCGCTGTTGCAAATAAACCAATGCGTCTAGTTTTACAAGGCGTGGGGACGCGATTTGACCAATTTTACGATCGCTTGTGGCAACCTGAAGAAATGCCGCAAACCCGATTGGTTTTTATCGGTCGCAGTCTCAATCCTACTACAATTGAATCTCAATTAGTAACTTTACCAGGCTAAAATTGCACTCTTGTTAGGGTGTGCGATCGATCCACCCTAACAGACCATATATTTCGTCCAATCTTCAAGAACAATAACGATTTATCTATAGTTAAAAGAATTAAGAATATCTTAATTTTGTATCCTAAATAACCATTGTATAGGGGATGATACAATAAGCTGAGCTATTACTCTATACCTATAGAAATAATCCTATAGTATGGGATTGTAGCAGCCTAACTATCAGGTTGAATTGTATGGATTGGTCATTACAATCGCTAGATCGAAATAACGCCAGTGCTTCACAGTCGGAGGAGTTGACGATCGCCGAAACGGTTGATTTGACGAATTGCGATCGCGAACCGATTCATATTCCTGGTTCTATCCAGCCTCACGGTGTACTTTTTGTCCTACAAGAACCTGACTTAATCGTTGTACAAGTTAGCAAGAATGTTTCCGATATCATTAAAGTTTCAGCTCAAGAATTACTAGATAAACCATTAAGTAAATTACTTAATTTAAAGCATATTAATTCGATAAAACAATGTTTATTGCAGGAATTTGATAGTGTAAACCCCTTAAAAATAGCCATAAAAACTCAAAACAAAACTCTAGTTTTTGATGGGATCATTCATCGCAATATAGATAATTTACTGGTTCTAGAACTAGAGCCAAGAAGAACGAATAAAAGTAGAGACTTTTTTGATTTTTATCATTTAGTCAAAAACCCGATCGATCGGATGCAAAAGGTACATACTTTAGCAGAGATGTGCCAAATTGTTGTGAAAGAAGTCAGAAAACTGACTAACTTCGATCGCGTCATGGTTTATCGTTTTAATTCTGAAGGTGCTGGCACGGTTATAGCGGAAGATAAACGCGAAGATTTGAATTCTTATCTTGGCTTGCACTACCCTGCTTCCGATATTCCTAAGCAAGCCAAGCGTCTTTATATCCTAAATCTTCTCCGACTCGTTCCCGATGTCAATTACCAACCTGTAGAAATTATTTCTACCGATTTAGATAACAATAAGACTTTGGATTTGAGTCTTAGTGTTTTACGTAGCGTTTCTCCCATCCATATTGAGTATTTGAAAAATATGGGAGTCGGCGCTTCTATGTCCATTTCTTTGATTAAGAATAAAAAATTATGGGGATTGATTGCCTGCCATCATTCCGCAGCTAATTATCTCACTTGTGAAGTCCGTACGGCTTGCGAATTTTTGGGTCAAGTCATGTCTTTGGAACTGGCTGCCAAAGAAGATAATGAAGGCATGGACTACAAGATTAAACTCAATTCAATTTTATCAAAATTTGTTGAAATTATTCCTCAAGACGAAAATTTTGTTGAGAGTTTACTCCAAGATCGAATCAATTTATTAGAGTTGACTGCTAGCGAGGGAGCTGCTATTTGTGCAGACAGTAAGGTATGGCTAGTTGGTAAAACACCCAGTGAAACAGAAATTCAAGAATTAATTCAATGGCTCGAACCTCAAATTAATAATGACGTATACTGCACGGACTCGCTGCCAAAAGTCTATCAACCAGCGACAAAATTTAAAGATAGTGCGAGTGGTTTGTTAGCAACGGCTATCTCCAAAAGTCAAAATGACTACATTCTTTGGTTTCGTCCTGAAGTCATTCAAACTGTTAATTGGGGTGGTAATCCTCATAAACCAGTTGAGGTACGACAGGATGGAAGCTTGCGCCTATCCCCGCGTAAATCTTTTGAATTGTGGCAAGAAACAGTAAAATTAGAATCTCTACCTTGGCAACAATGCGAAATTGATGTAGCAGTAGAACTGAGAAGTGCAATTGTGGGTATTGTGCTGCGTAAAGCAGCGGAACTAGCACGAATTAATATTGAATTGGAACGGAGTAATAGCGAACTCGATGCCTTTGCATATATTGCTTCCCACGATTTAAAAGAACCGCTACGAGGGATTCATAACTACTCCAGCTTTTTACTTGAAGATTATGCAGATATTCTGA
The DNA here is from genome assembly GCF_032860985.1 of Chroococcidiopsis sp. SAG 2025. GTDB lineage: Bacteria > Cyanobacteriota > Cyanobacteriia > Cyanobacteriales > Chroococcidiopsidaceae > Chroococcidiopsis. The sequence goes on from NZ_JAOCNC010000001.1 coordinate 2,799,056, forward strand.
ATGAAGACGGCGCGCTTAAACTACAAACTTTGGTACGTTTGACGCAGCGAATGGAGGATTTGATTGAATCTCTACTTCACTTCTCGCGGCTAGGAAGAATCGAACTTTCGTTACAAAAAACGAATTTAAATGAATTAGTTAGTAATGTTGTTGATGTACTAAATATTAGCTTGAAAGAAAATAGAGCTAATATTCGCATTGCTCGATCTTTACCAACTATTGAATGCGATCTCGTCCAAGTTAGTGAAGTTTTTAGCAATCTCATTAGCAATGCAATTAAATACAATAACAAAGAAGATAAATCTGTAGAAATCGGCTATTTAGAATCTGAAAGCAACTCTAATGATAGCCAAAGGAATTACTTTGTTTTCTATGTTAGAGATAACGGTATTGGAATTAGAGAAAAACATTTAGAGACGATTTTCCGCATATTTAAGCGATTACATGCACCGAATCGATATGGTGGTGGAACTGGCGCTGGTTTAACTATTGCCAAGAAAATTGTAGAGCGTCATGGCGGGAAAATTTGGGTGGAATCAACTTATGGAGAAGGTAGTACGTTTTATTTTACATTGCCCGATTAATACTCTTTTAGTAGGGTGCGTTACCCTACGCTAACGTACCCTACCCGATCCTACAACCCAAATTTTAAAACCCCAAATTCAAAATGGTAAAAATGGTACGAAATAATGGTCACTTCTTTAAAATTAGCAACTCAAGTTGAGCGTATGGCTAGTATATCGACCCAACCATTGCTGTTAATTGAAGATAGCGATGAAGATTTTGAAGCTTTCTGGCGGATAATGCGGAAGTTATCTGTTACCACTCCTATTCATCGCTGTAGTGATGGTGACGATGCATTAGACTACTTATATCATGATGGCGAGTACGCCGATCTAGAGCAAGTAATCCGTCCAGCCTTTATTGTTCTTGACTTAAATCTACCAGGTACAGATGGAAGGGAAGTACTGGAACAGATCGAGCAAGACGAGGAGTTAAAAATAATTCCTATTGTAGTATTTACAACATCTTCCAACCCAAAAGACGTGGAGGTTTGTTATCGCTATGGCGTGAATGGCTACATCATTAAACCAATGGATGTGAAAAAATTAATGCATACGATTCAAATTCTCATTCAATACTGGTTTGAAGTTGTGATTCTACCTAATAGTAGGAGGTAGTGATGAGTCTTGAGAGAACAGTTCTCATCGTTGATGATTCCCCTGAAGATCGAGAAACATACCGTCGCTTCTTACTTACTGACGATCGCTACCATTACACATTTTTAGAAACAGATTATGGTGAGAATGGACTAGAAGTATGCAAACTAGTACAGCCAGATGCTATTTTGTTAGACTTTCACCTCCCTGATATTGACGGTATTGAGTTTTTATGCGAGTTGAAAACTCAATTCGGTAAAATGCAATTACCTGTAATTATGCTGACGGGACGAGGAAATGAAGATGTTGCCGTGCAAGCAATGAAAAGCGGTGCATCTGACTATTTGGTAAAAGGAAAAACTACGTCAGAAAATCTTCGTTTAGCAATTCATAATATTTTAGAGCGCGATCGCCTACAACAGCAATTAGAACAAAGCGAAGACAGATTTCGCACTTCAATTGAAAACATGCTCGATTGCTTTGGCATCTACAAATGCCTGCGTGATGAATCGGGTAAAATTGTAGATTTTATTGTCGAGTACGTGAATGCGGCAGCTTGTACTAATAACCGCATGACAGCAGCAGAACAAATTGGTAAAAAACTCTGTGAAATTTTGCCTTCTCATCGGGAGAGTGGATTATTTAATGAATATTGTCGGGTGGTAGAGACAGGCGCACCTCTGACAAAAGAAGACTTAATTTACTCGGATAGATTTAACCAAGAATATTTAACCAGAGCCTTTGATATCCGAGCAAATAAATTGGGCGATGATTTTGTGGCTTCCTGGCGAGATATCACCGATCGCAAACGCTCTGAAGAACGTTTGCGATTACTAGAATCTGTCGTTGTCAATGCTAACGATGCCGTCATAATAACCGCGATCGCTCCTTTAGAGGAGCCAGGACCGCGAATCGTATATGTCAATCAAGCATTCACTGACTTAACTGGCTATACCTGTGAAGAAGTTGTAGGCAGATCGCCGCGTTTTCTCCAAGGTGCTAAAACCGATAAAGCAGCACTCAAGCGTATTCGGGATGCCTTACAAGCCAAAAAGCCAGTACAAGAAGAACTGATTAATTATTGTAAGGATGGCTCGGAATTTTGGGTAGAGATTAGCATTACACCTATCGCTGATGCCGCAGGGCAGTACACTCATTTTGTCGCTATTCAACGCGATATCAGCGATCGCAAGCAAGCAGAAATGACATTGCGAGAGACTCGGCATTTGATCGAGCAAATTGCCGTGACTATTCCTGACATTTTATATATTCACGATTTAAAAGAGCGGCGGAATATCTATATAAATCGACAAGTTACTGAAGTACTTGGGTATACGCCAGAAGCAATTTGCCAACTTGGAACGGTAGGATTGCAAAGCCTGATGCACCCTGAAGATCTTGCTTTATTGCCCGCACACTTACAAAGATTCGATGGGGCTGGAGATCGTGAAGTGCTGGAATTCGAGTACCGAATGCAGCACGCTAACGGTGAATGGCGGTGGCTGTGCAGTCGAGAAAGCGTGTTTGCCAGAAACAGCGATGGTTCGGTTCAGCAAATTCTCGGTACGGCTCAAGACATTACCGCACGCAAGCAGGTAGAGATAGAACTACGTCGCAGTCAAGAACGTATCCAACGCACGCTGGAAACATCTCAAATTGGCATTGGCTTTGGTTCATCTAATGGTGATGTTTTAGAGATGAACGATACGCTGTTGTCGATGCTGGGTTATACCCGCGACGAGTTTCGCAATTCTAAACTGAGTTGGCGGGATATGAGTCCGCCAGAGTATGCCGAGATAGATCGGCAGGCAATGGAGCAGCTAGAATTGACTGGCAGCATCAAAGCAATAGAGAAAGAAGTTATTCGCAAAGATGGGACGCGCCTACCAATTTTAATTAGTGCTACGCGCTTGCAAGGTGAGTCAGAAGAACATATTGCCTTTATCGTAGATCTCAGCGATCGCAAACGAGCCGAGATTGCCCTGCGCAACAGTGAAGAACGATTGCGGCTGGCTTTTGCCGCAACTCAGATGGGAAGTTGGGATTGGGACATTTTAACTGGTAGCATCACTTGGTCTGACAACATGGAAGCCATGTTTGGCTTAGCTCCAGGGGAGTTTGACGGTTCTTACGAAATGTTTGAATCGCGACTGCACCCAGAAGATCGCGATCGCGTGCTAGAGGCAATTGACAGCGCCGTCAATATTGGAGCAGACTACAACATCGAATTTCGAGTTGTTTTTCCTAATGGTACAGTTCGTTGGGCGCAGAGCAAAGGACAGGTTTTCTACGATCGAACGGGTAAAGCCGTCCGCATGACAGGAGTCGATTTAGATATTACCGATTGCAAACACAGCGAAGTAGAAAACGCTCGTATGCTGGAACTAGCTCAGCAAGCACAGAGAGAAGCTGAAGCCGCTAACCGTGCTAAAGATGAGTTTGTGGCAATGGTGTCTCACGATTTGCGCTCTCCCCTGAATGCGATTCTGGGTTGGGCAAAACTGCTGAGGACTCGTCAGGTGAATGCTGAAACCGCTGCCCGCGCCTTAGACGCGATCGAACGTAACGCTCAATCTCAAGCAAAATTGCTCGAAGATCTGTTAGACGTGTCGCGCATGATTCGCGGCAAACTAGAACTCCAAGAGAGTCAGTTCGATTTAGTTTCCCTTGTAGCAGAGTTGGTTGAAACTACCTTTCCTGTTGCGAACACCAAGAAGATTCATTTGGAATTCGGAATTCAAAATTCAGAAGTCGGAATTATTGTTTCTGGCGATCGCGATCGCTTGCAACAAGTCTTGGATAATTTACTCTCAAACGCAATTAAATTCACCCCAGAAGGTGGCAGGATCGAAATCTGGCTGTCATTAGCAGGGAGCAGGGAGCAGGAGGGAGCTGGGGAGAAGAGAGCTGGGGGAGCTGGGGGAGAAAAACCACTCACCACTCACCACTCACCACTCTTTCCCGACTCCCACTCTCTCACTCCCAACTCCCCACAATACGCCCAAATTCAAGTTATCGACACGGGCAATGGTATTAGTCCTGAGTTTTTACCCCACGTCTTCGATCGCTTTCGTCAAGCCCAGAGTCCTAATAAGCAAGGAGGATTGGGACTGGGATTGGCGATCGCCCGTCACATAGTAGAATTGCATGGTGGTACGCTTCACGCTGCAAGTCTTGGTGTAGGACACGGGGCAACGTTTACGATCCAGTTACCATTAATGCCTCCAAAGTAGGGCGATCGCACATTGCAGACTGCGCCCCTGGCTTGGTTGCAGCTAAAGCGCCCGCCGCTGCACCCCATACTACTGCTTGTCTTAAAGGTAATCCTTCTACTAGTGCCGCAGCTAAACCACCATTGAAGGCATCTCCTGCGGCTACCGTGTCTACAGCCCTGATGGAAAAGGCTGAGGTAAAAAATGTTTCTGCTTGAGTAGCACAGACGACACCCTTAGCACCAAGTTTGACGATCGCGTTACCCACACCTTTTTGTAACAAAGCCCGCGCTGCTTCGGTTGCAGCTTCTCGTCCATCTACAGTAAAACCAACTAATCGCCCTGCTTCTGTTTCGTTTGGGGTAATGATATCAATTAAGGGATAAAGTTCGTCTGGTAAATTTTGGGCTGGTGCAGGATCGAGAATGACTTGAATTCCGGCTGCTTTTGCAACTTGGGCAGCTGCAATAACAGCACTGAGAGGAATTTCTAGTTGGAGGAGTAGGATCGATCCCCCCAACCCCCCTTGGGAAGGGGGGCTACTTGTTCCCTCCCTTTGGGAAGGGCTAGGGAGGATTTTTAACACACTCTGGAGACGTTCTACATCTGTCTCATCGACTCGTCCATTTGCCCCAGGAGTTATGATAATTTGGTTTTCCCCATTGTCATCAACTGCGATCGCAGCGACTCCAGAACTGATACTTTCATCCACCAATACATTCTCAGTCTGTACTCGTGCCGCTTGCAAACTTGCTAATAATTCCCGACCGAAATTATCTCCGCCAACACGCCCTACCATGTATGAGGGAACGCCCAATTTGGCGATCGCAACTGCTTGATTTGCGCCTTTTCCCCCGGGTGCGGTAGCAAAACTATGTCCCGTCAATGTTTCCCCAGGTAAAGGTAATCTGGGTGTTTTGCTAACTAGATCGATATTGATACTACCGAATACGATTGCAACCATGAGCAGAAAGTCAAAAGTCAAAAGTCAAAGGTCAAAATCTACCTTTCATCTCTTACCCTACTACCGTACGGGCGGGTTCACCAGACAACTTCGTTTTGACAGGGATTTCGGGCTAAACCCGCCCCTACGACTCCCAACTCCCTCATTTACAAAATTTGCGATAAAAACTTGCGCGTCCGTTCTTCTTTGGGGTTTTGAAAAAATTCTTGGGGTGGGGCTTGTTCGACTAACATTCCACCATCCATTAAAACGATGCGATCGGCAACTTCGCGGGCAAACCCAACTTCGTGCGTCACAACAACCATTGTCATTCCCGATCGCGCTAAACTCCTCATCACATCTAACACTTCCCTTACCATTTCTGGGTCAAGCGCTGATGTAGGTTCGTCGAATAACATAATTTTAGGCTGCATTGCCAACGCCCGGGCGATCGCTACCCGTTGTTGTTGTCCGCCAGAAAGTTGTCCTGGGTACTTTTGCGCTTGTTCTAAAATTCCTACCCTTTCCAACAGTTGCATGGCGACTTCTTCGGCTTTTTGTCTTTTCCAACGCCGTACCCAAATCGGTGACAGAGTTACGTTTTGCAGTACCGTAAGATGAGGAAACAAATTAAACTGCTGAAATACCATTCCAACTTCTCTACGAATCGCATCGATGTTACGTAAGTCGTGAGTCAGGGCAATTCCATCAATTTCAATTCGCCCTTGTTGATAATCTTCTAAAGCATTAAACGTGCGAATAAACGTAGATTTACCCGAACCAGAGGGACCCATCACCACCACCACCTCACCCCGATTCACGGTAAGGCTAACACCCCGGAGAACGTAAAATTTATTGCTGCTGTACCACTTATGGACGTTCTCAGCAATAATCATTGGTTGTTGGTTGTCGGTTGTTAGCTGTTCGTTGTTCATTGTCGATCGGTAATTGGTAATTAGTAGTTGGTTGCTTTCTCACTCTTCACTACTCCCTACTCCCTAATTACTAACATTTAATTTCCGTTCTAAATAGCGACTTGCAGTAGACATTCCATAACAAAAGAGCCAGTAGAGTAAGCCAATAAATAAATAAACTTCGGCATAACGTCCGAGGAATTGGGGTTGTGCCAAAATCGAGCGAGAGATTCCGGTTAATTCGAGTAAGCCAAATAGAGCGAGTAGAGATGTATCTTTAAATAAACCAATAAATTGACCGACGATCGCAGGAATTACGGCTTTAAGTGCCTGGGGTAATACAATCAATAACACAACTAAAGGCGAACTTAAACCCAAGGCTTTAGCGGCTTCGTATTGTCCTCTAGGTATAGCTTGTAATCCACCACGGATATTTTCTGCTAAATACGCTGCACTAAATAATACTAGTCCAGCGATCGCCCGCAGTACGCGATCTAAATTGCGGAAGTTAGGCGGGAGAAATAACGGTAACATTACCTGGGCTAAGAAGAGAATGCCAATGAGTGGCAACCCGCGCACGACTTCAATGTAGAGGATCGATAAGATCCGGACTATAGGTAATGGACTTTGGCGACCGAGGGCGAGTAACACGCCAAAGGGAAACGACAGTACGATCCCGCAAATTGCTGTGAGTAGGGTCAGTAATAGCCCCGACCATACATTTGTTGGGACTGAAGTTAAACCCAAACCGCCTCCAATTAACCAAAAATTGACAACAAATACTAATCCCCAAGCTGGAGTTAGCCAAGGGCTAATACTAGTAGGTAATTTGCGTCCAACTGCGTAGCCAACTATGGCAATAATGGCGATCGCTAATATCCATAGACGCGCGCTCAGTTCTAAAGGTAGCAGGATAATAGCCGCAATAGTGACTCCTAAAACAATTAAAATTGTTCGGCTAAACAGGGGAGAGTTTCTGACAATATAACCCCAACAAATCCCTGCTAAACCGATAATTAGCCCTAGTGCTGTCCACACTCGCCAATACAATTCAGGAGGAAATCGACCGACAAAAAAGAGTCGCAAGTTTACACCCACGACTCCCCACTGTGCTGCGGTTAATGCCCAACTAATAAAGTTACTCAGTCCCCAAATAATGACTGTTAGACAAATTATTGTCAGGATACTGTTGTACCAAGTACTAAATAAGTTTTTCTGTACCCAGTTAAGCGGAGATGTGGGCGGATTAGGAGGGGCGGATGATTGGATTTGCAAGAGTCTATCTCTCCTGAATTTGCACGGTGCGGTTGTATAAATTCATGACGAGAGAGATGGTTAAGCTTGTGGTTAGATAGGTAATCATAATCAGCAACATCACTTCCACAGCCCGTCCCGTCTGATTAAATGTTGTAGAAGCAACAAAATAAACATCGGGAAAACCGACCGCGATCGCCAAACTGGAGTTTTTAGCTAAGTTGAGGTAGTGACTCGTCAAGGGTGGTATAATCACGCGCAATGCTTGCGGTAAAATCACCATTTGCATGATCCGATTTGGCTTCAGTCCCAAAGCACGGGCTGCTTCCCACTGCCCTTTTGGTACAGCTAGAATCCCCGCCCTCACAATTTCAGCAATATAACTACTCGTATAAATCACCAGTCCAGCGAGTAGGGCGCAAAACTCTGGCGACAGACGCAATCCACCCTCAATCTGTCCCTGCGTAACTTGCGGAAGACTCAACCGAAAGGGAATACTGCGGGTCAAGACAAAAGCAACGATCGCCGCCCCTAAAATAGAACCCAAAGCATACCAAATTTGATGTCCTGCCTGTCCTCGTTCTACCATGACGCGCCCCCGCCAACGCCACAAGGCGATCGCCCCAACAATTCCCGCCAGTAGTAATACCAACCAAATGCCACCCCCAGCCCCAATTTCCAGCCACGGGAAAAATACGCCTTGTCCCGTCAAGTAAGTAGAACCAAGAAGAGTAATAGGATTTTCAATTCCTGGTAGGTTGATAAAAACGGCAAAGTACCAAAAAAATAGTTGCAATAGTAGAGGTACGTTGCGGAAGATTTCTACATAAGCAACCGCGATGCGTCGTACCAACCAGTTATCTGAAAGTTGGGCAATGCCAAAGACCAACCCAAAAATAGTAGCTAAAACTAAACCGATTGCTACCACGCGCAATGAATTAAGCAACCCGACAAATATTGCCCGACTGTAGCTATTAGACGGAGCGTAAGGAATGATGCTTTCGCCAATATCAAAGGAGGCTTGCACTCCCAAAAAATCAAATCCTAACTGAATGCCTAATTGCCGCAGATTGTAAGTGAGATTATCCCAAATCAGGACAATAAAAATTACCACCAACAAAACCGCGATCGCCTGTCCGGCAATCTGCCAGAAGCGATCGTCTCGTAATAGTTTCTGCAACTTCATGTAGTGGTAATTGAGTGGTGAGTGGTGAGGGGTCAGTGGTGCGTGAAGAAAGGGAGTCGGTAGGGGCGGGTTTAGCAAATAGATTGACAACCCAGGCAGTAGATCTTCGGTCAAAACCCGTCCGTCCAGGAATCGGGAAATATTGACAACCCAGGCAGTAGATCTTCGGTCAAAACCCGCTCGTACAGGAGTCGGGAAATTTTGAATTTTGAATTCTTCCCCTGCTCCCTGCTATCTAAATGGTGGAGCATAATGTAAACCACCTTTCTCCCAGATATCGTTCTGACCGCGTGGTAAATTGAATGGCGTGCCAGGTCCGAGATTGCGGTTGTAAATCTCGCCGTAGTTGCCGACTTTCCTCACCGCACGAGCAACAAAATCATTCGGTAAACCCGCACCTTGACCTAAATTCCCTTCCGTGCCTAGCAATCTTTTGACAACTGGGTCTTGGCTTTTGGCGAATTGGTCGATGTTTTGAGAATTAATCCCCAGTTCTTCGGCTTCAATTAAGCCAAAGATCGTCCACTTAACTGCATCAAACCAGCGGGAGTCTCCGTTCTTCACAGCTGGTGTTAGTGGTTCTTTGGATAAAAGCGTATCTAGAATAATATTATCTTGCGGATTTTTCAGCGTTGTTCGACGGGATACCAATCCAGAGCGATCGGTACTCACAGCCTGACACCGACCTTGTTCGTATGCTGCGTAAACGGCATTAGCATCTTCAAATACTAGAGGCGTGTATTTCACTCCAATTTTGCGCATTTGATCGGCAAAGTTTTGCTCGGTAGTGGTTCCCGTCTCCATGCAAACAGCTTTACCCTGCAAACCCTTCAAGTCTTTTGTCCCAGCAGATTTCTTCACCATTACGCCCTGACCGTCATAAAACGTCACGGGAAGAAACTCCAGCCCTACCGAAGTATCGCGACTCATCGTCCAAGTCGTATTGCGACTGAGAATATCGACTTCTCCTGCTTGCAGGGCAGTGAATCTCTCTTTTGCGTTCAGATTGCGGAAATCGACAGCATTCGGATCGTCAAATAAAGCGGCTGCGATCGCCCGACAGATATCCACATCGAGTCCAGAATACTTACCTGCTTGGTCTACGTAGCTAAATCCTGGTAAAGTACCGCTGACACCGCACGCCAGCCTGCCGCGAGACTTAGCTGCATCTAATGTACCCCCTCCCCCTGCGGCTGGGTTACTTCCTGTTTGGGCGGTTCCCTGTGGCTGTGGTGACTGAGAATAAAATTGGCTACAAGCAGCTAAAGGAGTTGCTACCAGCGCAACACCCACTAGCAGTACGCTCCTTTTGAACATAAATAAATTTGTCCTACTCTTCTCTGTTTTTTTACGATGCACGCTCATACTAAGTGGTATCAGTTGCCACAAAAGCGAGTGTTTCTCTGTAAATTTGATTAGTTAAACTCTACAGTAAACAAAGGCAAGAGGCGAGAGGCACTCTTGTCAGGGGCAACATGCATACCTGTAGGGGCGCACAGCTGTGCGCCCCTACTAAAATACGTGAAAATTGCACCGTTAATTCTGATACGAACGACCGCGCTTATAAAGAGTTACTCCTAGAGCAATTCCAGGAATAGTCAAAACTGCTACCCAAGGAGAGCGCCACCAATCAATTGTTTGCGTCGTGTAGCTGTTTCGATATCTACTGCAAGGATAAGATTGAGCTGGATCGACAGAAGAAAATAAAACTCCACCCGCGATCGCAGTCGTGGATAAGATAGCCGCCAACGATAATTTTGCTGCTTTCATTGTGCTTAACTTCCCTAGCTATTACCAGTTCAACTCAAGTCGCCTGACAGAAGCATTAATTTTTATAAATTGTAATTTTCTTCCCAACACTTTTCCAAAATTTCTTTTGACCTCAGCCGCCCTACACTATTGCCTGCTACCCTAGATATTCGTGTTGTTGCGCTGAAGCTCTGTTAAAGTTCTGAAAAAGCGACGTTATCGACGGGTCAAGCCGAGAAAATCTGGGCGTAGGGGTTGGTGTTGGCTGATGCTACTACTGCCTACCTTATTGTGGCTGGGATACAAAGAGGTGAAAAGCCATTTGGAGCCATATCAAGCAATTCTCGTCCTGGGTGGTTCAGTCCAACGGGAGCAGTTCGCGATCGAATTTGCACGGAACAAGCCAGATTTACCAATTTGGGTTTCTAGTGGTAGTCCGAAAGAATACGCCCGTAATTTATTTACCCAAGCTGGTGTCGATCGCAGTCGCTTGCATTTAGACTACCAGGCAGTCGATACGGTCACAAACTTTACTACTTTAGTCGGCGAGTTTCAAAAGCGAGGCATCAAGAAGATCTACCTGATCACGTCTGACTATCATATGCGCCGTGCCGAAACAATCGGTCAAATTGTCTTAGGTAGTCGTGGGATTGATTTTACCCCGATTTCCGTTCCCTCCAAGCGATCGCCAGAACCCTACAACAAAACCATCCGCGACGGAGGTAGAGCTTTGCTTTGGGTGCTGACAGGACGCACGGGTTCGACATTAACGAAAAGATAAGTCGGGAGTGAAGAGAGAGTCGCGGAGCTACTTCCAAGTCACAAGTCACAAGTCACAATTCAACCCTACACCCTACACCCTTTCTTCACGCACCACTCACCACTCTCTTACCTCTCACCTCTTGATAGATGTGATTTTAGATTTGACAGATTAAATTTATGTTGATTACTCATGTTTGTTTTTGGTGGCGATCGCGGTTCGATAAGCCACTGTTTATGTATCTATGATTATCGATCCAAGCAGTACAAAATTATTATCTCGCGCCAGCGATCGCTCTAGATTGGGTTTAGTTTGTATCACCGTTTCTAAAGCAGTCCGCTATCGTACCATGACACGGACACGCTACCTCAAGTTGAGTGCAGCAGAACGGGAAACTACCTTGCGAGAGCTTTATTTGAGCAATTTAACTCGCTTGGATGCGGCAATATCTTTTTGTCAAACCAACCAAATTTTCCTCTATCGAATGCCTTCGGGTTTGTTTCCCCTCAGTGACATGGAAGACGGCATCGGACAAGCTATCTTAGCAGAAATGACTGCTGATTTAGCCGCAGTGGGAACGCGATCGCAACAACTGGGCATCCGAATGGTACTCCATCCCGATCAATTTGTGGTATTAAGTTCTGACTCGCCACAAGTCGTGGAAAACAGCATCAAAATTTTGACACAACATGCCCAAATTATGGACTTGCTCAGTTTACCGCGATCGGCTTGGGCGTGCATGAATATTCACGGAGGCAAAGCTCAGAGAACGGCGCAATTGGTGCAAGTTGTCAATCGCCTTCCAGAAGCAATTAAAAGCCGCCTTACTTTTGAAAATGACGAATACGCCTATAGCGCTGAGGAAATCCTAGCCGTCTGTCAGCAGGCAAAAGTCCCAATGGTCTTTGACGCTCACCATCACATCTGTCATGAGAAACTAGAAAGCTACGATCATCCCTCCGTAGCCGAGATGTTTTATGCTGCTAGATCGACGTGGGAAAAGCCAGATTGGCAACTCGTCCACATTTCTAACGGTGAAGCAGCTTTCAGTGACAGACAGCACAGTGAATATATTACTGTTATGCCTAGCGTTTACCGGGAAGCACCCTGGATTGAAATTGAAGCGAAGGCAAAAGAAGAGGCGATCGCGGCTTTGACCAACAACAATTGGTGATAATATTTGCTGTTATCGCTGCTTAACTGCGAAACCTGCATTCTTGATGCGAGCAGAATTTGGTTGAAATCAATATGTCATCTCTGCAAAAAACTCAAATAGCATTTCGTCCAGTACGGCGCTTTCTCTGGCTAGAACGATTGATTGCTCTGGTGGTTTTACTAAATTTCTTCCTTGTCTTGTTCGATTTATCATATATTCACTGGCACGACTTTTATTTTGAAAAGTCACCCCAAATCGTCCAGCAGTACGATCCCATTAAAGGTATCGAACCCCATCGAGAAACAACCCGATATCTGGCTCAATTTCAACAAATCAGACAACAAATTGAGCAGACGGGTATTCAGTCGCCAGAAGTTGAAAATTTATTAGCTCAAATGCGGCAATTGAGCGATGAATTAATCGAAGATAATCCCTTTGCGATCGCCCAGAAAACCGGACATTTAGAAAAGATCAAAAATCAAGTCCGCGATCGCGTTCATATTAACTCAGCTCATCAAGCCTTCGATACTTTTTGGAGTCAGGCTTATCTCAATCGCGTAGGCTGGGAACGAGAATTAGATTTCTTCACGACAAATCTTCAACCGCTCATAGAAACTAACTACTATCGCGGCATTAATACCCGAGGTAAATTCATCGATCGCTTTTGGCTAATTGACTTACCTTTTGTCGCTTTTTTTGGCTTAGAAATTCTCATTCGTACTTTCTTTATCAGCCGTCAAAGACCAGATTTAAATTGGTTAGAGGCACTGCTAAGGCGCTGGTACGATTTATTTCTCCTCTTCCCATTTTGGCGCTGGCTGAGGGTAATTCCAGTAACGATTCGGCTTTATCAAGCAGAACTATTAAATCTCGAACCCGTCCGCAAGCAAATTAAATATGATTTTGTCACTAATTTCGCTGAAGAAATGACAGAAATTGTTGGCGTACGGTTAATCGATCAAATGCAAGACTCGATCGAACGAGGAGATGCGGCTGAGTGGTTATTAAGATCGGGACGTTACCACCCCTATATCAATATTAATAACACCAATGAAGTGCAAGAAATTGCTAATCGCTTACTGCGTCTGACAATTTATCAAGTTATTCCCAAAGTACAAACTGATATTGAATCATTACTCCACTACAGTATCGAAAATGCCATTAGAAAAACTCAAATGTACCAGCAAATACAGCATTTACCAGGTATGGAAACTCTACCTCGTCAAGTTTCATCAAAATTAGCTAACGATATTTCCCAATCTACTTACACAACTTTAACAAATTTACTCGAAGATCCCGTAGTCATAGAAAAATCGAGTCACTTAATTCAAAACTTTAGTATTGCTCTAGAAACAGAAGTCAAAAAACAACACAACTTGCAAGCACTCAAATCATTATTTGTAGACTTACTAGAAGAAGTCAAAATTAATTACGTCAAAGACATTGCTCAAGGTGGAGTTGAAAGAAGTTGGGAAGAAGCAAATCAACTGCGCCGCATCATCCGCCAGTAGAAGTAAATCTTTAGAAAAATGTCACGCAAAGACGCAAAGGCGCAAAGGGTGCTTAGCGTCTTTGCGTCTTTGCGCGAGACAAATCTTAGAATAGAATTCCCAGCTACAATTAAGAAATGTTAAGAAAAGTTTGTCAGTTATGATGCAGAATACATCTGATGCGGGAGCGAGTGCCATAACTCAACTAACAGCAATTAATGCAGCTAAGGTGCTAACAGTTTTTTGCCTCGCAATTTGTGCAATCGTTTATGGGATATCGGACTTACGCCAAGTTATTTATCTTTGTTTGCACGTTAGCTATTGTCTATGGTGGCTGCTAGAACAGTGGTTCTTTCCTAACCGACGACAGATATTTAACGAACCTATAGGAGTAGGGGGCTTGATTGCCGCTCTGATGTTTGTTGGAGTATTCTATACCTTACCTGGATATTTGGCATTTACCAACCCCACGCCTATTTCTGCACTCGCGATCGCGATCGCCATACCACTTTACATCTTCGGAACTCTAATTAATACCACTGCTGACGTACAAAAACTAACTGCTAAGCAATACGGGGCGGGTTTAGTGCAGGATGGAGTTTGGAGATTTTCCCGCAATATTAACTACTTCGGTGACTTGCTACGCTATCTCAGTTTCAGCGTTGTCGCAGGTTCTTTATGGGCTTATCTCGTACCAGGAACTATTACCCTCCTCTATCTCCAGCGCATCTCTCAAAGAGAACAAACCATGTCTGGTAAGTATAGCGAGTATGCAGCGTATCAAGAGTCTAGCAGCCGCTTGATTCCTTTTCTTTGGTGAGTCAAGGGCAGCATACCATATCCATTCTGAGAAGGCGTACAATCGTGCGCCCTCAAGCCATGCCAAAATCAATAATACGTACTCATAACGAGTATGATATACTTGACATTCAGGAAATATCTTTTTACAGATGTAGACCCAAGCAGCATCTATTTAAGTTGCTATTTCTCCATTACTATCACTACCGCGATCGCAATCTATGAACGTTGTTCTTGTCGGATTTCTTGCTAGCCTACTCGCTGGACTGGCAACTTTTGTTGGAGCTTTACCAATCTTACTACCAATCAATTTGACCCAGAGAATTCAGGGAATCATGTTGGGGTTTGGTGGTGGAGTTATGTTAGCAGCTACAGCTTTTTCTCTCATCGTTCCAGGCACAGAAGCAGCAGAAAACATTGGTTATTCCAGAGCGATCGCTGCTCTAATTATGGTTGTAGGTATTTTATTGGGCGGATTGTTTTTACAAGTTGCTCATCACGCTTTACCACACGAACATTTTTTGAAAGGGCGAGAAAATTGTCGGGGGAAAAGTATTAAACAAATTTGGTTATTTATCGCTGCGATTACAATTCATAACTTTCCTGAAGGATTAGCTGTAGGAGTAAATTTCGGGAGTGGAAATATCGAGCAAGGGCTACCAATTGCCGTAGGTATTGGCTTACAAAATATGCCAGAAGGTTTAGTCGTTGCCCTATCATTAATCTCAGAAAGATATTCTACTAGCTATGCTTTAGGAGTTTCTCTGCTTACGGGTTTAGTAGAGCCTTTGGGCGGTTTAGTTGGTGCTGGCGTAGCAAGTATAGCTCAGTTTATTTTACCTTGGGCAATGGCGTTTGCAGCCGGAGCAATGCTATTCGTAATCAGCGACGATATTATCCCCGAATCGCACCGCAAAGGATTAGAAACAGAGGGAACTATTGGTGTCATGTTAGGTTTTGTGGTAATGATGTTTTTGGATATTGCATTAGGTGGATAGTCAGTTATCAGTTATCAGTTGTCAGTTGTCAGTTGTCAAGAAAGTGGTTTTGACTTTTAACTTTTGACTTTTGACTTTTGACTTAATCCTTTGATTCTAATTGTTTTATTTTCTGTTCTAATTCAAACTCGCGATCGCTGACAATTGTTTCTAAATTCGCGATGCGTTGCTCAAGTTGTTTTGGATCGCTATTTGCTAACGATTTATATTTATTGTCATCGCGCCAGACAAAGTACGTACCTGTGGCAGCTCCGGCGATCGCGGCTAGCGGTAAAATAGGACCGCTCCTAGTTACACTCGAAAGCGGAATGCAAATTGCTAGCATTCCCGTAGCAAAAGCCCAAATTTTTGAAGTTGCAGCAACGCGGATATCTTTACTCATTGCCTGCTTCCCGTACGGAGATTACTGACAAACTATTTAATTTTAATGTAGCAACAAATTTCAGTAACTTTTCGCTAGCTTTGCAAAAATTTTACTAAGTTAGCTCGATCCACGTAGCACTCGACTGCGTTTATCTGCTGACTCATGCCTGCATCTGAAATACAAAGCTCTACAGTAAAGATACAATCTTGCTTGCTCCTCTACATTATTCATAGTTTTAAATTATTAAACTTTAAGTAGATATACTACGGTAACAACAGCGATCGCGTGGATATAATCGCGATCGTTTACCTGTGAGATATTTACAAAATAGTAGATTCTACAGTTAACCAGAATATTTTGATTTTTTGCCACAGTTTTATTGCTAATCAAAAAAATATGGGAACTCATGTGAAATTAGCGACTCGTTCGCTGAATTTGTTACGTGTTTTTGGTTTGTTGAGTACGACTAATTTATCTTTGCTGACACCTACAGTTCATGCCCAAACTGCCGATCGAACTGAAACTAGTCGAACAAATAGCCAAACACAAGCAACTCAACGCCAGCGAGTTGCTGTACTAGATTTTGATTTTGCCGATACTGGCAGTGTTAATTTTGCAAATATTTTCGCTGGCGCAAGTCCAGCCCAAGGAGTGAGTAATTTAATTACGAATGCATTAGTTAAAGATGGTTCTTACAGTGTCATCGAACGGAGTAAAATCGACGCTATTTTACAAGAACAAAACTTAGGTGCTTCGGGGCGAATAAATCCAGAAACCGCTGCTCAAATTGGTAGAGTTTTGGGAGTTGATGCTGTCGTAATTGGTGCAGTGACTCAATTTAATATTGAAGCAAATAATTCTGGTAACGGCTTTTGCGTTTTTGGAGTTTGTTCGGCGAAACAAAAAAGTCGGGCGATCGTGCAAATTGATGCCAGACTCGTCAGCACGACAACCGCAGAAATTCTCGCTGCAACTCAAGGTAAAGGAGAAGTCGATAAGAAAAGCAAAGCTTTAAATGTAGGTGGTATTTATCACGAGTCGAAGAATGCTGACCCTGAAACTTTATTGAGTGCAGCCGCAGAAATTGCTGTCAATGAAATTACGCAAGAAATCGTTGCTTCTGCCTCTAAAGTGACTACAGCAGCTTCGTTTACACCGAATATCAATGCTGTAGTAGCTGATGTAACTAATAATCTAGTTACAATTAATAAAGGACAGGAAGCAGGCTTAAAAACAGGGATGACAATCTCAATCGAGCGAGTAGCCAAAGAAATTAAAGATCCTGAAACTGGCAAAACTCTGCGCGCCTTAACGTCTCCGATTGGCACGATCGAATTAACAGAAGTCGGTCAGGGATTTGCCACTGGTAAAGTTACAAATGGTGCGGGCTTTAAACGAGGAGATATGGCAAAAGCCGGACAATAAAGAAGGCAGTTAGAATTTAAACGTAGGGTGGGCAATGCCCACCTTTTTTACATCTATGGCTCATCACCAATGACTCGTGACAAATGACAAATGACAAATGACAAATGACAAATGACTCATGACAAGTCACCCATACCTGCAATAATTAAGATATTTAGAAGTTTCAGAAATCGCTTTTCAGGCAGAGTGACTATAGGGTACAAATACTAAAATGACTAATGCAAATACTAGCAATGCCAGACCGTTTTTCTACCCCAACCGTACCTTAGAGCGGGCGCGTCGGGCACTGATTTGTTCTAGCTTTAACTTACACTTATTCCAGGCAATGATAGCTCAAAGCGTGCCAGTCATGGCGATCGCCGGCAATTCAGGCATGGAAAAAGGCTATAGCCAACGCCCATTAACAGAACTTGCAGTAGACAACGAACTCTTTTGGCTGATTCAAGTCGGTGTATTGCGGCGTGAGGTAGACGGACAGGGAATCACAGATAGTTTTCGGCTCACGCCTCTGGGCAGACAGCTAGTAGAGCGATACGCTCAGCATGGTAAGTGGGATACTCCAACGTGGCGCGATCGCCTTTACAATACCCTGAGTAGCTGGCTGCGACTGCCTTTTTAGGTGAATGCCTTAAATTTGTAAGCGTAAAAGTTAAGAATTAGCAAAAAAGGGGAAAAATAAACACAGAAACCCATCTCGGTCTGAAATTTCTGCCTTTACCTGCTCAAGCCGATAGCCGCATATGAAATCAATCATGATCGTGGGAACGACATCCCATGCTGGAAAATCAACGATCGCAGCTGCAATTTGTCGCATTTTAGCCAAACGTGGCTGGCGTGTAGCGCCCTTCAAAGGACAAAATATGGCGTTGAATGCTTACGTTACCGTTAATGGTGGCGAAATTGGCTATGCCCAAGCGGTGCAAGCGTGGGCGGCTGGGGTTGCTCCAATGGTAGAGATGAACCCAATCTTGCTCAAACCTCAAGGGGATACGTCTTCTCAGGTGATCCTCAAAGGCAAAGCTGTGGGAAGAGTCAACGCAGCAGACTACTACGAGCAATTTTTTCAACCAGGATGGCAGGCAATTGAAGAATCCCTGCGCCATCTGTCAGCAGAATTTGACATGATCGTGTGCGAGGGGGCAGGTAGTCCGGCAGAAATCAACCTCAAGCACCGCGATTTAGCAAATATGCGGATCGCCAAGTATTTGAACGCACCAACGTTACTAGTCGTAGATATCGATCGCGGTGGTGCTTTTGCCCATGTCGTAGGCACGCTAGAATTACTCGAACCAGAAGAACGCAGTTTAGTGCGCGGGATAATCATCAATAAATTTCGCGGACAGCGATCGATCTTAGAACCGGGCATTAAGTGGCTGGAAGAACGGACGGGAATCCCCGTCATCGGTGTCATTCCCTGGCTGGAACATTCATTTCCAGCCGAAGATTCCCTCGATTTGTTTGAACGCAAGCCCTCTCGGGCTAAAGGCGAACTCAACATTGTCGTAATTCGCCTGCCGCGAATTTCTAACTTTACCGACTTCGATCCGTTAGAATCAGAACCGTGTATTGGTTTGAGATATCTCAGCCCCAAACACGAATTAGGACATCCAGATGCGGTTATTCTTCCAGGGACGAAAACCACGATCGCCGATTTACTCGTCCTGCATAAAACCGGGATGGCAAAGTCAATTCAAAACTATGCGGCGGCTGGGGGAACGGTTTTAGGTATCTGCGGCGGTTTCCAAATTCTGGGGCAACAGCTAGCCGATCCAGAAGGGCTAGAGGGCGAAGCTGGTAGGTATCCAGGGTTAGGATTGCTGCCCATCAAAACGGCAATCACGATGCATAAAGTTGCCCGCCAGCGTCAAGTCATATCGAATTTTCCGCAGTCAGGATTGCCCGTGACAGGGTATGAAATTCACCAAGGGCGATCGCGATTAATAGAATTACCCCCCGCCCAAGCCAACGACTATCAACCCCTGTTTGACGATACCGGTCTTGGCATGGTAGATAGTAGTCAATCAATCTGGGGAACATATCTGCACGGAATTTTCGATAATGGACCTTGGCGGAGGGCTTGGTTAAATCGCCTGCGGCAACAAAGGGGACTTAAATCTCTACCGACAGGTATCTCTAATTATCGCGAGCAGCGAGAAGCAATGCTCGACTCCCTAGCAGGTATGGTAGAAACCCATTTAGACTTATCCTCTGTTTTGTCGCCTTAAAGTTAGGAATTATGACTGTGCGAGTCAATTTTTTACCCGATGATGTCACTGTAGAAGCCACAGTCGGAGAACCATTGTTAGATGTAGCAGAGCGAGCGGGGGTTGTCATCCCCACCGGCTGTATGATGGGTTCCTGTCACGCTTGCGAAGTCGAGATCGATGGAGACAATACAGTATGCGCTTGTATTACTGCTGTACCACCTGGACAGGAACAGTTGACGATCGATCTTTATTTCGATCCAGCGTGGTGAGAATCAATTCCTAGCTTGCATTTCCCGCTGTTTTAGCCCGCATCAAAAATACCAAGGCAGCTATAGCCATTATCCCCATCACGATTCCAGCAGTTCTGTAAGTTCCAGCTATCCCTACGAAGTTAGTCAAAGGCTGGCTGACAATGGGTGAGAGAAATTGTCCTAAAAAAAAGCTAGTCGTTAACCCACCTAAAACTTTTCCACGGGCTACACCAGGAGCGATTGAAGTGAGGCAAAAGTTCATATTTGGCATGAGTAAACCCAAACCTAAACCCGCGATCGCTAATCCCAAGAGAATCACCGCATAACCTGCGCCAAAACTTATCAATTCATATCCTAGTGCCATGTTTAAAAAAGCAATGCCATAAATGCTAATAAAGCTGAGGCGGGCTTTGACGCGCTGGTACAATAACGAGCTAACCGCAGAACACCCAGTTGCAAGCGCGATCGCTAACCCGCTTTGAGAACTGCTTGCCTGTAGTAATTGCTGTAAGTAAAAGGGGAGTTGTACGGGAATTAGATAAAATACGATTTGCGAGATTAGGGCGATCGCATAAGTCAACACCACTAAACCAGTCGCCAAGCTGGTTGGTTCGTCTGCAAAGTTAGCTCCAGTACCCTTACCTGTACGATTCGGTTCCGGTAGCAACAACACGACGCACGGTACCAATACTAGGGCAATTAAGTAGATAAAAAAGGGCATCCGCCAATTGATATCGGCAAGAAAGCCCCCTAAAGTCAGGAAAACAACCCCTCCCAATGCCATAAAAGCAGCTTGGATACCCAAAAACTGCCCTCTCGCCTTCCCCGTGTAGTAATCTGCAATCAACGCCGTTGCCGTTACCATTACCCCAGCCACACTCAAACCCAATAATGCCCGTCCGAAAAGGATAAAGCCGATCGCATTCAACCACAGCCCCGAACTACCTGCCAACCCGTACGCGAGTAAGGCAATTATTAACACGGGTTTGCGTCCCAATTTATCGATTGTCGCGCCAACAAGCGGCGCAGCCACGGCAATAAATAGGGCTGGGACTGTCAAGACTAACCTTACCCAGTAATCTGCATTCGGCACGCTGCTAAAGTGCTGCTTCATTGCTGGTAGCGAAGGTGCAATTGTTGCACCTGCCATCACGGTAAGCGTGCTGACAAGCAGCAAGGTAATTTTGACAGGGGACGAGTTAGTTTGCTGCATAGGCTAAGTTCTGGGGATTTCACCATCTAAGAACCGAATCGGCACGCGATCGCCTACCTCTAGTCCTAATTCTGCCGTCGCGCCACTTCGTAGCTGAATCATTTGGTCTACCGTTGCCTTTGAACTATATGTAGGGCAAGCAATTGCATCGCAAGGCTGTGCCTCTACTTGAATGGCTGCAATCTGTCCGTTTTGTAAATAGACGACATCCACAGGGAAGCGCATATTTTGCATCGAAACCTTAACTGGGCGAGGCGGATCGATAGTATACAGCATTCCTCTTGTCTGTGAAAGTTCGCCACGGTACATCAGTCCCATAGATTGTTGCTGCGCTGTTTGAGCAACTTCCAACTCAATTTCTTGTCCAGAAATTTGCGCTTTCGCACTTACAGGTAGAGATTGTGGTTGTTTTTCAATTTGAGCTTGAATTATTAGTAAAACCAGACCGCTCACCAATGTAACTATGCAAAAAGCATTATTAGCTGAAATCTTCCGGTGCTTCTTCTGGGTCGCAGTTAACATAAAGCCCTCGCTTTAACGATTTCTTAACCGAAGCTATTCGACTTTTTAACCAGAAGTCGACTAATTTCTTAACCAAAAATCGTTCTTGTAAATAGTTTAAATTAACTCTTACTTAAATCTTTTATCTAAAACAAAAGAATCAACATTAAGTTTTGTTAAATTTAAATCAGCGAAAAGTTTTAGTATCTAAGTCGAGGAACTCAATTGGTAGGCGATCGCCAGTTTTTAAACCTAGCTCTAAAGTTCTTCGAGCCTGTAACTGCACCATTTGGTCTACTTTTACCTTTGAGCTATACGTGGGGCAATTGACTTCGTTACAGGTAGGAACAGCTATTTGAATTTGCTGAATTTCCGTATTTCTCAGAAAAATTGTATCGACTGGTACAAGAATGTTTTGCATGGAAAATTCGATCGCTTGAGGCGGATTGAATTCAAACAAAATTCCCCTATTTCTGGGAATTATAGTACGATACATTAACCCTTGTGCTTCTTGCTCTGGGGTTTGAGGAACTTCTAAGTAAATTCTTTGCTTGGCAACTTCAATTCTGGCTAAAATTGGTATAACTTGCGGTTTTTGTGGTGAACTAAGTTGTAAAGATAGCCAAGAAAAGCCTAAATACAGAGTAGTCAAAACAATAAATATAGCGATTCCAAGCAGCCAAAGAGAATTTTTAGAAAACATGATTTGATTAATTTATACATATTAATTAACTCGTAGTTAAATACTATGTAATCGGCAATGCAGATTGCGCGCAATGAAGAAACTGCGCCATTGACACATTTTTAACCAATAATTCACAATTTTAGGTACGATGACTGTAGATAGTTCTAGCTCTATAAAGTTAAGAGCAAAGGCGATAATTTATTAAGAATCAATGAACAGAGATAGAAAGTAGGGAAAATGCAGAAGCGTGCTTTTGACTTGTCGCTTCTAACTTCTTTCTCGAGCGCTCAAACATTGCCAATCCCAGAGAGCAAATTCGCTGTACCATATAACAAATCAGTTGCGTCTGAGTGCTGTGAGGGATGAGGAGTTATGAAAACAGCTATCTTACCAATCTTAGCGATCGCCTTAGTCGTCTTTTCCAACCGAGAAACGCCAGCTCAACAAGTAGAAACTAGCTCCGACCGTTCTTTCTTGGCACTGGTGGAAGGAGATGATGGCGATCGATGTAGCTTTATATCTGCTGATGTCTTGGAACGCTCGGCAGACATTGCGCAGGGATTGCTTTTCGTGCGATCGGGAGACTCTCCAGACCAAGTAAAATACAAAATGCGCTTCGTTCCCGATGGAGCCTATGCCAACGATATATTACAGTGGACGGCGATCGCCGGAAAAAACTACACGCGAGCTGACGTAAATTTCGACAAGAACCGCGCCGCGACACGCTCATTTACAATGGCGGTTAACTATCAGCAGCCAGAACAAAAACAATGTCGTTGGGAAGTCCGCGAACCGCAACCAGCAGCAGCACAGACAATGGAACAAGATTTAGCGCCTGCACCTGATAGTAATTCAACGGAACAAGATTTAACCCCTACACCCGATCGTAATCCATAGATTTAGATATGATGAGGAGCGATCGCTATTTAAATCTAAGTTGAGATTGGCTTGCGATCGCCCATAGAGTCCTCAAAAATTGCTCCTTGTTGCTGAAACTCAAGTTTCATCTGTGCTGAAATTCCGACGACATCAACAAACCGTGTTTTTTCTACTTTGACTGCATTCAGTTCTGCGCGGTTGAGATTGGCTGCATTCAAATTGGCATGACTGAAATCTGTACCGTTTAAATCTGCTTGTTGCAGTAGCGTCTGGCTCAAATTTGCACCTTGTAAGTTAGCATTCTGAAGATAGGCGCTCGATAAATTTGTCCGGCTGAGATTAGCACCGCTTAAATTTACACGGGGTAGAATTGCTCGTAAGTCTGCATCGCTCAAATCGGCATGACTGAGATTCGCATCGCGGAGATTGGCATTAGTGAGTTTGGCACGCAATAGACAAGCACGACTCAAATTAGCACGACTCAGATCGGCTAATGTCAAGTCAGCACCACTCAAATTTGCCCCTTCTAAATTAGCGCGACTCAAGCTAGCATTACGAAGATCGAATTGACTGAGATCGGCTCCGACTAAATCCTGTGTAGGATCTAAACCGATCGCTTCTAGACTAGAAACAAAGTCTGTCGCGATCGCCGAGTTGAGTAATTCCCGCGCGATCGCCAACTGTTGCTGTTGATATTTTTTCGCTTGGGTCAATTCTCCTAAACTAGTGTATGCTTGTCGCAGGCTATTTAAGATCTGTCCTTTCTGTAGGCGATCGCTTTGTGCTGGTACGATCGCTAAAAGTTTTTGCCAATACTCAATTGCACGAATGTACTCTGCTGATGCCAAATAAGCATTACCAATATTGGCAAGAGCATTCATTTCGCCAGTTGCATCTTGAATTTTCTGGGCGATCTCCAAATGTTGTTGAAAGCAGCCGATCGCCTGGGGTATGTTTCCTAAAGCTTGATAAGCTGCGCCTAAATTCCCTAAAGCCGCGCCTTCGCGCTTGAAATTTTGGCTGCTCCGATAAAGATTTAATGCTTGTTGCCAAGACTGCAATGCAAGCTCAAATTCCCCTGTTTGGTATTGAGAAATACCTTGTTTTAGCAGCAAGTCTGCTTCACTAGTCATCTAGCGATTTTTGCCGTGCGATCTTCAGCTTTAACATTACCATAAACCTGCTAGATCGTGACAACATTGTAGGGGCGTACAGCTGTGCGCCCCTACAAGAAATTTATCTTAGGTATTTATATTAAGCGATCGCAGTTTTTATCGGACAGCTTAAATATGAAGGAACTAAAAGTGTCTCTTCAATTTCTGTACGTAAGCTCCGCGTCATGTATTGTGCTTGGCGCAGGCAATCAAGTATGAGTTGATTGACATCGTAATATTGTTTGAGAACAGCTTTTTGCTGGGAAGTCAAAGGAAAATTTATCAGTTCGTAACTCGAAGCATCGATATCAGATAGATGAAGATGGCGATCGGTGCGATCGTCTTGGAGAGAATCTGATTTAAGATCGAGGATAAATTCTAAATGAAAGGCACGGAAAGCAGCTGGTTTAAACTGAGGTTTGCTCAGATGATGTGACTTGCGCTCCAACCAGAAAAGAAAGCGCGATAATTCTGGATCGACTCCGGCGATCGCGTCAGCTTGTTGCTTCATTAAACTGAGAAAATAGTCAGCGTTTCGCAACATACTGACAACGAAAACAAAAACTTCGTGCCAGCGTGGTTCTGAAATCCGAGCAGCTAAATTTATTAAAGCTTGTTCTGCTCTTTGAGGATGAGAAGAATCGGCTATTTCTCGCGCTATAAAATACTCGTGAAATCTGCTATCAGAGAAAGAATAAACCTCTGGAGCGAACTCAACAAATAACTGATGTTGGTATTGAATAGACTTTAGTAGTGCTTCAGTCGTAAGTTGCAAGAGTTCCGGGCTAGTAGGTGCTTTTGGCAGGTTACATATATATTCGGTAATAGATTTTTCAATATCCTGTTTGCTAAACTTACCTCCAGTTTCAAATGTAGCCAAAGCAATTTTACTTAACAAGTCTTGTTTGTGCTGTACGGACAAATTTTTGTAGAAGCGATCGCCTGGAATATGATAAGCTTCATCCCATTGACTCAATAAAATTTCTAGTCCTTCGCGGTAGAGCTGACAGCGATCGTCAGGAATTTCTCGACCGGCTTCAACTAATAGACAAAGCAAATTTAATAATGGATCGTTAGACAATTCATTAACAATTTCTTTTTCCTCGTGTTTTAAGGAGAAATTTACGACGCGATCGAGTTTCTTTGAGTCACTCTTCTGTAATTTCTCAACTTGTACCCATTTACCACTAAACTTGACACCTCTTCGGTCATCCAACTTAATACCTTCAGTTTCCATCGGCTGAGGAAAACGATCTACCAACGCTGAATCGATGGAGTTCATAAGCTTTATGGTTTTGGTGTTACAGTTTGAATTTCTCGGATGTTCATTCAATTCATAATTACGAATTACTAACCACGAATTACGAATTATGAATTATCATGCTCTAGTTTGAGCAATTTGAGGTTGAAGCAAAGAAAATAACTGTTCTTTGCCCTTTTGAAGATATCGAGTTACAGTCATTGGGCTAATACCAATTCGTTTAGCAGCCTCTTTACGTGAAAACTCTTTTAAGAAAACAAATTCTACAGCTTTACGAGTTTTTTCCTCTAGCTGATTCATTGCTCCTTGCAATTGTTGGCGATCTTCTTCCTGTTGTTGCAAGCTAGTAGAGCGCTGGTCGGGTAAAGCATCAGCTAATTTAATTTGGCAATCGAGATGTTGAATAACTGTACTATCTAAACTTAAGACAATTCGATTTTGGAAGGCGAGCTTACTATCTAACCATTCTTGAATTGCAACATTCAATTCTTCAGCAATTTCTATATCTGTAGGAGTACGACCGAGAGTTAATGTTAGATCTTTACGAGCCTTCTGTCCTTGATTGTGAAGTTCTTGCCAACGGCGGGGAATTTTGACAACTCCCGTGCGATCGCGTAAGAAATGTAAAATTTCACCTCGAATATAAGGAATTGCAAAAGAACTAAAAGCATAACCTTGATAAGGGTTGAAGCGCTCGATAGCACGAATTAAACCAAAGTAACCAATTTGTTCTAAATCTTCATATGGCTCGGTACATTGGCGGCTAAACTGATGCGCCATCTTTCGCACCAAACCAGTGTGCATACTCACAAGTTTATTGCGTAATGCAATCGAAGGATTTTGATAATAAGCAATTAATAGCTCTATCCCATTAGAGCAGGCTCTAGTATGAGTTATCGACATAAAAATCCTCAACAGCGATCTAAGCTTCCCTCATGGGAATTAACAGGTGGTGCGAAATCTTTAATCAAAGCTGAAGATTATTGTCGGTGGAGAAGGCTTCTCAAACCATGTCGTTCTTACTGAATTTATGAGGGGATTAGCAGATTGCGGTGACTTTTCTCCGTAGATCTGCTGAGTTGACTGGCTGAGAATGCCAAATATTTTAAGATTAGATTTAGATTTCTGCTGCTAGTCTCACCCTGGTTAACCGTTAGAGGTTTAAGCCAAAATAGGCATATGTCACCATATCGTTGCTCTCACACAACCCGTTAAAAAATTAAGAAAAAATTCCATGAGTAGCACTAGCAATTTTCGCGAAGCAATTCGTCAAGCTAAGACTAGCGCCATAGTAGGTCCAAACGTTATTGCTAACGCCCTGCCTTATCTAGGTGGCGGGCTGGTACTAACAGCACTGGGAACCTACGGTGGTCTAAGTGTCATCCGTGCCAATCCAGGGTTATTCTTCCCTACATTTATTGGTGCGGTCATTTTGGAACTGATTCTGTTCTTCGTGGCGATGAACGTTGCTGAGAAAGGTAATAATCGCGTTGCCCTGCCTCTACTAGCAACATATAGCTTGCTAACTGGCTATACTCTTAGCGGCATCGTCTTTATGGCACTAAGAACCCAAGGCGTAGGTATTGCAGGTGTGGGGTTTGCTGCCCTCGGCTGCGGTGTCACCTTTATTGCGGCACGTCAAATTGGTTCTAACTTGTCAGAACAGGACGGCATGGCATTGACGAAAACAGTCAGCCTGGGAGTCATTGCCCTAGTGGTTGTCTGTTTGGCACAATTTCTGTTTGCTCTGTTTGGCATCTATACGCCGACTTGGTTAGAAATTGCGATTTCAGGCATTGGCGTGTGTCTATTCGTTGGTGCAGCAGTCGTAGATTTCTACGTTCTGCCTCGTAGCTACCGCAACGACCAATATCTCCCTGCGGCGCTGTCGATGTATCTGACATACATCAATCTGTTTATTTTCATCTTGCGGTTGTTAATTGCCTTGAATAGCCGTGACTAGTGGAGACTTTACATGAATTGTAGAGACGTTACATGTAAAGTCTCTACAAACGATCTGCCGTGGCTTGTTTTGAAGCCACGGTTTTTTTGGTTGTTGCCCCAAAGGTTTTCAACTCTGGTTAAAATCATCAATACAAGTAGGGCGCGTTGTTAATGCACCCTATCACTCAGTGAGCGATCGCTACTCGAAACCTATATGGAAGCACTAGAAATCAAACGCGAAGTTGAAAAGTTGTCCGATCGCCTGGGTAAAACCCAGGACTATCTTTGACATCCCCGCACTGACGGCAAAAATTCAAGATTTAGAACAAATTGCTGCCCAACCGGAGTTTTGGAACGACCAAACCAAAGCACAGCAAACACTTCAGGAACTCAACGACCTGAAAACTCATATCCAGCAATACGATCGCTGGCAAGGTAGCCTAGAAGATACCAAAGCCGTGCTAGAGCTACTGGAACTCGAAACGGACGAATCTCTGCTGCAAGAGGCTGAGACAAACGTTACTAGCCTCAACCGCGAACTCGACCAATGGGAGTTGCAACAGTTGTTATCCGGTCCCTACGATGACAAAGGCGCAATTTTGACGATTAATGCTGGAGCAGGTGGAACTGATGCCCAAGACTGGGCGGAAATGTTACTGCGGATGTATACTCGTTGGGCGGAAGATCGCGGCTATAAAGTGCAATTAGATGAGATTTCGGAAGGAGATGAAGCGGGGATTAAATCCGCTACCTTAGAAATTTCCGGTCGTTATGCCTACGGCTATTTACAAGGCGAAAAAGGAACTCATCGTTTGGTGCGGATTTCTCCGTTTAACGCTAACGGTAAACGACAGACTAGCTTTGCTGGTGTGGAAGTGATGCCCCAAATCGATACTTCCGTACAGTTGGAAATTCCCGATAAAGATTTGGAAATTACTACCACTCGCTCTGGTGGTAAGGGAGGACAAAACGTCAACAAAGTAGAAACAGCCGTGCGCATTCTCCACATTCCTACAGGAATTGCCGTCCGCTGTACCCAAGAGCGATCGCAGTTACAAAATAAAGAGAAAGCTCTGGCGATCCTCAAAGCCAAGCTGTTAATTATTGCCCAAGAACAACGCGCTCAAGAAATCGCTGAAATTCGCGGTGATATGGTAGAAGCAGCCTGGGGAACTCAGATCCGCAACTACGTTTTCCATCCATATCAGATGGTGAAGGATTTGCGGACAAACGTAGAAACAACAGCAATTACCGACGTAATGAATGGCGAACTCGATACCTTTATTGAGTCCTACCTACGCCAGGAGAAACAACTAGTGGCTAGTTAAGGAACAAGCAAGACTGAGAGCAGAAAAAAAGCAAGCTGAGGAAACTGGAGGAGAAAAACCAAAATGGTTTTGCTGTTTACAGTCCTTAGCTCTTTTTTTGTTTTGCCAACCATTGAGCCTGAATTGGTTTGCTGAACTTTTCCATATTGCTTTGCTTAAATTCAATCTTCATAATTAATGCAATAAATAAATAGCTGATCGGCAAAAAATCGTTTTATTATATGCTGCTAATGTTGTTTGCTGTGCGTCGAGAAACAAAAAAAATATCTTAGGACAAAAACAGTGCTAATTCAAAGCTTATCCGATCTACCTACTGAAACTGAAAGAGCAGTTATTATTAATTTCAATACAAAAGTAGTTACAACCTTAGCTTTACTATCGGCTATTCGTCATGCAAGAATGCCCGTACTGTTGATCGACTGTGAGTCAACTGATGGTAGCTTAAAACATTTTTTAGCTTTGATGAAGCGGTATGATTTTGATATTTTAACCGCTCCCTTACGTCCTCACGGTCAAACTCTAGATTGGCTTTTTAATAATATTGCCGCAGAAAAAGTTTTATTAGTTGACTCGGATCTGGAAATTCAGGATTCCGCTATAGTTAGCTTTTTCAAAGAATATATTGACGAACCACAGGTTTTCGGTTGTGGCTTTACCAACGGACCAAGTTGGCTTGAAGAACCAGCGTTTCAGGGAACCGCTTTAGAGAATGCTCTATATCACGAGCGTCCTTGGATACCGCTAACTCTCCTCAAGGTAGCCCCTATTCGAGAAGCACTGAGGCAAGGAAAGTCATTTGTAGACTTTTACCTAGATAATGAATACTCGTTGCTGTCGCCTTTTAATAAGCTTCGATCGCGCTTCAAGCTACTCCACAGAATACTCAAGAAGGGACCAATTGAGTTGCGGCGCTCTTGCCATGCTTTGAAACCCGCGGCGATATTTTACGATACCGGAGCCAGAATATTTGAATACCTTCGGTACGAAAGGCTGATGTTTTTTGTAGGACTACCAGAACCAGTGCATCACCGTTTTGCCACTCACTTTTTCGGGATTACCCGAAATACGCTTAAACCATCAGATACTCATGGAGGCGGCGGGTTAGCTAAAATTTCCGAGCAGGTTCGCTGTCGTTTATTAGAAGTTTATGGTGAGGAGGTTCGCACTGAGGAAGTGACCGACCGCCAGAAGATACTTGTCGGACGCAAGTAAAGCTATTGCTTATCTCATGCCGAATGCGATCGAACTTGCTGTAGTTAAAGTAAAATAAGCAATCTATAGAAATTTGGCAAAGACTGGCTGGGAACGAGCGCAAATCGCTTTGCGCTTGTTTCTCAGCTATTAACCCTGGTACGGACTACATTATTGGTGCAACAAACTGTTACATTTGAGAAAGAACCTAGCAAAATCTTAGGGTCAATCTCATGGAGAACTCACCTGACACGACGAAAATCGCCGAGGTACAGTCAACGGAAGCGGCAACTATGCCACCTGATGTGGCGAATGAAGTTACCAACGAGCCTCGACCGAGTTATGTAAAACTCGCTATGCGCAACATGGTGAAAAAGAGAGGGACTTCTTTGAAACATTTTGCCCTCACAACCATAGGATTATTGGCTTTACTGGTGGGTTTAGCTTACATAACTAGATAATGACAACCAGGAATACAGAAAATTCCGGCGTACAAGTTGAAGTCTGCGTGCAGGACTGTTTTACTGAAGCTTCTGGAATGGAACCAGCAGTTGATGCCCAAACTTGGCAAAAATGGTTTGAGTGCTGGTTAGAGAGTTTATCTTCTCAGCTTCCCCCTGCTGACAGTTACGAACTGAGTTTACGTCTAACTGATGATGTGGAAATTCAAGCACTTAACTCGCAGTATCGGCAGCAAGATAAGCCTACGGATGTTTTAGCCTTTGCCGCACTGGAAACGGATGTACCGCAATTAGAGGAATTGCGATCGCTTTTACCTCTATACTTAGGCGATATTGCGATCTCAATTGATACCGCTAGCAAGCAGGCACTACAGCAAGCGCATTCGCTCTCGACAGAGCTAGCTTGGTTAGCCGCTCACGGTCTTTTACACCTTTTAGGTTGGGATCACCCAGATGAGGAAACCCTATTAGAAATGCTGGAACAGCAAACTTTGCTACTAAGGATAGTTGGTCTTGATGTCAATCTTGTCTAAACTGGGCAAGATTGTAATTGTAAATATTGGCACAGTGCGATCGCGACAATTTGTTACTAATATAGTCTCGCTCGACGAGATATGTCTAAATTAAACTGTCTGTGGAAATTGACAAATTAAGCAAGTAGTAGGCTGTAACTCGGCTAGATATAAAAAACCAAAGATTATTGATGTTTGCCATCTATGACCCAAAAAGTTTCGACCTCAACGCCTAGTAGAACAGAAAAAGTGGTTCCAATTCAGCGAGATTTCTCTTGGCAAGTCGCCTCTAACTTATTGGTGAGCTTCAAATATGCTTGGAGTGGCATTGCTTATGCGTTTACAACTCAACGCAACTTCCGCATCCATATCTGTATAGGAACTCTTGCTGTCTTTCTGGGCTTATTATTACGTTTGCCTTTGGTCGAAATAGCTGTGATTACGCTGACTAGCGGCTTAGTGCTAGTGATGGAATTACTCAATACCGCGATCGAGTCTGTTGTAGACTTGACGGTAAAGCAGACATATCACGAACTCGCTAAAATTGCTAAAGACTGCGCCGCCGGAGCAGTATTAATCTCGGCTATCGCTGCCGTTCTAGTTGCCGCCGCTCTTTTGTTACCTCCCTTTGTGAGACTAATTGTTTCATATTTAAATTGACAATAGGAATAAGGACAAGGGAGAGAAGAGGGACAAGGGGGACAAGGGAGATTGACAGAAAACTCACTTCTTGACCCTCACTTCTCCCCACGCACCACTCACCACTCACTACACCCCGCACCCTACACCCAGATCGATCGCACCACGCACCACTCAAAAATGATTATAGTTATTGATAATTACGACAGTTTTACTTATAACCTAGTGCAGTACTTGGGTGAATTGGGGGCAGAGTTCCCAGTTGCAGCAGAGGTTCGAGTTTATCGGAACGACCAAATTACGATCGAGCAGATCCGCGAGTTGCAGCCAGATGGGGTTGTGATTTCTCCAGGTCCAGGTCGCCCAGAAGATGCAGGAATTTCTCTGGAGGCGATCGCGCAGTTAGGCGAGAATACACCGATATTGGGCGTATGTTTGGGGCATCAAAGCATCGGACAAGTCTTTGGTGGTAAAGTTGTCTCTGCACCTGAATTGATGCATGGTAAAACTTCATCAGTTTCCCATACGGGAGTAGGCGTATTTAAAGATTTAGAAAATCCGTTGACCGCAACCCGCTATCATAGTTTAGCGATCGAACGGCAGACCTGCCCAGACGTGTTAGAAATTACCGCCTGGGTTGAGGACGGGACAATTATGGGAGTGCGACATCGGCAATATCCTCACATTGAAGGAGTCCAGTTTCACCCGGAAAGCGTCCTCACAACTTCAGGAAAGCAATTACTGCGCAACTTCCTGAAACAACTGCCGTCTCACTAGTGGAGTGAACGGAGAAGCAATGAAACGACGACAGTTGATTGGCTATGCTGGAGCGGGACTACTTTCTACCTTAGCAGTGACGCTTGCAGCAAAATCTCAGCCTGCTGTAGCTCAAACTGGTAGCGGGTTAACGGTACGATGGTTAGGGCATACTTGTTTTCTATTGACTGGTGGCGGGGCGCGAATTCTGGTCAATCCTTTTCGGCAGCTAGGCTGTACGGCGGGATACAGACCACCAAAAGTAGAAACAGATTTGGTTTTAATTAGCAGTCAATTATTGGATGAAGGGGCAGTAGAAGAAGTTCCTGGCAATCCCCAGCTGATCTTTGAACCTGGAGTATACCAATTTAAAGGAACGCAGATCCAAGGAATTGCGATCGACCACGATCGCGAAAAAGGGAGAAGATTTGGTACTAACGTGGCATGGCTGTGGACGCAAGGCGGAATGAGGATTTTGCACTTAGGGGGAGCTGCTGCACCAATCACAATCGAACAAAAAATCCTCATCGGTCGTCCCGACGTGTTACTAGTGCCAGTGGGGGGAGGTGCTAAAGCTTATAACCCTCAAGAAGCCCAAGCAGCCGTCAAAACTATCAACCCCAGGTTAGTCATTCCGACTCACTATCGTACCCAAGCCGCCGATCCTGCTGCCTGCGACATCGTGCCGCTAGATGAATTTTTGTCATTGATGGAAGGAACTCCCATACGTCGCAGTCAAAGCGATAGCTTAACGATTAAACCTGCCGATTTACCCAAGGACGGAACTGCAATTCAGGTATTGAGTTATAAGTTTTAACTGGTAGTTGGTAGTTGGTCATTTGTAAGTTCTTCCCTACTCCCTACTCCCTACTCCCTACTCCCTAATAACTGCTAACTTGGAAAGATGTAGTTTCCTGACAGCGATGATGCAGTTGAACTCTAACAGCATTTATCCCTGCCCAGCCTGTCGTTTGGGCAAGGTTCAAGCTATGCCTTTAATGGAAGCGATGGCTTGCGACTGCTGCCAGCAGATTTTTGAAACTGATGTAGAAAGACAGCAGTTGAAAATGCTCTCCTGTCAACCACCGCTAGTCTGGCGTTGGAATGGCAGAAGGTGGATAGAAGCTTATTATGACGGCGTAGAATTTGGCTGGGGTTATACTCTAGCCGCGATCGCTCTCGTAGCACTACCAACGGCTATAGTTGCGCTAACCGTCTATATCTTTCCGCCACTCCCAGATACTCCTTTATATTGGCTACCGTATGCTTGGATTTGGCTCACCTTTTTGTCACACTTATTAACAATTTGTTGGTTAGCGATCGAATTTTATCAATTTCAGCTCGGCATATTTCTGAAAACTTTGTTGCAGCGCTTAGTATTCCGCTAAAACACCGTACCGTCACTCTGTAACTGAATGGGGGAAACTCCATTCGGTCTGAGTTCGGCAGCAATCCGCCGTCCGGCGCTCCAAGTTCCGCCTTGCAAAATTTTGACCAAAGGCAGCTGCTTAGCATCCATTTCCAACTGCTGGCGGATTGTTGCAGCAATTTGGTCCAATAGAATCACAGTTAATGCTCGCCACTCGACAACGACTTCAGAGTCTACTGAGTGGGTTTGTTGGAAAATATCTGAGTGTTTGGCATGTAGCAATCCGAGATCGAGACACAAACCACCATTTCGATATTCTGGCAGTCCGGTCAGGTCGTCAAGTCCCGTAATTTCTAAACCGAGTTCTTGTAGTGGCTCCAAAAGAGAATAAGTCAACCATTGCGAAAGCTTGTGAAATGGAACGAGGGAAGTCGTAAGTCGTAAGTCGTCAGTTGAAATTCCCCTGCTTCCTGCTCCCTGTTCCCTACTCCCTTCCAATGCAGGATGATACCAAACATCGCCGAGGTTAACTCCGGCTATTTCAATTCTGCCAGACCAAATACTGCCGAGTCCTTCTAAAACAGCACGCAAAACTGTTGCAGCTGGTAGTTGTTTGTGGTGCGATCGCTCTAATAAATAATGCACCAGATGACCCGGACGGGGATTGTCATCACCGAACATTTGCGGAAAAGCGAGGAGAGATCGCCCTAATTTTTGTAATAGTTCTACTCGTCCTGCCAACCCTACCAATGGATTATCCTCACTTACCTGAAATCCTTGAGCTAGGGTTGCTTCACTCAGAGATTGCAATCCTTGGGCATCGACTTGTAAAAGCTGATGAGGATGGCTGGAGAAAGCACCTTGACAGAACATCCGAAAACTAGCCACTGCTAGCCCCTCCGATCGCTGAAAGATTGAATCGGTTTCCCGTTCGCAATACAACCAGCGATCGCCCGCACCCGCATCTAACAACACGCTGACAATCGCCAGATCGAACCGAGTCACGGCTCGCTCGACTGGCGACAGCCCTGCCAACATCCGCTCTAATTGAGCTAAACGCGGTACTCCACCAACTTCAAAATGCTGCCAGCGGCTATGAAAGGGAATTTGTCCATCGGGATATTGCTCTTGCATGACGGCAATCACATAGTTTGCCACCCGCCCTAACTGTGTCAAATCGCAGCGGAAGTGACTCAACTTATCTTGCCGTGCCAACTCAAACAACTGCCCGCAGCGATCGCGAATTGCCTGGGGAGAACGCAAATAAGCGATCGCCTCTTCTGGAGACTGAAGGTTGAATGGCGAAGTTTGAAGATTCATCGTCAGGGAACAGAAAACAGGGAACAGAGTATGGGATATGGGGTGTAGGGGCGGGTTTAGCAAAAGATTCACGGGCTTTGACAACAAATCTTCAGCCAAAACCCGCCCGTACGAGTTTGGGGTGTTAATTCCGAATTCCGAATTCCGAATTCCGAATTCATTCCATTTCTCTACCTTTAATTTCTGCCAATCCTAACGGATCTAGTACCGCGCCAGGAGTGTAATAGCCAGCGGCTTTTTTCGCCTCAATTTCCACCTGTGCGTCTTGGGGAATCAAATCCTCGGGAATTGGCACTCGTTCGACAACTTCAATACCTGAGTTGGTGATGGCTTCATATTTCATGTTACTCATCGATACCAAACGCTCGATTCGAGTAATGCCCAACCAATGCAATACATCTGGCATTAACTCTTGAAAACGCATATCTTGCACCCCAGCAACGCATTCCGTACGGGCGAAGTACGCGTCAGCGCGATCGCCTCCTTCTTGACGCTTGCGGGCATTGTAAACTAAAAATTTCGTCACTTCTCCCAATGCCCGACCTTCTTTCCGACAGTAGACAATGACTCCCGCACCCCCCTCCTGTGCTGTTTGGATGCAAACTTCAATTCCATGCACTAAATAAGGACGACAGGTACAAATATCGCTGCCAAAAACATCGGAACCATTGCATTCATCGTGAACCCGCACTGCCAAGGGTCGATTGGGATCGGTAATTGCTGCCAAATCGCCAAATATATATACTGTGACTCCGCCAATTGGTGGCAGAAATACTTCTAAATCCGATCGCGTCACTAATTCTGGGAACATCCCCCCCGTTTGCTCGAACAAGGCACGGCGCAAGTCTGCTTCCGAAATTTGAAAGCGTTTGGCAATGCCTGGTAAATACCATACAGGCTCGATCGCTGCTTTGGTGACGACGACATCGCCTTTAGATTTGAGCAGCTTGCCATCGATCGCCAACCGCCCTTTTTCCACCGCTGCTTGTAATTCTGGAAGATAAACGTGTGCCTTGGTAATTGCGATCGTCGGTCTGATATCGTATCCTTCCTGGTAATAAGACGCAAACGCCTCGCCTACCATTGCCCCAAACGGATCGAGCGAAACTATTTTCTCCGGGTCGTACCAACTTGGATGAGGACCAATATGTTCGACCGGCGAAGTATTCGTTAAATCGGCACGGTGATCTGCTTGCAATACCCCGCTTGCTACAGCTAGAGCGCGATAGACAGCATAACCTCCTGAATGAGTCCCGATCGCATTTCTGTGAGTTGGGTTAGCGAGGGTAGCCACGACCGGACCCCGTTGCATTGGGTCTTTGTCTCCCCAGCGAATCGGAATAGGTTGCGAACCAAAATTGCTCGGGTGAGAAGTCAGAATAATATGCCTGGGACTACTTTTTCGCTCTTGCATCGTTGTATATGCTCTACCTGCTAATGGGGTTAAGAGGGCTGTGACGCAACCAGACAAAGTGAGATGCTACGAATAGCAAACCTTAAAGGGGAAACCTCAATTATAGCGATCGAATTTTGGTTTCAATAGTAACCCATAGCACGAAATTGGCTGCTATTGGGTTAAATCTGAGGTTCAGGGTGCTAAGTTCTCGTTGTAATGTATAAAAATACACAAAAATCTGGCGAGACTTGCTTAATTCTAAAATTTAAGGAAACGGGTAACAGCCCCTAGTCATACTGCGATCGCTTTTAACATTCAACTTAACTAATAACTTAGCTCTGACAACGAACGTATGAATGAGTCATCTATTCAATCTTTTCTAGAAGACCTGAAGCATCCTGATGAAGATGTGCGTCAAGCAGCAACAGAAGCATTGTGGCAAGCTTGGTTTTATCAAA
Source organism: Chroococcidiopsis sp. SAG 2025 (assembly GCF_032860985.1). Taxonomy (GTDB): domain Bacteria; phylum Cyanobacteriota; class Cyanobacteriia; order Cyanobacteriales; family Chroococcidiopsidaceae; genus Chroococcidiopsis. The sequence continues at coordinate 2,835,990 of NZ_JAOCNC010000001.1, forward strand.
AAGGGGACTACGGCTGGGAATGCATTCAACGTTCTCAAGTTCTTCTTTCGGCTGGAAAAGTGTCGCAAGCAGAAGCAGTCCTGACAGAACTGATTCGAGACCAGCCAGATTTTGCTGAAGCTTGGAATCGCCGAGCTATTTTATACTACTTCACTGCTCAATATGAAAAAGCACTAGTAGACTGTCAGACGGTCGTTCAACTCAACTCAATGCATTTTGGTGCTTGGCACGGTATGGGTTTATGTCAGATGGCACTGGCAAATTATTCAGCTGCAATTCGCGCTTTTCGTCAAGCATTGAAGATTCAGCCCTATGCCATAGACAATCAAAGGTCGATCTTGGAATGTACGGCAAAGTTGTGAGGGAGTAGGGAGCGCACGAGCAGGGAGTCGGGAGTCGTAGGGGCGGGTTTAGCAAAAAACTCACGCTTCCGTCAATAAATCCTTGCTCAAAACCCGCTCGTACAGGGGAATCAGGAGTCGGGAGTAGGGGAGCAGCAAGTCGTGAAGCAGTTTAGTCGTCGTCAGTTCATTCAATACGGCTGTTTGGCTCTGGGTACTGGTGTTGTTGCTGCTTGTGGCAGTGGAAATCAAACCCAAACAGCCGAAAGTCCAGCTAGTCCAACGGCTACCCCTGACGCTGGCAAGTTGGACAAAGTAACGTTTGGGACAAATTGGTTAGCACAAGCCGAACACGGGGGATTTTATCAGGCGATCGCCACTGGAATTTACAAACAACATGGCTTGGATGTCACGATTAAGATGGGTGGTCCCCAAGTCCCAACTGGAACTCAGTTGTTGATGGGAGGAGCAGTAGATTTCTTTATGGGTTACGGTATTGATGCTATTAATGCTGTTGCTGAAGGTATTCCCAAAATTACAGTTGCGTCAATTTTTCAGCAAGATCCCCAATGTCTGATTGCCCATCCTAATACGGGTATTAAAACTCTGGCTGACCTTAAGGGTAGACCAATTTATATTTCTGCTGCGGCTAATGTCACTTACTGGTATTTCCTCAAATCAAAATACGGCTTTACTGACGACCAGAAGCGCCCTTACAACTTTAATCCCGGTCCCTTTTTAGCTGATAAAAAATCGGCTTAACAAGGTTATGTCACCTCCGAACCCTATGCGATTGAAAAACAAGGTGGATTTAAGCCTTTGGTGTTTTTACTTGCCGACTATGGTTATACGCCATATTCCACAACCATAGAAACTAAAAAAGAACTAGTAGAAAAAAATCCCGATTTAGTACAGCGATTTGTTGATGCATCAATTAAAGGCTGGTATAGCTATATGAAAAATCCCACTCCAGGCAATGAGTTAATCAAAAAAGATAATCCAGAAATGACAGACGAGCAAATTGTTTACGGGTTACAAAAGCTCAAAGAATACGGCATTATTATGTCTGGAGATATGGACAAGCAAGGGATTGGAACAATGAATGAAGCTCGCTGGCAATCCTTTTTTAATACGATGGTCAAAGCCGGAATTTTCAAACCCAATATTAATTATAAAGATGCATTTACCTTGCAATTTGTCAATTAATAGGGAGCAGGGAGCAGGGAGCAGGGAGCAGGGAGCAGGGAGCAGGGAGCAGTTATCAGTAACTAATCAATTACGACTTACAATTTACGACTTACGACTTCTGACTTCTTACCATAGTTCTTAGTAATGATCGTCCTCAATCATATTAGTAAAGTCTATAGCAACGGCACTGTAGCCTTGCAAGATATGAATTTGGCGATCGCCCAATCGCAGTTTGTTAGCTTGGTCGGTCCCTCTGGCTGTGGTAAGAGTACGGTACTGCGCCTCGTTGCCGGACTGAGTAAAAAGAGTTCTGGGACAATTGAGTGGGGGGTGAATCGCGAAGTTAAAAAACTTGCCTATGTCTTTCAAGATCCAACTTTGTTGCCTTGGGCAAACGTGACGGAAAATGTCCGCTTACCGCTCAAACTGGCAAAAATGTCACAACGGGCTACAGCAAAAAGAGTACAGGAAGCCATAGAGTTAGTTGGGTTGTCAGGCTTCGAGCGCAGTTACCCCCGCGAACTGTCGGGTGGAATGAAAATGCGGGTATCTATTGCTAGAGCCTTAGTCACTCAGCCAAATGTTTTGTTGATGGACGAACCTTTCGGGGCGTTGGATGAAATTACCCGCAGCAAGTTAAATAGCGACTTACTCAATCTGTGGCAACAACAACGATGGACGGTAATGTTTGTCACTCATAACATTTACGAAGCAGTATACCTATCAAATCGTGTCATTGTGATGGCGGCTCGTCCTGGTCGAGCGATCGCCGATATTGCGATCGAGGCTCCCTACCCCCGCACCGAAGCATTTCGCACCTCATCTTTGTACAACAAATACTGCCGAGAAGTTTCAGAACAGTTATCAGTTGTTAGCGATCGGTTATATGTGTAGAGACGTTACATGTAACCGTCTCTAAACCTCTCTCAACTCCCCCATGCAACGCAAAAAATCTCCTCAGCGCAGTAAAAAGCGATCGCTTTCCGCTAATGTTATCGCACCAGTTTTGGTGGGGATACTGGCTTTGGTATTGTGGGATATGTTTGTCAGAGTGACAGGGATGCCTCCCTACTTGCTTCCTGGTCCGTTGTTGGTATTGCAAACTCTCATTGCCGACTGGAACGATCTCTTCTCGGCTTTACTAGTGACGCTGCAAATTACCGTGGTGGCGTTTGTCACCGCCGCAGTTTCTGGCTTACTGATTTCGGTGTTATTTACTCAGAGTAAATGGATCGAACGCAGCTTTTATCCCTATGCCGTGATTTTACAGACAACTCCCATTGTCGCGATCGCGCCTTTAATTATTATCTGGTTGAAAAACAATACCTTTGCCGCTTTAGTTGTCTGTGCTTGGATCGTGGCTTTTTTCCCCATCGTCTCCAACACAACTTTAGGACTCAATAGCGTAGACCGCAACTCGATCGATCTATTCCGACTCTACAAAGCCTCCCGTTGGCAAACTCTGCTGCATCTCCGCCTACCTGCGGCGTTACCCTACTTCTTGGGTGGCTTGCGAATTAGTGGTGGTTTAGCCTTAATTGGTGCAGTAGTAGCCGAATTTGTCGCGGGAACAGGAGGCACGCGATCGGGAATTGCCTATAGTATTCTGATCTCTAGCTACAACCTACAAATCCCTCGGATGTTCGCCGCGCTATTTTTGACTACAAGTCTAGGCGTTATCATTTTTGTGGGCTTAAGTGCCTTATCCGACTGGCTACTCCGTCACTGGCACGAAAGCGCAATAAAAGAAGATTGGTAGTTGGTAATTGGTAATTTGTGCTTGCACTACTCACTACTCACTCTCTACTGACAACTGATTATGATTGATTGGGATGCACTGACGGCTGAGTTACAAGGAATTGAAGTTATTAGCGATCCTAACCAAGTTGCTAAGTTATCTCAGGATTACCACACTTTCAGTCCCATACTGCAAGCTCAGTTAGATGGGAAAAAGGGGGATTTGGTTGTCCGTCCCACGACGGAAGCAGAGGTAATGCAAGTTGCTACTATCTGCGTTAAATACCGCGTTCCCGTGACGATACGGGGTGCTGGAACGGGAAATTACGGGCAGTGCGTACCCCTCCACGGTGGCGTGGTTTTGGATATGTCGCGGATGCAGGCAATTCGCTGAATTAAATCGGGAGTAGCGCGGGTAGAAGCAGGGGTGAAATTAGCGGCTTTGGACAAAAAAGCGCGAGAAACCGGGTGGGAGATCCGAATGGCTCCTTCTACTTATCGAACGGCGACGATTGGCGGGTTTATTGCTGGCGGGAGTGGGGGAATTGGATCGATTATGTACGGACAATTACGAGATCGCGGTAACATCAACGCAATTCGTGTGGTGACGATGGAAGACGAACCCAGAGCGATTGAACTGCGAGGGGATGAGATTCACAAAGTCAATCATGCTTGGGGGATTAATGGCATCATTACGGAATTAGAAATCCCTCTTGGTGCGGCTTACCCTTGGACTGAGGTTATTGTCACTTTTGAAAGTTTTATGGCGGCTGCCCATTTCGGTCAGGCTTTGGGCGATGCTGACGGGATGATTAAGAAGCTTATTTCTATTTTTGCTTGGTCAATTCCCTCTTATTTTGGCGCACGTCAATACATTCCTGATGGAACTCACGCAGCACTGTTAATTGTGGCTGATTCGAGTTTGGAATTATTACCTGGATTGGTACAAGAATACGGCGGTTGTATTACCTATCAGCGATCGCAACAAGATGCAGGTAAGAAATTCAACTTGGCAGAATTTACCTGGAATCATACCACTTTACACGCCCGCAGCGCCGATCCTAATATTACCTATTTACAAAGTCTCTTCTCCGTCGATAAAGATCTGCAAATGGTAGACCATATGTATCGTTACTTTGGCGATGAGGTGATGATGCATTTAGAATTTATCCGCGTTGGCGGTCGAACTGTTCCCGCTGCTTTGCAGTTGGTGCGATATACTTCCGAGGAACGCCTGAACGAAATTATTCGCTATCACGAAGAACACGGAGTTTTCATTGCCAATCCGCATACATATATTATTGAAGACGGTGGTAGAAAAGTTATCGATCCAGAACAGATGAAGTTCAAACAAACGGTCGATCCCTACGGGTTGCTCAATCCAGGTAAGATTAAGGCGTTGATGCGATCGTAGGCTGACTCTCAAGCATGGAATCACAGAATCCGAAAGTCGTCGTTATTGGTGCTGGCTGGGCTGGATTAGGAGCTACATATCGCCTAGCAAAACAAGGGTACAATGTGACGTTGTTAGAAGCAGGTGCTTATCCTGGGGGTTTGGTTGCGGGTTGGAAAACTCCAGGCGGGCGATCGGTAGAAGCAGGAATTCACGGTTTCTGGTATCCTTACAGCAATATCTTTTCTTTGGTACGGGAACTAAGAATTAATCCTTTTACACCTTTTACCCGTTCTTCCCAATATTCCCCTGCTGGGTTAGAGGTAGAGTCGCCAATTTTTCAAGACTTACCGCGCCTTCCTACACCACTGGGAACTTTTCTCTACACCCAGTTCAAACGATTACCTTTAAGCGATCGCCTTAGTGCATTACCATTACTCTATGCTGTAGTTGATTTTGATAATAGCGATGCGGCTTGGCAGCGTTACGATAAAGTTACAGCCCGCGAACTATTCAAAGATTTCGGCATATCGGCGAGACTCTACCGCGGCTCATTTGAACCGATGCTATTGGTAGGGTTATTTGCACCAGGCGAACAGTGTTCTGCGGCTGCGGCTTTGGGAATGTTGTATTATTTCATTTTGGCGCATCAACCAGATTTTGACGTGGTTTGGTGTCGGGGTACGGTAGGGGAAAAGATTTTTCGTCCTTGGGTAGAAAAAATCGAACAGGCGGGAGGAAAAATTCTGCCTAATCGTCGCGTCAGCGATATTCTCCTCGATAGTGAAGGTTTGGCAAAAGCTGTAGTTTGTGGGGATGAAGTTTTCGAGGCGGATGCTGTCATCTTTGCGGTAGGAGTCAGCGGAATGCAGAAGATTGTTAGCGGTAGTTCTAGTTTGCAAAGCCGCAAAGAATTTCGCCATTTGATGAATTTGGGTGCGGTTGACGTGTTAGCAACTCGGCTATGGTGCGATCGCAAAATTCACATTCCCCGTCCTTCTAATGCTTGTTTCGGGTTTGATGCTACCACAGGTTGGACGTTTTTCGATCTCAATGCTTTACACGATGAATACCGCGATGTACCGGAAACAGTCATTGAAGCAGATTTCTATCATGCTAACCAACTGTTACCGATGAGCGATGAAGAAATTGTTCAGATGGTGCAAGATTATTTAGCAACTTGCATACCAGCATTTCGAGCAGCTAAAATTTGCGATCGCAGTGTAATTCGTTTATCTAAAGCCGTAACTCATTTTGCTCCTGGCAGCTATCAAAATATGTTGCCAGCCAAGACGAGTATAGATAATATATTTATGAGCGATTGGATTATCACCCGCCACGGTTCATGGTCGCAAGAAAAAGCCTACGTCACTGGTTTAGAAGCAGCAAATTTAGTGATAGAAAGATTTCGTCAGGGGACGAAAGCCGAAATTATTCCTGTTGAGGTAGACGAACCGCATATACAAATAATGCGATCGCTTAACGGGAATTTACGGAATTTAGGCAATATCTTTCCTCAATTTTGGCTACCATAATTTTAATTATTTATTAGTCCGCGTAAGCGGACTTTGCCTGTGTAGCCGCGCATTCTATTCGCCTAATATTTTTACTATATTAATTCTATTTCTCGTATGCATGAACGACTTGATAGAGATAGAATTCGTTACGAGCAATTCCAGCCCAATAAGGCTCATCAGGATTAAATCCAGGCTGCTTCAAAATAGCTTCAAATGCTTCTTGATTTTCCCATTGTCCGTAATTGAAAACTCTCGTACCATCTAGACTACGATGAAAAGTAGCCGAAATCAAACCCGGTGAATTATTGATAGCGCGATTGAGTTCAGATGATGCGCGTCTCATCATTTCTTGCTGATTAGCAGGAATCATTCTAAACTCTGCTAAATGAGTGATGCGATCGCCTGCACTAATCGAAACTTCTTGAGATAGTGGTTGACTGGCGAATACTTCGAGTAAACGAGAATCAGGAGGAAAAAATTCGGTAAAAACAGTTGGGCGCGATAAATTGCGATAATCAAACTTAGGCATCCACTGACTGTAGGTAAAGACACGAACGCCATCTAAACTCTTATGAACGCTAGCAGATTGTAAGAAATTGCTAGATAACCAAGATTCAATCTGTTGCTGTACAATCGCTTCTACTAAAGCATCTTGATGCCTTGGAGCAACGCTGTAAAGATCTAACCCGACAGTAATGGCGTTGGTGCGAACGATTTGAATCATCTTAGATTTTCTGCATTAATGCTATACTAACTCGGTAGTTATAGTAAAGCCTTTTATCTCGCCTTGTCTCACGCCTTCTTGCTAAAGTTGTAACAATCTTGCTAAATTTACAGCAATTTTTTATAAGTTTGGGGAGTCATCCCTGTATACTTGCGAAACATCTTGGTAAAGTGGCTTTGGCTTTGAAATCCAACCTTTTCTGCAACACGAACAATAGAGTTATGTTCTTCTAGCAATTGTTTTGCTCTCTCAATGCGTTTGCTAATTACATACTGGTGGGGTGTAATTCCTAGAGATTTCTTAAACAAACGAGCAAAGTGGTAGGGACTAGTTTGAATGACGGCAGCTATCTCTAATAAAGTCAGATTTTGCTCCAAATTATCGTGAATGTAGTCAATCACCTGTTTAATTTCCAATTTCGATAAACCAACGACGCGCTCGTGAACTTTATATTTTCGTAATGAATAACGTTTTAGAAGATGCACTGCTAATGCATTTGCCATTGATTCTGCATAGAGTCGATCGCTTAATCCCTCTAGTTCCAATTCCGATTTGAGTGCTAAACCAATTTGTTGAATGAGTGGATCGCGAAGTTTAAACTGTGGGATAATTTCAACATTTGCTGATTCATAAAAAGTAGATACGAAAAGCTTAGAGGTCATTTATAAAGAAAAGTTGAAAGCAGCGAGAATGGAGGCAAGAGGCTTTTACTATGACAAGACAGTAGCCCAAAGCATTGCCTCATGAGTAGAAAAGCTTACAAAAGTGATTTAACCGATCGAGAATGGCAAATCATTGAACCATTAATTCCACCTGTAAGACCAGGAGGACATCCACGTACTGTGGATATGCGTGAGGTAGTAAATGCCATCTTTTATTTGCTGAAAACTGGCTGTGCTTGGGAGATGCTACCACATGACTTCCCACCCTATTCAACGGTTTATTATTACTTTCGGCGTTGGCAAAAACGAGGAATTTGGCAGCAGATAAATCTTGCCTTACGTGAACAAGTACGGATGAAGCTGGGCAAATCTCATCAAGCTACTGCTGCAATTGTGGATAGCCAGTCCGTAAAAACGACGGAAAAAAGGGGAAGTATCCGGCTTTGATGGCGGCAAGCTAGTTAAAGGTCGCAAACGCCATGTCGTAGTAGATCCTCAAGGACTACTAATGGGTGTAGTAATCACCGAAGCTAATGCTTCAGAACGATTAGGAGCAATAGTGGCATTGCTAGAAGAGTGCTATAACTCTAAGTCTTTAGAGCTAATTTGGGCAGATAGTGGCTACAGTGGAGAGAATTTTGCACAAGCTGTAATGGTAGTCTGCGGTGCAGAAGTAGAAATAGTTAAGCGGATTACAGATGGGTTTGAAGTTTTGCCCAGAAGATGGGTAGTTGAACGAACTTTTGGCTGGCTAGGACGCTATCGACGACTAAGTAAGGATTATGAACTCCTACCGGAAATAAGTGAATCTATGGTCTACGCTGCTATGGTACGGCTGATGCTGAGACGACTAGCTGCTTGATTTTTACTTTATAAATCAGCTCTTACTATCAAGACGAAGTAATAGGAAGTCAGCATCACTATCCCAAGTTAATTTGCGATACAAATTAGGTGGCGTAATCATGATGTCGCCTTGAATCAGATGTTCGCTAATACATTGTCCCTTTGCTACCCGTTCTAATTGGATTGGCTGTCCGAGATGAATGCTAATTAAGTGCTGAGGAAGACAACATTCAGACATACCATTTGCAGGTTGATAATGATGTTCGACCCGAATAAAATCTAATGCAGTTCCTTGACTAGACAAAATAGGTGAATGTGGTACAATCTCTAGAGATTTTTTGCCTTTAGTTATATTTTCTCGGCTCATTTCCCCTACTCAGGTAAATTTGGCATATGCACTAATTCCAATTGAAGTCCATCGGGATCGGCAAAGAAAACAGCGTAGTAACCAGGTAAATATTGATATTCTGCAGGAGGATCGAGGACTGTCGCGCCAATGTCTTGAATTAATTTGTACAAACTATCTACTTGTTCCCGACTATCAGCATTAAACGCTAGATGGTGAAATCCTGGGGAGTAGCGATCGTGAAATTTGTTGGGAGAATCTAGGTTAGCAACAGTAATTTCAATCGCTCCAGCATCCTGCAACCACCACATAATGTACAGATCGTTTTTTTCTACTTGCTGGTAGCCCATGAATCCTAAAATCGTATCGGAAAAAGGTTCGGATTGTTCTAAACTTTTGACTGTGAGGCAGAGGTGGTTCAACGTCCCAAGAGTCATGCAAGCCTCCTTCGCATATAGAACAAATGTATTATAGTTTTGATCGCCACAGAACTCTGATGTATTTAACCATTTCTTCGATATATTCCAGGCGATCGCCTCTTCGCAAGCATAAAGATAATGCTAGAGTGAGCGAATGGCGTTTTTCCCCGCTTGCTACACCATGACGAGCATCTCTGCGGCACAAACCCGAACTCAACAACATCGCCAGCAATTTCCCGCCCTGGCAAATAAATCTTATTTTAACTATGGGGGGCAAGGACCGATGCCCCAAGCAGCCATAGACGCAATTATTGCTTCTCACGAATACATTCAACTTAACGGTCCCTTCTCCTCTCAAGTTAACGCTTGGATTACTCAAGAAACCGAGAAAACCAGACAGGCAATTGCCACCGAACTAAACGCCCCGCCCGAAACCATTACCCTCACCGAAGACGTAACCGTAGGCTGTAATATTGCCCTGTGGGGAATTGACTGGCAAGCAAAAGATCGTATCTTACTCTCAGACTGCGAACACCCGGGAGTTATCGCCACCACCCAAGAAATTGCTCGACGATTCGGCGTAGAAGTTTCCACCTGTCCCCTGATGGCGACGCTGAACCAAGGAGATCCAGCCGCAGTCATCGCCCAACACCTCACACCCCGCACCCGCCTAGTTGTCATCAGTCACATCCTCTGGAATACGGGTCAAGTCTTGCCAGTTGACAAAATTGTAGAAGTATGCAGACAGCATCAAGGCGATCGCCCCGTGCAAATTCTGGTCGATGCAGCGCAATCTGTCGGTTTGTTGCCGTTAAATTTGACTCAATTAGGGGCAGATTTCTACGCCTTCACGGGTCATAAATGGATGTGCGGACCCGCCGGAGTCGGTGGTTTATACGTCCGTCCAGAAGCACTTCTTGGCACGGATAACTGCCCTCCCTTACAGCCTACCTTCATCGGCTGGCGAAGCATAGTTATGGATAGTACGGGACAGCCCCAAGCATGGCAACCAGACGGCAGACGTTATGAAGTCGCCACATCAGCCTTTCCACAGTATGCAGGATTGAAAGCCGCGATCGCCACCCACCAGCAATGGGGAACCGCCGAGGAACGCTATCAACAAATTTGCCAACTCAGCCAATATCTTTGGCAACGTCTGAACGAATTATCAGATATTATTTGCCTGCGTCACGCCCCACCCCAAGCCGGACTCGTCTCCTTTCAACTCAAAAATCGATCTTCCCTTCATGCAAAATTAGTCCAATTTCTCGAATCAAATCGCTTGATGACACGCACCCTCGTCGATCCAAGCTGCATCAGGGCTTGCGTCCACTATTTTACTCTCCCCTCCGAGATCGATCGCCTAATTGAAGGGATCGAAAGATTTTGCCAGCAAAGCTAAAATGTCACGCAAAGACAAGGACACTTGCGTGCGGGGGATACCCCCGCACGCAAGTGTCCGCGCGAAGACGCTAAGCACACTTTGCGCCTTTGCGCCTTTGCGTGACACTAATCTGTCTTTAACTTTAATATGGAAAAATCTAGACCCACAATATATATAGCCATCACCAACCACGGATTCGGACATGCTACCCGCACCGCCTCACTTGCAGCGAAGATCCAGCAGCTGTGTCCCGATATCTTACTCATCATGGTGACAACCGCACCCCGATGGTTGCTGGAATCATACATAGAAGGAGATTTTATTTATCGTCCCCGCGCCTTCGATTTAGGTGTAATACAGTCGGATAGCCTAACGATGAACAAAGCCGCCACGTTAGAAAAGCTACAGCAAATCCGCAAACAAGAACGCTCGATAATTGCCTCAGAAGTTAACTTTATCCGTCAAAATCGCGTCAATCTGATCCTTGCCGATATCCCTCCTTTGGCAGTAGCGATCGCCCATGCCGCAGGTATTCCTTGTTATATGAGTAGTAACTTTGGATGGGACTTCATTTATCGCGACTGGGGAGGTGAATTTGTCGAAATTGCCGATTGGATGGGCAAGCATTACGCGCAATGCGATCGCCTGTTTCGGTTGCCTTTCCACGAACCGATGAGCGCTTTTCCCCAGATTACCGATGTCGGTTTAACTGGTGGTTCGCCCCGCCATGCGATCGACACGCTACGATCTAATTGGGGTATCAGTACCCCAGTCGAGAAGACTATTTTGCTCACTTTTGGTGGTTTAGGTCTACAACAAATTCCGTTTGCAAATCTCCAACTTTTCCCCGATTGGCAATTCCTCACTTTTGATGTTACAGCTCCAAACTTACCAAATTTAATCAAAATTACTGACCAAAAGTTACGTCCAGTTGATTTTATGCCCCTCTGTGGCAGAGTTATTTCTAAACCAGGTTACGGTACTTTTGCTGAAGCAGTTGGCGTGGGAATTCCTATAGTTACCCTGACTCGTGAAGACTTTGCCGAAGCTAAATTTTTAGTTGATGGAATTGCGAATTACTCTTACCATCAAATTCTCAACACAGAAGAATTCTTTCAAAGTCACTGGGAATTTCTCCACCAACCTCCACAACCGCCTCGACAATCTCAACCTATAGCAAAAGACGGCAACGAAGCGATCGCCAAAGCCATACTTGAAGTCGTAAGTCGTAAGTCATAAGTTGTAAGTTTTTCACGCACCACTTTTAACTGATAACTGATAACTGACCATGCATCAACATATTCTCAGACTTTCTACCGCAGGTAAATCTTTTACTAACATCACCGCTAAAGTTGAAGCAATTGTGGCTCAATCCGGTGTAGAAACTGGACTATGCAATTTATTTTTACGCCATACTTCTGCAAGTTTAGTGATTCAAGAAAATGCCGATCCTGATGTACTGCAAGATTTAGCAAACTTCATGGCAAAACTCGTACCAGAATCAGCAAACTACATCCACAATGCTGAAGGTGCAGATGATATGCCCGCCCATATTCGCACAGCCCTAACTCACACTTCCGAACAAATTCCCATTTCTAGAGGACAATTATTATTAGGAACCTGGCAGGGAATTTACATCTGGGAACACCGTCAGCGCAGCCATATTAGAGAACTTGTCGTTCATATTGCTTAATAAGTCAGAAGTCGGAAGTCAGAAATAAACAGTTTATCTCTCACCAATTACCAATTACCAATTACCACCCACAATGAAAATCTCAGATTTAATAAATTGGTTTGAAAATTGGGCAAATCCTGATTGGCAAGAAAGTTGGGATAATTCTGGTTGGCAGATTGAACCAGGAGTATTAGAGCAGCCTGCAAGGGTACTGGTATGCTTGACACCAACTCTAGCAGTGATGCAAGAGGCGATCGCCCTTCAAAATTCCGGTATTCCAGTCAATCTAATTTTCGCCCATCATCCACTAATTTTTAGTCCGCTGAAATCTTTGTGTAGTGGAAATGCGATCGCGGACATGACGCGCCTAGCTTTTCGTCACCACATCGGCGTTTATACAGCTCATACTAACTTTGACCAAGTAGCAGACGGTACTGCTGACGTGCTAGCGCAATTATTACAACTCAAGCAAGTCACGCCGATCGTACCAACGCAGTCGGAACTGGGTTACGGTCGCGTAGGAGAGATTAACCCTTCCCGAACTTTGCAAGAATTGTTACAACAAATTCAAACAGCACTGAACCCTCCCGATCTGCTTTTCTCTCCTACGGCAGATTTACAAATACCCATAGAGCGAGTGGCTGTTTTAGGTGGGTCTGGTGCTAGTTTTATTTCGGCTGTAGTTAAAACAGGGGCGCAAGCTTATTTAACTTCCGATTGTAAGTTTCATCAATTTCAAGAAAGTCGCGATCGCGGTTTGATTCTGATTGATGCCGGACACTACGCTACCGAACGTCCAGCTTGCGATCGATTGGTGACAAAGCTTCAAACTGCCGGAGTGGAATGGGCGCAACTAAGTCAGCAAGACGAAGATTTTCGACTTTTTTACAAACGTTAGCAGCCACTAAGCACGAACGCCTCCGCGATCTTACGTAAATTCCAGCCAATATCGTTATATATTTTTACATATACTTAAAAATTTTGTAGCTTATTTTACATTTTTTCCTCAATCGAGCCAGTAACCTAAAATGTATAAAACAATACGTTTATCAATACAGTAAGAGTTTAAGCAACTTCCGCAAGTAATTCTTACTAATTTTCGTCAGCAGCATCTTACATACATACACTGTTTCTACTAACTTTGCCGCTTTAAGTTTAAGTACTTACAGCAAGATTTGATTTTTTAAAATCAATTCACCGCATTCATTGTCAACAAATTGTTACACAATATCAAAATAATTTGTCATGACTAATTTGCGGAAGTTTGGTAGGAGCTGTTGTAGTAATTCGGCAGATTCGATCCGATAAATTCACTAGTTGCATAAATGCGATCGCTTACATAGATAAGCGAAGAATTTTGCTGTGACATAGCAATAGCTATGTCAAAACTATAAGTTTAATATTCGAGTAGGTGAGAGCGATATGTCAGTAGTCTTCAATTTTGATGCTAAGAAAAATGCTCGAGTTTTATTACTATCTTTGCGAAAGATAAAGTTTCATGTTGCCCGCTGTTATTTATACGAGCTAGAAGATTTGATTTGTGAATTTGATTCAGCCGATATACTTACACCAGTTTTTAATCCTGACTTATTCAAAGTTACTAATAGAATTGCTAATACTATGGCTCAAGCTGTTGGTAGTAGCAAGCTAATTAATCCATTATTCAAGCAATTTAATCTAGATAAAGAGTACGAATTATTTTTTGTCATCTGCCAGTCTCCTCTAGACATTCTAACGATAAATTCAATCAAAAATTGGCGGAACAAATGTAGTAAAGTAGTAGTTTGGCTCGATGAAATTTGGGCAAAAGATATTGAAAAATGGAAAGCTCATCTGAGTTTCTTGCAAGAATTTGACTATATTTTCATGAACTTTAGTCAAAGTATCGAAGGAGTCTCTAAAATAATTCAGCGCCCTTGTGAATACATTCCATTTGGGATTGATGCAATTAAGTTTTGTCCTTATCCGCTTAATAGAGAGCGTAGCGTCGATCTTTATAGTGTTGGTCGCCGATCGCAAGTCACGCATCAAGCTTTATTGGATTTGTCTGAAAGAGTTAATTTTTTTTTATATCTATGAAACTATCAAAGATCTATACACAGCCGATCCATAGATATCATCGAAGTTTATATAAAAATATTTTAAAAAGAGTCGTTATTTTATTGCCAATCGAGCAAAAATTGACGATGTAAATGCAACTGGCGCTCAACAAGAAGTAGGCGCACGCTTTTTTGAAGGTGCAGCAGCAGGAACAGTCATGCTAGGAGTTCCCCCTGAATGCGAATCCTTCACTCGAAATTTTGACTGGGAGGATGCAGTCATTAAAGTTTCTTACGATGCCCCTAATATAGCTGAAATTCTTGCCGCGCTTGACTCCCAAACCGATCGCTTGCAAAAAATACGTACGGATAATGTCATCAACTCACTCTTAAAACACGATTGGGTTTACCGTTGGGAAACAATTTTAGCTACAGTCGGACTCAATAGTACGCCAGCAATGATGGCTCGGAAAGCTCATCTACACAACTTAGTCGAGAGAATACTGACCCGAAAAAATAGCGAGGAGCGATCGGCGGCTCACTACTCAGACCGGATTCACAAGCAAGAAAGAACGCAGATACCAGTTGCTTGAATCAGTTATCAGCGACCAGTGAAGAAAGGGAGCGCACGAGCAGCGACAAATGACAAATGACGTAGGGCGAAGCCCTTCCCGTAGGGTATGACAAATGACAAATGACCAGTCAAATGGCGCAAAAGAGCGAGGAAGATTTATAGAAAACCCTGATTTTTCTCTATTCAAGCTGATGAGATGCTAAAGAATGAGTTAAAATTGATTAAAATAGATCGAGCTGATAAAGTCGAGTTTTCTCGAACTGACGCTTAGAGGGATGCCACTCAAGCCGAGGAGGCAGAGGGAAAGGCATAATTCGTTTAAGTAAACGTCTAGCGTAAAGGTGGTACAAAAATTTCCAAGTTGCTTAATGCATGTAGCGCGGTCGATAGCCACTGATATCGGTCGGAGTGCGAGGATAAGCGAAACGCTGCTAATGACAGATGAAGTTTCTAATAAGCTTCTTTGTGTCCGCTAGACTCAGTAGTAGTTTCAATCAATAGCTGGCGGCCGAAATATAATATGAAACTGAAATACAAGCAAAAACTGAAACACAAACATATAATTGCCAAATTGGAGTAAAGTTAAGTAGCTCAAACTGGGTATTATATAGTAGGGTTTAGCCCAACAGTCCACAGGTATAACGACGTTGAGAAAGGTAGAAGCAATAAATGCTACACCGCAAGATTTATCAACTGTGTTGCGATGGGCGTGAAGTATGTATCTTCTTGCGGGATCAGCAACGCTGGATCGAGAAAGCCCGCATCATCGATATCGAAGGCGATTTAGTCACTCTCAGATATGAAACTGAAGAAGAGGACGAAATCTGTTCTTGGGAGGAGATGGTTCGCCTAGAAAGCATTGGTGCAGTGACTCAGAAGCTAGCTTCTGTACCGCGAGGCAATGCCGAACCCTTAGTTTCTGACGACTGCCCTGAAGCAGAGCGCATTCGCAATCGCTTTACTGATTCTAATCCTGAATAAGTTCTAATAAGTAAAGGCGTTATCTAAAACGCCTTTACTTGTTTTATTCGTCTTGTTTCATTCGTCTTGGCGTTCGTAGGCAGGGCAGTAGCCATCCGGTGTAACCTTGAAGCCAAATAAGGGCGACTCTGGGTTCCAACAGCGCTGTCCGCGCTGGAATTTGCAGGTAGCGCAGCAGTTCAAATCCGTCCAGGCTAAGCGAGCGCCATTTTGATTCATCAACTCGCGGGGCGACAAGCCCCGCAAAACTAGGTCTTCACCTTGCCAGCGAGCTTCCACTAAGCCCGTATCGGCAAAATTGCGCCAGCGAGGATCGGCGGTAATGGCATCAGGCAGGGTAATAGTTACGACAGTACCTAATTCGTTAAGTTCTCCTTCATAATTCGTTTCTGGAGCAGCTGGTTGAACGAAAACATCGCCGATGGGTAAATCGACAAGCGTGCCAACGGCTGGAGAATGTAAGTGGTAGCGGTTACGTAATTCTTCCAGGCTAGCTAAGTCAGCTAGATAAGTTGGCGCGCCATGAACGAAAATCACGTGCTTCGGTCGTAGGTTGTGAATGAGCTGAGTCGTGCCAGGACCATCGCTGTGCTGTGCTAGCAAGTAGGTTTCTACCTCTACCAGGGGTGAGGAGTGAGGAGTGAGGAGTGAGGGTTGAAACTCGTTAGGATGACCAGGATTTTCAGGTAGAAGAACTAACCAGGGTCCCGTGTTGGGTTGGCAGTATTGACTTAAATCGGTAACATTATCTGCGATCGCAATACAGGGCGATTGACCGACAATTCCTCGCTGTTCGAGTGGTAGGCGGCGGACTCGCGGGCGTACCTTTTCATCCCAAAATAAAGATTGATGTTTGGCAAAGTTTTGTACTGCTGTGGGGAAATGTGGTAGTAATTCTAAATAGGCATCGCAGCCCTGAGCCACACTGCCATCAACCCAAATATCGAGGTTGCGTCCGGTAAAGTTGTGATGGCTGCGCAACAGCATGAGGATTTCCTGACCTAGACCTAGAGTCGATGTAGGCAAAAGGACGGAATACGAACTGGCGATCGCCCGATTAATTCTTTCAGCCAGTTGATTTTCTTGGTTGCGACGGTGCGGATGACGTGCCGTGCCGTAGGTTCCTTCGATAATTAATACATCTGGTTCTAAACCGCGTAACTCCTCTAAAGGTAAACCTTCCACCAGGCGAGAGTTAGATAAGAAAAAGTCCCCCGTGTAAAACACTGTATAAGTGCGCCGTCCAGTCGTGTAGGTAAGGAGAATGGCTGCTGCCCCTGGTAAGTGTCCGGCAGGATATAATTCAGCCGTCAATCCATCCTGAAATTCCACAGGCGATCGCCAAGGTAGCGCTTGACAAAATTGCGGTATCTTTCCATCCTCATCTAACCAATTTAGCGGTAGCAGACGAGTGGTTGCTTCGCTGGCATAAATTGGCAGTTGCGGAAAGGCGCGATGCAGGGATAGTAAACCTTTAGCATGATCGGGATGAGCATGACTGCATAGAACTAGGTCTACTGGCAAGTTGGTAGCGACAAGTAAACCATGAGACTTAGGCTGTTCTAGCCCCGGTTGTAAAACAGAAATGTCTGTCAATCCGCAATCGAGCAGAATGCGGTACGGTCCCATCTTGACCATCAAACAGACACCTTCATCCCCATGCTTCACACCATAGGGAAAGCATTCTAGTTCTGAATTTGCTTCCCCTACAGGCATAGAGGATGCTGACATGCGATCGCTCATCTTCCCCTCCACTCGAACCTAATGCCGCTGTTGGAGCGCAGCGATAAATATGAAACGATGAATTGTAAGATAATTTAGGTCATGAATGAGGCGATCGGCGAAGAGAAACTAGGGTTTAGGGAGTCGGGAGTCGGGGAACAGAGCTGAGGGAGCTGAGGGATCAATTCAAAATTCGCGCATTCAAAATTCCTCACACCCTACACCCTACACCCTACACCCTACACCCTTTCTTCACTGGTCACTGGTCACTGGTCGCTGTTAATGGGCGGAGCCGTTACCGTGGTAGTTGTCTGAATCGTAAAATCCGTTTTTCGTGCCAAAAAATAGGCAACAAACAGTAAATACAACCGTTAATCCTACTAAGACAAGTTTGATATCCATTTCTTGATTATTCCTCTTTTTAATCTCGACAAGCACAACGATCTGAAGTCGAGAGACTTCTACCCTGGGGATATTAGCAGAGCGCGATCGGGCGATCGCTAACAGCCTTCATCCGTTCAATTGTAAATAAATAATTGCTGGTAAATTGACTCTCTTCCATCAGATTTTAGAACCTTCTACCCTAACCCGTCCATCTACTGAAGTTGCACCAGCATTACTTGGCTGCACTTTAGTTAGGCAATTGCCGTCTGGACAAATTCTCAGGGGAGCGATCGTCGAAACAGAAGCTTATGCTCCTGGAGATCCAGCTTTTCATGCCTATCGGCGTGTCACCCCGCGCAATCAAGTTGTATTTGGCATGGCAGGGAGAGCATACGTGTATCAAATCTATGGCATGTACCACTGCCTGAATGTCGTCACGGACTGCGAAGGAATTCCTAGTGCCGTACTCATTCGCGCTTTACAACTGGAGTGCTTGCCTAGTGGCTGGGAAATCGGCAGTAAAGAAAACTTGCACCGTCTAGCGGCTGGACCAGGTAAACTATGTCGTGTTTTGCAGATCGATCGCGGCTTAAACGGAACTATATTACAACCAGGACAACCGCTATGGCTCGAACAACGTCAGCAAGAATTTGCGGTCGTCCAGACAACGCGGATCGGACTATCTCAAGGTGTAGATCTACCTTGGCGGTGGTACGTGCAGGGTTGTCCGGCTGTTTCTAAAGTTTAACTATGAAATGTAGCATTTGTAACAATTAGCGCGATCGCATTTGAGCAAAAACCCAAAAAGCTTGTATAATCCTCATCTAAACATCAAATCTCTACATAAAAGGGGATTGACAAATTTATGGCACGTAGTAATGGCGGTTTTTGGGCAGATTTTCGCAAGTTTATCATGCGCGGCAACGTCATTGACTTGGCAGTTGCAGTTGTTATCGGTGGCGCATTTGGCAAGATCGTTACCTCTTTCGTAGAAGATATTATTACGCCCGTAATTCTCAATCCGGCATTGCAGGCTGCTAACGTTCAAGATTTACAAAATTTATCGGTCAATGGCATCAAATACGGTGTATTTGTAGCAGCTATCCTCAACTTTTTAGTCATTGCTTTTTGTCTTTTCTTAATCATCCGTGCCTTTGAAAAATCCCAGCGCCGATTTTTCCGCAGTCCAGAAGCTGCTGAAGCTGCACCACCCGATCCTGCTGTTATTGCCCAAGAGAGATTGACAGGAGCATTAGATCGCCTAACAACTACAATTGAGACTCGGAACCTGGGTTAATCCTGAGTTGAGCAAGATAAACATAGGTGCGATCGCACCCCTATCTCATAAGATCCAAAGCTTGCAAAATTGCAGTATTGCTTGGCTTTTAGCCAACCAGAAATGCCTGTTGGCTTTTAGCCAACCAGAAATGCCTGTTGGCTTTTAGCCAACCAGAAATGTTTATAAAAAAACCAATTGTTTTAACTCTTACTCATGACCGTTGCTGCAAATACTGCTACGGGACTAGGTTCCCGCTTGGTAAACACCGTGCTGGCAATTCAGCCTCTAGCTAACTTAGCTAAGCATCAAGCACGGCAAATGATGGTGAAACGAGCAGAGAAAATCGGCGTACCCTGGACAAAAACAGTCCGAGAATTACGCTCTCAAGCATGGGAAAGCCACTGGCAACAGGTATACAATCCTCAATTGCAATATCCCGAGTATTATTGCTGCTCTTTCCACGCTTACGAACAAGGCAATCTCAGTTGGGATGCAGCTTTTGAGGTAGAAGTCGCTGCGCGTGCCGTTCATGCAGGAATTTGGTCTGATGCAGGCGCGGCTGGCGATGCTAAACTTCGTCAGAGCTATCATGAAATTGTCAAAAGCCAACTTCCTCAAAACCCACAAGCAATTCTTGATGTAGGCTGTAGCGTGGGTATGAGTACATTTGCTCTAAAAGCACTCTATCCCCAAGCCAAAATTACTGGTTTAGACTTATCACCCTATTTTCTTGCCGTTGCCCATCAGCGATCGCAGCAGCAAAACCAGAGCGAAATCGAATGGGTACACGCTGCCGCAGAAGCAACAGGACTACCAGAGGCAAATTACGATCTCGTTTCGATTTTTCTCGTCTGTCACGAATTGCCTCAGTCAGCCACGCGGCAGATATTGCAGGAGATGCAGCGGTTATTGCGTCCAGGTGGATATTTGGCAATTATGGACATGAATCCCCAGTCAGCAATTTATGCCCAGATGCCACCCTACATCTTGACGCTACTCAAAAGTACCGAGCCATATCTAGACGAATATTTCACGTTGGATATTGCTCAAGCAATTGTAGCAGCAGGTTTCCATCCACCTACTATCACCTGCAACAGCCCCCGCCACCGGACGATTGTGTCTCAGGTGAGAAGCTAGATGCTAGCAGAGGGGACAAGGGAGAGAAGAGAGCAGAGGAAGCACAGGAGACTAGGAGCAAAGGAGAAATCACTTACTGGTCAGGAGTCACTGGTCACTGAGAACTGATAACTGGTCACTGTTAAATGCAGTTATTCCGCCACTATTGCTACTGATTTATTACTATCGTCGGGCAACTGCACCACCTCCCCTGTTTCTATTACTACTGTGCTTCGGTTGGGGCGCAATTTTTGGTAGTATCGCTCTGGGTCTAGAGTGGATATTCGAGCATCTCACCAGCCAGTGGGAAGATTGGCAAAGATTTACTCGCACTCTTGCTGGTGTAGCTGTACGTCAGTTGGTGTTTATTGCCCCAATTGAAGAGGGATGTAAGTTAGCTGGAGTCATTACTTTTCTATGGTTGGCAGGACGTAGAGGTAACGGGCGATCGCCTGCTCTCTCTATTTTTATCCAGACGATCGCGATCGCTCTAGGATTCACTGCCCAAGAAAGCTGGGTTTATTTATCCAATGGCGTAGCAACTGTATTCGAGCGTGCGATCGGTACTCCCATTCATGCTATGTTCTCAGCAGCTTTTGGCTATGCCCTAGCAAGAGAGCAGGGAGCAGGGACGAGCTGGGAGCAGGGGAGTAACGACCAACTACCAATTACCAATTACCACCACACCACGCACTACTTCCTAATAAACGCTATTATCTGCCACGCCCTAGTTAATATATTTTCTAGTGCTTGGCGCTACAATCCACCAATAAATCTTTTGAGTTACTTACTATTTCCATTTTTGCTCTGGCTCTTTTGGCGCATGGAAGAATGTTGGCGGCGGGTGCAGCATCAACCATCAATTATCCTTATTTCTGGCATGACAGCTATGCATCGCCACTGGCAAAGAGGTTTGGTTGTGTTTGCCCTGATGCTTGGTGGTAACGCAATTTTTGGCTTTTTTCTGCTTGTCAGAACTCTTAGCCCTTTACATCCGGTCCAGCTACTCGAACCAGAAAATATCTGGTTCATCGCGAGTCGCTCGGTACTCAATTCGATTCCTGGAGCGATCGCCTGGTGTATTTATCGATACTTGAGGTTTGCTGCTAGCCGTCGCAATTTGCCATGAGACTATTTAGAAAAATTATTCATAAAATTTCGCAATCATTTAACATAATTAACAAGACGTATCGATTTTTGTTTCAGCAAAGTATATGATGCAGGGCGGAGAGACAGAAACCCAGGTAAAGAGAGCAGCTATGGCTAACATCAAATTTGTGCAAGAAAATCGGGAGGCGATCGCCGCTGATGGGGCAAACCTCCGCATCAAAGCTCTAGAAAATGGTATCGATCTCTATACGACTTGGGGCAAAATGATGAACTGCGGCGGCTATGGTCAATGTGGTACTTGTATCGTAGAGATTGTTGAAGGTATAGAAAATCTCTCACCCCGTACTCCAGTTGAAAACAAAAAACTGAAGAAAAAGCCAGCTAACTATCGTCTTGCTTGTCAAACTTTAGTCAACGGACCAGTTAGCGTTGTGACTAAACCGAAATGAGGGAGCAGTGAGCAGAGGAGCAGGGGAGCAGGGGAGCAGGGGAGCAGGGGAGCAGAGGGAGAGAATAACACTAGCCACCAGTCACTAGCCACGCACCACTGATAACTAATAACTGATAACTGATAACTGGTCGCTGACTCGCCCCTCCCTCTGTGTCACGCATTGATGATATCCTGAAAGAGTCAAACCCCCGTATAAAAGAGGCTTTCTGGCGATGCAAGTAAACGATTTAGGCTTTGTGGCAAGCATTTTATTTGTGCTAGTTCCATCTGTATTTTTAATCATTCTTTACATCCAAACCGCTAGCCGCGAAGGAAAAAAAGATTAATCATCACTGTTTTGTCAATTGCTTTGAATCAAAAACAAAACCTCTGTAGTTATTTCTACAGAGGTTTTTAGTTATTAGTTCACGGGGTGTAGGATTGAATTGTGACTTGTCTTGCTTTGCGACTTTCTCTTCTCGCTCTTCAACCAACCGTCCGCGCTAACAGCACGGGACACGTAGCATTGACACGAACGTAATCTGATAGCGATGAGCCAATTAAGCGATCGATGTCAACAAAACTTTTAGCCACGGATGGACGGCGATCGGGTGAACCCAGCATTAGTAAGTCTACAGACATATCTTCAGCTAAGCGGCAAATTTCTTCGCCTGGCTTGCCCATACTAGTGACGCAGCGGGTTTGCACTCCTTGTTTTTTCGCTTCAGCGATCGCCCCAGCCAAAACTGGATCTTTTTCTGCTGCTGCTAGGGCGACTTCTCCTTGTTTCCCGCTTAAATCCTTATTCACGTATGCTAAGACTAGCTGACTGCCTTTAATATCTCTCAGCAAAAATAGAGCTAACTGCAAGCATTGTTTTGCCGCATCGGAACCGTCATAAGCTACCATGATGCGGTTGATTTTTTTTACGTAAATGTCATCCTTCACCAGCAACATAGGACGCGAGGATAACTGAAATACGTATTGACTGACAGAGTTAGATAAAATTGCTTGCAACCGCTTGAGTCCTCGCGAACCCATAATAATTAAGTCAGCATCAATCTCATCTGCTACTTGACATACTACGTCTTTGGGTTCTCCCTGTCGCAGCATAGTGATAGTTCGACTAGGATCTAACCCTAAGTACTCCACAGCATTTGTGATAATTTTATTACCTTCCTCTAGCTTGCTTGTCATTCCAGCAGAAGTTGCTTGGGAAGGAACTACATGTAAAACAGTTACTTTTGCCTGTGCGATCGATGGAATCTCTTTCAAATTCTTGAGCATTTCTTCTGCGTGTCCCAGTCCTGAGACAGCAAGCAAAATTTTTTCAATCATTGATTTAACCCGGTAGTGAATTGCGTCTAGTTTTTATACTTTTTAATGGATGAGTGGGTTAGAATTTGCTTTTTTCAGTTAGCTCAAGCAGCTTAGCAAGCCATCATCTCTTACTTATTATTCTTAAGCATAACGGTCATGCTACTGCAATAATTTTGACAATTTGTTATCTTCTTTAAAGATAGATAAACTATAATTTAAATTGACTTATATATTACATAGAAAAAAAAGTATTTTAAAATTTGTTAAGGTTGAGGGTAAGAAGATCGCAAAATCCGATTGCTTCAAATTTGTGCTTAAACTGACACTAATAACAATACTTTCAGCAGCTCGCATAACAATCATCGCGCTGACTACGTTTAGTTCAAAGCAAGTGGAAAGTAAACTTTTGAGTGACACTATTTCAACTGTCACTCAGATGGACTGTAGAGCTGTGTAGCAAATTTTGCTGAAGCTTAGATGGAGATTGGATTGAGATAGGATTGTTTGGATTTTATTAATCTTTTTTTAGATCGAGTATTGCACTATTCGAGAACAGAGTTAAACTAAATATGAAGTATCTTAATCTACAGATACTAGTAAACTAGCTGTACCGCGATCGCAAGATGAAGGTAACAGTTATGTATATCGATTGATTAAAGGTGTGAGGGAAAAAAGGAATATGTCTAAGTTATTGTGGAAAGCCGTGATTCTCAGCCCAGCGTGGCTGACTGCTGCACTCGCAGTTTCAACGTCGGCAATCGCTGCTACACCAAGCAGCGCTCCAGCAGTTTCAGAACTTAATGCTGCTATTGAAACCAAAGAGACAAGTATTGTCAATAGTGGCGTTACAAAACCACAGGGAACGCTAATCGCACAACAAGTGCCAACTGCCCCTGCTGCCCCTGAAACTGACAATACAATTTCCGAAATCAACCGTTATGGTAATGAAGGTCGCGGCGATCGCAACAATATCGCGCAAGTCACCTCAGTTTCTCAACTATCGGACGTGCAGCCTACAGATTGGGCATTCCAAGCCTTGCAATCTTTGGTAGAACGCTATGGCGTGATTGCAGGTTATCCTGATGGCACGTTTCGAGGTAACCGTGCCATGACTCGTTATGAGTTTGCCGCAGGTTTGAACGCCGCCCTCGATCGCGTTAACGAATTGATTGCTGCTGGAACAGCCGATCAAGTCCGCAAGGAAGACTTAGCTACCCTGCAAAGATTGCAAGAAGAATTCTCTGCGGAACTGGCAACTCTGCGCGGACGAGTAGACAGTCTAGAAGCTAACGTCGCAGAACTAGAGGCAAATCAGTTCTCGACTACCACTAAACTCGTAGGCGAAGTGGTTGCTGCTGTCAGCGATGCTTTCGGCGGAGATACCGATGCGAATACCGTTTTCCAGGATCGGGTGCGGCTGGACTTCCAAACCAGTTTTACTGGTAGCGATATCCTTCACACTCGTTTATCAGCTGGTAATGCGACCCGCTTAGATGTGGGTGAAGATACTTACCAAAACACTCTTACTTTCAACCCAGCAGACAACGGTAACGATGTTGTTGTAGATTGGGCAGCTTACGACTTTAAACTCCCAATTGGCGAAAACTCCAGAGCCTATCTAGCCGCAGCGGGAGGCGTTCACGCTGACTACGCTCCTACCAACAACCCCTTCTTTGAAGACTTTGATGGTGGTCGTGGGGCAATATCTACCTTTGCTTCCGAAAACCCGATCTATCGGATTGGTGGTGGTGCCGGTTTGGGTATCAACATCGCTCCTTTTGGCGAAGCCAGTGGTTTTAAGCCTAGTATCACGGCTGGATATTTTGCTAGAAATGCTCAAGATCCAAGTCAAGGGGCTGGCTTGTTTAACGGTGATTATGCCGCATTAGGGCAGTTGAACTTCAACTTTGGCGATCGCATCGCCCTAGCAGCAACTTACGTCAACGCTTACAATACTGGAGCTTCCCTGGGTAATCTCGATCCAGATGACGATGAAAACTCCGATATCTTTAATTACGCTGGTAGTACTGGTGTTGTTGGTACGCTGGAAGCAAACAATCCTTCCAGGCTTCTAGGTGCCGCTGTGGGCGCTGATACTGTCCCAATCTCCTCTAACTCCTACGGTCTTTCTGGTTCTTTCAGATTAAGCGATACCATCTCGCTCAGCGGCTTCGGGTCTTACACCAACGCTACTCTCATCGGTCGTGGTAATGGTGATATCTGGTCGTTTGGTGGCGGTGTAGCTTTCTCTGACCTGGGTAAAGAAGGTAACTTGTTAGGTATTTTTGCGGGCGTGCAACCTACCTTGACATCCTTGGACGCTCCTGGCGTGAGAGATTTCAGTAATGAATATGGTCTCCACGTTGAAGGGTTCTATCGTTACCAACTTACCGATAATATTTCCGTCACTCCTGGTGTGATTTGGCTCAATCGAGTTGGTCAAACTGGTAGCGATGAAGATGCAATCATCGGTACGCTTCGCACAACATTTAACTTCTAAGTTTTGGTAAGTGACTAATTTGAGTGATTCTTAGTTCTGGAATCAGTCGTTTTCTCAATCATCATACCCCGCGATCGCAGCGGGGTTTTTTGTTGGTCATTCGTCATCTGTCTTTTGTCATTTGATGAACCCCTTGACAAATCACAAGTGACAAATCACAAATCTATCAAACCCCAGTGGAGAACCGGGGTATAATAGAGGAGTTAAGACCAAAAATTAAAATATCCTTCAACTTCTTGGAACTAGCTTGTGGAACTGTCGTGTAAATCAGAATATGCTCTGCTTGCCCTCTCGGAGCTAGCAGCTCGCTACCAAAGCGGTGAACCCTTGCAAATTCGGCAAATAGCAGCTCAACAAAACATTCCAGACCGCTACTTAGAGCAACTCCTGGCAACCTTAAGACGCGGTGGTATAGTCAAAAGCCAACGGGGAGCCAAGGGGGGCTATATCCTAGCGCGAGAACCTTGGAAAATTACTTTACTAGAGGTTTTGGTCTGCTTAGAAGGTATAGAAGCAAGAGCTACTGAAGAAGAAAGTAAGCCTAGAACGTTAGAAACTGCTGTCGTGCATGAGATTTGGCATGAAGCTCGACAAGCGGCAAATCTGGTCTTGCAGCAGCATACCTTACAAAATCTTTGCGAACAGATAGCTGCCAGACGACAACTCGATATTATGTACTATATCTGATTGCCAGTGAGTAATGAGTAGTGAGTAGTGGAATTACTATTGCCGCTCGCGAATGATAAATGACAACTGACAAAGGACAAACTATGCATATTGCCCAAAATATTACAGAACTCATCGGTCGTACTCCTCTAGTACAGTTGAATCGTATTCCGCAAGCTGAAGGTTGTGTTGCCCAAATTGTCGTAAAACTGGAAAGCATGAACCCCGCCGCTTCGGTTAAAGACCGGATTGGCATCAGCATGATTAGTGCTGCCGAACAGGAGGGATTGATTACCCCTGGCAAAACGATTTTAGTCGAACCAACTTCCGGTAACACAGGTATTGCTCTGGCAATGGCAGCAGCAGCAAAGGGATATCAGTTAGTTTTGACGATGCCGGAAACTATGAGTGCCGAACGTCGAGCTATGCTGCGGGCTTATGGAGCAGAGTTAGAACTGACGGCAGGCATCGAAGGGATGAGTGGTGCAATTCGGCGGGCACAAGAAATTGTGGAATCAACGCCGAATGCTTACATGTTGCAGCAATTCCGCAACCCTGCTAACCCGAAAATTCACAAAGAGACAACGGCTGAAGAAATTTGGCAAGATACAGATGGTCAGGTGGATATTTTAGTTGCTGGTGTTGGCACTGGTGGAACAATTACTGGAGTAGCGGAAGTTATTAAAGCCAGAAAACCCAGGTTTAAAGCGATTGCAGTCGAACCAGCTAACAGTCCCGTACTATCGGGAGGTCGTCCAGGACCCCACAAAATTCAAGGAATTGGAGCTGGGTTCATACCGCAAGTCTTGAAAGTAGACTTGATTGATGAAGTCATTACCGTAACTGATGAAGAATCGATCGCCTACGGTAGGCGTTTGGCAAAGGAAGAAGGGTTGCTATCGGGGATTTCTTCTGGATCGGCTCTGGCTGCGGCAGTTCGGGTAGCTCAGCGTCCAGAAAATAAAGATAAGCTAATTGTGATGATTCAGCCCAGCTTTGGCGAACGCTACTTGAGTACGCCATTGTTTCAAGATCTTGAGCCGAGACTACCCGCCACGGTTAGTTAACGCTAAAGTGATTGAATGGTTCACTCAAATCACTACGAAACCCTACGAATTCAACCTAATGCCAGCCAAGCGGAGATCAAATCTGCCTATCGCCACTTGGTGAAGCAATTTCATCCCGACACGAATCCTAAGACAGGCGATCGCGATTGGATTATTCAGATTAACGCTGCTTATGAAGTGTTGAGCGACGTTCAAAGTCGTCGGCAGTACGATCGCCAATTAGGAGTAAGTACGCCAAAGCGAGCGCCTTATTCAACTACCACACAACAGCGATCGTCCCAACGCCCAAACGCTCGATCTTCCTACCAACATCGTCCCAGTGGTAGAGATGCTGACGAGCAAATAGAAATATGGATGCAACAAGTTTATCAACCTGTTAATCGATCGCTATGTCGAATCCTAAACTCTTTAGAACAACAAATTGAAGAATTATCTGCCGATCCGTTTGATGACGAACTTTTAGACAAGTTTCAGGCTTACATTGTCGATTGTAAGGACTGGCTGAAACAAGCTCAAAAGACATTCCGCTCAATGCCAAATCCTCCCAGTATGGGCAAAGCAGCAGCGCATCTTTATTACTGTATTAATCAAGTAGCGGATGGATTAGATGAATTAGCCTACTTTCCGCTTAACTATGATGAACGTTATTTGCACGTCGGGCAAGAAATGTTTCGGATTGCCCACGGATTGCACTGCGAGGCACAAAAATCGGTAGAGGCGATCGCTTAAGTCAAGTTATATTGACGTTTTCCTCAAGTTGACACATAATGTATAGACTTAGAACTTGACGAGAAAGACTAAAAAAATAATGCCCCCTTTATCTATATGAAAAGAGGGCTTTGTATGATAGAAAAAATCGACCTGGCGCGGAGCTATTGTCCCGTGGGGCAACCCCCAGAGTATCGTCGCCGCAGTCGCGTTTCACACCTGAGTTCGGGATGGATTCAGAGTGGGTCCACAACGCCATGCGCACCAGGAAACTTATCAGTGACCAGTGACCAGTGACCAGTGACCAGTGTTTCTACTGGATGACTGATGGCTGTATCACTACGGCATCACCCTGAAGACTGCATAGACAAGAGAATTAAGTCGTGGGAGAAATTCCTCATTGCGGTGGTCAAGCCCTCGGTCTATTAGTATCAGTCGGCTGCATGCATTACTGCACTTCCACCACTGACCTATCAACCCATGTTCTGTGGGTGACCTTACTGAATTGACTTCATGAGAGTACTCATCTGGAGGTGGGCTTCCCACTTAGATGCTTTCAGCGGTTATCCGCTCCGAACTTGGCTACCCAGCGTTTACCGTTGGCACGATAACTGGTACACCAGCGGTTCGTCCTTCCCGGTCCTCTCGTACTAAGGAAGGCTCCTCGCAATACTCTAACGCCTGCACCGGATATGGACCGAACTGTCTCACGACGTTCTGAACCCAGCTCACGTACCGCTTTAATGGGCGAA
Organism: Chroococcidiopsis sp. SAG 2025; assembly: GCF_032860985.1. Lineage (GTDB taxonomy): Bacteria > Cyanobacteriota > Cyanobacteriia > Cyanobacteriales > Chroococcidiopsidaceae > Chroococcidiopsis. The sequence continues at coordinate 2,864,867 of NZ_JAOCNC010000001.1, forward strand.
CAGCCCAACCCTTGGGACGTACTTCCGCCCCAGGTTGCGATGAGCCGACATCGAGGTGCCAAACCTCCCCGTCGATGTGGACTCTTGGGGGAGATCAGCCTGTTATCCCTAGAGTAACTTTTATCCGTTGAGCGACGGCGCTTCCACTCACTACCGTCGGATCACTAAGGCCGTGTTTCCACCCTGCGCGAGTTGTCACTCTTGCAGTCAAGCTCCCTTTTGCCTTTACACTCTGCGGCTGATTTCCAACCAGCCTGAGGGAACCTTTGCGCGCCTCCGTTACACTTTAGGAGGCGACCGCCCCAGTCAAACTGCCCACCTGAAACTGTTCCCCGACCGGAGTTACGGTCGTGGGTTAGAATTCTAGCCTCGCCAGAGTGGTATCTCACATTGCGGCTCCTTACTCCCCACAAGGAGTAATTCCACGCCTCCCACCTATTCTGCGCAAGCAAAGCCCGAACACCATTCCAGGCTACAGTAAAGCTTCATAGGGTCTTTCTGTCCAGGTGCAGGTAGTCCGTATCTTCACAGACATTCCTATTTCGCCGAGTCTCTCTCTGAGACACCATCCAGATCGTTACGCCTTTCGTGCGGGTCGGAACTTACCCGACAAGGAATTTCGCTACCTTAGGACCGTTATAGTTACGGCCGCCGTTCACCGGGGCTTCGGTCGCCAGCTTTAGGAACGAGTCCCTGACCGACTTCCTTAACCTTCCGGCACTGGGCAGGCGTCAGCCCCCATACTTCGTCTATTGACTTTGCGGAGACCTGTGTTTTTGGTAAACAGTCGCCTGGATCTCTTCACTGCGACCCAATTTCTTGGGCACCCCTTCTTCCGAAGTTACGGGGCCATGTTGCCGAGTTCCTTAGAGAGAGTTATCTCGCGCCCCTTAGTATTCTCTACCTCCCTACCTGTGTCGGTTTTGGGTACAGGTGTCGATTAGTTAACGTGTTTAGAGCTTTTCTTGGAAGCTTGACCGCTACCACTTCGGGTCCGTAGACCCTCGGTCTCTTAACCCCAGCTCGAAGCGTTTTCGCCGCTTCTCATCGCCTCGGTTAATTGCGCCGATAACCAACATTCGGCTGGTGCGTGCCTTCTCCGTCCCTCTGCACAACTAATCTTCAGTACGGGATTGTTCGCCCGTTGTCCATCGACTACGCCGTTCGGCCTCGCCTTAGGTCCTGACTAACCCTCCACGGACGAGCCTTGTGGAGGAACCCTTAGGGTTTCGGGGTATTGGATTCTCACCAATATTTGCGCTACTCAAGCCGACATTCTCACTTCTGCTTCGTCCACACCTGCTTGCCGCTAGTGCTTCACCCTATCGCAGAACGCTCCCCTACCACTTGTATCGCTACAAGTCCGCAGCTTCGGTACAAAGTTTAGTCCCGTTCATTTTCGGCGCAGGAGCGCTTGACCAGTGAGCTATTACGCACTCTTTCAAGGATGGCTGCTTCTAGGCAAACCTCCTGGTTGTCTGTGCACTCCCACCTCCTTTGCCACTTAACTTTGATTTGGGGACCTTAGCTGGCGGTCTGGGCTGTTTCCCTCTTGACGATGAAGCTTATCCCCCACCGTCTCACTAGTAAGATTGTTGCTGGTATTCTGAGTTTGTCTCGATTTGGTACAGCTTGAGGCCGCCCGCACCGAAACAGTGCTTTACCCCCAGCAATTATTACTTACCGCTGCGCCTCAACACATTTCGGGGAGAACCAGCTAGCTCTGGGTTCGATTGGCATTTCACCCCTAACCACAGCTCATCCGCCGATTTTTCAACATCGGTCGGTGCGGACCTCCACTTGGTGTTACCCAAGCTTCATCCTGGCCATGGTTAGATCACCCAGGTTCGGGTCTATATACACTGATAAATTCGCCCACTTCAGACTCGCTTTCGCTGTGGCTATCAGCCATACCAGTGACTATAACTCGCCGGCTCATTCTTCAACAGGCACGCAGTCGGACGTTGAATCATCCTTCCACTGCTTGTCAACTGACGGTTTCATGTTCTATTTCACTCCCCTTATCGGGGTTCTTTTCACCTTTCCCTCGCGGTACTGTTGCTCTATCGCTCACGCAGTAGTATTTAGCCTTACCGAGTGGTCTCGGCTGATTCACTAGGGATTTCCCGTGTCCCTAGCTACTCGGGATTCAGCTAGTATCACTTCAACTTTCGACTACGGGACTATCACCCTCTTTGGTGCGATTTGTCAATCGCTTCGTCTAGCCTCGTGCTTCCATGTCGCTGTCCCACTACCCCAGAATACCAAGTACTCTGGTTTAGGCTCTTCTCCTTTCGCTCACCACTACTGGGAGAATCTCGTTTGATTTCTTTTCCTCCAGCTACTAAGATGTTTCAGTTGGCTGGGTTGGCTCATACCTGTCTATGGATTCAACAGGCTGTACATTGGGGTTGCCCCATTCGGATATCTTCGGCTCATTGCTTGCTGCCAGCTCCCCGAAGCTTTTCGTCGGTCGCCACGTCCTTCTTCGCCTCTGCGTGTCTAGGTATCCACCGTCAGCTGTGTTTCGCTTGACCAGTAATTTCGCAAATACTTGGTTTTCTACCTGACTTTATCTCTTGTCTCTATGCAGTTTTCAAGGTGCTCGCTGGAATCTACCCAGCAGTTGTCCGCCCAGCAGACAGTGCTGAATTTTGCCCAACTTGACTAGTCTATCATCTTCCGTTCATCTTGCCACAAGTTGTCTGTGCTACTTTCGACTTGTGCACTCTCAATTCTGAGTTCTGTTGAGGTGGGCCATCCTGGACTCGAACCAGGGACCTCACCCTTATCAGGGGTGCGCTCTAACCACCTGAGCTAATAGCCCCTACTGGTGGTAACACTCTTACCGAACCAGTTCTAGTTTGAAAGCGTTGCTTCACTCGAGCTGTTTTGTCGGTGTCGTCCGACCTCGGGATATCCTCAGTTTCCAGCTCTTGTCCGGCAGTACCGTGACGCATCTTACTGGTCGCTGGTCGCTGGTTACTGGTTACTGAAGTTGGTCTCCCTGTAAAGGAGGTGATCCAGCCACACCTTCCGGTACGGCTACCTTGTTACGACTTCACCCCAGTCATCAGCCCTGCCTTCGGCATCCTCCTCCACAAGTGGTTAGAGTAATGACTTCGGGCGTGGCCAACTTCCATGGTGTGACGGGCGGTGTGTACAAGGCCCGGGAACGTATTCACCGCCGTATGGCTGACCGGCGATTACTAGCGATTCCGCCTTCACGCAGGCGAGTTGCAGCCTGCGATCTGAACTGAGCTACGGTTTGCTGGGCTTTGCTCCCCATCGCTGGTTGGCTTCCCGTTGTCCGTAGCATTGTAGTACGTGTGTCGCCCAGGACGTAAGGGGCATGCTGACTTGACGTCATCCCCACCTTCCTCCGGTTTGTCACCGGCAGTCTGTCTAGAGTGCCCAACTGAATGATGGCAACTAAACACGAGGGTTGCGCTCGTTGCGGGACTTAACCCAACATCTCACGACACGAGCTGACGACAGCCATGCACCACCTGTGTTCTGGCTCCTTTCGGCACCCATGAGTTTCCCCACGGTTCCAGACATGTCAAGCCCTGGTAAGGTTCTTCGCGTTGCATCGAATTAAACCACATACTCCACCGCTTGTGCGGGCCCCCGTCAATTCCTTTGAGTTTCACACTTGCGTGCGTACTCCCCAGGCGGGATACTTAACGCGTTGGCTCCGGCACTCCTCGGGTCGATACGAGAAACGCCTAGTATCCATCGTTTACGGCTAGGACTACTGGGGTATCTAATCCCATTCGCTCCCCTAGCTTTCGTCCCTCAGTGTCAGTTGCAACCTAGTAGAGCGCTTTCGCCACTGGTGTTCTTCCCGATCTCTACGCATTTCACCGCTACACCGGGAATTCCCTCTACCCCTATTGCTCTCTAGCTCACCAGTTTCCACCGCCTCTTCCCAGTTAAGCTGGGGGCTTTGACAGCAGACTTGATGTGCCACCTGCGGACGCTTTACGCCCAATCATTCCGGATAACGCTTGCATCCTCCGTATTACCGCGGCTGCTGGCACGGAGTTAGCCGATGCTGATTCCTCAGGTACCGTCATTGATTCTTCCCTGAGAAAAGAGGTTTACGACCCAAGAGCCTTCCTCCCTCACGCGGTATTGCTCCGTCAGGCTTTCGCCCATTGCGGAAAATTCCCCACTGCTGCCTCCCGTAGGAGTCTGGGCCGTGTCTCAGTCCCAGTGTGGCCGGTCGTCCTCTCAAACCGGCTACCGATCGCAGCCTTGGTAGGCTCTTACCCCACCAACTAGCTAATCGGTCGCGAGCTCCTCTTTTGGCTATACAATATTTCACCTTGCGGCACATCCGGTCTTAGCTGCCGTTTCCAGCAGTTGTCCCCGTCCAAAAGGCAGATTCTCACGCGTTACTCACCCGTCCGCCACTAGAAGTCCGAAAACTTCCCGTTCGACTTGCATGTGTTAAGCATACCGCCAGCGTTCATCCTGAGCCAGGATCAAACTCTCCGTTTTTTTCCTTAACTCAACATATGTTTCTTCTAATTCGACACCAACTCTCTTGTGCTATTGGCGCTTTCAAACTATACTCTTTTCTAGGTTCGGTCGCCCTCACAAGTGCTCGCCTCTCGGCTTGCCTCTCTTGTGGCGCTTTACTAATCTAGCAACCTCTCCCTTTTCTTGTCAACTAGTTGGCAGAAAAAACTTTTCGCCTTCTCTCCCTCCCCCCTCCACACACGGGTTTGAAGAATTATTGAACATTACTGCTTGACTCCCTGAGTAGTCCCTGCCCAACCGTGGGAGATGTGCGGTCGCGCTACAGTGTTAGGAAACATGGACTGGAAAGCAGAATCGCGATCGCCCAAACTTTCGTAGAAGAAGAAAGATACTCCCGCAAATCCTCGATTACGGACTGCTTGAACCTGCTGTTCAATCCGCTTCATAGGAGTAGGACGCTTTTTCAAGCCTGCCAATATACCGATACTGACAGGAATACGGCTACTGACTGCTTTGATTTCTGGGTGCTCTATTTCTTTAACGAAAGTTTTCAAATCGTCTCGATAGACTTGTAAGACAACTTCCTCTACCAAACCCTTTTTTTCCCAAGTACGCCAATCTTGTAAAGACGTGTTGTAAGCGTATTCGTGAGCATTTGGCGCTAAAGTCACGAGGCAATCAGGTCTGCGAGTTTTGACCGCTTGATAAATTTGGGTCATTAACTGCGTAATTTTATTAGCACGCCAGCGCATCCACTGCGGATGACGAGGATTGGCAGGCGGCTTCTTACCGCCATTTTCCCGCTGGTAGAGTCGGGTAGTAAAAGTGTCATAGCCTAAGTCAATAGGCAAACTGAAGTGATCGTCGATTTGGATACCGTCTATGTCGTACTTTAAGACAATCTCGGCAACTAAGTTGACGATAAATCGTTGCACCATTGGATGAAAGGGATTAAGCCAAACTTGGTTATATTTATTTCCTTTAGAAATTCGGCGGGAGTTGCGGCGATAGGTAATCCAGTCTGGATGACGGCGGATGAGATCGGAATTGGCGGGTGCTTTTAACCCAAATTCAAACCAGGGAATAACGCTCAGTCCTTGCTGGTGACTCTGTTGGACAATTTCGGCTAAAACATCCCTTCCTTTCAGCTTCGGATTGGGATCGAGCAATCTCCCAATTGTACGTTCTGCTACAGAGCTGGGATAGAGAGTATAGCCACGATTCCAAACGGTAGGATAAACCGTGTTGAAGTTTAATTTTGCCAATCGTTGTAAAGCTTTGCTCAAGCGATCGCGGGAAAATAAAACATCGCTGTCAACATTGGTCAACCACACTCCCCGCACTTCAGTTTCTACAGGGTGAGGCTGAGATGCTACTTGTAGCGGTAGGTGTAGTAGCAAGACGATCGCCATACATAGACTGAATAAAGCCATAAACCAAGCTCGACGCTTACCCTTCACCAGTAATCCGTCCTTTTGAGAATTTGTTGGCAGTGGATTCGATCGTCGCACATCTCATTTGTCAGCGGCAGATTGTCAAATTTCATATAGACTCGCAACCGATTGTAAAGAGTTAAGTTAACGAGTTTGTCATAAGGGTCCACAGCCGTGCGCCTCTACCACTCTTTCTAGCTATGTGTCATAATCCAGCCTGAATGATATGTCTGAGGAAGTAGCTGATGGCATACGAATTAGAAAAACAGGTGGCGATCGCATCTGTAATCCGAGCAATCAAACTCTGCACGCAAATTCAAAACGATTGTCTTGTTGCTGCAATAGAAAAGCCAGATTTTAGCCCAGTAACAATTGCAGATTTAGGCGCTCAGGCAATTATCTGTCAAGCGATCGCGGCAGCTTTTCCTCAAGATGCAGTTGTAGGGGAAGAAGATGCAAAGTTGCTGCGCCAACCGCATATGTCTGAGCAACTAGAACAGATCGCATCTTACGTGCGGGTACATATTCCAGAAACATCTGCTGAGACTATCTTGGAGTGGATCGATCGCGGTAACGGTCAAGTAGGCGAGCGCTTTTGGACTCTAGATCCGATTGACGGGACAAAAGGGTTTTTACGCGGCGATCAATATGCGATCGCTCTCGCTTTGATTGAGGATGGAGAAGTCAAGCTAGGGGTGATGGGTTGTCCGGCATTACCACTAGACTTGAATCAGCCACAAAGCGAACGGGGAGTTTTATTTGTAGCTGTTAGGGGACGGGGAACAACTCAAATCGCTTTAAATAGTGGGGTTTCTCAGCCAATTTTAGGGGCGAGAACCGCAAACAAAAGCCATTTCCGTTCGACCGAGAGTGTAGAGTCAAGACATGGTAATTTGCCTTTACAACGAGCGATCGCGCAAGCAGTTGGCATGACTCTCAAGCCACTCTCGATCGATAGCATGGCAAAATATGCTGTAGTTGCTAGGGGTGAAGCTGCTCTTTATTTACGACTACCTTGGGCAGAATATCCCGATTACCGAGAAAATATTTGGGATCACGCAGCGGGAGCAATCGTTTTAGAAGAGGCTGGTGGTCGTGTTTCAGATATGTATGGTAAGCCTTTAGAGTTTGCTGCTAATGCTAAGATGCTCAATAATCGGGGCATTATTGCTAGTAGTAGCGATATATATGATGCCGTGTTGGATGCACTGCAAGAGAAAGTCTAAGTCAATTTAAGGCTCGTGAGTATTAGGTTAACGGTCGAACATTTGCGGCTGATTTGTAGCCATGCAGAAAGTACTTATCCACATGAGTGCTGTGGTTTATTGCTGGGTCAGTTGAGTCAGAATGACAGAATTTTAGTCGAGGCGATCGCCACGGAAAATGTTTGGAATCCAACAGCCGCCGCAGATTTTCAAGCGATCGAGCCAAATCTGAATTTAGGCACGGAGAAGAATACTTACTATACGATCGCCCCAGAAGTGATGTTGAAAGTGCAAAAAAAGGCACGCGATCGCCAACTTGATATTATTGGAGTTTATCATTCCCATCCCAACCATCCCGCAATCCCGTCAGAATTCGATCGCCTCTGTGCGTGGCAGACCTATTCGTATATCATTGTTTCAGTTCTCCAAGGCAAGGCTGGAGACGTATTGAGTTGGAGCCTTGACGATAACCATCAGTTCCAACCAGAAGAGATTGTCGTAGAAAAATTAATTTAGCGATCGCAAATTTAAGCACCAAAATTTAAGAATTGTATCGCGATCGTATTGAGTGTTTTTCCATTTAAGATACGATGTAGGGTCTGTCTGTATTCAAGATAGATTCCATCTCCCCATCACCCCCTCATGATGGTAATCAACCGGAGACGATGTTAATCCGCTCCTTTCCATCAAACTGTTATGCTCAATCCCAATTTGGATGAAATCCAACTCTCACAAGAAGAATACGAACGTTTTTCCCGCCACTTGATTTTGCCGGAAGTCGGTCTAGAAGGACAAAAGCGTTTGAAAGCCGCCAGCGTACTGTGTATCGGTACGGGAGGCTTAGGCGCACCTCTGTTGCTGTACTTGGCAGCAGCAGGGATCGGACGTATCGGTATTGTCGATTTTGATATCGTCGATCGCTCTAATTTACAACGTCAGGTGATTCACGGCACATCTTGGGTTGGTAAACCGAAGATTGAATCTGCCAAAGAGCGAATTCTAGAGATCAACCCTCATTGTCAGGTTGACCTTTATGAAACGCGCTTGAGTTCGGAAAATGCGCTGGAAATCCTCAAACCATACGATATCGTCACTGATGGAACTGACAATTTTCCTACACGGTATTTGGTAAATGATGCTTGCGTGTTGTTAGATAAGCCCAACGTTTACGGTTCCATTTTCCGATTTGAAGGACAAGCGACTGTATTTAACTATAAAGGAGGTCCCAACTACCGCGATTTATATCCCGAACCCCCACCCCCAGGGATGGTTCCTTCCTGCGCTGAAGGTGGGGTACTGGGAGTGCTGTGTGGCATCATTGGCACAATTCAGGCAACGGAAACTGTCAAAATCATTTTGGGTAAAGGAACGAGTTTGAGCGGGCGTTTGTTACTATACAATGCCCTCGATATGAAGTTCCGCGAGTTGAAGTTGCGTCCCAATCCCGTGCGTCCGGTAATTGAAAAGTTAGTAGATTACGAACAATTCTGTGGGATTCCCCAAGCGAAAGCAGAGGAGGCAAAACAGCAGATGGATATTCAAGAAATGACGGTACAGGAATTGAAGCAGTTACTCGATAGTGGTGCTGATGATTTCGTGCTGCTAGATGTGCGTAACCCGCACGAGTATGAAATTGCGAAGATTCCCGGTTCGGTATTAGTGCCTTTGCCAGATATTGAGAATGGTGAAGGTGTGGAGAAGGTAAAAGAAATACTCAACGGTCATCGGCTAATTGCTCATTGTAAAGCAGGAATGCGATCGGCTAAGGCTTTGGGTATTTTGAAGCAAGCTGGGATTGAAGGGACGAATGTAAAGGGTGGAATTACTGCCTGGAGTCAGGAAATCGATCCTTCTGTGCCTCAATATTAGATCTCCCTAACCCCCTTAGAAAGGGGGAAATAATGCAATATCCCCAGGTAGGAGCGCACAGCTGTGCGCTCCTACTGATATGTGTAGGTACAAAAAAAGTAGAGACATTGATTTAATGTCTCTACTTGAAGAACTACCTATGTTTGGTTAAACTGTCGCTGAAACAGGTTGATTTAGTGCTTGCTTTAAGATGTCTGCCTTGTCGGTTTTTTCCCAAGGTAAGTCTAAGTCGTTTCGTCCCAAATGGCCGTAGGCAGCAACATCTTGATAGAAGCGACCACCTCTTTCAGCTGGTAGGTTACGCAAGTTGAAGGCGTGGATAATCCCAGCTGGACGGAGTTCAAAATTCTGTTGGACTAACTCCAGCAAACGGTCTTCGTCAATTTTGCCAGTGCCGAATGTTTCTACTAAAATGCTAACGGGTCGCGCTACACCGATCGCATAACTTAGTTGTACTTCGCACTTGTCAGCTAGACCAGCAGCAACAATATTTTTTGCCACGTAGCGGCAAGCATAAGCCGCACTGCGGTCTACTTTAGTGGGGTCTTTACCGGAAAAAGCACCGCCACCATGCCGTGAGTATCCACCGTAGGTATCGACAATAATTTTACGTCCAGTTAAGCCGGAATCGCCTTGGGGACCGCCAATGACAAACTTGCCTGTGGGGTTGACTAAAAAGCGAGTTTGTGCATCTGGTTTGACCTCAATATCGGCAAAGACTGGCTCTACAACCGCTGACCAGAGGTCTTCTCTAATCTTGGCTTGCACTGCTTTCTCGTCGGTGATGTCGCCAATCGTCGGTGCGTGCTGAGTCGAGATTAAAATCGTATCAATTCCTATAGGTCGTCCGTCTTCATAGGCAATTGTAACTTGAGTTTTGCCATCAGGACGCAAGTACGCCAGCTGACCAGTTTTCCGTACTGCGGCTAGACGGCGAGAAATGCGGTGGGCAAGGCTGATAGGCAAAGGCATTAATTCGGGGGTTTCGTTACAAGCGAAACCAAACATGATCCCCTGGTCGCCCGCACCCGTAGAATCAAATATTTCTTCACTAGATTTTTCGCGAGTTTCGTGCGCTGCATCAACGCCTTGAGCAATATCAGCCGATTGTTCGTCTAGGGCAACTAGTACGGAACAGCTATTGGAACAAAAGCCATTGACAGCATCGGTGTAGCCAATTTCAGCAATTTTTTGTCTAGCTAAATTGACATAATTAACTTGAGCTTTGCTAGTAATTTCACCAGTAATTAAGACTAATCCAGTGTTAACGACTACCTCGGCTGCGACTCGGCTGGTGGGGTCTTGCGCCAATAATGCATCTAAGATAGTGTCAGAAATTTGATCGCAGATTTTATCAGGATGACCTTCGGTAACTGATTCTGAGGAAAATAGGTAGCGACGAGACAAAGGCAGTTCCTCCTTGGAGTTGCTGATATTGAGTAAGTTTGCTTTGAGTGTAGCTATGTCAATCGGCGATCGCCGCCGTTTTACCACTATTTACAATTAATTATTGTGTGGACGCTATCCCCTCAGCGATTAGAAGCTAGATAGACGGTGTGTATTTTAGCCTATCTTAAACAAGTCGGTTTGTAAAAATTCTAGTCGGAAATTTGCCATCTTAACGGAACAGGTGTATTAAGTCTGTGTAAAGTTCGATCGTTTCACAGCTAACCTAAAATGCGCTTAAGTAAGGGTAATTTTCCGCGATAGGGAGGATAGCGTAAATTAATCTCGATCGCCAGAGAACGGTAGAGTATGCTCTTGTAGTGCGAAAATGTGTCAAAACTAGCTTTGCCGTGATATTTTCCCATGCCACTACTACCCACTCCACCAAAGGGTAATGAGGGAACGACAAACTGCAATACGGTATCGTTGATGCAGGCGCTACCAGAGGAAGTTTCTGCTATAACGCGCTTTTGCATGCTTCTGTCACGGGAAAAGAGGTATAAAGCCAACGGTTTCGATCCTTGATTAACGATCGCGATCGCCTCAGATATATCTTGGTAAGTCACGACTGGTAAAATGGGACCAAAAATTTCTGAGTGCATTGCTGGTACGTCTAGGGAGGCTAACTCAATGACAGTGGGTGCAATGTAGCGTGACTCGGCATCTGTTTCTCCCCCACAAACTATCTTGCCATCCGCTAGCAAGGCAACTAAGCGATCGAATTGTTTGCGATCGATGATTCTGCCATAATCGGGACTATTTGCGGGTTGCGCGCCGTAAAATTCAGCGATGCATTTTTGAATTTTCTCGATAAATTGTTGTTTAATTGCTTCCGGGACTAAAAGATAGTCGGGGGCAATACAACTTTGTCCAGCATTGATAAATTTTCCCCAAGTAATTCGCTTGGCAGCATACTCAAGATTAATATCGGCATCGACAATACAAGGACTTTTCCCACCCAGTTCTAAAGTCACTGGAGTTAAGTACTTTGCTGCTGCTTCCATCACAATTCTACCTACGTTTGTACCACCAGTAAAAAATATATGGTCAAATTTTTCTATTAATAGTTTTTGACTAGTTTCGACTCCGCCTTCCACCACTAAAATATATCTGGAATCGAAATGTTTTTGTAACATTTTAGCTAAGACCTCAGCGGCGTGAGTCGCGATTTCTGATGGTTTAACAATCGCACAGTTACCCGCTGCGATCGCCCCTACAAGTGGAGTAATAGCTAACTGCAATGGATAATTCCACGGACTAATAATTAAAACAATTCCTAGCGGTTCTGGATAGATTTTGCCAGCGCCAGGTAGTTGTTCAAGAGGAACGGCAGCTTTATGGGGTTTTATCCAATTTTTTAGATGTTTGATGGCGTAGTCGATCTCTTTCTTGACTACGGTAATTTCTGTTAAGTATATTTCAACAACTGGTTTATGGAGATCCGCTTGTAATGCCTCGTTAATAGCGATTTCGTACTCAACTATTGCCTGTTTGAGGGTTTTGAGCTGGGCAAGCCGAAAGTCTGTCGATCTCGTTTTGCCAGTTTGAAAAAATTCTCTTTGTTGGCGTAGCAGCTCGGAGTAATTCATAGTTTTTAATTATTTCACTACACTTTGATAGTGAAGTGCTTGCAATAGCTTCTACGATCTTGATACAATTTATTTCATAATGGAAATATTATAGTTTTTCCAAATTTAAATTATATTCTCATTATTAAACAAAAATAGTCTACTACAAGTAGCTTTTTAGAGCAAGCCGCAACAGCGATCGCTTCTGATAAAATCAATTGCAGAAAAGTCTAGCTCAGTGCGAGCGATCGCCCTTGCAAATGACGAATGACAAATGATAAACAACAAGCGAATCTACTTCATCACGGGTAAGCTAACCCTAAAAGTACTACCTTTTCCAAGTTCGGAATCAACTTGTAGCGTACCTTGATGGGCTTCGACAATGCGGCGTGATAAATACAGTCCTAAACCGCTGCCGGAACGCCTGTGGCTTCCTTGGCGAAATCGTTGAAACAAAGTTTCTCTATCTTCCAAGGAAATACCAGAACCCGTATCAATGACATCTACTTGTAAATAAGAGTCAGGATTGGTAGACACGCAAACGGTAACGGAACCTTTATCGGTAAATTTGAGTGCGTTGCCCACCAGATTAGTGAAGAGACGATGCAATTCCAAGCGATCGCCAGAAACTTTCACAGATGCAATGGGTTGCTGTTGTTGTAACTGGAGCGATACGCCCTTATCTTGAGCTAGAGGAGATAGTTCTTTTACGATATCTTCTAGCAAATTTTGCAAGTCTACTGGCAAGAATGCCAAAGTCTTGCGCCCAGCCTCAAAGCGATAAACTTCTAGTAGCGTGTTGACCATTTGCAACAAATTTTGATTGCTGCGAATCATCGTCGCGATCGCCTCATGGATTGGCGGAGGCAACTCTCCCAATGCCCCTTGCGCGAGAAGTACGAGCATTCGGTCGGCAGCAACAAGGGGAGTGCGAAGGTCGTGCGTTAAACGAGAGACAAAATCTTCTCTTTGACGGGCAATTTCATCTCGTTCGTCTACGCTGTGCTTCAACCGCAATAGCGATCGCACTCTTGCCAAAAGTTCTTCGACTTCGACAGGCTTGCGAATGAAATCGTCTGCACCTGTATCCAAACCTTTAGCAACACTAGGTTGGTCGTAAGCAGTAATCAGTAAAATTGGAATGAAAGGTAGTTTGGCATTTTGCCGGAGGCGCTGAGTCACCTCAAACCCATCCATTCCTGGCATCATAACATCAAGTAGAACGAGATGAGGTGGTGATTTTTCAACTTCTGCTAGTGCAGTGGGACCATCTTCTGCCGTAGTAATGGTGTATCCTTCTTCCTCCAAGATCGTTTGAATTAGGAACACATTATCGGGAGAGTCGTCAACCACGAGGATTCGATCGGCTTTGGAGGATGGGATAGTCATGAAATCCGCACGCTGCTCAATAAATTAAGATGTTAATATTTTCTAAATATCTATTCGTTGGTATCATTCTTCCTTGTCGTTACAAAATTAACCTCTTACCCAAGAGAGAATGTTTCTCCAACTACAGATCGTTACATTTTTCGGCAATGTTCGATCGCGGCAGCAAATTCACCTGCCGATCGAGCAATTGATGCAAAAAGTTTGCTTCGGCAGATAGATAACAATCTGAAATAGTTAGCATCAGCGATCGTTATGAAAGAAATCAGAAGTCGTAGGAGTGGGTTTTGACCAAAAATTATGAGCTTTGGCTCATCTATTTGCGCGCACCCGCCCAGACTTCAAGCCAACAAAGTTTCACGCACTACACACCAATATACTGCCAACAACCTTCACGCAGTATAATACCAGCGTCTATAACCACCAGCTAACAACCATTTAAAACAAAAAATATCTTTGTGCCATTGGTAAGATTGTAGCTGGTTCGCAAGTGAGAAGCTCTCCATCTGCCCTAACTTCGTAGGTTTCAGGATCGACTTCGATGCGAGGTAGAGCATCGTTTAATTTTAAATCCTGCTTACCGATTTGACGGGTTTGTGAGACAGCAACAGCAGGTTTTTGTAAACCTAACCGAGAAGGAATTTCTTGTTCTAGGGCAATTTGAGAAATAAAAGTCAAGGATGTTGCCGCGATCGCACCACCGTAACTCGCAAACATGGGACGCATGTGAACTGGTTGGGGAGTGGGAATACTAGCGTTAGCATCACCCATTTGCGACCAAGCAATTAATCCGCCTTTCAGCACAATTTCCGGCTTCACGCCAAAAAATGCCGGTCGCCAGAGACACAAATCGGCAAGTTTCCCCACTTCCACAGAACCGACATAATTAGCAATACCGTGGGTTATGGCAGGGTTGATCGTGTACTTGGCAACGTACCTTTTAGCGCGGAAATTGTCATTTTCTATAGATCCCCCATCGGGAGAAGATAAATGCCCCCTTTGCACTTTCATTTTATGTGCCGTCTGCCAAGTACGGATAATCACTTCCCCTACTCTTCCCATCGCTTGAGAGTCGGAGGAAATCATGCTGAACGCCCCTAAGTCGTGCAAAATATCTTCCGCGGCGATCGTTTCGCGACGAATGCGCGACTCGGCAAAGGCGACATCTTCGGCAATACTTGGATCGAGGTGATGGCACACCATCAACATGTCTAAGTGTTCGTCCAGGGTGTTGAGCGTATAAGGGCGCGTAGGATTGGTAGAAGAGGGTAAAACGTTGGCTTCACCGCAGACTTTAATAATATCTGGGGCGTGACCGCCGCCAGCCCCTTCTGTGTGGTATGTATGAATCGCCCGTCCTTTAAAAGCACCGATGGTAGTTTCAACAAACCCAGCTTCGTTAAGGGTATCGGTGTGAATCGCGACTTGGACATCATGTCGATCGGCGACATCCAAACAAGTATTGATCGCGGCGGGAGTCGTTCCCCAATCTTCGTGCAACTTCAAACCCATTGCCCCAGATGCAATCTGTTCGACTAAGCCTTGGGGTTGACTGCTGTTACCCTTACCGAGAAATCCTAAGTTGACGGGAAAAGCATCGGCAGCTTGCAACATCCGGTAAATGTTCCAGGGTCCAGGGGTACAAGTTGTGGCATTCGTACCTGTAGCGGGTCCCGTACCCCCGCCAATCATTGTCGTTACACCAGAGGCGATCGCCGTTTCAATTTGCTGAGGACAGATAAAGTGAATGTGACTGTCGATCCCCCCAGCCGTGACGATTGCGCCTTCTCCCGCTAAGACTTCCGTACCAGGACCAATGATAATATCTACGTTGTCTTGAATGTAAGGATTGCCAGCTTTGCCAATTTTGTAAATCTTGCCGTCTTTAATTCCGATATCGGCTTTGACAATACCCCACCAATCGAGGATTAAAGCGTTGGTAATGACTAAATCGACAGCACCATCAGCATTAGCAATGGGAGATTGTCCCATCCCATCGCGGATGACTTTACCACCGCCAAACTTGACTTCATCGCCGTAGGTGGTAAAGTCTCGTTCGACTTCGATAAATAATTCTGTATCGGCGAGACGGATGCGATCGCCTGTTGTGGGACCGAAGGTTTCGGCGTAGGCGCGGCGATCCATGCGATAGCTCATAGATATTCCTTGTCAGAGTCTATAGGAGATTGAACCATACAGATACAGAAAATATCGAGAAAAAATTTATATAGGTTTCGCAAACTCTACGCAAACTATCCCTCCAGCGCCCCATTGACGCTACCGTTGAAGCCATAGACTTGTCTGGTTCCAGCTAAGGGGATAATGGTAACGTCCCGTTCGTCTCCTGGTTCAAACCGGACAGCCGTACCTGCGGGGATATCTAAACGCATCCCTTTTGCCCGTTCTCGATCGAATTCTAAGGCAGGATTGACTTCAAAAAAATGATAATGAGAACCAACTTGGATCGGGCGATCGCCTGTATTTGCTACTCGTAAAATAGTCGTGGGACGACCTGCATTTAATTCGATTTCCCCTGGCTGGACGAGCGTTTCACCTGGAATCATTGGCTAT
Source organism: Chroococcidiopsis sp. SAG 2025 (assembly GCF_032860985.1). Classification (GTDB taxonomy): domain Bacteria; phylum Cyanobacteriota; class Cyanobacteriia; order Cyanobacteriales; family Chroococcidiopsidaceae; genus Chroococcidiopsis. Next base: position 2,880,833 of record NZ_JAOCNC010000001.1, read on the forward strand.
TCCTTCTCTTACTATTTACTGATGAAATAAAGATATTGTAGCGATCGCTGACATCGAGCGCATTCGCACGCCAAACTATAATCTGTTTAGTGTCAACTATTACTAGCCGCCAAATTTTATTCACAAAATGTTAATTAGTGCAAACTTGTTTGAAGTTAATTATGAACTTACTCCAAAAAATTGCCTACAGCAATTTTTTTGCGTGTTATTTAAAATACACTTTTTTAAGCAAAAGCGAGTATGATCGCTATTTCTGGCTATGAAATTATTAACAAAATTTACGAAAGCGATCGGTCGGTGGTTTACCGAGCGTGGCGAATCCGCGATCGTCAACCAATTATTCTGAAAATTTTAAAAGCAGAGCAACCTAGCTTAGAAGAACTGATTCGGTACAAGCAAGAATATGAGATTACCCATTCTTTAAATTTATCTGGAGTCGTAAAAGCTTACAGTTTAGAAAATTTTCACAACACTGTATTCATTACTTTAGAAGATTTTGGCGGTGAGTCTTTAGAAATTCTCAGTAAAGCTAAAAAAATTAGTCTCAAAGATTTTCTCGAAATTGCTATTCTCATAGTAGAAAAGTTAGGCGGAATTCATGCAGCAAATGTAGTTCATAAGGATATTAGTCCAGCTAATATAGTTTTTAATTCTGCCACCAAGCAACTCAAAATCATTGACTTTGGAGTTGCTACTGTTTTATCTAAAGAAACTCCTAATTTTGGTCATCCTAGTATTTTAGAAGGAAACCTGAGTTACATATCTCCAGAACAAACTGGCAGAATGAACCGCAATGTTGATTATCGAACAGATTTTTATTCTTTAGGAGCAACTTTCTATCAATTACTCACCCACCAACTACCATTTGATACTAACGATCCTTTAGAACTCATTCATTGTCACCTTGCTAAGCAGCCAATTCCGCCCCACCAAATCGATCCTAGTATCCCTCTAGCTCTTTCACAAATTGTTATAAAACTATTGGCAAAAACCGCTGAAGCACGTTATCAAAGTGCCTGGGGAATCAGGGCAGACTTAAAAAATTGTTGGCAGCAATTAGAGAATAATCATACTATTACAGAATTTGAATTAGGCAAAGAAGACGTTTCCGACAAACTACAAATCCCCCAAAAGCTTTACGGTAGAGAACGAGAGATCGAGATTTTGCTTGATGCTTTCGAGCGGGGAGTCGGAGAGAAGAAAGCTGGGGAAGCTAAGGGAGAGAGTGCTTCTCACCAATTACCAATTACCGATTACCAATTCAAACCCGAATTAGTCTTAGTCCGTGGATATGCTGGAATTGGCAAATCATCTCTCGTCCAGGAAACTTTTAAATTAGTTACTCAAAAGAAAGGATATTTTGTTCAAGGAAAATACGAGCAATATCAACGACACATTCCTTATTTTGGCTTAATTAAAGCACTGCAAGAATTAGTTCGTCAACTCTTATTAGAAGACTCAGATCGATTAGCAAAGTGGCGAGATTGCATTCTCACTGCTTGCGGAGAGAATATCGGAGTTCTGATCGATGTTGTTCCCGATTTATCATTGCTTTTAGGTCAACACTCAGCGATCGCAACTTTAAACCCAACAGCAGCAGAGCATCGGTTTAAATTAGTATTTCAAAAGTTGATTCAAGTATTTGCCCAGGCAGAACATCCACTCATAATTTTTTTAGACGATCTTCAGTGGGTAGATAGAGCTACTTTACAATTAATTCAGATTTTAGTCACAGAAGGAAAGCAATATTTATTTTTGGTTGGGGCATATCGAGACAATGAAGTTAATGTTTTTCATCCTCTCAGCTTGAGTTTAGAAGAGTTAACCAAATTGGGAGTCACAATTCATTATATCTCTTTAACACCTCTGAAGACCTCTCACGTCAATCAGTTAATTTTTGAAACTCTTAAGTGCGATCGAGAGGTGACAGAACCTTTAGCAAAACTGATTTTAGAGACAACTCACGGTAATCCATTTTTTATTAATGAGTTTATGGCTTATTTAGAAGCAGAAAACTTATTAAAATTTGAACGAGCGAGACAAATTTGGTACTGGGATTTAACAGAAATTCAACTAGCTCAAGCAACTCATAATAATCTTACCGAGCTTCTCGTTAAGAAAATTCAAAAGCTCGATGATAATACACAACAAATTTTAAAACTAGCAGCATGTATTGGTAGTTCGTTTGAGTTGTCTACTTTAGTTGGCTGTATGACAAAACCTGGTGAAGTCATAGTGGCACTTCTACAACCAGCGATCGCTGCTAGTTTAATTATCCTTATTGGCAGCGATCGCACGGCAATTGAGTTAGGTATTTCTCTAACACAAATATTAACAGTGAGATATAAATTCGCTCACGATCGCATTCAACAAGCCGCCTACTCGTCGATCCCAGAAGGTACAAAACAAACTTTACATCAAATAGTTGGTCGAACCCTACTACAAAATACTCCAGCAGACAAGCAAGAAGAAAAAATTTTCGATATTGTCAATCATCTGAATTTTAGTATCTCTTTGTTACAGAACCAAACTGAAAAAGATGAATTAGCAGCACTAAACTTAACTGCTGCCAAGAAAGCTAAAGAATCTATTGCCTATGAGTCAGCATTGAGTTATGCAAGTTTGGGTATCAAACTTATTGAGGAAAAAAGCTGGCAACGACAATACGAGCTTTCACTTGCTTTATTTTTAGAAGCAGCGGAAGCAGCCTATTTGTGTGGCAAATTTATCTCAACCGAGAATTATACAGATATCGTACTACAACAAGCAAAAAACTTATTAGATAAAGTTAAAGTCTATGAAATTAAAATTCTCGCTCATGTTGCTCAAGGAAAACCACTTGCAGCTGTCAACATAGCAATATACGCCTTGCGGCTTTTAGGAGTTAATCTACCTCATAGAGCGAGTAAATTTAAGATTTTACTAGCGGCGATCGCCACCAAATTTATCTTATGTCATAAACACATTGAGGCACTAATTAATTTGCCGCCTATGAGCAATCCCCACACATTAGCAGCTATGAAAATCATGGGAATAGCCGGTTCGCCTACCTATAATGCTGCACCGCAATTCGCTCCCTTATTGGCATTTGCTGGAGTCAATCTATCGCTAAAGTATGGCAATACAGCAATGTCTGCTTATGGTTATGCCAGTTATGGAGTGATGTTATGTGGTGTATTGGAAAATATTGATGCTGGCTATCAATTTGGTAAACTTGCTTTAGAGCTATTAGAAAAGTTTCAGGCAAAGGAATTAAAAGCTAGAACCTTCATGGTGTTTAATAATTTTATTCGACACTGGAAGGAACATGTTAGAGAAGGCTTACCATCCCTCATAGAAGCTTATCGAAGTGGACTAGATACTGGCGACATTGAATTTGCTGCCTATTGCGGGTTTATTTACTGCTACCATTCCTATTTTGTCGGCAAGGAATTGACAGCACTCGCACAAGAAATGGAAACGTATTTGCAAGCAAGCGATCGCCTCAAACAAGAGACAGCTTTGCATTTACTGCAACTCTATAGACAATCTGTCGCAAACTTGTTAGGGACAACAGAAAATCCGTGTTTTTTTAGTGGCGAGTACTATGACGAAAAAAAGATGTTGTCATTACTATTAGCAGTGAATCATAAAACTGCTTTATTTCACTTATATTGTCAGAAACTTATACTCAATTATCTATTCGAAGCATACGATCGTGCTACTAAGAATGCATTGCAAGCAAAAAAATATATTGATGGTGTCATTGCTTCTCTATCTTTACCTGTCTTTAATTTTTATGATTCTTTAACTTTAATATCCACATATAAATCTACTTCGATTTGGCAAAAAAAGCGCATTTTAAAACTTGTCAAGATGAATCAAAGCCAAATGCAAAAATGGGCGGATTCTGCACCCATGAATTATTTACATAAGTATTATTTAGTTGAAGCCGAGATTCATCGAGTTCTTGGCGATTTTGTGCGAGCAATAGATGACTACGATCGCGCCATTAGTTTAGCTCAAAAACAGGCATATTTGCAAGAAGAAGCATTAGCAAACGAACTAGCAGCCAAATTTTATTTAGAATTAGGTAAAGACGCGATTGCTCGCATTCATCTTTTAAATGCTAAATCGTGTTATTTAGTCTGGGGTGCGACAGCTAAAGTAAAGGCTTTAGATACCAAATATGCTCAATTACTGTTTACTTTAACAAATCAGTCTTATAAATTAACTGCGAGCCATAACATTAACATTCATACATCCGATCGCTTACTTGATTTAAATACATTCATTAAAGCCGCGCAAATCATTTCTGGCGAAATTGTTTTTCAGGATTTAATTCATAAGATAATGCAAACTGCAATCGAGAATGCAGGCGCGGAGTTAGGTTTTTTATTATTAGTTAGAGATCGAAAGCTAGTTATAGAAGCAGCTATATCTGTCGCGTCAGCCGAGCAGACGATCTCGTTTCCCATACCAATAACAAGCGATCTACTACCAATTTCTTTAATTAACTATGTAGCCGAGCATAAACTTGATGTCATTCTGCAAAACACTATTGATAGTTACAATTTTGCCTGCGATCCTTACGTTCAATTACATAAACCTAAATCGGTATTGTGCGCGCCTATTCTGAATCAAAATCAACTCGTAGGCATTTTCTATTTAGAAAATAATCTCATTACAGGTGCATTTACGAGCGATCGCCTAGAAACTTTACGTTTGCTATGTTCTCAAGCTGCAATTTCCTTAAAAAATGCCCAACTCTATCAAGACTTAAAGCAATCGGAAATTAAAGAGCGAGAAAAAGCCAGTCAATTAGAAAAATCGTTACAAGAACTGCAAATCGCTCAAAATCATCTCGTACAAGTACAAGAACAACTGCTGCATGATGCCTTTCACGATCCCCTCACCGATTTACCCAATCGTGCTTGGTTGATCGAGCGTTTAGAACAAGCAATCAAAATGCACAAACGCTATCCAGATTATCTTTATGCTTTACTATTTATCGACCTAGACCGTTTTAAAGTTGTGAATGATAGTTTAGGGCATTTGGTAGGAGATGAGTTAATTAAAAGTGTTGCTAGCAGATTAAAACTTACTTTACGTGCCTCAGATACAGTAGCGCGATTCGGAGGCGATGAATTTGTAATTCTACTAGAAAACATTCGCGATCTTGAAGAAGCGACTGTGGTAGCAGACAGAATTCAAGCACGCTTAAAACAACCGTATCGACTGCTGGAATATGAAGTTTTTACCAGTGCGAGTATTGGCATCACGTTCAGCACGATGAATTACGAACGAGCAAGCGATGTTCTCAGAGATGCGGATGCAGCCATGTATCATGCTAAAGAGCAACATAAAGGACAATATCAAATCTTTGCCCCCGCAATGCAAGCCCGCGCGATCGCCCGTTTGCAATTGGAAAGCGATTTACGACGGGCGATCGCCCAACAAGAACTATCTCTGCATTATCAACCGATCGTCCAACTTTCTAGCGGCTGTCTGACTGGATTTGAAGCTTTGATCCGCTGGTATCATCCCCAGCAAGGTTGGATCGCACCAACAGAATTCATTCCAGTTGCAGAAGAAACTGGATTAATCGATTCTTTGGGTTGGTGGGTATTGCATCAATCTTGTCTGCAATTACAAACTTGGCGCGAACGATTTCATAAATATCATAGCCTTGCAGTCAACGTCAATTTGTCAGTGCAACAACTCAAGCAAGCAGATGCAGCCGAACGGATCGAGCAAATTTTACAGACAACTCAACTGCCAGGAGAATGTTTGAAACTCGAAATTACCGAAAGCTGCTTGTTAGAAACAGCAGACTTAGCCCCACAGTTGCTAGAACGTCTCCAAGCTTTAGGAGTTAAACTGTGTATCGATGATTTCGGTACGGGTTATTCTTCTCTAAGTCGCCTGCACGATCTACCCATCGATACGCTGAAAATCGATCGCTCTTTTGTCAACCATCTCGAATCTAGTCGTCACAGCGAAATCGTTCAGACAATCGTTACACTAGCACGCAGTTTGAGCATAGATGCAGTAGCAGAAGGCATAGAAACCCAATTGCAGTTAGAAAAACTACAACAGCTTGGCTGCGATTTAGGGCAAGGATATTTATTTTCTCAACCTGTAGACAGCCAGAAGGCGGAAGAATGGTTAATGGCTAATAGTTAATGGTTAATTGCTGCTAACAATTAACCATTAACTATCAACTATTCACAAATTGTGTTTCGCAAAAACATTGGAGAATTTCAATACAGTTAGCGATCGCTCCTAAATGAGCAATTTCATATCCATGAGTATTTTGCGTTGGAAATGCCAAACACGCAGCACGCGCAACGTGTCCGAATTTCATGGCGATCGAAGCATCGCTGCCAAACCCGCTGAGGGTTGCTAACTGCAAGGGAACATTCTTTGTTTCTGCTGCATGACGCAGTTGTTGGTTCAAACCTTCATCGTAAATTCCATAACCATCTTGAGATAAAATTACGGGTGCTTCCCCAGACTGAATTGGATATTCTGAAGAGAGAGGACAGATTTCTAAGGCGATTAATCCATCCAAGCGTTGCTGCTGCGTGAAATATAGCGCCCCAATTGCTCCCACTTCTTCTTTTGCCGAAGCTACCAAGTAGATATCTACTGCTGGTTGTTTAATTCTCTCAGCTAAAGCCAGCAAGATCGCAACGGAAGCTTTGTTATCTAAAGTGTAGCTGGCAATATGGTCTTTTAATCCGATCGGGCGCTTGCGATGCTTGCCAATTACCATCCGCGTACCCGCACGAACTCCCGCAGCCGCGAGTTCTTCAGGAGTACGCATAGTTTCAATCCAGGCATCTTCCCATCTTACAGGCGTATCTTCCTGCTGCACTTTTTGGGGCGACTCGTGGGAAACATGGCGAGAACCAAAGCTGAGAATGCCGCTAATAGTTTCGTTGTCTCCCAGCAGATCCACGACTCCTTCGCCATATACCCAAGGGAAAGCACCGCCTAGTTTTCTAACTTCTACGCACCCATCATCGCCTACACTCTTGACAATTGCGCCAATTTCATCTTTATGGGCAGTAATCGCGATCGCACCTTGGGCATCTCGCCCAGGAATTTTGGCAATAATATTGTCAGCACGATCTAACCACACTTCAACCCCCAAGGCAGAGAAGCGATCGAGCAAGAATTGATTAATCTCTGCCTCGACTCCACTGGGAGAGTGATGCATGACTAATTCTTCGATAGTGGTAAATAGGCGATCGTAGTTAGACACGAAGGATTAATGAGAATGAGGTGTAGAGATGTTGTCTGCAATGCCTCTACACTAACAAGAGGTGAGCGATTAACTCCATCAATCTTCTATAATTGTTCCTCATCTCTTGTTCTTGTATAGCGATACCGTAGTCCCTGCCGCAGTACCGAGGGTAGCCAACACGAATGCATTTAATCCAGCAGTTGATGATTCAGAAGATGAAGATTTAGAAGATGATTTAGAAGTAGATGCAGATTTGAGGCTAGATAAAGCTAATTCTCCCACTAACGCATGGACTCCAGTTGTGGGGTGCAAATTGTCCCAGAAGAGATATTCGTTAGGATTGCTGCATACGCTTGTTTGAGTCAAGCAAGTATCGGTGACGTTGGTCAGTCCAAACTCAGATGGATTGGCGATCGCGCGTCTGAATAGAGAATTCACGTTTACTGAGACAATATTAGTATTGGTTCTCTTATTCAAGACTTGCAAAGTTGCTGCCAAGCCAGTGTTATGAAATTGAGTCAAAGCATTCAGGTTGTTAGCAATTTCTTGATTATTCCTAGTAGCGGGGATGCGTCCCAAATCCGGTAGATTTACCACTAAAATGTGTCTTGCCCCACGCTCGGCGAGAGTACTTACTGCTGATGTAATGTTGTTAACTGGTACGAACGGATCGGTGACTCCACCTCCTAAATAGTCATTTGCTCCCACCCAAATCACATAAAGCGCTCTCCGATCGGCTTTGGTATGCTTAGCTTTAAAATTCTCTAGCTGCTGATGCAATCCTGGTAAAGGAGGTGTGTTAGGAGGTAGTGGGGCAGTAGTGTTATTCTTGCCTGTAGTGGCTCCACCAAAAGCATAATTCGTGCGGCGATCGCGACTCAAACCTAAATTGTCTGCCAGATAATCTATCCAGACTGGACCGTTAGAGAAACGTCCTTCAAAATACGGCGGACTGGGAGGAATGCCTGTAGCTTGAAATGTGTTTCCCGTATCAGAAAGACTATCACCAAACACGACGATCTGACTGAAAGGAGTTTTTGCTTGTGCTTGTAGGGAGACAATACACGAACCGATCGCAAGTCCTGTAGCGAGAATTTTGATTCTAACGTTCTTTTTTTTTGCCATCTAATTTTACCAGGGAGTAGGGAGCTGGGGAGAAGAGAGCTGGGGAGGCTGGGGGAGCTGAGGAGGACAAGGGAGACAAGAGAGACAAGGGAGCAACTACCATTACCCATTACCAACTACCAATTCCTCACACCCCACACCTTGTTCGCCGATCGCTAACAACTGACAAAAAATTCTACCATTAGTTAGAATCATCTCCCCTGCTAGACATACAATCACCCTTGATATACTACAATGTAATACAAAGAAGATAGCACGACTCTTTGGAGCTATCTGCCAACAACTGCCCTAAGTCAGTGCAACAATTCATGACTAGCATTGCCAGATCGTCGCAAACTGAAGTTGTAGCGCTCGCAGCCTACGATTTATGGAAATCCTATCGCGATCGCCCAGTCGTGCAGGGAGTCAACTTCACCCTCAATCCAGGAGAGATTTTAGGCTTGCTCGGTCCCAACGGTGCGGGAAAAACAACAATTGTGAGAATGCTTTATGGCTCTGTCAGACCCGATCGCGGCTTTGTCCAGTTAGGACAAAATAAAATTCAGTTGCAGGGACGAGCAGCTAGAGCAAAAATGGGAATTGTCACCCAAGAAGACAATCTCGATCCTGACTTTACAGTTTGGGAAAATTTAACATATTTCGCTCACCACTATCGAATTACCGGAGCGGCAGCACGTCAACGTGCTGGAGAATTGTTGGCTTTGGTAGGATTAGAAGACCGTGGTAGTTCGTTAGTTGACGAACTTTCAGGTGGAATGAAACGGCGATTGGTGTTAGCACGCGCGTTAATTAACCACCCTCAAGTCGTATTTCTCGACGAGCCGACAACAGGACTCGACCCAAATGCACGACAAGATTTTTGGCGTTTGGTATTGCAATTGAAACAAAATGGTTGCGGAGTGCTGTTGACAACGCATTATATGGATGAAGCACAACGGCTGTGCGATCGCTTGTTGTTACTCCAGCAGGGCAAAATTCTCGATCGCGGCACGCCCGCAGAATTAATCGAACGTACAGTAGGTTTAGAAGTAGCGGAAATTATCGGGATTCCTGAATCTACGATTCAACAGATTGCCCAACAAGCAGGTACTTGGTATCACCCATTTGGCAATAGCTTTTTGCTTGGGCTACCAGCAGATCCCCAATTTTGGCAGCAACTCCATATCATAACTCCAACTCCGCCCATTCGTCGTCCTACTAATCTCGAAGATGTTTTCTTACGACTGACAGGAACAGCACTGGCATGAAACGGATTTCAGTTACGGCTTGGGGCGTGTATTCAGTTTGGCATCGTCATGCCAAGGTGTATCAAAAAACTTGGTTAGTTAACAGTTTGCCACCATTATCCGAGCCTTTGATCTATTTAATTGCATTCGGCTACGGTTTAACCCCTCTGATTGGCGATGTAACTTATCAAGGGCAAACCGTTAGCTACTTACAATTTATTGCTCCCGGCATGATTGCAGTAGGAGTACTCTTTCAATCTTTTTTTGAAGGTTCTTTCGGTAGTTTCATCCGTTTGAGTTACCAAAAAACATGGCAAGCACTACTCACCGCACCCCTAAGTTTTACTGAAGTCTTCTTGGGCGATTGGTTGTGGGCAACGACGAAAGGCTCGATTGCAGGAATACTGACCGGTCTAGTTGCAATGAGTTTAGGGCTATACTCGGGTTGGCATTTGCTGGGATCTCTACCTTTAATTATCTTGGGTAGTATGCTATTTGGTGCGCTAGGGTTGTTTACTGCGGGTACGGTGCGGACTGTAGATCAAATTAACGTGCCGATCTTCTTATTTGTCGTTCCCATGTTTACTCTGTGTGGCACTTATTTCCCACGCAATACCCTACCACCAGTGTTGGGTTATATTGCTAATATCTTACCCTTATCAGCACTAGTTGACCTGCTGCGTTGGTCGCTGGGCTTGCCTCAATTCTGGTATTTACAGGTTGTGTGGTTGCTATTGTGGTTGAGCGTTTCTACTGTATTGGCTTGGCGACAGATTTATCCGCAGTTAATTCAATAGTTGAACTGGACCATCTCAGAATACTTCTAGCGATCGCAACAGATAAAATCGGGATGACTGGATTCGAACCAGCGGCCCCTTCGTCCCGAACGAAGTGCGCTACCAAGCTGCGCTACATCCCGCGATTGTTTTGAGTCATTAGATGACTCAACCTCAGAGCATTCTAACATACCTGTCACATAGTGAATTTAGTTCTTGGGTAAGACAGGGACTAAGGACAATATAGGGAGCAAGAAGCAGCTTAAAGAGCTTTGTAATAGCTGACTTCTAGTCGATTAACTCGTCTTAATCTATTAATTCATTGCGATCGAATTTCAATTTTTCTGTAAAGTTTGAAATTTTCTATATAAAGAAGTACATGGATCGACTAAAATAAGTAAAAGTTTTCACAGAGAGAACAGCTTACTGTTTGCGCGATGAAATAGCAAGAGTGGCTCTCAGGAAAACTTGATTATACATATCTTTCTACGCGAGAAACCGAGAAGAAATCGCCTGAGCTTTTTTGGCTCAGGCAACTTATAACCTGGTCCACTTCTTCAGACTACTTCACGCTAATTTAGATCGATAACAGTAAATTTCCCTAAAACCGATAGAGTAGTTACTAATAAAATCAGTATAAATATGGTAGCTATCTAATTCGCAAAGCTTTTCCTAGCTTTTCAATGAGAAAATATTCGGATTCATGCAGATTTTGTGCAGCAAAAAATAGGGATATGGCATAACTAAATCCCTATACGCACGTCAGGCAGCGATAGATCGAACTGTGATGCTAACTCAATCGAGACTAAAAAAAAGATTCGATCTGCGCTTTGAATAATTTGTCACTGTGGCTCGTTAAATGACAGTCGTTCGCCAAACTCTTCATTGTAGCCTTCTTCACCGTGTTCGCTAATATCCATACCTTGAAGTTCTGCTTCTGGTTTGAGTCGCAGTCCTACAGTAATATCCAAAATTTTCATTAAGATAAAAGTCCCGATCGCGGCGATCGCGTAAGCAATTAAAACTGCAACAATTTGAACGATAAACTGGTTGAAATTTCCCCGCAACAAACCATCTTTACCAGCTGAATTAACTTCCGTAGTGGCGAAGATACCCGTGAGAATTGCGCCCACTGTTCCGCCCACACCATGCACGGGAAAAGTATCGAGGGAATCGTCAAATTGCAACTTTGCTTTAAAAGTAACGGCATAGAAGCAGACTAAAGCGGTAATACTACCAATCAGAATTGCTGCTAAAGGCGTGACAAATCCCGCAGCAGGCGTAATACCTACTAAACCAGCTACAGCACCAGTAGCCGCACCAACAGCAGTAGGTTTACCTCGCAACACCTTTTCTAGAATCAACCAAGTGAGGGCTGCTGCTGCCGCACTTGTATTTGTCGCCACAAATGCCACTGTTGCCAAGCCACCGGAAGCTAGCGCACTGCCAGCATTAAACCCAAACCAACCAAACCAGAGTAAACCCGCACCGAGCAAAATGAATGGGACGTTGTGGGGAGGAGCAATTCGGTCGGGATAGCTTTTGCGCGGTCCCAAAACATAAGCTGCAACGACGGCGGAGACTCCAGAACTGATATGCACGACCGTACCGCCAGCAAAGTCAAGCGCACCCATTCCACCATATAAACCCAACATGCCGCCCTTTGCCCAGACCATGTGAGCAAGTGGGGTATAAATTAGGGTTGACCATAACAGCACGAACAAAGAGTAAGCAGTGAAACTCATCCGTTCGACGATCGCCCCAGAAATCAGTGCAGGGGTGATAATGGCAAACATGGCTTGATAAATCATGAATGCCTGATGGGGAATTGTTAGGGCATAGGACAGCACTTCTACGGGATTTGTCCCTTTGAGGTAGTCGGTGGTTTCTAACCCGACACCATTTAACCCAAACCACTGCAACCCACCAATAAAAGGTAGTCCAGGGGCAAAAGACAGGCTGTAACCCCAAAGTATCCAAGTCACGCCGACGATCGCCATTAATAAAAAGCTCATCATCAGCGTATTCAGGATGTTACGCGATCGCACGAACCCACCATAGAAAAAGGCTAGTCCTGGTGTCATCAACAAGACTAAAGCAGCCGACATCAGCATAAATGCCGTATCTGCTGCGGTTTGCGCATTGGCGATCGCTGCATTTGCGTCGCTTGGTGCAGCAATTGCCTGCCCCGCGAGGGAGAAGATTAGCCCAAAGACAATCGCGATCGCGATCGAAACTTTTTGCAACACTTATTTTTCCTTAGACTTCCAACAGTTGTAAAACAATTTCATCTATGCCGCGTGGATACCGTTCCATCAATATCCAAGCCATGATTCTGTGTTTAGAAATACATTTTACCTGCTGTCATCCCCCTTACGAGCGATCGATAAAAAACCTGCTGTCAGTTTCAATTCAATTGAAACTGACAGCAGGTTATTTTTACTCAACTAGCTACGAACTAGAAAAAGTTTTAGTCAAAAAGCTTAGTAAGGATTGCTAGATACATCGCCAGCGCGCTTACCCATATTAGTAGCACTAGTATCGGCAAACCCAGTCACATCAGTTTCTTTGAGAAAGCCACTGTATGCCTCCATACCATGTTCGCCAATATCCAAGCCTTCAAATTCCTCTTCAGGAGTCACGCGAATTCCCAAAGTTGCTTTCAGCGCCAGCCAGAAGATAGTGGACAGCAGGACAGTCATACCGCCAACGGTGATAATACCGATAAACTGCGCCCATAGTTGCGAGAAGCCGCCGCCGAGCAGCAATCCTCTCGTAGGTCCCAACCCATCTTCATACAAGTTCAGCGCTCCACCTGGACCTTCTGCAAATAGACCCACGCACAGAGTGCCAAATACACCGCAGACAAGGTGAACGGAGGTTGCACCTACAGGGTCATCAATTTTGATTTTGTCGAAGAAGGTAACAGAGAAAACAACAATGATACCAGCAATTAGACCAATTACCGCCGACCAAGGCACGCTAACGAAAGCACAAGGAGCAGTAATTGCTACCAAACCCGCCAGAATACCGTTGATAATCATGGACAAGTCAGGTTTACCCAAGTAAAGCCAAGCAACGATAGTAGCAGCAATACCACCCATAGAACCAGCTAGGTTAGTCGTGACTGCAATATGAGCAATACTGGGGCTGACTGCCATCGTAGAACCAGGGTTGAAACCAAACCAGCCTAACCACAGAATTAAACAGCCTAGAGTGGCAATACTCATGTTATGCCCGGGCATGGCTACTGAAGTGCCATTTTGGTATTTACCGATCCTGGGTCCTAGCAAAGCCGCACCCATTAAAGCTGCCCAACCACCTACAGAGTGGACTACAGTGGAACCAGCAAAATCCCAGAATCCAGCTTTTGCCAACCAACCGCCACCCCAAATCCAGTGTCCTGTAATTGGGTACGCAATCCCGACTAACAATACGCTAAAGATTAAGAAGTCAACAAACTTGATCCGTTCCGCCACAGCACCCGAAACAATCGTAGCAGCAGTACCAGCAAATACAAGTTGGAACAAGAACTTGGCAAGCAAGGGTACTCCTGCCCAGTTGAGCGCACCAAACACACCTTTGTATGCATCTGCCGTCGCTGGACTATTATCTGCTCCCGCTAAGAACCAACCAGTCGTACCAACGAAGGGATTGCCATCGCCGAACATTAAACCAAATCCAATCGCCCAAAACGCCACGGTAGAAAGGGCAAATACGATCAGGTTTTTTGACAAGACGTTAACAGCGTTTTTCTGACGGCAAAAGCCAGTTTCCAGCATACCGAAACCAGCATTCATAAAAAACACTAAAAAGGCAGCAATACACACCCAAAGAGTATCTATTCCTACCTTGAGATTTTGTAATTCCTCCGCTACTTTATCTTGACTTGCAGGTGCGGCATCTTGGGCAATTGCGGCATAACCCCACGCCAGCACAATAACAACTGTTAGGGGAATGCAAGCCTGCCAAGAAGGAGACAATCGCTTCACCGCTAACTTTAGCTGCGTGAATAGAGATGTATGCTGAGATAAACGCTTCATTCCAGCAGCAGGCAGCCGCCTTCTATTTATTCTGCGTTTATTTTTGGGTCTTAGTTTTAACATCATCACTTGTAACTATCCTCAAGCGGGCAAAAACTCTATAAAGTGGCTGATTAGCTACCAATTCTCGATTCAGAAGCGGCTATATTTAAACTCGATAACCTGATGCTGTCGATCTTGTGGTGTTTTTTCAGTTGTAAGCTAACTACCACAAAACTTGGCGCTACTCATAGCTGTAGGTTTAAATCTACAAAAAAGTATGCATACACCAGTATGGGCAGATTGAAGTCAACACTTTTACCCGTGAAAACCATTAGCTTGTTGTGTATTAGAATTAAGATTTTGTATTTTTTCTATTTTTGATTCTGTATCATTAGTTACATTAAATCAAGATTTCCTGACAAATCTAGATACAGCAAAATGCAGCCCTGAAAATTCAAACAATGCAACCAGGGCATAAGTATTGCTAGTAATGGGATTGAGCCAAACTGAGTGCTTGGACTAATGCGCTCTCAGTGACTTGGCTTCAGATCGCTCTATCTCCGTCCAGATCCTTAAATCTCAGTATATTTTATTGCATATTACTAAGTATATTTAGGTAAGTAAGCATTTTGGTTGCACTTACCTTTGCATCATAGACATCACTCATGCTTAACTAGAATGTCCGTGGTTTCAATTGATAGTTAGCCCTTGTCGATCGCCATAAGTATTGAACAGAGCTACGAGCTGCTTGGATTCAATTTATCGCTTATCTGGCTTAACGTAAAGCAGCGAACAAAAAAAGGAATCGCCCTTTGAGTAGTAATATTACCTGTTGTTTGATACCTGTTATTTGATACCAATTTTTGTAGGCAGGTTGAGATGCCTGTTCTTCATACTTTCAGAACCAACTCGTAGATGATAGACTACAAATTAGTGATGTATTTTTGATAACCTATCTGTTCTAACTTTGCCTGCTTTTCCATCACAGTATTTGCCAAGCTTTGGCGATATTGTTGCACCTTTGTCAATAACTCTGGTTGATGAGTTGCCAGAATTTGCACGGCTAACAAGCCAGCATTTTTCGCATTACCAATCGCTACTGTAGCTACAGGAATTCCCGCAGGCATTTGCACGATTGAATAAAGGGAATCTAGCCCCTGTAAGTGACGGCTAGCTACGGGAACGCCAATCACGGGTAGGGGTGTGAGAGCAGCAACCATACCTGGTAAATGGGCAGCACCGCCAGCACCAGCAATAATGACTTTGAGTCCGCGTTGGCGAGCAGATTGGGCATACTCTACCATTCGTTCTGGGGTACGGTGGGCAGAAATGATCGCCACTTCTACAGCCAGAGCAAATTCTTCGCAAACTGCGATCGCATCTTGCATCGTCGGTAGATCGGAATCGCTACCCATAATAATGCCAATTTGGGGTTGAGTCATAAGAGGAGTGAGGAGTGAGGGATGAGGAGTGAGGGGCTAAGCCCGATCTCCGAATGCATTGGTTCGACTTGGCGAGAAATAGAGAGATAGGGTTAGTTATAAACTAAATTGGCACTGGAATTTAGATAGAATTCGCAACTATACAGATAAAACCCGGATGGTGCGCGGGTTAAAGACTCCAATTTTGTCAGTCCGCCTGCGCGGACTTGGTTTGTGTAGACGCGATTTCTAATCGCTAAGTCTTAGTACAAAATGTAAGGCGATCGCAAAAGATTTTAGAATTGGTAAGAAATGCCAAGCGTGAGGACAGGATAAATACTTAGCCCATCTAAATCGTCTTCTATGTCCTCTTCTTCTCGCTCAATTGCATCATTCAACACTGAACCTACTAGCGGAACATCAAGTAATGAACTCGCTGGACCAGTTGCATTCAAGTCTACTTCTGGGGAACCAGTAAATAGTACGCCAAGATCGATGGAAAATGTAAACCTGCGATCGCGTTTTACCGGATTACCGTAGCCAATACCAATGTAGGGAGAAATTGTATTCGGAAATGTTGCCTCTCCTTCCAATTGTCCTACCGCAGCCGCCGGAAATTCTACCCCGCCAATATCTAAAGTTGCTGCCGATCGCGCTGTTGCATCAACTTTGTTGTCATTATAAGCAATCCCGCCAGTAATCCGAAATTCGCTGCGACTGGAGGGAAACCAATCTATTAATGCTGTTGCACTTAGTAACTGAATATCAGCATCGTAATCGATATCACTCTTCTCTGTATCAATGCTGAAATCGAAGTAATTAAAGCCCAACCTACCATTAAAATTAGGTGAAATTGCTCCAGTTCCTTCAATTCCAAAACCTAGAGTACTTGCTTTGGCAGATAATGCAAAACCGCTGGTTTTACTCTCTGCTGCTGGCGTTTCTAGCTGTTTCTGTTCCCGCTCTGGTGTAGGGTTCTGATTAGTACAGCGAGAATTATAGGGATAGTTGCGACAAAATGTATTTAGGTCAATTTCTTGAGCCAGAAGTTGCGCCTCCATATTTTTTTCGGCTAAGGTAGGTTCACTTCTCGGCTGTAAATCGCTGGCATTATGGGAGAGATCGCGACGATGATTCTGAGCCTGCAACTCTGTTTTTTGCTCTCTTGATTCTTGCTGTTTTACAGCAGTTTGTCTATTCTCAAATTCCGCTGCTACAACTGTTTGAGGCAGTGCTGCGACAGCAAATATAATGGTTGTAAGTCCTAAACAAACTTGAAAGTTTTTTGTGGGAATCGTGCTGTTTGGCATTCTTAGCCTTCATCCATTTAGTAAAATTTTTGTCATAGTATTTATAGCATTATTGTAGTATCAAATACCTAAATATTCGTTGAATTACAGTTGAATTACATAGGTGGCATGATGACAAAGTTCAGTTCAAATCGCTCAAGCAGTACCAATTATAATGAATTTGGTACTGCTTATGTAATGAATCGTTTGTCGATCGCTATTATTTAGTTACCTTCTCGACTGCCTCTTTTGCTCCCTCTACTGCTTTATTAACGATATTCTCTTCAGGGTGAGATTTTTTAAACTCTTTGAGATTGTCTTCGTACGTTTTGTCGATATCTTTGGCTGCTTTTACTTGCTCTTCATAAGCTTGTTCGCGCTGCTCGACATCCACAGTTCCAACTTGGCTATTTTTATCCATTTGTTCTTGTTGGATTAGTTTTTGGTTGGGAGTTGCGGCGTAACTAGGCTCAGAGACAAACAAACCAGAAACGAGCAATAGCGCGATCGCGGCTAGTAATAAAACCTTGCGTTGTAAATTTTGCTTAAAATTGGTAAAAATGGACTGCATACAAACACCCTCCTAAGATTTGAAGCTGAACGCAATCCTACGAAGAAAGGTGCAGTAAAGGCTTCTACCGCAGGATACAGTTATGGTAGGGAGCAGGGAGTAGAGAGCTTCTGAGCAGATGAAAAAGTCTTGGCTCATAGTTTGTAGTCGATTGGCTTGTCCTAACCTTTTCGCGCTTTGCTGTGTTAGTTATCAGCAATATTTTGTTTGACAAAAGCAACTAAATATTTGCTAAAGTCAATTAAGTAACATAAAGCTAAAAGTTGTCATGCTAGCCCAGACAGAGCAAGTTCGGCACATAGAAACTGTACGACGCTTCAATCGCTTCTACACGCGACAGATTGGTGTTTTACAAGAAGGATTGTTAAGTAGCCCGTTTTCCCTAGCAGAAGCGCGGATTCTCTACGAACTAGCGCACCGCGATCGCACCACAGCTAGCGAACTCACTAAAGAGTTAGGGTTAGATGCGGGTTATTTAAGTCGAATCTTGCGTGGCTTTACACAGCAAGGATTAATTGATCGCCAACCATCTGAAACTGATGGTAGACAAAACTCGATCTCGCTCACAGAACAGGGACAGCAAGCTTTTACCCAGTTGAACGAGCGATCGCAGCATAAAATTGGCGAGATGTTGAGTCAAATGTCTGTAGCCAATCGAAGCCGCTTGGTTGAGGCAATGCAAACGATTGAGGAATTATTAGGTACGGCATCCAACAGCAAAAATCCTTACTTACTGCGTTCTCACCAACCAGGAGACATGGGCTGGATCGTTCATCGCCACGGTGTATTGTACGCTCGGGAATATGGTTGGAACGAACAGTTTGAGGCGCTAGTGGCGAGGATTGTGGCGGAGTTTATTCAAAATTATGACCCGAAAAAAGAACGGTGCTGGATTGCGGAAAAGGACGATGAAATAGTCGGTTCTGTATTTTTAGTCAAAAAATCAGACACAGTTGCCAAATTGCGCTTGCTGCTAGTCGAACCCAAAGCTAGGGGTTTAGGAATTGGAACGCGGTTAGTGAAAGAATGCGATCGCTTTGCCAGACAAGCGGGATATGAAAAAATTGAGTTATGGACGAATAGCATATTATCTGCTGCCTGTCGCATCTACGAAGCAGCAGGATATCGCTTAGTACACCAAGAACCCCATCATAGCTTTGGTCAAGATCTAGTTGGGCAGACGTGGGAATTGACGTTGTAGAGTGTCATTGGTCATTTAGGCAAAAGCCGACGATCCCAAATCTGGAGGGATATCTTGCCAGCGTCCTTGTCCGACTGCTTGTATAGCTTGTGTGAGGGAAATATCGCCAGTATACAAGGCACGACCGACGATTGCACCCGTAACGCCAAGAGGTTCTAAAGCTAGGAGGCTGAGTAAGTCGGTGACAGAACTTACACCTCCAGAAGCGATGACGGGAATCGATAAACTTGTGGCTAACTCTCGTAGTGCATCCAAGTTAGGTCCAGCAAGAGTTCCATCGCGATGAATATCAGTGTAAATAATTGCTGCCGCACCCAGTTGTTGCATTCGCTGGGCTAAATCTGCGGCTAAGACTTCCGAAGTTTCCAACCAGCCGCGTGTAGCTACCTTACCATTACGGGCATCAATCCCAACAACAATTTGCCCTGGAAATTCTTGACATAGACTAGCTACTAGTTGGGGTTGTTCTACAGCTACAGTACCCAAAATAACTCGCTGTACGCCTAATTCTAAGATTTGGGCAACGCTAGCGCGATCGCGCAATCCGCCACCAACTTGAATTGGTACTGACACTGCCTCTACAATAGCGGCGATCGCCTCCAAGTTAGCGGGTTTGCCTGCTTTTGCACCATCTAAATCGACGATATGCAGCCACGTAGCACCTTGGCTAGCCCATTGTTGCGCAACATCAGCCGGATTATCGTGAAAAACCTGGGAGCGATCGTAGTCTCCCTGATACAGTCGCACGCAGCGACCTTCAAGTAAATCTATGGCAGGAAAAAGATCCATAAGTCAGTTATCAGTAAAGAATGGGGTGTAGGGTGTAGGGTGTGGGGTGTGGGATGTGGGGTGACGGTGACTCCTGACCAGTGACCAGTTAGTTATTTTATCTCCTCAGCTCCCGAGCGCTTCCTCAGCTCTCTTCCCCTGCTCCCTGCTCCCTACTCCCTACTCCCTTCCTCAAAGCTTGTCGAAAACCCAAAACAATCAAAATGTTAGAGAGAGTTAAAAATACTTCAGCGCTACCATGCAACCAGTCAACATTGGCAAGAGATTCGCCGTAATGGACTTGGGCGTAAATTCCGGCGGGGATAGTGACGGCGACAAATACCAAAGTACCGTAGAAGCCGAATAATGCTAGACGCGGCAGTTGTTGAGAGCGAGTTATAAACCAGAGAAAGCCTAGATAGGGAAACAGAGAGAGTGCGAAAAGGGTTTCTTTTGAAATCATTAGAGATAAGCAGAAGGCAGAAGGCAAATGTATTGTACGTTTAATTATTATCCTTCTACTTAGAAGAAATCTTGCTATGCGATCGCATTACTGGCGATCGCGTCGAACGCCATAGCAACCAACCAGCAGCTAATAACGTGAAGTTTCCTATTAAAGTCATACTAGCTTGAAGCATTACCAACCATTCTAAGGATTTGGCATTGTCGAAGAAGTGCCAAGTACAGGCACACATGGCACTAATTAAAGCTGGTAGCATTGCCAGAGAAAACGCATACCAAGCGCGGTTGCCCACAACCTCGCCATAACTCCAAATTAACCAAATGGCGATCGCCCATTCAATGACACTAGAGACGTGAATAATCCAGGTAGGAATTGATAGTGCGTGCATGATGAGGGGTGAGGAGCGAGGAGTGAGGAGTGAGGGGACAAGAGAGACAAGGGGGAGAAAGAAATTGAAAATCCTGACTCCCGACTCCTGACAAATGACCAATGACTAACGCTCCATTACCTATTACCGCCCTTCAGCGATCGCCGATAACTGATAACTGTTAACTGACAACTGTTAACTGCCAACATATAGCCAATATATTATAAAGTTTTTATCAAGTTTGGATTAAGTCAAGATTACGGGGTGATGATGTGAGGCAAATACGGGTGGTGTTGTGCGGGTATTACGGCAAAGGTAATGGCGGTGATGAGGCGTTGCTAGCAACACTGTTGCAAATGCTACCTAAACATGTCACACCTATTGTTCTGTCTGGTAATCCGGCGCAGACACAGGAGCGCTATCAAGTAGAAGCTTGCGATCGCATGGCTGTTTCTCCTGTGTGGAAAACTTTGCAGCAGTCTGATGCTTTTATTTGGGGTGGGGGCAGCATTATGCAAGATTCTACCAGTGCCATCAGCCCGTTTTACTACGGTGGATTAATGACTATGGCGCAAAAGTTAGGGTTAAAAACTATGGCTTGGGCGCAGGGAATTGGTCCTTTAAAAAGTCCTCTAACCCGGTGGTTGACAAAACAGACATTTGCTGGCTGTACGGGGGTGAGCGTCCGCGATCGCGGTTCGGCAAGTTTGCTGACCGATTGGCAGATTCCCCATCTGCAAGCACCCGATCCGGTATGGGCGTTGGAAGCCGGAAATACACCTGGGTTGTGGGATTTACCAGCGCCGAGAGTTGCCGTGACTTTGCGATCGCACCCACAATTAACTCCCAATCGCCTTGCTAATTTGACTCGCGCTTTAGTTGATTTTCAACGGGCAACAGACACCTGCATTTTATTAGTGCCATTTCAACTATCGCAAGACTTAGCGATCGCTCAAGCGATTCAGCCGCAATTACCAGGGGCAAATCAAATCCTCTACCTCGAAGATCCGAAAAGTTTAAAAGGCGTATTTCGCGGCGTAGAAATGGCAATTGGAATGCGCTTTCACAGCCTAATTATGGCAGCTGCGGAAGGTTGTCGCTGTTTTGCCATCAGTTACGATCCAAAAGTCGATCGCCTGATGGCAGAACTATCTATACCTGGATGGGATGTCGCTCACATTCCCGACGACCCCAATACTATCAGCCAAACTTGGATCGAACATTATGCCAACGGCGACCCTTTAAGCCCAGACCAAATTCAGTCTTTAGTAGACAGAGCCTACATGCATCGTGAATTACTGCGGGAGGTTTTGCAATAATAGTCGATGGTCGATGGTCATTGGTCATTGCTCCCTGATAACTGGTCACTGGTCACTGCTCGTGCGCTCCCTGCTCGTGCGCTCCCTGATTTCACAGCAACCGTAACTGTCCGTCAGTATGACTTGCATCGATTTCAGTTTTTGGGGCAGACTCTAACCAAGTTTCTGTATCGGCTGCTAGTAATTGTTGGGCAGCTACCATCATTTGAGCAGTAATATCTTTCAAGTCCTCCCGATTATCTAGATAAGTTTTTAAGGCATCGAGGGGATCGATACTGCTACTCGCGTCTAATTGCGGTAAACGCGGTCGTGCTAGCTGACTGATGAGTTCTGGTTGAATTGTATAACTGTGAGCAGAACTGAGAACTTGATGAAGTGCTGCATTATCAATTAAATCGATTTGCTCGGAGCGGAGTTTGTAAATTAGTCTGACGACTGCATCGATAATATTCTTTTTCGCAATCGCTTTGATTAAAGCTGCTTGCGGATCGGCTGCATTAGCTACATCGACGTTAATGGTACAAAAAGGACGAACTGGTAGCGGGCAGAACTCCCATTTGGTACTACCCCGCTGTAGTTCTATCATCACATAGCCTTTGTCTTCTTTTTCTTCGCTAAAATCGACTCGCTCGATACTACCAGGGTAAATAATTGGCGGTTCGTTAGATGGGTTGAGGTTTTGATGGCGGTGGACGTGTCCGAGGGCAACGTAGTCTAACTCGTCCCGAGTTAGAAGAGACAGGGGAATAGTAAAACCTTTCCCTACAGCTAAGAAGCGCTCAGCACCATAGGAAGCATTATCGATCATCAAATGACCCAGAAGTACGGTCGGAATTTTGGGGTCGAGCCGACGAATTTCTCCTTCTAAGGCAGCACGCAAGCGATCGATCAATAACTGGTTGACATCGGCGAGGGATAAGCCTTCTGTTTCTGGACGAGTCAGGAGAGTGGAACGAGTCAGCCAGGGGAGAGTGATGACTTGAACTGTACCATTGTTTGTTTGAATGTGATGGGTCATCAAGCGATCGCCCACCATAAACCCTGGTACGCCCAAGGTTCGATAAATGCACAAACTCGCCCCCCCTTGCCCTTGGGAATGCTGGTCGTGGTTGCCCACCAATAATACGGTGGGAACCCGAGCATCAACCAAGCGACGAAATTGACTGGCAAATTTTTCTTGAATATATGGGGGTGGCGTGGCATCGGGAAAAGCATCCCCACCAAACAGCACCAAATCCACTGGTTCTTCTAACGCGCGATCAATACAGCGCGATAAAGTCTTGACAAAATCTTCTAAGCGTGTATTCAATCCAGTTTCAGGATTGAGTCGACCGTGGGAAAAGCTACTTCCCATGTGGATGTCCGAGAGGTGGAGGATTTTAATCATGTGTCTCCTTCAAATATGAATTCCGCATTCAGTTTTGTCAGAACCCCGCCAGCGTCCGGCGCGTTCGTCTTCGCCTTCGGCTACAGGCGTAGTAATTGGTTCGTCGCCAATACTGGGATAGCCTTGGTCGTGGAGCGGATTGTAAATGACGTTATGCTCGAAGACATACGCCCAAGTTTCTTTGCGCGTCCAACTAGCAATGGGATTGACTTTGAGGCGCTGTTGACTGTCGAGTTCAAAAACGGGCATATCAGAACGGGTACGCGCCTGATCGCGTCGCCGTCCGGTAATCCAAGCTACGGCGTTGAGTTCGGCTAGTCCTCGTAGCAGAGGTTCGATTTTGGTCAAGTGGTGAAATTGCTGAATGTCACTATCCCATAGGGCTTCGCCATATTTGGCAGCAAAAGCAGCCCGAGTATCCACGTCTGGGATTTTATAAACTTGCAGATCCAAGTCGTACAAGTCTTTAACTTTAGAGACTAGCTCTAAAGTCTGGGGAAAGTGGTGTAAAGTGTCGAGGAACATAACCGGGGTGCGGTGCTTGAGTTCGCGGTAGAGAATATCAGTGATGACGATATCGTCTACGTTGAAAGCGCTGGTTTGTACTAACCTTGTAGGAATGTTCTCGACACACCAGGCAAGAATTTTGCTAGGATGAGCTGTCTCATATTTGCGATTTAGCTCATCTAGATCGAAATTGGGTGTTTGGATAGAAGGTGTTGAAACAGTCATCTGCGCAATGATGTGAATAGTTCTGCATATTCAACAATAACGGAAATCAGTTATCAGTTATCAGTTACTAGTGGCTGGTGGAACCAGTGAAACCAGAATTGCTCCCCCAACTCCCCCAGCTCTCTTTCTCGACTCCCGACTCCCGACTCCCGACTTAAGTTTATGCACTTGATTCTCTATAGCAAACCTGAATGTCATTTGTGTGAAGGCTTGCAGGAAAAGCTAGCACAAATTTTATCTACACACCAAGAGCTATCGCTGGAAGTCCGAGATATCACACTACAGGAAGATTGGTGGCAAGCATATCAATACGAAGTACCTGTTTTATTTCTGCATAGCGACGATGGGCGATCGCTCCCTCTCCCTCGTCCCTCTCCTCGCGCTACAGTCAGTCAAATTCAGCAAATGCTCCAGAAATATGTAAATCATCATGAAGCAGAATAGGTGCAATTGAAAGCTGGGATTAAGCTAGCTAGTTAACAGTTATCAGTTATCAGTTATAAGCGACCAGTAACCAGCAATCGGTGACTCGAAAAAAGTCCAGTCAATGGTTCCACCAGCTACTCACAAATGACAAATGACAAATGACAAAACTATGAAGTTAGGTGACTTGTTAGCAAAAGTTGACAGTATCGAACAACTACCCCAGCATCCAGCTTTAGATCTGGAGGTGAAGGGTTTAACGACAAATTCTCATGCTTGCCAAGTTGGCGATCTCTTTATTGGAATGCCAGGAACGCGGGTAGATGGAGGAGAGTTTTGGCAAAGCGCGATCGCGAGTGGGGCGATCGCGGCTTTAGTTTCTTCTCAGGTAGCCCAAAAGAGAGCTGAGGGAGCTGAGGGAGAGCCTTGCATTATTTCTGCTACAGATATGGTTCGAGCCTGCGCTGGGGTGGCGGCTGCTTTTTACGGCTATCCAGCCACGCAAATGAGGCTGGTGGGGGTGACGGGAACAAATGGTAAAACGACCACCACTCATTTAATCGAATTTTTCCTCCAACAAGCAAAGTTATCTACAGCTTTATTTGGAACTCTTTATTCTCGTTGGGCAGGTTTCGAGCAAACAGCAGCTCATACTACGCCATTTGCTGTAGAACTGCAACAGCAATTAGCTAACGCCGTGCAAGCGGGGACTCAAGTAGCGGTGATGGAAGTCAGTTCTCATGCTTTAGCGCAAGGACGAGTTTTAGGGTGTCCGTTTGAAGTAGGGGTATTTACCAATCTCACTCAAGATCACCTAGACTTCCACCGCGATATGGAAGACTATTTTGCCGCAAAAGCCTTGCTGTTCAGTCCCGATTATCTCCAAGGACGAGCAGTTATCAACACAGACGATCCCTACGGACAAAGATTAATTAAACAACTACCGCCGGAACGGGTGTGGAGCTATAGCGTCCAAGCTGAAACAACAGCCGACTTCTATTTGAGCGATCTGGGTTACGAACCAACGGGAGTGAGCGGTAAATTACACACACCCGCAGGAGAAGTAGAATTTCGATCGCCGCTCGTGGGTCAGTATAATCTCGCCAATTTACTCGCAGCAGTAGCAGCCACTTTACACTTGGGCGTAGATTTACAACTCATCGCTAACGCATTGCCGCAGTTTGCCGGAGTCCCTGGCAGAATGGAGCGGGTGCAAGTGAGTCCCCATCAGGATATCAGCGCGATCGTCGATTATGCTCATACACCTGATAGTTTAGAAAACTTGTTGAAAGCAGCCCGACCATTTATTCCAGGTAAGATGATTTGCGTGTTTGGTTGTGGAGGCGATCGCGATCGCACCAAGCGCCCGAAGATGGGTCAAATCGCCGCCGATTTAGCAGATGTCGTTTACGTCACGTCTGATAATCCCCGCACCGAAGACCCAGAAAGGATTCTCCAAGATATTCTCGCTGGAATTCCCAACACAATAGAGCCATTTGTCATTTGCGATCGCGCTACAGCAATTCAAACGGCAATTCAACAAGCCCAATCCGGCGATGGCGTACTCATTGCTGGCAAAGGTCACGAAGACTACCAAATTTTAGGTACGGAAAAAATCCACTTTGACGATCGCGAACAGGCGAGAAATGCACTAAGAATTCGGGAGTCGGGAGTCGGGAAGCGGTTGGAGGCGGAGGTTTCCTCCGCATCGGAACCGCGTAGTCGGGAGTCGGGAATAAGTGGTGAGAGGTGAGAGGTGAGAGGTGAGAGATTTTTCTTCCCCAACTTCCCCAGCTTTCTTCTCTCCCTCAGCTCCCTCAGCTCCGCGTCTCTCCCTTGTCTTCCTTGTCCTCCCTCTAACCCATAATTCCTAGTAATGGACATCCCCCTTTATCGACTGGCTCTGAGTATAGAACAACCACCATCGCCAATGTTGGTGAGTCCGGCAACCTTGCTTTCCTTGGTAGAATCGGTGATGGAATTACTGGTAGAAAAGCAAATCTCAGCGACACTGTGGCTGAAGTTACCATCAGGAAAAATTTGGTATGCTTCGATTCAGCGCTATCACGAGCAGGTGAGAGTCTCTGACAAAACCTATGTTTGCTACGGACAGGAAACTGCGATCGCTCAATTGTCTGGTTTCCCATTGGTTCCAGTCCAATTATTACCAAATAGCCATCTGCGACGAGATTATTTTCTCATCGTCCATTCGTCTCAATTCTGCTGTATGGTGCTGGCACATCGATCGCGACTGAAACGCAAAAAGGGAAAAACTAAGGAAAACGATCGCCAAAAGAAATTTTTACCCTTGCTGAGCCTTTGTTCGTTTGAGGGACGAGTTTTGCAAGAGGTACTCAAGGGAATCGGTCATGTCGTGGCTCAAAGCGTGCGTTGGAAGCTAGCGCAGCACAAGCAGCCAGCGATCGCCCCAGAGGTGATGAAAAATTGGGAGACGCTGTTTGCTTGTCCGTCTGCACCCGATCCAGTACTATTAGAGCGATTATTTGCCAAACAAGTTCAGCAACAAGATGCAACTCGCCGGAGTACGTTTGATGACATCACTGGCACTTTGCAACGGCAAAATCAAGCCTTAGCAAATGCCTTAACTCGTAAAGATGAATCGTTCGGTCGGATGTGTGAAGAACTCCGCACTCCGCTGACACATATGAAAACGGCGTTGAGCCTCTTGAATTCTCCTCACCTCAAACCGCCGCAAAAACAGCGCTATTTGCAGATTTTGAGTAGCGAGTGCGATCGTCAAAACTCTTTAATTAATGGTTTATTAGAATTAGTTCAATTAGACAAAACGGCGGAACAAATAGTTTTACAACCATTGAAACTGAGTGAAATTATTCCAGGGGTAGTTAGCACCTATCAACCTCTAGCTCAAGAAAAAGGCATTATTATGCTTGCCTACACGGTTTCTCCCGATTTGCCTTCTATTTTCTGCTCTAACAATTGGTTGCGACAAATTGCTATTAATTTATTACATAACAGCATTAAATTTACTCCTACGGGCGGGCAAGTTTGGGTTAAAGCTTGTACTCAAGGCGAATACGTGCAATTAGAATTTCGCGATACGGGAATTGGCATCTCACCTAACGAGATCCCCAAAATTTTCGATCGCTTTTACCGGGTGCGTTCTGTTTCCAGCGAAGATCTAGGCGGCGCGGGACTTGGTTTAACGATCGTCCAACAACTTTTACTACGCTGTGGCGGTTCTATTTCCGTTAAAAGTAAAGTTGGTGAGGGTTCTATTTTCAATGTTTTGTTACCCATAGCCCCAACTAAGTAAAGCGTAGTGGCAAAGTTAGATGATAAGGTTCGTACTAAATATCGTCCAGATATTTCTGGCTATCATTATTTTCTGGGTTGCAGCAGGATTTGGTTCGGCATTAATGTATGCCTTCCTCGCGCCTTATCCTAGTTGTAGTATCAGACAATATTTTCCTTGTTCTCTACAATTAGAATACTTTCTTTTTAGTTTTGTACTATTTTTAATACTTAACCCATTTATCTGGGTTCAGTCATCTTCTTTATCTTTAGTATATTTGCCTCTAACGTTATCTGGATTAATTTGTGGAACTATATCAGTAATTTGCTTTTTTAAAATTGTAAAACTTTTGTCTCACAAGCTAAATCCAGTTGACGCTTTTCTAAATCAGATAAGACAGAACAATAGAAAAAGAAAGTATCTAATTTTTATTGCGGTCGCGACTACATTTTTGGTTGGAACGATCGATCTACAGTTAAAACTTACAACTAATAGCAATAGTGCTGGCTATTTACCAAAAAAACTTGAAAATGTGCAAGTCCTCACTTCAAACGTTCACCCAGGGCTGAGAGAAGGATGCGACCTGCATATTTTTGAACTAAAAGCAGGTATTTCTAATAAGATTAAAAAAATTGGTATTACTTATTTTGAAGGTGACACACAGCCAAGAGCTGATATTACCTTAAAAACTAAAGATACAAATCCATATTCTCAGTGGAGCTATACGTCTGTACCTGAAGATAGTTATTCTTGGAGTGCTTTGAATTGTGGTAAAGGGACTGACAGAGAGCTAATTAATCTTATTAGAAGCGGCATGGAAGGCACTAGCGGTTACTACATAATGACTAGGAATAAAGAGGGTGTCATCGTTGTTTTACCAAATGAAAACCTGGCTGCATTTCTCTATTATGGGTAGAGGAAAAGAGAGCTTATACTATATTTATTCAAATTATGCAGACGATCCCCCAACCCCCCTTAAAAAGGGGGGCGAAAGAGTCGGATTTAATGCTATAAACGACTCTCCCTAGTACGGGCGCACAGCGGTGCGCCCCTACGACTCCCCACTCCCAAATAGAGGGAGAAACACTGTCAATACTTCTCCTTGTTGTGGTTTCTGACGCACGATCAATTTGCCACCAATCGATTGAAATAGGTGCTTAGTAGCATTGAGATTGAGACTAATACAGCCTGTTTCGGGTTGAAAAGTGAGTAACTGACCGAGAGATTTGCCAATCGACGTGACAGAAAAACTCTGTGCGGCTTCGTCGTCTTCTCCTGGAAGTTGCGAAAACAACTGTAGCTTAAGTTGATCGCCTGCGGGAATGACTTGCACCTGAATTTGACTGCCAGCGGGTAGGCTGCGAGTAAAATTCTCAATCAAGCCTGTCAGCACCCGATCGAGCATACTAGGATGGCTGATCACCGTTGGCATTTGCTGCGGCAAAATCACGTCTAAAGTCATGTTGCGGCGTTTCGCACTATGTTGCCAGCGGGGAATACTCTGCTGCAACAACTGTTCTAAAGATGTGGCAATCAAATAATTATTATTGTTGCTATCTGAAGCTGATGTTTCTAGTTCCGCCGCTTGAAACATCAACTCCATGCGATCGATTTGTTCTCGACACTCGTGTTCGATCGCCTCTAAGCGTTTTTGCACATCGCTAGACAAGTCTCGTCGCTTCAATAACAGGCGAATCAGGGTGCGAATTGTCGTCAAAGGCGTGCGAACTTCGTGGGCAAATGCTTGCAGTAGTTCTAAATCGGGACGAGGTGGATGGGGAGTCGAGAGTCGGGAGTCGGGAGTCGGGAAATCGATGTCCTCTCCTCTTATCCCCTGGTCTCCTGGTCTCCTTGTCCTCCTTGTCTCCCAGGTCTCCCTTGTCTTCTTATCCCCTGGTCCTTCCTCTGGTTCTGGCAAATGCTTCAGTAACAGACGGCTAAATTGAGCCACGATACGGTAATCTGGGGCAACGGGAGCATATTTATGGGCGATCGCATCGAGTTGCAGTAGTAGATATCGGGGGCTAGTGAGAGCAACTCGCGCCCGCAGCGTCTGCCATGCCTGCGCAACTATCTCCGGTTCAAACGCAAACATAAATACTGGGTCGTTATTGCCATCTACCCCAGCAACCATCACTAAGCTAAAACTATCTGTCAAAACCAAGCAAAACTGTTCCTTTGCTAGCGGATCTCCCGGTAGCAAGGGTATAGTCGTACTACCAGGGGGATCGATTTCCACTGCTACAGGTAAAGGATCGGATTTTGCTTGAGACTTAGCTACATCAGACTTGGTTGCAGCTGGCGGGAGTTGAAACGGTCTTCCTCCAGATAACTTCAGCCACTCTGCGGTAAACACTCCAGTTTGAAAGTTAGCCAGCAACTCCTTTTGACTCAAAATTGGTGCTGGACCAGCTAAAACGATGCCTCGATCGCCTCTAAATCCTAAAGAATTTGACAATGGGGAAGCAAGACTATCTAACAATAGCTGTTCGAGTGCTGCGATCGCCCCACTCCACTCTTTCACGACTTTAAGCCGTTTAGATGCAGCACTGGTATGGCGAATGACTTCTGTTTCCAACTCTGGAGTGTAGCAGCCAATCTCATCCGCTCTGCTCTTGGTAATAATTTCCCTTATAGTTGGTAAAGTCCACATTTGCACCCGCGATCGCCCCCTCTCACAGCTAGCAACTCTCCGTTCCGTTCCGCTTTTCTAGATAGTTCCACTTTTGCTACTCAATAACAGAGTATCGAGATTTTGGCACTAGCGACAGGCGTAAAACCGAACTCTAGTCTTCGCAATTTCCTGAATTAGGAAGGGAAAGTCGATTGTTGGTAATGGGTAATAGGCGAGAAACCGTTCGCCCTTGTGCTGTTGCTAGGCTGAGAGCGATCGCGAAGCTGGGTAACTATTTTGACTTTTGACTGTGTACGGGCGGGTCGAGCGCATAACTAAGACTCTAGCAAATATGTCTGGTAAACCCGCCCCTACAAATGCATAACTTTTGACTTTTGACTTTTCTACGATTCTCTCCCAGATGCCCAGAGATCTCGCCACTTAACTGTCCCTTCGCTAGCAACAACCCAACGTCGAGCCACGATATTTTCCCGTAATGGCGATCGCCCTTCTCGTAAGATGGCATATTTGTAAGTAATTAACTTACCAGCACTCTCCTCGAAGGGAATTTCAGCAAACCAAGTATTGGCATTAATGTACTCTAGGGGGTAAGCCTTGCCAATATCCCAGTTTCCTAGTTCTGGACAATCGCCCATTACCACAATTCTTTCACCAAGTTGAGTGTTGACCCCATTCAATTGCACTCTAACTAAAGTTTTAGCTTTTGCCCTTTCACCAATATGACTGAGAACGATGACATCTCTTCGTCCCAGTTCTAAATTGCGGATCTCGCCGTTCTCCACTGTAAATTTACGCCGCGTTAACACGCAAGTATGCTCGCCATCTGGTAAGTCTGTCATGACTGTATCAATCGTGACGGCTTCACCCCGAGTCATGGCAACAAAGCAGGTACACTCACCATATCTTCTGACATAGCAGTAGACATCTGGGGTAATATATCGCTGCTGATGGCTACCAACCGATACGGCTGGGTTGAGTCGCCGCAAGCCAGAAAGCAAGCGAATATAACGATAGATTTCAGTGTCATTGTCCCAACTCGTCATCATCGGTCGGTTGTAGGGATCGTTTCCACCATTTGTATCGTCGTGAAGATACTGTTCCGTACCGTAGTAGATGCAAGGGATACCACGAGATGTCATAATTAGCGCGATCGCCACTCGTAGCATTTCAGGGTCGGGATTGAGCGACTGGAAACGTGGCATATCGTGGTTGTCAATAAACGTGACTAACTCTGTTGCCCCGTTGTAGCGATAATCTAGATCGAAAATGTCTTGAATCAGTTGAAATCCACTCTCTGCTCCTTTTGCTAAAGCATCTCGCATGGCTAGACACAGCCCAAAATCGAGCATGGACATCCCCGAACAGTTGGCAAATTCTACCGAGAAATCGTCAAGTGGATGGCTAAAAATCCATTCACCAAAGACAAACACATCCGGTCTATGGGCTTGAATATCGGCGATAAACTCTTGCCAAAACCAAATTGGCATATGCTTTACCGTATCTACCCGCAAAGCATCCACGCCTCGATCTAGCCACTGCTTAATCGCCGATTTGATGTAGTTGCGATATTCGTTGTTATTTTCGTTAAATGTGGCTAAACCAGAAAGCTCGCAGTTCTGTACTTGCCATTCATCTTCCCAATTTGACACTTCACCGTAATGGTGATACCAATGATCTTTATCATCGTTAAAGTCAGCAATTTTTACGCCATCGTCATATAATTCTCCCTTGACTCCGCTAATGTCAGGGCTACTATGGTTGCAGACAATATCGAGAATTAACTTCATTTTGCGCTTGTGCAACTCGTCAATCAAGCGATCGAAGGTGGTATTTCTAGTCTCTTGAGTTTTGTTCAGGGATGGATTTTCATCTTGACCGATAAATCGCGGATTCAAGCGTTTGAAGTCTTTCGTCCAGTAACCGTGAATTGCCGCACTTTCGATAAATAAATCTTCAATTTGCTCGAATAAAGGAGTCAGCCAAATTGCTGTCACTCCCATGCCTTTAAGATAGTCGAGTTTGTCAATAATACCTTGTAAGTCACCACCCCAATATTTGCCCCACTCTTGCTTAGTTGGATCGTAAATTTCTGGGTTGGGACCTTCGCTATTGTTTAGATCGCCATCATAAAAGCGATCGACTACCACAAAGTAAATGGTTTCTTGACGAAATTCAATATCTCTGGTGTAAAGAAACTCTAGATCGATCTCTGTCTCTTGTTGGGGTGCTGTAATTAAAGTATCTATTTCTACTTTTGGATCGGTCAGTTCGTGTTGAGCAGGAGTAGCTTTAACCGTGGGAAGTGCTTCCATAAGGTTTACTGAGTTTTATATTTTTCAAATTGCGAGCGCATCTATGCACGAGTTGGTTTTGCTTTTGGCTCCTGTCGTTTTTCAGCGAGATAACATGCCAACCAACTATCTTTTTGCAGGCAATTGTTAAAATATGTTAATTATGAAAACTCTATCATCTATCGTGCGAAGTAATTTTAGCGCTTTGGAGAAGCAAAATGTTGTTCGTCACTAGAATATTTAGTATCGGCAGCGGGTTCACTACTCAATCCTGACTTAGCAATTCTCTGTATAGTTATTCCCGGTATCTGTTCTCAACTACAAAATTTTAGCTCCCCTCAAAACTGCGATCGCCATGCAATTTTGAGGGGAGCTTTATGTTATTTAACAAATTTAGCAAACTTTCTTCACATAAAAATCGCCATCTAGCTCATAGAAGAACCACTGCGATCGTAGTTAGCCGAGAAGGTGGGGTGGGGTTTGCCTTGAATATGATTCCAATATTCTGTCGTACCTTCAAACCCAATTTCAGCTGCTGCACGGTTCAACATCGATTGCTGACGGTTTTTGACTACGTGGTGGTGACGCATCATCAACGCCCGAGCTTGTTCTTGAGTAGACATAATTTATTCCTCTTTATATTTTTCTGTTTACTTTCACTTTTTCACTATAGCAGGTAATTCTGTATCTAAAAATACAAAATAGCTGTTTTTAATATTTCTTAACACAATTCTCAGAAAAGCGAGTAATGAGGAGCGAGGAGTGAGGAGCGAGGAGTGAGGGGAAGAAAAGAGCTGCTCTTGAGCTGAGGGAGAGTCGCCCATCTGAGGGGGAGAAGAGAGTTGCGGAGTAACTACCAACTACCAACTACCAACCATCAACCATCAACTGTCAACCGTTCATCCTTATCCCTCATAATGGAAACAGTGGGCAAAATTTGCTTTCCCAAAATCCGATCGCCGTTTTACTTGATGAAATATGTTTGATGCACTTGCCGATCGCCTAGAATCTGCCTGGAAAAAGCTGCGGGGACAAGATAAGATTTCCCCTGCCAATATTCAAGAGGCATTGCGGGAGGTACGCCGCGCCTTATTGGAGGCGGATGTCAATTTGCAGGTAGTCAAAGATTTTATTGCTGAAGTAGAAATTAAGGCACAAGGAGCCGAGGTACTTTCTGGGGTTAGACCCGACCAGCAGTTCATCAAAGTTGTTTATGACGAACTGGTAGAAGTGATGGGGGAAACCAACGTTCCCCTAGCACAGGCAGATGTAGCCCCTACCGTTGTTTTGATGGCAGGTTTACAGGGGACGGGAAAAACTACCGCAACGGCTAAATTAGCATTACATCTACGCAAGCAAGAGTGCAGTTGCTTGATGGTAGCGACAGACGTGTATCGCCCTGCGGCGATCGATCAGTTGGTGACTCTGGGTAAGCAAATTGACGTACCCGTGTTTGAAATGGGTAGCAATGCCGACCCCGTAGAGATTGCGCGACAAGGTGTCGAACAAGCCA
Source organism: Chroococcidiopsis sp. SAG 2025 (assembly GCF_032860985.1). Lineage (GTDB taxonomy): Bacteria > Cyanobacteriota > Cyanobacteriia > Cyanobacteriales > Chroococcidiopsidaceae > Chroococcidiopsis. The sequence goes on from NZ_JAOCNC010000001.1 coordinate 2,914,870, forward strand.
AAGCACAAGGGGTAGATATAGTTATTATCGATACCGCTGGTCGCCTGCAAATTGACCAAGACATGATGGCGGAGTTGATTCGTGTTAAAGAAGCCGTGCAACCCCACGAAACGCTGTTGGTAGTGGATGCAATGACGGGTCAAGAAGCAGCCAATCTCACCCGCACTTTCCACGAACAAGTCGGTATTACTGGGGCAATTCTCACCAAGCTGGACGGTGACAGCCGAGGTGGAGCAGCGCTTTCAGTACGACGAATCTCGGGACAGCCGATTAAGTTTGTCGGTGTCGGGGAAAAGGTAGAAGCACTACAACCCTTTTACCCCGAGCGCATGGCATCGCGCATTTTAGGTATGGGTGACGTGCTGACGCTCGTAGAAAAAGCCCAAGAAGAATTTGACCTTGCCGATGCTGAGAAAATGCAAGAGAAAATTCTCTCGGCAAAATTTGACTTCACCGACTTTCTGAAGCAGATGCGGCTGTTGAAGAACATGGGTTCTTTGGGTGGCATCATGAAGCTAATTCCTGGCATGAATAAGATGTCGGACGACCAGCTGAAGCAGGGTGAAACCCAGCTCAAGCGCTGCGAAGCGATGATCAATTCCATGACAAAGCAGGAACGTAAAGACCCCGATCTATTATCTAGTTCCCCCAGCCGTCGCCGCCGGATTGCCAGAGGTTCTGGTTATAAAGAAAGCGACGTGAGCAAACTGGTGAGCGACTTCCAGAGAATGCGAGCCATGATGCAGCAGATGGGTCAAGGCGGCGGCTTTCCAGGTATGCCTAATCTATTCGGTGGTGGCGGCGGTATGGGCGATCCCTATGCTGCTGGTAGTCGTCCTACTCCCCCTGGTTGGCGGGGCTACGCTGGCGGCGCACCTGCTAAGAAAAAGAAGAAAGAGAAGAAGAAAAAGGGATTTGGGACTTTGTGAGTGGCAATTGGTAATTGATAATCGGTAGTTGCTCCCTCAGCCCCCTCAGCTTTCTTGTCCCTACTTCCTGCTCCCTAGCAACTGTGATATGATGATCTATTCAGTGAATACAATCTATTAGCCGCCTACAGGAGAAGTTAACCCCAGTATGATCAAACTGCGATTAAAGCGATACGGGAAAAAGCGGGAAGCAAGTTACCGCATTGTGGCGATAAAAAGCAGCGCTCGGCGCGAAGGTCGTGCTTTGGAAGAGCTGGGATTCTACAACCCCAGAACTGACGAAACTAAGCTAGATGTGCCAGGAATCGTAAGGCGGCTCCAACAAGGTGCTCAACCTACTGATACCGTGCGTCACATTTTACAAAAAGCTAATGTCTTTGAACAGCTCAATACCGCAGCCAGCCAATCAACCAACTCATAAGGGCGATCGCACTATAAGTTCAGATCGACAACCAGATTACGCTAAACTAGCGCAATTTCTGATTCAGCCGTTTTTAGAGTCTCCCAATTCGCTAAGCGTGGATTGCGAGTTCTTCCCTAGTACGGCAAAGGTTTGGCTTAGAGTCGCCTTTGAAGGTGAAGACAAGGGGCGAGTTTTTGGTCGCGGCGGACGCAATATTCAAAATATTCGCACGGTTATTACTGCTGCTGCTGCTATGTCAGGGCATTCAGTATATCTGGATATTTACGGTAGCCAAGCTTTTAATGGTGCGACGAGTGGGGAAGAAACCGGACGTTCATCAGACCGTTCATCTGCGCCAAAATTGAGGCAACAACGAGGTGAGAGTCCCAAACCCGTGCAAAAACCTCGTTCTCATTAGTCGTTGGTTGATGGTTACTGCTCGTTTGTAGCTAGTAAGCTAGAAAGGACAAATGACTGATGGTGTAGGGCGAAGCCCTTCCCATAGGGTACGACCAATGACAAATAGAAAACTGGTATGGCAGAGCCTTTAACGATCGCGCTACCAACTCAAGCTGGCGCGATCGCTTTAGCCGGAGAAAATGAAGAAAATTTGAAAACCCTGGCGCGACTCACAGGTGCTACAGTTGTGTTGCGCGGGCAAGAGTTATATATTTACGGCACGGAAAAACAAATTGAGCTGAGCCAGCAGTTAGTGCGATCGCTTGAAGACCTTTGGAGTCAGGGTAAGAGTATTTCAAATGCAGATATCCTTACGGCGCGTCAAGCATTAGATACCCATCGCCAAGGCGAACTGCAAGAATTACAGCGAGACGTTCTCGCTCGTACCCGTCGCGGCGATGAAGTCAGGGCAAAAACTTTTCGCCAGCGTCAGTATATTCAATACATTCGCACCCATGACTTGACATTTTGCTCTGGTCCTGCTGGTACTGGTAAGACTTATTTAGCAGTGGTAATTGCTGCCCAAGCTTTGTTAGCAAATCAGTACGAACGGTTAATTTTAACTCGTCCAGCCGTGGAAGCTGGGGAAAAACTGGGCTTTTTACCAGGAGACTTGCAACAAAAAGTCGATCCGTTTCTCCGTCCCCTCTACGACGCATTGTATGAGTTTATCGACCAAGAAAAAATGGCTAACCTAATGGAACGGGGGGTCATTGAAGTAGCTCCTCTAGCATATATGCGGGGTCGGACGCTGAATAATGCTTTTGTGATTGTGGATGAGGCGCAGAACACGACACCAGCCCAGATGAAAATGGTGTTAACGCGGTTGGGATTTCGTTCGCGCATGGTTGTGACTGGGGACATGACTCAGACTGACTTACCTTTGCAACAACAATCGGGTTTAACAGTAGCGTTGAAGATTTTACAACATCTCGAAGGAATTGCTTTTTGTGAGTTTTCTCAAAAAGATGTCGTTCGCAATCCTTTAGTGCAAAGAATTGTTGCGGCTTACGAGCAGTACGAGAAATAATTCTTTTGAGCTATTGGTTCAAAAAATGGCAAGTTAAATAAAGGCTTATTTAAACGTGAATTCAACGTGAAAATTCTCTTTTGGCAACTTGTCCTTATTCTCAGTTTATACATCAGCTACAGTAGTTTTCATAGCAGCAGTATATATGCATCTCAATCGCAAGAAAACTTTAGTATGAACGAGCAATGGAAGCGCGAATTCGAGGAACAATTCGAGGAAGATTTTCTTCGCCCGTGGTCGCAAAGGCGAGGTATAGAATCAATCGATCGCAATTCTTGGATTGTACTAGCTAGAGTGCCTTTAGCTCAGCTCTCGGCTGTTTTAGCAGAAAAAGCTGTAGAGTCGCGTCGCGATGTTCTCGGTACTGAAATTGAGGTGCGAGGTTCTTTTGCATTTGCTTATCAACTCGTCGGTCATAATTGGTCGATTGTTTCCAAACCACCTTCAGAGTCAACACTTACAGAACGGAGCGAGCTAGCAGCACTTTCGGCAAGATTGGGACAGCCAGTCATAGAATTGGGTGTCAGCGATACTAGCACGACAGTTGGCTATAACCTGTTTGAAGGTGGCAAATTAATCGAGCATTTTGAAGGACAGGAGTATGAAGACGATGAGGATGCTCAAGGCTTGCCGACTCAAAAATATATTTTGCATCCTTATCCAGACGATCCCGAAGCCGAACAAATAGCATACTTTTGGTCAAGTCGCCGCAAAGTTACGGTACAAGAAATTGGCAATATTTGGGATTTTGCCGAGGAGTTAATGTTAGAGTATGATGCTTTCGATCCCGCTATAGATGATACATACCTACTGGGAGATTATCCCAAATGTGGTAAGCTTTATTGGGTGACAAGTCGAGGATATACTCTAGTTTTGGATTCTGGACAAGAGGTGAGATCGATACCAGAATTCATTAGAGTAGACTATTTCAGATTTAGAAAATGATATCGAACAATTTTTATTTACAGGCAATCGAAACTGACTAACTTGTTATTTGGAAAACTTGCGCATTCCTTACTTAGTTCCTGATTTAGCTGTACTGCTAAGCAAAGATCGATTCGATCTAAGTCTTTAACATTTTTAAATAAAGTTTTGTTACTGTGTTACGTGATTTAAGAGATATTGACAATAAATAGTGTTTATCCTCATCAGTCTCAACAAATTTCTACTCGATCGCGCATTCAATCTATTTCAAGATATAAGCTTTAAGATAGATGTATAACACTTAAAAAAAAATCAAAATAATAATTCTGCATACTAAAAAAAATTGCCTGAAATCTCGATCGCATCTCGCACTATAGATGCGGTCTGACTATTTCTAAAAGCTGGTTGAAAAAATGAAAGGGAAAAAAGCCGCGATCGCCATTGGTCTATTGGGCGCGATCGGCAGTACCATTGTTGCTTGCTCGCCAGATAGCCAAAATAACTCTACAGCACAAATCAATCCAAACACAAAACTGCGATCGCTTGCAATTACTGTAGGCGATCTCAGCAATCCCTTCTTTGTCTTAATGGGAAGGGGTGCGGTATCGGAAGCCAAGAAAATTGCTGGAGAAGGGGTACGAACTGCTGTTGTTTCTAGCGGTTACGACCTCAACTTGCAATTCAATCAAATCGAAAACTTTATTGCTGCTAACACGGACTTAATCCTGCTGAATGCTGGCGATAGTGAGGGCATTGCAGCTGCTGTGGAAAAAGCCAAACAAGCAGGTATTACGGTAATAGCAGTCGATACTGGTGCGGGTGGTGGCGTAGATGCTACCGTCACCTCTAATAATCTGCAAGCAGGGCAGATTAGCTGTCAGTATATTGCCGATCGCCTCAAAGGGAAAGGCAATGTTGTCATTGTGAATGGTCCGCCAGTACAATCTGTATTCGATCGCGTCAAAGGTTGCGAACAAGTCTTTGCTCAATACCCCAACATCAAAATACTTTCCAAAGACCAAAACGCAGAAGGTAGCAGAGATGGTGGTTTAAGAGTCATGAGCGACTTGCTGACATCATTTAACAAAATTGATGCCGTGTTTGCGATCAACGATCCGAGCGGAGTTGGTGCAGAACTGGCAGCTAAGCAAGCCAGACGCAACGAGTTTTTTATTGTCGGCGTAGACGGCGCACCGGAAGCAAAACAAGCAATTGAAGACCCCAATAGTATTTTTGTTGCGACTGCTGCTCAAGATCCGCTAGGCATGACGCAAACAGCCGTACGAGTTGGTAACGACATTCTCAATGGCAAAAAGCCGAAGAATCCCGACATATTGATTCCAGTCAGGCTAATTACCAGAGAAAACGTCAAAGACTATAAAGGCTGGCAGTAAGAATTCGGAATTCCGAATTCTTTTTGACTTCTCTTGACTTCTGTAAGGGCGGGTTTGAGCGCAGAACTATCTGTTGTTTGATGGGTATCCTCAAAAACCCGCTCCTACGACTCCCGACTCCCGCAATTTTTATGACAACAACAACATCCCCTCCCATCCCGCGGTTAGAAATGCGAGGCATTACCAAGAAATTTCACGGTGTAACTGCCTTGGAGAATGTCAATTTGACTGTTTATCCAGGTGAAATTCACGCTCTGATGGGCGAGAATGGCGCGGGTAAAAGTACGTTGATGAAAATTCTGGCTGGGGCATACGAAACAGATGCAGGTGAAATTCGCATTAACGGCGAACCAGTGAGAATTTCAGACCCCAGTGCTGCAAGACTGGCAGGAATTGCGCTGATTTATCAAGAATTGAATCTCGCCCCCAACTTGACTGTAGCTGAAAACATCTTCATGGGTAGCGAGTTAACTAAAGGATATTTCCTCGATCGCGATCGGATGAATCAGGAAGCAGCAGCAGTTCTTAACAGTTTGGGAGCGAGTTTTCAGCCAGAAGACACGGTTTCTCGTCTCTCAATTGCCGAACAGCAACAAGTCGAGATTGCGCGGGCGCTAAAAGACAATAGCCGTATCCTAATTATGGATGAGCCAACCGCAGCGCTTTCAGACCGCGAGACAGAACAACTATTTGAGTTAATTCGCAAGCTGCGAGACAACGGCATCGCCATTATCTACATCAGTCATCGCATGGAAGAAATTTACGCGCTTGCCGATCGCATTAGCGTTTTGCGAGATGGCGAGTACGTAGGCAGTTTAGAACGCCAGGAGATCTCTAGCGAGCGCCTGGTACAAATGATGGTAGGCAGACCTTTGCAAGATTTGTTTGAAAAACAGCCCAGAAAAACCATCGGTTCAGTCGTCCTAGAGGTAAAGAACATTAGCGATGGTGGCAAAATTCAGCCTGCAAGTTTAACACTACACGCTGGAGAAATTGTCGGCTTGGCGGGACTGGTAGGTGCAGGACGTACGGAATTATGTCGGTTAATTTTCGGTGCTGACCCCAAGACAAGTGGTGAAGTGATTTTAGATGGTAAACATCTCAACATCAATCAACCCAGCGATGCGATCGCCGCTGGTATTGGTTACGTGCCAGAAGACCGCAAAGAACAGGGCTTATTTCTCGAAATGAGCTGCCGCAAGAATATTGCAATTAACCTGCTCAAACGGGAAGCAAAAGTAGGCACGATCAGCCCATTACGAATTAACCAAATTGCCTCAGCCGCAGTCGATAACTTCAATATTCGGCTAGCAGAACTAGGCATTAGAGCCTTAGATTTATCTGGTGGCAACCAACAAAAACTGCTGCTAGCAAGATGGTTGGCAATTAAGCCTCAAGTTTTGATGTTAGACGAACCCACAAGGGGTGTAGATATTGGCGCAAAAAGCGAGATTTATCGCATCATTAGCGACTTAGCAGCCCAAGGAGTTGCAATTCTAATGGTTTCGAGCGAACTACCCGAAATTATCGGCATGAGCGATCGCGTTTTGGTGATGCGAGAAGGGCGTTTAGTTGGCGAACTAAACAGTACCAATGGCGAGAAAATTACGCAAGAAAAGATTATGACTTACGCCACTGGAGCAATTGAGGGAGAAAAATTATGAGTCAAATCCAATCAAAACCAATGCGAGGTAGATCGAGCGATCGCCCCAGGGGAGGTAGACGTAAGTCTGCAAGTAACCTGCTTCAGGTAGTAGGAATTCTCCCGATTTTAGCGCTGATTTGCATTCTCTTCGCCTTGCTCACGCCTAACTTTCTGACTACAGGCAACATAGTCAATATCTTTCGACAAGCATCGATTAACATCGTGCTAGCAACAGGGATGACGTTTGTAATCCTTACGGGCGGAATCGATCTTTCGGTTGGTTCTATCCTGGGAGTAACAGCTGTAGTTGGCGTACTGACATCACTCATACCAGGGGTCGGCTGGTTGGCGGTTCCCGTTGCTTTACTCGCAGGCTTGGGTTTGGGCTTAATTAACGGTACTTTAATTGCCTTTCTTGACCTGCCACCTTTCATTGTCACTCTAGGTGCGCTCACGGCTCTGCGAGGGGCTGCTTATTTAATTGCCAGCGGTACAACCGTCATCAACCGCGACCTCAACTTTGCTTGGATCGGGATTAATTACTTAGGACCAGTTCCTTGGTTAGTGGTAATTGCGTTGCTGACAGTGGTAGCTAGCTGGTTTATTCTCCGCCGCACTATTTTGGGAATGCAGATCTATGCAGTGGGTGGCAATCAACAGGCGGCAAGGCTAACGGGAATTAAGGTCAAGCGAGTACTTTTATTTGTTTACGGTGTCAGTGGCTTGCTCTCCGGCTTAGCGGGAATTATGAGCGCCAGCCGTCTTTACAGTGCTACGGGAATGCTAGGGAATGGATACGAACTCGATGCGATCGCGGCTGTAATTTTGGGCGGAACCAGCTTCTCTGGTGGGATTGGCACTATCTGGGGAACTCTGCTTGGTGCGTTAATCATTGCTACCCTCAATAACGGACTAACTCTGTTGAATATGTCATTCTTCTGGCAGTTAGTTGTCAAGGGTTTAGTCATTATTGTTGCCGTCACAATCGATCGCCTGCGGAGGCGTTCTAGAAGATAGAAGGATGAGGCTTTAGGAAAATAGAGGAATGGCATTGCTATTCCTCTACCCAATACTTTTTAGTTAAGACCAATTCCCCCTTACCCCCCTTTTTAAAAGGGGAAGAAATGCCCCCCAATTTATCGGGGGGTTGGAGGGAGCGAATTTATTGCAAAGACGAACAGAAATTGTGTTACTCTTGCTCGATATTAATCTCTCTAGGGATTACTGGCACTCCGTTCTCGACTGGAACATTTTGCATCACGAATTTATCCTTACTGACTGGCACTAAAACGTAAGCCGTCTGCTTTTGTTCGCTTTGCTTTTCAGTACTAACTGCTTGGCTTTGTGCCATTTGTTGAGCTACAGCTTCTATTGGGCTTTTGGCATTTTGACTAATATCTTCAGTCGCAAGTCTAACTGAGTCTGTCGCGCCTTTAACATTGTAATAGGCGTTGTGAGTACTCATTTTAACTGCATTCACTGTACCTTTTACATTCTCGTTAACATCCTCCGCTGTACCCTTAATGGTAGTGCCTACGTCGTTGACGGTGTAGTTAACGTTTTCTGCTACGTTCTTAACAGCGTTGCCAACATTTTTTACAGAATTGTTTACACCCTCGGCTGCACTCTTAACAGCGTCACCAACTCCTTTTACAGTATTGTTGATGCGATCGACCGTAACTTTACTAGCCAAAGCAACAGTAGCAGCACCAACTAAAGCACCAACAGCAGCGCCAATTCCTATTTTTGCTAAGTTCAGCTCTCTATTTGTGTTTGTAGAAACAGTATTATCTGCAACAGTTGTATCTGCAACAGTATTATCTTGATTCTCGCTAGGTTGTTGCACCGTAGTAAAATCGATATTTTCTGTGCGATCGCTCAAAATTGGCTCGTTTTCACTCATCATAGTTGTGACCTTTTTTCCAATGATTCTTTTTTATTCAATCGTCAATAGAGCAAGCTGTTAATTACCCGCGGTCGAAAAAATTGCAATTACAACAGGTGTAAATCGCGTTAACCAAATGCTATTCGTGGTATTTCTTGAGGAACTTTATACTACAGGTAGCTGTACTTGCTACGTACTCGTTTGTTCCATTTGTAGATCTTGAAGATTCAAATCTAATTCTTCACTCCGAATGCTATCTTCAACTTCAAGATTGTGATATTCTACTGTCTTACGAACGTTAATTTGTTCGCGTACAAATGGCTGTTTTTGAATGTCTGCCATCTCCTCGTAAACTTCCAGTCGCACCAATTCCCTTTGCTCGAAATCTGCTTCGCCAGGCGCTACTGGCGTGTCGTTGTCTATATCGATCTGCTCGATGACAAGTCGCTCTTTTTCTAACGGCACACAAACGCGGACTTTATGTGTTTCAACGTGCTTAGCGATCGCTACTTCACCAGTTTTGACTTGTTTCTTATTTGCAACTAACCGTTCTTCATACAACTGAAACGTCTGTTGTTCGGGTAGCTGAATGTTCGAGCTAACAGGCTGTGAATTAGTTGTTGGAGCTGGAATATCCATCCCAGTGTCTACAGCAAGCGGAGTCGCAGCCGCAGCTTGAGTGTTGGCTTGAATATTGGCTGTTGTAGTTTGATTTACACCATTACTACTAGCTACATCCTTAACTGCTTCTACAGCATTTCTGACCTTGAGAGGAACGCCATCAGCTGCATCTTTAACAGCGTTTCTCGCAGCTTTTACAGTTTGGTTAATACTTCGAGCTGTTTTCTTGTCAGCTAAAGCGATCGCGACTGTACCTAATACAGCGCCTATAATTCCGCCAAGTGCTGCTTTATTTAACCCGTTACTTACCCTTTTATCCCTCGTTTCAGTGTCGATCTGCTCTGAAGTCGGAGCGTCGTTATTTTTCTGTTCGTCCACAATATCCTCGTTTTCAATCATCGCGATCGCCTCTTTTTTCGGCAACAAAAAGAAACATTATTAATTAAAACTGGGATTAATCCCAGTTTTGAAAGTGCGTGGATTTTGACATACTCATTAATTACGAGTTTCTCTCAATCCACGCCAGAAAAAAAAGTATTCTGAGTTCGGAGTTCGGAACTCAAATCATGGAGTACAAGCAATCCATTTATGTATGGAGAACCAAAAAGCGTAGAATCGCAATGATAGCCGCCATTCTAATCGTGGAGTGTTAATTCCGAATTCCGAATTAACAATTCCGAATTCTACATGATTCTCGCGGATTTTTGATTCAACCCACCCTTACGAGTCATGCGCCTTCAGTTCGATCTTTAGAAATCAGATGTTTGGTCGTTCAATCCAGAGGTTGATTCGCCATACCCAGGTGTTGATTCGCCATACCCAGATGTTGATTCACCATACCCAGGTGTTGGTTGGCTGATTTCAGATATCGGCTCTTTATCTTGCAGCTGCTGTGCAACTCCTTCTGACTGAAATGGCTTTGCAGAATCTTCTAGCGTTGGTGAATCGACAATAATAGTTCTCTCGATCGTGCGCTCTTTTTCTACGGGAATCAGAATGTATGTTGTCGCTGGTGGAGATTGCTGCTCGGCTTGATTGACATATCCACCCCGATTCATATAATCAGCTTGGTTAGCGCGGTCTGCTGTCTGCTGGATTCCGTCTGCTACACCTTCTACCGATTGCTTCACTCCTTCAGCTGTATTTTTGATTGCGTCTGTTGCTTTACCTACTACGGCTTGATTGACACCTTCAGCAGCATTTTTCACCGTCTCACCAACACCTTTAGCAGCGTTGTTGACACCTTCAGTTACACTTTTTGCCGCTTCTCCTACACTTTTAACAGCATCGTTAGCACGCTGAGTTGTTTTTCTATTAGCTAAAGTACCAGCTAATGTACCCAACGTAGCACCAATCAGTCCACCAATTAACGCTCTAGTCAAACCATTATTTAAACCTTTGTTGGCTTCGCTAACTTGGTTCTGACCAGCATTGTAGGATTGATTAGGCAGCCCAGCGCCTTGATTGTTCTGACCAGCATTGTAGGATTGATTAGGCAGTCCAGCACCTTCATTATTATTGACAGCACGAACGTAATATTGACCAGATGGAGCTGTACCGATTTCATTTCCAGGTGAATCTGTACCTACAGCACGAACATAGAATTGACCGCTTGGAATGTTACCAAGTTCATCTTGCTGAGTCTGTGCTTGCGGATCTTGACTCATCATAATATTCTCCGTTTTTATTAAACGACTTGACTTTTTTTGAGGTTAGCTCAATGGCTGGCAAAGACGAATGAGATTAACAGCTAAACCTTTCGTCTATCCTCCAGGAAAAACACCTACAAGGCTTGGAAACTAAGCTGTTAGTTGATGCAATTGGCTGTATTTCGTCCTCTTGCTTAATAGCAATCTAACAATTGGAAATCGTGTTTTTACTGAACTAAAGATGTACATTATCAAACTGGCGCTCAGTCTTTAGTCATAACTTAATATCGAGTGGCTTTCTAGTATTGTCGAACACTTTAATTAATTGATGTAAGTTAGTTTCGATTTAGGCTTGAAATTAATTTATTTCTTCTATCGAATTACTCTAAAAAACTGAGAAATTACTAACTAAAAGCAGAAACCGGGAAAAAATAGCTAAATCGAACTTACGTTGGCTTAATGCGCTCGATGTTGACAGCTCCAAGCGATCGCCCCCTCTATCTTTTCACTGTTCCCTGTTCCCTGTTCCCTGTTCCCTGTTCCCCAATCGGCGATATGATTCTCTATAGAAAGTGATAATTAGAGGCAACCACCACAACGGCAAGCGCAAGTCACGAACATATCCTGTACGTAGCAATGATTCTAGGGCTTGAATTTAATTTGAGTATCTAGATAAAAAAACAACAGCACCTAACTACGGACAGAAAATCGCTCGTGGCAAGTTAATAAAAGTACTGAACTTGCGGACAGATGCAAAGTCACGACTATGCTAGATAGACTGAAAAGGCGAATAATTACTGTAAGCCGAGGAGAATCAAGTGCTGCTATCAAAAGGCTTTGAAATTGAAATGTACACGGGGACACCGTCAGGTGATGTCGTCGGTCTTTCAGACAAAATCGTGGCAAATTTAGAGGGTAATTTTGCCAAAGAGCCAGATAGCCGTAACGTAGAGTATATAACGTCTCCCTCAACTCAATACGAAAGACAGTTGTGCGAACTACTGCGTCCTCGGCGCAAAATACGGGAATATCTCCAGCGATTGGGCAACTACACGTTTATTCCTGGTAGTACTTTATCGTTGGGGGGGAGCGATCGCTTCTACCGTTCCGACCCGAATAACCCATACCACGAATATATTGAAAAGACATACGGTACTACAGTTGTTACTGCTAGCGTTCATATTAATGTTGGGATTGAAGATCCAGAAGTACTTTTACGGGCGTGTCGTCTGATCCGCGTCGAAGCACCTCTGTACCTCGCCCTCAGCGCCTCCTCTCCTTTTATTGACGGCGAACCTACTGGTTATCACTCCACCCGTTGGGCAGTTTTTCCTCAAACTCCCGCGCACGTCCCCCTGTTTGAAAGCCACGCTCATCATATTCGTTGGGTTGAAGAACAGTTAGCCGCAGGGACAATGCAGAGCGTGCGCCATCTTTGGGCATCGGTAAGACCGAATGGCGATCGCCGCCCTTACGACCTCAACCGTTTAGAATTAAGAATCTGCGATCTAGTCACCGATCCGATTGCTTTATTAAGTATTACTGCTTTACTAGAAGCGCGGCTGTTGCAGTTGATAGCAGATCCACAACTCGATCCGCTAGAAATGAGTACCCTACCAGCAACAACCCGCGCTGAAGATTTGTTGACAATTACTGCTGCTAACGAGAGTGCAGTCGCCCGTTCTAGCCTCGACGCTCAGCTAACTCATTGGCAAGACGGCAGAAAAATCTTAGCGAGAGACTGGATTGAAGAAGTTTATCAAGAAGTCTGGGCGATCGCCAAGCAAAACGGCTTCAATTGTTTTCTTTCTCCCGTACAAAAAATTCTGCGCGAGGGCAACACCGCTCAGCAGTGGTTGAAACTTCATGCATACGGCTTTGAGCCAAGAAGCATTATCGTGCAATCTATTCAAGCAATGAGCGATCGCGAGTTAGAACTGGAAGATAAGCTCTGTTCGTCGGCAATGGTGTAGTGCATTAGTCATCAGTTATTTGTCATTTGTCATTTGTTCTACCAATGACAAATGACGAGTGACAAGTGACAAATAAATGTTAAGAATTTTTAATCATTTGTTTTCAATTTACATTTATTTAAAAAAACTATATATTTATGAATTCGCAGCTAAATTGTGCTATTAGGAGGGCAGCATCTTGATAAAATGTTCATCCTTGAACTGGTGTACGGGCGGGTTTAACCGCAAAACTATGTGTTCTAGAATCGTCTGCCCAAAAAACCCGCCCCTGCGAATACTTCACTTTTGTACGGGCAGGTTTGACCGCAAAACTATGTGTTCTAGAATCGTCTGCCCAAAAAACCCGCCCCTACGAATACTTCACTTTTGACTTTTGACTTTTGACTTACTGTAAATGCCTCAACTCGTTTTGGTTCATCCGCAAATTCCTCCCAACACAGGTAATATTGCCCGTACCTGTGCGGCGACAGGGACAGAATTGCATTTGGTTGCACCGTTGGGTTTTGAAATTAGCGATCGCTATTTGAAACGAGCTGGCTTAGACTACTGGCAATATGTCAACTTGCATTACCACGAATCTCTAGACAGCTTCAAAAACTATTATCTAGAGCGCGGGGGACGCTGGGTTGGCTTTAGCGTTAAAGGTGAATCGAACTACATCGAATACCAATTTCAGGCTGACGATTGGTTGCTATTCGGTAGCGAAACAAGTGGATTACCTCCAGCCGTCCTCTCTGCTTGTCACGCCAGAGTTTACATTCCTATGGCTCAAACTGGCGTTCGCAGTCTAAACCTTTCTGTCAGCGTCGCCATTGGTCTGTTTGAAGCCCGTCGGCAATTAGGATATTTAAAGGCATAGGGAGCAGGGGAACTGATTTACGTATATTCTCTGATTTTTTTGACTTAAATTCAAATTGAAGTAATTTTTTTTACAGCTAGTTTTTGCTACTTTCTCACGCTCGGGTTTTCAGCCTTGAGGCAGATATAAGAAATTTTTATAAACTATTTGACCAAACTGTCTTTTTCGATGATACATTTTCTTCATCTTTTATCTGCGTTGTCATAGAGGACTGACAGCTCTCATAAAGAGATAAGTTAAGGATTTGAGTAATTCTACTCAGATTCAAGCTTTGGCTGTGTAGCTCGCAGCTTTGGTAAAATGCGACACTTGTTGGCTTACAGGAATTGACTTAAATTGGCTATGTGTAATAGAGAACATAAGTAACATGACTCAATACATCGATGTAACGATTTCATTAAAAAATGTTAAATGACGATAAAAGAAAAAATAAATATGCCAAAACAAAAAATGCATGTATTCTGGGCAGTTCTTACTCCTGAAGTAGAAATCGCCCAACTGTAGTATATTGAGCAGACTGGAGACAACGTTAATTTTTTTTGCCAATAGGCTGTAAGCTTGTTTAAATCAAAAATGCCTAGTAAGCTTGCCTCAGCATATTTATCTCAGCATGAAAAACTGGATTTGATAACACTCAAAACCATCATGTAGTAGTATCGCAATTGCAATCGCCAGAGCAAATGAACAGAGGTAGTTAAGCGCTATTCCAGACAGGAGGTCATTGTTGAAACAAACGTGGGCAAAAGATCGGGCAGATCGAGCCTCTAAAGCCAAGCGGCAAGTGCGGACTTCAGCCGCCACGATCGGCATTATTTTCTCAGCCGGAGCGTCCAATCTGCTATTGACCCAAATCAGTAATAGCGCTCCAGCCATAGCCGTAAATCAGCCTTCGCTTAGTCAAATGCCGATAGCCACTAGAGCGAGCTTAACCATTAGCAGCATTGGTGTGCCACCAGGAATCGCGGCAACCGTGCCTTTAGCATTCACTCGAAGTCATACTAACGCGACACAGTTATTTGAGCCTGTAGCCAAGCAACCAACAGAGAAAACAGCCAAAGTTTTACAGGCTTTGCGAGTCAATCGCCTGATTCGCCAGCTCAAGGCAAGTAAAATTACCGTATCAACAGCAGCGTTAGTATCTCAACTAGACGAGCGAGAAGCAGCGATCGCCAGACAAAGATGGTCGATCGATCGCCTGAGACAGAAATTGAATCGCTTGGAAGAAGATAGTTCGGCGGAGTTGGGGTTTGAGGAGTGGCAAGCATCGGCAGGTACATCGAGCCAGGAACGAATGGGGGCATCGCTAGCAAGCGATCCTGGGCTGCAACCCGCAGTGTCTCTACTAGCATTCCATCCTCAGTTACAAATCCCACATTCAACACATGGTAATGCAAGTGGGGAGGCAATGCCTTACGTACTGGAGGCATTGCCTGAAGCTCGAAGCATGTCTTTGGCACAAACGCACACAGCGGCAAGTCTGCCAAAAATAGCGGTCGATCGCCCAATGGTACTAGTCCCCTTACAGGCACTTAGCTACAAGGTAAAAGCCGGAGACACGCTGAGTGCGATCGCGCAACAACACGGACTACCACTGACAACTCTCATTACCGCCAACAAATTAGCCGATCCCAACCGCATTCAGATCGCCCAACAGCTGATCGTGCCAATTTCGCCATCAAAGGGAAGTGAGAGCCAGCAGCCAATAACAGCAGCTCTGGAAAACAATACTAATGCTGGTATGGGTGGCAACATTTCTGAAGATGATTCGGTTGTGGAAGCCAATCCTCAAGGGATAGCAGAAATTCAGCGGCAGCAATCAGCAAAAGCAGAACAAGCACAGTTAAGCGATCGCTACGTCCAAAATTTACGTAGTGATATCGAGAAATTACAGCAGAGATATCGCACCCAGCCATTGCTGAGTCAAGCAATACCAGCAGAACAACCTGCTGCCAAGACGAGTGGCGATCGCTTGTTGCGGAAGCTACGTCAGATTGCATCTATCGAACTTAAAACAGATCGAAACTTCAATTCCAAACAAGCAAGCAAGACTTTACAAGTAGAAGCACCAAAACAGCCACAGCGTTCAGTGCAACCAACTGAAGATGAAAGTGATGATAGCTTGGCAACAGCACCGATTAGTAGAGATGCAACAGATTCGCTCCAATCAATTCAGCAACGAAACGTATCGCCAGCATTACCACCTTTAGATTCAGCAGATACCTATTTACCCAAACCGACAATTTCCAAAAAGGGCTTCATGTGGCCTGCTAGAGGGAAACTTTCTTCCGGGTATGGCTATCGTTGGGGGAGGATGCATCGGGGAATTGACATTGCTGCTCCGGTGGGGACACCTATTTTTGCGGCTGCGGCTGGAGTCGTCATCAAGTCAGGCTGGAACTCTGGCGGCTACGGCAATATGGTTGATATTCAACACACAGATGGTACGGTCACTCGCTATGCCCACAACAAGCGATTGCTCGTTCACAAAGGTCAAACAGTATACCAAGGGCAGCAGATTTCTGAGATGGGTAATACTGGTTTTAGTACCGGTCCTCACCTACACTTTGAAATTCATCCACTAGGTAAAAAAGCAGTTAATCCGATTGCTTTTTTACCTCGATGAAGGGAGCAGGGAGCAGGGAGTAGGGAGTAGGGATTGGTGAGTGAATTCTGACTTACGACTTACGACTTACGACTTCTTCCCCTACCTTCTTCATATCTTCCTAATTCTTTGCCAGATGGTGAAGCTTAGAAGTGCGACAATGCTGAGCATAGTCATTAGGATAGTGAGAGGGGTCATACCTTGTAATTTCATTGCTAAACAATTCGCGATCGCGGTGAAAGACCATAATGCGATCGCCGTAGCTCGTTGGGATAAGCCAGTAGCCAACAAGCGGTGATGTAGATGGTCTTTACCAGGAGTACTCAGAGGATTTTTTCCCGCCATCAACCGCAGGACAAACACCTGAGTTGTGTCAATGACTGGTAGCAGCAGAAATAGGATTGTTGGTACTAAAGCAAATACAGTATTGACTTTTAAGCTACCTAAAATTGCTGTAGCCGCTAGCACGTAACCAAAAAAATAAGCACCAGCGTCTCCCATGATGATGCGGGAAGGATGAAAATTATGGCGCAGAAATCCTAGTGCTGAGCCTCCCAATGCCGCTAGGAGTAAAGTTGCTGCGGCTCTAGTGGCAAATTGTGCTGAGACTGCTAGTAGGCTCATAGAAGTGATAAAGCTGACTCCTCCTACTAAACCGTCAATTCCATCCATCAAGTTAATTGCATTCGTAATTCCGACCACCCACAGCACGGTAATCAGAGTCGAAAGTAACGGATCGATTGGTGGAAATATTCTAGCTTCAATACGGATATCGCTAGCAATGAGCAAAAAAGCTGTCAGAATTTGTACGGACAAGCGTACCCAAGGTGGCAAGCCAAATTGGTCATCGATGAATCCTACTAAAACTAAAATCGAGCCTCCTAACAAGATTGTTAGTACCTCAGCTAGCACTCCTTCAATAACTATGGGGCGCAAAAGCGTTGCCAATACTAAAGCAGCTAACACTCCAGTATAAATTACCAAACCACCAGCATTAGGCAAAGGTTCGCGGTTGAGCCGTCGTTCGTTAGGCTGGTCTGCCCAACCTACTTTTAAAGCGAACGATCGCACTTCTGGCATTAATTGCCAAGTGACTATCCACGCCAACACAAAGGTAAACATGACTGATAGCCAACCATAACCATATGGGCTGGCGATACCAATAGATTGGAGGAAGCCGTAGATGTTCATCTTTTTTAATCCAATCCTTAATCATAAGGATGAATACGAGCAGCAACAGTATAGTTCAGACTTGCTAAAAAGCTACATCTGTGTTTATGCTCATGCCAATTTAACAGATAGAGAAATTTCGGTGTCCTCTCAATTTAAATCGAGTTGGAGCGAATTTGAGTCTAGCTTCAAAATTTTGTCAGAAAGTACGATTGGGCGATCGATATGTTAGTATATTTAAGCGTCAAAATTTGGCTCAGTAGCTCAGTTGGTTAGAGCAGGGGACTCATAAGCCCAAGGTCGGCAGTTCAAATCTGCCTTGAGCCATCCAAATTTCAAGCCTTACAAGCCCCTCTACGCCGTTCTTAAGCAGAAAAGTTAGGGTATTTTTAGAGTAGTTTCGAGCAATTATTGGGGTAAGATTGGGGTAAAGCCAGGTTACACTATAGGCGCTGACCCCAAAAGATTATCCAGCTTAAGCTAATGCAATTAGAAAGCAGGCAGCATAAAGCTTCTAAGGGTTCAGTACAGATTAAAGTATCCAATGGTCGGTTGCAGCTAGCGTTCACTCACGCTGGCAAGCGGCACTATCTCTCGCTGGGGCTATCGGACAATAAACTAAATCGAAAAGCAGCAGAGGCTAAGGCGAAGCTCATTGAGTCTGATATTACTTATGAGCGGTTTGACCATACCCTAGCCAAATACAAGCCCCAGTCAGTACTTAGCACCGTTACCCCAATTACCCCAATTGTTAGCCCAAAAATTGCTTTTGCCGAGCTGTGGGAAAAGTATACGCAGTATAAGTCTTCTCAAGTTGCTGCTAGCACGCTAGTAAGGGACTACGGCAAAATTGCCAAGCGGCTACAAGCTCTCCCTAAAAACGTTGAGGACGCTGTAGGAGTTAGAGACTGGCTACTTGGCAAATACAGCAGTGAAGTAGCACGTCGCACTTTAGTCCAAATGAATGCCTGTTGCAACTGGGCAGTCAAATCAGGTTTAGCCTCAGAGAATCCTTTCAGAGGTATGGCTAGTGATATTAAGAAAACAGTAAGGAATACGAGTAGAGAACCATTTAGTCGGGAAGAAAGGGATGCGATCGTCGCAGCATTTAGAAAAGAATAGCTTCTGTTCAAAATTTGCTCCCATACTCCACTCTTACTACATCCCCTATGTAGAGTTTCTTTTCATGACTGGTTGTCGTCCTGAAGAAGCGATCGCACTTCAATGGAAGCACGTTGCTACTGATTGTTTGAAGATTCAGTTCATAGAAGCAGAACCCAGCGATACACGTATTCTAGGAGACACCAAAAACCATAAAATCAGAGTTTTTCCTTGTAATGCTAGGCTTCAAGCCTTCCTACAAAGCATTAAACCTATAGATCAATACGGTTCATTTAAGGCTACGCTGTGCTGAGGATAAAGAAAATAGGAGGATTGGTTCGAGAGGGGGGTGGCTCGATGTCTTGGCTTTTTGAGCGAAACTTGGATACAGGTTTTTACAACTCTGGGATTGGTACGAGAAACTCGTTCAGGTAACAGAGTGTCTAAAATCTCTACAGTTAACCAACTTAAAAAAGGGGAGTTCTTGTGATTGCAAGCGTTGAAATTTCGGGATAGCACGACGAATAACTCGCAATGTCCCAGTGAAACTCAGACGCAAAGGAGTGATACCCGCGCTCTTTGCAGCTTGAAACATCAATAACCGCACAGCCCAGTGTCCTAACAACCACCCGTAAACTTCCTGCACAACTTCACGCGGTTTTGAGAGCGAATATGAGTTTTTCGTCCTGATAAATGTACTTTGAGTTCATCAATAGTATTTTCTACTTCCCAGCGTTGATGATATTCAATCGCCAGTAGTTGAGCCGGAAATTTCTCCAATTCCAATAAGCTGGTAATTAAGCGATATCTTAGTTGTTCCTCTGGGTTGTCGGTATTACCAATTGTGTATTCAATCACTCGGACTTGTATGGGCTGGCAAGCTTTTGAGCGGAATTTAGCAGGTGGATAAATCCAACTCAGATAAGAACCATCCGCCAGTGGTTCTTCGCACAAAAACTTGACATTTGCGGGAATTCTTCCTAAATAATCGCTACCAGTTGTGACAGTTGCTTGCACCATTGCATAAGAATGTAACCCTCTGTCCCACATCAACAACATCCCTGAACTCACGGAGCGTAATAATCTTAATGCCCGCACTCGTTCTCCTATTCGATATGGACACATCAATGCATCAAAGATTAAATGTGTTCCTGCTTCTACCAAAATGACTAATCGCAGTTTGGGAAATGCGGCTTGTGTGCCAGGACGGCTGCTCGGACGACCAAAAACTCTCGCATTTTCATCGCTGTCTGGCAGATCGAAGCAAGTCCGATCAATTACCACAATTCGCAATCCATTGAGAAATGCTCCTTTGGTATCGGTGCTAGCCATTGGTCGCACCAGTTGATGGAACAATTGACTCATCACCCTTGGACTTAATCGTTGTCGGGCTTGCGTTATTGCTGATTTACAAGGAACTCGCCAGTATTTCCCCACTTTCACCCATGCTTCGCTCAGCCCATCAATTAAGTTTTTCAGCACATCTCTCATCGAATCTCGTGACCACAGACTCATCGCAATTACCAAACAAATTACCAATTGTGCTGGTAACGAGCGTTTACGTTGTTCACAAACTTTAGTTTTAGCGATCGCTTGCTCGATCTCCGTGGATGGGATGGCTGCCTCTATCGCTTTGAACACATCACTACTTTGTATCGTAGGAGACAACAATGAGAAATCCTTCAGATGCACTACACTCACTTTCCATTCTTGGGAACAATGCTTAATTTACAACACTTTGAGCCTTAACTGAACCGTAGTGATATTTAATCTATCTATTGATAGACGATTTATGGATTTTAATGTTATTTTTTATACAGAAAACCCGCTGAAAGTAATATTGATTACTAGAGTTAAAAATTGCTAAATAGTTATTTGTCAAATGAAAGAAAAGCAATGGGTGACTTGAAAATCAACAGTCTTAGGTATGTAGCAAAATCGAATAAAGATAAATATTGCTTGCGCAATTGTTTTTGACATAAATTAATGTTAGTATGCACGGCTATGGATAGCGGATGTTAAAAAATTTGCGTACAAATAGAAGCTTTCCAGTAGTATTAGTTGCGCACGAAAATAGACAAAAATGCTCAAAAAACTCCCAATCTCACTTAGATTTTGGCTCCGATCTCTAGAACACAAATTTGCTGGGTTTTTCACAACGCTGTACAAATATAAGCCATATAAGAAGGGAGTATCTTCTTACGTCATCCCAAAATCATCTCTCACAGATCGGCAAGCTGATAGCGTAGAATTAGCAGTACCTCCACAAGAATTTTGGTTGGGATATGGCAAGACAAGGGAAGAATACTTGTCGTCTGGAGCAAAAGACACGCAGAAGATGTTGGAATTAGCCAAATCTTCAGGACTTACACTAACCGCAGGCGATCGCGTTTTAGATTTTGGCTGTGGTGCATGTAGAATGACTCGTCATTTGCAAAAATACGCGCATTCATGCAGATCTGGGGAGTAGACATTGATGCTGATATGATTTATTGGTGCAAAGAACACTTAGAGCCACTTTTCAATTTTGCAGTCACAACGACAATTCCTCACTTGCCATTTGAAGATCGATATTTCGATTTGATCTATGCTGGTTCGCTATTTACCCACGTTGACGATTTGACCGAAGCTTGGTTGTTAGAACTTCGGCGAATTCTTTCTCCCAAAGGAAGGCTTTACCTGACAATTCACGACAATCAAACTATCAAATTACTGCATACTGATTTCCAGAACATTTTTTTGTCTAAAAAACTCCGAGCTTCAGATTTGTACAATCAAACTAAAAATGATATGGCTGTTCTGACAATCGGTCGCAATACTGGTTCGCAAGTTTTTTACGATATCGATTATTTCTGTAAAAAACTGAGCAAGCTCTACAAAATACATTCGGTAACGACAGAAGCTTACAATTATCAAACAGCAATCTTAGTTGGTAGGAAATAAATCAAAATAGTCAGGTGGGCGTTGCCCACCTTGTACTTGAATTTCACTTCCTACAGCAAAAATAGTTCGTGCTACTGGCAAACTTGTTGCAGAGTTGGGATGAAATCTGGATAAGAAATTGCTGCGGCTTCGGCTCGACTTATAGTTGTCGCACCGCTGGCATTCAAAGCCGCGATCGCCAAACTCATAGCAATGCGATGATCGGTGTAACTATCTACCTCCGTACCCCTTAAAGCCGTCCCGCCAGTAATTTCTAAACCGTCGGGT
Source organism: Chroococcidiopsis sp. SAG 2025 (assembly GCF_032860985.1). Classification (GTDB taxonomy): domain Bacteria; phylum Cyanobacteriota; class Cyanobacteriia; order Cyanobacteriales; family Chroococcidiopsidaceae; genus Chroococcidiopsis. Next base: position 2,936,724 of record NZ_JAOCNC010000001.1, read on the forward strand.
AATTCCGTGACTTTCGCACCGATGCGATTTAACTCGGTTGCCATAGCTGCAAGGCGATCGCTTTCTTTAACCCGTAATTCTGCTGCATCCCGAATTATCGTCGTACCGCTAGCAAACACTGCTGCTACAGCCAAGATTGGGATCTCGTCGATTAATTTGGGGATGATATCGCCCGCGATCGTACACGCTTTTAAATCGCTAGAACGCACCCGCAGATCGGCAACTGGTTCCCCTGCGACAACTCGCTGATTTTCTAGTTGAATATCTGCCTCCATCATTTCCAAAGCTGCTAAAATCCCAGTGCGCGTGGGGTTAACGCCAACATTTTCAATGACCAATTCTGAATCTGGGACAATCGCCCCAGCCACCAACCAAAAAGCAGCCGAACTAATATCACCAGGAACGACTACCGGCTGTCCTTGCAGTTGCGCTGGTCCCGTTACCGTGACACTATGGGTTTGGGGATCGACGCTCAATTGCGCCCCAAAAGCTTGCAACATCCGTTCGCTGTGGTCGCGGGATAAAGCTGGTTCTGTCACCGTTGTTTTTCCCTCAGTCATCAACCCAGCTAGCAGAATACAAGATTTCACCTGTGCCGAAGCAATTGGAGATTGATAGTGGATTGGCTTGAGGTTTTGCCCTTGAATTGCCAAAGGTGCAAGAGAATTACCCTTACGTCCCCAAATTTGCGCCCCCATTTGTTGCAAAGGTTTGACGACGCGAGACATGGGACGCGATCGCAACGAACTATCTCCCGTAACTGTAAAAAATCTTTCTGGATGAGAAGCTAAAATTCCCAACATCAACCGGATCGTCGTCCCAGAGTTACCTGCATCCAATACGTCTGCTGGTTCCTGCAACTGACCCAAACCGATCCCTTTCACCCGCACCAAATCTGTATTGAGTTCTGAAATTTCCGCCCCCATTGCCCGAAAACAGCTAGCCGTACTCCTGGGGTCTTCCCCCAACAGCAGCCCTTGAATTTGGGTTTCCCCATTTGCCAGCGCCCCTAACATCAAAGCCCGATGGGAAATTGATTTATCGCCAGGAACCCGAATGCGACCGCGCAAGCAAAACCCTGTCTGGGGTCTAGTGACAATCAGATTTTGCTGGCGATCGATAGTTTCAACTGCGAACGGAGAAGCCAACATGGGGATAAACTAACAGATTGAGTGCGCTTGTTAGTTTATCTTGTTTGCCGACTCTGCGATCGCCTCACTCCAAATATAGAAAGAAAAATCATTCACCACTTGTAAGTATGGGAATTCCCTGCTCCTTACTCCCTGCTCCCTTCTAGCTGTTGATAAGCCTCCAACAACCCCTTAACTTCACTGGGAGAAAGATGCTCAATCCGTTCCAATAATTCAACTGCCATTTTCTCCGCTGTTTGTCCCGAAGTATTGCTCAAATCGGGTCGGCTAGAACGGCTAGAGTCAATATAACCTCCTAGCGTGGAGTGAATCAGGATATGGGTGTCCTTGAGCTTAAACCAGGGACGAATCCGTTCAAAAGCAATACTACCGACTTGACACATCCCGATTCCGTAACTTGGAGCCGAAACCTCTAGCTGATGTGCCATAATTCCCGATTCCAAGGTAACGAAGTGAATTCCTCGCTCGCCATAGCCAGGTCCAATCGCATCTAAATCGGCAATGAAGAAGATGGAGAAGGCACATTCATCAAACATTGGTGTATTAATGAATGGAATATGGACTCCTCTGTCAATATCGACATTAGGTGTCAAAACAACGAGTTGATGTTCTTCTGGATGATAGTAGTAAACACCAGCTGGCACATTTTCAATGCGTCCGGGTTTGACATGCAAGTAAACTTGAGTTGGATTCAAACCGCCAGGGGAAGCATAGAGAAACTTAAATTGACCGTCTAGGATAATTTGAGACAAACAGCTTAGAAATAGGCTGAAATTCTCAAATGGAATTGATCTTAACAAGAATTTACGATAACTGCTGCGATCGCTATACTTTTTCCCTAAGTTCTCATCAATAACAGGCTGCTGTAATTGAATTGCAGGCATTTCGCTCAGATCTCGCCGGACTCCTGGGCGCGATTTCTTAAATTTCTCCCGCTCCACAGGATCGAGAATAATCCTGTAGGAAGACAGCAGCTTATTTCCTAACAGACTGTCATCTGTATTGCTAGAAACCGATTTACTTTCTTGCCGCTCGTAATAATCAACTAATGCTTGAATTGACTGCAAGCGGAATAATTCATCAATCCGGGGACGATTCTTAAATTCCTTTTCTAGTTGGTTGCCAATTCTCACCATATCGAGGGAATTCGCCCCTACACTCAATAAATTCGCGTCCAAATCGGCATTTTCCATCTGCAATACTTCACACACAATTCGACTGACTTTTGCATGAATCCCTGAAGACTGCTTTTGAGTTTTACTTTTAGCAGGGGTAGCATCTGCTGCAAAAGGTGCGGGTAGCGCTTTGCGATCGACTTTGCCATTACGAGTCAAAGGAAACTGTTCTAGGATTACGAAAGCAGCAGGAACCATGTGTTCTGGTAACTGAGTGCGTAAAAACAAGCGCAGTTCGTCAGTATTTAGCTCTGACTCTTTCGCCGGAATGACGTATGCTACTAAGAGGTCATTTATAAAGAAAAGTTGAAAGCAGCGAGAATGGAGGCAAGAGGCTTTTACTATGACAAGACAGTAGCCCAAAGCATTGCCTCATGAGTAGAAAAGCTTACAAAAGTGATTTAACCGATCGAGAATGGCAAATCATTGAACCATTAATTCCACCTGTAAGACCAGGAGGACATCCACGTACTGTGGATATGCGTGAGGTAGTAAATGCCATCTTTTATTTGCTGAAAACTGGCTGTGCTTGGGAGATGCTACCACATGACTTCCCACCCTATTCAACGGTTTATTATTACTTTCGGCGTTGGCAAAAACGAGGAATTTGGCAGCAGATAAATCTTGCCTTACGTGAACAAGTACGGATGAAGCTGGGCAAATCTCATCAAGCTACTGCTGCAATTGTGGATAGCCAGTCCGTAAAAACGACGGAAAAAAGGGGAAGTATCCGGCTTTGATGGCGGCAAGCTAGTTAAAGGTCGCAAACGCCATGTCGTAGTAGATCCTCAAGGACTACTAATGGGTGTAGTAATCACCGAAGCTAATGCTTCAGAACGATTAGGAGCAATAGTGGCATTGCTAGAAGAGTGCTATAACTCTAAGTCTTTAGAGCTAATTTGGGCAGATAGTGGCTACAGTGGAGAGAATTTTGCACAAGCTGTAATGGTAGTCTGCGGTGCAGAAGTAGAAATAGTTAAGCGGATTACAGATGGGTTTGAAGTTTTGCCCAGAAGATGGGTAGTTGAACGAACTTTTGGCTGGCTAGGACGCTATCGACGACTAAGTAAGGATTATGAACTCCTACCGGAAATAAGTGAATCTATGGTCTACGCTGCTATGGTACGGCTGATGCTGAGACGACTAGCTGCTTGATTTTTACTTTATAAATCAGCTCTAAAAGCTTTTTGCCTTTCTGGTCGTAAGTCGTCGCGATCGCCGAATTAACACCTGCGTGTTGTTGTAAAGTTGACTCGATTTCCCCTAGCTCGATCCGCTGACTGTTGATTTTAACTTGAAAATCGACCCGTCCCATAAACTCAATCGTCCCGTCGGGGCGGAAGCGTCCCATATCCCCAGTTCGATAAATTCGTTCGCCAGTACGGGGATGCAAAATAAATTTGGCGTTGGTTTTCTCTGGATCGTGCCAGTAACCTTTGGCAACTCCGACGCCAGCAACGCACATCTCCCCCGACACCCAAGCGGGACATTCTACCAAAGCATCGTTGAGAATGTAGTAGCGAGTATTGGAAATTGGTCGTCCGTAGGGAATGCTTTTCCAGTTCGGGTCAAACTCTTCAATCGGATACCAAATATTCCACAGCGTTGTTTCCGTAGGACCGCCGACGCTGACTACTTTCGCTCCTTCTACCAGCGCCTCAAGACGTTTGGGAATCGTTAACGGAATCCAATCTCCACCTAGAAATGCCAGCCGCAATGTCGATGGAATGACATCCGTGCGCTCGCCTGCATATTCCAAAAACATATCCATCATTGCCGGAACCGAATTCCAGAGCGTAATCTGATGCTTCATGCACAGATCCGACCAATGGGACGGGTCGCGTCGTCCGCTGGCATCGGGGATAATTAAGGTTCCTCCAGCACCCAACACGCCAAATAGGTCGAAGATAGACATATCGTGATGCAGGGCTGTCAATCCTAGAATACAATCGCCAGAATTAATCTCAAATTGCTTTTGAGTGCTAACAACAGCATTCACTAGCCCGCGATGGCGAATCATTACGCCTTTCGGCAAGCCAGTAGAACCCGAGGTGTAGAGGACAAAGGCGAGATCGTCAGGTGTTTGAATCGGTTCTAAAGGGCGATCGTCAATATTTTCCAAGTTTTCGCGATCGACGCAGAGGCGCTGCACCCGATCGGACCACTCCAAGCGATCGTCTAACCAAGATTGAGTCAGGACAATTTCAGCTTTACCATTCTCCAGCAGGTAGTCAAGCCGTTCTTTCCCGACTGTGGCATCAATCGGAAGGTAAGCAGCACCAGCGTGTAATATGCCCAGAGCAGCTACCACTTGCTCCCAACCCTTTTCCATCACGATCGCGATCGGTTGGTTTGGTTGCGCTCCTAAATTCCGCAAATGCCGTCCCCAACGGTTTGCCAAGGAATACAATTCTTGATAGGTTAAGGTTTTCTGAGTCGTAATGACTGCAGGTCGATTCGGACGCTGAGGCACTTGAGCCGCAATCAGATCGTGAAGCAAGATTTCCGGCATTGGCTGCTCGTCCCCGGCAGCTACCAACTGCTGACCTGTCGCCACTATCACCCGCCGCATGACTTCCGACCAACTCTGCTGCCAGAGATTTTCATCAGTACCTAACAGATGGAGCAATTGGATAAAAGCATTTAAGAGATTTTGGGATAGTCCTTCAGGAAAAAGTTCTTCCACGGTATCCCAGTGGCAATAAAGCGCACCATTATGCTCAAAAACGTGGTTGTCTAACCACACTTGAGAAGTTTGGTTAATTGCAAATATCACCTCACCCAGAGCCTCTGCTTGCACTGTAGCATAGGTACTTTGTCCGGTTTCATCTGCTGGAATTGTAGTAAATACAACTGGCATCAGCGAACCAGAGAGTCGATTTTGAGCAACGGCAAGTTCCCGCAGGACTTCGACCCCGTTAAAGAAACGATGGTCTATGTCGCTCCAAAGTTGCGCCTGTAGGCGTTGCGATCACTCGGCAAAGGAAGCATCTCCCGTATTGTCAACTTCTAGGACGGTAAATGAGGCAGATTCTCCAATCAAGCGGTTTACCTGCGAGTGGAGAGGCAGGCGATTGAAACTTGGTACGTTAATGCAGAAATGTCGTTCTTTATTCCACAACATCAGAACTTCAGCGTATGCTGCTGCCAAAATGCCTGGTGCAGTAATTCCTAATTTGGTTGCTTGCGCCTTAACTCGTTGCCAAATCGGAGCTTCTACTACCCCTTCTCGACGCACAAACCTGCCACTCGTGAGGGCAGACGGCTGTTTGGCGAGGGGCAAATCTGGTCCCAAAAGTAAAGAGTTAACTCGTTTGTGCCAGTAATCCTGCGATCGCCGATACTCTTCAGAATTGACGAGCGTTCGCTCTGCCAAGACATAATCGCGGAAGCTAATTTCTAAAGACTCTAGTGGGACTTTGTAAGAAAGATGGAGCAAATTGAGCTAGAATGCGGGTAGGAGTTGCGTTTTACGTCAGTCTCGACAGGAGCAACGTAAGGTGAAAGATCAAGTACCAGCAGCGATGCCGCAGTGCTTTGAGAACTGGTGTCGTCGGTTTGATGATGTATTTTCGCGTCAGAAGCAGCGGCAGGAATTTCGTGTTTATCTAGGGGGACTGCTGGGTGAGAGTCAGCGCAAAAACCTGAGCCAACTGGTCACAAATACAGTAGATGGCTCCTACAACAGCCTCAGACATTTTCTCAACAATGCCCCTTGGGATGAAGTCAAGCTAAATAATCGGCGGTTGGAGGTGATGCACCAGTGTCGCCAGACGACCCCGAGTCAAGGTTTCACATTGATTGTAGATGATTCGGGACATCGCAAAAGTGGTGCGGCTACTGATGGGGTAGGACGGCAGTACATTGGGGAGATTGGCAAGACTGACAATGGTATTGTGCTGCTGACTACCTACTTGTATGATGGAGTGCGACGTCTGCCGTTAGATGTTGCACTCTATCAACACGCAAGTTTATTCGAGCAAGGCAAGGCAGACCCCAACTTCCAGAAAAAACCTGACCTGGCTCTAGACTTGGTTGACCAATGCTTGAAGCGCGGTTATCGACCGGGTGTGACTGTAATTGATGCAGGCTACGGTAATAACACGCCTTTTCTCAAGCAGTTGGAGTCGAGAAACCTAACTTACGTGGCAGCAATCGCCAAAAACCGCCAAGTTACTGCTCAAACATCAGGTGATGAGTCTGCTCGTAAGCAGGGATTAGAAGCTATTGCTCAAACCTTGGCAGTGGAGCAGTTCACACCTGTGCAACTCAATCTGGAGCAGCCCCGGACAGTTTGGGTGGCGCTGTTACCAGTTCACGTTCCGAAGCTCGAAGGCACTCGCTGGCTGGCGATTCAACTCAATGCCTCTAGTTTCGAGCAAGCGACGGAGGTGGATTACTTTCTCACCAATGCCTCTGACAACCAAGTCAGTGCGGCTTGGGTAGCTCAAACATATTCTGCTCGCAACTGGGTGGAGGTCTTCTATCGAGAAGCCAAGGGCTGGTTGGGTTTGAGTGAGTATCAAGTTCGGGATGCTCTGAGTATGAAGCGTCATTGGGTTTTAGTGTTCATCGCTTACACCTTCATCCTTTGGCATCAGTTGACCGGCGGATTCCGCAGACGTTGGGCAACCAAACCCTTACAAACCTTTGCCGAAGCATTGGAGGCATTCCGCACCGCAGTCGAGTTTCGTTTGGTCCGCTGGCTTAATGAGCATGTTGATGTATTTGCCTCTCACAGAGCTAAGTTCGGCTATATTTGGGCTTAGAAAGTTTTAAAGTCCCACTAGTTGAGTTTCAGGATTGTGGTAGAGAGTTGCCCATTCTTTATAAGTAATTGCAATACTCCACCCATCAAAGATCAAAGCATCTAAACTAACGTGAATCCGAGTTCGCCCATCGTCTAGTAAAGTTGCTTGAATATCAAATAAAGGATACTTATGGCTGGGAAGAATTTGATGCGACATCCGATCGCGCACGTCTTGTAACTGAGCGTTGACTGTTTCTACACTCTGTCCGCGTAAATCGAGCATTCGAAACTGATAGGGTGGAAGATTTTCTAGTACCTGTTGAGTTCCATCCGGCAGAACGATCGCTCGCATCATGTCATGACGATCTATTAATCGTTGCCAAGCTTGAGTCAAGCGTTCCAGATCGAAGTTGCCTTCCAATTCCACATAGCTGTGACTGGCAACCTGTCCCATTTCCACTTCACCACTGCGCCCAACCCAGTAAGCTTGTTGCAATCCAGTTAATGGAAAGGGTTGAAATCGTTCGTCAGGGGCAGCAGTAATCGTTGGTAGGTTAAATACTGCTCGCTGCGGTTGCCGCTCTTGTTTGACACCTACCTTTTTCTCGCGAATTAACTGAGCTAGCAAAGCTTTTCGTTCGGGTGAAAGAGATTGGAGTTTGTCAACGTGCGCTTGGGAATTTAACTTTTGGCTTATAATTTCAGTCATTGGCTTGATTTATACCAACAGAATAGATTTAGAAAAATTTATGCAGGGGTTTTAAGTGGCTAGTTGGCGATCGCTCTTTGAGAGGGCGATCGCCAGCTTTGTTATTTCAGCAGCGCCATCACTTCTCGATCAGACAATTGCGCCAAATACGCGATCGTGTCTTCCATGTCATCTAGATTGACTTGCATAGCTTGAGCTTGTTCGATCTGTCGAGCCATACCACCGACAGTCGGAAATTGAAATAAATTAATTAGCGGTAAGTCAACGCTAAACGTCGAGCGGATCGTCCCCATCAATGACACGGCGATCAAGGAGTTTCCTCCCAAACTGAAGAAGTTATCTCCCATACCAATTTCAGACACCTGAAGTAAGTTTTGCCAAATCGCCATTAGAGTTTGCTCAACCTGATTTTGAGGTGCTGTCTGCTCGATCGCCCTATCCAACTGCACCGTCGTCGGCACAGGCAGTGCCTTGCGATCGACCTTATTGTTTGGTGTGAGGGGAAAAGCCTCTAACACGACAAAGTTGGAGGGAACCATGTATTCGGGCAATCGAGCGAGTAAGTATTCTCGCAACTGTGAGTTAGCAGGCTGTTGTCCTGGCTGTGGTAATACGTAGGCAACTAGGCGCTTGTCACCCGGTACATCTTCGCGAACTACGATCGCTGCTTCTCGAACTGCCTCGTGGCGACTTAAAATTGTCTCAATTTCGCCTAGTTCGATGCGATAGCCCCGCACCTTGACTTGAAAGTCGATGCGACCGAGGAATTCTACGTTCCCATCCCTGCGGTAGCGTACCAAATCTCCCGTGCGGTAGAGACGGTCTGTCGGATTTTGACTGAACGGATGGGGAATAAACCGCTCTTGAGTTAACTCCGGTCGGTTCAGATAACCGCGAGTCACACCTGCTCCCCCGATGAGGAGTTCGCCTGCGACTCCTATGGGAACGGGCTGCCCGTTCTTATCTAAGATATACAGCTCGGTATTGGCGATCGGACGACCGACGGGAACGATGCCATTTACAGGAGTCAGCGTATGAGTTGCCGACCAAATGGCGGTTTCTGTGGACCATACATATTGTGAACTTGTCCCGCCACAATTTGCTGGAGTTGAAGCGCCAAGGCTTCGGTCAAAGCTTCGCCGCCAACCATCATCTGACGCAAGTGTTTCATGGCGGCGCGAGTAGCGGTATCGGCAATTAATAAACCTGCCATTGAGGCACTACGGTTCAGTTAAGGCTCAAAGTGTTGTAAATTAAGCATTGTTCCCAAGAATGGAAAGTGAGTGTAGTGCATCTGAAGGATTTCTCATTGTTGTCTCCTACGATACAAAGTAGTGATGTGTTCAAAGCGATAGAGGCAGCCATCCCATCCACGGAGATCGAGCAAGCGATCGCTAAAACTAAAGTTTGTGAACAACGTAAACGCTCGTTACCAGCACAATTGGTAATTTGTTTGGTAATTGCGATGAGTCTGTGGTCACGAGATTCGATGAGAGATGTGCTGAAAAACTTAATTGATGGGCTGAGCGAAGCATGGGTGAAAGTGGGGAAATACTGGCGAGTTTTTTGTAAATCAGCAATAACGCAAGCCCGACAACGATTAAGTCCAAGGGTGATGAGTCAATTGTTCCATCAACTGGTGCGACCAATGGCTAGCACCGATACCAAAGGAGCATTTCTCAATGGATTGCGAATTGTGGTAATTGATCGGACTTGCTTCGATCTGCCAGACAGCGATGAAAATGCGAGAGTTTTTGGTCGTCCGAGCAGCCGTCCTGGCACACAAGCCGCATTTCCCAAACTGCGATTAGTCATTTTGGTAGAAGCAGGAACACATTTAATCTTTGATGCATTGATGTGTCCATATCGAATAGGAGAACGAGTGCGGGCATTAAGATTATTACGCTCCGTGAGTTCAGGGATGTTGTTGATGTGGGACAGAGGGTTACATTCTTATGCAATGGTGCAAGCAACTGTCACAACTGGTAGCGATTATTTAGGAAGAATTCCCGCAAATGTCAAGTTTTTGTGCGAAGAACCACTGGCGGATGGTTCTTATCTGAGTTGGATTTATCCACCTGCTAAATTCCGCTCAAAAGCTTGCCAGCCCATACAAGTCCGAGTGATTGAATACACAATTGGTAATACCGACAACCCAGAGGAACAACTAAGATATCGCTTAATTACCAGCTTATTGGAATTGGAGAAATTTCCGGCTCAACTACTGGCGATTGAATATCATCAACGCTGGGAAGTAGAAAATACTATTGATGAACTCAAAGTACATTTATCAGGACGAAAAACTCATATTCGCTCTCAAAAACCGCGTGAAGTTGTGCAGGAAGTTTACGGGTGGTTGTTAGGACACTGGGCTGTGCGGTTATTGATGTTTCAAGCTGCAAAGAGCGCGGGTATCACTCCTTTGCGTCTGAGTTTCACTGGGACATTGCGAGTTATTCGTCGTGCTATCCCGAAATTTCAACGCTTGCAATCACAAGAACTCCCCTTTTTTTAAGTTGGTTAACTGTAGAGATTTTAGACACTCTGTTACCTGAACGAGTTTCTCGTACCAATCCCAGAGTTGTAAAAAAACCTGTATCCAAGTTTCGCTCAAAAAAGCCAAGACATCGAGCCACCCCCTCTCGAACCAATCCTCCTATTTTCTTTATCCTCAGCACAGCGTAGCCTTAAATGAACCGTATTGGCCATTGAGGGAGTGCATTGCAGGTGTGTCACTTGATGGCGCTCGATCAGTCCCGCCATAGAATTGTTCTGTGTTGGGGTTTCAGTCATAGGCAGATTGGACTGTACCTTCACGCGATCGAGTAGCGGTAGTTGGGACAAGACCAGATCGGTGTCGATGCCGTAGTCAATTAAACAGGCAATTTCATCCACGTCAATACCTTTGATGCGATCGACTATCTGCAAACAAGTTTCTACAGTCCCGAACAAACCACTGGTTTCAAAGTATCGTTCAAAGGAGAAATCCAGCACCTCATCCATATCTCGCTCGGATAAGTGGGATATAGCAAATTGTCCTTTATCGTTCGTGGTTTTCTGCTTGAAAGTGGGAAAAGCCCATGCAGCTTGCTTGATTAAATCGAGAGAAGTGGCGAGATATTGCCGCATCGGTTGACGCACAATTTCGCGGACGGCATCATCGCTCTGACCTACAAAGGTGTGGAGCATCAAGGTTACAGTCCCCTGACCGGAATGTCCGTTTTCTGCCCATGCTTGTCGGTAAAGGGCAATTTTTTCTGCTAATTCTTCTAGGCTCTGCCCCAATAAATGAGTCAGAATGTGAAAACCTTTAGCACCTGCCATGCGAAATGTGTCTGGATTGCCTGCGGCAGTAATCCAGACTGGAAGTTCGGTTTGAATCGGACGTGGTAGCGTTTGAACAGCTACGGCTTCACCTTTTCCATTCGGATAAGTTACAGATTCCCCACGCCAGAGCGATCGCACCTCCTCAATCTGCTGGAACATAATTTCCTTACGATTCTCAAAGGTTTCCGGGCGTAGGACAAAATCATTTGGTTGCCAGCCCGCGGCGAAGGAAATCCCCACCCGACCGCCTGACAAATTATCCACAATAGACCAATCTTCGGCAATTCGTACCGAGCTATGCAGTGGAGAAACACAGCTACCCGCCCGAATCTGGATCTGTTTCGTCGTTGCCGCGATCGCCGCACTGGTAACGGCAGGGTTGGGAAATAGCCCCCCGAAGGCATGGAAGTGCCGTTCTGGAGTCCAGACGGCTTTAAATCCGTTCGTATCGCCAAACTTAGCGCCTTCAGTTAATAGGCGATATTTAGCGGCAGCATCTCCACCATTCTCATCACTAGAGAAATAAAACAAACTGAAGTCGATCGCCTTGTTTGTATTTTGGAGCGATAACGGCTTAGCAGCGGTACGCTCTTTCTTGGCATTGTAGATGACGACCTTAAACCCCCGTGCCAGCGTCCAAAACAGCTCTAACACGGAAATATCAAACGACAAACTCGTGACCGCTAACCAGACTCCAGGGGGGTGATGTTCGATAACTCCATCCATCCCCGTAAAGAAATTGACTGCGTTACGGTGTTCTACCATCACACCCTTGGGCTTACCAGTAGAGCCAGATGTATAGATAACGTAGCTCAGGTTTTCCGGCTTGACTCCACTATTAGGATTGGCGATCGCCTCTGGCTCGATCTCATCCCACATCGTATCGATGGGGATAACACTGACACCAGGCTCGACAACTAAATTGCTCATTAACTTTTGCTGGGTGACGATAACCGCAGCTTGAGAGTCTTTCAGCATGAAGCCAATTCGGTCTGGGGGAAAATCTGGATCGAGAGGAACGTAAGCACCCCCTGCTTTGTGAATTCCTAGCAACGCTACCATCATTAAGAGCGATCACTCTACGTGCAATCCTACTAAAACGTCGGGACCTACGCCTTGTCTTTGTAAATAACGAGCTAGTCGATTGGCTTTGGCATTCAACTCTCCGTAGGTTAACTGTTGCTCCTCAAAAGCAACGGCGATCGCGTCGGGGTTGAGGGTGACTTGCTGCTCGAACAACTGATGGATGCAGCAATCTCTAGAGTATGGTTTTACTGTTTGGTTCCACTCCACCACAATTTGGTGTAGTTCTGTAGCGGAGAGTAACGGGAGTTGGTGCAGTAATTGTTCGGGATGTTCGACACAGGCATCGATCAGACTCCGAAGTTGCTGGGAGATCGCCGCACTATTTACTTCATCGATCGCTCCAGCGTGAATCAATTCCGGCAAGCTGCCATCTTCATAGGCAACCAGGGCAATTGTTGCTCCTAAATCAGCCCATTCCAGTCGATTGGGATTCTCCACTAGAACAACTGTTACTTGGAGGGCATCTTGGGAAAGCTGCTGTAATTCTGAATGGCGGGCAAAGATATCTAAGGTGTAACTACCTAAACGAGACGCACGATCTAATTCTGCTTCAAAGCGTTTCTGAAAATCGGTAAAGGAATCCTCAGCAACAGACTGAACGCGAATCGGAACTTGTTGAGCAAAAATTTCTGGAGCAATACTGCGCTGTGCTGCGGTTTGCAGCCCCAAGTCAAACTCTGACTCTGTTGCCAATCGCGTGCAATAAGCTGCGAACATGGTTAGTAGCGATCGCGGTTCTACCCGTTTGGCTGGCAGCAAAATCGGGTATCGGCGCAAACGATCGGACGACGTATTCAGCGCTCCAACCTGTAAATAGGGATGTTGAAACGGAGTCAGTTGTGCCAGTTGCTTGACCCACGACCGTTCGTGACGAGCGATCGCCGCATTACGCTGACCGACCGCATCTCTCAGTTCGGCATTGAGTCCGGGCAAAATAACGCCAACACGCACGCCGTAAGATTGCTGCAAGTTTTCTAACGTGAGGGGTTTTCCCTCAAGCGATGTCAGACGGCTCAGCCGTACTGCACCTTCCCTAGTGGCAATGCAAATTCCATCTGTATCGAGTTCTAACACCTGCCCCACACTTGTGTGGGAGGTTACTACTGCATCAGCAGTTCCCACAGCAACGACTCCATCTGGTAAACAGAGTTTGGGTAAGCCTAGTGGATTGCGGATTGGACCAAAATCTAATGCTCGCACTAAATTACAAAGCTCTTTACTGCTCGTGTCAAACGACAAAATGCAAGCTGCTGCTGGGCGATCGCTGGAACCAAAATAACTCTGTTGCGATCGATCCTGTGGCAATGGCTTTAACCGATTGGTTGCCAGTTCCTCGGTTAATTTGTCAAAGGTAGCGATCGCCACATCCAAGCAGCGAGCATTTAGATCGAATGCTGTATCAGTGGGTTCAATAGGCACTGTTTGCTGTTTGAGAATGCGTCCAGCATCAATGTCAGAGATAACTTCATGCCAGGTGATACCGTGTTGCTGTTCGCCATGAAGCAACGCCCAAGATGTTGCATATAACCCCGCATACTTTGGTAAAAGTGAATCGTGAAAGTTGATTGTTGCCTTTCGTGCCTGGGCAATGACTTTTGGCGGTACGATCCACCAGATGTTGTTAATACTGAAAAGGTAGTCGTACTCAGTACTAAGTAGCCGATCTTCAAAGGTAGGTAAGGAAGGAGCATGAGGAATGCCAAGTTCCTCTGCAAACTTAACTAGCGAGTTATCTGCTGAATAAACTCCAAGGACTTTATGTTCTGTTTTTAATAAAATTTCTAAGCACTTTACTGCAAGGACACCATTACCTACCACAAAACAAGAGAAACTAGACATAATTATTTCCTAATATACGCGATCGACTGAATCATTTAATTCACCCTACTCATTGGGTTATTACTCAGACACATTGCTCAAGCACACATCCCGTTATATTAAAAGTAACGAGCAACATTTGGTAAACAATTTCACCAGGTTTTGAAAATAGTTATTTTGTTGAGAATTCGTTCGAAGACAAATCAAGTATTTATCCATACTTTACACTTTGAGAACATAAAATAGCTCAGTAAAAATCCTGGCAGAAGATTTACTCAGTAAAAGTAGTAACAACAACTAACACGAACCGATCGTAATAAAATCGGTGATTTTACAGAAAATTTTTACTGACATCCAATAAATAAATGAATAGTTTGGTATGACTTGACTCTCTACAAATTGATGAGTCAGAATCTTTAAAGTAGAAACTACAATCAATAGATAACCTATAAGAAGTTAATATGTTATAAAGATAAAACAAAGGTTCCGAGAACTCGCATCAAGATTTGATGAAATGCTTTTGTCTTTGTACCAGCTCGGGCTAGTTGCTTAGTATCATTTGCTTGCAAGATACTAGATATTTAATAAACAATCGCGACTTCAATCGCTTGTCGATCGGGCATTTATACTTAAGAAATACCTGCTATCTGCAACTTTAGTAAAGTTATCCCGATACTAGCGCTCGAGTTTTAAGCGATTGTTGCTTTACATTAAACATGAGGTTTTTAATCAAAAAAAATATGTTCTACAAATTCTTTACCCTCAAGCAGAACAGGCGGAGGATTCTGCAATTAACTGGAATGGCAATTGGAGCAGCAATATTTCCTCCAACTTTTCATGCTGTCAAAACATCATTAATAGCTACTAAAGCCAAGTATGCAGATGCAAAGAAAATTACACCATTATTGCCATCAACTGAAATTGGTAAAGTTGTCCTCGTATATAGCGAACATAGAGTAAACGGAACACGCCGCGCTCTCGATCTGTTGCAACCAGATGGTATAAAAGGAAAGCGCATTTTCCTAAAACCCAACTATAACACCGCAGATCCCGCTCCAGCCGCGACAGATACCAAAATGCTAGAAGCTCTGGTGCAGGAATTACAAAATGCTGGAGCAGGACAAATTAGCATCGGCGATCGCTCTGGTATGGCTCAGACGCAGCAGGCGATGGAAGCTAAAGGAGTGTTTAAATTGGCAGATCGCTACGGACTTAATGCAATTGTCTTAGACGAGTTGAGTGTTAAAGATTGGCAGTATTTCTCTGCTGAGGGAACTCACTGGCAACAAGGTTTTGCCTTTGCTCGTCCGATTCTAGATGCAGAAGCAGTTGTAAATATGTGTTGCCTAAAAACTCACGGTGGCGCTCGCTATACTCTTTCACTTAAAAATACTGTGGGTATGGTAGCAAAGTACGTTCCTGGCGATCGCTTCAACTATATGAACGATTTGCATACATCAAAATATATGCAGTTGATGATTGCAGAAATAAACTCTGTTTACCAACCCAGTCTTGTCTTAATGGATGGGGTTGAAGCCTTTGTCAAAGGGGGACCTGAAGCTGGCGATAAAGTCGCCGCAAATGTGATTTTGGCTGGCATAGATCGGGTTGCAGTTGATGTCGTTGCTTTAGGAATATTGCGATCGCTCGGGACAACGCCAGAAGTAGCTCAAGGCTCAATTTGGAATTTAGAACAAATTCGTAGAGCTATAGAATTAGGCTTAGGAGCCGCTAATTCAGAGCAGATTGAATTAATTACAGCCGACACAGCTAGTCAAAAAATTGCTGATAGAATTCGTCCATATATTATGACTTAAAAATATCCAAATTTCAGCGTAGAGCAGGCAACGCTCACTCCACGGCAACAGTTTAAATTAGGTAAAACAATGGCAACATTCATTACAGAGCGTAAGATTTTTCAAAGTTTAGTTGAACTGTCAACAGAACAACGTCAGTTATTTGAACTACTGCTAAAAAAACAAGGTGAAGATTTGACTCAGTTTGCCATCCCAAAACGAATGGCATCAGAGCTAATTCCACTGTCCTATTCTCAAGAAAGAATTTGGACTATTGCCCAGCTAACTCCAGATACATTTGTTGATAATGTACCTGGAGCTTTTCATATTTCTGGAAATCTTAACTTACAAGTTTTTGAAAAAAGCGTACATCTTCTGATCGAGCGCAATGAGATTTTACGAACTACGTGTACGGTGCTCGATCGCCAACCAGTTCAAACTGTGATGACTACTTTCAAACCTTGGATGGAGACAATCGATCTCAGTCATGTTTCTCAAGAAGAAAGGTTAGAACGTGCTACAAGTCAGGCGGAAGCAATCGCACGACAACCATTTAATTTATCACAAGATGTACTTTTTCGAGCTATAGTATTTTGCCTTGGAGAACAAGAGTTTTTGGTATTGTTGGTGACGCACCAGTTTGCTACCGATGGATTGTCCTTCAGATTCTTACTACAAGAGTTAGCGGCTTTATACAAAGCAATTTTAGTTGGCGATCGCTCGTCTCTTTTAGAGCCATCTATACAATATGCTGACTTCGCAGTTTGGCAACGGCAATGGTTTTCTGATGCAATATTTGAACCTCAACTTGCTTACTGGAAACAGCAACTTAACGGCGCACTGACACAGTTAAAATTACCTATTTATCAAAGCCGTCAATTTGCCACCCTTGAGGCGGGATGTGAAAAATTTGAATTTTCCTCAACTTTATCCGATAAATTAAGAGAGTTATGCCGCCAGCAAGGTGTTACATCTTTCATGGCATTTGTGGCTCTGTTTCAGCTGATCCTACATCGCTGTGCGTTAGAAAATGACATTAGCATCGGCACGCTGATGTCAAGTCGTAGTCGTAGGGAGGTAGAGAAACTTGTAGGTAACTTCTCAAACAATCTGCTGCTGCGGACAAATTTTTCCGGCGATTTGAGTTTTAGTGACGTATTAGCAAAAATTCGAGAAACGACGCTGGATGCCTATCTTTATCAAGATTTGCCCTTTCAACGCTTATCTGCATCTCTAGCAAGTATTCCTCAATTTCAAATCTTGCTGCTGCTAAGAGATAGTACTACGGCTCAAAATCTCGATCTACCCGATCTTCAGGTACGAGATTTCCCAGTAGAACTAGGTTTGACTCGAATGGAGCTGAGCTTAGATATCACAGATAGTGGCAAGGATTCTATTTTTGGAAAGCTGGAGTACAAATCAGCATTATTTCAAACGTCTACCATCAAACAAATTATTCAAAATCTGCAAGCGCTGCTAGAAAACGTGACTGAAAATCAAGCTCTGAAAATTGCCGATATCGTACTTCCTGAAACAATCGATTGTTCTCAATTTAATGAAAACTTAAAAGACAAATTAGCTACAACACAAAACTCCAGCAGACAAATTGTAGCTGCCACCACAGAAATAGAAAAGAAACTGATCGCAGTATGGTCGGAAATTCTGAATCATCCGCAGATTGGCATTCATGATAACTTTTTTGAGTTAGGCGGTCATTCTCTCTTAGCCGTGAAATTATTTGCTGAAATGGAAAAGCGATTTGGGAAAAACTTACCGCTATCCGTTCTATTTCAAGCACCAACTATTTGCCAACTAGCTGATGTTGTCCAGCGTACTGAAGAAACTGTTTCTTGGTCTCCTCTAGTTACTATTGAAGCTGGCGACTTTAAGAAACTACCGCTTTTTTGCGTACATGGTGCTGGTTTCAACGTGTTGATTTATCGTGATGTCGCACGAAATTTAGGAGCCGACCAACCTGTATATGGACTGCAAGCGAGGGGTTTAGATGGAAATCGACCCGTACACTTGAGTTTTGAGAGTATTGCTGCTGACTACATTCGTGAAATTCAAACCGTTCAACCTGAAGGACCCTATATGCTAGGAGGGTTGTCCAATGGTGGTAATATTGCGCTTGAAATGGCGCAACAGCTGCGCCAACAGGGACAAGAAGTAATTTTGCTAGCTTTGTTTGACACTTATGGTCCAGATGCAATTAGATTACTTCCTCCTTTACCGCGATTCCTATCTTCTGTTGATTATCTCCGGCAGCATATGCTGCCTGCTTACTTGCTGAAAACGCGATCGCAACCTCAAATTTTATTGAGCGAGCTTCAGACAGTTTTAGGGGCAGTTGGAAAAGTTCTGCTTCAATCTAAAGCTAGAGCAGAGACATTAGACCGAGAAAAGAAGCTTGCCTTTTTCTCAGAAGTCCATATGCAGAAATCAGATCCTATTTTTTCAGCTCCAGGACATTTTTCAGCCCCTAGCTTTTTGGAACAGAAGTTAGCTCAAATCAGTAAGTATATTCTACAGCGTTCTTCCTGGGCATTCCTTACGCCATCAACTCAGCTTGAGGAAATGGATGATGTTATATCAACAAATCTGAGAAGTTTAGAGGAGATTTATAGCAAAGTCCAAAAGACTTACAATGCCCAGCCATATCCAGGAAAAATTACTGTCTTTAAAGCTGGAGAAACTCCCCCAGGGCATCAAGTAGATGCCAAATTAGGGTGGAGTCGTATTGCTCAAGCTGGAGTTGAGGTGTTCGAGATCCCAGGCAATCATACTTCTATTATGGCATCTCCACTTTTGGCAGAAAAATTGAGATTGTGTATTGAGAAGGCTGTTGGCAACTGAGATTTAATTTTTTATTCTTTGTCAACGTCATAAAGATTTAATTGAGGCGATCGCGTTCGTAGGTAATGCGATCGCTTCTCTATCTTTAGGTGTAGAAATAGAGGATGCACAGAATTAGCATTTAGCTGCTTAAATTTAGACATTTTTTCCATCTCATAAAAATAATCTAAAGCTTGATTTGTATGCCCCCCTATAGGATTGAAATTTTTATACAAAATCGTTTTGATTAAAAGGCTGATTAAGATTATGTCTGCTGAATAAAGCATAAAGCTATGCCAATCGTTCCATTAATGCAAGCTCTTTCTTCTGGTTGGCTGTATCATCCAATACAGCCATATTTAGCGCTGCATATCCCAGATGGCTTTTTAAACCTACCCGTAATTGCTGTTACCTGGATACTGGCGATCGCCCTGATCGCTATATCTCTAAATCGCGTGCAGGCAGAATACCAGGAAAAGGCAGTGCCTCTGATGGGCGTTTGCGCTGCATTTATCTTCGCCGCACAGATGATCAACTTTCCCATTCCAGGTGGTACATCCGGTCATTTGCTGGGAGGTACTCTAGCAGGAGCGCTTTTAGGTCCTTGGGCGGGAACGCTAGTGATGACAGTCGTATTCATCGTCCAAGCAGTGGTGTTTCAAGATGGAGGCTTGACGGTATTGGGAGCCAACATCTTCAATATGGGTCTGATCGGTACGTTTGCCGGTTACTATCTTTACAAAGCAATTCGCTTTGCCATTGGTAAAAACAAATTATCAGGGATGGCTGTAGGAGCAGCAGTCGCGGCTTGGGCAAGTGTCATGATTGCCGCGATTATTTGCGCGATTCAACTTGCTGTCTCTGGAACCGTTCCTTTGGCAGTTGCAATCGGAGCTATGGCAACATGGCACGTCCTCATTGGGATTGGTGAAGCAGCAATTACAGTTGTAGCACTTGTCTTCATCTGGCGAACTCGCCCCGATATGTTTTACGATCCGCCCCGTCGGGCTGTATCGCCAAGAAACAGAATAGGAGTTGGGGGTTAGAGAAAGAAGTCAAAAGTCGAAAGTCAAAAGTCAAAAGTAGCCATTTACCTTTTATCTCTTTCGATTCTGAAAAGCTTTGGAATTTATTTTAGAGAACCCATTGTATGAGTAATAATTTGACGCGATCGCGTAACCGTGCTTTTGCGATCGCTGGATTGGGAATTGCCCTCATCGTTGCCGTTTTCCTCTCTCCCTTTGCCAGCCAAGATCCCGACGGCTTAGACAGAGTTTCCCAAGACCTTAAATTTGAAGACAAAGCCGCAGAGGATGCCCCAGCTAGCAAGTTACCTTTTTACTCCATTTTTGATGAATATGCCCTGCGAGGAGTTCCTGAAGGAATAGCAACCCCCATAGCTGGTTTAGTCGGTACGCTAGCTACTTTCGGCTTAGCCTGGGGAATCGGGAAAATAGTTGTCCGTGGTGAGTCTAGCTCCTCCGAGGAAGGCGAGCGGTAAGCAGTTATCAGGCAGCAGGGAGCAGGGAGCTGTTATCAGTAACCAGTGACCAATGACCAATGACCAATGACTAATAACCAATGACCAATGACGCTATTACATATTGGGGCATTTCAGCTAGATATTGATAGCCACAAAAATACTGTTTGGCACGCCCTTGCACCACGCACTCGCATTTTGTGTGTTTTACTGATGGTTTTTGCCATTGTCTTGACTCCCAACGGACGCTGGTGGACGTGGGGAATTTACGGCATAGCCGTTATTAGCTTATTATTCCTCACTCGCATTACTTTACCCGTACTGCTCAAACGCATAGCCGTGGAATTGTCCTTTGTAAGTGTAGTTTTACTCGGGACTTTGTTTCGGGATGGAGGCGAAGTTATTTGGACATGGGGATTTTTACGAATCACCACTACAGGATTAACTGTATTGGGTAGCGTCACGCTGAAGGCATTGCTATCGCTCATGATGTTAAATTTACTGACTTTAACGACATCAGTGCCAGCTTTATTAAATGGTTTATTAGAGTTGCGTACTCCACCTTTACTCGTCGCAACTATTGCTTCTATGTATCGCTATTTGGGTGTAATGATAGGTGAATTCAACGCGATGCGACGAGCAGCAGCCTGTCGTAACTTAATGACTAATAGATACTGGCAGCGATTAGTTATTGGAAATACGATTGGTTCTCTATTCATTCGTACTTACGATCGCGGCGAACGAATTCATCATGCTATGTTATCGCGCGGTTATCGGGGAGCATTTCCAGTTGAAAAAATCCCCTCAGCAGGAAGACGCGACATTGTCGCTTTAGCGCTAACTTTAATTGTGATGCTAGCAGGACAAAGCATTTATTTATTTAGAAAGTAGAGACGTTACATGTAACGTCTGTACAAAGTTGTGCTATAAATTTTGAATTTTGAATTTTGAATTGCTCCGTCGACTTCGCGACTCTCTCTTCTCGGCTCTAGTTAAAATGCATCACAACCCGATCCTTGTGGAAAATCTCAGTTATGCCTACCCTGATGGTACGCAGGCACTCAGGAAAGTGAATTTGGCGATCGCCTCTGGCGAACGAGTTGCCTTAATTGGGGCGAATGGTTCGGGAAAATCGACATTACAGTTACACTTAAACGGAATTATTCTGCCTCAAGAAGGGAGGGTGATGGTAGGAGAGTGGGTTGTGCAGCCTGAAAATTTACAATTAATTCGGAATTTTGTCGGGCTAGTATTTCAAAATCCTGACGATCAAATATTTATGCCCACAGTTTGGGAAGATATAGCTTTTGGTCCGATGAATTTGGGTTTGCGGGGAGAAGAATTGCATAAACGAGTTTTGCAAGCGATGGCACATGTAAACATCGATCCAGAATGGTACGGACATCGCAGTACGGAGAACCTCTCAGGAGGAGAGAAAAAAAGAATTGCGATCGCGGGTGTTTTGGCTATGCAACCCCAGATTTTAGTGCTAGACGAACCCTCAGCTCAACTCGATCCTCGTTCTCGCCGCCGATCGATCGAATTGCTCAAATCTCTTCCGATTACTCAACTCGTTGCCACCCACGACTTAGACTTAGCTTTAGATTTGTGCGATCGCACCGTGGTTTTGAGTCAGGGTCAAGTGGTTTACGACGGTACGACCGAACGAGTCATGGGTGATGCCAAATTCTTACTAGAACACGCCCTCGAACCACCACTTAGCTACAGTCGTCCCTACTGTAATTTGGAAGATGCTCCTTTGAGGAGTTGGGGGTTAGTGGGACTTTAAAACTTTCTAAGCCCAAATATAGCCGAACTTAGCTCTGTGAGAGGCAAATACATCAACATGCTCATTAAGCCAGCGGACCAAACGAAACTCGACTGCGGTGCGGAATGCCTCCAATGCTTCGGCAAAGGTTTGTAAGGGTTTGGTTGCCCAACGTCTGCGGAATCCGCCGGTCAACTGATGCCAAAGGATGAAGGTGTAAGCGATGAACACTAAAACCCAATGACGCTTCATACTCAGAGCATCCCGAACTTGATACTCACTCAAACCCAACCAGCCCTTGGCTTCTCGATAGAAGACCTCCACCCAGTTGCGAGCAGAATATGTTTGAGCTACCCAAGCCGCACTGACTTGGTTGTCAGAGGCATTGGTGAGAAAGTAATCCACCTCCGTCGCTTGCTCGAAACTAGAGGCATTGAGTTGAATCGCCAGCCAGCGAGTGCCTTCGAGCTTCGGAACGTGAACTGGTAACAGCGCCACCCAAACTGTCCGGGGCTGCTCCAGATTGAGTTGCACAGGTGTGAACTGCTCCACTGCCAAGGTTTGAGCAATAGCTTCTAATCCCTGCTTACGAGCAGACTCATCACCTGATGTTTGAGCAGTAACTTGGCGGTTTTTGGCGATTGCTGCCACGTAAGTTAGGTTTCTCGACTCCAACTGCTTGAGAAAAGGCGTGTTATTACCGTAGCCTGCATCAATTACAGTCACACCCGGTCGATAACCGCGCTTCAAGCATTGGTCAACCAAGTCTAGAGCCAGGTCAGGTTTTTTCTGGAAGTTGGGGTCTGCCTTGCCTTGCTCGAATAAACTTGCGTGTTGATAGAGTGCAACATCTAACGGCAGACGTCGCACTCCATCATACAAGTAGGTAGTCAGCAGCACAATACCATTGTCAGTCTTGCCAATCTCCCCAATGTACTGCCGTCCTACCCCATCAGTAGCCGCACCACTTTTGCGATGTCCCGAATCATCTACAATCAATGTGAAACCTTGACTCGGGGTCGTCTGGCGACACTGGTGCATCACCTCCAACCGCCGATTATTTAGCTTGACTTCATCCCAAGGGGCATTGTTGAGAAAATGTCTGAGGCTGTTGTAGGAGCCATCTACTGTATTTGTGACCAGTTGGCTCAGGTTTTTGCGCTGACTCTCACCCAGCAGTCCCCCTAGATAAACACGAAATTCCTGCCGCTGCTTCTGACGCGAAAATACATCATCAAACCGACGACACCAGTTCTCAAAGCACTGCGGCATCGCTGCTGGTACTTGATCTTTCACCTTACGTTGCTCCTGTCGAGACTGACGTAAAACGCAACTCCTACCCGCATTCTAGCTCAATTTGCTCCATCTTTCTTACAAAGTCCCATTAGGGAAATCTTGAGGAGAAAAGTCACAAGTCACAATTAAAATTAAACCCTACACCCTGCTCCCTACTCCCTTTCTTCACCGATAACTGACTTTCCTTACTCTACAAAAAGTCAGCATACCTCTATCTTAAGCATCAAAATTTTTCACTAATTTATTGACAGTAATTTTCTCTAAAACTATACTAGAGGATCTGAAAATTATTTGCGAATATTTGTCAAAAGATTCCGCCAATACGCTGGCGATATCATGCCGAACAAATTTTTTCTAAGCAAATCAAAAACTTGGAACCGCCGCCAATTGTTGAAATGGGGGTTAACAGGTGCAGGAACTGCCGGTGCTGCTGCTGTAGGGCTACACTTTGCATCCCGAAGTCATTCTGCCGCGCGCGTGCCACCCATACCACCTAGCGATCCATCAGACGATCGCGGTTTGCAACCCATGACCGTTCTCCGAGATTTCGACTACGGCACGCTGAAAAGAGAAAACGGCAGAAATATTCGCGAATTTCGGATTACAGCTCAAAACACGACGATTCAACTCAATCGCGCTGTTGTTTTTAACACCTGGAATTTTAACAATCGCATCCCAGGACCAACTTTACGCGCCAAACAAGGCGATTTCGTCCGCGTTGTCTTTCTCAATCAAGGCGGGCATTCTCATTCCATGCACTTTCACGGCATTCATCCTACAGAAGAAGATGGCGTGCGTCCGATTCGGCACGGTGCGGCAACAGTTTACGAATTTGAGGCAAAGCCATATGGCATTCACCTCTACCACTGTCACGCCGAGCCTGTGACCCGTCACATCGGCAAGGGATTGTACGGTATGTTTATCATCGATCCGCCTCAAGGACGACCGCCAGCAGATGAAATGGTTTTAGTTATGGGTGGCTTTGATGTGGATGAAGATAAGCACAACGAGCTGTATGCCTTTAATGGTTTGCCGGATTACTACCACATGCACCCCATACCTGTTTACCAAAATCAGCTCATTCGGCTTTATTTGCTCAACATGATCGAATTAGATCCGGCAGTGACATTTCACATTCACGCTAACTTCTTCAAGGTTTATCCCACGGGCATGACTCTCAACCCCAGCCACGAATCAGATGTCATCACGATGGGGACAGCCGAACGTCACATTTTAGAATTTGCCTACCCCTATACGGGCAAGTATATGTTTCACCCCCATCAAGACGCGATCGCCGAAGCAGGATGCATGGGCTATTTTGACGTAATTAGCCAAGCATAACTACTAAATTTTGTCAAACCAGTTGACAATAATTTTCACCAAAACTCGCTTTTCAATAAGGAAGGTTGAAAATGTTGCAGAAATTACCAAACGGGCGGAGAGTGGCACAAGAAAAAGATTCTTGGTTTCTAGGCTTCGATCGCAGACTTAGAGCGATCGCGCGGTTCTTGTTACTCAGTATCAGCGCCGCAATGTTGGCGATCGTCGTTAGCTGCACTCAACAAACACCAGATACCACTAATAACCCCTCTCCAGCCCCTGCAACGAATACAAGCGCCTCTGCACCCAATCATCAACAACACGGTGGAAAAGAGCAAATTAACATCAACACTACCATCCTTTCAGAATTAGATAAATTTGAAGCCATGTTGGGCGTACCTGCCTTGTCTAATAAAATTCAAGCCAGCCGCCCCTACGCTAACCCCGAAGAACTCGTCTCTAAAAATGTCGTCACTCAAGAGCAATTCGACAAAATTAAGGACATGGTGACAGTAGAAGATGTGGTGCTGACTGGGGAAGCTAAAGATGTAGACTACATGTCTAAACTCGGCTTGATGAAAGGACATTTAATCGTAGCAAAAGAATTACTCGACAAACAGCTACCGAAGCAAGCAGAACCCCACATCGGACACCCGGTAGAAGAAATCTACGTGGATGTGGAAGATCAGCTCAACGAACGCAACGTAAAAGAATTTAAGACAACTTTGATCGGCTTGCAAGATTTGATTAAAGCTCAGCCCAAGTCCGATAAAGTTCAAGCCGACTTTTCAGCTTCTATGCAAGCGGTAGACGACGCGATCGCGGCATTACCAGAAAACGAGCGTTCCTCTGCCGCATTTAACCTGCAAGTCATCAACGAATTACTCGATGCTGCTAACTCCGAATATGGAGCGGCGATCGCCAATGGTAAAATTTCAGATGCGATTGAGTACCAAGACTCGCGTGGTTTTGTCATCTATGCCAACAACCTTTATCAAAAGATAGCCGACCAAATGGCAAAGGAAAACCCCGAAGCACACAAGACAATAGATACTAGTCTAAAAGACCTTGCCAAAGCTTGGCCCTCTGCCGTTCCACCAGCCAAACCTGTCAATACTCCTGAGGAAGTAACTCAGTTAGTCAAAGCGATCGAGCAAAACTCGCAACAAGTTATTAGTAAATCTAATCCATCAGTATAAAGGTAGACTGATAACTGGTCAGTTGTTGTCGATCGCTAGGCAAAGACTAGCGATCGACTCTTAACCATTACTGACTCTTGTAAGGGCGGATTTTGAGCGCAGATTTATTACCTAAGCGCGTGAATCTTTTGCTCATCATGCCCCTACGATAACTGATAACTAACAACTGATAACTGAACAATGCGAGAACTCGACCAAAAAAAGACAATCGAACTGCTAAACTCCATCATGGAGTTTGAACTGGCGGGGGTAGTACGCTATACCCACTACTCTCTCATGGTGACTGGTCCCAACCGGATTCCAATTGTCGAGTTTTTCAAACTGCAAGCTACCGAGTCGCTCACCCATGCTCAGCAAGTAGGAGAAATTTTAACTGGTTTGGAAGGACATCCCAGCCTGAGAATTGCTCCGATGGAGGAAACCTACCAGCATACGGTACGGGATATTTTGGAAGAAAGTCTGTCTCACGAACGGAAAGCGCTAGATTTATATAAAAAACTGCTCGATACTGTAGAAGATGCCAGCGTTTATCTAGAAGAATTTGCCCGTACCATGATTGGAACGGAAGAACTGCACAACATTGAAATTAAAAAGATGCTACGCGATTACAGCGGTAGTACTGTGTAGTGTTGATGGTCGATCGTTGATGGTTTGTAGTTGCGAACAATTAACTATTGACTATTAACAATCAATGATTTTGTGAAATTATCTGGATAAAATTACTTAGAAAATGCAATGAATTTTAGTGCCGCTCTACCTACTTTTGTCATTACTCTGCGGGAGGGAGTAGAAGCAGCCCTCGTCGTGGGGATCGTTTTGGCTCTACTCAAGAAAGCCAAACAGAGCAAACTCAACTCCTGGGTTTATGCTGGTGTTGGAGTTGGAATCGCCGCGAGTGCATTGGTGGGGTTGTTATTCAGCGCCATCATTCAAGTTCTAGGTTCAATAAATCCTGAATATACTCCAGTGGTAGAGCCACTGATGGAAGGAGTCTTCAGCGTTATCGCGATCGCTATGCTTAGTTGGATGCTGATTTGGATGACTCGTCAGGCGCAGTTTTTGAAGGCGGAAGTGGAAGGGACGGTGACGGCGGCGCTCAAACAAGACAATGGTGCGGGTTGGGGCGTTTTTAGCTTAATTTTCATTGCCGTACTGCGAGAAGGCTTTGAAACTGTCTTATTCATTGCTGCCAATTTTCAACAAGGTTTTTTTCCGGCAATTGGGGCAATTGGTGGTTTATTGACGGCGATCGCGATCGGAGTTTTGTTATTTAAGTGGGGCGTAAAAATCAATATTCGCCTATTTTTTCAAATCATGGGCGTTCTGTTATTGCTGATTGTGGCAGGGTTAGTTGTTTCTGCACTGGCACATTTTGATACTGCTGTTGCTACTCTTGCCAAATTAGATCGACAGTCAGAAAGTCTGTGTTTTTATTACGAACGCTTCACCCGCAATCCCTCGTGTATTTTGGGACCAAGAGTATGGAATACCTCGAAAATTTTACCAGACGAGCAATTCCCTGGCGTAATTTTAAAAGCTTTATTTGGCTATCGAGATGACCTATTTTTAGTCCAGGCAATATCTTATGTAGCGTTTTTAGTGACTGTAGGTGGGATTTATTTCCGCAGTTTAGGCACGGGTGTAAGTAAGCCAAAATCAGAGGCTGTTACAACTCATCAGTCTATTAGTTCTGGTAGCAAGGAAACTTAACTAGTAGAGTGCGTTAAATAACGCAGCCTACAATTATGAAATGTTACACGTGCTGAAAAATTACCTTAGCATATTCCTCGGCAGTATTTTGCTCGGCAAACTGTTTCATGCTAGCGCGATCGCCTAAACTTGTAGCGTCAGTCAAAAATCGAGTTAATCCTTGAGCAATTTCACTTGGGATCGTTGAATCTACACCTAATCCCAACTGATAGCGGTTCACCATCTCTCCCATTAAACCGTAGTTGGAACTAAGAACTGGTTTTTGAGCTGCGGCAGCTAATAGTAAAATGCCACTCATACCAATATGACGTTGATATGGAGCTAAGATAACATCAGCAAGTTGAAAATATGCTTGTACGGTATCTTCGGAAATATATTCAAACTGCGTCAGAATTTGTACGGGTTGCGACTGCTGAACTCGCTCGATTTGCGCTCGGATGGCTGCTTGCTCTGGCGGATATGCATTGCCGACAATTAAGAGGCAGATTTGGGCGCTAAGATTTGATGGTAACTGCGATATCGCTTCCAGCGTTTGATACACTCCTTTACGTTCGGCTTCAAACGAACCAAACAGAAGCAATATTTGCCGATTAGTATCAATGCTTAATTTTGTTTTGAGAAGATCTGGCTGTATGATTTCAGAAACATGGCGATTGACTTGGACTGGATCTGGTAAATGTACGGCTGCTACATGAGAATTCAATCGCTCCAAATGTGTGATGACGAAGGGATCGAGACAGAAGAGAGTCTTCAATTGTGGATGTTTTAGCATCCGTGCTATGACAGTTTTCTCCCGATATTGTTGCAGAGAACTTTTTCTAGAAGGTACGTAGCTACTAAAGTCGCTATAGTGAAAAGTTGGCTTGAAATATATTCCAGATAATTTGCAAGGTGACGGAAATCCTAAAGCTAGTGGAATTTGACAAGTATCTAAATACATAATTAGACACTCACTAGCATTTAAAGATTTAGCATATCGACAAAGTATTTGCCATTCTTGAAAGTTGCGCCAAGTACGCTTTAACTTAGAATTTCGAGATTTCAGTGCAGCGTCTTCTGCGGCGGAGATCGCTACTATTTGAATATTATTTTGATTATATTTGTTAACGAAACCGACAACATCAGCGTGTTTTTCAAGAAACATTGGTGATACAACTACGTCGAGTCTATCCGCTAACTGGCGATCGCCCCAATATTGTATGAGATATTTGATGTATGCTGCATGATGACCAAAAATAGAAAGGTCGAACAGCATCAAATTGCGTTTTTTTATCATAGTTTTTTATATCTTGCATGTTTCATGACTATTTCAGTTTGCCCATTTTCAGCTTTTATGCAAACTTTATATCTAATTCGATCTAATAAATTGCTCTATCTCTATAGCAAATATTTCACTAATATGGCATTAGTGAAACTACTGAGCGATAGAAAAAGTCAAGGAATTACGTATTTAAAGTTAGAGATATCGATCCCCCTACCCCCCTTTTTAAGGGAGGAATAGATAGCTCCTTTTTAAAATATTTGGAAAACGCAACTTTTTCAATGGGGAATAAATACCCCCTTTTTAAGGGGATTGAGGGATCGCAGTTGTGTATCGGCTAAAATAATAGAAACTACTTTACGAAGCATCTCTAGCAAGATTTTCTGGTTGCCAACCTAATAAAATATTTGGTCTATTTCCAGGAAGAGGAAATAGTTTTTGAAATCCCAATTGACGTTTTTTCGGGGACTCTTTGGCTAAATTCCACAAAGTTTCATAGAAAAAGAAAGAAACTCCTGCAAAGTTATGCCTGCGAGTAACTTGAACTTGATTTTGAATTTGCCCCCAGGGAACGTATTTACCTTTTAAACCTGATAAAATTCCAATTCCTACTGGAATGTGTTTTCGTGCTGCTTGCACTTCTGGGTATTGTAATTCGCTCAGAAATACTTTGAGATCGTTGCGATAGACTTGCAAAACTAATTCTTCAACCAATCCCTGTCTGTCCCACTCTGCCCAATCTGCAAGAAAAAGGTCGTAGGAAACTCTTTGAGGATTGGGAGCAATTGAAATTACGCAATTCGGTTTCTGTTGCTTGACTGCTTGAAATACCTGTTTCAAAAAAGCCGTAATTTTATCAGCTCGCCAGTGCAGCCATTCGGAATCTTGGGGATCGCTAGGTGGCTTTTTCCCCTGATGTTCTTGTTGATATAAATTCACGGTAAATGGATCGTAACCAAATTCTGAAGGTAAACCGAAATGGTCGTCAAATTGAATTCCGTCTATATCGTATTTCGTAACGACTTCTAAAATTAAATTTTGAATAAACTGCTGTACTTCAGGATGAAAAGGATTGAGCCAGACTCGTTTATGTTTACCTTCTAGCCAAATTTCTTTGTGATTACGCCTACGAGTTAGCCACTGAGGGTAACGTTTCGCTAATTGGGAATCAGCAGGAGCCATAAAACCAAATTCAAACCAGGGAATGACTCCCATGCGTTGTCGATCGCCCTGCGGAGTAATTTGTTGATGTCCTTGCTCGACAATTTCTTGTAAGATATCTCGTCCTTGTAATCCAGGCGTGGGATCGAGCGATCGCCCGATGGTGTTTGCAGCAACTGAGCTAGGATACAAAGTGTAGCCCCAGTTCCAAATCGTCGGATAGATAGTATTAAAATTCAGTTGATGTAAGGTTTGGATTGCTTGACTGAGGCGATCGCGTTTAAATAATACGTCACTATCAATATTCGTCAGCCATACTCCCCTAATTTCGGCAGAGTTTGAATTGGGTTTGGGAGGAGTTGGCGAGGCGATGAGAGTTACAGAAGAGCAGCATAGGATAACAGCTAGGCTGAACAGGGCGATCGCTAGGGGAGCAAAAAATTTCCGGCGCATCTTGATTAAGTGAACCTACTGACGGCAAATTCTACAGTATGGGGAAAGCTATCTGTCAGAACTCTTAAAAGAATTTTGCCGATCGATAAGTTTATGCAAGTTATAGTTCTGCTAGCCTTACTCCTGGGCATACTTCTAGCAACATTCGTATTTGGCATTGTGACGAAAAATTTTCTGCTATCCCTCGTTGCATTTCCATCGATCTATTTCTATATAGCGGCTGTACTAAAAGAATGGCGATATATTCCTTTACGAGAGCGCAGCTTTTATCTATGTAAATTAAAACGCTATCAAGAAGCGATCGCGGCTTGCGATCGCTTTCTCGGACGTTTGCCTGGATATGGTTTTACTTGGTTTAACCGAGGTTTATTATTATTTGAGTTAAAACGCTATCGAGAGGCGATCGCGAGTTACGATAAAGCTTTAGATTGTGCTAGAGATTACTACAAAGGATTTCCCTATCGAGTCTGGTATCATCGAGGTTTGGCATTACATCGCTTAGGGCGTTATAAACAAGCGATCGCCAATTACGACGAATCGCTCAAATATACAAAAACATATCATCGTAATTTACGCTATCAGGTTTGGTATCATCGAGGTCTGGCGTTGCAAGAATTGGGATTGTACAGAGAAGCAATTTCTAGCTACGACCGAGCAATGCAGTATATGCACCGATACAAACGGGGTTGGCAACAAAACGGAGCAAATGAGGTTGAGATTGCCGAGCCGCAGGACTTCTGGTATTCTCTAGATAACTTTTGGTGTGACTGCTTAGATAAGTTACAGTCCGTCCGCCTGCGCTACGAACAGGCGATCGCCAGCCATAATCCAGGCTCTAAATACAAGCCAGACTTCGGCGATGCTTTCTACAATCGTGCTTGCTGTTTTGCAGCCGCAGGAGATACTGATTTGGCTTTGGCGAACTTGCAACAAGCGATCTGTCTCAATCCCAGCGAGTACAGGGAAAAAGCCAAGGCTGATGCGGGATGGGATGAGTTGCGGCGCGATCGACAGTTTCAGAGGTTGGTTATTGGTTGACTCTTAAGAGTTGATGGTTGATGGTTGTAAAGGCTGGCGCTACGTTGCGTGAAAGTTGATAACTTAGTATATGGGCGCATGGTTGTGCGCCTTTACAGTTATCTCCTTGCCAATCTATGCACGTTACAGGTGTCCATCATGTCGCGATTATTTGTTCTGACTACGAGCGATCGAAGAAATTCTATACAGAAATTTTAGGATTTTCGATTGTTGAAGAAACATTTAGGGCGGCGAGAAATTCTTATAAATTAGATTTAAGAGTCAGCGATACAGTTCAAATTGAATTATTTTCTTTTCCCACGCCGCCGTCAAGACCGAGTAAACCGGAAGCTTGTGGATTGAGGCATTTGGCTTTTGCTGTTGACGATCTCGATCGCGCTGTCATTGAGCTAACTGCTCAGAGAGTGCAGGTAGAAGATATTAGAATAGACGAAATTACGGGTAAACGTTTTACTTTTTTTCAAGACCCAGATAATTTACCGCTGGAACTTTATGAAAATTAACATCTTTGTCCTTTGCAAAAGGCGAATAAAATTCGCGGCTACACAAACGAAGTCCGCCTGCGCGGACTATAAGACAATTGATAGTTTGAAATTTTGTCTATCAACAAGGAGTTTTTTAACTCTGGTTTTGACTTGTAGTTTATTTTTGTGTTATAGCGTTAATTTTATTTCTAGTGCTGTAGCTGCACCGATTCAGATTGCTGAAAATATAGGCGCGAGTGGTCAAAGCGATCGCGTGCCTCCTAAAGTTGTTAAAGCTGTCATTGCCGATCTGACTAAGCTGCAAAATCTTCCTCCAGAAAAACTAAAAGTGACTAAATACAGTCGCGAAAGTTGGTCTGATGGTTGCTTGGGGTTACCTCAACCGGAAGAAATTTGCTCGCAGGCGATCGTTGAAGGTTGGCGAGTTGTGGTGTCGGACGGTAATCAACAATGGATTTATCGTACTGATAATAGTGGGAAAAACGTGCGATTAGAATCACCAATGGTTTCTAAAGTCAAAAATTAAAAGTCAAAAGTCAAAACTTTAGTCAAAATTTTGAAGTTGGGTGAAATAGCAATTGGTGCTGCAAGATTTAGTTAAGTCTAAATTGAAATCAATTATTTTTGAACGAGTGAAATTTCTACACTAAATCTCCGATGGGAGCGCTGTTGTAACTGCCAAAAACTGCTTCTAAATTGCGGTAGTATTTAAATTCCATTAGGTTATAAAATGGATCTTCTAGGAAGAACGTGTAGTGTTCTAGGGGAGAATTAACAAAGCGCTGTTTGGGTGTTTCTCTAAATTTGAGGTGCTGTTGTTGCGATCGCTCTAATAAATTTTCCCATTCCAATTTAGAGGAAAAAATTAAACCAAAGTGTCTGGGATAGACACCACGCTGTGGAGCCAGAGGTTCTTTAGTCATATGAGCTACTAGCTGATGCCCGTAAAGATTTAAAATCAAAGCATGGTGAGTTTCACGACCGGGAATGCAGCCCAAACCATCGATATAGAAGGCTTTTGTCTGGGCGATGTCGGTAATGGGAAAGGCAAGGTGAAAAATAGTTTGATTCATATAAAGTAGAGAGCAGAAAGCAGGAAGCAGGGAGTAGAGGTAGATTTGAAAGCCTTGAATAAACATGTTTATAGGAAATTGACTTGTCATCTATCCACTCATTGCTATGTCTGTAGTTACGGTTACAACAGTCAAACTTCGCTCTTGTAATATTCTGGCAAAATTTAGATGACTACTAATTTATCCGTGATGTTTTCAAATCCATCGTTCCTCAATTCCGTGCTAGTTGCTGTCGGGGTGCATACAGTTTTGTTGGGTTTAGCCTGGATTGCTCCCAAAAAATTGCTAACTCCGGCTGGGCTATTGCACGCTTTGTTCTTGGGTGTTCTCTTGTACTTGAGTGTAGGCTGGCAAGGGGAATTAGTTGTCATATTCTACTTTCTCGTCGGTTCTGCCGTGACATACATTGGTATGGCACAAAAGGAAGCAGAAGGAATTGCTGAAAAACGTTCTGGTGCGAGGGGACCCGAAAATGTCTGGAGTTCGGCACTGACGGGGGCGCTGTGTGCAGTGGGAATCGCGATAACTTCGTTAAGCTTCGCTAACGCGACTACCTTTGTGGCTGAACCTATTGCGATTGTATCTCTACTGTTACTGGGTTTTGTCGCCAGTTTCAGCACCAAACTTTCCGATACCTGTGCTAGCGAAGTTGGCAAAGCTTACGGTCAGCGGACATTTTTAATTACGACTTTACAACCTGTGGCAAGAGGAACGGAAGGAGCTGTAAGTTTAGAGGGAACGTTGGCTGGTGTAGTGGGTTCGGTGGCGATCGCCATGTTAGCTTGGGGACTCGGTTTAATCGATTTACTAGGCATACTCTGGTGTGTTATCGCTGCTTTTATTGCCACTAATATTGAAAGCTTAATTGGCGCAACGGTAGAAGGTAAAGTCAGTTGGCTGACTCATGATGTTGTCAATTTTTTAAATACGTTAATTGGGGCGATCGCAGCCATATTGCTCGCTTTAATTTGGCAATTGTTAATAGTTAATGGTTAATGGTTGACTGTCGGCTCAATTTCTTCTACTAACAACCATCTACCTGCATGGTTTAATCGCCCATAAACCAAGATCGGTTGGTTATCTGGATAGATTTGTAGTTTTTCGTCAATAGGCGATCGCAAAGTTACCAGCGTCCAATCTTGTCCCTGCAATTCTTCAGGTGTGGATATAGTCAATGTATAGTCTTGCACGTCCCGACGATGGAAAATACCTGAGTAGGAGGTGGTGCGCGGATCTTGAATTCTCCTCTGCCCCTCTGCTCCTCTGCTCGCCAAACTGAGAGGACAATTTCCACTAGCCGGATACTCCTCTGGGCGATCGAGGTAATAGCGTTGCCACTCTAACCAGTCAGGAGATGCGGGTGATGAGTTGAATAAAGGCACGATCGCCGCCGGACAGCGCGGCTCTTGTAATAGAGCTTCTTGTAAATCTCTTACAGGTAATTCTCGCGGCTGACAACCCCTAGAAATACACATTGCTGCTGCCATTCCAGCAGCCTGTCCGAGATTCATCACCACTGGCTGCAAGCGCGTCGCACCATTGGCAATGTGAGAGACAGAAATATTCTTTTCACAGGCTAAGAAGCCGTCGATCGCTGCCGGAATTAGACAATGATAGGGTATGGTAAAAGGCGTTCCCGTCCAGCGCCCTCCCCAGCGAGTCGATTTCGGTTGTAGGGGAAAATCAAAACCTGGGTAGTGGTGGTCGTTGGCATAGTTACCAATTGCGATCGCATTGATACCTGTACTATCGACTGGTAAAGCAGCGACTCGACCTTCAGCTAAGGGCAAAATATCCTGTTCTCGCACCGTAGCCATGCCCACAACGCGCCGACTCTCGCGATAGTAAGGGTGGAGAGCGTATCCACCACTGTGGTGTAGGGGCGCACGGCTGTGCGCCCCTATACGATTGGAATAGGAAGGAAAAACACCTTCAGCCAAACCATAACGCCGTCCGAGTTGGGTTTGAATGTAGTGTAAGAAGCCTTGCGTATGCCACAAACTTTCTTGCAGAAACTCAGATCTAGCCGTGGTGGAGGTCACTAGTCGGTCTAAACCTTCGCCGTAGTCGTTGCCGCAAATGGGCCAGTTGAGCATGAATAAATTGCCTGGTAAGCGCCCGTAGTCAAGAAATTGTGCGGCTCCGTAGCTTTCCCAAGCTCCAGCAAATATTTCTGGACTGTATGACGGTGGTGGGGGAATAACTGGAGCGATCGCGTCCCCAAAATCTTGCATGAGTCCTACCCAAGTGGGCGCTTGAACTGGGTATTTTGTCGTTAGCTCGTTTGGAGCAATTGGGGCGCTGGGTTCTCCCCATTGCGATCGCCATTCCCAACCCCAACGGTACGGAATCTCGGCTAAAGCCAATAAATCGCCCAACTCTGTAGCATCGATGGTAATTTCGGCAGTAACCGTAAACTCAGCAAATTCTACCCCAAAAATGCGATCGCCTTGGCGTAAAACGGCTTGCGGTACTTGTCCCACCAGCCAAGTCAAGTTAGGCAATTCTCGTACCCATCGAGCAAAAATCTGCGCTCCTATACGCGGATCGAAGCTAAAAAAGCTCACCCAGCTATGGTCTAATCCTTCCGGCTGGCATTGCTGCAATTCCCGCAAAAATGCTCCCCACAAGCCTGTTTGCCATGCTACCAATTCGTTACCATCAGGAACCGACACCCCAGCTGATGTCAGCATACCTCCTAACCAAGGAAATTCACTGACCAGGATTGTTTTTGCACCAGATCGCGCTGCTTGGATTGCCGCAGCCGTACCGCCAGTACCACCGCCAACGACTAGAACATCGGTATGAAATTGAGAATTCATTCAGTCATTAGGGAGTAGGGAGCAGGGAGTAGGGAGTAGGGAAGAACTTATAATTTGCCAATGACCAATGACAACTTGCTATTCCCAAATTTTGATTGTCCGATCTTTGCTGCTGCTGACTAAAGTTTGACCTCTGGGGCTAGGCGCGATCGCTAATACCCAGTCAGTGTGAGCTAGTAGATCGTGTAGGAGTTGTCCCGATTGCGGCTGCCAAATTTTGATCGTGCGATCGAGGCTTGCACTCATTAGGGTATTACCATCATTACCGTAAGCAATCGCAACAGTTCTATGCTCATGCTCTGCCAGCGTTTGTAGTTGCTCTCCAGTTCGCCAGTTCCAAATCTTCACGGTTTTATCCCAACTCGTGCTAGCCAAATGTTGTCCGTCGGGGCTAAAGGTAATTGCCCTGACTGCATCAGTATGCCCTGTCAGCGTGCGTAGTAGTCTTCCTGTAGCTAAATCCCATAACTTAATCGTGCGATCGATGCTGCCAGTAGCAAAAGTTTGCCCGTTAGGACTTACCGCCAAGGAAAACACGCGGCGATCGTGTGCTGGGAGCGTGCGATGCAATTGTCCGTTCTGGGCGTTCCACAGCTTAACGGTTCCATCTTCTCCCGCACTAAAAAGCGTCTGTCCGTCTTGACTGATGGCAACAGTCCATACAGGTCCCCCATGTCCGAGTAGCCTTCCCAAGGGTCTGCCTGTTGTGATATTCCACAGCCGTACTGTTTTTTCGCCGCCACCGCTCACCAAAATTTGTCCATCTTGACTCAGAGCGATCGCCCGTACTGTATCTGTATGTCCGGTAAGCGTGCGCTGTAACTCTCTAGTTTGTAGATCCCATACCTTAATCGTTTTATCTGCACTACCACTAACCAACGTACGTCCATCTTGGCTGACAGCGATCGCCCATACTGAATCTGTGTGTCCGGTTAAAGTTTGAGTCAATGTATAGCGATCGAAAAGCCGATTCGAGGCGATCGTGGCAAATTGTGCTTTAGGCGGCGCGATCGGTGGCACAGCCTTCGATCCTGGTCGGAGAGCGTAATATAAGCCTAGAATTAATCCCAGCGCCGAAGTAATGCCAATTGCCATCCCCAACCATAGCGCTATCTGTTGTTGTCCTCCAGTTGATGTTCTTCTCGACTTTGTTCCCGATCCATTCACCGCCGATGCTTGATGACTACTAGAATTTGGAGCAGTTGAGGCGGAATTGGGGGCAGAACTTCTTGGGGTAGGTGTTGGCTGTGACAGTGCTGCTGTTGGTAGGAGTGGTTGGAGATCGGCTAGGACTTCAGTTGCTGATTGGTAGCGCTCGGTGAAATGGTAGCGTACCATTTGATTCAAAATCGATCCCAAAGCTAGAGTGACATTTGTGAGGTGTTGCCAAATAACTTCCCCACTGTCGGCATCTTCTAGCAGCATTGTTGGTTGCATTCCAGTCAACGCTTGGATGGCAATCATTCCCAAAGCATAAATGTCACTATTCGGACGAGGACGACCTCGGCTTTGTTCGCTGGGCATATAGCCCGGTGTACCGATCGCCATTGTCGCTGGAATTCCCATAGCAAAGTTGGCATTGGTTTGTCCTGCGGCAGTGACAACTTGCGTCCATGCCTGCTTGACTGACCCAAAATCGATCAGTACCAACTTGCCGTCGCTGTCACGCTGAATTAAGTTACTAGGTTTAATATCGCGGTGAATTAGCCCATGGGCGTGAATCACTTCTAAAATAGTAAGGACTTCCTGTAAAAAATCGATGACTTGGGTTTCACTCCAGCGTACTCCTGGAGCCAAAACTCGATTCAGTGGCTGTCCGTGAATGTATTCTAATACCAGATAAAATTGTTGATCTAGCTCAAAATAGTTTAACAATTGCGGTACTTGGGAATAAGTACTCAATTTTTCTAGCGCTGCGACTTCACGAGTAAATACACGCCGTAGAGAAGACAAGGAGCTAGTGCGACCGGATGGTCCAGGCAAGAGATGTTTGACAATACATGCTTGCGGTGAGGGGGTAACGAGATCTTGTGCCAGATAGGTCTGACAGTAATCGCTACTACTCAGGATTTGGACGATCTGGTATTGCCCTTTGATAATTTCACCTAGCATTGTGGCAGTTGCAAAAGCAGTGGCAATGATTGGGCGTTTTTAGTGTTAGTTAATCATAGCGATAGCTGGCGGTTCTGGCGATGAATCTCTCTGTCGATCGCCGTAACATAACCAAATCTCATCACAGTTCCAAAATGATTCTAGCTTGTGATAAGAAGTCGGGAGTTGGGAGTCGGGAGCAGTTATCAGTGACCAGTGACTCCTGACCAGTTAACAATCCACTACACCCCACACCCCACACCCTACACCCTTTCTTCACTACTCCCTGCTCCCTGCTCCCTGCCCCCTATTAACTGCTACATTCTAAAGTGCTGGATTAATGACTACAAGCTATGAAAGCCCAGGTATTTCGCGGTGTGGATCGATTGAGTTATGAGGAATTACCCGTACCAGCTATTGAAGCGGATGAAGTCTTGGTGCAAGTGCGGGTTGTTGGCTTATGTCAGTCAGATATCAAAAAAATTCGCTATCCCCTTTACGAACCACCGCGCATTTTTGGGCATGAAACGGCTGGAGTTGTCGCCGCAATCGGAAGCCAAGTTAGCGATTGGCAAGTAGGACAGCGAGTGGTGGTGATGCACCACATTCCCTGTATGCGTTGTCGCTATTGCCTGAACGACAATTTTTCCATGTGCGATATCTATAAAAATATCTCTACAACGGCTGGTTTTGTGCCTAGTGGGGGTGGATTTGCTGAATATGTGAGAGTACCCGGTCACATTGTCCGCAATGGTGGCTTGATTCCGATTCCCGATCGCGTTAGCTTTGAGCAAGCGAGTTTTGTAGAGCCAACGAATTGCTGTCTCAAAGCAGTCAAAAAGGCACAAATTGCCCCAGGACAAACGGTGTTAGTGACTGGTGCGGGTCCCATCGGACTGATGTTCGTGATGTTAGTTAAATACTTCGGTGCAAGGGCGATCGCTACCGATTTATTACCATCGCGGCTCGAAAAAGCTTTACAATTAGGAGCTGATGCTGCTTTTGATGCCCGCGATCGCGACTTAAGCACTAAAATTCAAGCTTTAACAGACGGTTTGGGAGTCGATACGACTCTACTTGCCGTCCCTAGTGAAAAGGCGTTTGCTCAAGCTCTCGATTGCACGCGCAAGGGTGGTAAAATTCTCTTTTTTGCCGAATTTCCCGACGAGGTTGAAATTTCCCTCAATCCTAATATTATCTATCGCCGCGAAATCGATTTAATTGGTAGTTATAGTTCTTCTTATCGCCTGCAAAGTCTTGCTGTCGATCTTGTTTTCAATCGCCACATTGATGTTGATGCTTTAATCAGCGATCGCTACCCCCTACAACAACTATCAGCAGCCGTAGAACGAGCTGTCAACCCTACGCCCGATACCTATAAGATTCTCATCTATCCCCAGTAGAAGGACTTGGGGGACGAAGAAGTCATAAGTAAACAAGACTGACGACTTACGACTTACGACTTCTATTTTGCGCTTTTTATCTTTATCATCTATCTATTAGCAGATGTTTGGCGCTAAGTTTGATTCAGCTAAATTTTTAACATGGACTCATCTTTTCCGACCCGGGGACAATTAGAACGCACTCTATCGCAACGCATTCAAGCGCTGTATCGCGCTCAGTTAGAGCATCGACCAAGCCAAGTTTTTTGTCAAATGTTTGATGAAAAAATTGCGATTATTCTAGAAGATGCAGTAACTCAGCCGGAACAACTGCTAGTAGAAAGCGGTAAAGAAGAATTAGGCGAAAAAGTTAGAGAAGAATTAGATCAAGCACTTCAACCCCAACTAAAAGACCTAATTGAGGAAATTGTAGGTGTAGAAGTATTAGATATTCTGAGTAATACCAAAATAGAGACGGGTCGGGCTGCAACAGTTGCTATCTTAGCTAGCCCGCCGTCTGTACGCAATTCTTAGTTTAGTTGTTGATAGATCGATGGTCGAGCGTTCTTGGCTGCGCTCGTCAACCATTAACTATCAACTATCAACTCTCAACTCTTCCCAATTTCACCAAAGGCATACTTCCGAATTACTGTTTCTAATTGGACAATA
Organism: Chroococcidiopsis sp. SAG 2025; assembly: GCF_032860985.1. Lineage (GTDB taxonomy): Bacteria > Cyanobacteriota > Cyanobacteriia > Cyanobacteriales > Chroococcidiopsidaceae > Chroococcidiopsis. The sequence goes on from NZ_JAOCNC010000001.1 coordinate 2,976,579, forward strand.
TCATAAGGTTTGATCGCGCATTCTACGCAACCTGCGGTAATGAAACTTTCTTTATCTTCAGTTCTTGCCATTGCCGTTACCGCAATAATTGGAATTGCCTGAGTTTGCGGGTCTTGTTTGAGAGTTCGCGTCACATCTATACCACTAATATCCGGCAGCATCATGTCTAACAAAATTAAGCTGGGACGATAGCTTTTTGCCTTAAGAATTGCACTCTTTCCATCAACCGCAGTGATATAGTCACAATCTGCGATCGCTAAAATTTGGGCGAGTAACTGCAAGTTATCATCGTTATCATCCACAGCTAAAACAAGTGGCTGAAAAGAATCTGCCTCTAGAGAGAAACTAAAGCGAGTTTGCATGTCCATAATACGTTTGGGGCTAGTCGTAGAAGTAAGAAAATTTTTGTTGCACGATACGACAACAAAGATGGTTGCTTCTACGGCGAGGCATTCCCCCAAGCGGCGATTGGAATCGGCGCTGGCGACGAACTGGCTCGTACTAGCGGCTGTAGGTTGCTCGTCTTCGTACTCAGTACGAATGTAAGTAGCAAGCTAGCAACAGCAAGCAACAACATTGAATTTTACTGCAATTTGTAATTTTTGCTACGCATAGCAAAAATTACAATAATTGACAATTTCAGGCTCGATGAAAGCGATAAATTGTCACAAATGAAAATATATCATTAAATTTCTCTATTTTGGCAAGAAATAGCAAAATTTGAACGACGATCGCGTATCCTAGCTCACTAAGGTCGCAGTGTAGCTATATACAGCTTCAAATTTTACGCTCTGGCTATCTTTTAACAGTTAACAGTTGACAGTTTATCAGTGAAGAAAGAGGATAAGGTGTAGTGAGTGGCAAGTAATTTAATTGTGATTTGTGACTGGTAACTTACCTTGCTCCCTGCTCCCTGCTCCCTTATAAAAGATATACATCTCAAGGCTGATTAATGCGATCGCTTATACTGATAAATTTTAGGAAAATTTACTTATTCGTTTTTGCTGCTAGCACGATATGGAAGGATCGTTATCTCCCACGTTAGAGCAGCTACAACAAGAGTTAGTACAGCAAGTTATAGAACTTCACCGTACTCACCTCGGATACAAGCTGCCCCAAGTTTCTTGTCATATTGTTGATAGAACAGTCACAATATTGGCAGAAGACTCTATCACCCGTTTAGAACAGTTTTTAGGGGAAAATCAACAGACAGATCTTGCTTTACAAGTTAGATCTAACTTGCTCAAATTCTTAGAACCGCACCTGCAATCTTTAATCGAACGGGTGGTTGGCGTACCTGTAGTGGACGTAATTTGCAACAGTACATTTGAAACTGGTCGTACTAGCATTGTTGCTCTTTTGGATAGCGCTCCTAACGTCTCAGGTTTAGACACTGCAAGGCGAGTCAAACAACGACTAAAGTCGGATTCAAACCCAGATAGCGACAGATAACAGCCTCTAAATCGTCTAGCATATAAGGCTTACTAATATAAGCACTACAGCCTGCTGCGAGTAAACTTTCTCGATCTTCGGCTCGTGCTAATGCTGTTACTGCAATGAGGGTGATATTTTGCGTCTGCTGGTTTTGCTTGAGCATCCGGGCAATTTCCGTACCGCAAGTGTCCGGTAATAATATGTCCAGCAATATGAGGTCGGGGCGCTGCTGTTGGGCAATACTAATTGTGGAGCGCCCATCTTTTGCGGTGATGATATGACAATTTAGAGGGGAAAGAACTTCAGTCAGCAGCTCTAAATTATCTTCATCATCATCTACAGCCAAAATCAGGGGTTGATGCATTTTTGACAGGTAATTATTCTGAGCTAGGAGTTCCAAAACCATCCTCCAGTGTGGAAAGTTGCCAAGTTACAAACAAAATTTATCTCTAGAGGATAAAAGGCACTCCCCAAGCGGCGATCCGGCGCTTGCAATGGACTGGCTCTCAACTACATTTTTGCTAGATGTTATTTTGAATTTAAGGCTTAACTCTTTTAAGCAAAAAGGTTTTAAGCAAAAAGGACAGAATTAAATCAACTGAAGTTATGATGACTGATGCAATTCTAGCTCAATTCAACCTGAAAGATAAATTTCTCATGAACTTAGTTGAATAATTTTGTAGCAATTGTTGCATCCGGGAACATTAGCGAACATTTGTAGAGTACAGTAGCTAAGCTAAATTAGTACAAACCTCCACAAAATACGACTCAAATTTAAGCTTTTTTTTAGAATAGACAATTATTCAAGATATGGCAAGGTTTGCAGCTACCAATAACCTATCCATATTATTTCACTATCAGGAAATTGTAGTTATTTATACATTTATTTGGGCGATCGCGGCGGTAGAGAGGTAATTTTCTAGCAAAAATAGGAATGTAGAGGGGGACAAGGGAGATAAGAGAGCTGAGGGAGCGCTCGGGAGCTGAGGGGGCTGAGGGAGCAATTCAAATCAAAATTCAAAATTCCCTACACGCCACAACCCCACACCATACACCCCGTTTGCTGATAACTGACAACTGATAACTATTTACCCTTACCCCTCATTTTGGAGGTTAGAGTTATGGCGATCGCAACGATTAATCCGGCAACTGGGGAAACGATTGAAACTTTTCCAGCACTAAGCGAGGCAGAAATAGCCACGAAATTAGAGTTGGCACAACAGGCTTTCGAGCAATATCGACGAGTGCCGATGCAGCAAAAATCTCAGTGGATGAATGGCGCAGCCGAGATTTTGGAACGCGACAAAGAAAAATTTGGCAAATTGATGACCCTGGAAATGGGTAAGACTGTAAAAAGCGCGATCGCCGAAGTCGAAAAGTGCGCTTTGGTCTGTCGTTACTATGCCGAACGCGCAGCTGAATTTTTAGCTGACGCATCGGTAGGAACAGATGCCAGCCACAGTTTCGTCCGCTATCAACCATTAGGAATTATCCTCGCGGTGATGCCGTGGAATTTTCCCTTTTGGCAAGTCTTTCGCTTCGCCGCACCCGCTTTGATGGCAGGCAATGTCGGTCTGCTCAAACATGCTTCTAACGTACCGCAATGCGCTCTAGCAATTGAAGAAATCTTTAAAGAGGCAGGATTTCCTACAGGAGTCTTCCAAACTTTACTAGTAGGGTCGCAACAGGTAGCGGCAATAATTGCCGATCCACGAGTCAAAGCTGCCACTTTAACAGGCAGCGAACCAGCGGGAGCAAGTTTAGCAGCGGCGGCGGGCAAACAAATTAAGAAAACAGTGCTGGAATTGGGGGGAAGCGATCCATTTATTGTCATGCCAAGTGCTGACATCGAAGCAGCTGCTAGCACGGCTGTCACTGCCAGAATGTTGTGTAACGGTCAATCGTGTATTGCAGCAAAAAGATTTATCGTTACCGAGGCGATCGCCGAGCGATTTGAAAAACTTTTGGTAGCAAAATTTGCGGCGCTCAAAGTCGGCGATCCAATGTTACCCGATACAGATGTCGGTCCCCTAGCTACGCCAAGTATGCTAGAAGATATAGACCGCCAAGTGCAGGAGTGCGTCAAGGTGGGAGCAAAAGTTTTAATTGGAGGTCAACCGCCAGCCGAACGAGCGGGAAACTTCTACCTGCCGACGATTGTGAGTCAAATTCCGGTGGATGCAGCGATCGCCCAAGAAGAATTTTTTGGTCCGGTAGCTCTGCTTTTTCGAGTCGCAGATCTAGACGCAGCGCTTCAACTTGCCAATGCTACCCCGTTCGGCTTAGGAGCGAGTATTTGGACGCAAGACGCAACAGAAAGAGACAGAGTGATCGCAGAAATTGAAGCAGGATCGGTGTTTGTTAACGGTATGGTCAAATCAGACCCCAGGCTACCTTTTGGTGGCATTAAGCACTCTGGATATGGCAGGGAACTGAGCATTCAGGGTATACATGAGTTCGTGAATGTTAAAACTGTGTGGATAAAGTAAGAGGGGTTAGGAGCGAGGAGTGAGGGGTTAGGGATAAGAGGCAAGAGGTAAGAAGCATTAGTTAGTTTTGACTTTTAACTTTTAACTTTTGACTTTTCCCGACTCCCGACTCCCGACTCCCCACAAACAAGGAGAAAGGTAGATGAATACGGCAGAACTGTTAGTGCAATGTTTGGAAAATGAAGGCGTGGAATACGTGTTTGGTTTACCAGGGGAAGAGAACCTACACGTTTTGGAGGCGTTGAAGAAATCTTCCATTCAGTTCATTACGACTCGTCACGAACAGGGTGCAGCGTTCATGGCGGATGTCTACGGACGCTTGACAGGAAAAGCTGGCGTATGCCTCTCTACCTTGGGTCCAGGGGCAACTAATTTGATGACAGGGGTAGCGGATGCGAATCTAGATGGTGCGCCACTGGTGGCGATTACCGGACAGGTGGGGACGGATCGGATGCATATCGAGTCTCACCAATACTTAGATTTGGTGGCAATGTTCGCCCCCGTAACGAAGTGGAGCGCCCAGATCGTTCGCCCTAGCATTACACCAGAGCTGGTTCGCAGGGCATTCAAGCGATCGCAAAGTGAAAAACCTGGTGCGGTGCATATTGACGTACCAGAGAACATCGCGGCGATGCCAGCAGCAGGTATGCCTCTAAGTAAAACAGGCTTAGAAAAAACTTATGCCTCGTTTCACGGTATTACCGAGGCAGCTGCGGCAATTTCTAAAGCTCACAATCCCTTGCTCTTAGTTGGTAATGGAGCAATTCGGGCAAATGCCAGCGAAGCGGTTACGGAATTTGCTACGCGCTTGAATATCCCTGTTATCAATACTTTTATGGGTAAAGGTGTCATTCCCTACACCCATCCTTTAGCTTTGTGGGCAGTGGGATTGCAACTGCGAGATTTTATTAATTGCGCTTTTGACAATACAGATTTAGTTATTTCTATTGGCTATGACTTGATTGAGTATTCGCCCAAACGCTGGAATCCAACAGGTGAAATTCCCATCGTCCATGTCGGAGCAAATCCAGCCGAAATTGATAGTAGCTACATTCCTTTAGCAGAAGTCGTAGGGGATATTTCTGATTCCTTGAATGAAATTTTGCAACGCGCCGATCGCAGTGGCAAGCCGAATCCTTACGCTTTGGAACTGCAAGCAGATATTCGCGCTGATTACGAACACTATGCTAACGATCCCGGCTATCCGATCAAGCCGCAAAAATTAATTTACGACCTGCGGCAGGTTTTGGGACCAGAAGATATTTTAATTTCTGATGTCGGGGCGCATAAGATGTGGATTGCCCGCAATTATCATTGCGATCGCCCCAATACTTGTTTAATTTCTAATGGTTTTGCGGCGATGGGAATTGCAATTCCAGGCGCGATCGCGGCTAAGCTAGTCTATCCCGATCGCAAAGTAATTGCCGCTACTGGTGACGGTGGTTTCATGATGAATTGTCAAGAGTTGGAAACAGCCTTGCGCGTCGGACACCCATTTGTCACCCTAATTTTTAATGATGGCGGCTATGGCTTAATTGAATGGAAGCAGCACAATCAATTCGGCGAATCAACCTACGTCCGATTCGGCAATCCCGATTTTGTCAAATTGGCTGAAAGTATGGGACTAAAAGGCTACCGTGTAGAATCGGCAACTGACTTAATTCCCATGCTCAAGGCTGCTTTAGCTGATGATGTGCCAGCCGTAATTGATTGCCCTGTGGACTACCGTGAAAACCTACGCTTGACACAAAAATCTGGGGATCTTAGCTGCAAGCTGTGGGAGTAGTCAGAAGTCAAAAGTCAAAAGTCAGAAGTCAAAACTTTTCTACTCACTACTCGCTGAATTAGCTGTTTTTGTGGGACGGACAATCCGTCCCTTTAATTTTGGAATTGTAGCAGCAAATCTCAGGCTCGGATCTATGTCGATCGCAACGAGAGAGCCAAACAACTGTCAAAATTGGCTATATGTATCTTTTATCACAAATAATTGAACGTACTTTCAATCAAAATATGAACCGAGCTAAAAGTTACAGGCTTAGCGTCAGCTAGTCGATGAATCGATCTGCCTAATTTGATTGAATCAGTTTGCCTAAATAAGCGTGAATCTATAAGTGTGATTGTGAGGAGCAAGTGAACAAGCAAAAAATATTTGCGATCGCCAATTCCCAGCTAGAGATCGGTGTTTGGAGATGGAATAAATCTGGGCGGCTGGCGATCGCAATGGCTTTAGGGTTAATACTATTGTTGAGTACAATTGCGATCTCAGTTCCCGTTATCGCCGCCGGACGGACGCAAAAAATTCTTTCAACTCCCGCAAACGTGATTTGGGGAGAATTATTTAAACCAGATAGCAAGCCTATCGCCCGCGTCAAATCGGGCGATCGCGTGGTTATGGAGACAATATCTCATGAAGGTATTCTCCCAGATCAAGGAGACACCGTTCAGTTTTTCGCCCAGGGTGGCATTCCCAAAAATCCTAAAAGTACGATTTCTCGACAGCAGATCCTCTCAGACCAGCTACAAACTAAAGCCAAAGTGAAAAAGACTGGTCCCGGTCCTCACGTTATTACTGGACCAGTTTACGTAGAGGGCGCAGTACCAGGCGATGTTTTGGAGATTAAGACCCTAGCCATTAATTACCGATCGCCCTATGGTGCAATTTCCAATCGTCACGGCAAAGGAGCGTTATCTGGAGAGTACCCTGAAAATAACGCTCCGATCTACTCCAAAGTTATCGCCATAGATGCCAAGCGGGAAGTAGGCATTTTTCAACCCGCCAACAACCTACCACCAATTGAGATCCCGTTGAAACCTTTTATCGGATTGATGGGTGTCGTGCCTGCTAATCCGGCTGATGCTGCGAATTCCGTACCACCAGGGAACTATGGTGGTAATTTGGACATCAAACTTCTAGGACGTGGTTCGAGCTTGTATTTACCCGTACAAGTCCCTGGCGCGCTATTTTACGCTGGCGATCCCCATTGCGCTCAAGCAAATGGTGAAGTTGCTTTGACGGCGATCGAGTGTTCCTTAACTCCCACGTTTGAATTTATCTTGCATAAAGATATGAAGTTAGCAACCCCAATGGGGGAAACAAAGGATGCTTGGATTGCTGTCGGATTGGATAAAGATCTGGATGAAGCCATGAAAAAAGCTGTCAGAGAATACCTGCAAATTGCCCATGAGAGGTATGGCATGACAAAACAAGATGCCTTGATGCTAGGTAGTGCGACAATTGATTTTGATGTTTCTCAGGTAGTAGATATTGTTAAAGGGATTCACGGAACGGTTCCCAAGCAGTTGTTTCCTATTAAGTAATTCGAGTCAGCAATTTAGACAAAGCAAATTAGTAGGGACGTACATCTCTGTATGCCCCTACAGCTCATCTACATAGAATTACTAATTACAAAATACTAATTACAAATTACAATTCACAAATTACAGTTCATAAGTTATAGTTCGCAAACACTCTATGCTTAATTCTCATTCTCATAATGGTATTCACGGCTGCACTTGTCATACACTGAGCAACTACGATCGCAAAATTAAATTATTATGGACGGCGCTGATCGCGATCGCCAGTTTTGCCGCAATTGAATTTGGGGTGGGCTATTGGAGTCATAGTTTAGCTTTACAAGCTGAATCCGGTCATTTGCTGTCAGATAGCTTTGCTTTGGCTTTGTCACTGCTAGCAGCTTGGTTCGTACAGCGACAAGCAGCTAGAGGAGAAAATTTTGCCCATATGCGGATCGAAGCTATCGCCGCTGTACTCAATGGTTTGGGACTGGTAGCGATCGCAGTTTGGATTGCAATTGAATCTGTCTCTCGCCTCCAGTCTCCACCGACAGAGATCCTCAGTTTACCCATGTTGGTGACTGCTGGGGTAGGCTTGGGAGTCAATGGATTTAATGTCTTTCTACTGCACGACAGCAGCCATCACGATCTCAACGTCCGAGGTGCTTTTCTGCATATTTTGGCAGATTTAATTAGTTCGATCGGCGTAATTGTAGCAGCGATCGCCATCTGGCTCATGCATTGGTTATGGGTAGATGGCGCAGTTGGTTTATTTGTATCCAGTTTAATATTTGTTAGTGCCATTCCTTTAATTATTCAAAGTCTCAGTTCAATTTGTAACAGAGTGAGCCTTGAGTAGCGATAGCGATTGGTTCCCAACTGTCTAGTTACCCTATATTTCCTCTTCGTCACAAATAGTTAACTCCGTTGGTTGACAGCGCTTAATAACAATTGCAATTCCTTGCGCGCCCTCACCATCAAGGTCTTCAACGTATCCTGGATAAGCTGCTTTTGCTTCATCGTGGGTTGAGAAAGGTCCAAAATAGTAAGTGCAGCGAGGCTTTGTGGTGATAATTTCTACCCACCAATCAGTCTCCTGCGCTACCCTAAACCCAGTAAATACTTGTTTGACTCGATCTAGTAATCCCATACTGAATGAATATTGTAGCTACTTCAATTGCGTGTTGTTTCTATCGTAAGAAGGAAAAAAGCATCAAAATTATTTAATTATTAAATCTACTGCGATCGACAATACCAAACAATATGGTTGTCGTACTAGATAACAACAGAATTTTTTCATCTTGTCACTACAAAACACAATTTTTGATTGTTCAAATTGTAGCGTTAAAACTTAAAAAAATAACGATTAATATAACCCATAATTTGCAACTTATTAATGTACGATCTGCAATTGAGCGGTCATGGGTAATTGAGTAGTGAGTGGCTAGTGGCTGGTGGCTGGACTATTTGCTAGTCATGAGCTACTCGTGACTAGTCACTCTCTTGTGATAACTGATAACTGATAACTGATAACTGATAAATGAAGATTGCCACTTGGAATGTGAACTCGGTTCGTACCCGCCTAGAGCAGGTGATAGATTGGTTAAGACAAACTCCAGTAGATGTACTGTGTTTACAAGAAACCAAAGTCGTAGATGCAGATTTTCCGCGATCGCCCTTCGAGCACCTAGGTTATTATGTATATACTTCTGGGCAAAAGTCATATAACGGCGTTGCTATCCTCAGCCAACAGCCGTTACAAGACGTGAGTACTGGGTTTGCACCACTGTTAGTAGAGAGCGATATTGTAGAAGCTGAGTTACTCGCAGCTTTAGACGAACAGAAGCGAGTTATTGCAGGTACGCTCGATCGCGTCCGCATCGTCAATCTTTACGTCCCTAATGGTGCGGCAGTGGGCAGTGAAAAATATGATTATAAGTTAGGGTGGTTAAAAGTCCTGCGGGAATATTTGCGATCGCAGTTGCTCGTTTCTCCGGCGATGTGTGTTTGCGGTGATTTTAATATTGCTCCCGACGAGCGCGATCTACACGATCCAGACAAGCTTACAGGTCAAATTATGGCATCAGAACTAGAACGTCAAGCCTTGCAGGAGATTTTAGCGCTAGGGTTTGCCGATGCCTTTCGCAAATTTATCACAGAAGGCGGACACTATAGCTGGTGGGACTATCGCACCGCAGCATTCCGCCGCAATTTAGGTTGGCGGATCGATCATCTATACTTGTCGCCAGAATTGTACCAGCAGGCGATCGCATGTTGGATCGATCCCGCACCGCGGAAGCTACCTAAGCCTAGCGACCATACACCAGTTGTTGTTGAATTTTAGCAATATGAGATTCAGCTTTTTACGTTTTAGATCCCCCCTCCCCCTTCACAAGGAGGAAATTAGATCCCCCCTAACCTCCCTTCTTAAGGGGGGAACTGGATTTTCTCTAGCCTCTCTGAATAAAAAAGGGGAGAATGGAACTCAAAGTCTCCCTTCTCAAGGGGGATGGAGGGGGATTTATAAGACTAAGGAAGCGATCGCGATGACAATTGCCACTCTAACCGCGATCGCTCTGAGTTTACCAGCAATTGCCCAACAACCACCCGCAGCCGACATCCGCGACGCTTGGAAGCCAGTTTACAAACAACTTCCCAATCTTCCATTAGAGAATAAATATGTTAGTAGAGAGTCAGGAAAAGTCAATCCAGATAGCACTCTTGTCAACCGCTTAATTGAGTATCACGTTTATGTCAAAGGTCGAGCGCCCAACTACCGTCTAGATTGGAAATTAACCCTAGCAGATTATTTAGGGGCAAACGAACTCATTCAAGACACTACGTATCCAGGGGCAAAAACCTTACATCAAAATCCCCTAGAAGGCGATCGCGCTGCGATTAACCGCCTCAATCGCACGCAACGGGATGCTTTGGTACAGAGTCTAGTTAATGTTTTTACTCCCGAAACCTCCACATCTCCCACCACCGAATCTCCCACCAACCAACAACCACCAACCAACAACCAACAACCAACCTTTTCTCAACCAAAACCAGGCGATGCAGACTTATTGAAATGAATTCGCCTAAAGTATTACAGTTGTAGATAAATAGAAGAATGAATTCGCTTTTGGTAATGGTAGTAACGAGCAGTAGCTTGATGAGATCTGCGCCAATAAGACCAACGCAAAACGTGTTCAAGACACCAGAATGTGGGAAACAAGAATCGAGATACCCACCGCTTCATCTCCCAGATACTTAGTCGGACAATAAACCTCGTGCCGCTTTGAACGCAGTTAGACTGCCAGTTGTTACTAGAGGTAAAGGGGGGGTAGAGGAGTGAATAGCAGGCTCACAAGAGTGTCGTAAGACGGTGAGAAATATTTGAGCAGCCAGGACGAGGGTGATGTGTCGATGCCAACCATGCCAGGAACGAACTTCGTACTCTCCTAAACCTAGCTGGTCTTTAGCAAATTTAAAGCACTCCTCAATCCGCCACCTTTGCCCGGCGATTTGAACCATCGTTTCTAGGGTAGTATCGCTCTTAGCAAATACTTGATAGTAGCTGACGCGAGGATCTTCAGGGTGTTCTAGAGAGCGGCGGAACAATAACCAACGTTGAAAACCATCTGATCTGTCACAATTAACTGGCACTTTCGCCCAGTCATAGTATCTTTCTCCCTTACTGCCAGCTCCACAGCTAAGACGTTGCCACAGCTGGCTGTCCGGCTGAGGTAACAGTTCTTGGGCTTGATAACGTTGCCAGCCAATAACTACAGGCTGCTTCTTGCTGACCGTGAGTATATACGGTTGTTTAGCAGTCTTTTCCAGCCACCACCACAATGAACCATCGTTGCCATAAACCTCATCAGCAACAAACCAGGCGGGACGTATTCCGTCTTTAAAAGCTGATTCCAACATCTGTTGTGCTAGTTGAGGTTTAGTCGCAAATGTGATTGATTTTGGAACTGCTCCCTTCTTACGTTTGCTTTGATCTTCACTCCATGTGCGCGGTAGATACAAACGGCGATCGATCAACGTATGTCCTTTGTCGCTAATGTAGGACATGAACACACCTACCTGGCAATTCTCCAAATGTCCAGTTGTGCCATAATACTGCACCTGTACGCCTACTGACTGCTCTCCTTGCTTCAGAAAACCTGTTTCATCAATTGCCAAAATATCTGTTTCACTCTTCAAATGCTCCACTGCATACTTTCTAATTTCTGCACACACTGCGTCCGCGTTCCACTGCGCCCGTCCTAGTAAATGTTGGAAGCGATAGGGATTGCTATACCCTACCTGTTCTGCCATTTGCCATCCATTCTTCCGCTCAACTGGGCTTAGTAGTGCCTGGATATAGTCATACGCTGCAAGACGTGCTTCAGAACGAGCGAAGTGCTTTCCCAGTTTTTGCTGAAACGCTTTCAATCTACTGCTCCATTGGGAGAGCGCTTCTAATGCAACACCTGTTAAAAACACGTTGGATGTATCAAGCATTGCTAAACTGTATTTCCTTACAAATCTAGTTTAGCTTATCTACAACTGTAATACTTTTGCGGTTGTCAATGGCACGCCACCAGATGAAGGAGTCATGGTAGAGTTGGGAATGGCGATCGCCCTGAATAAAGCAATTTTCTTATTCCGAGACGACTTCCGGCGCTGTAGCGATAACGAACAGTATCCCTTAAATCTCATGCTCTTTGCTGGCTTGCCGGAAATTGGCTGGGAAAATTATTACTACACCTCTGTAGACGAAATTCAGTCGCAGGATAAAGGATTGTACAGATGGTTAACAGGAATGTAGACGATTTCCGTAGCACATAAAAATTTGTAGGGGCGCACAGCTGTGCGCCCCTACAGATCGTGATACATTTTATCCTAGTTTCACGGTTGCAATATCGGTTCTTCGACCACAGCAGCCCGTGCAGACGCAAAACGGGAAGCGGGAGAACGGAACAATGCCTGAAAGTAAGACTGTCGCTGTTTGCTTGGTTCTGGGGCGTAATCCCATAAACTTTGGTAAAAGAAGAAAGCTACTCCCAAACCGCGATCGCGTGTAGCCCTGACCTGTGCCTGAATCCGTTGCATTGGGACTGGATCGTTTCTCAAACCCGTAAGAATGCCGATCCCAGTGGGAATCTTTTGTTGTACCTCTTGAATTTCAGGGCGGGCAAGTTGTTGGAGAAAACTTTGCAGTTCGGGACGGTAGACTTGCACGATCAGTTCGTCAATAATCCCTTTGCGCACCCATGTCAGCCAGTCTTGCAGGTGAAATTTATAAGCAAAGTCGTAGTAGTTGGGGGCGACGGCAAAAATTGCTTTGGGCTTGCTTTGCTTAACTGTTTGATTGAGTTGAGTCATGAATGCCGTAATTTTGTCAGTCCGCCACCGCATCCACGCTGCATCGCCAGGATGGGCTGGACTGCGCTTGGTTTCCTGTTTGTATAGGGCAACCGTATATTTGTCATAGCCAAATTCACGCGGTAAACTCATGTGGTCGTCAAACTGAATCCCATCGACATCGTACTTAGTCATAACCTCCCGTACTAGTGCGGTGATGAATTGCTGGACTTCTGGATGGAAGGGATTGAGCCATACAACCTCACCTGCAACATCAATTGAAGTTTTGCTCCCATCCCGTTTTTGAGTTAGCCAATTCGGGTGTTGCAGTGCTAGTTCTGAAGTGGGGGGAGTCATGAAACCAAACTCAAACCAGGGAATGACGAGTAAGCCTTGGCGATGGGCTGTGGCAGCGAGATCGGCTAAAGGATCTTGTCCTTGCAAACCTTTGCGCACGAAGGTTTGAATCCCTGTTTGTCGTGCTACGTTGCTATCATACTGAGCGTATCCAGAATTCCAGACGACGAGATAGATCGTGTTGAAGTGCAGCCGTGCTAGTTGGCTGACGGCAGCTTCCATTTTGGCTCGGTCGATGAGGATACTCGTATCGTTATTCGTCATCCATACGCCGCGAATTTCCTCAAAAGGCTGCTGGGCGATCGCCAAAGGAGAAATACTATTCGGTATTGTTATGGCTAATAATGCGCCTAAGAGTAAGGCAAGATACTTGAGCGATCGCCACCGCTCTTCAAGGATTACGTATAATTTCAAATATAATTTCATAAGCTAGAATCGCCAGCTATGCCAAATTTCACTTTTGGTAGTAGTTCTTATCTCCACCATCATTTATCAGCATCCAACTCACCATCCGTTGTCATACTGAGAACTATTAAGATTGCGTAAAAATTCATCTAAAAAGAGGCGTTTTTTGCTGGCAAATTGTGATAAAATAGGCGCGGCAACCGCAATTTAACTAAGTTCTGCCCTTAGTATTTCAGCAAACATATTTTAGTTTTGATTTGATATTAGCTGTAAATTCAACTTGAAGTTCTGCCAAGGTAAAGCATCCGAGTCAACGTATTTCTTCCTCAAGATGTGTCCGCGATCGCTCTGAGGACAGTAGTGTCCAGATTATCATAGTGGATATGTTACTACAGCTATATTTATTCTCGCACCTATGACAGGGCTGACAAAAAAAGACGCTGAACGGATGCTGGAAAAGCAGATGGAAGCAGAACGGATGCACGATGTTTTGCTACTGCTGCAAAATTTATCGAACGATCAAGAAGCAACTATTAAATTAATCATAGATTGTCTCTACGATGCGGGTGCAGTAAATCTGATCAATCAAAAGATTCAATTTCGTCCGCTGAATCGGATGACAAAATCAGTAGCGCGAATATCCAAACCAGTATTTAGAAACATAGCGTGGTATTGGTTTAGACGAAACTGCCCGCAATTGATTGTTAATTGGTTACTGATTAAGATTACTTTTCAACCTAAGCGAGTTGCAGTGGCGCTGGCTGAAGATCGACCCGAACCTTTGGTAGAGAATGAACCGCGTCCCGTGTCTCAGAACGAACCCCGTTATCTAGAGCGCGATTTAAATCGGGTAGAAACCCTCGATCGCGAAAATCGCCAGTTACGCCATCAAGTCCGGTTGCTAACAGGGGTCTCTGTTTTAGCGATCGCAGCTTTGGGTATTGCCGTGACCATACCCCATCGGACTCTGGAAATTTTCCCTAGCCGAAAGCAACAACCAGCAGCATCTGCTAAAGTTAGCAGTTCAACTGGTGTGACTCTTGAACGAGCTTGTTTAACTGGTAGACTAACGAACTGTGATTTCTCCCCGTCGATACAGTTCGCGGGCAAAGTCAGTCCACATTCCCTGTCCCCAATAGCGGAAACAACTAGTTTCCAACAATAAGTTATACAACAAGGCTTCAAGGTAGTCAGGACGCTGAGTTACCGTCGGATCTTGCCTTACTAATGGATCGTACTTGGCATGAAATGCTGCACTGAGTTGATTCATCGGTGCTAAAACATTTTCGTAGCCTTTTACCCAGCTGAGATCGTTCGTCCAAGATGCACCATCCATGTGAAATAGGTGGTCAGTTGCTTTTAATTGCGCGATCGCATTTTCTACTGCTTCTGGAGTAGCATTATCTGGATCGACTTGCTGCCAAATTTTGTGTTGATTTGCCGCTTGACAAACTGGATAGTCAGCGGGATTAGCGCCAGCAGCCTCAATCAATTCCAAATATTCCGTGCCATTTAGTGCTACGATGCCCGCGTCATTATTGCCAGCATCGCGAATTTCATGATACACCCGAAATAAATCGCGGGGATATTCATTCATCATCACGCCGCCATTTTCTCCATCAGCAATTTGGGTCACGAGAGAGGGTACAGTCACGTTACCAATTTGCTGCTTCCCTCGCCCTTTAGCTTCAAAATAAGGCTGCATCTGGGCAACTAATTTCGTATCCGAGCCTTGGGTTTTAATCAGTGCTGTAATACTAATCGTTTCACCCACAGAATTACGCGCTACCAAGCGGTTAGGGATATACTTTTGGTCGTGGTGCAACCCCGTACCATCCAAACGTTCTACTGAATGTTCTTGTACCAACAACCAGCGATAACCGCATTCTTTCAAAGCTTTGATGTATTCAAACAGGGTATCTGGGTGGTTGGGTAAGTGCATCTCGGGAGGAGAAAAACCCTTGACGCGCCGCAAAGCATCATAGCCAAAAATCGCGGCAAAATAATGCTGCCAAGCTTGAATGTGCAGCTTGAGGTCGGGAATTGGCGTAGAAGGGACAACAGCATGACTCCACATCGTCCCCAGCCATTCTACATAAGGTTGGTATTGGCGATTGCAAGTTATCCGTTTGAGATTGTTCAGAATATCTTCTCGCCCCATTTGCTGCAATCCCCACAACAGATTACCCGAATAGTCCAACATAATTCGAGGATTGCAACCTTCAGCAATCAACTGCGGAATAAACTCTCCCATGCGTCCGTAGCACCAGGCAAAGACTCCAGCGTTGTGATTATCCCCATCGTGAGGATGTTCAAACATATATTGCAGATTGCTGATAAGTTCTCCGTTGCTACCTGCGGGAATTGTGGGTTGGTGCATGTGCAGGGCGCAAGCAAATCCAGAAGTCAGATTTTCTAGACGCAAATTGGTAGTGGGTAAAAATACGGGTTCGTTGTGGTTCGTTACCGACTTAATTTCCGCTTCCCAGCCGCAAATATTTGGCAACCCCGACCTTGATGCTGCTAAAACAGGTAAGTTTGATATAGCTGTTGCCGTCATAGGACTTCCCTCGTACTTGCGATCGCCTTTATTGTGACGCATTGTGTTCGGGAGTGGGGAGTGGGGAGTGGGAGAGTGGGAGTCGGGGACAAGAGGACAAGGGGACAATTCAAGTCACAGGTCACAAGTCACAAGTCACAATTACTAACTACCAATTAACCCATTACCAACTACCAATAACAAATAACAAATGACGAATGACAAATGACGAATAACAAATCAATTTGGCAAGCTGATTTTTATCGTCGCCCGTGGCGCGATGATACCGGACAGGTATTGTGGGAATTGTTAATCTGCGATCGCATGGGGAATTTTCGCTACGAAGCCTCATGCCCGCAAGCAGCAGCCAATGCATCGTGGTTGGCAGAACAGTTGCAATTAGCTGCATCTCAGCTACCAGATAGAATCCAAGTCTTTCGCCCGCAATCTCTCAGTTTAATCGCCACCGCAGGGCAAAAACTAGGTATTTCTGTAGAACCAACACGACGCACTGGGGCATTGAAACAGTGGTTGCGATCGCGCATACCTCAGTATTCCACCAATGGAGCCTACAACCCCCTTGCTGTAGACAAACCACCTCCCGTCCCCCTACCAGAAAATTTGTGGGGCGATCGCTGGCGTTTTGCTAGTCTACCAGCAGGAGATCTCGAAGCTGCATTTAAAGACCGTCCGCTGCCGATCTTAGACATGCCAGAATTTCTACTCCCCCTAAATTTAGGCTTAGCATCGACAATTGCCGTTCCAGGGGTAATTATCTATGGTGACAGGAAATCCATGCAGTTAGCCCGTTGGTTGCAAGCAGCACAGCCGATTGCCCTCAACTACGTTCCAGGCGAATTAGCGGGATTAGTTTTAGAAGCTGGGTTAGCAGATCGGTGGGTTGTAGCGACTTTTTCCGATCGTGAGGCGATCGGATCTGCTCAAATTTACGCACAGCGCCAGCAACAGAGTCAAGGTTTGCATTTTTTGTTAGTCCAACCCGATGATTCGGGCATGACTTATACTGGTTTCTTTTTGCTGAGGGAAGAGTAGAGAATCTCCACTGTCATACTTAAATCTCGTACATAAGTATGGCAAAACGTAGACGTAGAGCGGATAACGGCAGTATTACGGTTGAGAATTTCAACTTGAGGGCTAGGCTGCGGTGGAATTATGAAGGACGGCAGTATTGTCTTGCCTTGGGTATGGACTACACCAAGCAAGCTGTAGCAGTAGGAGAAGCCATAGGAGCCAGGATAAAGCTGGACATTTTAGCTAATGACTTCGATTACACGCTCAGCAGATACAAAGCATTACTGCCCCACAGCAAGCCCGTAGAGCCACAGAAAGTAGTTGAAGATAGTAATACTCTAGCTGATGTGTTCGAGCGGTTTATAGCCTTCAAATCTAAGCAACTCTATCACCGCAGCATCAACCAATATCAAACGTTACTCAAACATCTCATTAAGTCAGGGTTAGGCAATGTCCGCATTACTAAACTCGACGCTCCTACAGCCAACAAATTAGTAGATTACCTATCTCGAAACATTACACCAATAACTCTCAGAGCCAGAATTGGTAAGTTAAGTGCTTGTTTGAGTTGGGCTGGAGTTGACGACAGTAAGAACCCATTCAAGAAATTTGACATTAAGACCAAGTTAAGAAAGCCACCATTGCCGTTCACGAAGCAAGAGATTCAAGCGATTCTTGACGTGTTTGACGCTAGATATCCGCACTACTACGACTACGTTTATTTCAGATTTTGTGTTGGAGCAAGGACGGGAGAAATCAATGCTCTAACTTGGAACGACATTGACTGGGAAAATAACACCATTACCATCAGTAAATCGCTATCAGCCAAGAGAGAAATTAAGTCCACTAAAACCGGATGTGATAGGACGATTGTATTGACAGATGACGTGCTTAGCTTACTAAAAGCAATGTGGAAACGTGGCAAGTTTGCTCCTACCGATTTCATCTTCACCACGCCAGCGAGACTAGCAATCATTGACCACAAGTTTGCTAGAGATTATTGGCGACCAGCTTTAGAGATAGCAAAGATTCCTTATCGTAGACCTTACAACAGCAGGCATTCGTTTGTAAGTCATGCTTTGAGTATTGGTATCCCTCCAACAGATGTTAGTGCCGTAACTGGACATCATCCGGTTACAATGCTCCAGTTCTACTACGGTCACGTCACGTCAATTAAACTTCCAAATTTGGACTAAAACACACCAACTCCTCACAGCACATCACAACTTATATATGTTTTCCGTAGAATCTCATGCTGTTTTCGCGCAAATTTAGTTTGAAGTTTGTTATACTACAAGTAGTTGTTCACAAGAACAACAGGGTATTAAAGGAGAATAAAAATGTCAGTTAAGAGTGTAAGCATACCGGATGAATTAATTGCGGTAGTGAATAAGAAAGCTGCTGAAGAAAGTCGTACTTTTTCCAGTGTAATAACAGGAATACTGCGTAAAGAGTTTGATTCAAATAAATCTGGTCAAAAGTCTGCATAGCAAAAAGGGGGTAAAGAGATACCAACTCTTCGCCCCCTACTCATTCAATTATTTGGAGTTCGATTCTAACAATGAATGTACTAGAAAAGCAACGAGCATTATTACCCGAGAAGTATCGAGACAAGTTCGTTTACTGTTCTGTGACAGACGAAGAAAGAGCAGTACGGCTGATGGCTGATTGGATGTACAG
Organism: Chroococcidiopsis sp. SAG 2025; assembly: GCF_032860985.1. Classification (GTDB taxonomy): domain Bacteria; phylum Cyanobacteriota; class Cyanobacteriia; order Cyanobacteriales; family Chroococcidiopsidaceae; genus Chroococcidiopsis. The sequence goes on from NZ_JAOCNC010000001.1 coordinate 2,995,149, forward strand.
GGCGCAGAAGTACCTAAAGAGACCGATGGGTGATGATATCGAAGCAGACATAGCAGAAATCGAAAGGCGGGAGCAGAAGTGTTTTGAGGCACAAATGAGCCTGCCTGCAAAGATTCGAGGCTATGAGCTACTGACTGGAGAGCGATTGCTGAAGGAGTTTTACAAGGCTAGCCCCTAAAACAAAGAGAGGGGGTGCGTCAACACTCCCTCCCTTCTGATGATTTAACGCTCTAGTCTTCCTTAAACAACAACACTGCGATAACGCAATTACCACAGTGTTAAACGGATAAATCAACTTACTTAGCTACTTCATCGAGTAACTTAATTAAAATTATGACAGACTTACACGCGAACGTCCAACAATCTGACACAAATCCTTACAATGTAGAGCCAGAGCAGATTACAGAAGCTCCAAGCACAATTATTGATACAGTTTATTGGCTGATTGAAAACCTAAAAAGACCTCCTCTTCCCGAAAATCCCAAGGAATGTCAGGAACAACTTAATACACCAGGAGGGAAACAACCCTGTTGGCTAGATTCCACTGGTAAAGTTCATCCCGTATCCTGGAAACGATACCAAGAAGCGCTACCAGATTATATGGAACTAGAACAATGGTTCGGGCATAGCAAAGGGATTGGGACGCTAGGTGGCTGGAACGGCAAGCACTACATTGGTCACGTAGATTTTGACTTTGGTAAAGGAGGTTCGCTGTACGCAACTCAAGAGGAGATGTTAGCAGCAATCAACCAGTGGAAAGAAAAATACCCCGTTGTCAAATCCGCTCTATGCTTCAAGACTCCTTCAGGTGGGTATAGATTCATATTTGCCTTTGAGGAAGCAGCAGAGTTTGCACCATTCGTACTTGACCCCAACTACAAAGGAGACAGATGCTGTGGGGAATTACTAGCTAGGAATGGCGGACACACCTTGCTCCCCCCCACAGTAGGCGTGGATGGTATTCCTTATGAATGGGTGTATTTCGCGCAATATCCGCCAGTCGTTAAGAATGCAGCATCAGTTGGATTGTACCCCAAAGCAGCTAAATTCAAGCAGGATAACTCGCCCAAGCAACAACCTGATAAACCAAAACCTAACAAGGAAGCCAAGAATCAGACATCTTCAAATGCAGTAGTGCTGGAGAAGTGTTTGAGTAGCAGCGCCCAAAAAATCCTACGAGGCGAACTAGAAGGCAATAACGACCGTAGTTATGCGCTTACTCAATTACTCAACGAAGTACAGGGCTGGATTAACTTTCTGGAGAGAAACGGAATTGAATACGAAGGGGATTTAGAGCAGATTGCTGAAGCCGCATGGAGTAAATTCCCTGATTCCGAAAACGACCCTGACAAGTGGGAAAGAATAGCAACCACAATTTGTAGTGATACACAAACTTCTATTGAGAAAACTACTGGTTCTGATGCTGGTTGTTGGGACAAACTTCGTAGACTTGGGCTTGAAGTAGAAGGAGGTACGAGTAATTTAGACCCAGCCGATGATGCGGGTAATAATACTTTTGAAAAGCATGTATTTCTGAATCTGTTTGAGGCAGGTGAAGGAAAATGGGCAACAATCCGACAAGCATTCTACGAAGATACAGGTCACGGATACTGGAAGCATGTGAAGGATGATGAGATTAACCAAATCCTCACTCACTGTTCCTTAAAAACCTACAAGTGGAAGTGCAATAAAGACGAGTGCGCTCCAGTATATCCATTCACTAAAGACATCACAATTACTTCGGCGTATAGGTTCAACTTAAAGGCTTTACTAGCTAAAGACCTACCAAGTAATAACTACTTGCGCTGCTTCAACAATTGCACTGTAGACATGCGAACTGGTGAAATGCTTCCCCATAACCGCAATCACTTCTTAACCACCACTGTTGATGCTGATTACACGCCCAATCAAGAGTGTCCAGAACCTTTCAGGAAATTTATCGCTGCGTCATATGGCGAAGATTTACTCGAATTGGTTAGAGCCGTTACCGCAATGCTGCTTGACCCAACTGCACCATATGGTAAGTTCGTTCACCTGATAGGCAATAGCGGCACGGGAAAAGGAACTCTAGCTAGATTCTGGGCAGAGCTATTTGGAGAACACCACAGTAGCGGTAACTTTGCTAATCTTGGCTCGGCAGAAGGCAGGCATCAATATTTAACTGGAGCCGGACTATACACAATCCCCGACATCGGTGGATTCGTCAAAGGAGTCAACGATTTTTACGAGTTAGTTGATAACGGAGCTATGAGTGGTAGAGCGCTATTCATGTCCAACACTTACACTAAACCTTGGGATTGTAGATTCATAGTTGCCAGCGTTGACCACCTGAAGATTGAAAATTCAGGCGATGGTTGGGATAGAAGATGTATACCGCTACCCACCAGGGGTGTGAAGCATGTTGAAGACCCTGCACTAAGAACAAAGCTTTCTGCTTGTAAGGAAGGTGTAATATCCTGGGCTTTGGCTATGGACAAACAGGAACGCGACCGTTTATTGCTCAACCCTAGCTCTGTCAGCAGCAGAGTTTCTAGCATTAAAACCGACGCTAGGACACACTCTGACTCTATCGCTGCTTTTGTGGATTCCTGCCTGGTTCCAAACAAGAGTCGTACATACGTGGACAATTCAACGCTCTACGCCTACTACAAGGCTTATTGTGAGGCTCATGGCAGTATTCCAAAGGGTCAGCCACAGTTTGTATCGCACTTAAAAACTATCCTGCCTAACTTTAGAGTCGAACAGCGAATTTGGATGCTTAACCCAGACGGAACTAGAGATAAGCAGCTACCGAGACATTGGAGGTGGATTGATGTTATATCGACTGCTTTTAACGTAAATAGCTACATAGATACTGATTCCACAGATGTTCGCTGCTATCGCTCTAAATGTAAAGAAGGTGGTTTGCAGCTTTTTGAAGAATTTGTGCAAGGTCTAGGAGATTGTGCAGAGAACCCTGCACAAAATGAAAACTCAGAACCCTTACCAAATATAACTGTGCAAGATGTGCAAGATGTGCAAGGTAAAAAAAGACCCTATAGAAAAATAACCTAACTACTGTGGTTATAAAAAAACAAAATTTATAACCTGTTATCAAAAAATTATTTCTATATAGGTCAGCAAAAAACCCCTGCACAAAATCAAAAGTCCTGCACAGCTATACACAGCAAGGTGTGCAGGCTCCTCACTAAGTCAAAAATAAGCCTGCACGGGACTGCACACCCTGCACAAAACTAGAAATTCTGTAACAGATGTTGATACAAAATTAGGAGGGATTATGAAAACTAGACCAGCAACTTTGAGTCAATGGGTGTTTTTTGATGAAGGTCAGAAGTTTAGCTGCATGTTAGGTTCAACCCTAGACCACGCTAAATAGATTAGAAGAAACAATCGTCCGCTGATTTATATCCACGATTTAGGAAGTAGGCGTAAGTATCGCTATAGCGTAGGCATTGACTTGGTAGAAGGCTTCGACTGTGGTAACTATGTCTACACTACAGAAGCAAAGAGTTTGGTAATTTCCATCATGACTGAAGGTAGAAAATTCAAATCTAACTGTGTATTCCGTCCTGGGTGTGTATGGAGTTTCATGTATGCCTACTACACCACTCTAAAAGAAGCCGTAGAGGTGGCTAATGGTCTTGCGGCGCTAGATTCGACTTGCTTCACCAATTTAGCCCAAGTTGTTTGATTCTAAGGGTAAAGTTTTGCCTTTATGTCAATTCTTTACCCACTCCTCGGTTGAAGTGGACAGCGCACTAGCAAAAACCCGTTTTGGCAATCTTATTGACATTATTCTCAATAAAAACAGCTGCCGTACCCCCCATTTTTTTAAAAAAAGCCTAACCAGCAGCTGCAAAAATGTCCGTTTTTCAAGGGTTCTAGCACCTAGATTGCCTATAGGGGGGTAAGAATGTAACGAAAATTTTACAGTCCCCCCAGAGCATTTGATTCACCCGCAGAGTTAATGAGTACAAATTACCAAGGAGTAGTTATGAGGTCATACTTTGATTACGTTTACATGCCTTACTGCATCCAGAAACAGGCTAATGGAAAATTCGTTGTGTTGAATAGGGACTACAAACCACTAGGAACGCTAAGCAGTGATTGGGTAGATTATGCACCGCATGAAGTGAAGCTAAGGCTTAAGGATACGGAATACCTTTACGACGATAGTTGTGTCCCTCACAGGAGTGATGCTAGCCATGAAGCAGTATCTTGATAAGCTTGCTAGATTGGCGAGGTTTAAGATTAGCTCCTGATGGTAGGTATATGTAAGGTGGTAGGAGACATTTATATATGTGTTGAGAAATGCTGATACACGGTGCGAAGCCAAAAATAGTACAGTAGGTAGTACGACACCTGACGCACTTAAACGCAGTCATAAATCATCCAGGTGCTTACTTCGGCATCACCTTATGAAGTCTTACATTGTCTGCGCTGAAGCTGACGGTATCGAACTCTATTGGACTGGCGGACGTAACGGCTACTGGACTAAGAGTTATGCCGATGCCTACCGTTACAAATCAATCTCTAGTGCCTGGGAAGTTATGCAGCGGGAACACCCTAGCGGGATTACTGTCATGTGGATAGTGGAAGTGTAGTTGTAGTTGATTTGGATGAGGATAGCAGGTTAGTCAGGTAAGTGCTTATGATGGGGTAGAATTCATTTGCTTGCTATGCCCGTAGATAGAAGGCAATTTAGCTGGCTGTAGTGTCCAATACAAAGGATAATCAACCAGTTCCCTTCAAACATGGTTTTACAGCGTTCTCCCCAGAACAATCCGCATGACGACAGCCACCCCCTAGTGCTGGCTGTTAATGATTATGCTGATAATCTAGAACTCCTTACCTGTGTGCTAGAGACAATTGGCTGTGAATCTATTACTGCCTATCATGGTCGTAACGCTATAGAAATGGCGCAGCAGCATCAGCCAGACTTAATCCTACTAGATATCATGATGCCTGAGTTAGATGGGATGGAAGTTCTCAAGCGGCTTAGAAACAACCCAAAAACAAGAGAAATTCCCATAATTGCTGTCACAGGAATGGACAGAAACAGAGAGTACTTTCTGTCAGTAGGTTTTGATGACTGGCTCAGAAAACCAATTGAGTTTGAAGAGTTAGAGGAAGTGATACGTCGTCACATCTAGCTTATGAATTCATGAATATCCTTTGATTTCTTGAAGGTCAGTAGCTTCAATTGCTGGTATGCACCTAATAAAATTCCTACCAACTAGCGTCTTTGGTGGGAACGGGTGGTAGGAAAAGCTGATAGGAACAACATGGAAGACCGATGTTGTCTGAATTCAATATTTATATATGGAAACGTATTTTTCTTCAACCAATAGGTGGAGTTGTTTGTCACAAAGCGTTTTTTAATTTGAATACATAACTAGAGATGCTTCCCGGCTAACTTGGTTCTTTTTTGCATCATCTGGGCGAAAATGGTAATCGCTTGAATATATGCAGCTCTTGCTTCCGATTGCGTATGTGTAATCAGCATCATCAAAGCTGGAGAATCATCCTCCTGTTCTATCGCTACCTGGGTGTAGACAAGTGCTTCTTCTGCTTTTTGCTGAATCACCTGACCGCATTCCTCAATCAGTTGACCGTGTGACAATGCCAATGGGTCGCTACGTTCTTGCAATGTCCTGCCCCATTGCTCCACTTTAAGTCCATGTTCTTGTAACTTCAGGGCGTGTTGCTCCAGTGCATGGGTAGATATTGCAGTTTTATTCATGAAGATTATGACAAAGATTGCCTAGCACAAGGATATCTAAATCCTGCAACGACTAGCTTCTATCGAAAGTTAATGGCACAAATGTTGTATTTGCTACTGTTGTGATACTCTTGGAGATTAAGAAGAGATAATGAGACGGTTAGCTCTGCGTGCTTAGGAAAGATAGCGTTTAATCACTGTTTCCAAAAATTCAATATCGTAAGGTTTTGCAATGAAGTCAACACAACCCGCTGACAAACATCTTTCTTTCTGTTCTTTTGAAACCATAGCAGTCACGGCAATGATGGGTATTTCTGCTGTCCGAGAATCTTGCTTAAGACGCTGAGCAACCTCTAAACCACTCATATCAGGTAGCACCATATCCAACAAAATCAAGTCGGGTTGGTGTTGCTGTGCCATAGCTATTGAAGTCCGACCATCAGTAGCGGTGATGAGTGGAAAGCCCATCAACTCCAATACCTGGATAATTAATTCTAAGTCGTCCGCACCATCTTCAACTGCTAGGATTAATCCTCGTTTGAAATTGTCAACGCGACTCACCACGCCGAATGAAATCTCCTAACATTTATAGCTGTTAAGTGTAGATATAGCTCCTAAACTCTATCTTAAGTGATACGCCTTATGGCATACACTCTATGTTACTTAAAAAAAACTGTTATATTATACTTTCCGTAGCACAAATTTTCTCACTGTAGTGCATATGGCTGCAATCCCTGAACCGACTCACCATAAAGCTTGTATCTGGGTGTTTGATGAGTTAGTCAAAGCAAAGCCTCCTGTGTTAGTGCCAAGAGGCTAGCAGTAAAGATTTATCTACTTACTGATTATGTATCAGGAATAACAATTATAGACTGGACTACGGCAAAATCTTAACAGAAACCCTTGTCTGCCTCTCGAATATATTTGTGATATTTACTCTACTCGATTTGAAATCGGACTGCGGCAGACTAGCTAGTCAAAAATGTTAGAATAGTTACATATACTAAAGTCTTATATTAAACTTTCAGGTAGTCTTAAAAACCTGGCAATCATCTTCCTCCAGTCCTTCTCGTACGTTTCAACAAGGTAAGGCAGCTCCTCCTCCATCTCCGAGGGCTGCTTTTTTGTTTGCGTGACTTTTGACACTCTGACAAATGTCACAACCTTATTCGATTGTTTATATGCTTCATCTTATATAGGATTTATCGAATAAAAAGAGTAGAATAGTGATAGGAGTTGCAAAATAAGCACATTTTTGATGCCATGACCGAGCCACAGCAATTAGATGAGAGACACCTTAGAGCGGCAGAATTATACGCTCAGGGGCTATCTAACTTGGCTATTGGGAGGGAGATAGGCGTATCGCAGGAAACAATCAGAAAGTGGGCAATTGCTAGCGAGTTTAAAGAGGAAGTAAGGCGGATTAGGGAGCGGTCAGTAGAAGAGACTGTAGGCATTCTTGCCACAGTGGGGAGGAAATCAGCTGACACGTTGCTTGAGATGTTGGGGCGTGAGAACCTTTCTGACCGAGAGAAGTTGACTGCTATCAAGTTGGGGCTGGAGTTCATGTTTAAGGGGATTGAAGCCATTAACGTTGTTACTGAATTAGCCGAACTAAAAGAGATGGTAGGGAGGTTGTCAGATGACGACACTGGCTCAAATCTCTAGACTACGAAAGCAAGTGGAAGCTGTAGAGAAAAACCGTAATAAGAACAGACGATGGAAATGGAAAACAGTACCAGTAAGTGAAGAAGAACGTATTTGGCGGCTAAATCACATCAAAGAAGTGCTAGGGCAGAAATACGCAGACGAAAAGTTATTAGCTGCAAGCATTATAGAAAACGACCCTGATGTAGACGTGCGTGTGATTCAGGACTTTTTGGACGTGCGGGAACTCAGTATTAAGAAACTCTCTACAATTACTTTGGCTGATATTCCTGCTGTGGACGAAGGCTGGCAGTTTCCGAAAGTTACGCCTCCAAAACGGACACCACAGGAGGAGAGGGAGTCACAAGAGATTACACGTAGGATGAATGAAGCACTGGAGCAATTTGAATGTGAACGGCTAGAAAAAAATCCACGGTATAAAAGTCAGCTTCCCTTTTTACCGTCCCCCAAATTCCCTTTTCCTAGCAATAGATTTCTGATTAAACTTAGTCACCTTGACGAAAGCAACGACTCTGCTACAGAAACCGAGTTGATATATGGAAGAGGAACTGGTTGGTGTGAGTTAGAAAGGAGGGCTGATAAACGATACCATTTGCTGTCTGAAGAAGAAAGTCAACGACATTTTGTGCTTGTACCCCTAGAGACGGTAAACAATTGTCATGATGTCAAAAGTGTACCGGAACCACCACCATCAAACGAACTAGACAAGTTTGAAGCATGGCTTGGAGAAGACGATGAAGATTGAAATACCACCACTGCACCTAACACCACCAGTTACACGCGGACTCTTGAGCGATATCGTAGCTAATCAAAAGTTACGTCAACAAGAACTAGACGAATGGCAACTCTCCATCACTGCTAAATACGAGGTGGCTGAGGGGTGTCGTCCAGCAAATATCTTTGATGCCCTGATTGGACGTATTGATGACCCAAGGTTGTATTACAGTTGTAGATAAATAGAAGAATGAATTCGCTTTTGGTAATGGTAGTAACGAGCAGTAGCTTGATGAGATCTGCGCCAATAAGACCAACGCAAAACGTGTTCAAGACACCAGAATGTGGGAAACAAGAATCGAGATACCCACCGCTTCATCTCCCAGATACTTAGTCGGACAATAAACCTCGTGCCGCTTTGAACGCAGTTAGACTGCCAGTTGTTACTAGAGGTAAAGGGGGGGTAGAGGAGTGAATAGCAGGCTCACAAGAGTGTCGTAAGACGGTGAGAAATATTTGAGCAGCCAGGACGAGGGTGATGTGTCGATGCCAACCATGCCAGGAACGAACTTCGTACTCTCCTAAACCTAGCTGGTCTTTAGCAAATTTAAAGCACTCCTCAATCCGCCACCTTTGCCCGGCGATTTGAACCATCGTTTCTAGGGTAGTATCGCTCTTAGCAAATACTTGATAGTAGCTGACGCGAGGATCTTCAGGGTGTTCTAGAGAGCGGCGGAACAATAACCAACGTTGAAAACCATCTGATCTGTCACAATTAACTGGCACTTTCGCCCAGTCATAGTATCTTTCTCCCTTACTGCCAGCTCCACAGCTAAGACGTTGCCACAGCTGGCTGTCCGGCTGAGGTAACAGTTCTTGGGCTTGATAACGTTGCCAGCCAATAACTACAGGCTGCTTCTTGCTGACCGTGAGTATATACGGTTGTTTAGCAGTCTTTTCCAGCCACCACCACAATGAACCATCGTTGCCATAAACCTCATCAGCAACAAACCAGGCGGGACGTATTCCGTCTTTAAAAGCTGATTCCAACATCTGTTGTGCTAGTTGAGGTTTAGTCGCAAATGTGATTGATTTTGGAACTGCTCCCTTCTTACGTTTGCTTTGATCTTCACTCCATGTGCGCGGTAGATACAAACGGCGATCGATCAACGTATGTCCTTTGTCGCTAATGTAGGACATGAACACACCTACCTGGCAATTCTCCAAATGTCCAGTTGTGCCATAATACTGCACCTGTACGCCTACTGACTGCTCTCCTTGCTTCAGAAAACCTGTTTCATCAATTGCCAAAATATCTGTTTCACTCTTCAAATGCTCCACTGCATACTTTCTAATTTCTGCACACACTGCGTCCGCGTTCCACTGCGCCCGTCCTAGTAAATGTTGGAAGCGATAGGGATTGCTATACCCTACCTGTTCTGCCATTTGCCATCCATTCTTCCGCTCAACTGGGCTTAGTAGTGCCTGGATATAGTCATACGCTGCAAGACGTGCTTCAGAACGAGCGAAGTGCTTTCCCAGTTTTTGCTGAAACGCTTTCAATCTACTGCTCCATTGGGAGAGCGCTTCTAATGCAACACCTGTTAAAAACACGTTGGATGTATCAAGCATTGCTAAACTGTATTTCCTTACAAATCTAGTTTAGCTTATCTACAACTGTAATAGGTTGGTGTTGGTGAATAAGGGTAGGAAAGTGAAGCTGTGCTATTTGGAAGGGTTGAAGCAACACAAGGCAGAAGGGTGGTCACTTGTTGCGTGTGAATTCAATCGTCGTAACAAAGAGAATATCCTCAAGGCTGTGAAAGATGAGTTGCCTGCTAGACCTACAAGGGAACAAGCATTAGAGGAGTACGAAGCAGCAAAGAAATTATGGGAAGCAAATTACCACAACAACCTTGTCTATAACCCGGTTAGATTTATTTGGAGATAAAGAGATGGATACGAAAGAGAAGGATTTATTAGAGAGTGTAGTCGGTGAGTTACGAGTTCAACGCCATCGCAGAGATTTGAATAAGTTTGAGAAGTACCCACGGCTACAACGTCAGCTTGAATTGGCTCTACTACACCCATCAGAAGAGATGCGCCGTAAGAGGTTAGAGCTGTTGGCGACTGACTTGCGCGAGGACATGGCTGCGCAAATTAAGTCGAGTTTCTTGGATGACTTTCAGGATTACCAAGAGTTCTTGTCACAGGGGCAAAAAGCACCGCTATACCCACCGCAAAACGAGGTTCCAGTCCAATTCAAGCAAGCAATGGCTAAGTACAAAGACGAACTTGAAGAGCAGGTGATGCGGGAAATAGAGGCTAGTTACAAACCCCTAATGGAGCAGGCTAAAGCTAAAGATGCTCTACTGCCAAAAAGACCGGGTGGACGCTTGCAGAATAAACATCAATCAGAGTTAGAAGAGCAGATGATTATAGAAGAGCATAAGCGCCTGGAAAGTCCTGCATTCAGAAATCAACTACTTGCTGAGGAACGACGCTTACTACAAGAACACCGTAGAGCTGCACGTATCCAAGTTAATCCCCTCACCCAGGTGCAGAAATGATGGACTACGGTTTCATTACCAATGCTGATAAACGTCAATTCCTCCATATGGCTGTGAAGGAAAGCTTGATGCAGCGACGCATACAGTTACTCAAGCAACTTTCTGTGGCATACAATTCCCACCACATCAAAGAGCTGGAGGAAATAACCACTTTCATCAACAGCCTTGACAGGTACACCTATACGGAAGATGCCTTCAGCACACAAACCTTGGATGGTGTCACGTACAGGGGTGTGACGTTGCAGCAGTTCTATGGCAAAACTTTAAAACCAAACAGTGAGGTGAATTATGTTAGCAGACAGAAAGGTTGATGGTACGTTTGACAAGCTATTGGAGTTGCGCACTGAAACAGCAGGGACGATAGCAGATACTTTTCCAGAACCAGGTAAGTTTTTACCAGTGTGCAAGTCAATCAGGTTTGAAGTTGTGATTGCGCAACAGAATACTGTCGCTAACTTTGCAGCAGGTACGAACTTCTGGAGATTCGACCTTGAAGTAGCCACTACTTTGAATGGTACGTATACACCTGTGGCATCTTGGACACCCACAACAGGTACACCAGCTAAGACCCGTCTAATCGTCAACAGCGCTAACGTTACTAGCATCATGCCACTAGCTGCTTACGTTCGTGTCAGAGCCATAAGAACTGTGGCTGCTACTGACCCTGTGGACTACTACGCTTTCGTTGCCAAACCTTTAGTTTAAGGAGTTAAAACCATGACACCCGAAGAAATCTACCAACAAGCCTTGGAGCGTCAACAACAGTTAGATGCAGCAGAAGCTAATTACCAAGCCTACCTAGCGAAGACACGACCTTATGAAACTTATCAACTCATACTCCGAATCTTCGCTAGCAATGACCGCTGTAAGCCCCGTGAGACGTGCATAACTAGAATTGGAGAAGTAGCCTGCTATCACCCCGACACCAAAGAGTTTGCAGTATTCCACAGAGGTGAGTGGGATAATCGCAAAGAATTAGGTTGGAAAGCTATAACCAACGACCTCAACTTTGCTCTTTACAGATTCCACATTCCAGCAGAAGAGCAATATCAACTAACTGGTGCTGACATTCCCGCATACCCCTACTCCAAACCACCTTACAGACAAGGCTTCTTGAGGTGAAAAAAGGCTGTATCGCTTGTAGGGCAAGCTTTTTGAGCATTTTTATCTCCAGATTTTGGCAAATTTAAGGAAAAATCAGGAGACCTATAAGAATAAATATAGCTCTCAGGGATTCCCCTCAGATTTTGAAAGTTTCGTTAGCAAAAACGCCTAAAAGCCTTTCTGAAACTACCTTACAGCCGAATTTGACCTCAGTGGTTTTTTGAGTCTTATTGAGAATGGTTTTACGGATGGAGAGTAATTATGCCTAAGATAGCTAGCGTATCAATTGATGTCAAGTTAAACCTAGACCCTGCCAAACGCCAAGTAACTGAATTTGGACACAGTGGTGGTCGAATAGCTGGGGGACAGTTTGAACGTGGGTTTAGCGACCACTTACGCAGTGCTACACCACGTATCAACTCAGTGATGACTGGCGTGTTCCAGGGTGTGGGGATTCAGCTAGCTCAAATAGGCTTAGATGCAGGTAAAAAGTTTGGTGATGCTTTCTCCAGTAGTATCGCCACATCTGTTAACTTTGAAAAACTCAATCGAACCCTACAAGTTGTAACAGGTAGTACTACTGCTGCTGCAAGAGAATTGGCTTATGTGGGTGAAGTAACCAAACGTTTGAGTTTGCCTATTGAAGAAACCACACGCGGCTACATTCAAATGACTGCTGCTGCTAAAGGGACGATATTGGAGGGGGAAGGAGTACGACAAATCTTCACTGGTATTGCTGCTGCATCTAAGACGTTAGGACTGTCTAGCGCGGAGACTAGTAGGGCGTTAAATGCCGTTCAGCAGATGATATCTAAGGGTAAAATCTCTGCTGAGGAATTACGACAGCAACTGGGTGAAGTCATGCCTGGTGCATTCCAACAATTTGCTAAGTCTTTGGGTGTTAGCACTCAAGAGTTAGACAAGTTACTGGAAGACGGCAAGGTTGGAATTGACTCGCTCATCTACTTTGCTGCACAACTCAACAAAGAATTTGGTCATACGGCTGAAGCCTATTGAACGACAATTAAATAGACCGAGTGACGACAACTAACTTGACTGCTACACCAAGTTGACGAGACGACAATTATCTTCAGCAACCGCTGCCAAAACAAAAGACACTAGGCAATGTCAATTAACGCCAATTAATGGACTGCCTAGTGTCGGGAAAACGAATTAATTTCAAACAGGTTCAAATATACATGAAAGCGAGAGAATCTGGCTGCACGCAGGAAACAGCAGCAGCAAAGGGAGGATTTTCGAAGCGTACAGGTAGACGCATTGATGCGGGAGCTCATCAACCGCAACGCGGACGACCCCATGACTGGCGTACCCGCAAAGACCCATTGGCTGAGGTATGGGACAGCGAACTAGTTCCGCTATTACAAAAACAACCGCAATTGCAAGCGATAACGTTGTTCGAGTACCTGCAGCAGAAGTATCCAGGCAAGTATGGGCAGTCTATCGTGCGGACGCTGCAACGACGAGTCCAGCAATGGAAAGCGACCAGGAGACCAGCGCAGTCAGTGATGTTTGAGTTAGAGCATCAACCAGGCGTAATGGGCTTGTCGGACTTCACCAAGCTCAAGCAGGTGCAAGTCACGATTGGCGGTCAACCCTTCGAGCATCTACTGTATCATTATCGACTTGCCTATAGTGGATGGCAGTACGTGCAAGTCATTCAAGGTGGCGAGAGTTTTGTTGCTCTGGCTGAAGGTTTGCAGAATGCCTTGGCAGCAAGCGGGGGTTGTCCACAAGAACATCGCAGCGATAGTCTTAGTGCCGCCTACCGTAACCTGGGTAAACGCACCGATGAAGATTTGACGCAAATGTATCAACGGCTATGCCAGCACTATAATTTGCGTCCCTCACGAAATAATCGCGGACTAGCCCATGAAAATGGTTCGATTGAGTCACCCCACGGCTATTTCAAACGACGGCTGCATCAAGCCCTATTGCTGCGCGGCTCGTGTGATTTTGATAGTGTTGCTGCCTATCAAGCGTTTATCTCTGGGATAGTTGAGAAGTTGAATACGCGCATTCAAGCCAAATTTCAGCTTGAGCAACCCTACCTGCATCCATTACCCAACTATCGTTATCCCGACTACGAAATCCTCAGCGTCAGAGTTACCACCCGTAGCACGATGACCGTGCGCTGCATCACTTACACTGTGCCGTCACAATTGATTGGCTTACGATTAACCCTTCACCTACATCATGACCGGATAGTCGGTTTTGTCGGCACGCAGCAGGTGGTAGAACTGCCACGCCTTCATGTACCTAGCCGCAGTCGGTTGCGGCGCTCCCGTTGCGTCAATTATCGTCACGTCATTGACAGCCTGCGACTGAAACCCCGTGCTTTTCTACACTGTACCTGGCAGCAAGAATTATTGCCTGACGACAACTACCGCCAATTATGGCAGGAGATGTTAACCCAGTTCGATTCCTACACGACGGCACGATTGATGACCGAGGCACTGTACATTGCTGCTAAACAAGATAAGGAACACGCAGTCGCACTGTATTTGGCTGACCACTTACGCTCTGGCACCCTTAGCTTGGTGGGACTGCAACAGCAGTTTCATCTGGGTGAGAGTGTGGCACATCCAACGCTTTCGGTACAGCAACACGACCTTTCCCCTTACGACTCTCTCTTGCATCATGTCCCCCAACAACAGCCAAATAACAGCCATCGAGACTCTGGGCTTCCTACTCAAAACACTCAAACTGCCCCACATGAACAACCATTGGCAAGAGTTGGAGCGTCAGGCTCTGGCTGGGGGCTGGTCACACGCTCAATTCTTGCTAGCACTGTGCGAATCCGAGGCAACACAACGTTATCAAGCGCGAGTGCAACGCGCCCTCAAAGATGCCCACCTGCCACCAGGAAAAGCTTTTTCCAACTTTGACTTCAGCCATTGCCCCAGCTTAAATCAGCCTAGCATCATGCAACTGGCTCAGGACAGAACTTGGTTGAAGCGGGGTGAGAATCTGCTGCTGTTCGGTCCTTCTGGAGTCGGGAAAACTCACTTAGCTGCTGCTGTCGGTCGCAGTTTGGTAGAACTGGGTGCACGAGTCAAGTTTCTGGGTGCCACCACAGCCGTGCAACTGCTACAAGCGGCGAAAGCCAACTTACAACTGCAATCAGCTTTACTCAAGCTCGATAAGTACGATCTGCTGATTCTTGATGACATTAGCTATGTCAAAAAGTCGGAAGTGGAAACATCAGTGTTGTTTGAGTTAATTGCTCACCGCTACGAACTCAAAAGCTTGATGATTACTGCCAATCACCCTTTCAGTGCTTGGGATGAAATTTTTACCGACTCTACTATGACCGTTGCTGCTGTAGATCGCTTGGTACATCATGCTGTCATTCTCGAAATCCTTGCACCCAGTTTTCGTCAACAAGCGGCTCTACAACGCTCTTCTTCTACTGACCAAAAGCAACCAAAATAATTGTCGCGCATTCGTCAAGATAGTTGACATTTCATACCTGATAATGGATTTGGGTAGTTATGCCACAAAATGTTTAGTATACGCTCCTTCATCGTGCGCCGAGCTTCTACAACTTCCTTTGATACTCCTACCTCCCCGTGGTTGAACCAGGAATTGTTTTCAATGTCAAGTTCGATGTCTAATGCCGCTCCTCCAGCATCTTGAAGCCCTACCAGCTCCAATGTTCTATGCGTCTCGTTCGGGTCGATGACAAATTTCTTCTTGTTATAGGGGTCTTGTTTTAGAACGTGCTTCAATACCAAGCATCTCCAAACAGCACCAGGAATGGCAGAAGAACCTCTTAGCTGCCGCACTCCTTGTGCTTCATTACTTTTATTCAAATGGTGGATGATGATGCAGGTCGCGTTAGCTTTTTCGATATGCGGCTGCATTTTATAGATTGGGTCAGCATACTCTTTGCTCCACTCTGACACCCCAGAATCGACGTTAATTGCTGTAAGCGAATCGATGATGACGAGGGTGTAGTCGTCTGCTGCTAACTCCTGCTCTAGTAGTTCTGGGCTGTACTTCGTGAGTACTCTTACGGAAGACTTTAGCAAATCGCTGGAAAATCCCCGTTTAATTAAGCGTCGTAAGTTTTTATTCGGTCGCTCTATCTGAAATAACAATACCCTACCCTGTGGAACCCGCTCCCCTAAGAATTCTCCTCCAGTTGCTACGGCATATGCTAATTCGTAAGCTAGTGGGTCATTTGGTATGAGTGTTGCCATAAAAAGGATGGTCAATTAAAGTGAAGATACATAGTTTTTCAGGTTGTGATGACACGGCAAAAAAAAGCACCTTTGCGACCGTTAAGTGATGAAGAACAAACCGACTTGAAAAAACTGAGCCGTTCTCAATCCCAATCATCTGCTAGTGTCATGCGGGCCAAAGCGATTCTAGCCGTGGCTCTTGGGGCTGATTACACGAGTGCAGCGCAGTTAGTAGGATTACGCTGTGGTGATACGGTCAGCAAGTGGGTCAGTCGCTTCAATGTTGAAGGCTTAGCTGCCTTACAGCCTCGACATGGCGGTGGGGCAGTAGTGCAATACAGCGAACCAGAAAAACAACGCATCCTGTCCGAATTTCAGCGTCAACCAGAGCGGCAGAAAGAGGGCACGGCAACCTGGTCAGTAGCTACACTTCAACGGGCTTTGCGTCAGGCTCCTGATGGCTTAACCCAAATCAGTACTTATACAATTTGGCAGGTACTCAAAGAGGCGGGCTATAGCTGGCAAAAGAGCCGCAGTTGGTTAAAAACTGGACAGGTGAAGCGCATACGCAAAGGCAAGCTAGTAGTAGTAACTGACCCAGATACCGTGGCAAAAAAAAACTGATAGAACGCGCTTACACTCAGGGACAGAAGCTAGGCTTGAGTGTGTGGTGCGAAGACGAGGCGGGACCATTTGGCACTGCTCCTTACCCTGGTAGCAATTGGCAGCCAGTAGGTAAACCGACACGGCAAG
The DNA here is from genome assembly GCF_032860985.1 of Chroococcidiopsis sp. SAG 2025. Classification (GTDB taxonomy): domain Bacteria; phylum Cyanobacteriota; class Cyanobacteriia; order Cyanobacteriales; family Chroococcidiopsidaceae; genus Chroococcidiopsis. The sequence goes on from NZ_JAOCNC010000001.1 coordinate 3,011,885, forward strand.
AACATGAATATATCCGTAATGGCACAGCCAAGCTGTTAACGCTATTCCATCCCGCTACTGGGCAAGTACGAGTTAAGGGTGTTACCAGTTGTACCAATGCTGTGTTGCACGAATGGCTCAAGCAAGAATTAGCTAGTGTTGTACAATCACTGCCAACTCCAGCTCGATTACTCAAGCCTGAAGAAAATCAACGGTTATGGAAAAGTTGGCAGCAGGGGTTGAAAGTACGCTTTACACTCCCACACGACTTACCGCCACTGCGAATGTTGCTAGTGATGGATAACTTGGTCGGACATAAAACTCCCCAGTTGGTATTGTGGCTGTGTGCTCATGGCATCATGCCGCTCTACACACCTCTTGGCGGTAGCTGGCTGAATATGGCTGAGTCGATTCAACGAATTCTCAAACGCCGAGCTCTAGAGGGGCATCATCCGCAAACAGCCTATCAAATTATTGAGTGGTTGGAAGCAACTGCTTTTGGATGGAACCAACAACCAACGCCGTTTGTCTGGGCAGGATTACGAGCGCAACGTCGAGACAGAGCGCGTCAAAGATTTCACTCTCTTGGTGGTTCTGGTGCCTGTACGCATCGTCCTCTTCGGCGGACAACTATTGCCAAAAATAATGGCAACACTCATACCAAATGACCCAGTAGTAGGGTTTTTCCCGCTTTTGCATCGCCTGCAAGAATAACGCTCCCACCTCTGGGTAATATACCAGGAACTAGGAAATCCTCTGCAAGCTCCTCCTCGAAAAGACTGTCGGTGTTGAAAACATAATCTTCTACGTGCCGCGCCTCTTCTGCCTGCTCTTTCTGTTTCAGTAATCTATTAATTTCCTGTACGCTTATTTTGAAATTGGTAGCAACCGTCGCTTTCTTTAGAGCTACTAAATCTGGGTCTTCTTCTTTACAAATTTCTGTGAGAGCAATTTTAAATTCTTCTTCTCTCGTTTCTACGCTCATTTCTTGTCTACCCTGATTGTTTTGTTTACTAGATTTCCATCCATCTTGTTTTGCCCAGTAGCAGAGAGAACCGATATTTAATCCGCTACCTCTGAAGCTGCTCCATTTCTTTTCGCATTCACCCGATTTGTATTTATCCGACTGCTGGCTCCACCTGTCCCAGTCGTCCAGTAGCGAATCATCTCCAACTGAATGCAATGCCATTCCGACATCAAGCCAACCACCGTCAGATTGGTATACGCCTGCTCTGCATGGGTTTAATGCAGCCAAGCACTCTCTAGCTAATGCAACATCGCCATTGCCGTTGTAATTGCGCGTGTAGACGGGTCTGGGAGGGTCTACAGGACGTTTCATCTTATCTATTAGGTAGATTGGTGCTTCGGCTACCGCAACCTCTCTATGAGACTTTCCAGGGAGCCATTTATAGCTACCCGTTTTTGGATGCGCCCCTGCTACTACTGATTGGCGACCATCCCACCTCAACTCAATCTGTTCGTCTTTACCGTCGTCACCTTTGACACCAGTTTTAAAATCTTTACTCTTGATGCTGCTCCAGTACTCCTGGGGTACTCGATAGACTCGCTGACATCTTCCTGGTCTGCCAGATGTTACCGTCACCGTATCAGGCAGACCGCTAACAGGCACATCAAATAATTTAGGAAAGTATTCGTTGCAGGATTCACCGTCAAAATCTACTAGCAGCAAACCTCCTGAAGGTGTACCACATAACAAACCAATGGCTCTACACCAGCTATCATACTTGATATGTTCTGCTAGCTCTTTTTTGGAGAAGTGCTTTATTTGCCAATCTTCTAGATATGGTTGCTTGTTTCCGTTAACTGGTGTAAATCTCCAATCATCAGGAAGTGCTGATAATTCTGTTAAAAGATTTTGCTGGAGGGGATTCCGAGTATTGATTTGTGTCATGATTTTCCTAGTAGAGTGATTGAAAGTGATTGCTCGAACGCGAAATCTATTTTTCTTCTGAACGCCTTTTTGCCGGGGGCGTTCATCAATTTTAGGGGTTAGGTTGTTCTCTTCATCTCCTCCAGCAAACGCTCTCCAGTGAGCGTGTTATATTCTCGAATCCTGGGCGACAGGCTCATGTATGCTTCCCAGCATTTCTGCTCCCTTCGTTTTATCTCTTCTAAATCTGCTTTGATGTCCTTACCCAGTGGGCGTTTAAGATACTTCCAAGACATATCCAACCAATTGGCGACGAGCCTTACTGCCCGCTCCTCATCCGTCACAGGACAGTAAACAAACTTATCCTGTAACTCTTTGGGTAATAATGCTCGTTGCTGTTCTAGATTTCTCATTGTTAGAATCAAACTCCTAAGAAGTTTTTTACGCACGGGGCAAGAGCTGATAACTCCTGTCCCTTTTTGCTATGCTGCGGGTTTTGATTTAGCTAGTTGATGCTTGAATTGTCGTTGCAATGCTTCAACTACTACGGAAGAGAAAGAGCGTTTTTGTTTAATGGCTTTTTGATTGACGAGTGCAATGAGTTCGTCGAGCAAGCTAACATTTCGAGCTGACATCTTTAGCACCATTGCTAACAGTTTGAACCGATATATTATGCCATTCACAAACACATTTTTGTGGGCAAGCAAATGATAGCTATTGTTCGATTGCTACCACGAGAGAATAATTGTATCAAAACAACTCCGGCAGCTCTGGCTTTTCGATTACTCCAGCATAGTGAGTAAAGAGAATCTCTACCGAATGCCCAGTTAAACTAGCAACCTGGACTGGACTTAAACCAGACTGGAGCGCATGACTAATAAAAGTGTGACGAGTATTGTAGGGTCGGCGATAATCAACTCCTGCTTTCTTCAAAGCTGGTCGCCAATACCTACGAGCAAAATTGTCATCGTCTATCGGATAACCAGCAGGCGTGGTAAATACCAAATCCTCAGCATCACCTCTACCCAGCTCTACCAACATCTGCTTGACTTTGGGGTTGAGCGGAATGGTTCTAGCCTTATTGGTTTTGGTAGCTTTTCTAACTCCCTTACTCAGCGATTCGCCAATCCAAATAGTCGAGCAGTCATCGGCAATGTGCTTCCACTGCAATCCAATTGCTTCACTCGTCCGCACCCCAGTGCTGAAGAGGAATTGCACGTAGGGTAGATAGCCAGGAGACAGCTCGGAAAATGCGCCTAGAATCGCTTGAATCTCTTGCTTGGTGAATGGTCTAGGCGGTTGCTTGGGTGGTACTTTAATTGCTTTTACAGCGGTCTTCCAGTGATTATTCTCCAACTTCGCCCAGTCCCAGCACGCACTCAAAAGCTGTAATCTTTCCTTGAGGGTTACAGGCTCGATTGCTTGCTTGGAATACGAGCAAAAGCAGCTAACGTCATCAACAGTCAAACCCTTGGCTATCTTGGTGCTAATACCACTCATCTCTAAGTGATTCAGCAGAGTTTTGTATTTTTGGACTGTCCGCCTGTAAATATACTCTGCCTTCCAAGCAATAAAGTCTGCAAACAGCTCCGATACTGTTTTGGGTGTTTCTTGCTTGAGTTTGCCTGTAGCTGGATTAATTCGATATTTCTCAAATGTTGCGTCAAAGTTGCCAGCTAGCAAATCCATTTCGATTTGCTTGCCTATTAACTTGGCTTTCTTTCTGCCTTCATCGTTGTCGTGCAAACCAAGGTGGTATGCTTTCTGCTTCCCATCGACTCTAAACCTGAGCCTGATACTATTACGAATAATCTCCATTGATACTGTTCCTTTCTTTGCTCTTGCCATTTGAGTATGTTTTTGAGTACGGCAGAGCAGATATTGGCAGTATCTTTCGGTCGAGTGATTGCTTCTCCACCCTATACGGTGCTATGATATCTAAGCTGTGAAACGGGGCGTAGCGCAGCTTGGTAGCGCGCCACTTTGGGGTAGTGGAGGTCGTGGGTTCGAATCCCGCCGCTCCGATTGAAAGAAATCCTTGTTAGAGAAAGGGTTCTGGCATTTTAGGTGTTGGAACTCTTTCTGCTGAAGTGACTGACGAGGAGTGTCAATGCGTGAAAACGGTTAACTGTCAACAATAGCATTTGGTATTTACGAATCATTTAGAAGTGTTATAGCGATCGCTGTAATCAAAGTAAAGTTAAATAAAGAAAATGTAGAAATGAGTTAGAGCAACTTGTAAATACTAGATTGAGTTGACAATAAAATACTTTCAAGATTGAGTCAATGAAAACACTCTTTTTAGTAACTGCTCTACTCTTTCTTTCCCCTGAAGCATCTACTTTAGTTAATGCCCAAGAACTTGCATCCAAGAAAGTTTGCGAGCAAGGATTGCCCCGGTGCATTACTCTCGTTATTCGAGAGATGGAACGACGATACAAACCACTGGCTCGGCAATGCGACCATGATGCAGTATTTGCACTCAACTACCTGCGGACTACAGAAACATTTCAACAAACGCTCGACGAGATCGGCTATGGCGATCCTGCTGCGGTAGTTAGAGAAGATGCGCTGTTTGCGGATTATTATTTTCGGGCTTATGATGCTTACCACACAGGTAAAGGTAATGTTCCCCCAGTTTGGCAAATTGCATTCAATGCAAGCCAAAACCGCTCGGTTTTAGGGGCTGGCAACCTAGTTTTAGGGATTAACGCTCATATTCAGCGGGATTTACCATTTGTACTCTACGAGCTTTATCTCAAGGGTCGTCCCGTGAGTTATGAAGACCACACCCGCGTCAACCAGTTTCTCCAGCAAGCGGATTCGCTCCCAGAAGTGGCAGAAAAATTCGATCCGACAATTGACGACCAAGATGTACCAGGCGATGAAGACGATCGGCAGCGATTTGAGACACTAGTGCAGTGGCGTGAGGGAGCTTTCCGCAATTACGAGCGCCTGCGAAATGCAAGTACGGATGCGGAACGGATGCAGGTAGCAAAGGAAATCGAAGAGTTTGCCGCACAAACTGCACAATTTTTGCAACAATCGTTTAGTTATCCACCTGGAACTGACAGTTCCGAACGGGATGCTTACTGTCAGGCGCAGCAGCGACGTAAATAGTTACCAACTTTTTCGATTTATTGATTTTGGAGTCAAACAAATAGATTGGCGGGATTTTTGACATCTAATAATTTGAAATCTAACAATGTCACCCCTGATTTTGCTAAGCCTCCTCATCGTTGGCTAGACTGAACTTTAAATCGTCCAAAACATACTTGGATGAAATTCGGCGATCCTGTTGACGGACAAAAATTTTGTACAGAGCCATTAACGTAGGTAGAAAGTAAGAGCAAGTGGTGATGAGGAATACAACTAAAATCGAGATAAAACTGAAGGTGAAGAAAATCTCTAACTGTGACATAAATTTATCCAAATTCTCTAGAGTACTTTAATGTCTGACTAAATTTCAGAGTAGTTATGCCTCTGTCTATTGCTGGGTTTGGACTTTGATGCCCATAGCGTCTCTGCTGGCGGAAAAAAGAGGAATAGTACGAACGACCACAATGAGAATGAAAGTGAGAACGAACGACGGGGAAAAGCACGTTGAGTCAATCGCGATCGCTCTTTGCTACTCCAAACAGTAACTATGCCAGCTAGCAAGGCAATGAATGTTAGTAAAGGGAGCAACATAAAACCTTCTGATAGTAGAAATACTCGATCTCGTCCTGTCATGCATACGTTAGCAACTACAGCAAGTAACGGCAATATTTCTTAACCGTTACAGAAAATTGTTACAACTCTAAACAAGGCTCTTAGTTTGCTTTGGCGATCGCCCGGTGCTAGAAATGTTGCTCGAAGCTAGACAGGGAATAAGCTTGAGCTGTACTACGGTTTCTCTAGGAAGTGTCAGAACTATGAGACAGATGTAGAACGCGCGCTCAATTATGATTCTCAAAAATCAACTTGGGGGAAGCTTGGCAAACTCAAGTTGGAGTTTCTATAAAGTCTCAGAAGACGCTAGTTTTTAGATTTCAGTTCAATGACTGCGAACATTAGCTGCGTTGCTAGGTAAATATTCTAGTTATTTTTATCACAATGAAACTTGAGATTTATCTCTTTCCTTAGTTAGAGGATTGAGCTTTGAAGAGTAGTTATCTTGTTTGTTACCCATAGGAAGAAGCAAGAATAATACGCTCGAACAGCACAAAGTGTTTTGTGCCAGTAACAACAAAACCTCAATTTTTTGAATTGCTATTTACTTAGCAATTCAAACTTTTTATGCTCAAATGAGCAAATACAGCAAAGATAAATAGAAATATTAAAAATAATTTTTATTGTTTTCTTTTTTAACCAATTTATTTCTAAAATGTTGTTATCTATCTGGTGTAAAACACCATGACGCTAATTTATGTTGCCCTTGAGTTGAATAATAAAAAAGCGTAGATTTACAGTAAAGTATTGCGATCGCGCTTCAACTCAAATCGGCAGTTAGAGAAAATGTGAGTAAAATTCATGGCAACAAAATTTCCTAAGTTTAGCCAGGATCTCGCCCAAGACCCGACAACTCGTCGGCTTTGGTATGGGATTGCTCAAGCTCACGACTTTGAAAGCCACGATGGGATGACCGAAGAGAACCTTTATCAAAAGATCTTCGGGACTCATTTTGCTCAAGTGGCAATCATTTTTTTGTGGACATCTAGCCTGCTGTTCCACGTTGCTTGGCAAGGCAATTTCGAGCAGTGGATTAAAGATCCCCTACACGTCCGTCCCATTGCTCACGCAATTTGGGACCCACAATTTGGTAAAGCCGCAGTCGATGCTTTTACCCAAGGTGGGGTAAACTATCCCGTTAACATCGCTTACTCTGGGGTTTATCACTGGTGGTACACCATCGGAATGCGAACGAATGGCGACCTCTATATGGGTGCGGTGTTCCTGCTACTGCTAGCGTCTCTGTTCCTATACGCTGGCTGGCTGCACTTACAACCTAAATTTCGTCCCAGCCTTTCGTGGTTCAAGAGTGCCGAGCCTCGCCTCAACCACCACTTAGCAGGGCTATTTGGCGTTAGCTCTCTGGCTTGGGCTGGACACCTAATTCACGTTGCGATTCCCGAATCTCGCGGTCAGCACGTCGGTTGGAGTAATTTCCTCACCACTCCGCCACACCCAGAGGGATTAAGACCATTTTTCACTGGGGACTGGGGTGCTTATGCAGTTAGTCCCGACACGGCGAACCACGTATTCGGCACGTCTCAAGGTGCAGGAACCGCAATTCTGACTTTCTTAGGTGGTTTCCATCCCCAAACCCAGTCCTTGTGGCTGACAGATATGGCACACCACCACTTGGCGATCGCAGTCATATTTATCATTGCCGGACACCAATATCGCACCAACTTTGGTATCGGTCACAGCATCAAAGAGATGCTCAATGCTAAGAACTTCTTTGGGATTGAAACAGAAGGTCAGTTCAACTTGCCTCACCAAGGGTTGTACGACACCTATAACAACTCACTGCACTTCCAACTGTCTATTCACTTAGCTGCGTTAGGAACGGCGCTTTCTTTGGTGGCACAGCACATGTATGCCATGCCTCCCTATGCCTTCATCGGGCAAGATTTTACGACTCAAGCAGCGCTGTACACGCACCACCAATACATTGCGATCGCCTTTATGATAGGAGCGTTCGCCCATGCGGGGATCTTCTGGGTACGAGACTACGACCCCGAACAAAATAAGGGCAACGTTCTCGATCGCGTCTTGAAGCACAAAGAAGCGATTATCTCCCACTTATCTTGGGTGTCTCTCTTCTTAGGCTTCCACACTTTAGGGATTTACGTCCACAACGACGTAGTGGTTGCCTTCGGAACTCCCGAAAAGCAAATTCTGATTGAACCCGTGTTCGCACAGTTCATTCAGGCTTCCCACGGTAAAGTTCTATATGGTTTTAACACTCTGTTATCAAATCCCGATAGCATTGCTTCCACAGCTGGCGCGACCTATTTACCAGGTTGGTATGAGGCGATCAACAACACCACGAACTCTCTGTTCTTGACCATTGGTCCTGGTGACTTTTTAGTACACCATGCCTTTGCTTTGGCGATCCATACTACTGTTTTGGTTTTGGTCAAAGGTGCGTTGGATGCCCGTGGTTCCAAGCTGATGCCAGATAAGAAAGACTTTGGTTATGCCTTCCCTTGCGACGGTCCCGGTCGGGGTGGTACTTGCGATATCTCTGCTTGGGACTCCTTCTACTTAGCTGCTTTCTGGGGACTCAATACTGCTGGTTGGGTGACGTTCTACTGGCACTGGAAGCACTTAGGTATTTGGCAAGGCAACGTGGCTCAGTTTAACGAGTCTTCTACCTACCTCATGGGTTGGCTGCGCGATTACCTGTGGCTGTATTCAGCTCAGTTGATTAACGGCTATAACCCCTATGGCATGAATAACTTGTCTGTCTGGGCTTGGATGTTCCTGTTCGGACACCTGGTATGGGCAACTGGTTTCATGTTCCTGATCTCTTGGCGCGGTTACTGGCAAGAGTTGATTGAAACTTTGGTCTGGGCGCACGAACGGACACCTCTAGCCAACCTAATTCGTTGGAAAGACAAGCCTGTAGCTATGTCTATTGTTCAAGGTCGTCTGGTTGGTTTAGTTCACTTTGCGGTTGGCTACATCCTTACATATGGCGCTTTTCTCATTGCTTCAACCGCTGGTAAATTTGGTTGAGGTTGTAGAGGAGAGATACATGTTTAATTGAGACTGTACGAACGTTAGTTGTAGCGTCTCTACATAAAGCCCCACCTATTTCCATCTTATAGGTAGGGTTTTTTCTTATGAGTATTTCTTGCCTTTTTCAATTAGGTGAAATGCTATTTTTTAGGAGCTTACGTTGATATATCTCTACTACCTATGCCTGCGAAGAACGATCTTGAAATTAGTAAAACTTCGTGTTGTTTTCTAACAACAACTTGTATCCATATAAACATAGCTTTTTAACAACTATCTCTTTCTTTAGTTAGTGTTGAGCTTCTAATACATCTAGTTAATTTATAAATAAGTGAATTCTCTGCCTCATGCAGACTTACTGTCCTAGATAGCTTTCCTAAAAGAGACAGAACTGGTATAGTTTTTCTTCTCTCATTGGGCATTGGTTAGCTTTCTGGGATTTTTACTTTATTGGTGCAAGAAAAGCCGCCAGGGATACCGCTGGCGGGTAGGAAAAGGCGACAATTAGCTTAATATTAAATTGGCAATACTTTTGCGCCAAACCGAGCTAAGGGTTAATGATGCCGAAGTAGAGAGCAGCAATAAAAACGAGAATTGCCAGAGTCACTATGCTGAGAGTAATACGAAACTTGGTATTAGGCAGTTGCTCGCGGGTTAGTACGCTATCTGCTTGTACCTGAGTTATCGGTTCAGATTTCGAGTCAGGATTAATGTGAGAAGTTGTGTCGTTTGCTAAAGCAGGAGGGGTTTTCGATGCCGGATCTGGGCGCGCAGTTTCGCGGTTATCTATTTCGGGAGCTGTATCCTTGGGAGAGTCGGGGGTTTCTGTGTTTGGTGTTTGGTTGTCTGGCGATCGCATGATTGTTTAGTGGTTTTTTAATAACACATGTATTGCCATAGTTTCAAATATTTATTAGTGACTGCATCTTTCTATAGAACCAGCTGGTTGAAAAATGGTTCTATCAAAGGAGTTAGCTCGATCTAAAGTTGAGTTGTAACGCTAAATACAATACCACCACTCGCTGTTTGTACGCCTTCGCTGCCGCGCGAAACAAGGGATCGATTTGCAAGCTTGAATATCAGCAATTTTCTCACTACATCTGTAACTTGGCTGAAGCCTTGGCAAAGTGAGATGGTCGCTTCGCGAATCGCCAAAGGCATCACCATCTTTTGTATTGAAAAATACAATTTCTTCTCAGACTAAAATATGTCTTCAGTCTAGGTAAAACAGACTGAAAGGATGAAGCTGTAATACTTAGAGTTTTTCATCATAAGAGATGAAAAGGTGCTTCACTAATTTCACCAAAAGAGTGGAAGTTTATGTTCGGCATTGGAGAGTGTGTGCTTCATCAAAAGACAGGGCACATCGGTAAAGTCATTGGTTACGGACACGAAATACTTAATGGTGTTTACACAACGACACTGAAAGTACTGGTAGATTACGCTGAAACTTCTGGAAAGCGAGGAGTTGTAGAAGAGGACTTACATTCAGCCTGGGTAAAGTGGATAAAGTCTTAACGCTTCTACCTAAGAGGTAAGCACAAGAGTTAGCTCAGCAGTAATACTGATGAAGGATTGATTTGTAGCATCATCCTAAATTAAATCAAGCAGCTCCACAAGTTGCGGCAACAAACAACGTAACAATTATGGCGGAAATTCTCGATCTAGGCATGAGTGATGAGGAATACTTGCAACTGACTGCTCAAGGTAGAGATCCAGTGCAGGAACAGATTCTTGTCAGGAACATTATCCGCGCTGGAGTACCAGCAGCAGAAGCCAATCGAGTTGCACCATTACTGCAAAAATTAGTCCGTTCGCCTCAGGAGGAAACTTTGATTAAAAAGGTTTGGCAGCAAGTCAGAAGCCAATAAGTCGAGTCGCTTCGCGCCAATTTACGCATCATGAATTCACGCATTAGTTTTTTGCAAATCTGATCGTTCTTCTGAAAGAATTGCACCTTCCACAGGACATACTTGCAAACAAATACCGCAGTCAATGCAGCCAGTAAAATCAATCCAGTTCCAATCAGTATCTTTGGCATTTTTGCCTGAGCCTGGATAAATACAGGCAACGGGGCAGGCATCAATGCAATCGGCGACTCCTTCACAAGTATTAGCAATAATTGTATATCCCATAACATCTCCATTCAAAATACTTTTACCCAAGAGCTTTGAAGAGAAATTTTATGAATTGCCTTTGTGTAAAAGCAAAAATCTCTACTAATATTCAGGTTTCTATAACTTTATTTTTTATCCTTCCATCTAGAGATAGAACATAATATTAAAATACTCTGTACTCATTGATACAAGAACGTTCTGAGTTATTACTACGTGTAGATTTTAGCGATTGAGAATGACGTGCTAAAGAAGATCGAATTAGTATGCTTGTGAATAAATATCGTGCGATATACTCATCAACAGCGTAAATACTTATGTGTAAAAATACACGCAGGGATTAAGAGCTAAGAAACACAAGGTGTATTTTAGGCAACAATTTTTTGTTGAAAACATTATTTATATAGGTATATATCAATTACCTTTTAGTCTTTAAGAATTGAGACAACAAAAGGTGAAAACCTGGTTTTTGTAAAATTTTGTAAATGGAGTTTATAATAATATTGGTAAACGAGGCGAGCGTTTCAAATACGAGCGAGGTAACTACTAATTTTGCAGAAAATCAAATAAATTCTTCTAGTTTTAGCTGGAGATACTTAAACAGATCGTAAAATAATACTTCTTCGACATTTAGTACTAGACAATTCTCCTTTTGTATTTCATAAAACGATAAAGTTTGAAAATTATTTTTGAGTAAAAAAGGTAGTTTGCGATCGTGTCTACTTTCTCTCAAGATGAGTATTCCCAGAAGAAAGACGATTTGTCTAATCTACGTTTTGAAGTTAAGGTTATGCGACTTCGAGCTTGCAAAATGCGGATTGACGCTCTAATGATGCGTATTAAAATAAAGGCTATACGAGAACGAAATCGGGATTTAGTTGCTATCTATCAAGAATGGAAGATCGAGTAATACTTATGGTTTGGCGATCGCCTCGATACACCCTAAATTCCAGCAATTCATCTAACTGCTGATATTGGAGCAGTCTGTTACCCTTGCCACAACTATATAAAACTTGACACTAAATAGCGGCAGCCAAAAGCTAGGATCGTTATTACTTGCTAATTGTAATGATGGATTTCTAGTGTTGGATCGAGCTGTCTTCGTCAATTCATGACAATGAAAGATGAGCAAAAGACAAAAGAGCAACTGATTCGAGAGCTGGTCGTACTGCGTCAGCACTTGGTTGAGCTAGAAAGTGCCGCACAGCAACAGCAGGTAACAGAGATAGTACAACAAACTCAGCGAGAGCTATTGGTAGCAAGAATAGCGCAGCGCATTCGGCAAAGCTTGCAACTAGAGACCGTGCTAAACACAACTGTAGTAGAAGTGCGGCAGTTGCTTCAAGCAGATCGAGTGTTTATTTACCGCTTTGAACCAGACTGGGGTGGAGTCGTAATTGTTGAATCAGTAGCGCCTGAATGGACATCGATTTTAGGTAGCAGACCTAAAGACCCGAGTTTTGCTCCAACTTACGTTGAACTATACAAAAAAGGTCGCGTGCAGGCGACAGCAGATATTTATGCTGGAGAGCTAACCGAGTGTTATGTGGAGTTTTTGGCGAATTTTCAAGTCCAAGCAGACTTAGTAGTACCAATATTACAAACAGAAGAGTTATGGGGACTGCTTGTCGTAAATCAATGTGCAGCACCACGACAATGGCAGCAATGGGAAATTGACTTGCTGCGCCAATTAGCAACACAGTTAGCGATCGCACTTCAGCAAGCGGAACTTTATCAACAGTTGCAAAGCGAACTGGAGGAACGGCAGAAGACGGAGAAGGAACTAAAACGCCAGCAACAACTTTTAGCACAGTCCAACAGCGACCTGCAACAATTTGCTTCTGTTGCTTCCCACGATTTACAGGAACCACTACGCAAAATTCAAGTTTTTGGCAATCAGCTCAAAGAGAAATTTAGCGAAGTACTAGGAGTGCAGGGACGAGATTATATCGAGCGAATGCAAAGCGCAGTCGGTCGGATGCAAAGCTTGATTGATGACTTGCTCGTTTTTGCACGGATTGCCACCAGAGCGCAGCCATTCGTAGCGACGAATCTAGAACAAGTGGTGCAAGAGGTACTGTCCGACTTGGAAGTGCGGTTGCAGCAGACAGGAGGAAAAGTAGAAGTTGACAAGTTACCCACCATTGATGCTGACCCAGTACAAATGCGACAACTGTTTCAGAATCTCATCGGAAATGCACTGAAATTTCATCGTCCTCAAACACCACCAGCAGTCAAGATTTATAGCCAACTGGTAGCTCCACTCCCGAGCGAAGCAGAGGACTTAGAAGATATCGCGGCGTGTCAAGTGATAGTGGCAGACAATGGAATTGGGTTTGAGCCAAAGTATCAGGAGCGGATTTTTCAAACATTTCAACGCCTACACGGTCGCAGTCAGTACGAAGGTACAGGCATGGGGTTAGCAATTTGCCGCAAGATTGCCGAACGGCATGGAGGTAGTATTACAGCTACAAGTACGGCGGGACAAGGAGCAACATTTATCATCACATTGCCAATGCAGCATCAACAGGTGCTACTGGATGAAGAGTTGCTGTAAAGTTTCCCAGCCTCTACGAAGGACGTGGGAAACTTTCTACCATAGTTGCCGATCGCTTATCGCTTCATAACGAATTTAGGCAGGCGAAACGACTTGTTATTTTCATTGTTGCTGCCAGCAAAGTAAGCCCAAGAACCAATAGCGGCAGCTAAGAGCCAACCGAGGATTAACACTGCTACTGGGAGCGCGATTGAATCTACCATGACACAACCTCCTTGAATTTGGGATTTACCGAGTTAGTTGTGTGCGCACACCATACCTTCTTAACAACGGGATCGAAGGACAGCAACATTTCTGAACAGAAAATTCTAAATTGTTACATATCTACGTTTGTTTCTCAGAGAGTAACAGCCTCAACCGCAGTTTGGGGATCGCTACACAGTCGTTGCTGTTTTACTCAATCGTTGTGTTTTGAGTTTATGTTAGCGATCGCAATTCTGAGAAATTGTCACTTGTCTGATTTGAGATTATGCACTTTTTGCATAGATAAGTTGCAATAATTGCTTTGCTCGTGCAGCAATTATTGAGCGCGATCGTATCGTTAAGCGAACGTCGATCGCTATCTCACAAGAGTGTAAAGAAGAGAAAACTTTTTGCAATTTGCGATTGCGATCGCAAAAATTTCGATAACATGTGTAGCAAACATGCAGCGCGATCAATTTCTTCTCAAAACTTAGATTGTTTATCTGTTGTCTCAGTACATAAAGAGGTGCTGTAGACTGGGTGGAATTAGCCTAATAATGTAGTTACGTCTATAGGAAATGCTCGAAAATGAGAGACATCAAAATAGACTTCTTGAGATTTTTAGGTTTATCTCTGATTATTCTCGCTCACGTCGATCCACCAAGCTGGCTGGCTCAGCTCAGAAACTTTGATGTAGTTTTAATGGTCGTAGTTTCTGGACTAGCATTTACACAATCCCGAAAAGTAGAATCTTATCAAAGTTATCTCTGGAAAAGAATCAAACGGTTACTCTTTCCCGTTTGGCTTTTCTTATCTTTCTACTTTTTAGCGAATACTGGATTGTCACTCTTAGGAAAGACCGCGTTAATTCCTCCAGAAGTTATATTAGATAGCTATACACTTACCGAGGGAATTGGCTATGTTTGGATAATTCGAGTATTTCTTCTAGTCGCCCTAATAGCTCCTTTTATTTCAAGAGCGAATCAAAGAGTCAAAAACCATAGAGTTTATTTCTCAATTTTAATCTTTTCGTATTTACTCTATGAATTGCTTCTGGCTCTAACTTTGTCCTACACAACCACCAATTTAGGAGAAAATGTGTCGTTGTTTGTCTATTATGGAATAGCATTTTCGTTGGTGTTTGCTGTTGGCATTCGGCTCCCGCAATTAAGAAAAGCTGAATGTTTGGTTTTAGTAGGAATTTCTCTATTAACATTTGCTGTTTTAGGAATAACTTACTTTACTCAACAGGGCGAATTAGTCACTACGCAAACTCATAAGTATCCACCTTCGGCGTATTATCTTTCCTATGCTCTGGGTATGACTGTTTTAGCTTACCTAGTAGCAGACAAATGTATTGTATTTATAAGGAAGTTTAAAAAATTAGAGTTTTGGATTTTATTTATTGCCCAGAATAGTATGTGGATATATTTATGGCATATACCAGTAGTTGAGTTTTTTGAGCAGAATAGTTATTTTAACTTTTTAATTGAATATTTTGTTGCCTACTCAGCAGCAATACTAATTACATTCTTTCAAGTCTCTGCCGTCAAAGAGAGGCTTTTACCTACTATAAAGAAAGAGTCTTTGAAAAAAGACTTAACAATTCTTTTGACGGGCTAAATAACAACTACTGTCGGTCTTGCGGGAAATACACGGGCTGTAGGGGCGCACATCTGTGCGCCCTTACCCATACACGCAATCGAGAATTGCTATAAATAACGTAAATAAGTCATACAAACTAGAACTGAAGTCATACATTTTCTGAAACGTAACTGTAGACAAGTCGTTTGTATGCTTAATAAATATAAGCTTTTTGCCTGCTTGCCATGATAACAAGGATTTTCGTGGAAAAAATGCTGTTTTTTAAACTCATACAATGATTTGCCAACAAATTTAGTTAAGCAAGATTAAGATGATGAAATTTCAAATCGAACACAGGAGCTATTCTCGAAAATATCAGCGTTGCTATTTCTGCCAGCGAGATTTCGAGAGAAAAGAAGCAACAATAATTTTATGTAATGAATGTGGAGAAACCTGTGGTGAAGCTTGTCCGAATTGCATTGATAAGGGGTATACATGGATGCAAAATCAATTTCATACAACTAAGCTAGTCGGCAATCGATTTGCCTAAACTGGAAATAGGAGCGCTTGTTGTTGGGGTAGACTACTAGCACCTTTTGAGACTATGCAGACCGAGACGAACAGTGGTAGAAGTGCGATCGCTGTTAACATGTCTGGGTGGCATGTATAGAATAATTAAGGGCTATAGCTATCTATTGGAATCATCTTGAACATTTTTGAACGCAACTGGGGCAGTAATGACCAAATCTCGCAACAACTCTCTGATTTACTGGAAAAGTTAAGCATTGTCACAGGCACGAAAAGCCATAGCGCCACAACTTCTGGGCATAGGTTTGATGGCTGGTCTTTATCAGAGCGCAATCCTGAAGCGATTAAAGCTTGGATGCCAATTTGGAAATGGTTTTACTATAACTACTTCCGAGTGCAAACCGATGGTTGGCATCATATCCCATCGACAGGTAAGGTGTTGCTCGTTGGCTCGCACAATGGCGGCTTGGCTTCCCCAGATACATCAATGTTTCTGTATGACTGGTTCTGTCGGTTTGGCTACGAACGATTAGCCTATGCCTTAATGCATCCCTCTGCTTGGCAAACGCCACTTTTTGCTCGACCAGGTTCGCAGGTCGGGGCAATTATAGCTCATCCAAAAATGGCGCGTGCGGCACTCTCAAAAGATGCAGCGCTACTCGTCTATCCAGGCGGAGCAAAAGATTTGTTTCGTCCTTATGCTTGGCGAAACCGAATTTACTTGGCAAACAATAAAGCGTTTATCAAGTTAGCTCTGATCGAATCAGCACCAATCGTACCGCTGGTTTCCCACGGCGCTCATGAAACTCTAATTATCTTGACCGATCTTTACTCACAGGTGAAACACCTACAAGAGTGGGGTTTTCCCTTGTCGCTTGACGGTAATACAGGCGTGTTTCCAATTTTTCTGGGGCTACCTTGGGGTGTTGGAATTGGTCCAATTCCCAATTTCCCGTTTCCCGTGCAGATTCATACTCGTGTTTGTGCGCCAGTTGTATTCGAGCGTTACGGGCGTACCGCCGCACGCGATCGCGACTATGTAGATGCTTGTTATGAAAGGGTTTGCAGCCACATGCAGGCGGAGCTAGACGACCTATTGAGCAAAGCGGCGGACAATTTGTAATTGAATTTGTCTAGCTCATCAATCCGATCGCTTGGCGAATGTCTCAAACTCAACAGCGTCGTGACTGCAAAAGAGGCGCACGTCTTTGCTGCGCTCGAGGGACAGTGCGTGTAACCGCTGCTGGTTGTAGATGCGGGCTTGGCGATCGACTTCCATCATCCACTGGTAGGCGCGCAGACCAGGCGTGCAGCGACGCTGAGGCGAACCCATCTCATGTCGATAAAAGTAGGCATCGCCTGCATGAAGCAGCCAGCCTTCGGGCGTGTCGATCGCAATCCCAGCATGACCCCGCGTGTGACCGACGAGCGGGATCATCAGGATCTCTGGTGGTAGTCCCTCAAGGTTGCGCACTGCCTCAAAGCCGAACCAAGGTTCACCTCCGGCAGAATAATACTTCCAGCTTTTGACCTCATCCCACTGCCCAGGACGATAGCGTCGGCTGGCAATGAAACCGTGCCGCGATCGCGTAGCCTCAATCTCAGCCTGCATCACATGTACGGTTGCTTCGGGAAAATCTTCTAAACCGCCAGCATGGTCGAAATCGAGATGGGTTACTACAATATGGCGCACGTCATTTGCACTAAAACCGAGTTGTTCGAGCTGGTGGAGCGCCGTATATTTGCGATCGAATTGAATCCGATTAACTTGAATGAAGAATGGGCTAAGTCGCGAGTAAGGCGCTTCAAGATCGCGCTGACCAAAGCCAGTGTCGATCAGGACAAGTCCCTGTTCTGTCTCGACCAGCAGGCAATGGCAGACGAGGCAGGCACTCAGACCCCGACTGAAGCCGTCAAATAGCGCTCCGCCCAACGGACACATACAACCGCAATTCAGATGATGAATGCGCATAAATGCTCCTAATTGACAATTCCAAATTGAATTGACTAAGGTTCAAATGCTGCCAGCGTGGCAACGAATTCAGTCGTTGACTCGTAGGGTAAGACATTGCGACCAGCAATCTTGACACCTTTGCCTTGAGGCAAGCACTTGAGGTAGTCGGTTAATCGTCGGTCTGGCGTATCCTGCTTGCCTGTTTGACTGATACTCGATGTTCGATCGCCCACAACAACTAATGTTGGTTGAGCGATCGCCGCGATCGCGTCTTGATAATTCTGTCGCCAGAAACCTGCTAAGAAGGAAAAGACTGCATAACGGCTAGCGGGATTTGCCGCACCTTTGACCAACAGATCCAACCATTCACTATCGACGCGATCGCTACTAGCAAATAGCTGGCGCGTCGAGAAAGACCTTAAAAACTGCGGTCTGCGAGCATAAAAATAAAAGGCAGTGCCAAGGGGTGAATCTAGCAAATTCCAAGTCAGTTTTTGCTGCCTCACTCCTGTTGGTTGGGTCATGAGTGCGATCGCTGGAGGGCTAGCCAGTACCAATTTTTGGATGAAATTTGGTTGAGTTTGCAACCGGACTAACTCAAGTGCTACGGGTAGCAGCGCCCCTTGCACGACTAGGGTGACGGGTTTTTGGATGACCGTTTGCAGAAAATGTTGCAACTGCGCAGCCCAATCAGCCGGAGTGTAGGCGATATGTGGCATCTCGCTCTCACCGCAGCCGAGGAGGTCGGGATTGTAGATCGGATTATTGTGTCCGCCTTGATACCAAGCTTGGCAGAAGCGATGCCAAAATCGACGCGATAAGCCAACACCAATCGGGTGAATGAGTAGTAAAGGAGTGCTATCTTGAGCTTCTGGAGTGTAGTGTTCGTAAGCGCAGCGGTAGTTATTCCAACTGTAAAACTCTGTATTTGGGATTGTAATCTGGCTCATGACTCACACCTTTGCTTGCTGTAGATGCCAGTATTTAGCTAGCCGTCCATCCTTGCCATAAATTGGATCGGTTTGAGGCAGAGGCACTTGAGCGATGTTGCTCTCTGCTTGGGGACGTTCGCCTGGTTTTCCATAGTTCATATCCCATGTCTGTCCCTGCGGATAGGCTCCCACAACTTGAAAATCGGGACTAGAACCTAGATTTTTGTGTGCGACTCCAGCAGGAATGATAATGACATCTCCAGCCCGAACTTCAAACGTTTGCCCATTGCGATCGCCGCCAAGTTGGACAGAAGCCTCACCGCGAGATATACCCAGCACTTCGTGAGCAGTGCTGTGATAGTGATGGTAAGGATAAATGCCATTGCGCCAAGAGCCGTTCCATTTATTAGCATGGAATATCACCTCGAAGGTTGCGGCTGGATCTTTTTGGGGTAACTTCACCGCATTTTGGTACAGAACTAGAGGCAGTTTTTCATTGTTCGGAAATCTACCGTCATCTGCAAACACCTGAACGAGGGGGTTTGAGCGCTGCAATACTGCATCTAGATGCGAATTGCTCGTAGTCATTGGTTGTTGCCAAAAGTACAAAGCAGTTCTACTATGCCTACAACTTTACTCTAGATACCTCCACCAGAGGTCAGGGTTCTTTGTATCATTATTTTCTGGAATCGAGCTGGCGAGTTTTGAAGATATAAGTAACAACGGTTCAATTCTAAATTTAAATCTCTATGTTAAACCTGGGGTGCGTTTCTATAACTGCACCCCTTATTATTTGCGAATTATAGCCCCCTTTTTCAAGGGGGGTTGGGGGGATCGAGCCTTATCTAAATATTGAATGCGATCGCCCCCCAGATCTTCCCTAACACACCGACTAATAAAAGTAACCCTAGAGTTAGTGGTCGTCAGCCTATTGAAGAAGTTACCGTTTTTAGAGAGGCACTATAGCTCCCCAAGCTTCGTCTAGCACAATGAAGACACTCACAACACTTTTTAACGAAAGCCGCAGCGATCTACACTCAGACATCGAGAGAGCGACTAGCTTAGAGCAAGTAGTTAAGGTGGTGCAGAACCGACTTGATGAACTTGAAAGAAGTTATCTTGGCGAACTCAGTATCGCTCAGGTGCGTTTGGCTTCCTTTTTTTTAGAAGTGCTGCGCCAGTCTCTAAATACTCTGACTGCAATCGATTCTACGCAAGATTTAAGTATAGAACGGGGACAAATTTTTAGTCAAACTCCTAAGTTTTCTCCAAAAAACTTGATTTTAAAACTGCTACAAGGACTCAGTTGTATCGGTATTTTAGGAGCGTTATTCTCATCGTATTCAAATTCTTCGCAAGTCTGGATTGCAATTTTGTTGCTCTTGCTGCTAGTCGGACTAGAAGTAGTATTTCAACTCAATGCTAGTCAAGAAAATCGCTTAGATTTTGCTGTGCTGAAGGAAACACTTCCGTCAAAATTGCAGATCGATAAAGCTACTTTGTTAAATAGTTTAGGCGATGCCCTAAATACTATCGATCTTGCCGTTGCAGCTTCGGAAAATAAGAAGACAATTGATGCTAATGGCATAGAAGAATTGCCAGAACTTTTGAATTTTCTACAAAGACTCAGTGGCGCGTCATTTCTGGCTCAACCGCAAATGACGCTCGAACTTACAAAGCTTCTGCCGCAAATTTTAATGGAGCAGGGAATTAGAATTCAGATGTACCGACCGCATGACGAATCTAGCCGTCGCGAGTATTTTGACTTCGAGCCAAATATAGACCGCTCGGCTCAAGAATACATTACTATAACTCCTGCCTTATGGAAGGGCGATCGCCTGCTGCTACGCGGTAGGGTGATTGAGCCAGCTCTTTGTAAAACTGAAAATGAAAATATTGTGTCATCGTGAGTTGGTCTAACATCACATTCAACTGCGAGCGAGATTAAGATTAAATATTAACTATAAATAACACTATGAACGTGAAAGTTATCGAGGTAATAGGTTTTGATTTGGGACATGGTGAAACGGCTGTAGCTAAAGCGCCAGCTCAAAGTATTGAGTCTCCGCAAATGTTGGAAATAAATCATAAGAAGAACCAAATTACCGCTCTTGGCTGGCATCCCGAATTAGGCTATCTTGTGGGAGACCAAGCATTAATTCAAGCTGGCGTGACTCAACTGAAAATTACTTTTAAGCAAAAGCCAGACGACGACCTTAATTCTAGAGAAACAATCAGTAGATTTCTAGAAACTTACTATCGCCTGCTTAAAGAAAGCAAACAAATTGAAGGTGGAATTAATAGCCATTTCTATGTTGGATGTCCTTCAGGATGGACTTTGGACGAGCGAGAAAAATACCAGCATTTATTAGAGTCAACTGGCATTCCATTATTAAGTGTCGTACCCGAATCGCGAGCTGCTTTCATGCAAGCCAAAGAAGTCGGTAAGTTTGGCTACGACCAGCTCAAATCATCAGTGCTAATTGTCGATATTGGTTCTTCAACTACAGATTTTACCTTAGTTAAAAGCTTTCACGAAATTCCACTAGATTTTGGCAGTAATGCTTTAGGAGCTAGTTCGATCGACCGAGCGATTTTTGCTCGTACTCTTGCTAACCACGAACAGAAAGTTTTACTAGAAAAAGTGTTTGCAGAATACCCTCATCATCAAGCGCGGTGCGAACTTGCCTGTCGTAAAGCGAAAGAAGATTACTTTTCTAACGAACAGATATACAGCGATCCTCAATCCTTCGCACGCGGTTTTGAGTCGATTAACGAACAGATTTTTTTCATTCCTAAAGTCAATCAGCAAATTATTGCAGAAATTTTAAATCAGCCTCTACCCGAACTAGGAAATAAAAGTTGGCAAGAGTTGTATCGTCAGACAGTCAATGAAGCAAAGGAAAAGCTAGAAAAACTTGGTGTAACGCCCAAAGTTTTATTGATGACCGGTGGTGCATCTCGCATGAGTTTTACGCGCCAAATTTGCGAAGAAATTTTTCCCGAACCCGAAACTCAAGTTCGTCCCGATCCAGAACCAGAACGATGCATTGCATTAGGTCTAGCACGAGTAGGAAGATGGGAACTACGCGCTAGTGCATTTAAAGCAGAAGTTGACAAACTATACGACTCGCACCAGCTGAAAGAGGCGATCGCCAAAAATATTCCACAGCTAATTGAGCTAATAACTCAGCCATTATCAGTAGCTTTGATTGAAAATGCTGTCAAACCTGGATTAAAAAACTGGAAAAACGGTCAAATCCGCACTCTTGCAGATCTTGAAAGTTGGATGAAAAGCCAAGCAGAACAGTGGCTAAAAAGCGATCGCGGTCGGCAACTCATCGATAATAAATGCGTGACTTGGTTCAACAGCAGCATTCAACCTGAAATAGCCGAGCGAACCGATCCGATTTGTCGTCAGTTTCAAATTCCTAGAAGCAGTTTAAGGTTAGAAAGTGGCATCGACCCAACTCTAGTCAATCCTGACTTACCGATAGGGAATGCTATCCTTGCTGATGCAGTGGCATTTACGATTAATTTGGTCATTGGCAGTGGTACTGTCGGTAGCATTATCGCTCTACTCTTAACTGGGCATTTAATTGTGCCGATCGCACTAGTTTATGGTGCAGCTCTCGTTGGTGGGGGAGTGGGGCTAAATCGGGAGAAAATTGAAGACGCGATTAAGGAAAAGTTGGATATTCCTAGTTGGATTCGTTTTGTGGCATTAGGAGATAAAACAATAGATAGTATCTGTGACAAAATAAAACCCGAACTAGAGTCAAGTCTGAGGGAAAAAATGACCCAAGAGCGGCAGGCTTTTGACGAGCTGATTGAGAAGATCGGGCATCAGGTGAAGAAAGCTTTGCATACCAAAGCAGAAGAGGTGACAATTCTCATTCAGTAGCAGGCGTTTGGGGTTTTCTGGGCAGCGATCGTCTGCTGTTCGAGCGAAACTCCTCTAAAAGGCACAGTACTACTACTTCATTGGAAAGACGCGATCGCACGGTTGTGTTTCTAGGATTGTAAGGGTTAGAAGTATACAGTTTTTAACCACTTATGGATAATTCATTCACCCGTCCCCTAGCTGTCGTTACAGGTGCTTCCAGTGGTATCGGCTACGAACTTGCCAAACAGTTCGCCCAAAACGGTTTCGATCTCCTCATCACAGCCACTAATTCAAATCTGAACGAAGTTGCTCAGACATTGGAAGGGATGGATGCCAAAGTCGAGACGGTACAGGCGGATCTCGTTACCTATGGCGGTGTTGAGGCGCTATATCAGAAAATTCAAAACACTAATCGAGCAGTGGATGCGATCGCCATTAACGCAGGTGTTGGTGTTGGCGGCGATTTTGCTCGCGAAACCGATCTACAAGACGAACTCAATCTAATTAACCTCAACGTTGTATCGTCCGTCCATCTTGCCAAACGAGTTGTCAAGGATATGGTGAATCGCGGCAAGGGTCGAATTCTCTTCACGTCATCGATCGCCGCCCTGATGCCTGGTTCGTTTGAGGCAGTCTATGCAGCTTCTAAAGCCTTTATCCAATCCTTCTCGGAAGGGTTACGCAACGAGTTGAAGGACACAGGCGTAACTGTAACTGCGCTCATGCCAGGACCAACTGAAACTAACTTTTTCCACCGTGCCGGAATGGACGATACTAACGTAGGTGCAAACCAGAAGGACGATCCGGCTGAGGTTGCCAAGCAGGGATTTGAAGCTCTAATGAAAGGTAAGGATAGTATAATTGCCGGATCGCTCGCGACCAAAATTCAGGGTGCGGTGAGCAAAGTTTTGCCCGATACCGTCAACGCCGAACTGCACCGCAAGCTAACTGAGCCAGGATCGGCTAACAATTAATTTAGTGATGGGGTGATTCGAGAGTATGAAAGACTTACTGCAAAAATTCTCATCGTTGAGAGATGCGATCGTTAGATTGAGCGATCGCTCTGGGGAACATCGCGTTCTCTTATTCGATTCACGTGATGCAGCCTATAATGTTGCTTTCATGCTCGACGGTCGATGGGATGAGTGTAATAGTGTAGTCATACCTAGCTCAGATGAAATAGCAATTAAAACTGCTGCTAGCTTGGTGGAAGCAAGATGGTGTGACAGCGGTAAGTCTTGTACTTTATTACCCAAATTAAGTGTTGAGACATTAAAACGGCGCTACGTAGTTGGAGACAGACACTTTATCAATGCCAATCTCATGTGCGCCGATCTCAGCCATCTCAATCTCAGTCAGATTAATTTCGGCTGGGCAAAGTTGAGAGGGGCTAACCTCAGCGGCGCAAATCTCAGCGGAGCTGACTTGACTGCGGCAGATTTGAGCGATGCTAATTTGAGTGGAGCCGATCTGAGCGGTGCAAACTTATTGAGGGCAGACTTAACAGGCGCAAACACGAGCGATACCAATCTCAGTGGTGCTTGCTTGAGGGGGGCGATCGCCTTTAATCTAAATTAGTTTATCCCTTGCAAACTCCAAACTTTGACAGTTTTGTCTTCACTACCACTAATAATTGACTTGCCATCGGGAGTGAAGCTGAGGCTATTTACGTTACCTTGATGTCCAGAAAAAGTTGTCAATAGCTCTCCAGTATTGAGCTGCCAAAGTTTGATTTGGCGATCGTCACTTCCACTAGCAATCATCTGACTATCTGGGCTAATAGCAACTGAATTAATATAGTCTGAATGTCCGGTCAAAGTGCGTAATCGCCGTCCGGTATGCAACTGCCAAATTCCGATCGTTTTATCCCAACTACTAGATACCAAAGTCTGTCCATCAGGACTAATCGCCACAGATCTGACTCGATCTGTATGTCCCAAAAGAGTACGGCGTAATGCTCCGGTACGAAGATCCCAAATTTTAATCGTTCGATCTTTACTACCACTAACTAAAGTTTTACCATTAGGACTAATGGCAACAGACCAAACTGTGTCCGCGTGTCCGACAAGAGTGCGGCGTAGCGTTCGTGTAGGTAAATCCCAAATTTTGATACTTGCGTCTGCGTTGCTACTTACAAGAGTCTGGCGATCGGGACTCATGGCAACAGACCAGACTTTACTAACATTTCCAATTGCATGTTGTAATCCTTGAGTGGATAGATCCCAAACTTTGACTGCTGGCTGAGCTGAGTAGCTAGCACTTGTCAGCATTTGTCCATCTTGACTTAAGGCAAGCGATATGACTTCAGCTGAATTGCCAGTTAAGGTACGTAGCAATTGTCCAGAACCAATATCCCAGAATTTAATCGTCTTGTCCCCACTACCACTAACTAGGGTACGTCCGTCACGCGCGATCGCCACCGCCCACACTGCGTTAGTATGCCCAGTCAAGGTGCGCGTCATCGAGGTGTGAGGAGAGGTGCTAGGCTCGGTTGTATGAGATGCTTCGACAATTTGCGATCGCGCCATTGTGGGTGAAATATTTGTTGTCGGTCGCAAAGCATAGTAACTACCAAGTAACAGCGCAAATGCAGAAGTCACTCCCAATGCTGTTCCTAACCGTGAGGCGATGCGTTCGTATTTGATGCTTACCGCTCCTGCGCTCTTATCTGCTGGTTTTGCCACTAAAGGCATGACTGTGGTGGATGTCTGCGCTGTAGCAGTATTTACTTTTTCCGGCGCATTTGCCACTAGAGGCGCTAGGGCATTTAATGCCTCTGTGGTAGACTGGTATCGCTCTAAAAAGTGGTAGCGTACCATTTTATTTAAAATGGCTGTTAGCTCTGGCGCGATCGTTACCAGATGTTGCCAAATCATTTCCCCAGTTTCGGCATCTTCTAATAATTGCGTTGGTTGCATTCCAGTTAAGGCTTGAATGCCAATCATCCCCAAAGCGTAAATGTCGCTGTTAGGTCGCGGTCGTCCGTGACTTTGCTCGGAGGGCATATAACCAGATGTACCTACAGCTATGGTGGCAGGAAGACCGATGGCATAATTGGCTTGGGTTTGTCCTGATGATGTCACTACCTGCGTCCAAGCTTGTTTAACGCTGCCAAAGTCAATTAGGACTAATTTTCCATCCGATGCTCGGCGAATTAAGTTATTAGGCTTGAGATCGCGGTGAATGAGTCCTTGTGAGTGTACTATTTCCAGAATGCTGAGGACTTCATACAACAACTCGATGACTTGCTGCTGACTCCACTTGACTCTTACTGGTGGCATGAGTTGACTTAGCGGTTGTCCGACAATATACTCTTGTACCAAGTAAAATTGTCGATCTTCATCAAAATAGTCTAATAACTGCGGTACTTGCGAATAGGACTGGAGTTTTTCTAAAGCCGCAATTTCTCGGCTGAACAAGCGTTGCCAGCGATAACTGAGATCGGTGATTTTGTCTGTGGATAATAAATGCTTAATCACACACTTAGCAGGCTGGTTGCGATCGAGAGTGCGTGCTAGGTAGGTCTGACAGTAGCTACTACTACCGAGGATTTGTACGACTTGATATCGCCGACCAATGATTTTCCCTAGCATGGCGCGAGACCGATGACAATTAAGTGCTTTGTTATTGGGTAAAACACACGATCTGTAGTAGGGGCGCACAGAGAAAGCGTCCCTACAAATGTCACGCACGCAATCGAGAATTGCTATAAGTGTCGTCCCCCTAACTTAAGGTAGGATGTTCTAATGAGTCTTGGGTTGTTGTTTTTATCGCTCACCTTTGGCAAAAATTTCGATCTATATCGACAGTCATACCTGCATGGCGCAACCGTTCTGCCAGAACGTCACCGAGTCCAGTTGCGGGGGTGAGGATACCCC
This sequence comes from Chroococcidiopsis sp. SAG 2025, assembly GCF_032860985.1. Lineage (GTDB taxonomy): Bacteria > Cyanobacteriota > Cyanobacteriia > Cyanobacteriales > Chroococcidiopsidaceae > Chroococcidiopsis. The sequence goes on from NZ_JAOCNC010000001.1 coordinate 3,038,097, forward strand.
CGCGTTGCCAACCGCCAGGTAGTTTGTCTTCATTCAATGCCAAACACAATGCTGACTCGCACAAAAATTTCACCGTGGCGCGGTTGCCAGGATCGCCGCGATCGCAGATCAGTCCCCCTACCTTGCGTCCGTCGCTCGTCAATCCTAAAAGTTCGCAGCGAAACCATCCCTCGTTCATTGTTTTCTCCGACGGACCGCTACCTGGTTGGGGTAAAAGGGGTTGCAGCAGACTACGGATTGGCGGTTGCTGGATTGCACCTGTAAATAGAGCCGTTGTAGCCGTAATACCAACTGCTGGCAGCCACCCTAACGGGGGGTCGAACTTCAGATATTCCTGGTAGGTAAAGTCAATGCCGTATGGTTCTTGCCACTGACTGTATAAGGCACTGCTGCGGCGTACCACGCGGGTATTAATCGCACCCATGAAAAATGGCGCTACCCACGTATCAATGTCGGGATCGTATTGCGGGAATTGTGGATCTCGATTGCGTTCTATTTCTTCTGGGGAGCGATCGCTGGTTGGATCGAGTAAAAAAGGATTGCTGACTTGACTTACCTGGGTGGAATCATAGATGTTAAAAGCAGAAGCTAGAGTTCCACCGTTAAATCCGCCCATAGCTTGATAGTAAGCTTTCACCGCTCGGCAGGATGTTCCTAGCTCTCGTTGGATGTAGCGAACGATCAGGTAAGTCCCCAAATCCGAAGGCACGGAATCAAACCCACAGCAGGGAATAATGCGAGTACCATCGGCTGCGGCTCTGTCGTGGTAGCGATCGCAGAGTTCCTTCACCCAAGGAGTCTCGCCTGTAATGTCAACGTAGTGGGTTTTGAAGCGCACGCAGGCATCAACAATTTTATTGCCATAGAGAGCAAATGGTCCTGCCGTATTCAGCAATACTCGTGTCTGGGACACGATGTTATCTATGGCAGTTGCATCTTGGCTGTCTGCGACTAATACATCGACATTGACACCAACTTGTGCCTTTACCTGTTCGAGTTTTTCACGGTTACGACCCGCGATCGCCCAACGTACTTCGCCTGGAGTTACGTGCTGGGCAAAGTACTGCACCGTTTGCTTTCCAGTAAAACCACTAGCTCCGTAAAGTACGACATCGTATGGACGAGCGGTCATCGAACGGCATCCTCATTCACAAATTTAGCTACACGAATTGTAGGACAGAAACACCAAAATTTTCAGGTGAATAGAAGTGCGATCGCCTTGAGTCACGAACTATGGCAGTTGCTAGGTGTTGCGTTCAACTGATTTGGCGTGTTGCGATCGGCATTGGAGAGGATAATTTCGCCTTTGGAGCCAAATTGCCAAGTCGTTGCTTCTACTAGGGAAGTGGCTGTAGTATTAGCTGTTTCTGGGGTAGTTGTTTCTACCGCAGCACGGTTTTCAGTTTCTGGTGTTTCTAGAGTTGCCCAATCGGTGAGGAGGGCATCAGTGCTGAGTTTATCCCCAGGTGCGGGAGGTAAGCCGCCGCGTCCGGCGACAACAAAGCGGTTTTCGGCTCCAGATGGACAACCAGATGCAACTAGAGTGGATGCATCTACTGGTGTTGTGGGTAGTTCGGCAAGATCAGAGACAGAGACTACTTCACCAGAATTGAAGTCGACTTGTGAGCCAGACAGGGATGCAACATCATTACTAGGTGAACTATTCAAAAAGTTTTTAACTTCTTCAGCTGTAGGATTAGTTCCAAATAGAGACAAAACTGTTTGGCGACTGATAAGTGGTAAGAATCCGATAACATTTTGGGCTTCAAACCTGATATTACCGCCTGAGCCACCAGGAAAAGCATTAGTAATAATATCGTTATTACCATTAAAATTCGCTATGACCAGAGGAGAGTTAATTGTAATATCACCTCCATTACCTGGTTTCTGTTCCGTGCCTACTGAGGTAGTTATTTGACTTCCGTTGCGTAATCCTACACGCTGCCCTGCCTCTAATTTAATATCTCCGCCATTACCAGATATGGATTGAGCAAAGATGCTGCCGTTATCTAGATTGAGGGAGCGAACTGCTACATTAATGCTACCAGCATCTCCCTCAGCACCTAGAAAGCTGTTAGCAGTGATTGCGCTACCATTAGTCAGAGATAAGGTATCAGCTATGGTGATATTGATGTTGCCTGCATCACCCTGACTAATGGTAGAAGTATTCAAGGAACCACCATTAGTCAGAGACAGCGATCGCGCCCTAAGCGTGATGTTACCGCCATCGCCTCTGCCTTCTTGTCCTACAAAACTGAAAATTCCACTGAAAAACCATCGCTACTCGATCCTTGAAGGGAAATCGTGTCGCTCACATCAAGAGCGACATTGCCTGCATTCCCTTGACCGAAGGTAGACGCTCCTATTTGAGCGCCATCAGTTAGTGATAGGCTTCCAGACCTGAGATTGATGTCACCACCGTTGCCAACACCTCCTGTCTCTACAGTGCTAAAGATTCCAGCAGAAAATCCGTAACTGTTAAAGCCAGCAAAGGTAATGCCGTCGCGAACATTTATTGTCACATCGCCTGCATTTCCTTGACCGAAAGTGCTAGCAAATATGAAAGCTCCGTTTGTAAAATATAGTGAACTAGCCCTAATATCAACATTCCCCCCTTTGCCCACAGCTCCAGAGCCTACACTGGTAAAAACTCCACTAGAAAGACCGTCGCCGTTAGTGCCATCTGCGCTGAAGAAGTTACGCACGTCGATGTTTACATTTCCGCCATTACCACGTCCACCTGACAGGCTATCTAAACCATCTCCCACAGCAGCAACAATTTGAGAGCCATCTATCAAGGAAAGCGAACCAGCGCTGATGTTAACCACGCCGCCGTTGCCTACAGCCCCACCGGAGACATTACTGAAGATATTGCTATTTAATAGAGAAATAGAACTATCTGCTTGCACAAATATAGTTTCAGCGTCTCCTTGTCCGAAGTTGCTGACATTTAGTACAGCACGATCGCTCAGAGACAAAGAACCAGTTCTAATGTTGATATTGCCAGCTTTTCCAGTGCCATCCGATCCTACATTGTTGAATATGCCACTACTAAAAATCCCTTCTGGAAATTCGCCCACACCATCAATGGCTATAGTATCTTGAGCGTAAATATCTACATCCCCTGCTACTGCGTCAGCCGATCCCTAATTTCCTCCGATGCCAGCAACTAATGCACTCCCGCCAAACAGAGCTAAATTGCGGGTATTGACAGCGATACTACCACCATCTCCAGCCCTAACATCAACTAAAGCTGTATTGGATAGAGATATATCTGCCAAGGCTAAATCTGTAGGAAAACTGAAGCGGAAGCCACTACTATCAGGATTGATTCCTACAACTCCTGGGGCTGCAACTGCGCCTAGTTCAATTCGTCCTCCTTCAGCAGTTAATCTTCCTCCTTCTAAATTAATATTGCCACTAACTAATCCTATAGTCCTCCCAGGCTGCACTTGCAAACCTACGCCGCTAGCACGGTTGATGATATTCCCCGAACCAGTACCAAATTGTAAACCCAAGGGAACGCTCACGGTTAACAGCGGCGCACCTGTACCAGGAATAGCACTAAACTGCGTTCCATCAGCAAAGTTGATACTGCTAGCCGTCGTCGCAATAAACGAGCCGCCAATATTCAACCTGGCATTTTGACCGAAAACTATACCGTTGGGGTTGAGCAAAAATAAAATAGCTGCTCCATTGGCTTGAATCAAACCATCGATATTAGAAACTGAGCTACCCGTAACCCTGGTGAGGATATTTTGAATATTTGTAGCATTGTTAAAAATAGCTGCTCCGTTGGTGGGAACAGAAAACTGTTGAAAGCTGTGGAATAAATTTCCCCCTCGCGTTGCCCCACCGGAGATCGTATCTACACTATCGGTACTGGTAACAACAGAATTTTCTCCACCCAATGTATTATCTGGAACAACCTGAGCCAGCGCAGTAGTTCCAAACGCGTTAGCGAAGCTTGACGAAGTTATCGCACCCCCTATCACCACACCAACCAGCCCTAGCCTTACTCCCCAGCGCCCAAGAATCGGAGATAATTGGAAATACATTTTATTTTTATAATTATTCGAGTTAAATCGATCGCAAATGATGAAGCACCAGTAACTATAAATATCTAGTGAGAAAAAATCAACTCAATGTCATAAAAATACGATCGCGATCGCTCTAGCTAGTGCATCCTTACTTGTCTGCTCTTGTGGTTGTCAGCAGCCCTGGCGTGTAGTTAAATATGGAATCAGTTCGAGGCGATATCCTGATGCCAATTGTGTAGATCTTACGACTTTGTAGAAAAGCTTTAAAGGCTTGAAGAGAGAGGGAATGCGGATGAAAGGACTTGAACCTTCACACCTCTCGGTACTAGAACCTAAATCTAGCGCGTCTGCCAATTCCGCCACATCCGCATATCGGCTTTACGATTATAGCAGAGAATAAAAGATTTTTACTCGCTTCTCAAAGCGGCAATGGGATCTAATTTAGCAGCATTCCGAGCTGGGATGACTCCCGCTAGCAGTCCGACGACGAAAGAAAGCCCAAACCCACTCGCGATCGACCACAACGATACGATAAGGGGAAATTTGAAAATATTAGCCGCAGTAGCCGCGATCGCCACTCCCAAGCCAATTCCCATCCCTCCGCCAACCACAGAGACAACAACCGCTTCGGCTAAAAATTGAATTAAAATCGCCGCATTAGTCGCGCCTACAGCTTTGCGAATACCAATTTCTTTTGTCCGTTCGACAACGGAGACTAGCATGATATTGGCAATCCCGATTCCTCCTACAACTAGAGAAATCCCCGCGATCGCCACTACCATCACGGTAAATAGTCCTACTACACTACTAAACGTGTTGATAATATCGACCTGATTGATAATCCGAAAATCATCTGCTTGCGGTGGGTAGATATTATGACGCAAGCGTAAGAGGTTCGTGACTTGAAATTGTGCCGCATCTAACTGCTTTTCGTCACTGGCTGCTAACCAAAATCCGTTGATGGAAACTCCAGTCAAAGCATTATTTCCTACCAACCGCGCCGACATATTCGTTAACGGTATGTATACGCGATCGTCTTGATCTTGACCTCCAACCGCGCCTTTTGGCTCCATAACTCCCAGTACTTTATAACTTTGTCGCTGAATGCGAATATCAGCTCCTACCGGATTGACTGCTGCACCGAACAGCTGATCTCGCACCTTAGAACCCAACACTACAACTGGCTGAGCCGCATCTAAATCTGCCTGAGTAAAAAATTGTCCGATTTGGGGGCGAATATTTTTCACATCAGAGTAATATAAATCCGTCCCAAGAACGCTAGTAGAAATATTCTGTCCGCCATAGACAACTTGAAACTGACGTTGTAAAAAAGCAGTCACTCCAATCGCTGCTGGAGCCTGTTGCGCTACTGCTTTAGCATCTTCCCAAGTCAAAGTCGAAGCCGAACCCACCCCTTGGTTAATCCCGCCACCAGTCGTAGACGCACCCGCGAGGACGAGCATGACGTTCGTACCCAAAGCTTGAATCTGTTGCTCGGTAGATTTTTGTACGCCTTGTCCTACCGAAGTAATAGAAATTACCGAAGATATCCCAATAATTACACCCAGCATTGTCAATCCCGTGCGTAACTTATGGTTCCATAAAGATTCCGCCGCCATCCCGACAACTTCAACGGTTGACACGGTGTTAGTTTGCTTGGGGATAGATGGTTTTTTGGGCATGAAATTTCAAAAGTCAAAAGTCAAAAGTCAAAAGTCAAAACTAAGGAAACAACCGAAGATGTGATGTTGAGGTTGTCCATCTGCTTGCTAAACCCACCCCTACGACTGATAACTGTTCACCGTCGCGAACCTCCAATACCTGGGATTCCTGGCGTTCTGGTTTGGGGACGAGTTCCTGGTGGAAAGGTGATGAAGACTTTTTCGGTTCCCGTAAGTCCTGATAAAACTTGGGTTTTGTCATTTACAGTCACTCCGGTTTGGATGGGAGTGAAGACGGGATTATTATTCTCGCTAGCGACAAATACACCCGTACCGTTAGGTTGACGAGCGATCGCAACTGTGGGGACGGCGATCGCATTTTTCAGTTCGCCTGGTTTAAAATCAACATCAACGTTCATACCCGATCGCAACAGCTGAGGAGCGGTGAGAATTGCAGCTTTAACTTGAAAACTCGTGACGTTCTGCTCTACGGTAGATTGAACGGCGATTTGAATTACTCGCCCTTTAAAAGTTTTGCCGGGATAAGCATCAGCTCGAAAATTAATTTCTTGTCCGATGCGAATTTGAGCAATATTACTTTCTGATACGTTGGCGACAACCTGATTGTTCGCTGCCAGTGCCAAGATAGAATTGGAAGTTGCACCAGAAACAGAACTACCTGCGGTGGTGGGAGTGACAAAAGCACCAGGATCGGCATATTTTTGCGCCACTACGCCACTAAAAGGAGCCGCGATCGCCGTATCCTTAATTTGTGTTTGAATATTTTGTAATGCCCCTCGTGCTTGTTCGACTTGAGCGCGGGCTTGGGCGATATCTTCAGGACGCGAACCATTTTGTTGTAATGTTAAAGCTTGCTGCGCTCTATCCACAGCGGCTTTGGCACTATTGTAAGCAGCGCGGGACGTAATTAAGTCTCGACTAGAAATTGCTCCAGAGGCGAATAACTGCTCGTTTTGGCGCAGATTTGAGGTTGCTTCTTCTAGGGTTGCTTGAGTATTTTGTAACTCAGCTCGCGCTTGGGCGATATCTTCAACGCGATTCCCCGCTAGTAATTTTTGTAAATTTGCTTGCGCTTCTGCTAATCTTCCCCTGACTTCGGTTAATTGTCCCTGTAGGTTTGAATCATCCATGTAGGCGATAATTTGCCCTTGCTTTACCCAATCTCCTTCCTTTACCAACAGGCTTTTCAGCCGTCCAGAACTTTTAGGGCTGACATTAATCGATCTCTCTGGTTTAATTGTGCCGTTAGCTGCAACAGTCACGGATAAATTCAATCGTTCTACTGGAACAGATAAGGCTTGGCGCTGGGCAACTTGACGGGGAACAATGACAATTTGACGATAAACAATGTAGCTACCTGCGGCTACGAAGCCAAGCAAGAACATCCCCAGCAACCACTTAGTAATTCCTACTTTCTTTAAGTCTTTCACGCGCAATGAGAACGCCCTGAATAAGGCAAATCAGTTTTCATTTTAGCTTCACGCTCAGCAATACACTCGCCACACCAATTCTGTGCCACCATCTTAGATACGAGTTTGCTCAATCTCATGTAGAAAAGGTCACGATCGCTCTATGACTTTAGTCATGGTTATCAGTTATCAGTAAAGAAAGGGTGTAGGGTGTGGGGTGTGGGAAGTGTGGGGTGTAGAGAATTTTGAATGCGTGAATTGTTTTGCTCCCTTGTCTCCCCCCTCTCCCTTGCCCCAATTTTGACTTTTGACTTTTGACCTTTGACTTTTAAACCTTGTGACTCGTCCCATTCAACCTCAAAGTCACCCGTTTCCATTTCTGCTCTACCTAGAGTGGGCATTATTGGCGATCGCAATTTGGACTGAATTATTACCTAATCCCAGTCTCCGGTTTCCCAGATTTCCTTTGCTAACGCTGCTCAGTATCACTGGTTTTGGATTAATGGGTTTGAGATTACCCACAGGCAAGCTAATCTACAAAGTTATTTACACTGCGATTGAAATTTTACTCATTTTATTTACTTCTCTCACTGGTAGTCGAGCGATCCGTCTGTTTCCTTTCCTTTACTTACTTCTAGTCACTCGAAGTTGTCTGATTTTTGAACTACCAGGAAGATTATTGATTACAGGTTTATCTTTTACTTTTTTCCTATTAACGCTACAGCGCCGTTTTCATCGGATTCCCGCACCGCCAATGGCTCAAGAACGGTTGCGTTTTTTTCCGCTCCTCCTAGCTTTCTTATTTGGGTTAGTTTTAGTTTTTGTGTTGTTGTTAATGAATGCAGTATTGGCTGAGCGTCAAAGTCGAGAAAAACTGGCGATCGCCAACGAACAACTGCGAAAATATGCACTGAGAATTGAAGACCAAGCGACTTTACAAGAACGCAGTCGCATTGCACGAGAAATTCACGATTCTCTCGGACACTCATTAACAGCACTCAACCTTCAGTTAGAAACGGCAATAAAACTTTGGCTGAGCGATTCTACTAGAGCTTACACGTTTCTAACACAAGCAAAGAATTTAGGTTCTCAAGCTTTGCAAGATGTGCGTCAGTCGGTTTCGGCGCTGCGCGATCCGCTGCTAGGGCGTTCTTTAGAGCAAGCGATCGCATCTTTGGCTGAGGATTTTGGGCGCTCCACTGGGATTATTCCGTTATGTCAAATTCAACTTGTCGATTCCATCACGATAGAAGTTTCTACAGCTATCTACCGCATTGTCCAAGAAGCATTGACAAATATTAGTAGACATGCTGAAGCTACTGAAGTTGAAATTCAATTACAAGTTATGAAAAACTATTTAAAATTAACAATTGCGGATAATGGTAAGGGATTTCAATTAAGTCAAAATACTACTGGTTTTGGGTTGCAAAGTATGCGCGATCGCGCCCAAGTATTAGGAGGTGAATTAAATATTAACGCCGCTCCCAACTCAGGTTGCACGATTGTCGCTGAAATTCCTTTACATACTATGAAAAAACGAGCATAGAGGGAAATGAAGCCAACGAGCAAAGAATTCGCGATTCTAAAAAGCGAACTGCCGATCTAACTCTACAATTAGCGCAAAACGAGCAACAACGCCAAGAGGCGCTAACTTCGGTTATCCAGCAGCAAATTGACCTGAGATTGCAGAAGTTTAAGAATGCGATCGCACTTGAGAATTTAGAGTATACCAAGCAGCAGGGGCTACTAGATGCCCTATCCAAGTCGCTGCAACAGCAAAATACGCTCCTCGAAGTCCGTAAGTCCCTGTCGCAATCACTCGCTAACTACTATGAGGGCGAACTGGGGATAATCCAAAAATTAACGACCAACGAGCAGGAAAAACAGCAACTAGCTGAGGCTATTGCTGGAATTAAAATCAAAGCATTGCTGAGACAGCAGGAGTTAGAGCGAGATATCTTGGAAATGAATATCCAACAGAAAGAAATCGCTCTAGAACTGGAGAAATCAAAGAATAATCAAGCTCAACTACAAAATCAGGCTGACATTGCCCAGGCACAGGCTGATATCAAGAAAACTGAAGCAAGACAGGACTTGACACCAGAACAGAAAGAAACTCAGTTAGCTGCCGACTATGCCAATTTGCAAGTCAAGATTCTTGCTGGGGCTAACTTGTACTATCAAGGGCAATTGCTGGATTCTCAGGGAGCAATTAACCAGTATCAGGCAGACGTAGAACGTAGTAATCAAGCACGACAGCAGGATTTAGCTTATGACAGCGCCAGGGCAGACTATGTTGAGGCGATGGCAGATCCAACACGCAAGCAGCGAGCAGCAAGGGCGTTGAAAGAGGAGATACTGATCGATCAAGTTGGAGATTACAGAGAGGGTGCAAATATTACTAACCTACGAAACTTCAACCAAGAAAACCAAGCTGGGCTGTTCCGCGATCGTAATGGCAATTTCTTATTCCAGCCCCCGTATAGAAGCAGTGGTTACTCGTTTGACTCCTACACTCCGGCTCCCAATTTACCTGCGTCTCCCGACTATCAAAAAGCAGTGCAGGAATACTTGAAAAATCCACTCAGGTTTGTGCAACCTGTATATAATCCACCTGCTAATTTGGCTCCTGCAAATACTCCATTTGGGAGAACTGGGTTACTGCGTCCCGTGTCCGAAGATATGCCAAGCAAGGCTATTCAACTAACTGGAGACTTGAAAATGGAAAATACAGTTCACGTCCACTTGGAAAGTAAGGAGGACAAGGCTTTGGGTCAGCAACTCGAAAACACCATCCTCAATTCGTTGGATGGTGTCTTTAAGGTTGTCGAGAGGAATCTGAGATAGTAACCTACCTATTTCCATTGCAGACAATTTTCATCGCTTCGGTAGCAGGCTTGCCTGGAATTACCGCTCCTTCTTTCCGGTTGCTGTCTTCCGTGATGACTTCTTCAATGGAATTGTAAATACCTATATACTCTACAAACAGTCTTTTCTCTTGGCAATACGCCGCCACATCAGTTACGCTTACCCCATTTCCAAATTGCTGTATCAATCTAAAATTCGTCCCCCTAACACTTGCCAGGTCTAGATACACGGGCATCCTCCTTGCACCCTCTCCAACTTCAACGTATTGCTGCTCTACGTCGCTTACTTGTGCGATCGCTCTACCACTACCGCTCAGTAGGGCTAATGCTGCCATACCCCAAACCAATCGCTTAACCATATTTCTGTCATCAGAACTAATATCTCTTAGCCTGACGTGCAGCAGAACTTGAATGTATGAGTGCGATCGCTGAATTTTCTTAAAGACTGAATGAAGGACAACCCAACCTCGCAAAAGTGCTTGACACTTAAACAGAAATCTGCAATAATTATTTTAGGGGAGATAAAAATATCTCCCCTAAAAGCAAGGAGGTGATGTACAGATAACCAACCCAAATAAAAACGGTAACGGCAACCCGGAAGGGGAATACAACCCTGAAGTTGAGTTCGAGTACCTAGATGCTGATGTTTGGTTTCGCAAACAGGCTCAAGGTAATCGAGAAGTTGCCTACACAGAGGATGTATTAGAAGCCATAGAAGAGGACTCGGAACCCAACTCTAACGGCAACTAATCTCCAAATGAAATCGCCTCTAGATCCTCTAGGGGCTTTCTTTCCAACCTAAGTTTAACTTATGTCAGACAGTATCGTTCACCCACTGCATTACTTAACCGTTCGTCGGGAGGGAACCACTTGGTATTTCAGTCCTGGCGACAGCATATTCTACAATCCCCGTAATGTGCCAGTATCTTTGTCGCTAGAAGACCGATTGCACCGCTTTGGATTAACTATGTCTAAAATCGCAATCGAGTTATTTCGTATCGGTGGTGGTAAGAGCGGACATTATCTTGTAGATATGAGACGCAAGCAATATTACTACTGCGGCAAGCAATTTGAGGATATTAGAACAAAATTGCAGTCTTTAGGCATAGGGCGACCAGACCCGATTGAGAATAGCAATGGGTAGAAAGAAGCTAAACCGTTCTGTCGTCAATGTCAGAACTGCACCCGATACTGCCGATAAACTCAAGACCATAGCGGCAGACCTTGGCTATATCTATGACGGCGAAGGCGCAACGGGGCAGTTATTGGATGCGATCGCAAGTAGTGAAATTAAGTTAGTCCCTCTAAAGTGCAAGGTTGACAATAAAACGATTAAGGTTGACAATAAAAAGATAAATGATTGACAATCGAGGAGGTTAAGAGCTAGTGTCAAGGGTTCGTCAGCGTGGCGAACAGATCCGCCAGTTTATCTTAACGAACGTAGAAGCTCACCCAAAGGATGTTGCTGCTTTGGCGGCTGGGGAGTTCGGTATTACTAGGCAAGCTGTCAACAAGCATATTCAATCTCTTGTTGAACAGAAAGCAATAGAAGTCAAAGGCTCCACAAAGAGCAGGAGTTATTACTTGCATCCGTTAGTCGAACAGAAGCGGAGATATCATCTGGCAAAAAAGCTTGAGGAAGACATTGTTTGGGATTCCGATATCAAGCCTCTAGTGACTGATTTGCCTAGTAATGTCAAAGATATTTGGTTGTACGGATTTACTGAGATGTTGAACAATGCCATCGATCACTCGTCTGGCAAAAAGGTTGATATTTATGTGGAGAAAACAGCAATTGATACTGAGATAATTATCCGCGACGATGGAGAAGGAATTTTCCAGAAAATTCAGAGAGAACTACATCTGGATGACGAGCGCCATGCAGTCCTTGAATTGGCAAAGGGCAAGCTTACAACTGACCCAGATCGTCATAGTGGGCAGGGTATATTTTTTACGTCACGTATGTTCGATCGATTCACGATATTTTCTGGGAGTGTCTGTTTATCGCATGAATTTGGTAAAGCAGAAGATTGGATATTTCAAGGAGATAAGTATAAGCCTGGAACAGCCATCATTATGAAACTTAGCAACAATACATCAAGAACTTCTAAGCAGGTATTCGATCGTTTCTCGTCAGGTGATGATTATGCTTTTACAAAAACAGTAGTACCCGTTCGTTTAGCTCAGCATGGTGACGAAAGATTAGTGTCGCGCTCTCAAGCAAAAAGGTTACTGGCTGGAGTTGATAAATTTAAAATAGTTATTTTTAATTTTGCTGGTGTAGAGGCAATAGGGCAGGCATTTGCGGATGAAGTTTTTCGCGTTTTCAGGAAACAACATCCAGAGATGGAAATTATGAGCCTAAACGCTAGTGAGGAAGTTGCACAAATGATTAGTAGGGCAGAAAGTCAGTTGTCATAAATGACCGCAAACCAAGTCCTTAAAGATCGCCAATTCGATCGCGCAGGGTAACATCACGTCCACTACCCAGTTATGACTCTTCTGTCCCTGCACTGCCTTGAGGGGAGCGCGGGGTCTGCCGATGGAGATGGCGCTGGTAGCTGAAAAATCGTTCAATACACCGCGTTTGTCTACCCTAGTTTTAATCTGGGGCAGTAAGTTGTCTAGATTCATGGCAGTGGAGATTGCCCAAGTTGCCGCGTCCCAATAGTTGAGATAAGTGGCGCTGGCGATGAAGGTGCAACTGACAGTAATATTGGCAGTACCCACTTCGCCCCGTAGGTTTTGACATGATAGCAGTCCATATGCTTCCCCTGGTTCTGGGTCGGCACTTTTAAAGGTGGTGGGAAGATTGAGTTCGCTATTGAGAAGATTATGGATGTCGCGAACGAGCAGAGGAATAACATCACTGTATTTGCTAGGCATGATAGTGTTAACCTTCTCCAATCAGCATCGCGTAGCCCCCGATCGCATCGTTGAGAGCGTCCGCCACCAAATAGATATTGTCCTCGATCTCAAGATCGGTTTGCAGTTCCGTCCTGACTTTACCCCAGTTTTACCCCAATTGCTAATCCAAAAATCCCCAAGAATACCCAAACTTTTTTGGTAGGGGGTGAAGGAACTCCTGAAGCACCACTCCCTGAAAGTCTTGTTCTTTCGTGGATTGGCGTTTTATCAAGGTTTTCATCTTTTACGAGCATAGAGGGATTTGAACCCCCGACCCTCAGAACCGGAATCTGATGCTCTATCCACTGAGCTATATGCCCTTGCACTCGGATATTATAGCATAGCAAGTTAATTGGGAAGCGATCGCGCTTTTTAACCTAGAATATTACGGCGCGATCGTCATAAATTTGTAGGGGCGCACAGGTGTGCGCCCCTACAGCTCGATCGCTAAATTACCCCAACTAATCCCAAAGATAACCCAGCCTTCCAACTGGCGAGATCGGACAAAGAGCGATCGCGGTACTTAGCATATCTGAGCTGTTTATTCTTAATCTTCTCGCCCAAGTCAGGCAAAATGCCAAAATTAGGTGGCATCGGTTGAAAATGTTTCGGGGCAGCAGAACTGATAAATTCAAATAATGCCCCCATCATTGTCGTGGGTGGTAGAGTCAACGGTTCTTTACCCAAAACGATTCTCGCCGCATTCGTTCCCGCCAGCCAGCCACCAGCCGCCGCCGCTGTATAACCTTCCGTACCGATCAGTTGTCCCGCACCTAACAAAGTCGGACGACTTTTAAACTGCAATGTCGGTTGCAATAATTGCGGGGCATTAATAAACGTGTTGCGGTGCATCACTCCTAAGCGTACGAATTCAGCATTTTCCAAACCTGGAATCATTTGAAATATCCGCTTTTGTTCGCCCCAGCGTAAATTTGTCTGAAATCCAACCATGTTCCATAACTGCCCCGCCTTATCTTCTTGGCGCAGTTGTACTACCGCATAAGGACGTTGGGATTGATTTTCTGGGGCGCGGAAGTCTCCCTTGCGGGCATCAAACAATCCTACAGGTTTGAGGGGACCATAACGCATGGTATCCTCACCGCGTCGGGCAAGTTCTTCAATTGGTAAACAAGCTTCAAAGAATTTAGCATTCTCCCGCTCAAAATCCTTTAATTCTGCTTGTTCCGCCGTACATAACGCCTGCCAAAACCGTAAGTATTGCTCTTTATTCATCGGACAGTTGAGATAAGCTGCATCTCCCCTGTCATACCGAGAAGCCAGAAAAGCAATATCGCGGTCTATCGATTCTCCTACAATAATTGGACTAGCAGCATCGAAAAAGCTGAGATATTCCATTCCCGTGAAGCGATGCAAGTCGGCGGCTAAATCGGGACTAGTTAAAGGACCAGTCGCCAAAACGACAATTCCCTCTGGAATGGCTTGAAGTTCGCCCCGTCGCAGTTGAATCAAAGGATGGCGAGAGAGAGTTTCAGTTAAATCTTGGCTGAATTGTCCTCTATCTACAGCTAAAGCACCACCAGCAGGGACGGCGTGACTGTCAGCTTTACCAATTACCACAGAACCCAATTGACGCAGTTCTTCATGCAACAATCCCGATGCGCGATCGCTTGCTTGCGCCCCAAAAGAATTGCTACAGACTAATTCTGCTAAATGTTCTGTATGGTGGGCAGGACTCGATCGCAAGGGGCGCATTTCATGCAAAATAACTGGTATTCCTGCCTGGGCAATTTGCCACGCCGCTTCTGTCCCAGCTAGTCCACCACCGATAACTTGAATTGTCTGTGTCATCTCGTTTCTGTTTAAATATTCGCGTTAGGGCTGCTAATAGCTAATAGTTCATTGCTACTAACAATTAGCCATTAGCCATTAGCAATTAACAAGTTTAAATTTGCAATAAATTTGTAATGAATCTGGGTGCTGGCAGGATAATTAAAACGAGTAAAGCTAAGACTAGCAGACCGATGATATCGCGTTTGTTGTCTAGTTCGGTTACGTCGTTGAGGGCTGGTTCGTCAGCGATGGGCATGAAAAAGAGAATTATCGCCCACAACCAAAATCCAGGTTGGACTAAAGCCAATCCTAAAACTAAAAACCGGGCAATTTGACCGATCGCAGCTCCAGTGCGCTGTCCAAACATAGCATGGACGATGTGACCGCCATCGAGTTGTCCTACCGGCATTAGGTTCAGCGCCGTGACTACGAGTCCCAGAAAACCCGCGATCGCCACTGGGTGTAGGTCGATCGCTTTATCTGCCGTTAGTTGAGCGCCTAATGCTAATTTACTCAGGACTGCTAGTAAAATCGAATATCCTGGGTTGAGGGCATCGGGGTCGAGAGTTCCTGCTTTTTCTGGGATTGGTACGACTTGAGAGTTTGCTAAACCCCAGATCAGCAGCGGTAGTGTTGCCACAAATCCAGCTACAGGACCAGCAATACTAACATCAAACAAGGCTTTACGGTTGGGTACGGGGCTGCGCATTTGAATAAATGCGCCAAACGTACCAGGAAAAAAGGGAATGGGAATGAAATAAGGTAGTGTAACGAGAATTTTATGAAACCTAGCTGTTAAATAGTGACCCATTTCGTGAATGCCTAGAATTGCCAGTAAAGCAATGGCATAGGGCAATCCTTCATGTAATTGGGTAATGGATGCTGATGGTGTGGCGTTATTGCTACTAGCTAATTGCACGCCAACAACGGCAGTTGTAAATAAGGTGGCTATAACTAAGCCTACGGCTAAAAAGGGTCTAGAGAGCTGCGATCGCTCCGCTGGTCTATCTTTTCGCGCTTGGGGATTGGGAACTAGGGCAAAGAAAGGTTTGTTGTTGAGTCCTTCTTGCAACAGGACTAAAAAGCGATCGCCAAATTGATTTTCAATATTTCGGCGAATTTTCTCGTAAGCATCTGTCGGAGAAGTCCGAAGTTGTCCGCGACAGATCACGGCTTGGGGTCGATATTCAATGTTGTGAATGTAGAAAGCTGACCAAGGAAAGCAGTCTCGCAATTGAGCTTCTTCTGCTGGCTCGATCGGGCGAACTGGTGTCGGTTCTGGTGTCGGTTCTGGGTTAGAATTGACTGCTGCTGGGTTAGCAGTTGGTGGCGCGGGTGACATCCCTCTCCGTCCCCACTGAATCAGCAGCCAGTACAAAACTGGGCAGATGACAAACGGACCGATCGCTAAAGCAATAGGCAGCGGTTGGTCTGGACCGTAGACTGCCATCCATATGCTCCAAATTAAGGCTGGTGTCATCAGTACCAGCCATAAAAGCCAAACGGGTGTCCGCGTCATGCCAGCGACACTGCGCCGCACGATGATATAAGTAAATAGTCCGAGGAGGAGGAGAAACCAAAATTCCATGTCTGTTGCAGTTGTACTGAGTGGGTATCGCGTCTAGGCGATGTAGACAAGTCAGTTAAGAAAACTTATCTTTCACCTCCGATTTGCCGTGCCAGTGCCATAACTTTTCTCGCCACCATAAGTTCACCATTAGACTCTCAATTTAACTTTTACCCCTCACTAATCATTCCCGAACTTTGCAAAACCAACCTACCCGTTCTCCCAAACTACCACAAGCAATTTGGCATAACGTATTTGCATTTCCACCCAATAGAGAGACGTTAGGAGGAACTGCTTATCTTATTGTAGAAAATCAAGGCAATATTCTGATAGATTCTCCAGGCTGGGACGAAGTGAATCGGGAATATCTCAATTCTCTAGGTGGAGTCCGCTGGTTATTTATGACGCACAGAGGTGCGATCGGTCAAACGCGACACCTGCAAGCAACGTACAACTGCGAGATTGTCATTCAGGAACAAGAAGCCTATTTGTTGCCAGGATTAAAAGTTACGACGTTTGAGCGAGAATTTGAGCTGGGAAATGGCATTGAAATTATCTGGACTCCTGGACATTCGCCTGGTTCTGCTTGCCTTTACTACCCGCAGCATGGGGGTATTTTGTTTTCTGGTCGTCATATTCTTCCCAATCTCCAAGGCGAACCAGCACCGCTGAGAACGGCAAAAACTTTCCACTGGTTACGCCAATTACGCAGCGTCAAACTCATTTGCGATCGCTTTACCCGTGAAACCTTACAATACATCTGCCCTGGGGCAAATACGGGGTTTCTACGGGGTCAGCGAGTTATTAGCAATGCGTATGAGAGATTGAATTGTGGTAGTTAGTAGTTGGTTATTGGTCATTGTGTAGAGACGTTACATGTAACGTCTCTACACTCGTTCTCTCTTTCCGATGCAACCTAATCCCTAGAAAGACATCGTAAAGAAAACTCCAAAAGTCTTTTCCTTGCCAGATACCTAGAGTTTGAGGACTGCCTTTGGCATCCAAAAGATGCTTGGTGGCATGGTATGCGGGTTGATATTTATACCAGGGAATTGAGGGCCATAGGTGATGGGTGAGGTGATAATTCTGTCCGCCGATCAATAGATTCAGTACCGGATTGGGATAAACTCTGGCATTTGTCCAACGTCCGCGATCGCTAAATGGACGATGGGGTAGATAATCAAAAAATAATCCTAAAGTCAGCCCAACAATAGCAGTTGGGATAAACCAAAAATTGAGGATATAGCCCAAAAAGTGATATTGAATTGAGATGTAAAAAATTGCTGCGACAATTGCACGGCTAATAAACCACTCTAATAGTTCGTATTTTCGCCACAATCGCCGCTGAAAGAAAAATACTTCATGATAGAAGAAGCGAGCATTAATTAACCACAGAGGACCACCAGTAGAGACAAAATGATCTGGATCGTTTTCTGGGTCGTTGACATGGGCGTGGTGCTGTAGGTGTACCCGCGTAAATACGGGAAACGAGAAAGCTAACATCATGGCGCTGCCATGCCCTAAAATTGCATTGATAATTCGATTAGGATGGGCAGCTTGGTGACAAGCATCGTGAATCACAGTGCCAGACATATGAATGGCAAGAACGTTAATTGTAAAGCAGCACCAGTGTTGCCACTCCCACAGCCAGTAACCGCAGTTGGATAATACCAATAAGGTCATGGCTACTAGAAACATCCACACATCGGGATTTATTTTCTCAGGAGGTGCTAAAAACTCCTTGGGAACTGTCAGTGGCTTCTTTGCCTCCGACGCGATCATCTTGACTCCTTTTGTTATCGGTTGTTGCAAATTATGTTGCAAATTATTATGGTACGTTCACTAGAATACTAAAGTTTTGTGTAGCATGAGTCATTTTTACTACTGCTACTAGCAATTTATTCTCTGGCGATCGGGTGATATACCGATCGCAGTACGATCTGTAGTTTGTTATCCCCTTGAAAGTTGCCTTCATGCAGTCAATAGACTCCGTTCGTCGCACTAAAATCGTCGCTACCATTGGTCCCGCTACTAGTAGCCCAGAAGTCCTCAAGGCATTGATTGAGGCTGGAGCAACCACTTTGCGGCTGAATTTTTCCCACGGCACTCACGCCGACCATCAACGCAGCATTCGCCTGATCCGGCAAACCGCTTTTGAATTGGATCGTCCGGTTGGAATTTTACAAGACTTACAGGGACCGAAAATTCGTCTGGGTAAGTTTGAGACTGGCTCGATTCAAGTGGGTCGGGGCGATCGCTTTACTTTAACTAGCGATCGCATTGTTGGGACTCAAGAGCGCAGTTGCGTGACTTACGATCTGCTAGCCGATGAAGTCCCCGTAGGAGCGACAATTTTACTGGATGATGGGCGAGTCGAAATGCTCGTGGAAGATGTCGATCGCAGTAACAAAGAATTGCACTGTTGCGTCACTGTGGGGGGCATTCTTTCTAATAATAAAGGGGTAAATTTTCCTGGGGTCTATCTATCCATTAAGGCAATGACAGATAAAGATCGCGAAGATTTACTTTTCGGTCTAGATCAAGGTGTAGATTGGGTAGCCCTTTCTTTCGTGCGCAATCCTCAAGACATCTTAGAAATTAAAGAAATTATTTCTAATGCAGGGAAACAAGTACCTGTAGTCGCCAAGATTGAGAAACACGAGGCGATCGATCAGATGGAGGCGATTTTGCCCCTGTGCGATGGCGTGATGGTGGCTAGAGGGGATTTGGGGGTAGAACTACCAGCGGAAGACGTGCCGATCTTGCAAAAGCGGTTGATCGTGACCGCAAATCGCTTGGGTATTCCAATCATCACGGCGACCCAAATGTTAGACAGCATGGTTCACAGCCCTCGACCGACTCGCGCTGAAGTCTCGGATGTGGCAAATGCAATTTTGGATGGCACGGATGCAGTGATGTTGTCGAATGAGACGGCGGTGGGGAAATATCCGGTGGAAGCCGTGGCAACAATGGCAAAAATTGCCGTGCGGATCGAACAGGAACAGGCTCTAGCCTCGCCTCCAGCCCATATCAAAGATGCGCGGCGATCGATCCCCAATGCGATCAGTCAAGCAGTAGGACAGATTGCCGAACAATTGGAAGCATCTGCAATTATGACGATGACGAAGACAGGTTCGACGGCGCGAAATGTGTCTAAATTTCGACCTCAGACTCCAATTCTTGCCGTCACTCCCCATGTCGATATAGCCCGACAGTTACAAATGGTGTGGGGGGTAAAACCGCTGCTGGTACTGGATTTAGCTTCGACGGGACAAACGTTTCAGTCGGCTCTTAATGTGGCACTAGAGAAAAATCTCTTAACAGAAGGAGATTTGGTCGTGATGACGGCTGGGACGCTTCAGGGAGTATCGGGATCGACAGACTTGATTAAGGTAGAAGTGGTGACAGCCTTACTCGGTCAAGGTATCGGCATCGGTCAGGGTTCCGTCAGCGGTCGCGCTCGGGTAGCTCACGCCGGGATAGATGTGAGTAAGTTTAATCCTGGGGAAATTTTAGTTGCGCCCCGCACTTCTGCTGATTTTGTCGATGCGATCCGCAAAGCCGCAGGAATTATCACTGAAGATGAGAGTCTTACCAGTCATGCTGCGGTCTTGGGTTTGCGTTTGGGGATTCCTGTCATTGTAGGAGTCAAACGCGCTACCGAAGTGATTCGGGATGGGGCAATTTTGACTTTAGATATGCAGCGGGGTTTGATTTATTCTGGGGCTGTGGGGGGTTAAGTAGAAGAGGCGATCGCATTCTGTTTGAGAAATTCAGATTGGGGTGCGATCGCGTTTTATAGATAATCTTTCGTCATGCTCTTACCGATAACTCAGTAAGTTAACCTCGAAGCAGGCACTAGTCTCTAAACGAATAATTCTCTCATTTACGTTTAACCTAGTGCCATCAGCCGTTAGACTAAATTATACGAATTGAGCAAAAGCATTAAACAATTCTTTTGCCTCCTTGATTATATCAATTGTCTTTGCATTTGGATTGTCAGCTAAGATAACAGCCTGATACAGATCTAAAAAAGTATTGAACTCCGTTTTTCTGATATCGATGACGGGAGTTGGAAGCGTATTCATGAGCATCTAGTGCAATGGGGAAGAGTGATGGAAGATCGCGCCCCCAGTCCTAGTGCTGCCAGTCTCGATTCCCAAACGGTTCCTACAGCCGTTATGGTGCATGAAGCCGTCGGCTATGATGGCGAAACGCATCAAAGGGTGAAAACGCTTTACTCTAGTTGATACGTTGGGATTACTGATTGCTGTGCGAGTCGTCGCAGGTAATGTGCCGGAACGGGAAGGGGCAAAGCAGTTGCTCCACCAGGTGCATCAAGAACGCCAGCGCCTCCCGCGACTTGCCCGCATTTGGGTCGATGGTGGCTTCTCGGGTGAAGACTTTCTGCACTGGGTCATCGATACTTTTCGTTGGATTTTAGAGGTGGTTTTGCGTCCCGACGGCTCTCAAGGATTCGTGCTGTTGCCTAAGCGGTGGATTGTAGTGCGTACTTATGGCTGGTTGCATTGGTGTCGTCGTCTCAATGCCGATTACGAGCGATTACCCACTTCTTCAGAAGCATTTATTCATAGTGCGATGATTCGACTGATGTTACGCAGGCTTGCCTCAGCTTTTTGACACCTTCTCCGTATTTCCAAACATCCTCTAATAGCTAATAGCTAATGGTTCATAGTTGATAGCCATTAGCTATTAGCTATTCTAGATGAGTATTTGCTTGAATATCCATTTCATCTAGTGGTTCCTCGATCGCATTGCGAATCCAGTTGGGATCGAATTCTTGTTTCGTATGCGCTCGAATCTCAATCTGAATATCCATATCATCAGCTTTGTCTGACAAAGCTTGGAGGACTTCAAACAATTGGAAAATTTGAAATTTTTTGGCAATTGTAGCTATCTTGTAGTGACGTGCTGGTTTTTTACCTTTGACGATTTCATCTAAAACAGTCTTTTTGATGCTGCTGGTTTGATACTCAATCAGCTTTTTGTTTTCTCCTGCTAAAATCTGCGAGCTATTCGTGTTTAAGTCATACTTGGATTTCTCAAATTCTACAACATCACTAGAGTTGTCTTCAGTTGCAGAATTAGGACTTGTTTCGCTTGTGCTTTGCTTAGATTCAATAGAGTCTATTAATTGAGTAACTAATTTAGGTGATAAAAGATAGCCACTCAGGTCTAGCTCATCAGGGTTAATAACTCGCTTAAAGCTAATCAAATTTGCATTCTCAATAGTAGGTATACTGCTATTTGAATGAACGGTAATAAATGGAATATAGCCAAAATTTCCTTCTTCTATGGCTTTTATTATTGCCTTTTGAATAACTGCAATATCTAAAATTTTAGGTAAATTAGGAAAACGGAAGAAAAAACCGGCTAAATCTTCAGCTTTGATGTATCCTGTTTCTGAGACATCTAAACCAGAGTGTTGAAATAGTTTAGCTGGTTTGATAGTGTCAAAAACATGGTTTTTTAGAGCGTCTAGAATGCGGTCTTGAAGATTCTGGCTGGTGTTGAGTTGAGATTGTAAATCTATCGTTTCTAGCCGAATGGGATTAGTGCCATCTTTACAAGGTAATGGTAACAAAATGTATTCATACAAGCGGCGTAGAGCAGCACTAACTACACTATTAGCATCCTTTGCTTTACTATTAAATTCCTCTATATCCTCAGCCGTAAACTTATATTTGGCTTTTTGCTCTAGGAGGGAGGCGATCGCTAAAGCGTTTCTAGCTCCCTTACGTGCCTTATCCATTTCTGCTTTATGGGGAACTACAAAAGCTAGAGCATTCTTATATTCCCTTTTATCCTTACCTCGTTGCTCTAGCCAAGTCATAGCATCTGCTAAGACGGCTTCTCGGCTTTTTTCTGCCCAGTCAGGATTGAGGTAAGCGATACTGAACCTAGATTCGTTATCAGCGATCGCGATTGAATCTTTTGCCCACAGTACCACTTTGCCGCGACTAGTTTGTAAAATCTTGCTTAACTCGGTTTTAATTTTTTCTAAAACATCATCAGCAGAAATTTTTTCTTCCTCATCCGCAATTAGTTTATTCAGATTCGCCTTGGTTTCAAACCTGTAGCGTCGCCCGACGTAGTGTAGGTACAGCAGTTGTTCGCGCAAATCGCTCAAAGTGGCGGCGATCGTATTTCGGTCTAGTCCTGGGGCAAGGCAAGCGGCAGTTACTTCTTGTTCCATTACGCCTCTATCTTCACCGTTGCGAGTCCCAAAAGAATACATCAAAATCGCTGAAGCCAGTCTAGTTCCGACTTTCAGCACGCTCAATGCTGGTGAATCTTGAGCAATCCGCTTATCTACAGCTTTTACCTTCGCTTTGCGACCAATTAAATCTGCGGCAATAACTGTGATATAACGTTCCCGTTCGTTGACTTGGGAGAAAAACGCGCCTCTAACTCCTTCATCATCAAAGGGAATACTACCAGCACCGATCAATAGTGAAGTATCTCCAACAGAGTGCAAAGCGTAAACTACCCGCGCCAAAAATTGTAAGGCTCCACGGGTACGCTGATAGCTGGGTAAGCTACCCCACCGATAATACATTAAATCGAGCAGATCGGGATGAAATGGATAGCTAAATTGAATTCTTTCTGCTAGAAGATCGGCTTGCTGCTGAACTTCCTGCTTACCTCGACTAGTATCTTCAAAGCTTTCTCGGTATTTACGAAACAGTTCTGCTTGAGAAAGGGCGATTTCCTGAATGACTGCTGGATCTCCCACGTTGGTAAATAACCGCCGCTGGATCACTTTCATCACTTCGTCACCAGAAACGGGTTCTTTTTTAGCATCAATGCGGCTGACTAATTTATCTAAGATATTTAGGAGTCCTTCATCGCCTACCGCTTCTTGAACGCTAGCTTGTAATGAGTAAACTAAGACTGTTTTGGGCAATTCTCGCACAACTTCAGTTAGCTTTTGTACGAAAGTCAAAACTTGGCGACCAAAAGTTGAATCCCCTACGACTAAACCCATAGCATTAGAGACGTAGACGAGAACTTCATCCATCAACAGTAGAATGGATTTATTGCCAAAAATTTTCCTCAATACATCATTACCAGGGGCAATACGTTGTCGATCGGCTGTTTCTACCAAAGCATAAGCTTCTGCACCGCCAATCTGCCATGCTAAATGTCCCCAAGGAGTTAAAATATGAGAACCATTTTCAATTTGAATTCCGATAGTCGGATCTAAATCGTTGCCAATAAACTCGGCAACTTTTACCTGTCCAGGGTTAGGTAATGTGGATAAATCTGGAAAATCTTGCAAGCGATCGCGACTGGTAGCAATATGATAAAGACTGACGAGGGCGTGAGTTTTACCGCCACCAAAGGGAGTACGCAATTGTAAAACGCGATCGCCCCTTTCTCCCTGCAATCCCCTAAGTACGTCTTCCAGCAGCTTTCTTAACTCTTTGGTGAGATAAGTTGCTTTAAAAAACTCACGGGCATCGCGATAAACTCTAGGACAAGTCGAGTCTTGACGAATGACTGCACCCAAGCTAGCGGCATAGTGTGAGGTATCTAATCTACCTTCTAAAATATCTGGGTGTGGGGTAACAATTTGAGTCCAAGGTTTTAGTTGATAAGCGTTCATTGTTAATTGCTAATTGCTAATTGCTACTTGTTAGTTGTTAATTGCCGATAGATTTTAAGTAGGCGTTAAGTTTGGGGGATAGTTCGTCAATTATTGGTTTGATTGTGTTTACTTGTTCTTTGGTTAAGAGATTTCGAGTATATGCTCGTCTCAACCAATGAATTGTTTCATTTAAAGAACCTCTAGCGATTTTCACAAAACGTCGATTGTCTTGAAAGTTATATCGTCCTTCACCCTCTGCAATGTTTGCACCAATGCTATCGGCAGCACGAACAATTTGCTTACCAACCGTATCTTTAGCAAATTGATTCCAAGCTTCAACCAGATGCCAAATTTCATCTGCTAGTTTCTCAGCCAATTGATATACTTGTAACTTTTCAAAATTAGGTTTTCCCATATAGATTGCTAATTGTTCGTTGCTAATTGTTCATTGCCATTAGCCATTAGCCATTAGCCATTAGCCATTAGCCATTAGCTATTAGCTATTTGCTTTGGGTGAAAAGATTGTCTTCTATGAGCCGTTTCCACGAAGCCAGTAGAGTGTCTATAGCTCGTTGCTCTTGGGTACGGTTGATGGCAACTTCTTGCCCAGTGTTAGCAATTAGGGTACGTCCAGCTAAAGCTTGGGCGACGAGGCGCAGTTGGTTAGCATCAGGTTGGGCTAGGGCAATAAAGCTAGAAATATCTTGGGGTTTCTTCTCTGCTAGGTACAGCAGGCGATGAAGGATGTCAATTAATGTAGGGCTAATTGCTAATTGTTCATTGCTAATTGTTCCATTAGCCATTAGCTGATAGCTATTAGCAGATTTAATAATGCCTAATTCTTCGTGGGAACCTCTTTCGCTATAATCGCGCAGTTGTACTTGATTTTTGGTTTTCTTGATAAGGGCGAGTTTGCCGTCAGTTAGTCCACCAACTCCATCGAGTTCGACACCTACACCCCGCGCTAGGGTATTGGCTTCGTCAAATTCAACTATGGCTTCGCCGTATTCGTAGCGTCCCAGGATGTAGTATTGGGTAGGTTTATCGACAGCACTCACGCCGCGTTTGTCGCAGAATAATACTTCTGTAAGGATGGTTTCGAGGACTTCTTTTTGTACTTCGTCCAAGAAGGTTTGAGCATTCAGTTCGTCGCCGTTGGGCAGTTCTACGCGATCGTATTGGGTGTATGCTCGTAATCCAGCACCGACGCAGGCAATGACGAGATCTGCACCTGTGACACCTTCTTCCATCAGGGTTTTGACTCTTTCTTTGACGATTTCTGCTAGTTGGGGTTTGACTTGGGTTGCATAGTCGCCCACGGTTGAATCTGTACGTTTGCGGGCAACGAGGAAGATGCTGGAAGCGAGTGCAGCTGAATTTTGACCGCGCAACCGCGATCCCATTTCAGTATCAAGAGGCCATGCTTCGGTAATGGTAAATCCTGCCCGTCTCAGGGAGTCAATTAGCGTTACCCATCCTGATGTAGTTTTGTGAGCATACACGACAACCATCACGCCACCTGGTTTCAGCACTCTACTAGATTCGCAGAATGCTTTGTGCATCATGTCTTCGTAGGCTTTTGCTGCTTTGGCTTTATTACCTTCGTGTCGCGAAGGTTCCATGATGGCTTCATTTTTCTTGGGAGTTAGTTGACCGGAAAAATGCTCTGGATAAAGATGACCAATAGAGCGTTTTAGCCAAACATAGAAAAAGTCTGAAAGATCGGCATAGGGTACAGAATCAAAATAAGGCGGATCTGTAATGACTGCATCTAAATATTCTGATTCAAATGGCAATGACATCGCAGAACCGCGTTGAGTATTGGCAAATTTATCTAGAAGAGTGATGTTAATGCTATCTAAAACTCTTGTAAGATGTTCTTTCCATGAGCCGGATGATTTGCCAGTAGGGACATTTTCACCGAAGTCCCAGACCATTGGAATTGCTTGTCTACCAAAGAGATTTCTTGCACATTGCGCTACTGGTTCATAGTGACATAAAGAGTTATTAATATCAGAAATCTTGCTTAGTAGCAAGCCGAGATAAGTTGCGATCGCTTTTCCCAAATCCTCCTTATACCCTTGCTGTACCATCTCTTCATGTGCTAGCTTCACCCACTTCACAAATGTCATTAGTGCTAGCAGTTGCCGAGAAGTAAACAGCTTGCCAAAATTATCTAAACCGTATAAATGAGTAAAAAATGCTCTCGTGTCGCCAGAAAAAATTGGTTCATTAGGAATCGTTAAATTTGTTTCTTTACAAATCTGTTCTAACCTTAATTGAATAGCTGCATCATCTGGAACATAATTTTGATAGCGATCGCCAGATAGATAAGTCTTACCCTTAGAGCCTGGAGTAGTACAGACAATTGCCATTAATTGCTGATTAATTTTGCTAGCTTTACCTTGCTCTTTTATGTAATCACTTTTAACTGTTGTCCCACAATGCCGACAGATAGAATTCCCCCTGGAACTACCAGTGGCAGGGTCAAAACCTAATCCTTTTTCTGTGGTTGATTCAACGACTTCAAATTCAACTTCTTTTGTCTCATAATTTGGAATAACTTTAAGCGCAACATATTTTTTCGACTTCTTGCACAACCAAGTTTGGCGCACTAATGGCACAGATGCACCACAAGCAGGATTAGGACATTTAACTGTGCGCGTCCACAAATAAGCAACTGGTGTAAGAGTTTTGGCTAAACTTAACTGCTTGGGTTTAGATTTTGGCAATAATTCTATTTGCTCAAATTCTTCTGGTAAAACTTCATCTATTTTAATCGCTGGATAAAGATCGCCAATTTCTGCTCGAACATTTTCAATAACCCAATTACCCCACTTTTCTACTTCATCAGCTAATTTCTTTCCATACTTTTGAGGATAAACCAGAGTGCAAAGCTCAATAATATGAGCAACTGGATTCAAATCTATCGCATAAGTTTCACAACCCAAACGCAAAGCCTCTAACGGTATCGCGCCTCCACCAGCGAAAATATCCAAAACTTTTGGCGGTGGCACTTCATTCAATGGAGTATCTGCTGGTAAATTTAATCTTTCTCTTTGAGCTTCTAATATTTTCTTTTTAGCTCTATCAATTGTATTTTCTCCTGCCTCCCAGCGGCAGAGTTCAACCATCGTTTTCTTTAAGCAAGTACGTTTTTGATAAGTTTCTGGTGCAGCAACCAAAGCTGCAAAAACTGCTGCCCGTGCTGCTACTAAAGGTCGCCGCGCCCACCATAAATGCAAAGTTGAAATATGTCCTTTGCGAATAAATTTCTCTCGCGCTGCCTCGGCAGAAATCTCGCGAATAGGAATAAAATCTTCAATTAAGCGACGCTCTATGTTCATAGTTAATAGCTAATAGTTAATTGTTAATTGTTAATTGCTAGTTAAGTTAAAGTAAATGAATAATAAGCAGGTGAAACGAATCCGCATAACTGTTTGCAGCTCAATCTGAAATTTACAGTTTCTTGTAAATTTTTGTAAAATTAAAGTTGTAGAAATCACAGCTATATATGCTGTTTCTAAAGTAAAAATTAAAAATTAGTTATTGATAAAATATTAACCTCTAAAATCTAAATGAATAGAGGATTTTTACGGATAGCATGAGCTTGCTAGCTTAATTCGCTAACAAAAACATCGGTGAAATTACAGAAGATTACAAATCTGTTAACAAGTATTTAAGCCGTTTGATGTATAGATACTATTTATAAATTAGAAGATAATAATCTCAATTTGAGAAAATTTAAAAAGCTTTATCGAGTCCTGCTTGTTTCAAAACTGCGTTAGCTGTATGACGCGATTTGATAGAACTATCTACTACAAAATTTCGTTCTGTAATCGGACTGTACCAAATTTCATGGTTGCCTCTACCTTGCCGTATAAAGTAGCACCCAGCTTCAGAAAGTAACTTTTTTAAATCGGGAGTAAAAGACGCACTCATTTATTAAGCAACTTCTATTAATTCTTGACGATAACTAATTAAGTAAAAGCTAATAGAGCCTACATAATTAGTGGGCAAAACTTTATTTAAAGTAACGAGTTCGGGAATCATATCTCGAAGTTTTTGTGTAAGAAATTCAAGAGTAGAAGCTTCAGTAGCTAACCCAGGAATATCATCACTAGTTGCTACCCAAACTTGTGCGTCTGAATCCCAAAACGCTTGAATTTGAAATTTAGTTTGTGTCACGATATAACTCTCATATAATCTCTCTTTTTTCAATCGTAGCAGTTAACCTTTGAAGTACAGAGAGGTTTTTGGAGCGGCAAGAACGTCTTAGACACAGGTAGGTAAGAGATATGTCTGAGGAAACTAATAAAATGACTAACAAAGAAGTTGCTCAGTGGCAAGAGGAGTTACTAAAACTCGAACCCAATTGCTCGACTGGTAAGCTTGGCACACCCCAAGAGCAAAAACAGAAGATTGATGCACTGCTAGCTAGGGCTAGAGCCAGAAAGAAATTGGCTAATGGCTAATGGCTAACAGCTAATGGCAATGAACAATGAACAATTAGCCATTAGCAACGAACAATTAGCCATTAGCAATGAACGATCGCAACGCCTCAGCCCCAACTAGATACCGCGTGACTTGCTTGATTTCCTTTGCCTCTCCTGCCAGAACCCTAGCAGGGTTTTGAATTGTTAGCAGTTGCGGATTTGGAGTATTGCCAACCCCAGACGACATACAGCCAGTAGGAATCTCCCAATTGCTGGGCTTTGCGCCACTCATTGATTGTAAGCGACACTGGTTGATTGAATTGGGCGCGTCCTTTGACTTCAATTCGTCGCACGGGGGATTTTCCGGTGACTGGATCTGCCGCTCCGACACTGCGAATATCAAACCCGCTGCCATCGCCATCTTTACTAATATCCTGCGGCTGCCAACCGCGATCGCGTTCGTAGTTCATCACAAATTGCATGGCGATCGCTTCCACTTCGGGATCGTTTCGCATTTGGGCGCAGTCTGTCACAACTGCCGCACCTGGATAGACTAGGGCAGTACCTAAATAGGCAACGCGACCAGGACGCACAATTTTGAGATAATCTAGTTCTGTCTGTTTGGTTTTGTAGCGTTCTTGTAAATCGCGCACTTTCTTTTGGGCGTTGTCTCTGGAAACTCGATAAGTTTCATCCCCAGCTGCGACTTTCGCCGCCAATTTCATCTGTTTGCTTTGCTCCTCCCGAATCTTTGATTCCATCGCCCGTTGCAAATAATCTTGGCGAATCTGTAATTCTCGCTGGCGGTTTTGCTGTTCTTGTTTAATCGTGGCAAACTGAATTTTGACCTTGAGCCATTCTTCCACCTGCTGTTGTTCTTGAGGTGTGGGCGGTTGAATCGTCAAGTTTGGTGGTGATTCTAAAGCGGGAGCGAGATCGTGTAGGACATCTGGGGATACTAATGTGAGTTGTCCGTCAGTTGATTGGGCGATGCCCTGAAAGGGCGATGCTTCGCTTATCGCACACAATTGGGCTTTAATTACCACATCCTTACCTTGTCGTTGCTGTCCGGCTACCTGCACCTCAAAGAAGTAGATCCGGTATGGTTTATCGGCATCGGCATCGAGAAAAATGGCGGTTCTACTGCGGACTTGTTCGTTCAGTTGGAGATCTAACCGTTCCGCGATCGCGGCAAACAAGGGGTGTCCAGGTGAGAGTAATTCCGCATCCTGATGGGTAGCGTTCGATAAATGCTCTTTATAAAAAGTTAGCTTGGGATAGTTTTTTTCTGGCGTTCCCAACCGTCGCACGGCATGTAAATTGCCAGAACGAAACTCTTCTTTGACGTAGGGGATGCGCCACAAACCATCGGCACGGGTTTCTAAATTCACTCTGAAAAACTCGCAAGTTCGTTTAAAAAATTCCTCGACATAGCGCGGCATCAACCGCTGTTCTTCTGAAATATAGTCTTTGGTTTGAGTGCGACGAATTTGAGATAAATCTACATGGGTAGTTGCTAGTGCTACACCTGTTGCTTGTTCTAATTCTTCTAGGCGTTTGGGATCGAGTTTTTCAATCTGCGTTAGGACTTCGTCTTCCAAAGCTTTGCCGTAGGTGGCTTCGCGTAACATCTCCTCAAATCGGATATCGTTGAGTTGCAGCAGTTGCCCAATCACATCAAACACGCGATCGCTGTCCATCGCGGCGCGAATTTCATCTAGCTTTGACAGCAGTTTTTCTAATACTCGCCCTTCTACAGTATTGAGGGCAGCAAAGTTAAAAATATAAACATTCTGCTTTTGACCGATGCGGTGAATGCGCCCCATCCGTTGTTCTAAACGGTTGGGGTTCCAGGGTAAATCGTAGTTAATCATCAACCGACAAAATTGCAAATTGATTCCTTCTCCTGCTGCTTCTGTCGCCAAGCAAATCTGTTTATGAAGTTGGAAATCCTTTTGAGCATCTTTCCTTGCTACGACATTCATACCGCCATGAATTTCGCAGGTGCTATAGCCCCAGTCGCTGAGATTTTTTTTGAGATATTCCAGCGTATCTCGATGCTCGGTAAATATGAGTAGTTTGCCGCGTCCGTCTTTTAGTTCGTCAAATTCTGCTCGTGTCAAGCAATCTTTGAGGGCGTTGAGTTTTTTCTCTGTACCGATGTCAATTGTCTGCTGGGCTAATTTCACTAACCGCTCTAGTTCCCGTAATTCCTCGCGCAATTGATCTAATTGTTCTGCTACAGTTGACTCAACTGCTAGGTTGTCTAATTCCTCTTCATCGCAGTCATCGCTTTCTAATTCAGCATCCACTGGCTTGCCTAAATTTAACAGGCGATCGCGTTGTTCGGCGACAGATAACCCAGCCAATTCTTCCAGCAGATCGGCAAATCGTCGCTGTCGTTTTTTCAACGAGCTGAAAATCGCATTCAGGCTGCTTGCCAATCGTCGCTGTAACACGGTTCGCGCCAAAGCTACTGCGGCTTGCTTCCGTCCTTTGGTTTTTCCTAAATATTTGTTGATGTATTTTGTTACTTGTTCGTACAAATACTTTTCTGGTTTGGATAGCTCAAAAGGTATTGTCAGTGGGATGCGATCGCGAAATAATTTGCGACCGTCGAAATCTACTAATTCTTCTTTAATCCGGCGCAAAAACCAGGGGCTATCTTCCAGTTTCAGGATTTGGGGATTCAGTTGGTCGGAGATAAACTGATCGGGATCGAGCAATCGCAGAAAGTTATGGAATTGATCGACATTACCTTGGTGTGGTGTAGCGGTGAGTAGCAAAATCCGCTCGGAAATCCGCGATAATTCTTCTGCCAACTTGTAACGCCCAGTGCGGCGCAGGTCTTCTCCCTGAGTCCGAGCCGAGCATTTATGCGCTTCGTCAATGATGACTAAATCCCAATCTACTTGCAGGATACCTGGGACGATATCATCCCGCTTGGCAAAATCAATCGAAGCAATACACTGACGGAATCTCTCCCAAGGATTCCCCGCCAACTGCCCTTTAGCCACAACTGAGTTAATGACTTCAAAGGTTTCCGAAAACTTAATTTTTAGCTCATCCTGCCATTGCAGGGTTAAGGGTGCTGGGGCAAGAATTAAAACTCGTTCGACGGCATTTCTTAGCTTCAATTCCTTCAGTAGCAGCCCTGCCATAATCGTCTTTCCAGCCCCAGGATCGTCAGCTAGTAAGAATCGCAGCCTTACTTGGGGTAGGATGCGCTCGTAGACAGCTTCTAACTGGTGTGGTAGGGGACGAACTCCACTCAGGCTAACGGCAAAATGAGGATCGTGGTCGTATGCTGTTTTAATGCGGGCTGATTCAATAAATAAGAAAAACCGATCTGCCTCTACAGGAACTTCCGATTCCTGCTCGTCGCTGGCTAAAATTGCCTCGGCTTCTGCTGCTGTGAGGTAAGCATCGTGTAATTCACCGATCGCGTCGCGAACTCTTAGTAACCATGTATCATCTAAAAGTTTTGCTGATTCAACCGTTACAGCACCAGTAAATTGTCCTGGTATAGAGATCCGTTTCCCGAAGAGTCGTGACATCTGAATCGCTAATAGCTAATGGCTAACGGCTAATGGCAATGAACGATTAGCAATTAGCCATTAGCTATTAACAATATGGCTTTTTACTCTTGCGATCGCATCCGTTCTGCTAGGGTTATTTCACAAACAAGAAAAGTGTTTTGGGGTAAAGTTGGGGTAAAATTTTCGCTAAATATCTGAAACCTCTGTAAATCGAACCTTTGCCATAGCCTTCCAAGCTATTGATGCGAGTTCGATTCTCGCTGCCCGCTTTTTGACCAAAATTCCTGAAACTCACGGTTTTAGGGGGTTTTCAGTTTTATAAGCGCTAGTTTTTCAGTACATGCGTTCTAAACCGATCCTCGTAATCTAACAATTTTGGACAGTTTTGGGTTTAATTAAATACGACCCAGACATATCAGTAAATCGGGCAATAAACCAAAATCATTTATTAATAATGTTGAAAAATTTTTCTATGTGACCTGTTAGAGCAATCGTTTTCTCAGCCACCAAGCCATAAGACTAAAGATGATACCAAGTGCAACACTAAAACTAAAAGGATATTCGCAATAGTAAGGAATTTTAGGAAAAAAATCTTTATATTCTTTCTCACTACTACAAAAATCTTTAGCAGGATCGCTTACTAAAGATACAGTGACTACGCCAACACCTAGAATAGCTACAAGCTCTTGAAAGTTGCGATCGCGTTCGGCTTTTTCAACTTCTATACGACTACGGATAGTATTAATTGTATCTTCTAAAAGTTTCAAACCAAGCTGCATATTTTCAATATCTTTAGTAATTTGTAATAAATATTTTTTTGTAGCTAAGTTACTAAACTCTTCTAAAAAACCTAACTGACTATCTTGACTTGCCTTTTCTTTAATAAAAGTCAAGCGAGTTTGATAGTCAGACAAATTAATCTCGATAACTTGTTTTTGAAAGGAAAATTTTAGTAAGTCAATCGTATACTGTTGAAGAACATCATTAATATTTTTAAAATTTTTCGAGAAGTTGTAAAATTTTGTCGGTTGTGCCAATAATTATCTTTGTCAATAATTTTGCGATTCTCTTCAATTTGTTTATAGTGATTAATCAGAGATTCTTTGACTAATCGACTTTGCCAATAAGCCCATATAATTTTATTCCTATAGCAAAATAACCCCATCCAATCTGAATAAAAATCTGCAGCTCTTTCAGCTCTTTCTCGATTGGGGTAAATAGCAATAATAACATGGCGATCGCCACCTCCTACAGAAGGGCTTATCTTCTCTATACTTTTATTTAAATTTTGCGATCGGCAAAACTCAAAAATATTTCCGCCTAAAAAGTACCTCTACCTTTTGTTGCCAATTCTTATCCTGAAACAAGGCGTAATAGCAATCTAGGACAATATCTTCATTTTGCAAGGGATCGTTTGGTAACCACCCAGAAAGCATCCATGTTTGTCCAATTGATGCCAGTTCTCGATCTAGTCGGCTTTCTATTTCAGTTTTAGACTTGTAAAACATTTAGCTGGTTGAGGATCGGTTTGATTTTTAATAGAACAATCAATTTGTAACCCATAAGTATCGTTGAGTCTAACAGGATAATAGTATCCTTCTAAAGCTTTATTGTTTGGCTTGAAGTCAGCTTGAGCAGGATCTATAAGTTCTAAATACTCAACTTCACAGTCAAGGTCGTTGACTTGAATAGAATCGGAAAATAGAGATAAAAATTTACCTTATTTCTTTCTATTTCTTCGTGAGTTGCATTGAGAGGAGTTTTAAAGCATATACAAATAGATCGAGAGTAGGATAGATTAAATCACTCATGAGGTATTTGAAAGATAAACGTTAATTTACTTAGACTGGTCAATCTAAAATTTCTTTTACCTTATCCAAAACCTCAGTTGCTTAACTGTTTCTTCTGGTTGTTCGGAACTACCAATAATGATGACAACATTATTAAGTTGGTTTTCATATCCTCCCGCTTCAGTTTTCGGCTTATAGCCTTTAGTCATAACGGTTCTATTAAGAGCGATGAGCTTATTTGTTTCAGCCTCAGTAGGAAGTAAATTACTAGGAATTTCTTCTACATTCTCTAAGCGTTTTTATAATGCTGATATGAACGATCTAAGTCAGGATTAGCAGTAATTATCTCTGTCAAATTTTTTAGTATGGTTCTTCCAAGCTTTCGGTTGAGTGTCTAATTGCTTTGCAACTTCCTTAAGTTTTTGTTTTTCTGAATCGCTCAGAGAAGTTTTTAAGTCTTGGAAAGCAAGTAAAAACGCCATGATAGTACTATCACTCTTCATATTCATAAGTTTCGACCTTAAACTCACTACCGCTTAGTATAAACAGAGCTAAGCTATGCAATTACTGAAAAAATATATTAGAAAATATTATCAAAAACAGTCCGTTGCAGAGAATCATTTTATAATAATTTTATTATTACATCAACTTTTCTTTGCTCGCATTGTATCTTTTTAACTAATATAATTTTTTGTATGCGCGTCATATCCTCATGACATGAATTTCGGGCTGACAGATTCATCTCGCTAGGCTACTAATTGATTTAACGCATCCTAGTATTTTCACGTCTAAAAAAGATTAATAATGTAACTTCGCTTTTAGTTCTTAGTCTGGGAATTATAAAACGGATAAGTCAGTAAATTTGGTTAAATGTAAAACATCTGTCTCAGTTGTTTCATGATTGCATAGAGTAGATGTCTCTACTAAACCTCTTGCACCTGTAGGTTGCCTACTCTAGAGGTTTGAACCCCATATATGTCTACTTACTTAACTGAGAGTAAAAAAAGAAGATAGTAAGCTGTACTATCTTCTTTTTTTAGCACCGTATAAACGATCGCAATTTTCGACCGTAATATAATTTCATATTTTTTTAATCTAAAAACGCAATATTTGCGAAAGGCTTTTCCGTAAAAATTAGAGTGGCTAGTGAATATTAATTTTAAACTGCGGACATGCGATCGCAATTTGTTTTAATAATTCTTCCAATCATCACTGCATTAGAAAAATGGCATTAGAATGGGCAGCTCAAGTTATTGGGATTAATTACTATCCAGATTACATTAATTTAAAACCGCTAACCGCAGCATCGGAAGATGCGGAAAAAATTGCCGAACAATTAGAACAATACGGTTATAGAACCTTTCGCGTTCAGCGTTTACCTAAAACATCAAACCAAAAAGGGGAAAGTGAAATTGATTATCAAGGAGCGGTAAAAGCAAAAGAATTGCGAGAAGCAATTGCTAATCTTTTAAATCCCCCTCTTCCAAACCCGATCCCAGAAACAGCTTTATTTTTCTTTTCAGGACATGGATGGTATCACACTATTAATGGAAAAAGGGAAGTTTTTTTAGCGACTAGCGACGCATTCCCTGAAGAAAAAATTTATGGTATATCCCTAAGTTGGCTAGGAGAGCAATTACAAAAAAGCCAAGTTAAACGAGTTATTGTTTGGCTAGATTGTTGCTATAGCGGTGAGTTGATTAAATTTGTTCCCACAGATAAAGACTACTGTTTAATTACCGCTACCCGTTCTTATGAAACTGGAGTAGAAATTCTCCACGAACAGGGATTGCTGACAAAATACTTACTTGAAGGATTAAATCCTCAAAACGATCCAGATGGAATTGTGAATAGTTATAAATTGGCAGCTTTTATTCAAAAGCAAATGGCACAAACAGGTCAGTGTCCCTTAATTGCCAATTCTAACCGAGCAATCCCGCTAACGACTGAATTACCTCAAAAAAGCTTTCAAGATAAATGTCCCTATCGTTCTCTATCGTATTTTAGCGAGAATAAAGAAGACGCAGAGGTTTTTTATGGGCGGGAATTACTGATAAAACAGTTAATTCAAAAAGTAGAAAATAAGCAGCGTTTGATTGCTGTAGTAGGAGCTTCTGGTAGTGGAAAATCCTCTTTATTACGAGCTGGATTACTTTATCACTTAAGGCTAGGGCAAGAAATTCCAGGTAGCGATCGCTGGATATATATTACTCCCTTTACTCCAAAAGAAACTCCAATCAAAAGTTTATTGGCAGCTTTTTCAAACTCATTTCCCGCTTTGTTCTCGCAGCAAAAGACAACGACAAATATTTTGCATATTTTGATCGAAGAAATAAAATCATTAAATACACCTACTGTTTTAATTATCGATCAGTTTGAAGAATGCTTTACCATGTGCGATGAAAGCAAGCAGGAAGAATTCTTTGATTGTTTGGGGGAACTAATTGACGACGTAGAAACAATTTGTATTTTAATTGGAATGCGATCGGATTTTCGGGGAAGATTGCGAGAATATCCTCAATTAGCCGAAAAAATTCATAAACCTTTCATTGTCGAACATTTAAACCCTCAAGAAATTGAAGAAGCTATTACTAAACCTGCCAATTTAGTAGGATTAGGTATAGAAGGAACGTTGAAACAGCAGCTAATCAACGATGTTGAAGGTTATTCTGGGAGCTTGCCCTTATTGCAATATACCCTAACAGAATTATGGCGGGAGTCAAGAAAGCAAGGAGATGAGTTTCTCCGCCTAGAGATCTATCAAAATTTAGGTGGCATTGAGGGAACGCTACAAAAACGGGCAGATGAAGTTTATCACAGTCTTTTAGCAGCAGAAAAAATTGTGGCGCGGCGAATTTTTCTAGAATTGACTCAAATTGGAGAAACAACAGATACACGGCGGCGCGTGCGTTTACAAGAGATGGTGAATTCCCACCATTCTCTCGATCTGCTGCAACGAGTGAGTGAAAAGTTAGCTGATAAAGATGCACGTTTAATTACAAAAACAGACGATCTCGACTCTCAAGAAATCGTTTTAGATGTCGTTCACGAGGCTTTGCTGCGCTACTGGACGCTGTTAAATGAGTGGAAAAGAAAATATCAAAACGCGATCGTTAGCGAACGCAAAATTGAAGCTGCTGCACGGGAATGGCAGGAGAACGATCGCGAATCTGAATACTTGCTTCAAGCAACAAGACTAGGTTTAGCAGAGGAGTATTTAATCAGGTACGGCAGTTTGGGAATGTTGAATGGGATAGCAGAGGAGTATATTCAGGAAAGTCAAAAACTACGCGATCGCAAACTTCAAGAAGAAGAAAGCCGCAGACAGCAAGAACTAGAAACAGCACAAAAAATAGCACAAGCCGAAGAAAAGGCACGTCAAGCAGCAGAACAACGTGCAGAAGAACAAGCCAAGACTAACAAAAAGCTTCGTCGGATTAGGGCAATTTTGATAATTGTATCTGTATCGGCTATAGTTGCCGCAGGAATTAGTATATTTTCTTGGCACTATGCTAAGAGACAGGCAACCAATGCCGAATTAGGAGAAAAAGTTACCAAAATAGATTATTCACTAAAAACACAGCCTGTAGAGCGATTAGTTCTTGCCATTCAAGCAACTGGACAGAGTTTATCAGAGCTGAACAGAGTAACGTCTAGAGTAACGACTGCCGTTGAATCTAGTTTATTGCAAGTTCTCCAAACCGACATCAGAGAACGAAATCGGTTGAGTTCGGGTTGGGCTGCTGCTATTAGCCCCGATGGCGCGACAATTGTTACAGGTAGCTCAGACAGGAATTTACAATTATGGGATCGTAAAGGACAAGCGATCGGCAAACCGTTTGTCGGACATACAGATTCTGTTCAGTCGGTCGCTTTTAGTCCCGATGGCAAGTCGATTGTCAGTGGTAGTAGGGACAGCAGCGTGCGCTTATGGAATCTGCAAGGAAAACCAATTGGCGAACCGTTTGTCGGACATACGGGTTTTGTCTACTCAGTCGGCTTTAGTCCCGATGGCAAGTCGATTGTCAGTGGTAGTGGTGACAATAGCGTGCGCTTATGGAATCTGCAAGGAAAACCAATGGGCAAACCGTTTGAAGGGCATAAAGGTTTTGTCTACTCAGTCGGCTTTAGTCCCGATGGCAAGTCGATTGTCAGTGGTAGTGGTGACAACAGCGTGCGGTTGTGGGATCTGCAAGGAAAACCGATCGGCAAACCGTTTGTCGGACATAGAAATTTTGTCCAGTCGATCGCCTTTAGTCCCGATGGTAAGTCTATTGTTAGTGGCAGTGGTGACAACACCCTGCGCTTGTGGAATTTGCAAGGACAAGCGATCGGCAAACCGTTTGTCGGACATACAAATTATGTTTTGTCAGTTGCCTTTAGTCCCGATGGCAAGTCGATTGTCAGTGGTAGCAATGACAACAGCGTGCGTTTATGGGATTTACAAGGAAAACCAATTGGCAAACCGCTTGTCGGGCATACACAGCGTGTCTACTCAGTCGGCTTTAGTCCCGATGGCAAGTCGATTGTCAGTGGCAGCGACGACAACAGCGTGCGGTTGTGGGATCTGCAAGGACAAGCGATCGGCAAATCGTTTGTCGCACGTACCAATTCTGTCTGGTCAGTTGCCTTTAGTCCTGATGGCAAGTCGATTGTCAGTGGTAGTGGTGACAATAGCGTGCGGTTGTGGAATTTGCAAGGACAAGCGATCGGCAAACCTTTTGTCGGACACACAAATTCTGTCTGGTCAGTTGCCTTTAGTCCTGATGGCAAGCACATTGCTAGTGGTAGTAATGACAACACCCTACGTTTGTGGAATTTGCAAGGACAAGCGATCGGCAAACCTTTTGTCGGACATACAAATTATGTTAACTCAGTCACTTTCAGTCCCGATGGCAAGTCTATTGCTAGTGGTAGTGGTGACAACACCCTGCGCTTGTGGAATTTGCAAGGACAAGCGATCGGCAAACCTTTTGTCGGACATACAAATTATGTTTTGTCAGTCGCCTTTAGTCCTGACGGCAAGTTTATTGCTAGTGGTAGTGATGACAACAGCGTGCGTTTATGGGATCTGCAAGGAAGACCGATCGGCAAACCGTTTATCGGACATACAAATTCTGTCTGGTCAGTCGCCTTTAGTCCCGATGGTAAGTTTATTGTCAGTGGCAGTGATGACAACACCCTGCGCTTGTGGAATTTGCAAGGGCAGCCGATTGGTAAACCATTGGTAGGACATACGGATTCTGTTTTCTCAGTTGCCTTTAGTCCCGATGGCAAGTCGATTGTCAGTGGTAGTCGGGACAACACCTTGCGCTTATGGGATTTGCAAGGGCAACTTATGAGCATTCTTCAAGGACATGAGAATACAATATTCTCAGTCGCCTTCAGTCCCAATGGTAGGTACATTGTCAGTGGTAGCCAGGACAACACTTTGCGGTTGTGGGATCGAGAGCTTAAGGTCGAACAGTTGCTCAAAATAGCATGTAACCAACTGCGCGAACATCCCGTGTTAGCTAAAGATAAAGATGCTAGTGATACTTGTCTGAGATGGGGTGGCTGGAACGATCGCTAGAAAACAGAATTTCAGGCGAGGCGCGATCGGGCTTAGTGAGCGATCGCTTGAAGATCGATAAAATTGCGATCGCCCTACCTCTTCTCTCTTACTGTTTCAGCAACAAATAGTAGAGGTGTCCCCGACTACCTGTCACCCCAGCGCGATCGCCTGCACGTTGCCCCGTACCCATGAAATAATCTACCCTACCCGGTCCCTTGATGGCGCTACCAGTATCCTGATCTAATACGTAGCGGCTAACATGCCGATACTCTAACTGACCGAAATTACTGGCGAAAGGCAATTCAGTTTGCATCAATGCTAACGCGCCAGGAGGCATTAGAGATTTATCCGTCGCGATCGAACGTTCTGCTGTTACTGGTACTCCCAAACTACCAGTTGCAGGTGCGCCATGAGTTTCGCGAAAGAAGACGAAACCGCGCACGCGGGGGATATAGTTACTCAGTTCCTCTGGATACCTGCGGAAATAATCGATCATCACGGGTAAGGTTAAACCGCTTAAAGGCAACTTGCCGTCTTTTGCGAGTTCCTTACCAAGACTGACGTAGGGATGGGCTGTTTTGCCAGCATAACCGAGAGTTATCATCTTGCCATCTGGAAGCAGCAAACGGGCAGATCCTTGAATTTGGACTAACAGTGCTTCTAGGCGATCGCGCAGCCAGACAATTTCTAGCCCTCGCAACCGATTTTTCGATCCCGACAAGCCATCTTTACCTTCTAATTGCCACCGAGTTAAGCGTTGCAATTTAGCAAAATTAGGAGGTAGACGATAAAGGGGATAGCGAAATTCTGCGGTGGGGACGCGACTGGCTAAATATATCGGTTCGTAATATGCCGTAAATAAGACTTCTCCCCTGCCATTGCGCCCAGAGGATTGATAGAAATCAAATTCGCGCCTGACTGCGGCTTGTAGTTCGGCAGGAGTACGAGATTTCACGACTAATTGCCGAAAGCGCACTAAACTGCGCCAAACGCGATCGCGGGTAATCCCTTTAATTGGATACTTGCGATATGCCCTCGCCGCTGCTGGCGATTGAATATACTTCAAACTATGGTCGATCGATCGTAGTAGCGATCGCCAGTCTCCTGACTGCCCGTTTTCACCCCAGATTTGCTCGTCTAATCCCAAGAGATCCGGCTGACAGCATTCAACATTTTTTTGTTGTGTCACGCTCAACAAACGCGGTACTGCACGGGCGACGGGTGACACGCTAGTAGCAAGAATTGTAATCCCCACACCAAGGGCGATTGAAGCTATCTTCTTTCTCATGCCTCTGACTAAAATCTTTCTACACTAGAACTAAACATCGGTTCTACTCGAATTGCCAAGATGCGTGATGGACGCACCACCATGTACTCACCCTGAATATTTTTAATCGGGACGCTGATAAAGTCATTAGAAGCGGCTTTCGGTGACAGTTCGTTACCAAACCACTTCTGGAAATCTTGCACGTCGGTAAACCGAATTTCTTCTCGGTGTCCGCCTTCCATTAAAATGTGTACCGCATATTCGCTTGGATTTCTAGGCATACTGTCTCAAAATTCTCAAACTCGTTCAGTCAATTGTCAACTACTTTTCACCAAAATGAGAATAGTAGCGCATTATAAGTTTTGAGTGTAGTGAAAATATTTATGTGACAAATATTTAACTTTTATTAAAGTGATTTCAAAACTTTAATCGTTCGATTAATTCAATTCAATGATAATGTTGCGATCGCAGCAATCTGTATGTCTGTTGCCACAAAAAAAGACAGACATTATGCCTGTCTCATCAGTTATAAAACACAAGCAAAATGCCTGTCCTACACGAAAGTAATTCTGGTTTTGCCAGATGATACCTTGACTTAGAAATTCATTTCAGCCGCTTGGACTTTTTCTACCTGCTTTTTCTTCAGTACTAGTAGAACTTGACACAACATAATTGCTGCCAAGAATGCCAACAACCACTGTACTCTGGTAGAGCTTTGTAGCACGATTTCACCGTCATCTTGACCGAAGCCACCTACATTGGGGTTATCGGTCAGAGCATCGCCAGCTGCAACTGTTTGCCCTTCAGAGACGATAAAAGCAGGACCAGCCGGAACGGTGTCAACCTTTGTTTCTCCAGACTCAGTCTGGATGCTAACTTCGTATTTGGCGTTACCGTATTCATCTTCCACTTTGGCAATTTTGGAAATCGTGCCAGCAGCAGAAGCAGTATAAGCAGCATTGTTGCTCTTTTCGCCAGTGGGGTAGACTTGACCGCGCCCTCTGTTACCACCG
Organism: Chroococcidiopsis sp. SAG 2025; assembly: GCF_032860985.1. Lineage (GTDB taxonomy): Bacteria > Cyanobacteriota > Cyanobacteriia > Cyanobacteriales > Chroococcidiopsidaceae > Chroococcidiopsis. The sequence continues at coordinate 3,079,571 of NZ_JAOCNC010000001.1, forward strand.
ACGTGAACGGGGTATTTACCAAAATGAACGCTCTTGTCTTTAGCTGGGTCGGGCGAAAGGACTGGGAAGACAATTTCTTGATATTGTTCGCCAGGAAGGGGTCCGACGATGACCACATTTTCTTGGTCTTCGCTGTAGGGTTGGAAATAAAGATCGCCAACTTTCTCCTTCATTTCCTCAGAGATGCGTTCGGGGGGAGCAATTTTGAAGCCTTCTGGTAACATCAAAACCGCACCAACCTGAAGCCCACCTTTGGAGCCATCGGCAACAACTTGTTGAACGTTAGTGTCGTAGGGAATTTTTACTACTGCCTCAAACACGCTATCGGGTAATACCGATTGCGGTATTTCTACTTCTGTTGGTTTTGCCGCTAGGTGGCAGTTAGCACAGACAATACGTCCGGTTGCTTCTCTAGGACTTTCAGGATAAGATTGCTGCGCCCAGAAAGGATAGGCAGCAGCCGCTTGTGGCAGGGCAAAATCGCTAGAGAAGAAAAAGGCTACTGTAGCGATCGCCACCAGCACCATTTTGGCGATCGCTCTAGCACTGCAAGACCATCTTGCTCGGATCGAAACTCTTTTCATCGGCAGACAACTAATTAAAACTAGGGGTATGGGTTAGCGAGTGGTGAGTGGTGAGTGGTGAGTGGTGAGTGATGAACAAACTTTTTCTTCCCCTGCTCCCTGCTCCCTGCTCCCTGCTCCCTAACAAAACTAATACGTTACGAACCACAACGAGTTAAGCCCACCAAGGATCTTCCCCAGTGCGGAAGTCAGTTTCCGTCCAAGGCATCAGTAAAACTTTGTCGTCTTGAACTGCGGTGTGAACCAGTGCTAACGACAGAGGTGCGGGACCGCGCACGACTTTACCCGTATTATCGTACTGGGAACCGTGGCAAGGACATTTAAACTTGTTTTCTGCTGCGTTCCAAGGCACGACGCAGCCTAAGTGGGTGCAGATAGCATTTAAACCATATTCGCCTATAGAGTCTTTGCTGTCTACGATCAAGTAAGTGGGGTCGCCCTTCAGTCCTTGAACCAACGAGCGATCGCCTGGATTACGGTTGGCAGTAAACTGACTCACGCTCACTTCATTACCGAGTTCGTCTTTTGCCGTTACACCCCCACCTGCACCACCAGCAGCAGGCGGAATAAAGTACTTGACTACTGGGTACAATGCTCCTAATGCAGTACCTGTGATTGTCCCAAAAGTCAATAAGTTCATGAATTGCCGTCGCCCCATTCCTGGGACATCCATTGATTCAGAAATCTGAGCCATAACTTTTCTTTTGCGCTTTTACCTTTGTTTACAACCCTCTTCACAGTGACCAGCGACCAGCGACCAGTTATCAGTTTTTAGGTTTTTCTCAGTGGGAGTCAGATTTTTCCACAATCCTAAGCGTAGTACGTTTGAGGCAAATTCTAAATTCCCCTCTGAAACTTTTGGCGATCGATCGCTGTAAAACTAGTAACTGTTCCGAAGACTGCCCTGTCATCCACAAACATGATAGAATTCCTCTGCCAAGGATGTTGCCAGCCTTGATGAGAGCAAACATTACATTTCTTTATATTGGTATCATACCTGAGTAACGTAGCTTTACCCTGTAACGAAATGTGAAGGCGACAGCAATATAGGCAATACATTTTAAGACTTATGACTGGAGAAGATTTACGCCAGCTGTTGCTGAACAAGTGGGGGCGCTCTTATGACGTGCAGCTGCGCCGTACTCAGGGCAAGATTTTTCTACAGGTAATGTGGAAATATCTCGAACAAGCCTCGTTTCCGTTGTCGGAGGCAGAGTACAAAGCCCATTTAGACTCGATCGCTAGTTACTTAAACGAGTTTGGCGGGGTAGGACAGGTACGGACATATATTACTCAAACTCGCGATCGTCCTCGATTGGGTAAAGCTGTCAGCATTCCGCTCGATCTGGGCGAACGGGCTTCAGAGTGGCTGTTGTAACTAGGGGTGTGGGGTGGGGTGTGGGGTGGGGTGTAGGGTGTGGGGGTGGGGGTGGGGTGGGGTGTAGGGTGTGGGGTGTGGGGTGTAGTGGATTGTTAACTGGTCACTGGTCAGGAGTCACGGGCACTGATAACTGCGCTCGTGCGCTCCCTGCTCCCTGCTCTCTTCTCCCCTGCTCCCTGCTCGTGCGCTCCCTGCTCCCTAATAACTGACTCTTCACAAGATTCTAGAGGACAACTATAATAGTCGGGTTTAGCTGTTCTGCTGGAATCTGGCGCTGCATGATCCTAAAGGCTGTTGTAGTTAGAGTAAGCCAAGTACTCATCCCTGCTACCTGTGTGGCGATCGCCATGGGAATGAGCGCCGTTGTTGTTGCCCAATGCAGCCAGTGCAAGCTTTATAATCCTATTGCCTTGCCTACCAATAACCAGATCGACGATACTTTATCGGAAAAAGATATTCCCACGGGTCAGGGAGGATTTGCCCGCGATTACGTGATGGAATTTAAAGAGGGTGAAAGTGTGGCGATCGATCTTGCCTCTGAGAGTTTTGACGCAATCTTGACGCTACTTGCTGAAGATGGTTCTACAGTGGCAGAAAATGATGATGGTCCTGATGGCAGTAACAATGCTTTATTGTTCACGCGAATTGCTAAAACTGGGAGATACATCGTTCGCGTGCGAGCGTTTGGGGAAACTGGAGTTGGTAGCTTTCGTCTCAAAGTGACGCGGCTGCAACCAGTATCGTCCGACCGTCGCAATCCGCTCATACCAAAGTTACGTCAAATTCTTAAGTAACAGTTATCAGTTATCAGTTATCAGTTATTAGAAATTGGTAGTAATGTTAAAATTTAATTTTGAACTGAAGCTGATTGTTTAGCAACCTGGGAACCCGATCGCATTCGTTCTCCTACCGTTACGTTGAGTTGATCTCCTACTAATAATACTAGACCGCTCATGTAGAGCCAAAGCATTAAAACAATGACTGCTCCAATTGCGCCGTAAGCTTGGTTATAATTCCCAAAATTAGCTACATAAAGTCGGAAACCAGCAGAAACTAATGCCCAAGAAACAGCAGCTAATACGGCTCCTGGCATCAGCGGCATTCCAGGGTTCCAAATGCTCGGTCCATAACGGTAGACAAAACCAAAAGCAGCCGCTACGATCGCTAGGGCAATGGGCCAGCTTAAAAGTTGCCAAATAACTAATAAGAACCATAACCGATTTTGGCTTTTCAATACAAAAAAATCTAACAGCCAGTCGCTAATAAACACTAAAAAAGAAGCTACAACTAATAGTAAAATTGTTCCAATTGTCAATCCTAGAGAGACGAGTTTTGCTTTCCAAAATGGACGCATTTGTTCTGGGGGAATTTCATGAATGCGATCGAGTGCGGTCATTGCTGCGCTTAAAGCTCCAGAGGCAGCCCAAATTGCTACGATAAAACTAATCGAAAATAAACCCGTATTTCTCGTTTGAGTAATTTGTTTAGAGAAATCCCGAATTAGTACCATCGCCTCATCTGGTGCGACTTGACTCAATTGACTTGCTAATTCCTTAAAGGTAGATTGCAGGGATGCTTCAAATAAACCGATCGCGGTAATGACAGCAAGAATTGCCGGAAACAAAGACAGCATCGCATTATAAGCAATTTCTGATGAAAGTCCAAACAGACGACGTTGCCCAACGCGAGCCACTGTTTTTGTCAAAGTCTTCCAGTTGAGATAGCGGAAGAAGCGAAAAAAACGAGTTGATAGCATTTAATGTAGTCGTGGCAGCTACGATTCATTCCACCATCTGCCAAAACTAACAGCTCCGTCTAGCGACGGAAGATAGATTTACTATTGGTAATTGGTAATTGGTAATTAGCAGTTGTTAGTTGTTGGTAAACGCTGCGCTACACTCCGTGAAGACGGTTGACGGTAAATGCTGCGCTACACTCCGTGAAGACAGTTAGCTGATAACTGTTAAAATCCCATCACCTTTGCTACTGATTCCAGCGTCGGCTCAATTCCTTGCTTAAAGCTGTTTTGGCTGTGGTTGATGGCTGTGTCTGGGTCTTTCAAGCCGTTTCCGGTTAAAACGCAAACAACGGTTGCACCACTAGGAACTCGATCTTTCACCTTGAATAATCCAGCCACAGAAGCAGCACTGGCGGGTTCGCAGAAAATGCCTTCTTCGGCAGCGAGAAAACGGTATGCGTCCAAAATTTCGGCATCGCTGACAGCATTAAATTCTCCCGCACTGGCTGTTTGTACCGCGATCGCTTTTTGCCAGCTGGCGGGGTTGCCAATGCGTATAGCTGTAGCAATTGTCTCGGGGTGAGTTACGGCTTGTCCCGTGACTAAAGGAGCAGCACCAATTGCTTGAAATCCCATCATTTTAGGTAGGCGATCGCACTTTCCTAAACTGTGGTATTGACAAAATCCCATCCAATATGCAGTGATGTTCCCTGCGTTGCCTACGGGAATGCACAACCAGTCGGGGGCGTTGCCCAAATTGTCAACGATCTCAAATGCTGCGGTTTTCTGCCCTTCTAAACGATAGGGATTGACCGAATTCACCAAATTCACTGGATAAGTCTCTGCCATCTCGCGCACAATTTCTAGGGCGCGATCGAAGTTGCCTTTGATTGCTAGTATTTCTGCTCCATACAGCAAAGCTTGTGCTAGTTTTCCTAGAGCAACGTAGCCATCGGGAATTAAGACGAAAGCTCGCATTCCGCCACGCCGCGCATAAGCCGCTGCTGCTGCTGAGGTATTGCCCGTACTGGCACAAATGACAGCTTTGGCTCCAGCTTCTTTTGCTTTGGAGATTGCCATCGTCATGCCTCGGTCTTTGAAGCTACCCGTTGGGTTTAAACCATCATACTTAACGAGTACGCGCACCTGTCTGCCAATTTGAGCCGCGATCGCAGGGGCGGGAATTAAGGGTGTGTTCCCCTCTAATAAGGTGACAACTGGAGTTTGGTCGGTGACAGGCAAATATTGCCGATATGTTTCTATCAGTCCAGACCATTTTTGGCAATTTGATGATGTATTAGCAGACAGGCTTATAGTCACGGGTTCGGAATGCAACAGATTTGGAATGCAAAGAGGGTAGTTTTTATACCCAATAAAGCTATCCCGCACGAGGCAGAGGTAAAGCTTCTTACCTCTAGTCTACCCTCACGGTAGCTGCTTCACATCATCAACTTCCAATTGCCAGTTCTAAAACCGCCACAGTTTAATTTTGTGGTCGCCCCCAGATCGGTATAGAATATTGAAATCGGTGTGAGTAGGCAAAAATAACTACTGAGTTTCAGATGTCAACCAGTCCATCAAGTGTAACCCGCGCTCAAGCAACAATTGGCTCTTATCAGGCTGCGATCGAAAGCTCGGATGCATCGACTCACAGCACCCAAGCTAGAGAGATAAAAAAACCACCTTACCAGCAAGAGCGGCTGGTCGAATTTCTCCAGCTCAAAGCAGAAATTGAGTCGCTGTTGGAACATTTACAAAGTATGAAGCAGCAGAACTCGGAATTGTCAGAAGAGTTAGCAGTCACAAAACGCCTGTAGTTTCAAGCCTGTAGTTTCAAACCTGTAGTTTCAAGATTGCGTATTTGCCATTTGGCGAACGGACGAGGAATCGCTATTTCTCGTTCTTTAGTCGTATGCGTGCTTGTTCGGTGTGCTGTTAGGGTAATTTGCATTAGATTCATTGCTAGGTAGCGCGATCGTTTTTTCTGGCGTAGTCTTGATAAATCAGCGATCTAAGAGTTCTTAGTTGTTGGTTGTTAGTTAACTGTTCACTAGTCACTGGTCACTGGTCACTGGTCACTGCCACATGCGATCGCTTGCTGAAATTAACGATAAAATTAGCCGCAAACATGCTGTTGTCTTAACGGTAGAAGAATTAAAAGCACGGGTGGTAGAGGTAGGCATTACCCAAACAGCCAAAGAAGTTGATGTCGTTACCACTGGCACATTTGAGCCAATGGAGTCTTCTGGAGCAATCATCAATCTGGGGCATACCGATCCACCAATTAAAATTCGGCGCTGCTGGTTAGATGGCGTGCCCGCTTACTCTGGTTTCGGGGCGGTGGATTTGTATTTAGGCGCAACGCAAGCAATTGAAGCCGCAGACGGAGAAGAATCTCGTCTGAGTGTCAGCGAACCTAAAACGCAGATAGTTAAAGGTGGCGGACACGTTATTGCTGACTTAATTGCTGGTAAAACAGTCCAGTTGCGTGCTGTAGGACAGGTAACGGATTGCTACCCCAGAGCTAACTTTGAAACAACAATTAGCCGCGAGACGATCAATCAGTTTTATTTATTTAATCCCCGCAATCTCTATCAAAATTTTATTGTTGGAGTCAATGGTGGCGATCGCCCCTTGTTTACCTATCTCGGTCCTTTACAACCCCGCTTGGGCAATGCAGTTTATTCCAACCCTGGCGCTATTTCCCCTTTATTCAACGACCCAGACTTGCAACTGATTGGCATCGGTACGCGCATATTTTTAGGTGGCGGTGTTGGTTACATCGCCTGGGAAGGAACGCAGCATTTTCCCCTCCAAAAACGCTTACCGAATCAAACCCCCATCGGTCCCGCCGCCACTTTAGCTCTGATTGGCGATGCCAAGCAAATGAATCCTCAGTGGGTGCGCGGTTGTTATTTCAAAAGCTACGGTCCTTCTTTGATGCTGGGTGTAGGCGTACCCTTACCAGTTTTAACTGAGACAGTCGTTGCTAACTGTGCCGTGCAAGATAGAGATCTGGTTGCACCGATTGTAGACTTTTCCATCCCCCGCCGCGTGCGTCCGACTTTTGGGCTAGTTAGCTACGCTCAACTCAAATCTGGACGGATGGCGATCGATGGTAAGTCTGTCAGAGTTGCTCCCTTGGCAAGCATAGCCTTATCCCGGCAAGTTGCCAGGGAGCTGAAACAATGGATTGAGGCTGGAACGTTTACCCTCACCGAACCAGTTGCACCGATTCCTAAAGAGCGTTCCTTCCTCCCTCAAGATCGGTGGACGGAGTTTTAGTAGGGGTATTTAGCAAATCGCCAAATTTCAAAGTGTTATGCCGCTAGTACAAAATCGACATCATTTGTACCGCTGGTTTCCGACTGTCCCGATTTAATTTGGGTAATGTTATCGATTTGTGGATAGACTAAGAGTAAAGGAGCAAAATCTAGGAGTAGGCTAGTTTAGTATGACAGTTTTAGTGGCGGTTCGTTGTCCCCATTGCCAAAGTAGTGAAGTAGTTAGGCATGGAAAATCAACTAATGGCAAGCAACGCTTCCGTTGTCTGGAACCAGAATGCCCATATCAGACTTTTAGCTTGAACTCTGCTTACCCTGGACGGAACCGAGAAGTAAAGCAGCAAATAGTGGAGATGACACTCAATGGGAGTGGAGTAAGAGATATTGCCAGGGTTTTGCGTATCAGCACCTCAACAGTTATTCGGGAATTAAAAAAACTCGCTTACCTCAAACCCGTTAACCAAAAGCTATTAAGCCAACTCCAGCCAGAGCAAGTCGAGGTAATATTTGAAAAAGTAGAAGTTGAATCAGAACTTGGGATTGAGGAATCCGAGCTAGATGAAATGTGGAGTTATGTAGGCAAGAAAACTAATCCCAGATGGTTATGGCATGCAATTGACCGCCGAACTGGTCAGGTCTTAGCGTATGTATTCGGTAGGCGTAAGGATGAAGTGTTTCTTCAACTCAAAAGGCTACTTGAACCCTTTGGTATCAAAAAGTTCTGTACTGATGCATGGGGTGCCTACCAAAGACATCTACCAGCACAAATGCATGAAGTGGGTAAACGGAAGACTCAAAGGATTGAGCGCAAACATCTTCGACTCAGAACTAGAATCAAGCGACTTGCGCGTAGGACTATTTGTTTTTCCAAATCTGAGGAGATGCACGATTTAGTGATTGGTCTATTCATCAATTGCTATGAGTTTGGACTACCAATTTAGGGACAAACAACAAATTGACAACATCACCTGATTTTTTGCTGTTTGTTATCGTAAGCCCAAATTACCACGTATTGTTTACCCTGATAATCAAATACTTTTGGCGGACGATTGGGCGTGTAACGACCGGGAGTACCAAAACTTTTATCGAGGAATGCTTGAACCGAACTGGGTTCTACAGTCGCGTAAGCCACCTCCTCAGCCGAGGTTGCCTCAGCATCGCCTTGGTTGGCATCTACGACTTCTTGACCGCGATTCTTGAAATAGTCAACCGCTACTTTAGTGCCAATTGCGCCAACAGCAGCGACTCCAGCGCCGATTAGTAGGTTACGAAGTTGATTGCTCATGATTTCTTTGATAATCTACTGCGATCGCGATAAATACTATCAGACTGTTGGTAGATTACAAAACCGTGGCATCTATCTTGGGATGTATCTTACTAATTGGTAATTGGTGACTGGTAGTTGGTAGTTGGTGTGGCACTGTTTCTGGTGTGGACTAATTCCGTAGCGAGTTGAATTGCGGCTTTCATGCTGGTTGAGTCGGCAATACCTTTGCCAGCAATATCAAAAGCCGTGCCGTGATCGGGTGAAGTGCGGATGAAGGGAAGACCGATGGAAGTATTAACGGCGCGATCGAACGCCATCAGCTTAACTGGAATGAGTCCTTGGTCGTGATAAAGTGCCAAGTACGCATCAGCAGGATGGTAATTGGTAATTGGTAATTGGTAATTGGTATTTTTTTCCCCATCCTCCTCAGCTCCCCTGCTCCCCTGCTCTCTTCCCCCTGCTCCCTGCACCGAAGCGCTCCCTGCTCCCTTCCCATACCACGCCATCCCTGGCTTAACCCACATAGTATCGGGTGGTAGCAAGCCTTCTAGTTGAAGATTGGGGTGATTTTGACGTTCTGCTTCCAGCCAAGAATTTAACCAGTCAACTTCTTCTCGTCCTAGTTGTCCCTGTTCGCCGCTGTGGGGGTTTAAACCCGCGATCGCAATTCTTGGTTGTTCTACACCAAAATCCCGTTGTAAGCATTCCACTAGCAGATCTAGCTTGCGAGTCAACAATTGTGGTGTGAGTGCCTCTGAGACTTGGCGCAAGGGGATATGGGTGGTTGCCAAAAGAGCGCGTAGCGTCCAGCCAGTATGAGGCGATCGCGCGACGAATAGCATCCCAAATCGTTCGACTCCAGCTTTTTCGGCAAGTAATTCCGTTTGTCCTGGATAATCGTATCCTGCGGCTTTCCATGCTGATTTGGCAATCGGTGCTGTTACGATCCCGTGAAAATCTCCCGCCACAGTTCGGGCGATCGCCGTTTCTAAATAAGCAAAACTCATCGCTCCGCTAGCCGCATTACCCGTACCCTGCTTGACTGCGCCTACCATTTCCCTCACAGCTTCCACCTCAAGAATTTCTAATTCATTTGGGTGGATATAACTATCTAACGGACAATAAGGACTTTGACGTAATCGAGCGTGAGTATCTAGCAGAACTTGCTTGTTACCAACTACCGTAATTTGACAAGCTGCCCATAATTGTCGGTCTGCCAAGGCTTTCAAAATTACCTCCGCACCAATTCCCGCCGGATCTCCTATGGCAATTGCAATACGGGGGCGATCGCTTGTTTTGTAGGTTGTCGTTGAGATATCCATACTAGCGGTGCATAGTCATTTGTGAGTGGGTAGTGGCTAGTGGTTAGCAGCTAGTGGGCTAGCATCTGAATTCTTCATCTAGTTACTAGTCACTAGTCACTGAGAGCCGATCGCTGGTGAGTGTCCAAGCCGAGCGCGAAATTGTTTTAAAATACTTTACACTAGGCTCACTGCAATCTTGAGCAAGCAACACGTTAGGAGAATTGTCGCCATGAGCGAAATGTTTACTGCTGCTATCTTATCCTTCAGCTTAATCTTCGTCGGTATAGTTCTAGGTTATCTCCTACTCAAGATCCAAGGAGATGAAGAAGAAGCTCTGTAGTCGGGAGTCGGGAGTCGAGGGAGAAGAAAGACAAGTAGACAAGTGACAACTTACCAACTCTCGCCTCTCGCCACTTCTTTTCACGACTCACTAATTTTCGTAACCTTTCTTAATAAACCGATTTTTGTTACCATTCTTTTAATAAAGCTTAAGAATCGTTACTAATCCCTCATGAATATCTTGATTGTCGGTGCTACTGGCACCTTGGGAAGACAGGTAGCTCGTCGTGCTCTCGATGAGGGGTATAAGGTGCGCTGTCTCGTCCGCAGTCAAAAAAAAGCTACCTTTTTAAAAGAATGGGGTGCTGAACTTGTCTCTGGCAGCCTCAGTCAACCGGACACTCTACCAGCCGCTCTGGAAGGGATGGATGTGGTGATTGACGCTGCTACAGCAAGAGCAACAGATAGCTTGAGTATCAAGCAGATAGACTGGGATGGTAAGGTAGCGCTGATTCAGGCAGCAAAAGCTGCTGGTGTCGATCGCTACATTTTCTTCTCTATTTTAGAAGCAGAGAAATATCCCCAAGTGCCTCTGATGGAAATCAAGCGCTGTACGGAGCTATTTTTGAGTGAAGCGGGGATGAATTATACTATCCTGCGTCTTTGTGGCTTCATGCAAGGCTTGATCGGTCAGTACGCAATTCCGATTTTAGAGGGACAAGCAATTTGGGTGACGGGTGAATCTTCTCCCGTTGCCTATATGGACACCCAAGACATTGCCAAATTTGCCGTTCGCGCTCTCTCCGTACCAGCAACAGAAAAACAAACTTTTCCTGTAGTTGGTTCCCGCGCCTGGAGTGCAGAAGAGATAACGAGTTTGTGCGAACGATTGACTGGAAAACCAGCAAAAGTGTCTCGTTTGCCAGTCAACTTTTTGCGCACGATGCGGCACGTCACGCGGTTCTTCCAATGGGGATGGAATGTTGCAGATCGTTTAGCATTTGCTGAAGTACTCGCAACTGGCGTACCTCTGACAGCTCCTATGGATGAAGTCTATCAGACCTTTGGGTTAGACCCCCAGGAGACGACGACTTTAGAAAGCTACTTGCAAGAATACTTCGGACGGATGCTGAAAAAACTCAAGGAATTGGAATACGAAAAAAACAAAACTAAGAAAAAAACAGCCAAAATCCCCGTTAAAAAGAGTAACTAGTACCATTTGGTCATCAGTCATCTGTCACAACTCATGAGTGTTAAACAATTGACGAATGACAAATGACGTAGGGCGTAGACACCCGAAGGGTGGCTTCTCGAAGAATAGCCCTTCTCGAAGGGTATGACAAATAACGAAAAAATGTGCAACGATCTAGCTAAAGTGCTGCAACCTTGACTACAAACGTGCCGAAAGCAGGCATTATTTATAACGACGTTAAACCCATAGCACAGCGGGTTGCTATTGAGTTGAGTGACAAACTCACCGCTGCTGGATGGGATGTTTGTATGACAACTGGCGTGGGAGGAATGTTAGGGTATTCTAATCCCGAAAGTCCTGTCTGTCACACCCCTATTGAAGGACTGACACCACCTGGTTTTGATTCTGAGATGAAGTTGGCGTTCGTGCTGGGTGGAGATGGTACAGTGCTTGCAGCGGCGCGCTTGGTCGCTCCGAGTGGTATTCCCATACTGTCGCTCAACACGGGTCACATGGGCTTTTTAACTGAAGCTTACTTGAACCAACTGCCCCAAGCGTTGGAAAAAGTTTTAGCGGGCGAATACGAAGTTGAAGAACGAGCCATGCTAATGGTAAAAGTCTTGCGTGGCGAAGACGTTTTGTGGGAAGCCCTATGCTTAAACGAAATGGTGTTACATCGAGAACCATTGACGTGTATGTGCCATTTTGAAATTGCTGTAGGTCGTCATGCGCCAGTAGATATCGCCGCTGACGGAGTAATCGTTTCTACGCCAACTGGTTCGACAGCCTATTCCCTGAGTGCTGGAGGTCCAGTTGTCACCCCAGGCGTGCCAGTACTGCAACTCGTCCCAATTTGTCCCCATTCTTTGGCTTCACGAGCGTTAGTGTTTCCCGACAGCGAACCTGTAACAGTCTATCCCGCTGGCGCGACGCGCTTAGTTATGGTGGTAGATGGCAATGGCGGTTGCTATGTCTTTCCAGAAGACAAAGTATACTTGGAACGATCGCCTTACTCGGCTAAGTTTATTCGCCTGCAACCACCGGAGTTTTTCCGCATCTTACGAGAAAAATTGGGCTGGGGTCTACCTCATATTGCAAAACCAACTTCGGTAGAATTACCTTAAATGAGGGAGTCGGGAAAGATAGTGGTGCGTGGTGCGTAGTGAGCGATCGTTCTCCCTCAGCTCCCGATCGCTCCCTCAGCTCTCTTTTACCACTGGTTCGCGATCGCTCGCTACTCCCTGCTCTCTTCTCCCTGCTCCCTTGTTATGAACGACCATCGCCCCTGTGTATTAGCGATCGTGCCAGATGAAAGTTTGGCGGCGCAGTTAAATTTGGATCTGCGGGAATCTGGCTACGAACCAATTGTCGTTCACGATGCTGCAACGGGAATCGATCGCAGCCGCGATCGCCAACCAGATTTAATCGCGATCGATCGAATGCTGGGGGTAGAATCGGGATTGACAGTTTGTACTAGTTTGAGACGGATGGGTACGCACGTACCAATATTAGTCTTGATGGCGCGAGATACAGTTGACGATCGCGTTGCTTGTTTGGAAGCAGGAGCAGATGATTACTTCCTCAAACCCTACCGCACGGAAGATTTTTTACGGCTCGTTCGGCTCTATTTGCATCCCGATCCGGCTGGTACAGAACAGTTAAGATTTGGAGATTTAGTTTTGGATCTGGCAACTCGTCGCGCCTTGCGCCACGGGCGTGCTATTGATTTAACTATGAAAGAATTTGAACTGCTCAAGTATCTCATCGAACATCCTAGAGAAATTTTAACGCGCGAGCAAATTTTGGAAAATGTTTGGGGTTATGATTTTATGGGCGAATCTAACGTGATTGAGGTTTACATTCGCTACTTGCGTCTCAAGCTCGAAGATGAAGGACAAAAGCGATTAATTCAAACCGTGCGCGGTGTTGGATACGTGTTGCGAGAAGCTTAATGAGGAGTGAGGAGTGAGGAGCGAGGGAAGGGAAAAAGAAGACAAGGGGACAAGGGGGACAAGGAAGTAGAGGGAGCAGTGACCAGTGACCAGTTAACAATCCACTACACCCCACACCCTACACTTCACTGATAACTGATAACTGATAATTGATATATGAGTCAATGGCTGGGAATAGTAGTAAGTTTTCTGTTGCTAGGATGTACGCCGATAATCGCCACAGAACCAATGCATGTAGTTCAAGCGCCAGCAAAAGAGGTGAGAGGGCAGAACTTACCAATTTCAGCTTATGCGACGATCGCGGGGCGGAGGTTTGAGTTAGAAGTTGCGAAAACACCACAACAGCAGCAAACCGGATTAATGTATCGTACGAGTTTGGCAGATAACCGAGGTATGTTGTTTGTCTTTGAGTCGCCGCAACCAACTCGATTTTGGATGAAGAATACTCTGATTCCCCTCGATATGATTTTTCTGCGGGAAGGACGAGTCATGGCAATTGAGGCTGACGTTCCTCCATGTAAAACGACGACTTGTCCGACCTACGGCACTGATACGGAGATTGACAAAGTTCTCGAACTCCGCAGTGGAATGACGGCTCAAATTGGCTTGAAAGTCGGCGATCGCGTTGAAATTCAGTATCTCAGCGCGGGATAGGTGATAAGGTTGGTTATTTTTCTCTTATTCCAATTAGTTGAATTGTGCGATCGCTGGCTTTGCTGTCAAGAGCAACCATAGACAAGCTAGAACTAAAATAAGAATTCCACTAACTAAGCGCAAAAGCAGTTTTGCAGCTATTTTTGTGTTAGGCGATCGCATGGCAAAATCCAGTTGTTCAAACACATTCGAGCTTAAATATAAATTCAGTAGCGAATTCATTATTAATAATTGTGCTGGCAAGCAGTAAGAATGCGGCGATCGTTGTCAGTAATATTTTGTAATTGATAATAGTTTTGCAACCCTACTGCATAGGGAGATGATATTTGACTGTAATCATCTTCTATTTGTGAATTACCTACCGCAGCTACTTGTGCCGCATCAGCTTCCGAATTAGCATCTGAGGCAACTGTTACAGATAGTCGATCTGATTTTAGAGAACCTGCAAAACAGCTAAACTCTGATTGTGGTAAATAAAACGCTCCAGTCACTTTACCCTGTCGCATTTCAAAGATCATATACTCTTGTCCGAGCTGATTTGTTCGGGGTGATTGACCGTATAAATATATTCCGTCTGCTGTTGGTAGCTTTCCTTTTGGATTGACGACGCTATCTTTTTTGGCAATTTTAACCGGAGTGGACGTCACTCTTGAAGCGAGGGGATCGGGCTGGCGATCGCTACTGGTAGCTGCTGTAGGATCGAGCGCCATCAATGTTACTAAAGCAGATAGCACAAATTTTAGCTGCCCGAGTTTATGATTGAAGCGATCGCAAATATAACAAATAGAATTCTTCACTGTGCCTCCTTTGAGGGGCTTCTATATATAATATTGGCAGCAGCTATTAAAGAAAATATAGATAATTACTGAGTGTCACTGGTTCTTTCAAAGGTCTGAAATTTCTCTCGTGCTAGGTATAACTAGCAAACAAGAAAATTCAATTCAAAACCTTTGCTAGTATGAGTTTGACTTACGTTTCTACTTTCTTCATACAGACAAAAATGCCTCCTGCGTCCGGGAGGCGTTCTTGCTATATAGCGAATATTTGTTTGTAAAGTAAAGATCCTACAAGCACGTACAACCTTTACATGGGATGAATACTGTTAACTAAACTAGCGCCACCTAAATAGATTGTAATCTAAATTACAAACAAAAGCACTAGTATGTGGAGACAGAGATAGGGGCGGGTTTAGTCAATCAATCGACCACCAAAACCGTCAATTTTTGCTCAAAACCCGCCCGTACAAAAGTCAAAAGTCAGCAAGCTAAATTTAGTAGAGGCGCGACACACTGCGCCTCTACTAAATTTAGCTGGCGATGTATTCTTGCACGTTAGCGCGACGACGACGCAGGTGCGCTAAAGCTTGATGTTCGAGTTGTCTAACTCGTTCGCGGGAGAGATTGAGTCTTTCTCCAACTTTAGCTAAAGAAAGTTCATTGCCATCCTGCAAGCCAAAGCGTAGATTCAAGACTTCTCGCTGTTGTGGAGTTAACTCTGACAGCAGGGTATCCAAGTCTTGACGCAAAGATTCCTGAGTCATGTAGTTTTCCGGCGATATGCCGTCATCTTCCAGTAAGTCTTGCAACTCTGTATCTTGGTTGTCGCCGACGCGGACATCCAATGAAACTGGTTGACGGGCAAGGTTAAGATACTCCCGAATCTGGGCTGGTTCCAACTCCAGTGCTTCGGCAATCTCAACCGCATTCGGGCTACGTCCTAAGCTTTGCGCTAGTTCGCGCTGCACTTTCTTAATCTTGTTAAGTTTTTCGGTGATATGGATGGGTAAACGAATCGTCCGCGCTTGTTGGGCAATGGCGCGAGTAATCGCTTGACGAATCCACCAGTAGGCGTAAGTGGAGAACTTGTAACCGCGAATGGGATCGAATTTTTCGACTCCGCGTTCCAGTCCCATTGTTCCTTCTTGGATCAAATCCAAGAATTCCATGTTACGCTTCTGGTACTTTTTGGCGATCGCGACAACTAACCTTAGGTTAGCTTCAATCATCTTCTGCTTAGCCCGCTGTCCCTTACGCATGAGGTCGTTGAGTTCGGCTTCTGACGTGTTGACTTTAGCCGTCCATTCTTCCATAGTTGGTTCGCGGCGTAGCTTCTTGACTAAAGCTTCCTTAGCATCCAGCAGCGCCATCATTTGCTGTACCTGTTTGCCGTAGACAATCTCTTGTTCCCTAGTCAGCAATGGCACGCGCCCGATCTCGCGCAGATAGGTCCGTACCATATCAGCCGTGAATCTGGTATTGTTATTTTCGGTGGTGGTTGTGGTGGTGTTTTCGGTGGGCATTTGTGCGTTGTCTACTCCGTAAACAAAACGAATGCTTAATGGCTGGACGGCTGCAAGAAGTAATCAGTTATCCCTACTTGGAGGTTATCCGAGTAGATTGGGATTAACATCTGACGGAAGATGTAGAGACGTGGATTGATTTTAGAAAGTTTCTCCTACCGCCGAGATCGATCGGTTCAGAATTGATAAGTGGTTAGCAAACCCTTAGTCTCTATCTGGGCTTGGCTCCGTTTGCCTATCTCTGCCAATAACTTAAAGTCAGTATGAGTTTACTCTTACTCTCATCTTAGAATAGATCCCAGGTTACGTAAAGCCTTATTTGGGGCTTACACTAGAACCATTCCGACAATCTCGCGCAGTGTTTTGCTTATCCACTTCGACCAAAAGCATTTTTATTGGGTATGTTATATATGATGACATCACTCCCTCTGCCGCAGGTTCCGGATATCCGAACTGCAACAGATGAAGTTTTGGTGTAGATTCCGAATACATTTTTTTTCGCAGAGACGTTACCTGCAACGTCTCTACAAATTAAAAACCTAAATCAGCTTTAGCGAGTTCGGCGGCGGCGAAAACTTCATCGTCAGGCTTTTCTTCCCAAGCAACATCACCAATTTCCGTATAAAATTTCTCGTCATAGGGACGGGTACGAACCACGACTGGCATGGGTACGGCATGACCGATAATCAGAGCTTGTTGCTTAGAATCAAGTTTAGCCAAAACCGATCGCAAGCTTTGCCCTCCAGAAACTCCCGTGAAGATGGCATCGATGTCTTTTTCGTCGTTGAGTAAAGCTGTGATCCGCGTACCGATCTGAGACATCACCTCATTATCAATTCCAGAGGGGCGCTGGTCAACCACTAACAGCGTAACGAAGTACTTACGCATCTCTCTGGCAATGATTCCAAAAATAGTTTGGCGGACGGTGGCAGGGTCAAGAAAGCGATGTGCCTCTTCGATTGTAATCACTAATTGCCGGGGGCGATCGCAAGGATTTTTGGTCTGCAAAAATTTCTCAGCTTGGTGGACGTAATGTTGGTGAATCCGGCGTGAGATCAAATTTGTTGCCAGCATGTACGACAGCATATTCGATTGCGCACCAAACTCGATCACAACATGCTTACCAGCCGTTAAGGAATCTAAAATTTGTTTAATATAATTTTGCGGGCAGACAGGGCGCATGTATTTCATGTCTTCTAGGCGATTCAGCTTACGCTGCAACGCCATAATTGACGATTTGTTACCCCGCTTTTCTTCGCAGAAAAACTGAATTTCCTCGTTTGTCATGCTTAAGAGTTGGCTAATCCAAGCATTACCAAACTCGTTACGTAAAATAATTGCATTTTCCAAGCTGGCTTCAGACAGATTTAATTCATCTCGCACCAGCATCAAATCTTCAACTTCAATTTGGTCGTAGCTGAGGTAAAGTTCTTGGGCATCCCGCACACCTCGCCGCCTAGTGGATGCGGGGTCAAGCGTGTAGATTTGTACCTGACCTGGGAATAGCTGTCTCAAGCCTTTAACGGTGCTGAATTGCTTGCCTTCGCGCACTGCTTCCCAGCCATATTCCGAGTGCATGTCGAAGATCAAGTTAACTGCTGCTTGCTTGCGAATGATGCCGCACAGCAGCAAACGGGTGAGAAATGATTTCCCCGTCCCAGACTTACCGAATACACCGTTGCTGCGCTCTACAAAGCGGTCTAAATCGATGCAAATGGGAACATCCATATCCAACGGTTGACCGATGGCAAAATTGCGGCGGTGGGGGTCATCTTCCCAGCCAAAGACAGCGCGGAAATCTCGTTCGCTAGCATCGTACACCTGGCTGAAGTGGCGGGGAATTGTTTTGACTGGCATCAGTTCGATGCTACTGCTACTTTGCGGCTGATAGGATGCCAATCCATTTTGCCCGTTCGAGTCGTTTTTTTTGCTTTGTATAGACGTGCCGTTGGTTGTCTCGGCATACTCTTCGGGAGTAAACATCAGCATGGGAGCAAGTTCGATCGTCCCATACGTCCCGCTACCAGCTAACACTTCCCGTAAAAAATCATCGTCTGGATGGGGGGGGTTGGCAACAATTCTGTTGCTAGAAGTACCGAGCGATACATCTGTCAGCATACAGAAAAAACGCGATCGCGCCCCTTCAACAACTAGAAATTTTCCCACCCGCATGTCTTCCACCGAGACATCTGGATGGAGTCTTACTTCTAAGCCTTGACTGAGAGAACCTTGGATAACGGAACCCAAGGGTGGTTGCGCCGAATTCATAGTATTAATGACGGCAAAATTTGCAATTTCCCTTGGCTTATCTTATGTCGAATTTTCGATCGTGGCTACAAAATTAGGGGTGAGGAGTGAGGAGTTAGGGGTGAGGGGGCAGACAAGGGGGATAAGGGAGAGACAGGGTGAATTTAATTTTGAATCCCAAATTCCTCTCACTCCTCGCTCCTCGCTCCTTAGTCAATACTGATAGAAGTCGGTGCTGAGGGTGCAGTATTGTAGCTGAAGGTAGATTTGCGGTATTGGGCGTAGAGGCGATCGCGCCAAGTGAAAAATGGCTCGTATATAATGCTGTCAGCTAATCCTGGGATACCTTTTCCTTTTACGGCTGGCGGGAGGTCGAGGTAAGGTCCATCAGGGAATTTAATCAGCATGGACAAGCCTGCAACGGCTAAATCGGCTAAGCAAGGTTCGTCACCCAGCAAGTAGGGACGTTCTACTAACAACAAACATAGTGCTTCTAGGTCTTGTTTCAAGTCGGTCGTGGCAGATTTAACGCTATCAGGACCAGAACCTACGCCAATTCCCAGGACTTTGAGTAATTCGCTGGGAATGAACTCGACTAAACTTTTGACAATATCGGGAGTAGTCTCTGGGAGGAGAGATTTACGAAAACCTTGATCTTGGCTAATTGCACCAAATAGCGCTTGACGGCTTTTAATTCCAATGGATGAGTCTGCCCATTCCTCCATTATTAGGCATAATGCTCGTTGAACTGGATCGCTAGGGAATAGGGGTCTATCTGGATATTGGCGATCGAGATACTTAGCAATTTCGGTAGAATCGGCTACAAATGTACTGCCATCTTTCAGTACGGGGACTTGCCGTTGTCCCGACATGCGGAATAGCTCTACCTGTCCTATACCTGGCGTGATTTCAACTTTACGGTACTCTAATCCTTTGTAATCTAGAATTAAACGCACCTTTTCTGAGTACTGCGATAGCTCGAATTGATACAGTTCTATCATTTGCCTGCTCCTTGAAACAGTTATCAGTTATCAGTGACTAGTGACCAGTTACCAGGAGAATTTTACTATTCACTACTCCTCACTCTCCACGCACCCACAAAATAATCCTTCCCCAGCAGAGATTTTGGGGAAGGAAAGTTTAGGTATTTCAAAACTCACAACTTCTTATCGAGTTTTTACGCAGTTCGGCGAGTTACCAAACCCCAGATGAACAGTAAGATAATTGCACCAAGAACGGCAAAAATAATGCTAGGTATGGTTAATGCACCAACTCCAGCCGCCGCCGCGCCTGCGCTACCCGGGAAGATGACAGACCCTAGCCAGCCTCCTACTAATGCGCCTAAAATTCCGAGAATAATTGTTGCTAGGATACCACCACCTTGATGACCGGGATAGATGGCTTTAGCGATCGCTCCCGCTATTAGCCCTAAAACAATCCAAGCAATGATGTTCCACATATCATTAACTCCTGTTTCTACTCATCCATCATTGATTCAAGTGCAATCTATCACTTTCAAACTTGTAATTCCCTCTACCTCAGGTAATAACCTAAAGAAATATGAACGCAACAATTAAACTATATAAACTTTCGAGTCTGCTGATATATTCACTTTTAAGAAATCTAAATGCAATCTGTCAAGTGGAGCGAGTAAAAATGAAATGAAACACATTAGATTTTAATATTTTGAAATTATTCCTTTGGGATAATAGTATACCTTTTGATATAGTCCCAATTATGCTAACGATTTTCTAGAAAGGGGTAGCGATCGCGAGTGACAAATCGGCGAAATCGGGATTTTTTTCGGGATTTTTTTTGTAATAAATCGATTTAATCTAGCTTTATATTAAGTGACACTCATGCATGAACGCAATTGAACGAACGCAATGCAAGCTCGAATATCTTTTTTCCACTTTTTATTAGAGTTACACTAGCGAGCTGACTCAAAATGCCTGTTAATAGCAAAGTCTCTATAACAAGCCATTCTTAAAAATCCCCGTTGACCCAAAGCCTTTCGCAGAGTGGCTGTTTGTGCAGTTTGTCAAAAATATCGGAGAATGTTATAAAACTTAAGATTCTCGGAACACGACAAAGAAACGATAGTCTAACAATTCTTGGAGCAATAGAGGAACGCAAAAGTGAGAAAAATTCCAAGTCACAATAGCTTAATGTGCAATAAGATGCTCAAGCTACTAGCAAGTCTGATAGGAGTTGTAGGGGCTAGTATCCTTATCGGACTTCCTGTGGAAGCGCAACAGTCGAGTGGAGGAGCAACTAATCCCAGACCTAGTATTTTCAACGAACCCCCTTACAACCGTCGTACTGGTACGCCACCCACAACACCGACTACACCACCATCGGAAACTCAGCCACCAGAAACAGCGCCTAGTCCTGTTACTCCTGCACCAGGAGCAACTGAGCCTTCAACGGAGAACGTAGTGGCTCTAGCCGCCGCTAATGACTCCTTTAAAACCTTGACAGCTGCTCTCAAAGCAGCAGGTTTGACAGAAACTCTTTCTGGACAGGGACCATTCACTGTGTTTGCGCCGACAGATGCAGCTTTTGCTCAATTACCTCAAGATGCCTTGCAAGAGTTGTTGAAACCTGAAAATAAAGATATTCTGGTCAAAATCTTGACCTACCACGTAGTACCCGGTAATGTCACATCTAGCGATTTAAAATCTGGGGAAGTCAAAACAGTAGAAGGGGGCGCTGTAAACGTACAAGCCGATCCCAGCAAGGGTGTGTCTGTGAACGATGCTAGTGTAGTGCAACCCGATATTAAAGCGAGTAATGGTGTCATCCACGCGATTGATAAAGTGATGCTACCTCCTGACTTGTAAGAAGTCAAAAGTCAAAAGTCAAAGGTCAAAATGGGGAAACATTAAACTGATGACTTCTGGTTGCTCTTTTCTTTTGAGTCAAACGAGTAACAACTGATAGGATAATCTTGTAATTCCGTTCAAATTGAATTTGAACGGATTTTTATTATCATTTATTATTTATGGCGATCGCACTTAATTTTTAGGCAATCTTTTGTTTAGAAAATTGCGATTTTAGATGGACGCGATCGATAAAAATGGCAAATAACAAATGACAAGTGACAAATGACAACCAGCTTTTGTATTATTGTTAAAAATGAAGAGATAGCGCTACCTCAGTGTCTCAATAGTGTTAAAGATGTTGTAGAGGAAATAGTTGTTTTAGATACTGGATCTAGCGATCGCACGGTAGAAGTAGCTCGGCAATTTGGGGCAAAAATATATCACTTTAACTGGTGTAATGATTTTAGTGCAGCGCGAAATGAGGCACTTAAGTACGTGACTGGTGATTGGGTTTTAGTACTCGATGCAGATGAGATTTTAGTACCTGAAATTATACCGGATTTACTACAGGTAATGAATGGCGATCGTTTCTTGGTAGTTAATTTACTACGGCAAGAAGTTGGTGCAGTACAATCACCCTATTCTTTAGTCTCGCGTTTGTTTCGCCGCCATCAAGATATCTATTTTGCGCGTCCCTATCACGCCATGATTGATGATAGCGTTACGGAAATTCTTCGTCGCGAACCCCACTGGCAAATTGCTAACTTAGATAAGGTTGCTATTTTACACTATGGATACCAACAACAGCAAATTGCACAAAAAGATAAGTTTGTCCAAGCTGAGAAGATCATGTCAGGCTTTTTGGCTAGTCATCCTGACGATCCTTATGTTTGTAGTAAGTTGGGAGCTTTATACGTACAAACAGGAAAAGTTGTGTCAGGAATTGAATTATTAGAACGAGGACTGAAATCTGCAGCAAACAATGAGGAAATTTTGTACGAACTCCACTATCATTTAGGACTTGCTTATAGCTACGAGCGCCAAATATCGCTAGCAATTGCATCGTATCAAACAGCAGCTCAGTTAAATGTATCCTCCTTTTTAAAAATTGGTGCTTATAATAATTTAGGGAACTTATGGCAAAAAACAGGAAATTTACCTCAAGCTAAGTCTAATTATTTGAAAATCTTACAAATCGATCCTAATTTTGCTTTAGGTTACTACAATTTAGGTATTACTTTAAAGGCAATGGGACAATTTGTAGAAGCGATCGCGGCTTACGAACGCGCAATTCAACTCAATCCTGAGTATGCCCAAGCTTATCAGAATTTAGGAGTCGTATTGCTGAAACTAGGGCAGGTAAGAGAGAGTTTAGCAGCATTTCAACAAGCGATCGCACTTTACGAATCGAGCAATCCTGCTGTAGCAAGGCAATTGTCCCAAAAATTACAGGAAATGGGATTTTAGTCAACAGTGAGCAGTGGTAAGAGAAGAAGTCGTAAGTCGTAAGTCGGAATTAACTGTTCGCTGCTCCCTGCTCCCTACAACTGATACCTGATAACTCTACCCTAAGATCCTACCCAAGTACTAGAGAAATTATCTAGCGTGATTGTATTGTTCCAGTACGGAAAAATTGAGATGACAACAGATATTTCTTCTAACAGTAACAAAGGTATCGATCGCTCTCTGCTCGTCGGCATACTACTCACTATTTTCGGAGTTATTGCGATCGCTATACCTGCTGTCTCGACCATATTTTTTGAGACTTGGGTAGCGTTGATTTTAATTAGTTCTGGAGCTGCTAAGCTATTTTATGCGTTTCAGACTCGCAATGATGGGGGTTTTGCTTGGAAGCTCGGATTAAGCATTCTGTACATTGCTACAGGCATCATGCTGTTTGTTTACCCCTTAACAGGTGTATTAACGCTGACTTTGCTGCTAGGTAGCTTCCTACTTGCGGAAGGTGTATTTGAAACAATTCTGGCTTTCCGTTTGCGTCCGCAACAAAATTGGACTTGGGTACTCGGTGACGGTATTATCACCTTAATCTTAGGTGGGATGATTTGGTTTCAGTATCCCTTCAATGCACCGTGGATAATTGGTACTTTAGTTGGTGCTAGCATTTTGTTTACAGGGATTTCGCGGGTAATGCTTTCGTTAAGCGGACGTTCAAGCTTAGACAAAACTAACCAACCAACTTCAGCATAAATTGTTGCATTTTCAAGAGCGTCGTCCGCACTACAAAAGCTGAGGCTGATGAAACTTTCAATTTCTTCTCGCAGAGCAGCTGCTACCTTAATCCTTATTGCAGCTGCAATTCTTTCTGGCTGTAATACTCAATCTGGCGAGTTAACGAATAATACCCAAAGCTCACCAAATAATACGAATACTGCACCTACATCTACTCCATCAGATCGAAAGGATACAGCACAACAAACAAGTTGTGCTGATGGTAATCCAATCAAAGCTATTGATAGTAAAAGATTAGGAAAAATTGCTCTCACTCCCAAATCTCCCGTATACGATAAGGTTGAGCCGTTAAGGTGTTTTCCTAACACGTCAGCAGCACAAGAAGCAGGTTATACAGTTCCCAAATAGATGACATATGCTAAACAGTTTGGAACTGCGTTGGTTTATTTCAGGAGAGCTACCTTCAGAGGTTTCCTCTTGGTTTGAGCGAGATAAATTAGGCGGACAATTGCAAGCACCAGAAACAAGAGAAGACGTGTATCTCTACGTTCCTGAATGTGAATATATGGGATTAAAATTGCGCCAGGGACGTTTGGAAATTAAGTGGCGACAAGCAGAATTAGAGAGTTTGCGTTTTGAACGGGTGGAGGGTAAGTTAGAAAAATGGGGCAAATGGTTGTGTGAAGATCCAACCACTGAAAGTTTTCAACCAAAGCATGTATTAAGCCAAAAATCTTGGGTGAGGATCGGCAAAGTGCGATCGCAACGTCTGTATGACGGTTGTGCCTTAGAACTCACTCAGTTAACTATCCAAAATAATGCCTGGTGGAGTTTGGCTTTAGAAACCTTTGGAACAGAACCACAGAAAATGGATAAACTACAAAGTCTATTTGAGTTGATAGGCACAACTTACACTGGATTGCAGTTAAAAGTTCAAAAATCTTATGCTTATCCTAAATGGATAGAAATAGCAATGAGGCATTAGATAAATAAAGTTAAAAGTTAAAAGTCAAAAGTCAAAAGCGTGTAGAGACGTTACATATAACGTCTCTACACTGATAATTGATAATCGGTTAAGTCTTTTCTACAAAAGTAATATCTAATAAATCTTCTTGAAACGCGATCTGACTGTTATATTGTTCGATCAGGCTACTAAGAGAAACTTGAGTTCGATCGCGAATAATGACGGCATCATTTTCATTGCGCGATCGCTGGAGAGAAACACCTTCTAGCCAATCAGCAAGATTACCGCTATAACCTTCAGCGACAGCTTTAAGATAATCCGTACAGCGTCGAAATAACTTTGGTAGAATTAATTGACCGTTGGGAGGAGTAATAGAATCGAAGTCTACTAATCTGAAAATACTATTGGGTCATTTGGTATGAGTGTTGCCATTATTTTTGGCAATAGTTGTCCGCCGAAGAGGACGATGCGTACAGGCACCAGAACCACCAAGAGAGTGAAATCTTTGACGCGCTCTGTCTCGACGTTGCGCTCGTAATCCTGCCCAGACAAACGGCGTTGGTTGTTGGTTCCATCCAAAAGCAGTTGCTTCCAACCACTCAATAATTTGATAGGCTGTTTGCGGATGATGCCCCTCTAGAGCTCGGCGTTTGAGAATTCGTTGAATCGACTCAGCCATATTCAGCCAGCTACCGCCAAGAGGTGTGTAGAGCGGCATGATGCCATGAGCACACAGCCACAATACCAACTGGGGAGTTTTATGTCCGACCAAGTTATCCATCACTAGCAACATTCGCAGTGGCGGTAAGTCGTGTGGGAGTGTAAAGCGTACTTTCAACCCCTGCTGCCAACTTTTCCATAACCGTTGATTTTCTTCAGGCTTGAGTAATCGAGCTGGAGTTGGCAGTGATTGTACAACACTAGCTAATTCTTGCTTGAGCCATTCGTGCAACACAGCATTGGTACAACTGGTAACACCCTTAACTCGTACTTGCCCAGTAGCGGGATGGAATAGCGTTAACAGCTTGGCTGTGCCATTACGGATATATTCATGTTCTTGCCGTGTCGGTTTACCTACTGGCTGCCAATTGCTACCAGGGTAAGGAGCAGTGCCAAATGGTCCCGCCTCGTCTTCGCACCACACACTCAAGCCTAGCTTCTGTCCCTGAGTGTAAGCGCGTTCTATCAGTTTTTTTTTGCCACGGTATCTGGGTCAGTTACTACTACTAGCTTGCCTTTGCGTATGCGCTTCACCTGTCCAGTTTTTAACCAACTGCGGCTCTTTTGCCAGCTATAGCCCGCCTCTTTGAGTACCTGCCAAATTGTATAAGTACTGATTTGGGTTAAGCCATCAGGAGCCTGACGCAAAGCCCGTTGAAGTGTAGCTACTGACCAGGTTGCCGTGCCCTCTTTCTGCCGCTCTGGTTGACGCTGAAATTCGGACAGGATGCGTTGTTTTTCTGGTTCGCTGTATTGCACTACTGCCCCACCGCCATGTCGAGGCTGTAAGGCAGCTAAGCCTTCAACATTGAAGCGACTGACCCACTTGCTGACCGTATCACCACAGCGTAATCCTACTAACTGCGCTGCACTCGTGTAATCAGCCCCAAGAGCCACGGCTAGAATCGCTTTGGCCCGCATGACACTAGCAGATGATTGGGATTGAGAACGGCTCAGTTTTTTCAAGTCGGTTTGTTCTTCATCACTTAACGGTCGCAAAGGTGCTTTTTTTTGCCGTGTCATCACAACCTGAAAAACTATGTATCTTCACTTTAATTGACCATCCTTTTTATGGCAACACTCATACCAAATGACTCACTAGTACTATCTGCTGCCCATACTCCTAAATCTTTTTCCCGCGCTGCTAAAGCTGCTTCCCGCAGGACTTGACGATGCGATCGCGGTGTAGAAGTATAAACAGTATAATAAGCTCTACCCTCAGCCATCATTAGAAAGTTGAGAGTTTGGCGCAAAAGTTCTGGTTCAACTTGCGTCCAGTCTCCGTTTTCTAGCTGTGCGGCATTCTTTCCAATTAGTGCATAAGATATAGGTCGTCCGTTGACATCAGCAGCCTGAGTTAAAATTACCCCAGATATAGTATCGGGATCGGCAGATTGGACGCGATCGCCTTGAAATTTGATTTTGGCAAAACCCATCTTTTTTAGGAGAAAATCGCGGGTTTCGTCCCCTAGAGGTTGGGCATACCTGCCATAATGTACTTCTGGAGCATCTATACCTTCAAATCGCAATTGAACGCTGCGATCGCGAGAAGGTTTAATTCGATAGTTGCGCTGGAGTTCTTGGTATAAATCTGGATCGTCAGCAATGAAGCGTACAGAATCTCCATCTGGTTCTTTGTCTGCTATGACAAATTTACCTTTGATAGTTAGATAAAAAGGTGATGCCATGCAGACTATCCTCCATATGAATACTGCTAGTCGATTAGTGTCTCAGACTAGCAGCAATAGATTATGGAGAGATTATCAATAGCTTGTCTTTGGTAATTCTATTGAGTTTTGCCAGAGCGAGAATTCTCTTGTCTACCTATTTAGAATTATCTGGAAACTCACCCATCCACAGCATTGTCTCAGAACTACTAGCCTCTTTAGCAACAGCAGGACGGATTCTTTCGTGCAGTTCGGGATGCTTCTCTGCCAATTGGGTTTCATTCAAATTTGCATCCAACACCGTGCCATCTTGGGAAAAAACAGAGTAGTTTAATCCTTGGGAACCAGAAATAATTTTAACGGTGCGAGCGCGCAATTCTAGCTGAGTAATTGCTTGCCGATTCTCTGCCCGTGCTGTAGCAGAAAGCACGCTGATGAGGAGAGCTAGAGTTATAAATGAGACTGGACGCATCATCTCGTCTCCAATAGAAAATTTTGTCAGGCTATGCCTACAAACAATAGTATAGTGCCGAAACAAGCTAGGAAGCCGAACAGTTGAGGCGATCTCTATCCGAACCTTCAAATAACTTCAAGAAGACGTTGTTAGCTGCTAGTTGTACGTAAAGCCTACCTAAACGAACAGCATATCGCCTCTGCCAAAAACTTGCTCGTTCGCGGTTGAATTGTCCGTCCTTCACTGTATTCTCGATAACTATCATAAGTATTTTGCGTGCGAAATTTTTCGTCCCTTATAAACAGTCAGCAACTGTTTTGTGTTGTTGCTCAACTTAAATTCTAAGTATGACACCTCTGATAAGTCTTCCTACTACGGTTACAGTTTTGGAAACAGAGTGTGTCATTCGTCACTAGCTACTCGTCATTCGCTGAGTCACAAATGACCGAAGACCGATGACCAATGACATTCATTTAAAACTGTCGCAAAAACCGCAGATCGCTACTGTAAAAGCGACGAATATCGTCGATTTGGTGGAGTACCATTGCCAGCCGTTCCACACCCATACCAGCGGCAAAACCGGTGTATACCTCTGGGTCGTATCCTACAGCTTTCAACACGTTCGGATCGATCGCGCCGCAGCCCATAACTTCCAACCAACGTCCCTTCCACTGTACGTCTACTTCAGCTGACGGTTCGGTGAAGGGGAAATAACTAGCACGGAAGCGGATCGGCACGTCACCAAACATTTCTTGTAAAAATATTTGGATCGTACCTTTGAGGTCGGTGAAAGTTATACCCTCGTCTACCGCAAAAAATTCTATCTGATGGAAAACTGCGGCATGGGTAGCATCTACAGTATCTCGCCGATAGCAGCGACCTGGAACCACAATTCGCACGGGCGGCTCGTTGTCTTCCATATAATGGATTTGCCCGTTTGATGTATGAGTCCGCAGCAAATTTCCGTCGGGGAGATATAGCGTATCCTGCATATCCCGTGCTGGATGGTCGGGTAAGAAATTGAGTGCCTCGAAGTTGTAGTAATCTGTTTCGATTTCCGGTCCCGTTGCTACGGTGTAACCCAGACCGACGAAAATATCAATAATTCTATCAGTAGTGCTGTTGAGGGGATGGGCGTGACCGAGGGGACGAAAAACCCCGGGCATAGTCACATCTATAGTTTCAGATTCTAATTTCGCCTGAAGCCGAGCTGCTTGAAGCTTAGTACGTCGATCGTCTAAATCTGCTTGTACCGCTTCTTTAACGGTGTTGGCGATCGCGCCAAATTGCGGGCGTTCTTCAGTTGAGAGCTGACCCATTTGCCGCATAATTGCAGACAACTGACCTTTTTTGCCCAGGTACGCTACTCTGAGTTCCTCCAATCGCTCCAGGCAATCGGCAGCAGCGATCGCGGTTTGCGCTTCCTGTTGTAGCGTTTCTAGTTGAGTTACTAAGTTACTAGGCTGGTCGGTCATGCTCTTTTAGCTGCTAACAATAATAAAATGTCTAACTGCGTCTATCTTATCAATGAAGAAGGAGACAGGAGACAGAAGATAGGAGACAGGAGAACAATTTAGCCTTTCTCCCGACTCCCGACTCCTGTACGGGCGGGTTTAACCGCAGAATAATTTGTTCTAGTACAGGTATCCTTAAAAAACCCGCCCCTACGACCCCACACATCTAATGAAACTACTGATCAGCAATGACGATGGCATTTACGCTCTTGGTGTTCGCACCCTTGCCAATACTTTAGCTGAGGCGGGACACGATGTATTCGTCGTCTGCCCCGATCGCGAGCGATCGGCGACTGGACACGGTTTGACCCTGCATCAGCCGATCCGTGTCGAACCGATCGAATCGATTTTTCATCCCAAAATTAAAGCTTGGGCGTGTTCTGGCACTCCTTCTGACTGCGTGAAGTTGGCTTTGTGGGCTTTACTCGACACCCCCCCCGATCTGGTTCTGTCTGGCATCAATCAAGGGGCAAATCTAGGTACTGATATTTTGTATTCCGGTACGGTTTCCGCCGCAATGGAAGGGATCGTTGAGCGCATTCCTAGTATTGCTTTTAGCCTTACTAGTTTTATCCATCAAGATTTTCAAGTCGCAGCTAACTTTGCTCGGTCTTTGGTTGCCCAGTTGGAACGCGAACCTTTACCACAACTGATGTTACTTAATGTCAACGTTCCTGCCGTGCCGCAAGCAGACATTACTGGAGTCACGTTCACTCGTCAGGGCATACGCCGATATGTAGATGTCTTTGAAAAACGAGTCGATCCCCGTGGCAAAACTTATTACTGGCTGGCAGGGGAACTATTAGAAGAAGTGGAACCAGAACCAGATCTGCATTTGCCTCAAAACATTCCTACCGACGTGGATGCGATTCGCCAAAATTACATTACCGTCACGCCGTTGCAGTATAACTTGACTTGTGGGTCAGGACTACAACAATTGAGTCAACGGCAACTGCATTTTCCTCCTGGGTGCGATCGGTAAGTCACGAGCAATTTATGGCAAGCAAATCATTTGTGCCAAAGTGTAGTTTGTGTCAAAATGTAAAGCGTGTGGATAACTGAATCTACTACTAACGCTCTAACTCCAACTGCTGTTGCCCTGGGAAATTTTGACGGCTTGCATCGCGGGCATCAGCAAGTGATTCAGCCTGTCGTGAAGAATTCGGAATTCGGAAGTCAGAATTCGGAATTAACGGCTTTCCATTCAACAGTGGTGACGTTTAACCCTCACCCGCAGGAGTTTTTTAGCGGACAGTCTCGCCAGCTACTGACACCACTACCAGAGAAAGTCCAGCAGTTATCCAATTGGGGGATCGAGCAGTTGGTATTGCTACCCTTCAACCGAGAGCTAGCAGCGTTAAGCCCTGAAGATTTTGTCGAGCAAATATTAGTACAACAACTGCAAGCGAAAACAATTAGCATTGGACAAGATTTTCGCTTTGGCAAGCAGCGGAGCGGTACGGCAACAGATTTACAGGCGATCGCGACTCGATTTGGTATTCCCGTGGCGATTTTGCCAAACTACAATTGTGAAGGCGAGAGAATTAGCAGTTCTGCGATTCGACAAGCATTAACTGAAGGCAATGTCAAACGCGCTGAGTTGTTATTAGCTCGTCCTTATACTCTTCAAGGTAAGGTCGTCAAAGGACAGCAGCTAGGAAGAACTATTGGCTTTCCCACAGCTAATATTCAGTTACCCGAAAATAAGTTTTTACCCCGCCTTGGTGTTTATGCCGTGAAAGTCTGTCTAGAAGGCGAGAGGTTGGATTGTCAATCTTGCTTGCTACCTTTGGCAGCTGGAGTGATGAATCTTGGCTATCGTCCTACTGTTAACGGAATTGGGCTAACGGTAGAAGTACATTTGTTTGATTGGTCGGGCGATCTTTATGGTAAAGCGATCGCCGTTCAATTAGAGGAATTTATCCGACCGGAAAAAAAGTTTGCTTCCCTGGATGAACTGAAAGCACAAATTGCAGCTGATTCCGCCAAGGCAAGAAATTTGCTATCACCAGATACCACACATGAAAAAGTAGATTGATTTATGGATGTGCTGTGTATTGTTGCTTAAGCTAGAAACCGGGAAAACAACCAAGGAGCGATAGCAACCCAGATGAGGACTACGAGCCAAATTCGTCCTGCCAAAATGTTGTAGTCGCTCAGCAGCTTGCTCCATGAATGCCCAGCAACGAAGTGACCAAAAGTAAATTCAAAGATAACAGTAAGCCCCAGCCAGAGCAATCCAACGGCGATCGCCTGCTTGGGTGAATCAAAACCCCACAGATGTGCGATCGTCCATATGTAAAGACCTAATAGCAAGACTCCACTAGCAGATGAAACTTGATGGGCGCGTAGCTCACTGAAATATTTCCCGTATGTGACCTGCCTAATCACACCATTGATAATGCCAATAAATACCATGGGAATCCATGCCAGAATGTAGCGCAAAATCATGGCTTATTCCTCAACTGTGGCTTACTTCCATTGTAGAACTGAAGGATGGCGCTACATCGCCGAATCAAAGGACAAGGAAATAAGAGAGCTGGGGAAGAAAAACCAGAAAGCCTCTTCCCTCTTCTCACGCACCACTCTCTACTGATAACTGGTCACTATAAAAGCCTGTGGTACAATGAAAAATCGCGGCATTTTATGACTAAAGAGTAAATCATGGCACTGACACAACAGCGCAAGCAAGAGCTTATTTCCGAATATCAAGTTCACGATACCGATACGGGATCGACTGAAGTGCAAATAGCAATGCTAACAGAGCGGATTAGCCGTCTCAGCGAGCATCTACGCAGCAATCAGAAAGACCACTCTTCGCGACGGGGTTTGTTAAAATTAATCGGACAGCGCAAGCGGCTGTTAAGCTTCTTGCAAAGTGAAGACAAACAAAAATATCAGAATTTATTAGCTCGTCTCGGTATCCGAGGTTAGAAAGGGTTGGAAACTATGGCAGCTGAAGAACCGCAAAAGCAAAGCGATCGCCTCCCGTTTGAACCTGCTAGGAAGCGCCAAAAACCTCCCAAGGCACAAGCCTCTGCGACTCAAGAAACCAAAGCACAACCGAACCGCAAGTTAACGAAGCGGGAAAAGGAAGAAATCGCTATTCCTAAAGTTGTTAGCAGTCGGATGGCACGGCGGATGGCGGCGTTTGCTGGGATACCAACATTTTTCGGGGTATCTACCTTTTTTGTCAGCTACATAGTTGTGAGCAACGGCTGGTTGAGATTGCCTCCCATAGCCGTGTTGATGGTAAGCATGGGATGTTTTGGCTTAGGCGTGTTAGGAATTACCTACGGTATTCTCTCTGCTTCTTGGGATGAAGATAGAATCGGAGGCATCTGGGGCGGACAAGAGTTCCAGACTAACTGGGGGCGTATGGTAGAAGCTTGGCGAGCAAATCGGCAAAAGAATGTTTAACTAAAATGTCAGCCACCAACTTTTAGTACTTAACCTAACTTGAACGAGGCGAGTGGGTGAAAAGGAAACGAACAGGGCTTTTGCATGGCGATCGCACAATCTTTAACTTTTCATCTCTCAACCTCCCTAGAGACTCCCGACTATAATCCCTTCGGGATTTAGCGGGAGACGCGGGGCGCTACAACGCGGGGAACCCGCGCAACGCACCCGCTCAGGAAAGGGAGGACAAGATATGAGTTTACACCACATAAGTTTCGCGGTATAGTAATTTTATAGCGAAAGTAGATAGATGTACTTAACTCAAAAGTGCCAAATTCGAGACTTGAGCAAGCAAGAGTTTTTGGCGTTGAGAGAACTGTGCCATTTGAGTAAAAACCTTTACAATGTAGGGCTTTACTCTGTTAGACAATTCTTTTTCGCAGAATCTCGATACTTGCGCTACGAATCGAACTACCATCACTGCAAAGGAAATGAGAATTACAAACTTCTCAATACCGATATCGCACAGCAAACGCTGAAGGTGGTAGATCGTTCGTTTCGTTCCTTCTTTAACCTGATTAAAGCGGTGAAACATGGATTTTACCGCTTCGAGCAAATTCGATTGCCTGGGTACTTGCCCAAAGATGGTTATTTTCCTTTGATAATGCCAAGAGTCAAAGTGAAAGAAGGGTACTTGGAAATTCCCATGTCCAATGAGTTCAGAAAACAATTTGGTGGTGTGAGAATCAAGTTTCCCTCTCGATTGGTTGGGAAAAAATTGAAAGAGGTTCGCATTCTGCCCAAATACAAAGCTCGATTCTTTGAGGTTGAATATATTATTGAGGCGGAACCAGAGCCACAACTTGTAGAGCCAAATAATCAAATCGCAATTGACTTGGGGCTTGACAATCTTGCTACTTGTGTTAGTACTACTGGGGCATCCTTTATTGTGGATGGCAAACCGCTTAAATCTTTTAACCAGTGGTTCAACAAAGAAAACGCAAGGCTGTCTAGTATCAAGGACTTGCAAGGGATTAAGGGAGCGACCGTTCGTCAAGCTAGATTGACGATGAACCGGAACAATCGCGTTAGGGACTACCTGAATAAAACTGCTCGATATATTATCGATTGGTGCATTGAACGTAAAGTCGGAACCGTGATTGTCGGTGTCAATCAGGGCTGGAAACAAGAGATTAATATTGGTAGCAGAAACAATCAAAACTTTGTCCAAATTCCACATTGGAGCTTGAGAAATAAACTCAAATCTTTGTGCGAAAGGTATGGCATTACCTTCGTCGAACAAGAGGAATCTTATACAAGTAAGGCAAGCTTTTTGGATAGTGACGATCTTCCCACATACAATCCTGACAATCCCAGAGAATACAAATTTTCTGGCAAGCGGATTAAACGTGGTTTGTATCGTACTAAGGTAGGGCATTTGGTTTCGGCTGACGCAAATGGCGCTGCTAATATTGGGAGAAAATGTAGCCTCGATGGGTTTAGCCTGGAGAGGGTAGTGGCTGTTTTGGCACAGCCTCTAAGAGTGAAAATCTCTTAAGAATCTCCCGCTACAGTCACAGACTGCTTCGGTGAGAGTGTCAACCCTTCGTTATATAAAAATTTCAACTGAGTGTTTATTTAGCGAGCAGTGAGTCGTGAGTAGTCGATAGTAACTGGTCACTGATAACTGACAACTGACAACTGATAACTGAATAAGGAATTTAGCATGATTATTGTGATGAAAGTTGGTTCGCCACAAGAAGAGATCGATCGCATTAGTGAAGAAATGTGCGGTCGAGGGCTAACGCCTGAGAGGATTGTGGGGAAACATAAAGTTGTCATCGGATTAGTCGGCGAAACAGCCGCACTCGATCCGTTGCAACTGCAAGAAATTAGTCCTTGGATCGAACAAGTTTTGCGAGTAGAACAACCATTCAAACGTGCGAGTTTAGAGTTTCGTCACGGACAACCTACAGACGTAGCGATCGAAACGCCCGACGGAGCAGTTCACATCGGTCAAAGTCATCCAGTGGTGACAATTGCGGGTCCCTGCTCGGTTGAAAATGAAGAGATGATCGTGGCTACGGCGCAGTATGTCAAAGCGTCAGGAGCTAAACTGTTGCGCGGTGGAGCGTACAAACCTCGGACATCTCCTTATGCTTTCCAAGGACATGGTGAAAGTGCTTTAGGCTTGTTAGCTGCTGCACGGGAAGCTACGGGCTTGGGCATCATTACTGAAGTGATGGACGCGGAAGATTTGGACAAGATTGTAGAAGTCGCCGATGTCGTCCAAGTCGGGGCGCGGAATATGCAAAATTTCTCGCTGTTGAAAAAAGTGGGAGCGCAACCTAAACCAGTTTTTTTAAAACGAGGGATGTCAGCCACAATTGAAGAATGGTTGATGGCGGCTGAATATATTATGGCTGCGGGTAATCCCAACGTGATTTTATGCGAACGGGGTATTCGTACCTTCGATCGCCAGTATGCGCGAAATACCCTAGATTTATCAGTTATTCCCGTGTTGCGATCGCTGACTCACCTACCAATTGCGATCGATCCCAGCCACGGCACGGGAAGGGCAGAATACGTACCATCAATGGCAATGGCGGCGATCGCGGCGGGTGCAGATTCGCTGATGATAGAAGTCCATCCAAACCCTGCTAAAGCCCTATCTGATGGACCCCAATCCCTCACACCGCAAAGATTCGATCGCTTAATGCAGGAACTCAGCGTTATTGGCAGAGCAGTAGGGCGCTGGCAGCAGCCAGTTGTTGCTTTGACATAACTTAGGGCAGGTAACGCCCATCGCCAAAATTCGTAAGCTAATCAAGTTGGGTGGGCTTTATTTACTCAATCGTTGCGCGGTAAAAAATCTTTACTTTTTGAAGACGAATAGGTAAATGCAGGTGCGATCGTTACAGGACAAAGATACTAGGTGAGAAATTACAGAACCATACCAACAAGGTGCGGGTAGATACACTTAAGTTAAGTCACAAAGTACTGTTTGAGAATATAAGTAATAGCAGCACAAAACGGCGTATATTGTCCGTTAGAATCGAGTTGATCGAATCCTTCAGCTAGTTTTTGAATTTCTGCATCTGTGAGTCCGTCAAGCAGTGGTAAACTTCTCTGAAGTTGCCTGCGTCTTGTTGCCTCTAGCTTAGAATTATTTAGTCCTAATCTCTCAATAGTTTCTTGTCCAGCCGCCTGCATGAGCAAGTCATCTGTGGGAAGAATTTCCCCAAAAGCTGTGTATCTGAAGAATTCAGCACAGTTTTCTTGTAAGGGGGAGACAGTCAAATTTGGATTATACCATTCACTTTTTTGATGTCCGCAATGTTTCGATTTCAGAGGTAATTGGGGTAATTGTTCGGTCGCTCTTTCTTCACCTTCCCCTGGACAGGAAGCAAGAAGATTAGAGTATTCTAATGCGATTTTCGGGAATAATTTACGTGGTTTAAAATGTTCGATATGGCTGCTTATGAAATGTCAACTATCTTGACGAATGCGCGACAATTATTTTGGTTGCTTTTGGTCAGTAGAAGAAGAGCGTTGTAGAGCCGCTTGTTGACGAAAACTGGGTGCAAGGATTTCGAGAATGACAGCATGATGTACCAAGCGATCTACAGCAGCAACGGTCATAGTAGAGTCGGTAAAAATTTCATCCCAAGCACTGAAAGGGTGATTGGCAGTAATCATCAAGCTTTTGAGTTCGTAGCGGTGAGCAATTAACTCAAACAACACTGATGTTTCCACTTCCGACTTTTTGACATAGCTAATGTCATCAAGAATCAGCAGATCGTACTTATCGAGCTTGAGTAAAGCTGATTGCAGTTGTAAGTTGGCTTTCGCCGCTTGTAGCAGTTGCACGGCTGTGGTGGCACCCAGAAACTTGACTCGTGCACCCAGTTCTACCAAACTGCGACCGACAGCAGCAGCTAAGTGAGTTTTCCCGACTCCAGAAGGACCGAACAGCAGCAGATTCTCACCCCGCTTCAACCAAGTTCTGTCCTGAGCCAGTTGCATGATGCTAGGCTGATTTAAGCTGGGGCAATGGCTGAAGTCAAAGTTGGAAAAAGCTTTTCCTGGTGGCAGGTGGGCATCTTTGAGGGCGCGTTGCACTCGCGCTTGATAACGTTGTGTTGCCTCGGATTCGCACAGTGCTAGCAAGAATTGAGCGTGTGACCAGCCCCCAGCCAGAGCCTGACGCTCCAACTCTTGCCAATGGTTGTTCATGTGGGGCAGTTTGAGTGTTTTGAGTAGGAAGCCCAGAGTCTCGATGGCTGTTATTTGGCTGTTGTTGGGGGACATGATGCAAGAGAGAGTCGTAAGGGGAAAGGTCGTGTTGCTGTACCGAAAGCGTTGGATGTGCCACACTCTCACCCAGATGAAACTGCTGTTGCAGTCCCACCAAGCTAAGGGTGCCAGAGCGTAAGTGGTCAGCCAAATACAGTGCGACTGCGTGTTCCTTATCTTGTTTAGCAGCAATGTACAGTGCCTCGGTCATCAATCGTGCCGTCGTGTAGGAATCGAACTGGGTTAACATCTCCTGCCATAATTGGCGGTAGTTGTCGTCAGGCAATAATTCTTGCTGCCAGGTACAGTGTAGAAAAGCACGGGGTTTCAGTCGCAGGCTGTCAATGACGTGACGATAATTGACGCAACGGGAGCGCCGCAACCGACTGCGGCTAGGTACATGAAGGCGTGGCAGTTCTACCACCTGCTGCGTGCCGACAAAACCGACTATCCGGTCATGATGTAGGTGAAGGGTTAATCGTAAGCCAATCAATTGTGACGGCACAGTGTAAGTGATGCAGCGCACGGTCATCGTGCTACGGGTGGTAACTCTGACGCTGAGGATTTCGTAGTCGGGATAACGATAGTTGGGTAATGGATGCAGGTAGGGTTGCTCAAGCTGAAATTTGGCTTGAATGCGCGTATTCAACTTCTCAACTATCCCAGAGATAAACGCTTGATAGGCAGCAACACTATCAAAATCACACGAGCCGCGCAGCAATAGGGCTTGATGCAGCCGTCGTTTGAAATAGCCGTGGGGTGACTCAATCGAACCATTTTCATGGGCTAGTCCGCGATTATTTCGTGAGGGACGCAAATTATAGTGCTGGCATAGCCGTTGATACATTTGCGTCAAATCTTCATCGGTGCGTTTACCCAGGTTACGGTAGGCGGCACTAAGACTATCGCTGCGATGTTCTTGTGGACAACCCCCGCTTGCTGCCAAGGCATTCTGCAAACCTTCAGCCAGAGCAACAAAACTCTCGCCACCTTGAATGACTTGCACGTACTGCCATCCACTATAGGCAAGTCGATAATGATACAGTAGATGCTCGAAGGGTTGACCGCCAATCGTGACTTGCACCTGCTTGAGCTTGGTGAAGTCCGACAAGCCCATTACGCCTGGTTGATGCTCTAACTCAAACATCACTGACTGCGCTGGTCTCCTGGTCGCTTTCCATTGCTGGACTCGTCGTTGCAGCGTCCGCACGATAGACTGCCCATACTTGCCTGGATACTTCTGCTGCAGGTACTCGAACAACGTTATCGCTTGCAATTGCGGTTGTTTTTGTAATAGCGGAACTAGTTCGCTGTCCCATACCTCAGCCAATGGGTCTTTGCGGGTACGCCAGTCATGGGGTCGTCCGCGTTGCGGTTGATGAGCTCCCGCATCAATGCGTCTACCTGTACGCTTCGAAAATCCTCCCTTTGCTGCTGCTGTTTCCTGCGTGCAGCCAGATTCTCTCGCTTTCATGTATATTTGAACCTGTTTGAAATTAATTCGTTTTCCCGACACTAGGCAGTCCATTAATTGGCGTTAATTGACATTGCCTAGTGTCTTTTGTTTTGGCAGCGGTTGCTGAAGATAATTGTCGTCTCGTCAACTTGGTGTAGCAGTCAAGTTAGTTGTCGTCACTCGGTCTATTTAATTGTCGTTCAATAGCTGCTGGTGATATTTATCCGCATTCCACAATAGCAACATATGTATCCTTGCTCTCGTAGCAAAGCTTCATGTACATCTATTTTCTGTGGTTTACTAAAATTCTCCCAATTTGGCTGCCATTCATTATTCGATAACGCTTTCCAGGC
The DNA here is from genome assembly GCF_032860985.1 of Chroococcidiopsis sp. SAG 2025. Taxonomy (GTDB): domain Bacteria; phylum Cyanobacteriota; class Cyanobacteriia; order Cyanobacteriales; family Chroococcidiopsidaceae; genus Chroococcidiopsis. The sequence continues at coordinate 3,117,590 of NZ_JAOCNC010000001.1, forward strand.
GGAGAAACTTTGTGGTTCCACACCCTTTCTAATATATTTCACCTACCCAAAATTTCCCTTCGCCGAATCAATACCTCTGCGCTAGCAAAATCTGGCTCGTCAGCACCAATTTCTGCTACTAAATCTTTTTGTAACTCTCTTGCACCGTCAAGATTTCCTTCATCAATAAGTCTGAATAAATCACGCAGACGATTTTTGATTTCTTGGGGACGTTCTGGTACTCCCATCAAATCTTCTAAGATACGATTGCTGTCTCTGCCATAAGAACTTTCTGGATGTTTGGCAATAATACCTGTATCTGTTGCTTCTAAAATATAAATTCCTTCTGGTTTCACATGGCTGACTACTTGTGGTGAATGGGTAGTCACAATAAATTGACAGTTAGGAAACGTTCTAGTCAAAGCCGGAATAATTTCTCGTTGCCATTTAGGATGTAAATGTAATTCAATTTCATCAATCAAAACTACGCCACTTCCTTGAAGCGGATCGGGTAAGGATGGATTAGCGATCGCCAAGCGTCTAGCTATGTCTCCTACCATTGCTAGCAAACATTTCTCGCCATCAGATAGCTGATTTACTATGAGTTCTTGACCATTTTTATTTACGGTCATTCGTAAAGGCGATCGCCTTACTCTTAGATTGGAAAAATTTGGAAGTAGTGAGTAAATTGCTTGCCTTACTGCTTCTAAATGAAGATTTCTATATTCATGGTCATCTCGCCTTTCTTCATTTTCCAGATCTTCGCAAGATCTAAACCACTGAAAAAAAGTATTGAAATTTATTTTGATTTCGGTAACTGCCTGTTCCAACATATCTATGAAATCAAAAATATAATTTTGAGGTAATTCTAGAGCAATATCAAGTACTGCACGGTTGACAGGATAATATATTACTAAAGGTAATTTGGTGTCAGTTAAACTGTCTAGCTGCTCTAGGTTATTTGAAAAAGAAAAACCATTCCCAACTACTGACCACGTTAGTTCTTTTGACTCGGACAATATTGTAATTTCACTTTTGAAATCTTGACTAATACTATTTTTAATATCTTGTGCTTTAAAAAAGCGTTTTGTTCTATTATTCCAATCACCTATATACTTTTGAATCAAATGTGATAGAAGAATGGCAAGACAATCCAGAACACTTGATTTGCCAACTCCATTAATCCCAATAAGAACCGTGGGTTCGGTTGCATCAAAATCTAGCGTCAAATCGCCAATCCCACGGAACGATCGCATTTTTAATTGCTTAACTCTCATAGTTTTCTAAGCCGATCGCAATTTGATACTACCTTTATCGAAAACCCGATTATCTGTACCAATAGCACTTACTTCTATTCTGTCGGCATACACTTCATATGTAGCAAAACTCAACTTGCTTGCAGAAAGCGCCGTCCACTCAGAACGATTTACAGGACGAGTTCCCGCACCACCACCAGTAATCATATATGTCGTACCATTAATCGGGCGCGATCGCTCGTAATTGTGATCGTGTCCGTTAATGTAGAGTTGCACGCCGTACTTTTCAAACAGTGGCGTAAATTGTTTAATAAAAGTTTGATTGTTGCCGTAATGACCCGAAGAATAAACCGGATGATGTCCAAATACTATCTTCCAAGGAGCATCGCTGCGACTGAGTTCTTTTTCTAACCAAGCCAGTTGAGTATCCCAATCGGCATTACTGTTAGTATCGAGAGCAAAAAACTGTACCGGATCGCGGCGAAAAGTATAGAATCGTCCTTGCATATTGAAGCCAGGATAGCGCACTTGAGGATCGCCATTAGCGGTGCGAATATCGTGGTTGCCAAGACAAGCGTAGAATTTTACCCCTTGTTTGAGTAGAGGTTGATAAGGACGCTCGAATACAGCTTGAATTTTTTCGATCTCGCCGTTGTTGTAAATATTATCTCCCGCCAAAATTGCTACATTAAACTTGTTTTGACGGTGATAGGCAGTCATTGCCTCAGCTACAGCATATTGTCCGCGATCGCCCGTTCCCGTATCTGCCACCGAGATAAATCGCAACAAAGGTTTTGTAGATGGCTTAGGTTTTAAATCGTCAGCACCAGAAGCAATTGCCGATTTTTGCTGTGTAGGAGATTCACGTCCGTGGATTTTGTTCCACAGCGCCACACCAAAAAAGCTCAATGTACTCAGGAATAGAAATTGACGGCGTTTGAAACTCATAAGTTAGGTGGTTGACGGTTGACGGTTGACTGGTACTGGTCACTGCTCCTACTCCCTACTCCCTGTTAACTGATAAGCTAGGTGCAGCACCCGCTAAGAATTTAACTTATCTTCGATTGTTTCGCTGCCTGGCAGGAAGAAATTTATGTCACAGGAACCGTCTAATTCCCAAAAGTCACCTTCCCCTGAACGTAAGCCAAAAACAAATTCCTTTCAAGCAGCGGTAAAAATACAAACAATTAAACTGCTGCGTGGCACAATCGGAGTTATAGAAGGAGCGATCGCTCAACTAGAAGCAGAATCCACAACCACGACTGAAGCAAGTTGGTGGGAACCTTTACAAAATGGCTGGGGTTCTGTTTTGGGAAAAATTCGCTCTGTGCTACCAGCAAATCTTTCAGGTAAGCTGTCTAACTCTGCTTTGACCGGAATTATGGCAGGAATTGTCGTAGTTTTGGTGCTGACAACCTCAAGTCTATTTTCAGCTAAACCTACAGAGATTGCAGTTGCTCCTACTCCCGGAACGGAACTACCAGTCGTCACAACATCTCCTGTGCCTGCACCAGAAGTACCAGCAGTTACAGCAATTCCTTCCCCTACAGCACCGGAACCGTCAGCAGTGACAACAAGTCCTGCTTCTGAACCAGAAACACCAATCGCTACAACGCCTTCTGCCAATCCGTCTCTTACGGATGAACCTTCTCCCCCAATAGAAGTGGAACCAAAAATAGCTATTCCTAGTGAGTTAACTGCACCCCAGCCAGTAAAGGGTGACACACCTCCTGAGTCAGCACTTACCCTAATCGCACAACTGACACCAGAGGAGATTTTAGTCGCCTCAATTCAAAAGCAAGTTGAAGAAATTAGCGATCGCGTTGCGGATGGATTAATACAGTCTATTCAACCCAATTTTGGGGGTAGCAATTTGGTAGTCACGCTTGGCGATGATTGGTACGATCTCCCGTCTTCCGAGCAAGACAAATTAGCAGCTCAAATGCTAGAAAGATCCAAAGAACTCGATTTCAGTCGCTTAGAGGCGATCGATCCCAAAGGAAATATAATCGCTCGTAGTCCAGTGGTCGGCAAAGATATGGTTATTTTCCGACGACAAGATTTACGTAGCAATCTCTAAAAGGCGATCGCGATCTACTCCCTTACTCTCCTTGTCCTCGCGATTGGTCTGTTGATTTTTACGACAAACTCAGACTTTATTCTTAAGAAAATTTAAGTCATTTTAATTTATGAATAAAGAAATAAAGAAATTGTTTTATTTATAGGAATATTCAACTTTTTATCCTTAACTGTTAATTTTGTATCGCTTGTAGCGATCAATTATGTATCGTATGTAGCAATTCGTTTTGAAATTATATATACCTAATAGATAAGAGTATTAAATGACAATGGATTGAGTCTGCTAATTGTTAAAGTTTCAGATTAGATTTAAATTCTGTGAATTTTCCCAGACAGTTACGCTCTTACATTTGTGTTTATATATTATGACCGTGCTAACCAAGTCAGATGAGCTTGTTACAATTTAATCCAAATTAGCAATGCCTGTACTAGTAAGCTGGTTCGATACAGGTAGTTTTAGTATAAATAAGTTATTACATTTTGCTATCGTTCTAGTCAAACTCAATCTCCAAATTCTGAGGTATCAATGACTTTTTATCAAGAGATAACACAAGATGAAGTTCTCGATCGCAGCAAAATCTTGACCAGACATATGAAGAAAGAGATCAACCCCTACGAGGAGGCTAACACACACCCTAACGGTGAGCTATTAGATACCTTCAGTCGGGGTCGAGTCGCTATTTTTATCGATGGCTCTAGCCTCTTCTATGCTGCTTTACAACTGGGAATTGAAATAGACTATACTAAACTGCTGTGCTTGTTAACAGCAGAAGCCCCTCTCTTACGTGCTTTCTTCTACACGGGTGTCGATCCGATCAACGATAAACAACAAGGTTTTTTACTTTGGATGCGTCGTAATGGTTATCGCGTCGTTAGTAAAGACTTAATTCAATTTCCTGACGGTTCTAAAAAAGCAAAGTTAGATGTAGAAATAGCCGTTGATATGATGACCCTAGCTGGCTGTTATAATACAGCCGTTTTAGTTAGTGGAAATGGAGATCTTGCCTATGCAGTTGATGCAGTTTCTTATCAAGGTGTACGTGTAGAGGTCGTCAGTCTTCGGTCTATGACTAGTGATAGTCTGATCAATGTTGCCGATCTCTACATCGATTTAGCTGGGATTAAAGAGCAGATTCAAAAAATATTTCCTTCTGAGTAAAGTTAAACTCGGTTGAGATGACGATTAGACTTTGAGTGTCACTAACTCTCGATTTCGTCTTGCGAGAACCTCTGTAACTAAGGTTGGCATTTCTTGATAGCAAGCCGGACAAAACCAATAAATGCCTTTAGCACTAATGTGGCGTAGTAATGTTTGAGAACAACAAGGACAAGTTGGTGTAGACATGGCTGATGCTTGGGTTAGAAGTGTACGAACTGAGGTAAAACAGAAGCAAGATTGAGTCTATTTATGCAGATTTATCGGAAGCAAATTTTAACAATACCAAATTCAAAATTTAGAATTCAAAACTCGATCTAACCAAACCAGTGGGAAGGTGCTAATCCAGATTCTGTTTCTGAAGGAATATGGTGAACGATCCATTCCCAATATTGCTGTAAGATATCTTGAATTCCTTGCTTGGCTAAGGTTTCGATCTGCAATTTTCGGTCAGAACTACAATTTCCAAAAGTCGTAGAATTTTCTCCTTCTTCTAAAACTGTATAGGAGTTAGCAACTCTGCTTAAAACATAAGCAATCAGTTTTTGGCGTAAGTCTGGAATTGCAAAAGCTTTTTGATAGGGGTAATGAGGATAATCCTCTAACGCAGTTTCAATGTGTTCTACCACCATTGGTAATGTTAAATTCACAACTGCTTTAGTCATTTTTTATACCTCAATCTCTCAATCTCTAAAATCTGCATAAATCGTCATACTTTTAATCTAAGTGATAAATATGAGGAACTTGTGAGAAAATAAAAATTTTTTAAAACTTCTAGTTAAGTTTGTTAACAAAAACATGAACTGATGTAAACTAGTTCTCCTATTGTGGCAGCACAATTCACTCTGGTTGAGCGATGGCAAATAATCACAACCATTCTGCTTCAACCGTTCTTCTTGTCATCAAGCCTGTTAGTTAGTTGCATCTCGACCATTGGTCAAGAGATTATCTATCCAAAGATAGATTGACACAATATAATAAAAACCGCATGGATGTCTGTTATTTTGCATACAAAAACCTAGATTTGTTAGGCGATCGCATCAGTTATCGTAGGGGCGCGTTTAGCAAAAAATTGATAGTTTACAGCAATAATCTTCACGCAAAACCCGCCCGTACAGCAGTCAGAAACCATAGGGGCGGGTTTAGTAAAGTCTCGATGGTTAGTGACAACAATCTTCCTACAAAACCCGTCTGTACAGGGGTTAGTTTTATAGTCTTAACCCCTAATTGCTAACCTTTAATATCTCTGCATTTACCATGCTTTAGGATGGTGTTTTTTATCGTTAATATCACCTTCAAAAGGCTGAACTCCTGTATTTGGATACTGGTCGTCGTTCGGAGCAAAAATTCGCTTAACCGCAGCTCCTACATAAGTTACCAGTTGTGCTAAAGCATTCCAGACAAACTGTACGACTTGCCGTGATGTTCTATTGAGCGACATATTTTTTCCTCCTAATTCAACTAACATTCACTAGCAAGCTATTGCGCTTGAACAGATGGGTCTGTTTGGGTGGGTAGACCTACCTCAGCAGCAGAACGGCTTAACATAGACTGCTGGAGGTGTTCTTCTTGTTGCCTTTGTTCGGTCATGAGTTCTCTGGCTGTTTGTTGGATTTCCGATTCTCCAGAGTCAGCTAACTCTGCTTCTGTACGCTGCAACATAGACTGCTGCAAATTTTCTTTTTGCTGGCGCTGCTGCGTCATTGCCTCTCTTGCTTCTTCTCGCGTACTCATAGGCAAGTCTCCAAAATTAGTTGTTGGTTGTTAGTTGTTGGGTCTTGCTGAAATATCGATAAATTGTGAAAAATTGGAATGAATTTGTTAAATCTGTTCTTACAGGATTGGTGCTGAGCAAGCAGAATTCGGTTTCTCGTGTCTGAGGGTAACCGATCTGCTTCTATTGTTAGAATAAGCTGACAATTTGAGGAACTTGTGAGGAAACAGTTATCAGTTATCAGTGGTCGTAGGGGCGGGTTTAGCCAGCAGATTCACGGCTTTAGTCATAATCTTCGTTCCAAACCCGCCCGTACAGTTATCAGTTATCAGTTGTCAGTTATTAGCGATCGAGGAGTAGTGGCGAATTGGTAATGATTTAATTCCAGCCCAAAGTAGTAGCGACTTGAGAGGCTAGCTGAAGCGGATCGAAGGGTTTGGCGATCGCATCTTTCATACCTAATAGAGCGTAGCGGCGGCGATCGGCTGGTTGTACCTTGGCAGTTAAGAAAATCACGGGAATATGTTTTGTTGCTTGGTTTGCCTGCAACTCTTTATAAGTTGTTAATCCATCCATCTCAGGCATCATCACATCAAGGAGGATAGCATCGGGTTGTTCGGCTGCGGCTTTGAGCAAACACTCGCTACCAGAACTAGCCGTGCTAACTTGCCAACCCGCTACCATCTCCAAGCAAATTTGGGCAACCTCTTGGATATATGGTTCGTTGTCAACTACTAATATGCGTTTGGCTGTCATTGGTCATTGGTTGTTGGTCATTGGTGAGTGGCTGGTCACTGTCTCCTTAGATGCAACCACACGCCCGCGCCCATTTTTCTTGGCGCGATAAAGAGCTTTATCTGCCACACGATACAAAGTTTCTAGATCTGCACCGTGTTCCGGGTAATGGGCAATTCCAGCGCTAAAGGTGATGGGTATGTTGCATTGGGGGTGTGTAGACTGCTGTTGCTGCCATCCGATCGAGATATCTGTCAATCGCTGTACTCCGTCTTGGCTGGTCATGCCGTACAAACCGCAGATGAATTCTTCACCACCCCAACGAGCTACTATATCTTCTCGACGCAACGAATGCAGTAACCACTGTCCCAGCTGACGTAACACCGCATCGCCCACTGCATGACCGCAGGTATCGTTGACTAGCTTAAAGCGATCGATATCTAAAACTACCAAACAGAGGGGCTGATGATGCCGCTTTGCTAGATTTAGCAAGCGTTCTAAGTCTTGAGTAGATTTATGACGATTAGCAACTCCCGTCAGCGGGTCAATTTCTGCTAAGTTGCGCAAAAGTTCGATCCGGTCGAGCCGATTCATGATTCGGTTTACGAGTTCCGGTCCTACAATCGGCTTGCTGACAAAATCATCCGCCCCAACTGCAAACACTTGATTTACCGTATTGGCATCGCTGTAGGCAGTCAGAAATAAAATTGGCAATCCGCACCAGTGCGAATCTTGGCGCACGATCTGACACAGCTCTAAGCCGCTGAAATGGGGCATATTGATATCTAAAATGAGCAAATCTGGGGCTGAGGCTTCTAGAGTTTCCCAAAAACGGCGAGGATCTTCGATACAAATCGTCCTCAAGCCCCACGGTTCCAGCAGGCTGCGTAGGGTAGCAAGGATCTGAGGATCGTCATCCACTACCATCACCTTAGCTGCTGTCGCTTCCTTTGGTAGCAATTGGGTGACTGCCTGTAAAACTTGGGCTGGCGGTACGGGCTTGGGTAAAAAGGCATGTCCGCCACAACGGGCGACTTCTAGTCGCATCATCAAATTATCTTGATTGCTATGAACGAGAACGGGCAAGGAGGGATAGCGATGTTTGAGTTCGACTAGGAGTGCTAAGCTGTCTGCTGTATTGCCATCAAGATCGAGTAATACGACTTGGGGTGGCGATAAAGCGATCGCTTTCCTAGCTGATTCTATGTGAGTGGCTATTTCTGCTTGAATGCCCCACACTCCCGCTTCTTCGATCAATGGCTCTGCTAAATGGCGATCGCTATTGAAAATTAACAATTGCGGCAACTCTTGTTTAACTGTGACAGGTGTTGTCAGCTCGGGAGGAGTTAGTTCTATCGAGCGGCGTAAAGCCGCTACGAGTTCTCGCAAATGCTTTGTTTCTGTTTGACTCATCGGCTTTTTGGCTCGCAAACTACGTTCGATTTTCCGTGCTAGTTGCGAACCTGCGGCAAAACCAAAAGTCCCTAAAGAACCTGCTAAAGTGTGAGCAGCTTGTTCTGCATGGTGACGTTGCTCTATCGTCAGTTGAGCTGGCAAGATTTGAGTAGTAGCTTGTTCTAATAGCGTTACCTGCTCGTTTACCCTACCCTGAAATCGCTCCCATACTCCTGCTAAAGCCGTAAGAGTTTGTTGTCGCGTCTGCTCGCTTGGCTCTTCAGATGATGGTAGTGTGAGTTTATTGACCGATGGCGACTTGAGACGATAGCCGATCCCGTAGACGGTTTCGATCGAATCTGCCGGTGCGCCAACTGCTTTTAATTTCTGCCGCAGTCCTTTAATTTGCGTCCTTACGGCTTCTTCCCCTGGAGTTTTATCAAACGACCAAACACGATCCAAAATGGCGCTGCAACTGAAAACCCGGCGATTGTTCCGTAAAAACAGTTCTAGCAAGGCGTACTCTTTGGGAGTCAATTGTAGCGATCGCCCGCTATAAGTCACTTCACAACTACTCGGGTCGAGTCGTAGCTCTCCCCACTCTAATACTGGCGAAACACTTGTATTTCCACGCCGCAATAAAGCTCGCACGCGGGCAAATAATTCTTCTTGGTCAAACGGTTTGACAAGATAATCATCTGCACCAGCATCTAAGCCGATTGCCTTATCGTGACTGCTATCTCGTCCGGTCAGCAACAAAATTGGCATTTTGTAACCATGCGATCGCACGCGACGGCACAGTTCAATTCCGTCCAACTTTGGCAACATGACATCTAACAGGATCAGGTCATATTCGTAAGCTTGAACTAGTTCCCACCCTGATTCGCCATCGGCTGCTATTTCTACAGCATAATTTTGCTCGGATAGGACCAGATCTAGGGCATTAGCGATAAACTCGTCATCCTCTACAACTAAAATGCGCATTGTTAGGGAGTAGGGAGTAGGGAGTAGGAAAGAACTGACTGTTTGTCTTTCACCTCTTGCCTCTTAGCTTCACTCAAGCCGATCCTAAAGCAGAATTACATAAAATTAAGGTTTGTTTGCAAATTTAAAACAATATCAAGCTGAATTGGTTACAAAAGTTGATTGTTGAATTTGTCATTTGTCTTTTGTGAGTGGCTGGTAGCTGGTGACTAGTGGCTAGACTCAATTCTTGTCACCAGCCACGCTTTCACTAGTCACTCTCTACTGATAACAGTCATCCCTTGTACAAAATTTCGTTTCGACTCGCTGCACCCAGGGGAGTAGGGGTAACGTCGATCGCGTGGGGAGCGATCGCGGTAGGAATGACGGGGGAGGCGTGCCATTTGTGGAGGAGATTTTGCAGGAATTTGTCTTGTCCTGCGCGCAGACTTTCAATCTGCCATCCTCTATTGATAATGACAAACCAAACCAAACCGCGATCGCGGGTGGGCAAAACTCCTGCTAAGGCGCTAACTTCGTTCAAGGTTCCGGTTTTGACGACAGCACCCGCAGGGACGTGGCGTAGTTCTAGCGTACCTCGGCGATCGCGTCCCGACACGGGGAACAAGTCGGCAACGCTCAGCTTATAGGGAAGTAATTCTCGTTGTACTGCCATAAACATTGCACAAGCTGCCCTGGGAGAAATTTGATTTTCCATCCCTAGTCCAGAAGTATTATCCAGCAAAATTTCTGAGTCTGGCACTCCAGCGGTTGTTGCCGCTATTTGGCGCACGCTTGGCGCTCCACCTAACATTTGCCCTAACATCTGCGCCATTTCGTTATTACTGTAAACATTCATTTCCTTCAGAATTTCTGCCAAAGATAAAGAATGATGACGTAGTAATAAGATTTGCTTGGGATTGGCGATCGCCGCGACTTGTACGGTTCCGGCGATCGCGACACGCGGTTTTGGCGTACCTGGGGGTAAGGTAGAGTATTGCATTTTGGCAGCAGCTTTCCAGGTAGAGGCATCCAGTCCTTGTTTGAGCAGTTCTCCAGCCTTGAGGGGATCGGATTGATAGTTCATGGCAAAATTACCAGTCACTACCAAATTGCCTGTAACGCGAGAAATTCCCAATCGATTCAGACTGTTACCCAGGGCGATCGCTTCCTCCCAAACAAACAGCGGATCTCCTCCGCCTGTAACGATTAAATCTCCCTCTAAAACTCCTTTTTGAATCGGTCCTGTGGCACTAATCAGCGTTTGGAAGCGGTGATTTGGTCGCCAAGTTTTTAAAGCAGCTAGGGATGTAGCTATTTTTGTCAGCGAGGCAGCCGGTAAGGGAACTCGACCGTTATTTTCGCTCAGTAATAATGGTCCCGACTGTATCCAAATTCCCTGCTCGGGGCTGGCTATTCCTTTGGTTTTCAACCCTTGTAAATACTGCTGCAAGGTTGTCATCGCTACGCCATCCGGTGCTGAGTTCAGCACTAGTGCCGGAGCAGTTTGTAGCGCTAATAATTCCCATGCTGCTGATGCTTCAGGGTGTATCCCTGCCACACCTAGCCAAAAACCAACTAACCCCGAGCTAATCAGATCTAACATATGAGCGATCGGTTATCAGTTATTAGTTATCAGTTGTCGTAGGGGCGGGTATAGCCAGCAGATTCACGGCTAAAACCATAATCTTCGCTTCATACCCGCCCGTACAGTTGTCAGTTATCCGTAATGCGTGATGTGTAGGATTTAGGATTTAATTGCAAATTGCAAGTTGCAAATTGTGACTTGATTTTGTTCCCTACTTTTTGGTTCACTTTCACTATTTTGAATAATGAATGCCAAATTGTCTCTACTTTGGAGTGGTTGGCGATCGGTAGATAATGTTAAGAGTTTGGGCGAATAGAATTCGCTGCTACACAGACAAAACCCGCCTGCGCGGGTTAAATCTGCGTTTTCCGTGAGTCTGCGCAGGCAGACTTAGTTTGTGTAGTCGCGACTTACAGTCGCAAGAGTGCGAGATAGGCTACATTGTCAAAGACTGAGCGTTCGTTTCAATTAACTTCGCCAAATCTTGCAAGAACGCTGCTGCATGAGCGCCGTAAATAATCCGGTGGTCGCTGGTCATATTGACCTGCATTTGCTGGCGCACGCCCAACATTCCATCAGATGTAGCCACAACCTGGGGACGCGACGCACCGATCGCCAAAATTGCTCCTTGTCCTGGGGGTAAAATGGCATCGAAACGGTCTACGCCAAACATCCCTAAATTTGACAGTGTAAACGTGCCGCTGTTGTATTCTTCTGGTTGCAACTGCTTGGCTCTGGCACGGTCTACTAAAGACTTCCAATTGCGGGACAGGGAATAAATATCTAATCGATCGGCATTTTGCAGCACTGGAGTAATTAAGCCACCGTCATCCATTGCTACAGCCACAGCAATATTGATGTTGGGGTGATAGACAATTCCCTGTTCTGAGTAACTAGCATTCACCAAGGGATGCTTTTGTAGTGACACCGCTACAGCTTTAGCTAATAAAGCTGTCATTGTTACGCCCTTGGACTTAATTTGCTTGTAAAGCTTATCCAGTGCATCGGTAGTAATGGTATAACCCACCCGAAAATCAGGTGCTTGCAGGCTAGCAACCATATTCCGTACCACAGCATTTTGTAGTGTGGTGAGGGGCTGCACGGAGCCAGCAACGGTACTTACAGGGGCAGGGGTAGCAGCTGGTTGAGGCGTTGGGGCTACACTGGGAGTCGTTACTTGAGGTTGGGCTGGAACCGATGGGGCTGTAGTCTTGCCAGCAAAAGCTTCCACATCCTCCGCTACAATTCGACCGTAAGGACCGCTACCTTTAAGAGTATTCAGATCGACCTTTAAATCCTTCGCTAACTTGCGAGCGCGGGGTGAAGCGATAATTCGCCCATCAGTACGACTTGCACCATTTCGAGACTCAACTTGGGATTCAGCTGCAACCGTGCTGACAGGAGTTGGGGTAGGGGTTGTATTCCCTACATCAGCCGTTTGTCCTGGGGAAGTTGTAGCAGCAGGTGCTGAAGTTGTTTGATTTCCCGACTGCGCTTGTTGTTGCGCGATCGCAATTTCTGCTTCTGTTTCGGCAATTAAGGCGATTGTAGCTCCTACAGGGGCAGCTTCTCCGGCTGGGACGAGGATGGTAGCAAAGTATCCTTCATAAAAGGATTCCACATCCATGTCTGCCTTATCGGACTCAACCACTAGGACTGTTTCGCCTTTTTCTACCTTGTCACCAGGCGATTTGACCCAAGAGACAATTTTGCCTTCGGTCATTGTAGAACTGAGAGCGGGCATGAAAACTTCGTGTAGAGTCATGGAGTGGTTTCCCAACAAGCGCGATCGACTAGATTTTAAAAATAAACCAGAAGGTTATTTTACCTTTAGTGAGCTGGTAATTGGTAATTGGTAATTGCTAATTGCTAATCGCTCATTGTTCATTGTTCAAGAGCCATTAGCCATTAGCCATTAGCCATGCTTAAATTTCACCGCGAATTTCTTCTACAATTCCATCACGCAACAGAATTTCAACTTGGAGTTTGGCGATCAGGTTGTCCCCTGGCTGGACGCTGAAGATCCCTTCTAATTGAAATTGGCTGACTTCTTGATTCATTTCGAGCAGTTGCACCTGCTGAAGGTTCTGCAAACTCTGGTTTTTTTGCTCCAACAGTTCGCTTTTTTTCTCGTTGACTTGCAGTTGAATGCTTTCGATCTGCTGGCGAGTTTCTGGACCTGGAGGCTGTATGCTTTGTTTTTGGATCTCGGCGATCGCCCGTTGTCCTTGTCTTTCTAATTGTTGCAATTGCTGGTCAACGGCGTTAATTTGTGCTTGTAGCTGCTGCTGGACTTCATCTTTCCAACGGGGAGTCACAACTGCTTTGACGTTGATCGGGCGCTTTAACAACATCTGTTGAGGGTTTGCGGCATCCATAGTTGATGATTGGTATTTGTTACATAGTTTGCGGTAATCCTAAGATTACCTAAACATCCCGTCAATCATATCGTGATAGCGCTCCATGACAACGGGTCGGCGAATTTTTAAGGTTTGGGTTAACATTCCATTCTCAATCGAAAATGGCTCTAAAATCAGCCGATATGTACTGATGCGATCGTCGGGACGATACCCTGGACGGTCTTTGACTTCCCGCGTTAACTCTTGGCGGAATAAGTTTTGGATGGCTGGGTGGTTGAGATCGATTGTCGGTAGGGGCGGGTTTGGAAACCCGCCCGTACGGGAATCGGAAATACTTTCTTTTCCTCGCTCCTCGCTCCTCACTCCTCGCTCCTCTTGTGGTAAATTCAACTGCAAATTCTGAGAGACTGCCCACTGCTGCAATGCTTCTAGATTAGGGACAATTAAGGCTCCGAGCGATCGCTGGTCTTGTCCGACTAGCATAATTTGGTCGATGTAAGGACTGCGCAGACAGGCATCTTCGATTGGCTGCGGTTCGATATTTTCACCGTTAGACAAGACAATCGTATCTTTTGCCCTGCCTGTTAATACAATGTCATTTGCTGGCGTAACTAGACCTAAATCGCCAGTATCGAACCAACCTTCAGGATTGATCGCTTTGGCTGTCGCCTCTGGGTTTTTGTAGTAACCCTGCATCACCTGGGGTCCTCGGATCAAGACCAAGCCGCGCTGCATCGGTGGTAGGGTTTGGCGAGTTTCAGGATCGACGATTTTGGCTTCCGTGCCTGCCATTGGCAACCCAGAGGAACCGCGTAGATTGCGCCAAGGGCGACGAACGTGGGTCACGGGAGAGGTTTCGGTTAAACCGTATCCTACTAAAATTTCGACACCAACAATTTCAAAAAAGTTTTCGAGGTGCATGGCAAGGGAACCACCACCGCTAATCACCTGTCTAATTCGTCCTCCCGTTGCTTCTCGTACCTGTTTGTAGACTAAACGATCGGCAAGATTGTGAATCGGTGCTAAAACTGCGGTTTGAATCCCAGCTTGCAGGCGTTGCAATGGAGAAGGATAAAGGTTATCTAATGCTAAACCTCGAACAATTCGCCGTGCTTTTATATAACGTTGGCTAATATTCAACAGGGAATAGATCAGACGTTGTTTTTTAACGGGTTGGTCGCGGAACTGTTTTTGCACCCCTTCGTAAATCGATTCCCACAACCGAGGAACGCCTACCATGAGGCGAGGTTTGAATGTTTTTAAGTCTGCTTTAACGTGACGAATATTCGTGTATATCTGCGTACAACCTTGAGAAAGGAGGAAATATTCGACACTCCGCTCGTAACAGTGCCAGACAGGTAAGATACTGAGAATGCGATCGCCAATTTCTGGTTGTACGACTGCGCCAAATGACGTAACTTGATGCAGCAAATTTCCGTGAGACAGCATTACACCTTTAGGTTTACCTGTCGTCCCAGAAGTGTACATCAGAGTGGCAAGAGTATCCCGATTCTGCACCACTAGTTGGAGTGGTTGGTTTTCTCCCACTGCCATCAGTTGAGAGAAATTCATAATTTTGAGCGAGCCAGTTTCCTCTAAGATTTCGTCTGACAGCAACACCACCAACTGAATTGGAAGTTTGTCTAAGCCATCGCGCACTTTACTTAAAGTCTTGCGGTCTTCTATTACCAGTGTTGTACTACCGCTATGTTCCAAGATGTATAGTAATTCTTGTTTTTCCGCTTGGGAGCTACGCACGACATCCACTCCCCCAGCCGTTAATATTCCCTGGTCGGCAATCAGCCAGCGCGGACTATTATCTGCGACTAGCCCCACTCGATCGCCTGCTGTTACCCCTAGCGCTTGCAACCCTGCGGCAAAGATTTGAATGTGCTGGTACAACTGACTGTAGGTAAAAGTTGTCTCTGGTTGGACGTGGGGATCGTGCAGCGCCACGGTATCACCGAATTTTTTGACAGCGATCGCCCAAATTTCTGGTAGTGACTGCACGCTGGAATAATCGACCGTGCGTTTTAAATTCGAGCGTTCTCGCTCGGTTAGGTTGAAATAGAAGTTAGAGGGGCGGTTGTGCGACATAACTCATGCGACAAAACTCAATCGCTGGTAAAGTTCGTTGGCAGTCCTATATACATACAACTTACCTTGCGATAGATGCATTTGAGCTATTAAGTTAGGACACAAGCATTGCTGTCTACTAATGAGGGAGTCGGCAGTGGGAGAGTCGGGAGCAGGGAGCAGGGAGCAGTGACCAATTACCAATTACCACGCACTACTCACTACTTAAGATCGCGAGTAAAAATACCAATGCGATCGAAAGGATAGAAACGGACGATCGCCTTACCAATGATCCGATCGCGTTTTACAAAGCCCCATTCGTGTCCGTCGCAGCTATTGTTGCGATTGTCTCCTAGTACCAAATAAGAATTCGGCGGGATAACTCGAACCGGGCGCTCGTAGTCTGGTTTGCTGGCAATATAGCTTTCTGCTAGAGGGCGATCGTTGATATACACTTGTCCCGCTTTCACTGCCACTCGTTCCCCAGGAAGTCCAACGATTCGCTTAATAAACGAGTCATGCGAGTTAGATGGCAATCCACACGCAGAGATTGCAGCAGGAGGTGGTTGAAACACTACGATGTCACCTCTTTGGGGTGCTTGGAAGCGGTAGCTGAGTTTATCTACCATCAAGCGATCGTCAACTTCTAGTGTTGGTTCCATTGACCCAGAAGGAATAAAAAAAGACTGGGCGACACCAGCACGAATTCCAAAGGCTAAAAACAAGCTCAGACCTACAGTTTTCAGTCCCTCGATCCACACATTATCTGGCTTTGGCTGCTGAGGATTCCGCTTAGGCATTGGCAAACGCAGGTTAAATGCAAGTTATAAGTACAATAACTGGTTAGCTATGACTGAAGTTATATTTCTTGGTTCCCGATTGCAGTTATCAGGGTAATTGGTAGTTGGTAGTTGGTAATGGGTAATGGGTAAATGGGTAATGGGTTGTTCATCCCTAATTCCCTCAGATCCCGACCTTCTCTTGTCTCCCTTGTCCCCTTGTCCCCCTTGTCCCCTTGTCCCCTTGTCTCCCTCTTTATGGTTAACCCAACTCCAAATTCTAGTTTTAGCTTGACGCTGCGCTTGCAGATTCCCAATCGCGTTGGGATGTTGGCTAGCGTGACTCAAGCGATCGCCTCTTGTGGTGGAACTCTCGGTCAAATTGATTTGGTGGAACGCACGCGATCGCAGGCAATTCGCGATCTGACTGTAGATGCTTCTAGCACGGAACAGGCTGAGGCGATCGTGCAGGCAGTACGGGCATTACCAGAAATTGAAGTGATTAATGTCTACGATCGCACTTTTAATTTACATCGGGGCGGCAAAATCTCCGTTATCAGCAGACTTCCGCTCAAAAGTCAAGATGATTTGGCAATGGCATACACGCCAGGAGTGGGGCGAGTTTGTTTGGCGATCGCCCGTGACCCAGAACAAGTCTACAATCTGACGATCAAACAAAACACTGTAGCGATCGTCACTGATGGGAGTGCAGTTTTAGAGTTGGGGAATCTGGGGGCGGCGGGAGCATTACCTGTAATGGAAGGCAAAGCCACGATCTTTAAAGAATTTGCTGGAATTAATGCTTTTCCAATTTGTTTGGCGACTCAGGATACACAAGCAATTATCGCTACTGTGAAAAAAATTGTCCCCGTATTTGGTGGCATAGACTTGGAAGATATTGCTGCCCCGCACTGCTTTGAGATCGAACAACGGCTGCGGCAAGAATTAGATATTCCCGTGTTTCACGGCAACCAGCAGGGGACAGCGATCGCGGCGCTGGCGGCGCTGATCAATGCTCTAAAGTTAGTTAACAAGTCACTAGCGGAAGTGAGGATTGTTATTAACGGTGCAGGGGCGGCGGGAGTCGCGATCGCGCGTCTTTTGAAAAACGCTGGTGCTGTCCATATTTTGCTGTGCGATTCTAAAGGTATTCTTTCCACCCACCGCCAAGATTTAACTGCTCAAAAGCAAGAATTTGCTGTCAGTCAAATGGGAACTTTGGCAGGTGCTTTAGTCGGTACTGACATATTTATCGGTGTTAGCGCCCCAGGTATATTAACGCGAGATATGGTGCGATCGATGGCAAAAAATCCAATTGTGATGGCGATGGCAAATCCCGTCCCTGAAATACAGCCAGAACTTGTGGCTGAGGATGTTGCAGTCATGGCAACGGGACGCAGCGACTACCCAAATCAGATCGATAACATTCTGGCATTTCCTGGGGTATTTCGCGGGGCTTTAGACTGTCGCGCCACGAAAATAACTACCATGATGTCTTTAGAAGCAGCACAGGCGATCGCCTCTTTGGTAACATCCACAGAACTCAACCGCGAATATATAATTCCCTCTATTTTTGACGCTAGAGTTGTTCCTACTGTAGCTGCAGCTGTGCAACGCGCTGCTCGTCAGGAGGGAATTGCACGGTGTTAAGGTTTGTATTTCGCTTGGCGAGAGCGGGAATTATATATATGTCAACACAAGAGATTTTCTATGACTGGTGGCATTTATTTAATTCAGGATGATGGGCGATTAGTTGAAATGACGGAACAAGCCTATAACTCAGAAGCTTTACTACAAAAATTGTTAGTAGATTATCCCAGTCTTCTGGCTGGAGATCAAATAGACAGCACGACACCGCGACGCTGGTTATTAATAAAACCAGAAATGGAAGTTCCTTCAGAAGAAGATGGATATGGACGCTGGTTTGTCGATCATTTATTTCTCGACCAAGACGGAATTCCTACAATTGTGGAAGTCAAGCGTAGCTGTGACACTCGAATTCGGCGAGAGGTTGTCGGTCAAATGTTAGATTATGCATCTCATGCTGTAGTTTATTGGTCAATTGAAAAAATTATTGCTCAGTTTGAAGCAAATTGTCAGATTAGAGGTTTAGAACCTAACACATTGTTATCGCATTTCCTTGTACCCGATCGTCCAACATTATTCAATCTTATTGAAGATGATATTCAAATCTCTAATTTTTGGCAAAGAGTTAAAGATAATTTGCATATAGGTAAAATTCGTTTATTATTTGTAGCTGATAAAATCCCATCTGAACTTCAGCGAATTATAGAATTTTTAAATAAGCAGATGAACCCAGCAGAGGTTATAGGAGTTGAAATTAAGAAATTTGAAGGGCAAAATTTAAAAGTTCTCATTCCTAGAGTTATCGGTCAGACAACAGCAGCAAAAGGTAATGAAATTAGTAGTGTTGCGCGAGAGGTTAGACAGTGGAACGAAACAAATTTTATTGAAGAAATAGAAATAAAACAAGGAGTTGACATAGCAAAGATTACTCAAACAATCCTTGATTGGGCGAGCTGTAAAAATTTATTTCCTACATGGGGTCAAGGAAATCAATCTGGTTCTTTCACACCAAGAATCGTCACTACCAAAGGAGAAAAGAAAAAGTTTTTTGTAGTTTGGACAAGTGGCACAGTTGAAATTTCTGCAAACGAAGCTCCGTTTCATCTTCCAGAAATTAAGAATGAACTGCTCAATCGTCTGACTTCTATTGTAGGTAAAGCAGTATCTGTCAACCCGTATTATTGGTATATTCCATTATCAGTTTTAAAAGAAGAAAGCGTCTTAAAGCAATTTTTAGAAGCGATCGATTGGGCAGTAGGTGAAATACAAGTATTATAGATTAAAGATTTCTATTGCCTAACTTTGAACGCCCTTAGTTTTTAACATTAGTACGTATCAATAACGCTTCTAATGTTGAGTTAATTCATCTGTTCAACTTTAGCTTTTAACCCGTTACTAGTAAGTAACTGCGCAACTTCATCAGCCTTAGAGCGATCGCTAAATGCCCCCGCTTGCATAATTGTTTTACCCTTAGCAGAAACCCGAAATGAACCAGGAACGAGTGATCGCACTTTTTCTTGTGTAGGTGCGTTTTCTGCTTCTACCAAGACTCGATAGCGCAAACTTCCCACTTGAGAAGAGTTATGCGATGATACCGCAGCAATTCGGGCGGGGCGATCGCTACTAGAAGGTATGTCACCATCGGGAACGGGTAACAATTCGTTAGGATTGACGGCAGCTGGTTTTAAAGTTGGTAAGCCGTGAGTTATCGTATCGCCTTTTGCTGGTGGCTGCGATCGGCTGACGGGAATTTCCACTTCAGTTTGAGGGTTGGCAGCAAGCGGTTGCTTCTCATTTGTAGCAGGGGCTTTTGTTGCTTCAGGCTTGGGTTTAGTTGCAGGAGCTTTTACTACTTCGGGCTTAGGTTTTGTCGTTGATGTCGCGACTTTTGGAGATTGGTTATGTGATGCAAGTTTGCTAGGCTTAGATGCTGAAGGCTTCTTTGGCTTTTGAGCGGGCTTCTTTTGAACTGGCGCTGATTCTGACTCTGGAGGCGGTACGGGAATTTCTACAACTTGTAATGCTGGTTGAGAGGCTGGAGGAGAATTCGGAATTCGGAATTCGGAATTCGGAATCAAAGACTCTCGTGCGGGCGGGTTTGATGGAATTGTAGGTTTGCGCACAGGATCTTCTGGTAAACCCGCCCCTACGACTCCTGTACGGGCGGGTTTTGAACCAAGATTTATCGCTTCATCGGTGGCACTTTCGCTCAACCCGCCCCTACGATTCTCGACTCCTCCCGAATTTGAGGCAACATTACTCGTTCCTGCAAAATCGATATTACCAATGGAACGATCTGCGGTAACTTGATTGCCTACAGCAGAGATTGTGATTCGCTTAGCAGCGCTGCTATTGATGTCATATCGCCCATTTTGGCGAAATTGATTTTTACCTGGTTCGGTTGGCGTGCCTAAATCGGGTTGACTGTTGCCAATCGCCACGACACCATCTTCTTTATTACCCTCAATAATGTTATTGCGTAGGACTGGTTTTGTGAAAGCTTGAGACACGACACCAGCCCGATTATTAATAATTTGATTCTCTATAATTAACGGTGCGGCTCGTTGAGCAACATTAATGCCATAACCCGTTTGCTCAAAAACATTAGCGCGGATCTCTGGTTTGGAAATTCCGTAAACTGTAATTCCATTCGCGCCATTCTGAATAAAGCGGTTGTTGCGGACGATTGGCGCACTATCACCCGTGATGGAAATTCCATCGTGGCTGCTACCAGTAAAAGTATTATCCGCGATCGCAGGACTGCATGACTCAATCCATAATCCATAACCGCGTGGGTTGGGATTCGTGACTGTTATTCCCGTCAATCCCGCTTCATCCGCCCCTAAAATTGCTACATCTTGACGAGCAAAGGTAGGACTCATGTACATTCCCCCACCCTTGATAACAATATTGCTACCCTGGTTGCTAGAGTCGCCTTGAAGAGTAACTCCTGGTTTCAGTCTGAGCGGAAATGTCTCTCCAGATTCTCTACTGTAAGTTCCCGCCGCTAGTTTAATGATGACATTGGATTCAGCTTGTTGAAGGGCTTGAGCAATCGTTTTAAAAGGACTGCTTTCACTGCCATTGCCATTCTCAACAGCTGTAGGATTGACAAATATAACTTTCTTCGCAGTTTGAGATTCGCTAGTTGGGGTTTGCGTCAGTTGCAGTGGTGGGATAGCAATACCTACATGACTGAAACACAGCCAGAAAAATATAGTTAGACTGATTCTAGTGGCACTTAAGAATAAACCGTGAATACAAGTTTTCTGCGCCATCGTCTGGAAGGATAAATAGAGATGGCGATCGCTACGGAAACTTTTCATACTCACGGCACTCCTTCTCACACAGACACAGGATTTTACTGCCAAATTTTAAATGACAATAAAGTTTAGCTTTTTTCTTTTTTGACTTGTTCTGCCTCCTTATATATCTAAAGAGCATAAAAGTCAAGAGGCGATCGGTTGTTGGTTGTTAGTTGTTGGTTGACAGTAAACGCTACGCTACACTGCCTGAAGACGGTTGTTTTTTCTCCCTCAGCTCCCCAGCCTCCTCAGATCTCTTCTCCGACTCCCGATTCCCGACTCCCGACTCCCGGCTTCCGTCTCCCGACTGTCGTAAACTGAGCAGGGACTGTTACGATTAGAACATCAAATGGTCTGTTCTCAGTCAGGTAGCTACGAAACGGGAGAGGACAAGTGCAGCCAGCTGTCTGCCGAATTTTGGATGCAAACTTAGACCGCGCCCGTGAAGGCTTGCGGATCGTAGAAGAGTGGTGTCGATTTGGATTAAATAACAGCCAATTCAGCGATGAATGCAAGCAGCTGCGCCAAGAGCTAGCCAGCTGGCATACTTTAGATTTACGAGTGGCACGAGATACTCCTGGCGATCCTGGGACAGAACTGACTCATCCCCAAGAGGAGCGACGATCTGGCTTAGGAACTTTGCTGCAAGCCAATTTCTGCCGAGTAGAAGAAGCTTTGCGGGTTGTAGAAGAATATAGCAAGCTCTACAATCCGAAAATGGGAGCTGCCTTTAAACAAATGCGTTATCGAGTTTATATCCTAGAAAGTCACTTACTAGGTTATCAACGACACCAACGACTAGCGCAATCGTACTTATATTTAGTGACTTCCCCGACAGAAGGGCTGTTTCATGTAGTAGAAGCAGCACTGCAAGGAGGACTGAGCCTCGTACAGTACCGCGATAAGGATACCGCAGATCTCGATCGCCTGGAGACTGCTCGACAATTACGTCAACTCTGTCACCAATACGGGGCAATTTTCTTAGTCAACGATCACATCGATCTCGCTTTGGCAGTAGATGCCGATGGAGTGCATCTAGGACAACAGGATATGCCAATTGCGATCGCCCGCCAACTCCTCGGACCCCAGAAAATTATCGGACGCTCTACCACAAATCCAGAAGAAATGCAACGAGCAATTCAGGAAGGAGCCGATTATATTGGTGTAGGTCCGGTCTATGAAACGCCCACAAAAGCAGGCAAAGCACCAGTAGGATTAGAATATATTCGCCATGTGGCTAAAAACGTTTCAATTCCCTGGTTTGCGATCGGTGGCATAGATGTTAACAATGTGAATGAAGTGCTAAACGCAGGTGCGCAGAGAGTTGCAGTCGTAAGAGCGATCGTGCGAGCCGAGCAACCTACTCTAGTAACGCAGTATTTTTTAGCACAGCTCGCCCGCGTACAACCCCGTACAACTCCATAAATAGAAGTTAATTAAGATTTATGACCGAACAAATTAGCTTACAAGTGAATGGAGAAACTCGTAATTGTGCTAACAATGCTCGACTTCCAGAGGCGCTAGAACAACTCGGCTTTAACCCGCGCTTAGTTGCAGTAGAATACAACGGCGAAATTTTGCACCGTCAGTTTTGGGAGAACACTCAGTTGCGAGCAGGCGATCGCCTAGAAGTCGTTACAATTGTTGGCGGCGGCTGACAGTTATCAATTACCAGGTATCAGTTCTCAGTGAACAGCGAAAAGTGAATAGTGACCAGTGAGTTTTGACTTTTAACTTTTAACTTTTGACTTTCTCAATGGACGTAACCATAACAGTCCAGCCAAAACCTGCTATTAAACCAGTAGGTTTTTGGGTCAATTTTTTACCTCCTTGCTTATGGATGCTAGGGTTTTATTTCATTCCCCTAGCCATACTCCTCAGTTATGCTTTCATGCAGCACCAATATGTGGAGGTTATTCCTCGATTCACCTGGGAAAATTTTGCCCAAATTGTAACTAATTCTGGCTACCGCAATACAGTTATTCGGACTCTATACATTGCGATCGCTGTCACTATAATTGATACGCTGTTAGCTTTTCCAGTTGCCTACTTTCTGACTAAGTATGCAGGAAAATATAAACAATTATTGACAATCTTAATTCTCTTACCGCTGTGGTCTAGTTATCTCGTGCGCGTTTTTGCGTGGCGAATTATTTTAGGCTACAACGGCGTACTCAATAGCTTACTAATATCTCTAGGTATACTATCTCAGCCTTCTTCCCTATTTCTCTACAATCAATTCTCGATGGTTGTGACTCTCTGCTACGTATGGCTACCATTTACGATCTTACCTTTGGTAACTGCCTTCGAAAGATTGCCGAGTAACTTACTAGAAGCATCGGCAGATTTAGGAGGACATCCTTTATACACTTTTCGTAGAGTCACTTTTCCTCTAGTTTTGCCAGGAATTTTGGCGGGTTCGCTATCAGTATTTAGTTTGACAATGGGAGATTATATTACTCCTTCCTTAGTGGGTGGGGCAGGAGATATTTTGATTGGTAATATTGTCGCCAATCAATTTGGTGTCGCTGATAACTGGCCTCTTGGTTCTGCTTTAGCAATGGTAGTATTGTTGCTAATATTTGGACTGATAGCCATTATCTCCCGCAAAGGTGCTTTAGAAAACTTATGAAGTTAGTAGAAGATAGAAGTGAAGTCAAAAGTCAAAAGTCAAAATTTAAAGTTTCCCGACTCCCGACTCCCGTACGGGCGGGTTTACCAAAAAACTTCGTACTAAACAGAGATTCTGTGTGAACCCGTCCCTACGACTCCCTAAACTAATTTTTGGCACAGTTACACTAATAATCTATTTATTCATGTATTTGCCCATCCTGACGATCGCTATCTTTAGCTTCAGTCAGGGGAGAGTGCTATCTCTACCAATTCACGGTTGGACTCTGGATTGGTACGCCAAGGCTTTGCAGGACGAACAACTGCAAATAGGATTATTTAATAGTTTAAAAGTGGCGATCGCCTCTTGTACTATTGCTGCAACTCTAGGAACTTTGGCAGCTTTAGCAATCCAGCGACATCAATTCTTTGGCAAAAACTTCTTCCGCGCCGCAGTCATCTTACCGATTGTTCTGCCTGGAATTGTCACGGGGGTAGCCATGCTCAGCTTCTTTTCGGCAATAGACTTACCCTTGGGATTAATGACTGTCATCATCGGTCATGCCACGTTTGGCTTTCCGGTTGTATTTAACACTGTCGCCGCCCGAATTGCCCGTCTACCCCGCAGTTTGGAAGAAGCCGCCGCCGATTTAGGTTCTCCCCCTTGGGAAGCATTTTGGAAAGTGGTATTTCCTGGGTTACGTTCGGCTCTAATCTCAGCTACCTTACTTGCCTTTACCCTAAGTTTTGATGAGATCGTCGTGACAATCTTCCTCACGGGGCAGGATAATACACTACCAATGGAAATATGGGCGCGACTGCGTTTTGGTATGACCCCAGAAATTAACGCTACAGTAACACTGATTCTTTTATTTTCAGTCGGTTTGGTGTTGTTGAGTCAGTGGTTAGGAATGAGGAGTGAGGAGTGAGGAGTGAGGAGTGAGGGGACAAGGGAGACAAGGGAGACAAGGGGACAAGGGGACAAGGGAGAAGAAACTACCAATTACCAATTACCAATTACCAATTCCCGACTCCCGACTCCCGCTCTTTGCTGATAACTGAATAACTGAGGGGATTATGGAACAACATAAGATGATTATCGGCGGGGAAGCAGTGGCAGCGGTGAGTGCTAACTGGGAAACGGTCATCGATCCTGCTACGGAAGAAGCGATCGCGGAAGTCCCGCAAGCAGATTATGCTGATGTGAATAAAGCTGTAGAGGCAGCAAAACAAGCTTTTCCTTCATGGTCTAGCCTCTCTCCAAGCGAACGGAGTGCATTGCTGTACAAACTTGCCGATGCTCTAGAAGCAAAAGCAGAAACACTAGCAAAAACTGAAAGCCTCAATGTCGGTAAACCAATTAAACTAGCAGCCAACGGCGATATCCCCTTTGCGATCGACAATATCCGCTACTTTGCCGCACAAGCCAGAGTCATAGAGGGAATTGCAGCTGGAGAGTTCGTTCCTGGCTACACTTCTGCTATCCGTCGCGAACCAATTGGCGTAGTTGCTTCCATTGCCCCCTGGAATTATCCAATCATGATGGCAGCATGGAAAATTGCCCCAGCAGTTGCGGCGGGAAATACTGTTGTCATCAAACCCGCACCCCAAACTCCTTTAACAACTATAATGCTGGCTCAAACAGCGTTAGAAGTTGGCTTTCCGCCAGGAATCATCAATGTCGTAACAGGTAAAGGTCCAGGGGTAGGGGAACCTCTGGTCAATCATGCCGACGTGCGAATGGTTTCGTTTACTGCTTCTACCCGCACGGGTAAGCGGATTATGGAACTAGCGGCTCAGAAAGTGACGAGAGTACATTTAGAATTAGGCGGGAAAGCTCCTTTTGTCGTGTTTGCTGACGCAGACATCGAAGCAGCGGCTAGAGGTGCAGTCGTTGGCGCTTATATCAATACAGGACAAGATTGTACAGCAGCCACGCGAATTTTAGTAGAACGCTCCCGCTATCAGGATTTCTTATCGGCTTTTACCAAGCTGTCACAACAGATCCGCCTGGGAACGCCACAAGCAGAAACGACGGATATGGGTCCATTAATCTCATCTGACCAACGCCAACGAGTGCATGGATTTGTAGAAAGAGCCAAGGCGGATGGAATTACCGCGCACTTATCAGGTGGAATACCTGAAGGCAAGGGTTTTTTCTACCAACCGACAATATTTTGTCAGGCTGCCACTCAAAGCGAAATTATGCAAGAAGAGGTATTCGGTCCCGTCCTGGTAGTCAATTCGTTTGATTCTGAGGCAGAGGCGATCGCAGTTGCAAATGACGTGAAATACGGTCTGGCTGCATCTGTGTGGACGAAAGATTCTGCTAAAGCTTGGCGCGTTGCGAGTGCGCTACAATTTGGCACGGTATGGATTAACGACCATTTGCCCCTGGCTTCCGAAATGCCTCACGGTGGCTTTAAAGAGTCCGGCTTCGGCAAAGATCTCTCCCGTTATGCTTTTGATGAGTATACAATTGCCAAACACGTTATGTTCGACCTCAGCGGCGCAGTCAAAAAACCCTGGCACTTTACGGTCTTCGGCGATGCTTAGTCAGTTACCAGTTATCAGTTGTCAGTTATCAGTGAAAAGAGGCAAGAGGCAAATTTTGAATTTTGAATTTTGACTTCTCCCCTTGTCCCCTCACTCCTCACTCCTTACTCCTCGCCCCTCACTCCTCGCCCCTCCAATGGCAGCAGTCACCCTAGAAAACGTTTACAAAAGCTTTCCCGCTCGTCCTGGCGATCGCGCTGTAGTCCCAATGACAGCAGATCTACTCGCTCCGGTTGAGGTTACACCTGCAATGGAAGCATCTAAGTCGCAGGTGGAGAAAGTACCAAAGCAAGCAGAAAATGTCGATGTCTTGCGCTCGATTAACCTCACTATTGAGGATGGCGAGTTTATGGTGCTGGTCGGACCTTCAGGCTGCGGTAAAAGTACGCTGTTGCGCTCGATCGCAGGGTTGGAAGAATTAAGTTCAGGCAACATCTGGGTTGGCGATCGCCTGGTCAACCAACTTCCGCCTAAAGCACGAGACATCGCGATGGTGTTTCAAAACTACGCTCTTTATCCCCATATGTCGGTGTATGACAATATTGCTTTTGGACTGCGGCGTACTAGAGCTGGGGGAGCTGAGGGAGTTGAGGGAGCAGGGGGGACAAGAATTCCGCTTCAGATTCAAAATGTCCTAGTGGGGATGACGAGCAGATTGCCGAAAGGACTGCGTTACATGACGGCAAGGGAACGGGCGATCGACCAGCGAGTCAGGAGTGTTGCAGCATTGTTACAAATTGAATCTTTTTTGCAGCGCTTGCCAAAACAGCTATCGGGAGGACAAAAGCAAAGAGTCGCTCTCGGTAGAGCGATCGCCCGCAACCCCCAAGTCTTTTTGATGGACGAACCCCTTTCCAATCTGGATGCAAAATTGCGAGCAGAAACCCGCGCTCAAATTGTCAAATTGCAACGTCAGCTGGGAACGACGACGATCTACGTCACTCACGATCAAACAGAAGCAATGACGATGGGCGATCGCATTGCTGTGATGCACCAAGGACAAATCGAGCAAGTCGCTCGTCCGCTAGAACTTTACAATCACCCCGCGACTAAATTTGTGGCTGAATTCATCGGTTCGCCACCGATGAACTTTCTCTCCGTCCAGTTTCAAGCTCCGCAGGCGATCGTCCATCCCCTATTTCGTCTCAATCTTTCCGAAGTTTGGGCATCTACTTTACAGAAGTATGATGGACGAGATTTAATTTTGGGCATTCGACCAGAACACCTAAATTTGAGTAGCGCCGCACCTGACAATCTCCCCGTACAAGTCGAGCTAGTAGAAGCCTTGGGCAACGAAACCTACCTCTTTGTCACGACTATGACTGCGGCTAATGCTACTCCTACTCCGTTACAAGTACGTATTCCACCAGAGCGGACGGTGAACATTGGCGAACAATTGTGGCTATCGCTTCACCCAGAAAAAATTCACTTTTTCGATCCAGCAACCAACTTGTCAGTAAGTCGCAAGTTATAAGTCGTAAGTCAGAATCAACTGACAACTGATAACTAACGACTGACCATCTCCTCCTTAAGATAGAGCGCAGCAGAATCTTTATTTTTTACATTAATTTACATATTCTGTTGTAATTCTTAATGAGTCAGGGCTAACTGGAGATAGAAGTATGCAAGATACTACAAAACTTGCCACTACAGCGATGGAAGATCGCAATGCATGGCGCTGGGGTTTCACCCCTCAAGCAGAACTCTGGAATGGTCGCTTGGCAATGGTGGGCTTTTTTATTGCCTTATTTCTTTACCTGTAGTGTGAGGCTAGGCAACCACTCGTTTTTGGTTAGCGAAGGTTCTGGCTTTTGTGGAGTGGGCATCTTGCCCGCTCGTAATTTGAATGTACGCTAGCTGATTTTTTGATTTTGGTTCGATCTTCTTTGCTTCAGTCCGACTTTTTGCCAGTAAATTTCATTTAAGCTGTTGCATCTTCATCGACTAATTGTTATATTAATTTACATAACTAAATAAAAAGTTACAGTTTTCTGACTGAAGTACCAATTTAGGAGCATCAATCATGCAAGACACAACTAAAGTTACCACACCAATCATTGACGATCGCAATGCATGGCGTTGGGGTTTCACACCTCAAGCTGAAATTTGGAACGGTCGTTTAGCAATGATCGGTTTCCTAGCAGCTGTGGCGATCGAACTGTTCTCAGGTCAAGGTTTCCTTCACTTCTGGGGAATTCTGTAAATCTGTGGTGTTAGATTTAAAGCAACAAAAAGACTTGGGAACAGGCATTCCCAAGTCTTTTTTTGTGTGAAGACTATCCACAACTATCTTCACACTAATCATGCATTTTTCGCTTCAAAACCAGAAGTTAGTCTAGATACATCTAAAAATCTTTGATTCCGACTTCTGACTTCCGACTTCATCTAATATATTCTTTCAACACGCTATTCCGGTTGGGATGGCGAAGTTTACGTAAAGCTTTTGCTTCGATTTGACGAATTCTTTCGCGAGTCACGTTGAAGATCTGTCCGATTTCTTCTAGCGTTTTCATTCGACCGTCATCTAATCCATATCGCAAACGCAACACGTCTCTTTCCCGTGGGCTGAGGCTATCCAAAACTTTTTCTAAGTCTTCGCGCAATAAATTCTTAGAAACCTGATCTTCTGGCGTTTCTCCATCCGACTCAATAAAATCGCCCAGTCGGGAATCTTCTTCCTTACCGATGGGCGTTTCTAATGAAATTGGTAGCTGGGCTGATTTAGCAATAAACCGCAACTTTTCGATTGTCATTTCCATGCGGGTAGCAATTTCCTCTTCAGTGGGCTTGCGACCCATTTCTTGCGATAGCAATTTAGTGGTTTTTTTAATGCGGGAAATAGTTTCGTAGAGGTGGACTGGCAGGCGAATAGTACGAGATTGATCGGCAATGGCGCGAGTAATTGCTTGGCGAATCCACCATGTAGCGTAGGTAGAAAACTTATAGCCTTTTTCGTGGTCGAACTTCTCAGCCGCCCGAATCAAACCTAAAGAACCTTCCTGAATCAAGTCTTGGAACGACAGCCCGCGATTCATATATTTTTTAGCGATCGAAACCACTAGGCGCAGGTTTGACTGCACCATCTTGTCCTTAGCCCGCCGTCCGACGTGCAAACGATAGCGAAATGCAGGTAAATTCTGCTTAACTGCTTCCGCCCATTCACTGTCTTGCGGTTCGCGATCTAGTCGATCGGATAACTTTTCTCGAATTCGCTCTAGTTCTAGTAAATCGGCAATTTTTCGTGCTAATTCAATCTCTTCGTCTGCCCGCAGAAGGCGAATTCTACCGATTTCTTGTAAGTAAAGGCGAATCGAGTCTTCGGTATATTGTTTTTTCTTTGTTTGCGCCCGCCGACGGGTTTTTCCACCTTTCCCAGGCTTAGCGTCATCCTCGTCAGGCTGAACTTCTAAAAATCCGTCACTATCATCTACTTCTAAGCTTTGTAACTCTTCTGCTTCTTCTAATGAAAAGTCAAAATCGCGCTCGAAATCAGACTGGCGAGCCGTTTGGGGTTCAGACTGTTGAATATTTTCGAGTAGTACGTTGTTAGCCTGGTTCATGCCGCGTTCCTCATGCTCCTTGATTCAACAAACATTTAGTCACTTAAAAATTGCTCTCATTGCATCAGCTAGCGACTGGCTGCAAAGAGATTCTCTGTCGGGAAGATTCATGGGCAGATCCGAACGATATGGTGGTAGGATTCTTGCCTGAAAACATACTTTGAGATTAACCGATTGGTCTAAAATAAGCTCTGCTCAATTTAATAGACATAGCCTTGGATAGATGCACCAATAGCTATTTATCTCTTAGGTAATGAAGACCGTTCCGATTGTAGCCTGTTTCACAAAATTTGGGCAGATTTAATGTTCTAATTTTGAAGTCAGAAGGTCAAGACAAGTTCAATTGTTTCCCAATTTGGATTTACACCTACGAATTACATCTTAAATTTGTCTTCCGCAATCTGGAGAAAAATCGCGTAGATCTACCCAGGTTGCAGAGTGCAAATTGATGGTGAAGTGTAATGCTTAGTAGTGTAAGACAACAGGAGCAGAGCATTTTTTGCCATTGCGTGTTTTGCGAGGAAAAATAGTCTAGACCACCTATTCAGCCTTGTTTAGTCGTTCATGTGTCCCCTAAGCGCGATTGACAATAGTAGTACCAGTAACTCTGCACTGGTGCGGAAATAGGTTTTGGCATTTTCCAAAACATCACACTTACCACTTAGTGCAAATGTTCTAATTTTGATTGAGATGCAACTGATTCGATCGTCAATCATAATCACAAGTTAACTGAGGTTGTACGGATATTTCAACCTACGTGTTCTTGACAAACTAATAAACTTTTCTCTGTCATTGTAATTAATACTGAAGGCAGATGACAGCTCTCCTCACGAGAAATTCACTAAATTTGTGTCAAAAAGAGCGGTTGCCACTAGTTAAAAAAGACGAAAAACCTTGACTCGTAAGGGATAGAGATTGTTGCCACAAGGTATCGATCGTGACAAATTCGTAACCCAGGCTTAACAATTGAGGAATTAAGACAGCCGCAACATCGGCAACATCTGCACCGCCACAAGCACCGTCGTGCAGTACGATCAGCGAACCGTTTTGTACCTGCTGCATGACCCGTTGAACGACAACAGCTATCCCAGGACGAACCCAGTCTTCGGGAACCACGCTCCACATTACGGGTCTGTAGTTCCATTGATGTAACAAATTTAAGGTTTGAGGGGTAAACAAACCATTCGGCGGACGGACATCGCGGACGCGGGTAGTAGGTAAGTCACAAGCAGTCGCGATCGCCTCTTGGGTAGCTACCAGGCTGTGTTGCAATTCGGTAGGTGTCAGCATGGGAAAAGAGCGATGGTCGTAGCCGTGATTACCGATCCAATGTCCTCGTTGGTAAATTGCTTTGGCAAGCTCGGGAGAGCGCCGAACGCAAGCACCCAGCCAAAAAAAACTAGCAGGGATGGCATAGCGGTCTAAAACTTCTAGTAACTTAGGCGTATGGGAAGGATGGGGACCATCATCGAAAGTCAAAGCAATCGAGCGGGCGCGATTGTGACCAGACCACAAGCAACTAGGAAACGACGGCTTGAGAATTCGATACATTAGGGGTAAGAAGGGCGCTAGCTGCATTAACTGGGGAGTAGGGAGTAGGGAGTAGGGAAAGTTAAAAGTCAAAAGTCAAAAGTTAAAATTTCACGACTCGCTGAGAACTGAGAACTGATAACTGATGAGCAATTCTTGGTATCGACTAATGGTAGTGGGGGGTGCGATCGCGATCGCCCTGAGTGGTTGTTCTAATCTAACAATTGACCAATACGAAGCTACTGCAAAAACAATTTACACTTGGCAAGTCAAGTATGCCATCGACCTTAATAACAAATCACCTCGATTTGAAACCTTTGCTTCCACATCTTTAATCAATCGTAACGGGATTAAACCAATGGGCGCGGTCACTGGTCCCGACGACCGAGGACTGTGGTGGGCGGCTCTACCACCACGCCCTACAGTCGATGAGGTAGAACAAAGAAAGAAATCGGGCGAACGGGCGAGTCCTCCAGAGTTAATCAAATCTGTGGAGTATCAGTTCAGTTATCCCCAAGGCGATCGCCAAGTGACTTTACCTACGAATTATCAAGTCTATCGTCAAGTTGTAAAAGCTCGTCCCACGCGCACGCCCTTAAAACTAACTTTGGGAATCACTGATAAATCAGTAGAAAAAGCAGAACCCGTGAGATAGAAACTAGAAACAGTGACCAGTTAGCAGTCACCAGTAAATTGCCCATGACCACGCACCAATGACCAATGACCAATAACAAATTATGTTTTTACCACCTGGATTTGAACAGCGTTCTGTGATGACCTCTCTAGGCAGAATGGTTTACTATACCGATGCTGGAGAACCTTGGTTGAAAGATGGAGCCGATAATACTGACAAACCAACTCTCGTTTTCATACATGGTTTTGGAGGCGGGTCTTCAGCTTACGAATGGTCGAAGGTTTATCCGGCTTTTGCTGCTGAGTATCGCATTGTAGCGCCCGATCTGATTGGTTGGGGACGCTCTGAGCATCCAGCACGGAGTTATCGAGTTGAAGACTATCTCACGACGATCGCGGAATTTTTAGAACAGACTTGTCAGGGTGCGGTAACAGTTATTGCTTCCTCCCTGACAGCGGCGATGGTCGTTAGGGTGGCGATCGCTCGTCCAGAATTGTTTCAGTCGTTAATCTTGACTACACCTGCCGGATTGTCTGATTTTGGCGAAAACTATTCCCGCAGTTTCTTTGCCCAGATCGTCAGCGTTCCCATTCTCGATCGCTTGCTGTACAGCACGGGGGTTGCTACGAGTAACGGGATTCGTAGTTTCTTAGAACAGCGCCAGTTTGCCCAACCCAACCGGATTTATGAAGAAATAGTCGCTGCTTACCTCGAATCTGCTACCCAACCCAACGCTGAATACGCCGCCTTATCTTTTGTCCGTGGCGACTTGTGCTTCGACTTGTCTCTCTATATTCCTCAACTAATAGTTCCTACTGCCATCATCTGGGGACAAAAATCTGAATTCACTTCCCCAGAAATCGGACAGCGATTTGCCCAGATCAATCCTCAAGCCATTAAGATTTTTCAAAGTTTGCCAGAAGTAGGACTCACACCCCAGCTAGAACTCCCAGCCGTAACAATCGGACTGATTCGGCAATTTTTACCCATACTAGAAGGGAGTCGGGAGTCGGGAGTCGGGAGTTGGGAAGCCAGCAAGGCAAATTAGATCGAAAGGCGATCGTGATTTCTTTCTAACTTTCTATTTATCCTTTCTCTGGAAATCTCAGAGCGATGACACCACCAGTAAAATCGTAATTAAAACCTTCTAACTGAGCAGGAATACCAATTTTGAGTTTGCTATTACCAATTACTGGACCATTCTTAGTTATTTGAGCGTTGCCTTCTAGGGTGACAACCATATCCATGATGTATTGATTTTCGCGTGGATCGGGTAAAGCTTTAACCGAACCATCCGGTTGAGGTACGAGGGTGGTTCTCGGTAGTTGTTTAACAGCTTTCACGCCTACCTGACCGTAAGGCTGATTGCGGATAATGATGTTGGTTTTTCCACCTGGCTTTAGTCCCTGCTCAAATAGCTGTTGCGGATCGCGCACGCTCAAACCCCGCACGATCACGTCAATTTCTACAGGTTTGGTAGTCACGCCAATTTGCGCTCCAGAAGTGCCAGGGAAGAAAAAGATCCCCACCACTACCAAGAAGATGACTAAGGCTGCTCCAATATCGAGGAGACTGACCTTACCAAATAAACGCCCTTGGGAATCTAAAATTTTCATACTTAGGGGAAGAGATGAGGGAACAAGGGGAAACGAATCAAAAGTCAAAAGTCAAAATTAACTGGTTGCTGGTCGCTGGTCAATGAAAGGGTAGCACGATTCTACTGCGATGAGAGATATTTTACGATTTGAATAGACAAGAATCAGGGAGTCTATATTTCTTCCCCATGCCTACCTTGTGCCCCTTGTGCCCCTTGTCCTCCTTGTCCCCTTTCTCATTCTCAATATATGGCAACCAAAAGCTTTTTTGCCCGTCTATCATTACAGCAAGTTTAAAAATTTTTCAGTCTTTCAAACAACAATTCCCGGCGATGTTCAACCTATTCTTTTCGTTCTCTCGTCGCATCCAGCGTCGCTGGCTTTATCCGCTCATATCACTATCAGTAGTAGTCGGCTTACTGGTCGGTTCGGCTGGGTTGGCAAAAGCCATTTCCTGGTTCGATCTCATTCAACAGGGAGCGCAAATCATCCAACTGTCTGATGTTTCTGAGGAAGAGGAAGTCGAGTTAGGCAAGCAAATTAACCAACAGATGGTGGGGAAAGAATTTCGTCTCTATCGCAATCCGAGTGTCAATCGCTATGTAGAACGGGTAGGAGAACGGGTAGCCGCCGAGAGCGATCGCCCTAATCTTCCTTACGAGTTTCAAATTGTAGATAATAACAGCGTCAATGCCTTTGCTACGGCTGGGGGTTTTGTCTACGTCACCACCGAATTACTGCGTACTGCCGATAACGAAGCAGAATTGGCTAGCGTACTAGGTCACGAAATCGGTCACATCACTAATCGTCACTTAATTAAGCAAATGCGCAGCACTGCGATCGCCGGGGGACTGGCAACTGCGGCTGGCTTAAACCGCAGTCGCGCTGTGGCGATCGGTGTGGATCTGGCTTTGCGCCGTCCTAATAGCCGTAAAGATGAGTACGAAGCAGATACAACAGGGTTAGAGATGTTAGGACGAGCTGGCTACGATCGAGAAGCAATGGTTTCTTTTATGGAAAAATTATTAAAGAAAAGTGGTTCCACGCCTACTTTTTTGAGTACCCACCCAGCCACTCAAAGCCGTATTACCAGACTTAGAGAAGCGATCGACTCTCAAGCGGCAGATGAGGGTGCTGGGCTAGATAGCGCTGCCTACAGAGCTAGAATTCGCCCGCTATTACGTTAATTTTTATTTGTAGAGACGTTCGGTAGAGTGTCTCTACAATCGCGCTAACACCTGGGCAGGATTAATGCGAATCGCGGCTTCTGACAGAGGCAGTGTCCGAACTAGCTTATCGTAGACATCGACTTGATAAACAATCTGATTGTTGATATCAACTGCTGTGAGCCAACCGCTTCTGGGATGATAAGCACCAGTATCGATATCCAACCAACCTTGTCCTTGGGCAAGTTCTCCAGGGCGTACTCCTGGTAGGGTAAACGTGATTGTATGACCGACAATAATGAGTTTGTTGTCAAAGAAGGGCTGCTTCATGCTGTGGAATTCCTGCCGCACCCAACAAAATTGCTCAACTGACTGCTCTTCCAAGGGAAGCCTGGGATCGAGTCCAGCATGAGCTAACCAAATATCGCCTAAGTCGAGGTGAGTAGGCAAGGTTTGCAGCCATTCGATATGATCGCGAGGAATAGTGGCTGTTTTGTAACTGCTTAAAGTCTCATATCCGCCGCTATAAAGCCAAGCTTGGCGAATTTGATTGGAAGCGCGTTTAGTTAACACATCTAGCAGCATTTGTTCGTGATTGCCAAGCAAGCAATAGTAAGGACTTTGCTTGACAAAATCAACAACTTGTGCGCTCTGCGGTCCGCGATCGATTAAGTCTCCCAAGAAATAAACTTCATCGGCTGCGCCAGGGGCGATCGCCTCAAGCAAAATCATCAGTCCGTCATAGTGACCGTGCACATCACCGATAATAATGCGACGTTGGTGCGCTGCGCTCATAGAAGTTTTGGGTTAACAATAATACCGCTTGTTGATTCCAGCCTATCTGTACTCAAGGAGATATTGGTTAAAGAATGGGTGAAGAATGTTTGGAAGATATTAATCTTTCATTTTAATTATGGCTTAAGCCAAAAAAATCAGCTCTAGTGAAATTAAGTAAGTATGAATGTAGCGGATTTAACAGTCGCCAAAATCAACGCTCTAGTCGTCCCAACCACTGAGGATTGGGTACGACAAGCGATCGCTAACTTGGATACCATCTTATTGGATCATTCCCAATGCGAACGCAAAGCAGCTGGGGTAGCTCTAAATTTAATATTTCGTTACCCTTCGAGCCAAAAATTAGTCCGCTCGCTAACAGCAATCGCCCGGGAAGAATTGGAACACTTCGAGCAGGTGAACCAATGGTTAGAACGGCGAGGAATTCCTCTAGCACCTTTAGCACCACCTCCTTATGGCGCGGGGTTAAAGGCGCAAATTCGTGCCAAAGAGCCAGAACGGATGTTGGATTCTTTGCTCGTCTCTGGTTTGATTGAAGCTCGCAGTCACGAACGGTTAGGGCTTTTAGCCACCCATTGCCCAGAACCAGAGCTAGCTAAATTTTATCGCGGTTTGATGGCTTCGGAAGCTAGACATTTTGGTACATATTGGATTTTGGCAGATACTTATTTC
Organism: Chroococcidiopsis sp. SAG 2025; assembly: GCF_032860985.1. Lineage (GTDB taxonomy): Bacteria > Cyanobacteriota > Cyanobacteriia > Cyanobacteriales > Chroococcidiopsidaceae > Chroococcidiopsis. The sequence goes on from NZ_JAOCNC010000001.1 coordinate 3,153,680, forward strand.
GATCGCGCTGTGTTCACCCAAAGGCTAGAAGAATTAGCTGTAGTGGAAAGTCAGTTATTATCAACTCTACATCCTCAACCGAGGATACATAGTTAATTGGTTATCTGTCATTGGTCATTGGTCATGAGTGAGTCGTGTTTTGACTTTTGACTTTTAACTTTTGACTTCCTCATTACCCATTACCAGCTATGCAAGGCAACTACAAAGATTTTCTCATTCGAGACTGGCAAATGAGCGATCGCGATTTGGCGGCGGCGGTTATTGGTTCTGTGTTGGCAGAATATGGTTTAGGGTGGGAGCCTGTAGGTGCTGACCGAGATGTATTGGAGATCGAAAATTATTATTTAGCCACTGGTGGGGAGTTTTGGGTAGTTGAATTCCAAAGTCAAATAGTGGGAACGGCTGGCTACTATCCCATTCGTCGTGGTGAGAAAGCTGTAGAAATTAGAAAAATGTATCTTTTACCCCAAGCGAGAAGGTTGGGTTTGGGGAGATTTTTATTACAAGAATTAGAAAAAGCGATCGCAGTTAAGAAATTTCAACAAATTTGGATTGAAACTGCCAGCGTTCTTGTAGAAGCGATTAAATTATACGAAAGCAGCGGCTATCAACCTGCAACAGGGGTAGAAACAGCACGCTGCGATCGCATTTATGTCAAAAATTTATAGAGACGTTACATGTAACGTCTCTACAACAATTAATATGCGTCCTGTAACTCGTAGAAGTCGGGGGAGACGTAATCTTTACGTAAGGGAAAACCAACCCAATCTTCAGGCATGAGCAGCCGTTTCAAATTTGGATGTCCTTCATAGACAATGCCAAACATATCGTACGATTCTCGTTCTTGCCAGTCTACTGCTTTCCAAATCCAGTAAACCGAAGGTACGCGGGGGTCTTCTCTAGGCAGAAAAACTTTAATCCGCACTTCCTCTGGTCTGTCAGCATTATCGCTCAGCTTGATTAAATGATACATGCTGACTAGATCTTGCCCAGGACCAGCATCGTAACCACACTGACACTGGAGATAGTTAAAACCGTAAGCATATAGTGCTGTCGCGATCGGCAAGAGGAAATTGCGATCGACTTTGATAATCTCCACTCCTAAGTGGTCTGGCTCCATAACTTCATGATCGAAGCCGTTTTCCTTCAACCACTTGGAAGTCTTTCCAGCTTCAACAATTTTTGTTTGTTCGGCAGGTACGGGTTTAGTCTCTTCTTTTATTTCTTCTTCAGCCACGGTTCACCTCCTCTTTTTTGGCAGCTGATTGCAGGGCTGGTGGTATGGGCATACCAATTGCCTCTGTCAATTCCTTCGGTGGTGCTTGCCGTGTGGCAACCTGCAAATACTTACCATCGCTGATCGGTGGTACAGGCTTCATGCTGTGAGTCGTGCTGTAGTAGCGGTGCGTTTGTTTAATCGGAGTCCGCTCTTGCATCGACTCGTTCGCAATTTTTTTGCGTAACTTAATGATGGCATCGATGATGGCTTCGGGACGGGGAGGACAACCAGGTAAGTAAACATCGACGGGAATCAATTTATCGACACCCCGCACGGCTGTTGGCGAATCCACGCTAAACATACCACCAGTAATGGTACAAGCACCCATAGCAATTACATACTTAGGATTAGGCATTTGCTCGTAAAGCCGCACCAACTGCGGAGCCATCTTCATCGTAATCGTGCCAGCGGTGATAATTAAGTCAGCCTGACGGGGGCTAGAACGGGGGATGAGTCCGAAGCGATCGAAGTCAAACCGCGAGCCAATCAAAGCCGCAAATTCGATAAAGCAACAAGCCGTACCGAACAACAGAGGCCACAAACTAGAGAGTCTAGACCAGTTATAGAGATCGTCAACTGTAGTGAGAATGACGTTTTCAGATAGTTCTTGAGTAACTGATGGGCGCTCGATTGGGTTAATGATACGTTCTTTTTGTCCGGCTGGATCGATATTTAAGACCATTCCAAAGCTCCTTTACGCCATGCATATACAAGGGCAACAACTAAGATTGCAATGAAAATGAGGGCTTCAATAAAAGCCAAAAGACCAAGGCTGTGGAATGCAACTGCCCAAGGATAGAGAAATACTGTTTCTACATCAAAGACCACGAAGACCAGCGCAAACATATAGTAGCGGATATTGAACTGAATCCAGGCTCCGCCGATGGGTTCCATGCCTGATTCGTATGTCGTCCGGCGTTCTGGGCTGCGTCCGCTCGGTCGAAGGAGCTTAGATGCAGAAAGGGCAAGCGCTGGAACTAAACTACAGATTAAGAGGAAGCCTAGTAAATACTCGTAGCCGCTAAGAACAAACACGATGGATAATTACCGTTGCTAGAGTCAATAGTTTTGTTATCTGTCTTTACATATTATATATATTTGGGTTTCACGCACTAGCAAAACCTAACTCTTGACATCATTCGATTCAGTTCTGCTTCTGATTGAAAAAATCTATGCATGAGTGAGGAGCGAGGAGCGAGGAGGAGGAGGAGGGAGAGGAGGTGGTGCGGTGCGTGTTGATGCGGGGGTGTGGGGGTGGGGTGTGGGGAATTTTGAATTTTGGATCTCTCCTCTACTCCTCTGCCCCTCTGCTTCCTCAGCTCTGCTCCCTTCTCCCCATCGTCCTCTTTCCCTCACTCCTCGCTCCTCACTCCTCACCCCTTGTAGAAGAAGTCATTTCGCGTCATAATTTTTAACATGATTTTAAGTTTTGCGCCTCTACTTTCTCATTTGCCTTACTATGAGCGAACCAGCTATTGATACCCAAGCGCTAGACCGCTATGAATGTCGGGCTTGCGGCTATGTGTACGAACCCGATCGCGGCGATGATAAGCACGATATTGCCCCTGGCATACCATTTGCAGAACTATCTTCTACTTGGCGATGTCCTGTTTGTGGAGCAAGGAAAAACGCATTTGCCAATATTGGTCCAGTGGGACAAGCCTCTGGCTTTAAGGAAAATCTCGGCTACGGGCTTGGCGTAAATCAGCTCACTCCAGGTCAGAAGAACATTTTGATCTTCGGTGCTTTAGCATTAGCCGTCTTGTTTTTTCTCAGCCTATATGGGTTACAGTGAACCTGCTGTCAGACAAGCTTAGTACAGCCGGCGATCGCTCAACCATATATCTGTATGCTGACAAGTAGATAGGCTTTCATTCGACCTATCGGCATACTGAAATATTCTTACAATACATTACATTCAATTTGTTTAAGTAGAGCACGTAAAATCAGCATGTTTTCACCGTTAAAATTTTGGCAAAAGATTGTTGTCCTCGTAGCAGTCGTCTTGCTGTGCGTCGGCTGTAGTAGCGTTCCCTCTACTAGTTACAATCCTTGGGAGGTAGTTACTTTACCAACGGATGTTAACTTGCAAGATGTTGGCTTTACGGAAGATATCCAACATGGCTGGTTAGTGGGAAATAAATCTGCTTTATTTGAAACTAAGGATGGTGGCAAAACCTGGCAGCAGAAGAGTTTGGATTTAGGTGACAAAAACTTTATTCTGTCTTCCGTGAGTTTTTCCGGTCAAGAAGGATGGATTGTTGGCGAACCATCTTTACTGCTACATACAAATGATGGTGGCGAAACTTGGTCGCGGATTCTCTTAAGTGAAAAGCTACCAGGCAACCCAAACACAATCGTGGCGCTGGGGCAACAGTCAGCGGAGATGACTACAGATGTAGGCGCAATTTACCGCACTACTGACGGTGGTAAAAACTGGAAAGCAATGGTACAGGAAGCCGTAGGCGTGCTGCGAAACGTGGCGCGTTCTGAAGATGGTAAGTACATTGCTGTTTCTGCTAAGGGGAATTTCTATTCAACCTGGGAACCAGGTCAAACGGCATGGCAAGGTCATAACCGGAATAGTTCCCGTCGCCTGCAAAATATGGGATTTGGTAAAGACGGGCGTGTATGGATGCTGGCACGAGGCGGTCAGGTGCAATTTACTAAGGCAGATAATACAGAAGAATGGGAAGAAGTACAAAATCCAGAGTTATCTACTAGTTGGGGATTGTTAGATTTGGCTTACCGGACACCTGAAGAAATTTGGGTGACTGGTGGTAGCGGTAATCTACTTTGCAGTCCAGATGGCGGGAAAACTTGGCAAAAAGACCGAGGTGTAGAATCAGTCCCCTCAAATCTTTACAAGATCGTCTTTCTCTCTCCAGAGAAAGGATTTATTATCGGTCAGCGCGGAATTTTGCTGCGTTATCAAGGTCAAGCAGAATCGGCTTAATGAATTTGGGGAGTCGGGAAGAAAGAGACAAGGGAGACAAGGGAGACTAAGGAAGACAAGGAAGAAACTCTAGCCACTGGTTCCACCAGCCACTAGCTACTGATAGCTGTCAACTGTCAACCAATTATCAAATGTTCACACCCATTCTTTACTCCCGACTAATCGTTAACTACTGGTCAAGGTTTCGTATGATAATGAGTAAGAAAGTAATGGTTCTTAATGGAGGAAGATAAATGTCAGGAACGACAGGTGAGCGTCCGTTTTCGGATATTATTACCAGCGTGCGTTACTGGGTGATTCACAGTATTACTATTCCAGCTTTGTTTATCGCTGGCTGGTTATTCGTTAGTACTGGTCTTGCCTATGATGTATTTGGCACACCCCGACCAAACGAATACTATCCTCAAGAACGGCAAGAGTTGCCAATCGTGAGCGATCGCTTTGAAAGCAGAAAGCAAATCGAAGACTTTATAGGAAAGTAGTTTGAAATGAATACCAATCAAGTCAATCAACCAATTCAATATCCGATTTTTACCGTCCGCTGGCTAGCAGTTCACACCTTAGCTGTACCGACAGTATTTTTCTTAGGTGCGATCGCTTCTATGCAATTCATTCAGCGATAGGAGAAGTTTATGCCATTAGAGAGATCGAAAAACCCTAATAACCAGCCTGTAGAATTAAACCGGACTTCCCTATACTTGGGTTTGCTGCTAATATTCGTGCTGGGCATTTTGTTTTCTAGTTATTTCTTCAACTAACTAGATTCAAGGCTGTTGTCTTTAATTTATCTAACTGTGTAATTTAGGTAGGAGAAAAAGCTGTGTCTGGAAGTGGAAGAATACCCCTTTGGGTTGTAGCAACTATTGCTGGTTTAGGCGTGATTGTTGTTGTTGGAACATTCTTTTACGGTTCTTACACTCATTTAGGTTCCTCGTTGTAAGAACTTCTGCAAAAGTTAAAACTCAAAAGTCAAAGGTCAAAAGTCAAAGGTCAAAAAGTTGATTTGAGAGGCTTTTGGCCGATCTTAAGCGATCGCTTTATTTTTGCAATGCTGAAATAGCTGGCTGAAGTTTTTCGCGATCGCGTATACTGTTATCGACTGTGCAAAAAAACCGCTTACCTAAACTGGGTAAGCGGTTTTTTAGTTAGGGATTCAGAAACAGTGCGTAGTTAACAGAATGAACTCCGAATTCCGAATTCTCTAGATCCCTGAAGGATCTTCCCGCTCGATGTAGAGAAACAATAAAGCCATTGCTACGGAAGGAAAGACCAGAACAGTTAGCGGAACTAGGATTGATGGTAGAAACGATGCTGAAAACATATTGCTAGATTCCTTATGAATATAAGACTACAACCAAAAACGAATTTACTGCAATTTGCGATCGCTGCGGCATTTTCTAAAAATTTTTAACAATAGTGAAGTAGGATTAAGCGCCTCTCAGCCAAGTACTAGAGGTTGCGATCGCCACAATTTCCCCATTTAAGTATTTCAGAATACTTTTATTCCTGCACTTTTATTGTATACAGTATACTTAACTCAATTTAATTGGATAGCGCGATCGCATTGGTCAAGCACTTTTATGCAGCCCAGTGGCTGACTGTCTAAGATCGATCGCGAAGTCACTTTTTAACAAGCGGATTTAGAAAGTGCAGCAATTATCACCAGAACGCTTAATTTTAACCATCAATGGCGAAACAGTCCGCCTGAAAGATGTCTCACCTACGATAACGCTGTTAGAGTACTTGCGGCAAAGCGGACGCATTGGCACGAAAGAAGGGTGTGGCGATGGCGACTGCGGGGCTTGTACTGTTGCCATTGTAGGCGAAGGCGCGGATGGAAAACCCCAATACCAAGCTGTGAATAGCTGTCTTATCCCCTTAGGTGCAGTAGCGGGAAGAGAAATTATTACTGTAGAAGGGATTGCCAACGGACAGTTACATCCAGTTCAAGCCGCAATGGTAGAAACAGGTGGTTCCCAGTGTGGCTACTGTACCCCTGGCTTTATTATGAGTATGTTCGCTGCCTACTACGACGGCAAAGTAGACGATATGGCAATAGAGGGGAACTTATGCCGTTGTACGGGATATTTGCCAATTCGCCGTGCTGCTCAACAAGTCATGCAAATGCAGCCATCCAGCGATTGTTTCAGCCAGAAAGTATCACAAGCATCAACCGAATTCAGCCAAATTAGCTACACTTTTGAGAACCAAAAGTTTTATCGCCCGACGCAATTACAGACACTCTTAGAACTACTGCAACAGCACCCCGACGCTAGCTTAGTTGCAGGGGCAACAGATTTAGGACTGGAAATGAGCCACCATAGCAAAAACTTTCCGGTGCTAATTTCCCTAGAAGCGGTAGCAGAATTGAAAACACTGACAAACACACCTGAATTGGTGGAAATTGGGGCAGCAGTACCACTGAGTCATATTGAGAACAACTTACGCGGTGTCTTTCCTGCAATGGATGAGATGCTGCACTGGTTTGCGGCGCGTCAAATTAGAAACCGAGCCACACTAGGAGGTAATATCGGTACAGCTTCACCAATTGGCGACTTGCCTCCAGTATTACTAGCCTTAGATGCCCAATTACGTATAGCTAGGAGTGAAGGTGAAAGAACTCTCCCCATCGCAGATTTTTTCAAAGGATATAGAAAAACAGACTTGCAGCCTGGGGAAGTGATTGTCTCCGTCCAAATTCCCAAAACTATTACAGCAGGTGCAACTCGCCGCTTGAGTCAATCTTATAAAGTTGGCAAACGCGGCACGGACGATATTAGTATTGTCGCAGCTGCATTTACGATCGATCTAGGCGATCGCAACCAAATCAAACACGCCAGACTCGCATATGGCGGAGTTGCCGCAACACCAGCCAGGGCAATTGCAGTAGAATCAATGCTAATTGGTAAACCTTGGAACGCCGAAACGGTAAAACAAGCAAAGCAAGAATTAAAACAAGCCTTTACACCACTAACAGATTTACGGGGTAGTGCAGAGTATCGCAAGATGTTGGTTGTCAACTTGTTTGAGAAATTTTTTGTTGAAATAGGTAATGGGTAATGGGTAATTGGTGTTTGAACCGATTATCTTGTTAGCCTTCTTATCTTTGCGCCTTTGCGTCTTTGCGCGATCGAAATCTTATCATTCGTCAGGGGTAAACGCATGAATACAGTAGGGAAAAACAGAAGCCACGAAAGCGCCACCGGACACGTCAGCGGCAAAGCAATTTATACTGATGACCAACGCTTACCAGCAGGAATGCTTTCCCTCTACCCCGTACTCTCTCCCCACGCGAAAGCGCGAATAACCAAAATCGATCCTGCTGGCGCATATAAAATTGATGGTGTCGTCACAGTCATCACCGCCGCAGATGTACCAGGCGTAAACGATACTGGAACGATTATTTATGATGAAATCCTACTTCCCGATAAAGAAATTAGCTACTACGGACAAGCAGTAGTTTGGGTAGCAGGAGAAACCGATGAAGCTGCAAGATTGGGTGCAGAAAAAGTTGTCGTCGAATACGAACCACTAGAACCAATTTTGACAATAAAGGATGCGATCGCAGCAGATAGCTTTCATCTTAAACCGAGAGTGATTAAACGAGGCGATCCGGCAACAGCTTTACAGCAGGTAGATTGCTATCTTGAAGGCGAAATGGCAATGAACGGTCAAGATCATTTCTACCTAGAAACTCATGCGAGTTGGGTCATACCAGATGGGGAAGGTAATTATCAAGTTTATGCTTCTACCCAGCATCCCACAGAAACGCAAATTGTCGTTTCCCGCGTGTTGGGAATTACTAAAAATCAAGTTGTCGTCACTTGTATCAGAATGGGTGGCGGATTTGGTGGAAAAGAATCGCAGGCAAATCCTTTTGCAGGTGTAGCCGCGATCGCAGCATGTAAAACAGGTCGTCCGGTGCGGGTAAAATTAAAACGTCACCACGATATGATTTTGACGGGCAAGCGTCACGGCTTTTTAGGACTATATAAAGTTGGTTTTACCAATGAGGGCAAAATCGTTGCTTTAGATGTAGATTTATACGCCGATGGGGGCTGGAGTTTGGATTTATCTCCTCCCGTCTTGTTACGGGCAATGTTACACGTAGATAATGCTTATTACATTCCCCATTTAGCAGTAAAAGGACAAATTGCCAAAACTAATAAAGTTTCTAATACAGCATTTCGAGGTTTTGGCGGTCCTCAAGGCATGGTAGTTATTGAAGATATTGTGGATCGAGTGGCGCGGTATTTGGGTTTACCGCCGGAAGTGGTACGCGAACGCAACTTCTACCACGGGGAAGGAGAAACGAATACCACTCATTACGACCAAGAAATTTTTGATAACCGCATTACTAAAGTTTGGCAACAGGTAAAAGATAGAGCTAATTTTACCGCACGTAGAGAGGCGATCGCGCAGTACAACCAAGCCAGTACTTATAAAAAACGTGGTTTGGCAATTACCCCTGTTAAATTCGGGATTTCATTTAATAAAACTCAATACAACCAAGCAGGGGCTTTAGTCTTAATTTACACCGACGGTAGCATTCAACTGAACCACGGTGGTACGGAAATGGGGCAGGGGTTACATACTAAAATGTTGCAAGTTGCGGCTCAAACGCTAGGCGTAAATATCGAACGCTTGCGGATCATGCCTACGAGTACGGAAAAAGTACCGAATACCTCTGCGACTGCTGCTTCTAGCGGTGCAGACTTAAACGGACAAGCGGTAAAAGATGCTTGCGAAACGCTTAAATCGCGGTTGGCTGTGGTGGCGGCTGGGTTGTTGAAGTTGGATACACCCGAAGAGATGGTATTTGCTGACGATTGGATTTACTGTCGCACTTACCCTTCAGCAAGACTCCATTTTGAAGAGGCGACAAAACAAGCGTATGGCGATCGCGTTAGTCTTGCTGCTACAGGATATTATCGCACTCCTAATATCTACTGGGATGATGCCGCAGGTAAAGGCAGACCGTTTTACTATTATGCATACGGGGCGGCGGTGAGTGAAGTTGAGGTAGACGGCTTTACAGGTAACTTTAAGTTACGACAAGTTGACATCGTGCATGATGTGGGAGAATCTTTAAATCCCTTAGTCGATCGCGGGCAGATTGAAGGCGGTTTCGTACAAGGTATGGGTTGGCTGACAATGGAAGAATTGGTGTGGGATGAGAAAGGACGCATCCGCACTTATGCCCCCAGTACGTATAAAATTCCTACAATTGGGGAAATACCGGAAAATTTCAACTTGCATTTATTAGAACGGGCGGCTCAAGATGGGGTAATTTATGGTAGTAAAGCTGTTGGCGAACCCCCTTTAATGTTGGCGCTTTCGGTAAGGGAGGCGATTCGGGCAGCAGTTGCGGCATTTGGGAATACAGATTACGTTCCTCTGGCTTCTCCTGCGACTCCTGAAGCTATTTTATGGGCAGTTGAATACGTTCGCGATCGCGCTACGGTTGCTGTGGAGACTGTGGGGGAACCGCAGCCTGTTTCGGGCTAGGATTGAGTAAATTTAACGCGGATGGACGCGGATTGACTTTGACTTTTAACTTTTGTACAAGCGGGTTTAGCAAATAGATCGATCGCCTTAGTTGTAAATTTTTGGTCAAAACCCGCCCCTACGATTTTTAACTTTTGACTTTTGACTTTAACTTTTGTACAAGCGGGTTTAGCAAATAGATCGATCGCCTTAGTTGTAAATTTTTGGTCAAAACCCGCCCCTACGATTTTTAACTTTTGACTTTTGACTTTAACTTTTGTACAAGCGGGTTTAGCAAATAGATCGATCGCCTTAGTTGTAAATTTTTGGTCAAAACCCGCCCCTACGATTTTTAACTTTTGACTTTTGACTTTCAACTATGGTGGGTGATGTTGTCAATTTGTTGTTTGTCCCTAAATTGGTAGTCCAAACTCATAGCAATTGATGAATAGACCAATCACTAAATCGTGCATCTCCTCAGATTTGGAAAAACAAATAGTCCTACGCGCAAGTCGCTTGATTCTAGTTCTGAGTCGAAGATGTTTGCGCTCAATCCTTTGAGTCTTCCGTTTACCCACTTCATGCATTTGTGCTGGTAGATGTCTTTGGTAGGCACCCCATGCATCAGTACAGAACTTTTTGATACCAAAGGGTTCAAGTAGCCTTTTGAGTTGAAGAAACACTTCATCCTTACGCCTACCGAATACATACGCTAAGACCTGACCAGTTCGGCGGTCAATTGCATGCCATAACCATCTGGGATTAGTTTTCTTGCCTACATAACTCCACATTTCATCTAGCTCGGATTCCTCAATCCCAAGTTCTGATTCAACTTCTACTTTTTCAAATATTACCTCGACTTGCTCTGGCTGGAGTTGGCTTAATAGCTTTTGGTTAACGGGTTTGAGGTAAGCGAGTTTTTTTTAATTCCCGAATAACTGTTGAGGTGCTGATACGCAAAACCCTGGCAATATCTCTTACTCCACTCCCATTGAGTGTCATCTCCACTATTTGCTGCTTTACTTCTCGGTTCCGTCCAGGGTAAGCAGAGTTCAAGCTAAAAGTCTGATATGGGCATTCTGGTTCCAGACAACGGAAGCGTTGCTTGCCATTAGTTGATTTTCCATGCCTAACTACTTCACTACTTTGGCAATGGGGACAACGAACCGCCACTAAAACTGTCATACTAAACTAGCCTACTCCTAGATTTTGCTCCTTTACTCTTAGTCTATCCACAAATCGATAACATTACCCTATGGTGTTACTCAACGATTTACCTCAACGTCTACAAGCTGACGATCCAGAAGAAAAACGGATTGTTACGGGTGTAAGTTGGCAACAATACGAAGCCCTAATAGCCGATTTAGGCGATAATTCTGGCTATCGGGTTGCTTATTTAGATGGAGTATTAGAAATTGTGTCGCCCAGTCGCCGTCATGAAAAGGGAAAAAGTCGCATTGGTGGATTATTAGAACTTTTCTTTTTAGAAACTGATACAGAGTATTTTCCTACAGGTTCTACGACTTTTCGCAAGGAAGATAGTCAAGCAGGAGGAGAACCAGACGAAAGCTATTGTATTGGCACTGAAAAAGATTTCCCAGATATAGCTATTGAAGTAGTAGTAACCAGTGGCGGAATTAATCGATTGGAACTTTATCGGCGATTGGGTGTAAGAGAAGTTTGGTTTTGGCAAAATGAGAGTTTTTCTCTTTGTCATTTGCGTGAAGAAACACCTTCTCAGTTTAGGCATTTTGGATATGAAAGAATAGACCGAAGCGAAATATTACCAAATTTAGATATAGATTTACTAGCTGAATGTATTCTTATATCTAATCCTTTAGCCGCAGCAAAAGAATTTCGCCAACGATGCGCGATCGCAATTTAATCTAAATTGAATTCAATTTCATTTTGACTTTTGTACGGGCGGGTTTACCAACCAAATAGATGAACAAGCTTTGAATAAAATTTTTGGTCAAAACCCGCCCCTAGTTTTTAACTTCTGACTTTTTGTTGGGCGATCGCACTACTTAACTAAGATGCAGATTTCTCTGCCACACCTTAAACTGAGTATAGGCATATCTGCAATTCAGCCCCAAAATATTACTTACTCGGTATGGTTTCTACTTCCTTAAATCCTCTCACAGTCGATCGCTCTCGCATTCGCCCAGATATTCAAGCGTTGCAAGCGCAATTGGTAGAATGGCGGCGGCGGTTGCATCAACGTCCAGAACTGGGATTTAAGGAACGTATTACATCTGAATTTATTGCTCAGAAGTTGCAAGAATGGGGCATAGAACATCAAACAGCGATAGCCAAAACAGGAATTGTCGCAACTATTCAGGGAAAAAAACACCCGACTCCCACTCTCCCACTCCCGACTCCCCCAGTTCTAGCCATTCGCGCCGATATGGATGCCTTACCCATCCAAGAACAAAACGACGTGCCTTATAAGTCGCAACATGATGGTGTAATGCACGCTTGCGGACATGACGGACATACCGCGATCGCACTAGGGACAGCATACTATCTTTCTCAGCACCAAGAAGATTTTGCGGGTACTGTAAAAATTATCTTTCAACCAGCAGAAGAGGGACCAGGTGGCGCAAAACCAATGATTGAAGCGGGAGTTTTAAAAAATCCCGATGTGGATGCAATTATCGGTTTGCATCTATGGAATAACTTACCTTTGGGTACGGTTGGAGTGCGTAGCGGCGCGCTAATGGCTGCGGTAGAACTATTCGATCTCAAAATTAAGGGTAAAGGCGGACATGGTGCAATGCCGCATCAAACAGTAGATACAATTGTCGTCGCCAGTCAAGTTGTGAATGCTTTACAAACTATTGTGGCGCGAAATGTCGATCCAATTGATTCTGCTGTCGTCACAGTAGGAGAATTTCATGCTGGTTCTGCCCATAACGTAATTGCAGATTCAGCTAAATTAGGAGGTACGATTCGCTATTTTAATCCTAAATATGATGGCTATTTTGGTCAACGATTTGAACAAATTGTTGCAGGTGTTTGCCAAAGTCAAGGTGCGACATATGAGTTAGATTACTGGCAATTGTATCCGCCTGTCATCAATAATTCAGAAATAGCGGATTTGGTGCGATCGCAGGCTGAGAAAGTTGTAGAAACGCCCCTTGGAATCGTGCCGGAGTGTCAGACAATGGGTGGCGAAGATATGTCATTTTTCCTACAGGAAGTTCCAGGGTGTTACTTCTTTTTAGGTGCCGCTAATCTCAGCAGAAACTTAGCTTATCCTCACCATCATCCTCGATTTGATTTTGATGAAACTGCTTTGGGTATGGGAGTAGAAATCTTTATACGTTGCGTGGAAAAATTTTGCAGTTGAAAGTTAAGCAAGTCAAAAGTTAAAAGTCGAAAGTCAAAAAGGGAAAATATATTTCTAGTAAGGCTTTTGAATGCTGCCTATTTGCTAATTAAATGTGGAACGAGTTACTATCACCTTAAATGAGTTTGGACTGATTCTGGTTGTACGAGTCGTTGGGGAGAACTCCAATCGGGGCGTAAATTCTTTGCTTTGCGTAAATAAGGATGCCAAACCTGGACTTGGTTAGCAGGAAGGTTAGCGTGGATTAAACAGCGGATGCAACGTTCTAAACTACCTTCTACATGCATCTGCTGTACGTCAAGCATGGCTACACAGTCCCAGAAAGGGCGCTTGCGGGCGATCGCAGCGGGAAAAATGGCATCGAGATCGCGAGTGACAGTAAAAGTGACGCTCACAATTTGAGTCGGATCTAGCTGATTCTTCATCTCCAGCTCGTCTAACATTTCTGTCACGGCTTCGTCAATTGCCTGCACCGTATTTTCTGTAACGGTTGTTGCCCCACGAATTGCTTTTAATCGCCACTCCACGCTCAATTCCTCCTTAAATTAAATTAACCAAATAGTTTTTTGTGTTGATGAGTGGCTAGTGGTTGGTGGCTAGATTCTTGTTCCGATCTAGTCACTAGTCGCTAGCCACTAGGATCTAGAATCAGCCAAAATCATCTCAATTACGGACGATATAGCCACAAAGGTAAGCCGCTGGTAGATAGCTCAAACTCTAACCAATCTACCCCAGTTGATAAACCAGATGCTACCGTAGACTCCCTCGAAAGTAATCGCTGCAATGGGGGCTTGCGTTCTTCTAGAGTGAAACACTTGGTTTTTTCGGGATCGAGTCCGACTAACTCTGCTGCCCAACGACGGGTATCTTCTTCTGTTCCCAACCGATCCACAACGCCTAACTCTAAGGCTTGCTGTCCGGTGAAAATGCGTCCGTCTGCAAAGCTTCTCACAGCTTCCTCTGTCAGATTTCGCCCTTCAGCCACAGATTGAACGAATTGCCGATAGCTGGTATCGATCAATTCTTGCAAAATATGTTGTTCTGGTTCTGTCAATTCGCGATCGAAAGCCAAAATATCTTTGTAGGGACCGGATTTGATCGTTTTGAACGAAACACCAATCTTATCTAGCAAGCGTTCTAGGTTGTTACCCCGCAGAATTACCCCAATACTACCCGTAATCGTACCTGGGTTTGCCACAATATGACTGGCTCCCATGCCAATATAGACACCGCCAGAAGCAGAGATATTACCAAAACTAGCAACAATTTTGATTTTTTCTCGCAGTCGTTTTAAAGCACTATAGATTTCCTGAGAGTCTCCTACCGTACCGCCAGGGCTATCAATGCGGAGTAGTAAGGCGGGAAAGCGTCTTTCTTCTACAGTTTTGAGGGCTTCTAGAACTCTTTTGCGCGTCGCACTCGCGATCGCCCCAGTAATTTCTAGCCGTGCAATTTGTTTGCGAAAAGGGGTTTTAAACAGCCGTAGCATGTACAGTTATATACCAGACGTAACTCAATTTAGACTTTAAGCATAGAACATTTTTTCTGTGTAGATTTCTGTTACAGTGTATGGCGATCGCTTCACAAAAATACATAATCGATTAAGATCGGAGAAATGTCATCTTCTCATCCCAGCCGTCAGCCATCCCATGCATCTGAAACTGACTGAATCAAGATTACCCTTTGCCGCCGTGCTATTAATCGCACCCTTTTTCCTCTGGGGAACAGCAATGGTAGCGATGAAAGGCGTTATTCCCCATACAACACCTTTATTCATGGCAGGAGTAAGGCTGTTGCCTGCTGGCATATTAGTATTAGGTGCAGCAATGGCGATGGGTAGACCTCAGCCTAAAGGATGGGCGGCGTGGTTGTGGATTAGTCTATTTGCCTTAATTGATGGATCGCTGTTTCAAGGCTTTTTGGCAGAAGGTTTAGTCAGAACTGGGGCGGGCTTAGGATCGGTCATGATTGATTCCCAGCCCCTAGCTGTGGCTTTAATGTCGAGTTGGTTATTTGGCGAACGAATCGGTTTATGGGGATGGCTGGGATTGATGTTTGGCGTACTGGGGATTAGTTTAATTGGCTTACCAGACAATCTAATTCTCAACTTATTTTCTGGTATTACCCCTATACGGGCGGGTTTACCAAACATAGCGGTTTTGCAACACATATTTCAGGTAAACCCGCCCCTACAATCCCTCTTCCAAAGCGGCGAATGGTTGATGTTACTCGCAGCCCTATCAATGGCTGTCGGTACGGTAGCTATTCGTTATGTTTGTCGTCACGCCGATCCGGTGTCAGCAACGGGATGGCATATGATTATTGGTGGAATTCCCTTATTTGCTCTTTCTGCGGGGTTAGAGGCTGGGCAATGGGCAGATATTAGTTTATCTGGGTGGATATCGCTAAGTTATGCCACGATTTTTGGTAGTGCGATCGCCTATGGGTTATTCTTCTACTTCGCCTCTAGCGGTAACCTTACCAGTCTTAGCGCCCTTACCTTTCTCACACCTGTATTTGCCCTCTTATTTGGTAGCTTAATTCTCTCCGAAGTTCTCAGCCCTATCCAGTGGACGGGCGTTTCTCTCACCTTAGTTAGTATTTATCTCGTCAATCAGCGAGAGAAATTAGAACAATTGTTTCAGAAATCTACAGCCAAAGAGTCACATCTATCCGAATCGGAAAAAGTTTTGGAAACAGCAAAGTCCGTACCTGTTCCTATGAAAGAATCAGAGTTGTGAAAGTCAAAAGTTAAAAGTCAAAAGCTAAAAGTCAACAGTTAAAAGTCAACAGTTAAAACTGAGGAGTCAGGAGTCAGAAGGATGTAGAGACAATCTCTGCCATGCGCTATTCACTCATGACCAACTACCAACTACCAACTACCATTGAAACTATTATTTATCTCTACTTCCGTGGGACCCCTCGGCACAGGATTGGGGGGTGGAGTAGAATTAAGCCTGTACAATATCGCTCAAGAAATGATAAAGCGGGGGCATACGCTGCAAATTCTTGCCCCCCAAGGGTCGAAACTTGAGTCGTCAAATCTTGGGATAATGCCTATTGTAGAAATTCCTGGTAATTTACAAGTTATTGCCCAGAACCAGGAAAGAAATGCACCCATTACTATGCCGGAAAATTCTGTCTTGGCGAATATGTGTGAATATGCAAGACAAGTACAGAATGAGTACGATTTAATTGTCAATTTTGCTTACGATTGGTTGCCATTTTATCTCACCCCATTTTTTAAAACTCCTATTGCCCATTTTGTGAGCATGGGTTCAATTTATGCTGCGATGGATGAAATTGTGGCACAAGTTGAAGAGCAATTTCCAGGGACGATTGGTTTCTACACTCCCTCCCAAGGAGCAACATTTTCTTTTGTAGAAACTAGTGATAGGTCTATATATTATCTTAGTAGTGGCATAGATTTATCCTTATATGAGTTCTGTTCTCATCCTCAAAACAAATTAGCTTGGTTAGCGAGGATTGCTCCTGAAAAAGGCTTAGAAGATGCGATCGCGGCAGCTCAAATTGCTAAAATTCCCTTAAAAGTCATGGGAAAAATCCAAGATGAAGATTATTGGCAGCAAATTTGTCAAACTTATCCTGGCACAACTTTTGAATATTTAGGATTTCTTTCGACAGCAAAAATGCAGCAAGAATTGCGTCAGTGTCGGGCAATGTTAATGACTCCTCGCTGGGTAGAAGCATTCGGCAACGTAGCGATTGAAGCTTTAGCTTGCGGCGTACCAGTCATATCATATCGCCGTGGAGGACCAGCAGAAATTATTCAAGATGGTAAGACGGGGTTTTTAGTCGCACCAGATAGCGTAGATGGATTGGTAGAGGCGATCGCGCGTTTGGATGAAATTAATCGCTATACCTGTCGTCAACAAGCCGAAGCTGAATTTTCTTTAGAGGCGTTAGGCGATCGGTTTGAGGCGTGGTTTAGGGATATTTTGCAGTTATAATTCTTCCCATTAAATCTGTATTAGCTATTTGCATAATCGTATACCTCCCAAGTATATTTTACGCTAACTACAGTTTCGTTATATGCAGCAATGCCTATTTGCCAACCGCCGCCACCACTCAAACCAGGAGATTTATTAAAAGTAATTGCCCCTAGTGGTGCTTTACGAGAAATGGCAGCATTTGACAAGGGGATTGAAATATGGCGATCGCGCGGTTATCAAGTTAAAGTTAGTCCTACAATCGACGATACTTTTGGATATTTAGCCGGAACCGATGCTAGCCGTCGCCAACAACTCCTCGATGCATGGCAAGATCCTGAATGTCGCGGTATCCTCTGCGCTAGGGGTGGCTACGGTGGGATGAGGATTTTGGAAGATTGGACGTGGATGGTTGGTAGGGGCGCACGGCTGTGCGCCCCTACATTCTTACCAAAATGGTTAATCGGTTTTTCCGACATTACTGCCTTACTCTGGAGTCTAAGCCAAGTCGGAATTTCAGGGGTTCATGCACCTGTATTGACGACGCTAGCTGGAGAACCAGATTGGTCTAGACAAAGATTGTTTGATTGGGTAGAAGGTCGTCCCCTACCTCCTCTCCAGGGTACGGGTTGGGGTGGCGGTGTGGTGACGGGTGTGTTGCTACCAGCAAATCTGACTGTTGCGACTCATCTCCTGGGTACGTCAATTCAACCGAATTTTGACGGTGTTATTCTTGCCTTAGAAGATGTTACCGAAGCACCGTATCGAATCGATCGCCTCTTAACACAATGGCGTTTGAGTGGTGCATTTACTAAGGTTAAAGGTATTGCTTTAGGACGTTTTAGTCGCTGCGAACCACCAGCTAATATTTCTAGTTTAACTATAGAAGAAGTATTGCGCGATCGCCTGAGCGATCTAAATCTTCCCATAGTTTCCAATCTACCTTTCGGTCACGATGGTTGCAACGCTGCATTACCTGTGGGTATCCCCGCAACTCTAGATGCAGATAAGGGTCAGTTGTCAGTATAGAGTGGTGCGTGGTGCGTGAAAATACCTCTCGCCATCTACCAATTACCAACTACCAATTACCAACTACCAATTACCAATTTCAAATTTGTTGGCGTTGCTGAATAGAGATATGAACTATTGAGGAACTGGAACATTCCAGAATTTGAGATAGTGCAGTAACAATCGAATTGAATATTTCAGCATTTCTTCTGATTTGGAGTAGCACAGTGTCTTTCGATGCAGCCGAGCCAGATAGTGCCTCAGTCTTGTATTTTCGGACTCAACTCTGGTCATATAAGTCTTACTGACAATTTGATCGCCGTCTGGAATAAAACCTGGATAAACACTCCAACCATCCGTAACATAAAAGTAGCACCGCCATTGGGCAACGATCGCCCATAGCGGGGCAAAGGTTTCAGCACTATGGTCGCCCAACGCCCAACCTAAAATCCCTGAAGTGAAGTGATCTACTGCTGTCCACAGCCAGATTTTGTTTTTTTTGCACCGACGAAGGTTTCTAGTTCATCTAGTTCACCGACTTGGGGGACTGTTTCTGGGGCATCAGCATCAGGCAGATTGTTACCTACTTGCTTGAGCCAGTGAATGATTGTCGTATGATGAACACCTTTAACTCGTTCAATTCCTCGAAAACCGATGCCATTCACATACATTTTCAAGCATTCCCGTTTGACTTCATCGCTGTAACCTCTGCATGTTTCATAGTGTTCAATGAATTGTCGCCCACAATCAACACAAATGTGGTTCTGTTTACCTCGCTTGATGCCATTCTTCCGAATATGAGTTGATTGGCACTCTGGACATTGCATCGCAACTTACCTCAATTCATACCTTTATTATGCAATGCCTCAATATTACAGTTGTAGATAAATAGAAGAATGAATTCGCTTTTGGTAATGGTAGTAACGAGCAGTAGCTTGATGAGATCTGCGCCAATAAGACCAACGCAAAACGTGTTCAAGACACCAGAATGTGGGAAACAAGAATCGAGATACCCACCGCTTCATCTCCCAGATACTTAGTCGGACAATAAACCTCGTGCCGCTTTGAACGCAGTTAGACTGCCAGTTGTTACTAGAGGTAAAGGGGGGGTAGAGGAGTGAATAGCAGGCTCACAAGAGTGTCGTAAGACGGTGAGAAATATTTGAGCAGCCAGGACGAGGGTGATGTGTCGATGCCAACCATGCCAGGAACGAACTTCGTACTCTCCTAAACCTAGCTGGTCTTTAGCAAATTTAAAGCACTCCTCAATCCGCCACCTTTGCCCGGCGATTTGAACCATCGTTTCTAGGGTAGTATCGCTCTTAGCAAATACTTGATAGTAGCTGACGCGAGGATCTTCAGGGTGTTCTAGAGAGCGGCGGAACAATAACCAACGTTGAAAACCATCTGATCTGTCACAATTAACTGGCACTTTCGCCCAGTCATAGTATCTTTCTCCCTTACTGCCAGCTCCACAGCTAAGACGTTGCCACAGCTGGCTGTCCGGCTGAGGTAACAGTTCTTGGGCTTGATAACGTTGCCAGCCAATAACTACAGGCTGCTTCTTGCTGACCGTGAGTATATACGGTTGTTTAGCAGTCTTTTCCAGCCACCACCACAATGAACCATCGTTGCCATAAACCTCATCAGCAACAAACCAGGCGGGACGTATTCCGTCTTTAAAAGCTGATTCCAACATCTGTTGTGCTAGTTGAGGTTTAGTCGCAAATGTGATTGATTTTGGAACTGCTCCCTTCTTACGTTTGCTTTGATCTTCACTCCATGTGCGCGGTAGATACAAACGGCGATCGATCAACGTATGTCCTTTGTCGCTAATGTAGGACATGAACACACCTACCTGGCAATTCTCCAAATGTCCAGTTGTGCCATAATACTGCACCTGTACGCCTACTGACTGCTCTCCTTGCTTCAGAAAACCTGTTTCATCAATTGCCAAAATATCTGTTTCACTCTTCAAATGCTCCACTGCATACTTTCTAATTTCTGCACACACTGCGTCCGCGTTCCACTGCGCCCGTCCTAGTAAATGTTGGAAGCGATAGGGATTGCTATACCCTACCTGTTCTGCCATTTGCCATCCATTCTTCCGCTCAACTGGGCTTAGTAGTGCCTGGATATAGTCATACGCTGCAAGACGTGCTTCAGAACGAGCGAAGTGCTTTCCCAGTTTTTGCTGAAACGCTTTCAATCTACTGCTCCATTGGGAGAGCGCTTCTAATGCAACACCTGTTAAAAACACGTTGGATGTATCAAGCATTGCTAAACTGTATTTCCTTACAAATCTAGTTTAGCTTATCTACAACTGTAATAGGTTGTTAAGGATTCATGAGACAAGCAAATAACTGTAAATTTGCTTACACATAACGCAACAGAATTACTGATTCGATCTGGAGATATTAAACATTCGCTCTAGCAGAGATAGATCTATGGTCAGTACTGCCAGTGAGAAGTCAGCCAATGAGAAGTCAGCCAATGAGAAGTCGGTAGTCTTTGGTGCTTGTCCCCATGATTGCCCCGATACTTGCGCGATGTTAGTTACCGTTGAAAACGGTCGCGCTACTAAGGTAGAAGGCAATCCAGACCATCCCTTTACCCGTGGTACGCTCTGCGGCAAAGTGAGCGATTATTTAGATCGAGTTTATAGTAGCGATCGCATTCTCTATCCGATGCGGCGTGTCGGCGCGAAAGGTAGCAAACAGTTCGAGCGCATTTCCTGGGATGATGCTTTAGATGAGATTGCTAGCCGCTTCCAGCAAATTATCAGCGAATATGGGGCTGAGGCAATTATGCCTTGCAGCTATCTCGGTCATGAAGGGCTGCTGAATGGCTTGACTGTAGGCGATGCTTTCTTCAATCGCCTGGGTGCAACGATTAGCGAACGTACCTTTTGCGCCTCCTGCACTAGTACCGCTTACATGATGACTTGCGGACTGACTCACGGTACTGACCCCGATACGTTCAAGCATTCTAAATACATCATTCTCTGGGGGTGCAACGCTCTCAGTACCAACGTACATTTATGGTCTTTTATCCAAGAGGCACGCAAAAACGGAGCAAAATTAGTTTCAATTGACCCAGTACGCACTCGCACTGCAAACCAGTCTGACTGGCATATTCCCTTACGTCCAGGCACGGACGGGGCGCTGGCTTTGGGAATGATGCACGTTATTATTAGCGAAAATCTAGTCGATGCCGAGTATGTGGAAAAGTATACGCTTGGCTATGCCGAACTGAAAGAGCGAGTCGCGCAGTATCCTCCAGAGAAAGTTGCCCAAATCACGGGTATTCCCGGGTCAGATATCTTGACACTAGCAAGAGAGTATGCATCTAACCAACCATCTGTAATTCGTCTGGGAGTGGCGCTAGAAAAACAGGCGGGTGGCGGTCAGGGAGTGAGAGCTATTTGCTGTTTGCCTGCCCTAGTCGGTGCGTGGCGACATTTGGGCGGCGGATTGCTGCAAGCTCCGATGTGGCCCTTCCCCATTCGTTGGGATGTGGTGCATCGTCCTGAATTTATTCAGCCTGGGACGCGATTAATTAACTTGTGGCAATTGGGAGCAGCACTGACGGGAGAAATGAGTCTCGACCCACCGATTCAGGCTCTATTTGTTTATAATTGCAATCCCGTCACGCAATCGGCGGAACAAGACAAGATTGTGGCTGGTTTGGCGCGAGAAGATTTATTTACGGTAGTCAGCGAACATTTTATGACTGATACTGCCGACTACGCCGATATTCTTCTACCTGCAACGACTCAAGTTGAAAATTTAGATTTGATGTTTTCCTGGGGTCATACTTATGTAACATTAAACCACCCCGCGATCGCGCCTTTGGGTGAAGCCGTGCCCAACACTGAATTATTCCGCCGTTTGGCTGCGCGGATGGGTTTTGAGGAAGAATGCTTCAAATTAACCGACGAACAACTGGCGATGGAAGTCCTCGACTGGTCAGCACCCGTCATGCAAGACATGAGTATGGAGTCGCTGCAACAGCAAGGGTATGGCAAGTTAAAGGTCGATCTCGTTCCTCATGCCCAAGGCAATTTTCCCACACCGTCAGGTAAATGCGAGTTTCTCTCTACCGCAAAAGTAGATAGCAACTTTGTCCTGCCAGCATTCCGTCAAGGATATGCAGAATATCAACCAGGAGAACCAATCGATCCCCTGCCTACCTACACGCCACAACGGGAATCAGCATCGAGTAACCCCGAACTAGCAAAGCGGTATCCTCTGAATCTCCTCTCGGCAAAACCCCACCAATTCATCAACTCTTGTTTTGCCAATTTACCCAAGCACGCAAAACTACAAGGCGAACCAAGAGTGATTATTCATCCCGATGATGCAGCTAAACGGAGTATAGTTGACGGTCAAGTGGTGAAGGTATTTAACGATCGCGGTTCTTTTCAAGTTCCTGCCATTGTCAGCGATATGACTCGTTCTGGGGTGGCGATCGCACCTTTAGGGTATTGGCGTAAACTCAGCCTTGCCAATAATACCATCAATGCTGCTACCTCGTCTGCGTTTGCAGATATGGGTCACGCCGCCGCTGTTGGTGATGCTTTAGTTGAGGTCATAGCACTCTAGTAAGGCGCAAAGGATTTGGTTTTAATGCATTTCGGGCGCTTGAGTTCAATTCTTCGCAGATCCCCCCTAGCCCCCCTTACAAAGGGGGAAACAAAGCCCTGCTTCACATCCAGAGAACAAAGTCCTGCTTCACATTCAGAGAACAAAGCCCCCCTTTTTAAGGGGGGTTGGGGGGATCTTCCGTGGCGTAGTCTTAAAGCAAGAGTATAAGTAAAAATCGATACCAAGAAAAACCTACAATCGTGCTAGCTTGTCTCCATTTGCAGACAAGTGAATTATGTTGCATTTACACCTAAAAAAACTCGTTTCTGGATTAGCGATCGCAGCTATTTCTGCTACTTTTTGCTTGCCAAATTCTGCCCTTGCTAGCGATCGTCCAATTCGAGTCATTTTCGATCACGATGGGGCATTTGAAGACTACTATGCCATTTTAACTTTAGCCCTTGCTTCTCAGCAGAAATCTCCGCCAGTCAAACTGATTGGAATCACCACGATGGCACACGGAGAATCTTATTGTAATAATTCTGAAGGTTATCCAGAATTAAAACGAGAGCTGCTAGGTGATTTTAGTCCTGAAGCAGGATCGATTGACGGACTGACACAAAAAGTTTTAGCGATCGCTCAATATCGCGATGCAAAAATATATTCTGGTTGTGATGAAAGTACGACAACTATCGACGTACCGAACGAAGCTGATGATTTTGGTAAACCCGTCTCTGGAACTGAGTTTACTCCAGTACGAGTTCAGTTACCATTTGCAGGTAAACCAGCTTTAGAACCTTGCCTATTCCATCAAGAATTCATGTCGTCTCCCCGCGATTTTGTCTGCTGGAACGAGTTTAATCGAACATTTCGCGATGAAACTTTAAGGTATATTCTGCCGCAAGCTCAAGCAGCTTTAGAGCAATTTCAATTACGAGAAGTCGATCTGATCGATCCGAAAAAGAAAGCGGCTAACTACTTGGCAACTTCTATCTGTGAAGCATATAAAAAAGACGATCCGCTGACAATTGCTACTGTTGGACCCGTTACTAACTTAGCGAGAGCCTATTCTTATATAGAAGAAAATCCTCGTAAGTACGGCTGTCCTAAGAAAATCAAACTTGCCGATTTAAGTTCCGTTGTTTCTACTATTCATATGGGGGGTGTTTTGGATGAAAATAAGGCTGATAATTTTGATGCTAATGGTAACTACCGTTTAAACGAACCATTCCCAGTTTGGACGGAAGGTAACATTTACTATCAAGATGGAGAACATGTTTTTGGCTCGCACCATTTACCATTTCCAGGGACGAATTTTGAAAATATTCAAACTGGCGAACACAAAAAAGCGTTCAATTCCCTGAATAATGCCGAAGTCAATTTTTGGATTGATGCGCCTGCGGTAGATAAAGTCCTCAATTCAGGAATTCCGGCGGATATCGTACCGTTAAATGCCACAAATTTCGCTCGCTTGCAGGGATTCGCCCAACGCATTCCAGATAATCCTTCTCAGTGTAATACTGCCCCCGCACAATATATCAAAAACGTGCAATTTGCTAATTCGCCTGCCCCTGGCGTGTTCGTTTTTGATACGTTATTTTTCTGGGATACTTTAACTGTAGCCAGTCTGTGGAATGATTTTCTAAATTTTGAAGATTTCGCCGATTTAGAAATAACAACATTGACGAACGGAGATCCGAGTACGGTAACGGGACAATTACCAGAAGCAGAACTTTTTCGACGGGATATTGGCAATCTTTTTGCCTTGGGAAGAGTTAAGAATCCCGTGCGGTTGAGTTTATTGGTGAAGCCTGCTGCTGGCGATCCTGATTTTAAGACGACGATTCAAGATTTTGTCTTTGGTTTGGTTTGTACTAGCGAATAGAAGGTAGAAAGCGGATCTTGCACCAGGCGACTGCAAGTCGCAGCTACACAGAAGCGGGCGGTTGGGCAACGGGTTGCCCAACATTAGCCGCGTACAAAACCCGAATGGTGCGCGAGTTTCAAATCGTTGATTTTTCATGAGTCCGCGCAGGCGGACTTTGTTTGTATAGCCTCAGAATTCTATTCTGAGGGCTTGGTGTAAGATGTAAGTTTGGAAAAACGAAACGGATTAAAGTTCGTATTAGTATCGTAGTAATCTTCTTGTTCTTGACGCTTTAACCAATTAGTAATCCAATAAGTCATAGGTGTAAATAAAATCTCAATTCCGCATTTGAATAAATAATTGGATGCGATTAGTACCCATATTATACTACTGGGAACAATTCCAAGAAAAGCAATTAGAATAAATATTGCCGTATCCAAAACTTGCCCTACTAAAGTTGAGCCAATCGTGCGAGTCCACAGCCACTTACCGCGAGTTAATATTTTCAGTTTTGCCAAAATAAAAGAATTAGAAAACTCTCCTATCCAGTAAGCTATTAAACTTGCAGCAACAATTCTCGGAGTAGAGCCTAAAATTTGATGATACGCCTCTTGATATTTCCAATCTGCTGCTGGAGGTAACGCGCCAACAAGACTAAAAGTTACAGCCATTAAAAAAGCACAGAAAAACCCCAACCAAATAACCTTTCTAGAACGAGAGTATCCGTAAACTTCAGTTAAGATATCGCCAAAAATATAACTGAGTGGAAAAATTAGCGTTCCGCCATCAAAGGTAAACCATCCTAAGCTAACGATTTTGGTTGAGGTAATATTTGAGATTAGTAAAACAGTGACAAATAAAGTTGCGATCGCGTCTAGATGTTTATAAGATTTAGACATTCGGAATGAGGGAGTAAGGAGTAGGGAGTAGGGAGTAGGGGAATCATTATGAATCCTGTCTCCTCAGTTTTGACTTCTAACTTTTGACTTTTGACTTTTGAATTATGAATCAGACGCAAGTACCAGTAGATCGATACGTTAAAGTTGGTTCTATTAATACTCGTTATTGGATGATGGGAAGAGGAAATCCCATTATTTTGTTACATGGGGGTCAAGGTTCGGTAGAGTTTTGGTTGTATAACATTGGTACTCTAGCAAAATCTAACTGCGTCTACGCACTCGATATGGTGGGTTCTGGACGTTCGGATAAGCCTCAAGCTTTCTATTCTCTCACCTACCAGGCTCAGTTTATTAAAGATTTCATGGATACCCTCAGTATTGAATCTGCGACTTTGATTGGCAGTTCTATGGGTGGTGGTGCAGCTTTACAGTTAGCTTTGCTATTTCCCCAACTAGTAAATAAATTGGTGTTGGTGGATAGTATGGGGTTTGGTAGGGAAATTGCTTTTGGTATTCGCTTGACAACTTTACCCTTACTTATTAGATTACTGCGTCCGTCGCGCCGCCTGCTGGCTCCGATGTTGAAAAATAATTTTTACGATCCGCAAAGCATTCCTTCCGAGTGGATAGAATTGCGCTATCCTATCTTTGCTCTACCTGGAAGAAAACCCGCACTGATGGCAATGGTTAAAACAAATTTTCACTTGTTAGGAGTGCGATCGCAAGTATTTCGTCCAATTCTCAGTCAACTCGCCACCATTACCGCACCAACTTTAGTGATTTGGGGTAAACAAGACAGAATTATACCAGTAGCTCATGCCTATATTGCAGCCAAAACTATACCAAACGCCCGTCTTCACATTTTCGATCGCTGCGGACACCATCCTCATTTAGAATCTCCAGAGAAGTTCAATAATTTAGTGTTGGAGTTTTTGGCATTTCCTTCAAGACAGTAAGTGGAAGTACAAATATTTGTTTATCTGAAAAAATTACCCAAATATATTTTCTATTACTTAGAATCTCTAACACTTGCTTTTACATTTGAGCAAAGGTAGATCGGACTGTTAGTATATTCTCCAGCAAGCCATTGACACTAAAGCGATCGTTCACACAGCATAAGAGGGAGGCTATTGGGCAGAGGTTCCAGCACTCCCAGGTTGCATTACTGAAGGGGAAACAATAGAAGAAGTAATGACTAATTTGAAGGATGCTATTGAAGGTTGGCTTGAGGTTGCTAACGAAAGCCATTCTAATGCATCAACAGATCGGGTTGTAGAAATTGCTGTATGACATCTATTTCTGGTAAGAGACTATGCAAGATCGTGGAGAGAAAAGGCAGGGTTTTACAGAAAATTAAAGGTAGTCATCACATATATGCAAAATTAGGAGCTAATCAAATATTATAAATTCCCGTTCATAGCGATCGCGATTTGAAAGTTGGAACTCTCAGAGCGTTGATGAAAATAGCTCAATTGTCTGAAGAAGATTTACAATAATCTAAAAACTATTTTTGTAAACAATTGGTCGCCTAAAACCCAAATACCTATATTTTTGTCATCTGTCATTTGTCATTTGTCATTGATTGCTGGTGACTACGCTGCTTTCTTTCCCGACTCCCGACTCCCGACTCCCGACTCCCTGTTCCAGACTGCGCCAAAGATACCAGGATGCGATCGTACAATAAGGTTTCCATAGCTGACCCATTTGTTCTACAGTTTTGCGATGAGGTAGCTCTGCCAAATTGTATACTTTTCGTACGCCAGCTCGAATACCTAAGTCATCTATGGGTAAAACGTCCCAGCGATGCAATCGAAAAATTAATAACATCTGCACCGTCCAACGTCCAATTCCTTTGACTTGGGTAAGAGTTTGAATAATTGTTTCACCGTCCATTAATTCCAACTCAGCGATGGTAGGTAATCCATTTATCGCCTTTGCTGCTAAATCTTTCAGATAAATAATTTTGGGACGAGAAATACCCACTCCCCGCAAAACTTCATCTGGAGTGTTGAGGATATCTAAGGCTGAGGGAGGTTGCGCGGGAGAAATCTTCAAAAACCGCTGATGAATCGCAGTTGCAGATTTAGTTGAAAGTTGTTGATGGATAATGGCTTTGGAGAGGGAGAAAAATAAATCTCCCGTTTGCTGGACTCGATCGAGGCGACAAGCACCAACTCTTTGAATTAGGGTAGCAAGGATAGGATCGGATTTTGTAAGTGCCGCGATCGCAACTGAATAATCCATTCTTGACCCTCAGAGCTTGCCATCTTAACATTGTATTTCTTGCCTGAGTTTTGCGATCGTGCATTTAACCGAAATGACCTCCTTAACAGGGGCAGCTAATGCTTTAGACTAAATCTGAGATCGTCAAGGCACAAGGGAACGTTAATGGCAGAGAAAGCTGATGCACTCAAAATCACCAGACGCGATGAAGACTACTCCCGCTGGTATCTAGACATTGTAGACAGAGCTAAGCTAGCCGAAGACTCTGGGATTCGCGGTTGCATGATTATTCGACCGGAAGGATTTGCGATTTGGGAGAAAATGCAGCAAACCCTAGACGGAATGTTTAAAGACACCGGACACACGAATGCTTACTTTCCGGTATTTATTCCCGTCAGCTACTTCTCTAAAGAAGCCGAACACGTTTCTGGCTTTGCCAAAGAATGCGCAGTCGTCACCCACCATCGGCTACAACTCACTGAATCGGGAGAAATTACCGTCGATCCCGATGCCGAGCTATCCGAACCACTCGTCGTCAGACCAACTAGCGAAACTATCATTTGGTCAGCATATCGTAATTGGATTCAAAGCTATCGAGATTTACCAATTCTGTTGAATCAGTGGGCAAATATTTGTCGCTGGGAGTTGAGAACCAGACCTTTCTTACGCACAACAGAGTTTCTTTGGCAGGAAGGACATACAGCTCATGCAACTGCTGATGAAGCTGAAGCTGAAGCAAGGCAAATGTTAGAAATTTACAAAACTTTTGTCGAGCAGTATTTAGCTATCCCAGTATTTGCCGGACGCAAGACAGAAAATGAAAAGTTTCCCGGGGCAGTACATACTTATACAATCGAAACAATGACGCAAGATAAACGCGCCATTCAAGTCGGTACGAGCCACAATTTAGGAACGACTTTTTCTAAAGCCTTTGACGTGAAATATTTATCTGCCGAAGGGACGCAAGAGTATCCATTTGCGACGAGTTGGGGCATTACGACCAGAATGATCGGTACTCTCATTATGGTTCACTCCGACGATCGCGGTTTTGTTTGTCCGCCGCGTATTGCTCCTTTACAGGTCATTGGCGTACCGATTTATCGTAAAGATGCGGAAAAAGAGCAAGTATTAGCTCGATTTACCGAACTACAAGAGCAGTTTAAAGCAACGAAAGCATTCTCATTTAAAGTCGATACGCGAGATAATTTAAGCCCTGGTTTCAAGTTTAACGATTGGGAATTGAAAGGAATTCCTTTGCGTTTAGAAATGGGTCCAAGAGACTTAGCAAATGGTACTGCCGTGTTAGTTCGTCGCGATACTGGCGAGAAAATCAGTGTGGCTCAAAGTGACTTGGAATCCCAAATTAAAACTTTATTAGAGGATATCCAAGTTAGCTTATTCAAACGGGCGCAAGAATTTCAGCAACAAAATTTACACTTCGTAGAAACCTACGCTGAATTTCAGCAACAGATCGAAGAAAAAGCAGGTTTTTACGTTGCTTACTTTGACGGTAATTCTGACGACGAAGAGAAAATCAAAGAAGAAACCAAAGCAACCGGACGCTGCATTCCTTTCGACTTACAACAAGGCACGGGGAAATGTTTTTATACGGGTAGGCAAACAGATCGACGAGTTATTTTTGCTAGAGCTTATTAGCGGGAGTCCGGTATGGTAAGGGCGGGTTGACCAAGCAACTTTGTAACTCACAAATATTTCAGGTGAACCCGCCCGTACAGATATCAGAGAATTGAAAAAGAGAGTAGTGCGTGGTGAATAGTTAATTCCCCCGTGCCCCTCTGCTCCTCTGCCCCTCTGCTCCAATCTGACGCGCAGCAGCCAGGAGCAATCTTTGCTCGGCACGGGCGATCGCTTTATAAGTCTGTTCGACGGCATTCGGTTCGACGGAAATAGAGGTAATGCCCGATTGGATCAAAGAGTCAATAATTTCTGGATATAGGACGGGAGCTTGACCGCAGATCGAGCAAGGAATATTGGCTTGCTGCGCCATTTGGATAATCTGGGCGATCGCTTGCAGGACTGCTGGGTGGCGTTCGTTTAAATTAGCAGCTAACTCACCGCGATCGCGGTCTACTCCCAGCAACAACTGAGTCAAGTCGTTTGTACCAATGGAGACTCCTTGAACTCCTGCTTTGACGTATTGAGGTAGCAGAAATAGCACTGAAGGCACTTCTGCCACGATCCATAATTGAAATTGAGGAACATGAGTTAGTCCTGCTTGCTCGACGCGCTGACGGCAGAAACTAAACTCTTCGACACTGCGGACAAACGGCAACATGAGGTGAAGATTTGTTTGACCGGACTGCTGCACGGCGGCTAAAGCAGCTAGTTCCAAGTCAAAAACTTTCGGATCTTTGAGATAACTCAACGTACCGCGCTGTCCCAGGATGGAATTACGACTGTTACCAGCAGAAGCATCTAGCCCATCCAGATTTAAAGATTGAAATTCTGGCGATCGCCAATCTAAAGAGCGATAGAATACGGGTCTGGGAGCAAAAGCATTGACGAATTGACTAATTTGCGATCGCCATAAATCTAACAATTCAGCCTGTCGTCCCTGTTGCAACCACACTCTCGGGTGCTGTCCCTCTAACACGTTCAGCATCATCAGTTCCGATCGCAACAACCCCACGCCATCGACGGGTAAATCCTTGACCTGAGCAATTAAACTCGGCTGACTCAAATTGAGCATGAGTTGAGTGGCTATAGTCGGGAGTTGGGAGTCGGGAGTCGGGAGTCGGGAAGCAGTGGGCGGAAGCGCGGGTTCCCAAGCAGGCGGATGGACGGGAAATCCGTCCATAGGAGCTGCGCCGCGCATTAGAGCCGCGCCGACATTAGCTGCATAGTCGGGGGTCGGGAGTCGAGAAACAGGTGAGAGAAAAGCTTCCTTGTCTCCCTTGTCTCCTCTTCTCCACACTTCACCGCGATCGCCATTCAATTCCAATAATTCTCCTGTTTGAATTGATGCTGTGGCGCGCGCAACGCTCACAACAGCCGGAATACCTAATTCTCTAGCAAGGATGGCGCTGTGAGAAGTCAATCCTCCTTGCTCGGTAACGATTCCCGCTGCTTGTTGCAATAGGGGTAGCCAGTCAGGGGCGATCGCAGGAGCGACTAAAATCGATCCTGCTGGTATAGCTACAGGTCGCGGTTCGCTTTTTGCTATCACGTATGCTGGAGCAATGACCTCTCCCCTTGCTGCTGCAATTCCTTAGATAAATTCCGAATTCCGTAGCTTGCTTAAGCGAAGAGGTATTCTGAATTCCGAATCTTTTTTTGGCTGTTGGCTGTTGGCTGCTGGCTCCCGAACTCTATAGGTATTCGCGTGGGTCAAGTAGAGTTGCGGTTCTGCGTCGATCCCTGTTTGAGCCAACGTCCACTCTAAATAGAATGTTGCGCCCAAATCTGTTTTTAGTTGTTGCGTGAGTTGAATCAGTTGTTGGAGAGACTCATCGCTGAGAGCATACTGCTGCTGTTGTGCTTCGCTCAACAAGTATGTTTGCAAGCAAGGGGTGACAGATGAGGGTAAAAGAGAAGTCGTGCAAGGAGTTAAATCTGGAATGAAGGGAATATTGCCGACTCCATAAGCCAATATTTTATTACCCAACTGCCGCGATCGCACTTGATTCGTTGCGGTGGAAACGAAGTAGAGATCGGGTGAAACTTCCCCACGGGCGATCGCTATACCTAAACCCCAAGTAGCGCTAATCTCAATCTCAGAGGGGTTACACGTTAAAATTCCCGAGGCGATCGCATTTTGTAGGGGTTGTACCAAGACTGCTAGATGAATGCCTCGCCATTCAATCCCGTGGCGCTGCCAATACAAAAGACTTCTAGCGCGAAATAACTGGCTCCAAGTTTGCTTCAAAGCTAGGGCGATCGCTTCCGGTTCTGGACAACACATTTGAGCTTCTAGCAGTCCAGAGAAATTGAGATTTTGGATTGCCGCAGTTTTCAGAATTAAAGAAGGGCGAAAAATTAATGCCGATGCTTGCCACGATTGCGTCGCTTCTAGCAGCGATCGCCAGTACTCTTCTGGTAAGGGTGCGGCAAGAATTTCTTGCTGTAGGCGTTGGGCAACTTTCTGGAGTTGATGACTATCATCAACATTTATTCTCAATGAAGATTCTGGCAGATCGGCAATTAATGGATCGGACGAATTTAACTGCGTGAGAAATTTCCACAAAGTTTGAGCGGGAACGACACAACTAGGTACTACTGGATAACCGTTTGTTGCAATACGACCGAGATGGAATGCCTTTTCTCCTATCTGTAGGCGTTCTGCGGCTGAAATTTGCTCCAGTAAGTAGAGTGTGTTCAAGAATTTTCTCTCGTCAGTTGTCAGTAAAGAGTGGCTAGTGACTAGTGGCTGGTGGCTAGATAATTTTGAATTTTGAATGCGTGAGTTTTGAATTCTTCCCCCGACTCCCGACTCCCAATTCCCTTCTTATTTGTTTATTTAAGCAAATTCCTGGGAAAACTAGATCGAGCATAGCTAGAAACCAATAAGCGTGCTGTCTATGCAAATCCATTTGAACGCTTACTCAAGAGGTCAAGATTACTATGTTACTAAAAGCCCAACAGTATCGGTTAGTTACGAGAAGCGATTTTGACGGTCTCGTATGTGCTGTTTTACTAAAAAGTTTGAATTTAATCGATGAGATTAAGTTCGTCCATCCGAAAGATATGCAAGATGGCAAAATTGAAATTACTAATCATGATATTACTACAAATTTACCTTATGTTGAAGGTGCGTATTTAGCCTTCGACCATCATTTTAGCGAAACGCTGAGAAATCGCGATCGCTCCTCCACTCATATCATCGATCCTAACGCTCCATCTGCTGCCAGAGTTGTTTACGATTATTTTGGTGGAGCGGAAAAATTCCCTCAGATTTCCCAAGAGATGATGATAGCAGTTGACCGGGCGGACTCGGCTCAATTTACTTTAGAGGAAGTTTTACGACCTCAAGGCTGGGTACTGCTGAATTTTTTGATGGATGCGAGAACGGGGTTAGGTAGATTTAGAGATTTTAGAATTTCTAATTACGATTTGATGATGAATTCGATCGATGCTTGTAAAGACAGTACGATCGACGAGATTTTAAATCTTCCTGACGTGAAAGAAAGGGTCGATATTTATCGCGAACACGAGGCTAAATTTCAAGCACAAATTAAAAAGTGTGCGACTGTTCGTGACAAAACAGTTGTATTAGATCTGAGGCAAGAAGAGACAATTTACGCGGGGAATCGGTTTATGGTTTACGCTTTATATCCTGAATGTACTGTCTCAATTCATGTCATGTGGGGTTTAAAGCAACAAAATACAGTGTTTGCAGTTGGCAAATCGATTTTCGATCGCAGTTCTCAAGTTAATATTGGCGAGTTGATGTTAAAGTATGGTGGTGGCGGTCATGCCAACGCTGGAACTTGTCAAGTCGCGCATGAAGCAGTGGATGAAACATTAAGGGAAATCGTTAGTCAAATTAAGCCGAACGAGTAATTTAAATTTGATTTTATTGGTTTGAAGGTGTAATTGTAGGGGTGGGTTTACCAACACTCTTTGGACTAATTGCAGTTTCTTGGTAAACTCGCCCTACGTTATTATTTATTTAACTTCATTGACAACCCAATTCGTTTTCTTTGCACGTCAATTTCTAATACGCGCACTTTGACAATTTGTCCAACCTTGACAAACTTTTTCGGATCGTCCACAAAGCGATCGGCTAGTTGAGAAATATGAACTAAGCCATCTTGGTGTACGCCAATATCTACAAACGCGCCAAAGTTGGCTACGTTAGTGACGATTCCTTCTAATTCCATGCCCGATTTGAGATCGGAGATTTCTTTGATATCCTCTCGAAATGTAGCATATTTAAATTCAGCTCTAGGATCTCTGCCTGGTTTTTCTAATTCGCCGATAATGTCTCTTAATGTTGGTTCGCCTACAGTTTCAGTAACGTATTTTTTCAGATTCGTTCCTTTGAGCTTAGATGCAACTTGAGAAATTTCAGTTAATGATACGTTTAAGTCGTTAGCGATCGCCTCCACAATTTTATAACTTTCCGGGTGAACGGCTGTATTATCTAAAGGGTTTTCACCACCTCGAATCCGTAAAAAACCAGCGGCTTGCTCGAAGGCTTTTGGTCCTAATTTGGCTACCTTGAGTAACTGACGACGGTTTTTAAATACACCGTTTTCATTCCGATAGGCAACAATGTTATTGGCAATTGTTGTCGTAATTCCAGATACATAGCCCAATAATTCTTGCGAAGCAGTATTAAGGTCTACGCCTACGTAGTTTACGCAACTTTCTACGGTTTCCTCTAGCTTTTGCTTCAAAAGTTTTTGGTCTACATCATGCTGATATTGTCCCACACCAATTGATTTGGGATCGATTTTGACTAATTCTGCTAGCGGATCTTGCAAGCGTCTGCCAATACTAATTGCACCGCGCACGGTAACATCAAGTTCGGGAAATTCAGCGATCGCAACTTGACTGGCAGAATAGATCGATGCTCCCGATTCATTTACCATCACTTTAATTGGTTTGCGTTCCACCGTCTGCAAGACTTCTGAAATAAATTCATCCGTCTCTCGTCCTGCCGTACCGTTACCGATCGCAATTAACTCAATGCGGTATTTTTCCAACAATTGCTTCACAGTTTGTGCTGCTTGCGATCGCGCTGCTGCTGATTGGTGGGGAAAAATTGCTTGATATGCCAAAAATTGCCCTGTTTGCGACAGTACGGCTACCTTACATCCCGTCCTAAACCCAGGATCGATCGCCAGTGTCGGGCGCATTCCGGCTGGGCTGGATAACAATAAATCGCGTAAATTTGCCTCAAAAGTTTTAATCGATTCCACATCGGCAAAGCTTTTTTTCTCAGCACGGACGGCACTAATTAATGACTCTTTCATCAATCGCGTCCATCCATCTTTGAGTAAATCGTGGTAAAATTTCCTCAAACTGGGGTTCTTCGTGCGAATTTCCTGCGATTCTAGATAGGACAATACCACCCCTTCATCAAAACTGAGATCGAAATCCAATATTCCTTCGGCTTCACCGCGATATAGCGCGAGTAGATTGTGGGGTGCGATATCTTCAACTCGAATTTGATAGTTGCGGTACATTTCAAATTTTGTCGTACCTTCGGGGTAATCGTCCTTGACTCGCGAGACAAACACCCCTTCATTGAGTAGATATTCGCGAATGTAAGCGCGTAAATCTGCTTTTTCGGCAATTTCTTCCGCTAAGATATCAGCTGCACCTTTAAGCGCTTCCTCGTTTGACTTAACTCCCTTTTCCTCAGAAATATATTTTACTGCTTCTGATTCTAAAGGTACGATGGGGGCGTTTTTGACATTGAGAGATTTAATCCACTCGGCGAGGGGTTCTAATCCCTTTTCTCGCGCCGTCGTAGCGCGGGTGCGGCGTTTGGGGCGATAGGGAAGGTATAAATCTTCTAATTCAGTTTTCTGCAAACAGGCGGTGATTTTTGCCTGTAGTTCTTCTGTCAGTTTACCTTGAGAGGCGATTGCGCTTAGAATGGCTGCTTTTCTTTCTTCTAGTTCTGTTAGGTAGGCATGTCTGTCAGCTAGTTCCCGCAGTTGGGTTTCGTTCATTTCTCCCGTGCGTTCTTTGCGGTAACGAGCGATAAATGGAATTGTTGCACCCTCCGCCATCAGTTCGAGTGCGCTTTGCACCTGGAAGGGTTTGAGTGTTAGTTCTTGAGCTAGTAGTTGGGGAATGTTTACCATCGAGTCAGTCAGTTTATGCAGTCTCTCTTAAAGGTAATATGCCATATGATTCAAAAGTGCAATGTGGAGATTGCAAGAAATTATGATGGAATGTCTCACGCAAAGGCGCAAAGGCGCGAAGGTACAAAGTGGAATTTAAGGTTTGTAGTAGAGGTTATATGGATAGTCAAGCTAAAATACCAGATCTGGAGACGAGAAGGCGATCTGTTGAGAAGTTAAAGGAAGTTTGTCGTCAGTTTGATGAGTTGAATGAGTTACTCGATCGCGCGATCGCAAGTGCAGAAGCAGATATTTGCAATAGTCCATCATACGCTTATCGGACGCGACAGCAGCAGAAAAGGAGACAAATGGAAATATAAATGGAAATAAAGATTGACGATCTTTCTAGCTCTGAAATTGCTGAGTTTTTGGAAGAACATATCAGAGAAATGAAGTCCGTCTCGCCTCCTGAAAGTAAACATGCTTTAGATTTAGCAGGGTTAAGAAAACCAGAAATTACATTTTGGACGGTGTGGGATGATGGTAGGTTAACAGGTTGTGGTGCAATGAAAGAATTAGACACAAGCCATGCTGAAATTAAGTCGATGCGTACGACTGCTTTATCTAGAGGGAAAGGTATTGCGTCAATGCTACTTCAGCATATCTTGAACGAAGCGAAGCTACGCGGTTATCGGCGTATAAGTTTAGAAATTGGTTCAATGCCTTTTTTTGAGCCAGCACGCAATTTATATGCGAAATACGGCTTTAAGAACTGTGCGCCTTTTTCTACATATAAAGAAGATCCAAACAGTGTTTTTATGGCGAAGGATCTATAAGTTAAAGTCTTCCTCTTTGCGTCTTTGCGTCTAACGCTTCGCTTCGCCTACGGCTGATGCGCGACACAAAACTATATCTTGAAATGCACCTGAGAATTAAGCTGACACAAAATTTCCACTAATTGTTCAATCTGACTCAACTCATGAGTCGCCATTATGGAAAATCGAATTCTACTTGTCGGTACGGTGGGAAGACGAATTGCTGGAGCAAAAATTCCTGCTTCTTTCAATTGCAAACCAAATTTTAAAGCTGTAGCGGCATCTGCTAATTGCAAGCATAAAATTGGCGACTCAGAAGGTAATAATTTCAGTTGGGGTAATTCTTGAGTCATTAAATGTTTTAAATATTTAATATTCTGCCAGAGTTGCTGTCTGCGTTCTGGTTCTTCTCGTACAATAGAAATTGCCGCGATCGCAGCCGCAGTATCGGCAGGAGAAAGAGCTGTGGTATAAATCCAACTAGCCGCACGGTTGCGTAGAAAATCGATTAATGCGGCTGAACCTGCGACGTAACCGCCTAAGCTTCCCAAAGCTTTACTCAGCGTGCCAACTTGAATTAACGGGCTACCAGTAAGATTGAAATGTTCGACGCAACCAGCCCCAGTTTTACCAAAAACTCCGGTAGCGTGAGCCTCATCAATTAATAGCATACAGTTAAATTGAGCTGCTAAATCTATTAATTCTGGTAACGGGCATAAATCTCCATCCATACTAAAGACGCTATCAGTCATAATTAAACAACGACGGTAGCGATCGCGCTGTTCTAGCTGGGTTTTTAAAAATAAAATATCGTTATGGGGATACTCAATAATTGTTGCACCGCTGAGAATCGCTCCATTTTTTAAACAAGAATGATTGTATTGGTCACATAAAATTAAATCTCGTTTGCCAACTAAAGCTGCAATTGTCCCTAAATTTGCCAAATATCCCGAACTGAAAACCAAAGCATCTTCAGTTTGTTTTAGAATTGCGATCGCTCGTTCTAATTCTCGATGCAATTCTCGATGTCCGCTAAGCAAACGAGAACCCGTACTTCCCGCACCGTATATCTGCGTAGCCGTTATAGCTGCTTGAATTAGTCTTTCATCGCCTGCTAACCCTAAGTAGTCGTTACTAGCAAAATTAATCAGCGATCGCCCTTCCGTTTGGATAATAGCACCAGGGCGGCTGTCAATTGTCTGTACGACACGATACCAATCGGCTTTGTGAATGGTTGCTAAAGATTGTTCTATCCAAGCATAAGGATCGTCTGGCATCGCTGAACATATTAAATCTGCGCCATTAGCATCATACTCGTAGGGGCGCACAGTTGTGCGCCCCTACAGATTAATTATTTCATCTTACCTATTCAGTAACCTCACCTAGAATCAGC
This sequence comes from Chroococcidiopsis sp. SAG 2025, assembly GCF_032860985.1. Classification (GTDB taxonomy): domain Bacteria; phylum Cyanobacteriota; class Cyanobacteriia; order Cyanobacteriales; family Chroococcidiopsidaceae; genus Chroococcidiopsis. The sequence continues at coordinate 3,191,252 of NZ_JAOCNC010000001.1, forward strand.
GATCGCATCTTCTCACCTGAGAATATACCAACAAATACCTAGTAACGTCTAAGTAGGAATGCGGAGACAGCTGCACAAGTGCAGAATAAACCAGTGAATTTGCGGTTAAATAAAAATCAGCCTCATTCTAGGATGATCTCATATTCAATTTTCACTTAGAAAACAAAAGGTGCGTTGTGGCTTCAAACGGTAACATTAAACGTACATTAGATGAAGTTCTGCCTCTTGCAGAAAGTTTGCCACTAGAAGATAAAGCCGAGTTAGTGCAGCGGTTGATTGGCGAACACTCAGGCTTAAATGTGGTTATTGATAATAGCTGTTTATCTGGTTCAATTATTGGTTTGGTTAACTTAATGAGTCGCGATGAGGTTGCAGAAACATTAATTGCGATCGCTAATCGAGTTATTCTTGAAGGAAAAATTTCTAAAGGATAGTTTTAGGGTGCGTTAATACCGCACCCTCCTATTTTAAACAGTAGCAAAACTAGGATTCATCGGCTGAGTTTTTCGCTCTTGAGCTACGTTTAACTTCTGAACGAACTCCTGAGTTAGCTGACTAAAAGCTTTGGCTCCGGCAGAGTGAGGATTGCTCAAAACTACGGGCATAAAACTATCAACTGCTTTAGCAACGTTGACATCCATTGGAATTTGAGTATTAAATATTTTATCAGGGGTAAAATCCTGATTGATTCGCTGTACGACTTGCCTTTGGTATCTACCTGTAAATAGATTACCAGCCATTGTAAACACAATACCGATCAGTTGAATTCCCATGACAGCCTCGGCTTCATGGCTTTTTTTTAATTCGGCAATGCGTCTTTCTAATAACTGAATTCCTACAATTGATAGCGGTTCTGGCTTGGCTGGTAAAATATAGAAATCGCTGGCAGCAAGCGCGCTACGAGTCATCAAATTGTAGCCAGGAGCGCAATCGAAAATAATGCAATCGTAGTCAGACATAATTGGCTGCAAAATCTGTCTGAGCAAAGTTCTCTCAAACCGATTCCAGACAACTTCAAAGTCCAAGCGATCGACTTCAAAAGCTTTTTCATGTAGCATTTCTGCTACCATATATTCGTCATATAACTCAATATCTCCTGGTAACAAATCGAGGTTATTAATATTACAGACCGAACGATGAATTGCGTCTTGGATCGGAATTTTGGCTGGTGGGTTTGGCTGAATAATTTGGTTGATAAAATTCTTGAGGGTGCGTTTTCTTTTTCTATAGTTAGCAAACTCTGTGGGAGCCATCAAGCTGAGAGTGGCGCTAATTTGGGTATCTAAGTCAAAAATCAATACTCGCTTACCATGCTCTTTTGCTAGCGCCGTGGCTAGATTGACGCTGAGAGTTGTTTTGCCGACACCCCCTTTCATGTTAGCAGTGGCGATCGTATAGGTCATATTTGACATCCTCGGTATACAGCTTTTGGTCGGTTTGAATCTCCGAATAGCTTAGCTGCACTTGCATAAATGGGAGAAAATTGTTTGAATATCTTTATGAAATTTAGCGATTTAAGCATTACCCACCTGCAATCCATTTTTTCTGAATTGCCAACACCGCCGCTTGGGTTCGATCGCGTACTCCTAATTTCTGGATAATGGTATGGACGTGTACCCTAACCGTCCCTGGAGTAATGTATAGGGTAGAAGCAATTTCTTGGTTAGACTTACCCGCCGCAATTAAAGCTAAAATTTCTTGTTCTCGTTGCGTCAGTGGTAAAGTCGATTCTGCCGGAGTTGCGATCGCCTCACTCGTATCTGGGTTATGCTCGAATGTAGTGCGAATTTCTGTAGTTGCCGTGCGATCCCACCAAGAAGCACCAGCAGCCACCGAACGAATTGCTAAAATCAAAGTCTCGGCAGCAATCCCTTTCAAACAATAACCCGCTGCTCCTGCGGCAATCAACCGCGCAATCAAAGACTTTTGAGAATGAGAAGTTAAGACTAAAACTGGTAACTGGGGATTTTGCTGTTTAATTTGCCGACACGCCTCTACACCACCAATTCCAGGTAATCCTACATCGAGTAATACCACATCGAGGGCGTGACGCTGTACCATTTCTACGGCTGTTTCCCCATCCTCCGCTTCAGCAACGATTTCTATACCTGATTCTTGTTGCAATTTGACTTCTAAACCAAGGCGAAAGAGTTCGTCATCTTCAACCAGGAGTAAACGCAAGGAAGGAAACATTCTTATGTATAAACTGACAAAGCTGGTAAACGAAAACAGAAAAGCGCACCTTGAGGCAAACGATTCTCTGCCCAAATTGTACCGCCATGCGCGGAAATAATTTGTCGTGTTAAGTATAGTCCCAAACCAGAACCTTTCGCTTGGCGATCGCTATGTCCTTGATAAAATCGTTCAAATAGATGTGGTAATTGTTCGGCAGTAATTCCCAAACCGTTATCCAAAACTTTGACAAGACAATATTCCGCTTGAGATTCAAATACCACTTCTACCTTACCACCGCGACGCGAATGGTTAATTCCGTTGGTGAGGAGATTGGTAAACACCCGTGCTAATTGCAGCGTGTCACCCTGAACCCACATGGCACGACGAAAATCCGAGTCTCCGTACCCCAAACTAATATAAACTTGACGCGAAGCAGCGAGATCTGTCAAGGAGGCGATCGCTGCTTGCGCTATTGTGACTAAATCCACAGGCGCTAGTTGTAATTGCAATCCTTCCGTATCGTTGCGATAAACGTCTAGCAAGGTTTCCACCAGTTGTAATGTAGACTGATGCGAACGGATCATCTTTGCTAAAATCTTGTGATTGGTAGGCGTAACCGTACCAAATTTTCCTTGTTCCCAAGCCTTGAGAGTTTCAATCGCACCGAGTAGCGGAGTTTTCAAGTCGTGGGTAAGCGTAGAGGCAAAATCTTCCCTCACTCTAGCTAACTGTTCCTGAGATTGTAATTTAGCTTGTTGAGAAGCGATCGCAATTTCGTATTGATGGTTGCGATCGCCCAAGATTCCTGTCACAATCAGAGCGATTGAGGCAATAATGCGACTAGCTACCGTTGAAGGTTCTGCAATCTCATCCCCAGGAAGCCATAAATTTAAAATTGTCAGTCCTACAGCGGCAAGAGTAGTGTAAAATGTTGCTTTCCTTCCCAAACGAGAAGCAGAAATTAAAATTGGTCCCGTATAAAGGTAGCCAAAAACATAATCTACATGAGTGGTAAACTCCAATACCAACACCAGTGTAAATAGACAAATAACCTGCCACAGCGAACTCCACTTGGAGTTTTTATTGGGTGTAAAGATTTCACCCTTAATGAAGCGACGCAACATTTAATTCTACTTTGTTTAACTCTTATTTTGTCATGTCCGAGCGGAGAAATTCATGCGATCGCTGGTATATCTTGCTGTTTGTCTCTATTGTAAGTAGCGTTTAGACGGCGTTTAGTTCTAAATATACCTACTGATATAGAAAGGAAATAAATTATATATATAGTTTGGCGTACGCGATCGTTACTATTCTGATTGTCATTGTATAAACAGTAGGATTAGAAAATTTATACCTAAACACAATTGCAAAATTTGAGCAACATCAGCTAGCTTATTACCAGCAATAATATTTGGCTAACTGGTCAAACATATGAGTTTTGGAGAGCCGAATTTAGTTGGAGTTACCATTCAGGAAAACAGTAGCTATTGCGGTGTAATTTTATCTCGCGTACAACTCCCTGAGAATTGCGTAACTGTAGGTTTAGTGAGAAAAAAGCAGTTGGTATTAGCAGGCAACGAACCTACTATTCAATATGGGGATTATATTCTTGCCTTAGCTCTTAATCCTGCAATAGTTCCTACACTTAAAATGATTTTGAGAAAAACTCATCCTATTTCTTGGTATCCTTTGAGATGCAGTCTTAACTGGGAGCGAGATTACCTAGTGTTGACAAAAGACTTGGTTGATATCTATGTGCAGTAAAGGATTGTATCAAATTGCTTTAGCACTCATAGCTTTGTCAGAAATAAGTCCTGGGATAGATAACTTGACAGGAAACATTCTTCTAATAAAGCAGTCAACTACGCCATTCATTATTAATAATGAACCACTAAAAGATGGTAGAACTTTCTATCTAGGGAAAAAGATGTTGTTCAAGAGTAGTTGGCGAAAAGCAACTCAATCCGTGCGCTTTGCATTTAAAAAATAGAACTTAGTAAAATGGATGCAAATTCTGTTCAAAGCCATACAGTAGAAAAAAAGGTATTAGTTAAGGCAGTGCGATCGCAGTCACAAAATGGTAAAACACAGCACGAGCTAAATGTATATAGGTTGTTGCTGAGAAATTTAGGCAAACCTGTTATGTTTTTGTAAAATTAACAGATAGAAGTAATCAATCTAAAAGATATATGTGGCAAGGATTTTTTCAAATCGCATTAACGCTCATCTTATTAGTAGCTATTACACCTTTTTTTGGTAGCTATATAGCTAAGGTTTTCTTACATAAGAAAACTCTTCTCGATCCGGTGATTAACCCCTTGGAACGTATTATATATGCTCTAGGTGGTATCCGTACCAAAGATGACATGACCGGATGGCAATACGCCCAGGCAATAATTTTTAGCAATCTTGTCATGGGCATTTTTGTTTATCTCATATTCATGTTTCAGGGAATTTTACCTCTAAATCCAACTAACTTACAAGCACCCAGTTGGGATTTAGCCCTACACACCACTATCTCATTTGTAACAAACACCAATCAACAGCATTATTCTGGCGAAACAACATTTAGTTATGCCAGTCAAATGCTAGCTTTAGGATTTTTGATGTTTACCTCAGCCGCAACTGGATTATCTGTAGGAATTGCCTTTATTCGCGGTTTGACGGGTAGACCTCTAGGTAATTTTTATGTGGATTTAGTGCGATCGATTACCCGAATTTTACTGCCAATTTCCATAGTTGGGGCGATCGCATTACTCATTGCAGGCGTTCCAGAAACTTTAGCAGCACCAGCTACCGTTACTACTTTAGAAGGTGCAACTCAAGTCATTGCCAGAGGACCAGTTGCCCATTTTGAATTTATCAAAGAACTAGGAGAAAATGGCGGCGGCTTTTTTGGCATTAATTCCGCCCACCCGTATGAAAACCCAAATGGATTTACAAACTTGGTAGAAATTATTGCGATGGTTTGTATTCCCGCCGCCTTAATTATTACCTACGGCATCTTTGCAAATAATAAAAAGCAAGGATGGTTGCTGTTTTGGATGGTGTTTATCATTTTTGTCACGCTAGTTGTCGTGACAGGAGTAGGCGAATACCAAGGTAATCCTCTAGTAAATAATTTAATTGGCGATAGTCCCAACTTAGAAGGCAAAGAAGTTAGATTTGGTTGGGCAGAAACAGCATTATGGGCAGTTTTAACTACAGGAACAATGTGCGGTGCAGTCAATGGAATGCACGACTCTCTCATGCCTAACGGGGGCTTTTCCACCTTATTTAATATGTTCGTCCAAATGGTTTGGGGCGGACAGGGAACCGGAACTGCATACCTATTCGTTTACCTAATTTTGACTGTCTTTCTCACCGGATTAATGGTAGGTAGAACACCAGAATTCCTCGGACGCAAAATTGAAAAAAGAGAAATCGTTCTCGCCAGCGTTATTTTACTCGTTCACCCGATCGCGATTTTAATTCCCAGTGCCATTACCCTGTCTTTTGCAAACACTGTAGCAGCTCCAGATACCACAACTCTTGCAGGAATTACTAATCCTGGGTTTCACGGTATTTCTCAAGTTGTCTACGAATACACCTCAGCCGCCGCTAACAACGGTTCTGGCTTTGAAGGATTGGTAGATGGCACATTGTGGTGGAATTTAACCGCTTGTTTCAGCTTGTTGGCAGGGCGTTATTTACCAACTGTTGCCTTGCTGCTACTAGCAGATAGCATGACACGCAAGCAACCAGTACCGGAAACTGCTGGCACTTTGAGAACCGACACGCTGCTATTTACAGGCGTTACGGCTGGCGTAATTTTAATCCTCGGCGTACTAACATTCTTCCCCGTACTTGCATTAGGACCAATTGCTGAAGGATTTCTGTTGGCATCTGGTACTTAGCACGGGCGCACAGCTGTGCGCCCCTACCACTTCTATCACGCATCACGACGCGGCTTTATTGGCGAAGACGCTTCGCCAACCGCCCGCTTCACCACGCACCACTCCCCTCATTTATGGATTCTGCAACTTCTACGTCAAAACCCCCACGTCCCAGACCGCAGGGACCTCGCGGCGATCGCAAGCATACACCCAAAGTAGACACGAAAGGGCTATATAAAAGAGCAATTAAAGCATCTTTTGTCAAGCTCAAGCCGCGAGTGATGTTGAAAAATCCCGTCATGTTTGTGGTTTATGTGGGAACAATTATTACCGTCTTAATGACGATCGATCCCAATTTATTTGGTCCGGTTCAAGGTGAAAACCTGCGATTTTTTAACGGTTTGATTGCAGTAATTTTATTCTTCACTTTAGTATTTGCTAACTTTGCCGAAGCTGTGGCAGAAGGGCGAGGCAAGGCGCAAGCCGATGCTTTGCGAGCGACCAAATCGGATACAATTGCCAAAAAACTTTTACCCGATGGATCGATTCAAGAAATTTCTTCTACCCAACTGCATCGCGGCGATATGGTGAAGGTGGTGGCTGGCGATATCATTCCCGCTGATGGTGAAGTGTTAGCAGGTGTCGCTTCAGTTGATGAATCGGCAATTACGGGGGAATCCGCACCCGTATTGAAAGAACCAGGTTCGGACGTAGCAAGTTCCGTGACGGGTGGGACGCGCATTCTTTCCGACGAACTGAGTATCCGCATTACCGCCGATCCTGGCAAAGGTTTTATCGATCGCATGATTTCCCTGGTAGAAGGGGCGGAACGCGCTAAAACTCCAAACGAAATTGCTTTAACGGTGTTATTAGCGGTTTTGACGTTGGTGTTTCTATTTGTTGTAGCGACATTACCAACAATTGCTAGCTATGTAAATAGTCCCGTCAGCATCGCAATTTTGATTGCCTTATTAGTCGCGTTAATTCCCACTACCATCGGTGGTTTATTGAGCGCGATCGGGATTGCCGGAATGGATCGGGTGGCACAATTTAACGTCATAGCCACCTCTGGACGCGCCGTAGAAGCTTGCGGCGATGTCAACACTCTCGTTTTGGACAAAACAGGTACGATCACGCTAGGCAACCGTTTGGCAGAGGAGTTTGTGCCTGTCAACGGTCATACGATGAATGAAATTGCGCGAGTGGCGTTAGCAGCCAGCGTGTTTGACAATACACCCGAAGGAAAATCAATCGTCCGCCTAGCGGAAAAATTGGGAGCAACAGTAGACTTCGATCGCAATAACGCTGAAGGAATTGAATTTTCTGCTAAAACCCGTATGAGTGGGACGAATTTACCCGATGGGAGTGAGGTACGTAAGGGTGCAGTGGGAGCAATTAAAGGTTTCGTGCGATCGCGAAGCGTGGGCGAAGCGCATTCGCGCAACGGACGCGATACCCCCGAACTCGATGCAGCCTACGAACGTATTTCTCAGTTAGGAGGAACACCCCTAGCAGTGGCGCTGAACGGCGAAATTTACGGCGTAATTTATCTCAAAGATATCGTCAAACCAGGTATTCGCGATCGCTTCGCTCAGTTGCGGCGCATGGGTGTACGCACGGTAATGCTAACTGGTGACAACCGCGTTACTGCTAGCGTAATTGCTCAAGAAGCAGGAGTTGATGACTTTATTGCCGAAGCTACACCTGAAGACAAAATCGAAGTGATTCAGCAGGAACAGGCGCAAGGCAAAATTGTCGCCATGACGGGGGATGGAACAAATGACGCGCCAGCATTGGCACAGGCGAATGTGGGTGTAGCAATGAATTCTGGAACTCAGGCGGCGAAAGAAGCAGCGAATATGGTCGATTTGGATTCCGATCCGACGAAGCTAATTGATATCGTGACTATCGGTAAACAACTGCTGATCACCCGTGGGGCGCTGACGACTTTCTCTATTGCCAATGATATTGCTAAATATTTTGCAATTATCCCTGTCATTTTTACTTCGGCTAGGCTAGAAAGTCTTAATATCATGGGCTTGACTAGTACCAATTCGGCTGTATTGTCGGCATTAATTTACAATGCTTTGGTGATTCCGGCTTTAATTCCTTTAGCTTTGAAGGGGGTGAAGTTTAGACCACTATCAGCAAATCAATTGCTACAACGAAATATTTTACTTTACGGTTTGGGTGGGGTAATTGCACCGTTTATTGCAATTAAGTTAATCGATGTTTTGGTGTCAGCGATAGGGTTGGCGTGATGGAACCCATATGTATGGGCGGGTTTATCTACCATATTTGATTCTGATTCAATATCTTCCTAAACCCGCCCTGCCGAGATATTCAGATAATTTGAACACAGATGAACGCAGATGGACACAGATGGACACAGATGAAGATATTGAGGAGAAAAAATACATGAAACGAATGAAATTCAATCGCTCGCCAATTACCAATTACCAATTACCAATTACCTATTACCCATTCATAATTTTCCTAGTTCTATCTCTTAACGTCATCCTCGCTCCAGTAGTTTACGCAGCTACAGATGGAACTTGGCAACGAACCCAAGCATACGCACTAGGAATATTAGGTTTCGTAACACTGGGACTAGTAATTTATTTATTTGATGTCGTATTTCGACCGGAGCGATACTAATGTCTGTATTTCGAGAAATTATCAAAGGAATTCGTCTGACTCTGGTGCTTTGGATACTCACAGCAGTTATTTATCCCAGTTTAATTTTATTAGCCGGGCAGTTACCATTTTTACAAAATCAAGCCCACGGTAGTATCGTGGTAAATTTAGAGAATCAACCTGTAGGGTCGGCTTTAATCGGTCAAACATTTACGTCTGAAAGGTATTTCCAAAGTCGTCCCAGTACGGTTGAATACAGTACTGGTAAAGACGCTGCACCCACAGGAATATCTGGTGCAAGTAATTTAGCTCCTAGCAATCCAGAACTACTCAAACGAATTGAAGCACAAGCCAAGCAATTACAAGAGAATGGTATTCAACCCACTGCCGATCTGGTTTATACCTCTGGTTCTGGCTTAGATCCCCATATTACATTAGAAGCAGTAGAAGCACAGTTAGTAAGAGTTGCCAAGGCACGAAATTTTTCAACTGATGAAATTGTACCTTTGGTAAATAAGCATACTCAAGGCAGGTTTTTAGGCATATTTGGCGAACCTGGAGTTAATGTGTTAAAGCTAAATCAAGAATTGGACGTTTTAGAGGCAGCGAAGAAGTAAATAGCCGCAATAGATAACTACACAAATACTGCACAATTCAGTTGCAAAATAGACAAAAGACAACATTGAGTTTCGCGACGCGATCGCACCCATATGATTAGCAAGGGTGAAATAATGTCAAGCGACGAGCGGATTAAAAACTCTATCCATTCAGCCAAAAAAGGCAAACACAAAATCTTTATTGGTATGGCTCCTGGGGTAGGAAAAACCTATCGAATGCTAGATGAAGGTCATGCTTTGAAGCGAGAAGGAATTGATGTTGTTATTGGATTGCTAGAAACCCACGGAAGGAAAGAAACCACTCAAAAAGCTGAAGGATTAGAAATCGTACCGCGCCAACAAATTATGCGTAGCGGTATGACATTAACAGAAATGGATACCGAAGCAATTATCAAGCGATCGCCTCAATTAGTATTAGTAGACGAACTGGCTCATACAAACGTCCCTGGTTCTAAATATGAAAAACGCTATCAAGATGTAGAAGATATTTTGCAAGCAGGAATTGATGTCTACTCTACTGTCAACATTCAACACCTCGAAAGTCTTAACGATCTGGTAGCACGAATTACTGGAATTGTAGTACGAGAGCGCGTTCCCGATCGCCTACTAGACGAAGCAGATGAGGTGGTGGTAGTCGATGTCACGCCAGAAACTTTAGAAGAAAGATTGTTAGAAGGTAAAATTTACGCTTCTAACAAAATCGACCAATGTTTGCAAAACTTTTTCCAACGCCGTAATTTGATCGCTTTGCGCGAACTAGCACTAAGAGAAGTCGCCGATAATGTCGAAGAAGATGCTTTAGAACTAAACGCTCGTAACAACGGAAATGACCTAGACGGACAGTATTGTAACATTCACGAACGGGTTTTAGTCTGCGTCTCTACTTATCCTAATTCCGTTCAGCTCTTGCGACGAGGTGCAAGAATTGCTGGTTACATGAATGCACCACTCTACGTTGTGTTTGTCGAAGATCCAGATAAATTCCTCACTAGGGAAGAAAGCCTACACGTCGAGACTTGTGAAAAATTGTGTCAAGAATTTGGCGGTACATTTATTCGCGTCAAAAATCACGATATTGCCAAAGCGATCGCAAATGTAGCCTGTAAATATCGTGTCACTCAAATCGTCATTGGGGAAAGCCAGCGATCTCGTTGGAAAATCTTATTGAAAGGCTCCTTAACTCAAAAATTAGTCCGCCTACTAAAAAATATCGATCTGCACATCATCGCCACCGACAAAAAAGAACCCTGTTCTTTCCCGACTCCCGACTCCCGACTCCCAACTCCCGAATAACTGTACTAGGATAAAACAGAGAAATCTTCCAGATGCAGCAGGCATGAACTTTTTAACTTACGTTCTCCATGTGGTAGGTTCGGGTGCGATCGCGTACTATACTGCTCGACAAATCCGCGATCCCCTCACACGTCCCAATACTCTCGCTGGCTTCCAATTAGCAGAATCAGGCTCGGTTCCCTTCTTGACAAAATTGAGTCAACGTGCTAAGGCAGAAGGCGATGAGTGGTTGGCTGAGAAACTGACGAAACACGCAGCTGATGAAACTAGGCACGGTCAAATTTTCGCCCATGCTTTGAAACAACTGAATAAACAAGTAATTGATTTCAAACAGGAACGCGAAAAAAAACCAGAGGAAAAGTCTAAGGAACAGCAGCGCAGTCCCTTTTTTGATGCTTTCTTCAAAGACTACTCTCCAGAGCAACTCAAGCCGGAAAACATGGAATGGAATGTATTTCTGGCTAGCACCTACATTTTAGAGTTGGATGCTAGTAAAGATTTCGTTCGCATGGCAAATGTATTACCTGAAAACGAACAAACTAGCCGTAACCTGAAAAAGAGCCTTCTGAGTGTAGCTCAAGATGAAACTGGTCACGCCAACTACCTCTATGAAGCCATGATGCGGCGAATGCCTGCAACCCAAGTGCAACAACTCGTAGATGAGTGGCGCACCCGCAAAGTCAATGCTCTACTTGCATTTACCAGCAATATGCTTCAAGGCAAAGACAAACCACGTTCTCTAGTCCAAGATGGCGTTCCCGTAGAAACGCCAGCCGACTCTCAACCGCAAGAGTTAGCAGCCGTTTAAATTGGTCATTGGTGAGTGGCTAGTGGCTAGTAGCTAGAATCTTTATCTAGTCACTAGCCACCAATCACTAGCCACTAAGAACTGACCTCCATGCCTTACTTAAACGATTTAGCTCAATTTCTCGATCGCTTTTTTGCGATCGAGCGCTATTCTCCTTTTGAAAGGGGTGGTGTTTACATACCATCAACGCGCCCAATTAGTAGAATAGGACTAGCTTTAGAGCCGTGGGAAAATTTACCCCAGTGGGTGGAGAAACAAAAATTGGATGCCCTGTTTCTCCATCGTCCTTGGAAATTTCAAGCGGAATTATTGCCAGATATTGGAGTCTTATCCTATCACTTGGCTTTTGACGAGTGCTTGACGTTAGGGTTTAATTCCCGTCTAGCGGATGTATTATCTATGTCAGGCTTGGAGGTACTGGGAGAAAAACAAGGGCGAGCGATTGGGGCGATCGGCAACATACCTCAGCAAAAGATCGCGGAATATTTACATTGCATTACCGAAATTTTTGGCGGACTAGAAGAAGTACATCTAAGTAGAACAGTAGAAGTTTCACGTATAGCAGTTGTAGGAGGAATGAACGATGAGCTAGTTAGGGAAGCTGCAACACGCGGCGCTAATTTGTATGTCACTGGACAAATGCGGCAGCCAGCCGTTGAAGCTTTGAAGGAAACGGAAATTAGTGCGATCGCAGTGGGACATCGCCGTTGCGAGCAATGGGGTTTAAAATCCCTTGCCGGACTATTGCGCGATCGCTGGTCTGGATTATCAGTTATCAGTGAAGAAAGGGAGTAGGGAGTAGGGAAGAATAATTTAACTCACGCACTATGCACTACTTTCTTATCAACCACTAAACTAATTACGCGATCGGATTTAGCGGTAATATTTTCTCATACGTATATGCTTAAAATTGATGTAAAAAATGTGACTTTAGTATGTCAAAAAACGTTATAATCAAACTCATATTTGGACGAGATTTTTCTAGAATGTAACTGTACATTCACGGAAGTAACGAACAGTTGGTATAAAAAATAAAATGAAGTTACAGTAAAAGTCCGCTTGAAGATTGAATGAAAGTGAAGATAAATTTATGAAGGAATTTTTATAAGTTCATTAAATTATGTTAGTAAATTAATTCGAGAACATCCCCTAGCGTCGGCAAGTTGGGCAATTTATAGTTTTGCTTGAAATGTTTGGCGTGCAATATCTGTCAATGCTGCTACACAAATCTTTTACAGAGGAATCATGCAAGCTTCCCCAAACATTACCTCCGCTTGGCAACGGCTCAAAAGGAACGAACTGAGCTGTAATGATGCGATCGCCCTTCTAGTAGATAATGAAGGAATTGTCAACCAAACACTACTAGATAAGGAAGTTAGTAGCAGATTTTTGCGCCACTTTCCCGATAAAACTTCCTTGCCTCCAGCTATTCCCTTGCTATTGTGGCGTGGATGTTACTATCTCGGTTCGCCCGTATCCCTCGACTCAGAAACACTAGCCCAACTACAACAGCGCACGGGTAGCCAAATCGAAATCATTCCGATTGCTGACAAAAGCTACCGTACTTGGTTTCACTCTCAAAGCCTCAATCCCAATCGGATTAGCTCTATGCCCATAGTTAACCCGATTACGGGACAACTTGAGCAAGAGGACATCAGCGAAACTACAGAAATTTATTTGAGCAAAGCTGGCGATCAAATCGAGCGGATCAAAACTATCATCTCTGGAGCATTACGCAACCGAGCTAGCGACATCCACTTAGAGCCAATGGTAGACGGCTTGAGAGTGCGTTATCGAATTGATGGCGTACTACGTGACATTACCACCTTACCAATAACAATGAGCCGCCGCGTCGTGATGGCGTTGAAGGTGATGTGCAATATGGACATTGCCGAACACCGCCGCCCTCAAGATGGCAGGATTGAGGAAAAGTATGCTTCAGGTGATGAAGCAGAACTCAACATGGATATGCGCGTCAGTACCTTGCCCTGCGTCAATGGCGAAAAAGCAGTTATCCGCCTCTTGCCCCGAGAGAATCCCTTTACTCACTTGGGTAACCTGGGCTTTGTTCCAGAAACGATGAACGCTTACAAAGCTTGGTTAGAGCAACCCCAAGGCATGATAATTCTAACGGGTCCCACGGGGAGCGGTAAAACTAGTACGCTTTATACGAGTTTGCAGAATGTTGCTAAAGAACACGTTAACGTCGTCACGGTAGAAGATCCGGTGGAGTACGTCCTGCCAGGAATTACTCAAACTCAAGTTCACGAAGCAGCAGGAATGACATTTGCCGCTGGGATGCGGGCAATTTTGCGTCAAGATCCAGACATTATCATGGTGGGTGAAGTCCGCGATAGCGAAACCGCAGAAACCGCAGTCAGAGCGGCGCTGACCGGACACTTGGTATTTACCACTCTCCACACGAATGATGCACTCGGGGCAATTCCGCGTCTGAAGGATTTAGGTATAGATCCTGGTTTGTTAAGCGATGCGTTGTTGGGAGTAGTGGCTCAGCGTTTGGTACGTCGCGTTTGTCCTCATTGCAGCGAGCCTTATAACCCTACAGAATCAGATTTGAAAGTGCTGGGATTAGGACGAGAGCAAATGCGTACTGATACGTGGCGTAAAGGTCGAGGTTGCTCGATGTGCTTCAACTCTGGATTTTTGGGACGGGAAGCAGTTGTCGAATTGATCGACGTAGACGATCGCATCCGCGATATTATCTACGAAGGTACGATGACCCAGTTACAGCGTTACTTGCGAGAGATTAACTATGCGTCTTTCCGCAAGGCAGCGGTAGAGAAGGTAATGGCTGGGTTAACCACCGTACAAGAAGTCTTGCGCGTCCTACCTCGTTGTGCTTTGTACAACAACCATTTTGCCAGTGATAGCTTGGCTGAATCGGAATATGAATTAAATGGGCGTAAGCTTCCTGAATTGGGAAGAATGCAATAGCGATCGCGGTATGTATTTCATTTGAATGTAGGGGCGCACATCTGTGCGCCCCTACATATTTAAAGAAAGAGGGGAAGGATTTTTGTTTTCCTTCCCCTCTTTCTTGCGGTTATTTCGATTATTTTCGGCTTTGTCGCCTTCTTTTAGCTTTTGACGCATCATCTGCGCCTGTTTCTTCAGTTGTCTGGCTCTTGCCGCACCGCCTCTGCCTTTGTCGTTTCTACCTTCGCGACGGGGCGACTCCCATCGTTTGAGTCGCATACTCTGCTCCTTTGCAGCTTTTCTGGTATTGTGCTGATGGGCAGGAGGAGAATCGAACTCCTATGGGTTTAAGCCCGCTTGATTTTGAGTCAAGTGCGTCTACCAGTTTCGCCACCCGCCCTTTTTTTCAGCTTTACCATTGTAATCTATTTTTGTATTTTCTAACAAGTTTTGATATTCGCGACTAGATGCCCAGCGATCGATTTCTCTAGCGCGTAAGACTGGCACGGGATGGGTGAGTTGAGAGGAGTGAGCCGATTTCAGCATTTCGCCAATTTCGGTATTGCTAATATTGTCGTAAGCGCGCGCTTGCTCGATAAAAGCATCGAGATTGAGCTGGGAAGCAAGAACGGGAGAACCGCCAGCGAGTTTCATCAAAATAGACATCACGACTTTGGGGTCTTGAGTCGCTAGCAAGGCAGCGCGATCGCAGGTAAACTCAGCACAGCGTACCCATTCTAATAGTTGCGCCTGTAGGGTTTGGACGAGTAACTGACCGACATTCGGCAGTTGTCCGGCTGCGAGGACAATTAAATTCACTAGCGTCAAATAGACACCGTGGTCGCATTTGAGATGACCCAGTTCGTGAGCAATTACCGCCTGCACTTCCTCTGGTGTCAGCAGATCGATCAGCGAAGTGTGCATGACAATAAATGGCTGTTTGCCCCGCATGGCAAACGTGTAAGCATTGGGGACTGGATGCTGTCTGACATACAATTGCGGCGGTTCCAGATCCAAAACCTGACACGCTTCTATTAACAGTTGATGATATTGAGGTAATTGGCGATCGCTCACCAAAATACTTGAGGCAATATTTTCAATATAGAAAAATTGTTCTGCCAACTGTCCCAATAAATTTCGCACCAGCAAATCGACACCAGGAATTTGTTTCAGTGCTTTAGTAGCTTCTAAGTCTAAAGGATGACGAAAAGAATCTGCTTTAAGCCCAACTAACTGCGTCTTGAGGGAAGACATGAGTATTGCGAACCAGTTTGTAGTATATGGATGCGATCTTATCAGTGACCAGTTATCAGTGACCAGTGACCAGTGACCGTCAGCCGTCAACAATCGGGTAAAGGAATTTTCATCGAACCGCAATCTTTGCGATTGCAAAGATACCATTTCGCGGGTGCAACTGCGCCTTCGGTGTCGAAGTACACGAGTCCTTCAGGAATGTTGTAGTAGACTTCCATTGTCACCTCACAACCGAGGATGCGCTGAAGTAGTTTTTTGAGGATCTCTTGCCTGGAACCGATTGCTGCCGTCACCTCGCGGCTTTTGCAATGTACCATCAGCTTGGGGCGGTTAGATTGTTCGCAAGACCAAACGTTAAAATCTACAGCCAGACGTAACAAAGCCCTCGTCTGAGGATCGCACATCTCAATTAAGGTATTTTCAATTTCAGCTTTTTCAATTGCGGTTGGTTTTTCTTTGTTGTAAATCAGCTTCATAACTTAATTCCCATACTTCCTTACCAACACTTTTGAGATTTTTTACCAATTTTGCGTCACATCTGCCACATTTTTTCTCTCGCTTAACTTTTAATATCAATAAATGAAGGCAGGCGCTCGCATTCGAGCGTGCAGGAATACTAATTGTGGCTCAGTTTTAGCCTAGCTTATTCTATATTTTCCTGACTATTAGTAAATCAGTAATTGTTAATTTGATTCAAATATTTTCACAAAATTTCACTCTAAAAAACAGTAGAAACCTGTCTTCTATCTAACGACATAAATATATGATGACAAAGTACATTTTTATTAATTGGTCTTTCAGTACAAGCCATCATGTACGGAGAGTGACATTTCCCGTCAACTGTTAACTCTCCAAAACTCTATAACAATCACCACGATTTAAAAACTATCAGTTATCACTTACGTCAGCTATTGTCAATGAGTACATTTTTCATATAATGGATGAAATATAAAAATGAACTTTTATTAAGCCATTAAGCGAGGAGAAAGTTAAACATGTACGTCGTGCAAATTGCCTCTGAATGCGCTCCTGTTATCAAAGCAGGCGGCTTAGGCGATGTCGTCTACGGGTTGAGTCGGGAATTAGAGATTCGGGGAAACTGTGTCGAGCTGATCCTGCCCAAATATGATTGTATGCGCTACGACCACATATGGGGACTGCACGATGCATACCGCGATTTGTGGGTTCCTTGGTACGACGGTAAGATCCACTGTTCTGTATACTGCGGTTGGGTACACGGGCGAGTCTGTTTCTTTATCGAACCCCATTCTCAAGATAACTTCTTCAATCGTGGCTGCTATTACGGCTGTAATGATGACAATATGCGGTTTGCTTTTTTCAGCAAAGCCGCTTTAGAATTTCTCCACCAGAGCAACAAGCGCCCTGATATAATTCACTGCCACGACTGGCAAACAGGGCTAGTACCCGTGATGCTGTACGAAATCTACAAGTATCATGGCATGGGCAACCAACGAGTTTGTTATACAATCCACAACTTCAAACACCAGGGGATTGCTGGCAACGAAGTATTACAGGCAACAGGATTAAATCGGACGGATTATTATTTTCAATACGACAAGCTACGAGATAACTTCAATCCCTTTGCTATCAATCTAATGAAAGGGGGCATTGTTTACTCTAACGCCGTCACGACTGTCTCGCCCAATCATGCTTGGGAAGCTCATTATACAGAAGTTGGCAGCGGCTTAGGGCATACTTTAGACCTGCATCAAGATAAATTCAGCGGCGTTCTCAACGGGATCGATCGCGATTTCTGGAATCCAGAAGTAGACCGATACATACCTTTCAATTACACTCCAGACGACTTTGAGCAAAAAGTTTATAACAAAAAAGCTTTACGAGAACGGCTTTTACTACGCGATGAACCGCAAAAACCAGTTATCGCCTACATCGGTCGATTGGATAATCAAAAAGGGGTTCACCTCGTCCATCACGCGATCTATTATGCTCTCCAGAGAGAAGCGCAGTTCGTCTTACTAGGTTCGGCAACAGAACCAGGAATCAACGCTCATTTCAGACATGAGAAAAACTTTTTAAACGATAACCCCGACTGCCATTTAGAACTTGGTTTTAACGAAGAATTATCTCATCTCATCTATGCTGGAGCTGATATGATTCTCGTCCCCAGTAATTATGAACCTTGTGGGTTGACGCAGACAATCGGGATGAAATACGGTACTGTACCGATTGTGCGTGGAGTTGGCGGGCTGGTCAATACGGTGTTCGATCGCGACTACGATCCCAACAAACCACCAGAAGAACGCAATGGCTATGTCTTCTATCAAACTGATTACGGTGCTTTGGAATCGGCAATGGATCGGGCGATCGGCTTGTGGTACAACTATCCTCAAGAGTTTCGCCAGCTTGCCCTACAAGGTATGGCATACGATTACTCTTGGAACCATCCAGGCACGGAATATCTAGAAATTTACGATCGCATTCGGCATAAATAAGAGGTTTTTCATCAATCGCAAATCCATTGAGGGCGGGTTTGTCAAGATCTTTATCTAGCAGTAGAGATCGTCGATCAACCCGCCCCTACAACAACATGACCAACTACCAACTACCAACTACCCATTACTTGCTATAACTGACAACGCGATCGATCCGAGGTCTGCCGAATCTCTCCCAAGCATTGCCCCCACGTAGAAATAATTCCATCCAGCGAATTTCCTTCCCATCCGTCTCTTGCCAGCCAGAACTCCCTGGCGCAAATGCCAGCGTCCCTTCTGGAACGCGGAAGCTACCATCCGAATACACGGCATCGCTAACCGTATCCCCTACTCGAATCGTTACCTTAGTTTCTGGTTCTAAGTTGACGTTATCGGCGGGAATGGTAGTTTTGATGTTACCGTAGCCATCGATCCACGCCACGCGATCGCTTGGTGGGTCGGGAATCTGCTGCGGATCTAACTCGTCGCCTAACAAACTCAGATCGTCAGAGGCGATCGCTGCTGCTGCTTGAGGAAATACGTCTCGCGATCGAAACTGAGAACCACCGCGAGATACCTTCACAATTTTGATCGTCTGTGCAGCAGATTTGATGAAAGATAGAGTATAACCTGCATTGACTCCCACAACTTTGACATTGTTGGGTAACAGTACGTACGTCAGTCCCTCGCCTTCATTGTCTTTTCTGGGTTGTGCATCATCTTGGCGCGGCGCACAATTATGATAAATTAGCCGTTCTGCTGTACCGGGATTTAGTCCGAGTTGAGCCACCCAAAAGCCAGTGGCTAGCGTGCTGAATGGTGGTACGGAAACCCAATGAATTTGAGCTGTTGGTAACGACATCAATAGCCGTTGGGTAACTTCAGCAAAAGCTGGGTCGCCATTTCCATAATCTGCAATGAGGTTAATTTGCATAAGTTATTAGCATATGTAATTGGTCACAGCCTGCAAGATTCGTTCCGCTGCGTGTCCGTCTCCAAAAGGATTAATTGCTGTTGCCATTTTTTCATAAGCAGACGGGTTGCTCAATAACTCAGCCGCCGCCATCACAATTTCTTCTGTTTGGGTTCCAACCAATCTTGCCGTTCCAGCCGTCACTGCTTCGGGTCTTTCTGTCGTTTTGCGCAAGACCAGAACTGGTTTACCCAAACTCGGTGCTTCTTCTTGCAAACCCCCAGAATCAGTTAACAGCAAGTGCGATCGCTGGATCGCCCCTACTAATTCTGCATAATCTAGCGGATCTGTCAAGAAGACTCTGGGATGCTTGCCCAAAATCTTTTGTAGCGGTTCGCGCACGATGGGATTGCGGTGCAAAGGCAACAATAAAGCTGTATCCTCAAACTTTTCTAGTATTTGCAAAAAACCTTGGGCAATTCCCTGAAGCGGTTCGCCCCAGTTTTCTCGCCGATGCACTGTAGTTAATAAAACTCTATATTTGTCCCACTCTAAACCATCGATCTGACAAGCTGGTTGCTGTTCTGCTACGGATAGCAATGCATCAATGACCGTGTTACCCGTTTGATGAATTTCTCCTAAAACGCCCGATCGTTGCAAATTCTCTACTGCTTGCGGCGTAGGAGCAAAGTGCAAATGCGCCAACTGAGAAATCAACCTGCGATTAGCTTCCTCTGGGTAGGGATTGAATATATTGTCTGTTCTCAGTCCCGCCTCTACATGTCCTACCGGAATTTTTTGATAGAATGCTGCCAAAGAAGCCGCAAAAGCCGTAGTCGTGTCCCCTTGAACTAAAACTAAGTCCGGCTGCTGTTCAAACAGGGTTTCCAATCCTCGCAGACTGCGACAAGTAATATCGCTCAGAGATTGTTGCATTTGCATAATTTCCAAATCTGCATCTGCCTTTAGGTTGAATAGTTGCATGACTTGGGCAACCATCTCGCGATGCTGTCCGGTTAAAACAACTTGAGTATCAAACTGAGGCGCACGCTGAAACACCTGAATCACTGGTGCTAGCTTAATTGCTTCTGGGCGAGTTCCTAAGATAATGCAGACTTTTTTCATTGAGCTGGTTTTGCTAGTGGTTCATTGGTCAATGGTAATTGGTCAACGGTCATTTATCGTACAGTAAATATCAATGTCTTACCCTTACTACAAAAACCATGACTCAGCTCGACCGAGCTGCTATGCAAGCTCGAAATAAATTACTCGTTATGTTTCTACTACTCTGCATTCTAGACGTTGCGTTAGCGATCGCAGTACGGGACAGGTGGGCTATCGGTCGTATATTACTAACAATTGTCGTGATGTACTTTGTGATGCAGGGGCGAAAATGGGCAAGATGGCTTCTGATTGGCATCTGTAGTTTGTTCGTTGTCAGTCTAATCGCAGTGATTGTGGCACTGAGTTCAAGGCTTTCTACTATTTCGATCGTTGGAAGTTCGCTCGCAATCGTTCTCAGCGCTATTATTCCGGTCTATATGGCAAGTAGCAAAGATTTAAATCGTTATTTTGCTTATAAAAGACAAGGTTATTCCCAATAGATTCGATAGTATATCGTTAGCTACTTATCGACAGCTCTACAAAAATGAAAAAACCCAGCTGGTCACTGGGCAGATGCATTATTTGGATGAAATAAACTTAGCTTCCGCTAGAACTTTGGCTCCGTATCGCAGGTCAAAGGACAAGCTGCATAGACGGAAGTATCAATGTCATCTGCCTCGCCATGCAGCCAGCTCAACCATTTAACTTCATGTGGGTGAATTCCTTTCAAAGTCAACATGCTAGCTCCAATCAGCACTGCCAAAACGTTGAAACCAATTACACTTCCTGCTACTAATAAAACCGCACTTACTGGCATCACAGATTGCAGTACCATCGACAACAAGAAGGCTACTGTAGCCATCAAAACTACTAAAGGAAAGCCCACAACGAGCAAACAAACTGCTAATGTGAAACTCCAGATTAAAAAGCTTTTGAGTGTAAATAAAGAAGAAGATGTCCCTAAATTGGAGCTTTGAGTTAAAGCCATAGTTTCTCTCCAAAGTCAATGCAAAAATTCAGATTTGTAAAATTCTGTACGCGGAGTCGGAGCTAGTTAAGCTCTATTGAAAATTAGTATACAGACACCCATAGATAAGATGATCGGATAGTTATTAATCTTTACACTAGATAATTTGTGTTTATAAATCCGAATGGAAAAGCATATAAAAACTCTAGGCATGTTAAAACATCTATCTTGAGATATATAGCTTCAAAGTCTCTTAAGTTCTAGCTTTCACAAAGATCGAGCGAGAGATCTTATGTGAAACAAGATCGCTCGCAAATGCAAAAAACGATCGCACCCTTGTTGACTTAACATTTCGTATAAATACAGCGGTGGTTTCTCATAATTCCTCCCAGACTTATCGACTTAAAAGAAAGCGATCGCCCACCTTAATTCCTCATTTTGATAATCGTTAGATTAAAACTATCCTCAAAGCAAGTTCATGAATTTTTATAAATAGTGAATAGTGAGTGACAAGTGGCTAGTAGCCAGTGGCTGAATTCTTCATCTAGTCACTAGCCACCAGTCACTAGTCACTGAATAACTGATAACTGATTAGGGGAAAACTAAACGTGTAATCACACAGACTTGAGGCATATGACAGAACCCCAACGTCAGCCAAATTATCCTCCTCCCGCACCCCGCGTTCCTCCCATACCACCACCACTGCAGCGAATGAATTCCAGTGGAGACACGGGAGTGGTGAGTTCGACGCAGCCAATTCAGCCGATACCCAGCACTCATGTAGCAGTGAATGTGACAGGAGAGAGTTCGACGCAGCCAATTCAGCCGATACCCAGCACTCATGTAGCAGTGAATGCGCCGGAAGAACCGTTACCCTTACCATCTACAAGTCCTCGCCTCAACGTACCTAGACCAGCACCACCTAGTGCTGTCCGTCCTAGACAAAGTAAGACGAATAACGCACCTACATTAGAACAATTGGTACGAGAAGCATACGATCGCAGTATTTCCGACTTACATTTAGGAGTAGGTGAAGTACCGCGCTTTCGCGATCGCGGTCAGATTATACTTACCGATCATCCCCCGATCGACGAAGAGATTTTTTTCAGTTGGCTGCGAGAAATTCTGAGCGATCGGCAAATCGAGCAATTCAAAGAAGATTTAGAATTTGACGGTGCAACCCAGTATGAAGGATTGGTGCGGGTGCGGATCAATATTTTTGTTGCTCTGAATGGTCCAGCAATGGTACTGCGGCTGATTCCGTTAAAAATCTTAACAATGGAACAATTGAATTTGCCACAGGTATTCAGAGATCTATGTCATTACCACAAAGGATTAATTTTGGTGACGGGACCGACAGGTTCGGGTAAGTCTACCACGATGGCAGCGATGATCGACTTTATCAACAAGACTATGCCGAAGAATATCATTTCAATTGAAGATCCAGTTGAATTCGTGCATGTTAGTCAAAAGTCGTTGATCAAGCAACGGGAAGTAGGAATTCATACATTAAAATTCGATAACGCCCTCAAAGCATCCTTACGAGAAGACCCAGATATCATTCTGATTGGGGAAATGCGCGATCGCGAGACAGTGAACACAGCCCTCAAAGCAGCACAAACCGGACACTTAGTATTTGGTACGTTGCACACAAACAGCGCTGTAAAAACTATCGAACGGATCTTGAACCTTTACAATCCCGAAGAACAGGGACCCATGCGAATTCAGGTGGCTGAATCGCTCGTAGCAGTCATCGCGCAAAGCTTAGTTCGTACTACAGATAGCAAACGAGCAGCCGTACACGAAATTATGATTAATACAGACGCAATTAAAGATTACATTATACGTAATCAGGTTGAAGAAATAGAGGCAATTATTCCTCGTTGTGGCTTCGAGGGTATGTGTACCATGAATCAATCTTTGTATCAGCTATACGAACAAGGACGAATCACGGAAGAAACAGCCCTAGAAGCCTCACCCAAACCCAATGAAATGGCTATGACCCTCAGAGGTCGAGTTTAGTACATTGGGAGTAAGGCGCGATCGCGCCTTACTCCCAACTTCCGACTTGCGATTTTCCCCTTATCCCCTACCCCCGCTAAAATTGAGTCATTCCAAATCGCTCAAAGTATTTAAAGGCATCGCCCTGTTTACGCCGGGGGGGGATCTGATTTATTGTATCGATCGCTCTAAACAGCAGCGCTGGCATTTACAGTTATGCTTGGAGCTACAACAAATACTAGGACTGCCAGAGCCACCCCACTTTCTCGTTCCTTGCTACACAGCAACGCTAGATTGTTGGTTAGATCCACAGACTCAGCACATCCAAACCTTTGCTGAAGCTTATCCATTAGTGATGCGCCATCAGGCATTACTCAATGCAGTTTTTGATGTCGGAGAATTAGTGTGGCAGGCAGCTCCTTGGTCGGAAGAATTTTGCGATCCGATCGCATTAGCTACCTATCGCGCTTATTTTCCCCAATTGTGGGACGATCGTGGTTTGATCGTGCGGTTCGATCCATCCACTGCTACCCCACATATGAGATACGATGCGACTACTAATTTCTCTCAGACGGAGCTAAAAGCACCGGAAATAGAAACCACAGCTACAGCTACAGAGGCAACCCCAGCAGAATCTCAATATTCCGAAAAGCTAGGTTACGTGCTGCGCTTATTTGTAGCGGGACACAGTGTAAATACAGAGCGAATCCTTCAGACTTTACATCAGCTGCTAGAACAATCGCTACGCCATCCCTATACCTTAAAAGTTGTCGATGTCTTTAAACATCCAGAGCAAGCCGAACTATATCAAGTTTCTGCTACCCCTACTTTAGTCAGAGCGTGGCCTCATCCAGTCCGAAGACTCGTAGGTGACTTAGATAACACGGCTAAGATTTTGAAATTGCTGATACCGCCGGAATTATAGGAGACAAGGGGGACAAGAGAGCTGAGGGAGAGTCGCGGAGAGTCGCGGAGAAAGAAATTGACAATCTCCACACCCTACACCCCACACCCCACACCCGATTCTTCACTGCTCGTGCGCTCCCTGCTCCCTGACTAATCTTGCTGGTGGGAGAATAAGTAAGCACCGTAAAGAGATAAGGCGATCGCGACTATGAATAAAACAAGAATGCTATACCAAGGAAACTGCGATAGTGGTAAATATGCAGCCGCTCTTAGCCCAATACTGGTGTAGGTTAGTGGTAAAAGGTAAACAACCACTTTGAGGAAACCTGGTAGCGTCCCAGGCTCGAAAAATGTGGCTCCCAGGAATGACATTGGCACGATGAGAAAGTTGTTAACCAAACCTACGCTTTCGAGCGATCGCACCTTCAACCCGACTATTACCCCCAAACCTGCAAAGACAGCACAGTTCAAAACTAACAGCAGCCAAAATAAGGGATTGAGAAAACTCCAAACCTTACCAGTAAAGAGCGCCGCCACTAAAACCACCGCCGCTGAAGTCATTAACCCCCTCACAACTCCAGCTAGCATTTTACCCATGTGTAAGGCAAGGGGATGAACGGGGACTAAGAGCAATTCCTCAAAGGTTTTGGCAAATAGGCGATCGCCACAAATTGAAAATGTCGTGCCACCAAAGCTAATGGTCATGGACGATAGCGCCGCCATTCCCGGCAAGATAAACTCTAGATAGCTATCGCCTACAGCAGGCTTGGGCAACGAACTTCCCAAACCCAGACCAAACGCCAAAATATAAATCAAGGGCGACACTAAGCCTGAAGCAGCAACTTGGGCAATCCGCACCCGTAATTCTAGCCAATCGCCCCAAAATATCGTTAAACTATCTGCTATCAGGGTTTGTAGATAACTCTTTCTTGCTTTTAACGTGCTAACTTGAAAATCCACTGACTGCTAATCAAAGATACTAATTTATACTTCTTAATTCTATGAGTAATCAGAGATCGGGAGCCAGTAACCAGTTACTAGTTACTACTCCCTACTCCCTACTCCCTACTCCCTACTCCCTACTCCCTACTCTCTCATGATGAAACGTAAAGCTACTACTAGAACTGCACCTGCTCCGAAGTCTTCACCAGTCAAAACTGCCTTTAATTACCTTTCGGTTATGGTACTGGCGGCTGTGTTTGTCTTAGGAATTGGTATTGGCATTGCTTTTAGTTCCACGACAATTACCGACACTAGAAACGTTGCCTCTCGCGAGTTTATCGATCGCGCCGCACCTAATGCCGATCTGTGCGTGCAGTATGGCGCTAGTGCAATGGTCATGGATACTAGACTATTTGTTTCTCTCAACCCCTTCAACGTGTATGTATCACAGCCTAGTATGCGCCCAGGTTGCGTGCTGAGAACCAACAGCTGGAATCTTTTAGAAGACCGTAAATTAGTGACTAACGAACAAGTGCGAGATTGCAAAAACCGAATGAATACGTTTGGTTTTACGGGAGATTTAGGCACTTCTCCAGAAATTAATTGCGTTTATCAAAATGACGGAGCCAAGAATTTCTATCTGACGCAATCTGGCGGTACGCCTGGTCAGACCGAACAATTCTAAAAGCTAAAAAAGGCTAATAGGGTATTTATGGGGGCGTACAGCTAGCTGTACGCCCCCTAAAACTGATGAATTACTGCAAGCGGTGTCCGCAAGCAGAACAGAAGCGATCGCTCGGACTGACTTCCGTACCGCACTGACTGCAAAAACGGTGCGTACCTGAAACTGCCTTATCCATGCGCAGTTCCATGTTACCCATGCGCATTTGCATTGGGTTCATACTCATTTCCATGTCACCCATTTTCATAGGCTTCATAGGCTCCATTGGTTTCATAGGCTCCATTGGTTTCATAGGCTCCATCGGTGGCATCAATGAGGTAGGAACATAATCGACCTGCTGTAGTTGGATTTGTTGAGCGCCTTGAAGTGAAGGAGATTCAGCCATCATGCCCATACTATTACCCTGGATTTGGATAAAGTATTGTCCTTGACTAGTTGTAATTTTGACGACTACACCGCTAGCATTTCGGAACGATTCTGGGGATGCTGTCCAACTTCCCGTGACAAAACTTTGACTCGATTGTTGCTGCTGTCCGAGGCTACTACTAGCAGTAGTCACAATTGTTTGCTTACCTTGATTGTCGAGGTAGGCTCTTTGACCCGTGCCAATCTCGCATACGTAAGCCATGAGAACCTCTTTGCTTATTAGTTCCTAATTATTTTTATTATCCAATCTTCTGATAGTTAAAGGGCGATCGCTTAATATATAGCAAGACTGGCTCGTCAACTATCAGTGAGTAGTGAGCAATCTCATAACTTCTGTCTCTTCCGGTTTAACTTTTGACTTTTGACTTTTGACTTTTCCAAAGGGTTTTACTGTTAAATTCTTCTATATAGTTGAATTTCTAGTTTTTCTCTACCTGGAATTTCTCTTTCTAGATCTACAAAACTTTTCTCCATGCTATAGTTTTTTCGGAGATAATTGTTCATTTTGTCTAAAATGTTTTTATTTTCAGCTCCAACGCTCGATTTAATCACGTAAAGTGGTTTTTTTGCCATAATTGCATCTAGCTCTTTGGCTGGCTCTTTACCAGTAATATTTGCTAGTTTTGTCGTGATAAATAGGGGAAACGCATATCGAGTTGGTACTTTAGCTGGTACTAAGCAGTAAATTACTGCATGATAGTTGAAAACATATATATAATCTGTAGAACTCACTCTTCGGTTCAAGTATCTAGCAATTGCAGAAGGAGTATTACCCCAATCCTCTATTCCTTTGATACTGCGAAAATATATATACTTCCCACTGAGTTGAATTTGATAATATAAATTATTAAATATTGGGGTTATCAATATAAAGCTTAATAGAATAATACTTTTAATGTTAGTAACTTTATTGAAATTTAAGATCGCGCTATTGATTAAATAGGCATTTAGTAAAGCTAGAGAAGGTAAGACTTGAATAAAGTAATTAGGATAAAAACTCTTAGGAGAAGAAATACCGAGAAGAGCTGCAAATATCCACACAAGTAAGTATAAGTAAGTTAGCTTTCTATTCTCACCTAAATTCTTTTTACCAATCATTATCATATAAATCGGTGTCGCGAGTAAGCCCAATAAAAGAAATAAATTTCGCTTAATCTGAATTGTCAAGCCTGATGCTAGCCTTGCTAATGTGACTCTCTCACCCGTAACGCGCAATAAGTTGGCAGTAAAATTAGCAGATATATAATCGTTGAAGTGTCCGTTAATCCAAAAATAAAATACGATTAATATGGTAGGAAGGAGAAAACCGAAAAGGAGAAATACATAAATTTGGCAGAGGTATTTAATCCGATATCTCTTAGTTTTTGGTGGCAAAAACCGCAAAGCGATCGCGGTGAAAATGAAAATAGCGATAAACTCAAATATTATGACTTGCTTAATCGATAATGCTATTCCCATTGCTAGACCAATAATAAATAGCCGCAGGGAGTTGCGACGAACTGAATTTTCAGTATTGACTTGAAATAACTGGTAGAATGAAAATGTAGTAAAGACAGCGAAAAAAATTTCTGTATTAGCTGCAAGTTCATCGTTTCCAGTTGAAAAAGTGGCGTAAAGTAAGCCTGCTATTAGTCCGAGTTGCCGCTGACCGTTACCGATCGACATGCCAAATTTGTATAAAATAAAACACGTTATTGTAACAGCAATACAGGCCATAATAGCTGTGGAAAACACTGAATTGCCAAACAAAAATATGCCTAAAGAATAAATTAGGTATATGCCAATGGGTTTATTGTCCCAAATCTCAGTGTAAGGAAGTTTACCCGCAATCCAATCTCTTGCTATTAAAAAATATAAACCTTCATCACCATTATTATTAATACCAAATTCAAAAAAAGCTGGTAATCTTAACAGAAAAACGAGAAATGCAAAGCTTATAAAAACTAATATATCTGCTCGTTGAACTTGCTTTAATCTCATATTGACTCCGAAAGCTTCCGATTTGGTTGGACAAGGAGTTGAAATTACATGACAAAAAGCAATAAAGATTAATGTTTTGAAGGAAAATAATATAGCTTAAAAATATATTATGTATGATTAAAATCGCTGTAAGCATTTATACATAAGGCTAAGAAGTTCACGACTAAGTTTTTCTGGACGGTAAAGTAGAATTAATCAATTGATGGTCAAGCCTAGCAAACTAAATCGATCGCTTACTGTTTTACGTAGATACGATACTGTAGCGAGTAATTTTTGCTATCTTTAGCTTGCTGGTACATAGCCTTAAAAAAAGGAGGCGATCGCATGACAATATCTACATCAATTCCCCAGATGCCCGAACCGCCAACTTTTGCCACAGTTGCAGCAGAACGTTGCGATCGCAAACAACGCTTAGCTGCTGCTTTTCGCCTCTTTTCTCGCTATGGCTTTGACGAAGGGATTGCCGGACACATCACAGCCCGCGATCCCGAATACCGCGATCGCTTTTGGGTCAACCCCTTTGGAATGCACTTCGGACAGATTCGCGTGCGAGATTTAATTCTCGTGAACGACAAAGGTGAAGTTGTAGAAGGTAACAAGCCAGTCAATGCAGCCGCCTTCGCCATTCATTCTCAAATTCACGCTGCCCGTCCCGATATCGTCGCCGCCGCCCACGCCCACTCTCTCTACGGTAAAAGCTGGTCTAGCCTCGGTCGCCTCCTCGATCCCCTGACCCAGGATGCTTGTGCTTTCTACCAAGACCACAGCTTATTTGACGACTATACCGGAGTCGTACTCGATCCAGCCGAAGGCAGGCGTATCGCCCAAACTCTAGGACAAAATAAAGCCATTATTCTGAGAAATCACGGTCTACTGACTGTAGGGGAAACCGTAGACGAAGCAGCTTGGTGGTTCATTACGATGGATCGTTCCTGTCAAGCACAACTCATGGCAGAAGCCGCTGGCAAGCCTTGCGCGATCGCTCCTCAACAAGCAAGTATTACCCGCAACCAAGTAGGTTCTCACCACATCGGCTGGTTTAGCTTTCAACCTCTGTATGACAGAATCGTGCAGCAAGAACCTGACTTACTGGATGACTAGCAACTGAGTCACAATCTGGGGTAATGGCTCGATTGCACTTTCAGCCATCAGAATGCCCTAAATAGGACATTTTGCAATTGTGCTACCATTTGAGCGCGGGATGAAACATTCAATTTGCGAAATATACGTTTGAGCGCTTGTTTGACAGAATTTTCAGTAATCCAAAGTTGTGCGCCAATTTCAGCATTTTTCAATCCTTGAGCAACTAAATCGGCAATTTGAATTTCGCGCGGCGTAAGACGAAGAGAATTGTCAGCGCTGGATTTAGATCGATCTATCTCTAAATGGCGATCGCGAAGAGAAACATTTGGCGATCGCATTGTTGCTATCCGAGTCGATAAATGCAAACAAATTGCACCCAGATCGGTTAAATCTTGAGTGGTAAAGGCAAGATTGCCCCGTTCGCGAGTCAATCCAATTCCACCCACTAGCTGGCTGTTGCAGACAATTGGTCCTGTCATGACATGCCAATGATCGGCGCGGGGACAAATTGCTCTCCAGGCTTTAGGTGACACGACTAATGCTTCATGTACGGGTGCGTGGTGTTCGACCAAGTAGCGTAAAACTGGATTGTATTCTACCGATGTAGCGAATTTGAGAATACCTTGCCACTTGGGATCGACAGAGGAAAGTTCATCAAAGAAAAATAGCCTACAGCGGCGGGCTGCAAAGTACTCGCTGACTGTTACCATGACACGCTGGTGTACTTCTGGAAGATTTTGCGCCTGAGCGATCGCCGCTAATAAAGATTGTAAAGAATCTCTCATCATTGTGAATGCAAACTGTACCCGATCGAGGACTAGATGCAATTGGGAGAGCAATATTATCTTAACTTCAGTGACAGTCAATCTTTTGTCAATTCACCCTTAAAGAAAACTTTAGCATGGCACTAAGTTCTAACTTCAACTTTGCACCGACAGCATCTCGACGCTGGACTCAAATGGGTTTTTACATAGTAGCAGTACTTTTCAACCTTTGCCTGACTATCCAAGTGTTAACCGTTGGACTTGCCTACTTTTACAATCCTCAATGGTGGTATGTTCATGTTTGGCTGGTGCGTGGTTACAGTGGATTGTCTTTAGTTTTATTGGTGTGGGTGTACCTAATTCCATATCCGCGTCGAGTGCGGAGTTTGACAACAAGTATGCCAATATTGCTAGGACTACAATTTCTTACGATTCATTTGCGATCGCCTTTACCCTTGGGCGTACTCCATCCCTTGTTTGGATTCACGTTGTTTGCTATATCTACAACTTTGGTTCATCGTATCTGGCAGATTGTATCTGGCAAATCAGATGTGGAAGAGACTGCTTTGACACATGACTAATGACTACCTTCACGAGTGTTCGTAACTTAAATAGACATGTTCTAGAACATATGAGAGTAACAAATCCAGTAAAGACTATTTACAGTCTTCTGAAAATGGTTGTTAGTACAAATTTAGGTGTGAATGTCATGGGCGAGAAACTTGAAGATATTTTTAATTATCTCCAAATTTCAGATTTAATTGCTACATCAGGACAACCAACTGAGTCACAAATAGCAGCAATTAAAGAAGCAGGTTATCGAGTTCTAGTTAATCTTGCTCCATTTGAAAAATTTGAGACTACATTACCGAACGAAGCAGCACTTGTAGAATGTTTAGGTATGAAGTACGTTCACATTCCTGTCATTTGGAATAAACCAACTTTAGAAGACTTCGATCGCTTTGCTCAAGTCATGCAAGCTAATAGCGATCGCCCTGTTTTTGTCCACTGTGCGGGTAACTTTCGCGTTTCTGCATTTATGTATCTCTATCGACGAATTTATCAAAACATAGATGAAGAACAAGCACAAAAAGACTTACACAAACTTTGGGTTCCTGATGATACTTGGCAGCGGTTTATGAAAGAGGTAATGGGTAATGGGTAATGGGTAGTTGGTAGTTGCACCGCATGATTATTGGCGATGGTACAGAGGGCTTCAAAAAACCCGCCCCTACAAATTTGGGCGGGTTTAACTGTAAAATTATTGGCGATCGCACAAATACATTCAACAAAAACCGCCCCTACAAATCCTGATAACTGATACTACATTTTCACTCCTTCCAATTCATCTTCTGTCATTTCATACATCTGGCGCAACTTTTCTAACTTTTCAGGCTCGGCATTCCAAAAACCGCGTCCGTGTGCCTCGATCGCTCTACCAACAATATTACGAAAAGCCTCTGGATTTGCCTTGCGCAACTTCTCTGCCATCTCTGCATCGAGGACGTAAGTATCGGCAGCTTGGTCGTAGACCCAATCATCGGTAAAATCGGCAGTACCACCCCAACCAATTAAAGCTGTCATCCGCTGAGAAATTTCAAATGCACCCCCCGAACCTTGATTTGCCATCGCATCCGCCCATTTGGGGTTGAGTAATTTGGTACGGTATTCCATTCTCAGTAGATCGTCCAAGTTACGCGGAGTGGTATCTTGAGAAAAACTTTCGACAAAACTCGCAGTCACCTTTTTTCCACGCTGCTTTTCCGCTGCCTTTTTCAAACCACCCGTATTGGCATAGTATTCTTGAATATCCGTCAGACCGTATTCGACAGAATCGATTTCTTGAACGATGCGATCGCATTTTTGCAACAATTGCGTCAAGACTTCCGGTCTAGCCCGTCCCTTATCTTGTCTACCATAACTAAATACATTGCGATCGCGCCAAGTATTGCCCAACTCATCCCCCGATTCCCAATTTCCATCCGTGACTCGTTCGTTTACCATCGAACCAAAATCGCCTGCTGGATTGGAAAATAGCCGCGCCGATGGATTTTCTACACCCTGTGCTTGCAAGGCTAAATAGTGCTTGCGGATGAAATTTTCTGTTTCCGATTCCTCAGCCATAGCCGCCCGTTGGAATAGATCGTCGAGTAATTCGATAATGTTGACAAAGCTATCGCGAAATATGCCGGAAAGATTTCCCAACACGTCAATTCGAGGATGTCCCACTTCCGCAAGCGGCTTTAACCCGTAACGGACGATCCGTCCCGTACCTTCCTTAATGGGTTCTGCCCCGACTAATTCCAGTAAAATTCCTAAAGACTCGCCCCGTGTCTTAATTGCATCGAGTCCCCATAGCATCACAGCCACGGTTTCGGGATATTCTCCATGTTCTTGCAGATGTTGGCTAATAATATTTTGCGCGATCGCCCTTCCTCTTTCATATGCCGCAGGTGAAGGCATTCTGTAGGGATCTAAAGCATGAATGTTGCGTCCTGTAGGTAACACACCCATACCATCCCGTAACAAATCGCCTCCAGGTGCAGGAGGAATATACTCGCCATTGAGTCCGCGTAATAGGTTAATTAGTTCCTCATCCGTTTGCATTAATAGATCGCAGATTTTTAATGCTTCTTCTAATCGTGGAAAATTGAAATTCTTAATTTTCAACTCCGGTACGGGCGGGTTTTGACCGGAGATTTCTTGTCTTGGCTGTGGATCTTTGGCTAAACCCGCCCCTACAATTTTCCCATTGGCGATCGCATCTACCACATCTGCTGATAATTCTTCGCCAAAATATGCTTGCAGATAACTTGCTAATTGTTCTGCATTCGGTGGCTCTCCTAAAACGTGCAATCCGCTAGAAAATAGGCGGTTTTCTAATACTTGCAAATACTCGTATACCTGTAATAGATAGCGATCGAAGACGACTTTACTAAATAACCGTGCATTCTCAGGTGTAAAAGAGATTCCTAAATGCTTTGCTTCTTCTAATGGACAATCTGTATTAATTCCCGTATCTACAATTTTCTTACAAATTGCTTCTTTTAGAGCGTAGTTTTTTTCTGGGTCTTCGCGATATTCAGCAATTAAATCGCGCAACGCTACTAACTCTTTGTATAAGCCTGCCCGACCGTAAGGAGGAACGTTATGCGAAATAATCGTACCGTAACCCCGCCGCTTTGCCAAAATTGACTCGGAGGGATTATTTGCTGCATAGATATACAAATTGGGTAGATTTCCTAACAAAATATCCGACCAAGAATAGCCTGTATTTCCTAAAGGAGAACCAGGCAACCATTCCACCGTCCCATGCATTCCAAAATGAATAACTGCATCCGCTTGAAATTCTTGCTGCAACCATTTGTAGTAAGCAGCATATTGGGGATGGGGAGTCAAATCGCGATCGAACATCAACCGCATTGGATCGCCAGGAATACCTAAAGGCGGTTGTACGCCAATCCAAACATGACCTAACTTTACTCCACCCACAAGTAACTCATCACCGTAAGTCTTAATACCGCTACCGGATAGAGATTTCCAATGTTTCTCAATTCGGGATGTTTGCAGGTAGCCGAGCCATTTTTCTAGAGTATGCGTCGGAACCATAACTTGAGATTTTATCTCACGCAAAGACGCAAAGGCGCAAAGCGTACCTTCTTCGTCTCTTGGCGGCTTAGCGCCTTTGCGTGACATTATCTCTTCATCTGCTTCTTTTACCCACCGGATCAATTCTTCCCCATCTTCCGGTAAGTCTCCGACGGTGTAGCCTCGCTCTTTTAAAGCTTGCAGGAATTTCAGTAGCGATCGCGGTACGTTTAATAAAGCTGCCGTTCCTGTCGCCCCGTAACCAGGGGGAAAACCATAGAGAACAATGGCTATTTTTCTTTCAGCCGCAGGTTTCTGACGCAAAGCAATCCATTTTTGCAATCTTGCTACTAAACGTTGTACTCGTTCGGGGATCAGATAGATCTTTTCTCCCACCAATCCACCCAAAGGCACGGTATCGATTGCACCATCGAGTTCTGGTAGTGCATACAATACGACACTTTGCAAGCCCCCGATTCCTTGGCGCGTCCAAGAATGGATATCTTGAATTAATAGTGGTGCGGCAACTATATAGGGTACGTTCTTAGCGCTGAGAATGCGCGTAGCAACTTCTACCTGTCGTCCAGCTTCCATCGAACCCGCCGGACCACCTACTAAAGGAAAACCAATTGTAGAAACAATCGCATCGACTGTGACAGCTTCGTTTGATAAAGATGGAGTTTCAATATTTCCTAACTGTCTTTGTGCAGTTTCATAAGTTGTTGTCATCCAATCTCTAACAGCAACGTGTCCTTCTACACCGTTAATAAAAATCGGTAAAGGGATTAATCCTGCCCGTTCAAAATAGCGAATTAATTGGGGAATATAAGGTTGTTTGGTAATGACGTGTTTGCGGTACAGTAGAATTCCGACGATGGGTTGTGTAGAGACGTTACATGTAACGTCTCTACATTTTTGATACCAATTTATATATTCGCGAGGTGAGGTGAAAAAGCCTGAATAATCGGGGTGTAACAACCCCATATTAGGTGTTTCGATTGGAGGAGGAATATCACCTATTTTTAACCCTAAATATTTTTCGGCTAGCGTCCAAAATAGTGCTGCAACATTATCCGCACCTCCGGCATTCCAATAACCGTAGATAATTAACCAGTTACGTAAATCTTGCACTTTTTGAACTGGGACGTATTTTAATAGTTTTGGTCCCACCTTCAAAAAGCTGATATATCCTGCGAGTCGGTCTTCTTCTCGTCCTTGACTAAATTTATCCAGAATAAATTTAACTGGTTTGGGCATTCCCTTGGGTTTGTCGCCGATCGCAAACGCACCGAGTTTGGTTAAACTCATCAGTTCCAAGGCGGACTCGAATACCAAGCGAATTGGGATTGCGGTGAGGCAATCGCGCAACCACAAAACTTGGTCGTAGTCAAATAGCAAGCTACCGAAGAAAACATCGGCGTTATCGAGTGCAGCCTCTACTTCAGTAGGTTTGGTAGAAATGTCGCGATCGCTAAATACGCAAATTTCTAATTCTGGGCAGCGGGAACATGCCAAATCTGCTGCTTGACGGTACAAGTCAGCGTTAAAAGATTCAAACCCAGCGATCAGTACTATGCGCTTCATGCCCAAATGTCAAGAAATTTCTACTTCGATCTTAAAGAGAAATTTCTTGCCTGAGCAAATTGTTATCCAATTCGATCCAACCACCCGCCAACATCTACAGATAATTTTTGTCCCAACCTCAATAGATAGCGTAATTGGGTCAAATCCCACATCGGACGATCGCCATTTCGACTTTCTGCGTCACCGTCAAGAAATTGGAGGCACTGCGGGATAATTTGACTGTGCAGACAGCGGCAGTAAACTTCTTGGACGCGCGCCAAAGATAAACCGAGATTGAGCTGATAACCGATATCGATCGAACGCTCGATTTTTTGAGTTTCTTCTTCTACAGCGACATTACCGTGTAATAGTTGCCAGAGCGATCGCAGCATCATCTGTTCTAGACTTTGTTTGACTTCTGGTAACTTCAACTGACAGCGTAACAAGTTAGCTTCTGTCGCGACTGCTTCCAATTCTGCCAAGTGTTCCCAAGCGTCGCGATCCCCAATTTCTTCACAGAGCGATCGCACCAAATCTAAACAGCGACTACCTAAAGCTATCTCAGCGGCAACTTGCAACTCTTGGGGTACGGGTAAGTAATCGCGGTGGTAAGCCATGAGTACCCCATAGTTATCCCGGTAAACTTGGGTGTAGAGCAGATCTAAGCGCGTCAAGCTTTCCTGACTCAACATCTGGACGATTCGGTGACGTTCCTCGGCAATTAAATCTTGCAAATTGAACGCGCGATCGCCAAATATTTGAATCATCTTCTGAATCGCATGGGCGGCGCTAGCTTGTTGCAAAGACTCAAACACTTGCTCCTTCATCTGGTTGTACGATCGCCGCCCTGTAAATGGCTGAATGCAGCAATGAAAATCCCAGCCACTCAGATGCAACACGGCAAATACTAACTCTTCCTTCTCCCAGGTGATTTCCGATATGAGTTCTAATTGCCCTACAGCTAGAGTCAGCGTACCGACGCGCTGCCATTGGTAGTCTAGCTGATTGACCGTATAGCAATAGATATGAGGAGTAGGCAGCGGGCAGTGGGTCGTCGAAAAGCGATCCAGTTGGCTGTTGACCGTTGACCGTTGACCGTTAGAGCCGATTTCCTGTTTCCTAAACAAGGAGGTAATGGCATATTGAGCGGCAATTTGCTGAAAGTTAACCTGGGCAGTTAGCACCAGTTGACGGTAGACTTCCGCTCCATGACCGAAAAACTCGACATTACTAGGGGCAAGGCTGAGATGGTTGATAAATTCTTTTTCAAGTTGCACGCCTGCCACATCTTCGGCTAGTTCCAAAGCCCTAGCAGCATAGCGCAAAATTTGCGTGCCTTCGGGACGGGAGATTTCTTCAAAGAACCAACCGCAACTCGTATACATTAACAAGGCATGACGCTGCATTTCCAATAACCGCAGGGCATCGACTCGTTCTGAGTCCGTCAGCAGATGCGATTGATGGTGCGAGAGGAAGCGTTGAACGTTAGCCACCGAGCGATCTCGAATCACTTGGATATACTCATCCCGTGCTAACCAGGGGTCGCAGAATAGATTTTTAGCAGCAGTTTCGTAAACATCAATTAAGCGATCGCGCAACCAGTCGAGGGCGTTGCGTAGGGGTCGCCGCCATTTTTGATTCCAAGTACCCCCACCACCGCAACCGCAATCATCTTGCCAGCGGTCTACACCATGCGAACAACTCCAAGCAGTGACGGGTTTGAGTTCTACTTCCCAAGTTGGCGGATCGAGGCTGAGATAATGGGCGTAGTTCGTCACCGTCCAACCTCGGCGGGGAAATTCTTCTGTAAAGGCGTAGGCGAGGGTTTTTTCCGTACCGCCTTTGTGATGTCCGAAAGTTTCACCATCTGTAGCAACAGAAATTAACTGTGCAGAACGGCGATCCCCGCGAATTGCCAATCCCAACCGTCCGATAAAGTGATGGGAATTGCTGAGTGCATCGCTGAAACCCATGTCCCGCGAAATTGGGCCATCGTAGAAGAAAATATCGATATATGGGCGGGAGTCGGGAGTCGGGAGTTGGGAGTCGGGCTGTTTTTCTCCTCTGCTCCTCTGCTCCTCTGCCCCTCTGCTTCCTTGTCCCCTCACTCCTCGCTCCTCACTCCTCACCCCTTCGAGAAAGCAACGATAAGGACGAGTGGGATCGATCTGGCTGCCCCCGACTTCATGCCACTGAGTTACTGGCTGTTCGTCTGTGGGGAGCGTCCGACAGCGTTGGGCTTGGGAGGGGGCAAGGATAATGAAGCGAATTCCCTCTGCTACCAAAGCCTCTAAGGTGGGATAGTCTACCGCAGTTTCCGCCAACCACATCCCTTCGGGAGCGCGTCCAAAACGAGAGCGGAAATCTTCTATACCCCAGCGAATTTGAGTACATTTGTCCCGTTCGTTGGCTAGAGGTAGGATGATGTGATTGTAGACTTGAGCGATCGCATTCCCGTGACCGTTAAGACGAGCGCAACTGTTGCGGTCTGCTTCGATTATCCGCTGATACACCTCCAAATCGTAACGCTCTAACCAAGACAGCAGCGTAGAACCGAAATTGAAGCTGAAATACTCGTAGTTGTTGACGACCCCCAAAACTTCACCGCGATCGTTCAATACCCTGGCAAAAGCATTTGGACGATAGCATTCATGGTGGATGCGTTCGTTCCAGTCGTGAGCGGGTGCAGCACTAGGCTGACGCTC
Source organism: Chroococcidiopsis sp. SAG 2025 (assembly GCF_032860985.1). Taxonomy (GTDB): domain Bacteria; phylum Cyanobacteriota; class Cyanobacteriia; order Cyanobacteriales; family Chroococcidiopsidaceae; genus Chroococcidiopsis. The sequence goes on from NZ_JAOCNC010000001.1 coordinate 3,228,925, forward strand.
GATCGCATCTAAGTAAGGATTCTCGCGAGGTGGCTGATAGAAATGACCGTGAACGGTCACGTATACACCTGTAGCCGTTTGCAGGGGATTGAGACTTACTTGATGCTTGGCATCGCGATCGAGCGGAAAATTTGATTCAGCAGCTGGAAGATCGGCAGCAGAGGTCATGAAAGTTATATCCAAATTACAAAAATTAATTTTTACAATCTGCTACCCTATATTGCTCAAAGGAGTAGCTATGTAAAATAACGCGCTTAAGACTCTAGATTAAAACTCAAATGAAGCAGAGATCGAGATAGCTGGGGGTAAATCGGTAACTCATGGCATCTGTTGAAGTCAGTCGCACCCTAGCTTGACCTTGCTCCTAAGCAAGAGATCGCACTCGATCTTATTAAACTGCAAGTTTAGGTTTATTTAAGGTTGGCTTAATATTTTTGCAACTAGGTTTGGGGATCGGTACACGAATCTACACGATTGGTTACAAATCAGTTGTCAGTTATCAGTTATCAGCGATCGGGTATTGTACGGGCGGGTTTAGCAAAGATTCACGTCTATGACCAGAAATCTGCACGCGCCCGTACACGTCGATTGTGAAAAGGCGCGAATTGCGAATTACCCATTACCCATTACCTCCGCCTAAAATCAGTTGTACCAATAATTAATCTTTTTAGTCCCGATTATCGGTAACGCCGCAGAACACACTACAGCCGTCACTGTGGCGATGAAAAATAAAATGGATTCGGTATCCGTAGCCTTGGGAGCGAGCTTGCAGATTGCTTTATTTGTCGCTCCCGTACTGGTGATAACTGGCTGGGTGTTGGGACAGCTAATGGATCTCAACTTCAATCCGTTTGAACTAGTAGCAGTAGCAGTGTCGGTATTAATTGCAAATTCTATTAGTTCTGATGGTCGCTCGAACTGGTTAGAGGGTACATTGCTGTTAGCTGCATATGCAGTGTTGGGGTTGGCGTTTTATTTCCACCCCGTAATTGACGGTATTGGATAATTCCTCATGTCGATCAAGAATATTATTTCGCTTGGATTGTTGGTGTTTATTCCGATTTCGATCGCAGCGCGTTATTTAGAGTGGGGATCGCTGACAATATTTATCACGTCGGGGATCGCAATCGTCCCTTTAGCAATTTGGCTGAGTACGGCGACGGAGGAAGTGGCGATTGTTACGGGTTCCTCAATTGGTGCGTTGTTAAATGCCGTATTTGGCAATGCCACAGAGTTAATTATCGCCCTAGTTGCCCTTAAAGAAGGATTGGTTGATATTGTCAAAGCCAGTATCACGGGCAGTATTATCAGCAATCTACTCCTGGCTATGGGTTTGGCGATGTTGTTGGGAGGTTTGCGTTACAAAGAACAGGACTTTCAACCTGTGGTAGCGCGGGTGAACGGTTCTTCCATGACATTAGCCGCGATCGCAATTATTTTACCAACACTGGTGATCGAGACTTCCAGCGGTATAGAACCAGTGGCAATTAAAAATCTCTCCATTGCAGCCGCAGTCGTGTTAATTGTGGTCTACGGCATGACGCTGCTATTTTCGTTGAAAACCCACAGCTATCTATATGATGTGGGATTGGTAGATTTGGAAAATGAAGCTCAACCTGAGTCTGAATCGTCTACCCATAAACCCAATCTCTGGCTGTGGGTTGGCGTTCTAGCCGCCGCTACACTTGCTGTTGCTTACGAGTCAGAGTTATTTGTCGGTCAGGTGGAGGAAGCTACCGCTGGATTGGGATTGACTCCCTTGTTTACAGGTGTAGTGCTGTTACCTCTGGTTGGTGGTGCGGCAGAATACGTGACAGCGGTGCGAGTTGCGGTCAAAAATAATATGGATTTGTCTGTCTCGATCGCGATGGGTTCGAGCCTTTTGGTAGCATTGTTTATGGCTCCTGTATTGGTAATTGTTGGAACTGCGATCGGACAACCGATGGATTTAGATTTCAATCCATTTGAAGCCGTGGCTGTAGCGATCGCTGTGTTAGTAGCAAATCTGATTAGTTTAGATGGGCGTTCTAACTGGTTAGAAGGAACTTTGCTATTAGCAACTTATACGGTGTTGGGATTAGCTTTCTATTTTCATCCGGTCTAATATTCCATAAATTCTCAAGGGTCGAGTGGACTGCGCGTTCCTCGACCACCCCGATGGAGATATAGCGTTAGTTTTATCGACAACTTATGTTGAGTCTCCTGAAAAGTTAGATTCAGAGTTTTCCATAGCCAGCAAGTAGGATGAGCAATGCCTGCCCTATTAGCTCATGAGATATTATGGAGGAGTTCAAAGGGATAGCGTAGCAATCAGGAATCAGCGTATGCAAGCAATCCTGTTAAGCCGTGAAGAGGTCGCCCAACGTGCAAAGCAATTGTACGAAAGTGGTATTCGTCAAAAAGTGGAAACGGAAGAAAACATCGGGAAGATGGTCATTATTGACATTGAAACAGGTGACTATGAAGTTGATAAAACTGGGATACAAGCAGCGCACAATCTGAGTACAAAGCATCCATACGCTCGACTGTTTGGCATTTGTATTGGTTACAATGTCGCTGCTGCATTCGCTGGTGGTGTCATGGAGCGTGTCAGCAAGTGATTTCTGGTATCGTGGTTGATAGGCACGCGATCGTTACATTGAATTTCTTCTTCCAAATGGAGCGACTTTCCCAATTGAGTTTGCCGTGGATACAGGCTTCACCGACTATCTGTGTTTGCCACCGGAAGCAGTCACTTTATTAAGGTTGCCCTTCCTATACGATCTTTCCGTGAATTTGGCAGATAATAGCGAAGTCTTGGTGACAGTTCACGAAGCCACTATACTCTGGAATGGTAAGGAAAAATCTGTTCGTGTATTTGCAACAGGACGACGACCCCTGATTGGAACGGCTTTGCTGAATGAACAAGAACTTGTAATTCAGTTCACTGAAGGCAGTTTAGTCACAATCGATCAGTTGTAGCTCTATCTCGATGTATGCAAGCGCAGGCTAACAATTCAAATGTAGCGGACGGTTAAAAGTCTCTGGTGCTGAGTTCGAGGCTATCTATCGCCGCTGATTCGCTCCATTAACTTTCTGAGCAGTCAAGCAAAAAATACAAATGCAATACAGCATGTTACACCATAAGAGATTACAAGTGTAGTGAAAATTCATGCAAGTTTTATCACCTTATGGGAAAGATGTTCTTGCCGAACTAAAAGACATCTATGGTTTCAGTTCGATCGCAGCAGCAACAGAATTTGTAATTCACCATCTTCAGCAAGAGTATCAGTTTCAAGTAATTTCAGTCGAATCATTGCATATTGCTTATGGGCTGGTGGCAAAACTCAAGGCTGATGGTGAGATTTACCATCTTAAATTTGCTTCGCACGAGATGCACGAAAATCCAGAGCAACTGTTTCCCTGGTTGGACTACGCCCGAAAGCAAGGGATGTTACTGCCTGAAATCATTCCGGCGAGCGATCGCAGTTGGTATTTGTCACCGTTGAAGGATGTTGGCTCGGATTATGATATTGTCTACCTGATGCGTGACATTCCAGGAAAACCAGTAGAACAAGCAAGCAAACAATTATTGCAGCAGTATGCTGAGGCAATGGCTTAGTTTCATAGGATTGGATTTGTATTCGTATCCAGTGCTGGAGGCTGATGATTGGACTTGGGAAAGCCAGTGGGAAGATCGCCACGATCTACGGAACGATCTCAAAGATTGTCCTTTCATCTCGCAGGAAATTAGACTTCTTGCAAATTAGGATATGTAATCCAGATGGAGCTAGCAATGGACTGTAGCGCTTGCCTGCAGCTCCACAAAAGTAGAAAAATCACGACATCACAATCAATCAGCGTCAGGCAGGAATTCTAAAATAGCTCAAACACTATCACAATTACAATTCAAACGCCGCTGCGGCGTGCGACCAGAGACCTTCAAGCACATGCTCGAAGCGCTTAAACCTGCCTGGAGAGCCACGCCAAAACCTGGTGTCAAGCCGAAATTGGGCATTGAAGCGCGAGTGCTCATTGCCCTAGAAGATTGGCGGGAGTATCGCACCTACTTCCACATTGGTAGCAGTTGGGGTGTGAGTGAATCAACCGTCTGCCGCATTGTTCATTGGGTGGAAGAGCGGTTGATGGACTCAGGGCAATTTCGCCTACCTGGGAAGAAACAACTGGTACGTGGATTTGGTCAGCCAACTGTCGTGGTGATGGATGTGACCGAAACGCCGATTGAACGACCGAAGCGTCACCAACGTTGGTGTTACTCTGGCAAGAAGAAGCAACATACGCTCAAATGCCAACTAGTGATTGAGCTTTGCTCTGGACGGATTATTTGCACCTACTAAGGCATTGGACGACGGCATGACTTCAAGCTATTTCAAGTTTCAGGGGTTCACTTTCACCCACAAATCGAAAGCTTGCAGGATAAGGGATATCAGGGGATCCAAAAGTGACATGCGCTCCAGTCGTCTACCTCACAAGAAACCTAGAGGTGGACAACTCACACAGGCGCAAAAGTTAGACAATCGAGCCTTAGCCCGTCGTCGAGTGGTAATTGAGCATGTCAATCGTTGAAGCGAAAATTTTCCGCATTTTAGCACAGCGCCATCGCAACCGTCGTCGGCGCTTCGGGTTACGCTGTCATCTCATTGCTGCTTTATACAATTATGAATGCTCTCAAGCAGCTTGATTTAATTTGCAAGATGTCTAATCTAGAACGCTACGACAGCTTGAAGGGAGACGAGCGTAGAGATGCTTTCCCTGATGGTAGACCGAAGGAGCCACGCCAGAAAATCTACTATTTCAGTTCTACCAACGGTGAAGGACTTGTCGCACAGGTGCAAGCACACCCGCAACAGGGCATCTTGTACGTTCAAGATGAATTAGCGGCTATTTTCAAGTCCCAAAATCTGTACCGAGGCGGGCGCGGATCGGATGAAGAAGATTTGTTGAAGTACTATGACGGGCAGGGCAGCACTGTATTGAGGATTGATCGCTTGAGAGTCGATTTGCCGAGTTTGTTGCTGTCAGTACTGGGGGTATACAGCCAAAAGTTTTGCAATCATTCATGCGGGATTGCTCAGATCCCAACGGCAAATGGGCAAGGTTTATCTTCGCCATTCAACCCCTAGCAGCTTCCCAAATGTACGAGGATAGCGGCAGCTTCAGTATTAATCCGCTGCTGATCGATCTAATTGCCTGCTCAAAACTAATGAACCTAAAATCATTGCTAACGTGTTTCCATTGAAGTGCGATCGCTTCACTGGGACGGCAACCAGTCAGAAACAAAAACTCAATATATGTTTTGTAGTGACTGTGCTTGAAAGCTGAATGCTTTTTACAGAAAGTGTTGTTGGCGATCGCATCAATGATGGTATCTCGTTCCATCACTGTGAACGGGTAAATGTCTTCGTCTTCCGTACTCTTCTGAGATTTTGGTGGTTTAATTTCACTTGCCATCCCAATAAATGGATTTTCAGAAATCAAACCCGACTGCATCGCCCATTTACAGCAGGCATTGAGTCTAACGAGAAACCGCTTACATGACTCAATCGGAAATGTTTTGAGCGCATAGTCTCTAATCTCACTGGCTTTGCTGAGATCGCGAGTAGGTAACTTGTACAGATACGTAGTAAAGTGTCCGTAAACATAGATCGTTGTATTTTCCGAGCATTGGGGTCTTTTATACTCCACGAACTTTTCCCACAACTCAGCCAATGACGGATTTACTGGGGTAGAGATTGGGGTAACAGTGCTAACGGTCGAAAGTGTTGTCTGTGGTTTGTACTTTGCCAGCGTTTCGTCAAAGTTACCGGAAATGATATCAAGCTCGATCTGGTTTGCTCTCATCTGTGCTAGCGAGCGTGTTGCTGGCGTATCGTCGAAGCCAAGTGAAAGATAATGACGCTTCCCAGCATAAGAGAAAACTAGCTGTAGCCGACCATTAGAGCTGATTTATAAAGTAAAAATCAAGCAGCTAGTCGTCTCAGCATCAGCCGTACCATAGCAACGTAGACCATAGATTCACTTATTTCCGGTAGGAGTTCATAATCCTTACTTAGTCGTCGATAGCGTCCTAGCCAGCCAAAAGTTCGTTCAACTACCCATCTTCTGGGCAAAACTTCAAACCCATCTGTAATCCGCTTAACTATTTCTACTTCTGCACCGCAGACTACCATTACAGCTTGTGCAAAATTCTCTCCACTGTAGCCACTATCTGCCCAAATTAGCTCTAAAGACTTAGAGTTATAGCACTCTTCTAGCAATGCCACTATTGCTCCTAATCGTTCTGAAGCATTAGCTTCGGTGATTACTACACCCATTAGTAGTCCTTGAGGATCTACTACGACATGGCGTTTGCGACCTTTAACTAGCTTGCCGCCATCAAAGCCGGATACTTCCCCTTTTTTCCGTCGTTTTTACGGACTGGCTATCCACAATTGCAGCAGTAGCTTGATGAGATTTGCCCAGCTTCATCCGTACTTGTTCACGTAAGGCAAGATTTATCTGCTGCCAAATTCCTCGTTTTTGCCAACGCCGAAAGTAATAATAAACCGTTGAATAGGGTGGGAAGTCATGTGGTAGCATCTCCCAAGCACAGCCAGTTTTCAGCAAATAAAAGATGGCATTTACTACCTCACGCATATCCACAGTACGTGGATGTCCTCCTGGTCTTACAGGTGGAATTAATGGTTCAATGATTTGCCATTCTCGATCGGTTAAATCACTTTTGTAAGCTTTTCTACTCATGAGGCAATGCTTTGGGCTACTGTCTTGTCATAGTAAAAGCCTCTTGCCTCCATTCTCGCTGCTTTCAACTTTTCTTTATAAATGACCTCTTAGAGTTTTTGACTCGAACGGCTCCTTTGGAAGCCTTCTGTTTTATGCCTTCTGAGTACATATATCTCTTGGGGTAAATGCCAATAATTTACCCCAACTTTACCCCAATTTTCACTCCAAAAGCACCTAAACTACCCCAATTTTTGGCACGATTTTAGAACTTTTGTACTAGTCAATCAAATGACATAAAACTTGAAAAACCCTTGAAACCGTTGATTTTCAAGGGTTTTGCTCAAAAAGCGGGCAGCGAGAATCGAACTCGCATCAATAGCTTGGAAGGCTATGGTTTTACCACTAAACTATGCCCGCACGCTGTTGACGATACGAGATGCCGCTACTGGACAACTCAATTAGAATAACATAGATTTTATTGAGTTTGCACGCAGTTACTCAGCAATCGGGAAGTAGGGAGTGGTGAAGTGGCTAGCGCTCGTGACTTTTTGTTCTGACCTCTGACTTCTGATAAGTCTTCCATAAGCTATTCTGGTCTTAGCTGTAGCGATCGTTTAGGATATTTGGCAGTGGGCAGCTTATATGTTTCAAAATCTTCCTCTTTGACTCCATCTAATTTTCAAGTGCCGACATCGCAACCAGGCGATCGCAACCTCCACTGGCAAGTTCGTCCTGCCGGACTGGAAGATGTGTCGAGCGTCGCAGAAATTTTGGCAGACAGTTTTCACTCTCGCGAAGGATTTTTTGGTTGGACTTACCCGTTATTGAGAGTGGGTATTTATGAAGACATTCGCCATCGCATTCATGCTACTGCCCCCCATCACGTCTGTCTAGTCGCAGTGGAAAAAACTGCACAAAACGAAAATACAGGTATGTATTCCCATGACAGTACATTAGGTATAGCTGGAACAGTAGAACTGGCATTACGTACAATCCCGCTGGGAACCGCTTACAGCTTTACTTCCTACCGCCAAAGCTATCAATATCCTTATCTTTCAAATCTAGCCGTTCATACAACTCGTCGCCGCCAAGGAATAGCCGGGAAATTACTGCTTAGCTGCGAACAAGTTGCTAAATCTTGGGGTTTTGACGATCTATTTCTCCATGTCTTAGAAAACAATCATCAAGCACGACAACTCTATCTAAAATTGGGATATCAGTTAGAACGAATTGATACAAGTTGGAGCCATTGGCTGTTTCAACAACCTCGGGAGCTACTATTACACAAGCGCCTCAAATCCAGCAATAGTACTTGAATGCAACTTTGGTACTGACAGCTAGATTGAAAACTTGACACTGGAATGACAATCTCTGACATTGAGCGGTGCAAAGCTGTCCATTCCTTTCAGGTCGCTCTATCTATTCCGCTACTAGCAAAAAGGATACAAATTGTAACCGCTGCCAAATAATTAAGTAAAAGTTAAAATATTCAAGCAATCTGGTATTAATTATTGCTTAATATAGATATTAGCCTCTTCTCAGCCTATAAGATTTATGAATTTAATCTTTATTAAGGCTTTAAACTTACCTCATAGTTACTTTATATCAGCCTTTGCTAGATCAAATAGAATATGAAGCAAAATGGGTAACCAAAGACATAAAGTTGCGTTTTTGTTGGCTCAGTCGTCATGTTTTGGATCGAAGGGAAGGCAAAGCAGTTGGATTTGACTCCTAGCTACTCTTTATACTTACAAACCCACAGAAAACTTATCTTGAGTAGGAAAAATGGATAGTAAAATCCGATCGTATTACCAACCTGCTCTACTACTAGCCCAAACCCCTTGTAGCAGTATCGGCATTACCGATTCCTGTGGTTCTAGCAGCATGACACATATTAACGAAAGTCAGAATGCTTCGGAAATTCTACAGCTGCTGCACAACGGGCAAGTACTGATGGTTAACAGTCGCCGCAGAAATGGCTTGATCGTGATCAAGCGCTTTCATGCAGAATTTGCCGGACCTGGAGCCGCAGTGGGGGGGTTTTACGATCGCGATTGTCAAGCAGCAATACCAGTCGGGAATCTTTCTTTAGTTACGCCTGAATCTCATGAAGACTGTCAGAAAGCTTACTTAATCCGACGGCAGTGGATTCGGTTAATGAAGCAAATTACCGAGAAGACAGTTCCCCAGCAACGAGTGCAAAAAATTCTCGAACAATTTGAACAGTATTTTGACACGGAAACTGTAAATCGCGTTTCAGACGAGGCTTTTGCCCTGCTAGTTGGCATTCTGCCCCAAACTGTTGCTATGGTACGCCGACCGAGTAGCATTGAGCGCCGCCGACTTTAAGGTACAGAGTTTAGGAGTTAGGGAAAACTGACAAGATTCTCTCTAAAGTACGAGCATTTTCCTCTGGTATGCCGATAGTTATTCGCAAGCCGTTGCTAATCTGTCTGACTAACGTACCGCTGGCTTGTAACTGTTGATGCAACTTGCTAAGGGAATCGCTTTCTAGGGCGATCGCATCCTGCTGTAACTGAATAAAAATAAAATTAGCCATACTTGGATAGACTTTGAATTGAGGGCAAGCGGTTAAAGCCTGCATTAGCTTGCTTCTTTCAGATAAAATTTGGGGAATTGCGCTTAATAAGGTATGACGATACTGAAGAGCAATTGCGGCTGCTGCTTGAGAATATGTAGGTAAATTATAAGGGAGACGAATTTTTTCCAAAGTCATAATTAATTCTGGATGCCCGATCGCATAGCCTACCCGATGTGCTGCCAAGCGAAAAGCTTTGGAAAATGTCCGCAATACAATCCAATTCGATCGGTGCAATAATTCGCTGGCAACAGTTGTTTGACTAAACTCGAAATAAGCTTCATCAATGACGACTAAAATCTCCTGTGGCAAGCTACGCAACCACTCCAATTCCGCTGTAGTTAAAGCATTAGCTGTAGGTGAATTGGGATGGACGACAAACACAACGCGGATGGGAGGATTTTGCTCGTTCGCAATCGCCAATTTTGCCGCAGCTAGATCGATCTCGAAGTTGTCGGGGTTTCGCCCCACCGCGATCGCGGGAATACCCAAAGTTTGAGCTAAAATTCCATACATCGAAAAAGTAGGATTGGCAACTAAAATCGCTCCCTCTCCCTGCAAGCAAGTCGCAATTAACAAAGAACGAATCAGTTCGTCCGAACCATTACCGACAGAAATGCTGGCACTGGTAAAACCAGCATCAGCTAGTACCGCTGACTCACTGACATATTGGGCGATCGTACTTTTGAGCTGAGCGTGTTCCCCATCAGGATAGCGGTTGCTCTCCAGTGCGTGTTGATACATCCAGGCAAGCTTTTCTTTCAACTCTTGGGGTAGATCGAACGGACTTTCATTCGTATCTAAGCGATCGAGCGAAATTGACGACTCAACAGCTTTTCCAGATGAGCTGTTGGGATGGGGTTTGTAAGCTGTGAACCGAGCCAGATCTGAGCGGATGAATGGCAGCATTACTTGCCTGATAACTGACAGAAAGCTTTAATTATATCCCAAATCTCAGGCAGGAGATTAGCTAAAGCGTGGTCGCTATCTAGCTCGATTAAGTGTACCCAAGGGCGGTGACGCGCAAAATTGCGGCTGGATTGAACTGGAATCACTTCATCATGAATCCCGTGAAGAATGAGAGTAGGGAGAGGGCGGGATATTTCTGTTTCTCGATACTGGGTGGCATCGAGAACGAAATTATAATTTAGAGGTAGTAGGCAGTTTTCGCCGTAATGATAAGTTTGTAGATACCTATCTGTCTGCCATTGCTGAAGCTGTGCCGTGCCTAATCGCGGCAGCCAGTGGGTGAGAAATTCAAATGCAGGTGCGAGTAATACTAACCGTTGAATTTGCTGGTAATTCTGCCCCAACCAAGCTGCGGTTAGCCCACCTAAACTAGAACCAAGAACTGTGACAGATGCAGGAAGTGGTGGTAACAGGGTAACAACTTGATGTAACTGCCGCGTGATTGTTAAATGTGAAAAATCGCCCTGATTGAGATCGGGAACGCATAAAGATAGACCGATTTGGGCAAAGCGATCGCATAGATAGGCTGCCTTAGCTGACTGAGGGCTAGAGGCAAAACCATGTAAATAGAGGAACTTGCTACTCAGATGTGAATCTGTTCTCAAAACGGTTGACGGTAAACGCTGCGCTACACTCCGTAAAGACGATTGACAGTTACTGTGCTGTATTTAGTTACAGGCAACTACACACCATTAATCGTCTTACCCATAAATTTAACGCTTTAACGTTAACAAATTCACGTTGACAAATTCACGTTGACCGAGCATTAGACAATTTTAGTATTGAGTAAGTTGACTAAATTCTTGACCAGCGAAGGATTAGCCCCAGCTGCACCATTTGCTCCCACGCCAATTTCAGTCACTATTTCTTCAGGTGTCTCCCCAGACATGAGAGAGGTAGAGACAGAGCCTAATAACCCAACGACCTTCATCCGAAAAGCGATTTGTTGGATGGATTCTAATGGTTGTTGCAACTGCTTGGCGATCGCTTCAATTGAAGTTTTACCATTAACGAGTTCCCATACTTGCCTTTCTTGGGCATCGAGCTGGAATCGCGGCTTAGCAACAACATTCTTATTCAAAACGTCAGATGGGGTTGGCAGTTTTGCCGTAAATGGCTTCCAGTCTCGCAAGACCCGCAAACCTAATAAAGTTGCCTCCGCTACTGGCAAGCTCAAACCCGTCATTTCGATTTTCGGTAAAGTCGCTTGCGAATTAAAGCTAAAATGACCCCGCGATAATTTAAATAAAGCGCAGACAGGCTGAATGACTTGAGCGTGAAACAAAACCTGTAATTGTTCGGCATTCAACTGTCCGTTTGTTTTCAACTCAACTCCCAGAGGATGTTCTATGCCATTTGGCTCAGACAAGATATTGAGTAATTCTGGTGCGATCCAGCCCCGCTTATCGATCATTGAGAGCAAGTGCTGGTTATCGAGTTGCTCGACTATTGCAACAATACCACCTGCTTGAAACCAGAGATAGCAGCTTTTTCCTAGTTGAGAGTCGTCACTTGGTTCAAGCTCAAGCGAAAGTAAGCCTGTTTGGTGAAATTGCTCGATGAAATGAAAAATATTCAGTAAGGAAAATTCTAATAATTGTCCGGTAATTTCCATAATTGGCTGTTCTCGATTTGATTCCCACCCTTGCCAAGTCTTGTGATGTTACTTACATCTTCACTGCTATGAATGCTGCTAGATAAAAAGAGCTAAAGCTTTTATCTAAAAATATTACAAGCCATTTATAACAACTGTAGTTGTCGAAAATATCCGTGAAATTATTGATATTTGCGATCGCGCTTGGCAGGCTTACGCAGATTGTCCACAATAATATGGCAAAAAAACAAGCTAGCCGCGATCTGACTAGCTATGAATAAAAGTAGAAATGAATTCGCCGGAAACAGGAATTAGTTTTACCATTAACGCATAGTGACGAATTCTTCAGCGGTAGAGGGATGGATGCCAACAGTAGCATCGAAATCTTTTTTGGTTGCGCCCATAGTCACGGCGATCGCTACTCCTTGAATAATTTCCGCCGAGTATTCTCCTACCATATGCGCTCCTAACACTCGTTCGGTCTGAGCATCGACAACTAATTTCATCAGCGTCTTATCAGCAGCACCAGTCAAGCTGTGAAATAGGGGACGAAAACGGGCGCGATAGATCTTCACCCCATCTTCACTCAGTTGGGCGATCGCGTCATCCTCTGTCATGCCGACAGTAGCAGCTTCGGGAGTAGAAAATACGGCTGAAGCGACGATTTCATGGTTAAAAGCACGGCGCAGATTACCAAATTCTGTATCCGCGAAAGCACGACCTTCACCAATGGCGACAGGAGTGAGGTTAATCCGGTCGGTACAATCACCGACAGCAAAGATGTGCGGCTGTGAAGTTTGACTAAATTCGTTCACCGCGATCGCCTTAGTGGTACTGTAGCCTGGTCCTTCTAGGGAACTGGGAACTAAATCTATGCCTGCATTTTCTAAGCCAAGTCCTTCGACATAAGGAGTACGACCAGTTGCAGCTAAAACCACATCGGCAACAACTGGTTCTCGATCTTGGTCAGAGAGCGTTAGCTTTAATCCTTCGGGAACGCGATCGATCGCCGTAACAACATTATCAGCGATTACATGAATTCCGTGATGAATCATGCCCTGCTGAATTTCATTACGGATGTCGCGATCGAATCCTCGTAAAATCAAATCTTTGCGAATAATTTGGGTAACTTCGCAACCCAGACCGCGCATAATACAAGCAAATTCCACCCCAATGTAACCAGCTCCAATAATCGCTATGTGTTTGGGTTTTTCGGGCAGGTGAAACATTTCATTCGAGGTAATGACATGTTCCATACCTGGAATGTCTGGTTTAATCGGACGACCGCCAACGGCAATTAAGATTTTTTCAGCCGTGACTTTGCGCCCGTCTACTTCGATAGTGTGGGGATCTACCAAAGCGGCGCGACTGGGAATTAACTCGACTCCAGCTTTTGCTAAAAAGTTGATATGCAACTGAGAAAGACGGTTCACTTCGTTATCAATAACAGTGATGAAGTGTTGCCAATCTAAACTTGTCTCGCCAACCTGCCAGCCATAACCCGCAGCATCGTGAAACAAAGCCGGAAAGCGAGAACCGTAGACCATGAGTTTTTTCGGAATACAGCCTCGGACGACACAAGTACCACCAACGAGACTTTCTTCTGCGATCGCTACCTTTGCACCGTAGCTAGCTGCCCGTTTAGAAGCTGCTAGTCCTCCAGATCCAGCGCCAATGACGAATAAATCGTAGTCGAATGTCATGAGTCAATATGTTCCTATGGTAGTTGGTAGTTAGTCGTTGGTAGTTGGTAGAAAAATTATCTATCACCTATCAACTGATATGGTCGCAATATTTAAGTTGTGGTGAGATAAATTGTTGGAATGGGAGGGTATCTAGCAGGCGTACTGTACGGGTTAAGATTTAATCTAACAAGAAGAATTCCTCTGCGGTAGTTGGATGAATGCCAAGGTTTGCGTCAATATCTTGTTTCGCGATGCCTTTTTGGATCGCAACTGCCAGACTTTGAATAATCTCAGCAGCATTTTCGCCTACCATATGCGCGCCTAACACGCGATCGCTGCGCCGATCTACCACTAATTTCATCATTGCCTGCTCGGAGCGATCTGTCATGCTGTAAAACAGAGGTTCAAATTGGGTACAGTAGCATTGCACGACATCGCCAAATTGTTCGCGTGCTTGCGCTTCTGTCAATCCTACAGCAGCAGCTTCAGGACGGGCAACGACAGCGGTAGGAACGAGAGTGTAATCCATTTGTGGCGATTGTTTGTCAAAAATCGTGCGCGCTACTGCCCGACCTTCTGTTCGGGCAACGGGGGTCAATTGCTTGCGATTGGTACAATCACCCACAGCAAAGATATGCGCTCGGTTCGTGCGACTATAGGCATCAACTGCGATCGCGCCTTTTTCATCCAATTCTACCCCAGCGTTTTCTAGACCCAGGTTTTCAGTATTGGGGCTTCTGCCTGTGGCAAAGAGAACGGTATCGGCTGTGACGAATTGAGGATTGTTACCTTCTAAAACAACTTGCAATCCTGTAGCATCTTGTTTGATTTCTTTTGCCGTTGTGTTGCCGAGAAATTGAATTCCTCTTTGACTCAATCCCTGCTGTACGGCAGTACGAATATCGTCATCAAATCCCGATAAAATTGTTTCATCGCGATCCATTAATGCCACTTCGACACCGAAGGCATTCATCATGCTAGAGAACTCCACACCAATATAGCCGCCACCAACAATTGCTAACCGTCGCGGTAGTTGAGGAAGTTCAAACATTTGACGGGATGTAATTGCATATTCGATCCCGGGAATTTTTGATGGTTTGATGGATTTGCCACCGACAGCAACGATAATCTTATCAGCCGTGATTTTGCGTCCGTCGATTTCTACGGTGTGTGGATCGATAAAAGTTGCTTGACCCCGAATGACATCAATTCCCGCCTGTTGAAACTTGTTTAAAAAAGACTGGCGACGCTGTTCGATTTGTTGATGGACGGAGGCGATAAAATACGACCAATCAAACTGGCGATCGCATTTGCTCCAGCCGTAACTTGCAGCTGCGCGATCGTGTAAGGCAAAATCAGCAGCGTAGACGATAAACTTTTTAGGAATACAACCGCGATTGACACAAGTACCACCAACTGCCTCTTGTTCGGCAATTCCAACGCGGACACCGTAAGTTTTAGCTTGTCTTGCAGCGGCTACTCCCCCAGGACCAGCACCAATGATAAACAAGTCATAATCGAAAGCCATAGTGAATTTAAGAAAAATTTAAGCACAAAGCTCTAAACTTATCGGATTCTCTGTTTTATTTCCTCTCTCTGCGGTCTGCTTTTTCTTCCGATACTCGCTTGACAAATTTGCCACAACTGTAGCTACAAGCGCGGCAGAAACAGCGATTGGTCAATTATCAAACGATCGTGTCTTTCCTGTCTTATCCCACAAACTGCTGTGGAGTGTAGGTGGTGATCGCCTAAAGTCTCGGTATATTAGTATATTTACTTATTTATCTATTTAAGTGTTTTTACGTAAAAGCGCTATTTTTACATAAACCAAACAAAATTTAAAGATTGAGTAAAATTACAAATTGTTGAGTAGCCTTTTTAACTTGCTTAAACTACGATTGTGGCTGAGTATAGCTAACTTATATCTACATGATCGGCTACTTATCTAAGTTTTTTTATATCCTTGCGGGCAAGAGAAGACAACTATTTTTCCTGATATTCTTCTTTCTCTTGACTTCTCTAATGGAAGCAATAGGAATTGGGCTAGTTGGACCATTTATTGCCTTGGCAAGTAATCCCCAGGTTATCTATCAAAGTTCCTGGCTCCATTGGATTTATACTAAGTCGGGATTCCAAAATAATCAACAATTTTTATATTTACTGAGTGCGGCAACTATCGGAATTTTATACTTCAAATCCTTCCTAAGTTTTTACGGTCAAAAGTATGTATTTCAATTTTCCTTCAAACAGCAACAAGGCGAACTCTCAGCAAAGTTACTTCGCTCTTATTTTAGCAGCACCCTACACTTTTCATTTAAATCGAAACTCAGCATTATTAATTCAGAATATTGTCAACGAGACTGATAAATTCTGCACTCATTTTATGCTACCTTTTCTTACATCTTTAGCCAATATCACTGTGATATTGGCTTTGATTTTTTTGCTATCGAGAACAAACTTAATAGCAACATTAAGCGTAGCAGCAATTCTTTTACCAGCCTTTGGTTTGATCTACTTTTTCAGATCCAAAATTTCGCAATGGGGGCAAGAAGCCTCTGAATCTAATACAGAAATGATTCGGATTATCAATCATGGATTAGGAGGACTGAAAGAGACACGCATTATTGGCTGTGAATCTTATTTTGAGAATCAAATGAAAGCCCAGATTGATAAATTTGCTTTTGCACTTAGCTCCTTTCAAGCATTTTCAATTTTACCGCGCATCTTACTGGAAGCTATTCTAGTAACTTTTTAGTTGGATTTACAATTATATTTCTACTATCTAATCAGAATGCAGAAAACTTAACTTCTGTTCTGGGTGTGTTTGCAATGGCTTCAATTCGCCTGCTGCCATCAGTAAGTAATACAATCTATGCTTTTGGCATCATGAGAAATAGTACTTATTCAGTTGATAAAGTTTATTACGATTTAAAAGAAATAGAAAATCTAGAAGTCGAGCGGGGTCAAAAAATACTAGACGAGCGAAGCTTACGCAAGTTATTTGATTCAAAAAGCTATAGCAAATGCTGTCTGCCATTCGAGCAAGAAATTATTTTAGACAAAATTACTTATCGCTATCCTAGCGCCACAGAAACCAATCTCAAAGAAATTTCTTTACACATCAAGAAAGGTCAGTCTATTGGGATAATTGGTAAATCTGGAGCAGGTAAGACAACATTAATTGATGTCATCTTGGGACTTTTAGCACCGGAAACAGGAAATATTAGAGTTGATGGTAAAACAATTTACAACGATCTGCGCTCCTGGCAAAATTTAATTGGCTACATTCCGCAGTCTATTTTTCTGATAGACGACACAATTGAGAAAAATATTACTTTTGGTGTTCCAGACGATCTGATTGACAAGCCAAGATTAGAGAAAGCCATTCAGTCAGCTCAGTTAGAGGAATTGATCGAGCAACTTCCCGATGGAATCAATACAGTTGTTGGCGAACGGGGAGTACGCCTCTCGGGAGGACAACGCCAGCGAATCGGAATTGCTCGCGTCCTCTATCACGAACGGGAAATTTTGGTGCTAGATGAAGCTACTGCTGCATTGGATAACGAAACTGAAAGTCTTGTCAGCGAAGCTATTCGCTCTCTCAGCGGGACTAAAACTATGATTATCATAGCTCACCGTCTTTCTACTCTCGAACATTGCGATCGCGTCTACTCGATTGAAAAAGGTCAAGTCGTTAAATCGGGTAGTTATCAAGAAGTTGTTGCGTGCGTGTAGATTCTGAAAAGAGCTAGCGATCGAGCATTTGTCTTAAAATAGGAGATCTTTATAAAGCAAATAAAGAGAGACTTTTGGAGAGATGACGATCGTGGCACAGGCTAGAAATGTTCTCGGTAGCGAACTGAAAACTTGTTGCAGCGCTCCTATGACTGGGTATTACCGTGATAGTAAATGTAATACTGGTGCAGGCGATTACGGAGCGCATGTCGTTTGCGCAGAACTAACGGCAGAGTTCTTGAATTTTACCAAGTCACAGGGAAACGATCTCAGCACGCCCGTACCTGAGTTTAACTTCCCTGGCTTAAAACCAGGCGATCGCTGGTGTTTGTGCGCTTCTCGTTGGAAAGAAGCTCTAGATGCTGGTGTTGCACCGCCCATAATTTTACAGTCAACTCACGCATCGGCACTAGAATACGTGTCTCTGAGCGAACTCAGGCAACACGCTCTCGATCGCGATCCAACTGAGTAAAATGTCAATCTATGCTCTACTCTTTTGCGATCCGCCACTCGCCAGTCATAGAAGTTGGGGTAGAACAAGTCTTTTGATTAAAATCACACTTGTAGATGAATGGTTCCTGCCAGTGTAAAGGAATTTCTAGCAAGTCTCGCGTTCCAGTCATCCCCTGTCCGATAAAGAGTAATAGCGCGATTGAATTTAAAATAGCATGGACGATCCGCCAGCGATGGGAGCGATCCTGATAGATATCTTGCATAATCGCTAAGGAAAAAATCATCAGCATTGCTGCCGTCAATCCGATATAGAAATGAGATACAAACCATTCGTTATCGCGACGGAAGACACCTTCTTGGAAACCCAGAATCACTAAACCCATTCCTGTCAAAGTGGCAAACACTCCTCGCCAAAGTTTCTGTTTAGCGCGGTAAAGAAACACTAAAGAGGCAATGGTTGCGCCAAAAATCAGGGCGATGAAGATAACTTGAAAAGGGTTTTTACTCCAGACTTGGTTAGTTGCAACGTGGTAAAAAATAGGACGGGCAAGCCCTACAAGTGCTAATCCTACTACACCTCCAGCCAACCACTTGCCAAATTTATTATGTTCCACGCCAACTGTTGGGGGAATTTTACTTTTATCACCCCCTTTAGCTTGCAATCGGCGCTGGCGCGTCTGCCATGCGAAGTTAGCCACGATCCCAATTAAAGGAAAGATGAAGGTAACGGCGATCGCGGGATGCAAAAGTCTCCAAGCATCGAGTAAGTCTACCATACAAAACCTCTGCAACAATAATGGGTTTAATCTGCTAGTCTACTAAATTACGTAAATTTCAATTTATCTGGATGCTGGTGGCAAACAGGCAATGAGTTAAATTTACAACACCCTTCTCTAAATCAGAAGTACGCAGATGGTTGCTAGTTACCACCCCCCTCAGTTGTGCGATCGCTTCAGGAATTATGTTTTTCTCAGCGAGCATTGACTTATATACCTTTAAATCCCATACTACTTTCGATTTCTTGCTGTTTTTGAATCGAAGTGTTCCGTGTAGCAGCACTTGATGCTTTTTGCCGGATGCCGATTTGACTCAGAAAAACTCCAATAACTATGACACTGCCACCCATATACTGCGCCAGTGTTGGAACTTCTCCTAAAATAAAATAAGCTGCGAGAATCCCTGCAATGGGAGTAAAAGAGCTAACTAAAGAAGCTTCAGATACAGAGGTAGCTCTTAAACCAGTAATCCAGAAAGTCTGACCGACTACGACAATAATAGAACCATAAACTAACATCCATTCCCACAAGAAAGGAGAAAATACATCCATAAAATGCCCCCTGCCGTAGAGTAGTAAAGCAGCGAGAAAGAAAATAACTGTTCCCCAAGCGGTGCGAAAAATGCTGTATGAAGTGGTCCCCAAAAACTGGACAGGGGGTTAAGCTCTGAACCACTCAAAAGATGACAAGAGTAGTTCATGAGTAACAAACGCAAGCAGTACAGCCCACAATTTAAAGCCAAAGTCGCACTAGAAGCTATTCGAGGTGAGAAAACCGTTTCAGAATTGGCAAGCCAGCACGAAGTGCATCCAACCATGATTAACAACTGGAAGCGGCAGTTGTTAGAGGAAGCTAGTACGCTATTTGAGAAGGGTAGTGAGGCAAATAAAGTTGAGGAGAGCCAACAAGCCCAAATAGACGAGTTGTATCGGCAGATTGGGCAGTTGAAGGTAGAACGGGATTTTTTAGCCAACAGGTCAGCACGGTTGGGGTTGAAGAACGAAAAGCCTTGGTAGTGACTGACCATCCACAACTAAGCATCGTCCGACAATGCCAACTATTGAGAATTGCTCGTTCAAGCTATTACTATCAGCCACAAGAAATCTCAGATGAGGAATTGATGCTGTTGCGTTTATTGGATGAGCAATACTTAAAAACCCCTTTTTATGGGAGTCGAAAATTGACGGTGTATTTGCGTTCACTGGGCTACGAAATTAATCGCAAACGAGTAATTCGCCTGATGCGTCAATTAGGATTACAAATAGTTTATCCGAGAAAACGCACAACTATTTCCCATCCAGCTCATCAAATCTATCCGTATTTGCTAAGAGGATTAGCGGTAGAGACAGCCAATCAAGTTTGGTGTACGGACATTACTTATTTGCCTGTGAGGAAAGGACATTTTTATTTGGTAGCAATCATGGACTGGTACTCTCGAAAAGTGCTGTCATGGAGGATTAGCAACACGATGGAGGTAGATTTTTGTCTGGATGCTTTATCAGAAGCCTTATCTATCTATGGAAAACCAAACATCTTTAATAGCGACCAAGGTAGTCAATTTACCTCAACTGACTTTACTCAATGCTTGAAACAAGTCAATGTCAAAATTAGTATGGATGGTAGAGGAAGATGTCATGACAATATCTTTATTGAACGTTTATGGCGCTCGCTCAAATATGAATTGATTTACTTACTAGATTTTGATGATGGGAAACATTTAAGATTTGAGGTCAACAAATGGTTTAAATGGTATAATGAACAGAGATTTCATCAAGCATTAGATTATCAAACTCCTAATACTGTTTATTGGAAAAGTTTGAAATCGCTTGAACTTGCTTGATGGAGCGAGTGTCGATCCTTGGGTTAGAGCTTAACTCTCCCCTCAAACTGTCTAACCATTTGGATCCACTTCAAGATGCACCCAAAATTTCCCAAAAATTAACTCTTTCAGACAGTAGCCAGACAGACAATAGCAAAGTTAAGGGTGGCTCTAATCTCCCCAAAAACACTACAGTATTGACATTAGTAACAGCTAGTGCCTGAAAAATTAAACTCGGCGCGATCGCTCCTGCTAAAGTTGATACGATTATCAATCCCAACCACTCTCGTCGAGAAAGTCGCTTTAACATAGCTGGTTGTATTTGCCGTCGATAAATAATTAGTAGTACCAACAAAGCGCAGAGATTGCCAACAAATAAAACATTGCACAGAGAAATGGGATTGCGATCGTTCTGAAAATGTCTCGCACCAATTTCTGTCAGCTTGCGCGTGACTGAGTTAGCTGCGCCAAAAATAGAAATAGCTAGCCATAGATAAATCTGGGGCGTAACTCTTAATGGAAATAGTCGGCACATCCCAATCTGTAACAAAGTTTTTCCTCATGCGATCGCGACTAGAATGACTTCACTATTACTTCACTTCACTCGGCTCAAACTTCGTCACTTTGCCTTTTCTCAATGCCACGACCACATCGTAGGTAGCACAGTAAGCAAATGTATAATCGTTAGCTTTGTTATACAGCAGTACGACCATACCCGCACCACCAGGCTGCACCGCTACTGGCAGCAGATCGCCAAAGAAATAGCGCCGCAGTTCGTCACCACCACCTAGCTGACCCTTGTGCGCGGTAATCAATTCAATTTTCTTTTGGATCGGTATATCAGTTGGACCTTTCATTTGCATCTCTTGGGCAGATGCTTGACCTAACTGAGGATTGATGATTCTCAGCGGTACATCTGTAACCGTCACTAACCCAACTAAAGCAAAGCCCGCTAAAACAGACGTAAGTTTCACTTGATTCACTCCTAAGAATTTGAGAATAAATAACAATTCGACAATTTCAGCATCTATCGCTTACCTAAGTTACAACTGATGAATTTATGAGTTTTTCCTGAGAAAAACGTAAGAATTAGCTCGTAATTCGGCTTTGAGTTCGTGCGTCGAGAAATTACAATAGGCGAAATACGATCGGGCAGTTGTTGATGATGCCTGTCGAGCCAAACTCGGAACCATTAGGACCAGTGAGGAAACCAGATTCAACTAGACCCAGGATGTGGAATTCTTCTCGTAGCTGGGTGCGATCGCCGTTGTTTACTGCATCCTGCGTCCACTCGTAAAGGTTGATATCCCAAAGTGGGCTATAGTCATTCGCGATCGTCGGGATACCTCCTAAAACGTTATTAGGGCGATAACCGTCAGTTAAAGCTGCATACAACCCTTGACGTTGTGGATTCTTACAACCATTTTGCTGCGGTCCATTTATAGCAATAAAAATCCGCTCGACAGCACTGCTAAAACTATCGTCGCCACCTACTTCTATGTTCTGCAAAGCAGGGGCAGAAGTTGCACCTTCGATCGCAGCCACCGTTGGATCGCTGGAATCCATTGAAACATACCAAACCGGACGACCGAAACTGAAACCGTTGACCAAGTTTAAGGTGACAGTCATTTTCTCAGTATCGATCGCCACGACTTCATCGTGTACTAGCTTGTAGTCGGGGTTGCCTTGAGGAAAATTAATCTTATCGGCAGGCACGTTAAAAGCAACTATTGGTGCATTGTAGACGCGACCGCCAGAGTTAAGCATCCTCACTAAAGGGCTGTAATCCTTGTCTCCAACAGAGCCAGGTTGGGCGCTAGCGACTGGAAAAGGACGCTCTTTAGATCCTGGTTGCACCTGCCTTTCTGGACTGAAGTCAACTTTGCCCTGGTCGAAAATAATTTCCCCTGCTGAGTTGAAGTTACCAGTCCGCGCCCCTGGTGCTGAGTAGGATAGCTTGGACGAAAAGTTAAAACCGAGTGCTTCAGCGTTTGCCTGGTCGTCTGTATCGGTGATGATATACCAGACAGTTTCACCCGACTTTAAATAACCTTTATATAAGGGTAGCGTCACAGTACCAGGAAAAGAATCGCGATCGAAACTAACCGTTCCCGCTCGCAGTGTTTGCACTGGACCAACTAAACTAGGATTGGTTGGAGGAGGTCCAAAATAAGTTTGGTCAACACGAGTACCTGTCGATGCAGATGCAGGGAAGAAGTTGCATCCAGGTCCAGGTCCGAGGGGACCAGGTCCAGGTCCAGACTCTGCCAAAGCTGCTAGGGGCAAAACAAGGGTTGCTGCTATGGTTGGGGAAATTGCTTTTACCACTTTCAAGGCAGAGTATAACCACCGATTTGTACGCATCACGCCATATCCTTCAACGAAAATTTTTTAGGCAGTTCAAACTTTTTCAATGCACTAGGCGATTGAAAATCGCAGCTACACAAACCAAACCCAGATGATGAGAGGGTTTCAAACTTCTGATTTTTCCTGAGTTCGAGCGGGCGAACTTTGTTGGTATAGCCCCAGAATTCTATTCTGAGGGCTTCAAATGCTCGACTATTGCACGATGTAGCCACCATCCACAGTTAGAGTGTGTCCGGTCACAAAAGAGGCTGCATTAGAGGTCAGCCAAAGTACCGCAGCAGCGATTTCTTCAGGTTTGCCGACTCGTCCGATTGGGTGTCGATCGCCAAAAGCCGCGATTGCTTCTTGACTTCCGCCGACAAAGCGATCGAGCATGGGAGTTTGAATTACAGCTGGAGCTACGGCATTGACTCGAATTCCAGCTTTAGCACATTCCAGCGCTGCTGCTTTGGTTAGTCCTACGACACCATGTTTGCTAGCTGTATAAGTAGCGACATTGGGCATGGCGATTAGTCCTACCACCGAAGCATTGTTGACAATTGCGCCGCCGCCGTTTTTCAACATGTGGGCAATCTCGTATTTCATCGACAGCCAAACGCTTTTCATGTTGGCATCGATGACGCTATGCCAGTTGTCTTCTGTTTCATCAACGATCGCACCCAGTTTTCCTTCGATGCCTGCATTGTTGAAGGCGCAATCTAATCGACCGTAAATCGATACAGTCTTATCTACTAATGCCTCAACTTCACTAGCTTGCGTCACGTCAGTTTTGATAAAGACAGCATCGCCACCAGCTGCTTTAATTTGGCTAACCGTTTCCTCTCCTGCTGCTGGAGTGCGACTGGCGATCGCAACTTTGGCTCCAGCTTGAGCAAATGCCAACGCAGTTGCTTGACCAATTCCCGTACTACCACCTGTAACCAAAGCAACTTTATCTTTCAGATCGTTCATTGGTATTTCTTTTTGAGTGACGATTAGAAAAATAAAAAATCTGGCTAGTTGCTGTCTTGTGAATTCTTGCCCTAAATTAGGTGAATCTTGCCATAATTAAAGCCCTGCCCAGTATTTTTTAGGTGTGACTCCCACAATTTGACGGAATTTAGCCGTAAAGCAGCTTTGATCGTGAAATCCGACTTGTCGAGAGATGACTGCAATCGATAAATCTTGCCAGTGCAACAGTTGTTTTGCTTTTTCAATCCGGCATTGGAGTAGATATTGATAAGGCGTGACTCCAAAGACTTGCTTGAACGATCGCGCAAAGTAAAAGGTACTCATTTGTACCACGGTAGCTAGTTCGGCTAAACTCAAATTTTGCTCTAGATGCGAGTGCATGTAATCGATGACTGGTTGGAATCTGCGGCGAGATAGCGTACCACTGCGCTCTTGACACAAGTTATGTTTTTGTGCAGAGTAGTGCCTGAGTAGATGAGCGGCAAGCATTGTTGCTGCTGACTCGACATAAAGTAGACTGCTCGATTCCCCTGCTTCTAGTTCTGCCTTGAGTGCCAAACCGATCTGGTGGACGAGCGGATCGGACGTGGCAAAGTGTGGTATTAGTTCGATGCGATCGCGATCGACAAATTCACGGGCAATTTGAGCTACATATGTAGGATCGAGAAAAAGTAAGGTAAATTCAACTTGTTGCCTCCAAGCTGCTTTTTGCGACACTTTTGCAGGGGTGATTTCAACTTGTCCGGTAATTATTTGCTGGCATTGCGTCCGTCCATCCAGCATCCGTTCTACCTGCATTGGATGCTGGCAATGATGAATCACGATTGAATGGTGACTCAGAGAATGCTCTATTACCTCCCAAGGCGGCTGTCGGTGAAGATCGGCGCGAACTCCATTCCATCCTATGTCGTAGCTTGTTTGAAAGGGAAAACAAGGGAGAAGTCGAGTACCTATGTAGCTCTCATGGGAGGGATCGAAAATAAAAGGGTTGAATTCTGTCATAGACGATCTTTCTCAATCCACAACTGCGGTAAAATTCGTCAGGAGAGAGCCTAGCGCGATCGCGATTTGAGGAAAATGATTAGAATCAATTCTTGTGTTAAAATTTACGCGCTAATATATTTAGTTACACAAAACAAAAGACTATATTAAAACATAACTATAAATTTCTATTTGAACTTAAAATGAGGGTTTTAGTATAAAAATAGGCAATCGCGCCTTAAGTTTTCATAATGCTTATCATTAAAAACTTCTTTGTAGTAGGCATCAAACTCTTAGTTGTCAATTTTGACTTTTGATTTTTAACTTTTGACTTTTGCTCAGCCATTTAAAGTCATTCTTCTTTTCACGCGAGTAATTAACTGCTCATTTTGTAATTGCGTCAGCGTCCGAGAGAAAACTTCAGGGCTGATGCCGATATCGCCAGCAATTTGTTTTAAAGGACGGTCTAGATTTACCGTTTTTTCATTGGGAGGAACCATCACACGCAGGTAATGTAACACTCGTTCGCGGGCAGAACGAATCCCCCGCAATTCCAACAAGATTTTTGTATAATGCAATCGGCGTGCTAGCTGCTCGATAAAAGCTGTTGCTAGCTGTGGCTCTTGCGCTAGCGTAGTTAAGAATAGCTGCTTCGGAAAAGAAACAATCCGCGAGGGAATTTCAGCAATCACCGTACATACATAAATTTCGTTAAACAGCGCAACTTCAGCAAAGTACTCTCCAGCCATCACGGAATAGTGATTGACAGTCTTGCCTGCTTCGGTGTAATGAATCAAACTAACTCGCCCGGACTCAACGGCAAAGATAGCCGTTGCCGGATCGTTTTGATAGAAAAGAATTTCTCCAGCAGCTAGCTTTTGGTAAGTCATTGCACTTATGAGGTTGGCAGGCAAAAGATCGAAGTTGAAGGCAGTCATACGATCGCGTGCAAAACTTCCAATATCGCTCAGTGGATTGGAGTATACTCCCATTACCTCAGCCAATCCTCGATCGCGATCGAGTTTGAGATGATTCTTGATACAGCGTAATTTACTACTGCTGTTGCGATAGGGCATCTAGGGGCGATTGGACAATAAACTACCCATGGGGGAACTTCAGCTATTGCTCTACGGTCATAGAACTATCTGAATATCTGTTTTAGTCTTCTTCGATGGCAATACATCGCGTTATTGCTAGCAGATTTCTATTGGGACAGTTAGGAGCAAACAAAATTTCAACTACTAGCTAAAACTTGACATAATAAACGATAATAAAAATTATAATTATTTTACAATTGTGTTACCTAACATGGATTGCTAACAACAATCCATTGTATTTGTTAGGAAAATTATTGGATAGTAGGAATGACAGTTTCTCAGATTAAGAATCAGGGGATAGAGCAGAGAGAACTCAGGCGCGTGAGGCGATCGCGTCTCGCTACGCTAGTTATGTTCAGTATTGTGGCATTTTCTAGCCTGATAGTTGGGGGATGGTTTGCCGGAGAAGGTACAATTACTTCGATTTTTTTACAACTACAAAATTTTCAAAATAATCCTCCTGTTTGGTTAGAAGTACCAATGCTATCAGGAGAATATTTATTAGCTCCCACAATTGTTTTACTCCTAATTGTGATGCTAGTCATGCGCATCTCTCCCCAACCAAAACGATGGTCGCGGCAAATTGTAGTAGCAATATTACTGCTTTTGACTATCCGTTATATTATTTGGCGATCGCTAACTACACTTAATCTTGCTACTCCCCTCAATGGTGTATTTAGTTTGGGATTATTGTTCTTAGAATTTCTGGTGTTAACTAGTAGTACAATTCAATTATTTTTAATGTTGAATGTCAAAGACCGCAGCCGCGAAGCCGATCGCTTTGCTGTAGACGTGCTTGATGGTAATTTTACTCCAACTATTGATATTTTAATTCCTACTTATAACGAGCCTAATTTTATCCTCAAACGGACTATTATCGGTTGTCAAGCACTGGAGTATCCGCATAAAAAAATCTACTTACTTGACGACACGCGCCGAGCAGAAGTTAAAGACCTAGCTACAGAATTAGGTTGTCAATATTTAACTCGCTCCGATAACAAACATGCTAAAGCAGGTAACTTAAATCACGCGATCGCCAAAACTAAAGGTGAATTGATTGTTGTCTTTGATGCCGATTTTGTACCAACTAAAAATTTTCTCACTCGAACTGTTGGCTTTTTCCAAAACGAAAAAATTGCTTTAATTCAAACACCCCAAAGTTTTTACAACGCCGATCCAATTGCCCGTAATTTAGGGTTAGAAGACGCAGTTACCCCAGAAGAAGAAGTTTTTTATCGTCAAATTCAGCCAATTAGAGACGGAGCTGATAGCGTCATTTGTGCTGGTACTTCTTTTGTCGTCAGACGCAAAGCACTACAAGCTGCTGGCGGTTTCGTCACAGATTCTTTGAGCGAAGATTACTTTACTGGAATTCGTTTATCGGCGCAGGGTTATCGATTAATTTATTTAGATGAAAAACTAAGTGCAGGTTTAGCAGCCGAAAACATCGCCGCTCATGCTACGCAGCGGATCAGATGGGCGCAAGGGACGTTACAAGCATTTTTTATCGACGCAAACCCTTTAACAATCAAAGGATTGCGACCTTTACAAAGAATTGCGCATTTAGAAGGATTATTGCATTGGTTCACTAGTATTTCCCGGGTTGGGTTTTTATTTATGCCGCTTGCCTATTCATTTCTAGGAGTGATTCCACTCAGGGCAACAGCAACCGAGTTGTTATATTTCTTTTTGCCTTACTATTTAGTTCAACTCTCAGTATTTGCTTGGTTGAATCACCGCTCTCGTTCGGCTTTACTATCAGATATATACTCTTTAGTTTTATGCTTTCCCTTGGCTTTGACAGTAATTCAAGTCATGTTAAGACCGTTCGCCAAAGGATTTAAAGTTACTCCAAAAGGACAACAACGCGATCGCTTTTCATTTAATTGGAAACTAGCTTCACCTTTAATTATTTTGTTTGCGGTCACAGCTATCAGTCTGTGGCGTAACTTAGGAATGTCTATGGCGAAAGCAGAATGGGCAACAACAGTACCATTAGAAATTGCTCAACAAATTCGAGGTATTGGTTTGGGTTGGCTGTGGAGTGGCTACAACTTAATTATGTTGGGTATTGCAATTTTAATTCTGCTCGACGCTCCCAAACCAGATGTTTACGATTGGTTTGCTCTCCGGCGAACAGTAAGGTGCAATATTCAAGGGGAAAATTATTGGGGAGTCACAACGATGATTTCTGAAGTTGGAGCGGAAATTGCTCTGACACAAAAAGCAATAATTTCAGCGGCAGAAATGCAGCCAGTCACGTTAGAAATTATGGAGGAAGGAGTAGAATTAACTGGTGAAATCATTCGGACTGGATTTCAAAATGAATTTCCTACAGTCAGGGTGATGTTTCAGCAACTCAGTCTCAGTCACCATCGCCGCTTAGTAGAGATGTTATTTTGTCGCCCTGGACAATGGAAGCGCCACAATACGCCAGGGGAATTCAAATCGATTTTACTGATTTTGAAAATTCTATTCCGACCGCGAATCATATTCGATCGCAATATAGATGTCAATGCGATCGCGGTGTCTCAAGGGTAAAAGAGTTGTTGGTCATTTGTCATTCGTCATTTGTCGCGTACCACTCTCCACTAATAACTGATAACTGTTAACTGAATAGCTACCATTTGAGAAAAGCCGCCTCAAGTCCTTGTTCGCGTCTAATCTTGCCATCTTTTTCAAACCAGGCTACCACTTGCTCTGCGGTTAAATCTTCCATTTTTACGCCGTAGTCTTCGGCTATATGTTTCAACAGCCGCAGCGATGAAACTGTCAGTCTGGTTAAAAACTTTTCTGGAGAAGAAAGCAAGGCTGCATCTACCCTGGCTGACTCTTCCGCAGTGAGAAATTGCATTGAAGGTTGCATGTTATTTGTCATTGGTCATTGGTCATTTGTACGGACGGGTTCACTCAAAAAATTAACTTCGACTACAATTTTTGGTATTTCCCTACAATTTTTGTACGGGCGGGTTCACCAAACAACTCTGACTCCGACGAGAATTTTGGGTGAACCCGCCCCTACAGCTTTCCCCTTTCCCCTATGCTTCGTACCAAATACCCGCAACGGTGTTCGCCGTCAATAATCCAGTGAGTGCGCTCGATTTGACAATCTGGGAGGATTGTGGCGAACATTTCTAATTCGTGTCCGCAGACTACAGGGAAGGATTCAGCAACATTGGCAATGGCGCAATTATGTTCGGTAATGATAAATCCCCTAGCTGAATTCTCTTCGTTGACAAAATACCACTCTGCCATGTAGCCTTCAGCTTTTCTCAATTCTACTAAGTTAGCTACTCGCTCTTGCAGCGAACCCTCGCCGACGCGATCGCGGTATTCTAGAGCTTTACGCTCCCATTGCATCCGTAAAATTGTCCCCATTTGTTCCCGCCCCACTGTTTGGGCGAGGGTGTCGAGCAGGGAAACGGCAAATTGTCCGTGGCTGTCTCCCCCTCCATCATTAATAGTACGACGCAGGCGATCGCGCCCTTTATCGCTCAGTTTATATACGTGTTGCGGTCGCCCCATGCCCAGAGGAACTGCTTGATATAAAATCAGTTCCTCTGCCTCTAAATCCTTTAAATGGCGACGAATCGCTTGTGGACTGACATCAAGCTCTGTGGCTAGCTCCTGTGCCGTGGCTTGCCCCTGCTTCATCAGATATTGCAGAATGTCCTGCTTGGTCGAGGGCTGCTGCGTTGTCACCATTGTCATTCCAAAGTTTTCAGCTGAAAATTTTACTTTGACAACATACCTGTTGTTAATGTAGCGTAAAATGGAGACAGGTTAAACAACAAGCGTGTTGTTTTAGTTACGATTTTTACAATGAGGAAGGTGGGAAGGGGTTAGACCACCCGTCTTTCATCCTTAAAGAGCTACTTCGAGCATTTCAGCCCAACCGAGAGAACACGACCAATGAGTGCAACTGTCAAAACCATCGTCAACCAGCCTTACAAGTACGGCTTTATTACCGACATCGAGGCAGATATCATTCCTCGCGGTCTGAGTGAAGACGTTATCCGCCTGATCTCTGCTAAGAAAGAAGAACCAGAGTTCATGTTGGAATTTCGTCTGAGAGCTTACCGTCAATGGCTGAAGATGACAGAACCTACTTGGCACAGTGTCCAGTATCCTCCCATCAACTATCAAGATATTATCTACTATTCCGCGCCGAAAAAGAAACCAAAGCAACTGAATAGCTTGGAAGAAGTCGATCCCGCATTGCTGGAAACTTTTGAAAAGCTTGGTATTCCCATATCAGAACAGAAGCGTCTATCTAATGTCGCAGTAGATGCCATTTTTGACAGCGTTTCTGTAGCTACTACCTTCAAGGAAAAGTTAGCCAAAGAAGGTGTAATTTTCTGCTCGATTTCCGAAGCTTTACGGGAATATCCAGAGTTGGTACAGAAATATCTGGGTAGTGTCGTCCCAACAGCAGATAATTACTTCGCGGCACTCAATTCCGCTGTATTCAGTGACGGTTCCTTCGTTTATATCCCCAAAAACACTAAATGCCCGATGGAACTGTCTACATACTTCCGCATCAACAGCGGCGATACAGGACAGTTCGAGCGGACTTTGATTGTAGCCGAGGAAGGGAGCTACGTTTCCTACCTAGAAGGCTGTACCGCACCGATGTACGACACTAACCAGCTACACGCGGCGGTGGTGGAACTTGTCGCTTTAGACAATGCTGAAATTAAATACTCTACTGTCCAAAACTGGTATGCTGGCGATGAAAAAGGTAAAGGTGGGATTTACAACTTCGTCACCAAACGCGGTTTGTGTCAGGGAGTGAATTCTAAAATTTCTTGGACGCAGGTAGAAACGGGTTCAGCAATTACTTGGAAGTATCCTAGTTGCGTGTTAGTCGGCGATAATTCTGTCGGTGAGTTTTATTCTGTGGCGCTGACGAATAATATGCAGCAAGCCGATACAGGAACGAAGATGATCCATGTTGGCAAGAACACCCGCAGCACGATTATTTCCAAGGGAATTTCTGCGGGGAACTCTAGCAACAGCTACCGTGGTTTGGTAAAAGTTAACCCGAAAGCACAAGGAGCGCGGAATTATTCTCAGTGCGATTCAATGTTAATTGGAGATAATGCACGGGCAAATACTTTCCCCTACATTCAGGTACAAAATAACACTGCCAAGATCGAGCATGAAGCTTCGACTTCCAAGATTGGTGAAGATCAGTTATTCTACTTCGCACAACGAGGTATTTCTTCAGAAGATGCAATCTCGATGATGATTAGCGGTTTCTGTAAGGATGTGTTTAACCAGCTGCCAATGGAATTTGCTGTAGAAGCCGATCGCCTGCTGAGTCTGAAACTGGAAGGTAGTGTGGGTTAATAAAGTAGGGTGGGCAATGCTCACCCTCAATCAAGCAATTCGCAAGTGAATAGAGAGAGCGCAGAGGACGTAGAGAGTAATGATTATTGAAAATAGTGAAATTTTGCTGTCGGTGAAAGACCTGACAGCTGAAGTTGATGGGAATCCAATTTTAAAGGGAGTGAATTTAGAAGTTCGCGCTGGAGGAATCCATGCGATCATGGGACCGAATGGCTCTGGTAAAAGCACTTTTTCTAAAGCCTTAGCAGGACATCCAGCTTATGAGGTAACGGGTGGTGAAGCAATTTTTCAAGGCAAAAATTTGCTAGAGATGGAACCAGAAGAACGAGCTAGAACTGGAGTTTTTCTGGCATTTCAGTATCCCTTAGAAATTCCTGGCGTAAGTAATTTAGATTTCTTACGAGTTGCCTACAATTCTCGGCGGAAAGAGCAAGGTTTAGAGGAATTGGATGCATTCGATTTTGACGATTTGATCCAAGAGAAATTGGATGTTGTCAAGATGGATGCGGCTTTCTTAAACCGCAGCGTGAATGAAGGGTTTTCTGGCGGCGAGAAGAAGCGGAACGAAATTTTGCAAATGGCACTGTTGGAACCAAAAATTGCAATTTTGGATGAAACAGATTCTGGTTTGGATATTGACGCGCTGAAGATTGTTGCTAATGGCGTGAATCAATTAGCTAGCCCTGAAAATGCCACAATTCTAATTACTCACTATCAGAGATTGCTCAACTACATCGTCCCAGATTACGTCCACGTTATGGCTGGGGGACGGATTATTAAGAGTGGTGGTAAGGAATTGGCGCTTGAATTAGAATCCCGTGGCTACGATTGGGTGTTGGAAGCTGCAACTGAGGTAGGAGTGTAATGAGTATTCAAGTTTCTCCGACAGTTACGAATGGCAGTCATGCTCATGTGTCGGGTGGGGATAACTACCTGTTAGAGTTATTGCAACAATGTCAAAAGGGTGTAGAGACGTTACATGTAACATCTCTACAAGAAATTCGCGATCGCGCCGCTTCTATTATTCGTCAGTCTACTCTACCTACTACCAAAATAGAAGAGTGGCGTTTTACCGATTTATCTGCTTTAAAGCAGTTTAACTTTCAAGCTGCGGTTCCATGTGAATTACCCGCAGCACTGGTAACACCTCTAACCTTTCCAGAAGCAGCAAATAGCCGTTTGGTATTTGTCAACGGAGCGTATGCATCAGAACTATCGGCGATTGGTGACTTACCAAAAGGTGTGGTAGCTAGCAATTTATCAGGATTACCAGCAGAATACCGCGATCGCATTGACAACTACCTGGCAAAATCTGAGGGAAAAGAAGAAATCTTCACAGCTCTCAATACGGCTGGAATGATGGATGTTGCTGTCGTTTGGATTCCTAAGGATGTTGTAGTAGAAACTCCAATTCACCTGCTATTTATCGCTAATTCCTTCAGAACGCCAACGATTCAGCAGCCGCGCTGCTTGGTAGTAGCGGAAACTGGTAGTAGCGTCACGCTGGTGGAAGACTACTTAAATCAATTTAATATTGAAGATCCTGAAGAAGGCGAAGCAGAAGTCGGAGAGACGGTATACTTGACCAACGCCGTTACGGAAATCTGGCTGGGAGAAAATGCCCAAGTTCGCCATACTAGAGTTGAGCGGGAAAGTGTAGAAGCATTTCACATTGGCAAAACTGCCATTACTCAAGCACGGGATAGCCGTTACACCTGCAATGCGATTACTTTAGGGGCGAAACTGTCGCGCCACAATTTAGACATCTACCAGACAGGGGAACAAACAGAAACAATTCTCAACGGCTTAACTATGATAGCAGGGCAACAAACAGCCGATACTCATAGCGCGATCGCACTCAATTATCCTTATGGTATGAGCCGTCAACTCCATAAATGCATTGTTGCTGATAAAGCCCACACTGTATTTAATGGTAGAGTCTTTGTTGCTAAAGCCGCTCAGCTTACGGATGCAGGACAACTCAACCGCAACTTACTCCTCTCTCCCAAAGCCAGGGTAGACACCAAGCCTCAACTGGAAATTATCGCTGATAACGTCAAGTGCAGTCACGGTGCTACTGTCAGCCAGTTGGAAGACGATGAAATTTTTTACCTGCAAAGTCGCGGAATTAACGCTGTTGACGCTCAAAATTTGTTAGTTAACGCCTTTGCTGCTGAGATTATTAACCAACTACCAATTCCCTCTTTACAACAAACTCTGCTCAAAGCCGTCGCATTAAGTCGTAAGTCGTAAGTCGTAAGTACCCCATGAGTAAAATCAGGGGTTGATATTCCTTCTCTCCATCCAAATCATGACTTTTACCCAAGCAAGAACCCTCGCCGATATCGTCCGCGCTGACTTCCCAATCCTGCATCAAGAAGTCAATGGCAAACCCTTGGTGTACCTCGACAACGCCGCCACTTCTCAAAAACCTTTACTCGTTCTCAACACCTTACGGGATTATTACGAGCAATATAACTCCAACGTTCATCGCGGCGTGCATACCCTAGCGGCTAAAGCAACCGAAGCTTACGAAGGGGCGCGGGATAAAGTGGCTGCGTTTGTCAATGCAGCGCAGCGAGAAGAAGTTGTGTTTACCCGCAATGCTACCGAAGCAATTAACTTAGTTGCTTACAGCTGGGGTAATAGCAATATCCAACGGGGAGATGAAATTATTCTCTCTGTGATGGAACACCACAGCAACTTAGTCCCTTGGCAACTTCTAGCCCAAAGAACGGGTGCGGTGTTGAAGTTTGTCGAACTAACTCCAGAAGAAGAGTTTAATTTAGAGCAATATAAGTCGTTAATTTCCGACAAAACAAAACTTGTGGCTGTGGTTCACGTCTCTAATACTTTGGGATGCATTAACCCAGTACAAGAAATAATTGCGATCGCCCATCAACACGGTGCGAAAGTTTTGATCGATGCTTGCCAAAGCGTACCACATATGCCTGTCAACGTACAGCAAATGGACTGCGATTGGTTAGTGGCTTCCGGTCACAAAATGTGCGCTCCTACCGGAATTGGCTTTTTGTATGGAAAACTAGAATTGTTGCGATCGATGCCACCGTTTTTAGGTGGTGGTGAAATGATCGCCGACGTGTATTTAGACCGTTCTACCTACGCCGATTTACCACACAAATTTGAAGCAGGAACCCCAGCAATCGGAGAAGCGATCGCCCTTGGTGCAGCTGTAGACTATTTAGGGGCGATCGGGATGGATAAAATTTATGCCTATGAATCGGAATTAACGCAATATCTGTTCGAGCAACTGGCTCAAATTTCTGAAGTCCGCACCTACGGACCATTACCTAAAATAGCAGGTGTGGGTAGAGCTGCATTGGCTTCATTTACAGCTGGCGATGTCCATCCTCACGACTTATCTACTCTATTAGATCAGGCTGGGGTTGCGATTCGCGCCGGACACCACTGCACGCAGCCTTTACATCGCTACATCCACGCTCAGTCTACCGCACGGGCAAGTTTATCTTTTTACAATACCCGTGAAGAGATTGACATATTTATTGTTGCTCTGAAGGAAGCAGTAGAATTTTTTGGTAGTATCTTCGGTTAAGGTAAAAGGGTGGGCTTGGCTCGCCCAATTGACTCTAAAACTGGTTTTGATATGACTGATACTTCAACTCCAGCAGAGCAAAGAATAGTGCTGCATAACATTAGCTGGGAAACCTTTGAAGCTTTACTCAAAGAAGCAGGTGAAAACAGAGGTTCTCGATTTGCTTATGACTGTGGCACTTTAGAAATAATGACTCCCCTTCTCGAACACGAAAGCTTTAAAATTCAGCTCGGTCGCTTTATTGTTGTTCTAGCTGAAGAATTAAGTATTGAAATTAAAAGTGTTGGATCGACAACTCCAAAACGCCAAGTAGCTAATCGCGGTATAGAGCCAGATAATTGTTATTATATTCAGAACGAGCCAGCAATTAGAGGCAAGTTAAAGTTAGATTTAAAGTATAGATTTTATGCGATCGCTCTATCTCCTATCCTAGCTCAACTCCTCAATTAGGTTATGGATAGCATTCCCTACCATACAACCGTGCATAACTCGTCTCAATTGTGGCTAATAAACTTTAGCGCTCCAGCAAGCGCACAAAATAGCCGCGAGGAATGCATTTATGAGCGAGTATACAAACGATGGGCGATCGGAAAATTTAAACGAAAAAGATAAGCGAGCGCTCGTACAGAAATATTTACAAAATCCCTTTTCTATTGCCTGGTCAAAGCTAGAAAATCTATTTTATCCAGAAATTTCAATTGGCAAATCTGCTGAAAAAACAGAACTAAGCGATTCATTTCAACCAGATGAATCCAATTCTATTTGCGATCGCAATTTATATCCTCGGTTTACAGATCGGGTCGATCCTTCCCTTTACTACACAGTTTTCTTCCCTCACCAACGGTAGAAAACAGTTATCAGTTATCAGTTATCAGTTATCAGTGAAGAAAGGGTGTAGGGTGTAGGGCAATTTTGAATGCGTGAATTTTGAATTCCCCTCACTCCTCGCTCCTCACTCCTCGCCCCTACTCTCTACTCCCTTTTAAGTCAAATGCCTAAACACCATTTTGAGAATATCTGGCTGGCTAAAAGGCTTAGTTAAGTAACCTGAAGCACCGACAACTCTAGCTTTGACTCGGTTAATAATTCCTGTATTCGCCGTCACCATAATAATCGGCGTGTCTTTAAATAGAGAATGATTGCGGAGCAAGCGACACAATTCATAACCGTCAATTCCTGCCATATTTACATCTAATAAGATGAGATCTGGCTTAACTTTAATAATCTGCATTAAAGCTTTAACAGGATTATCAATTGTAAAAACTGAAAATAAGTCGTCTTCTAAAAACTTTTTCAGTTCCTGTAACATTGCTGGGCTATCGTCCACACAAACAATTTTATACTTATTTCTCGTAGCCGGAGCATCGGCAATAACGGTCGGTGGGGATGTGGGAGTCTCTATATGCGTGGGAGGAACTGGGGGTGTCGTCCGCGTAATCGGGAAATTAACTGGTGGTTGAGAGCTATGCTTGACTGGCTCTGAGTGTGGCTGCGGAGACTGTGTGGGGAGAGATTCTTTCTTTGTCGTAGGAAACTGCGTCTCTCTGACTGGTTCGCGCTCGAAAGCTTTTGGAGTTGCAGCCAGCCGGCGATCGCTAATGTGGCGATCGCGGATATCATCTAGCGGTAAGGGGACTTTTTCCGGTATGACAATTGGTGTTGTTGATGGCGATGCTGTCTGTTCAAAGGTTCTTGGTAATTGGTCAAATGGCGCATAGGG
Source organism: Chroococcidiopsis sp. SAG 2025 (assembly GCF_032860985.1). Classification (GTDB taxonomy): domain Bacteria; phylum Cyanobacteriota; class Cyanobacteriia; order Cyanobacteriales; family Chroococcidiopsidaceae; genus Chroococcidiopsis. The sequence continues at coordinate 3,265,320 of NZ_JAOCNC010000001.1, forward strand.
GTCTTGCAACAAAATTGTTCCTGCTGCAATGTACTGGTGTAGGTTTTGCGCCAATTCAAGTTCGTCTTGATTTAATAGAATTGCCAGATGACGAAAACTGAAACCTTTGAGAATCGTACTAAACTTTTGCTGAATTTCCTGCGGAATTTGCTGTTCTAATTTGTGACGGTTAGAAAAATAAAGCCGCTGGTAGGGTGAGAAAATTTCTGGTGCTAGAGCTTGCCACTTTTGCAGGCGCTTTTGACATAGATCGACAATCGGTTGTAGTTCGAGCCGACAAAAAATTTGCTCTAAGTTTGAGTTGCTGCTAAAGTCGTACTGCCCCGATTTAACTAGTAAAAACGACTCAATCGTTTCTCCAACCAATTCTGCAACTAATTCTGCTGCTTGTTCGGCATTTAAATATTGATGGTTAACTAACCAACCAATTGCTTGATATTCGGGATTAGTATCTGACCGCTGTTCTGCTTCAGTTTCAAAAATCAAACTTAATTGCGCTCTAGTTTCACTTGTCAGCGTCGGTACTTTATAACTGAGGCGATGCAAATGACAGTCGAGGCGATCGAAGGCAGCAATTGAATGGGAAGCATAAGTAATCTTTCCCTCTTCAAGATAGACCGACCATGTAACAGCACCGCTAGTCACCTTTAACAAGGCACTATCATAACAACTAGACAAGTGCGCCAATAAACTCAGCGGACTTAACTTCTGAAAGGTTCCACAGCTAGCCATTTAGCACTTAAACCTTTTTCCAAGCGAGCGAATACTTTAACTGACAATGCCTATTTAGCAAAGCCTTAATTTCGAGCAATTTGAGTGTTTTTGTCTGAATCAATTGAGGTAAGAGGATTGAGATAACCTAGTTAAGTTTATTAAAATATTGTAAGCTGTATCTGCTCTTACACCGCTAGAACCCCTGCAAATCATAAAAAATTGACGGAAGGCTAACAGTTTCTATTGACTATAGCGCAATCTATAAAAATTAACCATCCAGTTTACAGTTTTTAGCTATTGGCGTATGACAAAGGATTTGGATATATAGAAAAACAATCTGTGGGAAAGTTAAGTAATTTGTCGCCTTGGTCTTGTATGGGTAGTTAACTGCACCGATTGTCTGAATTTGCTACTGATTTTTCCCTAGTGAAATGAATGTGAGTAAAATACCGGACTGACGCAGCTGAAACTACAGAGATAAAAGAACTAGTAAAGTCAAAGCTGAACTATCATAGATAAATTGTTGTCAATGCCAGCAGCCCATCTACTCAGTCCACTAGTGAGTAAAAGCTACCACATATGTCAAGTAGCTAATCTCCCACCTAAATTGTAAGTATGTCTGACCAATTAAGACTTGATGAAGCGGTAGAGTTTGCTGAAAATCCAGAACCTCGCTGTCCTTGCGTATTACTTCTAGATACTTCAGGTTCGATGCAAGGAGCAGCAATAGATGCTTTAAATGAAGGGCTGCGGGCATTGCAAACAGATTTATTACAAAACTCTCTCGCTTCCCGACGTGTTGAGGTGGCGCTCGTGGTTTTTGATAGTGATGTCAGAGTTATACAGGATTTTGTCACTCCCGACCAACTTGAGCTACCAGAGCTGACAGCGCAAGGCTTAACCTGTATGGGAACTGGAATTCATCGCGCCCTAGACATGATCCAGTCTCGCAAAGCTACATACCGCGCTCACGGGGTAGCTTATTATCGTCCCTGGATATTTTTAATTACAGATGGAGAACCCCAAGGAGAATCAGAGCAATTAATCGAGCAGGCAAGGCAGCGAATTGAGACAGATGAAGTTAACAAGCATGTAGCTTTTTTCTCTGTGGGCGTAGAAAATGCTAATCTGGAGCGGCTCAAGTATATATCTGTCCGCACTCCACTCAGACTTAAAGGACTGAGGTTTACGGAAATGTTTCTCTGGTTGTCTGCTAGCATCACAGCCGTTTCCCATTCTCGCTTCGACGAACAAGTAGCACTACCACCTGTGGGGTGGGGAGCAACTTAGGCAGGGAGCAGAGGAAGCAGGGGAGCAGAGGGGTAGAGGGGCTTCAACTGCAGAGGAGTCATAACAGTCAACAGTCAACCATCAACTACCAATGACCGATTACCCATTACCAACAATTCCTGAGTACATAATGAAAGTGTAAAGAGATGAATGAGTAAATTGACGGAACCGTACACATTACCGTATACAAAAGGAGGATTTGTCGAGCGATGCCGATCGCTCTGATTGTCCGTTCACCTAAGATAGGCTAGGAATCAGTAAGGAATCACGATGAATGCGTAACGATGCCCACGATGAGCTATATACAACAGGACGGTTAGATGCTCCTGCTCAGATCCGGCAATGGCGAGTCGCATCCGCCTCAGTTCGAGGTACGAGCCACGAAAAGGTCGGACAGCTTTGTCAAGACGCTCATCATTGGGAAAAGTTGCCCACGGGGGTTTTGGTAGCAGCAGTAGCTGACGGGGCAGGAAGTGCAGCTTTAGGCAAAGTCGGGGCAATTGTCGCCGCGCAAACGGCGGTAGAGACGATTTGTGCTGAAGGCTCTAGACTGCATTTGATTGACGACGAGCAGGGATGGCAGCGAATTCTGACTCAAGCTCTGGCAGCAGCAAAGACAGCAGTAGAAGCAGAAGCAGCCGTCTGTGGCAAGCAGGCACGGGAGTTAGCGACGACGTTGATTTTAGCAGTTGCTACCCCAGAATTAGTCGCCGCGGTGCAGGTAGGTGATGGCTTGGCAGTAGCGAGCGATCGCGACGGTCAAATTTTTGCTCTGACTGCCGCTCAAAAAGGAGAATATATTAATGAAACAACTTTTCTAGTTTCCCCCCAAGCCTTGGAGACAGTCCAAGTCAACGTTTGGCGGGGAACGACGACAAATATTGCCGTGTTTTCAGATGGGTTGCAGATGCTAGCTGTGAACATGGGCGATGGTTCACCTTACAAACCATTTTTTTCTCCCCTGTTTCAATTTATGGCAGGTATGGAGGATGAGAGTGAAGCTAAAGAACAACTGGCGGCGTTTTTGCGATCGCCAAGAATTACGGAACGGACGGATGACGACTTGACTTTACTATTGGCGACGCTTGTGAGTTAATTTTGCCATGCGGTTGCAACGAAGCTCCAACAACCAAATTATCACGTTGGACCCCAACTCTAGCCTCGGACATGGGGGAGAAGCCCGTGTCTTTACTGTACCGCAGAACGAGGCACTAGTAGCAAAGGTTTATCACAAGCCTAGAGAGATTCAGGCATCTAAGCTAACGGCAATGCTTGCTAACCCGCCAGATAACCCTATGGCGGGGCAAGGACATATTTCGATCGCTTGGCCTGAAGAGTTGCTGAGGTCAACTGATGGCAGCAATCGGGTTGTCGGCTTTCTGATGCCGCGAGTTAAAGGGATGCACTCCCTACTCGATTTTTACAATCCTAAAACGCGACGGCAAAAATGCCCGTTCTTTAACTACCTCTATCTCCATCGAACTGCCCGTAATATTGCCGCTGCCATGGGAGCGCTGCACGCACGCGGATATTGCGTTGGAGATGTGAACGAATCAAACATTTTAGTCAGCGATACAGCTCTCGTCACCCTCGTAGATACGGATTCGTTTCAAGTCCGCGACCTGCAAACGGCAGCTATTTATCGCTGCGGTGTCGGAAAGCCAGAATTTACGCCGCCAGAACTGCAAGGAAAGAATTTCGGTCAGATCGATCGCGCCCCAGAACACGACTTATTTGGGCTAGCAGTCCTGATCTTCCAACTGCTGATGGAAGGGACTCACCCTTTTTCAGGAATTTATCAAGGTAGTGGCGATCCCCCACCCTATGCAGCACGGATAGCGGCAGGACATTTTACCTATGGCAGCAAGCCAGTACCGTACAAGCCTACGCCGATTGCACCAAATTGGGAGATTTTACACCCTAGTTTGAGGCAGTTATTTGTCAAGTGTTTTGATGCAGGTCATTCTCAACCCCATCTCCGCCCCAACGCCCAAACCTGGCAAGCTGCCCTCAAAGAAGCAGAAAACGCTTTGACAACCTGTAGCGCCAACAATCAGCATCGCTATAGCGATCACCTGCAAAGCTGTCCTTGGTGCGAGCGGGCAGTAAAATTAGGCGGGCGCGACCCGTTTCCGTCCTTGGAGGCAGTCAGACAGAAAAAACACCTCCAACCTTTGCCACCTAAGCGTACTGCTCCTGTATATCGACAGTATAGAGCGCTCGATCGCTCCGCCGCTTATTATTCATCTGCCACGCTCAGCAAACACGCACCATTATTTTTAACACTGCCAAGAAGTCATAGAAGGCTGAGCCGCAGAAAGTTCAACCTGATGATGATGGGAACGTTTAGTCTAGGAGCTGTGAGCTTGATCCTGTTGATGCAGGTGTTAAGTGACGTGCAACTGCCCTTTGACAGTCGTTTTAGCGTTACCTCCATCCCCGAACCACCAAGTGACGGCAAAGTAGCAGCAAAAAGTGGCAATAATTTTGTTGCCTACTACAAGCAGGGCGATGCTTATTACAAAGTAGGAGACTATGAAGGGGCTATTGATAATTACGATCGCGCCATCAAGCTCAATCCCAAGGATGCTCAAGTCTATTTAAACCGAGGTAACGCCCTCTACGAAGTTGCCCAGCATAGCGGCGACCCCGACCGTACCTATCGCCGAGCGATTGAAGACTTCAATCGCACCCTGGGACTCAAACCCAACCAAGCTGAAGCCTATCTCAGTCGCGGCATGGTACGTTATGAAATTGCTCAGTACAGTAAAAATCCCGAAAAAGAATATCAGCAAGCAATTCAAGACTTCGATCGCTCTTTGCGGCTCAATCCCCGTGCTGCCAAAGCACTGGTCAAACGCGGCATCGTTCACTACAAACTGGCACAGTATAAAGGGGACTTGAGTACGGGCTACAAAGCCGCAATTGGAGATTTTAACCGAGCGCTTAGTATTGACTCCCAAGAAGCAGAAGCTTATCTCAAGCGGGGAATTGTTCGCTACGAGCTAGCTCAGTATAGCGGACAGAGCGATCGCGAAGCAGTAGAAGATTTACAAACAGCCGCTAAACTGTTTCTCAAACAAGGCAATATCGAAGAATATCAACTCGCTTTAGGTAACATCTGCGTTGCTCTCGATAAGAATTGCGATTCCTTCTTGAGGAACCCAGAAAAGTTTATTCTTTCTACCCCGCAATCTCTCCCTGGAGAGGGAAAGCCTAAATGAGGAGTGAGGGAAAGAGAGTGGTGGTGGTGTGGGAAGTGTGGGAGGACACTCAAAGAATTTTCGAGAGCGCCTCTCCCCCATCTTCCCCCTCTCCCTTGTCTTCCTTGTCCCCTCACTCCTCACTCCTCGCTCCTCGCCCCTAGTTCAGCGTTGCTGACCAGAGCTAATCGAGCGTTGAATCTGAGCTAAGGCGCGGTTGTAGTTTAGAATCGCATTGACTCTATCGCCTTCCGCTTGAGTTAAGTCATCCTCAGCATCAATCACTTCTGTTTGCGTCCCTACACCTGCTTGAAATCTGAGGCGTGCCAATCGCAGCGCTTCCCGCGATTGTTCTAAAGCAACAGAGGTTGTTTGAATATTTTCTAAGTTAGACTGCAACTGAGAGAAAGCTTGTTCTACTTCAAAGCGAATTTGGTTACGCTGTCCGGCAAAATTAGTTTCAGCGATCGCAATATCCGCCTCTTCCTGCCTAGCTCTTGCTCTTGCCGCTCCACCATCAAATAAACTTAAGCTTAAGTCTCCTCCTAAAGAGTAGCCATCTCGAAAGTTTGTGCCATCGTCAAATGTATCGCTTAGGTTATATCGGGCAGTGAGACTGATTTGGGGTCCTAATTCAGCTAAGGCAGCACGCCTCTGTTGTTCGCTAATATTACGCTGTGCTAATTGCTGTTCTAGTTCGGCACGATTTCTAAAAGCTAGTACGATACTGTCTTCTAAGGAAAAGTTCCACTGTCCGGCAACTGCTACCGGATCGGCAGCCGTAACTACGATGGAGTCGTTTAAATTAATTCGCGTCGCAATTTGACGGCGGGCAATTCGTTGCTGGCTTAAGGCATCGGTTAATCTTTGGGTAGCCTGCGCCAACTGCACTTGAGCTTGGAGGACGGCAAAGCGAGTTCCTACCCCAGCTTGTTCTAAGGCTTGGGCATCGCGTAAACTTGCCTGGGCATTATTTACAGAAGATCGCTGAATCCTTACGTTCTCATCAGCTCGTTGCAATTCGTAATAATCGTTGGCAACGTTGAGGCGCAGTTCTTCTTGCGTCCGTTCTAAATCTAACCGATTAAAACGCAACTGTTCTTCGGCAGCGCGAATGTTAGCAGGACGTAAACCAGAAGTAAACAATCTGTAGTTTAACGATAAATTGCCAATCACCCGAGTATTATTACTATCAATTGGACCGCTAATAGCTTCCTGGATAGGCGATTGTTCCGGCTCCTCGCTGAAAAGAAAATCACCTGTATTCGTTACATCAGCACCTAGATTCAAGGTAGGATACTCTGCTGCTAAAGCCTGCCGCAGCTGTGCTTGACTCCGTTCTACGTTCAGCCTTGCTTCTCGCAGTTGCGTGCTATTGCGCTGTACTAGGTCTAAAGCCTGCTGGAAAGTAATTGGTTGAGCGCCCACAACCTGCACATCTTCTGGTTTCGTGGGAAATCGCAGCGGATTGGGATTGGGATTGAGATAACTAGGTATTTGAGCCTTGCGATCGTTTAACTGAGAATTAGCAGGCGGCTGGGCTGGTCTAGGTTTGGTTGTTGGTTGTTGGTTATTGGTTGCTGGTTGTTGGCTGACAGTTGTTGGTATTTGGTATTTGGTATTTGGTATTTGACGGTTGACGGTTAACGGTTGACGTTTGCTGCTCCTATCCCGACTCCCGTACGGGCGGGTTTGGAAACCCGCTCCTACCGACTCCCGACTCCCGATTTCCTGTTTTGACAAGAGAACCGAAGCTTGAGAGTGACGGAACGAGCCATTTGCTTGCAGGTAAGCTTGTTTGGTAGCTTTAATTGACTGAGTTTTACTAGGTTCAGATTTCATAGCGATCGCGCTATTGACAGATGGAGTTTCGCTCGCGATCGCTGGTGCTGGTTCGATCTTAATTAGCTCTGTTGCTAAGAGTGCTACAGCTAGACTCGAACAGAAGTTACGCACTAGAAATAAATGCTGTTGTTTCACCGCACTTCCTCACACGAAAATTTCAGATACCGAAAGCGACAATGACTCGATCGGTCGCTCCGTAAAAATCATAAATAAAAAATCAAATCATAAATATTAAGCTACTATTTGGGGCGCGATCGCCTGTACTCAGATCTGCGAGCGAGTGTCGTAGTCGTATCACCACTGGCAAGCCCAGCATCGCTCGAACGAGTAGCATTCTACTATATAGTTCGGCATATACCAAAAGACTTAGCACGCATCAAGAGATATTGTGACATTAAACCACAAATTCAGTTGACAGTTATTAGGAAGCGCACGAGCAGGGAGCAGGGAACGCACGAACAGGGAGCAGTCAACTGTCAACTAAATACCAACTTATCAACTGTCGATCTCTAAAAAATACTTAAGAAATTTTCTTTCTCTTTACAATCCGTATTTTGGATTACATAATTAACAAACACGATCGTGTCAAAAATTCCTCACAAGCGCGATCGCGGTGAATTTAGCGATCCCCAAGCCGATAGTTAGCCTCTAATTAAGAAATGATGGGAATTGTGGATTTTTCTCCCTACACGCCGAAACCACGTCTCATCAAGCGCTCTAATCAGAATTAACTTATATGCACACCGTAATAGTACGGGTTCGTTGCTGCTTGTCCCGCAACTGAAATCGGTACTTTCACTGTGGAGGAGGCTGCTGAGTCGCGCTTATGGTTTGGCTGAATCGCAAGCTCGTTTGCGAAATTACAGTAGCTGCCAGAATACTACCAACTTTACCTTGGAGCCGAAGCGATCGCGTCGGTGTTGCGCTCAAACAGGCTCTAGTACCAGGAAATCCGAACGAATTGCTAACCACCACCAAGAGGATCTCATGAGTTTATCTCCTGAAATTGCGTCTGCCCGCAAACCAGAGACAGAAATATCGCGGGCTTGGATGTTCAAAATGTTGCGACTGGGTTTTATTGTCAGCGTCGGTAGTGTTGCAGCTACTTTTGTTTGGAAGAACTATACCCAAGTTGAGAGCCGCCAAGCTTTTGTGAATGCCGAAATTATCGACGTGCGTAACCCCATTGCTGGAAATTTAATGCTCGACAGCCTCCAAGCTGGACAGTGGCTTACCGCAGGTAAGGCGATCGGACGAGTCGAAAACTTGCGTCAAGTCGCCGAACTCGAAGTCAAACAGCAAGAACTCAAATCGCGCCTGCAAGTCACCCAGCAAAAACAACGGGGCATTCAACAACAGATTAGCGATCGCCGCCGTCAATTGGCACAATTTGCATCTGAAGTTACAGCCCAGAAACAACTCGATGGCGTGTTTGCTCAGCAGCAGGTTGAAGCAGCCCAAAGCGAACTCGATCGCGCCACTGTTGCCACTCAAACTGCTAAAGTTGATGCCGAGCGCGCCCAGGAGTTGTTAGAGGCTGGGATCGTTCCCCCGGCTACAGCCGAAAAAGATTTTCTCCGCTACGAACAAGCGCAAGCTGAGGAAAAAAAAGCGCAGGCGCTTCTAGCTCAAGCACAACAGCGATTTAGAGCTGCTCAAGCCGGATTGCAAATTGACGGTTCCCGCACTTTGAGCTATTCCGAGATTCGCCAAAGGGAAATTAATACCGAAATTGCCGACTTACAACGCCAAGCAGTCCAAATGCGCGTAGAAGCGCGAACCGCCGAGCTAGAACTAGCAAAACTGATCCAGCAGACCCGATTGAATAAAGTTGTGGTAATTTCCGCCCCGACTACGGGCGCTGTGTGGTCTGTTGATGCCAAAGGTGGAGAGTATCTTGCTTCGAGTACTCCGGTGCTGCGGGTTTTGAATTGTCAAAATCGCTGGGTGGATGCTTTCTTCTCGGAAGATAGTACGAAAAATCTCACCCCAGGAATGACTGTACAAGTGCGTTTGTTGGGAGGAGGCGATCGCTTCATACCAGGCAAAATTGAATCGCTCCGCAGTGGTTCGGGACGGGTCGCTACAGGCTACGATGTCGCCGTTCCACCTCCAGAAAGCACCCAAAAGCAAGTTGCAGTCAGAATCAATCTTGATTGGTCTGCGGCTCCCAATGCCGTTAATTTTTGCGATGTCGGACGCAGTGCCGAGGTTCGCTTTCCCAAGCGTCTCACTCTAGCGGGGATGTAGTTGAGAATGCGCTTTAGATCTTCCTGGTATAACCACACAGAACGAGTGCTGATAGTCATAGCACTGATCTTGGTAGGAATTTGGTCAACTCAACAACTCAACTGGTTAGATTTAATGGCTGAGTTGCTGAATTTTTGGCAGTGGGGCAAGGGATTTTTTGCTAATGTGGTTAGTTCCCTGCACGTTCTCCTCTTTCCTTCCGTGCTGGGTGTAGCTGCTGCCACGATCGCGATTCATGCTTTTCCCAGTTCTCCGCCAGTTTGGGTAAGGGTGGCTGTTTCTAGCATAGTGGCGCTGCTGGGCTTACGTTACTTGACTTGGCGGTTATTTATCACGCTGAACTTCAGCGATTTTTGGAACGGTAGCCTCAGCCTGTTGTTTTTGGCGATCGATATTGCGGGATTTGTGGTCTGTGTTGCTTCTTTGTGCCACATGAGTTTTATTACCAACCGTTCCCCCCAGGCAGATCGCTTGTCAAAAGCCGTGATTGCTGGGACTTACTGCCCTTGGGTAGACGTGTGGATTCCGACTTATAACGAACCAGTAGAACTGTTGCGACGGACAATCATCGGCTGTCAGGCGATGGATTATGCCAATAAGCGGGTGTATTTGTTGGATGATAAGCGCCGTCCGGCAATGCGATCGCTAGCCGAGGAATTAGGTTGCGTTTACATCTGTCGTCCTGACAATCGCCATGCCAAAGCAGGTAATCTCAACCATGCCATGAAACAAACTCAAGGGGAATTAATTGTTTCCTTTGATGCCGATTTTATTCCAACCCGCGAATTCCTCACTCGTACGGTAGGGTTTTTTCAAGACCCGCAAGTTGCTTTAGTCCAAACTCCCCAAACTTTCTATAATGGCGATCCGATCAAGCACAACTTAGGTTTAGGTGGAATTTTAACCAACGATCAAGATTTATTTTTTCGCCTAGTTCAATCTGGTAGAGATACTTTTAACTGCGTCATTTGTTGCGGTTCTTCTTTCATCATGCGCCGTCACGCTGTGGAGAAAGTTGGTGGTATTCCTACAGAGACTCTTTGCGAAGATCTTTTAACTTCCGTCAAACTTCAAGCAGCAAAATACAAGGTTTTATATTTAAATGAAGCTTTATCTGCCGGAGCTTCAGCCGAAAATATTGGTGGCTACATCGATCAGCGAATTCGGTGGGGACAAGGAACGCTACAAACTCTATTTTGTTCCCTTAATCCTTTAACCATGCCAGGGCTTAATTTAGTTCAGCGCTGCTTTTATCTGATTGGCATTTTAGGCTGGCTTTTGACTGGTTTGCAGATATTTTCTTTATTTGTACCTTTGGGATTTCTTGTATTAGGATTAATGCCTTTAAAAGCCCAAATGAACGAATTACTTTTCTTTTGGTTACCCTATTATTTAATCAACTTAACTGTATTTGCTTGGTTAAATGGCAGCAAGCGATCGTCTTTGTGGGCTGATGTTTATGCCAACATTACTTGCTTTCCTTTGGCATTAATGACTGTTAAAACATTGATTAATCCTTTTGGAAAAGGTTTTAAAGTCACGCCTAAAGGTGTAGATGCTCGCGGGGTAGCTGTAAACTGGCAAGTTGCTTATCCGCTGATTTTCACTCTAGGATTGTACGTCATTGCTCTCGCCGTGCATCTATTTGGTTTGCAGTGGGAAGGTAAACCAGCAAGTCCAGGGTTTAGTATTTTTTGGGGAATTTATAATGCTTGCGTGTTAGCGATCGCCATTCAAGTTGCGATCGACGTACCTCAAGAAGTTTTATCTCTCAGTTTTCCCCATCAACTTGCTTGTCAGCTAATTTTAGGCGATCGCATTATTGATGGTAATACGGTTGAAATATCACAGAAAAGGGCAAAGATTCAGCTTGACTCATTTCCGACAAATTACCCTTCAGATACGATTAGCCACATTGATATTCCATTTCTAGAACTGAAAACATTAGCTCTAATTTCTCTTCCCAATCGTACAGATAAGAATGGCACGAAAATAGAAATAGAATTCGTGAGTTTGACCTTAGAACAAGAGCGACGACTGATAGAATTTCTTTTCTGTCGTCCCGGTCAATGGCAAGAGACTCCCGTAAGTGAATTCAAATCTTTTTGGGCGTTAATTACCTCTGTATTTCGTTTATATCCCTTAGCTGAAACTCAGAGAGTTAATAGCAACGCTATAACTACCTCAATTAAGTCGTAAGTCGTAAGTCGTGGTGGGTATTGCCTACCTTATACCTGCTTCGTAAAACAAAGCAAAGAAATAGCAACACAAAAATTTGTGACTTGTGAATAATGATTCAACTCAAAAAAATTGCCAAATTTAAAGTTGGCAAGAAATCTTTTCTACAATTTTGGGCGATCGCCTGCCTTGTTTTTCTGCTTTCCCTAAGTCAATTAACCCCCACATTAGCAGCTACAGATAATTCGCTGTTTGGCGTTTATTACGGCAACAACGGTTTTCAAATGGCGCAAGTTCAAGCTCTAGAAACCTGGCAGGGTAAGAAAAATACTGTAATTAACCTATTCACGACTTGGTGCGACAAAAGCACTGTCATGGATGCTTTATTTAACGACCAACTCTTAAATATTTGGAACAATCAAAACGTTCCGATGATTACTTGGGAACCGTTTTCTTGTCCCGTTTCCTCCAATCCAACTGATGCTGAGTTACGCAGCATTACTCCAGGTGACATCGAGATCCGCGCCGCCTATGGCGAGTATGACGCTTACTTCCACAACTGGGCAGACCGGATGAAGGTATTTTTAAGCGGTCCCGATGGCATATACAATACCAAGGACGATCGCCGCGCTTATATTCGCTTTGCTCATGAAATGAATGGCAACTGGTATCCTTGGAGTCCAGTCCCAGGCGAGGGGGGTAATCCTGCTAGCGATTATATTCTCATGTGGCAGCGCGTCAAAAGCTTATTTTTCAACAAGGGGATGGAGTGGACGCATCTGCAATGGGTTTGGTGTGTCAACTATAACGATTACCAGGGATACAATGCCGAGGCTTTATATCCTGGTGATGCCTACGTAGACTGGATATCAATTAGCGGCTACAACTGGGGTGCAAGTCAAACCTGGTCGCCTTGGATAACCCCAGAACAGACATTTAGCGGAATGCTCGGTCGCCTGAAAGCTCTATCGACTAGACCGATCTCCATCACTGAGGTCGCTAGCACTCCAGCTACTCCCAGTGGTATGAGTACAGACGCTAAAGCCCAGTGGATTAGCAACTTCTACAAATACATCCTGGCGAACGATATTAAGATGGTTGTCTGGTTTAATTTCTCGAAAGAAACTGACTGGTCGGTGTTTGGTGGTCCTAGTGGCGATAGCTATTTCGATTACAACTACAACAGGTATAACGCTTACTCTAGCTACAAGAATGCGATTAGCGCTGATGCTTTTGTTCCTTCAGATCCGAATAATCCCCGTTTATTGACGGATGCGAAGTTTGCGGGATATTGACGGTAAGCGGAAGTCGTAGGGGCGGGTTTGTTGGAAGATCCCGTCGCACAACCAACAGTTGCGCGATTAAACCCGCCCGTACAGGAGTCGGGTTTGTTAGAAGCTCTCGGCGCACAACCAACAGTTGCACGATTAAACCCGCCCGTACAGGAGTCGGAAGTTGTAAAACAGGTTTTTTTGAGGAAAAAGGGCGTAAAGCAACATGACATTATGGAGAAAGAGAAATTTCATGCGATCGCTTGCTCGCCAGCTTATGTCAGCTAGGACTTACTTTTTCTGTCTGACGATCGCCCTAACAATTTATTTGCTACCCCTGCAAGCTACTACCAATAAACTGCTATTAGGCGTGTATTACGGTAACAATGGCTGGGAAATGGATCGGTTGCAAGCAATGGAAAAATGGCAAGATAAGCAGCATACTACGATCGCGCTGTTTGCTAACTGGTGTGATTCTACTACCGATCTGGATAACTTATTTGGACAACAACTGGTCAAAATTTGGGGCGATCGCCACGTACCTTCAATTACTTGGGAACCATTTTCTTGCAATGCTTCCGCCACTCCCAGCGATATTGAAGTAAAAATTGCCAATGGCGATCTCGACTCATACATAAATCGATGGGCGGACAGGATGAAAACCTTTCTCAGTGGTGCAGACGGCATTTATAATACTCAGGACGATCGCCGCGCTTACATTCGTCTCGCTCACGAAATGAATGGCAACTGGTATCCTTGGAGTGCAGCTCAAGGCACACGACCGACTGATTATGTCCGTATGTGGCGACATGTCAAAAGTCTATTCTTCAACAAAGGTATGCATCGCACCCATTTGCAATGGATCTGGTGCGTCAATGCAACAGATGTAGGTAACTATAAAGCTGAGTCGTTTTATCCAGGCAACAACTATGTAGATTGGGTAGGAATTGACGGCTACAACTGGGGTCAAACTCAAGCCTGGTCTCAGTGGCAAGATCCAGCACAAGTGTTTGGCAATATGCTCCACCGCTTGCATCGCATCACATCTAAACCTGTAGCGATTGGTGAGATGGCGACTACGACAACTACCACTGCTGGCAACCAGATCGCAGCTAAATCTCAGTGGATTACCAAGATTTTTAAGTACACCCACAGCCACAATATCAAAGCGATCGCCTGGTTCAATCAAGACAAAGAAACAGATTGGGCTGTTTTTGGTGGCGATCGCGGTGACAGTACATTTGTCAATAATGGTAAGACTTACAAAACTTATTCTGCCTACAAGTTAGCTATTCGCGATCGCAGTTGGATCTCTGCTAATACAAAAAATCTCCGCCTGATTACAGATGCAGAGTTTGCTGGTTTGTAGTGGGGGAAGGCAGACAAAAGACAGCAATAAGGGATGACCACCGCCAGAATCATCCCCACACGTCAAGCAATATTAATGTTTCAATTCTTAAGCTGCATCAAAAGCCTTAGTCTTTACCAGTAACTGATTCCAAAGCATTTTTCAGTTTGTCTTCTACTGAGGTTGCTTTAGCATTTTCTGGACGACTCATCTTGTTTAAGTCAGCAGCTCCTTGAACTTCATTAAGTCCTTCTTGAGCTTTGGTTTGCGTTTCTTTACGGGAGTAAGGATCTTTGAGAACTGCTTCTTGAGCTTCTTTCTCAATGCCTCTTAGCTGAGCTTCACCTTGCTGGGGAGCAGTGGGGCTACCACCGGGATTGACAGGAGCGCTGAAAGCGGGAAGCGCTTGAGAGAATACTAGCAACGCGCTGACACAGATAGCAAATAAAATGCGAACTGGGCGCAACGCAGATAAATTGAATCGAACAGAGCGCATACTTGTTTCTCCTGCGATCGACAATTGTCATAACAAACTTGTAATTTATGGCTACGTTTCGCTGAAATTCAGCGGAATTCGGAACCAACCTTCTTTATTTAGCGCTAATCTTTGATTTAGTTACATCTACATCAGGATAGATATATTTAATACTAATCGCAGACGAGAAATTCAATCTTTGGTAATAATGGATCGCGCACGATACCAACACCAATAAAATTCCAACGCTTCAACAACGCTCCTAGTTGAGTACCAGGAATCGACTCAATTGCAAATTGGTCGGCTACACCAGCGGCATGAGTATTCAGATAAGTCAATGCCTCAAAATATTCGCTGAATAGTAACAAATAGCCTGTGTTTTTCTCAGCTACATCGCGATTTACCCGGGCAACTAAATAGCTGCCATCAGACTTAGAACGCGCAATGTAGTAGATTTGGGACAACATGAGTTAGAAGTCGTAAGTCGCAAGTCACAATTAACCGATCGCCTTGTAGAGACGTTACATGTAACGTCTCTACACTGATAACTGTTTAGGGATTCTCCAACTTAATCCGGGGATCGGCGACTTTGAGTAGCAGGTCGGCAATTAAGTTACCAACAATTAACATTACGGCTCCCATGACCAAGCTTGCCATGACGAGATACAAATCTTGAGCTAAGACTGCTTGCAAAATTAAGCGCCCTAATCCAGGCCAGTTGAAGAAGAATTCGGCAATAAACGCACCGCTTAACAACCCAGCCAGTTCAAATCCTAAGATGGTGATTAGGGGATTGATGGCGTTACGCAAAGCGTGGACGTAGATCACGCGGTTTTCTGGTAGTCCCTTAGCGCGGGCAGTTTGAATATAATCTTGACGGAGTACGTCGAGGAGTTCGCCACGAGCGATCCGTTGCAAGCCTGCAAAGCTGGTAATACTTAAAGCTATGGTGGGTAAGATCATGTGCCAGCCAACATCGAGGATTTTACCTAGAGGCGTGAGATCGGCGTGGTTGATACTCGTCATGTCTCCTACGGGAAATAGGGGAGAGACGTTTTGAGCGAAGATGAGGAGTAACAAGGCAGTGATGAAGCTGGGAAATCCTTGTCCGGTGTAGCTGATAACTTGTAAAACGCGATCGCTCCACTGATTTTGCTTCACGGCGGCGACAATTCCTAAAGGAATGGCGATCGCCCAGGTGACAATTAAAGATGAAATTGCCAGTAGTAAGGTGGCTCCAACCCGCTCCCATAACAAAGAAGACACGGAACGCTGATAGACGAAACTCGTACCAAAATCACCTTGAGTCACAATCCGCCACAACCACCGGAAATACTGTTCGATCCACGGACGGTCTAATCCAAACTGTTGTCGCAATTGCTCGATCCGTTCGGGTGAAATTTTGGGGTTTTGCCGTAGCGTATCCAAATAATCTCCTGGAGCAAGTTGAATAATAAAGAATGACAATGCAGATGCTAGTAATAATGTCAAGAGGGCTTGGGCTAGCCGCTTGATAATATAAATAAATGTTTCACTTGAGGCTAACCCCGTCAGCCACTGCCGACCAGATGTTAATGAAAGTTTACTAGAAGCCATAATGTGAGCGATTGCGCTTTAGCTTTCTAGGATAATATCCTTTTTGGCTAAAATGTTCGCTGAGATGATAACCCTTCTTTTCTTTTGAAGACGAATAGGTAAATGCAGGTGCGATCGCTACAGGACAAAGATACTAAGTGAGAAATTACAGAACCATCCAAACAAGGTGCGCGTAGATATACTCAAATTAAGTCACAAAGTTCTGTTTGAGAATGTAAATAATAGCAGCACAAAAAGGCGTATATTGTCCGTTAGAATCGAGTTACTCATAATCTTCAGCAAGCTGCTGAACTTGTTGAGAAGAAAGTCGGTCAATATCTAACAAGGCTCCATTAGTTACTTGTTATCGCATTCTTCTCAACTTATCAATATTGAGTCCGAGTTTTTCAATTCTTGCCTTTCACGTTATTTTCACTTATATACCAAAAGGCGAATAAAAAGGTGGGCAATGCCCACCCTAAAGTTTTAGCGTCTTCTACTACCGAAAGAACTCCGGCTGCGGCTACCACTACCGAAAGAACCCCGGCTGCGACTACCACTACCAAAACTACCAGAAGATGGTCTTCTGTAGGTGGAGTTACGATTACCCGATGGGCGCAGAATGCTAGTACCGTAGCCCGACCCGGTAGGACGGTTAGTCGTGCGTGCGGGTGTGCGTACCGTGCTGCCCGAAGGAGTTCTAATTCTACCTGTAGTGCGGAAGGTTTGTCTGTTTCTAACTGCTGCTGGAGGCGCATTGTAGCGCGTGCGATAGCTGCTTACGGCGCGATCGTAAGTATTGCCATAACCGCCATAGCCTCTGAGAACGCTTACCCCTGGTTGATAGACGGGTGGAACGTAGTACTGAGGTCTAAATAGCAAGCTACCGATCGCCTGACCAGCAATATTACCCGCTAAGGCTCCGGCAAATGGTGTCCAGAAACTCGTTTCTCGGCGGACAACTACGGTTTCTTGCTGTCCTGTTTGCGGATTTGTCTGAGTTTCCGTAACGTTATGGACGTACTGAATCCGAAAATCTTCAGTTAGATATAAAGCTGGCTGTCCGTTTTCTACTTTCAAATAACTCTTTTGACCTGCTTTAATTTGTTCGTCGGTCAGCCGTGCCATCTGTAAGTTTTGAGTATTGTAAACTGGGGGTGTGCCAGGTGGGGTATTGAGTAAGACTAAACTATATGTCCCATCAACATCATTATATTCAGCTTGCTGTACGGGATACTCACCATCGGCGAGCTGGCTAGAAACGCTTTCTCGCGTAGCTACATTCCTAGTCGCTTGGGGATTATTCGCTTCATTTGGTCCTCCACAAGCTACAGTTGTCCAGCATAAAGTTAAGGTTAAAAACAAGATTGTGAATTTACGCAACATGGAGCAATCCACTTGAATTGAGCTTTCATCATAACTCTAGCAAGTTCAGGTGCAAGGGAATTCCTCCGTTAGCTAGGAACTTTTTGTACCTTGAAGCGATCGCACCTACTTCTTTTTACTAGAGTAGAGTAGGCTGAAAACTTTAGTAGATCGTACTTTCAACCACTGGCGATCGCCTTTCTATCCATAAGTTACAACCTACTCAATCAAGCCATGTTCTAGGGCAAACCGAACTAATTCAGTACGGCTATTTGTACCAGTTTTGCTAAAAAGGCGGCTGACGTATTTTTCTACGTTACGGACGCTCGTTTGCAGGCGGCGAGCGATTTCTTTGTTCATCAATCCTTCTGTCACCAAATTCAAGACGCTTTGTTCTCGCGGTGTTAGATCGATTTTTATTGGGGCGGGAGTCGTATTAATTGCACTACGCTGAGTTAGCATTGCCTTAATTTGAGCGATTTGATTGGCTAATTCAGCGATGTCGGGGGCTTCGCCTTCTGCTAAGGGTTGACTGACGGGGCGACGGTCTAATAAGTTTTCAACAATTGCCACCAACTCATCGGGATCGAAAGGCTTGGGAATATAGGCATCTACACCAGAGTTATAGCCCTGAATGCGATCGGTTGTCATCCCCTTAGCAGTCAAAAATACCACTGGTAGGCGTTTGAAGCGAGGATCTTCTCGCATTTGCTTCAGGAATTGATAGCCGTCTACCTGGGGCATCATGATATCTGAAATCACCAAGTCAGGAGTATTTTGCTGCAATAAATCCCAACCTTCGCGGGCATTACTTGCAACCTGCACGACAAAACCGCTTTCTTCTAAGTAGTCCTTGACGGCTTCCCGCAATCCAGGTTCATCATCGACTAGTAAAAGACGTGGTGACATTCCAATTCTTGCATCTGAATATTTAGTACCACTTTAGCGGATTTTAGACTGCTCCCTCAAATGTTCTCTAGCCCTCAGTTTCTGCTAAATATCGCTCTAAGTCTTCGCTGATGCGAGTGAGTTCGGCTTCGCTAGTTAAGCGAATGTTGCTATCTTTGATGGTTAGCAGAACTTTTGCCGCAAAGGGACTCGCCCAAATATTAGGATTACAAAATACTTCGAGAAAAACTTCTCCCACGTGGCGATATTCCATCGGAGGTTGAGGCGTGGCTTTACCAATCGGTGTACTTTTGACTGCAACTGCTTTGAGACGATCCATTAACTGAGCGATCGCCGCTTGTAATTCCCGTGCTGCCATTGGCGAAAAGCTGAAGGAAACCGAGCCTTCAACTAAATTTAAGGTTAATTGTGTAAGAGTCACGATCGTGTAATCAAAATTTGATTCTATCAGTTAATAGGGAGCAGTTATCAGTGACCAGTGACCAGTTAATTTTGACTTACGACTTGATAGCTGCTCCGCAACTCCTTCGTCCTTCCCTCGTCTCTCGGTTGCTATTTTGATTTATTCCTAATAAGAACGCTTTTCAAAACAATGCAAAAAAAATTAGAATTAATTGCCAATCCTATTCATTAAGTAGGAAGTTTATCAATTTTTTTATTGCCTCAATTCTATATAAAAACGATAAACTAAAAGATTATTTCCTATAATTCAATTGTTTGTGACTCCGAATTTGATATTTAAAATTCAGAATTTTTAGATATGATTTTAGACAATCGTTCCGTAGTTCGTAAGGTTTTACTGATAACTTTATTGCTCAACTTATTTGTGATGGCGTTGAAAGCCACAATAGGTTGGTGGACGGGTTCGCTCAGTTTACTAGCCGATGCCTTGCATAGTATCACGGATAGCGCCAATAACGTTTTAGGATTAATTACCAGTCGCTTTTCTTCTCCCCGACCAGATCGAGATCATCCCTACGGGCATCAAAAATTTGAAGCTGTAGGAGCTTTAGGCATAGCTGCCTTTTTGGGCATTGCTTGCTTTGAAATTTTACAAGGAGCGATCGAGCGAATTTTTAATGGGATTCAGCCAGTAAAAATTACTGAATCAGAGTTGTGGTTGCTACTGATTGTCTTGGGGGTGAATATTTTCGTGACTTTTTACGAACGTCGCGAGGGTCAAAGGGTAGGCAGTCCGATTTTGATTGCCGATGCCAAACACACTATGAGCGATGTGTGGGTGACGATTACCGTGTTGGCAGGATTGATTGGTATTTGGCAGGGACGAGTTTTAAATCTGCCTCAACTTCAATGGTTAGACATAATTTTGGCGTTTCCCGTTGCCTTATTAGTGTTTTGGAGTGGTTGGCAGGTGATTAAAGAAAATTTACCTTGGTTGGTCGATGAAATCGCGATCGCCCCCGAAGCAATCCACGCGATCGCCATGTCCGTACCTGGGGTGGTTAACTGTCACGATATCGCCTCCCGTGGTTTACTAGGGCGACAAGTCTTTATTGAAATGCATTTAATTGTCGATGCTGTTGATGTGGATACTGCCCATCGGATTACTGAAGCCGTAGAAGCCAAACTGGAAGAGAAATTTAGCCCCGTGAGGGTTTTAATTCACGTTGAGCCACCTGAATACAAGTCAAATAGTATTAGCTTTGATGAGGAAAGGGAGCAGGGAGCGCACGAGCAGGGAGCAGAGACTAGTGGCTAGTCAATAGTCACTAGCCACTAGCCACTCACAAATTACTAACTACCAACAACGATTACAGCCAATTATCGTAATTGAATTTAATTCACGATTCTGAAAAGCTCTACTTATTAAAGCAGTGCGATCGCTGTTAGATTTAGCCTTACACTCCGCGCTAAACAATAATATTTTTCAATAAGACTTACTCATTGTTGTAATAGTATGTAAAACTTGACTTTGCCCTAAGAGAATTTAACCCATATGATTCAATTTATGGAATAACAACGTATCGTAGGTTAAAAACAGGTGATTTGAGCTAATAAGTAAAACTAGACAATAGCAGTCTTTTATTATCTAGTAATTTTGTATACCCTTGTGTCAATTATGACCGAAACAAACAACTACTTAAGAGCAAATAACATGAAATGGTATGGGAAATGATAACCGTGTAGCAGTGAGGAAGGTATTGCTCGTTACCCTACTGCTGACTTTGAGCGTGACAATACTCAAAGCAATCCTGGCTTGGTGGACTGGTTCTCTCAGCCTGTTTTCGGATGCTTTACACAGCGTGACAGATAGTAGCAACAACATTTTGGGGCTAGTTGCCAATAACCTATCTTCTCCAGAACCGGATCGCGATCATCCTTACGGACATCAAAAATTTGAAGCAATAGGAGCTTTGGGAATCGCGGGTTTTATTAGCATTGCAGGTTTTGAAATTTTACAAACAGCTATAGAGCGAATGCTCAAAGGTGCAGAGTTAGTTAAGGTTTCTGCACCAGAATTGTGGTTGTTGCTGATCGTATTGGGCGTGAATATTTTTCTTGCCTATTACGAGGATGGCGAAGGGCAACGATTAGGCAGTCCGATTTTGATTGCTGATGCTAAACATACGATGAGCGATGGGTGGATTACGCTCACGGTATTGACGGGATTAATTGGCGTTTGGCAGGGACAGGAATTGGGTATTCCTTTACTACCGTGGCTTGATGTAATTTTGGCGTTTCCCGTCGCTTTTTTAGTATTTAGCAGTAGCTGGGAAGTCTTGAAAGAAAATTTACCTTGGTTAGTCGATGAAATCGCGATCGCGCCTGAAGAAATTCACGCGATCGCCATGTCCGTACCAGGAGTCATCAACTGTCATGATATCGCCTCCCGTGGCGTAGTTGGTCGGCAAGTTTTTATTGAAATGCATTTAGTCATCTACTCTTCTGACATCGAAACCGCCCACTACATAGCCGAAGAAGTAGAAGCACGGTTGCGAGAACGATACGGTTCGGTCAGAGTCGCCATCCGCGTCGAACCGCACAATTGTCAATCCGACCAAATTAGCTACGAGTCAGCAACAGACTAATTTGCAATTCCTCCTAACTCTTGTACGGGCGGGTTTAGCAAAAGATTTACCGCTGGCGACCAGATATTTTTCCTCAAAACCCGCCCCTACGATCTAACTTTTGTACGGGCGGGTTGAGCCAACGATTCACCGCTGGCGACCAGATATTTTTTCTCAAAACCCGCCCCTACGATCTAACTTTTGTACGGGCGGGTTTAGCAAAAGATTTACCGCTGGCGACCAGATATTTTTCCTCAAAACCCGCCCCTACGATCTAACTTTTGTACGGGCGGGTTTAGCAAAAGATTTACCGCTGGCGACCAGATATTTTTTCTCAAAACCCGCCCCTACGATAACTGACTAACCGCTCACTCCCAAGTCGCAACAGGACGTAGGATCTCAGGAATTTTTTCTTGAGTCGGGGGAAATTCGAGGATAGTTTCTCGCAAACCGAGATAACCCGATTCACTGAAGGATAGTAGCATTCGAGCCAGAGCAAACCAAACTTCTGATTCGTATTCCCAATCGCGATCGCGCACCGATCTCCCAGCAATGGAACGCAGCGCCCAGAAATAGCTGTTACGCACCACAGAACCACCTTTTTTATAGGTTGGTACGTCTTCGCAGTGGAGAAATAAAATCGTATCTTCAATTTTTGCTCTCATAGTACAAAGTAGGGCGGGCATTTGCCCACCCTACATTTATGGTTTATTCAAAAACATTCTAGCTAGCAGAAGACAACATCAACTCTTTCGCTTCTACTTTGCTGACTTGGACTTGACCGTCAGCATCAACATCAACTAAAGCTGTGTCGCCATCGTTAATGCGACCGGATAACATAGCTTCGGCTAAAGAATCTTCCAACAGCCGCATCATGGCTCTACGTAACGGTCTAGCACCGTAGCTAGGATTGTAGCCTTCATCGACGACTTTATCTTTAAAACGCTCTGTCACTTTCAAGGTAATAGAACGCTCGGTCAAGCGGCTAGAAATCTCTTGAAGCATGATGTCAGCAATTTGCTTGACTTCATTCTTGTTGAGTTGACGGAAGACGATAATCTCATCAAGGCGGTTGAGAAACTCAGGACGGAAATGTTGCTTGAGTTCTTCTTGTACCAAGTTACGGACGCGATCGTATTGTGCGTCAGCGCGATCGCCACCTAATTCAAATCCAATTCCACCGCCACCTTTTTCAATGACTCTCGAACCAATATTAGAGGTGAGAATAATCAGCGTGTTTTTAAAGTCTACCGTGCGTCCCTTGGCATCGGTCAAACGACCGTCATCCATGATTTGCAACAGCATATTAAACACGTCGGGGTGTGCTTTCTCGATCTCGTCGAATAGCAACACGGTGTATGGTTTGCGCCGCACGGCTTCCGTTAGCTGTCCGCCTTCGTCAAAGCCTACGTAGCCAGGAGGCGAACCGATGAGCTTAGAAACAGTATGCCGTTCCATGAATTCTGACATATCCAAGCGAATCATCGCTTCTTCCGAACCGAAGAAGTATGCAGCAAGGGATTTGGCTAACTCCGTCTTACCTACACCAGTAGGACCGGAAAAGATAAAACTAGCGATCGGACGGTCGGGATTCTTCAATCCAACTCGCGCCCTGCGGATAGCTTTAGAAACAGCTGTAACGGCTTCTTCTTGTCCGATTAGACGCTGGTGCAAAGTATCTTCCAAGTGCAACAGCAACTCTGATTCGGATTCCGTCAGCTTGCTGACTGGTACGCCCGTCCAAGAAGCAACAATTTGAGCAATGTCTTCTTCGTCTACTACAGGAACGCTAGCGTTTTCGATTTCTTGCTTTCTATTTTCAGCGATCGCCTTCAGTTGTTGCTCGATTTCCAACTCGCGATCGCGCAATTTACCAGCATTGTCAAAATCTTGTGCCGAGACTGCGGCTTCTTTCTCTTTCGTTACCTGCACCAATTCTTGCTTGAGTGCTTGGGTTTCGGGAGACTGCTTCGAGTTGCGGAAGCGGACGCGAGAACCTGCTTCATCGATCAAATCAATCGCCTTATCGGGCAAGAAGCGATCGCTAATGTAGCGATCGGACAGTTTAGCAGCAGCAGCCAAAGCTAGATCTGACATCTTAACTTTGTGGTGTTGCTCGTAGCGATCGCGCAATCCAAACAAAATTTCGATCGTTTCTACTACACTGGGTTCATCTACCATCACTGGCTGGAAACGCCTTTCTAGTGCTGCATCCCGTTCGATGTGCTTGCGGTACTCATCTAGGGTAGTGGCTCCCATGCACTGTAATTCGCCTCTAGCTAAGGCAGGCTTGAGCATATTCGCCGCATCAATTCCGCCTTCAACACCACCCACACCGATCAGAGTATGAATTTCATCGATGAACAGAATGATATTGCTATTCGATCGCACTTCATTTAAAACAGATTTGATCCGCTCTTCAAAGTCACCGCGATAGCGAGTTCCGGCAACTAACGAACCCATATCAAGACTGTATAGCTGCTTGTCTATGAGAGTATCAGGCACGTCGTTGTTAGCAATTCGCTGCGCCAAACCTTCTGCGATCGCGGTTTTACCAACACCAGGTTCGCCAATCAATACGGGGTTATTCTTCGTGCGCCGACCTAAAATTTGCACGGCACGTTGAACTTCTTTTTCACGACCGACGACAGGATCTAGCTTACCTTCCGCCGCTAGCTTCGTTAAATTCGTCCCAAACTCATCCAGTGTCGAAGTTTTGTTGGGAGCTGTGCCAAAACCCTTGCGTCCTTGTCTACCAGCACTAGCAACAGTTGCAACTTCGCCCAACTTGCGAATCGTGTTACCACGGGCTTCGTCTAGATCGACCCCCAAGTTTTGCAGGACTTTTCCAGCGACACCTTCTCCCTCTTGGAGCAAACCTAACAACACATGTTCTGGACCGATGTAATTATGCCCCAAAGTGCGTGCTTCTGTGAAAGCTTGCTCGAATACGCGCTTGACTTTTGGTGTAAAAGGAATTTCAGCCATCGCTGGACGATTTCCTCTACCGATAATTTTTTCCACTTCGGCGCGGGCTGCTTGAAGGGTCACTCCCAGCTCGGTTAATACTTTCGCTGCAATTCCCGTGCCTTCTCCAATCAAGCCTAATAAAATTTGCTCGGTTCCTACCAAATTGTGACCCAGGCGACGTGCTTCTTCCTGGGCAAGCATAACTGCTTTAATTGCTTTATCAGTGAAATGCTCAAACATAACGGACTTCCTCTACCGAGCTGTTTGAAAAGGTGAGAATCAAACTCTTTTTACTTCTGGTGAAATTAAAATCTCTTCACCTTTGGTGAAAGAATAATTTCTTCACCCCCTCTACATAAACTTTTATGTAGTTTCTTCCGTTAATGTATCCTTCCCAAGTACAACTCTGCATTGGTAATAGCCGTAATGCCAAAGGCGTAGTAGCCACCCTGATGAGGGGCGAGGAGTGAGGAGTGAGGAGTGAGGGGCGAGGAGTGAGGGAAAGAAGAGAGCTGAGGGAAAGAAGAGAGAGTCGCGGAGCAATTACAAGTCACAAGTCACAAGTCACAAGTCAACCCTACCCCCCCCCCCCACCCCCACCCCACACCCGACTCCCTTTCATCGCGCACCACGCATCACTCTTTTCCCTCGCTCCTCCTCCTCACTCCTCGCCCCTTATTTCTAGTCAAGCGGTATTTTAACCATAAAGATCGTGCCGACTCCGACTTCGCTTTTACGTAGATTTGACCGCCGTGAAGATCGACAGATTTTTTAACAATAGCAAGTCCTAGCCCCGTACCCGAGATATTACCGACGTTGCTAGCTCTGTGAAAGGAATGGAAGAGTCGATCGCGATCGCCCATTGGAATGCCGATGCCTTCGTCTTGAATTCGGAAGATTGCTACTCCTTCCTTGGAAACGATATCAAAATAAATACTTCCACCATTGGGAATACTTAATTGCATTGGAGAGTAAATTTCCTAGTACCTGTCGCAAAAGCTTTTCATCCATACAGCCATTGATACTATCTCCCCGCGTGCGCAAAATAATTTTGTGAGCGGTGGTTGTGATTTGCATTCCTTCAACTAGTTCGCGGCAAAATTCGATCAGATCTATGGACAATGGATTGAATTCCAGCTTACCTGCGTCTGCTTTGCCAATTAAGAGGACATCATCTAGCAAACCAGTCATGTGTTTGACAGCTGTAATGATGCGCTGGAAATGATGGCGTTTTTTCTCCTCTGTCCACTTGGAACTGTAATCTTCTAATAACTCTGCTGAAGATAAAATTGTCGTCAATGGCGTGCGGAATTCGTGGGATGCCATCGTGACGAAGCGAGATTTTAGTTCGTTCAGTTCTTTTTCTCTCGCTAGAGCTTGTCTGATTTCTGCTTCTGCTCCTTTTCTGTCAGTGATGTCGCACGATCGCCATCACTTCGTCTTCTTCGCTTAAAGCAATTCGTGCTTCGTAATCTCGCGATTGCTCTGCTATTGTCAATCTATATTCATATATTTGAATTTCACCTGTAACGATCGCTTGCTCGACACATTGTACTAATGGTCGAGTGATCGCTGGCACAAATAAATCGGGCGTTGCTGAATAGAGATATGAACTATTGAGGAACTGGAACATTCCAGAATTTGAGATAGTGCAGTAACAATCGAATTGAATATTTCAGCATTTCTTCTGATTTGGAGTAGCACAGTGTCTTTCGATGCAGCCGAGCCAGATAGTGCCTCAGTCTTGTATTTTCGGACTCAACTCTGGTCATATAAGTCTTACTGACAATTTGATCGCCGTCTGGAATAAAACCTGGATAAACACTCCAACCATCCGTAACATAAAAGTAGCACCGCCATTGGGCAACGATCGCCCATAGCGGGGCAAAGGTTTCAGCACTATGGTCGCCCAACGCCCAACCTAAAATCCCTGAAGTGAAGTGATCTACTGCTGTCCACAGCCAGATTTTGTTTTTTGCACCGACGAAGGTTTCTGGGGCATCAGCATCAGGCAGATTGTTACCTACTTGCTTGAGCCAGTGAATGATTGTCGTATGATGAACACCTTTAACTCGTTCAATTCCTCGAAAACCGATGCCATTCACATACATTTTCAAGCATTCCCGTTTGACTTCATCGCTGTAACCTCTGCATGTTTCATAGTGTTCAATGAATTGTCGCCCACAATCAACACAAATGTGGTTCTGTTTACCTCGCTTGATGCCATTCTTCCGAATATGAGTTGATTGGCACTCTGGACATTGCATCGCAACTTACCTCAATTCATACCTTTATTATGCAATGCCTCAATATTACAGTTGTAGATAAATAGAAGAATGAATTCGCTTTTGGTAATGGTAGTAACGAGCAGTAGCTTGATGAGATCTGCGCCAATAAGACCAACGCAAAACGTGTTCAAGACACCAGAATGTGGGAAACAAGAATCGAGATACCCACCGCTTCATCTCCCAGATACTTAGTCGGACAATAAACCTCGTGCCGCTTTGAACGCAGTTAGACTGCCAGTTGTTACTAGAGGTAAAGGGGGTAGAGGAGTGAATAGCAGGCTCACAAGAGTGTCGTAAGACGGTGAGAAATATTTGAGCAGCCAGGACGAGGGTGATGTGTCGATGCCAACCATGCCAGGAACGAACTTCGTACTCTCCTAAACCTAGCTGGTCTTTAGCAAATTTAAAGCACTCCTCAATCCGCCACCTTTGCCCGGCGATTTGAACCATCGTTTCTAGGGTAGTATCGCTCTTAGCAAATACTTGATAGTAGCTGACGCGAGGATCTTCAGGGTGTTCTAGAGAGCGGCGGAACAATAACCAACGTTGAAAACCATCTGATCTGTCACAATTAACTGGCACTTTCGCCCAGTCATAGTATCTTTCTCCCTTACTGCCAGCTCCACAGCTAAGACGTTTGCCACTGGCTGGCTGTCCGGCTGAGGTAACAGTTCTTGGGCTTGATAACGTTGCCAGCCAATAACTACAGGCTGCTTCTTGCTGACCGTGAGTATATACGGTTGTTTAGCAGTCTTTTCCAGCCACCACCACAATGAACCATCGTTGCCATAAACCTCATCAGCAACAAACCAGGCGGGACGTATTCCGTCTTTAAAAGCTGATTCCAACATCTGTTGTGCTAGTTGAGGTTTAGTCGCAAATGTGATTGATTTTGGAACTGCTCCCTTCTTACGTTTGCTTTGATCTTCACTCCATGTGCGCGGTAGATACAAACGGCGATCGATCAACGTATGTCCTTTGTCGCTAATGTAGGACATGAACACACCTACCTGGCAATTCTCCAAATGTCCAGTTGTGCCATAATACTGCACCTGTACGCCTACTGACTGCTCTCCTTGCTTCAGAAAACCTGTTTCATCAATTGCCAAAATATCTGTTTCACTCTTCAAATGCTCCACTGCATACTTTCTAATTTCTGCACACACTGCGTCCGCGTTCCACTGCGCCCGTCCTAGTAAATGTTGGAAGCGATAGGGATTGCTATACCCTACCTGTTCTGCCATTTGCCATCCATTCTTCCGCTCAACTGGGCTTAGTAGTGCCTGGATATAGTCATACGCTGCAAGACGTGCTTCAGAACGAGCGAAGTGCTTTCCCAGTTTTGCTGAAACGCTTTCAATCTACTGCTCCATTGGGAGAGCGCTTCTAATGCAACACCTGTTAAAAACACGTTGGATGTATCAAGCATTGCTAAACTGTATTTCCTTACAAATCTAGTTTAGCTTATCTACAACTGTAATACATAAATCGGATAGTTTTTTACCCACTGGCTCGGTATGAGAAGCAATCAGCCAATCATCCTTTGCTGCTTTGTAGTTGAGGAGAGTGCCATCTTGACTGAGGCGAAACATGGAATCGGGGATTGCATTGAGCAGGGCGCGATTGGTAGCGACGCTGGAACGCAAAGCCTCTTCTATCCTCTGGCGCTCGGTAATTTCTCTGCGGAGTTGCTCGTTTGCCAGTCTTAATTCTGCCGTTCGCTGTTCTACTCTCAGCTCTAGTTCGTCGTATGCTTGTTTTAGTAAACTTTCTACCCGTTTGCGCTCTGTAATATCTCTGATAATAGCGAGTACTTCGCGATCGCCGCTCACGACGATCCTCGCTTCTTCCACGCGAATCTTATCGTTAACCTGTAGCTGATACTCAAAAAGCTGGGGTTTCCCTGTCTCTAAGGCAGCATGGACGTAATGCATCCTTTGTTCGGCAACTTCCGTTGGTAACACGTCGTACTCGTTTTTGCCGATCATTTGACTGCTAGTGGCAGAAAACTCGCTGTCTTTAGCTGGTATGTAGTCCAGATACGTTCCGTCTCTGCCGATCCGCAAGATCAAGTCTGGAATCGCCTTGAGCAAAGCTCGGTTTTTGGTTTCGCTTTCTCGCAGCGCTAGCTCGGTGTGCTTGCGCGCAGTAATATCGACGATGTAGCTCCTAACCAGATCGTTTTCTGGTAGGTAGTGGACGGATTGCTCGAAAATTTTGTCAAGAACTTCTATTTCGCGGACGAAAAACGTTTCGAGATCGTCTTGCACTCTTTCTACAATTCCAGCCATAATCGGATGCTGGAGTTTAACTTCCCGCAGATCGGGAAATTGAGCGACAGCTGCGGGGTTAATGTAAGTAATATCGCCCGTGAGATCGAACTCTAATATCGGATTTGATATGAATTCGGGAAAGGAAGCCAAGCGAACGAGTACTGATTCTTTAGAATTAGCAAACTCGATATTTTCAATAATTTGCGTGGGTGGGCTGTGATGGGAGCTAGAATTTAGCCCACCAGAGTCATATTCGCGATCGCTATTGCAGTAGTAAGTGGCACTTACATCTCCGGCAAATTCAATTTCATCGCCATGTTTGAGGTCGTGCGAGAAACAAGATTTTTTATTGATGCGAATGCCATTCGTGCTGGGCTTGCCTTGTAAATTACCGTCAATGATGCGAAAAAAATGGTTGGCAGTACCAGGAGTTGTCACGCGCAACAATATAGCGTGCTGGCGAGAGACAAGCTTAAACTGCAACACAATCGAGTTAGAAGAGTCGCGCCCCAGAGTGCAGGTAGCAGCCTCCAAAACGACTACGCGCTTGCCTGCGTTATCTTCGATCTCCAGCCAATGCTGAGTTTGCTGTGGTTCTTTCTCTGGCACTGTTTTAAGGCAGCATATCTATAAATTGTTATTCATAGTCTGCCCATTTTTAGCGAGAAAAATGCAAATTCAGGGAGGGGAAGAGATAAGGGGTAGGGGATAGGAAGGACAAGCGCCGATTTCTGGTGGCGGTTGTGAGACTTGGGGCTAAACCCGCCCCTATAACTGCTGTACGGGCGGGTTTTGAACGCCGATTTCTGGTGGCGGTTGTGAGACTTGGGGCTAAACCCGCCCCTACGATTCCTGATAACTGTTATCGTTTCGTAGGAGGTTCTTCACCCTCTACATACATTGGTGGTTCGATCGCGAAGTTATCAAGCCTTCCAGACTCATCAACAACATAACCATCTGTGGTAGTAAAGCCCTCGCCCTCTTCCTCTTCCTGTTGCTTAAAGGCTTCGAGTTGTTGTTTGCTCTGTTCGGTTGGAGTATTAGCTGGAATTTTAGCATCAGGTGGATTAACCGCTGTAGTTTGAGCGGTTTGTACGCCAACATGTTCGTTTCCTGGCGCACCTCTACCGGGTTCGGCTGCTCTGGGATCTTCTTGCTGTGTTGGACTTACAGCAGTTTCAGATTCTCGCGAGTCTTCTCTCGGTGGTCTAGCTGGATCGTTAATCATATTTTTTACCCTCCAAATTTTTCGTTGCGATCGCAGTTTGGCTCTAATTGCTGGCACTGCAATTATTTTTGAGTTCTTATGACGATATCTAAATTCATCTTTGCCTTGTCTCTTTCGCGAGAATTAAAATTGCTACGGTGCCAGGTAGAGATTGTGTATTCGAGACGTGACATGTCACGTCTCGACAGTTAAGGCAGAATTTTCTCTAGCCACTCGGTAAAACTGGGAATCGTCCAGTGGCGAAAATCGCCTTCGACTTTGTCATAGCCCGTAATCGGGGCAAAGACGTTGTTAGGTGCATCTTCTGATTTAACTTCCTTAGTACGTTGTCCTTGAAAACCTACCAGTACTAGAAGAGTATCTACGAGAGATGGTGATAGCCGTTGCAGCAGATCTAAGACTCTACCTACATCTCCTACAATGTAGTCCCGGGTAGGATGTTCGGCAGCATAGAGGATGGCATCGGCAACCAGGCTCGGCTGGTAGTAAGGAGGTATACCCGTGGGTTTTACTCCCAGTTTGGTTTTGACTTTGTTGTAGTAGGGAGTATTGATCACAGCAGGTAGGATACTGGTGACGCTGATAGGGATGTTTTCGTGTTGTAATTCGACGCGCAAAGATTCGAGAAAGCCTTCTAAGCCGTGCTTAGCTGACGAATAGGGACTTTGCAAAGGGAGCGATCGCCTGCCTTCCACTGAGGAAATGTGAATCAGCGCCCCTCGTCCTTCTTGCTTCAAATATGGTAAAGCTGCCATTGCGCCATAAACTTGTCCCATCAACACAACGTCAATGACACGTTTAAATTCTTCTGGCGTAATTTGTTCAAATGGTGCAAGAATACCAGTAGCAGCCGCATGAACCCAGGTATCGAGTCTACCGTAGGTTGCTACTGCTTTCTCTGCGATCGCTTTGACTTGTTGAAAGTCGCTAACATCCGCCAAAATGTAAGTCGCCTCTCCTTTTGCCGCTTTGATTTCTTCCACTAGGGAGATCAACCCTGGTTCGCTACGGGCTGCTACGATAACTTTTGCGCCTTTTGCAGCAAACTTTAACGCTGTTTCTCTTCCAATTCCACTAGATGCACCAACAATTGCCACAACTTGTTGCGCGATCGGCTTAAGTTTTGTCACTGTGTCTCCTTGAGATGACTCGTTTTTCCTCTCACATCCATCGAAGCTAGGAAAAATGCCGAGTTTAAATTGATAATTGTGAACTTTTATTAACCAAGGTAATTAATTTTAAGAAGTGGGACATCAGCCGAAAGATTGGTTGCGATCGCGTTAGTTTTCAGGCTATTGAGAATGAATTAATTTTCTGACATCATTCTTAGGGAGTAAAAATCATATTTTCATACTTAATAAATGTATTCAAAGAACGAGTTCTCACTTTTAATTTAACTTTCCGAGCGAAAGAGAACTCTGTCATTTCTGTATAAAATAATTTTGCTTTATTTAACGTTTTGTAGTTCACTAGTTTCGAGCGGCACGTAATGTTGTATTTGCGCTAATGATATCAGTTATGGATTTCCTCAACCGTGAGAAGTTAAAAGAAAATATGAAGGTGTAACCCTAGTTTCCCCAGGAGATATTGCTGTCATTACTGCCGTCAATAACAACGGTTACTTTATTGTTTCCAACGACAATGAATACACAAATGTTTTCCGACCAGATGCTTTAGCAGCTAACAACGAAGCGACTGAAGTTACTCACAGATTCAAATACACCAAATCTTTTAAACGATCGCGGCATTGCTACAATTACTCTGACACAGAAAAACTACAAATTGTGGAAGCAGAGTATAGAGTTCCTTCTACCGACGATCCGGCTAAAGATGAAATTGCTTACGCTGCCTCGCTAGCAATTCAGAAGAAATAGAGTGGTGGAAAATGCCCACCCTATGCTTGTAGTTTATTTCTAAACTCTGGTGCGATCGCAAGTAATTTATACAAACACAATATTGCACATTTCTATAGGATAAAATAGTAAATAGAGGCTTGTTAGTTCTTAGTTCTTAGTAACGTCTCTACACTGATAACTGATAACTGTTCTATGCAAGCAATGATACTAGAGGCACAGGGTCAACCGCTACGAGCAGTGGAGTTACCAATTCCGCAGCCTAATTCTCAACAAGTACTGATTCGAGTTCGGGCTTGCGGTGTCTGTCGCACTGACTTGCATATCGTTGATGGAGAATTAACCCAACCCAAACTTCCCCTCGTACTGGGACATCAGATTGTTGGTACTGTCGCTGCTGTAGGGAAACAGGTGCAACAATTTCAAATAGGTCATCGCGTCGGCGTTCCGTGGCTAGGGCATACTTGCAATTGCTGTCGTTATTGCCTGAGTGGACGCGAAAACTTATGCGACTATGCCCAGTTTACGGGATATCAAATTGATGGCGGTTATGCTGAATATGCTGTAGCCGATGCCCAATTCTGCTTTCCCATTCCTGAAAGCTATCCCGACTTGCAAGCTGCACCGATGTTGTGTGCGGGACTCATCGGTTATCGCTCCTATAGAATGGCAGAGGACGCAGACAAAATTGGTTTTTATGGTTTTGGTGCAGCCGCCCATATTTTGATTCAACTCGCTCGCTACCAGGGGCGAGAAGTGTATGCTTTTACTCGTGCGGGAGACGTGGAAGGGCAGAAATTTGCTTTAGAATTAGGTGCAGTCTGGGCTGGTAGTTCGGAAGATTTACCACCAGTCCCTTTGGATGCAGCAATTATTTTTGCCCCGATTGGTTCTTTGGTTCCGACTGCTTTGCGTGCGGTGGTTAAAGGTGGGGTGGTTGTCTGTGCTGGAATTCACATGAGTAATATTCCTTCCTTTCCTTACGAAATTTTATGGGAAGAAAGGGTATTGCGATCCGTTGCTAATTTGACGCGCCGTGATGGGGAAGAATTTCTGGCTTTAGCTCCTCAAGTTCCGATTCGTACTGAAGTCCAGCCTTTTCCCTTAGTGCAAGCAAATGAAGCCTTAGATGCGCTGCGTAGCGGCAAAATTAACGGAGCTGCCGTAATTGTAGTGGAATAACAGTTTTGACGGCAAACACACCCAACCGATTACGGTTCACCCTATAACCACCAAGCCTTGAGTTCACTACATTAGACACAGTGAAAGCATACAGCAGCTATGTTAGGGGTTGAACAGTGGCAAACGGCATCACAAGCTACAAGCGCAAGCGACAAGCTCAAACAGATACCAACCGTCCTTACACTTGTTCGGCAAACCACCCTTCATCAAGTAGCTACCCACAATCAGTATATAGATCAGTACAAAAAGACAAAAACATTGTATTGAAGCTGGAGCGCTGCTAGTTCAACTTTTAGCTGTAGTGTATTCAATCGTTTTTAGTAGTTAGTGTTAGGGAGCCAGAACCTCCGATGGCAAAAGTAGTTGGAATTGACTTAGGTACGACAAACTCTTGCGTGGCAGTGATGGAAGGTGGTAAGCCTACTGTAATTGCCAACGCTGAGGGATTTCGCACAACGCCTTCTGTAGTAGCTTATGCCAAGAATGGCGATCGCTTGGTGGGTCAAATCGCCAAGCGTCAAGCGGTGATGAACCCAGAGAATACTTTTTACTCTGTCAAGCGTTTCATCGGACGCAAACACGAGGAAGTAACTCACGAAACCACTGAAGTGTCCTACAAAGTCTTGCGGGATAGCAGTGGTAATGTCAAACTCGATTGTCCTGCGGCTGGCAAGCAGTTTGCTCCAGAAGAAATTTCCGCTCAAGTCCTGCGCAAGCTGGTAGAAGATGCTAGCAAGTATCTTGGCGAAACGGTGACTCAAGCAGTCATCACCGTACCTGCTTACTTCAACGACTCTCAGCGTCAAGCCACCAAAGACGCAGGTAAAATCGCTGGGATCGAAGTACTGCGGATTATCAACGAGCCTACCGCTGCTTCGCTTGCCTACGGATTTGACAAAAAGAGCAACGAAACTATCCTCGTATTTGACTTAGGTGGCGGTACGTTTGACGTATCGATTCTAGAAGTAGGCGATGGCGTATTTGAAGTACTAGCCACTTCTGGAGACACGCACTTGGGTGGTGATGACTTCGACAAGAAAATCGTTGACTACCTAGCTGAAGAATTTAGAAGATCTGAAGGCATCGACCTGCGTAAAGACAGACAAGCACTGCAACGCTTAACCGAAGCCGCAGAAAAAGCCAAGATCGAGCT
Source organism: Chroococcidiopsis sp. SAG 2025 (assembly GCF_032860985.1). Classification (GTDB taxonomy): domain Bacteria; phylum Cyanobacteriota; class Cyanobacteriia; order Cyanobacteriales; family Chroococcidiopsidaceae; genus Chroococcidiopsis. The sequence goes on from NZ_JAOCNC010000001.1 coordinate 3,299,719, forward strand.
ATCTAGCGTCACTCAAGCAGAAATCAACCTACCATTTATCACCGCAACCCAGGATGGTCCAAAACACCTGGATATGACGCTCACCCGTGCTAAGTTTGAAGAACTCTGTTCTGACCTGATCGACCGCTGTCGCGTTCCTGTAGAAAATGCGATGCGCGATGCCAAGCTAGATAAGAGTGCGATCAATGAAGTTGTCTTAGTTGGTGGTTCTACCCGTATTCCTGCCGTACAAGAAGTTGTCAAGCGGGTGTTGGGTAGAGATCCTAACCAAAGCGTCAACCCTGATGAAGTGGTAGCAGTTGGTGCAGCGATCCAAGCTGGCGTACTAGCTGGTGACGTTACAGGCATTCTGTTGCTAGACGTATCGCCGCTGTCTCTAGGTGTAGAAACCCTTGGCGGTGTAATGACAAGGATTATTCCTCGCAACACCACAATTCCTACCAAGAAATCAGAAGTCTTCTCCACCGCTGTAGACGGTCAAACGAATGTAGAAATTCACGTTCTACAAGGCGAACGGGAGATGTCCAGCGATAACAAGAGCTTGGGAACCTTCCGCTTAGATGGCATTCCTCCCGCACCCCGTGGCGTACCCCAAATCGAAGTTACTTTCGATATCGACGCTAACGGTATCCTCAACGTGACTGCAAAGGATAAAGGTAGCGGTAAGGAGCAATCAATCAGCATTACTGGCGCTTCTACTCTCGATAAGAATGAAGTCGAGCGCATGGTGACGGAAGCTGAAAGAAATGCTTCGACAGATAAAGACCGCCGCGAGAAAGTCGATCGCAAGAACCAAGCTGACTCTCTGTCATACCAAGCCGAGAAGCAGTTGAAAGACTTGGGTGATAAAGTTCCAGCGAGCGATCGCACCAAGGTTGAAGGTTTAATTAAAGACCTGCGGGAAGCCGTCAGCAAAGAAGATGACGAAGCGATCCAACGGGTAATGCCAGAACTACAACAAACACTCTACGCGATCGGTACTAACCTCTATCAACAAGCTGGTGGTGCTGCGCCTGGTGGAGCAGATCCTGGTGCTGGCGATGGTGGTTCTACCTCCGCACCTGGTGGCGACGACGTAATCGACGCTGACTTCACCGAAAGCAAGTAAGTCAAGTCAAAAGTCGTAGGGGCGGGTTTTGACCAAAAATCTCAAGTTTTGACTGTTAATATATTTGCTAAACCCGCCCGTACAAAAGTCGAAAGTCTGAATAATCAATCATCCCCATACCAGTATTCCTCTGGATGGGGATTTTTTATATGTTGGTAAATGGTAATTGGTAATAGCCAACCAACAACCAACAACAAATACCATGTCATACCCTCAAGCACCTTGGACGCTTCAAGGCTACGCCTATCAAACTCTGCAACTTCTGGAGTGCGATCGCGTGCGTCCCCTAATTCCTTCAGAATTAAATCTTGTTTCTGTCTTTCCTGGAAAAACCGTTGGCGGTGTCTATTTATCTCACTATGGTGCTGGTTCCGTGCTGGAATACAGCGAGTTAATTGTCGTTGCTGGTGTGGTTAGCTACGCTGGAAAAATTGGCGGCTGGGTTTCCCACATTTATGTAGATAATCCTGATTCTGTAGCGGGTGGTCGCGAAATTTGGGGACTACCGAAGGAAATGGCTGAATTTACCTGGACAGATCGAAGCGTAACTGTTAGGCAAGGCGATCGCATTCTTTGCTGTCTGAAGTACCATCAGCAGAACTTTGGTCTGCCAATACCCTTGGGTGCATCTAGCTTTAGTAGTCTAAACTCTAATCTACTCCTGTTTCCCGCTCAATTAAAGGCTCGTTTAGGATTAGTGAGTTCCCAATTAGAAATTCCCCCAGAAAGTCCTTTTGGGGGATTAAATCTCGGTCAACCTTGGTTGACAGTTCATGCTGACCAAATGGAATTGACAGTTGGTCAGCCTTCTATTGTGGGGCAAAGAGATTTAGAAGTTAACGTAGTGTGACGAGAGATAACATGTAAAGACGCGAGATTTTGCGTCTTTACATAGAGTATTAATAATCGTATCGGCTGAAACTCCTCCTGTCTACTGCTTCATTTTTCTTGAGCAGTATTCTTTTATCGGTTCGGGAATAAATCGGAATTATCTTTGTAAAATTTTTTGTTTTTGCTTGCTCTTGTTTTGTTGCCAAAAGTGTTTCAACTTTTAGCAAAACTTCATCTACATCTATTGGCTTGCGAATGAAGCCGTCAATTTTGACCTTTCTTGGGTCTAATTGGGGCAAAGTGTCATAAGCCGTAACTAGCACGATCGAGACTGAAGGTTGATTTTGCGAGATCCACTGCGCGACTTCATATCCATCGATGTTTGGCATCATTACATCTAATAAAACCAAATCTGGTGGATTTGCTTCGATTTTTGCAATTGCTTTATATCCGCAATCTGTAGTGTCAACCTCATACCCCTCTGCTTCTAATATCGTTGCCAAAAGCAAACAGTTGTCGAGCAAGTCATCGACAATAAGAACTTGCTTTTTTCTAGAATCAAGCTGGCAGAATAGGTCTTTCATAATTTTAATGATGTGCAATTGATGCTTTCACTGCACTGTCTTCCCTATTTTGCCCGCTCGGGTAAACCGATCGCCTCCCGCTAGGGAAATACTCTAGATTGCTAGCAAGAATTTTTTATAAAAAAAAAATATAAAAACACATAGACGCGATCGCTCTACAACTCAAATCTTATACGACAGATAGCTAGGCTAGAGACAGAAGGTTGAAGGTTTTAGCGATGAGAAAAATTGCGATCGGGGTTATGGGAGCTGGAGAAAATGCCACAGTCATAGACTGTACCACTGCCTATGAATTAGGTAAAGCGATCGCCCAACAAGGATGGGTATTGCTTACTGGTGGTAGAAGTGTAGGCGTGATGGACGCGGCTAGTCGGGGAGCAAAAACTGCAAATGGCTTAACAGTTGGAATCTTGCCTGGTAGCGATCGCCATGATGCTTCTGAGGCAGTAGATATTGCGATCGCAACGGGGATGGGAAACGCTCGTAATAATATTAACGTTCTTTCTAGTGATGTTATTATCACCTGCGGTACGGGTGCAGGTACAATATCAGAAATTGCTTTAGCTTTGAAAGCAAAGAAGCCAGTTATTTTGCTCAATTCTGAAATAGAAAGTCAAAATTTCTGGCAAAAATTATCAGTAAATAATATTTATTTTGTTAGTAGTGTTGCAGCAGCGATCGCTACTGTCAAGACCCTAATTTTATAGAAAAGGTCAGTTCAAGTGTCGGGTGGGCAAAGCCCACCTTACTGTTTCAATTTGCAGCCACAGCCTCAGAATAGGACACTTCTTGAAACTGAATCGTATCTTGACGTGGATCGACGTAGGCAACTTTAATTAAAATTTGTTCGCCCAAGCTGACCCCACGTTTAAATGTCATCGGTAGCTGAAGCCCTAAATCTTCAATCAAGATCAGCGCCAAGCGCGAATCTTCCCGCAGCCACATTAAAACTATTGCCTGCCACACATCTTGAGCGTGGCGGCGCAGGTATTCTAAACCCCAATAACGATTGGTCTGCCTTTCTACCAACGACATCTCTTGAGTCATGGCAAACACAGATTGCATCACTTCACGGAGTGCTTCCGCTGAAAACGGTGGAGTTTCACCTCGCAGGTGCGCCTTGAGTTGAAAATGGGTCAACAAATCGCTATAGCGACGAATCGGAGAAGTTGCCTGAGTATACATTTCCAAGCCCAAACCAGCATGGCGGGTAGGAGTAATACTCATTTCGCTTTTAGGCATACAACGGCGCATAGCACAGGCACGCACGAAGCCAGCAGGCAATTGTAATAACTCTTCTTCTGGGGGTAACTCGGGCTGCGGCTGACCGCGAAATGGCAGGGCAAGATTATGTGCTTGACCGTAGCGTCCTGCAACTTCTCCAGCCAAAATCATCATTTCTGCCACCAGTTGGCGGGAGGAAGAATCGTTTAAGACTTCAATTGTAATTTCGTCGTCTTTAACTTTAATCGCGGTTTCTGGCAAACTAATACTAATTGCCCCCTGAGACTGTCGCCACGCTTGACGACAGCGCGCCCAGTTAGCGATCGCGGCGATTTCCGGCTCGGCTTGTACGCCTAAATCCAACATCTCATCGACATCTTCATAGGTCAGCCGATAGGTCGGTTTGATTAAACTGGCATGGATGGTATATTCTTGGACTGCTCCTGCTGCATCCAAAATCACACCAAAACTGAGAGCGCAGCAAACCTGACCCTGTATTAAGCTCATGGGTCCCGTTGCCAGTGCCACTGGAAACATGGAACTCATACCTGTCGGTAAGTACATGGTCGTACCGCGCCGCCGCGCTTCTAGATCTAATTCATCCTCTGGTATGAGCCAACGAGTCGGATCGGCAATATGTATCCACAAGCGTTCTCGCCCATCAGCTAAGACTTCCCAGCTTACACCGTCGTCAATTTCGCTCGTACTCTGGTCGTCGATCGTGTAAACTTTCAAATGAGTTAAGTCCAGCCGTTGAGTGTCTCGGTCGGGGGGTGGAAATTCTAACCGCTGCTGCGCCACTGATATAACCTCGGTTGAGAATTCTACGGGGATTTGACTGCGACGCAAGTGAAGGTTTTCATGCGGACTCCACAGACCCAAATCTACCAAAAGTTGAAATGCTGTTAAGGGAGTAGCGTTACGCCCCAAAGTACTCATAGTCTCCGTCACGATCGCTGGTGGCGGATAAGCTCGTACGAGGGCATCTGGATTTAATCCCTGACGAGTCCCTTCAACTAAAAGTATTGCATACTTGGCGATCGCATCCAGGCGCTGGCGATCGTATCGCTGCCATTCTACGGCTTCTCCCTTCAGCGCTCGTTCGGTACGCAACAGAAATTCCTGCTGTTCTCGCGCTCTTGTTGCCTCTACTTCAAGCTGGTGTTTCCGTTCTGCTACCTGGCTAGCAGAACGAGGCTCGTAAGCATCTCCCTTTTGCTTGAAATATATCTTATCTTCAGAAAGCAAATAGTGAGCGGCATAACACAGAGCTTGGCTCTGATCGGAGAATAATAAGTTTGCCATCTGTGCTGGAGTGGCGTTTTCTCCTGCTTCTATCAGCAGCTCCCACGCTACCTCTAAGCTAGATGGATCGAGATAAGGTTGTACTTCTGCTAAAAAATTTGCAATATCTGAGGGTTTGTAAGACTGACCTCGGATTTCGTAGGTAAATTGGCGCGGGGCAAGGCTGTGGGATTGACCGCGATCGTCTATGACAAACCAACGAGTTTTACCATCTGGACGGTCTACCACTCCCAAACGGCGATCGCCTTGCACCCTAAATTCGACTAGCATTCCTTTGTCAATTGTCATTTGTCATTGGTCATGTGTCATTAGCGATTGACATTTCTACTACTCATTTTCTTTAGTCATTTGTCTTGTGTACAAATAAACTAAGCTATTTGCAAAAATACTCGATTTGTCAATTTAAACGCAGATGAATTGCCCGCAGCTACAAACTTTACCAGCAATCTATCTCTCTACAAATGACAAATGACGCATGACGCATGACAAGAATTTACCCTTCTGGATTGATGAAAGGTAACAAAGCCAATAATCGCGCCCGCTTGATAGCTACAGTTAAATCTCTCTGTTGCTTAGCGGTTAAGCCTGTGAGCCGACGAGGAAGAATTTTGCCCCGTTCGGTAATAAACTTCCGCAGCAAATCGACATCTTTGTAGTCTATGGGGTCTTGAGGCTTAATCGGAGATAAACGACGACGGTAGAAACTCATGCTTACTTAATTTCCTTGTGGACGGTGTGACGGTTGCAGTGGGTACAGAATTTTTTCAGTTCTAGCCGCGCTGTAGTATTGCGGCGGTTTTTCATTGTCGTATATCGAGACACACCTGCCGAGCGCTTGTCTGGATTCGTGCGACATTCGGTGCATTCCAGTGTCACAATAATACGGACACCCTTACCTTTAGCCATAGCTTTTCTAACTCTGGGGTCTTACCAAAATTTAACACAAACGTTTATTATCATATATTTCATCAGGTTTGTGCAAGTCAGTTATCAGTGACTAGTGGCTGGTGACTATAGAGGAGTTAAGCCGCTAGCCACCAGCTACTCACCAATTACCCATAAACCTTGAATAAAAAGAGGAGTTAAGAACCATGCTGCCAGTCAGCCAAGCGGAGGCAACAATTTTAGACTTGGTGAAACCCCTGGACAAACAACGAGATGCAGAGTTTGTTTCTCTATTAATTGCCATCGAGCGGATATTGGCAGCACCAGCGATCGGTCATTTAGATTTTCCCCACTGGGATAATTCGGCAATGGATGGCTATGCAGTGCGTTATGAGGACGTACAATATGCTGGTTCACAACAGCCAGTGGTTTTGGAGATAGTTGAAGAAATTTCAGCGGGGCGATCGCCACAGCAGCCGATTAAGGCAGGGCAAGCAGCACGAATTTTTACGGGTGCAGTGATGCCAGAAGGGGCTGATACCGTAGTCATGCAGGAACAAACGCAGCAAGAGGGCGATCGCGTCACTATCCTGACGGCTCCCCAACCTCAAGCCTTTGTTCGCCACCAGGCATCCTACTATCAAGCGGGGAAAACCCTATTAGCTCCAGGAACTATGCTGCGGGCGGCTCAAATAGCCGTGCTAGCAGCCGCACAGTGCAATCAATTGAAAGTCTATCGTCGTCCCCGCGTGGCAATTATCTCGACGGGAGATGAGTTAGTCCACCCTGAAACTCCGTTGGAAATCGGACAAATCGTCGATTCAAATCAGTATGCGTTGACGGCATTAGTGACGCAAACAGGGGCAGAACCAATCCCAATGGGTATTGTTCCCGATCGCCCTTTAGTGCTGCAAAAAGCGTTCTCTAAAGCGATCGCTACTGCTGATGTGGTGTTATCTTCTGGTGGCGTTTCTGTGGGCGATTACGACTATGTAGAGGAGATTTTGACGGCTTTGGGGGCGGAAATGCACGTTCGAGCTGTGGCGATGAAACCCGGAAAGCCGCTGACAGTGGCGAAGTTTTCTCCTGCTCATGCTACCGAACGGAAGCCAGTTCTATATTTTGGGCTACCAGGTAATCCCGTTTCGGCTTTGGTATGTTTTTGGCGATTCGTTCAACCTGCTTTGCGGAAGTTGTCAGGATTAGCTGACAATTGGGGACCAGTTTACGTCCGAGCGCGATCGCGTCAAGATTTGACTTCTGATGGCAAGCGAGAAACTTATATTTGGGGACAATTGCATTTGATCGATGGTTATTTTGAGTTTCAGCCTGCAAGCGGGAGTCTCAACTCTGGCAATTTGATTAATTTCGCTCAAGCTAATGGTTTGGCGATCGTTCCTGTGGGGCAAACTGTGGTTGCTTCCGGGGATGAAGTGAAAGTTTTACAGTTTGGTTTTCCGATTATGAGTTAGGGTGAGTTGAATGTCACGCATCAGCGAAGCGAAGCCCGACAGGGCGTTAGACGCAAAGACGCGAAGAGAAGGGCGCGAAGTAGATTGTGGCGGTTGTGAAGCTATGCTTTGTCTGGTAGGGATGGGCGATCTGCGAGATGGCTTTCAAAGCGACTGTAGACGATTTGGGTTGGATGCCAGGTAGAAAACCAATATATGTCTTGGATGGCTGTGTAAGAATGGCTCGTTTCTGCGAGTCGGAATTGTACTAGAGCTAAATTGTTTCTGCCGATCGCTTCTCGTCCTTCTTGAACTAAGCGAGATCGCCAAAAATAGAAAAACTGAAGCCACTGACGCTTGCTGCTGTTAACTTGTTTTCTCGGTGAAATTAGCCAAGTTACGTCGTTGCCAAAGCTAGGAGTGCGAGCGTTTTGTCGCGATCTCCATTCCAGCGTACAGTTCCAGTCAGGAGGATGCGATGGGCGGGAGCCGGGAGCGCAGCGGGATTGTGGCGCTGAAAGTTCGACCATATTTGGTGGGTTGCTCCAACCGTTCCAATGGCGGACTCGTTCTGGAAGCAACCAATCTTTTAAGCGGGTGTGAACGATCCGAGTCAGAGTTTCTTCATTTTTCAACGCGCTGCAAGTTAGCTGTGTCAAAACAGAGTTAGATTCGCCTAAATTAGATTCACGAGTGAGGCGAACCATCGAGCTGTAGTGAATGTCTCCCGATAAAACGACAACTTGTCGGCGTTGCTCGAATAGGGTAATTAAAAGTTGTGCGAGGGCTTCTAGATTGATATTCCAGGCATCGCCAACATCTGTGGCGAATACTTTGTTGCGGCGCAATTGCCAATGATGAATCCAATCGATCGCCTGGAGATGAAATACATTAGTCGGTGCGATCGCAAAAGTGAGTTGAATTTGGGGTTCAGCTGCCGATTGTTGCAGAGGTAGGCGCAGTTGTTGCTCGAAGGCAGTCGGACACAGTAGTATGGGTGGCGTACTCGATTTTTCTTCGATGGGATAGCCTCGCCACGTCCGCGTATCTAAGACGATCGTTGCATGACAATGACTTTGTACCGTATAGTGCCACGCGATCGCTTCTGGATGTCGTTTGAGGATTAATACCGTACCATCCTCTACAAAAGTTGGTAAATTCGTTTGCGCGTCGATGATGGGCATTCCGACATAACGAGCAATGCGATCGTAGGCAACAGTGTCAGTCCCGCCCGATGACGACCAGTCGGCAGCAGCAGTCAGGAGTTCTGCACCCGAGCGCCCTGCGGCAAATTGCTCGGGTGTATTGCCCCACGCTTGAAACATTGCATAGGCTAGTAGCGCATTTTGTACTGTCCGTCGTCCTAAAGGTCGTCCCAAAACGCGCAAGCACCAAGCGCGGTTGAGGTTCCAGTCGTCGCTGACATCATGATCGTCAAAAATCGTGTACGTGGCAACATTGGCAAGAGCGCGTCGCACTTTCCACAATGTATGGATAAATTGCCGCAATGCCCGTGTTTCTCGATCCCAACGACGGCTAATTTGGCGGCGATCGCTAATTTGTCTTCCTGGGGGAATCTGCATCAGCCAGCATGTCGGCGACCAAGCTAGCAAATAGCAAGCATAATACTCGCCTAAACTCAGTAAATGACTGTTGACCTTACCGCGTTTGTTGTGGAGTCCAGCTGTAAAACCCGCTTGAGTGGTAGCAACTTCAGCTCGTCGTCCAAAAGGTAGCTGTTGCGGCGTATAATACTCTACATCATCGGGTTCTCGCCAACCTACAGGCAGCTTTTCTTCCCAACCCAGCAGAGCATCGCCCAGAGGACTAGCAACCCACAAAAAAGGTTCGGCAACGTCATCGCCATAGATTTGATCGCCCGTGAGAAACAGTTGATGGGGACGGTATTGAGGTTGAGCGGCTCTATCCTCAATTAAGCTGTCGAGAATTGGTAGGGCATCGTATCCACCCCCGTGCGGTTTGCGACAAGAACCTTGGACGATACGTAAATCTTCTAAACGATGCGGTGGCAGAACAAAGGTAGGTTTTTGATGGGCGAAGTAGCTAATGCTAACTGTAGGAAAGTCGAGCGATTGCAAAGCCTGTTGTAGGGTTTTTGGGCTTTGCTGTGGGTCGTCGAGCGAAAACCGAAGGTCGTAGGCATAGAGGCGATCGCTATCCAGATAGTTTCTCTCAGACTTAGCAGTCACCGCCACCACATGCAGAGACTTTCCCAACGCTACGGTTGGGGATCTGCCCTGCAGTACGCTCGTTCCTAGCACCGTACCCTGATTTGCCGTTTCGTAAATCGTCAGCTCTACCTCAGCAGGTTGTTTGAGTGCTACCCAAACTGTGACAGATTCGGCAGTTACGTGTCGTAGAATGGGACCTGCCAAGACAATTGGTAATCCTTGGATTAACTTATCCCAAGCTCGATCTGTCATATCAAATTATCCGCTCGATGAAGATGGCAGATGACAAAACGCAGGCAGTAGAAGGAACGATCGCGCCAGGGAATTCTGTCCTTTTATATTGGACATCCTGTAGTCTCAAAAGTTTCGTCCTGGGTTTACCAAATATACAGACATACTAGATATATTTGATACCTGCGACAAATAGTATATGTCAAACGTTCTACTTCCTGTCCTCTGCCTCTTGGCTTATCGATCGCTTTTTAGCAGGTTTTCGGCGATCGGGTGATAAAATAAAAGGCTGCCATGATAGGAAAACTCAACCAAACGCCGTAAGAATTCCTAATTCAGCTTATGAATCGTTAAATTTATTCATACAAAAAACCAAGATTCCTCAATTGCGATCGCCAGATTCGTCTATAAGATCGATTTACGAGTTATAAACTACAGATCGCACACAAGTCACGAAATAGAGATCGCGCTTGGATTGACGTGTCGCCAATGGATTCACCTCGATAGATAGTAGGACAAACTGATGATGAATGACAAATTAATGCTGATGATTCCTGGTCCCACGCCAGTACCGGAAGCAGCGTTACTCGCCCTCGCTAAACATCCCATCGGACACCGCACTAGTGAATTTAGCAACATTTTGGCAGAAGTGACAGCAAATCTAAAATGGCTGCACCAAACCGAGAGCGATGTTTTGATGCTAACAGCCAGCGGCACTGGGGCAGTAGAAGCAGGAATCATTAACTTTCTCAGCCCAGGCGATCGCGTTTTGGTAGGATGCAATGGTAAATTTGGCGATCGCTGGGGAGAAGTTGCCGAGGCTTACGGTCTTCAAGTCGAGAAAATTACTGCCGAATGGGGACAACCCCTCGACCCCGCAGTATTTGCCGAGAAATTAGTAGCAGACAAGAACAAGCAAATTAAAGCCGTCATTCTCACCCACAGCGAAACTTCTACAGGCGTACTTAACGACTTAGAAGCGATCGTCGGTCACGTTAAGGAACACGGCGAGGCTTTAATGATTCTCGATGCCGTTACTAGCTTAGGTGCGTATAACGTCCCGATGGATACTTTGGGTATTGATGTCATTGCGTCGGGTTCGCAAAAAGGCTATATGATTCCTCCAGGCTTAGGATTCGTTGCTGTTAGTCCCAAAGCTTGGGAAGCTTACAAAACGGCTAAGCTACCAAAGTACTATTTAGACTTGGGTAAATATCGTAAATCGACAGCGAAAAATACAACTCCCTTCACGCCGCCAGTGAATTTAATTGTGGCGCTGCACGCGACGTTAAAGATGATGAGAGAAGAGGGTTTAGAATCAATTTTTGCTCGTCATCAACGCCTGACTCAAGCGACTCGCGAAGCCGTAAAAGCTTTAAATTTACCTTTATTTGCAGCAGATAGTTGCGCGAGTCCGGCAATTACATCTGTAGCACCAGAGCGAGTCGATGCCGAACAAATTCGCTCGATTTTGAAGAAGAAATTTGACATTGCTCTGGCAGGCGGACAAGACCATTTGAAGGGGAAAATCTTCCGCATCGGACATTTAGGCTTCGTGAGCGATCGCGATATTCTTAGTGCAATTGGTGCTTTAGAAGTTGCTTTACGCGAATTGGGATATGAAGGTTTCACCCCTGGAGCTGGCGTAGCAGCAGCAGCTCGCGTGTTTGCTTCTTAAAACAGGGAGCAGGGAAGAACTTACTGTTTGTCTCTTCACGCGCACCACTCACTACTCACTACCCCACTACTCGCTAATAATCAAAAGAGCGGGATGAGAATTCATCCCGCTCTCGCTGTTTAAGTTTAAATTTATGGGTAAAGTCTCTACAACTTCGCCAAAAAAGAAGTTTCAGTTTGTGCATTACTATTGAATATTTCTGCAACGTTTCTGTTATGACACGCTTGAATTAAACTGAATTGTTTATGATTCTACTACGCTCTTTCCAACCAGTCATAAATTCGATCTAGTTGTTCGAGAGTAACTAAGCCATATTGCCATAAGATCATTGGCAAAGGACCAGGATCTTGTTCTCGATGGCGGGTAGCCATATCAATCGATGCTGCCGAAATTGATAAGTCTTCTTGTAGAAATTGCAGAAACTGCATGTACTTTGCTGGTGACATTTGGACTTCACCTTTTTGTTCCAACTGATTATTAAGCATCAAAGACTAAGTAATGAGTAAGTAGTAGCCAGTCTTTTATCTGTCACTTTTCCCAGACTGTCATGAGTATTCTTACTTAGGTAGCAAGCTCTTAGTCTAGGATTTACATTATTGTTGCACAGTTACAAATCGGGGGTGGAATAGAATTGTAGCGCAACTTAAATGATTTTCACTTAACTTAGTGCAATGATTAAAAATAATTTAAACCTCTTCACATTTTAGTTATATTTCTAGAGAAAAAAATTCGTACCTACGAAAAGGAATAGATTCGTCAGCCAAAAGTTGGAATTGAGTGATGAGAAGTGGTATGTGTTGCGCTCAAGGTGATGCGTGAATTAATTTTGGAGTTTAGTTGTTGGATTTGGGATTGCTCTCCTGCTCCCTTGCTCCCTTGCTCCCTTGTTCTTCTGCTGCTCTACTATCTACTCCTGTAGAAAATTCATCTACAATCGCTCGCTCTTGACTAGTTACATCATCTGAATTTGAAAGATTTTCCTTTGTCATACTGGAATCGTGTAACCCGCACAATGAATCGAGTCCAGTAGTATCTTGCTTTCCACCCCACTGCCAGCGGTCTAGTATATCTTCTAACAAGACTTCGCGAAACCAAATTTTGCCTACTACAGTTAGAGGTAGCGCCAGTAATAAACCTAAAAAGCCGAAGAACGTGGCAAAAAATACTTGAGCTAGTAAAGTCACGGCTGGTAGTAAAGATACCTGCTGCGCCATGATATATGGTGTCAAAAAATTACTCTCAATTTGTTGAATCACAAAATAGAGAACGAATACGAGTACGGATTTGATCGGCGTATCTAACAGCGCGATCGCCATAGGTGGAATGACACTGATAGTGGGACCGACATTGGGAATTAAATTGAGAAATCCTGCTAAAACTCCCAATGCCAAAGCTGCTGGTATTCGCAACACTGATAGTCCCACCATGCTCATCAGTGCAACTACGCTCGTGCTAATTAAAGCACCAGTCAGCCATTTGCCTAACGACTCTTCGCATTCATGTAAAATTCCATCTACCCTACGGCGATAAAATGAAGGAAATAATCTAACAAAGCCCTGGCGGTAAGCATGGGGATTAGCTAACATCATCCCCGTTAATACTAATACAAGTAAAAATTTGATAATAAATTCTAAAGAGCTAGTTACGAAAGCAAAAGAACCGCCCAAGACGCGCTCAAAAAATGGCTGTGCTTGTTTGCTAAGACTATCTACATTTGGTAAGTATGGAGCTACTTGCTGGGGAACGCGAGTTCCTAATTGTTCTATCCAAATGTTGAACCGCTCTAACCCTCTAGGAACCCTGACTGTAAGCTCTTGAAACTGCTCGATAAATGGTGGAACAATTAACCAGAAAAAACCAATAACTCCAGCTAGAAATATACCAACTGACAGGACAACAGCAAGCGATCGCCGCATTCCCGATCGCTGAAATCTTCTGGCTAACCGATTCAAGGCAGTTGATAGAATAACTGCGGCAAATAATAATAAGAGAATTTGGCGAATTTGCCACAGAATATAAATAGAAGTAACGATGGCTAATAAACCGAGCCACTGACCTAGATTCATTTGTAATTGGGTAATGGGTAATGGGTAATGGGTAATGGGTAGTTGGTAGTTGCTTTTACCCTTACCCTTTATCGCTTACTCTTGTGAAATAGATATCGTAGATATAAGGCGATCGCCATAACGACGGTAGGTAATAATACTATAAATAGTGCTTGGCTTGATGTACCACTCAAAGGCAAGTAAGCACCACCATATTTAATCAGATATGACAGAGCGGCAGAGATAATCATCAGCTCTGCAATAAACCATAACTGTTGTTTCCATCCCTCAAAAGCATTCATAGTATTTGTCATTGGTCATTGGTCATTGGTCATTTGTTGCAAGAGGCAAGAAGTAGTTTCTTCATCTTCCCCTACTCCCTACTCCTGCTAAAAAGTTCGGCTGTTGCGATAGATATATGGAGTAGTCACCGAACCAGTTAAAGTGTAGAAAATCTTTACAATACGTACAAAACGATGCATAAAAGTTAATCAAAATGCCTGTTGAAACCAATAATAATCGCCAGTTCAAACCGCCTAGAGTCCGGCAGTTTGGCGGCAGTTTACTCATTTTGTTGACTGTATTATTACTGCTCAACTTTATTGTTCCCAGTTTTGGAGCGAGACAGCCACAAGTTGCTTATAGTGACTTTATTGCACAAGTCGAAGCAAATCGGGTAGATAGAGCTATTGTAGGGGGCGATCGCATTGAGTTTACTCTCAAGGCAGATCCTAACCAACCGGAAAGTAGCCTTCCGGCAAACCAAGTACTCACGACTACGCCAGTCGCAATTGACTTAGACTTACCCAAGATCCTGCGCGATCACAATGTTAAGTTTACTGCTCCAGCACCCAGTAATAGTGGCTGGATCGGCACTCTTCTTAGTTGGGTCGTACCTCCATTAATTTTCTTTGGGATTTGGGGTTTTCTACTCAACCGTCAAGGCGGTGGCGGTCCCGCAGCTTTAACTGTAGGTAAAAGTAAAGCACGGATCTACTCTGAAGGTAGTACTGGCGTGAAATTTACCGATGTAGCCGGGGTTGACGAAGCCAAGGCAGAACTACAAGAAATTGTCGATTTCCTCAAAAATGCTAGTAAATATACCCGTCTAGGCGCGAAAATTCCCAAAGGCGTGCTGTTGGTGGGTCCTCCTGGAACAGGTAAAACTCTACTAGCAAAAGCGATCGCGGGTGAAGCTGGTGTCCCCTTCTTCAGTATCTCCGGTTCGGAATTTATCGAGCTATTCGTCGGTGTCGGTGCGGCGCGAGTACGCGACATGTTCGTCCAGGCGAAGCAACAATCTCCCTGTATCGTCTTTATTGACGAGTTAGATGCTTTGGGTAAGTCTCGCGGTGGTGCGAATGGTTTCCCTGGTGGTAATGACGAACGGGAACAAACCCTGAACCAGTTACTTACTGAAATGGATGGTTTTGATGCCAATACGGGTGTCATTATCATTGCTGCAACGAACCGTCCTGAAGTCTTAGACCCTGCATTACGTCGTCCTGGTCGTTTTGACCGTCAGGTAGTGGTAGACCGTCCTGATAAAATCGGTCGAGAATCGATTCTTAAAGTCCATGCGAGAAGCGTCAAATTAGCCCAGGATGTCGATCTAGGTACGATCGCTACGCGGACTCCCGGTTTTGCTGGTGCTGACTTAGCTAATTTAGTGAATGAGGCGGCGCTGTTAGCGGCGCGACAAAATCGCGATGCTGTGACTCAAGCGGATTTTAACGAAGCAATCGAACGAGTCATTGGTGGTTTAGAAAAGCGATCGCGGGTACTCAATGAAACTGAGAAAAAGACAGTTGCGTATCACGAAGTCGGTCACGCGATTATCGCTGCTTTGATGCCAGGTGCGGGTAGAGTAGAGAAAATCTCTGTCGTGCCTCGCGGTGTTGGTGCTTTGGGTTACACTCTCCAGTTACCAGAAGAAGACCGCTTTTTGATGATAGAGGATGAAATTCGCGGTCGGATTGCTACACTGTTAGGCGGGCGATCGGCAGAAGAGTTAATCTTTGGTAAAGTCTCGACTGGTGCGAGTGACGACATTCAAAAAGCTACCGACTTGGCAGAGCGTGCCGTTACCCTGTATGGTATGAGCGATGAATTGGGACCTGTAGCGTTTGAAAAGACTCAGCAAGAGTTTCTCGGTGGATATGGCAATCCTCGCCGTTCTGTCAGTCCGAGAGTCGCCGAGGAGATCGATCGCGAGGTCAAAGAAATTGTCGATGGAGCGCATCACATCGCGCTGGCTACCTTGTCCAATAATAAGGAGTTATTGGAAGAAACAGCCCAGTTGTTATTACAGAAAGAGATTCTTGAAGGTGCAGAACTGCGGGAACGACTCAACCGCGCTCGAGCTCCAGCTGATATGGAAGAGTGGTTGCGATCGGGTAAACTACCTCAAGACAAGCCTTTGATGCAATCTGTTTTGGTGTAGTGATTCAGTAACGTCTGTACAAAGCAAAGTAGGGTGGGCATTGCCCACCTTCTTTTTTAGTTTTGTGCGGTAGCTACCAAGTTGCTTTTTATTTGATGTCACGCAAAGACGCAGAGGCGCAAAGAAGGGCGCAAAAAACGACATGCAAACTAGATGGGTGAAATCTTACAGCGATCGCACAGCTTTAACCAACGCCTGACAAGCACGCAGAAACACCCCTACATCTACGCCCACAGCAACAAACTGCACGCCAGTTGCAATCCATTGCTGGGCAATTTCTGGAGTGTCGGCAAACGTCCCCGCTGCTTTGCCAGCCTGACGGATAGTTTCTACTCCAGTCCGCATCAACTCAACAACACGGGGATCTCGTACTTGTCCGGCAATTCCTAAAGATTGCGATAAATCGTAGGGACCGAGAAAAATAACATCAATGTGGGGGACGCTGGCAATTTCTGCTAAGTTATCAATACCTTGTTTGCCTTCGACCTGAACGACAACTAAAGATGTTTCATTTAACTGCTCGATTCTTTGCGTTCCGGCGGCTGTGTAAACTCCAGCACGGGTATAGAGCGACAATCCTCGCGCCCCTAATGGACTGAACTTTGCTCCCCTTACTACAGCTTCCGCATCGGCTTTCGTCTCGATTCGCGGTACTTGTACCCCAGCACTACCAACATCGAGCGCTCTTTGGATCTGGGCTGGATTGTTCTGGCTGACACGGATAATTGGTGCTAATCCTACGCAGTCAGCAGCCCGACATAAATCTTCCGCTATTAGAGTATTAAGAGAACCGTGTTCTAAATCGATCGCAACAAAATCCAAACCTGCATGTCCACAAATTTCGATAAATGCCGGATAAGCGCAGTTGGTAAATAATCCCAAGACAACCTCGCCCTGGCGTAATTTGTGTTTGAGTTGGTTTTGATACATAGTGGTAAGTCGTAAGTCGTAAATCGTAAGTCAGAATTAACTGTTCACTGGTCACTGATAACTACTCCCTGCTCCCTGATAATTATGCTTTACACCTATCCACCTCTTCATGCTGGAATTTTGCTCAAACGCTATAAGCGCTTTCTGGCTGATATTGAGCTGGAAACGGGGGAAGTGGTAACGGCACACTGTGCAAATACTGGTCCCATGACGGGGATTTGTACGCCTGGAAGTCGGGTACTAGTGTCGTATAGCTCGGTTCCCACGCGCAAATTACCTTATACTTGGGAGGCGATTGAAGTCAACGACAACGAGCCTACCTGGGTAATTGTGAATACTGCTTTACCCAATCGTATTGTCAAGCTGGCGCTGGCACAACAACTGTTTCCCGAACTCGGTAGCTATAGCCAAATTCGCTGTGAAGTTCCCTATGGTGCAGATCGTAAAAGCCGCGTAGACTTTTTATTGACTGGCGATCGCCCGATCTATATTGAAGTTAAAAGCACGACATGGGCGGAGCAGAAATTAGCTATGTTCCCTGACACGGAAACCATCCGGGGACAAAAGCATTTACGAGAGTTGAGCGCGCTTTTGCCTCACGCAAGGGCGGTCATGTTTTATGCTATTAACCGTGGAGACTGTACGCAGTTTGCTCCCGGTGATGCTGCCGATCCAGTCTACGGTCAACTGTTGCGTGAAGCTATGCAACTAGGTTTAGAAGTTTTGCCTTGCCGCTTCGAGATAACTCCGGTTGGAGTGCGCTATTTGGGTTTGGCAGATCTAAAAGTATGAATGTATCGATATTTGCGGTTAGCTTCAGCTGGATTGAAATTTATGAATTCATCTTTACAATCATTTATGGTAATTGATAGATCGTAACAAGCGAGGACTAATTTTTTCCTCGCGATTTTTTTTGACTTGCGAGCGATAATCAAAATCATCCAAAATTAAAATATTAAAGCAGCAAGATTATATGTTTAATTTTTAAATTTATTTTTGAATAGTAAAAAGATATATGTATCTAACTTCTGCACGTTCAATCTCAGTTATAGGATACACTTCTAACTTCTAACTTATGACTTCCGAGTTCCTCATGACCGCTACTACTCTAAAACATACGATCTTAAAGCACATGAATCAGCAATCTAGCAGTGCCACCAAGACATTAAACTTATTGAGTATCGGTCAAAGAGGAGTAGGCAAAACAGTATTTTTGGCTGGTAGCTACATCGAACTTCATTCAGGCTTTACAGCAGAACGTCCACAGAAATTATGGTTTGATAGCCACAACGGTCAGGAGCAAGAAAAGATTGAGAAAGTTCTTAACTATATTACACAAACAGGTCAATATCCGCCCCCCACAATGAAAATTGCCAATTTCAACTTTAGTTTAAAGCGACATGGCTGGTGGAAGACCAAAACTCTGTGCGATTTTAGTTGGTGGGATTTACCAGGAGAATCGTGCGACTTTAATAACCCCAAATATCAAAAACTCGTGTTGAGTTCTCATGGTTGCTGTGCGTTTGTTAATGCAGAAGCATTAGTAAATAATGTTGCTTACCTACCACAACTAACGCAAACGATCGATCAAGTGGCAGCGATCGCCTCTTTAGTCAACCAACATAATATCAAATACGCGATCGCCCTAGTTTTTACCAAATGCGATTTACTTGCCCCAGAACCGTTAAGCTTGCTACAAATTGAGGAAAAAATTCAACCTCTCCTATCCCGTCTAGATGCAGCCAAAGCAAACTATCAAAAATTTTACTCTGCCATCCCGCTAGTCACGTTTGCAGGCGTACCCCAGCTTAAACCAACTGGTGCAGCTACACCGATTCTCTGGCTAGTCTCAGAGTTGAAAAGGCTGCACCAAGCGCAACCTAAGCAAGATTTGGGCAGTGGTTTAAAGCAACAGCTACTTTCTCCCGTTCAGCAAACGTTTATTTTTAAACAGATGCTCGGTAGCAAAAGCCTGCCCCTAATCCTATCAGGTATAGGTATCTTAGGAGTTGCAGGAATTGCTGTCACCTCATTGTGGGGCGGAAAACCACTAGCGATCGCACCCAAAGCTGCTTTAGATACAAATAGCAAAATTCAAGCCTACGAGCAGCTCCTACAAAACGATCCCGGTAACTTTGATGCTTTAGTCGAGCTAGCAAACCTACGTATCCAACAAGGACAGCCAAATTTAGCTATTCCATTAATGGAAAAACTTGTCAGGCAAGAGCCAGAAAGACTAGAACTCCAATTGAATTTAGCCCAGCTTTACAAACTCACCGAACAACTGCCAAAAGCAGAATCCACTTACGATCGCGTCCTCTTACAAGAAAAAGACAATGTTGCAGCTTTGGTAAATAAAGCCCTGATCCGCATCGAACAAGGCGATCGACAAACCGCCATTCGCCTCTTTTCACAAGCAGAAAAAGCTGCTCCACCCAATTTGAAAGCCAAAGTTCGCGACATTGCTAAAAATAGTCTTCCGAGTCGGGAGTAGTGACCAGCGATGGGGGACTCATCTATTGCAGCTTCTACCCAGAAAGCTTTGTTACTGCCTGACCGACTTTTCCAGCGTCCTCTTACCAGTCATCCAAGTCGTCAAATAGATTATCTAACTTATCTACCCCCTTATTTAATATTTCAGAAACACCATCTAACACCTCAGATACATTAGTATCTGAAGTAGAAGTTGTTACTGAAACTTTAGTAGCACCCTTTCCAGAAGATGTAGCCTCTATAGAGATACTATTACCCTTTTGACTTTTAATCTCTTTCTTTACAACTTTAAAGCCGTTGCTTCTAATATGGGCTTTGCCATTTTTAACAGCGACTTCTAAAGTATTATCGCCTGCACTACTAGATGCTTCAGAAACATCTTCTTTTACTTCAACACTCTCTTTTACTTCCGTAGTGGCTTCTCCATCTTGTGAAACTATTTGTTTGATGACAATTTTAGAGCGGCTCATCTCTAGGTTCTCCGTATAACATTTGTCAGAGTTAGAAATATTCCAAACGGTAAAAGGTAATTTCTTATAATTCAACCTTAAACCAGGAAATGTTTGACTATTTATTCAATTTATGAATCTTCATCAAATCCAACATCTTGTTTTAGTAAGATTGATTATGAATCATGTAGTTTAGCTCGCTTGCTAGCCACTCTTTAAACATCCTATCCCTAATTTCTTGATATCGTTCAGGCGTTAGTTCAGCTGAGATAAACTCCTCAATCATTAGGAGATGACAACCTTGCTCAGTTGGCAGTGGACCAACGACTGCTCCTGGTTGTGCATTAAAAACTTCTGCTGCTATATCTGGCTTTAAGCTCCAGCGGTGAACTTTTCCTTCATAACCGCATTGATGCCGTCGTTTCTCGTCAATATCGTAAAGGTGAGCGGCTTCATAAAAACTTATTTCCTGCTCTTCTATTTGATAAAGTACCTCGCGGGCAACTTTCTCATAGGGGACAATAATTTGATAGAGTGAAACTTGCTCGAAATCAAGTCTATTTTGAGCGAAAAACTTATCTACTTCTTTGGCAAATAAACTTTCAGCTAATTTTTGGGCTAGCAGGCGATCGCGTATTCCTGCTTCCCAATCATCTGGAGTCACCATCTCCTCTGCTAGCCATGCCAGTGTATCAGCAGCCTTCTCTAAACGCTTTTCCCGACGTATGCGATCGCTCTCAACCTGAATTTCTCGTTCGCTGAGTGTCAAGTCTCTTTCTTGAGCAGCTCGCTCGATAACTTGTTGATATAAAATCTTTTGATAAGTTTCTTTTAAACTTAAAGTTTTTCTGAGAAATCTTAAAATTTTATCTGGCTGAACTTGCACCTTTGAAAAGCTAGACATCTAGTGTGTCTCCTTCTTGAAGGAAAACCGGTGAAAGCTTTCTATCACACAAATAATACCTTTATATTTCAGTGGTTCCTACACTTTAAACACTCGGTTAAAGCCTTAAACTGTGAAATAGACAAAGTTGAGTATGAAGCTGTTGCCAGAAATGACTATTGCAATTCCATTACCGACTATCCTAGTCCTCTCTAGGGTTTATTCTGAAATAGAAATTATTGAAATTGTCGCAACACTACTATCTTCAGGTGTAGCTGTAATAGAGATGCCATTTTCGTTTTGCTGCGTGACAACTTTATATCCACTGCTGTTAAGCTTTGTGATTTCATTGTTATTAACCTCGACTTCAAGAGAGTTACTACCGCCTACTACGCTAGCTGCTTCAGCCACTTCTTCGCAATAGTTCAAGTCAGAAATATTCATAGGATTTCTCCTTCACCATATTTTTGTTGTTTTCAAAACCTTGTTTGCTTTTTCTCAAAAGTATAATTAGCGTAAATCGATCGAGGTATCTGGCTTGAAGGCAGTAGTCCTGCTACTGTAACCCCACACAGATTCAATCTACAGATTCACTAGTGTTACTATTACTAGCAACACCAACTCTTACATCTGTTGTTCAGTTTTATTTTTGCCATTTGAAGCTTATATTTGACCTCCACTTTTTTAGAGACAACTTTATTTGCTTCAAGGTGATTTTTACTGTTACCTACAATTTACTTGTTCTAAACAAATTCATTTTACTACTTTATTAACAAATTACAAATAAATTATTTCTTGTAGAATTAGCTTACTTGTCAGAAGATAACCGCTGCAAGTTTTTCACTTTTAAGGTGTATTGAGCTTACAGCGGTTTATTTTATGAATGAAAGCTAGAGGAATGGAGCTGTTTCTAGAAATCACTATTGTAATTCCATTGCTATAGCTATTCCTATTCTTCCTCGAAATCTATTTCATAAATCTCATGATACTGCTATACTTCTGACCGATGGTGTTAGTAGCAGTTCAAGATATGAGGTTCGTCCAAGCTGGAAGTGAAAATTTCAAACCCAGTTACGAACCTCATGAATTTAGATTTAAATCAAAGGTTAACCTTTGGCTAAGAAAGCAATGAAACCTTATTTTTTTGTAAATTCCAGTAGCTTCCCACCTAGATTCAAAAAGATTACTCTTTAGCTCTGTGAAGGATTTTTCTATCCAACTTTAATGACATTAGTAGCATTGCCACCACTAGCGTCAACATAGATCTTATCTACATCAGAGTGATTGCCAATCTTAATCTTTACATCGCCACCGTCGCCACCTTTAGCTATTTGCGTGACTTTTACCACTTTCTTGTTCTTGTTCTTCTTATCGGGCTTCGGCTGCGGAGAAGGCGAAGGTTTTGTTCCACCTACAATACTTCCTGCTTCAGAAGTAACTTCGAGATAGGTTAAGTCAGAAATAATCATTGAATTTCTCCTTCACTTTAGTTTTTGGGGAAACAACTTTCCTTTAGTTGTTAATATCAATATATTCACCTTAATCAGACCTGTGTTGCCAAATTGGCAGAATCTTTTTTCTAGAATTTGATTTTAGACTCAATAAGCTGTTTGGGTCGTGAAGTCAGGGAAAGATGCTAGAACACTTTGGTTAAAATCATTCAAGAAGAAAATTCCCAGAACTCCTGTCTAGTTTAGTTTTATAAGACAGTTTGAGGACGAGAGAACAAATACTAGCGTTCTCATGCTAATAGTACTAATTAGTAATGACAAGCAGTTAGACTAGACGGACGTTGCTCTAGCGAAGCGATTTAATGAATTGTCCTAAGTGACGATCTCAGTATGTTAGTAAATATGGCTATGCTCACTACGGTAGATAATGAAAGAGTACCTATCATAGTGGGCGGAGCAATGTTGCCATTTTGGCAGAACTTTTTTATAGAAATATAAAAGTTCTGCCACATTATTTTATCTAGATGAACAAGACGAAATTGGGGTTATTAAACAAAAATGCTAAGTAGTATTGAAATCGAGCATTTTTATGAATTTTTCAAACAAACGCGCTAGTTGCGCTCGAAAGAGCTTGAATCATTAAGTGGATCTAACTCAATTTTACGGAAAGTGTATTCTCGAATTTTCCTATTCAACCACTGACTCAGATTTCCTCCACCCCGTATTGGTGTGTGCTGCTCGCCCACCGCTTCTAGATAGACAAGATCGTTAATTTTGCTTAGGCGCTGCTGTGAAGATGGATTATCACCCCTGGTTTCAGAAGATCTGTTATCCATGCTGTTATCGCTGGTTTCCTGTCTACTTTGTCTGCCAACTGGATTATTTTCTTTCACTAACCGATTGTAGGTGCGGTATGGAATGTAGTGTAGAGGGTTTTCACCTGTAAAACGCAGGAGTAACACGCAAGCCCAGGAATACTTGCCATCTAGGATAGCTTCGACAATTTGAGAAAGTTGATCGGAGTTAATTTTCTTATCAGAGTTTGTCTTAGAAGGAATGTACTGATGCATAGTGGTTTCCGTTTTTTTATCGAGTTGAACCAATCCACGTGACACAACATTTCGCCTGTTTCTACAGCAATTCAACTAACCTTGGAACAGCCAACAGAGCGATCGCGCCTCTGATAATTGTTCGGGATTGCTGTAGCTCAGTTCAGTTTTATAGTTTTATAAATTAATACCCCCCTTTTGGATCTGTTTAATGGGGTCTAGTAATACGTCTGCAATCCGACGGTGGCGGATGACGATTTCAGCTGCTGCTGTCTGACCAGGCTTAAACTCGATCGTTTGATTATTTGCCGTTATATAGTTACGCTCTAAAGCAACTTCAACTTTGTAGACTGGACCTAATCGCTCATCCGGCTTAGCATCGGAGGAGATAGAGATAACTTTGCCTGGTACAATACCGAAATCTTGATAGGGATAAGCATCAAATTTGACTTGCACTGGCATTCCCCGTTTGACAAAGCCCGCTTCTCGATTAGGCAGGACAGCTGATAAAACCAGGGGTACTTTGTGGGGAGCCATTTCTGCCACAGTTTGACCAGGTTGAACGACCTCACCTACGTTGTGAACGTTGAGGGACGATACAAACCCACTGACAGGAGCGCGGAGAAAATACTGAGTTAGCCTTGTGGTCGCACTTTTCATCAAATTCACGGTTTCAGTAATTTTGGCTTTTAACTGAGTTATTTCAACTTCTAGTTGCTGAATTCGCTGTTGTGCCTCTAACTGAGTCGTGCGCTTCTCAGCTTGCTTCTGAGCCAGTCCTGCCTGGAGTCGGTTGGCTTCTGCCAAGGCTTGCTTCAGTTCGCCTTGGCTTTCAGTAATGGCACGCTGGCGATCGCGCAAGGCTTGCTCTGCTTCAAACAGTTGTTCTCTAGCTATTGCGCCCTGCTCCACAACAGGTCTTATCCTTTCTTGTCGAGCTTTATAAGCAGCCAGATCCGATTGAAGTTGAGTTAAAAGCTTTTGTGTTGTAGTGTAGCTACCTTCTCCTTAGTTTCAGATATCGCCGCATTCTGAGCTTGCAAATCTGCATCAGCAATCGCTACACGGGTTTCAGCTTCCAGACGGATTCTCTCAAGCAAGGCTTGCATTTGGTTAAACTGCATTCTGTCTGCCGTCAGCATTTGTTGTAAACGCTCTACCTCACTTGCAGCTAGCTGAGTATCGATTTCTACTAGCACCTGTCCGGCTTTTACTTTCTCGCCTTCTTTAACGGCAATGCGAGTAATTTTGCCTGAATCAACTGGGTCAATTTTATAAACCTGTCCCTTAGGTACTAACTGCCCTTGGGCATAACCCACTTGTTCGATCTTTCCCAGCCATGCCCAAGCACCAAAAGCCACACAGAAAGCTATTCCACCCAATAATAGTTTTTGGGGAAGAGTTGAGGGTGGCTGCTCAAGTACAGCCTGTAAGGATGTAGACCAGTTTTCTGTATTCGAGGTAGGCTTAGAGATTGCGGACGATGGCTGTTTTTGCGTAGGTGCTATCTCTGAAACTGTGCTTCCTTTCGTCGTACCTTCATAAATCGAAGCAGCCTGAGAAGATGGACTCAGACTTTGCCCATCGGTTGAATCGTCACAAAAGCTATCCTGACTTAAAGGCTGTTCTTGAATTCGTCCTTGGAAAGCATTTGCGCTTGCATAACGTTGTTTAGGGCAATCGTTCATAATTTCAAACTCTATAGATGGCAAGCAAAAATTTTATCTTGATGATTTTGCAGCTAAATCTGACTAGGCAAAATTCTCAATCTTCTCAGTTCAACAAGTGCTCTAATTAACTATTGTTAAGCTAACGAGCATTTAATTTGCATCAAACTATGGTTTCAGCCCTTACTAAAAGCGAATCAGCCTGAAAAAATGAATGAGGATAGGCTTATCTTTTCTATGTAAAAAGCAAGCTCTCTAAGAGTAAATTTAACGTGACTTTACACGCTAAACTTAGATAGATGCACCAAAAGTTTATTTTCTTATCCTCCGTAATTCTACCGAATTTCTAGCTGAATTTACTAAGTAAAACTAATTCTATTTTTTTAAATTTTATAACTGTTGTAATAGTGATTGATGTTTCTAATAGCATATCTGTACTTCCTCCATAGGGAAGTTATTGTAATTTTTCTATCTAAAGGTATATTCAGCCGCTTGAGAATATCTTATAGGGCAGTCCGGTTTGACGAGCGAATGAAATTAGGTATTTGTAGGTTGCGTTACGAGTAGTGTTCACACACTAGACGTATTTGTTCAAACATCAAATAGTAATCCTATAGGCGCTTTAGATTCAAGTAAAATCACTTAAGAAAGACTTACATAAAGGTCAACATAACCTCACATTTCACCTCTGATTCAATCTACGAGTTTTCATCTATAAAGTCAGAAATTTTATCCAATAAATCTTCCCACGATTGGAGGGTTAGGGAGCTTTCATTTCAGTTTTCCAGAAGCCTGTTACTCATTACTTTCCCAGCTTTGCCTAATGCTCTATAGAACCCATTTGACATCTTTTCTCGTGATACTTGACTTTGAGGCAAGCCGTCATTCACGAGCCTACGATACAGGCTGCTCATTAGAGTCAGTTTTTGCTAGAGTAAGGAGAAAACTATCTAGCTGCAAGGCTTTTGTCTTTAGGATTAGATCCCAAATGGGTTCTATAAATTAAAGATCGAGTTGTTGCTGTGCAAGGTGATAGTAAAGACCTTTCTTAGCCATCAGTTCGTCGTGAGTGCCGCGTTCGGCTACCTCGCCTTTGTCTAGCACTAGAATATAGTCGGCATTGCGAACAGTTGAGAGTCGGTGAGCAATGATGAAGGTCGTGCGATCGCGGCTAATCCGAGCTAAATTCTGCTGAAATCGGCGTTCTGATTCCGTATCTAAAGAGCTAGTCGCTTCATCGAGAATCAGAATTTTTGGGTTCCCTAGTAAAGCACGAGCGATCGCAATTCGTTGCCGTTGTCCGCCAGAGAGTGTAGAACCCCGTTCGCCCACTTTCGTGTTGTATCCCAATGGCTGGTCTTGAATAAAGGCATGAGCCTCTGCGAGTTTAGCAACCTCAATCGCTTGCTCCAACGCGAACTCAGGGCGATACAGCGTAATATTTTCTAAGATGGTTCCAGAAAATAAGAAACATTCTTGAGGCACGACTCCTAGCTGCGATCGCAAAGACTGGGGAGAAACATGGCGGATGTCATGCTCATCCATCCAGATGCGACCCTTGTTCGGGTGGTATAAACCCTGGAGTAAACTCACCAAAGTGCTTTTGCCTGAGCCACTACGACCTACAATCGCAACAGTTTGCCCTGCCTTGACCTCAAAAGAAATATTTTGCAGCGTATTGCGATCGTCCTCTGGGTCATAGCGGAAGGTAACGTTTTCGAACCGCACATCGCCCCGCAATCGAGGCAAAACCAACAACGGTTTTTCAGGACTTTCTTCCGGCTGCGCCGTAAATACATCATCCAGCCGTTCCACTGAGATCAACACCTCTTGGAGTTCATACCACAGGTTAACCAGAGCCAAAATTGGTGCTATGACCAGACCAACCAGCATGTTAAAAGCAACAAATTGACCGATTGTTAGCTGATCTTGAATCACAAGCGTGGCTCCATACCACAGCAGCAAAGTGCTGCCAAAAGTGTTGATTGCTCCGCTGGCGACTTGCAAGCCGTTACTGAGTTTTTCACCGCGAAATTGAGTATTCAGAGTAGCGGTAAACAGATCTTCCCACCGCCAGCGTAAGTCTCGCTCCGCCGCCGCCATCTTCACGGTCGCTACACCTGTGAGCATTTCTACCAACGAGGAGGTTTCCGCTGCGTCTTGCTTGAAGATCTCCCTCGATATCCGCTGCATAATTGGCGTTGCCACCAAAGTCAGAATCACAATCGGAGGAATAATTGCTAAGACAAGCAGCGTTAGCTTCCAGTTGTAATAAAACATCAGCCCTAAATAAATAAAAATCATCAGGGCATCCAACCAGGTAGCGACTGCTTGGCGGGTTAAAAACAATTGAATCTTTTGGTTTTCCTGAACTCTAGTAATGATGTCACCCACCTGGCGCGACTCAAAAAACTGGAGGGGCAACATCAAGGTGTGGCTGATAAACCCGCTAATCAGAGTGAGGTTTAATCGATTGGAAAAATAGTCCAGCAGGTATTGCCGAATTGCACCTACGCCGATGCTCCAAATGCCAAATAGCAGCAGCCCGATCGCGAAGACATGCAGAGTTCCAAGGCTTTTGTTCACCACCACCTGGTCGAGAATGATTTGGGTAAACAGGGGGGTCACTAGACCAAAAACCTGGAGTAACACTGAAGCTAGGATAATTTGCAAGAGTATCGAACGATAGGGCCAGAGCAACCCCCAGTAGCGACCCAAAGAACTCTTTTCCGATTTAACAGTTGCAAATTTAGCAGTAGAGCGTATCCCGTCCAGCCTTGCTCGAATTTCTGCCGCGATAGCGATCGCCTTCCAACGGCAGGATCGGCGATCGAGACGCGATCGCCCTTCACCCGATAGACAACAACAAAGTGATCTCCCTCCCAGTGAGCAATCCAAGGTTCAGAGCGATCGGCTAAGGCGCTCAAACTAGCCCGCACGGGTTTAGCATGAAATCCTAAGTTTTCCGCAGTCTTGCCTAATACTTTCAAGGAGACTCCAACACGACCGACTCCAGCTAGGTTGCGAAGAGTATTGATACGAAACTGTTTGCCCCAGTAGCGCCCAATCATTGCTAAGCAGGCTACCCCGCAATCAGAAGAGCTTTGCTGCTCCACAAATGGATAGCGTTGCCCAAACAATCGACCGCTCCGACTTAGTTGAGGTTTGGGAAAAGCCACTGATTCGGGCTTAGTCTCAGGATGAGTTTCCGGCGCGGCTGACTGAGAGGAAGTGCTATAAACTTGTGTTGGCAAACGTTGCCTGCCAGAACGCTGCCGTGGACGGAACTGACTAACCGCTACAGCAGCCACAGGTCGCTCGAAGCCATTGCGCTCGCTCGCTGGAGCTGTAGATTTAGATGCCAGAACCGGAGCGATAACTTGGGCTGACTCCCAATATTCTTTAGCTAGCTGATACACCACCAAATCAGTTTCGGCAATCCAATCTGGTAGTGTGGAGCCAGGATATCCCCAGCTTTGCCCTATAACGGGAGGCTGGGATTGAGCTAGTTGGCTTTGAATCTGCCCACTGCGGAGCCAATAGCAACCAGTATTCGGAGGAGTAGCTTGAGCCAACAACTTACCTTTCTCGATCCGAGTTTCCCATAAATAAGGTAATAGTTGTCGCAGTTGATGACTTGGAAGCGATCGCAATTCTGTATATATTTTAAAGAAAGCTAGGCATTGCCGCTGAGTAGTTTGTTGGTGCAGATAGTCTTGCAGCTTGGGCAGCTGCTGCAACCAAGGTTCAAAATCTGCAAGTGGTATCCGTGCCACTTGAGTCTCACTTGCAGCTATTGCCCTGGTTAGTAAAGACTGAGCGGGAGTTTCATTGCTGCATAAATTTTCCGTCCCAAATGTCTCACCTGCCTCCAGCACCATAGCTGAAACTTCCCGCTGTTGTCTGGGGTCAAACCCGAGCAACCGTACCCGACCCTGACATATAATATAGAAATAATTATTTTTTCGATCGCTTGCTGTATTTTGTGTATGCTCAGTGGAGTTGCCTATAATAATAGCGGCACTATGATAATTAACTAGTTCATCACCGAGCTGAACATCAATAATTTCAAATACCTTACTAAAGTCAGAAGCTAGCCGATTATCTACTTGAAATAGACCAAGAAAGTTGCCAACAGCTTCAACAGTAGATAAATTCTTGTACCCAGTGTCCGATGAGCGCAGGCTATTGATTTCTAGGCTTTGATTCATTACTTAATCTCTTAGAGTTTGAGCTAGGAAATTCTTCAGAGCTTGAGCTAATGGGCGACCTCTGCCATTTAAAATTTTCTTCTCGGCTCTCATTAACTAGATCGATGCCGAAAATGAACCAAAATTTACTAGGTAAGGCTATAGGCTAATCTTAGCCGTATCAATTTAAGTAATAGAAGTCATAGTAGTCACCCAGAAGGTATAGATTGATTTTATACTTTCATAATTAGTGAAAATAAGATATGTAAGTCAAGTTTAAAAAACAACTTTTATTGAGATAACTATAAGGAGTTATGTCGAATTTTTAGACACAGCTTAAGTATTTATGTTGAAAGGAAGTTGTTGAAGAGGTATGAGCATAGCAATCTCATTTGAGTCATGAACTTTTTATCCAAGAAGCATCGAATCCCCCACTTACAGCTAGCTTTTGCATCTTCCGTACATGAGTAGCTATGCGACGGGGTTTGGTGATTGCCCTGGTCTAGCCAACAGCTAAAGAAACAGCCTAAGACATTAAGTCAAGGGAATTTTGAGATAGTTGCAGTCAAACTTGAATTCTGACTTCTGTACTACTTTCAATATCTTGAGTAACAAATACTACGTTACGTCATTGTTCGACAGGGTTTAGGTATATTTTTTTTAAGAACTAACCGTATCGAAACTTAAGAAATGCAAATATCAGTATAAATATATACATAAGCCGTGCAAGAGTAAAAATTAAGCAAGCATCAAATATATCGTATGAATAACAGCAAGTACAGATGTTACTGCTTTTTTCGATTAAGTCAGTGGTTCTCCTATTGCAATCATGCGTGTAAAACTTTTTATACGTTATTTCTCTGAAGAAGGATAAGTTTTTTCTAAGTAATAGAAAATGACGCAAGTTTAAATTTATTAGGCTGTTTCTATATCTAAAAAAATGCATCCTTCTATGGTTATATAAACAAATTTTATAACTAAGATAAATTGCTCCAACAGCTTTCTCTCAGTTTTTGGGTAAGAGGATATTATTCAGCTTCAAAGCGTTGTGGGTAAGACAACAAGGCTCGAAAGCTTCTCCTAAAGAAGCGATCGCTTTTCCTAAGCTGTCGTAGCGTTGATAAAGCTTGAAGAATTTCAGCCCATCTGAGGAAACCTCGCCAAAAACTCCCGGCTCAATTTGTTCTAGCCCTAAAGAACCCAAATGAGTTCTTTAAGAACAGGACTTACACAGTTGGATTGCAGAACGAAACGAGGAGCCGCTAAATAGGCGTGAATCGCATCACAGACAAGCGCCAATTTTGCCTCATACTAAGTGATACCTATAGCAAACCAATGCAACTCCAATTCGCTTGAAGGAAGGAATGGCGCTTATCGATATGATTGCGCTCTCGCGCGAGAAGAACGCACTTGTGCTCGTTCGGCTCCACAACACTGTTTGAGTCCCGGCGTGATACTCCTGAATCGCCCAGGCTTGCCTCAGCAAATGGCAGCCGTTGTAATTCACCTAAGTTCAAGTCATTGGTCGCCCGGTCATCAATTATCTAGTTTGGGGCAACCATCTTGAATACTTTGACTAGGTTATCTTTCTGCGTCAGGGAAGAATGTATGCTCAGGGAACGATCGCAGATTTACAAGCACACCCTGGGGAGCATATAGAATTTTTGCATCCGTAAAACCACAACACTCGCCTAGCTTTTATCCATCAGCAACAGCTAGAAATTCAACTGCACTTGCAACCAAGCAAGACCTTTGGCTGTATCTTTTTGCTGTATCTTTAAAACGCAACCGCCGATCGCGAAGTAGCATAGATCCTGTAGATATGTGTCGGAAGAGAGGAATGCGATCGCTATGGGGATGACCCTGACAGAAAAAATCTTAGCTAAAGCCTCCGGTCGAAACGCGGTCGAACCAGGGGAAAATATCTGGGTGGATGTTGACTTGTTGATGACACACGATGTTTGCGGACCAGGAACGATCGGTGTCTTCAAGCGCGAGTTTGGTGCAGATACAAAAGTATGGAACCCTGAAAAGATCGTCCTCATCCCAGACCACTACATCTTTACCGCCGACGAACGCGCCAATCGCAACGTAGATATTCTGCGCGATTTCGCTCAAGAACAGGGGATTAAATACTTCTACGACATCACCGATCGCGGCAATTTTAAAGCTAACCCAGATTATAAAGGAGTCTGTCACATTGCCCTCGCCCAAGAAGGGCATACTCGCCCCGGGGAAGTCTTATTTGGGACTGACTCCCACACTTGTAATGCTGGCGCTTTCGGTCAATTTGCCACTGGAATTGGTAATACCGATGCAGCATTTATTATGGGTACGGGCAAGTTACTCATTAAAGTTCCTGCCACAATGCGATTCGTCCTCGATGGTGAAATGCCCAATTACTTATTGGCAAAAGACCTAATTTTGCAAATTATCGGCGATATTAGCGTCGCTGGAGCCAACTATCGGACGATGGAATTTGCCGGGGAAACCGTCAACCGTATGACAATGGAAGACCGCATGACCTTATGTAATATGGCGATCGAAGCTGGGGGCAAAAATGGCACGATCGCGGCTGATGATACCACCTTCGAGTACGTCCGCACCCGTACCGACAAACCATTCGAGCCAGTCTACACCGACTCCGATGCCAAATTCTACAGCGATCGCCGTTACGATGTCTCGCAGTTAGAGCCAGTTGTCGCTCAACCCCACTCTCCAGACAATCGCGCCTTGGCACGAGAATGCAGTGATGTCAAAATCGATCGCGTGTACATTGGTTCCTGCACGGGGGGTAAAACTGAAGACTTTATCCACGCCGCCCATATTTTCAAAGGACAGCAAGTCAAAGTACCTACCTACCTCGTACCTGCCACGCAAAAAGTCTACAACGACTTATTTACGATCAAGTACGAAGGGCAGACTCTATCAGAAATCTTCCTGCAAGCTGGATGTATCGAACCCACAGCGCCCTCCTGCGCCGCTTGTTTGGGAGGACCAAAAGATACTTTCGGGCGGATGAACAAGCCGGAAGTTTGCGTTTCTACGACTAACCGTAACTTCCCCGGTCGCATGGGTGATAAGTCAGCGCAAATTTATCTCGCTTCCCCCTACACCGCCGCCGCTTCTGCCTTGACAGGTTACGTCACCGATCCAAGAGAGTTTTTGTAATACGTCATTGGTCATTCGTCATTTGTCATTGGTAGTTGCAAGTGACGAATTACTCATCAAATGTATAGTCCAAATGGAAATAGAGGAAATATTGAAATGAATATTCGTAATATTGTCAGAACCTATAATTATTTGAGTCCGCAGCAAAAAATTGTGATGGCGATCGCGGCAGTTTTAGGTGGTGGACTCTTGCTGTGCATTCCTTTGTTGTCGCTACAGCCATCCCGTCCACCTGCTGTGAGTACAGGTGGTGCTGTTGGCAATCCAAACGGCGGACAAAATCCTTCAGGGGAAAACAACGCCGAACCGAGTCAAGGCACACCCCTTGACACCGCAAATCCTATCGATCTCCCTTCAGATAGTGGTACTGAAACTGCATCGGGTAGCGACTCTGCTTTTGGTGAAACTAGTACAAATTCCTCTAGTGGCAATGGTAGTAGTACTCTAGATACCACAGATCCGCTAGATGAAAGAGTCGCAAATCAGCGGCGATCGCCTGCGTCATTAAACGATTCTTTATCCAATAATGTAGACAGCCCTTACTCTCAATCAACAATGGGTCGTTACCAGTCTCCTAATAGCATTAGTAACAGCCCCTATAGTGCTAGCCCTGGCAGTAGTAGTAATTTATCAACTGCCTACAGTCGTGGTGCTGGTGGCTCGTCTACATCTTCGTCATCGTCCCGGTTATCTAATCTCGAACCTGCTAAAGGCAACAACTTTACCTATCTCAACCCCTTCAGCCCGAATAGCGGTAATGGAACGACAGGCGCTAATCCCAACGCGACAAACCTTCCTGGTAATACCTCAGCAATTCCCAGCCAAAGCGCGATCGCTCCTAGCGGCTTGAGTGGTACTAGCAATGGCATGAATGCTTCTCCTCGCAATGGTTCTAGCAGTGTTGCTCCACAAACATCTGCTCCCACCAGCCAGCAAAATCCTTCCTTCCCAACCCCTTCTTCCCCAGGCAATACTCAGTCAGCACCAACTCCTTAAGTAAGGGAGCAGGGGAAAGGGAGAGTCGCGGAGCAATTACAAGTCACAAGTCACAAGTCACAAGTCACAAGTCACAAGTCACAATTCAACCTTACACCCTGATAGCGCCAGTTGCTTCAACGGAGGGCGACGAAGTCCGCGATAGCGCCACCTCCAAGACCGCACTGGCTCCCCTACACCCCACACCCCACACCCCTTCTTCACGCACCACTTTCTTACCCCTCATTCCTTGTTAAAAAAGCTTCCACTTCTGCGGCGGTGGGTTGGGAGGCGATCGCGCCTGGTTTGGTTGTCGTCAGCGCCCCTGCCGCACTAGCATAGGTGACAACCTGTTTGGCAATTGCAGCATCAGCGAGGCTGTGAATACCCCGTTGACATAACTGATGGACAAAGCCAGCTACAAAGCTGTCACCCGCACCAGTGGTTTCGACGACAGGAACGGAAAAACTAGGGACTTTACCCTCATTTTCCGACAAACAATAAGCGCAACCATTTTCTCCATCCGTGATCAGCACTCCTTCGACGGTATTGAGGCGATAGGCGATCGCCCCTGGATCGGCTGTTTGGAACAGCAAGAGTGCTTCTTCTTTGGAAAGTTTGAGAAAATCGACTTGCGGTACGATTTCTAAGATTGTTGCTACAGCTTTATCGGGATCTTGCCAAAATACAGGTCGCCAGTTGACATCTAACAAAATTTTGGCGTTGTATTGGTCTGCGAGTTGTAAAGCGCGGCGGACGCTAGCACCACTCTCGGGATAAGCAAGTTCTAAAGTTCCCAATACGAGAAAGTCAGCGTCCTCAAATAAAGATACAGGCAAAGCAGACGCTTGTAGATGCGTATCGGCAAATTCTGCCGTGTCGTAGTCGGCAAAACCTGCAAAAATGCGATCGCCCGACTCAGTGCGGGTAACATAGATTTGCCTTGTTGGTGCTGTTGGATGGCGTTGAATCCCCGTTGTATCGACTCCTACAGTTTGCAGTAACTCTACTAAGGTATTTCCTGGTTCATCTTTACCCACACAGCCAATGAAACTAGAAGTTGTACCGAGTTTGACCAAAGCACAGGCGACATTAGCAGGTGCGCCACCAGGATAGGGTGTCCAAGACTCAACTTGTTCGAGCGATCGCCCTAGTTGAGCGGCAATGAGATCGAACAGAATTTCACCCAAGCACAGCACGCGAGAATTACTCATTCCAGCCAGCATTTAATGAATGTACGACTTTACCAATACCCTACAACAGAAACAGTTGTCAGTGAAAAGGGAGCAGGGACGAGCTGGGAGTAGGGAGTAGGGAGTAGGCAGCAGGGAGCAGAAGGAGAGACCAATGACAAATGACAAATGACTACTCCCTCTTTAAGTAACAAATATTACTTAATTAAGCTTTACTAAATTTATTACAGTTCTCTTTTTGCTCCGATGTCGGCTCATAGAGCAAAAATACTAGTCGAACTTCTAAAACGATAGAGGATCGTCACTAGAAGAATCCTCTAGAATTGAAAGAGGAGCGTGAGTAGATCTACTAAGGAAAAAATACTTCATGGCTGGTGGCGAGTCTCAAAACCCTGTTTCCCTGTCAGAAAGAGAGCTACAAATCATCGATTTGGTAGCTGCTGGCTTGACCAATCAGGAAATAGCAGAAAAATTGGAAATTAGCAAGCGTACTGTTGACAATCACATTAGTAATATTTTGACTAAAACAGCTACAGAAAATCGCGTATCTTTGGTGCGATGGGCTTTACAGTGGGGAAAAGTCTGTCTTAACGATGTTAACTGCTGCCCTTTACCCGTGAGTGGCGATCGCGAAGTTTTCTAGTAATTAAATTTTCTAACAATAGTCGAGTCGCGAAATTTCGCGGCTCGACTGCTTTAAAGCAGTAAGCGCTAGATTAAGAGAAAAGTCTCCGATCGGGCTGCTACTAGCGGTGTTGGTATGAATAATTTTGCCCCAGACAACGTTTTTGAATCGTTAATCCCTTGGTTCAATTTTGAGGAGAATATTCCTCAACCTACCCAAGACGTGGATTTGGTCAAGCATCTTCCCTTTCTTCCTGGGTTGAAAGAACTATTGATGCTGAGGCAAGTTCATGCGCTAGAACACGCTACAGTTTGGCTCTTAAGCCAGTCAGGGCGATCGCCATATCCTCATTTTTCGTCCCAGCAAACAGACAACGAATCGTTAGGCGGTCTATCTACGGAACGAGGCTTTTACATTTACGGTCAGGTGAATAAAATCGAACTACAGCGGGCAGTGCTGGCTGCCCTTCAGCGTCTTACCAATGGAGAGTGGAATTTAGCCTTGCATCCCCGTTGCGGTACGAATGTGTCGGTAGGATTGTTGCTAGGCTTGGGATTAGTCATGGGTATGCATCTGCTGCTACCGCGATCGCCGATCGAGCAGATGTTGGGGTTAGGAGTAGCAGCAACAGCCGCCGCCAATTTAACCCCCGAACTGGGAATGCTAGCACAGCGCTACGTCACAACAGCGATTCCCTTCAATTTAGAAATAGTTGAGATTACAGCTTTTCGCGATGAAGCTGGACGCACTGCCCACTTCGTCCAAGTGCGCTGGCAAGGATAGGGATGAGGAGCGAGGAGTGAGGAGTAAGGGAAAGAGAGTGGTGCGTGGTGTGGGAAGTGGGGGAAGTGTAGGAGGTGTGGGAAGTGTGGGAGGTCACTCGAAGAATTTTCTCCTCACTCTCCCTTGTCTCCCTTGTCTCCCTTGTCCTTTCTCCCTCGCTCCTCACTCCTCACCCCTTCAGATAACTTAACAGTTGATTGTGAGATTACCAAAACATTGTATCTTGATGCTATTAACCCGCTCGATTAGCAATTATCTATAACAGGGAAGATACTCATGGTTGAACGTGGTTCTAAAGTGCGGATCTTAAGAAGAGAATCCTACTGGTATCAAGATGTTGGTCTTGTTGCTTCTGTTGACAAAAGCGGCATCAAGTATCCAGTCATCGTTCGCTTTGATAAAGTGAACTATGCTGGCGTAAACACTAACAACTTTGCTGATTTTGAACTTCTAGAAGTAGAAAAACCAAAAGCTAAAGCGAAGAAGGCTACGCCTGTGGCTTCTGGTGGTCAGCAAACTCCAATTCAGGAAGATATCCGCAAAACAGGACAAGCTGGACAATCTACAGCTAAAGGTACTGCCGTACAAGAATCCGGTAGTAGCGATCCACTAGTAGAAGGTGGTGGCAATCAGGGAACCGAAAAACGATAAATCGTGCCTGAATTGCCAGAGGTAGAAACAGTTCGACGGGGTGCAAATCAAGTCACTCTGAATCGAGAAATTACGGGTGGGGATGTGTTGCTCGATCGCACCATCGCCTACCCGTTTTCTGTGGCAGATTTTCTCAACGGGATCTCAGGAAAAGCGATCGCTCAATGGCATCGACGCGGAAAGTATTTACTGGCAGAGTTAGTCAAAGGGAGCAGGGGAGTAGGGGAGCAGGGGAGCAATTCACGCATTAATTCCGAATTCCATTCACGAAGTGTAGCGTCAGCGTCTATTCCGAATTCGGAATTCTTAGGTGTTCATTTACGAATGACTGGACAGCTGTTATGGCTTCCACGGGACGAGCCTTTACACAAACATACGCGAGTCCGATTATTTTTTGCCGAGAATTGGGAATTACGCTTCGTCGATCAACGCACCTTCGGACAGATGTGGTGGGTTCCTCCAGAACGAGCAGTTGAATCAGTCGTAACGGGATTAGCAACATTGGGACCCGATCCGTTTTCGCCAGATTTTTCTGTGGAGTATTTTGCGGCAAAATTGCGCGATCGCCGTCGTCCGATCAAAAATGCCTTATTAGACCAATCAATCGTTGCAGGAATCGGTAACATCTACGCTGACGAAGCGCTGTTTCGCGCTGGCGTGCAACCCCAGACTTTATGTGCGGATTTGCGATCGCCACAAATATCGTGCCTGCGAACCGCGATTCTTGAAGTGTTAGAAGCGAGTATCAACGCTGGTGGGACGACTTTTAGTAATTTTCTCAACGTCCAAGGCGTTAACGGTAATTATGGCGGTGTAGCTTGGGTTTATAACCGAGCGGGCAAACCCTGCCACATTTGCAATACTCCCATACTAAAACTACGTTTAGCTGGGCGATCGGCTCACTTCTGTCCGCAATGCCAGAAATGAGGGGCGAGGGAATTCGGAATTCGGAATTCGGAATTCGGAATTAATATCAATTCCCTGCTCCCTACTCCCTGCTCCCTGCTCCCTGATAACTGTAAAATGCGAAAAGAATATAGTTTAGCAATTTGAAAGAGCAGCATATGGCGATTAAAAGAGGGGAGATGGTTCGTGCCGTGCGCGAACAGCTAGAAAATAGCCTAGAAGCAAAAGCTAGCGATTCTCGCTTTCCCAGCTATATTTTTGAAACCAAAGGAGAAGTTTTAGATATTAAAGGTGACTATGCGTTAGTCGTATTTGGACACGTACCAACTCCGAATATTTGGTTGCGAGTCGATCAACTAGAGTCATTCAAGTAATTTAAAAGAGATCTCCCAATCTGAGATAAAAACAGGGCTTTAAATTCCCCCCTTCTTAAGGGAGGTTAGGGGGGATCGAGATCTGAAGCTTCAAGTGCGTAACTCCTAAAAGAGACAAAACTGTAGTTGCAGGGTTACACCAAGGGTTATACTCAGTTAGCTAATTCTCTGGCGGATTGTAAAAAGGCGATCGCTTTTTTACAATCTTTAGGATTAGCTACGACTGTATTTAAGAAACTTTAAACTAAATGACAAATATTTCGGCTGATACCCGCATTCCTTTCCCTTGTCACCTTGTCTACGCTACATACCGAGATAAGCTGAACGATCTCATTCCCTACATGCATAACGTGCGATCGGTTCAAATCAAATCTCGGCGCGAAGAAAATGGTAAAGTTTACACAATAAATGAATGGCATGGTGGCGGTGAAATTCCTGCCGCAGCTAGAGCAATTCTCAGCGAAGATATGCTGTCTTGGACGGAGTACAACACCTGGGATGAGTCAAATCTAACGCTGGAATGGCAAATCAAAACTCATGCTTTCACAGAAGCTGTACATTGTGGTGGGAAAAATCAATTCATTGCTGAGGGCGATACAACTTTAATTCAGAGTCGGGGAAAAATGAGTATCGATCCGCATCAGATGAAGGGAGTCCCTTGGTTTCTGACTGGGACTATAGCCCATGTGGTTGAGGATTTTTTAGGTAAAAAAATCGAACCTAATCTATTACAAATGAGCGAAGGCGTACGTCATTTTTTAGAACAAGCAACAAAAAATCGATCGCTTTGACATTGATTTTCCCTAGCTTCCGCACCAGGACGAGATCGCCAGTTCCTCTCTGCTGCCTCAAAACGTCAACTGCTACTTCTTTATGAGGATTCGCGAGAGTAAAAATTCGCTAGAGTAGAACACAGTGCCAAAGAATATATCATATTCACCTGGGCATTTTACTCCAGCTGACAATGAGTTATTTAGAGACAACAGCAAAGTTTTACTCCGAAGTCGCAGAAACACCCCAAATCGGTCTATGCTGCGTGCAAAGCAGTCCCCTGCAACTACCTGGACTCAAAATTCCCCTGGCAATGCAGGAGATGAACTACGGTTGCGGTACAACTGTCCACTCTACCGAACTAGCCAACCAACCGACAGTAATATATGTAGGCGTTGGTGGTGGTTTAGAGGCATTACAATTCGCTTATTTTTCTCGCCGTCCTGGTGCTGTGATTGCTGTCGATCCGGTTGCAGCCATGCGCGAAGCAGCTACACGGAACCTACAAGCTGCTGTGCCAGAAAATCCTTGGTTCGATCCTAGTTTTGTCGAAATTCGGGCAGGTGATGCTTTTAATCTCCCCATGCCAGATGCATCTGTGGATGTAGTAGCGCAGAACTGTCTGTTTAATATATTTGAGCCAGCAGATTTAACTCTTGCTTTAAAAGAAGCTTGGCGAGTGCTAAAACCAGGCGGACGCTTGCAAATGAGCGATCCAATTGCCACTCGTCCGATTCCAGTTCACCTACAACAAGATGAAAGACTGCGGGCGATGTGTCTGTCGGGCGCACTCACATATGATGAGTATACCCAGACGATCGTAGATGCTGGTTTTGGACAAGTTGAAATTCGGGCGCGTCGTCCCTATCGGTTGTTAGATTGTCATACATATAACCTGGAAGAAGACTTGCTTTTAGAAAGTCTCGATTCTGTATCTTTCAAAGTACCAATCCCCGAGGATGGAGCCTGTATTTTTACAGGTAAAACAGCAATTTATGCTGGTACAGAACCCTTTTTTGATGACTCAGCCGGACACGTACTTCAACAAGGAATTCCAGCCGCAGTCTGCGACAAAACAGCAGCCAAACTCGCTGCTTTGATGCCAACTGAAGTTATAGTGACTAATTCAACTTGGCACTATACTGGGGGCGGATGTTGTTAGTTAATAGTTAGTTAATGGTTGATGGTTGATGGTTGATGGTTGAGATGAATCGAAAATTGACCATTAACTATCGATCGCAAAAGAAAAGTACTTGTCAAATCATGATTCAAACATCAATTACACCTTTCGCTCGTAAATTAAAATCTCCTTTAACTAAAAGTCAAATCAAAGTTTTACAAATAAATTTAGGTAAGCGCTGTAACCTGGCTTGTACTCATTGTCATGTTGAGGCAAGTCCAAAACGGACAGAGGAACTGTCACCGGAAATTTGCAACCAATTAAGTCAAATCATCGAACGATTTCCTGAAATTAAAATTGTCGATTTAACTGGTGGCGCACCAGAAATGAATTACGGTTTTAGACCTATAGTTGAAGCCGCACGCCAACATGGTAAGCAAGTTATTGTTAGATCTAATTTAACGATTTACTTTGAACCTGGTTTTGAAGATTTGCCAGAATACTGCACTCGACATCAAACGAGAATCGTTGCTTCACTCCCCTGCTATATGGCTACAAACGTAGATAAAATGCGGGGACGAGGAGTTTTCGATGCTTCGATCGCAGCAATACAAACCCTAAATCGATTGGGTTATGGTAAAGAGCCTGAATTAATTCTCGACTTAGTATACAATCCTCAACTACCAGTCAGCGATCGCTTCTCTCTGACTCCCGACCAACACAAGCTGGAAAAAGATTATAAAAGTTTTTTGCAAGAACATTTTGGAATTACATTCAATAACTTATTTACAATTACTAACTTACCAGTAGGACGCACGCTAACGTATTTACAACGAAAGAAACTTTATGCTCCCTACTTAGAGTTTCTAGAATCTAATTTTAATCCGAACACAGTAGAACACTTAATGTGTCGGGATGAACTTTCTGTAGATTATTTAGGTAATATCTACGACTGTGATTTTAATCAAATGATGAATGTGCCAGCCAAAACTCGCGCCGGGGAAACTTTAACAGTGGCGAAAATTTTGGCAGCAGGAACTTTAGATGTCATTGATGAAATTCAAACCGCACCCTATTGTTACGGCTGCACGGCTGGAAGTGGTTCCAGTTGTGGTGGAGCGTTGACAGGGAGCAGGGAGTAGGGAAGCAGGAAGACAAGGGGACAAGGGAGACAAGGGGACAAGGGGACAAGGGGGAATAAATACAAATGACAAATAACAATTACTGCACTAACAAAGCAACAGCATAGGCGCAGATTCCCTCTTCGCGTCCTTCGGGACCCAATTTTTCGTTGGTAGTCGCTTTGATTCCGATTTGTTCTGGCTGCACTTGCAGGACGGTGGCAAGGCGATCGCGCATGGCTGTAATATGAGGTTTTAGTTTCGGACGTTCTGCTACGACGACGGAATCGATATTACCAATTTGCCAACCCCGTTCTTGAATCAGTTGGTTGACTTTACTCAGCAGTACCAAACTATCTGCACCCTTCCATTGCGGATCGGACGGGGGGAAATACAAGCCAATATCGCCCAGACTCAGCGCCCCCAGCATGGCATCCATAATCGCATGGGTGAGTACGTCGGCATCGCTATGTCCTAACAATCCCAATTCGTGCGGAATTTCTACCCCTCCCAAAATTAGGCGGCGTTCTGTAGTTAGTTGGTGGATGTCGTAGCCGTTACCGATGCGAATTTTTTGCATAGAATGAGTTTCCTGTGAATATATGTAATTGAGTTGTTAATTATTGGCAATACAACTTTAAAACTTTGCGATCGCCAAAAATAGATTTTAGATCGCCAACACTAATCTACCAGGCGCAGTCAGTCATTTAGCCAAGTTGGGAGATTTTGTATAATCGCTCCCACAAATCTTTGGGACTTAACTGCTATGTCTTACACCCAAGAAATTAGTCGTGCTACGCCGGGATACCTAGTCATCCTGATCGATCAATCTTTCTCTATGTGCTATCCGTTTGGTTCCGCAGGCACTAAATCGAAAGAATGCGCTAAGGCTGTGAATCGGGTATTGCGAGAGACAGTCTTAGCCTGTACCGATGGCGAGGATATCAAGAATAGCTGCGACATCTCAGTATTGGGCTATGGCAAGCTAAAAGATGCAGCCGTCAACGCTTTTTCGGGAGCATTAGCCGCGAAGCCAGTCGTCACCATTCAAGAACTCACCGAAAATTGCTTGCGAGTCGAAACGATAAAAAGAAAAGTATCGGATGGAGCAGGCGGATTAGTAGAAATCGACGACCAATTTCCGATCTGGATCGAACCTGCGGCGGTGGGAGAAACTCCGATGACAGAAGCATTTGAAATGGCACATCAGTTAGTCCAAGACTGGATTGAAACGCATCCCTCCAGCTTTCCCCCTGTTGTGATTAATATTACCGATGGCGAAGCGGACTCCCTACCCACAACCCGCAAAGCAGCTGAGGCTCTGGCTGGACTAGAAACGGAGGATGGCAAGACTTTGTTACTCAACGCTCATATCTCTGGTAATGCAGTACAAGAAGTCGTCCTTCCCGCTGCTCCCACTCAGTTACCCAAGGGAGATAGTTACGCTCAATTTTTATTTGAAACTTCCAGCGAATTACCTCCAAATATGCTCGAACGAGCTGCGGCATCTGGGTTAAATCCAACTCCATATGCCAAAGGTTTTGTGTATAATGCCAAACTCGAAACCCTGATTCAACTATTAGAAATAGGAACAAAAGCAGAATTTCGCGGGTAGATTATCTACCTAAATTCAATGTCTTATGAAATCCGCTATTTCTCTCTACCTAAAGTTGGCGAACTAGAGCGAAACATTCAAGATCGCTTTGAGAACAGCCCCGATGGTAGTTTAGTAGCTCTAGCAGACGGGGCTAGTACTTCGCTATACCCGCAAAAATGGGCGGAAATTCTCGTCAAATCTTTTTGCCAAAGTGTAGCAGAAAACCCGATTGAGAGCATCCGGCGATCGCACGAGAAATGGTTGCAGCCATCCCAAGAAATTTGGCGACAATATTACTTGACCAAACTTCAATCTCCTAATCGTAAATGGTGGCAAGGAGGCTCGGAAATCAAAAATCGAGGCTCAGCTACATTCTTGGGGTTACAACTACAAAATTTAGAGCTACAAAACTTAGAGCATTATGCCAAAAGTCAGTGGCAAGCTGTCGCCATAGGAGATACTTGTTTATTTAAACTAGAGCAGGAGACTCGCAATCTCCTCACCTTTCCTCTGACCGCTGCACAAGAGTTTAAAGGCACAACACTCTGTTTTGAAAGTTTACCAGAATACACTTCATTTCCGCCTCAATTTACCGCAGGATGGTACGAGTACGGAGACATCTTCTTACTAGCAACAGATGCCTTATCTCAATGGCTTATATCAGATTATGAAGCCCAAGGAGAAGACTGG
Organism: Chroococcidiopsis sp. SAG 2025; assembly: GCF_032860985.1. Classification (GTDB taxonomy): domain Bacteria; phylum Cyanobacteriota; class Cyanobacteriia; order Cyanobacteriales; family Chroococcidiopsidaceae; genus Chroococcidiopsis. The sequence goes on from NZ_JAOCNC010000001.1 coordinate 3,342,785, forward strand.
AAAAAGGCGTTTCAATTTCAAGATCGACATGATTTCGCTGGCTTTATTAACAAACTCAGACAACAAAAACTGATTAAGAACGATGATACAACCTTAGTACTAGTAGAAGTCAGTCGTGAGTAGCCATTTATCATTTGTCATTTGTGCGTGATTCGGAGGTACGTTCTTCCCTACTCCCTGCTCCCTGCTCCCTGCTCCCTGCTCCCTAATAACTGAATTATGAAATATCCCAGTCGTTCAGAGTACTGTAGTGCAATTCGCAATCCTCAATTTGCTTTCCGTAAAAAAGATCCTCAAACCAAAATTGAGCGCGATTTGGATGCAAGCTTGGTTACGGGAAAAGCAGTAGAAAGAATTAAGCCTGATGGTACTAAAGATATTTGGTCGGCTGCTGGAAGTTTCGCCATTGCTTTTAAATTTGAAACTTCATCACCTCACAAACTTTGGGCTGTGAGATGTTTCTACCGAAGTAACTTTGAAGTCAAAAATCACTATAAACAGGCTTTAGCCCGATTAAAAAATAGTTCTTGTCGAAATTATTTTGTAGATTCTACCTTTTTGGAAGCAGGAATTAGAGTTCAAGGTGATTGCTATCCAATTCTGAAAATGGAATGGGTGGAAGGAGAAAACTTAAAAAAGTTTATCAAAGCAAATCTTGGTAAAAAAAATGTTTTGCTTTCTTTGGCAGATCGATGGCGAGAACTGTGCAAGAACTTATACGACGCTGGTATTGCTCACGGCGATCTGCAACATGGTAATGTTTTGGTAGTTAAATCTTTTCAACAGTTGGCGCTCAAACTCATTGATTATGACAGTCTCTACTTTTCAGAAGATCGTCATTCTGTTGATGATAATATTAAAGGATTGTCCGATTACCAACATCCTTTGAGAAAATCTTTAGAAAAAAGATGTTTGGAAATTGATTTTTTCCTCAATTAGCAATCTATTTATCTATTCTAGCTCTAGCAGAAGATAAAAAACTCTGGGAAGTTTATCAATTAGATACCAGAGAAGGATTACTATTTTCACGGACAGATTTTCAAAATCCTGATACGGGAGATATCTTTAAATCTTTAGCCCAACTCCCTGACCCAATTCCAGAGTTGGCAAGAAAGATGAAGAAAATTTGCAGCTTAAAAGAGTTTAGAAATATCCCTAACTTAGAAACAGTTCTCTCTAACGAACAGTTGGTAGAATCGCATCATACGAATTCGGTCGAGCGACATTCTAGTTCTCATCAACTGCTCAATTCGATTGTTTCTTGGTTGAAGGAAAGATCTCCCCAACCCCCCTTTTTAAGGGGGGCTATGAGAGCATCTCCTGGAGTTGGTCAGGCGATCGATCTAGTTGTAACAGACTTAGAACAGGGAGCTGTGAGAGAATGTGCTGAAGTTGCTAAGGCGATCGATCGCCCTTTGTTAGCAACAGACTTAAAATCAGAGCTTGTGGAAGAATCTCCTGAAGCGCAAGCAGCAGATCGATTGGAGCCAGCAGCGAAAATAACTGCGCTTTCAAGTGAAATTCAACCAATTCAATCCTTAGTTGAATCTCCAAAAAAGATGGGAGGATGGGACCCGCGATCGCTTAAGTCAGACTATACAAAATACCTCAAACCAGTTAGTTCAATTCATACTAATAGCACAAAAATATCATTAATTCATACTCAAGTTAAAACTTTAGTAAAACAAAAAACTGAGGGATTTCTGAACTGGATAAGCATTACAAAAGACAACTTATTGCAAGCCTGTCATTCAGTCTTGAGGAATTTAGCCTTGCAGTTGCAAAACTTGAAGTCAACAATTGTGCAGGCGATCGCAGCTATATTTGCTCGATTGAAACACATAAATCGAGTTCAAATTCCAATAAATTCTGTTGCTTATCAACCAAAAATCATCGATACACGCAGTGGAGGACAAGAGGAGAGGAAAATTTCTGATTTGAGGTGTGTTACTTCTGTATTAACTGAATTAGCAAATCCAGTTGTAGCAAATTCAGTTGTAGCAAATCCAGTTGTTCCTGGAACCGACTGCTCTCAAACCTCCGTCCAGCTACAATCGTCCCAGCCAAAAACCCAAACAACTGCCCAAGTCGCTGCCCAATTGGGATGTTCCTTGAGTTGGTGTCACGCTCAACGATATCAGCATCCAGACCGATTCTTGACTGACACTCATTACTACAAGGATGCAGCAGGAATCGTGCATTGGATGGAAGCGGGAATCGAGCAATTACATTGTCTAAAATTAGAAAAAAGTTTGAAAGCACAAAAAAAATTATCTGGTATTCCGGCAAACTCTTTACCGACAAAAGAAGTCAGCCGTCGTCTAGGGGTTTCACCAGAATGGCTGACCAAAACCAAAGCCAAACATGCTTCCGACTTTGCGATCGAAATTCATTATCACACCGATGCTAGAAAAAGGTACTATTGGACTCCCACAGGTATTCAGCTACTACAAAAACTGCTCGACGAGCAAAAACCGCTTGTAGTAGATGGTTGGTAGTTTGGAGAAAAATCTGCTGTGTATAGCGGCTTTAGTTGGAGACAGATAGGCGATATAAAAGGAAAAAAGATGATGCGATCGCACTCAGCAACAACTGAAGATGCGATCGCCATCTACTCGATTATCTAAAATTTGGCTTGTTATCTCATATCCGGTTAATTGACCGTAAATTCTGTAAGGGTGGGTTTATTGAGATATTCGTACTATGTAGGAATATCTCTGTGAAAACCCGCCCCTACGATGATGTGGCTATTTGAACGGACATAATCTACTACCACAATCCTCGGCGATCGGCGGGGTCGCCGTAGGGGTCTTCGCTAGCGGGGCGAATGTTCCCGTACTGCCCGTAATCCGCTGGGTCGCCGTAGGGGTCTTCGCTAGCAGGGCGGACATTGCCGTACTGCCCGTAATCTGCCGATCTACCACCACCCATCATCTTCTTGGCAGCAATCGCTGCAATCCCAGCCATCGCTGCTTTTGCTAACGGATTGCTAAATAAGTTACCACCTCTTTGACCACCCATCATAGCCCCCGTAGCACCACCCATTAGCTGACCGAGTAGGTCTGGTTGTTGCTGATGGATGCTACCCGTTGCGCGTGCAAGATAGTTGGGGTCTTGGAGGCGATCGTCTATGCCATCTTGGTTGAGGTCGGGAAAATCGTAGTTTTGCCCCCGCGTCTGCTGCTGAAGATATTGACCAAACTGCATCCGCTCTTGTGGAGACATGCGGCTAAAGGCTTCTTGTGCGGACTCTTGGTAAATATCAGGAGGTACGTGTCTGGATACTTGTTGATATCGATTATAAACTTCGTCGTCTGAATAGCCTTCGTGCGGTAAACCCTGTTCGTATCGATTCACAAAGTCTCTGTAATCTCGCTCTCCATCCTGACCGCCAAACATATTTTGTAAAAAGTTCATTTTTCCTTCCTACTGTTTTATTTCACTTGCTGTTCTATACCTTTGCTGCCGCGAGTGTCACAATGCTGGCGCTGGCTGCAAGTCGGTCAAGTCGCGACCTGTCGATCTGTTGTTGTATCCTTGGAAATCTCGGTACTGTTGCGCCTCCGATTCTGGAACTCGAATTCCCTCTGGTGGCGGCGTGACCCAATGAGGACGACCTTGAGCATCGCGATAATAAATCCGCCCGTTTTTGGAGAGGTAGTATTGTCCTTGCGGTCCTTGCCCTTTCCTATTTTTATGCTGATTGTAGATGTAGTAGAGTGCAGCAGCCCCACCCAAAATCGCGATTTTTTGTCCCGTAGACAGCCCCTTTCTTGCTTGGGGTTGGTTTGAAGGATAGGTTTGCGTTCTACCAACATTATCTGCAACAGGAGGCGGAGGTGCAGACGTGTTCGGACTGCCACCACAGGCATTAAGAATTGGCAGTGTCAGTAATGCCGTTAACACCAGTGCCATTATCTGCGTCCACTTCCGGCGGGGGTGGATTTTTTCCATAGACTTTCTGTTTCTCCCGATCTAGCTAGACTGTGCCGAGGGATATAGCAGTTTTGTAAATTCGCGCTGTTGGAAAAATTTTTGTTCGAGCGATGTTTGTAAGACTATTTACAAACAGATTGTCTCAACAACGTAACTGCAATATTTCGTTCATCATGATTCAATAATTCGGGTAAGCCATCCTGCCAGCGATAGAAGTAGTAACTGCTACCGTATCAATCGAAATACGTACTGAAGTGGGGACTCCAAACTACGTCGCGACTTATTTCATAGAAGTCATTGTTCTTTCCCAAATGCACTGTGCAATGTAGCACAAAGCCTTGCTAGCAAATTTTTTTTATAGAAAAATTGAATAACTCTATAGGGATATTTCTACTGATAGATAGCAAAGTTAGAGATTTCAATTTAAATTTAAAAATACATCCCTATTACATAAAAAGAAATAGGCATTAAGTTCTAAGGGATCGAGGAAGTAAATTAGGATATGGCATACGTCAATAGACCAACTAACGATGCTGTTTCTGAACGCACCGTTACCAACACTCCCGTTGTCGATTACCACGATCGCATTCGCTGGGGTCCAATTATTTCAGGTATTGTAATTGCAATAGCAACTCAGTTGATTTTAAGTGCTTTATTTGCAGCGATTGGCGCAACCAGCATTGCGGGTTCTGGCGCACCAAGAACAAACGCTGCTGATGTTGCTGGTAACGTGGGAATTTGGTCGGCTATTGGTTTGTTAATTTCTTTGTTAATTGGCGGTTGGGTGACAGCTCGTGGCTGTGGACCAATGAATCGCAGTACAGCTCTGCTCAACGGCGCAATTCTTTGGGCGACCACTTTAGCTCTTAGCTCTTGGCTGGTAACTTCAGGAGTGACGGGAGCTTTTGGTTTGGCAGCTTCTGCTGCTTCCAATGCGGCTGGAGTCATATCTAACCAAGTCCAAGGGATTAATCCGCAAAACCTACCTAATATCAGTGCAGAACAAGCTCGTGAAATTGCCAATGCTACTGCTAGAAGCTTGTGGTGGTTCGTATTTGGTTCGTTACTGGGTTTAATCGCCTCGCTGATTGGTGCTGTTGTTGGAGCGCGTAGCCCTCGGAAAACTTATGTAGAGTCTAATTTGAGATAGGAAAAACAGCCCCCCGTGAGAGCAAAGAATTAAAAAAGTAAGCATGAGTGAGGGTTGATAAGTTCGCAGGTGCGAACTTATTTTTTTAAGTACGGTTACGAACTGATTTGCCAATGATTGGGTTATACCCTTTTACTAAAGCTATGTTATAGACGATTTCCTGTAGCCCCCCTTTTTAAGGGGGGTTGGGGGAATCTCATTTAGTGTAGAAATAAACAGAATTGGTATAACCCCAAGATCGCGCTCGCCCTGGGGCAAGAGGTATATTAAGTTTTGTTGGTAAGTAATTATAACCATTGAATCATAGCGGAATTTAAATATCAAAAACTGTAGTTTTAATAAAGCCTGTTTTTAACAAATTATATTTATCTGGATTTTCATCTAATGGACTTATATACTCGTTTTGGCAAGAACGGTACTAAAAGTATTCTTGTCTGCGATGACGCTTACGACCACGCTTTGTTGCTCCAGGTTATCTTGGAGGCTGAAGGTTATGAAGTTATACTTGCAAACTCGGGAGAAGCAGCGATCGCCCAGATAGAACGAGAAAATCCCGACCTCGTTTTACTAGATCTGATGATGCCAGGAATAGATGCGATGGAAGCCGTGCGCTGTATGCGTCAAAATCCTCGCAACGATGGCATACCAGTTATTCTAGTTGCACCTAGTCGTCGCGATTCTATTTCGGTTGAATGTCAGAAATTAGTGAGTGGTATAGTTCATAAGCCAATTGAGTGCGAGGAATTGATCGCACAAGTAGAAGCGATCTTTGCAACGCCGTTTTCGCTGAGGAGTCAAAGTCATTCCCGCAGCTTCTCTGTTGTTGGTCAAAGGTTTAAAGTCCCTGTTTTGAACCGAGAGAAAAACGCCTAGACATGCTATCAAAAGTGCTGCTCTTCGTTGTAAAATAAGACTTCCGCTAAAAGAGCTAAGCCCATCAAAACAATAAAGCAGAACACAAAAAACCAAAATAGTCCCAATCCCATCATGGCGATCGCCTCCAACCAAGCTCGTAATTTACCTGGTTCTATTGCTCAAGCAGAGTCAACACCCACACGAGGATAACAACGGTAAACGGTACTACAGCCAAAAGAAATAAAATTTTTGGTGTCAGTCTGGGATTTTGCATGACCGGGCTTAGAGTTGCTCTGACATATTTATCCCAAAAATTAGAATTCCTAAAATTAGAATGCGAGTCTTGTGCCATCTCCTCCTCCTTAACTTTAGAAGAGATCTATCTTTAAATTATCGAGATTTTTCAGAGACGACTCGTGTTGAAATAAAAAGTAAAAATCGAAAGAGCGATCGCCTTGAGGAGATTTCAGCGGCAGGTTAGATCGTTTGTTCTAAAGCAGTTTGCAGATCTCTTGTCAGATCTGTAACAGCTTGCTTAGCACTGCGACGACTAGCTTGATATGTTTGCCAGCGATCTGAAACTGAAATTGGTTCGCCTACCGTCATCTGTACTGATTGCTTGCCCAGTCGAGGACGACGAACAGTACTGCTACCTTTAATTCGGGCGATTGTTTCCCACATCAACAAAGTTGTTTCAGCAAACCGCTCTATCGTCGGTTTCTCCCGAACGTACTTGCCTGTAACTGCGACAAAATTTTCTACGAGTCGCATATGCCACATTCTCAGGCTAGCTTCCTGGGCAATGCGATCGGCTAATCCTCGCTCTACAGGAGACAGGGCTTCTACTTGCTTAATATCTTCTCGATAAATCCAATCCCAGCCCGCTTGTTCCAAACGACGACAGCGTTCGATCGCACTACCTTGAGGTTGGAAGTGGAAATACTGCTCTGCTACTTGCAATGCTGCATCCATGAGTGCCTGCAACCGCGCTGCAAAATCCCGTTCGGAATTAGGTAGTTTTAATCCTGAAGTATTTTCTGCTGTCACTGCATCGGTAGCAATTGCATTAGCTGAAATTGGCAACGTTTGATGGTAAAACCGAGTGTAAAATTCTTCCATCAAGGACAGCAGGTGTTCGCCCAATCGATAAAGTCGTTGGTAAAGAAGGGCTTCATCCATTGAAGCAATTCTTTCTTTTTCCCCCCCTTGCTTCAAACCACTATCTGTTTCCAATTCGCTCAATAGCTTTTCTAAAGGTTTCCAAACAGGTTGAACGTAGGAATACTTAATTCCAATTGGCACGATGAAAACTTGTTCGGCGCGTCCGGCATTCAGCAAATCTTCAACGCCCCAAAATCCTAACTGAGCAATGCCTGGTTCCAAAGGACTGACTATTTCACCGTGTCCGTTAGTGGCTCCTTCTGGAGCGACTGCCATGGGGAAGCTGCCGTTGACTAGCAAATTTCGAGCTGTTCGCAATCCGAGCCGATCGACTTTGCCTCGATGAATGGGAATGCCACCCAAGTTGGCAAACAACCAACTGACATGCGCTCCCGCCCACAAAGGAATACCGCGATCGTAAAGAAAATGTGCGTGAATTGGATGTGGTAGCAATATTTGCTGTTGGCGTGCTACCCGTGGTACGAGACGATGCAGTAAGTACGCCATACAAAATGGATCGTCAGGGCTGGGATGCCGGAACGCCATGATAAAACGAGTTTTACCAGCCCCAAAAGCGCGATAAAGATCGACTAAAACTTCTGTATTCTCTGCTTGAATGTGAGTAATCGCTGTTTGCGATCGCAGCAGGACAGGTAACAGCAGTTGAGTTCCCCGCAGAACAAAGGGATTGAGAGCTGGAGGAATAAATTCTAGCGAAGGTTGGGCGCGAACCATTAACAAACCTTTGAAGTCCCACTTGCTTTTATGCTAAACCATTCGTGCTGAAAGTTAGATTGGGTAGCTGAAGTCAAAAGTGTTGCTACTTTCTAATGCTGCTGGATGAGTGCGATCGCACATCCTGTTTCTATTGTTTGAACAGAAATCATACAACTCATACATTAAGTCATACATATTCCTGAACGCGATCGCTAACAGTCCGTTTGCATACTGTTATAAGTAGCGTACAGAGCAACAAGCACCGAGCAACAAGTAATGAATATGTGTCTAAGTCTCACCTCCAATTCTACCCGAACTTTGTGAAATTTTCATTTCAATACAATATTTCAAAAATAAAAAAACTAAGTAAGCAACATAGTAAAGAAAGTATTATGTTTACTAAAAAAGATTTTAAATAATCGATATAGCAAAGAAAGTATTATGTTTACTAAAAAAGATTTTGAGCAATCGATCTCTCTACAGTCTTCACGCGCCTACTGGAAACAACAACTAGCAGATTTGCCACCTTTATTATCGCTCCCTACCGACCGACCGCGACGCACAGATCGAACTTTTCGAGATAGTTTTCAATCATTTATGCTGTCTCGGAAACTAACAACAGCACTTAGCTTATTAAGCAGGCGAGAAGGTGTCACCTTATTTACAACTTTATTAGCGGCATTGGATACTTTGCTTTATCGCTATACAGGTACGGAAGATATCGTAGTAGGTTCCCCTATTGCTAACCAGAATCATTCATCAATAGACTTAACTTTTATTAATGCTCTAGTTCTTCGCACCGATTTGTCTGGGAACCCTAGCTTTCAGCAATTGCTAGAGCGAGTACGAGAAGTTATTTTGTCAGCGCAAAACTATCAAAATGTTTCTCTTTCAGTCTTAATAACAGAATTACAACTGGAGATAGATCCGAGTTATTCACCTCTCTTTCAAGTAACATTTACCTTTAACGAAAATGTGTTTTTACAAGATCTAGAGCTTTCTAGTTTAGCTACAAGTCCTTGGGGAATAGAAGATAACACAGCGAAGATCGATCTAGCTTTGATGGTAGAACAAAATAGTAATGGATTAAAAGGAAGGTGGTTATACAACGCTAATCTATTTGATTCTGGCACAATTGAACGGATGAACGGGCATTTCCAAACTTTGTTAGCAAGTATAGTTGCTAACCCACAACAGCCCATTTCTGAATTATCTCTCCTAACTACACAAGAGCAACAGCAGCTACTCGTAGAATTTAATAATACTCAGACAAACTATCCCCGGGATAAATGCATCCATCAGTTATTTGAGCAGCAGGTAGTACAAAACCCAGAAAGGGTTGCTGTGGTTTTTGAAGGTCAACATCTAACCTACGGAGAGTTGAATGCCAAAGCCAATCAACTAGCTCGTTATTTACAACAACAAGGCGTAGGTCCCGACGTTTTAGTAGGATTGCACGTAGAGCGATCGCTCTTAATGATGGTAGCGTTGCTAGGAATACACAAAGCAGGGGGTGCTTACGTTCCTCTCGATCCAGACTTTCCACAGGAGCGCATCAGCTTCATGTTGCAAGACTCTCAAGCTGCGGTTATCGTCACCCAGCAAAAGTTAATGAGCAATTTAGTTGTCGAGCCTGGTGTCAGTGTTATCCCCATCGATACGATGTGGGATGAGATCGAGCCAGAGGCGATCGCCAATCCCGATAGTGGAGTCAAGCCAGAAAATCTCAGCTACGTCATCTATACCTCTGGTTCTACTGGCAAGCCGAAGGGTGTAATGGTAGAACACCGTAATGCAGTCAACTTCTTTACGGGAATGGATGGAGTTATCGAACATAACCCACATGGAGTCTGGTTAGCCGTCACGAGTTTGTCGTTTGATATTTCCGTGTTAGAGCTGTTTTGGACGCTAGCACGGGGTTTAAGGTCGTCATCTACAATGCCAAGAAAGAGCGTACCGCTGCTAAGCCGTTATCGCTCCAGAATGCAGACATGAAAGTTAACACCGATCTGGTTTTGTCCCAGCTACCGCTCGTGACTGAAACCCCAACACAGAACCACTCTGTGGCGGGACTGATCGAGCGCCATCAAGTGACACACCTACAATGCACTCCATCAATGGCAGGTTTGTTAATTGCCGATACCGCTACTCGCAAAGCGATGAAACACGTGCGTCAGATGATGGTTGGCGGCGAAGCTTTGACCGAAGCCTTGGCGCTCCAACTCCAGCAGATTGTGGCGGGACAAGTTCACAATATGTACGGTCCTACAGAAACCGCCATTTGGTCGGCAACTCATACGCTGACGCAAGTAAATGGAATCGTTCCCGTCGGTCGTCCGATCGCTAACACTGAGCTATATATATTTTAGATCGGAACGGACAACCTGTTCCCGTGGGAGTTGCAGGCGAACTTCTTATCGGGGGAAGGTGTGACTCGCGGTTATCTGAATCGACCGGAGTTAACTCAAGAGCGGTTTATTCCCAATCCTTTGAGCCAAAATCCGGCAGACCGTCTCTACCGCACGGGAGATTTGGTACGCTACCGCAGGGATGGGAACGTAGAATTCCTCGGTCGCATCGACTTTCAAGTCAAGGTGCGGGGCTATCGCATCGAACTAGGCGAAATTGAGACAATTTTAAGTCGCCACGAGGCAGTTCGAGAAGCAGCGATCGTGGTTCGCGAAGATGTACCGGGTGACAAGCGCCTGGTTGCCTACGTGTTACCACAGCCAGGACAACAGCCTGCTAACTCACAGTTGCGAGAATACTTACTCGCTCGATTGCCCGAATACATGGTTCCCTCCAACTTTGTCGTGCTAGAGGCTTTTCCCCTCACGCCAAACAATAAGGTCGATCGCAAGGCACTACCTGCGCCAGTTCAGATTAGGCAAGAACCAAAAGAAACATATGTAGCTCCTCATGATGAGTTGGAACTTAAGCTAACGAAAATTTGGGAAAAAGTTTTAGGTGTTCAACCTATCGACATCAAAGACAACTTTTTTTGAATTGGGAGGTCACTCGATTATAGGTATGCAGGTGCTAAAGGAAATTGAGAAAGCTTTTGGCAAACAGTTATCCCCATCAATCTTTGTAGATACACAAACAATTGAAAATTTAGCTAATTTACTACGTCAGTCAGCATGATAATAGTATGCCTTGGCATTCGCTAATTCCACTTCAACAAGGTAACCCCAAAAGCTTCCTCTTTTCTGCATTCATGATATTTCGGGTAACGTCTTATTTTATAAAAATCTAATACGTTATTTAAAGCCGGATCAGCCTTGCTATGGATTACAAGCATTAGGAATTGATGGAAGACAGGCTCCTCTTACTTCAGTTATAGAAATGGCGACTCTCTATTTAAATGAGATACAAGCTATTCAGCCCGAAGGTCCCTACTTCTTATGCGGTTACTCTTTTGGAGGTATGGTAGCTTTTGAAATTGCTCAACAATTGAATAGCACAGGGCATAAAATTGCATTATTAGCTTTATTGGATAGTGTTAACGCATATGCTCTTAAATTATTCTCAGATCCAGTAAAGTCGAATAAATAATTTTCATTCACAAGCCGATTTTGTTGTTATACGAAGGAAATTTTTGATTTGAGTAAAAAAAACAAAAAGTTTATTTTAGAGAAAAAATTGACGGCATTTTAGAGTAGGCAAATTGAGTATTTTTACAGATTTCATCTCCGTTTTTGCAGCAAAATCTTCCATCTTTGAACCTTGTAAATGTTGAATTAGCTAATAGTAAAGCAATAAGAGCCTATATTCCTAAAACTTTACAAGGTCAATTACATTTATTTATCTCTAATCAAGTTTATCCAGGTTTAGATCGCGACTCTGAATTAGGTTGGAGTAACGTAGTTACTAATGGGATTTATCTTTATAAATTTTCTGTTTTCCATGCAGACATGATGCGAGAACCAAACGTTCGATTGCTAGCCGAAAAATTTCAAGTTTGTTTAGAGAAGTCACAAAGAGATGCTACTTTATCGATAGACTAGGTTGTAGCGAAGATAGTTATAATGAATTGCATATTTTTCATTTTACACTTTATGCTCCAGAACGCAAAGCAATGATAGATAATTGGTTACAAGCTAAAAGCAGTTCACGTACACGTATTTCATGCTTTAAAAGTTCTTTGCTGCATTCAAATATATATTTGAGCTTGTCACCCTTCAACAATGTTGTACTTTTAAGAAAGCATTTACTGGTAGCTAAACAGCTACCACTAATAATAAGCTATTACTTAGCAAGCGCCACGTTTATTAAGAACAACATGCAGTGTTTTTAATAACAAATATAAATCATAAGTAACTGACCACTTAGATTGATAATCTAGATCCATCTGCATGATTGCTTCAAAATCTTTGACACTGGAACGTCCATTTACCTGCCACTCACCGGTTATTCCTGGTTTAACCCATAACCGTTGCCAATGGTGAGGTTCGTATTGTTCGACTTCATTCACTGTGGGTGGTCGAGTACCGACTAAGCTCATCTGCCCCAGCAACACGTTCCAAAACTGTGGTAGTTCGTCTAAACTAGTACGGCGCAAAAAACGACCGACACGAGTAATACGTGGATCGTTTGAGTTTTTGAAAATCTGTCCTTGAGCTTCATTTTTGATTAGATGCTGCAATTGTTCAGCGTCAAGTATCATTGAGCGGAATTTCCAAATTCGGAAAGGATGACCGTACAAGCCGTAACGAATCTGGCTGTAAAAGATGGAACCAGGATTATCTATTTGCATGGCAACGACTATCGGAATCGCGACGACGGCGGTAATTCCTAGCCCAACTATAGCTCCCAAAATGTCAGTTAGGCGCTTGATACGGCTAGTAGTAGAGGGATGCACTACTAATTTTTTAGTTATAGGAGCAATGTGGTTACTATTTAGGAACTGAGAAGCATTGGAGTAGGCAGTTGGGAAGCAAGATGAGGCGATCGCTTCAGTCGTTGATTCTTTTGTTTCATTATTCTTGTATCTATCTCTAGAAATAATTTTCCAGCTCTTGAAATTCAAGAAATTAAAGCTAAAGGAAATAATCGTTACTAAGTTTCTATGATTACGATACTTACTACTGTTCATAAATTCATTAACCTATACAATAGTTATGTTTTCTAAATTAGGTAGATTGTATCCTAACTGCACTAAGAGAATGCTAGTTTTAAAACATTTGTTGATGGATTTTGTTGAAAATTACAAGAAGTTCAAGATATTAGCTCTTTCTAATTCAAGTATGCAAATAGGCTGTTTGCGATCGCGTATAAAAATCGGTATAACTTACTATAAAGTTGTATGATTTGTATTCGTTTTTGTGTGAGTTAGTCAAACTGAGAGGAGTTCTATAAAATCTTTTGTTATCTTTTCGGTTTTGATTGAGCTTCAATCATTAACAAATGTTAAACTTGCTTATCACTTAATCAGTCAAGGGCAGAATCGTAAAAATGCTATGATAGAATTTAATTGTGTAAATAGGTTGACTTGTATACAATGTACGAGCTACTGATATATTTCTAAGAATCGCCGAAATACAATCTACCTATTATTAAGAAAAATAAGTATTTGTCTCTTTAGTATAGTTGTCTTCAGATAATCTCTATCTACGTACCTATAAACAATTACAAAACTAGCTTAAAGCAACACTATTGATGGTAAACTCAGAGTAAGTCGAAGAGTATATAATGACAACTGCTATTGAAAGAAAGCGTAGAGGCAAGGTTAATCAGTTAACGAAAAAACTTTGATACTTTTAATTATCTTATCTCGATCCTCATAATTATTTATTTTACGTCAACTTGTAAAATTTAGTAGGAAAAACTCAGTCAATTGATTTAACGGAAAGCTGGGATTCAGAAAAAGTATTAAAGAATCCTCATAAAGGCTGGTATCACCATTACTTCGATAATAGACTTTGGGAATAAAGAACGAAGTCTGATTCAGACTTGAATAACCTTTTGCTATCCATTTATTAATAACATTATCTATAACTGAACAATTAAATTTTCCTGCTTGAGGTTCAAGATAACTCCAGGCTAATCGAAGGTAAAGATGGTTCATACCTGGAAAATTTTCTAAGTCTGAATCAGACTTCGTTCTTTATTCCCAAAGTCTATTATCGAAGTAATGGTGATACCAGCCTTTATGAGGATTCTTTAATACTTTTTCTGAATCCCAGCTTTCCGTTAAATCAATTGACTGAGTTTTTCCTACTAAATTTTTACAAGTTGACGTAAAATAAATCCTACCACCTATGGCTCTTTTTCTTACTCCTTTGTAACTTGGATAAAGAATGTTGGGCGGGGTCAGAATCATATGTAACTTTAAATTGAGCTGGTGTAAGCTTCTAGTCTATGTAGGTAAGACATTTGCCTCACTCTTATAGCAAGGCTAGGGTTAGGATAGCATAAATTTATCATTTTCAAGCAAACGTTAAGGCGAAGTTTTCTAAAATTAATCTAGTACTTATAAACCGCTCAGAACAAACAAAAAGACAAACGATTCATACAACTCACACATTAAGTTAGACATTTTATTGAACACAAACGCAAATAAGCTGCTGGCATACTTGAATTTAAGCAAGATGTTTACTCAAAATAGGACACCGCGATAATTCTGACTTAAAACCGAAAATAAACCAATATTGAATTAGGTAGAGTCGAGGCTTGCACCTATGAAGCCACGTAACACACTTTATAACATCGTAGCTAAGAGTTTAGCTCTAACAAAGGAATAGCTGTGGCTTCAATTGAGTATTGCTGACAAAATCTTTTGAATCAACTATTTATTGAAATGCTCGAACAATTAAACATTCATAACCTCGAAGAGCTTCCAAACCTCAACGTGCATCTGTTGAACCGACGAGTTACCTGCATGACTGTTTCAGCTATTGTTGAAGCAATTCATACAGCGTGCTTTACAAGGAAAAAGATTGTAATTGCACATTACAACGCGCACGGGTTTAACCTCTCAATGCAACTTCCTTGGTTTTATAATTTCCTCCAAGAGGTAGAGATTGCTCACTGTGATGGCTCAGGTATTTTAAAAGCAATGTCGTATATGGGATTAGAGTTACCCCTAAGTACAGGACAAAAATTGTAGAATATCCAAGAACTCATCCATTTTCTGCTCCAGATTGAGAACAATGTTTCGTAGATGGTCAAAGCCATAACGAAAAATGCTCTTAGCTCTGCGTCCATGCTTTTTAATAGTAAGTGGTTTGAGTTGGTGTAACCATTCACCCGTCAAGATGACCCAACATAAGGCTAATGAGAGCAGTGCCAGCAGCTTACTCAAACGCTCAGAATCGGTTAGATGGGTAGATTCTAAACAAAAACCACGAGTTTTGAAAATGCCGAAAAGTGTTTCAATTCCCCATCGTTGAGCGTAGTCGGAGATAGCTGATTTAGGTGCGGTTTGAGTGGCAACGACTAGTAAAGAATTATCCTCTAATCGCAAGGCGGCAATGTAGACCCAATCTCCCCAGAGTTGTCTTTTGTGGCGTAGAACTTTGTGCTGTCCTACCTGTAGATTCTGAAACAAGACATTGACTTTGAGACTCTGACAGCCATGTCTAAGTTTATGATTTTCGCGAATGCGGATACGAAACGGGGTGAGCGGATCGCTAAGTAGGTAGCTAAACCAATCCTTGCCAACGAATTCTCGATCTGCGGTCAGGCAAGTAATTTCACGCTCACCAAAGCGCTCTAGAAATTGGTTGAACAACTTCATCCGCTCATCGCTATTGGAATTCCCCCGTTTGTCCAGTAAACACCACACCACAGGAAACGCAACTCCCTCATGCACAACTCCCAGCATCAGGATATTGAAAACACACTCTCCAAACTGCCATTCGGTACGGTCGATTGAAAGTACCCAGGGTTCTGGAATATTCATTAGGGTAACAACAGCTTGAGCAATTTCGGCGTAGTCCATTTCATAGTGACGGAAAAATCGTTGGAGTCGTTTGTAATGAGAATCGGTTTGAGTCTTGCCGCTGAATCCGGTTGCCAATTCACTGAAGTTGACAGTTTTGACTCGCAACAGCGCTATGAGAAATGCTGCCACAAAGCTTAGTCGCGCACCATGCCAAGCTAAATGAGGGCGCAAGGCATCTCGAAGTAGAGTAACCTGATTCATAGGGTTTTATGTTCTGAATGTGGTAATTCTCATGAAACCCTTTTTCTTTCTTCATTTGCAAGCTTTTGTCCTGTACTTAGGAGTTACCCATACAGTATAGAGTTTCCTATACTCTCTTAATGCCGACATTATTGCAACATTGCTATCATCATGGTTTTTCCGTTTTTCTACTGGGATCGAAGCCTCAGCATTTAGATGCAGCTCTCTATCGCCTAAGGAAACAATATCCAAGCCTCAAATTGTCTGGACATCATGGATATTTTAAGACGGACGATCCTCATCAGAATGAGGCAGTCATTCGACAAATCAACTCGGCAAAACCTGACATTTTAATAGTGGGTATGGGGATGCCACTGCAAGAAAATTGGATTCGGTTGCATCGCGACTATCTCAACGTTCATGCAATTATGTGTGGCGGAGCAATTATTGACAGACTAGCAGGTGTTGTCACAGATTGCCCAAAATTGCTATCAGATATCGGATTGGAGTGGTTGTATCGTTTGTGTCGCGAACCGAAGCGCCTAGCAGCACGCTATTTATTTGGTAATCCAGCGTTTGTGTTTCAAGTGGCTCTAGCCAAGTTGTACGGATCTCCACTCAAAGTGGAATATATGCAACCTATGAGTCAAGTTCGCTTGAAAGCTAAAGACAGCTCAGACAATTTCTGCTCAAACTCCAAGTTGCAATACACTTCTTCTACTACAGTTACTACAAACATGGAGCATTTGAGTCACTGTCTAATTGCAGCAGGATTATTAACTCAGACACAACTTGAAATTGCTCAATCCGAGCAACAACTATCTGGAATGAACCTAGATGAAGTTTTACTACAGAAAAAATGGCTGAATCAACAAACGATCGAGTACTTCAAAGAAAAAGTCGTCTTACTCGATCGCTCTATGTCTTTAGGAGCGTCTTTACCTACGAAAACGACCGCTCTTTTGTAGAAATTCAGACATCTTGGTTCAATTAGATAGCTGGTGACTTTCCAAACCGCATCGGACATTACCAGCTCGATCGCAACATTTCATTGTAGAGTTTTTTCATGATGATTACCCCTAAAGTTAGTGTTGTAGTTCCCGCCTATAACGTTCGTTCGTACATTAAGGATGCGTTGACTTCGTTAGAGCGTCAATCTTTGCAAGAATTTGAGGTGCTTGTTGTTGATGACGGTTCTACTGACGATACGGCAGAGATTGTTAAACTATTTTGTCAACGCGACTGCCGCTTTCAGTTGCTACAAAAACAGAATGGTGGTCTCTCTTCAGCTCGCAATTATGGTGTTCGCCATGCGCGTACTGACTATATCGCTCTACTGGATGCCGATGATGTCTACAAGCCTGACAAGCTAGCAACACATATTGCTTTACTCGATAGTATTTCAGAGGTAGGAGTTGTATATAGTGCTTCGCGGGCAATTCGTGAGGATGGGCATCCAACCTTTATATACCTTAGCGGTCAGCCGATTGCATCCGATCCCCTCATAGCTTTGCTTTACAAGAACTTCATCGGTCATGGCTCTAACGCAGTCTTTCGTCGTTGCTTATTTGACCAAGTAGGTGGATTTAATGAAATGTTACGCGGTCGCGGTTGCGAGGATTTAGATTTCTGGTTAAGAATTGCATCTATGCAGCACTGGAACTTCTATCGATTGCCCCAAACCTTATGCTATTATCGAGTTCGCCGCGCTGGAGTTTCATTTAATGTACGGCAAATGCAACTCTGTTACGAACACGCAATTGAGAATGCATATAGACGCTCCCCAGAACGATTGAAACCAGTTCTTTCAACGGCATATGCTTATATGTATCGCTATCTGGCTCGGTTATCTATAACATCTGGCGATACAGAACAAGCCTGCGATTTTATCGATCGCGCTCTAGTGGGACTTTAAAACTTTCTAAGCCCAAATATAGCCGAACTTAGCTCTGTGAGAGGCAAATACATCAACATGCTCATTAAGCCAGCGGACCAAACGAAACTCGACTGCGGTGCGGAATGCCTCCAATGCTTCGGCAAAGGTTTGTAAGGGTTTGGTTGCCCAACGTCTGCGGAATCCGCCGGTCAACTGATGCCAAAGGATGAAGGTGTAAGCGATGAACACTAAAACCCAATGACGCTTCATACTCAGAGCATCCCGAACTTGATACTCACTCAAACCCAACCAGCCCTTGGCTTCTCGATAGAAGACCTCCACCCAGTTGCGAGCAGAATATGTTTGAGCTACCCAAGCCGCACTGACTTGGTTGTCAGAGGCATTGGTGAGAAAGTAATCCACCTCCGTCGCTTGCTCGAAACTAGAGGCATTGAGTTGAATCGCCAGCCAGCGAGTGCCTTCGAGCTTCGGAACGTGAACTGGTAACAGCGCCACCCAAACTGTCCGGGGCTGCTCCAGATTGAGTTGCACAGGTGTGAACTGCTCCACTGCCAAGGTTTGAGCAATAGCTTCTAATCCCTGCTTACGAGCAGACTCATCACCTGATGTTTGAGCAGTAACTTGGCGGTTTTTGGCGATTGCTGCCACGTAAGTTAGGTTTCTCGACTCCAACTGCTTGAGAAAAGGCGTGTTATTACCGTAGCCTGCATCAATTACAGTCACACCCGGTCGATAACCGCGCTTCAAGCATTGGTCAACCAAGTCTAGAGCCAGGTCAGGTTTTTTCTGGAAGTTGGGGTCTGCCTTGCCTTGCTCGAATAAACTTGCGTGTTGATAGAGTGCAACATCTAACGGCAGACGTCGCACTCCATCATACAAGTAGGTAGTCAGCAGCACAATACCATTGTCAGTCTTGCCAATCTCCCCAATGTACTGCCGTCCTACCCCATCAGTAGCCGCACCACTTTTGCGATGTCCCGAATCATCTACAATCAATGTGAAACCTTGACTCGGGGTCGTCTGGCGACACTGGTGCATCACCTCCAACCGCCGATTATTTAGCTTGACTTCATCCCAAGGGGCATTGTTGAGAAAATGTCTGAGGCTGTTGTAGGAGCCATCTACTGTATTTGTGACCAGTTGGCTCAGGTTTTTGCGCTGACTCTCACCCAGCAGTCCCCCTAGATAAACACGAAATTCCTGCCGCTGCTTCTGACGCGAAAATACATCATCAAACCGACGACACCAGTTCTCAAAGCACTGCGGCATCGCTGCTGGTACTTGATCTTTCACCTTACGTTGCTCCTGTCGAGACTGACGTAAAACGCAACTCCTACCCGCATTCTAGCTCAATTTGCTCCATCTTTCTTACAAAGTCCCACTAGCTTGCGATCGCTCTATTTTCTACCGCGATCCGCGATCGCTTCTAACTCTAGTATCTGTACGTTTAGCTCCGCTTGCCAAGTTCGTAATTAAGCAGACACTAGGTACGGCGAAATTGACAGCAAAGTAGTTCTTGAAGTCATCCCCGTCATTTGCTGATTGCGAGTGAAAACTCGCTCCAAACGAGTTTCTATTACAGGCTAAAGTCAACGCAAGCTACAATCATCGTCCTTACTTGCGTTGCCACACTCTAATATAATCAATGAGATAGTACTTGGGAAATGTCGTGCGATCGGGAGGCATATTTTTCCAAGCAGGACCGATTGCTAAGTTGGCAACAATGTACAAGGGTTCTGCTGGAATGTTTGCAGCAACTTCATATCGCTTGCGTTCCACGCCATCTATATACCAGACGATGCGATCTGGCTCCCATTGCATGGCAAATGTATGATATTCTGCAGAGAAATCAGGACCATTCCAATAGGTACCTGAGTTTGCCTTGCCGTTAGCTGTTTTATAGTGGATGGTCATGTAAACGCCTTGAGGATCGTGACCGAGATATTCCATAACATCAAGCTCTGGAGGCCACACATTTCTTCGCTGTGGGATGAGCCAGAATGCGGGCCATAGACCACTGCCTTTTGGCATTTTGGCTCGCATTTCTATATAGCCATATTTAAATGAATATTTGTCATGAGAGGAGACCATTCCAGCAGTGTAGTTGTAGCCATTCATACTACGCCGTTGAGCGCGTAAACGCAGTTTTCCTTTTCGAGTTATTACGTCATCTGTTTGATACCATTGAATCTCCATATCTCCGTTGAGCTTGCAGCCCGTAGTTGCCCACCAGTAGCAAGTATTCCACTTATGAGTATTGAGTGTCGTACCATTGAATTCATCATGAAATGTCATCTGCCAGCCTGTTCCAGGAGGTTTGGCGATCGCGCAGCCTGGAAGTGATAATACAGATATATTAATGATGACTTGCAAAGCCAGTTTCTTCCACTTTTGCAGACAAACGCAATTTTTTATCATGACGTACTCCGATTTCAATTAGAAAATGAGAAATTGCTTTAACAGTCAAATTCAGTAGCAGTCGCTTTTGCAAATTTTTTTTTGATAAATATGATAAATAGAGTTATAAACCTGCAAAATTATTTCGTATAAAAAGGGCGATTAACCCATTCACATCGCACATAAATATTCAATAGTAATGTGATAACGCAGTATCTTTCGATTTAACTTATTAGTATTTCATGATTATTTTATATCAGCAACTATAAATTAAAAGTAATGCAATATTTAATATCTTTCTAAGAGAATTTTCACTGATTTATGTTTCAGTAATCTTGCTGAAGACGATCGAATATAATCTGTAGTAAGCTCAGTCACCGTGAAATAGAAATATTAAAATTGGATACAGTATAAATACGGAAATAAGAGACAATGCTCTTAAAAACAGCTACTTGCTAATGCGTGCATTACCCTGAATTCTGCGGTAATTAGGAAGTTTCAATAAGGAAATTTTAATGAGCGATCGCGCTCTACAAGGTTAGCGATCGCAATCTACAAGTCTATCTTTGCCAAGACTCAGCAATGACAGCTACTGTTACCAATCTTCTAGACTGCTCTTTTTGAATTTGACGTTTTTGCCAAGTAGCTCTCATTTTTATCGCAAGAGCTTCAACTTGGCGATAGAAAGGCTGAGGTAGCAACCATAAGGAATAAGCAGCCGCTAGAGTTAGCAGTGTTCTACCTGGCTCTTCAAGTACGATATGCCAGTAACTTACCACAGCTCGATTGATAAACTCTACAGCCATTGAGCCTGTTTTCAACATCACTGCTCTATGCGCTAAATACCTGAAATTAAAAGCTCTAGCTGGCTTTTCCCATCGAGCAATTTGTTCTGGAGCATAAGCGCGTGCTTTTTCCATCACTTGTTCCCACGATCGCAACTGCTCGCGCAAATCAGTTGAGAGGCTTTCTAGATTGACTCGATATAGGGTTAGAGCATCAGGGATGCCTTGAAATTGCCAATTCGTGGCAACAGTAATCCGCAGCCAGCACTCAAAATCTTCCGAGCGGCGGAAGCGTTCGTCAAAATAAAAATCTTCTTCAGTACCGTAAAGATTGTCTTGGAAACGAATAGCTTCAAATACTTCTCGGCGAATAACAACTGTCGAACCGTTACCAACAGGATTTCGGCAAAGCATACGACGGAAAGTCATTTCTCCCTCAATTTCAGTCAAAAGATATAAACCTAAAGGTTTGCCTTGCTGATCGATAAAAGCAGAGCGGCTAAAACTTACCCCCACATTTGGCAAATTG
The DNA here is from genome assembly GCF_032860985.1 of Chroococcidiopsis sp. SAG 2025. Classification (GTDB taxonomy): domain Bacteria; phylum Cyanobacteriota; class Cyanobacteriia; order Cyanobacteriales; family Chroococcidiopsidaceae; genus Chroococcidiopsis. Next base: position 3,364,337 of record NZ_JAOCNC010000001.1, read on the forward strand.
TCTAAATGAGCAACGTGTTTTTCTAGCTTTTCCGGTAACCAGAGATCGTCGCTATCTAAAAAAGCTAGATATTCACCTTGAGCATAACGAATACCAGTATTTCTAGCTCCGGCTAAGCCGCGATTCTGCTGGCGAATGAATTTAATTCTTGGGTCGGTGAATTGCTGACAAATTGTCATGCTGCGATCGGTAGAACCGTCATCAATTACAATTAACTCAAAGTATGGATAAGTCTGTGCTAACACAGAATTAACCGCTTCAGTTACGTATTGCTCGACATTGTATACAGGTAGAATGACGGAAACTTTTTTCATACTGAGTTTATGCATTGTAAGTGTCAAGATTTGTAGGTAAACGCTTCTGGTGTTAATACCGACGCACTGCCCAATAGTTCAATAAAGTTAGAATGCGGAACAAAGCGTAGGGTGAATTAATATGGATCGTTCCTTTTTTATGTGGTGTTGGTGGGTTAGCCCAATTTGAAAGTGGCACGCTCCAAGGATCGCTACCCCAAAGAACAGAGATTAACTGTCGTTCTTTCGCTGGCGTACTTTCCCACATTTCGCGTAAGGTATTACTGTGAGTGACATACCAACCTAAGTTGGGCCAAGAACCATCTGTAGCGGGACCCCGATCTCGATGTCTAGAGGTTGATTGCCATCTTCGCCATACTCGACTTTTAGCTCGAACCAATAGCTTTTCTACATGAGAAGCATTCGGTCGCCAACCGAAGTTAGCATCTATAATTCCATCGCCACAAATCCGAGCTACTACCAATCCCCACAATTTAGTATTCAACTTCCATCGAGCAGGTATGCGGCTGTAGCAATCTGCAATTGCTCGATCTGCCATAAAAACATCGAAAGGAAATATCCGAAACATCAAACTATCAACTGTAGCTGCTTGATAACATCCTGGTCGGATACGTTTATCTTCTACTAACAGTCGGTCTTTGTCAGAAATTAAATCTAATGGTGTATCGCCAAACCATTCCTTCAAGCGTTGCTCGATCTCCATAGAAAATTCTGGTGGTGACTTTCGCTGAGGATACTCTGCCAAGAATCCATTAATGCGCCGATTATCAAACTTGAAAATTGGAATGCGATATCTAAAAAACTGATGAAGACTTCTTTCTAAGGCATCTCCCTTCAACACCATATCTACCGGACAAGCTGTCAGTACGGTGCGAACACCCATTTGCTGAATCAAGTCACGGGTTCCCAGAAAATGATTATCTTCTGCCGACCACATCGCTCCAGACAGACGTACACCTTGGCGCATCCATCTGGGATAATAGTCATCATCTCTAGCAAAACCGACGTATTTGACTCCTGCTGCTTCACAGAGTTGTTGAGCTAGGTTAGCTTCCTGATTGGGTATGTCGTAGAGATTTACGCCATATATACAGGATCTATCAGCAGCGGAGAAGAGAACTAGGCGTGAATCCAAACCGCCACTAGTGTAGCTGACAATAGGACCAAGGCGAGGAAGGGTACGGATGTGAATGGCGTGACGAACAGCATTTGAGAGTTGTTCGACAGCTGTTTGTAGATCTGGAAACCAGCCATATTGAAAGGGCTGCCAGTATTGACGCTGACGACAAGTACGCTCTGGCAGTTGCCAACACCAATGAGTAGCAGCTCTAGCGTATTTGATTTCATTGTAGTAAGTATGGGGAGGGGTGGCTTGCCATTCCCGTAAAAACTCCGCCATCGAGACGTAATCGGCAGTTGTCTGCACGGCGCGATCGTCGGCTATGGCATCGGGAAATGTCGAGATGACGCAACCTTCCACAACCTGGGGGCGATACAAAAACACCGGATGGAAGCCAAAATGATCTGTCAACAGGTGCAGTTGTTGCTGTCTGGGATCCCAAATTAACACTACTGCAGCACCATTGTGTCGTTCGACCGCCGCTACGCCACCAGACAAATAGCGTTCGAGAATCAGGCGATTGCTCAAACCACCCTTGTACTGATGCATGGTTTCTGCTCTTTGCCAATCTGGTTCGTCCCAAGCGACTCTGCCTGAGGTGATGACGCGAACCCCTGTTTGCGGGTCGCACACCGGACCAAATAGAGATGGGTCATCGTGGCTGACCCAAGCCACTGCAATGCCACTCTCATGAATTATCTGCGTGTCTTCATCAGAAAAAAAGCTGAGTCGTTGTGCCGCTTTGACAATCCGATTTCTTTCTACATTCCCTACAACTACATACAGTCCTGCCATTATTCCTTCCTAATTTCCTAATTTAACAAACTGTTCTTCGGAAAACATACCGTGTCACTCTAAACGTATAAACAGGCAGAGCAGTTGCATGAACTAACAAAACTGCTGCAGCAACTCCTAAAATGTTCCAGTTAGTACTGATGGATACTGCCAAGGCAAAAATTACTGTAAAGAAAAAATTCCATGCGAGATCCCAATGTGGCTTATCTAGCGCCCATATACTCAACGAGGCTGCAGTGGCGAAAGGACGAGGAATTCCTGACAAGCAAATTAAGATCAGAATGGGAATTGCAGGAATCCATTTATGCCCGTAAATAATGGGGACGTAGAAAGGAGCTAGGCTAGATTGCAATAGAATCAAAGGCACGATAACTACAGCAATTATTTTTAAACTACTGAGATAACGGCATCGAAATTGTTTCAAGTTTGTGCGAGCATCACATAAATGAGGAAATAGCGCTCGATCTATAGCACTAGCTACACTAAGAGTAAGTACCAGTCCAGCATTGAAAGCAAAGTAATAGATTCCTAAAGCTTGAACTCCTAGAAAACGTCCTACTATGATGTAATCTAAATTATTTCTCAAAGTGTTCAATAGTTCAATCCCAAGAATAGTTTGACCAAATTTAATAATTTCTTGCCAATGCTTCACGGTCAAAATTCGAGAAGGTCGCCAGTCGTGATAAATATAGTTACCGATGACGAAAATAGGAGCTACTAAAACTCTTGGTAAAACCATAGCCCACATACCAAAACCTAAAAAAGCTAAGATAATAGACAGTACGCTTGCAATTAAATTTTGTAAGCCACTGATAATTGCACTCACGTGTAAACGATTTTCTCGCTGAATTAGCGCTGCTTGAACTAGAGAAATGGGAAGTATTAAATAGATGGAAGCTAAAACACAAATAGGCAGAATAATTTGATTGTCACGATAGAACCAGGCAACTGGAAAGGCAACTAAGCATTGAACGATGAATAGTAAACCACAAATCAGCCAATTTAACCAAAAAGCAGTTTGACAAAAGTTTTTTAAATCTTTTGCATCGACTTGAACTAGCTTAGCCCAAACTCCATTATGAGTGAAAACATCGACAAATTCATTTGTTGTCAGTACGAGTGCGGCTAAACCGTAATCATAGGGTTTAAGTAAACGAGCTAAGACAATAACAGTGAGTAAACGGGTAATACGAATAAAGAGTTCTGAAGCTCCCAGCCAACTCATATTACGAATAAACGGACTCGATGATTTCTGCCATAGTAAGTTAATCAAAGCTCTAGAACCTCCCAAAGCAAAGTTCGCCATTGACTTAAATATCGATCCCAAGATCCTCTAACCGACTCTCGACCTTTACTTCCCCAAGCTTCTAACTGAGTTTGTGGCAGTGAAGCAAAATACTCAATTGCTTGAGCTAGTGCTTCTGAATTATTAGGTGGCGTGAGGATACCACAGTTTTGAACTTGTTCGGTTAGGCCATCGATATTGGAAGCAATAACTGGCTTACCTGCTGCTTTAGCCTCTAAGCAAACGTTGCCCCAAGGTTCCCAACGGGAGGGAATCACTACAACATCAGCTCTCTGCAAAAAACTAGGTAAATCGTCAACACGTCCCACAAATTTAGTGTTTTCTAATCCGCGAGCTAATTCCTTGAGTTCATTTTCTTGCAATCCCTCACCACCAAGGTATAGCCTGATTGGAATGTGTTGAAGCATTTTTAAAGCCTTGAGCAAAATATCAAATCCTTTTTGCGAGCAAAACCTTCCATATGCTGCTAAAGTTAGAGTTTTGTCTCTAGGTTTTGAGTCAGTGTAAAAATTTTTGTATAGGCGTACACTGTTGAATCAATGTTAACTTTTAGGTAAAATTAAAGAATTTTTGCCATCCATTCCACCTGGGCTTGTGAAATTGCTATCACTTGGTTTGCCAAACCATAATTTAGTTTCAATATTTCATGAAACTGGATTTTATCAGAGACATTAAATTGTTCGTAACCTTGGGAATAATGGTGTTCGCGGATAATGATTTTAGCATGAGGGTTTAGTAATTTTAGCAGTCTTAAAACTGGCAAATTTTTAAGACGAGAAGCCTGACTACACATAATGACATCTGGCTTTAAACATAAACACTTGAAAATTGACTTATTTGAATTAAGAGACAAAACACTAAACTCAAATTCTTTGGATAAGTAAGACTTCACTAATCCATCAAGGGTAGATTTAATTCCACCCATCTGATTATCTCCTACGATCTGAAGTATTTTAGGTTTCATTTTTAGTATTTTTCAAAGTCAGCTCTATTTTTGTTTATTTTTCAGATATGCACAACTTATTCTTACAATACTTTTCTACGCAACAGAAATTGCGATCCATATATTATATACACGACCGAAAATACAATCTACTGTTTATTTGCTTCTGAAAGCAGTTCCTATTATTAACAAACCCGACCAATAAACATAAGCTAAGTCACTTATGTTTTCACTAAAAGTAAATACAAATAATACTAACAATATACTCAATCCAATCTCGGCAATCTTATTCCTTTGTGCTTTCATTAGCAGATCTATAAAGCTCCAAAAAGGGGAAATATAAACGCGATAAAACCCACTAGTCCTTGAACGTATAAAAGACCAGACCATGTACTATGACTACCAATAGGCATAGATGCTACAATAATAGGTCCTTTTTCTTCAGTAGCTCCATGTCCCCAAATAGGAGCCTCTTTTTCCCATTTGTATAGAGCCATGTCACTTAAAATTTTTCTAACTTTTGAAGAGCTGGCTCTACTACTATTAAATAGCTTCTCAAAAAGTTCCAATAGTTCGATCGCTAAACTCGCAAAAACGGCACCAAAGAAACTTGATATTCCTAGAATAACGTGTACTAGAGGCTGATTGATTTTTTAGAAACAAAGTTAACAATGGAATGATAACAAGACATATAATAGCCACTCGCGAAACGGAAAATACAATCATAGCAATACAACTAATTATGCCTATCCATCGCAATTTTTATTCTGTTCTTCACGCACAAGTAAGAAGTAGATGTTAGCAACTAATCCTAAAGCAGGAGCCCAAGGAGCAAACAGGGATAGACGAACTTGGTTAGTATCAATATCAAAACTATGAAGTGATATTGCATAATATATAGGTCCACCTCCTAAAAACTTTAGTGGAGAAATGTATGCACTGTCTGGTATATTTAAGGCTATTAATATGTATGCAATGGGAATTATAATTAAGCTTTGTAAACAAAGGATACAAACTGCTCGGTAAATCAGTGCTGGTCTGATATTGAGACAACTAATTAGAGGAAATAGTGCCCAGAGAGACCACCTCCTAGCCCAGTTAGCTGTTGAGGCAATTATCTTAAATAACCCTAATTCAAAGTCTACGTGACCAACAATCATTCCCAATCCCATAATTATTATAGAAATAAGCCAAATCCAAACTGAAAGGGAATAACAACTTTTTCTTCTTCTAAAGTTTTATCAGTTTGAATCCAAAGTTTTTTACATACATATAACGTCAGCAACCAAGCGATTGCAGGTATGACAACATATTGCGCTCCCAACAAAAAGAATATATACGTTCCTATTAGGGAATACCAAACTACTTTTTCTTCAAAGTTTTGAGGTGCCATTTTCAGGAAATTTCCCTTCTCTGTAAAATTTTAGTAATGAGTTGGAGCTTAATCGCAGTTGTATATGCTTTGAACGCACAGAATAAACTCATTTGCCTGTTGATGTTTTACCTTGGCGCAACCAATGCAATCCTAGTCCCGTACTTACAAACAAGGAGCATAATATCGTGCCTACCAAAACAAATTCCTGTCTCGGCCAACTGGGAGTATCAGCTAAAGTAGGTTCTGTAACAATTTCCATTAATGGGTAGGAGCCAAAAATGTTTGATTTTCCAAGATCTAATTTTGCTAGGGTAGAGGAGAAAACTGCTTTAGCAACTTCTACATCACGCTTGAGAGCATCTAGAGTATTTTCTTGCTCTGTCAATTTTTTTAGTCTATCTTCAAATTGAATAATTTGCTTGTCTAGTCTCTGAGCTTGACCTTGAAGCCCTGTTCGATCTGCTCGAACTGTCATTAATTGCTGGAACAACTGCTCTCGTGCTGAGTCAGAGTTGCTACTAAGGTTCAACTGCCGCAGGCTCGCTAAACTGATTTGTCTTCCTAAGAGAAACTGACTCTGGTTTAGCAGGGCTTTTTCCGTAGCTTCTCTCTTAGCTTCCTGTTCGATCACCATAGGGGCATTAGGCAAGAATTTGGCGCTTAAAACATCCAGAACAGCCTTCGTTTCACTATAATCTTTTAAGTTCTGCTGAAATACTCGATCTGTTTTAAGAGTCAAAGCATCTGCTACTAGTTGAGCTGATGAATTTAGATCGGCTGATATTTGTTTCAAGCGATCGCTGGCTTGCTGCTGTTGAGCTAAAACTTCAGCTTTTTGTCTTCGTAATTGTTCAATAGTTCCTAAAAGCTCTCTGAGTCGATCGCTAGAGTTCAAACCTGAATGACTTTTATAATTTGAAAGACGTTTTTGAGCAATTTCTAGCTTTTTTTTGGAAGTATTAAGAGCTATTTGAAAAGCTACATCTCTTCGAGTTACTCCTTGATTTCTAATTCGATCGAGCTTTGTTTCAAAAACTTGGTAAAAAGTCAAAGATTTATTTTGAGCTTCCTGCGGACTAGCACCTTTAAAATTTACCTCCATAATAGCGCTGTTGACTACTAGCTTAATCTGTGGCTCACCAAACTGCTTTGGAGACATACTCAGATGCTTTGCTGCTGCTTTCAGTATAGGTTCGCTTTCAGCTATAAATTTATAGTTTTCTCTCGGATCTTGAGTAGAACCGCCAGAGTACGGAGTAGAATTTTGATAAGAAGCTTCTCCAATGTTAGGTAGATTAACATTAACAGATGAACCTTCTCCAGGTACGGCGATCGCTGAATGACTAGTATAAGTTGGTGGTACAAACTTTAGATAAAGTAAGGCAGAAATCCAAATAGCTGCGTTAGTAATTAGTCCAAGAGTTAAATGAAATTGCCAACGCCCTTTACTGGGTAAAGATTTGGGGTGAGAATTAGGGATTGCGATCGACATAAGTGAGTAAAAATTTAGTATTGTAAAATGAAAGCGAGTAAAGAGACCAAGCTGGCGAATGCACAACGCTAATTCACTACTTGTTGCTCGGTAGTACGCTACTGATAACAGTATGCAAACAGCCTATTCGCGATCGCGTCTAAGAAAGTGAATGACTTAATGTACAACTTGTGTGAGTTGTTTGTTTTTTGTTTGAGTTAAGTGATTCTCAAATATCGATCGGTTTCAGAGAAGATTTTGCTTAATTTTTGTATCGAGGGTAACAAAAAACTGCATTACTGCTGTAGCATTTCAAGAAAAACCTTCAGTAGACAGAGAAATACAAATGAGTTCTATATCAAAGGCTTGAGCTTTTTTCTCGAAATTTTTCAGCACTCGCTCTCGATATCGTCAACATTCTGCCTGTTGAAATGTACAAGGGGAATTAAGTATTGGCTCAACACAATAGGTAGCACTACCGACAGGCAGAACCTAAAAAATGCACAATACACTGTTGTCACCCCTGCCGCTATTGCTTTCAGCAGTTGAGCTGTTCTATTCCTCGCTGCTTCTGTTCTTTCAGCTAATTTTGATGATCTGTAACGTGTCCTAAGGGCAACCTCTAACAGATGTCATTGGCACGGATTGATTCTCGCTGGTTCTATAGGCAAGCATACTGGCAAATCGAACTTGAAATAAAATCGCTGCCTATATCTCGCCTCTATAGAATACAACTAAGTAACAAGTCCAGAAGATTACCTCCTATTGCAAAACTTTCAGTAATGCTGGCAAAAGCAATGTTTCCTCAATTTTTGCTCGTACGCTAAAACTGATTTCACGACTCTTTTTAAGGCACTTTACTACTAAGTACTTAGCAACGTAGTATTGCTGAAGTATTGCCTTCTGATATTCGCTAAACTGCCATTGGTAACCGATATTACGCTCCCAGAGGATCTGAGACCTCATTTCCTCAACCCAAGTTTGACCATTGGTACTCCACCATTCCTTGAGCTTTTCTTGGCTTTGTTGAGGGTTGGGTAGTTGTTCTCTAAGTTCTTCTAGTAAATTTTGCAATTTGGAGTGACAATCGAGATCTATCTTATAAGGAAAGGCAGAGATTATAGCAAGAATTTGTTCCTCAGACGGGCGATCGCAGATAGTAAGTCCTATGGATAGCAAGCGTTTCAAAGCTAGATCCAAATATAGATCGTAAGTCAGTTTACTCGTAAGTCTTGGATCGATCTCAATGGAGAGAGACAAGTCGTAAGCTGGTTCTGATTCGCCGTGAAGCTCCAACGATAGATAAAAAGCACGAACTGCGGCAGGTTCGTAAGGTACTTCGACTGAAAGAGATTTCTGCTGAAGCCAGATCAGGAACTGCTGCAATTTCTCATCAGCATCTACCAGCTCATCGCTGCGCTGTTGCATTAACTGAATTAGAGGAGCGGCATCTTCTATCATTTCCATAACAAATAGAAAAACTTCATGCCAGCGAGGATCGCTCATGTGGATAGTCAACTGCCTCAGATTTCTATTTAAAGCTTCTGGCTCAAGATTAGCAACAATATTTCTAGCTGTGAAATATTCTTGAAAAGTGGGATATGAGAATGAGTAGATTCCTTGAGCTTGTTCTACTATGACTCCATGTTCTACCAAGAGCGACCTTAGCACTGTTTCACTAATGAAGTAAAGTTCTTCTGAATCAGATGGAGTATTGGGTAAAGTGCGAAGATAGTCTTTGATATAGTGCAAGAGATTACTCTGCGTAAAACAGTAGTTGTCTTGCTCAAAGGTAATAGCGGCAATATGACTGAGTAGTTTTATCTTATGAGGTAAAGATAACTGATAAAGACTTTTATCTGGTTTAATTCCTCTGACGCGATCCCACCGAACTAACAAAATATCTAATGCTTGTTTGTATAACTCAGCATGTTGAGCAGCAAAGCTTAAATTGGTTTGAAATAGAGAACAAGCTAGGTGCAGAAAAAGAGGTGTTCTAGCAAGACTATAAATTGACTGATTTTCAGGCAGCTTTAGTTCTTTTACAAACCGATCTGCTTGTACTAACCCTTCTTCTCTGGGGTTATTACTGACGTTTACAAACCACTGCTGAGCGAATGCTTCGACTTGAGAGAAGTTTAAATCAGCTATCTCAACATCAGTAAATTTCTCAAGCCAGTACCACGGTGTGGAAGTGCGACAAGAAACTATAAACTGATTTTTGTCATAATCTTTTGACAAAACACTAATCTGTTGCTGAACCTCTGCTCTGTACTCTTCTTCTACTTCATCTAAGCCATCTAGTAGAAACAATGCTTGACCGTGATGAAGTAAAGTTTCAATCTGCGGCTCAGAAAATCCGATTTTACACAACTCTTGACTAATATAGCTGAATAAACTAAAGTGTTGAGTCTTGCTAGCATCCTCGGCAAAGCTTCTTAGTCGGACAAATATTGGTAGCCGATCTGGAAACAAGCCACCCCGATTACATTGAATAGCAATGTACTGCAAAAGTGTGGTTTTGCCAGAACCTGGTTTACCTAGAATCGTCAGCTTAGAATAAGTTTCAATTACCTGTGCTGCTGAGACGTGTTTTTGACGAACTTCATTACAACTCTGGCAGTTCGGATCTTCGACCCTAGAGCAATTTAAATGAGATTTGTCTAACCGTCTATTACTTGTAACGTTCTCGAATACATCTAGTTTAATATAAATATCTTCTAACTCTATTGGTCGGGCTGTATCTAATAACCGTATAGCGCCATACTCTGCTTGAATTCTATCGTGACAATGCGATCGCGCTGCTCGTACTAAAGTATCGAGATTCGCTCTCTCGTCGTTCTCGTTCTCTTGCTTTGCCGATATGCTATCAGTTGGTAGAGCTACAATCTCTTGCCAATCTAAACCTAGACGAAAACAAATTTCTAGAAATGTCTGTCGCTCAATCGGTTTGCCTGCGAAAAACTTCCATATTGGTTGGCGTGTTTCAATTCCAACTTCACATGCTAGATCTTCTTGCGTCCATTGCGTATGTCTAAAAGCCCTTTTCGCTTTTTCAATACCTGTAGTAGATGCTTGTAGGGAGCGTCGTGCCATATGTCAATAAATATGAGGAATAAAAATTAAGTTGAATTGAATAGTTATGAAAAATTTGCAGAAAGCCATTTGATTAGTAGGCTGAACCTATAATCAAAAACAAATTTACAACAAAAGTTTTGCTGTGCTACAAAAAATAAATGTCTAGTTAAATTAAAATACTTGTAGAGCTAAAGTAAACGGTTAACATATTAATTCTAGTATAGAAAATTATTTTTTACTACTTAAAGTTTCATCCGGTTGATTTGTCTCTCATTCCATAACATATTATATGACGACTTCATCAGCGCTAGATAATGTAAAAGGTTTGCTATCCAAGCATTCATAGATACTTATGATGAAGTTCTAACTTATGAAGTACATTAAAACTAATAATTTTCTTTTTTTTCTTTTGTTTTAGTAGTAGTTATCTTCCGCTTTTTAGAAGAATACTCCTCCTCGGGATATATACCAAGTGAATGATAATTAGCGTAACAAAATTTTAAATTTTATGCAATTTTGACTAATATTATTGTCATTCTATAGTAAAAATTGGTATTAAGATACTGGGGCGTATAAAAATATCTATTGGAGTGTATAAAAATATCTATTGAAAATATTTTACTACTTCAGACAGTCGATCATCACTGAAATTTAAGCTCAGACAAGATTGATAGAGGCTAATAGCCATCTCAGCTTAAGCTATCCCGATAACTCAGTAAAACTGAGTGAGCAAGGGTGATTGACTAGCAAGTAAAAAATGCTAGTGGATTTGAGAGTAGATGACTAAGGAAATAAATATTACTCAGCGCAAGTTGTATCGGTATTGCATCAAACAATAGTGACGAGCCATGACACAATTAATAAGGATTGGAATCACTGTTGACGACTGCTCAAAAAGCAACATTAACAGCATTAGGCGCAATTTCACGGTAAAGCGATTGTTTACGGCTAGTGTCGATTAGTTGTTTCATTTGTGCCATCATGCTCCCGTAGCGCGTTGGAGAGCCAAAAATGACTCCATCTGCCGATCGCCGATCGTCAACGGTACAAATGGGAATGTCCTGCTGTTGCTGCCGCACTTGACGAGCCGCTTCGTTTTGGTCGATGATGCGCTCGACCGCTTCAAATTCCTGAACCCGACGCAGCATGACTTCAGCTTCAGGAATTTTGCTTGCCCTTTGGGCAACGGCTTACCCTAGTTTCCAGGTATGACCGTACATCGAGTAGTAAACAACTAGAATTTTCATGATTCCTCCTAAGTTAGTTTTGAGACGTTGCTATCAGATTTAATGACTACCTTTAAAGGTGGTCATTAAACAAGTAAAACTTAGCGAGTGACTTCTGACTCCCGTGCTGGATCTGATAATTGTTGTTGAGAACGTTTAGACTTGCGACCTTTATGAAACCAGCGATCGCCAAATGACTCAAATGTAATGTACAAAATCGGTACGACAAACAAACTCAAAACCGTAGCTACCAGCATTCCACCAAATACAGCCGTACCTAAAGATTGACGACTACCCGCTCCCGCTCCAGTCGCTACAACTAAGGGGAAAATTCCCACTAGAGTAGAAATTGCCGTCATCAAAATCGGTCGCAAGCGTTCTTGAGCCGCTTCTAAAGCTGCTTGCGTAATTGACAACCCGCGGTCGCGCAATTGATTGGCAAATTCTACAATTAAAATTGAATTTTTACTTGCTAAACCAATTAACATCACTAACCCAACTTGACCGTAGACATCATTGGGAAAACCGCGTAAAGTTAGAGCCAATAATGCACCCAGAACAGCTAGCGGTACAGCTAAGAGAATAATGAAAGGATCGAGATAATTTTCATACTGAGCTGCTAAAACTAGAAAGACAAAAACGATTCCTAACCCAAAAATGACTGGTGCTTGTCCGCCAGACTCTAATTCCTCCGCCGTAATTCCCGACCATTCATAACCAATATTAGGTGGTAGCACCTCAGCAGTAATTTGTTCCATCTTTTGAATTGCTTCGCCAGAACTGAAACCTTCAGCCGCCGAACCAGTGATTTCAATCGAGCGAAATAAATTGTAACGATTAATTGTTTGCGCTCCGGTTGTCGGAGTAATCTTAACTAAATTAGCTAAGGAAATCATCCTTCCCTGTGCCGATCGCACGTAGAGCTGGCGAATATCATCGGGATTATTACGAAACTGTCCATCTGCTTGTACGTAAACGCGATAGCTGCGCTGTTCTAAATTAAAATCATTCACGTACTGCGAACCTAAAAAGGTCTGCAACGTGTTATAAATATCGTCAATAGAAACTTGTAGTGCTTTAGCTTGGTTGCGATTAACTTCTACTATTACCTGTGGTGTATTAGCAGTAAAAGTTGTAAATACTCTTTGCAATCCCTCTGTTTGACTGGCTCTACCGATTAATTGATTAGCTGTTTGTAATAAGGTATCTAAACCAACATTCCCTCTGTCTTGTAATTGAAATTGAAAGCCACCAATGCTACCCAAACCAGGAATTGCCGGCGGATTTGTGGGAATAATTCTTGCTTGCGGAATTGCTGCTAATTGTCCGCCTAACTTCTGCGTAATCGCTTGAACTGACTGCCCCGTACCTTTACGTTCATCCCAAGGTTTGAGCGAGGTAAAAATAATTCCATTATTAGCAGTATTGCCGCTAAAACTAAAACCACCGACAGTAAAAGTCGATTGCACCTCGGGAATTTTGAGAATTTGCGTTTCAACTCGCCGCATCACATCATCTGTATAGTTTAAAGAAACTCCAGGCGGACCCTGCACCAATGTAATAAAATATCCTTGGTCTTCCTCTGGTAAAAAAGCCGTAGGCACAGTTACGAACAACCAAGCTGTAAAGGCGATCGCAGCAGCAAATAGCGCCAAAACGATGTATTTGATTCTGACTAGGCGATGGAGAATTTTTTGATAACCGCGGCGCAACCAGTCAAGAAAACGATTGATTTGGTGAAAAACTCGACCTAACCAGCCGCCTGTAGTTTGTTCTCGTCGCAGTAAAATACCTGCTAAAGAAGGCGTAATCGTAATAGCAAGAAAGGTAGAGATGGCGATCGAAAAGGCGATTGTCAGCGCGAATTGACGGTACAATACCCCTGTAGTGCCTGGGAAGAAAGCTACGGGAATAAACACCGCCATCAACACTAAAGACGTGGCAATGACTGCACCTAGTAGTTCGTGCATCGCTACCGATGCAGCTTGACGCGGCTCCATGTTTTCTTGTTGCAACAAGCGGGAAATATCTTCAACTACGACGATCGCATCGTCTACCACCATCCCCGTAGCTAAAGTTAGACCAAACAGCGTCAAGCTATTAATCGAAAATCCGAAAACTTTGATAAAAGCAAATGTACCGATCAAAGCGACAGGAATTGTAATCGCAGGAATGACGGCAATTCGCCAATTTTGCAGAAACAGGAAGATGACAGTAATAACTAGAGCGATCGCAATCAGTAGCGTAATTACGACTTCAGAAAGCGATTCTTGCACGAATAAAGTCGTGTCAAAGGCAACATCATATCTCATGCCTGGAGGGAAACTTTGCGACAGTCTTTGAATTTCAGCTTTAACTGCACTAGCAACTTCCAAGGCATTACTACCAGGTAACTGGTAAACCCCCAAGCCTACAGCATCTTGTCCCCTGAATCGCAAGAAGGAATCGTAGTTTTCTGCTCCTAATTCTGCCCGACCGACATCTTTCAACCTCACCAACGTCCCATCTGCACCAGTTTTGAGGACGATATTTTCAAATTCGGAGGCATCTTGCAGGCGACTTTGCGCCCGCACGTCAATTTGATATTGTTGGTCGTTAGGGAGCGGCTGTTGACCCAAGCGCCCCGCACCAACTTGAATATTTTGTTCGTTGAGCGCCGCGACTACATCTTGTGCTGTAAGATTGCGACTGGCGAGTAAGTTAGGGTCTAACCACACGCGCATCGCATATCTGCGCTCGCCGAAAATTGTAATATCGCCAACGCCCTCGATTCTTTTCAGAGCATCTACGAGGTAGAGATCGGCATAATTACTTAAAAAGATCGGGTCGTATTTGTTCTGTTCGGAAAACAGCCCGAGTGCCAACAATAGAGTGCTAGACCGCTTTGTTACAGTCACCCCCGTTCGCTGCACTGCTTCTGGTAACTGTGCTTGGGCGATGGATACGCGATTTTGTACGTCAACTGCTGCCAAATCTTGATCGCGAGTCGGCTCGAACGTGACTGAAATCGAGCTGCTACCATCGTTGTTACTGCTAGAACTAATGTACCTCTGACCGCGAACGCCGTTAATTTCCCGCTCTAATACAGTTGTAACAGTGTTTTCGACAATTTCTGCACTAGCTCCAGTGTAGTTTGCCGTGACATTGACTTGAGGCGGACTAATTTCGGGGTACTGGGCAGCAGGTAGCGTGGGAATGCTAATCGCTCCTGCCAACAGAATGATGATGGTACAGACGCTAGCAAAGACAGGGCGCTTGATGAAGAAATCTACGAACATGATAAGGGGTAATTGGTAATTGGTAATTGGTAGTTGGTAGAAAACTGCTCGCTCAGCTCTCTTCCCCTGCTCCCTGCTCCCAGCTCGTCCCTGCTCCCTGCTCTGGCACGGGGGCGATCGCAGCGCCATCTCTGAGGTTGAGTAAACCAGAGGTAACGATTCTGTCTCCTGGTTGCAATCCCGATCGCACTTGGTAGCTATTGCCTTGAATATCACCTAACTTCACTGGTTGCTGTCGAGCCGTTAGTTGAGTTTGCCCCTCTGGGGATTTTGTCTGTTGTACCACATAGACAAATGTTTGCCCTGCAACCCGCGATACTGCTGTTGTGGGAATCAGAATTCCTTGTCGCTGGTTCCAAATCACTCTGGCGCGGACAAAGCTATCGGCTCGGATTTGGGTAGGGGAATTGGCAAATAATGCTTTAATTAAGACCGATTGCGTGTCGTTTGTCACTTGGGGCGAGATAAAAAATACCTTGCTCGTACCGATTTGCTCTCCCTGTTCGTTTAATAATTCTACTAGCGTACCGATCTCCACTTGTGCCACCCGTTCCCGTGGGATAGAGACATTCACTTCTAAAGGTTGATTTTGAGTCACGGTGGTTAGTTGAGTCGAAGGCGTGACGAGATCGCCAACTTTGACGGGAATCGCGCCTACCGTACCTGCGAAGGGAGCGTTGACTTGGAAGTATTGCAGTTGCACTCGCGCTTGGTTAGTATTTGCCTCTGCTTGCTGTACGGCTTGTTGAGCTTGAGCGACTGCCGATGTCTGCGCTTCGATTTGCTTGTCGATCGCATTCAAATTAGCGCGGGCTGTTTGCAGTTGGTTGTAATATTGGTCTCTCGTCTCTCGCGATACTGCTCCTTGACCAGCTAGAGCAGAATATCGTTTGTACTGCTCTTGGCTCAGTCTTAGATCGGATAGAGTGGCTTGCCTTTCTGCTCTGAGCGATCGCAATGTAGCTTGCGCCGTTGCGACTTGAGCGCGAGCCGCTGCTGCTGCCGCAACTGCACCCGATACGGAGGCTTGTTGCTCGTCAGGATCGATTTGCACCAGCGGTTGCCCAGCTTTGACTTGAGTACCTGGTTGGACGTAAATTTGCGCGACTCGTCCCTGAACTTGCGGCAAAAGAGTCACCGACTGCCGCGACTCCAAATTAGCAATAAATTCCGAACTTTCAATTATAGTGCCAGAGGTAACTGTTGCCGTGTTGACGGGGACAGTCCGTGGCTGGCTTTGTCCTGGTGGTGACTGACCTTGCTCTTGACGCTGCCACCACTGCCAACCCAAAAAGCCCCCACCCAGAAGGATAGCGATCGCGCCTATAATTGATACCCACTTGCGCTTCTGTCTAGAGGAAGGTTTTGTCCGTACTCGCTCGGGAGGGGAATTGTCTTGCACCTCACCAGTTTTTTCGACCGATACTACATTTCCAGAGCGAGATACTGTATCATCCTCTGGCTTTATCGTTTGATTTTCTGGTTCCGTGCGTTTAGAATCCGAATGGCTCATTTATCTGATACTTTTTTAAGAATATTTTCTTTCGAGTACGTAGTAATTTATGCCAAGTAACTCACCAGCCAAATGTCCCCTTCGAGCTTACATAGAAATAGTGGAAAACTGGTGCAGCCAAACGGTAGATATCGTCTGATTTATTGAGTCAAACTATCTAAAGGTAGAGATTGTACTAAGCTCAGAGTTAAAGGCATTTGACTAATAGACCGAGCGTAATCAGCACTCAGATAGGGACGGTATTGCTGCGAAAGTGCTACATAAGTCTCAAAAAAAGCCACGCTCCAAGCTCCCAGATAGCGATGAGCCAAGGTGGGGTCTGGACCAATAACTGATTCGGGAATGGGTAAGGGTTCGCTGCCTGGATCGGATTTATCGGCAGCAGAAAAGTGGGTTCCACCTGCGAGTAGAAGCAGATATTTATTTTTGGTACTCAGCCACGTAAAGGGCAAAATTTGCTCTGGTAAAGCTGGCGCAACTTTATCATCACTACTACTAGCGATCGTCACGGGGATTTTGACTTGACTCAATCCAGCTTTACCAAAAAGGGCGCTAGCAATAGGATTAATCGCGATCGCTGCCTTGATTCTTCGATCCCGCAAATTATACTGGGTGCGCGGTAATTCCAAAGTCCGGCACTGAAGCAGTAGAGATAAATTAAAAGTCTCGCCCAGATTTTGACAATCTTGTTGCAGTTGGTCGAAATTCAGCTTAGCACCTGCTAAAGCTAATGCTGTATAACCGCCGTAGGAATGCCCGACAACTCCGACTTGTTGTAAGTTGAGGGCAAAAGACGGATCGGCGCGATCGATTTGTGCCAAAACATCGAGCAAATAGGATACATCCAGCGGACGATTGATAAACTCCCTTGGAGGCGTGACGGCACTAGCGCGACCATTAAGGAGCGATCGCAGTTGTTCGGCATTGCTATTTGGATGTTCGGGAACGGCAACGGCAAAACCGTAACTGGCTAGCTGCTGGGCGAGATATCTAAAGGTGTTGCGGTCTGAGCCTAAACCGTGTGAAATGACAATGACTGGGAAGCGAGGGGAATTGGTGGTTGGTAATTGGTAATCGGTAATCGGTAATTGGTAATTACTTC
Source organism: Chroococcidiopsis sp. SAG 2025 (assembly GCF_032860985.1). Taxonomy (GTDB): domain Bacteria; phylum Cyanobacteriota; class Cyanobacteriia; order Cyanobacteriales; family Chroococcidiopsidaceae; genus Chroococcidiopsis. Next base: position 3,381,858 of record NZ_JAOCNC010000001.1, read on the forward strand.
CTTGTCCGCCTTGTCTCCCTTGTCCCCTTGTTCTCTCTTCCCCCTGCTCCCTGCTCCCTACTCCCTGCTCCCTTGGTAAATAAAAATCGGCAATAAAGGCGCGATCGCGGCTGCGATCGTAAAGTTCTAAGGTGCGTTTCGTCCAAGTAAAACTTCCGCGTTGGCGTAAGTCTGGTAATTGGGAGAAATTGGCAGGCTGTTGGGCGATCGCAGCCGCGGATTGTCTCTGCACTAGAGCGATCGCTTGATTCGTGCGATTGATTACAGCTTGTAATTCCTCTACAATCTCTAAACTTTGCCCCAGATTGACTCGAATGCCATTTGTGGGAAACTGACGCAAGACATCGAGTAAGGTAAAGCCTTGACGATTTTCTGCCGCTGCTACGATGAGAGCCGAGCGAATTGCATAAAATCCAGGCAGTCTTGCTTCAGTCCGAATCAGTTGTCCCAGTCGTTGTAATAAAGTTTCGCCAATCGAGGAGTAAAGAAATTGAGAGATTGCCACCGGACCCAGATCGACTGGTGTAGTCAATATGCGTCGCAGCCGCTCCATCTGTGCGGGGTTGAGCCTGCGGGCATAATCGATCAGTCCGCCCTTAATTTCGCCTGTTTTGGCAAACTCTGCCAAATCCTCGATCGCCACAGAACTTTCAAAAGCGCCGTATGTCGCGTAAATGCGATCGGCTGCGACTGCGGTTTGTACTCCTGTAGCTGGAAATAACAACAAAGAAAGTGTAATTCCCAAAGATTTAAAGAATTTACTGGTCAGAAGTTGTTGCAACACGGTTATGATGCCATTAAAATCTTGCCTCGTACTCTACTAGCAACTGACTCTCGCCGCTCAAATTGGTAGAGGCACGTACCAAGATTTGGTCGTTGAGGCGATAAATCAAGTTGTAACGCCAGGGAGCGTCAGCAGCAAATACCCGCGAGAAGGAGATAGAGAAATCGTTGGTGATGTCAAACACTGCTTCTGCTGCTAAACCGAGGACAGATGCCTGTTCTTCTGGTTCGGTGACGATGGTAGGAAACAAGCGTAATTCATCGATGCCTAAAGCCTCACCAATCTCGGTAGTATTGTCTTGGAAGTTGGACAGTAGGGTAGAACCTGCCATTATGGCAAGTCCTAGTGTAGGATTTCCTCTACCCAAAGTATTGATAAAGGAACCGCCTAACAGCGCGATGCTCTCTGCTTCGCTGCGATTTCAGTTCGCTGGTCAGCTCTAGCTTATCCGCCAATTCACTTGCAGAACCCTCTACCACTGCTTGCACGCGCACGGTGCGGAAAGTGCCGAAGCTTGATGATAGGATTAGAAGGGCTGGGGGGCGATCGCCTCCGCTCACAGATTTTCGTAAGTAAGTTCTTTGTTTGCCCAGTGAGTTTCTGCCAGAAATTCACTGAATGTAGTCAGGAGTCTGGGAAATTCCGCTTCTCTTAAGCGCCTAACATCGGCTTGATAGCCTTGCGTGCGATACCACTTAATCAGGGCAAATAGTTCCCATCGCCAAAGAAGTAGAAATATCCATGCAGGTATTTCTCTGTAGACAACTGGCATGGACTGTGCTTCTGAGAAGCTCTGCGCCATTTGTAAAGGAGTTAGCACGTCGCCTGCCAGCTCAATTTCTTGACCAATGTACTTTTGTGCATTTTTCATGACATAAGCAGCAATGCGTCCCATATCCCTCGTTGTAATTAGATGTAGCGGTCTGTCGGGCTGAAGCGAAAAGGAGAAGACCCCTTTAAGGATGGATGGTCGCGTGTACTTCTTCCAAAACTCTTCCATAAATAGACAAGCTCTGAGCATAGTTGTTGGCAAGCCAGCCTGTTTGAAAACTTGCTCCACCTGATACTTCTGCTCGATATGGCTGACTCCAGAATTTCTCTCTGCCCCACCTGCGGAGTTATACACCAAATGCTCGATCTTGGCATCAACAGCCGCTCGTGCCAGTCGGTGCGCTCTCTCGATCTCTTGTGGATCGGGTTTAGCAGCATCGGCAGACAAACCGTGGCAGTAGACAGCCGAAATTCCCTTCAAAGCTGCTTGAAGCGATGCTTCATCATCCAAGTTAGCCTCAACTAGCTCAACGCCTGCATCACTTATTTTTGACAAATTAGGGCGGCTCAGGTCGATTTTTCTAGTGATGGCGTGTAAGTCAGTAACTCCAGTATCAAGAAATCCCTTGACTGCGTTTTTGCCAGTGCCGCCAGTCACTCCTATTAGCAAAACCCTACCAATTTTTGATTCCATGTCATTAGGGAAAAGCGATCGGGGACATTAAAAATCTTTGCTTGTTATCCTATATATTATTGAGCCACAAAAACCCCCCTTTTGGTGGTTTGGACTGCGAGAAAGACTGCTGGTATATGGGCGATGGTCGCGACAAGCGCGTTTCACCCTCGGCATCGCGATGAAGACGAAGAAGCTGCGATGGGGACAGGCTGACATAGATCGGTTTTCTCTCTACGATTTTCCTACCCGCCGCAGTGCGAATAGAGACACAATAATAAATAGAAATAACTTTTTGAGGTAAGCTATGTTTCCTTTTTGGGGTAGTAGCTGCTACGGTGGCGAACCTATGTCTCGCAAAAGCTTTTTAGAACGTAGGCTTCGGTTTCTCAAGTGGATGCGAGACGATCTAGAAACCAAATTAGCGGGCATTAATGCGGCGATTGGTAAAGTAGAACAGCAGTTAGGTGAAGATGAAACAGCTCAGGTTTGAAGTTAGAGCTTGAGGCTATATCTATACGCTACAGCTAATTAGGTAAATCCGAGCGTAGTCCCAGTGAAGCAACTGGGACTTTTCTATTAGCGGCAGGGGTCAGCAGAATAGCGATAACTACGCTCGCGCTGCGCTAGTTTTACCGACTGACTGTCTACAATTGCGGCAGTAGTTTGGGGAGATCTTTCTTGCTTCAAAAGATCGCTTAGTAAAACTTGTTTGCCGTAAGGCACTCTCATTAGTAGCAATATAGTGCTTTATCTTTATCAGATTCATTCGTTAGATAGGACAGAGCCTTGAACCGAAGGCTAACCAATTGCTCGTAAAAAGGATTTAGCTTGCACAGAGGTGGAATGTGAAATAAAGTACGACCAAAAAGCTTAATGTCTCGTTCAAAAGGACAACTTGCTGGGATCGACTGGCATAATAACTTGGCAATCTTGCGATCGCGCACCTCTATATTATCAAACCATTGGTCAACCAAATTCCGTAGATTGAGAAGTTTCACCATAACGATCGCTCCTTGTAATCCAGTTGAATCATGCTTGGTTTTTTGAGTCTATTCATATCAAGATGCATACTCTCGAAAAATTGGTCTGACTCCACTTTTTCGCGTTACACCCCTTGAGTTATGAACACTAATCAATAATTGATTAGTATTCATAGTATGAAAGCGGTCTGTTTGCGATCGGGTTCAATCAGATGTATAACTTCGCGTATAACTTCTGCTAGCGGTAGCGGATAATTTAAGAGTAGAGATTACACAGCAGCGGACAGCAATAGAGGCGCGTTTTAAACCAGAGCGTCAGGAGGAAATGAGATCTAATGCTCGCATCACTAAAAGCACTTCTCACCTCAGTTGTAGACTATGCCGGACTGTTCCCCCCAGCAAAGCTTGACTTGCGACAAGCAATGGAGAATTACGTCCAAGACTTGGCATCACCCTACGCTTGGATGCTCAATCGCTTTGTCATCCCGATTTCCCGTTTGTCGGAGTTCGCGGAACTCTTACCAGCGTTTCCTTTAAAGCATTGGTCGCTCAGTCTTATTCTCTCTGGACTAGAATCAGAAATCGAGCAAGTGCGATCGCTCAATTATAGTGACAATGTAGCGATCGCAGCTCTTGAATTTTCTCCTCTTTCACCTTCATCAATAGAAAGAGTGTTGCCCAATCTTCCTACTGGAGTTGAAGCATTTTTTGAAATTCCCTTTAATAGCGACTTAAAGCCATATCTAAAGGTTCTGCGGCATACTGGTGCAGCAGCTAAAATTCGCACTGGCGGCGCGACCATCGATGCTTTTCCCAGCGTCACTCAATTGAGCCAATGCATCTTTTCATTTGCCGAAGCCCAAGTTCCTTTTAAAGCAACCGCAGGTTTGCACCACCCCTTACCAGCTCAATATCCCTTGACTAGCGAACCAGACAGTTCTGCCACATTAATGCATGGCTTCTTGAATGTGGCAACTTTAGCAGCACTCGCATACTGGCAAAAAGTCACGTCAACAGAAGCCTTAGAACTTCTCCAAGAATCCAGCAACACTTTCCAATTCAAACAAGATAGTATTTGCTGGCGCGATCGCTGTTTAGATATTTTAGAGATAGAAGCAGCTCGACAACATTTCTTCCGCTCATTCGGTTCCTGCTCCTTTCAAGAGCCAGTCAACGACCTCAAGCATGTTTTAAATTGGTAAGAAAGTGGTGCGTGGTGCGTGAAATATTTTTGACTTTTAACTTTTGACTTTTGACTTTTGACTTACTATGATCCGTCCCATCGATCGCACCCACAATCCAAATTTACGCAGTTGGGTTGACTCGGCAAATCAAAAGGACACTGATTTTCCGATCCAAAACCTGCCGTTTGGCGTGTTTCGACCTCGGAACAGCAATAATTCTCGAATTGGGGTGGCGATCGGCGATCAAATTTTAGATTTAACTGCGTGTTGCCAAGCTGGATTGCTGCAAGAACTTCCCCAGGAACTACAAGCTGCATGTACTGTACCTAAATTAAATCAATTGATGGCGATGGGAAGTAGAGCAGCCTCAGCATTGCGCGATCGCTTGAGTCAGCTATTACGAGCCGATGCCCAAAATCCCCCTTTAGAAAGCAAAATTCTTTACTCGATGTCTGAGGCAGAACTTTTATTACCTGCAGATATTGGCGACTATACTGATTTCTACGCTTCGATCTTTCATGCCACTAATGTTGGTAAGTTGTTTCGTCCCGACAATCCACTCCTGCCTAACTACAAACACGTCCCGATCGCTTACCACGGTCGTGCTTCTTCCATCGTGCCTAGCGGAACTGAGATCGCGCGTCCCAAGGGTCAGAGGAAAAGTTCTGGGGAGTCAGTGCCAAGTTTCGGATTTTCTCAACATTTGGACTACGAATTGGAAGTTGGGTTCTTCATTAGTAATGGAAATCAGCTAGGTCACCCCATCTCAATTGACGATGCGGAGGAACACATATTTGGGCTTTGCTTGGTGAATGATTGGTCGGCAAGAGATATTCAAGCTTGGGAATATCAGCCCCTCGGTCCCTTCTTATCCAAAAGCTTCGCAACGACGATTTCTCCTTGGGTAGTAACCCTAGAAGCTCTAGCACCATTCCGTTGTGCATCTTTTCAACGTCCCCAGGAAGATCCGCTACCACTGCCTTATCTTTCCTCAGCGCATGATACTCAACTAGGTGGCATTGACCTTACGGTAGAAGCACTAGTCCGCTCAGAGCAAATGCGTGCAGCAGAAATGCAGCCGTTTCGCTTAAGTCGTGCTTCTTTCCAGTCGATGTATTGGACTTTAGCTCAGATGCTCGCTCACCACTCAAGTAATGGTTGCAATCTCCGCTCTGGAGATTTGCTAGCCAGTGGCACAGTTTCTGGTGCTGAAGCAGGAACGCAAGGATGTTTACTCGAAATCACACAGCGTGGCTCAAAGCCGATTCAACTACCAACAGGCGAGGTAAGTTCCTACCTAAATGACGGAGATGAAATTGAGCTGCGCGGATACTGCGAGCAGGAAGGCTATGCCAGAGTTGGTTTTGGAGAGTGTCGAGGTAGAATTCTTTCAACTAGCTGACGTTCCAGTGATACTAAGTCTATTCGTGGGAATGGCAACGTATCTTTGAGAGTAGGTTGACAGTTATTCATTCGAGAATTAATTAGGTTTTTACCTATGCGAGAATGGTAACAATCTCTCTACGCATACATTTCATCGCTAGCTCCAAAGGGGTATCCCCATACTTGCTTCTAGTATTTAACTGTGCGCCCGCATCTACGAGTAGCTTGACCCCTTCAATATTATTTTGCACAACTGCATCGTGGAGAGCAGAGTATCCGTTGTAAGGACCCTGAGCATTGAGATCGATCCCATATTCAATTAAAACTTTCATCACTGCTGGATACCCCAGATAAGAAGCGGCGTGAAGTGCAGTTCCTTTCATGCTAGAGTCAACAGCACGAATATTAGCACCAGAGTTAAGCAACAGCCTGACCATTTCAGAGCCGCCATTGGCAGCACTAATTATGAGCAGGCTATTTCCATAACTGTCCGTTTGGTTAGCGTCCGCTCCGCTAGCAATCAATTTTTTTGCTAATTCAAGGTTATTGTCGTTCACGGCAGCAACCAGACTGGTACTCGTAACTAAATGATTTTTCATCAGTTTGTCCTCATATTTGCAGAATTTTTGCACTACAAATGTAAGAGTGCAAAAAAATCTTAAAAAAATCTTAAGATAGGGAGCGTCAGGTTGCTAGGGTGAAACTTTTTGAGTGAGTTAGCATTCTTTTGATTGTATGCGGTATATAGTAAAGACAAAAAGTAGATAACTATAGGACTCATATTTAATTTTTGAAATCTACGTAGGATGCGTTAGCTTTTGGCGTAACGCATCACTCTAACAAACAAATTGCTGCACGAGCATTTAACTAGGGTCTATCTCGTCAGCAGTAAATGTTGCAAAACTTTTCAGGGAGATTCCAATGGAATGCGATCGCTTGCTTTCAGTCCGCAAGGCAATCTTTTCGGCTTTCAACGATTAATGAAGGAGGACACTCGACGTAAACCATCTAAGACCGCTCTGATGGAGGATTGCGCCTCCCCTCGACGGTAACAAAGTGGAGGAAGCGACAAAAACTCCACACCATCGATGTCCTTAATTTGCACTGTTCGCACATTTGACATCGCTCTCCTTCAATGCGCGCTCTTGAGCCACAGCGGTATAACGCTCATACAGTGCTGTTTCTTTTCAGAAGTTTAGAGTTTACAAACAGCGATCGCAAGGCTAAATCTTTCGGACTAAGTTCGCATTCTTTTGCTTCCTTCTCTGCGTGCGATCGGATTTAAATGATAGGAAAGATAACCATAGCGCAACACAAAATTGCACTATGAGTAATATCAATTTACTAAATATAGCGTTTCCCATGCAGGTGTAATACATGCGTAAGGGCGCACAGAGAAAGCGTCCCTACAGATATACGTACCTCATTCAACTGAGAATGGCTATAGATAAATACAATACAATTATTAAATCTTCAGTAGAATAGTAATGCAAACTTCAATATTTTTACCATAGACATTCCAAGGTTTAATGCTGTAAAAACAACACACCATCATTTGCAGTTTCTCCAAACAGCTAAGAGAATGCGGGAATGAGCAATAACATTTTGGTAACGGGCGCTACAGGCAATGTTGGTTCTGAAGTTGTGCGCTTGCTGAACGAACGGAGATTTTCAGTCAAAGCTGCTGTACGAAGTCATTCTGCTTCGCGCATTCGTCTGCCTTCTGGTGTAGAATCAGTTGAATTCGATTTTGAGCAACCCCAGAGTTTTGAGCCAGCTTTTCGGGGGATTAATACGTTGTTCTTGGTCAGACCACCTGCGATTTCGCAGGTGAAGAAATATATCTATCCCGCGCTTACAATAGCCCAAGCAGCAGGTGTCGATCGCATTGTCTTTCTATCTCTACTAGGAGTAGAACGCATGGCGATCGTTCCCCACGCTAAGATCGAAGTATACATTAAATTTCTCGGTCTGACGTACACCTTTCTGCGGGCAAGTTTCTTCATGCAGAACTTGAGTACAACGCATAGTCAGGATATTAGAGATAACAACGAGATTTTTGTCCCAGCAGGTAAAGGTAAGACAAGTTTTATTGACGTGCGGGACATTGCCGCTATCGCCGTAAAAGTGCTGACTGAACCAGGACATGAGGATCGAGCATATGCCCTAACCGGAAGTGAGGCGCTAGACTATTACGAAGTCGCCCAGATCTTTACAAATATTCTAGGAAGACAAATCGTTTACACTCACCCTTCTACCTTAAATTTTGCCCTGAAAATGTATGTTCGAGGGTTACAGCCTGGGTTGATTGTGGTAATGCTTGGGATTTACACTACAGCACGTTTGGGATTGGCAGCAAAAGTTACCGAAGATGTCAGGCATTTGTTGCAGCGATCGCCTATTAGTATGGAAGAGTTCGTGCGGGATTATCGAGCGAGCTGGATGTGACAAAGCCAGCACCAACTTTAGCCCAGAATAAGACCGTTCTATCTCCTATAAGTGAGCTTAAATACCAAGAGCCTGCACGGAAGTCCCCTGAGATCTCAAACGCTTTAGTAACTTTAAAAATAGCAGTTGGGCAAAAGCTAGGAAAACTCTTTGCTCGTGCTGAAGCACGTCTCTATACTCCGATTAGTGTCATCGTTTGAGTCGTTCAGGGCTTAATCCTCTGTCCAGTTTTTGGGAATCACTTCAGATTCCAATTGTTGCAGGTCGTCCTTAGTATCGATATCATGTGGATTACCGATGCGATCGCAACTGACCTCCACAACTGGATAAACTCGCATCAACTGCCTAGCTCCTTCGTCCCCGTCAAGTTTCATGGCATCAATCCACAACGAACGAGCAAGGAGGACGGGGTTGCACCGAGTTCCTTTATAGGTAGCTACCACAAAAGAAGCTCCTTCATGATAGGTAGCTACGAGACGACGGTAACAAGCAGCCGTGACGAATGGTTGGTCGGCAAGCCCAATGCAGAGAGCATCAATAGAGCTATTCGGCTCCAACATCCACACAGCCTGTTTTAGACTTGAAGCAATTCCACTTTGCCATTGAAGGTTATGTACTATATTCACACCTGGTAAGGCTGCCGTGGCTACTTGCTGGAAATTGTAACCGACGACGAGTAAAATTGGGGCAAGACCGCTGTCACCAGCAGCCTTAAGAGCGTAGGAAACTAGCGATCGTCCCCTAAACATTGCTAAAGGTTTAGGAGAATCCCCTCCAAACCGAGAACCTCTACCAGCAGCAAGGATAGCAATAGCAACCTGTCCCATGTTCTTACTTGACGTGAATTGATTTTTGGGTCTGAGAGAGCCTACAGCCACTACGCCCGCTCTTAAGAGCAATAACCTCAGCCATAATTGACACAGCCGTCTCTTCTAAAGTGTTAGCACCAATATCCAGCCCAATTGGGGCGCAAATCCGAGCCAGTTCAGTTTCATTAAGTCCAGCCTGCTTAAGGCGACGGACTCGATCTGCGGTGGCTTTGCGGCTTCCCATCGCACCAATGTAAGCTGCTGGGGTACGTACAGCGGCTAGCAGCGCTGGAACATCAAATTTAGGATCGTGAGTGAGTACGGTAATAATAGTACGAGCGTCTATCTGGGTGCTTTGGAGATACTGAGCGGGCCAATTCACGACAATTTCGTCAGCTTCAGGAAAGCGTGCTGGTGTGGCAAAGCGAGACCGAGCATCACATACGGTTATCCGGTAGCCTAATATCTTACCTAGCTGACAAAGCGATCGCGCGAAATCAACAGCCCCGATCGCAATTAAGTGCGGCTGGGGTACAAAGGACTCAATAAAAATTGCTACATCTGCCTGCCCGCATTCCCCGTTAGCACCGTAGTAGCTCAAGTTTTTTAGTCCCTGAGTTAACAGCCTTTGAGCGTCACGAGCCACCACCTGCTCTAGCTCCACGTTACCAAGAGAACCAGCGATCGCGCCGCGATCGGTCACTAACATCTTAGCTCCAACATTCGTCCCCTCAACCAACGTACAGAGTGCTATAGATTGCTCGGATGCTTTGCAGATGGCATCAAAGACAATACTCATTGGTAGCTCACTCCCAAAGCACTTTTGGGGGAGGGGTTCCACGAAAACCTGAATAGTGCCTCCACAAGTCAAACCAACCACAAAACCCAGTTCATCAGCCACTCCATAGGTAACTAGCCGTGGCTGATTCAGTGCGATCGCTGCCAGTGCTTCCTCAACGACTGCTCCTTCAACACACCCACCACTAATAGAGCCAGCGACCTCACCGCTACTCGATACAGCCATGACAGCTCCAGGTTCTCTGGGACTTGAGCCTTGAGTGCAGATAACAGTTGCTAGTGCCACAGGGTCACCCTGATTCCACCAGCGTTTGACATCAGCAACAATATTCCTCATTGACTTTTTGCCTTTAGGGATACATTAGCTGTTCGTGTAATTGGTAAAAACTCATTAACCGTTACAGATTCTGGCTTAGCTGTTAGAGATTCCGGTTGCATTTTTTCCACAGCATAATGTACGGCACGAATCGCGTTTGGGTAGACACCACAACGGCAAAAGATACCATCAAGCCAATCTCGGATTTCCGCTTCGCTAGGTCTAGGGTTATTTTGTAATAGATCTATGAGTGACATAATCATAGCTGGCGTGCAATACCCACACTGTAGACCGTGCATGTTCCAGAAACCTTCCTGCAAGGCACTCAGTTGACCATTTTGAGCAACGCCTTCAATTGTCACTACATCGCTACCATCAGCTTGTACTGCTAAGACCGTACAGCTTTTTACCGACATTCCATTCAGCATTACCGTACAAGCACCACACTGTCCCGTATCGCAGCCACTCTTTGTTCCCGTTAGATTTAGAATATCGCGGAGAAAATCCACAAGTAGCAACCGTGGCTCAACGTCTGTCGTATACTGTTTGCCATTGACTTTGATGAAGGTTTGCATAAGATTTTGCATAAATTGTTTTTCTGAAAATGAGACGCAGAAGCTAGAAGCGATCGCCGTAGCAAAACAGCTTTTCTAAACATCGCTGCTCGACATAGCTTTTCGTTTAGCTAACTATCCCTGTTACTGTGTTCTTTGCTGGCTGTCGGAAACGTAAATTAACCAACCACCACCACCAGGTGTGGGATACTTGCCACCACTGCCCCATCGTAGAATTTTTGTCTAGTCGCTCGACTTGCGGATTTTTAGGTAGGATGAAATAAATGAGATTTGAGGTTTCCTGTAGGGTCTTAATCTTTAAGTTGGGAGGAAAGACTGCTCCCATTTCTGCTTCAAACGTCGCTTTTGGATTGGAGGCAATCTTCTCATGAAAAGCCTCATTTGTCCAAATACGAGCGATCCATAATGCTTGCAAGTTCTCTCTGTAAGCTCTTGCTTTCTCAGCACCACAAAGATAATAGTACGTTGTCCACCAAGTATGACCCAACATCCACCAGGTAGCAAGTTGCTCGTACCGATACCATTGCTCTTCTGCTGGCGGAGCTTCAGGAATCACAAAGTAAAAGGTATCTTCTGGTTCCTCTAAAACCCTAACTTCTACGTTGCTGGGAAAGGTAATATTCGATTCTCGTTCAAAAACGGCTTTCGGATCGGTTAGTATTTCTTGCTTAAGTAATTCATCATTCCAAATGCGATCGATCAAGCGTGTTTGTAAAGCCTCGTAGTAAGGTCCAAAATCTGTAACATTTACATTTGACCACAATTTTCTAACTTGAGGAAATTTAGTTAGAATATCTGTAAAATTAGTAATAGCTGTTGTCATTGTTGTCCCTTGTTTCTCCTTCCTAGAAGTGAAGGTAGAACTCTATGTTTTAAATTTATCAGCTGACTTAAGTAAGAACAAGGGCTGTTATTTTGTCTGATGTTAAAATTGTTTTGTTATAATTAGTTTTTTGCTAAATATCTATCGAAAAACTCTGAGTGTAGCAATTTTCTTATTTTAATTTTAAAATCGTAGTAATTATTCTACTTAGCCTTACGACTCATAAATCATATAGGGAGTAGTATAGAATTTTAGAATGAATGACATTACATAATGATTTTCATTCGGGTGCATCATATGTGTAGGGATTAAACAGCCATGCACTCTCTACAACTATGGGTAACTCTTTGACTAATAAAACCTAAAACAATAAGAGTTTATTTTGTTGATTTCTGTAGTAAAGTTTATAATTTAATGCTTTTTGCTTAAGGCAAGATTCCCCCTAATCCTCTGGAAAAGGAGAAAACTTAAAGCCCCCTTTTTAAGGGGGTTGAAGGATATTCAATATCTTTGAATTGATAACCAAAGCGTACCCTACTGCTTTCGTTGACACCAGTAAAAGTCTGCCTATACTGGCTGAGCTACTGGTACAGCTAAAAGTCTAGGAATCAGAATATTACCTGGTTGCTCCAAAATAAATCGAACACAACGAGCCACATCCTCGCTCTGAAGTGGGTTTGGCACAAGCTCGTCATAACCTTTCATCCCACGCGATTTCCAAGAGTCATACAGGTTAGTAGCAACTGCACCAGGCTCAACTGTGGCAACACCAATACCAGAACCAGCCAACTCCATCCGCAAGGAATCAGTAAAAGCTTCTAAGGCGTGCTTAGTACCGTCATAAACAGCTAACTTGGGAGTCGTTTTCAGTCCAGAGATACTAGACATATTGATGATATAGCCACTACCTTGTTGCTTGAAATATTGCAGCGCTACGTAACTCATCCGCACTACAGCCTCAAAATTAATTCGGATCATTTTACACAGAGCTTCGATATCCGCATCCTCAATTGACATCATATGCATTACACCAGCATTGTTGATGACAACATCCAGACGACCCAATTTTTCTAAAGCTACATCAACCAAGTGCTGTGGCAATTCAGAATCAGTGATTTCCCCTGGCACGATCGCCGTTTCATTGCTCATTTGAGCCGCAAGTTCTGCCAGTTTTTCTGGAGAGCGCGCTGTAATCAACAGCTTCATCCCCGCTGCGTCTAAGCTTTTGGCGATCGCCGCTCCAATGCCGCTACTAGCTCCTGTAACAATTGCTACTTTATTTTGTAAATCCATAGTGGCTCCTTTTACTGTTAACTAAATCAACTGATGCTCGTGTAGTGTGCCTACATCTCTTGAGTAGCTCACAGCCAGCTCAAATTCTCTTAGTTAGAATGCCTTCCAGCTTAGGGACTAAAAAACACTGACGCAAGGAGCGAAATTTCGATGCAAGTTGACAATCTTTTGATTTGACTATCTTGCTCTTATGTGCCAGTGTTTATATTTTCAGTAAATAGAAGCAACTTCATTCGCCTCTAAAGACGGTGGATTATCCTGATCGGTGTATCCTTGACTAATTTCGATAATGTTACCGTTTGGATCGGTAATCCAAACCGATCGCCATCCGCGGATAAACTCGTCAAAGTTGAGCGGTCCTAGAGAAATTTTGGCATCCTCGCCCATTTCCGCTAGCTTAGCATCGACATTATCGACCTGAAAGCCCAGGTGTCGCCAGCCTGGGTAGGCGGGTCCATCGTTACGAATCTGGTAAGCAAGAGATTCTTCCTTTGCTTGAATCAGCTCAAGATACATATCACCCAATTTCAGAAACACAATCTGTTCCTTACCAAGCGGTGCGACCCGAGCGCGTTGGAAGCCGAAATATTTCGTGTAAAATTTTTCAGTTGCAATTGGATCTTTGCAGCTTATTGCCATCTGAGAAAATTTGAGCCAAGCCATAACTTAGATCCTTACTAAAGCTGGACAAGAACGTATCTATGCGTATGACCCATCGGGATATTGAACGACACCAGCGAAGTGAATGGCGATTTTACCATCACGCAATACCCAATTATCGTAGAAACTCATTTCACTAACTACGCCATCGGTGCTGCGAGTTTTGAGACTTTCTACCATCATCAGCGTATTCTCGGTCTCTGCCCACTGGTTGAGCGAGACTTCCAAATCTTCTAAACTGAAGATGCGGCTTTCAAAAAACTCCTTGAGCTGCTGTCGCCCACGGATGTAGAGCGGCTGGCGATTTTCAGTCAGGGTACTAATTAGTAGAAGATCTTCGGTGTACTGGTCGAGCAATCCTTCAACATTTTTTGCTTTAATGAAACCGATATGCTCTTTGTAGAGCTTGCTCATCGGAGACAATAGCAGTTGTTCCATTGGTGTTTTCATAGCAATCCTTTATGCAGGAGATGAGAATGCAAGCAAGTGTTAGAGACAAAATGTGGCTTAGATTAAGCCCAAATCCAAAAACCAAAATGATAAGCAATTTTGCCCTCACGCATCATCCAAGCATCTCCAGCATTCACTGAACCAAGAGCGTTATTGAAATTAGCCTGGAAGAAAATCGTATCTTCAGTCTCAGTAAAATCAAGAGACTTGAGATCGATATGACCGATCGCTTTCATGTATTTATGAAAAAACTGTTTAATGTTTTCACGACCTTGAATTGTAATCGGTGCGGGCATGTCAGCAAAGCCGTTGAAATAGGTGATTAACACAGCGTCTTCCGTGTAATCTCTATCTACCATCTCATCGACTTTTCCAGATGCGATCGTCTCTAGATGGGTATTGAAAAACTTGCGCCCAGGAGAAATTGTTGAAGTTACCATTGTCTGACCTCTTTTGATTTGTAGTTAAACTGGATTGACGAAATAGTTCGAGAAATTATCTCTTATGACACTCTTCTACTGAAAATTCCACTTCCACCTATCGCGTATGCTGATGATGGAAGTAGAAAATTCTTGCCTTAAAGCCGAGCAGACCCCTCATAATAATCAAGAGAGTCTACAATATACGTCTCAATGACTGCTTTTCCTGTCTGAGGCGATCGCTGCACTACCCAGGTTTGATAAGCATCTAGAGTAATCCGATCGCTTTTCGCTGCTGGTGGATTCCACACGCTAGCCTCCCATTTCACCACCACTTTGACATCAGCCTTATCTCCCTTGGGAGTCACTTGAACTTTTTTTAAGGTGTGAACTTCGTCGAAAAAAATACCAATCACGCGCTCGTACCAATCTTTGAATCCATCAAAGCCATAGACAGTTGCTTCAGGAAAGCACATTTCTGAGCCTTGCTCAGCCAACATGGGGATATATTCCTCAAGTGGTGCGTGAACGTCTAACTTTGAATACCAATCCGCTGCTAATTGCTGCACTTCAACTTGAGATAGAGCTGTGACATTGCTTAACGTCATTGTTTTTCCTCTCGATGATTAGTAGAAACACTGGTTTGCTATTGACCGCACTTAACACCAATTTTTGAGCCTGCAACCTCATTGGTAAGTCCTAAGTCAATTAGGAAGGGTCCATTGTAAGCTAATGCTTTCTGGATGGCTGGTTCGATCTCGTCAGGCTGTTCAACCCGTATAGATTGAACTCCCATAGCCCGTGCTAACTCATCAAAACGGATGTCTGGATTGCCTATGGTGAAAGAAGTTGGAAAATCGTGTTCTGCAATTCCTCGTTCGCGCCAATACTGCATAATATTGAGCTTGAGTATTTGATAACTGTGATTGTTGCAGATGACAAATTTAGCATCAATGTTGTGATGTGCAGCAGTCCACAATGCCTGAATGGTGTACATACTGCCACCGTCACCAGTGAAACCAATAACCGTCTTATCTGGATTAGCCAGCTTTAAACCAATTGCGCCTGGAATACCAACACCAAGGGAACCACCCCGCGTTTGAAAATAATATCCCAAAGTTGTAGGGGGAATGTAACGACAAAGTTCTTCAGAGTTAGTGATTGCTTCATCGAAAATTACTGTATCTGGTGGTATATGCTGAGCCAAGTCTCGCGCAAAACGCGAGAGATGCAAAGGTACTGAGTCGCAGACAGCTCGATCGGACTCAAACTGAGCCGTTAATTGCTGCTTTTTAGCTTCAGCTATCCGAATCGATCTTTGAAATGCTTCCTGCTGCTGTTCGGGAGTCATCATTGATTCTAAGGTTGTACCTAGAGCTGCAAGGGTAGTTTTCGGATCGCTCATCAGCCCGAGATCTACCGGGAAATTTTTTGCAATCTCATAACCATTTAAATCAATGTGAATCACTTTTGCATCGGGAGCAAAAGCATCAGAAAGTGCAGGAAAGACTTCAGGGAAAACGTAAGTATCGCAAATTAACACTGCATCTGCTTGGGAGGTGATGCGGCGACTAACTTCGCCAAACATATGCCCGAGCAATCCTCCAAATAGAGGATGGGTAGCGCTCATGTTTGGTTCCGATGAATCTGCTCCCCATACTTGAGCGCCAATTAGTTCGGCAACGCGGATTAATTCAGCTTGAGCATCTGAAAAAGCCACGCCGTCACCTACCACAATTAAAGGTTTGGTTGCAGTAGCTAGTATACTTGCGGCTCGTTCGATCTGTTCTGGTTCGGGGGTGACTCGCGCGATCGGGAAAGAAGTTGGGATCGCTTCTTCTTCATTAGGCGCATCAAGGATATCCATTGGCAAACTAACGAAGACAGGACCCATTGGCGGCGTACCAGCAATCTTAATTGCCCGACGCAAGACCCGCAAAAGAGAAGCAGGATCGACAACCCGAGTAGCCCATTTAGTCACAGGCTTGGCTATGCTCACAAGGTCAGCTGCCATCTGAGCATCCATTGCATCGTACATGATGCCTGCTTCACCAGCTAGTACGACTAGTGGCGCATGACCGCGCATCGCTTGGTACATCATGCCAATTCCATTTCCCAATCCAACACCACTGTGTAGTTGCACAACAGTTGGTTTTTTGGTGGCACGGGCATAGCCATCAGCCATACCTACTGCAATCGTCTCTTGCAAGGCAAAGACATATTTGAATTCAGGCTCGTAGTGACTTAAAGCGTCCAGAAATCCCTGCTCGACTGTGCCAGGGTTGCCGAACATGTATTGTATGCCATCTGCAAGCAGTTGCTCTATAATCGCAAAGCGCCCATTTCTGTTAGCCATAATTTTCGTTTTCTTGGGCATAATCTATTTGCTGGTAGCGATCGCGCAGTTATTGCAAAGCCAAAAATCGCTCGGTTGAGATTTACCATCCATACCGTCTTAGCCCTTTCTCTAAGACTTCTACTAACTTCTGACCAGTTGTGTAAGAATCTGCGGTAGACCGTCCCGTGATAAATGGATAGTCAACAATGACAGAAATCTCTCTGCCAAAATTACCGTGATATTCTCCCTCTGGAGCTGTCGCATCACTGAGGATATACTCTAGAGGATAAGGTGGTGGACCCATATTAAGATCGCTACCAACAAATCCAGTTCCATCTAGGTAGTCGTACTCTTTACAGTGACCTGTGACGTGTTTACCTCGAATAATACTCTTGCGTTCTACCAAGTCGCGAGCAAAAGCCAGACAAGTTACGCCATAGCACTCCGCAGCGATCGGTTTACCCAGCTTGTAAAAACCGAGAATCAGGTCATGGACTCTATGGTTGTTTACCAAATCGACGATTGGACCGCTACCACCTACGATCAACAGAGCATCATATTGCACTAGATCCTGCTGCACCTCGCCGATCGCGTTGTTGTATGCTTCCATTTCTCGCAGAAATTTTTCAGCACTCCAATAAGGGCGATCGGGCAACCATTCTGAAAGGATAATTGGATTATCGTATTACAGTTGTAGATAAGCTAAACTAGATTTGTAAGGAAATACAGTTTAGCAATGCTTGATACATCCAACGTGTTTTTAACAGGTGTTGCATTAGAAGCGCTCTCCCAATGGAGCAGTAGATTGAAAGCGTTTCAGCAAAAACTGGGAAAGCACTTCGCTCGTTCTGAAGCACGTCTTGCAGCGTATGACTATATCCAGGCACTACTAAGCCCAGTTGAGCGGAAGAATGGATGGCAAATGGCAGAACAGGTAGGGTATAGCAATCCCCTAAGTACAGGACAAAAATTGTAGAATATCCAAGAACTCATCCATTTTCTGCTCCAGATTGAGAACAATGTTTCGTAGATGGTCAAAGCCATAACGAAAAATGCTCTTAGCTCTGCGTCCATGCTTTTTAATAGTAAGTGGTTTGAGTTGGTGTAACCATTCACCCGTCAAGATGACCCAACATAAGGCTAATGAGAGCAGTGCCAGCAGCTTACTCAAACGCTCAGAATCGGTTAGATGGGTAGATTCTAAACAAAAACCACGAGTTTTGAAAATGCCGAAAAGTGTTTCAATTCCCCATCGTTGAGCGTAGTCGGAGATAGCTGATTTAGGTGCGGTTTGAGTGGCAACGACTAGTAAAGAATTATCCTCTAATCGCAAGGCGGCAATGTAGACCCAATCTCCCCAGAGTTGTCTTTTGTGGCGTAGAACTTTGTGCTGTCCTACCTGTAGATTCTGAAACAAGACATTGACTTTGAGACTCTGACAGCCATGTCTAAGTTTATGATTTTCGCGAATGCGGATACGAAACGGGGTGAGCGGATCGCTAAGTAGGTAGCTAAACCAATCCTTGCCAACGAATTCTCGATCTGCGGTCAGGCAAGTAATTTCACGCTCACCAAAGCGCTCTAGAAATTGGTTGAACAACTTCATCCGCTCATCGCTATTGGAATTCCCCCGTTTGTCCAGTAAACACCACACCACAGGAAACGCAACTCCCTCATGCACAACTCCCAGCATCAGGATATTGAAAACACACTCTCCAAACTGCCATTCGGTACGGTCGATTGAAAGTACCCAGGGTTCTGGAATATTCATTAGGGTAACAACAGCTTGAGCAATTTCGGCGTAGTCCATTTCATAGTGACGGAAAAATCGTTGGAGTCGTTTGTAATGAGAATCGGTTTGAGTCTTGCCGCTGAATCCGGTTGCCAATTCACTGAAGTTGACAGTTTTGACTCGCAACAGCGCTATGAGAAATGCTGCCACAAAGCTTAGTCGCGCACCATGCCAAGCTAAATGAGGGCGCAAGGCATCTCGAAGTAAAGTAACCTGATTCATAGGGTTTTATGTTCTGAATGTGGTAATTCTCATGAAACCCTTTTTCTTTCTTCATTTGCAAGCTTTTGTCCTGTACTTAGAGCAATCCCTATCGCTTCCAACATTTACTAGGACGGGCGCAGTGGAACGCGGACGCAGTGTGTGCAGAAATTAGAAAGTATGCAGTGGAGCATTTGAAGAGTGAAACAGATATTTTGGCAATTGATGAAACAGGTTTTCTGAAGCAAGGAGAGCAGTCAGTAGGCGTACAGGTGCAGTATTATGGCACAACTGGACATTTGGAGAATTGCCAGGTAGGTGTGTTCATGTCCTACATTAGCGACAAAGGACATACGTTGATCGATCGCCGTTTGTATCTACCGCGCACATGGAGTGAAGATCAAAGCAAACGTAAGAAGGGAGCAGTTCCAAAATCAATCACATTTGCGACTAAACCTCAACTAGCACAACAGATGTTGGAATCAGCTTTTAAAGACGGAATACGTCCCGCCTGGTTTGTTGCTGATGAGGTTTATGGCAACGATGGTTCATTGTGGTGGTGGCTGGAAAAGACTGCTAAACAACCGTATATACTCACGGTCAGCAAGAAGCAGCCTGTAGTTATTGGCTGGCAACGTTATCAAGCCCAAGAACTGTTACCTCAGCCGGACAGCCAGCTGTGGCAACGTCTTAGCTGTGGAGCTGGCAGTAAGGGAGAAAGATACTATGACTGGGCGAAAGTGCCAGTTAATTGTGACAGATCAGATGGTTTTCAACGTTGGTTATTGTTCCGCCGCTCTCTAGAACACCCTGAAGATCCTCGCGTCAGCTACTATCAAGTATTTGCTAAGAGCGATACTACCCTAGAAACGATGGTTCAAATCGCCGGGCAAAGGTGGCGGATTGAGGAGTGCTTTAAATTTGCTAAAGACCAGCTAGGTTTAGGAGAGTACGAAGTTCGTTCCTGGCATGGTTGGCATCGACACATCACCCTCGTCCTGGCTGCTCAAATATTTCTCACCGTCTTACGACACTCTTGTGAGCCTGCTATTCACTCCTCTACCCCCCCTTTACCTCTAGTAACAACTGGCAGTCTAACTGCGTTCAAAGCGGCACGAGGTTTATTGTCCGACTAAGTATCTGGGAGATGAAGCGGTGGGTATCTCGATTCTTGTTTCCCACATTCTGGTGTCTTGAACACGTTTTGCGTTGGTCTTATTGGCGCAGATCTCATCAAGCTACTGCTCGTTACTACCATTACCAAAAGCGAATTCATTCTTCTATTTATCTACAACTGTAATATTGAGGCATTGCATAATAGAGGTATGAATTGAGGTAAGTTGCGATGCAATGTCCAGAGTGCCAATCAACTCATATTCGGAAGAATGGCATCAAGCGAGGTAAACAGAACCACATTTGTGTTGATTGTGGGCGACAATTCATTGAACACTATGAAACATGCAGAGGTTACAGCGATGAAGTCAAACGGGAATGCTTGAAAATGTATGTGAATGGCATCGGTTTTCGAGGAATTGAACGAGTTAAAGGTGTTCATCATACGACAATCATTCACTGGCTCAAGCAAGTAGGTAACAATCTGCCTGATGCTGATGCCCCAGAAACCTTCGTCGGTGCAAAAAAAACAAAATCTGGCTGTGGACAGCAGTAGATCACTTCACTTCAGGGATTTTAGGTTGGGCGTTGGGCGACCATAGTGCTGAAACCTTTGCCCCGCTATGGGCGATCGTTGCCCAATGGCGGTGCTACTTTTATGTTACGGATGGTTGGAGTGTTTATCCAGGTTTTATTCCAGACGGCGATCAAATTGTCAGTAAGACTTATATGACCAGAGTTGAGTCCGAAAATACAAGACTGAGGCACTATCTGGCTCGGCTGCATCGAAAGACACTGTGCTACTCCAAATCAGAAGAAATGCTGAAATATTCAATTCGATTGTTACTGCACTATCTCAAATTCTGGAATGTTCCAGTTCCTCAATAGTTCATATCTCTATTCAGCAACGCCGAATTATTACAATTGTAGATAAATAGAAGAATGAATTCGCTTTTGGTAATGGTAGTAACGAGCAGTAGCTTGATGAGATCTGCGCCAATAAGACCAACGCAAAACGTGTTCAAGACACCAGAATGTGGGAAACAAGAATCGAGATACCCACCGCTTCATCTCCCAGATACTTAGTCGGACAATAAACCTCGTGCCGCTTTGAACGCAGTTAGACTGCCAGTTGTTACTAGAGGTAAAGGGGGGGTAGAGGAGTGAATAGCAGGCTCACAAGAGTGTCGTAAGACGGTGAGAAATATTTGAGCAGCCAGGACGAGGGTGATGTGTCGATGCCAACCATGCCAGGAACGAACTTCGTACTCTCCTAAACCTAGCTGGTCTTTAGCAAATTTAAAGCACTCCTCAATCCGCCACCTTTGCCCGGCGATTTGAACCATCGTTTCTAGGGTAGTATCGCTCTTAGCAAATACTTGATAGTAGCTGACGCGAGGATCTTCAGGGTGTTCTAGAGAGCGGCGGAACAATAACCAACGTTGAAAACCATCTGATCTGTCACAATTAACTGGCACTTTCGCCCAGTCATAGTATCTTTCTCCCTTACTGCCAGCTCCACAGCTAAGACGTTGCCACAGCTGGCTGTCCGGCTGAGGTAACAGTTCTTGGGCTTGATAACGTTGCCAGCCAATAACTACAGGCTGCTTCTTGCTGACCGTGAGTATATACGGTTGTTTAGCAGTCTTTTCCAGCCACCACCACAATGAACCATCGTTGCCATAAACCTCATCAGCAACAAACCAGGCGGGACGTATTCCGTCTTTAAAAGCTGATTCCAACATCTGTTGTGCTAGTTGAGGTTTAGTCGCAAATGTGATTGATTTTGGAACTGCTCCCTTCTTACGTTTGCTTTGATCTTCACTCCATGTGCGCGGTAGATACAAACGGCGATCGATCAACGTATGTCCTTTGTCGCTAATGTAGGACATGAACACACCTACCTGGCAATTCTCCAAATGTCCAGTTGTGCCATAATACTGCACCTGTACGCCTACTGACTGCTCTCCTTGCTTCAGAAAACCTGTTTCATCAATTGCCAAAATATCTGTTTCACTCTTCAAATGCTCCACTGCATACTTTCTAATTTCTGCACACACTGCGTCCGCGTTCCACTGCGCCCGTCCTAGTAAATGTTGGAAGCGATAGGGATTGCTATACCCTACCTGTTCTGCCATTTGCCATCCATTCTTCCGCTCAACTGGGCTTAGTAGTGCCTGGATATAGTCATACGCTGCAAGACGTGCTTCAGAACGAGCGAAGTGCTTTCCCAGTTTTTGCTGAAACGCTTTCAATCTACTGCTCCATTGGGAGAGCGCTTCTAATACAACACCTGTTAAAAACACGTTGGATGTATCAAGCATTGCTAAACTGTATTTCCTTACAAATCTAGTTTAGCTTATCTACAACTGTAATACGGATTATCTAGTCGAGGATTCTTTGGATCTTCTAATCGCTTGACTTTCTCCGCCATCTCCTCAGATACGACTGTCCGACCTAAAGGAGGGTCAACGAAAGTAGGATCTAAGCTGGGAGGCAGCGCCACTGGTCTTTTACCAGTCGGAGTTGCAAAGTCTACTTGGTATCCTGCTGCATCAAAGGTTTCCAGAGGACCTACTAGTTCCTCACCCCAGTAGCCGTACTCTGACAGAATTGTCAGTATTTTTCTCATAGAATTATCTCCTGCGTGTGAAATGGTTTTTGAAACGATCAACTAGCAGCTCTTGCTCTTGCAAGGGGAGTAGCAGTCTTTTTGGTTGAGAAGAGATTTGTCGCTGAGGAAATTTGTTGGATTCGTTCGGTAATAGCGTCTATAAATGGATATACTTCGTGTCGCGATCGACCAGTCACTAGATCGTCATCTACAACTACTCCTGTGGGTGAGGGTTCGTAAATTGCACCAGCATTCATGATGTCTGCAAGCACAACTTCATGACAGATAACTCGTCGTTCTCTAAGTAACTCTGGCATTGGTGTTAATATCCACAATCCGTGACAGAGCGCCCCTTTGACAATCTTAGGATTCGCCATAGCTTTAGCATAAAATTGCACAGCTGGCGAAGTGCGAACTTGTTCGCCACCGATTGGTTGACCCTCAGGTGGTTGGAAGAAACGCAGACGCACGCTGGTGTAATTGGCAGACATGATCACAGCTGCATAGTCGTTAAGATCTACATTTTGAAAATCGATATCCACTTCTATAGTTCGAGGTGTAGCACCTGTATCTTCATCGCTGAAGAAGCGGACGCTCGGTTGACCCCAAAGCCTAGACATTAAATGCACCGTTGCTTTTAGTTCCGAAAAGCGCTGCTGATAAGCTTCAATTTCTTCAGGAATGAATTCACTTTCGAGAAGAACGGCGATTTTCTTACCTCCAAGGGATCTGGGTATCATGTTAGTTAGATGTCCTTGTTTTGTGCTTATTTATTGACTGGATAATTGTAGTGAGAGCAAGTGTTTAGTAGTTGAATTTCATTCTATCGCGTACAAAGTTAAGAGAAAATGGTTGAATTTTTGTAGCAAGTTCATATTTTTTTGACTTTGGTTTGTACTGAATTTTTACAGAAAATTTCATTTTTTGTGAAAAATGTACTTTCAATAAAGACAAATTTTCAGAAACCCAGCTACTTTTTTTTAAGTCTAAATGTAGCCGTATTTAATTAATGCCTGCCAAACACAATGCCCTTAGAAGCATTTCTATTGGGAAGAGGGGCGAAATATGCTAATAATCCGGCTAGCACAAAAAGTATTAAAGTAGCGATGATGGGAAACTTGTGAGGTGTCATTGTTTGTAGTCAGAAACTTGAAGAATAGGGGTTCGACCGTAAGTTTCAGCGATCTTTTTGAGGCGATCGCTCAGCTGAGGCGTTAAATTAGAACGTTGATATCGCCAACCCCAGTTTCCTACTGCTTTACCAGGAAAATTCATGCGAGAATTCGTACCCAATCCCAAAATATCTTGAAGGGGAGTAATTGCCCGATCTGCAACAGAGCTTTGCGCCAAGCGAATCAAATTCCAATGAATTTCCTCCGAACTCGTACAACCTAAATAAAGCCGGACGGCTGCTCGTGCTTGTTCTGACAACTGGTTAAACCAGCCTACAGTCGTGTCATTGTCGTGAGTACCCGTGTAAACTACACAATTGTGTGAATAACTAAACGGTAAAAAGCGTTTTTCTATTTGCGTGCCGTCGCCAAAGGCAAATTGCAAAATTTTCATCCCAGGAAGTCCAAAGCGATCGCGCAACGCTTCTACCTCGGGTGTAATCGTTCCCAAATCCTCAGCAATAATCGGTAAGTGACCTAGCTTGTCGTTAAGTGCCTTGAAGAAAGCTTCTCCAGGGGCTTCAATCCACTCTCCATTCATAGCAGTGGTTTCGCCCTGTTTTACTGCCCAGAAAGCCTCGAAGCCTCGGAAGTGGTCAATGCGGATTAAGTCTACATAGTTAAGGATGAATCTGAAGCGTTGCAGCCACCACTCGAAGTTCTCCCGTTGTAAATTTTCCCAGTTATAGACAGGGTTCCCCCACAGTTGTCCGGTAGCACTAAAATAATCTGGTGGTGTCCCTGCCATCAGTGCTGGTTCACCTGTCTCTCGCTCTAGGCAAAAATTTTCGGGATGCGCCCAGACATCTGCACTATCATGTGCCACGTAAATGGCAATATCTCCTATAATCTGGATGCTTCTTTGGTTGGCATAACGTTTTAGTTCTGACCATTGTTGGAAAAATTCAAATTGGAGATACTTGTAGTAAAAAGTATCCTGACTTAACCGTTGCTGCGACTGTTCGATCGCATCTGGCTGTCTTTGAGCGATCGCTGGCTCCCAATGATTCCAACTAGCACCTTGATGAGCATCTTTGAGCGCCATAAATAGAGCGTAGTCATCCAGCCAGTAAGCATTGCGAGCGCAAAATTCTAAAAACTCCTGTTTTTCAAACGATGTAGCATTTGCTTCAAAGTTTGAGCCAGCTTTTCGCAGCATCGGTATTTTTGTTGAGATCGCTTGCTCAAAATCTACTGTTTCAGCATTAAACTCAGGCAAGTGAGCCAAGTGAGCTTTTTCTAACAAACCTTTTTTCTCTAACAATTCTGGACTAATAAGCAGTGGATTTCCTGCCATTGCTGAATAAGAGGCGTAAGGAGAATTACCTTTTCCCGCAGGTCCCAATGGTAATATCTGCCATAGTTGCTGTCCGCTATCCGCTAAAAAGTCAATAAAGCGATAAGCCTCTATACCTAAGTCTCCAATGCCAAACTGACTAGGCAAGGAAGTAGGATGCAACAAAACTCCGCTAGTTCGGCTGAAGGACATAATTAACCTCTAGTAGAATATGTTTACTCAGTGGCAAATAGCTTTGTTTTTTGTCACCGATTGACTTAATTTTCCTCTTCGTTAAAAACTGTCAAGTCACTTGGTTGACAGCGTTTAATCTCGATTTTAATTCCTTGTGCTGCTTCGCTTTTGAGATCTTCGACATAGCCTGGGCGAGCTATCTCTGCTTCCTTAGAGCTTGAAAAGAGACCAAAGTAGTAAATACAAACGGGCTTAATTGTAATAATTTTTACCCACCAATCAGTATGGAAGCTTGAGAATAAGCTTGATAGAAATTGTTTAATTTTGTCAAGGACTTTTATGAGCAAGATTTAGAAAACCGCTCTTGAGAGAATCTTCTCAGCATGAAATCGCGATCGATCTACTCTACGAGAACGTTGCGAGTATAAAATCGTTTGCGTCTTGCAAGAGTAAGCTTTGTGCGCTTTCAAATCAGATCCATGTAAAAAAGTTAATATAAGATTATCAACCAAAAAGCATAGTTACAATGATTGAAATTTAGGAATAAGTTTGCCTTCTTTAGATTTTATTTATAATTTTGGGTTGAGTTTATTTCTTCAAGCTATTTTGGTTCTATCGGCTGTAGTATGCTTGTGTATACAACGTTACAAAACCCTGCAAATGGAGCCTCTACTAACTCAATTACTAAACTTACCAGGAATAGTAGTTGAAAGCTTTCGGCAGACAGAAACAGATTTAATGCTAGAAGTAGAAGCGTGGACTGACAAAGCTACCTGTCCACGCTGCAACCGGAGGAGTTCTAATTTACATCAGAATCATGGTTATTGGGTACGAGACTTACCAATCAGTAACCGTCAAGTTAGATTGAAAGTTAACCGCAGACAGTTTAAATGTAAAACTTGTAAAAAACCATTTAGCGAGGAGTTAGATTTTGTAGATAGAAGATGTAACTATACTAATCGCCTAGCGTTAGAAATAGTCCAGCAAGTCAAAAATAGCAGTATCCATAGCGTTGCCCAGAATCATGAACTAACAGATGAAGAAGTGTGGTCAATGGTAAAACATATCAGTAAAAAAAAGTCAAAATAGATGTGAGTCAGTTAAAAAGACTAGGCATAGATGAAATAGCCCTAAAAAAAGGTCAAGGACAATACATCGCTGTCTTAGTCAACCTAGATACAAATAAACCGAGCTTGTTTTGTTGGCTCTCGTAAGCAATTAGATATACGTGAAGTCCTGATGGGATGAGAAACACAGGTAGTTGAGCAGATTACAGAAGTTAGCTTGGATATGTCTGGTAATTACAAAGGTTTGGTCACAGAATTATTGCCTAATGCAGTCATTACAATAGACAAATTTCATGTGATGAAATTAGTCAACCAAGAGCTTGACGTGGCTCGCAGAAACACAAAGAAAGCGGCAGAATCATTGTCGGATGTAACAGAAAAAACTCGACTAAAAGCAACTCTACATCAAACTAAGTATGTCTTAATAAAGTCCGAAGAAGACTTGACTCAAGAGGAACAGTTAAAATTAGAATCCCTCCGACAAGTTTCATCTCTATTGGCATGAATGCATTCATTAAAAGAAGAATTTAGAGAGATATTTGAAACTTCACAGAACTGGGCTGATGGTACTCTACGACTTTTAGATTGGCTAGCATCTGCTGCATCAGATTTTCCAAAAAGCGTTGGAACAATTACTCGATGGTTTGGTGAGATTGTCGGTTATTTTGAGCAAGGTACTACTAATGGTGTTGTCGAGAGAATTAATAATAAACGCGCATCTGATAAAACGCTCGGAATATGGTTTCAGAAACTTCGAGAATTTTCAGCTACGCTGTTTCATTTGCTGGTATCTTAATGATGCTCTAGCATAGTGGAAGCGCAAGAGCCGCTATTTTAATATTAAAATATAGTTTTTCAAAAATATTATACAAAGAGTGATTTAGTTATTTTATATCAAACGCCAAAATATGAGTTTTTAACTTATAAGTTATTACAGTCCAAGTTACGTATTTCAAAACATTTAAACTATAGTTTTTATTTTCAGTATTTCATAACTCAGATCTTGCACCTACAGGATTAACTACGAGTAAGCAAATAAAGAGTGCAAAAGTGTGACATCAGGAGAAGCGGCTGGCTTAAGTAATATATAGTTAAAAAAGAACTATTTTACTTAGTCAGATTACGCAGTCAAGACAAAAAGACCAGCGATAAATGCAATGGCGCAGAACCCCGGTTGAAGAGAACTTATGTACTAAAGAAAGTGACAAGAATGCGATAATTTGTTCGGGAGGGTTGGCGATGGCGCTTTGCACCCACTGAAAGCGATGGGCTTTCGCGGCATCAAAGGCGATCGCCAACCTACTAATCCAGAAATTTCTGGTTGAAGGCATCCATTCGCAAAAAGTCTTCTCTAGACAAACAGTACCGGACGACTTCGCCCGGTGAAACATCAGCAGTAATTGTTTTCTCAAATTGAAGCCCTACTTTTTCCATCACTCGAACGGATGCCTGATTGCTGACTAGTGCAGTAGCCACAACACGTCGAACGCCCAACTCAGTGAAGCCAAATCGGATGAGTGCCTGTGCCCCCTCCGTTGCATATCCTTTGCCCCAGGCAGATCGTTTTAGAAAATAGCCAATAGCAGTATCAGTTGGCTGATCTGGGGCAGAGCGAAAATAAAACCAGCCAATCAATTCGTCGGTTGCTTTTTCTATGGCAGCCCAGTAACCGAATCCATATCCTTGTTGATAATAAGCTAGGATATTGAACGACAATTAAATAGACCGAGTGACGACAACTAACTTGACTGCTACACCAAGTTGACGAGACGACAATTATCTTCAGCAACCGCTGCCAAAACAAAAGACACTAGGCAATGTCAATTAACGCCAATTAATGGACTGCCTAGTGTCGGGAAAACGAATTAATTTCAAACAGGTTCAAATATACATGAAAGCGAGAGAATCTGGCTGCACGCAGGAAACAGCAGCAGCAAAGGGAGGATTTTCGAAGCGTACAGGTAGACGCATTGATGCGGGAGCTCATCAACCGCAACGCGGACGACCCCATGACTGGCGTACCCGCAAAGACCCATTGGCTGAGGTATGGGACAGCGAACTAGTTCCGCTATTACAAAACAACCGCAATTGCAAGCGATAACGTTGTTCGAGTACCTGCAGCAGAAGTATCCAGGCAAGTATGGGCAGTCTATCGTGCGGACGCTGCAACGACGAGTCCAGCAATGGAAAGCGACCAGTGGACCAGCGCAGTCAGTGATGTTTGAGTTAGAGCATCAACCAGGCGTAATGGGCTTGTCGGACTTCACCAAGCTCAAGCAGGTGCAAGTCACGATTGGCGGTCAACCCTTCGAGCATCTACTGTATCATTATCGACTTGCCTATAGTGGATGGCAGTACGTGCAAGTCATTCAAGGTGGCGAGAGTTTTGTTGCTCTGGCTGAAGGTTTGCAGAATGCCTTGGCAGCAAGCGGGGTTGTCCACAAGAACATCGCAGCGATAGTCTTAGTGCCGCCTACCGTAACCTGGGTAAACGCACCGATGAAGATTTGACGCAAATGTATCAACGGCTATGCCAGCACTATAATTTGCGTCCCTCACGAAATAATCGCGGACTAGCCCATGAAAATGGTTCGATTGAGTCACCCCACGGCTATTTCAAACGACGGCTGCATCAAGCCCTATTGCTGCGCGGCTCGTGTGATTTTGATAGTGTTGCTGCCTATCAAGCGTTTATCTCTGGGATAGTTGAGAAGTTGAATACGCGCATTCAAGCCAAATTTCAGCTTGAGCAACCCTACCTGCATCCATTACCCAACTATCGTTATCCCGACTACGAAATCCTCAGCGTCAGAGTTACCACCCGTAGCACGATGACCGTGCGCTGCATCACTTACACTGTGCCGTCACAATTGATTGGCTTACGATTAACCCTTCACCTACATCATGACCGGATAGTCGGTTTTGTCGGCACGCAGCAGGTGGTAGAACTGCCACGCCTTCATGTACCTAGCCGCAGTCGGTTGCGGCGCTCCCGTTGCGTCAATTATCGTCACGTCATTGACAGCCTGCGACTGAAACCCCGTGCTTTTCTACACTGTACCTGGCAGCAAGAATTATTGCCTGACGACAACTACCGCCAATTATGGCAGGAGATGTTAACCCAGTTCGATTCCTACACGACGGCACGATTGATGACCGAGGCACTGTACATTGCTGCTAAACAAGATAAGGAACACGCAGTCGCACTGTATTTGGCTGACCACTTACGCTCTGGCACCCTTAGCTTGGTGGGACTGCAACAGCAGTTTCATCTGGGTGAGTGTGGCACATCCAACGCTTTCGGTACAGCAACACGACCTTTCCCCTTACGACTCTCTCTTGCATCATGTCCCCAACAACAGCCAAATAACAGCCATCGAGACTCTGGGCTTCCTACTCAAAACACTCAAACTGCCCCACATGAACAACCATTGGCAAGAGTTGGAGCGTCAGGCTCTGGCTGGGGGCTGGTCACACGCTCAATTCTTGCTAGCACTGTGCGAATCCGAGGCAACACAACGTTACAAGCGCGAGTGCAACGCGCCCTCAAAGATGCCCACCTGCCACCAGGAAAAGCTTTTTCCAACTTTGACTTCAGCCATTGCCCCAGCTTAAATCAGCCTAGCATCATGCAACTGGCTCAGGACAGAACTTGGTTGAAGCGGGGTGAGAATCTGCTGCTGTTCGGTCCTTCTGGAGTCGGGAAAACTCACTTAGCTGCTGCTGTCGGTCGCAGTTTGGTAGAACTGGGTGCACGAGTCAAGTTTCTGGGTGCCACCACAGCCGTGCAACTGCTACAAGCGGCGAAAGCCAACTTACAACTGCAATCAGCTTTACTCAAGCTCGATAAGTACGATCTGCTGATTCTTGATGACATTAGCTATGTCAAAAGTCGGAAGTGGAAACATCAGTGTTGTTTGAGTTAATTGCTCACCGCTACGAACTCAAAAGCTTGATGATTACTGCCAATCACCCTTTCAGTGCTTGGGATGAAATTTTTACCGACTCTACTATGACCGTTGCTGTAGATCGCTTGGTACATCATGCTGTCATTCTCGAAATCCTTGCACCCAGTTTTCGTCAACAAGCGGCTCTACAACGCTCTTCTTCTACTGACCAAAAGCAACCAAAATAATTGTCGCGCATTCGTCAAGATAGTTGACATTTCATACTAGGATATTCGGCAACCAGCGATGACGAATGTCGTCAAGTGTTAACAGATGATTTGGCTCAACTGTTTCTAGCTTAATCGCATGTACAGCTTCTGCATCAGTATCAGTCAGATGCCGTAGAATTAATCGCTCGGTTTCCAGCAAAATATCCATAACTCTTTAGCAGAGTGAAATTAAAGCCATTTTAGCCCTTGGCATAGTTAGATAGTCAGGGGGCAGAACGTCATGGCAACATATTCCCCGATAAGATATCAACAGCGAAAGCGCTAATTTAAGAAAATGCTTGGGTTTGCACAAAGTGCTCAAAACATAAGAGAAAAGCGATTATCTTAAATGTCAAGCCTAAGAATGAAGTTACAGAGCATTAACAGAACATCATGAAGCACAAACAACTCAGTACAACACCTCAAACTCTCAACTGTTGTTAGAGCCACAGTAAATACATAAGTAGTAGGGCATAATTAAACGTAAGATAGAGAAAAGCCAAAAACTTGCTGATTTTGACCACTCATGCCTGCTCCTTTACGTATCGTTTTGACAGAGTCAGAAGACCGGACGTTGAGTGAACTTCGGGTTGCCAAAACCGTTGCTCAACGTACCCGAGATCGAGCACAAATGCTTCGACTCAATGCTCAAGGATGGGTAGTGCCAGCGATTGCCGAAATTTTTGAGTGCTAAGAGCAGACAGTGCGCGAAACCATCCGCCGTTGGCAGCAGCAAGGGTTAGGTGGATTATGGGATGCTAGTGGACGAGGAGCTAAAGCCAAATGGCAAGAAGCAGACATGGCCTACCTAGAACAATGCCTAGAGCAAGAAGCCAGAACCTATAATAGTCAACAGCTAGCCCAGAAGCTAGAGCAAGAACGACAGGTAAACCTAAGTGCTGACCGGATTCGCCGCATTCTAAAAAAAGGGCTTTAGTTGGAAGCGGACTCGACACTCGCAACGGGGCAGACAAGATCCTGAGTACAAAGCACTCAAGCAAGCCGACTTAGACACACTCCAACTAGCTGCCTGTGAAGGGTACATTGACCTGAAGTATCTTGACGAATCGGGATGTTGTCTGGAAAGTCCAGTCAGTTATAGTTACTCTCGCATTGGAGAGCAGAAACACCGAAGAGCAGGTCAAATCCTATGGAGACCGCATTAGTATTCTAGGGATATGGCAACCAGAGCAGTCGTTTGACTATGCTCTGGTACAAGGCAGTTTCCACAAGGAACGCTATGTTAAAGTGATGAACGCTCCTTGCCCAAAAGAGTGAGCAGACATTGCTACAAACCGGACGGCTCACAGTCGTGGTGCAAGATAATGGTTCGGCTCATACCAGTCATCTTGCCCGTGAGAGCTGGCAGCAGTGGCAGTCGAAAGGGCTATATCTCTTTTTTCTCCCCAATACAGTTCACATATGAATCTGATTGAAGCGCAGTGGCATCAACTCAAAACCCATGAAATAGCCGGAAGGATTTTTGATAACGAGTATGATTTAGCGAATGCCATGATTGAGGGCATGGAGAATCGAAGTCAACAAGGGGATGGACACTGGAACGTTTTATGTTTAAATCTGCCTAGCTACTTACAGATAATTTAGTTCTCTATGCAAATACTAAAGTAATATCAATACAAGACTTCGGACAATTTTTGGCGCTTGGCAGTAGACAGAAAAGCCATCGAACCGATAGAGTGCCTTTTAGAACAAACAAGCACGAGTTCGATCTTCGGTATGGAAATTACACAAAGCCTACTGGAAAAAGTGGGCATTTTCGCAAACCGCAAATCAAAGTTTTGACAATGCTGTTTGCCACGATGCTGATTGTTGTGTGTGGCAAGGTGAATTTCACGCTCTCTGAGTCGTTATAGCTCATTGAGTGAGAAAACGTATCGACGACAATTTAATAAACTGTTTGATTTTGGTAAGTTTAATGCTGAAGTGATGAAGGCAGCGATACCCCCAAGCCATCAGATGATTGCAGTCATGGATTGCTCGTTTATTGCTAAAAGTGGCAAAAAGATCTTTGGACTTGACCAGTTTTACAATAGATATCTCCGAAAACATTCAACACGTTGATATGATTGGCTTATAGCCTGCGTTCCTCAACTCAAAAATTAGCTAGTTTTCACGATCAAATCGGAATTTGAAATAGTTTTAGTTAAAAACTAGAAGAAAAATATGTAAAAATAAATGATTTTTTTGAATAGCCTACACTTTTCTACGTAGGCAATATTAGTGCTCCAATTCGGAACCTAACTAACCCACAAATTGTCAGAATTACTCGTTCATATTTTTGAGGATTGAGTCGAAATCTTTCTTGAGCAACTCGCGCCTATTTTGACTGAAGGGATTCGATGTTACACAAATACTCGTTTGGAAGAAAACTCTTGGTTTTCTTGTTTCTGGCTGGTTGTTAACTTGCTATTTCTCGGTGTTTTAATCGGAGTGTCAATTAACACTTCTCCTAAATATCCTAAATATCCCTTGAATTTTTGTGTTGGAGCGAAGCGTTCGCGGTTTTCTCGGAACAAAGTTATATCGCTTTTTGTCCCTGGGAGTCCAGCCACAACATCAACAATATTTCTGCCAGATAGTAAGATAATCATTTGAGTTTTAAATGTATGATTACTACTCTTACCAGAATAATACTTTTTTTGTTCTTTATTATCTCCAGGTCTTTCTCCGACTTGTTCATAGCTATCTACTATTAATTCCTGTTCTGTGAGTAGTTCTTTAACCATTTCAGAGTCAGATTCTTTTTTTACTTGTTCAAGTAGACTAGATGGTAACAATTCTTCTAGTAGTGGTAACCAATAATTAAATGTGTCATTCGCTGTCGATTCACTTACATTCAACTGGATACCAAGAAGCTGAAACGTGGTCATGTGCCTCAGATAAACCAAGGTTAAAATTATTTGTTTTTGGATAGATAGCTTTGGTTTTCGACCCCCTCTACCAGCAATAATTCTAACTTTCTTAGATTCTCAGGAAGCTTGTTTTTCATTGTGTAATCTTTTAGTTTTTTCGATTAATTGCTGTAACCGCTCATAGTGTAAACCCATTAATCTCTGTGTTTCTTGAGGATTCGCTTTAATGTAACTCAGTATGTTACTCATATTTGCGTGTAGAAAAACTTATCATGATGTTCTTTTACCACAAAATATACTATTTTGAAGATGTTTAATAGTCATTCACATTTCCTGGGCAAGATCTGAGATAAGTAACATTAGTCACTAATCTGACATTTTAGACACCGATATCCTTCAGACTCTGAGTGCTAACACCATAACTATACGAGTCTAGCTGAAAACTTAATTTCTCATCAGCATCCACTTTAACTAGTCCGCAGCTAAAGAAATGAATAGTTTAGCTAGAAAAGCCACTATTTATTCATGCTCGATCGCAAAGGGTATTTAAATAGTGCGATCGAAGATTTTTGATTAGAAAGTCTAACTGAAAACTTATTTTTATAATTTAGTCCTTCAGTTATTTTTCTGATTTACGTTAATTGCTGGTTGACGAGGACGAATATCCAATCCCTGCACGCCTAGATCTAGACGAAAAATACCTCCTTGACCTGCTTCTGTTTCAACACCACCAGTAACAAAAAGACTTGTTAAATTCGCTCCACCAAAAGCACAATTACTAGTAGTTAGATTCCCACTTGCATATCGACGAATTAACTGACCGTTTGAGTTCAGTACTTCTACATGGCGCGTACCATAGTGAGCTATATAGAGATTTCCCGCAGCATCCAAGCATAAACCATCAGGCTTATTATCGATTTCTCCTGCTTGTTTGACAGGTAAAGCAAATACTTTTTTCTTCTCTAGCTTTCCCGGCGCTAGCACATTGTAGACAGCTACTAAATTTTTATTACTTTCACTGACAAAAAGACGCTGACGATCTGGGGTGAGGACAATTCCATTTGCAAAGGCAAGTCCACTAGTTACCTGGTTGAGTTTACCTGTGGCATCGACATAGTAGACTGCACCATTGGGATTTTGAGGATTTGAGTCGCCAGAGTCAGTGAAATAAAAACCTCCTTGCGGATCGACAGTGATGTCATTGGGATATACTAATGGTTTGCCGTTAAACCGATCGGCAATTATTTTTACGGGATTGCCATTAGCATCCAACTGTAGCACCGAATTTTTGGCAGCAATAATATGAGAGCCATCGGGCAGAATTTTGTGTCCGTTAGCTCCTTGAACCTTAGCCCAAATTCGACTGGAGCCATCGGGCGATACAACCGTAATCGTTCCTGCTTTAGTTTGGGAAAAATAGAGATTGCCTTGACGATCGAAAACAATTCCCTCACTATATTTGTCACTTTGCAGGACTTTTTCTGGTGAGATAGTATGCGCTGCTGGTAATGTTTCTTGTGAGGTAGTTACTACAGCTCGATCGGAAACAAGTTTCACCTGCTCGGACACAGTAGATGGAGTGTCTAGCTTGGTATGACTACAAGAAACCAACACTGTAGAGCTAAACAAAAGTGCAATTATTTTCCGCATAGTAAAAAACCTATGTAAGATGTACCTGTTTGTGTCATAAACCTCGCTCCGCTCTACAAATTCCGTTATGCTCCATCTAAATGCGATGAGAGCGAGGGTAAGAACACGATCGCCTCTTTTGGCGATCGAATACATAGCGATTTACTGTTCGTGATAGTTCCACAGCAGCCCACCGTCAACAAAAAAGGTGGAACCAGTAATGTAGTCAGCATCAGATGAAGCTAGAAAAGCAACCACAGGTGCAATATCTTCTGGTTTACCCAAACGCCCTAAAGGAATGTTTTGTAACAACGCTCCCAGCTTTTGAGGGTCATTTAAGAGATTAGTATTGATTGGAGTCTCAATTGCTCCAGGGGCTACATTGTTAATTGTAATTCCCAGCGAACCTAGTTCGACTGCCAAATTTCGCGCGATCATCTTCAACCCACCCTTACTGGCACAGTACGGCGTGAAATGCGGAAAAGGCAGTTCTTCATGCACGGAACTAATATTGATAATTTTGCCTTTGCGTTTAGTTTCAATCAAATGTTGCACGATCGCCTGTGTAGCGAAGAATGCACCTTTCAAGTTAACATTCTAGCACTGCATCATAATTAGCTTCGGTAATGTCCCAGAAATCAGCGTTCTTACCATCAACTCCAGCATTATTCACCAAAATATCCAGTTGACCAAAATATTGAATGCTTTCAGCGACTAGCCTGCGAACATCACTAACTACTCCCAAGTCTGCCTGAATGATATAACCTTTGCGTCCAGTTGCTTCTACTTGTTTCAACGTAGCTTCTGCGCCTTCTGGATGAGAGCGATAGTCAATGACAACATTTGCTCCTTCCTTGGCAAGGCGGACGGCGATCGCGCTGCCAATCCCCTGACTGCTACCAGTCACAAGTGCAACTTTACCTTCAAGTTTCATAACTTTCTCCTAGTTGTCCGAAAAACATCAACTTTAGTGGGGCTGCAATAACCGCAGTTGGCATGGTGACAGGGAATTTCTGATGCGTGAAAAAGCTTGCTACAGTAAGATTTTCCAGTACCAATAATCCCCTGTCGGTACAGAAGTGCAGCTAAAGCAGCCCCAAGAGGTGGAGCAATCCAGTAAATCCATTGATCCTGCCAAATCGAAATCAGGGCAGCTGGAGCAAAAGAGCGGGCTGGATTCAGACTAGTGCCAGTCAGTGGCGATTCGGTAGATACCAGAAAAGCAACTAGCGCCCCGGCGATCGCACCAGTCCAGGGCATAATAGACGAGTTGACTGAGATTAAAATTGTCAACATCAGTAAAAATGTAATGCCAACCTCAATTCCAAAACCCATGACTGGTGATATTCCTTTCCCCAACAGAGTCGCACCCAGATGAACGCTGCGAGCAAAGTCAGACCACAGTATGAGTACTAAGGCAGTACCAATCAAAGCGCCAATAACCTGCATGAAGGCGTATGCTAAAGCATCGCGGGTAGAGATTTTTTTCATCAGCCAGAAGCCCAAAGTGACTGAGGGATTGAGATGTCCGCCAGAACGTTTGCCCAATGGCGAGTAAGCGATCGCCGTTCCTCCCCCAGCAAAACATAAAGCTGTGAGACATAAGCGCACGTTAGGGTTGGGGATTAACTTAACGATTGGAGATTCTGGGCTAAAATTCCAGCAAACCCAAGACAGACCGTTGAAGATCATTAAGATTGTGCCTACCAATTCTGCGACGTAAGCAGGGATAGCACTGGGTCTGCTACTGGCAATCCTACGTTTCATCTCAGGTTCCTCAACTCATTAAGTTATAGATTGGGCAATGCTGTCACGAACAGGGTGTGGGGTGTGGGGGAGCCAGTGCGGTCTTGGGGGTTTCCCCATGAGCAACTGGCGTTGTGGGGTGTGGGGTGTGGCGATCGCGATATTCTCCACACTGTTGAATCAGTTTGGCGACTAATCCCGTCCAGCCAGTTTGATGACTAGCACCAATTCCCGCACCGATATCGCCATGAAAGTATTCACGAAACAAAATTAGGTCGTGCCAGTGAGGATCGGTTTGGAACTTCTCGATACCGCCGTAGACGGGTCGTTTGTGAGACGAATCTTCCAGAAAAATTCGGACTAGTCTTTGGGACAATTCAAATGCAACTTCCCAAAGTGTCATCATGCGACCAGAGCCAGTAGGACACTCTACTCTAAAGTCATCTCCAAAGTAGTGATGGAACTTTTGGAGCGACTCAATAATTAAGTAGTTGACGGGAAACCAAACCGGACCGCGCCAGTTAGAATTTCCGCCAAACATACTAGTGCTAGATTCTGCTGGCTCGTAGTCCACGCGATACTGATATCCATTGGTTTCAAAGACGTAGGGATGAGACTCATGAAATTTGGAAACTGCACGAATGCCGTAGGGGCTTAAAAATTCGCTTTCATCCAAAATTCTGTTGAGAATGCGCTGGAGTTTTTCACGATAGGCGATCGCCAACAGTCTTCTTGCCCCTACTCCGGGTGATTCCATGCAAGCAACATTTTGTCGTAGATCTGGGCGATTTCTAATAAACCATTCCATCCGTCGTTTGAAACCGGGGAGGCGCTGCAACATTTCTGGTTCCAAAGTTTGAACGGCAAATAGTGGAATGAGTCCTACCATCGAACGTACCTTTAAGGGCAACCGATCGCCATTAGGCAGGTGCAATGCATCATAATAAAATCCATCAACTTCATCCCAAAGGGATATTTCCGTTTTACCAATGCCATCTATTGCATCAGCAATGTAGAGAAAATGTTCAAAAAATTTGCTGGCAATATCTTCATAGGTAGAGTCTACTTTTGCTAGTTCCAGAGCGATCGCCAGCATGTTCAGGCAATACATCCCCATCCAGCTCGTGCCATCTGCTTGATTAATACGTCCACCCGTAGGTAGTTCGGCGCTTCTGTCAAAGACACCAATATTATCTAATCCTAAGAAGCCACCTTGAAAGACGTTATTGCCTTCAGCATCTTTCCGATTCACCCACCAAGTAAAATTCAGTAGTAATTTTTGAAACACCCGCTCTAGAAAATTCGTGTCAGCACGACCGTACATTTTACG
Organism: Chroococcidiopsis sp. SAG 2025; assembly: GCF_032860985.1. GTDB lineage: Bacteria > Cyanobacteriota > Cyanobacteriia > Cyanobacteriales > Chroococcidiopsidaceae > Chroococcidiopsis. Next base: position 3,419,729 of record NZ_JAOCNC010000001.1, read on the forward strand.
TTCAATCTGATACACGCGCATGGTAGCCCAAGCGTGAACGGGTGGATTCACATCACTAAAAGCCCATTCATAAGCTGGTAACTGACCATTAGGGTGCATGTACCATTCCCGCGTCAAGCGACTCAATTGACGCTTAGCAAAGTCTGGGTCGATCGCCGCCAGTGGAATCACGTGAAAAGCCAAATCCCAAGCGGCAAACCAAGGATATTCCCACTTATCTGGCATTGAAAGAATGTCATCGTTAAATAGATGAATCCACTCACGGTTTCTGCCATGCCGTCGTTCGTCTGGTGGCGGATTTTGAGGATCGCCGTTCAGCCACTCATGGACTACATAGTAATAATACTGCTTGCTCCATAACATACCTGCGAACGCCTGTCGTTGGACGTTGCGTTCATCTTCTGAAATGGAGAATGGACAAATTCGATGATAGAATTCATCTGCTTCCGAAAGCCGAGCTTGCAAAATTTTGTCAAATTGAGCTTCAAATGGCTGAATTAAACTCGACGAATCGCTTAGGCGTAGCCGCACAATTTTGGTTTCACCTGCTCCAATTGACAATGCGTAATGAGCCGCACTCTTAGTGCCAATCTGATTTGGGTTGACTGCTGCTTTTCGATCTTCTACTATGTAATCGTTGATTCCATCTTTAACGTAGGGAGAAGTATTGCTGGTTCCAAATAATTTCTCAAAGTTGGTTTCATTATTTGTAAATAGCAACTCTGTTTCCCCTTCACAATACAGCCATCTATTTCCTAGCGTTGGATGGATAGCTTCAATAATACCGAGATTGGAATCGGATTTAACGACTTTCAGAATTGGTTGTTCTTGAGAAGAATTCCAAGACCAAGTATTCCGAAACCAGAGTGTAGGCAGTAGATGTAACGTTTTTGCTTCCGCTCCTCGGTTAACGATACTGACTTGAATCAGAATATCTTCCGGTGAATCCTTAGCATATTCGACGAAAACATCAAAGTAGCGATCGCCTGCAAATATGCCCGTGTCGAGCAGTTCATACTCTAAATCCTGACGACTTCGACGTTGATTTTCCTCAACGAGTCGATCGTAAGGAAAAGCCTGTTGAGGATATTTGTACAGGCATTTCATGTAGGAGTGCGTGGGGGTGTTATCCAAATAAAAATAATATTCTTTGACATCTTCCCCATGATTGCCTTGATTTCCCGTTAGACCAAACATTCTCTCTTTGAGAATTGCATCTTCTCCGTTCCACAGGGCGATCGCAAAACAAAGGCGTTGATGGTTGTCAGAAATCCCAGCAATTCCATCTTCTCCCCAGCGGTAAGCGCGAGAACGGGCGCGATCGTGAGGAAAGTAATCCCAGGCTTCCCCAGTCGCACTATAGTCTTCCCGCACGGTTCCCCACTGTCGTTCGCTCAAATAGGGTCCCCAACGTTGCCAGTGAGCAGTGCGATCGCGAACTTGTTGCAATCTTGCTTCTTCTCGGGTCATATCTTTCCTGCCTCAATACTAGAGCTAATATTCATTGGCTAGCGATGACAATCTAGACGGCAACTACCGAATGCAAATCGGCTACACAAAATCTTCAGCAATGATGGTTTCTATATTGCGTTCTGCTAAAGCCGCAATAGTAAAGGAAGGATTTGTGATAGCTGTATAGCCAGGAATCATGGCTCCATCCATGACATAAAGACGTTTATACCCAGCGACGCGCCCGTAGCGATCGCAGGCTTTTCCTAGTGTTGCTCCTCCTAGAGGATGCCCAGAGATAGAATTTATAAATTCTGATGTAGGCTGACTGGTAGAGGTCGTATTTTTCTCGTCAAGGATTTGAGCAGTTAACTTGACAGCATCTAATTGAGCATTGTCTTGAGTCCAGTTCAAGCGGACAGAATCAGTAGATGCGTTATATGTAAATGTCCCTGTTTGTCGAGGTATACCTAAAGCGAGTAACTGTAGCGTACCATCAGATGCATTTGCATCTGGAATATCCTCAAGAACAGTTGCACCAAGGGGGTTATCTAGGTGTTCCAGAACTACACATGCCGGTCCTCCCTTACCAGATACAGACGGAGATAAGTTGCTACGAGTTACAATCGCATCTCCATTACCTCCCCAATGTTTACCAACTTCATCGTTTAATTTTGGTAATAAGCCCGTTGCTTTAGACCTAACTAAAAGCTTGGAAGTTCCAATAGAACCAGCTGCTAAAAATAAATAGCGGCAAGTAAAAGACTTCTGAGCGACGACTGCTCCTGATGTGTCAATTTGAGTACATAAAACTCTGTATCCATATTCAGGTACTTCAGTAATATCTGTAACTAGATGTAAAGTTAAAACATCTAATAATCCAGTTTGCTCTGCCTGAAATAGGTAGTTGCGATCCAGGCTATTTTTAGCCCCACTGTTAATGCCGTACCAATGATTACCTATAATTGCAGAAGGTGTCTTTGTTCCTTCTATTTCTTGGCGAATTATATTCCAATCTACTGCAAGATTATATGGATATGTAGGAAACCCCGCTCTGTTTCCTTGTTCGATTAATAACCTAGCGCGATCGTAGTAAGGACTTGCCAAAATATCATCAGGAATGATGGCAGGTTGTAGAATCGAGCGCACGCGCGGATAATAAACTGCATCCAATTCATCATAGTCCACAACATCAGGAGAAAAAATACCGCTGAAGATTTCGCGCCTGGGTTGATAAGTAATTGCGTTATAAACTAACGATCCACCTCCAAAGCCAGCCCCATGCAAGATATTAATTCCATTTTCTTGAGAAAAGTCTAGCACTCCTGTAAACGGATCGACGGGAACTCCATTCCATGTCGTATTACTTAACCAGGCAGCTCGACCATCTATTTGTTGAAAAGTAGCAAAAGTATTTCCATCATCTCTGATAGGCCAGCGGATTCCTCGCTCTATCATCAATGTTCTAATCCCAGCTTGTGTCAAACGCAGAGCCGTAATCGCTCCGCCAAAACCGCTACCAAGGACTAGAGCTTCTACGGCTTCATCGGGAACATTTCGATCTTGGGCGCTCGCGCGATAAATGCTGGCTAGCGGACTTAGGGCAGCACCAGCAGAAATAAGTGCAGTAGTTTGCAGAAAGCGACGACGGCTGCGAAACCTATTCTTCATATTTTCTCAATTTATGACGATCGAGTTGTAAGATTTCTAAGCAAAGCGGCTAGCGATCTCAAAGTTAACAATTTCTGTTTTGAGGAAAGTAACAACGCTGACTAGACTTTCAATCCATGTATTTTCTATAACTACCAACATCAATTTTTTAACTCGTTCAAAGATATATAGCCTTTGCTTTTGTTTGTCGAGGTATTTTTTTACCTAAACACACTGAAAATCCCAAACTCATCCGAAGTATATTTATCAATTTTTTTTAGAGAAGAGACAAAAATTAGAATTAAGTTTGCATTATTTTGATTTTAACGCTCAATAATTTTTTTAACATTTCCTTAAGATTGTGAAACGGAATCCTTTATAGCTATTTTTAGATAGATGAGATTAGAAGTTGGAATACATAAATTTTAATTTCATGAAATAATTGTTTTTCTCCTAAGTACAGGACAAAAATTGTAGAACATTCAAGAAATCATTCATTTTCTGCTCTAAATTGAGAACAATATTTCGGATATGGTCGAAACCAAGCGCGAAAGATGCTTTTGGCTTTGCGTCCGTGTTTTTTGATGCTGATTGCCCGTTGTTGAGCTAACCATTGCCCCGTGCAAAATGCCCAGCACAGGGCAATGGTTAGCAAGGCTATCATCCGACTAAGTCGTTCTGGGTCTTGAAGGTGAGTTGACTCTAAACAAAACCCACGGGTTTTCAAACAGCCGAACAGGGTCTCAATTGCCCACCGTTTAGCGTAATCAGTAATGGCACGACGAGGACGATGGTTCGTCACAACAATCAGAAATTTTCCATCTTCGAGTCGCAATGCGGCGACGTAAACCCAGTGTCCCCAAACAGTAGCGACGATGACGCAAGACTTGATGCTGTCCGGGTTTCAGGTTGCTGAAGACCACTTTGGCTTTGAGCGATTGCTGGAGATTGTCGAGTTTGTCACTTTCACGAATGCGAATGCGAAACTCTACCATTCCTTGCTCCAACAAATACTCAAACCAATCAGTTCCAAGAAACTCTCGGTCAGCCGTTAAATCGTCTACTTCAGCCGTGGGAAACACCTCAAAAAACTCCTCCAATAATTCAATCCGCTCCGAAGTATTAGAGTTACCTTTTTGATCCAGCATCCACCACAGCAGTGGAAAAGCCACGCCATTATGGACGACCCCTAGCATCAGAATATTGTGGCAAACATCGCCAAACTCCCAAGTCGTTCGGTCGATAGACAAAACCCACGGTTGAGGGATGTCCATCAGATGAACGACAAATTGGGCAATGGCGTAATAATTCAACTCAAACTCACCAAAGAACCGTTGCAAGCGTTTGTAGTTCGATTCCAATTTAGCTTTGCCGATGAATCCCGTCGCCAGTTGGGTCAAATTCACCGTCTTGACTCGAAACAAAGCGATTAGGAACAGTGCCAGAAAAGCCACTCGTGCTCCATGCCAACCCAAGTGGGGCTGCAATGTTTTTTGGATTAGAGTAACCTGATTCATAGGGTTTCATGTGTTAAATGTGGTAATTTTCATGAAATCCTTTTCTGTCAACCATTTGCAAGCTTTTGTCCTGTACTGAGGTTTTTCTCAAACAAACAAAACTCAAAATTTTTGGAATAATTCAAACAACATCAGGTTGATTTAGCTAATTATCTAAAAACATTAAATCAGATTATTGAAAACTACAAGCGCTTTCTAAAATGTTTCGCACTCTATATTAGTTCTATTAAGTTATTAATCTCGTCAGCAAATGGTTCTAAAAAAGTAGTTTGTATAACGTTAAGACCTCGATACCGAGTAGCTCCTAAAGAATGCAAACCAGCTCCGAAAGTTCAACCATTGTGTTCTTACTTCTTGTTACATAAGCTTTTCAGTATCAAACATCGGCTAAAACTCAATAGTCTATTGCACAACGCTTAAGTAGCGTGCCAAAATGCCGAAGCTTCAGCAAGCAAGCGATCGCAACTGAATAATCGAGAAAAAAGCTATACCCGCCCATCCATTTTTTTCTTGCTATACAGCTAACAAAAACTTCAAACTAATCTGATGAAGTGAGTTCAAATGAATACTGCTTTAGAGGCAGCTTGGGCAAATTTCTAGGTTTTTACTGAGCCTTCAATTGCTGAGCATAATCAGCAAATGTCGTAAAAAAATAGTCAGGAAGAGTAATGATTCTAACTACAGCTACACAGCAAGTTGAGCTAGCGAAGACTAAATACCAATTGGAGCCAGGATGCCAACATCCCTTGGGTGCAACGCCAAATTCTGAAGGAGTCAATTTTGCAATCTTTTCAGAACATGCCACCTCTGTAGAGCTTTTGTTATTTGATAATCATGACGATCTTGAACCTGCACAGATTATTCAATTAGATCCAAGGATAAATAAAACCTTTCACTTTTGGCATGTCTATGTTAGAGGATTGAAACCATGCACGTACTATGCTTATCGGGTGAGTGGACCTCAGGACAGACAAGCAGGACATCGCTTTGACGGGAATAAGGTATTGCTCGATCCATATGCAAAGGGAAATACCAATGTGCTTTGGAGTCGCGTCGATGCTTTAGGGACAAAAGATAACATAGCTACCTCAATGCGTAGCGTAGTCGTTGATATATCGGACTATGACTGGCAAGGCGATCGCCCGCTCAACCGACCCATGAGTGAGACGATCGTTTATGAGCTTCATGTCGCAGGATTTACTAAGTCCCCTTCTTCAGGCTGTCAACACTGCGGTACTTTCTCTGGAATTGTCGAGAAGATTCCGGCGTTGCTGAATAGAGATATGAACTATTGAGGAACTGGAACATTCCAGAATTTGAGATAGTGCAGTAACAATCGAATTGAATATTTCAGCATTTCTTCTGATTTGGAGTAGCACAGTGTCTTTCGATGCAGCCGAGCCAGATAGTGCCTCAGTCTTGTATTTTCGGACTCAACTCTGGTCATATAAGTCTTACTGACAATTTGATCGCCGTCTGGAATAAAACCTGGATAAACACTCCAACCATCCGTAACATAAAAGTAGCACCGCCATTGGGCAACGATCGCCCATAGCGGGGCAAAGGTTTCAGCACTATGGTCGCCCAACGCCCAACCTAAAATCCCTGAAGTGAAGTGATCTACTGCTGTCCACAGCCAGATTTTGTTTTTTTTGCACCGACGAAGGTTTCTAGTTCATCTAGTTCACCGACTTGGGGGACTGTTTCTGGGGCATCAGCATCAGGCAGATTGTTACCTACTTGCTTGAGCCAGTGAATGATTGTCGTATGATGAACACCTTTAACTCGTTCAATTCCTCGAAAACCGATGCCATTCACATACATTTTCAAGCATTCCCGTTTGACTTCATCGCTGTAACCTCTGCATGTTTCATAGTGTTCAATGAATTGTCGCCCACAATCAACACAAATGTGGTTCTGTTTACCTCGCTTGATGCCATTCTTCCGAATATGAGTTGATTGGCACTCTGGACATTGCATCGCAACTTACCTCAATTCATACCTCTATTATGCAATGCCAAGATTCCTTATCTAAAAGAGTTGGGGATCACGGCTGTTGAACTGATGCCAATTTTTGACTTTGATGAAAAAAATATTTTTCGAGAGGTTGACGGTAAGCCACTAAGAGACTATTGAGGATACAATCCACATAGCTACTTTGCACCTGAAGGTTCATATTGTACCTCACCAGAAATAGGGAGCCAGATCCGAGAGTTTCGAGATCTGGTTAAGGCACTGCACAAAGCAGGGATTGAGGTGATCTTGGATGTAGTCTTTAACCACACGGACGAGGGCAACCATGACGGTCCTACGATTAACTTTAAAGGACTTGACAATAGCATTTACTATCACCTAGTACCGTTCAACAAGTATTACTACATGGACTATTCCGGGTGCGGAAATACTGTTAACTGTAACCATCCTATGGTGGAAAAGTTAATTGTAGATTGCCTGGAATTCTGGGTGAAGGAAATGCACGTTGATGGTTTCCGATTTGACGAAGGTTCTATCCTCGCCAGAGGTCAAGATGGAGTACCTTTAATTCATCCACCAGTCATATGGCACATTGAAACATCTGAAATCTTAGCCGATACCAAAATTATTGCAGAAGCATGGGATGCTGCTGGGCTTTATCAAATTGGCTACTTTCCTGGCTATCGATGGGCAGAATGGAATGGACGCTACCGGGATGACATTCGCCGCTTTGTCAAAGGAGATTCAGGACTAGCAGGAGCTGCTGCTTGGCGAATTGCTGGTAGTGCCGATCTCTATCAAGCCAGTGGACATTTACCAATTAATAGCGTTAATTTCATCACTTGCCATGATGGGTTCACTCTCAATGATTTAGTTTCTTACAACAATAAACACAATGAAGCTAATGGCGAAGGTAATCGCGATGGCATTAATGATAACTTGAGCTGGAATTGTGGTGTTGAAGGGGAAACTGAAGATCGAGAAATTGATGCATTGCGTCGGCGACAAATTAAAAACTTCGCAGCTATTCTTCTACTGTCGCAGGGCGTACCAATGATTGTGGCTGGCGATGAAGTCAGGCGTACTCAACAAGGTAATAATAATGCTTACTGTCAAGATAGCGATATTAGTTGGTTTGACTGGAGTTTGGTAGAGAAGAATGCTGATATATTCAGGTTCTTTAAGCTGGTGATCGAGTTTCGTAAATGCTATTGTCAATCTGCTTTACGCCGTTCCCAGTTCTTCAGTGGCGATGTCAATGAGCGTGGTTTAGCAGATATGTCTTGGCACGGCACAAAGTTGTTCAATCCAGGATGGTACGATCCTCATTCTAGAGTTCTTGCCTTGACTTTAGGTGGTTTTGAAGAAGAAGCAGATATTCATATCATGTTCAATATGTACTGGGATGCTTTAGAATTTGAAACTCCCTCAATTCAGGGTAGGAATTGGTACAAAGTCATTGATACTGCGGAACCTTCCCCGATCGACATCATGGAGCCAGGGAAAGAAATCTTGGTTTCAGGCAATGTTTGCCCTGTCAAAGAGCGTAGTGTCGTCGTTCTCATTTCTAAATAGTTAGTAAAACATCAATTTCCCTCAATGGAGCTATTCAATGAGTAATACGGGTTTTTCATTTTCGGACTCGATCGCAGGATACGTAACTGAATTCGACTTAAGCAAAAGTACATTTGGTCTTAAAACTTCTGATGGTAGACATTTTGAGGTAGCATTAACCTCGACAACCTATGCAGAAATGGTACGCAATCTAGGAGAACCTTACTATGACTGTACTAGCCAAATGCAGTCAATGCTTGTCCTCAATCGCTATCTTTTTGCCTACGGCATCTTCTATCCTGAAGCAGATCGGAATAAGTTTGAAGCCAAACACGTTGTCTTTCTGGGTCGGACAGAAAACGAGTATCTGTTTGAAAGACCGGACTGGTGGGTAAAACAGATCCGAAATCTTGCCAATTTTTATCTGAAGGCACAGTTTGAAGATGGTGAAATCGACTATCGTAAATATCGTACTGGAATCGGTTTAGTGGGTTTCAAAGAAGATTCCAACCGTCAGGAAACTGATACCATCTCTCGCCTAGTTTACGGTTTCGCCACAGCATACATGATGATTGGTGACGATCGCTACCTAGAAGCGGCGGAAAAAGGTACTGAATATCTGCGCGAACACATGCGTTTTCTCGATGAAGGCGAAGAAATCTGCTACTGGTATCATGGTGTTGATGTGAAGCCAGATGGTAGCGAACAGAAAATATTTGCCTCAGAATTTGGGGATGATTATGATGCGCTGCCAGCATACGAGCAAATTTATGCCTTGGCTGGTCCCACCCAGACTTATCGGGTGACAGGCGACCCACGCATCATGAACGACATTGAATTAACTGTCAATTTATTTAACCGCTATCTCCTAGACAAAACAGACAAAGGCGGCTTTTTCTCTCACATCGATCCCATTACCCTCAGCCCTTATGCCGAGACTTTAGGGAGAAACCGCGCTAAAAAGAACTGGAATTCAGTTGGCGATCATGCTCCAGCCTATTTGAGCAACCTTTGGTTAGCAACTGGCGAAGACAAATACGCCGACTTCCTTGAGTATACGTTTGACACCATTGAGAAACGTTTCCCAGATTTCGACAATAGCCCATTTGTGCAAGAGCGTTTCTATGAAGATTGGAGTCACGACACGACGTGGGGTTGGCAGCAGAACCGAGCAGTGGTGGGTCATAACCTCAAAATTGCTTGGAATCTGATGCGCATGAACCACTTAAAACCAAAAGAAAGGTAACTCAGATCTTGCAGCATTCTCGATAAGCAAGAATGGGTAAAGGTTTGAGGATAATTTCAAAATCGAATTGTGCAGCAATGTCAGCATTGACTCGGATGAACCGCAGCAATTGTAACCACAGAACCGAGGGAAACAGTACAGTTAATGCCAAATCACTGGCAGCTTTCCAATCCAGGACAGGAGGTAGTGACCATTGGTCAATCCAATGCGCCAATAGATAGGCAATTAGCGCTCTTGATGAGCCAGCGATAGACACCAAGTTTCGTAGTTTGCCCAAAGCGATGCAGCCCAAAACGATGTTTGCTCGTTTTGAAAAAGCCCTCAATGCAAGAGCGCTTACGTCCTAGCCGCACCAGATAAATGCCAGAGTAAGGATGGGTAGAAACGACAAAGCGCAGTTCTCGCTTGCCTTCGGCTCGTTTGAGCCAGAACCAGGACACCGTCAGTGGCTGTGTGTCTCCCGCTAAATACACCTGTTGTCCACGGTTGGCATGGCGATACAGTTGCTTTAGATGACGACCGTCCTGCATTTTGCGATTGCAGCGCATCCCCACGACTGCTCGCCACGACTGCTTTCGCACTGCTTTGAGAAACTCTACGGTGCCAAACTCCGTATCTGCCTGTACAATGACCACCCTGCCCTGACTCAACTGGGTTGGAACCGTTGCCAACAACTTGCAGGCTAATTGTACTGGGCGCTTGATAGCCTTTGCCCCGCCAGACCCGAAAGCTCCAAGGCACTCGCCACTCACCCACCACCAGGTACAATACTACTAAATGTAATCCCCGCTTACCGTTAAGTATTCTCACCCAGGGGTCAGGTGCCTTGGGGTCATTCGTCGGCGTACTCAACTGCAAAAACTTGCCGCACTTTTCGAATGTCGTTAGATCGATCAACACTCGCAAAGGAGTGCTTGGATGAGGGGGATGAGCGGTCACTTGCTGCAACACCATTTGACGAGTCGTGCGAATCACGCTACGAGTAGACCAATTGTAGTGATTCAAAAATCGACTCAATGAAGAAGCGGATTTCACCTGGGTGTGCTGGGGTAAAGGATATCCTTGAGCTTCAAGAAACAGCCCGAACAGGGCGTTTAGACTGGCTTTCTGGTATGTGCTAGGCATTAAGCAAAGAAGGCTATAGACTAGCCCTTGGGCGTATTCGACGATGGTTTCCATAATCGTCAACTCAAATTATTCCTACGCCCTTTCTTCCAGATTTTGGCTCTTTTGGCAACCCTTTATTGAGAATGGTGCAAGATCTCAGGTATACCACTCTAGCCGAAGAAATTGCCGAAATTATGCCAGATGTTGGTAGCGATCGCCAACGTGGAGGCTGGTATGATGTCGTAGAGCGCAGTTTGGAACCAGGACAAGAAGTACACCGCTTCGTCTGGCACGATCGCAAGGCTTGGTGGCAACAAGAGCAAGCTATTTTAGCTTACTTAATCCTAGCTGGTTCCCTTGGTAATACTGAGTATCGACGTTTAGCACGGGAGTCAGCAGCTTTCTATAATGCTTGGTTCCTCGATAATCAGTCTGGTGGTGTCTACTTTAATGTCTTGGCAAACGGAATTCCGTATCTAATGGGGACTGAACGTGGCAAAGGCAGCCATTCAATGAGCGGCTACCACTCGTTCGAGTTAGCTTACTTGGCTGCGGTCTACACGAATCTGCTGATTACGAAACAGCCAATGGACTTATACTTTAAGCCCAGACCAGGAGCATTCAAAGACAATATCCTGCGCGTTGCACCGGATATTTTGCCACCAGGTAGCGTGCGAATTGGTGAAGTGTGGATTGACGATCGATCGTATACTGATTTTGATGCCGACAATCTGACTGTCAAACTGCCTGATACTCGCGATCGAGTGAGAGTCAGAGTCAGAATTCTGCCGATTCAGGTTTTCTTTGATGCCGCTTTACTGGAAGTCGCTGATGGCACTGCCAAGATTTCATTAACTGGCTTACTAAATGCAGATGCAATACAAATTTTGGAAGCAGAGTTAGAAAAGATACAAACACAGCCACTCAAGCGCCTCGTCTTTCTGTTACAAGACCTAAAATGTATCTCTAGTGCTGGACTGCGTTTCCTAATTTTCACCAAGCAAAAGCTAGGTTCTGAGGTTGAAATTCATGTAGTTGGCGCGCAGGAAAATGTGAAGAATTACCTCAAGATGAGTTCATTCTGTCAAGGCATTACTTTGTCCGATCGGTATGATGTTACTGAAACAGCCAATGCGTATTTGGTTCCCTAAAAATAACTGTCCATTTGTATAACAAACATCTCTGACACCAAATGATTTCTGAGTTAGTGCTTAGTTTTTGGTGAAAAAGATTTTGCAGGTGTTGCCCTGCCTGTTGCCATACCAATACTTTTAGACTGGGTGGGAACATTTGACCGAGCGGGGACACTTGCATCGAAAATTTCGCTGCTGGTCGTAACGCGACTAGGTTATGAAGGAGTAACTGTGGCTAATCCTGTTCTGTTAACTTTAGACGACGATCCAGGAGTTTTGCGAGTGATCGAGCGCGATCTCCGACGCGAGTATGGTAGCCGATTCCGAGTCATGCGATCTGAATCGGGTTTAACAGCTCTGAAGGCACTGCAACAAGTTAAGTTACGCAGGGAAATGGTGGCACTATTCTTGGTAGATCAGCGGATGCCAGAGATCGCAGGGGTAGAGTTTCTCGAACAGGCGATGGAACTTTTTCCAGATGCAAAGCGGGTCTTGCTAACTGCATATGCGGATACCGATGCTGCGATCCGCGCCATCAACACAGCAAAGATTGATTACTACCTTCTCAAGCCATGGGACCCGCCACATGAAAAACTATATCCCGTGCTGGACGATTTACTAGATGATTGGATTTCGTCCTGTCGTCCGCCCTTTGAAGGTTTGCGAATTGTTGATTCGCGTTGGTCGCCCCATCTGCATCAAATCAAAGGTTTTTTGGCTCGCAACCACGTGCCTTATCAATGGCTGGACATTGAGGTAGAAGAAGAGGCACGCCAATGGGCTAACTACAGCGAATCTGGTGCTGCAAATTTACCACTGGTATTATTTCCTGATGGTTCTCACTTAATACAACCGACAAATACGCAAATTGCCCAGAAACTCGGATTGCGAACTCATGCCCAAATGCCATTCTACGACTTAGCGATCGTCGGCGCTGGTCCAGCTGGTCTAGCAGCAGCAGTCTACGGAGCGTCTGAGGGATTGCGAACCGTGTTAATTGAAAAAGAAGCCCCAGGCGGGCAAGCAGGAACGAGTTCTCGGATTGAGAACTACTTGGGCTTTCCCGTTGGACTGAGTGGAGCGGATCTAGCCCGACGTGCAGTAACTCAAGCCAAACGGTTCGGCGTGGAGATTCTCTCGCCGCAAGAGGTGTCTGGTGTTCGAGTCGCCGATCCCTATCGTATTTTGACACTGAGCGATGGCACAGAGGTTTGCTGCCATGCAATGCTTATTGCTACTGGGATCTCGTATCGCAGACTTGATATACCTGGGATCGACAATCTGATCGGAGCTGGCGTATATACTGGGGCAGCAATGACTGAAGCACTCTCTTGCTTAAATCAAGAGATTTACATCGTTGGCGGGGCTAACTCAGCCGGACAAGCAGCGGTCTATCTTGCTAAATACGCTAGCCGTGTGAGAATGCTGGTGCGCGGTGATTCTCTCGCTAAAAGCATGTCCCAATATTTAATAGACCAAATTTCAGCAACAGAGAACATTGAAGTTAGGGTACACTCTAGCATCGTCCAGGTTCATTGTGAAAACTGTTTGGAGGCAATTACGATTGCTGATGCCCAGACAGGCGAAAAGCAATCTGTTCCTACAAACTTACTCTTTGTCATGATTGGTGCTAAACCGCGTACAGATTGGTTAGATGGCATCGTGGCAAGAGACGAACAAGGTTTTATCTTGACCGGAGCAAGTTTAAACCGTAATGGACGCTGCATCAAAGGATGGACGCTCGATCGCGAGCCTTTTCTGCTCGAAAGTAGCGTACCTGGCATTTTTGTGGCTGGAGATGTGCGTCACGGTTCGGTGAAGCGCATTGCTTCAGGGGTGGGAGAAGGTTCGATTGCCGTTCAGTTCATTCATCAATACCTGAGTAAGATGTAATTATGCTTGATGCCTTAAGACAAACATCGCTCTTTGCAGAACTCACAGACGAGCAATTGCAATGGTTAGCCGAACACGGTAGCCTGATTCAGCTAGCCACTGGAGAGTATCTAGCACTTGAAGGAGAGCCGCCGAAAAATTTCTACGTGCTTGTAGAAGGCGAAATACAACTGACAAAAAAAGTTGGTGGCATAGAAAGGCATATGATGACCTTTGGACCAGGAACGTATACAGGTCACGAGTTAATTTTATTAGATATGCCTTACTTTGCTAGCGGACGGGCTACAAAAGCTAGTCGCGTATTGAAATGGGACACACATGCTTTCTGGCAAATGCTAACCAGATGTCCTTCGATTACACGCGATCTGCTGGTCATAACAGCCCAGCGGACGCAAATCTTGGAAACAACATCACGACACCACGAAAAGCTGCTCGCACTAGGTACTATGGCAGCTGGTCTTGCCCACGAACTTAATAATCCAGCAGCAGCGGTCAGTCGAGGTGCGAAGCACATGCACGAATTATTCCAAGAATTGCTCTTACTGGCACTCAGTCTGAATCAACAGCAGATGACAAGCACGCAAATGGCTTTTCTAGCAAATATTCTGCAAGACGCGATCGCGCGTGCCGCAACACCACTACAATTAGATCCGCTCGTGCAGAGCGATCGAGAGGATGAGATCGCCATCTGGCTTGAGGCAAACGACGTTGAAGATAGCTGGAATCTCGCCCCTACCCTGGCAGTGGCAGGACTGGATACAGAATGGCTGAATGTTGTCATGGAACATGTGCCTACTCAATCCTTAGGTAAAGTACTGACCTGGATCGAGGCAACGCTGACTGGACTGGGGTTATTAGACGAAATTGAGCAGAGCGCAGGACGCATTTCCGAGCTAGTTAAAGCAGTCAAAGAGTATTCCTATATGGATCGAGCGCCAATGCAAGATTTAGACGTACACCAGGGAATTGAAAGTACGTTGATTATGCTAGGTCACAAACTTAAGGGCGGTGTAGCTGTGTCGCGCGAGTACGATCGCAGCCTGCCTACTATTTGCGCCTATGGAAGTGAGTTGAACCAAGTTTGGACTAACTTGATCGACAATGCGATCGATGCAATGGACGGACGCGGACAAATCTGGATTCGTACAGCGCGAGACAACAATGATTTGCTCGTAGAGATTGCTGACAACGGTCCAGGCATTCCGCCAGACATTCAAGAGCGTATCTTCGAGCCATTTTTTACTACCAAGGGTGTGGGTCAAGGAACTGGCTTAGGTTTGGTTATTAGCTATCGAATTATAGAGAAACACACAGGCGACATCCGCTTTCATTCTGAGCCAGGAAACACTTGCTTTCACGTTCGCCTGCCGATCGCTCCGTGTCAAGTGCGAAATCGTCAGGAAAACTCAAGTATTCAACTTCCAAGTACTCAACTTTCATCGATCTTAGTGAGTGGCGAGTTATGCTAAAAAGTTAGCCGCGCAGTAATTGTGTATGCATGGCTACTTTCGATACAGTTAATGCTATTGTCTTTTCACTTGAATGTTGATATATCAAAAATTTGAGTGCATATTTGGTTAATCTTTAGTTGGCTCATCATACCCAATTCCCAATTTCTCTCTAGAAAGTTCTAACTCTCGCCAAATTACTTTAATTCGACGACAAGCTTCTTCTGTAGAAATTTTGCCATTAGTTTGCAAGCTAACAATATAACCAATTTTTTGAGCAAACTCTTGTAAATTGGCATTGAATACTAAATATTCTGGTGTGAATTTACCCCGATAGCGGTGACGGGGATGTAAAAACGCATCTTTGTCAGCCATGTCTATTCGTTTGCTTTTTCTGAGCTACGGATAGAGTATTCTATTATAAAACTTGATGAATCTACTACTAGGAGTAAATTACACTAACACGCTTTTATTACTATTGAAAAACTCATTCAATTTGTATAAATAGTACAATAATCTTTGTGACAAAGTTACATTTAGCCAACGTTTTAGTAGGAGTAATGCGATTTGTACGGTTATGAAAATTGAAATTTGACTCGGGAACGATGTCAAAAAGTTTGTCTGCCAACTTGCCGACCAAGGTTACTCTCACATCCAAATTGCGCCAGCACAAAAGTCTAATTCCAGTCAAAAATGGTGAGCGCGATATCAACTCGTAGACTACGACGTTATCGCAGGCAAAGGTTCCCCAGAAGATTTGCGCTAGCTAATCGCTCAAGCTCATAAATGTCAGGATACAAGCAGCATTTACCTTTGGTGGAGATTTGCGATCGCTACGAGTGCCAACATCTGTAGATGATTCGCGTAGCGTCACCTTTGGCAGAAACCACGATACGATTCAAGAGATTAATTCTAGTGCGATTAACCCCTACAATAACCCTTCTGACTCCTACCTAGCAACAGCATACATACTAGCTAGAGAAAGTGGCACTCCCTTAATACTCAACTGGGATAACGCTGATGTTTCATACATAAGAACTGGCGTGAAGTTCCGTCAAATTATGCGCCAACGGGGGAAGGCAGGTGGCAACATCAAAGAAAATGTTTTAGCTGCCATCAATAGCTGGACTATCTTGTTGATGGAGCGATGAGTCGAACGCCGCCACAATGGGAAAAAATTTGTCACTCGTTGGAGAACGCAGAATCGAGGTGGCATGGAAGTACAGGGGCGTGATGCCCTTTACTTCATTCGCGAACCTTGGCAACAGTGTCAGACAGGCAGATAGTTTGTAATTCTTTACGCGATCGAAGCAACCGCAGAACCGAGCGCGTCCCGAGCGGTTTCTAACGTTTGACTATTAAGCTCAGTAAATAATTCTCTAAACAGTCATTTGCTTGCTTCCAACTCCAATTTTCTAGTACGTATTTTCTAGCTCGTTCGCCCATTTTTTCTACTATATCAGGATTATCTAAAAGAGAAGAGATAGCCTTACCAATCAGAATTGGCTCGTCACCATTAATTAAAAAACCATTAATTCCATCTTTGATACTTTCTCTAATTCCTCCTTCAGCGATCGCCACAACCGGAGTTTCACAAGCATTTGCTTCAAGAGGCGCAAAACCAAATGGCTCTAGAACAGGAGTATAAATCATGACTGCAGCTTGACTCAAAAGTTTGACGATCTCATCATCCGCGAGCTGCACCTTAGCCATAAAGTTAACTTCTAAAGATCTAGCAAGCTGTTCAATTTTTTGCTGATAACTATTGACAGAAAAATTTCCGATCCATATTAAATCTGGTCTTTTTTCTTTCTGTATTGTGCCGATAGCGCGAACTGCACGCTCAAGTCCTTTGCCAGAATAAATACCTCCAAGACCGACGACAATTTTCTTTCGAGGAACTTGTGATGGCTTAAAGAGTTCGGTATCAATTCCTAAATAACAAACTTTAGCATCTAATCCATAAGCTCTTAAAACACTTTCTCGGCTAAAAAGGGAATTAACTAAAACTACATCGAACGCTCGCGCATTCTGTAACTCTTCTCGAACTTGAAGCCTATACCCTTGTACCTGAATCAGATTTTTGAGAAATGCTGAGACATAACTACTCGACCACCAAGCCTTTGCCGGAGGTGGTATAGCTGCCCAAGGCAGGCTTGGCATAGCTTCGTATAGCTCCCGATTAGGTTCTTGAAGATAAATCGCTGTTGGTACTTTGACATATCGACCAATTGCAGTCGTGCGAAAAAAAGTACAGGCATTGGCGAAAAGTACATCGAAGCCACCACAGTTAATTTCAGCAGCACATTGTTGACAATGTGCATCCATCGCTTGGATACTATTCAACGCATGAAAATAAGGTGAAAATGGCTGTTTTATAAACTTACTCCTTCTTTTCATAGGTAACTGAGCAAGTGGCACTATATTTTCTTTGATTAATTCGTTTAAAGGAAGATAAGATTGGTCTGCCGTTGGAGGACACCAAGATTCTAAAGTGTGACCGCGCTCCAATAAGCCTTTTACGTGATGATATAAGGCTCTCTTTCCACCACCACTTGGTAAGTTATGCCAGATAGCAATTTTCATATACAATTACGCTTTTTCAACATATTCCTTCAATAGTCAAATTTTGTCATTCTAGAAAAGTTCAGTAATATTGTCTGACTAGAGCTATTCTAGATACCAAGATATAAGGACGCTGTAGCACTTAGCACGACTATAAAAACCCATATTTAAAAGTTATAGAAAAGTTAATGCGATCGCCAGTTATATAACTATTCTCAAAATCCAGTAAAAAACGTATTTTTTTGCTTTTTCTATTCCGATTGTCTTAGCTCGATTTATTCAGCTATGAATACCTGAACTTATCCATATTGATTAATGCAAATTTATAGAGGAATATGTGAAAAGCTTTTATAGCTGACACCAATCGATCGAAATGCAAAAACTTACACAAAACGACCGCGTAAAACATGCTTTTAAAATTTTTTGTACGTTTAAGATATAAAAAAACGATCGGAAATTGTCTCAATGATAAATGTACGAAGTGTATCGATACATAAGATTACGATCGCTTTTGGAATACCTATTCTTTGAGAAAAATAACTCGATTTTAAGATTTGGCGAGCGTTGTTAATTGTTTAATTGTCGCAGCTGCTAATAAAAATATTTTTTGAAATATAGTTTGCGATTGAGTTCTCCAGTGAAAAATAGTGAATTATCTTATGAAGAAAGCATTAATTTTTGGAGTATCAGGTCAAGATGGGGCGTATCTAGCTCAGTTGTTAATTGATAAGGGTTATGCTGTTTGTGGAACCTCACGAGACGCACAAATTTCTTCTTTTCAAAATTTACTACGCCTGGGAATCCGCGAACAGTTAAAATTAGAATCCGTTGCCCTGAACGACTTTCGTAGTGTTCTACAAATTCTGAATAAATTTCAGCCAGATGAAGTATACAATTTATCAGGACAAAGTTCAGTCAGCCTCTCTTTCGATCAACCAGTTGAAACCTTTGAAAGCATCTCAATCGGTACTTTAAATGTATTAGAAGCCTTACGCTTTATCGATCGCCCCATTAAGTTTTATAATGCTGCGTCGAGTGAGTGTTTTGGAGATACTGAAGGCAAAGCAGCAGATGAAACTACGCCATTCCGTCCTAAAAGTCCTTATGCCGTAGCTAAGGCATCCGCTTTTTGGCAAGTTGCTAACTACCGCAAAGCCTACGATTTGTTTGCTTGTTCTGGTATTCTATTCAACCACGAATCTCCCTTGCGACCGGAGAGATTCGTCACTCAAAAGATTGTATCCGCAGCTAACCGAATTGCTAAAGGTAGTAAGGAAAAGCTTTATTTAGGCGATATTTCTATTCAGCGTGACTGGGGATGGGCTCCAGAGTACGTTAAAGCAATGTGGCTAATGCTACAACAAGGGCAGCCAGATGATTACGTCATTGCAACCGGAGAAAGTTGTAAGTTAGAAGATTTTGTAGCAGCAGTCTTTGCCTGTGTAGGCTTAGACTGGCGCGATCGTGTTGTAATAGATACAAGTTTATTTCGACCAACAGAAATTGCTGTTAGCAAAGGTAATCCCGCTAAAGCCAGAAAAAAGCTGGGATGGCAAGCGCATTATAAACTCAACGATAGTGCAGTTGTACAAATGATGATTCAAGCACAGATTGAGCTTGTGAATGGCAGCAGGACAGCAGCATACAATAAGGAAAGAGATAAATATTTAGGTCTAGCTACAGCTTTCTAGAATGACTTTCAGCATTACTGGTTGGCAAGCTCAGCAAAATTACGAAATAATTCCGAACATTGCAATCGCAGTTTTCAATAAAGCTTAACTAAATCCGATCGAAACGACAAGGACTAAACTTTTCTGACTTTTTCTGTATCGCTTGCTTTCGTTCCTTGTAGTAGCATCACAAAAGAAAGTTTTCAACTTTCATTGAAAAAAATGTATTTTCTCTAACTAAGTCAAAGTAGACTAGATTTAGAATACACTATGAACGTAACTATTTCTTATTCTTACTGGTACAAGCTATATTTTAAGTTTAAACGAAGGCTAGGTGAGTATACCGATCATGGATTCAAAAATCCTCAATGGTTGCTCATGTTTATTTTTGGGCGTATACATATTATTCGTTCGCTAATGATTTTATTAGCTAGTAAACCAGAGCTTATTCTTCCCACGACGGACTCTTCCTTATTTACGGAAATCGATGTTGACTCCGTTGTGGAAAATTTACAACGAGATGGGGTTTGCTTAGGAATTCATTTGCCAAATTATGTATTAAGCGAAATTTTAGAATTTACTAATCAAACCTATTATTTGGGCAATGGTAGATTTGAACTTCCTTTCACTCTCAGCAATAAAGAAGAACAAGAAGCTAAGTATGGAAAGCCGTTCTTATTTGGCTATCATTATAAGCCTTCCCTATCTTGTACGGCAATTAAAAAGTTAGGAGATGACCCTAAGTTACGGCAAATTGCTGCAAAATACCTAGTTGGCGAGCCTATTCTTAAAAGCACTATGATCTGGTGGAGTTTTGCTACTCCTGTAGAACAGTTAGATGAGCGCTTGCGATTCGCTCAAGGATTATTTCATTACGATCTAGATGATTATCGCTGCTTACAATTTCTGTTTTATCTAACAGATGTAGATTTGGACAGCGGTCCCCATGCCTATGTGAAAGGTAGTCATAGTAAGAAAAAGCTACAATATCAGTTGTCCATAGACAGAGACAAACCCGAACGAGAGTTAATTAATTATTATGGTAGTGAGAGAATTGTAAATATTTGTGGAGAAGCGGGCTCGGGATTTGCTGAAGATCAGTTCTGTTTCCACAGAGCAAATATTCCTACTAAGAAAGATCGACTCATCCTCCAAATAAAGTTTGTGTTAAATACTTATAGTTTCTTTTAAATCTTTAGTTTTGTTATAAATGAATGCAAGAAGATAGGTCTTAATACTTTCTTTAAAATTAAGATTGAATCGAATTGCATTATTTAAAAATAGATTGCAATGCACGAATGTCGATCGACTATTAATCGTTCTAGATTTGTTGTAAAAATATGTTTCTAGAAGGATTGTGCAACTACTAATTTACTACTTGCATTGAAATAATCCCAGAGTATTGTCAAGTTTATTACAGCAATCTCTGGGATATTATTGTTACAATTGCATCTCTTAATTATTTTATTGTTGTTTTTATTAGCAATAGATTACTAAGAATTACTACTAATATATTTCGTGTATTGCTGACAGCACCGCTAGTTGTAATCAAGAAAACACAAAGATCTTACTAAGTTATCGCTTAGCATTACCAAAGCTATTATTTCCCACCTACTTAAAAGTCAAAATTCTGACAATGCAATTTTCCAGCAAAACTATTTTTTCTAACTATGCAACTGAGCTAGATGAACAAGTGAATTTTGACAATACTAGGAACTGGAGTGATATGAAATCTAAGATAGCTTCTAAATTCGTACTATTCTGTAGTCTTGTTGCCCTAATACCGCTCTTTTCCACATGTGAAGGTTCTTCTACTACTACCTTCTATGTTGATGCAAAGTCAGGCAATGATGTATCGGGAAATGGCTCGATGGCAAGACCCTGGCAAACACTTCAGAAAGCTGCTGAATCGATGGGGACAGATGATACCTGCATTATTAGGCAAGGTGTTTATAGAGAAACAGTCATACCGAAAGACGGACAAACCTTTGTGGCTGCGCCTGGAGAGCGGGTTGTAGTGACAGGCACAGATCTTGTCAGCAATTGGTTTCGTCATTCAGATCGTGTCTTCCGTACTTCACTGCCCAAAAAGGTGTATGCCGTATTTGTTCAAGGCAACTATCTTTCTCTTGCCCGATATCCTAATGTAGGTAACGATTACCTCGATTCGAGAACATGGGGCGCTACACAAGTCAATAATAATGGTAGAGGAAGGGCAAACGTCCAGTTTCTAAACGGCATGAATGTATTTAGTGACTTTTGGAATGGAGGCTACTTCTTCGGACTGAATGGAAATAACTTCTACGCTCCTAACATAGGTAAGATCGCTTCTTCTAGTGGCAACAAACTCGCGCTAACAGAGATTAGCGCTACGATCTCTAACCCTGCATGGCATGAATTTGAGGGAAGCGGTAGAGGCTTTATCATCAACCACTTAAACGCACTTGATGCTCCAGGTGAATGGTATTGGGGAAATTCAAACCTCTATATCTATCCACCGAATAACGAGATGCTGACATCAAAGCTTGTTGAAGCTCAAGTCAGACTGTGGGGATTCGATTTAAGTCAGCGCAGAAACGTGACAATCAAAGGTATCGTCTTTCGAGGCGCTTCCGTTCGGATGGAAAATGCAGTCAACTGTACGATCGATCGCTCGATCTTTCGCTACCATTCTCCCTTTCAAACAAATTACAACGGTCACGGCTATGTAGCATTTCCAGGAATTTCTGTATCGGGTTCTGATAATACTATTAAGAATTCATATATCGGACATGGGTGGGGTTCGGGAATCTCAATATCAGGCGATCGCATCACCATTGAGAATAATTTAGTCGAAGACTTAGCTTGGAGCAGCCAGGGCGCTCCCATTGTTATCAGTGGCAATGATAATAAGATCTTCAGAAATACAATACGAAAGAGTTCTGGCACGGGAATTCACGCTGGAAGCATACGTCGTCCCCAGATAATGTATAACTCCATCTCCGACACGGGACGGCTACTACTTGACAGCGGACAAACGGGAATTTATATTTGCAATTTCTGCGATCGCCCGACAGCGCAGAGAACTCTTGAGGGCGGTGTCATTGCATACAATTACATCGGCTTAGTCAACACTCCTTTTGTTGACAACGGAAAAGGTATGGCAATTTATCTAGATGATGGAACGCATGGTGCATACATCCATCACAATGTTACTAATACTGGTGGACGAATTAATTGGGCAATTTTCATTCACTATAACGGTCACGTTGTCAAGGACATTTTTGTACATAACAATACCCTCTGGGGTTATGACGATAAGGCTGTCTTTTTCGCCGGAAACTGGAATGGTAAGGGTGGTGGCACGAAGAATAGCCGGATATCAAACAATATTGCGCAGTTGTCAGGAACGACTTATTACGATAAAAGTGGTGGTGCGGCAATCTCAAACAATCGGGAAGGGGTTGTAGCTTCGGAATTTGTAAATCCGAGAGCAGGAGACTTTCGCCTGCGCAGTCATTCTCCTTCTATCAATACTGCGGTTCCCTTGTCGGGTATAAACATGCCTGTATTCGATGGAAAGCCAGACGTGGGGGCGTATGAATATGGTACTGTTGGGTTACTTGCAGGTTCCTCTATTCAAGGCGATCCACAAGACACTTTTCTAGAAAGATAACTCTCCATACATAGCTACTCTCACCAGCGTGCGATCGCTTTTTGTAAAATGTCTCGGCGATCGCAGTCAAAACCGATCTCGAATTGCCGAGAGCAATTCATTGAAGTTTACAGGTTTAGTAAAATAACCGTCAGCTCCTTGTTGTAAAGCACGGCGACGAGTTGCCATGTCTGCCTCAAATGAAAGAAACCAAAACGGTATATTAGCTGTAGATGGTTCGCTACGCAATATTCTTAAAATTTCGTATCCGCTTTGTCTCGGTAGATTGAGTTCGCAAATAATTAAGTCCGGCTGTTGTTCTCTAGCTATTTGTAAACCTGTCCGAGCATTATTTGCAGTTAAAACTTGAAAATTATTAACGGTAATAAACTCATATATTAATAGTAGAGAATATTCATCGTACTCGATTACTAAAATCTCCATTATGGCTCTTTTGAATATAAGGTAAAAAGGAAGGATCGAAGCTAATCCTACAAATGTGTTAAAAAAGCTGTTACGAAAACTTGCTGCTAATCAAGATGAATTTTGCTTTCCTCAAATAGCACGGTGGAGATTTACCTGACGAGCTACATCAGGTAGCGAGGAGGTAGCTAGAAGCGCAAAAGTAAAATTAGCAGAGCTTAAATGTGTAAATTTTACACATTTAGATTGTTGGCTGACCGAGATGAATATAGTTGAAGCAAAAACAATCTATAGCGTTTCTATTTGATTTACGAATATCCGGTCAGACTGTTAATAGTTAATTGTTAATAATTAATAGCTCTCAACTATCGATCGTTAACCATTGACAGTCTCGTTCGCAATTTCACAAATGGAATAGACTCGCTATAGCTAAAGTCATCTTTTAGCAACTTTTGAAAAGGCTTGCGTTTTAGCTGTTGTTTAACTATGCTCGGCATTTACCCAATACAAATAATATATTTGGAGATGCGATACATTAGAATCTGTTCTCATTTTCGCAGTAATTAAGAAATATAAAGATCGTTGAAAACAATATAAAGTAGCAATATTATTTATGTTTAATAGATAGTTTTTCATACGATCGTGTCACTAGTTTTAAATATGCGGATTCTATGAATTCCTGTCCAGGGGAAAAGTTCAGGGATATTGGAGGAGACAGCAATTAGTATTGCCAAGACATTATTAAATTGTTAATATATGAGATATTGAATATATTTTTAACGTCTGAAACAGTTTTTATATTGATAAAAGTAGTTTAAAAATTCAGCCGTTATTCAATTCAACTATTTTTTATAAGCGAATACATAGACCGAGCAAAACTAAAAAAGGTTTGAAGCTTGTAAGAAAGCTTGATATCTAGTCTGTTAGAGAAGACACTCAGAGTGCACTGTATCAGGTAAAGAGAATAGAATCTACGTGCTTAGTTCCAGCAAGGGTAATCTAGTGAAAATAGATAACCACATGTATTTAAATTGGGTGGCGATCGCTACCTATAATTAATAAAAGCTTCGCAACAAAAACATGTTGTTAAGTTGGAAGATAGCAAAGCAGTAATCGCGGAAAGATGAGCGCAACAGATGATGAATCGACACTGCTTCTGAGTAAAAAATTTCATGATATTTACCAATACGTCACTATGCAAAATTCTGAATTAAACTTTGATGTAAGAGTTTTAGATAACTATTCTAGTGCCTCTGTTCTGAAGCACGGTCAAATAGAAAATATAAGTCCCAACTATGAAGTTAAACTTCGGCAGGGACAGCTTTTAGTGAAGCTTGCTTCCAATAAAGAGCGTACTAGTTTGCTTTCATCTCGGGATCGACAGTTTTTAACTGAGTGGCTGCAATATTGTCCCGCACGTTTAGTTCGCATAGATCCAGCTTTAGGTGCGATCGCGATCCAACTTTGGGCAGATGTCTGCAAGCAAACAGAAAAGGTGACTTTTTTACGAATTCCTCCCGCACAGGGACTTCGCAAACATCAATATCGGTTTAGCTGGTGGGTAAAACGAATAGTCGATCGCGTTATTGCTATTGTATTATTACTAACTCTTAGCCCAGTCTTTTTAGGGCTTTCCCTCCTCATTAATTTTGACTCACCAGGGCGAATTTTTTCCTATCAATGGTGTGTTGGAGAAAGGGGCAAGCTGTTTCAGATGATTAAATTCCGTACAACAGCTCCAAATTTGACAACGCAACACTATCAAACTACAGGCGATCGGCAAGCTCCAGATAAGTGTAATGATTTGCATGTTACAAGACTAGGTTGTTGGATGCGTAAATATAGCTTGAATAAGCTGCCACAACTACTCAATGTGGTACGAGGCGACATGAGTTTTGTAGGTTCATCAGTTTATAGTTTGAATGATGCTATAAGACTTGCTCCTGATAGCCAAAGGCAACTGAATGCACTGCCAGGGATAATCGTCCTTTCCCATCTGAATTTTAACTTGTGGGCGAAAAAATAAGGAGTAAAAGATAGTGGCAGGGAATTGCTTGAGGAGCTATTTAGTATGTTGTTACTCCTTCAAACGAATTGAGTATTATCTAGCAAAGCGAATTGCCCGAGCTAAAGCAATATATCCCGGTTAAGAATAACAAAATTTTGAAGAGTCTCTAACTTCCTTAAAAAAGGATAGGGATTTAGTCTTAACCAGAAAGTGTTGCAACCTAAAGATGTAGAACAGAAAATTTATATTTTCGAGGAAGGTACATTAGGGATGAACCCCTTACAAGTAGCTGCTCTAAAACAGTTTCTGGTGAACAACCATTTTGTCTACAGCGAGTACAATGAGGATGCAGGTGCAGTCGTTTATACCTTCACTATCGATGTTTGGACAATGACGGTAGCTTACGGCGATGAATGTTATTACTGTCTCTATAACAATTTCACTGAAGAGTCATTTTGCGAAGAGTTCGATAATGTATCCCTAGTTATGCGCGTGTACGACATGCTAAGTTTTTTGAAAGAAAATTTTCGACTTATACCTAGATAAGTGATAATAGATGATAATTCAAGGAACTACATCATTTATATCTATAAAGCGACCTATTGCAAAGTAGATAACAATAGCTCCTAATTGTATTGATTGCGAGAGTGTTGTTTAAGTTAGATTTTTGTTGTAATTGCCAATCGACGAACAGTATGAGTTGATGCATGTCAGCAAATCAAAGCGTTCGGATACTTAAGAAAATTCATATCAGCACAACCTGTCAGCATGTAATAGATATTTACTTATAAAATCTAATGAACACTCTAGTTCTCAGTACTTTCGATCTTAATGGTGGAGCTGCTCGCGCTGCTTATCGCTTACATTTAGGTTTGCAAAGTGGTGGATTGAACTCTAAAATGATGGTGCAGTATAAGTCTAGTAATGATAAAACAGTTCTCGAACCTTCAAATAAGTTTGGGAAGTGGGTTAACAGATTGAGACCGAATCTGGATGGACTACCATTGCAATTTTACCCCAAGCGTAACTGCAACATCTTTTCTTGTCAGTGGCTTCCAGACTCGCTTGAATCAAAATTAAAGCACCTTTGCCTTGACGTAATTAATCTTCATTGGAATTGTGGGGGCTATTTAAGTATTGAGAGTCTTGCTAAATTTAAAATACCTTTAGTCTGGACTATCCATGATATGTGGGCATTTACAGGGGGTTGTCATTATAGTCAAGACTGCGATCGCTATACTAGTTCTTGTGGCTCTTGCTTCCAACTTCACAGCAATAATCCGCACGATCTCTCTCATTGGATATGGCAACGTAAAGCAAAAGCATGGAAAGAATTAGACTTAACCATTGTTGCTCCCAGTATTTGGTTAGCTAAATGTGCTAAATCAAGCTCTTTGTTTAAAGATCTGCGAATAGAGGTAATTCCTAATAGCTTAGATACTCAAAAGTACAAACCAGTAGAGCGAGGCGTAGCACGAGAAATACTCAACCTGCCACAAGATAAGCAACTTATTCTCTTTGGTGCGGTAGAATCGACTAGCGAACCTAGAAAGGGTTTTCATTTACTTCAAGCTGCTTTACAAAAACTGAGTCAATCTGGATGGCAAGATACAGTAGAGCTAGTTGTTTTTGGTTCTTCTCAACCTGAAAATTCAGTTGAATTGGGTTTCAAGTCTCACTACTTAGGAAATTTTAGTGATGACCTTTCACTCGCATTAATTTATGCAGCAGCAGATGTTTTTGTGGCTCCATCAATTCAAGACAACTTACCAAATACTATAATGGAAGCAATTGCCTGTGGTACTCCATGCGTAGCTTTTAATATTGGTGGTATGCCCGATCTGATCGATCACCAAAAAAATGGTTACTTAGCTCAAAAATTGGAAGTCGAAAGTTTGGCTCGGGGTATTTCTTGGATACTAGAAGATAGCGATCGCTACCAAAGTTTACGTCAATCTGCTCGTACAAAAGCAGAACAAGAGTTTTCTTTAGAAATCCAAGCACGTCGCTATATAGAACTTTTTGCAAAAGTTATTGATGAAAATCTTCGCGATCGGATTGCGCTTGGATAAAGCTTAAATATAAACATAACTAGTTAAATCTCGTTCTACAAATATTTTAGTTTAATAAATTATTGATATTTGATGGCTAAAGCATCGTGCTTTTAAGAGTTTGTAAATCTAATTCTGTTATGTGAGAAAAATTTGTGTATAGGAGCAAAAAATTAGTTTTAGCAATAATAATGGGATATTTGTAATTTAAGAAAAGGCTATATAGCCTTTTCTTAAATTACAAATATCCCATTATTATTGCTAAAACTAATCTTTTTTTGCTCCTATACACAAATTTTTCTCACATAACAGAATTAGATTTACAAACTCTTAAAAGCACGATGCTTTAGCGATCAAATATCAATAATTTATTAAACTAAAATTTTGATGAGAACAAGCTTATGGCGAAATAACTACTTTCTCTTACGAGAATTCAAACACTTTCGCAAAATTGCTATATTGGCAATAATTTATTCATTATTGGCAGCCGTATTTGAAGGAGTTACAATTGGTTTTATTACGCTTTTTTTGCAAACATTTACTACTCCTGATGCTTCACCAATTAAAATAGGTATTGATTGGTTTGATGTTTGGATTTTAGGTATAAATGCATCAACTTCTAGTCGTCTTTATCGAGTAGCTATCCTAATTTTTCTCACAGTTTGGCTACGCTTTAGCTTTGTTTATCTAGGTAATTTCACGACTACGCTTGCTGAACTGCATCTGTCAAATTGCATACGGCAACGAATTTTCGATCAGTTCCAGAAGCTAAGTTTAAGTTTTTTTCTGAAAAAGCGTGCGGGTGAGTTAATTAATAATATTTACGGCGAAGCTAATCAACTTAGGTTAGCTGTCGGTGTAGCTTCTATCTTAATTTCTAGGAGCTTTACGTTATTAGTGTATACGATATCGATGTTTTGGCTGTCTTGGCAACTGACAGTTATTTCGATTCTCATGTTTATTCTGCTAGCAACAGGGTTAGCTACACTAGTAAAACGGGTAAGAGAAGCTAGTTTTGAGGCTGTAACATCTACTCATAACTTCATGTCAATGGTAATGGAATATATTACCGGCATCCGTACTGTTCAAGTGTTTGCAGCTTACGATTTTGAGTTTCAGCGGTTTAACAAAGCTACGACAGAATTGATGCGTACTCATGCTAAATCCGCAGCTGCCTCAGCACTAGTACAACCAATTACCGAAGCTGTAGCTAGTACTATTCTTCTAATTATGCTGATTGCAGCAGTCGCAGTTTTTGTGGCAAGTGGTAGGCTAGAAATAGCCTCACTACTAGCATTTTTATTTGTTCTATTGCGTACTGCACCAGTGGTAGCACAGATCAATGCAGCTTGGGCGCATGTTAATAGCTTTCAAGGCTCATTAAATAGTATTAAGCAGCTCTTGAAAACGGATGATAAACCTTATTTGGAAAACGGGATAATTCAGTTTTCAGGATTGAAGCAAGGCATTGAATTTGTTGCTGTAGATTTTGCCTACAATCCTCATCAACTAGTGCTACAAAATATCTCATTAACAATGAAGCGAGGACAAATGACAGCATTAGTTGGTGCTTCTGGTGCTGGTAAGTCTACCATAGCAGATCTTCTGCCTCGCTTTTACGATCCTACAAGAGGCAAGATACTGATTGATGGAGTCGATTTGCAAGATTTCGACATCAATACGTTGCGGCGTAAGATAGCTATGGTAAGTCAAGATACGTTCATTTTTAATACATCTGTCCGTAACAATATTGCTTACGCTATGGAAGATGTTGATGAAGCTGCGATTCAAAAAGCGGCTCAACTTGCTAATGCACTAGAGTTTATCCAAAACCTACCTGAAGGTTTCGATACACAGTTAGGAGATCGAGGAGTTAGGCTTTCTGGCGGTCAACGGCAGCGAATTGCAATTGCTCGTGCCTTGCTGCGCAACCCAGAAATTCTGATCTTGGATGAAGCGACGAGTGCGCTAGACTCCGAAGCTGAGCGATTAATTCAGGAATCTATAGAACAACTTGCTGTAGGTCGAACAGTAATTGCGATCGCTCATCGACTCTCTACAATTGTTCGTGCTGATAAGGTGGTCGTGCTAGAACAGGGACGAATTGTAGAGCAGGGAACTTATAAAGAGTTACTGGAACGACGCGGTAAGCTTTGGAAGTATCACCAGATGCAACATCAGACAAATTGAACTTATACAGAATCAAAACTAGCGTTTGAGCAAGTAGAGCGGTAAGGCTATTTTATGAAAAACTCTAGCATTAAAAACTTGAGTTTTGACTAAATAAGAATAAGTAAAAGCTTCTGAGAGAAAGCAACTACACCTGACTGAACAAAGGAACATAGCTGATGTCTAGTAGACGTGATGTAACATTTATCATTGTTTCCTATAATTCAGAAAAAACATTGGAAGCATCGATCAATTCCTGTCTCGCAACTGTTCAAAAATATTATGCAAATACAGGAGCAGTTGTAGTTTATGACAATGCTTCTTCTGATAATTGTCCTCAAATTATTGATGACTTTGCAAACAGATATCCATCTACATTTAAAGGTATAAAAAGTCATGAAAATATAGGATTTGGTAGAGCCAACAATAAAGCCGTTCAACTTTCTCCTAGTAAGACCTACTTTTTAATCAATCCTGACGTTGTATTTGAACCCGAGATCGTTAATACCTTAACTGCGACATTAAATTCAGCAAATGATATTGCAATTGTCTGTCCTAAACTTCTCTATCTAGATCGATCTATTCAGCCTTCGATCCGAAAATTCCCTTCCTTTACTTATTTTTTACTAAGAAATTTACTAGGTGAAAGATTACAGCAGCGTTTTTATCCATTTAAGTACTACTATGATATAGCACCAACTTTAGACAGCGCCGTTGAGGTTAACTGGGCTATTGGTGCTTTTATGGTTGTTTCACAAGATTATGTAGATAGATATGGTTTATTTGATGAAAGGTTTTTTCTGTACTTTGAAGATGTGAGTTTGTGTGTCGATGCATGGCTCAATGGATTTAGGGTAATCTTTCAACCTCAAGTTTACGCGCTACACATGTACCAGCGTGTAAGTACGAGTTCAAAATTCAATTACATGAAGTTACTACACACAGTTTCAGCATTGCGCTTCTTTGCAAAGTACAGACCATATAAGAAGAGGTGGCAATTACTAACTCATTTACTTGAGTTAAATTTGAGCTTAAAATCTTTTTAGATTTCTATTGTTAACAAGACGTTGGAGTTAGCTCAAGAAATCAAAATTACGAACTTGTCCAGAATAGAAAGAAGTCAAAACTAGACGTTGGAGTACCATATGGCATCGATGCCTATTAACGATCGCTTTGAGTCATGACATCCCATAATTACGTATCTCCTTTGTAGAGGCAGTATGAGCAATCTCTTTAAATCTGAAAGACACGAATGCAGCGAGGACAAAACACGAACTGTATTGGTAACAGGTGGAGCTGGTTTTATTGGTGCAAACTTCATCCTTCAAGCTAGAGAAGCGCAATGGTATAACGTAGTTAATCTAGATAAGCTGACCTACGCCAGTAATTTACAAAATTTGACAGCTTTAGAAAACGATTCTGGATACCGTTTTATCCGAGGTGATATTGGCGATCCCCAGTTGGTAAGTCATTTATTAGAACAATATCAACCTGATGCAGTCATTAACTTTGCTGCCGAAAGCCATGTCGATCGCTCAATCTTAAATCCCTTAACCTTTGCTCTGACTAATGTAACGGGTACGCTTCAGCTACTAGAAGCTTGCCGAGCCTATTGGCAAAAATTACCAGCTCACAAGCAGGAGATATTTCGCTTTTTGCAAGTGTCTACTGATGAAGTTTATGGTTCTTTGAGCATAACAGACTCACCTTTTTGCGAAGACAATCCTTACGAACCTAATAGTCCCTACGCAGCATCTAAAGCGGGAGCCGATCACTTCGTGCGGGCATACTACCATACGTATGGTTTACCTACCCTAATCACCAATTGCTCGAATAATTACGGTCCTCGTCAGTTTCCAGAGAAGCTAATTCCTTTAACAATTCTCAATGCTATGGAGGGGCAGCTTTTGCCAATATACGGCGATGGGCAAAATATTAGAGACTGGCTGTATGTATCCGACCACTGTGAAGCTCTTCATCTCGTCCTACAACAAGGAAAGGTAGGTGAGACCTACTGTATTGGGGGTCAGAACGAACAAACAAACTTAATGGTTGTGGAAAAAATTTGTACGATTTTGGACGAATTGTTACCTAGCAAACCTAACTTTTCTCACTCTTCTTTAATTACTTTTGTTAAAGATCGACCAGGACACGATCGCCGATATGCGATCGACTGTACCAAAATGAATCGAGAGCTAGGCTGGAAACCAACCGAGAGTTTTGACAGTGGTTTACTAAAAACAGTGCAGTGGTATATCAATCATCCTCAGTGGGTAGAGCAGATCCGCACTGGAGCTTATCAAAGCTGGATCGAGCAAAATTACATCGATAGAACAGCTAACTACTTGTCTGTGTAGCGATCGCAACACAAATATAGGTTAGCCGAACTTTTCTGTATCGACAAGTTTCAATTACAAGTCCATAATCAAACCAATACGTTATTTCTATAGCAGGGAGCAGAGAGCAGGGAGCAGGGAGCAGATAAAAAAGACTTGGCTGATATTGCTTGTAAACAGTTGAATTGTCCTAATTTCTCCGATCGTTGCTGTAAGTGGAACTGTAGCTAAAAATAACTGTAATTCTTGTATACGATACTCGTCGATTTGAAACGATCGAGTAATAACAAGATGAAAGT
Source organism: Chroococcidiopsis sp. SAG 2025 (assembly GCF_032860985.1). Classification (GTDB taxonomy): domain Bacteria; phylum Cyanobacteriota; class Cyanobacteriia; order Cyanobacteriales; family Chroococcidiopsidaceae; genus Chroococcidiopsis. The sequence continues at coordinate 3,451,855 of NZ_JAOCNC010000001.1, forward strand.
ATTGGACTTGCATAAATTGGACTTGTATAAAAATGGAGGCGTGCAATTTGAGCAGATATTTGTTCACATCAGAGTCTGTAACAGAGGGGCATCCTGACAAAATTTGCGATCAGATTTCGGATGCAATCCTAGATGCTCATTTAAGTCAAGATCCTAAGAGTCGTGTGGCAGCAGAGGTCGTTGTCAATACTGGTTTAGTCCTGATAACAGGTGAAATCTCCTCAAAAGCAAAAGTGGATTACGTCAAACTAGTCCGACAAAAAATTGCTGAGATTGGCTACACCGATGCCAATAATGGCTTTTCTGCGAATAGCTGTTCGATATTAGTTGCTCTAGACGAACAGTCACCAGACATCGCTCAAGGAGTCAACAAAGCGCAGGAGTACGAACAAGGCGATAACGAAGATGATTGGAGTGCTATTGGCGCTGGCGATCAAGGAATCATGTTTGGCTATGCTTGCAAAGAAACTCCTGAGTTGATGCCACTGCCGATTAGTTTAGCTCATCGCCTTGCTCGGCAGTTGGCAAAGGTGCGGAAAATTGGCAAGCTTTCGTACTTGCGCCCTGATGGTAAAACTCAAGTCACAGTTGTTTACGAGAATGGTCGTCCCGTAGGCATAGATACGATTTTAATTTCTACTCAACATTCAGAAGCAACAACCTTAGGAGAGATTTATCAAGGGTTGCTACTAGAAGTCGTCGAACCTGTATTTGCCGATCTTGATATTCAGATCGATAATTCCACTCGTTTTTTAGTCAATCCTACAGGCAAATTTGTCATTGGTGGACCCCAGGGAGATTCTGGACTCACTGGACGCAAAATTATTGTCGATACTTACGGCGGCTACTCGCGGCACGGTGGTGGTGCTTTTTCCGGCAAAGACCCTACTAAAGTGGATCGATCGGCAAGTTATGCTTGTCGTTATGTAGCCAAAAATATTGTGGCTGCTGGCTTAGCCGATAAATGTGAAGTACAGCTCAGTTATGCGATTGGCATGAGCAAACCAGTGAGTATTTTGATTGATACCTTTGGAACGGGCAAACTACCTGAAGAAGATTTGCTTAATTTGGTCAATCAAAATTTCGATCTACGACCTGCTGGCTTAATTCATACCTTCAACATGCAAGGTTTACCTCAAGAACGCAACGGTCGTTTCTATCAAGATGTAGCTGCCTACGGTCACTTTGGTCGGATGGATTTGGATCTACCTTGGGAACGCTTGGACAAAGTTCCACAGTTACAGGAAGCTATTACAGTTCAGATGTCAGCATGACCGAGCAATATATCACCGATCGCGTCAGTCGCAGCAGCTTCCGTGCAGCAGTTAAATCGGGGGAGTTTTTAATCACTGCCGAGGTAACTCCTCCAAAAGGAAGCGATCCGACTCGCATGATAGAAGTGGCATTAGCTTTGAGAAATTGGGTTCATGCAGTTAATGTTACAGATGGTAGTCGCGCAGTTTTAAGAATGAGTCCTTTAGCTGCCGCAACGATTTTGTTGCAGCACGGAATTGAGCCAATCTGTCAAATGACGTGCCGCGATCGCAATCAAATTGCTATTCAAGCCGATCTGATGGGGGCTAACGCTCTTGGTATTAACAATATCTTAGCTCTTACAGGCGATCCGGTAAAAGCAGGAGACCATACCCAAGCTCGAAGCGTATTCGATCTAGAATCTGTACGGCTCTTACAAACTATTACGAAACTCAATCAAGGATTTGATTATAACGGAAAAAGTTTGTGTGACGGAGCAACACAAATATTTTCAGGGGCAGCAGTCGATCCACAACTTGCTAGTTGGTCGGGATTACAACGACGTTTTGAGCGTAAGGTAGCAGCAGGAGCGCAGTTTTTTCAAAGCCAAATGATTGTTGATTTTAGCCGCTTAGAGAAGTTTATGAGTCAAATTGCGGCTAAATTCAACAAACCAATTTTAGCTGGAATTTTTTTACTGAAGTCTGCAAAAAATGCTCAATTCATTAATCAATACGTTCCAGGTGTGAATATTCCCCAGGCAATAATTGCTCGGTTAGAACAAGCTACCGATCCATTACATGAAGGCATAGTCATTGCAGCAGAACAAGTACGATTAGCTCGTCAACTATGCCAAGGCGTTCATATCATGGCAGTTAAACGAGAAGATTTAATTCCTCAGATTCTTGAAATAGCTGAGGTTACACCTCACAATAACACTGTGCTAAATGCAGCAAATAATAGTCGAATAGCATTATTAGAGCCAACACTACGTTTACATAGCCACACTATAAGCGATCGCACAAGGTTATGAATGCTTCACCTACAACATTAATTTCTACGACAAGTTTGGTAGACACTGAAGCATTATCTGCTTGTCCTAACTGTAGTAGCAACCAACTCAATATTTGGTGTAGAGCCTACGATAGACTGCACAAAAGTAGTCAGCAAGAATTTATATATTCTAGATGTAAAGAGTGTAATTTAGTCTTTTTATCAGTCAGACCCGTAGAAACAGAAGTTTATAAGTTTTACCCTGAAAATTACGCTCCATACCAAGGAACGCTAAATCAGCAGTTACAGCAAATAACAAATTTATCAAACGAGCGCTCGCTTGGCGATCGACAAAAATATCAATATGTTCGTAAAATTCTCAAAGCCTCATTCAATACTTCTAAAGCTAGTTTAAAAGCTCTACCTTTTAAAAATTTCCTAAGGGAGATTCAAGAATTTTATCAACCCACAGGAGAAGGTGCAAAACTCCTTGACTTTGGTTGTGGCTCGGCTCAATTTCTGAATGAAGCTCGCAAGCAAGGGTGGAATACTCTTGGTATGGACTTTTCAGAGCAAGCTGTAGAACAAGCTAGCCAAGATGGACATAAAGCCTTGCAGGTATCTCCAACAGTATGGAACGAAATAGAGGATGAATCCTTGGATTTTGTAAGAATGAACCACGTCCTAGAGCATCTTTATCATCCAAAACAAGTCTTAACGGCGATCGGACGAAAGATGAAACCAGGAGCTATACTACATATTGCAGTGCCGAACCCAAATGGAATTTCAGCTCAAACTTTTCGTTCTCAATGGTGGGGATTAGAATGTCCAAGGCATATAATGCTCTACTCTCCCCAAGTCTTAAAGGATTTTCTCATTCAACTCAATTTTTCCCATTTTAAGGTCTTCCATGAATCGATTACAAAAGACTTTGCTAGAAGTGTAGGCTATTTTCTATCCGATCGCGGTCGCATATCTTCTAACGAAGTTGAAACTATGATGCAACGCAAGTTCCTATCTGCTCAACTCTACATTCCTATGAAAATTGCAGCAATCTGTAAAGCGGCTGATAGATTTCACATCTTTGCAAAAAAGTAATCGCACTACTTTATGCTTTCACCTACAATCGCTTGGAAACCAGTTGGACACATTAATACGCCTAGTTCAAGACTTCGATGCTTTTTACCATGCCAGTATTTAAGGAATAGAGGGTGGTCTTGCGAACTATTTAACTCTAAAAATATTGACCGCTATCAATTAGTTGTGTTTCAAAAAACATATGATGAGGAAAATATAGCACTTGCAAAATCTTTAAAAAGTAGAGGTATCAAAACCGTATTTGATTTATGTGATAATTTGTTTGTTTATCCTGATACAGCAGATAGACAAAGAGAAAAATTACTCCAAAGCATGATTGATGCTGTAGATGCAGTATCGGTTTCAACTCCAGAAGTTGAAAAGTTAATTCATAGTAAAAATACGCGAGTTATTGATGATGCTATTGATGAACCTCAAATAAATTCTCTGATTAATTTTTGTTTTAAACGTAAGAATTATTTTAGAAATTCTACTGAAAAGCAATTTAAAGTAGTTTGGTATGGCAGTGCTGGATTAGAAAATCCTCCCTACGGCATAGTCGATATACCTAGCGTGTTACCATTTCTAGATAAGTTACACTCTATATTGCCAGTAAGCTTAACTGTAATTAGTAGCTCTGAAACTCTTTTTAAGAAATATGTAAATAGAGTTTCATTTCCCGTAAAATATCATAACTGGAAAAAGCTACATTCCAATATTTGTTCAAACAACATGACGTATGCATCATCCCAATTAATATCAATCCTTTTACAATTTGTAAATCAAATAATCGGCTAATTTTGTCTCTTTTGTTAGGGGTTCCTGTTATTGCAGATAAGATTCCTAGCTATGAAGAGTTTCGTGATTTTATTTTATTTTCTGACTGGCAGAATAGTTTATATACCTATGCAACAAATAAAGACTTACGACATCAGCACATTGCTCAAGCACAAAAATATATTAGTATGAAATATAATAAAGATAGAGTTATATCACAATGGTCTTCTCTGTTCCAAGCCATTCTATAATTTTTTTCTATCCAAAATAATGTATGGATTATATAAGTTTACACAACATAAGCTTTTAATGCGATACACATATTTTCACAGAACATAAATCATTGTAAAATCAATAAAATAAACATAAACATTTTCTACTGTTGAACGCTATAGTTTTGTTAAGCGCTGCATATTTTTCTCGCACTCAATTAATTTAAGCTCTAGTAAAGAGGGTCTATTATGACACAAGATGAGCGAGTAAGAGTTTTTATTGGCTCTGGTGAGGCAAGTCTTTTAGAGCGTAAAACCCTAATTCATTCTCTTCATAAAAGTACTCAACGTCCCTTAGATATTTATGTTTTTAATGGAACGCATAACTCAATTGAATTAAATGACGGAGAGCCTTTTTTAGCTCCGATGTCTTTAAAGGTTAAATATAAAAATATAACTGAATTTAGTCTTTACCGTTATTTAATTCCCGAAATCTGTAATTTTCAAGGTAAGGCAATTTATCTAGATTCGGACACTATTTGCCTTACAGATATCAGAAAACTTTTTGACACTCCGGTGTCGGACTATGATTTTCTAGCAAAAAAAGATGCTTACGCTGGAACCGATCGCTGGGGACTTAGCGTTATGCTAATTAACTGCGATAAGTGCCGATTCGATCTTGAATTAATTCTAGATAAAATCGATCGCGGCTTTTATTCCATGACAGATTTTACAGGTATGAGTCAGGCTTTTCTAACTCATCACCCTTATGCAATCGCCACGCTCGATCCTCACTGGAATGTTTTTGACTATTGGGATCGACGCACTCATCTGATCCACTACACAAATCTCCATACTCAACCGTGGAAGTATCAGAATCATCCTTACGGTGAGTTATGGTTTGACTATTTTAAAGAAGCTCTGGAATCTGGCTACATTACTGTAGAGGATATCAAATTGAGTATAGATAGAGGCTATGTCAGACACAATTTATTAAAAGGTAACTTTTCAGCGGTAGGAAGTTCGGTAAATTCTGTCAAGAAGGCTCTTAACTTCATGAAGCCACTGCTGGCAGAAAATCGGAGACGACTTGGCGTTTTTAATCAGCCAGCTTAACTTGTCCTCTCTCAAAGTTGTACTCTCTCAAATCTCATATGGGCTTTTTATAGCCGCAGGTTAATAATGCAACAAATATTGAGTCAGCCTTACCTCAAACAAGTTACCGAACTCTTGAAATTGGAAGCAGAAGCGATCGCTCGTGTGGCGCATCGGCTTCAGTCGGAACAAGTCGAACAAGCAGTACAGCTATTGGCTAATTGTCAAGGCAAAGTCGTGGCGATCGGTGTTGGCAAGTCAGGAATTGTGGCACGAAAAATTGCAGCTACCCTCACTAGCACGGGGATACTAGCAGTTTACTTGCACCCGTCTGATGCTCTGCATGGAGATATAGGAATTGTTTCTGCTGGGGATGTCGCTATAATTCTCAGTAACAGTGGAGAAACAGACGAGATCTTAGGCATACTACCATATCTTAAATATCGACAGATTCCTTTTATTGCCTTGGTTGGCAATCTCAAGTCAACCCTCGCTCGTAGTGCCGATGTTGCATTAGACACGTCTGTCGATAAAGAGGCTTGTCCTTTCAACTTAGCACCGACAACGAGTACTACAGTTTCATTGGCACTTGGGGATGCATTAGCAATGACATTGATCCAAGTTAAGGGTTTCACTTCACAAGATTTTGCCTTTAATCATCCCGCAGGACGTTTGGGCAAACGTCTAACTTTAAGAGTTTGCGATCTGATGCATGGTGGTTCGGACAATCCCAAAGTCGTACCACAGGCATCTTGGTTTGAAGTACTGCGTGCGATTAGCGAAGGTGGTCTTGGCGCAGTGAACGTCGTTGATGATACAGGATATCTAGTCGGCGTTATCACAGATGGAGACTTACGGCGTTGGTTGCAGAAGGTCAGCCTTACTAATATAGAAACCCTAAGTGCAGGCACAATGATGACAAGTAATCCAACGGTAGTTTCTCCCGATCTCCTTGCTTACAACGCGCTGCAATTAATGGAAAACCGACCACAACAGCTTTCTGTGTTGCCAGTGGTCGATCGAGAACAGCAATGCCTCGGTCTGCTGAGGCTGCATGATATTGTGCGTAGCGGTCTCTAAAAACTGCTTGATGTTTCGCTTCTTGGAGCAGTTGAAATGAAAATTTTGGCAGTAATTCCAGCTCGTTACAACTCACAGCGCTTTCCTGGCAAACCCTTGGTAAAGATTGGCGATCGCCCCATGGTGCAATGGGTTTATGAAGCGGCACTCAGCTGTCGTGCGTTTAATCAAGTCGTGGTAGCTACGGATAATGCAGATATAGCAGAGTGCGTGTGGAGTTTTGGCGGTGTTGTGGAGATGACTCGTACTGACCACGCTACAGGGACAGACCGAGTCGCGGAGGTAGCGGAACGTTATCCTGAGATGACTGCGATCGCTAACGTTCAGGGTGACCAACCGTTTGTCACTCCACAAATGCTAACACAGCTAGTCAAACCTTATCTGCGCGGTAACCCGCCAGACATGACGACTCTAGCTTGCCCTCTAGCAGAGAAAGACTACGGCGATCCTAACGCGGTCAAGGTACTATGCGATCGTCGCGATCGCGCTCTTTATTTCTCTCGTGCGCCAATTCCTTACTATCGCAACCATAAACCAGCGCCTGTCTTTCATCATTTGGGACTCTATGCTTTCAGGCGTGATTTTTTAGCAATGTATACCAAATTAGCGCCTACACCACTAGAAGATTGTGAAGGGTTAGAGCAACTGCGTGTTTTAGAGCATGGTTATCGAATAACTGTCTGCCACACTCAAACATCGACTACTGAAATCAATACGCCAGAGGATCTGTTACAGGTTCAGGTATTGCTAGCTAAAAGAGTCACTCCAGTTCAAACTGATGCAATCAAAGCCGGAATTTTAGAGGCTGAATAAATGAGTTCTAGTAAAACAATTAAAGTTCTAACGCTGTCGAAGTACTATCCTCGTGACAATGGTTTTATACCGGAGAACCAAAGCAACATTTATGCTTGCATGGATCCGCCTGTTGAAGCTGTTGAAGCAGGGAAGGCGATCGCTCTACCTCATGGTAAGTTTAAAATCGATCTCATTCTAAAACAGTTGCCCTCTGGGTGGTGGCCCGATCTAGTTTCCATCAGTTCGACGTTAATGCTAGTACAGAATCCCCCGATACCTGTGGGAATTACCAGCTTAACGTGTCCATCAGTGATGAAGCTAATTGATAGCCATCATATGCCTCGCCCAATTCAAAACTTAATTGAGTATGCTAAGTTGGTGGGCTGTCAATATCATTGGACGGGCTATACCCGCCATCACATTCATTTTTTTGTTGAAGCTGGTTTACCGAATGTATTTTGGATGCCAGGAGCGATCTCAATTCCTCCCTACGTACCAGAACCAGTAACAGACAAAACTTACGATGTAATCTTTCGAGGTGCTGTCGATAGTAACCACTATCATCGTCGTGAGTTCTTAAAGTTTTTACAGGAAGCCGAAATAAATGTAGATTTTAGCGGCAGTCCTTATGCAGAATGTTTGGATATATACGTTCAGTCTAAAATCGTGCTGAATTGTAGCTTAAATGGAGATCTGAATCGGCGGGTTTATGAAGTACTTATGGTAGGAGGTTTTTTACTAACCGATCGCCTCGCTCTACAATCTGGTCTGCCTTTGCTGTTTCAAGAAGGAGTACATTTAGAGTGTTACGGCTCCAAGCAAGAACTGCTCGACAAGATAAAATACTACCTCAGTCATCCCGATGAAGCAGCAGAAATTGCTCGAAAAGGGCATGAATTATTCATGGCAAAATATCATCCTGAAATTCTTGTCGATCGGTTTAATCAGATCGTTTTCAATGGAGAAAATATCCCACCAATTTTCTCGGCTCAAGATGATGTTAGAGTCACTAGTATCGCCAGCAGGAAAATTAATGAAACCGCTTTTTATTCAAGGTTAAAAATTTACGAGCTGCTACAGGAACTCCACAGAGTAAATTTTGAAATCGATTTACTTTATTATCAAAGTAAAAATGAACTGTTGGTTGCAGATTTATCCGACTTACCCAAATTTCAGATTACGTTGGTCAATTCACCACAAGAGCTTGCTAATATCACAGAAGACTTTGAAGTAATAATAATAGATCTACCTAAAGAAGTATCACATATAGAGCCTCTGATCGAGCAGCTCAATCCATGTATATTTGGCTGTAGTTTATTTCTAGTTTTAGGTAATTCTTCGAGTGCAAAACAAAAGAAATTGAATTCCTTGCTTAAGCCTAAAGGATTAGTACCTACTCAGTTCGTTGAAAGAGAAGCTAGCACTTACCTGGCTTATCAACGGCAGGTTGAAGAAACTAAAACTTTATCTCGAACAAAAAAGCTTAATTTAGAGTTGTTTTGCTATTCTGATATAGAAGATTATAATAATCCTTTGAACAATAGATCCAGTAGTATTAAGCAAGTAGTTAAAAACTTAGTGCGTACAATTAGTTTGAAAAACTTTTAAATGAATTAACTACATGCACGTACGCGATCGCCAAGAAAATAAATATTAAATTAAGGCTAATGCAATGACTTCTTCAGACATAGAATCTATTGTAGTCGTATGTGCTGCTGATAATAATTATGTAATTCCTTTATCTGTGACACTCAAATCTATACTTGCAAATCTTAAAAATTCACAAACGATAGCTTGTTTTGTAATAGATGGTGGTATTGAAGAAGTTAGCAAACAGAAAATATTAAAGTCGCTGGACTCACAACAAATTGTTATTGAATGGTTGCTGCCAACTGACTCTACTCTCAGTAAAGTGAAAGTTTCAGGTCATGTTACAGTTGCAACATACTATCGGTTACTTATTCCCGATCTATTACCACAGCAAATAAAAAAGGCAATTTATTTAGATTGTGATTTAGTTGTTAACCAAGATTTACAAAAATTATGGGCTATAGATATTGATAACAACTATCTACTAGCAGTTCAAGATATGGGAATACGTGAAGTATCAAATCCTCGCGGTGGACTTCATAACTATAAAGAATTAGGAATTCCTCCTCATGCCAAGTATTTAAATGCTGGAGTGATGGTATTTAACTTGGAAAAGTGGCGAACAGAAAATATCAGCACCCAAGCCATTGAGTATCTTGAGCAGAATAAAGAACATGTTTTAAACTGGGATCAAGACGGAGTAAATGCAGTTCTTGTAGGTAAGTGGGGAGAACTCGATCCACGTTGGAATCAAACTCCTAGCGTGTATAAATATCGATCGTGGAAAGACAGTCCTTTCACTGAAGAGATGTATAAATCTGTGATTCAACAGCCTTATATTGTTCATTTTGCAACCGCCATCAAGCCTTGGCACTACTACTGCGAACATCCAGCTAAAGATTTATTCTTTCAGTATCTTGATATGACATCTTGGTCAGGTTGGCGACCTAAAAAACCATTGAAGTACATAATAAGGTTAGGCTTACGACGATTTAGAGAAAACATAAAATCCCTGCTCAAGAGTTTTGCATGGCATCTATCTCTTTCACGGTGATTAGAAACCTCTTGAGATTTGTCCAGGGTAACTACTATCACATAACTGATTAATTTATAGACTCGTCATTTTAATAAACTATATTTAAAATTGCGTATTTAATCTAAAAATGTGCATCAGCACTCTGAAAAATTTACAATACATACATTAAAATGTAGATTTGTGAAATATATCTATATAAGGTACACGCATCAAATCAGCTCAAGTGAGTACATCGAGTTGTTGTCAATGTTCAAATTCGAGCGCTTGAGAAGTATTTTTAACGCTCGTATAAAAAAACTGAACTTTTCCATATCGACAAACTTTGGCGATTAAATCAGCATATAGATATTGCAGTTGTTCATTTTTGGCGGTTTCTTTTAGTTTAAAAGTCAGTTTATTTAGGTTAAAGTTTGGTTGTAAGCATGAATTTAAACTGCATGTAACAGTTATGTTTAAATTGCTATCTAGTCATTTTAGAACAAACACAAATATTAATTTTTTTAAGGTGTTACCTTTTGAAACGAAGGATGGATATCACCTAGAAAATTTGTCTAATCGCTATCTAAAAAAAGAGAGCAGTTTATGGCTTGTACACAAATTACAGACACCCTTTCAATTGGTGATGGCTATCCATTAACTCTAATTGGTGGTCCTTGCGTTATTGAATCAGAATATTTTACCTTAAAAATGGCAGAAAAAATTCGCCAAATATGCGATCGCCTGGGTATTTCTTTTATATTTAAATCTTCTTTTGATAAAGCAAATCGTACATCGTTAGACTCATTTCGAGGTCATTCTATAGAGGCAGGGCTAGAAATTTTACAACTGGTCAAAGATAGAATCGGAGTGCCGACTTTGACGGACATTCACGAAAGTTATCAAGCGGCAACTGTAGCTGAGGTTGTTGACGTGTTGCAAATTCCGGCTTTTCTCTGCCGTCAGACAGACTTGTTACTTGCAGCAGCAGCTACGGGTCGAGCTATCAATGTCAAAAAAGGTCAGTTTCTCGCTCCTTGGGATATGAAACATGTCATTAGCAAACTAGAAGCTGGTGGGACAAAGCGTATTCTATTGACTGAGCGAGGTACGAGCTTTGGTTACAATACCTTAGTGGTAGATTTTCGCTCTTTGCCCCAATTGCGGAGTTTTAATTATCCTGTTGTCTTCGATGCTACTCATAGCGTGCAATTACCGGGAGGACAAGGTAGCAAATCGGGGGGGCAAAGACAATTCGTTCCCTACTTAGCGAGGGCAGCAGCGGCTGTTGGTATCGATGCACTATTTATGGAAGTTCATGCAAACCCTGACTTAGCACCTAGTGATGGACCAAACATGATTCCTCTAGTAAACCTCGAACATATTCTTAAACAAATACTATGTGTACGTGCTGGTTTAGAAATTGCCAGTCAAGCTGAGTTTAATGCTTAAAATCACTGAGCCTGAGTTACAATCGCGCCTATTGAAGATTAAGCTTCTAGCGCTAGATGTTGATGGTGTGTTGACAGATGGTGGTCTTTACTACACAGAGAGTGGAGAAGAACTGAAGAAGTTTAACATAAAGGATGGTCAAGGACTGAAAAAATTAAGGCAATCTGGCATAGAAGTAGCTATAATCTCAGCTAACTCTTCAAAGTCAACGCTCCATCGTAGTCAAAAATTAGGAATTACTCATAGTTTTATCAATGTAGAAGATAAGTTGTCTGTACTAAAAGATTTGTGCGTACAACTAAGCTTATCTCTATCCGAAGTTGCTTATGTTGGGGATGATGACAACGATCTTCCAGTATTACAAACGGTAGGGTGTCCTTTTACAGTTGCTGATGCCATGCCTGAGAACAAAGCACTCGCTATATACGTTACTAGAAAGTCTGGTGGGCAAGGTGCAGTTAGAGAAATCTGCGACCTTTTGATAAACTCTCGTTTAAACTTCAAAAACCAGTTTATTTTTGCTTGAAGAAGATGTACACTCCAACAAGGCTAAAGCGACTTGTGGCTTGCCAGGGTAGCATTCAACTCATCACAGCTCTATCAGCGCTGACTTGCCGAGAGAAAGAGCAACAAGGTACGAACGTTGAATATGATAACTACCTAGTGATTTACGACCTTAGAACGCCTGAAAATCAGAGCAATACATTTGCTAATTTCATCAAAAACATGGCAGAAGAAGTCTGCACTTGGCGGGAAATTGTGTATATCCAGCCCGAGCAAATGCAGGCGCTCCAGGCAAAACTAAATCTTGTGAGGCTAAATCTTTCAAATATTCAGCAAGTTTTCTCTTTAGTTCACAAATTAACTGGTATTTCATCAGCAGATGAAATTTATCTAAGTAAAAACTACGATATCTGGGATCGACTTTTGCTAAATGTTTATGAATCGGCTAAAAAAATCTGCTATGGAGATAGTATTGGCTTGTATCTTTCAGCTTCTTCTACTGTTCTTCAAGTTGAACCAAGAAGTTTAAGTTATAAATTAAAGCGCTTGTTAAAATCATTTATATATACCAAAAATTCGATCGACGAAATAAATTTCGATGTTGGCTATTTCACAATATCTAATTTTAATACTTTGAGCGAGTCTCCTCCTATGGAAGTAGTTACGGTAAACAAAGCAGTTACACTTAATATTTTCCAAAGATTAAGAGGAGTTGTCGGAAAGGTCGTAGACTCAGACTACATTAATAACTTGCGGACAAAGCTTGCAAACAATTCTGTATCCATTTTGCTGACCTCAAATTTTTCTGAGGCAACTAGAATGTCTGAGGAAAATGAAATTACTGCATATCAAAAGTTCCTTAAAATTCATAAACGAGAAGACAATCCAATTTTGATAATAAAGCCACATCCAAGAGATAGCGCAATTAAAATAGAAAAATTACAATATAGCCTAAATGGACTCTTTTCAGAAGTGATAGTGATTTCCGAGCTAAGTTGGTTTTTTCTCCCTTTTGAACTCTTTTTAATGGAAGTATTTTTGGATCGAAACTTAGTACCTCATTGCGATATAAAAATATTTGCATTTAGTTCTGCTTGTTTATCTTTGAAATTTCTTTTTAATCTTCCTTGCATTATCGGTTTTGGTAGTGATATTACACATCAATCATTTTATGACGAACAAGTCAGTAAAAGAATACAGCATGAATTAGAGCTTAATTACTTACTTCAACAGATATAGGGCGATCGCCCTATGAAATTTAAGATTAGTCATGCAATCTATTGTATTCTTTAAGACTTCTTTCTATCATTCTAAAAGACTATGGAAATAAGCAAAAGAATTAACTCGACAAAAGCAAGTGGTATACGCGAACAATTGAATTACTTTCGATATGCTTTGATTTTATACTGCTTGGTAGTTATATTTGTAATTCCATTTAAATCTTTTTTTTTTCCACATGCCAAACTATTTTTACCAATAATTGCTTTTGTTTTAATTTTACAACTTATTGTTTATAAGACCAAAATAAAGCTTATAGACACTATAATTGTGTGTTTGATTTTAATAGCTTCTTCATTACCAGTATCATCTTTAGTTTTGTTTAGATACACGCTACCTATATGCTTTATTCTAATTGGTTTTAATGATGATAAACCTACATTGCTTAAAAAACTATCTTACTATATTATATTGGATTTGTTTACCTTCAATTCTTTATCAATTAGTTGTATATAGAAATCAGTTTTTGATGGTGTAGCGAGAATTACTTTTAAGTGTTGGAGATCACAACATATCAGGATTATTTATGTTGTTATTCTTCTTTTTCTGCTATAAAAATAAATTTAGAATTGGTATAGTTTTATCGCTTCTTTGTGTAGGTTTTTTTCTTAGTCGAAACTATTTTATTAGTATATGCGTTTTTTTTTTTCTAATTTTGTTATTTGAAGCTCCATTCTCAAAAATAATCAGCAAAATTCACTTTGCTTATGTTTTTATAGCTGCTAACTTTTTAGTAATCTTACTCAGCTATTATTGGATTACAAACGTAGAAACTTCCAATTTATTATACGATAGTGGAGCTAGTCGTCTATTCTCTTTTAATTCTTTTAATGATAGTTCTAATTTAGATAGATTTGAAGCAAACGTTTTTCTAATTCAATCTTATTTGAACAATCCAGTACTAGCTCTCCAGGGTTATAGAGATACTTACATAAGCGTGTTTCAACCACTTCGCTTATTAATACATCAATCATTTCTTGAAGTTTTTGCCTATACTGGGGTTCCCTTTAGTTGCTTGTATTTTTTCGGTTTTGTAAGAGTTGTCATGCGATTTTATCATAAAGATAATTTTAAATATATTTATTCATATTTGACTTTTACTTTATTTTTACATAGTTCTTTACAAGGAGCAACACTCACGCTTTTTATCTTGATTTTAAGTTTACCTTCAAAAAGTAAAAGATTACACCCATATTAACGATCTAGAATTTATTAATGAAATCGCTCTATCTACATATATGCTTCGAGTTTAGCTATCTCAACATAGCAATTTTATGAAAATATCTATTGTTACTCCAGTTTTCAATTCTGTAACAACAATTGAAAAAACGATACTGAGTGTGATATCCCAAAGAAGAACCTTTCTCTTAGAATATATTGTAATTGATGGTGGTTCAACTGATGGTACTATTCAAGTCATAAAAAAGTATGCAGACCAGATAAATTTGTTTATTTCAGAACCAGATCGTGGTCCTTATGATGCCATGAATAAGGGAATAAACCATTCAACAGGTGATGTTATAGGCATAATTAACTCTGACGATTGGTACCACGATAATGCGATCGCAACCGTCGAGCAAGAATTCTGTCAAAATCACGACATTTCCGTTCTCTATTCACCTATAACAAATTATTATAAAGGAGAATATGTTGCTACTTTCGTTCCTGGCGATCTAGATAAACTTTTATTTAGATTTACGCTCAACCATCCATCTTGCTTTATTACAAAGTCAGCATATAATTTAGTAGGCTTGTATAACTTAGAATACCCGATCGCAGCAGATTACGATCTGATTCTTCGCTTATTTGTATCTGGCGTAAATTTCCATTACGTGAGTACGCCACTTGCCTCTTATTCATTAAGTGGAATGAGTTCTTCTGCCAAACCCTTTGATAGAATTAAATTAATTCGGGAGTGCTGGAAGATTAGCTGTAGCCATGCTAACCAATTTTCTAGGGAGATGGAGCTTCAGCGATGGAACGTATATAGAGCCTGGGTTTTCAATGAGTTATTTGCGCTCCCAACTAGGTATTTTCTTAAACCTCCACTAGCTAGAAAGCTGAAGTCTTTTCTAAGTAGATATCTTGGAAAGCCAGTGTCGGATACTTATGGTAAATGGTAGTTTTTCTATGTCAAGAATCTTGTTTATCTCTGCCCAGGCTCCCACTAACCAATATCCACAAGCTGGACAAAGGATTGCCTTTACACATCTTGCAGAATATGCCATTGCTAGTGAAGCCGTTGATGTAGTAGTTATAGCTAACAAAGTTGAGGTGGACGCTGCCAAAGATTTAGTTGCAAAATTTGGTAGTAACCTCTACACATATCCACTCCATCAGTTCGACAAAATTGCTAATTGCTTAACTCATTATCAAATTCCCGTGAAGTTTGCTTCTCGTCTTCTTAATACAGTCGAGAGAACTATTCACAAACTTCTCGCAACTAATATTTATGATACAATTCATTTTGAATGTTCTCATGCTGCTATATATTTTGAAGCCATTGAGAAGTATATTAATCCTACTCAAACGAAGACTGTAATTAGTTTAAGAGATGTGTGGACTCAAGTTTTTTTGAGACAGTCTGTCACTAATTTTTTCTATGGTATTGAAGTAGCTAGAACTTTCCATTATGAACGTCAACTCTACTCCCGTGTCGCTGAATTATGGGTATCATCTACCAAAGATCGCGACCTTTTAACTTCTTTATTTTCTATACCCAATGAAAGGATTACTATTAAGCCTCACCAAGCTAGTTGTTTTGTGTATCGAGTGCAGCGTTGCTTAGAAAAGATAGAGAAAAAAAGTCTCTTGTTCTGGGGAGCTATAGGAAGACCAGAGAACGAACAAGCAATTCTTACCTTTGTCGAGCAGTGTTTTAAGAAGTTGCTTCAACACGATCGAGATTTCAAACTTTACATAGTTGGCTCTAGTCCCTCTCAAAAAGTTTTGGCACTTGCTTGTAAACAGATTATAGTTACAGGATTTGTTGAAGATCCAACTGAGTTTTTTGAAAAAGCTGAAATTGGAATAGTTCCTCTATTTAAGGGAGGTGGGATTAAACTAAAAACCCTAGAAATGCTAGAAGCTGGCTTGCCAGTTATTGCTACTGCTGTAGGTGCCGAAGGAATTGTAGACCGGAGGAAAAAATTAGTAGTGAGTGATAATTTTGAAGAATGGTTCGATTTGATCCGCATAATGATAAGGTAAAGCTTTGTTAGCTCCACTTTATTTTTCTAAATTGCCTTTCGCTTTTAATAAGGTAGCAGAGCGATTTGCATTGCTGACAGCAGTTCCTATTTTCTTAGAACGTAGCTTAACTAAAGTTCTAATAAAGTTAGCTCGGGCAAAATCGGGAGCAATTTCTATAGCGCGATCGCAATCTTTCAACGCTGCTACTAGATAATTTAACGATAAATTCACTTCAGCTCTTATAACGTAAAAGTGTGGTTCGTCAGGTTCGAGAAGAATTGCTTTTGTGTAATCAGCTTTAGCTGCTCTCAAGCGATTACTTTGAAAGTAAAGTTCTCCTCTTTCTATATAAGCTAAAACATTTTCTGGATTCTGTTCAATTACCTGACTCCAATCAGCGATCGCTCCTGAAATATCACCTAGATTTTTTCTAACCCAAGCTCTACCTGCGTAACAGTACATGCATTTACGATCTAGTGATATCGCTCTATTATAATGCTCTAAAGCAGATGATAGTTGTCCGAATTGACATAGCAATGCCCCGCGCTTATGTTGCAGAAAATGCTCGTTAGGACACAACTCGATGGCGCGATCGTATTCAGAAAAAGCTGCGGCTAATTTTCCCAGAGATTCTAAAATCTCTCCGCGATATATATGGGCAGCAACAACATTTTTAGGATTAGTTTTATCTAGATGAATTACCGCTGCATAATCATTTAATGCTGCTTGTGTTTGAGCTAATTTTTTGTAAGCATTACCTCGATTCAAATAAACAATAGCAAAATCAGGGTTAAGCGCGATCGCTTGAGAGAAATCAGCCACCGCAGCCCGATAATCTCCAGTTCTCACCCATATATAGCCTCGATTCAAATAGCTATCACTGCGATCAGGTGCAATATCAATAGCCGTAGAAAGGTCTTTTAGTGCCGTATTATAATCATTTAAGTAGCTGTAAGCATTTGCTCGATTAACATACGCTTGAATTTTATTTGAGTCAACCTCGATTGCTTTAGTAAAATCAGCAATAGCAGCTTCAGCATTCTGCTTTTGCTCTAGGTAAGTTATTCCTCGGCAAATATAAGCTTTATAGTGTTGCGGATCGAGTTTTATGGCTAGATCGTAGTCAGAAATTGCTTTATCTGACATTTTTAAAATACTATAAAGGTTGCCTCGATTGTATATAACTTCTACCAAACTCGGATCGAGCTTAAGAGCTTTGTTAAAATATAAAAGCGCTGTTTTAACATTACCTTCAAATAACGCATGTAAACCATATTGCTTGTACTGCCAAGCTTGAAATTCTTCTACCATAATTTACTTGGATACTTCGACTGGATATGTGAATACTTTGACTCATAGCTCGGAGTTATCTGTTGCTAAGAACAATATATGTATTACATCTGACGGAAATGATAATACTCCTGAACTTTTCTGTATAGACAAACTTTATCTATCAAGAGAACATATTGGTATGACCTAAATCTAAGTGTCAAAGTTCTCTTATATAGAGGTAATTTAGCACTACACAATCTACGAGTTGTTAAGAGAAGACACTCAGAGTGCGCTCTAACAATTTTAGTCAATAGAAGACGTTTGTTTCAGTTTCGTTTGTAGCAGTATATTGGATAATTTTTCAATCTCCTCTTACCTATGCGATCGCAGCAAAGCTTAATACTGTAAGTGACAAAAGTTATAGCTTTACTAACTTATGAGGTGAAATAGTCTTCAACGTGATGTATTTAAGTAAATTTCCCATGTAACTAGTATTACTTTTCTCAATCTTCTGTAGCCTTTCAGTTGCAAACTGCAAAACTCGATCCGCTCGTCCATCCCAAGTAAAATTATGTACTTCTTGAAAAGCACGGTCGGCAATAGTATTAGCTAATAAAGGATTATTCAACAGAGTATTTATTGCTAATTTGAATGAGAGTGGTTCGTCAGGTTCTGCCAACAGTGCATTTTCTCTATGTCGCAATACTGTTGCTATAGTCGGTAAAGCTGAAGCGACAATTGGTCTTTTAGCAACCATATAATCAAATAACTTCAACGGACAAGTAGCTTCAGCTAGTTCCCAATACTTACTGGTAGGAAGAATTAGAATGTCTGCGGCATATAGATATAGTGCTAGCTCAGATTGTGGTACGTGACCGAAAAATTGTATGTTTTGTAAATTCATCTGTTGACAAGTTGCTTTTACCCGGTTAATATCATCAATCCATCCTCCTACTAAAACAAATTCACATTCTGGCATCAGACTAGCAGTTTTCAAAATTGTTGGTATTCCTTTATAATCGTACAAATGCCCTGAATATAAGATAATTTGACTGTCTTGTTGTAAAGATAACTTTTGGCGGGCTAAAGATTTAGTGTGATAAGGAAGAAAATTTTTGATGTCTACGGCATTAGGAGCTACCAATGTTTTTTCAGGAAGCAAACCATGATTTAAATAGTTCTCTGCAAGTTGAGGCAATGTGGTAACAACACCAAGCAAGTTCTTGTTATCGAATAACTCTTTACATGTAGAACTAAGTTTTTCTGAAACTGGTTCGTGCCATTCCCAAAGCACAGGTATACACATTCTTAGCAAAATTTCAACCACAGGAAACGAACGAGTGTAAATTAAGAAAGGAGCTTTAAAACAAGCGTATAAAATAGCCAGTTTATAAAAGACAAAATTTTCATAATTTTGGGGAAAAGGATACTCGATCTTAATATGCATCGGTATGCGAACTAATTTAAATTTATAATACAAACCATACCAAGCTTGAAATTCTGAGTCTATGCCTTTTAAAACTGAAAAAATATCTCCGCTAGTGACCAATTCAAAATTTTCAACTTTTTGAGAAAAAGCCTGCGCCATTTTAGCAGTTTGAATTGAGTGAGCCATTTTTGATGGTAGGTTTCCTTTAGACACATAAATTAGAGATTTTAGTGTTTTCATTTTACTTTCTTTGATAGGTGGTTTTTTGATGATGCCAATGATTAATACAGGCAAAACCTATATACTATTACTCGTATTTTCATGCTTAACCTTTCGCTTTGGTAGCGCTAGTATATGTAATATTTGCGATCGCAAAAACACTAGTTAAATCGAGTCACTTCTCTTTTTGGAAGATTGTTAGTTGCTTTTGCTAAAACTTCAGACACAACCTCTGTGTATCGAGCAAGACTGAATGTCTCTAATACTTTTTCACGAGTTTGCTTCCAGTCTACAGAATAAGCCGAACCGCTAGCGATCGACACAATTGATTCAGCAATCGACTCAGGTGTGGTTTCGCAAGTCCATAGCTCTGTTTCTGGATTAAAAAACTCTCTCAAAGCCGGGGAATTCATGGTTAATGTAGGTAATCCTAATGAGAGGGCTTCAATCAACTTATTAGGAATAGCATGATATGCCTTATCTGTATTACCAAAAATACCTAATGCTAAATCGCAATAATTCACTAGATATTTAGGCAAGGAACCATTAATAAAGTTTAAGTCTTTCCTAAGAAAAACTATAGATTCAAGATGACATGACCGAACTTTTTCTACATAATCGTAAAAAGCTTTATTGTCTACACCAAAAAAGTTACAAGTAAATTGCAGGTTTCTTTCTCGCAAAATTTTTATTGCTTCTAATATGTTATCCAATCCATGTAAAGGAATAAATGTTCCCCACCAACAAATATTTAATTTACCATCTTGCATCCAGCTTCTGTTGGGGAGCAAACAAGAAACATTACACAGAGGAGCTATATACACTTTTTTTCTGTCAATATCAGTATTCAGAATCTGTTCCCAGTAAGTTAACTCTTGATTAGAGCTATGGATGAGATAGTCTGATTTCTTTAACGCTAGTATATCTTTTTCAATATATGATTTAGCGAGTTTGCTTCCGTCGCCAACTCTTTTTCTGTCCCTCACTTCAGTATCGTAAAGCGAGATATACATTTCAACTATTACTTTTTTCCTAAAAAGCTTTGCTGCAAAAATAGTACTTTTGATGAAAATAGTATTCATTGGCAATAGGTAAATCACATCCGCAAATGCAGCTTTTATTAAAAGTTCAATCCAGTAAAACTTAGTTAATATTTTCTCAAACAAAGAACTCTGAATGCTTAAGTTTATATAATAAAAGCTAGGACATAATTGAGAAACAAAATAATTTTTGGAACCATATAGAAACTCGATGAGAGCTTGAGAGCGACGATCTACGCGAGAAATATTGCCACAGAGCAAAACCTTGGCTTGATTGATGGGTGCTAGCATTGAAGTAATATTTTTGAGAATTGAACTATTGGCAAAAACACATGGAACTTTTTTAAATGCTGTGTTTTCTTACTATTTGAAACGTTGAAACATCTCACATTAAATGGTAGAAAAATCGAATTAACTTTTATAATAATTTTCTTAGCGCAAGTTGTATCTCAACAATTGCACCTATGCAGGGATTAAAGACGCAGCTTAATAGAAATTAAATGTCATAAAAAACCTGGATTGCTACTTTTAAATTGTCACATAACATCCAAGTTTCCATACTGTCTAATAAAACTTCAAACTGAACTAACAGTATGTACTTTTTGCACAATAAATATTATTAAATGGTAGGAATCAACGATGAACTAAAAATATTTCAGATTCTGACTGGTGTTGCTTAAGTGCACTCTTAGTGTCTTCTCTCACAATCCATAACGCCGCGATCTATCACGCCTGTAGCGCTGCTTTACTCGTATTAATAATTTAGTATTAATGGCTAAATTAGTTGATAATATCTCTGTTGAATAATGTTTATTACTGCCATAAATTTAATAATTATATTATTGCTTTATCATCATGTTCAGTTATAAGTCAGTTTTTGTCAATACATAAAAGTTACAGAAAAGTTCAGGACATAAAAGTTATAGACAAGTTCAGAACAAGGAACGAAATTATCTTGACAAATATGCAAAACTCAAACATCAAACACAAGACAAGGAATAGACTCTATCTTACTATTCCGCTTTGTGAACTACGGTTTACTGGTGCTAGCACTGCTCGCTCTCCTAGAGATACTCGTCCCCATGCCCTTGCTAAATTCAGTGGAATTTTTGTGACTAGCAACGTTGTTAGTGCTTGACACTTTGCAGCTTCAAATCAAAATGGATGCTCGCACCCAATTGTCAATCTTGTTTTATTACAATTCCTTAACCTTTAATGCAGCTTGAAGATATTTATCAATATTTTGCCAATCCTCCAGAGATTTATCTTTGCCAAGAGCAAGCGGTTTGTTATATCCTGTCAGTTTTGCTTGAGGGTGAATCTTATGGCTCTGGATTGATTCAAAAGCTCGAACGTGAAGAGTCTCGCTATCGCCTCTCCGATACCGTGTTGTATGCAGCGCTGAAATTTCTCGAAGATGAAGGAGCGATCGCGGGGTACTGGCAAAAACTAGAAGGTCGCGGTCGTCCCCGACGAATGTTCCGGCTCAATCACCAATGGCAAGATGAAGCACGAAAGTTAGCAAAATTATGGAGCGATAGCATCACCAAATGTAAATAAATTAGTCAGCCTTTTAGGAGCAGAACGTCTCTGCTGCGGGATAGCTGAGCGATCGCTTCTAAGATTTCATCTCCAATTTTTCGAGTAATTTAGGCAGATCCTTCTGAGATACTTGGCGATGCTCGGTTTCGATCGCATCAACCCAAGATATACTTTTCCCCATTGTTGCGGCAAAGAAAGCCCTCGACCAGCCTTTAGCTTTTCTAGCTTCTCTAATCGCAGCACCAGATGGCGGCTGTTGTTTGGGACGTTCCACGCCTCTAAGCTGGTTTGGCGACTTGGCAATCTCTGCCAGCGCTGCCTCTGGTAAATCGAATCGCCATGTAGTATCTAAAAGCTGGCTCCAGAAGCCGATTGGTCTTTTCGCACCATCGTTATTTATCAACCACGCTGGACCAGTTTCTACCTCGACTCGCCATCCAGCCGCTTCAATTACTTTCAAGTCAGTCGCCAGATCGTCAGCTAGTTGCCGTCGTAGTTGCCGATCTTGCTCTGCTAGCCCAATTTTAGCCATACCATACGCAATTTGCATCAGAGATTTGCCGGAAAAGACTTCGCGGTATCCTGGCTTGACTTGAAAAATCAGCCAAATTAGCATTCGAGCTGCACCAGCATTTTGCTTACCAATGCTAAATAGCGTTTGTACTGTTTTTTTGGTAATAACTCCCGTATAGTAATAGTACTCAGACTTATTTAAAAAGTACTTCGCCCACAATCCAGGTTGAACGATGACTTTTAAACCTGTCAGCTTCGGATTGCCTGCCTTATCTGTCTCAAAATCTCTTGCAACATTAACATTCCAGATTTTTAAATCGGCTACGGTAAAGGCTCCTACCTTACCTTGTTTTTCCCAAACTACGTGAGCTAATATCTGTGCAGGCTGTCGTACCAGGTCATACAGAATTGTCAGTTGCTCATGTCTGCATAAATCTCTACGTTTGATTAATCCGGTGTATTCCAGCAGTTGTTTATCATCTAATAGAAACTCACTTTGCCACGGATTATGCAGATTTGCAGCAGCGGCGCAATAAATTAGATGAATAGCGCCTGCTCTAGGATCGAATCGATTTATGACAGCTAAAGCTGCTGACTCAGATATGGTGTCAGGAGACAAGTTTTCTAAATTGTCAGTGACGTAGTAAGAGATCGTGCCTTTTTTGCCATCAGCTGCTTTTTCATAGCTCAAATTGTTTTGGGTTTCGGTCTTCCAGGGTAGATCGCGCTTTTGAGATAACACTTCTGCCACTCCATGCAACAAGAGTGACAAAGCTGCAAGACGAGTCTTGCCATCTGGAAACAGAGAAGCTTTCTTGAATGGTTTGGTTGGAGATTTCAGCTGCCTAGACTTCAGAAGAATCTTTTTGACAGTCCCCAATTTACTTGTCTGAGGTGATGTGGTAGTTGATTCTGTAACTATCGTTTCTTCGCGGTCTACTTCGGTCTTGCTTGTGTCATTTCGCCGAAGAATAACTATTTCTACTGCCAGTTGAAGCAGACTCCCAAGCCGATTACGCAGTAATTCTGGTAATTTCATCTCTTGCTTGGTATACCGATCGCACTTATCGTATTTTTTGCTCTTGCTGGAAACGCAAATTATTGCATCTCTATACAAACATATCCCGGATTCAACGATATTTTCCTACCTAATTTGGTAGAACTTGCGGGGTTGATTGAAGTATTAATTATAGGAATGCTAACTAAGTGAAAGTGTGCGAATAAATCTTATCTATCAAAAGGTATATTCTGAAAGTAGTACTGATAAAAATAGGCGATCGCATAAGTGCCGTCTTCATCAGCAGATTTGAGCCGATTGGATTTAGTGTAGTTCTAAAGTACTAGCATCGTCTCACTTTTTCCAAAACGGGTTGAATAAATTTGCTTTAAATAAGTAGTAGGGCATAATTAAACGTAAGATAGAAAAAGCCAAAAACTTGCTGATTTTGACCACTCATGCCTGCTCCTTTACGTATCGTTTTGACAGAGTCAGAAGACCGGACGTTGAGTGAACTTCGGGTTGCCAAAACCGTTGCTCAACGTACCCGAGATCGAGCACAAATGCTTCGACTCAATGCTCAAGGATGGGTAGTGCCAGCGATTGCCGAAATTTTTGAGTGCCAAGAGCAGACAGTGCGCGAAACCATCCGCCGTTGGCAGCAGCAAGGGTTAGGTGGATTATGGGATGCTAGTGAGTCATTTGGTATGAGTGTTGCCATAAAAGGATGGTCAATTAAAGTGAAGATACATAGTTTTTCAGGTTGTGATGACACGGCAAAAAAAGCACCTTTGCGACCGTTAAGTGATGAAGAACAAACCGACTTGAAAAAACTGAGCCGTTCTCAATCCCAATCATCTGCTAGTGTCATGCGGGCCAAAGCGATTCTAGCCATGGCTCTTGGGGCTGATTACACGAGTGCAGCGCAGTTAGTAGGATTACGCTGTGGTGATACGGTCAGCAAGTGGGTCAGTCGCTTCAATGTTGAAGGCTTAGCTGCCTTACAGCCTCGACATGGCGGTGGGGCAGTAGTGCAATACAGCGAACCAGAAAAACAACGCATCCTGTCCGAATTTCAGCGTCAACCAGAGCGGCAGAAAGAGGGCACGGCAACCTGGTCAGTAGCTACACTTCAACGGGCTTTGCGTCAGGCTCCTGATGGCTTAACCCAAATCAGTACTTATACAATTTGGCAGGTACTCAAAGAGGCGGGCTATAGCTGGCAAAAGAGCCGCAGTTGGTTAAAAACTGGACAGGTGAAGCGCATACGCAAAGGCAAGCTAGTAGTAGTAACTGACCCAGATACCGTGGCAAAAAAAAACTGATAGAACGCGCTTACACTCAGGGACAGAAGCTAGGCTTGAGTGTGTGGTGCGAAGACGAGGCGGGACCATTTGGCACTGCTCCTTACCCTGGTAGCAATTGGCAGCCAGTAGGTAAACCGACACGGCAAGAACATGAATATATCCGTAATGGCACAGCCAAGCTGTTAACGCTATTCCATCCCGCTACTGGGCAAGTACGAGTTAAGGGTGTTACCAGTTGTACCAATGCTGTGTTGCACGAATGGCTCAAGCAAGAATTAGCTAGTGTTGTACAATCACTGCCAACTCCAGCTCGATTACTCAAGCCTGAAGAAAATCAACGGTTATGGAAAAGTTGGCAGCAGGGGTTGAAAGTACGCTTTACACTCCCACACGACTTACCGCCACTGCGAATGTTGCTAGTGATGGATAACTTGGTCGGACATAAAACTCCCCAGTTGGTATTGTGGCTGTGTGCTCATGGCATCATGCCGCTCTACACACCTCTTGGCGGTAGCTGGCTGAATATGGCTGAGTCGATTCAACGAATTCTCAAACGCCGAGCTCTAGAGGGGCATCATCCGCAAACAGCCTATCAAATTATTGAGTGGTTGGAAAACTTTTGGATGGAACCAACAACCAACGCCGTTTGTCTGGGCAGGATTACGAGCGCAACGTCGAGACAGAGCGCGTCAAAGATTTCACTCTCTTGGTGGTTCTGGTGCCTGTACGCATCGTCCCTTCTTCGGCGGACAACTATTGCCAAAAATAATGGCAACACTCATACCAAATGACCCACTAGTGGACGAGGAGCTAAAGCCAAATGGCAAGAAGCAGACATGGCCTACCTAGAACAATGCCTAGAGCAAGAAGCCAGAACCTATAATAGTCAACAGCTAGCCCAGAAGCTAGAGCAAGAACGACAGGTAAACCTAAGTGCTGACCGGATTCGCCGCATTCTAAAAAAAAGGGCTTTAGTTGGAAGCGGACTCGACACTCGCAACGGGGCAGACAAGATCCTGAGTACAAAGCACTCAAGCAAGCCGACTTAGACACACTCCAACTAGCTGCCTGTGAAGGGTACATTGACCTGAAGTATCTTGACGAATCGGGATGTTGTCTGGAAAGTCCAGTCAGTTATAGTTACTCTCGCATTGGAGAGCAGAAACACCGAAGAGCAGGTCAAATCCTATGGAGACCGCATTAGTATTCTAGGGATATGGCAACCAGAGCAGTCGTTTGACTATGCTCTGGTACAAGGCAGTTTCCACAAGGAACGCTATGTTAAAGTGATGAACGCTCCTTGCCCAAAAGAGTGAGCAGACATTGCTACAAACCGGACGGCTCACAGTCGTGGTGCAAGATAATGGTTCGGCTCATACCAGTCATCTTGCCCGTGAGCACTGGCAGCAGTGGCAGTCGAAAGGGCTATATCTTTTTTCTCCCCAATACAGTTCACATATGAATCTGATTGAAGCGCAGTGGCATCAACTCAAAACCCATGAAATAGCCGGAAGGATTTTTGATAACGAGTATGATTTAGCGAATGCCATGATTGAGGGCATGGAGAATCGAAGTCAACAAAGGGGATGGACACTGGAACGTTTTATGTTTAAATCTGCCTAGCTACTTAGCATCAAAATCTTACCGAGCAATAGTTTTACAATTTTACATCTACTGCTAGCACTTAGTCACACTTTTGCTAGAAACAAGTCACACTTCTTCGTTATGGGGCTTAGATTTAAAATACTTACATTAAAATCTTAACATTTTTAGCTCGAGCTAAAAATGTAAGGGCTGTTGAATCGATCGAATAATATATTTTTCTAAATCTACGATTTCAGAGACAACCTTAAAGTAAAATCATTGTAAATAAAATAATAAAAACCTTACACCCTGTAACTCTTAAGGAATGCCACTCAATGAAAATAGAGATTGCTCGCTATAACGCAGTCAAATATCTATCTGCATGAGTAGTGAAAAATTCAAACTTTGATTCTGCGGATAGGTGAAAAGAATGTGGCTTTGATGGCTTAATGTTGTGTGTATTGTCTTGTTACTCATGAATCATTTCTAAGTGGAGAAGAAAGTTATGCCATTACTAAGCATTAGTGATTTCGATACAGACTATCAAAGTACCTTTGAAGAAAATGATATCAAAGGTATGGATGTTTATGGTGAAGGGGATGGGGAAAAGTTTGGTACAGTAAAAGATATTTTAGTAGACGAACAAGGTAATTTTCGGTATTTTGTTATTGACGTAGGATTCTGGATTTTTGGTAAAAAAGTACTACTGCCAGTTGGTCGCGCTCGGATCGATCGCAACGCTCATCGCGTCTATGCAAAAGGTTTGACTAAAGAGCAAGCGGATCGCTTACCCGAATATACAGAAGGCATGACAGCAGACTACGATTACGAAGAACGGGTCAGACGAGTTTATCGTACAGAAGCTTCTTTAGATGCATCAGCACCTCTAGACCCGGCATCTACTGCTGCGATGATGGGTACTGCTACGCCAACTAGCTATAACCGCGATACTTACACTTACGAGCATGACAGAGATTTATACGATACAAGCACTCATAGCGATCGCACCATTAAACTTTACGAAGAGCGGTTGATTGCCAGCAAACAGCGCCGCAAAACTGGAGAAGTTGCGATCGGCAAGCACGTTGAAACTGAGACAGAACGAGTTTCAGTTCCAATAGAAAAAGAGCGCGTCGTGATTGAAAGAATTACCCCAACCGATGCAGGTAGAGCTGTTGCACCTGGCGAAGTTGACTTCCATGAGGGTGAAGTTGCCCGTGTAGAAGTGTACGAAGAAGTTCCAGACATCCACAAAGAAGCCTTCGTTAGAGAAGAAGTCAGAGTTAAAAAGGTCGTAGAACAGGAAACTGTGGAAGCACAAGAAACGATTCGCAGGGAAGAATTAGATATCGATACTGATGGTCGTCCAGTTATCAGTGACCAGTGACCAGCGACCAGTTATCAGTTAGTTCTGACTCCTGACTCCTGACCGCTTTTTACTGACAGGAGTTACGCAGTCGATCCCCCAACTCCCGCCAAATTGGGGGCTTTATTCCTCCCTTTTTAAGGGAGGCTAGGAGGGATCGCCGAGGTCTGAAACTTCAAGTGCGTAACTCCTGACTGATAACTGACAACTGATAACTATTCTATTCATTTGAAAATTGTAGGAGGTAGAAATGAGTTTGATTAAAAGGTTTCGGAAAATTGCGACTGTGCTGATGTTAGTTTTGTTTATTACTACAACTACAGCCTGTAGCAGTGCAGTTCAAGCCAAACAGCCAACAACAACGCTACCAACAGCTAGTCGGAGTGCAGATTACTCGCAAATAGCAAGAGGAAATACTCAAGCCGGACAAGATTTTGGTGGTTGGGTCGTGCAAACGGCTAGGGGAATGGTTAAAGATGCCTACGTGCGCGACAACAATAAATTAGGTGTTGTCATCTCACCTGAAGTTCGCCCAAACGAAGTTAAGCCATTAGCAAAATCTCTAGCTCAAGGTTTTCGCCGCAATTTCCCCAACCAAGATTTGACTGTGTTGATGTACGCACCGGATAAAAAGCTAATTTTGACAGCTAAGTACGACACTCAAACTAATCAGATTGAATACAAGTAGGTCGTTGGTCATTTGTCATTGACTATGAATGCAAATGGCGGTTGTAAAAAGGAGAAAAAAATGAGTAGTAGCGACAAATATAGAAAAGAAGTCATGAACGATCTCGCTCAAGGTAATGTAGAAAACCTTGACGCTCCCACAAATTTAGAGCAAGATTACGAAAATTTTGACGATTTTGCTCAACGCTCATCCCATGACGAACGCCGTCGCTTATTCGGACGCTCTTTCCATCCGGATCGGATTCCGACAAACCAGATGGAACCGGAACTACAAAAAGCGATCGCCCAGATTAAACCAAATGAAAGAGATGATGTGGCGCAGGCTTTCTTCAAGCACTTAGGTAAAAGAGGACTGCACGATCGCGATTTAGAAAAGCAACTAGGGCTATCAACTCATCACGCCAGCCGGATGAATGCCGACGATGTAAGTAAATTAGCTGCATTTGCTTATCACAACCATCCCGATATTTTTCAAGAGGTATTGGCGGAACAACCTGCATTCGTGAAATTCCTCAGCAATCCACTCGTCGGTGCTGCATTTGGTGCGATCGCGGCTAAATGGTTAGGTGGTCGTAAGTAAGTACAAATTGCATGGGTGAGAGAGACTACTACAAGCATTAACCGAAACAAAGCCGAGAAATGGTTTTACTGTAACAGGTAAAGCTGGTTCTCTCGGTTTTGGTTTAGAAGGAGTCGGGGCTATTTCTCCCAATTTTAACGGTCGGTTGGGGATGAATGGCTTTAATTTTGTTATCGATTACCTGTTTGAAGATCGCATCAGCGAATGCTTTTAGCGATCTTCTGTGTGTGAAACAAAATTTTACTTTTGCATATAACTTAAGCTCGCATCATTTCTAACAGCTCAAATACAATCCTTGAGGAGTAGAGTATTCCTCACTTGGGAAAGTAGTAACGACCTTAGTTAATAGCTAAGCTGGCAATTAAAGGGCAGCTCAAATAAAAAATTTGACTTGCGATCGAGCATGAATGGAGTAAATCATATGTGGGAAATCGCAGAAATAGCAAAACAATTTGACTTCGCAAATCTTTACTTAGCACAAGTTATAACGACTGAAGAAATTCTGACTCCAGAAGAAGCTGCCGCTGTCTTTTCTGGACCGCAATTCTTGGTGGCATTAATTGCAGGTGTAGTGATGGCGTTTGCCTTTCAACTCCTGTTAACTAACTTTTCCGTGGCTCTAGGTATTTCCGCGTTAGGTGGGGGAGATGCTGATGATACGGATAATTTAGGTAGTACAGTCCGCAAAATCTCAACCGCAGTGGGTTTGTTGGCTTTATCCACTGGTGGTGTAGCTCTGTTCGCGGCTAGTTTTTTGGCAGTGAAACTCAGTTTAGTCAGCAGTGCGGTATTAGGGGCAATTCTTGGGGTAGTTATTTGGTCTACCTACTTTTCCATCTTGTTGTGGTTAGGCTCAACTACAGTCGGTTCGCTGATCGGTTCTTTAGTCAGCACTGCTACCTCTGGCTTTCAAGGACTACTAGGGACAGCAGCTACCGCTTTGGGCGCTAATGCAGCGAAAAACCAAGCTGTGGATACGGCTGAAGCGATCGCCGCCGCAGTTCGGCAAGAATTCACTACAGGACTCGACCCAGACGCGATCGGCAAGACATTGCAAAAGTCTTTGGAAAATTTACAACTACCGCAACTGAATCTAGACGAGATTCGCGGTCAGTTTGAAACGATTCTCAACAGCTCAGATTTAAAATCTGTGGCTGATAGCGATTTGCTACGTAACATTAACCGCGAGACATTTGCAGATTTGGTCAGCGATCGCACGGACTTGTCCAAACAAGACGTGAATCGGATTGTAGACCAGTTGCAAGGAGTGTGGCAGCAGGCGATCAGCAAAGGTGAGGCAGATCCACAAGCGCAATTAAGTCAATTTATTAAAGAAGCTTCTCCCAAACAACTCAATTCCAGCGATTTGAGCGAAAAACTGGAACAACTGGTACAAACAAGTCAATCGAACGGGAAGCAAGGCAACGGTTGGGGAAATCGAGCCGTGCAATTGGGTGTCAGCGCCCTTACTACAGCAGTACTCGAAAGAACTAATCTGGCTGGGGTTGATGTGGAGAATATTTCTGGTCAACTGCAAAAGTTCGTCGATAAGTTACCAGAAGTAGACCGAGAAAAGATTTCCGGTCAGTTACAGCAATTTAAACAGCAGGTGCAACAGCAAGCACAAAAACTACCAGGACTGCCAAATAGCACCATCCGCAGCGATGTAGATGACTATTTGCTGAAATCTTACCCGTGGCATCTCAACCGCGAAACGATTAAGCAAGAATTTAGAGATGTTATTTACGATCCGCAAGCCGATCCAAGTAAAGTCAAACGAGAGCTGGAGCAGTTGGACAAAGATTATTTCGTTCAAAAGCTGAATCAGCGTGGCGATTTACTTGAGAACAAAGTCCAAGAAGTTGCTCAGCAACTAGAAGAGATCCGCACCGATATTTTAGCTACGGTTTCTGCTGGTGCGTCACAAGCGCAATCGCAAGACCTGGGTAGCCGCGTAGAAAATTATCTGCGATCGACTGGCAAGGAAGAACTAAATCCTGAAGGAATTCAACGAGACTTCCAAACTCTTCTAGAAGATCCAGAAGCGAGTGTGGAAACACTAAGCGATCGCCTATCGCAATTCGATCGCGATACTTTGGTACAAATGCTCAAACAGCGCCAGGATATTAGCGAAGAGGAAGCAAATAATATTGTCGGTCAACTCGAAAGCACTCGCGATCGCGTTGTTAACCGTGCCAAAGAATTGCAAGAACAGGCGCAAGCCAAAGCAACAGAAATACGACAAAAAGTAGAAGAATATCTCCGCAATACCAACAAAGAAGAACTCAACCCTGAAGGGATCGAACGCGATTTTCGCACCTTGCTAGAAGATCCGCAAGTGGGAATTTCTGTATTACGATCGAGATTATCGCAGTTCGATCGCGAAACGTTAGTAGCATTGCTATCGCAGCGTCAAGATTTGAGCGAGGAGCAAATAAATCAAACTCTCGATCGCCTTGAATCAGTCCGCGATAATATCTTACAAGCACCGCAACAGCTAGCAGGTAAAACCAAAGAGCAATACGACAAAACGACGACAGCGATTTCTGAATATCTGCGTAACACCAACCTAGAGGAACTCAATCCTGAAGGCATCCAGCAGGATTTACGTAAAGTATTGGAAGATCCCCAAGAGGGAGCCGTAGCATTACGCGATCGCTTGTCTCACGTCGATCGAGAAACCTTGGTGAAACTGCTGTCGCAACGGCAAGACTTGAGCGAAGAACAAGTCAACCGAGCAATCGACTCTGTGGAAGACGCAATTAACAGCATCGTCCAAGCACCGCGCCGTTTGGCAAGCCGCGTCCAACAGCAGGCGATCGATTTTGAGGCAACTTTAGAAAGTTACTTGCGGAATACGAATAAAGAAGAACTCAATCCCGAAGGGATCGAGCGCGACTTGCAACTATTGCTCAACGATCCCCGTGCTGGATTCGGTAGCTTGGGCGATCGCCTCTCGCACTTCGATCGTTCGACGATTGTGGCTTTACTGTCTCAAAGAGAAGATATTTCGGAAGAAGAAGCGAATCAAATTGTCGATCGCATCCTTGCCGTACGTAACTCTATTGCCGAGCAAATTGAGAAAATTCAGCGTAGCGTGCAGTCAGTTATCGATGGGGTGTTCGATCGCATCCGCAACTACCTCAACTCGCTAGAGCGTCCCGAACTCAACTACGAGGGAATTCAGCAAGACTTCACGACCTTGTTTGACGATCCGCAAGCGGGATTTGAGGCTCTACGCAATCGCTTGAGCCAATTCGATCGCGACACACTAATCGCCGTGTTGAGTTCCCGCGAAGATATTTCCCCAGCCGATGCCGAGCGGATTGTGGGTCAAATTGAAGGTACGCGCGATCGCGTTCTGCATCAAGCCGAACGCATTCAACAAGAAACGCAAAAACGGCTAGAAGCTTTGAAACAACAAGCTCAGGCAACAGCAGTAGAAACCAAAAAAGCCGCAGCTGGTGCAGCTTGGTGGTTGTTTGGTACGGCTTTGACTTCTCTTGCCGCATCTGCGATCGCCGGAGCGTTAGCCGTGAATGGGATCGGCGGATTGTTTTAACAGTGACCAGTGACCAGTAATCCGTTACCAGTTATCGGCTTCATTGAGTTGAGTTTAAGTCCAAGAGCGAATGAATGCGTGGTAAGCGTTGGTGGCGGGTAGCAATCCAAGAGCCATACGCCTAATCACTGGTTACTGGTCACTGATAACTGATTGAAAGTTTCCACTTGAATTTTGAAATTGGAGCAAAAAAATGACTTTAGGCTACCACAGACGAGCAGTAGGCACATTTGAGCGGCGTAAAGATGCGGAACGCGCCCTGAATGAATTAAAGCGTTCTGGTTTTGGGATGGGTCGGGTTTCCATCATCGCCCAAGATGCAGACAGCAAACCTGATATTGCTGGTGTAGATGTCGAAGATCGCGATCGCGTCGGCAACAAAGCTGATGAGGGCGCAGCAACTGGAGCGGTGACAGGCGGAGTTTTAGGCGGACTGACTGGCTTACTGATTGGACTAGGCACTTTAGCAATTCCTGGTGTTGGTCCAGTGATGCTAGCGGGCGAAGTTGCTACAGCCCTGGCTACAACTGCGGCTGGTGGTGCGATTGGTGCGGCTGCGGGCGGTTTGCTAGGCGCACTAATTGGCTTGGGGATTCCCGAGGAAAGAGCCAAAGTTTACAGCGATCGCGTTTCTAGAGGTCATTATTTAGTTATTGTGGATGGCACTGACGACGAAATCGCCCACGCAGCCAAAATTCTCGGCGGTGGCGGGATTCAAGAATGGGGTGTATATAACAACCCAAATGCGACCACTACCCGCACCGATGTTGTGACTGATGTAGAGCGCGTGAATTCGACTAGACCGGCTTACCGCACCGAAGGCATTGTCGATAACGTCAATACCGCTAACCCCACCTACCGCACCGAAGGTAGTGTTGACGACGCTCCTGAAGTTATTATTGTCGATCGTCGGGACAAAACTCACTGAACCAGCATAGTATCGACTTGTTCCAGGTAATGCCTGCGTTTGCCCCTGGAAAGTTGTTTGAGGAGACAGTGGCTCCCAGTAGCTACTTTTTCCAATTAGGGCAGGTAGAAGTTAGCTACTTGAGAAGTGATGAGGTGCGATCGCTCTGGTTCTAAAGAATAGCTTCAGCTTGCTAAATCGATCGAAGCATCTCGGTGAAATCGAATCACTCGGGAGAGTGAAATTCGATAATGGGTGGAAGGACATACTGTCAGTGCGATACTATCTCGCTCGGAAACTAGTATCTGCTTGACAGTACAGGCTTGTCTTTTGTTATTGCAGTAAGCAATAATGCGATCGCCGATTTGAATATCCAATACTTGAATTTTCATGACTTTGCTCTGTTAGGGTTTTCCT
This sequence comes from Chroococcidiopsis sp. SAG 2025, assembly GCF_032860985.1. Taxonomy (GTDB): domain Bacteria; phylum Cyanobacteriota; class Cyanobacteriia; order Cyanobacteriales; family Chroococcidiopsidaceae; genus Chroococcidiopsis. Next base: position 3,485,588 of record NZ_JAOCNC010000001.1, read on the forward strand.
AACGTTTGCTAAATTCCGCATGTGGTACAACAATGATGCCATTTCAAGCTGTAAAAACTGAAATTTCAGACAGCTAGCTTAGTAGCGGGAACGTCTTTTACGCTGCTTATGCTTAGCGAGTTCCTTACGTTTATGTTTTTCAATTGGCGTTTCAAAGTGACGATGTTTCTTGATGTCTAAAAAAATCCCTGCTTTAGAAACTTCGCGCTTAAATCGACGCAAGGCTGACTCAATTCCTTCATTTTCACCCAAAATAATTTGTGCCATCTATTTTCCTCTCAATTGAGTAAATTAGGATAGAATTTGGGCAATTTATCCTGAAATTAAGTTGTTAGCAAAAAAGGGTAGACTCCCGATCTACCCTTAAACCTTAGAGTTAAATTATCTGTCTTAAAGCTTAGTAGCGACTAGAGAAATTACCTCTGCGATTACCACCGAATGAGCCTCTGTCTTCTCTAGGCTTTGCCTTATTAACCTTGAGGTTGCGCCCCATCCATTCAGCACCATCGAGAGCATCAATGGCGGCTGTTTCTTCAGTATCTGTATCCATTTCCACAAAAGCAAAGCCGCGCATCCGACCAGTTTCGCGATCGGTTGGGAGTTGCACCCGCTTGACAGAACCGTACTCTGCAAAAGCAGCACTGAGGTCTTCTTGCGTTACCTCGTATGATAAATTGCCGACGTATATAGACATATGATTGTCTCCAAAATCAAAAGGTGTAGAGATTTAGATTTCGGAGAGAAGCCTGTTAATTTTAAAAACAAACGATATAACCGAATTTTAGTCTCACTCACTATACTAGCGCACTATTGAACTCTCGCACGAGAGCGATCGCGTCGGAATGGGCGTATTGAATACATTTTAGTTAGCGATAAAAGACCTTCGCCATATTTTAACAAGCTGTGTAGACGCTCCCTCCGGCATCGCTAGATGTATGCGCTCAAAAGCCTTTGGTGCTTTGTTTTGTGGAACTTTGCTCTTGATTTATCTAGTTGGAATCTAGTCAAAAGATACATAACTCCGATTGAGTGCGGTCAAGACTAGTCGTTGAAATATTCAAGCAGATTGACAGAAATATTTTGTTATAATAATTTACATACGCTTACACGAGGGCATCCATGCGCTACACCGATAAAGAAGGGAATACCCTCAACCTGAATGAATGTATGACTGCCGATAGCTTCTTGATGGAGCCTGATATTTATACCTGCGAACCACTGGAAATGCATTTTAACCAAAAAGGAGATCTCAAAGCAGGAAAGAGACCGAAGAAAGCAGTAGTTAGCAAATCTTTGTAGTGGCAATTAGCTCAGTATGACAATAGCGAGCGAACTAGGTATCTAATCCTCAGACAAAGATATCTAGCTAGACTCGATCTTCTAGTTTTCGCCCCAGTGGGGCAGGAGTCAGCGATGAATCAGCCCATTAAATTATCTGTAGAGCAAGAATTTAGCCTCAGAAGCTTTGCCGACCAAGTGCAGCAGATGTCCCGCGAACAAGCCCAGGAATTTTTGATTGTGCTGCATAAGCAAATGATAATTCAGAAAACAATGTACCAGGAATTTCTGAAGCATGAGTGGCATCTGGACTAGGGTGGAATCTCCAGATACAGTCGGGAAATAAATCACAGCTGTAAAACACCTCCCGTCAGAAAAACTGACCTGAATCTAGAGGTCACTTGATTATTGTTTCCCATCTCCTGCTAGCATCACTGTTTGAGTACCTGCTTAACTAGCTGCTTAGCATCTGCATTCAGTCGAAGAACTTTCATAGACGCATTTCTATGTTCAGCAGCCTAACTAGTTTAACTAATCCTATGGGAAGCGATTGGGGAGAGCGCCTACTCAACACTGTTGCTAACAAAACAATTCGCTATCTATTCACTCAAAGCGAGTCAGTAGAAGGCTCGATCCACTGCTATCTTTCCAGTAAACTCTTGCAGGGTAGCATCGATAGCTTCAAAATGAGCGGTCGGGGACTCGTTATCCGCCAGGAATTTCGGGCGGAAGAAATGACCCTCATCGCTGATGCCGTAGCGATTGACTTCAGTAGCCTTTTGCGCGGCAAACTGGTTTTAGCGCAACCCACCCAAGCTATTGTTCGAGTCACTCTCTCAGAAGCAGGGATCGATCGCGCTTTTGGGGCAGAGCTGGTGAAAAAGCGCCTTCAAAACCTCTATCTACCTGCTTTATCCGATATATCTGGTGGTAATTCAATCTCTTTTGAAGCTGTGCGGCTACAGCTAATAGCCAACAATCGGGTGCAGATTTGGGCTAATGCCGATCTAAGCAACGGCGAACTCGTGCCGATTAGTCTGAGTGCAACCATAACCATCGAGCGACGACGCCGCCTTACTTTTTGCGAGCCGAAGTTTGAAGCAGATAGCGTACCAGAATCTCAACGAGAAATCTCTCAAACCCTAAGCATCATATTGGTAGAGATTTTAGATCGCATGGTCGATTTGGATCGCTTCGATCTCGATGGCATCACGATCCGACTCAACCAATTGGAAACCCAAGAAAAACTATTGATTTTCAGCGGCTACGCCCAAATTGAGCGCATCCCCGCCAACTCCTAGTTTGCTAGTAAATCAGGTGCTGACGTGCATCAGTGCTTTAACTGGTAGCGTCGCTTCTGCCAGTGGATCGTAACCTAGCTGCTGCGTAATTCGCTCCCTTGCTAAAGCGCGGTACTCCCAGAAATGCTCTCCAGCCGCACACAGCCCCAGATACATATTCAGAACTTGAGGTTTCGCACGCACGATTACCCACAGCTGTCGCCAAAATTGCGCCCGAATTTCAGCTCGTCGCCAGCCCTGATGCCAGATCAACCGTGCTAATAGCCGCAGCCCCTTGCCTGGAGCAAAGTGCATACTCTGCTTTCGCCCAGCCGGGGGAACAATGCTAAGGCATTGTTCAAAACAGCGCTTGAGATAGTTTGCGGGTTCGTACAACATCCAGAAGCCTTCTACATACTCTCTAGCAATTTCAGCAACTGGTCGAGTGGGAATGAAATTCATCAACGTGTTCTGATCCCCGACTTGGGTGACACCAACGCTCTCTAATAAGCGCTGTTCTTTTTCCAGCCGATTCCAAAGGGCAGTATTGGGCAATGCTTGCAGAATTCCTAGCATTGGTTGAGGAATACTAGTTTGTTCCACAAATGCTTGAATTCGTTCTCCAGCACCCGAGCGTTCTCCGTCAAAGCCCAGGATAAAACCTGCGTAAATTAACAATCCTGCCTCATTAATCTTGCGACAGGCTTCTATTAGCGGGTTACGGGTATTTTGCAACTTGCGAGTGGTTTGCAGGCTATCAGTATCTGGAGTTTCGATACCAAGAAAGACGGCGTAGAACCCTGCTTCTTGCATGAGTTGTAGCAGTTCATCATCCTCTGCTAGGTTAACCGAGGCTTCAGTGATGAATGTGAAGGGATAGCTGCGTTCCTTCATCCAAGGAATCAATTCTCGTAGGAACCGTTTGACATTGCGCTGATTCCCAATAAAATTGTCGTCAACGATGAAAAGCGACCCCCGCCAGCCTAAGTCGTAAAGATTTTGCAACTCTGCTAAGGTCTGACTTGGTTCCTTAGTGCGCGGTTTACGACCATAAAGCGTGATAATGTCACAGAATTCGCAGTTGAAGGGGCAGCCGCGAGAAAACTGAATTGCCATCATGAAGTAGGCATCCCGTTGGAGCAGATCGAAGCGGGGAATCGGGCTAGTGGTAACGTCAGGCTTCTCGGTAGCGCGAAATATTCCTTGTTCTTGACCTTAGGAAAGTGCTTCTAGAAATTGCGGGATAGTTAGCTCGCCTTCATCCAGCACCAAATAATGCGCTCCAGAGGCGAGGGCATCTTGAGGGACTGAAGTTGGATATGGTTCCCCCACTGCCACCTTCTTGCCCAACCGTACAGCTTTTTGAATCAGGGCGTGGAAGTCCGGTTTCTGAACCAGCATGGCAGAAAGAATAACCATGTCGCACCACTGCCAATCGCCATCTGTTTCCTGGGTTACATTACGGTCATAAAACCTAATTTCCCAATCCTTTGGCAGCATTGCTGCAACTGTAATAATTCCCAATGGCGGAATGACTGCTTTGAGTCCAGCCATTTCCATACAGCGATCGTAAGACCAGAAAGACTGGGGAAAACAAGGGTAGAGCAAGAGTGCCTTCATATACGAAGTTTCCTCGTATGGACTGGATTTTAAGTGTGAAGAAGCGCGATCGCATCAGTGATTTCTACTTCATCGCTAAAGCAAAGATACTAGTGGGTCATTTGGTATGAGTGTTGCCATAAAAAGGATGGTCAATTAAAGTGAAGATACATAGTTTTTCAGGTTGTGATGACACGGCAAAAAAAAGCACCTTTGCGACCGTTAAGTGATGAAGAACAAACCGACTTGAAAAAACTGAGCCGTTCTCAATCCCAATCATCTGCTAGTGTCATGCGGGCCAAAGCGATTCTAGCCGTGGCTCTTGGGGCTGATTACACGAGTGCAGCGCAGTTAGTAGGATTACGCTGTGGTGATACGGTCAGCAAGTGGGTCAGTCGCTTCAATGTTGAAGGCTTAGCTGCCTTACAGCCTCGACATGGCGGTGGGGCAGTAGTGCAATACAGCGAACCAGAAAAACAACGCATCCTGTCCGAATTTCAGCGTCAACCAGAGCGGCAGAAAGAGGGCACGGCAACCTGGTCAGTAGCTACACTTCAACGGGCTTTGCGTCAGGCTCCTGATGGCTTAACCCAAATCAGTACTTATACAATTTGGCAGGTACTCAAAGAGGCGGGCTATAGCTGGCAAAAGAGCCGCAGTTGGTTAAAAACTGGACAGGTGAAGCGCATACGCAAAGGCAAGCTAGTAGTAGTAACTGACCCAGATACCGTGGCAAAAAAAAACTGATAGAACGCGCTTACACTCAGGGACAGAAGCTAGGCTTGAGTGTGTGGTGCGAAGACGAGGCGGGACCATTTGGCACTGCTCCTTACCCTGGTAGCAATTGGCAGCCAGTAGGTAAACCGACACGGCAAGAACATGAATATATCCGTAATGGCACAGCCAAGCTGTTAACGCTATTCCATCCCGCTACTGGGCAAGTACGAGTTAAGGGTGTTACCAGTTGTACCAATGCTGTGTTGCACGAATGGCTCAAGCAAGAATTAGCTAGTGTTGTACAATCACTGCCAACTCCAGCTCGATTACTCAAGCCTGAAGAAAATCAACGGTTATGGAAAAGTTGGCAGCAGGGGTTGAAAGTACGCTTTACACTCCCACACGACTTACCGCCACTGCGAATGTTGCTAGTGATGGATAACTTGGTCGGACATAAAACTCCCCAGTTGGTATTGTGGCTGTGTGCTCATGGCATCATGCCGCTCTACACACCTCTTGGCGGTAGCTGGCTGAATATGGCTGAGTCGATTCAACGAATTCTCAAACGCCGAGCTCTAGAGGGGCATCATCCGCAAACAGCCTATCAAATTATTGAGTGGTTGGAAGCAACTGCTTTTGGATGGAACCAACAACCAACGCCGTTTGTCTGGGCAGGATTACGAGCGCAACGTCGAGACAGAGCGCGTCAAAGATTTCACTCTCTTGGTGGTTCTGGTGCCTGTACGCATCGTCCTCTTCGGCGGACAACTATTGCCAAAAATAATGGCAACACTCATACCAAATGACCCAATAGCAATTCCAGCGGCTTGCCACACCTGAGCAGCTGGGCGATGCAGCACCGCAAAGATTCCTGTTAACGATGTAGCAACCAGATTGGCTGGAATCAGAAATGCACAAATGCCAATGCAGTAGTGCCTGAAAAACTCAGCTAATGTATTGAAGTCGAACATTAATTCTCCTAAGTGAAGCTGTCAAATCTTAGACAGGGCTTCGACATATATCTCAAATAATAGTGGGATTTTGAAAGGTTCGCATCCCTAAATAGAACAACGTAAGGCTTGAAAAATAGCATTAGCCTCTTTAACAAGCCAAGATTCGAGTGCGCGTTATGAGGCTGTTGGTGGTAGGACAATTTTTCGAGCTAACCCCATTTGCTTCAGGAGCAGAATTGTCCACCAGGTCAGATCGATTTCCCACCACTTCCAACCCGCTTTTGCCACGTTGGGATAGGCATGATGGTTGTTGTGCCAGCCTTCCCCGTAGGTGAGAATTGCTGCCCACCACAGGTTACGAGAATTATCATCGGAGTCATGGCTGCGGTAGCCAGTGATGTGACTTGCAGAGTTGATCAGCCAAGTACTGTGCCAGAGCAAGACTGCTCTTACGAATAGTCCATAGATAACGAATGACCAACCCCCAAGCAGGTATAGTCCAACTCCGAGTGGGATTTGCAACAGCAGATAGTAGCGATCGAGCCAACGGTAGAACGCATCTTTTGCTAAATCCGGTGCAAATTTCCGGTTGGATTCGTACTCAAAAAACTCTGGACGTTTGTACAGCAGCCAACCCATGTGGCTCCACCAGAAACCCCGTTTTGCAGAGTAGGGATCTTTGTCAATGTCTTCGGTGTATGTGTGATGCCTGCGATGCCCCGCGACCCAAAAGAGCGGACCACCTTGCAACGCTAGCGAACCGATCAGGGCGATCGCGTATTCCAATCCCTTCGGCACTTGCAAACTACGATGAGTTAGCAATCGATGATACCCCAAGCAAATGCCAATACTGCCAAATAACCAATGGAGGAAGATTGCTACTCCCAGAGCCGACCAGGAGAAAAACCAGGGTGCTAATAAAGCTATAGCATGAACTGCCGCAAAAAACGTTATGCTCGTCCAATTCAATACGAGCGGCTGACCATTTCCGCGGTCAGTTTCAACCATATTCGTCGTCATGAAAACCTTACTTATGACTTATGTTTCTCATCCTAGCCAAGTGTTTTATCGCTCGTGTCCGCCTAGAGTTTGAAGTAGCTGTACTGCTAAAGTAGAGAACTACAAATTATTGGAAGGTTAAGTCGAATACAAACTATCTTCACAACTTCAAGCTGTTGAGCTTGGCAATAACTACAGCAGGTCTCAGAGCTTGAGCTGATTGGTCATTGCGATCGCTATACAGTGGTTGATAAACTGGCATTTCTTGATAACAGTGACTACAACGCCAGTAAATTCCTGCCAAATCTATATGACGGAGCAAAATGTATGAACAACAAGGACATGTAGACTTCCTCAATTTAGATTGCCCAGCATACACGGCTAGATTCTCTCGGCTGTTTTCAGTTGTATAATGAGCCAGTGATTGAAGAGACTTATTTAATAAAACTTGCATTTTTCTAACCTATGTTTGTTAATATTCGATTTAATTCTTATTGGGATCGCAGCAATCTAAAGTTGAATCCATAGCTCTTACCTGCACTTCAAGTTTAAAATCTTTCGATTAAGCCCTTAACTACGTCTTTTTTCGGAAGTGACTGCGATCGCAATTCTGAAGCAATAAAGCGGGCAAAGTCAGATGAGACAATTAGTAGAAATTAAAATAAAGATCGTTTGAATCTCGCGGTAGTAGAAACCTACTCGCAACAGTACGCATGTCCCATTTTTTACTGCACTGCTGCGTTCTTGTTGATTAAACGGCTAGAGAAATCAAAAAAGCAATTGCTTCCCGCTGAAAATATTTTCTACAAGCGGCTCAACCAAACGTCTTTTAACTCAATCCTAGCTCTATTCACTGTGAGGATACGACCCATCCATTCAATACCTCTCAGCATCTGAACTGCCGATATTTCTTCGGCACATGTTTCCATTTCTACTACAGCAAATCCTCTGTTCTTGCCAGTTTTATGATTTGTAGGTACATGAACTTGTTTCACAGTTCCATACTAAAAATATCCGCTTGAGGTCGTCTTCTTCGACTTCAGAAGATAAATTTTCTATATAAATTGACATAAAAAACCCCCCAAACCTATTAGGTGTAGAGCTTTAGATTCGGGAAGATGTCTATGGCAGAGTGTCTAATGCTTAGTCACGTAGCCGAAAATAATTCTCGTTGATTTAATCTTAGCATAAAATGCTCGATCGCGCTTAAAGAAATAATTCTTGAGCAGCTTTTTCAGTAGCTTTTTAACTTCTTCAAACTCGCGTTTAACAATCAATACAAAGCTTCTACCTTTTGTCGAAAGGCAATTAAAGCGTGCTTGCCATGATGCTCTTTAAGTGCCAATAAAATAGTATCTGACACTTCTGGCGACACAATTGTCTTGATTTCAATATTAGTGTTGTAGCCTGCCATGTCTCCCAAGCGTCTGCCGTGACCACCCTCACCTTGCACTTGAATGATAGTATAGCCACTTACATTGTGACTTTTTAGTAATTGGACAATGCTATCTTTGAGTACTGTTTCGCCGATAATAGTAACCAGGACGGCGGATTGAACTGGGGTGGCTTCGGGTGACATAGGAAACTCCACTTTGGTATTTAGTTTTACTCTGTGTCATTTAACCAATTTTATCCGACCAGATCGACCAAAGCTTAAATCGCTCGGCAGAATTCCGATCGGAGTTATGTTACATAGACTTAAAATACTTAAATCGATCGGCAAAAGCCCTCGCTCTACTGCATAGCACCGATTAAGTAGTCGAAGTAAGCACCTACTTCGCCAGCGTCTTCTCCAGACATCATCGTGCTGGTGACATTCTTCATGGCTCGGACGCTCTCGACGACAGCTTCGATAGGAGTCCCCAGAGATCTGTACATTTGGCGGACACCAATCACCCCAATTTCTTCAATCGGCGTAGCATCACCAGCCACAATAGCGTATGTAATCAAACGTAGATAGTAATCCATGTCCCGCAAACAAGTTGCAGTCATTTCCCGACCGTAAGCATTTCCCCCAGGAGAAACAATGTCCGGTCGCCTTTGGAACAGTTGACTTCCAGCTTGTTTGATAATGCCTTCCCGATTAGCAGTCAGCGCCTGAGCAAGGCGCAGGCGGCGATCGCCACTCTGGGCTAAGCTCTTAATCTGCTCTAGTTCGCCAGGGGTAGGATAGCGAGTTTCTGCGTCTGCGTTAACAATCAACTTCTTGACAATACTCATGAATGGATTCCTTTAAAGAAATGAGAGCGAATTTATTCAAGCTATCGCGATTCAATGTAAATATTAGGTCTAAACTTTTTGTTGACTTAAGCCTAATATAGCGATCGCTTCTTTGTATTCAGTGTATTTTATTTCCTATTTTGAACCTGGCTCAGCAAGTTGTGTAGTTTCTCACCCTCGATCGCTTCTATATCTAAAAGTTGAGTTGCGATCGTCTCTAGTAATACACTGGATTAACCTTTGGGTGTCCAGACAGCTTGAGTTCTTTGCCTCCAATTGAGTGTGAATTCCTGATGCGGCTTTTTCCGAGCGAATATGACGCGAAAAACGAAGTATGAATCCCTTCGGCTTGATACCCCGATCTGGGTAGTCCTTTAAGTCAGTCCAAGAGTGTATATAGCCGAGACGTTGCATTTTTCTGGCAAATGCACGGTGCGCTCCGCGTCCAGGATCGACGATTATGACATCCACTTGACTACTAGAGTGGCGATCGATAAATGAAGATATCAGCTCTATCTGTTGATGTTCATATAGAATATCGCTGCCGATTATTAAGTCAAACTTTCCCAAGCTCGGGTTTACTGTGTTCCAATTTCCAGTTTTAAAGCATATGGGAGCTAAAGAGTTGAGCATACAATTCTCAAGCAGAAAAGACTGAGCAAGAGGATGGTAGTCGCTCGCAGTAATATCTCCGCCGAGTTGTTCGATCGCGATGCTAGGTAGACCAATACCGCAACCAATTTCAAGAATACGCCTTCCTTCAAGTGGCTCTTGAAGCATTACCCTTGCCAAAATCTTACTCATGGGCCATATTTGCCCAAATAGAGACCACATAGCTGAGGAGATTCCGAGCCGCAGAGCTTCCTCATGTGGATCTGAAAACTGTTGGAGATCGAGTAAGCTTTGAATTGTGTACTCTACGCCACCAATGCAAATTGTCTCGAATTTTACTTTGTAGTGATGTCTTGAGATTAGAAATAGCTCCAAGAATTAGTTAGATTTAACTGTGTATTAATTTGTTAAGCTCAAAAGATTCATTACAGCTTATTTGTCAGTGAAGCTGACCTAGCCAACGGCAAAGGCGCGATCGCAGTCAGCATCATAACAGGGTAACTGCTAACTCATAGAAGATTCCAGAAGTGAAGAAAGCCTTGACTAGAAAATACTTCAATTAAGATGACAGACAAAAAACCAATCATTGCTAAACGACCGTTCCAAATTTCAGACTGGGGTGTAAATCCCCAAAGCCAAGCATTGCGATCTTTAAGCGAAGAAGTAAGATTTGTGTTAGCAGACATAGTTAATACTCCAATTTTTGTTAGCGATTTGCTTGGTGATGTAAAGTCTTTACTGTTTCTTGGTTTTCAGCGAACCAAAATCTTGCTCTATTTGCCAATCCTTTTTCAGAATTTCTTTGGATATCATGTTCTGAATTATCATTTGCTTGTACTGCAAGATCGATAACTCTTGAGCTTGTTCGCGAGATATTTACCTTACTGGGTCGGCGAAACTTCTGAAGCTAAATTCCTGCTCTAAAGTTAATTCGATAGTTCGATCCATAGCTGCCTCCTGTACCCAATTTAGGGTGAAAACTGCCAGCCGATGTTGCATTAGGAGCTAGAAATCTAAATCTGGAATCAATCGACTCGTAGTGTTAACATCTTGCCAAAAGCAAAGGCAGTTAACCCAATTGACGTAGCGATCGCAACAGTAAAGACATCTTGGAAAGCATTACAACATTACTCTCCAGATATGGGGTACTCAGATAGAAAATCGACTCTTTAATCGGGTAGATATCAAACGTACCTTTGCGATTAGAGGCACACAGAGCTAGCTCTCCTACTTTTCACCTCGCACAATCAATGTAACATACTATTTACATATTTAGATACCTAGAGCTGATTGTGATGTTGCTTCTACCTTTACCAACAACTATGCACCGATCGCGCAGAAGGTAGAGACGCAAAATTTTGCGTCTCTCAGCCAAACTAGATATTAAAGTTGGGCGGTAAGATAACGCGATCGACAATGTGAACCACACCATTGCTAGCCGGAATATCTGCTTGGGTCACGGTAGCATCATTGACTTTCACAGAGTTAGCAGTTTGGTCAACTTGAACGTTGACATTTGCACCCTCTACCGTTTTTACCTCTCCCGATTGCAGTTGATTGGCACTCACTTGACCAGGGACGACATGGTAAAAAAGAATCTGGGCAAGCTGTTGGCGATTTTCTGGTTGTAGCAGGCGTTGTCGAGTTTCTGCGGGAAGGGCATTGAAGGCATCATCCGAGGGTGCGAACACCGTATATGGACCCTGAAGTTCTAAGACTTCGTTGGCATCTGTTTCATCAATGACAGAAGCAAGGGTTTTTAGCGAAGGATTTGCTTGCACTACATCAACTACATGATTATCATCTGCCTCTGCTTGCCCAGCAGGAGGGGTTGTAGTTCCTGGTGTCGCGCCTGGTGTTGGCTCAATTGGGGATGTTGTAGCACCTGGGGATGGCTCAGTCGCGGTCGGAGGGGTCTGTGCTGTTTGTTGTGGTTCGCAAGCAGCGATCGCTGGGAGAATCATCAAACCTGCCGCGAGTCCTGCTAATTTTTTCATCGTCTGAGTATGATTTTGAACCTTCATCCGATCTATCCTCTGTTTTTGAAATTAAATTTTTACGAATGTTAAATTAGGAGCGCAAATTCTCTGGAATTTTTTCTGGTACAGTCCACAAGTAAATCGTTCTGCCGTCTATCTGCTCGACTCTTTCGGGCTTCCAGTCACCCATGCCATAGTTATGAGAAACAATACGAGTTCCTGGCTTAAGTTCTTGCAACAGCTTGGGACGCAGTTTGAGATTGTTCTGTGTGAGTAGATAAAGCGTCACGACCGTTGCTTCGCTCATGTCGGTTTGAAACAAGTCTTGCTGGCTAAACTGGACGCGATCGCTGACTCCTGCTGTTTTTGCATTCCGATTTGCCTCTTGCACGAGTTGAGGGTCGATCTCTATACCTACTCCCCTTGCCCCGTATCTTTGAGCAGCAGTTATGGGAATTCGTCCATCTCCGCTACCAAGGTCGTAAATCACGTCATTCTTACCGACATTTGCCAGTTTCAGCATTGCATCTACCACAGGCTGAGGTGTTGGGACGTAGGGAATACTGGACTGGTATTCTTGGAGTGAAGGTGTAGAGGTTGTTGTTGGGGATTGAGTTGTTGAAGTCGGTGTTTGTGCCTCAGCCTTTAGTTGAGATGACGTGTATCCCACTATGCCCAAACTGATAACACTCACACCTGCAACTAGTCCTAGCAGTATTTTTTGTAATTGCACGAACTGCACTCCTGTCACTCATGTTTGTCGAAAAATTAGCGATCGCTAATTGCTTTGATACCACTGTTACAAAGGAATACCAAGTCCTACCACAACAATACTTATCATTGCTCCGGTGTCCGTGTACGCCAAACTGGAGTAGAACAAGTAGGCACAGGCATCTCATACCAAAACGCATCTTTTTTTAAAGGTTGGTCTTAGACTGCAAATCTTTCGGTGTTTGCTGGGGTACAACCCAGTAATATATGGTTCTGCCACTGACTCGTTCCACTCTTTGAGGCTTCCAATCTCCCATACCGAAAGCGTGGGAGACAATTCGAGTTCCTGGCTGGAGTTCTCGCAATAACTTCGGTCGTAGCTTGAGATTGATCCGAGGTAACAGGTAAAGGGTAACTACCGTAGCACTACTCAAATCTGTCTTAAACAAATCTTGTTGGCGAAACTCTACTAGGTCAGTCACTCCAGCTGCTTTTGCGTTCTTTTTTGCCTCTTGGATGCGCCTGGGATTGATGTCTATACCCACACCCCTAGCACCATACTTTTGTGCAGCGGTAATGACTAAACGTCCATCACCACTACCGAGATCGTAAACGACATCATTGCGACCGACTTGAGCAATTTCTAACATTCGCTCTACAACAGGCTGAGGTGTTGGTACGTAAGGGACATCCAGTTGCCGTTGTAGAACTCGAACGCCAGGATTGAACTCTGCTTGGGGTTCTGTACCAAATCGACGCTGTTGCTTGCATCCGACAAATACTAAGCTACCAATACTGATACTGATGGCGAGTAGCCGTAGCATCTGTCGTTGCTGCATACGATCGTTTTCCTCCTAGCGGAATCGATTGACTATAACAGAAGAACTTTACGGTTTGGCAGGGGGTGCAGGTGGACGTGTCCGTGCTGGAGATGTAACGCGCTCGCGCCCAGAATTGTGGTTGAGGCTAAACTGAAGAATGCTCCTTGCTTCATAGTCGCTTGCTTCCAATATCCTGTTTCTAGCTTTGAAAACAAAAATGATGCAAATATGACAGCACTCGACAGTTCTTACAATCCTTCAAAGTTGTAACCAACACCAATAGTCAGTCCTACACTAGTACTGTCAAAGAAGCCGACATTCACACCAGCATTTGCCGTCAGTCGATCGCCGATAGGTACGTCAGCACCAGCAGTTACCATTGGTCCTACATCGCTGTTGTCTCCTGTGGCGATCGCTAAACCTCCTCCTACATAAGGTGCGAAACTAGAGATTGCTTCTGTCGCTGCTCCTGTAGGTTGCACGGTAAAGTCATAAGTAATTGGAATCAGAAAGGTAGTATTGTCCCCAAATACGACAGCAGGGCGGGCAGAGACAGCTTCCGTGAATCCGATTTTACTGATAACTGTGAAGTTACCGATACCCAAAGCCGTGTCGCCACCGCCCAGACCGATGTTACCGCCAACTCCAACATAACTGGAACCACCACGAGTAGCTCTACCTGGTTCAATTGCACCTGGAGTGGGTTGAGTTGGTGTAGTCTGAGTTGGTGTAGTTGCAGGTGGTTCTGTAGTTGGGGTAGTCGGTTGAGTGCTGGGATATGTCGGCTCAGTAGTAGGAGTTGTGGGTTGAGTCGTAGGATAAGTAGGGTCAACTTGAGCTACTACAGAATTTGTAGGTTCATTTCTCAGTGCAGCCGCTGAAGTTGAAACTTTCGTATCTTCTGCGTTGTTACTAGGGGTCTGAGCTTGAGCTGACAGTCCGCCTGCCAATACAGCTACGGTGGCGATCGCGATGATAGTAGAAATCTGCTGAATAGGTTTGGTGTTCACGAGCGTTCCCTCAAATGTTTCCAGAAGTAGCTAATAGTGCTATTAACTATGGCAACTGGTTTGAAAATTACCTAACTTTCTGTATAGCTGTCTTTAGCATCACAAACAAAAATGATGAGAAAATGACAACGAAAGATAAAGATTTCAGTTTTAAGAATATTTGACGAGCCATGAAATGAAGAGTGTGAAGCTCTAATCTTAGTTTTAAGTTTTGATTTGTCTTTGCCAGGAAAAATCTCTAATACTAGATATATGCCTTTAGAGACGCGAGGATAATTTATGTTTACTTCTCAGTCAGATTCGACCACAGTAACATTCAAGATAATTCTTTAGAACGAGTTTTAAAACTCTCTTTCTAAGCACCGAGGTAATAGCGGCTGAGCGCCCCAGCTATTGCACCAAAACTAATGGCAAGAGGGGTGCGGAGTGCAGGATTTTTTAACACATTTCAGGATTCCGGCGAATTAACCAACGAATTGGTTATCTTCAACGACAATTACCGGAATCGGACTCGATTCTAGTACCACTTGAGAAACCGAACCGACTAAAACTTCATCCCAAGGTCGATAATCGTCGCGCTAAAGGCGGATCGAATGCGATCGCAAAAAATCTGATTGCCATCACAGCCAAGTAGCCCGAGAAAATTGGCAATTTCTCTGCCGATACCACGAGCAACAGAGCCAAACTTGCCGCTACCAACGTATCTTGTACCGCATTCTGCGTCCAGTTTTGCTTTGTTAGCAAAGATACCAAAAGCTGCGCCGTCAGCAGCCCTAGTAAAACTCCCAGCACAATTTGGTAAATAATTTGCAATGGAAGTAACTGCAACGCGCTTAAAGTTAAACCTCCAGGTAACCTTACACCTGCTGCACTCCCTTGGGAAAGGAATGTCAATAACAGGCTAAACACTAATAGCAGCAAAACATCTGACAGAGCGCTACCCGTCAAAATCGCATCGGGAATTCCTTTGTTTACGCCCCAACCAAGACTTTTCAATCGCAACATTCCTGGCACGATCGCATCTGGAGACTCTGCCCCAATGATGCAACCCAGCATTAATCCAGTGAGAAAGTCAAACTCAAAAATTGTCATTGCAGCCAAAGCAACAGCTATTGACTCACACGCCGCTGGTAAAAATCCCAATCGCAGTGCTACAGATCCTTGTCGGGCTAGCTTTTCCCGATCCAGCTCTAGCCCTGCCTTCATCAAAATCGCCATTACAGCGATCGTTCGCAGAGCGCCAGCTGCCTCCAGAACGCTAGGGCTAATCGCATTTGCCACCTGCGAACCTAAGAAAATCCCCACCAGCACCATGCCTACAAGTGCCGGAACTTTCAAGCGACTAGCAATTTGACCGCCAAAAAAGCCAAATAGCAAAATCCAGATAAAGCTTTCTAACATCGCGCAACTACGGGTTAGCTAACAGTTGAACCGTAACTCACGTTGGAAAGTCAGATTGGCTAGCGATAGCCCTACCCTTCCGCCGCCAGCTGGAACAGTAGAAGCCATCAGCCTCTTGGTTGTCACATCAATTTCCAGATGGCGGTTAAGGCGAACCCCATCACCTCAGATTATTTTTACAATTGTAAAACCATCCGTGCCGTCCATAAGTATATCAAGACACCTAAAACATCAACTACAGAAGTGATAAAGGGAGCGGACATCAAAGCCGGATCTAAACCGAGCTTGCTAAACAAGAAGGGTAGGGCGGAACCGGAAACCGAGGCTAAAAAAGTGATTGCCAGTAGACTGATTCCTACAACTACAGCTACACCTAAACTACCCTGTAGAAAGTAAGCCCATCCAATGACAACTAGCCCTAGCATCAATCCCAGCAGCACCCCGACGGTAGTTTCCCGTGCGACCACTTCCAAGGCTTTTTTAATACCAATTTACTCTTTGACTACGACAAAAGAGATCCCCCCAATCCCCCCCGATCGAGGGGGGCTAGGGGGAGTCTTCTACAGCATAGTTTTAGTGAAATGGTATAAGCTGAACTTCGCTCAAATTTAAGCCGCGAATCACTTCGTTTCATTACTTTGCCCACAGTTTGCTCTGAGCTAGCAGTCAACAAAGAGCACAAGGTGAGGACACCAGTAAGGTAGCGAAACTTATCAGTAGCATACAGGTAGTAGATGGTTTCCGTAGCATTTGCCAAACGGCGAACTTGTTCTAAAGCCCGAGCAACTGTCAAGCTTTCCTTGAGTCTGACTCCGCAACAGTGTTTTTTCTAGGATTTTGGTTCGTCCAGCAAGCTTTTTATGGCATTGCCAGCCTCCAAGCTCCCAGTTCTACAGGTGGTGGCGTTGCATACTGGGCGCACGCTGGGGGTTTCGTATTCGGAGCAATTCTCGCTCCTCTGCTGGGCTTGTACGAGCGAGACTACGATCGTTACGTATCTAAGCTAGTGGTAGTTGAATTTGAAAAGTGGAACCCTGCCCAGAAACGCTTTTCACGCTAATTTCACCGCCGTGAGCGCGAACGATCTGTTGGGCGATCGCTAACCCCAATCCAAAACCGCCTGTTTTACGCGCTCGCTTAGAATCGACACGATAAAAACGATCGAAAATACGAGGTAAATCCAATTGGGGAATGCCAATGCCGCTATCCTCAACTTGAATTACAGCTTGATGAAAACGGGTAAAAAGTCGTAACTGCACGCTCCCGCCAGCTGGCGTGTACTTAAAAGCGTTACTCAACAAATTTACAACTGCTTGTTGCAGTAAGTCTGAGTCGATTTTCACCTTGACTGTATGTTGAGGTAATTGGATGGCAAAATTTACATCTTGGGTTGTGGTTTGGGTTGCGATCTGAGAAGTATAATTATCTGCTAATTCTTTTAGCCAGCTTGTCAAGTCAATCTCTACTAAAGACTGAGTTGTTAATTGCCCTTCATGCCTTGCGAGAAATAGCAACTGACCGATCAAAGCCTCCATCGACTTCGCCACTTTGACAATCTTCTCAAATCGCAGCCGCTGTTGTGAAGGATCGCTCGATTTGGAAATCACTCCAACTTGGGCATTGCTCATCACCGCTGCTAGTGGCGCTCGTAATTCGTGGGAAGCATCAGACGTAAAGCGTTGGAGTTGGTCGTAGCTGTCTCGAATCGGTTGCATTGCTAACCCCGCCAGCAGCCAACCAGCTAAGCCGACAATTCCTATAGTCACTGGTACTATCAGCAATAAAACTAATCGTAATTGGGCTAGCTCTTGCTGTGTAGGTGCGAGTGGAATGGCGACTTGCAGATAACCAATTAACAACTCGCTTTGGTAAACAGGCAAAGTCACCTGGCGCAGCCAGACGGGAGTAGGTGCTGTCTGGGTGTCCTTGCTAACAGTTTCTAGTGTAGAAAATCCAGGCGATACAGTTAGCTCAGATGGGGGTGTCGTACCGAAAAACTGTACGAGTTGCCTTTGAGAGTCGTACCACCGCGCGTAGACAACATCCGTCCCAATGGGTGGGGTATTAGTCCCTACCAGCGGTACATTTTCTAAATTTACTTGCTTTGTCAGTCGGTTATACTCGGCGTTCACCGCCATAACGCTAGTTTTTTTGTAAAGTAGGCGATCGAGATCCTCCAACTCATCTAAGATCGTCAGGTAGTAAATTACCCCTGCAAACACGACTAAAATACCACCCATCGTCACGGTAAACCACAGAGCAATATTAATACGACTGCGAGCAAACCTGCGGTTAAACATGAACAGTGGTAATTGGTAATTGGTAGTTGGTAGTTGGTGAGCGGTTAACGATCCAGAACAGTTTTAACTTACGACTTACGACTTACAACTTGCTCAACGGTAGGTTTAAAGCGATAACCCATACCATATATAGTTTCAATCCAGTCGGCGGCATTGACTAATTGCAGACGTTGGCGCAGCCGTCGTATCAGTGCAGTCACGGCGTTGCTTTCAGGTTCAGAACCCCATTCCCATAATGCTTGTTCGATTTGGTCGCGGCTGAGAACGTGGTTAGGATGACGCAGAAAATACTCTAGTAAATGAAATTCCCTTGGAGCCAATTCTATAGCGATTCCATCTCGTTCCAAAACTAGGGTGTCAAGATGAAGTTGTAAATCTGCCAGCCGCAGAATATCTCCCTGCCACATGGGCGATCGCCTCCCCAATGCCCGTACTCGCGCCAAAAGTTCTAAAATATCTATCGGTTTAACCAGATAATCGTCCGCCCCTGCATCTAAGCCCGTAATTTTATCTGGAGTCGTGTCTTTAGCCGTTAACAACAGTACTGGGGAGGTTTTGCCCGTTTGTCGATACTGACGACATAGCGATACCCCACTTACTTCTGGCAGCATCCAGTCTAAAATTAATAGATCGTAATCTTTTTGAGATAGCAGCCATTGTGCCATTGCCCCATCATCAACACCATCGACAATGTGTCCGGCTTCAGTCAAGGCAGTTTGCAGGGGTTCTAACTGTTCGCTGTCGTCTTCCACCAATAAAATTCTCATAATCCCAGCCTGCGATCGCGTGTTCTGGAGTTAACTATTTTCTGATTATCTTTAAACTAGGAAATATCAACCGATCGGCATATCCCCCACCAGTGAGATTCTCCGATCGACCCTTTGGGAAAAACGCGCTCCAAAATCGCTCCTTTGAAGTACAAGCTCCAATCCCTATCTATGTTCCATTGGTTGCTAAAATTGTCTGTTTTACCGCTGAAGTTTCTGCTACCTTTACCATTACTCTTAACTGCTTTTGGACTGTTTGGCGAGCAACTCACAAATCGAGTGTTAAGTCTTTCCTTCGTGGGACTAGATAAGCTACAAGCTGAAAATTCCCATCTACAAGTACAGTTACCAGTAAAAGCAACAGTGGTTAAAGCTGAAATCGAGAGAGAGCTAGAGTTTACTGAAGTTGAGATTGAGACAACCAAGTCGCCAGTGAAAAAATTGCGATTTGAATTTCCTAATGTAGATGCGATCGCTTTACAAACTATACTTGCTCGCGAATTAAACCTTGCTTCTGGAGGCAGAGAATTACAATCCGGTATGCAAATTCAGGGGCAGTTTAAATTTAGTGTCCAAGGAATATTAGCTCAGATCGATAAACAACAGGGGACGACCAAGGTGGAAATCGTCACTATTGATTCTGCAATTAAAAATTTAAAATTGGAGTTTCCAGTTACGGAAATCGAGCGATTAAAAGATACTATGGTTCAGGAACTAGGGCTATCTCGTCAAGAAATTAGAATGTTAGTTAGCTATAGATTCATTAACTAGTGTAAAGGCAATACAGTAGTAGCTGTTTTTAATTTTTATCAGTTCGCAATCTAGGATTTGTTACTAGGAAAAATATTTAAATCTACGACTTCACCAAATACTAATCCTGTTGTAGCAACAAACATCAAAAACAAAAATGTTGCTAATTTGTCAAAGCCTGAGAATACCATTTCTATTTGCGCCAAAATCATGGCAGCAAAAGGTATGACAATGAGAGTAAAAGAGTTCGTCCAAGTTATTGCTAAAACTACCGATAAGCTAACAATTAAACTAACAGTAATTACGACAAATAGCCCTTGAGAACCAAGACTAGTAAAACGCTCCAAAAGCGGGTTACTTTTCCATGCCACAGCCAAGGCTACAGATATGATGGAAGCTCCCACTAGCCAAATAATGTGGTGAGCGGATAGATACCACCCCAAAAGAGCATAAGCTAGCCAGAGTGTGATGAGAGCTAGAACGGGTAGCTTGAGAAAACATTGAAACTTTAGCATAAGATTCTGTTAAATTATGATAGGCAAACCATCTGTAGCTACAACCTGCGCCTCTAAAGCTTGCACTCGTTCCAAATAACTTTCAGTTTCAGGTGATGGATTTATGCCCTTAACTGAATCGTACAACTGAGTCAGACTAGGAGTAGTTTGTAGGTAAAAGTCTCGCCTAGGTATGTAACTCAAGTCGAAGCATACCAAAACTAAATTGATTAAGCCAATAATAGCTAGAAATTTTTCTAGCCAGCGAAAGCGGCGACTAGCGCGATTTTTGGATGTTAATTTTGCAGTCATAATAATTGCAGCAAATCTTTCAATACTCCCATTATGAGAGGCTTGAACTCCCAGATCGTACTCTCGACTTTCTATTTAAGCTGTTGGCAATCCAGCTTTCTACATTTTTATTTTTATTTTCAGAATTACTCCCTTGTTCTGAACCAGGACGATATTGCAACCAAGCGAATAAGGCTGCACTGGCAACCAGTATCAAGGCAATTCCGGTTACTAACTGAAGCATGATGCTATAACGCATGACAAAAGTGGTAATTGGTAATTGGTAGTTGCTATCGTTTTGACTTTTAACTTTTGACTTTTGACTTGTTTATACAAGATTGTAATGTTCCATATGAACGTGGGTTACGGGTACATCCAGATCGTGCAACGCTCGTTCGACTTGATCCATCATTTTTGGTGTAGCACAGATGAAATAATTGCGTGTAGCTGGACGTTTAGGAATGTAGCGGCTGAGTAGTTCTCGATCTACATATCCTGATTCTCCCGACCAATTATCCGGCGGTTCTCTCAGAACGTGGATAACTGTTAGATCTAATCTGTTTTTAAGTGCTTCAATTTCTTCGCGATAGGTAATATCCTCCCTAGTCTTGCTGGAATAGATTAAAATCATGGGTCGTTCGTCATTGCGATCGGCTAGAGTCAGGAGTATGCTGTAAATGGGTGTGATGCCAATCCCACCAGCAATCAAGACAAACCCTGCTGTATTTTCGTAGCGATCGCTGGTAAACACGCCATAGGGACCATCGAGAAAAGCTTTCGTGCCTGGTTTGACATCTTTAATTGTTTTGGTAAAATCTCCTAAAGCTTTAATCCCAAACTCGATGCGATCGGGCTTCTCCGCACTAGAAGCAAACGAGAATGGGTGCTCTCGCATCCGAAATGGCGAAATTTCCAGAGTGATCCAGGCAAATTGACCTGGCTGAAAACGCAAGCCTTCATGTCCTCTAGGGCGCAGTACCAAATTCCAAACGCCGCCTCGTTGGGGAACAACTGTTTCCACCAAATAAGGTTTTTTCTGCATGAAGTAAGGTTTGACTAGACGGACGTAAACCAACAGCCACAACGCAAAAACTGCAATCCCACTCCAGAGAACTCCTTTCCAGAACAAACTCAGATAGTAGCTAACACCTAAAGCGTGTGCCAAACCAAAACCAATGGCAAGAACTGCCATGATGCCGTGAAGAATGCGCCAATTTTCGTATTGGATGTTTAACTGCTTGCGCCAAATTGAAGTCACCACCAGTATTATCAGTGCCAGCGTCCCGATAACGGCAAACCTAGCTCGCCAAGGTGCTTGGAAAAAACTCAACAGTTGTAGTGTCTCTTCGGTTCTAATAACCAGAAGAATTAACGGATGCAGAATAATGAAGGCAAACGCAGCTAGGGAAATATAACGGTGGAACTGGAGGATCAGATCGATCCCGTAAGACGCTTCGATCCGATTGATGCGGGCAGTTAAGGCGAACTGGAGCGCCATCATTACCAGACCCAAAAAGCCGAGGGCGACAGAGAACTCCGTCCAAAAACTGCGAATGTCGCTAGGGGTGGGAGGATATAATAGCAGAATCAGTAGGGGTAAAACGGTGAGCAATAGATACAGCCCAATCCAAGATGCCCCAATCGCTACAGGATTTTTCATCAATAAGCTTCGCATAAGGATTTGACTCCTAATTTTGCTGTGGGGATGAAGCTTGCAATCTGCGGTTGATTTCTTCCCAGTTGACCATATTCCACCAATTATTTAAATACTCCGCCCGACGGTTTTGGTATCTCAGATAGTAAGCGTGTTCCCATACGCCATTACCCATAATTGGATACTGACCTGCCATAATTGGGTTGTCTTGATTTGGCGTGCTTGTTATTTCTAGTTGTCCTTTGGCATTCCGTACCAACCAAACCCAACCGCTACCAAAGCGATCGCCTCCTGCTTCGTTAAATGCTTCCCTAAACTTTTCAAAGCTACCTACTGTAACTCCGACTATAAAATATCCCAGAAAATATCTAAATTGATTTTGGAGAAGATTTTTCATAAACTTAAACCTCAACAGTAATGTTTGTCATGAATCAAAAATCGATTAAATGCTTAATTAATTAAAGCAATATCTTTTTCGCTAGTTATATATAGGTTTTCTCAATCGAAAGGGGAGCAAACAAAATAATTCAACGCGATTGCTCGGTAATTATTCTACAGCTATCGATAGATATGAGAAGTATCACCTATAATCAAAAGAAATCAAAATCGAATTTTTAACTTTTATAGAGAACAAAAATGGTAGATAAATAGTCATGTAAATTCAACCATTTTCAATTACTAAATACCTACCTCTGTAAACCAAGTGCAAATTAACGCCAGCCATTCGGTTACAATTGAACTAATGCAACCTTACTTATTAGTCTGCAATCGAAATGTGATGAAAATGACAAAAATTGACGGCGATAGAAGAACGATATAGTATCGACGAGGCAATTCAATCCTTGAGCTAACAGCCAATTCTATCTTTAGTAAGAAAATTTTCTTGTACGTGCGAATATTTGTTAGATTAAACTTAGTTAGAAATGCCAGCCTTAATTCTGCTTCGGGAATGTATGAGATAACTGAGTCGCGGCTCGATACGATCGCGGCAATTGAGGGCTGGAGAAAGATATATGTATTCAGAAGATATATTTCGACATCAAAAATTAGCAACAGCAGAGACTAACTACTCGTCGATAGTTGTTAGTGGAGTAGAGTCGGAACGAGTCAAAGCCGAAAAAATTGAGAACAAACCTATAGTTGCTAATCTCTCTTTAGGTATTGTGCTTTTGAGTTGTATTATCTGTTTTATTATGCTGTCTAAGTCATGGACGGCTGCACAGGA
This sequence comes from Chroococcidiopsis sp. SAG 2025, assembly GCF_032860985.1. GTDB lineage: Bacteria > Cyanobacteriota > Cyanobacteriia > Cyanobacteriales > Chroococcidiopsidaceae > Chroococcidiopsis. Next base: position 3,508,649 of record NZ_JAOCNC010000001.1, read on the forward strand.
AGATCTTGAAGAGATGATTGAGATTAACAGCTTTTCTCAGTCTCCTTGTAGGAAGTGTCGATTCTTCTCCAACAATCCTTTTTAAAGTGTGCAGTACACCCAACCATTGTGCTGACAAAAGAAGCCAACAACTGTGCTGACTACAATCCACGCACTCGGTTTTGGAGTGAAAATTTGTAATTTTTATTTACTTCAAATTTTGTTAAATTTTGAAATCCTTGTTAAATTTAGAGAAAGTTGATGGGTAATTTTCAATTAAAAATTACCCATCACTGTCAACAACTAAGTGCAATTTGCTGCTAGCTAGCTTGGTTACAGTACTGTCACTGCAACTAATTACTACTATAAAAGCAAAATGTGATAAGAAAATGACAAATGACTAATGAGTCTCTATCTTTTTTAGAAACTTCGATAGACATGAAAATCATAAGGAAAATAACTTTCTTAGGTAAGAGATCGGTCTGTATGAAAGGTGACTTATTTATTGAAATTAAGCAAGCACGCCACTCTCTACTACTAGAGTATGTTGATTAGCGTGACCGCCAATTGTGACTGAAAAATGACAACCTTTTAGCGGCTAGTAATAGATAATATGTAATTGACAATTGCTGGTATCGTTACCAAGCCGCTAGTTCTATTCCTAAGATGAAATTTGCTAACGTTCGCGATCGCCCTTTAGAGTGGATTTGGCTTGATTTTTCTGAAACTGTCCTAGTTTGAGCAGAAAATTTTCGCATGATTTATCTCATACCATTTCACTAAAACTATGCTACAGAAGACTCCCCCTAGCCCCCTCGATCGGGGGGTTGGGAGATCTCTTTTGTCGTAGTCAAAGAGTAAATTGGTATCATTCCTATTTGAGTTATGCAATATTTGTGAGGATTGGTAATGGGGGTAGTGATATGCAAGTAGTGGTGAAGTATAATCCTTGCCCTAAAATGATTCTGAGTGATATTTGCTAATATATAAAAAACACAATAAGAACCGAATTAATTGTTGATTTACAATAATACATGTTTTGGAAATGCTATTTATCTCCGTCATTAATCTGTTATCTCGTATTACTCAATAGCTAGACTCCCTGCAACAAAATCTACCAGAACTACCGCCCCAAAAGACTTGTTTTTCCTGCCATTCTCACAATGTTATAAAGACTGGTTCCATTCATAATAAAAAAACCAAAAGCCAATGCAAAGACTGTGGACGACAATTCGTAGATGACCCTAGTAATATTGTTATTTCATTGTAGATAAAGCAACTCATTGATAAACTCTTACTCGAGAGAATTTCGTTACGTGGAATTGCGAGAGCTACGGGTGTAAGTTGGTCTTGGTTACAAGATTACGTCAACTCCATCATGGCTCATACTCCCTGCCAAATCAAGATTTCAGGGAAATTAACGGGTCGCCTGACGATAGAATGTGACGAAATGTGGTCTTTTGTTGATAGTAAGAAAAACGAGGTTTATGTCTGGCTAGCAATTGAGCGAGATTCTCGGATAATTGTTGGTTGCTTTATCGGAGATAGAACTCGAAAATCTGCTCACAAATTATAGGCTTCTTTCACCCCTATTTATCAGCAATGTGCTGTCGCTTATACGGATTTTTGGCAAGCTTACAACACAGTTATTCCCCCTGAACGCGATCGCTCTGTTGGTAAAAAACAGGTCAAACTAATCATATTGAACGATTAAATAATACGTTAAGACAACGGATTTCAAGGGCTGGTAAGAGCAAGTCTATCATTCTCCAAAAAGCTCAACAATCACAAGGAGAGCGATTTGGTACTTCGTTCATGGCTACAATGCAGAGCTAGCAAGGGCTTGAGCCTCACCACTACTTGCATATCACTACCCAAAATATCAAGAGATTTTGGCTATGGGTTTAAATTGGGCGCAAAAACCAGATTTAATCCTTAAAAGTTTTATAATAAAAAAAGTGCAGCTAGATTTAGGTTCTAATACCGAAAAATGTGAAGGTTCATGTCTTTTCATTCGCATTTCCTGACTTTTCCAACTTTCTACGCTTTTATAGACGGTCGATCGAGAAAGCCAAGCTGACAATAAATCGTTGATTTTTGTCTGAAAATGAGCGCTGATAACCAAAATGTAACTGCTATCAAACCCAAGCAGAAGGGGAAATCTCTACCACCCAAGTTAATTATCTGGTTGGGCAAATTTGTTTGGACGACACTTTGGCAGTTGATGATGTCGCAGCTCGCACCCCGTGGTAAATCGGGGGAATATCTTCGTCCTAGCAGTCAGTTTCGCGACTCTATTAGTATAAACAGTCCTTACCCACCAGCAACAGGACGCTACCAACTTTTCGTCGGACTTAGTTGCCCTTGGGCGCATAGAACGCTCGTGGTACGATCGCTCAAGGGTTTAGAAGATGCCATCTCAGTTGCGATCGCCACACCCGATCCAATTCAAGGCGGTTGGGTACTACCTCAGCAACAAGAAGGCTGTCGCAGCTTAGCAGAGTTGTATCAGTTGGCAAAACCAGGATATCAAGGACGCTGTACGGTTCCCGTCTTATGGGATAAACAAACAAAGGCGATCGTCAATAACGAGAGCGCGGAAATTATTGTCATTTTAAATAATGCCTTTAACGAGTTTGCTCAGCATCCAAAATTAGATCTTTATCCTGAAGATTTGCGAGAAAAGATTGACTGGTGGAATGAAAAAATTTACCATGCTGTCAATAATGGGGTATACCGCTGCGGTTTGGCTCAGACACAAGCGGCATACTTAGAAGCTTGTAACGAATTATTTGCGACTCTGGACGAAATTGATGTGGTCTTGGCAAACAGTCGGTATCTGTGTGGCGATTGCGTAACTCTAGCAGACATCCGGCTATTTACTACTCTATTTCGGTTTGATATCGCCTACTACGGCATATTTAAATGCAACCGCCGCCGCATTCAAGACTATCAACACTTAGGATCGTATCTGCGCGATTTGTATCAATTACCTGGGGTAGCTGATACTTGCGATTTAGAAAGTGTCAAGCAAGATTACTACGGCAATCTATTTCCCTTAAATCCTGGTGGGATTATTCCCGCAGGTCCAGATATGTCAAGCTTACTTGTACCGCATGGGAGAGAAAATATAGGGAATTGACATACTCACCGACTATCACGGTGCGGTGATTCTTGACGCTTCATTGGGTTGCGCTACCGAAGTAGTCTTACCATCCCTCTGCGCCCATTTAGAGTCGTGCCGATGCCCCATGCCGACTTTCTCTATATTTTTGGAAGCGTTTTCGTCTCTATCTTGTTCGGTGTTGCAATTCAAGCAAAGTATTGAACGAACAGATAAATCGATTTTACCCCATCGATACCCACAATCCGAGCAGATTTGGCTTGTAGGTTCCCATCTACTAATAACTTGAAATGTCCTACCAATTTTATCTGATTTAGCTTCGCACAAAGTTCTAAACTCTCGCCACCCCTGCAAGCTAATTGCTCAGCTAATCTTCGGTTTTTAGCCATGCCTGATACATTCAAGTCTTCTAACACAATAACTTGATTTTCTAGAATTACTCTAGAAGACAGTTTGTGCAAGAAGTCTTTACGAGTATCAGTAATTTGGTTATGCAGTCTAGCGATGTGCGAACGGGTTTTATTTCTACGCCTAGAACCTTTCTTAGACCTTGCTAATTTTCTTTGTAGTTTACGGATTTTGCGGTCTACTCTAGAGTAGTTAGGGCTTTGTACTTTTTCCCCATTACTCATTACAGCAAAAGTCTTGATCCCCAAATCGATACCGATGCTTTGGTTCTTGGCAACAGTAACGTATGGTTCAACCCCCGACCCTCCTGCCGTCAAACGGCAGGAGGAATGCGGGGGTGCTTTCCGCACTTCTACAACAAAGCTTAGAAAATATCGTCCTGCACAGTCTTTGATGACTGTTACAGAACTAGGTTCAGACGGTAGCTCTCTAGACCAAATAGGTTTGAGTTGTCCAATCTTAGCTAAATAAACCTTCTCCCCTTTAATACTAAAACCACCTTTTCTAAATCGTGCTGATTGACGATTATCCTTTTTCTTAAGCCTTGGTGGTTTAACTTTAATTCCTTTTCTTTTGCCATTGAGTGATTCAAAAAAGTTCTTATAGGCAACTCCTAAATCGGCAATTGATTGTTGAAGCGGAATATTAGAAACTTCGCTTAACCATTCTCGCTCCTCAGTTTTCTTGGCTTGAGTAATACAGATTTTCTGTAAATCAGCAACAGATGGAAGTTTTTCGGACTGCTTACATAAAGCCAGCGCATCATTCCACACTACTCTACAACAGCCAAAGACTTTAGCTAAGTCTATTTGCTGTTGGGCTGTAGGATAGATTCTGTACTGATACCGCGCAATCATGCGGTTTTGTTACAATTGGTCTGTAGTTGTATTCTACATTGGTCTGTATATAATATCAAAATGTATAGAAGAGAAAGACACAGCGTTACAGACCTAAAAGTTCATCTGGTCTGTGTTGCCAAATACAGAGAGGAAGTCTTTTCAGAAGAAGAGCTAAAACTAATTGAAGAGGTGTTTCACCATGTAGCAAAACAAATGGATTTTCAAATCTTGGAAATCAATGGAGAAGACGAACATATTCACGCATTGATTGAATATCCACCAAAGCTATCAGTATCGAAGATAGTTAATGCTCTTAAGGGCGTATCAAGTCGGCGTTATGGACAGGCTGGATTCAAAAAACCACACGGAAAGACTGCACTATGGAGTCCGAGTTATTTTGCTGTCTCGGTTGGAGGCGCACCGATAGAAACTCTAATCGAGTACATTAAAAATCAAAGCCGTCCTAGAAGGACGGGGCTTGCATCCCATTAATTTCGGTCATAAGTAAGTCAAAAGTTAAAAGTTAAAAAGGGAAAATGTAGTTGCAGCAAGGCTTTTAGCTGCTATATGCTGGCAAATTAAATGTGGAACAATTTAGCTAAGCATGGATTTACCCCTGGTCTATCACTCCGATTACGTCGTTCCCTTACCCGATACTCATCGCTTTCCCATGCCGAAGTTTCAGTTGCTTTACGAGTTACTGATAGCTGATGGGGTAGCGTATCCAGAACAATTTCAGATTCCCGAACGTCCGCCGCAAGCTTGGATTGAGTTGGTACACATACCAGAATACGTCCAAGCATACTGTGATGGAACATTAGATGCTAAAGCACAGAGGCGCATTGGATTACCCTGGAGTCCAGCTTTAGCCAACCGTACTTGTGTTGCAGTCGGGGGAACTGTTTTAACCGCCAAGTTAGCGTTAGAGTGCGGATTAGCTTGCAATACAGCAGGAGGAACCCACCATGCTTTTCCCAGTTATGGTTCTGGTTTCTGTATTTTTAACGATCTAGCGATCGCCACTCGCGTATTACAAGAATTAAATCTCGTCCGCAAAGTTTTAATTGTAGATTTAGACGTACATCAAGGAGATGGTACGGCTTTTATTTTTCAAAATGAACCCAGCGTGTTTACGTTTTCGATGCATTGCGAAATTAATTTTCCTGGGACAAAACAGAAAAGCGATTTAGACGTGCCTTTACCAGAAGGCATGGAAGACGATGAATATTTGCAAACACTAGCCCAATATCTACCAGATTTACTATCAAGGATTCAGCCAGACTTAGTATTATACGATGCCGGAGTCGATCCGCATATAGGCGATCGCTTGGGGAAATTAGCTTTAACAAATACTGGTTTATTTCGCCGCGACATGCAAGTTTTGAGTACCTGCGTTGCGGCTGGCTATCCTGTCGCCTGCGTCATTGGTGGCGGGTATGCAGAAGATATGGAATCTCTCGTATACCGTCATTCCCTCGTCCACCGCGCTGCTAGCGAGGTTTTTCATCAATATCGACTGTGATGTTTCTCTCAATTAACTTTTGGGAATAATAAATTTAACTCCAATTATTTGTTATCCCAAAATCAAGAGATTGAGGAGCATCCATGCCGATTTTCCAAGCAGATTCTTCAAATTTTTTTCGTTTACTACAAATGAGTGAGGATGGTGACGAACTTTGCTTGGCGGCTGGACAATACAAAGGACCATTTCAAATTGAGCGAAAAATTAAGATCTGTGGCTCTGGAGCAGATACAGAAATTTTTGCAGTTGATGAACCTGCAATAGTAGTTAAAGTACCTGGAGTACGACTAGAAAATTTAGCAATCTCCCGTTCGATAGGAGGAGATAAAGGTGAAGTTGTACTTTTGGCTGAGCCAGATACAGCTCCAGTTTTAAAGCAGGCAACCTTGCTCGGTTCGGCTGAGAACGTGCAGTGGGAAGGTGTTAGTTGGGATATTCCAACAATACTAGATTTTGGAGCAGTAGAAACAAATCGCCGAGTAGAGTTTTCCTGCCAATTACAACTAGCTGCATCTTGTAAAATTACAACTGATTTTGCTTGGTTATCTGTACAACCAGAATACTTATCCCCAGGGTTGCAGCATATAAAAGTATATCTGAATTCGACTGTTCTGATACCTGGAACAGTATTGCATGGCGCTATTCGTTTGGAAGCAAATAATGAAAAACGTGAGATTGCGATCGCAGCTAGAATTACTGCTCCTCAGCCAACTAGTCTTGATTCACCTCGGCATAAATCCTTAAACCCTGAAGTTCCAATACCAGATATCAATACTTGCCAAGAATGGGGTTACAAATTTTTTGGGGAGTCAATGAAGAGGTTAATTGTTGATGTTGAAGGTAAAAATGCCTTAGCAGCATATCCAGAATTTCGAGATCGTTTACGCTGCGCCGAAGATATAATATTTAATTTACTGGGTAAAAAGCCAAGACTTTTTTACGTCCGTCGTCAGGAAGAAAAGACAGAGTCTAGAGAAGACATATTAGAGCTAACAATAGCTATAGATCGAGATGATATCGAACTACCTGCACTGCTTCATGAGCGTGGCAAAACCTTACGTTTAGTAGGGATTTTATCTGCTAATAGCTCAAGTGGTTTTCGAGTCATTTCAGCTCGATTACTACCAAAAGTAGAAGGACAGACAAATGAGTTGGCTACACCTTGGTACATTCGTTTGTTACCAAATCATCGTTATCACATTGGAGTACCGCGAGCGGCGCTAGAACATATAGCAACGCTACCAATTTGTAATAAATTTTTACCGACAGGAGCACAACTAGAAGTTTGGCATCAGTTTTTGCAGGTCGAAGAACGAATTGCGAAAGCACGACAGTTTTGTATTCCTTTTACAAGTCACAACTTCGGTACAGCTACAAAACGAATTACTTTTAAAGTTAATGATGCTTTGGCAACTCTTGATGGCTCCGATGAAAATTCATTAGAGCCAGAAGACTTTTGGCAACGAGCTGCACGGGCAAAAAATGAAGACGTTTATCTATTAGAATCTGATGTTGATCGTAGAGGTAGACGGGATAAACGCTTATTAGGATGTATTGAAAATGTCGATCCTAAACGTGGCATTATTCAAGTTGAACTGGATGTTGATACGAGTGAGTCTATTACTGAAGGATACTATCAACTACCAGTGACAAGCAGCTTATTCTTTGAGGCTTCTGGTGATGTTAGCCAGATAAAGCGTAAAAAAGAAGCTTTGCACGATCTACAAAAAGGTAACACGCAAAATCCATATTTAGGTGAGTTTTTCTTCGATGCTTCTAAAGCTAGAGCAGCTCAGCAAAGTATTAAATTACAACAGCAAGATTTACTACTAAAAACTGCTAACTCTGACCAAGTAGCGGCAGTAGAAACAGTACTTTCAGCTCCAGATATGGTTTTGATTCAAGGTCCACCAGGTACAGGTAAAACTACAGTTATTGCTGAAATTTGTTATCAAGTTGCTTTGCGTGGTGGGAGGACTCTGATTGCTTCTCAAGCAAATTTGGCAGTAGATAATGCGCTAAGCCGATTAATTCACAATCCCGTGATTCGTGCCTTACGAAAGGGTCGAGCGAATCGAGTTGAGGAAGAAGGTTTACCATTTCTAGAAGAACGGGTAATTGGCACTTGGTTGGCAAATACTGCTAACGATTGCGAAAGCCGCCTAAAAACGAAGCTCGAAACTGTAGAGGTATTCCGCCAACTACTAGCAACGTTAGAGCCATTTCCAGCCTATTTTGTAGCAGAAGAAGCATTTAGGCGAGAACAACCTCTGTTGCTGCAACGCAAAATAGCTTTGGAGTCAAAGTACGAAGAACAGATTGTTACCTATCAACAAATTTTGGCTCAACAACAAAAAGTTGAAGCTCTCATCACCGATATAGATAACTTACTCAAGGATTTACCCGCATTAAATTGGGAAGAAGCAACAGTTGTAAATTTACTAGTAAGTTTACAACCCTATGCAAGCAAAGAAATTTCAATAAATCAGTTTGAGAAAAATGTAAGTACGGCAAGTCAGCTATCTCATCAATTTGGTCTAGTTCCACCTACTGGTAATTCTTTTTATGTAGCCGCTTGGTTGTGCGATCGCATACCCACACATCTCGCTGAAGTTCGTCAAGCGATCGCAATAGCCAAGAATGCAGCCAAAGCAATGTCTGAGGCTATCCCAGCTATACAAACCTATAGAGAAAATTTGGCATCTCTAGCTCAGCTTAAAAATATTTATCAGCAAAAACTAGAAAGCCAAGCAAGCAATCGGCAAGAAATAGAGAAGCTACAAAAATCTCTCCTGCGAATTGCATCTGTCAAGCTTGAGCTTGATAGCTGGTTTTCAACAAGCTATTTTGATGTATATCAAGTTGTAGAAAAATGCGTGCAAAAGCGCCGATTGCTCACTGTAGATTTAATTCCTCTACCATCTCAACTACACGCCATTACTAATAAGTCTGTTTCTACACTATGGCTAAAACCTTTAACTGAATGCTGTATAAAAGTGAATAATTTAGTTCATAGGTATAGAGAATGGGACGCAACTCAAAATGTTGCACTTAATCTAGAAAGTTTGCTATTTAGAATGTCACATACTCTAACTACTCAGTCGCCTACTGAAGAGGTGATTTATCGCGCAGTCTGCGAACTTGGAATCCAAGAATTCAACTCCCTACAATCTCTGTACTGGCTAGAGCAGCTAGCTCGTCTTACTCACGAGGAAATGAAACGACCACCTGGAATTTTAAGTTGGACTGGCGAAATCCTTTTCGGTCGTAGTCATTTATATTATGCAGCAGCAAAATCTGAGGCAATTAGGAGACAAGTTCAAAGTATCATTCAAATGAATGAACCCAGTACTATTGAAAATAAATTAAGAGAGATTGTTAAGGAAGTTGTCAATAGTACTGTAGCAAGTGTAGGAGAATATCTAAATCAAAGAAAAAGCTATGTAGAACAAAAAATTGAAAGTCTACAACAGGAATTAGCAGAAATTGCAAATCTACCAGGTTAGATTTCTACCGCTCAAACGCAAGTAGAAATATCTCGACATCAAACTAAGCACAAAACTAACATAGTTTTAAGCTTTTTATTAGAAATTACTCAGTCGTCAAAAGTGCTAGTGGAATTACGTACTTTAGCCGAGCAATATCGTCATACCTTAATGGAGATTACACATGAGCAGGGATCGCTTTTCTCAGATCGAGTATGTTCATGGGTAAATTCTACAGAGCAGATCGTTCATCAGATTGAGAGTTTACTAGCACCTCTAGATTCTGTAAATATACTAACAAAATTCAAAGAGTTAGTTAATAAAGAAGTTATATCCTGGTTAGGAGCTGTAAAAATTCATCTAGCCAATTAGAAGAGTCCTCAAAAAAATACATGAAACTCAAATCCAAATTCAACAGCAATTAAAAGAAATCGAGTTGAGGCGAGCATGGTGGGAATCAGTAGAAAAATCTGTTTGCGGTCGCTTTGAGGCAGAAGCTTACAATGAAAATTTATTTAATTTTAATTTCTTAGAGAACGTGAAAGTTCAGTTTGAAACTTGGCAGGAAGATCTCAAGCGAGAAGAATCTTATCTCAATCGCTATTACAACCTGAGCCAAGATTGGATTACTAAAATTCGCATTCCTTCAGAACAAGATCGAAACGAATTAAAGCAAATTTATTTAGATAACACTAATGTCATTGGTATTACTTGCGTACAAGCAGCAAGTCGTAGTTTTTGTGAAGAATTCAAAAGCTTCGATGTTGTCATTATTGATGAAGTTAGTAAATGTACTCCTCCAGAATTATTAATTCCTGCTCTTAAAGGTAAGAAATTAGTTTTGATCGGTGACTATCGGCAATTACCTCCTATGTTAAATGAAAACACCATAGAAGATGTTGCAGAAGCAATGAGCAGTATGCCAGGAGAACTAAGCTTTTTAGAAGAGTCGTTATTCAAGAGTCAGTTTGCCGCTGCTGACGAAAGCATTAAACAAATGCTCACATTTCAGTATCGTATGCACCCTCAGATTATGGGTGCAATTAATCAGTTTTATGACCATCGTTTGAAATGTGGTTTATTAGATCCCGATCGGCAACGCGCACATAATTTGTCTAGTTCAAATATTCAAGCAGAACATCACGTTATCTGGGTAGACACACCAACTGGTAAAGGTTTTGAGGAAAAGCAAGAAGGAACTTCATTTATTAATGAACCAGAAGTTGAAGCGATCGCTAAATTATGCGAACAGATGAATCGAGTATGGATGCATAATTTTGAATGCGGTGAACCTAAAAAAGAGATAAGTATCATTACGTTCTATGGTAGTCAATTAAGACTGATAAACAAACGAATCGAGCCGAAAAACTTCCCTGCACTTCAGATTAGAACTGGTACAGTTGACAGATTTCAGGGGATGGAACGACAAATTATCATTGTCAGTCTGGTTAGAAATAACAATATGAGAAAAGTGGGATTTGCTAAAAAGCCAGAACGAGTTAATGTTGCTTTTTCTCGCGCTCAAGAACTACTTGTTATTGTAGGTAGCTCCGATTTATTTACACAGCAATCTAGTGCTGTTAGTAGAATGTATTCTGAAGTTTTAAATATTGTACGTCGTCATGGAGGACTAATTAATGTTTCTCACATCCTCTAGTAAACCAATCGAATCTCAGTTGAGCGAACAAGTAGATAAAATTGAGCAGCAAAGTCCTAGTTTATCAGTTCTAGCAGCACGTCAATTTCGATACAAGGTGTATCAAACAAAACTAGAAGTAAAACTCAGCAAACGCCGTCAATTTAATGTTCTCGAAGAGTTTATTCTTCGTGCTGGAATCGAACTCGTACCACCCCCAGTAATAAATGAATTGGCATCTGTACTCGGTTTAGATTCTATATTTGTGCAAAATACAGTAGCAACTCTTAGAACTTTAAAAATAATAGAAAATCAACATATAGATGAAATTATTTTAACTCCTCAAGGACAAGAATTTTATGCACAAGGTTCGCTGTTTCAACCAGTAGAAACTAAAACCATTTATGCAATTGCCGATCCGTTATTGGGAAATTTATGTCTCCGAGCTTCTCCTTTAGAATCAGTACAGACAGAGTTGCCAAATTTTGCCGATCTTGTCTCCCTCGATTGCAGAACACCCGCTCGTCTACCTTCTTCTCTTGAAGAGTTACAACAACTTTTTCAAGAAGCAAAATTAGGAAGTAGTGAATCTGTTACTTCTGGAGAAGCATTTGACACTCAAGAGATTTGGCAAGCTATTTCAGTGTTTGCAATTTTTGATCTTCTCGAAGAGAAGTTGAAATTTCATCTTAGACGAGAAAAGCAAATTTTAGCAGATGCCTCTAGCTGGTTAGAAATACTAGAATCAGAAGGTAAAGTTTCGTTGCACGCTCTATGCCAATTGTCAGCAGAAGCATTGACATTAGAGTGTGAAGAAATTCTCAAACATAAAAACTACGAAGTTGAAAGTAGGATAGAAAAGATTCAGCAAAAAGCAGTTGATAGTATTAGAGAAATTCACAAAAAAGAAAAGGATGCATCAGATGTAAACAATGTTATTGTTTTACGCGATCGCCAGATTCGCCAGGAGTTCTTAAAAACTCTGAAATCTGCTAATTCAGAAATACTTATTTATTCTCCTTGGGTGAGTGAAGCAGTTGTAGATCGCGAATTTATTCGGATACTCCAAGAACTAGCTAACCGTGGAGTTTGGATTCTCATCGGACATGGATACACTCGTAAACAGGAAGATGAAGATAGACCGATACCAGCAGCAGTTGAAGCAAGTCTTTTATCTGTTAAAACACCTGAAGGATTACCTGCTGTACAAATATTTTGGTTGGGAAACTCTCATGCAAAAGAAATAGTAGTCGATCGAAAAGTTCACTTATCTGGTTCTCATAATTGGTTATCTTATCGTGGAGATAAGCTACCAAGAGGTGAAACTGTTCATAAAGTGACTATTTTACCCTTAGTTCAGGAAGCCTATGAATTTCTAGCTGAACGATTTCAATCTCACGCTCAAAAGCTGTGGGAAGAAGCTATATTAAACCGAAATTCTCAACTAGCTATTACTCCTCTGTGTGTATGGGGTGCGTTGGAAATGCACGATGAAGCACTAAATCGAATACAGCATAACAGTTGGCTGGAACTTCTACCTTTGTGGTTAGATGTAGTGCATCAAAGAATCAGATCTCAAAAAGATTCATTTGCTCCAACAAGTCTGACAAATATAATTTCACTGTTGAACCAGTTTTCACCAGAAGATTCTATTGTTGAACCTCTATGGGAGAGATGGCAGAAAATAGCAGGTGCGATCGCGGTTTATAATCGAAACACTGCCATAATGCTCTTGGATGAAGCATGGACAGAGTTTATTCGTCTTGGCATTGTCCAGCCACTGATCGAATCACCCCAAGAGGTTCTTGCCAAGTTTACCGTAGTCCTGCAACAACAGGCGATAAAACTTCAGCACAAAAAATCTGCTACTCAACAACCCCAAATTCGTTCACCACAACATAATGGAAATAAAAAGAGAAACAAGCGTGGATAGCTTTGACTATCTAATTGTCTATTCTGGCTGCTAAATTTAACTGTGTTAAGAGTTGATACCTTATTCATCTGCTTACTTTAGGAGATGACTGCACTGGTATGTTCGTCCATCAGTGTTCAAAGAAGTTTATCCTAAAATTATCCCAGTCTGTTTATTATCAACCTGATGCCAACCAACTCTCAATCCGATCGCAGCTTAGAAACCACCAGCGATGTCGCCGTCGCCGAATCATCCTCCCTCACGCCAGAACAGTATCGCCAAAAAATGCAGCGCCGCCAACAGGTGCAACACGATCGCGTTGCTAAAGCCTCGAAAGAGAAAGGTTTGATTATTGTCAATACGGGTAACGGTAAAGGGAAAACCACAGCAGCTTTAGGTATGGTACTGCGATCGCTCGGTCACGGCTATCGCGTGGCGATCGTGCAATTTATTAAAGGTGCTTGGGAACCTGCGGAAAAAGCTATTTTCAGTCAGTTTGGCGATCGCTTAGAGTTTCATGCTATGGGAGAAGGTTTCACTTGGGAAACCCAAGATCGCGATCGCGATATCCAAAATGCCAATACAGCTTGGCAAAAAGGATTAGCCTACATCCTCAACTCAGACTTTAATTTGGTGTTATTAGATGAAATTAACGTAGCACTTAAACTGGGATATTTAGAAATAGGAGAAATCTTGGCTGGATTGGAGCAAAAACCAGTCAGCAGTCACGTTATTTTAACGGGAAGAGGCGCACCCGCCGCGTTAATCGAAAAAGCAGATTTGGTCACGGAAATGACTTTAGTTAAACATCCATTTCGCGAACAAGGTGTCAAAGCTCAACCTGGAATTGAATATTAACAGTTATTAGTGGCTAGTAACTAGTGACTGGTGAGTGGAATCGAGCCACTAGCCACTCACTATTACCAGTTACTACTTCTTAGAAAGAATGATCCATACAGCGTGAACAATACCTGGAACGTAGCCTAGTAACGTTAACAGGACATTAATCCAAAAATCGATTCCCAAACCTACTTGTAAAAAAACGCCTAGTGGTGGTAAAAAAATGGCACACAGCAACCGAATAATGTCCATTTCATCCTCCCATGTGAATGTGCAAAAGTAACTTCCTGGTTGAAATAAGCACAGATAAGCTACCGTATTTTTACCATTCTAGGTTGACATAATTGCTAAAACCGTGACATCACCATTGAGATAGATTTGGCTCTAACAATAATCCAAAATCCAAAATATAACATCTTCTCAGCCGCCACTAATCTTGACTTTGTAACCTATTTGAGTCAAAACTTGCAGTAGTTTTTGCTTGTGGTCGCCTTGAATTTCAATTTCATTTTCTTTCACTGTACCCCCAGCACCGCACTGAGATTTGAGTTGTTTGAGCAATGCTGTCAAAGTTTCTGGCTTGGCTTGAAAACCAGTGATGACAGTGACAGTCTTTCCCTTACGTCCAGCACGAGAAGATTGGACGCGCAGGTTTTGCTGAGAGGGTGGTAAGTCTGGGACAGCTCTTTCTGTAGCCGCCGAGTTATCGCCACCAAATTCGCGGTAGACCACTTTTTCTTGTTTGTTAGAATTAGACGATTTACGCTTTTCGGTTGACATAAATGCGAGCGCTCTATGGGTAAAGATTTTTGTAGTGCCTGTAACTATTCCACTGTAAAACAGTCTAGTGCAAGAAAGCAGATGGCAAAAAGCAGAAGGTAGAAGAAATAATGGAGTAGGGAGTAGATAGCAGTGACAAATAACGAATGACAAATGACAAATGACGAATGACTATGGAAATTAGTGTTTGGAAAACGAGAGCTTTACTAATATTTCTTCTATCTTTATGCGTTGCTGTAGCACTTTCTCTATCTCCTCAAACACCACAGGTACAGCAAATAGATGCATCTGTTTTACCTGCAATCCCCGTTTCCTACAAAGAGACAATTGTGCCTCCACCTGAAGTTAGACAGCGCCAGGAGCAACAAAATGCCAATTCTCCCAACGAGATACAGGTAGCCAATGCTGCTACTGCTACCAGCTATAAACCAAGATATCAGATTGCCTGGGCGCATCCGCTCAACTATGGCGATCGCTTCGCCACAGATATTTACGGCAAACCAGTCTACAACAAACCGATTATCGTCCTGCACGAGACTGTTTACTCCGCCGCTTCTGCAATCAATACCTTCCGAACTCCACACCAGCAAGACGATAAACAAGTGAGCTACCATACCCTAATTGGGTTAGATGGTACGGTAATATACATAGTCCCGCCAGAAAAACGAGCTTTTGGAGCAGCCAATTCTGTCTTTATAGGTAGTCATGGAGCCGAAACCGTCAAAACTCACCCCAACCTAGCATCTTCAGTCAATAACTTTGCCTACCATGTCTCGCTAGAAACTCCAGTAGACGGACGCGATCGCGATCGCCGTCATAGTGGTTATACTCAAGCTCAATATAAATCTCTCGCTTGGTTAATTGCTCAAAGTAAAGTTCCTGATGCAAGAATTACTACCCATAAAGCAGTCGATCGCTCTGGTAGTAGAAGCGATCCGCGCTCTTTCGATCGCCGGAAGTTTCTCAGTTTGTTACACGCTTATAGAGGAATAAGTCGTAAGTCGTCGTAAGTAACTGCTCCCTGTTCCCTGCTCCCTGCTCGTGCGCTCCCTGCTCCCTGATAACTGAAAAAATGGTTTTAAAACCCGATGATGAATTCAAAGATCGCCTTTTGCCTCAAGCAACTACTTTAGTTGAAAAGGCAGTAGGGACGGCTGATTCAGTCGTACTGAAGCCCTGCTTGATGCCTGTTATATTTTGGAAAATAGCTCAAATAGCAATGCACCCATAGTCGCGATCGAGCGAGACGTTCGTACCGACACGGGAACCTATCATCTATTTGTCCGCCGCCTCAGCACTAGCATTCCTAAGGGTAAATTCCAAATTTTGATCGTCCGCGAACTAGCATCTGGCTTAATTCAGTGAGCAGGTGTCAGTTATCAGTTCTTTTGACTTTTGACTTTTGAATTAATGCTCGAACAAATCTTTGAATTGCAATAAGTCAAGCGCAACGATGGTTGGCAAAGTTTGAAAACAGGTTTGCGCGAGTTCCCAGCGTTCTTCTCGTTTGAGCATTTCTGTGAGTTTTTGCCGCAATGAGATTAAATAGCGGACATCATTAGCAGCATAGCGGAGTTGTTCTTCAGATAAATTTGCTGCATTTCCCCAATCAGAACTTTGAGCGCTTTTATCGAGTTCTACCAGTTCTAATTCTTGCACTAATTCTTTCAAACTGTGGCGATTTGTGTATGTCCGCACTAATTTACTAGCAATTTTCGTACAGAAAATCGGTGCGACTTGAATCCCAAGATGATGTTTTAGAGTGGCAAGATCGAACCGTGCAAAATGAAAAATTTTCTCGATATCTGCTTCTAATAATTGTTTTAAATTAGGTGCGTCCGTTTGTTCTTTGGCAATGCGGACAACCGCAACTCTGCCTCGATTATCGCACAACTGTACTAAGCAAAGGCGATCGCGGTGGACGAGCAAACCCATTGTTTCCGTATCTACTGCAATTGCCGTAGCATCCATAAATTGAGCCAAAGCCTCATTGCTCAAGTCGCGATCGCAAATCTGAAAATCTTCCCCTACCATTGCCTTACCTAGATCTTTCGTTACTAAAATACTATAAGGGAGCAGGGAGCAGGGAGCAGGGAGTAGGGAGCTGAGGGAGCAGGGAGCGCACGAGCAGGGAGCAGGGGGAAAATAACTTACGACTTACGACTTACGACTTACAAAAGAGCCTACTTTACTCAGCAATTCAGGGGTTGTAAATCCTTTGGTGAGGTAATCTGTTGCACCAACGCGCCGCGCTTCGTTACTCCATTCTTCTGATAAACGGGAAGAAATGACAAGGGCGGGTAACTTCATGCCTGCTTGCCGACAGCGATCGATCAGGGTGAAACCGTCCATCCCTGGCATCTCAATATCGGTAATTAACAAAGCTGGTACGGGATGGCTAGAGAGCCAAGTCCATGCTTCTAAACCGTCGCGACAAGTCTCAACTGTGTAACCGTTTGCAGTCAAACTTGCTTCAATTCGCCGCCTCACCAGCGCTGCGTCATCAACAACAAGAATAGTACGACTGGCAGCAGGAGGTTCGGCAAATATTTCTGCTAGATCGAAGCTGGGAACGACAGTGCGATCGCCATCTCCAATGGGACTCATCCACAAGTGTGCTGCTAGAGAGGCAGGTTCTAAAACCGCGATCGACATCCCATCGGTTTGTAAAGTTACCCCCATCAACCCTAAAGGTGAAATTAACGGGCTGGGCAAAGGCTCAATTAATAATTCCGACTGTTCTAGCAAGTCATCTGCCAGCAACCAAGCGTCTCGTTCGGCTGTAACAGAAGAAAAAGTAGGGCGAATTCGCAAACAAATCGCCGTATCTGACAATGGACGGTTTGCTCTTGCTCCTGGTTGCCAGTATTCTAATAGGTCAAGGCATGGCATTGAAGCTTCATCTTGGGTCACAAACCAGTTAGGAGCGCTAGACATCGGATCGCGATCGCTGGGCGTTGCTGATAAATTACTCCAAAGAGTCGTAGTCACGATCTCTTCGGCAGGAATGGCAAAGTTGCGATCGCCTGCCTGTACCAAGACGCAGCGTACTAATAAGTGCGGTACGGGAACCTGCATCTGAAAAGTTGTCCCTGCTCCCAGTAACGTTTTCAGGTTGAGGTGTCCGCCGATGCTAGCAATTTGGGTAGCAACTACGTCCATCCCTACCCCGCGTCCAGAAATGTCGCTCACTTCGCTACGAGAGCTAAAGCCAGGTTGACAGAGAACAGCAAGCAAATCGGCGGGGGTATCGGTACGAGTCAGGGGTAGTCCTCGCGCTTGGGCAAGTTGGGAGATCTTGCTGGCATCAATGCCACCTCCGTCATCTTGCAAAGATAGCAGGTAAAATTTACCTTGGCGGCGTAGCGATAAGATAATCGTTCCTTGTTCCGACTTCCCTAATGCTAGGCGATCGGCAGCAGGCTCTAGAGCATGGTCGTAGGCGTTACGCATTAAGTGTAATAGAGCTGGCTCTAGGTGTTGTACCGTACCAGCATCGAGTTCCAAGTGTTCCCCCTGTACGATTAACTGAGCCGGCTTACCAAAGCGATTGATCAGATCGCGGAGAATACCTTTCGCCCGAAAACCCAAAACCTTAAATGGGATCAGCCGACTTTCTTCTACTGTTTGTTGGAGGTTGAGGACATTGCGATCTAACAATTGCAAACTATCTGCTGTTAGCCGCGAACTTGTCGCTGCTTCTGCGCCCAATTCTGACAGGCGCAAACTCACTTCTAGCAGGCGATTGACAATCGTATAACCTTGACGATATCGCTCTAAAACTGGAGCCGTCGATAAACTAGAGCGCTGTTGCTGTAAGTTATCTAAAAGGGCGTAATCGTCTTGAACTTGTCGTAATTGCGTCAGGTATTGCACGCTATCTTGCGCCAGCGACAGCAGTTGTCCGATTTGCGTCTGCAACGATTGATAAAATCCTTGTACTGCCCTGGCAGATAACAGCGTCTCCACCAAACGCTGAGACGATCGCTCCAAGCGTTCTAGAGGTACGGGAACTTGGATATTGGTCTCAGCGGGAGTAGGGAGTTGGTAGGGGCGGGTTTCTAAACCCGCCCGTACGGGAGTCGGAAGAGTGGCTGGTGGCTGGTGGCTGGTGGCTAGAATTGCTCCCTTCCCAGCAGGCAACTTCCCACCTTGTCTGGCACTGTCTTTTAACAGGGGGAGATATTTAGACCATTGCGATCGCCAGAAATCGGATTCGGGGCGGTTGAGTAAAGCTTTACTGTAACGTAGCAAGTCTAACCAACCAGCCTCAAATTCTAAATCGTTGCCAATTTGTATGAGTTGCTGAAGCGTTTGTTTTGCTATTTTGATAACTTCTGGAGGAACTTGACCGCGATCGGGCATTTCTTCTAGTGCCATTTCCAAGTCCAGCACGACGAGATCGAAGCCTTGTTCGGCAAACTCTTGAAATAACTTCGTTTGTTCGTTGGCTTCTGGTAAGTAGAGTTGCTGAATTTCTTGGCGTAGAGCTGCAATGCGATCGACGCTAGGTTGGACGGCAGCGATCGCCGCTTCTCCTGTTACTTCAACTTGCAAGCTTGCAGTCAGAAGTTCTCCCGCCTCTGCTAGCATTTGTGACAGCTGACCGTCTTCTAGCGGTGGTGCAGTTTGCAAGTAGCGCAGATCAAAGAGCAAATCTTCTAGAATAGTTGAGACGTAAAGAATCCCGTCAGCACCCACCGTCACGGCTCCACCCTTAATCGTGTGAACGCAGCGATAAGTTTCTTGAATGTCTGCCGTCCACGTTTGAGGCTGAAGCTTTTGGACGAGATTCATGTATGTTTGCAGATAAGTTTGAGTATCAACAGCAAACATACTGCGCAGCTCTTGCTGCAATTGCAGTTCGGCTACGTCAACAAAATCTGACTCAGCAGCAGTGGAGCTATGTTGTTCCAACATAATCGGGTATATGGGTGTAGTATATATTTACTGATAACTAGTTACTGTGTAGAGGTGTTACATGTAATGCCTCTACACTGCTCCCTGCTCTCTGCTCCCTGCTCCCTGCTTCTCTTCAGAAATACGGAAGAAACTGACTTTTTCTAATAACGTCCGTGCCATGTTGTCAATTAATCCGGCTTGTTCCTGGGTGAAACTAGATTGCTGTTCTGTCTTAGCAGCTACCGTTGCAATTTCCTCAATCGATCGCAGTGTCGTTTGTGCTTCTGCGGCGATCGCTTGGCTAGATGCAGTCACTTGTTGTCCTACCTGAGCCACGCGGTCGGTTACGGCTTTAATCAGCTCAAATACGTGTTGCGATTGCTCTACACTGCCAACGAATTGATGAACTGAATGGCTGATGCCTTGCACGTCTTGGTTAATCCCAGACACTACAGTTTGAATTTGGGCTGCCTGCTGCTGCAATAACAGCAAGCCTTGATTCGTTTGAACGGCAAGATCGTTAACTTGAGTCGCGATGGTTTCAAACTCGCGAGCAACACTAGCAAATTGGTCGGGGTCTTGCTGTCCAGAGGCACGAGCGGCAATCATAGAAGCATTTAACGCAAGTACCCGTGTTAGGGCGGCGACTCGTTTTTGGTCTTTGGCAAACTGGGCGGCTGAGGTCACGAAGTTAGTCAAAATTTGGGCGCGTTTGACGATTTGTTCCGTACCTGAGTGAAGAACTTTAATTTCTTCGGTCAGTTTCACCATTTCCTCCTGTCCTTGGGTGACAGCGATTTGTGCCTGTTGCACGGCTTGGTCTGATGCCAATGCTTGCTGTGCTGTTTGTTGGAACAAATCGGAGAAAGTGACAACTGAGGCTTGCACGGCATTGACCGATCGTGCCTGCTGCTGTGCTTGTTGGGCGGTTACTGCTGCTAGTTGTTCTAGCTCTGTCGATCCGTGAGTCACTTGTTGGGCAGTAGATAATACCGTTGCCATAATTCGAGCTAGTTCTTCAATCAGGCGGTTGAGGGTATCTGCTACCAGTCCAGTAGCGCGATCGCTCACTGGTGCTTGTATTGTCAAGTCTCCGCCTTCCAGTGCTGCTACTGCATCGAGTAAATGACCTACATCTGATTGTAAGACGTGGCTCTCCTGCTCGATCGCCTCTTTCAATTGCTTAATCTCAGCAGTTCCCTTTAAGCTTTCTAGCAAGTTTTGGATTTGGTCAGCCATCTGATTGATATTGGCTCCTAGCATTGCCAATTCGTCATTGCCTTTGACTGCAAGACGTACATCCAAATCGCCTGCTCCCAACTTTTGGACGGTTTTAGTCGCCGCCTCAATTGGCTGGATCGATCGGTTGACTAAAAGCACTGCGATCGCGCTTACTGCAACTGCTGCGGCTAAAGTACCGAGGGCAAAAATTTGCGCCAAGCGATTGTTGACTGCAAAAGCAACGTTTCGATCTGACAGCATAAAGGCATCCCAACCTAGATCGGGTAGTCCTTGGGTTGGCTCGAACGGAGCATATCCCCCAACCACATGCCGCTTTTCTAAAGGTTTGTAAGATTTTGTCGATGCAGCTTTTCTATCCTGGCGCAGTTGCGGAAAAGGAGTGAGGTGTTCGGCGGCATCCATGCCTAAAGTCTCAGTACCATCATTGGTGACAAAAACCTTGCCCGCTTTATCAACTAAATGATAAGTTCTGTCATTTTTACCATAGCTCTTAATCAGATCGTCCAGAAATCGAACTGGCATTTGGGTACGCACAACACCAATTATTTTATTAGTGACTGAATCTCGTACGGGTGCGGCAAGGTAAATAACAGTTTTACCCGTAGATGGTGCAACTCTGGGTTGAGAAATAAATCGCTTTCCGGTGGCAAGGACGGCTTGAAAGCAATCTTCTGTTTTGTGACTGCCAAGTTTAACCCCTTGTGAAACTAAGATATTGTTGCCGTTTAAATCGATGAAGGCGATATTCTCATAGACTTCATATGTTTCGGCGTAATTGGTTAGTACCTGCGAACGGTCTTTTACAGAAACAACTTGCTTCACTTTCTCATTTCGCAAAATTGGCAGGTTACTGAGAGCTTGAATATCGCCGTAACGCTCAAACAGAAAACGCTCAACTTTGTCCATCATCGCCACAGTTTCTTCCTGCTTGGCAAGCTGAATCTGAGTATCTAGCATACTGGCTGCGATGAGATTGGCTGCGATCCCAGTAACGACTACAGGTAGCGTACCAATTGCTACTGCTGCCAAAGTGGTTTTTAAACGCAAACTCAACCCTTTTTTGATAGAGCGGTTAGCATTACTTGAAGGTGATGGAGCTGCATTGTTAGGAGCAGATGGCAAGCTGAGGTCTGATGAATTCGTTGTCATAAGAGCAGGAAAAATGACTGGATAAGCAAGTCAAAAGTCAAAAGTCAAAGATTCGTAGGGGCGGGTTTAGCGAGGCACTCGAGCGATTACAGAGTTGTTTTCCAAAACCCGCCCGTACAGCCATCCGCAGGATGATATACCGTAGAGCGGTGCATTAAGTTGTTGTCAGTTCGACAGCAACAGCATCTTCAACTTCAGACAATAATTCCAAATCTGAAAAAGTTGCATTTTGCTTCAGGGCAGATTCAGGTAAGCGGAAGAATTGAATACTGCTGAGTAGTTTGCGCGATAGCTGTTGCATCTGTTCCGATTGCAGGCGCGTACTCTGAGTTAGCAGCGCGGTACGTTTAGCTAGATCGGCAATATCATTCATTGCTTGAGCTGTAGACTGGGTGGCGTGAAGAATTTCATCGCTAGAACGAGATACACCTAGTCCAGCCTGTACGACCTCTACGGTACTACTGCGGACGTTACTAAACACTTGGTTCGACTGTTCCACACCCGTCGTAAAGTCGCTCACCAATCCACCCAAGCCTTGTACTTCGCCGTCAATTGCCGATACTACACTATGGATTTGGTCGGTACGCTGTTGCAGAGTGAAGAGTCCTTCGTTGGTCTGCTGCGCTAGGGTACTGACCTGAGCCGCGATCGCCTCAAATTCTCGCGCTACAACTAAAAACTGTCTGGGGTCGCGCTGTTCGGACGCGCGGGCGGCTACCAGGGTGGCGTTTAAAGCCAGTACTTGCGTCAAAGAAGCAATCTGGCTTTGGTCTTGGACGAATTGATCCGCTAGACCGACAAATTCACCCAGAGTTTTCATTTTTTGAATAATTCGGTCAGTCCCTTGACTGAGAACGTCAATGCCTTTAGTCATTGCTTCAAGCGCAACTTGACCTTGTTCCACTGCCGATTGCACTTCGGTGAGAGATTGATTCGAGCGATCGACCGTTCCCGCAGAGTCTTGTGCTGATTGACCTACCTGTTGGGTTAACTGTAGTACCTGTTCTACTTCTTGCGCTTGGGTTGTTGCGTTATTTGCTACAGTTTCAGCTAGCTGTCCTAGAGCGGTAGAACCAACAGAAACTTGTTCTGCTGCGGCATATACCTGAGCTAGCACTTGTCCGAGTTTTTCTAGCAGGCGGTTGAGGGTGTCCGCTACTAGTCCGGTAGCGCGATCGCTTACATCAGCTTGTACTGTTAAATCCCCTTCTTCTACTGCCGACACCACGTCGAGGATGTGAATCACCTCCATCGACAGCGCTTCCCCTTCTTGTTGGTTGAGTTCTGCTTGTTTTAACTGTTCCTGCGTAGATACCGTCCGCGATACTTCCTCCCGAATCCGATCCTCGTTAGCCGCAACCTGTTTCAACAAGTT
Source organism: Chroococcidiopsis sp. SAG 2025 (assembly GCF_032860985.1). Taxonomy (GTDB): domain Bacteria; phylum Cyanobacteriota; class Cyanobacteriia; order Cyanobacteriales; family Chroococcidiopsidaceae; genus Chroococcidiopsis. The sequence goes on from NZ_JAOCNC010000001.1 coordinate 3,531,842, forward strand.
GAAAAATGAAGTTGACAACCGACCGATCTCGTCTTGCTGCTGCATTTGCATTTCGGTCTCAGCATCCGCTTGCGCTAGCTTGTTACATTCATCTAGAATTGGGCGCAAGCGACGATTGAGGCTGCGCACGAAGAGTAAAACTACGGTTGCTAATAACAAACCTGCACCCGCAGCACCAGCGATCGTAATTGTCAAAACTGGACCGAGAACAACTCCTTCCGGTACTGCTGCCATCATTAACCAATTGGTGCTGGGAACTCTTTGATAAGCCCAGAATTTACCTCCCGTCCACAATAGTCCCGATCGCTCTTTTTTGTCTGGCGATGATAATTTCGACCAGATAGCTTTGAGTTCTGGAATGGTCTCGTAACCGCTTTGATTTTTAGCGCGATCGGGTGCGGGTGGGTAAGACATGAGTTTACCCTGTTCGCTGGCGAGGACAAAATAGCCCTGGTTACGAATCACAGATTTGGAGATCTGGTCGCTCAAAGCCCTTAAGTTTACGTCGATCGCGGTGATCCCAAGGATCTTATTGTTGCGATCGCGTATTACCTTACTAAAACTGGTCATGGGGATGTTATACCAGGAGTAAGGCTCAGTCCAGCTTTCGCTTCCCTGTGCTATGGGATCTTTAAAGTACGATTGAGTTGGATAATTGTCCTCCTTGAACAAATCCATTTGGAATAGTTGGTCGTAAGGTGCAGCTAAACGTTTACCTGGCTGCTTCGGGTCTTTCTGGTCTATATAAAAATACGTTCCATGCCATTGACGGTCTGGAAGAATTGCATAAGCAGTTTGTTCCATTGCCATACCCATAGCCAAAGTAGGGCGATGGAGAAAGGATCTTAGCAGTAAAGCATCAAGTAGGTCGGCATTGACCGCTTTCTTGCTGCTCAATAACTCAGATGCACCAGTTAAATCGCGCATCGATTGCTTAACAGGTTCTAACTTACCTTCAATTGAGGTTATCTCAGTGTTTAAGTTATCGCTAATCTGTGTGAGGATTTGTTGTTTTAAAGACTGATAGAAGAAAAAACGGCGTTGCTGAATAGAGATATGAACTATTGAGGAACTGGAACATTCCAGAATTTGAGATAGTGCAGTAACAATCGAATTGAATATTTCAGCATTTCTTCTGATTTGGAGTAGCACAGTGTCTTTCGATGCAGCCGAGCCAGATAGTGCCTCAGTCTTGTATTTTCGGACTCAACTCTGGTCATATAAGTCTTACTGACAATTTGATCGCCGTCTGGAATAAAACCTGGATAAACACTCCAACCATCCGTAACATAAAAGTAGCACCGCCATTGGGCAACGATCGCCCATAGCGGGGCAAAGGTTTCAGCACTATGGTCGCCCAACGCCCAACCTAAAATCCCTGAAGTGAAGTGATCTACTGCTGTCCACAGCCAGATTTTGTTTTTTTTGCACCGACGAAGGTTTCTAGTTCATCTAGTTCACCGACTTGGGGGACTGTTTCTGGGGCATCAGCATCAGGCAGATTGTTACCTACTTGCTTGAGCCAGTGAATGATTGTCGTATGATGAACACCTTTAACTCGTTCAATTCCTCGAAAACCGATGCCATTCACATACATTTTCAAGCATTCCCGTTTGACTTCATCGCTGTAACCTCTGCATGTTTCATAGTGTTCAATGAATTGTCGCCCACAATCAACACAAATGTGGTTCTGTTTACCTCGCTTGATGCCATTCTTCCGAATATGAGTTGATTGGCACTCTGGACATTGCATCGCAACTTACCTCAATTCATACCTCTATTATGCAATGCCGAAAAAACTAATACCACCGAGACTAACTAACGCACCGCCCATGACGGAGATAAACAGTACTGTACCGATGGAATTAAACCGAATTTTTCGCCCAGGACTGTTTTGCGGGGCAGACGGGGAAACGGTAGGTTGATTAGTAGTCATATGATTGAGAATATTGTTTACAAAAAAGGGAGTCGGGAGAAGAGAGAGTCGCGGAGCGATCGGGAGCGATCGGGAGCTGAGGGAGAATTTAATTCGGAATTCGGAATTCGGAACTCGGAATTCCGAATTCTCCCCACACCCCACACCCCACACCCTATTTACTGCTCCCTGCTCCCTGCTCCCTTTATCAAATCGATCGCCATCTCAGGGGTTGCCACAATGAATCTGCTAAGATTTCCGGTTTGAACAATCGCATGTTTGGTTCAGTATTTGACTGCGCGGCATCAAATAAATCTGGTGGTAATTGGGAATGCGATCGCATCCCCAAGGTGCGATCGACAACTAACCCCAGTCCTGCTTGTTCCGCCGCCGCAGCGCTTAATTGCACCACTGTCAGTCTTTCTGTGACAAAACCCTTGGCGATACCCAAGAGTTGACGTAGAGAAACTAACGGGATAACGTGACCTGCATGATGGAGTACCCCCATCATCACTGGCGAGTAGAACGGCATCACAAGGATTTGCGATCGCTCGACAATTGGAATTTCTGCCACTAGAGTTAGCGGCAAGACAAAAGTAAATTGTTCGACTTGAGTGAGGATATATCGCTGTTGCTTTTCCTCAAACTGGATCGATGCATCACTTTGGGCGATCGCGTCAGGAGAGGGATTCATTAGCGTACCTTTTGTAAAGCTTGCTCGACGGTTTCTCGCGTCACGGGTTTGATCAAATAATCATCGGCTCCAGCCCGTTTCATGCCATAGTCAATCTCCAGAGGAGTCTTTTTAGTCGAACAGAAAATGACGTGCTGCTTTGCAGTTTTCTGGTTAGAACGCACCTCGCGCAAAAACTTGTAGCCGTCCTGTTCTGGCATCACAATATCTAGAAATACAGATGCATAGTCTCGATCTGTAAGCATTTGCATAGCTTCCTTCGAGTCGGAACAAGCATCGACTTGATGCCCTAAACTTTCTAATAAAGAAGTAAGTAAGTGGCGATCGACCGAGCTATCATCAACAACTAAAAATTTCATGAGTGTGTCGTCCTTTAGTGTGGTTTAATTGACCTTAATATTTAGAATTCCCATCAACCGGAGTTAGTTATCGTAGAGGCAGGTTTTGAACCTAGATTGCTGCCATCAGGCGTAACTCTTTTGCTAAACCCGCCCGTACTGGTGCATAAAGAAAGGGTATAGGGTATAGAATTTAATCGTGAATTGCGCATCAAATTACACAACCATATCTTTAGTGGTAGGAGCTATTTCAAATAGCATTTGCCGCAAATCCGTGCAAAATGTTGGCACTTCGGCAGGGGTGCGGGGCTTAGCTAAAAACTTGCAGTTTGCCCACTGCGCTCGCCATTGGTTGGAAACAGATTTCTCGGCTGTTAGTAACACGAGAGGAAGCGATGCTAGTTGGGGTTGTCGTCGGATTTGCTTAATCAAGTCGAATCCAGAAGCTCCTGGCATATTGATATCGAGAAAAATTGCTAAGGGTTGAGATTCCATCATTGTTTGCACCGCAGTCAGAGCATTGTTGGAATACTTCACTTGGTATCCCCAACCTTCTACGAGCTGACGAAATTGCTGGATTAGTAGAGGTGAGTCATCAACAATAAAGATTTCTGCTGAAGCTTGAGAATTGTCAGGAGTGTTAACGGACTTTTCTATTTCTACTAAGCCTCTTTCGATCAAACGGCTAAAGAATTTTGCGACTTCTAAAGGATCTTTTCCCATCGTTCGGGCGATCGCCGCTAAATTTTTACCTGGTTGGACTAAGTTTTGTAACTGCTGCTGTTGTGCTGTTGGCATAGAAGCAGCTGCTATTGCCTCCTGTTGCAATATCAAAGTGCTATCGAGGGAAGGAATATATTTTTGCAGTTGCTTCCATTGACTTTGGCGGTTCGAGGCTTCTACAAACAAACCACTCAATTCAAAGCCGCGAATTGGAGTATTGACAACGAGTTCGGGTTCGGAAAAAAACTGAGCTTGTCCGCCGTAGTCAAATAAATATGTATCTAAATCGATGAGAATTTTTTGCCGCAGTGCTTGCGTTACGTCGTCGTGAGTGACCAATTTCATATTGACCATCTCGACGACAATTTTGCTTAAAGGCGTGGCTTCCTTACTAGATAATTCCTGTTGTAGCTGTCCGAATGCTTGTTGTGCTTGTGGTTGGCGCAGTTGAGGTATAGATTGATTTAAAGTTGCTAAAAAGGCTTCCACGCTGCTAGTTTCTCAATTCCAGAGGAAATGACCCGCCCTTGCACGACTCCTAGATAACGAGGTTGAGGAATACGAGAGCGCTCTCCTTTGCTTAATTGAATTTGCCAGTACCCTGTTAGGGTATCGTCAAAAACTTGCTTCAGTCGGTCGGTTAGTTCTGATGCCCCAAACGAAAAGCTTAAATTTGATTGCATACCAATTATCCGCGAAAGTCCCTATACTCTGGCAACCCTAGTTTTCTCGCTTTTATAGTTCCCTAAATTTTCAGATTGCTAACATCTTCGTCAAGAATTTAAGTGCAGGCGATTGCGGCAACAAAGGGCAAAAGCTATCTATACTTTTTCTTAAGAGCCTCCAACTAGCAGCTTTGCAGCCAGCAAAATATGAAAGAAACACAAGTATTCAGAGTTTATGAGCGATAAATATTATACTCAATATGTACTCTGACAGTTAAGACCGTCTTAACAGTGGTGCAAATTACGCCCGTTTGAGAGCCTGGTTCTGGGTAATATTGGCAAAAATATTGGTGAAGTAGCATTGGCTACTATCCCGTTTAGGAGATTAGATTGATTCGCCATCCCCAGGCAGGGTACACAAGGCTGGAAATTTAACAACCACAAGGGTGATATGAGCCAAGAAAAACCTTCTCCCATGCCAGAAGATAAAAACTTTTCAGCCATCAATTTGAATGCCGCAGGCATTGACATTGGTGCTGATAGGCATTGGGTGAGCGTGCCTGTAGGACGGGATAATGAGAGTGTACGCAGCTTTGGTTGCTTCACAACTGACCTATACGCGATGGCAGATTGGCTCAAGGTTTGTGGAGTGAAAACGGTAGCAATGGAATCAACAGAAGTTTATTGGATACCTGTATTCCAAGTTTTAGAAAGTTGTGGATTGGAAGTGAGGTTGGTGAATGCCCATTACGTTAAAACCGTCCCTGGGCGCAAAACAGATGTATTAGATTGTCAGTGGTTGCAACAATTGCATACCTACGGTTTATTATCAGGGTCATTTCGTCCGCAAGAGCAAATATGTGTTTTACGTAGTTATATCCGCCAACGAGATAACTTAATCAAAAGTGCTTGTGTCCATATACAGAGGATGCAAAAAGTCCTGACTCAGATGAACCTACAGTTGCATCGGGTCATTAGCGACATCACCGGCACTACTGGCATGGCGATTATTCGTGCCATTGTTACAGGTGAGCGTAACCCAGATGTGTTGGCATCACACAAGGATGGACGTGTCAAAGCCAGTTGTGCCGAGATTGCTGCTGCCTTAACTGGGGACTATCGACCAGAAATGGTATTCATCTTGCAACAGGAATTACAACTTTACGATTTTTTTCAAATACAGATCTCTGCCTGTGATGCCCAAATTGAGCAATGCTTGGCATCTTTTGGATCTAAAGTTGATGTGAATGCTTCGCCCTTAGCTAAACCAAAACGTCGTGGAAAAAAGCAACCCGGCAATGCACCCCAGTTTGACTTGCGTTCTGAACTGTATCGCATGAGTGGTGTGGACTTTACTCAAATTGATGGTTTAGGGGCTGTGAGCGTACTTACCCTGATCTCAGAGTTAGGGTTAGACGCGACACGCTTTCCCACTGTCAAGCACTTTACGTCGTGGCTCGGTTTATGCCCTGGTAGTCGCATTACTGGCGGCAAAGTTAAAAGTTCTAAATCTCGTCGAGTTGTCAACCGCGTTGCCGCCACTTTACGCACCGCCGCACAATCTCTTTGTCGCTCTCACTCTGCTTTGGGTGGCTTTTATCGCCGTCTAGCTGCTCGCTTAGGCGCACCTAAAGCGATTACTGCCACTGCACATAAGTTAGCCCGTATTTTCTATCGTCTTTGGACAACAGGTAATCTCTATACTGACCCTGGTCTTGATGCCTATGAGCAACAATACCGAGAGCGCACCCTCAAAAACCTGAAGCAAAAAGCTCAAGCTTTTGGCTTAGAACTCATCCCTATTTCTGACCCTACAGAATGTGTTTCTTAGGAGTCGCTAAGTAAGCGGGTTGTTTGCATTTAACGAACATAAAATCTTTTCAGAGATTGACAGTAAGAAAGTGTTAAGAAAACCTATATTTTTGCAGCGCTGTTTTCAACTTATCGCAATTGTTTTTGGCTTGTGGCTAATTTTCGATCTTGTCACCCGTCTGGGGGCAGAGATTTTTTGGTTTCAAGAAGTCGGTCACTTGCCAGTATTAAGACTACGACTATTAACCCAAGGTTTATTATGGGCGATCGGCTTTGGCATCACGGCTTTGTATTTGTTGGGTAATTTAGTGGTGGCTGAACGCTTGATAGGGAGCAGGGAGCAGGGAGTAGGGAGCAGGGAGGGACAAGGGGGACCCCACGACCGTTCGGCGAAGCCGTTCCCGAAGGGTAGGGAGTGGGGATTAGGGGGCGAAGGGAGACAAGGGAGCAACTACCAACTACCAACTACCAACTACCAACTACCAACTACCAATTACCAACTACCAACTACCAACTACCAACTACCACCACACCTATTTCTCCCCCTAGTCCTGCTATTAAGTCTGTTGGTGGGGCTGTTGTTGTGGCATTACGGTCAAATTGCTAGGCAGTATTGGCAACCTGACTTGAACTTACCGAATATATCACCGCTAATTCCCAAGTTATTTAGACCAGCGTCAGTTTTCTCTCTGGGCGAACGATTGTTCTCCCAAGTTTGGGCGCTGGGTGTGTTGGCAGGATTAGCGATCGCGCTATTATTCTATACACGCTTTTTTCTGTGGGCGATCGCTATTTTATTTAGTGTCATTTTTGGTCTAGTTCTGTCTGGAAATTGGGCAAGAATACTGAAATATCTCAATCCCACCACTTTTAATAGTACCGAACCCGTCTTTAATCGCGATATTAGCTTTTATATCTTCACCCTCCCACTAGGAGAGTTATTAGAATTTTGGCTGGTGGGAATGTTTTTGTATAGTTTAACTGCTGTCGCTCTGACTTACCTCCTAGCAGGAGATAATTTAAGTCAAGGGCGATTTACCAGGTTTACGCGATCGCAGCAGCGACATCTAGAGGGATTAGGCGGCTGTTTCATGCTAGCGGTTGCTCTCAGTTATTGGTTAAACCGCTACGAATTACTTTATTCTCGCCGTGGCGTGTCCTTCGGCGCAGGTTATACGGATGTAACGGTACAGCTACCAGCCAATACTTTCTTAAGTTTATTGGCAGTGGCGATCGCTACTTTTCTGTTCTGGGGCGCAGTTTTTGGTTATCCCAAACAATTCAGACGCAAGTTTTTAATTGGGAGCGTTAGCGCGTATTTACTGATTGCTATAGGAACTGGTACGCTATTACCCTCAGCCGTGCAGCGTTTTGTCGTACTCCCGAATGAATTAGAGCGAGAACGACCCTACATTCAGCGAAGCATTGCATTAACTCGTCAAGCATTTAACTTAGGCATCGATAACCGCACCTTTGACCCACAAAATAATCTTACCTATCAAGACATTCAAGCCAACGACCTCACCATTCGCAATATTCGCCTGTGGGATCAACGTCCCCTATTAGAAACAAATCGCCAATTGCAACAAATCCGACTGTATTATCGGTTTCCCGATGCCGATATCGATCGCTATACCTTACTACAAGATACAGTTCCGCGCCGACCCAGTGCCTCACCACCATATACAACCGAACAACAGCAACCTGGTGCAGATGCGGTTAACACGGAAACAAGGCAAACTTTGATTGCTGCAAGAGAGTTAGACTATAGCGCCGTACCTCAAGAAGCGCAAACGTGGGTCAACCAACACTTAATTTACACGCATGGCTATGGTTTTACCCTCAGTCCCGTAAATACTGCGGCTCCTGGAGGACTACCGGAGTATTTTGTCAAAGATATCAGCGACACAACGACTGATGGCAGTACTCTGGCTGTCTCTAGCGAAGCAATCCGCGACAGTGTTCCCATCGGACAACCGCGAATTTATTTTGGGGAAATTACAGATACCTACGTCATGACGGGTACGCAGACAAAAGAATTAGACTACCCCAGTGGCAATGATAATGTTTATAACGTTTATGACGGTCGAGGTGGGATTAATATTGGTTCTTTTTGGCGACGGTTGCTATTTGCTAAGTATTTAAACGACTGGCAAATGTTGTTGACACAGGATTTTACACCCCAGACGAAGTTACTATTTCGGCGTAATATTAATCGCAGAATTCGGACGATCGCTCCTTTTATCCGCTACGATCGCGACCCTTATTTGGTAGCTGCGGATACAGGAGACGGACAAAGCTATCTTTACTGGATTGTAGACGCATATACGACGAGCGATCGCTATCCCTATGCCGAGCCTGGTAATGAGGGAATAAATTACATCCGCAATTCAGTTAAAGTTGTTATCGATGCTTATCACGGTGCGGTTAATTTTTATATTGCCGATCCTAACGACCCCATAATTAGGACTTGGCAAAAAGTTTTTCCTGGATTGTTCCAGCCTTTAAGCGATTTGCCAACAAGTTTGCGATCGCACATCCGCTATCCCCTAGATTTGTTTAGCATCCAAGCAGAACGGTTGACAACTTATCACATGACCGATCCGCAAGTATTTTATAACCGAGAAGACCAGTGGCAAATTCCTACTGAAGTCTACGGCAATGAAGCAAAATTAGTCGAGCCTTATTATTTAATCACCAGTTTACCTACCGTACCTTTTGAGGAATTTATCCTTTTATTGCCTTACATTCCCAGTCAAAGGACGAATTTAATTGCTTGGTTGGCAGCGCGATCGGACGGCGAGAACTACGGCAGATTATTGTTGTACGAGTTTCCCAAACAGCGACTGGTTTATGGTCCCGAACAAATCGAAGCAAGAATTAATCAAGATCCAGTCATTTCTCAACAAATTTCGTTATGGAATCGACAGGGTTCTAGAACAATTCAAGGAAATTTATTGATAATTCCCATAGAACAATCGCTGTTATATGTCGAACCACTTTACTTAGAAGCAGCGCAAAATAGCTTGCCAACTTTAGTACGGGTCATTGTGGCTTACGAAAATAGAATTGTGATGGCAGAGACTTTAGAACAAGCATTACAAGCTATTTTTCAACAAAAGGAAACACCTGCAACGCCAATTATTCGTCCAGTGGAAGAAAATAACTGAAAATATCGCAAAAGGTAGATGGCAGAAGGAAAAACCTTGTGGGTAAGAGATTATAGGTAACTTTGATCTCTTAACAAGTTCACTCTTTGCGATAAACCTCTAGTTCGGTTCAATTGCTTGTTTGAGGAATGACTCGATGGTTTGCAAAGGAAGAAACATTTGTAAAGGAGAGTCAAGACTCTCAAAACCATAGCGTAAGTAATAGGCTTTAGCTGTTTCATCTTTAGCATCCACAAACAGCCCTATTCCACCCGCATTTTCTGCTACAACCAGCGCCCGCTGCATCGCTTCAACTATTAAAATTCCTCCAATTCCTTGTCGTTGCCAATTTTTGCCGACTGCTAAGCGAGCTAATTTTACCCCTGGAATTAGAGAAGGATATTTCTTCGCCCATTTTTGGGGCAGTGCTTGTAAGCGTACTTCGCACAAAGTCAAGGTAAAAAAACCAATAATTTCTCTAGGACAAGCGCAATCAATGAGAACGAAAGTACGAGAAATGCCTTTCTGTATATGTTGCCGTGCTGTCTGTTTCAGAAATTGGTTAAGGGCTTCGTTGCCACAGTCAAACTGTTCGCGTTCGTGAGATTTATCGAGTAGTTGAATGACTTTCACTAAAAAAATCTTGGTGTCGAGCAATTGCTGAGAGCAGTTTTTGATTGGCAGCAGGCGGGTTTTCTAGTGAATGAAAAATCTTGTCTGCATCTTGTTGTGTAATGCTAATTATCCGTTCTGCTTCTAGAACTTTTTGGGCTTCTTTGAGGGCTGCTTGGATGAGAAATTGGTTCAAGGTAGCACCAGACAAGTCAGCAGCTTTTTGCAAGGTTTCTTTGACTGAAGCAGAAACCCTTGCCGTGACTCGTTCATCATTTTGAGGGCGTTTAGGCATGATACATTTTGGCTTTTTATAGTGTTACTATAACTGAAATGGTGACAAAATGACACCGACTTTTGCTTTTTAGTTTTATTTACCTAGTTTAATTTACATAAAGAGGAAGTTGACTTGAAAGAACCTTTTTGATATTTATCTTGAGGTGGGTGTATAAAAAGATGCTTGTTAGCATCGGAGTTTAATTAAAAATTAAACATTAAAATGCAGTATTTAATGTATGTCTAACTTCAAAAGCAACGATCGCCTGGAGTCAGAAGTTACGAATCGTACGAGCGGGCAAGTGAGCGATCGCCCGCGTGCGGAATCAACTGTCGGACGCAGCAACAATGGAATACTCGTGTTTTTGTTGGGTGTAGTTTCTACCCTGCTGTTGGTGGTTTTAGTCGGTGGTGGATTGTACGTATTTACCCAACAGCGATCGACTCAATCGGCGACAAACCTAATACCATCAAATAACGAACCTCAACCAAACGCTGCGCCTCCTCCAACTCAAGCTGAGACGAGTACGATAGCCGCGAGTCCTCCTGCTGCTACAGATGCGATCGATCCTTCGTTACCCGCGCCACAAACTCTTAGCCTCCAAGTCAATCATGCAAATGGCACGACAGCGCGACTTACGGGAATTACCTTTTCTGACGACCACATCACCGTCGATCTCAGCGTGACAAACGGTCATCGTAATGCCATTCGACTCAATAACAGTCGCGATATGGTAATCGCAGATAATTTGGGGAATCAGTATAATCTGGCAGAACCACCAAACAACGAAGATATTAGAATTGACCCCAACACGACCCTTAAAGGAAAATTTGTCTTCAACGGTCGAATTGCTCCTGATGCAACTACTTTGACCTTAACTACCAACAATAGATTTGGTGGCAATGAAAATTTTAGTAATAACCCGAAGATGACCTTTAATATCCCGCTTCAGGGTGAAGGAAAATGAGAGAGCAATTCGGAATTCGGAATGCGGAATTGTGAATGTGAAGTCGATCGCTTGCTTGTTACTGATGCTAACGGTTGCTTGTGACACTCAGCAGGTAAGTCATTCTGATGCAACAAAGACTCAGCAGCCTTCAACTACTGCAATTACAACTTTAGAAGAACCACAGGCGATCGCGGTGACTCAATTAGAATCTCCCCGTCAATCGGGTGCTTCTGTGACGCAGCTAGAGGTCGTCCAATCTACTCAAGCAACGCAAACAGCAGTCCAAAAAGCTTTGACAGACTTAAAAGCCCAAGAAACTAGCACAGGTATTCGGATTAATTTACCAGAAAATGTTTTATTTGATTTCGATAAATCGAATATTCGTCCTAGTGCTAAACCAACGCTACAAAAACTGAGCCTACTGCTGAAAAACTATGCCAAAGCACCCGTTACCGTCAACGGGTATACAGATAGTAAAGGTAGCGATGCTTACAATCAGGTGATTTCTCAGAAGCGGGCAGAAGCTGTCAAAAACTATTTAGCGCAAAACTTTAATATTAATAATAGCCGGATGACAGCTAAGGGTTGGGGTGAAAAACAGCCCATCGCCCCAAATACAAAGTCCAATGGTGCTGATAACCCAGAGGGGAGGCAAAAAAATCGGCGGGTAGAGGTGATTATAAGTCGTAAGTCGTAAGTATTTCACGCACCACGCACCACGCACCACGCAGCTATCAACTATCCATTACCCATTACCGTATAATCTCCCGATTTACCACCTGTCTTACTCACCAAACGTATCGCTTCTATCTGCATCGATTTTTCTAGGGCTTTTGCCATGTCGTAAAGTGTTAAAGCAGCGACAGAGACGGCGGTGAGTGCTTCCATTTCTACACCAGTTTCGGCTTTGGTTCTGACTGTGGCAATAATTTGATAGCCAGGAAGTTCGGGATCGGGGGTAATTTGGACTTCGACTTTTTGTAGGGGTAAGGGATGGCACAGGGGAATGAGATTTGATGTTTGCTTGGCTGCCATAATTCCGGCTAGTCTTGCCGTTCCCAAGACATCACCTTTGGGGGCGTTGCCAGCTTGAATTGCTGCCAAAGTCTCTGCTTGCATCCTCACTCTACCAGAGGCGATCGCTTCTCGAACTGTTGGCTGTTTGGCGGAAACATCTACCATCTGAGCTTGCCCTTGCCAATCGAGATGAGTCAAATTAGCAGTAGAAAAATTTTCTTGTGTCATTTAGTCAAAGTGTGTGTTACTATAAGTTTCTGGCAAGGGTGTGTAGCTCAGTGGACTAGAGCACGTGGCTACGGACCACGGTGTCGGGGGTTCGAATCCCTCCTCGCCCGTTTTTCATGTGTGGGGGCAGGTTTACAAGCCTGCCCCTATTTTAATGCGTATGCGTCCTGACCCCTGCCCAAGGCAAAACGTAAAGAGGCAGGAAAACTTTTGCTCGAATGGGTCAGAAAGATGAGTAAAGCGAGGAAAGTTAGCCCGCCAGCCGCACCAAACATCGCCCGATAACCGACTTGTTCGGCAATTAGACCTAAGAAGGGACCCGCGATCGCAATTCCCACATCGAACCCCACCATACACACGCCAAAGATTCTACCCCGTTCGTCTGGCTGGGCGCGGTCTACAAGTAGTGCGGCAATGGTAGGCAATAGCATTCCTGCCCCAGCCCCTTCGATGATTGCTGCCCATAAAAACATACTGGCATTGGTAGCTTGCCATAGTAGCAGCATCGATACCGAGTAGAGGATCAAGCTGATAGAAATAAATAAACCCCTGCCGTAACGGTCGGAAGCTCGTCCCGTAGTCAAGCGCACAACAAAACTGGCGATCGCGGCTGCGGTGTAAAATAAGCCTGCGTTTAAATCTACTTGAGTCGATTTAATAAATAAGGGTGCGAAGGTACTTAAAGTTCCGAAAGCTAATCCGACCAGTAATAAAACAATCGCGGGGATACGCAGTCGCGGACTGAATAATAAACCCCAAAACCGATCTGCTGAAGGGCTTTCGGTTGTCACTTTCGCGATCGGTGGATTGTAGACTTGGGAAGTAAACAAGATGCCCAAAAATCCCAACCCTGCCGAGAGGAGAAAGAGGGGTGCATAGCCAGCCCCAGCTTGTAAAAAACCGCCGATGGCGGGTCCCACTGCCATTCCAATCGCGGTCACTAAACTCATATAGCCGATAACTTCACCGCGATGTTGGGGGGGTGCAATATCGGCGACTAGGGCGCTGTAGCCCGTGGTAAAAGCGGCAATACTGATAGCATGAAACGCTCGCAGTATCATTAGTAGAGGAATAGATTCAATGACTGCATATCCTAAAGGAGCGATCGCCACTACAGTCGTGCCGATATACAATACCAGCTTACGACTGCGGCGATCGGCAAGCTGTCCCAACCAAGGACGAAATAATAACAGTCCGATGGCAAAACAGCCCATCACCATACCAATTTGTTGCTTGTTCGCCCCCACATCCTCGATATAAAGGGGCAGAACGGGCAATAATGCTGTCAGACTAGACCAGAAACTCAGCCCAGCACAGAATAAAATCAGCAAATTTCGCCGCAAACTGCGATCGAATTTAAGAAAAACGTTCAAGGTTCAAGAAAGGGAGTAGGGAGTATCCGGTGTAGAGACCTTACATGTAACGTCTCTACACCGGATATTTTTACTTTACTTAACATTATGACCTACGACCTCTCGCACGCGATAGATTGGGCGACCTTGGGATTCATGATACGTCCGCATCAAAAGTTCTGCCAGTAGTCCAAAGCAAAACAACTGTACCCCAGTGATGAATAGCAAGACAGACAAAATCAATAAGGGACGATTGCCAATACTTTGACCCAAACCCAATTTTAAGAAAGTCAAATATAGCCCGATTGCCGTACCTAAGACTAGAGACAGCAGCCCAAAAAGACCAAATACGTGCATGGGACGGGTGAGAAACTTTTTCATGAAGGAGATTGTCAGCAGATCCATCAATACGCGAAACGTCCGCCACAACCCGTACTTGCTACGACCAAAACGCCGTGCGTGATGTCTCACGGGCATTTCGCCAATTCTCGCCCCTTCAATAAATGCTAAAGCGGGTAGAAAGCGGTGCAATTCTCCGTAGAGATTCATATCGGCTACGAGTTCCGACCGATAAGCTTTGAGGGAACAGCCGTAGTCGTGTAACTTGACACCTGTTGTTATGCCAATGAGTTTATTCGCAATTTTAGAAGGAAGCAAGCGAGTTAAAGCTGCATCTTGTCGTTGTTTGCGCCAACCGCTTACCAAATCATAGCCCGCATCTAGTTTGGCAAGTAAAGCAGGAATATCCGCCGGATCGTTTTGTAAATCTGCATCCAGAGTGACGATCGCTTTCCCTGTAGCATATTTAAACCCAGCCGCCATTGCTGCTGTTTGTCCGTAGTTGCGTCGTAACAAGACAGCTTTTAAATCAGTACGTTCTGTTGCTTGTTGCTTGAGGAAATCCGCCGAACCGTCTTTGGAGCCATCATCGACGCAAATAATATCGTATGTCAAACCACTTGCTTTCATGGTAGAAGCGATCGCCTCCAGCAAATGAGGTATGCTCTCCACCTCGTTGTAAACTGGTACGACCACGGAAACATCTAGTTTAGTTGAGGCGATCGCCCCATTGGACTGAGTTAAGCTATCGGAAACGATCATTGGTAGTGAGTGGGGTGTGGGGTGTGGGGTGTGGGGTGTGGGGTGTGGGGTGTGGGGTGTGGGGTATAGTAAGTGAATTGTGACTTGTCTCCTGTCTCCTATCTCCTCATTTTTGACTTTTGACTTCTAACTTTTGACTTTTGAATTCCGAATTCCCTCGTAACATTTAACGACTCTGCCGTAGGAACGCAGCTGTTGAAAATACGACCGACCGATCTCGTCTTCCTCTGCTGTTAAGCGATTGATCGCAATACCGTTGCGCCCCATTTTTTGCCCAGAACTATGTATATAAGATCCAGCACCTAAATATAGCCCTACATGGGTAGCTTTCTTATCCGTCCCAAAAAAGACCAAATCTCCAGGTAAAATTTCCGCTTCAGAAATTGTTTCGACAAAGGCTTCCTGTTGATAAGCATCTCTGGGCAACCAAACACCCACTGAAACAAAAGCTGCTTGGATCAAGCCCGAACAGTCATAGTTTGGTCCTAACATTCCACCCCATAAATAGTAATTGGGTTGCTGCATAGCTTGACATGCATAGTCAATAACTTTTGGCAAGCGACGATCGATTTCTGCACGAGAAAGAGCGATCGCTTGATAAGGAGACTTGGCTGTAGCTAATTTTTGTATGTCAGATCCGAGCAGCCAACCTGGATAATCATCTTCACACAAGCACACCTCAATTGCTGACGGGTTGTCAGGTATAGTCGTAACTTGTAAATGTCTTCCATCTGCTGCTTGAGTTGCCAAGCGATCGCACTGAGGAGAATCATATATATTTAGAGGACTGAGGCACTGATATTCGATGCCAATTTGTAATTTGAAATTTGTCATTGGTCATTGGTCATTTGTGAGTAGCTAGTTTTTACTTACGACTTACGACTTACGACTTACCCATTACCTCGCTATGATATTTTTCCGCAAAGACGAACAACTAGAAACTCTGGGCGATCGCGTTTTAGAAACAACCTGGGCAGAATTTCCGGCTTTGGCACGTAACCAAATTGCTCTGACGTGGATTGTCTACGATCCTCCAGTTCCCGTCAATACAGGTGGCGCTTTGAGTCCCCAAGCCTTTTGGAATTTTCCAGTGCGGGGGTATAGCTATCGCGGTGTAGAACGAATCTATCCTGCTAGTATCGTCAAACTATTTTATTTGGTGGCGATGCAAGAATGGCTAGAAAAAGGCATGGTTGGGTCTTCGCCGGAGATCGAACGCGCCATGCGCGATGCGATCGCTGATTCTAGCAATGATGCAACTAGTTTAATAGTTGACGTTCTCAGCGGTACGAGTAGCGGTCCCGAACTCCCAGCCGCGCCTTTTGAAACTTGGAAAACTCAACGCAATATCGTTAATCGCTACTACCAGTCTCTTGGTTGGGAGGAGATGGCAACAATTAACGTCAATCAAAAAACTTGGTGCGATGGTCCCTACGGGCGCGAACGAGCGTTTGTAGGAGAATTGATGGACAATCGCAATATGCTGACAACCAATGCTACGGCAAGATTGTTACATAGTATTGTAGGTGGGGTAGCGGTGTCTAGCGGGCGATCGCAAGCAATGATGGGATTACTCAAGCGCAGTCTCAACCCTGGCGATTTAGCAACAGATAATGACGAAGACCAAATTACGGGTTTTTTAGGTGGCGGATTACCCCCAGAGGCGCAACTGTGGGCAAAAGCTGGCTGGACGAGTCAAGTCCGTCACGATGCTGCTTATATAGAAATTCCTAATTTGCGACCATACTTATTAGTCGTATTTACCGAAGGTCGCGCCCACAGCAAAAATCGTCATATCTTACCCTTTATCTCGCAGCAGATCGCTGCCGCAGTCGCTACTTTGGGCAGCCGGGAGTTGTAGGGGCGGTTTTTTTTGAAGATCCTTGTGAAAAACAAACAGTTCTGCAATTAAACCCGCCCGTACGGGAGTCGGGGGAAGAGAGCTGAGGGAGCTGAGGGAGCTGAGGGAGCAATTCTAGTCACCAGCCACCAGCCACTAGTCACTGTCAACCGTCAACAAATGACAAATGACAAATGACAAATAAATATTGACAAATCATAAAAAGCTAGAGCTAATAACTAATAGATAAGGTGAATTATGCAAGTTTTCGGCATAAAATCTTCTAGGAGTGAACGCAAATATGCTTTTTTCTCGTCATTTGCCGTTGGTGTTCGGTGTTGCGTCCTTGACCGTACTCGGTTGGGGTTTATCTGCTCAAGCTCAGACGTACGATCGCGATCGCCTACAGTTAAACCAACCTGCACAACCTCCAGATCGTGTCGTCCCGATGCCAGGAATGTCTGTGACTTCAGCTACGACTCTTACGACTCAATCTGCTGCACTTTCAGAGTTAGAAACGACAAAAATCGATAATTCCCAGATCGCACAAGTCGATAGTGCTGATGTGGGACGCGCAGTTATTGATGGTTCTAGCTATGTTGGCATTGCCGCTAATATAGGTTTGGATGGGGACACGGATTTAGGCGACTCTAACTTTGCCGTGATTAGCAAAATTGGGCTGCCCGGTAACTTCTCAGTGCGTCCGTCTGCTATCTTTGGGGGAGATACGGTTTTTCTGATTCCCCTAACTTACGATATTTCTTTGCCAGGAGTCGATGTCATAGATGCTGCGCTACCCATATCACCTTACATAGGTGGGGGAGTTGCGATCGCCTCTGGCGATGACAGTCAAACCGACTTCTTGCTTACTGGTGGGGTAGATTTTCCCCTGACTAATCAATTCACTGCTACGGCTGGGGTAAATGTTGCCTTTTTTGAGGAAACTTCCATTGGTTTATTACTAGGAGTCGGCTATAACTTCCCTGGCTTCTAAAAATAGTAGAGACGTTATGGCAGGGAGCAGGGAGCAGAGAGCAGGGAGCAGAGGAAAAAGACTTGGCTACTATTGCTTGTAGACAATTGAAATGTCCTCATCTATCCGCTCTCTGTTATACATGTAACGTCTCTACATCTGAATTATTTCGGACTAACTTTATCAATCGTACCTAGAGTACCGTCGTCTTTGACCGTCCAAACGTCATAGACTCCGACGACATCACCGTTAGCATCGACATCGACGTTACCGCTAGCGCCTTGATAATTGATATCTTGACCTTTGCGTAGTAACTCTAAACCTTTGCAAACATCGGTGACTGCCGTACCTGGGGCATTGGCTACTTCCCGTAGTTTACCCGCGATCGCTTCTCCAGAGTTTGCCTTGGCTGCTTGCGCGGCGAGGACGAGGAGTGCTGTGGCATCCCAAGCTTGAGGGACGTATTCCCCAACTGCCTGATTTTTCTTTTGTTTCCACAGTTGGGTTAACGCTGTCAGTGCTTTGCCATCTGCACCAGGCACAGTCCCAATTGCTCCAGTGACGATATATTTCCCGTCATCTTTCTTGCCGACTTTTCCAGGGAAGGTAGCGGACTTCACCCCATCGGTAAGCATCACCTGTACTCCCTGCATTAATCCTTGCTCGTATGCAGATTTTAGTAAGATGCTGCCTGTTTCTTCATACATTACGGCAATGACTGCCTGCGGTTTGCCAGCAAAAGCCGCTGCGGCTTCAGTTTCAAATGTTGTTGCTTTAGGATCGTAGCGAGTCGGTCTACTTTCGTTAACGACAGTTCCACCCAGTTTTTTAAAAGTTTGGACAAAAGCTTTTTCAAAACCTAGACCGTAGTCGTTATTAATTACTACAGTCGAGACTTTATTAAAACCTCGTTTTTTCGCTAATTGAGCTAAAGCTTCCGCTTGGTAAGTATCGGGGGGAGCTGTTCGCGCCCAAAAGCCTTTAAATTCACCTTTTTTAGCTCTATCTGTAAAGACAGGGCTAGTACTACCAGGCGAGATCAGCATCACCTTATTACGCACGGCAATTGGCACAGCAGCGCTAGAAACGCTACTAGCAAAAGAACCAACGACACCCGCTACGCGATCGACGTTTGCTAGTTTCGTCATGGCTGCCGCACCCTTACGCGGATCGGTTTCATCATCTTCTGCCACTAGGGTTACAGGTGCGCCATTCACACCACCGCAAGCATTGACTGTCTCTATAACTAAGGGAACAGCACCCGACATTTGTTGTCCGATGGGACCTAGATCGCCTGTAGCAGGGAGAAGAGAACCAAGCTTCAGTGCTTGAGTATTAGCTGCAACATTTGTTGCGACCCCAGCTGTTGCTGGAGCAGAATCGGCAGTTGTTGTTTGGGGCGTGTTGCTTGTTGTTGTGGTTTGTTGACAAGCGGCAGCCAAAAAACCGAGCGAGAGAGTAGCAGTAACTAAGCCAAGAGTACCTGATAAGCGTTTCACCAAAGCCGGATCGGTCGTTTTCATAGAGTTGTTTATCGTTGATGCGATTGAAAATTAATGCAGATTATTCTTGCATAACTGGGTAGAAAACTGGATCTAATTACACCTACTCAATGGCGGAGATATTTTCTTCCGCAATAAAGTTCCCGATCGCAATAATTTCTACCAAATGATAGAGGAACGAGGCGATTGGCGATCGCTGCGACTTTTTTTCAGCTATGAGTTTATGAGGTGTAATTCACCCACAGCAGAAATCTGGTAAATTTTTAAAACGGAGAGGGAGGGATTCGAACCCTCGGATGGGTCTTACGAGTCCATCAACAGATTAGCAATCTGCCGCTTTCGACCACTCAGCCACCTCTCCTGGTGACATGGCTTCATGATTATAACAAGCTTTGCGCCAAGAAGCAAAAGATCGGTTGTCAGTTGTCAGTTGTCAGTTATCAGTGACTAGTGACTAGTGGCTAGACTTTCCTCCTTGTCCCCTCACCCCTCACTCCTCGCCCCTCACTCCTCGTTTATGGCTTACCGCAATCCCGTTCCTACAGTTGACATTATCATCGAATTAATTGACCGACCGCAGCGACCGATCGTCTTAATCGAGCGCCATAATCCTCCTTACGGTTGGGCGATCCCTGGCGGTTTTATTGATTATGGAGAGTTAGCAGAACTAGCCGCACGTCGAGAAGCTGAAGAAGAAATTGGCTTGCAGGTAGAATTAATCGAACAGTTCCACGTTTATTCCGATCCCAACCGCGATCCGCGCCAGCATACGTTAAGTGTAGTATTCATGGCTACGGCGACAGGCGAACCCAGAGCTGGGGATGATGCTAAGGGTGTTGGCATTTTTGAATCGTGGCAAGTCCCTACGAACTTATGTTTCGACCACGATCGCATCTTGCGCGATTATTGGCGTTACCGTCATTACAATATTCGTCCCTTGTTAGCGAGTGAGTAGGGTTTACTTAACATAGTTGTTGTTCTACTGTGATATTTGGCGAACAAACTTCTACAAGTACAGCCAACCTTACGCCAAATTAGGCTGTCACGCATTTAACTTGCATCATCAGCCCAGACATTTTGACTTTTGACTTTTAACTTTTGACTTACTTATGACTCGCAAAATCATCCGTACCGATGCCGCACCCGCACCCGTGGGACCATATAATCAAGCGATCGCGGCTAGCGGACAAATGGTATTTGTCGCTGGGCAAATTCCCCTCGATCCTCAGAGTGGGGAAATTATCGGTACGGGGGATGTCACCGCCCAGACAAAGCAAGTGATGGCAAATTTAGAGGCAATTCTCGCCGCAGCAGGAGCAAAGTTTCAGGATGTGGTGAAGACAACCGTATTCTTAAAAGATATGAATGATTTTGCGGCGATGAATGCGGTTTATGCTCAATATTTTGATGAAGCAAATGCCCCAGCGCGTGCTTGCGTGCAAGTATCGCGGTTGCCAAAAGATGTGTTGGTAGAGATTGAGTGTATTGCGGCGATCGGTGCTTAATTGCATGGTTTGAGTGGCGCGATCGCGTTCAGCTATTGCTTAGCAACGTCAAACCACTCGATTAATTTTCTATATTACTAGAGCCTAGCTTTTATTTTTTCTATCTCAGTTTGAAACAATAACCTATATCCAATCGCAGATTGATAGCTATTTGGTTTATTAATTAAATTGTCATTTGTTGGGCGTAACTACATCAAAAGACAGAGTGATTGTATCAGTAAAAACATTTTATCTCCGTCGCTAGCAAGATACATTATTTAGATAAAGTTTTAGTCTGGTTAATAAGTTCAAATTAAATGGAAGGTCTTAATATGGCTCTTCACAAACTTGAGGACTTTGATACTAATTATCGAGATTCTTTTGACGGCGACGATATCAAAAATTATGAGGTTTATTCAGACAGGGATAATGAGAAAGTAGGCACTGTCAAGAATATCTTGGTCGATGAAGATGGTCGTTTTCGTTATTTAGTTGTTGACACTGGTTTTTGGATTTTTGGTAAACAAGTATTACTACCAGTGGGACGTTCTCGGATTGACCAAAACCAGCGACACGTTTATGCAGTTGGCTTTACCAAAGAGCAAGCAGAAAATTTACCAGCGTTTAGCGACGATCTGAAAATTGATGACGCATATGAAGAACGGGTGCGGGGAGTTTATCGCGATCGCCCGCTAGAATCATCAGCAGCATTAGGTTCAACAGCTTCAGCAGCAAAAACAGTTAATTCCGATCGCAGCACTTACAACTATCAGCAAGAGCCAGATCTGTACGATATGAACCAGCCAGATCGTCAATCGCTCAAGCTGTATGAAGAAAGGCTGATTGCGAATAAAACCCGTCGTAAAGCCGGAGAAGTTTCCGTAGGCAAGCGCGTTGAAACTGAAACAAAAAGAGTTTCAGTTCCAGTAGAAAAAGAACGAGTCGTGGTCGAGCGCGTCACGCCAAATGATGCTGGTAAACCAGCTGCTCCAGGAGAAGCAAACTTCCGCGAAGGTGAAGCTGCACGTATGGAGATCTATGAAGAAACTCCCGACATTCGTAAGGAAGCTGTTTTACGCGAAGAAGTCAAAGTTAGAAAGGAAACCGATCGCGAAATGGTCAACGCCGAAGAAACGGTGCGGCGAGAAGAACTAGATTTGGATGCTCCAGGTCGTCCGGTTGTAGATAAGAACGATCCTAACTACCACCAATAGAGCATTTACGAAAGTCCTACCCCTAGATGCTCGTCATCTGGCAAGAGTCTGACTAAGATTGACTTTTGAAGTGACTAAAAATTGACGCATGGTAATCGAATCGGCGATCGCAGAGGCGGCAATTGAGACAAACATCAAGCAATTTTTGTCAGTCCTAGCAGTATCTCTGGGTGTGGCAACGCTACCGCAAATCTTCAGTTGGTTTCGCCAAATTCCCTACACCTTACTACTAGTCATTGTCGGTTTGGGATTGGCGTTTGTGGATGTTCGCCTCGTGGAACTATCCCCTGGACTGATTTTGTCAATTTTTCTACCCCCACTGCTGTTTGAAGCTGCTTGGAATTTGAAATGGTCGGACTTAAAGCAAAATCTCGTGCCAATTTGCCTTTATGCCGTAGTCGGTGTAGTTATATCAATTGCAGGCGTAGCATTCAGTTTAAATCAATTTGCCGCATTGCCGCTGACGACAGCGTTGCTGATTGGCGCGAGTCTCTCTGCCACCGATCCGGTTTCCGTTACGGCTGTATTTCGTGAGTTGGGTGTCAGCAGTCGCTTGACAACTTTAATGGAAGGCGAAAGCTTATTTAATGATGGAATGGCGGTAGTTGCGTTTGAATTTTTAGTAGCACTGTCTTTCGGAAACACCCAGTTGGGAGTTCAACCAATTTTAGTTCAGTTTTTTGTGGTTGTGGGCGTTGGTGTTGCTGTAGGAGGCTTAATTGGTTTTGGTATTTCCTATCTGACGCAAAGATTCGATCTACCGCTGGTCGAACAATCTTTAACGCTGGTTGCAGCTTACGGCACTTACATAATTACCGAAGATTTGGGCGGTTCTGGGGTGATTGGAGTCGTGACTTGCGGCTTGATCTTAGGGAACTTTGGCTCTCGCATCGGTATGAATCCCCGCACGCGAATTATTGTTAGCGAGTTTTGGGAGTTTCTGGCGTTTTTCGTCAACTCGATCGTATTTCTGCTAATTGGCGACCAGGTTCACTTTACAACATTGGGAGAGAATTTAGGAATTATTGCCGTGACGGTGGGGGCGATTGTTGTCATGCGGGCGATCGCCATTTATACTCTCAGCCAGTTGAGTAATTACACGACCAAATCTAATATCCCCTTACCAGACCAAACCGTACTTTGCTGGGGTGGATTGCGCGGTTCCGTCTCTATTGCTCTAGCATTGAGCGTATCTGCTGCTCTACCAGAGCGAGATAAAATTATTGCTACGGTGTTTGGGGTAGTGTTATT
Organism: Chroococcidiopsis sp. SAG 2025; assembly: GCF_032860985.1. Lineage (GTDB taxonomy): Bacteria > Cyanobacteriota > Cyanobacteriia > Cyanobacteriales > Chroococcidiopsidaceae > Chroococcidiopsis. The sequence continues at coordinate 3,554,938 of NZ_JAOCNC010000001.1, forward strand.
TACCTTGCTGTTTCAAGGATTGACAATTAAATCTTTGCTGCAAAAGCTAAATTTATTAGGCGCTCGCCCCCAACAAGAGCAATATATGGAATTTTTAGCACGACGGGTTGCCCTCGATCGCGTGCTAAAACAGTTACAGGCAGACCAGCGCCCAGGTATCGATCCAGAGTTTTATCGCTACCAAGAAGCGCTGATCGAAGGCTCAATTGAGGATTTGCAAACAGAAATCGAGCAACTGCAAAGCCAGTACCCCGACCTGAAAAACTTTAGTGCCGAACAATTACGCTCCGAACTGCTAGCAACGGAGGCGAATACATATGCGGAATTTGTCAAAGCCGGACGATTGAATCGAGAACTGTCACCGTTTCTCCCAGAAGTGTTGCACACTGGAGATGGGCAGAGCGATTGAGTATTTGGCGATTAGAAATCGCGACTACACAAGCGAAGTCCGCCTGCGTGGACTTAGGAAATTAAATGCGTTTGAACCTGCGCTCGTCTGGTTTTGTCTGTATAGCTGCGAATTCTATTCGCCCAAACTTGGGGCTATTAAGAAGAATGCTGCCACCGATCCAGAATATCTTTAAACAAAGTTTCTTCAATCCAGGTTTTAGCAACCACTGCGAGGGGGAGTGCCATTAGCAACCCTAAAGCTCCAAAAAAGGTAGTGAAGAAAATTTGTGCCGTCAGCGTTACCGCAGGTAGCAGCGCCACTTGATGAGCCATCACGGTTGGAGTTAACCAATAACTTTCAACATTCTGAATCACAATATACAAAACTACAACAGCGAGAGCTTTCCAGGGTGCATCCAGAAAAGCGATCGTTGCTGGCAAAAATACACTCAAGTTTGAGTCACAAGCAATAAATTAGAGCGATCGCTTTGACAAAATATCCACAATATGGTATTGATATGCAAGTAGTGGTGAGGCTCAAGCCCTTGCTAGCTCTGCATTGTAGCCATGAACGAAGTACCAAATCGCTCTCCTTGTGATTGTTGAGCTTTTTGGAGAATGATAGACTTGCTCTTACCAGCCCTTGAAATCCGTTGTCTTAACGTATTATTTAATCGTTCAATATGATTAGTTTGACCTGTTTTTTACCAACAGAGCGATCGCGTTCAGGGGGAATAACTGTGTTGTAAGCTTGCCAAAAATCCGTATAAGCGACAGCACATTGCTGATAAACAGGGGTGAAAGAAGCCTATAATTTGTGAGCAGATTTTCGAGTTCTATCTCCGATAAAGCAACCAACAATTATCCGAGAATCTCGCTCAATTGTTAGCCAGACCTAAACCTCGTTTTTCTTACTATCAACACTACTTGCATATCACTACCCACAGTCCTCATACGGTTTTCATTGCAACAAAAGCTTTACCGAGTGAAGGAGAAGTTTAAATCGCATCAAAATTATAGTTCCTCACTCAAACTGCCCGATCGACGAATAATTTACAGCTCGCCACTTTTTCATTCTTATGTGCAACCCTGGTGTTGAGAAATTGACTTAATAGGCTAATTCGGCACTCGTTATGCAACTGTTTTTTTGTAGGAGAGACAACAGTTGTCGATTTATATCGTCCATGCGATTCTTGGTTACTCTATCTCTCTGGATAGACTTCTCGGTTACATCTAAAGATAGATAAGTAAACTACGTACACCAAACCAAGTTTACTAGTTCACAATTCGTGCTAGATGGAGCTAAAAAATAAGTTTTATAATCTTAGTAGAGTCTTTTGGTTAACAACAACTCAAATATCAATTTAAAAGACAGCTTCAGCTCCTGGGCAGCGACAGTTTTATAGAAGTGTGAGGCAAAAGGTAGTGCGGTAGCGTTCGTGCCAAATTGTGCTGACTCGGTAACGCAAATAAAGAGTTAGAAGTGTCTGCGTTTAAATCGCTCCAATTGTCTGATGAAATTCAGTTGCAGGTTGGGCAATTGGACAAGCTTCTTCACAGGAGAAATCCAAATGAGTGATTTTTGCCCGATTCAGCGATTCGACCACCTTGAGTTCTATGTTGGGAACGCAAGGCAGGCAGCACTGTTTTATTCCAAGTGTTTTGGATTCACGATCGCTGCCTATCGAGGACTGGAAACTAATAGCCGCGCCACTGCCTCATACGTACTAGAGCAAGGAGATATTCGCTTTGTTTTGAGTACGGGACTGCATCCAGAACATCCCATCTCCAAAAGCGTACTCAAACACGGCGACGGAATTGCCATTATTGCTTTAGAAGTCCCTGATGTTGTTAGCGCCTATCAGGAAACAACTAAACGAGGTGCGGTGGGAGCGATCGCCCCAACAGAAGCACGAGATGAGTATGGAGTGTTACGCTACAGTGCGATTCATGCTTATGGCGATACCTTAATCGAGTTCGTCGATCGCAGCAGTTATACAGGTGTTTTTGCTCCTGGTTTTGAACCTCGGAATCTACATGCCAACCGCAAAGGAGTGGGATTGAAAACCATCGACCACGTAGTTGCAAATGTAGAACTAGGGGCAATGGAGAGGTGGACGCGGTTTTTTGCTGAGACGATGGGCTTTAACCTATTAATACATTTTGACGATCGCTCTATTTCTACTGAGTACTCAGCCTTAATGTCCAAGGTAATGCAGGACAGCACGGGTACGATTAAATTACCCATTAACGAACCAGCTTTAGGCAAGGGCAAATCTCAAATTGAAGAGTACTTGGAATATTATCACGGAGCCGGAATTCAACACGTTGCCTGCGCGACCGACAGCATCGTCGAGACAGTCACTCAGATGCGGGCAGCAGGAGTTGAGTTTCTATCGACACCAAAAACGTATTACGAAAACTTAGAGGAGCGAGTAGGAAAAATCGACGAGCCAATCGAGCGGCTAGCCGAGTTAGGCATCTTAGTAGATCGAGAAGAAGATGGGTATTTATTACAAATCTTCACCCAGCCAGTACAAGACCGACCGACGCTGTTCTTTGAGGTCATTGAGCGACACGGAGCGCAAGGCTTCGGTGAGGGGAATTTCAAATCCTTGTTTGTCGCGATCGAACGCGAGCAAACGTTGAGAGGCAATTTGGCGATCGCAACGGTGTGAAACCATGACTTACTACTACTATTTGGGGAACATTCCCCACAAACGACACACTCAATTTCGTCAACTAGATGGCTCTCTGTATCATGAAGAATCGATCGGGCTTCGTGGCTTCTCAGGCGTGCAATCTTTGCTCTACCACCTGCATCCACCCACGCAAATACAGAAAATTTGGATCGAGGGCAACGTAGAAATTCCCTACGAAGACCAAAGCCCCTTGCATCACCGCCACCTACGCACGGCAAATATGTCAGCGAAAGGCGATGCTGTGGAATCGCGCATCCCCTTGATGGCAAATGCAGACATATGTATATCAGTCGCTTGCCCGACACGACCTATGCAGTATTGGTATCGGTTCGCCTGCGGCGATGAAGTCATTTTCATCCATGACGGGAGCGGCGTACTAGAAACTCAGTTTGGCAATCTCTTCTACCGACCTGGCGATTACTTGGTGATTCCCACGGGAGTTCTTTGGCGTATTCTCCCTGATGCCGCAGTCGAGCAGCGCATGTTGGTTGTAGAAGCTTACGGACACATCGAGCCACCAGCGCGTTATCTCAATCGCTACGGTCAATTTCTCGAACACTCCCCCTACTGCGAGCGCGATATTCGCCCGCCAGGGCAGCTAATTATCCATGACGAGGAAGGAGAATTTGAGGTTCGAGTCAAAGCCGGAAACCAGATTACCAGCTACCTCTATCACCATCATCCCTTAGACGTTGTGGGATGGGATGGGCATCTTTGGCCCTTTGCCTTCAACATCGAAGACTTTGAGCCAATTACAGGTCGGGTTCACCAACCGCCTCCAGTGCATCAAACATTTGAAGCCCCCGGATTTGTTTTGTGTTCCTTCGTACCGCGTCTGTTTGATTATCACCCTTTAGCAATTCCGGCTCCATACAACCATTCCAACGTCGATTCAGATGAGGTGATTTACTACGCAGAAGGAAAATTTATGTCACGTAAAGGAATTGAACGGGCATCGATAACCGTTCATCCCAGGGGTATTCCCCACGGTCCTCACCCAGGTATGTACGAGGGGTCAATTGGAAAAGAACGGACTGATGAACTCGCTGTGATGATCGATACCTTTCGTCCGCTGAAGTTGACACAGCACGCTCTTAAATTTGAGGACAAAGACTATTCATATAGTTGGGTTAGTCATTAGTCATTGGTCATTGGTCATTCGTCACTGCTTCCTTGTCCCCCTTCGCCCCCTAATCCCCACTCCCTACCCTTCGGGAACGGCTTCGCCGAACGGTCGCGGGGAAGAGCGAGTTCCCCCTCGTCCTCCTTGTCCCCTCTACTCAAAAGCTCCATTACCGTTAGGAATAATAGATTATGACTTCTCTTTTGACAACATCTTCAAGTAGATTAACTATTTCTTCGCGGATTGAGGAACGCTTGCGCCAAGGCGAACTGACTCAGGATCGAGTAGACGAGTTTAGAGATTTTCTGGTCGAAGTCGATCGCGAATTCATGCAGCACCGCATCATTACTAATAACGCCTATACTCGTTGGTTTCGCGAGGGTAGGGCTACCGACGAGGAGCTAGTCTACTTTATTAAACAGTTTTCAGTTTTTTCTAACCAATTTCTAATTGCAGCCTTACAAAAAGTCATTAACTCACCGACGTTGCAACAATCGCGTGCTAGCCGAGAAATTTTGCTCAACGAGCTAGGCGTAATCTATCGCAAGCTAGGAGCAGTTGCTAGCCGCATTGTCCAGAGTGACGAAAAAGACCGCGAAGGCGATCCTGAACTGGTCAGCACTGAGGGTACAGTAGACGGTGGAATTTGCCGTTTTCAAGCAGCTCATTTTGAGTGGCTAGTTGGTGTTGCTGAGGGGTTAGGTCTGAGCTATGCCGACATTGGTAAGCGCAAGCATGGTAGTCCTACAACTTTGCACTTCTGCGATGAATTAATCCGCCTCTACGGTAGCGCCGATCCGCAGATCGCTGAGGGTGCTAGTTTTGCAGTCGAAAACTGGGCGGCGGCTGGCTTTTGGCAAGAACTAGAAGATGGCTTGACGCGCATCAAGCAAACGCGACACTTGCACTTGCGCCTCGCATTTTTCACCTGGCACAACCGCGTCGAAGCACAACACGCCGGACACACGCTGGAGGAACTGGAGGAAGTTTATTTCAAACCAGACTTCGATCGCGCCAAATTTATCCAAGGTGGTCGAGAAATTCTCGATGCGATCGCTGTCTTTTGGGACGGACTGAATATAGGGAGCAGGGAGTAGGGAGTAGGGAGTAGGGATCGATAATTTATGGCGTACTATGCACCATTCCCGACTCCGGTACGGGCGGGTTTATCCGCAGAACTCTCGATTTTAGTACGAGTCTGCTTTAAAAACCCGCCCCTACACGACTTACAACTTTTAATTTATGGCTAGCATATCTTTCTTTCCCAATATTGGCACGATAAGCTCGATCCGAGCCTTTGCCCAGCTTTTTCGGCTGCCAGCTGGTATTCTTGCCTCTGGAGCGGGCTGTGCCACAATCTACACTCTCAATCCTACAGCTCCACTACCGCAATACCTGCTGACGGCAACTATCTTAGTCTGCATGACCTCTGCCGCTTGCGGCATCAATGACTACTGGGATTTAGCTAAAGACCGCATCAATCATCCCGAGCGCCCTTTGCCTTCCGGTCGGCTTTCGTTGCAACAAGCTTGGTGGGCTGCGGCAATTCTGTTTGGCTGTGCCGCGATCGCTGCTATCCCTTTAGGTTTGTCTCCCTTTGTCTTAGTTGCTGTCAGTACTGTTTTGCTTTGGAATTACTCGCATTTGTTAGCATATAATGGTATTTTTGGCAATCTAATTGTAGCCGCGACTATTGCGGCTTTGATTTTTCTGGGCAGTTTGGTTGCCTGCCGACCATTGGCAATGCTTTATCCAATGGGGTTTTTATTCTGCTATGCCTTGGCTAAAGAAATTGTCTGGGACGTGCATGATGCGGAAGGCGATCGGATTCAAGGGATTGTTACAGTTGCCACCCAGTGGGGAAACCGAGCGGCTTTCGCGGTCGCTTGGGGTTTGCTGGGGGTGTTGATGGGTTCTATACCTGTGGCGCTTCGCCTCTTATCGATGGCACGTCCCCTGTTATTTGCCACGTTCTCGGCGATCGCATTATTGAGTCTGGGAATAGCGCTGGCGCACTACCAACAGCAACGTAGCGAGAACGCTTACCAAAGATTTAACTTCTGGGAGCGTTTAGGTACGGCATTTGGAGTCATCGCCCTGTTAGGTACTGCCTGAGAAGGCAGGAGGTGAACGGTGAAGCAATTATCGTTGGAGCAAATAGTTAACTGTGGGGTCGAGCGAGAGACGGCGATCGCAATTCTACCGCAAGTCGAGCGGTGGCTGGCTGCCTTACCTGCCATGGAGTGCTGGCAGCAGCTAACTCGTCACATCCTCAAGCCCGATTGCCCCATTGCATTGCACGAACTCCTTTACGAAACTACCTTCTCCGACTGGGACGCATCCCAGAAACCTGCTCCAGCTTGGTTTCCCTCTCAAGAAGAAATTGAGTCTACCAATATCGCTGCTTTAATGCATCAGTTGCAAATTGCCTCCTATCGAGAATTTCATGCTTGGTCGGTGCAGAATCGCGATCGGTTCTGGGAGATGACGATCCAACGATTGGGTATTCGTTTCCGGCAGAAGTACACTCAAATTGTCGATCTTTCGCGTGGGGTAGAATTTCCTCAATGGCTGGTAAATGCTCGTTTTAACATTGTTGAGAGCTGTTTTCAAGCGCCTGAAGATTCTCCCGCAATTGTCTTTCAACAGGACGGCGGTTTGCTTTCCACCATGACTTATGGAGAGCTGCACGCCTTGACCAACCGAGTTGCTAATGGGCTTGTGGACTGGGGCTTCCGTCCTGGCGATGCGATCGCGATCGCCATGCCTATGACTGCGGAATCTGTAGCGATTTACCTGGGAATTATTAAAGCTGGCTGCGTGGTGGTTTCTATCGCCGATAGTTTTGCTGCCAACGAGATCGCCATTAGATTGCGTATAACTCAGGCAAAGGCAATTTTTACCAAAGACTATATTCAGCGCGCTAGCAAGCAGTTACCCCTTTATAGCAAAATTGTTGATGCCGATGCCCCTAAAGCAGTCGTGCTGTCGCTCGATACTTCCGTGTCTGGAACACTGCGTTCTAGCGATTTAGCTTGGCAGGAATTTCTCAGCTCAAACGAACGATTCGATGCCGTAGCCACCGCACCGGAAGCTTATACTAATATCTTATTTTCCTCTGGCACTACAGGAGAACCCAAAGCTATTCCTTGGACTCAAACAACACCGCTCAAATGTGCAGTTGACGGACACTTGCACCAAGATATTCACCCTGGAGATGTCGTAGCCTGGTCAACCAATCTAGGCTGGATGATGGGACCTTGGCTGATTTATGCCAGTTTAATTAATCAGGCAACTATTGCTCTCTACTACGACGCACCCACCGAGAGAGGATTCGGTCAATTTATTCAAGCGGCACGGGTGAATATGTTGGGGGTAGTACCAAGTCTAGTCAGCATTTGGAAAACAACTGTTTGTATGCAAGGGCTTGATTGGAGTGCGATTAAAGCATTCAGCTCGACGGGCGAATGTTCCAATCCACAGGATATGCTGTTTTTGATGTCCCTAGCAGGATATAAGCCGATTATCGAATACTGTGGTGGGACTGAGATTGGTGGAGCTTATATCACTGGTACGCTGGTACAGCCTGCGGCTCCTGCAACTTTCACAACCCCTGCATTAGGATTAGATTTTATTATTCTCGACGCAGGCGATCGCCCTACCAACAAAGGCGAGTTGTTTATTATCCCCCCTTCCATCGGACTTTCTACCACATTACTCAACAAAGACCATCACCACGTCTATTTCGCCGATACTCCCTCTCTTCCGTCTGCTGTCAGGGCGGGTTTACCAGACCAATTCGTGAATCAACCAATCAATTCCCCAGAAAACCCGCCCCTACTCCCGTCTGCTGTCAGGGCGGGTTTACCAGACCAATTCGTGAATCAACCAATCAATTCCCCAGAAAACCCGCCCCTACTCTCCCTGCGCCGTCATGGAGATTGGATCGAATGCTTGCCCAATGGGTACTATCGCGCTTGCGGTCGCGTTGACGACACGATGAACTTGGGAGGCATCAAGGTTAGCGCGGCTGAAATCGAGCAAGTCCTCAATTATGTATCTGGAATTTATCAAACTGCCGCGATCGCTGCATCTCCTCCAGAAGGAGGTCCTAGCCAGTTGGTCATTTTTGCGGTGGTTGCACCAGATCGACAGCAGGACAAAGCAACGCTCAAAACCCAGTTACAAAAGGCGATCGCTTCGCAGCTCAATCCCCTGTTCAAGATTTACGATTTGGCGATTGTTGATGCTTTACCTCGTACTGCCTCAAATAAAGTGATGCGCCGTGCATTGCGCGATCGGTGGCAATCTTTAATTTCAGCAGCAACGTAACTATACTTTAAAGTATGTCCAAATTCAAAGTTTTTGTGACTCGTCGCCTGCCGATCGCCTTAGATCGACTTGACCAAATTGCTGATGTCGAAGTTTGGTCGGAGCGCCAACCACCTCCTGACGACGTGTTACTGGAAAAGATCGGTGCGATCGATGGCTTGCTGTGCCTGCTTACCGACCGGATCGACCGACAGGCGATCGAGGCAGGAACGTCACTCAAGGTCATCAGCCAAATGGCAGTTGGCTACGATAACATTGATATCCCAACTGCGACTGCCAGACATCTTCCCGTAGGTCACACGCCTGATGTTTTGACCGATGCCACCGCAGACTTTACCTGGTCGTTGTTGATGGCAGCAGCGCGGCGAGTTGTGGAGGCAGATCGATTCGTGCGTGCAAATCAATGGCAGACTTGGGAACCGGACTTGTTGCTAGGAGCGAATATTGCTGGAGCCACTCTAGGTATTGTCGGTTTAGGGCGGATCGGTCAAGCCGTAGCTCGCCGTGCCAAAGGGTTTGACATGCGAATTTTGTATGCAGATCGACAGCGTTCGGAAATAGAACAGTCTCTCGGTGCAGAGTGCGTGACATTCGATCGCCTACTGCAAGAGTCAGATTTTGTGACGATTCACGCTCCCTTGACTGAAGATACTAATCATCTTTTTAGCCAGTCGCAATTCCAGCGGATGAAGCGATCGGCAATTTTAATTAACACGGCACGAGGACAAATTGTAGACTCAGAGGCTTTGTATCAAGCACTGAAGGAGCGTCAAATCGCTGCCGCAGCCCTGGATGTTACCGATCCAGAACCTATTCCGCCTCAAAGTTTGTTGCTGACGTTGGATAACCTGATAATTACACCTCATATTGCTAGCGCCAGCCGTCCGACACGAGAAAAAATGGCAAGCATGGCGATCGCCAATCTCATTGCTGGACTTAGGGGCGATCGTCTGCCGCATTGCGTTAATCCTGAAGTCTATCAATAGCGATCGCCAGAAAAAAGACAGCATTTGGACAGTCCGATTGGTCTTTTCGTCTGAGGAAAAATTATGCGTGACTGGCTGGATTAGATCGATCGAGGGGAGATGTGTATCTTAAGTTAAGTTTATTGCCGATCGCTTCAGGGTGAGTGCTGAATGCAATTCGATCTACAATTCATTGAAATGTCCTAGTTTTTATAGCAAAAATCCTTTTTACAAGTGCAGATTGTTAGTTGGAATCATCTTAACTCAGTCAATTTTATTACTTAACTGCTTGCAGTAGTTGCACGTAAAATTAGATTTTGCTGTAATTTTATACCTTTAGGTGGATTGCAAAATTTAAACTGATGCGATCGAAGATACATCTTGAATTCGGTTGCAAACCTCCGCGATCGGCAGATATTATGTCATCGGCAGAAGAATGATACATTTCTTAAAAACCCGCTGTTCTAATGAACTTAAACAAGCTAAGGCGTAAGCGAGGGATCGTTTTAACTCGTGAAGGATGGCAAAAGTTTCAGAACGCAAAACTAGAGTTAGAGTTTCATGAAAAGTATGGGGAAAAATTTACACTAGAAGAATTAAGCGGACGCACTCAATTAACAACTGCTACCCTCGCCAAAATACTAACTCGTGAAGAAGGGGTTGACAAGCGAACCCTAATTAATTTATTCGCAGCATTTAACTTAGATCTGAATACAAGTGACTATTCACAGCCTAGCCTAGATGCAAAGCAACCAGAATGCGCGATCGCATTTAGACATCAAGACTGGGGGGATGTTATTGATGTATCCATATTCTACGGACGCACGGCAGAACTCGCTACGTTAGAGCAATGGATTATCGAAAGTCGTTGCCGAGTCGTAACGCTGTTGGGTGTGGGAGGCATTGGTAAATCTACTCTAGCTGCTAAGTTAGCAGAACAAGTTAAGGATAATTTCGAGTTTTTTCTTTGGAGATCTTTGTCCAATGCTCCATCACTCAAAGATCTTCTCGATAGCTTGCTGCAATTTTTCTCCAACGAGCAGCAGGTTGAAACCGCTTTGCCAGACAATAATAGTCGGAGATTGTCGCAACTGATCGATTATTTACAAAAATACAGATGTCTACTATTACTCGATAACACTGAAACAATTATGCAATGTGGCGTTCAAACTGGGCGCTACTGTCAGGGATGTGAAGATTACGGTCAGCTTTTCAAACGGTTGGGAGAAGTTCCCCATCAAAGCTGCGTGCTGCTTACTAGTAGGGAAAAACCTAAAGAATTAGCCTTATTAGAAGGAGAAGCACTACCTGTTCGATCGCTACAACTGAGTGGTTTAAGTAAGCTAGAAGTAGAAAAAATCTTTCGCCTCAAAGGAATCTCCGGTTCTGACAAAGAATGGCAAACATTAGCCGATCGCTACGCGGGCAATCCATTAGCTTTGAAGATTGTTGCTACGACTATTGGAGATATTTTTAATGGTAATATATTAGAATTCTTACAACAAAGTACTACAGTATTTGGCGAACTACGCGAACTCTTAGAACAGCAAGTTGAACGGTTATCAGATATAGAGAAAGAGTTAATATATTGGCTGGTCATCAATCGAGAGCCAGTCTCGATCTTGCAATTGCAAAATGATATTTTTTCTCAATTAACACTGACAAACTTGTTAGAGGCTTTGGAGTCGTTAAGGAGGCGATCGCTGGTTGAGAAAAGTGCGGCGCTTTTCACCCTCCAGCCTGTAGTCATGGAGTATGTGACGGCTCAATTGATAGGATTGATTTGTGAAGAAATAGTCAATCAAAAGAGTGTCATTCTTAGAAAGATAGCTTTATTAAAAGTACAGAGTCAAGAGCGAGTAAAAGCTGTTCAAATTAGCTGTTTGATCGAGCCAATTCTAGAAGAACTACTGACTGTTTTTAGAACCAAAAGTCAGATTAAGCAACGGCTATCTCAACTTTTAGCTAAGTTAAGAATAGAGTCTCCACATGAAGCGGGATATACAGCGGGCAATCTGCTCAATCTACTTTGTTATCTCCAGACAGATTTAACTAATTATGACTTTTCTCATCTGAATATTTGGCAAGCCGATCTACCCAACGCACCTTACACAATGTAAATTTTGCCTACGCCGATCTGTCCAAATCTATATTTACTCAATCCTTTAGTAATATTTCCGCGATCGCCTTTAGTTACGATGGTAAAGTTTTGGCTATAAGTGACGCTAGAGGTGATATTTGCTTATGGCGAGAATTTGTCGATGGCGAACAAATTTTGACCTTGCAAGGACATACAAATTGGGTACAAGCGATCGCCTTTTGTCCCGATCGCAAAATCATTGGTAGTGTTAGTACTGACCAAACTTTAAGATTATGGAATATTAGCACTGGTGAATGTCTAAGAACTTGGCAAGGGCATTCTGCAAGAATACATTCAGTAGCATTTAGTCCTCAAGGTCATGCGATCGCTAGTAGTAGCGACGATCGCACGGTAAAGTTGTGGGATACCAGCACTGGTGAATGTATTAGGACAATGCAAGGACATACTGACTGGGTGTTTTCAGTCACATTTAGTCCTCAAGGTCATATCTTGGTCAGTGGTGGCAGAGATCGCACGATTCGCTGTTGGGATGTCAACACTGGTCGAATTGTGCAAACTTTACAGGGGCATACTGATTGTATCCGCACAGTTGCTTTCTGTCCTGATGGACAAACTTTTGCTAGTGGTTGTGACGATTGCACGGTGAAAATTTGGGATCTTAGTACTGGGAAATGTTGCCAAACCTTGCACGGACATACGGGTTGGGTGTTGTCAGTATGCTATAGCCCAGATGGACAAATTCTTGCTAGTAGTAGTAGCGATCGCACCATTAGATTGTGGCGTGCTGTCACTGGTGAGTGTATCAAAGTTTTGTCAGGACATACTGGAGCAATTCAGTCAACTACTTTTAGTCCCGATGGTAACACTCTAGCCAGTAGCTGTGACGGTCAAACAGCTATGTTATGGGATGTTAGCACTGGAGAAGCCTTGAGAACTGCACGAGGATATCATGACGGTGTATGGTCGGTAGTCTTTAGTCCCGATGGTAAAACTATAGCAACTAGCGACAATAACCAGAAGGTAAAGCTGTGGGATACCAGCACTGGTCAATGTCGCAAAGCTTTGCAAGGACATACGAGTTGGATCAGAACAGTTACCTTTAGTCCCGATGGACAAACTTTTGCTAGTGGTTGTGACGATCGGACAGTAAAAATTTGGAATACCAGCAATGGGCTTTGCTGCCAAACTTTGGAAGGTCATGCTAGTCGGGTAAAATCAATTACCTTCAATCCTCAAGGAAACGTTTTAGCTAGTGGTAGTGACGATCGCACAGTACGGCTATGGAATCTTAGCATGGGACAATGCGTGAATGTTTTGGAACATACTCATGGAGTGTGGTCTGTTGCCTTTAGTCCTCAAGGTAAAATCTTAGCCACTGGCTGTGATGACCAAAAATTATGGTTGTGGGATTGTAACACTGGCGAATGCGACAAGATTCTCCAAGGTCACGCGGGTTGGGTATTGTCAGTAATTTTCTTGCCGATCCCCCAACCCCCCTTGAAAAGGGGGGCGAAGAGGGAATCTTGGCTAGTGGCAGTAAAGATAAAACCGTGAGATTATGGGATGTTAGCACTGGTCAGTGTCTCAAAATTCTAGAGGGACATACAGGTTGGGTAACATCAGTTGCCTGCTCTAGGCAAGCACCAGCGGCAAACAGTCGAGATAGCCCAAATCTGTTGGCTAGTGGTAGCACTGACGCAACTGTAAAATTATGGAATGTTAGCACTGGTGAGTGTGTCAAAACTTTTCAGGGACACACTCACTGGATTCGGTCAGTTGCTTTCTGCCCTCAAGGTAAAATTCTGGCTAGTAGTAGCGAAGACGAGACAGTTAAGCTGTGGGATATTTCGACTGGTGAGTGCATCAGAACTCTTAGAAGTAAAAAGCCTTACGAAGGCATGAATGTTACTGGCGTTACAGGTTTAACAGTAGCAGCGATCGCCTCTTTAAAAGCTTTAGGCGCAGTTGAGCATCCAGAAGAATAGTCACTAGGGGATGAGTGAAGCATGGATAACTCGGCACTTGCCTCCCTGGTTAATCTTTGCTCTACTTAAAAACCCAAATTTGTCTACCACCTATAAATAGATTTTTATCAAAAAATACATTAGAATTATTGAGAAAAAGTCTCTAAAAATCCGAACCTTGGTGCAAATAGACCTATCAGCATCGAGTTTCGGAAATTTTTCTGGATGCAACTCGTCTAAATCTAACCAAACAGCAGCAAATTCCAGTAGGGCTAAGAGTATAAAAAAACACTTGATTCGTCTATGGACTTGCTAAAACCAAAACGCAGTCGAGGTGTTATTCTCACTCGTGAAGGATGGCAAAAGTTTCAGCAAGCAAAACTCGCTTTAGAAATACTGGAGAAGGCTGGCAACAAGTTCACGCTGGAAGAATTAAGCGATCGCACGGGTTTAACGACTGTCACTCTGGGAAGGGTAGTGAGTTGTAAAGAAGCAGTTGACAAGCGCACGCTTGTCAGCTTATTTATGTCATTTAACCTGGAGTTACAAAAAAGCGACTATGCTAACCCAAATCAAAATTTGGAGGAGCCGCTAGAAGCTCAGGTTACTCCTAAGCGACAAGATCTCAAAGAAGCAATTTGCGTTTCAGTATTCTACGGGCGTATAGAAGAAATTGCCAAGTTGGAGCAATGGATACTCGAAGATCGCTGCCGAGTGGTAGCATTATTGGGCATGGGGGGAATTGGTAAAACTTCTCTGGCTGTCAAGCTGGCAACACAAATTCAGGATCGGTTTGAATACGTTCGGTGGATTTCGCTACGAGACGCGCCACCTGTCGAGACTGTTTTGGCTCAAGCGATCCAATTTGTATCTGATGAACAAGAAATAGATTTGCCAGAAAGCATTGGTGAGAGAATATCGCGATTGCTTTTCTACTTGCGATCGTCCCGTTGTCTGTTGATTCTCGACAATGCCGAGTCGATTTTGTGTAGTGGTAGTCGAGCCGGACAATATCAGGAAGGATACGAAGGTTATGGAGAACTGTTAAAAAGAGTGGGAGAAACTCCCCACAATAGCTGCTTGCTGTTGACAAGTCGGGAAAAACCTAAAGATTTAGTCCCGCTTGAAGGCAAAGGATTGCTCGTGCGATCGCTGCCATTGAATGGTCTGAAGGCGACGGATGGGGAGAAAATCTTTAAAATCAAGGGGGTTTCTGGAGCAAGCGAAGAATTAGAAGTACTGGTCGATCGCTATGCAGGCAATGCTTTAGCATTAAAAATAGTGGCGACGACGATTCAAGATGTCTTTGATGGTAATGTTTCGGAGTTTTTGAAACACAGTACCGTAGTTTTTGGCGATATTCACGAACTTTTAGAACAGCAGTTTGAGCGGTTAATAGATTTAGAACAGGCGATCGTCTACTGGCTGGCGATTAATCGGGAACCAGTTGCACTGTCGGAATTGCGATCGGATTTTGTCACGCTAGTATCGCCAGCAAAATTTATAGAAGCTGTAGAATCTTTGTCACGGCGAAGTTTAATTGAAAAAACTGAGGCGCTTTTCACCCTCCAGCCCGTAGTCATGGAATATGTGACTGAGCGATTGGTGGCTCAGGTTTGTTTGGAGATTTGTAGTGAAAAAATTACTCTGTTCAATTCCCATGCCTTGATAAAGGCTCAAGGCAAAGACTATGTTAAGGATACTCAAATTCGCTTAATTCTCAAACCACTTAGCGATCGCCTGTTGAGTATCTTGAGAACAAAAAAGAGTCTAGAAAAGCAGCTAAATAAAATTAGAGTAACGCTGCAAGAGCGCTCTCCGTTAGAACCAGGGTATGCAGCAGGAAATATTCTCAATCTACTTTGTCATCTGGAAACCGATCTAAGCGGTTATGATTTTTCTCATCTATGTGTTTGGCAAGCAGATTTACGGAGGGTAAAATTGCATGATGTCAATTTTCAAAGTGCCGATTTAGCTAAATCTAGTTTTGCTGAAACCTTCGGTGGTGTTTTATCAGTAGCTTTTAGCCCTGATGGTAAACTATTGGCAATGGGTGATAGCAATGGCGAAATTCGCTTGTACCAAGTTGCAGATGGCAAACCAGTCCTCACCTGTCAAGCACATAAGTAGTAGGGCATAATTAAACGTAAGATAGAGAAAAGCCAAAAACTTGCTGATTTTGACCACTCATGCCTGCTCCTTTACGTATCGTTTTGACAGAGTCAGAAGACCGGACGTTGAGTGAACTTCGGGTTGCCAAAACCGTTGCTCAACGTACCCGAGATCGAGCACAAATGCTTCGACTCAATGCTCAAGGATGGGTAGTGCCAGCGATTGCCGAAATTTTTGAGTGCCAAGAGCAGACAGTGCGCGAAACCATCCGCCGTTGGCAGCAGCAAGGGTTAGGTGGATTATGGGATGCTAGTGGACGAGGAGCTAAAGCCAAATGGCAAGAAGCAGACATGGCCTACCTAGAACAATGCCTAGAGCAAGAAGCCAGAACCTATAATAGTCAACAGCTAGCCCAGAAGCTAGAGCAAGAACGACAGGTAAACCTAAGTGCTGACCGGATTCGCCGCATTCTAAAAAAAAGGGCTTTAGTTGGAAGCGGACTCGACACTCGCAACGGGGCAGACAAGATCCTGAGTACAAAGCACTCAAGCAAGCCGACTTAGACACACTCCAACTAGCTGCCTGTGAAGGGTACATTGACCTGAAGTATCTTGACGAATCGGGATGTTGTCTGGAAAGTCCAGTCAGTTATAGTTACTCTCGCATTGGAGAGCAGAAACACCGAAGAGCAGGTCAAATCCTATGGAGACCGCATTAGTATTCTAGGGATATGGCAACCAGAGCAGTCGTTTGACTATGCTCTGGTACAAGGCAGTTTCCACAAGGAACGCTATGTTAAAGTGATGAACGCTCCTTGCCCAAAAGAGTGAGCAGACATTGCTACAAACCGGACGGCTCACAGTCGTGGTGCAAGATAATGGTTCGGCTCATACCAGTCATCTTGCCCGTGAGCACTGGCAGCAGTGGCAGTCGAAAGGGCTATATCTCTTTTTTCTCCCCCAATACAGTTCACATATGAATCTGATTGAAGCGCAGTGGCATCAACTCAAAACCCATGAAATAGCCGGAAGGATTTTTGATAACGAGTATGATTTAGCGAATGCCATGATTGAGGGCATGGAGAATCGAAGTCAACAAGGGGGATGGACACTGGAACGTTTTATGTTTAAATCTGCCTAGCTACTTACTAACTGGGTTACATCACTTGCTTTTAGTCCTGATGGCAGTACCCTTGCTAGTGGTAGTGTTGACTACAAGGTCAAGTTATGGGAAATTGCTACAGGTCAATGCGTTCAAACCTTGGAGGGACATGAGAATGAGGTGTGGTCAGTTGCATGGAGTCCAGATGGTAACATCTTAGCCAGTGGTAGCGACGACTCCTCAATTCGGTTGTGGAGCGTCCGCAATGGTAAATGCCTTAAAATCTTCCAGGGACATGCGAATTATGTGCTTTCTACTGTCTTCAGTCCTGATGGAAAGGTGTTAGCCAGTGGCTGTGCTGACAACACAATCAAGCTGTGGAATATTAATACCAGTCAATGTTTCAAAACTTTTGAGGGACACGCTAATCCAATCAGATCGGTTACATTTAGTCCTGGTGGACAAACACTGGCGAGTGGCAGTGAAGATCGCACAGTAAAGTTATGGGATCTCGGCAGTGGTAAATGCCTCAAAACTTTCCAGGGACATGTTAATGGAGTATGGTCGGTTGCTTTTAATCCGCAAGGCGATCTTCTAGTCAGTGGTAGCCACGATCAAACAGTCAGGTTATGGGATATCAGCAACGGTGAATGCCTTCAAACCTTTCAGGGACATTCTAGTTGGGTATCTTCAGTTGCCTTCAGTCCGCAAGGCGATCTCCTAGCAAGTGGCAGCCGCGACCAAACAGTAAAGCTATGGAGTGTTAGCACGGGTCTTTGCTGCAAAACCTTCCAAGGGTATACCAATCAAACACTCTCGGTTGCCTTCAGTCCTAATGGGCAGACCGTAGCTAGTGGCAGTCAGAACTCTGAGATTCGGCTGTGGAATGTCAGCACTGGTCAAACTCTGAAAATTTTTCAAGGACACCGGGCTGCTGTACAGTCAGTTGCATGGAGTCCTGACCGTCAAAAACTAGCAAGTGGCAGTCATGACTCCTCGGTTCGGTTGTGGGATGTCGGCACTGGTCAAACCTTGAAAACTTGCCAAGGACATGGGGCTGCAATCTGGTCAATTGCATGGAGTCCTAACAGTCAGATGTTGGCAAGTAGCAGCGAGGATCGAAAAATAAAGTTGTGGGATGTCAGCACTGGTCAAGCCTTAAGAACGTTCCAGGGACATCATGCTGCAATTTGGTCAGTTGCTTTTAGTCCGTGTGGGAGAATGCTAGCAAGTGGTGCTTTAGACCAGACACTCAAGTTGTGGGATATCGACACTGGTAATTGCCTCAAAACGTTAGAAGGGCATACGAGTTGGGTTTGGTCAGTTGCTTTTAGTCCGAATAGTGAATTGCTAGCAAGTACCAGTTCGGATCAAACGTTAAGGTTATGGAGTGTCAGCACTGGTGAATGTAAAAGAATTTTACAGGTAGATAAGGGTTGGTTGCAACTAGTTGCTTTTAGTCCAGACAGCCAAACGCTAGCTAGTAGTAGTCAAGATTGCACGCTCAAACTCTGGGATGTCAGCACTGGTGAATGCCTCAAGACTTTGCCAGGACATACGGCGTGGGTCTGGTCAGTTGCATGGAGTCGAGATAATCAAACTCTGGCTAGCGGTAGTGAGGATGAGACAATTAGACTATGGGATGTAAAAACAGGTGAGTGTGTAAAAACTCTCAGATCTGAGAAACTCTACGAACGCATGAACATAACGGAGGTTACAGGCTTGACCCAAGTGACTGTGACGACGCTCAAAGCGCTGGGGGCAGTTAATAAAAATATTTGATAAATGTAGTTCATGCCTAGACAAACTAAGTCAGCACAATGAACAAAAATCAGCAGTTTTGTAACCTACGCTCGTTAGGTTTTGCTTATGTACTCGCTATTGCTCTTGCCGTTGAAACAGCAAGGTGCAAGATTTGTCACTAGGAAATTGTCATGTGAACTATATAAAGTTAGGATGGGTAAAGCTCTCTCTACCCATCCTACAACTGAGCGTAACAACCTATTCAGAGATAGATATTGTTAACTAAGCCTGCTCCAGGAAAAGGAATAGATCGGCGGAAGCTATCAAACATTGGCGAGAATGTCCGTTGGTAATCCTTGCTCAAATGCTTTAATCAAAATGCTTTCCATATCAAACTCCATGTCATCCGAAGATTTGAAGATGCTCTCAGTCAGGCTGCTTGTATCATAATCACAATCCAAAGATTGCCGATCGATCGCTGTAGCTGTTAAAGTTGCCATGATTTTCTCCTTGTAATTGAGTAGTTTTGTTGAGAGTGTTGCGGACAAGTTTTGTTTATACGCGAATAGCTGACAATCAGATTTCATCAGTGCTTGTTTACTCTAATGCTTTCAACACATGCGCTAGTTCCTCCTCTGATATGTAATCTTGACTGGGTGGACTGAAACACAGCAGTGCAGTCTCGTAGCAAGCTTTTGCCACCTGGACACGCTCATCAGATGTAAGCTCAGTCATCATCTCTACTGTCTCGTCTACGTGTCCGACATCATTACCAACACCACTATGTACCCGCAAGCAACGAGTAGCATGGGTATTAGGTGGCAGCAAAGCCTCTACCCTTTGGATGTAATCTTCTTTGATTCCCATAGCTAAACGCTCCATTGTATAGGAATAACCAACACAACCAATCGGATCTCTTGCCTGTACGCTTCGAGTGAAATAATCTACCAAAGTTGCTGCTGCTGGGGGAACAAGTTCTTTCACCACAGCCTCAGCCTTATATCCCATAGACTGGATATCGAGCAGGGCGAGTCGGTCGTGACCCGCTTCCTCACTGGCTTTTTGTGCAGCCCACTGAGCTAAAACCATGCGTCCAGCTGAAGCGAAGCGCCAAGCAGCTGTCTCCATCAGTTCTGGCGTAGAGTAGGTTAGATGATAAGAACCTGCCAATCGCCATACCCAACGTGCGCGGGTCAAAGCAGGTGGTCTGCGGCGAGTCTTCACCCGACTCCAAGCTAACGCTATTGCTCCATCCAACTGCTTTTGAGTTTTAGCTTTGTTGCTTGCGTCAACTGACTTTTCACTGAAGATAATGCCTTGCTTTGCAGAACTAGGTTGATGCGCCCAAGTGCGTTTAGCAGTCTTCACCACTGCTGCATCAGCCACAAAACCCGTCGATGCATCATCAGTTGCAGATTGTTGGTTACTATTAGGCTGGCTACTATTAGATGTATACTGCCAAGAGCAGCTAGCAGTTTTCACCACTGTTGTATCAGCTACAAAACCCGCTGATTCAGCACTCTTGAAAGAAGTCATGTCACTTGGCGATGGTATAGAAATCTCAGATGTTTGTTCGCCAGCCTCAAACTGTTCGGTCATTTGCACTTCCTCGGTTTGATGTTTAGCGTTCATTGTTAGCGAACTAGCTCCAATAAAGGTTGACAAACAGCTTTAATCGTGCATCAAAAAGTATTGGACGACTTTCCTCATCTCTAAATAGCAGATTTATTTGCGATCGTGAGGACAAGATACGTAGTGCTACTTCTGTCGATTTCGCCCTGCCTTCTCGAATGCGTCTATCGAGAGAGGCGTTATGAATTTCAGTTTGCTAGCTTCAAGATAATTTTCCAAGCAAAGATAACAAAGTTAAGAAAAAAACTTGAATTTGTGGATGTCAACAGTAGCTTAAAGCTAAAGCTGGAAATAGTTTCAGCTTTCCAAAAGTGTACGAAAAGACAAATTTTTATAATTTCTTAACATTCTTAAGTTTTAGATTGTCGGCTTAACTTGCTTAAATTTTAAAACTTTATAAAATTCACGAGGGTGAGTAGATAACACCAGTTTAGTTTGTCAAATATTAGTGATAAGGTATGATTATTTTACTGTGGCGATCGCAACATAGGATACACTAACGCTTCAGTCACAGCTATGCGATCGCCATAAGTTAAGCAAGCAATATAAGTAATTCCTCGATCGTCGATAAAAAACTAAATTTAAGAACGTTAGCCAATTCTAGCGTTTATAGCAGCTAATTACTGAAATCCTTTTCCAATGGAAGTTAGAGCAACTTCCAGCCAAAGGTTTTCATAGAAATTTCGATTTTTTGCTTATCTTTTTTATCTTTACTTGCTAAAAGCCGATCCAAGTAGCACATTGGTAGTCACTGGCAATAATTTCCACGCAGACATCAAACTCTACAGTCAACCAAAGGATTGACGATTCCAACACAATTCAGCTTCTACTCCTTTTTACATAGTAGAGGTTTTTAGGTGATGCAGCGGTTCAATTACTACAGAGATTTGCTTACAGATTATTCCAAGCCAGATTTGATTTCCAACGAGTTAGCGGTAAAGCTACTCAACGACGCAGAAGCATACATATCTCTGCGCGAGGAGGCACTTCCTCAAATTACCACAAACTATAGCCTAGTACAAATAAAACGAGAAAACAAAGATTGGTGGTCTACGCATTGTGAAGCCTGGCGACAAGGGCGGGGTGATATTTTAGCAAGGGAGTACACTGATGGACTGGTATACCTTTGTGCGGACGGACCTTTTTACGGCAGAACCGCAGTAAAGCATAGAGAAGAACATTGGTGGGCAATTACCGCTCAGCCAGGTGTCACGATGAGTTGGCCCATTGTGATGTTCCATGATGAAGTCGTCTATACGGAATGGTGCTGTATAGATAACGAGATCAATGAAACAATTGCTAAAGGTAATGAGACTATACTACGACGCGGACACCGAGGCGGCTGCTATTTAAAAAGCGCGCATCTAGATTTTTCTCGCGATGTTTATGCACCAAATGAATTTTTATACTGGCTCAGACGCGAACCAGAAACTTAGTAGTTATTCGGACGAAAAGCTAACTCAAAGCATTGTTTTTAAGTAATGAGGAGTGAAAAAATTCCAAATTCGATTGAGTGTAGGAAAAGCCAAGAAGAAAGTTGCAGTTTCTTAAAGTAATGGGTGTGATTTTATGAACTCTAATCGCTTACTTGAGAGCCAAGAATTCCACACTATTGATATAGATTCGCTGATTGAAAATGCTAGAATGGTGGGATTTCAAAAGTTCTTGCTTCAGTCTCATCCTCTTTTGAGTAAAGTTTTTGAATTTATCGAAGCACGCTATTGTGATTCAATTAGTCTGCGAGAGGTGGCTGAAGCAGTTGGTCGTTCTCCGGCGTACCTGACTGACCTGGTGCGGCGGGAAACTGGAAAAACTGTGCTGAGCTGGATTGTGGAACGCCGCATGGCAGAAGCACGCTGTCTATTACTTGAAACCGGTCATTCAGTAGAGCAGATTGCTGAAGCAGTAGGTTATTTTGATAGACGGCATTTCAGTCGCTTATTTCTCCGGTTCCACGGATTGACTCCACAGGCTTGGCGGAGAAAATATCAAGGTAGGAGCGTTCCACTTTTGCAAGTAGACCTGAAAGAGGAAAAGCCAAGCAATCTGATTGAGCAAAGAGCCAAAACTATAACTGCTGTAGAAGCTCAAAGACTACAGGTTTGTATACAAGAGATTGTTGAGATTCTGTATCAGAATATAACAATTGGTCAAGAGAACTTGAATGAGGCTTTTCTGTAGAAACTTGTAGATGCTATTTATTGGGGGTTATTCAAATCATGAACCAACATCTATTTCACGATGAAATTACTCTGGCAGAACAAGCAGAAGAATTAGCAAAAAAGGCAATTAAGTTAGGGTTAATTCCAAGTTTTGTCGTCCGCCACTTTCCAGATAGTTGGGAATTCTATATCCCTAACGAAAAGGAATCTGCTGCTCTGACTCCAGAAGAAGCATATCTTCAGTTAAAGAAACTAACTGGAACTTTTAGCAAGTAGAGACGGAATAAATCTGCTAGTCTTCACTTCAATTGAGAACCAGAAAAAAGATAGCAGACTTGTCCCCAAAGTTTAGCCCTTGTATTTGTATTTAGAGAGACATAAACTAATACAAAGTCACGTTCCTAACAACCAATAGACGGAAGCAGTGCGGAACGTATTGTGTATACGATCTATGTCTTTCACAATACGTTCCGCTTTTTCATATTTATGAAAATACAATTGGTCGCCAATCGAGAGCTGAGAAAAACTAGTTTTTATTTAACCTTGTTTATTTAAGCTGCGATGACCGTAGACGAAGTACGCCTTGTTTCAATCAATCGAGTTGATGAGAAAAATGGCAAAAATTATCCAAATCGATTTCAAGCGCGATCGCTCGCAGAAGAAAACAGCTAGTAGCAGAACAGTTATGCTAGATTTTACTCAAGCGCTTGCTCAAGTTCCGGGGCTAATCCAGAAAATTTGGATGATTAACAATGAAACTACTTCAAAAGCAGGGGGTATTTATCTGTTTGAGGATGAAGCGAGTGTTTTTGATTATTTTAACGGAACAATATTTAATCGGATTGTCAGCGATCCAAACTTTGAAGAGATTGTCGTTAAATCATTCGAGCTTAATGAAAAATATAGTTTTCTAGCCGAAGGATCTGTTACCGATATACTCAGATGTTTAAGCGGTTTCAAGTCAAATAGTTTTAAAACTAATGAAAGTATTTTGTTTCAATAAGAAACATTTTATGTTTCATGACTGTATTAGTGTAAATGCGATGGACTGAATCTGACAATTTGATTTGGTAGGAAAATTGTAACAGATGGCTCTTATATTTGCTCCTCCACAAACTCAGCGTTCTCTAAAGCTTCTTTGTTGCTATGTGAATAGCACTCGAAAAATTCAGATTCTCCGGATTACGAATGTTTCATATTATCACTTTGAGCGCGTTATTTTCTCAGGTCAACGTATTTTATTTGAGGCTCCGAAAAATGCTCATTTAGAAATCCATACATGCGATATGTGCAGTGCTATTTTGTCGGATAAGATACCCTGCGTTCGCCTCCAAATGGATTGACTAGCAGCGCTCTTTTAAGTAACTTTAAGCTGGATTAGAGAAGGCGATCGTAAAAATAAATGTCGCTACGACTAAATTAATGAATTCATTAAAAAAATTATAGAAATAAGTTTTTAAATATACGTATTTGTTCGCCCGCTCTCCTGTAGTTATCCATTTAGCGAGGTATCAAGCAATGTCCATGCAAGATATGGTTAAAGGTGTAGAGAAGTTCCGAATCAATTACTTTTGCTCTCACCAAGAGATGTTTGGGCGGCTGGCTCAAGGTCAGGCTCCCCAGGTACTCTTTATCACTTGCTCTGACTCTCGAATCGATCCAAATCTGATTACTCAAACTCAACCAGGCGAACTGTTTGTCATTCGCAATGTTGGTAACATCGTTCCACCTTTTGGTACTGCAAATTTTACTGAAGCCGCAGCAATTGAATATGCGATTCAGGCTTTAGGGATTAAAGATATTATTATCTGCGGTCATTCTCACTGCGGCGCTATGAAGGGGTTGTTGCAGTTAGGCAGCCTCGCTCAAGAGATGCCTTTGGTTTACGAATGGTTACAGCATTATGCAGCAGCCACTCGTCGCCTAGTTCAGGATAACTATCAAGAATATGAAGGCGAGGAACTTTTAAGTCTTACCGTTAAAGAAAACGTTTTGACGCAGATAGAAAACTTAGAGACTTACCCAGTCATTCGCTCTCGACTGCGATCGGGGCAACTCTTTCTTCATGCCTGGGTTTATGAGATTGAGAGTGGAAATGTCATTGCCTATAATGCCAACTTAGGTCAATTTGTCCCGATTAAAGATCCACTGCCTGTACCTGACCCCATAGCTGGCGCACGCTCGGGTTTATCGGAGTTAATGGAGTTGTAAAATATGAACTTTATCAAGCCTAATAACGCCCTAGAGCAGTGCAAGCGTTTGCTCAATAAGGCAAGAAACACATTTAAAGGAAAGCATCACCTGTACACTGGTGAAACACTAAATTGGTTTCGAGTCATTATACGGCTTGAAAGAACAGTTATTCCAGTCATTTTTCCTTGGGTACTTTTTTGTAGTGGATATGGTTTTTTCATATCATTAATCCACTATTTTGACACAAAAATAGTGTTTCCAGAAAAAAATGATGTCATTACTAATGCCATTTTAAGTTTCAACGTAGGTCTAACTTTATTGTTAGTTTTTCGCACGAATACAGCTCACGATCGCTTTTGGGAAGCCCGCAAACTTTGGGGAAGGCTAGTCAATACAGTTCGGAATTTAGCTCAAGGAATTTACATTGTAGTTAAAGATAAGTCACATCAAGAAAGAGTAGAGAAAGAGGCAGTACTCAAGCTGTTAGTAGCTTTTCCAATTGCCATGAAATTACATCTAAGAGCAGAATCAGTGGATAAGCAGTTAGCTTCATTGATGTCAGAAAACCAGTATTTTCAACTCAAATCCGTTCGTCATTCTCCACTACAAATTGTCTTTTGGATCAGAGATTATCTGCAACATCAGTACGAACGTAATTGTTTGAATATCTATCAACTAACTGCCTTGCACGCTCTGCTAGATGAGTTAATCAATATCTTGGGAGGCTGCGAGCGCATTTTGAAAACACCACTACCTTTAATCTATTCCATTAAATTTAGGTTACTGGTATTAATCTATTGCTTAATACTGCCGCTGGAATTAGTTAAAAACTTGACTTGGTGGACTGGTTTAATTATGGCTTTTGTAAGTTTCACTTTGTTAAGTATCGAACAAATTGGCTCGGAAATAGAAGAACCTTTTGGTTACGATGCCAACGATCTACCCTTAGATGTAATTTGCAACACTATGCTACAAAATGTTGAAGAGTTAATTAAAGTTGCTCCCAGCAGCAGTTGTTCTTGGCGAGTATAAGATTGCGAACAAGTTAACATTTAGTAATTCTCGATCGGCACGAAAACATAGCAATTTTAGCTATGCTGTTGCCGATCTAGAGATTGCATGTGAGCAGGCGATTGAAGAAATAGTTAGTCATTTTTGAACCAAAGGGCGAATTCCACCACCGCGAGGGATGGCAGCCTATCGGCGCAGCAAGAGTGTAATCAAGGCGATCGCATTTTTGCCATTTGCCATCTACGCGCCAACCTATGCGATCGCCGAAGCGTTCGATAACTGTATTATCCTGGGCAATAGTGGTATTAAGAGAACCACCTACGTTTTGATAAATCTGTATCTGCACGCTGAAGCCAAAGCGACCCTTGCTATAACTTGTCCAGAGGCTATCAATTACGTGCAGTTCGTTGCAGGGAAATTGCTTCACGTCTTCAGGGGTAATAGATTCTAGTTCTCGCTGTCCTGTTATTGCCAGGATGACCCGAATAGTTTCCCAGTCCGCTTCTTGTAAATTCCCTGCTGCTAATAAATCTCGTAGCTTTTTGTATTTGTGGATATCTGCAACTAGTCGCAAATTATCCTCTGACTGAGTAACTCGTTCGCTAAGGCAAGAGAAAAGCTGGTTGAATTGCTGTAATTGCTCTTCCATTACGGCTAAACGAGCAATGATTTCAGACTCATGTGTAGTAGACATTAGATTCCTAATTAAAGTACTTGTTTTGAGTTTCTGATAAGATAAACAAACGAGCTGCTACTTGTTTTATTGCTCTATTTCTTTATCCCTTGCAGTCTTCAGCTCCCGAATGCATTCTTGTCCAGCACCGACAAGGAATCCTAAACTAGCACCAATCAAAGCATATTTTTTATGCAAATTTTGGTAAGACTGGCTTTCGTATTGAAGTTGATTAAAGTTACGCTGACCAATTTTGGTAGCAGCTAAACTAATAACTACGCCGACAAGAGCGGTCATAATTCCTGACAAAATAATTAGCCTGACCTTCATAGTTGTCCTATAGAGGAAATTGGATTAGTGGTGTAAGAAAAAGGAATAGAACAGATAGAAAATGGTGACAGCAAACAAGATGTGGTTAAGATAGTCGTTGAAATTCCATTTACGAAACATTGCCGTTACCTCGGAATACTACTTGACTAAATCGAATAGTTCATTCGTTTTGAGAAGAAGCTTGAAAATTGGGAAGAGCCTGCTCCCTCTCGTCTTGAATCTGCGGTTGTTGAAATCCTGACTCGCCAGGTAAACCTGATTTACCTGATTTTAAGAAACGCTCTTCTAGTTTCTTGATCGTGACGTACAGCACTGGTACTAAAAACAAGCTCAAGATTGTCGAAATGAGGTAGCCACCAAAAAGCGCTGTCCCTAAAGACCAACGACTCATTGCTCCAGCTCCTTTAGCAATTACCAGGGGCCAGAAACCGACAAGACCAGCAAAGGCAGTCATCAGAATCGGTCGCAAGCGTTCTTTAGCAGCTCGAATTGCTGCCTGGGTAATATCCATACCTGTCTCTAACGACTGGTTGGCAAATTCTACAATCAGAATTGCGTTCTTACTCGCTAGACCAATCAACATCACCAAAGCTACCTGGGCATAGATATTATTGTTAACCGCTGGCCAAACTCCACCAGCTTGAAAAATATTTGCCCGTAAGACAACTGCACCAATAGCACCCAAGATCGCCAAGGGTACTGTAATCATAATGATGGTGGGATCGACGTAGCTTTCATACTGAGCGGCTAGCACCAGAAAGACCATCACAAAAGCTAAACCAAAAATAATCGGTGCAGCACCCCCAGAGGATTTTTCTTGAAAAGCAGTTCCCGTCCAGGCGTAGCCAAATCCCGGTTGCAACACTTCTTGAGCGACCTCTTCCATCGCTTGTATGGCTTGTCCTGTACTATAGCCTGGTGCTGCTGCGCCTTGAATTTTGATCGCAGGATAGGCGTTGTAATGGCTCACAATTGGCGGATAGTTCAATCTTGTCAAGTTTACGACATTGCTCAGTTGGACGAGGTTGTTATCTTGAGAGCGTACGTAC
The DNA here is from genome assembly GCF_032860985.1 of Chroococcidiopsis sp. SAG 2025. Taxonomy (GTDB): domain Bacteria; phylum Cyanobacteriota; class Cyanobacteriia; order Cyanobacteriales; family Chroococcidiopsidaceae; genus Chroococcidiopsis. The sequence goes on from NZ_JAOCNC010000001.1 coordinate 3,582,521, forward strand.
AAACGACTTATATCCTCGGGATTAGAGCGCACCGTTCCTTCTGCTTGGGCATAAACTCGATACAGCCGCCCGCCAAGAACGTATTGGTTAATGTATCGTGCGCCTAAATATGTCTGTAAGGTATTGAAAATGTCGTTAATTTCGATGTTCTGTGCCTTGGCTTGGCTGCGATCGATAGAAATTTGCATCATTGGCGTACCGAAGGTAAATTGAGTAAACACTCCCGCCAATTCCGGTCGTTTCTGGGCTGCGGCGATCGCCTTTTGGGTATTGTCGATCAGCGCTTCCATAGGCAGGGCAGCTTTATTTTGGATGTATAGCTCAAACCCACCTGTAGAACCTAATCCATCCACTGGCGGTGCGTTGACGGCAATTGCCCGGGCTTCTGGAACTTTTTCCTGTAACCCCTGGTTAACCTTTTGCAGAACCCCAAAAACTGACTTATCTGCGCCAGGACGCTCCTCCCAGTTTTTCAACTTGACAAATAGAAGTGTCTTGTTGCTAGCATTTCCTTCAAACCCATAGCCAGCAGTGCCAAATGCATGTTCGACTTCGGGTAACGGTAGCATCACTTCTTCAGTAATCCGCGTCAAGAGGTCGGCACTGTAGTTTAAAGAAACCCCCGCTGGAGCTTCGACAATAGCAAACAAATAGCCCTGATCCTCTTCAGGAATAAACCCTTGAGGAGTTGTCTGATAGATCCAACCCGTCGCGATCAATCCGGCAATAAAAACAGGAATGACAAGCAGCCGAACCCGAATCAGAAATTCTACTGTCTTGGTATATCCCGTTTTGAACCAGTCAAAAACCTGATTAAACCAACGAAACAAGACTCCCAAAGGTCCGTGTACTTCCTCCTGCCTTCGCAGGAGAATAGCTGACATACTAGGAGAGAAGCTCAGGGCGTTAAAGGTAGAAATGGCGATCGAGAAAGCAATAACCAGCGCAAATTGCTTGTAGACAATTCCTGTCGTCCCAGGGAAGAAAGTCACGGGAATAAACACCGCCATGAGTACAACTGATGTCGCGACAACCGCCCCTGTCAGTTCCCCCATAGCATCTAGAGCTGCTTGCAGTGGTTTCATTCCTTGAGCTAACTTTGCAGATATTGCCTCCACCACCACAATTCCATCATCTACCACAAGACCAGTTGCTAAGATGATGCCAAACAAAGTCAGTTGATTGAGACTAAATCCTAATACAAACGCTAAAGCCATTGCCCCAACTAGCGAAACTGGAATGGCAATAGCAGGAACGATAGTGGTGCGCCAGTCCTGTAAAAAGATGAAGATGACTAAGAACACCAACGCGATCGCATCGATTAGAGTTTTAAAGGCTTCGTCGAGGGAAGCTGCCACGAATAAAGTATTATCTAAGGCAACTTCTGCTTTCAATCCAGGCGGAAAATTCTGTTCTAGCTCCGCCATTTTTTCTTTGACCAACTTAGCCGTGTTCCAGGCATTTGTACCAGGAAGTTGGTAGACTAAAAGACCGACTGCTGGCGCGCCATCGAACATGGCATTGGTACTATAATCTTGCGCCCCTATTTCCGCTCGACCCACATCTTTAATTCTGATCAGCGTACCATCCGCACCGACTTTCACCACTGTATTTTCGGCTTCTTCGGGAGTCGTGAATCGACCAGCCGCTCTCAGGGCAAATTCGTAACGCTGCTCGGATGGAGTGGGCTGCTGACCAATTTTGCCTGCTCCTACCTGAATATTCTGTTCTGAAATGGCATCGATCGCATCCTGAGCCGTCAATTGTCTAGCGGCAAGGGCATCGGGGTTAAGCCAGATCCGCATGGCATACTTCCGTTCTCCCAAAATTACGGCGTTCCCCACCCCCTCGATCCGCTTGATTTCATCGAGAATTTGGCGATCGACATAGTTACTCACGAAAACAGGATTGTACGTAAATCGATCGTTCTTATCCTTGTCGGCATAAAAGGCGTAAGCAATCGTAATCGTGGGAGATTGTTTTTGGGTGATGACACCAGTTCGGTTTACCTCTTCAGGTAGCTCGGCTTGAGAAACGGCAACATTATTTTGGACAAGAACTTGAGCAGTGTTCCTGTCCATTTCCGTCGGGAAAGAAATGTTGATACTCGTATCACCATTATTCGTCGTTTGAGAAGACATATATACGACCCGCTCTGTGCCATTGATTTGCCGCTCCAGAACGGTGGTGACGTTTTCCTCAGAGGTTTTGGCATCACTACCCAGATAGTTAGCAGTTACAGTCACCTGCTTTAGAGCCATTTCCGGCAGCTTATCCAAAGGAAGCAGGGGAATACAAATTCCGCCAATCAAGAGAATCAGTACAGTGCAAACTGTAGTTAAGATCGGTCTTTTGATGAAAGTGTTAGCAATACTCAACAGCATAGTCCAGGAGTTCCTATTAATTTTTGGGATAGTGGAAGTGTTGGGACAGTAGAACAGAGCTATTGCTTAAGATTTAGGATTCAGACGCTATCGGCTGCACGGGGGCGTTATCTCTTAAGTTCAAAATTTCCGTGACAGCAATCTTTTCTCCTGGCTTCACTCCATTGAGTACCTGATATTTCTGACCTTTGATATTTCCCAACTGTACGGGCTTTTGCCGCACGACTGTTTTGCTCCCTTGTTGCTCGACGCTATAAACAAAGCTTTGGTCGCCGATGGTAAATACGGCATCCGTAGGGATTAAGACTCCAGGGCTTTGACTCCAAATCACTCTTGCTTTGACAAATTCGCCATCACGTAATTTCCCATGTTGATTAGAAAAGCGAGCTTTAGCTAAGATTGCTTGGTCGCCAGTGTTGACTTGAGGATTAATAAAAGAAATACTGCCTGTGGCTATGCGCTTATTTGTGTTGGGGTCGATCGATTCTACAGGCAACCCTAATTTTAGTTGAGATGAGTGTTCGATCGGAACCGAGAGCCGTAGGTCTACCGAATCGTTCTGGGTGATGTTGGTCAGAGTTTGACCGATATTAACGTAGTCTCCCACCTTGACAGGAAAATCTCCAACTACACCTGCGATCGGTGCTAGCACTTGTTTGTACTGAAGAGAGACATTGACAGCATTTGCTTCTGCCTGAGCCTGCTTAATTTCAGTCTTCATTTGATTAGAGCTGGATTTGGCAGCTTCTACATCTTCCTCAGCAGCATGGAGGGCTGCAATGGCTGTATTCAAATCTCTATGTGCAATATCTAATTGCTGCCTAGCTTGTACTCCTTCGTTGACTAGTCGCTCGGCTCGCTGATATTGTATCTTCTGAAGTTCTACTTCCGATGCAGCTTTAATTTTGTTAGCTTCTGCTGCTTTTAGTTGCGCTAAAGCAGTGATGCTGACTGCTCTAGCAGAGTTGACCTTAGCAATAGCACTGGCATATTCGGCTTGAGTGCGATCGGAGCGGAGCTGTACAATTGGCGTTCCCTTGTCAACTCGATCTCCATTGGAGACGTGAATTTTAACAATCCGACCCTCAATCTCTGGTTGTAGGACAACTCTCTTGACAGCTTCTAACGTTCCGACAAATTCAGAATTATCTTGAACTAAACTAGATTTGAGTGTTTGCAACTTGATAGGAATAGCAGCAGGGGATTTGCTTGCTGTAGCAGGAAGCGTACTCGATTTGCAGCTACTAGTGAAGGTGGAAGCTAGAAGGGCTACACCTATGACTTTTGCTGTTAGTAAAGCGTTGTATTTCATTTTAATTTTCCATTAGTATACTTTTACTTTTTTTACTTTGACTTGATATTTTTTGCTAAATCTTAAGTCGAAATAAAGTCGTAGGTTTGTTTTTCTAAATAATATTAAATGCAAACAAGAATTAAAAAAGATTAAGCAATGAAAATTTTTTCTGTTTCAAGCATATGAAAAAAGAATTTGAGCAATAAAGGGATCGCACTGGTAGCATTTATTTAGCCTCGTGTTTGACGGTCGATGTATACTCGCCCATTCTAAGAGTGAGGCTGCAAGGTCACTAGGGTTAATATTTCTGAGTAAGTTTGTTTTTTTTTCGCTCAGTACAGGACAAAAGCTGGAAAAATGCAGCGATGAAAGGGTTTCATCAGAAACACCACATTGTTTGGACAATTCTTCAAGTGGTTTTCCAGCTCATAAATTGCTGGCAAAGCAACTCTGAACAAATTCAGGCGATCGGTGGCTGCGATCGCTAGGAATATCAATAACAAAATATAGGTCGAGCGGATTTAAAACCTTGGGTTTATTTTCGTTGCGATCGCTCGATTTGTTCTGCTTCTTTTGTACAAAGAATACAGACTTACTCCGAAAGAGCGACCCTTGCAACCGTGCTTTGTACTTCTTACTATTTAGGAAATCACAGATCGAAATTGCCACTCATAAATCCAAAATTTACGGACTAATCAACTGCTTAGTTTTTACTTCGTTCGCTACCGCTCAGCTTCTCGATTTCATCCCAATCTGGTACATCTTTGGAGGTCAAATGAGCCAATCAACGCTGCGAACTGCGATCGTGGGTAGTGGTTTTACTGGATTGTTTACTGCCCTTTACCTGAGTCATCTAGGCTATACGGGTCAGATAATTTTGATTGATCGCTCCGAGCGTTTTGTTTTTAAGCCCCTACTATTTGAATTTCTCAACGGGCAGATGGATGCAAACCAGGTTTGGCCCCAATATGAGGAACTGCTTCAAGGAAGCGGCGTGACGTTCGTGCAGGACAGCGTTGAGCATATAGACTTAGCCGGACGCAAGATCGAACTGGCTTCTGGCTTGCATTATACCTACACTCATCTCGTGCTTGCTGTAGGAAGCACAGTAGGATACTTTGGAACCCCGGGAGCTGAAGAGTACTCTTTCCCGTTTCGCAGTGGGCTGGATGTCCTTGCCCTGCGTCAGCATTTACGCCAGTCTCTACAACGCGCTAGCCAAATTGAAGATTCCCAGTTGCGGCAGAAATTACTGACGATTGCTGTCATCGGTGCAGGTCCAACGGGTGTCGAACTGGCAAACACGCTGGCGGATTTATTGCCTACCTGGTATGCCAAGTTAGGTGGTAATCCTCACGAGATCCGACTAGTGTTGATGAATCGCAGTCAAAATATTCTCTCTGGTGATGTGAACGCTTGTTTGCGCGAGACTGCTTATGCTGCTCTACAGAAGCATGTCGTTCCAGTTGAACTATTGACTGGAGCTGCTGTCACTGCTCTAGATTCAGGTAAAGTGGAGTATACCCGCGACAACCAACCTGCCGTGCTTGAAGCTGAAACGATGATTTGGACGGCAGGTACAGCCATCAATCCACTAGTCAAAAAACTTCCGATTCCCGACGAGCAGCGCGACAAGCACGCTCGTCCCTTCATCACGCCAACCCTTAACCTAGTCGGCTATCCAGAAGTTTTTGCTGGAGGCGACTGCGTGACGTTGCTCAAGCCCGAGCCAGCTCTGGCACAGGTTGCCTATCAGCAGGCGAAGGCGATCGCCCGTAACCTAGTTGCTGTTTCAGCAGGTGAGAAACCCAAGGCTAGTCGCATATTCTTGCGCGGAACGTTGATGAAACTGGGTACGCAAGAGGCTGCTGCTGAAATATTTAACAAGCACGAAGTTAAAGGCAGGATAGGTCATGCAATCCGTCAACTAACATACCTAGAGATGCTGCCTACACCAGTCCACAATTTAAAAGTCACTACTGAATGGCTCAGTGAAGAAGTGTTCCATCACGCTAAAAATTTGGTTTGATTCCACAGAAATTGTTGTGAAAGTCGGAAACATTTTACTATTGCTCGCGCTCTCGACAACGATTGATTACTTGAGTGTAAAGAATACATCCTTACTTCAAAAATTTGACTCTTGCCGTTGTATTTTGCGAGATCTAAACTTTGAAATATTAAAGCCAACGAAATTCAATTGAATTGGCCTAAAAAAAACAAGAATAACATAATTAATCCAAAATATATACACAACAGCTCATAAATTGCGATGTGGAGGTTTTATGGTTCATAAGCTACATAAAAATGATGAATCTGTAGAAGCTCTTGTTATTGGTAGTGGTTTTGGTGGAGCCGTTGCAGCTTTACGTTTAGGACAAGCAGGTATCGATACAGTAGTGCTAGAGCGAGGTCGTCGTTGGCAGATTACACCTGCCCAAAATACTTTTGCTACTCCTCATAATCCTGATGGTCGAGCCGCTTGGCTTAGTCCAGAAACTATATTTGGGCAGCCGATCGACATACATACAGGCGTGATGGAAACCTTAGTTGAAGATGGAATTATTGTTTTAAATGGTGCTGGAGTTGGAGGCGGCTCATTAGTTTATAATAGTATTATTTATCAACCCATCCCTGAGTTATTTCAGAAGGTTTTTCCTAGTTCGATTAGTTATGATGAATTGAATACAGTTTATTACCCTCGCGTTCATTCAATTTTACAGCCTTCGCCAATTCCTCCAGATATTTTAAATACTATTTACTATGATACAACGCGGCTATTTATTCAACATGCCACTCAAGCAGGATTCCGCAATCATCTACTAGAATTAGCTGTTGATTGGAATATAGTTCGTGAAGAGATCGATGGTACAAAAGTACAGTCCACTATTATCGGAGACCATTGGTGGGGTATCAATAGCGGTGCTAAAAAGAGCTTAGATCGCAATTACTTATCCCAAGCAGAAAAAACTGGTTTCGTAGAAGTACTTCCTCTACATGTAGCAGTAGAAATTGCTGAAAGTCCTGAAGCTGGTTACCGAGTTTCATGTCATCAAATAAATGAATCAGGAGAGGTTGTCGAACACAAATCTTTTCGCTGTCGCTATTTGTTTTTAGCAGCTGGATCTATGGGGACTTCTAAACTTTTAGTCAAAGCTAAAGCGACAGGTTCATTACCTAGATTAAATAACTACGTCGGTAAATTTTGGAGTTCTAATGGCGATACCATTGCGACTCGTTCAAATTTACCACCTGTATCTGGGAAAGGAGGACCTGCGGGTGCAGTTCTAGAAAATTTCGACAACCTCGATCGCCCGATCGTACTCATAAATCTTGAAAATTGGGCTAGTCCTGAAGGAACGCAACAGTGTCTTGGTTTGGGTCTACCCTCACACAGCGGAACCTTCACGTATGATGCGTCCACAGATTCTGTCAAGTTACACTATCCCCGAGAAACCCAACTCATGGCAGACACAGAGAAAACCTACAAAACTCTTGACAGTAAAAATGCCATTTCTACCAAAACGCCTGTGACGGAAATGAGATTTTATACTCCCACGACCACAAACCAACCTACCTCTGAAACTGATGTTGTTATCACTGCCCATCCACTGGGGGGAGCAGTTCTAGGAAAAGCGTGCGATGACTACGGGCAAGTATCTGGTTATCGAGGACTTTATGTCGTCGATGGTGCGCTGATTCCTGGCTCTACAGGATGTACAAATCCTGCATTCACGATCGCTGCTTTAGCAGAACGCTGTATGGATCGAATCATCGCAGATATTCACTAAACTGTTTGCTGCGCCCATTTACAACTGTAATACCAATGTAATACCAAGGAGTGTATTTTATACCATGAAGATTCTCATACTGATGACCAACTCAGCTACTCTCACCCTATCAACTGGAGAGAAACATGCTTCAGGGTTTTGGGCTGAGGAGTTTGTCCTTCCTTATCAGATCTTTAAGCAAGAGGGATATGAAGTTGATGTAGCGACAATAGGTGGTCTTGCACCGAGCGTGGATAAAACCAGCATCGATCCGAACTTCATGCCGTACGTCAGACCAGTAGGATCGCAAGTAGACGACTCCGAGCAAGCCAGAGAGTTTATCGAGTTTATTGAGGCATCATCCGATCTCAAAAAACCTTTAAATTTGGATGAATTTACTAAAGCACAAGTCGCCTCCTACGATGGTATTTTCCTGAGTGGCGGTCATGGTGCGATGCAGGATATGCCGAAGTCGGATACGATGACGCAACTCTTCCGTTGGGCGATCGAGTTGGACAAGCCAATAGCAGCTGTTTGCCACGGAGGAAGCGGACTTTTGGCGCTGAGAACCCCCGAAGGTCGCTGGCCTTTTGAGGGTTACCGCATGACCTGCTTCTCCCACGAAGAAGAACTAGTGACACCAATAGCAGGGATGCTACCCTTTATACTACAGTTTGAAATAGAGCGGTTAGGTGGCATTTACGAGAAAGCTAATATTATCTGGGGTTCGCACGTAGTAGAAGACCGTAACCTTGTCACAGGGCAGAATCCTTATTCCTCTGATGCGGTAGCCAAAGCCTTTGCGCAGAAATTAAACAAAGTTAAAGTTCCAGCCTAGAAGTTGACACACCTGGAAATCATCGGGATTGGGGGTAAGAGAGTTTGGCAAGTGCGATCGCGAGGACGGCTGTATAGGCAGTATAGTTACTTGCCAAAATTCCCAAAATTAAAGTTGCATTTTTTAAGAGGAGCAGTCTTTAATGTAAAACAGTCAAACGACAAACAATACTTTTTGTGAGTCAAGTTTATGGATTTACAGCTACGTGACAAGCGGACGCTGATTACCGGTAGTAGTAGCGGTATTGGTGAGGGCATTGCGAAGGTGCTGGCTCAGGAAGGCGCGATCGTTGTCATACACGCTCGCAAGGAAGAACAGGCGAATCGAGTAGCTCGGGAAATTACCTCAGGCGGTGGAAAGGCGGTGGTTGCCATTGGAGATCTCTCAACGGATGAAGGCGCATATCAAACCGCAGACAAAGCGTTGCAGTCTCTGGGCGGCGTGGATATTTTGGTCAATTGTGCGGGCATGTTTCTCAACCGAGGCTGGATGGATACTCCGACCGATGGATGGCTCCAAATGTACAATGCCAACGTAGTTTCTATGGTGCGCATGATTCGCCTTCTCGTACCCCAAATGAAGGAACTCGGCTGGGGGCGTATTATTCAGATCGCCAGCACCGAAGCAACGCAGCCTTTTGCAAATATGCCCGACTACGCAGCTACCAAAGCGGCAATCCTTAATTTGACGGTGAGCCTAGCCAAGGAGTTAGCACAAACAGGGGTAACGAGCAACTCAATCAGCCCCGGCATTGTCCGAACTTCAGGACTTGAGAGTTTTTTCCGCGAAACCGCAGCTAGCAGAGGCTGGGGTACGGACTGGGCGGAGATTGAAAAAAACGTACTCAAAGAGATTTGGTACAACCAAGTTGGTCGTTTGGCATGGGTTGAAGATATCGCAAATCTTGTTGCTTATGTAGCAAGCCCCCTTGCAGATTTCATCAACAGCGCGAACCTCCGAGTGGACGGTGGTGGCACAAGTACTGTCAATTGAGTTGATAACTTCCGTTTCCAACGCGCTACGCTCTTTTCCGTACAAATTGAATTCATCTATGGAGAAAACCTCATGGTAATTGAAATCATTAGGTACAACATTCCTGCCGGTCAAGAAAGTGCTTTTGAATCTGCTTACGAACAGGCGCAGCAATATTTAGCAGAATCTCCTAACTGTCTGGGCTATCAGCTGGCTCATTGTGTAGAGGAACCGAATCGTTACATTCTTCGTATTGATTGGGATTCCATTGAAGGTCATATGCAGGGTTTTCGGAACAGTTCGTATTTCCCAAAGTTTTTTCAATTGGTATCTCCTTACATTAAGTCAGTTGATGAAATGCAGCATTACAAAAAAACACCTATTTCCCTGAAAAAATAAAGTTTTATGACAGATCGATTGTATGGAAAAGTCGCCCTTGTTACTGGGGCTTCATCTGGTATTGGTCAGGCAACAGCACTTGCGTTTGCACGCGCTGGAGCGAAAGTCGTGGCTGCCAGCCGTCGCGATGCCGAGGGGCAGGAGACCGTGCGTCGCATACAAGAGGCAGGAGGCGAAGCCCTTTTCATCAAGACTGATGTGTCAAAGGCTGCTGAAGTAGAAGCGCTGGTTAACAAAACTATGGATACTTACGGTCGTTTAGACTGCGCTTGCAACAGCGCTGGTGTCATCTCGGCATCCAGTTTACTCACCGATGTGTCAGAAGATGAATGGGATCGTCATATCAACGTAAACCTCAAAGGAACGTGGCTTTGCCTCAAGTACGAAATTCCAGCGATGCTCAAACAGAAGAGTGGCGCGATTGTGAACTTGGCTTCTGCCGCTAGTATCGTTGCGTTTGCGGGCTATGCCGCTTACGCTGCGACTAAAGGCGGAATCCTTGCTTTAACGCGATCGGCAGCGATAGAGTATGCCAAATCTGGTATCCGTATCAATGTCGTGAGTCCCGGTTCCATCAATACCGATATGTTGAACAGTGCCACTGAAGATATAGTTTCTCAACTTGCAGCAGCGCATCCCGTGGGACGTGTTGGCGAACCAGAGGAGGTAGCAGAAGCTGTGGTGTGGTTGTGTTCAAAAGCAGTTTCCTTCGTCACCGGACACAATATGCTGATCGATGGAGGATATAGCGTCCAGTAAGGTGAGCGAGATCGAAGCAAGGGCAATCTCGGCAAAAAATTCAGCACGCTCGTAAAACAGGAGCAGCATGGCTAACAAAATCTTAGGGACATCAGTGAAGCGACGCGAAGATCCAGAACTTCTGCGAGGGGAAGCCAAGTTTACAGCTGACATGACGCTGCCTCATCTGTTGCACGCGGCAATTTTGCATAGCGATCGCGGTCATGCACTGATCCAAAGTATAGATACCAGTGCCGCAGAGCGAATGCCTGGGGTTGTACGGGTGATTACTGGAGCTGAGCTGATACTAGTTCCATTCTGCCCCTACCGTGCATCATGAATCCTGGTGGTGCAGAATCCCGTTTTCCCTCCTACCCCTACGGACTACCCGGAGCCCAAACTGTTCTGGCTACAGATAGGGTTCGTTACATTGGCGAATTTGTGGCAGTGGTGGTCGCCTTAACCCGTCAGCAAGCTTATGATGCCCTGCCAGCAATCGAGGTGAAATACGAACCGTTGCCAGCGATCGTCAATGCAGAAGAAGCACTTCAGCCCGATGCACCTCAACTACACGACACAGTACCCAACAATCTCAACCAGTACATCTCTCACGGGAATAAACAGGCGACGGAGCAGGCGATCGCCAATGCTGAGGTGGTCGTCAAGCAAAGAATCCGCTACCAACGAGTAATCCATAATCCCGTAGAACTTCGCGCTTCCATCGGCGATTATAACCCCGAGACTGGGGAGTACACTCTGTGGACAAACACCCAAATTCCTCATGGTAACCGCTTTCTGCTCTCTCAACTCGTGATGGGTATTCCCTACAACAAGCTGCGTGTCATCGCTCCCCATATTGGCGGCGGCTTTGGTTCCAAGGGTTATCTTTACCCAGATACGGCTCTTGTACTTTTTTTGGCTAAGGAGCTAGGTCGCCCTGTCAAGTGGGTTGACACGCGCAGAGGCTTAGCCCGCTCTACGGTGCAAGCTCGCGATCAAATCCAGTACGTAACTATAGCTGGGACAAAAGAAGGTCAGATTACTGCGCTTCATTGCACGAACTACGCCAATTTGGGAGCTTACCCAGCTACGAATGGACCAGGCGCTCCTGCAATCCTCACAGGTTGCAGCATTACGGGGGTCTATGCGATCGAGCATCCCTTCTATGAAGTCTACTGTATGTTTACTAACCTCGTTCCCAATGGTCCGGCTCGGGGTGCTGGTCGTGCTGAGGCAATTTTCCTGATCGAGCGCATGGTCGATCTCTTCTCACGGCAGATTGGCATGGACCCGGCTGAAGTCCGCCGTAAAAATATGGTTGCTGCCAATCGCTTCCCCTATAAGAACGGTTTGGGCTGGACTTATGACTCTGGCAATTATGAGGTAGCGCTCGATAAAGCTCTAACGACAATCGATTACAACAACATCGCACAGCGGAAGGCGGAAGCTAGAACGCGCGGCAAACGTCTCGGAGTTGGAATTGGTTCGTATGTCGCGATCGCAGGTGTTGGTCCCTGCCCCCTTATGGCTAGAGACATAGGTTTGAATGGGAGTACTTGGGGAAGCGCCCACATTCGCGTTCACCCAACGGGTGATGTCACTCTGATTACTGGGGCGCAACCACACGGTCAGGGTCAGGTGACATCTTTTTCTCAGATTATCGCTGAGGTACTTGGTGTTGACTTGGAGCAAATTGAAGTGCTGCACTCCGATACTAAAGGTGCTATCTATGCCCAAGGCAGCTATGGTTCGCGCTCCTTCAGCGTGGAAGGAGCGACAGTGTACAAAGCTACCCAAAAGATCGACGCGAAAGCACGTCAAATGGCAGCCCACATCTTCAAAGTGGCAGAGTCAGATGTGGTAGTCAATCGAGGTAAATTTTATGTTATAGGTGCGCCCGAGCAGTTCAAAACTTTAAAGGAGATTGCGCTGGCGCTTTGGTACGCTTGGGATTTACCAGCAGGGATGGAACCCGGTTTGGAAGCGATCGCCTACTTCGATCCGCCAGATTTCAATTATCCTTTCGGCACTCACATTGCTCTGGTCGAAATTGACGAACAAACTGGTCAGATTGAAGTCGTTCGTTATGTAGCAGTAGATGACTTCGGCAATGTGGGAAATCCCACGATCGTGGATGGTCAAACGCACGGTAATATCCATTTTGGTATCAGTCAAGCCCTGTTTGAAGAGGCTGTATACGATCGCGACGGACGAATTCTGACAGACGAATTTACGACATACGCGATCGCGAAAGCTTCCCAGTTACCCAAGTTTGAACTCGATCGCACTGTCACACCTACTCCTCATAACCCGCTTGGAGCAAAGGGAGCAGGTGATGTCAGCATTACGGCTGTACCTCCGGCGATCGTCAACGCTGTTTGTAACGCCCTTTCCGACTTGGGAGTCACTCACATCGATATGCCTGTAACGCCGGAAAAAGTTTGGCGGGTGATGCAGGAAATCCCCAGGGATAATGACTCTTGAGTAGGGCGATCGCGAGATCGTGGGTCGTGGGTTATGGACAGAATCCGCCTACTACTGCAACTTAAATTTTTCGACTGACGCAGAATAACTGAATAATGGATAAAATTACATGATTCCAGTTCAATTTGACTACGCTGCACCTGCAACTCTGGAAGCTGCGGCGAATTTGCTAAAAGAGAACAACGGAGCACAGATTCTTGCTGGTGGTCACAGCTTACTGAGAGAAATGAAGCTGGGTCGAGTCTCCCCCTTACTACTAGTAGATCTAGGAAAAATTCAAGGTTTGCAAGGGATTGGTCTCAATCGCGATCCGAACGGTGTCGTCCAAATTGGTGTCATGACTACCTATGCCCAAACCGCTAATGCCTTCAAGGTTAAGGAAAAGTATCGCGCTCTGGCTGAAGCAGCGTCGAGCATTGGTGATGCCCAGATCCGCAACTGGGGCAGAATCGGTGACATCTTCGCCTACCATGACTTAGCCTGCGATCTGCCTGCCGCTGCTTTGGTTCTAGAAGCAACGTTCAACACGATCGCTCCAAGCAGTCATCGTGCGATTTTGGCTGAAGAGTTCATCAACGCCTCTTTCAATATCGGACTGGAGCCTGGTGAGATCGTCACTTCGATCGATCTGCCACCCTATGTTACCGGAACTAATAGTGCCTACGAAAAGTTCCAACACCCAGCCAGTGGCTATACCATCTGTGGCATTGCGAGCTTGATTAGGCGATCGTCCAGCGGTATTGTGAGTAAATGCCGTGTGGCTGTTACTGGCGCTCATACTCATGCTATCCGTCTGCGTCAGGTCGAGGCAGCACTGGAGGGCAAAGCACCGACAACAAAAAACATTGCGGCTGCGGCTAATCTAGCAACAGAAAGCGTGTCTATAAGCCAGGAAGCTAGCAAAGTACTGAATAGCCTTTCTAACAACTACATCTCGGCAGAGTATCGCACTCACCTAATGGGTGTGCTTACTGCTCGATCGCTCACTCGCGCTACCGAACGTGTCGAGGTTCGCAGTTATATTTGATTTGCAACCGGGAAATGCGATCGCAGTCTTTTCACTATTACTTTATAGTCTCTAAACCCATTTGTATCTGTAAGCAGAGAAACTAAAGTAGCTGTAGAAAAATGTCTATAAACTAGTGCCTGCAACTTATGTGCTGGGAATACTTGGAGCGTATCCCTCATCTGTCCATTTCACCGCCAGTCGTCCGTGTTTTAGTTGATATCATTATGTTTAGGAGGTAATCTTGGAAACAAACTTCAGTAGTTTTGTAACAAATCCGTTAGTTAGTATTCTCATTAATAACTATAATTACGGTCAGTTTTTAGGAGAGGCGATTGACAGCGCCCTTAACCAAACTTATTCTAACGTTGAGGTAATTGTAGTTGATGATGGTTCTACTGATAATTCTCCTAACGTGATTTCTGGATACGGCGATCGAATTATTTCAATTTTCAAAGAAAATGGCGGACAAGCTTCTGCTTTTAATGCAGGGTTTCTTGCTAGCAAAGGTGAAATTATTTGCATTTTAGATTCTGATGATGCTTTTGACCGAACGAAGGTAGAAAAAATTGTTGAAATTTTTCTACTAAATTCAGATCTTGGTTGGTGTTATCACCCTCTCAAGTTGCTTGATTATAGTAAAAACACGGTTATAAGAAGCGATCCTGACGGCATCTCTAGCCACAAAGTAGACTTTAGACAACAGGTACGACAAGGAAAATTACCGTATTTTGTTCCAGCAACATCAGGACTTTGTTTTCAGCGATCGCTACTTCAACAACTCCTGCCAATGCCAGTTGCTCAAAATATCTCCTTAGGAGATCATTACATCAAATTTACAGCTTTAGCATTGTCATCTGGATTCTTTCTAAATGAGGACTTAGCCATTCAGAAGGTTCATGAAAATAATGCTTTTACCTTAGATTTTTTTCATGGTAATAAGAAACAAGTTGAAGCCAGAATCTTAATTTTAACTGCTTATTGGATGCAAAATAAATTTCCAGTTACGATCAATTTTGCTAATAAAATTTTTGGCATTGGTCTTGGTATATATTGGCAAACAGGTGGGATTGAACCAGAGTGTAAGTCCTCAATTGAGGAATACTTGTCTAATACTTCTGCAATAGAAAAGATTGAAATCTACTTGCGGGCATATTATCATGCAAATCCACTCTTTCTAAGCATTCGACGTTTTCGGTTGCTCCGCGATCTGCAACGAGTCAAAACAATAGCAGATGCTGGAGAACATTCGACTGTCACCACACCCATCTAACATTGTGGAAGTTCTGAAACAGATTTTTCCTACACTAACGAAGCGATCGTCTAGATTGTCCGTATTCGTTGAATAGTCTTCCCTAAAACACTACTCTTTTGGTGGATGAGCGCCATCGCACTGCCTACAGTACACTCAAAAATCATACCTACACTTCACCGATATGGAAGACACTTTGTTCAACCGTACTTTTCGGGACAGCCAGGGCGAGATTGTTCTGGCTCAAAAGCCCAATCTGCCGATTCTGGTCTGGCTAGCAGCAACTTTACTCAATTTGATTCCCACGACTGGCAACCTCCACACAGGGCTAGACGCACTCGCCTTTGGCTCCTTGTTCACTTGGGCATGGCTGGAACTGTTCCAAGGTGTTAACTACTTCCGGCGGGCGTTAGGATTTATCGTGCTAATAGGCGCGCTCGCCTCTAGACTTCCCTGGTCGTAACGGGTTCACCATTCCAAAATTGTAATGCCTATTGCATTCCTCAAAGCAGTTGACAAGGGGTGTGAGTTTAGGTTTTAGGATAAAGTTGTAACTTTTGGGTGGCGATCTCTAGCTGCACTGGAGTGTTAACCGCTAAATAAGTGTTTGTGGGAGTCCGCGCCACGATCTCACGACCGCTAGGTGTATGGAGGACGTAGCGATATTCGCCTCCGAGAAACTGGCGATCGCGAATCGAGATTTGACTGGTAGGGACGGGGGTGAGAACGATCTCTTCTTGACGCACCATCAGATCGACTGCCTCTTGGCGATCGCAATCGTCAGTTAGGGTAATAGGGATAGTGCCGATTTCTGTCCGCCACACATCACCCTGACGCTGAGCTGGAATCAAATTGGCTTGGGTGACAAACTCGGCAACAAATCGCGATGCTGGTCGTTGATACAGACACTCTGGCTTATCAATTTGCTCTAGATAACCGTTGCACATGACTGCAACCCGATCCGCGAGCGATAGCGCTTCTTCGCGATCGTGCGTGACTAGTATCGCCGATACACCCGCAGCTTTGAGGATCGCGCGCAACTCGTGCCGCAATCGCAATCGCACTTGTGCATCTAGATTGCTCAGCGGTTCGTCGAGCAGAATCAGCGCTGGACGCGGAGCAATGGCACGAGCGAGAGCAACACGCTGCTGTTGTCCGCCAGAGAGTTGGTGAGGATAGCGGTTTTCCATACCAGTCAGATTGACTAAGGCGAGTGCATCTTTCACCTGCTTCGCAGTTTTGGAGGAGCGATCTAAGCCAAATGCAATATTTTGACTCACCGTGAGATGCGGGAACAAGGCGTAGTCCTGAAACACCATCCCCACGTTCCGCTGTTCTGGTGGCAACCAATGCCCATCGCCCGATACCCGCCGCTGGGCAATGTCAATCGTGCCGTTCTGGGGCTGTTCAAATCCAGCAATTAACCGCAGGAGCGTAGTTTTGCCACAACCAGAGGGACCGAGCAGCGCTAGTAAATCGCCTGCTGGCAACGATAGGGAAACCCCACAGACGGCGGGTTGAGTCCGGCGGGAAAATTGTCGAGTAACCTGATGCAGACAGAGAAGAGGAGAGGACATGAAAGCAGAAAAGCCAGTATATAAACTTAGACTTGCCTTTATAGTGTAATGGAGTCCTGCAATATATTCTCATCAAGAATTTCATATTATTGGCTGGACAGATCGTTTCTAATTATCTTTTTGCTTCATTGCCCTATGCATACGCTCGACTCTCGCCGTATTTTCAAACATTCCTGGAATGGCTGGACGTTGTTAGTTATAGCGATCGCCTTACTGATTCTTGCTCCGATTGGAGTGGTCCTCAGTAGTGTCTTGACAAACTCCGGCACGGTATGGAACCACCTCCTAACCACAGTGCTACCAGACTACATTAGTAGTTCTCTGTGGTTAATGCTGGGGGTTGGGCTGTGTACGGTGGCGATTGGCGTGGGGACGGCGTGGTTGGTGACAATGTGCCGATTTCCCGGACAGCGGCTATTAGAATGGGCGCTGCTGCTGCCATTAGCTGCGCCAGCTTACGTGCTGGCGTATGTGTATACGGAGATGTTGGAGTTTTACGGTCCGGTACAATCGGCGTTGCGAGCCGCATTTGGCTGGACGAGCGTAAATGACTACTGGTTTCCCACCGTTCGATCGCTAGGTGGAGCGATCGCCATTATCAGTCTCGTGCTATATCCCTATGTTTATTTGCTCAGCCGAGTGGCATTTTTAGAGCAGTCAGTTTGTACGCTAGAAGCAAGTCGGTTACTGGGATGCAATCCGTGGCGCAGCTTCACGCGAGTTGCATTGCCGCTGGCTAGACCAGCGATTGTCGCAGGAGTATCGCTGGTGCTGATGGAAACGCTAAATGATTTTGGTACGGTGCAATATTTTGCCGTGAATACGTTTAGCGTTGGGATTTACCGCACCTGGTTTGGTATGGGCGATCGAATTGCTGCTTCACAGCTATCGGCGTTGTTATTGGTATTTGTGCTGTTACTAATCGGGCTGGAGCGTTGGTCTCGGCAGCAAACGCGCTATCACCACACGGGACGCTATCAGCGATTGTCTGCGTTTAGGTTACGGGGATGGCGAGCGATCGCCGCTGTCATCGTTTGTGGACTGCCGATCGCACTGGGTTTTTTGATTCCTGCCGGACGCTTGCTGTACATGGCAATGACTGACATGACTCACAACTTCAGCGAACGCTTTTGGGAGCTTTCTCGCCATAGCCTGATCCTAGCGGCAGTAACGGCAATAGTGGCAGTCGTCGTGTCACCCATCCTAGCTTACGGTTTGCGACTGAGTTCCAATTGGGGTATGCAGGTAGCAGTCAGAACGGCAACGGTGGGCTATGCAATTCCTGGCGCGGTGATTGCCGTGGGCGTGCTGTTTCCAATTGGGGCGATCGATAATGCGATAGATGCTGGGATGCGATCGACTTTCGGGATTTCGACTGGCTTGTTGCTCAGCGGCACAATTATAACGCTGGTATTTGCCTATTTGGTGCGATTTTTGGCGGTTTCGTATAACACGGTTGAATCAAGCCTCAGCCGCATTAAACCCAACCTGGATGACGCGGCGCGATCGCTCGGCTGTGGCACAACTCGCACTCTGGTGCAGATTCACGCACCGTTGATGAGTGGTGGCTTACTCACGGCAGCAATTTTAGTATTTGTCGATGTGATGAAAGAATTGCCTGCGACGCTCATCGTTCGTCCGTTTAACTTTGATACGCTGGCAGTAGAGGTCTATCGGCTGGCAGCAGATGAGCGTTTGGCAGAGGCAGCTGCACCCGCATTGGCAATTGTTGCTGTTGGTATTATTCCTGTGATTGCTTTAAGTCGGCAGATTACCCTTACCAGATCGGAGGAAATTGACTACAGGTAGTTCTTTTGACACGAGATCGTGGTATATTCCTCTCTAATGCAAAAACTTATCATTAGCAGACTATCTGCGCTCGAAAAGGCGTTTTGTTAAACGCCAAATCGTGTCTTGACTAAATAGTGCTGAATCGATTTTCGAGTAGCACGTAGTTCCCTGGTCTTAGTTAATTAATGTGGTTAGTGAGTTATGAACTTAGGTAAGGTAAAAATCTGGGTAGGTGTGGGCGCTTACGTCCTTTCAGGCGCGGCAGCGATCGCTGCAACCGATCGTGCCGCAGAAGCAGCTGCGGAAAGGGCGATCGAAATACCCGATCGCCCTTCAGTGATGAAGATAGCCCAAGGTGGTGAAGGTGGCGAAGGTGGCGAAGGTGGCGAAGGTAGTACCCCTGCCAAGCCCCCCACAACCTTTACTCCCAGACAAGGTGGTGAAGGTGGTAGCCCCGCCAAGCCTCCTACTACTATTACCCCTAGCCAGGGTGGTGAAGGCGGTGAAGGTGGTGAAGGTGGCGAAGGTGGTGAAGGTGGTAGCCCCGCCAAGCCCCCCACGACCTTTACTCCCAGACAGGGTGGTGAAGGTGGTAGTCCCGCCAAGCCTCCTACTACTACCCCCAGTCAAGGTGGTGAAGGCGGTGAAGGCGGTGAAGCAGGAACATCATTCAAGGATAAGCTCAGTGGCAAGCAACTGTTAAACGCCTTGCAAAACGGTGGATATGTCATTTACTTCCGACATGCCCAAACTGAAAAGGATTATGCCGACCAAGTGTCCGCAAAAATGGGAGATTGTTCGACTCAGCGGATGCTAAGTGAAGTTGGCTGGCAGCAGTCACGGACGATCGGTCAAGCTTTTGAAGCGTTGAAGATTCCTGTGGGTCAAGTTTACTCTAGCGAGTATTGCCGTGCTTGGCAGACAGCAGATATTGCGTTTGGTCGCACTGAAAAGAGAGCAGCGTTAAATTTTCCACCTGCTGAAGATTACACCGAAGCCCAGAAAGCCCAAATGCGGACTGCGGTGATGCCATTCCTCACGACTGCGCCTGCTGACGGAACTAATACGGTAGTTGTGGGTCACGACGACGTGTTTGATGCGGCAACAGGAATTTATCCAGAGCCTCAGGGTGTTGCATACATTGTGAAGCCAGATGGCAAGGGTAAGTTCGAGATCGTCGCTAATATGTTGCCTGAAGAATGGGCAAAAATGGCACAATAAATCAGCGCTCGGGCAGCAGTGAAGAATGGGGTGTAGGATGTGGGGTGTGGGGTGTAGGGTGTGGGGTTGAATTGTGACTTGTGACTTGTGACTTGTAATTGCTCCCCCAGCTCTCTTCTTTCCCTCACTCCTCGCTCCTCACTCCTCGCTCCTCGCTCCTTCTTACAGCATTGCCGCCATGATTCTGTGTATTGGAAATATTCTTAACCCTACAGAGCTAGAAACTACGATCGCCAAACTGGAGATGGCTGAGTTCGTGGACGGTAAAGCTACAGCTGGCTGGCACGCCCGCCAGGTCAAACACAATACTCAACTCCCCCAGGGATCGCCAGCACTGGCGATCGTGCGAGAGATTATCGATGCAGCTTTACGGCGACACGCCTTATTCCAAATGGCGGTGCGTCCCTATATCGTTCGTCCGGTAACTATCAGTCGCTACGATATCGGCATGTCTTACGGCACTCATATTGATAATGCTCTGATGTACGATCCTTTAATGCGATCGGATGTATCGATGACATTATTTCTCAGCAATCCTACCACTTACGAAGGGGGAGAACTGATAATAGAGAGTACCCAGGGAGAGGTAGCATTTAAGTTGCCTGCGGGGTCGGCGATCGTTTATCCTTCATCAACGTTGCACCGCGTGGAAGCCGTGACTCAAGGCGTGCGCCTAGCAGCAGTCACCTGGATTCAAAGTTTGGTACGCGATCCTCAGCAGCGAGAAATTTTGTTCGATCTCGATACGGCACGTCAAACGCTGTTTGAAGCCTCCGGCAAAACGCCCGTATTCGATTTAATTTCTAAAAGCCATGCCAATCTTTTGCGCCAGTGGACGGAGTTTTGAGCTAATGCAAAAATTTTTTAAAAGTCTGTACCTATTAATGACATTATTATTATTAAATCAAAATTGCGATCGCGAGAACGTAAGCTAGAAGGATTTATGAGCAAGATGACTCGTCGCACCTTTTTGGGTGCTAGTGCTGGTGCTGCTGCGGCAACTGTGACAATCGGGACGTGGGGGCTGGGAGCGTCAGCCCAAACAGGAGGCAATCGAGTAGTCAATCTCTATTCAGCACGTCATTACGATGCAGATAGTGAAATCTATCAAGCTTTTGCAGATGCTACGGGAATTCAGGTGAACCTAATTGAAGGTGAAGCCGATCCGCTGATCGAGCGGATTAGAAGTGAGGGAGCTAATAGTCCGGCAGATGTTTTGGTGACGGTTGATGCAGGGCGTTTGTGGCGGGCAGAACAAGCAGGGCTGTTTCAACCTGTCAAATCGGCGCTCTTGACCAAAGCTATTCCTAAAAACCTGCGTCATCCCGATGGTCTGTGGTTTGGCTTCTCGAAGCGGGCGCGGGTGATTATGTATGACAAAACTAAGGTAAAACCAGCAGACCTGTCCACATACGAAGACTTGACAAACCCAAAATGGCGCGGTCAGATCTTAGTGCGACCATCCAATAATGTTTACAACCAATCCTTAGTAGGTTCGATTTTAGCGGCTAATGGTGAGTCCAAAACAGAAGCTTGGGTGCGGGGGCTAGTAGCAAACTTTGCCCGTCCAGCTCAAGGGAATGATGTCGGACAAATTCAAGCCTGCGCTGCTGGGGTGGGGAGCTTAGCAATTTGCAATACCTATTATCTAGCACGAATGGCAGCTTCCGATAAACCTGCCGATCGCGCCGTTGCCGAAAAAATTGGCGTGTTTTTCCCCAACCAAAAGGGTCGCGGTACTCACGTCAATATTAGCGGTGGTGGATTGGTCAAGACCTCTCCCAACAAAGAAAACGCAATTAAATTCCTCGAATTTCTTGCAGGTTCTCGCGCCCAGGAAATTTTTGCGAAAAGTAATCACGAATATCCAGTCGTAGCAGGTGTTGCAGTCGATCCGATTTTGGCAAGCTACGGGAAATTTAAGGAAGATTCGCTCAATGCGGCTGTGTTTGGTCGCAATGGTGCAACAGCTCTACAAATTATGGATCGAGCTGGTTGGAAATAACGCGGGTAGCTTTGAAGTGATGGATTCCCTATGCTGTCCCGAGTGGACGGCGTAGGCTTCATTCAATCAATCTGTACAAAAAGAAATCTGCTTGTGGTTAACCGAAACAATTTTATCCAATCGAATTTCTGTACCATCATTCATCCTCAGAAAATCAGCTTGGTTTGCAGCATAAACATCCACAATAAGACCTTCAATTTCAACTGATTCATTAGCTGCATTACGATATACAATCCGACATGATTGGCGTAAGGTTGCTAATGCTTCTAGCTCATCGTGAAAACCGCAATCAATCAGAATATATTTGTCCACGATCCTTTGGTTATATGGCGTACGGGTTAAAGGTTTAGCTAGGGGTTGAAATGCTAAGTCAGTTAACGATGTAACTTGGGGTCTTTTCTTTCAGTGGTTAGATTACTTCGGGTGTAAGTATGGTTGGCAAACAATAGCTATCAATCCATACAACACTTCTCAAGTGTGTAGCTGCTATGGGGTTTTAGTCGCTAAAACATTAAACAACAGAACTCATGTTTATGTCTGTGGATTAGTTTTAGACCGCGCCACAAACGCTGCCATCAACATTTTAAAACTAAATACCCAGGGTTGCTAGGAATCTCAAGCCGATGGAGAGGGAACCTCTACTCTGCTTGGAGCAAACCTGGTACAAGTTCTCGATGTGAAGTAGGAATCCCCCGCGCGATTCGGTGGGAGCATCAACAAAAAGAATACATGACTCATGCTGCAACACTTATGTTAATTTGACCTGTCGTTACAAGTAACGACTAACCAACAGGTTTCAACATTTCTGGTAATCTCAGGTGTATAAGTAAAGCAGCAGGGTCAGTGTAGTATTGGTATGAACTTTGACCAAGCACTTGAAATAACCAACAAAGTTGTGTTTGCCCAGTGGGGTAGGCACCTGAGTGACGTGGAAACTGCTATTCTCTTGGGTGCTTGGCAAAGTCAGACCTACGAGCAGACGGCTGAGGTTGCGGGTTATTCTGTCAGTTATTTGACACGCGATGTCGGTCCCAAATTCTGGAAGCTCTTGAGCAAAGCTTTAGGAGAAAGTGTCAGTAAAACTAACTTTCGCGCTGCCTTAGAGCGTCAGTGGCGCGAGTCGATGCATGAATCTGGGGGACAAAAAGGGAGAGAGGTACAAAGTGCATCTATTAGCCTCAAGCCTGATTTTTTAGAATTTCCTAGCGGTCCAGTACCGCTTGATTCGCTGTTTTACATCGAGCGTCCGCCGATTGAAGAACTTGCTTATGCCCAAATTAGCAAACCTGGAAGCCTACTGCGACTTAAAGCTCCCAGGCAGATGGGAAAAACATCCCTGATGCATAGAATTTTGGCTCATGCCAAACAGCAGGGGTTCCACACCGTGCTGTTAAGCTTGCAACGGGCAGACAATAGCATTTTCACGTCCTTAGATAAATTCTTACGTTGGTTGTGTGCGAATGTTAGCCGTCAGTTGAATTTAGAGCCGAGGCTGGATGACTATTGGGATGAGGATATTGGCAGTAAAGTTAGCTGCTCGATATATTTCCAAGAATTTTTACTGGCAGAAATTGACTCTCCAATGGTTTTGGCTTTGGATGAAGTCAATCGGATTTTCGAGTATCCTGAAATCTCTAGCGATTTCCTGCCACTGCTGCGCTCCTGGTATGAAGATGCCTCGGAATTAGAAATCTGGAAAAAACTCCGACTGGTGGTAGTTCATGCTACGGAAGCTTATATCCCTCTAGATATCAATCAATCTCCTTTTAACGTCGGATTGCCAATTAAATTACCAGAATTTAGTTTGGCGCAAGCGCAGGAGTTGGCAGTACGTCATCGTCTGGATTGGAGTAAGAGCGAGGAGGGGGTGAAAAATCTAGCTCTCTTGCTAGCAATGGTGGGGGGACATCCCTATCTGATCCGCATTGCGCTCTATCATTTGGCACGCCAGGAGGTGAGTCTAAACCAACTCCTACAAACTGCTCCTACAGTTTCTGGAGTCTATAGCGATCGCTTGCGGGGTTATCTTGCTAATCTCCAAGAGCATCCCGAATTAGCGACAGCATTCAAGCGAGTCGTAACATCCAATGAACCCGTGCAATTAGAAGCGATCGCTGCCTATAAATTAGAAAGTATGGGATTAGTCAAGCTGGAGGGAAATTTGGCAACGCCGAGCTGTGAGTTGTATCGATTGTATTTCCGCGAGCAATTAGGCTAAGCCTATGAACGCATACGAATATCAAGTTGGTGGCAGTCTCAAAATGGATGCTCCTAGCTACGTGGAGCGACAGGCTGACGCTGAACTCTATCATGCATTGCTCAGAGGCGAGTTTTGTTATGTTTTTAGCTGCCGACAAATGGGCAAATCTAGCCTGCGGCTAAGAACTCGGCATCGCTTAGAGGAAAGAGGTTTTAGGTGTGCCTCAATCGACATGACACGGATCGGCAGCGAAAATATTACTCCCGCTCAGTGGTACAAGGGTGTGATGGTCGATCTGTTAAGAGGCTTCAATCTCTTTGGTAAAATCAATTTCAAAGCTTGGTGGCAAGAACGAGAAGATTTATCTCTACTTCAGCGATTCAGCCAGTTTATCGAAGACATTTTATTAGTCCAAATTCAGAGCGAGAAAATCTTTATTTTTATTGATGAAATTGA
This sequence comes from Chroococcidiopsis sp. SAG 2025, assembly GCF_032860985.1. Taxonomy (GTDB): domain Bacteria; phylum Cyanobacteriota; class Cyanobacteriia; order Cyanobacteriales; family Chroococcidiopsidaceae; genus Chroococcidiopsis. The sequence continues at coordinate 3,606,905 of NZ_JAOCNC010000001.1, forward strand.
TAGTGTACTGGGACTTAATTTCCCAACTGAAGATTTTTTTGCTTTGATTCGAGCTTGCTACAATCAGCGAGCCGAGAATCCAGAATATAATCGCCTCACCTGGGCGCTATTTGGGGTAGCAACGCCTTCAGATTTGATTGCCGATCGCCATCGGACTCCATTTAATATCGGTAAATCTATCGATCTGCATGGCTTCGATCTATCAGAAGTCCAACCGCTAGCAGCTGGGTTAGAGGATAAGGTAGCCAATCCCATATCTGTACTCAAAGATATCTTGGCGTGGACGGACGGACAGCCATTTCTGACTCAGAAACTTTGTCAAATTGCGATTCAGGAAAGGATGAGTGGGAGTCAAGATTTACAGGAATCTACAAGTCTAGAAGGCGAAGACCGATTCAAGTTAGATTACCATCTACCGATCGTGAATTATCATCTGATTCGTTTTTATTACCAATTCCCGCCATTAATCTTAGAAAAACTCGTCAGAATCCACATTATTGAAAATTGGGAAGCGAAGGACGAGCCAGAGCATTTGAAGACGATCCGCGATCGCTTGCTGCGAAACGAACAGCGTGCTAGTGCTTTGCTAGGCATCTATCAGCAAATTTTACAAGGGGTTGAAATCCCCGTAGATGACTCTCACGAGCAGATTGAGTTGTTGTTATCGGGTTTGGTGGTCAAGCACCAAGGACAATTGCAAGTCAAGAACCGCATCTATCGAGAAGTATTTAATCAAACTTGGGTAGAAAAACAATTGGCAAAACTGCGACCCTACTCCCAGGTGTTAGATGCTTGGTTAATCTCACAAAGGCGCGACTCTTCGCGGTTGTTGCGCGGACAAGCCTTAGTTGAGGCTCAAGCTTGGTCGCAGGGTAAAAGTTTGAGCGAATTGGATTATCAGTTTTTAGCAGCAAGCCAAGAGTGCGATCGCCGAGAAGTTGAGACGCGATTGGAAGCAGAACGAACTCAAGAAATAGCAGCGCGACTGTTGCAAGAGCGAAAAGCTGCCAGATTCCAAAAGTTATTTTTAGGCACTTTATGTTTGGTATTGGCGATCGCTTTAGGATTGGGAGTAGCAGCTTTCTTCCAGTCCCATTGGTGCGCGGTTGCGCTTGGATAGGCGATGAACTGAAAAATAATTTCCCCGGGAGTCAGAGCGATCGCACAGATGGCGCTCGCGAAATTGCGTTACAAAAATTCGCTCAAACATGAGCTATATGGTTGTAAATAGTTAATATCGCTGGTTTTTCCAGTTCTCTTACCAAAAATATCTATAAATTTCGACCTGTTTTTTTAGCATTTGGTATTTTTTTACTTGAGTCGTAGTTTAATGCCTCACAATTTCATAGAACTTATTAATTGGGTACGGACTTGGCGATCGCAGCGCACGAACTTTCGCTGGCAATACCCATTCATGACGATCGCAATCGCCGCGATCGCGATCGCCTGCACTAACAACTCTCAAACAAACCTATCCTCAGTCAACGAGTCCTTAAGTGACAGTAAAGTCCTAAAGGTTTGGTGGGATAAAGGCTATACTTTGGAAGAAGATGAAGCGTTGCAACAACTCGTGCGCCGCTGGGAGCAACAAACTGGCAACAAAGTCAAGCTTTCTTTCTATAACAATGACGAACTCTCGCAAAAAGCTCAAAGGGCAATTCAGGCGGGAAGTCCGCCCGATATCTTAATGAATGATAATGCCGATCGGGTGTTGAATCCGCGTTTGGCTTGGGAAGGCAAATTAGCAGATGTCTCAGATGCGATCGCACCAGTGAAGCAGTTTTATCCCGACACTGTATTAGCCAGTGTTTATTTTTATAACAACCTCAAAAAACAGCGCAGCTATTACGCAATCCCCATTCATCAAGGGATACCTCATATTTTTTACTGGCGCGATTTACTCAAGTTAGCTGGACGGAGCGAGAAGGATATTCCCCAGGATTGGAATGGCTTCTGGAAGTTTTGGAAACAAATGCAGGATACTCTGCAAACCCAACACAACCAGAAGATTTATGGAATTGGCTTTCCGATCTCAGCTGGAGTTGTAGATACCTATGAAATTTTTGAGCAAATTTTAGAAGCCTATGACGTTCAAATTCTAGATTCTCAAGGTAAACTGCGCGTTGACGATCCCAAAGTTCGCCAAGGCATTATTCAGTGTATAGATTGGTACACTCAATTCTACAAACAGGGTTATGTACCACCAGAGGCAATCAACTGGCTGAACCCAGACAATAATCGCAGCTTGCTCAATCGCCAGATCGTTATGACTCCCAACAACTCCCTCTCGATTCCTGCTGCTGTGCGCCAACAACCAGACGTTTACCGCTATAAGCTTGGCACAATTGGGTATCCTAATAAACCCAGCGGCAAGCCGATGCGTTATTTAGCTCTAGTTAAGCAAGCGGTTGTCCTCGCCGACTCCAAAAACCAGAAGTTAGCCAAGGACTTTCTTGCTTATTTAATCCAACCGCAGATAATCGGAAGTTTTCTCAAAGCTGCGGGAGGGCGTTTTTTGCCAGTCCATAAACTCGTCTGGAAAGACGCATATTGGACAGACACGAGCGATCCTCACATCTCCACTGCTGCCAAGCCAGTCATTCAGGAACAAACGCGCCTGATTTCTACTGCCCAAAACCCTGCTTACAGCCTAGTTCTAAAGGAAAGTGTTTGGAGTAAGGCTGTTAATAAAGTTGTTGTCAATGGCGTTGCTCCCGAACAAGCAGCAGATGAAGCGATCGCCCAAATTAAGCAAATCTTCGCTCAATGGCAGTGAACAGACAGGGAGCAGGGAGCAGAGAGCAGGGAGCAGTTATGACTTCTGACTTACGACTTAAACATCGCGATCGCTTTAGGTTGAGCTGTCGCTACAAATTTCTAGCATTATTTCTCAGCCTCACAGTTGTTGCTTGCACTCAAAACTCTCAAGAACAAAACTCGAAAATCAGTGTATCTCCAGCTAGCAATTCCTCTACTGAGAGTACAGTGTTGAATATTTGGTGGGACAAAGGCTTTACTTTAGAAGAAGACGAAGCACTGCAACGAGCTGCGAGCCGCTGGGAACAACAAACTGGCAACAAAGTCAAGCTGTCTTTCTATCCCACCGACGAGCTACTACAGAAGGCGGAAAGGGCAATTAAGGTAGGCAAGCCACCCGATCTCTTAATGAGTCACCGTGCTGGGGAGGAGCTAAATCCGCGTCTGGCTTGGGAGGGCAAACTAGCAGATGTTTCAGAGGCGATCGCACCTGTGAAGCAGCTCTATCCCAATTCGGCACTACAAGCTGTTAATTTTTATAACAATGCAGCTAAAAAGCGAAGTTACTATGCAGTGCCAATTTATCAGGCAACTATCCATATCTTCTACTGGCGGGACTTGCTAGAGCAAGTAGGTCGGCGCGAACGGGATATTCCTAAAGATTGGGATGGCTTTTGGGATTTTTGGTCGCAAGCACAGCGCGATCTGCGGGCAAAGCAAAAGCGGCAAATTTACGGCTTAGGCTTTCCTTTCTCGATCGGAGCTGTGGAAACCTACTTCTTTTTTGAACAGATTTTAGAAGCCTACGATGTCCAGATTCTAGACTCTCAAGGTCAACTGCGCGTAGACGATCCCCAAGTCCGTCAAGGCATTGTTAAATGCTTGGAGTGGTATGCCAAATTTTACCGTCAGGGCTACGTACCACCAGATGCAACTAACTGGTCAAATCCAGATAACAATCGCAGCTTGCTCAACCGCATTGCGCTGACAACGCCTAATCTGACGCTTTCAATTGCTGCTGCCGTGCGTCAAAATCCGAATGTCTACCGTTATCAGCTGGGTACGATCGAGTTTCCCAACAAACCTAGTGGTAAGCCAATGCGTCTGTTAGTGACACTGAGGCAGGCTGTTGTATTTAACCAGTCCCAGCACCAGAAATTAGCCAAGGACTTTCTCGCTTATTTAATCCAACCAGAGATAGCTGGAGAATATTTCAAAGCTGCGGGAGGACGTTTTTTGCCAGTCAATCGGCAAGTTTGGCAAGATCCTTTCTGGACAGATCCAACTGACCCCCATATCTCGACTGCCATGAAGCAATTGATCCAGGGTCAAACGCGATCGTTTTATCACGTCCAAAATCCCGCTTACACCTTAGTTGTGGCGGAGAATCTTTGGGGCAAAGCTCTCAATCGCATAGTTGTAGACCGCAGATCTCCAGAGCAAGCAGCGGATGAAGCGATCGCGCGGATGAAGCAAATTTTCGCTCGGTGGCAGCGAATAAACAGTGACCAGTGAAGAAAGGGCGTGAAGTGTAATGATTTACTTACGACTTACAACTTACGACTTACGACTTACCTAGTGACTTAATCTATGAAGTCTTGGAATCAACACCTGACTGCTAAAGTCGCCAGTTCCTTCTTAGTTCTATCCCTGGTAGCTGTTGGCGTGGTGGGAAGCGTTGCTTTTTTCAGTGCTAGAGAGGCTCTCAAGCAGGCTGCTTTCAATCGCCTCAGCGTTGCTGCTACCCTGAAAGAAGAAGAAATTGGGCGTTGGTTTGAAGACCAGCAACGAGATTTTCTCCTCGTAACTCAGCATCCAGAACTACAAAGGAATATCAAGATATTACTAAGTGGCAATGCCGATCCGAATTATCTTACCGCTGACAAAATTCTCTCCAATTATCTCATCAGTGTCACCCAAACCAAGCCAGCCTTAAGAGAAATTTTCATCCTCGATCGCAGCAATCAAATCGTTCTATCAACCAACAAGCAGCGCGAAGGTAACTACGAAATTCTAGCTAACGTTACCTATTTTGAACGAGTTGAGGCAAAAGATACCTTTGACCCAATTTTCTACGTTTCACCCGTCACGGGTAAGCCGTCAGTTACCTTAGCAACACCCCTACGCGATGCAGCGGGCGTGCGCCAAGGTATCATTTTAGCTCACCTCAATTTAGACCGCATTGATCGGATCGTCCGAGAACGCACGGGCTTGGGTAATAGTGGCGAGACATACTTAGTCGGCTCTTTGGTAACAAAAAACGCTTTTATCTCCAAAGCAGATAAAACTGAAGCACGGGAATTTCCTGAAGGAATTAGCAGCCAAGGCATTGATGCGGCAATGAGTGGTATCAGCGGCTCTGGACTGTATCGAAACTATGCCAAACTACCTGTAATTGGTGTCTATCGCTGGCTGAACGAGCAAGATCTGGCTTTGTTAGTGGAGATGCAGCAGGAAGAAGCATTTGCCCCTGCTCGCCAACTGGCAGGAACAATCGTACTCGTAGGACTAGCATCGGTGGGTTGTCTATCAATTGGAGTGTATTGGCTAACGCGACAGTTAAAAATCTCTCGCGAGCAGTTAGAGAATTACAGCCATAAATTGGAACAAAAAGCACAAGAAGCTGAAGCTGCCAACCTTGCCAAAAGCGAATTTTTGGCTAACATGAGCCACGAACTGCGGACTCCACTCAACGCCATTCTTGGTTTCACCCAACTGATGAGCCGCGATTGCTCGCTCAATGCGGCACAGCTAGAAAATTTGGACACGATTAATCGCAGCGGCGAGCATTTGTTGACTTTAATTAATGATGTCCTGTCAATGGCTAAAATTGAGGCGGGGCGCACAATCCTCAATGAAAATAGCTTCGATCTCTACGAATTACTAGATTCCCTTGAAGAGATGTTACAGCTCAAAGCAGAAGCCAAGGGCTTACAACTGATCTTTGAACGCACCCCTGAAGTTCCCCAATGCGTCCGCGCAGACGAGAGTAAATTGCGCCAAGTCTTGATTAATCTCCTGGGTAACGCCATTAAATTTACTCAAGCAGGCGGAGCAATCTTGCGCGTGAGAACGAAGCAGGACAAGCAGGAAGTATCCCAGCTGCAACCTACTACCTGTACCCTACATTTTGAAGTCGAAGATACGGGTCCTGGCATTACACCATCAGAGATCGAAAGATTGTTTAAACCCTTTGTCCAAACGGAAGCAGGTCGAAAATCCCATGAAGGAACTGGTCTGGGTTTAACTATTAGCCAACAGTTCGTGCGCTTAATGGGAGGAGAGATCGCGGTTAGCACGACCTTGGGTCATGGAACGATTTTTAGTTTCGAGATTCCAGTTAGCCCCGCAGCAGTGGTGGAAGTGCAGCCTCGACAGCACTATCGGCGAGTCATTGGACTCGCGCCCGACCAACCGAAGTATCGTATCTTGGTAGTTGAAGATAAATGGGAAAACCGCCAACTTCTAGTCAAGATGCTGGAATCAGTTGGCTTTGAGGTGCGCGAAGCCGAAAATGGTGAAGAAGGAGTGGCGATTTGGGAAACCTGGCAACCGCAATTAATCTGGATGGATATGCGAATGCCAGTGATGGATGGCTATGAAGCGACTAGACAGATTAAAGCCCATCTAAAAGGTCATGCGACGATTATCATCGCTCTAACAGCTAGTGCCTTTGACGAGGAACGCGCTGTAGTTTTATCTGCTGGGTGTAATGATTTTGTCCGCAAGCCCTTGCGGGAAGAAGTTATCTGGGAAAAAATGATGCAGTATTTAGGGGTGCGTTATATCTATGAAGACACCCAGCAGGCAGCCATTCCCAGCCAGCCAGAAGAGAAAGAACCCTATGCGCTGACAGCCCAAAGCTTGAGAGTCATGCCTCTTGAGTGGGTGGCACAGCTACACCAAGCAGCACTGCGGACTGATGAGAAGCTGATTTTCGATCTTCTAGAACAAATTCCACCGGATTATGCTCCTATGGCAACTGCTCTAGCCGATTTAGTAAATAACTTTCGTATTGATAAGATTATCGATCTAACGCAACTAGATTCAGCATGAATGACGATCGCGATCGGGAGCCTAAAGCGAATATTTTAGTAGTTGATGATAAGCCGGATAACTTACGACTTCTATCTGCGATGCTATCTCAGCTAGGGTATGAAGTCCGTAAAGTGATCGACGGAAAAACAGCCTTGATGACAGCGCAAGCTGCCCCGCCCGATCTAATTTTACTTGACATCATGATGCCAAACATGAATGGCTATGAGGTCTGCCAACACCTGAAAGCTTCACCAACAACCCGCGATATTCCGGTAATTTTTATCAGCGCCCTAGATGAGGTCATCGATAAAGTTAAAGCTTTTGCAGTCGGGGGAGTTGATTACATCACGAAACCCTTCAGTGAAGAGGAAGTTTTTGCCCGCGTAGAGAATAATCTGACGCTGCGGCGGTTACAACAGCAGCTGACAGAGCAAAATGCTCGCCTGCAACAAGAAATTTGCGATCGCCAAAAGGCAGAGTCAGCACTATGGCTGAGCCAGTTTTATTTAGATAAATCTAGAGATGCAATCTGTATCATTAATGCAGATGCACGGTTTGTCTATGTCAATGAAGCAGCCTGTCGCATCCTTGGATACTCCCGCATCCAACTGCTAGATATGGCTGTTCACGATGTCAATCCCAATTTCCCGACCACAATCTGGCAGTCACATTGGCAGGAAATTCGGCACAAAGGCTCCTTCACCTTTGAATCGACCTCACGGACTAAAGATGGTCGGGACATCAGCGTGGAAATAACTGCTAATTATTTAGAGTTTAACGGTCAAGAGTACAACTGTGCGATCGTTCGCGATATCACTGCTCGCAAACAGGTAGAAGCAGCGCTGCTTGGCAGCGAAGCGAAGTTTCGCCATTTGTTCGAGTCTGCGCCCGTAGGGATTTTCTCTATACGCCTTTTCGATAATTCGCTGCTGGATGCTAATCAGCACTTTGGGCAAATACTCGGTTACAGTACCACAGATGCGATCGCGCAAAAATCCATAACCGATTTTTTGAGCGATCCGACTGCCCAACAGCAGATCTTGGCAGCAAAACAGGCGGCGGGAAAAGTCTGCCAGTGCCAAATCCAAATCCGCAAACAAGACGGCGCGATAATTTGGGTGCTGTTAGCACTACGAATTGATGCCGCAGAGGATTGCTTGGTAGGCGCGATCGCTGAGATTGGCGATCGTCATTAAACAAATAGACTTCTTGCATAAATTAGAAAAAAAAGACCTATAGCGCCTTGCTTTGCGTCTTTGCTACGGACACTTTCCTCAACGGGGGGCGACGAAGTCCGCGATAGCGCCACCCCCGCACGGAAGTGTCCTCGTCTTTGCGTGACATCCAAAACAAGACTTTTGCAAGAAATCTAATACTTCAAAAGCAAATCAACCTGAGATTACCAGAGGTTTTAGCTAATAAAGGTTTCCTTTAGAATTTCAAGTTCCTTAGAGCAGCAACCACTTGTAGCTTTCCCACTGTAGTAACCGATCTGCAAGTATCGCTCAATCTCTCTATAGTCCTAAGATTAGGACTCAAGCAAGTCCAGAGATTTCCTGTAATGACAAATACAATCTATCAAATTACATTAATGAACGAAAGGTATGCAGCAACAGCCTTTAAAAAGGTAAGTTTGCAGTAGATAATCTGCAAGAGTTCTAGCAATAAATATAACTCTCATTTGAGAGCTGACGATCGCCCAGCTTGCATTTGTAAGCGAGCGGATGCGGAGTCGCACTCCGCATTAAAGCCGCGTAACACTGCCTGCCTTGACACTGCCCGTTCTTGACCGTAGCAATTGGAGTTGGAGTTGAGACGTTTTCTTTATTCTAGCGAAATCATTATTACCCTTTCAGCAACGCCAGGAGTCACAAATGCAAGTTGTCACATTACCTTTAGAACCAAAATTCGATACCAGCCAAGGGATTGCGCTCAACGATCTAGCTCAGATTTGGCAATGGCAGTTGGCTTTTGACTATCCTAATTTCAGTACAGCTACCAAAGAGAGTATTGTCTGCTGGCTGCTGGGAAACCGTGCGGAACGCCTGGACTCAGAGCAGTTTAAACTCGCACAGCAAGGGATAGCATACCGCTACCGAATTTTGCAGAATCGTTACTTAGGACAATCGCCAGAACAGGGTTATCGCCGCCTCTTGACTCGCTTGGGTAGTTTAGTAGTGCTACAAAATAAAATCCGCATGACGATCGCGCTCGGTCGCGATCGCCGTTGTCAAATTAGCGAAGTATTGCAAGAGTTTTTGCAAGATTTACTGCAACGCGATTGTTACCTACAACAGCAAATAACAGCGATCGCTGAATGTACGGATGACCTTCGCTTGCGAAACGCCTTACTATTTACTGCGATTGAAGAATATTGTTTGCGACCAGTCCGCAATCAACCGCTGATTGTCTATCGCTTTATCAACTATATGCGTCGCTATGCACCAGGAGGAGTGACGCAAGTACCGAACAACAGTGAGATTCGGATTGTTTTTGCTCAAATTCCTACTGAAGATAGCGATCGCAGTTTCAACTTGCTAGATGTACAAGCAATCGGGCAATACAAGGAACAAGAAGAAGCCGCAGAGCAACAGAGCGAGCGAGATGAAGTTAAACAGCAGCTATCTCAATACCTAGAACAAAAGTTGGGACATTCAGCCGTTCAATGGTTAAATTTATACCTGCAAGGACAATCGCAGCAAGCGATCGCTTCTCAGTTAAATTTGACCGCTAAAGATGTTTACCGCTTGCGAGAAAAAGTTTGCTATCACGCTACGAGGCTTTTTCAAAAAGGAAACAGGAAACAGGAGACAGAAGATTGGAGAATTCAGAATTGATATTCGATTTTTGTAGGGGCGCACAACTGTACGTCCCTACGACTCCTCTAGTTTATTACCTGAGATTACCAGAGATTTTAGCAGTAGATATTACTAACGAGCTTATACTTTATTTAAACTAAACGCGATCGCTTTTCAAAGTTTTAGTTAGTCAACCTGTGTTTTTCTGAGTTTTATTTATAAAATTCCAGAGGATTTCTGTAAGGACAAATAACAAGCCATAAATTAACTTAGTAAGTAGAAGGATTGCGAAAAACTATAATAACTAATCGACTCGAAAATAATCGGAGGTAATAACAAATGTCTGGCTTTACTATCACCTTAACTCATTTCAAATTTAATCTATTGCGAGCGCCATGCCAATGGCTTGACTCTATTGAAATTCATAACTCCAATCTAGCTCGATTGCTGTGCATGACGATCCCTGCTCGTTGTCCCTTTGAGCGAGAAATCAAACTTTGCGATCGCACTATTTTCCGAATTCCGCCTCTATGCAAATTGAACCCTTTCTACGAACAAATAATTGGTCTGCGCTTCAAGTGCTTGTCCTATTTGGCAGATAAATGTGGTGAAGATGTAGCCGTTTATTGTTAGTAAGTTCGAGCCTAGATGAAATATGCGGCAAGTTTTCTACATATTAATTGAACCGAAAGGATCGGGAAAAACTTATATCGGATGAAGAAATTCTTCAGGCGATCGAATTGTTACGACCTGCTGCCTCAATTTAAATCATCTCATCAAAGTTGTTATGTCGCTTGCGATCGTGGAAACCTTTGCAGATTCCCCTCTCACCCCAGAATCACCGACTGATACCGATCTTCGAGTCTTGGCTTGCTTGGCAGAACGCAATGTGACGTGGCGTTATTCACTACTGTCGCGCGATCGCCTGCGAGCGATCTGTACTTTTGATGCCCCCGATATAGAATCTGTCCGAGAATCCTATCGCAAAGGTGGCGGCATATTTAGTCGGATCTGGGCTGGGGAATTGATTCAGCCACAGGACATTCAACCACGGCGCAATCCATCAATGCTCAAGGTGATTGAAAGCACCTATCCCCCGTTCGAGCAGGAGGAGTGGAACGAAGTCAGTAGTAGAACCTTAAGCTGTTACGCCCACCGAGGAATTGAGTGGGTGCGATCTTACCTGTCGCTCGATCGCACCCGCGTTATTTGTGAATTGAACGCACCTGATACCCAGTCCATTCGGGAAGCTCAGCACCGAGCTGGAGTTTCTTTCGACCGCGTTTGGTCGGCAACGATCGTCAAACCGTAAGAGCATGTTCTTTGGGAACACTATCATCTCTGAAGCGCGGTACAAGGGCTAGTCTACACCCTGCTTGGTTTGATGCCGAGCCATTACTAGGTGCAAGATCTGAGTATGTCTATCTAAACTTTAAGACTGATTTTTTGAAAACTTCGTTCAATCTCCCCGACTTTTCCACTATTTAGAGCTAGCTTCAATACAAAAGCAGTTAGACCAATTAACTGTTGTTCATAACTCCTGTTTCAACAAATGCTGGCGTTGCAAGTTGACATGGCAATTTAGAAAAGATTTTCACTAGGAAATAGCTAAATCGTCAAAGCGATCGCGCAACGCTCTTTACTACTCAAATATTGAAGCGGTCGCGTCAAGTATGAGGATAACGTGCGTCAGTTACTAATACAAGTTGGGCGTGGCTGTGGCAAACAAGCTCTGGAAACTGCCAAGGCTTTTGACGGGGCAAATTTGGCACTCAACAAGCGCGATCGCTCACATCTCTAATCACAAAGTTGGGGGACTGTTGGGAGAGTTAAACTCTCTTCACAAACGCGCTTATAGAACGAGGTTTTAACGTGACACCGCCGATCAATGTCAACGTCTTAGAAGCACCAACTAGAACTTGAGCTAGATTCAGCCTGTCAAGCACTTGTGGGATACTTTAATCGCTCGCGCTGATCTGTAAACATATACATGACTTGGGATGGAATGGCGATCGCGGCTGAAACAGGAGGTAACAGTTGGAGCAAGTTTTTAAATTGATTAGCTTTAATACCGAAATCGGGCTAAGGGTGTTATTCACTATAGCTTTCCCGATCGCACTCTGGTTACTGCGTCGTGTTGTTAATGCTTTGATCGGAGAATCAATTCGCGATCGCTACAACGGGCGAATTTGGTTCTGGGCAGGGCAAGGACTAAATCTAATTACGGCAGTGCTAGTTAATCTTGGGGCTGCTAGAAATTTGGTTTGACAACCCCAAAAGATGCTGTTAGTCGAAATATTCTTAAAGCTTTTGATGCTGCGGGGATTAAAATTGCGACGACAACTTACAATATTGTCGGATTTCCTCCACTTCAGATTGAGAATAGCCTAAGTAATACAAAAGAGAATTCGCAACATTAATCTACTGCATTATTTGAGGTATTAGGATAAACGACTATGGATATTCAAGCAGCAATAACAGCAGCATGGAATAAGATTGGGGGGCTGATAGACGGCGCGATCGTCATGCTGCCAAACATTGTCTTGGCGATCGTTGTTTTTATTATATTTTTCTTCGCCGCTCGCTGGTTGAAGGTAATAGTCAAACGCCTCACTCGCAGGCATCGGCAAGCACGAAATTTAGGCATGGTGCTGGGGCGATTGGCTCAGGGAGCCGTCATTCTCCTGGGCTTATTTGTGGCGCTATCAATTATTGTTCCAACATTTAGAGCCGGAGATTTAGTACAGCTACTCGGGATTAGTGGTGTGGCAATTGGTTTTGCCTTCCGCGACATTCTGCAAAACTTCCTATCTGGAATTCTGATTTTATTGACTGAACCCTTCAAAATCGAAGATCAAATCGTTTTCAAAGACTTTGAAGGAACAGTAGAAAACATCGAGACACGCGCTACAACAATTAGAACTTACGACGGTCGCCGAATTGTCATTCCTAACTCCGAATTATTTACAAATTCGGTGACTGTTAACACTGCTTTTGATGCTCGTCGGATCGAATACGATGTCGGCATTGGCTACGGTGACGATGTTAACCAAGCAAAGCAATTGATGCTAGAAGCAATCTATAGCGTGGATGACGTTTTGCGAGATCCGGCTGCCGATGTCTTGGTACTAGAACTAGCTGAAAGTAGCGTTAACATCCGCGCTCGTTGGTGGATTAAACCGCCAAGACGGATAGACGATCTCAATTCGCGAGACAAAGTAATTTCTGCGCTCAAGCAAAAGCTCTACGTGGAAAATGGCATCGACTTGCCTTATCCGACACGCCAAATCCTATTTCACGACCAAACCGAAGAGACAGATGGCGATCGCACTCGTCAGCGTGAAGGGTGGCCCGCTGGCAACAAAGAAGTCCCCAAACCGCGCAGTATCAGCGGTTCTCTCAAACGAATCGCCCAAATCCAAGCGTCAAAAAACGGTAATAGCAGCAACCAAAATCTCAGTGTGGACGATGGCAAATGAAAAATGTCAAGCTAGGCAAACTTTGGGATCGCCTGCACTCTAGCTACTGGTTTTTGCCAACAACTATGGCAGTTCTAGCGATCGCCCTAGCATTTACGATGCTTTCCCTCGATCGCGCTGGCTTCTACGGACCGTTGGAAAAATGGGGCTGGATCTATACAGGTGGCGCTAATGGGGCGCGAGAGGTGCTTTCATCTGTAGCTGGTTCGGTGATTTCTGTGGCTGCGACTGCTTTCTCAATTACCATCGTAGCGCTTCAGCTGGCTGCTTCTAATTACAGTCCTCGTTTGCTGCGTAACTTTATGCAGGATACGGGCAATCAACTTGTCTTGGGGACATTTATTGGTACGTTCATCTACTGCTTGCTGGTACTGCGGACTGTACGCGGTGATGGCGATGATTACGACTCCTTTGTGCCGCAGCTCGCAGTCACCGTTGGGATATTGCTGGCACTTGCCAGTATTGGCGTACTGATTTTTTTCATCCATCACGCCTCTACGATTATTCAGGCATCCCATATCATTATGGAAGCGAGTCACGATCTTCACCAAGCCATCGATATATCGCCACTTGCGATCGCCGCAAAATCCTCTCATTGGCAGAAGCAATATTTTTCCAACCAGCTCAGCTTGAAGAAAGAAATGACTTGCAATGCAGGTGATTTGCACTCTCAGCTCTGAGGAAAATGACTTTAACAACACATGTTTAGAATTTTGTTTGCAGTTGCCGAGCCATCAACATCTAATTCTAATCTTGTTTGGTTATCGGCACTATTTGCCGTCATTTTGGCTCTAGTACATCTGTTTTCCGGTAAACTCCGCTTTCTCGAAAGAACTCCTCGCAGTATTTGGCTGTCTGTAAGTGGCGGTGTTTCAGTTGCCTATGTCTTCGTCCATATCTTGCCCGAATTGAGTCAGGCACAGGAGACAGTTAAAGGTACGGTAGGCAAGGCACTATTGTTTCTAGAACATCACGTATATCTTTTGGCACTATTAGGATTAGCCGTGTTTTATGGCTTAGAACGGGCGGCTAAAGTATCGCGCCAGCGCAACCGCAAAGCAGGTAGGGGAGATTTTGCTTCATCGGGTGTTTTCTGGGTGCATATTGCCTCGTTTGCTCTCTACAATGCCTTAATTGGCTATCTACTATTGCACAGAGAGGAACCAGGAGTTCAAAGTCTATTATTTTTCTTTATGGCAATGGCTTTGCACTTCATAGTCAATGACAATGGATTGCGCGAACATCACCAGCGTACCTATGAAAAAACTGGTCGCTGGATACTGGCAGCAGCAATTATTTGTGGTTGGGCGATCGGGCTGGGAACTCAACTGTCTGAGGCGGCGATCGCGTTACTCTTTGCTTTTCTCGCCGGAGGAATTGTACTTAATGTTTTGAAAGAAGAACTCCCAGAAGAACGCCAAAGTCGCTTCTGGGCTTTTGCCCTCGGTGCAAGTATATATTCTGCGCTTTTGGTCGCACTATAATGTCGATAGTCTGTGTTAATCATCGAGCTAGAGCGGGTGCAAGAGATGAAAGGCAGCAGAACTGTTTGCACGGCTGTGTCTCCACCTTAATAAGTGAATTTTCAGAAACGAGCGATTAGCTACGCTTAATTAATTCAAAAGCTGCTTTTTGTAGTATGGAATAGCTTCCAGTACAGTCAAAAATGAAAGCAGAATTCTTGAAGATATTGTCTCAGCCTTTGAGTGCTTGTTCCTTAGCAAAAGCAGTTTTTTGTCGATCTAGAATCGAGTCAAATCAAACTAGTAATTTTTTGTCATTTTTTCATCACATTTATCTATAAAACTAGAGGTACATAATGTCGTATTAGACGCAAGCCTACACTGTCATGAAAACCTGAGTGCAAGTGCGATCTGTTCAATCTATGTGCTTTTAATTACTCAGATTAAAATATTGAATAGCTAGAGATGGAAGCAATTTTATTAGATTTAATTAAGTAATCTGAGTTTTTCAGTCCTATTTAATGGGAGATGCAGATGTTGATGAAATACTCTATTAGCTACTTATAAGCTGCCAACATAGCTACTTGAAAACTTATAGTATTAGCCGTAATTCGATCGCCATTGTTTGAGTTATTAACAAAGTTGAATAGAGCGAGTACGAGCTTTGAAATCATTTTAATTAGTGCCGTAGATACAACCATGACAACCACTGCAACAGGTAGCCAATTAGAGCGTCAATACCACGGACTTTCAGTTGGGGAAGTAGCTAACTCACTTAATGCCAATCCCGAAAGGGGTTTAACAGCAGCAGAAGTTAAGCAAAGGTTGAACCAATATGGTGAGAACGAACTCAAGGCGAAACCAGGTAAACCCGCATGGTTGCGGTTTTTATTGCAATTCAATCAGCCTTTACTTTATATCTTGCTAAT
This sequence comes from Chroococcidiopsis sp. SAG 2025, assembly GCF_032860985.1. Taxonomy (GTDB): domain Bacteria; phylum Cyanobacteriota; class Cyanobacteriia; order Cyanobacteriales; family Chroococcidiopsidaceae; genus Chroococcidiopsis. The sequence goes on from NZ_JAOCNC010000001.1 coordinate 3,622,369, forward strand.
CGCAGGGATAATTAAAGCCTTTTTGGGTTCTTGGACAAATGCGCTCGTGATTTGGGGTGTAACGGTAATTAACGCGATTATCGGTTTCGTACAAGAATCAAAAGCAGAAGGCGCGATCGCAGCTTTAGCGCAAGCCGTCACTACAGAAGCAACTGTATTGCGCGACGGACAAAAGATCCGCATTCCCTCAAAAGAGATCGTACCTGGCGATATCGTCATGCTGACTTCTGGCGATAAAGTGCCAGCCGATCTGCGCTTGGTAAATAGCCGGAACTTGCAAGTAGACGAATCAGCTCTCACTGGCGAATCTGTTCCAGTGGAAAAGTCAACCGCTCCACTTCAGCCTGATACTCCTTTAGCAGAACGGCTTAACATGGCATATGCAGGTAGCTTTGTTACCTTCGGGCAGGGAAGCGGTATTGTCGTAGCAACAGCAGGCAATACGGAGGTAGGGCGCATTTCCCAAACCATCGAGCAACGGACTAACTTAAGTACACCTCTAACTCGTAAGTTTGACAAATTTAGCCGCACATTACTCTACGTCATTTTAGGTCTGGCAGCACTCACATTAGCAGTAGGGTTGGGTCAAGGGCAGACCTTTGCAGGAATGTTTGAAGCGGCTGTCGCTTTGGCAGTCAGTGCCATTCCTGAAGGACTACCAGCAGTGGTAACGGTGACGCTAGCAATTGGAGTTAACCGCATGGCACGCCGTCACGCCATTATCCGCAAATTACCTGCGGTAGAAACTTTAGGCGGCGCGACAGTCATTTGCTCTGATAAAACAGGGACGCTGACAGAAAACCAAATGACAGTGCAAGCGATTTATGCTGGAGGCGATCGCTTTACTGTTAGCGGTACGGGTTACAGTCCCGAAGGGGAGATAAGAGAGCTTGGGGAAAACCAAAGCCTACCTGTAGCTCTGCAAGAATGTTTAATCGCTGGGCTATTGTGTAATGACTCGCGGTTGGAAGAAAAAAACGATCGCTGGGTAGTAGTGGGAGATCCGACAGAAGGAGCTTTGATTGCAGTTGCCAAGAAAGCAGGGATAAGTCAGTCCGAATTAGTAGAGTCAATTCCCAGGCTGGATGCAATTCCCTTTGAATCTCAGTTTCAGTACATGGCGACGTTGCATGAAGTCGGGAGTCGGGAGTCAGTAGGAGCAGGTTTAGAAACCCGCCCGTACAGGAGTGGAGAAGAATCTAAAGTTATTTATGTTAAAGGTTCGGTGGAGGCAATTTTGAGCCGTACGCGGCAAATGCTGGATAAAAACGGCAACCCAATTGCTATCAACCGCGCCGAAGTCGAACAGCAGGTTGAGTTAATGGCAAAGCAGGGATTGCGAGTGCTGGCTTTTGCTAAAAAAGCAGTTGGGGATAACCAGAATTCTGTAGACCATGATGATATCGAAACCGATCTGGTTTTTATCGGCTTGCAGGGAATGATCGATCCGCCACGCGCTGAAGCGATCGCCGCAGTGCGTAACTGTCAATCGGCAGGAATTGACGTGAAGATGATTACTGGCGACCACATTACCACAGCTAGGGCGATCGCCGAACGGATGGGTTTGCAAAAAGATGGCAAGGTGGAGGCATTTGAAGGGCAGCAACTCGCCCAAATGGACGATCGCCAATTAGCCCAAGCGGTAGAAGATGGTGTAGTTTTTGCCAGAGTTGCCCCAGCTCAAAAATTGCGGTTGGTAGAAGCTTTACAGTCCAAAGGTGAAATTGTTGCCATGACGGGAGACGGGGTGAATGATGCCCCAGCACTCAGACAAGCCGATATTGGCGTAGCGATGGGCGGTGCGGGAACAGATGTTGCCAGGGAAGCCGCCGATATGCTGCTGACGGATGATAACTTTGCTTCGATTGAAGCCGCAGTAGAGGAAGGACGGACGGTATATCAAAACTTACGTAAGGCGATCGCGTTTATCTTACCCGTCAATGGTGGCGAGTCAATGACAATTTTAATTAGTGCTTTACTTGCCAGAGATCTACCAATTCTGTCTTTACAAGTTTTGTGGTTAAATATGGTCAACTCAGTGGCGATGACAGTACCGCTTGCATTTGAACCGAAGTCTGAGGGGGTAATGCACTCATCCCCGCGCAACCCAAGAGAACCGTTAATCTCAGGAAAACTGTTACAGCGGATTCTGGCAATTTCCGTTTTTAACTGGATTCTGATTTTTGGTTTTTTCGAGGGGGTACGTCAAAATACGGGAGATGTCACCTTGGCGCGAACGATGGCAATTCAAGCTTTGGTTGCAGCTAGGATCGTGTATTTATTGAGTATCAGCCATTTAGGGAAAGCGATCGCGCTGAGAATCCGTGGTAGAAGAGTTTCAATTGGTGAGACAAAGGCAATTGGGCTGGGTATTCTTGCCGCAGTTGTATTACAAATTGTCTTCAGTCAATGGAGCGTCATGAATAACTTATTTGCGACCGCACCATTGAATCTACAGCAGTGGTTAATTTGTTTGTTGCCTGCTTTACCGATGATTCCATTGGCTATTTTGGTTAACTCAGATCTTGCAGCATTCTCGATAAGCAAGAATGGGTAAAGGTTTGAGGATAATTTCAAAATCGAATTGTGCAGCAATGTCAGCATTGACTCGGATGAACCGCAGCAATTGTAACCACAGAACCGAGGGAAACAGTACAGTTAATGCCAAATCACTGGCAGCTTTCCAATCCAGGACAGGAGGTAGTGACCATTGGTCAATCCAATGCGCCAATAGATAGGCAATTAGCGCTCTTGATGAGCCAGCGATAGACACCAAGTTTCGTAGTTTGCCCAAAGCGATGCAGCCCAAAACGATGTTTGCTCGTTTTGAAAAAGCCCTCAATGCAAGAGCGCTTACGTCCTAGCCGCACCAGATAAATGCCAGAGTAAGGATGGGTAGAAACGACAAAGCGCAGTTCTCGCTTGCCTTCGGCTCGTTTGAGCCAGAACCAGGACACCGTCAGTGGCTGTGTGTCTCCCGCTAAATACACCTGTTGTCCACGGTTGGCATGGCGATACAGTTGCTTTAGATGACGACCGTCCTGCATTTTGCGATTGCAGCGCATCCCCACGACTGCTCGCCACGACTGCTTTCGCACTGCTTTGAGAAACTCTACGGTGCCAAACTCCGTATCTGCCTGTACAATGACCACCCTGCCCTGACTCAACTGGGTTGGAACCGTTGCCAACAACTTGCAGGCTAATTGTACTGGGCGCTTGATAGCCTTTGCCCCGCCAGACCCGAAAGCTCCAAGGCACTCGCCACTCACCCACCACCAGGTACAATACTACTAAATGTAATCCCCGCTTACCGTTAAGTATTCTCACCCAGGGGTCAGGTGCCTTGGGGTCATTCGTCGGCGTACTCAACTGCAAAAACTTGCCGCACTTTTCGAATGTCGTTAGATCGATCAACACTCGCAAAGGAGTGCTTGGATGAGGGGGATGAGCGGTCACTTGCTGCAACACCATTTGACGAGTCGTGCGAATCACGCTACGAGTAGACCAATTGTAGTGATTCAAAAATCGACTCAATGAAGAAGCGGATTTCACCTGGGTGTGCTGGGGTAAAGGATATCCTTGAGCTTCAAGAAACAGCCCGAACAGGGCGTTTAGACTGGCTTTCTGGTATGTGCTAGGCATTAAGCAAAGAAGGCTATAGACTAGCCCTTGGGCGTATTCGACGATGGTTTCCATAATCGTCAACTCAAATTATTCCTACGCCCTTTCTTCCAGATTTTGGCTCTTTTGGCAACCCTTTATTGAGAATGGTGCAAGATCTCAGTTAACTGGATCGATCGCCCTGAGTAGGTCGAAACCCAATACTTCTTGGTTAAAGTCGAGTCCCTTCTAGCCTCCCTAACAACGGGTAGAACTCTTGCTCCTGAGAGGCGTGGGAGTTGGGGGATCTTCAGGTACTTTACCTGCTTGAGCAATATCGCGCCCAAAAGCAGCAAGCACACCATAGAAATCCCATTGAAGTAGCAGCTATGCAACTAGAAAGCGAATGCGATACAGCTGCTTGCTCTTGGTTGAAGCAGCTAGGGTTCAAGATTCCGAAAGAATAAGGGCAAGCAATTGCCTCAGCGTTGCGTCAACGTTGCGATCGCGTCCATACACTCCACCCATAACCATAGCAGGAAATATACTAGCACCGAAACGCGAAAACAGCAGATATTCCAAGTTTGTGCCTTGCTAAGGCAAATAATAAGGGACGCAGTTTAGAATTGCACCCCAGCTTAAACATAGAGAGTTAAATTTAGAATTGAACTGTTGTTATGTAGATAGCTTCACGAACTTCACGCCAGATTCCAGAAAATCTACCTGCTCGTCGATCGAGTTAGCTCGAACATCGCCATGCTGCTACTAGGTTCATGTCATTGTGGAAAAGAACAAAAAGGATTTCCTATAGGCTAAAAATCTATACTCTTGTAGCTTTACTATTGACTGTAGGATCGAGTCATGCTGGAGAAAAAATGGTTGAGCAAATTGGCGTAGGACTGGTTGGTTATGGCATGGCAGCTCGCGTGTTTCACGCGCCAATTATTCAGTCAATTCCCCATCTTCAACTGAAAAAGGTGGTCGAACGACATGGGAATCAATCTAGTCAAGATTATCCTGGGGTGGAAGTCGTGCGCGATAGCACGACACTCTTGCATGATGAAGAAATAACTCTGGTCGTGATTACGACTCCAAATATCTCCCATTTCGATCTAGCACGCCAGTCTTTACTAGCAAATAAACACGTCGTAGTTGAAAAGCCTTTTACTGTTAACTCAAACCAAGCACAGCAATTAATAGATTTGGCGCGTCAGCAAAACAAGTTCATTAGCGTGCATCACAACCGGAGGTGGGATGGTGATTTTCTCACAGTGAAGCGGTTGTTAGATAGTCAGCTTTTAGGACGCTTAGTCGAATATGAGTCTCATTACGATCGCTTCAGAAATTACGTGAAGCCGAATGCCTGGAGGGAAGACGAAGGGAATGGGAGTGGAGTTCTGTTCGATCTCGGCTCGCACTTAATAGACCAGGCGCAGGTTCTATTTGGCTTACCACAAGCGATCGCGTCGGACATCAGAATCCAAAGAGATTTTGGCAAGGCAGACGATAATTTTGAGCTAATACTGGATTACGACAACTTGAAAGTGACTTTGAAGGCGAGTATGCTAGTCAAGGAGCAATGTTCGCGTTTCATTTTACATGGTACGGAAGGTTCTTTTATTAAATATGGCTACGATCCGCAAGAAGAAGCTTTGAAGCAAGGACTTACACCCGCCGAACCAAACTGGGGAGAAGAGCCTAGAGAGAAGTGGGGGACTTTGAGGACACAAATTAGCGGGCTACAAGTGGAGGGGCAGATTGAAACGCTTGCAGGTTGCTATCAAGCTTACTATCAGAATATAGCTGATACAATTGGCGATCGGGCAGAGCTAAGTGTTAAGCCTGAAGAAGCGAGAAATACAATTCGCATTATCGAATTGGCAATGCAAAGCAACAAAGAAAAATGCACAGTTCCCTTCTCTTTGTGAGTGAATACCCGATCTTTTTCGATCGCTTTGGGCCAGACGAATAATTTACGATCCTTTAGCTTGCTCCAGACTCAATTTCCCCTGTTACCTGCTGTGCCTGCTTTAACGCCTCCTGAAAACTGTCAAAATCTTTGCCATAGCCGCACAGTTGGGCAACTGCGGCTAATTCTTGAGAAGTATTGGCTCTGGCACAATTGAGCAACGCAGCTCCTTGAAGCGGCTGCTGCCCTTGTAGCAACTGTTCTTTAGACTCACCCCAGAAGGCACTATAAGTCCAGACTTCTTCACTTCCCTGCAATTCCAGCGACCAACGGCAAATAGCTGATTTCGGATTCACGCCAATTTCAATCAGCTTCGCACCCATGTAGTATTCCATCTGCGATTTTGTTCTTTCTTTGAGCGCCAAAGGCTGATTTTTGTTCAGCTTGCGGGACATATGAGCTTGTGTATGTTTAACCATATCGATCCTGCTTGAGGATTTAGTAATTGTTCAACTATGATAAATTCTTCACGGCATCACTCAGCTTGATGTGCCATACCGAGCGATACCTCATCAGCAATATCACCATAGGTATACAATTGCACTCATGCTCGCGACATAGAATGAGAAGAATTTCACTGTTGCCCTGAATTTCACCAGCAACGTTAAACATCTATGAGTGCAGTTCCCAACATCACCCTCAACGACGGCAAGACCATTCCACAGCTCGGATTTGGAGTCTTCCAGATCGAGCCGCAGGATACCGTCAAGGCAGTCAGCAAGGCGCTGGAAATCGGCTATCGGCATATCGATACTGCACAGATGTACGGCAACGAGAAGCAGGTGGGTGAGGCTATCCGCGCCTCTGGTCTAGATCGCAGCAACATTTTTGTCACCAGCAAGCTCAATAACGGGTTCCATCAGCCTGATGACGCTCGTAAGGCATTCAACACTACGCTTTTAGAACTCGGCTTCGACTACGTGGATCTGTTCCTGATCCACTGGCCTTTGCCGACGCTCTACGGCGGCGACTTCGTTTCGACCTGGAAGACACTGGAAGAATTTCATCGTGACGGTCGCGCCCGCTCCATCGGAGTGTCGAACTTCCAGATCGACCACCTGGAACGGTTGGCAGCCCAAACCGAAATAGTTCCGGCAGTCAACCAAATCGAGGTACACCCCTACTTCACCAATCAGGCAGTACGCAGCTACGGTCAGGAACATCAGATCGCTACCGAGGCGTGGTCGCCACTAGCGCAGGGCAAGGTGCTTGAAGACCCCACCATCGAGCAGCTTGCCCACAAGGTAAACAAGACTCCGGCACAAGTCGTGTTGCGGTGGCACATCCAACGCGGTGACATCGTGTTTCCCAAGTCGGTGACACCATCGCGCATGAAGGAGAACTTTGAACTGTTTGACTTTGAACTGAGTTCCACCGACATTGGCACAATCTCCGCACTCGATCGCGGCGAGTCCGGTCGCATTGGTCCAAACCCAGACAGTTTCGCCTACATTCCTAGCTGATTCTAGTTTTGTGTTAATAGTGCAGAGGAAGCTTGGGATAAGGGCAATCCGCTTTCCAAAGGAAGTCAAAAACGCCCAGCCTCAAGAGGAGGAAAGAATTCGCACTCAAGAGCAGGCTGGAGAGCGCGAGTATGATTCTGAAGGACATTTCCGCGTAGACAAACAAGCGCGGCGGCTGAAATGGGGTTCTGATAGCGAAAACTTACTCAGGCATAGCAGGTCTACTGCTATGCCTGAGTAAGTATGCGATCGCGTACTCGCACGAATTGAGAAGACTATGTTGATGATGCTAACTGTGCAAAGTGCAGATCGCTTTCTATGAATTGCTGAATCGCAACAGTATCTGAGTAAAACATTTGTGATTCGAGAATCTTACCATCACGCATTTTATAGACGCTGACTACTGGCAAATCGAGTTTTCCGCCGCTACTGGCTGCCAGTCTTTTCAACCGCCAAAGGACAATAACGTAATCTTCTACATCTAAAAAGACTGCATCCATTTTCCTCTCGGCTGGCGGTTGAAGATGATTCCAAGTTTGAGCAGCACCTTCAACGTGTTGTTTTGCACCTTCAAGACCGTGATGTACGCCACCATAGGGTAGCGACTCTGCATCGCGGATGACAATCTCAGGCGCGTATGCTGCGAGAACTCCAGCAATGTCACGTTCTTCGACAGCCTGGAAAAGACGGCGAACATTCTCTACATTCTCCCGTGTCATAAATTCTCCTTTCTTGTCAATAGTTATCGACTGACGCATTCAGTATCCAACTATTCTTGACTGCTTCTCTTCAAAGTTCTTGCGATTGTTTTCAACGTTCTTGCGCTTGCTGCCAAAAAACTTTGGGCGTAACTCCGACAAGGCGTTTGAAATGGTAGGTAAAATGTCCTTGACTGGCAAACCCAACAGTTTGAGCGATCGCAGCCAGCGATAAATTGCCTATAACTATCAGTTGTTTAGCTCGTTCAATTCGACAACGAATTAAATATTGGTGAGGTGAAATATTAGTTGACTTTTTGAACAAATGAGCAAAATGATACGGACTCAATCGCACAATTTCTGCCAACTGAGTTAAGCTCATGTTTCGATCTAAGTTTGCTTCAATATAATCGACAATTTGTTGCCATTGCTGTTGAGTAAAACTACCCGTAACAGTTTTGATTTGACGTGAGTTGGTGGAATATCTAGATAAAAGATGAACTACAAGTGCATGGGCTAGCGAGTCGGCATAAAGATGGCTATTTTTCCCGTCAATTTCTAAGGATGTTTTCAGTGCAAAGCCAATCTGTACGACTAATGGATCGAACAGTGTAGCTAGATGTGGAATTAGTTCGAGGCAATCGCTCCCAAATACGTTATAACTAACAGTAGCCAGAAATGATGGTGATAAAAACAAATTGAAGAACTCAGCTTCTTTGTCCCAGTGAAACTGTTGGCTGAGGTAGGCTGGGTAAATTTTCACATCTCCAAATCCCGATTCTACCTTCTCATGTCGTTCATCAACTGCTTGCTCTAACTGCACGGGCTTGCCGATATTCAGACAAATGATGTGCTGGGACGATACACGTTCTGGAAGATCGCAGGGTGGTTGTCGAAAATAAGCAAATTGAATATTTGTCCAGTTAGCGCCGTCACTAGACAGAAGCGGCGAAAGGGGAAGAATTAGAGGTAGATTGCTTGCAGTCGGATCGCTCACAATTACCTTGATGCTAACTGTCTAGATTGTAAATAATTAAGGCTCACCAATTTGATACAATGCAACATTTTGTAATTCCTAAGGTGAGCTTCAAGATTGCACTTTCTCCCAAATTCCACAAATAGCAGACTCTAGCTAGTTTGCGACAAATCTGAGCAGTACCCTGGAAAAAGCGCAGCCGTTTTTGAAATGGTGACTTGTAAGCAACAAAAAGAATACGCGATCACAGCCAGTTGAGCCTTTCGGTTTTTTATTGACTGTTTATTCAGTCATAAATCAGAATACTGACATAGAGGCGAGCAAATCTAGCAGAACGGTATTAACAAACTCAAAGAATTACTGAGTGGGTATTGCTCGTCAGAAAGGAATGTGCGAAATTTCTACCGTATTTGTGGTTCTAATATGCTGAGTATGTTTCCCCAAATGAATTACGTGCGGATTCCCTTAGCAACCCTAGACGACGATCCAAAAACGCAACCCGTAGCGCGTCTGTACGTAAAGTCGAAAGCGCCCTGGTACGAGATTGCCGATTCCCTACCCCAGTATCCTGTCAAATCACTTGTTTAATTTTGAAAGACTGAAGTTGCTCAATTAATTTAACAATACCACTGGCTTGATTTGGACTTGAAACTGCTTAAAGTTTGGTCGAAGACAAACACCCAAGCTGGCTTTACTCACATCAATCCCGACCCGAATGGCACTTTAACGGTAATTTTTTTTTATTTTTAAAACCGCTCGTTTTCATTCTTTGTTTAATCAATCAATTTTACGGAATTCAAAACAACCAATTTTTACTTTTATAAAAAGCTTAAGAAATCCTGAATATCGATCGAGAAACTATCTCAGTTAAGAGTTTAAGATGTCTGACAATTTGGTTGCGCATTCAAAATTAAAATAAGTAAGTACTGCGACCCCTGCCACTAAAGTATGTTGATTAGCGTGACCGCCAATTGTGACTGAAAAATGACAACCTTTTAGCGGCTAGTAATAGATAATATGTAATTGACAATTGCTAGTATCGTTACCAGGGTTGAGAGCGATCGCCGCTCGATGACTCAACGCCTACGTAAAAAGCTAGAGAGAACGCACCCTGAAAGACCTGAGCAAAAGTTAGGTTAATGACACGATCGCATAAGGAGAACCATCATGGTTTGGGACAAAACAGATCGCTCTACACCAGACGAGCAAAGCAACAGTTCTAAAGCCCCCCAAGGTACACCTGGAGAAAGTTCTTACCATCCACCCATCGGCAAGCCACTAACGGATTGGGAGCAACCAGACTATGACGAACTTGACCTATGTATGGAAGTCACAACATATATTTACCAATGGCAATGATAAGGACTGGGGTAAGAAGTCAGAACAAGTGTAGAGACGTTACATATAACGTCTCTACACTGATGAAATGACAACTGTTTGCCCCTAGCTCCTCGAAAAGCTATGCAGATAAAAATTCTCGGTACTGCCGCAGGTGGTGGGTTGCCGCAGTGGAACTGCAATTGCCCTGGTTGTCAAGCCGCGCGAACTTCCGCTCCAGGTGTAAGCTGGCTGAATCAATCTTCAATTGCAGTACGAGCAAGCGATCGACCTTGGTTTTTAGTTAACGCTTCTCCAGACGTGCGCCAGCAACTCGAACTGCTGCGGGAGGGGAAACCAGAGTCTATCCGTTCCAGCCCGATTGCGGGGATCGTGCTAAGTGATGCCGAAATCGACCACACCACAGGACTAATCTTGTTGCGAGAATCGGCTCAACCGTTGCGGCTCTACGGCACGGATACAGTCCGCCGAGCGTTGACAGAAGGTTTTCCCTTACTATCCACATTGGCAGGCTATTGCGGCGTGGAATGGTCGTTACTCGAACCTGGTAGACCGATAAATCTAGGACAGGGTGATGCACATGGATTGGAAGTAGAGGCATTTCCCCTCGCTGCCAAACCGCCAAAATATATGCGTCACAAGGTCGTAGCAGATGAAGTTTGGGTTGTCGGCTTGACATTTCGCGATTTCACCAGTGGCAAAGTTGTGACGTATGCTCCAGGTTTAGCTCAAGTGGATGAAAATATTTTAGACCGCTTGGAGTCCAGTGATTGCATTCTTGTAGATGGGACGTGTTGGCAAGATGACGAATTGGTAAATCTAGGAATTGCCCAGCGCACAGCACGGCAAATGGGACACTTACCCCTTTCGGGAAGCCAAGGTAGCATACAGCATCTCGCCCAACTGCGCCGCCCCCGCAAAATTCTCGTTCACATTAACAATACCAACCCGATTCTGATGCCTGATTCCCAGGAACGCCGAATTGTTGAAGCAGCAGGAATTGAAGTTGGTTACGATGGTTTGACAATTGAGCTGTAGGAGGTGAAAAAACCGTGCTGGAACTGATGCACCAGGAACAAAAAGCATGGAGTGAGGCGGAACTAGAGGCAGCGTTGCGATCGCAGCACCAACGTTACCATCACTTACACCCCTTCCACGTCCGCATGAATAGTGGAGATTTGACATCCCAAGAGGTGCGGCTTTGGGTGGCAAACAGATTTTACTATCAAAAAAGCATTCCCCTCAAAGATGCTGCTATCCTATCCAACTGTCCAATTTTAGCAGTGCGACGGCAATGGATCGATCGCATCATCGACCATGACGGACGCAGTGAGGGCGAAGGTGGAATTGAAGCGTGGCTAAAATTAGGTGAAGCAGTTGGCTTGTCCCGCCAAGAGTTGTTAGACGAGCAACACGTAATCCCAGGAGTACGATTTGCTGTCGATGCTTACGTCAATTTTTGTCGCACTCGACCTTGGATTGAGGCTGTCGCTGCCTCACTGACAGAATTATTTGGTCCAGATGCGATCCGAGTCCGCTTGGTTGCCCTAGAACAACATTATCCCTGGATCGATCCGGCAGGATTCGATTACTTTAGGAAACGACTTGAGCAAGCACCGCGAGATGCCCGATATGCTTTAGATTTAGTCTTGAAGTATTGTCGCAGCTGCGAATCTCAAGAACGAGCAGTTCAAGCCCTAGCGTTCAAGTGCGATCTACTCTGGAGCCAGTTAGAAGCGATCGAACGAGGGGAAACAAGAAATAATTCGTAATTCGTAATTCGTAATTAATTTTCGACTCCCGACTCCTCCCAATATGAGTAACATGAAAAACCACTGGCGACCGCATTTAGCCCAAGGTGTACGCTTGCAGTGGGACGAGTTAAGACAACAACATTTACTGCTGATGCCGGAAGGCGCGCTGATGTTAAATTCTACGGCGGCGGCTGTATTGGAGCTGTGCGATGGTAAACGTACTGTTGGGGCGATCGCGGCTCAATTAAAGACACAGTATCGAGGCGAGACACTAGAAGATGATGTGCGCCGCTTGCTGATTCGGATCGGCGCGCGGGGACTATTGGTTTATAAAGATTAATCGTGTCGATGCCAAGGAGAAGAATTGATGTTAGAAGTCTTACCAGTCAAGACGACAGCTCGACCTTTGACTTTAATTGCAGAGTTAACTTATCGCTGTCCCCTGAGTTGTCCCTACTGCTCTAATCCACTCAACTATGATGACAAACATTATCGTCAGGAACTTGCTACTGATGATTGGCTGCGGACGATCCAGCAAGCTCGAAACTTGGGTGTATGGCAGTTGGGTTTTTCTGGTGGCGAACCACTGCTGAGACAGGATTTGGAAGTGTTAGTCAAAGCAGCCGCCCAAGTTGAACTTTATACGACTTTGGTTACTGCTGGTACGTTGCTGACACTAGAACGTGCTACGCAGCTTTGTCATGCCGGACTCAACCACATCCAAATTAGCATTCAAGATAGTCGCGCTGCTCAGTCTGACTATATTGCTGGCATTCGTTGTTTTGAGCAAAAACTCGATGCAGCAAAAATTGTCAAAGATTTAGGTTTACCGCTGACGCTGAACTTTGTCCTGCATCGGCAAAACATCGATCGCTTGGAGGAGATGTTAGAGTTATGCAAGCAATTGCAAGCAGATCGGGTAGAACTGGCACACACTCAATACTACGGCTGGGCTTTGCAGAATCGTGCCGCTTTACTACCAACGCCCCAGCAATTGGAACGAGCCGCGCAGATTGTAGCCGAGGCTAAAAAAAGCCGCATTTGCCCGATGGGAATTTTGTATGTCATTCCCGACTACTACGAAGATTATCCCAAACCTTGCATGGGTGGTTGGGGTCGTCGGGCTTTGGTTGTGGCTCCCAATGGGGATGCAATGCCTTGCCAAGCCGCTAATTCTATTCCTAAGATGGAGTTTGCTAACGTCCGCGATCGCACTTTAGAGTGGATTTGGTTTGAATCGCCTGCTTTCAATCGCTTTCGGGGAACCGACTGGATGAGCGAACCTTGTCGCAGTTGCGATCGCGCCCCAATTGACTTTGGTGGTTGCCGTTGCCAAGCACTACTGTTAACAAATAACGCTGCTGCAACCGATCCAGTCTGCCATTTATCACCCCATCATGATTTAGTAGTCACAGCCAGAGAACGGGCATCAGAACAACCTTTGACTTTGGTACATCGATCGTCGGTGTAGGTGTCGAACACTACCGACTGTGCGAATAGAATTTACATATTATCGATGACATCGCGATTGGTTGTAATTCTATCGACATATTTAAACGGTTCGTAGTGACATATTCTTGTCATATTTATGCCTCAGAATAGAAGCATCTAAAGAGTTCGGAAGTTGAACTAATCCAATGTTAAAGTTGTTGCATTTGAGTGCTGCGATCGCTGCTATTCTTGGCGCTCAGATTAGTAGCAGCAGTTTGCCTATTGCCGCTCAAACCGTTACCAGAGAAGTTGAGCAAAGTAATCGCGAATTTTTGACGGCACAAATATACCGCTCGAACCCCAGGAACGAAGAAGGAATAGATCCTAACCTGATGCTAGCTTTAGCAGGCTTGGCAGGTGGCGCTGCGGCGATCGCCTTAGCCGCTAGAAATAACGGACACTTCAAATCTCCAGTAAAATCGCGTCCTGTTGCTGTAGGAGGTTCCGTTCGCGTCGAGCAAGGTAGCCGTCATCTTCAGAAAAGATTAATGAGTTTGTTGCATGACGAAAGAGAAACAGCCAACCGGCTTTTATCTCAAGCTCAAAAGAAAAACCCGCACCAGTCAGTTGATTGGTATATGGAAAAGGTAATCTACGACCTCAAACGCGATCGCGGCGGCTATTAAAGGGGATAGGGCGCATGTTGTGCGCCCTTACACAACACCATAGTTCCTAAGATAGACTTGCGATTTGTGAGAAATTGAAACAATAGGGAGGGTAACTCTCTTTTAAAAGACATTAACACCATGAGCTTTAGTTTTTTTGACTTGTTCTGGGTTTTCCTCTTCTTTTCTTCGCTGCAACCAATATGGCAGCGTCGTCAGATGGAATTTCGTCGTGTCAAAACTATCCAAGATTTTGAACGGGGTCGCAGCAGCCGAACTATCCTTTTGATTCACCGTCAAGAGTCGATTAGTTTATTGGGGATTCCCCTTTCGCGTTACATTACGATTGAAGACTCAGAACAGGTACTTAGAGCAATTCGCCTCACTCCACCTAATGTCCCTATCGATTTAATTCTGCACACTCCTGGGGGTTTGGTATTGGCAACAGAGCAAATTGCTAGAGCCTTGATCCGCCATCCAGCTAAAGTGACGGTGTTTGTACCCCACTATGCCATGAGTGGTGGCACGATGCTAGCACTGGCATCTGATGAAATTGTGATGGATGCTAACGCTGTGTTGGGACCAGTCGATCCGCAGTTAGGCAACTTCCCCGCTGCAAGTATTCTCAAAGTGGTGGAAGATAAACCGATTAGCGAGGTGGAGGATCAAACCCTAATTATGGCGGACTTGTCGCGTAAAGCGATCGCTCAGGTTCAGCGCTTTGTCCGCACGTTGTTAAAAGACGAAACCCCCAAGCAGAAAATTTTACCGGAAAATATTGAAAAGATTGTCGATGCGCTGACGACAGGACAGGTGACTCACGACTATCCGATCACGGTAGAAGAAGCGACAGAACTGGGATTGCCAATTACAGTCGGGTTGCCGAGAAATATTTACGACCTGATGGAATTGTATCCTCAACCGCAGGGAGGTCGTCCCAGCGTCCAGTATATCCCGATGCCATATGGCGATCGCCGTCCGAGATTACCCGAACCCAAGGGTAGACCGTTACCAGATCCGATGGAACCGTAACTAGGGGCGAGGAGTGAGGAGTGAGGGATGAGGGAATTTTAGATTTTTAGATGGCGAATCCTTCTTGTCCTCCTTAACTAGGGGCGAGGAGCGAGGAGTGAGGAGTGAGGGATGAGGGAATTTTAGATTTTTAGATGGCGAATCCTTCTTGTCCTCCTTGTCTTCCTTATCCCCTTGTCCCTCTTGCACTCACCCCTCACTCCTCGCTCCTCGTCCCTGTCCCAGAGTAATGACCGTCACCTCTGGCGGACACAAAAATCGACCGGGGGCATAAGTTCCTAAGCCGCGATTGACGTACATTTGGTTCTCACCAACTTGGTGAAAACCCTGCGCCCATTCCCAGTGACGCACGACTTTAGCGCACTCAGCTTGCATAAATGGCATCCAACGCCGCATATTTTTAGGCAGACCGCGGCGCAAATCTTGATACCAGGTAATAGCGGGACCAATACCAGGTAAGGCAAACTGACCCCCATGAGTATGACCGGATAATTGTAAATCGACGCGCCATTTTTTCAACGGTACGGCTGTGTCTGGATTGTGAGATAAGACAATTCGAGGGATTTGCGGGTCTAGCTGTTTCATGACCGATTTAGCATCAAACTCCCGCGACCAATAATCAGCTAGTCCAATTAAAGGTAATTTTTTCCCAAATGGGTAAGCAATTTCATTCCACAATACACAAATGCCCACACTTGTCAAGGCTTTAGTTACTTCAGCTTTGGAATAGGGGTAATGGATATCGTGATTGCCCAGGCTAGCATAAACTCCATAGCGACTTTGCAGGTGCTTGAGTCGCAAGACTAACTGATGGATGGGGCTGGGATCGTCGGTAACGTAATCGCCAGTTAAAACGATCAGATCGGGATCGGCTTCGTTCGTAGCCGCGATCGCCTGCTTTAACATCTCTTCTGAGAGCTTAACACCGTCGTAATGCAGATCGGACAGTTGCACTATCTTCGTCCCTACCAAAGATGCAGGTAAGTCGGCGATCGCTACCGTCAGTTTCTCTACACTCAAAGATCCAGTCAATAGCCAGTGCATACAAGCTTGGGTTCACTCCTCAAACAGCGCGATTATAGCTTAGCCGAAGCGACGGATGACGCGAAATATACTGGATAACATCTGCTGCAATCTGTGGTTTTGTTCGTAATTTTGGCGAGTTTGAGCGAAAGCTGCCTTACTATTCACTTCTGATAAGGTGGGATAGATGTGAATTCCACTCAGAGCAGATAGTTTTAGATTATGCGACATTGCCAATATAATCTCATGGATAAGTTCGCCCGCCGCTGCACCAACTAAATGAGCGCCGAGTATTTGCCCGTTACGTTTAGTAATAATCTTAGCAAATCCGGCTATCGTTCCGTCAGCTTGAGCGCGATCCACATCTGCATATTCTTGTTTGACAACTCGAATATCGTTCCCATACTTTTCCCTAGCTTCTTGTTCCGTCAATCCCACCCTTGCTAATTCTGGCTCGGTAAACGTTGCCCAAGGAATGACGCGATTGCTTACTTTAAATATTGGTACAAACAAAGCATTTTTGAGAACGATATTTGCTTGATAACTAGCAACGTGGGTGAATTGATAACCGCCCAAAACATCGCCACAAGCGTAGATACGGGGATTGGAAGTTTGCAGTTTAGAATTGACTTGAATTCCCTTTTTACCTACTTTTACACCTGCTGCATCTAAGTTCAAAGATTCTACGTTTGGCGCTCGTCCGGCTGCAACTAAAATTTGGTCAGCGATAATCTTTTCTTTTCCCGTCCAAATATATTTTTTACCATCTACAACTTCGATTTTTTCCGCTTTGGTATTGAGGAGAAAATTAATACCTTCAGATTTAAATTGTTGGTGGATAACTTCAACTGCTTCTGGATCTTCCTTGGGAAGGAGGCGATCGCGGCTGGCAATGATGGTAACTTTCGATCCTAAACGAGAAAATGCTTGTCCTAACTCACAACCGATTGGTCCCCCACCAATAATTGCGAGTGTATCTGGACGTTCGGTAATTTCAAACACTTCTTCGTTAGTAATAAATCCCGCTTCCTTGAGTCCTGGGATTGGTAGCGTGGCGGGACGAGAACCTGTAGCGATGACAAAACTTCTGGCTTTGAGGCGACGATTGTTAACTTCAAAAGTTTTCTTATCGATAAACTTACCATCGCCAAAAATGACTTCTACACCCAAATCCTCAAACCTTTCTGGCGAATCGTGAGGTTCGATGGTAGTAATTGTATTTTGGACGTGGGCGATCGCTTTAGCAAAATCAATTTGCGGATCGTTACAGTAGATCCCAAATCTTCCCGCATGTTTCACCTCATAAGCCACGCGGGAAGCACGAATCAAAGACTTACTGGGGACGCAACCATACCAGAGACAATCACCACCCAGGCGATGCTTTTCAATTAGCGCCACCTTCGCCTTAAGTGCAGCGGCGACACCAGCCACCACCAAACCACCCGAACCGCCACCAATAACCACAAGATCGTATTCCACTGCCATGACAAGTACCTTTATGGGAAAGCGCGATCGCTTACTTTCCTATCATGACAGCCTGCTACTAGAGTCGCCAAACATATTGACTCACATCAACAGCTACTTTCTGCCTTCTTCGCGTCTTTGCGTCTTTGCGCGAACAAACTCCATAGAATATAACTTAGTACGAGGCAATGAAACAACCCTCCCTTAATCTAGTATTAGGGAGAGGCGATCGCACCCCCTATTTCCATTAAAACTAACAAATATCTCATTAACTATTACTTTGCAGCATCGAACTTAACTCCAACGCTAACCACCGCTGAAATAGCCGTTCCAAAATTTCTTGAAATCTTTCCGAAGTTAACTGAGCTGAAAAAAATTCTTCTACCAATAGTAAACAATAACCTGTATCAGTTTGCAGAGGACCAATCGCTTGTCCTACAGCGCCACTAAAGACGATCGCTGCTATATCTGGTTGTAACTGAGAACGATAAATTCTCCCCTCATAACCGCATTGAAGTCGCCGTTCTTCGCTAATATCGTAGAAGTGTGCAGCTTCATAAAAGCTAATTTGACCCTCTTGCAATCGATATAAAATCTCTAATGCTTCAGCTGCACTAGACACGACAATTCGATAAAGTAAGACTCGTTCAAATTCACTTGGATGTTGGTTAAAGAATCGTTCTACTTCTATAGAAAAAAGACGTTGATTTAATTTTTCAGCCAACAGGCGATCGCGAATACTAGCTTCCCAAGTTTCTCGATCGAGCAGCCGATCTGTCAACCAAGTTAACAAATCGGCATCCATTTCTAAATCGCGATCGCGACGCTGGCGTTCCAACTCAGCTTGAATTTCCTCAGCTTCAACTGTTAAGCCTCTTTCCCGCGCTACACGTTCGATGATTCGGCGATATAAAATCTGCTGACAGACTTCCTTTAATTGCAAACTCTTTTGCAAGTAACTAACGATCTCAGCAAATTCTATAGGTAAACCAAAAAAATTAACGGTCTGGGGTGCGGAATTCATAAATACAACCACTTGTCATCGTAATTGTGAGTAAGCTAAGTGGTGAAGATTAAGGCTTTTTAAGTAAGATAAAAGCTGCGTCTTAATACAAAACATCTCATTATAATTTGCCGGTTCGAGCTAACTAGCTGTCCCAAAAAGATTGAAATAAATTAAATATATTTCGCATTCTAGAGCTACTAGAACGAGATCTACGCCTGCCAGATCCACCAAAAAGCGGCATGGTAAACGCTAAGGTAATTTGTGATAATTTGTAACTCGTACGGCGAGAAATAGAACTGCCATCTGTGAATTTATCTTGAGCATCAGCAAAAGTGTCTATATCAGTTTTTTGGAAAAAGAAAGAACCAAAGAAATCTTCCCAGCCAAATCCACCCACTACAGCTTCTTGTTCCCGATCGGATAACTCATCTAACAGCCGATCGCTCTTGTCTTCGTTAGGTTCAGACATATTAGTATCTACTCCAATTAAGGTAAGAAAAATCTTAAATTTTCGTCAGGTTTGTTACGTAAAACTGATAAAGAACCTTGAAGTTGTAACTTTCCTCGATCGAGTAGCACCACCCAATCAGCGCGATCGATCGCACTCGGACGATGGGTAATAATAATTGTAGTTTTGCCCTTGCGGTAGTTTAACAATCGCTCTAGAACTTGAAATTCACTCACCGGATCGAGACCAGAGGTCGCTTCATCTAAGATAAGAATAGGTGGATCGCTGACAATAGCGCGGGCGATCGCTAATCTTTGTCGCTGTCCTCCAGATAAATTTGCGCCAAATTCTCCTAAAACTGTTTGATATTTATTAGGTAGTTGACTGATAAAACTATCGGCATCTGCAATTTGACAAGCTTTAACAATTTGCTCGAACGGAAGGTGAGGATTTCCTAAACGGAAGTTTTCTAAAATTGAGCGACTCCAAAAGTGAGGTTCTTGAGGAATCAATACGACTTGCTGACGCAGACAATTGATCGCGATATCTGACAGATTATACGTACCAATGCGAATATTTCCTGATTGGGGTTCATATAAACCTGCAATTAGTTTAGCTAAAGTACTTTTACCACATCCAGATTGACCGATCAAAGCAATAACTTGTCCGCCAGGAATCGTGACTGAAAAATCTTCTAGTAAATCGACTCTGCCAGCATGATGAAAGTAGAGATTCGTACACTCAATATCTGCATCTGGTAAGATTTCAGCGAAGGGCTTATGAATGTCTCCAACCGCTTCTGGAGTTGCATCAATTACTTCTAAAAGACGATTGACTGCTGTTTGAGAACGAAAATACTCGTCTGTTAAACCAACTAGAGAATTAATTAAACCAACAACATTAATTTGCATGGCATTAAACGCTAGCATTTGCCCGATGCTGAGTTCCTTATTAATTACCAAAATGCTACCGAATCCCAGTAAAGCAATACCACCAAGGCTGCTCAACGTTTGAGTGAAAACACCGTTAATAATGCCAATTTTAATTGTACTAAAAGTCAAATGTGCTAAACGACCAAAACGACTTTGAAATTCATCCCAAAATTGGGGTGTAGCCGCTGTAGTCTTCATCACCATTGCGCCTTTAAAAGTTTCTACCAAAACACCCTGATTTTCTGCCGATAAAACGAGAAGACTGCGCGTTTTTTGCCGTAGAACTGGTAAAAACGGTAGCGTTGATAAAATCATAATTGTGGCGATCGCAATCACCGCAAAAGTCAGTTTCCAGCTATAAAACAGCATGAAACCAAACGAAACTAAGGCAACAAAAAACTGGCTGGGTAGATAGGCAACAATTTGCGAAACCAACTGATTGATTTCAGTAATATCTCGCAAGCGACTGACAATTTCTCCACTACGGCGAGTTTCAAAATAATCTAAAGGTAGATGCAGAAGTTTGCGTCCAAATTCCAAGACTAATCCTAACTGCAACTTTTGACTAAAATGAGCAATCATTGTAGTTTGTAATAGTTGCATCGTACTGCTAAACAGAGTTGTAACTACCACAGCAGCTATAACAACACTTAGCAGTTGAACATCTCCCCGTACTAGAACATCATCTGTGAGAATTTGAATTAAAAATGGGCTAGCTAAGGCAAGTAAACCTAAGACAAGATTAATGCCCAAAGCCTCAATCAGTATGGCTCGATAAGGTAATATTCGTTGAAAAAAACGGATAAATCCGCCTAAAGAATCTTCTTCATCCCAAGTATAAAAGCAGCTAGGATCGGGAGTTAGCAAAAGCATGATGCCATTCCATGCTTTCATTAATTCTCGCCTGCTTAAGTAGCGAATACCCGCAGCTGGATCGGCAATGACGTAATTCTTACCCTGTCGCCCGTACAATACTACCCAGTGGTTGCCTTGCCAATGCACGATCGCTGGTAGAGGAACATCATTAATGTGGTCTACCACCTCTCGCGAAGCTTTAACTGGTCGAGTATTGAAACCCAAGGACTCCGAACCACGCCTTAAGCCCAACATCGTCGTTCCCAACTGTCCAGTACTGACAGCTTCCCGCGAACGATTAATACTTAAAACCCGTCCGTGATGTCTGCAAATTGTAGCCAGACAAGCTGCCCCGCAATCTTCCTCACTTGCCTGTAAGACACATGGATATTTTTTGTTAAACAGGCTAACCATAATAGCTAATTGGTAATAGGTAATGGGTAGTTGGTAATTGGGAAGCCGTAAGTCGTAGGGGCGGGTTTTTTGAAGATTCCTATGAAAAAACAAACAGTACTACAGTTAAACCCGCCCGTACACAAGTCAGAAGTATTTCACGCACCACGCACCAATTTACAAATCCGTCAGTAGTCTTGCTTTTCTCAGAATGAATTGCAGTACGGTCTCGGAGCGAGAAATAATATCGGCTGCACCTTCCATCCCAGGTTGCAACCGACAGACGCGATCGCCTGTACTGACAAATTCATTATCCGGCTGAATCGTTACTTCATAGATAGAGGGGGCGATCGACCGCTCTAACCCTCCTGCGGGTATTGCATCTGGAGCAACAGCTTGAACTACACCCCTGAGAGTGCCGTAATCGGGATAAGGACAAGCAGAAACGCGCATCTGAACTTGTTGCCCGGGTTTGACTTTGCTAATATCTGGTTCTGCGACACGAGCTTTCACCACTAAGGAAGCGTCACGGGGAGCAATTTGGGCGATCGCATCCCCCATGCCTACCACCTGTCCTGGGTTACGCAGTTCTAGCTTGAGAATTGTGCCATCTGTAGGGGCAAGAATAAATGTCTTCCTCAGTTCCAAGCCAATTTGTTGTAGTTCTTTTGTATCCCGCTCTTGTTGATTTTGCAGGGCAATTTTGTTAACGATCAGGTTTTCGCGTTCTCTATTTAATGCAGCTATAGTTGCAAGTCCTCTGGCTTTGGCTTGAGCGATCTGCTCGTTAGCTATAATCACCGTGGCATTACTAGGATTGAGGCTGGCTTCAGCTTGTTTGAGTTTGGCTTTAGCTGCCTTGAAAGCTTGTTCTTTTTCCTTAACTTGCAATTGGGCGATCGCACCTGTATTTGCTAGTTGCAGATATCTTTGCTTCTCTTCCTGTGCCAATCCTAGCGCGGCTTGAGCTGCTTGTACTTCTGCAATTGTGGCAATTTCCTTAGTTTGATATTCTCTACGTTGCAACATCAGTTCTGCTGCTGTCGCAGCTACAGAACGCTGCATTAAGTTTGTCTCAGCAGCTATCTGACGATCTAAGGAATTGAGTTGAGCTGTAATTTGTACTAATTGTAAGTGGCTCTGCTGAATGTTGGTTTGCAATTGTTGTTTCTTAGTTTGAAGTTGTGAATTATCGATCTCAGCAATTGGCTCACCTTTTTTTACAGCTTGATTTTCTTGCACGTTAATGCTTGTAATCGTTCCCTCTGTTGCTGCCTGAACAACCCGCAGTTCTCCGCTCGGACGGATATTTGCAGGTGCTTTGACTGTGACGTTGTAGCTGAGCGTGGCAGCTAGAGACACTCCTACACTAAAAATAGCGATCGCCATCCCGCCGCCGAGCGTTGTCAAAGAACCGATTGGGGGGATAAACTCATCAGTTTCAACTGCACCAAAATTGGGATCGATTTCGCTTACCATGGCTACAAACTCTTAGTTCGGCACTTAAATTCCATACCTAGAAAAACTAGGTTATTCAGGCAGTTAGAAAGAGGAAGTTTCTAGATAATCATCTTGGGAAACATCAATTGTTCCCCTACTCCAAATGGAGATTGCCATGCAATTGGCTCTATTATCACTGGTTTATCTCGTTTCCCTTTTTGAGAATCTGAGTCTGTACTACCTCCATCTGATGTTTCGGTTTTAATGTAATACTGCTTGTTGTTTTCGTACACCTTACCGCCAGCCACAGTCTCTTGTTGCTCCTCAGATAAGTCTAGAAATAATTCTGAGGATTGGTGCTGGGAAAAGAACATGTTTGATACCTCGCTGATTGATTGCTATCCACTTAGTCAAGCTAAAACTATCAACAAGAAAACTGCCCGCCTCCTTGTAGGAAGTCTAATAAAAAGATTCCAGAGCCTTATTCCTTTGCATTGTTCTTATTTGTGCAACGAGACAATCGGAGCGTGCAAAATGAAGAATTTAGGAGGCTCTGGAATCTATTTTCAGGTAGTTCGTGCAGGTAAACACTCTACCTTATCGCAGTCTTTTGTCAAATGTTGCACGTCGCGTAAATTAGCTTAGTTTGGCAAAGAAATCCTTATAAGCTGCGGTATTAACATCCATAGTATCGTGCTTGAAGCTTTGCAGATTCGTGCTGCCTTTTGGAGTCGATTCCTGAGCCACTTCCAGGTTTGTTATGGTTTGATTAGCTTTGAAATGAGTCGCCAGCTTATCTTTCAAAACATCGCCTGAGCTGCCACCACCTGCAACCAACTGCTGCTGCTCCTCAGACAATTCCACAAATAGTTCGGACTTGATATTATTAGCGATCATGGGAAAATCTCCTACATTTAAACTAGTGAGGGCGCTTACTAATCGGGTTATCTCTAGTAAAGAGCTTTTGGATTTATTGCCGAAATGAATTAGCCTAATTTGGCAAAGAAATCTTTATAAGCTGCGGTACTAATATCGAGAGTATCGTGCTTGAAGCTTTGTAGATTCGTGCTACCCTCAGGACCCGACTGTTGAGCTACATCCAGGTTGGTTAAACTGTTATTGGCTTTGTAGTAAGTGGCAAGTTTGTCGCGAAGCTCATCCCCTGTAGAACTACCACCTGTAACTACTTGTTGTTGCTCGTCGGATAAATCTAAAAACAATCCAGATTGCATATCTGTATCGAACATAGCTTTAGCTCCTTCTAAATTTAGATGTTAGATATTCAACCACTAACTGCATAAGAAATTGAATATCTATCTATTAACAAGATAGAAAAAGCAACTGTCGAATTCCACAGCGTATCTCCCCAATACATTAGGTAGCAACCCTAAGCATATCTACTTATTTTTTCTTGAATACAGAAACACACACTGAATTTCTATAGTGTTTTTACCTAAAAAACTGGGTATGTTCCCTGAGTGAGATTACGCTTAGCTAAAAAATTCAAAATAACATCTATCTCTCAGATGATATACGTCAAGAGAGACTATTTGTCTTGCTGATTTACTATCAAAAATAGTCTGCAACATAAAACCAAGCTATTGCAGAAACTATTCTGTCTATTGAGTTAGCGATCGCTACTCAAAGCCAAAATATTAGCAACTTCTGCATCTAGCTTGGTTCAGAAAATAAATATTTTCAATCTTTAGACTTAGCGCTGTTAACCGTCAACTATTAACCATCAACTATTAATTAGATGGCGTTCTCTGGCAAAGCACGCGAGTTCTACTCTATTGTTGGTTCCAGTTTTACAGAGTAAATTACTAACGTACTTTTCTACTGTCCGAGGGCTGAGGTATAAGCTAGAACCTATTTGAGCATTTGATAAACCTTTGACTAAAAGTTGAAGTACTGCTTGTTCTCTTTTAGTTAAGGAAAAATTATCGAAAGTCTTAGTATCAGTTGTCCTTTCCTGTTGGTGCTGGTAAGGATTATAGTGCGGTGTATCGACTCGAACAGTTGGTTCTTCTTGGCTTGAAGGATAGTGTAGTGTATTATAAGTTTTGCCTTGTTGCTGTTCCATATTTTGCTGTTGAAGCCGTAAGCGCCATTCCCACTGCATGAATTGGGATATTAACTGAGATCGCTCTAGTAAATTACGCACCACAGCATATAATTCATTCAACTCAAATGGTTTGGCTAAATATGCATCCCCTCCTACCTGATAGCCGCGAATTCGTCCTTCTGTATCTGCCCGTGCTGTCAAAAACATTACGGGTAGGAGCCGAAATGTTGGATGCTGGCGTATCCACTCAATTAACTCATAGCCATCCATCTCTGGCATACTGATATCAGTAATGACGAGATGCGGTTGACATTCCTCAATCTGCTTTTGTGCTTCTTTCCCATTCTCAGCTGCGATCGCTGAATATCCCCACTGCTTCAAAGAACAACTCACCAGCAGACGAATAGCCGGATCGTCATCGACGACAAGGATTAATAATGACATATTGTAAATTTTTCTCTAACTATTTTAAGTTAGCTACCGCGAATTGACTGCCTAGTAGAAGATAGACAGTCCCCGATCTAGAGAAATTAGAATTCCTTGACACCCTGAGAATAGAAACTTGACTTCTCTTTGTTCTCTATTATTACTATTATTTTTTTATCGATACCAACTTGAATCTAAAAGAGTCTGAGTGTTTTATTCTTTATTCTGTTACAGAGTATACTCTATTTTTTTTTTTTTTTCAATTGTACTATTTTTGAAAAGCGGATACTCTACCATAAGTCTGAGTTCTATAGCTTGAATTTATGTAACCAAGCTTGTTGTAAGTAAAATACAACTTTTTTGGTAAAAATTTATACTAATAGAAACTGGGGCTTAATTGTCACATTCTACTACTAAAATCGCCCTGCTTGTTTCAGTTTACTAATTCGCTAATTGCTACCATTTTGCGATCGCCTAAAATGTCGGTTCCGATGCTGAGACAACTGGAGTAGTTAGTATCAACGACAAAGTAATTGAAGGGAATAGATACGATAATAAACTGTTTTCATCTTAATGGGTAAAAAAGCCATCCTTTCTTTCACCCATAGACACTAGACCAAATAAGGGTTTTAATGATCTTAGCCCCGCGTCTTATCTGTCTATGTCCTCATCCCTGCAACCACCATACATACAGGATTTCACTCACTTCGAGCAGCACGTAGCCAGAATTTTTCACAGACACGGGTGGACGGTTGTTACTCCCGAACAAAACCAAGCAGGTTACGATTTAGTTGTCAGTAAAAGCAATATCGTTGCAGCTGTCCAAGTCAAGTGGCTCAAAAATAACGTTGCCGCACCGCAAATTTTAAAGTTTGTTGACTTTCTTGAATCTCAAGCAGCTTGTCAGTTTAATTATGGTATTTTCATTACTACAAAAGATTATAGTGGACCAGCTCGCGCCCTAATTAAATCTTGGGGAAAAGATTCGAGAATTCGCTGTGGCATCGCTTCTGAACATAAAATTACTTGGGTGAACGGCGATGACGGTACACCTCCACCCCAACCACCAAAACAAGACAAGATTTATTTTGGTATTTTCACTTGTAAAGGTGGAGTTGGAAAAACTACAGTTGCGGCGCACTTGGCGGGAGCATTTGCCTTACAAGGATTCAATGTCGCTTTGGTAGATTTAGATCCAGAACAAAACTTACATAAATTAGTAGGAGATGGGGTTTACGTTCCTAATAGTAAAGGTACGGGTACAACTATTGAAGTCTACGATGCAAGAGCTTGGGATGAAAACGCCGCCCGTGATTGCAAAATAGTTATATGTGATTGTTCTCCTGCTTTAGAACGCAACCCAAGAGAACTGATTGAGAAATTTGATTATTGTATTATTCCTACAACTTTGAATCCTCTAGGTATTAACAAACATGGAATCGTGATTCAAGATACAGTGCAAAAAATTAGAAGTATTAATCAAGCCGCTCATCTGTTTGTTTTAGTTAATAACTTTAGAGACCCAGGAATTAGACGATTTAAGGTTTTAAAAGAGTCATTCTTATCAGTCTACAAACATATTAGCCAGAACGATGAAAAGTTTCATTGCATCGATCCAGAACAAGTTTGCATTCGTACTAGCGACCAACTATACTACTGGGGAATCCATATTTTAGAAAATCCCGATAATCCATCGAGTGAATTGGCATTTCAGCTTATCGGTGGCAAGTGCTATCCGCGAGATGATTTTATTAGCTTAGTCGATTATATAGAAAGAGAAGCAGGGATCGAAATTCTGCGAGAATAATAGGGGACGTTGTAACTAGAACGCATAAACATGGAAGATTTTAATTTCATCACCCCTCTGGGACTATTTGCAGGAGTCCTGACAACGATCGCATACTTACCCCAGTTGATCAAAACTTGGAAAACGAAATCAGCTCACGATCTTTCTTGGAGTATGCTCATCGTTTTATGTACGGGAATAATTCTGTGGTTGATCTACGGCTTCTACGTACACGATATTCCTATCATCGCCGCCAACATCGTAACATTTATTTTTGCTGGAATGATTTTGATGCTGAAGATTCGCTATAAATCAGATCCTCGCGAAGAAAATTAACTTTATCCAAATGTACCTCATAACCAATGTAGAGATGCACGAGATCGCGTCTCTACAAATTTTTCAACATAACTACCAACGCTGCTACACCTACAACAGTCATTAATCCTGCTGGTATGAATTTGCGTGTTTTTATCAGACGAGTAGTAAAAATAATCACTAATATTACTGTAACTATAGCAGCTAACCCGAGACCCCAGACTTGACCGAAGGATCGCGCAACTCCTCCCAGAATCAGCAATAAACCGCTAGCAGTACCAGAAACCAGCGAAGCCTTACTCTGAGCTTGCTTATAGCCAATCGCGCCGCCAACTATGGCTAAAATCCCATACGCGATCGCCACAACCACACCTGGATTAATTACCTGAAGATTCGTTCAATAATTTAACTATTATTTCATTTTTTCAAACATACAAACGTATATTTTTGTATCCCAGAGCAATTTCCCATCTGTCAAGAATTTGCCATAAATTCTCCTAGAATCTAGTAGCGATCCTCCTCAAATTTAGTTGGTAAATCTTTTCATTTAGCACGATTCTCAGCTAACAGGAAAAATTCGATTGCCAACTAATGCTAATTGCTGCACATTCTCATTATTAGCATTTTCATCTGCATTAAAATGCTTGTCAATCAATTCTGCAACCTGCTGGGTTTGTACGCGGGTATATCTAGTTTTATCGGGCATCACCACGACATTTGGTCCAGCTTTGCACTGTTTAAGGCAACCGGTAGCTTTAATTTCTACCTCATTTTCCAAACCGCGCTCGTTCAAAGAGGCTTCTAATGCTTTACAAACTCCGTTTGCACCCCGTTTGACGCAATCAGACTTCTGACACACTAAAATACTAGCTTTTGCTTTGGTTTGTCGTTTAACAGGTGTAGCAGGAGTCATAGCTGACGGTTGGCGATCGATCGCGATCACTCGTTCTGCCTTTAATTTGAGCGAATCTTTCTTATAGTCAAACTTTCTCTCACCAAAAATTTGTACTACATCTCCTGGATTCAGGTTTAATTCCACAGATGAACGCAGATACTTGGGGAGTTTGACCCGATATTCACCTTCCACAGTGCCAATTTGCAAATATTTGCGCTTATAGCCATCTTCTAATTCAAACCTGAGAAATTTTCCCTCTAAGCTAAAAGCTGATACTTCTTTACCAAAGCGACTACTCATTGCTTTATCACCTTCGGATGAACGACAACCAATGCTCGATTTACGGTTTTACCAGCACTGTTTTAACCACCACACCAAATCTTGGCGAGATGCAGTGAATTGCCTCAAAACACTATTCAATTGAACTGCCGTTGTGGGATCGGCTATCTCAACTTTTAATGGCTGTCCGGCATCGCACCAACAAGGAATCTCTAACTCTTGTAAACGTTGATACACTTGCCATCTATCTGCCCATTTCACTTCCACAATTTCTCTAACTTCCGGTTCACAACCTAACGGCTTCAAGCCCATACCCTCCGACGCTCAAATTACATTTCGTTATCTTATTGCCGTGACTAGCTGTGCTAGTTGCCGACAGTTTAACTTTACCCAATAGCATACCCTAAATGCAAATAATTCTCATGATATTTGCAAAAAATTTTCTTTAATCATGGGTTGTCTCAGCAGTCAAAAGCACTGAAATACATAGCGATCGCGCTGTTTAAAGCTTGACGGGAGAGCGATAATGAAAGTAGCAGCGAGTTATCGATAACAGCATCACAACCAGCAAAGAGAGGAGAACCATGTCTGAGGCAACAATTCTACGGAACTTCGGTCAGGTATATGACAACCCTATTCTGCTCGATCGCAGTGTCACCACTCCTGTTTGCGAAGGATTAAATATTGCTCTTGCTAGCTTTCAGGGTTTGTACCTGCAATACCAAAAACACCATTTTGTAGTCGAGGGTGCAGAATTCTATATGCTGCACCAGTATTTCAGCGAAAGCTATGAAGAAGTCCAGGGACACGTTCACGATGTTGGCGAACGTTTAGATGGACTGGGTGGCGTACCCGTAGCTAGTTTTAGCCAACTCGCCCAGATGTGCTGCTTCGAGCCAGAACCAGACGGTGTTTTTGCTTGCCGTCAAATGGTAGAACACGATTTAGCAGCAGAACAGGCAATTATTGGGTTAATCCGTCGTCAAGCCGCTCAAGCAGAAAGTTTAGGCGATCGCGCTACCCGTTACTTATACGAGAAAATCCTACTCGAAACCGAAGAAAGAGCATATCACTTAGGGCATTTCCTCGCCCACGACAGCCTAACGTTAGGTTTTATGGGGAACGGCTCTAGGTAAAACTAGGGGCGAGGAGCGAGAAGTAAGGGAGATTAAAGATAGTTTGCAATTCACCGTTTTCAGTTCGCAGTTTGTCATTCACAACTAAGCAACTTTTCACCACTCTTCGCTCCTCGTCCTCTTTACTCACTTATAAAATTTTGTTTATAACTTTCATTGCAGGCGATCGCCTGCTAAAAGTCAGATGAACAGGGCACTACAGTTTTCTGCTCCCTGCTCGCTGACACACTTCAACCTAGGTCACTCAAAACCCAAAATATTAAAACATTTACTGTTTTTTGTCTCATCTGATGCATTTATTAGTCAAATTACTAGTTACCTTTGACTAAAAAATGCAACTTTTGTGTGCGTGAAACAGTTTAACTTTGGAGTGCGCGCGCCCTGTGAGGGCAAGTCGTGGAGCTAACTCAACTCTCAAGCTGAGACAGAAAATGCAGGCAGTGGCAGTTCTCTCTCAGAAATGTTACAATTATTAATAGTGTAGAATGTTAATCTTAAGCGATCCAATGACCGATTGGAGGGTAGTAAAGCTGCTCTACCTATAGAGACAGCTCTAAAACTAAATTTCTGCAAACAACTAGATGTTGTCCAATTCGTGTAACACTATAGCCTTCTGCTGTCTGGATATGTAACAGAAAAAGCTTGTCTCATCAGCAGAGGGCTTGGTAGTGAAATAAGTGTTACTCTTTTATTTCCACACAGCTGCTTACTACTGATAAAGAAACCTAGCGCCATGAAAACCGCTCAGACAACCACTGACCTTGTACGTACTTACTTGCGTGAGATTGGTCGTGTTCCATTACTGACCCACGAGCAGGAGATTGTATATGGCAAGCAAGTGCAGCGACTCAGCACCCTGTACGCGCTCCAAGAAGAGTTAGTTGCAAAGCTGGGGCGCGAACCAACCCTAGAAGAGTGGAGTGAAGCAGCGCGAATAGATAAAACAGCCTTATCTACAGCGATCGCCGAAGGAGAAATTGCTAAGCGCAGAATGGTAGAAGCTAACCTGCGACTAGTCGTCTCCGTCGCTAAAAAGTACATCAAGCGTAACGTAGACTTATTGGATTTGATCCAAGAAGGGACGATCGGGATGCAGCGGGGTGTAGAGAAGTTTGACCCAACTAAAGGTTATAGATTTTCTACTTATGCTTATTGGTGGATTCGGCAAGCAATCACACGGGCGATCGCTGAAAAAGGACGAACCATTCGCCTACCGATTCACATTACAGAAAAATTAAACAAAATCAAAAAAGCACAGCGTCAACTCTCTCAAAATCTAGGACGCGCCCCAAGTATCGCGGAGTTAGCTACAGCACTAGAACTCACGCCCAAACAGGTACGCGAGTATTTAGAAAGAGCGAGATTACCACTATCATTAGATTTGCGGGTAGGAGACAACCAAGATACAGAATTGGGCGAACTATTAGAAGATACGAGTCTCTCCCCAGAAGAATTCGTGACTGAATCGTGCTTATCTACCGATATTGAGAAGCTGATGGCAGATTTGACTCCACAGCAGCGGGAGGTGTTATCATTACGCTTCGGCTTAGCTGACGGACAAGCCATGACGTTAGCTAAGATTGGCGATCGCCTCAATATCAGCCGCGAACGGGTACGCCAAATCGAGCGCGAAGCCCTCACCAAGCTCCGCAAGCGTAAAGCAGACCTCGACCAGTATTTGGCTAGCTAGGGAGCAGGGAGCAGGGAGCAGAGGGAGAAACTGCCTCTTGC
This sequence comes from Chroococcidiopsis sp. SAG 2025, assembly GCF_032860985.1. GTDB lineage: Bacteria > Cyanobacteriota > Cyanobacteriia > Cyanobacteriales > Chroococcidiopsidaceae > Chroococcidiopsis. The sequence continues at coordinate 3,653,489 of NZ_JAOCNC010000001.1, forward strand.
CTCTTTTCACGCACCATTACCAACTACCAACTACCAATTACTTGTAATCCCCATTGTGGAGCAACAACCCTCCAAATTTAGTTCGGTTTTGCCACCTATCATATCCGCGCCTACCTGTTACATTAAATTTACATAAAGACGCTATTTGTCGGCTAAATTGTAAACAACACTAACAGCAAGTCGATCGGTTACAATTTGGCAACCGAACTGTAAGGGAGGTCATCAGTGAACGACTCATCACATCAAGTTTCCGAGTTTTTCCCAGGAGAATCAAAGGACAGCGATTCCTTATGGCAATACGTCCAGTCGCTAAGTCCAGAGGCTATTACTCAGCTATCCAAGCCTAGCTCTACGGAAGTATTACAGATGATCGAGCGTAATATCATCGGTATGTTAGGTACTTTACCTGGAGAAAATTTCGGGATAACGATTACAACTAACCGTGAAAGTTTGGGTAGATTACTCGCTTCAGCAATGATTAGTGGTTATTTCTTACGCAATGCCGAACAACGCATGATGTTTGAAAAGTCATTAGAAGCAACGGAAGTCATCGGGACACAGGAATAAGTAAAACAAACCGTCCATGACTTCAAAACCCATTTCTATTCCGCATAAAATTATCGGCGTGGGCGTTCTGTGGAACGCTCAACAACAAATTTTAATCGATCGCCGTCGTCCAGAAGGTGCAATGGGCGGATTGTGGGAATTCCCCGGCGGAAAATTGGAGCCAGGAGAGACGGTAGAAGAATGCATCAAGCGCGAACTGATGGAAGAGTTAGGGGTAGAAGTTGAAGTCGGCGATCGCCTCATCACTATCGAACACGACTACTCTCATTTGCGTGTCACGCTAGCAGTACACCACTGTCATTATTTGAGTGGAGTCCCTCAGCCGATCGAGTGTGCGGAGATCCGTTGGGTAACTCTAGATGAAATTGAACAATACAATTTTCCTGCGGCTAACGTGCAGATTATTGCTGCAATAAAAGATTATAAATAATGAGTAGGGGCACGCAGGTGTGCAGCCCTACTCGCTACAAAGAATAAACTGGCAGCGTGAAATGGAAACAACTGCCTCCATTAGGGGCTGAATCCACCCAAATTTGCCCGTAGTGCGCTCTAATAATCCGTTGACATAAAGCTAAGCCGATACCATAACCATCTTTAGCTTCATCGCGCTTGAGGCGGAACCGCTCTTCAAAGATGCGATCGTAATTTTCTTCAGGAATTCCAGGTCCAGTATCGCAAACGCTGACTTGTACCTTCTGCGTTGTGCGGTGCAGGCAAGAAATGCGGATCGTACCCCCTTCGGGAGTATACTTCATCGCATTGTCAAGCAAGTTGATCAAGACTTGCCTTACCCTTTCCCGGTCGGCATAAACCGCAGGTAAATCGTTAGGAAGATCGGTTTGGATAGATTGCGATTTGGTAAAAGCGCGGTCTTGGATATGTGCTTCTACATCTTGGTATAGCTCGATTAAATCTAGCTTGTGGGGTTGAATTTGTAGTTCGGCACTAGAACCCCGCGTTACCTGTAGCAAACTAGCAATCATGCGATCGATAATCTTAGCTTGGCTGCGGGCTTGTTTGAACAACTGGGTTAATAAAGCAGGCGATGCAGAAAAACTCCCCTTTTTAGTCGATAGAAATTGAGCTTCGAGAGTTTCTACAGCAATAGACACAGCGGTCAGAGGATTGCGCAGGTCGTGCGCTACCATTGCAATAATTCGATCTTTAAACTGAAGCTGCTCCAATAACCTCTCCTGCTCGCGTTTGAGGCGAAAGACTTCATCAGAAAGCCGAATGACTTCTACTGAATCAGCTACAGAACGAATCGCGGCGACATTGGAAGTACCGTAATTGCCCGAGTTGTTTAAGTTTTCTAAATCCTTCGGTTTCGTTGAGGTTTCGGCTAACTCTGCTACCAAATTTGCCTGAGCCTCGGCTGATTGCTGCCACCGCAGCCACCAGTTACTCAGTTGCTCGATCAAATTACTTCCAGCCAGGATTTGTCTTGGTTCTGGATAAATCTTGATCAAAGCTGGTGTAGCCACCAGTTTAAAGTGTTCTGCTAGATACGGTTGTTCCCCGACATTAACAATCTGTAATTCAAACGGGTACTCAGCTTGTAGCTGCTTGAGATAACGACGAATTTGCTGTATTTGCTGTCGCGAACTGGGACGCTCATCTACAAATAGCAGTAGTTGAAGCCTAGCTTCAGTCGAGGTCGGCTGTTCAGAAGAAACCTGCATGCAATCTTGTTTCAGCACGGGCAACTAACAGGTAACGCTTAGTGAGAGGTGAAAGAAGTAGCCATAGCGGATTATAAATCAGCCTCCTCTTAAATTTAATATCTATTTTAGTTTTTGCATATAGCTAAGATGTTAAGGAGCGTAGAATTACAGATATTAGGCAGTCCTACGCTAGCGTAAAACTAGTACATATACTGAAAAACCGTGTTGTTTTCAAAAAGCGCTCGATTAGCTAGTTTAACCTGCTTATTGCTTGCTGTAACTGCCTGCGCCAACAGTCCTAACGCTCAGCAGTTGGAGCGCACTTTAGCTGCCGATCCTGAGTTGGAGACCAATCGACCGTTTAATAGTGGTACTTCCCCGCAATCGACCGATCCAAAATCAACTGCGATCGCCCAGCTACCAGCCGACTTCCCCTCAGAAATTCCGCGCTATCCCGATGCTCAGTTGGTAGCATCTGTACCAGTTGAAAACGAGTCTTCGCCGTCAGAAACTCGTTGGGTAACTGTCGATCCGATCAACGTCGTGCAAAGCTTTTACCAAAAAGAATTTCAGTCAAATAATTGGCAAATTGTCAATCCGCCATCGGAGGGAGAAAGAGATAACACGACGATTGAGGCGCGACGGAACGATTTGTTAGTAAAAATTGCGATCGCGCCGAGAACGACTTCTCCCCCTCCGCCTAATGCGACTCCTACACCCAACCAGCCGAACCCTGGAATAGATCCTGCTGCTAGCACGGAATTTACCATTCAGTACCAGCGAAATGCTCCAGCTACAGCCGCCACTCCTACACCCTCACCCCAAACCAGCGGGGAAAACTCAGCTCAGACACAGACAGGTAACTCAGTCACTTCTGACACAGCCGAGCGAAGCTTCAACGACCTAAGCCAAGCCCCTCAAGAATTGCAACAATATATTACAGATCTAGCGGCTTTGGGTGTTTTGCCCCTCGAACCAACTAACGCCAAAAGCAGCCAAGCCGATCCCGTCCGCCAGTTCAATCCAAGTAAGATCGTCAGCCGCCGGGAATTTGCTCGTTGGTTGTTTGAAGCCAATAACCGCATTCAAGCCACTCGCCCAGCGCTACAAATTCGAGGTGCATCATCCGCAGCTCAACCAGCATTTCGAGATGTACCGCGAAACGATCCTGATTTCTCCGTTATCCAGGGACTCGCGGAAGCCGGGTTAATTCCCAGTTCCTTGTCAGGAGACGGAACGGCGGTTTTATTCCGTCCTGATGCCCCGTTAACGCGGGAACAGTTGATTCTTTGGAAAGTCCCTCTAGATACCCGCCAAGCCTTGCCTAACGCCTCCTTAGAGGCTGTCAAAGAGTCATGGGGATTCCAAGATGCAGCGCGGATCGATCCCAAAGCTTTACGGGCGGTCATAGCAGATTTTCAAAATGGCGAGCAGTCAAATATTCGCAGGGTTTTCGGATATACCACACTGTTACAGCCGAAAAAACCCGTTACCCGCGCCGAAGCTGCATCAGCAATTTGGTTTTTTGGTAATGGTGGTGAGGGGATGACGGCTCAAGAAGCCCTGAAAGCGCAACAGCCACCGCAAAACAACCAACAGCCCCAAAATCAGCAGCCGCCAAATCAGCCGCAGCCGCAACCCACAACTTCACCATAAAAGCAGCGATATCTAGAGCATCACCCACTATCGACTCGTGGGCGATCGCATTCTGAATCGAATGTACTTCTTTATTTATGTAGAATTAGGTGCTGGTGCAGAAATTGCACAACACTAAAATCTTGTAATATCTTTTACTGTAAGATTTTAAATCTAGGCTTGAATGCGAGCTAATTTGAGCGCTCTCTTTGAAAATTACTGTACTTTACAACCACTGTTCTCTAACAGCGATTGGTTATCATCCAGAAAATGAGTAATAGAGAATTTTAACTTATGAGTTCTTAGTTATGGCTTTAACAACTTCTACTATGTTGCCCCTGGGGACTCTTGCCCCAGATTTTCAACTTCCAGATGTTGTTTCTGGCGACACGATCTCTTTATCTACATTTGCTGGCAAACAGGCTTTGCTAGTGATGTTTATTTGTCAGCATTGCCCTTTTGTAAAACATGTTAAAACGGAGCTAGCACAACTCGGTAAAGATTACAATCCCCAAAATGTAGGGATGGTTGCTATTAGTGCCAATGATATTCACAACTACCCCGATGATGCTCCAGAAAAGCTCAAAGCAATGGCAGTGGAATTAGATTTGCCATTCCCCGTATGCTATGACGCGAGCCAGGAAACAGCTAAGGCTTATACCGCTGCTTGCACTCCAGATTTCTTTTTGTTCGATGCGGAACAAAAATTAGTTTATCGCGGACAGTTAGATGATAGCCGTCCTAGTAATGATAAGCCTATAACGGGTGCAGATTTGCGAGCTGCTATTGAGGCAGTTCTTGCCTCGCGTCCCGTGCCAACCGAGCAAAAGCCTAGTGTTGGATGCAATATTAAGTGGAAACCTGGTAATGAACCTAGTTACTACGGCTAAAAAGGGAAACAAAGGAGCAGATTTGGGAATCTTATAATTAGAGTCTTGCTTCTGAGCAACTCTGTTAAACCGAACTATTTGAGGCGCTCTGATTTTGAGTCGGGAGCGCGAATTATTATGCCTGGCTCCAGCAGCCACAAATCATCAACACATGATTATTCAGTTATCTAACACAATGAAAATTTCGATCCTTGCTACCGTTGCATTGCTGGCTCCTCTGGGTTTCATGGCTTCAGCTCGTGCTTACGATCCCCAAGACTTAGCACAATTAAAACGTACAAATGCTTGTCCTCGATGTGACTTAAGTAATGCACCCCTCAACAACTTAAACTTAAGCAGAGCCAACTTGCGTAATGCCAACCTTCAAGGTGCTAACTTATCTCGTTCTATTTTGGCAGGTGCAGATTTAAGCAGCGCGAATTTAGCGACAGCTAACATATCGAGCGCCAATCTAGTCAATGCGACTTTAGTGGGCGCAAATCTCAAGTCTGCTACTCTAATCAATGCCAATTTAACTGGTGCTGGTTTAATGGCTGCTAACCTAGAAGCAGCTAACTTCAAAGGCGCAAATATGGATTTGGTTAATTCACGGGGAGCAAGATTTCAGTTGACAATTATGCCTAACGGTATTGTTAGCCCATTAGACCCAAGTTGGCTGCGTTAGTGAAGGATGAAAGATGAGGGATGAATTATTTTATTGGTTGACAGTTGACAGTTAACATTCAACTATTAACCTAACTCTTTACTCCTTTTAATGCGATCGCTACCTAATCTCGATACTCTTTCCTTGACAGAACTAGTGGCTCAGATGCTCGCGATCAGAGCTTCTGGATACTTATTCGACCACCAGATTCTCTATCCTAGCTGGGAACCAACTACAGATAAGCTCAAGCGGTTGGTAGAACTAGGTGTAGGTGGTGTGATTCTATTGGGTGGAAGTGCAGCAGAAATCGCTTTAAAAACGCAACAATTGCAATCCTGGGCGACAATTCCGTTATTGATTGCCGCAGATATTGAGGAAGGGGTGGGACAGCGTTTTGCTGGTGCGACTTGGTTTCCTCCGCCAATGGCAATAGGAGCGATCGCATCCCACAACCTCAGTCTCGCCCAAACATATGCAGCTCGAATGGGAGCGATTACTGCTCAAGAAGCCTTAGCGGTTGGGATTAACTGGGTGCTTGCTCCTGTAGTAGATGTCAACAACAACCCTGATAATCCTGTGATTAACGTCCGTTCCTTTGGCGACAATCCAGCGATCGTCAGCCAGCTAGCTAGTGCCTATATTCAAGGAGCAAAATCTTATCCCGTACTCACAGCAGCTAAGCATTTTCCTGGGCATGGGGACACGGCTGCTGATTCTCATTTAGATGTACCTGTCATTCCTCATTCTCCGGCAAGATTGGCAGAAATCGAACTACCACCTTTCCAAGCGGCGATCGCGGCTGGGGTAGATGCGGTGATGAGCGCTCATTTACTTATACCCAGTTGGGATACCGAACATCCAGCTACCCTCTCATCGCACATTTTGACGCAACAGCTACGCCAGAACATGAGTTTTGAGGGTTTAATTGTTACCGATGCTTTAGTGATGGGAGCGATCGCCAATCGCTATGGAGCCAACGAAGCGCCTGTACTCGCAGTGGAAGCCGGAGCAGATATTTTACTGATGCCAGTCGATCCTGAAGGCGCAATTCAAGCTGTCTGTACTGCTGTTGAAGCCGGACGCATCTCCAAAGAGCGAATTCGTGCTTCTGTAGAGCGGATCTGGAAGGCTAAGTTACAGGTTGTTGGTGAAAATAGGGAGCAGGGAGCAGGGAGCAGGGAGCAGGGAAGAAAGACAAGGGAGAGGGGGGAGACAAGGGAGACAAGGGAGACAAGGGAGACAATTTTTGAGTTGGCTAAACCGGAAGCTTTTGCGGTCGTGAATGAGATTTTAAGTGCTTCCCAGGTCGTACGGGGAAACGTGCCTTTGATGTCAGCCCAATCTGCTTCAGAGTCAAAAAAATTGAGGAATTTGATTGTGGTCGATGAGTTGCTTGGATGCGATTTCTTACATCGTAAAGCACCTGCGATCGCTCTCCCTACTCTACACGGCTATACAACACAGCTTTGCGATCGCCATACCCCTGTCGTTTTTGAGACTGATGACGATTGCCCAACTCTACTCCAGCTATTCATTCGCGGTAATCCTTTTCGCGGAAGTGCTGGAATCGCCCAAGTAGGACAGGTATGGGTTAAGAAATTATTAGCTTCAGGTAATCTCCAAGCACTGGTAGTTTACGGTAGTCCATATGTTCTCCAGCAGTTGCCGCCTATGCTACCGTCTATTCCTTGTGTTTTCTCTTACGGGCAAATGCCAACAGCTCAGGCAGTTTCCTTGTCTGCGTTATTTGCTAAGTCGATTTAGTTCTCTATCTTAAGATAGATTTTTTTTACTCTTCTATCTTACCTGAGTTAGATATGACAAAACCTTAACCCATTCCTAAACCAAAAAATATAGGATCGAAAGGGCTATGCACCTGTTCTTGAAAAAGTTCAAGCATAGACAGGTGGCGAACATTTTGTCAAGATTTGTTGACTGTCTCAATATTTGTTAATATATAGTTGAATGATATAACGTCAAAATAGGGATAATTTCAGTATAGTCAACTACAAAATTTTCAACTTCAATTAATTTTTACCCATCTGCCACCTTGAGAGAACAACACATCCGATACCCCGATCGAAACTTAGGTTAAAACTATGAGTGTAAATACGGTGCCACCAATCCGATATTCTTTGGACGTAATCCAAGATGAAGCCCGTCAGTTGGTACAAAAAGGATTGGTTAGCCGCCAGCAGCCAATCTATACTCTGTGTCAGTACATTCCAGCACGGGAATGGGTTTGCATAGAGTGCGAATTAGAGCAATGTGATTTCTTGCTACGCGATCGCATCGGCGATCTGATTGGTAGAGAACAATGGGATAACGATTAAAAGGACTATGGAATTAGAAACTAAGGGCTAGTGCGTTGTTGCACTAGCCCTTAGCGTTTTTAGCAAATGAATCGTAAACTGAACAACTCTTGAAAAGAGTGGCTAATAGTCATGGATAATTAGCTGTTAGCCATTAGCAATCGCGCTCAAATCTTCATCCATTGTCTATAAACCCCACATTCTCGCTCGGAGAACGAGGATTTTTCTTGCTTTTTTCGATTTGACTCTGTAATATCTATGACCAGACAGATTAAATACGGTAGTTCTACCAAAGATTCGTAGATTATTAGGAGACAATGACATGAGGTGGTGGCAGCAGACCTGGAAGCAATGGCATCTGGCGGTTGAGCAGCTTGGTAGACTCAGGTGGAATTCGGTCAAAAGCTTGGCATCGCTATTTTTAGTTGGGGTGAGTTTGAGCGTGGCGATCGCTGCTTGTGGTGGTAATGGTAGTAATTCTGCTCAAAACCCTACTGCCAATCCTGTAGCTGCAAACAAGCAGGATGTGGAACTCACCCTTGTTTCCTTTGCTGTCACCAAAGCTGCTCACGATGCGATTATTCCTAAATTTGTCGAGCAGTGGAAACAAGAACATAACCAAAACGTTACCTTCAGCACTAGCTACGGTGGCTCTGGTTCCCAAACTCGTGCCGTGATTGATGGTTTGGAAGCAGATATTGTCCACTTAGCCCTTGCCCTCGACACGAGCAGGATCGAGAAAGCAGGACTCATTGAGCCAGGATGGGAAAAAGAAGTTCCCGGTAATAGCATTGTCTCTAAATCTGTTGCCGCATTAGTGACTCGTCCAGATAACCCCAAAGGTATTAAGACTTGGGCAGATTTGGCGAAAGATGGAGTTAGCCTGATTACAGCCGATCCGAAGACTTCCGGTATTGCCCGTTGGAATTTCCTAACGCTATGGAATTCTGCCATCAAAACTGGTTCTAGCGAAGAACAGGCACTCGACTTTGTGAGCAAAGTTTATGGCAACGTGCCGATTTTAACTAAAGATGCGCGAGAAGCAACCGATGTCTTTTTCAAGCAAGGGCAGGGAGATGCTCTAATTAACTACGAAAACGAAATTCTTCTAGCACAGCAAAGAGGCGGCGAGAACGTTGCTTATATCATTCCCGATGTCAATATCTCCATCGACAATCCCATCGCTGTAGTGGATAAAAATGTAGACAAGCACGGAACTCGCGAAGTCGCCGAAGCTTTCGTAAAATACCTATTTACACCCGAAGCTCAGCAAGAGTTTGCCAAAGTTGGGTTCCGACCCGTGGACGAGACAGTAGCTCAAACCAAGGAAAATACCGACAAATATCCCAAAGTGCAAAATCTCGGATCGGTGAAGGACTTTGGGGGATGGAACGCAGTCCAAGCTAAGTTCTTTGAAGACGGAGCAGTTTTCGACCAAATTCAAGCCAAAATTAATCGTTAATTGTTGCGTGGTGCGTGGTGCTCTGACTCCTGTACGGGCAGGTTTGACAGAGAGCAGACTCGTCTAGCTACAGCTAACGCAAATAAACCCGCCCCTACGACTTCTGACTCCTATACGGGCGGGTTTGACAGAGAGCAGACTCGTCTAGCTACAGCTAACGCAAATAAACCCGCCCCTACGACTTCTGATTCTTGATTCTTGACTTTTAACTTTTGACTTTTAACTTTTCAGATGGCTGTATCTCCTGCACCTCGATTTGGTTTTCGCAATTCAGTAGCTCAAAAGTTGCGGCAATGGTTGTTTCATATGCCTTGGACGTGGCGCATTACGCTGGGATATCTCACAGTAATGTTATTCCTTCCCATTGCGGCAATGTTCCTCAAAGCGAGTACAGAAGGTCCTGTTAACTTTTGGCGCATTGCTACTAGTCCCGTGGCGCTGGCAACATACAACGTCACATTTGTGACATCAATCTTGGCGGCTTTGATGAATGGACTTTTTGGCACTCTGATTGCCTGGGTTTTAGTACGCTACACATTTCCTTTTAAACGATTAATTGACGCTTCGATCGATTTGCCCTTTGCCTTACCAACTTCGGTTGCGGGGCTAACGCTGGCAACAGTCTATAGCAATAATGGCTGGATTGGCTCTTTACTTGCCCCATTAGGGATTAAGGTATCCTTTACCCGTCTGGGAGTATGGGTAGCCATGATTTTTATTTCGCTGCCTTTTGTGGTACGGACAGTGCAACCTGTAATGCAAGAAATGGAAAGAGAAATTGAAGAAGCTGCTTGGTCTTTAGGGGCAGATCGGTGGCAGACTTTTGTGCGGGTGATTTTACCACCTCTATTTCCAGCAATCCTGACTGGTGTGGCGTTGGGTTTCTCCCGTGCTGTGGGAGAGTATGGCTCGACCGTAATTATTTCCTCTAACACGCCTTTTAAAGATTTAATTGCACCCGTACTGATTTTTCAACGCTTAGAGCAATATGATTACTCTGGTGCAACTGTCATCGGTACGGTGTTGCTGCTGATTTCATTATTGTTGCTGCTGTTGATTAATCTTTTGCAGGCTTGGGGAAGACGGTATGACGACTAGGAAGGATATGAATTCTCAGATGAATAACAGCAAAGCTGCGCCTAGCGAACAAAAGAGTTGGATTCCAGCCATTTTGATTGTCGTAGCGATCGCCTATGTCAGTCTAGTACTTTACATCCCCGCATTAAACGTCTTCATCCAAGCTTTTAGCAAAGGAGTTGGTCCATTTTTTGCTAACCTGACTCGACCGGAGTTTCTCCATGCCGTCCAATTAACCGTAATGTTAGCCGCGATCGCCTTACCGCTGAATACAGTTTTTGGGCTATGTGCGGCTTGGGCGCTGACTCGTCACCGATTTCCAGGTCGTGCCTTTGTTTTAAGTTTGATCGATCTGCCCTTTTCCATCTCGCCTGTAGTTGCAGGATTAATGATTGTCCTCCTCTACGGACGGCAAGGATGGTTTGGTGGATGGTTGCAAGAACACGGGCTAAATATTATCTTTGCCTTTCCAGGTATGGTTTTGGCAACAGCGTTCGTAAGTATGCCGTTTGTTGCCCGCGAGGTGATTCCCGTATTGGAGGAATTAGGGTCAGATCAGGAAGAGGCTGCCAAGACTCTAGGCGCAAACGACTGGCAGATCTTTTGGCGCGTCACCTTACCCAATATCCGTTGGGGTTTACTCTACGGCTTAATTTTAACTAATGCGAGAGCTATGGGTGAATTTGGTGCTGTCTCCGTGGTTTCTGGAAATATTTCGGGAAAAACCCAAAGTTTACCGCTATTTGTTGAAGATGCTTACAAACAGTATGAAACCGAAGCCGCCTACTCTGCTGCTGTACTGTTAGCACTGTTGGCTGTAGTGACGTTGGTATTGAAGGAAATTTTGGAACGGAAAACTCGAATTAAAGATGTGGAATAGGGCGAAATTTTGTATTTAGCTTAAAATACAGACTTAACTGGCTACAAGGGCGCACGGCTGTTCGCCCCTACTCTCCTCCCCAATCATGAACTGGTGGCAAAGACTTAAAAAGAATCCCCTCGCCCGCTTGGGGGCGATTGTACTACTCATTTTTTATATTGCGGTTATCGCTGCTGATTTTGTCGCACCCTACGATCCTTATGAGTCTCAAGCTAATGGTTCCCTGCTGCCACCCACGCAAATTTATTGGCAGAATACACAGGGGCAATTTGTTGGACCCCACGTTTACCCTACGACTCAAGGTAAGACAGATTTAAATACAGGCGATCGCCAACTGATTGTAGACCGTACTAAGCCTGCTTGGTTCCGCTTATTTGTTGCAGGCGATCGCTACCAACTGTTTCGTCTCAGCTTACCACTGGGCAATAATTTTGAAGAAGTAGAAGTTTTTAGTGGCATTCCCGTTAACCTGCATTTATTCGGTACAACTGGGGCTAATTTTAACTTGTTGGGAACCGACGAACAGGGACGGGATCAATTCAGCCGTTTGCTACATGGGGGGCGCGTTAGCCTCAGCGTCGGTTTAATCGGAGTCGCTATCTCTTTTCCCCTCGGCATGATTGTCGGCGGTATTTCTGGCTATTTTGGTGGCTGGATCGATAGCATCATCATGCGTCTTGTAGAAGTATTAATGACGATTCCCGGTCTTTATCTATTGGTTGCTTTGGCAGCAGTTTTACCACCAGGACTAAGTAGCGCCCAGCGATTTATGCTGATTGTTTTAATTACTTCTTTTATCAGTTGGTCTGGACTGGCGCGAGTAATTCGCGGACAAGTTCTATCGATTAAAGAGCGAGAATTCGTTCAAGCGGCTAAAGCTATGGGTGGCGCTCCTTTCTACATCATCATCCGTCACGTTCTGCCTCAAACAGCGACGTATATCATCATCTCAGCAACTCTATCCGTACCTGGATTTATTGCGGCGGAATCGGTGTTAAGTCTAATCGGATTGGGCATTCAGCAACCCGATCCATCTTGGGGCAATTTGCTCTCTTTAGCAACAAATGCCTCAATTTTAGTGCTACAACCTTGGTTGGTTTGGCCTCCCGCGATATTAATTATTGTTACAGTGCTGGCATTTAATTTATTAGGAGATGGCTTGCGCGATGCCCTCGACCCCCGCAGTGTCAGACGGTAGAAGGTTCAAAATTCAAAATTCAAAATTCAAAATTCAAAATTGCCCTACACCTCACATCCCACACCCTCTCTTCACTGATAACTGTCAACGTGGATTAAGCTGGATTATTCCTTAATATTTTTTCAGCATTCCATGCTTACGATTGGTAGTCTGTTGTTAGGTGCAAATAGTGTCATTGCGGTTTGCTACTTCGCAATATCCTTCCTGATCTTTCAGGGACTCCGACGCGGACAAGAGCATTTACTCAAGAACCCACTCGTTCTAGCAACTGTTATTATCTTTTTCACCTGTGCTGTGGGTCACTCCGTCCATGTTGTAGGTGGAATTGTCGATCCACGATTTGCCCAACTGACAATGCAGGCGCAAGTTGTTGTGGACTTGCTGACTGCTAGTATTGCTGTCATTTACTTTGCACTGCGCCGCCAGTATTCGCTACTGATTGATGGACCGTTGCTGCTAGCTCAGACTCAAAGCCAATTGGCGAAAGCGATCGCCGAGCTAGCACATGCAAAAGGTAACTTAGAAAATGCGGTTGCAGAACGCACCACCGAATTATTACACGCCAATCAACAACTGGATGAATTGTTGGGACGCGAACAAAAGGCTCAGTCAAGCAGTCACCGAACTACTAGAAAGCATTTCCGATGCATTTTTTGCCTTGGACGGCGACTGGCGATTTACCTACATTAATTCCCAAGCCGAAAACTTGTTGCAGCGATCGCCAGATGAATTACTCAATCGTCACATTTGGTCTGAATTTCCCGCAATTGTAGGAACTATTTTCGAGCGCGAATATCGCCGAGCCGCAACCGAGCAAGTCACCGTCCGATTTGAAGAATTTTTTGCGCCACTTGACAAATGGTTAGGGGTTCGAGTTTATCCGGCGGCGAACGGGTTATCAGTTTATTTGCAAGATATTACAGAGCGCAAACAAGAACAGTCACTTCTACAAGAACTCAATCATAATCTAGAACAGCGGGTAACCGAGCGCACGTCACAATTAGAAGCTGCGAATAAAGAACTAGAAGCATTTTCCTATTCTGTCTCCCACGATCTTCGCGCTCCACTACGCAGTATCGACGGTTTCAGTCTAGCTTTACTAGAACGCTGTACCAACTTGGACGAGAAAGGGAAACACTATCTGCAACGTATTCGTGCTGCCAGTCAAAGAATGGGAGAACTGATTGAAGAATTGCTTCACTTATCGCGGGTGACGCGCAGCGAAATGCGGTTACAAAATCTCGATTTGAGCGCAGTGGTGCGAAATATCGCTTCAGAATTACAACAGGCACAACCAGAACGAGCCGTAGAATTTGCGATCGCTCCTGATATCACCGCACCAGTAGATCCACAACTCATTCGAGTTTTATTTGAGAATTTACTCAACAACGCTTGGAAATTTACCTCACGCAAAAAATTTGCTCGAATTGAATTTGGCAATCTTCCATTAAAACAGCTCAAATTCTTTACAGAACGCTCTTTATCTCCTTTTAATTCCTCTAATGTTTATTTTATTAGTGATAATGGTGCTGGCTTCGATATGGCATATGCTGCTAAATTGTTCGTTGCCTTTCAACGCCTCCATTCAGAAGATGAATTTCCTGGTAATGGCATTGGATTGGCTACAGTCAAGCGGATCGTTCTACGTCACGGAGGGCAAATTTGGGCAGAAAGTACCTTAGATCGAGGCACAACATTTTTCTTTACATTACGGTAATGGTCATTGGGGTAATTGGGGTAACTGGTAATGGGTAATTGGTAGTTGACGGTTAACTGCTCGTGCGCTCCCTGCTCGTGCGCTCCCTGCTCGTGCGCTCCCTGCTCGTGCGCTCCCTGCTCCCTTTCTTCACTGATAGCTGATAAAAAATGTCTAAAAAACTGATTTTACTAGTAGAAGATAATCGCGATGATGAAGAACTAACGCTGATGGCATTTGAGCGCAGTGGTTTAGAGTATGAAATTGATGTTGTCCGCGATGGAGCTGAGGTACTAGATTACTTATTTCTTACGGGTAAATATAGCGATCGCTACCCCAAACAGCAACCAACATTAGTACTGCTTGACTTAAATCTACCGAAGGTAAGTGGTTTAGAAGTTATACGCCGTTTACGAGCTGAGGCAAAAACTCGTTCTCTTCCCGTTGTCGTACTGACAACTTCCAACGAACAGGAAGATATGATTAACAGCTATGAATTAGGTTGCAATAGCTACGTGCGCAAACCTGTAAACTTTACGGATTTTTTGGTAGCTTCTCGACAGCTTGGGTTATACTGGCTCCACTTAAATGAATTCCCGCCATGTAACTCATACCGTGAGTAAACCTCTACGTATCTTACTAGTTGAAGACTCAGAAGATGATGCTGAGTTGTTGGTGTGTCATCTAGAACGCCATAACTGCGATGTAGAGTGGCTGAGGGTAGAAACTCCAGAGGCAATGTCGAGCGCCCTAGATCGCCAACAGTGGGATATCATTCTAGCCGATTATTCGTTACCCAAATTTAATGCTACTGCTGCTTTGCGCTTATTGCAAGCTAAAGCTCTAGATATTCCATTTATTATCGTTTCTGGCAATATTGGTGAAGAAACTGCTGTTGCAGCTATGAAAGCTGGAGCGCACGACTACATTATGAAAGGGAACTTGGCGCGTCTAGTCCCCGCGATTGAACGAGAGATTGAAGAGGCTGCTTCCCGACGAGAACGCCAACGCATTCAGTTAGAACTCGAAGAAAGTGAAGCGCGCTGGCACTTAGCACTAGATGGTGCTAATGACGGACTCTGGGACTGGGATATTAAAAATCATACAGCTTTTCTTTCAGCCCGGTGGAAAGCAATGTTGGGTTATGCAGACAATGAGATTGGCGATCGCTTTGAAGAATGGGCGAACCGCGTGCATCCAGACGATGTGGCATCGGTGATGCGATCGCTACAAGAGCATCTTGCCCGACAAACTGAATTTTACCGCACAGAACATCGCCTTCGCTGTAAAGATGGCACTTACAAATGGATTTTGTCTCGCGGCAAAGTCTCGTGGGATGAAACTGGAGCCGCAATCCGCATGGTTGGTTCCCATACAGATATTACTTCCACGAAGCAGATGGAAGATACCCTAAGACAACAAGCTGAAAGTTTAACAGCAGCAAATCGGATCAAAGATGAGTTTTTAGCTGTTGTGTCTCACGAACTACGCGCACCGCTCAATGCCATTCTTGGTTGGTCGCAAATACTTCGCACGCGAAAATTTACGACGACTACCAAATGGGAAATATTAGAAGCGATCGAACGCAATGCGAAATGGCAACAACATTTAATTGAAGATTTATTAGATGTCTCCCGCATTGTTCAAGGCACGCTCGAACTTCAGTTTGCTCCGGTCTATCTACCGTCGATTATTGCTGCAACAATTAAGGCAATACAACCGATGGCTGATGCAAAAAGAATTCAACTTAAGTTTACAGTCGATCCTGATTGGGAAGACGCAGAAATAGAAAGACAAATTTTGCTTTTGGCTGACTCTAACCGATTGCAACAAGTCTTTTGGAATTTGCTAAGTAACGCAATTAAGTTTTCTGCCGAAGGTCAACAGGCAGACATTTGCCTATCATTAGTTGCTGACGATTCTAACAGCCAAGCTCAAATTGACAGCTACGCTCAAATTCAAATTATCGATCGCGGTCAAGGCATTAGTGCCGAGTTTCTGCCGCATGTATTCGATCGTTTTCAGCAAGAAAATAGCTCTAGCACCAGAGCGCGTGGCGGGTTGGGACTGGGATTATCGATCGTCCGTCACATCGTCGAAATGCACGGTGGGACAGTTGGTGTTGCTAGCGACGGAGTTGGACAGGGAGCAACTTTCACATTTCAGCTACCACTACCAAAACAAAAATTGAGTCAAAATCGGCAGCCTTCTACTGCCGATCTCTGGTTGGAGACATCAGAACCATATCCCTTAGTGGGGAGAAAAGTTTTAGCAGTTGATGACGAACCCGATACTTTGGAATTATTGGCAGTCGCTCTCACGGAGTATGGTGCTGAGATTGTTGTTGCTGGCTCAGTACCAGAAGCGATCGCTGCCTTTACCCAGTTCAAACCAGATATTATGGTTTGCGATCTGGGGATGCCAGGAGAAGATGGTTATGCTTTGATTCACCAAATTAGAATGCTGGAGATAAAACTAGGTACTCATACCCCGGCGATCGCCTTGACTGGGTTTGCCAGAGATTCAGACCGCGAGCGCGCGATCGCTGCTGGTTTTCAAATACATCTCTCTAAACCCATCAATCCCTATCAATTAATGTCGATAATTCTGAAACTGACTAAAGATAGTTATTTATCTGGAAAGATATGAGGGAGCAGGGAGTAGGGAGTAAAGAATAACAGAGAATTCTGAACCCAGTGCTTTTTGACTTTTAGCTTTTGACTTTTGACTTTTCAGTCTACCGGATGCTGTCCGTAAAAAGGTAATGCTGCTGACCAGTGAGGGCGTTTGCCCTGCTGCCATTCGAGTTCGGCTAATTCTAAAATCTGGGAGACAGAAGCCCCTAAATTACCCTCGGCAGAAACTAGTTGACAAGGAGCTGACAAATCAGCCAGAGTTTGCTGCCATGCTTCGGGAGACATAACTGTATCTGCTAATAGGGGAGTTAAGGCTTGCGAATCTGAAGTCAATTGATAAATTGCCGTAAATAATTGTCCTCGCTGGGCTGGCATTTGTATGGCGATAGGTTTTTCGCCTCGATATCCCCAGGCGACTGCGGCTAAAGTTGAGATGGCAAATAGGGGAATATCGAGTTGTTGTGCTAGCGTCCGCGCCGTTACCACGCCGATGCGCGTTCCTGTAAAGCCTCCTGGTCCCTTAGCTACAGCAATAAATGCTAAATCTGACCAAGTTTGAGGTTGCAGAAACTCTGCTAAATTTTGGTGCAAAAAACTTGACAGATCGCGCCCCAAATGCACCACGCGATCGCGTCTATTTTCCTGAAAATTACTAATTGCCAGTCCTAACTCTGGGGTTGTCGTGTGTAGGGCAAGGGCATAATTTGTCATTAGTCATTTATCATTGGTCATTTGTAGATATTCTCCCTTGTCCCCCCTACTCCCTACTCCCTGCTCCCTTATCCCTCTCACGTGGGTACGAGTTCGCCGGGGCGCAGTTTTGACCATTTACCCATTTCGGCTTTGAAGCTGAGGCAACCTACTACGTCCCATTCCATTTCAATGTAGTCTTCTTTGGGACGGATATTGACGTTAATGCTTGGTTCGACTGGTTCAAAACTTGGGTTTTCGGTCAAGTGGGGTTGCTGGTGTTGGTGTTCTACTGCATGATAGGTCATGCAGCGATCCACGTAATGGCAATTGACGCAGATGCACATAGAACCTTCTCCATTTGCTTTTCTGTTAATTTAGCTTATACAAACTGGATGTGAGTCAGTTGCTGGGTTGATTTTTGTTGCGATGTCTCCCTCTTTATTATCTCAATTATTTACCGATCTGCCCTTTGGCTGGGAATGGTTGCCTCAACCATCGTACCTAGTAGGTGGTGCAGTCCGCGATCGCCTACTCGGTAGAACCTCAGATTATTTGGATTTAGATTTTGTTTTACCAGAAAAAGCGGTTGAGACAGCTAGGGCGATCGCCAAACATTACAAAGCTGGTTTTGTCTTACTCGACGCGCAAAGGCAGATTGCTAGAGTTGTGTTTAAAAATGCTACCGTTGATTTTGCTTTACAAGAAGGTGCTGCTCTCGAAACCGACTTGCAACGACGAGATTTTACGATTAACGCGATCGCCTACAATCCTCACACTCAAGAACTCATCGATCCTTTACACGGCTATACTGACTTACAGCAACGCTTGTTACGGATGGTATCGCCTGCAAATTTGCAAGACGATCCGCTACGGTTGCTAAGAGGATATCGTCAAGCTGCTCAGTTAGATTTCGCTCTCGAAGCAAATACGCGAGCGATAATTCGTCAGCTTGCACCTTTAATCGCACAAGTAGCAGCCGAACGAGTGCGGGTAGAATTAGGCTACCTCCTCAACAGCGATCGCGGTACGATATGGTTGCAAGCCGCTGGGGAAGATGGGTTACTTGCACCTTGGTTTCCTAGTATGACGCGATCGCATATAGAGCGATTACTCAAGGTTAACTCTGCCGCTGCTAGCTTATCATCATTTCCCCAGTTAGTTCGAGAACTCAGTCAACCAGTACGAAATACAATCAAAACTTCCTGGTTGGGAATTGCCAAACTGACTTGTCTCGTTTCTAAAAATTCAGCCACAGCAGAAATAGAGTTAGATAAATTAGCTTACAGTCGAGCAGAAATCAAAGCTGTGACTACAGCCTTACAACTATTACCTCAACTCCAAGCAAAATCGCCCGGACAAATGACTTTAGCAGAGCAATACTTTTTCTTTCGTGCTGCTGGTGTTGTTTTTCCCGCGATTGTAATTTTAGCTGTCATACAAGGAACGAGTATAGATTTACTCTCTTTACTCATTCACCGCTATCTCAACCCCAAAGATCCAGTTGCTCATCCTACTCCAATCCTGACAGGTAATGACTTAATGAAAGCCCTCAAACTCTCACCTAGTCCGCTGATTGGGGAAATGCTGTTACAGATTCAACTGGCTCAAATCGAAGGTAAAATTTCGACTGTAGAAGAGGCGATCGCATTTGCAGCAAAAAGACTAGACAGTGACTAGTGACTAGTGACTAGTGGCTAGTGGCTAGAATTATCCCCCATGTCCCCCTGCTCCCTGCTCCTCTGCTCCTCTGCTCCTCTGCTCCCTGCTCCCTCTAACAGATCGGGACGGCGATCGCGGGTGCGTTGAATTTGCTGTTCGTAGCGCCACTGGGCGATCGCTTGATGATTCCCCGAAAGTAGAACTTCTGGAACTTTCCAGCCGCGAAATTCTGCTGGACGGGTATATTGAGGATAATCTAACAACCCTGCCTCAAAACTTTCGGCTTTAAGGGACTCTGTTTTTCCTACCGTTCCTGGTTGTAGCCGGATAACTCCATTCATCAATGCTAGAGCGGGAATTTCTCCTCCAGTTAACACGAAATCACCTAAAGAAATCTCTCGCGTGACTAAATGCAGTACGCGATCGTCTACCCCTTCATAATGCCCGCAGATAATGACTATTTGCTCGCAGTTACCTGCTAATTCTTTGAGCAACGATTGATTCAAAGGTTGACCTTGAGGAGTCATTAATATCGTTTCTCGACGCGGTAAAATTGGGAGTGATTCAACGGCAGCGAAAATCGGATCTGGTTTCATCAACATCCCTACACCACCACCGTAGGGTTCGTCATCGACCTTGCGATGCTTATCAGTGGTAAAGTCGCGGGGATTGACCAGATTTACCTCAGCAATTTTTTTTGCCAAAGCTTTACACATCAATCCTGAGCTAAGAGGAGAGGTAAAGAAGTCGGGGAAGAGAGTAACTATATCAAAACGCACAAAAACTCAACCAGAAAAATGACTATATTAAACAGTTATCAGTTATCAGTTATCAGTTGTCAGTGAAGAAAGGGAACCTCCCAGCAGGCAGTCATGAAAATACAAATGACAAATGACGTATGACAAATGACCAGTGACAAAAATGTTGCTTATTGTTTAAATTATGTTTAAATATTGTCACGTCTGGCAAATTACTGAGCGGTCAGGGTAAAAAAAATTCAATTGGTACGGTCTCAACCTCGGATTGAATGCTTTGCAGCACTGAAGCGATCGCAGGAGCGGACTTTGAATGAGGTTGACGAGAAGGAAAGAAACAATGGTGCAATTAGAGGCTCAATCGCTGGAAATGAGGACTCCCCAAGCTACAAAAACAGCCATTTTGGTGATCGGTGGAGCAGAGGATAAGGTTCACGGAAGGGAAATCCTGCACACGTTTTTTGCTCGTGCCGGATCGACAGATGCCCATATTGCGATTATTCCTTCTGCTTCTCGCGAACCGACAATTATTGGCGCACGCTATCTTAGCATTTTTGAAGAAATGGGAGCAAAAAAAGTCGAAGTCTTGGATATCCGAGAACGACAACAGTGCGAGGAGCCAAACGTTCAGGCATGTCTGGCTGCTTGTACGGGAGTCTTTTTGACCGGGGGGGATCAACTACGACTGTGTGCGGTGTTGGCAGATACCCCAGCGATGGATATTATTCGGATGCGGGTGCAGCGGGGACAGCTGACTTTAGCTGGTACGAGTGCGGGAGCTGCCGTGATGGGGCATCACATGATTGCTGGCGGTGGCAGCGGCGAGTCACCAAATCGAGCGCTGATAGATATGGCGATCGGTTTGGGAATCATCCCTGATGCGATCGTGGATCAGCACTTTCACAATCGCAACCGGATGGGACGGTTGCTCAGTGCAGTTGCCTGTCATCCAGATCGTCTGGGGATCGGGATCGATGAAGATACTTGCGCTATGGTCGAGAAAGATGGCACTTTAAGGGTGATGGGCAAAGGTACAGTTACGATTGTCGATCCTGGGGAAATGTCTTACACTAACCATGCCGATATTGGTGCTGCCGAGCCTTTGAGTTTGCATAACCTGCGAGTACATATCTTGAGTTATGGCGATCGCTATCATTTACAAAAGCGGATCGTTTTGGCTCCCGTGCAAAGACTACCGCAATAAAGTTGTAGGGGCGGGTTTTGACCAAAAATTTATGGCTAAGGCTGTTAATCTCTCTGCTAAAACCGCCCGTACAAAAGTCGGAATTCGGAAGTCAAGTATTCGTAGGGGCGGGTTTTGACCAAAGATTTACGGCTGAGACTGTTAATTTCTCTGCTAAAACCGCCCGTACAAAAGTCGGAATTCGGAATCATATTCTTCCCGTCGAAAGAATATGAGCTGCATTTTCAATTTCCAGTGAAAATGTGATTTTCGATACAGTTGTCGCCAAGTCTTGAGCGAGACACTAGTTAATTGGTTGCACCCCCCATTTCCCAATCCCATGAGAATTCTGAAAATCCAGACTTTACGCGGTCCCAACTATTGGAGCATTCGCCGACATAAGCTGATCTTGATGCGGCTCGATTTAGAAGATTTAGCCGAGCAACCGACAGATCGAATTCCAGGCTTCTATGAAGGACTAGTCGAGACTCTACCGAGTTTAGAATCGCATTTTTGCTCTCCTGGGTGTCGTGGTGGTTTCCTGATGCGGGTGCGGGAAGGCACGATGATGGGGCATGTGGTGGAACATATCGCCTTAGAGTTACAAGAACTGGCAGGCATGTCGGTCGGCTTTGGACGGACGCGGGAAACTTCAACACCAGGGATTTATCAAGTGGTGTTCGACTATGAAGACGAGCAGGCAGGACGCTATGCGGGAAGGGCTGCCGTGCGGATGTGCCAGAGTATTGTGGAGCAAGGAAGATATCCCCAAGCTGAGTTAGAGCAGGATTTGCAGGATCTCAAGGAACTGTATCGGGATGCAGCGTTGGGACCGAGTACGGAAGCGATTGTAGAAGAGGCAGCAGCTAAGGGGATTCCCTGGATGAATTTAGGGGCGCGGTTTTTGATTCAGTTGGGTTACGGCGCGAATCAAAAGCGGGTGCAAGCAACCATGAGCGATCGCACGGGAATTTTGGGTGTAGAACTTGCCTGCGATAAGGAGAGTACGAAACGGATTTTAGACAATGCCGGCGTACCCGTTCCTCAAGGAACGACAATTAGCTATTTAGATGAATTAGAAGATGCGATCGCTTCTGTTGGCGGTTATCCAATTGTAATTAAACCCTTGGATGGCAACCACGGGCGGGGGATCACGATAGATATTAGAACCTGGGAAGAAGCTGAAGCCGCCTACGATGCTGCGAAAGAAGTTTCTCGCGCTGTAATTGTCGAGCGCTACTACGTCGGGCGCGATCATCGCGTATTAGTCGTAGATGGTAAGGCGGTTGCCGTTGCCGAGCGCGTCCCCGCTCACGTTGTCGGTGATGGTGAGAGTACGATCGAACAGTTAATTGAAGAAACGAACCAAGACCCGAATCGAGGTGAGGGACACGATAACGTTCTGACCAAAATTCAACTCGATCGCACCAGTTTCCAATTGCTCGAACGCCAAGGGTATACCTTAGATACGGTATTAACAGAGGGCGAAGTTTGCTACTTGCGAGCAACGGCAAACCTGAGTACGGGTGGGATCGCTGTAGATCGTACCGATGATATCCACCCAGAAAATGCTTGGTTAGCGCAGCGAGTCGCGAAAATCGTTGGCTTAGATATCACGGGGATCGATATTGTCACCTCCGATATTAGCCGCCCGTTGCGGGAAACTGAAGGTGTAATTGTCGAAGTGAATGCGGCTCCAGGCTTTAGAATGCACGTTGCTCCCAGTCGCGGTATCCCTCGTAACGTTGCTGGGGCAGTATTAGATATGTTGTTTCCCCCAGGTACGCCCAGCCGAATTCCAATTATTGCCCTGACAGGGACGAATGGTAAAACAACCACTACGCGCTTGACGGCACACCTGATTAAACAGAGTGGCAAAGTTGTCGGTTACACCACAACTGATGGAACGTATATTGGCGATTATTTGGTAGAACCAGGTGATAATACTGGTCCCCAAAGCGCTCAGTTGATTTTGCAAGACCCCACGGTAGAAGTTGCCGTACTGGAGTCGGCACGGGGAGGTATTTTGCGATCGGGGCTGGCTTTTGATGCTAGCGATATCGGGGTGGTGTTGAATGTCGCTGCCGATCATTTGGGAATTGGCGATATTGACACGCTCGAACAAATGGCACACCTCAAGAGCGTGGTGGCGGAAGCCGTGCAACCGAATGGTTATGCCGTCCTCAATGCCGACGATCCGCTTACAGCAGAAATGCGCGATCGCGTCAAGTCTAAGCTAGCTTGGTTTTCCATGTCTCCAGACAACCCTTTAGTGCGGGAGCATACCCAACAGGGGGGATTGGCTGCGGTGTATGAAAACGGCTACCTATCAATTTTGCAGGGAGATTGGACGCTGCGGATCGAGCAGGCGGCGAACGTACCGTTAACTATGGGCGGACGCGCACCGTTTATGATTGCCAACGCTTTAGCTGCTAGTTTGGCAGCTTATGCCTACGGCGTGCAGATCGAACAGATCCGTGCTGGATTAGCTACGTTCCGTGCTTCCAGCAGTCAGACTCCTGGGCGGATGAATTTATTCAACCTGGGTGAATATCATGCTTTGGTAGACTACGCTCACAATCCCCACAGCTACGAGGCGTTAGGGGGATTTGTGCGTAACTGGACGGCAGGAGAAAGAATCGGTGTTATCGGAGGTCCGGGCGATCGCCGTGACGAAGATTTTATCATCCTGGGTAGGCTATCGGCAGAAATTTTCGATCGCATCATTATTAAAGAAGACGACGATAACAGAGGTCGCCCTAGAGGAGATGCGGCTGAGTTAATTTCCAAGGGAATCATGCAAGTCAAGTCCGATTGTCGTTACGAGATCGTCTTAGATGAGACGACAGCGATCGATACGGGTTTAGACACTGCCTCCAATGGTAGTTTGGTGGTGATCCTGCCAGAAAGCGTCAGCCGTGCCATTAGCTTAATTCAAGCCCGTAATCCCTTGAGCGATAATTCCCTCCAGCCTCCCAGCGTGGCGGCACAAGATTCACCAACTGGGATCGTGTCGTCGGTGAATCAGATTTAGTCATTCGTCATTTGCAAGCGGTAATTTTAACTTTTGACTTCCCCTATTGATCTTCCGATTCAGGGCGATCTTCCTGGGGGTTTTTCAGTTCTTCTTTGAAGCCGCGTAGGGTTTTCCCCAGGGAACTGCCTAATTCGGGAATTTTCTTGGGACCAAAAATGAGAATTGCAATGATGAAGATGACTCCGACTTCTGCCCATCCTAGACCAAACATATAATTCTCCTGTCAACCTTCTTTCTTATTAATCATAGATGGGGTGCGATAACTTCGTTAATAGGGAGCAGGGAGCAGTTAATTCCAACTTACGACTTACGACTTGGTAACTGGTATTTTCAGCCAGGTGCTGAGTTCTTGGGCTAGCCAGTTAATTTCTGATGGAGAGATGGAACCATCGTTACCGAGTTCGTATTTTCTGGTTCCCGCCCAAATTGTCAAGCGGGAGACATTGCCAAAAGATGCGATCGCGAGTTTTTCGATCTCTTGTCTCGGTATTTGATGGCGCGGCTGTTTGAACTGAAAACCCAACATTTCGTAACTGCGAGAAATATAGTTACGATCTAAACTAATTCGGACTTTACCAAATAAAGCTGAAAGAATTCGCCAAACCATACTCGCACCCGCGCCTAAAAAAGGAAGTGAAAATAAGGCGAAGAAGAGATTCATGCCCATTGGTGCTGTTATGAGAGCCGAGGCTAGCCAAAATACTAAAAACGAATTCCAGGCGATCGCAAATAAGCTTAAAGAGACAATTTCAGGACTAAAACCTTTGCTAGGAAGCAAAATTTCTACAGAATTGGCATCTTGATGGAATTTAATTTTACTCCCAAACGGTTGCGAAATTGTCGGTACGATACTTACAGGTTGTTCTAACGCTGCCAACGCTTCCCGAGCCGAACTCAAGCGCCGATCTAAATTTGGTTCGGTCATCCACTTTAACCAGCGGGTAAATTCAGGACTCAAATTTGCCACCGATTCAAATTGAATGTGTCCGTTTTTGTGTGGTAAATCGGCGGGATGAGTCCCCGTAACCAAGTAAATTAAAGTTGTACCTAAGCTATATAAATCGGAGGCGGGAACGGCGCGATCGCCAAATTGTTCGGGTGGCATATAACCGTATGTCCCCACGACTGTCATAGTTCCGCCTTCCTTAGAAGCTAGAGTTTGGACGGAACCGAAATCGACTAAATATATTTGCTCGATGCGATCCCCAAGCAAAATATTGCTAGGTTTCAGATCGCGGTGAATGACGGGTGGTTTTTGTCCGTGGAGGTAAATCAAAATTTCTAGTACTGACTTAGCTAATTGTTTGACTTCCGCCTCGCTAAAAGTTCGTCCAGCCTTGAGTTCTGTTTCTAAAGATTTTCCTTCTACATAAGACTGTACCAGAGCAAACCCTTTACTGTATGGTGTATCGAATTCAAAAAAATCTAAATATTTGGGAATGGCGGGGTGAGATAAAGCTTTTAAAGTTTCTGCTTCCCGTTCAAATAACTTCAACGCCTCCCACTCAAAATCTAGTCCGAAGGACAGAAGTTTGATAACAACTAATTGTTGAGTTTCTAAATCTCGCCCTAACAGGGTTTTGCGTCCGGCTTTTTTTGCCAATTGTCGTTGAATTTGGTAGCGCGAAGTGAGGCGATCGCTATAGTTCATATTTTGTGACTCATAAATCGTAGGGTGCAACGCATCCTACAAAAATGGTAACTAATCTCTAACATTCAAAAAGTGATGCGACAAATTCGCCAATCTGTCAAAATTTCAGCACCTATTTGGCGATAAAATGCGATCGCGAGTTCGTTCCAATAATTAATTCAAAGATTGCAGTTGTATCGGTGCTTTGAGCTGGACGCAAGATAAATTTAGCATCCATCAGGCATTTTAAGATATTGTCACGCCAAGACGCAAAGACGCAAAGTGTTACTGAGAAATGGTAGCTTTTTGCTATGCATTGTATGTCAGAAAGAGATATCTTCTTGTAAAACTCGATCGCACTTGAAGATACTCTTCATTCCTTTGCGCCTCTGCGTCTTTGCGCGATCGAAATTATAATAGCCACCCTTTCAAGCGTTTAGCAATGTGAGGACGGCGCAATTTCCGCATGGCTTTACTTTGAATTTGTCTGACTCTTTCGCGAGAAAGATTGAATAAACAACCGACTTCCTCCAAGGTACAGGGTTCGCTTGTCGTTAAACCGTAACGCAGAGAAATTACGTCTTTTTCCCTGGGAGTGAGAACATCACCTAAAACATCCCATATTTCCTGTCTCATCATGGTTTCGCTCATCTGTTGTTCGGGAGATTGAGCGTCGTTGTCTTCTAGGAGATCGACTAGTTCTGTATCTTCCTCTTTCCCGACTCGATGATTCAGCGATAAAGCTTTGCGCCGTAGCTGTTGTAATTGACGTAGCTGTTCTGGTGGAACTTCTAATGCTGCGGCTAATTCAATTTCTGAGGGATTGCGTTGGAGTTTTTGCTTCAGCTCTCGTTGATATTTTTTAAGTTTATTTAATTTTTCAACAATGTGAATTGGTAGTCGAATTGTTCTAGCATCATTGGCGATCGCCCGTGTAATTGCTTGACGAATCCACCAATAGGCATAGGTAGAAAATTTATATCCCTTGTCGGGATCGAATTTTTCTGTGGCGCGATTGAGTCCCATTGCGCCTTCTTGAATCAGATCTAGAAATGGCAAACCACGATTCAAATAGCGTTTGGCGATGGAAACTACCAAGCGTAAATTGGAACGAATCATTTTCCGCTTTGCCACTCGTCCCAAATACAGTTGGTGTTCTAATTGTTTTTCTGAAATTCCTAACTCCGCTATCAATTCTTCGCGGTTTGGTTGACGTTTGAGTTGCTTTTGTATTCCTCTTTGAATTTCTTCAACTTCAACTAAAAACCGGACTCGACGCGCCAATTCTACTTCTTCGTCTGCTTTCAGCAAGGGATAACGCGCCATTTCTTTAAAAAATGCTCCCACTGCGTCGTCAAACTGAGTTTTTTGATACTCCGAAGCTCTTGCTGCTCCAATCCCATCAAAGTCTCGCTCGTCAGCCTCCCATCCTTCTGTCAAGGCGATCGCTGTGTCTTCTATATTAGGTGCTGTTAGCTCGGGTAGCTGCTCTGGTTCCGATTCGACTTCTCGATTCAAAGCGGTAATTACCTCTATTTCGGCAATATCTATATCGCTATTGAATTCAGGGGTAGGGAAGCGATCGTGTTGGTACGGCTGCTTTCTTTCGTACATAAACACTGGCACAAGGTAGATTGGAGACTACTTAATTTTTAATTAAGTTTCATGCTTGAAACTTTTCTGGGTAATTATCTTCTTATTAGAAGCTTATTATCAGTTTTTCTCAACTTGAAAAACTTTCAAATTCGTATTTCCTATTACCAATTTTGCTCGGCAATAAACACTGTAAATTGAGAGCGAGAGTTTTATTAAATTTTCTAACCATGCTTATCGTAGGCTAATTATCGTTTGAAATGCAATGTAAATAGTAAGAGATTTCCTGTTTTTTTATGGCAAACTTATTAAGTTTTTGTTAAAGTTCGTTGTATATTTCAGAAAAACAAATAGTTCTTCCGAAAGTTATGATGTATACCAAGCCAATAGGATGTTTAGTATTCCTAAATATATGCTAGGCTAAGGAATAAAAGTTACTAATTATACACATATGCCAACCTAATGCATTAAGTTTTCTTAAAGTATTTGTTCCTAAAAATTAGGATGGCATAGAATTAACCATTTAAATCTCTACCAATAGGGAGAAAATACTTATTAGAAGTCAGAAGAGAGCTGAGGGAGTCGGGGAAAGAGAGAGTCGCGGAGCTACTTCCAAGTCACAAGTCACAAGTCACAATTCAACCCTACACCCTGATAGCGCCAGTTGCTTCAACGGAGGCAGCCTCCGCACCGCACTGGCTCCCCCACACCCCACATCCTTTCTTCACTGCT
Organism: Chroococcidiopsis sp. SAG 2025; assembly: GCF_032860985.1. Classification (GTDB taxonomy): domain Bacteria; phylum Cyanobacteriota; class Cyanobacteriia; order Cyanobacteriales; family Chroococcidiopsidaceae; genus Chroococcidiopsis. Next base: position 3,681,431 of record NZ_JAOCNC010000001.1, read on the forward strand.
CCCTTCATTGCGAATTCAGTAGGCAAATTGTAATATGGATTACCACAGGTCGCGCCAAGGGCGATTGTAGTAGTAGGCTAATTTAGGTATGGTCGGGGTAAATTTAACAGGCAGATCTGTGGTAGCTGAACTACAAGGATACTACCAATCGCAAACGAACCAGCGTTGGCTGGAAGTTTTGGTAGATTGCCCGGGAACGCAGGAAATCTATATCTATAAGTTGCCGACTCAATTAACGGTGCAGCCGGGAGATATCTTGAGCGTGCCGTTTGGAGCAAATCAAGTTGGAGCGATCGCCTTACGATTTGTAGAGCAGCCTCCCGTCGATCTATCGCCAGACAAAATTCGTGCTGTTGAGGATGTGGTGAGTCGGGGCTTTTTCCCGCCTGCGTATTGGGAGCTACTCAATCGAGTGGCAGCATATTACTACACTCCCTTGATTGCAGCAATTCGCGTTGCTTTGCCCCCTGGACTGCTGGGGCGATCGCAGCGTCGGATTAAACTAATTGGGGAAATCAAACCTGGTGTTGATGCTTTCTTCACTCCGGCGGCGAAAGAAATTTTGGCACTGCTGCAAGCTCAACCGAATAAGGACTACAGCTTTGTTTACCTGCAAAGGCAAGTCAGGAATGCCTATCGGGGAGTGCGAGAATTGTTGCGCATGTCGTTGGTAGAAAGTTATCTAGAACCACCCCGCCTGACACGCCCCAAGTTGCAAAAAGCGGTGACATTGGTAAGTACGGGATTAGAACGAGATATTACGTCTCGACAACAGGAAATTTTAGACGTGTTGCGACGGCAGGGCAGCGATATTTGGTTGAGCGAACTGTTACGGTTGTGTAACGCCAGTCCTAGTACCCTCAAGACATTAGAACAGAAGGGTTATGTTGTCATTGAAGAACGGGAAATGCTGCGGCAAGAACAAGGAGTGTTGCAAGCAGCAGACGAGCCAAAAATACTGACAGCAGCTCAGTTGCAAGCAGTAGAGGCAATTACTCAACTAGAAGGATGCGATCGCGTCTTATTGCATGGGGTGACGGGATCGGGTAAAACTGAAGTCTATTTACAGGCGATCGCGCCCATATTACGTCAAGGCAAATCGGCTCTAGTTCTCGTACCGGAGATCGGTCTAACTCCCCAACTTACCGATCGTTTTCGCGCCCGCTTCGGTAGCAAAGTATGCGTTTACCATAGCGCCCTCTCAGATGGAGAAAGATACGATACCTGGCGACAAATGCTTTTAGGAGAACCCCAAGTTGTTATTGGCACTCGTTCTGCTATTTTTGCCCCCTTACCCCGTCTTGGCTTAATTATTTTAGACGAGGAACACGACAGCAGCTTTAAGCAAGATTCCCCCATTCCCACCTACCACGCCCGTACCGTCGCCCAGTGGCGCGCTGAATTAGAAAACTGTCCCTTAGTGTTGGGTTCTGCAACCCCTTCTTTGGAAAGTTGGGTGATTAGTAGGGAGCAGGGAGCAGGGAGCAGGGGGAAGAGGGCTGAGGGAGCAATTACAAGTCACAAGTCACAAGTCACAAGTCACAATTACACCACGCACCACTCACCTACCCATTACCTCTCCTTGCCAGAACGCATCCAATCCCGCCCCTTACCACCTGTAGAAGTGGTAGATATGCGTCAGGAGATTCAGGAGGGAAATCGCTCTATTTTTAGTCGTTCGCTGTTGGAGGCTTTGCAGCAATTACAAGCACGGGGACAGCAGGGAATTTTATTTATCCATCGACGGGGACACAGTACGTTTGTTTCTTGTCGCAGTTGCGGTTACGTGTTGGAGTGTCCGGCTTGTGACGTGTCGTTGTCCTATCACCATGTAGAAGAGGGTGCGCCGCAGTTGTTGCGGTGTCATTACTGCAATTACAGTCAATCTCATCCTCGTAATTGTCCCGAATGCGGTTCCCCTTATTTGAAATTTTTTGGTAGCGGGACGCAGCGGGTAGCGCAGGAAATTACGCGATTGTTTCCTCAATTGCGATTTATTCGGTTTGATAGCGATACGACTCGGACTAAAGGGGCGCACCGGACGCTACTAACTCAGTTTGCCAACAGGGAGGCAGATTTATTAATTGGGACGCAAATGCTGACGAAAGGGTTGGATCTGCCCCAAGTTACCCTCATTGGTGTGGTAGCGGCGGATGGATTGTTGCACTTACCTGATTACAGAGCCGCAGAACGCGCCTTTCAAACTTTAACTCAGGTAGCGGGAAGGGCAGGACGGGGTGACGATCCTGGTAGAGTGATTTTACAAACCTACACTCCCGATCATCCGGTGATTCAAGCCGTGCAGCAGCATGAATATGAAGGGTTTGTAGAGGCGGAGTTGCAGCAGCGGGTGGCGTTGAATTATCCGCCCCACGGACGATTGATTTTGTTGCGTTTGAGTAGTGTTGAGGCAAATGCGGTAGAAAATACAGCTGGAGCGATCGCATCCTATTTAAATAATTACATTACGCCTAGTTGGGAAATTTTGGGTCCTGCCCCAGCGAATATTTTGCGGGTAGCTAATCGTTACCGTTGGCAAATTCTGCTGAAGATTGCTCCAGATCTGCAACCAGTGTTACCCAATTGGCAGCAGGTGCGATCGCTTTGTCCTAATAATGTGAGTTTGACTATCGATGTCGATCCGCTCAATTTGATGTGATTTATTATGGGATTTTGACTTTTAACTTTTGACTTACTTACTAGCTATCTTTGTCTGTATCGCTAGCTCGCTCTTTATTAACTGTTGGTAATTTTTCGGTATTAGTTGCATCTAAAGAGCGTTTGGGTAAGACAAACATGCTGGTTGATTTTAGTCCCTTCGTCATATTTCTAGCTTTGGACAGTAAGCGCTCCCAGGTATCTGTCTTAAACCGCCCATATGCAATGCCTTTGCGAGCATTATTGACGTTGCGTACACTGTCAATCAAACTGATAATAGCATCAAATATTGCCGCCAAAATCGTTCTTGCTGTTGCGTTCTTTGGCTCATCTATATTCGGGGCTATTTGAATTAGATCGATTAGATGCGATCGCATTTGCTCGTTTGCGATCGCATCTGCTTCATAATTAACGGTAATAGATGCAGCCTGTTTATTAATCCGAAAATCTTTAATTCGAGTATCGGATTCTATTAACGCCTTGAGTTTATCGGTATACTCGGAATCTGTTGCTATGCGAGGAATAGTAAATCGGATGCGTCCAGGAACCTCATGAGCAATCTTATGAGGTATTTCTTGGGGCAGTGTGGCATTTTCTTCTAGGTTTGAAGAGAGCGTTTTTGTAGATTGTTGCTCCCGATTAAAGAGTTTTCTAAATTTCATGCTTCCGGTTCCGCTTTAAGGAGAAAATATCAATTTTTTTGGATTTCTCCTTTTTCTGGCTTTAAACTCTATTTCTCTCCTTATTACATCCTCTAGAGTGCCAGAGGGAGAACTAAGTTACTGAAACTGTCAATCTTGCTTTAGCTTCAATATTGCATTACGTTTCTGCTCGATCATCTATCTGATGGACTAGATTTTCTTAGCAAGCAAGACTACAAATAAGCTTGTAAAAATCTAATTTATAGAAAAACTTTTATGATGTATAGCGTCTGCTTATAAACAACTAACAAGAGATGTTAAACCGAGCGGAAACTTGTTTCTCTTAGTAGTAGAAATGAGCAGCTTAATTATCGATCTCATCAGAGTTCTTTCTTACTCTTACTGTCTGGAATGCTATTTATATTATAGTAGTAGCTATTTTCTGTTCGCTCTTTTACCTAATTTACCCCTCCTTTTTATCAACGAACGACATGAAGCGATCGCTATTGAAATAGAAAATCTACGCGATTGCTTTGTCCTCATAATGTGAGTTTGACTATCGATGTCGATCCGCTCAATTTGATGTGATTTTTCTAACCCAAGTATCAAACTATGAGCTAGCTCAGAGATGCTAGCAAGCAGGTTTGTCAAACTAAAAGTACGACCGAGATGAAGGTTGCGAGTGCGAATGTGGGTTGAACTGAGTTCGACTTGCACGATTCGATTCGCGATCGGCATTCTTTTATCTTTATTTGGAGGTGCGGCAATGACTGATTCTATATCGGTGGGCGATCGCGCCGCAACTGGAGGGCGATCGCTCAGCCTACCTGCCTGGTTAGTACTCATCTGCATCATTGCCTTTACAACCTTGCTAGCTGCCGGAGCAGCAATCTGGAAAAATGCTCCACCCGTTCCCGATGTAGTGCAATCCCCGCAACAAGAAATTATCCTGACGCGAGCAGAGATTCAAGCGGGACAAGAAATCTATCTGGCTCGCGGCGGGCAACACATTGGCAGTATTTGGGGACATGGCAGCTATCTCGCGCCCGATTGGACGGCTGACGTGCTGCACCGATGGGGATTAAGCACTGCTGGCGTTCTCTATAACAGTCAGCCAGATTTTTCTCAAGCAGACTTGGATGCTTTACCCGCTCCCGAAAGAGCCAGTTTGGCAGCAAAGGTAAGCGAGCAGTTCAAGACCAACCGCTACGATCCCCAAACCCGTACGCTACTCCTGACGGATGCTCAAACTCAAGGCTTGAAACAAGTTTTTCAAGATTATCAGCCGCTATTGGCTCATGGTTCTGCCATCCACTCTATTCCTGATGGCTGGTTCAAAGACAATACCCAAATTCGCAATGTCACTGGCTTCTTTGCCTGGACTGCTTGGGCAGCATCTGCCAATCGCCCCAATGCTCCTTTTTCCTATACGGCGAATTGGCCCGCCGATCGCCTGATTGGTAATCAAGCCCCAGGACAGTTTATCACCTGGTCGATCCTATCGGTGGTGGTTCTAATTGCGGGCATTGGCGTGTTTCTATTTATCTACCTGACGCAAGAAGAAACAGATGAAGTCCAGCCCGTTCCGGCTCGTCCAGCCGTCCGCATTCCTACACCCAGCCAGAAAGTAACCTCGTTATTTTTTGGCGTAGCGATGACATTGTTTCTGGTGCAAATTTTAATGGGAATGTTTACCGCACACTATGCCGTCGAAGGTGAAGGATTTTACGGTCTTCCCCTGATTCAATTCCTCCCCTACGCCGCCTCGCGCACCTGGCATCTGCAACTCGCTTTATTTTGGATTGCCACCTGTTGGTTAGCGGCTGGATTATATTTTGCGCCTCGGTTCGGTCAGTACGAACCGAAGTATCAAGCTTTGGGTAATACCGTGCTGCTGGGAGCGTTGGCGATCGTGGTGGTCGGCTCGATCGTTGGCACTTGGCAAGCCGTGACAGGGGTGCTAGACGTAAAAGATAGCTTCCTTTGGGGACACCAGGGCTACGAGTACATTGAATTAGGGCGAGTTTGGCAACTGCTGTTGATTGGCAGCATGGTCTTTTGGTTGTGGCTGCTGTACCGTGCCTTCAAGCCTGCCCTGAAACAGGAAAAAACTCCGACGGGGTTGAGTCACTTTTTCCTCTACAGTGCCATTACGATTCCCCTGTTTTATTCAGTAGGGTTAGCCTATACCAACCACACCTCCCTGAGCATTGCCGAGTATTGGCGCTGGTGGGTAATTCACCTCTGGGTGGAAGGCTTCTTCGAGGTGTTTGCAACAGTGGTAATTGCCTATTTATGTAGCGAACTGGGATTCCTCAAGAAATCCTCGGCATTACGCGCCACCTATCTCACCACGATTCTGTACTTGGGCAGTGGGGTAATCGGCACTTTGCACCATCTGTACTTCTCCGGTACGCCGACATTTATTGCCGCGATGGGAGCGGTGTTTTCGGCGCTGGAAGTCGTACCCCTGACACTGATTGGCTTTGAAGTTTTGAAAACCCTAAGACTATCTCAGGAAGCAGAAGGGTTTTACCGTTGGCCGCTACGCTTTTTCATTGCCACCTGTTTCTGGAATTTAATCGGTGCGGGAGTGTTTGGCTTTTTAATTAACCCTCCGATTGTCTTGTATTATTCTCAAGGACTGAACACGACTCCAATTCACGCCCATTCTGCTTTGTTTGGCGTGTATGGTTGTTTAGCTCTAGCGCTGATGTTGTTTGCCTTGCGGGAATTTGTGCCAGAACGGGCTTGGAACGAGCGGCTCTTGCGTTTTAGCTTCTGGACGATCAATGGCGGTTTAGTTGGAATGCTGGTTTTAGGACTAATTCCCAATGGCTTCTACCAATTGGCGCAGTCGATCGATCGCGGCACTTGGTATGCTCGTAGTGCTGAGGTGATTAGTAGCCCGTGGATGCGATGGACTGTATGGTTGCGGATTCCAGGTGATATTATTTTTGCGATCGGTGCGTTGACAATGTTTGTGTTTACGGTGAGAGCGATCGTTGCTGTCTTTCGCTTTCCGGTCAAAACGGCAAAAACGACACCACCGGAGTTACCAAAGGCGATCGCGGCTCGCAGCACGAAGTTCTAGGGTTTAGCTCAAACGACCGCTAAGACATCACTGAGAACGACAGGGGTAAAACGACTGTGAAGGTTGTTCCCTGCTCCAACTCGCTGTTGACATAAATCTTGCCTGAGTGCTGCGTCGTAATTGTCTTGGCAATAGCTAAACCCAAGCCATAACCGCCTGAATGATAGGAGCGAGCCTCATCTGCCTGCCAAAAGGGATCGAAAATTCGATCCCTATCTTCTGTCGCAATGCCAATTCCAGTATCTCGAACGTCAATCTGGATCTGCGTGCCTTGAGTACGTGCTATCACCCAGATTTGCCCACCCTTTGGGGTGTATTGAATTGCATTGGCAATTAAGTTAGAGAACAGTCGATTGATATGAGCGATGTCCCCCAATATATATAGCCCTGAAGTTAAATCTGACGTTAGGAGAATTTCTTTTGCTTGAGCTTGGGGTTCAAAGGACTCTACTAAACCTTTTAATATTGGCTCTAGATCTAAAGGAACTTTTGCTGAGTGGGGTATCTGTTGAGTTTGGTCGGAGCGGGCGAGAAAGAGTAAATCCTCAATTAGATTTGTCATTTGGTCGGCAGCCCAGGCGATCGCTGCTATTCTTTTCTTATCCGCAGCATGAATTCGCTCTGGATGATTCAAAATTAGACCGATGTTACTTTTAATCACCGTCAACGGACTTCTCAGCTCGTGAGAGGCGTTGGTAGTAAACCATTTGACTCGCATCAGACTTTGTTCGATGGGTTGCACTGTTTGCCGCGTCAGCCAAAATCCGCCCAATCCACACAAACCTAGTTCTGTGAGCAGACCGATACTCAACCGCCAGCGCCACTTTTCCAGCAGCTCATCCACCGTTCTGAGAGATTTACTGACTCGAACGTAGCCCTGCAATTCTCCCGCTCTCTGAATGTCAGGGCTACGAACGGCAATCGTTAACTGGCGTAACTGCCCAATTTGCTGCACCGAGTCAGACACTTGGGGTGGCAGCGACGATCTACGCCTTCCCTGTGTTGCCAAGGGTTTACCACTAGCATCGAACCATTCCAATGTCACGCCGCGAATTTCTAAATCTTCCCAAATATCATCGTTCAAATCGACTTGAGGATGCTTTTGCTTGCTCAGACTCAAGGCTGCAATTCTTGCCATAGCCGTCAGTTGCTGGTCTAAATCCCAGTAGAGACTGCGAGCAAATAGCCAATAGGTCACTCCTGCAAACGCACCTAATAGCACTGCCATAATTGCCAAATATGTGCCAAATAAGCGGTATCTGAGAGCTTTTGAATTCACGATCGCTCCTTGAGGCGATAACCCAAGCCGTGGACTGTTTGGATTGCGTCTTTCGGGACTCCTACGTTTGTCAGCTTGTGGCGCAGGCGCTTAATGTGCGCTCTCACGACTTCTTCATTCGGCGAATCTTCTAATGCCCAGAGGCGATCCAAAAGCTCAGCTTGGCTGAAGATCCGCTGGCGGTTGCGCAAAAACAACTCCAGCATTTGATATTCTTTGGAAGTGACATTAACTGCTTGGGAGCCATAGGTGACAGCTAAGGTGCTGGGATCTAACTTTAACTCTCCCCAACTGAGAATCGGTTGTCGCCCCGGACTATCTCGACGTAACAAGGCGCGGATGCGAGCTGCTAATTCGTTGACATCAAAAGGTTTGATCACGTAATCATCAGCCCCACTATCCAAACCGACAATCTTATCAGCCGACGAGTCCCGTGCTGTCAGCATCAGAATTGGTTTTCCATAACCAGAACTACGCAGACGCTTGCAAAGGCTAATGCCATCGAGCTTAGGTAGCATCAGATCTAGCAAAATCAAGTCGTAGTCGAAAGCCTCCGCCTGTTGCCAACCCGCTTCTCCATCGAGGGCAATATCTACGACATAATGCTGGTCTTGCAGCACATCTGCTAATGTCTCCGCAATGAGTTCGTTATCCTCGACTACCAAAATACGCATCGCTTCGATCTCGAACGCATTTAAGTTTCACAAATTAGTCACATTCGTTGCCTATGCTTACGTTATAGCTGAATCTTAGATCTTGGCTAGCGAATAACAAAAAAATTATTTCGGCTTGGAGTTACGTAATGCTGAGCGAAATTACCTTAAATCCCACCTTATCCGAACAAACGAGCGAAATTACTTTAAATCCCACCTTATCCGAGCAAACATCTGAATGCCACATTGGTGAATGTCTCATCGATTGCTGTGAGATTGACTGCTATCCCTACGCGACTCGGGGAGTTTTGTTTGGAATTCTCTTTGGGAGTCTGTTTTGGGGAGCGATCGCTGGTGTCTTCATGCTGCTACTGTAAAACATCTTAAACTTGACTAACTCGCTGGCGATCGCAGGGACTCAAGAGTGAGAGCAACTACTTTTATCTTGTTGCAATTCAAAAATTAACTATTTCAGATACCGATCTCCCGATCTTTCAGGGTTTGCTGTCTTTCATACTTTCAAAACGAGACTTTAATGCATGAATGAAGGTGGGCATTGCCCACCCTACTAACTAATAACTTTAATGCATGAATGAAGGTGGGCATTGCCCACCCTACTAATAACTAGATAGACATTACTGATGACTGGTCACTGGTCACTGGTCACTGATATATGTTGCTGGCGCTGGTGAATTCTTTCTGGCGAACCTGTGGGGATAGAAGCGATTAATCTGCGCGTGTATTCTTGTTGCGGTTGGGAGTAAATTGTTTCAGCACTCCCTTGTTCGACAAGTTGTCCTTGATTCATCACCAAAATGCGATCGCTCATGAATTTCACCACGCTCAAATCGTGAGAAATAAAAATATAAGTAAGCTTTAATTCTTGTTGTAATTCTTTTAAAAGATTGAGTACCTGTGCTTGTACCGACACATCTAATGAGGAAACAGATTCATCGCAGATAATAAATTTAACTTCAGGATAAAGAGCTAGCGCTCTAGCAATACAAATCCGCTGCCGTTGACCTCCAGAAAATTCATGCGGATAGCGGTTCATCAATTTAGGTTCTATCCCAACTTTAGCTAAAAATTCTGCGGCTCTTTCTCGTCGCTGTCTCGTTGTCTTACTCGTGCCATGAATCCACATTGGTTCCATCACTGCATCGCCAATCTTCATCCGAGGATCGAGAGAACTATATGGATTTTGAAACACGATTTGCATTTCTCGGCGGAGTCGCTGTAACTGTTCGCCTTTGAGAGTGGTAACATCTTTCCCGGCAAAAAAGATTTTTCCACCAATCGGTTGAATCAGCCGTAAAATCGTTCTACCCAAAGTTGTTTTGCCGCAACCAGATTCACCGACTAATCCCAAAGTTTCTCCTGGATAAACTTGAAACTCCACGCCATTGACTGCCATGAAATAGCGCTTTGTTTGACCGAAACCTCCACGCATGGGAAAGCCAACTTGAAGATTTTTGACTTCTAATAGCGGTGGCTGTTGTTGTAGTTGGTCTAACCTTTGATGAGTGGCTTCTGATGGAATTAAAGCGGGATATTGCGGTTGTTTTGACTCAATTTCCAATTCTCCCGTAGGGGTTTCCCTTACCGTCATGAAGTCGGCAACTGTCAGGAGTTTTTGCGGTCGGGAATTTAGCGCCGGACGACAGGCTAATAAGCCTTTCGTGTAAGGGTGTTGGGGTTGGGAAAAAATTTGCTCTACCGCACCGTATTCGACAATTTTCCCCTTGTACATCACCGCGATCGCATCGGCAATTTCTGCTACCAATCCCAAGTCGTGAGTAATAAACATCATCGACATCTGACGGCGATCGCGCAATTCCCGCAACAAGTCCATAATCGTCGCTTGTACGGTCACGTCTAGGGCTGTGGTAGGCTCGTCAGCAATCAAAATGGCGGGATTGCAGGAAATTGCCATTGCAATTGTCACCCGCTGTAATTGCCCTCCTGATAGCTCGTGGGGATAGCGATCGAGTATGGCAAGTTTTTGTTGGTTGACCCAAGTTTGAATTTGGCGTGCCGATGTATTTGGCTGCTTGACGGTGGCGAAATATTTCTGTTGTAACTCTTCGTCACTGGGTAAAAGTTTTACTTCCTGCAACCGCGCAGTTGCTTGACGACGGGCTTCAGCTTGAGATACGTTTTGGTGCAAGCGAATGGCTTCAGTTAATTGAAACCCAATTGTAAAGACTGGGTTGAGGGCGCTCATCGGCTCTTGGAACACCATTGCCAAGCGATCGCCTCGATATTTCTGCATCTGGGCAGGAGATAGTTGCAATAAATCTACTGCCTGCCCGTCTGCTGCCCAAAATTTGATTTGCCCCTGCGTCACCTTCCCAGGAGTCGGAATCAGTCCCATCATCGCCAGGGAAGTGACTGACTTACCCGAACCCGATTCCCCAACAATTCCCAGGGTTTGTCCCCGCTTCAGTTCAAATGAGATGCCATTAACAGCTCTAATGAGTCTATTGTCATCTGTAGCAAACTCTACCTGCAAATCGCGAACTGTGAGGACATCACTCATAGGAGTTAGCGGGGCGATCGATAAATTAACTGGATCTTAACAGAAGGGGCTAGGGGTGAGGAGTGAGGGATGAAGAGTCAAGAAAGAGTGTGGGTTGTTAGTTGTTAATTGACAGTTGAATATTTCTCTCAAGTCTTCGAGAGTTCCTAAGAGTCTCTCTGTCCCCCTCACTCCTTACTCCTCACTTCTCACCCCTCTAAAACGGAATATCATCCTCATCGACTTCTACAGGTGGCTTAGGCGACTCTTGCGGTGCGGCTACGGCGACAGGGGTGGGTTGTCTTTCGACGGGCGCTGAAGCACGCGGCTGGGGCGCTGGCGGGATGTAGCTACTTGTTTCTTCCCGTTCGGTGGCGGAGCTGGTGAGGTTAACACCATCCAGCCTGTGAATGCGTTGTGCGGTTAATTCAGCTCGTTTTTCTTTAAAACCCTCTTGTCGCTCTACAGTATTCATACCTAAACGACCTTCAATAATGACGCGATCGCCTTTGTGGTAGTTTTGCTGAATTTCGTCTGCCATTTTGCCCCAACCGACAACTCTTACAGTCGCTGGGGGGTCTTCTGCCCGTAGCCCAGGAATACTCACCATCATTTCGGCGATCGCCAGCAGGTTGTCGTTATTTACGTGACGTAGTTGCGGTTCTTCTTTAATTTCTGCCATCAAAATACAGCTGTTCATGTCTTCGTCTCCTTTGTGTAGGGTGTAGGGAGGAGTGAGGAGTGAGGAGTGAGGAGTGAGGAGAATTTTGGATTATTTCTTCCTTGTCTTCCTTGTCCTTCTCCTTTATACTTCATCCCTATCTTGCCTCTAGTCCTTCAAGAGATGAGACGGATGGCTCCACTCCTTGTTCTTGTTCTACGAACTCTTGAACGCGGTGACGGTATTCCCGCAGGGATTCATCTATCCAATCTCGATCGTTACTATTTGCGAACAAATGTACCACTGGTTCCCCTGCATCTGGCAAGATCAAAATCCAATTATCTTCATGGCGATCGAGAATCTTTACACCGTCGGTCAGTTCGAGTCTTTCTGCTGGATGGGTTTCGACGAGATGACGCATCAACGCCCCTTTGACCGTCCACGGACACCGGACTGTATAAGATTTGTGGTAGACGCGGGGGAGTTCGGTGCGAATAGCGGCAAGCGATCGCTCTTGAATGGTCAGCATCTCGATCAGCTTGGCGATGCAGAACATTCCGTCGAACCCTGGATGCAATTGCGGGAAAATAAAGCCTGTTTCTCCACTTCCGCCTAAAACTACGTTTGGCGTGCGACGGCATTCTTCCATCAAGGCGGTGGGGTTTGCCTTGGTACGAATGATTTTCGCATCGTGACGACGGGCAATTTGCTCTACAGCGCTAGAAACGTGAACGGGTACGACGACAGTGCCTCTGGGGTGTGCTGTCAGCATCATGTTGACCATCAAAGCCGTCAGCATTTCGCCCCGAATGGGGATACCTGCTTCATCTACTAAGGTCATTTGTTCGCCATTCGCCGACACCTGCACGCCAAAGTTAGCTTTGAGTGCTTCGACGACGTGACCCAATTGCATCAGTAATGCTTCTTTCTCTACGGCACTGACGGCGGTTGGTTTGAGGCTAGCATTTAACACCACTGCATCGCAGCCGAATTTAGCTAACATTTGCGGTAGGACTGCCCCAGTAACTGCATAAGAGTAGTCGATCACGACTTTAGAGTTACTGTGACGCACCGCTTCGACATTGAGGTGTTGCTCGAATGCCGTGCAGTAGGTAGATACCATTTGGGTTGGATAGACGACATTACCAATTTCGTGAATTTGCACGCGCCGCAGGTCTTCTTTAAAATAAGCCCCTTCAATTTTCTTTTCTAGAGCTTTAGAAATATTGATGCCTTTGGGGTCGATAAATTCAATCAAAATGTAATCTGGGCGATCGGGATGCACTCTAACGTGAATGCCTCCAGACACTCCCATCGTTGAGATTACAGTCCGCGCCATTGGAATTGCGGTAGCATCTAGGTTTTGAATGTTGATCCCGACCGACATCAATCCGGCAATTAGCGATCGCGTTACCATGCGAGAAATACTGCGCTGGTCGCGGGAAACTGTCACCTGCGCCCCTGGTTTTAATGTCGAACCATAGGCGGCTCCCAGTTTGACGGCAAATTCGGGTGTAATGTCAATATTTGCCAATCCCGTCACGCCTCGCTGACCGAAGAGATTGCGCTGAGCGGTGTGACCCCAAATTAAGTTAATATTTAACGTCGCGCCCGATTCAATTTGCTTGCTGGGCCAAACTCTGACGCTGGAACTGATCAGGGCTTCTTCCCCTACGGTGGACAAGGAACCCACCACCGCACCTTCTAAAACGTGGGCGCGACGGTCTACCCGCGTACCGCGAGAAATGACACAAGCTCTCAAGTGCGCCTCATCTCCAATCAGCGCTCCATTCCAGACGATCGGGCGCTTCAGGTTGGCATCAGCGCCAACGGTAACGTTGTCGCCAATGACCGTACCCGCAGAAATTTGAACTCTAGCTCCAATGCGGCAATTATCACCGATTAAACAAGGGGCTTCTAGGTTGGCAGTCGGATCGATGTGAGTATTTTGTCCTATCCAAATTCCTGAAGACCGCTCCTCGTAGGCATAGTCGAGTTTGACTTTGCGATCGAGTGCGTCGTACTGGCTTTCTCGATAAGCATCTAAGTGACCGACATCGCACCAGTAGCCTTGAGCAATGTAACCATACATTGGCTCGTCTTTTTCCAATAATAAGGGAAATAATTCTTTAGAAAAGTCGCTTTCTTGATTTTCTGGTAGATATTCCAATACTTCTGGTTCCAAAATATAAGTACCAGTATTTACCGTGTCAGAAAAAATTTCGCTAGAAGAAGGTTTCTCTAAAAAGCGGCGGATGCGTTGCGATTCATCTGTAATTACTACACCAAATTCAATTGGGTTGGGAACGCGGGTTAAAACTACAGTGGCTTTCGATTTTTTCTGTTTGTGAAATTCTATGGCTGCGGTGAGGTCAAAATCTGTGATGCTGTCACCGCTAATCACTAAAAACGTGCGATCGAGCAATTCTGCGATATTTTTGACGCAGCCTGCCGTTCCTAGCGGCTGATCTTCCTCAACGGCATAGGTCATCTGTACGCCAAAGTCGCTACCATCTTGAAAGTAGTCGCGCATTACGTCAGGTAAGTAGTGTAGAGTGGCAATCACTTCTGTAATCTGATGCCGTTTGAGCAGATTAATAATATGTTCTGCGATCGGTCGATTCAGCACTGGAACCATCGGTTTAGGAAGATCGCAAGTCAGCGGTCGAAGCCGCGTTCCAGATCCTCCAGCCATCAGTACTGCGCGCATAATTCCTCCTTAGATGTTCCACCCATTAGTGGTGTAAAGCCAACACTTCGAGCAACGCTAGTCTCTATCTAGTTTCCTATGTCTCTCCCACTTGCGGCACTCCCACAGGTTACATCCCACCAACAAGCTGATGGATTCTACCTACCACGCTTTCCAACTAATCATGCTACGGGCATTCAAGCAACTGCATTGGCGCTAGAAGCGGTATCAATTGTGTCAGCTAAACTTAGAAAAGAGAGCTGAGGGAGTAGGGAGCGCACGAGCAGGGGGATAAGGAAGAAGCCAAAGTGATTTTTCTCCCGAGCGCGACCTTGCGCTCCCTCAGTACTCCTCACTCCTCCCTTTCTTCACTGATAACTGATAACTGACAACTGTAGAGGTAGATTCGGAATGAGTAGTTTAATTACTTTTTTATTGGTCGTAGCCTATGGTGGTGGTGTTTGGAAATTCTGGACTGGATTTCACCGAACTAACTTTTCTCGCTCTTTTACCAACAGGCTAACATTATCTCTACTGTGGCCTGCTTTGATCGTGGCGAATAAGTCTTATCGCCAGAATTTTAGAAGAGCGCTGAAGGGATGAGTAGGAGAGCTGAGGGAGCTGGGGAAGCTGAGGGAGAAATAATCCAAAATTCTCCTCACTCCTCACTCCTCACTCCTCTGTGGCTGATTGGTGGAACGCAGGAAAGCGCTCAATTGGCTGAGACGATCGCGTTGGCTGATTTGCCGTGTATAATTTCTGTCACAACGGAATCAGCTCGGGCGCTCTACCCCGATGCGGCTTGTCTGCAAGTGTGGGTGGGGCGTTTTACCTTATTGGAAATCGAAGCATTTGTACAACAGCAAGGGATAATTGGCGTATTGGATGCTTCCCATCCCTATGCTGTAGAAATTTCTCAAACTGCGATCGCAGTATGTCGCAATTTTAACATTCCTTATTTACGTTACGAGCGCCCTGTTTTGACGCAGGGAGCAGCAAAAGGGAAATTTGATAGTTTTGAGTCTTTGCTGTCAGGGGACTACTTACAGGGACGACGGGTGTTACTAACTGTAGGTTATCGACCTCTGCATCTGTTTCAATCTTGGCAGGATCGGGCAACTTTATTTGCTCGCATTTTACCTAGCACAATTGCCTTAGAATCTGCTTTGAAGGCTGGGTTTACTAACGATCGCTTAATTTGTCTGCGTCCGCCAATTTCGGCGGCTTTGGAGGCAGCTTTGTGGCGACAATGGCATATTTCTGTGGTGGTGACTAAAGCTTCTGGTGCGCCTGGGGGAGAGGATGTGAAGCGGACTGTGGCTGCTGAATTGGGGATCGATTTAATTGCGATCGATCGTCCAACTGTTGAATATTTGCAGCAAACTAGCGATTTATCAGTGGCTCTAGATTTTTGCCGCATGTTATTTGGATAGTTGAGGATTGATGGCGGGGAGCGCAACTTTCCCAATTTTGTTACTTTTTTGTTCCAGTTCTGTCACTTTTTTAAGTTAAATTGTAGTCCGAATGTGAAATTAAAGTTTCAGCTTTATAACTTTGTTTCCTATCTTTTTGTTTTCAAGCCAGTTGTCAATACTCGCTGCAAATCTCTATGCAATTTAGTAGAGGAATGTAGGGAAGACATAGCCATATAATCCTAATACTTAGGAGGAATTCTCATGAATTCATACATTTTCTTTGAAACTGCACTTCAGATTTTATTAGTAGCTTATCTCATCTCAGGGGTGCTATTACTTGCAGTTTCTAAAATTGGTTTAGCAGTTATTGAAACTGTTGAAAAAGCTCAAGACTAGTGGTAAAAAATTGAATATATCAGTTTTGATGCCCATAAAGTGAAAATTATACCCAATTTGACTCCAAGGCGATCGCTCATCAATGGCGATTGAGTATCAGTGCTATACCCAAATAACGATTAACATACCCAAAATTACTTTTTTCTCTTTGAGAACTGATTTACTCTTGACTCGACAGTAAACTTTGGGATTTCCCGCAGTTCAGACTCGCTCAAACTATACTGTTCGCAAACTAAGCTGAGGCGCTTTCCTGGGGTTTGTACTTGATTGACGGAATGGGTTAAATTGCCTTGAAAGTATACTAATGTATTAACTTGCGGTTTAATTTGTCCGACTTGACGTTTATCGCAACGCAGTACTAGTTCTCCTCCTTGCATATCTGGTTGTAGTTGCACGTAGAGGACGCTGACAAAAGCGGGTGGTTCGATGGTTTTACAATAGGAACGTAAGGAGCGATCGATATGCGGATCGACACGGGAGCCTGCGGTTAGGAGTAAGGGATTGAGGTAAAAGGCATTACAATCTGATCGCAGGGCTAAATTAATATATGGTTTAAAGTAGGGAAATTTTTGTTCTACTTCTGCTATTCCAGCACGCTGAAATACTACAGAAAATCCTTTGGTTCCTACGAAGTCACGGTTGAGGTTGTTGGTAGTAAAGTAGGGACACGCTTGAATTTCTCCCCATAAGTCGTTGAGGTAGTTGCTGGGGAAGCACGATGGTTGTTGGTGGTAGTATTTCAGTTTCACAAGAAATAGCGAGTTGGGAGTCGAGAATTGTAGGGGCGGGTTCACCCGAAATTTCTGCTAGCAGCGAAGTTTTTTGGTAAACCCGCCCGTACAGGAGTTGGGAGTTGGGAAGAATATGCAGATACCCAATGCGTGGATATAATACCCAAAGTTAGCTGGGACGAAATACGCGCTCGAATGGCTGCTTGCGGTAGCGTCTGTAAATATCGAAGTCTGCATCTAATGTGGCGATCGCACTAATATCCAGTCGTTCGGAAATAGCCACCAGAGCCAGATCTGCAAAGTCTGGATTGATATCTATATATTGCCTATTTAACTCAGCAATCCGCGAAAAGTCTTGGTTTTGCAAGTGTTCGCAGTTAAATATTCCGTTACTCACATGTATCAAAAACTCATTTTGTACTCGCCAGTCGGCTGCTAGCAAGTGCATGGCTTCAGTGGCGCAAGCAACCGTAGTGACTACTTGACTCGTGCAAAGTTCAAAAAATCTCCGCACTTGGGCATGATATTTGTCATCGGCACTGTAGTATGCAACTATCATCCCCGTATCCATCAGAATTATGGGATGGTATTTTGTCAAAGCTATAAAGCTCATGACTCTATTGTTGTCACCTCGCTTTTCTGTTCTGTACTTTCACGATCTGCTTGTGCTTGCAAACGAGCAGCGATCGCTTTTTTGCGGTTTGAGCGTTCGGACAAGTTAGGGTCAGCTCCTTGAAGTAGATGCTGGGGATGTCCACCCATTCTTGCTACTAAAGTTTGATCAGCTTGTAAGCTTAACCAGCGAGCGTTTATTAAGCGCCTGATTAGCTCGCTTTTATCTGTCTTCTCATGCGCCACAATATCAGCTAAGTGTGCTTCGGTTTCTGCATCTAGTCGGACGGCAATTAGTCCCATATTATTACTCCTATGCTTCGTGTGTTATACTTGTATAACACAGGCGAGCGCAGTTGGATACCGTGTATCATAATCTATTTGATTACATCACTTTTATACCTAAAGAATACATAAAATACCCATTTTTTATGGTTAACCAAATTATGAGGAGAAAAGCTGAGATGGAATTATTAATTCGAAAAGTTCAAGTTGATGATGCTGAGGCTATAGTTGGTATTCTTAATTCCATAATTAAAGCTGGAGTCTACACCGCATTTGATACGCCATTCACTGTAGAAGCTGAACGAGAATATATTTTGCGCTTTCCCCAGCGTGGGATCTTTCATGTAGCAATGTCGAACGATTTTTGTAGAAATTAAGCGTTGTTGTGAATTACCGACCTTCAAGCGATCGCTTTATTGGAATACATCTTTTAGATACCCAAATATTGAATATTATACCTAGTATTCAACCCGAAGCGTAAATCTGATACTCTAAACTTAAGTAGAATTCAGTTTTCTAGTTATGGCACTGCAACTGAAGGTTCCTAGTATTGTCTGCGATGGCTGTGCAGAAACTATTACTAAAGCGGTTAAATCTGTTGATGCAGATGCTCAAGTTGATGTGGATGTCTCGGCTAAGACTGTTAAAGTGGCAGGCGCACAGTCTGAAGAGTCCATTAAACAAGCTATTACGGCTACTGGTCACACGGTAGAGTAGAATCGACAAATTCTAAAATGTGTTGTGCTGTCATTTGTGGCTGTTCTAGATGAGGGACGTGTCCGCAATCTTTAATCCAAATCAGTTGACTTTGGGCGATCGCGCGTTTAAATCTATAAGCATCGGTAGTACCCAAGATCCGATCGTCTTTTCCCCACAGGATTAATGTTTGCGATCAAATTTGGTTGAGTCTGTTTTTGAAAGAACTATACCCACTACTTTTAGTAAAAGCAATTAACGCCTGACTCCACTGAGAGCATTCTAAATGCAGCGCGGCACAAACTTGAGCGTCAATGGAAGCAAGAGTTTTATTTTTATAAGCAGCACGACTAATACTGTGACGAATCCTCGGATTGCGTAAAAACTCAGTTGCTAAACGATCCAGTGGTGGAAACATATATTTACTCATCACCGAACCACCAGCTACCCCAGCACTATCGATTAAGACTAACTTCTTGACTGCATCTGGATACGTCAAGGTAAAATCAATTGCTGCTGCGCCTCCCATCGACGCACCAACTAAAATTACAGGCTTTTGAATCAGAGTTTTCCAGAAATAATATAGATGAGTTTTAATCGTGTCGGGAGTAACTTTCACCCCAGCAACTCTATCGGTAAATCCAAAACCGAATAAATCTACTGCCCAAGTTTCGTGATGAGCTGCTAATAGTGGTAATAATCGACGAAACTCTAATACGGAACTATCAAAACCGTGAATTAATAGTATGGGGATTTCTCCACTACCTTGTCTGACGTATGTGGTTGCGATCGCATCTTGAGATAATGGAGTGGCGATCGCAATTTGCTGTATATTCTGAGCTAACGCGATCGATGTTGCTTCAGTCAGTTGTGTGACAAGCTGAGGGAGAAATTGAGCAAACATAGGCATTCGATTCTTTTGTAGAAGATACTACGAAAAGATTTTTTGTGTATAATACACCCATAAAAACACATTATACACATGTCTATGCGAACCAACGTTGAGCTTGACGATACATTAGTTGAAGAAGCCTTTCGACTTACCAACGTCCGCACTAAAAAGGAACTTTTGCATCTAGCACTACAAGAATTAATCCGCTCTCAGAAAAAGAAAAATCTACTCGATTTGACTGGAAAAATTGAGTTTTACGACGATTACGATCCCAAAGCACTCAGAACAAACCGCCATGCTGCTGATTGATACATCTGTTTGGGTAGGTGTATTTCGAGATAAAACAGGACTTGTACGCCAGCAGCTTCAATCGATAATTAGCGATCGCGATGTGATTCTAACTCGTTTCAGCCAGCTAGAACTATTACAAGGATGTCGAGACGATCGCGAGTGGAGATTATTGCACGGCTACTTGCAAACCCAAGATTATGTAGAATTAAGTTCTGAATCTTGGCAAGCGGCTGCACGTATATACTTTGAATTACGCAGACAAGGATTAACTGTACGTAGTCTGATTGACTGCTGTATTGCTCAATTGGCTCTAGACTACGCATTAATTCTAATTCACGACGATCGCGATTTTGAAATTATTAGCAGCATCCGACCACTGCAACAAATCCGCTTTCAGTCAAAATAGTTACAAAATAGTTATGACGAACAACAAGCTTTGTTGTTTCTAATAATCGCTTCGGTAATAATCCAAATCTTTTCAGGGGTTGAGAAACCTGTCTACCAGACTAAGATCGAACTAATCTCTGTTGTCTAAACGGTTGTCATGACTGTAACTACCTACAAATGGACAATTGAACGATATCACCGAGCAATAGAAGCAGGCATTTTTGATGACCAGCGCCTAGAATTATGGCGCGGTGACCTCATTGTTATGCCCCCAGAACGAGAACCCCACGCCTACTACAACACAGAAGCCGCCGATTATCTCCGCACGCTACTCGGCGAACGGGCAAAAATCCGCGATGCTAAACCTGTAACTCTGCCAAATAATTCCGAACCTGCCCTCGACATTGCCATTGTCAAACCTTTAGGTGAAGTTTACCTAGAACACCATCCTTACCCTGAAGATATTTTCTGGATTATCGAATTTTTTAACACCACCTTAAATAAAGATTTAGGTGAAAAAAAAGATATCTACGCAGAAGCAGGTATTACTGAATATTGGGTTGTTAACCTCAAAGATCGATGTTTGCAAGTATTTCGCGACCTCAAAAATGGGCAGTACAACACCGAACTAACACTAACTACAGGTACTATTACCCCTCTAGCTTTTCCTGATGTATCCGTCCAAGTTGAGCGCCTCATAGGTGTGAGCTATTAACACAGACTTTTGCTGTAGCTGAGTTTCTCAAAATGCTAGACATATTGATATATGGGAGTTATAGTAGGTTGCGGAAAGGCGCATTATCGTAACCATGAGCCAATTAAGTCGGCTGACATCCCCTAAATCGAGTTTCAACATCCAACCCCAAGAAGACATTTTGGGAAATTTATTGGCGAATAAGCGCAGCGAAAATACTCGTCGCGCCTATGCTAAAGATTTAAAAGATTTTTTCGTCACGATGGCAGGAGTTGAACCAGATCGCAATTTGATTGCCGAATTTCTCCAACTTTCTCGATTTAATGCGACAGCCTTAGTACTTAAATATAAGGCAGTTCTGATCGATCGCAATTTATCGGAAGCAACAATTAACCGTCGATTAGCCGCAATAAAATCTTTAGTTAACTATGCGCGTCAAATTGGGATGTGCGATTACAGTTTGGATGATATTGCAGGAGAGAAGGTAAAGGCTTATCGCGATACGAGTGGGGTGAGTTTAGAAGCATATCGTCAGGTATTAGATATTGTCGATCGCAACACGCTTAAAGGCAAACGCGATTATGCCATACTACGATTGTTGTGGGATAATGCCTTGAGACGCGGGGAATTAGTTAAAGCTAATATAAACGATTTCGATCCAGACAGGCGATCGCTAACTATATATGGAAAAGGTCGAGGCACTCAAGCTGAGACAATTAGTTTATCTGAGTCTACCGTAGCAGCATTGCAAGAATGGTTGTGCGAACGCGGTAAAGCTAAGCGTAACGAACCATTATTTATTGCACTCGATCGCGCTAGTTACGGTCATCGTCTCACTGGTACTGCTATATATAAGATCGTACAGGCAATGGCAGAAACAGCAGGATTGAAAAAACGCCTTAGCCCCCACAGGGTTCGACATTCTGGAATTACGGCTGCATTGGATGCGACAGGTGGAAACGTTCGCATGGTACAGAAATTATCTCGTCATGCCAGATTAGATACGTTGATGGTTTACGACGACAATCGCCAAAATCACCAAGCCGAAGTCACCGGATTATTAGCAGCATTGATTGAAGGAGAATCGTAGGAGCGGGTTTAGCAGACAGCCCAACACCCCCAACAATAAATCTTCGTTCAAAACCCGCCCGTACCCAAATTGAAATGGAATCACCAATTACCAAACAAATCTGGAAGAATCGACAAAGACGGAATATACTCAGCATAATCGCGATCGAGAGATTGCAGATCGCAACCCGTAATTTGAGCCACCACAGCCGGATTTACACCCGCACTCAAACACATACAAATAAACGTGTGTCTTGTATTAGAAGGTTTGCGATATTCTACATTAGCCAACTCCAACATTTTTACCCAAGCACGATTGCGAAAATTGCGATCGTCAATTGGTAATCCTTCAGGACTCGGGAAGATAAGATCGTCTGATGAATAGTTCTCAGGCTTTCTAGCTTGGAGCAATAATCTAATTCTGTCATTTAAGGGAATAGAGCGAGCTTTATTTGTTTGAGGTACACCCCGACTGATAGATTCTCCAACCCAAATACTTGACAGATCGGCAGTAATATGCAGCCAGCGTAAAGCGATCGCCTCAGTAGTTCGCACCCCAGTTAAAAATAAAAATTCGACAAAATCGGCATAGTGTTTGTATTGAGGGTGAGTTTTGAAAGCAGCTAAAATTGCCTTAACTTCCTCTTGTGTAAATGGTTTGAGTGGTTGTTTAGGTGCTGACTCCACCTGCTTATGTAAACCTTTCCAAGGGTTCGATTCCACAAAACCTTTCGTCATTCCCCAACTCCAACAAGCACTGAGTAGAATTAATCGTTCTTTCCTGGCGCGTTCGGCGTTCTTACTCTGAAGCCAAGCATTAAATTGTTCCGCATGAGTTTGTAGAATTGCGATCGCATTTTGTGCGGCTAGTAATTTCCGCGTCTCATCCTCTCGATAGTAAAACTGGTATAGGTATTTCAGAGTTGTCTTGTAGCGATCTAAACTTCTGGGATGTAAAGACTGAGACTTATATTCCATAAACTGTTGGAATAGTTCGGCACAAGTGAGGAGTTGCGCGTCATTAACTGGTTTTTCAGTTAAGCTTTGGGGTTTATATTTAGTTAGAGTGGTGTCAAAGTTACCAGAAATTGCATCTAACTCAATCTGACGTGCCTTCAACTCCGCTAACATTCGACTCTCTTGCGTATCTGGCAATCCTAAAGATAAACAATACCGCTTTCCTGCAACTCGCCAACGCAGCCTCAGCCTATCCTTAAAACTTTCTACAACAACCGAACCTTTACTTGCCTTCATTCTTGGGTATTCATTTCGTGTTTTAGGTATATAGCTGAGATAGTTTAGCACGCTGAGACTTTGGGTAAAGATAACTCGATTGCGTTTAAAAAGTTGCTCAATCAAATTTGGGTATAATTGACGCATTTTAGGTATGGATGTAATTTAGAGTTTCATCGATCTAAATAAATGGGTATAAACTTCTAAATTTGGGTATGCTTTTGATGTCTTCTAATACATTCATTCGCATATCTGCGTTTCAATAATTCTAGAAACGAAGTAATGCGAACCCAGTGAAACTAGAAACATTACTAGTGGGTCATTTGGTATGAGTGTTGCCATTATTTTTGGCAATAGTTGTCCGCCGAAGAGGACGATGCGTACAGGCACCAGAACCACCAAGAGAGTGAAATCTTTGACGCGCTCTGTCTCGACGTTGCGCTCGTAATCCTGCCCAGACAAACGGCGTTGGTTGTTGGTTCCATCCAAAAGCAGTTGCTTCCAACCACTCAATAATTTGATAGGCTGTTTGCGGATGATGCCCCTCTAGAGCTCGGCGTTTGAGAATTCGTTGAATCGACTCAGCCATATTCAGCCAGCTACCGCCAAGAGGTGTGTAGAGCGGCATGATGCCATGAGCACACAGCCACAATACCAACTGGGGAGTTTTATGTCCGACCAAGTTATCCATCACTAGCAACATTCGCAGTGGCGGTAAGTCGTGTGGGAGTGTAAAGCGTACTTTCAACCCCTGCTGCCAACTTTTCCATAACCGTTGATTTTCTTCAGGCTTGAGTAATCGAGCTGGAGTTGGCAGTGATTGTACAACACTAGCTAATTCTTGCTTGAGCCATTCGTGCAACACAGCATTGGTACAACTGGTAACACCCTTAACTCGTACTTGCCCAGTAGCGGGATGGAATAGCGTTAACAGCTTGGCTGTGCCATTACGGATATATTCATGTTCTTGCCGTGTCGGTTTACCTACTGGCTGCCAATTGCTACCAGGGTAAGGAGCAGTGCCAAATGGTCCCGCCTCGTCTTCGCACCACACACTCAAGCCTAGCTTCTGTCCCTGAGTGTAAGCGCGTTCTATCAGTTTTTTTTTGCCACGGTATCTGGGTCAGTTACTACTACTAGCTTGCCTTTGCGTATGCGCTTCACCTGTCCAGTTTTTAACCAACTGCGGCTCTTTTGCCAGCTATAGCCCGCCTCTTTGAGTACCTGCCAAATTGTATAAGTACTGATTTGGGTTAAGCCATCAGGAGCCTGACGCAAAGCCCGTTGAAGTGTAGCTACTGACCAGGTTGCCGTGCCCTCTTTCTGCCGCTCTGGTTGACGCTGAAATTCGGACAGGATGCGTTGTTTTTCTGGTTCGCTGTATTGCACTACTGCCCCACCGCCATGTCGAGGCTGTAAGGCAGCTAAGCCTTCAACATTGAAGCGACTGACCCACTTGCTGACCGTATCACCACAGCGTAATCCTACTAACTGCGCTGCACTCGTGTAATCAGCCCCAAGAGCCACGGCTAGAATCGCTTTGGCCCGCATGACACTAGCAGATGATTGGGATTGAGAACGGCTCAGTTTTTTCAAGTCGGTTTGTTCTTCATCACTTAACGGTCGCAAAGGTGCTTTTTTTTGCCGTGTCATCACAACCTGAAAAACTATGTATCTTCACTTTAATTGACCATCCTTTTTATGGCAACACTCATACCAAATGACCCACTAGCACGCGATCGCACTATTCGCGTTATCGGCTTTGACGATGCGCCATTCGTGCGCCGACGCAGTAGCAGCGTCTCAATCGTCGGTGTCATTTGTGCAGAGACGCGATTTGAAGGGATGGTATGGGGAAAAGTGAGACAAGACGGCTGGAACGCCACAGATACAATGTCGGTCACTATAGTGAAAGCGGGAGTTCAGCTTAGCGCCTTAGCGTCTTTGCGCGACATTATCATTCGATCGCCAACTTAAAAAGTAGCACATTTACCGAGAGTTGAATTTCCCTACAATCGGCATGATGAGGTATGCGCTGAGATAGCTAGCCATGACCTCACAACCAGAGCGAATCGAGATAAAACTAACAATACCAGCTACCCATCCTCAATTACTAGAAGGGTTAGATCTGTGGTTGCGTCTGGGGTTGCTTTCTGAAACTCAAGTTATCCGAATTTGCCGCACTCACCTAGTTTGTGCCTTACCCGTAGCTGAAGTATCTCATCAAGAAGACTTTATTAGCACACCAGCAGTAGAACCACTTCCAGCAAGAACTCGTCCCGCACCCATACTCAGCCGGATTTTAGCTTCCCTCATGGAAGAAATTAGCGTCGTGTGGCTGCTATTTCTAGGCGTGTTCATGGTAGTCGTATCCTCGGGGGTACTAGCTGCGAGTCAGTGGCAGAATTTTTCCTCAGTCGGACAATATGCCATTTTATTCGGCTACACCTTAGCATTTTGGCTCGCGTACTGGTGGACGCGACAACGACCGAATTTAAGTTTGACAAGTAGGATTTTACAAGTCACTACCCTATCCCTAATCCCAGTTAACTTCTGGGCAATCGATGGGTTTCAGTTATGGTGGGATGGATTGGGATTAATAGTAGGAGCGATCGCAATTTTAAGTTTATCCGCGATCGCCTGGACGTTACTGCAAGCTGCATTACCGATTAGAGTGAATACTGTTGCACTCAGTTGGCTGCAATTGGGTTGGATAATACCTGGATTCCCCCTCATTGCCATCTATAGCGGTACGGTAGGGACAGCAGGAGTATTATGGCATCGGGTAGAAAAGCGTCAGGCAAGTTTAATAGATTTAGGGATTAGTGGCGTTGTTCTTGCTATTTCCACCTTACTGCTTTTGGGTAGGGGAGTCTTAAGTGCAGGCATACCCATAGATGCAATTGGCTTGGCGTTAGGGATTTGCGGCTGGGTACTTTGTTGGTTAACTCGCCGTCAGGTAGAACCTCTATTGACTCGCACGGGTATTGGATTATTAGTATTGGGTTGGATAGTCGCTGTCAATGTCGAACCACCTTGGCAAGCGATCGCAGTTAGTATTTTAGGTATCTGGTTATTAGCAAATCGTCTGCAAAGACTTTGGCAGATTTGGGATTTACTTGCCCTATTTTTTGTTGGATTGCAGGCTTACTGTTTGTTGTGGCGACTGATTCCCGTTGCAGGGAGGCAACAAATTATCGCCTTTGCTACTCAAATCGCCGGGGGTTATTTATTCTCAGGAGAACTGATTGGGCTGGCGCTTTTTCCTTATATTATTGTCATCATAATAGTTGCCTCGCGGTTGCGTCGTGCTTCTCAACCAAATTTAGCTAACCACACCGAAGGCAAGGCATTGATTTTAGGAAGCGTTCTTGCTTTATTTAGTTTATTCAATCCCTTGGTGCGATCGCTCTACTTACTAGCTTCTACTCTTACCTTAATAATTGTCCTTCGTCAGCGTCCAACTCGCGCCGCATGGTTAATTTATCTCACGCACGTAACAGGAATATTAACTTTATATGCATGGATAGGTTGGGGTTTTCCCAATCTTAATACTCGATTTTGGGCAGTCATTTTATTAATAAGCATGATAGCAGAGTGGAGTTATAGTTTAGCGATCGCACATCCGATTTGGCGACGTAGTGCGTGGTATA
The DNA here is from genome assembly GCF_032860985.1 of Chroococcidiopsis sp. SAG 2025. Taxonomy (GTDB): domain Bacteria; phylum Cyanobacteriota; class Cyanobacteriia; order Cyanobacteriales; family Chroococcidiopsidaceae; genus Chroococcidiopsis. The sequence continues at coordinate 3,707,977 of NZ_JAOCNC010000001.1, forward strand.
TCGGTTTAGTCTTAGCAGGATTGAGTTATCCCTTGCTCATAACATCGAATCCATATTGGTGGGGATTAATTTGGCTAGCTACCCCCACCTGTCTCACATTTCTTGGTAATCGTGCTATTCCTCAAGCAAGATTAGCAAGTTGGCTGAGTGTTATTGCCTTACTTCTAGCCCAGATCCTAACTGAAGCTAGAGTAACTCCTTTATTAATGAGTACGACAGTCGCAACCAGTTTAATGTTATTCAATACGCAAAAATTGCGATCGCAACTTGCCGCAGCAATCACTATTGGATTTGGCTTGAGTTTTGCAGGAACTTGTCTGGGGCAAATTTGGGGAGTTCCCTTCAATTGGTTGCCAACATGGATTGGCGTTGCTTTGTGGGGGTTGTGGTTGTTACGTTCTCGTAGAAGCGCACAGCTGTGCGCTTCTACAGAGATTTGTCCCCCTACAGATATTTATGACCCAGCATTAGACGGTTGGGCGATCGCGCTGAGTATAATTAATTTAACTTTCCTAACTTTAGGTAGGCTAGAAGTTTATTCGATCCAAGATGTATATCTAGTTTTAGCAGCAGTTATAACCACAGGGGCAATTACTTATCGTAACTGGAAACAGCCGACAAATATAGGTTTCTATGGTATTGCCTGGGGTACAGAATTAGTAGTATCTAGTATCGTATGGTGGACTGTACCATCTTTTATAAATATTGCGATCGCCAATATAGGATTAGGACTAGCAACGCAATTAGGTGGCGATTGGTGGGTACGTCGTTCTGCCTTGCCTTACCTTTCTAGTTGGCACGTTATTCCACTTATATATATTGTTATAGGATTAATCTTCGCCCACTATACATTTACTGCCTACACAGGACTTTACACCTTAGCAGGCGCATTAGTAGGAATTGGTGTTGGACGGCGTTTACCTCTGCTCAAACCAATTACATTTATATCTGTATTTGGTATTTCCTTTGCGGTATACGAACTTTTAATTTATCAATTGATCCAATCCAAAGGAGGGCAAGCAGGGGATGGCATAGTCTTACTATCAACCCTAGCCTGCGCGATCGCAATTACATATCGTTTCTGTGCGCGTTGGCTCTTATTCTATTGGAAACTCGCACCCCAAGAATTACTTGTAATAAACCCATCTCACTGGGGAGTTGGTAGTCTTTTTTCCCTACTAGCATTAGGAGTGAATTTAAGTAATTTTGGCAGCAATCTTTGGCTAGTAGTCACAGTAATATTAGCAACTTATGCAGCTTGGCAAGGACGGAATCGCCATTTTGGGTATATTTGGCAGTCATACAATTCACAATTGCGATCGCCCACCTTTTAAATCGAATTTTACCTCTGTCTGCACTGCTAGATTGGTCGGCTGCGATCGCTTGTATTTATGCCTATATTTTATATATGTTACCTTGGCAAACTTGGGGATGGTCGAAACAACCTTGGCAGCGTTCTGCTACTGTTTTGCCAGGGGTAATTGTCTTATTTACATTTAGTGGAATTTCAATTCAAGGCTTATTTATTGTCGCTGCTTTTTACGCTTGGTTAGCAAGAGTAGAAAATAAAATCCGCCTCAGTTATATAAGTATTATTTTAGCTGATTGGGCAATTATTCGACTGATTCAAAATTGGCAACTTAGCGATCCTTTGTGGTATGTTTCCATATTGAGTGGTTCGTTGCTGTATGTTGTCCAAGTCGATCCGTCATTGCGATCGCCTACCGAAAAGGAAAAGCGTCACATTCTCCGCACTTTAGCTATAGGGTTATTTTGTCTGACAGCTTTGTACCAATCAGATAGTAGTTTATGGCAAGGAATTTTAACTATTTTTCTGGGTATAGGTTTAATCTTAGCCGGAATCGTATTTCGCACCCGTGCTTATTTATATGTCGGCACGCTAACTTTTATTACTAAAGTCTTGCGTCAGCTCTGGTTATTTATCGATAATTATTCTTTTCTACTATGGGCAATTGGTATTGTGGTAGGGTTGCTATTTATTTGGATTGCTGCCACATTTGAGGCTCGTCGCACTCAGGCGATCGCATTGATGCAAACCTGGATTCGAGAATTAGAAAGCTGGGAATAAAATTGTTTTTAGTGGTGAAAGAGTCACAGACAGAAAGCTTCCGGTCGATCGCTCCATACAAGGTAGTTATACAGAAGTTTTTGTATAGTAGTTAAACGTGGGGTGTTATACGGAAAAAGTCCGTAGAAATAGCCCGTATAAGATAGGTATTTCACTAACCTCGCCTTAGAACGACGAGGATTGCCCAAACCAATTTGGGTAACGCAAGAAGTGAATAGCCCATTGAGACTCGATTTGGTACAGACTTTCGGTTGCTTCTCTAGACCGAATTATCTCTAATCTCGATTGGTTCGAGAGTTGGGTAAGCCAAGACATCTTAATCGAGTTGGGCAAAGAGACTAAAACAAGTAATTGGGTTATACCAAACAATGTTACGAGTACCAGTTGTCGATTCAAACCACCAACCTCTAATGCCCACAACTAGCGCCAGAGCTAGAAAGTGGATAGAATCCGGCAAAGCAATTAAACGCTGGTCGGACAATGGGCAATTCTACGTCCAACTGACTATTGAGCCATCGGGACGCAATACCCAGGATATTGTTATCGGGATTGACCCAGGTAAAAATTATTCGGGAATTGGGGCTGTGTCTGCCAAATTTACTTTGTATACAGCCCACCTAATTCTACCGTTCAAAACGGTACGAGAAAGGATGGACAATCGGCGATTAATGCGACGTGGACGCAGAGGACGGAGAATCAATCGCAGGGTTGAGTTTTCTAAACGCGCCCATCGACAAAAGCGGTTTGCGAATCGTCGTCAAGGCAAGTTAGCCCCGTCGATTCGTGCCAACCGCCAGTTAGAACTGAGAATTGTTTCCGAATTGTGCAAAATCTATCCAGTCACGGAGATTCGTTACGAATACGTTCGAGCGGATGTAGACAAAACATCGGGACGCAAGGGAGCAAAGTCGGGCAAGGGTTTCTCGCCAGTGATGGTAGGTCAAGTATGGATGCTCGAACAACTCTCATCATTTGCTCCTGTTGTTAAAGTCGAAGGCTACCAAACAGCGCAGGTACGAAACTACCTTGGGCTAACTAAAAACAAGACTGACAAATCTAAACCTGAATTTAACACTCATGCAGTTGATGGCGTTGCGATTGCGGCATCTCACTTTGTCGAATATCGCAAATACCACAGATTAGATGTGGACGGGGCTGACTGGTTTGGCTCTATATCCATCACACCTGCATCATTTTTTGTGATTCGTCGTCCACCCTATTCTCGCCGTCAACTACATTTGATGGTTCCGTCTTGTGGCGGTATTAGACGCAAATATGGTGGCTCTACAACCCGTCATGGTTTAAGAAAGGGTGACTTGGTTAATTCCCCTTCATGTATTGGCTTTGTCTCAGGCGACACCGAAAGACAAATATCTGTTAGCGATGCAAGCTGGAAACGGCTTGGACAGATAGCAGCAAGCAAAGTCAGTTTAATCCGTCGTTCAAACGGGTTGGTTGTTGCTTGTTGAGTATAAAGCCGTCCTGCGCTTCGCGCGTATGACGGGGTTTCAGACCCACATTTCCTGATGACCGAACTTGCCATCTAACAATCCCGTTGCACGCCGACCTTATAGGGCAGTATCTAGTTCTGGATATAGGCTGGAATGGTGATAATATCTCCATGCGACACCTATTCATCTAAGTTCGATCGGTGATAAAGTCTGGGTGCAATATGATGATACAGAAGAAGGTGTAGTCACCGATCTGATGGAAGCAGGTATTTTAGAGAGAATATAGTGCTTGGTTTTCGACATCCAAAATTACGGCAGCATACGGGTTTTGCTGTAGCATAACGCTCGAAAGTGGCGATCGCAACATCACAAGTCATTACACGTAATGCTCTGAATTGGATTCGAGAATAGTCTGTTGTGCAAATTTTAGCCACCCAAAGCTTTCCTTAAAAATATATCTTTAGGGAAAAATAGACAATAACCAAACTGTTTCTTCAAGCTTATGCCTCAAAATTTCCGAATATGCTTCCTGTGACAGATGTAAGCAAGTATTTATTCTTAATACCTTAAATGGCAATGGCTGTAGATCCGAACTAAATTCGATCCTCCTTCAGTTCTTCTACACTAAGGCTTGAGTTGCGTCAAGCAATAGAGGGACTGAAAAACAATTTGTTGGTTCTCTTTAGCTACAGTCAAAATCTGCATAAAAAGCTAAGGGGTAATTTCATGACCATTCCATTAAGAGAAGATGTTGCCTACATTATTTTGAAAAAATCAATGAAACTGGGCAAGAATTGCATCCAGTAAAATTTACTGCTGATGACTTTATCGGTCGCGAACCAACAAAAGCCGAACTATTAGGACACTTGGATTATCTGAATCAAAAGCAGTATATTAATGCTGAATTTAGTGGTAATGCCTATGGCAACCAGGAAGACGTTCCCGATGCTGTAAATCCCAAAGAAGTTGATTTTAGAGTTGCTAATACCTTTGGTTCGTCTGATGGTCCTTTACCGCATTTGATTACTTTTAAACAAGCAGAATTGACAGAAAAAGGTCGCAGAATGTTGGAGAAAATGGAGGCAAAACCTCCAGAAGAAGAAAAAAGAAGGTCCATCAGTTCCCATTGCGACTAAAGACATGCCTTTCCTAGAAAAAGTCATGCTTAAAAGTGGACTTGAAGACCTCTTTGATGCTAGAGATGTGACAGAAGTTGTCTATCGCGTCATGCGCGATTTAATGACAACGGAAGCATCAGATCGAGTGGCAGAAGAATTAGAAAATAAGGAAGTTCTGCCGACAGAAGACAAAGCGTTGAAAATGGATGTAGCAGATCTTTGGAAAGATACTAATCCTATCGTTGGCTTTCTCAGCCGCGTTCGTCCACCTTTTAAAAAGCATCACGGTCCTGGTCTATTTAATATTGATGACGATCGCTTTTTGTTCCGAGTCAAAAACGAAGCGCCAATGGCAAAAACTGGTTTCGATTTAGATCGCGAACAGGTCGTTTCAGCCGTATTTTCTGCTACTAAAGAAGAATTATCGCAGGAACGGATTCAAGAAATAGCTCAATATCTTCCTGGTAGAGTTCGCGAGTTGTGGGACGCAGCTTAGGAACATTTGAAGTTAATTTTGAGTCAGGGTAGGAGACAACTCCTACCCTGTTTTGTCATTGGTTATTGGTTGTTTGTTACTAAACGATCCAACCCCTCTTGAGAAATAGCAGGTGGTATGTATTATTTGTTGCTATAATTCAATGTCGAACTACCCAAATGCTTCTCTAAAAGCAAAGTTTTAACTAACTATTACTAGAGCAATTTGGTTTATTTATATAACTCATCAGTTCAGATGCAGCCTGGGCTGGAAAAACAGTCAAATCTAGATTCACGTAAATATATATAACTGGAGAAAAAATGAAGAACTGTAGTATGAGGCGGCGCGGCTCGAGCGCAATGTGCTAGGTGTTATTTGTAGCAGTTTGACAATCGATTTACCTGCCGTTGCTATACCTCAAGTAGATCGCACGTCAGTACTGAACCATCTTTCTCATATCGCTACAGTAACACACACACACAACAGCTATATTTCACAAACTACACAAATTCCCCAAGTTTCGCCTGCTCCCGTTCAACCACCCCTACCCGAACAGCAGCCTCCTAATACGCAAGTGTCCCCTACCCCGCAAGTTTCGCCTACTCCCATTCAACCACCCCTACCCGAACAGCAGCAGCCTCCTAGTACGACAGTGCTATTGAATCAAGGCAAGGTTAGCATTAAGCTGATCAATCAGACAGGAGCAAAAATCACTTATCAAGCAATTGGCAATACAGCACCGCGATCGCTCCCAGGAAAATCAGATGTCACGCTCAAAACCTAGTTACACCTACAACTGTGACATTCAAGCGCGAAGATGGCGGATTGTTGAACGCAACTGGGCGATCGCCTACTCCAGGAGTACTAGAATTAATGCTCGAAGCAACCACCGACCTTGGAATAGATAAGCAATCTCTGCAAATTCAACCGACTGGAGACGTATTTCTGAACTAGAAATACAGTCAACTGTCTTCACGCAGTGTAGCGTCAACTGTTAACCGTCAACTAACCGACTCAATTACAATTTACAAACGAATAATTCTCCTCTTGATAGACTAGTATCATTGGGTTAATTTTGTGCTAGCACACGAAAACTCAAGTTATTTATTCCCCATCACCCATTCATGGTTACAGCAGTGAGTTTGACATCGTTTCTGCTTCCGCCTACTTTAGGTGCTTTTTGCCCTCCCTACCCCTGGATAGCCCTCTTCTCTACACAGGGGATTATGGTGATGCTACTAGCAGCCTATGCGGTTGCTATGTGGATGTTTCTCACCAGCGCCCCGAAAGTATATACCGTGATGGTATCTGACTTAGAGATTGCCCGTCAGCTTTACGAAGGAATGCTCAATCTCCCCGCTGCCGAAGTTCCTTTACACTACTACTACAATTACGAGCAAACCTTGGGCGCAGCTGGAACGATCGATCCTTACTACATCTCTCCTAGTCCCAGTTTTACCAGCACCAAAGGATTTAACGGTCCCGATGGATTGTGGTATCAACTCAAAAAACACCCAACTCCACATCATTACTGGAGCTAGTTTAGGGAAGAAAAACCAGCAGCGCCATGTCTGTTTGATCGCGAGTGTTTGGAACAAGTTCTGATGCGGGTGGAAATGATGAATTTAAAACACAAAATTCTCAGCCAGAAACCATTGAACTTTTTGGTGAAAGATCTGGACGGACAGATTATTGAGATGGCAGAAGTGTCGAACTAGGGAGTAGGAGTAGGGGAAGAAGAGAGCGGCTCTTGAGCTGGGGAAGTTGAGGGAGCTACTTCCAAGTCACAATTCACAATTCACAATTCACAATTCAACCCTACACCCCTTCATCACACACCACACGCTATTCATCACGCACCACACGCTATTCATCACGCACCACACATTCCATGCAGATTTATCTCGACTACAGCGCGACAACGCCGACTCGTTTAGAGGCAATCTCGACTATGCAAGTAGTGTTGACTCAACAATGGGGCAACCCATCTAGCTTGCACGAGTGGGGCGGACGCGCTGCAACGGTGTTGGAACAAGCCAGAATGCAGGTGGCTAGCTTAGTCAACGCCCGTAACGCCGAGTCAATTATCTTCACTTCCGGTGGTACAGAGGCAGATAACTTAGCAATTATGGGGTTGCCCAACGCTATAATAGTCCCCAGCACTTGATTATTTCTAGCGTCGAACACTCAGCGATCGCAGAGCCAGCACGGTTACTAGAACGGTGGGGTTGGCAGGTGACTCGTTTACCAGTAGATGGTAACGGGTGCGTAAATCCCGATCGCTTGCAAGCAGCACTTCAACCAAATACAGTTTTAGTTTCAATCATTTACGGTCAAAGTGAAGTTGGAACTTTACAACCAATAGAGACTTTGGGCAAAATATCCCGTTCCCACGGCGCATTGTTTCACACAGATGCCGTCCAAGTTGCCGGACGCTTGCCTAGATCTGCAACAATTACCCGTAGATTTGCTATCCCTTTCCAGTCATAAAATCTATGGTCCTCAAGGAGTGGGAGCGCTTTATATTCGTCCTGGAGTGGAGTTAGTACCGTTGCTGGGTGGTGGCGGACAAGAATCAAAACTACGATCGGGAACGCAAGCAGTACCAATTATTGCTGGATTTGGCACTGCCGCAGAACTCGCTGCTCAAGAAATGCCTGCGGAAACATCGCGCTTAGTGTCATTGCGCGATCGCTTGTTTGCTCAATTGGCTGACGTACCTCAATTAGTTCCTACAGGCGATCGCCTGTCACGTCTACCGCACCACGCTAGTTTCTACATGAAAGGCGCAGATGGCGAGAAAGTCAGTGGGAAAACTATCGTGCGGCAAATGAATTTAGCGGGAATCGGGATCGGCGCTGGTTCTGCTTGTCATAGTGGTAAGCTTTCTCCCAGTCCAGTCTTACTAGCGATGGGATATGACAGAGTTGCGGCTTTGAGTGGAATTCGCTTAACTCTAGGTAGAGAAACTACAGCAGCCGATATTGACTGGACGGCAACGGTACTTAAGCAAATTTTAGAGCGCCTCATACCTGTAAAATTACAGTTAACAGTTAACAGTTAACAGTTATCAGTGGTAGTTGGTAGTTGGTAGTTGCACAGCAACTCTCTCTTCTCCCCTCAGCTCTATTTCTCCTCGCCCCTCACTCCTTGCTCCTCGCCCCTCTCATATGACAGAATTTCCTCAGACACTAGAACAGGTGATCGCCCAAGCAGCAGTAGCCACTTCAGCGGCAATCGCAGATGGATATACTCGCCTGCAAGTGGAGTTAGTGATTCCAGAACTCAAACCGATGTCTGTTGCCGAGCAATTCTTAGCAGACTTTACTCAGTTCGGCTCCCAACTTAAGGTGTTTTTTCCCGATGCGGGTGCGGCGGCACTAGCACGCACGGCGAGATTTGGGGAGAAGTACCATTTAAAATTGTCGATATCGGCACGCGATCGCCTCTGGAAGAAAAGATCGAACCAGAGGATGGGGCTTTGTTATTTGTTTCGCCTTCTGCGGTAGAAGTCGAACGGGTAGAAAAGTTGTGCGAGTTAGCTACATGTCCTACATTGATGCTCAATCCTCGTTTAGAAGATGTGGCGATCGTCGGGATTGGTTACGCTGGAAGACAATTACGTACTCGTTTTCTCAATAATATTGAATCTTGTTACTATCTGCGCCCAATTGAAAACATCTCCGTGTTCCGTTCCTACCCTGGTGAATGGCAAATTTGGCGGGAAGTAGAAGAAGAGTTTCAGTTAATTGCCGAACAACCAACAAAACCAATGGGCGATGAAATTGATACTATTCTCTACGGGGTACAAGTCAATCGAATCCCACTGACACTACTAATACGTCTGGAGCGAGAAAACCAGGTATTTTCGCCAGTATGCAAAGATTTTTACGCACTTTAAGTCGATAAGAAATTAAGTCAGTCGTTCCATAGTTAATTCGCATACAAGCAGCCAAAAGCCTTACTAAAACTACATTTTTCCTTTTTGACTTTTAACTTTTAACTTTTTAAGCTACCGGATCGAGAGGTTGACAGAATTCATCTACACCTTGTTTTACAACGTATAACAAGACGGGCATTACCAGTAGGGTAGGGCAGATTTTAGCTGCTGTTAGTTGTTCGACTACTGGCGCAAAGGATTCATTTGCTAACGCAGATCGCAATTCTTGGCGACAAATAAAGGCACGGCATTTCTTTGCCAAACTAGATAGCCACTCTGCATTTGCTATATCTGGTTGCTGTCCGGCTCGAATTGCTAGTACCATAGCTGCATCTTCTAAATCTCCCTCACACTCTTCTATTTCTTGCAAAGCAGCAAGAGCATTGGGATAATTTGTCAATTCAGTCTGCAATTTAGCAACTTCTTCTAAAGTAACTTGCGTCATGGAAGGGTTGGGATAAAAAATTAAATCAGTGACCAGTTATCAGTGACCAGGCGCGACATGGATTGTTTGTGATGATAACTGATAACTGATAACTGTTCTTACAAACCTACTAATTCTCGCGACTCAAAATCAGTGAGTTGCTTGGCAATTTCTAGTCTTGCTTCTAGTTTGGCAACACTAAATTGATTGCGTAAATATTCTAAGTGCGCGATCGCATTAGCTTTATCGGCTGTCAGCCGCATGAGTGTATTGACTGCCGTTTGATATTCTTGATGAGTTAACAGAACTTCAAAGCGACGTGCCTTACGTTGAGTGTCGTTTTTAAGTCTACATCGAATGCCGATAGCCGATCGGCGTTTCCTTCTTCACGGCTAATTAGCTGTTGAACTGCCATAATCTGCGAGTCCAGTTCGTTTACTCTCTGGGCTGCTTGGACGATCGCGGCTGGGTAGTGATTCAGTTGCGTTACCATTGTCAATCTTCGACCAACTCAAATCTTATTTATGAAAAAGCGATAGAAGTTAAGCTATTAGCTACAATTTATTCGAGTCAATTTAGTGCTAATCGGCTTGTTGCTTTCTTCTTTATTTTAGCATTTTTGAGTTAGGTTAGAAGGTAGATAAACCTTTGCAGATAAATGTCTCCTGCTTTATATATACCTTAATTACATCGCACTTTGTTATACAATTTTAGCCTTAAACATATCTCTAAAATCGGTTCTAATGGCAACGACAAATCGTATATGCGAATTAAAATTTTCAATTTTATGTTATAATTAAGGTATTAGGTTTTCTGGCAAAATTCTCGTATTTTCATTAGTGGGACTTTGTAAGAAAGTTGGAGCAAATTGAGCTAGAATGCGGGTAGGAGTTGCGTTTTACGTCAGTCTCGACAGGAGCAACGTAAGGTGAAAGATCAAGTACCAGCAGCGATGCCGCAGTGCTTTGAGAACTGGTGTCGTCGGTTTGATGATGTATTTTCGCGTCAGAAGCAGCGGCAGGAATTTCGTGTTTATCTAGGGGGACTGCTGGGTGAGAGTCAGCGCAAAAACCTGAGCCAACTGGTCACAAATACAGTAGATGGCTCCTACAACAGCCTCAGACATTTTCTCAACAATGCCCCTTGGGATGAAGTCAAGCTAAATAATCGGCGGTTGGAGGTGATGCACCAGTGTCGCCAGACGACCCCGAGTCAAGGTTTCACATTGATTGTAGATGATTCGGGACATCGCAAAAGTGGTGCGGCTACTACTGATGGGGTAGGACGGCAGTACATTGGGGAGATTGGCAAGACTGACAATGGTATTGTGCTGCTGACTACCTACTTGTATGATGGAGTGCGGCGTCTGCCGTTAGATGTTGCACTCTATCAACACGCAAGTTTATTCGAGCAAGGCAAGGCAGACCCCAACTTCCAGAAAAAACCTGACCTGGCTCTAGACTTGGTTGACCAATGCTTGAAGCGCGGTTATCGACCGGGTGTGACTGTAATTGATGCAGGCTACGGTAATAACACGCCTTTTCTCAAGCAGTTGGAGTCGAGAAACCTAACTTACGTGGCAGCAATCGCCAAAACCGCCAAGTTACTGCTCAAACATCAGGTGATGAGTCTGCTCGTAAGCAGGGATTAGAAGCTATTGCTCAAACCTTGGCAGTGGAGCAGTTCACACCTGTGCAACTCAATCTGGAGCAGCCCGGACAGTTTGGGTGGCGCTGTTACCAGTTCACGTTCCGAAGCTCGAAGGCACTCGCTGGCTGGCGATTCAACTCAATGCCTCTAGTTTCGAGCAAGCGACGGAGGTGGATTACTTTCTCACCAATGCCTCTGACAACCAAGTCAGTGCGGCTTGGGTAGCTCAAACATATTCTGCTCGCAACTGGGTGGAGGTCTTCTATCGAGAAAGCCAAGGGCTGGTTGGGTTTGAGTGAGTATCAAGTTCGGGATGCTCTGAGTATGAAGCGTCATTGGGTTTTAGTGTTCATCGCTTACACCTTCATCCTTTGGCATCAGTTGACCGGCGGATTCCGCAGACGTTGGGCAACCAAACCCTTACAAACCTTTGCCGAAGCATTGGAGGCATTCCGCACCGCAGTCGAGTTTCGTTTGGTCCGCTGGCTTAATGAGCATGTTGATGTATTTGCCTCTCACGAGCTAAGTTCGGCTATATTTGGGCTTAGAAAGTTTTAAAGTCCCATTAGCGATCGTAGGAAGTCGCGTTGACGCGGAAGTTAGGAAGAGAGCAGAGTTGGAATTCGCAATTTGCCAGCCATAATTCGCAATTCAAAATTTATTGACTCCTGTACGGGCGGGTTTTGAATTGAGATTGGCGCTCGCCACTCATGAATCTTTTACTAAACCCGCCTCTACAACTTCGGGCGGGTTTTGAATTGAGATTTATTGTCATCGATCGCAAATCTTTTGTCAAACCCGCCCCTACAACTCCTGTTCGCTGATAACTAACCTACTCGTGTCTTAAATTGGAACAGAAATGGGTTCGGGATTAGTGTAGAAAAAGTAGGAATTGTTCAAATTTAGCTTTGTTGGCAATATATCCTTAACAATGCCGATGAGTTCGTCTGGTTCGTTTCCAGGTTTGTTGATGTATATTCCCGTACCTGCGGGTAAACTATCAGAGGTTGCTTTTAGTAGATAGTCAGTCGGTTGTCCGATCAGTGTAATCCTGTCCTCTTGAAGGTTAAAGTCCGTAATTAACGCATAGTCATTGTTGCCAACAGTTGAAGCGTTGTCATCGTCGTAGTAGCGATAGGAAGAATAATACTTACCGCTTAATGACTCGCCCAGCCAAAAGTTATCTTTACCTGCACCACCTGTAAGAGTGTCTATCTGTCCTTTGCCCAGAACTTGCGGATTGGGACGATCGCCACTGACGAACTCTGAATCCATTGGGCTAAATGGAGTTGTTCCCAAAAGTGAATCATTACCATTGCCACCTGAGATGGTATCGTTGCCTTTGTCGCCAACAATGAAATCATCATTATCGCCACCTAATAAGGTATCGTTACCGTCAAATGCCCTGACGTAATCATTTCCTACCCCAGCGTCAAAATAATCGTCTTGAGAGGTTCCGTAAAAATTATCCTCAGCAGTGGTAGTAAAGTAGCGATCGCTCAGTTTCAATCCCGATTTGTTTTCTACAATTGCCAGCAGTTCGTCCGGTTGACTACCTGGTTTGTCAAAATAAATTGCCGTGCCTTGAGGTAAACCTTGAGGAGATGGTTTCAGAATATAGTTACTTTTAGCGCCATTCAGCCGGATCGTATCTTCTTGAGGATTGAAATCTTTGATTAAACTGTAATCTCGCCTACCGTCTGTGGTTGGATTGCCATCGTCGGTACTGTAACCGATCCCAAAAGTGTCTTTTCCCGCACCGCCAAATAACAAATCGATATCGTTTTTGCCACCAATATAGTCGTTCCCGCCAAAGCCAATGACAGAATCGTAACCGCCAATGAGAAAGTCATCGCCAGCGCCACCATATAATGTGTCTTTGCCTGCACCTCCTACTAGGTGGTCGTTACCGTCGCCACCTTCTAAAATGTCGCGATCGCCGCCACCTTCTAGAAAATCATTGCCGATATTGCCATAAAGCTTGTCGTTACCGCTATCGCCTGAAACTTCGTCGTTACCCTCTCCGCCTTCTAAATAGTCTTCGCCATCACCTCCATGAATGTAGTCATTGCCACTCTGACCGAAAACTTTGTCGTTTCCAGAGTCTCCCCATAAGGCTTCACTCTCATTCCCTCCTACTAAATAGTCGTTGCCGTTACCACCCTCTGTATAGTCGCTACCCTCACCCCCTTCAATGTAGTCGTCACCGTCACCTCCTTGAAGATGGTCGTCACCGTTCCCACCGAAGATGCGATCGCTACCTTTGTCGCCATAGAGATAGTCGTTTCCGTCTTCACCATAGAGGCGATCGTTGCCCGAACTGCCTTGCAAAGTGTCATCCCCAGCTAAACCATAGATTTGGTCGTCGCCTACAGTGCCAGTTAATGTGTCGTTATTTATCGTGCCTCTAAAAATCGCCATATAGCTATTTCTGTATTCATCGATGCAAAATTAAATCTGTTATAGTGCTGTCTTTCGGAGAAAGATGAACCTTTGTGATAAAAAGTAATTGTAATTGATACACCGTATCTTTTCTAACAATCGAACCTGCACTCTTGCTTGGCTCAAAGATGAATGAAGGGCGACTTAGATAAAATTAACAATGCGAAGTGCAGAGGAATCGATTTAGAGTAGTCGTGACAGAAATTCATTTACAGGTAACAGCCAGTGACGATCGCCTAGACCGTTACCTTGCCCAACAACTTACACAATTGTCGCGATCGCGCCTGCAACAGTTGATCGAACGAGGCTGCGTTCAGATTAACGATTCAGTTTGCACTGCAAAAAAAACAGATGTGAAAACAGGCGATCGCATTCGGATCGAAATTCCTGCCGTTCAGCCTTTAGAACTCAAACCCGAAGCAATTCCCCTCGATATCCTTTACGAAGATGATTCCCTGCTAATAATTAACAAACCTGCGGGGTTAGTCGTCCATCCCGCCCCAGGTCATGCTGATGGTACTTTAGTTAATGCTTTACTCGCCCACTGTCCCAATTTACCAGGCATAGGCGGAGTGCAACGCCCTGGCATCGTCCATCGCTTGGATAAAGATACAACAGGAGCGATCGCGATCGCCAAAACTGACCTTGCCCAACAACACCTACAAGCACAACTCAAGGCAAAAACTGCCCGCCGCGAGTACTTGGGTATTATTTACGGTGCGCCGCGATCGCCCAATGGAACTGTAGATTTGCCCATCGGTCGCCATCCTACAGACCGCAAAAAAATGGCGATCGTCCCTGTAGACAAGGGAGGACGGGCAGCGATTACCCACTGGCAAGTTAAAGAAAGATTAGGAAACTATACTTTAGTTCATTTTCAATTAGAAACCGGGCGCACCCATCAAATTCGCGTTCATAGCGCCCATATCGGTCATCCCATTGTGGGCGATCCGATTTATGGGTCTGGGCGTTCTGTTGGTGTAAATCTTTCTGGACAAGCCTTACACGCTTGGCGACTCACGCTACAACACCCAGTAACTGGAGAGGCGATCGAGGTGACGGCAGCACCTCCAGCAGAATTTAACACGCTATTGGAAGTCCTGCGGCGGAGAATGGCAATTTCTCGTTAACCAACAATTGGTAGCACCCTACTACTTTTATCATTGCCATCTTTCATCAGAATGGAAAAACCGAAAAATATTTCTACAATTTCTTAACTTGTGTTTACAAAATGCAACAATTCTGAATTGGATGTCGATAAGTATTAATGCTCTCAGGGTCAGATCGGACAAGACATTACTCTGTAAAATTGCCTAGTCGAATTACATAAAGTTTTGACAGAAACAATTAAGTTTTGTAACTTAATTTTCATTTCGGATAACTGAAAGCTATTTGAGCAAATCAATTTATTAGCTTTCCGTGCATTTTTACACAGTTTAATATTATTTAACCAATTGGCGATCGAGCGCATTGTATAAAAAACTTATGAGGAATTTATAGCAAATAAAGCTTTTGTTTCTAGCGATATTTTCTCAGAATACTTTATAGCTAAACAGCGATATTTATCGTAGTAGCTATCGTTGGCATAGAGAAATATTCTGCCTGAGACAAAGTTTTGTTTGTGCTTTCCTGCGCGCTCGCACCGATAGAAATAGAAGCAATAAAATTTAGGAGAATTGAAAAAATGCTTGACGCTTTTTCTCGCGTAGTCGAACAAGCCGATCGCAAGGGTTCTTACCTAAGTGGTGATGAACTGAACGGACTTCAGGCGATGGTATCTGATAGCAACAAGCGTTTAGATGTAGTGAATCGTCTGACGAGCAACGCTTCTACAATTGTGGCAAATGCGTACCGCGCATTAGTAGCCGAAAGACCAGAAGTATTTAACCCTGGTGGTGCTTGTTTTCACCATCGCAACCAAGCTGCTTGTATTCGCGATTTAGGTTTTATTTTGCGCTACGTTACCTACTCCGTATTAGCTGGAGATGCTAGCGTCATGGACGATCGCTGTTTGAATGGACTGCGGGAAACCTACCAAGCTTTAGGTACTCCTGGTGATGCAGTCGCTTCAGGAATTAAAAAAATGAAAGATGCAGCAATTGCAATTGCCAATGACCCCAAAGGCATTACTCGCGGCGATTGTAGCCAGTTAATGTCTGAAGTATCTGGCTACTTCGATCGCGCTGCTGGTGCCGTTGCTTAATTTATCAGTGACCAGTGACCAGTGACCACTCACTACTCACTACTCGCTATTTACTTAATTAAATTGGAGAGAATTCACAAATGAAAACACCTTTAACTGAAGCGATTGCTGCTGCTGATGCTCGTGGTTCGTATGTTAGTAATACCGAAATGCAAGCAATTTTCGGTCGGTTTAATCGCGCTCAAGCTGGGATAGAAGCAGCAAGAGCTTTTGCTAATAACGGCAAAAAATGGGCAGAAGCGGCTGCTAACCACGTTTATCAAAAGTTCCCCTACACAACTCAAATGCAGGGATCTCAATACGCTTCCACTCCCGAAGGTAAATCGAAGTGCGTGCGCGATATCGATCATTATCTTCGCACCATTAGCTATTGCTGCGTTGTCGGTGGTACTGGTCCCCTAGATGAATATGTTGTTGCTGGACTGAAAGAATTCAACAGCGCCCTCGGTTTGTCTCCTAGTTGGTATATTGCTGCACTAGAATTCGTCCGCGACAATCATGGTTTGTCTGGCGATCCTGCTGGTGAAGCTAATACTTATCTCAACTACGCGATCAACGCTTTGAGCTAGTCATTTGTTAATAGTTAATGGCTAATTGCTAATTGTTGAAGAACTTGTTGTCATCAGCTGTTAGCGATTAGCCATTACTTTTAGTACAGGTCAATTAACAATGAACGATTAGCAATTAGCACAGGAGTTAGAAAAGAAATGAGTGGAACAGTCATAGCTCAGTTCGTAAATGATGCGATCGCAGATCGAAAAGTCGAGCTGCGGCAAAATTGGACTGAAGACGATTTACAAAGAGTCTTTCGAGCTGCTTACGAGCAAGTGTTCGGGCGGCAAGGAGTCTATGCTAGTCAAAGGTTTGCTAGCGCTGAATCGCTGTTGCGCAATGGCAAAACTACGGTGCGGCAATTCGTGCGAACTTTAGCAAAATCTGAGTTTTACAGAGAATGCTTTTTCCACAGTAATTCTCAGGGGCGTTTTATCGAATTAAACTACAAGCACTTATTAGGACGCGCACCCTACGACCAGTCAGAAATTGCCTACCATGTCGATTTATATGCCTCAAAAGGCTTGGATGCGGAAATTGATTCTTACATCGATAGTCCAGAATACGATGCAGCTTTTGGGGATTGGGTTGTACCTTTCCATCGCGGGTTTCAATCTCAACTCGATCAAAAAACTGTAGGCTTTCCTCGCATGTTTGCTTTGTATCGCGGTGCAGCTAGTAGCGATAACTCGCAATATGGGCGGCGTAATGCTCGCTTGAGAACCCAAATATCTCGCAATCAAACTAACTGGATTACACCACCTTCATCGCCCTCTGGCTTATCTTTTGGCTCCAGATCCGCTGGAACGCTGGGAGTTTCTCCCGCTCAAGGTGATAATCGCATGTTTGTCGTCGAAGCCGTGGCGGGGACAGTTGGAAGTAGAGTACCTGTACGCCGTAGCGTACAAGTATACAACGTACCGTTTGACAGGCTGTCAGCCACTTACCAGGAAATTCATAAAACTGGTGGCAAGATCGTCAGAATTACGCCTGTCTAAGTAAGGGGCTAGGAGTGAGGAGCGAGGAGCTAGGGAAAGGACAATGGGGCAAGGAAGACAAGGGAGACAAGGGAGAATTACAATCCACGCATCCGTGCATCCAAAATCTAAAATTCTCTTACCCCTCACTCCTCACTCCTCACTCCTCACTCCCAACATTTATGCAAGAACCAATTTTGACCCCAGAAGCCGCGATCGCAGCTTTGGCAGGAGAAGATAATCAAATTCGCTACTATGCCGCTTGGTGGTTAGGAAAGCATCAAGTACAGTCGGCTTGTGCGGCGCTGTGCGAAGCTCTTACCGACGATCGCTATCGGTTGGAAGCAGGGGGATATCCCTTGCGTCGTCAAGCGGCTAGAGCATTAGGACAATTGAAAAATTCCCAAGCCGTGCCAGCTCTAATTGAAGCATTAAACTGTCAAGAAGATCTACAACTGCGAGAAGCAGTCATTCAAGCTTTAGCTGCTATTGGCGATCGACGTGCAATTAACCCTTTGCTCGATTTGTTGCATTCTCAACAGCAGCCAGATGAGGCTTTGATTGAAGCTTTGGGAACCCTACAAGTTTGGTCGGCTCGTCCGCAGATCGAGCCTTGCCTACAGCATCCCTCAGAGCGAGTGCAGTGTGCGGCAGCGCGGTATATGTATTTATTAACCCGCGAATCGCACTACATAGAACGTATTATCAAAACTCTCAACCACGACAATGTTTATTTACGCTGGGCAGCAATTTTCGATTTGGGCGCGATCGGTCAAAGTCAAGAAGTTATCCAGGCAATTATTGCAGCTAAGGTTCCCAACAATTTGAAGCTGTTGAATTTAAAGCAGATTCTAGAAGCTAATTTGAACGGTGATGCAAGAGATACAATCTCATCTGATTCTGGGCTGCTTTTCAATGCGATCGACGATTTATTAATTCAATTGTAGGGGCGGGTTTTTACCCAAAATGTCCAGCTCATATTGCCAATCTATGTGCTAAACCCGCCCCTACAGGAGTCAGGCATTGTAGGGGCGGGTTTTGACCGAAATTTCTGGTTAAGGTTGCCAATCTATGTGCTAAACCCGCCCGTACAGGAGTTAAAAACCAAAGGTCAAAATGTCACAATTTAATTTCAGCCAACACCCTAGCTCCTTCATGGGGCAGATCGATCGCGCATTAGAAAATCTTATCGAACAGTTACATGCTAGCTCGACTCCAGCAGAGGCGATCGCGATAATTGAGGAGATTGCTGCTTACCATTCCCCCGATGCGATTCCCCTTCTCATCGAGGCATTAAGCCATCATCATCCAGGTGTAAGAGCAGTTGCTACCTCTCAACTCGTTCAGTTGGCTTCTCTGTCGTTAGAAGCCCTAATTTCCACCTACTACACGGCTACAGACCAAGGGGTACAAGCACACATCATTCAAGCTTTAGCTCAAATTGGAGATTGTCAAGCGATCGCCGTGTTAGAGGAAGTTGTCGGCGTATCTGTAGCCAATCACTGTCAGGGAAACGTTCGGCGCATTGCTGCTAGAGGTTTGGGCAAAATTGGTAGTACGGCGATCGATGCTCAGACAATTCACCGCGCTGTAAATAAGCTGAGTTGGGCGTTGCTGTCACCGGAAGATTGGGGGTTGCGCTATGCTGCTGCCTTATCTTTAGCAGAAATAGGCACGCAGGAGGCGATCGCTCTCCTGCAACAAGCTCTAACTCAAGAATCAGACCGAGTGGTTCAGATCCGTATCCGCAGAGCGCTGGCAGAGAAATTAGGGATTGGGGGTTAGGGACAGGACAAGGGAGACAAGGATGAAGTCGTAAGTCGTAAGTCGTAAGTAAGAAACACTCACGCACTACTCTCTTCTCGACTCCCGCATTTTCGTAATTATCGGTAATATTTATCAGCAATCTCTTCATTTTTGTTTACATTTATTTCATAACCATAAAGATTTAAAAACTCCGTATTTCCTCTTTTGGCTTACATTGAGCAAATATTAAAAAATATAAAATCACATTTGGATTGGTAACTAAGTATAAATACTACTAAGTTTTTAAAGAAAACAACAAAAATTAACTGTTAAATCCCTTGTATGTAAAGGATTTGGAGCTTTTATTGACGGAATCACGTTAAGCTTAACAATTCGTAATAAATAATGCACTTATGGCGTTGTATAAACATAACCTGGAGGGATCAATAACAGATAGAAGTTCAGCAAAACTCAGGAAAAAAACAAGTTGGATATTTTCTCATAAAAGTAGAAATTTTTCTCATAATTCTGACGAAAATATAATAATCGTTGGTAGAGAAAATAAATAACCAACTTGACCGAGGAAGTGGATCGTGTCTGTGGTGATTCATTCCAAACTTGATAAAACACCGCCAATTTAATCAAAAACTGCGCTCAACTTTCGCAAGTAGGAGAAATTAGTTCATGTTAGACGCATTTGCAAAGGTTGTTGCTCAAGCCGACTCCAGAGGCGAGTTCCTGAGCACCGAGCAATTAGATGCTCTATCCAACCTAGTTAAAGATGGCAACAAGCGCCTGGACACCGTTAACCGCATCACCAGCAACGCTTCCACCATCGTTACCAATGCTGCTCGCGCTTTGTTTGAAGAACAGCCCCAGTTGATCTCTCCTGGTGGTAATGCTTATACCAACCGTCGCATGGCTGCTTGCTTGCGCGACATGGAAATCATCTTGCGCTACGTCACCTACGCCGTTATGGCAGGCGACGCAAGCGTACTAGACGATCGCTGCTTGAACGGACTGCGCGAAACCTACCAAGCTTTAGGAACTCCTGGTTCTTCCGTAGCTGTAGGCGTTCAAAAAATGAAGGAAGCTGCTGTCAAGATTGCTAACGATCCCAACGGTATCACCCAAGGCGATTGCAGCCAGTTGATGTCTGAAGTTGCTAGCTACTTCGATCGCGCTGCTGCTGCTGTTGCATAAGAATGCTGTAAGCGATTAGCCAGCTAAACGCTGACTGCTCGTACCTGACCCAAGTTAACCAACTGCAAATATTTAGAGAATTTCAAACAATGAAAACACCAATTACTGAAGCAATTGGCGCTGCCGATACCCAAGGTCGTTTCTTAAGCAACACCGAACTGCAGGCAATCAACGGTCGTTTCGATCGCGCTGCTGCTAGCATGGAAGCTGCTCGCGCTTTGACTAGCAAAGCTCAGCAACTGATTGATGGTGCTGCTCAAGCCGTATACAGCAAGTTCCCCTACACCACCCAAATGCAGGGACCTCAGTACGCTGCTGATTCTCGCGGTAAGTCTAAGTGCGCCCGCGATATCGGTCACTACCTGCGGATGGTTACATACTGCTTAGTAGCTGGTGGTACCGGTCCAATGGACGAGTACCTAATTGCTGGTTTAGATGAAATCAACCGCTCGTTTGACTTGTCTAACAGCTGGTACGTTGAAGCTTTAAAGCACATCAAATCCAACCACGGTCTATCTGGACAAGCTGCTAACGAAGCTAACACCTACCTCGACTACGCTATCAACGCTCTAAGCTAGAGAGCGTAAGCTTGCCCGAAGAGGGATGCAAGTGCTGGATCGGTTAGAACTAGCAGTTGTATTCAGCTTCGGGCATTGTTTTTCTCATTTGTCAGAAAACAAGTGTCAACAAACCAACTTTAAGATTAGTTGCTTCGGGAGAGCGGTGCATGAGCGTTTTACCAGCAGACATTTTAGCAGCAGCAGGACGGCTCGGCATTTCTGCATTTGATGCCTCATCAAGAGTCGAACTCCGACCTGATTGGACGGAAGACGAACTGCAATCAGTCATCCGAGCTGTATACCGTCAGGTATTGGGCAACGACTACGTTATGAAAGCAGAACGTCTGACTTCAGCTGAATCTTTACTACGGCAGGGAAACTTTACTGTCAAAGATTTTGTCCGCGCTGTTGCCAAGTCAGATTTATACAAAAACAAGTTTTTCTATTCAAATCCCAATCAACGCTTTGTCGAACTCAATTTCAAGCATTTGTTGGGTCGCGCTCCTTATGATGAAGCTGAGTGGGCTTACCATACAGAGCTTTGCGAAGATGTGGGTTACGATGCTGAGATCGACTCTTATCTAGATAGCGTTGAGTACGACAACAACTTTGGTAACAACGTTGTTCCGTACTATCGCGGATTCTCAGTAGAACCAGGCTCGAGAACAGTTGGCTTTAGTCGGATGTTCCGCCTCTATCGCGGTTATGCAACTAGCGATCGCGCCTCGATTGGTGGAAAATCCCCGCGCCTGACATCTGAACTCGGTCGCAACCAATCTTCTACAATCGTCCAACCTTCTAGTGGTAGCGGACGCTGGAATTTTGGTGCTGCAATTCCTAAAGATGCCGCTCCTAAAAAAGCGATCGGCGGAACACAAGAAGAAAGCGGACGAGTCTACCGGATTGAAATCACGGGACTGTTACAACCAGGCTATCCCAAAGTACGCCGCAGTAGCACTGCCATCATGGTTCCCTACGAGCGATTATCCCAAAAACTACAGGAAATCACTAAAAAGGGTGGCAGAATCGTTAGCGTGAATCCAGCCTAGTAGTTAATGGTTAATGGTTAATAGTTATTCGTTCCAGTAAACGACCATTGACTATTGACCATTGACAAATAACATTCAATATTGCACAAGCGTGTCTTAATCTAACTATGTTTGGTCAAACATCACTTGGCAGTGGCAGACTCAGTAACGCCGAAAATCGCATCTATCGCTATGAAGTTGAGGGGATGCGTCAAACTTACAAATCTGACCAACTGAGCTATCCGATTCGCAGTAGTGGCAGTTTTTTCATCTCGGTTCCCTACAACCGCATGAACGAAGAAATGCAGCGAATTCACCGCATGGGTGGCAGAATCGTCAGCATTGAGGCACTAACTTTTGATGGCGACGGTCAAGCTAAAAGCGACGCTACCGCAGCTCATCAAAATCTTACAGCCGAAAGCAAAGACAAAGCTGCTGGAGCCGATATAAATCGAGAAACCAAAGCTAAAAGTCACGAATAAGTACTCAACTTAATAGAAGCGCGGTTACAGGAGATATAGAAGCCATGTTCGGTCAAACAACTGTTGGTGCAAACGGAGTTTCTTCCACTTCTAGCCGGATGTTTCGTTATGAAGTCGTAGGCTTACGGCAGAATGATGAAACAGACAAAAATAACTATGAGATCCGCCGCAGCGGTAGCGTATTTGTTACCGTGCCTTACAGCCGGATGAATGAAGAAATGCAGCGGATTACTCGCTTGGGTGGCAAAATCGTCAAGATCGAACCACTATCGACTGTGAAGTAGGCATAGGTTTGATGCAATGGAGTCCAGTGCTGAAGAACTAGAGGTAACAGCAACAGGATTAACGGTGGAACAAGCGATCGCTAACTTACGATCGCCAGATTTAAGCCTGCGTTACTACGCAGCTTGGTGGTTGGGCAAGTTCCGCGTCCGCGAACCAGCCGCCGTTGATGCGTTGATTGCTGCTCTCGAAGATGAAGCTGACAGGACAGAATTAGGCGGTTATCCCCTGCGCCGTAATGCAGCAAGAGCCTTGGGCAAGCTGAGCGATCGGCGAGCAGTACCAAGGCTAATTTGCTGTTTGGCGTGCGAAGATTTTTATGTCAGGGAAGCCGCAGCCCAGTCCCTAGCCATGCTAGGCGATCCGACTGCTATCCCGGCTCTGATGAAGCTATTAGCAGGTGGTGTTGATGCTGCCGTTTTCGTACCAGGCAGACCTCATCTGATTCAACCTTACGATAGCGTTATCGAAGCTTTAGGGGCGCTGCAAGCAAAAGCAGCCGTATCGTCGATCGAACCGTTCATCAACCATCCTACAGCCAGAGTGCAATATGCCGCTCTACGAGCAATGTACCAGCTGACTCAAGAGGATAGCTACGGACAGCGCCTAGTAGACGGATTGGCAAATGACGATCTGAAACTGCGGCGGGTGGTATTAGCCGATTTGGGAGCAATTGGTTACGTCGGTGCAGCCGAGGCGATCGCCTCCTGTAAGGTGGAAAACAGCTTTAAACTCCTCTCCCTCAAAGGACTCCTAGAGTCGCAACTCCAAACCCAGCCCGAGCAACTTTCCGACCCAGCCATCCATTTGATGAGTTTGATGGATTCGTTGTTGTAATTGAAGGGGCAAGGCAGAAGTCAGAAGTCACTGACAACTGATAACCGATCGCTGCTTCCTGCTTCCTCAGCTCTCTTTTTCCCCCTCACTCCTCGCTCCTCTCATGTCTGACCCAACCCAAAACCTCATCCAAGCCGTAGATCGGGCAGATTCGCCAGAAAGCTTGGTGGCGGCGGTGCGCTCGCTGGCAGCAGCGAAAGATGAGGCAGGAATTGGAACTTTAATTGCCGTACTGGGTTATAACAACCCAGTTGCCGCAGTAGCAGCAGTAGAGGGACTAACGCAGTTGGGAGCAAAAGCAGTACAGCCGTTAATTGAAAAATTGGATGGCTATAACTACGGGGCAAGGGCTTATAGCATTCGCGCTATAGCCGCGATCGCCGATCCTCTTGCTTTAGAAGTGTTGACAACAGCAGCAGCGACAGACTTTGCTCCCAGCGTCCGCAGAGCGGCGGCTAAGGGTTTGGGTCAGATGCGTTGGCAAAATATTGCGACTCCAGCCGAACGCGCGGCAGGGCAGCAGCAAGCACTGGAAACCTTACTCTCAGTCTCTCAAGACTCCGACTGGTCAATTCGTTACGCGGCTGTGGTGGGCTTACAGGGTTTGTTACAAGTATCAGACCTGCAAGCAAAAATTCAGCCTCATTTAATTCAAATGATTGAGTCTGATTCCGATCCAGCAGTCCGCGCCCGCGCCCAACTAGCAATAAATGAAGTCGTAAGTCGTAAGTCGTAAGTCAGAAACCTCTTACCTCTTGCTTGACTCACCGATATCTAACAATTGTACGGGCGGATTTAATCGCAGAACTATTTAATTTAGTACAGCTATGCTCAAAAAATCCGCCCGTACGACAACTGATAACTGTTAACCGATCACTGAAAATGTCAATTCCATTACTTGAAGTCAAACCTTCCAGCCAAAATCAGCGGGTTGAGGGTTACGAAGTTCCTAGTGAAGACACGCCAATTGGCTACCGCTTAACAGAGACTTCCTCGGTATCAGATATCGATGAAATTATCTGGGCAGGTTATCGCCAAATTTTCAGCGAACACCTGATTATTGAAAGCTATCGCCAACCCTTCCTTGAATCTCAACTCCGCAACCGTGCCATTACCGTGCGAGATTTTATTCGCGGTTTGGGTAAGTCGGACGTCTACCGCGAGTTAGTCGGAGAAACCAATTCTAACTATCGTTTAGTGGATATCTCCTTTAAGCGATTTTTGGGACGGGCAACTTATAACCAAAAAGAGCAAATCGCCTGGTCGATTGTCATCGCTACCAAAGGCTTGAACGGCTTTATCGATGCAATCGTCGATAGCGAAGAGTACCGTGAAAACTTCGGCAATGATATCGTCCCCTACCAACGCCGCCGCTTTAAAGGTCGTCCCTTTAACTTGGTAAACCCTCGTTACAATGGCGACTGGCGCGATCGCGAAAACATCCGCAACTTAGAAGGTCGCGGCTACTACCGCGCCCGTAAGACTGGCGATGTTACTAAAGAATTGGTGCGTCAGGCAATTCCCTCTAACTTTATGACAATGGCTGGAGGAATTTTTACTCCAGAAGTCAACTACCAGCGATCGCGCGATCGGGTTCTCTCTCAAATCTCAACAATGGAGATCCCCGATACGACACGCAAAGACACATTGCCCCAAACTACGATCAAACCTACCAAAGTCGCTTTACCCTACGACTACATTCCCTCCGATCCTAGAAACTAACTAGGGTAATGGGTAATAGGTAATGGGTGACACAAATAATTACCAATTACCTATTACCAACTACCAACCACCAACTACCAATTCATCCTTTATGTCAATACCTCTACTCGAATACAAACCCAGTTCGCAAAATCAGCGGGTGGCTGGTTACGAAGTTCCAAGTGAAGATACTCCTTGGATTTATCGCTTGGAAGATTGTATCGACCCCAGCGATAATCAAGAATTGATTTGGGCTGCGTATCGCCAAGTTTTTAGCGAACACGAAATTCTCAAATTCTATCGCCAACAACAGCTAGAATCTCAACTGAAGAATCGCGCTATCACCGTGCGGGACTTTATTCGCGGTT
The DNA here is from genome assembly GCF_032860985.1 of Chroococcidiopsis sp. SAG 2025. Taxonomy (GTDB): domain Bacteria; phylum Cyanobacteriota; class Cyanobacteriia; order Cyanobacteriales; family Chroococcidiopsidaceae; genus Chroococcidiopsis. The sequence continues at coordinate 3,733,505 of NZ_JAOCNC010000001.1, forward strand.
TAGCTAAGTCAGAATCGTTCCGCCGCTTGGTGGTAGAAACAAACTCGAACTATCGACTCGTAGATATTGCCCTAAAGCGGTTGCTAGGACGTGCATCTTACAACAAAGACGAAGAAATTGCTTGGTCGATTAAAATTGCTACCCTCGGTTGGGGTGGTTTTGTCGATGCACTAATTGATAGCGAAGAGTACCAGCAGAATTTTGGCGATACTACCGTACCCTACCAGCGGCGACGGTTTAAAGACAGACCGTTTAACTTGGTAACACCACGTTACGCCGACTACTGGCGCGATAAAGAGGAAACCGAACGCTATAAATCTGGCGCGATTAGCAACTTCTTTGATATGGCGCGATCGCTCAATATTAGAACCGTAACACCCCAGCCAGTTAGCACGGATAATATTAGCATTCCTGATACGTCACGGAAGGAAAAATCAGCAACGCCAGTTTCCATCAATCCCTCAGCAAGTTTTCCCGTGCGGCTGTAATTTTGAAAGTTTAATAGTGGGAAAATCTGACAGCCACAGATTGACTTACTCACGAACCAACATTCTGCCTACCCTACGTGGGATAATAAGCTAGAAAGCTCTATAGATATAGGCTTTGCTTGTTTCAAAAACTTTCCAATTTAGGGAAGGCGATCGATAAATTCAAACTGAATTTATCTGTTTTCATTTTGTGCGATTAACCTAGACGGGAGAATCCCTCATGGCACTGCCGTTACTCGATTACAAACCAACTACGCAAAATCATAGAGTCCGCAGCTTCGGCATTGCGGATCAAAACGAAGACACTCCATACATCTATCGTGTGGAAGATGCTAATTCTCCAGCAGAGATTCAAGAGTTAATTTGGGCTGCTTACCGTCAGGTATTTAGCGAACACGAAACTCTTAGAATCAACCGCCAAATTCAACTAGAATCGCAGTTGAAGAATCGTGCAATTACCGTGCGCGACTTCATTCGCGGCTTAGCTAAGTCGGAAAGATTCTACGAAATGGTAGTTTCAGTTAATAATAACTACCGGCTTGTAGATATTTGCCTCAAGCGTTTCTTAGGTCGTTCTTCTTACAACAAAGAAGAACAAATTGCTTGGTCAATTGTCATCGGTACGAAAGGATTCTACGGTTTAGTAGATGCTTTGCTAGACAGCGACGAATACACCGATGCATTTGGAGATTACATCGTTCCTTTCCAGCGCAAACGGATGGAAGGTAGACCCTTCAATCTCGTTACCCCTCGTTACGGTGACGATTTCCGCGAAACTGCTGGTACAGTCAAAACAGACTGGCGCTTTACCCTGGATCAGTTCTACAGCCGCAAGTCTCAAGAACGACAACTACGGGAAGGCGATCCTCGCAAGTATGCTGATATGGCAGCATCGATTAATAACAAAGGTAATTACGCTCAGCGCGTTTCTGCCTTTGACCTTGACTATCTAAGTCTAGTACCATCCCGTGGTAGAAAATAGAGTTGATTAAATTTCAGCTTTATTTTTGATTGAATTCACTGGGTCTAGTTTCCACGCTGATTCAATTTATAACTAACGGTTTTGCTGTAAGTGATGAGTTGAGTCAAGTGGCGATTAGATCCAGTAATTTTTTGTCATCGATTTTTAGTCATCTATCATTGGTAAGATATTTTATAGTTAACTTGCATATTTGGGCGGGCAAAGATGCCCAATCCAGAAGATTCTGAATGGAGAACCATTTTACACTTGAAGAAAGAATTCAGTTTCTAATTAGTAAGTTGCGCAAGCAAGTCAAGCCAATACATAGAGATAGTGCTTTGCGATTATCGGCTGATGCCTTGGAACAAGTTGAAACGATCGCCGATATTGCTACTAAAGCATATTACTTAAACGAATTGGCGATCGCGTGTCTAGAAATAAAATTAGCAGATAAGTGTTTGGAAATTTTAAATCGCGCCTTAGAAGCTACTCAAGCAATTTTCGACAGATCTACAAAAATAACTGAATTTAGTAAAATAGGTAGTGGATATGTCAAGCTCGGTATAGAAGATGAAGGATTAAATCTATTAGATCGAGCTTTACAACTTGCCAAAACGTTAGAAGACGTTGACGCACGAGATCGTGCTTTATGCGATTTAATCTCTGCTTGTGAAGACATTGGATATAATACTTTAGCAATCGAAATTGCTAAGCTAGTAGAAGAAAAATAACCAGCTGGTGCGATCGCAAACGTAACAAACTTACCCTCGCAATATCTCTAGTTCTTCTCTTACAGAAAGCGGCTGATATCCCAAATCAAAAGCCTGAGAACTATCTAAAGAAACATCAGCAGGTCGAGGCGCAGCCATTTTAACATCTTGCTGACGACACGATTTTAACCCAGTTGCAGGAAGTTGAAATACCTCTACAAGTAACCGACCAAAATCATAACGCGATAACCGCTCTTTTCCACCTAAATGAATCATACCTTGAACCTGCTTCTCTAACACCATCAAAAGCCCCTTAGCTGTTGTCGTACCGCTAGCAGGTGTGCGAAATTCATCTGTAAATAATGCTAATTCTTTTCCATCTTGTAGAGTTTGCATAAAAGGCTGCATAAAACTAGTCGCAGTTGGCGTTGCCATGCCAAACATCAAAGGCATTCGACAAATTGTCGCTAGGGGATAGCGTGCTAAAATTCCCTCTTCAGCTTGAACTTTTTGTTCTCCATAAGCATTTACGGGAGATACCGGATCTGTTTCCCGATAAGGTGCGTTTAAACCATCAAAAACTAAGTCAGTAGAAGTAAAAATATAGGGGATGCCATAATCTGCACACAATCCAGCAATATTTAAAGAAGTCATCACATTGATCGTGTATGACTCTTCTGCATGAGTTTGGCAATAATTGGGACTTGACTGCGCCGCAGTATGGATTGCAGCTGAAGGTTGAATTTGTTGAAACAGATGCTTGAGTGCTTGAAAATCCCGCAAATCGATTTTAAGCATCGTTACGCCTGGAATTTCTATTTCATGGGAAAAGTACGTACTACATACATCCCATTGCTGTTTTGCCAACTGACATAAGTGCCAACCTAAAAAACCACTTGCGCCAGTAACTAAAAGTTTTTTCATGCGATCGCTTTATGATAACTAGCGGATATTACCCCTTTTTTCAGGGGGTTGGGGGATCGAAAATCTGCGCTACTCACGAAAAGAGCCGAATCGGTTGGATATTTCAGTAGGACGTTAAGCAATTTTATTGACTAGAACGACTATCTAAACATATAATTAGGGATTGTCTGTCTAATTCTGGCTCGGATCAGGTAGACCGAAAACAAAAGCTGAACTGTTCTCAAATCTGAGCAATCAGCTACCTGTACGGCACAATCATTATAATCTCATGACCTACGCAATTATTGAAACTGGTGGTAAGCAACTGAGGGTAGAACCAGGACGTTTTTATGATATCGAACTCCTGGCAACCGAACCTGACGCAACGGTGACTATTGAAAAAGTTTTGTTGGTACAGCACGAGGGCAATGTTACCGTCGGACAACCGTTAATTAACGGAGCAATCGTAGAAGGAACGGTGGTGCGCCACCTGCGGGGACGTAAAGTCTTGGTGTACAAGATGAAACCCAAGAAAAAGACGCGCAAAAAGCGGGGACATCGGCAAGAAATCACCAGACTGATGATTGACTCGATTAATCTCAATGGTTCCAAGCTGACAGCTCAAGCAGCAGCTACGACTGAGGCTTCAGCTAGTGAAACACCTGCTGAAACTACAGAGGAAACTGCATCAGAATAGAATGAGGACGCGATCGCTACATCCTTAAATCTTGGGTAGATCGCGCTTGGCTCGCAATAATGAAGTAGAGATAGAAAAAATAGCGCAGAGGACACAATGGCTCATAAGAAAGGAACAGGTAGTACTCGCAACGGTCGCGACTCTAATGCTCAACGGTTAGGTGTTAAGCGTTTCGGCGGTCAAGTCGTGCGAGCAGGTAACATTTTGGTACGGCAACGGGGAACGAAGTTTCACCCTGGTAACAATGTTGGCATTGGTAGCGATGATACGTTGTTTGCCCTGATTGATGGCGTGGTGACATTTGAGAGAAAGGGTAAAAGCCGCAAGAAGGTGAGCGTATATGCTCCTGCAACTGCGGCTGAACCTGTAGCAGCTACGGCGTAGAAATATTAGGGGCGAATCGAATTCGCTTATATAGCAAAGTCTGCCAAGGCGGACTAAGAGTTATTAAGGCTACTTGCTACGTGCGGTAGCCTTATTTCATAGCAGTGTATTCCAGTTCAATTGGTAAAAAAGCTGGGTCAAATCGATTCCAACGAACAAAAAGCCGTTTTGGATACCCTCACCGAGATGTTTGCAGAGTAAAAATGACTATCAATTGCTACCAGCAACTCGCCCAAGCGTTAGAAAAGGGAGCAGTCGTACTAGCAACCGCGATCGCCATTAAAGGGTCGGTTCCCAGAGAAGTAGGAGCCAAAATGATTATTTGTGCTGACGGTCGTACCTACAATACCATCGGTGGCGGTGCGGGGGAGGCAAAAGTCATTCGCCAAGCCATGACAGTACTGGAAACAGGCGAAAAGCAATTGGTAGAGATCGATCTGACTGGTGCAACACAACGGCAAACCCAAGGAATTTGCGGCGGAATCATGCAAATCTGGTTGGAAAGGTGGTCTGGTAAAGAGGCGATCGCCCTTGTCGATCGAATTATCAGTTTACTCCAATCGGGACAAACAGCTACTCTCGTCACTCCTTTTGCCCTTGACAAATTGCCATATTTATTATCAGAAAATACTTTAATTGCCATTGAAGAATCTTTTATTGAAACTCTACAACCGCCACCAACTTTATTAATCGTCGGGGCGGGACATGTAGGAGAACAATTAGCAAAAGTTGCTTATACAATTGGATTTCAAGTTATTATTCAAGACGATCGCCCAGAGTGGGCAAACCGAGAACGCTATCCCCAAGCAACCGCAATTTTTAACCAAGCGATCGCCTCAGTTGTGACACAATTAGCAACTCATACGCAACTTTATGCAGCACTGGTAACGCGGGGTTTTCAGTACGATTTAGCAGCTTTAAAAGTTTTGTTAGCTCGAAATCCTGCGTGTAAATATATCGGTACGATTGGGAGTGTAAAGCGGGTACGTCAAGTGATTCAAGCGCTAGAAACAGAGGGTATTCCTTCAAATAAATTGCGATCGCTCTATGCACCAATCGGTTTAGATATTGGAGCGCTGACACCAGAAGAAATTGCTGTAAGTATCTGCGCCGAATTAATTTTAGTGCGTCGGGGTGGTACGGGTCGCCCTTTGTCACAGCTAAGCTAAGCTTGGGCGAATATAATTCGCGTCTACACAAACCAAGTCCGCCTGCGCGGACTGACGGAAAGTTAATCTTTTTAACCTTTGCCTTGCGGGTTTTGTCGTGTAGCTGTGACTTGCAGTTATCTGATGCTAGATCTAGTACCTTTACTTCGATAGAAGATTAAGTTTCATGTAAAATTTGCCGTTTCTAATTGCTTCACCTGCCTTACCAGCCTGCTGAATACTCATTTCATTTTTAGAGTTCGCAATCAGATTAGCACGCAGCGGAAAAGGGCGATCGAGCTGCATCATCAATCGTCCATCACCTTTGGATTCAAGCGATTTTAGAGTTACAGTAGCTCCATTTGGTATCCCTGGTAAAGTTAATTTTTGTGGGTTAGCGTGCTGCTCAAACCACATATTTAAAGTTGCTATATTATCTTTTAGATTGACTAACTCATATGTTATTGTTTGCTTAACGCTCATTCCCAAAAGAGAAGGTTTAGTTGTAACGCGCCATTTGGCTCCGATACCAATAGCTTGTTGAGGTAAAGGTGAAGACATTTGGTCGAAAGAAGTTGACATCTGCTCTGAGAATTGTTTTAAGTTTGCATCTGACTTCTGAGGTGACGCAAATTTAGCAGTTTGAATTTGTCCGCGGTTATCAATTATGAAAGATCCGCTCGTGCCAACCATCTTTTTCATTTGCGATCGCATTGCTTCCAATACCTGCGGTGGCAAGCTGCTAGAATTCATCACATCCACATTAGAGTAAGACGATTTGAAGTGAACGTTACCGTTAGGTTCGACTTTTGTTACTACTGTATCTATAGCAACTGTTATCGGTGGTAGATCGACTTTCGGCATTGTTTGACCTGCCATAGATACATCAGTATCCATTTGTAGGGTCATAGTAGCTGTCTGTTTTGCATTTACTTGAGGACGAAAGCGTAGTTCTTGCCGTGGTTCATTTCCTGCTTCTAACAGTTCGACTTGAGACTGTGCTGTAGCAGATGCGATTTGAGTTTTTGCTTGTTGTTTAACTAGGGATGGTGTTTCTGCATTTACCGTTAATCCCGAAGCAGTAACTAGACAACAAATAGAGCTGTACAATAATAGTTTTTTCATATGTTTTTGGGTAATTGGTAATTGGTAATTGGCGGTCGGGTGTCACGCACTACGCACCAATCTCTACAAAAACATATGCTTCATGAAGATGTATTTCCAACAGTGAAAATACAGATTTAAATATCTGGTATTCTCACTGAAGCAAATTTAGCGCGATCGTACGGATTATCTAAATAATTACCGTTCGCGTGTCTATGGTTTTATATTTATGAAAAAGAACTCTCTTACTTGGTTTCCCGCTACAGGTGCTTGGATGAGTGCCATTCTGCTAACACTGCTGATGGGAGTTGTTACACTAATTATTAAACAAACTAGCATTCCCTTTATTCGATTTATTGGCGAACATTTATCTACTAAGATGAGTTGGTGTTTATCAGTTTTATCTTTGCTCGCACCAATTCTAATTATTACCTTCATCCATCATTGGCTTCACCTCATATTAGACCACTTTTTCCCAGATACTCAATCTGCTACAACCGAGGACAGTGATAGCTTTTTTCCTGGGATAATGAGTTGGTGGGAAGGGCTATTTGCTTGGTTAGCGATCGCAGTATCTACAATCTTGACTATAGCAATTATTATTGCAATATGTCCCTACGATTCTTCGGAAAATTCTGTAATTAAATACTTATTAATGTTGTTTGCTTGGGACGATCCAAAACATTTATTTTCAACACCAGTTATCGGGCGGACTATTATCGCCGCATACCTATATCATTTTGAATATCTCGTTCGCCGTCACGTCCAGGCTGAAGTTACCTCCAGCCGTTGGTAATGCTATTGGTCTAATTTCCAATTAACTCTACCGCATCTCTGCCATCCAAATCTTGCAAATATACCTTGACTTGTTCGTCTTTTGCCGTAGGTAGCTGTTTGCCGATAAAATCTGGATGAATTGGCAATTCTCGATGACCCCGATCTACAAGTACCGCTAACCAAATCGATTCTGGTCTACCATACTCGTTTACAGCATTGAGGGCGGCGCGGATTGTCCGCCCTTTGTAAATGACATCATCTACTAATAAAACGATTTTGCCAGTTAGATCTAGCGGAATGTCACTCTTAGCTGGTGTCCGCACCCCGATTTTGTCTAAATCGTCCCGATAGAAAGTAATATCTAACGCCCCCACATGAACAGAAACACCTTCTAGCATTTCGATTTGACTAGCTAAGATTTGCGCCAAAGGAACGCCTTTAGTATGAATGCCTAAAATAACCAAATGGGAAAGGTCGCGACATCTTTCTACAATTTGAGAAGCAAGGCGGTTAACTGTTCGCCGGAGTTCATCGGCTGAGAGGATTTCAACGATTTTTTGGGGCATATGTGGGGAGATGGGAGTGGGAGAGTGGGAGTCGTAGGGGCGGGTTTTGGCAGGATATCCCTGAAACAACCCAGAATTGTGTAGATAAACCCGCCCGTACGGGAGTCGGGAGTCGTAGGGGCTGGTTTTGACAGGATATCCTTGAAACAATCCAGAATTGTGCAGATAAACCCGCCCGTACCGGGAGTAGTGAAAATACCAATTACCACTGATAACTGGTCACTGGTCACTGTTACTTCGGTACTCCTGCGGTTAAGATTTCGTGTCCGGTTTCGGTGACGAGGACATCATCTTCAATCCGAATGCCGATTTCTTCCCAACGCGGATCGATCGCGGGTTGTCCTTCGGCAGGTTGAGTCTGCGGTACGATGTAAAGTCCTGGTTCTACTGTCAGTACTTGTCCTGGTTGTAAAATTTGGGGGGAGTCACCATGTTGATAAACGCCAACATCGTGAACGTCCAATCCCAGCCAATGTCCGGTACGGTGCATGTAGAAGGGTTTGTATTTTTCTTCTTTAATTAAGTCGTCAATTTGTCCTTGCAGGATGCCGAGTTCGACTAGACCTTCAGTGAGGACGCGGACGGCGGTATCGTGGAAGGCGCTGTAGGGGTTGCCTGGTTTAACTTGGGCGATCGCTTGTTTTTGCGCTTCTAGTACAATGTCGTACAACGCTTTCTGTTCGCCTGTAAACTTGCCATTTACAGGAAAAGTACGAGTAATATCAGAGTTGTAATAACCGTAGGCGCAGGCTGCATCAATTAACAGTAAGTCGCCATCTTGCATCTGGCGCGTATTTTCGATGTAGTGCAGGATGCAAGCGTTTTCTCCCGAAGCCACAATTGAAGGATAAGCTACACCCGTCCCACCCCGCAAGCGAAAGATGCGTTCCATTTCCGCTTGAATTTCATACTCGTAACGTCCTGGGCTGGCGATTTCTTGGGCGTAATTGTGTGCCTCAACAGAAATAGCAGCAGCTTGCCGCATTAATTCTAATTCTGCTTGACTTTTTACCAGTCTCATGCTGTGCAAAATTACGCCAGCATCTTCAATGGCGATTGGTCCCGTACCGCGTTTAGGATAAGTTGCCATGAGGCGCTGCCAGTGGTACAAGACTTTTTCGTTAAAATTGCGATCGCGTCCCAGACGATAATAGATTTTGTCTGCTTTCTCTAAATACTGCGGCAGCTTTTCATCAAGTTCGGCAATCGGATAAGCTTCGTCTGCCCCATAGATTTCTTTTGCCCCTTCTACGCCGCAACGATAGCCCGTCCAGACTTCTTTTTCTCTCTCTTTAGGACGGACAAATAAAATAAATCTGTGTTCGGCATGGTGGGGTGCTAAGACAGCCACGGCTTCCGGTTCGTCAAACCCTGTCAAATAAAAGAAGTCGCTATCTTGGCGAAAGTTATATTCTACATCGTTGTGCATGACTGCCATTGGCGCACTGCGAAAAATTGCCGTGCCGTTGCCAATTTTAGCCATCAACTGTTCGCGACGCTGGCTGTACTCTGCTTGCATAGCTGCTCGATCTGTATGCTTTTATCAGTATTGTAGATGGAACAGCTATTTTCAGTTATCAGGGAGCAGGGAGCAGGGACTTCTGACTTCTGTACGGGCGGGTTTACCAATTGTCTTCGACTCTGACCGGAATTTCTGGTGAACCCGCCCCGACAATTTTTGACTTTTAACTTTTGACTTTTGACTTACTAGCCAGCATATCCCTGAATGTTTTCTGGTTCAAACGATCGCAGTATCCGTGTTGCCTGTCGGGTTAGTTCTTCTGTACCTTCTATGACAATTAGATACTTGCCTGCGTTCAGGCGGTTGCGATAGGGTAATGCGTCGCCACTACCTACAGATAAACCTACGCCACCACCAACGAAATATGCGCCTAATCCACCGGAAACTGCGCCTAAGACACCTGCGATTAGATGGTTGCCGATCGCGCCTAATGCAGGGATAATTTCAATACCTGTGAGTAAGTTGAAGAGATAGCCTGCGGCAAAGCCAAAGGGTACGAGCCAGGTTACTAGTCTACTTGCTCCTTTACGGGCTTGTTCGTTGGGGTTGATGAAACCGAATTCGTCTGCACTTTTATAGCCTTGACCGAGGATGTTAATTTGCTCTTTGGGTAGTCCTTCTTTTTCAAGTGCTGTATAAGCTGCTTCTGCTTGAATGCGGTTTGGTAAGACTGCTACTAGATAATTCATGGTTCTTAAGAAAATGTCACGCAAAGGCGCTAAGGCGCTAAGGGTTGCCTTAGATTTTTGTAGGGATTGGGAAGGTTTTTAAGAAAGAATGTGTTAGTGGAAGTCAATAATAGGTTGGAGAAGTAGCATAATTGTACCTACAATTACAAAGGACAGAGTTGTCCAAAAAAAGATTTTCATAGCGTTTTCCTAAATTATTTAGATATTATCTAGCTGAACAAATATAAATAGAAATGACATCTTTCTATAGAGCCACTTACGAAATGTATGTGTCAGACTTTAGATAGAAGCGATCGCGGGCTGACAATCTACTGGAAAGTTAACGGAGTTTGCAATAAAACACTTTTCGTGTGCTGTGTGATGTAGGGCAATGGCTTGTTCGCGATCGCTTGCTGTGTTGATAGTTATGCTTGGTTTCAGTGTAACTTCTGTAAAGCGTCCGCTACCATTATCGGTTTCCATCATCGTACCAGTAGGGTTATCGACATAACTAATAACAATAATCCCAGCTTCGGCACATAAATGCAAATACCAAAGCATATGACAGGTAGAGAGTGATGCTACTAGTAATTCTTCTGGATTATATCGGGTAGAGTCACCGCGAAAAGCTGGGTCTGATGAGGCTAAAATTGTTGGCTTTCCAGCTACAGAAATCTCGTGATTGCGTGTATATGTTTTGTAATGACTCGTTCCTTGTCCTAGATTTCCAGTCCATTCAACTTTGACAGTATAAGTATGTGTTTTGGGTTTCATTTTGTGAATAACCCTTCGTAGAAGATAATAAAAAAGATGCGAAATTTCGCATCCTACAAGAAATTTAACTTAGCATAACTTTCAGCGATCGCTACACTAGTACTGATAAATCTTTGGCAATCTATCGATTATTATTAGGCGTTTGAACTTTGCGATTTTGGCTGCGTTCTAGCATTTGACGCGCATCAGGACTGGGATTATAGTTATATCCCATAGATGACGATCGCTCTGAATCGTCGATAATTTGAGGAGTCAACAATACGATGACTTCTTGACGCTGATTTATTTTGTTTGTGCTTCTAAACAATGCGCCAAGAATCGGAATATCTCCTAGAATGGGAACCTTATCGACGCTGGTTCGGTCTGACTCTTGAATGATACCTGATAGGATTAAAGTTTGATTATCTCGGAGGCGAATTAGCCCAGAAGTCAGCGATCGCTCGTTAATTAAAGCAATCAAATTACCAGTTGTATCTCTATATTGATCTTGTACTGCTCTGACTGTAGGGGCTACAGATAGGGCAACAAAACCATTGTCATCAACCCGTTCAATCTTAATCCCAACAGTCAAACCCACTCGCTCTTTTTGAATCGTCGTGGTATCTTGACCGAGACCACCCGTACCTTGAGTAATAGTTCTAGTAATGTTACCCACGACTTCTTGTGTCAGATTGACGGCAGCCTGCTGTCCCTCTTGAACGATCAGGGTAGGATCGGTTAAAACTTTAGCATTGCCACTTGTGACTTGAGCTTGCAAACGAGATAGAAATTGTCTGGCAAACCCCGGAGGATTTTCTCCTGGAAGACCTCTCACAGCTAGCGGGCTTCTCGTACCAAAGTTGATAATTCCAGCACCCTGAGCGTTTTGTAAGAAAGTATCACCCAGCCCAAACGAAAAGCTGGTATTAATGTCCTCAGTTGCTAAGAGGTTAATATCAGCAATCTTGACGTTAATTGCAACCTGACGACGGCGAGAGTCGAGTTGGATTAGTTGAGCGCTAGCAACCTGAACTTGCTTGGGAGAACCAATCAGTGTAACGGAGTTCGTCCGCTCGTCACCGACGACTTCTAATCCCCGTAGTAGGGGTGTAGAGTCTTGAAAGTCGATCCGTTGGGTTTCAATCCGCGTCTCTGTACTCGTTTGGGTTTGTGTTGCGGGAGCTTGTCCACCACCTACAGGTACGGCTTGAACGCTGGTGATCGTGCGTTCGCGGCTGACGGCACTTTCTGCACCCATCGCGACTAAAAAGTTAAGTGCTACGCCTACCGTGACCTGATTTAGCCTGTAGCTGCGCGTGACTAAATTACGAGCATCGTTGGGCAGTCTGGGACCGACAAAAATCGTGCGTCCTTCCCGATTGGCTTGCAAGCCTGTAATCCGCAGTACGTGATTGAAAACATCTTGTACGGACTCGTCTTGAATATCTAGAGTGACTTTGGGTCCCTCAGCTCCCCCCGCTCCAGGCGCAGTCGGAGCTGGTTGACCTTGTTGCCCTTGAGGTGTGGCTGTCGTGTAAGCTAAGTTGAGACCAGCAGCACGGGCGAGTAAGGAGAGGACTTCGCGCACGGGAGCATCCCGCAAGACTAGACGCGGTACTCGTTCTCGGCTGCCAAGATCGATCAGAGCCGGAGAAGAATCGGTGTTGGAAATTGCAATATCTCCCACGGGTGGGGCAACTGCTCTAGGCAAGAATGGCGGTTGGGCTTGATTCCCGCGCATTGCAGAGGGTGGTACTGGCTTTCCGTCAACTGTAATTTCTGGATTGGGAAAAAGGGGTTTTTGAACTGTTACCGATTGCCCTGGTTTAAATGTCGTACCAGTTGTTGGAGCGGGTTTTGCTTGGGCAATTCTTTCTGGTGTAGATGCTCCTGATGTCGATTTTTCTGGCGTAGAGCTAACGCTAAACGTTACATCTTGACCGTTACGTTGCATTTGACCGCTAGGAGCATTGGTAGTACCAGTGACCATCAGCCGGATGCTACTAGAGTCAAGTCTGGTAACAATGACTGAATCAATACCTGGTGCTGGCTTGGTTTGACGGAAATCTTGTCCTTCGGGTAAATTCAACTGAGCGTTACTAATATCTGCAACTAGAGTATTACCCTGCTGGCTGGTTAAGACTTGGGGGCGAGCCGCCGTGGAAGTCTGCAAAACCACATTTAAGCCGTTATTTGTTGGATCTAGCTTGACTCCTGTTACCTTTGCAGGTTTTGCCCATACTGGCGGCGCTGCAACGAGTGCGACTGCTACCCCGATAAATAGTATGTTACTACCTTGAAGCTGTTTCACAGTTCTGTTTCTACTTTGAGTAAAGTTTAGGTATTCTACGCGCATTGCAGGCGATCGCCCTAAATTTGAAAGCTAATAAACGCAAATTCGCCTGACAATTTACAGAAATAGAATGAGTTATAACAGTTATCAGTTATCAGTTATCGATTTCATTCCTTGGATGAAAGAACTATTGTTTAAGAACTGGAAAGCGCTTTTGTAAGATAAATTCCTCACTATGCACTTGATAACTGTTTGCTGAATTAAGGAGATAATTTCACCTGAAAAACTCCACAAGCAAGCTAACTTTATTTCGGCATTTTTCCCAAGCGAAATTTTACTTATAAATCTTTGACTTCATCTTGGTATTATCTCTAATCTCAGTAAATGTACGGTAATTTTGTTACATAATGATATCTACAAAATTAGATAATTAGACTGCGATCAACCCCATATTTTATATCCAATTTCCTAGAGCGATCGCAATACCCGTACGGGACGGATTTAGTCACGTTCCTCGAATTTATACCGAGATTTCGCTGAAAAAAACAGTTCCTATAGAAAATTCAAAATTATAAAATCTATGAACTTCGATAACTTAACTACAATATCTATAAGGGCGGGTTTATCGATATCTTTAGTCAAATCCAGAGATTTTTGATAAACCCGCCCCTACGAACTGACCGCTATTTAATTCCGAATTCCGAATTTATTTCTTCGCTTCAGCTGCCTTAGCCGCTGCTGCTGCCGCTGCTGCTGCTTCCTCTGGAGATACGGGAATCAGAGCCTGTAATTTAAAGGAAGTATCGATATTTGGCGCACCGTCAGCACGTTTTCCATCCTTATCGGTAGCAGCTACCATTGTTGATTGATAGTCTCTCACGATTAATAATGGTTGCAATCGTTCAATACTTCGGAAAATCGCTTGAGTTTGGTCAAATGTTCCAGAGATATTAATATCAACTATTCGACGTTTGAGTTTGCCATTGACATCAGTACCAAGCGAACCATCAGCGATCGTTTCGGCTGATTGATTGGCGGGAGTAAATTTTTTCAATTTAGCAGTAGCGTTTTGCTTGCCATTAACCGACTGTATGAGTCGATTGAGATCGATAAGTAAAGTATCGAGCGTACTTTCGTTGGCAAATAAAGTCAAAATATCTGCTTTTTGCTGTTTTGCTTTCGCTAATTCTGTTTCTACTTGCTGCTTCTGCGCCATGCTAGCGGATTTTTGCTGCACCAAGTTTTGCTTTTCATTTTGTTTTGCTGTTAGCTCGTCATGCTTTTGCATTGCTGGCGTGACAAACGAAGTAAACAAGTAACCCCCTAAACCAAGACCAACAACTGCTAGCAGCGCTCCGCTAATCGTTGGAGTTAGAGTCACGCCAAAAACAGTAGGATAGGACGGTGCAGCCTCAAGATCTGCTTCTACAGAAATAAATTCTTCACTAATAGTCATGGTTGAATGACTCCTTTTTGTTGCAGGGTGCGAATCCGAGTCACCAGTCCTAACGTCCCTTTACGCTCTAACTCTTGGAGCAGATCGGCGGCTGGGACATTACTTAAGTTAGATTGAATTGTATATCTCACAAGTGACGGTGGTTTTACGGCTGATTTTTCATTCGATGCCGCAGCCTCGGCTAGTTCTGCTGAAATAATGCGAGTGTCAGGCGCTTGGAAGAACGCTGACTGTTTCAGAGTTAATAAGAAATCGTTCACATCGCTGAACGATCGCGCCTTACCAGTAATTTCAATCCCACCAGATGGGTTCGCAGATGGTGGTGGAGCCGCATTACCCGCTGCCGCAGGTGGTGGTGGTGCGCCAGAGGAAGCGATCGCCGGAATTTGCTTGATCGATTCGATTTGTACCGTTCTAGGAATGCGATCGCGCAAGTCTTGTAACATTGCCGACCAAGGGCGAATTTGGTTGAAAACAGTGGCTAATGCTTTCGTATCTGTTTGCAATACACTGGTTTCAGCTTGAATTTTTTTCAATTCTTCTTCTTGCAAGCCCAAGCGGTTTAACTCTGCATCTAACGCAGCTAGTTTATTTTCCATCTGGGTGTTTTGCGTTTGTAACAATAACCACCAAGCTCCAACCACCACTGGAATCACCGCCGCTACAGCCGCTCCGACAAATAGAGGTGTTTGACCAACCGCTGACATCCGCGTTTTGCTTCCACCAGTCGCAAACCCTGACTTCTGGGGGGTGCGGTCTTTGAGAAAATTTACATCTAAACTATACATTGCCCCATGCACCTCTGATTCCTAAACCGATCGCCGTTCCCAATCCCGGTCTTTGCATTGGAGTAATTTTCTCCTCGTCTACATCTAAAGACAGTGCTGCTACTGGATCGATTGGCGCTGTGGGAATGTTTAACTTTTGTTGGAAAAATTCACTCAAGTTGCCCAAACCACCCCCAGGTCCGCACAAAAGAACCTGTACCATTTCCAAATTCTCACTTTGACTGAGGTAAAAATCAATCGAGCGACGCAATTCGTCTGCTAATTCGGCTAGAACCCGCATCACTGCCAAAGTGCCAGAATCTACATCTGGCATGTCTTCTGGTTCGTCATCATCATCTCCACTAGTCAGTGGCAGAGTGAATGACTCCAACATTTGAGTATCCCTAGATGCAGGTAAATTCATCGATCGCAGGAGAGCGCTCTGCATTTGATACGTCCCAATGGGAATAGTACGGGAAAATTGCGGCACTCCATCAACAATAATGGCAATTTCTGTATTATCAAATTGAACATCGACGAGCGCTACGCCTTCGTTCGTGCTGTACGTCCGTAATTGCTCCCGAATCGTGCGAATCAAGGCAAAACTGTTAATTTCTATGACATTAACTTTTAACCCTGCGTGTTGGAAGGTATCCATATAGGTATCTGTAACTTGCTTGCGAGTCGCCACCAGCAATACTTGTACCTTCTCAATTCCATCTTCATCAACGAAGTAGCCTAGCTTTTGATAGTCAACATCAGCTTCTTCGCGCGGGTAGGGTAAGTACAAACCAGCTTCGTGATTCAGTACCATTTCCCTCAGTTCTTGGTCATTTAGCTCTGCTGGCAAAGGAATTAGCCGCACGATCGACTCTCGCCCAGGCACGGCTGTCGCTACCCATTGGGCTTTGATTTTAGTGTCAGTTAGTGCCTTTTGAATTAATTCTGCCAGGGCTGGAGGGTCAGCAATTTGACCATCTTGAAACAGCCCTTCTGGAACCGGGGTGGAGGAAAAAGCTGTTAGTTTGTAACCCTGTCGCTGCTTTTTCAGTTGAGCTATATTAATTCGTTCAGGAGCTAGTTCAATGCCAACTCCACATCCACGCTTTGTCAGTAAACTTTTGAGACGGTCAATCACTGTTTTACTACTTGTCTATGAAGTAAAGAATTAGTCTAGCTGAAAGACTTGATACTCATTACAGCTACTCAATTTAACCTAGAATCACCAAGCTTGTTCAATGAATACATACGATCTTAAAAATGTCAATGACCAAAAGACTTGCAAATAGGCTGCGATCGTCAAAATTAATATTTCTTACCTTACTGGGTTTTGTTCTAAGTTGGATCGTCAGTTGCGGTAGTGGCAACGTCGCTACTCAAACTCCTCAGTCCAACTCTAACACCCAACAAATTGAGTTTTGGACGATGCAGTTGCAACCGGAATTCACCGATTTTTTCAACCAGAAGATTCAAGCTTTTGAAAAAGAAAATGCTGGGATGAAAGTCAACTGGGTAGACGTGCCTTGGTCGGCAATGGAGAGCAAAATCTTAACATCGGTCGCAGCGAAAACAGCTCCAGATGTCGTTAACTTAAATCCAGATTTTGCCTCCGTGTTAGCTGGTCGCAATGCTTGGCTGACATTGGATAATAAAATTTCGCCCGAGGTACGTTCCACTTATTTACCTAACATTTGGCAAGCAAGTACGCTCGACGGCAAAAGTTTCGGCATTCCCTGGTATCTCACCACGCGAGTTACGATTTATAACAGCGATTTACTCAAACAAGCAGGTGTTGCCAAGCCGCCAGCAACTTACGCAGAACTGGCGCAGGTCGCTAAGCAAGTCAAAGAAAAAACTGGTAAGTACGCCTTTTTTGCCACTTTTGTTCCAGAGGACTCATCGGAAGTGCTGCAATCTTTCGTTCAAATGGGGGTAACTTTGGTAGATGACCAAGGTAAAGCAGCATTTAATACAGCCGCAGGCAAAGCTGCTTTTCAGTACTGGGTAGATTTGTATAAACAGGAACTCTTACCCCAAGAATCCTTAACCCAAGGACATCGCCACGGCATTGAGATGTATCAAGCAGGGGAAACGGCTTTATTGGGGACGGGAGCAGAATTTCTCAAAACAATTTCGACTAACGCCCCAGAAATCGCGAAAGTTTCTGCTGTTGCACCAGAAATCACCGGAACCACAGGTAAAAAGAATGTTGCCGTCATGAATCTCGTGATTCCTAAAGATAGCGATCGCCCCGACGCAGCAATAAAGTTTGCTTTATTTGTGACCAACAGCGATAATCAACTCGCCTTTGCCAAAGCCGCCAACGTCCTCCCTTCCACAATTCCCGCCTTAGCTGATAGCTATTTCAAATCCGTGCCTACAGGTGATAAATCTGAAATGGATCGGGCGCGGGTGGTTAGCGCTAGCCAGTTAAAACAAGCAGAAGTGCTAATTCCCGCAATGGAGAATATCAACGTCCTCAAACGCGCCATTTACGAAAACCTCCAAGCCGCCATGCTGGGAGAAAAAACAGTCGATGTGGCGATCGCGGATGCTGCGAAAGAGTGGGATGCTAAGGCTGGGAAATAATCGTTGACGGTTGACGGTTGTTGCTAATTTTGGCTTTTGTACGGGCGGGTTTCGAGCGCACAGCGATCTCTGGAGTTGTGGATCGATCTGCTAAACCCGCCCCTACGACTGACTTGTTTGCAAAAAATAACCGACTAAATATAACGAACCGCATAGAATCATTAAATTTGATGATTTTGTCGCCGCTTCTAATGCAGCGAAGAGATCTGGATAAGTGTGACACGTAGCTAGTTGGGGACAAACTTCACGGGCTAGCTTTGCTAGTATCTCAGGATCGGCAGTACTATGGTCCGGAACAGGGGCAAGATGTAACTCATCCTTGGGGCGCAATAAGGCGCGAAAAATATCTGTATGGTCTTTAGTAGATAGCATTCCTATCACCCAACATATGGGTTGTTCTAGCGTATCGACATATTGACGTAAAGCTTCCGCCGCTGCTGGATTGTGCGCCCCATCGATCAGGAGTTGACGATTTTGCCAAGTTGTCCATTGCAACCGCCCCAACCATTTTGCTTTTCCCATTCCATTTGCGATCGCCTCATCCGAAATTTCCCATCCATGTTGCTGCAATATTTGTAAAGCGGCAATTGCCAAGGCGGAATTCATCAGTTGGATGTCTCCGAGTAGAGGTAAGGGGTATTTGAGGGAGCAGGGAGTAGAGGAGTTTTGAATTTGAAATTCTGCCCAACCTGGTTCAATTTGACGCGATGGCGGGGGAAAGACAGCGGGACATCCAAGTTCTTCGATACGCGATCGCACGACAGTTTCTGCTTCTGATGGTAATTGTCCGATGACTGCGGGACAGTTTGGTTTGAGAATTCCTGCTTTTTCTCGGGCAATATCTGCTACGGTTGGTCCTAGCTGCTGCCAGTGTTCTCGACTGATGGAAGTAATCACCGTCACTAAGGGGCGATCGCAAACGTTGGTAGCATCTAATCTTCCTCCTAAACCAACTTCTATGACTGCAATATCTACCTGAACTTGGGCAAAGTATAACCAAGCCGCAGCAGTAATAATTTCAAATTGAGTTGGGGTTTCCCCGTCTGGCGGAATTGCCTGCTGGACTTGTAGCAATGTCTGCTGTAGCGTTTCTGGTGCGATCGGTTGTTCGTCTAGGCAAATGCGTTCCGTCCAATCTACCAAATGAGGAGAAGTATAGCGCCCAACTCGGTAACCTGCTTCTTTAAGTACGGCAGACAGGTAAGCGCAGACAGATCCTTTGCCGTTCGTTCCTGCTATGTGAATCACTGGAACTTGCTGCTGAGGATTACCCAAATTAGCCAGCAGTCGTTGAATTCGTTCTAAACCAAGATGTACGCCGAAGCGCTGATATGGTTTCAGGATAGAGTCAATGTTTTTGTCGGTCATTGGTCAATGGTCATTAGTCATTTGTCGTCATTCTCCCTTGTCTCCCTTGTCTCCCTCACTCCTCACTCCTCACTCCTCACTCCTCATGCATCCACTTTTTGACAGATGAAGTTCCCGTTTGAGTAAGTAAGGTAGTTATTAGTTACGATTTTGAATTTTGGAGGGTAAATCTATGACTGCAACTGGAAGTGAAAGAGCAATGAGCAATTTAGAATACGATTTGCTCACAGCGCTACACCATAAGGCTGAAGCTGTCAAAGCATATGAAACATACATTAATGACGCTCAGTCAATGGATTCTCAACCTTGTGTAGAGTTGTTCCAAAAATTACGCGAACAAGATAGACAGCAGGCACAAGAGATCCGGCAACATTTACAAGAAGTGATGCAAAAAGGCAAGATGTAGAATAGTCATTTGTCATTTGTCAAACAGTTGTGTGTAAAACACTTTTGAATTTTGAATTTTGACTTTTGACTTCGCTAGTTGCTTAATGCATCAGATAGATAATCAGCAGCAGCTTCGACTATGGCGATCGCAGTTTCGTAATCTAAACGGGTTGGTCCTAAGACTCCCACGCTGCCAACGGGAACTGTACCGCGACGATAGGTGGATGAAATTAGGGTACAACCACGAATAGGTTCGAGTGTATTTTCCGAGCCGATGCGAATTGTAACTCGCCGCCTGGAGTTAGAATCTAATTCCGGTTCTTCAAAAATAAAAGGTAGCAGCTGCTGCTGTTCTTCTTCTAATAGATGTAAAATTGTTTGAACTTGCTGTAACTCGGCAAACTCTGGTTGACGCAAGACTTCAGATACGCCTCGAATTGCAATTTGAGTACTAGTTGGGAGCGGCTGAGTCCGCCGACAAATATCTGCAAATACAGTTTTTAAGCGATCGCCATATTGTTGAAATTCGCAGTCTAATTGATTCCAATCAAGTGACGCTAATTCACACAGCGATCGCCCGCGTAGTTGGCTATTTAGGAAGTTGGAGAGTATTTGTAGCTCTCTTTCTATAACTTCTGGATCTGATTCTAAGAGTGTATCCGCTTCTGAAGTCGGCAAATCTAACAATACTGACTGGGTTTCATAAGTATCGGTTACCACAATCAACATTATCCGCCCTGACTCGATTTGAATCAGTTGAATGTGGCGCAGCCGTGCCATATTAGCGCTGGGCATGGTAATTAAAGTAATACAACCACTTACCTTGGCTAAAATCTGCGCTGCGCCTCTTAATAAAGCTTCCAGGCTCCAATCTTCCCACTTTAATTGCTCTTGGAGTAGGTGTTCTACTTGTCGTCCCCAGACATCTGAAGGAGTGATGAGGCGATCGACGTAAATTCGATAGCCAGAGTCAGATGGAATTCTTCCCGCCGAGGTGTGAGGTTGGTAAAGTAAACCAGCTTTTTCTAGCACTCCCATCGCGTTACGAATGGTTGCAGAACTCACGCCGAGGTTATATTCTTCCAATAAAGCTTTTGAACCCACTGGTTCGGCAGTGGCGATGTAGTGTCGTACTGTAGCCCAAAGTATATGCTGTTGGCGATCGTTAAGCTGCACTTGCATAGGTAAAACGAGACTAGTGAGATGAGAAGCGAGTTTAAAAAATGTAAATGTAATCTGTAGATTTTTTTAATTTTTAGTTATTCAAGATAGCAAAAAAGATAGACCGTTTTAAATAAATACAAAGTTATATTTCGATTGTGCCTTAACTCCTGCACGGTTTTAGCTATTTTTTAGGAAAGATACCCTGAGTCTACATAAAACTTACTGTCTGTCAATATATACATGTTAAATCTTATGACCTACATCCGGCAGAGTTAAAACTTCTACCTAGACAAATTCGACCGGAGCTATACTTTGTGTAACTTCGGCAACCCTAAATCTAATATAGACTGTACTTTTGCTTAAAATTAAAAACTGTTTGGTAGCAATTATTACTGAACGCCGTTGGGGATGGGAACGGAGAACAGTGAGTAGTGAAGGGTTTGACGGTTGATGGTTGACAGTAAACGCTACGCTACACTGCGTGAAGACAGTTGTTGCTCCTCTGCCCCTCCGCCCCTCTGCTCCCTGCTCCCTGCTCCCTGATAACTGTCCTAGTATCTAGGAACAGATGGATCGATCGCAGTGGAGTAAGCATCAATTCCCCCTGCTAAATTTCTAAGATTTGTAAAACCTTGACGGCTCAACCACTGGCACATTTGAGCCGAACGAATACCGTGGTGGCACATGACTATGGTTTCTGCTTGAGGATCGAAGCGTGCGGGGATAGAATCAGCCCAATCAGCAAATTGGCTCAAGGGTAGAACTTCAAACCCGTCAATATGAGCGATCGCGACTTCATTGGGTTCGCGCACGTCGATCAATTGCAGTTGCTCTCTAGCATCAGAACTTAACATCTGAGCCAGTTCTTCTACACTAATTTGGCTAAAAGGATTCATAATGAGGGGCTGTGGGTTAGGGACAGATATCAGTTGTCAGTGTACAGAGGTTACATGTAACGTCTGTACAAAGTTGTCATTAGATCGCACTGACTTACAAATGACCAATGACAAATGACCGATGACAATTAGCCAGACATTCGTAAATTATCATGAAGCGAAGCTTATTTTTTTCTGCCATAGCAACTGTTGTGGTGGTGCTGCTACTAATTGGCGTTGGCGGTTTTTATTGGATTAATAGCCAAAGTCCTCTCAGCTTACTACGAGGTGGTACGACAAATACACCAGCAGCAGCGATATTTGTGCCTAAGCAAGCACCTGCAATGGTATCTTTGCTAGTCAATCCAGAAAAACTAGAGTCTTTGCGACAATTGGCAGCGCGTCCGAGCGATCGCAGGCAGTCGCGTCAGGAACTAGAACGCTTTAAGTCTAGTTTACTAGCTAGTAGCAGTCTCGACTATCGCCAAGATATTCAACCTTGGTTGGGGGAAGAAGTTACTTTGGCTTTGACGAGTCCAGATATCGATCGCGATGCGACAAATGGCAATCAGCCAGGATATTTAATGGTATTAACTAGTAGAAATCCGGCTAAAAGTAGAGAATTTTTACAATTATTATTTTCCCAACGGGCGATCGCGGGTAGAGATTTAGTTTCAGAAACTTATCAAGGTGTTAATATTTTCTCCGACAGCGAATCTTCCAATTCTCGACTCCCGACTCCTGTACGGGCGGGTTTGGAAACCCGCCCGTACGGGTTCCCGAAATTAGTCGGCGCAGCAGTGGGCGATCGCTTTATTTTATTTGCCAACCATCCTAAAGTATTGCGAGAGGCAATTAATAACGTCCAAGCACCCGATCTGAGTTTGAACGATTCTGCTCAATATCAACACGCATTAAGTTTATTACCTGCCGAGCGAATTGGCATAATTTTCCTCAATTTGCCTCAAGTGACAACTTGGTTAGGGAAAGAACCGCAAGAGCAAATTTATGACAGTCAAATTATTGCCTTAAAATTGAATCCGCAAGGAATTGTCGCAGAAACCTCAATTGCTGCTGCCGATCGGACAGAACTTGCTCCTGCTGGCAAGATGCTATCTGAACCCGTGCAAGCATTACAATATTTACCTACAACAGCCAATTTAGCGATCGCGGGTTTAGATTTAAGCCATTTACAAAATACTAATTTAAATCAGTTATGGAGACAAATTACAACTGTCCTATCTGGTTCTAGTAATGATGCGATTTCGCGCTCGATCGCTCAACCATTAGCTAAATTACAAGATAGCTGGGGTATAGATATTTCGCAAGATATTTTTAGCTGGGTGGTAGGGGAATATGCTTTAGGAATGCTACCCCAAAAAGATACCAATCCGACTGCTGACTGGATTTTTGTTGCCGAGAAGTCTGAAGAGACAGATTTAGCGATCGAGCGCTTTAATGTAATTGCTGAAAATCGAGGTTTGAGCATTACACCTCTATTTTCTAACGAGCAAAAAATCTATGCTTGGATGCAGATAAATCCAGTTTCATCTAGTGCATCTGAGTTAGGCGATCGCTCGTTACTCACTCTTAAAGCTAAAGTTCAAGGTGTTTATACCAGCATAGATAAATACGAAATTTTCACGTCTTCAGTTGCAGCAATGGATGCAGCTTTAAAAGCAGCAAAAACCGATTCTTTATTGAAAAGTTCTCAGTTTCAATCTGCCATAAAAGCTATTCCTCAGCCGAATCAGGGTTATTTATATTTGAATTTACCTAGAAGTCGAGAAATTTTAGAGCGTCAATTCCCTTTAGTTAAATTATTAGAAGTGGCAGCAAAACCATTTTTTGACAAAACACAATCGATTACTGCTAGTAGTTATGGCGATCGCACTGATGTGCTTCAGGGTAGTATTGTTTTGCGCTTAGGCTCGAATTAATGTCTTATCTTGTTTGCAGCAAGGAATTACTGAGGCAAAAGAACTATGCAGATTCCTACTTGGCACTACAATGACTTACAACAAGTTGGCGTTGATTTTGAAGATCCCGCAGAAGTCGCAGCTTTCGATCGCAATCAAACGTCTTCTACAGTAGCAGCAGAGCGATCGCTTGTAGCGCAATTGGGTATTTCTCGCAGACATACAGTTATCGATTTGGGTGCAGGTACGGGAACTTTTGCCATTCAAGCAGCATTGGCGGGTGCTGATGTTTATGCGGTAGATGTATCGAAAGCAATGTTGGCTTATGCTCAAGAAAAAGCTATTGAAGCTAAAGCTGAGAATATTCAATTTCATCACGCAGGTTTCTTAAGCTACGAACATCAAGCCGCGCCTGTAGACTTTGTTGTCACGAAAGCAGCTTTACACCACCTACCTGATTTTTGGAAACAAGTAGCATTATCACGCATAGCTGCTATGCTCACACATGGAGGTGTTTTGTATATAAGAGATGTTATCTTCTCTTTTCCTCCCGATGAGTATCAATCTCAAATCGAACGATGGATTCAAAGAGTAGCAAAACCCTTTGGCGAAGGTTTTACAATCGGTGATTTTGAAACGCACGTTCGGGAAGAGTACAGCACTTTTGCTTGGATTATAGAAGGAATGCTGGATCGTGTTGGATTTGAATTTGAATCGAATTACTTTTCACCAACTATGACTGAATATATCTGTCGGAAAAGATGAAAGTGCAAAATGCGATCGTGATCTAACTCTCAGCTTTGTTCGTCTCAAATTTGACTTGGCGATAAAGTGCAGCTACAGGTATAGATAACCCCACACTTGCCAAAGTTATCGTATCTTCTGTCGCATAAGGATAAAGCACCCACAAACCTTGTTCGTTGCGACGAAAACAATCTACACCGATTTGCTCGGAATCAATTAAAATGTATTCTTGCAAAGTTTCTAACTGACGATATCGAGCAAACTTACCACCGCGATCGTATGCTTCTGTAGAAGGGGAAAGAACTTCGACAATTAGGCAAGGATGTTGAATGATTGAATTAGATTCCCGATCTCTCGGATCGCAGGTAACAACAACATCTGGATAATAATAACTATTAGCAGTAGCAACTTGTACTTTCACGTCTGAAATATACACTTCGCAACTGCTTTGAGCCAGATGGCTATCTAAAGCAGTGACTAAGTTTAAAGCAATGCGATTATGGGGTTTTGTTCCTCCAGTCATGGCAAAAACTTCGCCGTCGATATACTCGTGGCGCAGTTGTTGCATGGGTTCCCATTCTAAATACTCTTGCGGCGATATCCATTGTAATTGTGGACTAGCAATCATCAGGGTTACTCCGCTTCCATTAGTAGCTGACAACTAACAAATGACAAATGACAAATGACATCCCCATCACCCCTTCCCACTACCAAAATGTTGCTTTACGACATCTAATCGCGAACAGTTCCAGTAATCGATATGGGAATCAATTAATCCTTGGGGATTGAGGTGTAACTCACTCCAGCCAGGAATAGCAATGCGAGGTTTCCAGGGGAGGGGAGTATTCCAACTCAACGTCCACTCTGTCTTGATGGTATCCCCTTCTTGGCGAATATCATGTAAATCCATCTTGACCGCAATAAACCAGGTGTTGATGAAATTAATCATCTGTTTGTATCGCTCGACACCACGAAAACGGTTGAGGGGATCTTGGAAAAAGACATCTGAAGCATAGATGCTGTATGTCTGGTTGTCTGGGAATCTTTGGTAGTCTTGCCGGAGGATTTGAATAATATCCATTATGGTTCTACTTCCAACCACAACCTTTCTAACTGATATTTCCATGCTGCCATGACTTGCTCCCGCGACTCCGCTCCTTGTTGTAAGTCGCCTAGCAATCCCTCGTCGTACATTCTGCTCAGATTTTGCAGGGTAGCTTCTAGAGATTGTCCTTGCTGCTTTTGCGCTATGACGATTTGCCGTAGTTTCGTTTCTACCAATTGGCTAAATGCATTTGTTAACCCCGCTTGATTTAAGGAAATTAAGCGCGCGATCGCATCGGTAAAATCTGTCGTACTCAAACTTTCACGACTGTGCTGAAAGACTCCCCACACGACTCCTTGATGTAAGGCATAGCGCACTTCCTGAGTGTCGTCAAAGTTAGCTTCGAGTAACTGTTCCAAAAACGGTTGAGCTGCCTGCGCCGATAAAATTGGTAATAATACTCGCAGCCAAGAGCGATCGTCTGATAGCAGAACTAATAGGCGAAATTCCGGTGTTTCGATTTGCCAGGAACCAGGAGCGATCGCTTGTACGGGTGCAGAATGAAATAAATCTGTTAGGGTGTTGGCAATTTCTTCGGGTGTCATGAATTGCTAATACTATCGTCCTTATACGAGTAGTTTAGCGAATCAGTTGTCAGTGTAGAGACGTTACATGTAACGTCTCTACAAAGTTGTCAGTCCATTACCAATTTCCACTAGCTCATACAGCCTGGATCTGTGACGGTGATTTTTGAGCGATGCCAGCACGTTGACTCAGTTCTTCAGTCACAAAGCTAGGAACTTTTACTGTTGCCTGTAAAGCCATGCAGCAGTCTCGTACAGATAATAAAAATCTCTTCATCGCCACGCAATCGGGAACGGTGTCTACTCGCGCCAAAAACTTACGCCAGTTGTTTTCATTGTCACAGCATAATTCTACGAGATATTGGCTAGCCAGATATTCTGCTAACAGATCGTGAGTAAAGCGCACTTTATCTTGTGCCTTACCGATCGCTTGCAGCAAACCGAGATTCTGTTCTAAATGTTCTAGGTAAATTTTAGCTGTATCGTATCCGGCGATCGCCCCAATCTCACTGAGTAATTGTTCGCGTTTGACTGCGGCTGGCTGAAATGTCTGCTTGATACATTCCCAGGCGATCGCTTTGGCATATTTTTGCACGCTGTCTGCTTCTAACAACGGCACATCAGTAGGTTTGCTTGCAGAATTAGATTGAGTGAGTGCCTGCTGTGTCTGAGGATCGAGCGTTTGGGTAGCAAACCAAGCATTCAGCACTCTGGGATGATAGTGGAAAAAACCAACTAAAACTAACCAGTTAATTGGCAATTTCATTCTGCCGGAAAAACCAGGTAACCCAATGCTAGAGTATCGTTGTAATGCATTGTTGATACCCAAAATCCACAGCGGACGCTGCCAGAGGAGTAGCGACCAAAATGATGTCAGCGCGGCAATATATACTATGCCAATGGGTAGCCATCGATACTGTAAGAGCAATTTCAGCGCGATCTCGCTCCCGTTGGGGTATCGATGCGATTTGAGTATTTGCGATGACTGACGTAAGAGCGCTACCTCTGCTTCTGGAAATAACTCTTGACTGGTTTCAATAATTTTCAGCGCCGCTTCCAATTCGCGAATGTTTTGTTCTAATTGGAGATGGGAAAGCGTTGCAGCTTTTTGCTGCCAGCCAGTTGCAATTTTAGCCCAAGCATAGATAGTATTCGATCGCACCGTGCGATCGGGATCGCGGAGCGTCTGGCTCAGTGCGGGAACGGCACTTTCTGCTGCTGCTCCCATGCTACCAATTGCAGATACAACCATCGATCGCACCGATCTATCTTCATCTTGTAGTGCAACTGTGAGCGCGGGGACGGCACTTTCTGCTGCTACTCCCATACTACCAAGCGCGTATGCTGCACTAGAACGTACTACGGAACTTTTATCTGCTAAAGCTGTAACGCTCAGAGCCGGAATTGCCGAGTGCGCCGCCGCCCCCATACTTCCCAAGGCAGCAACCGCATTAATTCTAATACTTTCGTCCTTTTGCTGTAATTCTTGACTCAATGCTTTTACTGCGCGATCGCCACACTTTTTCAGCGCTGCTACAGTGAATATCCATTCATTAGTGTTGCCTAGTTTTGTTATATAAGAATTAATTTCACTATTGGAACATGCTTCTGCTCTTACTATATCGATTGAAAAGAAATTGAAACAGAAGCAAAAACTAGATATAGGTAACCACAGAATTATTAATTGCAACTTGCGGCTTTTCTTCATACATTATTTCGGTAAATCTGCTAGCATTCAACCTATAAATTGCCGATCGGCTGTTGGTTGTTAAGCTAGCTTTTACTAGTAGTGCGCGCATCAAGACTGTAACGTTTTTTCTCTGACAACTGCATATTATCCAAACGATCTTGATAGCGTTGTAAATTATTATACAGCCAATTCACTTCTAGTAAAGACTTTTTTAATGGAAGAACTTCTCTGAACGCAACACTCATCAAAAAGAGGCTAGAGGCAAGTTGCCAATCGAACTACAAATTTTGAGCAGCCTAAAAGCTACATCCCCTATACGGACAGAGAAGATTTGAGGGCTAGCCGCAATTATCTGGAGTATAAAACCTATCAATCGCTCTTGAGTTCTGTGGTTTTCGCTCCTTTCAACTTCTGATTTTCTTGAGAAGAATTTAAGGTTTTTTTGGCTAAGGTGCGAATTTGCGGTTTCAGAGCATCTGGAGCCGCTGCTTCTGCTTGCTCAAATAACTGAGCCGCACCTTGACTATCTTTATGAATTTGACGCAGCACGGCTTTGCGTACTAAAGCTTTAAGGTTATTGCTTTGTCTTGCCAAAATTTGGTCGTAAGTTTTTTCCGCACCAGCAGCATTACCTGTTAGCTCGTATTGCTCTGCTAAACGCAAACGTAAATCTATATTATCGGGATTGTTTTGTACTAGTTGTTCTAACGAAGCGATCGCTTTATCTAGTTTTCCAGCTTGTTGTAAAGCTTCAACATCGTACAATGCTTCACCCGTGCGAATCTGTGAAGTAGACCGTTGGTAACCGAGTAGGGACAATAGAGCTATTCCAACTAAACCAATGCCGAGGAACCACCCGAGTTTCGACCCCATTTTCTCTCTAATAGAGGAGTGGCGATCGCTTTGAGTACTCGGTTTGCGGTTAGAATCGAATAGAGATTGCATGACTCCGTTAGGATTCTTCGAGCGAGCGTTTGCATCGCCAGGAATAATGCGATGAATTAATCCCAAAAGCTGACTATCTGCACTGGAGCTATGTATTTTGTTTAACTCCCACACTAACCAAAGAAAAGCGATGGCTATTCCTTTGGGTTTGAGAGTTACTGCGTTGTTTTCTCGCACTAGAGGTATAGAGGAATGAAAAATCTCGTAGCGAGCTTTGACGTTATTAAGATGAGCGATTAAAGGTTCTAATTTATTTTTGATGACTTTTTGAGTTGCTGCATTAGATTCTAATAGATCGTACTTAGTTAGCACTATAGCTAATGGATAATTTAATCCATTGAGATAAACCAAACTCGTCAATGCCATGACTTGCTCAAAGATATTTTCCAATACTTGAATGTAAGCATCGCTGTGCCTGAGAGCATAGGCATCAATAAACACACAGCAGCCATGCGAGTTAAACACGAGTTCGCGAAAATCAGAGTTGTGAACGTCGCAGATTTCTCCAGGGATATCATTCCAGCGGAAATGGCATACTGTTTTTTCACCCCACAAGCTTTGTCGTTTTAGGTTAAAGCTGAAGTTGACGACTTTCATCGTCGGTGGTGGATACTGATCGGTCTGGTCTATATATTTAAGAATTTTATCTACGTTTTCCTTTACCTGGTTGTCTTGGCATTCAAACCATAATTTGTGCGGTTGCTTTTTGGAATTTTCAGTCTGTAGCTCCGTATAGCTACCGACGAGGAAAACCGTTTTTCCTACGCCTCTTTGCCCGATGCTTAAAAGATTAAATGTTATATTTTTTGGTAAGTTTTGAGGGAACACGGTTAGATGCTGCTTGCGAAGTTTCACTGACATAGTTTTTTTGGATCTAGAGTTTTTGTAACATTAGCTGATTTGTTACGTGAGATTGATTAGCAGCAGCATAGCACTAAGTTATTATTCCTGAAAGTTAAATACCATACATCACTATTCACTGCATCGCTAGCAAATAACTCCAAGGATTACACTTGATTTTGCTGCGACAGTAGAATAAATACAAATGCGATCGATCTACCTGCAATTCTGATGCTGCTCCTAAAAACGCACATTTAGACTCTAAAGAGATTGCATATAGCGCGTTCTAGTTGAACGAGGCGTAGCAACTCCGTGAAGTTCGCAGCCGTGTGTTTTTATAATGTCTTGCATTTGAATAAAACAGTTGTTGGCGGTTATTAGGCTGACAAACCCTCTCTTTCGAGCATAGTGGCAAGTCATCAGCCAGTCCACTGTTTTAAAGAAAAAACTTAGAGTCTTCATTGAGCATTAGAGGCAGGCTAGACAATTCGTAAAAGCTAATATATTTAGATAAAAAAGTTTATCTGATAAAAGAAATCTCCAGACGTAAAAAAATAGATTTTTTTCACTTTTGCGAGTATTTAGAAGGTCAAATCTCAGCGTAGGCGCAAAGGGGCAAAACCGGCTTGCTCCACGAGTTGCTGTCCTTCTTCAGAAAACAATAAATTTGTGTAGGCAATCCCAGCGCGTTCGTCAACGCTGCCATCTCGCTTGACGATGATGTAAAGGCGACGAGTTAAGGGATAAGTACCGTTAGCAAAAGCTGTAGTATTAGCGACATTTTTGCGTTGCAGATCGAAAGGAGAAACAAAGCCACCGTTACTAGCAGCCGGTGGCAAGGGAGAGATGGTTGCTAAAGAAATAGGATCTATGCTCTGTTGGCGAACTGCTTCTGAGGCAGTAGCGTAGCTGATTCCGCCTGGAGTTTTGGCGACGATACGAATAGCATCGGTTGTCGTGTTAACTAATCGCACGTTGGAGCCAAAATTTTCTTCTGCCAGAACTTTTTTTGCAGAAAATCAGCAGTACCGCTGACTTGAGGATCGCGGCTAATGGGTACGATCGGTAAATCGGAACCACCGAGTTGTTTCCAGTTAACGATCTTCCCAGTGAAAATATCTTTAACTTGGGACAGCGTTAACCCAGTAACGGCAACTTGAGGATTGGCATATAGAGCAATGCCATCAATCGCAACGGGAATTTGTTCTAAAGTAAAACCGAGTCGTTGGGCTTGTCTTAATTCTGCCGCTCGAATCGGGCGAGAAGATTGTGCGAAACTGAGTTTACCTGTTAGCAACATTTGGATGCCTACGGTAGAGCCATGTCTGTTTTTATAAGGATCGGTGTAGAGTAGTTTAAATTGTGGCTGAGCTTGGGCAATCGTCGCGACAGTTGTGGGCGATCGCAGTGGCGCAAAAGTGGTAGAGCCACCATATCGAAACGTACCTGAAGGGACGTTAGGAACTGCTGCCAAGGCTTTGTAGTTTCGATCGCGCTTGACTTGCGATGCTACGTAGACTCGCGAATCGGTACTAGACATACCCGAATGGAGCAGACCGTATAGCGAAAACCCGAGCGCTACCGCACTTGCTAAAATGCCAACTTTGAGCCAAAGTTGAGAGTTTTTATAACCCCAAGTCAGGCGTTCGGCATTATTATCAACTGTTTGTCCTAATGCCAACGGCTTCAAATCGACTGGAGAGAAGTTATTTCCTGCTAATGCCAAGCGACCGGAGTTAGAATTTGCTGACATAGAGTGGCGATCGCGGCTGGCAGTCGAATTTTTTTTGTATTTAGATAATAAATTTGTCGAACCCTTCTGAATCAAACTTTCTGACTCTCGATCTTTTCCTAATGTTTGTTTGTAGAACTGATACAACGGTAACTTAGGTTTTGACTGACTCTTAGAGGCGATCGGATCGACTGCAATAGTCGCAGCATCTGCTGCGAGAACTTGCCCCGGTTCAAGCTCTAAGCCATCAATTGCATAACTAGTATAAATCGAGAGATTCGCCATTTGCTGCTCGTAAGTTCTTTCTGGGAAATCGACGGCACTTTCCTGTGCGTTAATCGGCACAAATAGCTCCAACAAATTTCCTTGGCGCAAGTCTCTATAGCTTTGCTGTCGCAGGTATAGAGGAGTTGACACCCCTGCTTTTGCTGGTTGGTAGTCCCACAAATTCGATAAAACCTTGGTTTTTATATATGCGCGAGGCTGATGTCGATCTAAGATTGTTACTGGTCCTCGCTCCAAACAAGTAAATATATTTGCTAGTTGAAAATCAAACAGTGGTTCTGAAATGTAATAACAAATGAAATATGGTACGTTGCCGCGTCCTAGCTCATCCACGCCATCGTTGTATAACCAGCCAAACAAAGTTTGCTCTGAGTCGATTTGATATATGTAAGCCGCACGATATTTGGGTTCTGGAGGATTGTAAGAATCCCAATGTTGGGAAACTACATGTTGCAAGAAAGCTTGCTGAATTTCTGGCGAAACCTGCGGACTGCAAACAGTTTTGAATCCTTTGCCGGCAAAGCTGGTATAAACAAGTTGACCGAGAAGTAAGTACATATGTCTAAATTTAAAAAGCTAAATGCGGCTACCTATGTTGAAAAGTATTGCAAAAATTTAAAAATGACCTCAATATGCTAAATGTGAAAGTTTTTCGGCAGTAGTTTTCAGAGTATTAGCCAAGCGAGCGCACATGAGTCAAATTCCTTCCCATCTTGCCGAGCAGTATTCCACCAGTAGCCGTACCACTACCTCTAAATGTATACAGGATAATAATTTTAGCAGTATAAAAATTCACAACTCTAGAGACAATTATCCGCCATCTTGCCGGAATAATCCAGACCCAGCAACTCAGCTTCCCAAACATCGCCTTTGGTGGCAAAAAAGCAGTTTTAGAACCAAGCTCGTAGCGTTAATTATTGCTGTTGGGATTTTGCCAGTTTTGACTGACAAAATCCTTGCGCAAGCTGACGATCGCGTAGTCCCGCAGTTTAATGCCCAAGCTGAAGCCCGCGTGGACAATCCAGACCTGGCTGATTCTCCCACTCAGCTGCCAGTGACTCTTTTAATCGAAACTGTTGTCGCATCGCTGCTACTAATTGGTTTGTTGACTGCTTTTTTTGCCAATCGTGCCATGCGTCCAGCAAAATCTGTTGTCGATGCAGATGACAAGCCGAAATTAGAACCGGATGACTCTTACTCTCCGCTAGCAATTCTCAATAGTGCGGCACTGGAAAAGGTGGATGTTAACCATCAACAAATTGCCACGATTGAGTCAGCTAAAATAGCGACAGAAATTTCGCTCAAGTTTCGACAAGCACAATATCTCAATGAGTTATTAAAAACCGCTACAAAAGAAATACGCCGCGCTCTCAGCGCCGATCGAGTTTTTGTGTATCAATTTAATCCTGACTGGAGTGGTAATGTTGTCGCTGAATCTGTTTTACCTGGCTTACCTTCCTGCTTAAAGATTAAAATTACCGACACGTATTTTTCTGAGTCGAACGAGGGCGTAGACAAGTATATCAATGGTCGAATTTGCGTGACTCACGATATTTATGGGGGAGAACTGACCGATTGTCATATTAAATTGTTAGAACAGTTTGCGATCAAAGCGCAGATGGTAGCGCCAATTACCAAAAACGGTCAACTATTTGGTTTATTGATTGTTAATCAATGTTCTGAACCTAGAGTTTGGCTGCCTCATGAAGTTGAGTTATTCTCCCATTTGGCAAAACAGGTAGGAATAGCATCCGAACAAGTTGCATTTTTAGAAAAGCAGGAAGCCGATGCCGAACGTGCCGATTTACTCACGGAAATTACTTTGCGAATTCAGCAAGCTCAATTTTTAGAAGAGCTACTGAAAACTGCTGTGAAAGAAGTCAGACGTGCAATCAAAACCGATCGCGTCATCGTTTACGGTCTAGATTCTAGTAATTGGGATGGCATTGTCGTGGCAGAGTCTGTTGCCCCAGGCTGGCCCCAAACTTTAAGAGTGAGAATTGACGATCCTTGCATGAGAGAAAAGTATGCCGAAATATACAAGCAAGGTCATGTCACAGTCATTGATGATATTTACCAAGAGGGACGAGTTGAAGACTGCTATCGCCGATTATTAGAGCAGTTTGCAGTTAAAGCTAATTTGGTAGCACCAATCTTGAAAAACAATGAATTACTGGGATTGTTAATTGCCCATCACTGTTCCGAACCGAGAAATTGGCAACAGGAAGAAATTGACTTATTTGTTCAGTTAGCGACGCAATTAGGATTTGCGATCGATCGAGTCAGCCTGATGGAAGATATGGAAACAGACGAGGAGTAGGCAGTTATCAGGGAGTAGGGAGTAGGGAGCAGGGAGTAGGGAGTAGGGAGTAGAGGAGCAAGGGAGAACCAACTACCAATTACCCATTACCCATTACCCATTACCACCAACCATCAACTAGTATTTAATTTATCGATCGCCGCGATCAGTTCTGCTGGCTGGTGGATGAGAAAATCGGGCTGATATTGTTCCAGGGCTGCGGCGGAGTTGAAACCCCAACTAACGGCGATCGCAGTGACTTTACTTCTTTTTGCTGCTTCTATGTCTCTGGTTTCATCTCCGACATAGACACTCTCTGACGGTGCAATCTTCTCTTGCTTCAAAATCTTTTTGATGACTCTACTTTTACTGAAGAGAGCGGCTTCTGTATAAATAAAATCGAATAAATAATCCATATCAT
Organism: Chroococcidiopsis sp. SAG 2025; assembly: GCF_032860985.1. Taxonomy (GTDB): domain Bacteria; phylum Cyanobacteriota; class Cyanobacteriia; order Cyanobacteriales; family Chroococcidiopsidaceae; genus Chroococcidiopsis. Next base: position 3,767,589 of record NZ_JAOCNC010000001.1, read on the forward strand.
TGAGTTCCAAAAAAGCAAAAATATTATCTTTAGAGTTAGAACTCAGGATGCCGACTTTATCGACTCGTTTTCTCAATTCGAGTAGATTTTCTTTAATCTCGGGAAAAGGTTGAATTTTAGAAATTTCTGCATTCAACTCTGATTTGACTTTAGCAACTAACAGGGGAAATTTGAGAATTGAAATTCCTGATTGTTTGATAATTTGACGCGAACTCAGGTTTTTAATCTGAGCAATTTCTGCGGTGCTGATAGGTTTATGTCCGAATTCTACAGCTAAGCGATTAGTAATACCGACAATGGAGTGAAGTGTATCGGCAATAGTACCGTCAAAATCAAAAAATATCACCTTAATGGTCATTACAGTGAATCGGAATAAACAATCGTAGCCGACGATTCAAGATTAGCACGGGCGTTCCTTCTCAGCATTTCGGGTTTGATCCGCCGCAAGGCTGAACCTGTAAAGCGCCGATCCCACTCGCCGTCTTCTATTGTTGCTAGTTCTGTGAGTTTTGGTGCGAGATTGTGTGCATAAGGATGGAATTCGTTAATATCTGTCGTGCGCGCAAAACGCTGGTTCCAAGGACAAACATCTTGACAAATATCGCAACCAGCTACCCAACCATCAAGACGGGAAGCGATCGCTTCAGGTAACTGTTCGGCACGATTTTCGATTGTATGATAAGCAATGCAGCGATTGGCATCGACGACAAAAGGCTGCGTAATTGCTTGTGTGGGACATGCCTCTATGCAGCGAGTACAATTACCGCAATGTTGCGTATGGGGTCGATCTGGGGTCAAAACTAAGTCAGTCAGCACTTCACCCAAAAATACCCAAGAACCATATTCTCGTGTAATCACATTACCATTTTTAGCGATCCAACCGATACCTGCCTGTTGCGCCCACGCTTTATCTTGAATTGGACCCGTATCAGCATAGAACCGCGTTTGGATATCTGCTACTTGCGATCGCAACCACTGACTCAAGGCTTTGAGCTTTTTATGCAATACCTTGTGATAATCTCTACCCCAACCATAACGAGAAATTTTTGCATTTGTTGGATCTGTAGAATGCTGGTGAGGAGTGTAATAGTTGAGCGCCACGCAAATTAGCGATCGCACTTCTGGCATGACTAAACGAATATCCTCGCGCTTGGGGTTTGCCATCCATGCCATGTCTGCTTGATATCCCAGTTGCAACCAAGCTTGCAACCTCTGCCGCTCCGCAGTTCCTACTGCTTCCACTGCGGCAATGCCGACTTTGTGAAACCCTAATTCTAAGGCTTTTTGTTTGATTTGGTCGCTGGTTAAGTTAGTCATTTGTCATTGGCGAGTGGCTGGCGGCTAATTTGATATCTGGTCACTCGTTATGTGTCATTCGGATATTACACCCAAATGACTGATGACGAATCGCGAATGACAAATTCTAGAATCCTTCTATAGGGGCAGGTTTTGACCTGCTCTTATATGCGATCGTGGGCGTTAAGAGCAAGCTGTTTTTGTCGAGAGGGATTAATGAATCGCATGGAAGCATCAACGCGATCGCCACAGGATACGGTACAACAAATAGCAGGAATTACAGAATCTACCATTATTCGTTACTTTGACACTTTAAATACAGAAAATTATCAAGCTTGTGCAAATTTATTCGCTACAGACGGAGTGATGTATCCTCCTTTTGAAGAAGGAATTTTGGGACGAGAGGCGATCGCTACTTTCTTGCAGCGGGAAGCTCAGGGAATGAAGTTAGAGCCAGAGCGAGGAATTTCCCAAAGTGTGGAAAATGGCGATTTGGAAGTGCAAGTCGTGGGGAAAGTGCAAACCCCTCTGTTTGGGGTAAACGTTTCTTGGTTCTTTTTACTCAATTCTCAGCAAGAAATTGCTGCCACAAAAATCAAACTCTTAGCCTCACCGCAGGAGTTGTTGAGTTTGAAGCGATAGGAAGTTGTAAGTCTTAGGTACTTTAAGCCAACACTTGCTGAAAAGATTTTGCTAGGAGTTGGCGACCCATTTCGATATCTTTAGGACTGCATTGCCAGTCTGGATATGCAGTCATTAGCAGACTCTCTAAAGTTTCATAATCGAATAAGTGCCATACAGCAGCGCCATTCACCATTGCGGAGATGGCATAACAGTTAGAACTGATGCAGTAAATAGTACAAGTACTGGCTGCCCGTGCTACAGACATTTGTTCCCCTGCTTGCAAGGCTCTAAATTGCCGAATTGCTTGCTTGAACTCGTCAAATGAGGAGACTGTTAGCCCCGGAATTGCTACGATCGCGCTGCGATCGCCATTAACAGCAATCCAGTAGTGACGGCTAGGATCGATTGCTTCCAACCAGGGTAGTTCATCATCAAGACGGTAGCGCAAAGACAAAGCAAATAACTGTGTCATGGGTATATCTAGGTTCTGAATCTTACGCCCAATTTCAAGCGATCGCATAGCTTGCCATCAGAGGAAAAACTCAAACTTAGCACTTGCCTCTTTTGACCTTGTTATGCAACCCTTTACCCCACTATTAGACATTCACTACCGATTGATAAACCTAACTTAACAAAATTTATAGTAATACTTACTATTAAGTCGAACTTTTTTAAATATTTCTCTGGAGAGGCGCGATATATCGCGCCTCTACAAAAACCTAGCCAACTAGCCCAGATCTCAGGGCGCGGACTGCGGCTTGGGTGCGGTCATCGGCGCAGAGTTTGTTCAGGATGTTGCGGACGTGGGTTTTTACCGTACCAACGGTAATGTATAGTTTTTCCGCAATTACAGCATTACTACAACCTTCTACAATTAGTTGCAATACCTCTAATTCCCTTTCGGTGAGGGGGTAAGCAGCTAACATTTGGTCGTAGTCTTCATCAGCTGCATGGATAGCAACAGTTTTGCTGTCTTTGTCTTCTTTACTAACTTCGGCGACTACAGCAGCAGGAACTTCGGCAGGTGCGGGTTTGACTTGCTGTAAAACAATGCGGGCGATCGCGGGATCGATCCAAGCATTACCGCTGTGGGTGACGCGCAATGCTTCTAGTAAGTTATCGAAACTAATATCCTTCATGCAATAAGAATCAGCCCCCGCCGCAAAAGCAGCTAACACTGCTTCTCGATTGTCTCGCAAAGTCAAGATCAAAACTTTGGTAGTGAATCCTTCTCCCTCGCTTGCGGCTGCCTTAATCTCCCTAGTTAGTTCAATGCCATCTTTATCAGGTAAACCGATATCCACGATCGCAATATCGGGATGGACTGTCTGCAATAACTGCAAACCCTCGCTAGCGTTGGCAGCTTCGCCTACCACTTCAAGTTCTTGCCGCTGTTGTAGTGCTGTTCTGATCCCGACGCGAGTGAGGTCGTGGTCTTCAATTAAAGCAACGCGAATTTTACTCATGTTTTTTACATTGTTCATTTGTCATTGGTCATTTGTCATTGGTTTGGTACTAAATGACAGATGATGCTTTGGCTGCATGTCCTACAACTGAAAGTCAAGTGGGATTCAAAGCGAGGTAGACGCAGCCCTTACTCACTGCTCTAGCCATTCCATAAACTCTTGTAGGAGTGCTATATCAAGTAAGTTTTTAACTCTAGCTTTGTTCAACAATTCAATCTTAGTACTTTTATTTACATTGCCATCCTCATCAGCTTTCATGCTCCATCATTGCCTAGACAATCTTTTGCTATCCTGCAAAAACCTCTACTTATGGCTTTAATACTTTTACCCAGGTTTTTTCATCCCCCTCAAGAGAGAACTTTTGGCTATCCTCGTGTTTTAAATTTTTTTAAATTTGAGGTATCTTAGCTTAAACTTATAATAAAACTTAATTCGATAATAGTTGTAGATTTTTTTTTTTGGCATAAAAGGCGACAATTTTTATTACAAACTACCAGAAAGACTTATGCAAAAGGAGTTTTCGGAAATTCTAATATTTGGTTTTTACCCTTCCATACCACTCTAGTAAGTTAATATTTTAGCTGAGATACTGGTTGGATAAATTTTATTAATCGAACAGTGTCATAAAATTTTCTCTAGCATAAAAATAAAGTTGCTAATACAGTCAAAAACTAAATGAGCCAAATAGAAACAGTTCCTGGGGAACTTTGGCAGACCATCCATCCTGAAGATCGCGATCGCTATTACCAGCAGCGGCAGCAAGCAATCGCTTGCCAGCAGGCTTACACTGTCTCCTACAGAGTTTTGGCAGCAGATGGAAACTATTATTGGTGGCAAGAACAAGTTATCCCAGAAGCGAGTGACGTACCGGATCGGCAAGTCACTTGTATCGATCGAACCGAAGTAAAATCGACCGAGCCGGAATCGGCAAAGACACCAATAAAAACAGCACAACTAGAAGCCGTACAACAGAGATTTCAAGATTTAGTCAACGGGCTGGAAGACACGATTGTTTGGGAATACGATCCAGCAACGGCGCGATTTACCTTCGTCAGTCAAAGTGCAGCAGAAATTTTAGGCTACCCTGTGGAGCAATGGCTACAGCAGCCGAACTTTTGGCAGAATCTCATTCACCCTGAAGATCGGGCAAGGGTAGTACAATCTTACCACCAGGAAAAGCTAGGTCGCGATTGTAGTTTGGAATACCGTTGCATAGCCGCAGACGGGCGCGTGGTGTGGCTGCGCGATCGCCTGCACTTTGCCCGCGATCGCGAGGGAAAATCTCAACTGCGGGGATTGATGTTTGATATCACCACAGCCAAGCAAACAGAAGCAGAATTGCGGGAAAGCGAAGCTCGATTTCGCACGATGGCAGACAGCGCACCCGTGATGATCTGGATGGCTGGGATTGACAGTTTGTGGGAGTTTGCCAATCAGTCTTGGTTAAATTTTACCGGACGCAGCTTAAAACAGGAATTAGGTGAAGGCTGGACGGAAGCAGTACACCCTCAAGATGTCTCTCGTTGCGTGGAAACTTATTTATCAGCTTTTCACAGTCGGCAAGAGTTCACGCAAGAATTTCGCCTGCGACGGGCGGATGGTAAGTACCGTTGGATCTTTGAAAAAGGCAGTCCTCGGTTTACCCCCGACGGGAGTTTTGCCGGATATATTGGCTGCTGTTTGGATATTAGCGATCGCAAAGTTTCGGAAGACGCACTCAAAACGCGGGCAGAGGAATTAACTTATCTCACAACCGTGCTAGCGCAAACCAACGTGACGTTAGAAAAGCGCAATCAAGAATTGGATCAGTTTGCTTACGTTGCTTCTCACGATCTCAAAGCACCATTGAGAGCGATCGCCAATTTATCAGAATGGATTGAAGAAGATCTATTAGACAAACTGACAGCAGACACGCGTCACCAAATGAACCTACTACGGGGGCGCGTCCATCGCATGGAAGCCTTAATTAATGGATTGCTGCAATATTCCCGCGTCGGACGGATGGACACGCCAAAATCTGAAGTTTCTGTAGGAGATTTGTTAGCAGAGGTCGTTGACTCCCTCTCTCCACCTGAAACGTTCTCAATTGAAATTGCACCCATGCCGACAATCGTGACTGAAAAATTGCCTTTACAACAAGTCTTTACTAACTTAATTAGCAACGCCATTAAATACCACCCCAGGCAGGATGGCAAGGTCAGTATTTCCGTGCAAGAGTATGCCTCAAATTATGAATTTGTCGTAGCCGATGACGGGGAGGGAATTGCGCCCGAATATCACGACAAGGTATTTGGTATCTTCCAAACTCTGTCGCCCCGTGACACAATCGAAAGCACGGGAATCGGCTTAGCGATCGTCAAAAAAATTGTCGAACAACAAGGAGGTACTATTTGGCTAAAATCACAGCCAGGACAAGGAGCAGCTTTTTATTTTACTTGGAAGAAGTGAGGAGTGAGGAGCGAGGAGTGAGGGGTGAGGGAATTTTAGATTTTGGATGCGCGGATGATGGAATTGTAATTCTCCCCCAGCTTCCCCAGCTCTCTTTCCTCTTTGTCTCTCACTCAAATTCTTCTTCCCTCGCCTCTTGCTCCTCACTCCTAACCCCTCCAAAGATTGAGGTGTATAGGCTCCAATTTTAGTCAAGATGGAATATATAAAACTTCATAATGACAGACAAAATGATTCATATTCTGCTTGTCGAGGATGACGAAGTGGATGTCATGAACGTAAAAAGAGCGTTTAAGAAAAATAACATTACCAATTCACTCTACACAGCTAGTGATGGGATAGAAGCATTGTCAATCTTGCGAGGAAGTGAAGGCGAACCATCGCCAATCCCGCAAGAGCGGCGATTAATTTTATTAGATTTAAACATGCCCAGAATGAATGGAATTGAATTTTTACGAGAATTGCGAGGTGATGCCAATCTCAAGCAGATCCCTGTCGTTATGTTGACGACATATAACGAAGACAGAGATAAAGTTGAGGCTTACAACCTGAATGTCGCTGGGTATATTCTCAAACCAGTCACGTTCGATAACTTTGTCCAAGTCATGGCAACGCTGAATAATTATTGGACTTTAAGTGAAATGCCTTAAATGAGGGAGCACTTAGCAGGGAGCAGGGAGCAGGGTATATACCACTGCCGACTTCCGACTCCCGACTCCCGACTCCTAATTCTTATGGAAGAACCAGTCAAAATTCTAGTTGTAGATGATGATGAAGTCGATCGCATGGCAGTGAGGCGAGCGCTAGTCACTGCTGGGGTGAAGATGGATTTGTCAGAAGCAAATGGCTGTGCTGAGGCGATCGCCCAGTTGCAAGAGCAGCAGTTTGACTGCGTATTTTTAGATTATCTCTTGCCCGATGGCGATGGGTTGAGTTTAGTGCAACAAATTCGCTGTTTGGGCTTTACCGTTCCTTTGGTGGTATTGACAGGACAGGGAGATGAGCAAATCGCCGTCCAGTTAATGAAAGCGGGGGCATATGACTATTTGTCGAAATCTAAACTGTCGGTAGAGGGACTAAGCCAAACTCTCCGCAATGCTATCCGCCTGCATAAAGCAGAATTGGCAGCTCAAGAGGCAAACAATCGGTTAAGGGAAAGCGAGGAACGCTATCGATTAGTACTAGAAGCTGCTAATGACGGGGTATGGGATTGGTACTGCACCACCGATGAAGTTTATTGTAACGATCGGTTATTAGAAATTATTGGTGTCGAGCGGGCAGAATTTACTCACACCCCCACCGCGCTATTAGATTTAATTCATCCAGAAGATTTACCCGAGATCAAAACCGTAGTCAGAAATCACCTGCTACACGGACAAAAATGCGAAGCTGAGTTTCGGATTCTTCACTCCTCTGGGGAGTATCGTCATTGCGTGGCTAGGGGAAAAGCTCAACGAGATCTTCAAGGCTATCCGTACCGGATGTCGGGAATTGTGAGCGACATCACGGAGAGTAGAAGGTTGGATGCTGCCCTTAAGGCTAGCGAATCTCGGTTCCAGCGCTTGGCAGAGACAAATATCGTAGGTGTGATATTAACGAAGTTGAGTGGGGAAATTCTTGAGGCGAATCAAGCTTTTTTACAAATGGTGGGTTACACTCAGCAGGACTTAAAGGCGGGAAAGTTGCACTGGCAAAAAATGACACCACCAGAATATGCCGAGCAGAATCGACTTGTGATCGAACAACTGCGAACGGTTGGTAGTTTTAATTATTATGAAAAAGAGTATATCCGTAAAGACGGAACCCGAGTGCCAGTACTATTAGGTGCGGCAGTTGTAGAGCAGTCACCCGACACGGCAATTTGTTTTACTGTCGATTTGAGCGATCGCAAACGTTCGGAAGCTGAAATTATCAACCTCAACCGAAATTTGGCGCGACGAGTCAATGAATTGGAAACGCTACTCGACGTGATTCCCCTGGGAATTGCGATCGCCCAAGATCCGAAATGCCAGTATATTCGCGTCAACTCAGCGATGGCAAAGCTCATGGGGCTATCACCAAATGCTAACGCTTCTAAAAGCGCACCATTAGACGAACGACCGGCATACAAAGTCTTTCGTCAAAGTCAAGAAATTCCTGCTTCCGAGTTACCCATGCAACAAGCGGCAAGCAGCGGTAAACCAGTGTTAGATGTAGAGTTAGACTTAGTAATAAAAGAAGGTACGCCCCCAGTCAAATTACTTGGCAACGCCGCACCTTTATTTGACGAACAAGGTCAATGCCGAGGCAGTATAGGGGCATTTGTTGATATTACCGAGCGCAAGCGAATTGAAGAACAAGAACGATTTTTAGTTGAAGCTAGCAACATTCTGGCTGCTTCTCTGGACTATCAAACTATTTTGAATAACCTAGCTCAATCGATCGTACCGCAGCTAGCAGATTGGTGTAGCATTCACATTCTCGAAGCAGACGGCTCGATCCGGCAAGTGAGCGTGGCTCATTCCGCATTATCTCAGGTACGGTGGCTAGAAGCTTTAGCTTGTCACTATCCTGTTAGCCCAAATAGCACGTTGGGCGTAGCCCAGGTTATCCATACCGGGGAGTCAGTTTTATACCCAGAGATTGACGATAACTTACTCCAAAATCTCGCCCGCGATCGCGACCATTTGCAAAGTTTGCGCCAAATTCAGATGAAATCGGCTCTGTGCGTCCCAATTCAAGCGCGCGGTAGGACGCTCGGAGCAATTAGTTTTGTGGCAGCTGAGTCACAGCGAGTCTATACTAATGCCGACTTGATATTTGCCGAGGATCTCGGTCGTCGGGCTGGGTTAGCAGTAGATAACGGACGGCTTTACCAAGAGGCTAATGAAATTGGTGAAAATCTGCGTCAGGCGATCGTAATTTTGGGCGAACAGCAGCAACAACTGCGCGTCTTGCAGCGGATTGGCAACCTGCTCAACCAACGCTTAACCGACGTATCCGAGCTACTACACGTTATCGTCGGAGCTGTCTGTGATGGAATCCCCGATGCAGATTTTGCCGCGATCGCCACTTACAATTCTGCGAATGACGAATTAGAGACTTCTGCCACAGCGGGTATTGGCAAGGAAAGATTGCTCTTAACCGAAATTTTCGATCCCGATCTGGGAGTCTTGAGGCAAGTATTTGAGACTGGGGAAGCGCAGTTGATGAGAGGAGCGAGGAGCGAGGAGCGAGGAGTGAGGGAAGAAGAATTTGGGGGACAAGGGGGACAAGGGAGACAAGGGAGACAAGGAGTCATCCAAAATTCCCTCACTCCTAACTCCTCGCTCCTCGCTCCTAGTTCTTTGTATGCAGTGCCGATCGCTTCGGTGAATGGGGGGCGTTTGGGCGTATTGGTGGTGGGAAATTGGCAAAATCTCGATGCCTTTGACCCCGAAGACCAAAATTTAATGGCAGCGGTAGGAGAACAGGCGGCGATCGCGATCGGGAATGCTCGCTTAATCGAGGCTTTAGAGGAAAGGGAAGAACGGCTAGCTGCTCAAAATTTGACTTTAGCTCAGCAAAATCGAGAACTGGAGTTAACCAGACAACGGATCGAGCAGCAAAATCTCCAGTTGATTGAAGCAGCACGGCTGAAATCTCAGTTTCTCGCTACCATGTCTCACGAACTACGCACGCCCTTGAATGCCGTGATTGGTTTTGCGCAAGTTTTGTTACGTCAGCGTTCTGCGGCTCTGTCTGGAACTCAATCTGGCATGATCGAACGCATTTTGAGTAATGGCAAACATCTCCTTGCTTTAATTAACGATATTCTCGATCTATCTAAAATTGAATCAGGTCGGCTACAACTGCAATTAGAATTAATTAGCTTAGATCGTCTGGTGTCATCAACTATTGATGAACTTAGATCTCTAGCGGAGCAGAAGCAGTTACCTATACGTGTCGATTTGCAAACAGAAAATGTGACAATTGTTAATGATAGCAACCGCCTGCGTCAAGTATTAGTCAACTTACTTTCTAATGCAATTAAATTTACTGAATCTGGTTGTATAGAAATCAAAACTTGCGAACTTTCAAATACGCAATTTATGCTGAGTGTCAAGGATACTGGTATTGGTATTGCTACATCGGAACTAGAGCATATTTTTGAAGAATTTCGTCAAGTCGATCAAACGACAACCCGAAAACATGGTGGAACTGGCTTAGGTTTAGCAATTACCAAATCGCTAGTCCACATGATGCAAGGCAAAATTTCAGTTGATAGTCAACTAGGTAAAGGTTCGACTTTTCACGTTGAATTACCTAAAACAGTGACTAGTGACTAGGGAATAGGGAGTAGGGAGCAGGGAGCAGGGAGTAGGGAAGAGGGAAGAGGGAAGAGGGAGTAGAGAATAGAGGGATTATGTAGTAGATCCAGATAATTTTGCTTTGAGGAATTTTTGTAAACCTCGGAGCATCTTCTGAATCACTACGGTTCAGTTAAGGCTCAAAGTGTTGTAAATTAAGCATTGTTCCCAAGAATGGAAAGTGAGTGTAGTGCATCTGAAGGATTTCTCATTGTTGTCTCCTACGATACAAAGTAGTGATGTGTTCAAAGCGATAGAGGCAGCCATCCCATCCACGGAGATCGAGCAAGCGATCGCTAAAACTAAAGTTTGTGAACAACGTAAACGCTCGTTACCAGCACAATTGGTAATTTGTTTGGTAATTGCGATGAGTCTGTGGTCACGAGATTCGATGAGAGATGTGCTGAAAAACTTAATTGATGGGCTGAGCGAAGCATGGGTGAAAGTGGGGAAATACTGGCGAGTTTTTTGTAAATCAGCAATAACGCAAGCCCGACAACGATTAAGTCCAAGGGTGATGAGTCAATTGTTCCATCAACTGGTGCGACCAATGGCTAGCACCGATACCAAAGGAGCATTTCTCAATGGATTGCGAATTGTGGTAATTGATCGGACTTGCTTCGATCTGCCAGACAGCGATGAAAATGCGAGAGTTTTTGGTCGTCCGAGCAGCCGTCCTGGCACACAAGCCGCATTTCCCAAACTGCGATTAGTCATTTTGGTAGAAGCAGGAACACATTTAATCTTTGATGCATTGATGTGTCCATATCGAATAGGAGAACGAGTGCGGGCATTAAGATTATTACGCTCCGTGAGTTCAGGGATGTTGTTGATGTGGGACAGAGGGTTACATTCTTATGCAATGGTGCAAGCAACTGTCACAACTGGTAGCGATTATTTAGGAAGAATTCCCGCAAATGTCAAGTTTTTGTGCGAAGAACCACTGGCGGATGGTTCTTATCTGAGTTGGATTTATCCACCTGCTAAATTCCGCTCAAAAGCTTGCCAGCCCATACAAGTCCGAGTGATTGAATACACAATTGGTAATACCGACAACCCAGAGGAACAACTAAGATATCGCTTAATTACCAGCTTATTGGAATTGGAGAAATTTCCGGCTCAACTACTGGCGATTGAATATCATCAACGCTGGGAAGTAGAAAATACTATTGATGAACTCAAAGTACATTTATCAGGACGAAAAACTCATATTCGCTCTCAAAAACCGCGTGAAGTTGTGCAGGAAGTTTACGGGTGGTTGTTAGGACACTGGGCTGTGCGGTTATTGATGTTTCAAGCTGCAAAGAGCGCGGGTATCACTCCTTTGCGTCTGAGTTTCACTGGGACATTGCGAGTTATTCGTCGTGCTATCCCGAAATTTCAACGCTTGCAATCACAAGAACTCCCCTTTTTTTAAGTTGGTTAACTGTAGAGATTTTAGACACTCTGTTACCTGAACGAGTTTCTCGTACCAATCCCAGAGTTGTAAAAAAACCTGTATCCAAGTTTCGCTCAAAAAAGCCAAGACATCGAGCCACCCCCTCCCGAACCAATCCTCCTATTTTCTTTATCCTCAGCACAGCGTAGCCTTAAATGAACCGTATTGGATTCTGAATTTCATTAGTTTGAGTTAGTATTTTTGCTAAAGTTTCTTCGTCAATGTAATTTAACTCTTTAGATACAATTGACTGAGTTTCTAGCTCTGCTAAAGATCCAAGAGCAATAGTGATGAACCGCAAGAATTCTTGCGTTGAATCTCTAGCCCAGCCCTCAGCGATATTTGAGGGAATTGACACAGCAGCACGTTGTATTTGGCTGCTTAATCCGTAAGTTTCATATTTAGGAAAATTTTCTGTCAAAATATATACCTGTTTTGTAACGGCAACTCCGGCTTGCCAGACTTTCAGGTCGCGATACGAACTAATACTCATTGTTGAGCAAAAAATACACTGAGTATTAATTATAACTCTGTGTCAGATGCTTTTACTCCCTGCTCCCTGCTCCCTGCTCCCTGCTCCCTATAGAGTGAAGCTATTATTCCAATATTCTGTTAGCGTGAACTTAGTTCGGTCGCTGCTCTTTCCCCTACTCCCGACTCCCTGCTCCCGACTCCCAACTCCCTAATTAATCTAATGCCTGGACGCGACATAATTGTTATTGGGGCTTCTGCTGGTGGCGTAGAAGCGCTGTCCCAACTGCTGAGCCTTTTACCGAGGGATATACCAGCGGCAATTTTTGTCGTGCTGCACATTCCTTCTGAAGGTTATAGCATTCTCCCGAAAATTCTCAATCGGGCGATCGCCAAGCGTCAGAAGCAATCCTCGCTCAAGGCAATTCATCCTCAAGATGGCGAGCAGATCGAATATGGCAGAATTTATGTCGCACCACCCGATCTCCACTTGCTCGTCAAACGCGGCTCGATTTCTCTGGCTCGCGGTCCTAAAGAAAACGGTCATCGCCCTGCGGTAGATCCATTGTTTCGCTCGGCAGCACGGGCATACGGACAACGGGTTGTGGGTGTGGTGCTGTCGGGGACGCTAGATGACGGGACAGCAGGACTGATGGCAGTGAAGCAACGAGTCGGCGTGGCGATCGTCCAAGACCCTGAAGAGGCAATGTATTTAGGAATGCCCCGCAGTGCAATTGAAAATGTAGAAGTCGATCGCATTTTACCCGTGGCAGATATGGCAACCTTGCTCGTAGAGCTAGCTCGCCAACCCATAGTAACAGAAACAGCAGCCATATCTGATGATATGGAAATGGAGGCTGACATGGCAGAACTAGAGTTAAATGCTATGCAAAACCCCGATCGCCCTGGCACACCCTCCCCATATGGTTGTCCAGATTGCGGCGGCGTGCTGTGGGAACTGGATGAAGGAAGGCTGATGCGCTTCCGCTGTCGCACGGGTCACGCTTACTCTACAGATAGTTTACTTGCCGCTCAGTCAGAGTCATTGGAAGATGCACTGTGGAGCGCACTACGGGCATTGGAAGAAAAAGCTGCCCTGACACAACGATTGGGAGATCGCGCCCGCGATCGCCAGCAAACTTATTCTGCTAGACGGTTTGAAGAACAAGCACGAGCCGCACATCAACAGGCGACTTTAGTGCGCCAACTGATCTTGAAAAGCGACAGTAATGGGAGCGACGCATCTACAGCAAATGGACAGGTGGTAGGATCGCAGAAGAATGCAGCCGCAGGAGGTAATCCTGAAGCAAAAATGGAACATCCTGCCTTGGAAGACTCCTCGCTGCCTCAGAAAGTTGTAGCAATCTGCGCCTCCGCAGGAGGATTGAATGCTCTGAGCCAAGTTCTATCGGCATTACCCGTAAATTTTCCAGCTGCTATTACCGTAGTTCAGCATATAAGTCCTCACTACCCTAGCATGATGGCAGATATTCTCAGCCGTCGCACAAAGCTGCCTGTCAAACAAGCCCGATCGGGAGATTATTTGCGTACGGGAACAGTTTACATTGCGCCGCCAGACCATCACCTACTGGTCAATGCAGATAGTAACCTGTCGTTGTCTCATTCAGAACTCGTACATTTTGTCCGTCCTTCAGCAGATTTACTCTTTGAATCGGTAGCCGCTAGTTTTAAACAACAGGCGATCGCAGTTGTTCTGACGGGTACGGGTAGCGATGGTGCGATGGGAGCCAGGGCGATCGAAGAAATGGGCGGAACCGTAATTGTCCAAGACTACAAGACCGCTGAATTTGGTGGAATGCCAGAAGCAGCCATCAATACTGGCGTTGCCGCTCTGGTTTTACCTTTGAACGAGATTGCCCTTACCTTGGTAAAACTAGTTGCGGTTGAGGTAAAGGGATGAGGGATGAGGAATGACGGATGAGGCTAATGCTGACTTTGAAGCGCTAATTAACTATATTAAACGCAATCGCGGATTTGATTTTACAGGTTACAAGCGATCTAGTTTGATGCGGCGAGTGCGCAAACGAATGCAAGCGCTTGACCTTGAGAACTTCAGCGATTACATGGATCGCCTAGAGGTAGCGCCAGAGGAATTCGTCTATTTATTCAACACAATTTTGATCAATGTCACGTCCTTTTTTCGCGATCGCGCTACCTGGGACTACGTGATGACAGAAATTGTGCCTCGAATTACTGCCCGCAAGGAAGCTACGGAACCGATTCGGATTTGGAGTGCTGGCTGTGCTTCGGGACAAGAGGCTTACACTTTAGCAATAGTGATGGCTGAAGCAGTGGGCATTGAGCAGCTGCGTCAGCGCGTCAAAATTTATGCAACAGATGTGGATGAAGAAGCGCTCAACCAAGCCCGCCATGCTACTTTTAACGAACGAGAGGTGAGTTCCGTCCCGCCGGAAATGTTAGAACTTTACTTTGAGAGTTCCAATGGTTTTTATACTTTTCGTAAAGACCTCCGCCGTTCGGTAATTTTCGGTCGTCACGATCTGTTACAAGATGCACCTATTTCCCGCATTGATTTATTGTTATGTCGCAACACGTTGATGTATTTCAATGCAGAAGCTCAATCGAGAATTATTGCCCGCTTTCACTTTGCTTTAAATGATGCTGGCTTCTTATTTTTGGGTAAAGCAGAAATGTTACTCAGCCATAGTGATTTTTTCACGCCGGTTGATTTGAAGCGACGAATTTTTATTAAAGTTCCTAAAGGAAATATGCGCGATCGCTTGTTGCTTATGGGTAACAATCACGTCGATGACGAAGCAAGTTATTTAGCTAACCACGTCCGCATTCGGGATACAGCATTCGACATAAATCCCACTGCACAGCTAGCGATCGATGTCAATGGACTACTCACATTAGCTAACGAACGCGCCCGCAACTTATTTAATATTCACTCTAGAGATTTGGGTCGTCCGCTGCAAGACCTAGAAATTTCTTACCGTCCTCTAGAACTGCGTTCTCGGATCGACCAAGCTTATGCTGAACGGCGTGCTGTCAGCCAAACAGAGGTAGAGTGGATTTCTGCCTCTGGAGAGACTTTATATTTTGACGCACAAATATTGCTCCTGCAAGATATTAACGGGAGAATACTGGGATGCAGCATTGTTTTTATCGATGTCAGTCGCTCCCGGCGGTTGCAACACGAACTAGAACATTCCAATCAAGAATTGGAAATGGCTTATGAAGAATTACAGTCAACCAATGAAGAATTAGAGACAACCAACGAAGAGTTGCAATCTTCTAATGAAGAACTGGAGACAACTAACGAGGAACTGCAATCGACTAACGAAGAATTGGAAACCATGAATGAAGAACTGCAATCTTCCAACGAAGAGTTGCAGACAATTAATGAAGAATTGCGATTGCGCAGCGACGAACTGAATCAAGTCAATGCCTTTCTAGCATCGATCCTCACTAGTCTTCGCGGTGGAGTGGTAGTCGTGAATCGCGAACTGCAAGTCCAAGTTTGGAATAATAAAGCCGAAGATCTCTGGGGCTTGCGTAGTCACGAAGTTGAAGGACAACATTTTTTAAACTTGGATATCGGTCTACCAGTCGGACAGATGCGACAGCAAATCCGGTCTTGCCTAGCAGGAGAATCTCGCTCTATTGAAGTGATTCTAGATGCGATTAATCGACGCGGTAAGGCGATTCAATGTAAAGTCACTCTCACCCCTTTACTGGATGCAAGGCAAGGAATTCACGGGGTAATCATGTTGATGGAAGAACAAGAGTCAGCGAACAGTAACCAGTGACCAGTGACCAGCGACCAGCGATCGGTGACTCCTCGATAACTGACAACTGATAACTGTTTAAATAAAGCTTTTGACTGAGTTATTCTCTTCCTTTAAGTAGGTTTGAGAGGATCACTTTATTAGCTATTTTGTACTAAATAGCTGGATAAAAGTGAAAAAAATAATGTTGGTTACCGTACATACATCATTTAACTTACATTAATGTTATTGCTACAAATATCGCATTTTTATCAAAACCTTTGCGTTAAAAATAACACCTGACTTCACCGAATTCAACAAGCTAATTAGCTAAAAATACCAAAAAAATTGCAATTTTGACAGAATTTTATCAAAACTCATGTGTAGATTATTACTCGCTGTGTTATCTCCCACCACAATTGATGTCAGGTCAAAGCGCTGCCTTGCTTTTACCTTGAGAGGGTCAGGTTTAGCTGGATTGCCGATCGCCATACAACACATGGTCAGCCCACTGCCACAATCTCAATTGGTGGAGGTGTAAAATGGACGCGAGGCTATTTAATCAAAAAATACAAACCACCTATAAACAAGCAGCCTTGTTATACAAGCGCACCAAAGTAGCATCGTCAGAGCAACGGGAAGAACTACTAGAACAATCGCTAGAAGAACTACGGATAACGCTAGAGGAATTGCACGTAGCAGAAGAGGAAATATTAGCCCAAAATGAAGAACTGGCGATCGCTCGTTCTCAAGTTGAAATAGAGCGCCAGCGTTACTTAGACTTATTCGAGTTTGCCCCCGATGGCTACATTGTGACAGATGCAACTGGAAAAATTCGCGAAGCCAACCGCGCTGCTGCTAAACTACTCAACGTGCCACAGCAATTCTTAGTAGGTAAACCGCTGATTAACTACGTTCCCTCCGAGCAACGGCAAGCTTTCCGCATTCAATTACAGAAACTGGATCGATTACAACAACTAGAAGAATGGGAGCTGACATTTTGTCCGCGCCAGGGGATAGCCTTTGATGCTGCCGTGACGGTATCTAGCATGTATGATGCGAGTGGTAACCTCAAGGGATGGCGGTGGCTGATCCGAGATATCACCGCTCGCAAACAAGCGGAAGCAGCGATTCGTGCCGTTCAATTACAAAACTTGCAATTACAAGAAGCCGCAAAGCTAAGAGCGCATTTTTTAGCAATTATGTCTCACGAGCTGCGCAGTCCCTTAAACGCGATCGTGGGATTTTCTCAGTTATTACTGCGTCAGACTCAAAGTGCCTTGCCTCAAACCCAAGAAAATATGGTGTCGCGCATCCTTAATAGTGGGAAACATTTGCTAGTTTTAATTGAAGATATTCTCGACTTTTCTAAAGTTGAGGCTGGCAAGCTGACTCTAAAATTAGAGCCTTTAAATGTCGTCGATTTAGTTATAGCAACAACAGAAGAAATGCACTGTTTAGCCGAACAGAAGCATTTGAAGTTACAGAGATCGTTTGCTATTAAATCCTCCATAATTAGCAACGACAGCGTTCGCCTGCGGCAAATCTTACTCAATTTGCTATCGAATGCAATCAAGTTTACTGAAGTGGGTAAGGTTGAAGTTAGGGTGTGGGAATTAGGTTCAGACCGGATTGCGATCGCGGTAGAAGATACGGGAATTGGTATTGCTCCAGAAGACTTGCAATCTATTTTTCAACCATTCCGCCAAGGCAACCAAACTCTGACGCGCCAGCATGGAGGTACGGGATTGGGATTAGCAATTACAGATTCCCTAGTTAAGATGATGGGAGGAAAAATCTCGGTTGAAAGTAAAGTAGAGCAAGGCTCGACATTTTACGTCGAGTTGCCGCGTCGGGTTAGAGAACAGCAATAGACATCGGTTAAAATGCACAGTCCTTGGAGATCCCCCAACCCCCTTCACAAGGGGGCTATTGGTTCCCCCCTTGTGAAGGGGGGCTAGGGGGGATCGAGATCTTGACTTCAAGTGCAAAACTCCGACCGACTCCCGACTCCCTTAATTCACCGAACTCAACTCTTTGCCAACCGCAGCATTAGAGTTAGCCTCCGGCGCATCAGCTTCAGAAGGTGGTACGACTTGCCAGAATTTAGGCAAATATTCTGACCAATTAGCTAAAATTGCCTGCGCTTTAGCAGAATTGGTTCGTTCGGCGTGAGTTTGAATGAACTGACGCAACTGTTGTTCTCCCTCAGGCGAACTGACTCGTTGCAGCTTGACGATTTCGTGGTTGACTAACTCAGAGAAATTTCCTTCTTCGTCAAGGAAGTAAGCTAATCCACCCGTCATCCCCGCACCGACGTTTCTCCCAACTTTACCTAGAACAACAATCGTGCCACCAGTCATGTACTCGCAACAATGATCGCCTGCACCTTCAATGACTGCAATGCCTTTGGAGTTACGGACTGCAAAGCGTTCGCCTGCGATTCCGTTAGCAAAAAGCACTCCACCCGTCGCTCCATACAAGCAAGTGTTACCGACGATAACATTCTCAGCCGCCGCGTAGTTAGCTTCTGAAGGAGGTGTGATGACAATTTCGCCACCGTGCATCCCTTTACCTACGTAGTCGTTGGCTTCCCCAACGAGTTTCAAAGTCATTCCCGATAAGTTGAATGCACCGAAACTCTGTCCTACCGCACCCGTAAAGTTGAGGTCGAGTTGTCCTTCAAATCCATCATCACCGTAAAGGGAAGCGATCGCCCCTGCAATTCTCGCGCCTACAGTACGGTCGGTGTTGATGACATTATAGGTTTTGCTAACGGCAGATTGATTTTGAATTGCGGCTTGAATTTCTGGATCGGCAAGAATCTCGTCATCCAAGACGTGTCCGTTGCTGTGGACGCTTTCATGGGACAACCAAGCGCGATCGGTTTTCGTGTCGGGTAGTTTGGTGATGCAGTCGAGGTTGAGAGTTTGCGTCTTCGTCAAGCGTACCTCTTCCCTGACTTTCAGCAAGTCGGCGCGACCGACAATTTCATCGATAGAACGATATCCCAACCGTGCTAGCAGGCTGCGTGTTTCTTCCGCGATAAACAAGAAGAAGTTGACAACGTGTTCTGGAATCCCTGGGAAACGCTGGCGCAAGTCTTCCCGTTGAGAAGCCACACCGACAGGGCAATTATTCGTGTGGCAGATTCTCGCCATAATACAACCCTCGGCAATCATGGCGATCGAACCGAAGCCGAATTCCTCTGCTCCCATCAAAGCACCCATTAACACGTCCCAACCGCTCTTAATTCCGCCGTCAACGCGCAGAATCACGCGATCGCGCAGGCTATTTTGCATTAGAGATCGATGCACTTCCGTCAGTCCCAGTTCCCACGGCGTACCCGCGTGCTTGATCGAACTTAAGGGTGACGCACCCGTACCACCGTCGTGACCCGAAATTTGAATGATGTCGGCGTTAGCTTTAGCTACTCCTGCCGCGATCGTCCCAATCCCAATTTCTGCTACCAATTTCACTGAAACTTGGGCTTTGGGATTGATCTGGTGCAGGTCAAAAATTAGCTGTGCCAAATCTTCAATCGAATAGATGTCGTGGTGGGGTGGCGGCGAAATCAATGTTACTCCTGGTTTAGAACGGCGTAGCATGGCGATGTAGGGGCTGACTTTTTTACCTGGAAGTTGTCCGCCTTCGCCTGGTTTTGCCCCTTGAGCGATTTTAATTTCGATCTGCTTGGCGTTCATCAGGTATTCTGGTGTTACGCCAAATCGACCGGAAGCAACTTGTTTGATCGCGCTGGATGCCGTGTCGCCATTTTTCAAACCCTTGAGATGCGGTAGCAGCGAGGAACGCCCTTCGCTCACATCTTCTAGAACCTTGAACCGAACTGGATCTTCTCCGCCTTCACCAGAGTTAGATTTACCACCAATCCGGTTCATGGCGATCGCCAATACTTCGTGCGCTTCCCGCGATAATGCGCCTAGAGACATGCCACCCGTACAGAAGCGCTTGACAATAGCGCTAGCTGGTTCGACTTCCTCAATCGAGATGGGACTGCGATCGGATTGGAAGTCGAGTAAGTCCCGCAAAGCAGTTAACGGACGATTTTGCAGGTGTTTTTTGTAAATGTTGTAATGGTCGTGATTATCTGGACTAGCAACAGCTTTGTGCAAAGCCTTCGCCAGTTCGGGGCTGTTCATGTGATATTCACCCCCTGGACGGTACTGGACGAAACCGAAGTTTTCCAGCTTCTTCACCGTCACTTCTGGGAAGGCGCGAGTGTGGAAGGATAGGACTTCGCTAGCCAGTTCGCTAATGCTCAAACCGCCCAAACGTGATGTCGTGCCGTAAAATCCTAGAGCGAGTAAATCGTGTCCGATGCCGATCGCCTCAAAGATTTGCGCTCCTTGGTAGCTCGACAACAGTGAAATCCCCATCTTGGAAAGAATCTTCAGAATGCCGGCTTCGATAGCTTTTTGGTAATTAGCTAAGGCTTGCTGTAGCGTCAGTTGAGACATTTTACCCCGCTCCATCATCTGCTGGGTCTTCGGGTCGCTATGCCAACTTTCCACTGCTGCTAAGGTGAGATAAGGACATACAGCAGATGCACCGTAGCCGATCAGACAGGCAAAGTGATGGGTACTCCAACATTGCGCCGTATCGACGACTAGCGAGGCTTTCATTCTCAGTCCAGCCTTGATCAGGTGGTGGTGTACGGCTCCCACTGCTAGTAGGGACGGAATGTAGCTAGTTTCGGCGCTAATGGGATTGGGCGCGCGATCGCTCAGAATTAAAATTTGCTTGCCAGCTTTGACAGCTGCAACCGCATCAGCTTGCAGTTTTTCTACAGCTTTTGCCAATCCTGCGGGACCAGTAGTAATGTCATATTGCGTCGAAAGCGTGGCGCATTCAAAGCCAGATTGAGTAATTGCCTCTAAATCTGCCTGCTGTAATACGGGAGAGTTTAACAGCAAGCGTCGGGCATCTTCCGCTTTCGGGTCGAGCAAGTTACCGCGAGCGCCCAATTCTACTTTTAACGACATTACCAAGCTTTCCCGCAACGGATCGATCGCGGGGTTGGTCACTTGGGCAAACCGCTGTTTGAAGTAGTCGTACAGCAAATGCGGCTTTCCTGAAAGGATCGCTAAGGGGATATCATCACCCATACAAAATGTAGGTTCTTTCCCTTCCGCCGCCATCGGCTGAATTGTCATTTCCACATCTTCACTACTGAACCCGAAGGCGATTTGATGGCGCAGGAGGGTTTGTCTGTTCGTGTAGGGGTGAGGAGTGAGGAGTGAGGAGTGAGGGGAAGAACCGTTACCGTTTTCCTGGTTTGTGGTTTTTGTAGGGGCGCACAGCTGTGCGCCCCTGCCTAGTTCGACGCGATATTGTTTCAGCCACTCACCATATGGATGTGCTGTGGCGACGCGCTGTTTGATTTCCCAGTTTTTGAGGATACTGCCTTCGTTTAAGTCTAGAGCAATGGTTTGTCCTGGTCCGAGTCTGCCTTTTTCAACAATTTCGCTTTCCTTCAGGTCTACCACTCCGGCTTCGGAAGCAACCACCAGCATTCCATCTTTAGTCACGACATATCGCGCTGGACGTAAGCCGTTGCGGTCTAGTGTAGCTCCTACAGTTTTGCCATCGCTGAATACGAGTAAGGCGGGACCATCCCAAGCTTCTTGGATACCGCTGAAGTATTCGTAAAAGTCTACAATTTCAGGATATTGTGCTAGTTCTGGTTGATTTTGGTAAGCTTCGGGAACCATCAACATCAAGGCTTCCGAGGGGCTGCGACCGGAACGCACCAACAATTCAAATACGTTGTCTAAGGTAGCAGAATCGCTGTTATCGAGTTGTACGATTGGATTTAAGGCATCCAAATTGCCTTGCCATACAGGGTGGTTCAAGTCGGCTTGTCTCGCCAGCATCCAGTTGATATTACCCAGCAGCGTATTAATTTCGCCGTTGTGTCCCAACAAGCGCATCGGTTGGGCAAGGGGCCATTTGGGTAAGGTGTTGGTGCTGAAGCGGCGATGATAGACACAAAAAGCACTTTGATAAGCAGGGTTCGTTAAGTCTTGGTAGAATTCGCCCAATACGGCAGCGCGCACCATACCTTTATAGACGATGGTACGGCAGGAGAAGGAACAGATATAGCAGTGTTCCGACCATTGAAGTTGAGTTTGTTGCGCGATCGCCTTACCGATGCGACGGCGGGTAATATAGAGTTGTCGTTCCAGTTCTTCGCCTGTTAACTCAGAACTGACAATTATTTGCTCGATTTGCGGTTGGTTTTCCCGTGCTTGAATACCTAAAATTTCTGGCTTCACGGGGACGACTCGCCAACCCAAGACTGTTAGTCCAGCAGCAGTAGCAACTTGTTCGGTGACTTGTTTGACAACTTGAGCATCTGCTGGCTGTTGCGGTAAAAATACCATACCAATGCCCGTGCGTTCTTGGGGTGGAATGGCAATATTTTGCTCTTTCATCCAGGCATGAAACAGTTCCCACGGGATAGCACTTAAAATACCCGAACCATCGCCAGAATCATTATCGGCGCTGCAACCACCTCGGTGTTCCAGGCATCCCAATGCTTTGAGTGCTGCACTTACAATACCGTGGCTGGGAATATTTTGCTGTTGGGCAATCAGTCCGACTCCACACGCATCTCTTTCTTCTACCAGCCATCTAGGTTCCACGTAGGAATTCACTGATTCAACAGCATCCGCAGCGTGAGGATTTATTGTATTTTTATATTGATTTTGATTGACTTGGTTGCTGTCCATAAGCTAGTCCTAAGTGATGTTTTTATAAGTAATTGGTCATTTGTCATTTGTCATTAAAGGACAGGAGATGACAGTAGTTACTCGTTAGTCATAACTCCTATTTTCTCAGTTTTGACTTTTAACTTTTGACTTTTGACTTATTCCTACGACTCCCGCATTTTCTCTCGGGCTGTTGCCAAAGCTTTTCGTACTTGCTCGAATCCCGTACCACCATAACTATTACGGGCAGCAACGACTTGATGAGGAGCGATCGCCTGGTATATATCAGTATCAAATGCTGGATGTAATTCTTGCCATTCTGCTAAAGTTAAATCCTTCAAAAGTTTGCCCGCGGCGATACAGGTTTTTACGACCTTACCTACCAAGTTATAAGCTTCCCGAAATGGTACGCCTTTAGTAGCTAAATAATCGGCGACATCTGTAGCATTAGAAAAGTCTTCTGCTACTGCTTGGGCGAGGCGTGGAGTCCGAAACTCCAATCCTTCAGCAAACAAAATTGTCATTGCTTCGACACAAGCACTAACGGTACGAACGGCATCAAATAACGCTTCTTTATCTTCTTGTAAATCCTTATTGTAAGCTAAAGGCAAGCCTTTTATCAGTACCAATAATGCCTGTAAATGTCCGCAAACTCTCCCAGTTTTACCCCGCACCAACTCCGGCACGTCAGGGTTTTTCTTTTGCGGCATGATACTAGAACCAGTCGCGCAGCTATCTTTGAGTTTGACAAAACTAAATTCTTCCGATGCCCATAAAATCACTTCTTCAGATAGTCGCGACAAATGCACCATAATGATGCTTGCCGCTGCTAAGAACTCTATGGCAAAATCGCGATCGCTTACTCCATCTAAGCTGTTAGCATAAACTCCATCAAATTCTAATAATTTAGCCGTGTAATGGCGATCGATGGGAAAGGTAGTTCCAGCTAACGCACCGCTACCCAAAGGAGAAATATTCACCCGCTTACGGACATCGGCAAGTCTTTCTTTATCCCGTTGCAGCATCTCAAAATATGCTAGCAAATGATGGGCTAAACTCAGGGGTTGAGCGCGTTGTAAGTGCGTGTAGCCAGGAATCAGCGTTTCAATATTCTGTTCGGCTAAATCGAGCAAAACCGTTTGCATTTGCCCAATTTGAGCTTGAATTTCTTGAATCTGGTGACGCAGGTAAAGGCGAATATCCGTACCGACTTGATCGTTCCGCGATCGCGCTGTGTGTAGCTTTTTCCCCGCATCGCCCACAATTTCTGTCAAGCGTCGTTCTACCGCAAAATGCACGTCCTCCGCTTCAATTCCTGGCGTAAATTGCCCGTGGCGATATTCTTGGCGAATTTGTTCTAAACCCGATACCAGTTGTTGTGCTTCCTCTGGGGTAATAATACCTGTATGCGCCAGCATTTGAGCGTGGGCGATCGAACCTGTCAGATCGTATTCGATCAGTTCGATATCGAAGCCAATACTAGCGTTAAAACGGGCGATCGCGGGATGCAAAGCCGTTTCAAATCGCTGGCTCCAAGTTTGGGATTTCGCTGGTGATTTCGGGAGGTGCGTGTTCAACTTTCCTGTACCCTAAGTTACCTAAGTGTGAAGATGTATTGCGATCGTTACAGAATTACCTCTGACTCTAAAAAAAAGCTGTGAATATTTTGTGAATGAACCCTAACATTGTAAATTTTAGATTTGAGACTTTGGATTTCAGAAGGATTATTCGTTAATAGTTTTGTCGTCTCAGCTAACGCATAATTAAAACTTGAAATCTGTATTTTTAAATACAGATTTTCCCAAACAAGACAGAAAAACTGAAAATTCAGTTTGTGGTTCTTCATAAATATATTTTGCAGCTGACACCTGAAACTGTGTGCTTTGTCACAGGCAAGTCACTCTCTAGAGGTGTTCCATGCTTGGGACAAAAATCAAAAGTCAAAAATCAAAAGTCAAAAGTTAAAAGAAGAAAAGCTAGGGTAATACTGCTACGGCATCAACTTCAAATAACATGCGATCGAGGGCTAATCTTGGCACTGGAATTAAAGTTTGGGTTGGTGGGCGATCGCCCCACCTTACCTTTACCTCAGCTCCTAATTGCTGTAGTTTAGACTCGTCATGATTCACCACCAGCGTAGTCAGCTTCACCACATGTTCTGGGCGCGCACCAGCCGCATTCAAAGCGATGTCAAGATTGGCAAAAGCCTGTTTTAACTGGGTGGCAAAGTCATCAGCAAGATTGCCATTTTCGTCCTCACCACCTTGACCAGCAATATAAACGATGCTTGCTCCTGCTGGTGCGATCGCAACATGCGTGTAACCGTTTGGAGAAGGATCGTATAACCCGACTGGATTGATGCGTTGAATTTCTCTATTCATCCTTTTGACTCCGAATAACAGATGGAATACATATGGTTCGTAGGGGCGCACAGCTGTGCGCCCCTACCATCTGAATTGCGCTCGCCAGCAATCCTATTTGGCAAAATCTTTTGAAACTACGTAAATCATGCAATACGAAACCCGTACTTGCCTTCACTTTCTAAAGATATTTCGTTATAAACTAGAGTTTAAAAGACAAAACCAACTTTGTAAAGGCTTTTCTTTATTTTCTGCCTTCTACCTCCTGCCCTTATCCCCATGAAAACCGAGCCACAGAATCAAAACATTCGGACAAGACGAGCGATCGTCAAATTGCTGAAACAAGAAGGGGCGATGGATGCTGCTGCGCTTGCTTCTCACTTTAAAATTTCTGCAATGGCAGTGCGACAACATCTATATGCACTGCAAAAAGAGCAACTCGTGACGTATCAGGAAGAACAACGGGCGATGGGTCGTCCGGCGAAGTTGTGGCAACTCACCCCTGCTGCCGATCGCTTTTTCCCTCATGGATATGCCGAGTTAACGTTGAGTCTAATCAATTCAGTCACAGAAGCTTTTGGATCGGAAGGATTAGAACGGCTGCTGGAAATTAGAACTCGCCAACAAATTGAAGCATATCGAGAGCAGATTCATACCACTAGCAGTATTCAGCAGCGGCTAGAAATACTAGCAACTATACGTACCGACGAAGGGTACATGGCAGACGTTGAATCTCTCTCAGACGGCTCATTTCTATTAATTGAAAACCACTGCCCGATCTGCGCCGCCGCCACAGCTTGCACGGGACTTTGCAGCCAAGAACTAGAAGTCTTTCAATCGACTCTAGGTGAAGACGTGGCGATCGCTCGTACCGAACATTTGATTGCAGGCGGACGGCGTTGTGTATATCGAATCAAACAAATGTAGAGACATGACATGTCACGTCTCTACATGTCACGTTTCTACATTTTGAGCGCAAAAATCTTCTCTACCACGTCAGCCACAACTTTATCGGGTGTGGAAGCACCGGAAGTAATCCCTACGGTAATTTTGCCACTGGGCAACCAATTTTCTGTGGCTGTAACCTCCCCACTGAGTAAGCGATGCTCGATCTGATTCGCTGTACCGATCCGGTTGGCACTGTCGATGTGATAGGACGGAATTTGATGCTCGATCGCGATTTCTTGTAAATGAGTCGTGTTAGAAGAGTTGAAACCACCAATGACGACCATCAGGTCTAACTTTTCTTCAACTAATTGAAACATCGCGTCTTGCCGTTCTTGGGTAGCATCGCAAATGGTGTTAAAGCTGATAAAGTGTTGGTTTAGCGTATCGGGACCGTACTTTCGCATCATCGTGCGCTCGAATAGTTTACCGATTTGCTCGGTTTCGCTTTTGAGCATGGTGGTTTGGTTGGCAATCCCAACTTTTTCGAGATCTGTATCGGGATTGAATCCTGCCGAACAAGCACGGCTGAATTTTGCCATAAATTCGTCGCGATTACCACCATTCAAAATGTAATTGCACACATATTCGGCTTGTGCCATGTTTAGCACGACTAAATACTTATTCGCAAAAGAACTGGTGGCAATTGTTTCTTCGTGATTGTACTTGCCGTGAATAATCGAGGTATACTCGCTTTTCTTGTGCTTTTCGACAGTATTCCAGACTTTAGCAACCCAAGGGCAAGTCGTATCGACAATCTTGCAATTTTTCTCTTGAAGCAGCTGCATTTCCTGCACGCTAGCCCCAAAAGCGGGTAGGATCGCGACATCTCCCGATTCTACAACTGAAAAATCTTTGACCCCAGCGACAACTGGAATGAACCCGACTTGCATTTCCTGCAACCGCTGGTTAACAGAGGGGTTGTGGATGATTTCGTTGGTAATCCAGATCCGCTGCGTGGGGAAATGTTGGCGCGTCTCGTATGCCATTGCTACAGCTCGTTCTACCCCCCAGCAAAAACCAAATGCCTCTGCTAAGCGAATTGTTACATCACCTTGTTGCAGAGTATAGCCGTTATCTCGGATTTGCTGCACCAGATTGCTTTGATATTCCGACTGCAACATCCCAGAAACTTCAGCTTCATGACCGAACCCTTTACGATGATAGTTTTCCGAGTGTTGGAGCGATCGTTTAAAAGCTTTCGTATCCATGCAGTGTTTCCCCATAAGCGTCTCTATTCTCGATCGTAAGCTGTTTGGCTACCTTTCTCAAAGCGCGATCGTTCTAATGTACCAATCGGACTGCTACATCAACTCATCGGAATTGCCCCGTTGTTTATCGTCTAATTTATCGCATCCGTATAGAAGAGAATTTACCCACGCTCTTTGTGAAGTTTATTACTAGTTTAAAGCAGATGATAATTTGAAGCAGTCCATTATAGCACCTGAACTGCTAATAAATTTGAACTGTCTATACATTACTAAAAAAGTTAGTTTAGTAAAATTTAGGTATAATATGATACTGTATAACAAAAGTTATAGCGTTACAAAGTTGTAAAAACAAGTCCGTAATTACTACGAACTACTGGGGATTGCAGTCAAAATCTCCAAATTAGTTGGGGTAAATACCAATTCTGTTCTGAGATGAAGTTTATCGCGAGATAGCAGTGAGGAAAATTCTAGTAATTGATAATGATGAATATTCTCTACTATTAATTTCTGACTTTCTCGCCTTGAATAACTTTCAGGTTTTGACCGCAGATAATAGTCGCTCGGGCTTACAATTAGCCAGAGAACAACAGCCAAACTTAATTATTTGCGAACTGGAGCTGCCAGAACAAAATGGATACGAAATTTTAAGACAGTTGCGTGATGAACCGATTACAGCTAGTATACCTATCTGGTTTCTTTCATTTGAAGCAGATATGGCAACTCGTCGCCGTGCTTTACAACAAGGGGCTGACGGTTACTTTCATAAACCAGTAAACTTAAACGAATTGCTCTCAGCAATTAACAATCTCTTTGGTGGGTAATTGGTTGTTGGTAGACGGTTGACAGTGACTAGTGGCTGGTGGCTAGTGGCTAGTAGTAAATAGGGTGTAGGGTGACAGTGACCAGTGACCAGTTAGTTATTTTATCTCCTCAGCTCCCGAGATCTCCGCGACTCTCTCTTCTCCCTGCTCCCAACTCCCTATGATCTGGAATCGCCATCACATTTTGTCTCTAGAAGATTTTACGCCGGAAGAATACAACACGGTGTTGCAGACCGCTGCCAGTTTTCGAGAGGTGTTGACGCGGCGGACGAAGAAAGTCCCAACCTTACAAGGACAGGTGGTAACGAATTTATTTTTTGAATCTTCGACTCGTACCCGCAGCAGTTTTGAATTAGCAGCCAAACGTTTATCGGCAGATACGCTAAACTTTACCGCCTCTACCTCTTCTTTGACGAAGGGGGAAACAATATTAGACACGGCAAAAACCTACTTGGCAATGGGAACCGATATGATGGTGATCCGCCATCGAGAAGCGGGAGTTCCTCAAGCGATCGCAGCTGAAATGGATCGCTTGAATGTCCGCGTCGGAGTCTTGAATGCTGGGGACGGACAGCACGAACATCCTTCTCAAGCTTTACTCGATCTATTTACAATTTGCACTCTGCTCGATCCCGATCGTCCGCGCTTGGAACTGTTACAGGGGAAAAAAATTGCGATCGTCGGGGATATCCTTCATTCACGGGTAGCGCGATCGAATATCTGGAGCTTAACCGCTAGCGGGGCAGAAGTCCACCTTGCTGCACCACCGACTTTGTTACCGCAGCTGTTTGGGGAGTTTGTTGGAGAGCAGGGAGCAGGGACGAGCTGGGAGCTGGGAGCAGGGAGACAAGGGGACAAGGGAGCAATTCCGGTCACCAACCACCAGCCACTAGCCACTAGCCACTCACCAACTACTAATTCCCAATTCCCAAATCGCAAATTATTCTTACATTGGCAAATCGAACCTGCATTACAAGATGCAGATTTTGTGATGACACTGCGGTTACAAAGGGAACGCATGACGCAGCACCTCTTACCCAGTATTAGAGAGTATCATCAGTTATTTGGCATTACGCGCGATCGCTTACAATTTTGTAAACCTGATGTCAAAGTTTTACACCCAGGTCCAGTCAATCGAGGTGTAGAAATTAGTTCCGATCTGATGGACGATCCCCAGTTCAGTCTGATTTCTCAGCAGGTGACGAGTGGGGTAGCGGTGCGGATGGCGCTGTTATATCTGATGGGTGGGGGTAAGGTTTAGGATATTGCTATGGAAGTTACACTGAATCGGCACATTGAGATTACACCAGAAATACGGGGTGGCAAACCGCGCATAGCTGGAACTCGCATCACAGTAGCAGAGATTGCCATGATGTATCTACGCATGGGTCAATCCCTAGAATTAATTGCGGGCAAGTATAATTTATCCTTGGCATCTGTCCATGCAGCGATCGCTTATTATTACGATCGCCAAGCCGAAATCGAGCAGCAAATGCAGGAAGATGAAGCGTTTGTCAATGCCTTGATGCGCGATCGTCCTTCTCGGCTACACGCAAAACTGAAGGCTTTAAGTTTAGTTTTAATCTATGAAGTGCTGTCTCCTGATGAGATGAAAGGATGGATTGAGTAGCTTTAGATAATGCCCTGTTGCTGATGTAGCTAGAGAACTTTTGATTGACATTTCAGTTATTTCGATTAAACTAGAAATATGGAAAATAAAGATACAGCGCAGTATGCAGATATTTTTGCGGCGCTGGGATCGGAACCTCGGCTGGAGATTATGCGATCGCTGTTTGCTGCATATCCAGAAGGAAGGACAGTAGGGGAGATTCAAGCGGTGCTGAATATTCCCAATTCCACCCTTTCACACCATTTGGAAAAGTTACGCCATGAGGGTTTAGTGAATGCCAAGAGAGATAAACAATTTCTTTGGTATTCCGCCAATGCTGCAACGATGGAAGATTTATTGTCTTTCTTGTACAACGGTTGCAATATTCGCCAACGTACCTCAATAGCAGATGAAACTTACTCAGCGGCGGAATTAATTCAAAATGAATCTACTTATGGAGGATTTATGTTTGAAGGATTTTTGCGATCGCTAGAAGGTTTTTTTGGCAGTATTTTCGATCGAGTTGCCTTACCTATAGGATTTGAAAGATTTACTCAACAGGCAATTCAAGCAATTATTCTAGCTCAATATGAAGCTAAGCGCTTGAAACATCATTACATCGGTACAGAACAGTTATTACTAGGCGTAGTTGCTGAAGAAAGTGGACTTCCCGCACGAGTTCTGACTGCAATGGGAGTTAATTTTGAGAATACTAGAATTGAAGTAGAAAAAAAAATTGGCAGAGGTACAGGTTCGCCGAGAGCGGAAGTTCCCTTTACTCCAAGGGCAAAGCAATGCTTAGAATTTTCTTTAAAACAGGCACGAGAATTCAACCATCGACACATTGGCACGGAACATTTATTGTTAGGAATTCTCCGCGAAGGGCAAGGCATGGGAGTAATAGTATTGAGAAATTTAGGCGTAGACTTGGAAAACTTAGAACAGAGATTGAGAACGGAAATGGGTAATGAGCCAAGGCTTGGCGAATAGAATTCGCGCTTACACAAGCGTAGACGCGCAGCGGCTGGCAGCAGGCTAGTCCGTCTGCGCGGACCGGTGGAACACAGAGGCTTTGAAACCTGCGGAGGCAGGTTTTATCTGTGTAGCCGCGACTTACAGTCGCCCAGTATAAGATCTAAAGTAAACTTACGATTCTTGAGTTGCGGCGGCGAGTTTGGTGAAAGATTCTGCCATTGCCATCGATCGCTCCGAAGTCTTGCTAGCAATATTTGCTGCTTGCAAAATAGCTTGATTAGCAGCAGCCGAAGCCTGTGTTTGACTGGCTGCAGCTTGGGAAACCCGTTCAAAAAATGAGATCATCTGGGCGCTGAAGGCAGCAATTTGATTGAGTTTTTGCTGAGTTTCTTCTATGACTTGACGTTTAACGATCGCCTGTTCTGTCCCCTCAATCGCGATCGCCGCTTCCCTGGTATCTGCCTGAACGTTTGCCACCAGAAGTTTCATTTGAGTAAATTCTGTTTCTAACTGCCCAATTGAAGCAAGCAATTTTTCTGCTATGGGAACAAACTCTGAATTGTCTCCGTTGGTAGTGCGTGAGACAGCAAATTTAATATTCATCGCTTGCAACTGAAGTTGATACATGACCTGACCGATAATCTCAATTGCTTGCGGTAATTTTTGGGTCGAGCGATCGAGTCGATCTAGCTTCTGAGTAACTTCAAAAATTGCTGTTTGGGTAGCCACAATCGTATTTATAGTTTGCTCGACAACCCCTTCACCAGTTTCTACTGTGGGTTTGGCTGGTTGAATTTGGCGTTCTGCTTCTTGGACGGTAGCCACGATTTTTTCCGTGACTTGAGCGACAGCCTGAACGCGATCGTAGGCAAGTGTAACCGAATCCATTTGGGCGATCGCTTCTTGGGAAAGAGTTTTGACAGAGGTTTGGCTACTTCGCAGCATTTCTGATATCTGACGCTGAAGTCCCTCTTTTTGCTGGCGTTCCTCTTGAGATGTCGCTGTAGCTGTTTGATAGGCTCGATCAATTTGGTTGAGCAACCTAGCATGGTCGAGGGCAAATCCGACTTGAGTGGCTAATTGGGTAAATAGATCGATCTCCCACTGTTGCCAGTGGCGCGGCTTGGCACACTCATGAGCGATTAACAGACCAAATAAGCGATCGCCCTTCAAAATCGGGGCAACTAAATTTGCTCTGACTGCAAACGGTTCTAGCTGTTGCAAATAGCATTCGCTCAAATCCGCAGCATAGATATCATCGATCGCGTTTACCCTTCCCTGCTGATATTTTTCAACATAACCATGTGCAAAACAAGGGTCTTGAATTTGCGCCCACATAGCTTTGGGAAATCCTGGTAAGACTGATTCGGCGATGACCGTACCGTACCAGTCAGCGTCAAAACCATACACCAGCACGCGATCTGTTTTTACCGCTTTGCGGACTTCTTCGACAGTAGTTTTGAGAATGTCCTCTTCGTTGAGCGAGGCTCGAATTCGGCGCGTTACCTGGGCGAGTAATTGGCTGCGAGAACCCTCAGCATCGATGCGTTGTAACAACCTAGCATGGTCGAGGGCAAATCCGACTTGAGCGGCTAACTGGGTAAATAAATCGATCTCCCATTGCTGCCAATGACGGGTTCTAGCACACTCATGGGCAATCAATAAGCCAAATAAGCGATCGTCTTTGAGTATGGGTGCGACTAAATTTGCCTTGACTGCAAATGGTTCGAGTTGTTGTAAATAACACTCGCTTAAATTAGCAGCATGGATATCCTCGATCGCGTTTATCCTACCCTGCTGATACTTATCTACATAATCTTCAGCAAAGCACGGGTCTTGAATTTGCGCCCACATAGCTTTGGGAAACCCTGGTACGACTGATTCAGCGATGACCGTACCGTACCAATTGAAGTCAAAGCCATAAACGATGACCCGATCTGTTTTCATCGCTTTACGGACTTCTTCGACGGTAGTTTTAAGAATATCCTCTTCGTTGAGCGAAGCTCGAATTCGACGGGTAATATCGATCGATAGCTTGGCTTGCTTGGCTTTCGTATCTATTTGTTCGAGCAAATCAGCGTGTTTGAGGGCAAATCCGACTTGTGCCGCTACATGGGCAATTAAATCGATTTCCGAGTGCTGCCAGGAGCGTGACTGCTTACACTGATTGGCGATTAATAAGCCATATAGCCGATTGTCTTTGATAATTGGCGCGCTTAATTGTGACGCGATCGCGAATCTCTCTAGTAGTCCAATCCGAGCATCAGGTAGATCCGCTTGATAAATATTATCAATTGCCTGCACGCGACCGTGGCGATATAACTCGATGTTTTCTTCTTGGAAAAAGTTTGTATCGATTGTCGCCCACAGCATTTTAGGATAGCTCGATGCTACCGATTCTTCTACAAAAGTTCCATCCCATAAAGAGTCATTATGACAGCGAAAGATCGCGACGCGATCGACTTTAAAGGCTTTGCGGACTTCTTCTACAGTCGTTCTGAGGACATCTGCTTCCGATAGCGATTCCCCGATCTGGTGCGCGATCTTCATCAAGATTCTGGCACGTTCGGCTTCAGCTTCTTGCTGCCATAACAGTTTTGGCAATTGTTGTTCGATCGCGCTGATATTTGATTCTAGGGCAACTAATTCGTCTTGACCAGCAACGCGATCGCGAGCATCTAGATCTTCTTGACTCAATCTATTGACTAATTTAGTAGAAACTGCTGTAGCATCTAGCACTGGACGAATCGCACGATGCACTAAAAAAAATGCGATCGCCGCCGCCCAAGCTGCGATTAATCCAGTTTCCAGTACTTGCGATTGTAGTTGCCGTTGCAGGGCATTTTCTGTTGTGGTTAACTCAGCGACATTTTGCTGTCTGGCTTGAGTAACTTGTTTGTGAATTGCCTGAGTTCCCAAGTAATTCGTCGTACCAACTACCAATGCTGGAAGGGCGCTAGCAACAACAGCCGCGATCGTTGCTTTCAATTTCAAATTCCACGATCGCATCTGCTGAATTGGTCGCAGCGTGTTGCTTTTCTTCAAGTCCCCTTGATGAGAGTCTGTACCCAGAGTGGTACTAGAATTTGCCTTACCATTTTTGGACTGAGAAGAAGGATCTTGAGTCTTAGGCATATTCTTGGGGTTGTCATTTGTCATTTGTCATTTGTCATTTGCAAAAATCTCATTTTGACTTTTGCACGGGCGGGTTTTGTCAAAAAATCTTTGTCATTGATAGAGAACTCTGCTAAACCCGCCCCTACCAATTCTTGACTTTTGACTTCTGACTTCATTAAAAATAGCCTATCGCTTCAATCGGTCGCTGGTTATCAAGATGGTTGTCGATTCTTTATGTGTTTGTTGGTAATTCTTTAGGTTAAATGACCGTCTTCCATTTCAATTATGCGATCGGCAATATCGAGAATTCTGTTGTCGTGAGTCACCATCAAAATAGTACATCCTTGTTCTTTAGCTAGAGATTGCATGAGTTCGACGACATCGCGTCCCGATTGCTTGTCCAATGCAGCTGTAGGTTCGTCTGCTAGGACGATTTTTGGATGATTGACCAAAGCACGAGCGATCGCAACTCGTTGTTTTTGTCCTCCAGAAAGATTGTCTGGATAGTAATCAATTCGATGACCTAAGCCTACAGTTTGTAATATAGTTGTCGATCTAGCCTCAGCAGATGATGAAGATAGATCGCGGTCTAATTCTACTGACATTTGTACGTTTTGTTTTGCTGTTAAAAATCCTAATAAATTGTGAGCTTGAAAGATATAACCAATTTGTCGCCGAAATTTTACTAGCTGTTTTTCGCTCGTACCAAACAGTTCTTTGCCTAAAATTTTTAAACTTCCTTCTTGCACGGAACGCAAACAACCAATTAAAGTCAGTAATGTCGTTTTACCCGATCCTGATGCTCCAGTCACGAGGGTAATTTCTCCAGCGTTAATCTCTAAATTAATATCGAATAATATCTGTTTTCTTAGCGCCCCTTTGCCATAGTAGTGATTGAGATTATGGATAGTGATCGCAGGTTCTTTCATTTACTCGCTCCCTATATTAGATCCCCCTTCCGTCCCCCTTAAAAAGGGGAAAACTCTCTTAGCCTCCCTTGCTAAGGGGGGTTGGGGGGATCTACTAGAAAATATCTGCTGGATCGGCAGAACGTAGTTTACGCACGGCAATAAAACCAGAAATAAAACACATGAGAACCGTTAATAAAAATACCATGACTGCTCGACTAGCAGTCATAAAAATTGGTAGCAAAGTTGCGTTTCTAGCTAAATTGTATTGTAGAATTGCAAAAGCAAACCCAGGTACGTAGCCTAAACTGGCTAAAATCAAAGCTTCTTGAAAAACGACTAACAATAAATAGGTTTGCGTATACCCCATTGCTTTCAAAGTAGCATATTCAGATAAATGATCGGAAACTTCACTATAAAGAATTTGATAAACAATTACAGTTCCGACAATGAAACCCATAATTGTTCCCAAGGTAAATATAAAGCCAATTGGAGTACTGCGCGCCCAGTAGTCTTTTTCGTAATCGATAAATTCTTGTTTAGAAAAAACTTTGACATCATCAGGTAAATATTGCCTCAGCTTTTCTAAAGCTATCTCAGCATTTGCCGCTGGTTTTAATTTAATGACACCTAGATCGATTAAGCCATACTTACGATTTTTGAATAAGCGCAAAAAATTTTGGTCGCTGGTAATCAAATTGCCATCAGAACCAAAAGATGCCCCTAATTCAGCGATTCCTCCTACCTTAATTCGTCGTCCGCCTACCTCGGCTGTAATCTTTTTCCCTTGCTCGAACTCAGAAGCGATCGCGCCAAACTCCGGTCGAGAACCGCGATCGAAGAGAACGACATCGGGCAATTTAATTTTTTCTATATTTTGTTGTACCCCTGGCAAATTGAAAACTTTATCTCTGGGATTAGTTCCAATAACCAAAACCTCAGCTAGCGCTCTAGTCTCGGGGTTTTTCCATTCAGTCAAGCCTAAATATATAGGATGTACGGATGCAACTTCTGAAAGCGCTAAAGTTTGATACAAGCGTCTTTGAGAGAAGCTTTCTAAAAAATTGATGGCGTTAGATTGAGGGTTGATTAAGACAATTTCGCCATCTAAACTAGAATGCAAACGCACGTTACTATCAAATAAAGCTTGCTGAAAAGCCAGTTGCATAAACATGAGAATATCAGCAAAAGCAATTCCAGCTAGTGCGACGATAAGACGAGGTTTTTCCCTAGTCAATTGCAACCAAGCTAACGGAATTTTGCGTTTAATAAATTTAGGCATTTTTGATTGGTCATTGGTGATTGGTCATTGGTGATTGGTCATTGGTCATTTGTTGACTGACAACTGTTCATTGGTCACTGGTCACTGGTCACTGGTCACTGCTCCCTGCTCCCTACTCCCTGCTCCCTCAAATATTAATTTTGACGATAACTTTGGCGAAGGTAAGACCGGAAACTCGTTGGCTGGCTTCTGGGGGTAGACCGACTTTGATTTCTACAACTCTGGCATCGACATCGGCGGCGGGATCGCTGTCGAGTGCATCTTGTTTACCGATCTGCCTGCCAACGTCAATGACTGTACCTCTCAGCTCTCCCGGGAAGGCAAGATTCTCGCTCCTGATCGCGGCTTTTTGACCGAGGCGAATTTTACCAATGTCTTCTTCTAAGACTTCGGCAATGGCAATCATTTGCTCGGTGCGTCCCATTTCTGCAACGCCTTGGGAACCAATTTTTTCTCCGGCGCGAGTGTGAATTTTGAGAATTTCGCCGCCAGTTGGCGCGCGCACGTAGGCAAGTGCCAAGTCTGCTTGAGCTTGTTTCATCGCCGCGATCGCCCTGTCAACTTCAGATTGTGCCAGTTGCACGTCCACTGGACGAACTTCTTGAATTTTATTTAAAGTCGCTTTTGCTGCTTCAATTTGCCTTTGCAGCGTCGCAATCGTCTGTTGGCGAGTCGATTGAGTTTCGTTTAATTGTTCGGTAGCAGATTTAGCATTCAAACTGCGGCGATCGAGTTCTTGAGAGGAGATCGCACCGTTTTGATACAACTGCTGGTAGCGTTGCAAATCGATCGCGGCGTTGCGCTGCTCGGCTTCTAGGCGGGCGATCGCTGCTTGTAAGATTTGCTGTTGTCCGGCGAGTTCGGCTTGCAGGCGGGCGATCGTTGCTTGCTGTGCCTCAATTTCTCCAGTTTGCGCCCCTGCTTTGACTTTGGCTAAATTTGCTTGAGCGACTTTGACATCTTCCTTGGCTTTGGCTAAAGCTGCCAAAGCGCGATCGCGGTTATCTAAAACGGCTATAACATCACCACTACGTACTCTTTCACCCTCTCTTACCATCAACTGAAGTACTCTTGCTCCTTCCAGAGCAAAGGAAGAACTAGGGGCA
Organism: Chroococcidiopsis sp. SAG 2025; assembly: GCF_032860985.1. Taxonomy (GTDB): domain Bacteria; phylum Cyanobacteriota; class Cyanobacteriia; order Cyanobacteriales; family Chroococcidiopsidaceae; genus Chroococcidiopsis. The sequence continues at coordinate 3,804,477 of NZ_JAOCNC010000001.1, forward strand.
GATAATTGAATCACATCCCCACGCGGCTCTAAACGTCCCAAGGCACTAACAGCATCTATCTTTGGGGGTTTTTGAGTTACGGGTGCAGGTGCGGGGGTTTGACTCTGCTGAAATTTACTCAGCGCCAAAGCTCCCGTTGCTATTCCCAGAATTAGAGCTAAGGCAATCCGCCACCAACCCTTGGGTTTCGCACCTGACTCCTCCTCGAACTGAGTTTTCTTTTCCCTAACGGTTGACATGATGGATCGATTGTTACGCTCGGATATTGTTTTCCCGCGCCACAAAGCTAAGATGAAGCAGGCTGCGATCGCTTCTGTCTCATCGTAGGGAATGTCTGACTACAGCAACTATGCAAATCTTTCTACCTTGTTTGATATTTTTTTAGTTGTTGTAGTTTTAGTTGTTGTAGAAAGGCAGAGGGCAGAAGGAATTTATGAAGAGTAGGTGAGTGTCAAAATGATTACTGGTATCAACCACATCACGCTATCAGTATCAGATTTAGACCAAGCTTTTGTGTTTTACAGTCAAGTCCTGAGCTGCAAGCCAGTGGCACGATGGCGGCGTGGTGCATATCTTCTAGCTGGCGATTTATGGTTGTGCTTGTGTTTAGATCGGCAAGCGAGACAAGGCACGTTACCAGAGTACACTCATATTGCATTCAGTGTTGCCGAACCAGATTTTCAGAAAATCGAGCGTCAAATCTCTGATGTTGCTACCATTTGGCAGCAAAATAGTAGTGAAGGGCGATCGCTCTATTTTTTAGATCCAGATGGGCATAAGTTAGAAATTCATGTTGGAGATTTGCAGGCAAGAATTGAGGCAGTACAAGCACAGCCTTACGAAGGAATGGAATTTTTTATTTAGATTGGTAATTAGTAATTGGTAATCGGTCATTCTTCACTACTCACTACTCACTACGCATTGACTCATTTAAAGTGGTAAGAACTAGAAAACAATTTGCCCAGCACTGGCTTAAGAGCGAGAAAGCTTTGGATCGGATCGTCCTAGCCGCAGAGATTCAACAAGGCGATCGCATTTTAGAAATTGGTCCTGGTACAGGTGTTTTAACTCGGCGGCTTTTACCCCTCGCCTTATCTGTAGTAGCGGTGGAAATCGACCGCGATCTCTGTCAGTTGCTAACACAAAAATTAAAAAAAGTAGAGAATTTTTTACTATTGCAAGGTGACTTTCTAAATTTAGATTTAGCGACTTTATTAGCTCCATTACCAAATTTTCAAAAGCCAAATAAAGTTGTTGCTAATATTCCGTATAACATTACTGGTCCAATTCTAGAAAAACTCCTGGGTACAATTGCCGAACCTAATCCAGAGCCATACGAATCAATTGTATTGTTGGTTCAAAAAGAAGTGGCAGATAGACTGTATGCTAAACCTGAATCGAAAGCATTTGGGGCTTTGTCTGTCAGAGTGCAGTATTTAGCAGCCTGCGAACAGATTTGTATTGTCCCAGCAGGAGCTTTTCAACCACCACCAAAAGTAGATTCTGCCGTGGTGCGGTTGCGTCCGCGATCGTTGTCAAATGTAGCCAACAATCCGAAGCAATTGGAAGCTTTAGTCAAAATCGGTTTTAGTGCCAAGCGGAAAATGTTACGAAATAATTTAAAAGCAATAGTCGATAGCGATCGCCTCAACCATTTACTGCAAGAATTGAATATAAACCCCCAAGCCCGCGCCGAAGATCTCAGCGTGACTCAGTGGGTGGATTTGAGTAATGGGTTAGGTGATGGGTAATAGGTAATGGGTAATAGGTAATGGGTAATTGCTCTCCCCCAGCTCTCTTACTCTGCTCCCTGCTCCCTGCTCCCTAATAACTGATAACTGAATGCGTTCCTATTCTCTGATTGCTCCGGCAAAAATAAATTTGTATCTGGAAATCTTAGGCGATCGCCCAGATGGATATCACGAATTGGTAATGATCCTGCAAAGTATCGATCTGGCTGACAAAATCGATCTTCGCGCAATTAGTACCGATACGATCCGCGTCCATTGCGATCATGCCCAAGTTCCTTCTGATAAAAGCAATCTCGCTTATCGCGCCGCCGAACTGATGGCGAAACAATTTCCAGAAAGTTTTGCTCAATATGGCGGGGTAGAAATTACGATTCACAAAAAGATCCCGATTGCTGCTGGTTTAGCAGGAGGATCTAGCAATGCTGCTGCCGTTTTGGTCGGCATAGATTTATTGTGGAAACTGGGACTCACGCAATCGGAACTACAGGAACTCGCAGCCCAAATTGGTTCTGACGTACCTTTTTGTATTGCTGGTGGAACGGCGATCGCCACAGGACGGGGAGAACAGCTTTCTCCTCTCCCCAGTCTCGATAATTTCTACGTCGTTCTCGGTAAACACCGTAGTTTGGCAGTCTCTACAGTTTGGGCGTATTCAACCTATCGCTCCACCTTCGGTCATACCTACACGAGAAATATCCAAAACTTAGAATCTCGCGCTCAAGCCGTCCACTCAGGACCCATGGTGAAAGCGATTATTCATGAAGATGGGGCAGAAATTGCCCAAAAACTGCACAACGATTTAGAAAAAGTCGTGTTACCAGAATATCCCCAAGTCTCGCAACTACGACAAGCATTTCAAGACAGCGGTGCTAATGGTGCGATGATGTCTGGTTCTGGTCCCACAGTATTTGCTCTCTGTACTTCTTTACAACAAGCCCAACAGGTACACCAGCAAGTCCGTCAAACCATCCCCGATCCCGATCTAGACTTATGGATTGCCCAAATGTGTAGTGGGGGAATACAAGTCAGTTATCAGGGAGCAGGGAGCAGGGAGCAGGGAAAGACAAGGGAGACAAGGGAGACAAGGGGACAAGGAGCAAACAGAGCAGAGGGAGCTTCAGGTGCAGAGGAGCAGAGGGAGCAATTCTAGCCACTAGCCACTAGTCACTGTCAACCGTCAACCGTCAACCGTTAACCAATTACCAATGCCAGACAATCAAACCACACAATCGCCAGAACCCACTCCCTTACGCTGTCTGAGTGGCGCAGTTATTTCGGCAGGAATTGCTTTTGCAGCCTATTCTCTCACAGCCGCGATCGCTCAAACGTTTGCTCGCAAACCAATTCATTCTGATAATTTTACTGTCGTTAATATTGCTGCTGCCGTCCGTACTCTGGTTGTAGGAATCATGGCACTAGGTACAGGTATATTCGGTATTGTCGCTATAGGTCTAGTTGCACTTGCGATTCAACTTTCGATTCAAAAACTGACGAAAAAAGAAGAGTAGGGGCGCACAGATGTGCGCCCCTACAACCTGATTTTTTTACTTCCGAAAAAGCCGCATAGCGTGGTAACAGACTTTTTCGCGCAGACGATAAACATCTTTAGTCGTTAAATTTAACTGAGAAGCGATCGCTTGCTGCGATTGTCCTTGGAGGTATAAATTCAACCACTCTACGGCTAAACGTCCCAACTTTTGCTCTAGATATTTGGATAGCTGCTGTTTGATTTCATCTCGCTGCTGCTGTTGTTCGGCTGCTTCTTCTTGCTCGCGATCTTGCTCGATTGCTTGGGCATCTAACAAACTGAAACTGCGATCGCTATCTTCTGTGGGAATTTGGGCAAAGACAATCCGAATCTCTCCCTTTTTTGGAACTTGGGTGACTCCTCCTGGCGACAGACGACGCATGTAATTGATAAAGCGATAAACGATCAGCGGTTGATTGCGAACTGGTCGCAAGCAGTACTCTTCAATCGTCGTAAATAGTAAGGCATGTCGTAGGCAAATATCGTCCGTACATTTAGCGATCGCTGTCATTTGCTGTTGTAAGTAGCAATCGCGTTGCAGTAAATCTTGCAAAAATTCTTGTAATACTTCCGTCACCTGACGGCGGCGATCGCGGCTGAGATCTACCATCATCCGAATCTTATTTTGCAGCACGACTAGGCTACCTAAGCGAGTCATGAGACGACGATAGCCTTGTTCTGGCGGTTGTCCCAAATAACGATTCTGCAAAATTCGATAGCGATATGCCATTCCTTGCTGGATCAGTTGGATTTGCTCTGCGTCAAGCTGGTCGAATTGCTCGAAATGGTTTCCTATTAGCCAGCAAACAATACTATCTCTAGTAGCTACACGGCGATCGGGATAGTCGAATGCCAATTGCCAGTGCCAAGCTTGCAATATATTTTCAAATGTAGCGTTTTGGCTAGCTGTAAATTTTGATTCTAAAGGTAATGTGACAACCTGCATTTGCGACTCCTTGCTTTACTCAATACTGCTCGGTCAATCGTGCTTAGTTGGACGAATAGCGCGATCGCGGCAGTTGTATTCTGGTTTTTACCCCTATCGGGAGCGCAACACGTGCAGTCTTGTCGTTCCTAGCAATCCTCCCAAGGGTGGTCTGTTGACAGTTACCAGTTACCAGTTACCAGTTACCAGTGACCGTTTATCATTACCTGAAACGTTTGGTAACTGCTTCAAGGTTGATGTGACCATGAATACAGATTAAAATACGGCTTCGATTTTGCCAGCATGAAAAAGTCAGAAATAGACAGCACTTCGCCAAACGACGCTAAATCGCTCCCTAGTTGACTAGTGAGGAAAGGTCTGAAAAAGTCATAAATGAAGTCGGAAGTCGTAAGTCGTAAGTCGGGTATTCACAAGTTGGCTGTTGGGTTTTTCTCCCCCAACTTAAGAGCAGCTCTCTTCCCCAGATTCCCCTCGCTCCTCGCTCCTCGCTCCTCGCTCCTCACTCTTCATTCATCCACTTGACCGACGCGGCGCAGGTCGATAATGTCGCTCATTTTGCGGATTTGGTTGAAGATGTGTTCGAGTTGATGGCGATCGCGAATATCTATGCCTAATTCAATGATTGCTGGCTGACCGTTGGCTGTTTTGACGGAAGCATGGCGGACGTTGATACTTTGGTCGCTCAGGCGCGATAGTATGTCTTTTAATACACCGACACGATCGATCGCTTCAATTTGCACGTTTACCTGGTAAGTCTGCGGACGGGGACTGCGATCGCCGTTAGCGTTCCAACTGACGGGAACGAGGCGATCGTAAGGGACGTTATCGACGTTCTGACAACCTTGACGGTGAATCGAGATGCCACGCTGAGAACGGGTGGTTACGACACCAATAATGGATTCTCCTGGGATTGGGCTGCAACACTTTGCCAGGTGGTAAAGCAATCCTTCTACACCTGCGATCGGCGATTCGCTAGCGCGAGATTTAGGTGCAACTGCTGCTTCCCGGGGTGATTTTGCATTTGCAGGTATTAAACTGAGAGGAACTTCTGGTTCGGCAGGAATGAGTTGCTGCCCCTTCACGATCTCTCGCCAGCGGTTGAGAACGAGGTTTAACGTCAGTTCCCCGTAACCCAGGGCAGCGAGTAAGTCTTCGACGCTATGATAGTTGCAGCGTTCGGCTACAGCTTGCATCGGTTCTGACTTGAGCAAGGCTTCAAAACCTGTTTTCCCTAATTCTTTTTCTAACAATTCCCGTCCGCGGGCGACGTTTTCTTCCCGCCGCGATCGCTTGTACCATTGGCGAATTCGGTTTTTCGCTGCTGAAGTTCTGACAAAATTCAGCCAATCTAAGCTGGGATGGCTGTTTTTCTGAGTTAAAATGTCTACAATATCGCCATTTTTTAAGGCTGTATCCAGCGTTACCATTCTGCCGTTAACTTTCGCCCCCGCACAGTGATTTCCCACTTCTGTGTGAATCCGGTAAGCGAAATCTATTGCTGTCGAGCCAGGGGTGAGAGGCACAACATCACCCTTGGGAGTGAAGACATATACTTCGTCTTCAAATAAATTATCCTTGATACTCTCTAAGTACTCTTGAGCATCTTTGAGGTCGTTCTGCCACTCCAAGAGTTGGCGCAACCAGGTGAATTTCTCATCTACAGGTGTCAGCTTGGTATGGCTAGAACCTCCTGTTTCCTTATACTTCCAGTGCGCGGCAATCCCATACTCGGCAATGTGGTGCATATCGATTGTGCGGATTTGCACTTCGAGAGGACGACCTGTAAATCCGACTACTGTAGTGTGTAGAGACTGGTAGCGATTGGGTTTGGGTAAGCCGATATAGTCTTTAAATCGACCGGGAATCGGTCTAAAAGCGTCGTGGACTACAGCTAAAGCGCGGTAGCATTCTTCGTTAGTTTTGACGATAATCCGAATTGCAGCTAGATCGTAGATTTCGTGGAATTCTTTTTGCTGTCGCTGCATTTTTTGGTAGATACCATATAGATGCTTGGGACGACCGCTAATATCGATACATTGAATGTGTGATTGCGCCATTCCCTGCTGCAAAACTTCAATCACCCGCGTCAGCCTTGCTTCTCGGTCTGTTCGCTTCTCCGCTACTAAGTCTTGAATTTGACGATATGCGTCTGGTTCGAGATATTTAAAGGTTAAATCTTCTAATTCCCATTTAAATGTTCCAATACCTAGCCGATTTGCCAGTGGAGCAAAAATTTCTCTGGTTTCTAAAGCGATGCGACGGCGTTTTTCATCGGGTAAGTGTTCCAAAGTTCGCATATTGTGCAGGCGATCTGCAAGTTTCACGACAATGACGCGAATATCTTGCGCCATCGCCAAAAACATGCGTCGGAAATTCTCTGCTTGCCGTTCCGTTTTACTCGAAAAAGTTTCGGAAAACTTAGATAGTTTTGTAACACCTTCTACTAAATGCTTGACTTCTGCGCCAAATTGTTGCTCTATGTCCTCTAGGGTTACATCCGTATCTTCTACTACGTCGTGAAGAAATCCGGCTGCAATCATCGCGCTACCACCTCCCAGATCTCTGAGCAAACCCGCTACAGCTACGGGGTGACAAATGTAAGGTTCTCCTGACTTGCGGTATTGCCCTTGATGCAGTTGGTAAGCAAAGTTAAAAGCACGACAAATTAGCTGATTATCTGTCGCAGTAGGTTGTGTTTCTAATTCCGAATTCTCTACAAGGCAGGTTTGCAACCAGTCAGGTATAGTACATTCGTAGGAATTACAAACAGTGGTGGCAGTAGCAGTCAGGGTGTTCATGGGGGCGGCTTCAAACACTCTTTAATTTTGGGGGATGAGTAAGCGTAGCATAAACTACAATCTTGTGGCTGGAATTATTGCCGAAGTGTACATATGGCAATAGATCTATGAAATCGTGGTATTGAGAAAATATCTTGCCAAATCGCACGTAATAAGACAAATTTCAAACCTGTTGAATTTCAAGCTGGTTCAATCTCGAACTGGTTTAATCTCAAATTTATTCGCTCAGGTAGATTAATGGACTTTATGCTTTGAAACATAATTCTTTACACTAATAATATCTTATTAATCCGCTCTATGTTGCCAGATCTTTATTATCAGTGCTATCAGAAACTGAGCGAACTGCTAAAGGGAATAAAACAAGCAGCAACAGCGCCAGAGGTGGAACCCCTCAGACTGCGCCAGGATATTTTGGCGGCACAACGATATTTTCAGCAACAGATTGCTAGTTTAGATAGTCAAGATCTTGACCCAGCGGTAGAGTCGAGAATACGATCGCTGCAAACGGAAATTAGTAAGCAATTCAACTTGCTCAGTATGGATGTGACATTTTTGCAAGCTGCCAGACAACCTCAGACCCTACAAACTCGCAAACAGCAGATTACCCAACGCCTTCAGACTCTACTGAGTTATTGTGAGGCGATTTTAGTTTTGGACAAGGGGGACAAGGGGTGAAAGAGAGCTGAGGGAGCTGAGAAAGCTGAGGGAGAGCAATGACCAACAACAAATGACCAACAACAAATGACCAATAACCAAATGACCAACAACCAATTATGAAAAATTGGTGGCAACCTCAGTTAAGAATCGGTGATGAGACGGAAGCAGAACAACGTCGTGTGACATGGATGGAACTGTTTTACGACTTAGTGTATGTCGTCGCAGTAGCTCAACTTGCTCACAATCTCTACGAAAATAGTTCTATTACAGGTTTTATTAGTTTTATTGCCTTGTTTATCCCCGTGTGGTGGTCGTGGATTGGTACGACACTGTACGCTAACCGCTTCGATACGGACGATATCGGACATCGGTTGCTTACAGGAGTGCAGATTTTGGCGATCGCAGCTTTGGCTGTTAACATTCACTACGGTTTGGGTAAGACTTCTGTAGGTTTTGCCCTGGCATATGCGGCAAGTCGATTTGTATTGGTCGTTGAATATGCTCGTGCTGCCAAACATATTCCTGTTGCTCGTCCTCTAGCATCGTATTATGCGAAAGGTTTTGCGATCGCGGCTGGTTTGTGGTTTATCTCTGCTTTCATCCCCGTACCTTGGCGTTTTGTTCTGTGGGGTATAGCGATGATAATTGATTTTGCTACACCGCTAACGGCTAGCCATTTGCAAATGGGACTCATCCCCCACCCAGAACATCTACCAGAACGGTTTGGATTGTTTACGATTATTGTTTTGGGTGAAGCGATTGTGGCTGTGGTTGATGGCGTGGCAGAACAACAATGGGAAGTGAAAAGCGCGATCGCCGCTGTATTTGGTTTTGCGATCGCTTTTACTTTATGGTGGATGTATTTTGAGAATATCGGTAGTTCTGCCATTCTCGCTGTCAGGAATGAGGGAAATGTTCGCACTTTCAATACGTGGTTGTACACGCATTTACCTTTAGTCATCGGCATTGTCACGACTGGAGTTGCCGTAGAACACGTTCTTTTAGGCAATCCGAATGTTGCTTTACCTACAGCAGAACGTTGGTTGCTGTGTGTTGGAGTCATTTTATGCTTGTTTGCTTTGGGTATTCTTCACCGCACGGGAGTCATCAAGCATTGTAAAGTTCGGTCTGGATATCGGATTGGAGCAGCGGCGGTAGTATTGTTGGTGGGAATTGTCGGTGAAGGGTGGTTGCCTGTTGTAAAAATTGGCATCATTGCTTTGGTTTGTATTTCGCAAGTGATTCAAGATTTATCTCAAAGTCGAGCTTTTGCTGCATTGAATACGTAGAGAAACATAGATGCAAATTGGCTTTAAGCTCTAGGTGCGTACGCGATATAGAAAGCTCGAAATTCCTCCGTAAGTAGCATAGACGCGCAGAAAGCTAGCAGGTTGTAATTGGGGAATGATTTAGGATGAGGTAGGGTGGTTTTTGGCAGTAACAGAAACGTGAGTGGCTATAAGTTTACCTGGTTCGATCGGTTCTGCCTTTGGTATCCTCCAGGCTGGCTGATCCTATTTAACCGTCACTGGCAACACTATCACGCCGATCCTGATGGTTGGAATTGGTTAGAGTATGGATTATTTCTACTTCCAGGTGGATTTTACATTGCCTTGTTACTGCGATGGTTGCGTTTGGGTTGTCGATTTCCACGTCAACAAGCGGTGCAATTCGATCGCAACTACCAACAAGCTTTTCGCGATGAAGTCTTAGCGCCAATTGCTAAATATTACTACCGTGGCGAACTGAGGCAAATTGAAAACTTGCCGGAAACAGAATCGATGATTGTGGCGATGAACCACGCTGGAATGTCTTTTCCTTGGGATTTTATCGTCCTGGCTTATTTATTAGGTACGGCACGGGAATGGAACGTTAAACCTTTAGCTGGAGTTTCTTTATTCGATCATCCTTGGATGATTTGGTGGCTACCCCCCGGATGGTCTCAAGTTTTAGGCGGCGTGAGGGCAGAAAAAGAGGAATTTGAGACAGCAGCGATCGCTCAGAAAACTGTATTATTGTACGCACCTGAAGGACTGCGGGGACCTAGTAAAGGCTGGCAGCAAAGGTATCAATTGGCAAGTTTCGATCCGAGTTTTATTCGTTTGAGCGATCGCCACCAAATCCCAATTCTGCCAGTTGTTTGTCTTGGTAGTGAATTTTTACATCCATTTGCAATTAATTTGAAACACATTGGTAAGATATTCGGCTTACCTTTCTTACCTCTATCGCCTTTAATGCCTTTATTCGCATTATTTCCTTCTATGGGAGTATGGGCAAGGCGATCGCGTTTGCGTTACTTTATCCAACCTGTATATCGAGTAGACCTCAAAGATCGTACCTCTCGTCGCGAGAGAGTTGTAGCATATCAAGAAGCTCAAGCATTCAGAGATAAGTTGCAAAATGCGATTAATTGTATCTTGAGCAGCAGTGATGACAAGTGAAGATTCGAGCTTTTCTACCTTTTGCCTGTTTATACTAAGTTAACTGACGGGAGAAGAGTAACTGTGTGAAACATCCCAAAACCAAAGCTCGTGATTTTACCTGGCAAACCACGTTTTCGGTACTGATGTATCTATTCATGTACCTGCCGATCTTCGTTCTTGCTTTCTATAGTTTCAATACTTCTCCCTACAGTGCTGGCTGGCAAGGGTTCACGCTCAAATGGTATCAACAGTTGTTTCAAGATAGTCGCATCCTGACAGCACTACAAAATAGTTTGGTTGTGGCTTTATGTGCTGTCGTCATCTCGGCTGTTTTGGGAACCCTGATGGCAGTAGGTTTAGGACGATACCGATTTCCTGGGAAGACGATCTATCGCGGGATTTCATACTTACCAATGATTATTCCAGATATCGCGATCGCCGTAGCTACCCTCGTCTTTCTGGCTGCGTTTGCCATTCCGTTGAGCTTGTGGACGATTGTAGCCGCTCATATTGTCTTTTGCCTTGCCTACGTGGGAATTGTGGTGACAGCGCGACTGGCAAAGTTAGATCCCCATCTAGAAGAAGCCGCGCTCGATCTCGGTGCTACACCATTACAAGCTTTTGTCAAGGTTTTGTTACCGCAGTTAATGCCTGGAATTGTCGCTGGTTGTTTGCTGGCTTTCGTTCTCAGTCTAGATGATTTTCTCATCTCTAGTTTTACGGCTGGAAGCGGCACGAATACTTTACCGATGGAAATTTTCAGTCGCATCCGCACGGGAGTCAAACCCGATATTAATGCCTTGAGCGTCATTCTAATTATTGTTTCTGGATGCGTTGCTTTTTTGGCAGAATATATTCGCGATCGCGGTGAGAAAGAAAGTTTGTAAGAAAGTCAAAAGTCAAAAGTCAAAAGTCAAAATTTAGGGTACAAGCTCTAGAGGAGTGATTTTTATTCAAGGTTTTCAGAGATTCTACTAATCTCTACAATCGCAGATATTTGCGATACAGCGACAATGGGAGCGGTAATTGCGCGTAAGATCCGTTTACCCAAGGAGACGGGTTGAAATCCAGCCGCGATCGCATTTTCGACTTCGTTTGTCGTCCAGCCGCCTTCTGCACCTGTGGCAATGACGATAGATCCCCCCAACCCCCCTTGTAAAGGGGGGCTAGAGTTGCCTTGCGAAGGAGGGCTAGAATTTTCTTGTAAAGGGGGGTGAGAACTGTCTAATTCCCCTGGTGAAGCGGGGAGAGAATCCTGCAACTCCCCTTTTGAAGGGGGGTTAGGGGGGAGCGATTGCAAACTTTTTAATAAATGAGGCGTGTTACCCCGCGCTACACAGATATATTTGCGATCGCCTGTAACCGACAACAATCCCGTACTAAAGGGGACGGGAGCTAAAATCGTCGGTACGATTTGTCGTTCCGATTGTTCCGCCGCTTCAGCTGCAATCCGCCGCCAACGCTCTAGTTTTTGCGGGCTGGGATGGAGTAAAGTGCGATCGCTGGTTACTGGAGCAAAACAATTGACTCCTAACTCAGTACAAGCGCGTACCACTTCATCAAATCCATTCCCTTTGGGTAGTGCCACCATCAGAGTTATTTCTACAGGTAACTCAGTTTGCACCTGCATCTGTTCCAAAATCTGCGCTGTTGTCTCTGCTAGTACTGCTAGCCACCATCGACCTTTGCCATCCATCGCAATAAAGCGATCGCCCTGCCGCAGCCGCAAGACTCGCATGAGATAATGCTGTTGCTGCGATGTGAGGGCAATTTGCTGCTGTTGCAGTTGTGCGGGAGCGATGACGATTCGTTGCAGTTGAGACATGAATTAGTTTTACAATTTGACAGAATACTCGATCCCATCATCTATTGGCAGTGCCACTGAGATAAAGCCATTGTCAGGGTTACGAACGTACTCTAAATATGGTGCCATTTGATCTGGAGCAATATCTAAATCATCCGCTAGAACAACCGCGTCCGATCGCAGGTGGTTCGATACTAGCTGTAAAACATCAGCTAGCTAACTTTCTTTGCCTTCTAGGAGTAAGTAAACGCAGCACCATAGCCCCGACTAACAAGACAACAAAGGGAGAATAGATCGGTGGTGAATTGGCAATTTTGAAGCTGAATTCAACCGTAAAAGCCAGCCAGAAAAAGTGCATCCCTGTAGTATGTAAAACTTTCCACCCTCTCTGTCCTAACAAAGCAGCTGGGAGATCGAAGGATGTTATCGTCATAGCAATCAGAAAGATATAGCCTAGTATGGCGAGCGTTGTGAAAGACTCGAACTTAGGTGCAGCTCCAGCAGTGACATACCATAAGCCAAAAATGGCGATCGCGTGATAGGTATGGGAAACTGCCATTGATACCCCAAAATAACGGCGATTGTTCAGCAGCCAGACTGAAAGAGGGGTAGATCGCATTCGATGTAGTGCCGAAGCGACAAAAGCGCAGAGAAACAGAATACACGAAGTGCGAGCAGTGGCTCTAATTGCCATCCGCATCCCTTGTTCGTCTATTCCATTAACTAGCCAAATGGTAGCAACCATCGTGCCAACTGCTAGCGCCGACCAACCGACAATACCCCATTTTTGTAATGATGGGAGCTGAGTGTCTGTCATAGTTTGCGACTCCAACTGAGGATACCAATTGGTAGTTAATTTAGCGATCGCCTTCAGGTGCTGTCTTGCCGATTATTCCGAAAAATGTTCTATTCTTCCAAAAACTTTCCCCACTAGGAGCTTTTTAACTTTTGACTTTTAACTTTTGACTTATTTTCGCTGGTCTCGATAAATTTTTGGCGTAGTCTTGACGTGTTGGCGAAATATTCTCGTGAAGTGACTTTGATTTTGGAAACCTACTTGCTGAGAGATTTCTACGATTGTGAGTTCCTGCTTGGCGAGTAAATGCTTTGCTGTCTCAATCCGGCATTTCGTAATGTATTGATGCGGCGATTGTCCGGTAGATTGTTTGAATAAAGTCGCAAAATAGTGAGGACTTATGTTGACGACATGGCTGAGTTCTGCCAAAGTGATATTCCGATCTAAATTTTCATAAATATAGGCGATCGCCCGGTCTTGCTTATACTTGGGTAATCCACCTCGATAATCTCTAACGATCTGCTGGCGAGAAGTATAGCGTCGTAACAAGTGAGCTGAAAGCGCCGCTACCATTGACTCTGCATATAACCGACTCTCCGCACCTCCTACCGCTAACTCAGCTTTCAACGCTAACCCTATCTGCTGAATTAACGGGTCGCGTAATTGCAACTGGGGTATGAGTTCGATACAATTTTCCTCGATAGCTTCATCAACAGTACGGTATAGAGTGGCAGGAGCGAGAAATAGATCTAAAATAGGGACTTCGCGATCCACTTGCGTTCTGGGGAACAATTGGCTGGCTGGAAAAATGCCAATATCGCCTTGAGCGTAATCTATATGTTGCCAGCTGCCATTGAAATCGAAGCTTGCCCGAAAATTGTCTAAAGCAATAATCACGAGATGCTGACTCATGTAACTCGCAGGCATTTCATCAGCGGGTTCTAACTCATAGATGAAATGAAAGCCATCCCATCCCACCTCTAAAAGATGTAAATGCTCGGGATGTTCGCCATGAGACATAGTTTAGTATTGCCTCGACTGGTGTCTGCTATTAATGTACCAGGGGATGTCGTTCTAGGTAGCGCGGCTCGTCTCATACCTACCAGGAGAGCCTAAGTTTTTCATAAAGATAGCAAGTCAGCAATTAAAGGGAAAGGGGAAAGGAGAAACAATCGTTCCCGTTTCCCAGGCAATCCCCTAAAGTGACTATCGTTGGTATAAAGGAACGCAACTGGACACAAGGTATCCTCTTTATTGCGATCGCTCCAAGCGCATTTTTACTGAGGAATTTATTTTATTTGTGAAGTCATGCCTAATGTCTCAGTAGTTTTACGTTAAGTTGGTCATTGGTCACTGCTCCCTGCTCCCTGCTCCCTGCTGCTTGATAACTGACAGCTTTGTGTCAAAAGCTACTTAATTTCTATATAAACCCAACATAGGGAGGAGTGTGAATTCAAGCTGTTTTTTGTAGAATTTTCTACAAGTCATCAAACAGACAAATACTCGTACTTACGTTCTCAGTTTTTTGCTTTTTGGAGTTTTTGTGTTGCAATTCATCTATTTTGTCATTCAGGCTATCCAACCAATTTTAGTTCCGGTTTGCTTTGTTAGTGCTTGGGCAATTGTAGCTCTAATCGTTTGGAGTCTCTATAGCGCCGTGCGAGACAGTGTAGCTACCAGTCAAAAATTGCACCAAATTCCCTGTACGAATTGTCAATTTTTTACAGGAGATTATCGACTGAAATGTACGGTACAACCTACGATTGCTAATACCGAGGCAGCAATTACTTGCATGGATTACCAAGCGAAAACCAATCCCTTGCTGTACTAAATTAGCTCAATCTCGATCCATTTCTAACAAGACCTTCATCACACCGCGTGTTTGAGCGCGTTCAAAGGCGGCTAGTCCTTGACTCAACGGATAACGAGCGTGAATTAGCGGTTGAACGTCTACTTTTTGAGTGGCGAGTAAATTTAGGGCGGCGGGGAAAGGTCCGCAACGGGAACCGATGAGGGTAATTTCGTCTACAACCAAAGCGGAAGTGTCAAAACTCAAGTTACCTGCATAGGTGCTTTTGAGTACTAGCGTACCGCGAGGACGCAACGCACGACGGGCGATCGCAAATCCTGCTGGATTGCCCGTACACTCGACGGAAAGATCGAAAGATCTGTCGGTTACGGTTTCAGCTAAGCCTGTTTTAATCCCTCTTGCTTCTAAGTTAGCCAGTTTTTCCTGATGTCTGCCTACAGCTAATAAATCGCAACCAGTTAAAGCTAAGGTTTGGGCGACTAGCTGCCCTAATTTACCATCTCCCACTACTAACACGCGATCTGCTGCCTGAATTTGCACCTGCTGCTGAATTTCTAATGCTGCGGCAATCGGTTCGGTAAATGTAGCAGCTTCCGTAGAAACATTGTCTGGGACGGGGTGTAGGTTTGTGGCTGGTAAAGTTAGATAGTCGGCAAAGGCTCCATCACAGTTGACGATTCCCAATACGGTGCGGTTTTCGCAGTGGGTTGGCTGTCCGTTGCGACAGAACCGACATTGACCGCAGGTAGCATTGATTTCTCCTACTACCCTTTGGTTAACTAGATGAGTGGGTCCTTGTTCGACTACGCCAACAAATTCATGACCTAGAATCCCCGTGTAAGGATAGTAACCCCGGATCAGTTCTAAGTCGGTGTTACAAATACCCGCTCGTAGAACGCGCACTAAGGCTTCTCCTGGAGAAGGTTCGGGGGAGGGGAGATCTGTAAGCAGTTGTAATTGGTTGTTTTCGAGCCAGAGTCCTTTCATTCTGATAACTGGTTGGTAAAAGCTGAGATTTATTTTAATGTCGCGCAAAGACGCGAAGGCGCTAAGAAAGACCGCAAAAGGGTGTCTGTATTTTTTTATGAATAGATCGAGATAGATTCAGATGATGAGACAGTTGATTAAAAATCTGATTTATTTATTGAGTTGCGTGTTAAGTATTTTTTTGATTTGCAATTGGTCTGTAAATGCTCAAAAAACAGTCAACAATTGTCGTCCACAAATTATTGTACCAGACTTCTCTAAGGTAAATGTCTCTACTCAGAATCAAAGTTGTAGTATAGAGGACGTTACGATTACTCAGTCAAGGGCTTTACAAGAATTAGCAAAAGCAGATGTGCTATATTTGGGAGAAACTCACGATTGCGACCGAGATCGCAAAATTCAGTTAAAAATAATTCAAGAGTTACAAAAAAGAAATCCTCAAGTTGCGATCGCGATGGAGATGTTTCAAATACCATATCAAGATGCGATCGACAGCTATTTAGCTGGTAAGTTAACTGAAAAAGAGTTGATAGAACAAACTGAATACGAGCAAAGATGGGGATATTCTTGGGAATCTTATGCGCCTATACTCAGATTCGCGAAAGAGAAGCAATTGTTGGTTTTAGCTGTGAACACTCCTTCTGAGATTACTCGTCAAGTGGCAAAAGCAGGTTTAGATAGTCTCACACCTCAGCAGCAAAAAATTATTCCTCCTGCTTCAGAAATTCGGACTGATAATGCTGCTTACCGTCAGATGTTAGCCAAAACTTTTGAACAGCATCAACATTCCAATCGAGGTAATAGTAGCGGTTTCGATCGCTTTTTTTTAGCTCAGGTTTTATGGGATGAGACTATGGCAGCAGAAGTTGCTAAGTTTGCGAAAGCTAATCCTAAGCATCAAGTTGCCGTGATTGCTGGGCAAGGACATATTATTTATGGTTATGGTATTCCTAGCCGCGTAGCTAGAAGAATGCATCAGCGATTTCCACAGGTTTCTGTGTTGTTAAGTCCTCCTAAAAATACTGCTGCTAATTCTTACCAACCAATAGCAGATTATATTTGGCATTAGTCTTTATTTGGATCGGTGAGATTCAAATGTCAGGTGGACGTTGCCCATCCTACTAGAAGTTTTTGTAATTAGCGTAACTTAAAACTTTATTTCTCAGCCAAAAAGGTATTTGTAACTTCAAAACTAAGGTTGTCGAGGCGATCGTTAATATGCCAAACAAAATATTTGCGATTTCAAGACTCCTGCCGCTACTTGTTGCTAATATCATTTCTACGATAAGAGTCGGCAACAATATACCAACATAAAATAATGTATAACGAATAAATCGTTTCTTCGCTAAAGTAATAACAACTGCTAATAGCGCTCCTAAAGGAATGAATGTCAAGCCGTAGTAAAGAATTCGATCTTCTTTTGGTAATACTTCTAGAAGGTTAATATTGTATCGGTTTTGTAAGTTATCTACATAGACATGCAACCCTGAATTAGCATATGTTATAACTAGCTTGTGAAACTGTTTATCTGTAAAAACGTTATGCACGTTTGTGTCTAAATACTGAGCATTAACACCATTGATCGGTGTTCGCAGTCGCAGATTTAAATTATTGCCTTGCTGTCCTAAAGTAAAATTGCGCCTACCGTTACTATCTGAAATAGAAACAATTCGAGCTGGTCCTTTTTGTTGAAACTTAGCAGTTGCAATTGTTATTATTATTGTGAATTTGGAAGTTTCTTGTAATCTTTGATTAAGTCGATTTACAGGAGTATCTGTTTGTAGCCAATGGCGATCGCTTAGAAGGACTCCTCGATCGTCTGTTATTTCTGGTAGTTGCCCTCGCCAGCTCAAATCGGGCAAGTTTCCGGTGCGATCGCTGTAATTTTGTCTATCTAACTGATAGTTTCCTATCAAAGGCGTATCTACATTATTCCACCAGTTTCGGCTAGCAAACACGCGCTCTATTTCTGCTGAAGAAAACGCTTTATCTGCAAAAGCCACTTCTGAAATAAATCCTTCCCAAGGACGTTCGCCCGTACGTTCGTTGCCCAATATGAGAGGATAATTTAAATCCCAAGTACTTAAGTTATTGGCGGATTGTAACGGAACTGTAAACAGGATAGATGTAGCTAAATAACCTAAAAAAGCAATTGCCACTAGTGGAAAACTAAACCGATTTTTGTTTTTTTCAATTAAAATTAAAATATAACTAACAAATTTAAATTTCCAGATGTAAAAACATAAAAATCCAATAAATCCACCTAAGCTATTAGTGAAGAGATCGGCAGGTGAAGTCTCTCTAGAAGGCAAGAAGATTTGAAGCGTTTCTACAGCAAAAGATAAACTAAAACTAAGAACGACAACTAAAATTAATTTAAATAATAAATTGAGCTTTCTTGCTTGCAAAAAACAGGTGAGACCAAAGCCAAATGGAATAAATAAAAATATATTCTTAATCTTATCGCCCAAATGACTAGAATGTTTGAAATTGCTAAAAAAATATCTGAGAGAGCCACCTTCATCCCTAGAAAAATTGAAAGGGAAAAGAGTGGCAACAACCACAAGAAGAATGCTAGCAATAACAATGTATGGCGCACTTTTAACTAAGAATTGGCGCAGACTACGTATAGTTGAATTGCTGGCAGACGGATGGACGTGCATATGTTAAGTAATGTACGGCTTCTGGTACATCTTAGCGCTTCATCCGTAGTTTGACGGAGTATTTATTTAAAGATTTCACGTTATCTGTAGTGAATTAGTGCTTTATTTTAAAGATTCTAAGAAGGGTTGAAATACAGAAATCAGTTCGCGACGACTGACGACAAGAGAGGGGAAAGAGATAGTGCTGTAATCCCTCCCAGGTAATAAAGGAAAAATAGATTGCGATCGCAGCTCTACCCAAGTTCCTCCAGCTGCATGTAAAATTACCCAAGCCCCTGCCAAATCCCAAATTTTCGGTGTCGCTTCTACCCCACCCAGTACAGCCCCCGCAGCAACGGTGAGAAAGTTGTAACTGGCAACCCCCAGCATCCTAATTTTGCAGGGAAAGCTAGATTGCATGACAGCAGTGCTGCGGGAACAGAGATTGAAAAAGTGATTTTTGCTAGCCACATCGGTACTAACATGGATCGGATGATGGTTGAGAAATGCACCTGTAGGTGTTGCTAGCCCCGAATCTCCTGCCCAAAAGCCGTGAAAACTTTGTCCTAGTGGTGGTAAGTGGACGTAGCCAAAAACAGGTGTACCTCGGTACAGCAGTCCTAAAGAAATACCCCAGATGGGAATTCCCCGCGTAAAGTTTGTCGTCCCGTCAAGCGGATCGATAACCCAGCACCATTCAGCATCGGGAAAAATTGTCTCTCCTTCTTCGCTCAAAATACCATAGCCGTTGAAGTTAGAGGCGATCGCATCTTGAATTTCTCGATCTGCCCATTTATCTGCTTGGGTAACGAGGCTACCATCAGCTTTCTGAGAGGCTTGTACCTGCCCGAAATCCTGCATCAGTTGCGCCCCTACCCTCTGGGAGGTGGTAGCGGCAAAATCGAGAATCGTCGTCCAAAAGTCAGTCATGAATAGGGGTGAGGAGTGAGGAGTGAGGGATCGAGAGAGAAGGGGAAGGGAGATAAGGGGACAAGGGGACAAGGGAGATAAGGGGAAGGGAGATAAGGGGACAAATAGAAGACTCACTCCTCGCTCCTCGCTCCTCGCTCCTCCCAACTACCCATTACCCATTACCCATTATCAATCCAATTCGTTTTCAAATACTGAAGCGATCGCTTTTTTGGCGTTGCTGCGAAATTCGACTACATCTACGCGACTGAGTAACCAAATTGCTAACACCATTAACAACGCTTGAATGGTAAATACCAAACCGTAAGCTAGCACTGGGGCTGAAAATAGCTGTTTGCCTACGTCTAATATTGCCCCTCCACTGACTGTTGCCGTTGCCCGTGCTAATGCCTGCGCCAGCCCCCACGCGCCAATAAATGTCCCTGCTGTTTCTGCTGCCGTAAAGTCTAGCATTAAACTTAATGCACCCGTGGTAGTCACGCCAGAAGCCAAGCCAAATAGTACTAATGCTCCCTGTAAAGCTTGGCGATTAGCTGTAAAACCCGATGCAATGACGAGTCCCACGCTAAGGGCAACTAGGATACAGCCGATTTGAGTCGTTTTTTGCTTGCCAATCCGTGGCACGATTAAAAAGCCCGTGCTGCCAATCCCTAGCAACGTACCCGTACCCCAAAAAGCATTCAGCCTCGTAGTTTCCGAAACGCACATTCCGAAGACTTCCCCACCGTAAGGTTCCATTACTGCTTCTTGCATGAATAAGCTGAGTGTCATGGCGAGGAGGAAGGTGAAGAATAAACCCGTTTGACGGCTGGCGGTTAGGACTTTCAGCGCCCTAGATATGGTAATTTGGTCTTCTCTATCTGCGACTACCGATCGCGATGTGTAACGAGAATACTTTTTTTCTACACCAAACGTTGATAGTAGAGCTAACCCAGTGACAACTCCCGGCAAAATGAAAAATAAGCGGTTAATCGAGCTTTGTAGGGTAGCAAGTTGAGCGGGTTGACTGTAAAGCGATACTGTTCCTACAGCTGACTCTTGACAAGTGGAGGCAGCTGGCAGAAGTTTGGAGCTGATAATTGCCCCAATCACAATTCCTACCATGAGCATCGACCAAACAACACCTACGAGTTTAGAGCGGTTGTCTTCATCGGAAACATCGACGAGCAAAGCAGCAAATGGGGTAGAACTAGAACTAAGTGCTAGCCCGTACAAAGCAAAGATTCCTGCCAATAACGCTATCCAACCATAGGTAACGAAACTCCAGCCTTGGTTGTATATACTGCTGCCCAATTGCCACATAACTTGGACTGCAAGAAAGGCAGCGATCGCAAATAATGCCGCACCAATCCAAATGTAACCCGTGCGGTGATTGCTCCACATCTTTTTGGCATCAGACATTTGCCCGAACCACAGGCGCGAGGGAGCCACAAACTGATGCATGGCGATCGTTCCTGCTGCTAGGGTAGCCGGAATTGCCAATTCTTTAATTGCAATCCGGTTGAGGACTCCCAGGGTGAGAACGGACATCATCCCCAGTCCCATCTGAAATAAGCCTAACCGGAACATAGTCAGGATATTAATTTTAGGAGGTAACTGTTCTCGTTCGGACAAGCTACTTTTCGCCATATTTTTTATAAAAACAACTACTTATCGATACATTTTCTGCTTTCTTTAGGATAAACCTTAGCCAGAACTGCGATCGCGACGGCAACGCTACACTGAGAGAGTGTAAAGAAGTGTAAATAGGTACGATAAAATTGGAAACTATCAAATTAGGTCAGGATGGCGCTGCTGTTTGTCCCTTATGCATTGGAACGTGGGCGTGGGGCGACAAACTATTTTGGAACTATGGCAGCGATGAGGAGGATGCCAAGCAGCTACAGGTAGCCTTCCAAGCCGCAATGGATGCAGGGACGACGTTCTTTGACACGGCAGAAGTTTACGGGTTTGGTACGTCAGAAAAGTATTTGGGGCAATTCATCCAACAAAGCGATCGCCCCATTCAAATTGCGACGAAATTCGGTCCCGCACCTTGGCGATTTACAGCTCAATCCGTCTCTGATGCGCTGACAGAAAGCCTCAAGCGTCTGGGTTTGGAGCGAGTCAGCCTCTACCAAGTCCACTGGCCTTTCAGCTTTTTCATGAGTCAAGAAACGCTGATGAATGCCCTTGCCGATGAAGTGCAACGGGGCAGAATTGAGGCAGTAGGAGTCAGCAACTATTCCGCAGAACAAATGCAGCAAGCATACAAAATTTTGGCAGCCCGTGGAGTCAAGCTTGCTAGCAATCAAGTCCGCTACTCGCTTTTAACGCGGCAAATTGAAACGAACGGCATTCTCGACACGGCACGACAGCTAGGCGTAACAATCTTGGCTTACAGCCCTTTAGCACAAGGCTTGTTAACTGGAAAATACACGGCTAGTAGTGCCGAGAAGCCCACAGGCGCACGCCGGATCGATCCTCGTTTTAGCAAAGAAGGTTTGCAAAAAATCGAACCAGTGATTTCGATCTTGAAAAAAATTGGCGATCGCCACGGACGCACCCCCGCTCAAGTCGCCCTCAATTGGTTAATTGCTCAAGGTAACTTAGTTGCGATCGCGGGTGCAAAAAATGCCAACCAAGTCCAGCAAAACGCTGGCGCTCTCGGCTGGCAAATGACGGACGAAGAAATAACTCAGTTAGAGCAAGTGACTCGTCCTTGGCTTTATTAGGGAGTCGGGAGTGGGAGAGTGGGAGTCGGGAAATTTTGGATAATGGACTTGAATTTCTCCCTTGTCCTCCTTGTCTCCCTTGTCCTCCTTGTCTCTCTTATCTTTAAAACCCCTATGCTCTAGTTTTCTCGTGCCGTGCGCAGTTTGGGTTTAGCAACTGAGCGCTTTTCTGAGCTGGAAAACTCTTTTTCTCCGTTGCGATCGCGTTTGGCTAAGCGAGGCTTGGGAGTGGAGCGCTTTTCGTCTGCTATGTCGTCTTCAGCGGAGTCGAGCCACGCTGGACGGGTTTTATCATAAGCCATTTGTAAAGCAGCTGCGGCGATCGCGTGTGCGTCGTATTCTTCACTCAGTTCGCGCACGATTGGCAAGAAGGAGGCTAATCTTTCCCCAGAGAGAACTTCCCGCAGTTGTTCTTGCAGTTTTTCAATTTGCCGCGCTTCGATTTGCGCTTTGGTGGGGACGTAGCTAACTTTCAAGCTTTGGCGAACGTGACGTTCGATCTGCTGCTGTTTGCGGCGATCGAACGGTTGGATGAGGGAAATTGCCGTGCCTTCTTTTCCGGCTCTACCCGTGCGTCCGATCCGATGAACGTAAGTTTCTACGCTGTCAGGTAAATCGTAGTTAATAACGTGTGTTAAATGATCTACGTCTAAACCGCGTGCGGCGATGTCTGTTGCAATCACCCACCGTACTTGCTTGTTGCGGAACCGCGATAGCAGGCGCTCCCGTGCTTGTTGGGTTAAATCACCGTGATATTCATCGGCGCTATAACCCGATGCTTGCAGTTGACTGGTGAGATCTGCTGCTGTTTTGCGAGTTTTGACAAATATGATTGCCGATTCTGGGTCTTCCAATTCTAAAATTGGCTGCAATGCTCTTGCTTTTGTCCAATGACGCGGTACGAGGTAAGCAACTTGACTAATTTTAGTAGGAGCGGCTTTTGGCTGGTCTACCGTAACTGTGACGGGCGAGTGTAAAAACTTCCCGACTAACATCTGAATTGCGCTTGGCATTGTTGCCGAAAACAAAGCTGTTTGTCGCTCTTTTGGTGCGGAAGCAAGAATTTTTTCTACATCATCAATAAAACCCATGCTCAGCATTTCATCGGCTTCGTCAAGTACGACAAATTTCACTTTGTCTAGCTTAAGATTGCCGCGATCGAGTAAGTCAATCACTCGCCCTGGCGTACCAACCACAATTTGTACGCCGCGATTGAGCTGCTGAATTTGGCGTTCAATTGATTGCCCGCCGTAGATAGCTAGAATGCGGCTTTCGCTTCGATCTACAAAGCTTTTCATTGCTTGGCAAACTTGAACGGCTAATTCCCTTGTAGGAGTGAGAATTAGCGCTTGTATTGCCTTATTTTGCGGATCGATTTGCTCTAGAATCGGCAAAGAAAATGCGGCTGTTTTACCCGTACCTGTTTGAGATTTGCCAACGACATCGCGCCCTGCTAATAATTGAGGGATTGCCTGTACTTGTATATTGGTTGGTGTAGTGAATCCAATTTTTTCTAATTGTTGAATACGGCTTTCTGAAAGACCTAAGCTTTCAAAGGATAAATTCATTTAAGCTCCTAAACTACTCTGTTTTTTCTACTTTTGTTATCGATTGTTATCGATCGATAGCTATGCGCTATTAGCTACTCACAACCTCACCCTTGAGATCGTATGGCTCAGCCTCGGTAATTTTGACTGGCACGATTGAACCTAACCTAGCTACACCTTTGACGTAGACTAAACCATCTACTTCTAGTGAAAACCGAGCTGAACGTCCGATATATTCTCCAGTTTCAGGATTTTCTTGCTCGATTAAAACATCCACAACTTTGCCTTCTTGCGCCTGATTTCTCCGCCAAGAAATCGGTTGCTGGAGTGCCATTAATGCATCCCGTCTTGCATCCATAATTTCTTGAGGAATTTGATTCGGCAGGCTGTAAGCTGGAGTTTCCTCTTCTGGAGAAAATGTAAACACACCCACATGGTCAAATTCGTGGCGTTCGACAAACTGCATCAGATGCTCGAAGTGCGCGTCTGTCTCGCCAGGAAATCCTACTATAAATGTTGTCCGTACAACTGCCTCTGGGATTGCCGTTTTAATCCGTTCGATAATACTGTCATTGACCCGACCTTGCCAAGGGCGGTTCATCGCACGGAGAATTTCAGGATGGGAGTGTTGTAAGGGTAGGTCTAAATACGGTAAGACATTTGGCGTGGCTCGAATTGCCTCGATGACTTTCGGTGTCAACCCTGTTGGATAAGCATAATGCATCCGAATCCAAGGAACATCGACTTTACCTAAAGCAACTAACAGTTCTGCTAACTTTGGTTCGCCGTACAAGTCTACACCATAATTAGTGGTAATTTGGGAAATCAAGATAATTTCCTGTACCCCTTGAGCGGCGAGTTGCTTTGCTTCTGCCACAATTGATTCGATCGAGCGCGATCTTTGATTTCCCCGTAAGTGAGGAATAATGCAAAAAGCGCAACGGTAATCGCATCCTTCCGCTACCCGCAGGTATGCTACTCCTTCTGTCGTCGTGCGATATCGAGGTGTAGTTTCGTCAGCGATATATGTTGGTTCGGGCGAGACAAGCTTTACTTTTTCTCCCTTTTCTACCCGCTCAATTACGTTTACAATTTGGTGATAGTCTCCCGTACCGATCGCGGCTACCGCTTCTGGGATCTCTTCTAGCAGTTGTTCTTGGAAGTGCTGCGCCATGCAGCCCATAATGACAATTTTTTTATTTGCTTCTGCTAGCTCGACTATTGTTCTAACCGATTCTTGACGCGCTGCTTGAATAAAGCTACAGGTATTGACGACAACATAATCGGCTAGTTCTTCGTCGTTATCGACCTCGTATCCAGCTTGAACGAGGAGTCCGATCGTGTGTTCCGTATCTATTCGATTTTTCTCGCAGCCTAGATGAGAAAATGCAATTGTTGGCTTTTTGCCCATGAAATCAATTTAAGTGTAAGTAGAGACAGGGTTTTTCAGTCGTTCTATTGTAGCGATCGCTTCCAAAACGGCTTTCCCGTTTGATGCTACACCCCTATGGCTCTCTGCTCACCGGATGCGGTCAATGCAATCGCTCAACCTATGCAATCTATATAGTAGCGTAATGAATGAAAATTTACAATATTTTACAAAAATTATATTGAGTGATGCGTGGTGCGTGGTGCGTGAGAAGAGGTCACTGCTCGCTGATAACTGATAACTGAAAGAAGTTATGATTTGTCTTAGCCTACTTCTAAATAAGTGCGTCCGAAGTATTGTAAAGACGTGGATCTGAATCAGACATTTAAAACCGATCGCCCTATCATTGGAGTCGTACATTTATTACCCCTGCCTACATCTGCTCGCTGGGGTGGGAGTTTAGCTGCTGTCATTGACAGGGCAGAACAGGAAGCTACAGCTTTAGCTTCTGGTGGAGTAGATGGAATTATTGTCGAAAATTTTTTTGACGCACCTTTCGTTAAAGAGCGAGTCGATCCAGCAGTCGTCAGCGCCATGACACTGATCGTACAGCGGCTCAAACAGCTAGTAACTCTACCGATCGGACTGAACGTATTGCGAAACGACGCTCATAGTGGATTAGCGATCGCCAGTTGCGTGCAGGCACAATTCATTCGCGTCAACGTTCTAACAGGCGTGATGGCAACAGATCAAGGCATTATTGAAGGACAAGCCCACAGCCTTTTGCGCTATCGGCGAGAACTCGGTAGCGATGTCAAAATCTTTGCGGACGTATTGGTAAAACACGCTCGTCCTCTCAGTTCTACCAATTTAACCAATGCCGTACAAGATACGATCGAGCGAGGACTAGCCGATGCAGTGATTCTGTCTGGTTGGGCAACGGGCAACCCGCCCAACCTAGAAGACCTAGAACTGGCGACAGCAGCAGCCAACGGTACGCCAGTTTTTATTGGCAGCGGTGCGGATTGGGAAAATATTTCTACTTTAATGCCAGCCGCAGATGGAGTGATTGTTTCTAGTTCTCTCAAACGCCACGGACGACGCGAACAGCCAGTCGATCCGATTCGCGTTAGCCAGTTTGTCGAAGCCGCACGTCGCAGTTTTACGAGAGTAGATAGTCTGAAGAGAGTCGGGAGTCGGTAGGGGCGGATTTCTAAACCCGCCCGTACGGAAGTCGGCAAAGAGAGTGGTACGTGGTGATAGGGTGTGGGGTGTAGTGAGTGGTTAGTCATAACTACTGTCTTCACTGATAACTGGTCACTGGTCACTGATAACTGCTCCCTTATCCCTAGAGTATGTAACGGAGTTGTGATATTGCCCAAGGGTCGTAAAAAGGTTCCGTTATGATTGACAAAGCTAATAATTAGTCGTCATTTATTAATTATCATTTGTCATTTGTTTATGATACGCCGACGTTCTACACCTTGGATTCATCGCTGGTCTCGCCCCGCGATCGCTGCGATCGCCGGAGTGGGGGCGCTGGTCACGGCATACTTAACTATAG
The DNA here is from genome assembly GCF_032860985.1 of Chroococcidiopsis sp. SAG 2025. Classification (GTDB taxonomy): domain Bacteria; phylum Cyanobacteriota; class Cyanobacteriia; order Cyanobacteriales; family Chroococcidiopsidaceae; genus Chroococcidiopsis. The sequence continues at coordinate 3,830,743 of NZ_JAOCNC010000001.1, forward strand.
AAAAGTTGATGGGACGCACGCCTGGATGTCTCGCTAGCGCGGGTGCTGAGGCGAGTTCTAACTGCGCGGATGTCCTTTCAAGTCCTTGGGCAACTGTATTTGGCTTACCTTTGGCTTTATTCGGTTGTTTGGCTTATACGAGTATGGTCGTGTTTGCCCTGACTCCCCTAGCAGTTAATCCAACTCAAAATAAAGCACTCCGCTCTCAGTTGGAGAATGTGACGTGGATGCTGCTATTAGCAGGGGCGATCGCCATGTCTGTTTTTAGCGGCTACTTAATGTACGTGCTATTTGCTAAAATCAATGCCTTTTGCTTGTACTGTATCGCCTCAGCACTCTTCTCGGTTAGTATGCTAACCCTGACACTATTAGGTCGCTCCTGGGAAGACGTAGGGCAAATATTATTTACAGCATTGATAGTAGGAATGGTCACGCTAATTGGTACGCTTGCCGTTTATGCGGACGTAGAAAAACCAAATAATACTACTACTGCACAACAAGTACAGCTAGAGCCTGCTGGAGATCCTATTCCGGGAGTTGGCTGGCAGATTACAACGACTTCTGGAGAATCAGAAATCGCACTGGCAAAACATCTCAAAGAGATTGGAGCTAAAGAATACATCGCTTGGTGGTGTCCCCACTGTCACGAACAAAAGCAGCTATTTGGCAAAGAAGCTTACAGTTATATCAACCATATTGAGTGCGCTCCCCCTAAAGCCAAAAAGCTAGCACCCGAATGCGAAGCAGCCAAGATTCAAAGTTTTCCCACTTGGGAGATTAACGGTAAACAATATGCAGGTGTGAAGTCTTTGAAGGAATTAGCAGAAATTTCTGGCTATAAAGGACAGACGAATTTCAAGAATTTTCCTAATGCATTTCAGTAGTTAGTTATTAGTGACTAGTCACTAATAACTAGTCACTAGAACAAAACTCAGAATTTAGCCACTCACCCCTCACCCCACACTCCTCACCCCTCTTTTGCTATCTCGTAAACAGCGAGTTTGGATTACAATTTTTAGCGCTGCTATTTGCTTGTTGCTACGCTTCAGTGGCTTACTACAGCCTTTGGAGTGGGCGGCTTTAGATCGGTTTTTTCGCCTGCGTCCTTGGGAAGCGCAAGACACTAGGATTGCAATTGTGGCGATCGATGAGGCAGATTTACAGCAAGTTGGGCAGTGGCCCTTACCGGATAGGGTAGTTGCCGAATTGCTGCAAAAAGTGAGTGTTGGCAAGCCTCGCGCCATAGGTTTAGATATCTATCGCGACTTGCCCGTACCTCCAGGTCAGCAGAAATTACATCAAGCTTTGACAACTATTGACAATTTAGTCGGTATAGAACAACTGGGCGATCGCTCTAGGGTCGCCCCATCGCCCTTTTTGAATCGACTGGATCGCGTTGGCTTTAATAATGTTGTCTTGGATGCTGATGGTAGGGTGAGGCGAGGGTTGCTGTACTGGTCTACACCTACAAAATTACATGAAAGCTTCGATTTGAAATTAGCTTTAACGTACCTGCAAGCAGAAGCGATCGCGTCCCCATTAATCGAGAAGAATTTTCAGGCGTTGCATTTGGGTCAAGCCGTGTTTCACCGCTTTCAGCCTCACGATGGCGGTTATGTCGGTGCTGATGCTGGTGGATATCAAATTCTCGCTAACTTTCGTCACCCCAGCACGAATTTTCTCCGAGTGTCGATGAGTGACGTACTGGCTGACCGAGTACCAGCAGAAATATTTTGCGATCGCATTGTCATTATTGGTTCTACTGCCCCTAGCTTAAAGGATTTTTTCTATACTCCCGATAGCACCAGTCCCCTATGGGGAGCAGCTCAACCGATTGCCGGAGTAGAACTACATGCTAATTTTGTTAGCCAAATTGTCAGCGCAGCTTTAGGAGAACGCCCCTTAATCCACATCTGGTCGGACTTTTGGGAAAGCATGTGGATAGTGGCTTGGATCGTGGTGGCAGCAAATCTCAGTTGCCGTTTGCAGATCGTCTATTCCACAATTTACGTGTTGCTGGCGGCTTTAGGCTTAATTAGCATTACTTATCTTGCTTTTCTTCAAGGTTGGTGGCTGCCTATTATCCCACCTTTACTGGCGCTATTTGCTGTATCCGGACTAATGACTGCTTGCAACGCTCAGTTACAAGAGGAGTTCAAGCGCTCTAAAGATTTTTTGCAGGGGATAATTGATACGATTCCCGATCCGATTTTTGTCAAGAATAAAAAGTATCGTTGGATCGTATTGAATGAAGCTTACTGTCGCCTGATTGGTTATCCGTTAGCAGAATTAATTGATAAGTCGGAAGCCGATTTTTTTCTCCCCAAGAAGCAGAAGTTTTTCGCCAGCAGGACGATCTGGTTTTTCGTAGTGGCACGACTATGGAACACGAAGAAGAATTTAGCGATGCCAGCGGGACGACTCATTTAATTTCTACGAAGCGATCGCTCCATCGAGATGCGGCTGGCAATCTATATCTAGTGGGTGTCATTCGAGATATCACGGCACGCAAGCGGTTGGAAGAGGAACTGAAGCGTCAGACAGCAGATTTAGTCCAATATAATACCGAGCTACAGCTTTCCGAACAAAGACTCCGCCATCTGGCTTTACACGACCCACTGACGGGTTTACCAAATCGACAGCTATTCCTCGAACATCTGAACCAGTCAATTGCTTGGGCGCAAAGCCATCAGTTGTTGGTAGGGCTATTGTATATCGATCTAGATGGCTTTAAACAGGTCAATGATACTTTAGGACATGACTGGGGCGATCGCTTGTTAGTTGCTGTTTCCCAAAGACTATCGGGGTGTTTGCGTCACAGCGATATTGTTTCTCGTTTGGGTGGTGACGAATTTACCGTTATCTTGCCTGCAATTCCAGAAGTCAGCGTTGCTGAAAAAGTAGCAAATAAGATTTTGGCAACTCTGTCCGAGGTTTTTGCGCTTAACGAACAAGCTCTTTCAATTACAGCTAGTGTGGGAATTGGCGTTTACCCCCTGCATTGCAATACTATTGATAGTCTGATTAAGCAGGCTGATACTGCAATGTACCGAGCAAAGCAGCTAGGAAAAAACTGCTATCAGATAGCGGTTGCTATCTCTAGGTAAGCTAGTTTGTAAAGCTAAATTGTGCTAACGATCGCAACACGCAAATTCCGCTAAAGATAGATTAACTTCAATTGCCTTGGCATTAATGTTTTGTTTACCTCTGCTGAGAAATAGATGCAAAACTACGTTGCCTTTAGCTGAAACGACTTTCTAGCTTTGGTATTTCTAGCAGGGAGTAGAGAGCAGGGAGCAGAGGAAAAAGACTTGGCTACTATTGCTTGTAGACAATTGAAATATCCTAATCTATCCGCTCTCTGCTATAGCTTAAATCATCAATTTTTACTCCTCTCTATAGAGAGACTAGTTTTTCTTTCTGCGGACAGAGTGAAATTTAATTTGCGGCTGAATAAAATCATGTCTGTTCCGTAAATTGCCCGATGTAATTGTAGTAACTATAAGAGATAAACTCTACATTGTATTTATCAATGTGTAAAAATTACATAAATCAAATTAAAACCAGTAAAAACACTGAAAAGCTTCAGATAAAATACGAGGTATCTAAATGCGTAGCAGTCCAGCAGTAGCCATGTCCGACACTCTTAAAATTACTATAGTTATAGTCGTACTTGGCTTGCAGCTAGTTACTTTTTGGATTGCTGGCAGTGTTGACACCTTAGTCAATTTTTTTACTAATTTCTCGGACGCTCCACCTGCGATCGAACAAATTAGCCAGCTCTACCAACCGCCAAGCTCAATCGGTAGTCCAAGTAGAACGATCGGATCTGGTACGAGATAAGCAAATTGGTTGTTAAGTTGCGGTCGGTTCGGATTTCCACCACTGTTCGTACTGTATAAGAGTATGAGCTTGCCAGTGAGCTTCAGTATGAGGATAATCTAAGCGGTAATGTCCGCCTCGGCTTTCGGTACGAAAGGCAGCACTTTTGAGAATTAAGTAAGCAATATCGAGTAGATTGCGGGTTTCGCTCCACAGACGCAAAGACTGCTCTACCTCAAGCAAATTGGCGGGAAGATTGGCTGAAAGATCGGAAACATTGATATGGGCTGGTTGTCCAGGCGGAAGTTGAAGCAAAAACTGACTCAAGGGCAGGGTAATAAATGTTTGTTGCCACAATTGTACCTGGGCGATCGCCCGCTCTAATCCTTGCTGTTCGCGGCAGATACCCGCACTCTGCCAGACCAAACGCGGCAGTTCGTAACGGATAGCTTCAATTGTGGTTTGCTGGCTCAGCCAATCAATCCCTGACAAGCTAAACGACAAAGGGTAAAGACTAAAATCCGATCCGGTGTATTCATCCTTCCTCCCTTCTACTTCATCTTTCAACAGAGCCATCTCCGCCCCAAAGACGACACACTCCAGCAAAGAATTACTTGCTAAACGATTCGCACCGTGGACTCCCGTACTAGCTGTTTCGCCGACAGCATACAATCCAGGGATTGAAGTGCGGTTCGTTAAATCTGCGGCAATTCCTCCCATCCAGTAGTGGGCGGCGGGAGCAACTGGAATTGGCTCCTGAAAAACATCGATGCCCCAGTGCTGACACACTTGAACGATATTGGGAAACCGCTGACGAATTTTTGCCTCTGGAATCGATCGCAAATCTAACCAGACGCAGGCAGTAGCAGGATCGGCTGAGGTACGCTGCAAATGGCTATATATGGCACGACTAACAACGTCTCTGGGTGCTAGCTCTCCTGCTGGGTGATAGTCAAAAGCAAAACGCCTACCCGTATCATCCATTAAATGCGCTCCTTCACCGCGTACCGCTTCGCTGATTAAGAATCGGTCTGCTCCAGGTTTGGTCAGAGCAGTCGGGTGAAACTGGACGAATTCTAAGTCTCGCAGCATGGCTCCAGCCCGCCAAGCGATCGCTACGCCATCACCCGTACTCAACTTGGGGTTGGTTGTCTGGGCAAACACTTGACCTCCGCCACCTGTTGCTAGGACAACAGCACGAGCGCGCAACCAGAGAATGCGATTGCTATCAAAGAGACTAATACCTTCACAGCGTCCAGTTTGGGGGTTAAGCCACAGACTTAAAACTATGGTTTGGGGAATAACTTGAATGTTCTGGCGTTCGAGAACCCGCGCTGTCAGGGTAGCAATGACCTGGCGACCAGTAGTATCGGCGGCGTGGAGGACGCGACGACGGGAGTGAGCAGCCTCTATGGTTAATGCTAATTCGCGATCGCGACGGTCAAAGGCAACCCCCATGTTTACCAAAGATTGAATGGATTCCGGTGCTTTGTGAGCCAGAAACTCTACAGATGCGCGATCGCACAACCCAGCCCCCGCTTGCAGCGTATCTTCTACATGCAACTGAGGAGAATCATCAGCCGCGATCGCCGCAGCAATTCCACCCTGCGCCCAGTCACTTGCAGACAGATTTATCGTTTCTTTTGCAATTAAACCGACGCGAAAGTGGTTTGGTAGACACAGTGCCGTGTAGAGTCCAGCGGCTCCGGCTCCTACGACTATGACATCAAAATGGTTGAGGTTTTGTAGCAAGGGTTGTTGGTTGATAGTTGACCGTTAACTGATAACTTTGTACAGACGTTTGTACAGACGTTACATGTAACGTCTCTACTGAGTAAAAAATAACCCACTCTAGAAATAGGGTGGGCTGAGGCTAAATTGTCAATTCAAAAAGAATTTATCTGTAGATGCCGTTGTTATAGCGATCGTCACCCATTGTGTAGGCAGCTTCTACATCAGTAACGGTAAAGTTACCGAGATTAGCTTCTAGAGTTTGTTTTTGGCGCTCGGATAATCCTGGCATCTCCATTACGTCCTCTACGTTTTCGTAGGGAGCGTTTTGAACGATTTTACGAGCTAGAGTGGGATAAAGTCCCGGGTATCTCCGAAAAGCTGCAACATTTGTGTTGTTTAAATCGATTTTCTTACCAAAGTCTGTTGCCAGCTTCGCATCTGCTCGATTGCCCGATTGAGCTTGAGACTCTACAGCTAGGATTGGTACGGTACGCAGGCTAAAATCGCTGAGATTAGCAGCGATCGCGGGTTGGGATATGCCCAGCCATCCCAAACAACCTACCAATACACTCAAAATTGTTAATAAACGTATCAATTTTTTCACAGTTTCTCTACCTCTTTGCATCCAACTGAAATCAGCACACAGCTAGTATCAGAAACTAATATATAGCTTATTGACTACCTGAGTATCAGACAAGGCGATCGCCATCTGCAAAAATTTAAGCTAGTGCCGCAGCTAGCCAAAATAAGCTATCTACTAAAATTGTACTCAACACTGCTCCACTAAATGCCCACCAGTGAGTCTGTCGAGCGCGCAAGGAAAAGACTCCCCCTGCTAGCAACACCAACACTAAGACCGCTGCCCAACTCAACCCCCAAGGGGTATACACTTGTGCCAAGGCACTGCGAAGAATTGGTGCGACTAACGTTGGTTCAACCTGTACGACTTGCCTCCAGTAGGGGATTAGATCGGTGATGTAAAAGTAGAGGTCGGTGACGACTGTACCTAATAAAGAGCCTAGATAGAAAAAATTACCGACTTTGCCCCAATTACGCCGCAAACAGACGATCGCAAACGGTAGCCCGATCGCCTCAACTGGAAGATGTAGCAGTGGTTCCCAGCGCAACCATCCCCAATAAATCGAGCCAGCTAACCAACTCCAGCTAAACCCCAAGAGAATATCGCCCCATAAATGGCTAGAAGGACGAGACATCAATATTAAACTTAGCCACACCCAAATTAGGGTTATTCCCAGACTGAGTAGTGGTAGCGATCGCACCAGCGGCGCTTCAATAAAAACTGGTACAGACACCAAAAATACAGCCGCTCCAAATGCCCACCATGTTTGCTGCTTGGCTTTTTGAGCTGAGATGGATTGTGCTAGATCTAAGTTTGACGATGCTAAATCTGACGGCTGGACAATGGTATCGCTCGTTTCAGTTGAGACTGAGCGAATCGTAGATGTGGGAGTGGTATAGGTAGACAAAGTAGAATTAATCAATTGAATATTAAAATTTGTTACTTATTTTAATCTTATTCAATATATCACAATGTAAATCCCCCCCTGGGGCATATATATCCTATCTCAATAATCATTGTTTGAACAGTTGTTAGGGAGTAGGGAGTAGGAGTTGTAGAGGCGGGTTTAGCAAAGGATTCATGCCTGGGAATCAGAAATCTTGGTTCAAAACCCAATACGGTTCATTTAAGGCTACGCTGTGCTGAGGATAAAGAAAATAGGAGGATTGGTTCGAGAGGGGGTGGCTCGATGTCTTGGCTTTTTTGAGCGAAACTTGGATACAGGTTTTTTTACAACTCTGGGATTGGTACGAGAAACTCGTTCAGGTAACAGAGTGTCTAAAATCTCTACAGTTAACCAACTTAAAAAAAGGGGAGTTCTTGTGATTGCAAGCGTTGAAATTTCGGGATAGCACGACGAATAACTCGCAATGTCCCAGTGAAACTCAGACGCAAAGGAGTGATACCCGCGCTCTTTGCAGCTTGAAACATCAATAACCGCACAGCCCAGTGTCCTAACAACCACCCGTAAACTTCCTGCACAACTTCACGCGGTTTTTGAGAGCGAATATGAGTTTTTCGTCCTGATAAATGTACTTTGAGTTCATCAATAGTATTTTCTACTTCCCAGCGTTGATGATATTCAATCGCCAGTAGTTGAGCCGGAAATTTCTCCAATTCCAATAAGCTGGTAATTAAGCGATATCTTAGTTGTTCCTCTGGGTTGTCGGTATTACCAATTGTGTATTCAATCACTCGGACTTGTATGGGCTGGCAAGCTTTTGAGCGGAATTTAGCAGGTGGATAAATCCAACTCAGATAAGAACCATCCGCCAGTGGTTCTTCGCACAAAAACTTGACATTTGCGGGAATTCTTCCTAAATAATCGCTACCAGTTGTGACAGTTGCTTGCACCATTGCATAAGAATGTAACCCTCTGTCCCACATCAACAACATCCCTGAACTCACGGAGCGTAATAATCTTAATGCCCGCACTCGTTCTCCTATTCGATATGGACACATCAATGCATCAAAGATTAAATGTGTTCCTGCTTCTACCAAAATGACTAATCGCAGTTTGGGAAATGCGGCTTGTGTGCCAGGACGGCTGCTCGGACGACCAAAAACTCTCGCATTTTCATCGCTGTCTGGCAGATCGAAGCAAGTCCGATCAATTACCACAATTCGCAATCCATTGAGAAATGCTCCTTTGGTATCGGTGCTAGCCATTGGTCGCACCAGTTGATGGAACAATTGACTCATCACCCTTGGACTTAATCGTTGTCGGGCTTGCGTTATTGCTGATTTACAAAAAACTCGCCAGTATTTCCCCACTTTCACCCATGCTTCGCTCAGCCCATCAATTAAGTTTTTCAGCACATCTCTCATCGAATCTCGTGACCACAGACTCATCGCAATTACCAAACAAATTACCAATTGTGCTGGTAACGAGCGTTTACGTTGTTCACAAACTTTAGTTTTAGCGATCGCTTGCTCGATCTCCGTGGATGGGATGGCTGCCTCTATCGCTTTGAACACATCACTACTTTGTATCGTAGGAGACAACAATGAGAAATCCTTCAGATGCACTACACTCACTTTCCATTCTTGGGAACAATGCTTAATTTACAACACTTTGAGCCTTAACTGAACCGTAGTGCCACAGTACCGAGCAAAATTAGATGCTTTGACAAAACTAATCGAGCGCACTCAGCTTCGCCCCGTCATTGATTCAACGCTGTCTTGGGATCGGATAATTCAAGCACATCAACGTCTAGAGCAGGGGGGAGCGCAAGGGAAAATTGTGCTGGAATTTACCAAAAGTTAGACTATCCTCACCGATCGCTTTAAATCGTCACCTGAAAAATAGCCCCAAATAGCACAACTTCAAATATTCGCAAATACCTTGTGACTACCGCCTTCACCAAGAACTGAAGCAGCCCAACAAGCAATTCAGTCATGTCTTACACCAGTGTAAGACTACTAGACCCGATCGAGTGTAGTTGCTCTTAAGCAATACCATGAAATGTCTTCTGTGCGATCGCGAAAAATCGCAGATGGGCGCGTTGTTTGTCCACCAGCACTCGAATTAGCAGCATCTAGAATCATCAGGAGTCGCAAATGCAGGTTGTTACATTACCTTCAGAAGCAAAATTCCCAACTAACCAGCACGCCACAGTAGAAGATTTAGTCCGAATTTGGCACTGGCAATTGGCGTTTGACTATGCCAATCTGAGTGTTGCTACTAGAGAAAGTATTGTTTGCTGGTTGTTTGAAAACAATACAGAACGTTTATCACAGCTCACGAAAGAGCAAATGCAACTAGTGCAAACAGGAATGGCATACCGCTATCGGATTTTAAAACATCGTTATTTAGGAGAATGGCACTAAGATAAGCGGAAACACTTATCATTCAAGCAGTTTGCAATTGCCTGCGTAACTCACGTCTGGGTTTTTTCATCAAGGGATAAGCCTTAGAACGACGCTTTCTAACTCTGGGTTCAGCCCGACCAGGGCGATCGGGAACTGATTTGTGAACAATAACTTTTAGTAAAGAGCGATAAATTTGGTCACGTTGTGTAGAAGAAGCGGTTAATAATGCGGTAGTAAAATTCTCCAAATGATGGCGAGTTCCCTGCAAAGATAAGCGCAATGGAGGCGTACCATAAGTAGTACCAGCCGACCACATTAAAGCGCGTAGCAAATTGTAAGCGAGTCAATAAACATAAAGTTCTTTGCGTACCATAGAAGGAGTTTTACAACGTAAAACATCCATTGCCAAAGTTGTTTTTAAATGTTTTGAATTGAGTTCAACACTCCAACGTTCACCATACAGTTTGAGAACTTCTAGGGTAGCATAAATTGTTGTATCCAATAAAGTAGTAATTAAACTGACTCGCTGAGTGCGAAAGCCAGGAATGATAATGTAATAGGAAATTTCTCGCACAATCAAGGTAGAGGGTAGAGCAGAAAATTCCGACTCATTTAATCCTTGAGGGCATTTTTTAGGCTTATGCCAAGAAACGAATTTATCGCTTTCTCCAATGATTTTACCTTTTCGCATAGTTGTTCTTCGAGATTGATGCTTCCGGAATACTGCGTCACAACCCAAATTTTTAATCAAAATCAAATCGGCATAAGCGCAAAAAGCCCGCTCTCCTAAAAGTAGATCTAAGGGATTGAGAAATGGGTATAATTTTCTAGCAAGCGCGTTTGTCGTGAGTATTCAGGACATCGATAGCTAGGGCAACTTTACTCGCCTGTAGCCAAACTAAATATCACGCCAATTTTTGCAATTGGAAAACCACACCCTGGCTTTTGGCTATTTGGTTGTGGGTAAGCTTCTTGATTTTCGATACTATCAGGCATTGATACAGTTGAACCATCTATAACTTTCACATGGCGACCACACCATAAATTCTCAGGCATGACTTTTTCTTCTAGTTTTTGTGCCGTCTTACCAAAAAGTTTTTCTAACAGTTTTTCTGGTAGTCTTGAGCGGGCTTAACAGTAAGCCCTCGAATCAGTTGAGGGCATTTCTACATCTTCATTCACGCCTATAAGTAATGACTCGACTGACTGCATTGTGACAACTTTTATCGACATCCAAGACCTGAGATAGAAATGCCCATAAAGTCACGAATGGGTCAAATAGTCGGCAACGAAATTTAATTTGTAGCTCATCAATGATTTTCTGGATTTCCGACTCTGGTAACAGTTCTTGGAATGGCAGTCCCAAGCTTTGCGTGAATTTATCCTTGAGGATTTTCACTCGATTTGGCACAGTAGTAATAGTCATATTTGCTTCCAATCGTCCATTTCTTTTTTACCGGAGTTGGAAGCTTTTTCTACATACAGAGCAATTTTTTAGTGGTTATCTGCATCACCGTTGTGTCAACAATAAGACTGCTTGTCCAATGCTGCTCTTAATTTCTTAACCCCAACAAGCAAGCCATTCTGCCCAAGTCTCTATCCTTCAAGGATTTCGCCTTATCTTAGTGCCATTCGACTATAGACATCTGACCACTGACCTAATCTCCTATACAGTTGGCTGTACCTTTGGACGCTGGGACATTCGCTTTGCTACAGGTGAAAAACAAGCACCCGAACTTCCAGATCCCTTTGCACCGCTTCCAGCTTGTTCGCCTGGAATGCTGACAGACAAACATGGCTTACCATTGCGTGAAACCCACTTAACTATCCAATTCAAATTAATTGGAACGGTATCCTAGTTGAGGACCCAGACCACCCTGATGATATTATCCGCCGCGTGCGGGATGTTTTAGAAGTCATCTGGGGCGATAAATCGGAAGCAATTGAAAAAGAAGCCTGCGAAATCTTGGAAGTCAAAGAATTGCGCGACTACTTCCGCAAACCTGGTAACGGCGGCTTCTGGAGTGACCACATCAAACGCTACTCTAAGAGTCGTCGCAAAGCACCCATCTACTGGCTATTCCAATCTTCAAAGAAAAACTACGCTATTTGGATTTACTATCACCGCTTGGATAAAGATATTCTTTTCAAAGCCCTAGTTAACTACGTAGAACCCAAACTGCGCTTGGAAGAAAGCAACTTACAACAACTCCGCAGCCAAAAAACAGCCGCAGGTACAGCAGGGATGGTCAAACAGCTAGAAAAACAAATAGACCGTCAAGAATCTTTAATTTCAGAACTACAGGATTTTCAAGACAAACTGCGTTGCGCTGCCAATCTTAACCTAGAACCCGACCTGAAGGATGGCGTAGTCCTTAACATTGCTTCCCTATGGGAGTTAGTACCCTGGAACGAAGCCAAAAAATATTGGTTAGAATTGACTGCTAACAAATACGAGTGGTCTTCAATGGGTCAACAACTGAAAGCAAAGGGGTTAATTCTATGATAGAACCAAGATTACTGATGATTGAATTCTAGATATTGGCGATCGCCAAGCCCATATCTTCTGCTTTCTTTCTTAAAATTTGTTTTTTAGATTCTTATGGTTCAAATTATTCAGGCAGAGACAGTTACTCTCGAAGAGTTAATCGCACTCTACGGACTCCAGTTAGTGGAAGACGAGCAATTTTTTCCTGAATGGCAAGACAATCTTCCAGAACTAACAGATCTAGAGAAGCAGCTATTAGACCAAGTGAAAGCTGGTTACATCAATTTACGAAATTATCCACCTTTATTAGAAAACACGGTTAACACAATTGTTTTATCACCCCTGCTATTTATCGGTAAGTTTTACTTACCTCCCTTTCATGTCAAATTAGAAAAATCTGTTGAAATTGAAACAGTAGATCGGGAAACAATAATTAGAGGACGAATTGATTTTCTCCTGCTAAATCGGCAATTTTGGGTAACAATAATTGAATCTAAGCAGGTTGCATATTCTGTAGAAGCAGGACTCGACCAGATTTTGGCGTATATGCTGGCATATCCTCAGTCACAACAGCAAGTTTTTGGCATGATTACCTCTGGCGGTAGCTTCATGTTTATCAAACTGGTGAAGGGTAATACACCGCAATATGCCACCTCAGATATTTTCGATATCCGCAATCGTGAAAATGAGTTGTATAGCGTTTTGAGTATCCTCAAGCGCATTAGCCAACTAACAGGTAATGGAGAAAACCTCATTCAATGACTATTAACAAAAACTTTTACATATCTCCAGAAGATTATTTAGCAGGTGAAAGGGTAAGTCCGATCAAACATGAGTATAGAAGAGGACAAGTTTATGCAATGGTGGGGGCAAAAAAACCTCATATCATCATTGCTGGGAACTTGGTGACGCTATTTAACAATTATCTAAATGATTCTCCTTGTATTGTTCTCACCTCAGATATAAAAGTCAGGCTCGAACAAGCAGACTGCTATTACTACCCAGACGTAGCAATAACTTGTGATGAGCGAGATCTCAATTTTACAGAAGATTTTATCCTTTTTCCCACTCTAGTAGTTGAGGTATTATCCCCCTCAACAGAAGCATTTGACAGAGGAGAAAAATTTGCCGACTATCAGACATCGCCATCTTTACAAGAATACGTATTAATTAATCAATCTCAAATGAGCGTTGAGTGTTTCCGCCTTTTAGACTCAGGAAGTTGGGTTTCTCAAACTTATAGACAAGCAGATGAAGTCTACTTCGCTAGTATCAATTTTCGCTCTCGTATTGCCTCGATTTATCGCAAAGTCCCTGGAATTTAGAGGTAAATATTTACAGTGGAAATTTTCACCAGCTATCTTTGCAACCTAATTGCTAAACAAGTAGACGATCGCGGCATCGTCATCTGGTACGACCCCGATCGCCACTACATTGATGTTGCCAACAAACTCAATATCTCTCATACAACTGTCACTTGCAACAAAGACAGCTTTTTTGCCCTGCGTCACGAAATTGAACCCTTGCTGAACGATCTAGACCCACCAAGACTAGTTGTTTATGTACCCCTAGACCCAACCAAAACTCACAATGCCTTAGTGGAATTAGAAGCATCTGGTGTCATTATGAAACCAGGTCAGCAGCCACCCAACCGCAACACCAAACTTTCTATTATTGCTCGTAACGCCCTCAAACAGAAATTAGGAGAAGCAACAACTGCCACGATTGAAAAACAAGTAGACGCAGGCAAGCTGACGCTGAATGACCTAAACGCGATCGCCCAAAAAGGTGAAGGCATCACCCAAGGAGTCATTTTAACAATCTTTGGTACGGGCAATCCGCAAGAAGTGGCATTGGCTTTTTTGGGAAGCGATCGCTTTGACAAAGAGATTGTCAGTAAGGGCGCTACTCAAGAACTCGCCTTACTATTACAAAGTGCCTTTGAAATAGAACTGCCTAGCGACGAATCCCCCAATGCTTGTCGCACGAGACTAGCACGACACATCCTCGCCACAGACCTAATTTCCAGCATCTCTGGAGAAATCCCCACTCAACTGAGTAGCATCAAAATCCCATCAAAACCTGCTACTCGTGAAGCCTGCGTTGCATTAGCAAAAAACTGGCGGTTGCGGCGCGACCTTGCAGACAGCTACATTACCCATGCCAACCGAGTAGAAAAAGAACTTGGACTAGCTGGAATCGACTTCCAACAGCAGCAAATAGCTAATGTGGAGACTTTTTTGGCTGTAGAAGAGACGCTGCAAAACCAGATCGAAACAACATTGCGATCGACATTTGCTCCACAAATAACTGAATTTGTCAAGACTCGGCAATCAAGTTTTTGGTCGGAACATCTGCCAAATATTCAAGCACGTTGGGCGCTGATCGCGGTATCCGGTCAGTTACTACTAGAAACAAACCGAATTGAAAAAGAGTTGAAATCTTCTGCTTGCGACGTGCAGACAATTTTTAGTTCCTACACGAGTGCCCAAGCACCTTGGTGTTTGCTTGATACCTACCATCGCCATATGGAACGTCGATGGCACAACTTCGACTGGGAGCTGCATAATCGACATCAAAGCTTGGAAAAGCTGATTAACCACGCTCGACATCGCTACATGGATGTAGGATCGCAGCTAGCTGAAACCTTTGTACGACGCTACCAAGCAGCCAAATTTCGCATTCCTGGTGTGTTGCGTCAAACCGAAGTATTTGAACGGCAGGTTAAACCCAAATTAGCAGAAGGCAAAACCGCTTACGTGTGGGTAGATGCCCTGCGCTATGAAATGGCGCACGAGTTAGTTCAAACTCTAACAGAAGACTATAACTTGACGCTTCAGTCGAGTGTAGCTACCGTTCCCACAATTACTGAAATTGGTATGGCGGCTCTTCTTCCTAGTGCTGACAAGGTGAGAGTAGTTGCCGCAGGCGATAGTAAACTTGGACTGGAAATAAATGGCACTGTCCTTAAAGACCGCACGAGTCGCACTAAATTCCTTCAGGAAAATGCTGGAGTATTCGTTTTCATAACCAAATTGGAAGATTTACTACCCCAGCCCAAAAAAAAGGACAGAGAGGGAATTGAGCAAGCAGAGTTAATTCTAGTAACTTCTCAAGAAATTGACGCGATCGGCGAAGGGGATAACGTGCGTCTAGCTCGTCGGACGATGGATGATATGCTGCTGGAGTTACGGCGAGCATTTCGGGTTTTAACTCAACTGGGAGTAGAAACTATTATTTTCGCCGCCGACCACGGTTACTTATTTGGTGATGAACTGAGCGAAGATCGAAAAATCGATGCTCCTGGTGGCGATACGGCTGACTTGCATCGGCGCGTCTGGGTGGGACGTGGGGGAACAGCCGATCCTGCATACCTTCGGGCTAAATTGTCTGATTTTGAACTGGGTGGAGATTTAGAAATTGCTACACCCTGGAACTTTTCCTGTTTCAAAGTCAAAGGGGGTACGGAAGCTTACTTTCACGGGGGACTGTCGCCCCAAGAACCGATCGTTCCCGTAGTCACGCTAACGCCAAAACAGAAAGCTAACCTTGGTTTAATTAGTGAAATTGCTTGGAATCTGGAACCAGGTAGTCAGAAAATTAGTACGCGCTTTTTCTCTGTACCGATTAAAGGTATGGCTACTAGTTTGTTTGAATTAGTCCCGCCGAAGGTACGAGTAGAGGTGCGGGTGAAACGCGAATGTATCTCTCGACCAGTGAGTGCTTCTTATGGTTTTGAGGAAGCGACAGGCGACGTACAACTCAAACTCGATCGGGATAACCCCAAAGCTATAGAACCAGACACCATAACCTTAACGATCGCACAAGACCAACCTGCTAAAACAGTAGCATCCGTCCATTTACTAGATGCCGTCACCGGAGCAGAGTTGGCACGGATAGCAAAAATAGAGATGGCGATCGCCATTTGAAAGGGAAATCAATGCAAGACCTCGATCGAAAAGCAGCATCAGTGTTTGCAGGTAAAGTAGTTCGCAAAGACCTCGGCAAAAAACGTAGCCCCTTTTAGATTGACAGCATCAAGCCAATTCAACTATTATCGTTCGACCTTGATGAATACCGCGAGTGCCGCAGTCAATTCTCCACTGATGAGTGGATTGACTTACTCATCCGCAGCATTGGACTAGAACCATCCCATTTCGATCGTAGGCTAAAGTTGCTGTTTCTAGTCCGCCCGATCCCATTGTGCGAACAAAACTATAACTTGGTCGAACTTGGTCCCCGTGGTACGGGTAAATCATACGCCTACCAAGAACTCAGTCCCTATGCGATTCTGCTGACTGGTTCCACAACAGTAGCTAATCTTTTCTACAACATGGCTACAAGGCGAATGGGATTGATTGACTTGTGGGACGCAGTGGCGTTTGACGAAGTAGCTGACTTGCAAAAGATGCCCAAAGAAGTCGTCACCACCCTCAAGACCTACTGTGAATCTGGTACATTCGCTAGGGGTAAAGAGGCGCTGTCGGGCAGTGCGTCTATGGCAATGTTTGGTAACACAAATCAGCCTGTTGAAGTCATGGTACGCTCTTCACATTTATTTGTACCCATGCCGGATGTGATTCGAGAAGACATGGCTTTTCTCGATCGCATTCATTTTTATATCCCTGGTTGGGAAGTACCGAAGATGCGAATTGAGTTCTTTACCGATCGCTATGGATTTGTGGTAGATTACTTGGCTGAAGCATTACGAGAACTGCGCCGCCACAACTTTACAGAATTGGTCGATCGCTACTTTTCCTTAGATTCGCACTTAAATGCCCGCGATGTTAAAGCCGTCCGTAAAACTGGTGCTGGTTTGGTCAAATTAATTCATCCTAGTGGAGAAGTTGCCAAAGAGGAGCTAGCAGAACTGCTGGAGTTAGCGATCGAAGGTCGCCGCCGAGTGAAGGAGCAGCTGCAAAAGATGGGTTCCTTCGAGTATCACCAAACCTCATTTTCTTACATTGACATTGAATCTCGTGAAGAGCGTTATGTTGGCGTTCCAGAAGCAGGTGGAAGAGATTTGCTTTCTACAGATCCCCTTGCTCCTGGTTCCGTCTACGTTTCCTCGGTAGACGAACAGGGAAAGGTAGGAGTATATCGATTAGAAGTCGGTTGTGCTGTGGGGACTGGTAAGTTGAAGGTAGCAGGTGGTATTGACAGCACGATGAAGGAATCTATTCAACCTTGGCTACCATTATCCTCAAGTGCTGTCATGGAAGGAAGATTCCTATAAAACCCATCTAAATCTGTCTACCAATTCTCTACCAATTTTTGCTCTAAAACAACCAAAATTGACCCAAACTAGCACCCTTATTGAGAATGGTCGAGCTACCTGAACCACTCCTAGAAACGCGAAAACCCTCTACTGGAGAGGGTTTTACTCAAAGCCCGTGATGAGGATTGAACTCATGACCTCACCCTTACCAAGGGTGTGCTCTACCACTGAGCTACACGGGCAAATTTATTCTTTTTGTGGATATGGGCCGAGCTGGATTTGAACCAGCGTAGGCTTAGCCAACGGATTTACAGTCCGCCCCCATTAACCGCTCGGGCATCGACCCATTGAATCCACCGATTCACTATATTAACATGAACTATCTGAGGTGACAAGGCTTATGTGAGCAATTCTCCAGTTTCTTGCAAAGAATGCAGACGGTGGTAAATTCCGGCTTGGTTTAATAGCTCTGTGTGGCTGCCAACTTCCACAATCCTACCGCGATCGAGGACGACAATTTTATCGGCTTCCCGTACTGTACTGAGGCGGTGGGCGATAATGATGGTGGTGCGAGTACCGAGAATGGAACGCATAGCTAGCTGAATCGATCGCTCTGATTCGTAATCTAGGCTAGAGGTAGCCTCGTCAAAAATTAGAATGTCTGGGTTTACTAGCAATGCTCTGGCAATTCCTAAGCGCTGTCTCTGTCCGCCAGACAAGCGCACGCCTCTCTCACCTACTACAGTAAAATATCCTTCAGGTAATTGCGCGATGACTTCATCTAAACGGGCGATCGCACAGGCTTGTTCTACCTGCTCGAAAGTAGCACTACGATTGCCGTAAGTTAGGTTCTCTAACAAACTACCATTGAATACGTCCACCTCTTGATGCACGATCGCCAACCGTCTGCGGTAAGCTGCAATATCAAATTGCCGAATATCTCGCCCATCTAGCAAGATTTGTCCTGCATTTGGTTCAAAATAGCGATACAGTAATTTGACCAAAGTAGATTTGCCCGAACCCGATCGCCCTACTAATGCTACTGTTTGATAAGGTTCGATCGACAAATCAATCTCTTTCAATACCGGACGTAGCGGATCGTAACCGAAAGTAACGCTAGCTAATTCTATTTTGCCGATAAAACGGTATTGAGTTACATCAGATGAAGTCTCTAGACTGCCAGCATCTTTACCTATGGGGTGTTGCATAAACTCATGCAGTCGCATCATAGAAGCATACCGACGTGCAAAAATTTCGGCAAAGTTGCTAATCGGTTCTAACTCTGCATAAGCCATACTCGAAACAGTTAAAGTCGTGATAAAGTGTCCGAGCGAAATTTGCCCTTGAATTGTGGCTCTAAGAGTCAATCCCAATACGCCAAAAACGCACAATTGAATTACAGCTTTTTGCCAAGTTCCTAGTTTTACATAACCTAAATGGATGCGAAATAGTACGACTTTTAACTCGCGATTGAGGCGTTGACGCTGACGTTTCAGTTCTAAGCCTTCTGCAGCAAAAGCCTTGACTGTTTTGATATTGGCGATCATTTCTGAAGTTCGACTTTCTGTATTTTCCATATACCGCTCTAGTCGTTCTTCCTGTTTAATCAACCGGGTCAAATCTTTGAGACTAAAGCCAAGAATAAAGACAAACGAAATTAAAAATAAAACAGCAATGCGCCACTCAATAAACCAAATCACTACAAAAATTCCCAGAACGCGAAACAGTTTAGGAATTAACTGTCCGGCTATCTCTGGATATGTCCAAGTATGATTGCTTAATCCTCTGGCGACTCTACCTGAGATTCTACCAGGGTTATTTTCATCGTAAAATTCTAGCGGCAGTGTCAGAATTTTGGCGATCGCTTTTCGGGTATGATACTGACGCGATCTTAAAGCAATATCCCAGTGAAACCAACCACTCAACCACATCTGCATTGGACCTTTGCCCACGGTGACGACAAAAATCAATCCCATCAGGACGATTAAAGATAGAAAACGATCGCGTGGCAAATTAGTGAGTTGAGAAATGGCAATGATTGCTTCTTGTATGGGACGATCTAAGGGTTGGTTAGACAGTACGTTTAATATCTGTCCGATCGTATAAGGAACCACCAAATCGACAATCTCGAAAAAACAGGCTGCGGCAATGCTAAACAGGGCGATTGTCTGCCAGGGACGATAATATTTGAATAAGTCTTGAAATTTCGCCATAATGCTTGGGAGCCGAACTCTTTAGCACGGTACTACTGGGAAACTTATACTACACTATACTACAAAAGTTAAGTTGTGGCGATCGATCGGCAATGTTATAGGTTTGTTAAGTCAAATTGAGACTTGCTCGAAGTCAACATTGCTCCCAGTCAATATTGTGTTAGTCTACTAAAAGAAAAGTAGATTCGGTGGTAGTGTTTGTTCAATTATTCACAAGCGCCTCTCCGGAAGTACTTCGACAACACAGTGAGGGACGCAATGTCAGTATACGTAGGAAACTTGTCTTATCAAGTCGCAGAAGAAGAACTCAGCAAAGTATTTAGCGAATATGGCACCGTAAAGCGAGTGCAACTACCCACCGATAGAGAAACTGGTCGTCCGCGCGGCTTCGCTTTTGTAGAAATGGAAACAGAAGCAGCGGAAGCAGCAGCGATAGAAGCTTTAGACGGTGCTGAGTGGATGGGCAGAGAACTTAAGGTCAATAAGGCTAGACCGCGCGAAGAAAAGAGCCGTGGTGGTAGCTGGGGAAATAATCGCGGCGGTGGCGGCGGTGGTTACTCGCGCAATCGCTACTAAATTCCTTTGAGACGAAAGTAGACAGTTACAATTAGAGCAAAATTTCCAATTTCGATCGAATGCATTAGCATTTCCGACAGAACTTGCTACTGTAATTTAGCTGGATAGCTTGAAGTTCAATGTTAGTCTTGCACTCACTGTCAGGAGTGTACCAGTTTAAACGGGCAATTTAGCACAAACTCTTTTCAGAGGAAGTGCAATTGCCCGCTCGTCAACGCAAGTTTAGGAGGAGATACTATGACCCAAGTGGTTGTGGGTGAAAATGAAAATATAGAATCGGCATTACGTAGGTTTAAGCGTCAAGTCTCGAAGGCTGGGATTTTTCCAGATTTAAGACGACTGCGCCACTTTGAAACTCCAATTGAAAAGCGCAAGCGCAAAGCGATCGCCAGACGACGTAAGAGAAGCCGCTTTTAAAGAGCTATTTGTGGGAAAAATTCCAAGCGGTAGCGATAGAGAGCAACGGGGCGATCGCCCGCTTTAAAGTAATCTGGATCTTGAGCAGATAGATAAACAGCCGTAAACTGGTTGGCGACAATGTTAACAGTAGAATTGGGTATGTAGTGATATGCGGTTGTCGATTCTACTTGGTTGAAATAGGGACGCGCCCTATTACCGCGAAATTGCTGCCCGAATACTTCTGTAGTAACATATCCATTCTCTGCTGTCACTTCTGTAGTACGACCAGTCACAATCGAAATGAGTTGGCGATCGCCCTGTAATAAGGTAATCTGACGGTTGGGCGAGTCTGGATCGACTTTTACGGCTTTCACAGTGCGATCGCCCAGATATGCTCTTGCTAAACTTAGACCATTAAAAGCTCGATCTGCTACCACAGCCGATTTTACCTTCATAGGCTGGGGAATTAACTTTAAGGGTTGTTCGAGTAAGTTTTGCTTGATAAATTTGACTTGAAACTGGACTGGTTGGTTCAAATAACGCCGATTACCTTCAAATCCAGGGGTAGTAATCTCTGGGGCTAAAGGAGCAACCAAATCAACTAAAGTACTTTTTACCATCCAAGTTCCTGCCATCCACTCTGGATAGACTAAATCGCCAGATGCAACCTGTACCGTAGGCTTATTATCCCACTTAGGAAAGGTTGCAATGCGATCGCTTAATTGTCCGGCATTAACTTCACCTATCCAGAATAAGAATAAGACTAGAGTTAGGGATAGCAGCAAAATTTTTTTCACGAGAAAGTTTTTCAACACTTACAAACTTTCAACTGGTACTGGTTCCCATACTTCACCGTACTTTTCTCGTAAGGAATGCCAAGTTTCTACCTGTCCAGGTTCGTATTCTCCTGGTTTGCCCCATTGTAGAAATAAACTCAAAGCAGGCTGATTTTGTTTGTCTAATAATCGAATTGCATATGTTGTAAAATTACCTCGTTTCGCTTCCCCAGTCTCGAACTTAACTTGCTGAATTTCATCCATATTCAAGTGAAATTCAAAGTCTTCGGCGTGCATATTTGCATATTTCCCTTTGGGTAACTCAGCATAAAACAGCTTTTGTAACTTACTGCGGACTTCTAAAACACCCGCGCTGCTAGTGACAATGATCCGCAGCGTGGAGAGGCTTTCGCAGGCTTCCAAGAATTCTTTTAGTGTGGCAGACATGAGGAGATAAGGAACTAAGGCTGTTGTTTGTCAATTTCTAACAGTGTTGCTAGAGAAAGTTTCTGACGCAGATCTAACATTTCTGCTAAAGATCTACTACAAGGAAAGTATACATCATTTTCTGGTTCTGAATTCAATTCGGTTTCAGAAGGAGAGATATCTTCTGCTGACGATAATTCCGATCTCTGATGAAAAACAATATTTTCAAAGATAAGATTTTTCTCTTCTGGTGTTAGTTCTAGCGTCTCTAAAAAGTTTTCTTTTCCATCGTCTAATGAATCTTCTTCTATCAAAATAGTAAACTCATCTGTTTCCGAATGGATATTTAGTTCCGATTCTGTCTCCATAGAAGATTCTGCCCAAGTCGGTTTTGGTTCTGAAAGTTTGAGGGAGGAAAGACTGAGAATTGATTCTCGCAATGGCGAAAATTGTTGCTGAGGAGAAGAGTGAAATTGTAAGAAAAATTGAGACAAGTCCAACGATGACTTAGACAAACGCTTGGCGATCGCAACTCCACCTATAGCAGCCCCCAGAGTAACTGCACCTAGCAACCACGAAGACAAAGAATTATCAGATGATGCAGGTGAAGGATTTGAAGTATTTGCAGGAGTTACAGATGTTGTTCCAGTTTCTTCTTTCAGAACGCCAATCTGAAATATACTCGTGATAGAAGAGTAAATAGCGAATAATAAAAAAGCGCTGACTCCAAGCAAAACCAACCTTGGATAGCGCTGAATCAGTTCTCGAAAAAAATAAGAATTAGCTACTTTTTTTCGTTCGTTTTGCATTCTAACTCTTTTAATTTCATTCTCTGAAGCAAGAGGCTTAGTAATAGTATGTTGCGAACTATTTTGATGCTGCATTAGAAAAATTGAGTAGTGAGTGGGAAGTCAGAAGTCAGAAGTCAGAAGTCAGAAGTCAGAAGTTATTCTCCCCACTTCCTGCTCGTGCGCTCCCTTTCTTCACTGACAACTGATAACTGAATAACTGTCAACTGTTAACTGTTAACTGTTTCTTTCTAAAGCTAATTGAATTAATCGATCGACTAATTCTGGAAAGGAAATACCGCTTTTTTCCCACATCATGGGATACATACTAGTCGCAGTAAAACCAGGGATGGTATTAATTTCATTGATTAAGACTTCGCCGCTTTCGGTATAGAAAAAGTCTACTCTAGCCAAGCCAGCAGCATCGACAGCTGCGAAAGCTTCGAGAGACATTTGCTGAATTTGAGAGGCAACAGCTTCTGGAATGGCGGCGGGAATTATAATATCTGCCATTCCTGCACTGTATTTGGTTTCGTAATCGTAAAAATCGCTTTGGTAAGTAATTTCGCCCACTATTGAGGCTTTGGGTTCATCATTACCTAAAACCGCACATTCTAGCTCTCTTGCAACCACGCCAGCTTCGACAATTATACGGCGATCGTAGCTAGCAGCGTTGTCGAGAGCAGTTTCTAATTGCGATCGCGATCG
The DNA here is from genome assembly GCF_032860985.1 of Chroococcidiopsis sp. SAG 2025. GTDB lineage: Bacteria > Cyanobacteriota > Cyanobacteriia > Cyanobacteriales > Chroococcidiopsidaceae > Chroococcidiopsis. Next base: position 3,853,783 of record NZ_JAOCNC010000001.1, read on the forward strand.
CACTTTACTAATTCCAACTGAAGAACCCAAGTTAGCAGGTTTGACAAAACAGGGATAACCCACAGTTTCCTCAATGCGATCGCAAAGTTTGGGGAATACGCACGGATTTGACCAGATTTGAGACCGATTGACGGCGACGTACTTCACCTGCGGTAATCCCGCTTGGGCAAATGCCATTTTCATCGCTATTTTATCCATTCCCAGCGCCGAACCCAAAACACCAGAACCAACAAAGGGGACTTGCATTAATTTCAGCAGTCCTTGCACCGTCCCATCTTCTCCATTGGGTCCATGTAAGATTGGAAACCAGACATCAACAGATGCAACTTGAGGTAAAGAAGCTGGGATACAATCGAGCATTTTTGCATCGGGAGAGTTGTTTAGTTGGCTGCTATTTTTCACCTCCTCATCTTCCCATCCACATAACTGAGACTGAGAAGCAACAGAATCAGCCGACGTGAATACGGGAACGCCCGACTCCAGAACCTTGTGAGATGCTTGCCCTGCTAACCAGCGTCCGTCTTTTTGGATATAAAATGGCAGTAGCTCGTACTTATTTCGGTTTTCTCCCGTCGAGATGGCTTTAGCGATCGCCCTTGCCGAACTAATCGACACCTCATGTTCCCCCGATCGTCCACCGAATAATAGTCCTACCCTCATTTTTGTTATCCTCTCAGCCTCTAGACACTATTAATGCGCAATAGCCTATCACAACTGGGGAAAGAGTGGTCATTTGTCATTTGTCATTTGTTGACGGTTGACAGTTGACAGTGAAGAAAGGGTGTGGGGTGTGGGGTGTGGGGTGTAGTGGACGGTCACTGGTCACTGCTCCCTCAGCTCCCTGCTCGTGCGCTCGTGCGCTCCCTTTTTTTTACTGACAACTGACTACAGGTGTAAGCACGATCTGTGTCAGGCTTTTAAAATCTATACAGAACTTCATAACTTAGGAGAATGGCATGGAATTGCGATCGCTTGGGACATCGGAGATTAAAATTACCCCTATTCTTATGGGAACCTGGTAAGCTGGTAAAGCTATGTGGGTAGGGATAGAGGATGCTGAAACTGTCAAAGCGATACGGGCAGCATTTGAGGCTGGTATTACGACCATAGATACGGCGGAAGTTTACGGACAAGGGCATTCAGAACAAATCGTAGCCCAAGCCCTCTCTGACGTGCGCGATCGCGCGATCTATGCCACGAAGGTATTTTCCAATCATTTAAAACACGACCAAGTTATTGAAGCGTGCGAGCAATCGCTGAAAAATCTCAATACAGATTATATCGATCTCTACCAAATTCACTGGCCCTCTGGTTCGTATAAAAGTGAAATTGTGCCGATTGAAGAGACGATGGGCGCTTTAAATACATTGAAACAGCAGGGTAAAATTCGGGCGATCGGCGTTTCTAATTTTTCCCGTACCCAACTAGCAGAAGCAGCCCAATACGGGCGGATCGATAGCGTTCAACCACCTTATTCTCTGTTCTGGCGCTGGGCAGAAAAAGATCTCACGCCCTATTGTGTAGAAAATAATATTTCTATCCTCGCCTACTCTCCTTTAGCACAAGGGCTGCTGACGGGAAAATTCGGACCCGAACACAAATTTCATCCCGACGATCATCGCAATAAGAATCGGTTGTTTCAGGGAGAAAATTACGTGCGGGCGCAACAAGCTTTAGATCGACTGCGCCCAATTGCCGAAAAACATCAAATCTCGTTAGCTAATCTAGCGATCGCTTGGTTAATTGCCCAACCGCAAACCAATGCGATCGTTGGGGCGAGAAACGCCGAACAAGCGGCTGCTAATGCTAAAGCCGCAGATGTCTATCTCTCGCCGGAAGAGTTACAGGAAATTGATGCGATCGGCAGAAGCGTCACCGATCGTTTAGATGAAAACCCTGTTATGTGGAATTTTGATGTTTGATGGTTGATGGTTAGCCGTCAGCATTGCTTAACATTGCGCGAATTTGGAGAGATTTCACAACTTTTTAATTTTAGTAAATAGTAGGTTGTGGTAGGAAGATAGCAGTGCTACTTTAGATGCATAGGACACAAACAAAAACAAAAAACAAATCTATCGGGCAATGACCTAGTGTCCCCTGTCAAAAGCCCACTTGCGATCGCTCAAGCATAGACCTAGAGGTAAATCACTCAAGAGTGAAAGTAGCCAACCTACGGTCTGGAAAGACGCAACTATGCTAGAGATCCAAGAGTTGTTCACCTTAGTTGTTGTGCATTAATTGAGTCTGCTTTGAACGAATTAAATCCAACCTACGTTGTAAGGGGTCTAGCAGTACTAGCTAGACCCCAAAAAGTTTTTACGCGATCGGTGTAGAGACGTTACATGTAACGTCTCTACACCTACGCCGCAACATGTTTTTCAACGGCGGAAACTAAAGTCTCCGTCCAATGGTGGGTGAGTTCGCTACAGGCGGCTTCGACCATGACGCGGATTACGGGTTCCGTACCGGAGGCGCGGACTAGGATGCGACCGCGATCGCCCATTGCGGCTTCGGCTTGGGCGATCGCATTTTGTAGGGGTTCGCACTGTTGCCAATTCATCCGGCGATCGCGGTTTTCAACTCGCACGTTGCGTAATAGTTGCGGATAGGTTTGAAAGCTTTGGTCTACTAATTGGGTTAAAGAGACCCCTGCCTGTCTAACCAATGCAGCTAAGTGAAGGGCAGTTAATAAACCATCCCCAGCAATACCATAGTGACGGCAAAGGATATGCCCCGACTGTTCTCCGCCTAACATACCTCCAGTTCGTACCATTTCTGCTTGTACGTATTGGTCGCCTACAGTCGTCCGAATCAGTTTACCACCCTGCTTTTGCCACGCCCGCTCGAAACCTAAGTTCGCCATGACAGTAGAAATAATCAGGTTATCTGGCAACTTTTGCGCTTGTCGCAAGGTTTGACCCCACAAATAAAGGATGTAGTCACCATCGACAGGTCTACCTTGACAATCGACTGCTAGCACTCGGTCGGCATCCCCATCAAAGGCAAATCCCAGGTGGGCTGAATTTTGGTTTACAGCTGATTTCAGCAGTCCGAGGTGAGTAGAACCGCAATTAACGTTAATGCGATCGCCATCGGGTCGATCGTGCAAACAAATTACCTCTGCACCTAGATCGCGGAACAAACTCGGCGCTAGCCCAACTGCTGCCCCCCAAGCCAGGTCTAGTACGACACGCATTCCGCTAAAATCGCCATGATTGGGCGATAGCGGCATTTTTAAAGATTCGACGTATTTTTGAACTAACTCCGGTCGTCGAACATAATATCCCTGACCTTGAATAGAGGTGGGTACTGCCTTTCCTCTGATCCCTGCTTCAATTGCTTCTTGTAAGGGTTGAGAAAGTTTAGCGCCATTGCTGCCAAAAATTTTAATTCCGTTGTCTTCTGGGGGGTTGTGGCTGGCAGAGATCATGACTCCACCTGTAGCATTGCTGGCACTGGTGAGATAGGCAACGCCAGGAGTCGGACATAGACCGATATGCCAAACATCTAGTCCCGCAGCTATAAGACCTTGAGATAAGGCAGTTGCTAGCATTTCACTCGAATTTCTGGAGTCTTGCCCCACGATAACCGGACTGAGATCGTTGTCAGTCTGCTGCTGTAAAACTTGACCCGTCCAGAAACCTACCTGCCAAGCCAAAGCTTCATCGAGTAAATCTCCTACTCGTCCCCGAATGCCATCCGTACCAAATAAAGCTGTAGCGGGAAGATCGAGTTGCGAGTTGCTATTTGATAGTATATTTGTTTTATTTTGGCGATCGCGTCTATAATTTTGCTTTAGCATAAAAATTTTTACTCCTGACTCCTCACTCAATACCCACGTTTGGAGAATAACACTTCCTTAAAATTTTCGGTAGATTTTTGTAAAACAAAAATATTTTTAGTAGTTTTTTAGTGCTACTCTTAGTAGACTTTATCCGCAATCCTACTATCTCTGCGTGGAGACAGAGCAATAGAAGGCGTAATTTTATTTAAAATTTAAATTTGTTTGCTTAAATTTGTTTGCCAGCAGAAAGTTGAGCGCTAGACTCCCAACGCTGTAAGTAGCGGTTGAAATTCCTCCCAAGTCAGCCCCTGCTGGATATATTGGGGAGACTGAGGATTGTAGGGACTGGCGACGCGATCGATCGCCACAATCCTCGCCGTATCTGGAATGACTGGAACGTCTGGATCGAAGGCTGTAGGACTGGTTAACGAACTGGAGAAACCTTTGAAGATGGCAATGCGATCGCTAACACCGTCAATTTCCACAGTGACGATCAAAACCTCTTGCTTAGCGATCGCCGAATATTTTTCCAGCCGTTTTCCTACAGAATCTATCATTGTCTGACTGCAAATCGTCCTTGTTTACCTAGTTTAAGGAAAACAAAATAGATTAAGTACAAGACGTAAACAACTAAACCCATGCCACCAATAACGCCGAGGAAACCTGGTTGCGTGTTTGGATGAAAGATATCTTTATAGACCAAAGGAACTTCCAGCCAAGCTTGACACAACGGATCTTGCAGGAACTTGTCTGAAAAGGCACACTGCAAACTTGGTAATTGCGCGATCGCGCCGATGATACAATAAAGCGTCACCGCCCAGCGCCAAGCATTAAAGCTGAGTTTCAAAGCACTACCTGGCAGGTCTTCAATTTCTTCATTTAGATCGATCCAAAACCAGAGGGACAAGGGAATGAGAATGCGTGACATCAATCCGGCAAGGAATCCCACCTGGAACGGTGCGATGGACACGTACAATGCGATCGCTAACAAACTCGCTACCCGCCAGTAAATTGCTAGCAGGTGTTGTATGGGTTTTACTTTCCGTACAAAAGCCCAGATAACCAGAACCAAGGGCGCTATAACGGTAAATAGCAGCGCCAGGCGAAAATCCATCCAAATCAACGGTCGAAACCAAATATCACTTTGCATATATCGGAGGCTAGAGATCGAGGACTAAGGTTTATGTATTCAACCACCGATAACAATAATAATTGCTAATCGCTAAGTGCCAATTGTTTGATGAAAAATAGCAACAAAGGATACAGAAAAGTTATCCTTGTTGCCATCTAAGTTAATGTTCGGTAATGCTAGCTTGAACTTTATTCGTCGTAAACGCGGCATTCAGCAGCATCAGGATTTTCATCGCAGTACATTTCTAGAGAATTTTTGGGCTTGACTTGCCGTTTGTGGGAAGCCTCAGCTTGTAGTTCTTCTACTGCGTCCCAAGCTGCCGCGCACTCGGCAGAATTGTCGCCGGTGGTTTCGCAAGCACGTCTTGCTAGCTCTCTTTCCTGTTCGATTTGATCTTGGATGTTGCTCATAGATGTAAAGTAGTCCAGTATTCCTCTTCTCAGTATAGAAAACCTTCGCAATTGTCAAAAGCGATTGTCAAAGGTTTATTCTGCGATCGTTGTGTAAAGCAATCGGGTTTGACCATTCGCTCTACTTGCCTGCGGCAAACGAACACGGCAGTCACTTTTCAATGAATACAAGCAACTACAACCATATTCTTTAATCGATCTTATGTTTTCACGTCTGCGTGTGGATCGGACAAAAGGAAGAAATACTTACATTAGTCTAGATGCAACAATAGAGACTGTGCAGCTCATTAAACCCGCTGGTGATGAATAGACCCAATCCTTTTCTGTTCCTCGACTACGAACCTGCCTTAGAATCTCTAGGCGACGATTATTTTGATGAAGTCAGCGCTGCCGAATTTCCCCAGCATGTTTTGCGCTATCGTAGCGATCGCTTGTTACCCCAAATTGGACTAGATCCCGCAGCAGTAACAGATACAGATTTTATTGAGGCTTTTGGTAAATTTCAAGGACGAGAGCCTCTACTAGCACTCCGCTACCACGGCTATCAATTTGGTGAGTATAACCCGTTTTTAGGTGATGGGAGGGGTTTTCTCTACGGTCAAGTGCGCGGCGTAGACGGCGAACTCTACGATTTTGGCACGAAAGGTTCTGGCACAACTCCCTATTCCCGTGGCGGCGATGGTAGGTTAACTCTTAAAGGCGGGGTGCGGGAAGTTTTAGCAGCAGAGACTTTGCATTACATGGGTGTGCGGACTTCTCGCTGTTTCAGTTTAGTTGAGACGGGGGAACAACTATGGCGCGGTGACGAACCTTCCCCGACTCGATCTTCAGTGATGGTAAGATTTAGCCGATCGCATATTCGTTTTGGGACGTTTGAACGCTTGCACTATCTCAAACGTGCAGATTTAATTAAGAAACTTGTAGACCACGCGATCGAGTATTATTATCCGCATCTTTGGGGAAAATCTGATGCTTATGCCCTATTTTATGCCGAACTAGTCCAGCGAGTGGCAGAACTCACTGCTCAATGGATGGCGGCTGGGTTTTGTCATGGGGTCTTGAATACGGATAATATGTCGATTACGGGTGAAAGTTTTGATTACGGTCCCTATGCTTTCATTCCTACCTACGATCCGCTATTTACTGCGGCTTATTTTGACTATTCCAGGCGTTACTGTTACGGACAACAGCCAAATATTTGTCAGTGGAATTTGGCAATGCTTCAGAAGCCGTTGAAAGCAGTTATTGATGCGAACGATTTGGAAACTGGATTAGCAAAATTTGATGAATGTTATGCGATCGCCTATCGAAGTTTGATGCTGCAAAAGTTGGGGTTGACTGAGACAAATTCATCGGAATTAGATCGGCTGTTGCAATTGACGGTAATATTGCTGAAAGACACTCAGGTTTCTTATCATCAATTCTTTATTCAATTAACGGAAAGCTTTTCACCTAGTTGGCGCGAGAATGTTAATTCAATTCTGTTTTTGGTAGATGTTTTACCCTTAGATTATTGGAATGAGTGGCGGAAACTTTATCATCAGGTTTTAGGTCAGCTTTCTCGGGAAGAGATGGATAATGTTTCTCGGAGATTGCAACAAGTTAATCCTAAGGTTGCTTTGGTAAGACCTGTTATAGAATCGGTTTGGGAGTCAATTACAAATGAAGATGATTGGCAGCCTTTTTACGATTTGGTAAGGCAGATTCAAGGAGGGAAGTAAGGTTTTTTTTGTGTCGCGCAAAGACGCATACGCGCAGCGTTCTCGTAGAGTAGGCGCAAAGTAAAGATACAAAGAGATTTTAGTCGATATATTGATTTGCTGTTCTATATTTGCTTTCTCAGGCATTGCTGAAATGCATTTGATAAATAATCGTATTGTGATGCATTTGTATCCGCAAAAGCTCCTTCTCTAGTTGCAGCTAAATCTAAATACTCTATCAGCAAATCAAATTGCTCTGCTGTAAGATCGTAGCGCAGCCTATTTATGTAGTTATAGAAATGCCAGCTTTCACCAACTTTTGTTTTGCATAACTCACCACCGTAGCAATCTTGAATAACAAGAGCAGTCACGCTACATTGTCCTTTAGCAGGATTGTCTTGAGTATAGAGAGCTTGATTCTCGCGACCAACATTTTTTCAACAGATGTGTAATTAATTTCTCATTCATAGCAATTAACACTATTGAATTAACTCGGATGACCTGGACGATAAATCTTGCCAATAGACCGATCGCAATTAATTTCTATAACTAAATCTACTCGCTGGGAGTCTTGAAGTAGAGGTTTAATAAATAAATCTGGGTGAAGCGATTTCCAAAAATATTCTACAAATTGCTCGATTTGTAGATCGGTCATTCCTGTTTTGCCTGTTGCTATCATTTGATGTTCGGCATCTTTACGCCACTGTTGGCTGAGACGATAATCAACTGGGTAAAGTATTATTAATCGGTCTAGTTTGTCCCATAAAGGTAAATACTCTTGTAATCGAGTATTCATATCGATAGCAAATTGGCGATCCTCGAAAGTATTAATTGGCGGAGGTGGACGATCGAAATTGCTCGGATCGATCGGTCGGACTCCTACAAACCAACCTTCAAAGAGAACGATATCAGCACCATTAACTATTTCAGGTGTACCACGATCGCCCGCACCATGCCAAGCTGATTTATCGAAACGAGGAATTTCGATAGGTGAATCGAAATCGGATTGGCGCAAACGCTCCAAAACCTGCAAACCTAATTGAATATCGTGAGTTCCTGGTGGACCCCGCCAAATGAAACGCGGGTCTTGCTGTTGTAGAGCTAGGCGATCGCTATAAGTCTTGTATAAGTCATCAAGAGACAAACTCAGAGTTCGGTAACCCAAATGCTCTAAAATTAAGCTAAGTATTTTAGCTAGAGTCGTCTTTCCCGTCCCCTGTCCGCCCAAAATGCCTTGAATTAAGGTACGCGACTGCGCCTGACGGTAGGACACTATTTGCATACCCAAAGGCAGCCACAAACGCCGTAGCGTCGCCTCTAACTGCTGTGGTGGCTTGTGAAGGGTAGTTTGACAAAAATGCTCAAAAGTGGGGTAAAAAGAGCGTAATAGCTGCGATATATCATTGCTCATTGGTTGTTGGTTATTTCACGCACCACTCACTGGTCACTGGTCACTGGTCACTGATTCAAGACCCTAGCTTAAACGCCTCTAGAAACAAACTATAAGTTAAACCAATTTTGAGCGCATTTAGTGCTTCTAGCCACAACCCGCGCCTTGCTTGCCAGATACGGTTGTAATAGATGCGATCGATAATTTCGCTGCCAGCAACTAAAACCGCAGCGCCGATAATGTCCCAATCAGCCGCTTGTCCAGCTATGGTGGAAAAAGCCGAACCGAGGAAAAAGCCGAATAGCAAGCTGACTATTAAAAAAGATAAGCGCCGCCAAGGATTGAAAAACCAGCGCTGTGTTGCTGCTGCAATTGCCCCTAAAAGCCCGTTAATTCGAGTATTTTGCATTTTTTGAAATTGGTGCTAACTATGACATAACAAAATTTGAGCTAATATTTCCTTCGCCGTATTTCATAACAGCTTTGAGCCTGTTTCAATAGTAATAGGGAGGCGATCGCAACAGTTACCAGTTTTACAGTAGCCAGTTACCAGAAACAGCATCCCGCTCAATCACCAAACCGCACGTTAACTTCAAGAATTATCTTTATTTGTAGAGAATATGAACGCCAAATCTCCCGTATCTTATCCTGCGGTAATTATTGCTTCTGTATTAGGTGTATTGGGATTGGTAGGAACATTACTGCTGTGGTTTCAAGTCTCGATTACCATCGAACCGATGGGATCGGATACAGCAGTCTTACCCGGGAAATCAGCGATAAATTCCTCAGATGAAACTGACGTAACCAACGGTGCTGCCACTGTTCCACCAGCTTCCACACCATCAGAGCGATCGGTAGAACGTACAACTATAGCTCAGTCAACTCCACAAGCACCAACCGCAGCACCCGTTCCTGGGGCTTTGCGCGTTAGCAACCAAAGCGAGCAACCTTTGCGCGTCGCACTACTGACAAAACAGCCTGGAACGAATTCTACAGCTAATACAGCTAATAAGGATAAATATAGCGAACCCATCCATTGGGACTTTGCACCTGGAGAAGGTAGCAGCCAAGGATTGATCTTATCTCTACCTCAAGGCAACCTAAAGCTGAAAAAAGGAGATGTGATTGTCGCTTTCGCCGAAGATGGATCGCGTCGTTATTGGGGTCCATATGTCGTAGGCGAGACACCAGCACCCGTTTTAGATCGCAAAACTTCTGAGTGGCAGTTGGTTTTACAGCCTTAAATTGGGAGTCGGGAGTCGTAAGTTGCAATTGACTGGTAACTGGTCACTGGTCACTGATAACTGGTCACTGTCACCCCACTCCCTACTACAATTAAACACGACCACTCATACGAGTCGTTTGACCGCGCGATCGCATGAAACTGAGTTTGGCTCGCAGCCTCGATCATTGGCTGCAAAACAGATCGGATCGGACAGCCTTAGCTTGGCTGTTGGCTATTATCTGGCTGTTGCTACTAGGAGGAATGGCTTTTTTCTGGCACTTAGGTAGCAACGGGCTGCTGGATGAGACAGAACCTTTGTTTGTAGAAGCTGCCCGCCAAATGACAGTGACGGGAGATTGGATCACGCCCTATTTCAATGGCGAGACGCGATTTGATAAACCACCTTTGATATATTGGTCGATCGCGATCGCCTTTCACGCTTTAGGAGTCAACGAATGGGCGGCGCGGCTTCCTTCGGCGATCGCGGGATTGTGTCTGGTCAGTTTTTGCTTCTACGTTCTGAAGCGTTATGGCATTGCAGCCAGGGCAAAAAAAGAATTTCTCCCAGTGAAAAATCGGCTCTCTAGTCCGAGTCAATTATGGCTGACCGCGGGTTTGGGGGCAACTATGCTCGCCCTGCATCCCTTGACTTTTTTCTTCGGACGCTTGGGCTACTCGGATATGTTGCTGAGTGCTTGTTTTGGCGGCGGACTGTTTGCTTTTTTTCTGGGGTACGCTCAAACAGAATTGCCAAAGGCGCGATCGCGATGGTATTTGGTTTTTTACATTCTAATTGCCCTAGCTGTCTTAACTAAGGGACCAGTGGGAATTGTCTTGCCAGGACTGATTATCTTCAGCTTTTTGCTTTATCTAGGAAAAGTTAGAGAAGTCTTGCGAGAAATTTATTGGTTGCGCGGGATGGCGCTGGTATTAGCTATTACCGTGCCTTGGTATATTCTCGTCACGCTGGCAAATGGCGAAGCTTATATTGATTCCTTCTTTGGCGTTCATAATTTTGAGCGGTTTACTAGCGTCGTCAACGAACACCAGGGACCTTGGTATTTCCACTTTATTGTCGTTTTATTAGGTTTTGCTCCTTGGTCGATTTATCTACCAGTGGCGATCGCCCGTATTCAGCCTTTACAGCGCCAGCACTGGCAAGATCGACCGCGATCGCACCATCTCGGCTTATTTGCCGTATTTTGGTTTGTGGGAGTCTTGGGCTTTTTTACCGTTGCGGCAACGAAATATTTCAGCTATACCTTGCCATTAATGCCTGCGGCTAGCATTATTGTGGCTTTATGGTGGAGCGATCGCATTGCTCAAACGCAAAGTTTTCGCCGTCCTGGGTGGGGTTTTAAACTTAGTTGCGTTGCTAATCTAATTTTCTTGATTGTTCTCGCATTTGCCAGCTATTACAGCCCTAACTGGCTAGAAGACGATCCTTCTATGCCTAATATTGGCGCACGTATACAACAGGCGACTTTACCAATTATGGGGGCAGCGATTTGGCTAAGCAGCGCGATCGCCTGTTTAATTTTGGTACTCAAACGCCAACATCATCGCCTCTGGGGAGTTAACTTAATTGGATTTGTTGCTTTTTTGATTGTCGTAGCATTCCCCTTCTCTCATTTAGTCGATCTCGAACGACAACTTCCCCTACGTCAGTTAGCCCAAGCTGTTACCCAAGTTCGCCAGCCTGGGGAAGAATTAGTTATGCTGTCTAAGGGATTTCCCAAACCCAGTTTAGTATTTTATACCCAACACCCCGTTACATACGTCCTGCGACCGTCCCGGACTTCGCGCAAGATTCGGCAAATTCTGAGCGAGCGACAGTCGGATACTAAGTCAGTGTTATTAATTGCCCCCAGTCAAGCTTTATCGAAAACGGGTTTGACACCCCAGCAATCCGAACCAATTAGTCAGGCTGGAATCTATCAACTGCTTCGAGTTAGGTAATTGGTCGCTGACAAATAACAAATGACAAATAACAAATGACAAATGACCAAAAAGTAGCCACTTTATTAATTGGAGGACTGATATTTAGGATAATCATTGCGATTTTGCTTTATCCTGGTTTTGACGAAGCTTATTACTTTCTCTACACGTTAAATTTAGATTTAAGCTATTTCGATCATCCGCCTTTAGTGGCACTTGTTACGGGTTTTGGTTGCTGGTTAACAGGGGAAGTTTCTCAGTTTACTATTCGGTTAGGAACGTTAATTTTACATACAGGTTCTCTATTTTTACTGTATTTAACTGGTGCGAGATTATTTTCGCCTTCAGCCGGAAGATTTGCCCTCGCGATCGCCTCCCTCGTGCCAATTTTTCAAATTGGTTTCGGTGTTTTAACTTTGCCTGATAGTCCTTTAATCTTTTTTTGGACGGCTAGTCTATACTGCGCTAGCTGGGAATTTTTTCCTAACAAAAAAGAAAAAGATCGACCCAAAAGATACCAACCCAGCTATCGCTTGGCAATCCTGAGCTTACTAGTTGGTTTAGCTTGCTTGGGAAAATATCACGGTTTTATTTTAGGGCTGGGGCTAATTGGCTTTTGTCTGACTCGTTCCCGTTATCGTTCTGCCTTGTATTCTCCTTGGACTTTGCTCGGACTAGGATTATTTTGTTTGGCAATTTCTCCCATCTTAATTTGGAATAGCCAGCATGAATGGGTTTCTTTTCGCTTTCAATCACGGCGGGGAATTCCCTCGGGAGGATACAATTTTTTAGATTTATTTGTGACTTTCTTATCTGGCATTGGCTATTTATTTCCCACATTAGGACTTCCTCTGTGGTGGGTCAGCTTAAAGACATTTTTCAGAAATATGTCGGCAAAGTTACCTCGTTCGAAGTTTAAGGGGGGGAACGGGGAACGGGGAATAGTGACTGGTAGCGATCGCGAAATCTTAATTCTCTGGGTTTCTTTACCTCTAATCTTAGGTTTTACTTGGTTAGGAGGATACAAACAAATCTTACCAACTTGGGCTACACCTGGATTTTGGGGAGCTACTTTGTTGTTAGGGCAAGCAGCAACAGCCTGGAAAATCGCACATCCTCGTTGGGTACGTCGCTGGCTGTGGGGAACGGGGATTACACTTAGCAGCCTCTTGCTTTTTGCATTGCTGCACGTAACAACTGGAACCTTGCAAAAACCAAGTCAGTATGCTTTATTTGGCGGATTTGTCCCCCCAGAGGACGATCCTTCGATCCAAATATTCGACGTTCAGCAGTTGAGACAGGGATTTGCTGCGTCGTCAGTTCTGCGCTCTGCTTTACAAAATTCCAGCTTTGTGTTTACCAATCGTTATTATCTCGCCGGACAAATAGGGATGGCTTTGGCTCCTCTCGCGTCAACACCAATAACAACCTTCGATCGCGATTTGAGGGGTTTTGCATTTTGGTCAAAACCTGACGAATGGATTGGCAAAGATGCTTTGTACGTAACTAACAATCTTTTCGTCCAAGACCAAAAATTTCTCGATCGCTACAATCTCTACTTCCAATCGATTGAAAAGATTGGCACTGTACCCATCAAGCGTGGCGGAGCAATTATAGATACTTTTCACATCTACCAGGCAAAAAACCTCCTTAAACCCTATCCGCGTCCCTACGGAAACAAGTAGGTAGAGAAGCTGAGGGAGCTGAGGAAGCAATTCTATCCACTAGCCACTAGCCACTGACAACTGACAACTGATAACTGAAGTAAGATGCTTGTAAGGAAGATCGATTGCCATAATTTTAGATGAAATGATGCATAAATCTAGATCGAGAAGGGATGGTAGAACTCATGGCAGATAAAATGCAGTGGGCAAACGCCCTATCAACTCGCCCTTCTTTAGAGGCTGCGGTGTCGGAAGTGGTGGAAGTGGCAACTTCTGCTTTACAAGCACCAATAGATCTAGGTATAGTCTTTATTTCGTCGGCTTTTACCAGCGAATCTTCTCGCCTGCTGCCTTTGCTGAAAGAACGCATATCCATCCCAGTGCTAATTGGCTGTAGCGGTGGTGGAATTATTGGTATGGATGGGCAAAAACAAACCCAAGAAATAGAAGATTTACCAGCCCTGAGCTTGACGCTAGCACATCTTCCTGGCGTGCAAGTCACGCCGTTTCATATCGTTTCAGAGGAACTGCCTGACTTAGATAGCTCTCCCAATACCTGGGAGGAGCTATTGGGCGTTCCTGCATCTCCTACACCGCAATTTATTTTGCTCGCCGAGCCATTTTCATCTCAAATCAACGATTTACTGGCTGGACTAGACTTTGCTTATCCTGGTTCGGTGACTGTTGGCGGACTTGCCAGCAGCAATCAGATGGGTGGACGAATCAATTTGTTTTTCAACGATAAAGTCTACCGCGAAGGGGCAGTGGGTGTTGCTTTAAGCGGAAATGTCGTGTTGGAAACTATTGTGGCGCAAGGTTGTCGTCCGATTGGCAAACCTTATCAGATCGGTGCTTGCGATCGCAATATTGTCTTAGAACTAGAAGCTCAACCCCCCTTGACAGTCCTGCGAGATATATTGGAAGGTCTGAGCGAAGACGATCGCGAGTTAGCACAAAATTCTTTATTTATTGGTGTAGCGCGGGACGAATTCAAGCAAGATTTAGAACAGGGAGACTTTCTCATCCGTAACTTACTAGGAGTAGACCCGAAGTTTGGCGCAATTGCAATTGGCGATCGCATTCGTCCAGGACAGCGCATTCAGTTCCATCTACGCGATGCCAATACCTCAGCTGAAGATTTAGAATATTTGTTGCAACGCTATCAAATTCAAACTCAATCTTCTCCTGCTGCGGCTGGAGCGCTGATGTTCTCCTGCCTGGGCAGAGGTGAAGGACTCTATGGTAAAGCTAATTTCGATTCCCAACTATTCCGCCAATATTTACCAGGTCTACCCTTGGGTGGCTTTTTCTGCAACGGTGAAATCGGTCCTGTGGGCAATAGTACCTTTCTGCACGGGTATACCTCTGTTTTTGCCATATGTAGGGAACAGTGACCAGTTAACAGTTAACACTTATCAGTTATCGGTGAAGAAAGGGTGTGGGTAGTTGGTAATTGGTAATTGGTAATTGGTTGTCGCTCCTCTGCACCTGAAGCCCCTCTGCTCCCCTGCTCCCAGCTCGTCCCTGCTCCCTGCTCCCTAAACTTGTGGTTATTCGCGTTCGTCAACACGTCAATCCTTTAGCTAATAAGTATCAAACTCCGGTCAGTCCACCAGAGTGGGATAAAATATTTGCTTTGCACAGCCAGCCTCTGCACCTGGATATTGGTTGCGGTAAAGGACGTTTTGTGTTAGAGATGGCGCAGCTAGAGTCTAGTTGGAATTTTCTCGGACTGGAAATTCGGGAACCGTTAGTAGAAGAAGCGAATAAGTGGCGGGATGAATTGGGATTGACCAATTTGCATTACCTATTTTGTAATGTGAATAATTCGCTGTTACCTATTCTCAGTTCTTTACCAGAAGGAGTATTGCAGCGCGTCACGATTCAGTTTCCCGATCCTTGGTTTAAAAATCGCCATGCGAAACGGCGAGTCGTACAACCGGAGCTGGTAGAAGAAATCGCCAAATATCTCATTCCTGGGGGAATCGTATTTTTACAATCAGATGTTGAAGCGATCGCAGTAGAAATGCGCGATCGCTTTCTTGCCCATACTGCATTTCAGATCCAAACTCGAGAATGGTTGCCAGAAAATCCCTTACCCGTGGCTACGGAAAGAGAAAAGTCTACTCTATCGCGTGGGGAACCCGTGTATCGGGCTTTGTTCTCCAAGCAAAGTTAAACCCAAGAAGGCAACCACATCCGCCAGCGATAACTTTCAGGAGACAGTGGTAGACCTAAATAAAGCGGCATCCAGAAGACAAAAGCCAGAAGAATCAGAAATATTGCCGTTATGCCTAACAGCCGTAGGTTTCTGTGGTAACTGCGCAACCATCGATCGACGATCCAAGCCAAGGCTAGCACGGCAAATACCGAAGCACCCATGTAGTGGTACAAAAACGTGCAGCGCGTCACCCGTATCCACGGTAATAAATTTGCTAACCAATTTAGAGCAAAGTACAAATAGATCCCAATATTTTGAATTTCAGTATTTTGAATTCTATTTTGAGCCTGAGAAGAATTACCAGTTACAAATACCTTAGCCAAGCCAAACGAAGCGATCGCGCTTTTAGCGACTATCCAAATAGCATATAAAATTGCAACAGCGGAGAACCACCACAAGATCGGATTTCCCATTGCGTGTACGTCGTAGATTACTTTTGCACTCGCTTCTGGTATGGATGGTCCGACCACTGGTACTGATTCGTCAAGAGAAATGGTAGTTTTGTAAAAATAGGCAACCGGACGCAACATCAACAACCAGGTGTACCAGCGAGAACAATATGGATGCACGTCTGCACCGCTACCGATGCGCTGGTGATAGAACAAGATCTCGCGCTGCATTTCCCAAAAGTTAGGTGTGGGATTGAGCATGAGGTGAGGAATCCAACTGATACTGTAGACGGCAACGGGGATGATTCCCAGGTAAAAAGCCATTTCTAGGGGAGTTGGTAATTGGTAATTGCTAATTGCTAATTGGGAATTGGTAGTTGCTTCCTTGTCCCCCTTGTCTCCCTTGTCCCTCCCTGTTCTCTGCTCCCTGCTGCCTGCTCCCTGCTCCCTTCCCCACTTCACAATCCAAGCTACAATCCACAACAAATATGCTCCTAATAAGAAGCCTAAGCCGTTCCATTTAATTGCTGCTGATGCACCGAAACCTGTTCCAGCTAGAGTAAGCCACAAGTAGCGCTTTTTTTTAGGGGTTTTCAATGCTATTAACAAAAACCAATGCCCAAGTAGCCCTAAGATGACTAAATATATGTTGTTCAGGGCGTAGCGAGATTCGACTAGAAATAACCCATCGGCGGCGGCGAAGATGGCTGCAATTACAGCATAACTGCGGCGATCGCTTAATTGATAGGCGATTCCCCCAACAACTAGCGGCACAAACGAGCCTGTTAACGCATTTAGCCAGCGATAACTCCAAGGAGAATGCAAAGAACCCGTCAGTCCGTTAACTATATCTCGGTCGATCGGCATGTGTTCGCCCAACCACATTGCGATCGCGATAATGTATTGACTAAGTGGTGGATGGGCGTTAAAAAATTGCGTCTGCGTCAAATAGTTGTTCGCAAATTTTGCATAATACACTTCATCAAAGACTAGTGTATTGAATCGACTCAATTGCCAAAACCGCAAGCTAGCGCTAAATGCAAACACTGCAACCATAGCGATCGCCAACCAGGGAGGATGCGGAAACTGTTTAGTAGAGGGCATATGATGTCACTCAACTCAAAAGAGTTAGCACATGCGAAAACCAGTCTTCTATCTTAACGACCTAACTGGGCAATGGAGCCACTCCCAAGGTGATTGTACTCACTTTTGCTAGTTTTTCACTCGATCCAGACTATGTTAATGCAGCCCATCCATTTTTAGCTAGACATAAGCTAGACAAGTACTTTTGCCAGCAGTAGCGGTTATTAGTTTAAATATATTAATCAATAATGGATTGCTTCCGGCATGGCAAATCTAGTATAAATCTACATGAACTAAAAATATTGTTAATTTCAGTCTTCAACCTGTTCGCCCTCAAACACGAAAGCACGTAACCCCAAAACTGTTAGAGGCTCTGTTTCCAGAAAAAATCTCTCGCTGGAGACTAGGCTATCTGTTGCTGTTAAAGCTCATTTAGGCTGAGAAACCTTCAAAATTCTGTCATGTTTCGTAGCAGCAAAGTTAAACGTAAGGCAAAAGGCATGGCAGAGAGATTGCAGCAGAGCGAAAAATAACGAGTGCCGATCGAGTAGGTGACGTTCTTAACTTGACCTAATGTATTAAATTAGTATAAATTTTATAACGCCAAGTAAAATAGACGAAAAATTCAGTTTCTGAAGCAAACTAGAATGCGAAAACCAGTTTTAACCATTTTTTATCAGTTTAATCCCTGGTTTCCCAGCATAGGAGGCATTCAAACCGTCATTCGATACTTTATCAAATATGCTGCTAGCGAGTTTGATGTCAGAGTTGTAGGAACTTCAGATCGAGCTAATTTCTCTTCTCGAAAGTGGCAAGAAGCAGAGTTGGAGGGAAGAGCGATCCAGTTTTTCCCTCTGCTTACCGTAGATAATGATGATGTTAGAGGTTTGCTGCCGACCACGGTAAAATACACCGTAGCGTTATTGCAGCATAACTTCGCTTCAGATTTTATGCACTTTCATCGAATTGAACCAACGCTAGCCTCTTTTAATTGGCAGGGGGATAAGACTCTTTTTATTCACAACGATATTCGCCAGCAAATGACTGCCAAGGATAACAAGAAGGCAATCTTATGGCGATATTTTCCGGCAGGCTATTTTGCGCTAGAAGGACTATTAATAAAGCAATTCGCCGAAATTTTATCGTGTAACACGGAATCAGTCAAGCTTTATCAACAGCGTTATGCTAAATTAAGCGAACGAATCAAATACATCAAAAATCCGGTAGATAATGGAGTATTTTATCCGCTTTCTCCCGAGCAGCGAGAGGAAGGAAGACGCGCTTTAGCAGCGCGAATGGGATTCTCTTCCGATACTCGTTTTTTATTGTTTGCCGGACGTTTGCATCCACAAAAAGATCCCGTACTGCTGGTGCGATCGCTGTTTGCCATGCAGCAGCCAAACGTACACCTCTTAATTGCTGGTGCGGGAGAACTAGCCGAGACGGTAAAAGCGGAGATTGCTCGATTAGATCTATCTCAGCAAGTGACTCTATTAGGCGCGGTTCCACCAAACCAACTTGCAAAACTGCAACAAGTTTGTAGCGCCTTTGTGTTAACGAGTGCTTACGAAGGCTTGCCGCTAGTAGCATTAGAAGCTTTAGCTTGCGGTACGCCAGTAGTCACTACAGATTGTGGAGAAACACCAAAACTACTGAGTGCAGATAGCGGGATCGTCTGTCAGGAACGCACGCCAGAAGCGATCGCCTCTGCCATAAGTCAGATCCTATTACGAGATAAAAATTATACAATCGAAGCTTGCGTGCGGGCTGCTGCACCATACGGGGTGCGTCAAATTGTCAGTGATGTGTATCAAAATATGTGGGTGCGCTGGGAACAGCGTCAGTTAGCATCTGGTGTGTCTACAAGTTATGTCTAGCTGGTCAACCTATGGATGAGGAAGTATGACAGGGATAAGATGCGACCCGAATCAACTTGCCGCACCTGTGGCAAAAGAAGCGGTCTCCGATGCCAATCTAAAGACCGCTAGGCTCCCAAACACACGTAAACATCAGGAGTCCACTCTTATACTAGCCAACAAAATTTGCCTCGCCCATAGTTTATAAGGGAAAGCTCAAGATTCAACAATTGGCTCATTGGAACGAGTAAGGACAAAAAAGATCGACAAATTGAATGCAGCAAGCCAGCTAGTCTTCTAAGCCAATCTAGAGACCACTGGCTTTATACCCAAACACACGTAGATTTAACAGACACACTTTGCATGAGAATAGCCGTTATTGGTGCTAAAGGATTGCCCGCCAACCAGGGTGGTATCGAACATTACTGCCAGGAAATGTATCCCCGTATGGTGGAACGCAATCATTCCGTAGACCTGTTTGCCCGCTCCTCTTATCTAGGTTCTTCCTGGCTGGAACAGTATAAATATAAAGGGGTGAGAGTTATTTCCTTGCCCTGTTTGCAGCTAAGAGGAGCAGATGCCTTTTTCACGTCCCTACTAGGGGCGATCGCGGCAAGTGGTAGTCAATACGACATCATTCATTTCCACGCTCTCGGACCCTCGGTATTTAGCTGGTTGCCGAAATTTGCCTCCACTGCCAAAGTCGTTGTCACCTGCCAGGGTTTAGATTGGCAGCGGGCAAAGTGGGGTAAAATCTCCAGCCGCATCTTATATGCAGGCGAACGAGCCGCAGCACGATTTGCGGATGGAATTGTCGTCGTCTCTGACGAACTGCGCACCTATTTCAAACAGACATACAATCGCGACACGGTTTACATCCCCAACGGACCTGCCAGATACGCTCCTACAGATGGTAGTTTTGCCTACGGTACTTCCTTAGGACTGACTCCAGGCAAATATATTACCTATGTCGGCAGACTCGTACCGGAAAAGCGTCCAGACTTGCTAATTCAAGCTTTCCAAAAGCTAAAGCCGCGTGACTGGAAACTCGTTCTTGTCGGCGGGACAAGCGATACTAATGCCTTTGCCACGGAGTTATCAGAACTCGCTAATAACAACCCTAACATTGTCTTTACAGGAGAACTCCGGGGGCAAAAACTAGCAGAAATCGTGCGTGGGGCGGGATGTTTCACTCTCCCTTCCGATTTGGAAGGACTACCCCTAGCCATGCTAGAAGCCATGCAAGAAGGCGTACCAGTTGTCGCCAGCGATATTCCCGCCCACCAGCAATTAATTGCTCAAGATCGGGGATTGCTGTTCGGGGCTGGCGACGTAACAGATTGCACCCAGACTTTAGAGCGAGCGATCGCCGATCCCGAAGCACTGGCTGCAATGGCAAATCGAGCGCAAAAATACGTTCAGCAGCACCATAACTGGGATGATATTACTACTGAAACTCTGAACGTGTACAAAACACTGAATCAGACAACAACAATCCGCCCCAGTGTCGCCAAGCAACTGGCTACTACCCCTCCCGTTCAAGCTTCAGAAAAAATAAGTCGCTAAACACGTTAACCAACAGGCTGATAGATGAAGGTGTTGTGATGGAACAGAAATACGCGCTTTTACCGACAATTTTTTATCGGCGGCGCTTGCCCGCTTTAGCCACCTTCATCTCAGTGATGCTTGGTGCGCTGGTCTATCTTATATTTGCCCCCAGGACTTACGAAGCAGAAGCGCGGCTAATGCTTGATGGCAAACAATTGAGCCTAGCTGGGGAAACAGGACGCGATTTGACTCAAGAATCAGCCCGACTTGACTCCAACCCAGTCGCTACCCAAGCGGAACTCGCCCTTTCCCAAAAGGTTTTACGTCAAGCAATTTACGAAGCGTATACGGCAAATAATCGCAATAGTAACGCAGAACCACCAACGGTAGAAGAACTCAGAAAGCAGTTAAAAGTTAAAACCGTCCCGGCGACTAGCATCCTGGAAATTAAATACAGCAACAAAGACCCCTTAATCGCGGCTAAACTGCTCAATGCTTTAACAGAAGCCATGATTAACGAGGATACGGCAGTGATTCGGCGCGAGGCTGGCTCGGCACGGCAATTCTTAGCAGTAGAAGTTCCGAAAAAACGCGCCCAGCTTGCCCAAGTAGAAGCAACGCTATCGCAGTACAAGCAGTCGCAGGGAATTGTCTCGATCGCCGACGACCAAGGACGGGACAACGCCCAGACAACGAGTATAGTCGAAAGTCTAGCCCAGATAGAAGAACAGGAACGCACCACGCTTGCCCAACTGCAAGAAGTCAAGGCACGTAATAGTTCGCTAGAACAAGTGACAGATAGCAGCACCTTAAAAAATACCTACGCCACCGTTCGCAGCGGGCAAAACGAGCAACTGCAAGCACTCCGCACGCAATTAGTAGAGTTGGAAGCAAAAGTTGCTAGCGCTCAATCGAAATATAAAGCCGACAGCCCACCACTGCTGAATTTAATAGAAGAACGGGATGCAGCCCGCGCCCTCTATCAGCAAAAGATCGGTAGCGAGACTGGCAACCCAGCAGCTAGCACTCCTAACGCCGCTACTGACAAGTTAAGCCAAGATCTTGCCACGCAATTAATTACTGGAGAAGTTGAGGCTTCAGCATTAGAAGGTAGACTCGCAGCAATTCGTCGCGATCGCGCTACCCTTCAAGAACGCCTGAACCAACTGCCAATCCGCGAACAAGGATTAGCCGCCTTGGTACGGCAACGCCAAGAAGCAGTCACCTCCCTAGAGTTTTTACAGCGCAAGTTAGAAGAAGCACGGATTGCCGAAGCGCAAAAAGTCAGCAACCTGCGTCCGGTTGACCTTGCCGAGCCGCCCAGATTACCGACCTGGCCCAATCCGGCGATCGTTTTGGTACTTGCCACCGTAGCTGGAGGTACGCTAGCCCTCGGGACTGTGCTGTTACAAGAAGGACTCGACGGCACGCTACGCAATGCTACAGAAGCAGGCAGTCTAGTCGAAGTTCCCATCATGGGGGTGCTGCCTGTCATCTCACCAGAAGTCAGGGGCAAAGAATACGCTGATGCTTTAATGCAAGAGCCAGCGATTCTAGAATCCTATCGCAGCCTGCTGAGATCCTCAGAATTTGCTGCCAACGAGGATATTAAAGTTATCGTCGTCAGCAGCGCTCTGTCTGGTGAAGGCAAATCTTTAGTGTCTTCCTACCTTGCCGCAGTCGCCGCCACCCTATCGCGCCGCACCTTACTCATTGATGCCGACTTGCGTTGTCCGACACAACACAAACTATTTAAACTTGCTGCCAAACCAGGTCTTGCAGAAGTGGCGCAGGGTAAGCTAGCTTTGGCAGAAGCCGTTCAAACTACGGGTATTGACAAATTAAAAGTTCTATGCAGCGGCAGACCTCGCAGCCATCCTTCGGAATTATTTGAATCCAGGCAGATTCAGCAAGTTATCGCTGCTGCTGCGACTCAATACGACCTGATTGTCATTGACACTCCCCCCGTGACGAGTTGCGTCGATGCCGTGAGCTTGTGCAGCAACGGCGAAAAACTGCTCCTAGTTGCCCGTCCGAGCTTTACTCAAAGGGATATCTTCACGCAAGCAGTAGCAGAACTCAGGGCGAAACGAGTCGAGATCTTGGGAGTTGCCGTCAACGGGATCGATCCTCAAATCGATAAGTATTACCGTTATGCTTTCCAAAGTTACAAGACTCTAACCAATGTCTCCTAGAACTAGCTGCTAAAACCAGGTGTTATGAACGTGAGAAATGAAATCAGAAGGTTAGCCACCAGCTACCTGCCTGCTTCACAGGTCTCTTTTTGGATCGGAGTGGCGGGTGTCTTGGTAGGGCTAGCTGCGGGCATCCTGGTAGCTGCTCAGCCTGTTTATCTATTTGCTGGGGTGGTCGCTTTTGCGATTATTATCAACTTCTTTGCTGATTTTGAACGCACGGCGATCGCCCTGTTAATTCTTCGCAGTTCGCTAGACATCTTCTCGGCGCAGCAAATCCCGGCGTTATTTG
Organism: Chroococcidiopsis sp. SAG 2025; assembly: GCF_032860985.1. Taxonomy (GTDB): domain Bacteria; phylum Cyanobacteriota; class Cyanobacteriia; order Cyanobacteriales; family Chroococcidiopsidaceae; genus Chroococcidiopsis. Next base: position 3,876,610 of record NZ_JAOCNC010000001.1, read on the forward strand.
CGCTAGGACTAGCGGCTTTAACATTACTCTACGTCGCCGCTGCGTTTTTAGAACGACGCACGATACATACAGATTGGTTTTGGTGGTTTTTGTTGGCGTGGGTGATGCTGCAAGGTTTGTGGCCCGTACTGTGCATCTTGGGAGGCTTGGGATTGGATGCCTCACCCTACCTAGTAGATAACGTCAGAGAGTGGACGCGCTTATTCTCTTGGGCAATGGTCTATCTATTAGTCATGCAAATGAAAGATAGAGTTGCGCCGCAAAAGATTATCGCGCTGCTCTTTTTTTCGTTAATTCCGCCGATAATTGTCGGTATATTGCAGAAATACGCCAATTTCTTGCTACCATCTATCCTAGCGCTGAAAAAGCCAGAGGTTGTCAGTCAGTTCGTACCAGCAGAGGTTGTCTCGGGTACGCGGATCAATAGCACGTTTGCCCATCCGAATAATTTCGTACTTTATTTACTACTTTTTATTTGTTTGGCTTTCTGGCAACTGTTACGGGGAAACAAACCGCGCTGGATGTGGTTGATTCTCTTATTTTTAATGGCGAATCTCTATGTCGGTACTGGGGCAATTTTTGGTTTAGTCATGCTCGTGACTGCTCTCGGAATTGCGATCGCCCCCAGGTTGAAATTTTATAACGCCCTTGGTGGCATCATGTTACTGCTGTTGGTTATAGTTCTATTTGCCAGCACGGATTACGGACGCAGCCGCCTGGATGGAATTTCCAATACGCCACTGCTGAACCCAGATATCGACGTTTCGCGGGCGATCGTCATGTCGTTTTCCGACTACAACAGTTTTAACTGGCGGATTGCCCAGTGGTATTATCTCTTACGCGCATGGCTGTACGAACCTTGGTTTGGCTACGGACTTGGTACGGGCGTTTACTTGAGTCCGTATAATTTAGTACCGCACAACGACTACATCCGCGCTTTAGTAGAAGGAGGTATTATCGGTTTGGTAACGTTTGTGGCACTCTTAGTAGCACAGGCGATCCGACTGCTCCAACTGCTGCGACAAGCTCCTAAAGGTAGCGATCGCTGGAATTTTTGCTGGAGTTTGCTAGCTCTACTGATTGCAACGTCCTTAGGTATGGCAACAGATAATGTTTGGAGCGGTACGGCTTTTTACTTTTACTGGTGGACTGTAATGGGTATAGCAGGCTGGAACTGGCAAGAGCGGAAGGATCGCAGTGCAGGCGATCGCGCGATGCTGTTGACGATGGAGACTGCTATCGAAGTGAAAAATTAATCCTCATTCAAAATGAATCCGTGAAAACACAATCTCCCATTTCCTTATCAACTGCTAGCAGTACTCCTGCGTACCTGCGTTTATCTGAGGAAACACAAGAATTGTTGTGTTGTCCAGTTTGTTCCTCTCAATTAGAGTTGGACGAGTCTCAGCTCAAATGTACGAACGGTATGTGTCAGGCTTGTTTTCCTATTGTGAATGGCATCCCTATACTGATTGACGATGAGGCAAGCGTGTTTGCGATCGGCGATTATCTCGATATAGACAATACAACTCTCAAACCAAAACCTCTATGGGAAAGACAACTCATTAATTTAATTCCCAGTATTCATTTAAATCTTAAAGGCAAACAAAACTATCAAAAATTTGTTGCCTTACTTCAGCAACGCCATTCCCGTCCAAAAGTTTTAGTTGTTGGTAGTAGCATCAGAGGTCAAGGAATGGAACCTCTATATTTCGCTCCTGACTTAGAACTTGTAGAAACAGATGTTGCCTTTGGCGCGGATGTCTCAATTATCTGCGACGCTCACAGCCTCCCTTTTGCCGACAATTCCTTCGATGGAGTTGTCATTCAAGCCGTCCTCGAACACGTCGTCGACCCTTATCAGTGCGTCGCAGAGGTGCATCGCGTTCTCAAACCAGAAGGCGTGGTTTACTCCGAGACTCCTTTCATGCAGCAAGTTCACTTGGGGAGATACGATTTTACTCGCTTTACCCACTTGGGACATCAGCGTTTATTTAGAAATTTTGCCGAAATCGCTAGCGGTCCAGTCTGCGGTACGGGAATGGCACTCGCTTGGAGCTATCAGTATTTTCTGTTGAGCTTTGTCAAGTCATCCCTTGCTAGAGCTTTAGTAAAGACAGTAGCAAGGTTAACTAGTTTTTGGTTGAAGTATTTTGACTACATATTAATTGACCGAGCCGGAACATATGATGCGGCATCTGGTTTCTATTTTCTCGGTACGAAAAGCGATCGCACTGTTTCAGATCGAGAATTGCTGGCTCAATATAAAGGCGCTCAAGCTAGCTCTTTTTAAAAGAGCTTTACCATAAAATGGTATTTTTTACCTGAGAGAAACCAAGGCGGCTGCTTGGCATCTGTCGTTCCTTGGTTTTGAAGTTTATAGCAATTTAATGCGATCGATTGCGATCGCATTGCGATCTATATAGATCCATTTCAAAGTTCAATTATTAACTAATAACCGCATAGCAATATATCGATTTATCGCAGAAATCGAGATCGAGACAAGTCAATGAATGACAAGCTCGTGTTTGTATCAAGACTTGTTCATCTATGAAGAGACATTGCCCGATCGCTGCTCCTTGTCATGAAGATCGAAGTGATCGGATCGAGTCAAAAAATGATTTCAATTGGCTATTATGTATTTTCGATATCTAGACGAACTGAAAAGGAATACTCTAGCGTAAGAATCATAATTGACCAAGTTGAAATTTAACAACATGCCTAAAGTTTCAGTCATTATTCCAGCCTACAATTCCATGACATATTTACCAGCAACTCTAGACAGTGTGCTGAGACAGACGTTTGCTGATTTTGAAGTATTCATCGTTGATGATGGTAGTTCCGATAATACTGCTGCATGGGGCAGTCAAATCCAAGATCGGCGCGTCCAATTGATGACTCAAGCCAATCAAGGTACTTGCGCCGCACGCAATACAGGTATTGCTCTGGCGCAAGGAGAATATATAGCATTCCTCGATGCAGATGACTTATGGCATCCCACCAAGTTAGCTAAACAAGTCCGCTATTTGGACGAACATCCAGAAGTCGGCTTAGTGTATACTTGGACAGCATTGATCGATCCCGAAGGTAGACCTACGGGCAGAATCTTTGCTAATCGCGATCGGGGTGATGTCTGGCAACAACTCGTACAGCGCAATATTACAGAATCTGGCAGTTCGTTTATGATGCGCCGTCGTTGTTTTGAAACTGTAGGGGTATTCGACACGACCTTATCCCACGTTGGCGACTGGGATATGTGTTTGCGAATTGCCGCTCGCTATAATTTTGGGGCGATCGAGGAACCTTTAGTGTACTATCGCCAGTACTCGAACAGCATGTCCAAAAACTGGCAGCGGGTGGAGAAATGTTTTTATACAGTGCTAGACAAAGCATTTCAATCTAAATTGCCAGAACTACAAGATTTAAAAGACCGTTGCTATGGCTTGGTAAACTTAACCCTTGCTTGGAAATGCCTGCAAACTCAAACCAAGGATTACAAACAAGCGATTCAATTTCGTACCACCGCGATCGCCTATTCCCCTCAACTGCGGTACTCTAAAGAGTACGTTCGCCTGAGTGTAGCAATTGCGATCGTGCGCTGGTGTGGCGCTGATGGCTACAATCGCATCTTGGCAGTATTTCATGCTCTGCGGCGACGAATCTCGAACCTCAGAGATCGGCTTTCAGTTCCTCTCAGTCCGGGTTAAGTGTTGCTTGTAACTTATGCTTCAAGTAGTTCGAGTCCTCAATCGTCTAGTTTAGTGCGACCGGACGGCGACGAACTACCGTCTAAAACCAAGAATTAATGCATACCAACCAATCTCTCAAAACTCTCAAAAACAAAGTCCTCCAAGGAGGTATTTATCTAACTATTAGACAGTTAGCAGCATCAGCGCTTTCATTAGTCAGCGTGCTGGTAATTGCTCGCGTCTTAGGACCAGAAAATTATGGGGTAGTTGTCTCGGCTGCATTTATTCTTTACTTTACTTTCTGGACGGCAAAATGCGGCTTAGATGTCTACTCGATCCGCCAACCCACTTTACCTAAAGATGCCGCAGAGCAGATTTTAGCGTTTTACAATACGGCAGGAATCGGGCTGTGCCTGCTGCTGTGGTTTGCTACGCCTCTAGTGGGTGCGTGGACGGGACAAAGCGTGCTAGTCGAAGTACTGCGGTGGCTAGTTCCCGTCATTTGGTTGGAAATGGTAGCTAGTGCCTCGATCGCAATGATGGAGCGAGAACTGCGTTTCCCCCAAGTTGGTTTAATTGAAACTTTGGCACAGGTATCTAACTATGCAATCTCCGTACCGCTCGTCCTACTAAATTGGGGCTATTGGGGACCAATCGCTGGTTTTGTCGTTCAGTTTACCCTACTAGCGGTGATGGCTTCTGTTTGCTATCCGATCGCGTGGCGTTGGCGCTGGCAACCGCAATTCATCAGTTCTGCACTGCGTAGCGGTCTGGCTTACTCCGGGTCTAATTTAATTTGGAATTTTAAAACTCTCACCGTCCCCCTAGTTGTGAGCCGTCTAGGTGGGTTAGAAGCGGCTGGAATTGTCGGTATTGCCATCCGTCTTTCCGATCAGTTGGGGATGCTGCGGATCGTGATCGCTCGGCTTTCCATCAGCACTCTTGCCAAATTACTCGGCGATACTGATGCATTGCGCCGCGCCATTAGTCGTGGGATTATCTATCAAGGTCTGCTGGTCGGTCCAGTGTTTGCTATCTTTTCTTGCTGTGCTAATTGGATCGTCCCTTTAATGTTTGGCAAAAGTTGGCTACCCAGCACCCAAGTCTTTACGTTCGTTGCTCTAGCAACATTACTCTACACGGTATTTAACATGCATATCTCGGCGTTATATGCCGCAGGTCACAATCGCGACGTGGCTCGGTTTAACGCAATCTACATTAGTCTGTTTTGGCTAGCTGCTTGGCTGCTACTACCAGTGTTAGGAGCTTGGGGTTATGGCGTGGCAGAATTATTTGCCTTACCTAGTTTTTTGGCGCTGCATTTTTCCATCACCAAATTATGTGGCGCACCGGATTACGGGGATGCGATCTGTTTAATTATCGCAACAGCAATCCCCTTACTTGCTGGTCCTTGGTTGCCGTTTTACATCAGTTTGAGTTTGCTGGTTGCCAGCTACAGTATCTTATTTCTAGTGCGACCCACCCTCAGAAGTATTCCTCTAGAATTGTATGCAGCTTGGAAAGCCCCCAAACCAGCTAAGTAGTAGAAAGTCATTTGTCAATTGTCATTTATGGTAATCGATGGTTAGTTCTCAGTTTTGACCCTTCGCTTTGCTCAAGAGCAAGCTTTCGACTTTTGACTTTTGACTTTTGATCTAGACTGCCAAAAATCGCTGAATGACATCCTGACTGAGTTCGCTGGTAGTACCAGATGCGACAATTCCACCTTTTTGCATCGCATAGTAACGGTTAGCTTGGCGGACAAAATGTAGGTGTTGTTCTACCAACAGAACGGAAATTCCAGTAGTGGCGATAATGTCACGAATTGTTGCCTCTATTTCTAAAATAATTGAAGGTTGAATCCCCTCAGTCGGTTCGTCTAGTACGAGTAGACGGGGATTTCCCATTAAGGCACGGGCGATCGCGAGTTGTTGCTGTTGTCCGCCGCTTAAGTCACCACCCATCCGCGATCGCATTGTTTTCAAGACGGGAAACAAGGAAAAAATGCGATCGGGAATCTTTCGATCGCCCTTTCTACCTTGGGGTAGGGCTTCAAAACCTAGTAATAAATTTTCTTCTACTGTTAAGCGAGGAATAATTTCTCGCCCTTGAGGAACGTAACCAATTCCTAATTTTGCTCGTTTATCTGGAGACTTCAAAGTTATCGGCTGTCCGGCAAAAGTCACTGCGCCGCTACGAGGTTTAATTAACCCCATAATTGTTTTTAGCAGCGTCGTTTTTCCCACACCGTTGCGCCCGATCAGACAAACCATTTGTCCTTCTGGGACGCTAATATCTACGTTGCGTAAAATATGACTTTCGCCATAATAGACATTTAATCCAGCAACTTGTAACACTGGTTTTTGGGCAGCAGAAGCATCGAATGATGAGGCGATCGCGCCTGTAGTAGGATTCATATTTTATTTTTGGTAATTGGTAATCGGTAATTGGTAGTTGGTAGTTGCTCCCCCAGCTCTCTTTTCCCTACTCCCTGCTCCCTGCTCCCTGTTTGTGTTCTACTTCTTGTCCCAGGTACACTTCAATCACGCGAGAATCGTTTTGAACTTCGTCAATGTTACCTTCACACAGTACCGAACCTTGATGCAATACTGTTACCTTACGCGCAATCTGACGCACGAATTCCATATCATGTTCGATTACCATAATGGAATGACTTTGAGCCAACGCTAATAGTAAATTCCCTACATTTTCGGTTTCTTCATCGGTTAAACCTGCCACGGGTTCGTCAACTAATAATAAATCTGGTGATTGCGCTACAAGCATTCCAATTTCTAAACGCTGTTTTTCCCCGTGGGATAGTTTTGACGCAGGTATATCTGCATTTGCAGTGAGTCCAATTGTTTCTAATAACCCAGATACGGTTTGGCGTTCCGCACTCTTAGGTTTACCAAATAAAGTTGACCAAAGCTTTTTTTGTTGATTGCAAGTGAGTTCTAAATTTTCTCGCGGAGTTAAGTTGAGATATACTCTAGGCGTTTGAAATTTGCGACCGATACCCAGGCGGGCAATTTGATGTTCTTTGAGCGATCGCAAGTTTTTTCCTTTGAACAATACCCGTCCTTGAGTTGGTTTTGTCTTCCCTGTAATCACGTCCAAAAATGTTGTTTTTCCTGCTCCATTAGGACCAATAATAACTCTTAATTCACCTTTATCTAAACTAAAATTAAGGTTTTTTAGTGCCTTAAATCCGTCAAAGCTGACCGTAACATCTTCTATTTCTAAAATTTTTTCGCCCACTTTATACCCTCTGTTTCTGTTATCAGTTGTCGGTTATCAGTGAAGAAAGGGTGTAGGGGAGCCAGTTGCGTGCGGGGGTTCCCCCCGTTGAGCAAACTGGCGTTGTGGGGTGTGGTGCGTGATGAGCCAATTCTCTCCCTCAGCTCCCATTCTTCGAGAAGGGCTTCGCCCTACAGCTTCCTCAGCCCCCTCAGCTCTCTTCTCCTTGTCCCCCTTGTCTTCTTTTTCCCTTCCCTCACTCCTCACTCCTCACTCCTCACTCCTCGTCTCTATCTCCTGCCGTTCGCTTTGCACTTCTGGATTGACTTCAATTTCAGGATAAGTTGATAGCTGCCGACGATGACCTAGCCGTAACAAGTCAGAACTACGCAACCAACCGACAATACCATCGGGTAGCACGGTCACAACGATTAAAAATAGCGCCCCTTGGAAAAATAGCCAGATCTCGGCAAATTGTTCGCTGAAAAAACTTCTGGCATAGTTGACGAGCAATGCCCCTACAACTGCGCCTACCAAGCTGCCACGTCCGCCAATTGCTACCCAAATTACCATTTCAATTGAGAAGGCAACATCCATCGCTCTTGGAGACACAGAGCCGCTTTGGAGAGTATACATTGCCCCAGCAATCCCCGCGATCGCCCCTGAAATTGCGAAGACTAGCACTTTAAATTCTGTCGGGTCGTAACCGGAAAAGCGGACTCGACTCTCATCATCCCGAATCGCTACCAGCAGCCGTCCGAAGCGTCCGCTCGTTAACCAGCGACACAAGGCATAGGTAGCAATGAGTAACAGCACCGTGAGGACGTAAAAGCTAAATCGCGTCGGTCGCGCTCCTACTGCTGCGCCCAAAAGAGTTTTGAAGTTAACTAGTCCGTTCGTACCGTTAAATAGTTTTTGCTGCCCGTTAAAAAAGTTGAAAAAAACGATGGTTGCTGCTTGAGTCAAGATCGAAAAATAAACGCCACGAATGCGATTGCGAAAGACCAAATAGCCTAACAAGGCAGCCAAGATCCCAGGAATCAGTACGACAGCAGCCGAAGCAAAGGGAAAAGCTTGAAATGGATGCCAAAACCAAGGTAGTTCGGTCACGCCGTAAAGTCCCATAAAATCGGGAAGTTCGCCTTGGGGGACTTGGAGTTTCAAATGCATTCCAATCGCGTATCCACCCAAACCAAAAAAGATACCGTGACCTAAACTGAGCAACCCCGTGTATCCCCAGATCAAATCTATGCCCAAAGCGACAATTGCCAGAGATAAAAATCGTCCTAACAAATTGAGGCGAAATGGGGAAATTAAAGCTGGAATGATAAAAATTAATAAGATAGCGATCGCGCCGATTATACCTGCTTCAATTAAGAGCGATCGCTTCTTACCTCGCACTAAACCTCGTCTTCCGATCGCTAATTGGTTATTTGTCATTTGTCATTTGTCATTTGTCATTTGTCATTTGTCATTTGTCATTTGTCATTTGTCATTTGTCATTTGTCATTTGTCATTTGTTGACTGACAACTTTTCACTGATAACTGTTCACTGGTCACTGGTCACTGGTCACTGATTAAGCATCCACAGTCCGTCCTTTCTGTGGGAAAATCCCCCCTGGACGCACTTGTAGAAAGGCAATAATTAAAGCAAATACCATAACTTTCGCCATACTCGTTGTGGCAAAGAAGGTAAAGAACTCAGATAAAGGCGGGATGGGTGCTGTGAGGATTGCTAAAGTTCCAGAACCAACTAGGTAATTTACCGTACCAATTGCTAATGCGGCTACAATTGTGCCGACCAATTTACCTACACCACCGACAACCACGACCATAAATGTATCGACAATGTAGTTCTGTCCTGTATTTGGTCCCACAGAACCGAGATAGCTAATCGCACATCCAGCTACCCCAGCTAGTCCCGAACCAATGGCAAATGTAAGGGCATCAACTTTTTGAGTAGGAATGCCCAAGCAAGAACTCATGCTACGATTTTGCGTTACAGCACGAATTCGCAACCCCCAAGCAGTGCGTTGCAAGAATTGATAAACTCCAATGACGCAAATAATTGTTAGCGCAATGATAAATAATCTGGCATAGGGCAATTGAAACCCACCTACAGGTAAACCGCCACGCAGCCATCTCGGTGCGGAAACATCCACGTTCTGCGCCCCAAACCAAGGTTGATTCACTGCGAGTTTGTAAGTTTGACTCAAAATATTGCCAACTGCGATCGCAATACCTAAAGATAAAGGCAGCATCACTAGTACAAACCAATTACGAATGCGATCGAAGTCCGAACGACGCTGGACGATCCACAAACTGCCGAAAAATAATAGACAAAATAAAACTATTCCAATTGCCAGCACCCAATTCACGCTGCGCACGAACTGTTGCAAGATTAAACTTACGCCCCAAGTTGCTAGTAGGGTTTCTAACGGTCTGCCATAAAGATAGCGAATGACTCCTCTTTCTAAAATGACTCCCACCCCAGCAGCGACTAAAAAAGCCAATATGAGAGCGAAAAAAATATAAAAATCAAACCAAGGTTCGCCCAATTTTTTAAAGCCTGCTTGGACTACAAAAGTCGTGTATGCTCCTAGCATCATCAACTCGCCATGTGCCAAGTTGATTACACCCATAAGTCCAAATACAATCGCTAGCCCTAGTGCTGAAATCAATAGCACGGAACCGATACTAATACCGTTAAATAAACCGTCAAATAATCCGATTAACACGCTTCCCCCCAATTCAGATGTCAGTTATCAGTTATCGTAGGGGCGGGTTTAGCAGATAGATTGACAATTCAAATAGTAGATCGAGAGTCAAAACCCGCCCGTATAGCAGTTGGTTATCAGTTATCAGTGTAGAGACGTTACATGTAACGTCTCTACAAAGTTACTATTAAACAATGGAATGGCGATCGCGATTGTTTATGAGAAACAAAATTTTCCCGAGCGTCAATAATTTAGCTGTATTTGACAACTGTTAACTAATAACTGTTAACTGTCAACTGTCAACTGATTAAGCTGACTTGTATTTTCCGCCTTTGTTGGGATCTGACCAATCGCAGCTATATCCCTTAGTTTCTTTAACAAATTGATTCCAGGGAAGCGGTGCAACTGCCTTATCAGTAGAGTAAACGATTTCAAACAAACCATCGTCTCTCACTTCACCAATTCGGACAACTTTAGAGATATGATGATTCTTATTTAGAGTGATTTTACCTTCTGGTGCATCGAGGGTTTGTCCGTAGGCAGCAGCTCTGACTTTAGCTAAATCGTCAGCCGTACCAGCTTTTTCTACTGCTTGTTTCCACAGGTAAACCGCGATATATGCAGCTTCCATTGGGTCATTGGTCACTCTATCTTCGCCATATTTCTTCTTAAAGGCTTCGACAAATTTCTGATTAGCAGCAGACTCAACTGTTTGGAAATAATTCCAAGCGGCGTAGTGACCTTTCAAATAATCTGGACCTATTGCTCTGACTTCCTCTTCCGCAATACTCACAGACATGGAAGGATACTTATCTGGACCCATGCCAGCGCCTTGCAATTGTTTGAAGAAAGCTACGTTGCTGTCTCCATTCAACGTGTTGTAGATGATACCACCATTAGGTAAAGCTTGCCGAATTTTGGTAATAATTGGGGTAACTTCTGTGTTGCCAAGTGGTAGATAGTCTTCACCAACAACCTTACCACCTTTTGCTACTAATTGCGCTTTAATAACGGTGTTTGCAGTCCGAGGAAAAACGTAATCGGAACCGACTAAAAAGAATTCTTTCCCTTTATTTTGCAGCAGCCAATCTACTGATGGTTCGATTTGTTGGTTGGGGGCTGCACCAGTGTAGAAAATATTTTTAGAACACTCTTGTCCTTCGTACTGCACTGGATACCAGAGCATGTGATCTTTAGATTCAAATACTTCTAACACGTTCTTGCGGCTAGCAGAAGTCCAACAGCCAAATACTGCAACAACGTTATCTTCGTCGATTAACTTGTTGGCTTTTTCTCTGAAAGTATCCCAGTTGGAAGCACCGTCTTCAGTAATTGGAATAATTTTCTTTCCTAACACGCCACCAGCAGCATTGATCTCGTCAATTGCCAGCATTTCTGCGTCTACGACACTCTTTTCACTAATTGCCATCGTACCGCTAAGAGAGTGCAGAACACCCACCTTAATGCCATCTCCACTAGCAGCAGCCGTGCTGACATTGGCAGCTGATGGCGATGCAGTTCCATTGGGACTTGATTCAGTCGTAGGCGAATTTGCACAAGCTTTTAATAAAATACTGGTTCCCAAAGTGGCAGAACCGTACAGTAAAAACTTCCGCCGATTAAATTGTGTTGTCATAAGTGGAGAAATTATTTCGTGCAGATATATGCTTTACAGCAGCTATATCAAAGTATGGACATTGATAGATACTATGGCTCTACTTGCAGGTAAATTGTATTTTATTATACTAATTTCATATTTTCGAGACGGTAGGGTGTAAAGTAAGGTAAAAATTTTCAGTCTGAAGGTAGAACCTGCTGTTGGCGGCGCTGTGTAACTCCAGCGATCGCTGCCAACAAAATCCAGAATAGAGTGTTGAGACGAGCATCAAATATAGTGACATCTGTGGTGTTAAAAAGCAGACAAGCACAAACAGCCACTAGATAAGTGAAAACAATGAGGCGATCGCTGTTGTACGGGAGTCGGGAGTGGGAGAGTGGGAGTCGGGAGTTGGGAGGTTCCTTACTCTGAGCATACAAGCTCGGTCTCTTTACTAAGAATTGAATCGATTGAAACAAAATCCAGCCGATCCAAGCACAAAAAACGATGGTTGCTGGAAGACCAATTTCCGCTGTCAGCATCAGAAATAGATTGTGTGGATGACCCATCCAAGTTTGCGTTTGTGCCATGTAGAGAGGCTGAAAATTCCGCAATCCCCAACCCGTCCAAGGACGCTGTTGGGTCAAATTCCAGGCAAACCGCCACTGTGTCGTTCTCAGCGTCGCCTCTGGACGAACGTAGAGTTGGTCTGTTAACCTCTGCCAAAAGTAAGCGGGAACGATAAGCCGCAGCCATTGTTGCAGGGGTGGAGGTGAAAAAGCTGCGCCAAAAATAGCCGTCGCGATCGCACTTACTCCCACCAGCAACCAATGCCAACCCTGATACACCGCAAAAGCAATCGCCGCGATCGCCGCGATCGCCCAAGCATTGCGAGAATTCGTCAAAATCAAAGCTGCCAAATTGCCCAGTACAATTGCACCTAGTAAGATTTGAGTGATAAGGGGTGAGGAGCGAGGAGTGAGAGGTGAGGGATAAAATAGTTTTGAATTTTGACTTTTAACTTTTGACTTTTCCAAAAAGCTTTCAATCCACAATCCCAACGAGAGAATAAAAGCGATCGCTAAGTAAGCACCAAGGACGTTGGTATACATGAAAATAGAAGTCATCCGACCAGGCGGATTACCTTGAGGTGCGATCGCGCAACCCAGTGCCACTAAAATATCGTGCCACGCTTTCGGAGTTGCCCAGCCCCAATATAGTTGACCGAAGCCCGCGATCGCGATCGGTACGGATGTGAATACTAATATTTGTGCTAATCGCCTGAGCTGAGCTGGTGTTTGTAACAAGACGCTAAAAGTTACAAATAAGCTAAAAAATGGCACGAAATTAAATAAACCCAACCAAGCATCCTGGCGATAATAAGCGAACAGACTCATGACCACCAACCATCCACTTAAAAGTATCAGTACCCAATTGAGTCGCCTGTGGAAAATCGTGCGGTACTGTCGTCGCCAAATAACAAATTGCGCCCAGAGCAAAGCGATCGCCCCTACCAAAGGTAGTAACGGAAACAGTAACAGCCCTAATTGGATGCAGTTCCAAGCATTGTGTAAGCGTTGGTCTTTAAGAGTCATTGTCAAGAGTTAATAGTTGATAGTTAATAGTAGTCAACCATTGACCATTAACCGATAACTGTTGACAATTTATGCCATTTCCCAACATTCAGCACGAGTGAGGCGAATTTGCGCTAGAGCAAAGATTGCTGGAATAACGCGACCGTAATTGGTTGAGATTGCCCTCCAACCCAAATCGGCGAGAAACCACGACCACATAATCGGTCCTAGAAAGGTAAATGCTCCCCTGACTGCTCCATACCTAGCTGCACTTACAGCCATACCTTGCTGGGCTGTTTTCAGCGTGACGTAATTTTGAAACTGAGCTGCTGCAACTGCACCACCTTGGACAATAGCTTCTTTTGCCATTTGATAGCTGGCAAAATGCAAAGCAAATTGCTGGGCGATCTGTTTGAGCAGTATTGGTTGGATAATCGAGCTAACGGCGATCGCACTACCACCTTTGACCAGCAAAGACATCGGATCTTTTTGTATGGTTAGCGGTAGCGGTTGTGATGGGGAAGATGCTGCTAGCGATCGCTGTACCCGAGCTGTCAGTTGTTGCTTTTCTGAGGCAGGTAGACGCTTCCACGTCCGTCCTAAGAGATTTAAAAAGACTTCTACCTCTAAATCGGTGGTACTCAGCGCCGTGGAGTAAGAAATTTTGAGATAGCGACAAACTTGAATTAGAGCTTGTCTGTAGGTAAATTTGTTCGTGTCTCCACGCAACACAGTCATTCCATCGGCAGCTAAATAGCGGAATCGTTCTTCTAGCGTATCTAACCACGCTTCCCTATCTAAGCTTTGGACATCAATCGGTTCGGGAGTGTGAACGTAATCTAGGGGATTAAACTTACGGCGAAATAACAGTTGGGTTAAATGCTGTAATTCTTCTTCCGTAGCTAGTTCCAATGCCGCTCTCAGTTCATCCAAAATCCCTTCCTCCCGCAAGTCCAGCAACAGTCACTCACGATCGCTATTTTACTTCTAAAGTGAAGGGGAAGGGAGAAGTCAAAAGTCAAAAGTCAAAAGTCAAAATTCTTTCTGAATTCTCCCCACCACACCCTACATCCTACACCCTAGTCCCTACTCCCTACTCTCTACTCCCTACTCTTATGTACGACATTGCGATAATTGGCGCTGGAATGGCTGGTTTGGCTTGCGCTCAGCAGTTGCACCAAGCTGGATACAACGTGCTAATTTTAGAAAAATCGCGGGGGTTGGGAGGCAGAATTGCCACGCGCCGCTTGCACGATACTCTTGCCGATCACGGGACTTGTTACTTAAAACCAAAAGGCGAGTTAATGCAGCAATTTGTCCAATTGTTATGCGATCGCCATATTCTTCAAGTCTGGACAGATAATTCCGAATTTTGTAGGGACGCACAGCAGTATGCCCCTACGAAGTCTGAATTCCGTTATGTTGCTCCTGCGGGAATGAATGCGATCGCGAAGTTTTTAGGACAAGGTTTACAAATTTGGCGTTCTCAAAGGGTAGAGGCGATCGCTTTTCATAATTCTTATTGGCAGCTATCTCTAGAATCTGCTCGTCCTGAAGCTACAGCTAACCGATGGTCAGAAGTCATAGCTAAAGCTGTTGTTTTTGCGATTCCCGCACCGCAAGCTTTAGCAATATTGGAGCCATTAACCGAGCTTTCTACTGTTGCTACGTTGTGCGATCGACTGCGTTCTGTAGAATTTAATCCGTGTTTGAGTGTCATGGCTGGATATTCATCTCAATTGGAACCACAACCAGATTGGCAAGCAGTGAGTTTTGTTGACAATCCCGTCCTCGCCTGGGTTGGTTGGGATAGTAGCAAACGAGTCGAAAAAACTGGTAATTACGAAGTTTTTGTCGTGCAAAGTAGTGCGGATTTTGCTCGGCGTTATTTAGAAACTTCCGATTTACAAGCTGCTGGTTACGAGTTATTAGCAAAAGCCTCTGAATGTTTGCTTCTTTGGTTAGCAAAACCGGAATGGATACAAGTTCATCGCTGGCGCTACGCTTTCCCCAGTCGTCCTTTAGTGCAATCTTATTTATCTACTGAAACTGAATTACCTTTAGTTTGTTGCGGTGATTGGTGTGGCGGAAATTTTGTCGAGGGGGCAATGCATTCCGGTATAGCAGCAGCGACAGAGATTAATCGTCAAATGGAGGGGCGATCGCTCCCTGGATCTAACTTTTTACAGGCGATCGCTCTAGGATAATATCTAGGTCGAATCGATATTATTTAATGTCATTTACGAGCGGGGATCGCGAATCTTGAGTTAAAACTAAGCTTAAACCAAAGAAGATTGTACAAATCTCAAACCTTAATTTCTGTCAATTATTTCTATAACTTTCCTCTTTTTCACTCACTTGTATATTAAGTTGAGTAAATATTTTACTGAGTTTTGTATAGATTCGTGCTAGAAAATCTGGGCATTGAAATAATTGTAAGTGAGAGGTAAATCGATTTGCTGCAAGAGGTTTTTCAGACTTAGTAACGAGTTTAGGAACAGAGTTTATATAATTCTACTCGCAATTCTAAATCTACTTACACATTGAGCGATCGCTTTGCATCTATCAAAAGAAATAGATTTTATGAAAATACACTTTCGCTTGGGAAATGGGGGGATGAAATATGCCGAAAACATTAGTTAATTTAACCCATCAAGCACTAATAACAGAAATTGAGGCGGTTTTAGATAATTATCCTTACTATCCTCACTGTCAAGCTTTTGCTAATCCCGATTTGCGGCAAGAGTTAATTGCTTACGTCCTCAGTCGGATTCCTTGTGCTTTTAGTGCCGTAGACGATCGCGATTTAACTTTTCTAACCTATAGGCTTCCTGGCGATCGCGCGGAGTATCGCATCCAGATTGAAAATTTAATTCATCAAGGGATTTGCTGTGTCTTACAGGATAAAGCAGATTGGGTCAGCTGTCACATTCCCGAACCATATCAATGTGGTGTAGAACCTTCGCATTGGTTCGGTTAAAGATCGTAGTCAACTATGGTTCGCTACCTTGAAATCCCTTGACAATTCGCGATAACTCTGCTTTTTCATCTGTACTAACGCGACTGGGAGAGCCGCTGATGATTCCCTCGTAGTTACTAAAGGAATCGGTAATTTCAGGACCGTCAGCACTAATTGTATACTCGCGAATCCCATTATCGTGCCAGGAACCGCGCATCTTAAACACGTTAATTGCCCGCGACATTTGCCCGCGAATTTCTACGTATTGCAGTAATAAAATCGTGTCTGTAATTGTAGAAATATGGGATTCTGTGATTGAATGCGCTCCCATGAACTGATCGGTAGTATTGGTGAAAAAACCCGTGATCTCTTCTTGTTTAGCAAAACCAGTTACGCCAATGACGAATTGTCGAAAGGCATTGTTGCTAACTCCTCTTGCTAACGCTGAAAGCGAGTCGATCGCCACTCTAGCTGGTTTAAATTCAGCAATTTCTGATTTAATAATCTGTAAATGGTCTTCCAATCCTGCCGATTCAGGATAAGCACAGATAATCTTTAACAGTCCTTTTTTCTCTAAGTCTTCAAAGTCAATTCCCCAAGAATAAGCATTGCGTGACAATTGAGCGCGAGATTCTTCGTAGGCAAATAAAATTGCTCGTTCGCCGCTGCGACAGCCATTTTCGAGAAACTTACTGACGAGTAACGTCTTACCTGTACCAGTAGCCCCCGTTGCTAAAATAATCGAATCTTTAAAGAAACCACCGCCGCACATTTCATCCAAAGTCTTCACGCCGGAGGAGACACGCACGTTAGAAGAACGCTGCGTTAAACGCATTGCACCCAAGGGAAAGATATTAATTCCGTCGTTGGTGATCGTGAACGGATATTCTCCTTTCATATGCGTCGTGCCACGCAGCTTTAAAATCTCCATCGTGCGGCGGCGACGTTCCCCTTCCAAAACGTTACGCACGATCGCCACGTTGTCAGCGACAAACTCTTCTACACCAAAAGAGGCGATCGCGCCATATTCTTCGGTGCGTTCGGTTGTAATTATCGTGGTTACGCCAATCTGCTTGAGTCTGGCAACCAAGCGAAAAATTTCCCGCCGAACGACAGAAGCCGCTTCATATTGTTGAAAAACTGCCGTGATCGAGTCGATCGCTACCCTTTTTGCCTTATATTTATTGATAGCGTATTGCAATCGCTCGATCAACGCCGATAAATCGAAGTTCCCAATGACCTCTTGTCCCTCTGGATCGGGCGAAGCGTCTAAAATAAACAGCTTGCCTTCCTCAATGAGTTTTGGTAAGTTCCAGCCAAAACTGTAGGCGTTTTTAATAATATCGCTGGGAGACTCTTCAAAAGTAACGAATACACCTGGCTCGTCAAAAAAAAGTATTCCATTGTACAAGAATTGTACGGAAAATAAAGTTTTACCAGTCCCCGAAGTCCCGCTAAATAGAGTGGTTCTCCCTAGTGGTAAACCACCATGACTGATATCGTCAAACCCCTCAATCATGGTGCGAATCTTTTGCACGCCTGTCCCATTTGGGCTAATCTTATTTTGCTTACCGCTGGAAGTGATTTCGCTCATCGCTTTAGAATGAAAGGGTTATTAAACCAAATTAAGACTAAATTAAAATTAGTTTATTTTTTATAACAATCCAAGTTTACTGAAAGATTATCTCATATTGAAGTTGGAAAATCACTACTCAAGTGCCTCTGCCTCAACGAGTTCTTCATAGAGTAAATCCAAGCCAATTAAAACTTTTTCTCGATCGGAAAGATCTCCGATGATTTTCCGTACAGGCGGAGGCAAGATTTTCGAGAGCGTTGGCGTAGCTAAAATTTTATCTTCCTCTGCCAGTTGAGGGCTTTTCAGCACATCAATTACTTTCAGGGCATAGACTCCTTGAAATTCTTGTTCTAGGATGTTTCTGAGCGTTCTTAATGCCCGAATAGAGTTAGTAGTATTCCCAGCTACATACAGCTTTAGAACATAAGTTTTTTTAGGCGCGTTCATAGATAAAGACGCAGAGGTTGTTTGGAGTGAAATCTGACCACTTATTATGCTATCAAAGTTTAATTGATACATCGATTGCTCAAGACATGGAGGTGCGATAAATTTCACATAAATGAGCCAGAATATCAATTAGAGTCAAGCGATAGTCTAGCAACACTTCGTCATTTCGCCCCTCTAGCTTTAACTGCTTGGAAAATTCGTCAATTAATTCCATATGAATTTCAATAATCTGAGGCACGGGAACTTTAGCATCAAAAGCTACATTAATAAATCGATCGATCTGTTGTTTTACTGTATTATCGTTATTAAAATAACGCAACAAGATTTGACAATAATCAGCTTTTAGTTGTTGTAGAAACTCCCGATCGCGATTCAGTGTCATCTGCTGTGATAAGCTTTGGCGTTTTCCGAGGTGATGTTCATCCATGCAGTTAACTGGCAATTACTTTGAGGGAAATAGCTAATAGCAAGGCAGTCATGTTACATAGCATTATATGGTTGCTTAATACTATTTTTAGATTTGCAATTCGACTAAAAAAAAGCAGGTAGTTCGATTTAACTGCTTTGCAATCTACGAAGGGATCGAGCGATCGCCATCAAAAAGACATTGAGGTTGAAGCTGCGCGCTCGGTCAGTGCATTACTAGTCATAATGAGTTCATCAAACAATCGAAACGACAAAACATAAAATTATTTGTTTGTTTATGGGCGACAGCAGACAGAATAGAGTAAAAAAGATTCTAGATTGCTCCAGTGGATATAGTTCGATTGCTCGCTACTAAGTCAGCATTCATATCTCCAGAGTTCAAGAAAGGTGTCAGTTCCGTTACTTTTATGAAGTTAATTAAACTAAATTAAAACATTATAGCGTTTTCTCGTGCGCCTTTCCTTCCACAACTTCAGTTTGAGAGACTATAACTGGTAGATGCGTAGCTCTGTTGCTAAAGGAGCTATAACTGTAATCGAAAGTCTCTATTGCTTGGCAGTTTTAGATTCAATTATCTATCCAGCAAAACACTAGAGCCAAAGATGGCAGCGCCAAGCGTTCAATTCGTGGATCGAGTACCGCATTTTTGCTTTCTCCCCACTCACTACTCTGTTAGCTCATGTCAAAGTCCAAGTACAACTTAGGTGACTTTATCGAGACTGTCCCTAGCTGTTTACAGACAGCTACTTTGGCTATGGCATGGGAAACCTTCAGCCAGGAGCAAAGCGATCGCCTGATTGTGTTGGATCGGCAACGATTTCCCCTGGGAGTGCTGCATCTGCGGCAATTTTTCCCCCACTGGTTGGCAGCAACAAACAATAGCAAGAATGTCAAGCAATCCTTATCCAAAGCAACCGCTCGCATACTAGAGCCTATAGAAAAGCTACCAAATGAGTTTAGCCTAGAACAGTTCCAATCGTATATAGATTCCCGTCCCGAACTCAGCGACATCAAGCAGACTTTTGCGATCGTCGATGCTGAGGGAAAGTTTTTAGGGCTATTGGAGCAAACAAAGCTCTGGAAAGTTTTAGCCGCAGCCGCGAGAACCGAAAAGCGCGATCGTTTAGCAAAAACAACTTTACTCAAAGCAACCATCGAGCGTGGCATTGAGCCAGAGCAACTCGACCCGATCGTCCAACTGCTAGAAAGATTACCCTTACCATTGATGTTACAAACGAGCCTGGGCGAAGCGATCGCCCAGAATCCTGCCTGGAATCGGCAATTTGGTAACATGGGCAATCCCGAAGCAATTCGGCAAGAAGTCGAAGCAATTTTGAATGTGGCGGGAACTCAGCAATCGGTAATTGACTTGGAATCGGCAACAGCAGCAGAAGTTACCGAAGCTAGTCGAGAAGTCGATCGCGCCAAGTTAAGCGATTGGCAGGCAACAACTCATCACTTCAGTCTCACTGCACTACAGGAGCAAGTATCTTTACTATCCACACCCGATGCGGCAGAACCCAACATCATACGCTACTGCCAGCAGGGAGAGCAAGAAGGGACGTGTATCTGTGTTTGCCCCGGACAACAGGGACAAGACCGAGTGTGGCAATTTCTCAAAATTCCTTTACAAATGTCAGTCGTCAGCCGCCAACAGCAATCCGAGCGAATTTGGTTGTTGATGGCTACAGATGTGACAGAACAGCGACAGATGGCATCGGAACTAGCCGCCAAAAATGCCGATTTGATTCAACTCAATCGCTTGAAAGATGAATTTCTTGCTTGTATTAGTCACGAGTTGCGGACACCCCTAACAGCAATGCTGGGGTTATCTACCTTACTAAAAGATCAGGCACTAGGACAGCTCAACGAGCGTCAAGCACGCTACGCGCGGCTAATTCACGAAAATGGACGACATTTAATGAGCGTGGTCAATGACATTTTAGATTTGACCCGCATGGAGACAGGACAGTTAGAATTAACCCTCGAACCAGTCCACATTCGTAAAGTATGCGAACGTGCGGTCGAGCAAGCTCGGCTTGCCTTTAGCCCGAAAAACAACAAAACTGCTGTGGTGGAGGCAGGGACAGACAGTCATCTCGAACACCGCTTTACCTTAGCGATCGAACCCGAGTTAGATATCATTGTGGCGGACGAATTGCGCCTGCGCCAGATGCTGGTTCACTTATTGGCAAATGCCTTCAAATTCACGGCATCCGGCGGGGAGATCGGTTTGCGAGTCAGCTATTGGGCAGGGTGGATTGCCTTTACAGTTTGGGATACAGGAATTGGCATTCCCGAACACCAGCAACACTTAATTTTTCAAAAATTTCAACAGTTGGAAACGCCGTTGACGCGGCAATTTGAAGGTACGGGTCTGGGTTTGGTTTTAACCAGAGCCTTAGCTCGGCTGCATGGTGGTGATGTCAGCTTTTTGTCTCAAGAAGGTAAAGGCAGCCAATTTACCCTGTTGCTAGCTCCTACGCCGCCCAAGAAGAGAGCTGGGGGAGCTGGAGGAGCTGGAGAGGCTGGGGAAGCTGGGGAGCAGGTGGGAAGAACGTCCGCAAATTTACAACGACAGTCACTCGCTCATATCCCTACTGGCAACAACGCACTGGCGGCTCAGAGCCGGACACCCGGACGTGGAGAAAGCAACTTTTCTCTGGGGTCTTTGGTTTCTCCAGCTCCCGATCGCCATTTGGTGCTGGTTGTGGAGGCTGCACCCCGATTTATTGAAGACTTGGCAGAACAACTGACGAGTTTGGGATATTGGGTGGCGATCGCTCGTTCTGGAACTGAGGCGTTAGAAAAAGCCCGTCGTTTGCAGCCAGGAATTATATTTATCAATCCCTTACTACCTTTACTATCTGGCTGGGATGTACTGACTTTACTCAAATCCGATCCGGCTACGAGTCAAATTCCGATCGTCGTTACTACCACAAGAGCCGAGAAAAATCAAGCTCTTTCCCACCGGGCTGACGAATTTATTAGCTTACCCGTACAGCAGCAAGTCTTGCAGCAGGTGATGACTCGTTTGTGCGGCGCGCCAGTGACCCACTCTCAGGTCGAATTGTCGCAGCGCGTCCAAAAGTACAAACAGCTGACGATTTTACGATTAGTGACTCCCAACACCGAACTTTTAGCCAGGGGCGATGTCAACCATTTAGAATCATCCCTGGATCGCTGTCGCGTTCTCGAAGCCGATGACTTAGAGCAAGCATCATTGCTAGCGCGGATTTGGCGACCAAATGTCATTTTACTGGAGCGGGCGATCTGCGAACCCCTCGATTTCTTGCAACAGTTGACCGAGTATCCTAGCTTGGCAGATTTACCCATCGTGACGCTAGATGCCGCGATCGCTCAAGTTGCGAGTCAAATAGAGCAACTCAATATATTTCCTTGTTTGACAAATCCGCCAGAGCCATCGGCTGAAGTGTTACTATCCGTTCTGCACATGGCAGCAGGCGTAAGTTGGGAATATAGCGTGTTAGTTTTAGATATTGCTAATTTGGACGATTTGTCTGACGAACACACCTACAATACTCAAGCTTCTGCTGTATCGCTGCGGGCAGAATGGTTGCAAGCTTTAATTCAATATTTGCAAACAGCTGGTTTTCGAGTCGTGATGCCGCATACTTGGGAGGAAGTACAGCAGCAAATTCAACAACAAAACGTCGATCTGATGCTCGTTTGTTTGGGAGAGATGCAACAAGTCGAGCAAGCCTGCACGGCGATCGCAACTTTAGAGCAGCAGCAGAAATTACCACCTATCATCGCTATGGAGCGACTATTTACTCAAAATGAAGTTAGAGAGCAATTTCCCGCTTACTTAGAGTCAGAGGGGAGATCGCTACCTTCAGAGCAAATGCACAATTTGGGTAACGCGAATGCAGCATCCGATTTGGAGTCGATCGAGCGCGCATTGGGGGCGATCGCGACTAAAGTTTTGCCTTCCTCTATTTCTATGGAAGAGTTATTAAATAACATTCATCAAACTCTGTTGGCTCAACCTGTAGAAAAGGATTAGGAGCGCAAAGGAAGCACCGTAGCCGCAACCTTGAGAAACGCGATCGCGGATAAATGCACATGAATGCAACGCGATCGGAAAATTTGTATTGATTTGTAAAAATGTTTTTAAAGGACTGTACTGCTTTGCCAGGGTCAATTATACGGAGTGGTGTGGTGAATTTATAACTGGCAGTACTTTTAGTGCTAAAACGTGACTAATGCAACGATAAGAACAATAGGAATTATCGACTAGAACGAACGCGATTGAGCGAGGTCGCGAATCAAAGACGTTTTCCCGCGCAAGTAAGTACTCACATTCACCATCGCTTCTCGATCTAAGGGTTGCTGGTTGCCAAGTTCTGCAATCAAGTGCGAAACCAGTTCTGAGTCATTCAGTCTGAGTAAAATACTGCTCTGAGTATGTTCTACCGCAGACCATAGCTGCCGTAGGATGGTTGAATCCATGTTGCGGGTTTCAGTTGCGTACATAACAAATAAGAAATTAAGGTTTTCTTTAGACTTTCTTTAGAATAGCTCATCGCCTTTTCGAGGCAACAGAAGTTGAAACATTGCTACACATAAACTCTGACTTCTACAAGAGACCTCGTAATGTTTGCAGATATGTACGCAATTTTACTCTGTCTGTAGAGGCAAAACCTCCGTAACCGTAGATCTACCCAAAGCTAGAAAGTCGGTGGGCATTGCCCACCATCAATCACTCTTGCGGTACTTGTGCCATTAACCTCTCTTTATCCAACCTCCGCTTTTTGGCGTAAAGTTGAATTGTTGCTGCCATTGCCACAATCATGCCGAAAATTGCCCAAACCGTAGCATTTGTAGGTAGGTTATTTTTAAACACGGCTAGCAACACGATCGCCACTAACATCACAGTTGGGGCTTCATTCAACGCCCGTAATTGCTGACTGCTCCACTTACACTCATTTTTTTCTAACTGTCGCATCAGCCGTTTGCAGTAGTGGTGATATCCCAATAGAAGCACGACAAATGCTAACTTGACATGCAACCATCCCTGTTTCAGGACTTCCGGTTCCGTCGTCAGCAATCCAATTGCCATTGCTACCGTCACCAGCATCCCAGGAGTGGTAATAATGCTATACAGTCGCTTTTCCATCAATTGATACTGATTCTTGAGAATCGTACAGGCGGGTTCCGGCTGCTCGTCAGCCTCGACATGATAGATAAATAGCCGCACCAAGTAAAATAATCCAGCGAACCAAACAACAATGCCAACCAGATGAAACGCTTTAAACCAAAAATAAGCCATGATCCCAATTTTGGATGTTGAATTTTAGAGTTTGGATGTTATACCATTTCAGATCTTTGCGCCTTTGCGTCTCTGCGTGACATTAAATCCAACAAAATTTACGCTTGTCGCCAAGCTCCATGAAATCCCATCGGTACGACGCTGGGTAGTTCCAATTTACAAACAGGTGGTGCATCCAAGCGATCGCTATCGAAAATCCAGACCTCACTGCGATCGCGATTTCCGTCATATACTACCGTAACGATCCAACCAGAAGCAGGATTTTGCGGATCGGGGGCAAAAATTGGTTCCATCGGGTAGCAATTTTCGCCAAAATCCGCAATCGTCAGAAATTGAGTTTGCGAGTCAAATTTAGCGATCGCGCCAAACAATTCTGCACCGATATTTACACTAGGACGATGAACGGAGAGAAAAGTAGGGGAAGCAGCTTGCCCAATTAAATGAGGTAATCCGATCGGAAATTCACAATCGCGATCTAAAATCTGCTCGATCGCCGTCACCTTACCCAAATTCGGATTCAAATAAACTCGCGATAAACTACTGGGTGCAGGTGTATGAGTTTGTCCCGTTGCCACTTCCTTTAAATATTGATTGGTCTGAAAGTCTTCATACCGCACCAAGTCCACGACAATCGTACCGTTAGGATCGACGTAACCGTTAGCAAAATGCCATTGATACCAAGGTTCGGTTTCGCCACGGCTGACAAGGGTAAGGGTTTCGCGATCGAATATGAGAAACTGAGTCCCGAGTTGAGGCTGCCATTCGATCGCATCGCTGTAACAACTCAAGCCTAACAACACGGGTAACGCATTTACCCTAACTGGAGGCACGAAAAAGACTAAATACTGTCCTGCCAAGACGAAATCGTGAACGATCGGCACGCCATCTAAGGTAAATGTAGCTTTTTGCAGAATTTTACCCGTGCGATCGCTTTTATAGAGATTCAAGTTAGCGTTAATTCCAGGGCTAATCCCAAAGTTGAAAATTTCTCCTGTGTGCGGATCGCACTTGTAATGGGCAGAGTAAGGTAAACCATTACTTAATCCAGATAAATTGTCCTCGCCTTTTGTCTCCAAAGTCTGCAAGTCTAAGGCGTGCGGTTTACCACCTTCCCACAATGCTAAGAGTTTATTTGGTAGAGGTAAAACAGAGGTATTTGCCACATTCTTGATTGGCTTCAACCATCGATTCCAGAACGCACCTGGGGCTGTCATCCCATAGTTACCATAAAGCAGGCGATTTGCGGTGGCTTCTTCTTGGTAGCCAGCAGTTTGCACGTAGCGGTATGAGGCGATCGCACCCCCCTCACCCCCCTGAGAAAGGGGGGAATTAGAATTAAAATCAACGGCGAGAATTGCCCCATCACCATCAAACCAATGTCCCATCCGCATTCCACCCCGTTCTAATCTGGCGGGACCATTGCGATAAAGAGTTCCGCGTAAATTAGATGGAATTTCCCCAGCTATGACAGGTAGGGGAGTGGGAGAAAATTCTGTTGCGGGTTGGGCGATCGCTTTTGCCCAAGCTTTTGTTGTGGAAGGTTTCGTAGTTGTCTGCATCAATTGCTCAATATGTTAAAAATTGTCATTGGTCATTTGTGAAATTTCAATGACGCTAGAAATATACTCAGCCGCGTGTCTCAGAACTCAAACGAGAATGCCGTGTATTCCTATTTCTATAGTCGTGACAATCTAAGCGCGATCGCTCATCCTAAAGACAGTTATCAGTTACCGTAGGGGCGGGTTTGGAAAATAGATGGACAACCTCATCCTTCAATCTGGGGGTCAAAACCCGCCCGTGCAGGAGTCAGGTATCAGTTAACAATCCACTACACCCCACACCCCATACCCCACACCCCATTCATCACAACATAAGGAACTGAGAGAGGCTAAGCTGAGTCTGTTGTGGGGGAACTCAATTTAACAATCGGCTTTGTGTATTTTATTACATTTGCTCTGAGATGCCTTACTCTCCTGGCAGAACGATAATTCTATGGTCGCTGATTGGTTTTGCATCTACCACGGTCATTGCTGGTATCGTACTGAGTATCTGGCGCTGGGTGCAACCTTGCGCAGTCGGGGAAAAAAGGTTTTGGACGAATTGCTATCGAGACTTGCAGGCACAACCGCTGAAAATTGGAGTGAGTGCTACCCCTCCAATAGAAGATTATCAGGCTTTAGCTACCCATTTACAGGAGCAATTGGGTGTTCGGGTCATCGTCGATCGCCATACGCCTTTTCCAGAAATTCGCGATCGCCTCGATCTCAAAGATTGGGATATTGCTTTTACTGGTTCTCCAGTACTTTCCATAGCAGCTGAGGATAATAACTACACTGGCATTGCTGTAATGTACCCCGATCGACCACTTTACGATCGAGCAGCTTTATTTGTTAAAGCTGATAGTAAGATCGAGTCTATTGCCGATATCCAACCAAACACGACAATTGCTTTAGGTAGTTCCGCATCAGCCCTAACTTTTCTCATTCCAATTTATGCTTTATATGGCAAAACACTTAAAATTGGTAGAGGCTATCACCCTAGAGAAGCGATAAATTTAGTTAAGACTGGAAAAATTGATATTGCTGCTGGTCAATATACCGCAATTAAAGACGACCCAACATTGCGAGTTATTTATATGAGTAAACCAATTCCTGGTGTGGGAGTTTATTTATCGCCCCGGCTTTTGAATTTCGATCGAGAGTTAATCAAAATAGCCATGCTCAACGCTAATGCAGAAATTAAATCTCAAGCTAAATATACTGCGGGTCAAATTCCTGATTATAGCGAACTCAGAAAAATTATCGCTAGAGCTGAAGAGGTTTCTAGCTGCCTCAAATCGACGCAAAATTACTTTAATTGGCAAGTACCAGTTAAATTATTTTGTCAAGAGCGATCGCCAAGAAAATCAGCGATTCGCTGACGATTAGAAGAATACAAAATTTCAAATATCGGCAATATTGAAAATTGATGCAACTTTTCTAAATCATAAAAATGTCTGAATATTCCAATAATTTATTAGCGATAGCCCGGGAAATTCAAGCTACAGAAAGCAATCTATCATTGATAGCAGAAACGACTGGCTCGCAATTTTTAATCCAGCCGAATAGTGAAAAGATTTGTCTTTTCTTTCATGGATTTACAGCAGTTCCCGAACAATTTGCCCTGATAGGTAAAGCATTTTATCAAGCTGGATATCACGTTCTAATTCCCTTACTACCAGGACATGGTATTGCAGGTGAATGGAATGGAGATAACCCGCCACCACTACCAGAAGATCCCCAAATTTATCAAGAATTTGGTTGTCATTGGTTAGAAATTGCTCGCTCTGGAGGCAAAGAAATTATTATTGGAGGTTTGTCTGGTGGGAGTACTTTAGCTGCATGGTTAGCTTTAGAATATCCCGAGCTAATAAAGAAGACTTTAATATTTGCACCCTATTTAAGTGGAAGTAATAAAGTCGTCGATTTATTTGTCAGAATTTTTAATATCTATTTTGAATGGTGGCAAGACCCTCAAGTAGCTAGTTTTGGTTATGATGGTTTTGCTATGCCAGCTTTACGAGTTTTTTTAGATATGGGAACGGAGGTATTAGAAAAAGCCCAAACTCAAAAGGCTGCACCAATGTTAATTGTATCGAGTGAAAGCGATCGCGCTGTAGGAAATCGAGAACACGAAAAGTTATTTAACGCCGCAGTTCAGTTACAGCCTAAATCTTGGTATGTCTGTTTTGATGATGTGTGGGATATTCCCCATAACATGATGACCCAAGCAGAAGGAAACGAACACGTCGATCTGTTGATTTCTCTAACTTTAGCGTATGTTAATAGCGATGCTACCTGGGCAGAAATGGTGACATTGTGCGATCGCCTGAAACAAGATGATTTTCCAACTGCGATCGCGCAATTAAACTTGCATGGGCGAATTGCATCTGCAATGGCGACGATTATGGGAATTATTAATACTTCTATCGAAAAACTGAGAGACTAGGCTACATTCACGCTCGAACTCAATTCAATAGTTTGACTTCAGTAAATTTCCAAAAACACTCAAGTATCGATCGATCCAACTAATCGCCTGGAAATAATTTTCAAACGCTTTTGGCGGGTTAGAAATGAGAGTATCTTGAGCGATTAACTGCTGAAAATCAATTTCAACTTTACCTTGGCGCAAGTTACCTCGATCGTCATAAAACTCCACGCCAGCTGTTTGCATAATTGCAATTAGCTCTTGCGCCATAATGCCATAACCAATGGTTGTGGGATGAATGCCATCAAGGGAAAACAACCCACCTTGCTTACGTCCTGTAGCATCAAAGATCGAAAAGCGAGAATCTGGCTTTGGGTCTAATTTTTGCAACTGTGACGGTAACTGATATTCACCACCAATTTCTTTCCACCAACTCGGTCTAGCTCTGGGAGATTCAATATAGCGCCTCTGTGCCAAGCGATCGAGTAGTCCAGCTAGATCGAACAAATACCAATCTCGACCTTCTGTTCTTGCTTGTCGCACGGCATCAATAATACAGTCATTATACTGGTCGATCGCACTGTCTATTGCTCTGACTTCTGGTGCAGTCAAGTTTGGATGTCGATCTTGATTGAAACCTGCATCGCTAACCCAAGGCAAAGTATAGTATGGGAAATAGCGAGAATCTTTTCTAATCTTAGTATCTACTCCACGGGCAAACGGGGCGATCGTCACGTGAGGAACTGTAGCCCAAATAACGTGACGGGCGCGAATTTGCTTAACTTCTGCCACAACCTTGTCTAACTCAGCTTTAAAATGAATCGGTCGCCAGATCGTATAGCGATCGTTGATCTCCATATCATCGTAGCCTTCATCGCTCCAGGCAATCTTGAAGGTGAGGAGACTACCGAGAGCGTTATTGCTACCGATCGTCAAAATTAGCGTCTCAATGCCATCAGCATCGCCATTTTCTTGCGTTCCCTCAGCGCCAAGAGCCGTTGCAGCTTGTAAAGGAGTTAATGCCTCACCTGTTTGACTCCGCACCGACGAGTTTAATACCCTCAGTGCCGCTCGTTCGTTATGGTAATCGACCAATTGACGAAAAACATCTTCTCTAGGAATCTTTCGACTGATTAATTCCTGGCAGCTTCTTGCATTACGAGATAGGATATTCCGTAAATCCCAACCATAAACTCCTAAATTGTGGTTAATCTCTTTTTGAGAGGGTAGTATAGCCCCTTCACCCCGTTCCCAATAATCTTCTAACTTGTCTAAATAGTTGCGTAAAAACAATAGCGTCGGGATAAAATTCCAAACGTCAATGCGATCGCCTACCTTTTGTTCTAGTTCTCGCACCAACCGTTCTAAATTTAACGGCAACCCATCACCAGGAGTATTGTAAGTAGGATAGCGGAATTCAGTCCAACCCATTTCCCGAGCGATTAAGGCTGGAAAAGAAATTTGAGTATTAAAAATTGCGCCACTTTGAAAGCCTTGAGTCAGAGAATCGCCAATTGTTACTAGACGATGCCGAGGCGTACCCTCTCCGTTGACTTGTACGCCAATACCAAGAGTGGGATCTGTCTCCGGTTTGCGTGCTTCAGCCCGAATGATGACATCATCCGGTGTTTTCAAGTCACGCATATCATCTGTAACTGGTTTTGCCATGTCGTCTTTACCCAATCGTGGTAAAGATTATATCTGGCATTGGTCATTCAGTGGTGCGTGGTACGCGATCGCTCTTAAAAGGTTAAAGGGCAAAGGGCAAGGAAAAATGTAGCAATATCTTCCTTTCCCCCTTCCCCTTGTTCTGATAACTGATAACTGATAACTGACTTCTGTACGGGCGGGTTCTGACCAAAAATTTACTGTTTTAATTATCAATCTATTTGCTAAACCCGCCCCTACGATAACTGCTCCCTATTAACTGTTAACTCTGTTGGCTGAGAACAGTATCGTGTTCTGTACTTTGCCCGTTATTGACGTTTTCCCAAGTGGGCATCAAAATCGACAAGTGCAAGCCTTTGCGACTTTCCAAATTGAGATATCGCTGTTGTAGAGTTTGCCATTGTTGCCAAGCTTGGTAATTATGCTCTGCTAATAAATTAGCGAGAGTTGGCATGGTTTTTTCAATTTTTGTTTCCAAGGCTTCTGCTAAAAACTCAGACAGTACGGCACTATCTTGAAATTGTCCTAAAATACTCTGAATGGCTTTTAGATCTTCAAGGTAAGTTTCGTAAGAAGCTCCATAAAAGTTAGCAAAGACTTCCATTTGATAACGAGCGCGTTTGGTTTCTTTACGCAGGCTGTGGAGAAGAGGGGCGTTATCGATTAGTTGTTGTTTTGCCTGTGCTGGTGTTTGTCCTGTTTGTACTACTACCTGTTCGTCTTGTAATTTAGTTCCTACTAACCAACTTGGGTGTAACAGTAGCCTACCAACCTCAGATAGAAGTAAATCTGGTAGAGTCGCCTGAATTGGCATCTGGGCGATTGGTTGCAGTTGGGGCTGAGATAGCCATTTTTCTAAAGCCTGCTTCAGTTCTTGATAGCGATCGCCTGTTAAAGTTTCATGAACTTTAGCAAAAGCCTTCCGCCGCCGCTTATACAGATAAACCAGCGCTGTATCCAATTGTTCTTGTTCGTCAGCAGGTAAAGCGGGTTTGTAGTTGTTTTCTAATGATTCTCGCAGTACGTCCAAATCTCGCAAACTGCCCAGAATACGAGCAATTTTACCAATTTTTTTTTCTTGGACTGGCTTCGGTAAGTCGATGGCTGGAGCAAAACCCGCGATCGCACTACGCAAGCGACGCATTCCTACGCGCATCTGATGCAATGCTTCTGGATCGCTATCTGCGATTACGTCAGCTTCGTGTTTGAGAAATTTTTCAAAGTGCTTCTTAATTGCCAGCACAGCGCGATCGCCTAAAGTATTCTTTCCGCTTAATGTAGACGATGCCATACTTTATACCCCGCTTGATCTGCCTTACAGCCCTATCTTATTTTTGAGTTTCTCATACTATCACACAGCCGCGATCTCCTTGATTCCACCTCAGACAGAAACAATAGCAAAAAGCCGCAAGCAATAAGTATTTTCACTTAAGGCTTACGACTTATTCAGGCTACTCGAAATCTATATTTTGAAATTTTGAATCGATCTGAATCACTCCATGGCAATACGCCAATCGCTAAATCTTGGTTGCTAACTTTTCGATTAGGCGGCTAATTCTTGCAACTGTGCGCGCTCCGTATTGTACTCTACGGCACTTAGCGGTAGTTGTTCTGCTTGTGGAGCTGGTACTTGTTCCAAAACCTTGACTTCAATATTGACGGACACTAGATACGTACCAGGTTCCGCACCAATAGCTTCAGCAATCAATTTTGCTATCTCTGGACGCTTGGCAGTTATTGGATCGCGCAGGATACACCGATCCCAGTCATGCTTAGCAGTGGGGTTAAGGCTGAGAATATAGTGCTTGGTCATAGAGCAATTTTGAGTTTATCTTGCATCAAATCGAGCTACCATCAAGCCGTTTTTTGCTTCAGCTAACTCGACAACATCTATCACTATTATAGTACAAATGTACCAAATTGACAAAGAGACAATACAATTCAAAATCGGTCAATTCACGATAAAACCCGCCCGTACCAGTACAGGGGCGGGTTTTGAACCACTACGGTTCAGTTAAGGCTCAAAGTGTTGTAAATTAAGCATTGTTCCCAAGAATGGAAAGTGAGTGTAGTGCATCTGAAGGATTTCTCATTGTTGTCTCCTACGATACAAAGTAGTGATGTGTTCAAAGCGATAGAGGCAGCCATCCCATCCACGGAGATCGAGCAAGCGATCGCTAAAACTAAAGTTTGTGAACAACGTAAACGCTCGTTACCAGCACAATTGGTAATTTGTTTGGTAATTGCGATGAGTCTGTGGTCACGAGATTCGATGAGAGATGTGCTGAAAAACTTAATTGATGGGCTGAGCGAAGCATGGGTGAAAGTGGGGAAATACTGGCGAGTTTTTTGTAAATCAGCAATAACGCAAGCCCGACAACGATTAAGTCCAAGGGTGATGAGTCAATTGTTCCATCAACTGGTGCGACCAATGGCTAGCACCGATACCAAAGGAGCATTTCTCAATGGATTGCGAATTGTGGTAATTGATCGGACTTGCTTCGATCTGCCAGACAGCGATGAAAATGCGAGAGTTTTTGGTCGTCCGAGCAGCCGTCCTGGCACACAAGCCGCATTTCCCAAACTGCGATTAGTCATTTTGGTAGAAGCAGGAACACATTTAATCTTTGATGCATTGATGTGTCCATATCGAATAGGAGAACGAGTGCGGGCATTAAGATTATTACGCTCCGTGAGTTCAGGGATGTTGTTGATGTGGGACAGAGGGTTACATTCTTATGCAATGGTGCAAGCAACTGTCACAACTGGTAGCGATTATTTAGGAAGAATTCCCGCAAATGTCAAGTTTTTGTGCGAAGAACCACTGGCGGATGGTTCTTATCTGAGTTGGATTTATCCACCTGCTAAATTCCGCTCAAAAGCTTGCCAGCCCATACAAGTCCGAGTGATTGAATACACAATTGGTAATACCGACAACCCAGAGGAACAACTAAGATATCGCTTAATTACCAGCTTATTGGAATTGGAGAAATTTCCGGCTCAACTACTGGCGATTGAATATCATCAACGCTGGGAAGTAGAAAATACTATTGATGAACTCAAAGTACATTTATCAGGACGAAAAACTCATATTCGCTCTCAAAAACCGCGTGAAGTTGTGCAGGAAGTTTACGGGTGGTTGTTAGGACACTGGGCTGTGCGGTTATTGATGTTTCAAGCTGCAAAGAGCGCGGGTATCACTCCTTTGCGTCTGAGTTTCACTGGGACATTGCGAGTTATTCGTCGTGCTATCCCGAAATTTCAACGCTTGCAATCACAAGAACTCCCCTTTTTTTAAGTTGGTTAACTGTAGAGATTTTAGACACTCTGTTACCTGAACGAGTTTCTCGTACCAATCCCAGAGTTGTAAAAAAACCTGTATCCAAGTTTCGCTCAAAAAAGCCAAGACATCGAGCCACCCCCTCCCGAACCAATCCTCCTATTTTCTTTATCCTCAGCACAGCGTAGCCTTAAATGAACCGTATTGTACCATTGATACTCGTTTGCGTGCGTTACGCCGGCACGTCATAATATGTGCAAATCCTTTTCGAGTAATATTGAAAGCGCCGAAAAGCTCCGATTGCCACTACAAAGCAATGACCATGCAGAAATCCGTTCCCATTAATTGGACGTTAATTCAACAGCGCCTCACTCCATATTTATTTTTACTACCAGCGCTGCTTGTTCTGGGGCTGACAGTCTTTTATCCTGCCCTGCAAGCATTTTACTTGAGTTTTACCCGTTACGAATACGACATAACTCAAGCACCGGAATGGATTGGTTTTGCTAACTTTCAACGTTTGTGGCAAGATAAAGTCTTTTGGCAAACTTTGGGAAATACAATATTGTATTTAGCGATCGCCGTGCCGATTTTGGTAGCAATTCCTTTGGTTTTGGCGATTTTAGTTAATCAGAAACTACGAGGAATGCACTGGTTTCGCGCTGCCTATTACACCCCAGTTATTATTTCTATGGTCGTAGCAGGGATTGCTTGGCGGTGGCTGTACGCCCAAAATGGCTTGCTGAATCAATTATTGAAACAAACTGGAATTTTAACTAGTGGTATACCCTGGCTGACTAGTCCCAGATTCGCCCTTTTTAGCGTCATCGCAGTGACAGTGTGGAAAGGACTAGGATACTACATGGTCATTTATTTAGCTGGGTTACAGTCGATTCCAACAGAATTATACGAAGCCGCTGCGATCGACGGCTCCGATGGTGTGCGCAAACACTGGGATGTTACAGTGCCATTAATGCGACCTTACTTAATGCTAGTAGCCGTCATTTCTGCCATTTCCGCCACCAAGGTTTTTGAAGAAATCTACATCATGACCAAAGGTGGACCCCGCAACAGTTCTAAAACTATTGTTTATTACCTTTACGAGCAAGCTTTTGGTAGTAGTTTAGACATTAGCTATGCCTGCACGATCGGTTTGGTAATGTTTTTAATTATCTTGGTCTTATCAATTTTGAATCTGAAGCTGTCGCCGAAAAGTTAGCAGTGTAGAGACGTTACATGTAACGTCTCTACACTTTCTTTTTCTAACAATCAACTAACGACAAAGGGACTAAAAACAACCCAAAATACCAAGACGATCGCGGCGAGGATGAAACTCGATCTAACATTGAGATTGTGCGATCGATGGGAACCAGCAAACTTCTCCAACTCTGCGTCTGAGTGTTGGAAGATTTCCAGTTGTCTCTGGTTTGGTGCAGCACTGGTTAAACTGACAAGTACCAAAATGGCAATAGAAATTACAAACAGCAGAATCGCAAAATGTAAGAAGTTAATCGTGGCATAGGCTACCAAAGGTCGCCAAGTTATCCAACCTGCTTTTACGGCGATTTCGGCGATAAATCGAATTGCACCCAAAATAAAACCAGTAATTAAGGTATTGAAAGCCGCCCTACCAGTAGCGCGTTTCCACAATATCCCCATCAAGAAGACAGCAGCAATCGGTGGCGAAACGTAGGCTTGTACTGACTGGAGATAGACATAAAGCTGATTGCTCATCAACCCGATAAAGGGGAGCCATAGCAAACCAGTCACTACTAGTAGAATAGTCGAAATCTGTCCGGCTCGCACTAACTCGCGATCGCTTGCCTCTGGTTTCCATTTTTGGTAGAAGTCCATCACAACTAGCGTGGAACTACTATTAAAGACGCTGGAAAGAGAACTCATCAACGCCGCCAGCAACCCAGCTACCACTAATCCTTTAATTCCAGGCGGGAGGAGATTATTCACCATCGTGGCATATATCCGGTCTGGTTCCACGTCGGGAAACAGAATTCTGCCTGCAATACCTGGTAAGACGAGGATAAATACGGGTAGAAGTTTTAAAAATCCAGCAAAAATTGTCGATCGCCTTGCGACTTCAATATTAGGTGCGGCAAGGGTGCGTTGAACGATCATTTGGTCTGTACACCAATACCATAAACCTAAGATGGGTGCGCCGAATAAAATTCCCGTCCAGGGAAAATCGGGATGATTGATGTCTTTCCACAAACTAAAGAAGTTAGGATCGACTTTTTGATACAAAGCACCAAAACCACCCACATCAATAATTGCTGTTGCAGTCAAGAAAATTCCGCCGCCAATTAGAATAAATGCTTGGAAGAAATCAGTGTAAATGACTGCCCTTAAACCGCCAAAAATTGTATACGCACCCGTAGCCACAATCAAGGCAATCGCGCCTAGCCAAATATTCCAGCCTAAAATTGTTTGCAGAACGATCGCACCTGCATAGACTGCTACGCTAATTTTTGTAAAGACATAAGCAATTAATGAAATTGCGGATAGATAGGTACGGCACTGACGATTAAAACGCCTTTCTAAAAACTCCGGCATTGTAAATACACCAGTGCGGAGATAGAACGGCACGAATAGCCAGCCTAATAGCAACAACATAAAACAGGCAATCCATTCAAATTGCCCTACTGCTAGACCCGAACTAGCGCCGCTACCTGCTAATCCAATGAAGTGTTCGGCAGAAATATTGCTAGCAAATAGACTCGCACCAATTGCTGCCCAACCAATACTACCACCGCCCAAAAAATACGATTTGCTACTCGCTAAACTTTTATGACTCGACCAATAACCAATCGCCGCTACACCTACAAAGTAAGCAACGAGAAACACGATATCTATAGCAGCCACCGTCTTCTCCTACAATTTTTAATTTTTTTAGCTAAACATTGAACGAAAAGTTCTGTGAAGAAAAATTAAGAAGTAGGTGCGGGAATGCTCCGAGCGCCTACTTCCTGGTTTTCTCGTAGTTTGTCGATCCCTAGCTGCAAAAAGCTGTAATTTTTAGTGAAAACTAAATTTTGTTTACTTGTTATCAGCCGTGGGTTAGATATTTTCTTAAACCAAAAACTCCTAATAATTAATCGTAGAAATAATTTGTGCTTTCTAGCAAATTAATTTAGAATTTGTAACCAATTCCTTGAACTTTTCTTAAGTCAGTCTAAACTCATCCGTAAGATATATGACTGTAGCTAGATGCTCGATGATATTCTGGATTCATTAAGATGTAATGCTGCTAAAAAACAGCTATTGTTGAGCCTAAAGGTTTTCTCTTTAGACTAAATAAAAGCAGGGTAAAATTTTTTGTAAAAAATAAAGTGAGTGGCAAACGGATGAACACAAAATTGCCGCACGCTAGATTGTTTCTGGCTGCGAATTTAGTAGCGGCTTTAGTAGGAATGAGTGCGGAAACTACCTTAGCATTGCCGCTAGAAAATAGTATGGCTCAAGTTACGTCAGTATCTCAACTATCTGACGTGCAGCCAACAGATTGGGCATTTCAAGCATTGCAATCTTTGGTAGAAAGATATGGTTGCATTGCCGGATATCCCGATGGAACTTATCGAGGAAATCGTGCTTTGACCCGCTATGAATTTGCGGCAGGATTGAATGCTTGTTTAGATCGAGTCAACGAACTGATCGCTACAGCTAGTGCAGATGTAGTGACGAAAGAAGACTTAGCAACATTACAACGATTGCAAACAGAATTTGGTACAGAACTGGCAACTCTGCGCGGTCGAGTTGATAGTTTGGAAGCACAAACAGCAGAATTAGAAGCAAATCAATTTTCGACGACGACAAAACTTAATGTCAGTTTAATTACAGCAATTACAGATACATTTGGCGATCGCATAGCCGGAAATGAGGACGATTCTAATACGATATTTGGCTATCGTTCGCGGATGAATTTTGAAACGAGTTTTACCGGACGAGATTTACTACGGACTCGTTTGGAATTTGGTAACTTTGGCGATATGGAAGACGTGTCAGGTACGAACATGACACGGCTTAACTTCGATACGAACACCGATAACGATGTAACTGTACCGCACCTGTTATACCGCTTTCCCGTTGGTTCCAACCTCACCTTTACTGTAGGTCCCGCCGGAGTCGGTTACACCGATATTACCGATACCCTGACTCCTCCTAGCATTGCTGATGACAGCAGAGGTATTCCCTCTCTGTTTGGCGAGTACAGTCCCCTGTATCGTCGCGGTGGTGGTGGCGCGGCGGTGAATTGGGAGATTGCCGAGAGTTTAACTTTGACTCTAGGATATTTGGCTGGTAGTCCCAGCGATCCTGGCGATGGTGCTGGTTTATTCAACGGCACGTATCACGCCTTAGCGCAACTTGCTGTAGATGGTGATTGGGGTGCGGCTGGAATTGCTTACTCGCGCAGTTATAACCCTGCGGGAGTAGTGGATCTCACTGGTAGTACGGGTAGTTTGCTGGCTAGCGAACCATTTGGAGATGACAT
Source organism: Chroococcidiopsis sp. SAG 2025 (assembly GCF_032860985.1). Classification (GTDB taxonomy): domain Bacteria; phylum Cyanobacteriota; class Cyanobacteriia; order Cyanobacteriales; family Chroococcidiopsidaceae; genus Chroococcidiopsis. Next base: position 3,913,543 of record NZ_JAOCNC010000001.1, read on the forward strand.
TGCAACATCCGCAGACATCTTTGCTTTTCAAGGCTTTTATCGCTTTTCACCCAAGTTTCAACTACATGGTTGGGTAGGTTACATCAGTGCGAGTGCCAACGGTTCGGGTTTGAGTGCGATCGCAGATGGTAGTGGAGGAACTATTGCTAGTACTGTTGAAGATGGGGGTAGTGCAGATCTATGGTATGGTGCAGTCGGTTTAACTTTCCCAGATGTGGGGGGTGAAGGTAATTTACCAGGAATTTTGGTTGGCTTACCTCCCAGAGTTACAGATAGCGACGTGCGCGATGAAGACGATACATCATATCACGTTGAGGCTTTTTACCGTTTTCAAGTTAACGATTATATTTCTGTGACTCCTGGTTTTTGGGTAGTATTTAATCCTGAAAATAACAGTGACAACAGCAATCAATATGTAGGAGTCCTTCGGACGAGTTTTAATTTTTAAGATCCATATTATTGTAGGGGCGGGTTTTACCAAAGATCTTCACTCATAAACCAAGAACTCAATAAACCCGCCCTCTGGATATGATATGGTGATGAAAATTTTTGATAGATTGCGATCGCGCAAAGACGCAAAGGCGCTAAGAGAAATCTTGGTGTCTTTGTGTTTTTAAGTGCTTATTGTTAAGAGCTATTTATCTTGTGGGAATACTAGGTAAAGGTGCGATCGCATTACTTCTCTTAATTTCCAAACTAATATTATTCCACTTACTCATAGCCCCCCTTTTTAAGGGGAGGACACTTGCGTGGGCGGGTTTCCCGACTTGAGCAAAGTGTCCGTGGGTTGGGGGGATCTCGCGGATCTAAAATCTCTCAACTCCAGCAAACTCTTTAATATCAGTCATCTTGGCTGCTTCCCCACAAGTACGGGGAGTCGGAAAGATCTTGCCAGGATTAGCTAAACCTTTCGGGTTAATCGCCTCCCTGACATATTGCATCGTTTCCAAATCTGCCTCGGTAAACATATCGGGCATAAAACATTTCTTATCTGCACCGATGCCGTGTTCGCCAGAAATACTACCACCAACTTTAACGCAGAGTTTTAGGATCTCCCCCCCTAATTCTTCTACTTGGTGCAAAGCCCCTGGTACGGAATTATCGTACAAAATTAATGGGTGAAGATTCCCATCACCCGCATGAAATACGTTTGCAATACGATAGCCATATTGTTGACTTAAATTTTCAATTTCTTGTAAAACAAAGGGCAGTTGAGTCCGCGGAATCACCCCATCTTGAACGTAGTAATCGGGGCTGAGATGTCCGGCAGCGGCAAATGCTGCTTTGCGTCCTTTCCACAATTTGAGGCGCGTTTCAGGATCGCTGGCTGTGGTAATTCCCCTCGCCCCGTTTTTCAAACAAATATCGCTAATCAGCTGCTTAGTTTCTGCAACTTCTACAGCGATGCCGTCAATTTCTACTAACAAGATTGCCGTAGCATCTCTGGGATAACAACCCATGGCAACAACATCTTCTACAGCATTAATGCTGAGGTTATCCATCATTTCCATCCCAGCCGGAATAATTCCCGCACTGATGATGTCTGAAACCGCTGCCCCTGCTGCTTCTACGCTGGTAAAGTCGGCAAGCAAGACGCAAATTGATTCGGCTGATTTGAGAATCCGTAGCGTAATTTCGGTAGCAATCCCCAACGTTCCCTCGGAACCGACAAACACGCCCGTGAGATCGTAACCAGGCATTTCTGGTACTTGTCCGCCCAAATCGACAACCGAACCATCGGGGGTAACGACTTTTAAACCTAAAACGTGGTTGGTAGTGACACCATATTTAAGACAATGTACCCCGCCAGAATTCTCGGCAACATTCCCGCCCACCGAACAGATAATCTGACTGGAAGGATCGGGGGCGTAGTAGAATCCATCGCCGCTAACCGCTTGCGTCACCCAGTTATTAATCACTCCTGGCTGTACCACAACTTGCTGATTTTCCAAATCTATGCTGAGGACTTGCCGCATCATTGAGGTGACAATTAACACGCAGTCTTCTATCGGTAATGCCCCACCAGATAAACCAGTACCGGAACCACGGGCAATGAAAGGAATATTGTGGCGATCGCAAATCTTCACAACTTCCGCTACTTGTTCTGTCGTTCTTGGCAACACGACAACTGCGGGACGCTGGCGATAACTCGTTAACCCATCGCACTCATAAGTAATCAATTCCTCCCGACGCTGTACCACGCCATTTTTGCCTAAGACTGCTTCAAATTTTTTAATAATTGTCTTCCAGTCACGCTGCTGCTTGTTTTGGATTAGCATAGGGAATTCTCGCAAATTAAATTTATTTTTAAAACTGCTGGATACTGCAACTTAAAGATTGAAACTTCAGTGATGGCGGATAAAAAGTATCGCTATGTTACTTAATTTGGATTGACTCCCTGCGATCGCCCTCTCCAATATTGTTACAGAAACTACAACCCTTGAAATTATCTAAATTCATCTTTGTTACAATTTTTTTTGTAACTTCGACTACTTTTCTATTCTCACTTGCCAAGAGCTTATTGACAAGCCAAGCCGAAGTCAAAAGTCGTAGGGGCGGGTTTTCTAAAAAAATAGTGCGATAGTTAAACCCGCCCGTACAGAAGTCGTAGGAGTAGGTTTTCTAAAGATACCTGCGCAAGCACAAATCATTCTAAGGTTAAACCCACCCTTACAGAAGTCAGAATAACGGAGTGTATACGTGGATTTGCATTTTGCGGGTGGCAAAATATCATTTCATCGTTAAATTCAACAATATTGATAGTTGAATGAGAGATAAATTTTGTTAGCAAGTTACGCAATTTATAATTATCTGTACAGAAGATATCCGAGCGGATTTATGAAACGTCTTTCACCGAACGTGATACTATGTCCGGCTGAATGTTTCATCCAAAGATGGTATGTCTTGGTGCTACAAATACCTCACATTCTTGATGTTAGCGATCGCTTTGTTGCCTTTGAGTGCGATCGCGGGAGCGTCTCAGGATGCTACTACAAGCGATGTTTCTACAATCCAAAATCTAAGTTGCGCTGGAAGCGCACCAAAGGTGCGACCCAAAACTCAAAATACCACGGGCTGGCAGGAACGCCCCGATTTTGGTAAATATTTTCAACAAGCAGGGGTCGAGGGTACATTTTTGCTGTACGACCTGAAGCAAAAGCAATATCTCGTCTATAATCCCCAAAGAGCCAATACCAGCATTATTCCTGTCTCTACATTCAAAATCTTTAACTCCCTGGTAGCGTTGGAAACGGGAGTCATTCAGGATGAAAACGAAGTTATTAAATCGGATGGTACGCCGCAGAAATTTCCAAATTGGAATCAAGACCAAACCATGAGAAGCGCGATCGCGGGTTCGGTGATATGGTTCTATCAAGAATTGGCAAGGCGCATCGGTCAAGAACGGATGCAACGTTATATTAATTTGGCAAATTACGGTAATCAAGACATTAGCGGTGGTATTGACCAATTTTGGTTAAAGGGGGACTTGCGCATTAGTCCCAAACAGCAAATCGATCTTCTAGTGAAACTGTATCAAAATAAATTGCCTTTCTCTCAAAAGACAATGGCAACGGTTAAGGAGATTCTCATCAACGAGAAAACCAACGATTACATCTTGAGAGGAAAAACAGGCTGGGGATGGGACTTTACACCCCAAGTAGGTTGGTATGTAGGCTATCTAGAACGAGGCGATCGCGTTTACTTTTTTGCCCTCAACATGGACATTAACAAACCAGAGGACACTAAGGCAAGAATGGCAATTACTAAAGATATTTTGCGTAGTATGGGCTTACTTGGAGCAGGGAGCAGGGAGTAGGGAGTAGGGAGTAGTAACCTCTTACCACGCACTTTGTAGAGACGTTACATGTAACGTCTCTACACTACGAATCGACTCCCGACCCCAACTCCCACAAAAATATAGCCAATTGAATAATCTATGCTAACCTGTTGGGCATCCTGTCTTTGATACACTTGTTCCTCACACTCCTTCACTGACCAGCCTACATGGTTCATGTCAAGCGCGTAGAACTCACCAACTTCAAATCCTTTGGTGGCACGACTAAAATTCCTTTGCTGCCAGGATTTACTGTTGTCTCAGGACCCAACGGTTCTGGTAAATCTAATATTCTTGATGCTCTCCTGTTTTGCCTCGGTCTAGCAAGTTCTCGGGGAATGCGGGCGGAACGCCTACCCGATCTTGTCAACCACGACAAAGCCACACGCGGAAAATCGGCAGTAGAAACGCTGGTGACGGTGACTTTCGATTTAGAGGGAGCGCTTAGCAGGGAGCAGGAAGCAGAGGGGACAAAGGTTAATGGAAATGGGAATGGGAATGGGTATTATGTTGAAGAGTTAGAGGACAAGGGAGACAAGGAAGACACGGTAGACACGGGGGAAGAAGAACCCCTCACTCCTCATTCCTCACTCCTCACCCCTAATGAATTAACAATTACGCGCCGCTTACGAGTCACTCAACAGGGTTCGTATACGTCAACTTATTACATTAATGGTTCTACCTGTACTCAAACTGAGTTGCACGAACAACTGAGTCAGATCCGGATTTATCCTGAAGGCTACAACGTCGTGCTGCAAGGGGACGTGACGAGTATTATTTCCATGCACTCGCGAGAACGACGGGAGATTATTGACGAACTAGCAGGGGTAGCGAATTACGATCGCAAAATTATCCAAGCAAAAGAAACCTTAAATGAAGTTAAAGACAGGGAAGACCGCTACCGCATCGTTGAAACTGAATTAATTGCGCAACGCGATCGCCTGTCTCACGATCGCATCCAAGCTGAGAAATATCAAAAGCTGCGGACGGAATATCAACAGAAACAGCAATGGGAAATTGTTTTAGTCTGGCGATCGCTACAACAGCAACAAGAAAAGTTGGTGGCGGAAATTCAAACGGGCGATCGTACCCTAACTGAATTAACAACTCAACTTACTACCCTCAACACCCAAATTCAGCAGGTAACGGCAGAATTAGACGCACTCAACGCACGAGTGAAGACTTTGGGGGAAGAAGAACTCTTATCTCTGCAATCAACTCTAGCCACCCAGGAAGCCGAACGGCGACAGTTACAAAATCGCCAAAGAGACTTGACAAATGCTTATGAAAATGCAGGAAATGCTTACACGCAACAACAGTTAGAAATTCAACAACACCAAAATTCTGTCGTTCGGTTGCAACAACAGCAACAGGAAATCGTTGCTCAACTCTCTACCCTACGTCAACAACGGGATGAGGCGCAGCAAACCTTAGAACAAAGTCGTACAGAAGCTAGTGCAGTCGCCGATGCTTCCGATGCTTGGGTGCAACAACAAGCTGCTTTGAGTCGTCAAGTTGAATCTCTGTTGCAAACTGTAGAACCCCAGCGCACCGAACAAGCGCAACTAAAAGAGCGATCGCATCAATTAGAAAGGCAAATTCAAGAACAAACTGGGTTAATTCAAACTTTAGAGCCAGAGCTGGCGACAAAGCAAACACAATTAACCGAAATAGAAACTCAATTATCGAGTCAAATTGAGCAAATTCAATCTTTAGCCCAATCTTTAGCTGCGGCTGAAGCCGAATTGCAGATTCAGCAGCAAACTCAAAATCGCTTACTTCAAGAACAAAGAGACAAACAGCGCCAGTTGGATAAGTTGGAGGCGCAGTCTCAAGCCTTGCAAGAAACTCAAGGGACTTTTGCGACAAAAATTTTGCTGCAATCGGGTTTAAGTGGAATTTGTGGTTTGGTAGCCCAACTCGGTAAAGTCGAACCTCGATATCAACTAGCTTTAGAAATTGCAGCTGGGGCGCGGTTGGGACAATTGGTGGTAGAAGATGATGGCGTAGCGGCTTCGGGGATTGAGATCCTGAAGCAAAAACGAGGGGGGAGGGTGACGTTTTTACCCCTAAATAAAATTCAAGCGCCGCGATTTTCGCCTGCTTCGGGGTTGCGCTATGCCAATGGTTATATCGACTATGCAATTAATTTAATCGAATGCGATCGCCGCTATCAAGATATTTTTGGCTATGTTTTTGGTAGTACGGTTGTTTTTGCCGATTTGCAATCAGCGCGTTCTCACTTAGGGCAATATCGGATCGTCACTTTAGCAGGAGAATTATTAGAAACCAGTGGGGCGATGACTGGGGGTAGTATCAGCCAGCAAAATTCAAGTTTGCATTTCGGTACGAGCGATGCTACTGAATCCCAAGAAGTTATAGAGTTAAGAAATCGCTTGCAGGAAATCGATCGCATTTTAGCTCGGTGTGGTGAATCGATTGGTAATTTGGCAGCTAAAACTAAAAATCTATCTCAAGAATTAACAGAAGCGAAGACTAAACAAAGAGAAAATAATCTCCTGAAGGATCAATTACAAAAAGAAATTCGCAAGCTAATTCAACAAGTGGAAACTGGGCAGTCGCAACTGGCTCAGAACACAAAACAATTATCTACGGTACAAGCTAGATTAGAGACTTTAGAACGAGATTTACCCGCACAAGAAGAACAATTACAACAAATACGTCAAGCTTTAGTGGAGTTAGAGCAATCTCAAACTAACAGTCAATGGCAGCAAATTCAAGCCGCAATTAGACAGCAAGAACAGGAATTACAAACTAGAATCGAGATAGTTCGTAACGCCGAACAGCAATTGAAAGACATAGAGAATCAAAGTCAAAGATTGCACGAAAAAATTCAAGAATGCGAAGTGCGATCGCGAGAATACCAACAACAGCAACAAGAAAATCAGTCGCAGCAAGCGGCTGTCAATGCGCAATTGCAGGAAATTAGCGATCATCTAAAGCAGATCCATACATCCTTGAAAGAAATCGAACAGCGGATGACGGCGGAAAGACAAGAACGCGATCGCGCCGAGCAAAAACTGCGGGAACTGCATTTAAACCAACAACAGGTAGAATGGCAACAGCAGAAGTTGCAAGAAACGCAAACATCGCGGCGAGAAGATTTAGTTAACTTACAAGCGCAGATTCAAATTCAAGCCGCAGAAATGCCCGATCCCCTACCAGAAGTACCGGATAAGGTCGATTTGGAACAATTGCAGAAAGAATTGCGATCGCTTGTCAAGCGTATGGAAGCGATGGAACCTGTCAATATGTTGGCGTTAGAAGAATACGAACGTACCAACGCTCGATTAGAAGAATTGAGTCAAAAATTATTGACCCTAGAAGCCGAACGCACTGAACTGTTATTGCGGATTGAAAACTTTACCACTCTGCGTCAAAGAGCGTTTCAAGAAGCCTTTGATGCGGTGAATGAAAACTTTCAAACTATTTTCGCCACTCTATCGGATGGGGATGGATTTCTGCAACTCGATAATCCAGAAGATCCATTCACCAGCGGACTGAATTTAGTTGCACATCCTAAAGGTAAACCCGTGCAGCGTCTAGCTTCTATGTCGGGGGGAGAAAAATCACTCACGGCGCTGAGTTTTATCTTTGCTCTACAACGCTATCGCCCATCACCTTTTTACGCCTTTGACGAGGTAGATATGTTCCTAGACGGGGCAAATGTGGAACGATTAGCTAGAATGATCGAACAGCAGGCTAAACAAGCACAGTTTATTGTCGTGAGTCTGCGCCGACCCATGATAGAATCAGCCGAACGTACAATAGGAGTGACCCAAGCGCGAGGAGCTTATACGCAAGTTTTAGGCATAAAATTGTAACCCTCAGACAACTTTGGTTGAGGATTCCATCATAATAGTATCGATCGTTAGAAAGTATTAACCGTTAACCCTGATTCGAGATCGGGACTCCGCAAAGCAATGACCTCTGAAAACACTATTAAACGCTCCGACATCTTAAATACAAAGGTGATCGCGGATGACAACGCCAAAGTATTAGGGGTTGTCAGCCAACTATGGGTAGATATCGATCGCAGGGAGGTTGTAGCTCTTGGTTTGCGAGACAACCTGATCGCCTTTGCTAGCGTACCGCGTTATATGTACCTGAGCAGCATCAGCAAAATCGGCGATGTGATTTTGGTGGAGAACGAAGACGCGATCGAAGATATCGATGTAGAGATTTACAGCAACTTAGTTAATTGTGAAGTCATTACAGAAACAGGTCAACCCTTGGGGCGAGTGCGTGGCTTTACATTTAACGCTCAAACAGGCAAAATCCATTCTTTAATTATCGCTTCGCTGGGTTTGCCCCAGATCCCCGACCAGGTAATTAGTACTTATGAATTGCCAATCGAAGAAGTTGTCAGCAGCGGTCCCAATCGGTTAATTGTATTTGAAGGCGCTGAAGAAAGAATTAATCGTTTGAGTGTTGGTGTGCTAGAACGGCTTGGTATTGGTAAAGCACCTTGGGAGAAAGAAGAAGACGAGTACTATACTCCCACAGCAGTGCGACCGGAAAACCAGCTTGGAAGTGGTGTACCGTTGCAAGCACCAAAAGCCCAACCTCTACGGACGACTCAACCTGCGGTACAGGAAGCTTGGGATGAGGATGAATACGAGTATGAAACAGTCCAGCCTCGGATCGAACAGCAGCCATTACGCCGCCAGCAGTACGAACCCAACAGATACGATCGCGAGTTAGAGGAAGAAGAAAACTGGAGTGAAGCGTCGGGAAGCGATCGCTATACACCTGCACCTCCACCCCGTTACCCCGAACCCCAGCCGTTTGAACCAAAGCCATACGCACCAACAAATAATCTTGACGAAGATCTCGACGGTGACGCTTGGGGAGAAGATGAGGAACCGCAGCCTTTGAATATTCCCAAGAAAATCAAGCAACCAGAATACGAAGAAGAAGGCGGCTATTAGGAAAGTCAAAAGTTAAAAGTTAAAAGTCAAAATGTAATTCATCATTAAAATGTAGAGGCGTTACACGTAACGCCTCTACATTTTTTATGCCATTTACGTCTGAGTATCTAGCGGTAGTAAAACGCGAAAGCTGCTACCAGCACCTAATCTACTGCTGACTTTTATTTCACCTTTATGCTGTTGGACGATTGCTTGGGCGATCGCTAGCCCTAAGCCTAAACTATCTTTTTCAGATTTAGCTGTATCAGCTCGCCAAAAGCGCTGAAAAATGAGTGGTAGCGAATCTGGTGGAATACCAATTCCCGTATCTTCGATCCGAATCACAGCAAATCGTTGCTCTTGTTCTAAAAATAGCGCTACTCTTCCCCCGTCGGTTGTGTACTTGAGTGCGTTATCTATAAGATTAGAAAATAAACGGCTGAGTTTGTGGCTGTCGCCTTTCACGACTATACCAGTACGTAAATGCGGGATGAACTGAATTTGCTTACTTTGAGCTTGTGGTTCAAAGCGTTCGACTAAATCTTGCAGTAACTCTTCTATGCGAATCGGTACAAAATTAAAATCGCGATCGAGGCGATCGCTATCAATGTTAGCTCTGGATAGAAATAGTAAATCGTCTACTAAATGAATGATTTGCTCGTTGGCGCGATCGATAATTGCTAACTTTCTCTTCTGAGCCGTACTTAACTCTTCTGGACTATTACTTAACAAATCTACTGTAGTACTAATCGCCGTTAGAGGATTGCGTAGTTCGTGCGCTACATCTCCGGTAAAGTGTTTTAATCGCCTTAAGTTACGTTGCATCGGCTGAAGAGTGAGCCAAGTTAAACCAATACCGCTAACGCTACTTAATAGTAAGACTGTGACTCCTCCCACAATCAGACCTGAGCGTAGTTGCTCTAACTTCCACATCAAATCTTGAGTAGACTCGCTAGCACGAATATATCCTTCTAAGCGTAAGGTGGTTTTATCTCGCTCTTCGGTATAAACAGCAATAGAAAAAGTCCGAACTTTTCCTTGTTGTTGTAGGATTGGAAAGCCCTCTTGTAAACCATCAGCTAAGGCTTGCGACAATGACGAATTAGTAAAAAATTTTCCCTCTTTTGCTAAGAGCTTACCTTTAGGATTAAACCATTCGAGGCTTTGATTGTGGCGAAATAACTCTTGCCAAGGAAGTTCATCATCTAATCTTTGAATTCCTCGGCTTTTGATGATTCGCAAACTAGGAATAGCAGCTTCAGCCAAAATCTGTAAGCGATCGTTTAACTGTTGTTCTAGACTACGGCTAAAAAAGATATAAATAGCTGTACTAGAAGCGCCAAATATAGCAGACATTACTAATAAATAAGTTAGTAAGAATAACCAACGTAATGATTGGAACATTGAATGTTTACACCGATCTCAACTCAATTGAATATCGCTCTCAATTTTCTGAAAAATGAGATGCGATACGCTCCAGTTCAACTCGAATCGTACATGAGAATAGTGCAAAAAAAGTAATAAAATAGCGACTTCAATTCTAAATGACAATCGTGAACTTAACATGAAGGTTGCATGAGAAAACTCTCATGTTTTGAGAGCAATGCTTCAGTTATCTACTGCCTCCGTTCAGCCACGGGAGACAAATTTTTTCAAAATTACGCAACAAGCGATTCCCCCAACCCCCCTTGATAAGGAGGTTGGGGGGATCTCATTTAGTACAGAGATAAACAGAATTAGTATAAGTCTGTCATGAGTCATTGGTCATGAAGTTATTGATAGTTCTTCAAATGAACTATGGCGTAGACGAGAAGGTGAGATGTCAGAACGCTGAGATACTTGCCTTGGTTCAAATGTCGTGTCTGTAAAGTATACAGGACGAGAAAAACTCAACTAGCGAGATTCTCTGCTTGGCGAGATAGAGCGCTATTTCACCCATTCTCAACTTTGTCTCAACTTTGTCACTTTTTTATTCCAGGTTTATTACATTTATTGGTTTAACTTATGACATGCATAAGGAAATTCCCAAGTCAAACCAAGAAAGAGGTATTCCCATGAGCAACATCTTCTCTATTAAAAGCGATCGCATCCAGCAGTCTGCTAACGTTCACGCTAATGTGCTGGCATCCTTCAATCAAGAACAAAATTCGCCAAAAATCGACTTTACCGCTTACATTCACCCTCTAGCTGCCGTAATTGGTAACGTTTATCTTGGCAAGCGAGTCATGGTAGCTCCCGCAGCATCAGTACGAGGCGATGAAGGACAACCGATCTGGGTAGGAGATGATGTCAACGTACAAGATTGCGTAGTGCTTCATGCTTTAGAAACTCACGTCAATGGTGAAATGGTGCATGAGGCTGTAGTAGAAGTTGAAGGTAACTTCTATGGAGTATACATCAGCGATCGCGTTTCTCTGGCGCATCAATGTCAAGTCCACGGTCCAGCCAGCATTGGTACTGATACTTTTGTCGGAATGCAATCTTTAGTATTTCGAGCCACAGTCGGCAATAACTGCGTGATCGAACCCAAAGCTTTAGTCATGGGAGTTAATATCGCCGATGGCAGATACGTCCCCGCAGGTTCTCTGATTACTACACAAGAAGCTGCTGACAACTTACCCTTAATTACCAACGAATATCCCCTCAGATTCCTCAATCAAGCCGTGGTTCACGTCAATACGCAACTAGCCACTGGCTATCAAGGCATTGGTACTGCCGAGCAATTGAAAGCAGCATAGTCAAAAGTCAAAAGTCAAAAGTCAAAAGTCAAAAGTTAAATCTTACTGCTTGTCTATTGGCTCACCACACCTCACACCCCACACCCCACACCCTACACCCGCATCAAAACCCACTACTCACTACTCACTACTCACTTCACCATGACACCCAAACTGAAATTAGTTACCACCAACGGTCAAGCAGCATCGCGTCAACCACTGTCTATGGCTGTTGGCATTCCCAATAAAAAACATATCCCTGCTGGAGCAATAATTACTAGCCAGTCGGATGTAGAAAATTTACCCATTGTTGCTCAGAGTCACCGCCATCCAAATCACTACCGTCAAATTAACTCCTGTCAAAACAACTCCTGTCAAAATGGCAAACACCCTCTGCTAAAACTTGTTGCCTAAACACTCACCCTGCAAGTATGGAGAGGAGGACTGAGGGATGAGTATGCACTGTCCCGAACAGTTACGATCTTTGACGAGTAGCATACTGATGACATTACTACGCAACCAAGACATCGTTTGCCCCACAGTCACATTTATTACACGAGTTCCCATCCCAGCAGTACTCATTGGCATCCAAAAGCAGTGGTCGATCGCCTATAAAAAAGTTTCAGGTAACAGCGATCGCCTCACGCAGAATTTAGTCCAAAATGCACTCCAAACACCCCAGTTGCAGCATGACTTCTACCTTCTTCAACAAATCCACAGACCCCCTTTCTCAACTCAAAGGAAAAATCTTTGGTACGCCAGAGCGATCGCTAGAACAAGCTTATCAAGCCGCGCTGAGCATAAAATCGATTGAAGACCGATATTTTCATGGTGGTAAAGTAACTGTAGCAACCGCTAACGATGCTCAAATTCCTACTAGCGTGCAAGCTGATTTCGAGAAGCATTTAAGTATACTCAAACAGCAAATGAAGGAGTTTAATACGAGCAGTTCTACGCAGGGAAATTTGGGACAAGACCACCTGATGCGACTCTTTTTTACCGAAGGAACTCTGACGAAATACACTCTCGAACCTCAATCATCGGCGGCGTTAGTACCCTTTTCAACTAATCTACCAACCAATAGTTCATCTCAGCTGCCCACTCCACCAATTCAAGTCATTGAGGTGAAACAAGCGATCGCCCCAGAAAAAACAAGAGCGAGGCAACTTCACCGCAAAAATTCTAGAAATTCAGCTTCAGAAAATGCCGAACCACAAGTCAAAGCTGGAGTTCTACCGCGTTCTCTTGAGCGCACAATTAATAAAATCAAGAACGAGCTTGACCCAAATGCAGAAGCAGAAGTTGTCAAATCATTTCGGCGATCGCAAAAAAAGACTGTCGTTGCCATTAGGTTACTGGCATTGTTGATTTTGATTCCTTTAATAACTCAGCAAGTGTCCAAACTTTTTTTGGTGCAACCAATTGTCGATCGCGTGAGAAACGAAACAGTTATGCCAGTCTTCTTAAACTCTGAAATGAAAGAAGAGGCACTTAAAGAACTACAAACCTTTGAAGAAGAACTCAAGCTAGAACGTTTGATGGGTGCAGCACCTGCACTAACTTCAGAAGCAATTGAAGAAAAGGTCAAAGATAAAGCAACTGAAATTTCTCAGGAATTTCGTCATCGTAGCAATAACGCTGTTAGTAATGTTTTTGCTGATATCATCGCTGTTTTATCTTTTGCTTTAGTGTTATTATGGCGACGTAAAGATCTTATGATGCTCAAGTCATTCATGGATAATATTGTGACTGGCTTGAGTGATAGTGCCAAGGCTTTTTCAATTATTCTGATTACCGATATCTTTGTCGGGTTTCACTCTCCTCATGGTTGGGAAGTTTTGCTAGAAGGACTATCTAGTCATTTAGGAATTGCAGCAAATCGCGGTGTAATCTTTCTATTTATCGCCACAGTTCCGGTCATTCTCGCCACAATTTTTAAGTATTGGGTTTTCCGTTCCCTCAGCCGGATGTCACCATCAACGGTAGCGACTTTGAAAGAGATGAACGATTGAATTTGTATCATTGCTGCTAGAAAATGCTTGTAGAATGAGGTTGAGTTGATGATTTTTCCCATCAGTAAAAAGGCTCGCAGTCGCCAAAACCGATCGCAGAAATTTGCTTCAGTCAAGCGATCGCAGTCACATCACCGTAAATTAGTAGCATTGCGATCGTTTCGCGAAAAGTTCCAAATCTACACCGGAGAGCAATTACACTGGCTGCAAGTTACTCAGAGACTTTTAACCTCTGTCATTCACGGAATTCTGCCTTGGGTCATTATGTGTGGGAGCTATGGCTTACTAATTTCTTTACTCGATCATTATGGAAAGCTGCCTGCTTTCTTTGCTGACAGTAAAATAATTCAAAATGTCGTTATTAGTTTTAACGTCATTCTCAGCCTACTGCTAGTGTTCCGCACCAATACAGCTCACGAACGCTTTTGGGAAGGACGCAAACTCTGGGGTTCAATGGTAAATACTACGCGCAATTTAGCACGGGGAATCTCAATTACGATCGAACAACGAGAACCGCAAGAGCGAGACGAAAAAAGTGCTGCTGTCTATCTAGTTGCTGCTTTTGCTGTGGCGATGAAAATCCATCTACGGCGAGAACCAATGAATTCAGAATTGGAGCCGATGATGCCACCGTTACAATATCATCAACTGCAAAATGTCAATCACGCTCCCTTAGAAATTGCTTATTGGATTGGAGATTATTTGCAACATCAATTCGAGCGCCAACGCCTAAACATTTTTCAGCTGACATCCTTGCACGAACTATTAGATGATATGGTAGACATTTTAGGTGGCTGCGAACGCATCCTGAAAACCCCCGTTCCCTTGGTATATACCGTTACTCTCAATGCTTTGCTGTGGATTTATTTCCTGCTTTTACCTTTTCAGCTAGTTGGTGGTATCAAGTGGTGGACAGCACCGATCCTTGCTTTTATGAGTTTTCTCTACTTAGGTATCAATGAAGTAGGGGCAGAAATTGAAGAACCTTTCGGTCGCGATGCCAATGACTTGCCCCTAGATGCAATCTGCGCCACAATTGTTCGTAACCTCGAACATATCATCCAATTTGCCCCCTGCGCCCGCGTGCTGCGCCCTGCTAGTGGTAACGTTCTCGATTTACCCCGAAAAACTGCTTGAATCGTGCCGATATCTAACATTTTGTCTTTCAGTGTAAGTTTTTGACAATTAAGTTCAGTTTTCTTTACCTCTCGTCGCAGCAATTACCTGTACCATGAACTAGTCCGAGAATTAGTCTGAGCAAAGAATTAGTTCGAGCGATCGCCACCTAACAACCTTCTGAGAAGTAGGTTCACCCTTGCTAACCTGTTTTTGGAATGACATACCATCATGAGATTGTTACTAGTCGAAGACGATAAACTCATCAATCAGTTACTTGCAGAAGCACTCAGCAACCAACATTACGTCGTCGATGTTGCCGCTGATGGTCACGCTGGTTGGGATTTTGTCAAGTCTTTTGATTACGACTTAGTTCTGATTGATGTCATGCTGCCTAAAATGGATGGCATTAGCCTTTGTCGCCAGTTGCGGACTCAAGGCTACCAAATGCCAGTCTTGATGTTAACAGCCAGAGATGCAACCGAAGATCGCGTCAATGGACTTGATGCGGGTGCAGATGACTACGTGATTAAACCATACAAATTGCAAGAATTATCGGCACGTATCCGCGCTTTATTACGCCGAGGTGGTTCGTCTTTGCCTCCAGCAATGAAAAGTGGCAATTTATCTTTAGATGTAAACACGCGGGAAGTAACTTATAAAGGCTGTCCCCTCAGACTGACTCCAAAAGAGTATCGCTTATTAGAACTCTTCATGCGAAGCGGCTCTAAGGTTCTCAGTCGTAGTGCAATTTTAGAAAATCTTTGGTCTTTCGACGAACCGCCGGATGAAGATGCAGTCAAAGCTTTGGTTAAACGTTTGCGTCATAAGCTCAAATTAGCAGGTTCGCCAGGAGATCCCATTGAAACCGCTTACGGTGTAGGTTATCGCCTCAAGCAAAACCCGTAGAAAGTCAAAAGTTAAAAATTAAAAGTCAAAATGAGGAATGATTGTAGGGGCGGGTTTAGCCAAAGATTTACGCATCCTCCACCGTCAATTTTCGTTCAAACCCCGCCCGTACGGAACTAGAAGAATACAATTACACTCTCTGCCACGTACCACGCTTCATTAGTCGCTACTCTTTTGTCCCAGTTTTGTCACCTTTTGTGGCTTATTTTATACACTAAGGTGCTAGCAGAAGAGAATAAATGTCCTAAATACTACTGCGTCCTTTTATATCCTCAATGCATAGTATCCTCAACGCAGGGTAGTCAACAAATCCCAAGAGTAAGAAAAAAACAGATTGCAGGAACAGGCAATGAATAACAGCATTCTTGAAAAATCAGTTGATGCCCTGCTAACTAGGAGAAATGATGCTCCATTAATTCGGGATTTTACCCCCCCAAAGCAGGTTGAATTGTTTGAAACCTTGAAGCAGTTGCGGTTTAACGGTCAACTGATTCTGACAAACTCCTGCGGTAGAAAATGGATTCTGCACGTTCACCGAGGTTTGATTATCTACGCTACTGGTGGAGAACATCCAGTCAGGCGATGGAGACGGAATCTCGCAACACACTTACCTCAAATAGCAAACGATCGCTCGCTATCAAACGAATCGTGGGAGCATCAATTAGCAACGACTTCGATTGAAGGTTTTAGCGTCTGCTGGCAATATCAGTTATTGACTTCATGGCTCGAACGGCAGCAGATAACTCCAGAACAAATGGCAAGATTTGCATGGTCGGTCATTATCGAAGTTTTGTTTGATGTGACTCAAGCAGTACAGGTTGCCTACGAACTCAAGCCCAGTAGCAGCACGCTGACTCCCGTAGTTGCGATCGATGCCGCTCAAGCGATCGCCGAAGTCGAACGATTGTGGCAAGCTTGGCAAGCAAACAGACTCAATTATTCTCCTAACAGCGCCCCAGTTATTAAACAATCGGAAGAATTGCAACACAGCATCTCTGCTCCAGCTTATCAAGCCTTGAGTCAACTACTAGACGGACAACATACGCTACGGGATATTGCCGCTCAGATGCAGCGAGATGTCAATTCAGCACTGCGTTCTCTCCTGCCATATATTCAGTCAGGATTTGTGGAGTTGATTAATATTCCCGATCTTGCCGCTCCGGTTCTCTCATCACCTACACCTCATGATACTCAAGCACCGTTGATTGCTTGTGTAGATGACAGTTCTTGGGTATGCCACATCATGGAAAAAGTGATGACAACAGCTAACTATCGATTTGTTGGCGTAAATGATGCACTGCGGGCGATCAGAGTTTTGCTAGCCATCAAACCAGATCTCATCTTTCTCGATTTGATGATGCCAAATATTAACGGATACGAACTTTGTAGCCGTCTGCGTCAACTGTCTTGCTTCCAGCACACGCCAATTGTCATCCTCACTGGAAACGATGGCATTATCGATCGCGTCAGAGCTAAAATTGTCGGTTCCTCAGATTTTCTGGGCAAGCCCATCGATCCCGATCGAGTTCTAGGCGCAATTCACAAACATCTCAAACACAGTGCGTGAGCAGTTATCAGTTATCAGGGAGCGCACGAGCGCACGAGCAGGGGGAAGAGAGGACAAGGGGACAAGGGAGACAAGGGGGACAAGGAAGTAATTACCAATTACCAATTACTAACTACCAACTACCAACTACCAACTACCAAAACCATGAATCACACCAGAGCAAACACCAACAAACTTTGGCAAAGTTTAATACAGCCAACTCAACAAAAACTGGAATCTATCGAGATTCGTCGCCCGAAAACAGCTCGATTTGTCTGTCGCGTGATTCCAGCAAGTTGTCCCTTCGAGCGAGACATTCGATTTTTCGATCGCAGTCTGCTGCACGTTCCACCCTTATGTAAGCTCAATCCTTTCTACGAGCAGTTGGTGTTGTTACGAATGAAGAGTTTAACTTATCTGGCGCAAGCATGTAGCCAGGGAATGAAAAACTGTTGCTGAGTTTAGGGACAGGGAGCAGGGAGCAGGAAGCACAGAGCAATGACTAATCGCTAGTCGCTCGTTGTGAATCGCTAACCGCTAATCGCTAATTGCCAATCTTTGGTGAATTCTATGGATATTGCCCTCGTTGTAGAAGATTGTTTGACCGAGCGGGAAGCGATCGCCAGCTATTTGCAACAAGGCGGGATCAGCGTCTTGGCTGCTAAAAGTGGGGAAGAAGCCCTGGAAAAAATGAGTGACTGCAAGCCTGACATCATTATTTTAGATGTTGTCTTGCCAGGTCGGAGTGGATTTGAACTCTGCCGTGCTTTAAAAGCTAACCCATCCACCAAAAACACCCCTGTTATCCTTTGTTCGAGAAAAGGGACTGACATGGATAAATTCTGGGGTTTAAAGCAAGGAGCAGACGCTTACTTACCGAAGCCTGTAGCGCCAGAGGAATTTATTCGCACTGTGAAGCAACTGCTATTGGTTTCACACGGTGAAACAACTCTCATGGTTTGAACCTAACGTGTGAGGCGAGACAATTATGGTATCCAAGTCACCAAAGTTAGACTCCCAGGAGGCATCACCAGAAAGAGTAACTTTCACCGATGCTGACGAGCAATTTCTGCGCTTTTACCTCGAACTAGACACAGCAGCCTTGCTTCCTGTGACTCAGTTGCTAGAAATCTTGAAGCTATCTGCGGAACAGATCGTCCCGATCCCGCACATGCCAAGTTGGGTTATGGGAGTTTACAACTGGCGGGGTGAAATTCTCTGGATGGTCGATTTAGCTGAATTAGTCGGACTGACTGCTGGCGATCGCTACCAAACCAGCAACGTTCCAACTTATACAGCAGTTGTCTTGCAAGCTAACCTCTGCGATCGCCTACCCGCACCGACAGCAGAAACCCAAACAATCGGTTTAGTCATAGAGCGAATTGACGACATCGAGTGGTGCAATCCAGATACAATCCAACCGCCGCCATTTACTGCCGTTTCCACTCCCTTTGCTCCCTTCGTGCGCGGATATAAGTTAAGCGGCGATAGCGAAATGACAGCAATTTTATCGGTCAAAGCGATCGCTGCTGCTGTCAGTTGTCAGTTATCAGTATAGAGACGTTACATGTAACGTCTGTACAAAGTTATCAGTGCGTGGTGCGTGGTGCGTAACTAATTTCTCCTTCAGCTCCCGATCGCTCCCTCTGCTCTCTTCTCTACAGCCATGAGGTAAATTTCATGTCGCAGTCAACTCTCAAGCTCGAGCCGCCAAACCCCGATCGCGATCGAATCTCGCCTCAGTGGGAACGAGTTTCGGCAGTAGCGCCAGATTCACCTGAAAAAGCGAGCCAATTGCCATCAGCTCAATTGCCATCAACAAAGCCAAACTCGCCTTGGCAGTTTTCACTATCAAGGGGTCTGCGTTTCTGGAAAGGTTTGAGTTTGCAACATAAAGCAACAATTTTGGCGATCGCGATCGGTGCTATTCCAGTCGCAACTGTTGGCGGCGTTGCCTATACCATAGCCAATAGTTCCCTAGAGCAGCAAATTATTGCCGAGCAGGAAAACCGCACGCTTGATGTTCGGCGCGGCATTGGCATGGCGACGCAGCAAATCATCGATGATGCAGAGACAATTAGTAATTCTCCCATGTTGGCAAATTCTAAGCTGAGGGCAGCGTCAACTGAAGGGCAGAAAGTTGCGTTGTTAGATAGCTTTGTCGAGGCACGTAACGGTAGATATGACAGTATCGTCGTGTTCGACCTCAAAGGAAATTTAATCTTTCAATCCAAGTCAACGCAGCCGTTTAAGCGCACGGAAAACTATAGCGATCGTGAATATTTTCGGCGGGCGATCGCGACTGGAACTCCCGCAGTTAACAATCCTAAAATTGCCCCTACCTCCGGCAAAATTAGTTTAGAAGTTGCAGCTCCAATTAAAGATATAGAAACAAATAAGCTCGTAGGAGTTGTTCGCTTGCGGATGCCGTTGACTCATCTGAACGAAACCTTTGAGTATATTGAAGCGCAAGGATGGGAATACAAACTGATCGGCGCTGACGGAAATATTTTTGCGGCTGATGAAATTGGGCTAGTCGGGCATTACATGGCAGAAGATTTTCGCGATTTGCCGCATTTGCGTGCCAAGGTTTTAGCGCTTGCCTCTACAGATCGACCCAGGCATGAAGACAAGTTAATTTCAACTCAAGTAGCATGGGACAAAAACGATGGTGAGAATGCACTGATGAGCTTCACGCCGATCGGTCAGTTGGATGGATTACCAGAACCAGGTTGGGGATTGGTGGTTTCTCGTCCGGTCGATCGCGCCTTTGCACCTTTACTAGAACTACGCCGAGTTCTCTGGTTGGGAACTGGAGTAGCCGCCGTATCGATCGCCGCGATCGCCGCAGTTTTGGCTAAGCGGGCAACTCATCCAATTCTGAATGCTGCTAAGGCTGTGGCTCAAATTGGTTTAGGTAAGTTAGATACTCGTTTGGCAGTTCGTGGTACGGCTGAAATGGCTGTTTTAGAAACTAGCATCAATAGCATGGCAAAGCAGCTAGAGGAACTCGTGCAGCTTAAAGCAGCAGAAGCAAGGCGATCGCAATTACTCAAAGATATTACCGTGAAGATTGGTAGCGTTATCGACTGCCCAGCTATTCTCAACACTGCCGTTGCCGAAACCCGCAGCGCTTTGCTAACCGACCGCGCGATTGTCTACTGGTTTGATGGCGATCGCAATGGTAGCGTCGTTGTCGAAGCAGCAAGCGCAGGTATAACTCGCATACTGGGTAAAAACATCGCCAACTATGCCCTAGAACAATACACACAGTACCAAAAAGGACAAGTTGAAGTAATTTCTCATATACGATCGGCAGATACGAGCGATGAGTACTGGCAACAACTGACAGCACTTGCCGTCAAATCCAGTCTAGCCGCACCAATTTTGTTCGGCGATCGCTGTGTGGGTTTGCTAGTCGTCCATCAGTGTAACGTTCCGCGTCACTGGCAGAAAGTAGAGGTTGATTTCTTTGCCCAGATTGCAACTCAAATAGGATTGGCGTTAGAGCGTGCCGATCTTTTAGAACAACAGAAAAATGCCAAAGAACAGTTGCAAAGACGAGCGTTGGATTTGCTGATTGAAGTCGATCCCATTAGTCAAGGCGACCTCACGATCCGTGCCAGAGTCACAGAAGATGAAATCGGCACGATCGCTGACTCCTATAACTCCACAGTCGAAAGCTTGCAAGAAATTGCGGTACAGGCACAAACAGCCGCCAAACAAGTCGATGCAGCCATTAACAGTAACGAGCCGTTAATCCAAGCCCTCTCGCAAGGAGCTTGGCAGCAATCAACAGAAATTGTCACTGCTTTGGAACGCATTCAGGCGATGGCTGATTCTGCCCATACTGTTGCAGATAACGCCAAACGCGCGGAGATAGACGTGCGCCAAGCGATGGAGACAGTCGCATCTGGCGATATAGCAATGGATCGAGCCGTAGATGGAATGCTGACAATTCGGGGAACTGTGGCTGAAACCGTCAAGAAGATCAAATGTTTGGGAGAGTCATCGCAAAAGATTTACAAAGTGGTAAATTTGATCGCTCACTTTGCCGAGCGGACTAGCTTGCTCGCCATGAATGCTTCGATTGAAGCAGCGCGAGCAGGAGAAGAAGGACGCGGTTTTGCGGCTGTTGCCGATGAAGTGCGATCGCTAGCCCGACAATCAGCCAAAGCAACGGCAGAAATTGAAAAGCTCGTCTCGGGAATTCAACGGGAAACCAATGAAGTTGCTACAGCAATGGCAATTGGCACGGAACAGGTAGCGGTTGGGACTCAACTCGTCAACGATACCCGCCAGAGTTTGAACCACATTACCACCGCCAGCGATCGCATTCATCAACTCGTAGGAGCAATTGCCCAAGCTGCGATCGAGCAATCTCAAGATTCAGAAGCAGCCACGACAACCATTGCCACAGTCGCCGCGATCGCCGAAACCACATCCCTAACTGCAACCGAAGTCTCCGCTTCCTTCCAACAATTATCAACCGTCGCGCGATCGCTCCAAGCCAGCGTCGGTCAATTCAAAGTTAGTTAGTGGCTAGTGGCTGGTGACTAGTAAATAGGGTGTGGGGTGTGAGGTGTGGGGTGTAGTGAGTGGTTTTTCTCCCCCAACTTCCCCAGCTTCCCCAGCTCCTCCGCTTCCTTGTCTTCCTTGTCTTCCTTGTCCCCTTGTCTTCTTCCCTCTAGTCATGCTAATTACTCCCGACATTCGCGACCAAGCTTACCGTCTGTTTATTGAAGAAGTGCCAGAGCTGCTACAGGAGATTGAAGCAGGCTTGCTCAGTCTGAAGCAAGAGCGCACGAACGAACGCATTCACGATTTGATGCGTGCAGCTCACTCTCTTAAAGGTGGTGCAGCTTGCTTGGATTTAGAGCCAATTAAAATTATTGCCCACCGTTTAGAAGATGTTTTTCGAGCTTTGTACAACCGCTCTGTAGCAATAGATTCAGAGTTAGAAGGTTTATTACTGCAAGCTTACGATTGTCTGCGCGTCCCCCTACTGCAACAAATTACCATCGGCAGCATTGACTGTGCGGCAACATTAGCAGTAGCCGAACCCGTATTTAATCAAATAGAAGAACGTTTAGGAGATGCTTTAGCCCAGATCGATCGCTATATGCCCATGTCCTCAGAACTTGGGGTCGATCTGGTAGCTTCAATCTTTGAAACTGATGTCGTACAAGGACTGGAACGATTGGCGGCTGTGGTCGCCAACCCTCAAGATTTCGAGGTGGCTGGAGAATTACGAGCGCAGGCAGAAGTCTTTGCTGGATTTGCCGAGCTATTGAATCTACCAGGATTTGGAGCGATCGCCCAAACAGCTTTAACCGCAATAGACACCTATCCCGATCGCGCTAGAGAAATTATCCAAGTTGCCCTAGCCGATTTTCATAATAGCAGAGCTGCCGTACTAGCAGGCGATCGCACTAATGGGGGGAGTCCGTCTGCTGCCCTTTGTGCGTTAACAGAAAAAATCGTCGATCTCGTTCCTAACCCAGAACCAGAATTCTCTCCTTTACTAGACGAGCTGTTATTTGGCAACGAGACAGCACCAATAGAAGCAGAGGCGATCGACCCTGGGATCGTTTTCGTGACCGAAGATGATTCTAATTGCGCGATCGAATCAGAAGCTCATTCCCTAACTATCTCGCCTGCGGCAAACTTATCGCCGATTCAGTCCTTATCCCACCCGACTGAAATTTCTCAGAGGAAAATAGAGGGCGATCGCCCTAAAGTAGGAAGTATCAATTCTTACACCGAGGAACCACAAATAGCAACTGCCGTTTCTACGCGGGTAGAACTAAGCCGATTAGAGCGGATGCATAAGCTATTGGGTGAATTAGTCGTCAATCGCAACTCCATTGCGCTGCAAACCGAGCAAACCCAAAACTCAGCCCAAGAGTTGCTCCGCCGTTTCGCTCACTTTCAAGAACTGATCGGTCAGCTAGAGAGGAGAGCTGAGGGTGACAAGGGAGCAGGGAGTCGGGAGCAGGGAGCAGGGGAGAAGAGAGCTGAGAGAGAAAAACTACCAATTACCAATTACCAATTACCAATTACCAACTACCAACTACCAACTACCAACTACCAACTACTACTTACAACTGACTTCGATCCTCTAGAAATGGATCGTTATGGAGCGGTTCACCCTCTATTACAAAGAATTCTAGAAGAGATCGTCCAGTTAGAAGAGGCTGTAGAGGATATTGCTTTATTTGCCGAGCAATCGAGCCAAATATTAGAGCGGAAACAACAAGTTTTTTCCCAACTCCAAGATGAGTTAATGCGAGCGCGAATGCTCCCCTTGGGTGAAGTTCTCAAGCGGTTCTCTCGGATGCTGCGGGATATGTCTCATACTTACTCCAAACCTGTCAATTTGAAGCTGAGAGGGACAGAGGTACAGGTAGAAAAGGCAATTTTGGAAAAACTCTACGACCCGCTGTTGCATTTACTCCGCAATGCCTTTGCTCATGGCATCGAATCGCCTGAGATCCGCCAGCAGCAAGGTAAGCCGGAAAACGGAGAAATTCTGATTTGTGCTTATTACAAAGGCAACCAAACAATTATTGAAGTCAGAGATGACGGTCGGGGTCTAAACCTGGGGCAAATTCGCAGCCGGATCGTAGAGTTGGGTTGGTTGTCGCCAATAGAAGCAGCCAGCGCTTCTAAAGATGAGTTGCTAGGATTTATCTTCGAGCCAGGATTTTCTACCACTCACCACGTTAGCGAACTTTCCGGTCGTGGCATGGGTTTGGATGTTGTCCGTTCTCAACTGCGATCGCTGCGCGGTTCTGTAAGCGTCAGTTCCTTCCCTGGTGAGGGTACGACTTTTACTTTACGCTTGCCTCTCACGCTGACGATCGCGAATTTGGTTGTTTGCTCTACGGGGAAAACTACTGTAGCGTTGCCATCTGACAGCATTGAAAATATTGTCACTACACCAAGCGATCGCATCAATCGCACGGGGACTCAGCAGCTATTACGCTGGCGAGAACACATCATACCAATCCATCGGTTGGCGAATCTTTTAGAATACAACCGTCCAATGTTAGAAGTTGCTAAGTTAGATGTTGCTAACAGCCAATCTTCAATTACAACTACAGTGGAAGAACGGGAATTACCAATGCTTCTACTACGTTGGGAGGGTGAATTATTGGCGCTAGAAGTCGATTGCTTGTTGGCAGAACAAGAACTAGCAATTAAACCTTTTGGATCGCTCGTTTCGCCTCCCAAGTATACCTATGGCTGCACTCTACTAGGAAACGGTAGTTTAGTTCCTGTCATTAATGGAGCTAGCCTTTTAGAATATGTTCTAGAACGGCAACAAAGTACAATTCAGACAACTGAAAGTCAATCAAAAAACAAAGAACAAAAAATCAATAATTTGTGGTGCGATCGAGCAGCAATTGTTCATAAAACCGAACGTCCTACGATTTTAGTTGTAGATGACTCAACTACGATGCGCCAAACGCTAACACTTTCGTTGCAAAAGGCTGGCTATCGAGTTTTATCAGCGCGTGATGGATTAGAAGCACTAGAAAAATTACAGCAATCTCCCACGGTACAACTAGTACTTTGCGATATTGAAATGCCGAATATGAACGGCTTTGAATTTCTCTGTCAGTGGCGACAAGAGCCGCAATTTGCCAAAATTCCCGTGGCTATGCTGACATCACGCAGTAACGACAAACATCGCCGTTTAGCAGCTCAATTAGGTGCTAGCGCCTACTTCACCAAACCGTATATAGAACTTGAGTTTTTGCAAGCACTCAAAAATATTTTCGAGCAAAACGTAGAAGAACAAATGACTTTGCAGCACATCGCCTAGTCAGTGACCAGTGACCAGTGAATAGGAGTCAGGAATAATTTTGACTTTTGACTTTTGACTTTTGACTCTTCCTTATCCCCCTCCTCAAAATTATGCATATCACATATTTAATTTTTTGGACTATGAGCTTCGGCTTTACTTGGATTGGTTGCAAAATGACCGAAGAGATTCATCGACTTGCTATCTGCTTAGCTGGCTCAATTCTACTAATTTGGGGATTTGCGATCGCCCCTGAATCAATGCATTGGTTAGTTGAGGTCTTTTCGATAAGTCTATGCCTATGCGGATTTTTATCGGTAATGGAAAGACAAATTCCTAGTTAAAACATTTCAGTTAATACATTTTAACCCCAAGGAAAAAGTAAATATGCCTGACTACACTTCATTATTAAGATGCTCATTTTGCGGCAAACCCCATACTCAAGTCGATAAGTTGATTTCTGGTACGGGCGTTAACATTTGTAGTGAATGTATCGAACAGTGTCAAGAAGTATTGGATACTTCTCCACCTCAACCTAGTACCCCAAAAACTACGACTAATTCTAACAACTATCACATCCCTAAACCAAGGGAAATAAAACAGTACTTGGACAACCATGTTATCGGTCAGGAACAGGCGAAGAAAGTTCTTTCAGTAGCAGTTTACAATCACTATAAGCGTTTGTCCAGCGATCGCAATGATGTGGCATTGCAAAAGTCAAATATTCTTTTGGTTGGACCAACGGGGAGCGGTAAAACGCTCCTAGCTCAAACTCTAGCACAAGTCATAGACGTACCTTTTGCTGTTGTGGATGCAACAACTTTCACAGAAGCGGGTTACGTCGGAGATGATGTAGAAAACATCCTACTGCGATTGTTACAAGTGGCAGAAATGGATGCAGAAACAGCACAACAAGGAATTATTTATATTGATGAAATTGATAAAATTGCCCGCAAAAGTGAAAACCCCTCTATTACTCGCGATGTATCGGGGGAAGGAGTGCAGCAAGCACTGTTAAAAATATTAGAAGGAACGATCGCTAATGTACCACCACAAGGAGGACGCAAACACCCCTATCAAGAAAGCATCCAAGTTGATACCAAAAATATTCTATTTATCTGCGGCGGCGCTTTTGTCGGAGTGGAAAAACTAGTCGAACAACGGATGGGAAAAAAATCTATGGGGTTCGGGCGATCGTCAGAAAGATCTACAGCAAGGCAAACAGATTATTTATTAAACCATCTGGGAGCGGAAGATTTAGTGAAATTCGGTTTAATTCCAGAACTAATCGGACGATTGCCAGTCGTCACAGTGCTGGAACCTTTAGGAGAAGAAGGACTGATAGCGATTTTAACCGAGCCGCAAAATGCACTTTTGAAACAGTATCAAAAGCTATTACAAATGGATAACGTTCAACTTGAGTTTGAATTAGATGCTGTCCGCGCGATCGCCCAAGAAGCATATCGGCGTAAAACTGGTGCAAGAGCCTTGAGGGGAATTGTAGAAGAGCTAATGCTAGATATCATGTACGAACTTCCCTCTCGCCCAGATTTAGATCGCTGCACCATCTGTAAAGCAATGGTAGAAAAACACTCTTCTGCCGATCTTCTCATTCATCCTACAGCCTTCTTTCAACCGGAAATAGCTTAGTTGGTTGATGGTTGATGGTTGATGGTTGATGGTTGTTGGTTGTTGGTTAAGGGTTGACTGATAACTTTGTAGAGACGTTACATATAACGTCTCTACATTGCTCGTGCGCTCGTGCGCTCCCTGATAACTGACAACTGATTTTGTCCTAAGTTTGTTACTTTTTTCTGTTTTATTTGAATTACTAAGCAATTTAGTATTAGTTGATAATAAATCTTCATCAAAAGCGTTGGCTTTGTCAATGTTGCAATGTCGATTATTCTGCTGCATCCTTTCTTGAAGCCTATGGCTTCTATCTTTAGGTATGGTTCCTCAAACAAAGTTCAAATATTCCTATAAACGTATATTATTTGCTTACCTAGCAGCAACGGCAGCTATTTTAGGAGGGTTTTCCCTGACGACATACAACTCAATTGGTAATGCTCTAAAGAAACAATCGGACGATCGCCTCTTGACTTTGGCACAAGCTGCAATTCCGAGTTTTGAAATAGTGAAATCTCAAAATCGGCAAAACCTACAAGAGTTTCCTTGGCGCAAACTTTTTGCTGCTAAAACCCAAAATTGGGAATGGTTCGACGCTGATGGTAAATTACTTTTGCGTCAAGGAAATCGCTTTCCTTCTCTTCCACTCTCCCGAAATGTCTTCCATTCTCGCTGGCAACCAATCGTACCTATTTTCCAACAGCAGGGAGAATTACGGATTGCCACCATTGCAGTCTATGTCAGCGATCCAAAGCTGAAAACGCTACATCTAGAAGGATATATTCGGGTGAGCGAATCTACGCAGCCATTAGAATTGATTTTGACTCGGCTGCGGCTATGGCTCGGCTGTCAGGGAATCGCTATTTTATTTATCTTTAGTATCAGTGGCGTTCACCTCAGTCAGTGGAACTCTCAGCCGCTACAACAAAGCTTTCGACAGCTCAAACAGACTGTTACGAATATCTCTCATTATCTCCGCCATCCATTGACGCGAATTACCCTAGCGATCGCACTGCTAGCAGGAGAAGCAGAATCAGCACTACCACTCGATCGGCAAAAACTAACGATCGTTGCTAACGCTACTGACGAACTAGAGCATCTAGTGGAAGATTTACTGATTTTGACTCGGAGCGAGGTAGCTTTTTTACCAACTGAGTTAGAGACAATAAATATTCGCTTAGAAGAACTGCTTTTACCTCTATTAGAACAATTCGATGCCCGTGCTACGTCCCAAGGTATTGCTTTTCAAGCTCAATTGCTACCTGGTTTATCTGTGCGGGGAGATCCAATTCATTTGAGTCGTTTATTCTCAAATTTACTGGAGAACGCGATCGCTTATACGGAAAAAGGAGGTAGTATTTCTCTCGCAGTACGCAAGTCTAAACGCAAAGCGATCGTGTCAGTGGAAGATACAGGCATTGGTATTCCACCAGAGCATCATGCTTCAATATTTCAGTGGTTTTGGCGCTCCGAACAAGCGCAACAACAGCAAAAGGGTTTGGGATTGGGTTTGGCAATTGCTCAAGCAATTGTGAAGCAGCACGGAGGGGAAATAGCTGTTAAAAGCCAAGTGAACGTTGGTAGTTGTTTTCAGGTGATTCTACCCTTACTTTAATAAAAGTAGTTTTATAAAACAAATCTGTGGAAATCCTTCCCTCGGATGCTTATTTTTTGGATCTGGTCCTAGCAAAATAGCCTCCCAAATTAATTAAGAGTAGAAAACTTTCATTTCCTACTCCCTTTTAACACAGTAATGGAAGCTACTAGATATGTAATGTTTATACAACCCGAAATTCAAAATCAGATCAGCCGCAACCGCAACCAGTGTGACCGCAGCCACTACTACCATCGGGATGACCGCTAGCACAGGCTTCGCTACAGTAAGCCTTGCCATCTTTTTGAATCGCGTCCTCTAGGGAAACAACGCACAAGCAATTGTCACAAGCACATTTCATTGAAGTTACTGTCGTCATAGTTTTAATCCTATTCACCTCTCCTATCAAGATAACATATGAACATATATTCAGGTGTTTTTTAAAAAAAGTTCACCTTGGTTGTCGCCGAGAGAAGAACTGATTCCTTAAAATCGCACCGACGCAAACCAAGTTTGACTTTTGACTTTTGACTTTTATCGATAATTGGTAAACTGTAGAGCCACGGGATAATCTTCTTGCTTCAAGCGTCCCATTACAGCTTGCAAGTCATCTTTAGATTTCGCCGACACCCGTACAGCATCACCTTGAATTGAAGCTTGCACTTTTTTAAACTCATCGCGGATCGATTTAGAGATTTGTTTGCTAATTTCTTGACTGATGCCCTTCTTGAGCTTAATTTCTTGCCGGACGCGGTTACCACTAGCAGATTCCACTTTGCCGAAATCGAAAATTTTCTGAGATAATTGACGCTTTGCAGCTTTTTCGCGCAGTATAGTATGAACGGATTCCAGCGTAAATTCGCTATCGGTGTTGACAGTAATCGTATCTTCACCTAACTCTACTGTCGTTTGAGTATCTTTGAGATCGTAACGGCTTTTAATATCGCGGCTAGTCTGATCGACAGCATTAACTAGTTCTTGGCGATCGAAGTCGCTGACAATATCGAAGGAAAAAGTAGAAGCCATAAGAGGGTGGTGCGTGGTGCGTGAAAAAGGTTCACCGATAACTAACTTTGTAAAGACGTTACATGTAACGTCTCTACACTGGTCACTAATAACTGGTCACTTGTAGGATGCTAGTAACAAACAAGATACCAGAGCAAAGACTGCCGATCGCAAACATCAGCGATCGCGCTAAGGGGATGTTAGCTATGTAGAATATCGAGTAAAACAATCGCACTACCACAAAGGCGATCGCCGCTCCCACAGCCAAGGTAGAATCAACTCCCGTAACATATGCCATCAATGCGGCTGGCGCAAAAATGGTGAAATTCTCAAATGAATTTTGGTGCGCCCACGCTGCTCGTTGTGCGTAGGGTGGTAGCTTGTCAAACATAGCGCGAGGAGCTGCCATATCGTAGCCAGCTTGCACTCGCCCGTAACCGACAAGTAGAAACGGTAAATAAACCAGTACTGCTGCTACTGCAATACAAAAGAGAAAAATTGCTGAAGTAGGGAGTTGTGAGTTCATCTTGGTTAGTCAAGGTAGAACAGCGTCACGATCTTCCTTTGATCTTCTGCCTCTTGGCAAGTTTGCAAAAGCGTGCGGCTATCGTGGAAAGCAAAGCAGATTAGCTGTTGGCAACGAGAAACGATCTCTTGGTTGCATACAGCGCTAGCTTCTGCCAAAGACATTTGGTCGTTTTTGGCGTTTTCTACTAAATGCATCACCTTTTCTAATTGCTGGCGCGATTCTAGGGGTTGACGCTCTAGACTTTGCGGCAGAATTACCGTCAACATATTCGCATCGGCACGCATCGCACCGCGAATAGCGGCTGAGTTCGTCCCCGTCGCACCGGAAGTTATAATCCGATTGCCCGACAGAACCAGAGCGTAGCTCATCATTTCGATTAAGTGCTGATGAGTCAGGGGGACGTGACGCGACCCCAGTAAAGCAATTCGTTTTGCGCCCGTTTGCTGAATTGTTGCCAACTCTTGGGCAAGGGTATCGACATCGGATACATTAATAGACTGGCTCTGCTCGATCAAGGACGTAGGTTCGGATACACAACCTAGTTATTCTAGCAGAGAACAGTTGTTAGTTATCAGTTGTCGTAGGGGCGGGTTTAGCAAGCAGCTTCACGGGCTTTAGCCATAATCTTTGTTCAAAACCCGCCCGTACAGTTGTCAGTTATCAGTTATCAGGGAAGAATGGTAGTTGACAGTTGACAGTTGACAGCGATCGATGGCGAGTAGCAGGAAGTTAGTTAATTATGAATTGCAGTATTACGTTCATGGAGCTTGCTTTCCCGTAGGGGAAACGCCTTGTCGAAGACTAGGGGTAGTGTAGCGCGCAGCGTAAAAGTGCGAATTGCGAATTGTCCCCTGCTATTTAAGTAACTCTATTGCTCTATCAAGCCAAGACAGCCAATGGGTTTCGTAGCTAATACCATTCAGGAGAGTGAGGTATTGAAACTTTTCGGTTTCGGATAGTATTTGCGGATTGCTAAAGTACTTTTGCTCTATAGCTTTGTAGACTGCCAGCTTTTCCTGATGCGCTTTTTGATGACGCTTCAACTCGATCGCGATCGCTTGGGGAGCGAGATAACCTGCAAAAATTTTGACTAATAAATCGTCCTTGATTGGTGAAGGCTCTGAGGGTTCAGCCATCCAAGACTTTAGCTGTTGTTTGCCTATTTCTGTTACATAGTAGAGCTTTTTATCTGGTTTTCCTGTTTGAAGCACTGTTTCGCCTGCAATCCAACCTTGTTGTTCTAGTTTGGATAGTTCTCGATAGATCTGCTGATGGCTTGCTGCCCAGAAGTATCCAACCGAGCCATCAAATTGTTGCGCTAGATCGTACCCGCTTAAGGGAGTATCGATTAGTCTGGCGAGGATCGCGTGCGTTAAAGCCATAATATTTCTTTACTTTGCTTATGCAAAAAAGTGCATATAATAGTAATATATTCAACTAATTGCATATTAACCGATCTGCAATGGCTGTAAAGACGTTACGTGTAACGTCTCTGGTCAAAATTAGTCGATCGACCACTAATCAATGAGGTGATTCTCGTATGAGTTATTCAATCTATCAAGTTGAGTTACCAGGAAACCCCGAAGCGATCGCCTTTGTGAACGGTTTTTTGGCACGCGATCGCGCAGGCTTGATTTGGATGTGGAAAAATCTCTTGTGGATTAAGAACGCAACAGCAACCGCTGAAGGCTGCGTGCAAGTCAAAGCAGGAATTTGCGCTGCTAATGAAGTCGTGATGGTAAGTTATTGGCGATCGCCGCAAAGCTTGCAAGCATTTTTCAAAGGGAAATTTCATCGCCAGATGATGCAATTTGTTGCCAAACATCCTGAGAGTTTGTGTTTATATAACGAGACATATAAACCTACAGCAAGTGGTAAATACTCGCACGAACCGCAGGGAATGGCAACTATTTATGGATAATTTAGATCTAAGGCAAAGCAACAGCAGCGCTAAGGTCGAGTTGAGATAATAAGCGATTAAAGTCAAAATGTTCTGCCATTAACTGACGGATGCATTCAACTTTGAAGGGTTCGTGCAGGCGCACTTGTCCGAACGTGCGATCGACGATTTCTACTGTAGTTAACGTATCGAGATCGACTGAGAGGATGGGAATTTCGAGTTCTTCTGCTTTACTAAGGATAAAAGTTGGTGCGGGAAGCTTGCCCGTTAGAATTAGACATTGAGTAGAACTTTCCAAAGCTGCTAATTGAATTTCAACGCGATCGCCTCCCGTGACGACAGCCATATTTCGCCGCTGTCCGAAATATCTCAACGCTGAGTTGACATTCATTGCTCCAATTGCCAAACTTTCCACCATCAGATCGAGGCGATCGGAACGGCAAAGGACATCTGCTTTTAACTGATTGACTAATTCTCTAACGCTGACACTTCTGAGTAAGCGGTTGCTAGGCAGCATTCCTAAAACTGGAATACTGCGTTTTTCTAGATAAGGACTGACTTCTGCTGCTACAGTTTCCATCTGTTCGAGAGGAATATCATTCAGTAGCACGCCAATTAAGCGATCGCCCAAGCGCCGTCGCGCTGAAATCAAAGGTTCCACAGAAAACGCCGATTTGTAGCGAGACACCAGTAGAATTGAAGCATTGATAATTTCAGCCACTTGCAGCATTCGCAGATCGAACAAACTGCCCTCTTCCAGAGTTCCCGGTCCTTCCAAGACTGTTAAATCGCCTGCCGGAAGTTGCAAATATTGCTTCAGGCGTTCGCGGTAGTCGGTGTTGTCTTCTCCTCGCAAGCGTTTGCCAATGGCATTTTCGTCCAAGGACAAGATTGTGGGAAATACTCGCTGTGGTGGGAGTTTCAGTAGTTTAGTCACAAACTCAACATCAGCATCAGCGATCGCGGCTGTGGTATCTTCACTAAAACAGCTACCCAAAGGTTTGCCGTAGGCAAGATCCAGCCCCATTTGTTGCAATCGATGAGATAGACCTAATACAGTGGCAGACTTACCACTGTAAGTCTCAGTTGAACCAATTAGCAAAAACTTAGCAGCCTTCGACACCCACCCACTCCTAACCCCAGCCAGGGAAACAAATCGACTTTATACTATTTTAATTAAGTAGAACTAAATGAAAGATTTATTTTTGCTAAAGCAATGAAAAGCGGCAAGCGATCGCATTTGACAGCGAGCAGGGAGCAAGGAGCAGGGAGTAGGGAGCAGGGGAAGAGAGCAGAGGAAGCAGAGGAAGCTCCAGGAGATTCAACAATTTCCGACTTACGACTTACGACTTGCGACCAGTGACCAGTTATCTAACAACCAACACTACCCATACCCCACACCAAAAACGGTAATTGTAGTCATGTAAATTGCATCTAACAAATTCCATCCAGCCACTACATAGCCAGTAATGGCGACTAGGATAGTCGCAGCAAAAGCGATCGCCCCTAAGATAATATTTCTAAAAGATGTTTTCACTTAGTTTGTCATTGGTCATTAGTCATTGGTCATTTGTTGACTGACAACTGTTCACTGGTCACTGGTCACTGGTCACTGCTCCCTACTTCCTGCTCGTGCGCTCCCTTCTTCCATGACAACCCACTAGAGGTATATCGGTGCTAGGATTGCGACAGAATCAGAATAGCGATTAAGAAGGACAAAAAACTAAATGGTAGAGATGGATAGGTCAATATCCTTCGATGGAAGGGATATTCGACTTAGAGTAGGTATGTTAGCCCCTCAAGCTGGGGGAGCAGTGTTAATTCAATCAGGCGATACGGCAGTTTTAGTTACCGCAACCCGAAGTACAGCCAGAGAAGGCATTGATTTTCTTCCCCTGACGGTAGATTATGAAGAAAGACTCTACGCTGTCGGTCGAATTCCAGGTGGTTTCTTGCGGCGTGAAGGTCGCCCGCCAGAAAAGGCAATCCTGACTAGCCGCTTGATCGATCGTCCCTTGCGTCCGCTGTTTCCTGGTTGGCTGCGGGACGATCTGCAAGTCGTGGCGACGACTCTGGCAATGGATGAGTTAGTTCCGCCGGACGTGCTAGCGGTAACGGGTGCATCGATGGCGGTGATGCTAGCGCAAATTCCTTTTAATGGACCAATGGCAGCCGTGCGCGTCGGCTTGGTAGGAGATGATTTTATTATTAATCCTACCTATGCTGAAATTAAGGCAGGCGATTTAGATTTGGTCGTGGCGGGTACTCCAGACGGCGTAATTATGGTGGAAGCTGGAGCTAACCAGCTATCAGAACAGGATATGGTTGAGGCGATCGATTTCGGCTACGAAGCCGTGCGAGACTTGATCGCTGCTCAACAAGACTTTCTCAAAGAGTTAGGGGTCGAACCGCCACAAGTCACGCCGCCAGAAGTAGATTCTACTTTAACAGACTTCATCCGCGATCGCGCCCAAACTCAAATCAAACAAATTCTTTCGCAGTTTGAGCTTGACAAAAACAGCCGCGATGCTGCCCTCGATGAAGTCAAAGCAGCTGTTGCCGAGGCGATCGCCGAACTGCCAGAAGAAGATCCGGTAAAGGTTATTACGACTACCGAAAGCAAAGCACTGGGTAACACTTTCAAAGATTTGACCAAGCAATTAATGCGACGGCAAATTATTGAAGATGGCGTGCGGGTTGATGGGCGCAAACTAGACGAAGTACGCCCTGTTTCCTGTAGAGTTGATGTTTTACCCAAGCGGGTTCACGGTAGCGGGTTGTTCAATCGCGGTCTCACGCAGGTTCTCTCGACTTGTACCCTGGGAACACCAGGCGATGCTCAAAACCTGTCTGACGATCTGCAAGAAGACCTAGAAAAACGCTATATCCATCACTACAACTTTCCACCCTTCTCGGTTGGGGAAACAAAACCTCTGCGCGCCCCAGGTCGGCGTGAAATCGGTCACGGAGCGCTAGCAGAACGCGCCATCCTGCCCGTTTTACCATCCAAAGCTGATTTTCCCTACGTCATCCGCGTAGTATCAGAAGTCCTTTCTTCTAACGGTTCTACGTCGATGGGTTCGGTTTGCGGTTCCACTCTTTCCTTGATGGATGCAGGCGTTCCGATTCTCAAACCCGTGAGTGGGGCGGCGATGGGACTAATTAAAGAAGGCTCCGAAGTCCGCGTCCTGACTGATATTCAGGGGATTGAGGATTTTTTAGGCGACATGGACTTTAAAGTGGCTGGGACAGACACGGGAATTACTGCCCTGCAAATGGACATGAAAATTTCTGGGCTACCCATAGAAACGATCGAACAAGCCATTGACCAAGCGCGTCCCGCACGGATGCACATTCTCGAAAAAATGCTTCAGGCGATCGACCAGCCGCGCAGCGAAATGTCAGCCTTTGCCCCGCGTCTGCTGACAATTAAGATCGAGCAAGATCTCATCGGCATGATTATCGGACCTGGTGGCAAGACAATTAAAGGGATCACCGAAGAAACTGGAGCCAAAATCGATATTGAAGACGATGGCACGGTGACTATCTCTGCAGTGGATGAGAGCAAGGCGAAAAAAGCTCGTAACATCATCCAGGGAATGACCCGCAAGCTACAAGAAGGAGAAGTTTACGCTGGTCGCGTGACTCGAATTATTCCCATTGGCGCGTTTGTGGAATTTTTGCCTGGAAAAGAAGGCATGATCCACATTTCTCAACTGGCTGACTATCGTGTAGGGAAAGTTGAAGACGAAGTTACAGTTGGTGATGAAGTGATTGTCAAAGTCAGAGAGATCGATGGCAAAGGTCGGATCAATCTGACTCGCTTGGGCATTCATCCCGACCAAGCAGCCGCAGCGCGAGAAGCAGCGGTGAAGTAGATCGGAGAACGCGGCTTCATTGGCGACGAGTTCGCCAACCGCCCGCTTCAGGAGACAGGAGACAGGAGACAGAATAATTTGCCGTTATTTGTCTGTGTTTCCTTGCTCTTGCTCTAACGGTTTTTGTCCAAGAGAATAAAGCGCGATCGCCTCATTTGCTTTCGCCTCAATTCACCACCGTGGATTTGTCACGATCAATGCCTCTGCTGCTGACGCTTCTAGTGGCATAGAGAAAAAATATCCCTGTCCGTATCCACAGTTTAACTCTCTCAACCGGGCTAATTGCTCTGCTGTTTCTACTCCTTCTGCTGTCACGTCTACGTCAAGCTTTTGGGCAAGCGTCACGATTGTTTCAGTGATTTCTAGACTGACCGCACTAGTCCCGATATTGCTAACAAAAGAGCGATCGATTTTTAACATATCGATCGCAAAGCGGTGAAGACGACCTAAAGATGAATAGCCAGTGCCAAAGTCGTCAACGAGCAGCCGAATTCCCATAGCTCCGAGTTGTGAGAGCATGGCACTTGCCGCTTCATGATTCTGCATAATCGCATTTTCTGTAATCTCTAGCTGTAGACTAGACGCATCTAGATCGGTCTCCTGTAGGACTTGGTTGATGTGCTGTAGCAGCTCAGCTTGCCCAAACTGAGGACTACCAAGATTGACG
The DNA here is from genome assembly GCF_032860985.1 of Chroococcidiopsis sp. SAG 2025. Classification (GTDB taxonomy): domain Bacteria; phylum Cyanobacteriota; class Cyanobacteriia; order Cyanobacteriales; family Chroococcidiopsidaceae; genus Chroococcidiopsis. The sequence goes on from NZ_JAOCNC010000001.1 coordinate 3,949,621, forward strand.
TTAATGGTTAAGGATTGGATTGCTCTTGAGGAATCACTCGCGGCGCTTTCCTCGTCGGCTGGGCTAGATAAGAATTGCTCTTGCCACTGTTGGAGCTGGCGACAAGCTTCCCGCAGCACCCACCGATCTAGAGCAAGACCTAGCCCGATTTCTTCTGCAATGGACATGAACTCGGTTGGGTAAACAAGACCTCGATTTGGATGCTGCCAGCGTATTAGCGCCTCAAAGCCTACAATTCTACCAGTTTGCAGCGATATTATTGGCTGATAGTGAATCCGAAACTCCTGACGCTCAATCGCTCGTCGCAGCTCCGTTTCCATCTGCAAGCTGCGACGGCGCGATTGCGCATCTCTGGGTTGAAGATCTCGTATCGCGCTTTACCTAAGCTCTTGGCTCGGTACATAGCGATGTCAGCGTCGCGCAGTAGGTCTTCTGGCTGGTTGTTACTTGTCGTTCTCAGGACAATGCCAATACTTGCTGTAGTAAATACCTCTTGCCCGCCTAAATTGAAGGGCAATGTCAGTTGGGCCTGTATCCGTTCTGCGACTTGGATAGTGTCGCCGATGTCATCAATATCCTCAAGCAAGATTGTGAATTCATCTCCCCCAAGTCTCGCCGCCGTATCTGTAGGACGTATGCAAGCTTCTAGTCTTCTAGCAATAGCAATGAGAAATTCGTCCCCAAGTGTATGCCCAAGACTATCATTTATGACCTTAAAACGATCTAAGTCAAGGAAGAGGACAGCAAAAAGATAATCTTCATCTCGTTTACTATGTTCCACCGCACGCTCTAGGCGATTCATGAATAAAGATCGATTGGGTAGACCTGTGAGGGCATCGTGAAACACATTGTGTAGCAGTTGCTCCTCTGCGTGCTTGCGCTCTGTAATATCTCGACAAATTACGTGCAACTCCGTAGGCATTCCATCTTCGTCAAATAGCAGTTGGCTGCGTTCGCGAACCCATACAACCGACCCATCTTTACGAATTTTTCGTAGTTCATTTTCACTAGTGACCAACCTTTCCCTCAAAACTCTATCCAACCATTGTTGAGCCAATTGCCAATCAGGTTGGTAAATCGTCAGCCAAATTGGTCTGCCGATCAACTCTTGTTTGCGGTAGCCTAGAAAATCGGCACCAATCTGATTGATCGATCTAATAATTCCATTAACTGCGATCGAGGCATAGGAATCGGGAGCAGAATCGTACAAATTTTGATATTGTTGCTGACTCTCTCGCAGTGACGCTTCTACTCGCTGGCGTTCTGTAACCGCAGCACCCACAAGCAAACCCGTGTATGAAACTGTCATCAAGCAAAACTGTAAGGCTAATGTATTATTCCCAGAGCGAATGTAAACCAGAAGCGTGACACCAATATTGATGACTAAAACTGCCAGCACTGCTCGCTCGAATCCATGCCGCACAGCAATCCAAATCAACGGCAAAAACACAAAATAGCTGTACTCTAAAGATAATCCTGGCGGAAATCCATAGCCGAGCCAGATGGCGACAATTAAAGCAATCAGATCTGTGCTGCACTCCAGTACCGTTTGACTCCTCAACCGATCTGGGTGGATCTGCTGCGTCGGTCTTTCTTGAGTAACCTGCCACTTAGCCTCAGATACTATGCGTAACAAAAGCAAAAGCGGCGGCGCTAACATTGCAATGCCAGTAGCCTCTCCAGCCCATTCGCGGATGACTTGTACCGTCCATTGAGACCAAGAAAGACTGCTAGCTGCCGCTAACGTCGTTACATATAGCCCAGAAACTACGAGCGATGTAATAAAAGTGACAATAGCAAAGCTAAAAACGTCACGAAAACGGCGGAGGTATGGATCGATATGTAACTTGTGCAGCAACAAAGCACTGGCTAGACTGTAGCCTAGCATTATCCAGATAGCACAGAGCAACACGTATAACGGAGCAATGTTTAGTGGACTCACCACTAACATATGTAGCAACGGGATGAGCAGCAACTCAGGAGTATAGCGCAGACCAAACCCCAACAAAAGCACGAAGTGAAGTCCGGCTGATGGTTCCCAAGGGCTGATCGCTGCCGCCGTGTCAAAGACAGCGGCTAATTCTTCTAGACCTAGCCCAGCTAAAACGTAAACCGCCACAAGCAGTAGAGTACGCAGACTTGAGGGGAGATGTCGCAGCCATCTAAATAGTCTTGGGAAAATATGCCAGTTGTTACGCCCTATTCTCACTGCCTCACCCGCTTTCCACTACTTAGATAGTGTAGGGTTCTGTTGGCTAGCTTAAATCTAGCTACTTACGTAGAAACGCTATTGTAGGATGGTTGAAGTCTGAGGCAGTTCTTCTCGCCGTTGCTATGATTCTCACCCGCGCCTATCTCGAATCAGGGCTGCTACAAAAAGCGATCGCTCAATCTAGTTTGGGAAAACACCTGCTGAGCGAGGCAGAGTTGCAGGCATCTATTCAACAAACTTTAGCGCGACAAAAACCCAATTCTGATATTTGGTTGTTTGCATACGGTTCTCTGATTTGGAACCCAATTTTTCATTTTGCTGAATATCGCACTGGGACGATTTACGGTTTGCATCGCCGTTTTTGCCTCTGGACTCCTCTCGGTCGCGGTACGCCGGATAATCCTGGTTTGGTTTTGGGACTCGATCGCGGTGGTAGTTGTCGCGGCATTGCCTACAGAATCGCTGCGGCTCATGTCATGTCGGAATTAACGATCGTCTGGCGGCGAGAAATGATTGTTGGTTCCTACGTCCCTACTTGGGTCAAGTTTTATCACGATAAGCAAGTTGTAGAGGCGATCGCGTTTGTTGTCAATCGACATCGTTCGGGTTACGCGGGTAATATTTCTTTTGACGCTACTGTTGATACTCTTGCCACTGCTAAGGGAGAACTCGGTTCTAGTGCTGATTATTTGTTTCAAACTGTGGACGGATTAAATAGTGTCGGAATTAAGGATAAGCCGCTTTTATGTTTGCGCGATCGCGTGATTGCTAAGCAGCAAAAAATTTAATCTTGTACCAAGATAGAACGGAAATGTAGAGACGTTACATGTAACGTCTCTACAAGAATATTTATCGGAGTACAAAATATTTTCCAAGCACAATTGACATGAGTAACATCATTAAAACCCAATACGGTTCATTTAAGGCTACGCTGTGCTGAGGATAAAGAAAATAGGAGGATTGGTTCGGGAGGGGGTGGCTCGATGTCTTGGCTTTTTTGAGCGAAACTTGGATACAGGTTTTTTTACAACTCTGGGATTGGTACGAGAAACTCGTTCAGGTAACAGAGTGTCTAAAATCTCTACAGTTAACCAACTTAAAAAAAGGGGAGTTCTTGTGATTGCAAGCGTTGAAATTTCGGGATAGCACGACGAATAACTCGCAATGTCCCAGTGAAACTCAGACGCAAAGGAGTGATACCCGCGCTCTTTGCAGCTTGAAACATCAATAACCGCACAGCCCAGTGTCCTAACAACCACCCGTAAACTTCCTGCACAACTTCACGCGGTTTTTGAGAGCGAATATGAGTTTTTCGTCCTGATAAATGTACTTTGAGTTCATCAATAGTATTTTCTACTTCCCAGCGTTGATGATATTCAATCGCCAGTAGTTGAGCCGGAAATTTCTCCAATTCCAATAAGCTGGTAATTAAGCGATATCTTAGTTGTTCCTCTGGGTTGTCGGTATTACCAATTGTGTATTCAATCACTCGGACTTGTATGGGCTGGCAAGCTTTTGAGCGGAATTTAGCAGGTGGATAAATCCAACTCAGATAAGAACCATCCGCCAGTGGTTCTTCGCACAAAAACTTGACATTTGCGGGAATTCTTCCTAAATAATCGCTACCAGTTGTGACAGTTGCTTGCACCATTGCATAAGAATGTAACCCTCTGTCCCACATCAACAACATCCCTGAACTCACGGAGCGTAATAATCTTAATGCCCGCACTCGTTCTCCTATTCGATATGGACACATCAATGCATCAAAGATTAAATGTGTTCCTGCTTCTACCAAAATGACTAATCGCAGTTTGGGAAATGCGGCTTGTGTGCCAGGACGGCTGCTCGGACGACCAAAAACTCTCGCATTTTCATCGCTGTCTGGCAGATCGAAGCAAGTCCGATCAATTACCACAATTCGCAATCCATTGAGAAATGCTCCTTTGGTATCGGTGCTAGCCATTGGTCGCACCAGTTGATGGAACAATTGACTCATCACCCTTGGACTTAATCGTTGTCGGGCTTGCGTTATTGCTGATTTACAAAAAACTCGCCAGTATTTCCCCACTTTCACCCATGCTTCGCTCAGCCCATCAATTAAGTTTTTCAGCACATCTCTCATCGAATCTCGTGACCACAGACTCATCGCAATTACCAAACAAATTACCAATTGTGCTGGTAACGAGCGTTTACGTTGTTCACAAACTTTAGTTTTAGCGATCGCTTGCTCGATCTCCGTGGATGGGATGGCTGCCTCTATCGCTTTGAACACATCACTACTTTGTATCGTAGGAGACAACAATGAGAAATCCTTCAGATGCACTACACTCACTTTCCATTCTTGGGAACAATGCTTAATTTACAACACTTTGAGCCTTAACTGAACCGTAGTGAACGAGAACCGATCGCCTCATCATTCGTAGTTGGATTCCTGAAGAGGATGCAAGATCGGCTTTTCAGATCTATAGCGATCCAGAAGTGACGCGATTTCTGATTACGAAAACCAATAGTGTTGAAGACGCAGTTAAACTACTGGAGCGATGGGTATCGTTATCGACTCAACTCAATGGCGGAGGTTTTTGGGCGGTTTTCAATCAGGAAAATCAAGAGATTCTCGGTACAATTATTCTCATTCCCTTGCGAGATGAAGTAGAACAATGGACGCAAGATTATGAAATTGGTTAGCATCTCAAGAAGTCTGCTTGGGGGAATGGATATGCTACGGAAGCAGCAGAGGCAATTCTTGACTATGGATTTAATACTCTAAAATTACCCACAATCTATTCAGTTGCCAGACCAGATAATACAATTTCAATCCGCGTGATGCAAAGATTGGAAATGACACCAATCGGACGGACTAATAAATACTACAAGATGGAACTTGAGATGTTTAAATTAGAAGTAGCCGATTGGATGCATCGCAATTTTCGGTAACTTATGACTACAGCCACCAGAAGACTGACTCTTGAAGAATATCTCAACTACGATGACGGCACGGACAATCGATACGAACTGGTGGCAGGAGAGTTAGTAGCAGTGCCACCAGAAAGTCCTCAAAACGTCCAAATCTCGCTGTTTTTGCTGACTCAGTTTCTCCGGTTCGTTCCGATCGTCCAATTAAGCAACAAAGTTGAGAGTGTTGTCAGTGGTTTCCGTTCTACTACCCGCATCCCCGATTTAGTTGTGTTGACAGAGGAACTAGCAACCATCTTACAAGGCGCAACGAGATCGACTATTACTTCAGATATGCCACCACCAGCATTAGTTGTTGAAGTTGTCTCCCCTGGCAAAATTAACGCAGATCGAGATTACCGCTACAAGCGGTCGGAATATGCAGCCAGAGGAATTGCTGAATATTGGATTGTCGATCCGCAGCTCGATCGAGTTACGGTGCTAACGCTGGTGGAGGGACTTTACGAAGAAAATGTGTTTGAAGGAAATAGTGCGATCGCATCTATCGCTTTTCCTCAACTTCACTTAATCGCAGGACAAATCCTCAGCACTGACAACTGAATAATCAGTTAAATTAAAAGATTGTTGGAGCAAAGGGGAGAAGAGAATGTCGTCTGTAAAACCTACAATCTTAGTTACTGGTGGAGCGGGATATATTGGTTCCCATGCAGTATTAGCACTCAAACGGGCTGGATACGGTGTAGTCGTTCTCGATAACCTTGTGTACGGACATCGCGATTTGGTCGAACAGGTTTTACAGGTGGATTTGATTGTTGGTGATATTAACGATCGCCCCTTATTAGACGAATTATTTGCTAAGTACGACATCGCCGCTGTCATGCACTTTTCTGCATATGCATATGTGGGCGAATCTGTCACGACTCCAGATAAATATTATCGTAATAACGTCGTTGCCACGCTTACCTTACTAGAGGCAATGCAGGCTGCATCGATCGATAAATTCGTCTTCTCTTCTACTTGCGCTACCTACGGCGTACCTAAAACAGTACCGATTCCCGAAGACCATCCCCAAAGTCCAATTAATCCCTACGGTGCGACTAAATTGATGGTAGAGCGAATTTTAGCTGACTTTGATGTTGCCTATGGCTTCAAATCTGTCTGTTTTCGCTATTTTAATGCTGCTGGTGCAGATCCAACCGGATTATTAGGAGAAGACCACGATCCAGAAACTCATTTAATTCCTTTGGTACTGCAAACAGCTTTAGGTAAACGCCAGTCTGTCTCAATCTTTGGTACTGATTACGATACTCCTGATGGAACTTGTATTCGCGATTACATCCATGTTAGCGATTTAGCCGATGCTCATATTCTGGGTGTGGAATATCTGTTACAAGGTGGAGATTCAACAATTTTTAATTTAGGTAACGGTAATGGTTTTTCAGTTAGAGAAATCATCGATACTGCCAAGCAAGTTACGGGAAGAGAAATTAAAGTTGTGGAAAGCGATCGCCGCGCTGGAGATCCGCCCGCACTCGTCGGTAGTGGTGAAAAAGCCAGAAAAATTCTGGGTTGGAATCCCCAATATCCAGAGATAGATAAAATTATCAGCCATGCTTGGAACTGGCATCAAAAACGACACGCATAATAACTGAATAGCGTAATCGAGATGAATTATTTGTTGCGTTAGGAGCGATCGCAGGAGCGAGTTGTCGAGACAATCTCCGCGATCGCTTTCACCAATTCATCAGGATCTACAGGCTTAGGCAAATGCAACTGAAATCCTGCGGCGAGTGCCTTTTGTTGGTCGTATTCTCCAGCATAAGCACTTAGGGCAATTGCAGGAATTGACAGCGATCGGGACTGTACCAGACTTCTGACTTTTTCTAGCAACATGTAACCATCTATCAGTGGCATCCCGATATCGCTCAAAATGATATCCGGCATTTGTTGAGACAAAGCCATTAATGCATCTTCTGCCGAACTCACGACCGTTGCTTTTGCTCCATGCTGTTGTAACACGCAGTTCACATACTCTCGCATATCTGGATCGTCGTCTACTGCTAGTACGCGCACGCCTTGCAACAGTAATTGCTGAGTTTGGGATGGCGAGTGATGCATCTCCCGATTCCCGACTCCCGACTCCCGGCTCCCTTCCAATAAAGGCAATGTCATAGTAAATGTAGTTCCCCGTCCTTCACCGAGACTATCTACCCCAACCGTACCACCGTGTAACTCTACTAAGTGACGTACAATCGCCAGTCCTAAACCCAATCCGCCAAAAGTCCGAGTTGTACTGCTATCGGCTTGGCGGAAGTAGTCGAATACATAAGGTAGAAAATCAGGACTAATACCTTTGCCAGTGTCGGAAACTTGGATTTGGACAGATTTTTGGGAGTCGGGAGTGGGAGAGTGGGAGTCGGGATTCGGAAGTTGGAGCGAAATCTCGACTCGTCCGCCAGCAGGAGTAAATTTAACCGCATTAGATAGCAAATTCCAGACTACCTGTTGCAATCGTCCTGAGTCCCCTAGAACTAGGGGAATCGGGAGTGGGAGAGTGGGAGTCGGGAAGTTTTGGATTTTAGATTTTGGATTTTGGATTCGTTTTTCTCCCTCAGCTCTCTTCCCTGCTCCCTGCTCACTGCTCCCTGCTCCCTCAAAAACTAAATGAATCTGCTTCGCTTCAGCACTTAATTGCACTGTTTCCATGGCAGCTCGGATCGTACTGATGAGATCCACCGGGACGAATTTTAATGCGAGTTTGCCTCGGAGAATGCGGGAGACATCAAGCAGATCGTCTACGAGTTGGGCTTGGAGTTTAGCATTGCGCTCGATGGTTTCTAAGGCGCGGTTCCTTGCTGCTTCACTATATTGACGCGATCGCAATAATTTTGCCCAACCGAGGATCGGATTGAGGGGCGATCGCAATTCGTGCGATAGTACGGCTAAAAATTCATCCTTAATGCGATTTGCGGATTCTGCTGCCTCTTTTGCCACTTTTTCAGCATCGTACAACCGCGATCGCTCCAAAGCTTGGGCGCATTGCCGCGCTAGAGTTATCATAAAAGCACGTTCCGCCAGATCGAAATCGCGGGACTGATTGAAACTTAGCCCTAAAGAACCGATCGTTCGTCCTTCGATTGTCAATGGTAAGCTGGCAATTGCTTGAGAACCAGAAGCAATATATGTGTCTGCAAGACTCGGATAAAGCTGTTGATATTCAGCAGGCGATCGCGCTATGACCATTTCCCCCGTGCGGATTGTATCGGTAAGGGGAAGTGACGAATTTAGCGGTACGTGCCGATAGGAGGCAATTTCTTCTTCCTGGTAGCCAATCGAGCAGACAATCTCTACTGTCTTACCATCTTCGTGCAGCACGCCGATCCAGCCTCTTGTGGCATTGAAGGCAGCTAGTCCTTGATGCAGTAAAATTTCTCTGACTTGCTCTGTCGTCAATGCTTGAGCTAGAGCAGCAGTTAAATTTTGTAATTGGTAAATTCGCTGGATATTTAACTCTGCGAGTTGACGTGCCGCTTGCTCTTGCTGCAACAGGCGATCGCGCTCTAGTTCGGCGCGTTTGCGATCGCTAATATCGCTGACTAAAGAGACAAATCCCTCTACCCGTCCTCGACTGTCGAACTGAGGAATATAAACTGCTTCGATGTAACGCACTCCGCCATCTTGATAGGGAACTTGACTTTCGTATCTAACTGCTTGCCCTGCTAGTGCTTGCTCTACATAAGGGCGAATCTTCTCGTAAGCAGCTTCGCCTAAGACTTGCCGTATATGCCTGCCACAAATTTCTGTAGCGGGATGACCGAACCATTGTTCGTAGGTGCGATTTACAAAGCGATAGCGCTGGTTGGTATCGACGTAGGCAATTAATGCGGGAACGGTGTTGGTAATGAGGCTGAGTTCTGCCTCTCGTTGACTTAGCGATGTCTGGGTTTGTTTGAGTTGAGTGATATCGACTACAGTTGCACCTATACCCAATGTTTGACCGCTTGCCAGACAAACGGGATAGAAGTTGACTAGAGAATGGCGATAAACTCCTGGGAGGTTTGTTTCACCGCTGAGTTCTTGGTTAAGCAGTGGCTCTCCCGTTTGCAACACTTGCCGCAAAAATGGTTCTAGCATATCACCCCACTTTGGTAGCACTTCTCGCACGCTGCGATTGAAGTGGTCGTTGAGAGGGATACCATTGATGTTTGCCAAGGCTTGGTTGACGTGGACGTAACGAAGATTGGTATCTAAAAAAGCTAAACCGACAGGAGAACTAGCCAACCAAGTATCGATCAATGCCAGGGTTGCTTCTTGTCGTTGCATTGCTTGTTTTAATTGGCGATGCAAGCGAGAGTTTTCCATTGCCAACCCGACTCGCCGCCCTAATTCCTCAGCTAGGGTTAAATCTTCGTTACAGTAATGACGCTGAGATGTTGTCAGCATCAGCGATAGTACGCCGAACACTTCCTCATGCGCAAGCAGTGGGACGCAAATTGCAGATTTAATCTTTAATTGCCGAAAAAATTCCAACTGCTCGGCATCTTGCGCCATAGCTACATAGTTTGCCTCTGTGACTTCAGGGATTAATTCCGATCGCCCTGTTTGAAAAACTCTAGTAATTGGGTGTGCTTGGTCGTTTAAATCTAAAGGATAGGCAGCTGTAAGTTGACGCACCAAATCTGCTCGATCGGGATCTTTGGCTTGAACGGCAACCAGAGGATTAATCGCCAAGTCTGCGGGGAGAATATCGACAGTGCAGAGATCGGCAAATTCGGGAATAGTTAGTTCTACAACCGATCGCAACGTTGTTTCATAATCGAGGGAAGACGTGAGTACGGTGTTGGCACGATCCAAAAAAGCCAATCTTTGTTGCATTACCTCTGCTTGGGCTTTGGCTTTCTGTTCCCGCTGTCGGTCGATCTCTGCTCTGTGCTTTGCTATGCGTAACTCCTCGCACAGATAGCTAACCATGACTCCTTGTAAGGCAAACAATCCTAGCCGCAACAAGTCGGGCAGGTCAACTATGAATGTATAAGTCGGGTAGTGAAAGAAGTAATTACTGAATAGAATCGATAAGATAGTTGCTACTATTCCAGGTTTTAACCCTCCATACCAAGCCGCGATCGCTACTGCCCCATAAAACAGCAAAAACGGAGTTTTTGTCATTCCCAACCAAGAGTCTAACCCCAGCATGAGCGCCAGAGCTAGCATTACGACAAGGATGGCAACCCCGTAGGAAGCAATCTGGGAGCGGGTAACTTTTGGCATGGAATGCTTAGAGGTATCTATTGCATACCTTGGTTAGCTGCTATCTTCTACCATATGAGAGATAAATGTCTTTCTCTATTCTTCCTGAGATAGATTTTGGGTTGCAATCGACACCACAGGCGCGATTGCGAATCGTCAACCCTGGGAGCAAAACTAAGTAAAGAAAAATCTTTACAAAATTATGGGGAAGATAGTACGATGCTTTGTAAAGTAAAAAATTTATTAAATCGGTCATGAATACTCAACGAGTTGCCATAATTACGGCTGCTAGCCGTGGGATTGGAGCAGGTTGTGCTAGGGAGTTAGCAGCGCGGGGTTATAAAGTTTCCCTAATGGCGCGAAACGAGAGTGTATTCGATTTAGCAGCGGAATTAAACGGAATTGCGACGCAAGGATCGATCGCTAATCCTGAAGATTTACAGCAATTAGTCAAAACAACATTAGATCGATTTGGACGAATCGATGCCGTAGTAAATAATTTTGGCGATCCGCCGCGACCAGATTTGCTTTCTATTACGGATGAAATGTGGCGGGAGAATTTTGAAATGCTGTTTCTTAGCGTTGTCCGCATGGCAAGACTGGTAACAGAACCAATGCGACAACAAGGAGGTGGGGCGATCGTCAATATATCAGCTTGCGATTCGCGCGAACCAGAATTAGGAACGCCCTTTAGCGGTACGTTGCGGGCTGCAATGGAAGGATTCACAAAACTGTACGCCAAACGCTACAGAGCAGATAAAATTCGGATGAATTCCGTTGCCCCTTTTTTTGTAGCAGATAGTATGGAAGAACTGACTGGGTGGAACGTACCAAAAGATCTAATGCACGGTCGTCCTGCGACTTATATCGAGCTAGCGAAAACGGTAGCTTTTCTAATTTCTGACGATGCCAAATTCATCTCTGGCACAACACTTAAAGTGGATGAAGCTTACTCAGCAGCAATTTAGACTAAGTAAGTTAAAAGTCAAAAGTCAAAAGTCAAAATGTCTAGAGCTAATAGTGACAAGCGTTTCGATCGCACCGATAAGGCTAGTTAAATGTATAAAACTATCCCCTTCTATTAGGCTTTTTAGTAAACCAATCTGTCTTAGCCAGCGCCAGCTGATCGTCAGAAAGAGTCGCACCAGTTAGATTAGTACCGCACAAATTTGCGCCTCTGAGGTTAGCATTGCTTAGATAAGCACCGCTCAAATCTGCACCGCGTAAATCGGCTCCCGACAAATCGGTATAACTCATGTATGCTTTGGTCAATACGGCATTTCTCAGATTGGCTTGACTGAGACAAGCTTGCCCAAAATCACCGTTACACAAAACTGCTTCTTGCAGATTTGCGCGATCGAGCCTGGAAGCGTAACATTTGATACCTGCAAGATTTTTTCTCCGTAAATCGATCGCGCTCAAGTCCTGAGAGGTAAAATCTCTTCTGCCATTGATGTATGCATTCAGTAAACTGCCAGAATCTAAACGCTCCGCTTCTTTGGATTTTAATTTGGTTGGGCTAGGGGTTTTTACGGTTGCTACAGCATTTGCTCTAGCAGCAACTGGCTGTTGGCGAGTCATTTGAGTATTTACACCAGTCGTAGCACCCAGCTCGCGCCGCGCCCGAATGTTTTGAGCTAATGCTGCTACGTACTGCTGATGGGAATTCAACCCAGAATAAACTGATTGCGAAGATTGAGAAGGTTGGGAAGCAGGGGTACTCGTAGGGCGCGGGCGAATTTGCGTAGCCATCCCAGACGAGATGCTGTCAAAGTATGGTTCCATCTCCAAAGCTTTCAGGACTTCATCAGCCGATTGATAGCGGTGGCGGACGGAAGCCTCAACCATCTTCCGCAGGACGGTCGTTAGGTGCTGACTAATTCTGACTTCTTGCTCCCAGAGCATTTCACCTGTAGAAGGGTGATAGTCAAAATCTTTAGGAGATTTTCCAGTTAAGAGGAAAATACAGGTGATGCCCACAGCATAAATATCGCTGGCGTAGACTGGGCGCATTGCAATTTGTTCTGGTGGTGCAAAGCCATTCGTTCCCACAGAAAAAGCAGTCAGGGTGGTATTTTCGATTTGGCTGCTATAGGTTTTGCTAACTTGGTTTTTGACCGCACCAAAATCAATCAATACCAGTCTGCCATCTTCACTACGGCGGATCAAGTTATTGGGCTTGATGTCTCGATGGATAACTTGTTGGGAGTGAATGTATTTTAAAATGCCTAAGATTTCACTTAAAAATTGCTTGATTCCAGCTTCGCTCATTGGACCTTTACGCTTGATCTCTTGCTGGATGGTTAAACCGTTGACGAATTCTTGAACTAGATAAAATTCTTGATCGGTTTCAAAATAGTCTAATAATCTTGGCACTTGGGGATGATTGCCAATTTTGCCAAGGGTCTGTGCTTCTCTGGCGAACAATTCCCGCGCCATTGACAAAACATCAGGTGTGTTGATTGAGGGACGTAGTTGTTTAATGACGCACCAGGGTTGTCCGGGTAAACTATCGTCTTGAGCTAAGAAGGTTGCACCAAAGCCGCCTTGGGCTAGTGCTTGCGTCACGCGATAGCGATCGCGCAGTTTTTGCAGGGGCGACCCACAAGACTGACACTGTGCGACAGAATTTGGGTTTTCTGGAGACTGGCAAGTTGGATTTAAGCAGTAGCTCATAACAGACTCGACGTTGCACAATGGACGTAAACAGAGTTGTTACACTCTGAATCAATTATTCAAAGAAAAATCGACTTTTACTAGGTTAGTCTTGCGGAGAATCGTTGAAGAATTGCTAAAGTTATTGGCAGCAATATCTGGTAATTGTGAGTTTTGTTTAAACATCAATTAGCCAGCTGTTGGACTAGGGGGTAAAAGCACGTAGGTTTTGGATCGAGAATTTTGTAAGATAGATGAGCTGCGATTGAAACAAGCAAACACACTCCATGCGTATCTCTTTGAACTGGCTGCGGGAAATAGTCGATATCACGATGACTCCAGAGGAGTTGGCTCATACGCTCACTATGGCTGGCTTCGAGGTGGAAGAGATCGAAGACCGTCGTACTTGGGCTGATGGTGTCGTCATCGGCAAAGTGCTGGAGTGTCAGCGCCACCCTAACGCCGATAAATTGAGCGTCACGAAGGTCGATATTGGCAAAGGCGAACCTTTAAATATTGTGTGTGGCGCACCGAATGTACGTGCAGATATCTATGTAGCAGTTGCTACCGTCGGCACTTACTTACCTAAAATTGACGTAAAAATTCGTGCTGCCAATCTGCGGGGAGTGCGTTCCGAAGGCATGATTTGTTCCCTAGCAGAACTAGGACTATCGAAAGAATCTGCTGGTATCCATATTTTTGATGAAGTAGGGGCGCACAGCCGTGCGCCCCTACAGTTGGGTGATGACGTTCGCCCCCTTCTAGGTTTAGACGACACAATTTTAGACTTGACAGCAACGGCAAATCGTGCCGATGCTTTGTGCATGGTAGGGATTGCGCGAGAGGTGGCGGCTTTAACTGGAGCAACGCTGAGATTACCACAACCAAATGCTTTATCGATTCCAACAACGGCAGAATTAGCGCTCGCCGTTCTCCAACCGCAAGCTTGTCCGGCTTATATCGGTACTGCGATTGAGGGAATAAAAATTGCACCTTCTCCAAAATGGTTGCAACAGCGCTTGCAAGCAGCAGGAATGCGACCGATTAATAATGTGGTGGATGCAACCAACTACATTATGTTGGAGTGGGGTCAACCGCTACACGCATTCGATCGCGATCGCCTATTAGCAGTCACCAAAGAGGAATCCAACCCCTCACCCCTCACTCCTCGCTCCTCGCCCCTCACAATTGGCGTTCGCTTTGCTGAATCAGGAGAAAGCTTAAAAACTTTAGACGGACAAAACCGCAACCTCACTAGCCAAACTCTGCTGATTACAGCCAATGAGAAACCTGTAGCTTTAGCTGGAGTGATGGGAGGAGAAGCAACGGAAGTTGGCGACACAACTCAAAATCTATTATTAGAAGCAGCATTATTTGATTCTGTGGCGATCCGTCGTTCGGCGCGCAGTTTGGGTTTGCGTACAGAAGCTTCGGCAAGGTACGAGCGCGGTGTGAATTATGCTGAATTAGAATTAGCCTGTCGTCGCGCCATTAGTTTAATCCAGCAAATAGCTGGAGGTACGGCGGTAAGTCAGCAAATTGCCGATCGCAGACCGGATATGGGTACGCTATCGCGATCGATCCAACTGCGCCTCGATCGCGTCAATCAAATTTTAGGCTTAGTCGATCTTGGCGATACGGATGGAGAATTGCAGCCGGACGAAATGCAACAAATTTTGATGGCGTTGGGCTGTCAAGTCACGCCAGATGCAGAAAAAGAGCGAGTCTGGATCGTTACCGTACCACCCTATCGTTATCGCGACCTAGAGCGGGAAATCGATTTAATTGAAGAAATTGCCCGTGTTTACGGTTACGATAAATTCTGCACCACGCTGCCAGAAGCAACAGAATTTGGCTTTCTTTCGGTCGAACAACAGCTAACGCGGCAAATCCGAGAAGCTATGCGATCGGCAGGATTAACAGAATTAATGCACTATTCTTTAGTGAAACCAGGGGAAGATCGGCAAGTGGTGCTGGCTAACCCTTTATTCGCCGAATATGCAGCCCTACGCACGGATTTGATGGTTGGTTTAGTCGATGCCTTCCAATATAATTTGGAACAGGGAAATGGGGCGCTCAATGGTTTTGAAATTGGACGAATCTTCAATCAAGATGAAGCTGGAATCGATGAAATGGAGGCGATTGGAGGGATTTTAGGTGGCGATGCCACGCAAGGTAAATGGGTCAGCGCCGGACGCGATCGCCCGATGAGTTGGTATGAGGCAAAGGGTATATTAGAAAGCGTATTTCAGCGTTTGGGATTGTCGATCGAATATCAACCCAGCCGACAAGATACGCGCTTACACCCAGGGCGCACGGCTTCTTTGTGGTTGCAAGGAAACCGCTTAGGTGTCTTCGGACAGTTGCATCCCCAGTTACGGCAAGAAAGAGGTTTACCGGATGAGGTTTATGTTTTCCAACTCGATTTAGATTTGCTATTTGATGCTTTGGATGTAGAGGAAATGCTCGTTCCTCGCTTCAAACCTTATTCTAATTACCCAGCTGCCGACAGAGATATTGCTTTTTTTGCCCCCGTAGATGTCTCGGTAGCAGAATTAGAACGGGCGATCGCTCATGCAGGTGGTCAGCTACTAGAGTCGGTAGAATTATTTGATGAGTATAGGGGTCAAGGTGTTCCCGCAGGACAAAGAAGTTTGGCTTTTCGATTAGTTTATCGGGCAAGCGATCGCACTTTGACCGACGCAGAAGTAGAACCCGTACATCAAAAGGTCAGAGAATCTTTAGTCGAGAAGTTTAGTTTGAATTTGAGAAGTTGATAGTAGGGGCGTACATCTGTGCGCCTGTTTTGAAGTTATTCGTCAGAGATTCTTTATGTCATCTCTCAAGGCTTTTCGTAGTTCGTTTCTAGATTTTATTGCCGATCCATTCTATATATCTGAATTAGAAAGCGCGCGCTATATTCCTGATGGATTATTAGTTTTAGAAGATGGCAAAATTAAAGAAATAGGAACCTACGACAGTCTTCAACATAAATACCCAGAAATTTCAATAACTGCTTATCCTGGGATGCTGATAGTGCCGGGATTTATTGACACTCACGTTCACTTTCCCCAACTAGAAATAATCGCCGCCTACGGGGAACAATTATTAACGTGGTTGAACAAATATACATTTCCCACTGAAGGGAAATTTAAAGATAAAGCCTATGCTCAAAAAGTAGCCGCTATCTTTCTCGATGAATTATTGAAAAATGGTACGACAACAGCATTAGTATTTGCTACCGTTCATCCTGAGTCTGTAGATGCTTTTTTTGAGGAAGCTAACCGCCGCCATCTGCGGGCGATCGCTGGTAAAGTGATGATGGATCGTAATGCTCCAGATTTTCTGACCGATACCGCAGAAACATCATATCAAGAAACAAAAGCACTCATTCAGAAATGGCATAAAAAAGACCGCTTGCTTTATGCTGTGACTCCTCGCTTTGCCATAACTTCAACCAACGAGCAATTACAAATAGCCGGAAGACTCTTAAAAGAATTTCCCGATGTTTATTTGCATACTCATATATCAGAAAATGTAGATGAAGTTGCATTTGTCAAACAATTATTTCCCGAAAGTCAGGGTTATTTAGACGTGTACGATCGCGCCGGATTAGTAGGCGATCGCTCTGTGTTTGCCCACGGAGTTCACTTAACTGATGAAGAGTTTCAGAGATTATCCCAAGCAAATGCCGCGATCGCATTTTGTCCGACATCAAATTTATTCTTAGGTAGCGGACTATTTAGAATTGGAACAGCTAAATCAAAAGATTGTCCTGTGAAAGTTGGTTTGGGTACAGATGTAGGTGGTGGAACGAGTTTATCTCTCCTACGAACCGCAAATGAAGCATACAAAATCGCTCAACTAAGGCAACAAAAACTCTCACCCTTTCAAGCACTATTTTTAGCAACTTTAGGAGGAGCAAAAGCACTCAAATTAGAGGATAAAATTGGTAATTTTGACCCTGGCAAAGAAGCAGATTTTATTGTCTTAGATCCGCGTGCTACACCATTAATGGCATTTCGTAATTCTGACGCAACTCCAACATCTTTAGAAGAATTAGCAGAAAGAATATTTACCCTAGTCATTATGGGAGACGATCGCGCCATACATGCTACTTATATTATGGGAGGATTGGTAATGGGTAATGGGTAATGGGTAATGGGTCATTTGTCATTTGTATTTTCACTACTCACTAGCCACTAGCCACTAGCCACTAGCCACTGATTTAGTGACTTCTAAATAAATATATTCTAGTCGCACGGGTTGACGGGAAATAGCATTAAGGGGAATGCCTTCAAAGAGGGAAATAATTTCTTTTAAATCTAAAGGTTCTGGGAGCCAAAAAGCAAGATCTCTGCCATAGTAACGATAGTTAAAACCTAATTCTATTGCCCGAGCGATCGCTTTTTCCTCTTCAGGTGTCTGTACGATAATAATTTCTTCAGCAGATATGCGTTGACGTAGTTGAGCTAAACTACCTTCAGCGATTATTTGACCATTTTTCAAAATTCCAATTCTATGACAAAGACGTTCGGCTTCGTCTAATAAATGAGTGGTGAGTAAAATAGTAGTTCCTTGACGTTGGAGTTGCAGAATTAATTCCCAAATCTCGTAACGCGCCTCTACATCTAAACCTGTAGTTGGTTCGTCTAAAATAACTAATTTGGGTTGATGAACTAAGGCGATCGCAATATTCAACCGCCGTTTCATGCCTCCACTAAGTTTTTCTACAGGAGTTTTTGCCCAGTCTAATAAGTTGACAGCAGCTAAACAAGACTGAATTTGTTGCTTTCTGTGTTTAACTGAAATACCGTAAAGCTGGGCAAAAAAATTAAGGTTTTCCGTGCAAGTTAAGGTTTTGTAGAGTAAATTTTCTTGGGGGACAACACCAATAGTTTTCTTTGTAGCACCAGAAACGGGTCGGTCGGCGATCGCAATTTCTCCGCTATCTGCTTGTAGAAGATTACAAATAATATTTATTACAGTTGTTTTTCCTGCTCCATTTGCCCCTAATAAACCGTAAATTTCTCCTGGTAAGATATGCAACGTTAGGTCTTGCAATATCCGCCTTTTTCTATAAGATTTATTAAGCCTCTGGATTTTCAACATTAGCAATCTAAGAGCGAATAGTAAAGTAGGGCGGGTAATACCTACCCTACTTAATCTTGCAGAAAAAGTGGGCAGAGTTCACCATATCAAATAAGATGAAAAAAGTAAATATTGATTTTGTTGATTTTATTTAAATTGTAATTATAGAAGCAGTTGTCCATGGAGCGGCGATCGGAATGCTGCACTCAATACTTGCTTCCTGTCTCATTCGGTACTTAACTGTATTCGACAGACAGGATAAAATTGCAATTCATACACTTTCGTGTCCTCCTTTGGAAGTAAGTAGTAAGTAGTGAGTAGTGTTGTGACTTCTGGCTTCTGACTTCTAACTTCCGACTCCTGACTCCTGTACGGGCGGGTTTTGAACAAAGATTTATTGTCACCAGCCATGAATCTGTTGCTAAACTTGCCCCTACAACTCCTGACTCCTGTACGGGCGGGTTTTGAACCAAGATTTATGGTCATCAGCGATGAATCTGTTGCTAAACCCGCCCCTACAACTCCTGACTCCTGACTTCTCCTCTCACGCACGCATATGACTCAACCCCTTTGGCAACGGACAATTAGACCTTTTGGTGCAGCTGCCTTGCATGGTATTGCCAGTTATGGCGATCGCCTGTTAGCCATTGATAAGGTCAAAGGGTATTTGCTGCAAATCGATCCTACGAGTGATAACACCACAATTTTGAATTGGCAAACCGCAGAAGAGTTTGTTGATGTAACGGGAATCGCGGTGTGGGAAGACACTCTATGGTGTACGCGGGACGATACGGTTTACTGTTGCCAGTGGGGAGAGTTTAAACTCAAACCTTTTGTTACCTTACCTTACACTGCCGATGGGGTCGCAGTGTGGCGATCGACGATTTACATCACTTGTCAAAAAGCAGGTTATATCTTAATTTTTGACAGCAATACAGGGGGACAAATTACCAGATTTTTTGCTCCAGGGGTAGGGATAGAAAACATTGCAGTTAAGGAAGAAAATTTGTGGGTATGCGATCGCACGGAACAGACAGTGTATTGTCTCGATCGCGCTACGGGGGACATTCAATTTAGCGTCCTGACTCCATTTGAATGTCCTACGGGGTTGAGTTTTTATACCCAGCCACAAACTAACGAAACATTACTATATGTCGCTTATGCATCAGAAGAGGCGTATATCAGAGACAACCCTAATTTAGACCCATCGCACGAATTAACCTATCGCGATCGCACCTTTATCCATCCGCTGCAATACCACTACAACTCCCAAGGACACTACGCTCTTTCCAACGGCTACGCGATCGAAATGGTCTATGCTGAGGAATTATCGCCGCTAGACGAAGTAGACTTAGAACAGGTAGAGTGGCGAATTGCTTTACCTGCATCCACCGACCGTCAAAAAGTCGTCCACGTTGAACCGATTGGTCTGCCTTTTACAGAAGAAATCCAAGACGGACAGCGAGTCGCAGTATTTAAATTCGACCATTTAACAACAGGCGATCGCCATCTTTTCGGTTGGAAAGCGATCGTTGAAGTCCGCAGCATCAAGTATCGCATTGCTCCCAGAGAGGTAGAAAATATCCCTCCTCTCCCACCAGAATTCGCTCAGCGTTATTTGGTAGATGATGATGAATTAGCAATGGAATCATACATCGTCCGTCGTGCTGCTCGCGAGGCGATCGGTAGCGAAACCAATATTCTGCGCCAGATGTACAGTATCCGTAATTACGTCTACGACCAATTATCCTATGGAATCAAGCCTCACATCGACACACCCGATATTGTTCTCGATCGCGGTGTTGGTTCCTGTGGCGAATATGTCGGTGTTTTACTAGCTTTGATGCGCTTAAATGGAATCGCTTGTCGTACAATCGGGCGCTACAAGTGTCCTCCCTATGCCGAACACCAGCAAGTCCCCCTACAACCAGATTTTAACCACGTTTGGGTAGAATTTTACTTACCAGGACTAGACTTGTGGTTGCCGATGGAATCAAATCCCGACGACGTAGTAGAACAAGGTCCCTACCCTGCTAGATTTTTTATGGGTTTAGCCTGGTATCACATTGAAATTGGCAAAGGTATTTCTTTTGAAACTGTGAAAAGCAATGGCGTACCGCTAAATAAAGAAGAAGTTTCGATTGGTGACTTAGCAATTAATCATATTCGGTTTACAATTTTGCATGAATTACCACCTGTAAAGTTGTAAGTCGTAAGTCGGAATTCACTGATAACTTTGTACAGACGTGACATGTAACGTCTCTAAACTGACAACCGACAACCGACAACCGATCGCTACTTACTACTCGCAAGGTAACGAATGAGGTTTAGAAAAGAGTTGTAGTCAGTAATCGGCTTAGCCACGAACTCGTCAGCTTGGGAAGCAGTAAGCAGAAACTGACGTTCGCCTGCCAAAGCGTAAGCTGTCACGAGAATAATCGGAATTTGGGCTGTTTGCGCTTGATTTTTTAACACGCGCGAAATATCAGCACCACTAACAGCTTGACCTTGCCACTGTGCGTCTGGCAAATTAATATCCATGATCACCAAATCGACTGCTTGCGTCTGACAGCGCTGGAAGATTTCTGCTGGATCGTCTGTAATGTAAACGTAATGTCCCCCCAGACGTTGCAAGAGTTTGGCAGTACTACGAGCCAATTTGTAATCGTCATCAACCAAGAGAATATTCAAGCAGGCTACGAAAAAAATTAGAGCGCGATCGCAATTATATACAGTTATTAGTTATCAGTTATCAACAGAAAGTGGTAATGGGTAATGGGTAATTGGTAGTTGCTCCCTTGTCTCCCTTGTCCCCTACTCCCTACTCCCTACTCCCTACTCCCTACTCCCTTGTCTCACAGGAAGAGTAAAAGTAACTTTCGTGCCTTGTCCCAAACCTGGACTCTCTAGGCGGATTTTTCCTCCCATGAGTTCTACTAAACGCTGACAGACAGTTAAGCCTAATCCTGTACCTCCATAGCGCCGTTTCACCGAACCGTCTGCTTGGACAAAAGGCTCAAATAATACTTCCGCTTGGCTTGGTTCGATCCCAATTCCCGTATCAGTTACCGAAATTTCAATTGCTGGTTCGTCAGTTTTGGTAATCGCCTGAATGCAAACTTGTCCGGTTTCGGTAAATTTAAAAGCATTAGCCAAGAGGTTAGTCAGGACTTGTCGCAGTCGGAATTTATCGGCATAAATGCGCTCGACTTGACAATCGATGCTTAAAGGAATGCCCTTGCAATTGCTCTCAATTTGAAATAAACGTTGTAGTTCTGTCAATAGAGGCATTAGCTCAAATTCTTCCCAATGCATCACCAATCTTCCGGCTTCAATTTTTGCCAGGTCGAGAATATCGTTAATTAAGGTGACGAGATTTTCTGCTGATTGATAGGCAATTTGAATGTATTCTTTTAACTCTACTTCATTGTAGTAAAGCCCTTCTTTGAGCAATTTCAAATAATTAAGCGTGGCTGCTAAGGGCGTGCGTAATTCATGACTGGTAGAGGAGAGAAAATCTGATTTGAGGCGATTGGCTTCTTCTGCCAGGGTGCGGGCAGTATTCAGTTCTTGATTACGTCTTTCTAACAATTGCCTCTGTTGTCGTTCGTATTCATGCAATCGGTGCTGCATGACGGCAAGTGAGAGATGATTGGCTAGAGCTTGGACTAATTCTATTTCCGAACT
This sequence comes from Chroococcidiopsis sp. SAG 2025, assembly GCF_032860985.1. Lineage (GTDB taxonomy): Bacteria > Cyanobacteriota > Cyanobacteriia > Cyanobacteriales > Chroococcidiopsidaceae > Chroococcidiopsis. Next base: position 3,971,426 of record NZ_JAOCNC010000001.1, read on the forward strand.
CGTCCATTCTTTGCTTTGTCCTCGTTTCAATTCTCGCCAAGCCTCAAAAGAATCCCTCACTCTGGAAATACGTTCGTCAGGATCGAATCTTCCCGCCCAGGTAATATCAGTATCGATCGCATCGCGGAAAATGGTCAGGCAACCCAAGGTTTCACTACCATAATGCAAGGGCATAACAAATACGCTGCGGATATTCGTAGTTTGAAAGGCAGAAACAACCTCTAGTAACTCCGGTGCTTGATAAAGATTGGCGATCGCTACATACCCGTGCTGGGGGTTTCTACCAACACCAGCCATCAACTGTTGCCAAAATGGAGCGTTCTCCAACATCCCTTGAGGTTGGGCTTTATCGGTATAAATTTCTGTGATTTGTGCTTGCCCTGTAGGACAAAGATATAGTCTGCCACCAGAACCATCAACGCTGTTGACAATACTTTCAAGGGCAATTTGCAAAATTGTTTGAATTGAGTGGGGAGAGTGAAGCAGAGTCGAAATTTTGTTGATTAATTCTTGGCGAATAGCTCTTTCGCGTGCTTGCGTCAATAGTTGAGATTGAGAAATTGCGATCGCGAGGTGTTCTACCACGAGTCGCACCACGTCTAATTGTTCCTGATGAAAAGTTTTTGGTTGCGCGTGGTGACAAGCTAGCAGTCCCCACAACTGGCAATCGTGAAGAATTGGGATGACTAGGGAAGACTGCACCCCCATAGCTGTGAGATATTCGACGTGACAAGGATCGACGGGGCGTTGGAGAATTTCTGTAACGGTTCTTTGCTGAACTTCCTCTACCGTCAAATCTCCTGTAGTTTGGGGAGATTTTAAATAGCTGAGGCTAATCTGTTGTTGAGGAACATCCACAATCGATCGCGCCCCAATTTTGACAAACATCTCCCGTGCGTGGGCAGGAACATCATCTGCGGGAAAGTGCAACCCTAGCAAAGATGGTAAGCGCTTTGCCGCGATCGCTTCGGCAATAACTTGTCCCGTTCCGTCAGGGTGAAATTTATAAACTTTGACTCTATCTATTTGTAAAAATGCCCGAATCTCCTGCACCGCAACAGAGAGAATCTGTTGTAGTTCCAAAGATTGATGGATACGATTCGTAATCCGATTTAACAGAGAATTTCGGTTCAGTCCCGCTCGATTTGGATGTTTTTTATGTCGCATATTTTTGAAAGTCGGGAGTCGGGAGTCGGGAGTCGGGGAGAGCGATTGGGAGCATTGAGATCTATTCTCCTGTCTCCTTTCTTTTCTAATAACTGACAACTGATAACTGATTACCCATTTACCAATAATTCTTGCAATTGCCGTGAAATTTCATCTAACCCCGCATCTTTAGCTAAGAAAGCATCAGCTTCTTTACAGAAAATCTCGCCACTATTCAATTCGTTTTTTCCAATAAATGCAGTCACTAACACGAGAATGGGAGGTTCTAGTAAAACTTCTCTGATATAGCGAATAAATTTTCGCCCGTCAATTTCTCCGTAAGCATCGGGAGGCAGAGACAGATCGACCATAATTAAGTCATACTGCCGCACATCTTGAATCAAATCTTCGATTAGCGAGTTGGCATCATTGAAAACAGACACTTCAAAGGTATTTTTCAAAAAGCGCTGAAGTGCCATGCACCAATTGCGATCGTCATCTAGTACTGCGATTCGGCACATGAAAAGGGAAACCCATAAAAGTTGATAAATCTTTACTAAACGCAGGCAAATTTTTACTAACTTCTTTTAGCTTAAAACTAGATAACCACTCGTTAGTTAAAAAAATAATTAAGCTAGAGGCGATCGCTTTTTGCATAATTGTCTGTGGCTTGCCTGAAAGTGCTGTCAGTGGCTTTCCAGTTTCGTCTAAGCGGTAGGAGTCAGCATCTACCTTCACTCCTGTAGCATGAGTCACAGCGCCAGCATTAGAAGTGGCAGTCAGCTGATTTTTCATGTGTCCCAAATAGACACCAAGATGAGACATGCGATCCCAATTCAGCCTACCATCGGAACCGTAATTGAGAAAACGGGCAGCTCCCCAGTGGGAAGGACTTGTACCATCGGGATGCAGAAAAATAACATTTCCAGTATCAAGGCTAGTACTTTGATTCGTCTGGGAAAAAGTGCGGGCGACAATAGCTAAAGTTGCGATCGCAGTTGTGGCAACTAAACCAATCGCAAACGGTTTGCGTAGCGTCATAAAGAAAAGGTGCATGGGAATATGACGCTTTTAGATTATTTAATATTGCACTTGAATTCGTCAATCATTTTGGTAATCGTAGGGTGGGCAATGCTCACCCTACATTTCAATTTTACTAATAAGAAAAGCGGCTTTAAAAATCTATGCAGATTCTTCGATCGCTTTCATTTAACGCAATCATTTGCTAACTCAACCACTGAGCAAATTCTGTCATAAAGCGATCGCTCAAAATTGCCTCGCGAATCTTTTGGGTAAACCGAACCAATTCTGTAATATTATGAATGGTCAACAGTGTATAAGCTAAAATTTCCTGCGATCGCACCAAATGAGAAATATACGCTCGCGTGAAATTTTGGCAAGTATAGCAAGGGCAAGTTTCATCTAAAGGTTGAAAATCTTCTCGATATTGGGAATTTTTTAAATTCCACCGTTCCCCGTTTACCAAAGCTGCACCATGACGGGCAAGGCGTGTAGGAATCACGCAATCAAACAGATCCATACCACATGCGATCGCTTGTGCCATTTCTTTATACGTCCCCACCCCCATCAAATATCTGGGTTTATCTACTGGTAGCATCGGAGTTGTGGCTTGTACGATCTTGGCGATTAGTTCTGGTGGTTCCCCTACACTTACGCCACCAATTGCATATCCAGGTAAATCTAACCCTGCCAAAGCCTCAGCCGCAGCCGCCCGTAAATCTGGGTAGACTCCCCCTTGGACGATGCCAAACAACGCTTGATCGGGGCGCTGGTGGGCGCTAATACAACGTTCTAACCAGCGGTATGTCCTTTGTGTCGCCGCTTCTACCTCCTCGCGACTGGCGGGATAGGGCGGACATTCATCAAATGCCATAATCACATCAGCACCTAAAGCATTTTGGATTTGGATCGATCGCTCTGGGGTTAAATTAATCATCTGTCCGTCATGAGGCGATCGAAATATTACCCCATCATCGGTAATCTGACGCATTTCGCTCAAACTGAAAACCTGAAAGCCGCCAGAATCAGTTAGAATTGGTTGATTCCAGCGCATGAACTGGTGTAATCCCCCAGCTTTTTCGATAATCCTTTCCCCTGGTTGCAAATGCAAATGATACGTATTTGCCAAAACCATCTGCGCCCCTGTTTCCTGAAGTTGTGCGGGAGTGATAGTTTTTACATTTGCTAGCGTCCCTACGGGCATAAAGCGGGGAGTTTCAACCGCACCATGAGGAGTGTCAAAGACACCTGCACGAGCTTTGGTTTGGCTGCAACGAGTGGAAATTTGGAAGGAAAATTGCGTAGTCAAGTCAGTTATCAGTTATCAGTTGTCAGTTATCGTAGGGGCGGGTTTAGCAAATAGATTTACAACTGAAGCAGTCAATCTTTGAACAAAACCCGCCCGTACAGGAGTTAGCGGGTTTAGCAAATAGATTTACAACCGAGGCAGTAAATCAGGAGTCAAAATCCGCCCGTACAGAAGCAATCGGCGATCGATCGCCAACTACTATATCCGCATTCATTTGCATCCATATGCTTTTGCCTGCGTTCAAATTTTTCTCTGTATGTAAAATTCCGTATTTCAATCAGCATCGACTAATTGAGTCACAATAGGCTTCAATCTTACATCAAAACCTTCGATTCCAAATAACCGCCGTTGGGTAAATGCACCGTCAATTAATAAGAGAAGATGAACGCCCAACTGTTGAGGATTCTCCATTCCCGCTGCTACTGCTAACGATACCAGGCGATCGCGAATTGCGAGCCTGTTTGCGACAGCCATTTGGTGAGCTGGATGTTCTAGTTCCGGTAACTCCGATGCTGTCACCAAGAACGGACAACCGTAACATTCGGGTTTTGCCAAATACTTGTCTAACCAGGCAAATAAAGCAATTATCTGTTGTTTCGGCTCGTTTGGATATCGGGCGATCGCAATTTCAAATAATCGCTTGAAGCTGTTTTGACGTTCCTCCAAATACGCCACCACTAGGTCATCCTTAGAAGGAAAGCAGCGGTATAGCGTCGTTTTGGCAACTCCTGACTGAGCAATAATTGTATCTACTCCGACTGCTCGAATTCCTTCGCGGTAGAACAGATCGTCAGCAACTTCTAGAATCTTCTGGCGGGTTGAGGTTTTGCGATCGCTTGGCATTGTTTTCTCGTCATCTTGACATCTCATCAGGGCGTAGCATTGGCATATCCCTATTGACATGATACAGACCTGTCTGTTACATATTCTAATAACAACATCAATACAGACCTGTCTGTATTTAATAATTGAAATCTATGTCTAAACGAGTCGTGTATGCACCAGAGGTAGCAATTCCTGTCAAAGCCTATTCCCAAGCTATCGATACAGGAAGCTTGATATTTTGTTCGGGACAACTGGCTTATGATGCTCAAAACGATGTGGCGATCGCTGGTTCGGCAGCAGAACAAACTGAGTTTTTGATGGAGAATATTAAAGCTGTTTTAGCTGCGGCTGGTTTACAGTTGCAAGACATAGTAAAGACAACTATTTACTTGACAGATATGACTGACTTTGTCTCGGTTAACGAAGTGTATGCTAGCTATTTTGATACCGAGCCGCCAGCGCGATCGACCATTGGTGTATCTGCTTTAGCCAAGGGAGCCAAAGTCGAAATAGAAGTTATTGCTAGTAGAAATTAAAATCTCAATAGGAGTTAGAGTCATGACAGCAATTGACTGCGAAGTTAAGCATGGCGAAAATTTTACTGTAGCCAATATAGGTAAGTTATCACAGCTAAATCGTTTTTTATTTCAGCTACCATCGAGAGCAATTGAAGTTGAAGGCAAGTTATTCATCAAGCAAATTTTAGATTTAACAAGTTGCGAAATATCCTTCAATAAGTTACCAGCAAAAGCAGCAATTCCCTTTTACCACAAACACAAGCAAAATGAAGAAGTTTATCTCTTTATACAAGGTAAAGGAGAATTTCAAATTGATGGGAAAGTTTTTCCGATCGTGGAAGGTACAGTAGTACGAGTTGCTCCTGAGGGTGAGAGAACTCTCAGAAGTATTTCAGATGAAGATTTGGTCTATATTGTCATTCAATCTCGGGCTAATAGTTACGAGGGACATACAATTTTAGATGGTGTAGCAATAGATAAAAAAGTGAGCTGGCTAAATTCTGACTAGCATCCTCACAACTTCCTCAAAGTTTTTTACTAATTTGTAAATGGGTAGAGAACAGTAACCAATTACCAATTACCAACAATACATTTGGAGGTAACTTCATATGTTTCAAAAAATATTAGTAGCGCTCGATACATCTAGCCTCAATCGAAGCGTTTTTGAGGCAGCACTAGGCTTAGCAAAGGCACTTAATGCCAAGGTCATGCTATTACACGTACTCTCTGCTGAAGAAGAGGGCAGCCCAGATATTTATATAATGTCCCATGCAGACTACTATCAGGGATATGGGATGAGTAGCGAAATCATACAAATGCAACACCAGCGATGGGACGAGTTTGCAAATAAAGGACTGGAAATGCTGCAAAGTCTTACAGATGAAGCAACTTCGGCGGGAGTGAAAACGGAGTTTAGTCAGATAGCTGGTAGTCCTAGCCGTACTGTTTGCGAGTTTGCGCGAAATTGGCAAGCTGACTTAATTATTATGGGTCGTCGGGGTCACTCTGGTTTGAGCGAATTGTTTATGGGTAGTGTCAGTAACTACGTCCTGCATCACGCTCCCTGCTCCGTGCTTACGGTACAACATCCAGGGGTGAATCGCGATACAGAAGCAGAACACGTTACACCTGCGATGAGACATTGTTAATGAAGTCATGCATTCGTAGGAGCGGGTTTATGCAGAATTCTTATCGGAGTTAGAATTATTTAGTAAACCCACCCGCACATAAGTCAAAAGACTTTAACTAATCAAAACTTTGGTAAAGGCGATCGCTTACAGTTGTATCTACTTTGTCTACTTTTTTGGCGAGCATTTGGTGGAAAATGTAGACAGTACTGGGAGCAGTACTGTAGTTACCAGATGGATTGCGGATCGTACGCGATCGCCATTTCTGACATTTACAGCTTTTTGTCAGAGAGCGGATCGAGGCATGAATACGCGAAAAGTTCTATCAATCAGCAGGCGCATCACCCGTTTTAGGAACTTCACCTGCTTCTGAAATAGGATCTTCTGGGTTTTCACTGTCCTCAACCGCAGGAGATTTAACTTCTACTTCTGGTGCCACTTTTTGTTGAACTTCAGAGGTAACTTTCTCTTGTTTTCGATCTGTCATAACTCCTCTCCTCTTTAATTAGAACTGGAGTCCATTCTAAAAAGATTCTCAATATTCATTCCTCTTCCTAAAAGATTGTTTGTGGCTGCGTCATGAAAAATTCAAGCAGTGAATTGGTGGCAGATCTGAGGCAAACTGTTGCCATGTCAAGCCAGCATCCTCTGATAGGAAGATCTGACCGTTACTCGTACCAAAAACAGTTCTATCCTTTAACGCCACAAGGCTTCCCGTATCAATGTTGTGCGAAAACCACTGCGGCAAACCTCGATCGCACTTCTCGAAAGTCCCCGCTCGGTCGAGCGATCGCCGATAAATTGCTGCCTTAGCACCAGATGGACCGCTAGAAGTACTTATCAAGACCGTCTCCCCACAAACAGCAACAGCGCGGGAGTACGTGGAGTGTAGGTTAGCTCGATCCAAGCTCCATGTATCGCCTCTATCTGTACTCGTAGCCAATCCCTCTGCTGTAGCTGCTAGCACGACACCAGGACGATCTGGAACGGTTATGACTTGGTGAACATCCCAGTGCAAATTGATAGTTGGCTGCCACGAACGTCCGCGATCTTGGGAACGCAAGATGCCACCAACGTGTACGTTGGCGTAAAGTTCGCCTGATTGTCCTCCTGCTATGGAGCGGACATCTGGCGATCCGCCCCAAGGTGTATACCACTCGTCTCGTCCTTGAGCCGTGTCAAAACTTTGGATGAATTCAATGCCACCATCTACAATCCAGAAAAGATGAGCATGAGATGTGCCGACAAGAACTTTCCCACTCAGTGGCTGAATACAATTCAACTGCAAATCTTGAATACTTGGGGCTACTACTTGCCATTCACCTTCAGAATCCCGATGCCATACCGACTTGCCATCAACCACCGCCCATAGTCCGTTCAGGCTTGGAGCGATCGCTGTAACACTGTGACCTTCCAGTTCAATCCACTGCTGGGATGCTGTAAACCATACCAAACCGGCAGATGTTCCTACTGTTAATGGATGCTCCTGGTTTATACCAGTTTCTTTTGACGCTATTTTTTGTTGCACAAATTCAGTCATATCTAGACTCCCTTTCCCGATCTCTCCGGTTGGCTCAGACAAAAGAGAATTGCGGAATTAACTTTCTAAACATATTTCTTTAGTTTCACTCTAGCACCTTCGGTAGTCCTACACAAGTAAGGATGTAAGGCGATTCATATGCCTGCTCACACCTTGCCCATTACCTTGCGCCAGTGCGATCGTCTCTCTCGCGTTGGTTGGGTTGAGTCTGCGAAACCCAACATCCACCTGCATCCCCTGAAGGGGATGTTCAGATGCAATGTGAATGATTGGGAAGGACAACGATCGCATCCAGTTGACTGTAACCGATGGGGTTGAATCGGCTACAGGGGATTGAATGTCAACAGGAGAGCGTATTGGGTTTACTCTGTCGTTAACCCAACCTACGCCGCGGGCGATCGCACTACGGGAGATCGGAGATCGCACTTGTTACAATAGCTTAAGGGTGCTGCTAAAACGGACTCATATCGATTATGATTAAATTCGTGACTATTTCATGATAATTTAAATCGCTTTCTCGGTAGCTCTAATTTGCAACCGTAGATGAGCGTTTTTCCAAAGACAGGAGATAATATGAGCAGCGAAAGCGGATGCCCGTTTACAAGCGGAGGTCAGAAACTTACAGCTCGTCATAAGCCGTCGAACCGAGACTGGTGGCCGAAGTATTTGAATCTGAGCATCCTTCACCAGCACTCACCCCAGGCTAATCCTATGGGGGAGGCATTTAACTACGCTGAGGAGTTCAAGAGCCTTGACTTAGCTGCCCTCAGGGCAGATATCTTCGACCTGATGACCACTTCTCAGGACTGGTGGCCAGCCGACTACGGTCATTATGGACCACTCTTCATCCGGATGGCGTGGCACAGCGCAGGCACGTATCGGATTGGCGACGGTCGCGGCGGCGCAGGTTCCGGTAGTCAGCGGTTTGAGCCGCTCAACAGTTGGCCCGACAATGCCAACCTCGATAAGGCGCGCATGTTGCTTTGGCCCGTCAAGCAGAAATACGGCAAGAAAATCTCGTGGGCTGACCTGATGATCTTCGCAGGCAACTGCGCCCTGGAGTCGATGGGCTTCAAGACGATCGGCTTTGCAGGTGGGCGTGTGGACGTTTGGCAGCCAGAAGAGGACATCTACTGGGGGTCTGAGAACGCGTGGCTTGGCAGAGAGCGTTATGACGATGACCAGGTACTCCTGAATCCCCTTGCCGCCGTTCAAATGGGTTTAATCTACGTGAACCCGGAAGGACCGAACGGCGAGCCCGATCCGGTTGGCGAAGGGCGCGATATTCGCGAGACCTTTGGTCGGATGGCGATGAACGATGCCGAAACGGTTGCGCTCACCGCTGGTGGGCATACCTTTGGCAAATGTCATGGTGCCGGCGAATCGTCGCACGTCGGTCATGACCCTGGGGGTGCCAGCATTATGGAGCAGGGACTCGGATGGAAGAGCACCTTTAACACGGGTATCGGCGTTGATGCGATCACCAGCGGCATCGAAGGCGCATGGACCCCGACTCCGACGCAGTGGGACAACAGTTATCTCGAAACCCTGTTCAAATATGACTGGGAGCTGACCAAGAGCCCCGCTGGCGCGTGGCAATGGAAGCCCAAGGGCGACGCTGGTGCGGATACGGTGCCCGATGCCCACGATCCGTCGAAACGCCACGCCCCAATGATGACTACGGCGGATATGGCCATGCGGATGGACCCCATCTACGAACCGATTTCGCGGCATTACCTCGAACACCCAGATGAGTTTGCTGAGGCGTTTGCCAAGGCGTGGTTCAAGCTGACGCACCGCGACATGGGACCCCGATCGCGCTATCTCGGCCCGGAGGTGCCAGCAGAAGAATTCTTGTGGCAAGATCCCATTCCCCCAGTCACCCATGAATTAATTGATGAGCAGGACATCGCTGCTCTCAAAGACAAGATCCTTGCTTCGGGATTGTCCGTCTCCCAACTCGTTTCGACCGCTTGGGCATCGGCATCAACATTCCGCTGCTCCGACATGCGCGGTGGAGCCAACGGAGCGCGGATTCGTCTCGCGCCTCAGAAGGATTGGGAAGTTAACCAGCCGACTCAACTGGCAACGGTGCTGCAAACCCTAGAGGCGATCCAACAGGAGTTCAACAGCTCGCAATCTGGCGGAAAGCAGGTTTCGATCGCTGATTTGATCGTTCTGGGCGGATGTGCAGGTGTCGAACAAGCGGCGAAAAATGCCGGTCACGACGTGACGGTTCCCTTCAAGCCAGGACGCACGGATGCGCTGCAAGAGAAAACAGATGTTGAGTCCTTCGCCGTGCTCGAACCGACTGCGGACGGGTTCCGCAACTACACTAGCGGCAAACACAGCGAATCGCTCGAAGAACTGCTAGTCGATCGGGCGCAATTGCTGTCCCTGTCAGCCCCTCAGATGATGGTTCTCGTGGGCGGCTTGCGCGTTCTGGGTGCGAACTTTGGAGGGTCCAAGCACGGTGTCTTCACCGATCGTCCAGAGACGTTGACCAATGACTTCTTCGTGAACCTGCTCGACCTGGGCACGACGTGGAAGGCGACTACTGAAGATGAATATGAGTTCGAGGGGAGCAGTCGCAAGACAGGCGAACTCAAGTGGATCGCTACTCGTGTTGACCTCATCTTCGGCTCAAACTCTCAGCTACGCGCCCTCGCGGAAGTCTACGGATCTGAGGACTCGCAGCAGAAATTTGTGCATGACTTTGTGGCGGCATGGGACAAGGTGATGAACCTTGACCGCTATGACCTTCGTTCAGTCTTAGCGCAAAGCTCTTCGAGGGGTTTCTAAGCGTAACTTCAACCGATCGTCGGGCGATCGCAGGTTGAGGCTACGTAAACCTGTAGAAATCCTGAGCGCAGGTGGAAATCAGAGACAATGATGAGGGCGGCGTTTCAACTGGCCTTGAAACGCCGCCCTAGCTTTAGGCGCTTACGTCAAAGCTGTCAGCCCTGTCAAGGTGAAGAAAAATTGGGTAATTTATTCCAAGAGCCGAGAGAGTAAGTCACCCAAGTTTGAGAGGGAAGGTGGATGTTAAGCGCAGTGTTTGAAAGATTTGTGCAACAGAGTCATTCAGTTGTGTAAACTTGTGAGTGTCCCCGTTAAAGCTTCATCGATGTTAGTGGAATAGGGAGAAATCTGTTTTCTTTTGATTCATGCAACAAAGCCAGAATCATCTCAAAAAGGCGTTTCCTCTTTCTCACCCACAAACCACAACCCCTTTGCTGGAGCCAAACTTTCAGCTACTGTTGCTAAAGAAACGAAAGGTTGTCCTTGAGATTCTTGCACGCCATTACCTAACCCAGGCACGTCAAATGCGACTAAATTTTGCAAAACTTCAGTCGCTTTTTGCGCCATCTCTGGGTTGAGACTGAGAACTAGATTATTCTGGTGACAACTAGGCTGGATCTCCTTGACCAAGCAAACTCCAGGTTTTTCATCGACTGCGCCGACTGTCAGCAGTAAGTTCTTCAGATTGCCTCCATTTTCCGCAACCAGCTGGTTCAAACGTTGCGTCACGACTTGGCAGAGCTGTTCGGGAGTTAAATGAGTTGGTATTAAGTCTTGATTCCAAGTCAGCGTCGGTTGCGGGATCGATGCACTCCCTTGCTGGGCGATCGCGGTGATGCCAGTACCCATCTTAGCGCAGCTAAAGCTAGTAGCTTGCTCCCCTTGGGGTCGAACTGGAATTTGAGCCACAGTAGGAGTTCGAGCTGAAGTAGAAGCGTCACTAGTTGGCGACTGGGAACCTTCAACTATATCAGTAGGAGTTGGTGCAACTCCTTGAGGGACTCTAGAGATCAACTGCTCCTGGAGTCCATTATCTTGTAAGTCGTTGTTGCCCACTTTTGGCTGAGCTTCACCGATGACGACTAATCCATATTCGCTATTGTTGGCGATCTGATTGCCTTGTAAAGTTGGGCGAGCCTTCTCTGTTACGACTACGCCATTTCTGCTCTCTCGAATTTGATTGTCTGCTACTAATGGAGTCGAGCTACCACCAATAGCCAAACCGAAACCATTGTTCTGAAACACGTTCTTCCGAATTTCCCCTTTTGCCGCTCCAGTGACGGAAATCCCATTCGCCTCGTTGTTTGTCAACAAATTGTTTTGAATTTTAGGATTGGCAGTGCCAGTGACAAAAATGCCTTCTCGTTTGCTATTAGTGAAAGTATTGTGACGAATAATCGGATTGGTAGACTCTACCCAGATGCCAGTACCGCGCGTGTTGGGATTAGTAATAGTGACACCGCTGATTTGACTATTTTGCGCAGCTACGAGAGTGCTATTTTGGCGAGTAAAGAAAACCTGGCTCGAATGCTCTCCGCCACCGACGATCGCTACTCCTTCACCCTGCTGGGATTCGTTCCCTTTGAGAAACACTCCTGGTTTGAGTTGGAGTGGAAAGGTTTCCCCAGTTTGATACTGACCGGGAGCTAATTGAATAACCGTGCCAGATTCCGCCTGTTGCAGGGCGTAGGTAATTGTCTTTAAAGGAGTAGATTCCCGCGTGCCAGCAGAAGCAGAGTTTCTACCTTGTTGTGGGTTGACATACAAAATGCGTTGTTGTGCGAGTTTTGCTGGTTGTGCGATCGTTTCTGGCGGTACTACTTGCAGGTTAGCTAGAGCAGTTAAGGGTACGGCACTAGAAAAAGCTAGCGTGCCGCTCAGTATAGAAGCAGGTATCAATACTTGACGAGTGTTCTGGAATTTCATGTCTTCACCGAAGCTTTTTGGTTCTTCAGTATCTACTTTGCTAATTGGCTGCATCAAACTCTCAAAACCTTTACTAGTAAAAGCTTTAGCTAGAATTATCTCTTAATTTAAGAATAAAAATGGCTACGACCTTTACCAGAAAGGATATGAAGGCTATCAAAAAAAGAATTAGATTGCTAAGTACGAAAAAACACTTTTAACCGCTTACAAAAGTTTTTGTAAGACAACCCTATCTACTGCATCTCAAGCCGAGCAAAGGAGTTGATTTATAGGAGGGAGATTGCTAAATATTTGGTACTGTAGCAACGCTGATCTTGCCTTCCTCAATCACAAAACTATCTTCTGGAGTTGTGGCATTAATACTGCCAATTCCTTCTACATCGATCTGACAAGTACTTTCACATACTGTTTGCGATGCTCCAGCTGCAAGATCAATTTCTTCTGTATTCTCGCCTTCTGTAATTGTGACTTTATGAGGCTGGCTATCTTTATTTACTAGTTCGACTGCAAAAGCACTCGTAGCACTAAGTAAAACGATTCCTAAAGCTATAACGATCTTCTTCATTTCTTTCTCTCGTGTCCTGGACTTCTTGTTTTAGTGGAATTGACAACTTAACTTTTATTGTCTTCTCTTTAAATCTCTGCTACCTTTGTAAACTGCTAAACCATATTCACATTCATCAGCTTGACAGCCATGCATGATAACTCGCACACGATATTCACCTGCTCGCCGTGGAGTGAAAGTAACTACAGCGGAATCATCTGCATCAGTATCTTGTATAATTACATTATTTCTATTATCCAATAGCTGCAAATCAACATCATTAGCATTATCGTCACCAACAGCTACAAAGCCGTACCCTGAACCTCGGCTTATTCTAAAAGGTAGTTCAACTATAGCCCTTGGTTTAAGAACACCGTAGCGTGGTTCGACCGGACGTTGGAAGCCCTGCGGTCGCAATTCTCCCTTAGCAATTCGATCCAAAAGGCGACGCATACTCACTCCTCCAGAGTCTACTACGGCAATGCTAACTACAGGTACTAAAAGTGCAATGCCGCTAATAAGAGCGATCGCAGATTGAATCTGAGTTATTTTACGCATTTTGTTCTCCTGTTAAAACAATTTCTTCTACATGCCTAACCTTTGGAGGTTTTTCAGTCAATAAATTTAACTTGAGAGCATCTTTGTGGCTGCTTCATTAGGCTAATTCGGGTTAATCAGAATACTTTGGATTTCCGAAAAACTATGCTCTTTACAAAAAAGGAAAGCCAAGAAGAGAAGTAAAGAAGATACCTTTTTTATGGCAATAAATTACTATTTCTCGCACTTGGTGAATGGACAAACTGAACGACTTGCACTTGGTTGAATTAGTCTCAACCTATATGTTGACTATCCTAAATATTTTGTGCGCCCCGAACCAGAGGGAAAAGCGCAAATAAAATTGCGCGTTTACGCAAGTCTATTGAGTCCAATCTAAGATAAATTGTAAAGGGCTAGCTATTTCTAAGCGGGGAGCGCGATACCTGCTCTGCTATTAAGGAAAATTCCACTTATGGGCAACTTTTCCTATGCTACGCTTTGTCAAGCACTCTTATTACTAAGCGTTCTAAATTTTCCAGCTAATACTAGCCAAATTTGGGAAGGCACTGGACGGGTGATTAGTGGAGTTGGGAAGGGAGGTTCAGTGGAGCTGCGCTTAGAAATTGATGGAGCGGTTGTAACATCTGTGTCTGGTCCTCCACTACATGGGACAATACAAACAACTCCTGACTTAAACGGCACAATCGAAACACAAACAGGTATTTGGTATATAGAGCGATGTGGTGAAGAGTTGTGTGTCAATTTGCAGCAGCATCACCCCCAGCAAACAATCTTCTACCGCCTGATGCCCAAGAATCCATGAGCAGAAGATGGAAAATTCTCAACATTTGGCTCCTATCAGGGGTTGGCTTGAGTGCTGTTTGGAGCTTAGTTTTGAGTGCAGTCTTGAGCCAGTTACCGCTGGTTGGGCAACTAGAGCTGAGAATTCAAGATAATTTGATCCGACTCCACAAACCAAGCATTCTACCGAAAGAAATCTTATTAGTGACAATCGATCGCCCTATTGCTAGACCAGAACACAACTTCTACGCCGAGCTAATTCGAGGACTAATTGATAAAGGCGCAAAAGTTGTCGTCTTAAATTTACCTAATTCGATCAGGCGACCTTTAGATAGTAGATTAGAGAATTCTCTCAAGCAGGCGATCGCCAAATTTTCAGACCAAATCGTCTTAGTGACGTATATTAAAAAGCGCTCTCATCCACTTCCTTCAGTAATACCTGTTTACCATCATCTGCTGCCGTTCGATCGCCAGAGCATCAAACCGCTAATTGCTCCAGAGCAGGTGCATGGTTTTTTTGAATCCGAGGTGGGTGTGAAAGATCTAACTAGTCCAGCTCGCCAAGCACACTTGGCAGGAGATTTCCACTATGTAGAAGACTTTCACCAAACACACCAAGTCAAATCGGTGGCGGCGATCGCTTTAGAAAAATTCTCTTCACCTTTAGCAAACCCAGCAATCGTTCAAATTATTGAGAACGAGAACACACCTCTGACTCAAATTGCTGTGAATATCAACTTCTGGGGTCCGGCGGGAACATTCCCCCGCCTCAAGATCTCATCTATCTGCGCTGCGGCTGCGCCATTGAAGCGATGTAGCGTGTCTCCTACTCACCCAGTTACTCGGCAAGTTCGCCATAAATTAGTCTTGCTCGATCTACCCAAGGAATATTTAACTTCATTGGGAGTGCTGTCTCCGTTTGGCAATCGCATGTCAGTTGGAGAAGTGCAAGCTAATCTCATCGCTAGTTTAATGACAAATTCATATCTCAAAACAACTCCTCAATGGTTGAATTACATAGTCAATACGCTGGGAGCCATTTGTCTTGGTCTGCTCATCACTGCTGGGATAGTCGAACGCCCAACCAAATCTATTCGAGCCAAAATTTGGCTTTTTGGAGGAATTTTAGGAGGTTATACTGGTTTATGTCTTTTAGCCGCTTGGCAGGGGTCGCTCGTGCCGCTAGCAACACCAATCGTAATTTGGCTGGGTTCGGGCGCTTTAGTCGCTGTTTGCTTACAACTGGCATGGAAACAGCATCAGCTGCACCAGCAGCGACAAGCACTAGCAGAACGACAGGCAGTCCTCTTGCAAGCGCGCAAACTACTCCATCGAGTGGTGACGGACATCCATGACGGTCCGCTCCAAGAACTGAAGCTGGTGATGGATGGTATAGAACTGCTAGCCATCAACCATCCAACTGTCAATCCCAACCCTTTGTTAGACAAGTTAGAGGCAGTTGGACGCGAGCTGCGCGCTCAACTGGGGAATACTCGCACGATCGCAGAAAAACTGGAGATTACACCCGAGCTAGAAGCTGGTCTAGAGCGGGGGATGCGCCAGCATTTGCAACACCTAGTCCAGAAAGGAGAATTGACACTCTCGATTCAGGATAACTTGCAACCCCTTTTGGAACCTCAATCGGATAGTCGCTGGATCGATGCGCGTGAAGATATTTTTCGTTTCTTCAAAGAGGCGATCGCTAATGTCATTTGTCATGCCCAACCCCCAAATGGTTCTGCCACCGAAATTTCCATTAGCTTGACTCAGAAAAGAAGCCAATGTACGCTCCTGGTTGAAAATAATGCAACTCGACCCGCTGCTGCTACCTTAGAAAGTCCCAACAGAAGAAAGTCTTGTGGTGGGTACGGTACGAAACTGATGGCGACGATTGCGGCAGAATTACCAGGCGGACACTGGGAGCGCATTTCTCAAGCAGATGGCGGGATGCAGGTGAGACTGGTTTGGACTTTACATGCTACTCCACGAGACAAAACCAAAGATGAGTAATCTCCTGTGTCTAGCAAACAATTAGCTTGCGATCGATCGCCGCCATACACACAGCGACGCGGGAGTTGGTATTTTGTCCGTCGAGCGGCTCAATGTCCAATTTTGCCTTGAGGCGCTGCACGTAATTCTGAGCTGTTTTGTGAGAGACGTGCATTTGTTGGGCGATCGCCCGATCTGATAGCGCTTGATTGCATAAAAGCTCGAGAATTTCCAACTCCTGTGGGGTGAGTTGCATATCCTTGATCAAATCGCGATGAATTTTCAGTTGTCCCTCCAGGGCGCAACGAGCGCCTTCCAAGAAAGCATTTCGTCTTTCCATCTTGTTAACCGCGACAAAACCACCTTGATGTTTACTAATCTGCGGTATCAGTTGTCTGAGGCAGTTTGGTTCGCTGCTGTAAACGAGGATGTTGAGTCTCGGGTAGCGCTGGAAAATCTGTTTCAACATTGCTAAACCTGGCTTGGCTGATTGTCCGCCTCCCACCGTACCAAACTGCAAATCGACGACTAAAAGATTGGGGATGTCTAGCTCGAGCTGCTCGATTCCCTCCGCGGGCGTATTAACACCAACACAGGTACACTGAGGTGCTAGTATTCGTAAAAACTCACAGTTGTTCTGATTGACTTCAGGATGATCTTCAATCACCAGAAAAAAGGATGGCTTGCAGTTCATGGATCGAAAGTATTTTTAAGTTAGTTATTTGCGTTTTCTCAAAGGTAAAGTTGACTCGGCTCGATTGCAAGGCAATCTCTAGTATGAAACAGTGCTAAACTGAGTTTTTGAGTTCGGTTCAATTGATTTAAAGCTTCGTTTGTCTCAGCAAGAATTGTCTTGCCAATAGTTTAAAGCTTGACTAGAAGAAAGATATGTTTTTGACTTGAGATTTTTCAGCCAAGGAATAGAACTGAAAAACAGTGTCTTTGAAGTAGCTAAGTCGAGGCTGTTTCGGAACAATTTCAATCCTTTAGAGTTGGGAAAGACTACGCTTTTGTGGAGAGCGATTTCCTGCTAACAGCAGTCAAAATAATTTCTCCTGATTCAAGCTAGCAATTTCACTAGGGTACTCAGCCACTTGACTAAGCTGAGTTGGGGGTTTATGTCTACTTTTTTAGCGAGCGCGATCGTTTCATAGTTTCTCGTAAATTGTGCCGCATTCTAATCAGCAAGCGGTAGCGAGTCAAAGGTAATACTGCCATGATTTTTAGAACTCCGATAAATGGTGAGTTTCTCTTTGGCAGATACTGCATGATTAAATCTTTTATTTGAAATAACGATACTTATCTGTTTATTAACCTTGTAGCATACTCCCTTAGAGGATATTTACCAAGTAAATCGTCTGTTTTGTTACAAAGGGTAATTATTGATTTTGAGCAAAATATAACCTCAGTAATGCTTGAAAAGGTCTAGCTTTCAAGCGCTAGTTTAAAACCTCTAAATGCCGCATAGAAGCCTTGCTCGCAAAAACCTTCTCAGCGGTTCCTCGATAGGAAAAAATCTTAAATTGAGTTAGACGAGCCAAATAAACTCATAAATAGCTTAGCTCTCTCAAACTAGGTTAACTAATTTGAAATGACCCAAATATACTTAAATATAGTCAGTAACTGAATCTGTTTCCTCTTGCTTAACTTTATATCGTTTTCTTTTTTAATCTAAAATAAATTCATGTTTAGCAATAATGTACCAACTGCTTACTTCAGTTCATTGGTATTACTAAATTGCTTGTATTCTCAATCTATAGAAGATATGCACGTACAAATAAACTTCGCGTCTCAAATTTTCGGGGTCGTTATTTATTTGAGCCTAGTTTAAATCGCTCGTCTGTCCTCAGAGAAAATTGGCAATATAACACTTGAGAACACTTTCTCCTACTATCTTTTAGCCGATTGAGCTAATGTGTCTCTACACGTAGTTATCTCTAGTGTATAAATCTTAATAATCACTGAGTTTAGAAAAGAGTACATTAGATTTTAAAGCCCTTTTCAAAGGAGCTTAGTAGAGAACATCATGAATCGGCTATTTCTTGCTCGTTGGCTTCTCGTAGTACTTGGCTCCTCGCACATAAGCTAGACTCTCAGTCTTCAACTCAGCTACAACTCTGTTCTCTATAGGGCTGCTCTATGAGTTATAGAGATAGCTTTGTGGAGTCAAAAATGTATGTTAAAAGAAAATCTTTAACATTATCTCGGTTTTCAAACTATCTCTTAAACGAGCGCGGCACTGTCGGATGATGCCATCTGAGAAATGGTGGCAGAAAACGGTCGTCTAGCAACAATCACACGAGTCCTGTGGCTGAGAATATCAAAACTTATGTTCGGCGATTGTCATAGCTTAGAGCGCTCAGATCGCTAACTTCTAGCATTAATTGGGAAATTCAAGATATGAAACTACCAAAACCGATCGCAACTCTTTTTTTTGTTGCAGAATTACTACTCGTGGGAATTCTCCCCGCTGCCGCTAGTTATGGTCGCTGGGATGTGACATACAACGGATATGGTGATACGAATTACACTGCTGTTCCTGCCGACTATGATGGCGATAAGAAAGCTGACCTCAGTGTTTGGGGTAACAATGGAGCTTGGTATCTCGACTACTCTGGCAACGGTTATGGTAGTTGGGATGCTTCATACAACGGCTATGGCGATACTAACTACACTGCCGTTCCTACCGACTATGATGGCGATGCCAAAGCCGATCTAAGCATTAGAGGTAACAGCGGAGCTTGGTATATCGACTACTCTGGCAACGGCTATGGTCGCTGGGATATTACATACAACGGATATGGCGACGCGAATTACACTGCTGTTCCTGCTGACTATGATGGCGATAAGAAAGCTGACCTCAGTGTTTGGGGTAACAATGGAGCTTGGTATCTCGACTACTCTGGCAACGGTTATGGTAGTTGGGATGCGACATACAACGGATATGGCGATACGAATTACGCTCCCGTTCCTGCCGACTATGATGGCGATGCTAAAGCCGACCTAAGCGTTAGAGGTAGCAACGGAGCTTGGTATATTGACTACTCTGGCAACGGCTATGGTCGCTGGGATGTGACATACAACGGATATGGCGACGCGAATTACACTGCCGTTCCTGCCGACTATGATGGCGACAAGAAAGCTGACCTCAGTGTTTGGGGTAACAATGGAGCTTGGTATCTCGACTACTCTGGCAACGGTTATGGTAGTTGGGATGCTTCATACAACGGCTATGGCGATACGAATTACGCTCCCGTTCCTGCCGACTATGATGGCGATGCTAAAGCCGACCTCAGTGTTTGGGGTAACAATGGAGCTTGGTATATTGACTACTTTGCACTTTAACCGGCTCTGCAGATAGCAGAATCTGAGGCTTGAGTAGTAGGCGAACAAAAATGTACGTGCTTGTTCAACTTTACCTAAAAAGAATCAAGCAAGGCAGGTGTTGAGCGAACGCTTAAATGCTTCCTTTGTCTACGTTTTGGGCAAGCGCGTACAAGTATCGTTCCATTGCTACCAAAACCCCTAACTCAGCCGTTTCAGCAAGGTTTCAGCCAGATTCTATGGTGCGGTTACATGCTATTCATTCTTTATTGCAAGATAGCTTTTCTAAAACTGCACTAGACACTATTGACAAACTTTAGAGACATATCTGCCTGACTTATATCTAAAGAAGTAGCTTATGAAACTACTATGTTTATAAGGCTGCTTGAGCAAGAGTGTCTTAACTAAGCTGCTGACAAAACTCTAAAGTTAAATTCAGAGTACGCTCGTGCAGATTCGGCAAAAATTAGTTAAAAAATATATGTAGCTATCTAAATTAAAGTATTTGCAGACTTCAGAGACATAACTATTTTCGTTACGTCTAGAAAATTTGTCTTAAAACCTTGATTTAATAAATTTAATCCTTCACTATGAAAGTAAGATTAAGCAATCTCTGGCTGAATCTCACTCAAATTTACTTCGAAGTACTTTCTTGAGGAAAAACAAATGGCTAGAATCAAAATATTGGAACTGAGTTTTGAGGATTCTCAACTATCCCGAAACTCCAACAGCTTTCTTAACGACTTAACGGCTGGAGAAATAGAAGCTGTAGTAGGTGGTTCAGTTGCTGCTTCAGTACTAGCAAACATCGAAGATCTTGTTACAGATTTCGATGCTCAAATGGAGCAATTGTTTGATAGTTGGGGTCAGCAATTTTCTACAAATACAGGATCGAACTCTTCTACAAACACAACTCCAACCTCCGATAACGGTTCCAGACGTTCTAGGGTTTATGGAACTTACGGTGCATACTCTTAGGGTTAGTGACTCACGCCTAACACATACAGCTAAACTAGCGCTCAACTGAGACATTTAGTGAACGGGATGAATAGGTGGTTAATTCAAGAGTTTATAAACTCTTGAATTAACCATCATTTTTATCATAGAAGGATAGAATTAACATTAAGTTATACACATTAAATTAACACTTAAATATAAAAATAAGTACTATTGCACTTACAGTTGGGATACTCATACTGACATTAATACTGTAGCACTTCTATTTCAACGGGATTTCTAATATCTACTCAATGAAACTGATTAGTAGGTATTACTACCACCTATAGTTGATTTAGTCCATGCAGATTGGTATTCTTGGAGTATGAAAGCGTTTAGGTAGGGAAGATGTCACCTGCCAAGTTATTTCTTGAGTTGTTGCAAGAGCCAAATTCAGAAAATTGGTAGACGCAACTACCTGATTTATGTCTAACAAAGCAATTTAAAAAACACGTGATTTTGAATGTAAGTCGCCAAAAATAGACTGACAGAAAGACTCTTTTTAAGTCGCAGAAACTCGTTAATAAACCTTGATTTTCTTAAGTTATTGCTCGATTATTGAAAGTAACGATTAGGCAAGCAAAAGCTGAATCGCACTACTCTAGAAAATGGTGAGGAATACAACAAATGGCTAACATCACAATCTCTGAACTGCGTCCCGCTGGCTTCGATCTATTCCAAGACTCCGAAAGCTTTCTCAACGATCTAACCGATACAGATTCTATGTCTGTGCTGGGCGGTTCAGAGAACGGTTTTAACGATTCACAATACGCTTATCATGCAATTGTAGACATCGCTGTCATCCACCATCTATCGTTTATCGCAGAGCTGGTAGGAAGCCTAGCAAGTAACGTTGGCGGCGGTAACGGCGGCGGCGGCAACGGTGGTGGTAAATAGAATGGATTCGTGAGTTGAGTTCAATAGTTACTAGATAGTTACCGACTAAATTCCTGTTATCGGTTCATCGATCCTTCATGCTGAAATCACTATTCTGCATCCCTGTGGGATGGCTGACCGATAACAGTTTTTTTGTCGCTACTGTAAGCATCGCATTAAAGTTTAGATGAAAGTAACGATTAGGCAAGCAAAAGCTGAATCGCACTACTCTAGAAAAATGAGAGGAATACAACAAATGGCTAACATCACAATCTCTGAACTGCGTCCCGCTGGCTTCGATCTATTCCAAGACTCCGAAAGCTTTCTCAACGATCTAACCGATACAGATTCTATGTCTGTGTTAGGTGGTGCAGAAAACGGTGGTTATAACGATTCGCAATACGCTTATCATGCAATTGTAGACATCGCTGTCATCCACCATCTATCGTTTATCGCAGAGCTGGTAGGAAACCTAGCAAGTAACGTTGGCGGCGGTAACGGCGGCGGTAAATAGAATGGATTCATGAGTTGAGTTCCAATAGTTACTAGCTAGTCACCGACTAAATCCCTGTTATCGGTTCATTAATCCTTCACGCTGAAATCACTATTCTGCATCCCTGTGGGATGGCTGACCGATAACAGTTTTTTTGTCGCTACTCTTAAGCATAGTGTTAGAGTTCAGCAGCGGTAACTTGAAGACTTGCCGGACATAATTACAGGAATTAGGTCTGAAAAAGCAGTTGAAAAAATTTGATTTTCTGGTGTTCATCCCGAAAAATTGTAATTGAGAGTTTTGGAAAAAACACTAATGGCTAGGATTAAAATTTTCGATCTGCAACCTGCTGAATCTGAAAGTTTCTTCACTGAGCTAACCGATGCAGACTTGGCTATGCGAAGTGGTTCAGCTAATGAATTAAATCAGTTACTTTCGGCTGTGTTGATTGTATATGCTATTAGTCAAATCGTGTCCCTAGTGCAGAGTTTTTATTCTACCAGCCAAAATAACGGCACTCCATTGAGTAATATTCTAAGTAATATTCAAGGAAACAATGATTTATGACATTTTTATTAAGCTCTCAAAATGTTCTCGACTATTTGATTAGGCAGGGACTCTGTACTCAAGAAGATCGATCTTCGAGTAAGATTGAGAGAAAAACTGCCAAAAATTTTAACTTGTTACTCACTCTGCCAAGGGGTCGCCAACTTTTAGTCAAGCAAGAACTGCACGACCGAGAAGGAAAAACTGCTAGAGAGTTTTTGAGAGAATGGCGAGTTCAAGAATTTTTACAACAATTCCCAGAACATAGCTATCTTCGCACTTGGCTTCCAGAGATACTCCATTTTGATGAGAGACATTCAATCATTGTTTTTAATTACCTCACAGACTATCGAGATCTCATAGATTTCTATACTAAAGACAATATATTCCCAACTACGATCGCAACTTCAATCGGAACCCTTCTGGCTACCATTCATCGCGTGACTCTAGATCGTCAAGACTATCAAGAATTCTTCTCCCAAAAGTCAGAGGATGAATCCATTAACCAGGCTCCTCATCTCATTCGTGTCTTAGACCGGATCGGTCCTGAAGTTTTTGGTCTAGTTCCCGCAGATGGGTTGAGATTCTTTGCACTCTATCAGCGCTACGATAGCTTAGGGCAGGCGATTAAAGAGCTTAGCGCTGCTTTAGAGCCTTGTTGCCTAATACACAACGATCTCAAGCTAAACAATATCCTACTATCCAACAGTTGGGAGCAAGCTGTCTCGACATGCTCCCCCCTTAATTCCCTTGAAGTTCGAGCGGCTAGGGAGGATAGCATTATTCGTTTAATTGATTGGGAGCGCTCCACTTGGGGAGATCCTGCTTTCGACTTAGGAATGCTCATCTCTAGCTATTTACTAATCTGGCTATCTAGCTTAGTTACTAGTAAAGCGATCGCGATCGAAGAGTCTTTACGCCTTGCCATGACTCCCCTTGAGGAGCTGCAACATTCGATTGCAGCTCTGACTAGCGCTTATTTGAGTCACTTTCCAGAAATTTTAGAGCGTCGACCTGATTTTTTGCAGCGCGTCGTGCAATTTGCTGGTATGTGCTTGATTAATGCCATTCAGGCAAGACTCCAGCACCAAAAATTCTTTGGCAATCCAGGTATCTGTATACTCCAGGTTGCCAAGTCTTTGCTGTGTCGTCCAGAACAATCAATGCTGACTGTTTTTGGCTTACCAGCGTCGGAATTTCTTCGCTTTAGCTATTCTTCCGTTTGAGTATTTTAGTTGTAGGCAGACTGTTATGCAATTGCTGGATTCGGCGCAAAATCAACTATCGGACTTTGAGACCGATAAACTACTGGCTGCTCTTCATGACATTGTCCGCAAAATTCAAATTGAGTCTACATTCTGTATTCGTCATCTAGATTACCAAGCTTGGCAACTTCCGGCTGATAGATTAACGCGTTTTCAACAACTACCCTTAGAGCTTCAGACTAAGTACTTAAGCCAGCAGCTGTGCGGTTTTCTCTACAGCATATATTACAACGGTTCTCTCAAATCTGCCTTGGCTCTAGACGCAGATTCAGTTGGTTTAGAACTGCACCAGAATCTAGAGAATAATACGTTTCTGGGAGTGGACTTGGAATTTTATCAGCGATTGCATTCTAGCAACAGCGGTAAAGGCTACTTTGACCCTGATTGGCAAGTGCTAAGAGAGGAGAGTGATGGCAGCCTAGCAGTGAGAAAGACCGACTTGACTCTGCATATCGAACGCGATCGCCATTTACAACCAGTGGAGCAATCTGCAACCGTTGGAGACTCGGTGGCAATCCTAATGCCTCGCAACCTGGTGCAAAATGGATTCTACATGGCGGTAGGCGATGCAGGTCCGACCAGACTCGGCAATATAGTACGCATCTACTTCAATCTCAGTTCCGAAGGTGCGGTTGTAGTTATGGGCAACCTCACGCGGCAGCTGAATGACATTAATATTCCTTTCAGCTTCAAGGTACTATACAATCCCCCAGACTACAAGCGCTATGATTCAGGGGTACTCTACTTTGATAAAAGTAACTATGAAGATGTGCAACCACTATTGCAGGCTGTTTATGTAGAACACCAATCGCATTTTCAATCAGAAGTGCCATTGTTTACCAAGCTTTTAGCACCCGGACTCGCTCTTGCAGAAGAACCAAACCGCAAATTTTCTGCCCAAGAAAGTTTTGGTCTGAACCGTTGTAAAATCGTTGCCAATGGCTTACTCGAAGCTTGGCAACAAAAGGACAGTTCGACCGAAGGTCGGATGGCATCTATCAGCAAACACTTTTCATTGCAAGAAATTGATTTGCAGCGTCCTTACCTTAATCCTAAATCTGAGGACATTTACACTCCATTAGACTGGCGTTACATAGTCATCAAATAATTTTTTCTAGGTTGAGTTTAGTTCCAAAAATCAAAAGTTTCTCTTCATAAACTAGCTTCTTTTGCTCAGATATTAGCCTGCCAATAAGGGGGCTTTTTCTAGCTTCAAACACTCTGTAATAATAACGAATACGGGCATTCAGAGGAGATTTAGCAATAACGGTAAATCGAGAATTTTTAGAATTAGCACTACATAACTTTACCATATATCTCCTAAATATAGGGTTCTCGGCTTTTTCCCTAATTCAAATATTGGCAGCTAACTTTCCGATCGGCAGAGGGTAACAATGAATACAAAAGTGTGGTTAGTTCAACCTCAACTATGCTTACCAAACATCAATTTAATCGAACTTTTTAAGCAATCCTTTGGTAACGCTTTTCTAAAGGCTGCTCAAATTTTATGCCAACAGCTCGAACAGATTGAATTAATTATAGGAACTACTAAAGGCTTTACAAAAAAGCTTTTTAATTTGGCTACTTTAGGTTTATTTTCTAAAATGCGCCGCATTTATTATTCTTATATTTTACTCAAAATCCACCAAGACGAAATAGGAAGTCAGTTCTTACTCGAACATTTAGTTGAAACTGCTGTTACGCTCACATACCTGCTTGAAAGAGCAGGCGAATATGTTGTTTCTGAGTATATTTCTGCTTCGTTGTACCAGGCTCAGTCTTTATTGGTTGACGTGAAAAAGCAATTACAAAAATTCCCTAATCATCCAGATTTATTAATTTTAAAAGATGAACTTGAGGCTTTCATTGTTCAACAGCAAGCGCATGATGCTGAACCTGAGTTTCCTACTAATTCAGAAGCATACTTGTGGGGACCCCAAGAAGCAGATACTACCTTTAAGCGTGGAGCAATCATTGGATTGAATTTTCTCACTAATCCAGCTCGACAAATAGCTTTAAATATCGTACCAGCAAGCTGGCTAGATCTTCAACTCAATTATTTGAATTCCTTTACCACAAGCTCTCGTACTAAAGTCAATCCCGATCCCAACTTCACATGCGTGCGCGATGCTACCCATTTATGCTTGCACGCTACTCAAAGTTTCCTTGAGGAAGCGATCGAGCACCAGAATATCGATTACCCTGGCATAAAACATCAGCAAGAGATCCTTAATCTGCTGTATGAGTGGTTCCACAATGCCGATCGTGTCTATCAACTGCACTAGCGTGCAATAATTCAGGAGAAAAACGGCTGCAATTCACGTTTTCAATCTCGACTTGTGTTTGTAACTCAGTGAGGTAGCAGAACCAGCCAAGCTTTCTCAGTTTATAGCCGATCGCTAATTAAACCATTGGAAACTTGGGACTCGAAATTAGCGGCTAGGTTTTCTGGGTCAAGGTACTTAACAATTTCAACTTGCTCGATTTGTTGCTTTAGCCATGTAGTAAATAAATCTGCAAGGATTTTTAAGCGCAGCGTATCATCCAATTGTGGTTGCACGATCTCCTCAACCAAGATTAGATGCGTTCCCTTAGAAGTAACAATTGGTTTGAGCATCTGGGGCGGAGTAGCTGCAAAAACCGCAGCAGAAATTTCTGGTTTGAGCTCGCTGCGGCGTAGCATCCCCCGATATCCCCCAGCACGGCGTAGCTCTTTATCCTGGATATACTGACGAGCTACCTCACAGAAACCGATCTCGCCTTCTTGAAGAGCATAAAATAATTCCAGAGCCAAATCGCGATCGTCTAAGACAACTTCATACATCACCACTCCGCTATAATTTAACTGTTGCTCAAAAAAAACCGATTCGACTTTATCTGCAAACAGATGTCGAGCTAATTTCTCCGAGATGATAGTAGTGTAAATCAATTGCTCAAACTCATTTAGGGACAAACTCTGTTTGTGCAGCCACGACCAGGTATCGTCAGCGCGTATCAGATTGTTGCTTAACCGAAAATTATCTGCCGCCTGCTGCAGTTCTGCCAGTTCCACTGTAATGCCTGCTTCTTTTGCAGCATTAGCAATAATTTGGCGAGACACTATAGCTTCAATGATAGAGGGAATTTGGCACAAAAGTTTGATTTGCTGGATAATATCGTCACGGGAAACAGCGATCGCTTCTAACATGATAAAACTCACTTGAAAATGGGTGAAGGGATGGCGAGAGGCGAGAGGTTTTCATCATTTGCCGATCTAAAGTTCCAAGCCGCCTGCTTGCAACCTCTTAAACGGATCTAAAATGAAGTCAATGACGCGACGCTGCCGGATAACCACCTCTGCTGTCGCTGTCTGACCTGGTTTTATGGCAATACGCTTGTCGGCAGTTTGGATGTAGGGCTGTTGCGGCGCGATTTCCAGCTCAAAGCTTTCTATCCTACCTTGGTTTGTTTCCTGAGTCTTGGAGTCTGGTGAAATCCAACTCACGCGACCTTCCACCACTCCATAGTCTTGGAAGGGATAGGCATCAAATTTGATCTTGACCGGCAACCCCAAACGTAGAAAACCGCTTTCTGGACTAGCCATTTGTGCCCTAACTACAAGAGAAGTCCCTTTTGGCGCAATCTGAGCGATTGTGTCACCAGGTTGTACTACGGCTCCAGCACGTTGGATGGGCAACTGAAAAATTGTGCCGTCAATTGGTGCGCGTAGCACGCGTTGCTGCAACTGAAATAACAGAGACTCAATCTGTTGTCTGGATTGAGCGATTTCCGCTTGCAGGTCTGTGATTTGGGCTTGGACTTCTTTGATACTTCTCTCACTCTCCATGACTGCCAGATCGCCTTCGCGAAGAGTACTTTCATAGGTACTTCGCTGTTTTTTGAGTTCGTTTTGGGCTTGTTGGATGTCTGACTTAGCTTTTATCAGACGCTGTTGGTTGTCAATCATCGTGCGTTCTGCTTCGTCTAGCTGTAGCCCCGAAATTACACCGCTCTGCCGCAGCTGTCGAAAGCGTTGCACCGTGCTTCGATCCTTTGCTAAGAGCTGCTTTGCCGAATCAATCTCTGTTTTATGAAAGTCAATCTGTTGCTGACTTTGATGAATTTGTGCTTGTTGCCCTGCTGCTTGGGCTTTGCTCTGCTGTCGCTGCGTCAGGGCAGTCATCTTTAGTTGGTTTTTTATCAGTTCCACCTGTGGGAGGCGATCTAGCTGACCTTCTAACTTTGCTCTAGCTTGTTGGAGCTGGGCAAGCATTTCCTCTGATTCCAATGCCAATAATGTTTGACCAGCCTTGACAAATTGACCTTCCTTTACCTCAATCTCAGCAACTGCTCCAGTAACAGGCGCATCAAGCCTTACAGTTTTGCCCTTGGGTTCAAGCCGCCCTCTGGCGCTACCTGTCTCATCGACCTTGGCAAGCATTGACCAGGGTAAGATGATGCCAGCAAAAAACACTAACAGATACAGCAAGCCCCGCGTCCAAACCCGTGGCAAGGTATCGAGCAGCTCTTGGGTGTCGTAAGACCAGTCTCGATCGCTCTCAGTTGCTACCGTTGGCTGAGAAGGTGGCGTTTTACCGTTGTTGATATAGCCCTGTTCGCCAGCGTTCTGGTTGGATAGAATGTGTGAATTAGGTGTATATGACATAGTTGTGAAGAAATTCTTATCAAATAGTGGTTGCAGCTAGTTGTTGCTGGTTAAGGTAGAAGTAGTGACCGCGCTTTGCCATCAATTCTTCATGGGTACCACTTTCGACCAATACCCCTCGATCGAGTACCAGAATCAGGTCAGCCCTGCGGATGGTGGAGAGGCGATGAGCGATCGTTAGCGTTGTCCGATTTTTGAGAATTGCGTTCAAGTTAGTCTGAATAATCCGCTCTGATTCAGCATCGAGGTGGCTGGTTGCTTCATCTAAAATCAACAAGCGGGGATTACCTAGTAGGGCGCGAGCGATCGCTAGGCGCTGGCGTTGTCCGCCAGAAAGCAATCCTCCAGCCTCACCAATTTGAGTTTCATAACCCATTGGCAGTTGCTGAATAAACTGATCTGCACCAGCTTGCTGCGCCGCCAACCTAATTTCTTCTAAGGTAGCTTCTGGGTGACCAATGCTAATATTTTCTCGAATGGTACTACCAAAAAGAAAGGTATCCTGATCGACAACGCCAATTTGAGAACGGAGCGATCGCAGGGATAGGCTGGTCACATCATAGCCGTCAATCAGAATCTTTCCTTCTGTGGGGGGATAGAGACCCAAAATCAACTTGGCGATTGTTGTTTTCCCAGATCCACTGCGCCCCACAAGTGCTATCATTTGCCCTGGTTGCGCCTCGAAGCTAACGTTTTCTAAGGTGTTAACATCGCTTTCTGGGTGGTAACGGAAAGTGACTTGGTTAAAGCAAATGTGACCCCGAATCGGTGGCAGGGATTGACGATCTTGTTTCTGTAAGTCTTCTTCTGGTTCAGCTTCAAGCACATCATTAATGCGCTCAACTGAAATGATCACTTCCTGTAACTGATTCCAGAGGACAATTAGCCGCTGAAAGGGTCTAATAACATTGCCCAATAGCATATTAAAAGCAACTAACTGCCCAATAGTCAGTTGGTTTTGAATGACCTGCCACGCCCCAAACCACAGTAGTGCCGCACTTGCTGTAGCTTCAATAGTTGCACTGAAGATTTGGAGGCTGTTGGCGATAACTTGTCCGGAAAAGTTAGTTTTGATGAACTTACTCAGGAGTCCTTCCCAATGCCAGCGAACCGTATGCTCCAGCGCCATCGATCTAACAGTACGAACCCCTGTAAGCGCTTGGATCAGGTAACTACTTTCAGCGGCAATGGCACTAAAGATCTCTCTTGAGATGCGTTGCAAGAAGGGGGTTGCAATCAGCGCTAGTAAAAAAAATGGTGGCACAATTACCAACACTAGCAGCGCCATTTTCCAGCTATACCAAAACATCAGCCCCACGTAGACAAAGACTGTCAGCAAATCGAGAAAAATTGACAGTGCTTCACCCGTTAGGAAGCGCTGAATTTTATGGTTTTCCTGGATGCGAGCAATAATGTCTCCTACATAGCGCGACTCAAAGAAGCTGAGTGGCAGGCGAAAAGTATGTCTAATAAAACCTACAATCAGCGCTAAATCGACTCTATTAGCCGTATGATCCAGCAGGTATTGCCGCAGTCCGGTCATAGCGACTCGAAACAGACTAAAGATGAGCAAACCTAACCCTACAGCGTTTAAAGTCAGAGTACTGCGCTGTACGACCACTCGATCCAATAATAACTGGGTGAACAGCGGCATGAGCAGCCCCAAGAGCTGGATCAGAATGGAGGCAATTAACACCTCCAGTAGTATCAGCCAGTGAGGTTTTACTAACTCAAAGAACTGCCAAAAGGGTTGACGGGTCTCTTCAGCGTCTTTAAGTAGAACGGTGGGCTGTAGTAACAACGCATAGCCAGTCCAACTCGCTTTGAATTGTCTATGGCTGAGGGTTCGTTGACCGATAGCAGGGTCGATAATGACGACGCGATCGCGCGTCACTTCGTAGACCACAACGTAGTGCTTTCCTTCCCAATGAACAATAGCAGGCAAGTTTGCTGAAGCAAGTTTGTCGAGGCTAGCTTTTACAGGTCGGGTAGCAAATCCAATACTTTCTGCGGCAGCTGCAATACCTCGTAGCGTTGCCCCATTACGGTCAACATTGGCTATGTCCCGCAAGCGATTTATACTTAAGTGCTTGCCCCAGTAGCGACCAACCATCACCAGACAGGCTGCACCGCAGTCTGATGCACTTTGTTGTGCAATGAATGGATAGCGTTTCGTGACGCGCTGCCACAAATGACCTATTTTTACGGTTGGGTTTGGGAAATAGGCTTTACTGATTATTTTCTTTTGCCGATTTCTTGACTCAACAGTAAACTCTGGAAATTTTGGCTCCTCCCTTGTTAAGGGAGACTGGGAGGAGCGGATTTGGGATTTTGAATCAGAAATTGAAATTTCTCCCCCGAATTCCCCAGCTTCCTCAGCTTCCTGCTCCCACGATTCCACTACATCGGCTAGTTGTGGCAAATATTGCAGTGCCATCTCCCAACGAGAACGGCTTAAAGTATACAGTTGGGTTGGTTGAGTTACCTGCCAAGCTTGTTGTTGAGATAACTGGGAAAGTTGATAAATTTTTCCAATACTTAGCTTTCGGTCTGATGAATGTATAATTTCCCCTCGACGCAGTAGCACCAGCCGCCGATCTTTGAGCAGGGAAGTTGGAAGTTTGCCTGCTTCCAGATTATGCCGCTCCATGAGTGACAGCGTTTTGATTAGCTCTTCAACAGGTAGAGCGCGAAAGATTTTACTGTTACGACATAACAGCAGTAGATCCCAAAGTACTGCTTGGTGATAAAGATGCTCCAGTATGGTGGGATATTTGCGAGCTAAAGCGTGCAACAACTCACTAGGTAGATGGCAAAGCTTTAAATTGACAGAAGCTCTAGCTGAGTAAGGTTGAAAGTACTCTGGAAACAAAGTTTGCTCGCCGAACGACACCCCTGCCCCAAAAGAAGTAATTAAGTTATCAGTGCTATCGAGTAATCTGACTTTTCCCGTCAGAACTATGTAGATACCAGCGGTCGTGTCTGCTGTCTGCCAAAATAGTTTGCCGGCAGTTGGCTCCAAAATTTGAATTTGCTCGAAGCATTTCGAGAGTTCCTGCTCTGTAAGAGCCTGACCTAGAGATTGGGCGAGGTATTGACCTAGCTGTTGCTTGGAAAGTGGGAATGACTGTTGAATCATAGCTTCCTAGAAACTCAATGGTATAACTAGTTACCAAATTTGATGAAATTGGATGGCCACAGGAAACTAGACGGTGAGGAAGATGGCAGATCGCCAATGTTAATACCGTAATTCTTGCTGCCATGAGTGACTGTTTCTGTGTCCGAGCGTCTAGGTCGAGTAGAAAGCCCCAGTTTTTTTAGCAAACGGTTAATGTGGCGATCGCTCACTGCGATACCAAATTCTTTCGTTAAATGCTTACTTAACCATCCAGCTGTCCAACAGCGAAATGAATAGCCATATTCACGAGGGCTGCTACTCACCAATTCTTTCAGACGATCGAGATATTGCTCGTTCACTGTGGTGGGTCGACCAATTACATTCTCATTCCAGTTGTCAGCCTTTCCTGCTTGTGTCATAGCAATCCAGTACCGTGCTGTTTCTTTGGAACACCCCAATGCTGCACAAATTTGTGCCTGAGAGTAACCCATATCTGCCAGTAACATGATTTCGATCCGACGGCGGTATTCTGAGCGCAAATCCATTTGCAGGCTTTCTAGCAGATGTTTTCGCTGCACTGTTGTTAAGAACTTGCTTTCTTCTGTATAAAACCTATCTAAGGTGCTATACGTTCTCAAACGATTAGTAGACATATTAGTTAGACCCGAGCTTAATTTCTAGACAAAATTTAGCTTTAGCATTTGTGAGTGCAAATGACTAAACCTAAACGCTGAGGTGTAATTGTTTTTTAAAAGTGTTGCTTCCACTAACTCTTCATTAAAACACGTTGATTAAGACTCATCTTAATCAAAGGAGCAAACTAGAAGAATGAATGTAGGACGTGCCTGCAAACTACAAAATTATTAATTTTGCTCTTGTGAAATATTTATCATTGCCGACCTTCCTTTTACGTAGAATTTCGGTCTCTGTATAATCACTTGACAAAATTAACTTCGCATACAGCCTCTATGGTTGTAGCCAAACCGTTCTCCTACAAAGTATCAAGATTTTTCATCTGCCTGCTTTTAGAGGCATTAACGTTGATAATTACATCGCGATTGATAAAAAAACGATCAATTGATAGTAGATAAATACACCCTAACTTATCAAAGAAATGAAAGATTGATAAAAACCCAAGGTTTATAACACCATAGGTTGCTTTTTATAGGTCTGTATAGCAATCCTATTTAATTTACGAATGTAGAACAGCCTTTTAGCCTGTGGCAGGTAGGGCATCTACCTTACAAATCATTTAGAACTGTTATATTAATTGAAGTTTGTTCCTTTTCTTGCTTATGTAACGAATTGCAATCGATCGTCGTTACTCTACTGTTCAATTAAATTTACTGAACGATAGAGAAGGAAGTCTGTTAACGCAAGTATATGAAAAGTTGCATGTGGATTTTATCGCCTTATATTAATTAGTTTAGTTTGTAATAGTACAATACTGACTATTATTATTAAACTATATCTATCTAAAGTATGAAACTGATTTGTAGTAGATGCGGCTATAAATATAAGTAATTTTAATCTGTAGCTACAAGTATTTAGACATCAATCTTAACTTATAAAAGCATCAGGATAGCGCTCGAAGTTTCTAAGGTTTGCAGACAAAAATCAATGAGTTTTGTCGAAAAAATAGATAAACGTTTTCTTAAATTCATAGACATAAATAAGTTTGTTGCGGCGAAAAAAAGAATAAAAAGAAGTAATTTTTCTATTTTGTTTCTACCTAAATTTGTTAAAATAGTTTGCAAGTAAAAGAGTGAGTGTCTCTTAATCACTCATATATAGAGAATTTTTAACTAGCTTCAATTTTAAGAGTTCAAAACTTATATTTTCATTGCCGAGCGCCGAGTATTTACAGATTGTGTTCTGCTGTATTCAGCGAAATCGAAGCTAGGCAAGTCCTAGAACGGTCATTTCCTACCGATCCCAAAAAGATTAACTAGTCATAAGCCAAGGCATAGTTAACAAAAAATTTTGTAAATAACTCTAATAAAAACATGAACCTATCATCCATGCCACTCAAAAATCAAATAAAAGCATTTGTAGATAGTAAGGGAATAACCCGCTATCAATTTTGCAAAGCTACTGGTCTAAGCCAGAACACTGTATATCGGCTATATAAAGACCCTAATTATATTCCTGGTTCAGAAGCTTTGCTCAAGATCTGCGAGGCTTACAGCATCCAACCTGGAGTTTTAATTAAATATCTTCCTAAGGAGGACGACAGCAACCAAGAAGCTATATGATGGGGGCAGTTCTTTCAGATCGTAATTGTCTCTCAGTTTTGAGTAAATTGTGCTTTGGTCTAGTCAGCGAGCGGTAGCGAACAAAAGATAATGCTGCTATTAGTTTTACAACTCCTCTAATTGGTGAGTTTTTCTTTAGCAGATACTGCATGACCAAATCTCTTATTTAAATAACGATACTTAGCTGTTTTCTAATTTCTTAGAATACTCCTATAAAAAATTTATACCAAGGAAAACTTCGATTTTGTTACAAAATTTAACTATCAATTTTGAGAGATATTCAAAATCAGCAATGCTTGAAAAAACCGAGCTTTCAAGCATTGCTCTCAAACATTTATATGCTGGATAGAAAACTTGATAACAAAGACTTTCTCAGGAGTTGCTCGATAATTGAGTTGATAGCGAAAATAAATTCATAACTCCCTAACCTGCCTCAAACTACTTTCAATAATTTGAACTCTCATAAACATTCTTAAGCTTCGCTCTTAGCTGCTTTTAGCGAACAATATAGCTGAGTCAAAATCTCCTGTTTTTTCCGATCAGTAGTTGAAGCTAAGTTTTCTTAACTTCAAAACTTAACTAAAAAATTTTAGATCGATGAGAGTTTGTAACTAAAAAATTTGTCTTCTAGGTAAACATTTACTATCTAACTTTTAAAGACGTAGTGATATATTAATTCAATCTTAAGTTAAGCTACTCGATAAGTTTCTTACCCATTAACTTTAAACCATCTTCTTTTTACACTAAAATAAATTTACATTTGGTAATAATATACCAATCACCTATTGAAGCTGTTGGTATTGTTAATCTAGCAGTATTCTCGCTCTATAGCTTTGTTGAAAATTACATCAGCGAAGGTCACTGATTTGGTCGAATCACGTTAGAGTAGATTGAAGATGGTCTTATAATATAGAGCGCAGGAAGTAGTTTTCCTGAGGAATTGTCTCATTCAATTATGCGACAGTTCGCAAGCGTTTGAACGTCGCCTACAGCGGAAAGCTTTGCTGCGATCGCCTTATACAACTAGAGAAGACAAGAAAGGCAATTCCTACTTATTACTGTAAGGATGCTTCCCTGTTCTCAATCTTTGAAATCAATTCGAGGAGTCTTTTTGGTACGGGGCAATTGACTTGCGATCGTTATCGTCGATCCCCTCAATAACTCAAATTTTATTAGCAATGAGCGACAATCCTGCTGCCAATAGATAATTCTGCTATAACTTATTGCCCAAAATTTGATGCAATTGAGCCAGAAGTTTTAACAATTGCCTTTGCTGCTTGGGAGTGCAGATAGCTTGGCGATTGCTAGCGAGCGACTCCCGCACCTGCCGGGAAATAGTTTCTATCTGAGTTAATGTATCCATCTGGATGTCAAGTGCTTCTTGGAAGGGAGGCTCCTCGAAATCTTGCTGACCGGATTGAGTCGAAATATGATTAAGTGCAAAACTGACTCGCTCGCCAGTTGACTGCTCTATTTGGGTTGCATGAGATGGCGGCATGTTTTGAACTCTGCCTGACTCTATTTCCAGCGTTGGTGACTCAGTAGCTCCAGTGACGCTCGCAGGGTTCCAGCTTTGATTTTCAGTTGTATTAGCTTTTGTGTTGCGATCTTCACAGATTGCGCCATATACTTCTAAGTCAGCCTCAAAATTGGTTTGAAAGCACTTGCTCTGATGATTGAATAAGTTTCTGTCTATTTGGTTCGGTGATTCGAGCTGCTGCAACTGGCGAATTTGGTTCTGAATTTGGCGCACGGATAAGTTTTGTTCCAACACCTGCCGCAGCAGAAGAGAACGCCGTTCGTCATCTTTAAGCCGAGAGAGAGCGAGCGCTTTGGTGTAATTAAGTGCTTGAGTTTGAATCGCCGCTTGCAAATCCAAAGGCAAATTGAGTAAAGGCAAGCGACATGTAACAAATGATTCCCAGCTCATCTTCCCCAGGGAACTAAACATGTCAATCACAATTGCAGTTGTAGTTGAGTCCAAAACGTTTTGGGCTGTTTGTCCTTTAGCCTCCTTTGCCATGCGCACGAGCAGCGAAACTATTGCTTCGCACCCCAGTTGTAAACGGAGAGCTAGCAGGCGCACGATGCCGCGTGTCTCTTCAATGGCATCAAGGTCTTCACGTTGGAGGTTTTCGACTAAGGTTAGAGTAGCTGCTTCGAGATCGCCCAGTTCCCGTATGACTACAGGTACTGCATCCAACCCTGCTAGCACAGCGGCACGAAATCGCCGTTCCCCGGCAACTAGTTCGTATTTTACAGTTGCACTGGAGATCGGTCTGACGAGTAATGGATGCAGAATACCGTGTTGCAGAATTGATGAAGCGAGGTGATTTAAGGCTTCAGACTCAAAGTGATGCCGTGGTTGCTCCAGGTGGCTGAGCTGAATTTGTGCGATCGGCACTAGCTTGAATCGATTGGCTTCACCCTCTGCCATAACTACTTAAACCAACGAGCGAGACACAGGTTAAGTCAGATGAGTCTCAACTACTAGAAACTTGCTAGCTAGATCGCTCAGAAATGCTTTGTTTCAGGGCGATTACGCATTTCTAGCAGTTCTCCAAACTTGACGATTTTTTAGTAGTTTGTTGATGAAAAGGCTCTTCTTGGATGTTTTTTTTGAAGAATCTATTGATGTTAGAAGTATAACCCTAAATTTAGGTTGTTCAAACAACAATCGAATACTGCTGAAGAAAGATTTATCGCATCCTACTTCTAGAGGAGCCAACAAACTTAGTATTACTAACAAACTCAGTATTCAACACGTTTTCTATTTTTAGGTAAAGGTTTAGAAGTCTCAGGCAAGCTGTCTAAAATAGATTTTGCCGTACGCTCCTCGAAGTCTCCGTCCAATCTTTAGGTAAGTCTGCATCTGAAGTTGAGCGTACCTTAAAACTAGCAGCAATGCAGACAGCTGCTGCCGAAAAGGCGATCGCTCAAGCTGATAATCCGATTAATTTCTTCATGGCAAACCTCCTCAAGTTGCAATTTAAGTGGCATATAGCTTTCGCTTGGGGAAAGCTACACTCGTTCGAGCATTCCGTAGTAGGGTCAATTGACATCAAAGTATGTCGGAGCTAGAACGACTTCTTCTTGCCCTCAGCCGTGCTTCATAAGTTGTGAGATTGCGGTCTTGCAGATTGTAGAAGTAAGGCTCTTGAGTATAGCTGTATGGAGCAATACCAAAAGCTGTACTTGCGATTGGCATCGTCATGTAAGGACGATAAACACCTCTAACTTGCTCTTCATAATCGTTGTCGATTGCCATGTCCTCGCTAAATTCTGGCAAATCTTCGACTTGCTGTTTGGTCAATTGCGGGGCGTACACTCTTTTATCGTCATACTCCCTTCCCGCTCTAAGATTACTTAACTAAAGCACAAATATGTCTAATAAGTAGCTAGGCAGATTTAAACATAAAACGTTCCAGTGTCCATCCCCCTTGTTGACTTCGATTCTCCATGCCCTCAATCATGGCATTCGCTAAATCATACTCGTTATCAAAAATCCTTCCGGCTATTTCATGGGTTTTGAGTTGATGCCACTGCGCTTCAATCAGATTCATATGTGAACTGTATTGGGGGAGAAAAAAGAGATATAGCCCTTTCGACTGCCACTGCTGCCAGTGCTCACGGGCAAGATGACTGGTATGAGCCGAACCATTATCTTGCACCACGACTGTGAGCCGTCCGGTTTGTAGCAATGTCTGCTCACTCTTTTGGGCAAGGAGCGTTCATCACTTTAACATAGCGTTCCTTGTGGAAACTGCCTTGTACCAGAGCATAGTCAAACGACTGCTCTGGTTGCCATATCCCTAGAATACTAATGCGGTCTCCATAGGATTTGACCTGCTCTTCGGTGTTTCTGCTCTCCAATGCGAGAGTAACTATAACTGACTGGACTTTCCAGACAACATCCCGATTCGTCAAGATACTTCAGGTCAATGTACCCTTCACAGGCAGCTAGTTGGAGTGTGTCTAAGTCGGCTTGCTTGAGTGCTTTGTACTCAGGATCTTGTCTGCCCCGTTGCGAGTGTCGAGTCCGCTTCCAACTAAAGCCCTTTTTTTTAGAATGCGGCGAATCCGGTCAGCACTTAGGTTTACCTGTCGTTCTTGCTCTAGCTTCTGGGCTAGCTGTTGACTATTATAGGTTCTGGCTTCTTGCTCTAGGCATTGTTCTAGGTAGGCCATGTCTGCTTCTTGCCATTTGGCTTTAGCTCCTCGTCCACTAGCATCCCATAATCCACCTAACCCTTGCTGCTGCCAACGGCGGATGGTTTCGCGCACTGTCTGCTCTTGGCACTCAAAAATTTCGGCAATCGCTGGCACTACCCATCCTTGAGCATTGAGTCGAAGCATTTGTGCTCGATCTCGGGTACGTTGAGCAACGGTTTTGGCAACCCGAAGTTCACTCAACGTCCGGTCTTCTGACTCTGTCAAAACGATACGTAAAGGAGCAGGCATGAGTGGTCAAAATCAGCAAGTTTTTGGCTTTTCTCTATCTTACGTTTAATTATGCCCTACTACTTACCAATTTGACACCAGCCCAGGAGTCTTTGCAAGCACTTTGGGAAGAGCATTTACAGTACGAGTTTGGCACTCACAGTACTGAAGATGCTCTTGCCACGATGGTTGAAGATGCTTACGTTAACCACATCCCGGTAATGACTGGGGGAGTCGGGAAACCAGCACTGCGCGAGTTTTATTCCAAATACTTCATTCCACAGATGCCGCCGGACATGGAGTTGACCCCAATCTCGCGCACGATCGGGACAGATCAACTCGTGGATGAAATGGTGGCTAAGTTCACTCATACTGTTTGGATGGAATGGATATTACCCGGCGTTGCTCCCACCGGAAAACGGGTGGAGGTGGCATCAGTAGCGATCGTCAAGTTCCGTGACGGCAAGTTAGCTCACGAACACATCTACTGGGATCAGGCGAGCGAATTGGTTCAACTCGGCTTGCTCGATCCTAGTACGTTACCCGTTGTAGGCGTTGAAAGTGCGCGTAAGGCACTCGATCCGAGCTTGCCTTCAAACGCACCGATCGATCGCGCTTAGCAATCGCCTTTACCTACCTATCCTGGAATGAACGAGATTGGAGTTTGGCGCAAATAAAATGGTTGTGCGTCAAACAAGTGTCGGATGTCGCTAAACCATTCCAATTTCTTTGGACGTGTGGCTAAATCTACACATCCACGCCGTCGTAGTTTCCACATACGTTTGCGATCGACGATGAATTTAATCTGGGATTGGTTGTCACTTTACTGGATTACAGAAATCAAGGTTATGCTCAAGCCGCGATCCGGCACTCTTTAGAATAAGCGGCGCAACGCTACGGCAAAAAACGTACTGTTTTACACGCAACTCCTGCTGGTTTTGGGGTGTATCAAAAGATAGGCGATCGAGCAACTGCTTATCTTAAAACTTATGCCTACATGCATCAGCAACCAGGATGAGTAAAATCTCAGCTTAAATTTGAACTTTCCAACAACTAGTAACTAGTTTTTGCAACATAATCTGATACTGAAACAAGTTCGTGCTTCACCACAAAAATCTGACAAATCATTGTAAGAATCACCAAAGCAGTCACGCATTAGAACTGAGTACGCTTTAGAAAGAATCAGGAAGATGAAAGATGAAATTAATCTATCGTGGTGTTACCTACGAGTGTCACCCTTCTGAAACTTCAAAGCACCCATTTCAGAAAGTTCGATCGCTCGCACCGACGGAAATTCCAGGCAGTTTAGCCGTTCATCAGTTGATCTATCGCGGTGTGACCTACTACAAGCTCAGCCATCAAGGAATCACATTTTCAGTCAATGCTTGCTGAAACAGAAGGAAAGCACTACCCGAATTCAAATGGAAATCACACTATGAACATGCTTAACTTCAGGAACAGCATCCGCCTGCTTCTGATTGTCACTCTCTTTTTAGGAACTCTTACCATCACTTCTCTAGGAGCTATCATGAGTACTGCAAATACACAAGTCAACAAGCCCACGATCGTGTTCGTTCATGGTGCATTCGCCGAGTCTTCTAGTTGGAACGGTGTATTGACCAGGCTGATCGCGAAAGGGTATCCGACGGTTGCTGTGGCTAATCCTCTGCGCGGCGTTAAGAGCGACGCAGATTATGTTGCCAGCGCCCTTAAAGATATCAACGGACCCATCGTGCTGGTTGGGCATTCTTACGGAGGCTCGGTCATTACCAATGCCGTCAATGGTAACAGGAATGTGAAAGCACTGGTCTACGTTGCTGGCTTCGCTCCTGAGGCGGGCGAGACTGCCATTGAACTCTCAGGACGTTATCCGGGCAGCACACTCGGACCAACACTCGCGCCACCAGTTGAACTGCCAGATGGTGGTAAAGACCTCTACATTCAGCAGGACAAGTTCCACGCCCAGTTTGCTGCGGATGTGCCCGCTAACAACGCGCAACTGATGGCTAGCACCCAGCGCCCGATTACGGAAGCCGCGCTGAACGAAGCCTCCGGTGCGCCCGCATGGAAATCTACCCCGTCCTGGTTTATTTATGGCGATCGCGACTTGAACATTCCTCCAGCGGCACTGTCTTTCATGGCGAAGCGGGCTAACTCAAAGGAGACCGTTGTTGTGAATGGCGCGTCCCATGTCGTGATGGTTTCCCATTCAGATGCCGTTGCCAAGCTCATCGCTCGTGCTGCAACCGCGCCATAGACGAGGCGTAAACGCATCCGGCTACAAGCATCTTCTCTAATTAGTACTTGAATCTAATGGCATTGACACAAGGAGAAACACAATGATACTGCAAGATAAAGTAGCGTTAGTCACTGGAGGCGCATCGGGAATTGGTCGAGCAACAGCGTTAGCGAAGCTTAACGAAGTTATCGCGTTCGGGGAAGCTGGTGCAAAAGTTGTCTTCTCTGACATACGCAGTGTAGAAGGTGAAGAAACGGCTGATTTGATTCGCGAGACTGGAGCGGAATGCTTGTTCGTGCGATCGGATGTATCGAGTGAGGTGGATGTGCAAGCCTTGGTACAGAAGGTGATCGCCACCTACGGCAAACTGGATTGTGCCTTCAACAATGCTGGAATCGATCTTGTTGTTGCACCGTTGCATGAACAATCGATCGAGGATTTTGACAAGATCGTGTCGATCAATGCACGAGGGCTATTTCTCTGTATGAAATACGAAATTCAGCAGATGCTGACCCAAGGCGCAGGCGCGATCGTGAACAATTCATCAACGAATGGTCTCGTTGCGCTTCCGGGGATCTCTCCCTATGTTGCCAGCAAACATGCAGTGATGGGGCTGACGCGCTCGGCTGCCCTCGATTATGCCAAACAGGGCATTCGGATCAATGCTGTCAATCCGGGTCCGATTGCGACTGACCTCATGGCTCGTAGTGCTGACCAGATGGGCATCACGTTCGATGATCTTGGGTCGATGGTTCCAATGGGTCGGATCGGTCAGGCAACGGAAATTGCTCAAGCGGTTGTGTTTCTCTGCTCTGATGCTGCCAGCTATATTACGGGACAACCTTTAGCGATTGATGGCGGATATACAGCGAGTTAATTTTCGATTTTTGATGGTGGACTCACAGCGAATCGATCCATTTCAGGAGAGAACAAATGGGCTTGATTTTCAAATCGCAACTAAAGGAATTCTATGTCAACTTTTGTCTTGGTTCACGGTTCGTGGCACGATGGTTCTACTTGGAACGCAGTCATCAAACATCTAGAAACTAAAGGACATCTGGCTTTTGCTCCCACAATCGCCGGACATGGTAAAGGCGCGAACAAAAACGTCAACCATGCTCAATGTACGCAATCGATAGTAGATTACATCGTTGGCAAAGACTTAACCGATATCGTCCTCTTAGGACATAGTTTCGGCGGTACAGTTATTGCTAAAGTTGCCGAAGCAATTGGCGATCGCATTCAACGGCTGATTTTTTTCAATGCCTTTGTCCTTAACGATGGGGAAAGCCTCAGAGATAATGTCCCACCCGATTCCCAAGCGTTATTTGACAAACTAGCTGAAGAATCGGACGATAATACGACGATGATGCCGTTTGAGATTTGGCGAGAAGCGTTTCTCAACGATGCTGACCTCGACCTAGCTAAATTCAGTTACGCGCAATTATCGTCTGAGCCGTATCAACCGTGGATTGACAAGTTGGACTTGAAGCAATTTTACTCGCTGCCAATTCCCAAAAGTTACCTCTACTGTACGGAAGACAACTCCCTCCCTCAAGGTGAGCAGTGGGGCTGGCATCCCAAAATGTCTAGCCGCTTGGGGTTATTCCGGTTCGTACAAATGCCAGGGAGTCATGAGGTGATGTTTTCTAATCCTGGCGGCTTAGCAGAAAAAGTTATCGCAGCAGGGCGCGACTAGGAACGGAATTGTATTTTTCCACGTATAACGTACTTCTAATGCCCTAGTGGGACTTTAAAACTTTCTAAGCCCAAATATAGCCGAACTTAGCTCTGTGAGAGGCAAATACATCAACATGCTCATTAAGCCAGCGGACCAAACGAAACTCGACTGCGGTGCGGAATGCCTCCAATGCTTCGGCAAAGGTTTGTAAGGGTTTGGTTGCCCAACGTCTGCGGAATCCGCCGGTCAACTGATGCCAAAGGATGAAGGTGTAAGCGATGAACACTAAAACCCAATGACGCTTCATACTCAGAGCATCCCGAACTTGATACTCACTCAAACCCAACCAGCCCTTGGCTTCTCGATAGAAGACCTCCACCCAGTTGCGAGCAGAATATGTTTGAGCTACCCAAGCCGCACTGACTTGGTTGTCAGAGGCATTGGTGAGAAAGTAATCCACCTCCGTCGCTTGCTCGAAACTAGAGGCATTGAGTTGAATCGCCAGCCAGCGAGTGCCTTCGAGCTTCGGAACGTGAACTGGTAACAGCGCCACCCAAACTGTCCGGGGCTGCTCCAGATTGAGTTGCACAGGTGTGAACTGCTCCACTGCCAAGGTTTGAGCAATAGCTTCTAATCCCTGCTTACGAGCAGACTCATCACCTGATGTTTGAGCAGTAACTTGGCGGTTTTTGGCGATTGCTGCCACGTAAGTTAGGTTTCTCGACTCCAACTGCTTGAGAAAAGGCGTGTTATTACCGTAGCCTGCATCAATTACAGTCACACCCGGTCGATAACCGCGCTTCAAGCATTGGTCAACCAAGTCTAGAGCCAGGTCAGGTTTTTTCTGGAAGTTGGGGTCTGCCTTGCCTTGCTCGAATAAACTTGCGTGTTGATAGAGTGCAACATCTAACGGCAGACGTCGCACTCCATCATACAAGTAGGTAGTCAGCAGCACAATACCATTGTCAGTCTTGCCAATCTCCCCAATGTACTGCCGTCCTACCCCATCAGTAGCCGCACCACTTTTGCGATGTCCCGAATCATCTACAATCAATGTGAAACCTTGACTCGGGGTCGTCTGGCGACACTGGTGCATCACCTCCAACCGCCGATTATTTAGCTTGACTTCATCCCAAGGGGCATTGTTGAGAAAATGTCTGAGGCTGTTGTAGGAGCCATCTACTGTATTTGTGACCAGTTGGCTCAGGTTTTTGCGCTGACTCTCACCCAGCAGTCCCCCTAGATAAACACGAAATTCCTGCCGCTGCTTCTGACGCGAAAATACATCATCAAACCGACGACACCAGTTCTCAAAGCACTGCGGCATCGCTGCTGGTACTTGATCTTTCACCTTACGTTGCTCCTGTCGAGACTGACGTAAAACGCAACTCCTACCCGCATTCTAGCTCAATTTGCTCCATCTTTCTTACAAAGTCCCACTAGTAGAAATCTCTAGCTTGAGCAAGTCAAATAACAGTCAAAAGTCAAAACAAATGCATTGTCAAACTTCAAAATCGAGCGTCCATACGCCA
Source organism: Chroococcidiopsis sp. SAG 2025 (assembly GCF_032860985.1). Taxonomy (GTDB): domain Bacteria; phylum Cyanobacteriota; class Cyanobacteriia; order Cyanobacteriales; family Chroococcidiopsidaceae; genus Chroococcidiopsis. The sequence continues at coordinate 4,014,920 of NZ_JAOCNC010000001.1, forward strand.
AAAAATTCTACCTGTCGCCCCCTAGGAGCACTCGAGAAAATCTTTTGGTTGTACGACCAAGTTCAACCAGCACATTTTGCCCTGACAGCACAGATTCAAGGAGAATTTAGTAACGAGCAACTCAAGCGTGCTTTGATGCAAGTGCAACAGCGCCATCCATTGCTAAGAGTACGCATCGCATTGGATGAAACCGAACAACCCTGGTTTGTCGAAGAAGTAGCTAATATCCCACTGCGAGTTTTACAGCGACAGTCCGAGCAACACTGGCAACGAGAAGTTGAGACAGAAATTTCTACACCTTTTAACTGGAAGCAAGCACCTTTGATACGTGCAGTCTTGCTACACTCCCCAGAGATTTCAGAATTAATCGTCGTTTACCACCACTCGATTGCTGATGGAACTTCTGGTGCCTATCTCATCCAAGATATTTTGCAAGCGATCGCCGTCCCTAGTACTATCCTCCAGCCTCTACCAATGCCCCTTTCTTTAGAGGAATTGATGCTGGGTAAAGCCGATGCCGCTCTTCCAGACTACCCAGTGGCGCTGCAATTTCAGACTTTAAGCCTCCAGAAACTTCTTCCCGTTCTCGCTTGCTAGCTGGTTCGCTTACCCCAGAGGCGACAGGTGAGTTAATTTCCCGTTGTCGGCAAGAACAAACTAGCGTCCATGCTGCTATTTGTGCTGCATTTCTCTTAGCGATCGCCCGTCAATCTAATTCAAAACAACAGCAGACTCTCAAATGCTTAACCCCGATCGATCTCCAACGGCGTTTCATGTCTGTAACTGATACACAGTTTAGTCTTTACATTAGCGCAGCAATGACTTCGCACGCTTTAACTCCTAATACAAGCGTGTGGGCAGTGGCTCAGTCAGTCAAACAACAATTAAACTCTGCAATGGAACCCGATCGGGTCATGGCAGCAATCCAGCAAACTCAAGCGTGGATGTCTGCGAATCCCAGTGCAATTCAGGTTTGGCAAGGATTTATCGAACAATACGGTGGCGACATTACAGTTACCAATCTCGGACGCTTAGCAATCCCACAACAGTTTGGGCAACTTCAACTGCGGGGGATCTATGGACCCTCTGTAATGCCCAGCAGAGATGACGGTCGCCTGTTAGGAGTTGCAACGGTAGGCGAACGGCTCTGTTTTACGCTCGTTTATCCAGAGTCAGTCCTATCCCCAGCGGCAGCCACTCAACTGCAACAGGAAGCAATGCAGTTGCTTCATACCGCGATCGCGTCAACTTCTGGGCATTTGTAGTCAGTATGCCATTAATAACTCATTCATTGCCTTATGAAAAACCAAGAGAAAACCATTGTTTTCGATCGAGAACGCGCTTCTAACCATGACAAGCAATTCGCTAAACTAGCTCCGATGCGCGTCCGATACGTCTACTCCAGCTTATATGCTAAGCGAACTCCTTGACGAGAAGTTCCTAACAGCTATCTCACTAGCGATTGAAGAGAAATAATGCAAGTACGGTAAACCTCATTAACAACAAAAAAAATGAAAATTAACTCTGTTAGATATCAAGTTTTTCTTCATTTGATGAATAATTTTCAAGCTCAAAAAGTTCAACGTTTGCGTTTACTAAGTTGTTCAATGAACGTAATTGGTATTCACAATTTGAAACCAGAGTTCAAGCAAGAACAATTTAGATACAAACGAATTTACGGTTCTACACAACAATAATCTGTCGAGTAGTCATGTCGTTTTAGGAGAAGAAAATGAAAAAGATAGAAGCGATCGTTCCTACTGAGAGTTTTACTTTAGTTAAAACTGCTCTTGCCAATACCGAAATTATAGATCTGACAGTTTCAACAGTACGTAACTACAATTGCCAAACCAAACAAGTTCAAGGCTATCAAGAGTATGCTCCACGATATGAGCCACAGTTGGTTGAGAAGCAGAGATTTTTTTTGGCAAGCTACGGGATTGTGATGAGTGCATTTGCGACTAAACAGTAACTACCTTACTAGATGGTGCTGACTTGCGGGACAAGAGAGAACCATTATACGTTGAGTGATATCGAAATACCTTTACCGTTGATTTTACAGCAAGGATGGTTAGTAGAGATGGAATGTATGAAAGCAGCCGTACTGACGACATTTGGTGGTGCTGAGAGTTTTGAGATTCAAACTGTGCCCAAGCCAATGCCAAAACCTAATCAGGTTCTAGTAAGGGTGTGTGCGACATCGATCAATCCAGTTGATTATCAGACTCGCCGTGGTGACTATAAAGACTTGGTTCGATTACCAGCAATTATCGGAGTTGACATTTCAGGAGTGATTGAGACAGTTGGAGAGTCAGTGACAGACTTTGAGGTAGGAAGCGAAGTTTATTACTCGCCGCAGATTTTTGGAGAATCTGGCAGCTATGCTCAATATCATGTTGCTGATGCAGGGATTGTTGCGCTTAAGCCTTCTAACTTGTCGCACATTGAAGCAGCGTGTTTTCCGCTTGCAGGAGGGACGGCTTGGGATTGCCTAGTAACGAGAGGCAATCTTCAAGTTGGGGAATCGGTTCTAATTCATGCGGGTGCTGGTGGCGTTGGCTCTCTTGCGATTCAACTTGCAAGAGCGATGGGAGCCTACGTTTTTACAACATGCAGTTCTAAAAATCTCGATTTTGTGAAAAAACTTGGCGCAGATCGAGCCATTGATTACAAAAACGAAGATTACGCGGAAGTTATTTGTCAGGAAACAGACGGGCTAGGTGTTGATTTAGTTTTGGATACGATCGGTGAACAAACAATCCAGCGTAGCCCAGAAATTATTCGCCCATTCGGCAGGCTTGTGAGTATTGTAGACACTGAAACGCCGCAGTCACTCATCGAAGCATGGGGCAAGAATCTGACTATCCATTTTGTTTTCACGCCACAGTACCCAATACGGTTCATTTAAGGCTACGCTGTGCTGAGGATAAAGAAAATAGGAGGATTGGTTCGGGAGGGGGTGGCTCGATGTCTTGGCTTTTTTGAGCGAAACTTGGATACAGGTTTTTTTACAACTCTGGGATTGGTACGAGAAACTCGTTCAGGTAACAGAGTGTCTAAAATCTCTACAGTTAACCAACTTAAAAAAAGGGGAGTTCTTGTGATTGCAAGCGTTGAAATTTCGGGATAGCACGACGAATAACTCGCAATGTCCCAGTGAAACTCAGACGCAAAGGAGTGATACCCGCGCTCTTTGCAGCTTGAAACATCAATAACCGCACAGCCCAGTGTCCTAACAACCACCCGTAAACTTCCTGCACAACTTCACGCGGTTTTTGAGAGCGAATATGAGTTTTTCGTCCTGATAAATGTACTTTGAGTTCATCAATAGTATTTTCTACTTCCCAGCGTTGATGATATTCAATCGCCAGTAGTTGAGCCGGAAATTTCTCCAATTCCAATAAGCTGGTAATTAAGCGATATCTTAGTTGTTCCTCTGGGTTGTCGGTATTACCAATTGTGTATTCAATCACTCGGACTTGTATGGGCTGGCAAGCTTTTGAGCGGAATTTAGCAGGTGGATAAATCCAACTCAGATAAGAACCATCCGCCAGTGGTTCTTCGCACAAAAACTTGACATTTGCGGGAATTCTTCCTAAATAATCGCTACCAGTTGTGACAGTTGCTTGCACCATTGCATAAGAATGTAACCCTCTGTCCCACATCAACAACATCCCTGAACTCACGGAGCGTAATAATCTTAATGCCCGCACTCGTTCTCCTATTCGATATGGACACATCAATGCATCAAAGATTAAATGTGTTCCTGCTTCTACCAAAATGACTAATCGCAGTTTGGGAAATGCGGCTTGTGTGCCAGGACGGCTGCTCGGACGACCAAAAACTCTCGCATTTTCATCGCTGTCTGGCAGATCGAAGCAAGTCCGATCAATTACCACAATTCGCAATCCATTGAGAAATGCTCCTTTGGTATCGGTGCTAGCCATTGGTCGCACCAGTTGATGGAACAATTGACTCATCACCCTTGGACTTAATCGTTGTCGGGCTTGCGTTATTGCTGATTTACAAAAAACTCGCCAGTATTTCCCCACTTTCACCCATGCTTCGCTCAGCCCATCAATTAAGTTTTTCAGCACATCTCTCATCGAATCTCGTGACCACAGACTCATCGCAATTACCAAACAAATTACCAATTGTGCTGGTAACGAGCGTTTACGTTGTTCACAAACTTTAGTTTTAGCGATCGCTTGCTCGATCTCCGTGGATGGGATGGCTGCCTCTATCGCTTTGAACACATCACTACTTTGTATCGTAGGAGACAACAATGAGAAATCCTTCAGATGCACTACACTCACTTTCCATTCTTGGGAACAATGCTTAATTTACAACACTTTGAGCCTTAACTGAACCGTAGTGATCAATGGTAGCGGACGTGTAGAATTCTCGCTTCGTTTATAATTTTCTGGTTGCCGCTAAACACGACTGTTGGACGGATGAAATTAGTGTATGTTGTGTTGATATATAAGGCAACGGCAATAGTAATATGAAAACATGCAAAGTTATTTCCATCTTTTACTTGTTACTCTCCACTAGTCTTTGTGGCTGCCAAATAGAGAGTTTGAATGCACGAGGAATTCAGTCAAGTGTTCCGGCTCCTCAAGGGCTAGAAAATGTAACAAGTGTCCAGCTTGCAAGTATAACTTCAGCACCAGCTAAAACATTATCAATGGCGCTTAGTAAGGACTCGAAGTCTAAAGCGATCCAGACGCGATCGGGACCAGAGGGGTTAGAAGTTGACCTCGTGCGTGCTGGCATCACTGGAAAAATTTTCACTGTCGAACTGCTCTATCGCAACCCAAACAGCGAATACATATCCAATGTCGAGATGCCGATTCAGCAAGTCAGCTATATTGACGATGCAACAGCAAAACGCTATGGCGTGCTTAAAGATGAATCCGGTCAATACTTGGCATCGCCATTAGGAAAGAGAGACAAAACAATCGTGGATTTGGGAGGTTTTTCCAGTGTCAAAAAGTCTAAGGTGGCGTGGTTTAAGTTTCCTGCACCGCCTGCTGGGACAAAGACTGTTTCGATTAACATTCCCGATGTAGGTCCTTACGATGGTATATCGGTACGACCATGAAAGACTTTCTCCTCCAAGCAACTGTCAGCATTTCTGCGACGATATTGGCAAGTTGCAGCGAGCCGAGAAACCAATCTCGTGAAACTCTGCTGCCACCTGCTCTACAAAACGCAGCAGCTCTCTTAGCAAAGTGCTATGGAGCTGTGAATCCAATTCAATCTCAACCCAAATCCAAATCCGTCACCGCACCGAGACTGCTAGAGGATACTAACTTGGCATACTTTGCTAACACGCCTGTAGTATACCGTGGTGGGCGAGGTTTCCAGCTAGCGCGACGTTGCGCTAATTCCTCATCCGATACGTGCAGGTGTAAGGCGCGCGAACGGGCATCAATGGTGATAGTATCCCCTTCTTGTACCAGGGCGATCGCGCCTCCTACAGCGGCTTCTGGGGCGACGTGACCGACGACCATACCGTATGTTCCACCAGAAAAGCGCCCATCCGTGATTAATCCTACCGAGTCTCCCAAGCCAGCGCCGATAATTGCCGAAGTAGGGGCTAGCATTTCTCGCATTCCTGGACCTCCTTTGGGTCCTTCGTAGCGCACGACGATGACATCACCTGCTTGGATCTGTTTTGCCAAAATTGCGGCTAGACAAGCTTCCTCGGATTCAAATACCCGCGCTGGACCCGAAATTTTTGGTAGCTTCACCCCTGTAATTTTTGCCACCGAACCTTCTGTAGCCAAATTTCCCTTCAAAATAGCTAAGTGTCCTTCAGCATAAAGGGGATTTTCCCAAGGACGAATCACATCTTGGTTTGCAGGTGGAGTCTCGGGGACATCGGCTAAAACTTCGGCGATAGTTTGTCCTGTAATTGTCAGCGCATCGCCATGCAATAAACCATGTACGAGCAACATTTTCATCACTAGGGGAATTCCGCCGACTTTGTGCAAGTCTGTTGCAACATATCTACCACTCGGCTTGAGATCGCATAGTACTGGAACGCGGGCGCGGATGGTTTCAAAGTCATCTAGAGTGAGTTCTACTCCAATTGCATGGGCGATCGCCAGTAGGTGTAAAACAGCATTAGTCGAACCACCCACAGCCATGATCGTCGCGATCGCATTTTCAAACGCCTGACGAGTCAGAATTTGACGGGGTAAAAGTTGATTGCGAATCGCTTCAACTAAGACAAAAGCTGATTTTTCCGTACTTTCGGCTTTTTCTGCATCCTCCGCTGCCATTGTGGAAGAATAGGGCAAGCTCATCCCCATTGCTTCAAACGCAGAAGACATTGTATTTGCCGTGTACATTCCACCACAGGAACCAGCCCCAGGACAAGCAAGGCGTTCGACTTCGATTAATTCTGTTTCGTCAATTTTGCCAGCACTGTATTGTCCCACGGCTTCAAACACACTGACGACTGTTAGATCTTTGCCATTGTAGTGCCCTGGTTTAATTGTTCCACCATAGACAAATATTGCTGGGATATTCATCCGCGCCATAGCAATCATCGCCCCTGGCATGTTCTTATCACAGCCGCCGATCGCTAAGACTCCATCCATACTCTGTCCGTTACAGACAGTTTCAATTGAATCGGCAATCACTTCCCGCGATACGAGGGAATATTTCATCCCTTCCGTTCCCATCGAAATACCATCGCTGATGGTAATTGTACCGAACATTTGCGGCATTCCCCCAGAGTTACGCACTCCTGCTTCGGCACGTTTGGTAAGATCGTTAATCCCCATGTTACAAGGGGTAATCGTGCTGTAACTGTTGGAAATACCAACGATGGGTTTGCTAAAATCTGCATCGCCAAAACCGACAGCCCGTAACATAGCACGGTTAGGCGATCGCTGTACGCCTTGGGTAACGACTTGACTTCTGAGGTTGTCCGACATGTTCTATCCTTGAGGATGCGATCGTAGGGGGAGACTTTGTATTGTCGCAAAAAAAGATTGGACTTGGTAACGGAACTTCTTACGATTTAATCATGCCGCAGATAGATACTGACATTTACAGCAAAGATACATAATGATAATGTCGAGAGCGGAAATTTAGTTAAATTTCTTCCTCTCGACAAGGACAGTGAATCGATACGAGATAGTAAAAAGTCTTAATCTTTAGATTCACATCGATCGCGATTGTTGACTGACTAGTGGTAAAAAAGTAGCGATCGCCCTATAGTCTTTTAAGTAGTTGTAAATACTGCTGTTTTTTGACTGTTAACGGTTGACAGTTAAGCGGCATAACGACAAGCTCGCGATTCAATCGGAGCAATTCTATTTGAGTCACGAACCGATTGTAGTAGTTGACAGTTGATAGTTAACGGTTTTCACGCAGTGTAGCATCTACTGTCAGCAATCGCCACGCACGCATTCACGAATCGTTTAGACTCGCTATAGATTTGCGGAAACCAAAAACAAAAATTTCGCCCAAACACATCCTTACGGCTTAGCTCTTTCACCTCTTTTGGTAGGTGCGATCGCGCTTCTCGGGTATTTGGCGAAAATAATTGATGAAATTTTCAAAAAACTCTCGATATTAACTGGCACCGGAGACAGCTACTGCAACAAAGACTAAAGCTGCAACCAAAACTGCACCTGCAACACCACCAATAACGTAGTTACGCTTCTGAGCGTTGCTTGGTGGTTCTGCCGTGTAAACTTTGGGTTCTACAGCAAAGTTATTTAAACGACCGCCTTCTTCGGTGGTATAGGGCATGAATCAAGTCCTTTCTACTTTTCTTTGCTTAACTGTAACAAAAAATAGTAGAAATACTCTCTTACTTTGGTTAAGAAAATTTACATATGCGGGAGTCGATAGGGGCGCTTTCTCTGTGCGCCCGCACAAAAGAGTCGGGAATCGGGGAAACTGGGGCTTTAGCTAGTAACAGTGCCGCTAAGAGGGGAACTAGCGATCGCGTAATCTTTGATTGGTATCCGTCCGGCTAGGTAGGCGAGTCGTCCAGCTTCAGTGGCTAATTTCATACCGCGTGCCATAGCTGGGGGATTTTTAGCTTGAGCGATCGCCGTGTTAATGAGTAAAGCATCTGCTCCCAACTCCATTGCTTGCGCGGCTTCGCTAGGCGTGCCAATTCCCGCATCAACCACCACTGGCACGCCAGCATTTTCAATAATGATTTGAATATTTGCCGTTGTTTTCAGTCCTTGTCCAGAACCAATTGGAGAAGCCAAAGGCATCACAGTCACGCAGCCAGCTTCCTCCAACCGTTTCGCCAGCATCGGATCGGCATTGATGTAAGGTAATACGGCGAAACCTTCCTTCACCAGTTGTTCTGCTGCTTGTAAAGTCCCGATTGGATCGGGCAGCAAATATTTTGGATCGGGAATCACTTCTAACTTGACAAAATTGTTATCTTCTTGTCCTAAAACCTTCGCCATTTCGCGCCCCAAACGAGCAACGCGAATTGCTTCTTCCGCCGTCTGACATCCAGCAGTATTAGGTAACATCCACAGCTTTGTCCAATCCAAAGCCTCGGCTAAATTTTCATGTCCAGGTGCTTTCGTTTGCACTCGCCGCACGGCAACGGTGACAATTTGACAACCGCTAGCAACCACGCTTTGCTGCATCTCTTCTACATTACGATACTTACCAGTACCAGTCATCAAGCGGGAAGAAAAAGTGCGATCAGCAATAACTAAAGGGCGATCGAGGGATTGTTGCTGTGTTAGATCTAAAGTTTGCATTTGTGAATTGTTGGTAATTGGTAATTGGTAATTGGTAATTGGTAATTGGTTGACGGTAAACCCTGGCGCTACACTGCTTAAAGACAGTTGATAGTTAACTGTTGCTGCTCCTCTACTTCCCTGTTCCCCTGCTCTCTCTGCTTTCTGCTCCGACTCCCGTACGGGCGGGTTTTGACTCCTGATTTGCTGTCCAAGGGGTGAATCTTTTGCTAAACCCGCCCCTACGACTCTCAAAAATCGCAAATAACTAAAACTATCTAACAAAGGCTCCGACTTTTGTTCCCAAACTAAGTCAGCAATTAACTTGGCAGTGATGGGTGCGAGGAGAATGCCGTTGCGATAGTGACCAGTGGCTAAGGTAAGATTCGAGCAGGGGCTATTTCCTAAAATGGGTAGTTCATCAGGAGTAGCAGGACGAAAACCCCACCAAAATTCGCGAATCGGATAATCTTGTAATTGGGGATAGATCCGAATAGCGCGTTGCAGTAAAGCTTGAATTCCCGCTGGGGTATTATAAGGCGTAAATCCTACATCTTCGCTGGTAGCACCGATCATAATCCGGCGTTCGCGGCGCGGCACAATGTAAACATCTGGGGCATATAAAACCCGCTGGAGAGTCGCATCAGCGCGATCGCTATCTGGTATTTGTACCGATAGCATTTGCCCTTTTTTCGGACGTACGGGTAAGGGTAACAACTCTGACGACCAAGCACCAGATGCCAGAATATAGCGATCGGCTGGGAAGTTGCCACTCGAAGTCTGAACGCCAATGACTCGCCCTTGATGCTGTAAAATGCCTTCAACAGCAATCCCATCGTGCAAATCTACGCCCAAAGATTCTGCTGCCGACCATAAAGCCAAAGTCAAAGCACGATTATCGACTTGAGCATCTTCGGGATACCACCAACCGCCCTCAACTGCTTCACTCAATCCTGGTTGGTAGAGGTGGATTGCTTCTTTATCAAGATAGTCAGCGGGAGAAGTCGGGAATCGGGAGTCGGGAGTCGGGAGTCGGGAGTCGTTGAAAGTCATCTGTTCGCCCCTCGCCCCTCGCTCCTCGCTCCTCGCTCCTTCATACACAGGCGCGAGAATGCCGCAAGCCCAGTAACCCGTAGGTTTACCGCTAATTTCTTCTAGCTTGCGCGTCCATTCGGGGTAGAGAGATCGCGATCGCCAGCACAGATCTAACATTGCCCCTGGCGGGATTTGTTCGGCTTGAGGTGCTAGCATTCCCGCCGCCGCATGACTTGCCGCAGCATGAAAATCGCGGCAAAGTAAAGTGACAGATGCACCGCGCAATCTTAACTCAACGGCGATCGCCAAACCAACGACCCCGCCACCAATAATTAAAATGTCATTTGTCATTTGTCATTTGTCATTTGTGAGTTAGGCAAGAGGCGAGAAATTGAGCGATCGCTTTACCAGCGGAGCTTTGCCAGCCATTGTGTATGCATTTTGAGTTCTTTCCATAAACAGCTTCCCTCCGCTGGTATTACCCAGTCTCAGGTTCTAAGGGACTATCTCAGCCTGGTTTCCCAGACACCCCTAGCTATATTCGCTCATCCTAGCACTTGAATCAGAGGAAAGTTTAAATTCTGCATTCCACACAATTTCCGTACCTTGTCCCCAAAAACCGTCAAATTTTGTTACCTTTACATCACCTAAAACTTTTGTCTGGCAAGCTAACCTTAAGTTGCGCGTGGGAGAATGGGGAGGAAGGGAGCGACGGGTTTTGTCCTGCCAATTTGGTTCGGAAACTTCGCCTTCAACTAACACCGCACAAGTACCGCAACTACCAATACCGTGACAATTAATAACTTTAGCGCCGCCGTTATACAAGTCAATGTCATGCTTAAGCAAGACTTGACGTAAATTAGCGCCGCGATCGCATTCAAATGTTTTCCCTTGAGCGATTACCTTTACCATCTCTATATTAGTTAGCGACTTCGCCATCTAGTTCTACCTAAAATCAGAATATCGCTTTCTAGAGTTCGAGCTTTCCTGTGTTTGTTCTTTCCCTATGACCGAAGCATTACCTTCTACCTCCAACCCAAACCAGATCTGGATTTACGATACAACCCTGCGCGACGGTACGCAGCGTGAAGGCTTGTCTGTATCCTTAGAAGATAAATTACGCATTGCCCGCCAGCTAGACCAATTGGGCGTTCCCTTTATCGAAGGTGGATGGCCTGGGGCAAATCCTAGAGACGTACAATTCTTCTGGCAGCTGAAGGAAGAACCCCTCAAACAAGCTGAAGTCGTTGCTTTTTGTTCTACCCGTCGCCCCCATGTCAGTGCGGCTGAAGATTCTCTCCTGCAAGCGATTTTGGCTGCCGGAACTCGCTGGGTAACGATCTTTGGCAAATCTTGGGATCTCCACGTTACAGAAGGGCTAAAATGCAGCCTGGAAGAAAATTTAGAGATGATTCGCGATACTGTTGCTTATCTTCGCAGTCAAGGGCGACGAGTCATTTACGATGCCGAACATTGGTTCGATGGCTACAAACACAATCGCGATTATGCCTTAAAAACTTTAGCAGCCGCGATCGCCTCTGGAGCAGAATGGCTTGTCCTGTGTGACACCAACGGCGGGACTCTCCCGCATGAAATTAGTTCTATTGTCCGCGACGTAGCTTCATTTATTTCGGTAGGGGCGCACAGCTGTGCGCCCCTACCACCCCAAATAGGCATTCACACCCACAACGATTCCGATACAGCTGTCGCCAATGCGATCGCGGCTGTGATGGAAGGGGCGAAGATGGTGCAGGGGACGATCAATGGCTATGGAGAACGCTGCGGGAATGCAAACCTCTGTTCTCTCATCCCTAACTTACAGCTCAAACTCGGCTACCAATGCCTTGCTGACGCGCAACTGCCTCAAATAACTGAAGTTAGTCGTTTTGTCAGCGAAGTTGTCAACCTTGCCCCTGACGAACACGCGCCTTTTGTGGGGCGTTCTGCCTTTGCCCATAAGGGAGGTATCCACGTCTCGGCTGTGGAACGCAATCCTCTCACCTACGAACACATCCAACCAGAACAAATCGGCAACCGCCGCCGGATTGTGATTTCTGACCAAGCAGGAATTAGCAATGTTGTCGCTAAAGCCCGTACTTTTGGCATTGAATTAGATAAACATAACCCTACAGCGCGGCAAATTCTGCAACGATTGAAAGAATTAGAAAGTGAAGGCTATCAATTTGAAGCTGCCGAAGCTAGTTTCGATCTCCTCATGCGCGAGGCTTTAGGTAAGCGACAGCATTTTTTTGAAATTAAAGGCTTTCAAGTTCACTGCGATTTAGTCGAAGGACGGAGTAATACTAATGCTTTGGCTACTGTTAAACTGACTGTTAACGGTCAAGATATTCTCGAAGCCGCTGAAGGAAATGGTCCTGTAGCAGCATTAGACAGGGCATTGAGAAAAGCTTTAGTTAACTTTTATCCTCAAATTGCTCAGTTTGAATTGAGCGATTATAAAGTCAGAATTTTAGACGGACACAGCGGTACGGCAGCAAAAACCCGCGTCTTAGTAGAATCAAAAAACGGTCATCAGCGTTGGACGACCGTTGGCGTTTCTCCCAATATTTTAGAAGCTTCCTATCAGGCAGTTGTAGAAGGATTGGAATACGGTTTGATGTTGCATATGATGGCAGAAACAGTATTAAGTACCTCTAGTTAGGCTAAATTTAGCGATTATTCGTTATCCCATTCAATTTCATTTTTTAGTGCCTGTAATGGTGTTAAAAGCAGATCGGCTATGTCCGTTCTTCCTCTAGCCTTGTAGATATCTATAGCTTTTTGAAAATCTGCCACTGCTCCCTGTTTATCTTCTATTCCAGTTCTAGCATGAGCGCGTGCTATATAAGCTTCTGCATAATCTGGATTAAGTTTAATGGCTTGAGTAAAATCTTCAAATGCTTCTTGATAAAATCCTTTTCTACCTCTGTCAAAACCTTGTTGATAAAGTTCGTTGGCTTTCATGAGATTTTTTAAACTCTCACGCCTATTATCTTATAGACAAATTTCTTCAAGTGTAAAAAGTAACTTATTTAAGCTTACTCACCCCATTCAATTTCATTTTTTAGCGCCTGTAATGGTGTTAGAAGCATATCAGCTATGTCCGTTCTTCCTCTAGCTTTGTAGATATCTATAGCTTTTTGGAAATCTGTCACTGCCCCCTGTTTATCTCCTGTTAAAGTTCTAGCATGACTACGGTAAATATAAGCTTCTGCAAAGTCAGGATTGAGATTAATGGCTTGAGTAAAATCGTCAAATGCTTCTTTGTATTGTCCGTTTCTACCTCGATCGCGCCCTTGTTGATAAAGTTCGTTAGCTTTCATGGCAATCCTTAATCTCTGCTCTTCGTTACGCTTCTTACATAATGGGTCAAGGTTAACTACTTTTCCCGATGAATTAATTATATAGCAACCAGGATAATCCTGAGCTATCACTACATTCTGAAAAAGAGATAGAGTTGATATAGCAATAAAAGAAAAGCCAGAAATTAAATGTCTTAGTTTTAGCATTATCTATATTATATTATATTGATTAATTTCATTGTTTTGTAAATTGCAAAATTCGTAAACTTCACTATTTATATATAAGCATAGTAATTTATCTACCTTTTGTAGTAAATCCACTTAAATATTTGCTTACGAGCAGATAAATCCAGCGAAATTTCAGTAAAATTTCGCTGGATTTGTTTGTAAAAACAGCGTTATTTACGAAATAGTTTCTAAACAGCCTGTGAGCTGCAACTATGAATTACTTACAAAAGTTCGCTATATTTATCGGTATCGCAACTGCAATTAATGGCATAACTTTCAAAGCACAAGCTCAATTCTGTGCTGATGCCTCTCAGACAGCACTAACAAAAGCTCGACTAGATGAAATTGCTGGTAATCAAAGTATACCAGTGGGGCAGGCTCCACTAGCCTTTCAAAACTTTGCACTAGCTACTATCAGACCAGGTACTCCAATTCCAGAAAATAAGCGCAAATTTGCATCACCAGAAAGGGAAGCTAAGACGGGTGGTAAATTAAAGAATGTAATACCAGATGGGGTGCTTTCACTTATGGTTTACCCTCCGCTTTTCCCACCGGAAGAATATCAAGACAGTGTTTTCTATGAGGTTAAAGCATTAAGTGGAGGTTTGTTACCACCAAGTTACGACGAATACCAAATTCTTGGCTTCCTTGATGCTCTCCGCAGAAGCGATGCAGGATTAGCAGGAAGAATACCAGCAATTATTTTTCTTACTACCGCAGATGTTAGACAAATTAGTGCTGCAACAGTGGCAGAAGCTACATTTAAAGGTGTAGGTGTCTGGCACTCCATAGGCTGTGAAATTCCAGGTAGTTTCAATAACCTCCAGCTTGGTCAAGCTTCGCTGAGAAATCCTGAAGTATATCTTATCCGCCTCACCTTTCCAGAATTCATAGGTCCTGGAATGCCTGGAAGACTTTTCCTCAATCCACCAAATTCAGATCCAGATTAATTACTAGATTAGAGATTATCTGAGTTATACCTCAATAAAGGCATAGGGCTTAGTGTTACTATTGCCCTATGTACTTAGTTATATTCATTTAAATTACTACTTTTACCGCGTTGTTGCAGTTGAACAAAAATATGACTCTAGAACAGAAAAGAGGCATTGAATCTATTGACTTAAATCAAACTTTTGTTTTCGTTAAAGCTCCAATAGAAACTGTTGCATCAGCCTTCGTTCAAGTAAGACAAGCAGACAGATGGGAACAGGACGTGTACGATCGCGAAATAGTAACTACAGGTCAAGGCTTTATTGTATTTCAATTTAAAGAACAGACTTGGACATCAATATACAACTTCGGTTTTGTACCAGGTCGTACTCCACTTCAAAAAAAGGATGCTCAAACTCTTTCTAACTTGCTACAAACTCGCACAGTTTACTATAGAGTGAGCGATACGGGTGGCTATATTGGATATGAATTATATGAAAATGGCAACTTTATAGAAACGCTAGACTTTGAAGAAGATATTTCTTTTTACTTCCAATCTCAAAATCGTCAGCTTCAACGTGAAGACATGGGAAGTGTATACGGATTTATCTACGATTTTATGGTTGAGCAAGATATTTATATCCCAGCTATACGTCGAGTTGAGAATCAACAAGGTTATTTGCGGCTGCTGGGTCCTGAATTGGAGAATTTAGAGCGCAGTGATTTTGAACGACTAGATTACCTCACGCTAGGATAAAAACATGGTAGAGGCGCACAATTATAAAGGCGCACGGCTGTGCGCCCCTACAATAGAAAAATTAATGCACAGACTCAACTGGTAACTCTGCACCTGCAGGAGAGCGCAAATCTTCTACCATTTCTTGTACGGCAATTGGTGGCGGTGGAGTCAGGCGGGAAACGATCAGGGTAACGATAAAGTTAATCATCATCCCGACAGTGCCGATCCCTTCGGGAGAAATCCCAAATAACCAAGGTTGCATCCCGTAAAACTTCACCCCAACGATGTAGAACAGGGTGAACAATAGACCGACTATAATACCCGCGATCGCGCCTTCTCGATTCGTGCGTTTGTCAAAAATACCCAGAACGATTGCGGGGAAAAAGCTAGCAGCAGCCAACCCAAAGGCAAAAGCCACCACTTGCGCCACAAATCCAGGCGGATTAATCCCAAAATAACCCGCCAGCACGACGGCTAACCCCACCATGATGCGACCGACAAACACCCTTTGGGTTTCCGAGGCGTTGGGATTGATGATGCGGTAGTAAATATCGTGGGCGACAGAACTGGAAATTACCAACAGCAAACCACTAGCTGTAGATAAAGCTGCGGCTAATCCTCCCGCAGCGACAAGTCCAATCACCCAAGGAGCTAACCTAGCCACCTCTGGGGTAGACAAGACAATAATGTCAGGGTCAATCGTGATTTCGCTCGTAGTTTTATCGGGCGTTAACTCAATTCGTCCATCATTATTCTTGTCGTCAAAGGTTAATAACTTGGTTTTTTCCCATTTATTCGCCCAGTCTAACTGTCGCACTTGGGTAATTGGCTGGTTGTGCAAAGTGCTAATTAAATTGTAACGGGCGAAAGTTGCCAAGGCTGGAGCGCTGGTATAAAGTAGGGCGATAAATAACAGCGCCCAGCCAGCTGAATAACGCGCTGCTCTGACGTTAGGAACCGTGTAGAATCTGACAATCACGTGGGGTAATCCTGCCGTCCCCACCATCAAGGCGAGAGTAGTAAACAGCACATCCAGTTGAGAGCGGTTAGCAAATGGTTGCGAGTACTCCTTAAAGCCCAAATCCAACTGAATTTGATTCAGTTTGCCCACAATATCGCTAAAAGTAAATGCCAGTTGCGGCACGGGATTACCAGTGAGAATATAGGCGATCGCTGCTGCTGGAATCAGATAAGCCACAATCAAAACACCATACTGGGCAACTTGCGTCCAGGTAATACCTTTCATCCCCCCCAAAACTGAGAAGAACGCCACTACCACCATCCCGATAATCACGCCCGTTTCGATATTAACTTGGAGAAAGCGGCTGAAAACAATTCCGACACCCCGCATCTGTCCGGCGACATAAGTTAAAGAGACAAATAAAGCAGCAACAACCGCGACTAACCTAGCAGCATTAGAATAATAGCGATCGCCGACAAAATCCGGCACGGTATACTTCCCGAACTTGCGCAGATATGGAGCAAGTAGGAGTGCCAGCAGCACGTAACCGCCAGTCCAACCCATCAGATAAATCGAGCCATCGTAGCCCAGAGTCGAAATTAACCCCGCCATTGAGATGAAAGAAGCTGCGGACATCCAATCAGCCGCCGTTGCAGCTCCATTGGCGATTTGGGGGACACCTTGCCCAGCGACGTAAAAGCCGGAACTATCTTTGACGCGCGATCGCCACCCGATGTAGAGATACAGTAGGAAAGAGAGGGCAACTAAAATAATCGTCCAAAGTTCTGCTGACATGATTTTCCCTCACTTCCTAATCCCATATTTGCGATCGAGCTTGTCCATTTGAAACGCATAGATAAAAATCAAGACGACAAAAGTTAAGATCGAGCCTTGTTGTGCCATCCAAAAGCCTAGAGGAACGCTTCCAAGTCGGATTGCATTCAACGGCTGTGCTAACAGAATGCTAAACACCAGGGATACCAGCGCCCAAACAATTAATAGATTCCGAATTAAAGCCGTGTTTGCCCGCCAATAGGCTTCTTGTCTATCTCTATCCATAGTTTTATAAATTGAATTTGTGAAATGATATGAATTAAGATGTAAAAACGCAAGGCTTTGATTGTAAAAACAGTTTAAAACTTAACAATCTAATCGATACACAAAACATTTGCTTTTCAGTTGCAAGAAAGCATGAATTAACTGACAAAGAAATTAAAACTTCAAGACAAGTAAACTGAGGCAACGGCAATTTTTTGGTATAACGGCGACTTCATCAAAACAAATGTCATCGAGTTAGCGGTTGACGATCCAGGACTCTTGTATGGAGCAACCGTGTTTACTACGCTACGAGTTTATTGTCAGTCGCTCGATCGCCCCTTAACGAACTGGAAAAGGCATTGCGATCGCCTCCGCTCTAGCATTCAATTCTTAGACTGGCAAGAACCAAACTGGCAGAAAGTTCGACAAGGAGCAGAAATCTTACTGCAAGATTTTCCCGTATTGAGAGTCACAATATTTCCTGACGGTAGAGAGTGGATAACTGGGCGATCGCTACCAACGGACTTGACAGAAAAGCAAAGACATGGAGTAGCAGCTAGCTTAATATCTGGAGAAGAATTTCACCGCTTTCTCCCCACTCACAAAACAGGCAACTACTTAGGCGCATGGCTAGCTAAGACAAAAGCCCAACACATGACAGCCAACGAAGCAATTCTTGTCGATGCCAACGGTAACTGGCTGGAAACCAGTACGGGTAATTTGTGGGGATGGCAAGACGGTTGCTGGTGGACACCACCACTAGAAGCAGAAATCTTACCAGGAGTCATGCGATCGCAACTCATGGACTGGCTCAAAAATCAAAACCAACCAATTATTGAAAAACGCTGGACACCAGACGTAGTTGCCAAAATGGAAGCGATCGCCTATAGCAACAGCATTGTAGAACTCATTCCCATCCATAGCGTATTTGAGGAGCGAGGGCAAGAAAAAATGAATCAGCTAAACTACAACCCCCATCATCCAGCCTTTGAGCAACTACGCAAATTGTTTGCAGACTAACTCTCAGCGCCTTCCTCTTCGCGCCTTAGCGCCTTTGCGTGACATTATCCTCTCCCACTCCCATAAAGAGAAGCCCCACCCGCCGCAACCGTCACCAACGCGATCGCCATTATTGCCCGTAACTCCAAAGTTTCCCGCAAAACAAGAAAACCAATGACAGCCGCCGCCACAGGCTCCAAACTCAACAACACGCCAAACACCCTTACAGGTAGCCACCGTAACGCCTCTAGCTCAAACGAGTACGGAATCGCCGAAGAAAGAATCGCCACTCCAAACCCGATAAATAACATTTGTGGATTTAACAGCGCCGAGCCACCCGTAACAATTCCCATTGGCAACATAACGATCGCCGCCACTGCCATCGCCAAAGCCAGCCCCACGCCTCCAGGTACAACCCGCCCTACTTTGGCAGAAAGGAGAATATAAGCCGCCCAAAATCCCCCCGCTGTCAGCGCCAAAATAATTCCAGCAAGATTGACAGTCAAACCACCAATCGGAGCCAGCAACGCGATACCGCATCCAGCCAGCAACACCCACAACAGATCGAGCAAGCGCCGAGAATTAGCGATCGCCACTCCTAAGGGACCGATAAACTCCAGCGCTACCGCAATTCCAATTGGAATCCGCTCGATTGCCAGATAAAATGAGAGATTCATCAAACCCAAAGACAAACCAAACAAAATCAGCACCCCGTAGTTCTGGCGCTGAATGCCCTTAATTTGCGATCGCCACAGCACCAGCAACACCAACGCTGCAAAACCCACCCGTAACAGCACCACAGCAGCAGGACTAAGTGTATTAAATAATGTTTTCGCGATCGCCGAACCTAACTGAGTCGAGGCGATCGACAGCAGCACCAAACTTGTAGGCGATAGAGTAGGCTGAGAACCAATCTTTTTCATCGTTCACCAACATCGTCGATCGAAGTGCGATCGCGTCACCCCAATCCACCATAATTCAGCATCAGCCGCCGCAACAAATCACCCCTAAGAATAGTGGTGCGTGGTGCGTGGTGTGTGGTGCGGTGCGTGAAAAGAGGTAAAAGTGAGAGATAAAAAGTACATTCTTTCCCTCGCTCCTCGCTCCTCACTCCTCGCTCCTCATTCTGATACCTGACAAGCGGCAAGTTTCTAAGGTAGATTAAAATTAATTAACATAAGAAAAAAACGCCCTTGCCCGTAAGCTTTAGGAGGCTAACCCTCGGTGAATAAACGGTGGAGAAACGCAGGGCTGTACGCATTACTGGCAATTGTGGTCATTGCGCTGGGAACAGCGTTCTTTGACAAACAGCCTCAGAGTCGAGAGACATGGCGATACAGCGATTTTATTCAAGCAGTTGAAAAAGGTAGAGTTGCTCAGGTCAGACTTAGTGCCGATCGCACCAGGGCGCTTGTCAAGCCTCAAGATGGCAGCCAAGTCATCGTTAATTTACCCGATGACCCCGAATTAATTTCGATCTTGACGGAAAGAGGAGTTGATATTGCGGTTCTACCTCAAACTGATGAAGGTTTTTGGTTCAAAGCCCTAAGCAGCTTATTTGTCCCCGTCTTGCTTTTAGTTGGCTTATTCTTTTTACTACGCCGCGCCCAAAATGGTCCTGGCAGCCAAGCAATGAACTTTGGCAAGTCTAAAGCCAGGGTACAAATGGAGCCACAAACTCAGGTAACATTTGGCGATGTGGCTGGGATTGACCAAGCCAAATTGGAATTGAACGAAGTTGTAGACTTCCTGAAAAATGCAGATCGCTTCACCGCAGTCGGGGCGAAAATTCCTAAAGGTGTATTGCTAGTTGGACCCCCAGGAACGGGTAAAACCCTGCTGGCTCGTGCTGTAGCGGGTGAGGCTGGCGTTCCCTTCTTCTCAATTTCTGGTTCTGAATTCGTTGAAATGTTCGTCGGTGTGGGTGCGTCTCGCGTCCGCGACCTATTCGAGCAAGCAAAGGCAAACGCACCTTGTATCGTATTTATCGATGAAATCGATGCCGTCGGACGGCAGCGTGGTGCTGGTTTAGGTGGTGGTAACGACGAACGGGAGCAAACCCTGAACCAGTTACTCACCGAAATGGATGGTTTTGAAGGCAATACTGGAATCATCATTATTGCTGCGACTAACCGCCCAGACGTACTCGATGCAGCGTTATTGCGTCCCGGTCGTTTCGATCGCCAAGTCGTTGTAGATCGACCCGATTATGCCGGACGTTTGGAAATCCTCAAAGTTCACGCCCGTGGCAAGATTTTGGCAAAAGATGTCGATCTAGACAGAATTGCCCGTCGTACCCCAGGTTTTACAGGTGCAGACCTATCGAACCTGTTGAACGAAGCTGCAATTTTAGCTGCTAGACGCAACCTGAGCGAAATTTCAATGGATGAAGTCAATGACGCGATCGATCGCGTTTTGGCAGGTCCAGAGAAGAAAGACCGCGTGATGAGCGAAAAGCGCAAGCAACTCGTAGCCTATCACGAAGCTGGTCACGCTCTTGTAGGGGCGCTGATGCCAGACTACGACCCCGTACAGAAAATTAGCATCATTCCTCGCGGTCGCGCTGGTGGTTTGACTTGGTTCACACCTAGCGAAGACCGGATGGACACCGGACTCTATAGCCGTTCGTATTTAGAAAATCAAATGGCTGTAGCTTTAGGTGGTCGGATTGCCGAAGAAATTATCTTTGGCGAAGAAGAAGTCACCACTGGTGCATCCAACGACTTACAACAAGTCGCCAGAGTCGCCAGACAAATGATTACTCGTTTTGGTATGAGCGATCGCCTCGGTCCGGTTGCTCTCGGTCGTCAACAAGGTAATATGTTCCTCGGACGCGATATCGTTGCCGAACGCGATTTCTCAGAAGAGACAGCCGCCGTCATCGACGAAGAAGTGCATCAGCTAGTTGATACCGCTTACAAGCGAGCAAAATCAGTACTAACTAACAACCGTGCCATTCTAGATCGGCTAGCTCAAATGCTAGTAGAGAAAGAAACTGTAGATGCAGACGAACTGCAAGAGTTGTTAGCAAATAATGATGTCAGAACAGCTGCGATCGCATAGTTGTTCAAGACCTTAACATTATATTAGGGTGGGCAAGGCTCACCTTTTTTTTATTTCAATAGTAGGGTGGGCAAGGCTCACCTTTTTTATTGCAGCGAGTAAGTGTTGTCATAGGGCAATTTCTGGGAATACTGAAAAATAGCAAACAGTTGTCAGTGTAGAGACGTTACATGTAACGTCTCTACAAAATTACCAACAACTACCAACTACCTATTACGAATGTCTATTCAACAACTTCAACCCGCCAACCAGCAAGAATTAAGAGTTTACCTTCCCTATTTTCAAGGCAATAAACGTAATATCTTACCTCTTGCCATCAGTTTGTTTAAAAAAGGAGTAATGGAAGGACAGCGTAGAATTGAAGGCGCGGATGGTATTACTTTTATAGCGACTTGGAATATTTCCACATTACCAGCAGACCTGATCCGATGTCGGCTACAATTTGATGGTAATGCCGAGTTGAGTTACGAGCTGCTGATGCAAAGTTCGGAATATATCGATCATTTAATCGATGTTATTCTCAATTTTCAGCGCAGCCGCAGTACAGATTTTTCTAAACCTTTTTACCGCAAACTACTCCGCATTGAAGAATAGCAAACAGTTATTCTTATGAGTAGTTCTGAGCAATTAGCTGCTAGCGATCGATAATTGGTGGCGCGATCGCTTGAGGGTGAGAACATAGATTATATTCCCCTCAATTCCCTTTAGAAAGGGAGACTTATAAATTGTGATATTAAAACTTGGATTAGATTTTCTAGCAGCGATCGCATTTTATACTTGTCTGCCCATCCCTAAGTTGAATTTAGACTTTCAGCGCGTAGCGCGTCTTGTACCGCTGGTAGGTTTGATTGTTGGTGGAATTCTGGGATTGTTAGATCTGGGCTTATTTTTATTAGGCGTACCCATACTAACTCGCAGTGCTGTAGTTGTCGTGAGTTGGATGGCGATGACTGGGGGATTGCACTTAGATGGTGCAATGGATACGGCGGATGGCTTGGCAGTACAAGATCCGCAAAGACGCTTACAAGTCATGGCAGATAGCGTTACAGGTGCGTTTGGAGCAATGGTGGCGATCGCCATCCTACTATTAAAAATATCAGCCTTGACCGATCTCGATACTTATCGCCCTTTAATATTGATGGCAGCTTGTGGTTGGGGACGATGGGGACAACAAGTCGCGATCGCCTGGTATCCTTATCTCAAACCTACAGGTAAAGGAGCGTTTCACAAAGCAGCGATTCGGTCTTATTGGGATTTATTGCCAGGACTGTTATTATTACTCGGTCTTAGTGGAGTACAAATCTTGCTAGACCGCGATCGCATTGTAGCGTCTCTTGCTATGGCATTAGGTGGCAGTGCAATCTCTATTATGACTGGCGCTTGGTTGAATTATAAGTTAGGCGGTCATACGGGAGATACCTACGGCGCGATCGTAGAATGGACGGAAGCCTTATTTTTGTGCTTGCTGACAGCTTTTTGATAACACTAGCGATCGCGAATTCGCTTAAAAATAGCTGCTGCGTCTCTACACCCCACTGAAAACCGTTCAGCGGCTATTGCTAGTACCCCCCTTGAATGGTGGATGAGGCAAGTCGGGAACTTGATACCAAAAATCAGGTGGTTTGTCAGTGACGACGCGGGGAATTTTTGCTGGTGCTTTGGGGTCGATTTTTTCGACAATGGAACTGTTAGTTGGGGAATTGCTTGTATTAGCAGTAGGTTGAGGTTTATTAGTAGTTGGAGCAGGAGAATTGGCAGGTGTAGAGCGATCGCATAATTTAGATAGGTCAAGTTGCCGACCGTCTCTATTCTGCATATAGCAAATTGGGTTATCGCCAGCGAGCGCAATTGTCGCAGATGTTGTTGCTACGCCAACAGATGCAGTTATAAGTATTCCTAATAATATGTTTTGATTGCGTTTAATGCTCATTGTTAGTAAAGGTAAGGGATAGAAAAGGCTAGGTGAAACCCAGCCATAGTGACTAGGTGAAGACAAGACAGAATAGATATTTAGCGTTTCAAATTCTGAATAACAAAAACTTAGGGGAGAGGAACTACTGTATCGGAGGCTGCTCCTGTCTCCCTCAATTTCAGTACTGCTGGCATAAACCGTTCTAACGGTACAGCTAAGTTAATGTAAGGGTTTTGTACTGGGTATTCAGCACAGTGTAGACCAATAGTACGGAAGTCTGTCTGTGACACTGCTGTAAATAAAGAAGAACCAGAAGTTCCACCCGTAGTATCGCAATCGTGCCATAGTATACCCCCTTCTACCTTCTGAATAGTACAGCCATATTGAAGGGCTGGGATAGAACCGCGAACATCTCCTGGCTGAAGGGTTGCGTCTGTGGGCCAGTCTTGAGGATAGCCAACATAACCCGCAGTTAGACCGAGAACACGTTGACCAGCACTATTGATATCATTCGGATTCCATTCGGCATTACCCAACCAACCAGTCAGGTCTCCTAGATTAGCTGTAAAACGAATGATTGCCCAATCTCTGGTAAAATCTTCAACATATACGGGAGCAGTATCTCTACCAATCCAATAACCATCAACGTTAGTCACGGTTAGAGCGCGATCGCCGTGCCTTACAGGATAAGCAGCTTTGATTTGCTTAGGCGCTCCTTTATCATCTACGATGCAATGGGCATTCGTTAACCCGATGTTACGACCGATAACAGTGAATGTACACCAATTATACTTCCCGTCTGCTGTTTCAGTTATTAGCTGACCTACAGCTTTTAACTGTTGCCCCGAGCTAGTCAGCTGTTCGTAAGTTGGTGTAAAGCGATCGTCTTGTCCGATCACTGCTGCTGATAAGGGTTGCAGTGAAGTGGCGATCGCTCCCAAACAACTGCCGATCGATAAGATAGTTGCAGTTAACCTACGGTTTTTCGTCAAAAACTTTAAGCAATTAAGATTTTTACTCATAAAGAGTACCTTCATCCATAATCCTTAATTTGTGGATGAAAGCTAATACATAAGGTAGATGACATATTCCCTACCCTCTACTAGCTATTTACCCAATCTTCACAGTAGAGTTAAAGCCTTGGTAAGGCAACAACTTTTTATGTCAATTTAATGACTAAAACTCGGGTATAACCTGTAGGATGTGAATTTAAGGTATAGCAGAGAGGGCGATCGCGGTAAATATCTGAACACAAAATATTTACTAATATGCATTGCACCCGAAATCTTTTACATTGAGGAAGGAATACATACTTCACCTCTACGACTCTACCCAAGACAGTTGGCAACAGTCGAGCGGTGAAGCACAAGACGCAACGCAGAGGGAACACCCAATATGCACCTGAGTGAAATCACCCATCCTAATCAGTTGCACGGTTTGTCGATTCGTCAGTTACAACAGATTGCTCGTCAAATTCGCGAAAAACACTTGCAAACGATCGCCGCTAGTGGCGGACACCTGGGACCAGGGCTAGGCGTGGTGGAATTGACCCTAGCGCTATATCAAACATTAGACCTCGATCGTGACAAGGTGATTTGGGATGTCGGGCATCAAGCCTATCCGCACAAGCTGATTACTGGTCGATACAGTGAGTTTCACACTCTACGGCAGAAAGATGGAGTCGCTGGCTATCTCAAGCGCTGTGAGAGCAAATTCGACCATTTTGGCGCGGGTCACGCCTCTACGAGTATTTCTGCTGCACTGGGAATGGCACTGGCACGAGATCTCAAGGGGGATAAATTTAAAGTCGCAGCAATTATTGGTGATGGAGCGCTAACAGGTGGTATGGCACTTGAAGCGATCAACCACGCCGGACACTTGCCTAAGACAAATTTACTCGTGATATTGAACGATAACGAGATGTCAATTTCACCGAATGTCGGTGCAATTTCTCGTTACTTAAATAAAATGCGTCTTTCTGCACCAGTACAGTTTCTTGCCGATAATTTAGAAGAACAAGTTAAACACATTCCCTTTGTTGGCGAATCTCTCACCCCCGAACTGCATCGGCTTAAGGGTGGCATGAAGCGGTTAGCCGTGTCAAAAGTTGGAGCAATTATCGAAGAACTCGGATTCACCTATCTCGGACCAGTAGACGGTCATAATCTGGCAGAATTGATTGCGACCTTCGAGCAAGCACATCACATCCAAGGACCAGTACTCGTCCACGTTGCGACAGTTAAAGGGAAAGGTTACGAGATTGCCGAAAAAGACCAAGTGGGATATCACGCTCAATCTCCCTTCGACTTGACAACGGGTAAAGCCATACCCTCCAGCAAGCCCAAACCCCCCGGCTACTCTAAGGTTTTTGCTCATACTTTGGTCAAACTAGCTGAAAATAATCCAAAAATTATCGGGATTACAGCAGCAATGGCAACTGGAACGGGACTGGATAAACTGGCGAGTAAGCTACCAAAACAATATATCGATGTTGGGATTGCCGAACAACACGCCGTCACTCTAGGCGCTGGCTTAGCTTGCGAAGGAATGCGTCCTGTGGTGGCAATCTATTCAACTTTCTTGCAGCGTGCCTACGATCAGATAGTCCACGATGTCTGCATCCAAAATTTACCCGTCTTTTTCTGTATGGACAGGGCGGGCATTGTTGGGTCTGACGGACCGACGCACCAAGGTATGTACGATATTGCCTACCTGCGCTGCTTGCCCAACATGGTTTTGATGGCTCCCAAAGACGAAGCCGAGTTGCAGCAGATGGTCGTTACTGGAGTTAACTACACTGATGGACCGATCGCCATGCGTTATCCACGCGGTAACGGTTACGGCGTTCCCCTCATGGAGGAAGGTTGGGAATCCTTGCCAATTGGGAAAGGGGAAATTCTCAGACATGGGGACGACCTCTTACTGATTGGTTTTGGTGCGATGGTTCACCCTGCGATGCAAGTCGCAGAAATTTTGCGCGAACACGGCATTGAAGCAACAGTAATTAACGCTCGTTTCGCCAAACCCCTAGATACAGAGCTAATTCTACCTCTAGCGCAGCAAATCGGGCGCGTCGTGACTTTAGAAGAAGGCTGTCTGATGGGTGGGTTTGGTTCTGCGGTAGCCGAAGCTTTACTCGATGCAAATGTTGTCGTGCCTGTCAAGCGAATTGGCATACCAGATACTTTAGTAGATCACGCTGAACCAAATGAATCAAAAGCCGATTTGAGTTTGACCAGTCCGCAAATTGCTGAAACCGTGCGTCAAGCCTTCTTTAGCCAGCAGCTATCTTCTGTAGGTTCGTAATTTTTGATTTTGAGGTGGGCGATCGCCCACCTTTTTTATATTGGTAATTGGTAATTGGTAAATAGTCATTCCTCATTCGTCGTTTGTTATGAGTGAGTAGAGTAGGTAGTGAGTAGTGATATATAAGAATTTATATCCAGCTTCTCCTGGCTTTTGACTTTTGACTTTTGACTTTTGACTTTTGACTTTTCCCTAGCCCCTAGCTCTCTATGATCTCTAGTCCTACCCACGTCTACCCTGTAATTTGGCACGAAGGCTCGGTTTTACTCATCGACCAAACGCACTTGCCAGCCGAGTATGCCTTTGTGGAAATTCATCGCTGTGAAGATATGGCACAGGCAATTAAAACGATGATTGTCCGAGGCGCACCAGCAATCGGTATCGCTGCTGCCTACGGTATGTACTTGGGGGCAAGAGAGATTGAAACCCAAGATCGAGAGCAGTTTTTGTCGCAGCTAGAGCAAGTGGCTCAGATGTTGCGAACAACCCGTCCGACAGCGGTAAATTTGTTTTGGGCGATCGCCCGCATGTTAAAAACTGCCTACGAAACGATCGGCACGGTGGAGGAAATTCGCCAAGTTTTGTTAACTACAGCACAGACAATTCAAGCCGAAGATTTACAAACTTGTCAGGCAATTGGCGATCGCGGTCTGGAACTCTTGCCAAAAACTCCCGCTCAACTCAATCTCTTAACTCATTGCAATGCTGGAGCCTTAGCAACCGCAGGTTACGGTACGGCTTTGGGTGTTGTGCGTTCTGCTTGGTCTTGTGGTAGGTTATCGCGCCTCTATGCCGATGAAACTCGCCCTCGTCTCCAGGGGGCAAAACTAACTGCTTGGGAATGCGTCCAGGAAGGGATACCCGTTACGGTAATTACAGATAGTATGGCTGCTCACTGTATGCAGCAAGGCATGATTCACGCCGTTGTGGTGGGCGCTGACCGTATCGCCGCTAATGGCGATACAGCAAATAAAATTGGCACGTACAGCTTAGCGCTGGTAGCTAAGGCACATGACGTTCCTTTCTATGTTGCTGCACCCGTAGCAACAATTGATTTTGCGATCGCAACTGGTCGAGAAATCCCAATTGAGGAACGCGATCCGGTTGAAGTCTATCAGATTGACAATACTATCTTGACTCCAGCAGGCGTGGAATTTTACAACCCAGCTTTTGACGTAACTCCAGCTCATTTGATTACAGCAATTATTACCGAGCATGGGGCATTTTCTCCCAGTCAGTTGCAGCAAGAGTTACAGCATAAATATGTAGCATAGGAAAGGGAGCAGGAGCAGGGAGCAGGGGAAAGAGAGAGTCGCGGAGCAATTACAAGTCACAAGTCACAATTCAACCCTACACCCCCACACCCTACACCCTACACCCTACACCCCACACCCTACACCCGCTCGACACGCACCACGCACCACCTTCTTGATGAACACTTCAAGCTCAGATCCCTGGATCGGTCGTTTTATTGGCGATTGCCGACGCTATTATCTAGAACAGCGCATCGGTGCGGGTGGTATGGGTAACGTTTATCTAGCTATGGATACGCGGCTGGGACAGGAGGTAGCGCTGAAATTACTGAGAGACACGCTCGCTGTCTCGATTCCATTGCATAAACGTTTTGAGCGCGAGGCAATGCTTTGTGCTGCCCTCAAAAGCGACCATATTGTCGATATTAGTGACTACGGCGTGACGGAAGAGGGATACCCTTTCTACGTGATGGAATACCTCGTTGGCGAAACCCTGGGGCAACTCCTTCGACGAGAGACACGATTGCCTGTAGAACGAACGATTGAAATTGCCTGTCAAGTCTGTGCGGGACTGCAACTCGCTCACCAAGGTGTTAGGATTCGGCGTGAGGGAGTTGTCACCACGAGCGATCCCATCCAAATCGTTCACCGCGACCTCAAACCCGATAATATTTTTCTGATCCCTACGGCTTTGGGGGAGTTGGTCAAAATTCTCGATTTTGGAATTGCTAAAATCCGCGATGAAGCACTAGAGTTAACTAACCTGACCAGTACGTTCTTGGGTACGTTCCGCTACGCTGCACCAGAACAGTTACAAATAGAGAAAAATATCGACGGACGGGCAGATATTTACAGTTTGGGGATGATTCTCTATGAGATGCTGAGTGGTTCCGATCCATTTGGCTTCGGAACTGAAGCCCGCAAAACGAGTGGCGTGTCATGGGGAATTGCCCACACTTCCCAAATGCCTCAATCATTGCGATCGCAACCTAAATGTGAAAACTTGTCGGTCGAGCTAGAAGCAATTGTCATGCGCTGTTTAAACAAGCAACCAGAGCAACGCTTTGGCTCAGTGGTAGAATTAAGTGCGGCACTACAATCCGTGCTACCAACTTCTTTGGGGCATACTGCTGGTTTTATCCATTCTCAACCCACTAAGAAGGCGATCGCCTCAAATTCTTCAGTAAACTCAGCTACAGATGAGAGAAAGCCTACACCGCCGTCAGTAAATTCCCCCGCATCTAATCAAACTCAGACTCCTCAAACGCGCGTATTCGATCTGCACCAACATCAACCCAAGCAGTATACGCCGCCAGCTCATCGCACCGATGCCATAAACTTGAATCCCAGCAACGCGAATCCAACCAACTTAAGTCGATCGCCGCAGTTAAGTCAAACTCAATTGCAAAACCCTCCTATCCAGCAAGATAGCCGCGAAACACAAAGAACCAGAAGAAACTTATGGTTATTATCTAGTGCGGGCTTTGTGTTAGGAGTAGCAGGAGTGGGACTTGTGGCTGGCATTTTCTATTTGTATTTTTTGCTACCTCAATCCAAGCCTCCAACTCAATCCCCTTCAACGCCACCCACATCACCACAACCACTGGAACCGTGGTAAGAAAGCGATCGCGCCACACCCCCTCGAATTACCTATACAATTGCAGTATAATAAATCACAAATAATAACCGAAAAAATCCTTAAATTCTCTGTGAACGGGTAGAAAAAAGGTACTATTTTCTACGTAAGTTAAGAAAAATTGAATAAATTCTTCGAGACATTTCACGAAAATTTAAGATGTCAGTTTGTATAGAGAGTGAGTAGTGTATGGAAAGTCATAATAAGTCATAAGTCGTAAGTCGTAAGTATTTCACGCGCCACGCACCACTTTCAACTGATAACTGAAAACTGATAACTGAGAATTAAAAAAGTTTCTTATGAAATTTAAATTTCCAATCTTTGTTTTAGTAGCTAGCGTGACATGTGCCAGTACCATAGGATTTCAGGATCGAGTAGGGGCGCAGAATACCAGTCGTAGTCAAGTATCTCCACAAAATACCTCCAATCAGGCAACCACTTTTGTTTGCGTCCGTTCTGGGAATGGCTTTGCTACGGTTGCAGCTAGGGGAAATCAACGCTCTGCACCAATGATTACCTGGCAAAGACAAGTCAGTGCAGAATATACGCCTCAAGAACGCTGTCAGCTAGTTTCCCAGAAGTTGACTAAAGCAGTTGCCGCGAATGGTGGGAGACTAAGTAATTTACTACTGACAACTGGAATCATTAAAAATGAGACAGTTATCTGTTATGTCAATTCTGGTGCTAGCTGCGATACAAGCAATACGCTATTTACCCTCTCTCCAGAAAACGCTAAAAACCCTGGTGCAGCTTTAGCCAATTTGCTGCGTTTCGGTCAGCGTGCCGACTATTCGGCAATTCGTGAGAGTGCTAGCGGTGAAGGTGAGACTGCACCTACTGGCGCTATTGATATGGAAGCAGCAGTAGAGGAGGCTTTTTCAGCTGGTTACGAATCAGCAGGTACAGGCGCAAGCGAAGCATCTCCCGTGCAGCAACCTAGTAACGCTCCTGCAAATAGTAGTTGGTAGTTGGTAATTGGTAGTTGGCGAGAGGCAAGAGGTAAATTGATTGTTAAAGTCTTGGTAAGTACACTGATAACTGCGAGTTTAGTGTATATTTCTATACTGCAAAACTCCGAACGAGCCTTAGCGCGATCGCAGTCTCAGCCGATGCTGATGAGTCAGGTTACAAGTGCAGAAACCGCCGTAGCGATCGCAGTGCCAGTAGTTGCCAGACAAGTGACTATACGAATTTTTGCCGCTGCTGCTACAGGATCGGGTGCGATCGTGCGGCACAAAGGAGAAACATACACCATATTGACCTGCGCTCACATTGTGGGTGAGGGTGAGGACGAGCGCTTCACGATTCTAACCGCAGACGGACAAAAGCACGTAGGCAAGCGGTTGCGATCGCCTGTATTGTCTGGCTCGGATTTAGCCTTGGTAGAGTTTACTAGCAAAACAGCATATCAAGTCGTGGCGATCGCCGATACCAAAGCTGTAGCTGTCGGCGATTCCATCTATGCTGCTGGATTTCCTAATTGGCAATGGACGAGTGCGGATGCAGTCGAGGACACTCGGACTTGGGGTATTAAAGCCTTACGAGTGACGGATGGTGAAGTGGCAATGCTGCCAGAAAAATCTCTACAGGAAGGATATCAACTGGGTTATACCAACGAGATCGATCCAGGGATGAGTGGTGGACCAGTTTTAAACCGCAAAGGACAACTCATTGGAATCAACGGTCGCTTGAAATACCCGCCTCAAGGTATTAGTGCATTTACATTTACTGATGGCTCTGCACCATCCGAGCAAATGTACCAGCAAATGGAAGCGTTGAGCTGGGCAATCCCCGCCACGGCTTTTTGGCAAGCACTGAAGTAGAAGTCGTAAGTCGTAAGTCGTAAGTCGTAAGTCATAAGTAGAGAATTAACTGGTCACTGGTCACTACTCCCTGCTCCCTGCTCCCTGATAGCTGATAACGGATAACTGATAACTGATTTATGAAAACAAACTTTACTTATCCTCTTTTGACCGGAATGGTAACTTTAGCAGTGTTACTGACGAGCCATAATTTAGCGCTGGCT
Source organism: Chroococcidiopsis sp. SAG 2025 (assembly GCF_032860985.1). Taxonomy (GTDB): domain Bacteria; phylum Cyanobacteriota; class Cyanobacteriia; order Cyanobacteriales; family Chroococcidiopsidaceae; genus Chroococcidiopsis. Next base: position 4,046,086 of record NZ_JAOCNC010000001.1, read on the forward strand.
CTATCTCCTCAAGAAATTGTCAAAATTGGCAGTCCAATGACGGTGCAGGTCAATCCTCCGATGGGAGTTAAAGATGGCGGTTCTGGAGTGATTATTCAACGGCAGGGCAATACTTACACTGTGCTGACGTGCAATCATGTTGCTTTAATGCCTGCACCGCATACGATTCGTACTCATGACGGTCAGAGTTATGCAGTTGTGAGTACGGAAAAATTGCAAAAAAGCCCGAACGACCCCGATTTGGCATTGGTGACATTTAGTAGTGCGGCTGTATACCCCGTTGCCAAGCTAGCGCCGTCTAACGTGCCTGTAGGAGCAGAAATTTTTGTCATGGGCTTCCCTGCTTTAGATCGGAAATTTGGTGCAGACCGCGATTTTGTCTTTTCGCCGGGATTCGTGACCAGTCGCCCCAGCAGTGCGCCAGAAGGCTATACACTGCGTTATAACTCAGTGACAAAAGGTGGAATGAGCGGCGGTCCTGTCTTCGATATTGATGGTCGCGTCGTTGGGATTCACGGGTTGGGAGGTAGCGATCGCGTAGACGTGAAGCAGCAGGGGAGCGACGCGACGATGGCGGTGAATATGAAAACTGGCTTTAATGGGGCAATTCCGATTAATACGTTTTTGGCAATGCGATCGCAGATTCCTCAAGCTCCAGCAGTCGCAGTGGATACTGCCCCCAGTACGGATAAACCAGCTCAAAGATTAGAAAATCCCAAATCTGCTTCAGACTTTTTCGCTAAAGGATCGGTAGAACGCGATCGCGGCGATCGATCGAGAGCAATTGCTAACTACACCCAAGCGATTGCCCGCAACCCCAACTACGCTGACGCTTATTATCAACGGGGAAACGCCCGTTACGACCAAGGAGACAAGCAGGGGGCGCTAGCAGACTACGACCAAGCGCTGAAATTTGACCCCAACTATGCCAATGCTTATTACCAAAGAGCCGTGATTTTTTATAATCGGGGCAACAAGCAGGGAGCGCTGTCAAATTTCGATCGCTACATCACTCTCGTTCCTAACGACGCTCAAGCCTATCACAGTCGCGGTGCGATTCGCCGCAGTATGGGAGACGGTCAGGGAACGTTTGACGATTTCGATCGCGTCGTCCGGCTCGAACCGGATAATTCTAGGGCATATTACAATCGTGGCTTGGCTCGGACAATGCTGCGAGACTCTAAAGGAGCGCTGGATGATTTTAGCCATGCTTTAAATCTCGATCCTAGTTGGACGACAGTGTACAACAACAGAGCAATTCTCCGCCGCCGCTTGGGAGACAGACAAGGGGCAGTTGATGATTTTAGTAAAGTCATTAGCATAGAGCCGAAAAATGCCGAAGCTCATTACAACCGAGGTCTCGTGCGGCGCGATTTAGGCGATCGCCAAGGTGCGATCGAGGATTTACAGTTGGCTGCTAATATATTTCAACAAAAAAACGACAGCACGAATTATCAAAAAGCATTGGAGAAAATTGAGAGCATTCAAGCAATGCCCGTAATTCCCGCAGTACCCGCACCTGTAGTCACTCCAACAACAACTTCACCATCAGATAATTCCACCAATCTCAACCAACCAACTAACTCTCAACCAACCAACACTCAACCAACTAACTCTAGCGATTCAGGTAATATTCCCGAATCTGCCGCACCAACGCAACCCGAAAATAACTCAACTTGGTAGTGGTTAAGTCAGTGTAGAGACGTTACATGAACGTCTCTACACTGACAACTGATGCGTCAGCTAGTTCAAAATGATGAGAAAATACTTAAACAACTCATCATAGAAATTTACAGATCGTTATTATGGCTCAGATTCAGTTTTCTAAAGGTATTACCGAAGAAACAGTCCCAGATGTACGCTTGACGCGATCGCGAGATGGGAGTAATGGTACGGCAACTTTTTATTTTCAAAACCCCCAAATTTTGAGCGAGGGTAGCAATGAAGAAGTGACGGGGATGTACTTAATTGATGAAGAAGGGGAACTCGTGACCCGCGAAGTCAAGGGAAAATTTATCAACGGCAAACCAGAAGCCATTGAAGCGATCTACCTGATGAAATCGACCGAAGAGTGGGATCGGTTTATGCGGTTTATGGAAAGATACGCCAACGAACACGGCTTGGGATTCAACAAATCATAGTTTTTTAGAAATCTGTGACACATCAGCCTCACCCTGACATACCAGGATTGACAGTCCGTTGTGCTGTTATCACCGTCAGCGATACCCGTTCCCCAGAAACAGATAAAAGCGGTCGCCGCATCGAGCAATTGCTCGTAGCAGCGCATCATACTGTGGGATTTTATGCGATTGTTAAAGACGAACCAGAGCAAATTCGATCGCAGATAGAATCGTTCAGCCAGCGTGTAGATTTAGATGTGGCAATTTGTAACGGGGGTACGGGTATCGCCCCCAGAGATACAACCTACGACGCGATCGCCTCTTTGCTAGAGAAAACTTTACCAGGATTTGGCGAATTATTTCGGTATCTGAGCTATCAAGACATTGGTTCCCGCGCCATAGCTTCGCGAGCGATCGCGGGTGTATATCAGGGTAAGCTCATTTTTTCGCTTCCAGGTTCTACTAACGCCGTACAACTGGCAATGGAAAAGCTAATTTTGCCAGAGTTAACTCATTTAGTCAGACAGTTACAAAAGTAGTTGGCGATTGTCGGTAGATGCGCAGACATCTAGCAAAAGATATAGTAGAAACATAAAATTTTGTCCCTCCACCATTCAAAAGAACTGACAAGTCAATCTAAATATTTCTCATAGTAATCTTTTCTCAACTTGCATAAACTGCTAGGCATAGTGTAGCGGTTGTTGCATTTTTATCGAGGGAATTAAGTTTGCAATTTGACTGCGATCGGGCAAATTGTCAAGCTTGCTATACTCTCTTTTCCACCTTCTTCTAGCTTAAAGTGCCAAAACTAGAAGCAAAAAGGTAATCCTTGAGTCTTTAAGTACACATGAATTGCTAGTCAAAAAATATTTTTAGCAAAAAGTTGTGCTTGAACTCTAGACAATTTCAGTCATAGAAGTTAAGAGGATTTGTGTTGAATGGCAACGTCTGAAAACGACAATAACGGTGGCAACACCACCAATAGTGAAGATACACCTTTTGCTGTTGGATCGAACATTACATTGCAACTTCCTGCTGATAGCAACCCACCAAGTGATAGTAGCGAACCCTTTGCTGTAGGTACGAATATGACAATACAATTCACAGATGATAGCGGTCAACCACAAGGCGAACAGTTAAGCTCGGACAACATTGTAGGGACAAACTCAGCTCCTTGGGGCGACACAGAAGGTAGCGATTCTCTGACGGGTGATAGCGGCGCTAACCAATCGCCTACTGGCGATTCCGGTAGCTATACATGGGATTTTAGTGAGGTATCTGGCGGGGAGTCAAGCCCTAACAGTGACACTAGTGATGGTAGTGATGGCAGTGGTGACAGCACTGGGATGAGCGATAGCACCGATATGGATAGCCTCTTTCGACAATCGCCTTGGGGTTCATTGCAAGAAGTTGGCATCGACAGCTTTGAAGATGTATTTGGTAATGTTGGCGCTAGCGGTGGCGAAAACCCCTTCGGCGGCGGTGCTGGCGGTGGCGAAAATCCCTTCGGCGGCGGTGCTGGCGGCGGTGAAAACCCCTTCGGTGGTGGTGCTGGCGGTGGCGAAAATCCCTTCGGCGGCGGGGGCAATCCTTTCGGCGGTGGTGCTGGCGGCGGATTCATGTAGTTCTGTGGCGCGATCGCCGTTTAACTGATAGCGATTCTCTGTCCAGTGCATAAAACTTGTAGGGGCGCACAGCTGTGCGCCCCTACGAAATGTGTACGATCTATTTTTAGATCGCTCAAGCCAGCCAAATAGATACCAAAGCCAAAAAAGCATTAATTGCATAGAATACGGCAACCACTTGTAGTTCCGACCACCCAGACAATTCTAAATGGTGATGGAAGGGAGCCATTTTAAACAGACGCTTGCCTTTACCATCGGCTCCTTTGGTGGCTTTGTAATAACTAACTTGTGCGATCACTGATAAAGATTCGACAAAAAAGATCCCACTGAGGATAAATAGCGCCCAGAGGGTGTTACTCATGAGAGCGACTCCTGCTAACGCGCCTCCAAGTGCTAAAGAACCCGTATCTCCCATAAAGACGCGAGCGGGATTGCGGTTATGTACTAAAAAGCCGATACAGCTACCGCTCAAACAAGCACAGAAAATTGCCAAACTGGGGAAATTAGGCGCGACGATCGCTCCCAATCCTAAAAGCGCGATCGCTACCGTTCCTCCTGCCAAACCATCCACACCGTCGGTTAAATTAGTGGCATTGCTTTCTGCCGTCAAGACAAACACTGCTAACGCCCAGAATAGCAAACCCAAGGGCAGAGCAAACCCAAAAGGTAACGCGATCGTCGTCAGATCTCCCGATCGACTCCACAGCCACAGGCAATATAGGCAACCGAAACCAACTTGCAGAGCCAGTTTCAGACGTGGGGAAATACCTTTATTAGACTGGCGACGCAAAATTTGCCAATCATCCAACCAGCCAATAAACCCGTAACCGACCGTAATTCCAGCAATCGCCAATACAGGGGCGAGGTGATGATTTTCCAGCACCAGCGCCGATAAGATGATGCTAGCGATGACCGCTACAGGTACAAAAAATATGCCACCCATCGTCGGCGTACCTGCTTTTTTTAAGTGTGCTTGGGGACCGTCTTCGCGAATGACTTGTCCGGCTTTTAACTGCTGAAGGATCGGGACTATCCAAAAACCAACTGCGGCAGTGACAGCAGTGCAGAATAAGAAAGGAAAAGTTAGCGATCGCCCTTGCCAGGGTAGGCGCTGCGCTGTTAGATCGAGAGTCAGCGAGGCGGTAGCGAGTGCAAGGCTTAGGACGATAAGCAGTCTCGTACCGGAGAGATGGAAAGACCAGAAAGAAGATGATTTCGCGTCCACAACAAAGTTGCCTTTTGACTAGATACGTGCTGAGGACATTATCGGAACTGAATCGAAAGTGCTGCCTTGAAAGTATTTAAATGTAATATTTTTGAAGCGTCATTGGTCATTGATTATTCGTTCTTTGTGAGTTGCTAATGACCAATGACAGATGACAAATGACTCTCAGCTACGCATCATCAGCTTCATCAATATCTCCTAAATCATCGTCATCATCGTAGAAATCGCCAACATCATCACCTTCAAGCAAGTCGAGAGAAGAGTCGCCGTCTTCCACTTCGGTTAGCAGATCTGGTTCCTGAACGCCATCGCGGGGGATCAACCGACCGTTAGATTGCAACCAGTCAATTAGTGACGATTCTTGTTTTAAAGGAATGACACGAGCTGGCTGTTCCCGTGGTTCTTCTCTAAGCGGAGAGTTGTGCATATTTAAGCTTTGCTAGACAAGGAGATGCAATTATACATCTAAAGTTTATCATTTGGTAATTGGTAGTTGGTAGTTGATTGCTGGTTGTTGTAAGTGACAAACGATCGACAATAATAGCTCTGACAAAAAAATTATCTGATCGTAGATAGCAAAAACTACATGGCTTCGTATGATGAGACTATATAGCAAAGAAGTCAGAAGTCAGAAGTCAGAATTAACTCCCGACTCCCGACTCCCGACTCCCGACTCCCGACAAAGAGGAGATAAAAATGTTAGGAAAAGAAACACTTTTGGAAAAGATTGCTGGTAAGAATCGCGGGTTGTTATCAACAGAGGTAGATAAACAAGCCGTCCTCGCCGCGATCGCTCAGTTAGAAGACCGTAATCCTACACCTCGTCCGGTAGAAGCTGGCGAACTCTTGAATGGAGACTGGCGCTTGCTCTATACGACAAGTAAGGGATTGTTAAATATCGACCAATTCCCATTACTCAAACTCGGTCAAATTTATCAATGCGTTCGCGTTCAAACTCAAAGTATTTACAATATTGCCGAAGTTTACGGCTTGCCTTTTCTTGAAGGAGTAATTAGCGTTGTCGCTAAATTTACTCCTGTCTCCGAACGCCGAATTGAAGTTAAATTCGAGCGATCGATTATTGGTTTACAACGCTTGTTTAGCTATCAGTCGCCTGCTAGTTTTATTCAAGAAATAGAAGCAGGAAAAAAATTTACGGCTTTGGATACTAAGATTAACAGTAACAGACAACAAGGCTGGGTAGATATTACCTACCTGGATAGCGATTTACGCATCGGACGGGGTAATGAGGGGAGTATCTTCGTATTGACTAAAGTTTAGTTTGTTGAGAATACAGCCATTACTTTAATCAAGCAATTCACCGAAACGTTCGCGATAGCGTGCCAACATAGACTCTAACTCTGTTGCCTGTTGAAGCGCTGCTTGCGCCTGTTGCTGTGCTGCTTGCGCTTGTTGCTGCGCTGCTTGTGCTTGCTGTTGTGCTAACTCTCTTTGCTGCTGTTCTGCGATCGCAACTTCTTGCGGAGTCGGGATTAATTGACCATCAGGAGTAAAAAACCGTAACTTTTCTTCAGAAATCCCTAAATACAACTCTAGTTGCTGACTCCACAACCAACCTTGAGGATTTGGCTGTAATTCTTGGTATTGACCTCCAACCAATTGAAAGCCTTTGAATTCAAAACTTTTTGGGTCGAACCAGAAATATTCTGGGGTGCGGAAAGTATCTTGGTAAATTTGTTTTTTTAAACCCCTGTCAGTTTTAGCGGTTGTATCGGAGAGAACTTCTACGATGACGTTCGGATACTTACCATCCTCTTGCCAAACAACCCAGCTTTTGCGTGGTTTACGTTCAGTACCTAACACGACAAAGAAATCTGGACCTCGAAACTGTTCTGATTTGAGTTGGCGAGGACTGTAATATATGGTGAGATTACCAAAAGCATAAAAATCTTGACGGTCTTTCCACCACAATTCCAAGCATTCAATTAGCAGTAGCAGTTGGCGTAAATGTAGTTCGCTTTCCAAAGGCGGTTCGTCACTCCATAAGTCCCCAGGAGGAAAGATAACATCTTCTGGTTCAAAGTCTGGAGTTTCTAAGTCTTTTGCCAGGGACATCGCATTTAAACCTGGGAATGTAGACCGACATATTATAGTTTAGTGTAAGAAGGCAGGAGGCAGAAGTAATAAACTATCCCTACACTCTATACCCCGCACTCTATTAATTGGTCACTGATATATCATTTCCCATGTGGGTGTAATACATTCGCAGGGGCGCACGGTTGTGTGCCCCTACAGATCCATTTACCTCATTTAACTGAGAATTGCTATAACTGGTCACTGATTATCAAAATTTGCCGTGTAAAGCTTCGCGCCTTGGAAATTCGCACCAGTTACAACTGCCCCATCAAAAACAGTGCTTGCTAATTGTGCTTGTTGAAAATTAGCACCTTTTAAATTTGCATCAATCAAACTTGTGTCGCTAGCCAAAACTTTCTGCAAATTAGCTTTTTGTAGGTTAGCACCCTCTAAATCTGCACCTTCTAAATTAGCATTTGTTAGGTTAGCACCTGATAAATTTGCATTTCGCAAATCCGCACCAATTAAATGAGCGCCACTCAAATTTGCCCCAGAAAGATCGCAACTCGGGCATTCTCCAGTTGCCAGTAATTGTCTGACATGGGTGGGGTTTTCTGCCCGTACAGGAGTCGCAATCGAAAGAGCAGCGATCGCAACCGTAGTAGAGAGCATTGCTAGTTTCATCTTGCTTAACCTCAATTCACGGATGCAGCTATCTAGTAGCTTGTTACTAGGATCGCTCAATTAATCTGCTATTTCCATCAGGCAATAGGCGGAACTGGATAGCAATTATACTCAACCTTAGAGAGAAAACATCAAAGCTTGATGCAAAAAATATGTAATTTGTCAATACCCTTGCACCGAATTTTTTGTCAACATTCCCAGATTGGGAACGCGCACGTTGCTCGCTATTTCCAGAGGGCGATCGCTAATCGCACGGCTAGGTTGAGGCACGACTGCTGCTAAATATTTTTGTACTAGCTCACCCAACACAGCAACCCCGCGATCGATGTCTGCAAGGGAATTAGAAAAATTTAAGCGCAGGGCTGGATAACCTTGGTGATTGGGAAAAAATGCCGTTCCAGAGGCGACGAGAATCTTACGAGATAATGCTTCTCGACAAATCGCTTGTGCGGATATACCTTCTGGCAAATGTACCCAAAGAAATAGCCCTCCCTGGGGAATAGTCCAACTGGCTTGGGCAGGAAAATAACGCTCTAAAGCCTGAAGCATGGCGTTACGACTTTGAAGATGGTTTGTCCGCAAGCGGTTGAGATAGCGACGATAATGTCCGCCAGCCAAAAACTCGCTGACAATTGCTTGCGAAACTGTAGATGAGTGCAAATCTTGCAGAATTTTCTGTTCTAAAATTGGTTGATAATGCTTGCCCGTCACAACTGTATAACCGACTCGCAAACCAGGCATTAAAGTTTTAGAAAACGTACTGATATAGGTGACAATATCGCTGCGATCTAAAGCTTTAATTGGAGCTGCAACAGGCTCAGATTCAAAATTTAGGGCTTCATAAGCATTATCTTCCAAAATGGGACATTCGTATTGTTGAGCCAGGGCTAACAATTTTTGGCGATGAGTTTGGGAAGTCGTAATCCCAGTCGGATTGTGTAAAGTACTAATTGTATAAATTAATTTAGGGCGATGACTGCAAAGATATTGTTCTAACAACTCCAAATTCATACCTTCTGCTGTCATGGAAATACCAATAACTTTAACGCCCAAATTTGCGAGTATTCCCAAAGCTCCGTGATAGGTAGGTGTTTCAACAATTACCCAATCTTCATGCTGAAGATAGTAACGCATTGCCAGCGATAAGCCTTGTTCCGAACCATTGGTCACGATAATTTCTTCAGGAGAAACTTCTAGACCTTGGTTTAATAGCATCTGGGCTATTTGTTGGCGCAAAACAAGTTGTCCTTGTGGTAAATCGTAGCGGAATAGAGTATCGGTAGAATTGGCGATCGCTCGTTTGGCAATGCGTTGAAAATTAGCCAATTCTTGTGTTAGAGGAAATCCAGAACTAAAATTAATAATGTCTTTTTGTTGTTGAGCTTGCAAAGTAGCCATAATTTGCTCGCAAAAAGTTTCTCCCGTTTCAAAAATCGTCACTTTTTGAGTTGGAGAAAAATGCGATCGCCATTGTGGTGAGGATACAGTATTGCTGACAAAATATCCCGCACCTGGACGAGATTGAATTAAACCGTCAGCTTCTAATACACCATAAGCCTCAACAATTGTTAATTTATTCACACCAATACTTGCTGCTAAATTCCGAATTGAAGGCAATTTTTCCCCAGAAGCGAGTTTACCAGATTGAATCAAACGACTCAAATAGTCGCGAATTTGTAGATAAAGTGGTTGGGGAGAGTGGCGATTTAAAATAATTTTCATAGTAACTTGCTAATCGCTAATCGTTAATTGTTGATTTTCGGTTGGTATTTTCACTACTTACTTGTACGGGCGGGTTTTGAACGCAGATTTCTTATCTTAGTCGTGAGTCTTTTGCGAAACCCGCCCCTACGATAACTGACAATTGACTTGTGTACGGGCGGGTTTTGACTCCTAGATTTACCGTTTTAATTGTCAATCTATCGGCTAAACCCGCCCCTACGATAACTGATAATCGCACTATAAAAGATTTTCCCAAGCTGCACACGGTACAGTTCGCTGCATTTGAACTAGGACAGTTGAGAATTGCGATCGCTGTACTGGTATGTAAACTGCTTTTTCTAATCGAACGGTGAAACTTAATCCATTACCTTCAACACATCTCTTGGCAAGAGCTTATCTTTAAACCAAACAATCTTAGCTGGCACGTCATTCATTTTGACACCTGCTTTTTCTAAATTCAATCGCTCGGAAATTGCCAAAATCAAATTATCCGATTGAGCGCGACGAACTTGAGAAAATTTCTTTTGCAAATATTCCGGTCGCCAATAACCGACAATTTCTAACAAAAATACTCGCCCGTCGGGATTTACCAAACGAAAATCAGGAATCATGACGCTACCAGGAATTGGAATTAGATCGACTTCTCGCTCTAGTACCCATTCGGTTTTTGTGGCATTCCAACGCTCGACAAAAGCCGCTTCTAGCATACTGTCATAAGGCTTACCTGGCGGATAATGAGAGACTAAACCGCACTCAGAATTTAGCGTAAATCGTCCTGTTTTCCAGTTATTAGTGTAGAAATCGCGGGTTTGTAAAATTGCGCTCAAACTCCATTTAGTGACGTGAAGTAAAGCCGGAATAAGTTTAGCGATCGCCAGCCCATATCTCGTACTAGGATTAAATAAACTCGCTGGACCATCAACCGTAATTGTAAATCCGTGGTCGGCATCTCCTTCGATATATGCCATTAATTGAAATAATTTGAGATAGCGAAATAACAGCTTATATTCTCCTGGGACGTTGCGATGAGCGTTGAGAGTTAGGTGGCTGGCGCGATAAAATACCCCTTGAACTTGGGATAAATTGTAGCGGTGCAGTAGCGCTTCTGGTGTTGGCGGCTCGAACCGCGTCATGATGCGATTTTCTGCTAAGTCTGCATACAAACCCGTGCGAATTTGTTCGGGGAAAACTTCTTTGTCTAATTCGCGGCTGAGTTGTAATGCTAACTGTTCCAATACTTGGTGGCTCTGCTGGGGGCTGGGAGACGATTGTGCTGCAAGAGCGAAGACTCGTTCGCGCAGCATTGGTGGTTCTAGGGGGCTGACAATTTCAAATTCGCAGAAGCCACTGCGCAGGAGATATGCTAAGCCACGTTTGAGGCGATAATCGGGGCTATCTCCTTCGAGTTCTTGTAGTTGTCGGTCGAGTTCTGCTTGGATGTTACCGAGATTTTCTTGGAATGTGGTAATAATATCAGTGGCGATTTCTAGGTTGTGTTTGTCTATTTTGAGTCGCTTTGGGGTGATTTCTTCCCCATTTTGGCGGTGCATGAGTAAGTCGGTTGGAAGCATAGATTAAGATTTGGTCGCGCAAAGACGCAAAGGCGCAAAGGGGCAAAGTTATTCTTCGGTTTCTAGGGAGTTATTATCGTCCCATTTTCCTGAAGATTCAGCGGCGCGTTGGCTGGTGCGATCGCCACTTCCATAGGTAATCTGTTTGGTAGGTACGATCTCTAACTGTGTAACTTTCCCCTCACTCCTCACTCCTCGCTCCTCACTCCTCACTCCTCTTAACTCCTCGTCTCCTCACGGAAGTCCTTTCTTCGCTGGTGTCTTCGGCTACGACTTCATACATTAGGGCAAATTTGTCTTTGTCTTTACCTTTACGTAGAATTCGCCCCAAGCGTTGAATGTATTCCCGTGCTGAGCCTGTACCGGATAAAATAATGGCAATTCTGGCGGCTGGTACGTCTACACCTTCGTTGAGGACGTGGGAGGCGATGAGGGTTTTGTATTCCCCTTCCCGAAATTTAGTTAAAACTTCGTGGCGTTCTTTGACGGGGGTTTGGTGGGTGATGGCGGGAATGAGAAATTCTTGCGATATGCGGTAGACTGTGGCGTTGTCGGCAGTGAAAATTAGCGTTCTTTCTGGATAGTGTTCTGCTAATAAGTCGGCGAGAATTCTGATTTTGCCATCCGTGCCTAAAGCAATTTCTTTGGCTTGACGGTGTGCGAGCATGGCTCTGCGTCCGGCGGCGGATCTGGCGCTGGCTTGGACGAATAATTGCCATCCTTTGAGGCTACCGAGAGAGATTTTGGCTTCGCGGAGAAAGTCGTTACGGGTTTGAATCAGTTGGTTGTAGCGATCGCGTTCGTGTTGTGATAGTTTGACTTTAATCTGTACGACTTCGTGTTCTGCCAGCGCTTTACCCGCTAAATCGGCGGCGGTTTTGCGATAGATTTCTTGTCCGATGAGCAGATTTAAGTCTGAGTGTTTGCCATCGGTGCGTTCTGGAGTTGCAGTCAGTCCGAGACGATAAGGCGCGATCGCGTATTCGGCAATGACGCGATTAAAATCTGTGGGTAAGTGATGGCATTCGTCAAAGATCAATAGCGCGTAACGGTTGCCTAATGCTTCAGCATGGATTGCCGCACTATCGTATGTCGATACTAATATGGGCGTGCGATCGCGGGAACCACCCCCCAATAATCCCACTTCAACATCGGGAAATGCAGCTGTTAGGTGGGCGTACCACTGGTGCATCAAATCCAAAGTTGGCACGACGATCAACGTGCTGCGGGGAGTGGCTTGCATCGCCAACTGCGCTAGATAAGTCTTCCCCGCTGCTGTCGGTAACACCACGACTCCCCTACGTCCGGCTAGTTTCCAGGCTGCCAATGCCTCGCTTTGATGCGGATATGGCTCCATTTCCATGCTAGGAGATAGTTCTAGCGGTTCAAAGGCTTTAGCTTCATCGCTAAAGTAACTTCCTTCTGCTTGTAGTGCTTCTACAACTTGGCGATATTGAATGGCAGGAATGCGAAATTTTTCTACCCTGTCATCCCACGTCGCATAGTCCACCCACGATTTACCTCTGGGTGGTGGGTGCAAAATTAACGTACCGCGATCGAACGATAGAGTAGGAGTACGAGGCATTAAAAAAAGTTGTAATTCGTAAGTCGTAGTAAGTCGTACGGGCGGGTTTAGTAAATAGATAGACAACCCAGGCAGTCAATCCAGGATCAAAACCCGCCCGTACGGAAGTCGGAAGTCAGAAGCCGGAAGTAACTAATGACTGCTAACTAGCCATTGATGTTTGTTTACTTTACTCACTTTATAAAGAGACTGGAACGGCTGGCAATAATCAGTTATCAGTTATCAGTGAAAAGTAGTAGTTGGTAGTTGGTTGACAGTAAACGCGCTCCGCTACACTGCGTGAAGACAGTTGACAGTTCTTGCTCCCTCTGCCCCTCTGCCCTTCTGCCCCTCTGCCCCTGAAGCTCCCCGACTCCCGACTCCCGACTCCCACCTGCAATTGCGGTTACTTACGTAAATCTACGCCAGTGTAGTTCACACTTCGCAAAATATGAATCATAATATACAAACTTGAGTTAATTAGCATCTCACTTGTTTAGATAGCAGTCGCTGCAAGGTAGGGAAGTTATGCTAGGGCAAGCTTGGAAAAAATTACTTTGGCTGACGATAGTTTCGCTCTGTATCAGCATAGCCGTGCCAATTTGTGCCCAAAACTCTCCTGTAAGCGCTTATCAGCCTAATTACTGGCAGCCAGTATCGCGGGTGAATCCTGGTGGTCCTGTTAATGTGATGTTAGTTAATCGCACCAAGTCACCCTTGAAATATAATTTTCTCGACGATCGCGGTGAGAAAGATTTACCAGTTGGGGACAGCGTTCAAGAAAAAATTTCCTTCCTCCCCATCGATATTGCTATTTACGATCCTGCGCCTCAAACTCCTACTAGCAAGACTAGCGGATTGAAGTATAAAACTACTGTTGATAAACAAAACAATGATGTGACAGTCCAAGTTTTATCTAGAGAAGATAGCAGAATGAGTGTAGTGAGAATTGCTAAGACTGGATCGATTTATATTTTTTAGAAAAGCATTTATTAGAAAAATCTAACGAAAAATATTACTATGCCACGACACAATCCCTACAATTTGCAGATGGAAATTACCCGCTTGTTCGAGCAGGGACAATCGTTTTTTGCCACAATCAAGGTGCAAGATTGGTTAAAACAGCGTAACGAAAATCCTGCCGACTACGACATTCTTTTCCATCAAAAACCAGCTCCACCTGGCTCCAAAGCCGTCATTGCAGTTGAAATTGAACTGCGGCGTAAAGACGGACAACCAGTCGATCCTTGGTTGCAAGCACAAGCGAATTTACATGCATAAAATTGGGAGCAGGGAGCAGTTGTCAGTCAACCATCAACTGACTTTCCCAGCTAATTCACTCACAACCGCAGCTAATTTATCGGGATTGACTGGCTTGGCAATGTGGCGTTGAAAACCTGCGTCTATAGCTCGATCGCGGTCTTCCGATCTAGCATAGGCTGTAAGTGCGATCGCAGGAATTTGTCCGCCTTGTTCTGGTGGTAGTTGTCGCAAGCGATGAATCAAAGCATATCCATCCTCTTCTGGCATTCCAATATCGCTGACGAGGACGTGCGGCTGAAACTGGGCGATCGCCTCAATTGTCTCCCGGGCAGTTTCACGAGTCACGACTTTAGCTCCATACTGGGTCAAAACTGTATTGAGTAAGTCTCTGGCATCGGCTTCATCATCGACGACAACAATCCGTAAACCTTCTAGGGATGGAGGCGCGATCGCAGTTTCTTCTTTTTGGCTCTGAGGTAGCTCTGGCTCATCCAGATTGTAATCTACGGCGCGAATTGGCAGAGCTACGGTAAATGTAGCCCCTTTACCCAATCCTGCACTTTCAGCTCCTACCGTACCACCATGCAGTTCTACCAAATGACGCACGATCGATAAACCCAGTCCTAAACCACCATACTCTCTGGTCGTAGTGCTGTCTACTTGCAAGAAGCGATCGAAGACGTGGGGTAAAAACTCGGGACTAATACCTTGTCCGTTATCAGCGACTTGTACTTGTACTTGAGAATCAAACTGAAATAAACGCACTTCAATTCGTCCGTCTCTGGGAGTAAATTTAACGGCATTAGCAAGCAAATTCCAGAAGACTTGCTGCAAGCGGTTGGCATCTCCCATGACTGGTCTAACGCTAGAATCTAATTTCGATTCAATCTGAATGTTTTTGGCTGTTGCTGCGGGTAAGACGGTTTCAATCGCGGCAACGATAACTGGTGCAATGTCTATCGTGTGAATCTCTAAATGCAGCTTTCCCGTAACGATCCGCGACATATCTAAAATATCTTCGATCAACTGCGCCAGAGATTTTGTATTGCGATCGATAGTCTCTAAAGCGCGTGCTGTCGTCTCTTCATTAAACTTGCGGTTACGAAGTAACTGCGTCCACCCCAGCATTGCATTTAAAGGCGTGCGTAATTCGTGAGATAGAGTAGCCAAAAACTCGTCCTTGATTCGATTGGCTGTTTCTGCTTCTTCGCGAGCTACCTTTTCCCGTTGTAACAATCGTTCTCGTTCTACTTCCGCTTGCTTGCGTTCCGTAATGTCCGTATGAACGCCGATCCATTCCCTCACGCTACCATCTGTTTCTAAAACTGGCACGCCACGGGCATTCATATACCTATACTCGCCGTCGTAGCGCCGCACCCGATGCTCCATCTCGTACACGCTGCGATGAGCCAGAGCTTTTAACCATGCTTGCGCAGTGCGATCGCGATCTTCTGGATGAATGGCGGCAATCCACCCCCATCCTTGATACTCTTCAAACTTTTGTCCGGTAAAAGCACTCCATCCAGGCAGTTCGGTAACGACTTCCCCTTCTGCTTGAGTATCCCAAATAATGTTTGTCGTCGCTTCTACCAAAGAACGATAACGTTCTTCACTCCAACGTAGAGCTTCCTGTGCGGCTTTGCGATCGCTCAAATCTAGAATAAAGTCGATAATTTCCGGTTGAGGCGTATTTGTATCTGCTAACAAAGCTCCACCAATTAGAATTGGGACTCGCGTACCATCTTTACGGATATATTGTTTCTCAAATGGAGCTGCAATTCCGTGTTTTTTCAGTTCTTCAGCTGCTTGAAGATCTAAAGGAAGAAACTCCGCAGGAGTTAAACTGTCCCAATGCAATCTTCCTGCCAGCAAATCTTCTCGCTCGTAACCTATGAGTTGGAGAAAATAGTCGTTTGCGTAATGAATTTTTCCCTGAAAGTTCCCAAAGGCAACGCCAAAAATATTTGACTCTACCAAACGTCGAAACCGCTTTTCACTTTCTGTCAGAGCTGCTGCCGATCGCTCGGCGGCTTTACGCGACGAAGAGAGCGAGTGCGTCATGGCAAATAGAATCATACTCATTGCCACTCCGGTAAAGGCGACGAAAGGCGCGAGATTGATTTCTGAAGCCAGTTCTAATTCAGGGCGAGAGGTAAAAACTAAACTCCAAGTACGTCCGCCAAGATCGATCTTTTTGTTAGTCTGAAATTGCGGCTGATAGCGGTTATTTAGCGTATGAGATCTGGATGAGTGTAGCAGATTTGCCGAGCTGACGTTGTTACTATCGTAAATTTCAAAATTCACCAAGCGGTCTTCATCGCCAAAAATACCATTAATCAGATCGTCAGCCCGAAAAGGACTGTAAATAAAACCCATTAACTCTGTTTGCCTTTGCGTTTTTGTGGCGGGAATATTACCACCACGGTAAACCGGAACGTAGATTAGAAAACCCGCTTGCTTGTGTTTGTCAATTTCTTGAACTAAAGTTACTTTACCTGAAGCAGCGGGAATACCAGTATCGCGGGCGCGTTCCATCGCAGCGCGGCGCACTGGCTCGGAGAACATATCGTAACCAACTGCAACTCGGTTGCGACGATCTTGTGGTTCTAGATAGATAATGGCGTGATATTCCGAACGAGGATAGTTGGGGCGGATATTGAAATTAGCGATTCCCTGTTGCCGCATCTGGGTGACAAACGCATCTTTCGCTGCTGCTGGCACTCGCGCCGAATAGCCAATTCCTTGAATCCCAGGATAGCTACCGCGCAATTTCGTCCGATTGACAAAAGCTCGAAATTCTTGCGGTGTTACTGCTTCACTCGCGGCAAATAGACCGCTTCCTGCCCGTAATAGAGTTATGTAAGCCTCAATCCGATCTTGAATCTTGGCTTGAGTTGTTTGGACATCATTTTCAAACTGCAACCGCTCTTTATTTTGAACCGTACTCGATACATAATAAGTAGCTGCCGTAGTAAATAAGAGCGAGATCGTCAAAACAAAATAGGGAATCCAGCTTCGACGTGGTTGTAGATACCTCCCAAATAAGTTCGCTTTCATTCGTCGCTTCAAATTACAGAATATCAGCCTAAGATAGCAATAAAGTTAGTCATAGTCGCGCGTGACTTTTGGGGCGATCGCACCCCCAAGCTACACTTGAGCGCTTAAGACTGCATATATTGCTACAGACAATATTAACCAATTATAAAAATAAACTTAGAATTTCTCGCTCATCTCTACACCCCACACCCTTTCTTCACCAATCGCTTTGTAGAAACGTTACATGTAACGTCTCTACACTGATAACTGTACGGGCGGGTTTAGCATATAGATTGACAACCAAAGTTATAAATTTTTGGTCAAAACCCGCCCCTACGATAACTGATAACTGTATTCAGACAGATATTTAACTCCTCAATCGCAATAATTGAATCTCTGTTCGTTGGTTCCGATTATCGTAGGGAGAAATATCCCCTCTGAGCTGGCTAAAGCCTTTTCCTACTGCAAACATTTTATGTTGCAGACCGCGTTGTTTGAGATAATTAACAACTTCTTGCGCTCTTTGCTGGCTTAATTTTTGGTTTAAATCGGCTAATCCTTTTCTAGAAGTATGACCGATGACTCTTATAGCTACAGTCTGCGAATTAAACTCGGCTATTTGCTTAGCTAATCTATCGAGTGTTTGCTTACCTTTCTGAGTTAGTGTAGTCGAGCCAAATTGAAACTCTATGTCTCCCTGTACGCGCAAATTTCCCAGATTAGAGGTATTTTCAAATTCAGAATTAGTATCGTTCGCTACTCCTTCTAGTAGACTATCAGCTAGTTTTGGATTGTCAGAGCGGATCGAACTAATGAGCTTCTGGGTATGACTAGCGGCGCGATCAAGGAACTGGTAAGTAAATAAGTTTTGAGGAGTTGGAGGTACTTGTTCCATCCTACCTGTTAGCGTCAACACCGCAGCTGTAGAATTTATTCTTTTCTCTAGCGTGCCATCCCTCATCCAGTTTTTCGCCTCAACTGATGTAAAAAAATCAATTCCTTGCATGACTGTTGTTGCATCGCTAGCTGATAAATTACCATCCCGAGCGATTTGATTTTGTAACAACAGACGATCGCTAGTAGATGTATCAATTAAACGATAATAAGTTTCTAAAAAAGCTGAGATTTTTTCAGGTTGCGATTGGAGAATGCGATCGCCAGCAACAATAACATCGACAATTGCACCTGGAGTATCTCGACTTGATAAGACTACTGTATATCCTTGTTGCCGAGCTTTCGTGACAAAAGGTTCCCAAAGTATAGCTGCTGCTAGATTTGAATTAGATTGCAATTGCTTCCAGGCATCAGCAGCATCGACTACTTTTATTGTTTGAAAATCTAATAACCTAAATGCTTCAAATTTAGCATCTAGCAACAAACCTAGATATTCACTGGGAGAATCGCCAGCAAAAATAATGCCTAACTGGTTCTGCGATCGCCTCTGCTGTACTAATTGGTTCAGAGCTTGGAGCGATCTGAGGTTAGGATATTGTTTCGTGTTTAAAACAACCGCATCACCTCCCATTGTGTAGTTAATCAAACCAACTATTTTCCCTTGGGGTTTTTGTTTCAAAAACTGATCTAGAGTTGTGACTAAGAAATCGGCTTGTCCTTCATTTAAAAGTCGAGCGCGTCGAGCTTGATTAAATTCATCTTTATAGTGCGCTTCAATTTGAAATTCTTTGAGTGCTTGCCGCAATCGATTGCTCCGAAAAGTACTGTAGCCGCTAAATGTGTCGCCCAAAATTGTGATTGTTTTTGAGTTACCCTTATCTCCTAACCGCTGAAAACTTTGAGTGCTGACGCTTTGACTGCGCCAAAAGAATAAGCTTCCTCCCAGTAGCAGTGATAGTATTGACACTAATGTCAACCAAGTATTAGGGAGATAAAACCGATACCGAGTTATTTTTTTACTATTAGATACACTATTTCTAAAAGTACTATTTCTATTTAAAGCATAATTTAGCTCTAGTGGCTGCTTGCATAAATCGCACCGAATGGCAGTAATAGAATTGCCATCATAGCCACAGTTATGACAAGTTATTGATAATTTTGGTGGTTTTGGAGCCATATTTCTGCTTGACAAAAACCAATGATTTGCTTAACTATTTTGGTCTGAAATTTCAGCTCGATTGATTTTTAGTAAATATTGGTAGCACTCTATATATACTTCCATACAAACTGGATGCAGTTTTATCAAAATTTCCTGACACAATAATTCTGTTTGAGTCCAGCTTAAACCATGCCATTTTTGCAGAGGACAGCTTACTGTTGCTTCTATCTCGCTGAGTAATTTGATTATGTCTACCCTTTGCTCTAACCGCTGTTTTAAAATAGGTGCAAAGACTGGCTCTTGAGGACATTGTTGGCTAAACCAACTTTCCAAAATAGTAAGAGAGCGATCTGTATGAGTTATGGAGGCAACGCGATCGCCTGTCTGTTGTATGAGCTGGGTAACTAATTGACCGAATCGGTCGTAAATTTCAGCATTAAATGTAAAGTAGTATCGCTTGGCAAGTGCTTCTACAACTGCTTCCCAGTCAGTCTGTCGCCGACCGAATTGCCGATCGCGCGGTTCAATTCTGGTTTTTAAATTGCTGTAAGCGCGTTCCGCTGCCATAGCTTTTTGCAATAACTCTTGTTTTTGAGCCTCGCATTCCTCTGCTAATCGCTGGAAGATCGCGCTCAAAGTTTCTAATACTCTTAGCGCCGAGCGCGAACCGGAGTACTGTAATGAGTCAAAGAACTCTTGCATCTGAACTTGGTGCTGCGATCGCATTGCTTCCACATTGGACTGCAATTGCGCTTTAAAGCCGTCGGCTGGGTAAGAAGATGTGCGTTGAGTAAATTCAACTAGATCGGCAGCTTTCTGCTCGATCCATTCTTTTATATCAGAATCTAAAGATTGCCAGCCGAAATTGCCGATTGCCTTGACATTCGCCACCAATTCTACAGAGATTGGCGTTCCTCCCTCCATTCGATCTAGAGCTGTAACAATGGGATAAGTATTTTCTGTCTTGATGAACCCCAGTCGAGCGAGAATTGTACCTACAGCAATTTGTTCTGCCGAGCGATCGCGCCACTTCGCAATTAATTGAGCAGCCAACCAGTAACTCCACAACTCCAAGTCAGGCAGAGGTATGCGGACAGGCAGGAATTGTAAGTCGGACAACTGCTGATAATTCTCTCTGGCTCTAGAAAGTAGGTAGTGTAGTAGCGCAACGCTCTCATCGTCCTTGCTATTGAAGTTAAAGAGTAAAATAACATCTTCTTGTTTACCATCATTAGGCTGCCAGCTTTCTAGCACCATGTTCCAGACTCCGTGAGGTTGACCTTACCCTTTCCAAAGCGCAAATAATTTGAGCAAATCTGTCGATTAAAAGCACCAGGTTTGGACAAGTAGAATCCGCAACTACACATTTGTGGACGTGTAACGGCTTCCCGAAGCTTAGTCCGCCGATGCCAACTGAGGAAATTCAATGCTTTTGAATCTGCACTCGTCTGGTTTTGTTTGCGTGGTTTTGCGACTTGCAGTTGCCAAGTAGATATTTCCTAAATTATTTCAACTTGTTATATAAATATATTCTACCGACTGCAAATAAAATGAGTTACGCATTGTGTTTTAATAGCAAATATGTTTCTATGTTGTCCTTTATACAATACTGATTATGGTTCTGCATATGTTGGTAATGCTTTAGAATTACTTGACTGCCTCGAATCCAATTCTATCGATTTAGTTATTACTTCTCCACCTTTTGCCCTACAACGTGAAAAAAGTTATGGCAATGTCGAGCAAGAGGCTTATGTAAATTGGTTATTTAATTTTTGTGAAAAAGTCTATCGAATCTTGGCACCACACGGTAGTTTTGTTCTGGATTTAGGAGGAGCATATCAAAGTAAACGTCCCGTGCGATCGCTCTATAATTACCGCATTTTAATTAAACTTTGCGACGATCTAAATTTCCGTCTTGCTGAAGAGTTCTTTTGGTATAACCCCTCAAAATTACCATCTCCGATTGAGTGGGTCAATAAACGTAAGATTCGCACTAAGGATGCTGTCAATACTATTTGGTGGTTATCAAAAACTGATAATCCCAAAGCTAATGTGAGTAATGTACTCGTGCCTTACTCAGAGCGCATGAAAAAATTACTCCAGAATCCAGAAAAATTTTATCAACCAAAAGAACGTCCATCAGGACACGATATCGGTAAAGCTTTTGCTAACAATAATGGAGGAGCAATCCCTTCTAATTTATTACAAATACCCAATACTGAAAGCGGCTCTCGCTACATCCAATTATGTAAAGCAGCTAAGATTGGCGCACATCCAGCACGTTTTCCGCAGAAACTTCCCCAGTTCTTTATTAATTTTTTGACAGAACCAGGCGATACAGTCCTCGATATCTTTGCAGGTTCTAATACTACAGGTGCAGCAGCC
Source organism: Chroococcidiopsis sp. SAG 2025 (assembly GCF_032860985.1). Classification (GTDB taxonomy): domain Bacteria; phylum Cyanobacteriota; class Cyanobacteriia; order Cyanobacteriales; family Chroococcidiopsidaceae; genus Chroococcidiopsis. The sequence continues at coordinate 4,067,371 of NZ_JAOCNC010000001.1, forward strand.
GAATCATTACAACGACATTGGATCGCGTTTGAACAAAACAGATCGTATCTCGCAACTTCTGCATTTCGATTTGTTGATGCTAATCTGAATCAAGCACAAGTTACTACTCTATATACTCAGTTAATGTCAAGTTCGCAGACAGTAGCTTTACAGTCATTCGATACTCACCGCATAGTTGATTAAATATTGTTACTAATGTTTTCTCAACGCGAGCGCATATAAAAATAGATTTATTGCATCAAAATTAGAATTGTAAACCTTTGACTGGATCTTTTGATATTCCTGACAGATTCAGCTCGGTCTATCTAAAATAGTTATTTACCAAATCAAGCTATTTGTACAAAGAAATAAGTTAGTCCAGCTAAACTTTAGACTTTAGTGCGATCGATCGCGTTCGTCAATATTACGGATGCGATCGCTAATCTTAGCGCGCCAACCTAAAACTCATTATTATAATGAAGTTATATGAATTAATTCTATGAAAATAAAAGTCAAAATCTCTTATCTCTCGCTCTGCTATTTAGTAACGGGATTATTATTTTATCTAAATACATTTGTTAAGGCGATCGCTATTTCACATACAAGCATAAAATCTTCTCCTCAGATAAATAAAATAAACTTATATAATAACATTAAAATATCTAGTGTGGAAGCTCTGATCCCTGGCGATCGTACAGATGTCGATTTGATGCAAATTGTACCACCAATTCGTTTAGTCGAACTGAGTCAGAAATTTAAAATAGCATTGCAAAAGAATTCCGATAGCGAATGGTTATCGAGCTTAATCAAAAATACTCCCGCCGGACAACCTCTACCTTACGATCCTCGGCTTGGCGTTTCTAAAACTGAATATCAAGAATTTCTTAGTCTCTCCCAAAAATTAATAGCAAAGAAGATAGGAACGTCTATATTACAAGTCAAGCGTGAGGGTAATAAGTACGTATTTTTAGGCAATAATTCTTTATCTAATTTAACCGGAATTAAACTCGATCTCGATCGCAATCTTCTGGAAACTCCATACGGGACAACGGCAAAACTATTAGTAGTTGTAGCTCATACAGAACGACAACACCTGACTGGTGCGTGGAGTGGATTCATTTGGAAATTAGAGCAATTCGATCGCTATACTAACTCTACTATTAAAATCCAATTTAGTTTGGGAAGAATGACGCATAATGGACGAGGAATTTTGCATTATGATATCACTAGAATTAGCGATCGTGCTGTGGCAAAATCTACTCCTCTCATCCTTCAGTACGATTTAGTTCCATTTCGTTAATTCGATAAAACTTGAGTTTTTTATACGATTTTTCATTCTCAATACTCATCAAGTTACTTGCCGAACTTTAACATAGCTTTGTTTTTCTATCTGTAAAATTACTGAATAAATGTTGACTTTATAAATTAGTTTGATAATTTCTAGAATTGAGCCATGCTAGTGTTGTCCATGCCAACTTTAGTGTGAATCGTTGAAGAATTTATGCAGCTTCGTTTTGAAATTGATGCAGAATCGAGCATCCAAATAAACTACGGATTATTTAAAACTTTGCATGAACTGAACCAGTTTAAGTAGGAATTTGAATTTAGTTTCAGTCGTGCATTTGTAGATGCAGATATTAATTATAAAAAACCGGAAAAATTATGTATAAAAAATTATTATTATCAAGTGTCAGTGTCATGACAGCATTACTCGCGATCGCAGCTCCGGGCTCTCTAGCTGAACCCTCAAGTTATTCTATTTGGTCTGACTCTACACCTTTAAATGCAGTTGTAGACAAAGATACTAAGCCTGTCGAACTAGGGCTAAAGTTTCGTAGCGATGTAGATGGAGAAGTGTCAGCAATTAGATTTTATCGAGCCGTGGCAAACGATAGTGGTTACGTCGTTAATCTTTGGACTAGCACTGGAGAGTTGCTCGGTACGGGCAGAGCTGTTGAAGGACAGCAACCCGCTCCAGGTTGGCAAACCATACAATTCTACCCACCCATATCAATTAAGGCAAAACAAACATATATTGCTTCTTATTACGTCAACTCTGGGCAATATGTCGCCAGCGAAAAATTCTTCGAGCGTGCTGGGGTAGATAATGGGTTTTTACACGCTCTGCGTAATGGTGAAGCTGGAAGTAACAGTACATACATTTACGGTTACGGCGGTGGTTTTCCAACTCAGTCATACAATAGTACTAACTACTGGATAGATGTTGTCTTCAAACCTAAAACAACGAGTATTTGGAATGATTCTGTAGCTCCATCTTCCATTGCCACTTTTGATTCTCAAGCAGTAGAGTTAGGTGTAAAGTTTAAAGCCACAAAAGAGGGCTTTGTGACTGGCATTCGGTTCTACAAAGCCGCTACTAACACTGGTATGCATGTTGGCTCTTTATGGACTGCTGGGGGTCAGCTCATCGCACGCGGTACGTTTGTTTCCGAAACAACTTCTGGCTGGCAACAACTTAAATTCGACCAGCCAATTCGGATCTCGGCAGATACGATTTACGTAGCTTCTTATCACGCTCCAAAAGGTAACTACGCTTACACGCTGAATCACTTTACCAACCCCATTAGCAACTCTGGTTTGCAATTTCTTGATGGTAATAATGGCGTGTATAAATACGGTAGCTCCAGCTTTCCCAGCCAAACTTACAAAAGTAGCAATTACTGGGTAGACGTTCTATACACTCCGATTGGAGATTAATTGGCAGCTCCTACCACCTCGATTACAGCTTCTAACGCGATCGCAACGTGCGTCCAATGAGTTCCCCCTTGACAAAAGATCGCGTATGGCTCTCGTAAAGGACCATCAGCGGAAAATTCCGAGGTACTACCATCGATAAACGTCCCCCCAGCCATGACTAACTCACTTTCATAACCAGGCATTTCGGCGGGTACGGGGTCGAGATAAGAACCGATCGGCGAGTTTTGCTGAATTGCCCGACAAAAAGCCACTAATTTTTGTGGCGAACCCAATCGAACTGCTTGAATCGTGTCTCGACGCGGCACCATTGGGGCGGGATTCACTGGATATCCTAACTTGTCGAACACGTATGCAGTCAGGTGATTACCTTTCATTGCCTCTCCTACCATCTGCGGCGCGAGAAATAGCCCTTGAAACATCAGTCGATGCTGGTCGAACGTCGCCCCGCCAGCACTACCGATTCCTGGGGCTGTGAGGCGACAGGTAGCTGCTTCTACCAACTCCTCTTTCCCCGCTACGTAGCCGCCAGCCGTGACGATCGTCCCGCCAGGATTTTTAATCAAAGACCCCGCCATCAAATCCGCACCGACAGCCGTAGGTTCTCGATCTTCGATAAATTCGCCGTAGCAGTTATCGACAAAACAAACTGTATTGGGATTTTGCTGTTTGACGATATGGACGATCTTTTCAATCTCGGCAATCGAAAGGCTAGAACGCCAGGAATAACCGCAAGAACGCTGGATTAAAACTAAACGGGTGCGATCGCGCACCGCCGTTTCTAACGCCTGCCAATCAATATTTCCTGCTGCGGTCAGATCTATTTGACGATAATTAATGCCAAACTCTATTAAAGAGCCTTGCCCGCTGCCCCTAAGCCCGATCGCTTCTTCCAGCGTATCGTAGGGCGCACCTGCAACCGCCAGCATCTCGTCCCCTGGGCGCAACACGCCAAATAAAGCACAGGCGATCGCGTGAGTTCCAGAGACAAACTGGACTCTCACTGCGGCTGCTTCTGTTTGCATCACCTCAGCAAATACCCGATCTAATATCTGACGACCCAGATCGTCGTGACCGTAGCCGCTGACAGAAGCAAAATGATGCGCCCCCACCCGCTGGTGACGAAAAGCACTCAGCACTCGTTTAAGATTTTGCTTGACCTGAGCGTCAATTCCAGAAAAAATCGGAGATAGTGCCTGTTCTGCTAGTTGCAGCTGTTCGTAGCTGTTCATCGTCAAATTTATCGCTTTAGTTTAACTTAATAAGTGGATCTTTGATTCTGGCAGATCGGGCGCTAGTTTTTGAATTTAGGTTATCGCATGACGATTGCTACCCCAACCAAACTGACAATCAACTGGGTCAATACCCTATTTTTTATTGGTTTGCATTTTGGAGCTTTATTTGCTCTACTCCCTAGCAACTTCAGCTGGCAAGCAGTTGGTGTTGCCGTGTTTCTCTACTGGGTCACTGGCGGTTTGGGAGTTACTCTAGGATTTCACCGTCTTGTCACCCACCGCAGCTTTCAAACTCCAAAATGGCTGGAGTATTTCTTAGTATTTTGCGGAACACTCGCCTGTCAAGGAGGTCCAATTGAATGGGTAGGGACGCACCGCGCCCATCATCTTTACTCCGATACAGAACCCGATCCTCACGACTCTAACAAAGGTTTTTGGTGGAGTCACATCGGCTGGTTAATTTATCGCAGACCGATTGAATTAGATCTTGCTCGTTTTACAAAAGATATTGCTGGCGATCCAGTTTATCAGTTTCTAGAAAAAAATATGATTTTCATCCAGATCGCTCTGGGTGTAGTCCTGCTTTTACTTGGTGGCTGGTCGTTTGTCGTTTGGGGAATTTTCGTGCGAGTCGTATTCGTCTACCACTGTACCTGGTTGGTAAACAGCGCCACGCACAAATTTGGCTATCGCAGCCATGAATCCGGCGATCGCTCGACCAACTGTTGGTGGGTAGCCCTGTTGGTGTTTGGTGAAGGCTGGCACAACAACCACCACGCCTTTCAATACTCTGCCCGACACGGCTTAGAGTGGTGGGAAATCGATCTCACTTGGATGACAATCTGCTTGCTACAAGCTCTTGGCTTGGCGAAGAATGTGAAGTTAGCTGGAAAGGCTGACGGTTGACGTTGACAGTTGACGGTTAACAGTTAATAGTCAACCGTCAACTATCAACTAAAATCTGCTATTCCCCTGGACGATATGCTTTACCGTCGTCAGGCTTTCGGGGCTGATCAGTCCTCGGCGGTGTCCTTTCTGATTTGACATCCCCAGAAATATTGACTCTCCTCGGGCAGGATTGCGGCAAAAGCGCGGGGAGGCGTTGATATAAGTGGAGGCGCTATTCACCCGCAAAGCAAAGTGACGGCTTTCTTGATAGGACTCGGTAACGATGCAGTCGGCGTGACCGCTACTATAACGATTGATCCACGAAATGGCTGCTTCTAAGTTGTCCACTACCTTAAAAGCTACTGTTTTGTTTAAATATGATTGACTCCACTCAGAATCCTTTGCCAGTTGTAGCTGGGGAAATGCTTCGACTAAGGCGCTATCTCCCCTAACTTGAAAACCTTTTTCCTGCAAGCTGTTCCACAAGGTAACGAGGGATGAGGGATTGGTGGTGCGGTGAATCAAGACTTTCTCGATCGCATTCACCGGATCGGGTTCGCTAGCGTGACTGTCTAAAATCGTCCAGCGCATCATTTCGATACTGCCAGATAGCGACCAGTAAAGGTAACAGTTCCCCATCGCCGATTTCAAAACTGGGGTGGTGGACTGTCGCACGACCTGCTGAACTAAGCTGGGGCGACCGTAGGGAATGACAAGGTTTATATATTGGTCTTGGGTAATTAATTCTTGTGTTAAACTCCCTTCCTCTGTCTCAATTCTTTCCAGACAACCAGAAGGCATTCCGCTTTCCTCTAAGGCAATTTGCAGAACCTTGGCAATAGCAGCATTAGAGTGACTGGCTTCACTCCCACCTTTGAGAATGAGGCTGTTACCAGTTTTGATACATAATCCCGCTGCGATCGCCCCAAGTTCTGGAAACGCTTCGTAAACCAACGCGATCGTTCCCAACGGCATGAGCTGGCAGTAAGTTTGAGAATCGGCAAGCTGGTAGTCAGCATTTCTAATCCGTCGCAAAGGGTCTGACAGTTCGCCCAGGCGTTGCAAAATTTCTACCGCAGCTTGGAGGCGTTCGGGAGTCAACTTCAGCCAATCCACGATTAATTCTGGCACTGCCATTTCGCGACTAGCTTCCAAGTCCAAAGTGTTGGCTTCCAAAATGTCATCGAAAGATTGCTTGAGTGCTTCTGCCATTTTTTGCACGGCACGACTGCGGTCTGCCCCCTTACTAATTCCTAGTTTTAGGGAAGCTCCGTAGGCGCGACGAGCAGTAGCGACCAAGCTTGAGTGAGTATGAGATGTGTCACCTGTCATCGACTTAACGTCTGTAAATCAGCCAGACCATTAGTGCTGGCAGTACTGCTAGCAGTACTGCTACTAATGCCCATACTAGAATACTGGCATGGTGTGGCGATCGCAGTGCCAAAGGCAACCAAAAAATTAGCAGCCCAAACACTACTAATAGTGCTACTGGAAGATAGCTCTGTCCCAAACGTGGCTTAGCTACGCTCCAGCGATTGCCCAGCCAGCGCCATGCTCTCTTGTAAGGGTAGCTGGTGGATAATTGTTCTAGTACATACCCGTTTTCTTCCACAACGAAGAGTTGCTGACAGCGATCGCAGCCGAATGCTTCTGTCAGCGTAATCGGAATTAATCGCCCGTGTCGGCGACAGGGACAAGGGTAATCTACACTCAGATCGATCTTTTGGGTCTTTTGAGGTTGCACGAGCCGCCGTAGAACCAAAATGTGGCTATCCTACGAGTTTACATAATACTTTCTAAGTCTAACCAAATAATTCTCAGCTTTCCATTACATTTTCCGAACATCAAGTTATTTGGGTTCGACTCAGATTGCTTGTTGTTGCTTAACGCAACACGAGGTTAGTAGGTTTTACCTCCTATCTGAGATTCTAGAACAGATAAAAGTTGCTTTGACTCCAGCCAGAGCGATTATTTAATTAACTTATTCGTTCTAAATCTTTTCTATTTTACAATTTGCTTTAAGCGGGTAACGCGATTCGAACGCGCGACATCAACCTTGGCAAGGTTGCGCTCTACCACTGAGCTATACCCGCAATTTACTGCGCATTTATTAATGTCTCAGATTTGGCTGAGTTTGTCAAGCTTTTTTCCGAGATTGTTCAGTTATTAGCGAGCAGGGAGCAGGGGGAAGAGAGCAGAAGAAGCTCCAGGAGAATAAACAATTTCCGACTTACGACTTACGACTTACGACTTCTCCCTTCTAGCTCTCAGTGCTGGGTACAAATACTATGCGAGGGGGATGAGATTGCTGTGAGTGTTTTTTTGAGCTGTTTGAAAATAGCTCGATCTCCTGGCGCTGTCTTTCTACAGCTACCCTGACTTGCTGGACTTGCCTGCCAATTTTGTCTATAGCCTCTAGCAGAGCAGTACCATCATCGCCATTGCTATTACATTTTGTATTATAAGTATTTTTAATAGCTTCACCTGTAAGTTGGTGAATTGACTTACCAGTTTCCCGTTCAATTCTGATCAATAACTCTATATCTTCTGGTTCTAGCTCAATATCAATTGTGTTGCCTCGCATTTGTGCTACCTAATTTAGTCTGGACTACAAAATGAAAAGTTATGTTTGATAGCGTACATTACTGGCTTGTAGTTTGTCACTAAATTAATGCCAATATATGCGCTGGAGATCGGCTCAAAGCAAAGACTTCAACTGCCACGAACTTAACCTAATTTCAACTTATCGATCTACCTCGATTGGAGGATTTTTACTCGACAAAAAAGGTAGCGCATATAACTAACGCTACCCACCATTTTTCAGAGTATTGAGTAGCATTTTTCACTTGCCACTCCTGCATTGTCACTCGCCACTTTCTGTAATTGGCGATCGCTCGTTAGCAACGGCACTTTTCAGCGATGCAGCGGGCAAGGATTGAGAATTATTGTTGTAGGGTTCTACAGTAATATCGGAATGTAGTTGCCGCATCAAGCTAGCCATCTCAATCGCGTTCATGGCGTAGTCCCAACCCTTGTTGCTCTTAATTCCGGCTCTTTCCAGAGCTTGCTGCATCGAGTCTACAGTCAAAATACCAAAAATGACTGGTACGCCAGTTTGAAATCCTGCCGCAGCAATGCCCTTAGCTACTTCTCCCGCAACATAATCGAAATGGGGAGTTTGACCGCGAATGACTGCTCCAAGACAGATCACGGCATCATAACGATGAGACAATGCTAATTGTCGCGCCACAATTGGCACTTCAAAACTACCAGGGACGTAAGCATAATCGACTTGACTGCCGTGAGGATTCGGATCGATGCCATGACGTTTCAAGCAATCTTGACATCCTTCTAACAGCTTACCAATCACTAAATCGTTAAACCGACCGATGACGATCGCAAACCGTAAAGGTTCTGTCTGAGTAAAAGTTCCCTCGAAGACTGCCATTACTAAATCAGTTGTCAGTTGTCAGTTGTCAGTTGTCAGCGTAGAGACATTACGTGTAAGTCTCTACAAAGTAGCGATCGCTTGCTTGTCAATCGCGACGATCGACAAGGGCGATCGCCTCAAGTTGCTTATACAACCAAAAAGTTCAAAACACCGATGACGATCACTAGACCGAACCAGGCGATCGAACCGATCCAAAGCAGCCTTTTTGATTCCACCCAATTTTGGGGAGTAGCGTAAGCCACGGGAACGCCAATCACCAAAGCAAAGGACAAGAATACCAGGGCAACTAAAGCCAATTGAAACAAAGCAGATAACATCAGTATGTCTCCCTACACAGCAACAAACCAGAATAGATCTAGATTAAGCTTAAAGCTTGCTAATTTTGCTTATAACCTATATGTAACCTATCAGAAATTGTCACAATATAGGGAGTAGGGAGTAGGGAGTAGGGAGTAGAGAAGACAAAACTACTCATCACGCACCACTCACCACGTAACACTCATTAAATGGACTTAATTCTTTGTCATACAACAGCGGATTTTGATGCTCTGGGTGCGGCTGTGGGGCTGTCGCGGCTGTGGGCGGGAGCGAAGATCGTGCTGACGGGTGGTAGTCATCCAGCTGTAAAGGATTTTTTGGCACTGCATCGGGACGAATACGCATTGATTGAGCGCCGTTCTGTGAATCTAAAACAAATTCGATCGCTGATTGTCGTCGATACACAACACCGCGATCGCTTGGGTGCGGCGGCGGAGTGGCTGGATTTGCCCCAAATCGAACAGATTGTTGTTTACGACCACCACTTAGAGATTGATAGCGATATTTCGGCTACGGCAACTCATATTGCTGATGTGGGAGCGACTACGACGCTAATTGTCGAGGAGTTACAAGCTCAGCAGGTGGAAATTACGTCGTTTGAAGCAACTGTGATGGCGTTAGGCATCCACGTTGATACGGGTTCGCTTTCATTTGACCAAGCTAACCATCGCGATGCGTTGGCTCTAGCATGGTTGATGCAGCAAGGAGCTAGCTTGCATGTCGTGCGAGATTACATCGATCCTGGGTTTTCACCGCAGTTGCAAGCATTGTTAACTGAGGCACTGGATAACTTCCACTGCGATCGCTTGCGGGGATATACAGTCACTTGGGTCTTGCTAAAAACTCCAGGTTATGTATCTGGATTATCTAGCTTGGCAGCGCGACTAATGGAATTGACCGAAAGCGATACCGTTCTACTGGGGGCAAGGTATGCTTTGGGAGAGAGTGGCGAAGAAAGGCTGACAGTTATCGGGCGATCGCAAATTCCTGGAACAAATCTGAATGAATTGTTTCAGCCCCTCGGCGGTGGGGGACATTCTCAAGCTGCGTCTCTCTCATTACGGGGTGTCGATGGGCAGGCAACTTTACAACATTTGGTAGACCGACTCAAAGCCACGATTCCTCATCCGCCGACAGCTAGGGAATTAATGTCATCCCCCGTCCGCACGATTCGCCCAGATACAACTATTGCCGAGGCACAACGGATTTTGCTGCGCTACGGTCACTCTGGATTGTCCGTGGTCGATCCTACAGGCAAGTTGGTAGGAATTATTTCCCGCCGCGATATTGATATTGCCCTGCACCACGGCTTCAGTCACGCTCCCGCCAAGGGATACATGACGACAAATATCAAGACTATTACTCCAGATACAACCTTGCCAGAAATTCAAGCGTTGATGGTGACATACGATATCGGACGCTTACCAGTGTTGCAAGACGGAGAATTGCGTGGCATCGTCACCCGTACCGATGTCCTGCGGGAACTGCATCAGGAAGGAGCGAGGAGCGAGGAGCTAGGGGTAAGAGGGAATGCTGTTGGGATTATTCCACCTGCGGCATTCTTGAGATTATTGAGCGATCGCCTCGCCGCACCTTTTTGGCAACTGCTGACTCAAGCCTCTGCCCAGGCAGAACAGCGAGGTTGGCACTTGTATTTAGTTGGGGGAGGAGTGCGCGATTTACTGTTGGCAAAACAGAATGGTGCAGCACCCCTGTATCTACAAGATATCGATCTAGTTGTCGATGGCTTTCATCGTACTGCTGATGTAGGGGCAGGAGTGGAGTTAGCTCGCGCCCTTCAGCAACTTTACCCTGCTGCTCGTCTCGAAATTCATGGGGCATTTCAAACAGCAGCATTGTTGTGGCACAAAGACCCTATTTTCGGCTCGCTTTGGATTGATATTGCTACTGCACGCACGGAATTTTATCCCTATCCTGCTGCCAATCCTGAAGTAGAAGCGAGTTCCATTCGCCAAGACTTGTATCGACGCGACTTTACAATTAATTCCCTTGCCGTCCGTTTGACACCACCAAGAGCGGGGGAAATGTTAGATTTCTTTGGCGGATTGCTCGATTTACAGGCAAAGCAAATTCGGGTTTTACACCCCAACAGCTTTATTGAAGACCCAACTCGAATTTATCGTGCAGTCCGCTTTGCCGTTCGTTTAGAATTTGCGATCGAACCTCAGACGGAAAATTATATTCGCTATGCCGTTAATAGCGGGGTTTACAAACGCACACAAGGTAATAATTCTAGAGCGCCTGCCTTGCAAACGCGACTGAAAAACGAGCTAAAATACATTCTGCAAGCACCGTACTGGCAAGCAGCATTAAGTTTACTGGGAGATTTAGATGCTTTGCAATGCCTGCATGAAACTTTGAAACTGGATAAAACTCTTTGGCAGCAGTTGCGGTTTTTGGAGCGTTGTTTGAGACGATTTAATCGAGAAAGTCAAAAGTCAAAAGTTAAAAGTCAAAATGTTCCTATCCCTCCTTGGCTGTTACGTCTAGAGGTTCTCATCGCCTATCTTGCCCCAGAATACCGCGATCGCGTTGCCCAAAATTTACAATTACCCGATGACAGTATCAATCGCTTGCGCCATTTACAACAGGCACAGGAGCGAGTCTTGACGGTTTTGCCTTCCTGTCGGCTACCCAGTCAAGTATTTGACTTGTTGCGGCAATACGACCTACCGATGCTAATCTTAATTGCTCTACGCAGTCCTCGTCCTACGCGATCGCTGGTCTGGCAATATGTCACCCATTGGGCTAACGTCCAACCACTATTAAACGGTTACGACTTGAAACAATTGGGATACAAACCAGGACCTCAATATCGTCAAATTCTCGACGATCTACTTGCTGCCACCCTAGATGGAATTGTCCGCGATCGCACGGAGGCTGAGAGTTATCTATTTGAGCATTATCCCCGCTAGGTGTGAGACAAGGGAGACAAGGAGGACTTGGGGGACAAGGGAGCATTTCTAGTCACCAGCCACCAGCCACTAGCCACTGATAACTGACAACTGATAACTGACTGATTGGTGCTGGTTGCATTTCGCCACGAAAGTCTAGTAGTTGTACGAGGAGGAGATAGGCGATCGCCAATAGGATTGAAATTGCCCCTGTGATAATAGCAACGATTTTCGAGCGGTTCATTAAAATTATTAAAAGTACATTTTTCTCTAATTTAGCAGTTTACTGCTAAAAAGCTAATTGCGAATTGCTAACCGTGCGATCGCTGTCGGCATTGGGCGATCGAGTGAGCCATAATAACTGTTGTCATTTTTGTTTGGAGCAAAGGTAGTTTGACGCGATGAAGACTGTTACTACTGATTCGCCTACTTTTGAATCTAATCCTTCCGAGCGCCCAGCAGTCATTCAAACTTCTCAATTGCGGAAAGTTTACCGTACTGGCTTTTGGATGAATCAGAAAATTCCCTCGCTCAAAGGTTGCTCTCTAACGGTATATCAGGGCGAAACTTTTGGTCTTTTGGGACCGAATGGAGCGGGTAAAACAACGCTCTTAAAATTATTGTTGGGTATTCTTCGCCCCACGAGCGGACAAGGTTTATTATTAGGTCAACCTTTAGGCGATCGCCCGATCAAACAACGTATCGGTTATTTACCAGAAAATGCTTATTACTACGACTATCTAACTGGTTGGGAAGTTTTAGAAATGGCAGCGGGACTGTTTCAAATTCCCCGTAGCGTTCAACGTCAGCGCATTCCTCAACTGCTGGAATTAGTCGGACTGCCATTAATTGCTGCCCGCAAAAAGCAACTACGCCAATATTCTAAGGGTATGGTGCAGCGGGTAGGAATGGCACAAGCTTTGATCAATGACCCTGAATTAGTGTTTTTAGACGAGCCGATGTCTGGTTTAGATCCGTTAGGACGCTACCAGATGCGACAGATTATTCTTTCTCTCAAAGCTCAAGGCAAGACTATTTTTTTCAACAGTCATATCTTGTCTGAAGTCGAGCAAATTTGCGATCGCGTTGCCATCTTATCCCAAGGAAATTTAATTTGTAGCGGTTCCCTGGATGAATTATTGGGAACGACTGATGCTTATCATGTCAAAGGCAAAGGTGGTGATGTAGAAATACTCCGCCAATGGTTAACTAATTTACAAACAGAAGCGGATGGGACTTGGAAAGGCGAACTTAGCGGCGAACCCTACGATTTTTTGGCAAAGTTACGTTCTCTCGGCGGGCAGATCGTTGGCATGAATTTGTCTCGTCCTTCTTTGGAAGAGTTTTTCTTGCAACAAATTTCTGCTACATCAGGGAGCAGGGACGAGCTGGGAGCTGGGAGCAGGGTGTAAGTGTTTGGCAGCCGATCGCGCTGGTAAACTAGCTTAACGTCACCGCAGTTTAACTATTCGATCTGTTACGCCTAATTAACCAGAACAGAAGTACTAACAGGAGTACAGCAATTGAAATTCTGGCAATGGGAGCGGTATACCAAACAACGACTTCATAACGCCTGCCAAGCAGGTATCCAGCGTAAGCTAAGGCAGTTTGCCAGATCGCCTCACCAGATATGACATGGAATAAGAATGGTAGCAATCTCATTCCACTAATACCTGCTGGTAGCGCAATTAACGTGCGGACGCTGGGGATGGGGCGACTAAAAAAGACAGTTTTCCCACCGTGGCGATCGAACCATTGTTTGGCTCGCTCTATTTCTCCAAATGAAAGTTTTAACCACTTGCGGTTGCGCCTAGCAAATACTTTCAAGCGCCGTTCGCCCAAGTATTTACCTGCTAAGTACCAAGGTACGATTGATAGAGTACAACCCAAGACTCCAGCTAAAATCGCGTATGGTAAGCTAAGCTTGCCTTGTGCAGCTAAAAAGCCCGCGAAGGGTAAAACAATTTCTGGAGGAGTTGGAGCGATTAAGACTAGCAGGAAGATGCCCAGATAGCCAAAAGAGTTAATAGCATCCGTCATTCCTTCAAGCATTCGATCGCTTCCTGCTAAATATGATGTTAGCTACTGTTCTAACACCTAGCTGGAAGTCCCTTGACTAGAAGCCGCAATCATTGCTATTTCAATCTCATCTTCAGCAGGTTGTGTGACTTCAACACGTATCCCAGGACCAAAAAAACTTTCCATTTTGTCTTGTTTTTTTTGCCATTGTTCCAGTGTCACGAAGGGAGAATCAAATTCTAAAATCAACCCATAAGCACCATCGATTTGTGTTTCTCGCACGCCCTTAACAATCGGTCTTTCTTCATCCGTTGGCGCAAGTCCCAGCCGTTCTAATGCTGTATCTAAATGAGCTGACTGACCGTAACGATAGCGGGTAATATCCTGACGGACTTGATTTTGAGTTGCTGTAGCTTGCTGTTGGCGCAAAGCAACTACTTCAGGGGAAGTTGGTTGAGTGTATGGCACTGGCTTCAGTTCCGCTGCCGTCAACGCCAAACCTCCTAATAAAAGGGGAATGCCATAAAAAAAACCCACAAGATTGAGTGTGGGATTATCAATAAAATAGGCAACGAATCCCACAATTGTAATTAAACCACCAACAACTAAACCTAGCCTTCCTAAAGATACTTGTCGCAACATACACGATCGCTTAACAACTTCTGCTTTATTATCAGCGATCGGGGAGCAGGGAGCGCAGGAGCGCACGAGCAGGAGGAACAGAGCAGAGGAGCTTTAGTGCAACAACTAACAACCAACTACCAACTATCAACACATTATTTGTCGCTTTTAGCAATTGTTGATGTATTGTCCAATAATTCTACTGCTGCTAAATATTGCGGGTCTGCTGCGGTGGCGATTTGGTCGCGACTGAGGCGATCGGTTGCTACGTTAAGATCTGGGACAATGCCCTGCTTGTGAATGTCTCGATGATTTGGGGTTTCGTATTTGGCAACGGTAACAGCCATACCCGAGCCATCCGATAGTTCAAACAAAGATTGAATTAAGCCTTTACCAAACGTCTTTTCACCAACAATTTTTGCTCGTCCGTTGTCTTGCAGCGCTCCAGCGAGAATTTCACTGGCGCTAGCCGTACCGCGATCGACTAAGACAACTAGGGGGTCGTGAGTTAATGCCGAGCCAAAAGCTTCAAAATTTCCTTGGATGCCTTGGCGGTTAACCGTATAGACGATCGTGCCTTCGTCCAACCACAGACGGGCAATTTCAATTCCCGATTGCAATAAGCCTCCAGGATTATTGCGTAAATCCAAAATGTATGCATCAGCACCTTGTTTTTCTAAATTGGCGATCGCGTGGGCAACTTCTGCTGTGGCGTTGGCATTAAATTGAATCAGGCGTATGTAGCCGATCTCTGCTCCGCTAGGTGAGGGTTGGAGTTGGGCAACTACGGGATTGACAGCAATGCGATCGCGGGCTACCTGGATTTCTTTTGGCGAACCATCCCGTTCTACTGTCAGCAGGACTTTACTACCTGCCGGACCCCGCATTTTGGCTGCGGCTTCATCTAGAGTTAATTGGGTAGTCGGAATACCATCGATTTTGAGAATGCGATCTCGAGATTGAATACCTGCTTTTTCCGCTGGAGAACCAGCAATTGGTGCTACGACCTCTAACTGTCCTGTTTTGGAATTGAGAGCAATTTGCAGTCCTACACCTGTCAGTTCGCCAGAAGTATTAACTTGTAAACTCCGATACTGTTCTGGTCGTAAAAAGCGCGTAAAAGGCTCGTTCAAACTTGCCAGCATTTTCTCGACTGTTTTGTATGCTGACTCTGGGTTGTCAAGGGGTTGTTTGAGTGCTTGTTGCCGCACTGCCGACCAATTTTGATGGTTAAACGTATCGTCCAGATAGGCACGATTGACAATTCGCCATGCTTCTACTACCACTCTCTGCTCTTCCGTAATGGCGGTTGCTGGCTGAGTCCAAATACTCAACGCTAGCAGAATTGGCATGACCAACAAAACTCCGATCTGGAAAATTCGCTTTGACATCATCAGTTATCAGTTACTCAGTTATCAGTGGAACCAGGGAACAGGGGACAGGGAGTAGGGAGCAAGTTAATTCTGACTTCCGACTTCCGACTTCCGACTTCCGACTTCTTCCAACTGTCCTCTCGACTATGTTACTTTTTTTATAGAATCTGATGCAGTCTGGACGAGCAAATTGTTCGCGATCGCAATTAAGATCGAAATGACGGGATTTCCAGCCATTAGGAAACCTTGAATAGACGATCCCTGCAAAGACAATCGGGAATTTGAACAGACGCAATCCATTTTTAGGAACTTTTGGTTGATGTTTAGTAAACAGGTAACTGATTCAAAAGCATACAACTGGTTTGAGGAGCGCTTGGAGATCCAGGCTCTTGCTGAAGATGTAACCAGTAAGTACGTCCCCCCACACGTCAATATTTTTTACTGTCTCGGTGGTATCACCTTGGTTTGCTTTTTAATCCAGTTTGCGACTGGATTCGCTATGACGTTTTACTACAAGCCGACTGTAACTGAAGCTTATGCTTCCGTACAGTACCTCATGACGGATGTAAACTTCGGCTGGTTGATCCGCTCCATCCACCGCTGGTCAGCCAGCATGATGGTGCTGATGATGATCTTGCATACATTCAGAGTTTACTTAACTGGCGGTTTCAAAAAGCCCCGCGAACTGACATGGGTAACAGGCGTAATTTTGGCAGTAATTACCGTTTCCTTCGGTGTAACGGGCTACTCCTTACCTTGGGATCAAGTCGGCTATTGGGCGGTGAAAATCGTGAGTGGCGTACCAGAAGCAATTCCAGTCGTCGGCACTCTCATTGCTGACTTGTTGCGCGGCGGTTCGAGTGTAGGTCAAGCAACGCTAACTCGCTACTACAGCGCTCATACCTTTGTCTTACCTTGGGCGATCGCTGTCTTCATGCTGCTGCATTTCCTGATGATCCGCAAGCAAGGTATTTCTGGTCCGTTGTAATTACAGTTAACAGTTAATAGCTATCAGTTGTCACTGTTAACTGTTAACTGATAAGTGAGAGCTGAAACAAAGGAGAACAACTTTAAAGATGGGAACACTAAAAAAACCAGACCTGAGCGACCCTCAATTACGTGCCAAGCTGGCTAAGGGCATGGGTCATAATTATTATGGCGAACCTGCTTGGCCTAACGACTTGCTCTATATTTTCCCTGTGGTAATTTTGGGAACGGGCGCTTGTATAGTCGCTTTGTCCGTACTAGACCCAGCAATGGTAGGCGAACCAGCAAATCCTTTCGCTACGCCTCTGGAAATTTTACCTGAGTGGTATTTATACCCAGTATTCCAAATTTTGCGGTCAGTTCCCAATAAATTATTGGGAGTCATGCTGATGGCTGCCGTACCACTGGGGTTAATTCTGGTTCCATTTATTGAGAATGTCAATAAGTTCCAAAACCCCTTCCGCCGTCCAGTCGCAACAACTGTGTTTTTAGTTGGCACTTTAGTTACCTTGTGGCTCGGTATTGGTGCTACTTTCCCGATTGACAAATCTTTCACTTTCGGTCTGTTCTAATCGTTCAGTTCTGCACTTAATCAAGTGTATTAAGTACAGATTTGTCTTGACACCTGTGGGTTTCTCAAAAAGTGTATCTACCGAATGAGAAACGTTAACAGGTGTCAATTTTAGTTACAGAGACTTGATAGTAGTCGCGATTACAGAATAAAAAAAGAATAAGTAAACATTTATTGAGTTGACAAGCAATTAACATCGGATCGCGGTCAAGCCGTGGCATGTTGGAGCAAAATCATCTGAGGGTGTGTAGCGATTTAAAGTTACTGAACCAGGTACAAGACTGGTTTGAAGATTTTTGTCTTCAACATAGCGGTCAAATACCTTGGTCTGAGGGTCAACTATATCGCTTAAATTTAGCTTTAGCAGAAGGATTTACGAATGCGGTCAGACACGCCCATCAAGCCCTACCGCGAGAAACGGCGATAGATATCGATCTGTTATTATGGAGCGATCGCATTGAGATTAGAATTTGGGATCGGGGTCAGCCTTTTAACCCCGATGCAATTGCCGAACCTAAACCAGGAACCTTACAAGAAGGAGGCTATGGCTGGTTTCTATTGCGACGCTTGGCAGATCGAGTCGTATACGAACGGGCTGCTGACGGCAGAAACTGCTTACTAATTGTAAAAAGCGATAAAAACCGCCAAGAAGTTAAGACATAAATCGCGCAGGGTAATTGGTATTGTGTAATTAATGACAAATTTTTTACAATTCTCCTACTCCCCTGTACGGGCGGGTTTAACCGTAGAATTGTTTGCTCTTCGATAGGTATGCCGAAAACCCGCCCCTAAAACTTCCGACCCCTAGCTATCCTAGAGGCAGAGCAGCTTAATAGAAAGAACATGAGCCTCAAGTCTTTTCAACTTAGTTTTTCCCGCCTCTCTGGTTGGCTCACCCTATTCCTCTTCATCTGGTTATTGGGTGCGGTAGGTCTTGGCTGGTTGGTCAACTCATTTTTAATTTTAATGGGACTGCTGTTGTTGGCTCCCGCGATCGCATTCGTCTGGTTTCGCTGGTGGTTGCAACGCAACCTCGTTCAGTCTGAATGTCCGGTGTGTAGCTACGAACTAGCAGCACTCAATCGTACCCAACTTCAGTGTCCTAGTTGTGGCGAACTCTTGAAAGTAGAGCAAGGCAAGTTGAGTCGCTTAACACCTCCAGGAACGATTGACGTGCAAGCTGTGGAAGTCGCAGCTAGCTCGGAAGAGTGATAGTTCAGTTGTCAGTGTAGAGACGTTACATGTAACGTCTGTACAAAGTTATCAGTTGTCATTGGTCGTGAGTGTAGTTTTAACCAATGACAAATGAAGAATGACCAATGACAAATCTATTCACCTTTTTTCTGAGAGATTGAAAGGGTATAGGGATATTGTCCTTGAGTGCGATCGCCAACGTATAGCGAGTATTTTCCTGCTTCCCAGTAACCTGAGATTTCGGGAGCTTCTCCTGCTGCTGTGTCCGCCAGTACGCAAAAACGTCGTTTTCCTGGTCCTTCAATCAGTAGTGTAGGTTCTCCTTCGCTCTGTACTTGTAGCTTGAGATATGGTAGAGGTTCTGGTACTTGTAGCACCTGACTGGGAGTCGTACTGATGTTACCGCAATCGCTGTTTTTTTCTCCTCCAGATCTACCTTTAACAACTAGGGGGTCTGCTTCTAATTGGGGGGGAACTTTTACTACTGCTTCCTGAGCGAAAGTTGGAGCTGCGATCGCACAACTCATAATTAAAACGGAAGGTAGTATATTCCACTTTATTAACTTGTACATAGTAGCTTGCTTTGTCATTTTATTTATCCATTACGGACTTTAAATTACTAGGTTTAAACTACCTGAAATGCAGGTCATTTATTTGCTTTTCGAGCATCAAATGCTTGAATCTACTGCAACTATCACAAGGCTGAATCTGTTACTACCTCATAACCTCCGCCGCTAAATCTGCGGCTTCCGATAGAGTTGTGGCTGTAATTTGCAATTAATTTACAGTGACGGTTAGACCGCTATTGAATCTAATTATAACAATTGATTTTTCTCAAAAACTTGCGTATTTTCTCCATTTTTTGGGCGGAAAACCATTCATAACGAACATATATAGTTGTTTGTCAAGTTTTCCTATCCAAGTCAGTGTGTAGTTGTGCTTTGCATTAGCTACAATCGCCCTAATAACAGGGAGCAGGGAGTAGGGAGTAGGGAGCAGCGAATAGTGAAAATCAACTCACCTCTCGCCTCCTTCGCCTCTTCTTACGCACCACACACTACTTCTTTTGGTAAGAGCATATGAATCCTCAATCAGATCGAGATTTGCAACAACGCTTAGAACAACTAGAAAGAGAAGCAAATTCTGCATCTACGGAGGTGACAAGACCGCAGCCTGCAACGCCTCAGATAGTACAACAGACAAAAATCGCTGCTAGCGAGTCATTGCCTTTGGGACAGTTTTTTAACTGGTTTCGTAATCTATCGAGTATCAGCAAGCTTATAGTCATAAGTGTTGGAGCTGTATTTGGAATTGCAATTCTCAGAGCGGTGCTAAACCTAGTAGCAGCTGTCATCAGCTTAGGAGTGCTGGCATTGGTGTTGTATGTGGGATATCGGTTTTTTGTCAGTCGAGCTGAAACAAAAAACCGATAGCTTGATGCCCGCGATCGAGGAGTGAAAACAAAGATAAGGGGAACTATTAAGATGGCGAATTCAAGTGTGAGGAGAAGTGCTAATCGCGCTCGTCGTTCGGTGCAGGCGGAAAGCAAACCGCTACCACTAGCAACTAGACGCTTTGCGGCGTGGGCAGTAGAAGTATCGCTGATTGCACTCAGCGGACTCATACCCTATAGCTTGGGAGAACAGGCAAAACTGGAGCCGTCGGGGGAGCAAGTCACCCCAAATCCAGTGGTCGCCCTGACTCAAAAAGCGATCGCCAGTACTCTCACTATACCCGCCGAACCGAGCGATCGCCGTCTCGTCACACCCCTGACGAATATATTTTGGTCTGTCGCTGTCGTCACTCCTTTGTTGGTAGGGGGATGGCAGCTGTATTTGCTGGGAAAAACAGGCAGTACTCTGCCCAAGCGCTGGTTGGGGGTACGGGTTGTTTCTGCTGCTGGTACGGTTCCAGGTCTATCTCGGATCGCGATCCGAGAAACTTTGGGAATGTGGGGCTTACCACTCTCCGTAGCCTATATTATGTGGCGAGCGACGGCTTTTCCTCATTTGGGCATATTTTTCGGCTTGTCTTGTTTCTTCGTACTAGGTGAAGGCATGACTGCCCGTTTTCACCGTCAGCGGCGTTGTTGGCACGATTTAATTGCAGGCACTTACGTAGTGGATGCCAATCGCGCTATGACGATTTTGCCTGGAACTAGAGCGAAACAGTTAATAGGGAGCAGGGAGCAGGGAGCAGGGAGTAGGGGGCTTTATAATAGTCCTTCGCCTCGGCTACAGCCTCAGCCATCAGTTGCTAAATCTGCCACCACTAAACCGAAAGTGCGGCGTAGTTGGTGGCAGTTGATGCGCCAATATCCTAATGTGTTACTATTTTTAGCTTTTCTATCCTGCATGGTGGCAGTATTAGGAACCTTGATTGGAATTCAAATCTACATTCAGGCGCAAAAATACCAGCGGCAGTTAGCAGAGAATAAAAGCACGCAGTTTCTCACTCTCCTTCAACACCTAGATGCTAGTGGCACTACCCTGAGCGATCGCCAAAGGGCAATTCTGGCTTTAGGTACGATTGGCGATCCGCAGGTACTTCAGTTACTTGTCGATCTGCTCGGACAAGAGCAACGCCACGAGATTATCGGCACGGTACAGCAAGCTTTGGTTAGTTCTGGTTCCTCGGCTTTGCCATACTTACAGCGCTTGAATCAATCGATCGCAAATGAAATAGCTGCCGGACGTTATAGCAGTAGCCCTACCGAATTAGCTCGACGGACGCAACATTTGCAAGCCACTCAACAGGCGATCGGCAAAATTTTGGCAGTTTATGGTGGTAGGTTACAGGGCATGGATTTGAGCCGCGTTAATCTCGCTCCTAGCACCAGTCAAGATCGGGCTTTTACTCTAGAGCTAGAACGGGTCAATCTTGCTGGCGTAGCATTCAAAGGCGCTAATCTGAACCGTGCTAGTTTACCTGCCAGCCAGTGGCGTGACGCTGGGGCAGATCGGCACTGGGATACTTTTGACGATGCGATCGCCAATTTGAACCATGCCCAGATGAAGGGCGCTAACCTAACTAAAGCTAATCTCAGCCGCGTACCGATGGAGCGGATCGAGCTGATGCAGGCAAATCTCAACCAAGCCAATTTATCTGCTGCTAGTCTCGGTCATGCTAATCTCAGTAGCGCCCAACTCGTAGGGGCTAATTTACAAGCAGCAACTCTCGTAGATGCTAGCTTGACAGGAGCAAACTTAAGTACGGCAAATTTGTCTGATGTTAATTTACACGCCGCCCGTTTGAGCCGCGTCAGCGCTTTAGGCACGCGCTTGCAGTCAGCTAATTTGACCAAATCGAATTGGCAGGGGGCAGATTTATCGAGTGCGAATCTGAGTAACTCCAATCTCAGTCATGCTGACTTGAGCCTAGCGCGTCTCAGTAGCAGTAATTTAAGTCATGCCCAAATGCAAAATATCAACCTGCGTCAGGCAGATTTGCGAATGGCAGATTTGCGCGGAGCGAATTTAGCAGGAGCTGACTTCCAGGGGACGATCCTGTTTAGTCCTCAACCTCCGGCATCAGGCGATCGCTTCATTGCCACGTCACCAGAATATACTCAAGTAGCATTAGTGCAGGGTGTAAATTTTAGCCAGGTGAAAAATTTAGATGCCCAGCAGATTGCTTATATTTGCGTTTACGGAGGATATCATCCACGTTGTCCTTAACGTTTTATTCTTCTGCAACAAAGCGAACTTTTGCAGCCTGACCGACTAACAAGTTTTCTTGTGGGTTTTGAAATTGTACCTCGACTATATGAGTCCGATCTTGCTCTGGAATCGGATTAATTGTCACGACTGTTGCCTCAAATTGTTGGGCTTCAGCTGCTTTGCCTAATTGTACGACTGCTCTTTGTCCTAAACATAATGTATTAATTAAACTAGTACTAACAGAAACTCGTACTTTTAAAGATTTTAATTGCGCTAATTCTACTAAACTTCTACCTGCGTAGATGCGATCGCCCACAACTACGGGCAAATTGACAACAACGCCTGCTGCTTGAGCCGTGACTGGAAACGATCCTGTGAGATCTGATTCTTTTGGTAATAGAGAACGCTGCTGGTGAAGCAGATTTAGCCTCTGAGTTGCTTGACGAGACTGCGAACGAGCAAGTTGTGTCTGCCTTTTGATCGCAGCAAGTTGTTGTTGGTGTTCGAGTAGCGTTAGTTGTTTGCGAAGTTGCCACTGTCGGCGTTGTTGTTGCTCGATTTCTTGTAAGATTGCGCCTGTTTCTGCTTTAACTAAATTTGTTTTAGTGGTAACTAACTTAGCTTGCGATCGCTCCACTTCGCTTGCAGAAACTGCTCCCTGTCTAGCTAATTTTTTGAGGCGATCGTGCTGCATTGCTACTCTTAGGTATATGCCTTTAGCTTTTTGAACGACATCTTGCTGTTGTTGTAATAATTGTAAACTTAATTCAGTCTTACTCAGATGTAATTCCGCGTCAAATAGCTTTCCAATCATACTGATTTTACGCTTAATAAGCGATGCTTGCTGATGGAACTGCGCTATTTTCTGAATCACATCTTCCTGCCGTTGGCGAGCTTTTTCAATTTTTAGATTAGCGTTAAATCGCTCCTGTCGTAACCGATTGAGCTTTTGCCTATTTGCTAGACTTTCCAATTTTAATATTGGTTGATTAGGCTGAATGCGATCGCCAATATCGACGTAGACTTCTTTTACAATTGCTGCTGTACTAGCAGAAACCTTCATTTTTTTGGCTGGATAAACTGTACCAGTAAAATCTAAATTTCCTACCGGAATATCTTGTTTGCTAACTCTCAATGATGCGAATGAAGGTTGGATATTTTGGCAAGTGAGATAAATTACTGTAGTTAAGCCAAATGCATAAATTGATAGTAATAATGATTCCCGCAAGCCGATATCTTTAGACCAGTTAAAAATGAGGCGATCGCTGTCATTCCACCTAGAGTTTTGCTGGTTGTTATTTAGAGGATTTTTTCCAAACAGAAGCATTGTCTGACTACAACCTATTACGTTTATTATTTGTTGCTAATATTTACTTGGAGAGCATTCTTAACCTGCTCCCCTTTTTAAGAGAGAAAAGTGAAAGCCAGACCATTCTTAGCCCCCTTTGTAAGGGGGGTTGGGGGGATCTTCTATGGCATAGTTTTACTGAAGTAGCCTAGTTGCAAAAAAATAAATTTAGCTGCCTTACAATCAGATATAGAGCCTTACTGCTGCAAACAAGTGTTGTACACCAATTTGTGTAAATTTAGCTAACTACCAGAGAACTACGTAGAATTTCGGATCTATAACTTAGTGGAACTAAAAACAGTATGGCATAGGTATTTAAAATCACAGTGTAAATTCACACTCACTTGATTCAAAACTATAGAAACTTGTCATTTTAATAAACACTATCAACAAAATAATCGTATTTTTACTGATATCGACGCTCTCATTCGCTCCACAAACAACTTATGCTGCATGGCGAGGATGAGCGGTCAACTACCAACTAGTAACTACCAACTACCATAGAATTACAGAAATTGTTGGAGGTCTTGCCTCATGACCGCCCCCCTGCTAGAGTGCCAGAATTATGTCAACGGTCAATGGGTTGCCGCATCAGGTGAAACTCTAGAAAGCCGCAATCCCTCTGATTGGCGTGACGTAGTAGCAACTTTTCCCCGTTCCAGCGCTGCTGATGTCGATGCAGCCGTAGTAGCTGCCCGTAATGCCTTTAAATCTTGGCGACTCGTACCTGCTCCCGCCCGTGCCGAAATAATTTATCGTGTAGGAGAATTATTGCTCCAACACAAAGAGAAACTCGCTCAACTCATTAGCAGGGAAATGGGTAAACCCCTGACAGAAGCCCGAGGAGACGTGCAAGAAGGCATTGATTGCGCCCTCTACATGGCAGGAGAAGGACGAAGGATGTTTGGGCAAACTACCCCTTCAGAAATGCCCAATAAGTTCGCGATGACAATGCGGATACCTGTAGGAGTTTGCGCCCTCATCACTCCCTGGAATTTTCCTGTGGCTATTCCTTGCTGGAAAGCTTTTCCCGCTTTGATTTGCGGTAATACAGTCATTCTCAAGCCAGCGGAAGATACTCCAACTTGCGTTCATTATCTCAGCCAGTTATTTCACAAAGCAGGCTTACCAAATGGCGTTGTTAATATCGTGCATGGTTTAGGAGAAGAGACAGGACGGGCGTTAGTCGAACATCCTGACGTAAATTTGGTGTCGTTTACCGGATCTTCAGAAACGGGGGCTGAAGTGGGTTCTGTTTGCGGACGCACTCACAAGCGTTCTTGTTTAGAAATGGGGGGTAAGAATGCTCAAATCGTGATGCCAGATGCCGATTTGCAACTGGCTTTGGATGGGGCTGTTTGGGGCGCTTTTGGCACTAGCGGACAGCGTTGTACTGCTACGAGTCGGCTGATCCTCCACCGCGATATTCAGGAAGAGTTTACTAACTTGTTGTTAGAAAGAGTTCATCAGTTACGATTAGGTCTTGGTACAGATCCGCAAACTGAAATGGGACCGCTGATTAATTCTGCCCAATTGCAAAGGGTAAACCATTATTTAGAAATTGCCCGTGCTGAGGGGACAAAAGTATTAACTGGTGGGGAGATAGCTAATACAGAAAATCTCGCACATGGCTTTTTCTTTCAACCGACAGTATTAGATCGAGTCACGCCAGAGATGCGCGTAGCGAAAGAAGAAATTTTTGGTCCTGTAGTGGCGTTGATAGAAGTCAGTTCTTTTGAAGAGGCGATCGCAATTCTCAACAACACCCCATACGGTTTATCTTCTTCGGTTTATACCCGCGATGTCAATTTGGCGTTTCAGGCAATGCGCGATATTGAAGCTGGAATTACTTATATTAACGGTCCTACAATCGGGGCAGAAGTCCATTTGCCTTTTGGTGGTATGAAACAGACGGGAAACGGGCATCGGGAGGTGGGAACTGCGGCTTTAGATGTGTTTACAGAATGGAAAACTGTTTATGTAGATTATTCTGGGAGTTTGCAACGCGCCCAGATTGATAATCGCGCTACTTAATTTTCAACATTCTTGCTAATCTATTTCTTGCCGCTGCTTGCAAATCGATGATTCTATCTGTTTCATCGACAATTTCGCCTGTAAGGATCTCTAATACGTCTTCGAGAGTAACAACACCGGAAACCGTGCCATATTCATCGACGACGACGACGAGGTGATTGCGGCTTTTTTGAAATGCTCTCAACAAGCGATCGGCATGAATCGTTTCTGGCACAAATCGAACTTTACGGGTGAATTCAGCAATTTTACGCTCGCGCTTTCCTTCTACCATTGCTGTTAGAAGTTCGTCTTTTAAAGTAACTCCAATAACTCTATCTAATGAATCTTCTATAACAATAATTCGCGTGTGCTGAGAATTAATTATGTCCACTCGGCTTGCAGCTAGAGTCAAATCACCTCGTAAGTAAGTTAAAGCTGTTCTAGGAGTCATTAAATCGGCAGCCGTGAGGTCGTTTAGCATAAACACTCTCTGAATCATTTCGGCTTCATCATCTTCAATAATTCCCTCTTGATAGCCAATCTTTGCTAGTAGCATGATTTCCGATTCATTTGTAGTCGGCAGTTTTTCTTTACGGGTAAAAGGTGCCGTGACTTTCTCCATGATCCACACTAAAGGAGTGAAAATAAAAGTCAGCGCAGTTACAGGTAGAGCAGCAAGGAGCGCTAATCTTTGAGAATATCGTTCGCCTAAAGTTTTGGGAATAATTTCACCAAAAATGATGATGAGAAAAGTCAAAAGTCCAGAAAAAACCCCTAATAAAGTGTTACCTAAAACTGTCTCGGCAATGCGGGCGATCGCAATACTACCAACAATATTGAAAATATTATTTAGAATCACGATTGTCGCGATCGGGCGATTCATGCGATCGCGAATTGCTAGTAGTGCGACTGCGGCAGGATTTTTTGACTGTGCTAGCTGTCTGGCTTTAAGTGTAGAGACAGAAAATAAAGCAGCTTCTACGCTAGAACAGAGGGCAGAACCAGAAATGACAATCAGTACGGCGACAACTAAGGCAAGCATGGCAGAATTGAGAACTCAGAATTCATAATTATTAATTTAGAAGTCATCGTAGAGGTATCAGGCTTATGGTGTATCTTTTGTCAAAAAGGAGACAGAAGACAAAATCAGTTGTCAGTTATCAGTTATCACTGAAGAGTGGTAACTGGTAGTTGGTAGTTATTTCCCCTTGTCTCCCTTGTCTCCCTTTGCCCCCTAATCCCCACTCCCTACCCTTCGGGAACGGCTTCGCCGAACGGTCGTGGGGAAGAGCGAGTTCCCCTTGTCCCCCTTGTCCCCCTTGTCCTTTCCATGCTAAGTATCCCAACTAAACGCCCTCTGCCGCTTGTGCCTCAGTTAGTGACTTCCTTACCTGGTCCCCGCGCTCAAGTATTGGTAGAACGCGATCGCGCTGTTACTTCTCCTTCCTATACCCGTGGCTATCCGTTGGTGGTTGCCCGTGGTGAAGGCTGCATGGTGGAAGATGTCGATGGTAACGTATTTTTAGATCTAACAGCAGGTATTGCCGTAGCATCGACTGGACACGCTCATCCTGAAGTTGTCGCAGCAGTTCAAGCCCAAGCTGCCAATTTACTACATATGTCGGGGACTGATTTTTATTACGAGTCGATGGTGGAGTTGGCGGAAAATTTAGCGACTCGCGCCCCCTTTCTGATTCCGGCAAAAGTCTTTTTTAGCAATTCTGGGGCTGAGTCTAATGAGGGGGCGCTGAAACTTGCTCGTTACTATACAAGACGTTCTCAAGTTGTTGCTTTCTTGGGTGCATTCCACGGACGTACTTACGGGGCAATGTCTCTGACGGGTTCTAAAGCCGTGCAACGCCAGCACTTCGGTCCTCTATTACCAGGAGTGACTCACATTCCCTATGGCACTCATGCAGCGCTAGATTATTTAGAGTCAAAGCTTTTTCCTACCGTTTTGCCTCCAGAAGATGTTGCAGCAATTTTCGTCGAACCGATTCAAGGGGAAGGCGGCTATATCGTGCCGGAAGATGGTTTTTTAAAACGAATTCGGCAAATTTGCGATCGCCACGGGATTTTGATGGTTGTCGATGAAGTGCAAGCGGGGATGGGTCGGACTGGGCGCTTATTTGCGATCGAGCATTGGGGCGTTGTACCAGACATTATTACTCTGGCAAAAGGCATCGCTAGCGGTCTACCCTTGGGCGCAATTTTAGCGCGATCGCACCTGATGACTTGGCAACCTGGCTCTCACGCTACGACATTCGGAGGTAATCCCGTGGCTTGTGCGGCGGCTAACGCGACTTTACAGCTATTGGAAGGTGGTTTGATTGAAAATGCTCAAAATATGGGCAACTTATTGATGTCCGGGCTTACGGAGCTGTCACAGCAATTTTCTTGTATCTCCTCTCCACGCGGTAAAGGATTGATGGTGGCAGTCGATGTTTTTGATGCAAGTGGTAAGTTAGATTCAGAGCGACGCGATCGCATTGTCGAACTTGCTTTTTTAAAGGGTTTGTTACTTTTAGGTTGTGGCAAAGCAGCAATTCGTTTTTGTCCGCCCTTAGTCATTGACAGCAATCAAATTCAAGTTGCCTTGCAAATTCTTAGAGATATATTGGTGGAAGCAAGCGATCGCTATCGCTAGTAGGGTGGGCAATGCCCATACAGGAAAATTCATGACCGAAATTAATTTAATCTCAGAATACAAATGCTTTGACGGGATGCAGGGTTTTTATAGCCATCGTTCCCAAACTTGCAATATCGAGATGCGATTTGCCGTTTACCAACCGCCCCAAGCGCGATCGCAATCTGTTCCAGTTCTCTACTTCCTCTCTGGCTTAACCTGCACCGAAGAAAATTTTATCACCAAAGCAGGGGCGCAAAGATATGCTGCCGAGCATGGATTAATCTTAGTAACTCCAGATACTAGCCCTCGCACTACGGGAATTGCAGGAGAAGATAAAGACTGGGATTTTGGTACGGGTGCGGGTTTTTATGTCGATGCGACAGAGGAACCGTGGCGATCGCACTATCAAATGTATAGTTATGTTGTGAAAGAATTACCCACGTTAATTGCTGCAAATTTTTCTATCCAAGTCGAACGACAAGGAATCTTCGGTCATTCTATGGGCGGACATGGGGCGTTAGTTTGTGCTTTACGCAATCCCGAACTCTTTAAATCTGTTTCTGCTTTTGCACCGATTGCTGCGCCAATGCAGTGTCCTTGGGGAGAAAAGGCTTTTACAAATTATTTGGGAATCGAGCGGGAAACCTGGCGTAATTACGATGCAAGTGAATTGATACTCAGTAGTAAATACACTGCCGCCATTTTGATTGACCAAGGTACAGCAGATAAGTTTTTAAGTCAACAGTTGATGCCAGAAATATTTGAACGAGCTTGTCGTCAGGTCGAACAACCTTTAACTTTGCGCTTTCAGGAAGGTTACGACCACAGTTATTACTTTATTGCTACCTTTGTGGGCGATCATATCCGCCACCATGCTGAGACTTTGTGTAAGTAGAGACGTTATATGTAACGTCTCTACATTAAATGTATTTAATTTGCCGATTCGATCTGGTTCACCTCTTTTTCCTGTAGCAATAAACCTGTTAAATGAATAATTGCTAAAACGATCGCACCACCGGAAAGCAGGTAACTGTGGATGGTAAACAGGTGCTGAACTGTGACAGTATTTACCGCGCCGCCACCCGTAAGGATATTACGAAGCTGAGAACCTATTGCTGGAAGCGCTTCAATCGTACCTAACTCAATTGTGAATCGCCAGTAACCAATTTGCGTCCAATCAAGTAATATTGCCGTCCAGCTTAAACCGATCGCAGTGAGTGTTAGTAGAATACCGCTAATCCAGGCAGTTATCCAACTGGGGCGAAACCTTTCTCCCAAAAACATAACGACAATTTCAACCAGAGAGACACCGATTAAGCTATTACCAGCAAGAGAATGAATCCGTTGGATTAACCAACCGTTAGGGATCTGAGTTGCGATCGCCCTCAGAGAATTGTACGCTCCCCCTGCTGTTGGTTCGTAGTAAAATGCCAGTAAAATTCCTGTCAGGGCGGCGATCGAGCTTAAAGTTAGCATCACTACAGCCAGAACCGTAGCCAGTCGTCGCAGTACAAAAGCGTAATAGCCATCTTTCATGACTGAACCCTGCTTTTGATGAAAGTTCTTTGAGTATTTTTACCTTATCATGAATTTTTATTACTAAAATGTCAATCAGGTATCAGTTACTAGTAACTGGTGGCTAGTGGCTAGAAAAGAGTCTAGTTACTAGTCACCAACCATTAGCCACTCACTAACTACTCAAAAACTCCCGCATATACTCATTGACTAATTCGGGTTTTTCCTGTTGTACCCAATGACTAGCATCTGGAATGTATCTAACTTGGAATGGATTTACATAAGTAGCAGTGCCGTAACTCAGCTCCCTACCCAAGGCTGTATCTTTTTCACCCCAAATCATCAATGTTGGTACGTTGAGTACACCCCAATTTGGGTTAGTCATGCCTTGTTGCAACATATTGCGATAATAATTGAGGGCTGCTGTTAGCGCTCCACGCTTAGCTGCTGCATCTTTGTAAGCCGCAATATCTTCGGGAGTAAAAGCGCTCTTATTCACAGCCATACCTTTCAAGCCATTTTCAATTGCTTGGTAATCTCCCGCTTGGAGCAGCATTTCTGGTAAGACAGGGAGCTGGAATAGAAACATATAAGAACTCTTCAGCAATTGTTGAGGCGTGCGGAAACCCTCAGCAAATTTGGCTGGATGCGGGATATTTAATACGATGAGGCGTTCTACCATTTCAGGGTGAGCGTAAGCAAAACTCCACGCGATCGCACCTCCCCAGTCGTGTCCGACTAAAATACACTTGTCGTATCCCAGTCCCTTAATGACACCCTCAATATCTTTGATAAACTCAGCCATGACATAAGCTGATTGCGCTTTTGGTTTGTCGCTGTCGTTATATCCCCGCAAGTCTAATGCTACGACTTTGTAATCTTTGGCAAACTCAGGAATTTGATGTCGCCAAGAGTACCAAAACTCAGGAAAGCCGTGTAACATCAACATCAACGGACCTTCACCTTGGGTGACGTAATGCAGCCTCAGCCCGTTACTGATAATGTATTCGTGTTGCCAAGTACCTTCTAGTACGGACATAGCGATCGCTCCTCAAAAGTCAAAAGTCAAAAGGCAAAAGTCAAAACTGATATCTGCATCGAGCTATTGCGATGCTGACCGTAATAATTAGACCATAGCAGTTAAATTTTTTCTCTGCCTTGAGAATGGCTTTTCCAGGTTTCAGCCTAGCGCGATCGGGACAAGATAGAAGATATAGCAGACGAGCGATCGTCTATTATTTATTATTGACCAATGACTAATGACTAATGACCAATGAACAATGACCTTATTCTATCCGCGTCGGCAAAAACAACTACAAAGCTTAGTCAATAAACTGGGAATCCCGACCTCAGCTCAAATTAATTGGCAATTGCTAGATTTAGCATTAACCCATCCGACTGTCTCAGCTCAAGCAAACTACGAACAATTAGAATTTGTCGGAGATGCAGTTGTGAGACTCGCAGCAGCTGAAGTCTTATGGGAAACTTACCCCGAATGTCCAGTAGGAGAATTTGCTGCAATTCGGTCAGTTTTGGTCAGCGATCGCATTTTGGCACAACTAGCAGCAGAATACGGTTTAGAACTCTATCTGCTTGTTTCTAACAGCGCCTCTACCGATAAAGCCGGACGGGAATCGCGCTTAGCAGACGCTTTTGAAGCCGTGCTTGGCGCTCTCTACCTCAGCACCCATACCCAAGAACTAGTGCGTCCTTGGCTCGATCCGCACTTCAAGCAACTAGCAGCAGAAATTCGCTCCGATCCAGCTAGGCTAAACTATAAAGCCGCACTACAAGAATGGACTCAAGCTCATTTTAAGGTTTTACCAGAATATCGCGTTCAAGAATCACCCCAACCCCATAGCGCCACAGCACGGTTTTCAGCCGAAGTCTGGCTTCAAGGTAAATGCTTAGGTGAAGGTACGGGACGTTCCATCAAAGCAGCCGAACAAGCTGCGGCTCAAGTTGCCTTTATTTCAGTGACCAGCGATCGGTGACCAGTGACCAGCGATCGGTGACCAGTGACCAGTAATTTATCAGTTGTCAGTTGTTAGTTAATTTCAACTTACGACTTACGACCTACGACTTATGACTTAATCTAATAACATTTCTGGTAAATGCTTCAGTACTCTTTGAAAGGGTGCAGTGTCGTCCATGCTTCTAGCTAAGACGAGAGAGCCTTGAATTTGAATGATAGCGTTTTCTGCTTTTTGGCGGGCAAGTGTTGGCTCGATACCTGCTTCTACTAAAACTTCAGCTAAAGTATCAATCCAGCTCTTAAACGCTTGCTGAATTTGAATGTTAAATAAATCCTTTGCTTCTCCCAAAGTCAACACGGCTAATATACAAGTTTGTTCGCCACCGCAATACAACCGATCTACATTCTCGCTCATTTTCTCCAGGCGATCGCGCGGCGTACCAGCATCTTTTAAGGGAACGAAAATATTTGCTTTCATCCATTCATCAACAAAGTCAAGTACGGCTTGTGCCATTTCTTCTTTGCCATTGGGGAAGTAGTGGTAAAGACTGGCTTTCCCTAAACCCGTCGCTTTTGACAGTCGCGATAGGGTTGTTCCTTCATAACCATACTGCCGAAAGACTTTTAAGATTTGGGCGATCGCTTCTGCTTTTGACATCAATTCAGGATCGAAATTTTTGGCTCTACTTGACATTGTACCGAACGATCGTTACAGTAAATTTATACCGAACGATCGGTACAAAAACAATTGGCGATCGATAGAGGGGGACTAATGATGCAGCTATATGACTTTGTATTATCGGGAAACTGTCATAAAGTTAGGCTGTTGCTGTCGATGCTGAAATTAGATTATGAGTCAGTCCCCGTCAACTTAAAGGCAGGAGAACACAAAACCGAACAATTTCTGCAACTCAACCCCTGCGGACAAGTTCCAGTTCTAGTAGATGGTGGTGTAACAATTCGAGATTCACAAGCAATTTTAGTTTACCTAGCCCGACGCTACAGCAGCGAAAATTGGCTACCTCTAGAGCCTGAAGCGATCGCTAAAGTCATGCAGTGGTTGTCTTTTGCGGCAAATGAGATTGCCAATAGTCTAGCGGCGGCGAGGAGATATTTTATTTTTCAAGGACAACTCGATATAGATTTAACCCAGCAGAAAGCTCATCAGGTATTGCACATTCTCGATCGCCATTTAACGAATAACCAGTGGTTGGAATGCAGCCATCCCACAATAGCCGATCTTGCCTGCTTCCCCTATGTCGGACTAGCCGCAGATGGAAAAGTTGCTTTAGATAACTATCCTCATGTTATCGCCTGGTGCGATCGCATCAAGCAACTTCCAGGTTACGTCAGTATGCCAGGACTATAAGTCAAAATTCAAAAATTAAAAGTCAAAATTGTGACACTCACTATGCAGCGTGTTTTGGTTCCAGACATTTTGTAAACTAAATGCGTAACAGTTTATCAACTTATCATGCTGGGGAATTAGCAGTTCAGGCACAAGCGGGAGTGCAGGCAGACGCAGCACGTTTAACCAAAATTATTGGTGCGAGTATTAATTCAACAGCGCGAGATTTTCTAAGTACACAAAGACTGGCGATCGCGAGTACTGTCGATCGTAATGGTAGAGTTTGGGCATCGCTGCTAATAGGGAAACCTGGTTTTATAGAAGTTGTAGCAGAACAACTAGTTCGGATTCAAACAACAGTCAATCCTAGCGATCCGCTACTAGAAAACCTATCAATACGTGATGACATTGGTATTCTGGCGATCGATTTAGCGACTCGGCGGCGCTTGCGGATTAATGGCAAGGCAGAACTGAAGCCAAATGGTTATATTGACGTGCAGACTCAGCAAGTCTACTTTAATTGTCCTAAATATATTCAAACAAGAGATTTAGTAGCTAATAGCGATCGCCAAGCGGCTATAACTGAAGTTTATAGTTACAAGGCTTTGACTCCGGCACAACAGCAATGGATTACTCAAGCAGACACATTTTTCATTGCTAGCTTTCACCCTCAAAGTGGTGCTGATGGATCTCATCGGGGAGGATATCCAGGTTTCGTACAAGTTTTGAACGCGACTGAATTGGTATTTCCCGATTATACGGGCAATAATATGTTCAATACTCTTGGTAACATTGCCCAGTATTCTCAAATCGGCTTATTGTTCGTTGATTTTGTCTATGGACATACCTTACAACTAACTGGCACAGCCAATATTATCTGGGATACAAATCGCATAGCACAATTTATCGGTGCAGAACGCTTAGTAGAATTCCACATCGATCGCGTGTTGGAAACAATAAATGCAACTAATCTAAGCTGGGAATTTGCAGAATACTCGCCGTACAATCCCAAATAAGTAAGTCAAAAGTCAAAATGTCTGAAGTTGGTAGCGGTAAGCGTTTCGATCTTACCAATAGTACCAGTTAAAGGCGTGACAGCTTAACAGTTTAGCCAGCTACCAACTACCAATTACCCATTACCAAATTCCATCACTTCACCACCTGGGAACTGTGTAAACGTGGATCGTCAGTCTCAGAGGATGGAGTGACATTTGCTTCGTATTTGGAGACTTTACCGCTAGCAGAAGTGTAAGGCAAGGGGGCATCATTTAATAATGCTTCTAAGTTACTTGCCATAATACTGCGCGGTTGTTCTCCAATCGCCTGCGCGATCGCCTCTCCTTGTTTACCTAAGTACACGAAATGGGGAATCCCATCAACTCGATATTTCAGGATCTCTGGCAACCACTTGCTGTTATCCACATTCAGCATGACAAAGTTTACCTTTCCGGCGTACTCCTGTTCTAGCTGAGCCATATCTGGAACCATTTTCTGACATACCGTACACCAGTCAGCATAAAACTCCATCAGCGTTGGCTTGCTGTTACTCAAAGCTACTTCTAGCGGTGTCGAGCGATCGCTTAATGTTGCTAGCGTCACTGCACCCGTTTGAGTCCGTAAGCCGAGGAATAAGGCGACGCTGAGAGCGATCGCAACTAAAACTACAATTAAATTTCTAACCCGCTTTCCTACCGTCAACTCAGTTGGCTGCGCTGAAGGATTGGGAGTTTTAGCACTCATAAGGCTTTTATTAAAATTCGATCGAGCAACAGCTCTCATTTTAATCGAACAGCCATAAAAGGTTTTTGTTACAAAAGAGAAGATAGGAAAATTCAGAAGTAGAAAATCACTACTCCCTGCTCCCTAATGAAAAAAAGAGTTACGCTGACCTTCCCTCGTCGTGCTATACAAGTACCAGTGACATACAGACTGGCGAAAGATTTTAACGTTGCTGCTAATATTATCCGCGCTCAAGTTGCCCCAAATCAAGTTGGTACGTTAGTTGTAGAATTGTCAGGAGATATCGATCAACTCGATGCGGCGGTTGATTGGATGCGATCGCAAAACATCAATGTCTCTTCGGCAATGGCTGAAATTACCATCGATCGCGAACTTTGCGTAGACTGCGGTTTGTGTACTGGAGTTTGTCCCACCGAAGCCTTGACCCTTAATTCTGCCACATTTGAACTGACATTCACGCGATCGCGCTGTATTGTCTGCGAACAATGCATTCCTACTTGTCCAACGCAAGCCATCTCAACAAATCTTTAAAAGACTGGTCATTGGTCATTGGTGATGCGTGGTGCGTGGGTTGTGGGGTATAGGGTTGAATTGTGACTTGTGACTTGTGACTTGTAATTGCTCCCTCAGCTCCCTCAGATGGGCGACTCTCTCTTCTCCCTGCTCCCTTGCTTTACTAATAACTGAATATATCTGCCCACACGCCACCCTCACTCTCTAATCTAGCTGCGGCGGGCGCATCGTAAATGACCAAAAGCGACGGAGTTTGAGTATATTCATTAAACGTAATCATTCCTTCTGCGTGGTCGTCTCCAATACCGAAGGGGATTTCTAACATAACCTCTGGGTAAGATAGCGTATTTTCAGCTATATTTACACCATTGTGCCAGCGATAAACTCGGACTGGACCATCTAAATCCATTGTCGGTCCCGCTAGGATTAAAAAATCTTTTTCATCTACGTGTAGATCTCGAATACCTAAGCCATTCAAATAAACAAAATGCTTTTTATAAAGATTTTGTTCTGCTCCGATTGGCTTTAGCTTTAAAGTGTCTTCTTTATCATCTATTTCTAACTCTAACTCTAAGATCGCTGCCCAGCCCCTTAATACTGGACCCCGCAAACCGAGAAAAACTTTTTGTTGATAGATTGCTATTCCTTCTATGTCAAAACCATTATCTTTACCAGGAATATTAGTCTTGACAAAATCGCCAAAATGAGGATCTGTTGCTAAAGCTTCAGTAAGCATATTTCCCCCCTCTGTTAGTTTGACTTTTGCCGCACTCAAGGTGACATCTGGAGCTTCAGGATGAGGACAAGACTGCCGCAAATTGCCATCAACTAAGGGAATACGTCCAATCATATAACGATTTTCTTCCGTTTTTATCTTAGCTAATCGTTCAATATTCTCCACATCAGTATGTTCTGGTTTTGGTTTTTTGCGCTTCCAACTATGGGAACCAATAAACCAGAGATAGTAATCGTGATAAGCGAATCCTTCAATATCAATTTCTTCGTCTTCTGGTTTTGGTAACTCAATAAAATCTTGAACGTGAAATGTGTGATGTTCGGCAAAGCAGTTTTGCTGCTCTACAAAAGTTAGACGTTCGATAGTCGATGTTTCATCCGAACCAACCCACAAATGCTGTTTGGGAAAAAGTAGTACTGCTGAAAGATCTGTTCGACTTTTTTTGAAGCTGTCATTAAATTTGAGTAGAATGCGGTCGCGTTTGCTAGTGGAATGATTCATAACTCAAAATAAATCTGGTAATTGGTTATTTGTGAGTGACTGGCGGCTGGTGATTGGACTCTCTTCTAGTTACTAGTCGCGCTTTCACGCTTTCACCGATAACTGATAACTGTTAACCGATAACTGTCAACAGTCAACTGTCTAGCCATTAGATGTGATATTACAGTGTGAGCTGCTATCAGCCCTGCTGAAAAAGACTGATTTATGTTACCTGCCCTCAAACCAAAACCCCACCGCCCAAAAAGCAAGCGATCGACCCCGATCCTATTGCTGTTAATCTTAGCTTGGAGTATTGCTGCTGCTTGGATTTTAGCAATGGCGACTCACGCCCAACCAGCTAACACCATTGATGCAGTTCCCCAACGCTATCAATTGGGACAAGAACTCTACTTGGAAAACTGCGCCACTTGCCACATCGCCGTTCCGCCAGCCGTCCTACCCGTGCAGACTTGGCAGCGGTTGCTACAAGATACTCAACACTACGGCGTACAAATCAAACCATTGGTCGATCCACCCCGCATTCTAGTGTGGAATTATCTGAGATTTGCTTCCCGTCCCCTCAACCAAGACGAAGAAATACCATACCGCATTGCCAACTCGCGTTATTTCAAAGCTTTGCATCCCAAAGTCAAATTACCAAAACCAACTCAACTCAGCAGTTGTGTCACCTGTCATCCCAACGCCAACGCCTTCAATTTCCGTAGCCTTACACCAGAATGGGAGAATTCGCAATAATTGTCATGGGTCATGGGTCGTTTGTAGTTATTCTCCCTTGTCCTCCTTGTCTTCCTTGTCCTCCTTGTCCTTCTCGTCCCTGACTCCCGACTCCCGACTCCCGACTCCCGACAAAAAGCGATCGCCTATCCGCACCATTATAGAATTGGGGTAAAATGATACGATCTATAAAGTTTATCTCAAGACCGATAGCCGAAACACTGTACAATTGACAAATTTTGTCCATCCAAAAGGCTAGTATTTGAGTTCTAGCGTCCCACCAGTATGAGCTGATGGCAAAATCAAAACTCACAAATTAAACTTCCTAGAAATCCTCAAGTTCTCCTGACCTACCATGCTAAAAACCTTGCTGGGCGACCCCAACGCTCGTAAGCTCAAAAAATATCAGCCTTACGTCACAGAAATTAATTTATTAGAAGAAGACATTAAAGCTCTCCCTGACGAGCAACTAATTGGTAAGACAGCAGAGTTTAAACAGCGCCTGGAAAAAGGTGAAAACTTGGATGACATTCTGCCAGAAGCATTTGCTGTCGTGCGCGAGGCAGGACGCAGAGTATTGGGAATGCGGCACTTTGACGTACAGTTACTAGGTGGTATTATCCTGCACCAAGGTCAAATTGCCGAGATGAAAACGGGTGAGGGTAAGACCTTAGTAGCTACCCTGCCATCTTACCTCAATGCATTGACTGGTAAAGGAGCGCACGTAGTCACCGTCAACGATTACCTGGCAAAGCGGGACGCTGAATGGATGGGTCAAGTGCATCGTTTCTTGGGGTTGAGCGTCGGACTGATTCAGCAAAGCATGACCCCAGACGAGCGCAAGCGCAATTATGCCTGCGATATTACCTATGTCACCAATAGTGAGGTAGGTTTTGACTATCTGCGGGACAACATGGCTACCCACATGGATGATGTCGTGCAGCGTCCCTTCAACTTCTGCGTCATTGACGAAGTAGACTCAATTCTCATTGACGAAGCACGCACGCCCCTGATTATCTCTGGACAAGTAGAAAAACCGACAGAAAAATATATCCGTGCCTCTCAAATTGCCGCTGCCTTGCAAAAAGACGAGCATTACGAAGTTGATGAAAAAGCGCGGAACGTGCTACTAACAGATGAGGGTTTTGCTGCTGCCGAAGAATTGTTGGGAGTTACTGATTTATTCAATCCCGAAGATCCTTGGGCGCATTTCGTTTTTAACGCCCTCAAAGCTAAAGAATTATTCCTCAGGGATGTAAACTACATCGTTCGCGAAGATGAGATAGTCATCGTAGATGAGTTTACCGGACGGGTGCTACCAGGCAGACGCTGGAGTGACGGGTTGCACCAAGCTATTGAAGCCAAGGAAAGGGTAGAAATTCAACCGGAAACTCAAACTTTAGCCACGATTACCTACCAAAACCTATTTCTGCTCTATCCAAAACTGTCGGGGATGACAGGGACGGCAAAAACAGAACAGGCAGAGTTTGAGAAGATTTACAAACTCGAAGTTGCGAGTATTCCTACCAATAGAACGACAAAACGGCGAGACTTATCTGATGTAGTTTACAAGAATGAGGCAGGTAAGTGGCGGGCGATCGCTCAAGAATGTGCCGAGATGCACGAAAAAGGTCGCCCTGTCCTAGTCGGTACGACTAGCGTGGAAAACTCTGAAGTTCTCAGTCGGCTGCTCAACCAGTTAGAAATCCCATATAACCTGCTCAACGCTAGACCGGAAAACGTCGAACGGGAATCGGAGATTATCGCCCAAGCAGGTAGAAAAGGGGCTGTTACGATTGCTACCAACATGGCAGGACGAGGTACGGATATCATCCTGGGTGGTAATGCCGATTATATGGCACGCCTGAAACTGCGGGAATACTTCATGCCGCGGATCGTGATGCCAGAGGATGAAGACGTATTTGCCGTACAACGGGCGGCTGGTTTACCTACAGGTAGTAGTAGCGGTCAAGGTTTTGTCCCTGGTAAGAAGGTCAAGACCTGGAAAGCATCGCCTCAAATTTATCCTGTCGGGTTATCGCGAGAAACCGAGCAAATGCTCAAAGCAGCGGTAGAAGTTGCCGCGCAAGAATATGGAGAAAGAAGTCTATCGGAACTCGAAGCCGAAGATAAAGTCGCCGTTGCTTCTGAAAAAGCCCCTACAGATGATGTGGTAATTCAACGCTTGCGGGAAGTTTACAACCAGATCAAGCACGAATACGAACAATTCACCACCAGGGAACACGATGAAGTGGTAGGGTTAGGTGGACTGCACGTAATTGGGACGGAACGTCACGAATCGCGCCGGATTGACAACCAGTTGCGGGGACGTGCGGGACGGCAAGGCGACCCTGGCTCGACGCGGTTCTTCCTCAGTTTAGAGGATAACTTATTGCGGATTTTTGGTGGCGATCGCGTTGCTGGGTTGATGCAAGCCTTCAATGTCGAAGAAGATATGCCCATCGAATCGGGATTGCTCACGCGCAGCTTAGAAGGGGCGCAGCGCAAAGTCGAAACTTATTACTACGACATCCGCAAGCAGGTATTTGAGTACGACGAGGTGATGAATAAACAACGGCGGGCAATTTACGCCGAACGTCGCCGCGTCCTCGAAGGTCAAGACCTAAAAGAGCAAGTACTCAAGTACGCCGAGCAGACAATGAACGAAATTGTCGATTACTACATCAATCCTGACTTGCCTTCGGAAGATTGGGACATACCAAAATTGGTGAGCAAAGTGAAGGAGTTTGTCTACTTGCTGGCAGACTTAGAACCTGAGCAAATGGAAGATTTGACGGTCAGCGACATTAAAACCTTCCTTCACGAACAAGTCAGAATCGCCTACGACATCAAAGAAGCCGAAATCGAGCAAATTCGCCCCGGATTAATGCGCCAAGCCGAACGCTTCTTTATCTTGCAGCAGATTGATAGCTTGTGGCGAGAACATCTGCAACAAATGGATGGACTGCGAGAATCTGTAGGCTTACGCGGTTACGGACAAAAAGACCCGCTGATCGAATACAAGACAGAAGGGTTTGAAATGTTCTTGGATATGATGACCAACATTCGCCGAAATGTGGTCTACTCTCTCTTCCAATTCCAACCTCAAATTGAGCCGCCAGTTACGGCGCAGTCAGAAATGGTTTAAATTTTGTAGGGTGGGCATTACCCACCCTATTTTTTGTCTATTTTTTAATAAAAAAGTTGCGATCGCTCGTGATAATATTTAATTACCGAATGGTTGACTTAATAATAGAAATCTATGTTGAAATGAAATTTTTAATCATATCCCCATTGTAAGGAGAATAATATCATAAAATGAGGCTAATTTTCAACGGCAATTCTCCTATTTTTAAAACCGATATTTTTCACTCAAGTCAAAATCGATCGATTGGATAGAGACGTATTGGTATCTTTGCCGATCGTAGCGTCATTCAATCGCGAGTTGCTGACAACTACCCCTGTAAATAGCTGCACAAAAGCTAAAGAGAACCTGTAAAACGAAGAAAAAAAATTTTTGTCCTCTATAATTCCTTGTTCGTGACGATATATAACTTCGATCGCGTAATGAGGCATCAAAAAATTATTTTAGAGCTAGCTACTCAGCAGCAAATCGAGCCGGAAAGACAGCACTCGACACATTCTAAACCTACTAAACATAAGCAGCGATTGCTTGTAAATCGACCATCCACACAACATACGCGGGTACATCCACCTCGCCGCCGCCAGCGACGACTAAGGCGCGATCGCTGGCACAAGTTAGTTATTTTAATCCCTACAGTTGTTCTCAGTTTGTTGTTATCAAAATGGTTGCTATCG
This sequence comes from Chroococcidiopsis sp. SAG 2025, assembly GCF_032860985.1. Lineage (GTDB taxonomy): Bacteria > Cyanobacteriota > Cyanobacteriia > Cyanobacteriales > Chroococcidiopsidaceae > Chroococcidiopsis. The sequence goes on from NZ_JAOCNC010000001.1 coordinate 4,108,147, forward strand.
CTGCAAACTCAGTTTTCTCAAGCAAGTACTTTTCGATCGCAACCAGCACCAATTTTGGTTTCTCCAGTAGATGCGCTCAGCCGTGCCATTATTAATCAAGAAAGTACAAATAATCATCAATCGCTGAATCCCCATTCTCAAGCCTTGGGACTAGCTCAAATTATGCCTGCAAATATTGGTGCTTGGAGCAAGGAAGCACTCGGTCATAGCATATCTGTTGATGAATTTCTCAGCAATCCCACAGCTCAAAAGCAAATTATTCATTACAAATTAGAGCAATATTGGCACGACGCTTTAGTTGCAAGTCAAGGTGATGAAGAGATAACAGTATTAAGAGTAGCAAGCCACTGGTATAGCGGTAGTCCTGACTTATATAAATCTAAAGCAGTTCAGTGGTATAGAGGAACAGACGGCAAATTACATCGCTATCCTTCTGTTGCTAATTACAGCAATTCTATTTTGCAAAAATACAAACAACACGTTGGAGAGGTAGGAGAAAATTCAAAATTCAAAATTCAAAATTCAAAATTTAAGAGCTAAGAGTTCCAACAACCTTGTACAGACTTTAAACGTGATGTCTCTACACTGATAACCGAGAACTTGGTGCAGACGTTACATGTAACGTCTCAACACTAATAACTGATAACTGTTCACTGACTTAAGTATTGTAGTGGCAGATCTTGGGAGAGTAGGGTTTCGATCGCGGCTCGATCTAAAGGTTTAGCAAATAGATAACCTTGTCCGTATTCACATTTGAGCGATCGCAGTTGGAAGAGTTGTTTTTTTGTCTCTATGCCTTCGGCAACGACATCCATACCCAAGTTCCAAGCTAGGGCAATGATGGTACGGATAATTTCAATTTGTTCGACACTGCGATCGACATCGCGCACGAAGGAGCGATCGATTTTTAAGGTATCGAGACGTAGGCGATGTAAATAACTTAAAGATGAAAATACCTATCTTAAGGAAGGTGACAGCTACTACCAAAAACGCTAAGGTAAAAGCTTTACCTTAGCGTCGATACAAGCGTATTCAATTTGACAAAATAAGTTTCGTCAGCTAAGCATAGCACTAGCTTCTAGCAACAGGTTCTTCTAAGATTTCAGGCATAGCAGGCAGACGCTTCAAGAAAAATACAGCAACAATCGTCCCCGCGAGCGCTAAACCTGCCATTGGATAAAAGGCATAAGTATAGCTGCCGAAAATATCTCGAATTCTGCCAGCAATAATTGTGCCGAAGAATGCGCCGACACCATAGGCAGTAAAGACAATTCCGTAGTTTTTGGCGTAGTTTTCCGATCTAAATAGAGTCAAAGTTGCTATCGGCGCGATCGCCAGCCATCCACCTAAAGACAGCCAGAATAAGGCAAAAGCCAGAATATATGTAAATGTATCGCCAGTACGCGCATTCAGCATCAAAATTGAAGCCATTAGAACGATCGCGTAAACTGCGATCGCGGCTATTTTAGGATTGAATCTATCTGTCACCCAGCCAAATAAAGGTCGTCCCAGTCCGTTAAAGATGGCAAATAGCGAGACAGTCATCGCTGCGGTGGTGGAGTCGAGTTTGATAATTTCTTGCGCTACAGGACTCGAAATGCCAATAGCCGATAACCCTACAAACGTTCCAATCGTATAGCAAATCCACAACCCGTAAAAGCTTTGAGTTTGCCAGATTTTCTCTGTGGTGGTTCTAGCTGTAGTTATCCTTGCTGCTGGTGCTGTGCTTCCTGTTATAGGTTGCCATTCTGGAGGAGGCATTTTTAATTGCGTGGCGATCGCAACCACAATAACACTAAAGGCAATGCCTAAAATCGTAAAAGTTTGCCGCACCCCGTAAGCATCGATTAAATTTTTAGCTAAAGGTGCGGTAATTAACGGCGATAGTCCAAACCCAATCACCGTCAAGCCTACAGCTATTCCTTTTTTATCGGGAAACCACTTAGCCGAGACAGCTAACGGGACTCCATAAGCAATTCCAATTCCCGCACCAGCCACTAACCCGTAGGCAAAGACAAGCATTGGCTCGTTGGTAGCAAAGCTAGTGAGAATATAACCAACTCCCATCACTACACCACCAACAGCGGTGACAACACGAGAACCAAAGCGATCGATTAAAAAGCCGGCGATCGGCATTAACAGTGCAAAAACGACTAAAAGCACCGTAAACGGCAATAAACTTTCTGTTGCACCAATATTGAGCAACTTTTCTAAAGGTTTTCTGAAAATACTCCAAGAATAAACTGTACCCAGGCAGAGCAGTACGACAATTCCTAGGGGGATTAGCAGCCATCTACCCCGTTGTGCAGGCATACCAAATAGCTTGATGGTATCCATAGCTTTTTGTTTATGTTGAATGGTGAATCTTTAATATTTATCTATATCAAACAAAGTCAACAAAATCTTACGTAGGTTCACAAAATTAAAAGGAAAACCTTGGTTTCGCTGCAAGAGAGAGGGCAAAGATTTCTAGCAGTGCTACTTTAGGAAAGGATTAACTTAACTTATTGCAACAATTCATGTCGGCTGCTGTCTCGCTGCAAAACGTCTACAAGTCATACAACAACGTTCCAGTTGTCAACGACCTTTCATTTACGATCCAACCAGGTGAGATCTTTGGTTTACTCGGACCCAACGGCGCTGGTAAATCAACCACAATTCGGATGTTAACAACGCTGACCAAACCAAGCAAAGGTCAAGTTAAAGTAGCGGGATTTGATATCGTGCGTCAACCCACAATGGTAAAGCAGTACATTGGCATAGTCTTGCAGCAAATCAGCGTTGATGGCGATCTTTCCGCGTGGGAAAATATGGAACTACACGGGCGATTGCATCACATTCCCAATCCTCAGCGCCAGCAGCGAATCACTCAATGGCTGGAATATGTCGAGCTAGCAGACCGCCGCGATAGTTTGGTAAAAACTCTATCGGGAGGAATGAAGCGGCGCTTGCAAATTGCCAGAGCTTTATTGCATCAGCCGCAGATTTTATTTTTAGACGAGCCGACTGTAGGACTAGACCCGCAAACCAGACGGCGCTTGTGGGAAATTATTCTCGATCTGAATAAGCAAGGCATGACAATGCTGCTGACAACCCATTATATGGAGGAAGTCGAGTACTTATGCGATCGCATCGGCATTATGGACGCTGGCAAGCTAATCTCCTTGGGTACTCTATCACAACTGCGATCGCAACACGGTGAAGGTTTGGTAATGAAACAAGTGGGAGAACGCTGGGAATATCTATTCTTCCCCACCCTAGAAGATGCCAACACCTTTATTAACCAACAACCAAACAAAACCGGAATGATGGCGCGACCCTCCAACCTCGAAGATATCTTCGTCGAACTCACTGGAAGAAGGCTGGATTAGACGGGGAGCAGGAAGCGCACGAGCAGGGAGTAGTGACTCCTGGCTCCTAAATTTTGACTTTTGACTTTTGAATTTTGACTTTCCGTCAAAGCTGCGGTTCCGTACCACGATTAGTAGCTGGTAAAGTCATGAGGATTTCTCGAATTGCCTTTTGCGCTACTGGTAAATTTGGTCTAATCGACAAGGCTTGTCGGTAGGCTGCAAGAGCGCCATTCAGGTCGTTTTGCTGCTTGAGTAAATCGCCAATCTGCAAATATACTCTAGCGTCTTGAGGTTCAAGTTGAGCAATCTGTCTGAAAGTCATGAGCGCTGCTGGTGTATTGCCTTGAGCAATCCAGACTTTGGCAAGAGCTTGCAGCAGTTTTGGGTTATTAGGTGCTTGCGTTACTGCTTTTTGCAGTGCAGCACCCGCTGCATCATATTCTCCTTGTTCTAGCAGTAGCAAACCCATTAACTCGTTCGCATAGGCATTATTAGAGTCACGGTTTAAAACTTGTTGATATGCTTCGGCTGCACCGTCGTAGTCTCGCAGACGGAAGGAAATCACGCCTAATCCTAAATAGGCATTTAAGTTATTGCGATCGAGTTCGATCGTGCGACGGTAAGCAGATGCAGCTCCAGCATTATCCCGCAATTGCCCTAGACAATAGCCTAAAGCATAATGAAAATCGGCATGATTGGGAGCAACCGCGATCGCGCGACGATAGGAGACAACAGCAGCAGAATAGTTTTTTTGTAATGCTTGAATGTAACCCATAGTAGAGTAGATGCGGGCATTTTTGGGAGATATTTTAGCCGCTTGTTGATATTTAGCGATCGCGGCTGGTAGTTTGCCTGTATCCATCAATCTTTGCCCTTCTTGCAACAACTTCTCCAGCAGTTTGCGTTTTTTGACAGGGCTGCTGGGAAGGGCAGCTTTTGGGCTTTTTTGGGCGATCGTTGTTTTTGCCGTAGTTGGCGCTGGAGCAATGGCAGTCAATCCAGCTAGTAACAATAAATTAATTCCGAATAAAGTTAGTTTTGACACGGTTAATCTACTAGGGTATTCAGTCAATTTTGCTAGGTTTATCAGCGATCGGATTTTCAGCCAGCACATTGTAACAGCTAAAATAGCTGTTGCTTTTACGAGTAAACATTTTGACTTTTGTACGGGCAGGTTCGTTAAATAGTTCTGTCTCCAAGGGAGATTTTGGGTAACCTTACCCCTACAGCTTTTGGCTTACTGAAATCTTTGCTGTTGCCAGCTATGAATTTTGCTCTATCTAATTAGCACACCTTTTTTGCAATATTGACAAATACTTTAAGCTTCGTTACAAAAGAAATGACCCACACTAAGTCAAAAAGTATTTCTATATACATAGCTCGGCTCGCATAACCCTCCAGTACATTGAGTAACTACTGCTAATTTCTCTATCAGCAGGCAAACTATTGGAGCTATACGCTAAGATGTGTTTTCGTAGCGCTGGCGTTCCCTTCAATCCTTTCTTTGACGACAGCAGCTATAGAGAAATTAGCCAAGCACATATCTAGAAAAACAGTATTAATTCTTCTTGCTTGTTAGCTCAGAAAATCTAGTAAAGCTAGCGACAGTTTCAACAATTATCAAAAGTTCTCTTTTCTCAAAGTTTATGACTTGTTTTTACTTCTAAAGATAGATACCTCAACTATTTCTACTGATAGATAGGTAATTTGCTAATTTAATCTAAATTAAGCTCAGGGTGAATTAGCTAAAAAAAATCTTACAAAAGTACAAAAAGAACAAAGGAGTTAATAGCTATGTCATATGTCAATCGACCAGTAAATGAAGTCATGACCGAACCAGCGGTTACAGCTAGAGTCACAGATTATCATGATCGCGTTCGCTGGGGTCCAATTCTATCAGGATTAGTTGTCACATTAGCAACTCAATTGATCTTAAGTGCATTATTTGGTGCAATTGGAGCAGACACGGTAGCTGGTTCGGGTGCGCCTAGAACCAACGCCCCTAACGTTGCAGGAAATGTTGGTATCTGGTCGGCTATCGGTTTGTTAATTTCTCTGCTCACAGGCGGTTGGTTTACAGCCCGCGCTTGCGGACCGATGAATCGCTCTACAGCACTACTAAATGGTGCAATTCTCTGGGCAACAACTCTCGCACTTAGCTCTTGGTTGTTGGCAAGTGGAGTTACTGGTGCTTTTGGTCTTGCTACCAATGCGGCTGCAAATGCTGCTGGGACGATATCTAACCAAGTTCAACAAGGAGTCAACTTACCACAAGGTGGGAACCTAACTGCCGAACAAGCAAAAGAAGCTGCTAATGCAACGGCAAGAGGCTTGTGGTGGTTTGTGTTTGGTTCCTTGCTAGGTTTAATTGCATCTCTGGTTGGTGCTGCGGCTGGTGCGCGTAAACCTCGTACTAACGGAAACTATACTTAATCAGAACTGCATAGTAGTTTTTGACATACCGAACTAGGTAAACAATTTGCATCAATAGCCTAGTTTACATCTATAAAAAGTACCTGAGAGTGGGTACTTTTTATTTTTGATTTTTGTTTGTCAATACTATGTACTTCCTAATTTAGGAACTATTGTTTCTCTCCCAAAACACCCCACATTCCTGCTTCTCCAGATGCGTTCGCCGGGTTGGTAACGATCGCTTTTCCTGTAGATAAAGTATAGGCGACTGGTAGCAGCCCTACCGCAAAAGAACATAAAACCACCAGTAGCACTAGCTTGACTGGATGAGGATGGGGCAGTTCTACCATCCACTCTTGAGCTATAGCTATCCGATTCAGTCTTTCTTCCCGACTTAATCTACTTTTTGTATGCATTGCTAAATACTAGATTCATAAAAAAGTTTGTTTTCATTTAAATATTACAATTATTTTCTGTATCTAAAAATACAAAATTTGATTTATTTTAGAAAAATTTACAAAGCCAGCGTATTCTCCTCTGAGACTCTCAGTCCTCTCTTTTACTCCTGTCTGCTTACACCGGATAGTTGCGATCGCTGCCTTTAAGCGATCGAGCATATTTGGATGACCGTAGGTCAGAGTAACTTTCTATTTAAATTCACCTATCAAAAGAGATATTGATAACTACGCAATCAGGAATAGATTCATATCTAAAAAATAATTATTCAAAACTCATTGGTAGCTATATCTAAATTAAAATCTGCCCTAATTGAATAAAAAATAAGCTTGTCAAACTCCCAGAAATCTTGTTACAAAAGAACTTCAAGCATTGAAATTGAATAAAAATCCTGGATTGCTCGCAATAAATGAACGTTTAAGAATTAAAAGTCATCAGCGAAACTTAAGTTTATATGTCAAGAAATAATAACAATAAAAATAAATGATATACCGATGCAGTAGCAATTGCAAAAATTGAATAATTACGTCAATAAATATTAGCAAACCGTAGTATTTTATACTAATAACGTGTTAAAGCTTTTATAACTTAGAACAAGTCAATAACTAGAAAAAACTGAAAATAGTAATGATGTCAGACACAAACAACTAAATTCAAAACACAATCCCGCCTTAATAAGTAGCGATCAATTAGTTATTGGTTACTGATAACTGATGACTGATAACTGATAACTGATAACTGATAACTGTTGTTACGGGAGAATTTGAGATGGCTGGTATATGGTCATTCAGCGGACGCTATCGCATTCTACATTTAACATGGCTGGCATTTTTTCTTACGTTTGTCGTCTGGTTTAACTTTGCCCCTTTCGCGCCAACAGTCAAAGCAGAACTCGGCTTAAGCGAAGCCCAATTGAGAACGATCGCCCTTTGTAACGTAGCTTTAACAGTACCAGCACGAATTATTGTAGGGATGATATTAGATCGATTTGGACCTCGAATCACCTATTCTTGTTTGCTAATTTATGCAGCAATTCCGTGTTTAGCATGTGCCTTTGCCCAAAATTTCAGCCAATTGGTTTACAGCCGCTTAGCTTTGAGTATTGTCGGTTGTGGATTTGTCGTTGGGATTCGCATGGTAGCTGAGTGGTTTCCTCCCAAAGAAATTGGCTTGGCAGAAGGAATTTATGGTGGCTGGGGGAACTTTGGTTCTGCGGGTGCTGCTTTCACTTTACCTTCCATTGCCGCAGCAACAGCTTTTCTTGCCGCAGGACAAATTAACTGGCGCTTAGCGATCGCATTGACAGGAATTATTGCGGCAACCTATGGCATCTTGTATTTTTTCAACGTCCAAGATACACCACCAGGTAAAGTTTACGAACGTCCGGCGAGTAGCGCCGGAATGGAAGTCACTACTAAGAAAGACTTCTGGTTTTTATTACTGATGAACGTGCCTTTAGTCGGCATTTTGGGCGTACTTGCTTGGCGTTTAAATCAAGTTAAATTTTTCAACGCCACAACAATGTATGTCATTTGGTTTCTGCTTCTGTGCCTGTATTTATTTCAGTCTTACAATATTTGGCAAGCAAATAAGCAGTTGATGCAGGGTGAAAAACGCTATCCCCCAGAAGATCGCTATCAATTTTCACAAGTTGCCAGTTTAGAGTTAGCTTACGTTGCCTGTTTCGGTTCGGAATTAGCAGTCGTTTCCATGTTGCCGACATTTTTCCAACGCGGCTTTGGCTTAAATGCAACCATAGCAGGGGCAGTTGCTGGAATATATGCATTTATGAATCTGTTTGCCCGCCCTGGTGGAGGATTGATTTCTGACAAGGTGAACAGTCGTAAGTGGACGCTAGTTGTAACGCTGGCTGGGATGGGAATTGGCTATCTAATCTTTAGTAGTTTAGGGGGAAATATTCCGCTACCAGTAGTCGCAATCATGACAGCGCTTGCTTCGTTCTTTGTTATGGCAGCAGAAGGGGCAACTTACGCGATCGTACCTTTAATCAAGCGTCGCGTCACCGGACAAATTGCTGGCAACGTGGGAGCTTATGGTAACGTTGGTGCAGTTGCTTTTCTCACTATTTATAGTCTCTTGCCTAACGATCCAACAGGCGATCGCGTTTTCTTCCAGATGTTAGGAGTAGTGGGTTTAATTGTGACTAGTTTGTGTGCTTTCTGCCTTAAAGAACCAACAGGTTCTCATAGTACGGAAGATGTTCCAGAAGCGATCGCCACCAAAGTATCGATAACAAAATAGGTAGGCGATCGCCACGATACACGATATGTTCTCATAATGTAATTGTCAGGATACATAGATATGTACCTGACAATTTTTCAATCTGCTGACAAAAACGCAATCATTTTAAGATTTATTTTAATATTTTTAGTATTTTTCATAATTGCGCGATCGCCCACTCCTACATCCAAGTAAGATTGCGGGAGATCTGAAATTTCTCTATGAGAAAATTACAAAGTATCTCCGTATATTCTCGTCTATAGTCAGCTATTTCTTCACACTAGCAACATAATTCAGCGAAATTACTGCGATCGGCTAGATTGGAGTCTATTGCTGCACGAATAAAAAACTGTAGTTTCACTCATGTCATGTCTATTCAATTTTCTGTACAACCAGTATAGGGATAAAGTTATTATAAATTCAGTGCAAGTTTTATCGTTGCTTTAAAAAAAATATTAAATCTCTTTTGATAAATGTATTGATAATTTTAGCCAGAAAGTACCGATCCACGCATAGCTAACACCTGATGTTGTAAAAGAGAAATTTATTCAACGTCACTCAGTTTTGAGATGACTATTAAGTATTTAAAGCCAGCGAGCGCACTAGGGCTGCCACCACCATTATGCCTACAGGATATCTGATGTCGATTATGAGATTTCATCTCGGATGGCGAGCGAATTTCGAGAGATCGGTAGTTCGCTGGGCGTGGTGGTTGCTCGTCTTTTTTTTACTGGAAGCAACCGTAACAATTTTTGGTAGTAGAACTTGGAATTGGCAAAATTTGACGATTGGCTTGCTATTTTTCCTAGTCATTTTAACTGTATCTCAGGTGATAAATTACATTCCCTGGACGTTTTTTCGTTCTCAATGGTGGATCGAGCGCTATCGAACAAAAAGCGATCGCCCGTTACGAGATTTTGCTTTACTTCAGTTCAGTATTTTAGTTTTATTAGTCTGTGGTGCTACGGCAGTTGGTTGGTGTTTTCGACAACTCTTAAGTATTAAATATATTGCCAACAACAGTGTAATTTTTCTACTTTTATTAGTATCGTTAGCTTTCGTCAGTGTGGCGATCGCCTATTGGACGACGTTACCGCAAGTTGCCGCAATTGACGCAGTGCGCCAACAAGCAGAAAACCTATTTCTTAACGCCTCAGAACGATACGATTTAGTCATGCAAGGGGCAAATGAAGGGTTGTGGGACTGGAACCTCGAAAATCATGAAATTTACTTTTCTCAGCGCTGGAAAGCAATGCTAGGCTACGCAGATGACGAGATTGCTAGTACTTTAGATGAGTGGCGCGCTCGGATTCATCCCGATGACAAAGCGCAATTTCAACTTGAGTTGTCCAAGCATTTAGATGGTACGACTAGCCATTTTGAACGGGAACACCGGATTTTACATAAAGATGGAACATATCGCTGGGTACTAAGTCGCGGTTTGGCAGTCAGGAACGAGGAAGGACAAGCTTACCGCATGGCTGGTTCTCAAACTGATATTACCGATCGCCATCGTGCCGAAGCTCAGTTAAGTCATGATGCCTTACACGATCGACTCACGGGCTTATCCAACAGAATTTTATTTCAAGAGCGCTTGGAATATGTCTTGCAACTGGCGAAACGTCACAACATTTTCTCTTTTGCCGTGCTATTCGTCGATCTCGATCGGTTTAAAACGATCAACGATAGCTTGGGACATTTGGTAGGCGATCGCCTATTAATTGGTATTGCTCAAAGACTCAAAGCATGTATCCGCAGCAGCGATACATTGGCACGTTTAGGCGGGGATGAATTTGCCATTCTGATCGAAGATGTTGACAACAAAGGCGACATTATTCACCTCGTCGAACGGATACAGCAAGAATTTAAGTTACCCTTCCACCTCAGCGAACAAGAAATCTACGCTAATGCAAGTATTGGCGTGTTAATCGATACGGCTAACTATGACTGTGCTGAAGACCTGTTACGAGATGCAGATATAGCCATGTATCGGGCAAAAGAACGGGGACGTGGGTGTTATGAGATATTTGATATTACCATGCGCGATCGCGCTGTCGCCATGTTGCACCTAGAAACCGACTTGCGCAAGGCAATTATCAACCAAGAATTTCAACTCCACTACCAGCCGATCGTCGCACTACATAACAACCAAATTACTGGATTTGAAGCCTTAGTGCGCTGGCAGCATCCCGAGAAAGGCTTGATTCCGCCGATAGAATTTATTGGTGTTGCGGAAGAAACAGGACTGATTTTGCCATTAGGCATGTGGGTGTTACAAGAAGCCTGCACTCAAATGCGTGCTTGGCATGAAGAATTTCCTTCCCATCCACCCCTATCAGTCAGCGTCAATATTTCTGGCAAGCAATTTGCCCAAGTCGATTTAGTCGAGAAAATTCGCCAAATCTTAGCAGAAACTCGTTTTGACCCACATTCTTTAAAGCTAGAAATTACTGAAAGCACGATTGTCGAAGATTTAGCATCTGCTAAAGCCAAATTGATTCAGTTGCAAGAATTGGGCATTCAAGTTTCCATCGATGATTTTGGCACTGGTTATTCTTCTTTATCGTATTTAAGTCGCTTTCCCATCAATTTTTTGAAAATCGATCGCTCCTTCATTCAAGATATAGACACTAGTTCCGAGCGATTAGAAATTATTCGGGCGATCGTTTCCCTAGCCGATAGCTTGAAAATTGATGTCGTCGCCGAAGGAGTAGAAACCGCATCTCAACTCGCTCAACTCTGTTCTCTCCAACCTACCTCTGGGCAAGAACACTTCGCTCAAGGCTACTTATTCTCCAAACCACTCAATCGCGATGCTGCCAAGAATCTCATCGCCTCCGGTCGCGATTGTTATGTTCCTAGCTTATCTTGAATAGGGGCGAGGAGTGAGGAGTGAGGAGTGCGGGAAGATGAGCAAGTATTATGAAGTGCAGGGGGCTTTATACGAAAGGATTTTAGCAGTAATTTTTGACTACTTTTAGCTTCTGGTGACTGGTTGAGGAGAATTTCTCTCATTTCTGAATAAAACCCTCACTCCTCGCCCCTCACTCCTCACTCCTGATTAAAACCATCCTTCCTGTTCCAAGGTCTCGATCAGTTGCAGTCCTCGCGGATCGCCGACACCGAGAATGGCGGCTCTAGCATCTTCTTTTACGCCTAAATCTTCATCTTCGGCAAAAGCTTGGATTAATGCATCGACTGCCGTAGCATAGACGACGTTAGAAGGGAGTTCGCGACATAATTGACCTACCGACCAAGCGCAATTACTCCTGACTGCTGCTACGGGGTCTTGTACCAAAGCTTCAATCAGGGGTGGCATGGCTCCGACTACTGCTTCATAACCGATTTCTGCCATTTGTGCTAGAGCGCTAGCAGCCCACAGCCGCACGGCGGGGATATCGGTTCTCAAAGCTTCTGCTAAAGGTTTGAGGGAACGGCGATCGCGACAGTTGCCTAATGCCCAGACAACTCCCTTACGCACGTAACCGTTCCAGTCTCGATTTAATTGTTGAATTAGTGCCTCTACCGCTTCTGGGCTGGGGTTGCGTCCGATCGCATAGGCTGCACTAACTCTGACTAAAGGACAAGCATCTGTTAATAAGCGAATTAAATGGGGCGTTGCCCGCTCATCTTCAATTTCGCAGAAAGCACGCGCTGCCAACATCCTCTGCTGAGTTTGAGGATTTTCTAGTAAGGCAAGCATTTCCTCTGGGTTAGGTTTGGCAATTTCAGCATCAGCAGTTAAAGCACCCAGATGATCTAGGGGACTATCTAGCTGTACTGCTTCATCTAATATGCTGAGGTCGTCTTCGTCATACATGAGCGATCCGTTCACCGCGTTCTTTTGCCATCAATTGATGTGGCTGCGTCTGCGTGGAATATATAAGTTAGCTACAATGATTTTACTCTGCTCGACACCCTACGGCTAACTCCTTTATGTTTTTATCTGCGATCGCACTTGCGTCTGCCATCTGAAGATCGCAACAATACACCCTACCATCTACCGCAATAAGTCAGAATTTTTATAGACGATAATTAACGGTAGTTTAGGAATGGATATCAAAAACGGGTTTGTCGGTACTGTAGGCAATACACCCCTGATCCGGCTTAACCGCTTCAGTGAAGAAACTGGGTGTGAAATTCTTGGTAAGGCAGAGTTTCTCAACCCCGGGGGTTCGGTGAAAGACCGCGCGGCACTTTACATTATTAAGGATGCGGAAGAAAAAGGCATTCTCAAACCTGGGGGTACGGTAGTAGAAGGGACAGCGGGAAATACTGGCATCGGACTCGCCCATATTTGCAATGCTAAGGGTTACAAATGTCTGATCGTCATTCCCGATACTCAGTCGCAAGAAAAAATGGACGCACTGAGGCTGTTGGGGGCTGAAGTACGTCCTGTACCAGCCGTGCCATACAAAGACCCGAATAACTACGTCCGGCTTTCCGGTAGAATTGCCGAGGAGATGGAAAACGCAATTTGGGCAAATCAGTTTGATAACTTAGCCAACAGAAGGGCGCACTACGAAACTACAGGTAAAGAAATTTGGGAACAAACCGATGGCAAAGTTGATGTTTGGGTAACTTCTACGGGAACGGGGGGTACGCTAGCGGGGGTAGCTATGTACCTGAAAGAAAAAAATCCTGCCATTAAGACAGTTTTAGCCGATCCGATGGGTAGTGCGCTTTACAGTTATATCAAAACAGGTGAAACCAAAAGTGAAGGAAGCTCAATTACAGAAGGTATTGGCAATAGTCGCGTGACTGCGAATATGGAAGGCGTACCGATTGACGATGCAATTCGCGTGACTGACGATGTAGCAGTAAAAATTGTTTACCGTCTGTTGCAAGAAGAAGGATTATTTCTCGGCGGTTCTACAGGTATTAATGTCGGTGCGGCGATAGAATTAGCTAAGCAGTTAGGTCCAGGTCATACAATTGTGACAATTCTGTGCGATAGCGGTACGCGCTATCAATCGCGGTTGTTTAATCGTGCCTGGTTAGCAGAAAAAGGATTGTTGCCAGCTTAGATCTTTTCACTCAAGCTGTGTTTCGGAAGATCCCCCCAACCCCCCTTTTTAAGGGGGGCTATGAGAGATTAGCTTGACTTCTAATCAACTTTTGAACGCTCACTACAGCGCGGTTTAATTCATGATTTTTTTGTTCTGGATGGGCGAGATAGGCTTGCTGTTCTTCTTCAATCATTTGGACATCTTGAAGGACTAATCCATCTAATAATTTCTGTGCCGAGCCAAATAAACTATTCTTGACGAATCTCCGAAAGGATACGGGTAATTTATGCAAGCGCCAGAAAGCATTAAGAGAAGTAAAATGAATTAAATAGGCGCGAGTTTTAAGTTCGTTAATTGGACTAAATAAACAATAGATTTTAAAATCATTTCCTAATGTAGATACCCAATTAGGATAAATATAACTCACGTCCAAAGGCTCTGAATGAAGCTTACGTAACGCAGGAAAAAATAATTGCGATATCGACCATATTTTATCAATTTTATAATAGCTTTGTGCTTGATAATGTGCGTCAACTCGTTTTTCATCTTCATAGATATCTTGCAATATTGGATCTGCCCAAGCTTGCCAATTTTGATGCAAATGCCCGTGGTACATATCCATCAAGTTTTCAATTAAATAAGAATAGTGAGCGGCACATTCAATAATTGAAACAGTGGCAATATAATTGAGATGATCCCATTCTGGTAAGCCCAAAGGTTGGATTTGTGTAGCTAAATTAGAATTCCCAGGAAACAACCAAATAACACCATCTTGTTCTATTACTGGATAGTAGCGAATTTTGCAATTTGGTAGTTTTTGATTTGCAGCCAAATAAGGAACCGCAACACATTCACCATTCCCACCAATGCGCCAGCCGTGGTAAGCACATTCTAAATTGTTATCTACAACTCGTCCGTGACTGAGTTTGACTTGACGGTGCGGACATCGATCTTCTAAAGCGTAGACTTTCCCATCGTGCCCACGATAAATTGCGATCGCATGATGCCAAAGAGTGACGGCTATAGGATTAGTAGTCACTTCACTACTACGGGCGACTGCATACCAATGATTCGGGTTAATTCCAGTTTGTCGAATATCGCGCTGTTGTGAAGTTAGCGAGGGTGATTGCATAGTTTTCTATATTTTTAAATCTAATAATTTGAGAATTTGTAGGGTGTGTTATTTAACGCACCCTACTTTGGTTAAATCTTCAACATTCCCTCTGGATTGACAGAGAAAAGCGATCGCCTTTGCAATCCTTCGCGGTGTAAAATCTCATTTGCTGCTAGCAACCCACTACTCACAGCTCTTTCCATCAATCCGCAAGGAAATGGCATTTTGACCCAATCACCTGCAAATATTAAATTAGGAATCTCAGTACTTGTCTCCGGTCGATCGCTATAGCTATTTGGTGGATAACCAGAAAAATTCTTTTGATTGACTAATTCCCGATGCAACATTTTTGCTTGCTGTAACTGCGGCACGATCTCATATAATTCTTGCTCGAATGTTGTTAATAAAGCTTGTTGGTTGGGAAACTCTTTTTCTTTGTAACAATAGGCGTGCAACTCCACGACGCTACCACCTGTTTTATTTGCCCAATCAATATATGGTTCCTGAATGCGGTGGTAAAGCGTAATGCTGTCGGTGAGTTGATAGCCAGATAAAGAGGTAAAATTGCTGTGTTGCCAATCAAAATCGCGATCGAACCAGAAGCGACA
Source organism: Chroococcidiopsis sp. SAG 2025 (assembly GCF_032860985.1). Lineage (GTDB taxonomy): Bacteria > Cyanobacteriota > Cyanobacteriia > Cyanobacteriales > Chroococcidiopsidaceae > Chroococcidiopsis. Next base: position 4,123,340 of record NZ_JAOCNC010000001.1, read on the forward strand.
GACAGCGAAAGGATCGGCTATAGACAACTTTTCGACTTGCGATCGCACTTGCTGGCTAACTTCTCCCGTGACTAAGGTAAATAATTGTTGTACTCCTGGTACGTCGGTGGCGAAGACGTAGTAATCGGCTTTGAGGGGTTCTAGAGACGTTACATGTAACGTCTCTACAACATTGGATACCAGCTGCAATCGATCTTCCTGGCGTTGCGTTATTTGAAAGCGGGGTAAATCTTTTTGTGCTGGTCCTTTCAATACTTTCCCTTGGCGATCGTATACTGCACCATGACAGGGACAGTGAAATTTGCCATCTTCTGCTAGCTGTACCGTACAGCCTTGGTGGGTGCAAGTGAGGGAGACTGCTTCTTTACGTTCAGGAGAAACAGCATACATGCGATCGGCTGCACCGTAATATTCTATGTTTTTGCCGCTGTCGATCTCTGGAAGGGCGGGTTTGCCAGACTTATCTGCGGGGGAATTGAGATTTTGGGTGAACCCGTCCCTACTCCCGTACGGGCGGGTTTCCAAACCCGCCCCTACCGACTCCCGACTCCCGACTCCCGATACCCAAAACGGTGTATCCTCCCCTTCTCCCTGAGAATAGCTAAGGGATGAAATCTTGCCATTTTGAGCCTGAATTGCGGTGACGATTGCACCTGTGACGATCTTGCCACCATTTTGCTCGATCGCCTGGGCAATTGGTTGGACTAAACTCGTACCCATGTCGTAGCGCGTCCCGTTAAAAGCGAGTCCTTCGGGATTGCCAAAAAAATAGAAGTGGAAAAATTGCATTAATTCCCCTACACTCATGAGATCGGGAGCGTTTAAGCTTGATTTGGCGAAGGGTAAAAAGTATAAATCGTATAATCCTTGGGGAAAACTCCGTTCTACCCACTCGGCTACGGAAAGACGGTCTAGACGTTGAAAGGTCTTTTGGGTTTGAAATCCGGTAATTGCCCGAAACACCTGCCAGTGTTCCCATTTTGTCAAGTTAATGCCCCATTTAAGCCGATTCGGAGAGGCGATCGCTAAATCGACGATATTCCACGGAAAAGCTGAGTGGCTGGGACGGAAAACTTCTGGCTGGTACTTTTCTCCCCGATAAAGGACGGCGTAAGAATTTAAAGACCGAAAATTATCCTGAATTTCCAGTTCTGCCACGATACTCTTGAGGTTGTAGTACTGGGGAAAGAAACCGTGGAAGCCATGTTCCATCATAAAAGTTTCCCCTGCTGCTTCGACCTGCCAGCTGGCAATCTTACCACCCAGTTGTGGCGATCGCTCTAATAGCGTCACGGCAAATCCGCGCTGACTCAGTTCGTAGGCGCAAGCTAATCCCGCTAATCCTCCACCGACGACGACTACGCTTTTCGATTGAGTTAGCGATCGCGGTAGATCTAATCTATCTGGTTGGTATACCGTAGGCTGTGGTTTTGAGAACCGAGTGTATCCCACAACTCCCCCGACAGCACCAATCCCACATAGCTTAAATAAAGTGCGTCGAGAAATTGGCTGTGAAAGCACGTCGTTTGATAATGGATTCAAGTTAACTCCTCACTCTCATCACGATGAAATACTGGCGAGAAACGCTGGCTGTCGCACAACGAATCTTAATTGAACTACTGCGTCGCCGTCGCAGTCTAATTTTTTGGAGTATTTTTCCCGTTTCTGTATTGTTGCTTAACGGATTTATTTTGGCAGAACGAGCCAAGCTGTCAATAGACCAAGCTTTTAATATTGCTGCACCCTTAACGTTAGTAGGCGCAGCGTTGTTTTTTAGCTGTTTGGGTGGTACGGTTGCCACTATCGTTTCCGAACGAGAACAACAAACTCTCAAACGTCTATTCATCTCTCCTCTAAGTGGCACTTCCTACTTTTTAGGAATGTTTCTCGCTCACAGTTGCATCGGCATAGGACAAGCTGTACTAATTTATACGATTTCTTCATTATTTTTTAATGCGAGTTTCAATGGTTCCGTTATTCTAGGCTGCTTAATTATTCTACTGAGTATCGCCGCATACGTAGGTTTAGGTTTTATTTTAGGCACGCAATTAGCCCGTCGTACGGAGGATGTGAATGCTCTAATAGCTGCTTTTGGCGTACCGTTGTTGATGTTAGGCGGTGCTTTTATCCCCGCATTTTTGTTTCCAAAAAATTTACAGCAAATTGCCAAGTTTAACCCGATTTATCACATGAATACAGCTTTTTTAAAAGTTTCTGCTAATGGCAGTGAGATTGCTGATATCGGTGAAAATTTCTGGTTTTTAGTTGGCTTCACGGGATTGATGGTACTGGGGGGGTGGTTATCTTATCGGCGGATGTTGATAGTAGAGAGAAGATTGTGATTGGATACTTTAGTGTTCGATCGCCTTGTCACAGCGTTAAAAATTAAGAAAAAAACAAAAATTGGTCACAATTTCTGGCACTATCGGAGATAAATAGATGTGAACGTATTCCTCGATAAATGACATTTACATATACTCGTACTATTCGCTTTCAGGATACCGATGCAGCTGGGGTTGTCTACTTTGCCAGCGTTCTATCTATATGCCATGAAGCTTACGAAGAATCTTTAGCAGCATCAGGAATTAACATCCAAGCGTTTTTCAGTAAATCTTCGGTTGCTATTCCGATCGTTCATGCTAGTGCAGATTTTTTCCGTCCGATGTTTTGTGGCGATAAGATCTTAATCGATCTCACGCCAAAATATATGGGCGATGATTATTTTGAGGTAACGTATAAAATGGTTGACGCAGGCGATCGCGAAGTTGCCAAAGTCCTGACAGAACACGTTTGTATCGATCCTGAAAGCAGAACCAGACAACAATTACCTAGCGAGATTGTCCAGTGGTTTCAGCAATGGTTAGATTAGACAAGTCTCGATCGCAATTTTCTTGAGTTAAAATCGCGATCGCTTTTAATTGTTTTTGGCTGAGTTTACCTTGCGCGTTACGAGGTAACTTTTGAGCGCTAATCCAATACTTAGGTATTTTAAACTTAGCTAAACTATTGGCGATCGCGGCTTTAATTTCTCTTGCAGAAACCGTCGGAGATTTAGGAACGTAAATTGCCGTGACGACTTCTCCCCAAACGCGATCGCAAAGCCCAATTACAGCAATATCATCAACTAATTGAGTCGATCTAATCGCGGCTTCAACTTCACAGGGATATACGTTTTCGCCTCCTGTAATAATTTTATGACTGTTGCGACCGACAATATTTAAATAACCGAGATCGTCGATGAAACCTAAATCGTCTACCTGGATCTCAACTCGATCCAATAAATCTGGATAGTAGCCTAAAGCTAATGACTTAGCCTGAATGCAAATCGTGCCGATTTCATTGGAATTTAATATTTCATTTTTAGAGTTAGTAATTTTGATTTGAGCGTGAGGTAAAACTCGACCGCAGCTATTATATCCTTGAAGAAAATCTTCTGGTCTAAGGGTAGCAATTTGCGATGCCGTTTCTGTCATGCCATAAGTAGGTGCTAGCCTAATTCCACAATCTCTAGCTTGATTTAAAAGTTCTTGCCAAGCAGATGCACCACCTAATAAAACTATTTGAAATCGTGATAACCAATCGCTTAAAGTTGGAGTTTGTAATAGCCGCTGAAGTTGAGTTGGAACCAAAGAAATAAAAAAATCTTCTGGATCGAGATCGGGTATAATTCCAGATTCTATAGTTTTAAAAGGAACAATCGCTAATTTACCACCAGTAGTTAGCGATCGCATAAATTGCATCAAACCACTAACATGATATAGAGGTAAGACACAAAAAGAATTAATTTGCTGAATTTGAAAATATGTTTGAAAGCCTCGAACGGATGCACTTAAGGTATCCCAAGTATGAATGGCGAAACGAATTTCACCCGACGATCCACCTGTGGGAATCATAATTAGGGGAGAGTGCGTGGTGCGTGGTACGTGAAATACTTCTGACTCCTGTATGAGCGGGTTTTGATCGAGGTTTATTGCCCCATTTGCCAGCTTGTTTGCTAAACTTGCCCCTACGGCTCCTGACTCCTCAATTTTGACTTTTGACTTTTGACTTTTGACTTCTCCCCAAATCATATCTGGTTGTACTATGTCAAAAACTTGCTGCCATTCTCCTTCCCCCCAAAAGGAATTGCAGAGAAATACAGAACAATCTACACTACAAGCGGCGATAAATCCAGCGAGAAATCGAATCGGGTTACTTTCAACTAAAATAATTTTAGGCAATTTATGCTGAGAAGATTGCTCGATAATTTCTAAATAAAATTGCTCTGCTAGTTCGACAAGTTCATCGCGATCGCCACCAATTAACCAATGGCGATCGCTAGATTCTTTTATAGCTTCTAACAAGCTTGCCATAATTGTTCTAGCCAGGTTTGTTCATTTTCCTCTAACCAGTGATGTACGCCAAATCCAACTGCGCGATAATTTATAGATAGTTCTGCTGCTAGTTTTAAAGCTGCTTGTCTACCTACAATAGTTTCAAACACAGAGGAAAACACCGCATCAATTTTGTGTTCTTGACAGAACTTTCGCAAACGACTTGGCGAACCAGCAATACTGGGTTTGATCGTAAAAATTCCTCGCCATCCCTGCTGATAGCAAGTTTCTAATTGAGTCAGATTTGCCACAGATTCATCGAGTGCGATCGCGGTAGCATAGTAATAACTTAACTCTTGCATTTCAGTTAATTTTTCTACACCAAGTGGCTGTTCGATATATTCAATTTCTACACCTGTCCCCGCTGCCATAATATTATCGCAGTTATACAGCCACAAATTTGCCTCTTCATAACTCAGTCCCCCATTGGCATCTAATCGCAGTTTTACTCCCTCTGGTAGTACTTCAGTTAAGTGGTGAAAAATAGCCAATTCCTCAGCAATGGGATAAACTCCAATTTTCCATTTAAAGGTGCTGTAATCGTCTTTTGCTAAACTTTGCCAAGTTGATAAGACGGCTTTGCCAGCAGGAAGTAAGGCACTGTAAGGAAGAGATATTGTAGGGGCGTACATCTGTACGCCCCTACAACAATTAAAGTTTTCCCATGCCGATTCAAACCCAAACTGACAAGCAGGAAAGCGATTGGGAATTGAAAAAATAATTTCCTCTGAAATTTCTTTTGGTAACTGACGACAAAAATCTAAAGCTTGTTCTACTGTTTCTGAACCAAACCAACTAATAGGCGCAATCTCACCATATCCCACATTTGAATCGCTAGTCAATCGAATTATAATCCCATCTCGCACATCCCAAACGCCATGATTTGTTTGTAGAGGTGGTTTAAATCGTCGTCGATAAGGGCGAAAATTGAGCTTGGTCATTTGTCATTTGTCATTTGTTAACAGTTAATAGTCTTTCCTTAGTGACCATTGACTATTAACCACTGACTATTACAGCATGAATCCTAATCCCAATAGTAAACCGCTGACAAAATGTAACCCTACGGCAATAAACTTACAATTGCTTACTTTTTCTGGTTGGTCATGATATTGTAGAACGTGCCGACACAACTTAATTGCAAAGGGTAAGCTTAGCCAACTTAGTAAAGTCCACGTTGGAAATATATTTAAAACTGCTAATAAACTAGTTAAAGCGTAAATACTGCCACAAATCCAGGGTAATAAATTAGCAGATAAAGCCGTACCCAAACGGACAATAGGCGATCGCTTTCCAGCGGCGAGATCGTCCTTGACTTGGTGAAAGTGAGAACAAAACAAAATTAAGCTAGTGACAATTCCGACAATAATTGAAGCAGCTAAGTTTGTGGTTGACCAAGATTGAGTTTGACTATAGTAAGCCGCTGAAACTGCCAGCGGACCATAAGCAAAAAAGCAGAGAATTTCCCCTAAACCGTGATATCCTAAGCGAAAAGGTGGTCCCTGATAAGCGTAACCGATCGCGCAGCACGCGAGGATAATTCCAATTATAGTTAAGTCTCGTTGCCACCAGGCGATCGCTAAAATACCCAATAAACCCAAAGTCAAAAACAGATTTCCAATCCAGAAAATTAGGCGTTTGTTTCCAGTTAAATTCACTAAAGAGTGAGCTTTATTTTGATCGATTCCCGTTTCAGAATCGAAAACATCATTACTGATATTACTCCAAGCTACAATACAGATAGCAGCAGTGAGAAAAGTCGAAAATACACCTGCATTCAAACTTTTTGTTTGCGCAACTGCCACCGCAGTTCCTACCCAAATTGGAATAATGGCAACGCTGTACATTGGTGGTTTAATCGCTGCCATCCACAACTTGGATTTGGGTTGAGAATTAGAATATATAATCAGCTTTGTTGTCATTTTAAACGGTAATTGGTAATTGCTAATTGGTAGTTGGGAAATGGTTTGTGGCTTGTAAAACTAGATGCTTGTTTTGCTGCGATCACCAGTCACCAGTCACCAGTCACTGGTTTCACTCTCTACTGACAACTGATAACTGTCCCCATTTCTTGTACTATAGGGATCGGTACATTTGCGGCGTGTGAGTAGCTGTCATTCCCATGTTGTCTGCTTTCTAGCGTTTTTCTCTCGCTCCGAACTTCGTCCCGCTTCGCTAATACTCCTTCCTCCTCGCTTCTCCTATGCAAACCGATCGCCTGTAGCCATCCCATCACGATTTAATAATCTTTAGGAACAGAAGTTAAAAAAAATTTACAGTTAAAAAAAATTTACTAAACTTGGATGCAAAAATAGTTTACTTTAACATTCATGCTCCTTTTACCGCGCCCTGCCAACTACCACCTAAACTGCCAGAAGCTATACCAGTTTCTTGTAGCTTCGCAAAAAAACTGCGATCAAAATTGTTCTCAAATCGTCAGCATTTCTCTAGAGATCGATTCGATCGATCCGCTGGCTTTACTAGAAAAACTAGCTCGACCCCATCAATTAAATTTCTATTTCGAGAATAAAAGTAAAGCAGAGGCGATCGCTGCTATTGATGCTGTAGCACAGTTACAATTGGCAGGTGCAAATCGTTTTCATCTGACTCAAAAGTTTATTTGCTCTTGTTTAAAAGAGATCGATATTTTTGATTCTTCTAACCATACTTTTGCTAAACCACATTTCTTTTGTAGCTTCAGTTTTTTCTCGGAGGCTACAGCAGATTATCCCTTTCCAGTTGCTACAGTATTTCTACCCCGCTGGCAAATTGCTAGACAAGGCGATCGCTGCGTATTAGTTGCTAACTTGCCAATTGAAGCAGATACAAATATAGAGGTATTCATTCAACAGTTATGGCGCAAGATTCATGAGATTACCTCAATAGAACGGTCAGAAAACGAAGGAAATCATTTTCAACGAGAATTCAGTCAAGTCGATGTTAGTAGTATCGCTCGTTTTAAACAAGCAGTCATTGACTGTTCGGAATTAATTTACGAACAACACCTGAGTAAAGTTGTCCTGGCTCATGCAATTGACGTGCAGGCAAATACAAACTTTAACTTATTTAATTGTCTCAACCGCTTGCGACAGATGCATCCCGATTGTTACGTGTTTTCTACTCATAATGGGAAAGGACAAAACTTTATTGGCGCAAGTCCAGAACGATTAATTAGCATTCGCGATCGGCAACTATTTACCGATGCTTTAGCTGGTTCAATTTCGCGAGGAAAAACAGTAGCAGAAGACGCAGTATTAGCCAATCAATTATTGCAGAGTGAAAAAGAAAGGCACGAACACCGAGTCGTGATTGACTTTATTACGCAAAGCTTGCAAGAACTGAGTATTGCTCCACAATTATTATCCCCTCGGTTGCGGCGACTAGCAAATATTCAACATTTATGGACACCAATTCAAGCTAAAGTTCCGATCGATGTTCATCCATTAGAAATTGTTGCCGCTTTACATCCAACTCCAGCAGTCGGGGGAGTTAGCAGACAACTTGCTTGCAAAAAAATTCGTACCTACGAAAAATTTGAAAGAGGTTTGTATGCCGCACCTTTAGGTTGGGTAAATCATCAAGGAGATAGCGAGTTTATTGTGGGAATTCGTTCGGCTTTAATTGATGGCGATCGCGCGAGGTTGTATGCTGGTGCTGGAATTGTTGCTGGCTCTAATCCCGATCGAGAAATTGCCGAAGTCAGGTTGAAATTACAAGCATTACTAAAAGCTTTGATTTGAGACTAAGGTATCCATCTGGGACGGAAGCCAGGTAAGGGCAACTGTTCGGGTCGCAATTGGTTGGCAAGATTGGCATCTATAGTTTCAGGGAGTGGGAGTAGCCATAAATGACTGGTGGCGATCGCCTGTCCTTGCTCGGTACGGGGTAAAGTTGGAGATGGGTTAGCATTGGCTGCTGTCACGACTTGATCGAATAGTAAACCCAAGCCATCGGGAGCTAAACTCATCTGAATATCTCTCTGATTGGGTAGCACTACCAAAGGCGTTTGTTTTCCAGTTTTGAGATCGATCGCGCTTAAATACGGCTGTTCCTCATAAGTATTTCCCTGCATCAACTGCGTCAACAAGCAGTAGAGAATTCCGGCACGAGGATCGAACTGGGCGCTGAGAATAGAACCAGTCGTGCGTAATAATTCTCTTTGTACGCCTTGGTTTGTAACTAAAAATAGCGATCGCGTGTAATCGGAATTAAACCGCACCATTGCCCCTTGCGTACCATCGGGGGCAAAGTCCAGTACCATACCAAATTGAGGCAGAAATTCTAAGGGCTTTTTTGCATCAGCTTGTAAAGGTAAAATTGCGACTCCTTGTCCTTGGGCAACTGCTACTGTTTGACTGTCAGGAGTAATTAAAAAGTCTCCTCCTGGTTCCGTTTCCATTTCTTGCGGCGGAGAATTGGGACGGACGATCCAAAAACCAAATCGATCCGATTGACGCTGGCTGACACGCTGCACCAATATAGTGTTGCCATCAGGAGACAAGTCAAATTTGAGATTTTGATAGTCTTTGTTATCTAAAATTAGGTCAATTTTGCCTGGAGACGGGACTTGTTGACGATTCAAGAAAGAAAACCAGTTAGCACGATCCGGTTGAGGGGTAGAAATTCCAGTTGTGACAGTATAAATCTGGGCAGAAAGTAAACCTTGGGGATTTTGATTTTGTCGATTTTGGCGATCGCTAGCAGAAAAGAGAATTTTGTCACCGTGAGGATAAAGCTTATAGTCAACGACTGCCAGATTTTTCGGCGTGAGGATCGTTTTTTTCTGCTGGGTGAAATTGTAAAGGACGAGCCTACCTTGTTCCTCTCCTTCTACACCGAGATAGACAAAAGCGCGATCGCGGGTACTAAAAGTTGCCTCAAAAGGTTGTAGCATCCGCCCCAAATCTGTTTCAGGTGTAAACTTATCCCTTGCAAAGCGTAACTGCACGCGATACGTCGCGCCATAGGGTGCTGGTTCTAGCAAAGTATACGCTAACCGTCGTCCTGCCCAACTGACTTTACCCGGTAGTGGCGGATCGATTTGCAAGTTTGCCTCGACGCTGTTAGTATTCATCGGACGGCTAAACGTGAGGCTAAAAGCGCGATCGCTAGCACTGATCTGTCTAGCTTGCCAACTAAAATCTCTCACTTTGGGTGCAACTGTATCCCCGCGCCACACCAACAGTCCAATCAGCAGACTGAGAACGAAGATCAGGGCAATCGCCACGCGATCGATGGGTTGGAACCAAGACTTAGTAGCTGACATCTTAAAATTGATTGTTGATTGTGAAGGAGTGGATAGTGGCTAGTGGCTAGTGGCTAGTTTCTTATTTCGGTCTAGTCACCAGTCACTAGCCACTAGTCACCGAGTGCTGATTTTTTGTAGTCAATATAACAAATGACGAATGACGAATGACTCTTCAGGTAGAGGTTGGAGATCGGCTGGAGATTGCAAATAGAGAATAGGTGCGGCGAAGCAGATGTACTAGTCAAATGCGATCGCCACACTTTTAACAATCGCTTAACAAACACCCGCGATCTGTCAGTCTCTTGACGGCATGAGTGAGGGTGTGAGGAATACATAAGCATTACAAAACAAGGAAGTTTAATAGCAATGCAACGCAAAATTATCACTGCTGCTCTTGTGGCAGTCGGGTTGTTTGTCTCTTTAGAATACAAAACCTTAGCACAATCAAGTCAATCCCCAACTCAATCTTCTCCTGGAACTACGACGCAGCCTGTTCCTGATGCAACTCGCTCTACACCTGGTGCAACTGAGTCGAATCCCAGCATAAACCAACCTAATCGCGATTCAACTCAGACCCAACCCAGCACAACCGGGCAAAATCAGCAACTCAGCACTCAAGATCGGCAGTTTATTACTGAAGCAGCCCAAGGGGGAATGGCGGAAGTCCAACTCGGAAAACTTGCCTTGCAACGCGCCTCTAGCCAAGAGGTAAAAGATTATGCTCAGCACATGATTGACGAGCATACTAAAGTTAATCAAGAGCTAATGGCTTTGGCAAAACAAAAAGGTGTAACTCCACCAAAAACCATCGGTCAAAAAAATGAAGCTGTACGGGCAAAGCTATCGAAGCTTTCTGGCAGCGCTTTTGATCGGGCATATATGAACGAGGCAGGAGTTAAAGCCCACGCTCAGCAAGAAGCTTTATTCAGCCAGCAGGCGAAACAAGGTCAAGACCCAGATCTAAAAGCTTTTGCTGCTAAAGTCTTACCCACAGTACAAGAGCATTTGCAACAGGCACAAAAACAAACGGGTAATAGTGCTACTACACAATAAGGGATTCGTAGGGGCGAGTTTAGCAGTAAATCTTTAATCAAAACCCGCCCGTACAGATAGGGGCGAGTTTAGCAAGCAGATTCACGGCTGTCACCATAAATCTTTGTCCAAAACCCGCCCGTACAGGTAGAGACGTTACATGTAACGTCTCTACATTAGCCGGTTCTTCTTGCACTAGTCGCTCAGCATTTGGTCTGTATATTCAATATAGGTTTCTGCGGTTTGGATTTGTGCTGTGGCTTCAGGTAGAAGAAAACTCAATTCTTCTACCAATTTTTCTTTCTCTTCTAGAGATAGTTTTTGATCTGCCTGAGCTTGGCTTAAATTATCTCTGTAATTATGGAGAAAAGTATCGAGATTTGCAAAAAATACATCTACTCTTTGCTGAAAATCTTTATCGAGATATTTCTCGATCTCCAAATTAATATTATCAATACTGCCTTCAATCGATTGATTCACTTTGGCAATTAGCGTATTTAAAGATACAGTATAGTAATCTTCAATCACTCGCGGTCGTCGGATCTGAACTTTGACTTCTACGGGAACTATCCACAACCAATGCCACCACTGACGCTGATTTCTTAATACTTCCACATTACCGCGATCGACAAATCGACTTTGCCTTTTAACTGGAGGTCTGACAAAACCCATTGTCTCAAAAGACTCCCACTGCATTGTCGGCAGAGATAAATCTAAGTTGAAAGCTTCATTTAATCGCTGACAAGCTCCTTCAATAATTGGCTTTGTTTCTTGTTCTAGAAGATCTAATAGGCTTTGACGCGCCTGTTCGATTTCTTGACTCGTGCGATCGCGGACGCTGCTTAATAAACTATCTGCCCTCTGTTTAACATAAGTGACTGCCTGATCGACAAACTCTTCTGCTACTTCGGGACTCTCAAATTCAAATAAACCAGAAGTTTTAAACTCAACTTGCGATTTAAGGCGCGATGATACCCACTTAGGAAAAAGTTCAAAGTCACCAATACTAGTTAAGAAAAGTTCCCGCGCTCTCATGTCCATTTTTTTAATTAAGTCAGCCCGTTGGTACTCTTCTTTGGCAAAGAAAATTTCTAAATTCACAGTTGCTTCTTTTTTCAGCACTTGCAACAGTTCGTGGAGATTTTGATGCAGTTGAGATTTGATCGAATCGACATCCTTGAGGCGGCTGCGACACAATTCAAGGCGATGCAAATCGGCTTCTAGCGCATATAACTCTAGCTGCAATTTCTCTGCGTCTTGACAAATGGCACTACTGCGGAGCTTGACTTCATCCCTTAGTTGTACCAAACGACTGCGACCGAGATTAAGGGCAGATTTCAAACACTTAGGTGCGGCGCGCTCCATCAATGCTTTTACAGCTTTTTCTAAAAATGGCTCAAAACCAGACTTATTCCATAGCTTTTGAGCTTTTTTCCGAATTTCTTCCGAGGTAACTTTTGCTAGTTCTTCTTCCCAATCAATCCCGAAGACTTCTTGAGCTAATACCCGCGCTGCGGGGATCTCACTCAGAGTAAGCTCGGGGTGCTGCTCTAGTTCGTGGGTAAAGTGAGCGGCAGAAAATGCTCTTCTAGCTGAGACTTCAAATACTTGGTTTGTATCGTCATCGCCAATGCCAAATTCAGCTGCAATAAATTGGCGCAGCTGTTCTGATGTCATGTCGCCTTCGCGCCGTTGATCGACTTTGTTTACTAAAATGTACAGGTTATCTTTACCCCGTAGATCGATAACTCTTTGTACGTCTCGTTTTACCTGTTCGGCGGCTTCTGTTTTCAATTGAGTGAAGTCTAGTACGATCAATACCATCGAACTTTGCTTGAGTTGTTCGGCGACTACTGTAGCAAGTTTGAGGTTTTCTCCCGCTTCGTTGGGTCCAGGGGTATCGACAATAACCAAATTTCCTAACAGATCTGGCTTATTATGAGCTGTATCCGCTTGAGATAGGCGGCGCGATCGCCCCATCGGAACCTGAATGCAGGGAACTTCTGTGAGCTTTCCCAAGGGGTCTGTAGATGGGTCAATGGTATTGCAAAGGCGAACGATATCGTTCAAACTCATCAATACCTGAATAATTTCCTCTCGCCCAGAGGTTATTTCTTGCAACTGTAGACTTGTGGGGTCTTGAATTTTGGGCAGTAAATCTTGTAAATGCGGATATTGCGCGATCTTGTCTTGGATGCGTTGCATTCCCAAAGTTTGAATCTTTGTTTGTAAAGCCTGAAGCGTCTGTTGATAAACAGAGATAATTTCGGGACTCAGGGTTAAGGTTGGCTGAGTCAAATCCGGGTTAAAGATAATTTGTGTTGGTAGGGTTGTCATTGCTGCATTGCGACTAGGAAGAATTTCCTGTCCCGCAATGGCGTTGACGATCGTGGACTTACCAGCCTTCATCGGCGCAATGATCGCCATCATTAGCTCTAATTTTTCCACATTGTGAGATACACTCAAGACCTCTTGCTGAAAGTCTTTGTACTTATCGCTAGAACTATCAGTGCTGAGAGCGTTGGCGGCGTTATCCATCAGGAAACTAATTTCCTTGAATAAAGCGATTGCTTCTTGTTGCAAATTTTGTACGTTAGGCTGAGGCGCTTGAACAATCATTGCCTGTTATCTCGCAAAATGGTAAGTCCACTTGCGTTGATTTTGGCTTAACAATTTTCTAATCACTTCAGTAAATATACGAATTGCGCGATCGCACCTTTTGTGATGCGCAAAATGTAGTAGGGTACGGCTGTGCGCCCTACTCATCTATGTTTTAATTATAGTTTTACTAACTGTTCATTTCCCGCACGATCCGCATTGTCTCGACGCTGACAGTACAGACTCTTTGCAGTAATGCGATCGCTTGCTCTTTATAATTGGCAAAGCGATAAGTATGGAATCTGGCAGCTACAGTTGCATCTTTAGGTTTCTTCTCTTTATATTGCTCTAACACCCACTCTAAAGCTGAGTGGTTTCCTAACATATATTCCCAGACTATTGTGGGAATGCCTTCTAGGGTTGTCACTGTATCTATAATAATTCTGCCTCGATCGCGCTCTGCTTTCAGTTTCACCTTCATAGCGCTGCGGGTTGGGAGATCGATGCGCTGGAGAGGGTAGAGTACTACAGTTTCATAATGAATATGTAAATTCAATAACTGTTGACCCCAATTCACCCACTGCCAAAAGTTATTGTAGAAAGGTAGGCGAGGAAAGTCTCTTTTAAATTCTGCTGATATGTTGTTCGATAAGTAGGATAGTGTAAAACAGCATAGGTGTAATGAAAAATATCCAATTTGGTAATTGTAGAGACGTTATATGTAACGTCTCTACTGTAATAATTTTGAAATTGTTCTAGTCCCCAATCGGTAATATTATCAATGCGATCGCCATTTTCATCGTAGCAATATAAAGGAAGGCATTGCGAATCACCGATAAGATGATAATCTGGAATGCGATCGCTAGCTAAAGTCATGAATGATTTAGTCGAACCAGGTGCAGTAAAACCGATCAGCAAATTTTGGCGGTTGCTGTCAAATACATGCCCTAGTTGATATTGCATCTCATTCACCTCTGGACTAAAATACAATTTTTAGTCACGAATGGTCTATATAAACAGTCTCGAATATTGTTAGTTTTAAATTGATATCTTATTCCTCGATTTAGATACCGTTTTAATCTCCTCGTCCATTTGATAGTGCGATCGAGATTTTCCCGCACGTTTCGGTTCTCGACTGCTTGATTATAAATGTCAATCAAGTATCTAATTTTTGATTCTAGCGCTGTTTCTGATTCGCCATAAACCCATTCATCTCTAGCAGTAATAACCCCAAGGGTAAACAATTTAAAATTGCTCTTGCTTCTCGTCGATCTTTACTAAGTTTGGTTTCATGAGCGGCAAGAGGTATGAGAGTATAAAATCATTATCTACTTGACCAAGCCAATTATTATCTGTATCTGGTACGATCTGCTCGAATTGAATTTCTGAAAACTTCCGTTCGCTTAAATAAAGATTTTCTCTTGTGTATTAGCATAGTCAGGAGAGCGTGGTAATAAATTTGGCAACCACGTTCGCCTTCTTTTCTAACTAGAAAATAGACGGCAATTCCCACACGAATTTTATCATTAAATATCACTACGGTTCAGTTAAGGCTCAAAGTGTTGTAAATTAAGCATTGTTCCCAAGAATGGAAAGTGAGTGTAGTGCATCTGAAGGATTTCTCATTGTTGTCTCCTACGATACAAAGTAGTGATGTGTTCAAAGCGATAGAGGCAGCCATCCCATCCACGGAGATCGAGCAAGCGATCGCTAAAACTAAAGTTTGTGAACAACGTAAACGCTCGTTACCAGCACAATTGGTAATTTGTTTGGTAATTGCGATGAGTCTGTGGTCACGAGATTCGATGAGAGATGTGCTGAAAAACTTAATTGATGGGCTGAGCGAAGCATGGGTGAAAGTGGGGAAATACTGGCGAGTTTTTGTAAATCAGCAATAACGCAAGCCCGACAACGATTAAGTCCAAGGGTGATGAGTCAATTGTTCCATCAACTGGTGCGACCAATGGCTAGCACCGATACCAAAGGAGCATTTCTCAATGGATTGCGAATTGTGGTAATTGATCGGACTTGCTTCGATCTGCCAGACAGCGATGAAAATGCGAGAGTTTTGGTCGTCCGAGCAGCCGTCCTGGCACACAAGCCGCATTTCCCAAACTGCGATTAGTCATTTTGGTAGAAGCAGGAACACATTTAATCTTTGATGCATTGATGTGTCCATATCGAATAGGAGAACGAGTGCGGGCATTAAGATTATTACGCTCCGTGAGTTCAGGGATGTTGTTGATGTGGGACAGAGGGTTACATTCTTATGCAATGGTGCAAGCAACTGTCACAACTGGTAGCGATTATTTAGGAAGAATTCCCGCAAATGTCAAGTTTTGTGCGAAGAACCACTGGCGGATGGTTCTTATCTGAGTTGGATTTATCCACCTGCTAAATTCCGCTCAAAAGCTTGCCAGCCCATACAAGTCCGAGTGATTGAATACACAATTGGTAATACCGACAACCCAGAGGAACAACTAAGATATCGCTTAATTACCAGCTTATTGGAATTGGAGAAATTTCCGGCTCAACTACTGGCGATTGAATATCATCAACGCTGGAAGTAGAAAATACTATTGATGAACTCAAAGTACATTTATCAGGACGAAAAACTCATATTCGCTCTCAAAACCGCGTGAAGTTGTGCAGGAAGTTTACGGGTGGTTGTTAGGACACTGGGCTGTGCGGTTATTGATGTTTCAAGCTGCAAAGAGCGCGGGTATCACTCCTTTGCGTCTGAGTTTCACTGGGACATTGCGAGTTATTCGTCGTGCTATCCCGAAATTTCAACGCTTGCAATCACAAGAACTCCCCTTTTTAAGTTGGTTAACTGTAGAGATTTTAGACACTCTGTTACCTGAACGAGTTTCTCGTACCAATCCCAGAGTTGTAAAAACCTGTATCCAAGTTTCGCTCAAAAAGCCAAGACATCGAGCCACCCCTCCCGAACCAATCCTCCTATTTTCTTTATCCTCAGCACAGCGTAGCCTTAAATGAACCGTATTGACTTATCAATTACCTTTTTGTCGGTCTTTCTAGTCTTTTAAATACAGTCAAAACGATCAAAGCCAACACAGAACTAACTAGACCCGTTTGCCATAAGCCGCAACCAGCAGCAATTCCCAAGCCAGCAGAAACCCAAGTCGCTGCCGCTGAAGTGAGTCCCCGTACCCGATCTATGCGAGCTTGCGATTGAGTTTCGCGCAAAATTTCTCCAGCGCCAATAAACCCTACTCCAGCAGCAATTCCTTGAATGACGCGACTAATCGCATCACGCCCTTCTTCTGCTGTCGCCACGATTTGCAGTGGAATCAGAATTAACAATGCCGAACCCAAACTGACTAGCATATGCGTGCGTAAACCCGCAGGTTTACGACCGATTTGGCGCTCTAAACCCAGAATTGCCCCAAATACCAAAGCCATAGCTAGCCTGAAGCAAATACTTAACCAATCATTAGGAGCAAAAGATATGTTGGTCATTGGTTCTTTGTTGCGGTGTAGAGACGTTACAGGTAACGTCTCTACATAGATCGTTGATAACTGACAACTGTTAACTGTTCGCTGTTAAAAACTGCCGCAAGCGCAGCAAGCCCAACGTCTGAGCCAAATTGATTGGTAGTAAGGATACGCCTTCGATGCGCGATTGTACCCAACCTTCGCCCCAATACCATTCGTGAAATCCATCGATTCCACCGTGGAGCAATAGGCGCAAACAATTTGGTTTTGCCACTTCTACTTGATGTTCGATCGCTACGGGTCCAATCCAACTAGTAAAAGTCAGACCTGAATGGAGTTGTTCTGGCATTCCTGAAGCTAACCGTTGTGGCGATAGCCATTTTTGCATCTGTTCGGGACGCAACAAACTATCTTTAATTGCTGCTGCTGATGCCTCTACTTCAATCCGTAACTCACTATTTTGAAAACTACCCCACATAATTTATGACTCCAGTACTAATGCGATCGTAGCTTTTTACAGTTATCAGTTACCAGTTATCAGTGACCAATTTGCAATTGATTCCGACTCCCGACTCCTGACTCCCGAAGTATTTTAGAGTAAAGTATAAAGCTGCATTTCCTAATTGAAGGAGGAATTGGTGAAAAAGCTGGTCTGGGTGGCAGGGGGGATTTGTTTGGCAGTTGTGGGGTTGGCGCGTCCGGTGTGGACGCAGGAAACGCTGTCTATCGGAGTCGCGGGAATTGATGCCCAACGGCTGCATGAATTACCTTACAACTTAATTGGGCGGAAAATTGCGATCGGTCAGGTGGAGATTGGACGACCTGGAAAGTTTGGCTTGGATAAGGCGGTTTCCAAACAACCTGCGATCGCCCCAGCTGGCGTGTTTTTGCGTAATGGTGCGGCTAAGGCAAATACGAATATCGACCCCCACGCCCAAAATGTTGCCAGCATTATGATTAGCGATCGCAAAACTCTGGCAGGGATCGCCCCAGGAGCTAGGTTATACTCGACTGCGGTAGGCTCGGTGAAGTATGCCGGACAGCCGGAAGAATGTTTATCCGCACAATCGACAGCAAACCGCAATAGCGGTGACGTGCGGGCGATTAATTTTAGTTTTGGTGAAACTTTGGAACGCGACCCGCGACCGGAGGCGAGATTAGATGGTAATTCTCTACTAACTCGCTGTCTGGATTGGTCTAGCCGCGTCCACGATGTGTTGTATGTTATTGCCGGAAATCAGGGGAAGGGCGGAATTCCCATTCCTACCGATAATTACAACGGCATGAATATTGCTTTTTCCTCCCGTCAAGACGGAATTTTCCGCAAAGTTGATGTGACTAATTTAAGTGCCGCTGGTGGTGGCGTGAAGGGTAGATTGCGGGGACGGGAAATGAATCTCGGTACGCGGCAGTCGATTAGTTTGGTTGCTCCTGGCAACAGGGTTTATGCCCTCAACCCCGATGCTAAGGTCAAGGAGGTTACGGGTACGAGTTTTGCCGCACCTCACGTTACAGCTACAGTGGCGCTGTTACAGGAATATGGGGATAAACAGATTAAGAAGCAGGCGATCGCCTCTCGTTCCCCTTTCCAAGGGGGCTTGGGGGGATCTACACAGAATTGGAGTTTGGATGCTCGTCGCCATCAGGTGATGAAAGCAGTGTTGCTCAACTCTGCTGATAAAGTTCAAGATGCGGGTGATGGCTTGCGATTAGGGATGAGTAAGACAATTGTGGATAAACAAAATCGCAATTGGATAGATTCTGATGCTTACCGTCAGCCCAGAGTTTCTTTAAATTCTGAAATTGGTGCAGGTCAATTGAATGCTTTTCGCGCCTACGAACAGTTTAAAGCAGGTCAGTGGCAATCTTGGCAACCAGTTCCAGCGATGGGGTGGAACTATCATCAAGTTAAAGCTAACTCTGCTGAAGATTACGTCCTCGCCGCACCTTTGAAACAGGGTAGTTATGTTGCAATTACCATAGTATGGGATCGCTTAGTAGAATTGAGAGATAAAAATCAAAATAGTGAATTCGATCTCGGAGAAGATTTTCGCGATCGCGGTTTAAATAATCTCGACCTTTACTTATTAAATGCAGACTCCAACGCTGCTGCTAGTAATACTTGTACCTCAACTAGCGAGGTTGATAGTATCGAGCATATTTTTTGTCCAGTTCCCACTACAGGCAATTATAAAATTCGCGTCCTATTTCGCCAACAAGTAAATCAACCCTCTCAACCTTACGCGATCGCCTGGTGGACTGTACCTACTAAGTAAGTCAAAAGTTAAAAGCTAAAAGTCAAAAAGTGAAATTTTTCAACTTTCTAACTTTCTATTTGGAGAAAGCTAGGAGCTTCAGACTCAATTATTGGTACGCTTAAAGCTGGTTTCATGCCTTCGAGCTTCTGAGTCTTTGGAGCTGTCAACAAAGACAGTAGCTTAGGCAAGCTGAGACACAGAGCCATGTTAGCAAAAGTTAGAACTAGACAATCGATGAAATTCATAGCTGCAATTGCCTCCCTAAAAATTCCCACTAAACGCTATGCGTTTCTTGGATATCTCTTTAGTGTGCAGCATGTTTAACCCAAAAGATCGAATCGATACTTTTGAGTTTCTTTTCACTGTAATAAGCTAACTTTATTAATCTATTTGTCGCTATTGCCTGTATATTTAAAATATAACCTTCTTTGTAACAAAATAGAAATATAAAAGAAAATTTATAGTAATTAAAGCAAAAAGTGAATAGATTAGGAGCGGTCAATTGTCTACAAGCAAGATTAGCCAAAACTTTTTCATCTGCTCCCTACTCCCTGCTCGTGCGCTCCCCACTATATTAGTGAGATTTATGTGTAGGGTGGGCAATGCCAACCTTACTACGACCATGGGATTTAAAACTGCACTTCATACTCAACCACAGCTTGCGTATCGTCGGCAAAATCTGTCGCGGCGCGGACGCGGGTGTTGTCGTTCAAGCGATAGCTCAAACCGAATTGAGCTGGTTGTTGTGCAGTTAAGAATGTCAAAACCGAGACATAAGCATTGCGCGTGATATCAACGCCAGCCTCAGCTGCTAGACCAAGAGTAGAAGAGCGCGATCGCTCCTCGTTCGAGATCGCGGTGGGGAACAAGCGCAGCTCTGATAAACCCAAGGCATTGCCAATGTCGGTAAACGTATTTTGAAAGTTACCTAATATAGCTGTTCCTGCCAGATTAACTAGTCCCGTCGCCGTATCACCACCACCCTGCCCTGCCAAGGTTTGCGCGAAACCACCACCAATCAAAGCGATAATCTCTGATTGACTGCGGGAAGGGCTACTTGTCAGTTCTAAATTTTCAAATAATTGGCTAGCTGGTCCTTTAGCAATTGCCCGCACGCGAACGGTATTTACGGAACCGATATCTGTAGATAAAGTATTGTCGGAAACTTCGCTACTAATATTAGTAGAAGGAACTTGCGATCGCGTCACTTCTGGTACTGATGCGATTAATCGAACGTCAAGGGTCGGATCTAAAGCTTGTTTTGGTGTAAATGTGGCTTTCTGGTCGTAGCCCCGCTCCAACTCAAATTGAGTCGTAAATAAATTCACGCTGCCACGTTCTAACTCGATCGTTCCTTGAGGGCGCAGATCGCCCAGCATACCGTTTACCACCAGAGTTCCAGCCGCTTGAAAGTCTAGAATCGGTGGTAACGTTACGGAAACATTATTTCCTAAAGTCAGCTGCAGATCGTTCAACTCTACGGGCGCTTCAGCCGCTGGAGCAGGCGTACCTCCCCCTTGTCCCCCTTGTCCCCCAGGCGTAGCAGGAGCATTCGTAGTCGGTAGAAAAACCTGACCGTCCGCTAGCAATACCTGACCGCCAATAACGGGGTTGAGTGCGGAACCAGTGACAGTAACTTTACCGTTAACGCCTCCTTGATACAGGTTGGGTAAATTCAGTGCCAACCGATCTAAAGAGACAATCAGAGGATTAGCAGTATCTGGGTCGCTAGCAGCCAAATTCTCAAAAATAGGAATCACGCCTTGGGCAACCACCTGACCCCTGGAAAAATCGCCTTGAATTCCCTTGACGAGAATGCGATCTTCGTTAAATAGCACCGTACCATTGACATTTGTTAATGGATTTGCTAAAGCCGCAGCAGTAATAGTGGCATTTTTGACTTGGGCAATTCCCTTCGCTTCTGGCTGCTTGAGAGTACCGCGTACTTGCAGTTGAACTTGCCCTTCACCGCCTTTCCATGCTACTTGGTCGGTTAAAACATTGAGTAAGGCTAATCCTTGATTTTGGACGTTGACATCTAAACGAATCCGATCGCTATCCGGTTTAACCGCAGCGAAAGGTAATTGTAAGGGAATACTACCAGTTGCCGTTAATGGGTCGGGTCCAGCAATCAGAATGTTGCTACCGAAACCGAGACGGGCATTAGCATAGCTGAAACTAGCCGCAGCTGATTCTACGGGGTTTTGATTGATCGTGCCTTCACGGAGTTGAAATTCTCCGACTGCTAGGGGGTTCTCGGTACTACCAGCGATGGTTGCCGTACCGTCTACATTACCTGTCACGGCGATCGGTAATTCGACAAAATCATTGAGTAGGCTTAACGGAAAGCCCCTAACTCGTAACTGACCTGATTGCTGTTCGCTGCTAAAACGACCAGTTAAAGCTACAGCGGTGTTTTCGTCCAATCGTACCCGCGCGGGGAGTAAGGTTAGCACTCCTTGATTAAAGTTACCAGTAGCAACGAGGCGATCGGCGGTATATTTGCCCCACTGCCATTTATCTCCTCTCAAATTGAAATCAGCGGCAATGCCCTGTTGGGGAGAACTACTAGCAGTAATTTCGCCGCCAAAAGTTCCTTGAAGTTCGGCTAAAGCTGGAACTGGAAAAGCATCCTCACGTTGCTGGCGCTGCTGTTGGAGTAAAACTAAAACTTCCGAATAACGACGTAGTTGAGTTAATAGCGATCTATTTGGTGCGCCGACTTGTAAGATTCCTAAATCTTTTGCTGTAGCATAATCGGGAGGCTGAAAACCGCGTTGCAGGTCTTCAAAGTCATAAATTTGCAGGGCGCTGAGGATATCTTGAATGTTGCCTTGGACGATATTCGCTTTAGCTTGAAATTGAGGACCTTGAGGAGTTTGGTTGAAGCTACCTGCTAAAGCATAGCGACTTTGACCTTTGACAAATTCACCATTAGTCAGCGTCCCGCCACCGTTCCCGTACCGAAATTGTGCCGCTAAGCGATCGCCCTGCAATCTACCTATACCAGGTTGAGTTACAGCCACATCTCCTTGGGCGGTTAGACGGTCGGGATTGACTGTCAAATCGGCTGACAAAATGCCCCTGACCGGACCCGTGAGGTAGGGGTTAGCTGGTGCAGACAAATTCAGCACCCGTAAAGGAAAATTTTCGACATTGACTAATAAATTCTCGCCCTGACTTCTACCAGTGGCGATCGCCTCATCCAATCTCACCGTAAAATTATTCGGGCGATAGTCGGGGTTGAGATTGACAGCAACGCGATCGTTTTGATTCCCAACTAAATCTAAATCTAATCCCCTACCCGGTTGCAGCCGTAAATCTCCAGCTAATAGCGGGTCGAAAGCTACGTTGTTGACAGCAAAGTTTTGCAGCCGCACGTTACCTACAACATTCGGTACTGGTAAATTGCCCGTAACCTGTCCGACAAAACTGACTCTACCCGCCACGTTACTATTAGGTGGCAACTGTACGGGAGCGTTTTTGAGATCGTAGTCCCGCACTTTGACGTTAAAATTTAACCCTGTTATCGAGGCAACATTTTGCGGGTCAATATCAACCCTGCCATTCGCTTGAATATTTCTAGACGTGAGTTGGGGAATATTTAAAGTCTTGCCATTCCAATTTAAGGAAGCAGTCAGGGGTTGTCCGATTAACTCCTCCGACAAGCGAACTCGCCCCGCTGCTGTAATTCCTGCCGGACTGAATTCGCTGATAGTTCCGGCTAAGTTGGCATCTCCTGTCAGTAAACCTCGTAATTGTGGATTAAATCGATTGAGCTGGATTCCATTCGTATTAACTGCTACTTGCCAGCGACCGTTATTGAGCTGAATCTCCCTAG
This sequence comes from Chroococcidiopsis sp. SAG 2025, assembly GCF_032860985.1. Lineage (GTDB taxonomy): Bacteria > Cyanobacteriota > Cyanobacteriia > Cyanobacteriales > Chroococcidiopsidaceae > Chroococcidiopsis. The sequence goes on from NZ_JAOCNC010000001.1 coordinate 4,146,146, forward strand.
CATTAATCGTACCTCCGGCAACATTTAACCTTCCCGTGCCGCTACCCCGTAAAGTTTCTGGAGTAAAAGCCGTGGTACTACCCGATAGATTCAGCCTTCCATTCAAACTTCCTGCATACTGAGGAGGTACGGGGGCGAGGCGTTGCAATTGTAATCCCGTTGCTTGCAATTGAGTTTGCCAGCGTCCGGCGGCTACCTGGATACTAGGAACGTTAATCGTACCCCCACCAATACCTGTTAATTGACCCGCACCTGTAGCAGTGAGTTGTTGTGGTTTAGCTGGGTCGAGCGTACCAGCAAGATTGAACGTACCATTTACCGGATTTTGCAAGCTGGGCGGGACTTGGGTTAACTGTCCCAATCTCACCCCAGACGCTTTAATTGCTGCTTTCCAACGTTGGTTGACCAACTCCCCAGCCGCCGAAACATCACCTCCAGCCACGCGGAAAATTGTATCGCGCAGGAAGAGGTTGTTAGCGTTGTAAATAACGAGCTGTCCTTTACCTGGATATGTCGCTTGGGGTGCTTGCCAGTTAACAACTGTACGGGGTTTCTCTGGCGTACCTGAAACTTGGGCTTGGGCGGTGACAATTCCCACTTTCGCAGCTTGGTTAGTTACGCCGTAGGCTTTGGCGATCGCATCCCCTGGAATATTATTAGCAATAAATTTAAAATCTAATCCTGCTGTTTGTTCCGGTTTGAGGGCTAGTTTCAGCGTCCCGTTACCCGTTACCTTACCCCCAGCAGCAGGCATAGCTGATATATTGGGAAAATTTAACGTTCCCGCTCCCGTATCCAGGGTAAAATTCGTACTAACTCGACTGATATTCAACCGATCTAACCGGACTGGTTTGATGTTTACCACATCTCCAGTCAAAACAGATGCTTCTAAGGGTCCTGTCAGTTTGACTTGCGATCGAAAAACACCGTCAACAGGTACGGGTACCTGTAATTTTAAGCTGGAAATTGCGGCGGCGGCGCTGACAGCATCGACGTAAGCCGAGAGATTGAAGCCTTTTTCGATATCCAGAGAACCCTTAGCCACAGCTGGAATTTTGCCATAGCTACTAGCAACGTTATCTAGGTAAATTTCCGTTCCCTTAAACTGCAACCTTCCCTGCGAATTATTAAAGGCTTGCGGTAATTGGTTAACTTGAGCTGTAACCTTGTTTAGGTCGGCAGTACCGTACAAACCCAACAGTTTTACAGGCGTGAGTTCGGCTTTAAAGTCGCTGTTGACTCGACCACCTTGAATGACTAACGGCAATTCAATCAGCCGCGTTAGATCGGAAGCTAGAAATTCTTGCGTATTAATATTGATACTGGCTCGTCCCGACTCGACGCGAAAATCTCCATCAAGCTTTAGCTCTCCGCCTGTCTGCGGTTTCCCAGCTAAATTAAAATCAATCAGATTATAGTTCTCGCGAAAAGTTGCTTCTCCGTTAACTTGGTTGAGGGTGACAGTGTTACGTGGCGTAGAACGGGTCAGTTGTTGAACGTTAGACACTAAAACTGCTTGAGCATTCCGCCAGCCAAGCCGATTGAGAGCAATTTGAATTGGACCTCCCGCTTCACCACCCGTAGCAATATCAGTATTTACCCAGCGTCCTTGGGTATCTTGCTGCACGTAAACTTTTGGGTTAACAAGCGTGACATCTAAGGGTAAAGTGCGAGTCAAAAGCACTGATAAGGGGTTATAGTTTACCTCCACTGCCTCAATCGATGCCGTATCTGGATCGGTAGCAGTAGCCGGGACAGAAGTAGCACCCAAGCGTAACCCCGTCAAACCAAACCGTTCGACGCGCCCGACTTTAATCGGTCGTTTGAGGGTTTGGGAAAGATTTTTTTCGACAAGTGGCGATAGCTGTTCGTAAATGAATCGATTTATCCACCACGCACCCGCTGCTACCCCTACCAATATTGGTACGCCAATAGCAACAGTAGTCCGACTAAATAAGATATTCTTGAGACGGTTGGGTCGAGGAGACTGTCGAGAATCTTCAGTTTCCGGCTCAGTGAAATTAGACATAACCCCTCACGGCTGATCTGGACGGCTAGAGCTAGTGGCAAAAACCCACACCTGGGAGCAGCGCCAACTTTAAGGATAATTCAAGAATTTAAATGTGAAATTATCGTTACGGGATTGTTAACATCTATTTGCACAAAATAACCAAATATATTACCCGTTCATCAAAAAAACTGCGTCTACACAAAGGTATATAAGAAGAGAGCTGAGGAGGCGCTCGGGATCTGAGGGAGAAGTCGTAAGTCGTAAGTCACTGATAACTGCTCCCTGCTCGTGCGCTCCCTGCTCCCTGACAACTGATAACTGATTAAGATTATGGTTAACAAGAAACAAAGGGATGACTGAAGGTAAATTGGAACGGAGGGAGTTATGATTGCACCCATGCGTGTATTTGTGTTACTGTTTAATGCCCGCACGGAAAATGAGGGCATTCATACTATTCAAACAGGCGATCGCAATAAGGTATTGATGTTTGAGTCAGAAGATGATGCAGCACGTTTTGCCTTAATGCTAGAAGCACAAGATTTTCCCGCCCCTACGGTGGAAGCGATGGATGCAGAGGAAATCAAGGATTTTTGCGACAGTGCTGGCTATGACTGGGAAGTTGTTCCAGAAGGTGCGCTGGCACTTCCACCAGAAATCAACATAGAGCAAACCGACTGGCAACTAGATGATGAAGATAAACCCTTAGTCGAAGAAAAGTCTGACTCAGATATGTCCGATAATGAGTTGGATAGCATTAAGCGGCGATTAGAGGGATTATTGTGAGTCGGGAGTCGGGAGTCGGGAGTGAAAGAAAGGTAATGACCAATGGCTAATGACCAGTGACCAATGACTAATGACCAATGACTAATGACTAATGACAAATTATGGATCGCGGTCATCTACTAACAGAACAGGTAAATCCTAACAGTCAAAACTTAGACCGACTGAGTTGTTTGGAGTTGGTAGAGTTGTTTAACTGCGAGGATGCGAAAGCAGTAGCGGCGGTGGCAGAAGCGAAACAAGAATTAGCTGAGGCGATCGCCCGCACGTCAAGAGCGTTGCGTCACGGAGGACGGCTGTTTTATATTGGAGCGGGAACGAGTGGGCGTTTGGGTGTATTGGATGCATCAGAATGTCCGCCAACGTTTTGCACGCCGCCAGAAATGGTACAGGGAATTATTGCTGGGGGTGCAGCGGCTTTAGTTCGCAGTTCGGAAGATTTGGAGGATCGGGCGGAGGATGGCGCAGGTGCGATCGCCCAACATAAAATTACTCAGTTAGATGTCGTGGTGGGCATTACCGCAGGGGGAACCACGCCTTACGTTCAGGGTGCGTTGCAAGCAGCCAAAGCTAGAGGAGCTACGACAATTTTTATTGCTTGCGTACCCCAAGAGCAAGTTCAAATTGATGTGGATGTGGATATTCGCCTGTTAGTAGGAGCGGAGATTTTAGCAGGTTCGACGCGACTCAAAGCCGGAACTGCTACCAAATTGGCATTAAATATTATTTCTACGGGGACAATGGTGCAGTTGGGCAAAGTTTACGGCAATCGCATGGTAGATGTTGCCGTAACAAATAGTAAGTTACGCGATCGCGCTTTACGCATTTTACGCGACCTCACCGATTTAGAAGCCGATGCAGCTGAAACATTACTCGATCGCAGTGGCAGATCGGTAAAATTAGCTTTATTAATGCATTGGACGGGGTTAGAAAAAGAAGCAGGCGATCGGTTGTTGGTAGAACACAAGGGTAATCTGAGGGCTGCGATTGCAAGTTGTAAAAATTCCATAATTAGCACATAGACCCCCGACTCCCTCATTTTCCAAGGGTGACGCACTCCGCTACAGTAGACTTATGCTCCATAGCTGCGATCGCAATTCAAAATGTTTACTACGGCATCAGAAACCCCCATCATCCTCACCGTTGTCTTGGTTGCACTCGGTATCTTGAGTTGGGGCTTTATCAGGGCGAGGCGATTTGGCAAACTCGGTATTCTTGCCTGGTTACAGTCAGTAGTGCTGATCTCTCCCTGGCTGCTATTCTTTGGCTTATTCGCCACGGGAATTTATCTCAATTTGGCGGGAGTGTTGCTGTTAATCGTCGCTTCTACAGCGATATATGTGTTTCTCGGCAATCGCCTCCGTGCCGCTGGTCAAGATGCGATTCTCCGCGCCAAAGCCACAGAAAAACTAGCAGGTAACTCGACAACCCCAGAACCAAATGCAGCAGATGATGGTTCGGTCAAGGCAGTAGAAATACTGAACAAACCGGAGGTGATGCCCATCCCAGATGAAGACCTGACTGCCATTCGCGGTATTTTTGGCATCGACACATTTTTTGCCACAGAGTCAATTCCCTATCAGGATGGCGTAATTTTCAAAGGTAACCTACGCGGAGAACCAGAAGAAGTTTACAATCGCCTCAATACAACTTTGCAAGAACGCATGGGAGCTAGCGAAACGGCTCCAGAGAAACCCCGTTATCGCTTATTTTTAGTCGAAAATGTCGATGGTAGACCAGTCGTCATCGTCCTTCCTAGCCGCAACGACCCCCGCCCCTCAACCGTAGGACAAAAGATTTTCGCGCTAGTCCTCTTTCTGGCTACCATTGCCACTAGTTTAGAAACTGCTGGTATTCTGCAAGGATTTGACTTCTTTACAACTCCAGCTCGTTTCCCGGAAGCTTTACCGATTGCCTTAGGAATTTTGGCTGTTTTAGCCGCTCATGAAATCGGACACCGGGTATTAGCCCAGCGCTACCAAGTTCGTCTCAGTCCTCCCTTCTTCCTGCCAACGCTGCAAATCGGAGCATTTGGAGCAATTACGCGGATTGAGTCGCTACTACCCAGCCGTACAGCCTTATTTGACATTGCCATAGCTGGTCCCGTGGCTGGGGGTGTTGTTTCCTTACTCATGCTGTTTGCGGGTCTAATCCTCTCGCATCCAGGCAGTATGTATCAAGTCCCATCGCAATTTTTTCAAGGCTCAATTTTGGTGGGAGCTTTATCTAAAGTTGTGTTAGGTTCTGCCGTCAACCAAGCTTTGGTAGACGTTCACCCGCTGACAATTATCGGCTGGTTAGGTTTGGTAATTACAGCACTGAATCTGATGCCAGCTGGACAGTTAGATGGTGGGCGAGTCGTACAAGCAATTTACGGGCGTAAAACCGCCGGACGCACGACTTTTGCAACAGTCATCGTTTTGGCGATCGCATCTTTAGCTAATCCGTTAGCTTTATACTGGGCAGTTGTTATCCTTTTCTTGCAACGAGATTTAGAACGCCCTAGCCTGAACGAGTTAACAGAACCAAATGACGCAAGAGCAGCTTTAGGTTTATTAGCGCTCTTTTTGATGATAGCCATCCTCCTACCCCTCACGCCCGCATTAGCAGGACGCTTGGGAATTGGTGGTTAAAAGAAATCTCCAAGTCCCCCTTTTGAAGGGGGATTTAGGGGGATCTCAAAGTCCCCCTTTTTCAAGGGAATCTAGGGGAATCTAATATCAAAATAAAAACATTGCTTCACATTTCCCACATCACCTTTTTTTGAAGTTTTTATCTTGTTGACTTCGCTTTTATAAAGTTATCAACAGCAAATCTATATTTCTCTCAAATCTGATATTTCAGCAATATTTCATCATAAAAATCATAATAATTCCTTGTAAAAACTCAATAAAAGACCTGTACAAGCGCTGAAAATAAGAAACCATAATTTTCACTGAAGCGCTTGAATTTTGCCTGAGTCAGACTTGAACTCAACGAGTTCTATTAAAGTCTTCGGCTCTGTGTCAAAAGTTCTAATTCATCAATATCAAGTAGAAAGAGCAAGAATTATCCGCTCTCAAGGAACGTTTCAGACAGATTCTCTGCTGATTGCTTTTCAAAAATTACTGTATGAATACTGTAAGAGTAAAGCTTTTCAGTTAATTCCAAAACTAGATTATCAAACGAGAATTGGTAAAGTTATTTACCCTAACGGTATAGTTAAAGATGCTCTGCGCCTAAATTGGGGTTATTGGAATAGAGAGAGTGACAATTTAGATCGAGAAATTGAAAATAAACTATCCCAAGGTTACCCAGATAGCAATATTTTATTTGAAGACTCGCAAACAGCAGTTTTAATTCAAGCTGGAACTGAAGTTATGCGCGTTTCCATGCAAGATGGAGACGCACTAGAGCAAATTCTCAATCGTTTTCTCAACTATGTTCCTCCAGAAGTAAGAGATTTTCGCGCTGCGATAGAGACGTTCAAGCAAGACTTACCAACAATTCTCAATACACTACGAGACATGTTGGAACAACAAAGCGCTAGAAATCCAGAATTTCAAAGGGCAAAACATCAAATTTGGGAAATTTGCAAAGAATCAATTAATCCTGAAATTACTTTATTAGATATTCGGGAAATGATGATTCAGCATATTTTAACAGAAGATATTTTTAGCAATATATTTAATGAATCTCAATATTATCGAGAAAATAATATTGCTCGCGAATTACAACAAGCTTTAAATACTTTACAAGCAGTACAAAAACAATTTATTGAGTTCTATCGAACGTTACTATGGTGTGATTAGAAAAAATGCTACTAATATCTACAACCATTCTGAAAAACAAAAGTTTTTAAAAGCCATTTACGAAAACTTTTATCAAGCATATAATCCTCAAGCAGCCGATCGCTTGGGGATTGTTTATACACCAAATGAGGTGGTTCGCTTTATCATCGAAAGCGTGGATTATTTACTAGAACGGCATTTTCACAAGAAATTAGCTTCAAAAAATATTGAAATTCTCGATCCTGCAACTGGTACGGGAACGTTTTATCTGAATTAATTGAATATTTACCAAAAATAAACTGACATATAAGTATAAAACGAAATTTTTGTAACGAGATTGCAATTTTACCTTATTACATAGCTAATCTGAATGTTGAATTTACTTACAAGCAAAAGATGAAGAGATATGAAGAATTTAAAAATATTTCTTTTGTCGATACTCTAGAACACGCCTTTTTTGAAGAAGGTAGACAAGAAGATTCCTTTAGCTTAAATATAGAAAACAACGAACGCATTCAACGCCAAAATAATCGCATTATTTCTGTAATTATTGGCAATCCTCCGTATCATAGCGATCGCAACATCAGTTATCCCTGCGATCGATCGCCGTGTGAGAGAGACTTATATTAGAAATAGTCAAGCGCGGAAAACGAAAGCATACGATCTATACGCTAGATTTCTGCGTTGGGCATCCGATCGCTTGGGTGAAAATGGTATTATTGCTTTTGTTTCTAATAATTCTTTTATCGATGCTCGGACTTACGATGGTTTAAGAAAAGTTATTGCTGAAGAATTTAACGAAATTTATATTATTAATCTTAAAGGAAACGCTCGAACGAGTGGCGATCGAGGCATCGAGAAGGAGGTAATATATTTAATGCAATACGGTTCATTTAAGGCTACGCTGTGCTGAGGATAAAGAAAATAGGAGGATTGGTTCGGGAGGGGTGGCTCGATGTCTTGCTTTTTGAGCGAAACTTGGATACAGGTTTTTACAACTCTGGGATTGGTACGAGAAACTCGTTCAGGTAACAGAGTGTCTAAAATCTCTACAGTTAACCAACTTAAAAAAGGGGAGTTCTTGTGATTGCAAGCGTTGAAATTTCGGGATAGCACGACGAATAACTCGCAATGTCCCAGTGAAACTCAGACGCAAAGGAGTGATACCCGCGCTCTTTGCAGCTTGAAACATCAATAACCGCACAGCCCAGTGTCCTAACAACCACCCGTAAACTTCCTGCACAACTTCACGCGGTTTTGAGAGCGAATATGAGTTTTTCGTCCTGATAAATGTACTTTGAGTTCATCAATAGTATTTTCTACTTCCCAGCGTTGATGATATTCAATCGCCAGTAGTTGAGCCGGAAATTTCTCCAATTCCAATAAGCTGGTAATTAAGCGATATCTTAGTTGTTCCTCTGGGTTGTCGGTATTACCAATTGTGTATTCAATCACTCGGACTTGTATGGGCTGGCAAGCTTTTGAGCGAATTAGCAGGTGGATAAATCCAACTCAGATAAGAACCATCCGCCAGTGGTTCTTCGCACAAAAACTTGACATTTGCGGGAATTCTTCCTAAATAATCGCTACCAGTTGTGACAGTTGCTTGCACCATTGCATAAGAATGTAACCCTCTGTCCCACATCAACAACATCCCTGAACTCACGGAGCGTAATAATCTTAATGCCCGCACTCGTTCTCCTATTCGATATGGACACATCAATGCATCAAAGATTAAATGTGTTCCTGCTTCTACCAAAATGACTAATCGCAGTTTGGGAAATGCGGCTTGTGTGCCAGGACGGCTGCTCGGACGACCAAAAACTCTCGCATTTTCATCGCTGTCTGGCAGATCGAAGCAAGTCCGATCAATTACCACAATTCGCAATCCATTGAGAAATGCTCCTTTGGTATCGGTGCTAGCCATTGGTCGCACCAGTTGATGGAACAATTGACTCATCACCCTTGGACTTAATCGTTGTCGGGCTTGCGTTATTGCTGATTTACAAAAACTCGCCAGTATTTCCCCACTTTCACCCATGCTTCGCTCAGCCCATCAATTAAGTTTTTCAGCACATCTCTCATCGAATCTCGTGACCACAGACTCATCGCAATTACCAAACAAATTACCAATTGTGCTGGTAACGAGCGTTTACGTTGTTCACAAACTTTAGTTTTAGCGATCGCTTGCTCGATCTCCGTGGATGGGATGGCTGCCTCTATCGCTTTGAACACATCACTACTTTGTATCGTAGGAGACAACAATGAGAAATCCTTCAGATGCACTACACTCACTGAGATCTTGCACCATTCTCAATAAAGGGGTTGCCAAAAGAGCCAAAATCTGGAAGAAAGGGCGTAGGAATAATTTGAGTTGACGATTATGGAAACCATCGTCGAATACGCCCAAGGGCTAGTCTATAGCCTTCTTTGCTTAATGCCTAGCACATACCAGAAAGCCAGTCTAAACGCCCTGTTCGGGCTGTTTCTTGAAGCTCAAGGATATCCTTTACCCCAGCACACCCAGGTGAAATCCGCTTCTTCATTGAGTCGATTTTTGAATCACACAATTGGTCTACTCGTAGCGTGATTCGCACGACTCGTCAAATGGTGTTGCAGCAAGTGACCGCTCATCCCCTCATCCAAGCACTCCTTTGCGAGTGTTGATCGATCTAACGACATTCGAAAAGTGCGGCAAGTTTTTGCAGTTGAGTACGCCGACGAATGACCCCAAGGCACCTGACCCCTGGGTGAGAATACTTAACGGTAAGCGGGGATTACATTTAGTAGTATTGTACCTGGTGGTGGGTGAGTGGCGAGTGCTGCTTGAGCTTTCGGGTCTGGCGGGGCAAAGGCTATCAAGCGCCCAGTACAATTAGCCTGCAAGTTGTTGGCAACGGTTCCAACCCAGTTGAGTCAGGGCAGGGTGGTCATTGTACAGGCAGATACGGAGTTTGGCACCGTAGAGTTTCTCAAAGCAGTGCGAAAGCAGTCGTGGCGAGCAGTCGTGGGGATGCGCTGCAATCGCAAAATGCAGGACGGTCGTCATCTAAAGCAACTGTATCGCCATGAACCGTGGACAACAGGTGTATTTAGCGGGAGACACACAGCCACTGACGGTGTCCTGGTTCTGGCTCAAACGAGCCGAAGGCAAGCGAGAACTGCGCTTTGTCGTTTCTACCCATCCTTACTCTGGCATTTATCTGGTGCGGCTAGGACGTAAGCGCTCTTGCATTGAGGGCTTTTTCAAAACGAGCAAACATCGTTTTGGGCTGCATCGCTTTGGGCAAACTACGAAACTTGGTGTCTATCGCTGGCTCATCAAGAGCGCTAATTGCCTATCTATTGGCGCATTGGATTGACCAATGGTCACTACCTCCTGTCCTGGATTGGAAAGCTGCCAGTGATTTGGCATTAACTGTACTGTTTCCCTCGGTTCTGTGGTTACAATTGCTGCGGTTCATCCGAGTCAATGCTGACATTGCTGCACAATTCGATTTTGAAATTATCCTCAAACCTTTACCCATTCTTGCTTATCGAGAATGCTGCAAGATCTGAGCTCACTTTCCATTCTTGGGAACAATGCTTAATTTACAACACTTTGAGCCTTAACTGAACCGTAGTGATTGATAAGTCGGGTAAACGCACAGTCGTAAGTCAGAATTAAGTGGTCACTGGTCAGGAGTCACTGGTCACTGAATATTTGTCCTGCATTAACTGAGAGAATTTGCGATGCTTGGAGCCACTGGGAATCGAAGGCAGCTAAATGAGTTGTGGCAATCAAAGTTTGAAAACGGTCTTGAATTGCTTCTAGAAGTTGATTCTGACGGTTGAGATCGAGTTCTGCCAAGACATCATCTAGTAATAATAGCGGTGGTTCTCCGACAACGGCTTCGATCAGTTTCAATTCTGCTAGCTTGAGGGCTAAAACTAAAGTGCGCTGTTGACCTTGGGAACCATATTGTTTAGCAGGAGTTTGATTAATGATCAATTCAATTTCATCTCGGTGGGGACCGACCAAAGTTGTACCTTGATGTTGCTCGGCGATCGCTCTTTGCTCGATCTTGTCTAAGAAAGCTTGCTGTACTCCTTCAGGGTGAGTTTCGGTGAACGGTACGTTTGGAGCATACCTAATTTGCAGAACCTCGGCGCGATCGCTAATGCTAGCGTGCCACTCAGCAGCCAAGGGTGCTAAACGCTCGATCGCCCGCGCCCTTCTCCTCACTACCCTCGAACCAATAGTTACCAGTTGCGCATCCCAAGCCGCTAATTCTTCCTTCTCCTGTACGGGCATTGGAAACCCGCCTCTACTTTTCAAAAATGCATTTCTCTGCCGCAATACCTGATTGTATTGCTGCCAGATATGGGCGTATACGGGTTCTAACTGGATTAACAGCGTATCCACCCAGTGACGGCGCTGTTCTGGCGCACCCCGCACCAGTTCTAAATCTAAACTGGAAAATTCTACAGCATTGAGAACACCTAAAAAATCCAGTTGACGGCGCAACTGTTCGCTGTTGAGAGCCACCGTCCGCCGCCCCTGACGGCGCAGAGTTACAGATAGATCGATGATGCCTGTTTGTCGCTCTAGCGTAGCGTGAATTTGCCCAAACGCCTCTCCATCCTTGACAAGATCGCGATCGCGTGCCAAACGGTGCGATCGCAACGTTGCCAGCAATTCCACTGCTTCTAATAAATTTGACTTACCCTGAGCGTTATTACCTACCAATATTGTTTTAGGAGCAGCGAAATCAACTCGCTGCTCCTGATAATTCCGAAATTGCTTCAAGTGGAGGGTTTTGAGGAACATATAAGGGAGTGGGGAGTAGGGAGTCGGGAGTCGGGTAAGAGGTAAGATGTTAAATTCTTACTTACGACTTACGACTTACGACTTCCCAATTACCTATGCGCTTTCCGTCGCTGTTGCCAGTTAATAAACAACTTCTCTAGCTCGATCCAGACGAACATTAAACTGCTGAAGCCGAAGCAGATTAATAATTCTATCGGAGTTATGTAGTGAGTGCCAAAGAAGGCTCGTAAGGGTGGAACGTAAATGAGCAGCAGTTGCAATACTGTGGTTAAACCTACAGCTCCTAAAACGTAGGGATTGGAAAGCGGATTCATTTGAATTGTCAGACGGGTGTTAGAGCGAATCGCCAAAGCATGACCCATTTGTGCTAGGCAGAGCGTGGTAAATACCATTGTTTTCCAGCGATCGCGACTTAGTTCGTTCGGAATGACATTCGCTTGCGTGTGGAAGTACGCCCACTCCATTAAAATAATTGACAAAATGGCAAAGATAATCCCAATCCGCACCATGTACCAACCCAAGCCCCGTGCAAAAATGCTTTCGCGGGGACTAAATGGCGGGCGTTTCATGACGTTGGGTTCTGCTGGTTCTACTGCCAAAGCTAACGCTGGTAGACCATCCGTTACCAGGTTCATCCAGAGAATTTGCAATGGTGACAGCGGTACGCCGCCAAGTCCAAGAATTGGAGCCGCAGCAATGGTTAACACTTCACCGATGTTACTACCGAGAATGTATTTAATAAAGCGGCGGATATTGGTGTAAACAACCCTACCTTCTTCAGTGGCAGCGACGATCGTGGCAAAGTTGTCATCTAGCAAAACCATATCGCTAGCTTCCTTGCTCACGTCCGTACCAGTAATACCCATTGCAATTCCGATATCTGCTTGCTTTAAGGCGGGGGCATCGTTTACCCCGTCTCCCGTCATTGCCACAAATTTACCCTTGCGTTGCAATGCCTGGACGATGCGAAGTTTATGTTCGGGAGACACCCTAGCATAGATGCTCGTTTGGTCTACTTCCCGTTCCAAATCGGCTTGACTCATCCGTTCTAATTCTTGCCCGGTTACGGCGCGATCGCCTGCTTGAGCAATGCCTAAATCGATTCCGATTGCCCTTGCTGTTAACTGGTGGTCGCCCGTGATCATGATCGGACGAATCCCAGCTTCGCGAGATCTGGCTACTGCATCCCTCACTTCCGGTCTGGGTGCATCAAGCATTCCTACTAATCCCAGCCAAACTAATTCTCGTTCTGAAGTCTCTTCCGATCCCTCTGGAGGCAGTTCTGACCAGGGTTTATAGGCAAAACCCAACACCCGCAACCCTTGACTTGCCATCTGGTTATTTTTTTCCAGAATTTGCTGCCGTTGAGCATCATTAATCGCCACAGCGCGATCGCCTGTATGAATGCGATCGCATCTTTCCAAAGTTAGCTCTGGCGACCCTTTTGTAAACATCAAATAAGCCGAGTTATGAGAAGCTAAAGACGAAAGCGCATAGTCTTGTACCTCTTGCCTCTCGCCTCTTGCCTCTTGCCTCGTTCTACAAATCACGCTCATCCGCTTGCGTTCGGAAGAGAAAGGGAATTCAGCCACGCGGGGCAAACGGCTCGACCACTGGTCTTTTTGAATTCCAGCTTTAGCGGCTAAAGTCACCAACGCCCCTTCAGTGGGGTCGCCGAGAATCTTCCATTGTCCTTGTTCCTCTTGCAGGAAAGAATCGTTACACAAAGCACAAGCAACTAGCAATGCTTGTAAATCTGAATCTCGGTCTGCGTCAATCGCTCGACCATCGCTCAAAAATTCTCCTTGGGGTGCATATCCTTCGCCCGTCACCCGCAGAGATTGTTGATTTAACTCTACTGCCTGCACCACCATTTTGTTTTGCGTCAGCGTCCCTGTTTTATCAGAGCAAATCGTGGTGACGCTGCCTAAAGTCTCCACCGCAGGCAGTTTGCGGATCAAGGCATTGCGCTTCACCATCCGCTGCGTTCCTAGCGCTAGAGTCACGGTAATCACCGCTGGTAAGCCTTCTGGGACTACGGCAACCGCCATACTCAAAGATACTTGCAGCAGTTCTTCAAACGCACCCCAACCTAACCGCCACACACCACCTATAACTACCAAAGCGACTAAAACCATCGCCCCTGCTACCAGGACGTTGCCCAACTGCGACATCCGTTGTTGCAGGGGAGTCGGTTCGCTTTCCACTCCTTGCAGCAGAGCAGCGATTTTACCGAGTTCCGTTTGCATTCCCGTGCCGGTGACAATAACCTTGGCACGTCCTTGAGTGACCTCCGTACCTTGATAGACTAAGTTAACGCGATCGCCCAAGCTTGTCTCTTCGGCTACTTGAATATCTGCCTGTTTTTCTACTGCATGAGATTCTCCCGTCAATGCTGACTCACGAATTTGCAGGTTTGATTCTTCGATAATCCTGCCATCGGCGGCGAGTTGGACTCCTGCTTCAATCAGCATGATGTCCCCTGGTACGAGGTCTTTTGCTGCAACTTCCGTCAGTTTGCCGTCGCGCATGACTCTGACTAAGGGAGCAGACAGTTTTTTCAGCGCTGCTAGAGCTTTTTCAGCACGGCTTTCTTGCACGTAGCCGAGAATACCGTTGAGAACGACGATTAAACTAATCGCGATCGCGTCTTTGGGAAAATCGTTATTGCGTATATCTAACACTGCCGATACAATTGCTACAGCAATTAGCATCAGCAACATAATATTTTTGAACTGATCGATCAGGATCGCTAGCGGACTGCGACCTCCTGATTCTTGCAATTCGTTGGTTCCATACTCCTCTAAGCGTTGCTTGACTTGAGACGAGCTTAAACCCGCTTCTGCATTGCTTTCTAAGACTTGTATAGTTTTATCAACTTCTAGGGCGTGCCAAACGTGTGTTGGGTTAGGATAAGGGGTTGCAGACATGGATAGTTTGCTAAGAAATGCTTGCTGAATTAAATCATAAATTAAGCACTATATTTAGGCTATCTATTCTAGGGAGTGGTGGGAGGCAAGGGAAGAAGTTGCAAATTGCACCTCAGAAGTTGTAGGGACGGGTTTTTTAGGGTTGTTTAAATAGATCTGTACCAGAACAAGGAGTCGTAGGGACGGGTTTTTTGAACAGACCTTTGCTACAACAAAAAGTTTTGCCATTAAACCCGCCCGTACAGCTATAATTTCTGTAGCCAGAAATAAGCAATTCCTAATGTTACTAGACTCAATGGCAAACCAAAGCGCAAATGTTCCCAAAAACTAAGGCGATAACCTTGTTTTGCCGCAGCTTCAGCCACAATCATATTTGCCACCGAACCCAAAAGCGTCATATTTCCAGCTAAAGTTGAACCAGCTGCCAGTAACAACCACTCGCGATCGCTATTTTGAGGAATTAATGGTTGTAACAACAATACTGCTGGAACGTTGGATATTAAATTAGAAAGCACTACTGTTACGCTTAATAATCCGGCGTTGCTATCTGTTAATACTGTAAAACTTTGAAGAAACTTTAGATTTTTAACACCGTTTGTGAGTACAAACAAGCCAGAAAACATCAGCAATAAATCCCATTCTACTGCTGGTAGAATTTTCTGTGGCTTTAGCCTACGCGTAATTAAAAGCAATCCAGATGCTACCAACGCTGACTCTGCTAGCGGTGCGCCGAATAGAAATGCTATTAACATCCCTCCAGTAATAATTAAACTTTTATACAGTACGGGTTTAAGAATACGTCTGCGTCTAATGTGGGAACGGTCGAGGGTAGGTTTAAAAGAACGAATTTCGGGATACAAATACCACAGCCAGCCTAATTGTACGAACAATCCCACTACAGCAACAGGAGCCAAAGCTTGAGTAAATTCTAAATAACTAATTTCTGAAAAAGAAGCAATTAAAATATTTTGAGGATTGCCATTTAAAGTAGCAACAGAACCAATGTCTGTGGCTCCAGCCAATGCTAAAAGGTAGGGAATTGGATTTAATTCTAAAGCTAAAGCTAGATCGAGTGTTAAAGGCGTAAAAATTAGAGCAATGGTGTCGTTGAGAAATATGGCAGATAAAAAACCACTGACAAATGTTAACGCAGTTATTAATCCAAAAGGACTGCGAGTGTAACGTAATAAAATATTTAAAGCTAGTTGAAAAAAACCGGCGCTGGTAAGGTAAGCATTGACAATCATAATACTAAGGAGAAAAACGATCGTTCCAGCGTCGATCGCCTCCCAAGCTTCTTTGAGACTAAAACTACCAAGACCAACTAGACAAGCCGCCCCAACAAAAGCGATCGTCGCGCGATTCATCCGCAAGCCAGGGAAGTATCCCAGTCCTAAGCTTATGTATGTCACTCCCAGGATGAGATACTGAAAAAGGTCATTTGTCATTTGTCATTTGTGAGTAGTGGTAGTTGCTAGTTGCTCTCTTCTCTCCCCCAGTTCCTTCAGATGGGCGGTTTCCCCTCAGCTCTCACGATCGCTCTTAGCTCTTATTATTGATATTTGATAAAACTTAACAATATAATGATAGGCGCACTACCTGAGTGTTAGCAGTGTGAAATCTACTGCGTGATGAAGTTGCAACTGATACATCAGCATTTACGTGGTGTACGGCAATCCATCAGAGGCGATGAGTCTTTGTAGTTTCACTACTCACTTTGTACAGAGGTTACATGTAACGTCTCTACATTACTCACTACTCACTCTCTATTAACGTGAATCTAACGAACCACGAAAAACCGATTCACGCTCCTGGCTCCATCCAGTCACACGGAATGCTACTGGTGCTGGAAGAACCAGAATTAAAGGTATTGCAAGTTAGCAACAATATCAATACGTATTTGGGGCTGCAACCCCAAGATTTACTCGATCGCCCTTTAAGTCATTTATTAATAGATCCGCAACAAGCGATCGCGATCGGGCAGCAGTTAACAGGAGAAAATACCAGGAATCTGCTCAAGCTGTCAATTTCAACAGATCGAGGCAAACATTATTTTGATGCGATCGCCTATCGCACAGCAGATGGAGCAATTGTAGAGCTAGAACCAATCGACTCGCCCAATGAAACTAGTTTTTTAAGCTTTCACGCAGCGATCGCGGGTATACTGTCTCAAATTCAAAGCACGTCTAGCTTGCCAGAATTTTTGCAATTAGTTGCCGAGGAAGTGAGAAAACTGACTGGATTCGATCGCGTTATGGTTTATCAATTCGATCGTACTGGTGCGGGTTGCGTTGTTGCCGAAACCAAACGTGCAGATTTATCGCCCTATTTAGGGTTGCACTACCCAGCTACAGATTTACCTCAGCCAGCCAGAGAATTATACGCTCGCTGTTGGCTGCGATTTATTCCTAATATCTCCGCTCCATCTGTAGATCTAGTCACGCTTAACCAGCAACCTGTAGACTTAAGTTTGTCAATTCTCAGGAGTGTGGATGCTTGTTGCGTAGAATACCATCGCAATATGGGTGTAGCAGCACTCTTGGCGATCGCCCTGATGCAGGAACAGCAACTTTGGGGCTTGATTGCCTGCCATCACTATACGCCTAAATACCTTACTTCTGAGGTGCGAATTGCTTGCAAGTTTTTGGGACAGTTGGCTTCGCTGGAGTTAGCCAATAAAATTCGTCAACAGGAATTGAGCGATCGCGTTAAGCTCAAATCGCTGCAATCCGAGCTAATCGAATCGATTTCCCAAGCGAGTAATTTTGTTGAAGCTTTAATCCAACCCGCACCGCGTTTGTTGAGCCTAACCAACGCCACGGGAGCGGCGGTTTGTCTGGGAAATGAAATTTCTTTAGTGGGGGCTACACCTAGCTTAGAAGAAGTGCGATCGCTAATAGACTGGGCAGAGACTCAGGTAAGCGATAACTTGTTTGCTACCGATTCTCTACCACAAATTTATCTGCCATCTGTAGAATTTAAAGCTACAGCCAGCGGCTTGCTGTTACTGCGAATTTCCCAGATTCGCCGCTACTACATCCTGTGGTTTCGTCCCGAAGTTATCCAAACTGTAACTTGGGCGGGCGATCCAAACTCGTCGTTTCAGCTAGAAAATGGGAGCGTGAGCCTGTCACCCCGCCGTTCCTTTGAACGATGGCAGGAAACAGTTAAATTAAAGTCATTGCCTTGGCAATCTTACGAACTCGATAGCGCCAACGATTTAAAAACTGCGATCGTGGGAGTCGTGCTACGCAAGGCAGAAGAATTAGCCCAAATTAACCAAGAACTAGAGCGCAGCAACCGCGAATTAGCTGCTTTTGCCTATGCTGCATCTCACGATTTGAAAGAGCCTTTACGGGGGATTTACAACTACTCCACCATCCTGCTGGAAGATTATGCGGCGTTGCTGGATCTAGACGGAGTTGATTGCTTGCAAACAATTAAGAGTTTGTCTCAGCGCATGGAAACTCTGATTGACGCGCTGCTACGGCTCTCGTTACTAGGAAAAGCCCAACTGCATCTACAAGTAACCGATCTGAATGAGTTATTGCAAGAAGCGATCGCAGTTTTATTTGCCAGTCGTCCAGAAGTGCAGATGAGCGTTCGCATTCCCCGCTCTTTACCAACAATTGAGTGCGATCCAGTCCTTGTCAACGAAGTTTTCAGCAATTTAATGAGTAATGCCCTGAAATATAACGATACAGATGCTTGGGTAGAAATTGGCTATCAGGAGCGATCCGGTGAACCGACAATCTTGTACGTTCGAGATAACGGCATTGGTATTCAAACCCATCACCACGAAACAATCTTCAAACTCTTCAAGCGGCTGCACTCCCAGGATAAATATGGCGGGGGAACCGGAGCGGGGTTAGCGATCGTCAAAAAGATTGTCGAGTTACACGGCGGGAAGATCTGGGTTGAATCTATCCCTGGAGCAGGAGCAACATTTTATTTCTCCCTACAATAATTAAATCTTCCTAAAAGTATTTATGCTTAGTGTAACTCCTTGAAATAATTAACTTATGTAACAAAACATGTGGTTTTCATAAGAGCGGATGACAACTAGACCGAATGAACCGTTGCTGGTAGCTGAAGATAGTAATGAAGATTTTAAAATGCTACAACGGCTAATGCGGCGGATGACCGTGCAGAATCCCATTTATCGCTGTAAAACTGGGGATGAGGTGTTAGATTTTCTGTATCAGGCGGGAGATTATCAAAGTCCCGCTCAAGCGCCAAGACCTTCAGTTATCCTGCTCGATTTGAACTTACCAGGAATTGACGGACGCGATGTTTTAGAGCGCCTGAAGCAAGACATAAGTTTCAAAGAAATTCCTATAGTCGTATTTACGACATCTGCTAATCCTAAAGATATTGAATTGTGCTATCAAAGAGGCGCAAACGGTTATTTAATCAAACCAATGGACTCTAGCGAGTTAGAGAAAACCGTTCAAGCATTTGTAGAATACTGGCTCGAAGCCAACACGCCGCCATCCGTTGTTAGTTAACAGTAGAGGAGCAGGGAGCGCACGAGCAGGGAACGGGGACAAGGGGGACAAGGGAGAATAACAACCAACAACCATCAACAAATGACCAATGACCAATAAGTAAATTTTTTACATTTTATTTATATTTCGTTGATTTTTATTTAAAATTCTATAAGAACGCACATATATAACTTCAGGAGAGTTATTTCTCTCCCGATCGCCGAATATGCCGAACGCTCAGACGCTACTCATCGTTGATGACTGTCCAGAAGATCGGAAAATCTATCGTCGGTATCTGCTGCAAGATCCGCATCAGTCGTATCGCATTATAGAAGCTGACTCAGCTAAAGACGGACTGGCACTATACCAAGAAAGATACTGCGATTTGATCCTGCTCGATTTTTACCTGCCAGATATGAGCGGGTTAGATTTTCTGGAAAAGTTAGAGCTAGAATTGGCAGCTCCGACAGCGGTGATTATGCTGACAGGGCAGGGCAATGAAGGAATTGCCGTGCAAGCCATGAAGCAAGGCGTGCGAGATTATCTCGTCAAGCAATATTTGAAGCCAGATGTGTTGCGACTAGCGGTGCGTAACGCCCTGAAGCAATCGTACCTTCATGCCGAGTTATATAAAACGCGAGAGCGACAGCGTTTAATTACAACTACAGCGCTGCGAATTCGTCAGTCGCTCAATTTAGAGCAAATTTTACATACAGCAGTGGTAGAGGTACACCAACTGCTAAGATGTGATCGCGTCATGGTTTGTCAGTTTATTCCCACTCAAGGCAGTCAGATTGTAGCTGATTCGTCAAAGTCTAGCTGCGAATTAGAAATAGGTAACTTTATTCGGGACTACCCCCAAATTGGTAGCGGCTACGAGGCAAATTGGAGCGAGATTTGCGATCGCCTGCCAAAACAGTTTCAGTCACCAGCCAGTTTAGTCGTACCGATTCAGCTCAGCTATAATTACACAAACCCGCAACCTTGGGGTTTACTGATCGCCCACCACAGTACTAGCGAGTGGCAGTGGCAATCAGATGAGGTAGAAATTTTACAACAACTAGCAGTACAGCTAGCGATCGCCATCCAGCAAGCGGAACTTCTAGCGCAGACTCAAGCCGCATTAGAGGCAGAAAAACAACTCAATGCGTTTAAATCCCAAATTATTGCCACTGTTTCCCACGAATATCGCACGCCTTTAGCTGCCATCCTAGCGTCAGCATCAACGCTGAAGCAAAATAGCACTTTACTACACCAAACCCAGCAACAACGGTTTCTGCAACTGATTGAAGACAAAGCTAGGCACATGGCAAAACTAGTTGATGACTTGCTGAGCGTGAATCAATCGGAGTCGGGCAAAATGAAGTTTCAGCCGACGCTGCTCGATCTGGCTCGATTATGCTCGGAAGCGATCGCAGAGCAAAAACAGCTGGCGAGCGATCGCCACCAATTGATCTTTCAAGCTACAGGAGATCTGCAAGATTTCTGGGGCGATCGACGACTACTACGGCAAACCTTTGGTAACTTAATTTCCAATGCCGTTAAATATTCTCCTCTAGGTGGTTGGATCGAGGTAGACCTCAAAACAACCAATGCACAAATCATCTTTTCTGTCAAGGATGAAGGTATTGGCATTCCCGCAGCAGATCGAGCCAACCTATTTAAATCCTTCAGTCGGGGTAGTAACGTCGATACCATTCCAGGCACGGGTTTAGGACTGGCGATCGCCAAAGCTTGCATCGACCTCCACGGCGGAGAAATTAGCTTAGAAAGCGAAGTAGGGCAAGGAACTGAAGTGACAGTCATTCTTCCGGTGAGAAAGGGAAGTGCAGAGACGTTGTAAGTCGTAAGTTAGGCGAATCTACGGGAATCTATTTGTTGCCGAAACTGTAACGCATCCAGAATTTGAATTGCTTCAATGCCAGATTAGGAACAAATTATTTCCCCATGCTTTCTAATTCAGCACGGCTACAGTGTGAGGCAAATTTAATCTATGCAACGCTCTCGAAATTGTGAAACAAAGTTTGTACCAAGACGCAAAACCTTTTTCCAATTCCCCGCTCCCCAGCTACTTGCGATCGCCTTAAGCTTGTCAACTCTCAGTTATATTTGTCCCGTATGGGCGCAACCAGCTCCAGAAAAAATGGATCGAACTTATAAAACTCTGACTGTTACGGGTAGAGGGGTAGAATCTATCCCCACCACGCTAGCTCAGGTACGTTTGGGAGTGGAAGTACAAGGCAAAACCGCCCAGCAAGTGCAGCAAGAAGCAGCGCGGCGATCGTCAGCAGTTGTAGACTTATTGAAATCGCGTAACGTAGAAAAACTAGAAACTACAGGAATTTACTTAAATCCTCTTTATAACTACGCCAACAACGAGCAACGGCTTACGGGTTATTCTGCCACAAATACAGTAAGTTTCCGCGTCCCAACGTCACAAGCTGGTAATATCATTGATGCTGCCGTCAAAACTGGAGCAACTCGGATCGAAGGGGTGAGTTTTACTGCTACAGATGAGGCGATCGCCAAAGCGAGACAACAAGCCCTGCAAGCAGCGACAAAAGATGCTCAACAGCAAGCAAGTGCTGTCTTTAGCAGCCTCAATTTCAGCCAAAAGGAAATTGTCAGCATTCAAGTCAACAGTGCCAACCCGCCACAGCCTCCCATGCCTTTAATGGCAAGAGAAGCAGCTTTTGCTGATAAAGCTGCTACGACCCCCATAGTCGGTGGAGAACAGCAAATAGAGGCTTCTGTGACGCTGCAAATTGGTTATTGATGGTGTAGAGACGTTCCATGGAACGTCTCTACAGCTTAAAAATTATCATCGCTACTGTAACCGCCATAACCGCCACCTTCGTTATCACGTTTAGATCCTAAAAGATCCATTTTGTCCACAAGAATGATTGGCGTTGAACGCGGTGTACCCGTATTGCGATCGTCCCAGGTGTCGAACTTTAAGGAACCCTTGATTCCAATTAGACTTCCCTTACGAACGTAATCTTTGGCTGTTTGCGCTGTTTTACCCCAAATTTCTAGCGTGAACCAGTCTGGTTCATCGCTATTTTTGGTTGGTCTCCTTACAGCTAGCGTCATGCGGCACTTGACACTACCAGACTCAAAATACTTAATATCAGGGTCGCCACCAACACGACCGACGAGAGTAACAACGTTAAGACTCATATCACTCAAATTTAGTACACTTGTACTCGAAATCCATAACCACAATCGTAGCTTATTCCGTACCTGTACTGGCAAGATCTCAGTTGTCAGATATCAGTGGCTGGTGACTAGTGACTAGTGATAAAAAGCTGGTTTTACTATTTACCATCCAATTATCAATTACTAATTTATGAAGATTTTATAAATTGGAGCGTTAGGCATTTACTTCTTGTCAACGATCTCCTTTTTTTTCTTCACAAAACTATTAAGTGTTAGTACTTAATCGAGCGATCGCCAAAGTTTCAATAGTTGGAAATCGGCTTTTCGGTAACTGATAACTGATAACTAATAACTGATAACTAACAACTGTGAAATTACTTAAAGTAAGCAAAAAATGGCTTAAATTTGTATAAAGATTCAGTGAAATTACCCTTGGGAATTTAGTTGGACAAGCGTTAACTTTTCTTAACTGAAGGGGTGTTTTTGTCAGCCAGTCTAAGAATTGCAACTAAGCCTGACCGAGAATTAGTTGGCTCGACTAAACTCGAATTAGAGGGGTAAGAGAATTCCGATCTAGTTACTAATACTCTACTGATGTGTAAAAACTATATCTTGCTTTTACGGGGGAGTGAGAAGCGTGGGTATGTTTGGTCTGTTTAATCGTTTATCGTTGTCTAGAGATATGGGTATCGATCTCGGTACTGCAAATACTTTGATTTATGTCTCTGGCAAAGGAATTGTACTGCAAGAACCTTCGGCGATCGCACTGGATTTAAGCGATAAATCGTCGATTGCTGTGGGAGAAGAAGCCAGAAAAATGCTTGGTAGAACGCCTACTAAGCCCGTAAACGTCTCTGTAATTCGTCCGCTACGGGATGGAGTCATTGCTGACTTCGATGCAGCCGAAATGATGCTGAAGCATTTCATGCAAAAAGTTCATGAAGGCAGGGTTGTCTCTCCCCGCGTCGTGATTGGTATTCCCAGTGGAGTTACGGGGGTAGAACGCAGAGCATTAATGGATGCAGCATCTCAAGCAGGCGCGAGAGAAGTTTATTTAATTGACGAACCACTAGCAGCAGCAATCGGCGCGGGTTTGCCTGTTGCCGAACCTATCGGCAGCATGATCGTAGATGTTGGGGGTGGAACAACAGAAATTGCCGTTCTCAGTCTTTACGGTACGGTACTGAGCGAATCGGTAAGGATTGCAGGGGACGAACTGAATGAAGCCATCATGCAGTACATGCGAAAAATTTACAACTTAGTCATCGGCGAACGCACGGCGGAAGAAATTAAGCTGCGGATTGGCTCTGCCTATCCCTCGCGCGACGACGAAGAGAATATGATGGAAGTTAGGGGATTGCATCTGCTTTCTGGTTTGCCGCGTAGCGTCACAATTAAAGAACCAGAGATTCGCGAAAGTATGTCAGAACCGCTGTCTGTGATTGTGGAAGCACTCAAGCGGACGCTGGAACGAACACCACCAGAGCTTGCAGCCGACATTGTAGATCGAGGTATTATGCTTGCGGGTGGAGGCGCGAAACTGAAAGGATTAGATACGCTAATTAGTCATGAGACTGGTATCGTCACCCACGTAGCAGCCGAGCCAATGCACTGCGTTGTCTTAGGAACGGGGTTGGCACTGGAAAAATTCAAGCAAATGGAGCGAGTCTTTAGCGATCGCTCTCGGCGTGGTTGACAGTTGACAGTTAACTGTCAACTGTCAACTGTCAACCACAAATAAACTGCATATCTGTCTGTTATCTAAACCTAAAAGCCTATTAAGTCAATCCATCGAGTTGACTGCTAACTACTAAAACCTATGTATATCGAACGTCGTCAGTGGTGGGAGAAACGCGCCCTACCAATCTTACTATGCATTGTTGCCCTTGGTACTGCTTGGACTATCAGGCAGACCCAAGCAGCACTGATTTTTGAAATTTATCAACTCATCACTCGCCCGTTTCATCGCTCGGTTTCCGTGCAAGCAGAGCGCTTAAGCGATGCTCAAAATCAAGAGCTTCAAGCTCAGTTAGCAGAACTCAAAAGTCAAAACCAACAGTTAAAAAAACTACTGAGTTATGAGTCTGCTAATAATTTAGAACAAGCTATTGTCGCTCCAGTCATCGGACGTAGTGCCGATCAATGGTGGCAACAAATAACTTTGGGACGCGGTACGAGTACGGGAATTAAAGTCGGAGATATCGTCACTGCTCCTGGGGGGTTAGTGGGTAAGATTAGTAGCGTCACTCCCAACACCAGCCGCGTACTGCTAATTAGCGATCGCACCAGTCAGCTAGGGGTTACAGTCAGTCGCAGCCGTCATACAGGATTTTTACGCGGGTTATCAGAAAGTCAAGCCGTGATGCAGTTTTTTGATAAAGTGCCTGACGTGAAACGCGGCGATGCGATCGCCACTTCTACTTACAGCCAAATTTATCCCGCCGGATTACCTGTAGGCAAGATTGAATCCATCGACTTGAATAAAAGCCCTGCTCCCGAAGCTATTGTCTCCTTTTCTGCTCCCATTCCCCATCTAGAGTGGGCAGTTGTTTATTCTAAAAGTAATTAGGAAGCAGGGCGTACGGCTAGCCGTATGCTCTGCTCGATCCGAACATAAAAATTACGATTTACAAATTCTGAATTACGATTTTCGTTTGCTGCTTTAAGATCGAGGCTCTGAAAATTGAAATTTTAAAAAATATCCTCTTTTTTTATGCAGGGACTTAAATCTTTGCGCCACCTGTGGCAGAAGTCTCCTGGTTGGCGACAGTTTGTTAATGGGGTAGCGATTGTTGGCTCAGCGAGTTTGTGTCTGCTCTTACTACCGATGCGCTTGCCAGGAACAGTTTTACTTGGTATTGCTCCTAACTGGTTGCTGATCTGGGTAGTGACTTGGAGTATTAAACGCCCGGTTTTACAAGGAGCGATCGCAGGTATTACTTTGGGACTTATTCAAGATGGCATGACTGCCCATAATCCCACTCATGTTTTTGGTTTAATGATGGTGGGAATTCTGACGGCACGGTTGCAAAAGCAGCGCTATCTTCAGGAAGATTTTATTTCTGTGGCTCTGATTGTCTTTGCCATGACGATTATGGTAGAAACGATCGCCACCCTACAATTTGGTTTCCTGGGTGAGGCAACAACATATACATTTGGTTTGCCATTAGAGAAATTAGCTGAGGTATGGCAACATCACCAACAAATTGCGTTAATTTCAGCCGTAATCAGTAGCCTTTGGGCTCCAGTTATTTACTATCCCTTAAATCACTGGTGGACAACAACGAGATTTTTAGGCACGCGATAAGGATTTGAGATAGAAGGCAGGCAGGAGGTATATTTTGACTTTTGTACGGGTGGGGGCGCAAATAAATCAACAGCTTAAACCAAAAATTTTTGGTCAAAACCCGCCCCGATAACTGTACGGGCGGGTTTAGCAAATAGCTCGACAGCTTGCACCGGAAATTTTTGGTCAAAACCCGCTCCTACATTCTTCACAAAATCTCAGCCAGAGCCTTGACAAGTTGAGCGTTTTGCTCATTTGTACCAACGGTAATGCGAAGTTTGTCTTCTAAGCGCGGCTGGGGAAAATATCGGACTAATATACCTCTTGTTTTCAAACTGCGGTAAAGATATTCGGCATTACCATGAGGCGATCGCGCTAGAAGAAAGTTGGCTTGTGATGGACAAACATCAAAGTTGAGTTTTTGCAATTCACTAGCTAACGTTGCCCGCGATGTTTTGATTTTCTCGGCATTAGCATTTTTATGTGCTTGGTCTTCAAGTGCAGCTACTCCCACACTACAAGCGATCGCATCAATGTTGTAACTATCTTTCACTTTCATCAACCCGGCAATTAAAGCAGGATTGGCTACAGCAAAGCCCAGTCTAATTCCTGCTAAAGAATAGCCCTTGGAAAGCGTTCTTAAAATGATGACATTATCATGCTTTTTAGCCAATTCCAAAGCATTCTCTGCGGCAAAATCAACATAAGCCTCGTCAATGACCAAAACACCGTGCAATTGCGTCGCTAGCTTGTCGAGTAACTCTAGTGACACGACTGTACCAGATGGACTATGAGGTGAGGCAATAAATGTCACGGCTCCATTCGCAGCAATGAGTTCTTCTAGCGGCAGATTGTAATTGTCGTCATAGGGAATTTCGACAAATTCAGCATCCTGAATCTGTGCCAAGGTACGGTATAAAACATAGGTTGGCATGGGACAAACAATCTGCCGCTGCGGTGAGGTACAAGCGCGGGTAATAACACCCAGTAGTTCGTCACTACCGTTACCGACAATAATCCAGTCTGAAGGGATATCTAAAGCAGCACTAACGGCAGTGCGAAAACGTCCAGCCATTGGTTCTGGATAGCGCCGTAATAATTCTCCATCTAAGTTACGTAGCGCTTCCAATACCAACGGTGAGGACGGGTAAGGATTCTCATTCGAGTTAATCTTGATAATATTCGCGCCAACGAGCTGTTCTCCAGGTACGTAGCCTGACATTTGCTCGATGTTGTGGCGAAAGTATGTCATGGCGAAGTCAGAAATCAAAAGTCAAAAGTCAAAAGTTGTAGGGGCGGGTTTTGAGCAAAAATTGAAGGCTGTGGCTGTCACTCTCTTTGCTAAACCCGCCCGTACCCCAAGTTAAAAGTCAAAAGTTGTAGGGGCGGGTTTTGAGCAAAAATTTTCGGGCTTTGGTGGTCGATCTATTTGCGCGGAATCGCCCGTACAGTCGTAGGGGTAGATTTTTTGAAGCAGCCTGTGAAACAAAAAATAATTCTTCGATTAAACCCGTTCGTACAAAAGTCGGAGCGATCGTTCCATGTATAAATGTGGGAGCTTGTACTGTAAAAGTCTCACCAAGCCTATAATATAGCGCAGAATCTCAGCTAATCTTTGGAGTACAAACGGCATTGGCAATGGATTCCAAAATAGAGCTAAGGGTAGGTACGGCTTTTGACCGAGAAATGATGCAACGGTGTCTTACCCTTGCCCGTCGTGCTTTAGGACGCACTGCCCCCAATCCTCTAGTTGGGGCTGTTGTGGTGCAGGATGGAAAAATCGTCGGCGAAGGCTTTCATCCTGGGGCAGGGCAACCTCATGCAGAAGTTTTTGCTCTGAAAGCAGCAGGCGATCGCGCCCTGGGAGCTACCGTTTATGTCAGCCTCGAACCCTGCAACCACTACGGACGTACTCCCCCTTGTACGGAAGCTTTAATCGCGGCTGGGGTAGCAAAAGTCGTGGTGGGAATGGTCGATCCGAACCCCCTAGTTGCAGGGGGAGGAGTTGCGCGGCTACGCAGTGCGGGAATTGAAGTTGTAGTTGGAGTGGAAGAAGCTGACTGTCGGCAACTCAATGAAGGGTTTATTCATCGCATGATCTACCAGCGACCCTTCGGCATCTTTAAATATGCCATGACCCTCGACGGTAAAATTGCTACGACTAGCGGTCATAGTGCTTGGATCACCAATCCAGCAGCGCGAGAGGAAGTGCAGCAGCTACGAATTGCGTGCGATGCCATCATTGTTGGCGGAAACACCGTGAGAATTGATAATCCCCGCTTGACAATCCGCCAAATTGATGCACCCAATCCTTTGCGGGTAGTCATGAGCCGGACGTTAGATTTTCCAACAACAGCTCATTTGTGGCAAACCGAAACAGTACCGACATTAGTGATGACGCAAGCAGGAGTAAACCCAGACATGCAGGCGCTACTACGCGATCGCGGTGTAGAAATTTTAGAACTCGATTCCCTTACCCCCACCGCAGCAATGGCTCATCTCTACCAGCGCGGCTGTCTTTCCGTCCTGTGGGAATGCGGCGGAACTTTAGCAGCAGAAGCGATCGCCCAAGGTACGGTTCAGAAAATTTTCGCCTTTATTGCCCCCAAAATCATCGGCGGAAGTACAGCCCCCACCCCAGTAGGTGACTTAGGTTTTACCCAAATGACACAAGCCATAACTCTCGAACGAGTCCAATGGCGCACCGTAGGATCTGATTGTTTGATGGAAGGGTATTTACTAGGGAGCAGGGAGCAGGGAGCAGCGAGGAAGAGAGCTGAGGGAGAGTCGCCCAGCTGAGGAGGCTGGGGGAGCTGAGGAGACTAGGAGCAGAGGAGCAACAACCGTCAAGTGTCAACTGTCAGCCATCAACCGTCTTCAAGGAGTGTAGCGGAGCGCGTTTATTGTCAACCGTCAACTACCAATTACCAATTACCACCAACTGATGATTGAAGTCGAACATTTGAGTAAAACTTACGGTTCTACGTCTGGGATTCAGGACGTGACTTTCAGCGTGGAAGCGGGAGAAATTTTGGGTTTCCTTGGACCCAATGGCGCTGGAAAGACCACAACTATGCGGATCTTAGCGGGCTATCTACCTGCGAGTAGCGGTACGGCACGCATTGCAGGCTATGATGTCCACGAACAGTCCTTAGCCGTGCGTCAGCGGATCGGTTATCTACCCGAAACGCCGCCTCTATATCTCGATATGACGGTGGAAGGGTTTCTGTATTTTGTAGCAAGATTGAAGGGAGTAGCCGCAGGCGATCGCCATCGGCGGGTCAAAGCAGCTATAGAACGGTGTAACCTACAAGAAAAACGGCGCGTTTTGATTCGCAAACTCTCCAAAGGGTTTCGCCAACGGGTGGGGATCGCTCAGGCGATCGTCCACGATCCGCCAGTGATTATTCTCGACGAACCTACGGTAGGACTCGATCCCCGTCAAATTATTGATGTCCGTAATTTAATTAAAAGTCTTGCTGATAGCCATACAATCGTGCTTTCTACCCACATTCTGCCGGAAGTTAGCATGACTTGTAACCGCGTCGCTATTATCAATCGCGGACAAATTATTGCTACCGGAACTCCTGACAGTTTAGAAGCGAACCTAACTGGTGGTGCAGGTTACGAAATTGAAATTGAAGGCGATGGCGCGGCGGCGCAACAATTGATAAAAATGCTGCCCAGCGTGCGATCGATTGAGTCAAACCCTACCCCAGAAGCAAATCGTTACGTACTGCGAGTCGTCTCCCAACCAAGTACGGAACCAGGACCAGATATTATTGCTGTTTTGGTCGGAATGGGATTGAAAATTTACGAAATGCGAAGAACGCGAGCATCTTTAGAAGATGTGTTCTTAGAACTAACTATGGAAGAGACAGTAACCAGTGACCAGTTATCAGTGACCAGTGACCAGTAACCAGTTATCAATGACCAGTTGGTTGTTTTATCTCCTCTGCTCCTGAAGCTCCTCTGCTTCCTTGTCTCCCCCCTCTCCCTTGTCCCCTCGCTCCTCACTCCTCATTATGCGCTTAATTTTTGCTAACATCATCGCGATTTATAGAAGGGAGTTACAAAGCTATTTTGTCTCGCCTTTGGCTTATGCGATCGCGGGGATATTTTGGTTATTATCTGGGTTTTTCTTTGCCTTGATTCTATTAGGTCCACAAGGAATTATTCAGCAAGTTGCTCAAAGAGATTTACTGCAAGGGCAGCAACCTGGAGTTCCTGCCTCACCGATTGATGTGGCTTACGAGTTTCAACAGGCTTTCTTGGGAATCATGGGTTCTTTGGCTTTATTTATCTTGCCTATATTGTCAATGGGTTTGTATGCCGAAGAACGCAAGCGCGGGACTTTGGAATTACTCGCGACTTCCCCCGTAACAAACTGGGCGGTTGCTGTAGGGAAACTATTAGGAGTTGTTACATTTTTTCTAACACTGATATTGCCAATTTTTGCTTATGAAGCATTTGCTTTGAGTACTGCAAACCCTGCTGTATTTCCAGTCGTTCCCTTGATGGGACATTTAGGACTCATTCTATTAGCGGCAGGGATATTATCTTTAGGAATGTTCATTTCTTCTCTCACCGATAGCACAATTTTGGCGGCGATTATTACGTTTGCTTTAATTTTGTTTCTTTGGGTTATCGATGCGATCGCTCAAAATCTCAGCGGTACGCCAGTAGGTGCAATTTTGAGTCATCTTTCGTTACTCAAACACTATACCAATTGGATACAAGGAATTTTTGATTCTAGTAGTTTAGTTGTTTTTCTCAGTTACATTCTGTTAGGGATTTTTCTCACCGCACAGGCGATCGACGCTTTATGGTTTCAAAGATCTTGAGGGCGCGATCGCGCTTTAAAAATGAGCAACTTTATGTAAATAATTCTGTATGATCTGGAATCCAGAAGACTATGCCAAGAATTCAGATGCCCAATTGAAATGGGCGCAAGAGTTAAGAGAAACTCTCGATTTGCAAGGCAATAAATCTATTTTGGATGTCGGTTGTGGCGACGGAAAAATTACGGCTGATTTTGCCAAGACTTTACCTGAAAGTAGAGTAATTGGCGTAGATAGTTCGGCTGAAATGATTGCTTATGCTACGCACACTTATACAACAGCAAGATATCCACATCTCACTTTTGCTTGTGTTGATGCACGTTCCCTAAATTTTGATCGCGAGTTCGATTTATGCTTTTCCAATGCTGTGCTTCACTGGGTTGACAATCATCAAGCATTTTTAAGGGGTGCAAGTCGAGCCTTGCGGAGTGGTGGTAGACTAGTCATTTCTTGTGGAGGTAAGGGAGGTGCTGCGGATGTTTTGCAAGTTTTTTCTGAAGTTATAGCTAGCAAGCAGTGGAACAATTATTTTAATGAATTTCACAATCCTTACTTTTTCTACAGCGATCGCGACTACGCACCGTGGTTGAATGAAACTAATTTCAAAGTTGAACGGCTGGAATTAGTTCCAAAAGATATGACACATTTAGGTAAAGAGGGATTGGCAAGTTGGATACGTACAACCTGGATGCCTTTTACCCACTGTGTACCTGAGACTCAAAGAAACGATTTTATTGCTGATTTTGTCGAGAAATATTTAGAGAGATTTCCACTCGATCAAAATGGATTGGCACACATTCGCATGGTGAGGTTAGAAGTTAATGCGCTCAAATTATAGCTGTTCTCAGTTAGATGAGGTACACAGATCTGTAGGGGCGCACATCTGTGCGACCCTACTACGAATGTATTACATCTACATGGGAAATGCTCTATCAATCTAATTATTTTTAGAAACGGACATTTGATAAGTTGTATATGTATGAAAAATTTAAAATTTCTGACTAATTGCTGTTACCTTAATTTTGCAACGCAAGCAGGAAACGAAGATTCAGTAAAACAATTACTTCAAGGAGGTGTCCAGTTAACGCTTTTGACGAATTAGGTAAAACCCCACTGCATTACGCTTCCGAAAAAGGACATATTGCAGTCATGAAATTACTGATTGAAATGGGTGCAGATGTAAATGCCCATGATGAAAGCACAATCAGCGATACTCCACTTGGCGCGATCGCAGGAAATTGTGACTTTGAAGTCGCCAAGTTGCTAATTGATGCAGGTGCTAATCCAACTATTCCTGGTTGGATGCAAATCACAGCCCTTCATCGCGCAAAAACGAGAAAGAAACCAGAGGGACAAAGAGTTTATCAGCTATTACTTGATGCAGCCAAAAAAAGTTTAATTATCGCCTCTAGCCCCCCTTTTTAAGGGGGGGTTGGGGGGATCTCCTCTGCCGTAGTCAAATAGAAAACTATTATGAAAACCATTGCTAAAAAAACGAAGAAAAATTATTGGCAATATCTATTTTTACTCGGTCCCTTTCTCATCCTCATGGGTTTAACAGCCGGGACTGTGGCGGGTAGCTGGGGAATTATCCCTTTGGGATTAATTGCTGCTGGCGCTGTTTTGAGTCTTTTAGGTTTGCTGTGGCAAGCTTATAAAACTAAGTGGTGGAAGCGACGTTCGACTCAGGCGGGAACAAATGCGATCGCAGCTACTTTGGCAGTTTTGGTCATTCTCGGACTCATTAATTTCTTAGCCACCCGCTATCAAACGCGGATCGATTTCACTGAAACGGGACTATATACTTTGGCTCCCCAATCGCGTGAAATTGTCCAAAATTTATCTCAACCCGTTAAGGTGTGGGTATTCGATCGCAATCAAAACTCCCAAGATCGAGCATTATTAGAAAATTATCGCCGTCAAGGGTCGCAATTTAGTTTTGAGTATGTCGATCCGCAAACACGACCAGGGATAGCTCAAAAGTTTGGCGTGAGATCGTTTGGTGATGTTTACATAGAAGCAGGCAATCGGCGACAGTTCGTACAATCGGTCGGACAAGGGCGATTGTCAGAAGTGCAACTGACAACTAAAATTCAGCAAGTGACAAGCGATCGCGCTGGAAAAGTCTATTTCCTTCAAGGTCACGGCGAAGTTGGGATCGGGGAACAGAGTAAGCTAACCTCAGCCCTGAATACACTTAAAGATAGAAACTTTGCTGCCGAACCGCTGAATTTAGTCCAACAAGCGAAGATCCCTCAAGATGCGACTGTGGTTATCGTTGCTAGTCCCAAACGAGGATTATTTCCGCAAGAAGTCAAAGCCTTAAGCGCGTATTTAGAGCGGGGTGGAAGTTTGATGCTACTCCTCGACCCAAATACAAACCCCAATTTAGATAGTCTGCTGCAAAATTGGGGGCTTACCCTAGATAACCGAGTGATTATCGATCCCGCTGGACAAGCAATCGGTTTTGGACCTGCTTTTGCTGTGGTTGATAACTACGGACAACATCCAATTACACAAGATTTTGGGAATAATCTATCGATTTTCGGTGGCGCGAGAGCAATTGACAGCAAACCAGTCACAGGAGTGGAAGCAACGCCAATTCTACAAACGAGTGCCGAAAGTTGGGCGGAAAGCAACATACAAAGTCAACCACTGCAATTTAATCCTCAAAGCGATCGCAAAGGTCCTTTAACTATAGGTTACGCCCTCAATCGCGTCGTCTCAGCCGAGCCAGTAGCTAATGCTGCTCCCAAGACAACTCAAGCCAGGATGGTAGTCATTGGTAACGCTCAATTTGCGATCGATGGATTATTCGAGCAGCAATTGAATGGAGACGTATTCTTAAATTCCATTAGCTGGTTGAGCAGTCAAGATAACAAACAAACCCTATCCGTGCGTCCTAAAGAACAAAAACAGCGTCGTCTGAATCTTACGCCCCTACAAATTAACCTTCTAGGTTGGATCTCTCTAGTCATTTTGCCAGTCATTGGTTTTGCCTGCGCTGTATTGCTGTGGTGGCTGCGAAGATAAATCAGTTATCAGTTGTCAGTTATCAGTTATCAGTTATCAGTGGTGCGTGGTGCGTGAATCACTTCTGACTTCTCCCCTGCCCCTCTGCACCTGAAGCTCCTCTGCTTCCTTGTCCTCCAAATTCTTCTTCCCTCACTCCTCACTCCTCACTCCTCACTCCTCATATGAAACGCACGACATTAATTTTGCTCCTCCTCGCGCTGGGAATGGGGGGGTTTGTGTACTTTTATGAAATTCAAGGCACGCCTCAACGCCAGGAAGCACGAGAAAAGCAGCAACAAATATTTACGTTTAAAGAAGACCAAATTCAGTCTCTAAATGTTAAGACTCGCAACCAAACTTTACAGTTCGAGCGCGCTAAGGATAGTAAGACAGGGTGGCAAATGCAGGTTCCCGATAAAGCTCCTGCCAGTGAGGGAGCGATCGCCTATTTGTTAGATTTGTTGGTCAGTAGTAAGAGCGATCGCGTTTTGACCGTACCCGCCGCACAGCTCTCTGACTATGGCTTGCAGCAACCTCAAGCGACGGTAGAAGTTAAGTTACAGGATGGGAAAACTCATCGATTGGTCTTGGGTCAGCCAGATTTTAACCGTAGTTTTTTGTACGCTCAAGCCGATCCACCGACTCCACAACCCGCTCAAACTCGCGTACTATTGGTCTCTACTAATTTTGAAAATGCTGTCAACAGAACCCTAGCGGAGTGGAAACAGGCTTCAGCATCGCCAAAAAAATCACCAGAGCCGCAAACTAATTCTCAAAACAATCAAAAATAGCCTAGAAATTATATCGGATAATTTTTTTTTGTTTGAGTCAAAAAAACAATTGGCGAAATTTCGTCAAAAATTGCGCAGAAAAAATCGAGCAATTGTCTAAAAAATCCTGAAATCCATATAACTTAAAGGTTTTAACGATCTATATTTGGCAAGCAGACCTTAGAATAGGTCAATGAAATATCCAACCAATGAGAGTTTCAGCGATTTTAGTGGGCAAACTAGCCACAGCCAAAAGTTGAAGCTCAGGTTGCGAGAGTTCAGAATCACTTGTTTTGAGGTAGTTTGTTAACTCACAGGAGAATGAAATGAACAAGGGTGAATTAGTCGATTCAATTGCTGAAAAGGCAAGCGTGACGAAAAAGCAAGCAGATGCCGTTCTGACTGCTGCTTTGGAAACCATTATCGATGCAGTCTCCACAGGAGATAAAGTGACACTAGTAGGCTTTGGCTCTTTTGAGTCGCGGGAGCGCAAAGCTCGCGAAGGTCGCAACCCGAAAACTGGCGATAAAATGGAAATTCCGGCAACTAAGGTTCCGGCTTTCTCAGCAGGGAAGCTATTTAAAGAAAAAGTCGCTCCTCCCGAAGACTGAGAATAAAGTTCTTGCAGGAAACCCGAACTGGATGCAACCTGTACATGGAGGAAATTTAGCTTGGGCAGCAGCGATCGCGGGTTGTGACTCCGATGCGATTCTCGATTTTTCGGCTAGTATCAACCCTTTGGGACCACCCCAAAGCGCGATCGCTGCGATTCAATCTGCCATAAGCCAACTCAGTTCCTATCCCGATCCAAATTACAGCGAACTGAGAACAGCTCTAGCGCAGGTGCATCAGTTACCACCAGAATGGATTCTGCCGGGGAATGGCTCGGCAGATTTACTTACGTGGGCGGGTTGGGATTTATCGGAATTAGCTGCAACTTACCTCGTGACTCCAGCTTTTGGCGACTACTGGCGGGCGCTGAAAGCCTTTGGTGCAAAGGTGGTTGAGTGTCCGTTGGATTTAGCGGGAGCACTTAGCAGGGAGCAGGGGGCAGGGGGGGAAGGGGACAAGGGGGACAAGGGGGAAGAAAGCAGGGGAACAATTCAAAATTCCCCTCACTCCTCACTCCTCGCTCCTCACTCCTTCAAATTCTGGTTTACTCCTAAATAATCCCCACAATCCTACGGGGCGGTTGTGGCACAGAGAAGAAATTTTGCCCTATCTGGAGCAATTTGCTTTGGTAGTGGTGGATGAAGCTTTTATGGATTTTCTACCACCAGCAGCGGAACAAAGTCTGATCCCATTGGTGCAGAAATATCCTAATTTAGTCATTTTGCGATCGCTGACTAAATTTTATAGCTTACCAGGGCTGCGATTGGGATACGCGATCGCCCATCCCGAACGTCTTAATTGTTGGCTGGCGCGACGCGATCCTTGGGCAGTCAATACTCTTGCCGTTGCTGCAGCGATCGCGGTACTTAAAGATAGCCAGTTTCAGCAACAAACTTGGGCATGGCTACCACCTACACGAGCGCGATTAGAGCAGGAGTTATCTCAGATTCCAGGATTGCAACCTCTGCCTGGTGCTGCTAACTTTTTATTGGTAGAGTCTGAGCGACCGAGTTCAAAGCTCCAACAGCAGCTATTAAAACACGAGCGAATTTTAATCCGAGATTGTCTTAGTTTTCCCGAACTAGGCGATCGCTATTTTCGGGTTGCCGTGCGCTCTACAACTGAAAACGAGCGCCTCATCGAAGCACTATGGCAGATTACGACATAGTTATTATTGGCGGTAGTCCAGCCGGACGCTACGCCGCCGCGATCGCCGCACAACAGAATGCTACTGTAGCTTTAGTTGAGAGGGAGCAGGGAGCAATTCAAAATTCAAAATTCAAACTTCAAAATTCAAAATTTTCCGACTCCCGTACGGGCGGATTTCTAAACCCGCCCCTACCGACTCCCGACTCCCTTTCTTACATAGGGCAATTAGCTCGACAATGGGAAAAGATGGGAAATTTTGGCTTGCGTTCGAGTCATGAAAACGCGATCGATGACTGTCAATCCATTCAGTGGGAACGGGTAATGCAGTGGGCGCAAAACGTCCAGTCAAATTTAGCAGAGGAGAATTCACCTACTGTTTTAGCTGCTTTAGGAGTTGATTTTATTCTAGGGCAGGGTAAGTTTGTCGCTCAGCCAAATCTGTGCTTTGTCGTTAATAATCGTTGCTTGGCAGCGCGGAAATATTTGATTGCCACTAACCCACGTCCGATAGTTCCCGCGATTGAAGGGCTAGCAGTTACAGGCTACTTAACCGCTACCGAGGTTTTCTCGTCGTTGACTTCTCCAAACCCACCGAAACGTTGGGCAATACTCGGTGGCGATCCAAATGGGTGTCAGTTGGCACAAGCATTAGCACGATTGGGTTTAGATGTCACTTTAATTGTCCAGCGTCCTCACATCTTACCCAGAGAAGATCTAGAAATTGCTCAGTTATTGCAAGCTATTCTCGAAGCTGAGGGGGTGCGCGTTCTCACCAATACTACCGTGACTCAAGTCAAGGGCATTGAGGGCAAAAAATGGGTTCAAGCCGATCGCGAAGCTATGGAATTTGATGAAATTGTACTTTGTGCCGGACAACAGCCAGAACTCGAACAGCTCAATCTAGAAGCAGTGGGAGTGAAAACACAACGCGATCGCCTGCGTTTGAATCAAAAATTGCAAACGACAAATTTACACATTTATGCTTGTGGGGATGCGATCGGCGGTTATCAATTCGCTCATATTGCCAATTACGAAGCTAGAATTGCCCTGCACAACGCTTTACAAAATGCTTTATTTTCTTCTCACTATCGAGTTGATTATCGTAATATTCCTTGGTTAGTCTCTACCGATCCGCCCTTAGCAAGAGTGGGTTTTACAGTAGCTCAAGCTAGACAGAAATATGGCAATGATGTCTTGGTATTACAGCATTATTTTAAGACTTTAGCAATAGCCCAAATTCGGGATGAAATGACGGGGATTTGTCAATTAGTCGTGCGGCGTAATGGCACGATTTTAGGTGGGGCAATTATTGGCTCTCAAGCAGGGGAGTTAATTAATGTTATTGCTTTAGCGATCGCCCAAAAACTAAAAATTGACTCAATTGCCGATCTCGTTTCCGTCTATCCCAGTTGGGGAGAAATTTTAGCTCAAACTGCCAGCGAGTATCTTTCTACTCCACTAGGTCAAAAAAATTGGCTGCAAAATCTGCTTGCTAAGATAGGGTGCAGGGTGTAGCAATAAGAAAAAACCCCTATATAGGGGCTAATTTCAACCAAGTGCAAAATGTAAGATATCTTCAGTTTAGATCGATTAACAGCAGACGACACTAATAACTGTTAACTGATAACTGTTAAAGCAGATACAACAAACCAAACAGAACAATCCAAACAACATCGACAAAGTGCCAATAAAGTTCGGCGGCTTCTACACCAAAGTGATGCTCTTGACTGTAGTGATTGGCGCGACGCGATCGCCACAATACCGCTAAAATTGCCAACACGCCAACAGTAACGTGAAGTCCGTGGAAACCAGTCAGGACATAAAATGCACTGGCAAATAAATTCGTTTTCAGCCCAAACTCTAGATGGCTGTATTCGTAGATCTGTCCTGATAGGAAAATAATCCCCATCGCTGCTGTAATTGCCATCCAGGTACGCATACCCGTGACATCATTCTTCTTAATTGCGGTATCGGCATTATGCATCACGAAACTACTAGAAATCAGAATAATCGTGTTGACTCCTGGTAGTAGAAGTTCTAATTCTGGCGTTCCTTCGGGGGGCCAACTGGGTAAAGTGGAACGGTAAGCCAAATACGCACCAAACATACCAAGAAAAATCATGCCCTCTGCGATTAAGAACATGACTAAGCCAAACATCCGAAAATCAGGATGTTCTTCATGATGGGCGGCTTCTGCTTTGTGGTGGTAATTAAGTTCCGTTTTTGCTGGGTCTATAGTTGGACTTTGCATAATTTAGGGAGTAGGGAGTAGAAAATTGTAGGGGCGGGTTTTGTTGAGAATCTCCGTACAAGAAAAAAAATTTTGCGGCTAAACCCGCCCGTACCGGAGTAGGGTAGAGACGTAATATGGTAACGCCTCTACACATATAACATCTCTACTTACGATCTTCAGGATTGGCAGCGACATTTGGATCGGGATCGGCACGTAAAGCCGATTTGGGTCCAGCAGCTAATGCCGGTTCTCTTTCATCAGCCAAGGGGACATCGACCTCAGATTTAGGTCTGTCCATACCGTAGTCGTAAGGACCAGTTGCCAATACGGGGAATCCAGCAAAATTTTCGATCGCAGGTGGCGAGCTTGTCATCCATTCTAAGGTCAGTGCTTCCCAAGGATTATTACCAGCTTTGGGACCGTACATCCAACTCCAAATCGCATTAATGATGAACGGTACGGTGGAGATAGCTAGTAAGTAAGCCCCCATCGTACAGACAAAGTTCAGCGTAGCGAACTTGGCATCATACTCGGCAATCCGGCGGTTCATACCCATCAGTCCGAGTTTGTGCATCGGTAAGAAACACAAGTTCATCCCGACATACATCAAAGCGAAATGAACCTTACCCCAGAATTCATTCAACATCCGTCCCGTCATTTTGGGATACCAGTGGTAAATGCCCGCATAGATCCCGAAGACCGAGCCACCAAATAGAACGTAGTGCAAGTGGGCGACGACAAAATAGGTATCGTGAACGTGGATGTCGAACGGTACGGCAGCAAGCATTACGCCACTGATCCCGCCGATGACGAACAGGCTGACAAAGCCGATCGCGAACAGCATCGCACTGTTGAGGCGAATTTTACCACCCCACATCGTCCCCAACCAACTGAAAACTTTGATCCCCGTAGGGACAGCGATGATCATAGTCGTGATCATGAAGAACATCCGCAACCAACCAGGAATACCGCTGGTAAACATGTGGTGCGCCCAGACGATCAATCCCAAAAAGCTAATTGCCAAACTCGAATAGGCGATCGCTTTATAACCGAAAATTGGCTTGCGGGAGTGAACGGGAATCACCTCAGAAATGATCCCAAAAAAGGGCAAAATCATGATGTACACCGCAGGGTGCGAGTAGAACCAAAACATATGTTGGTAAACTACCGGATCGCCACCACCTGTGGGATTAAAAAATGCCGTGCCAGCAAATAAGTCGAAAGATAGCAGAATCAAAGCACCTGCTAACACTGGTGTAGAAACGAGCGTCAAGGCAGAAGTCGCCAGCATTGCCCAACAAAATAGGGGCATTTGCGTCGTACTCATACCCGGTGTCCGCATCTTCAACAAGGTGACGAGGAAATTAATTGCCCCCAAAATTGAAGAAGTTCCTAACAGCAAAACGCTGATAATCCAAATTCCCTCGCCTAATTGTCCCGTTACCAAACTAAGGGGAGGATAAGAAGTCCAGCCAGCGTCAGCAGCGTCGCCCAGGACTAAACTACTGATGAGTAAGATTCCCCCAGGTGGGATCATCCAAAACGCGACTGCGTTCAAGCGCGGAAATGCCATATCCTTCGCTCCAATCATTAAGGGAATCAGGAAGTTGGCAAACCCCGCTCCTGCTGGCACGATCCACAGAAAAATCATGATCGTGGCATGGAGTGTGAACAAGCTGTTATACACTTCGCGGCTGACAAAATCGACTTCGGGCGTTCTCAGTTCCGTCCGCACCATGTCAGCCATTACGCCGCCGATACAGTAGAAAATAAACGTCGTCACCAGGTATTGAATGGCGATTACCTTATGGTCGGTATTGAAAGAAAAGTAATCGCGCCACTTTCTTTCCCCTGGTTCTGCTTCCAAGATAGATAAGTTAGCCGATTGTTGAATTTGTGCTTGAGTCATAGCAAAAAAAGGGAGTAGGGAGTAGGGAGTAGGGAGTAGGGAGTGAAGAATAAAGCAATTTTGTAACTTAGCCCTCACTCCTCACTCCTCGTTCCTCACCCCTCTATTGATGGTGAAGTTGATGAAGGGTTTCAGGCTGAATTCCCATTTGCGCGGTGTAGGGGGAGAGAAATTCAGCGGGGGAACGATCTGCGGCATTTAGGGCGATCGCCTGTTCTAGATTGCCCTTGGTTGCGACTTGTTGTTCCTGCATCCACTTGTCAAAGTTTTCTGGTGTTTCCACAATAAACTTGGTGTTCATCGCCCCGTGATAAGGACCGCAAAGTTCAGCACAGATCACTTTATATTCCCCTACAATTTTTGGGGTGAAGCGAATTTCACTTTGTCTACCAGGAATGACATCTTGTTTTAAACGCAACTCTGGAACCCAGAAGGCGTGGATGACATCGTTCGCTGTCATGTCTAGCTTCACCTCTTTACCAGCAGGAACGTGCAATTCGCTAGCTACAACGCCCGTATCTGGATAGGTGAAAATCCAAGCATATTGCAAGCCAGTGACGTTAACCGCAAGCCCTGGAACTTTTCCTTCGTTACCTGGGCTTGCACCGATGCCAGGAGAGACTATACCCATACCAGGAGCATCGCGTTTTTGAGGAATTTGGTCGGAGTTGCGGACGGAGGCGGTTGCTGGATCTGACATTGCCTCATCCGATTTGATTTGATTTGCGTTAGGTGCGGTGCTAGGCGGTGTATCGTTCAATGTTGCCGCAATTGCTACTCCTGGCATTTTCATTGCTTGCCCAGCAATAGGGGCTTCGTGCGCGCTGTGGGGATCGAAACCACCAATTTCGTTGTAGACATCAAAGCTGTAGATCGATAAGCCGATGACAATAATTGCCGGGATCGCCGTCCACAGAATTTCTAGAGGAATATTACCGAACACGGGAGGCGCGTCAGTGTTATCGCCCTGGCGACGGCGAAACTTAAAGGCAGCATAGATCAATATGCCTTGTACCAGCACAAACAGACCCGTGCCAATCGTCATCATTGTGTCGAACAGCCCATCAACCAAAGTGGCTTCATCTGAGGCTGCCGTGGGTAGTAAGCCGTGATTTTGACCGTACCACAGACTTGTCAGAGTCAAGACGATGCCAATTAATAGCGTCCAAATAGAACTAGGAATGTTCACGATTAAGGATTTGATAATTTTTAGCTTCTTAACAATTAGCCACACTCACTTACCAAGGTAGTGCAGCCAGCCCAAAACCTGCCGATCCTCAAGTTAATTTTTTCTGATTTTTTTGGAACTTTTCTGTGGGTACAGGGAGATG
This sequence comes from Chroococcidiopsis sp. SAG 2025, assembly GCF_032860985.1. Classification (GTDB taxonomy): domain Bacteria; phylum Cyanobacteriota; class Cyanobacteriia; order Cyanobacteriales; family Chroococcidiopsidaceae; genus Chroococcidiopsis. The sequence continues at coordinate 4,187,239 of NZ_JAOCNC010000001.1, forward strand.
AGGGGCTAGGGGACAAGTCACAAGTCACAAGTCACAAGTCACAAGTCAAAATTAATTGGTCTGCGATCGCTTAACAGTGTACAGACGTTACATGTAACGTCTGTACACTGTTCACTGATAACTGACAACTGACAACTGATTCCCGTCTCAATCGAATCGACTACCTAAGCGAATCTAGCTCAAGTTTGAGTTGGTTATCTATAAACCATGAACAAATGTAACGGAGTAGAACAATTTAAAAATCTCTAAAGCTTAGGGGCTAAGCTACGGCAATCCGGCACATTAGGTATATGGCTAACCAAATCACCTCGCGACGATGCGCTAGGGTGGAAGGTGAGCTAGCACTTACATATTTGTAAATACTTGGTTAGATCCTGGCAACCCTTTGAAGACAGGCAATTTAAGGTACAGTCCATGACTGAGTTCGTCCTGCAAAGACAAAACACAGACACAATCGAGCAGTCCCAGCCACGGGAAAGAATTCGGCGGTTAGTGTGGAAATTATGCGTAGCAACTCTGATTTTGATGGCGATTGGTAGTGCTACGCGGGTAATGAATGCTGGGTTAGCTTGCCCAGACTGGCCCCTGTGTTACGGTACGCTCGTACCGACTCAACAGATGAATTTTCAAGTATTTTTAGAGTGGTTTCATCGCCTAGATGCGGCTTTAATCGGGCTAGGGGCGATCGCACTAACAGTCGTGAGTTGGTGGAACCGTAACTTTCTCCCCCGCTGGCTACCTTGGGCGGCGATCTTTGCCCTTAGCCTGATTGTCTTTCAAGGGGTCTTGGGCGGATTGACAGTTACAGAATTACTACGGTTCGATATTGTCACCGCGCATCTGGGGACGGCGCTATTATTCTTTAGCGCATTACTGGTTATTGGTACGGCACTCACGCCTTATCAAGGAACTGGTAACGCCGGGAAATTGGCTTGGTTGGGATTGGCTGCTGCTGTGTTAGTCTACGTGCAAAGTTTGCTTGGCGCATTGGTCGGTTCGCGCTGGGCGCTACACCAATGCTTAACCGGACAGCAATTGTGTAGCGTCATGTACAGTCACATCGGGGGCGTGGTTCCTCCAACGCTAGCCACCTTGGTTTTAGTACTTCTGTCTTGGCGAACTCCAGCTTTGCATCCCGCGTTGCGCCGACTGGCAAACATGGCTGGCGGACTAGTCGTACTGCAAATTCTTTTAGGAATTGCCACCTTCCGCTTGCATTTACAAGTAGAACCACTGACCGTATCGCACCAGTTTGTCGGCGCAGCCTTACTAGGTGTTTTGGTTGGCTACACCGTACTGGCAATTCGCGATGCCTCCGGCGGTATGCTCTTCGACCATGCTGGGCTAAACGCCCCGCTTCGCTAACGCAAACGCGAAGCGATCGTCGCGGTTATAGCAATCAGATGTCAGTTATCAGTGACCAGTGACCAGTTATTGGGGAGCAGGGAGCAGGGAGCGCACGAGCAGTTGATTTTGACTTCTGACTTCTGACACCTGTACGGGCGGGTTTACCAATTGTCTTTGACTCTGACCAGTATTTCTGGTGAACCCGCCCCTACGAATGACTTCTGACTTCTGATACTGTGTTGGTTTCAAAATAAACGGAATTTGGTGTGAATTTTATGATCGGGGCAGATGTCTCTAGACACCATCAAAACTTTCTTCAAGTTGTTCATAGCTACTATCAGCTAACTAAACCGAGGATTATACCTCTACTTTTGATTACTACTGCTGGCAGTATGTGGATTGCAGCCCAAGGACGAGTCGATCCAAAATTGCTCGTCGTCACCCTAGTTGGAGGAACATTTGCTGCCGCTGCTGCCCAAACTGTCAACTGCATTTACGATCGCGATATCGACTATGCGATGGAACGCACTCGCCACCGTCCAATTCCTTCAGGACGAGTACAGTCGCACCACGCCCTCCTGTTTGCGATCGCCTTAGCAGTCATTTCTTTCTCACTCTTAGCAGTCTTTGCTAACTTGCTAGCTGCTCTGTTAGCAATGTCTGGCATCGTTTTCTACATTGCCATATATACCCATTTTCTCAAACGTCATACTCCCCAAAATATCGTCATTGGTGGTGCAGCAGGGGCAATTCCAGCCCTAGTTGGTTGGGCAGCGGTGACAGGCACTTTAAGCTGGACGGCTTGGACGCTTTTCGCCATCGTCTTTCTGTGGACACCACCTCATTTCTGGGCGCTAGCGTTGATGATTCGCGAAGACTACGCCAAAGTAGGCGTACCGATGTTACCAGTTGTAGCAGGTGACGAGACTACGGCGCAGCAGATTTGGTTTTATACCCTAATCCTGATCCCCGCCACGTTTTTACTGATTTATCCCCTACAATCGTGCGGTCTTCTCTACGGCGCGATCGCCTTGATTCTTGGTAGCATCTTCGTGCGTAAAGCTTGGCTGTTATGGCAAAATCCCACCTGTAAAACTCAAGCGCGATCGCTCTTTCTCTACTCCATCCTTTACATGATGCTATTGTGTGCGGGCATGGTCGTGGACAGTCTTCCCATAATCAGGGGTTAGGAGCGAGGAGTGAGGAGCGAGGGAAAGAAAGTGGTGCGTGGTGCGTGAAATACTTACGACTTCTCCCTTGTCTCCCTTGTCCCTTTTGTCCTTTTCCCTCACTCCTCGCTCCTCACCCCTCACTCCTTCCATTAAGATGAAGACAGGAAGTATTTAGATTTGTATCGCTACTAGCGAGAAGAAGCTCCTATGGCTCCTGCTGTTTTCATCCAAAATTTACAAAAACGCTATGGCAGTGCTGAAGCTGTCAAAGATATCTCCTTTGCGATCGAAGCTGGGGAGATTTTTGGTCTACTCGGTCCCAACGGTGCGGGTAAAACTACAACCTTGCGCATCTTGTGTACCCTCTCTACACCAGATGCAGGAGTAGTAGAAGTTTCTGGAATTTCGGTATTAGATAACCCTAGAGCCGCTAGACGGAGGTTGGGGTATGTAGCCCAAGAAGTTGCTCCCGATAAAGTATTGACTGGACGCGAGTTGTTGCAATTGCTAGCGTCTCTGTACCACATACCTAGTAAATTAGTTAAACAGCGGGTTGACACGGTATTAAATTTACTCGGCTTGCAGGAGTACGCAGACAAAAAGACAGGAACGTACTCCGGTGGTTTACGCAAGCGTCTGGACTTAGCAGCAGGCTTGCTACACGCTCCCGATGTTTTGGTATTGGACGAACCAACCGTTGGACTCGACATCGAAAGCCGTTTTGTCGTGTGGGATTTTTTACGCCAACTGCGCGAACTAGGAACTACCGTATTAATTACCAGCCACTACTTAGAAGAAATTGACGCATTAGCCGATCGCGTAGCAATTATCGATCGCGGTTTAGTTATTGCTTCCGGTACGCCTTCTCAATTGAAAGACAAAGTAGGAGGCGATCGCATTACCCTCCGCATCCGCGAGTTTTCTCCCCCAGAAGAAGCCGAGAAAGCTAAACAAATGCTGACAGCGCTGCCCTTCGTCCAAGAAGCGATCGTCAATAGCGCTCAAGGTAACTCGCTCAATCTCGTTGTCACACCCCAAGCAGAAGCTTTAACTCAAATTGAGGCAACGATGAAATCTGCTGGTTTGCCCATTTTTGGCATTTCCCAATCTCGCCCTAGTTTAGATGATGTTTACCTCGCCGCCACAGGTCGCACTCTGATGGATGCCGAACTCGCCGCCGCCGGAAGCCGCGATCCCAAAGCAGAAAGAAAACAAAATATGAGATGAAATCGTCAGTTGTAGGGGCGGGTTTACCGATAAATATCTACTTCAAACCAAGAGTTTTTTGGAAAACCCGCCCGTACTCCAAGTCAAAAGTCAAAACTAATAATAACTAACTAATGACAAATGACGAATGACAAATCTAAAATCTAAAATCCAAAATCGTATGAGCAGCACTTTTATCCCTCCAAAATCTGATGCCAAATCTGATGTTAACTGGCAACAACTGGCATCGACGGCAGTTCAAAAAGAAGATACTCCTAACTGGTTAGGCGAAATAGTCCAAGAAACTTTGGCACTCACTCGCCGCCTTTTCATCCAGTTGCAGCGCCGCCCCTCAACTTTAATTGCTGGAATTATTCAACCTGTCATGTGGTTGATTCTATTTGGTGCTTTGTTTCAAAATGCTCCCAAAGGAATGTTTGGAGATAGCACCAATTACGGTCAATTTTTAAGTGCTGGCGTGATCGTTTTTACTGCCTTTAGTGGAGCGCTAAATGCAGGATTACCAGTCATGTTCGATCGCGAATTCGGCTTTTTAAACCGCTTATTGGTGGCTCCACTCGCTTCGCGCTTCTCGATTGTTTTAGCTTCAACTATTTTTATTGTCAGTCAAAGTTTGTTACAAGCAGCGGTAATTGTAGCGGCGGCTGCCTTTTTGGGCGCTGGCTTACCCAATCTAGCTGGTTTGGGGGCGATCGCTTTAATTATTTTACTGCTGGCTTTGGGCGTAACAGCTGTAAGTCTCGGTTTAGCCTTCGCCTTACCAGGACATATAGAACTGATTGCCGTCATTTTCGTGACTCAACTGCCCTTGCTATTTGCTAGCACGGCTCTTGCGCCTTTGTCTTTTATGCCTAAGTGGTTGCAAATTGTCGCAACAATTAACCCATTAAGCTATGCGATCGAACCGATTCGCTATCTCTATCTACACAATAGCTGGAACTTAGGTAATGTAGTCATGCAAGCGCCTTGGGGTGCAGTGACATTTGGCGGAGCTATACTGATGTTGGTCGGTTTTAGCTTCGTAGCTGTGCTGAGCATTCAACCTTTACTGCGGCGGACTCTGGCATAAGGTATGAAGCCTACCTATTCTCCTATTTTCAGTTATGTGAGCCATCACTCCATGAAAATCTCTGCTTCATCTCTAACAAAAATATTTTTCGGTGCAGTAGTAGGAATGAGCTTAGCTACCTTATTACTACCGCAAATCACTTGGGCGCAAGCAACCTCAGATGCCGAACCTCTGCGGGATCTGAATCAGGAACAAAACCGCGATCCCTTTTCCCGTGGTGATACTGGCGATGCTATGAGCGGTTTAATGGATATTATGCACCGCGCTCAAATGGGCAATATTCGCTCTGCGGGAGATTTTGCCACCGAGCAAAATCAATCTTTAGATGATGCAGCTGCTAAGTTTCGCCAGCAGCAGCTACAAAGGATGCAACAAAATCAATCGCCGCCTAATAACAATCCTGCTAATCCACCTCAAACAAAATAAGTAAGTAAAGGGATGGCAACGCCATCCCTTTACTTTTTATAATCCTAATGCTCCTAACACGTCACTCGCATGAGTTGTCGTGTTAACGCTGCTATCAACATGGACAATCTTACCACTACCATCAATTACGTAAGTCACACGCTTAGCATAGCCGCCACCGTCAACGTTATAGGCTTTAACTAGAGTTTGCTGAGTGTCAGCTAAAAGTGGAAAATTAAGTCCGTATTTCTCAGTGAACTGTTGATGAGACTGCTCGTCATCAACGCTTACACCTAAGATTACAACGTCTTTGTTATCGTAGGTTTGCTTGGCATCTCGGAAACTACAAGCTTGTTTCGTACAGCCCGGTGTATCGTCTTTGGGATAGAAGTACAAGACTACAGTTTTACCAGCAAAATCAGATAAGGAGACTGTATTACCATTAGTATCTTTGACTGTAAATGTAGGTGCTTGCGTACCAACTGCTAAAGCCATAAGTTTCAGTATCTCCCTAAAATTTGATTGAATCTACTAACAGTAAACATAACTTATCTATCACTATTATTTTGGCGATTGAAAAAGAGTTTACTGTATTTCCTATCTCGATTATTTTATCAATAATTGTTATCTTTTTAAACTCTATGTTTTAAGATAATTTCTTAACACTCTAACGATCGCGAGAGATCCGTTCAATGACAACTAGCTTCAAGGGATGCTTTGTCAAGCATCCCAGTATACATAATTATTAATTTTCAACTATAAATTTTTACGTCTAAATTATCTAAGAGTTTTCTCACATTAATTTCATAGAAAACTCATTAACGTCTTATTCAATATCTTATTTAAAGCTATCAAATTGCTTTACTTTATCTTTAAAACAGAAAAAAAGATAAAATTTGTAGCAAGCCTTACCGATTCTCAAAGGTAGAAATAAACCGAGCGAGATTTGCTAAATTCAACTAGCATTAGATTCGTTTTGATTTTTTCCTCTAGGAATTTTGGTTAACTTGTGAGATTATACAATTGCTCCTGCAATTTGGTAAAAGATATAAGAAATCCGTTTATTCTCCCCCTAACTCGTAGTTCCCGATTGCTTCATTAGCATCAGTCTTCTATAGACAGTGCCAAAATTTTTATCTTAAAATCCCCGCTCGATCTCTATGCTAAAAGTAGCATTTATTGTCAATCACTTTCCTTTACTTTCAGAAACCTTTATTCTTAACCAAATTACCGGACTTCTAGAACGCGGACATCAAGTAGATATATATACTTGCACTCCAGGCGACTTGAATAAAGTACATCCCGATGTAGAAAAATATTGTTTATTGGAACGCACTTATTATCTACCAGAGATTCCCCAAAACTTTCTGAAGCGATCGCTGAAAGCAATTGGTTTACTGAGTATAAATTTTACAAAAGCACCTACTAAACTACTGCGATCGCTTAATGGTTTCAAGTATGGCAAATCGGCGACTTCTTTACGATTATTTTATGCCGCGATCGCTGGTGCAGACAAAGGAGCATATGATATCGTTCACTGTCAGTTTGGAACTTTAAGTTTTTGGGGTATGCTGTTTCGGACAATTAATGCTCCTCAAGCCAAATTAGTTGTATCGTTTCGCGGTTACGATATCAGCCAATTCATTCAAGAACATGGCGATCGCATTTACGATCGCACCTTTGTAGAAGCCGATCTCTTTCTGCCAAATTGCGATTTTTTTAAACGTCGTCTTCTCAAACTCGGTTGTGACGAAAAAAAAATCTGCGTCCATTACTCAGGAATTGATTGCGAGCGCTTCCAATATACACCCCGCTATCGTCATTCTAATCAGAAAATATGTATTGCTACCATTGGGCGTTTAGTAGAAAAGAAAGGAATTGAATACAGCATTCGCGCTGTAGCGAAAATAGTAAAATCTTGCCCTAATCTAGAATATAAAATCGTTGGCTGCGGTTCTTTACAAACAGAACTAGAACAACTGATCCAAGAACTAGAGTTAACTAATATCGTACATTTATTAGGCAAAAAAGATCGGCAGGAAATCATTGAAGTTTTGCAAGCATCTCACATATTTATTGCTCCCAGTATTACAGCCCGCGATGGCAATCAAGATGCTCCTGTTAATGTCTTAAAAGAAGCAATGGCGATAGGATTGCCAGTCATTAGCACTTATCACGGAGGAATTCCAGAGCTTGTAGAAGATGGTGTTTCTGGGTTTCTAGTTCCAGAAAGAGATACAGAGGCGATCGCCTCAAAGTTACAATATTTAATCGCACATCCAGAGATATGGAATATTATAGGTGCAGCTGGTCGCGAACGAGTAGAAAAATATTTTAATATGCAAAACCTTAACGACGAACTTGTCTATATTTATCAAAAAGTGAGTAGTGAAGAATGACTAGTAGCTAGCGGCTAGCTACTCAAAAATGACAAACGACAAATGACAAATATGAATTTACCCAAAATTACAATTGTAGTAACTCCTCGCGAACGTTTTAGTCATACTAAAGAGTCTTTAGACAGTATATACGAACATACGCAAATTCCTTTTAAATTAGTTTATATTGATGGCAACTCTCCTAGAAAAGTACGACAATATTTAGAGGAACAAGCGCGAGCTAGAAACTTTCAAATTATCAGAACAAATTACTATCTTTCTCCCAATCAAGCTAGAAATATAGGCTTGCGTCAAGTGGATACTCCATATGTTGTATTCGCTGACAATGATGTGGTTGTTTCCCCTGGTTGGCTAGAAAATTTAGTGCGGTGTGCTGAAGAAACACAAGCGATAGTCGTTGGACCATTGATGTGTCAGGATTTACCAATACATGAAATCGTCCACTTTGCAGGTGGCGAATCTCATATTTGGGTTGACAACAATAAAGCAACTCCCAGACGCAGGTTGCGAGAAAAGATGTACAAGCAGGGAAAACGAGTCGTAGAAGTCCGCGATCGCCTACACCGTAACGAAACTGAATTAGCAGAATTTCACTGCGTTCTCGTGCGTACAGAGATTTTTTCCCGCATTGGTTTGTTAGATGAAGCCATGCTGAACACGAAAGAACATCTAGACTTTTGCATGAGTGTCAGGGAGGCGGGAGGTAAAGTCTATTTTGAACCCAGCAGCCTTGTCACTTACGTACCAGGACCACCCTTAGAGTGGACGGACTTACACTTTTATATGCTGCGTTGGAGTGATGCGTGGACATTAGCGAGTTTGCATCGCTTGCGTGACAAGTGGAATTTAGCTGAAGATGCTTACTTTCTCCAAAAATACAAACAATTAGGTTGGCGGCGACGATGGACAATTGTTCATCCTCTCAGCCACCGTCTCACCTTTGGGATCAAAAGCCACTGGCTAGAAAAAATTCTCGTTCCCCTCGATCGCATCTTAAATCGTTACCTAACATCAAGCCATGCTCGACAACAGCAAAAATTTCAACTGCAACCGCAACAAACTAACGACGTACAGGACAACGGTTTCGCGGCTTGAGATCGGGAATAGAAACGCCAGCTAAGATACTAAAGAAACTCGCTCTAAATCCGTTTCTAATTCCCGCTTGATGAAAGTTTCTAACCAATCTTTTACCAGACGAGTCGCGCGACAATCATCTTCGTTATAACGTTCAATTGCTTCGAGAAAAGAGCGATCGCCTGTTGCTAACCAGCGATCGTACCAATAAATACACTGCGAACCGTGCGCTTGAGGATCGCGCCATTCAAACCCAATCCAACGAGCGATCGCTTTAAGGGCATAACTTTCAATTGGTAGCACCACGGTTTGGGCGATCTGCTCGTAAATATCAACACAGCGATCGACGATCGATCTAACTTGTTCTGCTGGTGTCCGATAAAGTTGAGCTAAGCGTCTAATTGTCTCGACTTCATACGAGAAAAAATGAAAAATGGGCGCTTGTGGATAGCGCCCAACGATGTCTAAAAATTGTTGCCAAATCGTGCCTTCATCTGACTGTGTTTCTGCTAGTAAAGAATGAAAAGTTTCCGTTTGCTTCAGGCGATCGACCACCAACACCCCTAACATGTAATCGAGATTTAGATCTGGCTGTGCCTCAATATCAAAGTAGATTTCAATGGGATTTGGTAATGGGTAATGGGTAATGGGTAATTGCTCTCCTGCTCCTCTGCCCCTCTGCTCCCTCTGCCCCTTTGCTCTCTTGTCCCCCTGCTCCCTGCTCCCTGCTCCCTGCTCCCTTAAAAGCGAAATCGGGCGATTTTCCAAGACTGACTGCGCTTGCAATACTAAATGATGTGCTATTTTTTTGTCAAAACCTCGTAAGCTTGCTAAGTCAGATGAGTTAGCCTTAGCTAAAGATTCTAGCGTGACAAGATCGATCGCCTGTAACTCTTTATAACGATTGGGTGTCACCCCAGGCAGTAAAGACAAATGTTGTTGAGATCTAGCAACGCCAGAGCAGTAAGTATACCAACGGCATAAACTGCATCGCTGGCGAGAAATAAAGACTTCTGGCGCTTGAGGTGCTGATAGTGTTTGGACGCACTCGGCAAAAATCTGCTGCATCTGCGGCAGTACTCTGGCTAAACTTACCTCATACATCTCTTTCCGGCGCAAGAGCAACCAGGCTCGATCTGGTGTAGTTTCCTGCACCATGCCCAACGCCTGTCCGTGAAAAGCAGCTACAACTTGATATTCCAGTTTGGGGCGCTTACCTAATTCAATTTGGGCTGGAATATACATCCAATTTCCAAAAATCGATTGCCCTGGTTGTTTAATTAACAAATCGGGACGGCTGAGCAGCGTTACATCTTCTGAAGTGCGAGCGACTATAACTCCTCGATAAATCTGCTCTACACCCTGTTGCATTAACTGCCAAGTTGCTGTTGCTCCTGCTTGCCAATCCTCTTTAGAATACTGAGGTTGCTGATAAATCCGTCCTGCCATCATGCTCTGTCTATGCTCGAACTTGTCCTGTTGTAACTTCAGCAACAGTTCGCTAGGAGCATCTTTAAGCGCCAAATCTCCGTGGCGATCGAGAAATGGGCGACGATTACAACGTTGGTATTGTAGCAGCAGCTCAGCAGTCATTAGCATAGCTCTAGCGTAGCAGGAAAACTAGGGGTTAGGGGTTGAGAAGAAAAGGGAACAAGGAAGAAGTCGTAAGTCGTAAGTCGAGAATTAACTGCTCGTGCGCTCCCTGCTCCCTGCTCCCTGAAAACTGGTCACAGATCGCTGATTCGGCTAAAATGACTTAGTTCTGCTGTGCTACCGTCAGATGGTTCGGCGGGTTGACGATCGCGACTGATGAACGTAAAGCTAAACACAAAGCTATATGAGTAGATTCGACCGACAGAATAGAGGATTCAAACTTATTGGAAATTTAGGGATGTTGCTGATCCCGATCGCATCTGCACCTCTGTTTTTACCTTTGTTCAGTCAATCTTTCTCTCCGACTTCTACTACGGCAACAGATCCATCTCCTGCGACTCCAGCTACCAATCATGTTGCGAATAACGTTTCTAGTGTCGCTCAATGGGAGGCAGAAGCTAGGCGGGAGGAGCAAAGCAAGATACCAAAAGCTCAGCCACCAAAGCTAAATAAAACGAACAAACAGCAACCTCAAAAAATTAAACGAAAACGGCAGCCTGTAGCCAAAAAAACCCAATATGCTGCGCCAAACTTAGAAATTCGCGTGGCGATCGCTCAAGATGCAGATTCTCTAATTGTTGGCTCCTCAACTCCCGCCCAAGTTGTAGAGACAAACGGCAAAGTATTACGCCAACTGCCTAACGGACAGGCTTTTACAGCACAGCCTAGCGACTCAGATCGGATTACAATTGGCAACGCTCAATTACCCAATGCAGTCTGGATTTACCCCCAAAAAGGAGGTGCGATCTACGTAGGCGATCGCTGGTATAGAGGCAAACTCCTGCTCGTTGCTCGACAACAGAAATTACTCGCGGTTAACTATGTCGATTTAGAACATTATCTTGCTAGCGTTGTCGGTAGCGAAATGCACGCTTCCGCCCCAACTGAAGCTCTTAAAGCTCAAGCCGTCGCCGCTCGCTCCTATGCTTTGGTTCACATGGTACGTCCGGCTAATTCCTGGTTTAATCTCGGGAATACCCAGCGCTGGCAAGTCTACAAAGGGATGAACAGCGAGTATAACACTACGCAAAAAGCCGTCAAAGATACTGCTGGACAGATTATTAGCTATCAGGGCGGCGTAGTCGAATCGCTTTACGCCGCGACAGATGAGATCGTTCAAAAAGCTCATGGTGGCAAAGGTATGAGCCAAACAGGAGCCTATCGACTGGCAGCACAAGGCTACAACTACCTGCAAATTCTGGCGCACTATTACCCCAAAACCGCCACAGCAAGGCTGGAAATCAAGCCTTGAAACAGGAACAGAGAAGCAGAGGGGCAGAGGAGCAGGGGAGACTAAACAACTCCTAACTCCTGACTTTTGACTTTTGACTTTTGCCTTTTGACTTTTGCCTTTTGCCTTTTCCAGAATTACACTTGACTGCTGAGAATTGGCTTAATTTGAGGTTCAGATCTTTCTCCCATATCATCGGCGATCGTTAAGCGAGAGGGTTTACAGCGTTTGATCTCGACTGCAATCCCTTGCGCTCCTTCATGCTCTAAATCTTCTATGTAACCACGCTGGGCAGCTGCCGCTTCTTTGGCGCTGAGAAAAGGACCGAAGTAGTAAGTACAACGGGGATTTTGGGTATCAATTTCTACCCACCATGCCCAACCGAAGTTATGGAAGAAGCTAATCAGATTTTCTTTAGTGTGATTCCAAATTGGGTTCATGTCTTTTTTTCCTATCAGCTTGTGGTAAAGGATTCGGGCTAACAAAACAAATCGTAAACTATTGTCACAGGTCGTAAAAAAATCTCGCCGCTAGTTTTCTAATGTATCTTTTTTTGTACCTATGTTGACATAATTTACATTTTGCCAGCGTTGGCGAAAAATTTCGTAAAGTGCCATACCAGTTGCGACAGAAGCGTTCAAACTCGGTGTATTGCCTGACAAGGGAATGGATACCAACAGATCGCAGCAGCGCTGAGCGCTCAAACTCAATCCTTCCCCTTCCGAGCCAACTACTAGCACAATAGGACCACTAAATTTAACTGTCTGTATCGATTGTTCCGCTTCTAATGCCGTACCGTAAACCCAGAAACCAGCTGCTTTTAATTCTTCTAAAGCGCGGCTGAAGTTAATGGCTCTGGCGACAGAGAATGTTTCTAAAGCACCCGCTGCGACTTTCATCACCGTAGACGTGATCCCAGCAGCTCTGCGTTGAGGGATGACTAAGCCTTGCGCTCCAATTGCCTCAGCGGTACGGATGATTGCTCCCAAGTTGTGAGGATCGGTAATGCCATCGGCAGCAACAATTACGGGTTGCTGAGAAGCCGATTTAGCTTTGTCAATTAGCTCTCCTAATTCCAAATAATCGTAGGGAGCTACTTGAGCAGCGATCCCTTGATGATTGGCGTGATGGGTAATTTGATCTAGGCGTTTTGATTCAACCTCATCAATGACCGTACCATTCTCCTTTGCCTGTTGGAGCAGGGAATGAAAGCGATGATCGTAACGCAGACGAGCAGTAACCCAAAGCCGATTGAGCTGTCGCGGGGTTTCCAAAGCTGTCAGCACGGGATGGCGACCGTAAATCAGATCGCTCTCTTCTTCTGATGTGGAAGGTGGAATTTGGGACGAGAAACGATCTGTCTTGTCGCGCTCTGTATTGTAGGTAGGACTAGCTAAGACTGGTCGAGAGAAATCTTTCTTTCCTGCCACATGACGTTTTTCCCCATCCTGTTTAGTGCCATTATGTTTGAGATCGGCACGCTTGCCTGTATAACGCTCTGGTTTGCCACGTTGCGGTTTTCCAGAAGGGTTAGATTTGGCTTTTAATTTGGGTGGCTCTGTCATAAATTTTTCTTATTTTTGATGACCTTAATATTCATTTTTATTTATACTAAGGGAGTTTAATGTTTCTGAATTAGGCGCTAATGGTAGCTGCTCCAAGAGTTGATACAAGCGCTGGCGATCGCTTAGATAAAGATAGCCTACGAGAGCTTCTAAACTCGTTGCTTGTTGATAAACTTCTGGTGCGGCGCGACGCGGTCGTCCTACAGTAGCATTGCGTCCCCGACGCACGATTTCTAATTCAGCTTGATTGAGATATGGAGTGAGAAATTGTAAGTGCGAAGCCTGTGCCTCGGCTCTAACCTGGGCAACGACAAGGTTGTGGTAAGCCTGCGATCGCTTGTGAGGCAATAAAAAGTGGCTCCTCACATACAGCTCGTAAACCGCATCGCCCAAATATGCTAAAGCCGTAGGTGAGAGTTGTTGTAGCTGCCCAGGAGCGATCGCCAACCAACTGGGTAGCAACTCCAACTGAGTGACTACATCTGTCTGAGCTTCCCGAGCTGAGCCGTCGAATAAATTGTCCTCCTTCGGTTCCACTCCGTTTGGATTCTCCCAGAACAATCAGTTGTCAGTTGTCAGTTATCAGTTGTCAGTTGTCAGGGACCAGTCAACCGTTAACCATCAACTGTCAACAACCAGCATCCAGCAACCAACAACCAATTTCTGCAATCAGCGATCGGTGACTACATTATTATGATCGATCCCCAAATTCAGGGGGTTGAACCTATGATAAGTTTTTTATATCAGAAAATTAAGCTATCCAGATCGCAAAACCGGATAGCTAAAGTTAGAGTGCCTGCGATCGCTCAAGATGCTTGAATATTTTCTAAAGCTGCTTCAACAGTCGGTCGTAAACCCAAATATTGCTCTAGGTTAACTGTCTTGACTGTTTGAGTTACGCGGGCATTGGTGACAATTTGTGAAGTCCCACCGTTAGTTTCAGTCTGCTTCTTCAAATGCACCAAAGCGCCAATTCCAGAACTATCGACAAAATCAATTTGGGACAAATCCAATATGATGTGCTTTGGTCCCTCTTCAACATACTTGCCGAGTACCTTGCGAAAGGTTGGTTCTGAAAAGGCATCAAGCAAACCCGTCAACCGGAATAACTGATAATTACTCCGAACCTCACGAGTTCCTCTCAGGCTAACAGTTAGATTTAGTGTCTCAGCGATAGTTCCCTCCTCGCCACTTCTTGTTTCAATCGAGGCTAAAGTATAAATGCTTGGTTGAGATGTTGTCTACACTCATGTGGTAGAAGTTAGGGGCTTGAGGCTAAGAGCTTGGTGGTAGAAAACAGAACATCGTCTATTCCTGTTCGCTTCAGATCTTGCCTTTGCACTCCTAGTTTTTAAATTTTAACTCCTCATGTCTCTGTGGGTATAAAATACTATGAATTTATTGTAGGTAATGGGTAATGGGTAGTTGGTAGTTGATGGTTGATGGTTGATGGTTAATGGTTGTTATTCTCCTCTGCCCCTCGTCCCCCTTGTCTCCCTCGTCCCCCTGATTCCAATGTTGAATGCGTGAATTTTGAACCTCGTCCCCCTTGTCCCCCTTGTCTCCTAACCGAAAGCGATAGACTTTTTACAGAAGTCTCATCTAATTAGGGGCAATGGTGCGGTTAAAGCTGTGGCAGTGGATTGTCTTAGCAACTCCGATCGCGTCTATCGTTGGTTTCTTCCTGGTAGCAGCAGGTTTGCAGATCCACGAGTGGCGCATCAATTGGATCTGGGGTGTGTTTATTCTAATATTTGTCGGCTGGCGGTGGTTGCTAGTCCGGTGGACTCGTCCTGTTGTCTTGCAGATGGAGGCTGTAGCCGCAGAAGTTAGCAAAGAACTAGAATCGTTTTCCGTAGATGCGGCATTTTCAACGCCAGACAGCAGCAAGAAAGCAGAAGCCACGCTACAAGAAATTCTCGTTGTAGCACAAAGCGATCGCCCTTTGTGGGAGGACTGGCCAACTTTTTGGCAGCGCTGTCAAGATTTAGTTGTCGCGATCGCCCAGATTTATCACCCAGAAGTCAAGTATCCGCTTTTAAATATCTATATTCCCCAAGCTTACGGACTGATCCGAGGGACGGTAGACGATTTAGATCGGTGGATGCAAAAATTATCGCCTGCTTTGAATCAAGTTACCGTTGGGCAAGCATATGAGGCATATGAAGTTTACCGCAAGCTAGAGCCATCGGCGCGGAAATTCTGGCGGGCATGGAACTTAGCACAGTGGCTTTTAAACCCAGCCGCCGCCGTAGCGAAAAAAGCTAGCCAGCGTTACACAAACCAGGCAGATCGACAACTTTTGGTCAATTTGAGTCAATTGTTACGGGAAGCAGCGTTAAGAAACCTGTGTCGGCAAGCGATCGCCCTCTACAGTGGCGATACCTTACCTGGTTTAGAATCATCCAAGACTCAAACTTTACCCCAGGCAAAGACTCAAACTCTGCGAGAGATTTTGACGCAAGCCGAGCCTGTGGAAATTGTAGAGCAAAAACCTGTCAGTATTCTTTTAGTAGGACGCACCGGAGCCGGAAAAAGCAGCTTAATTAATACCTTATTTAGAGCAGAACTCGCCGCCGTTGATGTTTTACCTAGCACCGATCGCTTGCAAAATTATCGCTGGCAAACTGATACGGGAGAAACGCTGACACTGTGGGATACGCCGGGATACGAACAGGTTAATCGCGCCCAGTTACGGGAACAGGTTCTCGAATATGCCAGCAGCTCAGATTTGTTGCTACTTGTCAACCCCGCCCTCGATCCAGCTTTACAAATGGATGTAGACTTTCTCAAGGATATTCAGGCAGAAGTAACGGATTTGCCCGTAATTACAGCTGTCACCCAAGTCGATCGGTTGCGTCCGATCCGCGAGTGGCAACCGCCTTATAATTGGGAACTGGGCAATCGCCCCAAAGAAATTTCCATCCGAGAGGCGATTCAGTATCGCTCCCAACTGCTAGCTAATTATTGCGATGTCGCGCTACCAATTGTTACGGCAGATCCGCAAGTTGGTCGAACTGCTTGGGGGATCGATGCGCTGTCCTTAGCCTTAGTTCAGGCGATCGCCCCTGCTAAACAACTGCGGCTAGCACGCTTCATGCGCGACTTAGAAACTCGCACCACCGCCGCCGCCAAAATCATCGATCGCTACACCTTCCAAATGGCAACAACTCAAGGACTCGCGGCTTTACTCAAAAGCCCTGTCCTCCAGTTTATCTCCACCATCTCAACCGGATCGCCTACCTTAGCCAATCTCCTAGCAGCACAAATTCCGGTCGAACAATTGCCTGTTGTCATTGGTAAATTACAAATGGCATACGAACTATTTTCACTGCTCAACCCAGATAAAAATCCGCGTAACTTCGACTTACTCGCCCTGTGGTCGTTGTTATTGGAAAACTCAGCATCTCCAGAAAATAATGCTTGGGCATTCGGTCATGCTTTGGTAGAGTATTGGACGCAGAGTTTAACTATCGAACAATTAAGACAGCGGTATGAAGGTTATCTCAAGCAAGTTTGAATGCATGACTGATGGCATGAAAATGGTAGATTTGAGTTTGGTTTAATTTTTTACCCTAAACTTTGCAACAGCCCTACCTTGACAAAGAGAGCAGGGGAAATCACAATATCGAGCGACAAAAACGTAAAGAGCAAAAAAGATTATGCCTAAATATATCGTGTGGGGAAGTTACTGCGAGGACGTGTTGGAAAAGCGCGCACCTTATCGACAAGCACATTTAGATGGACTGGCAAAACAGAAAGAATCTGGGGTTTTAATTACAATTGGTCCGACTAAAGATGTGACCAAAGTATTTGGGATTTATGAAGTAGAAGATGAGGCGACAGTACGGAATTTAATTGAGTCCGATCCCTATTGGGTCAATGGGATTTGGACGGAGTATGAAGTCAAAGAGTGGGTACAGGCTTTTTGAAAATTGTACTTGAAAATTCCGTCTTGGAGTCGATCCATATAAAAACATTCTAGAGGTGAAACAATGTCAGCGATCGCACCTAAATCGAATTCAGTTTTCAAGCGAGTACTTTTCACCTGCATATCTTTATTGTTAGTTTTTGCTTGTTTACTAGGAACGAAAATAGCTTTAACAGGAGAACCGCAGTTACTTGCTGGAACTCGCCCCGACAATTTAGGCGTTCGTGCGGGTGAACTCGCACCTTGTCCCAAAACTCCTAATTGTGTTAACAGTCAGAGTCAAGATCCCGCACATAAAATCGAGCCTTTTATTTATAATTCCTCTGCTCAAGCGGCTATGACTGACTTAAAAACTGTGCTTCAGTCATTTAGAAGAACAAAACCGATCGCTCAGTCAGAAAATTACCTCTATACGGAATTTACCATCCCCGTTGTTGGGTTTGTGGACGATGTAGAATTTTCGTTGGATGAGAATGCTAGAGTCATCCACGTTCGCTCTGCTTCTCGTTTGGGAGAGTCAGATTTAGGTGTCAATCGTGGCAGAATAGAAACTTTGAGAGCAAAGTTTAACCAAATTAATCGCTCTGATTCTGTATAGAAAATTAGGTTTTAGCCATCTCTAAAGCTTGAATTGCCGCTTGAACGAGATTGTAATAATGGGGTTGAAAGAGATCGACTTGGGTGGCATCTTTACGGCTATTACCCAACAAACCCGTAAGGTTACCCGACTCAATTGCTAGAACTCTTCCTTCAGTATTTTTAATTCTCAATTCTACTGAGTTATCTGTAGAGAAAACACCGCAAGTATAATGCCGCTGTTTGTATTCAAAAGGAATTGTAGTGGAAGTTCGTCTCAGTGGAAATAATATTTGTGGCTGATTAGCTAGACGCACGCCAATTAATTCTAACTCAATATTAGTATTACCATTCCAAGTATTTTCTCGCAAGCGATAGGCAATATCTATCCGTGGTGGTAAAGGAAAATATTCGCGCCAACGCCATGCGATCGCTTTCATTTGTTGTAGGGGCGCACGGCTGTGCGCCCCTATAGATAAATCTTTTTCTTGAGCAACAGTTAATTTAATATGACCCTTACCGACAATTTGCTGGTCGATAACTTTGACATTAGCCGTCCAAAAAACGGGTTCTGGGTTTTCAATTCCACAGGGATGTAAAATATCTAACTGTTGATAAAGCTGTAAATTGAGCAGCTCTAAGTTAGCTTGTGTATCAATATTTAGCAGGGGCTTTAAATGTTCGGGTTGCAAGCAAGAGTTAGCAAATTGAATCAGACGCGATCGCAATGCCTCTAAATTTTCAGATGAGAGGGAAAAGCCGCCTGCTGCTTTATGTCCGCCAAACTTACCTAATAAATCTCGACAGAATTCTAAGGCATCAAAAACATTAAATTCTGGAATACTACGTGCCGAACCGCGAATGTGATGTTCGTCTTCATACGTGCCAATAAATACGGGTACGCCGTAGCGTTCTACCAGGCGAGAGGCGACGATCCCGATTACGCCATGATGCCAATTTGGTTGAACGACAAGTAAAACCCGATCCTCTTGTAGAGACGTTACATGTAACGTCTCTACATAGGCGATCGCTTCCCGTTCGATTTCTTCGCAAAGTTGCTGGCGGCGGGCGTTAATTTGTTCGCATTGCATTGCCCGTTCTAAGGCAATTCCGGCATCATCAGTTGTCAGTAAATCGATAACAATTTGCGGATCGCCAATTCGCCCGATCGCGTTTATGCGAGGACCGAGGCGAAAACCGATATCATCTGGTTTGAGCGACTTATTTTTGTCGTTCACACCACTCACTTGAATCAAGGCTTGAATTCCAGCAATTTGAGACTGGGGAAGCAATCGCAATCCGCGTTTCAGCCAGCGACGATTGACACCGATTAAGGGTGCGAGATCGGCGATCGTTCCTAGTGTAAAGAGTTCTAATAAAGGCTTGACTAAACCCTTAAGTTGTCCTGTTTTCTGAGCCAGACAAATAGCCAGGACGTAAGCAACGCCAACCCCAGCTAAACCCCAATAAGGTGAAGATTCGGGAATGAGTTTAGGATTGAGGATCGCGTTTGCTGGGGGTAAAGTGGGGGGAATGTCGTGATGGTCCGTGACGATGACGTTTAAACCAAGTTCTCTTGCCCTGGCGATTGGTTCGATCGCGGCAATACCATTGTCTACGGTTAAAATTAGCCGCACGCCTTCACTGTGAAATTCTTCGACAATCCGTTTGTTAATGCCATAGCCTTCTTGCATCCGGCTGGGAATAGCATAATCGACTTGCGCCCCCAACCAGCGCAAACTGCGGAGTAACAAAGCTGTACTTGTCATCCCATCGGCATCGTAGTCGCCGCAAATGGCAATTTTCTCTTGAGCAGCGATCGCTTGCTCTAATAAGTCTATGGCGATCGCCAGGTCGGGAAATGCCTCTAGGGGTGAGGGCAAATCTAAAGTTTCTGGATTGATAAATATTTCTGCCTGCGCTGGTGTCTCGATGCCGCGATTGACTAAAAGCTGGTTGACTATAGGTGAGAGCTGGTTTATTGTTGTCAACTGGCTGACCAACTCCGGTTGAGCTGGATGTATTTGCCAGCGCTGATTTGGCAGGCGACGCGGACGGCGAGGTAATCCTGATGACGGTTGGGCTAACACGGGGACAGAAATAGAGGCTCAGCACTATATTGTATGAGGCTAATGCGTAATTTAGCGCGATTACTGCATTCGATCTATAGTTCTATACTGAATTGCCTCGGCAACATGATGGCTTTGCAGGTTTTTTTCTGCGCCTAAATCGGCAATTGTCCGCGCCACTTTGAGAATGCGATCGCTGGCTCTAGCTGACAAGCCTAATTTCCGAATCGCTCCTTCTAATAAGCTTTTAGAAGCATCATCTAATTGACACCACTTCCGCAGATGACGACTTTGCATTGCTGCGTTACAACTAACAGACAATTCTGACTCAAACCGATCGCGGGTGCGATCGCGTGCTGCTTGCACTCTTTGCCTGACGCTTTCCGAATCTTCCCCCGTTGGCTGCTGGGTAATTTCCTCTGGTTTGAGCCGATTCACAGCCACCTGCAAGTCAATTCGATCCATCAAGGGACCTGAAAGTTTTGCCCAGTATTGCTCTCTTTGTCGCGGGGAACAGGTACACGCTTGGATGGAATCGCCAAAGTAACCGCAAGGGCAAGGATTTGTACTCGCGACTAAAGTAAATTGGGCGGGAAACATCACCGATTGGCGGGTACGAGATACAGTGACGTGACCGTCTTCTAAAGGCTGGCGCAGAAATTCCAAGACATCTCGCTTAAACTCCGTCAATTCATCGAGAAATAAAACACCATGATGAGCTAAAGAAATTTCCCCAGGACGAGGAAAAGTCCCGCCACCAACTAAAGAAGGACCAGAGGCGGAATGGTGGGGACTGCGGAAGGGACGTTCTGCAACCAGCGAACCTTTATTTTTCAATAACCCTGCTACCGAATGAATTTGGGTAACTTCCAACGCCTCATTGAAACTGAGTGGTGGCAAAATTGACGGTAGACGACGAGCCAACATCGTCTTCCCACTCCCTGGTGGACCCACGAAAATTAAGTTATGCCCCCCAGCTGCGGCAATTTCTAAGGCTCTACGAGCGTGAGCTTGTCCTTTGACATCTTTTAAATCTGCACCAAAATGGACACTTCTTACGATCTCCCGCTTGCCTTCAAACTGCACGGGCTGATACTTTTCTGGCTGGTTGAGAAATGCTGCGACTTCCGATAAAGATTGAAAACCATACACTGATATCCCTTGTACTAAAGCTGCTTCCTGGGCATTATCTGCGGGTACGACTAACCCAGTAATCCCCATTTTTTGCGCCGCTGCCGCCACGGGTAAGACACCAGCCACTGCCCGCAAGCCGCCATCCAAGGAGACTTCACCCAGAAATAAGAAATCCCCTAGCATTTGCGGGTTGACCTGCTCTGAAGCCGCCAAAATGCCCACGCTCATCGGTAAATCGAAGCTGGGTCCTTCTTTCCTAATATCTGCTGGCGCTAAGTTAATTACGATCCTTTTCAACGGAAAAGCATAACCAGCGTTTTTGAGCGCTGCTTTCACCCGTTCTTTCGACTCCTGAACTGCCAGATCCGGTAATCCTACCACGACAATTCCCGGTAGCCCCGCCGAGACATCGATTTCGACTCCTACTTTGACGGCATCGATGCCAACAATTGATGCACTCCAAACCCGTGCCAGCATTTTATATTTCTTCCATGACAAGAACCCTTTAGAATCTCTAACAGAGTTCAAGGGCGATTGGCATGAGTGAAACCACAGATACTATTTTTGGCAAAATCATTCGTAAAGAAATTCCCGCCAATATCGTTTATGAAGACGAACTGGCGATCGCATTTAAAGATATTAATCCCCAAGCCCCCGTTCACATCCTCGTGATTCCCAAAAAACCTATAGCCAAGCTATCGGATGCCGAATCTCACGACCACGCCCTCATGGGTCATTTGTTACTAACTGTTAAGCGAGTCGCCCAGCAAGTAGGACTGAATAACGGCTATCGCGTCGTGATTAATACTGGTGCAGACGGCGGACAAACCGTGGATCACATGCACCTTCACATTCTCGGCGGGCGACAAATGAGTTGGCCTCCTGGTTGACTCGTGTTTCACAGAGACATTTCTGTGTGGATAAGCTGAGGGAGCTGAGGGAGCTGAGGAAGAAATAATAATTAAATTACTGATAGAAAGAGTAATTTTCGAGCTTGTATTGGATTTCGATTATGCGGCTGAAAGCTTTGCTGTGAAGAGTTTTCAGCCGCTCTGTCTTTCATATGAACTGACTAAACTATAGTAAAACTTATAGCAAAGATAATATAAGCTAATCTTCATAATCTTTACAAAACTCAATGAAGTTTCTTATAGTGTTAACAACAGGGAAAACAAACCCTGATTTGCATAACCAAACGCAATACATAGAACCATGACAACCACATTACAAAGACGCGAAAGCGCTTCCTTGTGGGAACAGTTTTGTAACTGGGTAGCCAGCACGGAAAACCGCCTGTATATTGGCTGGTTCGGCGTGTTGATGATCCCCACCTTACTAGCTGCAACCACCTTGCTTCATCGTCGCCTTCATCGCCGCACCCCGGTAGACATCGACGGGATCCGCGAACCAGTAGCAGGTTCCTTAATTTACGGCAACAACATCATCTCTGGTGCAGTTGTGCCTTCATCCAACGCCATCGGCTTGCACTTCTACCCAATTTGGGAAGCAGCATCATTAGACGAATGGCTGTACAACGGTGGACCTTACCAATTGGTAATTTTCCACTTTTTAATCGGTGTATTCTGCTACATGGGACGTGAGTGGGAACTATCCTACCGTCTAGGAATGCGTCCTTGGATCTGCGTAGCATACTCTGCACCAGTAGCAGCAGCAACCGCAGTCTTCTTAATCTACCCAATCGGACAAGGTTCTTTCTCAGACGGGATGCCTTTGGGCATTTCGGGAACATTCAACTTCATGTTAGTGTTCCAAGCCGAACATAACATCCTAATGCACCCCTTCCACCAATTAGGTGTAGCTGGTGTGTTCGGTGGAGCGCTGTTCAGCGCGATGCACGGTTCTTTGGTGACTTCCTCCTTGGTACGTGAAACTACCGAAACCGAATCTCAGAACTACGGTTACAAATTCGGACAAGAAGAAGAAACCTACAACATCGTTGCCGCACACGGTTACTTCGGTCGTTTGATCTTCCAATACGCTTCGTTCAACAACAGCCGCGCGCTGCACTTCTTCCTCGCAGCATGGCCCGTGATCGGGATTTGGTTCACCTCCTTGGGCATCAGCACCATGGCGTTCAACCTCAACGGCTTCAACTTCAACCAGTCGGTGGTTGACTCTCAAGGACATGCGATTGGCACATGGGCAGACATCCTCAACCGCGCTAACCTGGGTATGGAAGTGATGCACGAGCGCAACGCTCACAACTTCCCCTCGACTTAGCAGCAGTGGAAGCTCCTTCCCTTAATGGCTAATTCGCGCTTCTAACTCATAAGCGCCTCCCTAGAAAGGGGGCGCTTTTTGCTTTCTCTAAGTTTGGTAAGGGCGGGTTTACAGAGATTTTTAAGTTGAGCAATAAATATGGTTGGCGAACCCACCCTTACTTGCATTTATCTCTACAATTCAACTAAAATAGTAAATCTTGCCCTAGCTCCATTAAAGATGAGTCTGGAGACGGTAGCAAAGGTAAGAGCCTTTTCATACCGTCGGTCGCGGCTCAAGGCTAAAAACCTGTTGGTACAGGTACTCTACCCCCTCTTATCTTTCTCTGGTAGAAGGATGATAGGGGGTAGTCCGGTGCAAAGGATTGGTTTGGTATCCTATCTTCAGTAGTAACCGCGATCGCAGAAAAATATTTAAGTATACAGGACAGCTCATGGCGAAACGAGTGCAATTAGTTTTAACGCAAGACATACTTAAGCTAGGCAAAAATGGCGACCTAGTTGATGTAGCCCCTGGCTACGCCCGCAATTATTTGCTGCCTAAAAAAATGGCAGTACCAGTTACACCTGGAGTTTTAAAGCAAGTCGAACGTCGTCGAGAAGTTGAACGGCAACGGCAATTAGAATTAAAGCAGCAAGCACAAGAATTGAAAGCGGCTTTAGAAAAAGTTGGCAGTTTC
The DNA here is from genome assembly GCF_032860985.1 of Chroococcidiopsis sp. SAG 2025. GTDB lineage: Bacteria > Cyanobacteriota > Cyanobacteriia > Cyanobacteriales > Chroococcidiopsidaceae > Chroococcidiopsis. Next base: position 4,211,011 of record NZ_JAOCNC010000001.1, read on the forward strand.
ACCATTGCCAAGCAAGTAGGGGAGAAAGAAGCAATCTTTGGTACGGTGACAGACCGCGAATTAGCTACCTTAATTCAGCAAGCGATCGGTCAAGAAGTGGATCGTCGTGGTATTACCTTACCTGACATTAGCAAACTCGGTACTTACAAAGCTGATGTGAAGTTACATCAAGATGTGACAGCAACGGTAGAAGTGAAGGTTGTAGCAGAATAATTGGTGGTTAGTTGTTGGTTGTTAGTTTTTGGTTAACTCTCACTTCTTCCCATTTACCAATTACCAATTACCACTTATGAAAAAATCGGGTAAAAGTAGAGACAGCCTCTTGAACTTTTGCCTGTTATTTTTTATATATGTACAATAATCAACAAAAATTTTTAGAGAATGGAGTCGATCGCCTGCCACCTCAAAATGTTGAGGCAGAAGAAGCGATCCTGGGTGGTATTCTACTCGACCCTGAAGCAATTGGCAGAGTGAGCGATCGCCTAATTGCAGATGCTTTTTATATTGATGCCCATAAAGAAATTTATCGCGCCGCACTGCAACTGCACTCGCAGGGTAAACCTACCGATTTACTATGTGTTGTTGGTTGGTTGAGCGATCGCGAACTCCTCAGTAAAATTGGTGGTAAAAGTAAATTAGTCCAGTTGGTAGACCGGACTGTTTCGGCAATTAATATCGATGCTTTAGCTGGCTTGGTGATGGATAAATACCTGCGCCGTCAGCTAATTACATCGGGAAATGAAATCGTACAACTAGGATTTGAGACAGATAAAGAGCTAGCAACTGTCCTCGACCAAGCAGAACAAAAGATTTTTGGCGTGACTCAAGAACGCCCGCAGCAGAAATTAGTGTCAATTTCTGATACTTTAATCTATACCTTTCAAGATATTGAGAGTCATAATCAAGGCATTGCCCAGCCTGGGCTATCGTGTAACTATTACGATCTCGATGCGATGACGGGCGGTTTCCAGCGTTCCGACTTGATTATTATCGCTGGTCGTCCAGCAATGGGAAAAACCAGCTTTGCTCTAGGTTTAGCGCATAATATTGCGAGACTGCACAAGTTTCCTGTTGCAGTATTTAGTTTGGAAATGTCAAAAGAGCAGCTAGTACAGCGCTTGTTGTCCAGCGAAGCGGGAATTGAGAGTCAGAGGTTGCGAACGGGAAGAATTGCTCAGAACGAGTGGGAATTATTGTCTCACGCGATCGGCGAACTGTCAGATTTACCGATATATATTGACGATACGCCAAACATTACCGTGATGGAAATGCGTAGTCAAGCTCGTCGCCTGCAAGCAGAAAAAGGTAAAGAATTAGGTTTAATTCTGATCGATTATTTACAATTAATGGAAGGTAGCGGTGATAATCGCGTCCAAGAATTATCAAAAATCACGCGATCGCTCAAAGGTTTAGCGAGAGAACTCAACGTACCAATTATTGCCCTTTCTCAGCTCAGCCGTAGTGTAGAAGCCCGGAATAGCAAACGCCCGATGATGTCAGACTTGCGAGAATCGGGTTCGATCGAACAAGACGCGGATATCGTCATTATGCTTTACCGCGATTCTTATTACAACCCCGACTCTCCCGATCGCAACATTGCTGAAGTCATCATTGCCAAACACCGCAACGGTCCCACCGGAACTGTCAAGCTATTATTCGATCCAAACTTGACCAAATTTGTGAATTTAGCCAAGCAGAATTTTTAAGCAGAATTTTTCAATTGTCATTTGTCATTCGTCATTGGTCATTTGTGTTTGCCAATGACAAATGACAAGTCAAATGACTAATTAATTAACCTTCAACAACTCCACGTCAAAAATCAGCGTAGCGTTGGGAGGAATAACGCCACCCGCACCGCGAGCGCCGTAACCCAATTCTGGGGGAAGAACAATCTGGCGACGTTCGCCTACTTTCATCGTGCTGAGTGCTTCGTCCCAGCCTTTAATGACCTGTCCCGCACCAACCTTAAACGAAAAAGGTTGACCGCGATCGCGAGAGCTATCAAACTTAGAACCATCTTCTAAAGTTCCCGTATAGTGAACTACGACGGTTTGACCTTTTTTCGGCGTTTCTCCGCTTCCCTCTTGGAGGACGGTGTATTTCAGCCCAGAATCAGTTGTAATTGCTTTATCGTCAGACATTGGAGTTACCTTATTTGGTGCAGTTGGGGTTTGCGTTGGCTTCTCAGCTATAAGCGTGCTGGATGTAGCTTGAGTTGATGCTTTAACAGATGTAGTTTCAGCCAGAGCATTATCTTTCGCTCCTCCTACCTGAGCTAGCACCAAAAGCACTACGCAAACTAACGTAATTCCCACGCTGATGAGAATTTCTTTCAAAATTAGACCCTCCTTCAGCTATGCAAGTGCGTCACTACTATATCTTGATAATGGGGTAGTTGGTAATTGGTAGTTGGTAGTTGGTGGTTGTTAATGGTTGATAGTTAATCGTTCATCGCCATTAACCATCAACCATTAACCATTAACTATTATCGCCACATCTTATTTTCCAAATCGCGGATTTGACGCTCTAGGCGATCGATCCGTCCCCGTAACTCGTCCATTTCTGACTGACGGGGTACGCCAAGATCCTGCATGACATTGCGGATCTGCCGTTGCAACTGCGCCTCAAAAGTTGTGGGATCGATCTTGAGCTGCTGCATCATGTTGTCTACAAACACTTTGGCTTGGTCAGAATTCATTTTGCCATCCTTGACCAATTCATCGCTTACTTCCCGCAACTTCTCAGCTACAAGGGAAGTCGTACCAACACCAAGCATCAATAGTTGTTTAATCCAGTTGTTATTATCCATCCTGCTATCCGGTTAGTTAAAGGAATTTATCAACAAGTTGTACGGGCGGGTTTACCAAGAGACTTTGTGACTTACAGAGATTTCGGGTGAACCCGCCCGTACAGAAATAGCGCTGCGATCGAGCTATGCTAAAAACATGTCACCCCAACTCCTCCTGTTATATTCTGGCAAATTTGGCGATCGGCATCCTTTCAAGCAGTAGAGAAAAAAGCGCGTGGTTATCGAGTTTCTCAAGTTTAAAGTCACTCCTGAATTAAGGGAGAAATTTATCCAAAAAGATGCAGAAATTTGGACAACAGCACTATCTCGCTATCCTGGATTTCTCAGTAAAGAGGTTTGGATAGAACCCAACGCACCAATGGAGGTTGCGATAATTATTCGTTGGGCAACGCGAGAACAATGGAAATCTATCCCTATCGAGCAACTCGACAAGATTGATGCTAAGTTTGCCCAGCAGATGGGGAAAACCTACGAGTTGATTCAGTCATCCGAGTATCAAGTCCGCAAGTTTCCTCAGTCATAATTGCTTTGTACCATGCCTACCTGTCCCCGTTGTCATCAAGCAGTTGACTCTCAGGTAGTCAACTGTCCTTATTGCCGCACGCCGCTCAAAGCATTCGGTCATCCAGGCATTCCCTTACACCGTGCTACCGGTGACGAACCTTTGTGTAAAACCTGCACTTACCATTTAGATGATAGCTGCACGTATCCCCAGCGTCCATATGCGACAGAGTGTACGCTTTACCAAAACATCGAGCAAAAACGACTGGAGGAGGAGCAAAGACAGAAAAGCAAGAGTCCTGCTATTGTGTTGCAAAATTGGCTGAAGCGCAATCAATCTTTGTTGTTAATTTTAGGGTTGTTATTAGTCTGTTTCCTCATCGCTTTGAGTCATGTCTAAAACAGAAGCTCCCATCGACACCAATATTGTCACCTTTGCAGATATCGAAGCAGCACACCAACGGTTGACAGGTGTTGCTAACAAAACTCCCGTAATGACTTCCAGAACGGTAAACGAACTGACGCAAAGACAAGTGTTTTTTAAGTGCGAAAATTTTCAACGGATGGGAGCATTTAAATTTCGGGGGGCGTATAATGCCTTGTCGCAGCTCTCAGAACAACAAAAACGGCAGGGTGTACTCACATTTTCTTCAGGAAATCACGCTCAGGCGATCGCACTTTCTGGTCAGTTACTCAACATTCCCACTACAATTGTCATGCCGAAGGATGCGCCAGCTGTGAAGTTAGCTGCTACGCAGGGTTATGGTGCAGAGGTACTGTTGTACGATCGCGCTAAAATGACAAGGGAAGAGTTAGCAGCCGAACTATGTCGGGAACGCCAACTCACTTTTATTCACCCCTACGACCGTTCTCAAGTTATCGCCGGACAGGGTACAACTGCGAAAGAATTAATCGAAGAAGTGGGAGAATTAGATTTACTCTTAGTTTGTTGTGGTGGTGGAGGTTTGTTATCGGGATGCGCGATCGCAACTAAAACACTTTCCCCGCAATGTAGAGTTATTGGTGTAGAACCGGAAAGAGCAGATGATGCGACGCGATCGTTTCATAGCAAAATCCTGCATACGGTTCGTAATCCCGATACAATTGCTGACGGCGCTCGAACTCCATCGTTAGGGAAGGTTACATTTCCTTTGGTTTTGAAATATGTAGATGACATGGTGACAGTTTCGGAAGATGCAATTAAACGCACCATGTATTTTTTGTGGGAAAGGATGAAAATTGTCGTCGAACCCACTGGAGTATTAGCCGCCGCGGCTTTATTGGAGGGTGCTGTTGCTGCACCAGGGGCGAGAGTTGGAGTGGTTATCAGCGGTGGTAATGTGGATTTACAACAAGCTGGAGCTATATTTTCTTTTTTAGCAAAATAGCTATGATAATATTCGTGTCAACTGCAACCACGCCACTGCTCCGCTACACCCTGACGAATCGCATCTTCCATTTCACTTAGACTTTTAGGCGTACCTTGATATTTCAGACATCCTGCAACATTCTGCAATGTTGTTTCTGGGAAAGGCTTTTTAGGTTTAAGCAGAATGCCATCACCCGTATCAATTACAATCAATTTTTGTCCTGCTTCCCAACCATGAATATTGCGCAACGCTTTTGGGATAATAACTTGACCTTCACTTGACAAGCGGGTTGTTTCCATCGATCGATCGCACAAACTATGGTAAGAAATTTGTAAAAATTATAGCATGGGCTGCTAAACTCGAAGTTCGGCAAGGATAAGCGAGTAATGATTATACGAGAAGCCAATATACATGACGTACAAGCGATCGCACGGGTACATGTAGATACTTGGTATACGACATATAAAGGAATTGTCCCAGAGTCGTATCTAGCTAAAATCTCTTACCAACAGCGAGAGAACGCTTGGCAAAAAATTATAGAAGCTACGATGAGTAGCAGCCAATTTATTTATGTAGCTGAAAATGATTCGAGACAAATCATTGGTTTTGCTAACGGTGGAAAAGAACGCACTGGCGATCGCACTTACAAAGGTGAGTTATATGCCATATACATTTTAGCAGCATACCAGCGTCAGGAAATTGGATACAAATTAATCCTATCTGTTGTGGATAAACTATCTGACTTAGGATTTAACTCAATGTTGGTTTGGGTATTAGCAAATAACCCTGCTTGCGGGTTTTATGAAAATATTGGTGGACAAAAAGTATACGAAAAACAAATTGAAAGAGGCAGGGTAATGTTAAAAGAAACTGCCTATGGATGGCAGGATATAACAACTGTACGCGATCGCATTCACCACTATTAAACTACATGAGCGGTTGTATCAATTGTATTTTCAGTTGAAATTTCTACTTCTGGTATGCCAACAGTCTTGTTACTATGTACTTGAAAGACTGCTAGATCGAACCAGAAAGTTGTCCCTACACCAACCTCGCTGACTAAATGAATATTGGCGTGATGCTTGTCCATAATATTTTTCACAATAGAAAGTCCTAACCCAGTTCCTTCTAAAGTGTGTACGCGGTTTTCCACGCGGAAAAAGCGATCGAAAATAGCTGCTTGATCCTCTGGATCGATACCAATTCCCGTATCTGAGATTTCAATTCTTACTTGGGGAGAGACAATGCGATCGCCGCTTGCAGGCTCCATTTTATACGCACGGATTGCTACTTTTCCACCTTGCTCAGTAAATTTAAGCGCGTTGCCAACTAAATTAGTGAATACTTGAAGCAATAAGTCGTAATGTCCGAAAACTTGTGGTAGTTCGGGTTCGAGTTGCTGAATTAATTCAATTCCTTTGTCTTTAGCATTCAACTGATAATTTCGTAAAGTTTGTTCGATTGCTTGTGCTAAATCTACCCCTTCAAAATGATAAATCCGACAAGAAGATTCTAAACGAGATAAGTCTAAGACATCATTAACCAAACGAGTGAGGCGATCGGTTTCGTTATTTGCAGTTGCTAAAAATTCCCGCTGTTCTTCGGTGCTGAGGTTTTCACCGTAGTCGTGAAGGGTTTCAATATAAGTCTTGATATTAAACAAAGGCGTGCGTAACTCGTGAGAGACGTTGCTAATAAATTGGCTTTTCGCCTCATTCAGTTCGACTTCGCGAGTAATGTCTTGCACTGTCATAGCAATTCCCTTAATACTTTCTCGATGTTGGTCGAGAACGGTAGTCAGAAGAATCCGAATCGTACGCATAGTTGGCTGAGAAAGCGGAATTCTAAACTCTGCACTTTCGCTTTCTCCCCTTGCTATTTTGTATAAAGGGCGATTTAATTCTGCTTGCACTGAGATTGGTAGATGATTTAAGACGCTATCTCCAATGACCTCTCCATTTTCCCAGCCAAAAATCCGTCGTGCTGTGGGATTGACTAAAATCACTTGCATATTGGTGTCAAGTAGGATAGCACCATCAGCAATAGTAGAAACTAAAGTTTCTAATTTAGCTTTCTCGGCAGTGAGTTCTTCGATATTTTGTTCCTCGTAACGCTCTAAACGTTCTGCCATTTCATTAAAGCTGAAAATCAATTCCTTGAGTTCTCCTCCCAAAGGCAAATCGATCCGCTGTTGAAAATTGCCAGCAGCAATGTTTTTCACACCCGTCAATAACTCTTTGATGGGTTTGGTAATCATGAGAGTATTAAACACAGCACCCAAAATGACCATGACCCAAATTGAGACGAAAACAGCAATTGTTACATCGCGGGTGAGATTGGAAGAGGTGACAACTGTAGGATTTGGGTTGATTCCAATTGCTAATACTCCCAAATATTTACCTTCATGGTTGAGCGGGACGAAAACATCCGTGACTTCCCCATCAGGCGTTCGGTGTTGCCGCACCATCGGCAATTCAGAATTAGCGGCGTAATCTTCTGGTAGCTGAATCCGGCGCTCAATTGTCAGTGAATTTTGTACGGCTGGTTCCCAAAAAGGAATTCCAAAAAAGATTTTTCCTGCTTCGTCGGCATAGAGCATGTAGCGCACGCTAGAAGTGCTGCTGTAGAAGCGTTGAGAAAACTGAGCGACTTCGGTGTAATTATTCTCCGCTACCAGAGGGGCAACGTTAGAAGCAAGTAACAACCCCAAGTCACGTCCGAAGCGGGTTTCATTTACCCTTGCATCCACTTGAATCGTGTTAACTGCCCAAAAAGTGAAACCACTGACAATTAACGAAACCACCAGCGTCGCAGCAGCCATCAACTTAGTTGGCAGAGTTAACTCAAACCACCAACGGGCGATCGCTTCTCGGATTGTTTTTAACGGCGCTAACATGTGAATAAAAATTGGTATCTTATAAGTCCTTTGTTCTAAGGTAAAGTTTTTCGACTTAAAAGACAAAGAGGGGAGCCGTAGGGGCGCACAGCAGTGCGCCCGTACAGGAGTCGGGAAGAGGATAAATTACGAATTCCGAATTCTATAGCCGATGTCGCGGCGATAGTAGATGCCGTCAAAATGGATTTGGGCAATCGCATCATAAGCAAGGGCGATCGCTTGCTCAAAATTCTCTCCTACTCCAGTTACGCCTAAAACCCTTCCTCCATCTGTGAGTATGGGTATATCGTCTTTCCCGACTCCCGACTCCCGACTCCCAACTCCCGCTTTAGTCCCAGCATGAAATACACAACCCCCCGAAGCCTGGGCTGATTCTATTCCTGTGATGACTTGACCTTTTTCATATGCACCTGGGTAGCCTTTGGCGGCGGCGACGACACAGGCGGCGGCTCCCGGCTTCCAGGCGATGGGAGGCAATTCACCTAGTTTTTGCTGACAACAAGCCACGAGTAACTCTTCTAGGGGGGTTTCCAGTAAAGGTAAAATAGCTTGGGTTTCAGGATCGCCAAAGCGACAGTTGAATTCTAGAACTTTAAATTCCCCTGTAGGAGCAATCATCAAACCTGCATATAATACACCTCGGTAGTCGATGCCTCTAGAGCGTAAAGTGGCGATTGCAGGCTGTAATACCTCTCGTTCGATCCTTGCCATCAATTCTGGCGTAACCAGGGGAGCAGGGGCATACACTCCCATTCCGCCCGTATTCTCGCCTGTATCCCCTTCTCCGATGCGTTTGTGGTCTTGGGCTGGTAGTAGGGGACGAATCGTTATTCCGTCTGTCAATGCCAATACAGAGGCTTCTTGTCCGATTAAGCATTCTTCAATGACAACGAACTTACCCGCGTCGCCAAATTGCCCCGCGAAAATCGCTTCTAGAGCTTGATGTGCCTGTGCGACTGTTTCGGCTACGATCACGCCTTTGCCTGCGGCTAATCCATCAGCTTTGACGACTATGGGCGCTCCTTGTGCGGTGACATAATCTTTAGCAGCAGATTCCTGGGTAAATACAGCAGCTTTAGCGGTGGGAATTCCTGCTTTCTGCATCAAAGCTTTTGCCCAGGCTTTACTTGCTTCAATTTGCGCCCCAGCTTTGGTAGGACCAAATACCATTGCGCCTTGAGCTTGGAGATAATCTGTAATTCCCATAGCCAGAGGAACTTCTGGACCCACTACCACGAGATCGATCCCCTGTTCTCGAACTGCTTGACCGATCCGTTCAAAATCATCCACGGAGTAGGGCAAATTTTGACAGCGTGACAGCGTCGCCGTTCCCCCATTACCAGGAGTACAAAATACCTGTTCCACCTGGGGCGATCGCAACAAAGCCCAAGCGATCGCGTGTTCTCTGCCCCCATTACCTACGACTAAAACTTTCACTGCTTTCCTCTAATGCTGCGATCGATTATCTCGTATTGTGGGGTTGGAGAATTGTAGAGACGTTACATGTAACGTCTCTACAATTCTTTCTGCTGTTGATAAATAACTTTAAACTGTCGCTGTTGAATTTTATGATCCACGATTGGATTAGGATAGTCTACGGCAGCGCGAGCGCGTTTTGAAATATTTCCACTCAGTAACTCTTCTGTGTCAAAAGAGCGCAATTCTGGCAGCCACTCGCGAATATATTCTCCTTCAGGATCGAATTTTTGGGCTTGACTAGCAGGGTTGAAAATTCTAATTGGTTTGGGGTCCATGCCACTTGAAGCACTCCACTGCCAACCGCCATTGTTAGCTGAAAGATCCCCGTCAATTAGTCTTTGATAAAAATATTTTTCTCCCAATCTCGGATCGATGAGTAAGTCTTTGGTGAGAAAATTTGCGACGATCATGCGACAACGATTATGCATCCACCCAATATTATTCATCTGTCGCATTGCTGCATCGACAATTGGATAACCCGTTCTACCTTCACACCAAGCTTGAAAATATTCTTCGTTATTTTCGTAAGGAAAATTCTTAAATTGTTGTCGATATGCGCCTTGTTCGAGTTCGGGGAAATGATACATGGCGTGTTGATAAAATTCTCGCCATGCAAGTTCCTGCTGCCAAGCGCGAATACTCGTCTGTGCTTCATCGCTACGAGTATTGTCCATTGCCTCAACTGTAGCAGCCCAAACTCTACGAATACCGATCGCACCAAATTTTAATGCTGCACTTAGTTGAGATGTCCCATCATAAGCAGGAAAATTTCGCTGTTCTTTATACTCTTCGATCGCCCGATGGCAGAATTGTTCTAATCTCTCTCGTGCTGCTGCTTCTCCTGGTTCGATAACTAAGCCATTTTCCCAATTAAATCCTAAATCTTTTGCAGTCGGTAGGGCGATCGCGCCTGCTTGTTGTGCAATTTGTAATTCTTGTTCTGACAACCCTTCTACATCTTTTAATGCTTCTGCGGGTGCAGCTTTCGGTTTGCTACTCCAATTCCGCCAGAAGGGAGTAAATACGGTATATGGTTGGTTGGAACCTGTAAAAATATCGTCTGGGGAATGTAAAATCTGATCCCAATTCTCTTCTAAAACTTGGATGTCTTTTTCTTTTAAGCTTTCTATGACAGTGCGATCGCGTACCTGAGAATATGGTTCTACATCCCAGTTCCAGAATACAGCTTTTGCTCTCAGGGCAGTAGCCAGCGCTGGAATGGCTTCACGGGGTTCGCCTTGCAAAATTAATAATTGGCTGCCAACTTGAGCGTAACGCTGCTGTAGTTGCTGCAAACAGCCTATCATGTACGTAACTCGCACGGGAGCGACATCATCTCGTTCTAAAATATTGGGGTCGAGGCAGAATACTCCTACGACCTTTTGACTTCGTTGCCTTGCCGCAGCTAGTCCGGTGTTGTCAGAAATCCGCAAATCGCGACGATGCCAGAAGAGGATGAGGTCAGACATTCACAGTTACTACTTAGTTCACTCGTACTAGCATAAAGGTTTCTGCTACCAGACAGCATCAATCCACTGGATGTTTTTTAGATTCCTTCTCCAAAGGCAATTATTTCAGCTACAGTTAAATTTAGCTCGGGAAAAAATTGAGATTTGATGCGATCGCTCCCTGTAAAACTTTCAAAGTGGTATTCTTTTTCTGTCAAAATGCTGTCAGAATTTACCAGTTGTCCCACAGAAATTGTCGGTTGCAAGATTTTCGGATTTCTTCTACCTGGATATTTATCGAGATGAAATAGCGGATCGATAATCCATAGTTCTTGTACACCAAAAGCAGCATACCAAATGGGTTTGTTTCTATAGTCGTCTTCCCAGTTAGTGCCAACAATTTCAATTGCGATGCTAGGCGGTTCTCTCAGTACTGCTTCTACTTGAGTTTGCCGATTCCAATCTTCGCGTTTGATGACAATTAAGTCAGGCTTGTGAGTATCCTTCCTACCTAGTAGGAGTACTGGTTGAGGATGAATGAGTAACCCTAAGTTAGCCCTTTTATTTTCTAATTTCAGCGTAAACAATAACTCGCTACGCAAATTTTCATGTTTTCCAGATGGATTTACCATCGGTACTATAATGCCATTTATGAGTTCGTATGTTTTTCCTTCTGGTAGATCCAGTTCGAGAAATTCTTCAACTGTATAAGTTTTTATTTGAATAGTAGTAACCATAGGACAGGTTTCCGCAAGGTATACTTTATTCTAGTTCTACGCTTGATGACTGAGCCAATGTCAAACTAAGGCATACGACAACAACTTTATTCCTGCTTTAGTATGTCAGTTAGTGCGTTTGCGATCGCATCAAGATCGTTCAAGCAAATGCAAGTATTAGCATTAAAACATCTAGAAAATATTGCTTTTTTAAAAATTCCCGATCCCACATGATGCACCTCTCAATTAGCGACTACCACTTCTAGTTAAATTAGCACCTTGAGTTCTGCGATAATATTCATAAAAGTATCGATAGCCATACACATGAATATTTGACTGCATCGTAATGACTTTTTTCATAACATTGAGATAATTAGCTCTTGATTCTTGAGAAGAGGAAGCTTGATACTGTTTTAAGACTATCTCTCTTTCTTCCATTAATTCTCTGTATTCTTCAGGAGCTGTAGCTTTCATGGGCTTCCCTAAAGGAATATAACTGAGAGTATCATAAATTGGTCGCATCAACCCTGGCTTTTCATAGCTAAGAAAATCTCCTTCAGTCTCAACCCTAGTTATTCTCGAAACCAGGGTTGGATATCGCTGTTGAAAGTTTTGTTGCGTAAATGCAGGCGTACCAAAAACTATAATTCTCATATTCTTAGGTAAAATTCCTGCATCTGCTAGCATGGCAGCATATAGAATTGCCGTCCCACCTAAACTATGTCCGGTAATTAAAACTTCAATATCCGTATTAGGCTGTTTTTGCCAGCGTAAAATTTCAGCTACTAATTCTTTTGATTTTGCATCTGCAAAAACCGAACCAGCATAGTTTTTAAATCCTTCGTGGATCAAAACTGCCGCATTTCCATACAGATTAACTGGTAATCCCGCTACGTTCGCAGCTAAGTCGTTGGGATCTTCCAATCCTACGTAAGTTCCTTTAAAGGCAATAACATAAGAAAGTTTTCTTCTTCCTGTCTGGTGCTTTCCTAGCTGCCGAATTAAAATTGCATACCCGCCAAAAACTCTATCTTTTTTCACAATGAAAAAATCAGAGAGTTTTAATCTTTTGTTGACTACATTAATGCTTTTGGCTTCATATAATCGAGCGATCTGATTAACAACGTTAGCACGCTGAGTCGGGTTTTTTGTTCTTTCAGTGTCAAACAACTGATAAATTAAATTTGTGGTCAGATGAGCAGCTTTGCCAATATCCGCACAGGCTACAGAGCGCTGTAAACACAATTGTTCAAATTGTGCAGATCTAACATTAGGAATAAGATTTGCTGTATTGGCAGGAGATTGAGCATTTAGTGGCTGAGAGATACCGAGCAATCCCCAACATAATGCAACTCTTGTTAAAAAAATATTTGTATTTTTTGGTAGAGATTTCATGGTTGCATGTTGTCAAGAAAAGTTTTGTCAAGAAAAGTTGTATTAATTAACGTTTTCGACTGCTGAATTCAGTAGCAAATTCTGCTTCTAAATTTGGCATTTTACGAGGGTCTACAAGTCCGCGTCGGACAATCGCATCTAAAGGAGGGGTTGGCAACTGAACTGCTGGTAGCTTTTGAATTTGCTCTGTTAACAACTGATTCAAGGTTTCGGGAGTTAAATTTTGATTTGATAGAGCTTCGTTGAGTTCTGGTCCCGTGGGAATACCGAGAAAATATTCTTGTTTTTCTTGTGGCGATTTGGGTTGATAACCAGTCGTGCGATCGATCGCTCGAAGAGATTCCGTCGTACAATTCCGCTTGAGAGTATCGTACATAAGGTTAGTGCGATCGCGATCGCCTTGCATAATGACATTGAACAACAATTGTTGTTTTTGTTGCAGAGTTAATGCCAGCCTAATCTGTTCGATTCGATCGGTAAATGGATACTTAACAGCATCTTGAATTCTATCTTCTAAACCAACTATTTCATGGGCTACAGCATAAAAATCAACTAATCCTGAAACGGGATCCCATACACCCGATCGTAACCAGATAGCATTAGCAGAATAAATAAAATCCCGCATCCGAATTGCTTTTTGTCTCTTATCTCCTACAGATTGTGGAATTAAAATTGCTTCGCGACCTGGTTTGAGACGAAAACGAATTTGTCCGTGAGCGCTATACGGACTGCGTAAAACATTAAAATATTGAATTTGAAAGATGGCATCTTCTACAGCATTTTTGGGAATCTGAGCTACCCAGTACTTACCCTTGTGTTTGAAGTTAGCAAACAACATCGTTCCTGACGCAGGCTTATATAGTGCAGCTTCCCTAGAGGAGAGCATTCTCACAGAGCGTTGTTCGCAGCTCAAACACTGACCTTTAAAGGCTCCTTTTGGCATTCTCGACTGAGGATCAAAAGGATCTTTAGGGTCGCAAATACAACTTTTATTATTACTAGGTTGAGACGGTCGTGCATTGCCTGATTGAGCTAATACTGGTGGTGTAGAAGTAAAAAATGAAAGTGCTGACAATGCCGTTGCTGTTACTACTTTCCAGCGAAAATATCGTAGCATAATTTGATATTGAATTTAAATTGATTAACTGAAAAATCGAAAAAATAGATTTAATAGAAATCGCTTTTTTCAAATCTAGCTCTTTGGGAATCTATCTTTTGTGCAATGAGACAAGGCAGGTTTATTCAGATCTTCAAACGAGCGTAGAAATTTCAAGTGAACCCGCCCTTCCGTATGTCTGACTTTTGACTTTTGACTTTTGACTTTTGCTGTTTAATTATCTACTTACATCAAACAATATCTTTGCGCTTCTGGACTCCAAATAGAAGGGCAAACATAGCAACTATTAGCACTCCCAGCATCGACCAGTGCCAAGCTAAATTGACTTTGAATGAAGCACCATAGTCTTTCTTAAAGCGTTCGATCAATCCTTCTCCACTCTTGATCGCGCCCTCATATTTTCCTTTCCACTCGCTATATTCTTTTTGCCAGGCATCTACATCTTTTTTGTATTTGTCTACTCTTTTTTCATAGTCATCGAGTTTTCTAGGATCTGAAGGAGCTTTTCCCGGATCTTTCGGCTTAACTGGCTCTGGCTTATCTACTACTGGGTCGTATTTAGCTTTTAGACCTGGAAAAACGCATTTTTTAAACAGTGTTTTACCTAAACACTGGCTCTTTTTCTTCTGTTCGGCAGTTTGTTTTTTCCGGTCTTTTTCTGATAGTTTCCAGTATGAATCATCAGCTACGTCTTCACCCATTTGGGAGATCGTGACTAACGACTCAAAAGACCACTTTGTAATTGTGATGCGATTGATCAGCTGCCCTGGAGGACCAAACGTCTCTACAGGTAACATCCCCCCACCAAACGTAATTTGCGGTACGAGGAAAATAATTGTGAGTAAGGGTGCTACGTTTTGGTTGGGCGAAATTGCCGATACTAGAAGCCCCATCACCATCCCAGCTAGAGTAGCCAGGAAAAGAGTGACATACATATTGAATAGTTCTGGCGTGCCACCAGGAAGCTCGATCGCCAGCCATTTAAATAACAAGAAGATTGCTGCTTGATATAGAGCTATTATGACCCCAATCCAAACTTTAGACATGATATAGGGCAAAATTTTCAGCCCGATCATGCGTTCGCGGCGATAGATTTCTTGTTCTTTGACAATCTCGCGCATGGTAGCTAAGCTACCTACAATTACCGCAATTAAAGCGGTAGTAAATAGCATCGTGATTGCTTGTCCGGCATCACCTTCTTGAAGATTGAAAACGTCTCGCTTCCAAGTTACAAAATCCATGATGCCGAGAATTGGCGCGATCGCACCCATCAAAAACAAACCAGCGCGATCGCGCATCAAAATTGCTAAGTTGCGCCGCGACAAGATGATAAACTGCTGCCATGCCGAGACTTGCTTAATTGTGCTACCTGGTTTCTGTTTGGCTCGATGGCTTCTTTGTGCCATTTGGGGCATTTGCAGCTGTTGTTGGCGCTCTAATACGTACTTGTGATAGTGACGCGAGTTTCTAAAGCGTTGCTGCCACTCTTCGGGAGATAATTCGTGTTCTACCTTGCCGTAGATTTGGTCGAACTCCTCCACCCCAAAATAGTCAATTGCTTCTGCTGGCGGACCAAAATAGGCGACTCGACCCCCTTTCGCCAAAAATACCACGCGATCGCATAGCGTGACGTTCTTCGTAGCATGGGTAATTAGCAAGATCGTCCGTCCCTGATCTGACAATTTGCGCAGCAACTTCATGATCTGAAGTTCCGTACCAGGGTCAAGACCGGATGTCGCTTCATCAAGGAAAAATAGGCTGGGTTTGGTAATTAGCTCGACCCCAATTGATACCCGCTTGCGCTGTCCGCCGCTCAATGCTTTTACAGGTACGTCCTGGCGTTGCAGCAATTCTAAGTCTGTCAAAACTTCTTGTACCCGCTTTTGACGTTCGCCAGGAGTCGTATCTGAAGGCATCCTTAACTGAGCAGCAAAATCGAGCGCTTGCTTGACCGTCAGTTCTTTGTGGATGATGTCATCTTGAGGGACGTAACCGAGTTCGGTACGGTAGGCATTAAAGTTTTTGTATAAATCTTCCCCGTTTACCAGTACCATCCCACTTGTAGCAGGACGAAAACCGTTGAGTGCGTCGAGTAGAGTCGATTTACCACCACCGCTGACTCCGGCAATCACGATGAATTCTCGCGGCAAGATTGACAGCGAAATGTCATCAAGCAAGGTCGTGCCTTTACCGACAACCTTCGTTAAGTTCACGGCATCCAGACGCAGATTACCTTCTTCGTTGAAGCTCACTAAAGTCTCATCAACGTTGAAGACAAAGCGAGTCGGACCGATGCGAATTGTATCTTCAGGTCTAAGCGACTGCGAACCGCTGACGCGCTTGCCGTTGACGAAAGTACCGTTACTGGAATTGAGGTCGGCGATCGCAAACGTCCCATCTTGACGCGAAATTCTGGCATGATAGCGCGATACAGTCGGATGGTCGATCGCAATATCGTTTTGCTCGTCGCGACCGATGGTTAAATTATTGCGATTGCTTAAATTCAGTTGATGCGTAATACTCGGTACTTGGTCGGTGGCAGCTGTCTGGAAAGTTAGAGTAATTCCAGAACCAATCGCGATCGCGTCTCCATCCATTAACCGCCGTTCGCTAATGCGTTGCCCTTGATATAACAACCCATTTCTGCTACCTAGATCGACTATCGTGTAGCTGCCTTGACGCTCGACCAATTCGGCGTGCCGTGACGAAACTTGGGGAAAATTAATCGGGACATCACAACTAGGATCGCGACCGATAATCATCTGGTTTTTGACAATCGGAATATCTTGCGTTCCCGCGGGAGTCGTCACCCGCAATATGGGTGTCACGATCTGAGTCTGAATCGCTTGCGGTGGTGCAGCAAAATTCGTGGCTTCAAAACCAACAGTCGTCCCTATCCCCGTCATCTGGGTTGCAGTTGCACCTGTAGTGACTTCCTCAACACCGCAAAAGCGCAACTCGCAACCCCCGATTCTAATCGTGTCTCCATCTTTGAGTTGCCTCGGTTGACTAGGAGCCAACCTAGCATTATTGACAAAAGTGCCAGTACTACTTCCTAAATCTGTTAGCAAGTATCCACTTATACCTTGGGGCGCAAGCTGAGCGTGATAGCGCGAAACATTACTTTCGCTCAAAACTAAGTTATTGTCTCCCGCTCGACCAATTCGCACCACATCGCCGTTGAGTGGAAATTCTTGCTTACTACCGTCACGTCTACCAATCTCCAGACGTGCAGAAGACTGAATCATAATATTTTTATTTTTTAATTATTCTGTAGTTTGATGTCGTAGCTGGAAAATTTTTCTCTGAGATTGCAGTATATTACCGAAAATTCGGGTTCTCTCCAATTTCATTAAAATTTTATACTCTCAACTCACTCGATCTATGCACGTTCTGCACATATTGTTACAACATCTGTTACAAGGTCTTGTTACAATGTCGCGCAGCAACGTATGATAGTATCTGCCAATACAATTAAATAGTATTTAAAGAGAAATAAAGATTTCAGGCTTGGCTAAAAGCTAGTGTCAGGCGCGCTCGCTGCCAAGAACACGAACATTCAAATGTTAGCGGTTAGTAAGAGAAACACGCATTCGCATTGGCTATTGCTAGCTATAAACAATCGGCTATGAGCCGATCGCCTCGATCGAGGGTGCTAGGCAAGCAAGAGGAAAAAGCAGATAGGAGAATCATCTCCTCAATCTCAATCAGCGGGGGGTGCGATCGCGGTTTGCTACACAAATCTACGTAGATTTAGGAGATTCGATCGAGACAACGTATTTCGGCGATTGCCTCTTGAAATATATCTCGATTTATACTTTATCTTATACAAAATACAAATATTAGGAGCTTTAACCCCGCATATCTAAAGGGCGAAATGCAACTCTTTTCTTCTGCCCTCTACCCTCTGCCTTCCTCAAAAAATTTTAGCAGTAAAAGTTCATATTAGGCTTTAATGGTGATGAAAGAAATATATTTTTAGCAGGCTTAGTTGCCTCTAGCTTGGAAGTCATCGCCTATACTGTTGGCAAACATTTATTTTCATACCAGATTTTA
This sequence comes from Chroococcidiopsis sp. SAG 2025, assembly GCF_032860985.1. Lineage (GTDB taxonomy): Bacteria > Cyanobacteriota > Cyanobacteriia > Cyanobacteriales > Chroococcidiopsidaceae > Chroococcidiopsis. The sequence goes on from NZ_JAOCNC010000001.1 coordinate 4,228,798, forward strand.
ATGCGCTCTGCTCCATGAACTCGCCATTACAAAAAGACAACTGGCTCGGTCGCTGCGTTGGCGAACGCCAGCGCTACAGACTAGAACAACATCTAGGCGCGGGCGGCATGGGAGATGTCTTCATCGCCAGGGACGTACCGATTGGCAAACTAGTCGCTTTAAAGATCCTCAAAGGATCGCTAGCAGAATCAGCCGATCTGAGAAAGCGGTTCGAGCGAGAAGTGACTCTCTGCGCTGCGCTCAAAAGCGATCACATCGTGAATATTAGCGACTATGGCGTTACCGATGAGGGGTATCCCTTCTACGTCATGGAGTACCTGCAAGGACAGAGCTTAGGACAATTGCTACGCCAGCAGCAACAGCTGGGCATCGAACGCAGTCTGTCGATCGCGATCCAAGTGTGTCAAGGTTTGCGGTTGGCGCATCAAGGCGTACACCTATGGCAAAATGGAGCAACCGCTAGCAAGCAGATCAAAGTCGTCCATCGCGATCTCAAGCCAGATAATATTTTTCTCGTCCCTACTGCATTGGGAGAACTCGTCAAAATTCTCGATTTTGGGATTGCTAAAATTTGTAACGATACGAATGAATTTACTAATCTGACAAACGTTTTTATTGGGACTTTTCACTATGCAGCTCCCGAACAGTTTGAGCTAGGGACAGAAGTAGACGAACGTGCCGATATTTACAGCCTTGGCGTAATTCTCTACGAAATGCTGACTGGAACTGACCCATTTGGGTTTAATTTCCGTCGTAATAGCAATACGATTAGCGGTATGTCATGGGTATTCGCTCATGCTTCTAAGCCCCCGATTCAGTTGCGATCGCAACCTCGGTGCGAGCATTTTTCGCTACAACTAGAAGCCGTCGTCATGCGGTGCTTGCAGAAATCGCCCCGCGATCGCTTTAGTTCTGTAGACGAGTTAAGTAGTGCCTTGCAAGCTGCCGTAGCGATCGATCTGGCGAATAATACAATTGTCCCAGGTTTAGGTGCAGCAACGACAATTGCTACACTGCCTCCTCCCGCACACCCATCCGAACTAACGACCACTCAACTACCCGAGCCAACTTTTCCGCCTGACTTTACTCAACGTCTGTCTGCGCCCCGAGTCCCGTTAGAAGCTACCGACGTATCCCTGTCAGCCCAACACCGATCGCTGGTCAAGCTGTTTACAGAATTTGCTGGACCGATTGCGACTACTGTGTTTCGACAAGTAGCAGCTCAATCATACAGCGTCGAGCAGTTGGTAGAAAACCTCTCAGTTTACCTGCCTGCCAAGCAACAAGCAGAATTCGAGCGTCAGGCAAAAGCGATCGAAGCTGAGTCAACAGCTAAATCTCAAACCCACAGCACTAACGGCAATAAATTTTCCCATAATCAATTATCAAATAATTTAGCGCAGTCAGCACTCGATGCTAATTTTATTCAACGGTGCGAAAAAACTTTAATCGATCTGATTGGACCGATCGCGCCGATTCTCATTCAAAAAGTTCTAAAATCTGGAATGCAAATTTCCGAGTTGGAATTAGTCAATCGATTAGCCAATGAAATTCCCGATCCTCAAAAAGCCGCCGATTTTTGCCGTCGTCTCCTAAAATGAGCCTTCCCGATCGATTTACTACATTATTTTCAACTTCTATCTTCCGACTGCCAACTTTTAACAAGTTATCTCGCCGTACGTTACTTTTACAATTATTTCTACTTACAGCATGTGGGGTGCGATCGCTATCGAGCAAGCGCCAAGGTTTAGTTCTCGGTGTAGTCAGTTATAACGCCGGGGAACAAACCATCAATCGTTATGCTAAATTTACTCGATATTTAAGTGAAAAAATCGGAGTTATCGTACAATTAGAACCTGCTTTTAACGAAAATAAGGCTCTAGAACGAATTCGGAATCATGCTTGGTCTCTAGCTTTTGCCGAGCCTGGATTAGCCGCGATCGCGATCGACAAACACCAATACACCCCGATATTATCCCTTCAGGGAATTGCTAATTTGCGCTCTATTCTAGTCGTGCGCAAAGATAATCCGATCGTTGAGTTAAAAGAATTACAAAATCAACCGCTTGCCCTCGGACAGCCAGGTTCAGCTACCGGATATTTTTTTCCCATTTACAATCTCTACGGTCTAACTCTAGCAGAGATTATGCTTGCACCCACACCTAAAACAGTTTTAGAATGGGTCGCTACAGGGAAAGCTACGGCAGGCGCTCTTTCTAAAGAAGAATTTTACCTACACAGTTCGCATTTCAGCCCCACCGAGTTTCGCATTCTCTACACCGATCCGCACGAAGTCCCAGCTGGCGTGGTTTTGGTTGCACCTAATATAGACAAAAACCTGCGTCAGCAAATTTACCGCATCATGAATGGAGTCCCCTCGATTTTGGCGCAAGAAGCAGGATACATCCCCAACAGTTCAGCGCCAGACTACGGCTACATGATTTCAGTCGTTAAGCGCGTCAGAGCAATTTTTCCCGACGAATACGAACATGGTGCAACGCCTTTACAACTCAAACCCGCTCGGCTGTTGGATAATATTTCGATTTAGAGTGAGTCGTCATTGGTCATTGGTGGTTGACAGTTTTTTCTCCCCCAACTTCCCCAACTTCCCCAGCTCCCTCAGCTCTCTTTCTCCTGCCCCTCTGCTCCCTGCTCAAGCAATAATAGTAGTATCATAGTCTCGTTCGCGATCGCACGCTCAAAAAAGGCAACAAGTCCAGAAACAGCAACACATAGAGAAAGCTCCATGACATTTCCTGCTCAGCCAGAAACCTGGATTGGTCGGAGTATTGGCGATCGCCAACGCTATCGCTTGGAGAGGCGCTTGGGTTCAGGCGGAATGGGCGATGTTTTTCTGGCAATGGATACCTTATTGGGACAACATGTAGCATTGAAGCTACTAAAGGATAAATTAGCAGCCTCAAAGTCTTTGAGAAAGCGGTTCGAGCGGGAAGTTGCTATTTGTGCTGCGCTAAAAAGCGACCATATCGTGAATGTGAGCGATTATGGCGTTACGGATGAAGGGCATCCTTTTTATGTCATGGAGTATCTGCGCGGGGATAGCTTGAAACAGCTGCTGAAGCAACAGCAACGGCTACCCGTCGAGCGAACGATCAAAATTGTGACTCAGGCGTGTGAAGGATTGCGTCTAGCTCACTCAGGCATCGATCTCTGGTGGAGTGGAGCGACAGCCAGCGAACACGTCAAGGTAGTTCACCGCGATCTCAAACCAGACAATATATTTGTCGTACCTACAGCACTGGGAGAACTGGTGAAGATTCTGGATTTTGGGATTGCCAAAATCCGCGATGAATCGATCGATCGCACGAATCTAACTTATGGATTTATCGGCACATTTCGCTATGCTGCTCCAGAACAGTTGCGGGCTGCCAACACTATAGACGCAAGAGCGGATATCTACAGCTTGGGTGTCATTCTCTACGAACTCCTCAGTGGCACAGATCCGTTTGGTTTTGGCGCTCAAGCCTATTCGATTACGGGCATGGGATGGGCAATGGCACACAAGACAAAACCACCGATCCCCATCAGGTTACAGCCTGGTTGCGAAAATTTATCGCCGCAACTAGAAGCAGCTGTCATGCAGTGCTTGCAAAAATCACCTAACGATCGCTTTGCCTCAGTAGAGCAATTAAAGCAAGTATTAAAGGCTACTCTTACCCACAAGCCTGAAGAAGCGATCGACAATTCTCTTCATCCATCTCCGCCTGCACCCACGCACCCACAATCATCTGTTCCAGTCACACCTGATGCGGCGACGACTAGAGCCTATATACCACCACAGCCAACAAAAGCAGAAGTCATTCCTCCGACATTGCTGCCAGACACCTTGTCGCCTCCAAATAGGCAAGAAGTTCGAGCAAACGTTCAGTTCCCTGCCGCACAGCAGAGTAATCTAGCTAATTCCAGCACGGACGATTCAATCCTCATACCTCCACCAGCGCGTCATCGTCGCTTATCCACCTCTACTTTATTTTTTGTCGGTGCAGCTATTGGTGTTGGTATTGTGGCACTGGGAGCAGTAGTTTATTCATACATTCAGTTTCGTCTGACAGCTCAAGTTATCGATGAAATTCAAACTTTAAAACATCAAGCACGATACGAAGCTTGTGCGAGTAGAGCCGAAACAGTTACCCGCGATTCAACAGTGTACGCCGAAGCGCGGGCAATACTAAATGAGTGTCATTTAGAACATGCCAAGCAACTCGCAGGAAGTAGTAATTTTGCTGAAGCGATCGCTATTGCCAAACAAATTCCTCAAGACAGTCCTCTCTATTCCCAAGCTCAAATCCTGATTCAAGACTGGTCGGAGATTTGACGGTTATTAGTTAACAGTTATCGTAGGGACGGGTTTTGAGCCAAGATTGATTGTCACCAGCCGCGAATCTTTCGCTAAACCCGCCCATACAGGAGTCAGGAGAATCTCCTTTGCACCCTCTGCCCCTCTGCTGGGTCTTCCTTGTCCCCCTTGTCCCCGACTTTCGACTTTTGACTTTTAACTTCTTTAGTACGTATATGAACTGTTTTTATAAGTATGTTACGTATATAAAATAGCTGTCGAAGTATAATTTTATATTTTTTTTCAAAATTTGACCGGAATCGTAGCATATTTGGATGTAGATCGCGGTATAGTTCAAATACGCTAGTCTCGTCAAGCAGACTTGTCAAGTTCAAAGTACTTGAGCTGACTGTTAATGTAATAGAAATTTTAACTGCCCTTGAGGTACGAGCGATGATAAGCAATCACACAACTAAAAATTTAAAAAAATTCACTAAATATTTAGCAACAGCGATCGCAGTTATGAGTGGGATCGGAATAGGTAGCGATTTCGTCCGAGCAGAAGCAGTAGCTAGTGCTGGTGGTGCGACAACTTTTCATTGCATAGCTTCAGGTCAGGGCTATGCAACGATCGCTAAACGCGGCGAACGGATCACAGCACCAGTTATTACCTGGAACAGCAATGAGTTTGGGACGCAATACACGCCGCACGAGCGTTGTAAAATAGTTAGCGATCGCTTGACTGAAGTTGTAGCAGCCAAAGGCGGAAAGCTGAGAAACTTGCAACTGACATACGGACGAGTTAACAGCAGACCAGTCATTTGTTATGTGGGCAGTCGAAACGAAATCTGCAACCGGAAAAATATTCTGATGACATTGCGCACATCAGATCGAGGCAAAGAGCGCCAAATTCTCGAGCAATTGGTGACTTTCAGCCTGAAAGGAACAGGTACGGCAGTCCAACAAAGCGCACCTCAATATTATGCACCTTTTGGAGAAGAAATTGAGCAGGCGTTGTCAGCGGAATAAGGTAAATGTATGAGTAGTCGAGATTGAGAGCGATCGCCAACTCGAACCTCGTAATTCACGAATGACAGTCGATCGAGCGGTGGGAATTGGGATGCAGCGAAAGTGAAATTATCATTAGCCACTATTGTCTTATTTAACCTTGGACTGCTGGCGATCGCTGCGTTCTTATGGTTTATGCCATCAAAACCGAATACAAAATCTGACGCTAGTACTGAAAAAATTGCGACTACAACACCTGTAGATCCAGTAAAAAGTTCGGCGATAGTAGAAGTTGCTCAACAAGTGACAGTCAGAGTATTGACAAAAACAAGTATGGGTTCTGGGGCAATCGTACAACGTCAGGCTCAGACATACACCGTTCTTACCTGCGACCATGTAGTAGCAGGTAGTCAGAAGGGCGAATATACCATTCTCACTGCTGACGGCGCGACTCATCCAGCCCGCCGCTTGACGCAGACTTTAGCAGGTGTCGATCTCGCCTTATTACAATTTGATAGCCCTAAATCCTATCGTGTTGCTGTCTTAGGAAATTCACTTGCCTTAACAAAAGGCGATCGCGTCTATGCATCTGGTTTTCCCAATTATCAATTCCTCAATAAAAGTCGTGTTGAAGAAACACGTAACTGGGGAATGAAAGCATTTCGGCTGACAACGGGAACTGTTTCTTTACTCTTAGAGCGAACTTTACCAGAAGGATACAGTTTAGGTTACACCAACGAAGTCGAACAAGGGATGAGTGGTGGACCTGTTTTGAATCAAAAAGGAGAACTGATCGGGATCAACGGTCGCTTGAAATATCCACTTCAAGGCATTGATGTGTTTACATTTGCCGATGGTACAAAGCCATCGGTAGAACTATTCAACCAAATGGAAGCGCTGAGTTGGGCGATTCCAATCGCCGCTTTTCAGCATCAAGTTGAAAAAAACTTGGCTCAACCTCAATCGCAAAATGAGATTTAAATTGTTATTGGTAATGGGTAATGGATAGTAGGTGATTGGCAGTGGTGAGTGGTGAGTGGTGCGTGTTTGTATTTATATTCTTCTGACTCCTGACTCCTGACTCCTGACTCCTGATTCCTCAGTTTTGACTTTTAACTTTTAATTTTTGACTTACTTATGAATGGCTGGAAAAAGTTTTTTCAAACTCGAAATTTAAAATCGACAATTTTTATTGCTGGAGTTATTACTGCTGCAACGATCGCTTTTACGGGCAAGATGACAGGACTCACGGTACAAGCAGATGCGATCGCCCAGCAAACTCAGCCTGTTACTGATTCCAAAACGTTGAATCAAACGGAAATTGACGCGATCGCCTCGCAAACAACAGTGGTAGTTGGTCAAGACCTGCAAAAAGGTGATGTTGAAGCTCGACGCGAGTTTAACCCTGGGTCTGGAGTGATTATCGCTAAGCGTGACAACATTTACTACGTGGCGACTAACCTACACGTTGTCCGCGGTCGCGGCGGTTTTTACGGAGTACGTACCTTTGATGGCGAAGTTTATCCTGTAGACGACGAAAGCACGCGATCAAATATCGTGCCAATGGGGAAAGAACAGGGCGAGAGTGGTGAAACTATTCAAGGGCTTGATGTCGCGATCGTCCAATTTAAGAGTGACAAGAACTATCCTTTAGCAAACCTACCAGGTAGCCCTAACCAAGGCGAACGAGCCTTTGTCTCTGGCTGGCCCGATCCGGGAAATGAAACGGCGCGACGGCAAAGGTTATTTGCTCCTGGCGAAGTGATTAGAGTTACCCCTCGCACTGCGGATGGAGGTTACAGCATTCAATACAGTTGTGAAACACAACGGGGGATGAGTGGTGGTCCTGTTTTTAACGATCGCGGCGAGTTAGTTGGGATTCACGGACGCGCAGGTGAAGCAACTAGCGTCTCTGTACCAGGAACTTTAGTAGCTTCCCTGATGGGAGGAAACTCTATAGCTCAAACTGCGATTCAAAGTAAATTCAATTTGGGAATTCGAGTTTCCGACCTCACCGAAGAAGCGAAAAAAATTCAACCGCTTGCAGGCGTGTTTCCCTATATAAAATTTGAGCCACCTCCCGTGCAGCCTGCGGTTGTCAGCAGAGGAATGCCGGAAAAAAGACCGCGATCGGCAGACACGATCGATGATATTTACAAAACCTTCAGCCGTGACTTCAAACACGCCGCTGTGAGGGATTGTCCCTCGGCAGGTAGTCGTACAGTCTTGCTTGGTACGAGTGAAGAACGCTGTCCAGAGTAAGAAAATACTTTTTTATGCTTTTCTCAAGTAGGAGAGTTTCAGTAGCGCAAACTCTTTATTTCGGGAGCGTAATTTTCGTAGTTAAAGCTATATTTGTTTTAGCGATCGCTATCTGTATTTAATACTAAAATAATATGGCGATCGGCTTTGGAAAAAACTAATCTTTGCCAGCTCATTTCAAATTCTCTCATCTGTAGGGTGGGCAATGCCCACCTTACCCCTAATTTGTTTTTCTCAAAAATATTACAAATAAAAATTAAGATTTTTTGTTAATTGGACTGTATCTATCGCGATCGTGTCATTCTAGCTTTTAAGAAATAAAATAATTTTATTTGCTTAGGGTCAGTACTGAGTTTCAACAGAAGTTCGATTGAGCTTCTGTAAGTTTTTTATGCCAAATTAAACGCCTTGAATTGTGGATCAGAGGAAAGTAACTGTGAGGATCAAATCTACTTTTTCTATATTTTCCATCTTGCTATTGACAACACCTATAGCTGTTTCTGCTCTTGTATTTAAAACAGCCGCAGTACATGCAGGAGAGACAGATACAGCAATATCTCAACCAACTCAAATAACATCTCAATTATTAAAAAAGTCTGAGGCAAACCGAACTAGTGCGGCTACCCTAGCGCCTCTAGTACCAGCAACACCGGATACAGATTTCAACTATACAGCTCAACAAATTCAAAACGCATCTTCGACACTGGCACAAGTCACATCCGTATCTCAACTGTCAGACGTGCAACCCACTGATTGGGCATTTCAGGCTTTGCAATCTCTGGTAGAACGCTATGGAGTCATTGCAGGTTATCCTGACGGGACTTTTCGAGGCAATCGTGCCATGACGCGCTATGAGTTTGCCGCAGGCTTAAATGCAGCTATGGATCGGATTAACGAACTAATTACTGCTGGTTCGGCAGATGTCGTCAGCAAAGAAGATTTGGAAACCCTAAATCGCCTGCAATCGGAATTTAGCAGTGAATTAGTAACTTTGCGGGGTCGAGTTGACGCTTTAGAAGCACAAACAGCCGAGTTAGAAGCCAATCAGTTTTCCACTACTACCGTTCTAGGCGGAGAAGTTATCTTTGGTGTTGCCAGTGCCTTTGGCGGCGATCCCCCTGGAGGATGTAGAGTTTTTCCAGACGATACAGGACCTTTTTTTGACCAATTAACACGTGGCTTAAACTTAAGAGATCGCAATTCAGATCCAGAAGTTGATTGTTTAAACCGAGACGATGCAGACAAAAACACTGTTCTCGCCCACTTGGTTCGATTAGGGTTAGAAACATCATTTACAGGTAAAGATCGCCTGCGAACATACCTAGTTACAGGCAACTTTGACGGTGGTGGCTTCACTAATGCAGAGTCTCTCAATACTTACATGGCGCGGTTATCTTACCAAGCAGGTTTAAACAATAATGTTGTTTTAGATTTATTAGAATATCGATTTCCTGCCTTTAACGATCGCGTCGTTTTTAGTGTCATTCCGTTTGGTTTTAGTCTCAGTAACGTCCTTTCAGCCAATTCAGCTTACTTTGACACTGGTAGGGGTTCAATTTCTCGCTTTGGCGAGGCTAGTCCAATTTTCAAAATTGGTGGCGTATTAGATGCAGGGGCAGGTTTTGACTGGTTGTTTGCCAAAAATGCGCGGTTACAAGTAGCCTATGGTACTGGAGGAAGCGGGAATCCAGACAGTGGAGTTTTTGGAGCAGACCGCAGTGCATTGGGCGTGCAACTATTAGCAACGCCAACCAATAACCTAATTACTGGCTTAACTTTCGTCAATGCTTACACCAGCGATGGAACTCTAGGTACATATACAGGTAGCGTTAACGCAGAAACCAATGGTTTATGGTCTGGTTCATCCGTTCCTCCGGCAGGTAGCAATATACTCGATCCCAATCGTCCTTCTGGCTTTGACCCATGTTGTGGTGTATTTCTTGGGGATGCGCCTGCCAAAACAAATGCGATTGGTGCAACTCTGCAATGGCGCGTGGCACAAAATTTGACATTTGGAGCATGGGGAGGCTATATATCTACCAATTTCTTGGAAGAACTCCCCGATGGCACGGAATTCCGCGATCCTATAAGAGGCATTGGGGCTTCTGCTGGAAAGAAACCTTTTGCTAATGCAGCCACCTATCTATTTTCTCTTGGTTTATCCGATCCATTTGGTAGAGAAGGAGATTTATTTGCTTTCCTCTTTGGTATGCCACCAAAACTGGTAGATGCTGGACCTGAGACACCAGGTACACCCGTACCCTTTTTTGAAACTTCTCGTAGAGGTGAACCAGAAGTTCCTGTAACTGATAATAACCGTAACTTAGATACAGTTGGAGTGGGCGATGAACCAACTGCTCAACGAGAAGGATTGCCAAGGAGAGTAGGAGTTAAAGATGAAGCAACTTCACTACACTTTGAAGTGTTCTACCGTTTCCGAGTCAGTGATAATCTATTCATTACTCCAGGCGTGGTTCTCGTGACTAATCCAGGTCATATTGAAGATAACAACGATATTTGGTTAGCAACTGTCCGCACAACTTTCCGCTTCTAATTCTTCTCTCGATGGTAGGGTGCGTTAATAACGCACCCCACAACAATAATGTCAAAATTGTTGTTGCGTAATTGGAATATGTTTGGGTTGAGCTTTAACTCGCTCTATCCATGCTTGAATCGCTGGAAAACGAGATAGATCGAAACCTCCTTCATCGGCGACGTGAGTATAGGCAAATAAGCCAATATCAGCAATAGAATAGCGATCGCCTACAAAAAATTTCTGCTGAGTTAAATGTTGTTCCATCACTGCAAGCGCAGCATATCCAGCTTGACGTTTCTGTTCTATCGCTTCTCGATATTCATCTGCTTTACCAAGTTCAGTAATCCAAAATCTAGGAGTAGCAATATTAGGTTCGTGGCTGTATTGCTCAAAAAATAGCCATTGTAAAACTCGGGCGCGGAGCAATTTATCGGCAGGCAGAAATTCAGTATCTTCGCTAAAATAGAAGAGAATAGCATTCGATTCTGCTAAAAATTCTCCTGATTCCAACTGTAAAACTGGAATGCGTCCATTAGCATTTTTTGTGAGAAATTCTGGAGTACGACTTTCACCCTTAAGAATATTAATTTCTACTCGCTCAAAGGGAATACCAAGCTGAGTTAACAAAAGCCGAACTTTATAACCATTCCCCGAAGGTAAAAAATCATACAGCCTGAGCATGACTTTCATTGGGTAGAAGACGTAACGATTATAAAGAAGTTAAAAGTTAAAAGTCAAAACGATCGATTACCAGTCTAAGATCCAAAATCTAAAATCTAAAATTTAACTATGTGTGGTAGATTTACCCTCAGCCAACCAGCAGAAGCGATCGCTTCTACCTTTCAGCTTTCCTTAATTCCAGAATTAGCACCGCGATATAATATTGCACCTACTCAACCAGTCCCAACAATCCTATCAGAAGGCGATCGCCGTCGATTTCAAATGTTACGGTGGGGTTTAATTCCCTCTTGGGCAAAAGATGCATCAATGGGTGCAAAACTGATTAATGCCAGAGCCGAAACCGTTGCTGAAAAACCCGCTTTCCGTTCTGCGTTTCGTCGTCGCCGTTGTCTAGTTGTTGCTGATGGCTTTTACGAATGGCAACTACAAAAAAGCAAGAAACAACCCTTCTATTTTCGCTTACAAGATGGGCAACCCTTTGCTTTTGCAGGCTTATGGGAAACTTGGCAAGCACCAGACGGCGAGAAAGTTGATTCTTGCACTCTTCTGACGACAACAGCTAATTCTGTTTTGCGATCGGTTCACGACCGGATGCCTGTTATTCTCAAACCGGAAGACTATAATCAGTGGCTCGATCCTCAAACTCAAGAGCCAGAACAGCTAAAATCACTGCTACAACCATACTCCTCAGAAGCAATGGTTGCGTATCCCGTCAGTACCAAAGTCAATAATCCAACCAACGAATCACCAGAGTGTATTGAAAGACAGCCCATATAGAAATTAGAAGTCGTAGGGGCGGGTTTAGCACCAGATTCACCGCCTAGATGCTAAATCATCAGTCAAAACCCGCCCGTACCAACAGTCGTCGTAGGGGCGAGTTCACCAGTCATATTTGTTGACGTTACAGATGATTGGTGAACCCGCCTGAGGAGTTAGGAGACAAAAAAAATTCGTTATTCGCACTCAGTAATTTGCAATTCAACCCCCACGCCACACAACCTATCCTTACACACTTCACCTAAACAGCAGACAATCCTGAAGACACGATGACATTTTTATCACCTCATCCCCAGGATTGTATGTGGTTGTCATTTGTCAATTGTCATTTGTCACTTGTCATTTTGTTATTTATCAGACCAATGACCAATGACTAATAACCAATAACCAATTACGAATTGCTAGTTGCTAGCTCGGTATTACCACGATTACGACGGCGAGTTAAGCTGTTGAATAACATAACACCGATCGCTTTGATCAAATTACCTTCTAATTCGTTAAACATCTTCATGTTCATGCCAAAAGCAGCATTAGCTTCTTCAACAATGCGATCTGTTGCGGCTTCATCAATTGGTAATTCGTCTAGTCTTTGCCGATAGGTGTTTTTAAATTGCTTTTCATCGGGAATTTCAGCAAATTCATAGAAAGCAGTGCCTTGCCCATCCGCAAGATTCATCGCTCTTTGAGCAATACCTTTGAGAATTTGTCCGCCAGAAAGATCGCCCAAATAGCGAGTATAAAGGTGCGATATCAATAGTTCTGGGGCAGTATTAGAGACTTCCCGTATCCGCTGCACGTAAGCTTCCCCAGCCGAAGATAGGCTAATTTGCTCGCGCCATTGGTTGCCGTAATAATACTTCAGGTCTTGCTCCAAGCTGCGTTGCCGATTCAATTCCTTAAAGTACATATTTGATAAGATTGGGTGCTGTTGATGCCGCTCCATTTCTTCTTCCATCGCCGAGTAGACGAAATAGAGATTAGCAACCAGCTTGCGGTAAGAAGTTGGCTCTACTACTCCTTTTAAAAAACACTTGACAAAACCAACATTTTCTGCCATAGTGTGGGCTTTTTTCGTCCCTTCACGGAGTTTTGTTGCTAAATTACTGCTCATGCTAAATTTCTCAACTTTTATAGTCAACTACTACCAACAAAGTTTGCGAGTGTATTTAGTATTCCACCTAAATCGTTACAGTAGAACGATTTGATGAGAAAATTTATTAAAAATTCTAAAGAAGGGGAGTCGGGAGTCGGGAGTCGGGAGTCGGGAAAGGATTTAGGGTATAGGCTGTAGAGAGAATTAAGAATTATTTTTGACTTTTAACTTTTGACTTTCGCCATATGAATCACAGCGTCACTGCCGCATGGCTTTACGAACATTTAGAAGATCCGCAAGTGGCGATCGCGGATTGTCGTTTTTCCCTTGCCGATCCTCAACTCGGACAACAACAGTACCAATCGAGTCACATTCCTGGTGCTTACTACCTAGATTTAAATCGGGATCTTTCCAGTCCAGTAGGTCAGCATGGCGGGAGGCATCCTTTACCAAACGTAACAGAGTTGGCAGTCAAACTATCGGCGATGGGCATAACTTCCCAAACGACAGTCGTTGCTTACGATGATTCCCGCTTGGCTTTTGCGGCGCGGCTGTGGTGGCTGCTACGCTATTTAGGACACGAACGAGTTACCGTGTTAGATGGAGGGTTTCAAGGGTGGCTAGCGGCTGGTTATCCGGCGACATCCGATCTTCCCATAGCAAAAGCAGGTGAGTTCATCCCCAAAATGCAATTAGGGCAAGTTGTAGATGTAAATGTGGTAAAAGCACGCAAGGACTTGACAGGAGTAGCATTAGTTGATGCGCGAGAAGGCGATCGCTATCGTGGCGAACGAGAACCTATAGATCCAGTTGCGGGTCATATCCCAGGTGCAGTTAATTATCCCTGGCAAGAGGTAACAGACGATCGCGGCTACCTCAAACCTATATCAGAACAACAGCAGCGCTGGAAAGACTTAGAATCATCATCAGAAATTATTGTCTACTGTGGTTCTGGCGTGACTGCTTGCGTCGATTTACTCTCGCTAGAATTGGCAGGATTTTCTACAGGTAAACTTTATGCAGGCAGTTGGAGCGATTGGATTAGTTACTCTGAGGGAGTAGGAAGTAGGGAGTAGGGAGTAGGGAAGAGAAAGATGAGGAGGACAAGGGAGAAAAATCATCAACTACCAATTACTCATTACCAATTCCCGATATCAAATGTATAATTCACGCTAAAAAATGAATTATTAAAACCAATATTTGGATCGGAGGAATTGCCGAAACTCACGCCGCTTTGAAGGCTAATTTGGCTTCCACGCGATACGGCATAAGTTACGCTACCGAGAATTAGATGGTAGGTGTCGTCACGATCGCGTTGCGTGAAATTTGATAAAGCTAGTAAATATTCTAAACTAAGCTGGAGACGAGGGCTGATATTGTAAGCTAGCTCTGTAGACAAAGAATTGATCGCGCGACTGCGGGTGTCTGGTTCGGCAAACCCTAGACGAAATTCATAGATTGAATTTAACCACAATTTATTCGTTATTTTATCTTGGCGCTGGAGAGCTAGACGTAGAGCGTGTTCGTTCAAAAAGCGATCGCCTGTCTTGGCATCAAATAAATATTGATTGTTCCAGCCAATTTCACCAAACATCTGTGGTGTAAGTTTTTGGCGTAAAGCTGCCCTTAATCTTAATTTGTTGTAATCAGCTCGGTTGTGTTCGCTATATCGAACTAAACCACCATCAATTGCCGTGAATAAACTTGTTTTCGATCCTAGTTTGGGCGCGATCGCAAAAGTTAAGTTGGTAGAAAATAATCCATCATCAATTGCATCAACTGCTGAAAAAATATTACTGCCTTGGAAATAGCCAACTTGCCCTAGTAAATGTGCGATGGGTTTGTAAGGCGGAGACTGTAATTTTTGCTCTTGTAAACGCAAAACGCCTAGTTCTGGATCGCCTATGTGTTCGTTTTTGACTGAAACGCGATCGCTTGATGTCGTCGCTGGCGACAATGCTTTTTCACCCTCTATAGGGGCAGCAATTATTGGATTTAAAGAAAAAAAAAGCAAATAGCGCTACTTGCCATGCTTAAGATGAAGCTAGCTAGTACTGGGCGATTAAAATTGCAGTTACATGGATAAACTCCGCTGACGTTGGTTTTTGAGTTCCCGTAGGCGAACTTCGTTTGTGTAAGCGTGAATTCACTCCGCCTGGGCTGTTTAATTGTAAATTTAAGTTTGAACACAGTAGAAACAAAAATTAATAATGCAAATAATTGCGATCGCAAAAATTCATCTAGCTCTCAGTTAATCCTTAAGTGCCTAGATCGCACATCAAGACTAGTTGAAAAAAACGCCAATCTATAACCGCGAAATTACGGGATTCATGAAATTAATTTAAACTCTCAACATAGAAGAAATACTCAATAGTAATTGATTGGCTAAATTTTAGTAGCGCTCGCTCGGTGGAAAACTAACAGTTACCCGTATAAATTCTGTTTTTATTTGCCTGCAATTTGGGCATTCTAAATAATTGAAGTACTTTGACACTTGACTGACAACCATTAACTATTGACTACTAATTCCTAATTACATGTCTCACCGACTCATTCTTTTCATCTCAATTTTGCTATGGGGTGCGACTACACTACCAAAAGCAGCCCAAGCGGATACGGTTTTAACACGTGCTGAAATTAAAAGTCTACGCAATCTCGTACAATTAATGCCTCAAAGCCAAGCTGCTCGTCCAGCAAAGGTGGCTGATGGCGTAGTCCCAGGGGATGCATTATCTACAGGTCGAGAGGCACTGGCAGAGCTACGTTTTAATGATGGCTCTTTAGCAAGAATTGGCGAGCAAGCGCTATTTCGATTTTCTGCTCAAGACCGGAATTTGAAGCTCTCAAATGGTACTGCATTACTTCTGATTCCACCTGGTCGAGGTAAGACAGAAGTATGGACACCAAATGCAACAGCAGCAATTCGCGGTTCTGCATTGTTTATTCGCCATATTTCCGATCGCAAGACTACCGTAGTTGGCGCATTAACAAATAGCCAAATTGAAGTAGTTAATCAAAAGAACTCTCAGCGACAGGTATTAAAAGCGGGTCAATTAGCAGTCGTTGTTAAAGGTGAAATTACAGCACTTTATAACTTCGATTTAAAAACATTTTATGAATCTAGCGACTTAGTAAGTGGATTGAATCTCAACAAAAAAAGGGTTACTGCCACTGATATAGAACTTGCTCAAGTACAAGCTGAAACAATCGCTGCCGTTGCCGCGCAGTCAACGCTAACGGGTGAAGAAATTATTGTCAATCCTAGCTTTATCCGTAGTTCGGCATCGCCGTTACCACATTTACCACAAGATAGTAATAATTTACTTAATCATACTTCTGACTCTACTACAGAATTTATTGACAACGGCGCAGTTATTCTCGATCGCTTTGAAATTTTACCTGACAATTCTGAATCTTCTTCAGATAATGATTCAATTCCGATAGCAATACTTCTCGGTTAAGGCTAGAATCAAGTAAAGAGGAGAGTGTGGATTGAGATAGCTAGGAGCCAATGCAGTTGAAAGAATTCTCGTTAATTTCACCGGTAATTGAGTCGAGTCATGTGTTCAAAGCAATAGAAACGGCCATACCGATTGAAGTGATTGAACAAACTATTGGTAATACAGAAGTAAGAGAAGAACGTAAGCGCAAACTACCATCGAGTCTAGTGGTGTGTTTAGTGATTGCCATGAGCCTGTGGTCAAATGATTCGATGGCAAGCGTGTTGAAGAATCTGGTCAATGGGTTAAGCAGAGAGTGGACAAAATTAGGCAAGTACTGGAAAGTACCAAACAGCGCCTCAATTAGCGAAGCTAGGCAGCGATTAGGAAGCCGGGTAATGAGTCGGCTATTTGAGCGAGTAGCACGCCCACAAGCTACAAACCAAACGCCTGGAGCATTTTTGGGGGGACTGAGGGTGATGGCAGTAGATGGAACCGTGCTAGATGTACCGGACTCGAAAGCGAATGCTAGAGTTTTTGGATATCCAGCTTCTCGTCGGGGTACACGAGCGGCATTTCCTAAAGTCCGAGTGGTGATATTGATTGAAGCGGGTACACATTTAATCGTAGATGCACTGATGTGTCCCTACCGAATCGGCGAACGGGTAAGAGCGAAAAAACTGCTGCGTTCTGTCAGCGAAGGAATGCTATTAATGTGGGATAGAGGCTTACATTCCTATGCAATGGTGCAAGCAACATTAGCAACCCGATGCGATTACTTGGGACGAGTACCAGCTAATGTCAAATTTTCAGTGGAAAAAGTTTTGGATGATGGCTCTTATCTAAGTTGGATTCATCCTGATGGGAAGTCCAAGAAAAAAGGCGCAACTAAGATCGCAGTACGAGTAATTGAGTACACCATTGATACCGAGCAGGGAAAGCATTCCTATCGTCTGATTACTAGCAAGCTAGATATCGCCTTGTTCCCGGCTTTATTGCTAGCAAACGAATATCATCAGCGTTGGGAAGTTGAAAATACTATCGACGAACTCAAGACTCATCTACTTGGACGCAAAACTCCAATTCGTTCTCTCAAACCGCGTGAAGTTGTGCAAGAAATTTACGGCTGGCTGTTGGGGCATTATGCCGTGCGCTATTTGATGTTTACTGCCGCCCAGCAAGCAGGAATATCTCCTCTGCGCTTGGGTTTTACAGGTACACTTAAAGTTATCCGTCGTGCAATTGGCGACTTTCAAGACATTCAACCAGAGGAACTACCTTTTTTTTCACCAAGCTAATTACAGACATCTTGGCTGAAAAAATTCCCCCACGACAGGCTAGAAGTAATCCGAGAGTGGTCAAAAAGCCACGCTCGAAGTTTTCATCCAAAAAGCCGGTTCACAGGGGGGCAGGGTTCATCCGAACACCGCTAGTTTTTTCTATTACTAATACTGCTTAACCCTTAACCAAGAAGTATTGATTCCGATAGGCGATCGCGATGATTCTACCAAAGATGAAGATCGTCATCCCGATAAAGATAATAATGGTATCGGTGATGGTAATGGTGGTGGCAGAGATCGTCATCCCGATAAAGATAATAATGGTATCGGTGATGGTAACGGTGGTAGCAGAGATCGTCATCCCGATAAAGATAACAATGGTATCGGTGACGGTAACGGCGGTGGCAGAAATAATAATCCTGATAAGAACGACAAATCGCGAAAATAAATCTCAACTAGAAATCCCTAACATCAAAGGGATAATCGGCGATTGACGGGTAAAACACGCAATCTGTAGGGGCGCACAGCTAGCTGTGCGCCCCTACAAATGTCACACACGCAATTGAAAATTGCTATGAATCAACTTCTTCTATAGTCCCTACTGGAGTAGATAATGCCGATCGCCAAAAGACCGTACTTGCTTCTAAATCTTCTGAGGCAACTTCTGCGGGTATGGCAACAGCTAGTAAGTTATCGCGATCGCCAAAGTTATTCTTATCAGTATTATCATTACCAGTTAAATTTTGTAGAGCAACTAGAGCTTCTGAGGCAGATTGATAGCGCTGCGTATAATCATACCGCACCATTTTACCGAGAAAAGTTGCTAACTCCTGGCTCACCTCAGCTTTGTCTAACCAAAGCACCTCACCCGTTTGCGGGTCAAGTTGAAGTTCGTGAGGTGCAAATCCCGTTAAGGCTTTAATTAATAACATGCCAACTGCATAAATATCGCTGCTGTAGAAAGCACGACCTGCGGTTTGTTCGGCAGGAGCATAACCTAAAGTACCAATACTCACTGTCAGGTTAGTTTGCCCAGGTGTTAGCATTTGATTGCTAACTTGCTTGACAGCGCCAAAATCAATGATGACGAGTTTGCCATCAGAGTGCCGTCGCATGATGTTGCTAGGCTTGATATCGCGGTGAATTGTCTTGCACCTGTGGACGAATGCCAGGATTGGTAGTAAATCTTGTAGAATCGCGATCGCAGCGATTTCGCTCACAGGCTTGCCTGGTTTGAGTTCCCAACTGAGGGGATGTCCGTTAATCAACTCTTGGACTAAAAAGAATTCTTCACCTTCTTCAAAATAGGCAAGCAACTGGGGAATTCGGTCGTGTTTACCTAAAATTTCTAAGGTTTCTGCTTCAAGTTGAAACAACCTGCTAGCCATTTGTAAATGCTGAGGACGATTGCTAGAAGGTTTCATTCGCTTCACGACACAGAGAGGTTTGCCAGGACGTTGTAAATCTTCTGCAATGTAAGTTTCACTAAACCCACCCGAAGCTAAAACTTTAGTAATTTGGTAGCGTCCGCTGAGAATTTTTCCGGCTGTGACTAAGTCGTGTGGTAGTAACTTTTGGATCTCGTCTTGTTGGTTGTTTGCTTCTGGAGACTCTAAAACAGTGGTATTTTCTGTGGTAACGGGTTTGCGTTGGATTGTCCTGCGGCGATCGCTCATCGTTCCGATCGTCAAGTAAGAACCACCACACAACACAATTGCTAGCATCGGCACGGCAGTGGGTAAGATCGAGTACTGATATGTGAAGACAGCGTAACTGATACCACCCCAGGCGATCGCAATGCCGATCGTCCATCCCAGTTGGGATCTGAGGCGCTGAGCTTTTGCTAGCAAAATTGTCGTTCCAGCGCCTAATAGCAACACCAACAACCCCTGGAAAAAAGGATTGGGAATTGCCAAGGCGATCGCTCTTTGCTGTAACCGCGTGGCGATCGCCTTGGCTTGAATTTCTACTCCTGGCATCGGCTTGGGATACAGCCAGCTGTAGGAAAAAGGTGTTTTGTGAAAGTCTTGCAGCGAAGCAGCTGTTGCCCCAACAATGACAATCTTGTTCTGAAAATAACGCCCCTGTTGCAAGTACGTGTTCCAATTATCAGCATCGAGAACATGCCAAAAAGGAATATATTCAAACGTTCCCGCAGGTCCGTAGAAATAAATGCGATCGCCTTTAGTGGAAGTAGGGGCGCACAGCTGTGCGCCCCTACAATTACCAATTGAAGATGCCACCGCTTGCTCAAAAGAGGGCATTTCTATCCCCATAGCTGCATAATTATCGAATTGCTGTCGATCTTTTGTTGCCAAACTTAAAGGAAATTCGCTAGAAAATCTGTGAATTTTACCATCTAACTCTAGGGGGAAATTGACAAAACCAACCGACATTGGCTTTGTCCATAAGAAACGAACCGGTTTGGTTAGCTGAATGATATTACCTTGGCGCAATTGTGATTGCTCGTACTCCGCTGCTAAGGTAACTCTGCCAGCGTAGCGTTGTAACACTCTCCCAAATTCGCGATCGTCTGCACTTCCATAGCTGCTGGGGGATGCAAAGACTATATCTAAAGCAACAGCACGCGCTCCTGCTATCATTAATCGATCGATCGCTTGAGCGTAAGCAATTCGTTGCCAGGGCCAAGCTTGCAAGGGCTTGAGAGCGGCATATTGTTGAGGGTTAGTTTGATAGTATTGTTGAGGAATTGATAAAGATTGCTCGTCAATTGTCAGGATAACAATATCCTCTGGTGGTACAACAGCGCCCCGAATTTCAAAAAATAGCGCCTGGGTTTGGTACTCCATCATTTGTACTAATGTCCCATTAGTGCCTGTAGCTACTGCCGCAGTCACTCCCCAAAATCCGGCTATGAGTTGCTCCCAGCGGAAGTATTGGAAAAACTGACTCTTTTGAAGCAGCGATGGTATCTTTTGTACATCGGACAGTGTACGATCTTGTCCCATATAGTTATGTCAGACTGGGAGTTAGAGGATAGAGACAGTTAACAAGGAGCTTCCAACAAAGGAACTTTCAAGTCGTGACTAGTTACCATACACTAGACCACACAATCCAGCTCTACCGATCGCCCTAGTTTCTTTTTTGACTGTCTGACCCTACTAGTTAGAGTTCCCTATCTAGGGAGAAAACCTGTCTCATCCAATTGGAATTTATGAGAATTTTACGCGCAACGTGGCAATTTCTGCGATCGCAAGCTGTCGATAATGGCAACTACGTTCGGTCTGAACTGTGGAAACTACCAACCAACTGATAAAATTAACTGCGAATTTAGTTAATTTAAAGGTAGATGTTAAAAATAGGTGTTGCGCTTAAGCTAACCTGGTAAAGGTTTAGCAAGCATGGTTTAACTTCCCAGACAAGATTCTCACTAAAACTTAGGAAGGACAAATGTAAAATCGATTGAGATCCATAACATACAATTCATAAAATGATGCATAAAAAATTGTTATAATTGAGAATTCGACGTTAAATAGTTTTTGGAAAATTTTTAGGTATTAAGTTTCTATGCCTTGTTCTATGATGAACCGTCTGTCTATATTTGTAGACGGGAACAATATGTTCTACGCACAACAAAAGAATGGTTGGTTTTTCGACCCGAGAAGGGTGCTGGAGTACTTTAGGAAAGAGCAGCCAGATACAGTACTAATCAACGCTTTTTGGTACACTGGGTTGAAAGATCCTCAAGATCAAAGGGGTTTTCGGGATGCACTCATTAGTTTGGGATACACCGTTCGCACTAAAATTTTAAAGGAGTACTACGACGATACCTCAGGTCGCTATTCGCAAAAAGCGAACTTGGATATAGAAATTGTAGTAGATATGTTTAATACAGTAGATCAGTACGATCGCGTAGTTTTATTTAGTGGTGATGGAGATTTCGAGAGAGCTATAGAATTATTAAGGTCAAAAAATACTCATATTACAGTTGTATCTACAGAAGGAATGATTGCTAGAGAGTTACGGAATGCTACCGATCGCTATATCGATCTAAATGATATTAGAGAATCCATTGAAAAAGCTGATTATTAAATAGGTGGTGCGTGGTGCGCGAGTAGGCGTGGCGCGCGAGTAGGCGTGGTGCGTGTTTTTTATACGATTACTAATAGCTAAAACAGGGATAAATGTCTGGTAAATCTATGGACAATCAATTGGGAACAGAGCGGGTCATAATTTTCGATACTACGTTGCGGGATGGCGAACAGTGTCCTGGGGCAACGCTAAACGTCGATGAAAAATTAGCGATCGCCCGTCAATTAGCTCGCTTGGGAGTAGATGTGATTGAGGCAGGCTTTGCCTTTGCTAGTCCTGGCGATTTTGAGGCAGTGACAAGGGTTGCCAAAGAAGTCGGGACGATTGACGGACCGATCGTTTGTAGTTTGGCAAGGGCAATTAAAGCTGACATTAAAGCCGCAGCCGAAGCTTTAAAGCCAGCCGCTAAAGGCAGAATTCATACATTTATTTCCACATCCGATATTCACTTAGAATATCAGTTGAAAAAATCGAAAGCCGAAGTCTTAGCGATCGCTGAGGAAATGGTGGCTTACGCTAAGTCTTTTATGGACGATGTGGAATTCTCAACCATGGATGCTACCCGCACCGATCCAGAATACTTGTATCAAGTTTTGGAACGGGCGATCGCGGCGGGAGCAACGACAATTAATATCCCCGATACTGTCGGTTACACGACTCCTAGCGAATTTGGGGCATTAATTAGAGGCATTAAAGAAAATGTTCCTAACATCGATCGCGCCATTATTTCCGTCCACGGTCATAACGATATCGGTTTAGCCGTTGCCAACTTTCTCGAAGCCGTGAAAAATGGAGCAAGACAGCTAGAATGTGCGATCAACGGCATTGGCGAACGGGCTGGAAATACAGCACTAGAAGAAGTCGTGATGGCGCTGCACGTCCGCAGGCAATACTTTAACCCCTTTTTAGGTCGTCCGGCAGAGTCAGAAGCACCGCTAACTAATATCGATACGCGGGAAATTTACCGCACGTCTCGCCTAGTTTCCAACCTGACAGGAATGCTAGTGCAGCCGAATAAGGCAATCGTTGGCGCAAATGCTTTCGCTCACGAATCCGGCATTCACCAAGATGGTATTCTCAAAAATAAGCTCACTTATGAGATCATGGATGCCGAGTCGATTGGTTTGACCAATAACCAAATCGTCTTAGGCAAACACTCCGGTCGCCATGCTTTTAGTGCGCGCTTGCAGGAATTGGGCTTTAACCTGTCAGAAACAGAATTAAACAAAGCTTTCTTGCGGTTTAAAGACTTGGCGGATAAGAAAAAAGATATTTCTGACTGGGATTTAGAGGCGATCGTTAACGACGAGATCAAGACGACTCCAGAAGTCTTTCATTTAGAATTAGTCCAAGTATCTTGTGGCGATTGCACTCGTCCGACTGCAACTGTTACCTTACGGACTCAAGATGGTGAAGAACTCACCGATGCAGCGATCGGCACGGGACCCGTGGATGCTATATATAAGGCAATTAATCGGGTGGTCAACGTCCCCAATCAGCTGATCGAATTTTCCGTCCAGTCCGTAACGGCGGGAATTGATGCAATTGGGGAAGTCACGATCCGACTGCGCTACGAAGATAAAGTCTATTCGGGACATGCAGCGAATACAGACATTATTGTTGCTTCCGCCCAGGCATACGTCAATGCCCTGAATCGTCTTTATGCAGCATTGCAGTATCAACAGCAGCGATCGCTCGTTAGCATAGTTTTAGATCCCCAACCCCCTTCACAAGGGGGCAATGCGATCCCCAACCCCCTTCACAAGGGGGCTAATCATAAGTAGGGTGGGCAACGCCCACTGTATGTTGAAGATTGCGTTCGATAAAATATGCCCACTGTCCGACTTCGACATTCAGTCAATTGGCATTCAGTCAATTTGAGTTTGCTTGCCTTGTTAGTACTGCTAACCGCGATCGCCACAGTACTGTATACATCTAGCGAACGTAACTTTCATTGGTGGATCGATTGGTATTACAAAACTATTGAGGTTTCTAGAGCCTTTCGTCAATCTCCAATTGTAGGAATAAGCAATATTTTGCAGTCGCTAGGAGCAGAACGAAATAAAATTTATACTCTGCCATTAGTACCATTTATCTTACTATTTGGCGAGTCTAGATCGGTCTATCAGATCGGTTTAGCACTCGTTTATTTACTACCCTTTTCTCTCGTAATGGGAGGTTTGGGAACGCGATTGATTTCAGCCAATTCTATAGCTGTTTTTTGGTTAACAACAATTTTCAGCTTATTAATTCCCGTTAATTGGATACCAACCTTTCTTGGCATTCCAGATACGGGAGGGGCTGTATTAATTGGGTTGGCAGTTTGGATCTACTTGCAAGATATGAGACTTAAACGTTGGTGGCGCGTGCCAGCGATTGGTGTTTTGTTGGGATTGGCGATCCTCTTTCGTCGCCATTTTACTTACGGGGCGATCGCTGTTTTAGTTGCAATGTCTCTGCAAGCATCGATCTTTTTCTGGACTGCTAAACGTATAAAACCACAAATAGCATGGCAGAAATTGCGGCAAGTTGCAGTAAAGATTGGGTTAATTGCCATCATTTGTTTTTTCACGATCGCGGCGATCGCTTGGCAGTTTACTTATAACGCGCTGGTTACAGATTATCGAGGACTGTATGCTTCTTGGGGTTTCCCAATTAATACAATTGTCGAACTCTACGCTGCTTATTTTGGGTGGGCAACGCTGATACTTGCCGCGCTCGGATTTTTAGCTGGAATTTTGACTCGTACCTTATATCTCCCGGCATTTAGTTTCATCTGGCTATTTGGCGTAGTATCGACAGTAGAATGGTTGATTCTCTTACGCTATGCCAACGTGTTTTATTGCCTCCATCTAACCCCAATTGTGGTACTGGGGTTAGCTAGCGGTGTCTGGACAGCTTGCTTAAGACTCAAGGGATATTTTCGTTATCTCGCTTTAGGCATAGTTGTTTGTTATCTCGCGAGTAACTTAGCGATCGCCCTCACTCCCATTGGCAATTTTCAGCATTCACTGCGTTCCCTATGGGCGCTGAATATTCCTCCTTTAGTCCGGGCAGATTACGATGAAGTGATTCGATTAGTCGCTTACTTACGTCAAATTGCGACTACTAAAAAGCCAATTTATATTGTTGGTTTCCAGCGGTTGCAGCTCAACAGTGGTATGGTGCGAGCAGTCGAACGTAGTGTATACAAACAAACCGATCGAGATAACTTACTATTGCTAGGCGTGCCTCAAGTTGATTCTCAAGATTTTTATCCTGTGGAAAGACTTTTACAAGCAGAGTATGTCGTTATTCCTCACCCATTACCAAATTTTGAGAGTAACTTTACCAAAGTTCCAGTGGTAGGAGAGTGGCTACCTCTCAAAGAACATG
Source organism: Chroococcidiopsis sp. SAG 2025 (assembly GCF_032860985.1). Lineage (GTDB taxonomy): Bacteria > Cyanobacteriota > Cyanobacteriia > Cyanobacteriales > Chroococcidiopsidaceae > Chroococcidiopsis. Next base: position 4,253,600 of record NZ_JAOCNC010000001.1, read on the forward strand.
ATGTAGTTACAGTTGTCTCTGATGCTTTTCGGCAAAATTGGGCAATAGCCAGAGATTTTCAGCTTTTACCCGTAAAGTTTCGCATAGCTGATGGTACTGTTGTGAGTATTTATCGGCGTTTGCGTCCTACTTCCATAAAAACGGCAATCCACACCCTTGCCATCATGCAACAGAAAATTGGGCAGCGTCCTGGGGGACAGTTGGATTGGATGAGTTTGAGTCATCTATGGCAAGACAACAAAGTTACTAAAAACATCACCCGTACCTATAGATTACTAACATATGCCGTCCGAGAAAGAGGAATACAACCAATATCGTTCTTGTATTTGGGAACTTTAACCAACCGCACCCAAGTCACAGGTAAAGTGACTCTGTTTGGCAAAACCTGTAATGGTGCTACGCTCACTATAGAAATGCGCGATCGCCAAGGTCAACTCCTCAGCGCGATCGCATCGCCCTCAATTACCAGTAAATCTCGCAAATTTCAAGTATCGTTGGCTAGTCAAAATTCAGAATCAACTTATTTATTATTAAACGTTCAAATGAGCGATAAAAATGATTTAATCAAAAGTTGTATTGTAGAAATTGATTCCTTAAAAGTATCCTGACTTCCGACCCAACTCTCCTCTTATGGAAAATCAAAGATTAGAAAGAGAAAAACAGTTTCACGATGCTTGGGCTGCGGTAATTGATGTTGAGGGAATTCGGGTAGCAGACTATTTTGAAGCTTGCACAGCTCCAGAAAATCGATTTATTCTCAGCCAGATGGGAGACGTGCGGGGAAAAAAAATCTTAGATTTAGGTTGTGGTGCAGGAGAAAACAGCGTTTATTTTGCTAAGAAAGGGGCGCTATGCATGGCAGCTGATTATTCTCCAGGTATGGTAGAAGTTGCCTTAGATTTAGCAGCTAAAAATGGTGTAAAAATCGAGGGACGAACGATGGATGCATCTGCTCTAGATTGTCCCGATAGTTCTTTTGATTTTGTTTATGCTGCCAATTTACTACACCATCTTCCCGATCCTCGCACTGCTATATTAGAGATGCATCGAGTCCTCAAACCTGGGGGAAAAGCTTGCTTTTGGGAGCCATTAAAACACAATCCCATTATCAACGTTTACCGTCGAATTGCTACTAAAGTTCGCACGGAAGATGAAATGCCGCTTGATATTGCGATCGTTAAGTTTGTCGAACAGAATTTTTCTCGTACCAATTATGATACTTTTTGGATTGCCACACTCTGGATATTTTTGCAATTTTATTTAATTGAAAGAGTCGATCCAAACAAAGAGAGATACTGGAAAAAAATAATTATTGAACATCGGCGATTAGCACCAGCATATTGGCGACTAGAGAAATGGGATAAACTATTGAAAAAAATTCCTGGAATGAAGAGATTTGCTTGGAATTTGGCAGTTGTAGCAATGAAATAATCAGTTATCAGTGAAGAGTGATGCGTGGTGCGTGACTGTTTCTTACTTGTGACTTGCGAATGCACGACTTGCGATTTGTCCCCCGACTCCCGACTCCCGACTCCCTAAAAAGACGAACCTGGCTGTTGCAAAAACTCTTCTTCTTCTGGGGTAGAGACTCGCTCTAAAATTTTGTTGCGGTGGGGAAAGCGTCCGAATCTTAAAATGACTTCGCGGTGACGCAAGGCATAGGTAATTGCATCAGCACTATCAGGATCGTCGCTCAGCTGTTGAAATAGAGCTACAGAACGATTTTGATCCTCTAGGTTTTCGCTGTGTTCAAAAGGACAGTAAATAAACCAGCGTTGTACGGGTAATAATTCGCGATCGTAGCCTTGGGCTATGGCATACTCTGCGGTGGATAAGGCTTGCCAGTCAGTTGCGAAAGCTTGAGACTTACCGCGAAACATATTGCGAGGAAACTGATCGAGAAGCAAGATCAAAGCCAGACAACTTAAAGGGGAACTTTTCCAACTATCTAACTCCCCTGCTGCGGCTTGCTCGTAATCGCTCAGAAAGCGGGCTTCCACTTCTCGATCGAATTCCAGCTTTTTAATGAACCAAATCTGTCTTGGTTTTCCATAACTAGCCTGTTCGGGAGAACCAAACCAAAAATCTAAAATTCTTTTTGCCTGTTCTGATGACATGGCTGACAAACAACTCTATTGATTCTTACAAATCGCTTGCCTCATTTTCCGCATATTTTCTGGTAATTCAAATTGCATCGCTTGTTGAATAAAAATCGATGGAATTGGAACGTTAGGCGTAGCTTGTACGGCATAAGTGAGCAAAGTGCCAATTCCGCAATCTTGCAGGTTTAAATCTGCTGTAAAATCGGTGAAAGTACCTTTTTCCATGCGAAACTGAATTCGCTGCTGTACTTCCTCAAACACGTTTAAATAAATTTCGACTTGGGCAGTGAAAATGAGAAAGGCTTTGCGGGCAACTTGGTATAAGCGCTTCACCTCACCTCGCTGCAAAACTTCGCTCTGGATCACGTCGGGAAAATATTGTACCCAACGAGGATAATCAGTAAGCTGCTGCCAGACTTGCGATCGCTGCATTGGTAGATACATACATGCTGTCACAGCCCCGCCCCATGTCGAATGGGGGCGCGTTTGAACTAAAATTTCCCCCCGCATCAAAGCTGTTTGCTCTGTCTGACCGATCGTCGTACCTATATACATTGCTGTCATACTAACTTCGTTATTCCTCACACTCATGCAGTTGGCGATCGCAAGCAGTATACTGCTTACTCTACCTATAGTTTTGTTAAGAGATGGTGAACATACTATAAAGGTTCCCCAAATTTAGCCAAAAGCGATCTGTTTGGAGAAAAGACAAGGGGGACAAGGGAGACAAGGGGGACAAAGTGAGGTTTGGGTAATAGAATGTTATTGATATTTCATTAGCACTAGCGCCGATTTCCGAAATGCTCTAGAGGTTTTGGTAATTTTTTCACAGGAAATTGGTATGAAGCCTAAGCGAGTATAGAAGCTCACTCGATTAGGCAGAGAGCTTAAATAAATTGGTTTTGTACCTTTCTGAATAAAAAAATTAATTATTGTTGAGCCTAATCCTTTTCTACGCCATCGTTTCTTGACGTACAATCTACTAATTGTAGAATGGGTTTCATGGCAATACAATGCCCCAAAAGCAACTATGTAGCTATTACACTCAATAACCCAATATTTTAAGATATTTAGTTTATAAGATATAAATAAGATTGATGCTCCTACAAGGATACAGATTAATAATTGTATTGCTAATACAACTGTGAGTACTGGAGCAAAAAATAGACAAAATCCTATAGAAATGTAAATTATTTTGTCCCAATTTAAAGCTTGAAATAGTATTTTCTTTACTTCTAACCGATCTCTGGGATCAGCTTGGCGTAAAACACAACCTGGAGGTAAACAAGGGTTGCTTGGTGACACAATTTTATGGTTTTAGGAGAAGAAGCAATTACTAATTATCTTGGAACTGGAACTTGATTTAATAAGTTAGTAATTAATGTTTCAATTTGAATCCCATCGAGTAAACTTTCGGGTTTGAGGATGAGACGGTGACGCAGCAGAGGTGGGGCTACAGCTTTGACATCATCAGGGGTGACGTAATCTCGTCCGGCAAGCCATGCGGCGGCTTGACTAGTTTGCAGCCAAGCTACGGCACAACGAGGAGAAGCACCCAAAGTTAAATCGGGATGTTGGCGCGATCGCTGTACTAGGGTAAGCAGATAGTCTAGAATTGGCTCTGCTACTTGTACCGATTTGACTTCCTGACGCGCCTGTAAAACCAACTTCACGTTAGCAACGGGTTCGATTTGAGCAATATCTAGCCGTCGAGATTGAAAACCCTTTTGGCTGTTCAGCAGCATTTGCTTTTCATGCTGGCGATCGGGATAGTCTACCGTTAATTTGAATAAAAACCTATCCAGTTGGGCTTCTGGTAAAGGATAAGTTCCCTCAAATTCCAAAGGATTTTGCGTGGCGATCGCCCAAAATAATTCTGGTAGCGGCAAGCTTTCACCATCCAAAGTCACTTGCTGTTCTGCCATTGCTTCCAATAAAGCAGCTTGTGTTTTGGGTGGCGTGCGGTTTATTTCATCTGCCAACAAAACTTCTGTAAATACGGGTCCCTTTTTCAGCGTAAAGTTGCGACTATTAAGGTCGAGAATATTCGTACCTGTGATGTCGGCAGGTAAGACATCTGGTGTCAGTTGCACGCGGCGAAATTCTGCTTGAATAAGTTGCGCCATCACTTTCACCAGCAGAGTTTTTCCGGTGCCTGGTACGCCTTCTAAAATGACGTGTCCCCCCGCTAGCATTGCCACCAATAATTGTTGTACTAATTGAGATTGACCGACAATAACTCGATCGAGGGCTTCACTGAGGCGATTTAATCCAGCGCGGAGTTCGGGCATGAGAAGGGGTAAGTAGGGATTAAAGTAGGGGCGCACACCTGTGCGCCCCTACTGAAAGAAACGTGATAACTAATCAGGTTTAACATAACTGCGGATGGTGCGCCATTGTTTTAACCAATTTAATAGGTCTTTATCACTGGGGCAGCGCTTTTGCCCATGCAGCCGCAGCAATTGTTCGAGTTCAATAGGCGATCGCCCCGTTTGCTGTACCCACGCTTGAATCAGTTCTTGCCGTTCTAGGGGAATTTGTCCGAGTCCTAAAGCTTGCTGGAGTTGTTTTTGCTCGGCGTTACCAACTGTATCTATGACAAAATCGCTGGCTTGGGCTTTTTGCAGCACTCCTGCTAAAGCTTCAATATAAGCAGTGCTATTGTCTGCGATCGCGGCTGTGAGAGTGGCTGGTTGTCCGAAACGACGATTGCTAGCCAGAATAAACACAAATAGCACGATCGCGGTTTGAAATAGGGCAGCAGCTAAGGGTCTTTGTGCTAAATAAGATAGGAAATCTGTTTCACCCGCTCGTTCTCTTACCTCTTTATCTCGGTAGCCGTGAATGTATTCGTCTACCCAGATCGATCGATTGGCTTGAGTCACAAGTTGAGCTAAGTATTTATAGTTATTGGGATAGTCTTGGTAGGCATTTGCTGCCAAATAAGGGGTGACACAGAATATGACCTGTCCTTCACCAATTTTTTCTTGCCATACAACTGCACCATAGCGATCACCTAATAGCGATCGCTGTTGCTGGTTTATCCCTGCTCTACGCCGCGTATCGATTTTAATATTAATTAACTCGTTGTTTTGTTGCTTGGTGCTAAAGTCAGCTGGTGTTACTGGCTGATGCACGCCCAAAACGATCGAAGTGTTGCCTCGTTCTACCCACTGCTTGTCTATGTAATTCAAGCCGGAATTTGGTTGGTTGAGAACGCGCAGCAATGTTATTTGATTTTGTTTGCTTAATTCGCTGGATGGCTTTTGCCATCGCTTGACAGGCGTGCCTCGGTTTTGCATGTATGCATACCAAGCTCCATATCCATCGGGACTGCGGCTATAGGTAGAGCCAAGACGCGAAGGATTATTGGGTGCAGTAACTAGGCTGAGAAATACGATCGCGGCGATCGCGATCGCCCCTAACCACCATCGATGACGTAGATTTCGCACACTCCACCTACCATGAAGAGAATTCGCAGCTATACAAACAAAGTTTGCCCAGGCGGACGTTTGTGTAGTGCCATTCTAGTCTGTGCGCCCAATTGAATTTGTGCAATAGATCTATTCTTAGATTTATTCTTGTCTGGCAATATCTCGATATGCCTGCTGACATCGTTCAAACGTCTCTGATAAAACCTCACTGTCACTAAAGCATAATTGCTCGTGGGTAGTAATCAGCGTACGATAAGACTGAGACTGGGGTAGTTGTTGAACTAATTGTAAGTATTCTCGATCTGTGCGACTGGGTTGATGGCGAACGATCGCTCGTTCGTGCAACAGTTGTAACGTTGCCATATACAAACAGCGACAAGCTTCGCGATAGTTCCCTCGATCGAAATAAGTTTGCGATCGCTTTAACCAAGCTTCGACTGGCATTTCAATGGTTCTAGAAGTCGTCTTTCCACCAACAGCGCGCCTAGTTTTCAATTCTATGAAATAAGGTTCCAACCGCCGCCATACATACCTCACTAGCCATAACAACAAGGCGAGTACTGCTATCCAGGCGATCGCTTTTAATCCCTCCACTAACCATGAGGGGATGCCTTCTGGCAACTGGGGAATGTTTTTATTCAACCTCATCGTTTGGAGTTCGAGCCATTCCCCTACCTGTTGCTGTAATTGAGATAACTGCCAACCTATGCTATTTTTTTCAAATTCGCCTTCTTTCATTGGGAGTCGGGAGTCGGGAGTCGGGAGTCGGGGAGGTGAGAGGAAAGAGTTATTTTTGCCTCTTGACTTTTAAGTTTTAACTTTTTCTTCAGACTTTATCAGTATCCATCCCGCGATCGCTAAAATAGCGCCTAGAACGAGAAAACCGATATCCCAAATTAACTCATTCGTCCCTGGTTTGACATGGTGAATGCCGAGAATTTGATGGTCGATTAATCCCTCAAAGAAGTCGAATAATCCTACGCCTAGCAACAAAGCACCAAAGAAAGTTTTGCCCGACCAGAACACGTTTTTTTGTTCGCCTGCCCGCCAGAGTAAAAATATTCCTAATAAAGTTAATATCCACGTAGCAGCATCAAAAAATCCATCCCACACCATGTTGACTTTCATTTCTGCAACAGTGACAGTTGGTCGAACGCTGCTGAGCATGTGATGCCATTGCAAGATTTGATGGAGCAATATACCATCAAATAGTCCGCCAGTTCCCAACCCAAGGATAATTCCAGATGCAATTAAAGGGTTGCGCTGCGTGCGAAGTTGTTCTGCTTCCATTTTCAGTCCTCTGCGACAGTTCATTTCACGATGGCAGTCCACCGCGTGAATTTCTTCTGTCTGACGGTAAAGATAGGCTGGCGATCGCCAATTCATACAAAAAAACAACACAAAAGGCTGAAGGGAACATATTTCTCTCCTTCAGCCTCTTAAATGCAAACTGATTTGCGTATCTTGTCTTGACTCAAAAGAATACATACTAGAAGTTTAAGCGGCGAGTGGGCGTTGCCTACCCTACTATACTTCTATGCTTTTGCCCTTAACTTCTGATTTCTGACTTCTGACTTCCGACTTCTTACCTAGTAGCTTCTAGAAGATTCGCGGCGGTTATAGCTACCTCTGCTGTTGCCAGTTCTACTACCACCTTCCTCGCGTGGCTTGGCTTTATTTACCTTCAGCACTCGTCCCATCCATCTAGCGCCATCTAGCTCCGAAATAGCAGCTTCTTCTGCGTCTTCTGTTTCCATTTCAACGAAACCAAAGCCACGCGGACGACCGCTTTCTCGGTCTATAGGTAACTGTACTCGTGTCACAGTGCCGTAATCGGCAAATACCTTAGTCAAATCTTCTTGGGTAACGTCATATGACAAGTTACCTACATATATGGACATTACTGCTGTCTCCTGAGTCCGATCGTTATCGAGATGACGGTTCGGAGGAGCATCTGAATTAGCAAACACAAACACAACTGCCGAATATACTCTCTATTTTAGAATAGCATAAAATCGCTGTAACTTATACTGGCTGAGGGAATGATTAGTTTACTTTCCTCAAATGATTAGTATTACCTATGGTGCAAACCTTGCTAGCTCGTTCACATTTTGTTACAAAAGGAGAGTATGGATAACTTCTACAATCGCGTAAACTTATGTTTGGCGGATTAACTGGTTTTACTAATCCTACTGGCACTGATTGGGGCGAGCAGATGCTCAATACTGTTGCCAGCAAGACGATTCGTCACTTGTTTACACAAAGCGAATCGGTAGAAGTCTCTGTTCGTTGTTATCCTTCGAGTAAACTCTTGCAAGGTAGCATTGATAGCTTCAAGATGAGCGGTCGCGGTTTGCTGATCCGGCGCGAATTTTGGGCAGAGGAGATGTCGTTTGAGACAGATGCTGTAGCGATAGATTTCAGCTCTGTTCTAGGTGGTAAACTTGCCCTCAAACAACCGACTCAAGCCGTAGCTCAAGTTACGCTATCAGAAGAAGGAATTAACAAGGCGTTTGAAGCAGAACTGGTGAAAAAACGCCTGCTCAACTTGACTGTACCTAGTTTGACTGAGTTATCTGGTGGCAAGCCAGTCTCGTTTCGGGAAGTTCGGGTAGAATTATTACCAGAGAATCAAATTAAGATCTGGGCTAAGGCAGACTTATCTCAAGGGGAATTAATACCAATTAGCCTCACAGCAACTTTGAGCATTGAACGGCGGCGACGAGTACAATTTCAAAACCCCAGATTTGAAGTAGAGACGCTACCAGAATCTCAACGAGAGACTTCCCTGGCTTTAGCACAAGCTTTGGCAGAAATTCTGAATAATATGGTCGATCTCGATCGCTTCGACTTAGATGGCGTTACTATGCGACTCAACCGCTTAGAAACTAAAGGCAAGCTGTTAGTTTTTAGTGGTTATGCTCAAATCGAGCGCGTACCTGGAAAAGGATAGAGCGTGTAGACTAGCTCTACACGCTCTATCCTTTTAGCGTCCTACACCAACGTAGTAGAATCCAGCTTGTTGTAAGGCTTCGCGATCGAGGTAGTTACGACCGTCAATCATGACGGGGTTAGTCATCAACGATGCCATCTTGTTGTAGTCGAGATTGCGGAACTGCTGCCAATCAGTGACGAGGACTAGAGCATCGCAGCCATCGGCAAGACGTTCGGGATCGGTTTCTACCAAAACGCCTGTTAGCCCGTGACGCATTCCAGATTGGGCAACAATTGGATCGTATGCTTTTACCTTGGCTCCTAAGCGGTTGAGATGCTCGATTAAATTGAGAGCAGGAGCATCGCGCATATCATCGGTATCGGGTTTAAATGTCAGTCCCAACAGTCCGACAGTTTTTCCTTTGAGGATCTTGAGTACCTGCTGGAGTTTTTCTACGGCAATTAAACGCTGGCGCTGGTTAACGCTAACAGCAGCCTTGAGCAGGTGAGTATCGTAACCGTAGTCATCAGCAGTATGAATCAGCGCTGAGACATCTTTGGGGAAGCAGGAACCACCCCAACCGATGCCTGCTTGCAAAAACTTATTACCAATGCGGGAATCTAAACCGATACCTTTAGCAACTTGGGTCACATCTGCACCGACGCGATCGCAAATATTGGCAACTTCGTTAATAAAACTAATTTTAGTGGCTAAAAATGCGTTTGCTGCATACTTAATCATCTCTGCCGAACTAATATCGGTGGCGAGAACTGGTACGGGGGGCAAAGACTTGTCTTCGGCGTACTGGCGCTCGATAATTGGAGCGTACAGCTCTTGCATCATGGCGATCGCTTTGGAGCTGCTACCACCCAAGACAATGCGATCGGGGTTAAAAGTATCGTATACGGCACAACCTTCGCGCAAAAACTCAGGATTGCTCACGACATCAAACGCAGGTACGCTTTCCAAAGTCGTGACTTCGCCACCACCAGCGCCAACTAACACCTTCTGGCGTTCGACAATGCCATCGAGAACGATCATTCGTACCCAGTCACCAGAGCCGATTGGTACTGTAGACTTGTTGACGATCACTTTATATCCGCCATCCAAATGAGCGCCAATGCTGCGGGCTACAGCCTCAACATAGCGAGTATCGCTTTCTCCAGTTGGTAGCGGTGGAGTGCCGACGGCAATAAATAAGATTTCTCCATGTGCCACTCCGCCACCGATGTCTGTGGTAAACTCTAACGTCCCTGCCTGCATTGCTCCAGTCATGATCTCGGACAGCCCTGGTTCAAAAATCGGAGACTGTCCGGCTTTCATGAGCTTGACTTTCTCTTCATTGTTGTCCACGCAGATGACATGGTGTCCGATGTGAGCTAAGCAAGCACCCGTAACTAAACCGACATAGCCTGTACCAATTACGCAAACACGCATATACTTTTGTCCTCAACGATGTATGGTGATAGAAGTTTAAGATGTGAGCTTGAGTATGGAGTGCGAACGATGCAGATATCTAAGCGATCGCCCATTCTCCTAGCTAGACAAATAGTTACTAGGAATTACTAACAATTCCCGCCTCGCTGTAAGTTGTTGGCTGGGGTTGCTGCAAGCGCTGCCGAAAATCTTCTACTGTCAGTTTTAATCCTTCTGATAGAGGCAAAGTTGGTTCCCAACCTAGCCAGGTTTTAGCGCGGGTAATATCTGGGCGGCGACGGCGCGGATCGTCTTGTGGAAGGGGCGCAAATTTAATTTCTGCTTGAGGGTTTACCAGATTGCGAACTGCTTCAGCTAGTTCTAGAATGGTATACTCGTCTGGATTGCCTAGATTGACAGGACCAATTTGCTCTCCATTCATCAATCGCATTAATCCTTCTACCAAGTCAGAAACATAGCAAAAGCTGCGAGTTTGAGAACCATCACCATACACCGTCATCGGCAGATTCTTCAAAGCTTGTACGACTAGATTACTCACAACTCGTCCATCGTTTTCTAACATGCGGGGACCGTAGGTATTAAAGATCCGCGCCACGCGAATATCGACATCGTTTTGTCGATGGTAATCAAAGGCGAGAGTCTCAGCAATGCGCTTGCCTTCGTCATAACAAGAGCGAATGCCAATTGGGTTGACGTTACCGCGATACTCTTCGGTTTGCGGGTGGATTTCTGGGTCGCCATAAACTTCTGATGTAGAAGCTAGCAGAAATCTTGCTTTGACCCGCTTTGCTAGTCCTAGCATATTCAACGTTCCCATTACGTTGGTTTTGACGGTTTTAACTGGGTTGAATTGATAGTGAACGGGAGACGCAGGACAAGCCAGGTGATAAACTTGGTCTACTTCTAGGCGAATTGGTTCGGTGATGTCGTGACGGATTAATTCAAAGTAGGGATGATCCATCCATTTCAAGATGTTACGCTTGTGTCCGGTGTAGAAGTTGTCTAAGCAGATAACTTCGTGTCCCTGTGCCATTAATCGGTCGATCAGGTGAGAACCTATAAATCCAGCGCCGCCAGTGACCAAAATTCTCATAGATGTTCTTGTTAGTTACAGTAGTCTTAACTAGACTTGTTAAGTATTATTACCAGAGCCGTGTTTTTGTGGCAAACGCTCTGTGATGCAATCGAGCATACAGCAGTCCGATTGGCAGTGCCGAACGGGAAAGTCGAGCATACCAACACACATGCTTAGTTGATTATTCCCTAAGTTAAACAAAAACTAACGATCGCTAGTTACAAAAACCATGATAGTAGGACAAAATTCACGAAATCTAAAAATAATCTTTATAAAATTTGTTGTATTTATGTGCTATAAGCTACCAGTTGTCAGGTATCGGTTATCAGTCAGTGTAGAGACGTTACATGTAACGTCTCTACAAAGTTATCCTTGCTCCTCACTCCTCACTCCTCGCTCCTCCCTGAAAAGCTGGCTGGTTGTGGTTCGCCTAGCATGATCAAAGAACAAGCGATCGCTCCGATCAACTGGGTTGTAGTGTCGGCGATTGTTAAACCGCCAGCACTCGTTCGTCGCCTAGTGGAACGTATGACGACGAGATCGCAGTCTTTAGCTACTTCTAGAATTGCTTGAGTGACGTTAGGGTGAGGCTTAATGCGAATTTCTGGGTGGTTTGGTAAAGCCAGCTTATCAACCAACAGAGAGAGTTGCGATTGTATCCAAGCGACTCTGGCTGGAGTTGTATTGCGATCGCAGATGTGTAACACAACAATATGTGCTCCATTTGCTGCGGCTAACAAACTGACAAATCTCAGGACGCTAACTGCTTGTAATGTAATATTCTCTACTGGGACTAAGATTTGTCTAAATTCTTTGGGCGATTTGAGTAAGCGGCTAACAGCTACCGGACAGTGAGCTGCCCATAAAACGCTATCGATGACATTACCAAATAAGCGGGCGCGTAAACTAGTGCGTTGTCCCCAGCCCATGACAATTAAACTAGCGTGTTGCTCTTTGGCAGCGCGACTAATTCCTTGAGCGATCGCATCGTCAATCCTTAATAAAGGTTCTGCTTCTACTCCTAGTTCGCGGCTTAAGTCGGTGGCATTTTCTAGTAGGGTATCGCCGCGTTTAAAGGCTGCTTCTAATTGGGGTGCATCCATATGAGCGGTAGCTTTGGCGATCGCTAGAGGAAGGATTCTACCCTGAGCTTGGCGAGCGAGTAAAGCTGCCATTTCAATTAAATAACGCTCTGTTTTCGGGTTATAAACGGGAACCAAGACACCAAATGGATGTGTTGCCGTTTCGCCTGTACTCCAATAAGGCGATACTGGTTCTGGCTCTAAGTCTTGGGTAGCATCGATCAAGGTAGGGGCTACCCGACTCGTGACCAGTGGTCCGAGAGTTGCAGTTACGAGTAACAGTACGATGACGCTGTTTAACACCTCTTTAGTCAACAATCCTGCTTCGTAACCTACTAGCGTAGCTGCTAGAGTTGCTCCTACCTGTGGCACTGATAAAGACCACATGGTCAGCATTTCATTCCACTTGTAGCGATAAATCAGTTTGGCAAAATATGCTGCTAAAAACTTACTAACGATCAGACCAGTGACAATAGCTAAAGTTAGCGTGATGGAGTTAACGCTGGCAATGAAAGCGGGAATATCAATCAGTAATCCAAGGCTGACAAAGAAAATTGGAATAAACAAGACGCTGCCGACAAACAGCACTTTTTCTTTGACTGGTCCTTCTCCAACAGCATCGTTCACCGCCAAGCCAGCCAGGAAAGCGCCGACAATCTTTTCTACCCCAATTAATTGAGCGCCTACTGCTGCCAGAAATACTGCTAATAAGACAAATAAAAACTGATTGCCCTGATCGTCGCCCGAACGCTTGAAAAATTCTTTACCTGCGCGATCGAATCCAAACAAAACTACGACTGAATAGATGACCAAAGAGCCAATTAAAGTGGCTAGTCGGGTAGCAGAAAAATCACCCTGATGAATAGCTACACAAATGGCTAGTACTAACAACGCACCAATATCGGTGAAGATAGTCGCCCCAATCGTGACTGTGACAGCTTCATTTTTCACGACTCCCAAGCGGCTGACGATCGGATATGCCAGTAAGGTATGGGAAGCAAACAGGGAACCAATGAGGATAGAAGCGTTCCATTTACCAGGAAAGAACAATAGTCCTACTGCTGTACCTACAATCAGGGGGACCATGAAAGTAAAGCTACCAAAAGTTAGGGAGCGATTCCGTGTTTGTCGAAATTGCTCCATGTCAATTTCCAAGCCTGCCACAAACATCAGATAAACTAGCCCGATATCTGGCAGCAGATCCATTGGTGGCGCTCCCCGCTCCAGTATCCGTAACCCTTGGGGACCCAGCACTACCCCTGCTGCCAGCAATCCGACTAATCCTGGAACTTTCAAGAAGCGCTCGAATACCAGCGGTACGAATAAGATAACTAGGAGCAGAATTAAAAACGGAACTATCGGCTCTTTGGTGATGCTTTCAGAAGCTGGTGCAGCAGCAAATATGTGTAGTAGATGTTCCATGTATATTCGGGCGGGCAGCGATCGCGCCAGATAAGTAAATAAATAACAGGGTGGTAGACCCTACCCTGCCAGCGAGTGAAAATTCACTACGAAGATAATGGAATTTTCACATAAAAAAGACCTATCTGGAGGGGGATTCATCTGAATCAGATTGGGAACTGGCGATAGGTAACGATTAGTTATTTATTGTCGATCGCAGTCCGAGCGCAGAAATAGTGTTTGATGACAAAGCTACCAATTACAGTGGCTCGATAAATGTGCGAGGCGATCGGCAAGAGTTTGTTGGCGAAAAAGAAGTTATGTTGCTGCGATCGTTTTACTGGAACAATCTCGATCTTTTGATTGTCAACCTGTAAAGTTCCTCTTGAAGCAGACAAACTATTTTTGTAGTCCAGAGCGTTGAACTATAAACGCTTGGCTTTCAGAGAGCGGCATTTGAGAGCTACGAATAATTTAGAATTGCTAAATATGAAAATTTACAGGTAAATTTTCATCAAACACTAGATGTAATTTGGCAAAAATCCAAACGAGTCAGGGGAATATCCATTTCCTAAACGATTTTGAGAAAGGTAGGTGTAGAAAGTTGGCTCGGGAAAATCAAAAGCCGAAAAATTCAACTTGACTCGATTTGGTAAAAATCTGTTTTAACTAGAGAAAGAATTTGGTGCGAATTAATAACAATAAACAACAAATTTAGGAGTAATCAACCCCATCTTAAGTTATATAAATCAACGAAAATATAACCTCCCTATTGGTAGAGACATGTTTCCAACTTCGGACTGAGGAAAATTAAAGTTCTGTAAGTAATAAATATAAATAACAGCACAAACAACAAAAATAAGAATTTGTAGTTGTTTGTGCCAGTGTTGTCGATACCGAACAAAAGGGGGGTAAAAAAATGGCAGTAGGTCAACACAAGCGATCTGTCGGTGTGTTTGCCAATCGCCACGATGCGGAAACTGCGATCGCGGAGCTGAAAAGTGCGGGATTTCCCATGCACAAGGTCACGATTATTGCTCAAGATGCAGACCGCAAAGCTGATGTTGCTGGCGTAAATGTTCAAGACAAAAACCAAGCTGGCAACAAAGCCGATGAAGGTGCAACCGCCGGAGCGCTCACGGGTGGAACTTTGGGAGGTATAACTGGTTTACTCGTGGGTCTAGGCGCTTTAGCAATCCCTGGAGTCGGTCCCATTATGGTAGCTGGGGAGTTAGCTACAGTTTTGACGACTACAGTAGCAGGTGGTGCGATCGGTGCGGCTGCGGGTGGTCTTGTTGGTGCTTTGATTGGTTTAGGAATTCCAGAAGAACGCGCTCGAGTTTATAGCGATCGCGTCGATCGAGGCGATTATCTCGTAATTGTCAAAGGCTCCGATGAAGAAATTGCCAGAGCAGAAGCAATTCTCAACCATCGTGGGATTGAGGAATATGGCGTGTACGATGCTCGCGATGTCGATACAACGCCCTCCGCTACGCCTATGGGGAGCAGTTATACAGGCACAACTGCCGACTATACTCCTGCCGCTACAGGAATGCCAGTTGGCTACAGTGCTGGTTATATGCCAGGGATGACTCCAACCGCAGATTATGTACCTGGCGCTGTCGCACCCGGAACTGTCACGCCTGCGGCAGATAGATCTCTGTATCGTAGAAAGCGGGCTGTAGGTGCATTTACCAGCCGCCACGATGCGGAAACCGCACTAAATCAATTGCGGGAATCTGGTTTTCCGATGGATAACGTGAACGTAGTATCCAAGAACGCAGACCGTATCGATAATATTGCTGGTGCAGATGTAAAGAAGAACGTTGGCAATAAAGCTGACGAGGGTGCAGCTGCCGGAGCGTTAACCGGTGGTGCTATTGGGGGAATTGGCGGTCTTTTAGTTGGTTTAGGCGCTTTAGCGATCCCTGGAATTGGTCCAGTTATGCTTGCGGGTGCAACAGCAACAACCATAGCTACCGCACTTTCAGGTGGTGCTATTGGTGCAGCAGCAGGAGGTCTTGCGGGTGCGTTGGTTGGTTTAGGCATTCCTGAAGAACGCGCCAAAGTTTACAACGATCGACTCTCCCGAGGAGATTATTTAATTTTCGTAGACGGTACAGAGGACGAAATTCGTCGAGCTGAGTCAGTTCTGCATCATCGTGGGATTCAAGAATGGGGGATCTACGATGCACCCGATGCCGATACTCCTCGCCGGAGTGAATATGCTGCCACAGACACCCGCGACACCGTTCGTGGAGGTGATGTCATCGACTCAGATACTCGTCGCACCACTTACGACACAGACGTAGTAGACGCTGATACTCGTCGTACCACTTACGAATCCGGTGTAGTCGATCCCAACGATCCCAAAGTCATCATCGTTGACAAACGCAACTCGACTTTATAAGCGTGGTTGACAGTTGACGGTTGGCTGTAAGGCGTTAACTGTTAACACTTACTCAATAAAATTGTTTGAACTACTTTCCATTGAGAGATCGAGAAATGAAAAGATTGTTTCCGTTATTACTAGGTGGCTTTATTGCCCTTGGTGCATTTGGGTGTGAAGCGGGTGTAGAGAAAACCAGTACCGAAGCTCCTAATTCAGCCAACCAAACTGGCGAAGTAGCAGACACCGAAACTGCTAAGCAGAATCAAGAGGATGCCACTGATGAAATTCGCAGAAAGCAGTTAGATGCTGATATTAGAGCTAGAGAGCAGCGCAACAACATTACTGGTGGAGATGCTCAAAGAGCTGACGCAGATTTAGAAAGCGAAGTTCGCAGCAAGTTGGAGGCAAATTTACCCGCAAGTCAATTAGCAGTTGAAGCTGAAGACGGAGCCGTGAAAGTTTCAGGTACAGTACCGACTCAAGAGCAACTCGATCGCATTGAGCCATTGGCGAGGGAGATTAAAGGGGTACAGCAAGTGAGCGTTAATGCCCAAGTTGCCCCAGCACAGCAAAAACCAGAAAGCTAATAACTTCAATACACCACTATGCGATCGCCTCTTTACTATCTTGAGTAAAGAGGCGATCGCTTTATGGACATGGATTTAGACGATTAGATGATCTTGGCAGCCCGCAGACCGAATAATAAACCCACAGCCAGGGCGAAGAATATACCTAAAAAGCCGATGTAAGCAATAACTCCCAACATTTCTGTAATTTTCCCAAAAATAACTAAAACTATTGAAACATTTATTGAGATAGAATACAGCCTACAGAAGTGAGTGGCTAGTGGCTGGTGGCTAGATATGAGTTTTATTCTAGTCACTACTCACCAGTCACCAGCCACTGATAATTGATAACTGATATGCATGTAATTGACGTAAATATACCTCAGCAGGCTTATAAAATCGCGATCGCAGCGCCAGGATTGGATCGTCTAGGTGAGTGGATGGGCGAACTCAACTTGGGGAAAAAGGTTTTGCTGGTTTCTAACCCAGCGATTTTTAAACAATATGGAGAAAGGGCGATCGCTTCTTTGCAAGCGGCTGGTTTTGATGCCACTAGCTGTATCCTCCCAGCTGGAGAACAATATAAAACCCTTACCTCAGTTCAAAAGATTTATAACGCAGCCCTAGAAAAGCGCTTAGAACGGTCTTCAACCTTGGTAGCTTTAGGTGGTGGTGTGATTGGCGATATGACGGGTTTTGCCGCTGCTACGTGGCTGCGAGGAGTTAATTTCGTTCAAGTTCCTACTTCTCTGCTAGCAATGGTAGATGCAGCCATTGGCGGGAAAACTGGCGTGAATCACCCCCAAGGCAAAAATTTGATTGGGGCATTTCATCAACCAAGATTGGTTCTCATCGATCCGCAAGTCCTGCAAACTCTTCCCGCGAGAGAGTTTCGCGCGGGAATGGCAGAGGTAATCAAATATGGTGTGATTTGGGATGCAGAGCTATTTGCCCAGATGGAACAGAGTAAGCGCCTAGATCAAATGCGCTACTTGGGTGCAGATTTACTCCAAAATATTCTCAACCGTTCTTGTCAAGCAAAAGCTGATGTGGTGAGCAAGGATGAAAAAGAAGCAGGACTGCGGGCAATTCTTAATTACGGTCATACTATCGGTCATGCTGTAGAAAGTTTGACTGGTTATCGTGTCGTCAATCACGGCGAAGCCGTAGCGATAGGAATGGTAGCCGCCGCTCAAATTGCTGTAGCACTAGGAATGCTTTCCTCAGAAGATGCTAGCCGTCAAGATGCATTGATTCAGAAGGCTGGTTTGCCTACACAGTTGCCAACAGGGATAGATATTGAAGCAATTATAGATGCTTTGCAAACTGACAAAAAAGTCAAAGACGGAAGAGTAAGGTTTATTTTACCGACTCAAATTGGTGCGGTTGAGATTAGCGATAAAGTATCGGCAGATACAGTGCGTCAAGTATTGCAAAAAATGGTAACAGATACTGGGGAAGTCACAAGTTAAAAGATAGAAGTCAAAACATTTGGAATTTGCCACTGCACTTGTATTCTTGAGTTTTTTCTAATACAGGAATATCATTTGACATTAATGCGGGCAAATGTTTCAAATCGAAAAAGTCTAATGCCAATGATTCTCCATCCAAGCAAGCTAATTTTCCTTTCCAGTCGGTAGCGTGCAGAATCAAAATAAAGTTTTGAACGCGATCGCCATTTGGATAAGTTACGGTTTCTATTTTAGGATTAGAACTGAATCCCACTGCTTCAAAGCGTTTAACACATAAAAATGTATTGGTTGGGTTCTAGGAAGTACCAAAATTGCTAGCGGAATGCTGCTTAAATATTTTTGAAACTACCACAAAATCAACAATAAAGCGATCGCCTTCACCTGCAAAGTTATTGAGGTTGTTGTCGTTTTAACTTTTAACTTTTGACTTTTGAATTACTTACCGTTTTGCTACCTTTAAATACGCTGTCGGATCTTCTGCTACCCATCCCAAATCGGAAGCGTAGCGAATTTCAAAATGTAGGTGAGGTTGGGTAGATGTAGGACTACCTGTAGTCCCTACCGCCCCTATTACCTGCCCCGATTTTACAGTTTGACCAGCTTTAACTTTTAGATCTCTCAGTTGAGCGTAACGGCTTTGTTTACCCTCTTGGTGGTTAATGACGACTAAATTGCCATAAGCCCCTTGTTCGCCAGCAAACGCTACTGTTCCCGTGCCTACTGCTCTCACAGGGGTTCCAATGGCGGCTTCTAAGTCTAAACCACTGTGAAAGAAAACTTTTCCCGTACTAGCATTCAACTGCCAGCCATAAGCCAAAGCTACTGTCGCTGCTTTTGGCAAAGGATACTCTGTTAGAATCCCTTTGGCAGTATTAGTAGGCGGTTGGGGCGACCAATTCACCCCAGGAACGAAAACCTCTTTGGCAACTGGTTGACAGCCGTTGGCTTCAAACAAGACATCAGAACGAACTTGATACCTTTCGGCTAGCTGCTGCCATGTTTCTCCTGGCGTGGCATTGACTTTGATGCCGTTATAGGGAGGAATGACTATCTTACTGCCAACTGGCAACTTTCCATTTGGTAGATTACGACTTTGCAAAATGGGATTCATTCCGATCAAAGTAGCTGGAATAAGATTGTATTGTCGAGCTATGCTGTCTAAAGTATCGCCTGGTTTGACTGAATGGCGAATTAGGCGAGATAAAGCAGCTGGGGGACAAGTTGTCGTCTGACTAGTGCCGTTCGGATTGGCTTGAGCCATTATTGGAATAACACATTCTAAAAGTGTTGCTAGTAGGAGTAGCCTCCAGCACGAAATCTTAAGGTGGAAGGCGTGTAAGGCTATTGCTCGATCGCACTTAGTAATTAGCATCTACGTTTCTGGCTATAGGCGCAAAATTTATGGGTTTGTCGTTAAAAACGCTGGCTTTCTCTTCTACTTTACTTGTCTTGGGTGGTGGTGCTGGTTTTTGGGGCAGTCGCTATGTCGATTTTCACTTCTCTCCCCAACCGAAAACGATTTCTGTTGCCGTACCACCAACTGCTTCAGGAGGACAAACACCGTCAGTGGGAGGGTTAGCAGTAGCAGGCGATCGCAATTTTATCGCTACTGCCGTCCAGCAAGTGGGACCAGCTGTCGTGAGAATTAATGCAACCCGTAAAGTTGCCAATCAATTACCCGAAGCCTTCAACAATCCTCTATTCCGCCGCTTTTTTGGCGGACAACAACCGATTCCCGACGAAAGAATCGAACGCGGAACTGGTTCTGGATTTATTCTCAGTCCTGACGGTCGGCTGTTGACTAACGCCCACGTCGTTTCCGAAGCACGTACGGTTCAAGTCACGTTGAAAGACGGTCGCACTTTTGAAGGCAAAGTTGTCGGTGTCGATCCGGTGACGGATGTTGCTGTTGTCAAAATTAACGCTCGTAATTTGCCGCGAGTCAAGCTTGGTAACTCAAAAAATTTAATTCCCGGGCAGTGGGCGATCGCGATCGGCAATCCTCTAGGCTTGGATAATACCGTCACAATTGGCATTATCAGCGCTACCGACCGCACGAGCGCGCAAGTTGGCGTACCGGATAAGCGCGTTACATTTATTCAAACTGATGCGGCAATCAATCCTGGTAATTCTGGCGGACCCTTATTAAATACTGAAGGGGAGATCGTGGGTGTCAACACGGCAATTCGTACCGATGCTCAAGGACTCGGTTTTGCCATTCCCATTGAAACTGCTGCCCGCGTTGCCAATCAGTTATTTAGCAAAGGACGCATTAGCCATCCTTTTTTGGGGATTCAAATGATCGATTTAACCCCCGCATCAAAAACTGAAATCGCTCAGGAAACCGATTTAAAGGTTGAAATCGATTCTGGCGTACTCATCGTGCGCGCGATCGCTAAATCTCCGGCGGCGCAAGCTGGACTGCGGGCGGGAGACGTGATTCAGAAAATCAACGGCAAGACGGTAGCTAAATCGTTGCAAGTCCAAGAACAGGTGGAATCAACAACCTTGGGAGCAACTTTGACACTAGAAGTCAATCGCCAGGGTGTCATTCAGACTTTTCATGTCAAACCAGGCGCTTATCCCGCCAACGAACTCAGTTAGGCTTGTAGCGCTTAATCTCCACCATTAGGCTCTTGAGGCGAGGTAGCGGCATCAGCTAAATTTTCTAGCTGCATTCTTTGTTCCATTTGCCGCAGAAAATAGCCTGTCATCATGGCTGATGCTAAAATTCCTGCTAGATTCTCGCGATCGGTCACGATTTTCACGTTGAATTGCTCTGAAGGTAACATTCCTACCAGCCCTTGGACGTTTTGGGAGATGATTTGTTGAATGTCTGGGCTGACAGACTTAGCAACGCGGGCTAGAATTTCCGGCGATTGCTGCTGGAGATATTTCAACAATGAGTTAGCTTGAGTTTCTTCGCGATCGCTCAAAAAGTCAGGATTAAAGGTCATAAGCAGTGTTTTGTTGCTGTAGTATCGAATCTATGGGATTGAGGATTTTTCTATACTAAAAACTAATAACTAAGTGCTAATATTTTAGCTATTGTAGCTTTCACGCTATGGCAACTCATTTTCTTTACCTGCGCTGGGAATGCGGTTTGCTTTACCGCTCGGTCAAACTTTCCTGCCTGGGTGAGAGCTAGAACCATTTTTGGTACGTCCATTAATCCCGATCTCTAGATCCAACACTCGGTTTTGGTGTTTTCTCAACTAGAGCCAGACCTCTTGCAGGCAAACCTTGCGGACTAAAATATTAATTTTTTTTACTGATTCATTAAATAAATTGTATCAGATGTTTTGAGGATCGAATAGAGAGTTTACCTCCTCAAACTGGAGCAAGATCGCAAAAAACTGGCATAAATAAGCAAAATGCTACTATCGATCGGAAAATTGAGTCATTTTACTTGAAAAAAGCCATAAGAAAGAGATATTTGCCTGACTCCTTCTATTTGCTCAACTAGAGGACTTGCTTTCAATATCCTCAGCTATCTTCCAGATCGTCACCCAGCTCTAGCTGCTGATATTTAGATTGCCGCTCTTTAACCGGATGTCCTTGCCCCAGAAGTTGTGGTAGTTGCTCGATTTGGAAGTATTGATGAAATTTTTCGGTTAATTGGAGTAGGGAGGAGCGAGAATCTGACTGGCGGCGTTTGCGGACGAATCCTTGTTCTACCAATTCTTGAACGTGTTGGTAAGCACTAGAGCCGCGCAGCTCGACGAGTTGATTTTGAGCAATTGGGCTGTGAAGGGCGATCGCTGCTAACGTGCGTAAAGCCCCCACTCCGAGTTCGAGAGGAATTAACCTGTGTACCAAGTCCTGAAAACCAGAGCGCAATTGCAGGCTATAGCCTGTAGGTGTTTCGACGACCTCTAAGGCGCTGTCACGACGGGCGTAATCTTCAATCAGTTCGATCAGTCCTTCTTCAACCGTAGGGCGATCGCACTGGGCGTATTCGGCAATTTCTGCGACTGATAGCGGTTTGCCTTTTAAGTAAAGAATTGCTTCGATTTGAGTTGATAATTTGCGATCGGGA
This sequence comes from Chroococcidiopsis sp. SAG 2025, assembly GCF_032860985.1. GTDB lineage: Bacteria > Cyanobacteriota > Cyanobacteriia > Cyanobacteriales > Chroococcidiopsidaceae > Chroococcidiopsis. Next base: position 4,275,535 of record NZ_JAOCNC010000001.1, read on the forward strand.
GTCGGGAGTCGGGAGTCGGGAGTCGGGAAAGAGCGTGGTGCGTGGTGCGTGGTGAGCGATCGTTCTCCCTCAGCTCCCTCAGCCCCCATTCTTCGAGAAGGGCTATTCTCCGAGAAGCCACCCTTCGGGTGTCTACGCCCTACAACTCCCTCAGCTCTCTTTTCCACTGGTTCTTCTGCGGGCGGGTTTAGCTGAATTTTTTGTTTGTCTTTAGGCATATCTGTTAAACCCGCCCCTACAAATCCCTACTCCCTAGTTATGCTACTTGGGGTTGAACTAATTTGTCTGCACCCTGGATGACTTTAGCTGATTCGATTTTGTCACCCGCTTTCAGCTTTTCTAGGACTTCTTTACCCTCGGTAACATAACCAAATACAGAGTAGCGCCCGTCTAGTAAGTTACGTCCGGCTGGAGTTAGTTCTGGCTCAAACAAGAAGAAGAAAAATTGGGAAGAACCACCATCAGGCTCAAATTCCGGTCTTGCCATTGCAACTGCACCGTAGGCAGAAAAGGGCAATACTGGTTCGTCAGTGTAACGACCGGCTTGTTCTAATGTTACGCCGTATGTAGGTTCCGAATCGCCTTTGACCAGAATTTCTAAAGGAACGGCACGGTACTTACCCGTGTTGGGGTCGATAAAACCTTGGTCTTTCCCAGGGGGATCGCCTGTTTGCAAAACGTAGGAATCTTCAGCACGGATGAATTCTAATCCGTTGTAGAAGCCCCGTTGAACCAGATCGACAAAATTACCTGCGGTGACGGGGGCGCTGTAGCCGTCTACAACCACAGTAATGTCACCTTTATTGGTTTTAAATGCGATCGTTGCCCGTCCTTTGAGTTGAGGCAAGTTAGAGTATTGAGCGGGAACTTCATAGGGAAATTCTTTGACCATCAACTCTTCTAACTCGCTAACTAAATTGAGTATGTTAGCGCGTTCGACCCAGATATTTTCTTTATCTTTCTTATCTGTTGCTTCTTGAAGTTTGGGAATGCCATCTTTAATTTGAGCAATTATCTTTTCTGCTTGAGGCTGGCGTTCTGCGGGAACGCTACTCAGAATTTTTTCAGGATTAGAGATTGCCCTAGAAGCGCCTTTGAGGTCGTTAGCGATCGCACCCCAACGGCGGTTGGCTCGCAGTTGATTGGCAATATCTTCTAAACTTGCTTGCAGTTGCCTGACGGGTTGGTTGTCAATGGGCAGGGCATAACGCAACAAAGCTCTACCATCAGTGATGGCATTTCCTGCTGGTAGTGCTGCGTAGGAGGTAGGAGTCCAGACTGCTATACTCAGACTCCAACAAAACGCGATCGGCATTATTGCGATCGAAATATTTTTTAGCCAGCGTTGGCAAAATTTTGTCATGATCTAGCTCTTATAAGGGGTATGCTGCGAGGGATTTTTGCTCTCCATCACCGCAGTGCGATGGTAGGGCGCGGATACGCGCAACGCGATCTTCGCTCATAGCTTCGCGCATAACTTAGTGAGACCCGATCGTCATTTTGCCATAGTAAGGGGCGAGGAGCGAGGAGTGAGGAGTGAGGGGAAGAAGAGAGTTGGGGGAGTTGGGGAAGATGGGGGAGTACACAAGGGAGAAAATTCTCCCTTGTGTACTCCCACACTTCACACACTTCAAACACTTCACACACTTCACACACTTCACACACTTCACGCACTACGCATACTCGCGCACCACGCACCACTCTTTCCCTCGCTCCTCACTCCTCACTCCTCGCTCCTACCCCTTACCGAAAGGAGGTAAAATAGATTGCCGATTGTCCTGCATGATGAGTGAGTCTATTGTTCCATGATTTCTAGTAATGACTTTCGACCAGGCGTAAGTATTGTCCTAGATGGATCTGTTTGGCGGGTGGTGGAATTCCTTCATGTAAAGCCAGGGAAAGGCTCGGCTTTTGTGCGGACAAAGTTAAAAAACGTCCAGTCTGGTAGCGTAGTGGAACGAACCTTCCGTGCTGGTGAAACAGTTCCCCAAGCCAATCTAGAAAAGAGTACGATGCAACATACCTATAAAGACGGCGATGATTTCGTCTTTATGGAGATGGAAACCTACGAGGAAGCGCGATTGACGGCTGCACAAATTGGCGATCGCGTCAAGTATCTCAAAGATGGCATGGAAGTGAATGTCGTCCGCTGGGACGAACAAGTGTTGGAAGTAGAATTGCCGAATTCTGTCGTGCTAGAAATCGTGCAAACCGATCCTGGCGTGCGGGGTGATACGGCTACAGGTGGTACTAAGCCCGCTGTTGTTGAGACTGGTGCTACTATCATGGTTCCTTTATTTATTACTCAAGGGGAACGCATTCGGATCGATACCCGTAACGATACTTATCTCGGTCGGGGAGAATGATTGCTTTTAGGAGTCATTTGTCATTTGTCATTGGTCATGAGTGGAATGACAACAAATGACTGATGACTGATGACAAATGACATTGAAGAGGGATTTGCTGTGTCACTGGATTTAAATGAAATACGTCAACTATTGTTGGCGTTAGATCGAACTGAAATTGAGGAACTCACCCTAAAAACTCAGGAATTTGAACTGACAGTACGTAAGGGTACGGGTATTCAAAGTACTGCACCTGCATCTGCCGTAGCAGGAGAAAGCAGTAACCTAACTGCAACGGAATTACACTTCGACTCTGCTAAAATGCCTGCTGGCATGGATTCAGTTTCTCGCCGAGTTGATTCTACTGCCGTCAATTCCACCACAGTCTCGATGGCTGCGTCAGCTCCCATAGAACAAAAGTTTGCGGAAATTCCCTCTCCTATGGTAGGAACTTTTTACCGCGCTCCTGCCCCAGGCGAAGCGCCATTTGTAGAAGTTGGCGATCGCATTAGATCCGGTCAAACTGTCTGTATTATCGAGGCGATGAAGCTGATGAATGAAATTGAAGCCGAAGTATCTGGACAAGTCATGGAAATTTTGGTGCAAAATGGCGAACCAGTGGAATACGGACAGCCACTGATGCGCATAAACCCCGATTAATGGTTAACTACTTTAATTACCAGTTAACTATTTGGCATCACTGCCAACTATCTTGCGACATCTTTCTACGGGTCAGTTCTAATGAAATTAACCAAGCCTGTACCTCCAGAGGTTATGCAACAAGTAGCAGAGTATTTCAGCTTGTTAAGCGAACCAATGCGCCTACGGCTGCTCAGCCTGTTACGCGATGGTGAAAAGTGCGTTCAAGAATTGGTGGATGCAACTCAGACTAGCCAAGCCAACGTTTCCAAACATTTAAAAATCATGTGGCAGGCAGGCATTCTCAGTCGCCGTAGTGAAGGCACTTCCGCCTACTACCGCGTTGAGGATGACATGATCTTCCAATTATGGAATCTTGTCTGTCATCGACTTGCTACCCGAGTCGAACATCAAGCCCGCCAATTTCGGGTACTCAATGGCAATGGAAAACGTTGAGGGGTTAACTATGCCACAGTTTGCTACCAGCGATCGCACAGATCGAGCGATCGCTGCTAATTTAATAATTCTTATCAAATGTAGCAGGCTAAAGTGTAAAGTTTTCTCCTAAACTTTGGCGCGTCAAAGGTTGCTCTAGCTCTAAGCCTTCGCCGCCCAAAACTTCCAGCGGCTCTCCTTCCACCTCAATCCAGACTTTAGCATTTGGATCGAGACTTGTTGCCGTGTAAATCACCTGTGCTACTCGCCCTGTCATAGCAGTACTACCGCCGCCAGCGGTGAAATCTTCTGATAAATTGACGTGAATTCCATCTTTCTCCACCTTTAGATCCCGCAGTGTTGTTCCTTTGGGAATGGTAGTACTGACAGATCCATCTTTTGGACCAGAGAGTAAGTTATCAAAAGCAGTTTTTAGAGCAGCCGTAGGCTGTTTTTTAATGTCAGCCGTTGTGGTGGCTGTAGTCGCAATCAGCTGCTGTCGTACTCCACTTCCCTTGAGCCAAAAGACTTCTACCTGTTGTTGTGCGACTGGTGGAGTTTGTGGCTTTGGCGCTTCTTGAATCCCACTAATTGGTGGCGCAATTGGTCGAGTTGGTTTTTGGTTCGATTGCCAGTGCCACCAAGCTGCGCCGCCTCCTGCTGTCACTGCTACTGCCGCAATTCCTGCAACTAAGCCGCTAACTGGAATTCGGCGATTTTGTTGTTGTTTAACCATAGGGATAGTTCTCCTTGGGTGGACGCGAGATCGATGAGATGAGGAGGCAAATTAGCAAATTATATATTAGCTGAGTCTATAACTTAGAATTCTGCAATGAAGGATTCTGCAACAAAGAGGAAGACGGATCGACGCGCACAAAAGTCACCAGATCTAATTTTTGGGCTGCTACTTTTAATTGTAAGATTCTCACTTGCAGTCCGTACACTTCCAGGCGACGGAAATCGAGTTCTTGGCTGAGATTCATGGCGATTTCGTCTACGATATTCTGAGCGACTGCTTCCCGATCGACTGCAACTGTTGGTTGAACGAGTTGAATTTGTCGCCCTCCTTTTACTGCCAATCCTGACTCAGCGACAATTGCTAGTGGTTCGTCGTCATTCTCTGCGGCTAGTTGGACTTGAAAGCGCAAGCGATTGTTGGCTAATAGTTCTAGTCGTGGATTGACAAACTTATAGTTAGAGCTAGACTCAGCGCGATCGCCCCCCAACTCTGGAATCACAAATTCCTGGATTTGCGCAATCAAGGTAGGTAAAGCTTGGTTGAGGTCTGATTGCTCTAGCAGCAAATGCACTCCTGCATGGAGCGATCGCCGTAATTTGAGCTTTTGCTTTCCTAGACTGCGCGGATCGACATCAACTGGATCGGTTTCTAGTTCTAAAGCAGCAATACGAATATTCTGCTGCTTTAGTCTTAATCCTCGCCCAGCCAAGCGTACCTTTTCCACCTTTCCTTGTATAAGTTGGTAACTAGGTGCATTGTCTACTCGCACTTCTAGCTGCTCTGCGTGCTGTAATTGAGAGCGAACAGCATTTTCTGCCGTTCGATCTACAACTAACCCTGCTGGAGTCACTAGACCAAGTATGCCAGACAGAAGAATCGTAAAAAATTCCATTATGCGTTCATTTCAAGGCATTTAGGCTATTTTTAGACTTTGATCTTAAGTTTCAGACTCAAACTATACTAGGTTTTTGTATTTATCTAAATTCTTAAGTTTAGCTTAATCAGCGAGCAGTGGCGCACGACTACATGCCCGCATGAGAAGTAGGTGGCAAGGGGCAAAAGGCTTCCTTGCGCTCTTATTTTCGACTTATGTACGGGCGGGTTTAGCAAATCGGTTGAAAGCCAAAGCTCGAAAATTTTGGTCAAAACCCGCCCCTAATAACTTACGACTTCTCCCCATCTCCGCTCTGAAGATGATTAGTACCGTTTGACATCCTCTCCCGCTAAGCTCCTTTCGTCGCTGTAGTGGGAGATTCCAAAGATCGCTCTTTGGGCTTCCTCTTTCCGCGACTCGACTTGCTTGAAGGAGTTTCCTCACCCAAGTATTGGTCGATATCTCCAGAGGCGTTTCCTAGTTCAAGACTAGAGCTTCCGATGTGCCCCACCGTAGCCAATGCCTTCTCTAACACGTTTCTAGCAGCATTCCAATCCCGATCCTGAATATGTCCGCAATTGTTACAAATATGCGTTCTCACACTCAAAGATTTCTTGACAACCTCGCCACAGTTCGAGCAATTTTGAGAAGTGAAATGGGGTGGCACGGCAACCGTTACGACCCCGAACACTTTCCCAAAATACTCAAGCCATGTGCGAAAAGTCGTCCACGCTGCATCATTAATCGATTTGGCGAGATGTCTATTCTTGACCATGTTCCTCACCTTCAAATCCTCGTAGGCTACCAAGTCGTTAGACTGGATTACGCACCTTGCCAACTTCACAGCAAAGTCCTTACGTTGTCTACTTACTTTGAGGTGTTTCCGAGCAAGCTTGTTTCTAAACTTAGCTCTATTTTTCGAGCCTTTCTTAGTTTTGGACATCCGACGCTGCAATCGTTTCAAAGACTTTTCGCCATACCTTAAATGTCTTGGATTTTCAATTGTTTGCCCAAAACTATCTGTATAGAAGTGGGTCAATCCAACATCCAAACCGATGGTTCTAAATGTTGGTTCTCGTTTCTCCAAACGTTCTTGGTCGATACAAAACTGCAAGTAGTATCCGTCTGCGCGACGCACTATCCGCACTCTTTTGTACTGCTTCAACTGATAAAAATGCAAGTCACGGGTTCCCCACATTTTGAAAGTTCCCGCCTTAAAGCCATCAGTAAAAGTGATATATCTTCTGTCATCAGAAAGTTTCCAGCCACTAGTTTTGTATTCAACAGAACCATGAGTTTGTTCTTTCTTAAAACGTAAATATCCTTTTTTACGCGGATTGACAGCAAACTCAATCCCAGTGGAAATAGAAATCGCAGATCGACAGCACCATGTGATGCCTGTGTGACGCGCTGATTTAAATCCACGACAGCATTTGCTATACCCACAGCAGCAATAGATTTATCACCTGTCAAAGTGGTAGTCTCAGCAAAAACGGCAGCGGCGAGTTGCAATATTCGCGCGTTCGAGGTAGCGGGATCTAAGCTTTCGACGCTGGCGATCGTGACTTGTCCTTGCGTCAGGGTTCCAGTCTTGTCGAAGACAACTGTATCAATTTCTGCTAATAATTCTAAAGCGCGTCCGCTACGAATCAGAATGCCTCGTTTCGCCGCATAGGTAAGGGCGGCTAGAACTGTGGTAGGAATAGAAACCCGAATTCCAGTACACAGATCGAGGGTGAGAATACTGGCTACCCTAGCAGGATTGCGAGTTGCAGCGAAGACGATCCCGCTTAAAAGTAATGTCGGTACAACAGCTTGTTCGGCTATTCTAGCGGCGTAATTCTCCATCCTAGTATCGTGGATGGGGGCTTCTTGGATTAATTTGATGCTCTGTCCGGCGCGGGTATCGGAACCAACCCGTTCGGCTCGGATGTAAATCCGTCCTTCTCGTACCAGGGTGGAAGCGTATACGGGTTGTCCTTGATGCTTCAGTAAGGGCATAGATTCACCCGTAAGCTTCTGCTCGTCGAGTAAGGCTTTTCCACGTAAAATCGTGCCATCGACGGGAACTTGTTCGCCGGGATAGACAATGACGGGATCGCCTTTTTGCACGTCTTGGAGAGGAATTTGCTGTTTCTTGCCGTGACGTTCTACCCAGACAAATTGTCCCAGGCAACTGAGTAAGTCGAGCGTTTGGAGTTCGTTAGAACGTGCTGTGCGATCGCGAATTTGTTCGCCAATCTTGATCGGACTTAACATCAACGCTGGAGTGAGAAATTTCCCTTGTAAGCTAGTGATGGCGATCGCCATAAAATCGAGAAAATCGATATTGAGTTTGCGCTCTTGAGTTATTCCGATTAGCGCTCTTTTGGCTACGGGTAAGGTAGCAGCCGCAATACTTCCGGCGACAATTAAAGGCGGGATCGGTAAACCTATCGGTCCCCCCACAACGGCGAATATGGTTGCTAGGGCGGCGAATTGCCAAGTTGAAGCCGAATCGGTTTCCTCTATGCGAACCTGTTCTTGCTTGGGGTGAAGCGCGATGGCGTTGCTAGCAGCTTGAATTAGACTCACCAAGCGCGAATGCATTTTAGCTGTAGCGATCGCACTGGCTTTAAAGGTGACAACTAACGATGCTGCCGAGCGGTTTATCCTACTACTAGTAATTAGAGTATCGGCATCGAGCAAAAACTGAAGCCGACGAGCGTAACCATCGTCATATCGCAATCTTGGCACGCGCAACCGCACTCGTTCGGCTAAAACATGAACCACAGTATAAGAAACCAAGGGAAGGCGATCGCTAGTTAGTTGATGACGATCGGTTAAAGTCAATTTTTTCTGTTTCTCCGGCACAGTTACTAGAGAAACTCGACTGGGAGGAGGTTGAAGTGGTACTGATGTTTGTGTCATTCAATAACTTGAGTCATCTATTCAGTTACTCAATTTCAGTTTGCAGGTTATCGATAGATTAAATTTAGTTTAAGCATTGCGGAAATTTAACAGAAATTCATAATTTTTTTGTCTAATTGTAAGCCTCCTGCGTAAAAATGCTTGCTAGAAAAATTCAGCGATCGCTATATGACAATTGAGTTAGAAATTGTAATTTTTAATACAACTTTTACTGAATAAAATTTCCTACTAATGATAGATTTTCTAAGTTAAATTTCTTTTCAGAAATAGCGAATTACCTAATGCGGAACTTTTTCTTAGCCCCCTTGAAAAGGGGGTTTGGGGGATCGCAGGACTACGTCACGCACCCAAAGATTATGAAAGGGGGAACAATAGAAAGTTGCTCCCTTGTCTCCCTTGTCTCCCTTGTCTCCCTGCTTCCTAATAACTGACATACACAAAGCCAGCTCAAAAGACATTAAATATATTTACAAAAAGTTTTAAGCTCTGTTGCAAATTTGCCCGATCTGCTGCCACCGTCGCTAAAACGGGCAAAAGACCGTGATACGATGCATTTTTAGCGATTTGAAGTTTGGGAGAAAAACTTTGACTCTACGGGTTGCTGTCGTTGGTTCGGGTCCAGCAGGTTCATCCGCCGCAGAAGTCCTAGCCAAAGCTGGCATCGAGACTTACCTAATTGAACGCAAGCTGGATAATGCCAAGCCTTGTGGCGGTGCGATTCCTCTATGCATGGTGAGCGAGTTTGACCTCCCACCAGAAATTATTGACCGTCAGGTACGACGGATGAAGATGATTTCCCCCTCTAACCGCGAGGTGGATATCAATTTGGTTAATGAAGACGAATATATTGGAATGTGTCGCCGCGAAGTGCTGGATGGATTCCTGCGTAATCGGGCGGCGCAGTTGGGCGCAATTTTAATTAATGCCACAGTTCATAAACTTGATTTTCCGACAAATAGTAAAGAACCCTATACCATCCATTATGTAGACCACTCAGAAGGTGGGACGCAAGGTGTTGCCAAAACTCTGAAGGTGGATTTGGTGATTGGCGCTGATGGGGCAAATTCTCGGATTGCTAAAGAAATGGACGCGGGGGACTACAACTTCGCGATCGCATTTCAAGAGCGCATCCGGCTGCCTCAGGATAAAATGGCGTATTACCAAGATATGGCGGAAATGTACGTTGGTAACGACGTTTCTACCGATTTCTACGCTTGGGTATTTCCTAAATACGACCACGTAGCCGTAGGTACGGGGACGATGCAGGTCAACAAAGCCAGCATCAAGCAGCTACAAGCTGGTATTCGCGCTCGTGCGGCGAGAAAGTTGGCTGGGGGTCAAATCATTAAAGTTGAGGCGCACCCCATCCCCGAACATCCCCGTCCCCGTCGCGTCGTGGGCAGAATTGCTCTAATTGGCGATGCTGCTGGTTACGTCACGAAATCATCAGGTGAAGGAATTTACTTTGCGGCTAAGTCTGGGCGGATGTGCGCCGAAACGATTGTGGAGTTTTCCCAAGCTGGTAGCCGCATTCCTACAGAAGATGACCTCAAGGTTTATCTCAAGCGTTGGGATCGGAAGTACGGCATAACGTACAAGGTGTTAGACATTTTGCAAACTGTTTTCTACCGTTCCGATGCAACTCGCGAGGCATTCGTGGAGATGTGCGCCGATTTAGACGTACAAAAGCTAACGTTCGATAGCTATCTCTACAAAACTGTGGTTCCAGCTAATCCCATCACTCAGTTGAAGATTACTGCTAAAACGATTGGTAGTCTAATTCGGGGTAATGCTTTAGCTCCTTAATTGGGGCGATCGGTTTTTGATTTGTAGGGGCGTACAGATGTGCGTCCTTACATTTTTTTTGCTTACGTTAAGCAATGCGTAGCAATTCTAATTGATTTACCAACATTTTTCTGTAGAGACGTTACATGTAACGTCTCTACATATGATGGGGCGATAAATATTTTGAGAATGCTTTGAGCAGGATTGCTTATTTTTATTTCTTAAGTTATTATTTTTTTAATTTAGGATTACAAATAGTTTCAGTTTTAAAAAATCAGACTATATTTCTAGTATAAAAAATATAATATCAGAAAAGTAAACAAATGCAGATGAAAACAACTGCATTTTCTCCTGAAAACTAGAGCAAACAATCAAAGTTAACTCTAGCTATTTTTGTAAAAATATGGACTTATTCGTGACTGCTCCCGTGAGCTACAGCCACTTCCTCTAGTTGCTCTACGCTAGGTAGTTCCAAGCAGTAGCCCGCACCATAAACAGTTTTGATATAGCGAGGGTGGCGTGGATCTGGTTCTAGCTTGGTTCGGAGGTGGCGAATGTGGACGCGAATAGTTTCAATGTCATCGTCAGGATCGTATCCCCAGACTTCCTTGAGAATGTCGCTAGGCGAAACAGTCTGTCCGTGACGCTGAAGCAAGCAGTGGAGTAACTCAAATTCTAGGTGAGTCAATTTGACAGTTTCAGTAAACCAGATAGCTTCAAAACGCTCTGGAACCAGAGTTAGAGGACCGTAGTTGAGGATCTCGCTATGCTTGGCTGCTTGAGGAATGCGATCGGTACGCCGAAGTAAGGCACGGACGCGAGCCAGCATTTCTTCAACTTCAAACGGTTTCGTCAAATAGTCGTCTGCACCTGCATTGAAGCCTTCAACCTTATCTTGGGTTTGGCTTAGGGCTGTGAGCATGAGTACGGGAATTTCAGCCGTCCGTTCGTCGCGCCGCAAACGCTGGCAAACTGTAAAGCCGTCTACTCTAGGTAGCATCAGATCGAGCATAATTAAGTCTGGCTGCAACTGGAGTGCGAGAGCCTGTCCCTTAATTCCGTCTTCTGCTTGACTGACATCATAGCCAGCCATTTCTAAGTTCACGGCAACCAATTCGGAGATTGCTGGATCGTCATCAATTACAAGTATTCGTGCCATTATTATTAAATCAGATTAACAAATGTTAATGAACAATAAGAACCTTGGGCAGATACAAAGATTGCTGTACTGATTATACGGATGATTCTAAAGATTAGCTATCGCTCATGTGGTGAATGTTGTAACAAAGTGATGAAAATTGAATGCGATCGCCGAGTTTGAGAGACAAGAGGCGATAGACAAGAGGGAAGAATTCGCTGACAACTGACAACTGATAACTGATAACTGAAATGCATCGAGGAAAATTGAATTCTGACTTTACGCCGCCTTGGTGGTTGCGCAACGGCTTAGCCATGACGGTTTACACTGCGCTTTGGGCAAGCAAAGACTGGGAAAAAACGACTAGCCACCCAGAGCCGAATTATGAAGCAGTTATATTTCACGGTGCTGGGGAAGTACCAATCTTTGGTTGGGTAGCAATTCCTGAAAATCCCAAAGCCACGATCGTTGGGACTTATGGTATTACAGGTACTTTGGAAAATCAGTGGTTTTTAAGACTTTTAGGACGCAAAGCTTTTGCTCAAGGCTATGCTGTAGTGCTATTTGACTGGCGGGCGCACGGTAAAACAGCTCAGTTATCGCCAACTTTAACTTCTGATGGGTTATACGAAGGAGAAGATTTTGTTTGCATCGCCGCTCAAGCAAAAGCAATGGGTTGTCCCGCACCATTTTGGTTTACAGGCTTTTCCCTCGGCGGGCAATTGGCTTTGTGGGGAGTGAAAGCAGCGCAGACGTGGGGAATCAGTGACCAGTTACCAGTGACCAGTGACCAGTTGCCAATTAGCGCCCGACTCCCGACTCCCGACTCCCTACTCCCGCAAGACATTGCTGGTGCAGCTGTTATCTGTCCGAGTTTGGATTCAAATCGATCGCTATCTTATTTGGTGAAGCACCCATTGGGGAGAAAGTTGGAACAAACGATCGCCAAGCAGTTGAAAAAATTGGCTTGGCAGATCTACGAGGCACACCCAGGGGCGATCGATGCGGCGGCGATAGAAAAAACTAATAGTATTTGGGGCTTCGATAACGAATTGGTAATTGAGAAATTGGGGTTTCCTTCAGTAGAGGCTTATTACGAGGCAAGTAGCGGTTTGCATATATTGCCGCAGTTACAAAAACCGACGCTGATTATTTATGCTGCTAACGATCCGATGTTCGATCCGGCAATCGTGCCAGACTTGCAAGCAGCGTGCGATCGCAATCCTCAGCTCGATTTACTATTAACTCGCTACGGCGGACATGTCAATTACATGAGCGATCGTGCCTGTCAGCAGCGTTTTGCCGATCCCGATCCTTGGTGGGCGTGGAATCGAGTTTTGGAGTGGATTGATAGTTATAGTAGGGAGCAGGGATGAGCTGGGAGCAGGGAGCAGAGGAGAATTTAGATATATTATTCTTTTCTCTAGCTTTCGACTTTTGACTTTTAACTTTTGACTTCTTCCTTGTCTTCTCTACTGCCTACTTTTAGTCACACATCCAGCAAGCCATATTTTTTCTGTAAATCGAGCAATTTCATTCTGGCTTCTCCAGCATTGTCGGCTAAATCGGCAAACTCGATAAATCGGCGTAATTCTTTGCGCAGAAGATTGCGTTCGACTTCCCATGTATCGCGATTTAATTCTGGGGGCAAAACGATCGTGTCGAATAATGTAGCGCGTTCTTTACCTGGATGAGGGCGTAAAATTCTGCCGCGTCGTTGTACGAATTGGCGCGGATTACTGCTACTAGCCAGAATGACAGCGGTTTGGATGGCAGGAATATCGACACCTTCATCTAAACAACGAATTGCTACTAAACCTTGCAGTTCTCCTGTTTCAAATTGACGGCGCAATTTTGTCCGTTCTGCTAAAGAGGTGTCAGCGGTGTAAGTGTTGACGCGATAGCCAAGTTCCACTCCTAACATTCTGATGACAGATGCAATCTGGCGATCGCTTGTCGAGCTACGCTCATCTTCAGTCGTTCCATCGCCGCAATAAAATAGAGTGTGGGATGTATCGCGACGGTTTCGCATTAACTGTCGTAAAGCATCAATCTTATTAGCTGCTGCGCCAACTAATCTAGCTCTCTGCATCAATAATGGCGTAATATCGCTATCTGCACCGTTTTCTTGGGATGCGATCGCCCAGCCAATTCTCGTTGTCAGTTTTACATAGGCTTGCGCTTCGGTAGCAGTCAGATCTACCAAAATCGGATAGTAAAGATAGCGGACTAATGCCCCTTGTTGAATGGCATCAGCTAAAGTGAGTTCTGGTTGTAGGACTGTTCCAAAGTAGTCAAAAATAAATTCTGTGCCTTGCTCGTCGAAGTGTCTTTCTGGTGTAGCAGATAAACCCAGGCGCAGTCCGATTTGGCGGGGTAGACTTTGTTCTAAACGAGGCGCACCGAGGTTATGTGCCTCATCGCCAATTATTAGGGTTTTTTCTGGGAAATATTTCAATTGAGATTGAAAGCCTTCACCAATTAGAGTTGAGTTGGTCGCGATGACAGTAACAAAGGGCTGACTGCCAGCGCGGACGTTATATAGTCCTGTAGATAGCTGACTTTGCCACTGTCGAAGACTTTCAAAGGCTAAAATCGGCTGCAAACCAAATTTTTCGGCTTCTGTCGCCCATTGGGTGACGAGATGACGATAGGGACAGACAACGATTAAAGCTTGCAAGCCAATTCTTTGATAGAGTTCGCAGGCGATCGCTAAAGCTGTAATTGTTTTACCGCTACCCGTTGCCATTTTCAACGTTCCCCTACCGCGATTGGCAAACCAATTAGTCATGGCTTGGCGCTGATAAGATCGCATCTGTAGCGCTCCGGGTATTCTCGGACATCCCGGAATAGGTAGGGATTTTGGTGTCGTCTGGGGTTGGTACTTGCCCCGTTCTTCCCTGGCAACAACTAATTTTAACTGCGATCGGGCATCAAGCGGGTATTTGACTGAACTCTGCGTAAGATACATTGACTTTAAATCCCATCTGAAGCAATGCGCTTGAAGAACAGAAGTATGACTGGCTCTAATGTCATAATTTATACCTTTATGGTAGTATAGTTTTCTATCTACAAAAAAGTTTGTCACAAATAACTCAAAATGAATCTACCAGGATCGATATTGGTAGCCACTATCATTTGAGCCTACATTAGTTAGTTCGTAGCTGCTCAAAGCCTATGCTTAAAATCAGAGTTCGACGTGCTGTTTTTTTTTCTCGGATTCTAGTATAATTTGCCATATCAAATTTCAAGATCGACCGTAAAAATTTCATGTGACTTCAAAGCTGAGATCGATAAATTCTATACGAGTTCTAGTTGCATACTGGTAGCGATCGCTGCTACAGATTGTGCATGCAATTAGTCAGGTTCAATTTCAATACAGGTTATCAAAAATAAAAAAAATACAAGCGATCGAATAAAATTGTGTTTGATTTGAAGAGAGTTAAAGCTTAAATTTAGCTTCCCAAGTAAACTTTGTAAAGTCTATTTTTTCTAGTGGTGGGCTTCATCCGAAGCGGAGTCAGTTTAAAAATAAAGATGCTCAGCAACAACACAGATTGCAGTTTAACCGAAGACAAGAAAAGCTCAAATGCCATCGATCCACTTCCTCCAGATGTAGCAAGACCGATTTGGTCTGTGATGATTCCCATATACAACCGCACAACATATCTGGAGCAAGCGATCGCCAGTGTTATAGAGCAGACGCGAGAATATGCAGCAGAGCGAATTCAAATTGAACTGATTGATAATTGTTCTACTAACCCTGAGATTGAATTTCTGATTCAGCGATTAGCTAAACAGCACAGAATTTCTGTTTACAGACAGCCTCAGACCGTCAGCATGGTTGAAAATCTCAACACTTGCATTCGTCGCGCTCATGGTCATTTAATTCATATTCTGCACGATGATGATATTGTTTTACCAGGATTTTATCAGTCTTTAGAAGCAGCATTTACCCAAGAACCAAGTATAGGTGCGGCGTATTGTCGGCACGGACACATTGACGAGAACAATCGGCAGCAAAATTATTTATCTTCATTAGAAAGAAGTACCTCTGGTATAATTCATAACTTCCTAAAACGCATTGCAGTATACTCGCTTGTCGATCCACCAGCGATGGTAGTTAAGCGCAGTGTTTACGAACACTTGGGTGGCTTTCGTCCAGAATTGTATGGTGCTTGCGACCACGAAATGTGGCGGAGAATTGCTGCACACTACCCTATTTGGTTCGAGCCACAAGTACTAGCTTGTTTTCGCGTCCACTCTAGGTCTCAGACTTCTGCCTTTGTGAGAACGGGAAAAAACATTGTCAATATGCGTCAGAGTATTGAAACTACCCGCTCGTATTTACCAAAATCCACAGCCGAGCGCATAGCAAAACGAGCGATGGAAGAATGCGCCTTATATGCTTTAAGAAATGCTTTCAGAGTGCTTAGTAGAGGCGATCTAACCGCTACAAAAGCTCAAATTCGAGAAGCTCTCAAGTGTAGTTACTCCTTAAAAGTCATAGCTGCACTATTCCTAGTGCCTTTCTTAGCTGTAGCTAGTAGCCTCAAGCGATATTTGGAGCGGAATAGGGAGTAGGGAGCAGTTATCAGTGACTCCTGACCAGTGACCAGTGAAGAAAGGGTGTGGGGTGTGGGGATTTTGGATATTGAATTGATTTTCCCCTCTGCTCCTCTGCTCCCTGCTCCCTGCTGCCTACTCCCTGTTCCCTAGTTATAGCCGCGCCACACGCCTAAGAGAACGCCTTGCAGTTGGACTTGCTTGGCGGCGATCTCTATCGGCTTGTATTTAGGATTAGCGGGTTTGAGCGTCACGCGATCGCCACGAAGATAAAAGCGTTTTAAAGTCGTACCGTGTCCGTCTACCCTAGCTGCAACGATCGTGCCATTTTTTACCTGTTCTGGACTAGCAACTGGACGCATGATTGCGAGATCGCCTTCAGTAATTAAATCTTCAATCATGCTGTCACCAATCACCCGCAATGCAAAAGTTGCAGGTGGTAAAAATAGCTTTTCAAAATCTAGGTGTTCGACAGCATCGGTAAACGGTTCGACCAAACCGCCAGCTGCGATCGCACCTAGAACTGGGATACTTTGTTGGGGAGAATGGGATTGTAAAATGCGGATCGTTCGTGCTTTACCTTCCGTCCATTCAATGTATCCTTTGGCGCGTAAATGTTCCAATCGACTTTGCACGGGTGCAGGCGATTTCAAATTCATCGCTTGCATCATCTGGCGAATTGAAGGTGAATGCTGGTATTGCCGCACGTATTCTGCTAACCAGTCATATAGTTCTTGTTGAGCTACCGTTAGGGGTTCCATAGTTTAGTGTGTTTCAATCGCGATATAGACCTCTTAGAACAGTCGTACTACAAAATTGCCCCTAATGGCAAAAAAAAGTTTTTATTTGGTAATTGGTAATTGGTAATTGCTCCCCCAGCTCTCTTATCCCGACTCCCGACTCACTAAATTCCCAACAAACTAGCTAGTAAAGCTTTTTGAGCGTGCATTCGATTTTCAGCTTGATCCCAGACTTTGGAGTGAGAACCTTCTATGACATCAGTGGTTATTTCTTCGCCGCGATGGGCTGGGAGACAGTGTAAAACGATCGCCTCTGGATCGGCAAGACTTAACAATTGTTCGTTGACTTGGTAGGGTTGAAAGATTGGAATGCGGGAATTAGCTTCTGATTCTTGTCCCATGCTCGCCCAGACATCGGTATAAATGACGTGCGCTCCTTTAGCTGCTGCTTCTGGATCTTCTGTTACGGTAATTTCAGTTTCTGGTAAGGCGATCGCTTTGGCTTGCTCGACAACTTCTGTTAAAGGTTTAAAATCGGCAGGAGTAGCAATTCTGACATTCATACCTACCAAAGCACAGCCCAGCAGCAAAGAATGAGCGACATTGTTACCATCACCTACATAAGTCAAAGTTAGTCCCTTCAAGTTGCCAAAACATTCTTCTACCGTCAGCAAATCTGCCAAAATTTGACAAGGATGTTCGCGATCGGTGAGAGCGTTAATGACAGGAATTTTGGCATAATGGGCAAAAGTTTCGAGTTGTTGCTGCTCAAAAGTTCGAATCGATAGAATATCCAAATATCGATCTAAAACTCGTGCTGTATCTTCTACAGGTTCGCCACGGCTAACTTGGGTTGTTGTGGTGTTAAGATCGATTACCTGCCCCCCTAATTGATACATTGCTACAGTAAAGCTGACGCGAGTGCGGGTGGAAGCTTTGTAAAATAGTAATCCTAAAACTTTATTGCACTGAGGCTTTAGCTGTCCTGATTTTAACTGCGCTGCCAGTTGTAGCAATGCTGTCACTTCCTCTGAAGTTAAATCGGCAAGACTTAGTAAATCTCTTCCCTTCAACTCTGCCATGCTGCCTGTGGTGAATAAAGAACAGTGAGTAAGAAGCTGTCATAAACAAAATTTGACACAGCCTACCTCGTTTCGATTTTTCGCTGTGCCAAAAAAGTACTGATTCTTTAGAAAGTAGCAGATTTTTGGCAGATAGAACAGTTGATTCTTAAGTTCGTGTGGGAAATAGACGACTCCATGTTTATCAAAGGAGGTAACTCCATATCCGACTTAACTGTTGCCCCCTTTTTGAGCGAGGGGATCGAAAACTCGACATAAGCTCTACATAGGCTTTCACAGTCTTGCTAAATGCCGACCAAGTTTGCTAATATAGGACACTGTGCTGGTGTAGCTCAGTGGTAGAGCAGCTGATTTGTAATCAGCCGGTCGCAGGTTCAAATCCCGTCACCAGCTTTTTTTCCTGCCCCTTGCTAGAAAAGTATTTTAGCCCCTAGTAAGCGCGCTCGTCAGAGTTAGGGGCGCATACTATGCTCGTGACGCGCTCTCGACACCAGCGACTTAAATCGGACACAACCGTACAAAAAACATCACGATCGGTCAAGATTTTAGTAAAGAATTTAGTAAAGATGGTAGCCTCAAAAAAGCAAAAACAGAGCGACATCGAGATCGTTAACCAAAAACTTAAAGCTGCTGGAGTGCGGTTGCGAGTGGTGGTTCTTAACCACAAACTTTACTTACGTGGCACTTTACCACCCCGTCCCGGCTCAACTGACAATCAACCGAAGCAGACTTACCTGGCTTTAGGGTTAGATGCTACTCCTTACGGTTATAAGATGTCTCAGAGTAAAGCTCTGGAAATCTGGGCTGCTCTCGGTCAAAATCGATTCTCTTGGAATGACTACATTGATACAACCGATCGGGAAACTGTGGGAGCGTGGATCGATCGCTACAAAAAACACTGGCTCAAAATCAAGGGCGATACTCCAGAAAATCACCGTAAATGGCATCGGCAAGAGTGGTTGTGTGGCTTGAGATGGTTACCTAGTAAGCAGGATTTGACTGCTGAGTTACTAGAGGCAACAGTTCAGCTTAAACCTCCTGATACCCGTGCGCGGCAGCGCATTGTGCAAATTTTGACTCAGTTTGCTAAATTTGCCAATCTTCAGGTCGATCTAACACTTTATCAAGGTAACTATAAGCCAAAATCTCGCGATGTCCCTAGCGATGAAGAAATAGCTGCTATGAGAGCTACTATCAAAAATCCACAGTGGCAATTAATTTATACCCGTATGGCAGTCTACGGTTTGCGCGATCATGAAGCCTGGCTGTGCGAAATTGACGATCGTTCACCATATGCTTGTCGAGTGCTGGATGGTAAAACAGGACCTAGAGATGGTGTACTGCCACTGTATCCCGAATGGGCAATTGCCTGGCAGCCTTGGGTAGGAGAATTACCACGGGTGACCTGTCACAGTGATTTCTCGATTTATGGCGATCGCACTTCTAAAGCCTTTCGCCGCGCCCAAATTCCTTTTGCTCCCTACAACCTTCGCCATGCTTGGAATATTCGCGGCACTGTGGTCTTTGAAATTCCTATCCCTGTGATGGCGCAGATGGCAGGACATTCTCCAGAGGTGCATCTACGCGCTTACCAAAAGTGGATCTCAAAGAAACAGTCTCTCCAAGCATATAACAAAGCTATTATCGCTACCGATCGTCCTAACGCTCCTATCTAACCAACTCTCTAAATACGGCGTCGATATTAATTGCTGCCAGTTTACTACCAATTTGAATGTAGTGCAGACCATTACCATTTGGCTTTTAATACGCTACAGTTGAAGAAAAGAGACATTTAAATCTGTGAGTCATGTCTGGGAGAGTCAAGCTCAAGATTAACGAGTCGGCAGAAACGCTCCTCACTCTTTTAAAGCAGCAAAAAAGTGCAAGTGGGAAGGAAAGAGTACAAGCACTGTATTTGCTCAAGACTAAGCAAGTGGAAACGGTGCAACATTTAGCAGTGGTATTGGGACGGAATCGAGTCACAGTACAAAGGTGGTTAAGTCAATATCGCCGTGGTGGGTTGAATCAGCTATTAGAAGTAGGCAAAAGTACGGGAAGAACACCATTAATTCCAGCAGAGGCGGTAGAACGTTTAAAACAAGAACTGAGTGAGCCAGAAGGGTTTTCCAGTTATCAGGAGGTCAAGCTATGGTTAGCAGCAGAGCTAGGGATACGCGTGAAGTATGACGTGGTACATAATCTAGTTCATGACAAGCTAAAAGCTGACTTGAAAGTAGCAAGATCAAAAAGTAGCGAGCAAGAGCCAAAGGCAGTAGAAAACTTTAAAAAAGAACTGCCTCAAAAGATAACAAGTGTAATCAAGGAGGTACAAAAGCAATCAAAAAAGTTTAAGAGAGTGCGGTACTGGTGTGAAGATGAAACTAGGCTGGGATTGAGGACAATTCAGAGACGGAGATTGACATTAAGAGGAGTCAAACCTGTAGGAAGCTTTCAATTTAGGCGAGAAAAATAGTATGTGTATGGTGTTGTAGAGCCTCAAAGTGGAGAAAACTTTTTTCGGGAAATTTCCCATTTAGACACCCAGTGCTTTCAGGAATTTCTAAATGATTTTAGGCGAGCTTATCCTGAAGATTTAGATATTATTCAGTTAGACAACGGCTCATTTCATCCTACCTCCAAACTCAAAGTTCCCGAAAATATCATCCTTCTGTTTCAGCCAGCCCACTGTCCAGAGCTTAATCCCATAGAAAGGCTTTGGGAACAGCTCAAAGGTTTTTTAGGTTGGGAGGTTATTGATAATTTAGATGCGCTCAAAATTAAAGTTAGACAGATTCTCACCTCGTTTAGTGAAAAAACTATTAAAGATTTGACTGGATGGAAGTATATTCTCAGGTCTTTAGAAGTCGCAAATATTTAACCAAATGGTAGAGATGTGGAGCTATGTCAGTAGCAAGAAGAACCCGCGTTGGCTGTGGCACGCAATCGATCGTAGAACTGGTCAAGTTTTAGCATATGTGTTTGGTCGTCGAAAAGACGAAGTGTTTCTCCAACTGAAAAAGTTACTCCTTCCGTTTGGGATTAAGCGTTACTGCACGGATGGTTGGGGAGCATATGAACGGCATTTACCAGTAGAAGACCACGCAGTAGGTAAACGGAAAACGCAGAGAATTGAGCGGAAACATCTAAGATTAAGAACAAGAATCAAGAGGTTAGTGCGTAAGACTATTTGTTTTTCCAAGACAGAAGAGATGCACGATTTGGTGATTGGACTATTTATTAACCGCTATGAATTTGGCATATCAGTTTGAGAGACAAACACCAGATCTAGAACAGCACCAGTGTGGTATTGAGACTGTGGCAATGGAATCAACTGGTGTGTACTGGATTCCTTTGTTTCAAATTTTGGAAACTCGCAGTTTTGAAGTCAAACTGGTGAATGCTCATCATGTGAAGACTCTTCCCGGTCGCAAAAGTGATGTTTTAGATTGTCAGTGGTTGCAACAGTTACACAGCTATGGATTATTGTCAGGTTCTTTCCGTCCCGAAGACGAGGTTTGCGTGTTGCGTAGTTATATTCGGTAACGGGATGGATTGATTAGGAGTGCCAGTGTCCATATTCAACGGATGCAAAAGGCTCTAACCCAGATGAATGTGCAACTACATCAAGTAGTCAGTGATATTACAGGCACTACGGGCATGGCAATTCTACGAGCGATTGTTGCTGGGGAGCGTGATCCACAACTACTTGCAGCCAAAAAACATCACCGTGTCAAACGCACTGAAGCGGAAATTGCAGCAGCGTTAAATGGCGATTACCGCATAGAGCATTTGTTTGTACTGCAACAAGAACTACAACTCTATGATGTTTACCAGACACAAATTGCTGCTTGCGACCAACAAGTACACAAGTATTTAAAGCAATTTGCGGACAAAGTGGACATTACCGAATCTCCCCTTAAACAACCCAAGCACATTCGCCACAAGCCTCAAGGCAATGAACCTGCCTTTGATCTACGCAGCCATCTCTACCGCATGAGTGGCGTGGACTTTACTGCTATTGATGGTCTTGGTGTTTTGACTGTACAAATTATCCTCTCGGAAGTCGGTTTAGAGCCAAGTCGCTTTCCCACCGTCAAACATTTCACTTCTTGGCTAGGGCTTTGTCCTGGCAGTAACATCACTGGTGGCAAAGTCAAAAGTTCTCGCACTCGCCCTGTTGTTAACCGGGCTGCCAACGCCTTTCGCATGGCGGCACAAACCGCAGGCAAGAGCCATTCTGCTCTTGGTGCCTTTTACCGTCGTCTACGTTCTCGCCTTGGTTCTCCTAAAGCTATTACTGCTACCGCCCATAAGCTAGCACGAATTTTTTATCGCCTCTGGACATCGGGCGGTGACTATACAGACCCTGGTATGGACTATTATGAACAGCGTTACCGTGAGCGAGTCGTCACTAATCTCCAGAAAAAGGCTCAGGCATTCGGTTTTGAACTTATTCCTCAACCCCTAGAAAATGCGGTTTCTCAGAAGAGGGTTAGAGACCAGCATCTTAAAGTCCGGCTAGGACTAGCCTAATAGAATTGACCACAAAAATCCTTAAGATTGTTCTTAAGAGCCTAAACTTAGGTTGTAAAAACTAAACTAAAGATATAAACTTTGATTTAAGTGAAAGAGCTGAGGTGTTTTAGATTGCTATTAAAGCTTCTTAAGGCTTAGCCAAAATAGGTTTAAAGAAGTTTTCATTGGGCGATCGCGAGTGGGGGGAAAGGGTAACTCTTCAGGGGTACAGGGTGATTTATTCAAGGGAAGCCTATATACTACATCCGGCGCGGCACACACTTCATGCGCTGTTGAGAAAAGTTAGGTTTCAGACTCAGTATAAGTCACTACTCAAGCCTTGGACGTGGAGGGATTTAGCCATTCAAGTATTGCCGATGGGGTGGGGGTTTTATTGCAGCTTAATGGGCGATCGCAACTTACCTACCCTGAAGACGAAGTTTCGGTTTCTTCTGGTGGTTAGTGCCGTTAAGTGTGTTGTTCGCTTGGGAGATGGTGAAATATTTCTACTCTTTTATGCCCAGGACTAAGAGCTGGTTTTTTTTGGTTTGCGATTGCCTACCTACCTAAGCTTGACAAGTCCAGGTATCCGAGATTTTGAGGATAAATACAATGGCAGTATTAGACGCACATTATCTGTATAAATCGTAAACTTTTATAGCAAAACTGCGGAAACGTAGAGCGGATTGTGTATGAAAGCATTAGTAGTTTGACAGAAAACTTGTAAAAACCTTTTATGTATCATCTCTTATGGAGTACTAGATGGACAGCTTGCATAGAAAAAATCCTAATAGATAATTAGGTTACTTTAGGGTTTTCCACGTTGCATAGCTCAAGACAAGAGTATATGCAATCGGTAATAATTGAGCTGGCATTTTGAGGCTGCAACCCCTGAAAATACTAAATTCTTTTTTCCAAATTAGATCTTTGGGTTAATAATTTAGGTTGCCTATTCAAGTTTACTCTTTAGGTAAAACTAAAGGAAGTTTTGCTCTGTTCAACTAGATCCGAGTTAAGCGAACAATTATTTTCTAGTGGATAAATAGTGACATGGAAGCTGAGAATTACAACAAAAATTCCGATCCGAGCTTAGGCTACTATCCTGAACCTGGTTGGGAATGGCAGAAACCCGAACCGAAAACCTATCTGGTAAAGCACGATCTAGCTCAGTATGCTCGCTCTTGGATACTCAACCTCATCGAATTTATTCACTGGCTCCCATTTATCCCAGCTTTTCTACTGGCTTTTTATATCTTCCAGCATTCAAACACTTTGAGCGCAAAACTTGGAACGGACATCCAAGTTTTTTTACTGATGGTGAGTCCCCTGATTCAAACATTTGGGGGGTTAATGGGTATTGTGATGCACGAATATGAAGGCTGGCAAGTCGTATGTTTCCAAAATCCTCTCGCTGCGGAATTCAATATCAAGAGCTTTAATAATGAATGGCTACGTGAAGTAGCCTATAAATTGCTGTTTTTGTTTCAATCGGCAGGGCTTCTGACCTTTTCTTTAGGGGTCTTTGGGAGCAACAAACTAACGCTAACCTTGGCGATCTTCAGTAGTGTAGTTGGATTTATCGGACCTCAAAATCCAAAAGTGACATTTAAGTTTAACAATCAACCCGTTTTTCCACTTGCTACATCACTGATGGTAGTTTTCATTATCAATGCAACAGTGAATCTAGCTGCCTATTATTACCTTTTTAGCGCACCTTTAGCTGCTGCCGAACTTCCTAAAATACTGTCATTGCTGGTTCCGTCGCTCTTAACCGTGGGAGGAGTAATTGAAGGAGTAGTGGCAGAATCGACCTTTAATCAATGGTGGCACTTTACGGCTTTTCTCTTCATCAACGTTGCCATGTTTGCAGAACTCTATTTCTTTGGTTTGCTTTGGTAAAGCTTTTAAGGCAACAAAACATTAACGTTTAGTATTAGGGAATTTTAAGTTTTGTCGTTACTCTAAGTCTAGACTTCCCTTATTGTTTTTTCGCTCGTCATCTAACAAGAGGCAAGTTTGTTTATGCTTAGCAACCAGCTTGCTAAAATTGCCCAAAGCTACTGGGTTCTGGGATTAGCTCAGGTTATTCACAGTATAGAAGAGACATTCTCTAAGCTTTATCTTGAATTCGGCTCTATGAGTCAAGCATTGCATCAACTCTTCCACTGGATTCCTCTATTTGAAATTAGTGCGGATGTGTTTGCGATTCTCAACTATCTAATAATTGCCTTGATGTTAGGTTCAGTTCCTGCTGCTGAGAAAGGCAAGCGACTAGGTTTTATCTTTATGTGGAGTTGGGCAATTATTGAGACATTGAACGGAGCTTTTCATATTGGCACTTGGGTGTTTCTGCACAGTTACTTCCCTGGCGGAGTAACGGGACCGATATTGTTTGTCTTGAGCGTTCTGTTTATCCAGCAACTCCGAGCTACTTCAGATCGAACCACACGAGCAATTCAGTAATCCCACGTCACCTAATTCAAATATGTTGTTTAAAGATTTTTTCTCAGACCTACCTTGGTTAGGCAAGAGCTTGACAATCCTTTTATCATCAATTGTGGGTGTTCTGGCGATCGCCGCCATTTGTACCAGTGTTTGGGTGGGAGACTCAATTGCCCATCTTCTCTGGGTTGGAGCGGTCTTAACAGGCTTATTGCTGTTGTTTGTGGTGACTATTCAGCTAACTTACGCCAATAACTGGGCTGGAGCACCTATCGTCCTGAAACCGATTCATACAAAAGGAGTTGTAGTCGGACTTATCTTCATTCAAGGAGAAGGAATTCCTATTGAGCGATACCGTCCAATTGCACAGGCAATTCAAGCAGTTGCTTCTGATTTAGAAATTTGGGTCGGCATTCCGCAATTTATTGGTGACTCTCCCATTCCGCGTGAAACTGGATTGGCAGTTGGTCAGGCGATCGGTGAGATGAAACGAGAAGGGATGCCACCTACCGACAACCTTTTCTTTATTGCCCATTCTGTCGGGGGAATCGCCATTCAAAAGTATCTCAACAGTTTTCCCAATTACGCCAAAGGGCAGATCTTAATGGGGTCTTTTTTGGGCAAGGGGTATCTCTCAAATTTGAACGAGCGAGGAAAAACCATCATTCAATATACTGTTCCTACCTTAACTATTGGTGGTACTTTAGATGGACTGGCTCGAATTACACGGATCGCAGCAGCGTTTTGGTATCAACAGATTAATTCATCCCAATCCACTGATATACACAATTTCCCAGTGATAGCGATTGATGGTGCAAGCCACATGCAATTTGCTTCCGGTGAAGCAACTTCTTACGTTGCCGATTTTGACCTCAAACCCAAAATTGAAGAGGATGAAGTTCATAGACAAGTTGGCGAGTTAGCGTACAGTTTTATTTGTACAAAACTACCCAGTGCCAATTCTGAAAGCAGTCTAAAATTTCTGAGTGACAAGCAACAAAAGACACAACAGCAACTGCAACCGCTGCTCAATTCATTCTTGCTAGAAGGGTATAACGGCTTTAAACCTGCTTGCTACAATCGCGCCGAAGATAATACTCGAACCGATCCTAAATGTACGCCCTATTCGCCCTGGATTCAAAATAGCGCTAATTCAATTATGGCAGGGAGTGATTCCGCTCCTGTGAAGTTTAACTTAAGTGTCATTGATAGTTTTCACCGTTCCTATACAACCGATCCGTTTCACAATCCACACGTTCATATCCCCCAAATTCGGAATTCTTGTAATGGGACAGAACCATGTACGCTGACAATCTCTAGCGTCACCCAAGCACTATATAACTGGTTGGAGGTTTTTGATACAGGCTTTTTTCCAGTTTCAGCCTTCTCATTGCGAACAAAACTGAATTCTCGACAAAATATTTGGAAACATGCAGGAGTTTCTAATCCAAGCTACGAAGAAACAGATGGACCCTCAAGGGGGGCTGAAATCAATCAGCATGTTTATCAGTGGGCGCTGGAACATGCAGGGAGTGAAGCTCGATCCTACTTTGAGAAATTTGGCGTACCAATAGATATGGGAGAAGATGTTGCACCGACTATAGCAGCGGGACCACTCTGGATCTGGAACTATCCTAAATATAAATACTTGTCTCTAAACAACGATCGAGTTTATCAAGTTAAATCGACAGTGATGAAAACCCCTATTAACTATCCAATTCCTTCTGCAAGGGGGTTCCATTATTGTCAGCTTCTCTCGCCTGCTGCTGCAATGGAGTGGATTTATATTGACGGCTTAAGGCTTAAGGCATCTCTTTCTGGAAATACTTTTATTTATGGTCCTCTGGCTGGCATCGATAAAGTCATCAGGTTTTTCTTACGGGGAGCACTTCGCCAAACTAGAACTAAAGGGTTATTGCAACGAGTTTGAAAGAGGTGAATCTAGAAGTTACATCGATCTCATACTTTCAATAAGTATTGAGGTAGAATTTACAAGATTCTAGCTCAAAACAATATTCGGGAAGATCTATTAGTAGATTTGAGCCGTGGAAGCAGATTATCAGCATTAGAATTCACTGCTCTACTCCCAACATCAGCAACTTAATCTTCTCACTTCGCGATCGCATACTTGCTTAGGCTTAATGAATCTGGAGATTTTGAGCTTTTAGAAATAAATGCGACAAAGCGGCATTAGACTGCACTCTACTTAAAGAATTGGTAAACTTTATCGTCAAATTGCGATAATGCTGGCTTGCACTGCGTATAGAACATTGTTAGTTTGACAGTCTAAAAGGGAAGTTATGATGGATAATCCTCAATCGGCTACAAATGATCTGAATGAGAACATAGACTGGCTCAGAAGTGAAGTCCAAAATCGGATTCAAAAGGTACAGCAAGCTCTTCAACAAGAATTTCATAATTTGTATAGAGATACGATTAGCCATCGACAGCAGGAAATTGACGCAATAAAGTCAGGAATTGAAGAGGAGCTGGATACTTTCAAGAAGGAAGTTGCTACTCTTCAAGTTGAAGTTATGCAGTCTAAAAAGCCCAAAAAGTGGTATGGGGAAGCATCTACAATCATTGCGGTACTTGCCATAGTATTTTCATTTGGCACAGCAATGGCATCATATCTTCAAGTTGATAGTCAAAACAGACGTGCAGCACGAAGTGAACTTCGTGGAATCATTCAGCGACTTGTTGCCTTACCTAAAGAAAGCGCAGAAACTCTCAACACATATAAAAATAATGCTGTAATTCTAAATGGTTTGTTGTCAAGTATAAATCAAGAGTATGTGTTGTTATCTGGTCAAGCAGTAGAATTGGTTAACCGTATCCCAAACGACATTTCAGCACCAGAGTATGTGTCTATCGCACAGGCGTTAATTAATCAAGGAATTACAACTCAGGTTCCTATATTTCTAGATACTGGACTTAAGGTTTCAAAAGATATAAATTCTGAGCTTGCGCTTTTACGGAACTATGGAAATTACTTGTTTATGACAGGAAATATTAATAGTGGGCGAAAAAAGTATCAGGAAGCTATGAGTATTTTTGGTAAATATTCAGTTAGCAACCAATACTTCATTGAAAGTGCTAACGCCTATACTGAAATAGTCTGAGCAAATAGTGAATACACTCAAGGTAAATGCCAGCAGGCAAAGAATCTTCTAGAGAGTGCTAATAGTAAAATTATAAAGTTAGCCCAAGGTGATTGGACAAATAACTTAAAAGGTCAGGTGGAATTTGCCCAGAATTACATAGAGAAAAACCCTCAGTCTTGTAAACTATAATTCTTCTGTTTACACGTAAGCATCCTCTTTCCTTAATCTGGACAGTTGAATTGTGAGAATTTGTATAGGGAATGGTCTAGCAAACCCACTGTACCAGAACGAAGTTTTGTTATCGTTATGTTGTTGCAAAAGTAGTAAAGCCACGTCCAATTACCATGTACTCTTTGAAACTTCTACCAAATCAAGGTTTCAGAAAAACTTTCCTGCTACTTTACTCTTCCACTCCCAACACCAACAACTTAATCTTCTCGATCCGCGATCGCATACTCGCCCAAGCCCTGTATGTTTGAGCCTTGCGAGAATCAAGACCATTTAGACTACCCAGATAACTATTACTATCTCCACCACCAAACCGATACTCTACTTCTAGCAGCCGCATCCTGGCAGCATCGCGCTTGGCTATCTCCTGGGAGATCTGAAATTCTCTGGCAGCTTCGTCATACTCAAAAGCAGCCAAATAAACCTGTTCTCTGATTTTGTTGGCTAACTCTGCCCGTCCCCGCTGTAACTCCGCTGACTTCACCTGCAAGTCAGAGATAGCGATCGCATTTCTTTGATTTTCTGCGTTTCCACCAAAGGAGGCTTGTAACAACGGAACTCCAACAGCATTGAGCAATTTATCTAGCGTTCCAGTAGGATTGGTAAATAGCGAAGCCAGGTTAGAAATAAAACCGCCCGTCTGATGCGTCTTCCCGTCTGCGGTCTGTATTTGCTGGGGCTGAATCAAAGCTTGCAGCGCCGGAGTCATTACCGATAGCTTTACAGCCTTCTTATTAGCTGCCCTTGCTTCCTCGATTTTATTGTTGATTTCTTCGATCCTGGCATCGACTTCTTTGAGCAGGGGATTTTGTTGTGTAGCAGCTGACTGTAGAGATGAGATACACTCGCGGGTCGCTTGCATACAGGGCAAGTCACCCTTCATTGCATTCCACAAGTCATCATTAATCCGAGTGCGAATTATCGCATCAATATCGCTTCCGGCTGGTTGGAGTGGATTTGTCTTGTTTGGTTGGGGTGGTTCTCCAGTGGATTCCTCACCCGACTGCTCCGAAGTAGAATCCTCTGGCGTTTCGATGACTTCTCCCCCATCTGCTGTATTATCACAACTTCGGGTTCATGGCAGCTTTTGGTGATCTGGGTTGAGCATCCGCGTTGGAAAACCTGAAGTAAATCAACTGGCGAACAAAAGTCTTCGTTGCAGCAAGTCAAACCCAGCGCGACCATACATCTGTCGTTTGAGCATCTTCAAGCGATTGATTTGTCCTTCCACTTGTCCATTGCTAACCGTTAAAGTCACCCCAGCTTTGACTGCCGCATAATCTGATTGTAAGCTTTTGGCAAATCGGTGAAATTGTGTCAAGGAGCTACTACTAGCTTGCTCAAGCCAACGATCTAGTTGCTTGGGGTCGCGTTGCTGCACTAAGTCTGCAAATTCCTGAGCGAGATCGATCGCAACGGTGAGAGCGGGGTGCTGCTTCAAGTGAGCGAGCAAAGTTTCATCCTCAACGGAGCGCTGCTTCAAGGGCTTCAACACCAACCAAGTCGCTCGACGAGCGCTCAGGGGCGGCTGCTTCAAGTCTGTAACCGGAGGAGCATGTCCTCGTCCCTCTAGAGTGCTTAACAGTTGGCGTTGGGCTTGGCGCAACTGATGTGTGTAGCGTGTTACCGTCATGTAACTCCCTTTGTATCCCTGCTGTTGAATTTCGGCAAATAACCGCTTGGTCTGACGCTGCCCCGCATTCCACTGCGCTAGCAGATACGGCTTGTAGGGAGCGAGCAAGCTCTTACCTGGACGGCGGGGATGGGGTTGCCATTCTGGGAAACTGGGAGCCGCCAGATAGGTAAAAACTGTCCGCTCCCCTATCCCTAAATGGTGTGCAATATCAAGCACCTTCAAGCCTTGTTGCCGTAGTTTGTGTACCTGCTCGTAGTTAGTCAGCCGCCTTTCACGACGCTGTTGCGCTTGTTGAGTTGTAAATGGCTTGGATGGTGCAACAATCATCGCACCGAGGCTACGGTGATAAGCGAGGTCTACCGCTTTTAATGCCTGAGTGCATGTGGCAAAAAAACGCTCCAATACCGAGAGCTAAATTTTGCAGCAGATGGAATCGGTCGGCGACCTGAATCGCATCGGGTGCCCCTTGCTCCATGCCCTGTTTATATGCCTTGGAGCGATCGCGCGACAACACTTGCACTCCTGGATGCTGTTTGAGCCACTCGGCGAGGGTTCCAGCTTCACGATCCTTCAACAGAGCAATCGGACGATGCCGCTCCAAATCCACCAAAATCGTGCCGTAGCGTTGTCCCTTGCGAAATGCGCTCGTCATCTACACCTAGAGTCTGGGGCGGAATAATCTTTGGTAGGGGCAGTTGGGAGATGAGTTTTAGCAGTAGAGTTGTTGGGAAATAAGAAGTAAGTAAGATCATCTTGCTGCTCCAGCGTACCGATTTAGCCAGCATCAAGATAGAAGTTCCACAGTCCTGCGGCAATCAGCATCAGTCGGTCATCGAAATCAGCCGCACGATTCCTATACAAGGCTGCGACAGCGTTGTATCGTTTCACCCCTGCAAAGGCATTTTCACACACCACCCGTTCTCGACTCAGTGTCTTGTTTTCTGCCTGCTGTTGTGGTGTCAATTCACCTCCTCTCGGCTTTTTGTGCCCAATGCGAATGTTGACATACTCGTTCTGTAAGCCCTGAAAGCCTAAATCCACCTCAATCGGAATGGCATCGGGAATGGCTGCTGCCATCGCTTCCTCATCCAAGAATCGTTTGTCATGCACTTTCCCTTCCCGTGATGAACTCAACACCAACACCCGCTTGCGCTCATCAACCGCTGCTAGATGCTTGCGCGTCGTTCGCCGCTTTTTTCCCGAATAGTGCTCCTTTTGTCGCTCTTTGTCTTGGGGGCGTTGAATTGGTCGTTCCGTGCCATCAATCATCACCCGTTTCACGGCTGGAAATCGCTCCACAAACTCCTCGACACTGCGTAACTTGCGCTCCGGCAATGCTAGCTTTTGTCCCAATGCACTCTCTAGCACGGGTAAGAGGCGATGCGTCCACTCATGCGCCTGCGAACGGTCAAAGTGGAACAAGACGCTAGCGAGATCGAAGGTGGGATAACACTTGCAGTAAAACAAGCTGTAGAACAACTTGTCCTCCATCGTCTGCAAGGTGGCTTTGCGTCCACCTCCAACAGCACGTTTGCGCTGCCTATCCAGCGGGGTTAAGCTTTGCCAATAGGCTTGAGCAAAACTGTGCAGCAGGTCATCAAAGGCTTTACGGTTTAGACCAGTCAGGGCGCGTAACAAACGGTCTTGCTTGAGAATGCGTTCTAGGTCTAGCATCGCTTTCCAGTTGACGACAGGTTGCCTTCATTCTCCCTTATTTCCCAACAAGTCTAGTGTATTCCGACTCAGGCGATAGCCCAATTGGTCACTTAAGCAAACGCCTGCTGCACCACCAAGTGCTAGTGCAATGGCGCTCAACGATTGGGCAAGACGGTTGGTTCGACGTGCCCAGGCAATGGTGACCGTGGGCAGTCGTTCCGTGAAAATGCGCCGTTGGCAGGTTGGGTTGACACAGAAGAATTTGCGAACGTGCATATGAAGTGTCATTCCATACTGAGCCACGGTCAGATCCTCAAGAGTTCGCTGATAGCGGCTATGCACCCGACGATTCAATCCCTGGCAAAGCGGGCATTGAGCGAGAGTCTGCGTGGAAGAAACAGTCACACTCAAGTGCCTGTTGGTTTGGTCAAAGTTCCAATGCTCTAATCGAAGTTGCTGGGAATCAGGCAATAACTGTTGAAGGAATTCCAAGACCTTGAAATGGTAAAGAGTTATCTCGATCCTGACGTAGGATCACCAAAAGCTGCCATGAACCCGAAGTTCGTGCAATTTTGCAGCTAGTAACAAGGTGACAGTTCCTTCTAATAACTGCCCGAGCGATCGCTGATAAAGATATCGCCACCATAGTTGCTCGATTGCTGTTTGCTCAGACACCGATACTTCTAGTGGGACTTTGTAAGAAAGATGGAGCAAATTGAGCTAGAATGCGGGTAGGAGTTGCGTTTTACGTCAGTCTCGACAGGAGCAACGTAAGGTGAAAGATCAAGTACCAGCAGCGATGCCGCAGTGCTTTGAGAACTGGTGTCGTCGGTTTGATGATGTATTTTCGCGTCAGAAGCAGCGGCAGGAATTTCGTGTTTATCTAGGGGGACTGCTGGGTGAGAGTCAGCGCAAAAACCTGAGCCAACTGGTCACAAATACAGTAGATGGCTCCTACAACAGCCTCAGACATTTTCTCAACAATGCCCCTTGGGATGAAGTCAAGCTAAATAATCGGCGGTTGGAGGTGATGCACCAGTGTCGCCAGACGACCCCGAGTCAAGGTTTCACATTGATTGTAGATGATTCGGGACATCGCAAAAGTGGTGCGGCTACTGATGGGGTAGGACGGCAGTACATTGGGGAGATTGGCAAGACTGACAATGGTATTGTGCTGCTGACTACCTACTTGTATGATGGAGTGCGACGTCTGCCGTTAGATGTTGCACTCTATCAACACGCAAGTTTATTCGAGCAAGGCAAGGCAGACCCCAACTTCCAGAAAAAACCTGACCTGGCTCTAGACTTGGTTGACCAATGCTTGAAGCGCGGTTATCGACCGGGTGTGACTGTAATTGATGCAGGCTACGGTAATAACACGCCTTTTCTCAAGCAGTTGGAGTCGAGAAACCTAACTTACGTGGCAGCAATCGCCAAAAACCGCCAAGTTACTGCTCAAACATCAGGTGATGAGTCTGCTCGTAAGCAGGGATTAGAAGCTATTGCTCAAACCTTGGCAGTGGAGCAGTTCACACCTGTGCAACTCAATCTGGAGCAGCCCCGGACAGTTTGGGTGGCGCTGTTACCAGTTCACGTTCCGAAGCTCGAAGGCACTCGCTGGCTGGCGATTCAACTCAATGCCTCTAGTTTCGAGCAAGCGACGGAGGTGGATTACTTTCTCACCAATGCCTCTGACAACCAAGTCAGTGCGGCTTGGGTAGCTCAAACATATTCTGCTCGCAACTGGGTGGAGGTCTTCTATCGAGAAGCCAAGGGCTGGTTGGGTTTGAGTGAGTATCAAGTTCGGGATGCTCTGAGTATGAAGCGTCATTGGGTTTTAGTGTTCATCGCTTACACCTTCATCCTTTGGCATCAGTTGACCGGCGGATTCCGCAGACGTTGGGCAACCAAACCCTTACAAACCTTTGCCGAAGCATTGGAGGCATTCCGCACCGCAGTCGAGTTTCGTTTGGTCCGCTGGCTTAATGAGCATGTTGATGTATTTGCCTCTCACAGAGCTAAGTTCGGCTATATTTGGGCTTAGAAAGTTTTAAAGTCCCACTAGCAAACTTACCTGTCACTCTAAGAAAAACATCTCGTCCTCAGCGCGCGACAAGTCAAATCGTCGTTCTGCTTCGGCAAGAGTCGTAATAGCTTCAGTGATATAGCAATCCTAAATAGGATGTATGGTTATCCATACATAAATGCCTTTTCAAAAGTAAAGTATTGCTGATGGGTGACAAACTCAAACAGATACTTCACCACTGCAAAGGACTTGCACAGCATAAAGAACTTGCGAATGAACTGTTTAGCCTGCAACCAAATGTCCTCAACGGGGTTTTGTTCAGGAGCATGAGGGGCAAAGCGAATACACTCAATCTTCCAGTCTTCATAGGGTAGTCCAGCATTAATAGCAGCCAAAAACTCTCGCAACTGGTGTGACCGATGGTAGCTTGCACCATCCCAAATCACCAGCAAACGGGCTGGCTCATCGAGAGAGCGCAGATAGTTTAAAAAGGCAATTGTATTATCCGTATTCCCAGCATCGTAGGCTTGAACATAAAACTGCTTGCTGCCGTAATCAAACGCGCCATAGTAGGTCTGGCGCTGCCGTTCGGAGGCAATTGGTACGTCAATGCGTTGGTTGGTTTTACCCCAAACATAGCCACAGGCATCGCCCCATAGCAAATGGCATTCATCAATCAACAACACCCGCACTTGCCCAGAAGCGATTTGAGTGCGCCATCTCATCAGTAACTCCACAATAAGAGTGTTTTTTTGGGCGACTTGCAGCTCGTCCTTCTGGGGACGTGCCGATTGTGTCTTCTTCCACGAGAGTCCGGCAAAACGAACGCAAGTCGTAGTAACTCTGTTGCGACTTAAAGACGACTCCATAACTGAGGTCGAGGTGAGTGACCAACTCTTCGAGCTGACAGGAGGAGCGCTGCCGTAGCCATTCCATCACTGCTTGTTTGTCAACATCATTTAAATAGCCTTGCGTACCCCAGTATCCTAACTTGAGTGCATCTATGCCTTGCTGTCGATACAGTTGCTGCCATTTACTAATGAAACTCTGTGATACCTCCAGCAGTGCTTCAATCTGTTGGTAAGGATAACCTTGTTGCCGCATTTGCACGGCTAGGGCACGTTTGAGTTCTCTTGCGTCACTTGTGCTGGCAATAAATTGGCTTAAGCTATCCATCAGAATCGAGAGAGCAACTACAAAGGTTTCTCTAGCTTATCGGCTTCTCCTTATTCCCACAAGCTATCTAGGATTGCTATAGCAATGGACATATTGGTAACAGCAAACAGGCTGTGCTTATGCTATCAAATTCAGTTGTCAAATTCTCTGCTGTTTGAGTACCGAGGGTGCGATTGGTCAAACTGTATGCAATGGCGTTCTGTCGTCAAGTTTTTCACGAACAGTGCGCCGAGAACTCAACTGTCAGTAAGTCAGCCACAAATGCGGATAGAAGACAGATGCGGATGTGTTAATTGATAGGACTTTATAACCAACAGTTCATCAAATCATCTATCTATAAAGTAGATTTTCAATTGTAAAAAATTCACCTGATTTTCAGTAGCAGATATACGATTGTAGCTTCTAGAGCCTAGAATATATACATTCGCTCGTCGTCTTCATGCCTTCATCGAGTTGACCAACCATCTCATCACTCTGAATCAGAAAAACAATATTGTTTAAGCTCAAAACAATAGCAGAGAACAACACAATGATTATTCCAGCAAACGGAGTTGAAATAAAGCACCTCACAGAATTCAGGTCTGAAGAACTTTTTGGCGCAACGATTACTCGATTGCTATCTCGCGAACAGCTTCCAACTGTTGGATTCGATCGGGTAGAAATTTCCAAAGGAGCTACGCTTAAACCTCATACACACGCAGCTTCTGAATCCTTCATTTACGTTCTCGAAGGAACAGCAATTGTGACGTTAGACGAAAACAACTCTGGCGTTAAAGCTGGAGACACTATCTACATTCCTGCGGGTGCTAGTCATGGCTTTAGTACGCCTGATGAAGCAGTTGTATTACTTTCAGTGCAATCACCTCCTATTTATCCAGAGTCAAGTCTGCCAGACATCCATTTTGGCAATCCGAATGGCTTAGGTGAAATGAATTGAGAGAACACTATTTTCTCTCTAAATCTGACGTCGATATCAGCTCCAACGGAGATATTTATGGGTTTATCGGTAGTATTGCAAAAAACGGTAGGCTGAATAGTACGACGAGAGAAAAACACCTTGTTTAGCTCTGATGAATCCTAAAACTCTGTTTCAGCGGCGATATTTTCAGCCAGAAATCATTCTGCTACGAGTCAAATTATTAGTATTTTATGCTTGGAATATTTCTACCATATTTACTTTCTTTATACAACAAACCACATCAAAAATCTATAAGCTAATTGCTTTTCATTGACTCACGCCATAATCTTTTTCCATGACTTCTAAGTACCACATCTGCCTTGGAAGTGATGAAAAAAGATTACGGGGTGAGTAGCGATACATGAGGCAATTGCAATTGTTGCATTTAACCGGAAATACCAGCAAAATCAGGATTATGTTGGAGAATGATAGGATGATTGCAGTAACCAGAAGCCCAGATCATCTGCTTGCTTCGAGGGTGAAGAGCGAGCCGTAATTGTCAAGAGTGAAGGAGTTGATTACAGTTTAGCAAACTTGGACTATTAGCAAACTTGGACTAAAAATATGATTTTTAAAAGAGCCAAAACCTGGTATGAGCGAGCTGAAATATGACTCTATTTTAGACTAGTGTTATGGTTCTTATTTCAGTCTCTAATCGCTCTTTTTGGCATTCTAGGAGAAATAGTTGTTTTCGTTCAATTGCTCAAAGGCGTTTCTGTTATTTTACCATTTCTACCAACAGCTATTTTTTCATTTGAGCTATTCATGTATGGACTGACAATGATAATCACAAGCAAATTGTTGAACTATTATTTTGCTCCAAGCTCTACCAGTTTCAGTTTCATCGATTTTCTAACGATGAAGAACACTTGGATTCGAGCAATATGCGTGCAGAATAGTTGTAGCTATCGTTTGCTTCGTTCTCTTTGCAATCAACAGCAATATGTCGAGTATTTTGTTTTTTCACTAGCAGACCAGATTTGGGAATATCAGTATTTTCGTCGCTGGTTGCCAAACCGTGACAAATATATAGAACGAATTCTTGCTGCTACAGAGGCTCTAGAACGGCAGCATCTGAGTAACGAACTAGTCAGAGCCTACCTCAATAGCTTAAACATTCCTAGCTTAAATATTATATCCAAGTAGAAAATTTAGCAGTATTCTATGCTAAGTACTAGTTTCGACGCAATTGAGTCACGCTTGCCGAAACCGAACAAGCATGGTTAACCCAATTGCTCCTCGTTGGGAAATCGGCACTTCTAGCGCTGCGAATATTAGATGCGATCGCCACTCGACCCTTGACCTTTGAAGAGATTGCCATCGAGTGCGAATGCCATCCCCAAACAGTCAGTCAGATTCTCAACGCGCTTGCCGATGGTGACATGACTTTACAACTGGATGAAACTTCAGCTTTCGCGCCCACGGGTAGACCGCGAAAACTCGCTCGCAGATAGCCCTAGTCACCGACTCCATAGCGTTGCTCCAAAAAAGTCAATAGCTCCACTTCCAAATCGGTGAGATAAGTTTGTCGTCCTAAATGCTGCAATATTACTTCTGCGCCTCGGTCTAGCAGTCCAACATTTCGCAATCGCTTAATTCGCTTCAGAATTTCAGGTAATTGACGGCAAGCATCAGGGTCATCAATCGGTCTAAGATTTTCTGGTTTCACAGCTATTGTTTCATCAAAAACTTCAACCTCAATGGTAAAGTCTTTGAGCTTAGTTGCAACACAAGGGCAGCCATTGTATTTGCGCTCGCACCCCTCTAGCCTCATCAGCGTGAATGCGTCACCAACTTGACCAAAATCAGTAGCATAGCGCAACGGCTTTTCCTTCAGTTGCTCGACAATGCCTTTGACAATCCTAGCACTAGGAACTTTACCACCCGCTTGTTCTACTGCCTGCTGCCAACAAGTTCGTTGTGATTCTGGTTCTAGCTTAGCCAGCGGTCGGCATTGTGACTCATTGGTAGGAAGAATGTTCACAATTTGTGAACATCCTGATGAAAGATTATCTACAACCACTGCGGCATCAATCAGATAATGAGCATAGATCCGCTTCATCCCGAACCGCTCATGACAGTATGACTCAAAATTTCTGTGAGTCGAGCGATACAAGCGGCGATCGCGCAGTTGCGTTAGAGCTTTTCCCGCTTCATAGAAAGCCCGTTCTACCCGCAGTTCTAAGCGATGGCGATCGCGCTCCTCAGCTTCGGTCAACTCCTCAACAACAGCAGTCGCGATGGCACTTGAAGTGTCGCCGCTATCCTTGGCAACTAACTCCAACTCAAGCGGGTTGCAGGATATGGGAAATTGAATCTCAGTTTCGCTGTCAAACTGCACCCAAACTTCTGGCAGGGCAAAACCTAAGTTAAGTTCTTGGAATACTCCTAGTTTTTGAGTCACTTGATGACGCACGCGATCACCTTTTCTGAAACTGTGTGCCGCAGCTAGACGAGCTTGTTTTACATCCTCCGTGCTGTCGGAACGCGATTTAATTTTAGGCATAGTTGTACTCGTTGAGTATTTTTCCCAGTCATCTCAAGTTGCCAGTTTCAAGCAACAACCAAAATTAAAACGAGCGCCATTGCTATGAGCTAGCAATTGCCATTGCTCGATCGCATTGTTGTTGATGCTTTCTCTGCTTGATTTTCTCGATCTGCTCTTTGCACATTCTCAATCCCGACTCACACACCTGTCGTCCAACATCGAAACTGTCGAGCGAGCGCTGCATGAACTCGGCAACCGATACTACAAAACGATTTACCGTCACCATCTGTTGTCCTAAGTCGTTCCACCAGGTTCCCGAATCCTGCCATCCTCGCTCTCTTGCGGCTGCTAGCTTGTCATCTAACGAACCTGTAGCGGAATTTGACACGTCAATTTCATTTACTGGTTGCTCCACAGCAGTGGAGTCTAGGGAACCCCCTCTTAAGAGGGGTTCCCTAGACTCCTGCTGGGTGTTAATTTCATTTACTTGTATACTTGCTTTACAGGTATCTACGTTTGGTTGACTGGTATTGCTAGGCTTGAATTGAACGACTTTACTTTGTTGTTTGGTAGTAGAAGTTCTCTGTTCGAGTGCTAGCGATCGCCAACTGGAAAATGGCATCAGGTAAAAAACTGACTTCTTCCCTGGTGTGCGATCGCATTCAATTAGATTCATCTGCACTAGTTGCGACAGCACCCGTAAAACAGTGATCCGAGTTAGCCCGCAAACTTGAGCTATACTCTCGCTTGATTCTGAAACTACGCCATCCACCGCATTCTTGAATAAATGACAGTAGATGCGAAATTGGTTGGGGGTAAGTCCGAAATCATCCAACTGGTTCAATACATCTGAGAAATTATCGTTTTTGCGATCGGTTGCTATCATTATTTAATTCCAGTGTGAAAAGCTCTTGCAGTCAACAAGAGCCTGTTTTCTAGACTTGCTTCAGTTCTTGGACTCTGGCTACCCATGCAGGTGCTTTTTTGCCATGAGTCACTTCCAGTGCATCAAATTCAGGCTGAATTTGCTCCAAGCTCAAATGCGGTAGGCGCTGTTCTGCCCATAAATTTGCATCACTAGGAGAGCGCCAGGAGCGATAAACTTGGGCAGCTCCCGATACTGCAACTTGAGGAACTATTGGTAATTCAACTCGTGGCTCTGGTGTAGCAACGCTTTGATTGTCTGCCTGCCCCATTTCTTCAGTGGAAGCCCAGACAGTTCTTGGGGGAAGGCACGGCGTAGAGCTAGGCTCTCTGCTACCTTACCAATCATCAAGTCAGGCATCTGCTGCCAAAAGTTATTCGGTCTGCCATCGCCTGTCTTTTGGACGTAGGCACTATATCTCGCTACAGCCCACAGCGCTTCTTTGAAGTCGTGCCGTAGTACGCCTACTTTTGCTGCGGCTGGTGGTTGGGATTCCAGCCATACCTCTCTCCAGATCCCATCATTGCTGCACCAACATGGACCGAGTTGCCCTGCATATTTCCCTGTACGCTCGGCAATTAGTCGAAATCCGTCGATAGAAATCTGGATTGCCATCACTTCGCGCCCCTGCTTGCGATCCCAACGCTTGACGGCGTAGATTTGTTTGGCTAGCGGATCTAGTCCGGTGCGCTGACATTGCCAAAGGAATATTCTCAATTCATCTTCGCTTGCACCTTTACAAATCGTCCGCTTGAGCAGCTCAATCTGTTCGGGAGAAATTACGCTTTGGGATGAGATTCTTTCAATTGCCGTTACACTCATTGGATTCAAAATCTTTTTTCTCAATTGGGCAAACAACATCACCCCACGCTCAACTGGAAGCGCAGGGTGGAGAGACTAGAAGGGGCATTCCTCTTCTATTTCTATTGGTTGCCAGCTATCTACAACTTTGTATCCTGGGTGTGAAATTGTAACTAATGCCCCAATGTTTTCTGCAAGCTTTGCCCAAACTTCGATTGTTTGGCAGTCCTTGGGTACGGGCATCTCGCGATCGTCTAGCTCCAACTGGTCGCTCACGATTGTGACTCTGTAGCAATTGCTATCAAATAACGTTGTTGCGATCGCCTTGGTTTCGCTTGTATGATGCATATCAAACACTCCTTTCTTTAAATGGGAAGGGTGGGCGATCGCTGCTAGTTTTCCAGGCTGTGAGCGATCGCCTTTCAATCTTCTAAATTCTATCATGATAAAATCATGATAGAAATAGAGTCATGATAAAATTGTGATAAAACTAAAGTAAATAAGTTTAGTTAATCAGTGGGTTATGGCTAGAAAGAAGCTGTATCAAGATAGTGATTATATTCAAATTGTTGTTCCCAAGTCAGAGAAGGCAATCTTTGACGCTATTTGTTCTGCTAAGCAAACAACAATGAGTGAAGTATTACGGCAGGCAATGAAGCAGTACTTGGTGGCTAACAAAGAGGTTGTTGAGGAGGTTGGCACTTAATCAGGCGCAATCGCGCCTGTATCTGTCACTCTATATCCGTCTCACCTGAAGCTCTAAGCATAACGAAGAGCGCAAGAGTGATTTGCCTCAACCCGTACAGCGGCTAGATTTAGAAAAATCATTTGATTTAATTATGAGTCAAGCAATTACAAAAAATATCAACTTACAACAAACAATAGATACTGCTATACAAGAAACTCAAGAAATGATGCAGCAGGGAATAGATATTAGCGATCCCTCTGTAGTTACTCCTTTAGAATCAATCGCTAATCAGTATTCCGAAATTTCCCCCCAGTGCAACCAGTTGCTCATGGAGTTGGTTCAACAGCAGATGAAACAGCTTTCTGGTCAAGAATCATCTCAATTTGCGAACGAATTTTGAGCTGTCACGCCGAATGAATTGGTCAAGGTTTTTGGCTGAGGGGGAAAGAGCAGTCAGGATTGTTCGCTCTGGACTTAGAAGAAGAGGTATTAATGTAGGAGACTCAATTATTACCTCTTTCAACACCGATGAAGATCTCCCTGTTTACGATTGCAACGAGAATAAACTTTTTTGGATATCTGTGAAAGCTGTCTCAGGTGAGATCGCAGATCCAGTACGACAAATGCCACCCAATTATAAAGGTTGGATGTGTGGAGAAGTAGAAAGCAAACAGTGGGTCAACCCGCCTGCTGTAATTATTTGGTATTGTCTGAGAACTAATGTAGCCTGGGGTGCAATAACACCAAATCGTCCTAGTACGAAATGGATTATATTTCCCGATCGCTATGGAGTGGTAATAGATAAGCGGAAAACTGCTGTAACTGGCCAAGCTCACTATCTTTATCCCTCTTACTGCGTTCCACCAGTGGAAATTATTAGTAAAGATGAAGCGATCGAATATATTCAAGAATTAATCCAACAGCGATCGCGCGGTTGAGAAACAATTATTCTCAAGCTAAGAAACAATTATTCTCAAGCTTCCACAAATAACGCTCCAGTGGCTTATACAGTTATGCTAACTATGACCCACGATGCCAGTGCATCTAGATAGCAGCGGTATAACTTGACAGTAGCTATCGAGTAGCTATATTGTTGCATTCAGTTCTCCCATTGATGCTGTAATAAATTGAGAATTTCAGGTACGTGAGGGGATTAAGAGATCTAGAAATGGAGAGGTGATTGCTAGTAGCATACCGTACACTTGTACTTAAATAGAACTCGGTAATTTACTAACTTAGAAGGAAATCTTGAGTGGCGCTCGTGGCGCATTTACTAATATTAAGTTAAGCTGAGTCAAACCTGTTTTGGTAGTGCTGCAAGGTTGCAATGCTATGACCCAAATCGTAGATTCTTTACCCGACGAGTACCAAGAGCGAATCTTGTGCCACTACAAAAACGCAACCAATACAATCCAGATTGCTCGAATTACAAACATTCCGCACTGGTATCTGGAACGAGTTGTATTTCCCGCTCAACACTTGTTGTTCGAGGCAGTCCCACAAGCGCAATTAGAAATTCACTCTGCTAAAATGAAGAGCGCTATTCCTGCCACACGATTGTTTGCGATTTAATAATACGCTCTAAGCTAAATACTTAGCCAGAGCGCTGCTGAATTCTTCGTAGGGTTTAGCACCGACAATCGTTTCTACCAACTCGCCTTGCTGAAACAGCATCACAGCGGGAATACTGCGAATCCCAAATCGCTTGGCAATCGGTTGGTTGGCATCTAAGTCTAGCTTCAAGACCTTAGCACGGTCGCCATACTCCTGTGCCAATTGGTCGATTAAGGGAGCAATCAGTTTGCAAGGTCCACACCAAGTAGCTG
Organism: Chroococcidiopsis sp. SAG 2025; assembly: GCF_032860985.1. Classification (GTDB taxonomy): domain Bacteria; phylum Cyanobacteriota; class Cyanobacteriia; order Cyanobacteriales; family Chroococcidiopsidaceae; genus Chroococcidiopsis. The sequence continues at coordinate 4,317,257 of NZ_JAOCNC010000001.1, forward strand.
TGCAGTCTACTACCAGCACTGGCTCAGTTTCTAGTAGCGCATCAAACTCGGTTTGGTCTTGAATGTAAGCAGCAGCCATAGAATCTCCTATAAAGGTAGCATTATCCCATAGAAGCGCTACTAGAAAAAAATCAGCCCTCTTTTCTTGACTCGGCTACTAAAAACCATCAGGAGAAAATCTTTCAGACCGATCGTTGCCGTTTCAATTCTTGGATCAGAGTTTGATATCGCTTGCTAGCTTCTTTCGCTTGAAGCATGAGAATTTTTCCTTGTTGGCGATCGCTCTTGCTTGTCTCCACTGCGAGTCTGCTCAGATCGGCTGCCTGTTTACCAAGTTCTTTGATGCGCGTTGTCAACTGTTCGATTGTTTTCATTCTCCCTCTAGTTCTGCAATCAAAATTTCCAAGTTTTCTGCCTCTTCATATAGTTTATCGGCTCTGCTAGCTAGCAAGCTAGCATCGTCAAAATCATCATTTTCTAATGCTGCTTCTGCTGCTTGGTACAAGTCGGCTGCTGTCTGTTACAGTCGCGCATATGCAAGCCATATCGCGACAATTGTATTTTGTTTCATCCGCTAGATTGCCCTAAATCTCAAAGCTACGATAATTTACGCTCTCTCTCATTAGTTCTTGGTATATGCCGTTTTCATTATGATTGTTCCATCAGCTTTTTCAACAAAGAGAACGACAAATGTGAAATCGGCAGTTATTGTAGATGGTAGAGGAAAAATTCTGGGATTGAGTCAATTTTTTGATGGATTCTTCGCAACAGTTAAAGCAGTTAGTCAGCGCTGACATACCTAGCTTAAGTAAATATTACCGAGAAATGGCTGCCCAACAGGGAGCAGGGGTGTTGGTAGTCAACTACTACCCAACTGGGGAAGTCGCACAGATGGAGGCAAGATTTCTCACTTCGAGCCAAATTCAGCGAATTGCAAGGCAAATGGGACTGCCTACCCTCCAAGCCGAATTCGAGCAGCACGACCAAAAAAACCAAATGGTGATCGCGCTCGTCACCGCACAGACTAAAGGCGTAGTGACAGTTGAAGTAGAAGCGATCGCATCTGAAACACCCAGCTCAGAAATACCAGCAACCAAAAGTTCGGATGCTTCCGAATCAAACGCAAAACGTAAATCTTCTGCTCGGACATCCCAAGAGCGCAAATCAACTGCCAAGACAACGACACAGCGCCAAGCCAAGAAACAACCAAAAGAAGCTGCAATACCAAAGCCTGAAACACCAGAAGAATCCCCAAGCCTTGTATCTTCCCAACCAAGCACCCAAATAGAAGCGACTGCACAACCAACAGTAGAACCAGACTCTACTCCTAAATCCAGCTCAAAAGGTAAGACAACTGCCAAAACTTCAAAGCCAGCCACTCGTGGCAAAACTGCGACTAAAACGACGACAAAACAGAAGCCGCAGCCTGAAGTCTCATCCTAAACAGCCTTTGCACCGACCGCCCAACCAGAAGCTGCTCCACAGCCGACAGTCGAGCCACAAACCACACCCAAATCTACCTCAGCAAAATCCACTTCCAAGACTTCAACTTCAGCCAACCAGCACAAAACTTCTGCCAAATCAACCACAAAACAAAAGTCGCAGCCCGAAACATCACCCCAAACACCCGCACCTGTTGCCCAAGAGCGCTCCGACAAACCAGAGCCAGAAACTACTGCCCCACCACCAGCCAAACGTAAATCTTCTCCCACTGCTTCTGCGAGACGCAAGTCTTCTGGTGATGCAACAAGGCGCAGTCCGACATCACGGGGAGCTAGAGGGAAAAACAGAGTTAACTGTCAGGTTTGATAGCTAGAATAAAAGCTAGAACGAGGTAAGAGTTTTACGCTCTAGAGAGCATAAGGTTTGGCTGCTTAGTAATCTGTGTACCAATTGCTTTTGAAAATTATCATAGGGTATGAACTACAAGAGTGGCAAATAGCTAAAGCGAAAATGGAATTAGATGAGGATTCCTCAAGCTCTTGACTATTACGTAGCTTGCTTCTTTGCACTTGGTGCGAGTATGACAAAGTCCACAATTATTTAGTCAACTCTCTTGTATCCTCGCTTTCCTCTTCGCTTTTGCAGCTTGTAGTAAGTTATTAACGCGGCTTGATAATCAGGGCAATCTAAATCTTTTGACTTGCCAAATCCCCGATAGACAGCACTGCTCCAAGTCTTGGTAATCATCCACTCTCCAAATAGGTTTTGCCAAAGGGTTAAGGTGTAGAATCGCGTATCTCTTTGCCACTTCGATTGAAGCCATTTGTCAAGTTGGTAGGCAATTTTTACAGTCATCTCAACCACGTTTTTGCTGCTTTGGGAGCAAGAATCTGTCAACACAATGATTTTAATAATTAGGCTCGGCTTGTGCGTTACTGAGTCAAAAATATCGGTGACATTTTGTAAATTTTTCTGCTTTGTTCAAAGGAGTTGTCATGGGTTACGTTGTAGAAGAATTTAACCTAAGTCAGTCACCTCAAGGCTTCTACGACGTGGATTCTACATAATGGAGTACATAGCGGAATCAAGTTCTCCGGTTGGTTATCTTCTGGGGTGAAAGAGCGCATGATGCACCGAGAGAGTCACAAGCGTCCACTCAGAACGAGCGAGCGAGTCAGGTTTTTCTCCAGGGCGCTTTCCACATTTGCTGGCAATGCTGACAACGCCAACCAGCTGCTTGTTTAATACTCAAGGCAAAAGAGTTCCAGTTTTTGGGGTAGCGTTGTTGATCGAGAGGCATAAGGAGAAGATTGGTAGAACTTGAGTGGGGAACATTACATATAGTAAATGTCGAACCTGGACTACAGTAAGAATAACTCAAAAGATCGCTATATCATCACTAACAAGATCTTTAACAACCCAGAGGCGATCGCAAAACTGTTTCCTTTGCCTCAAGCACCCGTTTCATCAATCGATTGAGGAAAAAAGTGCGGGTCTAACACCTGCTCTAAAGAATATACGCCCGCCGAAGGAAAAGTCGCTGCGCTCAATCCAGTTTCAGCGCTTGCTTGGGAGACTGCTTCTAGGTAGCATTGAGTCAAGATTTCTTCTAAGTAGGTGGATGCCTAAGCCAGGGAGTCGCCCCCCTGACTCGGCTACAAAACCGTGCATGAACTTTTAAATTCACACGGCTCCTCAGTAACTTGGTGCTTGTCAAACACACCTATTAACTCAGAGTTAAAAGGGATTACGGTTGAGATAATCCTCATCTATCTCTTGAACTGTAACAGCAACATTATCTGCTGCCGTTTTCACATCGTGGCAATGTCCATGAAGTAATTGAAGGTTATCATAACTATCCTTGCCGCATGAAAAACGGGGGATTTTATGGTCGATTTCTATCAAATCTCCATCATTGAAAAACAGTCCACAGTGAGTACATTTTCCTTTTTGCATCTTTAGGAGTGTTGCCACCCGTTTTGGCGCTTCAGGATGTTTACCCATTCTAGAACTCCAATAAACCCAATCACCATCAAACGGGCTTCGGCTTCCTTGCACTTGTATGTGTCTCACAATTGGAGTTTCACGGTGCTTTAGTAAACGAATCTTCTGATTGTGGGGTTTGAATACCCAGTTATCCGACCCAACAGATTGCCAATATTTTTGACAACTCCACCAGGAAGATTTATTAGGGTGACGATGTTCTGCCCATGCTTTTAGCTGGCTGAATAAAGTTGTATCAGCCTGGTTAAATATGCGTTTGCTGACGACACCTGAGTAGTAGTTTGTCCATCCACGGATGACGGGATTCAAATGAGCGATTAAATCAGATTGTGGTACTGATTTATGCCCATTAATCAATTTACCTATCTTCTGCGTGTGTGTCTTCAGCTTTGCTTTACTTGGGGTAATCAGAGTTTTGTAACCAAGTAATTTTCCGTTTGAGCTTTTACCACTGTGATATTTTCCAACAGGAAATTGTCGGACAGTGAAACCCAGAAAATCAAGACCAACCCGAGCTTCATACATATTAAGTGTATGGGATATTCGGGTTTTACTTGGTTTCAATTCCAGCCCCAATTCGCTTAACCACTCACTAATAATCTGCTGACATCTTTGGATAACGGCAAGGTCTTTATGCAGAATGACGAAATCATCTGCAAATCGAATTAAGCTTATTGCTGTATAGTTCGTCGCTAGAGAGCCGGGTAGACTTAAAGCAACTTGTTTAATTCTATTTTCCATGCCGTGGAGGGCTATATTCGCTAATAATGGCGAAATCGTACCCCCTTGTGGAACACCCATTGATGTTGTTGTGTTGTCAGATTTCTCCCTCAAAGCATATTCGGAGAAATCAATCACTCCCGCTTTTAACCATGCACGAATTTGTCGGCAGATGGTGGGGAATGTATTTAATTTTGACAGCAGAACATTGTGATTAATTTTGTCAAAACATTTCGCAATATCGGCATCCAACACATATTTAGGTTTGAACTTAATCGTGTTGAATATTGCCTGAATCGCATCATGGGCGCTTCTTCCTGGTCGAAAACCGAACGAGTTTGGCTCAAAACGGGCTTCCCATTCAGGTTCTAAGGCTAATTTTACTAGACCTTGCAAGGCACGGTCAAAAATTGTAGGTATTGATAACGGGCGAAATTCTTCCCGACCACCAGGTTTTGGTATCCACACCCTTCGAGTGGGGGTAGCTTTATTTCCTAGTTTTAAGGAATTTACCAATGTCAGACGTGCTGCTGGGGACAACGATTTTACGCCATCCACTCCTGCGGTTTTTTTTCCTCGGTTATCTTGTGTTATTCTACGCACCGCTAAACACTTAGCTGACCAGGAATGTAACAAAGTTTTCTGGAGTTTTCGGACTGCTTTGACATCACCACGCTGCGAGGCTTTGTAAATGCGCTTTTGCAACTTAAATACCTTCCTCTGGTGCTTTCGCCAGGGGATAGCATTCCATTCCACCGTAGTCTTTACACTCGTTTTAGACGTATACATTGCTACTTGTACCTCTACTATCCAAGTCACCGTGCCTCCGTCTGCATATCCTCCTCATTACAAAGAGGCGTTGGCTTCTGAGGCAATCCTTCCCCCTGAAGGCTTGCGGTTGGCTACCTACTCAGGAAATCGACCATTTTCTGAGAGCGCATTAGGGAGTTACTTCGTTCCCAATTTTTCGTTTGACGCTGGTTTTAGGATTCTCTCTCTTCACCGGGTTTATTGTGAGTGCATATTGGTCTGCCGCTTAATCAGCCAACCACTTATCCTCTCCCTTTTGGGACAAGCCTCACAGCCTTTTGGCTTGTTTTGCATTACGATGATTCAGTCAAGAGATTTGTATTCCTATCCATGACCAGCTATGCTTGGCGGGATTCCGCATTAGGCTAGTAGTTACCGCCATGATTCCCCGCTTTACCCCAACAAGGAACCACCTTGTTGAGATAGGGGACTCGCTGTCACTCCTGCACCTGGAGGGATGGAATTACACCATCACGAAAAACTGAGTTGTCAAGGTTCGGTTGGGAATAATCCCTTCTATTTACCTTGCCTGTCATCCCCGAATATTTCTACTCATTTCGACAGAACGAATCACACTAGCGAACTGCAAACATCGGGAGATGAAACTGCAAACAAGGCGGTTTTGAAACCACATTCTCTGCAAATAGAGGGGGACTCAAAACCACAATATCTGCAAATGAAACCACAATCGCGCTCATACAAACCACATTAGCTGCAAATAAGCTATAAGCCTTACAAGTCGGCAACTCCAAGAAAAATTGCCCCGAGTCGTCCAAAAAATAGGAACTTTTTCGCCGGACATATATGTACGCTTTTTATGGTTTAATTTGAACTAATACCGTTCGATTAAATCCCTAAAGCTGTTAAACCCAACTGCTCCTGTGGCTATGGTGATTTATGCTTATTTGAGAGTCTCTAGCGACAAACAAGACCTGCACAATCAACGACATGGCATTTTAGAGTATGCCAACATACACGCTTTGAGTCCCATCCAGTTTATAGAGGATACCGTTTCTGGACGGGAAAAATGGGAGTCGCGGGGTGTGGGACTACTACTAACTCAAACAGCGCAAGCCCAAGATGTAGTCATCTTCTCAGAAGTTAGTCGAATGGCACGCTCCACCCTACAAGTATTAGAAATGCTAGAGTGCTGCGTGCGTCGGGGAATCAACGTCCATATCGCCAAACAAGGAATGGTATTGGATGATTCAATGCAAAGCCGAATTACAGCAACGGTTTTGGGCTTAGCAGCAGAAATCGAGCGGGAATTGATTGTACTGAGAACCACCGAAGCACTAGCCAAGCGTAAAGCTGAGGGGAAAGCGTTAGGGCGACCCAAAGGACGGCAATCTGCACATTTGAAACTAGACACCAGGGAAGCAGAAATTCGCAGCTATTTAGCCAAAGGGATCAGCAAACGCTCAATTGCCAAGCTCGTCGATTGCTCTCCTTCCACCCTCTATGATTGGTTGGAACGCAAACATCTCCACCCACGCCACGAGAAACTGGTGGGGAGGTGAAGCGGATGCCAAAGAAACAAATACCAATTGATGCCATCGTAGACTTGCGCCGTCGTCTCGACCAACTACCACCGCGCAGCTCATCTCGTCGAGTCTTACTCCAGGAAATAGCACAACTGTACGGGATCTCTGAAGATACTGTGTATCGGGCGCTGCGAGAGCCTAATTGTGTCCGGTCTGTGCGCCGCGTCGATTATGATGTCCCGCGTATTATCCCCAAAGCCAGACTAGAACGCTACTGTGAAATCATTGCGGCAATTAAAATCCGGACCTCCAACCGCAAAGGTCGCCATTTATCTACCGTACAAGCAATCCGGCTATTGGAAGAAGATGGGATTGACACTCAGAGGCGGTCACGTTACGGTTCCAGTCGGTTTACTCAAAGCAACCACCGTCAACCGTTACCTCAAAAAGTGGGGCTATGACTACGATACTCTCCTGCGGCAACCACCTGCCGTTCGCTTCCAAGCAGAATATAGCAACTCTTGCTGGCATTTTGACCTCAGCCAAGCGCGATCTCAAGCACGTCAAAGCGCCTGCTTGGATAGAGCCAGGGCGCGGACATCCCCTATTGATGCTTTATAGTGTCGTGGATGACCGTAGTGGCGTTGCATATCAGGAATACCACGGTGTTTATGGCGAAGATGTAGAAGCAGCATTGCAGTTTATGTTTGCCGCCATGTCGCCTAAGTCGAGTCCAGACATCCCCTTTCAAGGTATTCCCCAAATGCTATATATGGATAACGGACCGATTGCCAAGAGCCTGGTGTTTCAGAAGGTGATGGAATACTTAGGCGTGGAGGTACGCACCCACCTGCCCAATGGGAAAGACGGACGAAGAGTGACGGCTCGCGCCAAAGGCAAAGTAGAGCGCCCGTTTCGCACTGTCAAGGAAATGCACGAAACTCTTTACCACCTGCATGAGCCGGAGACAGAAGCCGAAGCGAATGCTTGGTTGATGCGGTTTTTGCTGCACTACAATAGTCAGCCGCATCGTAGCGAATCCCATTCCCGCAGTGAGGACTGGATGGCTAACCTACCAAAAGAAGGAATCCGGCAAATGTGTAGCTGGGAGCGGTTTTGTACATTTGCACGTTCACCGGAACGCCGCAAGGTTGAGATTGATGCTCGCGTTACGGTTGAAGGGGTGGCTTATGAAGTCGAGTCAGATTTGGCTGGTGAAACTGTAGTTCTTTGGTGGGGATTGTTCGATAACGAACTATACGTAGAACATCTTGAACGCCGCTATGGTCCTTTTCTCCCCGTAGATGGTCCAATTCCCCTACATCGCTATCGTAGTTTCAAGAAAACACGGACGCAGAAACGAGCTGACCGAATTGAATCTTTGGCTCAACAGTTATCTTTGCCACGCCATGCTATTGCCAAGGTAAATCTAGTTGACTCTCCACAAAGTTTCGTTGAATTAAAGGTGCAGCCATTTGTCGATCCCGATCCGTTTCAAGAACTGACTTATCCCACAGTTATTGCGGCAAAACAGGCGATTGCTATGGAAGTATTTCGGGTGGAATAATTCCTCCCGAAATACTTCCGAGTATTTGGCACGACCGCTAGCTAAACTTACCCCCGGACAAATAGCTTATATTAACGCAACTTTAGACAGCACTCTAAATAAACAAGTGGTGATGGAAAAAATTCGAGATTTCTTTAATCCCTTACGAGGTAAGGCTTGAAAACTGGGCAGGCTTCAAAACAAAGCGTAAAGCCTCTATGGTTTATCGAGGGGATAGTAAAGCCTGCCCAGTTTTTCACACGGCTAATTGTTTACTAGGAAGTCACCATGCTGAGTGATGTGATGAATTATTTTGGTCTAAAACGAACCTTGGAATATGTAGGTTTTTTTGAGACTGAAGAGCAAGCCCATTTATTCAAAGAGTTAAAACCCCTTCTTCGGCAAGGTCGATTGATTGCTATAGCAGGGGTTGTTGGCTGTGGTAAAACGACTACTTTGCAGCGGTTGCAATTAGAATTAGCCACGGAAAAGGACATGATTATTTCTAGGAGCCTTGCAGTTGACAAAGATAAAGTGACCTTGGGGACTTTAATGGCTGCTTTATTTTGCGATTTAGCTACAGAAAAAGATGCCAAGCCACCAACCCAACCAGAACAACGCGTTCCTCTTGCTATTGGCGTTGATTCAGAAATGCCGTAAACCAGTTGTCTTGCTAGTGGACGAAGCCCACGACCTCACAACACTACGTTAATCAAAATTAAACGCTTGATTGAATTGGTACGCCTCCAGGGTAGCATTCTATCGATATTATTGGTGGGGCATCCCAAGTTGAAAAATGATTTGCGCCGACCATCTTTAGAGGAAATTGGTGCTAGAACAACTGTGTTTAGCCTCGAAGGTATTCGCGGACATCAGACGGAGTTTATTCATTGGCTTTTAAATGAATGTATTCACGAAGAATATCTGGTATCCGATCTAGTGACTGATGAAGCAATTGCATTTTTGGCGGAACGATTGACAACCCCGTTACAAATCGAGCATTATTTAAAACTAGCATTTGAATCTGGTTACAAGGTAGGCACAAAACCAATTACAACCGGAATAATTGAGTCGATTTTAGCTCATGCCATTAACGATCTAGAACCTCGCTTAATTCGGCATGGTTATAATGCCAAAGTGTTAGCAGAATTATTGAATGTGCGGACGGCTGAGGTGAATTCTTTTCTCCACGGTCAATTGCCTCCTGGTCGAACCCAAGATTTGAGAGACCAAATGCTGAAAATGGGAATTCCTGTGTAGAGGGAAATTGGATTTATCGCACGCGGGTTGGATGTGAAAACGGGAAATACCTTGTGCAGAGTTTTTTGAATTCGCTTGTGTCCGATTTATATATAAATAAATGAACATATATGTCCGGCGAAAAAGTTCCTATTTTTTGGACGACTCGGGGCAATTTTTCTTGGAGTTGCCGACTTGTAAGGCTTATAGCTTATTTGCAGCTAATGTGGTTTGTATGAGCGCGATTGTGGTTTCATTTGCAGATATTGTGGTTTTGAGTCCCCCTCTATTTGCAGAGAATGTGGTTTCAAAACCGCCTTGTTTGCAGTTTCATCTCCCGATGTTTGCAGTTCGCTACACCTAGGGGTCGTCCATAATGGCGTGGCTTTTCCACTGCTGTGGTGGATGCTGGATCAAAAAGGTAACTCTAATACTTCGGAGCGGATTGAATTATTGGAGGAGTTTTTTGAGGTGTTTCCCACGGCTGAAGTAGACGATTTAACGGCTGACCGAGAGTTTCTTGGAACTGATTGGTTTGAGTATTTGTTGGAGCAAGGAATGGTAGAGTTTCGCATTCGCATTCGTGAAAGTGACAAACTCGACAATCTCCAGCAATCGCTCAAAGCCAAAGTGGTCTTCAGCAACCTGAAACCCGGACAGCATCAAGTCTTGCGTCATCGTCGCTACTGTTTGGGGACACTGGGTTTACGTCGCCGCATTGCGACTCGAAGATGGAAAATTTCTGATTGTTGTGACGAACCATCGTCCTCGTCGTGCCATTACTGATTACGCTAAACGGTGGGCAATTGAGACCCTGTTCGGCTGTTTGAAAACCCGTGGGTTTTGTTTAGAGTCAACTCACCTTCAAGACCCAGAACGGCTTAGTCGGATGATAGCCTTGCTAACCATTGCCCCGTGCTGGGCATTTTGCACGGGGCAATGGTTAGCTCAACAACGGGCAATCAGCATCAAAAAACATGGACGCAAAGCCAAAAGCATCTTTCGCGCTTGGTTTCGACCATATCCGAAATATTGTTCTCAATTACCCCTAGCTGCCAACTCGTCGTGCAGTTCTGCCAGCATATCGGTGGCAGTTACATCTAGTTCGCCGACCGCTTCTGCGTCCAGCACAAACCATTCTATAGGACTTGCTTCTGCCTCAATTGCTTCAAACGATCGCCGCTTGAAATTTTCCGCATTCGCAAAACACAGGGGAGCATCATAGCGATAAATTACCAATCCAGGGATGGTTTTTGCTCCCTTCCAATCTTCAATATCGTGCAGTCCTGGTATTCCTGGGACTTCTCCCAAAACAGCATCGTGCGGACGCGCCACGCGAGCTAGTAAATCGAGCGCGGATAAACCGACAGCGATCGCCACGCCAATTAAAATATCCGTCACCAGAACCCCAACAGTAGCGATCGCGGCAAGGACAAACTCACTGCGGCGAAATCGCAATAGCCTGAGAAATTCCGGTATGTCAATTAGCTTCATAGCAGCAAAGATGACGATCGCCCCTAAAGCTGCTTTGGGAAACAGTGCCAGCAGCGATCGTAGGAATAACAAGACGACAACCACCACAACCAGCGCCACGAGGGAAAACATTTGCGTCTTGCTACCCAACGAATTGCCAATTGCAGTACGGCTACCGCTGCTACTGACGGGAAAGCCTTGCATTAATCCGTTGCCCAGGTTAGCAACTCCCAACGCCAAGAGTTCTTGGTTAGCGTCAATTTTGTAGCGGTTACGGGTAGCAAATGCCCGCGCTGTCAGCACGTTATCGGAATAGCCGACAATGGCAATCCCAATTGCCGATGCGACAAGTGGTGATATTTCTCGCACCGAGATTTGAGGCAAGCTCAAGTGAGGTAATCCTGCCTCAATTGCACCGACAACAGCAACACCTTGGCGATCGAGATGAAATATTGCTACTGCTGCTGTTGACAATAACACTGCTAGTAACGGAGCTGGTGCAGTCGGAAAGCGGCGTTGAATCGCCAACAAAAAGACTAAGACTAGAACCGCCAGAATTAAAGTTGGCAAGTGAATGCGATCGAGCTTTTGCCAGAATTCGATCGCCGTGCCGAAAACAGTATTTGCTTCCATTGCAATACCGCCGATCTTGCCGAGCTGCCCCACAATCATAATCAGAGCAACTCCTGCCATATATCCAATTAAAATTGGTTTTGACAGTAATTCTGCCAGAAACCCCAATCGGGCAACATAACCAACGATACAGGTAAGACCGACGATGACAGCCAGCCAGGAAGCAAGGCTAGCATAGTTACTACCATCTGCTGCTACTAAAGGCGCGATCGCTGCTGCTGTCATCACTGCCGTCGTCGATTCCGGTCCTACCGAAAGCTGAGTCGACGATCCCAGTAGGGCATAGATCGCCATTGGGGGTAGAATTGCCCATAACCCCCTGATTGGTTCGACTCCCGCCAACTCTCCGTATGCCATGCACTGGGGAATTAAATAGGCAGCTACCGTTACCCCCGCCAGCACGTCTGTTTGCAGCCAAGTTTGCTGGTAGGACAGCAACCGTATTAATCCTGGCATCTTTAATCCTGGCATTAAAAGCAGGGCAGCTTTCCGAATCTTCAACATTGCGAACGCGAGCGGTCTGGGGAGATTATTGTATCATCGATTACATTAGTTTTTTCACCTTCAAACCAGCATGGCTGGGGTGGTACTCTTCCAGTTCAATTGGCACTGGCTCAACTTGCCAGATTTCTTGGCAGTATTCTTGAATGGTGCGATCGCTGGAAAATCTGCCCATCCGAGCTACATTCAGAATTGACATCCGCGCCCAATTTTCGGTGTCTCGATACGCTCGACCGACTCTTTCTTGACATTCGATATAAGCTTGGTAATCTGCCAAAACCAGATATTCGTCTTTCATCAACAAAGATTCGACAATCGGTCGGAATAAGTCAGGGTTGCTAGGAGAAAAATAGCCAGAAGCAATCCGATCGATCGCGTCTCTCAGTTCGGTGTTATGGTGATAATAATCCCAAGGATGATATCCTGTAGTTTTTAACTGCATGACTTCCTCTACTGTTAAACCGAAGAGGAAAAAGTTTTCTGCCCCTACAGCCTCGCGGATTTCGATATTAGCACCATCCAGCGTCCCAACAGTCAGCGCCCCATTCATCGATAGCTTCATGTTGCCCGTTCCCGAAGCTTCTTTACCAGCAGTGGAAATTTGCTCGGAAAGATCGGCAGCGGGAATAATGCGTTGCGCTAGAGATACGTTATAGTCTACCAAAAATACGACTTTTAAGCGATCGCCCACATCTGAATCATTATTAACAACATCTGCTACTGAAGTAATCAACTTAATAATCAGTTTTGCCATTGAATAACCTGGTGCTGCTTTACCTGCAAAAATGAAAGTCCGAGGCAAGATCTCCCCGCTCGGATTTTTTTTCATTCGGTTATACAACGTGATGATATGCAGCACGTTTAAGATTTGGCGTTTGTATTCGTGAAGGCGTTTTACCTGGACATCAAATAATGAATTTGCATTCACTTCAGTTCGATTGAATTGCAAAATGTACTCTGCCAAGTCATGCTTATTTTCCTGTTTAATTTGCTGCCAACGATCGCAAAACTCAGCATTATCTGCCAGCGATTCTATTTGCCGCAGTTTTTCTAAATCTTTAATCCAACCCTTGCCAATTCGGTTTGTCAGTAGTAGTGCTAACTTGGGATTACAAAGTAAAATCCAACGACGCGGAGTAATGCCGTTAGTTATATTATTAAATCGATCGGGATACAGCGCGTCGAAATCCTGCATCAACTGGTGTTTCAGCAAATTTGTATGCAGTTGAGAGACACCATTAACTTTATGGCTGCCTAAACAGGCTAAATTAGCCATCCGCACGTACTTTTCGCTGCCTTCCTCAATCAATGACAGCCGCGCCACTCGTCCCATGTCGCCAGGACAACGCTGCCAGACCTCTTGGAGGAAACGCTGATTAATTTCATAGATAATTTCTAGATGCCTGGGTAACAGACGACCGAATAAGCTGACCGACCAGCGTTCTAGTGCTTCTGCGAGTAGAGTATGGTTGGTGTAAGCAAAAGTATTTTGAGTAATGTGCCACGCTTTGTCCCAATCCAAATTGTGTTCGTCTACTAGTAGCCGTATCAGTTCGGCAATACCTATAGATGGGTGCGTATCATTCAACTGGATAGCGACTTTTTCGTGAAAGCAGTCAAAGTTATCGTGATTTTGTTGGTAGAAAACAATAATATCTTGCAGCGAACAAGAAACAAAAAAATACTGCTGTTCTAAACGCAATTCTCGCCCTTGGGCAGTATTATCGTTGGGATAAAGCACTTTAGAAATATTTTCAGAAAAAATTTTATCGGCAACAGCATGGGTGTAATCTCCAGCGTTAAAGACTTGGAAGTTAAACTCAAGACTGGCTCGCGCACTCCAAAGCCGCAATGTATTCACCGTGTTGTTACCATAACCTGGGACGGGCGTATCGTAAGGCGTACCATATATGGTGCGTTCCCCAATCCAGCGAACGCGAACGCGACCATTTTGGTCAACATATGTCTCAGTCCGTCCGCCAAACTTAACTTCCACCCGATAATCGAGGCGGGGAATTTCCCAAGGATTGCCAAAACGCAACCAATTATCGGGGTGTTCTACCTGCCAGCCATCCTGAATCGATTGGTCGAAAATGCCAAACTCGTAGCGAATACCATATCCGACAGCAGGGATTTCTAACGTTGCCAGCGAGTCTAAAAAACAAGCAGCTAGCCTACCCAGTCCGCCATTCCCTAAGCCAGGTTCCTCTTCCTGTTCCCTCAAATCGTACAGGTCTAAACCCGATTCCTCTACAGCTTGCCGCGCTTGCTCGTAGAATCCGACGATAATCAGGTTGTTGCCCAATTGCCTACCCATGAGAAACTCTGCCGAGAGGTAAAAGACGGCTTTCACATCTTGGGCAAAATAGGTTTTTGTGGTTTGAATCCAGCGGTGCAATAAGCGATCGCGCACTGTATAAGCCAGTGCCATATAATAATTTTGCAAGTTAGCCCAATACTCGTCTTTTGCAATCAAGTAATAAAGGTTATCGGCAAAGGCACGTTTGAGAGTTTCTACACTCATGCCAGTGCGATCGTCTTCTACCTGGACTTCGACGTGTTCCGTGCGTCGGATGTGTCTTTTAGTCCCATTGCGATATTTATTATGACTTGGCTCAAGCTGCTGGCGATCGGTTGGTGGCATCGAGCTTTCCTCTACATCAAGTGCAGCAATTTCAAGATAAAAGCTTTGCCGATCGGAGGAATGTTACCTTAATGTTTTTTAGTATTCTCTTGTGGAAATTCTCAGATGCACAAAAACTAATGCGGTAGCAGGTAATTTCTGACTAAAACTCTGGCGAAAGTATAGATAAATCTATCTTTTATCTGCGTGAATCTGCGATTAAATCTACAAATAAATGATTCGTATAATTGGTTACTTGGCTAGTTTGAGATAGAACTGAAACCATTGACTTGCCGAGCGTGCCACTGCTTCGAGCGTGCCTGGTTCTGTAAACAAGTGGCTGGCTTGAGGGATAATCTGTAACTGTTTTTGAGTATGGAGTTGTGCCAGCGCATCCTGATTGATGCCAATTCCTGGGAAGTCATGCTCGCCGACAATTAGCAGGGTGGGAGCCTGAACCCAAGCTAGTGCCGAACCCGCCAAATCTAAACGCCCACTACGCGAGACGATCGCGCCTACATCTGCTGCTCGTTGCGTCGCCGCCAACACGATCGCCGCACTACCTACATCAACACCAAAATAACCCAACCCCAGATCTCCAACATCTGAAGATTTTCGCAACCAATCTGTCACTCCTACCAGTCGCGCCGCCAGCAATTCAACGTCGAAGTGTTTTGTCCGCAGGTCAATCGCTGCTTCTTCCGGTGTCACCAGGTCAACTAGTAAAGTTGCTAGTTTCGCCTGACGGAAAATCTCAGCAGTATAGCGGTTGCCAGGACTATGACGGCTATTACCACTGCCGTAAGCAAATAGCACGACTCCTTGGGCATCTACAGGGATTACTATGTCTCCTTGTAGTTGCACCGAGTCAGCCGCGATCGAGACTAGGCTCTGTTGAGTATTGAATTGTATTGTTTTCATCGGTTTATCCCCCTGCTTGACAGCAACACTGCTTCACGATAAAAACAACGCAGCATAGCCATTTGCCGCTTCTGCTAAGAGAGCGCGGACTTCTTCGTCGGTAGTTTGAGCGAATTCTTCGTACCAAAAGCTAATCGCCGACAATTGTTCTACTTCGATCGCGCAGACAACATCGTCTGCTTCTGTTCGCAACTGCTGACAAACTGAAGTAGCGGCAATTGGAACCGCTACAATAATTTGGTGCGGTTGCTGCTGCCGCAGTGCCGCGATCGCCGCTCGCAGAGTCGAACCCGTAGCGATTCCGTCGTCTACGAGAATCACCGTGCGGTTTTCGACGTGAGGCATGGGACGATTGCCTCGATAAAGGCGATCGCGTCGCTCTAATTCTGGCATTTCCTGTTGGACGGCGGCATTTATCTCTGCTTGAGGTATGCCCAGCCAGTTCACCACGTCGTTATTAAGTACCAGCACGCCACCCGTAGCGATGGCTCCCATTGCCAATTCTGGCTGCATAGGTACGCCCAGCTTGCGGACTAGAATGATGTCTAAGGGTACATTCAGTGCTTTTGCTACCTCAAACGCTACTGGTACGCCACCACGCGGTAGCCCCAGCACCAGCACATCCGGTCGTTTGGCATATGCTGTGAGCTTGGTAGCTAACAGCTCGCCTGCTTGAGTGCGGTTTTGGAATTGTGCTGTCATGATTTTCGCCTTAGATCGAATTGGCGTTCGGTTTCATGTCACTTCTTTACACTCACTACGCACCACAAATAAATAGGATTGACAACAAGCCAATGTCAAAAGCCTTTGACATTGGCTTGTTGTCAATCCCATTTTGTCATTGCCTAACGCAGATTAATCTAAACTGCTGTTCGCATCCAGCATAGTAATGCCAAAGCTTTCTCCATCTGAGTTTTGAGTTTGCTACTCAGATCGACTCTGAGTTTCAGCTCATCCTGTAGCAACACTTGAATTGGAGTTAGTGCTGCTGCTAATCGTGGCGCTGCTGGATTTCCTGCTGCTGTAATTAGATGAGTTTCTATCGGGATTTGCCAAGTCTTGACCGTCAATTTAGGCTGAACTGTTGTTGGATTAGGCGCTTCCCAAGGATCGGGAATCAGTTGCGGTTGATTAAGTGGGTCTCTTGATAAGTTTTCTAACATAGCCTGAGTCCCCCTTTTGCTATCTGTGGCGATGGTCGCGAAGCGTTTGCGTTCGCCCCTGGCGTTGCCGCGCTCTTGCATGGTCGAAGAGCATACCACATAAGCGCATCGCTTCTAGTTTGTAGCAGATAGCAAGTAAGTCTATTACTTTTATCTTATCAAGTCTTGAATTTCAGCTTTCTCTAAAACGTAATTAAGTAACAATTCTTATTCAGTTTTGTCGAGTGCTTTGTTATTGTTTTTACTGAAACTAAACTCGCGTTCAAAAGCAATTTGTGAGAAATTGGAAAGCTCAAAGCGGATAATTTTCTTGCGAGTCAGCCAAATAAATTAACAGACTATATCGAGATCGATACAGTCCGTTAATGACTGGGTGTTAAATTGTGCAAGGTTTCCTCCACAACCATTCTAGGGTTTATAGGTTTCGCAGTTTTGCCTTGAACCTCTCATAGTTGCCTCTTCCTAAGAGCCTGGTTTAGCCTTGCTATTTTTCGGGACGTTGCTACTAGTTCTATGTTTGAGGTTCACTACGATTCCAATACTATATTAACATAATAGAAAGCAATATTTATCTTTTTTTTAGGTGAGATCGATGCAAAATTACTCATCAATAGAGTAAAAGTTTAATCCAAAAAATGCTATAAGCTCTACCTATTTTCTCACAGTTTTTCAAAATCATCTTTTGGCTTTATTGCTCGCTTTGACTCTGGTTCAACTTGTCCTACGAGCAATTGTCTCTGTATCTTTTGAGAGTGAAACTCAGTGCGATTTTGCCAGAAGATAAAACCAGCCATTGCCAGGAGAAAATAGCCAAAAGCTTTTTGTAAGTGTCTCGCTTGCACGAACCTAACTAAGTAAGCTCCAGCAACAATTCCCAGACTAGCAGCAACAGTAAATGTGGCGATTAACTCCCAATTCAAATTGACACGTCCTAAATAACCGAAAAAGCCAGCAATAGAGTTGAGAACAATTACTAGTAGAGACGTACCGATCGCCTGTTTCATCGGCACTTTTGCGAGCAAAACCAATGCAGGCACGATCGCAAAACCACCACCCACACCTACTAACCCCGTTAGCGCCCCCACGCCGAGTCCTTCACTCACCAGCCACAGCCAGCAATATCTGCATACTGGTTTGGGATACAACTCCAAGTCTGGTTCTCTTACAGGCGGAGGTAAGGTAGTTTGAGGATGCTTGCGAAGCATAAACACTGCTGCCAGCAACATCATCGTGCCGAATAAAATCATTTGTAGCGTTCCTGTCACAAATGGCAGTGTGGCAATCCGAGCGCCTGCATAGGCTCCTACCATCGTTGACAACCCGAACATCCCAGCTGTTTTGGGCTGGACGTTGCCGAGTTTCCAGTGGGGAATTGCCCCTAGAAAACTCACCGTACCGACGATCGCCAAACTCATCGCGATAGCCGATTTCGGCGGTACGCCCATGACATAGACTAAAGTGGGAACTGCCAGAATTGAGCCACCGCCACCGATTAAGCCTAAGCTAATTCCAATTGCAGTGGCAATAACGTGACCCAAAATCCACCCGATTGTCATAGTCATAATACTTTGCCTCTCAAGATGAACGGACTGCAATGGTATGCCATTCCTGCACCACTGGCGAGTATTTGCCCTGGCGATGCTTCTAATTGGAGGAAAGCGGCGTTGTTAAATCAGATGCGTTCCGATCGCTCCATGACTCAACAACGTCGCAGAATTAAGTTAGGCGGATAACACCTCACCTTTGGCGATTTTGATTTTCTTGCCATCGAACTTAGTCAGCACAAAGCCATCAAACCGCTCGTTGTAAGTGCGGCTGTAATCGCGCAGCATCCCAATTGCCTGGTCTTCTCCTATCAGCAAACCTTGGATGCCATCCGAGCGGTAGTGGACACCAGCCGCATCGCGTCCCAGCGAAATGTTGCTGGCAAGTTTATCAATCTCGTGACCGAGAGTGAGAGCTTGCCCTTGCCAAGGCTCCAACGTCGAACCATCTGCATTTGCCTGCATTGGCTTGGGGATAACAAAATCTTCGTTGAAGAAAGCCTTCAGCACTGTAGCGCAAGCACCAGCAGTAGCAGCATGGGCGGCTGGGTAAGCTGGATGGGTCGGACAACCTTCAGCGTAGGAAACAGGTAGCAAGCAGGTGCGGTTGATTGCGATCGCGCGTTTTACTGCATCGCAATTTAGAATATTGGCATGAATGTCGTAGGCTTTTTTGCCTTTAATCTGGTTCTCGATTCGACCAGCAAAACTCTCTGGACGCAGCCGCCGATGCACGAGCCATTTGTGATACCACGCCCCTTTTTGACCGATAATTGCCGCTTGCGCCACCAGAGATAGGATATTTTTGTTACCGAAAGTAATATCGCCAAACTGCGTCTTGGAAGCATGATACGGGTTAGTAGGAGACAGTGCCTCCGATCCAAAGCGCAATACAATCAGCGCGGCATTTAGGTAGGGTTGGAAACTGAAGTCTTGGTGGACGTATTCAGCAAGTTCTCGGTGACTGCAAATATATCGCGGCTGCGAGTCAAACTGGAGCTTGTGGGTTGGTTTCACAGCTCGCTGACAGGCTAACCACTCTTGGTAATCGGTGAGGAAACTTTGACCTTTGGTGGGAAATTTGTACTGTTGCTCGATTGTCTTGATGCCATAAGGGACATCAAGCCAGAGGAACTGACTGATGAATAGTCCAATGAGATCGCCCCTGGTTTCACCACGGAACAGCATTTCTGGCGTTACCTTACCACCTGACTTCGGACCCACGATTTCTGAAAAAGCATTCAGGTCGGACAGTGCTGCTGCAACGAGCGGGTTGGATTCATAATCGCGGAACGACACATCGCGAGTCAGTGCCAGCCAATAAACTTCAGCCATTTCAGCAGCCATCTGAGGGCTGGCGAATGCGGGTGGTGCGCTCAAGCGAGTCGCATGGCTATCGACACCGAATAGGTCATAGGCGTATGTCGCTTGGGGATCGTTCAACTTTGCTTCTGCTTGCGGTGCTAGGGGAATCTGCTCAAAGCGTTTGGAGTCGCCACTTTTGAGAATCGATAAGAAAGTCGCATATGCCTTCGGATCGACTTCGCCAAGATCGTTGTGGGGTAGGGCTTTAGCAAAACACGCCCGCTTGTCTGCATATCTTTCTTCATCTCCATTAGTTGGCTGTGATGGTAGCTTTTGTTTGAGATATGCTTGAGCGGCATCTCGGCGAATCCGAAAAGCCATTTCTTGGCGTTGTCGCGTGTTGAGCGGTCCCACTTCAACTGCTCTAGCTTTCCTTTGAGTCAGCAGTGCCGTGCCTAATCCCGTGCTAGCTGCGACGATCGCCACTCCAGTACCACTACCGCCTTGGAGAAAACTCCGGCGAGACACGGTAAAACCTTTCTTACGACTTTCCTGAGAAGTTTCTGAGTGCGTAGCTTCGTCTCTACTCTTCTCCATGATTCGTTTCCTCAAATATTAAATATTTGTGTCTCGGACTCATGCCCGAGTTTGGATGCAAAACTATTGCCGTGCTAACTGTCCGGCACCAGTTTCTACTTTCAGTTCAGGGTGGGATGAGTATTCCGTCCAAGAGCCTTCATACAGCCGCACTTTGGGATAACCGAGCATGTGTTTGAGTACCATATATTCGAGACTTGCTTCTCGACTCGTACCGCAGTACAGAACAATATCCTGCGATTTGTCAAGTTTTTTCTGCTGGACGATCTGCTGCATCTCATTTATCGACTTGAACTTATGCGGGTTGGCTGGGTCCATCAGCTGATGCCAGTCGCTACTAATTGCACCTGGAATATGTCCGTTACGCATCCAAGTCTTCACCTCGCCGCGATAGGCTTTTTCCGGTCTGGCATCAACAAACTTGACACCCTTCCGATTCATCAGGTTGGTTACGTCGTTGAGGGTGACGCGAATAGACTGGTTATCCCGTGCCGTGAGCTTGCTTGTGGTGTACTTGGGATACTCTTGCGTTGTCGGCTGAGTCGCTTTATACGCACTCCAGCCACCATCCATCACCATGACGTTTGGGTGTCCGATGCGTTCTAGCACGTATGCTGTCATTGTCGCACCGAGAACGTTATCTTTGTCGGAATAGACGACAACGCGATCGCTATCTTTCACACCTGCACGCGATAGTAATTGAGCCAGAGTTTCTGGAGGTAGGTACTGTACTGGTACGCCATTTAACGGACCGCGTAGGGTTGCGTCTGCCATATGTACGGCGTTGGGAACGTGTCCGGCAAAATAGTCGTGAGGATCGGGTCGAACATCCAGAATGCGTACGTTGGCATCTTTGGCGTGAGCGGCAACCCATTGGGGCGAAACAACTGAGAACTGCGAATTAGGCTAAGGCTGCGATTGGGACTGGACGCTAGCGGTAAAAGGTGAATAGGCAAGTGTTGCTGCTGCCAATGCTGCAACACCGAAGGATGCTAAGAAAAATTGTTTTTTCATATGTTTTTCCTCCTTGTTTTACGGCAGGCGATGTCGTTCGTCGGTTTACTTTGCGACCATCGCGTCCGGCAAAATATGACTGAAGGGCATTTCTGCCTCAATTGTCTATGGGGATGATCTAAGTACAGGACAAAAGCTTGCAAATGAAGAAAGAAAAAGGGTTTCATGAGAATTACCACATTCAGAACATAAAACCCTATGAATCAGGTTACTCTACTTCGAGATGCCTTGCGCCCTCATTTAGCTTGGCATGGTGCGCGACTAAGCTTTGTGGCAGCATTTCTCATAGCGCTGTTGCGAGTCAAAACTGTCAACTTCAGTGAATTGGCAACCGGATTCAGCGGCAAGACTCAAACCGATTCTCATTACAAACGACTCCAACGATTTTTCCGTCACTATGAAATGGACTACGCCGAAATTGCTCAAGCTGTTGTTACCCTAATGAATATTCCAGAACCCTGGGTACTTTCAATCGACCGTACCGAATGGCAGTTTGGAGAGTGTGTTTTCAATATCCTGATGCTGGGAGTTGTGCATGAGGGAGTTGCGTTTCCTGTGGTGTGGTGTTTACTGGACAAACGGGGGAATTCCAATAGCGATGAGCGGATGAAGTTGTTCAACCAATTTCTAGAGCGCTTTGGTGAGCGTGAAATTACTTGCCTGACCGCAGATCGAGAATTCGTTGGCAAGGATTGGTTTAGCTACCTACTTAGCGATCCGCTCACCCCGTTTCGTATCCGCATTCGCGAAAATCATAAACTTAGACATGGCTGTCAGAGTCTCAAAGTCAATGTCTTGTTTCAGAATCTACAGGTAGGACAGCACAAAGTTCTACGCCACAAAAGACAACTCTGGGGAGATTGGGTCTACATTGCCGCCTTGCGATTAGAGGATAATTCTTTACTAGTCGTTGCCACTCAAACCGCACCTAAATCAGCTATCTCCGACTACGCTCAACGATGGGGAATTGAAACACTTTTCGGCATTTTCAAAACTCGTGGTTTTTGTTTAGAATCTACCCATCTAACCGATTCTGAGCGTTTGAGTAAGCTGCTGGCACTGCTCTCATTAGCCTTATGTTGGGTCATCTTGACGGGTGAATGGTTACACCAACTCAAACCACTTACTATTAAAAAGCATGGACGCAGAGCTAAGAGCATTTTTCGTTATGGCTTTGACCATCTACGAAACATTGTTCTCAATCTGGAGCAGAAAATGGATGAGTTCTTGGATATTCTACAATTTTTGTCCTGTACTTAGGGGGATGATATTAAAACGAGCGTCGTCTCCAACCACTCCAAACTGGAAAACCAGTTTTATCTCGGAGTACTAAAGTTGTATTACCTTTTTTCACTTCAGCCGCAATGATGGTTGGCGTGTTGGCAAAAGTGACGCGCGAGCCTACGACTTCAATTCGATCTTTCGGCTCAATTGCAATCTCCTGGCGTTCGAGATACCAGTCTGGACCGAGATGGACGGAAATCTCTTGCCGGTTGGCTGTTCTCAGCACCAGATGCAGACCAACTCCCATCCCATGCATAGGGGTAATTGTATCTACTCTAATCACTTCTCCTCGGATTGTTGCCACTGTGCGAGGGTTGTACAGGCGACTGTAGGGCGTACCTCTTCCCCATCCATCGCTACCTCTCCATCTCATTCCTGGCTGGGCAAAAGATGCAGGAATAATAGTCAAGCTCAGCGCCGAAACTAACGCGACTATGGTTGCAATCTTTTTCATTTTTTTCTCCTTGCAACGCAAGCATTAATTACTAACCTGACAACTACTGAAATAGCCTTCATTTAAGCTGTTGCCGCTAAGCGCCCGCACATCTCGTTAGCTGGAACGGCTTCCATTATCTTTTTGGGGTTTGGTAGATTCAGGTTATGCATGAATTGAATGAAACTGGGGCGATTTCGTCCGGCAAAACGAGGATTCCATCGCTTTTCTTCCCCAATCGTCGATACGGTATGACCCCGATAATCGTGAGCGGGATAGACCAAAGTTTCGTCTGGTAAGCTAAACAAACGCTCTCGTACTGAATCGTACAGCGTCCCTGCATCTCCACTTTGGAAATCCGTCCGTCCGCAACCTCGGATAAATAAGGCATCTCCTGTTAGCACTCGGTCATCGTTTACTAGATAAGCCATATGGCTATCGGTATGACCAGGCGTAGCAATGGCTGCAATGGTAATGTCGCCCATATGCAATGTCTCCCCATCTTTGATGTGGCGGTCAGCACAGGCAACAGTGACGCGATCGGGAACGATGCCCAAACAACTGGTTGCTTGTCGTAATTGTTCAGTTCCGGTCACGTGGTCGGCATGGACGTGAGTTTCCAAGCAGTAGTGCAGGGTGAGTCCCAATTCCTTAAGTAACTTCAGATCGCGTTCTACCTGCTCTAAAACTGGATCGACCAAGATAGCAGCTTTTGTAGCAGGATCGGCAATTAGGTAAGTGTATGTACTAGATTCGGCATCGAATAATTGACGAAAGAGCATATTACGTTCTCCTTCTAGCTTGTCTTTCCTTCAGTTGTCTTTGAGTGGGTTGAAACGTACTGGGCGAAGAACTCTTTCATTTGGGGATAAGCACTACAGTCAAAACCTATTTCATGAGCCTTTTCAAATGCTTGCTCTGGTGTCAGTCCGTTTCTGGTAGCTACATTCATCAGCGCCATCGCCCCAGCCCGCATCTGTTTATAGCAGTGCAGTAAGAGTGGTTTCGGTAGTGCGTCGATTTGCTCCAGAACTTCAGTGGTCTTGTCCTCAGTCAGAGTATCGACCTTGACGGGAATATTCGCGTAATGCAGCCCTAGCGCCTCTGCTTGCTGCTGTTCGTCTTGCCAGTAACCTTCTTCGTCAGGCGATCGCAAGTTGAGAACCGACTTAAAGCCTTCTTGCGCCGCTTGTTGCAGTTGCTCTGGCGTAACTTGTCCGGCTACAGCGAGCTGCTCGTTAATCTTCTTGACATTTTCCATAAGTCTCCTGCAATAAAAGTCATCGATCGGTAGAAGTCTCGTCTCTCTATCTCCATCCTATAACCATATTACCGATTGGTAATGTGGTTGTGTAAAATAGAAATTGTAGATTTATTAAATTGCCGCTCGTCTATGCCAGAGATTTCCCTTGCCGCTCTTGCTCAAGTGGCAGAGTATTTCAAAGTGTTATCCGAAATCAGTCGGTTGCAAGTTCTCAATTGTTTGAGATCGGGGGCGAAAAATGTGACGGAAATTGTCGCAGCAACTGGGTTAGGACAGGCTAATGTTTCCAAGCACCTGAAAGTGTTAATGCAAGCAGGGATGGTCAGGCGCGAACCTAGAGGCATCAGCGTTTTTTATGAAATTGCCGATCCGATAATTTTCGATTTATGTGAGGTGGTGTGCGATCGCATCTCCAACCGTTTGCTGACACAAGCACGGCAATTAGAGCAATTTAAGTCAGGGGAAGTGAAAAATTATCGATCCCAATCTTGATACCATTGCTGCATCTGCTCGACTTCAGTTTGTTGCTGTTCGAGCGTGGCGCGAGCAAAGTCTCGTAGTTCGCGGCGCTCCGCACCATCGAGGATCGTAGCAGACATCATCATTGCCATGCGATCGCTCGCGATCGTCTGCCGCAGAAATTCGCGCTCGAAGTCTGGTGCATTTTTCAGCTCGGCTAAATCTGTTTCCATGACGTGCATTCTATACTGCTCTGGTTTATCCTCCTCTAGATCTCTGTGCTGCCAACGGCTGAAGTAGCTGGGTGCATTGGTTCCATACCACTGCCGATACCACGCTTGTAGTTGTTGAAGTTCCTGAGTTTTAGTTTGTTTCATAGCAGCTGCTAGAGTTTTAATATCCTGATGCGTAGC
Organism: Chroococcidiopsis sp. SAG 2025; assembly: GCF_032860985.1. Taxonomy (GTDB): domain Bacteria; phylum Cyanobacteriota; class Cyanobacteriia; order Cyanobacteriales; family Chroococcidiopsidaceae; genus Chroococcidiopsis. The sequence continues at coordinate 4,342,130 of NZ_JAOCNC010000001.1, forward strand.
TCGACTCAAAGCGAGATCGGCTATTGCAATTGCTTGCTCGTCATGGAAGATCGTCCATTCGATGTAATGGCGTTCGCTGCGACTAGCAACAGCCATTGTGGGAGCAGCAACGGACGTACTAGGGACAGAATTGTTTAACTCGAAATCTCGCTCTTGAGCTTGGAGATTACTAGCTGTTGTCAACAGAGTGGCGATCGCACTACCAGCCAGCAAGCCTACAAAAATATAGATAACAGCTTTTTTGCTCGGATGGGTATGAGTCGCTAACTGGTTACTCATATTTTTCACCTCTGCTACTTGGCTCTGCCATTTGTGCCACAGGGCAAGTTTATTGGAATCGAACTGACTTCATTAAGCAGTTAAGATTGGCGTGCTACTGATTTGAGTCATAATTTCGGGTGGATGCGTGAGTGTAGCGTGAATTAAACAAGCATTCACAGCATTTTCTAAACCTTTTTGATGGCGATTGCTCAAGCTAATTGGTAAACTCAAGTGAATTTCGATCTCGTCCAGCCTGATGGGGATATCTGTCGTTTTTTGGGCTGAAACTTCAATCTTTAACCCTGTAGCATCTAAGTTTCTAGTTTGACAGTATTTCACAGCGTAGAAACCCACACAACTGCCTAAAGCAGATAGAAACAACTCTGGTGGAGTCATCCCAGTATCTTCACCACCATTGCTATGAGGTTGGTCGCAAGTAATAACATGACCTCTAGCGGCAGCTTGAAATTGAAGATTTGATTTGTAACTAATATCGACTCGCATATCCACCACCTTCCATTGGATAAAGTTTTATCAGCACTACTTCTTCAAAGACTTAATACCTGCGCTATTCATTTCTCACCTACGATCGGCTCTATTCCAAATTTAAGCGAAAAAGTTGAGGAATTTGTGAGGAGAATAAGTATAGAGAAATTAAAGCTTACTACCATCCCCCTCAAGTTATTTATCCATTCGATTGCGGAAATTACTAACTCGATCGATTCTTCTTACTTGAGTTTGACTGAAAAATCTCATTAGCAATTTATAGATGAATAGCAATATATTCTTATTAGGAGATAGATTCTTTTTTAAGAGACGATTCTAAAATTTTTCCAATTTCTTAGTTAGCATCTACCTCAATAGCTGCCGCTACCAACTATAGCAATCCTAAATAGGATGTATGGTTATCCATACATAAATGCCTTTTCAAAAGTAAAGTATTGCTGATGGGTGACAAACTCAAACAGATACTTCACCACTGCAAAGGACTTGCACAGCATAAAGAACTTGCGAATGAACTGTTTAGCCTGCAACCAAATGTCCTCAACGGGGTTTTGTTCAGGAGCATGAGGGGCAAAGCGAATACACTCAATCTTCCAGTCTTCATAGGGTAGTCCAGCATTAATAGCAGCCAAAAACTCTCGCAACTGGTGTGACCGATGGTAGCTTGCACCATCCCAAATCACCAGCAAACGGGCTGGCTCATCGAGAGAGCGCAGATAGTTTAAAAAGGCAATTGTATTATCCGTATTCCCAGCATCGTAGGCTTGAACATAAAACTGCTTGCTGCCGTAATCAAACGCGCCATAGTAGGTCTGGCGCTGCCGTTCGGAGGCAATTGGTACGTCAATGCGTTGGTTGGTTTTACCCCAAACATAGCCACAGGCATCGCCCCATAGCAAATGGCATTCATCAATCAACAACACCCGCACTTGCCCAGAAGCGATTTGAGTGCGCCATCTCATCAGTAACTCCACAATAAGAGTGTTTTTTTGGGCGACTTGCAGCTCGTCCTTCTGGGGACGTGCCGATTGTGTCTTCTTCCACGAGAGTCCGGCAAAACGAACGCAAGTCGTAGTAACTCTGTTGCGACTTAAAGACGACTCCATAACTGAGGTCGAGGTGAGTGACCAACTCTTCGAGCTGACAGGAGGAGCGCTGCCGTAGCCATTCCATCACTGCTTGTTTGTCAACATCATTTAAATAGCCTTGCGTACCCCAGTATCCTAACTTGAGTGCATCTATGCCTTGCTGTCGATACAGTTGCTGCCATTTACTAATGAAACTCTGTGATACCTCCAGCAGTGCTTCAATCTGTTGGTAAGGATAACCTTGTTGCCGCATTTGCACGGCTAGGGCACGTTTGAGTTCTCTTGCGTCACTTGTGCTGGCAATAAATTGGCTTAAGCTATCCATCAGAATCGAGAGAGCAACTACAAAGGTTTCTCTAGCTTATCGGCTTCTCCTTATTCCCACAAGCTATCTAGGATTGCTATAGTATTATGTTGGAGCAAACCCAGTGACGTTTCGATAGTACGATAGACAAGTGCTAGTTTGCGTTCCAATATTAACTGTCGTGCCTGGATTTCAAACTCTTTTTCCAGTCGCAAGTAAAAGCGATCCAACTCGGAAGATTCCCAAAGAAGTTTTGGCTTATCAATTACCTGGACTCGACCAACCATTTTGTGTTCCACGGCGAGAGCATTACCCAGTTGTTTCAGTAATTCTCTCACTTGCTGTTTACTCCAGCGAGCGTGCTGTAAGCGATTGGCAAAAGGTTCGATCCGTTCAAAAGCACTAGCAATATTCATTTCGTAGTAAGCCATAATCACGCTCTTGGCGAGAATAGTTGCGATGATTTGCAAACTTTTGAGATCGAACTCTGGCAAAAAGATAATGTCACCTTCTACTGCTCTCGTACTATTAGCATCGCGGTGAATTTCAACATTTTCTACTTCTGGAGAGGCAAAAGGAACGATCGTGAGATCTTTGAGCTTAGTAATAAAGGTTGCTTCTTCTAAGGGAGAAAGACCGTATAAAACAACTGCACCGTAACGAAAAAGAACAGCGCAACCAGATTCGCCAGCCGCGATCGCGAGGGGGTCTTTAGCCAAACAGTCTATTTGTTCTAATGTTTTTAAATCAAGACCTTGCCCAAGCAGCAGGGCGCGTACTGGAACAAGATCGCGATCGCTAAAAAGAATTGTCTGCATCTTAGCTTTTGTAGATTAAGACCCTCTTTCTTATTTAATCCATCATCCTGAGCATCGACTATTAACATAGCCACTATCGCACGGCAAAGAAGCGATCGCCACGAGCGCGACGTAGTAACGGCTGCACTGCTACGCTCAACAAATAGGCAACACCAGCCACGAGAATAATCGTTGCGCCAGAAGTGAGATTGAGGAAGTACGAGAACCACAACCCCGCTGTGGTGAAAACCATGCCCAGGATGCTTGCCAGTCCCATCATCTTTTTCATATCTTTCACAAACAGTCCGCTGATGGCGGCTGGCATCGTCAGCAGGGCGATCGTCATAATCAGCCCTACCACCCGCATCATCATCACCACTGTCAGCGCGATCGTACACATGAGAGTTAAATAGATTGCGTCTACTGGCACGTTGGCGACCGTAGCAAAGGTTTCGTCAAACGAAACTGCAATAGTTCTTTGTAGAACAATATCGCCAGGGCAACGACGATCGCGTCGAGTAACAACATAATCAGCAAGTCGTGCCAGGAAACCGCTAAAATGCTGCCGAACAAATAGCTCATCAGATCCGCCTTGTAGCCCCCTGCTAAGTCTACGAGGATAATCCCGATAGCCATACCAATCGCCCACATGACACCAATAATAGTGTCTGCTCGCTGTCGGGTGTAGCGTTGCACGATGCCCATCCCTAACGCTACCATTTGGCTTTTAATACGCTACAGTTGAAGAAAAGAGACATTTAAATCTGTGAGTCATGTCTGGGAGAGTCAAGCTCAAGATTAACGAGTCGGCAGAAACGCTCCTCACTCTTTTAAAGCAGCAAAAAAGTGCAAGTGGGAAGGAAAGAGTACAAGCACTGTATTTGCTCAAGACTAAGCAAGTGGAAACGGTGCAACATTTAGCAGTGGTATTGGGACGGAATCGAGTCACAGTACAAAGGTGGTTAAGTCAATATCGCCGTGGTGGGTTGAATCAGCTATTAGAAGTAGGCAAAAGTACGGGAAGAACACCATTAATTCCAGCAGAGGCGGTAGAACGTTTAAAACAAGAACTGAGTGAGCCAGAAGGGTTTTCCAGTTATCAGGAGGTCAAGCTATGGTTAGCAGCAGAGCTAGGGATACGCGTGAAGTATGACGTGGTACATAATCTAGTTCATGACAAGCTAAGAGCTGATTTATAAAGTAAAAATCAAGCAGCTAGTCGTCTCAGCATCAGCCGTACCATAGCAGCGTAGACCATAGATTCACTTATTTCCGGTAGGAGTTCATAATCCTTACTTAGTCGTCGATAGCGTCCTAGCCAGCCAAAAGTTCGTTCAACTACCCATCTTCTGGGCAAAACTTCAAACCCATCTGTAATCCGCTTAACTATTTCTACTTCTGCACCGCAGACTACCATTACAGCTTGTGCAAAATTCTCTCCACTGTAGCCACTATCTGCCCAAATTAGCTCTAAAGACTTAGAGTTATAGCACTCTTCTAGCAATGCCACTATTGCTCCTAATCGTTCTGAAGCATTAGCTTCGGTGATTACTACACCCATTAGTAGTCCTTGAGGATCTACTACGACATGGCGTTTGCGACCTTTAACTAGCTTGCCGCCATCAAAGCCGGATACTTCCCCTTTTTTCCGTCGTTTTTACGGACTGGCTATCCACAATTGCAGCAGTAGCTTGATGAGATTTGCCCAGCTTCATCCGTACTTGTTCACGTAAGGCAAGATTTATCTGCTGCCAAATTCCTCGTTTTTGCCAACGCCGAAAGTAATAATAAACCGTTGAATAGGGTGGGAAGTCATGTGGTAGCATCTCCCAAGCACAGCCAGTTTTCAGCAAATAAAAGATGGCATTTACTACCTCACGCATATCCACAGTACGTGGATGTCCTCCTGGTCTTACAGGTGGAATTAATGGTTCAATGATTTGCCATTCTCGATCGGTTAAATCACTTTTGTAAGCTTTTCTACTCATGAGGCAATGCTTTGGGCTACTGTCTTGTCATAGTAAAAGCCTCTTGCCTCCATTCTCGCTGCTTTCAACTTTTCTTTATAAATGACCTCTAAAAGCTGACTTGAAAGTAGCAAGATCAAAAAGTAGCGAGCAAGAGCCAAAGGCAGTAGAAAACTTTAAAAAAGAACTGCCTCAAAAGATAACAAGTGTAATCAAGGAGGTACAAAAGCAATCAAAAAAGTTTAAGAGAGTGCGGTACTGGTGTGAAGATGAAACTAGGCTGGGATTGAGGACAATTCAGAGACGGAGATTGACATTAAGAGGAGTCAAACCTGTAGGAAGCTTTCAATTTAGGCGAGAAAAATAGTATGTGTATGGTGTTGTAGAGCCTCAAAGTGGAGAAAACTTTTTTCGGGAAATTTCCCATTTAGACACCCAGTGCTTTCAGGAATTTCTAAATGATTTTAGGCGAGCTTATCCTGAAGATTTAGATATTATTCAGTTAGACAACGGCTCATTTCATCCTACCTCCAAACTCAAAGTTCCCGAAAATATCATCCTTCTGTTTCAGCCAGCCCACTGTCCAGAGCTTAATCCCATAGAAAGGCTTTGGGAACAGCTCAAAGGTTTTTTAGGTTGGGAGGTTATTGATAATTTAGATGCGCTCAAAATTAAAGTTAGACAGATTCTCACCTCGTTTAGTGAAAAAACTATTAAAGATTTGACTGGATGGAAGTATATTCTCAGGTCTTTAGAAGTCGCAAATATTTAACCAAATGGTAAATTATCTCATCTTGTACCAGATACTGTGTTGCAGCGTCTAACAGCATTAGAGACCCAATTGTTGGGGGAGTTCAACGCGGCTAGTACGGAGAACACTGCGCTCAGGCAACAGTTGCTTATACAAAGCGATGAGTTAAATTTGCTCTGTAGGCTTTTGGTGTCATTCCTGTCAGATGGCGAAACTGTTGACCCAGATGGCTATGGCTGCTGAATCCACACAAAACGGCAATGTCCGTAATCGAGCAATCGCCTTCTTTCAGTAATTGCTTTGCCCGTTCTACCCGTTGCCCAAGCAGATATTTGTGGGGAGTCATGCCGAGCGACTGTTTAAATTGATGGCTGAGATGAGATTGACCAATCCCTAATAATGCAGCCAGGTCAGCCAGCTTGATATCTCGATCGAGGTGTGCGTGGATGTACTCCACGACTTGCAGAATTTGCCGCTCGGATAAGCCATTGCCGTAAACGATAAATTGAGATTTGGGAGCGGCATACTGTCTGAGCAAATGCACTGCTAGAACATTTGCCAGCGACTCGATATAAAGTCTGCCGCCTACGTTTTCTTGTTTGAGTTCAGCTAGCAACATCATGCCGATCGCCTCAATTTGAGGATCGCGAGTTTGAAATTCTAGGCGCAATTTCAGCCGCTCGGGATCTGTAGCAATCGTCTCTCTGGCAACGCTCTGGATAAACCGCGACGCGATCCGAATTTGCAAACAATTGTCGTCACTATCCCAACGGGCAAAATACGGAGTCTTGGCAGGCGTTACCGAAACATCCCCTTTCGCGTGCAAGCCGACATAGGTTCTGCCTCCCTTAATTTGTAGTAAACGAACGGGACGGGGAGCTAGAGACAGACAAATAGCGTGTTCCTCGCTAAAATGACTTCTCTCCTCTCCTGGAGGCTGCTGAAATTGCTCTACCAGAATATTTTCCCAGCCCTGATTTTGACTCGACAAGATCGGTAGGGGAGTGGTTCCGATCGGGTGGGTGGCGATCGCATTCATAGTGCAAACCCAATGTGTCTAGTTCCGATTGTAATCACTTTTAGGTAAATTCCACTGAGCAGTCTAAAAACTGAGTGCAGGATTTTGATAGTTGCACAGGAATTTGATAGTTGAATGTAGATCGTTTTCCTAAGCTAGTTTGTAGGATATATGACTTTAGTAAAACTGCGATCGCTTTTGGTTGCGCGATCTTGTCTGCGAACGAATCGGAGAAACTTGTCACGACGAATGATGTTGTTTCGTCTTAATTGGTAAACAACTTACGCTCTTTACCTTGGGCATTTACCATCCTGGTTCTGGGTCGTAACGCTCGATCTAGAAACAGTCTTTCAAAGTAGCAATAACTTTAACTTACAAGGAGAAAAGTATGAATAAACAGATATCTGCACGCAACATTCTTACCAAGAGAAATTTGGCGATCGGCGCGATACTCTCTAGTTCTCTGATTAGCTTGCCTGTGATGGCAGTTCAATTAGGTAACGGACAAACAGCCTTTAACTATCCTCCCCACCTCGTCAGAGCTACAACTAGCTATAAATCTCCACATATGTCTGCCACTTATTATTTCACGTTGGCAATTCCTCAAAATGCCGGAGAGCCTCTAGGGGCAGTCACCATCTCTCAGCGCCAGAACTCCGACACGATTTCGTTCGATCCCAGTCGCAGTCGTGCTTTTCTCGGTGACAGATTTGCCAGAGGTTCAGAGATTCCTTTAGCTAGCATTGGCGGCGAGCAACCGAATAAACCTGGAGAAGCAACGATCGCGTTCGATCCGCCCGTGCCACCTGGCAACACAGTCACAGTTGCCCTCAGAGCCAAGCGCAATCCCAATGGAGGGATTTATCTGTTCGGCGTAACGGCGTTTCCAGCCGGAGAGAAGAGTTCCGGTCAGTTTCTCGGCTACGGTCGTCTACACTTCGGTTCCCGATAAAATTGCCGTCTCTCAACTCGGACTCGCTCGACACTTTTGATTTTCTACTAAGTAAACAACTATAGAGTAGGTAGACAAAATGCTGAAACAAATTTTGACAGGGAGTTTCATACTCACCGTGTTTTTTGCGAATAGCGAAGCTACTGAAGCTATGCCTAGAACAACGCTCTTACTGTCTCAAGCGCAGATAGTTCCTACGACTACAACACCTGACAATGCAAATACTAACCCCGATCGCCCGTTGAGTAAACCCGCTCTTGAAGAATCGCAGGCTAGTCCAATACCTGACGATGCGGTGTCTCGCCCTAGCACTAATAAGGCAGAGACTAGCTCAGAATTGAGTGCTTGTGAAGATATTCCGCTAGCTAGACCGACTGGTGGAGCTACCAGAGAAAGACTTCAAGCCCTAGAACAATGCTATCGAATTGACAAATAACTGAGACTTACTCATGAGTCACTTCTCAACAACTTTTGTTTTGAGAAAATCATTGAGTGTCAACTTGAGGATTGAGTGCTGAGAAAACATACCTCCTACTCTCTCACTTCCCATTTCGGAGACGACGATGTTAGACATTCCTCCGGCTCAATTAAAGAGCCTTTCTCCCAGTTCGCTTGGACTCGTTGCCATCCTCCTGACGGTTTTGTGCTGGGCAGTTGCTGCTAACGTCGCCTTCGATTTGTTTACGACTGGCATTCATCCGTTGGAGTTGGCTGGAGTCAGTGCGACGATCGCGACCTTTGGTTTAGCAATTCTCAATAGTTTCTGGGGACGCGGACAAATCAAACCGATGAACCTGAAGCAGTTTGTCTTAGGGTTGGTGCTTGTGTTTCTAGTTGCCGCAGACTACGTTGCCATTCAACAATTACCTGTAGCAGTGGCGATCGTTCTCCTGTTTACATCCCCGATTTTAGTGGTTTTGTGGACGGCAATTGCTACTCGTCGTGCCCCATCCCAATTTGTTTTGTTTGCGCTGATCCTGTCGATTCTAGGTGTCGTCCTAGTCTCAAAAATTCTGGAAAGCAACCTGGAACAAGTCAATTGGTTTGGAATTGGGATTGGTTTAACTACTGCGGTATTCTTTGCTGCCTACATCATTTTGAGCGAGCAACTAGTAGGTACGGGAGAATCCATTGGCATCTTGCTGAGAACCTATGCGGTTGCCAGTCTATTTTGGCTAGCGTACCAATTCACACAAGGCTTGCCGCTGGATCTGCTGACTGGCGATCGCTTTCCAAAAGTGTTGCTGGTCGGAATTATGGGAAATCTGTTACCCTACCTACTGTTCTTTTAGAGCATTCAACGAGTTCGTGCCGAGCGAGCCGCGATTGTTGCCACTTTAGAACCGTTTGTAGCGGCAATTCTGGCATGGCTGTGGTTTGGACAAACCTTGACACTGCTGCAAATTGCGGGCGGAATCTCAATCGTTGTGGCAGTTACTGCGATCCAACTGCGACAGTCTTCTCACCAACAGTAATTTTTCACCTGTAAATTTCAACTAGTCAATCTAAATTGACGAGCGAGGATCTCATCCCAGATCGTTAAAATGCACGATTGCAACAACAAGGAATCTATCATGCCAATTCTGAATCTGAAAATTAGTGGTGAACCTTCGCCTGACCTGATTCAAAAAGTTGCTACGACGCTTGTAGAGCTGACGGCTCAGATCTTGCACAAGAATCCAGACATTACGGCTGTTGCGATTGATTTTATCAATCCAAATTACTGGATTATTGACGGCAAATCACTAGCAGAGCAAGGTAAAAGCAGCTTTTACATGGACATCAAAATTACTGACAGCACCAACACTAAGGATGAAAAAGCCCAATACATTGCAGAAGTCTTCGCCAAAATGAGCGACATATTAGGAGAGCTACACTCCGAAAGTTACATCTACATCCAGGAGGTACGAGATGATGCTTATGGATTTGGCGGTTTCACGCAAGAATATCGCTACATCACTTCGATGCTCGGACAAGCCTATGGTTAGAGACTTGTATCAGGCGATCGCGATCGAATGTATGAAAAGCAGCCGATCGACGCAGAGAAATTTATGAGAACAGTAATTACTCAAGAAAAACTATGGCACATCTATTACACATTGATTCGAGTCCTAGAGGGGAGCGATGCCTAACAGCAAGCCGCATTGCGGCAGAACAAGCCGAGTGCTGAAACAACCGGAAGCCACTGCGCCAGAGCCTCAAAACATCGTGCTATTTCAACAATTTGAAGGGAGAAAACATCATGAATTTTCAACGCGATAAAGTTGCTCTCGTGACTGGGGGAAGTTCTGGCATAGGTCGAGCCGCCGCCCTGCAATTTGCCAAACAGGGAGCAAAAGTAGTCGTAGCGGCACGGCGAGAAACCGCAGGCAATCAGACAGTCGAGCAAATCCGGCAGTTAGGCAAAGAAGCCAGTTTTGTGCAAACAGATGTATCTCAACCCGCAGAAATTGAGGCACTGATCCAAAAAACGATCGCGCTTTACGGTCAGCTAGATTATGCCTTCAACAATGCCGGAACTGAAGGCGTGTTTGCACCCATGACACAGTTAACTGAAGCAAATTGGGATCGAACCATTACCACCAACTTAAAAGCAGTTTGGCTCTGCCTGAAGTACGAGATAGAGCAAATGATCGCACAGGTAACTGGGGGAGCTATCGTCAATACCTCCTCCTGGTTGGCAAAAGGCGGGCTACTCGGTACCACGATTTACTCTGCCAGCAAAGGCGGCTTAGACGGTATGGTACGGGCAGCGGCATTGGAATGCGCTAAAGCTGGCATCCGAGTCAACAACGTCAACCCTGGCATCATCGACACGGAAATGTTTCGTCGCTTTGGCAATCCTGACGATCCAAACGATGCGGTTGTTCAAGCATTCACCCATCATATTCCGCTGAAGCGATTAGGTAGTTCTGAGGAAGTTGCGGAAGCGGTCGTCTGGCTTTGCTCCGATGCAGCCACTTACATCACCGGAGAAACCATTTCAGTTGACGGTGGCTCTGCCATTCCTGGTTCTCGGAATTAACCAAGTTGTTTTAGGAGATTTACAACGATGGCACATCTATTGCACATTGATGCGAGTCCGCGTGGTGAAAGATCCCATTCTCGCCGTATGACCAGAGAGTTTGTTGAACAATGGCAGCGGGTTCATCCAAACGATACTGTTACCTACCGAGATCTCGGACGCAACCCCGTTCCTTTTGTAGATGAATCATGGATTGCCGCAGCTTTCACTCCACCCGAACGGCGATCGCCCGAACTATGGGAAGCAATTCGCCTCAGCGATCGACTAGCGGACAAATTTTTAGCGGCAGATGTCTACGTTATTGGCGTTCCCATGTACAATTTTAGCGTTCCTGCTACTTTCAAAGCTTATATCGACCAAATTGTCAGGGTTGGACGCACCGTGACATTTGAACCTGGTGATTCTGTCAACGTTTTCCAGCCGCTCGTATTGGGTAAGAAAATGTTTGCGATCGAGGCACGAGGCGATTCTGGCTTTCAACCTGGCGGACGGTACGAGAAGATGAATCATCATGACCCATATCTTGTTACCGTCTTTGGATTTATGGGCATCACGGATATTTCCTTTATTCATGTGGAAAACGATGAGTATGGCGGGCAAAAGTTAGCCGAGTCGATCGCGGCAGCTCGTGCCAAAATCTGCGAGCTAGTTGCTGCATAGGCGTGGAGTCACTCAATGATTTTTCTAAAAGATGCACCCGATGGCATTACTGGGTGGCTGGAGCATCGATTTATCGATCCAACATCTCTCTCAGTTGTTCGTGCAAGTGTTTGACAACAGCGACTGCGTTTTGCAATTGAGCTGCATCCCCTTGTTCTGCCAGAGTTTCCGTTAACGCGGCAATGCGATCGCTCAATTGTTGAAAAACAGCTTCTCCCTTGGGTGTAAGGCGCAAGAGTTTCGATCGCTTGTGAGCGGGATTATTCACTAACTCAATGACTCCATCCTCTAGCATCTCGTTGGCGAGTTTTTGCACGCTTTGCCGAGGAACGTAACGAGAGCGGGCAATCTGCGGTACAGTTTGAGCGCCATTCAGCTTCAGCAGTCGCAAAACACTCCAGTAACCTTCTCCAGAGGATGAAACTACTCCGATTCGCATTCCTTCTGCTCGCAGTAGAAAAAAGGTGGCAACAATTTCCACGATTAACTCTTCGATCGCAATTCCTGCTGCGGTTCTATCAACTGCTTGTTTAGCCATAGGGCGTTGTGACTCACAAAAGTTTACACTCGTCATATGACAACTAATTGTCATTTTGACTATTGATTGTCATACTGAAATTATGGCTGAATCTCAGCCATGCCTCCAACTTGCTGTCCGCAAGCCTCAGCGAGGAGGATTGACTATGTTTTTGAAAACCTGGCGCTTTATCGCTCTCATCCTATCTGCCCTCGTCACGGGCATGGCGCTGTGTCACGCACTAGAACTTCCAGCCAAAATGCAGTACTCGGCATCCCAATACATAGCAATTCAAAATAGCCTGTACGTGGCATTTGGACCACCGAATATTGGTGCATTTATTGAGATTGCTGCACCTGTGGCGGCGATTGTATTGGCTGTCCTCATCCGCAAGCGTCGCCCTGCATTTGGACTGACACTAATAGCGATCGCGTTTATGTTGCTGGCATTTCCAGTCATTTTCTTTGCTTTCACTCAACCCGCAAATGTTGCGTTCCGCAGCGCCACACCAGAGTCGATTCCAGCTAACTGGGAACAACTCCGCTACCAATGGGAGTATTCGCACCTAGCAAGATTTTTCTGCCATCTAGCCGCATTGGGTGCGCTGGTGCTTTCTGTTCTGGTGGAAACACCTGCACGATATCTGCAAGATCGGGCTGAACAACCCTATGGGGTGTTGAGACGAGCTTCACGCGAAAGAATTTAATCCAAATCGTCAGGCGAGGAGGTACAACGAATGTTTGATGTTCTACAAATTCTCACCGCGATCCTAATTGCTGTGGCGCTGGCGCTCGCACTCGCCCATGCGCTTGAGTTGCCTGGGAAAATGCGACTTACAAAGGAAGCTTACTTTGCCATGCAGCCCATCTACTATCCAGGGTTCACGATCGGCGGCGGCGTTGGTGAGTTTGGTGGCTTAGTTGTAACGCTCGCCCTGTTGTTCTTTACGCCATTGGGAAGTGCAGAATTCTGGCTGACGCTGGTGGCATTACTCGGACTGGTGGGTATGCAAGTCGTGTATTGGCTCCTGACGCACCCAGTCAATCAGTTCTGGCTGGAGGGCGAAAACCTCAACCGTTTTAGTGCTGGCTTTTTCTCATTCACAGCGAATCCATCTAACCAACCTCGTCCGGTGGACTGGACGGACTTGCGGAACCAATGGGAGTACTCGCATGTAGCGCGTGCGGGGTTCGCCCTCGTGAGTCTAATCGCGATCGTCATCGCCGTCTGGGTGAATGGTCAGAATGCGTGAGATTACTATTTGTCACCAGTGATGAATTTGATGAAGGCTTTGAAAAGGTGATGAATGCCGATCTACCAAGAGGAATAGTGATGACGGTGATTTTTGAGGATTTGGCTGGCAAGACCAAACTCACGCTGCGGATTCTGTACGAGTCTGTTGCAGAGCGCCGCAAGCATGAAGAGATGGGGGTCGTCGCTGGGTGGAACTCCAGCTTGGAATGTCTAGATGAGTATTTGGCAAAGATGGTCGAAGAAAGAGTGCTGGACTAATGTTGACATTTTCCTCAGATTGGGAAGTCATCTTAACTCGTGTCTTTTTCTTAAGATTGACTTCACCGAGCGGCAGATCCGATAGCTTAATAGTACAATTGAACTAACTTGCATATTGGGCAGCCAGATCGTTGCACGCGCTCGCATTTCTCAATCCTTGAATCGCCGAAGGAGAATTCGATGCAATTGAGTCCTTATCTGAATTTCAACGGTCAATGCGAGACGGCGGTTAAATTCTACGAGCAATGTTTGGGTGGCAAAATCGAAGCAAAGATGACTTACGGGGAGTCGCCAATGGCGGAGCAAACGCCCCCCGAATGGCGCGATAAAATTATGCACGCCAGCCTCATTGTGGGTGACAAGGTACTGATGGGTGCTGATAGTCCGCCAGAGCGGTATGAAGAACCAAAAGGTCTTTCCGTGTTGCTTGGGAGCGACGCTCCAGCAGAAGCAGAGCGCGTCTTTCACGCCTTGGCAAAAAACGGGACAGTGCAAATGCCGATTCAGGAAACTTTCTGGGCTGCTCGCTTTGGCATGGTTGTAGATCGATTTGGCATCCCCTGGATGATTAATTGCGATCGAGCTACCGAATGATTTAGACGTGACAGCGACATGAAAAGGAGATACAGCAATGGAGTCAACCAAAACACAACAGCCTTCAACGATGACAACCCAACCGCAGAAGGAACACGATTGGCTACAAAAGCTCGTTGGCGAATGGACGTATGAAATCGAGGTGAAGATGGGATCGGATCTGTCTGTTGAAAAGGCTACAGGGATTGAGAGCGTGCGGTCGCTTGGCGGACTCTGGATTCTAGCCGAAGCACAGGGCGAGATGCCAGGATGCAAAGCCGCGACGACGATGATGACGCTCGGCTACGACCCGCAGCAGCAGCGGTATGTGGGTACGTGGATCGGGTCGATGATGACACACCTCTGGGTGTACGACGGCGGCGAATTGGACGCGGCTGAGAGAGTGTTGACGCTCGATTCTGAGGGACCTGCTATGGCTGGCGAGGGGAAGATGGCAAGGTATAAGGATGCGATCGAGTTCAAGAGTGACGATTGGCGAGTGATGACATCGCAAGTGCTGGGCGATGACGGGCAGTGGCATCAGTTTATGACAGTAAACTATTGGCAGAAGAAGTAATTCCAGTTGTGTGAGCGATCGCTTTTTTGCAAATTTTGAAGGCAAAATTCGGTAACTTTAAGGAAAAGGAGCTTATCTTCTCAGAAGATACAACTAGAGACAGTTGTGATGATAAATCAAATACTGAAGGGTAAAGTAGCTCTGGTTGCTGGAGCAACACGCGGTGCGGGTCGTGGCATCGCTACCGAACTCGGTGCGGCTGGTGCAATTGTTTATGTCACAGGTCGAACTACCCGCGATCGCCGCTCCGAATACAACCGTCCTGAAACTATTGAAGAAACAGCAGATTTGGTGGAGCGAGGGGGCGGTCAGGGAATCGCGGTTGCTGTCGATCATCTCGATCCAACACAAGTTCAAGCTCTGGTGGCACGCATTGACAGCGAGCAAGGGCGGCTGGATGTTTTGGTCAACGATATCTGGGGAGCTGAGTTTTTCATAGAGTGGAACGTGCCCGTGTGGCAGCATTCGCTGGAGAGAGGGCTGCGGATGCTGAGACTGGCGATCGACACGCATATCATCACCAGCCACTTTGCACTACCGCTGTTAATCAAAAATCCAGGCGGACTAGTTGTCGAGATTACGGATGGCACGGCAGAATACAACGACAGAAACTATCGACTGTCGCTATTTTACGATTTGGCAAAAACATCGGTCATCCGCATGGCTTGGGCACTGGCACGCGAGCTGCAACCGCATCAATGTACGGCTGTGGCACTAACTCCAGGCTGGCTGCGATCGGAAATCATGTTAGAGCATTTTGGCGTGAGCGAAGCTAACTGGCAGGATGCAACAGCAAAAGAACCCCATTTCGTTATCTCTGAAACCCCTCGCTACATCGGTCGTGCCGTTGCAAGTCTTGCCCAAGATCCGGATGTGGCTCGCTGGAGCGGTCAGTCGCTATCGAGCGGTCAACTGGCGCAGATTTATGGCTTTAGGGACTTAGATGGCTCGCAGCCTGATGCTTGGCGTTACATTCGTGAGGTGGCAGACGCTGGTAAACCTGCTGATGCCACTGGATATCGTTAGCGTCGTTCGTTATCTTCGCGCTGACCAGAAAAATGCGACAAATTGCGATCGCGACGTAATATGATGCGCTCGTCAATCTGGCTGAGCCTCAGTCGTGAAGCGGAAGATTATTACTTTACAGCTGATAAGAGGAAATTTAATCTTTTGTCCGTCCTGCTCGCTTGCTCCTCCCCATACTTTGCCAGTTAGGCTAGTGGCTGAAGAAATCTACACTTTCTACAAATAACCTTTGCAGAGCAGCAATCTCTTTACAATTCCAGGCAGTCCACAAACTGTTAACAATTTGGGTGAACTCTGCATCGCGATCGCCTGCTTCTCGCACTGACGATGAAACAATTGTGAGTTAGTTTCTCCACTCATTTTGGAAAACTTCCTCTACCTTTTGAGCTGATTTTAAATTCAATGTACCCCCATTTCGCTTTACCAGAGATATGGTAATAGTCTGTATCGAACTTTTTCGGTATAACTATCGTAGCCCTTCAGTTCTTGCTTCAAAAATTGTTCTTCAAACAAAATTCGCACTATCAACAAGGTAATTGGTGCGATCGCTAGCAGAGCTGCTGCATAAGATTCTAACCACAGAGACATCCCAACTATCATTAGAGCTGCTCCTGCGTACATGGGATGCCGCACAATACTGTAAACTCCCGTATCAATAACCGTTTGTTGTCGCTCTGCTTGATATTTCACCACGGGGATCGCAAAAGTATTCGCTTTAAAGGAAAGAGAGATAATTAACCAACCTGTAATAAAAAGGAGCAGTCCTGAAGCTGAGATAATTCCACCTGGTCGATCGAACAAGTGAAGTTGAAACACATCCACGGGGATGAAAGCAATCAAACCCAAAAACGTGACGACCAGCAAGCTAGCGATAATTTTGTCTGCAAGAGGTTGTTCTGCTTGAATCGGTAGTTTGAAACGTTCGTCGAGTAGATCTTCATTTTCTCGGAAAACAACGGTTATGGTTGCAAACGTACCAACCAGAACTATCCCCAGAAATACCCAAGCACGCCACCAGTCCAACGTCCCTGCTGGCAACAATAACAGCCCGCCGAAAATGACAAGGTTCCAAAAAATTGCGAACAGGAGCTTAAAAATAAACATCGTTACCTCATTGGATGTTTTTTATAATGAAATGTCATGATAGTTTTGTGCGAGATTGTTGGCTATAAGTTATCTGTTGCGATCGCTCGTGCTTGCGATCGAGGGATATTCAACAACTGCGATCGCATCAGTTGAGTAAAATTTGTTTTAATTGCTCGATCGACCAAGCACCCAACAAAATTCCTAGTGCCCCAACAAATCCCATTAGCGGCGGTGCAGGTAATGGCAACTTTAGCCATCCAAACAGGACACCGACAATCCAGCCAGCGACGAGTGAAAGAATGAATTCTCTCATAATTAAATACTCCAATTTCCCTAGAGATAGAGCATCACCCGAACTTAGTCTCTGCCAGAAGTCCAAAATCAAAGCTAATTTCAGCAGCAAGTTCTACAGGTATAGCTCGCGTCAAGTTGATCGCAGCCGCTTTCACAGTGTCAAACCATGCCCTTGTTCGGCAGTTGCTTACAGCCAGCGACGCACAGAAGCCTTATAGGGCAAGTAGTCTGACGGGAAGTGGGTTTCCAGGTATTGCTCCTCTCGCGGGATGACTACAAAAGACATCAGCGCCATCGCTGGCATGAGGGTGACGAGTAGCCAGAGACTGTTGACCCAGAATGCGACACCGAGCTGGAGCAGCGAGAAAGACAGATAGATGGGATTGCGGCTGTATCGATAGGGTCCCGTACAACACGATCGCGGTGGTTTGACGATTGCCCCGCACGGGCGTGCCAGCGGTTAGAAGCGTGCGAACAGCCCAGAGGAAATTAGCGACGGCGACAAGCACTACAGTACTCCCGATTGGCATACTCATAGCACGAGACACGAGTCGAACTGGTCAGGCGAAATGCAGCAACAGACCTAGGGCGATCGCACCCAAGCATACCAAAGGAGGTCGCATGATTCCAGAGTTGGCGACTTCCGGCACCATGCTTGTCTCCGCTTTATCGCTCTCGACATCGTTTGTCATGGAGTCCCTCCAGGTGTCACGATAGCACTGCGGGCTGGCAACTCCACGATGAGAGTCATTGCACTCACCTCCCTCTATGTGATGGTGGATGGCTGTATCGTACTGTTCATAGCCATACTGTACTGCTATCCGCCGTATAGCATTCATCTTACACTACGGTTCTTTCAAGACAGATGAAGCCAAACAACCAAGCTTAAAGGACGCAGAAAGCTGTGCAACTTATGATTAATTGGTACGTTCCAGTACAGCAAACTATTGGACGGTGCGTTCGTTTACGGCTTCTTTGCAAAAAGATAAGCGCGGCGGGTTTGAACTTCTATATCAGGATACGGGTCTCTTTCTATTGCTTCCTCTAACTCAAAGCCTGCTGTCAGAAGATAATCTTTCATCTGTGCTGTCTCAAAAAAGTGGAAGTCCAAAAAGACTTTCTTATCAAACCATTCTTCGAGGCGATGGGTTTGCTGTCCGATGTGAAATGTCAGCAAGAGCACGCCTCTTGAGCGCAACACCCGCTGCATCTCTCGTAAAGCGTCAGCTACCAACGAACGAGGAACATGAATAATTGAATAGAAGGCGGCAATTCCGCCGAAAGAGTTGTCAGCAAAATTATTTAAAGAAATCATATCCCCTTGTTGAAAGGTGATATTCGGATTTAACTTTTGCGCTTGTTTGCTCGTTCCCAACGATAAATCAACTCCGCAAACCTCTAAGTCACGATCGTGTAAGTAATTTGCGATGTGTCCAGAACCACACCCTAAATCGCAAATCGTTCCTACTCCATCCACCTTATCGATAAACCAATCCAGCATCTTGCGGTCAAATGGCTTTCTGTCCAGTTCATCATAAAACTGTCTAGCGTATTCTTCCGCCACAAGGTCATAACTGTTTTGCAACTCTGTTTGCAATCGCTCTATCTTGTCCACAGTACATGAGTTCAGTAAGGCTACCCAACACCAGGCGTGAGCCAGTCTCCTGCGCGTTGGCTACATGTCCTAGTTTGGTGGTTATTTACAGCTAGCGGCGCACAGAAGCCTTGTAGGGCAGGGAGTCTGCGCTTGTCATAGGTTTCCTCGACTACATCTCCCTCAGGACAGATGAAGCCTAACAACCCAGTTGAGCGGTGGTAAACAGCTTTGAAACGAAGCACAATAGTCTTTCGTTCGCTGCTCCAACGCTGTATTAGCTTGCTGTCCGCAAGAACTTTTCCCAGTCGATACGATATGTATCTTTTTCTGCTTCATCTAAAAATGTCGCCTCCAAAGTATTCAAGTTGAGTTGCCAAGGTTCCTCCCAGCTAAATCCTTGCTTTGCAAGCGTCAAATATTCGTTCGTTAAACTGGTTGAAAACATGGCTGGGTCGTCCGAATTACTACTGGGAGCGGGGTATAGTTAACATCGATTAATTTCTTGAAATGCTCTTTAGGAGCCAACTCATAAGAAATAACATTTGGGCAAAAGTGTCCACCATACTGCACTCTCATTAGTAATTAAAAACAACTTGCTTGCTGATACAAGCGTTTTCAATGACAAACAACCTCGCAACGTCCACACAGCAGTCTTCATGGAACCTCACCGATCGCACAAACAACGGGCGGGGTGAGCGCAAGTGTGTTCGACCGGATGCACATGAAGCCTGCCTCTGTGAGACGTGCTACGATCTCGCCACCCGCAGCCACTGTCGTCTCTGCCGTGGCACCGGGGCATCGCAGCTGAGAGACGATTGCGATCCGTCCGCCGGGACGCATGAGGCGATACAGGTCTTTGAGCCGATCGCCTGGATCGCGCCACATACCCATGTTGTTCACGACCAAGACCTTGTCAAATGGCTCCTTGAACGCTGGAAGGTGCTCGACCGAACCGCAACGCAGATCCACGCGACCCGCGCGTACGGCATCTATGTTGCGCTTGGTTGCCTGCTGAACCATGATTTCCGAGTGATCGACACCACACACAAGTCCCTGTGTTGCCCGACGGCTTAGCTCCCAGATCGCAATCCCCGGTCCAAAGCCGATCTCAAGGACATGATCGGTTGGCTCCACCCCAAGCAGACCGACTGCCCACACGTTACGCTTACGGTTCGACGATCGCAGTGCCATCTCCCACCCAGCGAGCCAGCCTGCAAACCCACGGGGTCGCATAAACTGAGATCGGATCGCCATGACCAATGTTTGCTTCATGTCCATCATCTCAGTCAACTCCCTTTTGAAAGCCTTTTGCCCTTGGAGCCTAGCGGCGTGTGCAGCCGGTCTGCGATGCATCAGGTAGAGTGCGATTGGAACAAGGAGGATTGGCAAGAAATAGCTGAGTGAGATCGCTAGTGCGGGCTGTTCACTCCATCCTGCACCTATTGCCGAAAAGACAAACGCGGTGGGCACGCTGCCCAGTATCAGAGCGACAAAGACTTCGCGGACGCGCATTCGTCCCAAGCCCGACACGAGAACAACGGCTTCTGGAATACTGTACGGAAGGCTGCTCGTAAGAACGATTGCCCACATCCCCCCGTGATCGAAGAGGTTCTCTACCTTCTCGAGGGATCGGTTGCCGACCAACCGCACCACTAGCCAACGACCATACCTGCGGGCGATGGCGTAACCGAGAAGACCACCGGTGACCAAGCCAAAGCTACTGATTAGGCCGCCGCCAATCACACCGTAGATGATGCCGAGCGCAGCGATTACTGCCGTCTGCGGAACCGGTAAAGCCAGATCGGCCCATAGAGTCGCGATGTCAGGTGCCCATGCCCACATGCTGTACTGACGCAGATCCAGGACTACACCATTGACTTCCTCGACTGTCGGCATCCGCGCCGTGCATGAGACGAGGCACAGTGCGAGGAGCGCCCAGAGAATGAGGCAGGGCCATCTGGGATACCGAGATGAATCCATAACGCCTCCCTAAATATGATTAATTACTTGCATAATATGAGTAATTACTTGTATTCAGCAACTCGCATTTGACGGAGGGATTTCGATGCCACGCAAACGCTCCACATCTCCCCGCAAACTCCCGCAGCAAGACCGCTCTCGCATGACCGTTGAGGCGATTCTGGAGGCAACAACTCACATTTTGACGGAGGAAGGTTACGACAAAGCCAACACAAATCGAATTGCAGAACGAGCAGGAATTAGCATTGGCTCTTTATACCAGTACTTTCCAAACAAGGAATCTTTGATGGCTGCCTTGATGGATCAACATTCCAATGAAATTGCTGCATTAAGTAGCTAGGCAGATTTAAACATAAAACGTTCCAGTGTCCATCCCCCTTGTTGACTTCGATTCTCCATGCCCTCAATCATGGCATTCGCTAAATCATACTCGTTATCAAAAATCCTTCCGGCTATTTCATGGGTTTTGAGTTGATGCCACTGCGCTTCAATCAGATTCATATGTGAACTGTATTGGGGGAGAAAAAAGAGATATAGCCCTTTCGACTGCCACTGCTGCCAGTGCTCACGGGCAAGATGACTGGTATGAGCCGAACCATTATCTTGCACCACGACTGTGAGCCGTCCGGTTTGTAGCAATGTCTGCTCACTCTTTTGGGCAAGGAGCGTTCATCACTTTAACATAGCGTTCCTTGTGGAAACTGCCTTGTACCAGAGCATAGTCAAACGACTGCTCTGGTTGCCATATCCCTAGAATACTAATGCGGTCTCCATAGGATTTGACCTGCTCTTCGGTGTTTCTGCTCTCCAATGCGAGAGTAACTATAACTGACTGGACTTTCCAGACAACATCCCGATTCGTCAAGATACTTCAGGTCAATGTACCCTTCACAGGCAGCTAGTTGGAGTGTGTCTAAGTCGGCTTGCTTGAGTGCTTTGTACTCAGGATCTTGTCTGCCCCGTTGCGAGTGTCGAGTCCGCTTCCAACTAAAGCCCTTTTTTTTAGAATGCGGCGAATCCGGTCAGCACTTAGGTTTACCTGTCGTTCTTGCTCTAGCTTCTGGGCTAGCTGTTGACTATTATAGGTTCTGGCTTCTTGCTCTAGGCATTGTTCTAGGTAGGCCATGTCTGCTTCTTGCCATTTGGCTTTAGCTCCTCGTCCACTAGCATCCCATAATCCACCTAACCCTTGCTGCTGCCAACGGCGGATGGTTTCGCGCACTGTCTGCTCTTGGCACTCAAAAATTTCGGCAATCGCTGGCACTACCCATCCTTGAGCATTGAGTCGAAGCATTTGTGCTCGATCTCGGGTACGTTGAGCAACGGTTTTGGCAACCCGAAGTTCACTCAACGTCCGGTCTTCTGACTCTGTCAAAACGATACGTAAAGGAGCAGGCATGAGTGGTCAAAATCAGCAAGTTTTTGGCTTTTCTCTATCTTACGTTTAATTATGCCCTACTACTTAGTAGAATCAAAATTGCAGAATTTATTCGATGTACCCCCAGAGGTTGCTATCCCTGAACTGATCGGAGCGGTCATTGCTGCTCACGCGATCGATCCGTGTCTACATCAAGTGTTAAGTGAAGAGATCCCAAGATCGGAACGCCCACAACAAATGCAGACAGCGGATGAACGCATTGCAGAATTGCTACGGGCATACCTGACACGATGGCGAGATCGGATTCACCCTCAAAATCTTGAAATGACCGTCTTCATCTTGAGTCGCACCGTTGAATCGTTATGTCATTCAGCCGTAATCGAACATCCAAGTTTTATGAGTAATAGCCAGTTTGAGCAAGAGGTTTCTGATCTGCTCCTACTCTACTTAACAGGTGCTTGATGCAATCTTGGGTTCTGATTTCTATCCAGAGTTTTCAAACTGCTGTCACCACCCATACCATTTGGTTAAATATTTGCGACTTCTAAAGACCTGAGAATATACTTCCATCCAGTCAAATCTTTAATAGTTTTTTCACTAAACGAGGTGAGAATCTGTCTAACTTTAATTTTGAGCGCATCTAAATTATCAATAACCTCCCAACCTAAAAAACCTTTGAGCTGTTCCCAAAGCCTTTCTATGGGATTAAGCTCTGGACAGTGGGCTGGCTGAAACAGAAGGATGATATTTTCGGGAACTTTGAGTTTGGAGGTAGGATGAAATGAGCCGTTGTCTAACTGAATAATATCTAAATCTTCAGGATAAGCTCGCCTAAAATCATTTAGAAATTCCTGAAAGCACTGGGTGTCTAAATGGGAAATTTCCCGAAAAAAGTTTTCTCCACTTTGAGGCTCTACAACACCATACACATACTATTTTTCTCGCCTAAATTGAAAGCTTCCTACAGGTTTGACTCCTCTTAATGTCAATCTCCGTCTCTGAATTGTCCTCAATCCCAGCCTAGTTTCATCTTCACACCAGTACCGCACTCTCTTAAACTTTTTTGATTGCTTTTGTACCTCCTTGATTACACTTGTTATCTTTTGAGGCAGTTCTTTTTTAAAGTTTTCTACTGCCTTTGGCTCTTGCTCGCTACTTTTTGATCTTGCTACTTTCAAGTCAGCTTTTAGCTTGTCATGAACTAGATTATGTACCACGTCATACTTCACGCGTATCCCTAGCTCTGCTGCTAACCATAGCTTGACCTCCTGATAACTGGAAAACCCTTCTGGCTCACTCAGTTCTTGTTTTAAACGTTCTACCGCCTCTGCTGGAATTAATGGTGTTCTTCCCGTACTTTTGCCTACTTCTAATAGCTGATTCAACCCACCACGGCGATATTGACTTAACCACCTTTGTACTGTGACTCGATTCCGTCCCAATACCACTGCTAAATGTTGCACCGTTTCCACTTGCTTAGTCTTGAGCAAATACAGTGCTTGTACTCTTTCCTTCCCACTTGCACTTTTTTGCTGCTTTAAAAGAGTGAGGAGCGTTTCTGCCGACTCGTTAATCTTGAGCTTGACTCTCCCAGACATGACTCACAGATTTAAATGTCTCTTTTCTTCAACTGTAGCGTATTAAAAGCCAAATGGTAATCTTACGTCGATTGTCGATTCTGGCAAGCGAGGATGTAGGACTGGCTGACCCGAATGCAGTTGTCGTCGTTAATGCTTGCGCCCAAGCCTTTGATCGCGTCGGGATGCCAGAGGGACGCTACCATTTAGCCCAAGCGACACTCTACTTAGCCACCGCACCCAAATCCAATAGCACAATGGGCTTTTTCGATGCTTTGGCAGCCGTGGAAAAGGAAAGGGAAGCTGATGTACCGAGTCACTTGAAAGATAGTAACCGCGACAAGCAGGGATTCGGACATGGGGAAGGCTACCTTTACCCCCATGCCTACAGAGAACATTGGGTAGCACAGCAATATTTACCAGCATCCTTGCAGGGACAGGTATTTTATCAACCATCAGCCCAAGGTTTTGAAGGCAAAATTCAAGCAGCAGTGATGCGGCGACGCGAAGCTCAACTAGCAGCAATGGTGTCGGATACCCAAATCGCACCTGTGGAAATCCTCAGCTTTAGCCCTACAGATCGCTCTTCCCAACGCTGGTTGCAACGCGCGTTGAGCCAAGTGGGAGAACAACTTGCGAGCATACGCGATCGCGTGTTTGAGTTAGCTTCACCCCAACGCCACCACGTCATCCTGGATGTGAATGCAGGCAGCGGTCTACTGGTTTGGGAAGCACTACGCCATGCACCAGAAGGAGGAGTTTATGCTGTTGTCCGTAACGATCGACAAGCGCAAGCGATCCAACAGCAGGCAGAGAAATTACCCCAACTAATGCGTCCACTTGTTATAGCTGCGCCACTCGCTCAGTTGCCGAATAAATTAGCCGCCATTGCTCCCAATGTTTTATTCGACTCGATTGTGGGGCGCAACGCTTTGAGTAACGAACTTGACAAGGTAGCAGTAGTACAACATTTAGTCCAATTGCTACAACCGTCAGGGGTGTTGGTGTTAGCAGAAAATCTAACTCGGCATACGCAACGGTTGTATCACTTGCTTGATGCTAACAGGCTAGATGCCGAGCTGTACGAACGATTAGCAGCGGCAGAAGAGGAAATCTATGCTAATTCCGCCGATCCGATGGTGAATTGGGATGTGGAAGATCTACGCTTGGCACTGATTGCAGCAGGGGTGAACGTCAAAATAGCCGTCGAGCATTATCCGACTCAACTGTACGTGTCGTCAGATTTATTCAATCGCTGGTTTAGTGCTAGTGCTACCGATCCAACGCGACCTGCGTATGTCGAGTATCTATCGCGCTACTTGTCAGCGCCAGAAATTAGCCTTATTCGTTCCCTCTTTGAACGCTCCTTGTTGAATCGAACCATAGATTGGTCTACTACAGTTGCTTTTCTCAAGGCGATCCCGTGATGAAGAAATCGAGCAGCGATCGCGCTCCCTATAATTCAGAGAGAAAACCCGCGGTCCCTAGCACGGAAGAGCGCGATCGCGCCAACGAGCGCGTTACTAGATATCTTCCCCAGCTTGTTGTAAGACCTGTTCGTAGAGTGCAGCACTCACCCAATATTGAGCCACATTCATCATGCGATCGAGTATGGGTCTAACTTGAGGTATGGTCTGGTTGTTCTTAGCCAATAAGAGAATACCAAGCGTCCCCATAACCTGTAAGCCAAGTCTCTGCGCTACTTGACGAGCTTCACGCTCATCTAACAAAATTCGCCTTTCACTAATTTCAATCGCTAGTGCGATTGCTTCCCTTTCTCCATCATCTAGTTCCGCAGGAATGGTAGGCGATATGGTAGCTACCGGACGAACTTGTAACCACCCAGAGGCAATCGCTTGTAGTACAAACCCAGTACCTGGGAAGCCTAAACCAGTAGTTTCACCATAGACTGCTTGAGGAATCGCGATTTGGTCAAATGTTGCTTGTAAGATATCGAGACGAGCGATCGCCGCAAAGTTAATTAGAGGCGTAGCATTACAAATAACTGTCACAGTTGCCTAATAACCTGCTCCGATTGAGTCGATATCCTCAGCTAAGTCTGTTTCGTTGTAATGACGCTCTATGTGATGTTGACCCAGTAGTTGCTGAAACTCCCAAACTGATAAATTAGCTAAGCGACGAGCTTGACCAAAAGTAAAAATCTGACGCGCATACAGCTGGAGCGCGATTTCTCTTAAAATTGCCCCTTCTCCTTGATTGAGTGTATCTGGAGAGATTTCTATTCCCATTGAATCTACAAAGTGACTCATCTGTGGCTTCTGCTTAAAAGCTATTTTGGGGGTAACTGGTCTATTTCTACATCCAATTCTAGAACGCGATCGCGCTTGCGGGAGCTGCGGTTATTGCTATGCCCTGCTTTTATCCTCTAATATCTCCACCAATTCAGTGTGAATTTCGGTGTTAATAAAAATACTCGACAGCAAAACCTTTGTCTTTAAGATGCTATGATGTTTTGCTTATTGAACTGAAAATTTTCGTGTCACCAGTCTAATCCTGCCTTCTGCTATCGTTATCCCAGCTTCCAAAAAGCTTCTAGACTAAGCTCTAACTTACACTTACACTGCTCGTTAGGCGCTAAGAATAGCAGCGATCGCAAATCCTGAATTTCCTATTTTAAGGTTTTGACGGTGAAACGATCGCCCCCTTGTTTTTCTAAATTATCTTGTATGAGTCTTGACAATTGTGGCAAATTAGACACTTAGGCTAGGGATAGCGTTTGTATGCTGTTCCTGAGCTGTAGAACCCCGATAATTTTAGGTGGCTGCATTTTCCTGGATGACCGACCGTAGTGGCAGGAGTAGCCGATGAAAATAGCATTTTGAGCAACCAGAGAAAATAGTATAGAATTTAGTAAAGCTAATTCTAGCCCTGCTCAAACCGTTATTCTACAAAGACTGTAAAAACTGGATTGCAGTTTTGTAATCAGCCGGTCGCAGGTTCAAATCCCGTCACCAGCTTTTTTCTGTGAATGAGTTCGGACGATGGTTTTAGCTCGAAACTCCCTATTGATAAGGTTTTTAGCCCTTATCGTTTTGTAGGCTTCGACTGGACAAATCTGGCAGTCAATAGACAAAACAACTAAAAATCGCGCATAATTAACCTCAGTTTTAGTACAGTACTTAGTACAGGTTTTTTAACTGAAGCTAGTAAAGTTCAGTCCCGCACCATTCCCAATGATGAAGAGATATCCACTATCAGAGCGGCAATTGCTAATCCTCAATGGCAACTAGTCTATACCCGTATGACAATCTATGGATTGCGCGGCCACGAAGTTTGGCATTGCCAAATTGATTCTCAA
This sequence comes from Chroococcidiopsis sp. SAG 2025, assembly GCF_032860985.1. Classification (GTDB taxonomy): domain Bacteria; phylum Cyanobacteriota; class Cyanobacteriia; order Cyanobacteriales; family Chroococcidiopsidaceae; genus Chroococcidiopsis. Next base: position 4,368,893 of record NZ_JAOCNC010000001.1, read on the forward strand.
CCACCTCATGCTTGTCAGGTACTTTTAGGTAAGACTGGTCCGCGTGAGGGGGTAATGCCACTTTACCCAGAGTGGGCAACAGCTTGGAGACCTTGTATTACAGTTGTATTTAAGTAGATGAGGGACTAGCTCGTTTTTGATAATGCCAGTAACGCGCAGTAGCTTGATGGGCGCGTCGCCAATAAGACCAGTGTAAAATGTGTTCGAGACACCAGAACGTGGGAAACAAGAGTCTAGATACCCAGCGCTTCATCTCCCAAATACTTAGTTGGACAATAAACCGCGTGCCACTTTGAATGCAGCCAGACTGCCAGTTGTTGCACTCGTCAAAGGGGGGGTAGTCCTATCGATGACGGCTCAGCTTGATGCCGCAGTACACTCAAAAATGTTTGAGCCGCAAGGACGAGGGTGATGTGTCGATGCCAACCGTGCGCCCGAACGAACTTCATATTCTCCTAAGCCTAGAGAGTATGCACGCAAACTTAAAGCACTCCTCAACTCGCCACCTTTGTCCAGCGATTCGAGCCATCGTTTCTAAATTTGTATCGCTCTTGGCAAAAACTTGGTAGTAGCTGATGCGAGGGTCTTTAGGGTATTCTAGAGAGCGGCGGAATAATAGCCAACGCTGGTATCCAAAAGATTGGTCGCAGTTAACCGCTACTCTCGCCCAATCATAGTATCGTTCTCCTTTGCTCCCAGTTCCACTGCTGAGACGCTGCCACTGCTGCGAATCTGATTGTGGTAATAAGTCTTCAGCTCGAAACAAGAGCCAACCAATAACTACAGGCTGCTTCTTGTTCACTGTCAGTACATAGGGCTGTTTGGCAGTCTTCTCCAGCCACCACCAGAACGAACCGTCGTTGCCATAGACCTCCAAAGCTACGAACCAAGCAGGACGAATTCCCTGATCAATTGCTGAAGACAACATCTGCGCTAGTTGAGGAGGAGTCGCAAATTCGATCTCTTCTGGAATCCCCCCCTTCTTACGTTTGCTTCGATCTTCAGCCCATGAACGCGGTAGATACAGACGGCGATCGACCAACGTCTGTCCTTGATCACCGATATAGGACATGAACACACCCACTTGGCAATTCTCCAAATGTCCAGTCGTGCCATAATACTGCACCTGTACGCCAACTGACTGCTCTCCTTGCTTGAGAAAACCTGTTTCATCAATTGCCAAAATATCTGTTTCACTCTTCAAATGCTCCACTGCATACTTTCTAATTTCTGCACACACTGCGTCCGCGTTCCACTGCGCTCGCCCTAGTAGATGCTGGAAGCGATAGGGATTGGCATACCCTACTTGTTCTGCCATTTGCCAACCATTCTTCCGCTCCACCGAACTCAGTAGTACTTGAATATAATCAAAGGCTGCAAGGCGTGCTTCCAAACGGGCAAAGTGTTCCCAATTTTTGCTGAAACGCCTTCAATGTACTGCTCCATTGCGAGAGCGCTTCTAATGCAACACCTGTTAAAAAAACGTTGGATGTATCGAGCATTGCTAAGCCGTGTTTCTAATCAATCTAGTTTAGCTTATCTACAACTGTCGTACTATGGAGCAGTGGAACCTTTAAGTGGAGAACACTTTTTCTATGAATTTTCGCATCTCGATTCTGTCTGCTTCCAACAGTTTATTGACTTATTTGCGGCTGCCTTTCCCGATAGTTTTAATCTCTTGCATCTCTTCCCTTGCTAGTTGTCATACCGCCACGACTCTAGTGTGACCAGACAATGTGCTGCCTATCTTTCAGCCAGCTCACTCTCCAGAACTCACTCCCATTGAACGATTGTGGGAAGATTTAAAGAAGTACTTCAAAGGCAAGAATTTCAATAGCTTATCTCTCCTTAGAGATAAAGTTTTTGATTTAATTAATTCTCTCTCATCCACAGTAATTGTGTCGCTCACGGGGTGGTCTTACATTGTAGAAGCATTAGAAAAAGTGAGCGAAAACAGTGCTTGATTTTCCAGAAATGGTATCAGAGCTGAGATTGTTTTGTAATTTGTATCGTTCATAAGTTGCTCTTGTAAACTTAGAGGTCATTTATAAAGAAAAGTTGAAAGCAGCGAGAATGGAGGCAAGAGGCTTTTACTATGACAAGACAGTAGCCCAAAGCATTGCCTCATGAGTAGAAAAGCTTACAAAAGTGATTTAACCGATCGAGAATGGCAAATCATTGAACCATTAATTCCACCTGTAAGACCAGGAGGACATCCACGTACTGTGGATATGCGTGAGGTAGTAAATGCCATCTTTTATTTGCTGAAAACTGGCTGTGCTTGGGAGATGCTACCACATGACTTCCCACCCTATTCAACGGTTTATTATTACTTTCGGCGTTGGCAAAAACGAGGAATTTGGCAGCAGATAAATCTTGCCTTACGTGAACAAGTACGGATGAAGCTGGGCAAATCTCATCAAGCTACTGCTGCAATTGTGGATAGCCAGTCCGTAAAAACGACGGAAAAAAGGGGAAGTATCCGGCTTTGATGGCGGCAAGCTAGTTAAAGGTCGCAAACGCCATGTCGTAGTAGATCCTCAAGGACTACTAATGGGTGTAGTAATCACCGAAGCTAATGCTTCAGAACGATTAGGAGCAATAGTGGCATTGCTAGAAGAGTGCTATAACTCTAAGTCTTTAGAGCTAATTTGGGCAGATAGTGGCTACAGTGGAGAGAATTTTGCACAAGCTGTAATGGTAGTCTGCGGTGCAGAAGTAGAAATAGTTAAGCGGATTACAGATGGGTTTGAAGTTTTGCCCAGAAGATGGGTAGTTGAACGAACTTTTGGCTGGCTAGGACGCTATCGACGACTAAGTAAGGATTATGAACTCCTACCGGAAATAAGTGAATCTATGGTCTACGCTGCTATGGTACGGCTGATGCTGAGACGACTAGCTGCTTGATTTTTACTTTATAAATCAGCTCTAAAATAGGTCAACTTTATCAGTAACTTCCCAAGGTAGATTGACATCTGTTCTACCAACATGACCGTAAGCAGCTAATTGTTTGTAAAAACCACCTTTAGTTAGTGACGGCAGAAATCTTAGGTTAAATTGCTTGATGATTCCAGCCAGCCGAAAATCAAAATGTTGTTCTAAAAGCTGAGTAATTTTTTCATCAGCAACTTTGCCAGTGCCAAAAGTTTCTACCTGAATACTGACAGGTCTTGCTAGTCCGATAGAATAACTTAATTGCACTTCACATTCATCAGCAATTCCTGCGGCTACGACATTTTTAGCTGCATAACGAGCTGCGTAAGCTCCAATTCGATCTATTCTAATTGGGTCTTTACCGCTTAGAGCTGAGCCACTATGCTTGGCATATTCTCCATAGGTATCTACGTCATTTTTTCTCCCTGTCACCCCAGAATGTAATGCAGGACCACCGCCAATAACTAATCCGTCAGGGTTAATAAATATCCGTGTTTGGGCATCAGGTCTAATTTCTTCATCTTGAAATACAGGGTCGATAACTGTGGTGCGAATATCGTCCTGAAGTCGATTTAAATCGGGCTGTGATGGACTATTTTGACTGGCAATAACACTAATACTATGAATTCTGTGTGGTTTGCTATTTCTATATTCAATTCCTACCTGAGTTTTGCCATCAGGAGCAAGATACGAGAGAATATTTTGCAGTTTAACATGCGTTAGTTGTCTGGCTAATTTGTGCGCTAACCAAATTGGTAGTGGCATCATGGACGAAGTTTGACGGCAGGCAAAGCCAAAAACATTGACAATATTTTTGACAGGAATTTGCTCTATTTCCTCATAAGATAATTTTTTTTCGTCAAACCGATCTTTATCTGGAGGTAATTCTCTCAAACTAGTTAGAATACTACAAGTTTTGCCGTTAAATTCAAACCGATCGTAGCCAACGCGATCGATAACTTGTCTCGCTACATTGGGGAAATCTACATTAGCATTTGGTTCAAATCTAGCAGCAATAAAAACAATGCCTGTAGAGACAGCACATTCTGTAATTACCCGCGAATAAGGATCTTGTTGCAAAAAACGGTCTACGATCGCATCGCTAATTAAATCGCAAAGTTTATCGGGATGTCCTTCAGTTACCGACTCAGATGTAAACATGAAGTCTTTTTTCATTGACTTTCACCTTGCTTAGTGTTTTTCGTGCTTTCGTTCGCTAACAAAGGCAATAAAGCACTAGCTCCAATGACAGCACCGTCTAAAAGATCGAGCGGTGTAATTTTTAAAATACTCCTCAACGGTGGAAGACTTAAAGCCAGGACTTGTAGGGCAAAAGAGCCGACAAGCGCCATATTTAAGTATCGATTGTTCGGCAATTTGGTTTGACTAAAAATGCTGTGTGTTTCCGAACGGCAGCTAATTGTATGCAGCAGTTGCGCCGATGTCAGACTCATAAAAGCAATGGTACTTGCTTGCTGTCCGACACCATATCTGAAAATGCCATAACTATAGGCTCCCAAAGTACACAGAGATATTGTTGCTGATTCAAAGGCAATTCTGCTCAAGTCAGAATTTTTAATAATCGGCTCTTGAGGACTGCGGGGCGGTTGACTGAGAACATTTGGTTCTGGTGGTTCCAAAGCGAGAGCCAACCCAGGAAAGATATCCGTGACTAAATTCAGCCACAAAAGTTGAATTGCATTCAAAGGTTCGCCCAATCCCACTGTTGTTGCAGTCGTCATCACCAAAATTTCGCTGAGATTGGTAGATAGGAGAAAATGTACGGATTTTCTGATGTTGTTGTAGATTGTCCGTCCCCGACTCACAGCGACAATCATCGTTTCCAGGTTGTCATCTTCTAAAATAATATCTGCCACTTCCCGCGCTACATCCGTTCCCCCTTTACCCATTGCTACGCCAACTTCGGCTGCTTTGAGCGCTGGAGCATCGTTAATGCCATCGCCTGTCATTGCCACTACTTTTCCGGCTGCTTGCAAAGCTTGGACAATTTGCAATTTATTACTGGGACTGATGCGGGCAAAAACATCCACTTTATCGACGAGTGCTGTGAGTGCTTCAGGCGTGAGGCGATCGAGATGAGTTGAATCGAGAATTTCTAGTTGTTCGTCTTTACTCAGTTGCAATTCCTTGGCGATCGCATAAGCAGTTGGGCTTTGATCCCCGGTAATCATGACTGTATCAATCCCAGCTTGATGAAAGTCTCGCATCAGCTCTTTGGCTCCGGCTCTAATCGGATCTGCCATCCCCACTAGCCCCAACCATGTCAATTCTTGACGATCGCCATTCTCAATTGCTGAAGCATAAGCTACGCCCAGTACCCTCAGCGCTTTCCCAGCCATCCGATCGTTTTCAATTTCAATTGCTTGCCGATCTGCTTCTGTCAGCGGTACGAGTTGCCCGTTTTTCCGCCACCACTGACAAATTTGGACGACTTCGGTGGGACTGCCTTTGACAGCAACTAACCGATCTGCCGCATCAACAGCATGAATTGTACTCATGTAGTTGCGATTTTCCGATCGCGCTTGAGTTTGTAATAGCCGATATTTTTGCTTGAGCGCGATCGCATCGACTCCAGCGGCGATCGCCAGATAAATTAAAGCATTCTCCGTTGCCGAACCCGTAACTATATATTCGCTTCCTTGTTGGCTAACTTGACTTTCATTACACAAAACCGTGACGTGAATCAGCTTCAATAATTCATCACAGGTATAGGGATTAATGTTTTCCGATCCAGCAATAAATTGACAGCCATTTACTTGAATTTGTCTGTTATCTGTATGGATCTCGACGACTGACATCGTATTTTCAGTAATCGTTCCGGTTTTATCGAGACAAATTGTTTGTACTGAACCCAATGCCTCTACAGCGTTGAGACTGCGGACGAGGACGTTATGCTGGCGCATATCTTGAATGCCTAAGGCTAGAGTTGTCGTGGCGATCGTCGGCAGTCCTTCGGGAACGGCTGCAACTGCTAGGGATATAGATGACTTCAGCATTTGTAGCAACCCATATCCCCGCAAAACTCCAATTCCAAACACAAAGCCGCAAATTCCTAAACTCAACAAAACTAACTGAGTGCCAACTTCGTCTAGTTGTCTGGCTAGGGGTGTTTCTGTTGCTGTTGCTGCGTCAACTTGTTGTTGAATTTTGCCCATTTGAGTAAACCCACCTGTTGCCACAACCGCAGCCAATCCTCGACCGCCAGTGACTACAGTGCCTTTGTAAACCATGTTGAAGCGATCGCCCAAAGGGATATCTTCACCTGTGAGGGATGCAGTTGTTTTCGTGATAGGTAAACTCTCTCCGGTTAGGGCGGATTCATCAACGCTCAGGTTATCGGCTTCGAGCAATCTAGCATCTGCGGCTACATAAATCCCTGGTTTCAGAAGTAATATATCTCCTAAAACAACTTTTTCTGTAGGTATTTCTATCTGACTACCATTTCTGATTGACCAAGTTGATGCTGGTTCGCAGCTTTTTAGGGAATGAACGATCTTTTCGGACTGGCTTTCTGTGGCATAACCTATAGCCGCATTCAGACCAATAACACCGATGATTACTAAAGCATCGACGAATCCTCCCGTGAAAAATGAAATTCCAGCAGCAACACCCAGCAAACCAACTGGCAAAGATTTAAACTGATCGAGTAGTATTTTGAGATCGGAGCGAATTGCTGATTCGGGTAGAGCATTCAGTCCATATTTCTGTAATTTTTCAGCCACAGAATCGTCAGACAATCCTGTGAGTGGCGATGTCTGCAATGCCTCTAGAACGGAATCTACTGCCATTAAATGCCAGTCTTGGGTTGTTTGCTTTTGCGTACTAGTCGTGGGTTGAGGCGATCGCTCTCTGCTTAGCGCTATGTTTGTTTGCTGAATTCCTCGATTTTTGTGATTGTACTCTGTCACAATTTCTTCAATTAACGATTTTACCTCGATCGCATCAATTGAAGAATCAAAATTAACTAGAATATTGCTCGTCAGAATATTAGCAGAAACAGATAGAATTTCCGAGCGAGTGGCAAGCGATCGCTCTAGGTGTAGCTTCAAAGCTTCCGAGCGATAAAGTTCGTTAATCTTGAATCTAGCCCTACCTTTGATAGTAGTATGGATTGCTTGCAACACAAACTTTTTACCCCAATAAAACGTTAAAAAATTGGTGATTAAAAAAGAGTTAATTTATTTTTAACTATCTATTACGAAAGATGGTAGTCGATCCCCTACACTTGAATTTTACTATCTCTTATAGGAGGTAGGCATTACCTCCTCTACTTTTACTATGACAATTATTCGGGTTCGTTCAGCTTGGTGAAAGTATCAAATGCATACCACGCCAAAGTGTACCAAGGAATTTCGTCAAGTTCTAGCCCTTTGGTCAGTATTTGTCGGAGGGCGAGCGCACCAAGTCCCGCAGGTACTAGCCAGCGCAGATCGACAACTCCTGATGTTGTTTGTCTAATTTGCTCGTTGAAGCTATATATTACATTTATTAATTCTTCAGCGATCGGTGATTTTAGGTTTGAAAACTGGTTTTGAGTTACTGTAGAATTTATTTCTGTCTGCGGTTGTGCGGCTAATTCAGCTTGTACCTCTACAACTAAATCTTCCACAATTTCTTGAGTTTGAGCTAATGCTTCCTTAACTTTTTCAGAAATAAAGATTGAGTTCTTGAGTGCGGCTTTGCCCAGAGGAGTGTTAACTCCCGCTGCTAAAGGTAGAACAATCGGTGCTAGAATCACTGCAGTAATTCCGGCAAAAATCTGCTTGACTTTAACTTCTTCGGACTCTAATTCCAGTGTCATTTCAAAATTACCTGTAAGTCACATACATTTGGATTTATTCCATTTGAGCTATTAGTTTGAGAAATTTCAATTTTAGATAGATAGTATGACAAAAACTGACAAGAATTGTCTTTGTAAATAGTAGGATGGAGTTCGCCATCATCAATTTATTGCAAACAGAACGAGCTTGGCTAAAAATTAGCAAAATGTTACCATCAACAGCTTTTGACCTTGCCCGTAAACCTTTTAGTGTGGTTTCTTAACATTATTAGCGATCGCGGCTGGCGGAAAATGGCTTTTCGCAATTCCTCTGCGCCTAGCAGGAGTGGCGGACAGAATAGCAAGAGCAACCATTGCCAGTTAGTTAAAGGTGCTAATGCTGGAACCATATCCGTCCCCAGATCCACTGCTAAAATTTGCAAAATTGTCAATGCTGGCGGGAATGAAGATTAAATTTTGCTCTAGTTCTTGCGATCGCAGCTCTAACAACTGTTTGTCACCCTGATGAGCGGCAACCCCAACACCCGAAATCCCTGTCGCGCTAATTCATCATTGACTGCAACTACGCTGTTTGCGATTGGGTACACGATCGCGTGCGCTTTAGCTACCAATATGCCCGTCTTACCAAAACCGCCTATGACGTGTATACCGAGCGCGCTGGAGTTTGTCGAGATTTCATGCATTTAGCTGTTACCTTTTGCCGTTGTTTGCACATTCCAGCCCGTTGTGCCGCAGGCTATCTTGGCGACATCGATGTTCCTCCTTATCCCCTGCCAATGGATTTTAGTACACGGTTCGAGTATACCTTGACGATCGCTGGTATGCGTTCGATGCTCGTCATAATATCCCCCGATTCGGGCGTATTCTGATGGCAAGAGGTCTCGATACCGTGGACATTGCCTTCATAACTTCCTTCGGTTTACTCAATTTAGTAAAATTCACAGCCTGGATCGATAAAGTGACTGAGGATACCGCGATCGGTTAAACCGCTTGCATCCATTGAAAAGCAAGGATGTTCAATAAAGCTGGAATCTCAAGGATTAAAAATTTAAGTTGTTGATCGCATCTTGCTCGCGATGAGTTCGAGAAAATTGAGCAAATTGTATTTTATAATACAGATAGGAGAAAGTTCTGTAGCCGCTGCCTCACAGCATCTTGAATGACAGACAGTCAACAGATGTAGTTAGAAGGTATTCCATAGGCATTATAGCCTAGTTGTAGGCTGGGAACGCTCTTCACCTCACAAATGCGGAGGAGGTGAATTGTATGCAAGATAACAATCGAGGGACTAGCTTTGTTGCCGAACAAACCAAATCTGCTGTCTCGTCTATTCGAGAACAAGCTCGCACCTTGATGATGCAACACCATCGGCAGATTAAACAGCGCGAACAATCGATGCTGAGTCGTGTGGGTGCGAAAGTTGGGCTTTCAACTGAAGAAGCGACTCGCTTCTGGAACCACATTCAAGGCATGACGCGCACGAGTTTCTGGGCGACATACGATCGCTCTCATGTAGGCATGAGCTAGAAATTCAACTTCGATTAGCAATTTAGAATCAATCCAGTGTATGTGCACTGGATTTTTTCTGCCGTCACAATTGAATTAATCGCTAGATACGCGCAAGCGAGAACAAGGAACTCTATCCGATAGAATCGCCGTCACCGTTGTACCTGTATGAACTTCTAGTTGAGCCTCTGGCACAGCTTCAAATAAAAGCCGCTGTCCTGGGAAAACAACTCGCTCGAAGTAATAATTAACAATCTTGGCACTCCGAATAATCTGAATATGGTTAGTGGTATTCGTGTAGTAGCACAAAACAGGTTCGGAGTGGATAGCGTCCTCAGCAGGAGTAGAATTTTGCTGCAAGCGAGATAGTTTTGATAAAGTTGTCTGCTTTCGCTCTTCTGTTAAAACACTATTTTTGTTAATCGCCGCACGTTGAACGTTGACCATGCCAGTCTCCTTAACGTAGCAAAGCTTTTATCTCTTGTAGTGAAATTCAAGTCGCTGAGAAATCTTTAGCGATGGGGTTCGATTATATTTTTCACCATATAAAAACTCCCGGAAAGATACAAGTAGGAGATTTACCCAATGAATAGAGGCTGGTTGATTTTAGCTATTGACAAAATTTTTTGAAAAAAGAAGCCTTGCTCTTGCAGAATGAAGCATTCAGTCATTTGTTTGAACGATTGAGTTAGGAATACCTGCGATCGAGCGGATAAATAACTTGAAGCTGATGGTAGTAACTGTTAATCCCACTATGCTCAGCCTTCTCACAAAGTCCTCAACTTTTTCGCTTAAATTGAGAGTAGAGCCGAGCTGGGGTCAGGAGTGAGTAACGCCAGTGTTCTGTAGAGAAATTAATTGCCAATTGAACCCTATCTAACTACTGGAAGGTGGTGGATATGCGAGTCGATATTAGTTATAAATCAAATCTTCAATTTTGTAGGCTTGCTAGCTGGTAGTGCGATCGCGTCATTGTTAACACTCGCTCGCGTGCAAGCTCAAGATCGAGATTTGAAACTAGATAATTCCGCCTCAAATATGCCTGTCTCTGCTCCCAGAGTGGCTATTGCTAGTCGCAGCGAACGCCATTACACCGAATGGACGATCTTCCACGACGAGCAAGCAATTGCAATGGCTGAACTTGCTTTGAGTCGGGCTACGCATCAGGAAATTAAAACCATAGCCGCTGCCATTAAACAAACCAAAGCGCAGGAACTTCAATAACTATAAGCGTGGCATCGGTTGTGGTATGGAACCAATGCACCCAGCTACTTCAGCCGCTGGTGGCACAGAGATCTGAAGGAGGATGAACCAGAGCAATACAGGCGACACGTTATCGAAACAGATTTAGCCGAACTGAACAATGCACCAGACTTCGATCGGGAATTTCTGCGGCAGACGATCGCGAGCAATCGCATGGCAATGATGATGTCTGCAACGATCCTCGATCGTGCCGAGCGCCACGAACTACGAGATATTGGGATGACAGTTGTAATACTTCGATACTGACCCTTTCCAAGGGAAGACGATTCCAGTTGTGTCGATAGGCTAACATCTTTAAGTAGAGGGGATAATATCGTTAACCTGCTGAGCTACAGGCAAAGCTTGCCAGGAGTCGCTGATGGAAACGCTAATTCGGGTAGTTTTAGAGAGTGATGAAAAAACGGATTTCCAGCGGTTCATTGAGCGGCAACTATCCACCACCGAGCGACGATATCTGCTAAGAAATGAAATTTTGCAAGCCTTTGCCAACTATTGCCACGAGCAAGAAAAACCGATTTATTTCTTTCGCTCGTCTGCCCTGGGTGAACTAATTCATGCCATTCATGAGATGCTTCTGGAAGAGGATAACATCTGGTTGGTAATTCGCACCCGCATTGCCAGTCAGGAAAGCTGGCGACTGAGTGCCGATTTATCTCAGTTTGAACAGGTTCCCGTGCGAATGCTACTGAATGCCCGCGATCGCGCCAGCACTGCCATCCAGTCCGATCGCTTCGTCCACCATGACCTTTCCCAGGTTCTAGATATTAACTTTGCTCCGTTTCACCGAGACACGCCCAGCATTGACGACCCTCGGAATATTGGTCAGGGGTTAACGTTTCTCAATCATTACCTCTGCGACCAATTATCGACGAATCCAGACTATTGGGTAGAGGCGCTGTTTAGAGTTTTGCAACGCCAGGAATTTGATGGCATTCCGCTTTCGATCGGCGATCGCATTCCTTCGGGAACTCAGCTGCATGAAGCTGTGTTGCAAGCTTTAAAAAAAGTCAGTCAATATCCAGCAGATACCCCCTATGTCACGCTGCACCCTGCCCTCCAAGAATTGGGCTTTGAACCAGGTTGGGGCAATACTGCCGGACGAGTTTACGAAACCCTAGAACTGCTCGATCGCCTCCTGACGACCCCATCTCCCGCTTTGCTAGAGGCATTCGTCTCCCGCATTCCTGCCTTCTTACGAGTTGTTTTAATCTCGATTCACGGTTGGGTGGGACAAGAAGAAGTGCTAGGACGCGCCGAAACTATGGGACAGGCGATCTACATCCTGGAGCAAGCACGACAACTGGAACAACAGCTGCAAGAGGATGTCGAACAAGCGGGGCTGAGTTGGCTCGGTATTCAACCCAATGTCACTATCCTGACACGGCTGATTCCCAACTGTGAAGGAACCCTGTGCAACCAGCGGCTGGAGAAACTAGAATGCAGCAAAAATGGCTGGATTTTGCGCGTCCCCTTCCGCGAGTTCAACCCCAATGTCACCCAAAACTGGATTTCTAAATTTGAAATTTGGCCCTATCTAGAATCCTTTGCATTGGATGCGGCACCGCAACTCGTGAAGCATTTAGGCGGACGACCCAATTTAGCGATCGGTCATTACAGCGATGGCAACTTGGTGGCGTTTCTCCTCGCGCGTCATTTTAATGCGATTCAATGCAATATCGCTCACTCGCTAGAAAAGTCTAGATATTTATTTAGCGATCTTTACTGGCAAGAGTTTGAAGCACAGTATCATTTTTCAGCCCAATTTACCGCCGATCTGATCGGTATGAATGCCGCAGATTTCATCATTGCCTCGTCATACCAAGAGATCGTTGGCACTCCAGATGCGATCGGTCAGTATGAGTCTTATAAATGCTTTACGATGCCGCAGCTTTACCATGTGGTGGATGGCATCAATCTGTTTAGCCCTCGGTTTAATGTCGTTCCTCCTGGTATCAATCAGTTGCGCTATTTTCCTTATTTTCAACCAGAATCGCAAAATCGCCAACTGCACGAACAGGTTCGCGATCTGCTCTTCAATCGCCAAGACTCCACAATTTTTGGAAGTTTAGACAACCTTGAAAAACGTCCGATTTTGGCGGTGGGTGCGATAAGCCAAACCAATAATCAAACTGGGTTAATCAAATGGTTTGCCCAGTCTCAAGCACTCCGAGAGCGCTGCAATTTGATTCTGATTACGAATAAACTGCACGGGGCTGAAGCTAGCACTTCTGAGGAGGCGCAGGAAATTGAAACACTCCATACAACAATCGAGCGAGATCGACTCCAGGGACAAATTCGCTGGATTGGAATGCAACTTAAAAGTGAGGAGATGAGCGAAGTGTATCGCGCGATCGCCAATAAGCGGGGAATCTTTATCAACTTTGCCCGCTTTGAGGCATTTGGGCGTAGCGTTCTAGAGGCAATGCGATCGGGCTTACCTGTCTTTGCCACTGAATTTGGTGGCATTGCAGATATTATCCAAGATGGCGAAAACGGTTTTTACATCAACCCCACGGATTTCGATCGCACCGATGGGAAAATTTTGGAGTTTCTCGATCAATGTGATGCCGACCCGCAAGTTTGGTACAACATTTCCGAACGAGCCATTCAACACATCGAGCGGCACTGCAATTGGCAGTCTCATGTGAAACAATTATTATTATTCGCTAGAGTTTACGGCTTTTGGGATTACATTTCTCACAGCAGTCGAGAAGCGTTGCAATGCTATCTCGATGCTTTATTTCACTTGCTTTACAAACCCAGAGCCGCGCAAATTTTAGAACAGCATGGGCAGCGATAAGCGGGGAAGGAGCGAAAATGAGCCAGTCAGTTAGTCATGTCCTGGGAAATCCTAAAGTTCCAACATCAACCGCACTTCCCCAAACCAACAACCTAATTTATACAGATTGGGTTTCAATCGAACGGGGCTTCGATCCGAACCAACTCCATGCCAGAGAAACAGTATTCACGATTGGCAACGGCTACTTAGGCACTCGCGGCAGTTTTGAAGAAGGCTATCCCCACTCGATGCCCGCGACTCTGATTCATGGGGTGTATGACGCGGTACCCGTGATGTACACCGAACTAGTCAATTGTCCGGACTGGCTGCCGTTAACCATTACCCTCAATGGCGAACCCTCGTCTAGGCGGGTGGAACAATTTCGCTTGGATCGAGGAGAGGTGCTGTCCTACGAACGACGGCTCGATTTACAATATGGATTACTCAGGCGTTCGGTTCGCTGGCGTAGCCCTAGCGGGAAGACGCTGGATCTTCATTTTGAACGATTTGCCAGTTTAGCCGATCCTCACATTTTGGCAGTGCGCTGTCTGATTACACCGCTCGATTGGGATGGCGAGATTGAGGTTCATGCCAGTATCAATGGCTATGCCGAAAATCAGGGCTTTAATCATTGGGAATTGCTCGCCCAGGAACAGACTTCAGACGACAGCAGTGAAGATTTTCAACTCCAACCCGCAATTTGGCTTTCGGCTCGCACCCGCCAATCCCAAATTGAATTGGGCATGGCAGCAACATTGACGCTTCAGGGGACAGGGGCTACCTTCCAACTTGAAAGCGCACCAGGCTATCCCACCTTGGCTGCATCCTACCAAGCGGCGATGGGACAAACGGTGTTAGTAGAGAAGATGATTACAGTTTACACCTCGCGAGAAGTCGAGCGTCCCCTGGAAGCAGCACGCAGCAAACTAGCGATAATGCCTGCCTATCCAACTTGTTGGCAGCAGCACAAACAAGCGTGGGAAGCAGCTTGGCAGACTAGTGATATCATTATTGAAGGCGATACCCAAGCGCAATTTGCCGCTCGCTATAGCGTGTTTCAATTACTGATTGGCGCTCCTCGACAGGATCGGCGGGTCAGCATTCCAGCGAAAACTCTGTCTGGCTTTGCCTATCGGGGGCATATCTTTTGGGATACAGAAATTTTCATGCTGCCCCTGTTTACTTTTACTCAGCCAGAGTTAGCCCGCCATTTACTGAGCTACCGCTATCACACCCTGGAAGGGGCACGCCGCAAAGCCCGCAGCTATGGCTATAAGGGGGCAATGTTTGCCTGGGAAAGTGCCGATACGGGCGATGAAGTCACGCCTCGCTGGGCATTGCCGTCCGATCCCTATGCCAGCGATATTCGCATCTGGTGCCGCGATCGCGAAATTCACATCAGTGCCGATATTGCCTACGCGATTTGGCAATACTGGCAGGCGACGGGCGATGACGATTGGATGCGCGATTATGGTGCAGAGATCGTTTTGGATACGGCTGTCTTTTGGATGAGTCGGGTAGAGTGGAATAACCAATTTGAACGCTACGAACTGCGGGAAGTTATTGGAGCCGATGAATATCACGAGCATGTGAATAACAATGCTTTCACCAACCGCATGGCACAGTGGCACTTAGAGAAAGCGATCGCCGTCTATGTATGGTTGCAAAATACCTTTCCCGATCGAGCTACCGCGCTGGCACAAAAATTAGAACTTACCTCCGAACGCAGGCAACGCTGGCAGGATATTGCCGCTCACCTCTGGATTCCTTACCGCTCGGATACGGGATTTATCGAGCAGTTTGAAGGCTTCTGCAACTTAGAGGATATCGATCTGCAAGCCTACGAACCCCGCACCCAATCGATGCAAACGATTCTGGGTATTGACGGGGCAAACAAACGGCAAGTCTTGAAGCAGCCCGATGTCCTGATGCTGTTATACTTAATGCGTCAATTGCAAGAGTTTCCTTACAGTCCCGATCGTTTAAAAACAAACTGGGATTATTACGCTCCCCGCACCGATATCACCTATGGATCGTCCCTCGGTCCTGCCATTCACGCCATTTTAGCGGCTGATTTGGGAGATAGTCAAACAGCCTACCAACACTTTATGCAAGCGGCATTGGTAGACTTAGAAAACACGCGAGGTAATGCTACCGAGGGCATTCACGGAGCCTGTGCTGGAGGTGCGTGGCAGGCGATCGTCTTTGGCTTTGCCGGGATTCGCTTTCAAGATCGTCAGCCCGTTGCTACACCTCACCTTCCTCCCCATTGGACGCGGCTTGCCTTTAAACTACATTGGCGCGGCACTTGGCATCCTTTTGATTTCACTTCTGAACTAACCGAAGCGAACTCTCCCAAACCAGAACCCCAATCGCCAGCAATGCACGAAGTAACCTCCCTTCCTGCCAAACTTACCCTTCGAGGCGCGATTTTCGATCTTGATGGCGTGTTGACCGATACTGCAGAGTATCATTACCGCGCTTGGCAACGTTTAGCCGACGAAGAGGGATTACCGTTCGATCGCCAAGCCAATGAAGCCTTAAGGGGAATTTCTCGACGAGAATCGCTGCTAAAAATTGTTGGCAGTCGTCCCTATACGGAGGTACAGCTTGAAGAGATG
Source organism: Chroococcidiopsis sp. SAG 2025 (assembly GCF_032860985.1). Lineage (GTDB taxonomy): Bacteria > Cyanobacteriota > Cyanobacteriia > Cyanobacteriales > Chroococcidiopsidaceae > Chroococcidiopsis. The sequence continues at coordinate 4,384,797 of NZ_JAOCNC010000001.1, forward strand.
ATGGAGCGCAAAAATGGCTACTACCAGGAATTCATTCAGTCAGTGACACCAGCCGATTTACTACCAGGGGCATTGCCATTGCTCAGGGAACTGCACCAACTTGGAATTGGGGTAGCGATCGCATCTGCCAGTAAAAATGCCCGTACCGTAATTGAAAAATTGGGCATTGCCCAATGGATTGATGCGATCGCAGACGGATATAGCGTCGATCGCCCTAAACCCGCTCCCGATCTGTTTCTCTACGCCGCCAATCAACTCCGGCTTCCTCCCTCTGAATGTGTCGTATTTGAAGATGCTACCGCAGGTATTGAGGCAGCTTTGGCTGCATATATGTGGGCGGTGGGTAATGGTCCCGTAGAACGGGTTGGGAACGCTCATTTGGTATTGCCGAGTTTGGTGGGTGTTAGTTGGGCAAATATTGTCTCCAAACTGAATCAGTGCATTATACCCGAAAAAATCGTGTCTTAATGCAAGTACGATAGTTGTGGATAAGCTAAACTATATTTATTAACCCTGTTTTATCACTCTAGGCAGAAGAAAAATAGAAATCAGAGTTAGTTAGGAAAATAAAACTGCGCCGACCCAACTACGCCCCAAACCAGTTTTCTTTGCCAGCACGTCCGCACTTTGCGACAGCCACGTACCGACAAGAACCACCAGAATCACGCACAAAACCGCTTGAAACGCCAGTAGCATCGCTACTCTCCTGATGTTGGATGCTATAGCTAGTCTCCCACAAGTACTTCACAGGCTGAATCAAGTTCAAGTTTTATTTGGTGCTTCTAACACGTTGACATCAATCAACGGTGTCACGTTAAAACCTCGGTCTAATAAGCGCATTTGGATTTGACGGGTAAGCGTGTTGCGAATTTCCTCTGTTGATGCGGTGACTCCCTTTCGACGCTGAACGTAAACGACACCAAGCAGCGTCTTCTGTCCTTGAACTTTCGAGCGAGTGAAGCGGATGTTAGCCTCGACTAAGTTAGTAGTCTTGCTTGCTTCTACCACCTGCCCAATTTCCGCCCTTGCTCGTTGAGCGCGGGTAGAACGTTGAAACTGGGGTGGACTGCTCAACTGCCAAGTTAATAAACCTACCAAGACTGCCACAGTCACAGCCAGAGTTGCCGCAAATACCTATTGCTTGCCCCGCCGATAGCGAGATCCTTGCACGGACAAGCCAAAGACGCGAAATAAGATTGCGGCAGTCAAATTAATTCCCACCAGTTGCAGCAATAGGACGAACAATCCGCTCGTTGCCATATCCCACCTGCCGATCGCCACAGCCATCCCCACGAGTCCCGCAGGTGGCGCTAGTGAAGCAGCGACGAGCATTCCTACTGATGCACCAGATACCAAGCTACTTCTTTGCGACTGCACGAGATTGAGCGCCCCAGCCGCACCTGCTGCTAATGACAGCAACACCGCCACTGAAGATTAGACTTCTTGCAAAAGGGTAGGGAGAGATGGCAAAAGTAGGTTAGAGGAGGAAATTCCATGACCTACGAGCGAGTAAAACATCTCCAGCCAGAAGCATTTAAACGGCTATGCGGTGTGCGTCCTGAAACCTTGAATCAAATGGTAACAGTGATGCAGCAAGCTCTTCAGCAATTGAAACCAGGTAGACAAGCGTCAACTTAGCTTAGAAGCGCAAGTATGAATGACCCTAGAATACCTACGTGAGGATCGCACCTATTTTCATATTGCTCAAACTGGGGATGTTTATGAGTTTACCGCCTACCGCATCATTCGCAATGTAGAAGATACTTTGATTCGCTCAAGAAAATTTCGGCTGCCAGGCAAGAAGAAACTTTTGGAACCGGAGCATGAAATTGAAATTGTGGTAGTAGATGTGACGGAAAGCCCGATTGAGCGTCCAAAAAAAACAGAAACAGTTCTACAGTGGCAAGAAAAAACGACATACATTTAAATCACAAGTTGTAGTGAACCAATCAACTCAAGAAATTATTTGTACTGCTTACGCCAAAGGGAAAAGGCATGATTTTCAGCTTTTCAAAGATACTAAACTCAAATTCAACTCCGAAATCGAGTGTTTGGCTGACAAGGGATATCAAGGAAGAAAACGGCTTCATGCCAATAGCCGCACGCCCCAAAAAAAGCCAAGGGGTGGTGTGTTGCATTCTCAACAAAAGCGTAGGAATCGGCAGCTAGCTCAACAGCGAGTAGTTGGAGAGCAGGTGAATTATCGGCTGAAGATATTTCGGATTTTATCAGAGCGAAGCGCGCAATCGGCGGCGAAGATTTGGTTTACGATTTAATCTGATTGCTGGGTTGTACAACTATGAACTCAGTCTTCCATAGTCACCTTTTGTAAGCGTCGGCATGAGGGCGTGGGCGACAGCCCACACCCTCACCCCCAGAAATGAAAATAGATTTTCAAGTCAGGTCTAATGCAATGTTTAGTTCGTTCATGGGTTAGCCACCAAATTCGTTGAAGAACTGAAATTTATGTTCTTTGGGGAGCAACTTGAGCGTGGTTCACAGCAGCCACTAAAGAAACTCCACCCAAAATATTGCCGAGTAAGGTGGGAATTGCAAAGCGAAAATACGCCGTCCAGTCAGTTGTTCCAGTAATCGCTACGTAGAGAACTTCTACCGAACCTGCAATGATGTGGGGCAACTTTCCTAACCCGATGACAGCAGTGATAATAATAATTACCCACAATTGGGAAGACTCAGCCGCAGGGAGCAGCCAGACCATTAAGGCAATTAACCAACCTGCAAAACCCTGTACGAGCAGCGTCCAAAATCCTCCTGCCATAGCTTCTAGACCGATTTGAGCGAACGCTTTTCGCACTTCGGGGGGAAAGACCTCGATATATCCTACAATACAAGCAAACAACAGCGTGCCTAACAAATTGCTGAGTAAAACAACTGTCCACAATCGCAGCACTTTCATAAATGCTCTGCGATTGCGACGACTCAGCAAGGGTAAAATTGCTGTCAGGGTGTTTTCAGTAAACAACTGTTGCCGACCCATCACCACAATGACAAAACCGATGGTGTAGCCAAAACTGGCAATTATGTGTCGCCAAGGTTGGTCGGGTAAGTTTGCTAGTAGTAAGCCACGACCCACAAGTGAAAATCCCATCGAGAGTCCGGCTGCTAGTCCAGACCAAGCAAGGGCGGAAACTGGGCGGCGTAATTCGCTCTCACCTTCAATCCGAATTGTTTCATGAATGACGATCGCGCTGGGTCGAAGGCGTTCGGTAATTTCTCTTTCTTCGCGATCGCTGAGTCCCAATTCCTCTTGAGGACGTAATTCTTTTGATTCGCTGGCTCGATCTCGTTGTCTCATCTTCAATAAATATCCTCATCATAAAATCCAAAATATTCACGGTTCCAATTTCTGCCGAGATAGCGCCTGAATCTCTTGACGCAAAGCTGTAATTTCAGCGTGTAGTGCTTCGATAGATTTAGCCCCTGCGATTTCCGCCTCGTCATCATCGGCATCTCGACCGATAAAAAATGTGGCGATCGCAGCTGTCAAGTAACCAAATACGGCAGAAGCATACAACGCTAGGATGAAGCAAAGCACTCGCCCTTCGGCAGTCTGGGGCCAGTATTCCGAACCCAGCGTGGTCATTAGCATTGCCGTCCACCACAGCGCCGTACCGTAGTCATTTAGTCCCTCACCGTTGGGAGTATTGCTTTCAAATGCATACATCCCCGCTGCTCCGACTAGGGTAATCACCAGCGTTGTTGCTACAACATAGCTGAAGCCGCGACGACCTAAACTAGCACCAATTGCTCGCATCCCCCGATTCGTGCGGGTAATCACACGTAGTAACCTGATGCCGCGAGCTGCCCGTACAGTATTTAGCACCCGTAAAACGCGCACGAACCTGAACAGGCGTAGTGCTGGTAATGGTAGGGCAATAACTGTTAACCAGTTGCGTTGAAGATAGGCAAACTTTTGTGGAGCTAGGGTAAATTCGAGGATGAAGTCAAGAATGAAAATTATCCAAATAACCGTGCCGATTGCTTGGAGTAAGGGAGTTAAACCCCAGATTAACTCAATGACAAACAGCACCAACCATGCAAAGCTCAGCAGGAGCATTGGTGTTTCCAGCCAGTCTTCTAGCTGTTGCAAAATCTCCTGCCGTTCTCGATTGAGTACGTGTTTTTCTGAGGTTTTCATCTATCTGTTATGATTCATAGCTGCTGTTCCTTTGTCATTTTTATAGCAATCGAGTGGCGATCGCCTGCTGTATCTTAGGGAAAAAAGGTGTAAAACTCGTGGAAACGAATTTTCAAGTCAAGAATGCCGCTTCTCTCTCCAATTCCAATTAAGTAGAGTGCGATCGCCCTTTTCTCAGGCGCAAAAATCGCAACACCTCACCAAAAATTGCCAGGATCGAACTGTTCGCGAACTGCTTCTAAAGTCTTAGTTGACTTGACAATACTGGTCAATCCAATCAACAGGATAGCGATCGCCTGCTTGTGCTAAAAAGTTATCGAGTTGTTGTAGCGTTAGCGGTTCTGGCATTGGGTAACGCCCATTGAGTTTCTTCAAGTGGGTGTAGTGGCGAGTATACGATGCTAAATCTCCAGGATATGTCTGCTCGTTCACACCGATAAACTGACCGCGAGTGCGGGCGCGATTGAGAATAGAACGCCATTCATCCAGCGAAGCCTGACCCAATGCTTGCAAACCGTTCGAGAACAGAGTCATGTAAATCTCATCGTAAGGCTTGGCAGTATCCAAATAGTTATTGAGTCGCTCTGCTGACATGCGATCGTTGAATACCGTCCAAAATGGCACTAATCCGAGGCGTAACGCCCACCAAGGCTGAAGGTAAACAAACGATTCCACTAAGAGGCGATCGCTCTCTAAGCCGCGCTCCCGATACCACCAACGGTACAAGTCAGCCACCAACGGACTCAGATCTTGGGGAAAATCGAAGACAATCCGACGAATACGATATCCATGCTGACGGGCAAACTGCTCTACATCATCGCGTAAGGCTCCTTCAAAACCCCACTCTGATTCTGGCAACCTACCATCTGGGGTAGGCGGTTCCCAATATCGGTGTCGAGATCCGTTCTGTTGCAGGAAGTTGGCGATCTGCTGGCTGTGCTGAAAATAATCATCTGGAGCTAATTTACCTTTGCCACCAAATTGAAAAACATGGCGATCGCTAACTCGTGTTGACAACCAACTATATTGGCACTCAAGTAAGAATAGCGTCGCCCCTGGCTCTAAATTCTGCTGGAGAAACTGCTGGAATTGCGTGCCGAGACGAGTGCGCTTCAGCCGAAAGTAAGTAACGCGGGGAACTTTTAAACGATCCTGGTTCGGGTCGTGCATTTGGTACACGCACAAATCGGGATTCTTTGCCAGCAGTTGTTGGGCTGGCGCTTTAGCCCACTCTAGTTCCTGTTTTGGTTCGTCAGGGTCAACGGGGTGTCGCAAAGAGACGAGGAGTGTTTGCGGCAGCCAGGGAATATCAAGTGCCGCACATAGATGCACGGCAGCACCGTTTGAAGAACCAATGACAGCAGCAGGATAACGCCGTTGAGGATATTGGTTTACTACCCATTGGGACATGGTTTCTGCCCGCACGTCGTTTAGTACATTGGGCGAGGATGCACTGATCCAGCCCGATCGAGTAGATAAATTTTTCCCCAGTTCTTTAGGAAGATAGCTAACGGCATCTGTAATCGCACCCACAAGCGACGGTGCAAAGCCTCCCGATCGCAACTCTTTACCGTGCAGAAATTTAGCAGTTGCCCGCAATGCTGTCGTCGCTGAGTCAAGATCCGTAATGTATTTAGGCTTGACTCCCATTGATGCCAGTCGATTAGTTATCGCTAAATAGGGAGAGGGAATTTGCATATGCCTTTGTGTGAATTACTGGTTGCTCTGTTGAAGCCCGATATACTTGTTGAATGAAGACTAATTGACTTCTCGATCGCGCAAAATTTCTTCAGAACCCAATCTGTTGATGACTAGGTAAATATTCCAATTAATTATGTATATATCTATATATATACAAAATGGATCGTTCTTGAGATAGATAAAAATTAATTCTAAAAGATGAAGAACGACAGCAATTCAGCAATTAGCCTAAAAAAGAGTCAAGCAAATCGTAATTAGTAGTTACAACTGGAAGTCACATCCAGTAATTTACAGAGAACCAAAGTATGTAAGCTCCTTGCTTCTCTTGAGCTTCAGACTGAGGGCGATCGCAGATTTATAATTACGAGTTATAATTACGAGCTATTTCGAGATCGTTATGACATTTTTCAAACAGCTATCGCTGCAAATAAATTACATTTTCAAGTCGCTGTTTTTTCTACAATATATACCACATGCATTTTTCTATTCTTTAAAACGCGATCGCTTCGAGCGTCAATATCTTCCCGATTCATCTTCAGAATCAGTCACTCAACCTGGAAAATTACTTCGGACTACAGCAACAGAGCGAGGTGCGTATTTCTATTTCGAGCAAGCTGAGCTAGAAATTTCTTTTTTAACTCCCGATTTGGTACGAGTGAACTGGTCTCCCGATCTACCACCTGTCCCCTATGCTGTTGTCAACTGCGATTGGGATCGTGTTGAAACAAACTTAGCAAAATTGGACAACAATTGGGCGATCGCCAGCGATGCATTGAGCGTGACTGTGGGTATAGATGGCAGCCTGACGTTTTGCGATCGCGCAGGGCAAGTCCTGAGAACAGAATTACCGCCCCAGCGACAAGGGGAAAGATGGGTACATCGATCGCAGTTGCGCTCGGAAGAACGCATTTATGGATTAGGAGAACGGGCATCTTCTCTCAATTTACGCGCTGCCAAAGACGATCTGCAAAAGCAGAAAACTTACCAGATGTGGAATAGAGATCCAGGGGGTAGGTACGCACCAGGAACAGATCCAATCTATATCTGCATTCCGGTTTACTTAGGGTTGCACGATGGGGGTAGCTATCTAATTTTCTATGAAAATTCGTTTCGGGCTGAATTTACATTTGCAGATATGGCGATCGGTAACTTTGCAGGTGGATCGCTGCGTTACTACATGACGATTGGCGAGCCGTCACAACTGCTAGAATGTTATACCCAGTTAACAGGTCGTCCGTCCCTACCTCCTCGCTGGGCGTTAGGCTACCACCAATCGCGCTGGGGATACCGCACAGAGGCAAACGTGCGCCAAGAAGTCAAGGCATTTCAAACTTATAATTTACCGTTGAGTGCCGTTCATCTCGATATTGATTGTCAAGTCGAACATCGCGCCTTTACGATTGACCCCGAACGCTTTCCCAAGATCGATAGTTTCACCCAAGAACTGGCAGAAACAGGCGTGCGGTTAATTGCAATTAATAACCCTGGTATTAAGTCCAGCCGTAAAAGTAATTTATTTCTAGAGGGACAAGTCCTAAATGGCTTTTGCACGTATCCCACAGGAGAACTAGCGATCGCCTCAGGGTGGGCGGGTGCGATGGCATTCCCCGACTTTACTAACCCCAAGGTTCGCGCTTGGTGGAGCCGTCAATATGCTTATCTGCTGGATGTAGGAGTAGCGGGATTTTGGCACGACATGAACGAACCTGCGGCATTTGTTTCCTGGGGCGATCCCTCGCTACCTCAAGTCGCACAACATTGTTTAGAAGGCAGAGGAGGCGATCATCGCGAAGCGCACAATGTCTACGGGTTATTAGAAGCCCAAGCCGCTTACGAAAGCATTCGTCAATATCGACCGCAACAACGTCCCTTCATCGTGTCGCGATCGGGTTGGGCAGGATTGCAACGCTACGCTTGGACTTGGACGGGGGATACTATCTCGACGTGGGAGGCATTGCGTCAGACAGTAGCAACAGTTGTCGGATTGGGAATATCAGGTATTCCTTATAGCGGTCCCGACATCGGCGGTTTTCAAGGCAACCCAACCGCCGAGCTATATGTGCGTTGGTTTCAGATGGCAACATTTCTGATGTTTTGCAGAACGCACAGTTCCACTAGCGTTGCTCCGCGTACCCCTTGGACTTATGGCGAACCTTATTTAAGTATCGTTCGTAGCTTCTTACAATTACGCTACCGATTGATGCCTTACTTCTATACCTTAGCGTGGGAGACATCCCAGAAAGGATATCCACCCGTGCGCCCTTTATTCTGGTTCGATTGGGGCGATCGCTTCCTTTGGGATGTGGAAGATGCGTTTTATTTGGGTGAGGCGCTGCTTGTCTGTCCGATTGTACGAGAGGGAGAGCGATCGCGTACACTCTACCTACCTCAAGGGTACTGGTACAACTTCTGGGATGATTCGGCGATCGCCGGAGGACAGACAATCGAACTAGATTCCCCGCTCGAACAAATTCCATTACTGGTAAAGGCAGGAAGTATTTTACCGATGGAAGACTCAAAGCAATTGATTCTCCACCTTTACCCACCTGTGAAGACAGCAGAGGAGAGGGGAACAGATTCTTCTCTTTGCGCCTTTGCGCCTAACGCTGCGCTTCGCCTACGGCTGATGCGCGACCAAAATTCCTACACTCTATACTCCTACACTCTATACACTGATGCAGGAGATGGTTATGGAGAATCTCGGTGCGATCGCTTCTCCCTTACCCAGCATGAGGACAGTTTAGAACTTACCTGGGAACAGCAGGGAAACTATGACTTCCCTTATCAAAGCGTACAATTGCACGTACATGGCGTGTCATTGCAGCAAGCCTGGGTAGACGATCGCGAAACAACCTTACAGGGGCAACAACTGCAATGCCATGTCTTTAAAAAAGTTCGATTTCGCTGCGGATGAACCTATTATCGTCGCGAAGAGGCGATCGCGATTTTTTGGCTCAGGATACCTCTTCCACGAGATCTGCACCTTTTTTGGTCAAACTATACTCAAAGACACGTAAACCGAGCAGACATCTATCTAAAGGCATAGCTTGGATATTTTTTAGATCGTACAAATCAAAAATCTTTAATTGTTAATAGTAGGACAATCTTTATGAATGGGAAACATCGCTCAAAAGAATATTCAGCATTAACAATACCTTTCTTAACAGCAGCAATTCTTGCTACTCCCATGCTTTCCGTCAGTGCGATTGAGCTGCGGGATAATACGTCTTCTCGCTCAAAAAGTACATCGGCATCCGTAATCGGCACTCAAATAGCGCAACGCTCGTATAGTTGTCACCAAGTCATTGCTAAAAGAGGTTTATACGTCCGAGAAAAGCCCACGGTATATAGTAACGCAGTCGGGATCGTTGCTTACGGGCGTAATGTCGAAGTTGCAGGCGGGATTACAAATAACTGGGTGCCAATTTCTGCTCCCTTGAAGGGATATGTCTATGCAGATTGGATTGGTAACTGTCAAGCTAAAGCGCCACCACCGAGCAGTTGTCGTCGAGTCGTTGCCAATCGAGGCATTCCAGCACGACAAGAACCTTCAAGCGATAGCAAGGTAGTCGGTTATATCTCTAGCGGTCGCAGAGTCATATTAACAGGTAGAGGAGCAAATGGTTGGGTGCCAATTTCTATTCCTTTTAAGGGATATGTACCATCAGCTCAACTGGTTTACTGTCGGAATTTTCCTGGCTAGCTCATTGGCGATCGCAGTAGTTACTAACTTATTGGGGGCAAATAATGTTGGATGGAAAAGAATGTTAGAGCGATCGCCACAAACAACTCAGCCAACTTTCGATCGCGTTCGCCGATTTTTTCAAGGCAGAGGAAATCGGGTACGAGCAATTAGCATTCATGACTCAGGAGACTGCTTCAGACATTACTGAAGAAGCAATTGTCGCTGCCGTCGATCGCGCAATCAACGTGATTCAAACTGCCAGTCAAGAAATCAGAGAACGGCAAATACCCACTGAAAATGTAGCACTAGAAGTCAGCGTCAAAATTATGGCAGTCGTCGAATTAAAGATGAAGGCAGATGTGCCAAAGGAGGAACAATTAAAAGAAAATCATAAATCTAAGTCGTTGTCTGACTCTGAGGGTGAACATTAAAGAATAGCAAAATTTAATTGGTGCTCTCGGCTTTTCTTTAAACTGTTAGCAGTTGCATCCAAAGTTGCATTCAACAAGAGCAACTTGTCTGACGCAAAGCAGAGAACCCAGATATGAAAACAGCAACCTCATCGTTATCGGTAGCGGTCAAGGTTGCATCCCCTTAGCCGCTGACCGATGGTCAGGAAATCTTCTTTAACTTTACGGCAATTACAGGTGAAGGATACCGGACGCTGCGATCGGGTACGCTCGTGAAAGTTTGAAGTCGTGGCAGGTAAGTTCGGTCTGACGGCTCGCAACGTGCAGCATAGTTATTCAAATTAACTCATGCTTTAACTTTCTTACAAGCGAGTATTATCTCTTCGCTTTCTACCACCTGATAAACCTGCTAAACCAAATAGACCGATTAATCCTAACCATCCCCAATCAAAACCATCATCAGTATAAACGACTCTTGGAGCAACTGTGGTTGGAGGAACGGGAGTTACTGGTCTTGGCGCACAGGAGTACAAAGTGAAAATTAAAACTATTGCACTCAAGATGAGGACACCAGCACTCACAATTTTAGGTAGTTTGAAACTCATCATAATTTAAGTGTTTTTTTTTGCTAGAAACTGATTAAATTCTCAGCTTTGATGCTAAATTTTTTATCTGGATTTTTGAAGCTCTCAGCATCAAGTAAAAGTACTATTAACGATAACCCGTGCGATCGCTTGAGTTGGGATCTCGATATGCGGTAGGTTCGCGATCGCTAATACTATTGATCGGCTCGGGATCTCGATATGCAGTAGGTTCGCGATCGCTAATTCGATTTCCTAAGCTAGAATCTCGCTCTACAACAGGTTCTCGTCGCTTATTTTTACCCGCTAAACCAGCCAGACCAAATAAACCAATCAAGCCCAGCCAGCCCCAATCAAAACCGTCATCTTCATCTTCGTAAACATCTTCACGCTCGACATCAGGTGCAATAATCTGGGCGTTAGCAGGCAGATTTAGGGGTAGGATTGTGGTACTTACTACGATCGTACTTATGCCTAGAATTTTAGAAAAGCTAGAAAGTCGCATTGTTAATCTTCTCCTTATTATGTATCTAATTTTTTATTAATGTAAATGCTTGCTAATCTAAAACAAATCGCTCTTTAGCAATAAAACTGACTTTTTCATCTCGTTCTAAAGAAATAGAATTTTACTAGCATTTGTTTTGCAGTTTATTTTAAAATTAATTAAAAAAGTCATTTCCAAAAATCAATCGTTTTTTATTGAATAGAAATGATATTTTTTATTCAAATTTGTTTGCTCTAGCTATTTAAAGTTTATATTTATTTCTAGCGAAAGATCGACATCAAATACGCTTTATTTAGATGATATTTTAATATTTGTAGCTTACTTGACTCGCTTTCGTTGAATCTACTCTCCTATCAGATTGATTGCCGTTGCAGAGTTGTTTTTTCTAGAGCGAATACCTTCTAAAATCAACGCTCGGGACAAAGCATTCAGGTAGATTCGCGGGCTGGCTGAAGTGCGAACAGAGTAATTTCAGGCGGGCAGTTGATTCTGATTGGTATGATGCTGAAACCAATACCTCGGTTCACGTAAAGCTGGTTTCCTAGCTTTCCATATCCATCAATCCAGCCGTCTACATGAACCCGATCTTGCTTACTAAAAGTCAACCATGACCATTCTGGCGTGAACGGCAAGCGAATTTGTCCGCCATGGGTGTGTCCTGCTACAGCCACAGGTGCAGTGTTGGCGGGAAACAGGGCAAAGGATTCGGGATGATGCATCATCACAAACCTGGGTGCTGAGTCCGGTACTTCAGCCAGTGCTGCTGCTGGTTTATCCTCATTAGCCCAATGCGATCCTACACCTACTAAATACATGCGATCGCTTTTAGCTGATGGCTGGCTTCGATCTTGAGACGGTACGAGCGCAACAGCTTCATTTTTCAACACTTGCACGCCTACTGCTTCTAAAGACTCAGCCAATTTAGCAGCTAATGTCACGTTTGGAGGAGCATCCTTCGCTTTCATACCATAATCGTGATTGCCCAATACAGCATAAGTTGGGATACCGGAGGCAGGCAGCGGACGAACCAGCTCGATCGCCCTACTAATTTCTTCGCTGGGGTTCTCACCTGGAGAGTAAATAAAGTCACCAATAATCAACGCGATCGCGGGGCGCTCTTTAACCAGTTGTTGGACAATCCGACGGATAGTTGGGGTGTTGTCCAACCACATTCCCACCTGCCAATCACCGATAACCGCAACTTTTTGCCCTGACCAAGCAGCAGGTAGATTCGGAATTGCTGCAACTTGGGGTTCTACATCAATTAGGTATGGTTCGAGCAAACCCCAAATCAGAATTGCGCCAATCAACCCTAATAAGCTTAATAGAATATACTTAATTTTCTTCATACTTTGCTTGCGAATTCTTAAAATCTTATCCATATCCATAGAACGTAAATATTACTTCGGTTATATGTATCTACACGCTCGCGACCCGCCGGATGGAATATTTATTTAATAGGTGCTAATTGAAGCTATACCGTAGGTAATATTTTGATTAAATCCGATATGCCTACCAGACACGCGATATTTGTATACTCTGGCATTGGTTCGCGGTGCAGTATACACGTCGTCCATTGCAATTCGCAAAGTCGTGCGCGGGGGAATCGGTCTTTCAAATTTAATTCTAATTCCTCCACCTGCTCTAGCAATATCTGTATTAATGACACGTTCGTATCGATCTGTAACAAGAATATTACCTTTGGTCAGCTCAACGACATTGGACATAGGCATAATTTCTAGGTAGGACAAAGGCTGATAAGCGCCAGTATTTAAAGTAATGTAGTGAGTGTTACCTACTGCCTTGCTGCTGAGAATTTGAGGATAACTAAACTGAACAGAGTGAATTTGTTGTGCTTCCAGTGGAGTTGTTGCAGAGAAAGCGATCGCCAAACTTAACACCCCAATTGAATATTTCATCAAAAATCTTCCTCCCGAACAATAACTTTTTACTTGGCTTGAGTGAGCCAACTTTGTCGTCTTGGGCATACACGTCAAGGCTTTTGATGTCATAGCCATCAAAAATGTCATTTTGATAGTCGGGATAATATTCATCAAGCTTGTAAAGAGTCATGTGATTTCTCCAAACGCCTCGACATCAACTTCATAGCCGAATTGAATTGGCTATAGTTTGAAGATAGACAGAGATAGTGGAAAACTCGTGGAGAAAGTACGAACTCTACCTGAAGAGCGATCGTGATCGAATTACCAAAATCGCAACAAGAGCTAAAATTAGATTGCCATGCGAGCAAAATCTAATTTTTCAACTGCAATTTCAGGCTAGTGTAGAAGTGTTTTCAGCAAGAGATTGACAAAACTTTTCCATAGAATCTCAGGCGAGATCGCGCTTGTAAGCTATAGCTAATATCCCAGAGGCAGAACGGAAACAATAAACTGGTAATCAAAGGTAGTAAGGAGATACTCCAATGACTCTGGAAAGAAAAATTGCCGCAGCATTTAACATGAGTGAGGATGCCTGGGCGCGTCACGCTAACCCTTGGAGTGTATGGACGCGGGTCGCTGCACTACCACTGTTCATCCTGGCAGTTTGGAGTCGCGTTTGGCTGGGTTGGTTGTCGTTGATTCCGGTTGCCATAGCAGTTGTTTGGATCTGGTTAAATCCACGCATCTTTCCCAAACCATACTCAACTGACAACTGGGCTTCAAAAGGAGTTTTTGGCGAACGAGTCTGGTTGAACCGCGATCAAATTCCAGTACCACAGCACCATCGCCACATACCCAACATTCTCACTAGTGTTTCTGCCTTGGGTATGGTTTTTGTCATTTGGGGCTTGGTTGTTCTCCATATCTGGTCTACTTTACTAGGAACTGCTCTGGTTTACCTTGGTAAACTGTGGTTTGTCGATCGCATGGTTTGGCTGTACCAAGATATGAAAGATGCAAATCCAGAGTATCGGAGTTGGTTGTATTGATTCGATCTACCGAGCGATTTTCGTGAATTTATCTACTCGCGATCGGATCGTCAATTATGAATCGGCTGACTCAGAAGCAAGACCAATTTTATCTCTGTTTTCCGTTATTTTTACTTCATTTTCGCTAACCGATCGCGATCGCCCACTCGTCGAAATAATTTATGACTTATGAATTAACTGTATTAAATTTCTCTTCTTTATTGTTTAAATAAAGCCTTGATATTTTTAAAAGCAAAATTATATTATAGGCAAAATTATGTCAGAACAATTTTAAATACCAATTTTGATTGCTGAAAATTATGTAATTCAAGCTAATATTTACAGCTTATTTAACAGTAGTTTTGATGGTTTGTACCTATCTAAAAGTTGAAGTTGCTAGGTCGATAAATAGAGCGTTTATTTTTGAAAAAATTAAAGCATTTTATAATGAAGCAAAACAGCCAAGTTTTTAGAGAATATAGCAATTTAGGAAATTCATCACTGGCTATAACCTTTCCTATCTCTGCAACTCATCAAGTTTTTTGACTTAAGTAGAACTAACTAAAGGAAACATTTGCATATGGATCTCGGTTTGAACGGAAAAATTGCTGTCATTACTGGTGGAGATTCCGGTATTGGTAGGGCAACAGCTCAACTGCTTGCCCGTGAGGGTGCAAAAGTGGCGGTCATCGACAAAACTTCAGAAACGCTTCGGCAGGCGGTAGAGGAAATCGGAAAATACGGAGAAGCTCTTGCAGTCCAAGCTGACTTGACTAAGTTAGAGGAGGTAGAGAACGCTCAACGTCAGATTCTCGACCGCTTTGGAACGGTTCATATCCTCATCCATGCAGCAGGAATTACAGGTGCGACGGGAGATTTCCTTCAATTGAGTGACGAGCAGTGGTACAAGACAATCGATGTAGATTTGATGGCAGCTGTACGTACTTGTCGTGCATTTATCCCAGCAATGCGCCTAGCAGGTTGGGGACGAGTTATCTTGATTAGCTCTGAGGATGCCGTACAGCCTTACCCAGAAGAAATGCCCTACTGCGCGTGCAAGGCAGCAGTCCTTAACCTTGCCAAAGCCCTATCTAAAGCTTACGCCAAGGATGGCGTACTGGTGAATACGGTTTCTCCCGCCTTTATTGCCACTCCGATGACGGATGCCATGATGGAGCAGCAATCGAAGCAAATGGGCGTGAGCTTCGATGAGGCGATCGCAAAGTTTCTAGAGCAGAATCGCCCTCATCTCCAGTTGAACAGACGTGGACGACCGGAAGAAGTAGCAGATGCTATTGCTTTCTTGTGTTCCGAGCGATCGAGTTTCGTACTCGGTGCTAATTGGCGAGTAGACGGAGGCTCGGTTGCGAGTCTGTAATCTATAGGGCTTGTACTGTTTTTAATTATGAACTGTGTGACAATTGTGAATTGTTTCGGTTAGCGGCTGTAAAGAACGATAGGTTGGTCTGGTTCAACAACCACAACTCGGTCTGCTGTCACAATTTCTTAACAGGAATTTGGGAGCGATGTTGCTCAGTATAAACTTGAGTAAATTCTGCTCCCAATAGGAGTATCTGAGCTGAAAAAAAGACCCAAATTAATATAATAACTAGAGAACTTGCTGCTCCATAACTAGAGCCAATGTTGCTATTACCCAGATATAGCCCAATCAGAAATTTACCAAAATTGAATAACAAAGCAGTGACAGTTGCTCCAATCCAGAGATTGCTCCAGGCAATTTTGAGGTCGGGTAAAACTTTATAAATCAAAGCAAATAGCACTGTTGTCCCACCTAAAGAAAAAATAAAATTCAAAATTTGTCCCAGCCGAATCCAACCTGGAAATAGATGACCAAAAAAGTTAGCGATCGCCGCCAGTGCAGTACTAACAACCAGAGATACTACCAGCAAAAAGCCAATGACAAGTACCATTGCAAACGATAGCAGACGTTTTTGCAAGAAGTTTTTAATATTTATTCCTGGCTGGGGTTGAGCGTTCCAAATTGTATTCAATGCCTCTTGCAGTTGCCCGAAAACACCAGATGCCCCTAGCCCAAGCGTGACAATGCCAAAAAGGGTTGCTAAAGTCCCCCCTGAACCTGGCTGCTGAGCATTTTGAATCATTACCTGAACGGCTTGCGCTCCCTGCTTGCCGATCAGTTCTTGAACTTGCCCCACAATTTGATTTTGGGCAGCTTCTCGACCAAATACTGCACCAGCAATGGCGATCGCAATTATCAGCAAAGGTGCTATGGAAAAAATCGTATAAAAAGCAATCGCGGCTGCCCACAGAGATACTTTATCCTTCTGCCACTTCGTTGCAGTATCCTTAAGTAGTAACCAAACAGTCTTTGCAGAAAAGCCGCGCTTTGTCATTAAACCCCTACTCGATCTTGATGTTGAGTTCCCGACTTTTGACTTTTGACTTTTGACTTTTAACTTGTTTACTAGTTCAACGGTTGGGTTTGTGCCTGATAGTTAGATTCATTTAACCCTGCACCGCGATTTGCTTGTTGGGAGTCGATGATTTTTTCTAGTCTAGCAATGCGATCGCCTGTTGCTGGGTGAGTGCTTAAAAATGTAGGAACCGAACGTTGAGTGCGTAATTTTTCTAGAAAATTTATCATTGCCACTTGAGCGTAACCAGCTTTTTCTAAAGTTTGCACGCCTCTTGCGTCAGCTTGGAACTCATCAGAGCGACTGTTAGGACGGCGCAAAGCCAGTTCTACACCTAATTGCACTGCCGTACTCTCATCTAGTCCAGCCGCCGAAGCCAGACCGCGAGCGATCGCTGTTTCTCGCATTTGTTCGATTAAATGTCGTTCGGCAATGTGACCGATTTCATGTGCCAACACACCCGCTAGTTGTGCTTCGTTATCTGCGGCTTGGAGTAAGCCCGTAGTGACATAGACGTAGCCGCCAGCAGTAGCAAAGGCATTGATACTGTCATCTTTAACAACTTGAAACGTATACGGGATATCAGGGCGAGTGCTATTTTTTGCCAATCGCTGACCGATACGATCGACGTAATTGTTGACTCGCGCATTGTTATAGAGTTGAAACTGATTGCCAACTAGCTGCTGATTAATTTGCTTACCGAGCTGGACTTCTTCTTTATCGGATACGTTGTAAAGTTGATATACTTGAGCGCCGCGAATCAGCAATTCCCACAAAGGAGCGGCTGGCACGGGTTGAGGCGCACCGACAACTACGCCAATTGCGACTGAAGACGTAATTAACGGATAGAACCAAGGGCGGCGGGAACGAGGAATGTTAGACATAAACCAATTAGTGCTTGAGCGATCGCACTCCAGCTTGAGAAACAAGAATAATTCCAGCTTGAACTAAAAAAGTGGAAAAGTTGGGGAGAACGCTAATTTTACTAGGCTGGTTCTGACAAAAACTGATCTAAACAATATTCAGAACGCCAAAGAGCATCACAGCCAAATAAACTAGTGGGACTTTAAAACTTTCTAAGCCCAAATATAGCCGAACTTAGCTCTGTGAGAGGCAAATACATCAACATGCTCATTAAGCCAGCGGACCAAACGAAACTCGACTGCGGTGCGGAATGCCTCCAATGCTTCGGCAAAGGTTTGTAAGGGTTTGGTTGCCCAACGTCTGCGGAATCCGCCGGTCAACTGATGCCAAAGGATGAAGGTGTAAGCGATGAACACTAAAACCCAATGACGCTTCATACTCAGAGCATCCCGAACTTGATACTCACTCAAACCCAACCAGCCCTTGGCTTCTCGATAGAAGACCTCCACCCAGTTGCGAGCAGAATATGTTTGAGCTACCCAAGCCGCACTGACTTGGTTGTCAGAGGCATTGGTGAGAAAGTAATCCACCTCCGTCGCTTGCTCGAAACTAGAGGCATTGAGTTGAATCGCCAGCCAGCGAGTGCCTTCGAGCTTCGGAACGTGAACTGGTAACAGCGCCACCCAAACTGTCCGGGGCTGCTCCAGATTGAGTTGCACAGGTGTGAACTGCTCCACTGCCAAGGTTTGAGCAATAGCTTCTAATCCCTGCTTACGAGCAGACTCATCACCTGATGTTTGAGCAGTAACTTGGCGGTTTTTGGCGATTGCTGCCACGTAAGTTAGGTTTCTCGACTCCAACTGCTTGAGAAAAGGCGTGTTATTACCGTAGCCTGCATCAATTACAGTCACACCCGGTCGATAACCGCGCTTCAAGCATTGGTCAACCAAGTCTAGAGCCAGGTCAGGTTTTTTCTGGAAGTTGGGGTCTGCCTTGCCTTGCTCGAATAAACTTGCGTGTTGATAGAGTGCAACATCTAACGGCAGACGTCGCACTCCATCATACAAGTAGGTAGTCAGCAGCACAATACCATTGTCAGTCTTGCCAATCTCCCCAATGTACTGCCGTCCTACCCCATCAGTAGCCGCACCACTTTTGCGATGTCCCGAATCATCTACAATCAATGTGAAACCTTGACTCGGGGTCGTCTGGCGACACTGGTGCATCACCTCCAACCGCCGATTATTTAGCTTGACTTCATCCCAAGGGGCATTGTTGAGAAAATGTCTGAGGCTGTTGTAGGAGCCATCTACTGTATTTGTGACCAGTTGGCTCAGGTTTTTGCGCTGACTCTCACCCAGCAGTCCCCCTAGATAAACACGAAATTCCTGCCGCTGCTTCTGACGCGAAAATACATCATCAAACCGACGACACCAGTTCTCAAAGCACTGCGGCATCGCTGCTGGTACTTGATCTTTCACCTTACGTTGCTCCTGTCGAGACTGACGTAAAACGCAACTCCTACCCGCATTCTAGCTCAATTTGCTCCATCTTTCTTACAAAGTCCCACTAGATAAACTCCACTCAGAGCTACCACTTCCCAAAGCTGAAAACTATATTTTTCCGAACCAAAGTAAATCAATGCGGCGTATATCGCACCTAATAGAGCGACAAAAGCTAGATTGACTGAAAATAGCTGTAAATCTTCGATCGGCAAAGTTACCAAAGCTAGGGGGAAAAAAGCCAGGGTCATTGTCACCATGTTGTCAGCGATGACATTTGTGGTTGCAGCCGTGACTTGTCCGCTACGGGCAACACTCCAGGTAGCAAAGACTTCTGGTGCGATACTTAAAGTTGAGGTAATGAATAATCCGCCAATTAGCCTGGAAATTCCCAAGGCTGAGACGATGTTTTCTGTGGCGATAACAGTAAAGTAAGCACCCGCACCCAAGGCGATCGCGCCCAACACAGCCAAAATAATCTCTTTCTTCTGCCAGCGTACTTCTTGACCGTCCTGGCGCTGGCGGAATATAGCTTGTGCTAGATAGACAAAATAAGCGGCAAACATAATCCAACCGTCAATCGGTTGTAGACCTCGCCAAGGCTGAGGCAGGGTGAGGATTGCTGCCAAGGCGACGATTGCTAAATAAGGTAGTGCTTGTACGGTTAAGGCTTCTGGTTTGACGCGCATCAGTCGGCGATCGCCTTTGGCACGAGAACCTTTTCGCGAGGCAACGTAAGCAACGGTAACAATAACAGGGACGGAGATTATATTTGAACCGAGTAAATTGCCCAACCCGATATCGGAAAGACCGCGAATGGCACTGACGGTATTAGTACCTACTTCGGGGCTAGCTGTGGCGAGGGCAACAAACGCAGCGCCCGCCGCTTCTGTCAGTCCCCACTGTTGGCGTAACTTCTTCAACGGTTCAGCTACCTGGTCAGCTCCCCAATGAGCTGCCCAGACAGCGGCTAGAAGTACTAGTATCCAGAAAAATAAGTTCATTTTGCAATGTCACTCGCTTTTGGAATTCGAGTTCGAGCATTCTACTATGGATTGCTTGCTTAGAAAGCAGATGAGCAAGATCGCCTAGTAGATCCCCTTCTTTTGGTAGATTCAAGCTAAATCTACAGACTGATGTAGATCTTGGCTCCAGCAAAGAAACTGGTAGTAACGCGATCGGCTGTACAGTCTTGCAAAAAAGGGGCTGTTGCCTAGTCTGAGCAATTTGCGAACTTAAAGCCCAGACTAGTTAAGAATGGACAGTGTTAACCAAAAGACTGCGAGTAAAGATGGATGGCAAGTAGCAATATAAAAACTCTGGCTACTTGTATTGACAAGATTTTTGAAAAACTTGCCGATTTTCAGCAGAAGAACACGCTAAAGATATTCTCTCAAAAGTCTTAGGTATATCTGATTGTGGCGATCGCGTAGATGTATTCATTTGAGTATTAGGAGGAAAAATGGCAACTCAACAATACAAACGTGCAGTTGGTGTATTTCGCAGTCGCCCAGAAGCTGAAAATGCATTGAATGCATTAAGAGATTCGGGTTTTGCGACGGATAGAATCTCTGTGTTGGCTAAAGACGCAGACCGCAATGAGGAAATTGCCGGAGTTGACGTACAAGACCGCAACCAAATGAAAGATCGCGGCGATAATGAAGCTCCAGAAGGTGCTGGTATTGGTGCTGTAGCTGGTACTGCTTTGGGTGGTGTTGGCGGCTTACTGGTAGGTTTGGAAGCTCTAATTATTCCAGGTGTGGGTCCATTTCTAGCGGCTGGTACTGTGGCGACTACCTTAGCTGGTGCTGGCATCGGTGCGGCAGCAGGTGCTATTGTTGGCGCACTAACTGGATTAGGAATTCCCGAAGAGGATGCTAAAGCTTACGACAAGCGAGTATCTCAAGGTGACTACTTAGTAATGATAGAAGGTACAGAGGCAGAGATCGATCGCGCTGGGTCGCTGTTAAGAGATCGAGGTGTCGAACAGTGGAACGTGTACGATATGGCTGGTGGCGATCGCACTGAGGTTAATACCTCTCCTGCACCGACGAATCGGCAAACAGCAACGTATAGAGATGAAAGTGTGAGCGATCGCCGAACCATAGATATCGACAAAGACAATCGCCCCGAAGTCGAAATTGTGGATAAGCGGGAAGAAATTCGCTAATTAGTGCTATAAAATTCAAGCATTTGCAGTGTGGTTTTTCAACCACGCTGTTTTTTCTACAAAAAGCTTTTGACACGAAATAGGTAAATTTCTAGAGATACAAAAAATGTGGCGATCGCCACTATGTTTATTAGTGTGGGTCATCGCAGTAGCTTAGTAAAATATCACCAGCAAGTTTTAGAGCTATATGGCAATTCAGGCTGGCAACTTTTTCCGGTTCAAAGCTATATTCAGCACGCTCAAACCGAGCAGACATCAGATATTTTTAACGACGGTTTCAGTGCCGTTTAAAGATGTTTAAACCCTACTGCATCAGCTCTTTCATCACTCGGATCTCCCGCTTCTGTGTTGCGACAATCTCCCCGCACAGCTGCTCGATGCGTTGGTCTGTGATTGAAGCCTGCTCGCACACGAGAATTGCAGCAGCATGGTGTGGAATCATCGAACGCAAGAACTGCTGGTTTCCTACTCCCGCTTGCGTTCGGACGAGCAACCAGAATAGCCCTATCAGCGCTGTTCCTACGACAAGAAGCACGATATTTAACCGCTTGTTTTGATACATCGACCCCATCACTGTGAGCATGATAATCGACATCGGCGCTACCATGAGTCCTGCCATATATATCTGGTTGAGACTGAAAAACAGATTGCTCCACACATTAACCCGCGAAAGCATGATGATAGCCATGACAACATAGGAGATCGACAGCGCGATTAGTAAGCGGAGATAAGGTTTGATGTCGGATTTAGATTTCATCTTGAGTTTTCCCAGTTAGGCAAGAGAGTTGATACGTACAGATTCTCAGCAGCAAAATTATCGATTAAGCCAGCTTCGCACGGCGCAACAGCACGGCATTAATTGCCACAATCACCGTAGAAAGACTCATCAATAACGCACCTACGGCAGGAGATAACAGAATCCCCCAAGCATACGCAGCTCCAGCAGCAAGCGGAATCGCAATGACGTTATATCCCGTTGCCCAAAATAGGTTTTGAATCATCTTATTGTAGGTCTTCTGCGCCAAATTTAAAGCTTTGATTGCATCGAGCGGATCGTCTTCAATCAGTACTAAATCTGCCGACTCAATTGCGACATTCGTTCCCGCACCGATCGCAATCCCGATATTTGCCTCCAAAAGAGCAGCAGCATCGTTAATGCCATCCCCTACAAATGCAGTTGCTCCTTCTCGTTTCAACTGGCTAATAATTTTGACTTTATCTTCCGGTAAAACGCGGGCGTAGTAGCGATCGATACCTAAATCTTGAGCGAGTCTTAGCTACAGCTTCGGCATCGCCAGTAATCATCACGACTTGAATGTTCTTGGCGTGTAATTGATTCACGGCTTCCCGCGCCCGTTCTCTGACTCGATCTGCCATCGAGATAACGGTAATAGCTTGGCGATCGTCCATCAACACTATCGCACTCTCACCCCGCTCATCTGCCTTTGCTAGTCCCGCTTGCAAAGATGCTGAGATGGGCAATTTTTGCTCTGATACCCATTCTGGTCGTCCAATTCGGTAGACTTGACCGCGAATCTTGCCCTCTACTCCCCTACCCGTTACCGTTTTGAAGTCAGATATCTGCGGTAAATCCAGCCTTTGTTGTTGGGCGGCTGTCACGACAGCTTTGGCTAAGGGATGTTCGGAAGGGGTTTCTAAAGCAGCAGCGATCGCTAATGCTGTCATCTCATCCACGCGCAGGTCGCAAAGCGAACCGCCTTCGGCATCGACGTAAACCCTCTGCACGCCAAACCGACCTTCAGTAAGAGTTCCAGTCTTATCAAATGCCATTGTTTTAATATCTTTTGCCCGTTCCAGGGCATCGCGGTTGCGTACCAAGATGCCGTTTTTGGCGGCTAGACCTGTAGAATTAGCAATCACCAGGGGAATCGCCAACCCTAAAGCGTGAGGACAGGTAATCACGAGTACGGTGACGCTGCGATTGATGGCAAATAGCAAATCGCTCAGCCACAGCCAAACGACAAACGTAATCGTACCAGATGCGATCGCGATTAATGTTAACCAATAAGCAGTGCGATCGGCTAACACTTGGTAGCGGCTTCTCGATCCTTGCGCCTCGTCCACCAAGCGCATAATTTGACTGATTGTGGTTTCGCCACCGATACGAGTGACCTTAACCTGCACCGAACCTTCGCCATTGACAGAACCAGCGACAACTTCATCCCCCTGTTGTTTGGTAACGGGACGAGACTCTCCTGTAAGAAAGGACTCGTCCACGCTCGTATCACCTTCAATTACCACGCCGTCGTTGGGGATTTGTTCCCCTGGACGAATCAGGATAATGTCTTCTACAGCAATTTCACTCACAGGCACATCCTCGATTTTGCCACCTTGCAATCGATGTGCTTGTGTTGGCACGAGTTCGACTAAATTCTCTAAGGCGCGGCTAGCTCCAGCCACAGAAGCCATTTCAATCCAGTGTCCTAGCAACATGATATCTACCAGTGTTGCCAGTTCCCAGTAAAAAGGCATTCCAGGCAGACCGAGGGAAACTGCAATGCTGTAAACGAAAGCTACAGTAATCGCCAGCGCAATCAGCGTCATCATGCCGATTTTGCTGTGCAGTTCGCTCCAGGCTCCGCGCAGGAATACCCAGCCACCATAGAAGTAAATGACAATACTGAGGATAGGGCTAATCCAGTCGGAACCAGGGAAAGCGATCGCTTCGTATCCCAGCCACTCTTGCAATTGTGCAGAGAAATAGAGGATAGGTATGGTAAGGGCTAAGCAGATAAAGAACCTTCGCTTGAAAATTGCCGGATCGTGATGTCCTGGATGTCCTCCATGTCCAGAACGTCCGGCATGTCCGCGATCGGGAGTATCTGCACGTTGCTCGTGCTGGTGACGTGCGTGATGTCCGTTGTGTCCGTCGTGATGCGATCGCTCTTGGTGCTGCGCGTGTCCCCTACCATCTCCTTTCATCTGGCTTACCCCAAACGATTGTTGGTTCTGAATTTTGAGCTAATTAGGCTCGTGCTGCGGCAATGCCTGCAATCTTGCGATATTCTTCTACTGCTTGACGGCAAGCTCTGGCACAGTTCTGGCAGTGGGGATTGTCGTGCTTCTCGCATTCACTGGCGCAGGCTTCGCAGATATCAATACAGGCACGAACGACATTCGGAATGAAGCGGGAACTGCGACTCATAAAACCTGCGATCGTCCAACAGATTTGAGCGCAGTCGCGGCACAGACGAGCGCATTCTGGCATGGAACCCAAACACTCGTCGGCACAGTGTTCGCACTCGTAAGCGCAGTGAATTGCAGCGTCAATACTGGTTTGATATTGTTGATGAGGCATAATGTTTCCTCTCTTAAATACTTACTTTGCGAGTGTAGAAATTTTGAATGATTTACGTCTTTATCTAATGAAATAATCTCATTTTCTCTCGGATGAAAGATAATCATTTCATCCTAATTTCATCTCTTTGCGATCGAGCGATATGATTGGCGAACGTTACTTTCGATGAATTAGAAAATATTAATTTAAAAGATTTAGATAATATAGTAAAACTTGACAAAATTTCATTTAAATTAAGTTGTGGAAGTTGGCGATCGTGAAAGCAAGCTTCGCTCGTCAAAGTCATTTATAAAATCATCAAAAATTAATCAAAAATTAAGAATAATGAGAGTTAACATTGATGACAATTTTTAACTAGATCGGCCGCTAGAATTTATTTGAGATAAAATGACAGAAGATAGCAGCTATTGCAGTTGAAAGCAACTGTAGATATATCGTGCGCTTAGATCGAATTTTTGCTTTAGTAATAATTATAATTTGCTTGCTAGCAGCATTGGGCAATTGGTTAGGCGGTCGTACTCCTAGAGCTGAAACTGCCATGACTCCAGGCGGAACAGGTAGTACAGCCAATGTTGCCCTAATAGAAATTTACGGCACAATTAGCGATCGCCCAACGACTCCTTTCGGTAGCGTTGATAATTCTAATTCCAACGCTATTATTAAATCGATTCGGCAAGCTCGTAAGGACGGAGTAAAAGCAATTTTATTGCATATTAATAGTCCTGGTGGTACTGCTGCTGCTTCCCAAGCTATTTACAACGAACTCATGCGAGTTCGCCAAGAAAGTCCAATTCAGATTGTTGCGAGTTTTGGGGATGTTGCCGCTTCGGGAGGATATTACGTCGCTAGTGCAGCTCATCATATTGTGGCTAACCCAGCTACTACGACAGGCTCAATTGGAGTGATTATACGCACTCAAAATTTATCTCCTTTACTCAATAAAGTCGGGATCGAAACAGGTAATATAAAAAGCGGTCAATACAAAGATATTCTCTCGCCATTTCGAGATCTTTCAACGGGGGAACAGACAATTTTACAAGGAATTGTGAGCGAATCCTATCAGCAATTTCTAAATGCCATAGTCGCAGGTCGTAACATCTCGTTAGAACAATTGAAACCACTAGCAGATGGACGAATATTTACAGGCGCTCAAGCACAACAAGTTAAGTTAGTCGATTCCTTGGGAAACACTCATGATGCTTTGATGAAAGCAGCCGAACTAGCAAAAATTTCCGGCGAACCAAGCGTGCGTAACTACTCTTCTCCTGGCTGGCGCGATTCTTTAGGCATCTTTTTATCAACCTCCATAGAACAGTTTCTTCCCAGCTATCGAGAATTTCAAATGGCTCGTTGGCAGAAAATTCCGCTAACTTTGTGGGAATAAGCAATGTTAAATTCTCTCTACACTACATTTTTTAGACCAGTTGAAATGCGATTTTCAGCTCAAGTTGCGGTCGCAATTGGGCTGCTCGTTGTCTTCATACTGGCACTCAATGCAGCAGGTGCAGCGGGACTAGGTGTGGGTGGAATTATTGGATTTACGTTACTGTTTCTGTTTGCTGGGTTATTGGGGTGGTTCTGGTTATCTGCTGCGGTGAATTTGCTGGCACAGTTACTTGGCGGACAAGCAGATGGACGTGCAACCATGAGTGCGATCGCCACTGGTCTTTATCCCCTGATATTTACTGCTCCGGCGATCGCGGCGAGTCGATGGTCCCAAGCTTTGGGAGATTTGTTTTCTTTTCTCATCAGCATTGCTGTGTTTGTGACGCTGACAATTGCCATCCATCACGTGCATGAAATTAGCTGGTGGAAATCGATTTTCTGTTTGGCGATCGCGATAACTGTTTCCTTGTTTGCCCTATCAGGTTTAATCCTCTGGCCAGTAATGATTATTTTAGGGATGTAGTCTTGTTTAACTCAGGGCTTTTGCTCAGCCCAAGTATCAACGGAACAAATTGAATTCGTTGCTTCCTATTTCCTTGACTGACTTAGAAACGAGAACGGGTTTAGATTCTTCTTCAGCTAAGATTTACTTTCTCTTTGTGAGCTATAGATTGCAGGGCTGGCGGCACTGGCATACCGATGGCTTCTGTTAATTCCTGCGGTGGTGCTTGACGAGTGGGCGACTGCAAATATTGACCAGTCAGGATTGGCTTAACCACCTTCATATTGTGAGTCGTGCTGTAGTAGCGGTGGTTTTGCTGAATTGGAGTCCGCTCTTGCATCGACTCGTTAGCAATCTTCTTCCGCAGTTTGATAATAGCATCCATAATTGCTTCTGGTCTGGGGGGACATCCAGGCAGATATACGTCTACGGGAATCAGTTTGTCTACACCCCTTACAGCGGTATGCGAGTCTACGCTAAACATACCGCCAGTAATCGTGCAAGCACCCATCGCAATTACATACTTGGGATTTGGCATTTGCTCGTAAAGCCGCACTAATTGCGGAGCCATCTTCATCGTAATCGTACCTGCGGTAATAATTAAATCGGCTTGTCGGGGACTCATGCGGGGAAACACCCCGAAGCGGTCGAAGTCAAACCTCGAACCAATTAAAGCGGCAAATTCGATAAAGCAACAGGCAGTCCCAAACATGAGCGGGTACAAGCTAGACATCTTCGCCCAGTTGTAGAGATCGTCAACGGTTGTGAGGATGACGTTTTCTGATAACTGCTGCGTGACTTGCGAATATTCAACTGGATTAATGACTTGGGGCTTGGCTGTCTCTGGTGAGGTATTAGCTGTTGCTTGCAGACTCATAGAAAACTCCCAATATTAAACCCATTAGCTAGTACAAGCGGTCTATAGAGTGGGCGTAGCGTGGCTACGTCCATTCTACGTCTACTTACTGCCTATGAGGTAGCGATCGCCAACAGCTAGCTATTTGAGCCGCCGCCCCAGCCTATTTAGCTGCTCTAGGAATTGCTGACTGATAGACAGACTGAACGACGAGTACAGGCTTTTGGCTATATTCTGCTTCTAGTTGCTTGACAAAACCCTCATCCCAATTGAAATCGTATTCTCTTTCGAGGTCAGCGACGACTAAGGGACGCAGTACACCTGTGACAGCAACCGTTTGATCCTCTTTAACGGCTGTGTTTGCTGTATTACCTGTTTTAGGATTTGCTACCAATACTAGTAAGTCACTATCACCAAATAGTTGGTCTTCGTCTAGAGTAAAAGTAGTTGGACTGAGTATTTCCTCAACTTCACCCGTTACAGCCAGGGTTCTGCCGTAGTACTGTTTTGGGTTTGAAGTAATTTCCCCAGGTTCAGGTGCAGGCGCGATCGACTGAGCAATAATTGCTGGTTTGCCTTCGTATTCTACATACAGGTTCGGCTCCAAGTCCAGAAAATCGTAGTCTCTCTCGACATCAGCTATTACAAATTGACGCACTTCACCTGTGACTTGAACCTCTGTATCGTCAGTAGGAAGGGCTAAGGGCTGCCCTGAAGCATTCACAACTAAAATTGTTTCATTGCCAAAAAACTCCTCATCGCTAATTGTGAAGGTGTTATTACCAACTTTCTTAACAGGTTCGCTTCTTACCGTTACAGTCTTACCGATGAGTTGCTTCGTGTTGTCGGTCACTTCCTCTGTTGTGACGTTTCCGGTTGGAGAGACAGGAGTATTTGCTTGTGGCTGTGTCGCCGTCTCTCCTGTAGGAGATGCAGGTCTGTTTGTTTCTAGCTGATTAGTACAAGCGGGAAGAACGATCGCGGCTAGTGCTAATGCGATCGCGCTTTTGGTATTCCATAACTTATTTAACATTGAGAAAACCTCCTTACACCTTTTATGTAAGTTGAAAGTGAAAAATTAAAAGCCAAAATGTTGAAATACAGTTTTGACTGGTGCTAGATAATTCTGAGTACGAATCATCTAGCCTTTGTGTGTGTGAATTAGTTCAAGAAGACTTGACCATCTTTTTGAATTCTCAGTACGCCCTGGTTGCGATCTACAGGTTTTGCGTCTTCATCTATGCTGACTTCCAGCACGCCTGGTTCATCTGTAGTCACAGGTGTGAGCTTCACAAATCCGTCATCTCCTCGATAAACAGCTACAGTTGCAGGTAGTGCCAAGCTTGGTAATACACCTACTTTTCCACCTTCAAGCCGTTTGGGTCCAGTATGTCCTGGGGATTCATACGTGACGACTGTGTTGGTATTATTCTTCAACCTCACCTCAATCGGTTGATTTGCTGTAGCGAGCTTTGCCACTGGCTCGCTTCTATTCGCTGGTAGAGGTGGCGTAACAGGTGGGTTCGTTTGGTCGCGCAATCTTGGGGAATAGTAAGGATCTGCCGATGTAGCCCTAGGACGAGCTGCTTCAGGCGTACCTTGTCCCTGCAGTATTCTAGTTGCGGCATTAGGCGGACAGCCTTCAGGAGCTAAGCGCGTACTGTTGAAAGGTTCTTCATAGTAGATTTTCGGACAAGGATTGAGTACCTGAGAACCCTGTGCCGATGCCACTAGAGGAACTGCTGGTATACCAATCAGCAAACCACCAAAAACGGCTCCCACTATTCTTTTTGTTTTCGAGTGAATTCTGGTTTTTTTAAGCATCTGTAACTCCTACTAAAAGTGTTGTAGTTTTATTCGCTGGCAATCTGCATTAATTCAAAGCTTGCGTCTGCTACTTTCTAGCAAAACAACTCATGATGTCTTATTTAAAGTTGCTGTAGTATGTAAGTACCATTGGATCGATTGGTGCGATCGGTGCGGGTTGAATTGAAGGATTGTTATTTGCAAGGCGATAAGCATTGCTGACGCGAACTTCATAATCGCGATCGAGCTTCAGATCGTCATTGAATTGGGGTAAATTCTTGGCTTGCTCTTTCGTTAGACCTTCTGCATCTACTCTTCTTTCTATTGCATTAACTTGCGTTATTTCTATTGGAAGTAAAACTTCTTTTATAAAAATCCAAAAGCCAATATTGACGACTAAATATCGGAACTTTCCCGTGTCTTCATCCACTAAAATATCTTTGGCACTACCAAACTTTTCATCTCTGTTGGTATATACATTAAATCCAATAATGCTATTACCTCCAATTCTATTTGCCACTTGTGGATAAAGTTGTTTTAGTTTCATCAAAGCCATGTTTTATATTCCCGACCAAATTTATTCTCCTACTCGGCGTTAACGTTTCAGCGATAGAAGAAACTACACTTAGAAGAGAGAGTCAGCCTCACTCAAGGGAGAGAGCCTGTATAGAAATTATTATCCTAGTAAGTAACGAGAAAAGTTGAGCGCTCAACTGGGGGGTGTAAGTTCAATTGTTTGAACCGGTGTAGAATTCAATCGTTTCGACCGAATCTATTTTTAGGTTAGATTCAAATAGTGGAAAACTCGTGGAGAAATTAAGTTGCTTGACCAATCTATTACTTCAGATAGACTTGAACTACACCAATGTGAGTAGTTGCCACTCTAAAAGCAGTTTTGGACGAAACATTAGTCTATCCATTCTAGTAGTCCTAACTTCAACTTAGACGACAATGGTGGAAAACTCGTGGAGGCTGGACAGGCAACAGCACTTTCCGTCAGTTTCAAAAATTTTGATTATGTCTGTAGCAGGACGCGATCGCCCTCAGTCTTGGCTAATCTAATATAAATACAATTGCGTCCTCCCATCATTAGGTGTTAGCAATTCAGGCAAGCATTATCTAGGCAAAAATAATTTGTCTGTTGCGTTTAGCGTTCGGACACTCAAAAGTTTTCAGGAGCGAACGATAATTTCTCATGACTGGCTGAGGTAACACTCAAATAGGGCTAGCAAATAAGAGCAAAACGGAGGAAATTTCACATGGCACAGCAACTGAACCAAAAAAAAGTTGCTATTCTTGCTACCGACGGCGTTGAACAAGTAGAACTGACCGAACCTAAGCAAGCACTGGAGCAAGCTGGCGCTCAGACTCAGGTGATTTCGCCCAAAAGCGACAGCATCCAAGGTTGGAATCATCACGAAAAGGGCGATCGCATTGCGGTAGATAGAACGCTCGATCGCGCCGATCCCAATGAGTATGATGCACTATTGTTACCTGG
This sequence comes from Chroococcidiopsis sp. SAG 2025, assembly GCF_032860985.1. GTDB lineage: Bacteria > Cyanobacteriota > Cyanobacteriia > Cyanobacteriales > Chroococcidiopsidaceae > Chroococcidiopsis. Next base: position 4,415,048 of record NZ_JAOCNC010000001.1, read on the forward strand.
TGGTGCTTTGAATCCCGACCAGCTACGCACCAATTCCGCAGCGGTACAGTTTGTCAAATCCTTTTTTGCAGCAGGCAAGCCTGTTGCTGCTATCTGTCACGGTCCCTGGATGTTGGTTGAAGCGGATGTGGTTAAGGGACGTACTCTAACTTCCTGGTCTTCACTGCAAACCGACTTGAGAAACGCTGGTGCAACTTGGGTCGATCGGGAAGTCGTGGTCGATCGGGGATTAGTGACCAGTCGCAATCCTCAAGACATTCCGGCATTCAACAATAAGATGCTTGAGGAATTTGCTGAGGGGCAGCACGAACAACAGCGCCGTTCTGCATAATTGTTGCGATCGCCTTGCTGACTCTCATCGGTTGAGCAGGCAAGAAAAGCGATCGCAAGTTAATTGGAGCAGTATTTACGATAACAAGTGGGCAGCTGAAAAACGGATAAGTATGACTGCGATTGGATTGAACGAGGTGAATGAAAGTTTTACGCCACAACTTGCGGTCGCACTCTCCCCAACAGCCATGCCAAGATTGCACCGAAACCAAAGATATTCGCTACTGACAACACCAGTCCTCCTAATACCGGAATCAAGCCGATTAAAGCCAAAATCAGCATACCGAGGAGAAATTGTTGTACGGGCGACCGCCCTGGCGCTTTCAAACTTCTTTGCCCCAGCCAAAGAGCAACTCCAAGAGTTCCTACGAGTGCTGTAATGGCGACTGCTAAACCAACTAATGGTAACAATGGAATGCCAATTAAGCTAACTGCCAGCACGATGACAAGCAAAATGACAGCAAACATACCGCCTAAACCCCACAAGCCACTCGCCAGAGGATACTGACTGATAATTGCTGCCAAGGTAAGCAGGAAATTTGGTCGCCAAAGTAGGATTAAAACACCAATAATAGCGCCGATCGCGACGTTGAGCAGATGAAAGGCACTACCGAACAGATAGCGAACAAAAAAGAAGCCGTCAGCTCCCCTCCTCCGAGAGCCATACATTCCCCATCTACCATCCTCTAAGACTGTACCGGAAGTGCCGCCAATCGTAGCTCCTGGCTGGGCAATAATTTCTCCTCCTACAGCGTAGACATCACCATCAACGCGGACACCCTTTTCTAAGATCGCATCTCCGCCAATGGCGATCGCAGTTTGGGTAACTCTTGCTCCCTCCCCAATTGTCGTATCACCCCCAATCGCGATCGCATTTTCCACAACTTGGTTGGGCAGAACTATAACATCGCCGCCAACCCGAATAATGTTCTTGTTGTTGACATTAATATCAGTTTGTGCCGGAGCCGTTATTGAGAAAAGCATTGCGCTCAGAGCTGATACCAAGACCAAAATCGCTCGGTTTCTTTTAAGACTTCTCATACCCCATCCCTCTTCTTAACGTGTAGCTACGATCGATCGCTAATTCCGCCCTTGCAACTAATCTAGCGGCAGCAGATTTATCCAGGCTTTGTGGCGACGAACTCCTTCGCGTCCTCATGGCAAATCTGCTGCATAATGTTGCGACCCGACATGGCGACTACGGGGACGCTGCCACCAGGCTCAACCCACTGTCCGATCGCGTAAAAATTATCTAGACCTGGTAGCGTTTTGCGGATGCCAGCGATCGCCAACCCAAGCGTTTGCTTGGTCAGTAGCCAGCCACAGTTTGAACCCTGCCAGTTGCCCGTGTAGCGTTCGTAACTGAGTGGTGTAGCAACATCCACATACTCGATATCGGCTTTGATACCAGGATAAACCCGATCCAGCCAATCGATCAGAATACCTGATTCTTGAATTTGCTCGGCGTTGTAAATCGACCGTCCGTAGATGCGCTGCCAGTAATCGTAGGGTGTACTCAGCGCGACGATCGCCACTGACTTACCTGCTGGAGCTAGCGAGGGGTCAAAGCAGTAGTGCCTGAGATCGATCTTGTAGCGTTCCTCACCAGCAATGGTGACTGGGCGATCGAGCAGGTATGCGACCCAATGAGGAGTGTTTGACAGGTCGCGGTTGATGCCGAGCGATACCTGGAGTTGTGAGTAGGTAGGCAGGCGATCGTTGTAGAGCTTTTTTAACTGGCGATCGACATATCGACCACCCAGCAGATCGAAAATCGTCCCGCGTCCATCACAGGCTGAGATGATGCGGCGAGCATGATATTCCTCGTTGTCGTACAACCGCACTCCGATAGCGCGATCGTTTTTCACTAGAATGCGTTCTACCTGGGAACAGTAATGAATTTCACCGCCCAATTCAAGATAGCGCCTCTCGATCGCACGGGCAAAATCGAGCGATCCGCCGAGCGGGAACCCAGCATTCTTGTTGTGCGCGTATGCTAGCAGTGACATGCCGACCATCACGGGGATATCCGTCCAGGCAAACATTTGCGGGATAGCGCGACGTAGGAAAGGGTCTTGGAATTCCTGGGCGAATTCCTGGGCGGAAATCCTTCCCCATCTCGCCAACGCTCCGACAAACGGCAGCAGCTTCAGACCGAGCCGAACCCAGTCCGCGGCTCCCATCAAGGCTTTGGGCTTCTGCCGCAGCCATGACAGATCGAAGTGGGTAAAAGCCCGAATCCCCGCACACAAGTCCTCGATCGCTTCGCTGTCGGCAGGCGAGAGTCTCTTCATCTCCTGTTCGAGGCGATCGGGATCGCTGTAAACGATTAGCGTTTTGCCGCTTGGTGCGACGATCCGCATGAACTCATCCTGATGGACGAATTGCCGACCCTGAACTACTCCCAGTTCCTCCCACATCTGATGGAATGGCTGACCAGAACCAGAGCCAAACAAGTAATAAAGGCAACCATCGAAGACATATCCTTTGCGCTCCCAAGCCGTACACAGACCACCAGGCTGGTCGTGCAGCTCGAAAATTTGGGTGCGATAGCCGTTCATCTGGGCGTAGCAGCCCGCTGCTAATCCGGCAATCCCCGCCCCAATGATGATAATATCAGTCCCCAACATAGAGCTACAAGTGTTGTAATAGTCAATCTTTCAAATCGTAAATAGAATTATTTGTGGGCAGGATTGAAGTTGCCGAGCAAAAACAAGCTGGCTGTCAGACTAGCTACGCACAAAAACGACTATAGCGGCACCAGTTCAACACTTCCTGACCGAAATTAATGGGATACAAGCCCCGTCCTTCTAGGACGGCTTTGTTTTTTAATGTACTCGATTAGAGTTTCTATCGGTGCGCCTCCTACCGAAACCGCAAAATAGCTAGGACTCCATAGCGCAGTCTTGCCGTATGGTTTCTTGAATCCAGCCTGCCCATACCGACGACTCGACACACCTTTAAGGGCATTCACTATTTTGGATACCGAAAGCTTTGGCGGATATTCAATCAATGCGTGTACGTGTTCGTCTTCTCCATTGATTTCTAATATCTGAAAATCCATTTGTTTTGCTACATGGTGAAACACTTCTTCAATTAGTTTTAACTCCTGCAAGGAGAATACTTCTTCACGATATTTGGCAATGCAGACTAAATGAATCTTGAGGTCTGTAACGCTGTGTCTTTCTCTTCTATACATCTTAATTTTTCAGACAGACCAATATAGGATACCAGAATGAAAGCACGATATCAGTACAGAATCTACCCAACAGACCAACAGCGCCAAGACTTGGCGAAACTATTCGGCTGCGTTCGCGTTGTGTGGAATGATGCGCTCTTCTTGTGCAGGAATTCTGAAAAACTACCAAGTAACGGAGATTTGCAGAAAATATGTATTACCCAAGCTAAGAAAACTGAAAAGCGAGAATGGTTGAGTGAAGTTTCTAATATCCCACTTCAACAATCAATCGCCGACTTAGGGGTTGCTTATAAGAACTTTTTTGAATCACTCAATGGAAATAGAATTGGGATTAAAGTTAAACCACCAAGGTTCAAGAAAAAGGATAATCGTCAATCTGCGCGATTCAGGAAAGGTGGTTTTAGTATGAGAGATTGCGGGTGGAATTATTCCACCCGCAACTCTCTCGTCAAGGGAGAGAAAGTCTATTTAGCTAAAATCGGAGATGTTTATCCTATTTGGTCAAGAGAATTGCCGTTTGAACCTAGTTCTGTAACGGTAATCAAAGACTGTGCAGGTCGATATTTTCTGAGTTTTGCTGTAGAGGTTGAACCTATTAATACTGTTGCCAAGAACCAAAGCATCGATATCGATTTGGGTATCAAGACTTTTGCTGCGATGAGTAATGGAGAAAAGGCACAAAGCCCTAACTACTCTAGAATAGACCGCAAAATTCGTCAACTACAAAGACAGCTAGCACGTCAACAGAAGGGTTCTAAGCGTAGAATTGTAACCCGCTCGAAAATCGCCAGACTGCATAACCAAATTGCTGATACCCGTAAGGAGTTTCTGCACAAACTCTCTTCTAGAGTAGTTCTAGAAAATCAAATTATTGTGCTAGAAGACTTGAACGTATCAGGAATGGTTAAAAACCGACGATTGGCGCGAACGATTAGCTTGCAGGGTTGGCGAGAGTTTAGGACTTTATGCGAAGCGAAATCAGATAAGTTTGGTAGGACATTTCAAGTTATCTCAAGATGGGAACCGACAAGTCAAATCTGCTCGGATTGTGGGTATAGATGGGGCAAAATCGACCTCTGTGTTCGCTCAATACTTTGCTTGAATTGCAATACCGAGCCAGATAGAGACGAAAACGCTTCCAGAAATCTAGAAAAAGGAGCCAGTGCGGTCTTGGCGCTTTGCGTCGAGGAGCAACTGGCGGTCGGGATAGGGCATTGCCACGACTCTAAACGGACGGGGAGAGACTGTAAGACTGTTTCGGCAGCGAGTTTCAGTGAGCCGTCAAGAATCACTGCGGCTTTAGCAAGCGTGAGTATGTCAATAATCCTGCATTGGCAAAGGGAATCCGAGCGTATTCTGCCTGCAAGCCATTAAAAGGACCCGTTATCTTTTGAACCACCGAAAAAAGCCGTCCCTGCACTGCTACCATTGGGATTAGAATTATCGCACTGAGAATGATATCCCGAACGGCAATAAGAACAGTAGCCGCAGGCAATTGTTGAGGGAATCACGACGCGTTAGCGAAGCGGCGCGATAGCGCTTCGCCGACTTTGAAATTCCGCACGTTGGAGCCGATTTCTTCAATGATGCCAATGCCTTCATGTCCTAAAATCGTACCAGGTTTCATCCCTGTAAACGTGCCGCGAATCATGTGCAGATCCGTGCCGCAAATTGCGCTTGAGGTCAGCCGCACGATCGCATCCGTTGAGTCTTGAATTTTAGGTTCTGGTACTTCATCTAGCCGAATGTCTCCAATTCCATGAAAAACAACTGCTTTCATTGCAAATACTCCTAGTAATTGATAGAACAGTTTTAGATCAATTTAATTTGCAGCTAACGCACCCGCTTTTCACTCCTAAAGCACGAGCGCTCGCTTCTGCAACAAATGAGAAATATCGCAGCCGATGCTAAATTTTTTGATGATATTTTCAGCCAACAGTTTGAGTTTTTGTAAACTCCGCGACACCAGCGATCGGTCACTATGCTAGCGATGCTGCTCTCCCTTTCTTCTCATCCCCAAGAAGGATATAAAGCTAATATAAATTGTAATTTACGTACGCTAAATGATTATCATTTTTATGAAATTTATAAGATATTATTATTCCTGAATTGAGTTATAAAATACCCAACTATAGAGTGCTTTTAGTACGAGCAAAATTAATAAATAACCAATTAATTCGTAAGCCGAAAACATCTTACTAATGACGAATGACAGATGTTCTGCTTAAGTTAAAGCTGCTTCAACTTGTTCGGCAAGCTTTAAAGGATTAAACGGTTTATTGAGTACACCCTTAGCACCTAGTTGGGTAAACTTCTGCTCAACAAAACGCCCTCTAGCAGTCAGTAAAATTACCGGAATTTTACTAGTTATCGTATTAGATTGTAGTTTTTTAAAGTGGTTAACCCGTCTTCATCCGGCATCATAATATCTAAGAGAATTGCATCAGGCTGATTATCTTGGGCTAAATTTAAGCCTTCCCGACCTGAATGGGCAGTTATTACCTGCCATCCTCCCATAATTTCTAAGCAAGTTTGAACCAATTTTAGAATGTCATCTTCGTCATCAATGACTAGAATTCTTTTGCTTGTCACTATTTTCTTCTCCTTCTCGATCTAAAGCATCCTATTACTTGGTAAGTAAGCATTCCACAAATATTGTTATTACTTGTTATTTTTGCTTTAATTTAAGTTATTCAAATATAATACTGCAACTAGAAAATTGATGTTAAAGTTTTATACCTTTCGATATAAGTGTAAATACATATTCACGCTACGCTCTTTGTCATTTCTAATTACCCAGCTCGCAATCGCTTGTAAAATTTTTAGCAAAACGATCGAATGGCGCACCCACCACAAAGAAAGTAAATAACGTGGTAATTGTCATAATAATGCCAAGCATGACGTTACTAAGACGAGGATTTTGTATACAATCGCTGTTTGTCTTGAATTTTAGACTTCTTTACCCAAAAGATGAAAAATAACCTCTTCATAACATGAGTACGTTATGGCTCATGCTGCAAGCGACTAAGTTTTTTGAAGTCAGGAGTCCGATCTACTCTTCAATATTAAGAATCAAAAGTGGAAAAGTGGTGGAGAGTTAGAGCGTTTAAAGATAATGTTTTACAAGAATTAGCGATCGCGCACCGATTTAAACAACACTGCGACTAAACTCAGTATGGTAGCGATCCCTATCCACAACCAGAGATTAAACGAGATCGCAAATCCTTTAGCGTTATTCTCCCAATTTAAAAGCCATAGATCGTCAGTGCCAACTAGAAATGAAGGCACGTTCAAAATATCGAACAATACAGGCAGGAGAAAACTGACGAAAATTATTAATCCCAGCATTAAAACGGTCAGATCTACCCAATTTCGGAATGCAGACTTAACCCTGCCGCTTGGTTGTCGAAAAGGCAGGGAACAAGCATTGAGATCGAGAGGCGCGTAAATCGCTACTCCTGTTTTACGGTCTTCCACTGTAATCGATCGCGGACAGCGCAGTAGTAGCGTTGCGATCCAGAGATCGCCACTCGCGCCAGCAGTATTGAGAATAGCTACCCAGCCTAACCAAGGTGCTTGAGGCAAAACGGCTAGTAAAAGTATAGCGATCGCGTCAATGACAAATAAAGGGGTCAGCGAAATGACTAAAAAAGCATTGCGAGAAAAACGCCTTCTCGGTGCAGTCGTGTAAGCGTAGGGAAGGAAATATTCGATTCCTACTCCAGATCGTGGTTTACCACCAAAGGCAATGAAAGCCAAACCGTGTATAAGTTTGTGGATTAGAAATGTACCGAGAGGAATTGCGACAAAATAAACTAAAAATAACATAATTTGCCATGCTTGTTGAGAATAGACTGCGGCATCGAAAATCCACGATCGCTTATATCCATGAATAACTTGGTAAAAAGTACTAATAGCTGCTGCCGTGACGACAAACAAAATAATACTCAAACTACTCCAGCGCAGGGCTAGTGCGGGAGTGAGGCGAAAAACATGAATTGGGCGATCGCCTGTTGTAGTCATAGTCATTGCTCAAAAGATTTTCACCTGCTACCGCGATCGGCAAGTGCAAATGCGATCGCTGCACCAATACCCGCACCCAATGCCATTCCAATTCCTGCCGACAAGGGATGTGCCAAGATAATTCCCGCAACAGCTCCAATTGTTGTGCCGATAGTAATACCCCAAACTGCATATCTGATGTATTTACTACTGTCTGAAAACATCTCTGACTCCCTCTTGACTGCGATTGCAGCATTCACCCCATTTGCTCGTTCAAATCTTACCTGTGTATCTCACCTCATCTGGTACGACAGCAGTACAGGTAGTGCGAACCAGTCAGGAACACGAACACAAGAGCGATTATTCCAAGGATGGCGATCGCCACCTCGATAAATGTTGCCCAGTTGTGAAATTTAGAGTCAGACAGTCAGTTCTGCTGACTCTAGAGTGAGTCCCTGCACAAAGCAGGAGTGTGTGAGATATACTACCTATACTGCCGTCGAACTTCAGAAAAGGCGTAGGTCTTGAGAACCTTACGTTTTCTAAGGTAGAGTGCAAAAGTGGAAAAGTCGGGCAGAAAAAGATGAAAGAGAAATTACCTGTCGTGAGTCAACCGATTACGGCAACATAGAATTGCTAGCCCAAACCGCAGAATATGCTCAGTTCGATCCGTCAGCTTAAGGGCTACGGCGTTGCTGTTATCGCCGTTGCCGTTGCTTTTCTGTTAACACAACTGATCTGGTGGCTGATCCAGCCCCATCTTTATCCACTATTTTTAGCTGCGGTGATGGTGAGTTCCTGGTATGGCAGTATGAAACCAGGATTGTTTGCCATTACATTGTCTGCTGTATTATGTGCCTACTTCTTTGTTCCCCCATTTTATTCGCTGGCAGTCGAGCGAGACGGTCTTGATGGGCTACTCCAGTTTGTGTTAGTAGCGTTACTGATTACCTACCTCAACACAAGACTGCGCTCTACCCAAGAAATAGCCGAACGCAACGCGCGAGAAGCCCAACAAAATTACGAGTACCTACGCCAAAGCCAAGAAAGTCTGCGTCGCAGTGAAGAACGCTACCGCATTTTAGTCGAGGGAGCCACGGAATATGCCATCTTCATGCTAGACCCAAACGGAATCTTTGTTAGTTGGAATGTCGGCTCACAGAGAATTCTCGGCTATCAAGAGACAGAAATTATCGGTCAACCTTTTGAACGGATTTTTACAGCAGAAGCAATACAGCAAGGCTTACCCGCACGAGTGCTGCAAATGGCGATCGCTGAAGGTTTTTCCAGAGAGAATCGCTGGCACATCCGCAAAGATGGTACGTACATTTGGACTCATTGTATCGTTACCGTCTTGCGAGATGAGAGTGGAAATCTGCGCGGCTTTGCCAAAATTATGCAAGACATCACCCAGCGCAAGCTAGCTGAAGAAGAACGAGAGGAATTGCTACTACGCGAACAAGCTGCCCGTGCCGAAGCAGAGGCAGCCAACCGTGCCAAGGATGATTTCTTGGCTGTGGTTTCTCACGAATTACGCACCCCAATGACAGCGATTGTCGGTTGGGCTGGGATGTTGCAAACGGGAATGCTAGATGAAGGGCGAGCAACTCTAGCAATGGAGACAATCGAGCGCAATGCCACCTTGCAAATGCAACTAATTGAAGATTTGCTCGACATTTCCCGCATTGTTAGAGGAGATATTTCGCTCAATTTTGGCTGGATCGATCTCGCTAGAGTCATCACCGCAGCAATTGAAGTCGTGCAACCAACTGCTAATGAGAAAGAGATCGATTTAGAATTTGTGCGGGAGTCGGTAGGGGCGCAAAGCTTTGCGCCCGTACTAGGAAATCGGGAGTCGGGAGATAGCGATCGCTCGTTTCTTGTTTGGGGTGACTCAGAACGCTTGCAGCAAGTCGTGTGGAATCTACTTTCTAATGCAATTAAATTTACTCCCGAAGGCGGAAGAGTTGAGGTGCGGCTGACTCAAGGGATCGGGGAGCAGAGGAGATTAGAAGCAACTCCCGACTCCCCACTCCCGACGAGCGACTTCCCAAATTATGCTCGAATCCAAGTCAGCGATACAGGTATAGGTATCAGTCCTGAATTTCTCCCCTACGTTTTCGATCGCTTCCGTCAGGCAGACAGCACGAGTGCTAGATCGAATAAAGGGCTGGGTTTGGGTTTGGCGATCGCCCGCCACCTAGTGGAACTGCACGGTGGCACAATTCGCGTCGATAGTCCAGGCAGAGAACAAGGTACTACGTTTACAATCGAACTCCCCATTCTGGAAAGAGCATCTGGAGCGGGGAAGCAGGAGCAGAAAATCTTCTAGCCCCTAGCCCCCAGTCCCCAGCCCCTTCTCTGAGTCGCTTACGAGTATTAGTTGTAGATGATGAAGCTGATGCGCGGCAGTGGATTGCGATCGTACTGGAAGAGTCAGGCGCAGAAGTTATTGCCGTTGGCTCGGTGGAGGAGGCGCTAGAGGTAATAGAACAACAAAGACCAGATGTACTAGTCAGCGATATTGGAATGCCAGGGGAGGACGGCTACGCGCTGATCCGTAAAATCAGAGAACTAGAACCCCAACTAGGCGGCACTATTCCCGCCGTTGCATTGACAGGATATGCCAGGGAAGAAGATTACACTAAAGCTCTAGCAGAAGGATTTCAGCTCCACGTCGCTAAACCAATTAGAGCAGCTGAATTAGTGGCTGTAGTTACGGGGTTAGCTAAAATGGCTGGAAAACTTTAACAAGGGTGTGGGGTGTGGGGGAGCCTGCGCCGTGCGGGGGTTTCCCCCGTTGAGGCGACTGGCGTTGTGGGGTGTAGGGCATCCCGATCGATAAAATCGAGGCGATTCAATGTAGTATTCTGTCTGTCTAAGGATTGAGCTGGCGTTACTTTTGATAGATGTTTGATGCCGCTAAAAAAGTCTTTAGTGGAGTTAGAGGATCTGCTGTTGGCACAAATAATTCCTCTAGGGGCGAGTATTGCCATGAAAATTCTGGTGGTTGAGGACGATAATTCTATAGCTCAAGCTGTTGCGGCAACGCTGGCACAACAGCAGCATTGCCTTGTCGATATTGCCCTTGACGGTCAAGAGGGCTGGGAACTCGCCACCGCATTCAGCTACGATTTAATTTTGCTCGATGTCATGTTGCCCAAACTAGATGGTATGAGTTTATGTCGGCAACTGAGGCAAAAAGGCGATCGCATACCAATTCTGATGCTGACGGCAAAAGATAGCAGCTCTGACAAAGTTGTGGGATTAGATGCAGGTGCGGATGATTATGTGGTCAAACCGTTTGATTTTGCCGAATTGATTGCTCGCGTTCGCGCCCTCTTGCGTCGAGGCAGTGCCGCTTTACCACCAGTCTTAGAATGGGGCGAGTTGCGGCTCGATCCAAGTAACTGTGAGGCGACCTACGGACAGCAAGTTTTGCAGTTAACTCCAAAAGAGTATGCACTGTTAGAGCTGTTTCTCCGTAACCCTCGACGCACTTTTAGCCGCAGCGCGATCGTCGATCGCCTGTGGGATTTAGAAGATCCACCGCAAGAAGATACGATCAAATCTTACATCAAAAGCTTGCGCCACAAACTCAAAACCGTAGGTGCGCCCTGCGATCTGATTGAAACAGTTTACGGTCTGGGCTATCGTCTCAAACCGCTAGAGTCAAAATCTTCTCATCCACAAGCAACTGCGTCAGATTTGTCCGAGATGCAACAAGAAGTTTTGTCAGTAGTCGTCAAATTTAGGGAAGTTTTTACAGCAGGAATCGGCGATCGCCTCGCGGTATTAGAGCAAGCGGTAGAAGCTTTATGTCGCGGGAAGTTGGATGATACTCTTCAGAAACAGGCGGTGCGAGAAGCTCACAAATTAGCAGGTGCTTTAGGCAGTTTTGGTTTTGCTCCAGCTTCGCACTTGGCTCAAGAAATGGAGTGTTTGTTAGAAGCCAAAAATAGCGCTCGCTCTACTAGTTGTCTGCGTTTGTGTCAGCTTTTAGAAGAGTTAGAGAAGCAAATACAGCAACCTCCCGATAAGGCAGACTTGGGTAAATTATTTCTGAACTAACTCATCTCAACAAACAGTGACCAGTTACCAGTAAGAGTGTAAAAACAGTAATTTTTGTGTGAGTCATAACGGCGAGCGGCGAGCAGTGACTAGTTACACCACAACAAATCCGCATATTGTTGGTAACTGGTTACTCTGGTTACGGTCACTGGTCACTGTCAAAGGAGTCACTGATTTAATTCCTCCACCAGTTTTCCACTATTACGACTTAAGCTCAAGAAGATAGCTGTTTCAAAAGTTAATGCGATATGGCAATCTAGGTCACTCGTGGATTATTTGAGTTGAGCTTAAATTTATCAATCATAATCCAAATTTAACTAAAACATGACAAAAAAGGATTTTATGAATAGTTTATTTCGTCGGTCGTCTGCTTTAAGCGCCACTTTGCTAGCTTTTGGAATATCAGTAGGTGTCGTGAGTCCAAACGCAATTTCGCAATCTGCTTTGGCACAAGATTCTGGAACTCCTGCTTCTCCATCCTCCGCTCAAGGTGCAACAACTAACTTTTCTGATGTTGGGGCTGACTACTGGGCGCAACCATTTATTCAAGCCCTAGCAGCAAGAGACATCATCACTGGCTTTCCCAACGGGACTTTTAGACCAGAACAACCCGTACAGCGGGCGGAATTTGCGGCAATGATTCAAAAAGCTTTCGACCAAAAGCCAGTGCGACAGTTAGCTGAACCTGGATTTAAAGATGTTCCACCTGACTACTGGGCAACTGCTGCAATTGAGGAAGTATACGAAACAGGGTTTATGGGAGGCGTACCTGGAGGAGTTTTTCAACCAGGGCAAAACATTACCAAGTTACAAGCGATCGTTGCTTTAGCAAATGGTTTGAATTTGAGTAGCGATCGCTCGCTGCAAAATATTATCAGTACTTCTTATTTAGATGCTGAAGCAGTTCCAGCTTATGCTACGGGTGAAGTCGCAGCAGCAACTCAAGCTAACATGGTCGTCAACTATCCTAATGTCAGACAATTAAATCCACAACAACCGCTGACAAGAGCAGAAGCGGCAGCTCACTTATATCAAGCTTTGGTAAGGCTAGGACAGGTGAAACCTCTAGCTAGCAATGTGGCAGCAACTCAATATATTGTGGGTCGCGCCAATAATGTCGGTCAAACCACCCCCACTACTCAAACTCCCAATACTCAAACTTCCAATACGACAGCTTCTAACAATCTCGTTGCTGTAGCAACCTCAAACGAATCTTTTTCCACGCTGACTTCTTTATTAAAAGCTACGGGGCTAGCAGAAAGCTTGCAAAAACGAGGACCCTTTACAGTTTTTGCTCCCACTGATGAGGCATTTGCAGCTCTACCGAAAGGCACGTTGCAAAAGTTGCAACAGCCAGAAAATAGTGAAGTCCTAATGCAGATTTTGATGTACCACATCGCTCCTGGACAGCAAAGTGCAAAAGAACTCTCGGCGGGAGAGTTGAAAACGCTTGCCGATAGACCTGTAAATATTCAAGTCGATCCGGCTGGAAATCAAATTTCAGTCAATGATGCCAGAGTGGTTCAACCAAATATCCAAGCTAGTAATGGAATTATTCATGCAGTAAACGAAGTTCTCCTACCACCCAATCTGGATCTGAGTCAGTTGCAGTAGTTCTAGCGATCGCAACGATTCAAAGCTCGTACGACTGCGAGTGATGGCATCAGAACAGGGGTCAGGAACCATTCGTACAGTTTCCCAGCGTACAGCGTTCTCATGCGATTCCTGACTCCTTCTTCGGTAAATTACCAAGTTTTTATCTTTGTTTGAAATCGGAGAGCAAATCGTATGCCAGTTAACGATTCGATGGAAAATATGGTTTCCCAGAAAAATCTTCATCAAGAAGCTGTGACTTCAAAAAGCGTAGAGGGAACGAAGTTAATTACAGAAAAGCCAGCGGGAAGACAGCTAAATGGAGAAAAAATAGACGTAGTAAATCCGGCTGAATATACAGGACTTATTTTACCTGTTTACTTGGCAATAGCAGCAGGGATGCTAATTATTTTTCAGATATCGCGCAAAAGAGAACAAAGTCTTACTAGCGATTTTTTGAGTCGTCTCCATCAAATTCCCTGCATGAACTGTCATTTTTATATCATGAATCCGCATCTCAAGTGTGCTGTAAATCCATCTGTAGTTTTAACTAGGCGAGCTATCGATTGTCCAGATTATCGTCCTCGTAACGATACATCTTTCCACTAAGTTGCATTTCTAACAACTTTCTCAATTTCCAATAGTGGCAGTTGATGCATACAGTTTTTCAGCAGTCAACATACAAACGCGATCGCGTGTTTCTTCACTCAAACAATCGAGAAATGGTGTATACTTTGCGATACCTTCAGCTAAAGTTTCAAAGTGACCGAAAATATCTGAACCTAAACAGATGCGATCGCTATGTTTTTCTGTAACTTCAATCCAATTTGGATCGGGGTTGCCATTAGGACAAATATAATTATCAAAGACCAACCAAGAGTAATCGACATAAAGATTCTTGTGTTTGTCCAATAAGCGATCGATAACTTCATGTAAATTTTCTATCTTGACTCGCCTTGAAACACCACAATGCGCCCATACTAAAGTTGTCTTGGAAAAGCGATCGAGCATTTCGACAACCTCATCCGTGTAAGATAGCCGATTTGAACGACCGACCGATGTAGCGTTTTGGTGGACTAGAACAGGTAGCTGATGTCGAGCCGCAAAATCAAAAATGGGGAATAAAGCTTTATGATTGATTCGAGCTGGCTGTCCGTAAGTTAAATTAGAGAGATCGTCATGCCTGCAAAGAATTTCTCCAATGCCTTTAAAAACGCCAGGATACAAACTCGTAATTCGTTCGATGTGTTTAATTGCATAGCGATCGACAGGAGAAAAACCACAGAGTAAAGGAATAATCCGCTTTCGATCTTCAGCATTCAAACGCATATATGCTTGAGCAACGATCGCATCTGTAAGCGAGTAGTAATAACAGCGTCCTTCATCAGACAAATAGTAGTTTGGCTCCTCGTTTTCCCATTCCGACCAGATTTTAGAGACTGGCAAACCAAAAACTACGCATTTTTCTACCCGTGCTTTGTCCATTTCTCGCAACAAAACATGAAAACCGTCAGTTTGCTGAATAAAATTAACGCCATGTATGTGAGCGTCGAAGATAGCGTACTTACAATTGGGAGAAGTAGACATATGGTAATGGTACTGATGATTTTTGAATAAATAAAATTGATTAAGACAATAAACCGATATTTATTTAACCTGATGGCGATCGCATTTTTGGCAATCGTCTTCATAGGTTTGTATAGTTTAGTTAAAATTTTAAAAACTCAAATCTTCCGCAAGAAAGATGGATATTTTAGTCAAAGTTTTATCCTGAAATTAAGTCACCTTTAATTAGGGAATAAAAGCAAAATGGTACTTTACAAACTAGAAGATTTCGATACAAATTATCAAGATGCTTTTGATGGCAACGACATCAAAGGTTATGAAGTTTATTCCGATCTAGACAATGAAAAAGTTGGGACGGTCAAAAACATTCTAGTTGACGAATCAGGACGTTTCCGGTATCTGATTGTTGACACTGGTTTTTGGATTTTTGGCAAGCAAGTCTTACTACCAGTCGGACGGATTCGGATTGACAGTGGCGATCGCCGTATCTATGCTATCGGCTTTACCAAAGAACAAGCCGAAGCTCTACCCCAGTTCAGTGACGATTTAAAGGTGGATTACGACTATGAAGAACAGGTACGGGGAGTGTATCGCGATCGCGTAGACACGGCAACACCTTTAGAGACATCTGCTGCATCAATGCCTTATGTAGCTGGGGCGGCTTACAATCGCGATACCTACAACTACGAACGAGAACCAGAGTTATACGACATGGGCGATCGCCACCAAGACACGCTCAAACTGTATGAAGAACGGTTAGTTGCTAACAAAACTCGCCGAAAAGCTGGAGAAGTATCGATTGGCAAACACGTTGAAGCCGAAACGCAAAGAGTTTCAGTTCCAGTTGAAAAAGAGCGCGTAGTCATCGAGCGAACGACTCCTGACAATGCTGGCAAGCCAGTTGCTCCTGGAGATGCCGCTTTCCGTGAAGGAGAAGTCGCCCATATGGAGCTTTATGAAGAGCAGCCCGATATACGTAAAGAAGCAGTCTTGCGCGAAGAAGTCAGAGTGAGGAAAGAAGTAGAGCAGGAGATGGTTAGCACCCAAGAACAGGTGCGTCGAGAAGAGCTAGACATAGATAGCGAAGGTCGTCCGATTGTGGATAAAGACCGCTAACGGGTACTTAAAGAGGGAACAGTTAATCGGGGAACAACTGCTGCCCGTTTCCTGTTGCCTATTCCCTTTTTCAATCAGAGCCAACCACTGGAAAAAGCAATCTATGGAGGCAGTATTGTGCGCCTGGGACAATGGCTCGGTTTAATTGCCCTGGTTATCTCCCTTTACATTCTGTGGCAAATTCGGCAAGTTGTTTTACTGTTGTTTGCGGCTGTAGTTTTGGCAACAGTTTTAAATCAAGTTGTGCGACGAATCCAGCGATACCGCATCAAGCGTGGGATTGCCATTGCGATTACAATGGCGATTTTACTGGCACTGATTGTTGGCTTTTTTGCGTTCATTGTGCCGCGTATTATTAACCAGTTAGAAGAATTGGTTAGCGTCTTGCCACAAGTATCAGTCAGAATTCGTACCTGGTTAGACTGGCTGCAATCGATCGTACCAGGAGCAATATTAGAACAGTTTCGTGTTTTGGAAAACTTGCCTCAACAACTTCAAAATTGGATAGCAGGACTGCTGGGCAACTTTTTTGTCTTGCTGAATAACTCGCTAGCAGCTATTCTGAGTTTTTTACTATTCTTAGTTTTAACCATTATGCTGTTAGCTAATCCGTCTCGATATCGAGACATTTTTATTCTGGGATTCCCTTCATTTTATCGACAACGAATTAACGAAATTTTGTCGGAGTCTGAAGAATCCCTAGTTGGTTGGATTCAAGGCACTCTCATAGCTATGGTTGTCATTGGTTTAGTATCTTTTATTGGGCTGTCAATTTTGGGAGTGCCGCTGCCTTTAGTCAATGCCACTTTAGCTGGATTATTAGAATTTATTCCTAACGTGGGACCAACCTTGAGTGTCATTCCACCTGCACTACTTTCCTTGCTTGATGCTCCTTGGAAAGCTGGGGCAGTTATTCTGCTATATATTGTGATTCAGCAGTTTGAAAGCCTAGTTTTGGTTCCCTTAATTATGAAACAAGAAGTGGATCTGATGCCAGTTTTCACCATTTTATCAGTTGTAGTTTTCGCCAGTTTATTTGGATTTTTAGGCTTATTCCTCGCTATTCCACTATTGATAGTCCTACAGATTTGGCTTAAAGAAGTTTTAGTCAAAGATGTTATGAATAAATGGCAAAGGCGACAAAACAATTAGGGATATTGATTCCAATACTTCTTGGTTAGAGCGCATAGTCTTTGAAGATGCCCCTTAATCCTACTTGAAAAGGGGGAAATTGAGCCATTCTTAGCCCCCCCATCGATTGGGGGGTTGGGAGAATCGAATCAAAACCTACGAAGTATTGATGTTGATTCTATGTTTGTTCGCTCTTACTAAAGTAAATTAAGTCAACAGACTAGCTATATAAAAATTTTATATATAAAAACAAGAAATAAAGCGAATTTCAAATCAGTAAAAAGCAGTTTTGATAATAGCTATCAAGACAGAATAATTTTTCTATATTTATCTCAAAAATGTGTATGTAATTACAAATATTTGCGAAACTTTAAGTTAATGTTTGTGTGTATTTAGAAGAATTTAAAAGATGCTTATTTATTGCTCAAGGACGATTTTATTCAACTTAATTGTAGATAGATTTAGTATCAATAACTAAAACAAAAATAGGAAAAAATAACCTACTACTAGTATCCCTCTAATTGAGGGATAAGAACCGTAAAGATTATGGAATTGAAAGATTGAAAAAATAGAGGTGCTTTGATTATGAAACATTCTCATTTGGTTCGCGCGATCGGTACGGGCATTCTCGTTGCGAGTGCCGCAATTTTACCAGCTTGCACTCCAGAGCCAAGGGAATGTAAAACTGGTTTTGGACTTGGTGAGTAGTTCCAGCGCGTTTGACGGAGAGCGCGGAACGCTTTCAAAGACTGTTTTGCCTAATGCGGCATTGAGGAGAATTTCTAAAGTAATTCTTTGCAGTAGAATCAATATTCCTGCCGAGCAAACTAACCCGATCGCGATCGCTTCAACACTATCTATTGCTGCTTCCAGGGGAGGGTCTGTTTTACCCTTGCGAAAGCCAGCCGTGCGATTAATCAGAAAAGCGATCGCGAAGGTAACTGCTAGGATAACCAGCATCTTTGGCGGTTGGGCTGTAGAACCAATCTGCCAGACTTCCATCGTGTATAGCAGTGGAATTCCAAACAAAAAACCGCCCGATGCACCCGGCATCAGGTCGTCACACTCACTCAACCACTGCTGATGTCGCGATCGCTTTAATGCACTCATCGATTCACACTTTTGTTAATTAGTTTTTTGAACACAATAATCTCCTACTTACTCTCTACCAACCGACAGTAAGATTAAATAGTGAAAAATTCGGGGAAAATGGCGATCGCTGGCAAAATTACGCCTGAAGAAGTAGATATTTAGATCTGCTTCTTGTTGTCCCACTGAATAAAGTGAGGCATTAAAACTGAAATCCCAACAAATTCCAGTAGGTGAGGAAGGGAATAAATACGAAAGCAGCTAGGGTAATTAAGGCATAATGAGAGCGGATTATCCAAGACCAATAATTATTTTTCCAAGCTAAAGCGGTAAAAATAAACAATCCTAGTGTCAAAACAGTGGTAAGTAAGGGAATACAAAGAAATGCGATCGCTACAGGAGGCACGCCATACACTAGTCGCCAAAAGCCATATAGCCAGATCGATAGAGGAAAGCCAATCAGGAAAACTAAGTTTAAAGTACCGATTAAACCTGCTAGTATCCAAGCCCAACGCAACTGCTGCTTAACTTGAAACCGCTTGCCGCGCAAACGCCGAAATAAAGGCGCAACGGGATAAACAAAGATAGCTGATAGAAATAGGACTGTACAAAATCCTAAGATCCCTAGCTGCACCCAACTTGTTTCATACCAAGGTATATGCTCGTAGGCTCCAATTTTAGCCCAGAGAGGATTAAACGCATACCTAATCCAACCACTCTCATCCGGCTCAAAGGCAGTGAAAGCATCATCGTTAACTCGCTGGAATAGCAATGGTTCGATGGGAGCTAATTGGATCTTTGGAGTATTACCAACGAAGAATAGACCAGGAGTGCTAACGAGTAGAGTACTGTTGTCGCCTCGCTTAATGTTGATATGTTCAAATGGTGCAGTCAATATAGCGAAGGTGTCGCGAGGATATTCTAAATCTCGGTAAGTCCCAGTGAATCGTTCGAGCCGCTCAGCGCTTAGAGCCAGAGGTTTCTTGGGTGATGTTTGCTGTGGAGCTGGAAAATAGCGATCGAAAAACTGAGTCAATAACTTGCCATTTATCCCACTAAAACTATTGGTGGCAATAAAAATACCAATATTGCGATCGGGCATTAGGGTCAGAGAGCTAGAATATCCTCGCAAACTGCCTAAGTGTCCGATTGTACAGATATTGTTTTCTAAGCGTTCGCGAAAACTGTAGCCAGTACCAGGTAATAGAGGGTGGTGAGTGAAGTGCTGCTCGTGCATTAGCCGCACTGTATCCTCCTCTAAAATGCGGGAGTTTTCATAGCGACCGTGCAATAGGTGGGCGAGCATAAAGCGAGCCATATCTGTTGCAGTGGCTTGCATTGACGCACCTGGAGCGATGTTGAGATACAAGTAGGGAACGGGTTTAAACTTGCCACTTTGGTACTGATAACCTACAGCCAAATCGTCAGCTAAAGGGGGTGGCGGCGGCTGGAGAAATGGGCATTGCATAATAGAGGTATGAATTGAGGTAAGTTGCGATGCAATGTCCAGAGTGCCAATCAACTCATATTCGGAAGAATGGCATCAAGCGAGGTAAACAGAACCACATTTGTGTTGATTGTGGGCGACAATTCATTGAACACTATGAAACATGCAGAGGTTACAGCGATGAAGTCAAACGGGAATGCTTGAAAATGTATGTGAATGGCATCGGTTTTCGAGGAATTGAACGAGTTAAAGGTGTTCATCATACGACAATCATTCACTGGCTCAAGCAAGTAGGTAACAATCTGCCTGATGCTGATGCCCCAGAAACAGTCCCCCAAGTCGGTGAACTAGATGAACTAGAAACCTTCGTCGGTGCAAAAAAAACAAAATCTGGCTGTGGACAGCAGTAGATCACTTCACTTCAGGGATTTTAGGTTGGGCGTTGGGCGACCATAGTGCTGAAACCTTTGCCCCGCTATGGGCGATCGTTGCCCAATGGCGGTGCTACTTTTATGTTACGGATGGTTGGAGTGTTTATCCAGGTTTTATTCCAGACGGCGATCAAATTGTCAGTAAGACTTATATGACCAGAGTTGAGTCCGAAAATACAAGACTGAGGCACTATCTGGCTCGGCTGCATCGAAAGACACTGTGCTACTCCAAATCAGAAGAAATGCTGAAATATTCAATTCGATTGTTACTGCACTATCTCAAATTCTGGAATGTTCCAGTTCCTCAATAGTTCATATCTCTATTCAGCAACGCCGAGAAATGTACTCCGGCGCATCTGGAGCGGTTGAAAAATATTTTTGTCAATATATTGAGCGAAGGGAGTACCAGAGATTTTCTCCACGAGATATCCCAACAAAGCAATGCTGTGGCTGGAATAACTGTACAACTCACCTGGTTGCCAGACAACAGGTGGCATATGGTCAGCTAGGTAATCTCCCAGTGGCTCCATTTCCTGAGCGGTACGAGCGGCAAGTCCGATCCGTCTTTTTGTCGTGCCGTCCGTATGCAGCATCATCCTGGCAGCCGTGACTGGCTCAGAAAAAGGATTTTTGATTTGAAAGTCCGTCAGGTACTTGTTGACATCAGCATGTATATCCAGCTGTCCCCGCTCGTATAGCTGCATTGCTGCTGTAGCTGTAAACAGTTTGGAGAGGGAGGCAACGCGAAACAGAGTTTTATCTGCTTCAACTGGTATTTTCTTTTCTAAGTTGGCATAGCCATAACCTTTAGCAAAAAAGAGCTTGCCATCTTTTACCACAGAGACAACGCCGCCTGGAATATGAGTTTTCGACAACTCCTCTTGAAAGAAATTGTCTACAAATGCTTCAAATTCTTGTGGGTTGTTTAATCCAGGCGCACTCGGAGCCGCAGGTACAGATTGCTCTGGTTCGTTCACTGGCTGGTCTGGTTGGCGATCGATAACTTGTATATCGGCTGGAGTGTTTCGCGCCGAAGCTGGAAGTCCAGATAGCGAGAGAAATAAGACGATTATAACTACCCAAGAAACTAATTTACGGGCAAACTTGCGTTTGACGATCGCCTTGTTTCTTCTGTATGGCAACATTTCTAGCCTACTGATTCAATCTTTTACCGTATAGCAACCTGAAGCGATCTATGAAAGCGATCGTTGGTCATCAGCAATTCACCAATGACTGATGACCAATGACTAATGACAATTAGGATCTGCCACCACCCGCAGCTTGGAATCGAGCTACACCATAGGGAATAAGTCGCTCTAAACCTAGATGCTTTCCAGCCACTTCGTAGTTAAAGAAAGCACCCACATCAGGAATGGTAGGCTCGACTTCTTGGAAGGTGATTTCTACTGATGTTCTAGCAGGGATGGGTTGGGCAAATGCCACGATAAATCGATCGTCTTCTCTCAAACCCCTAAAAATAGCCGCCTCAATTTCCCGACCTCCTTCAGTCGTAGCTTGAACGCCTTCCTGAATTTCCACGTCATCTGGTGTTGTGACTCTCACATAGGTTAAAGGTCTAGCACCTGTATAGAGAGTAATCGAGTGATTGTCGTCATTGCGATCTATGTCAGTGCTGACAATGCGGGGGGCGCTGGCATCATAATTAACTGTTTGAGCTTGAGCTACAGTTGGGACAACAGTTGTTGTTGCTGCTGCTAGAGTTAATACTGTGGAATAGATTAACTGAGATCTTGCACCATTCTCAATAAAGGGTTGCCAAAAGAGCCAAAATCTGGAAGAAAGGGCGTAGGAATAATTTGAGTTGACGATTATGGAAACCATCGTCGAATACGCCCAAGGGCTAGTCTATAGCCTTCTTTGCTTAATGCCTAGCACATACCAGAAAGCCAGTCTAAACGCCCTGTTCGGGCTGTTTCTTGAAGCTCAAGGATATCCTTTACCCCAGCACACCCAGGTGAAATCCGCTTCTTCATTGAGTCGATTTTTGAATCACTACAATTGGTCTACTCGTAGCGTGATTCGCACGACTCGTCAAATGGTGTTGCAGCAAGTGACCGCTCATCCCCCTCATCCAAGCACTCCTTTGCGAGTGTTGATCGATCTAACGACATTCGAAAAGTGCGGCAAGTTTTTGCAGTTGAGTACGCCGACGAATGACCCCAAGGCACCTGACCCCTGGGTGAGAATACTTAACGGTAAGCGGGGATTACATTTAGTAGTATTGTACCTGGTGGTGGGTGAGTGGCGAGTGCCTTGGAGCTTTCGGGTCTGGCGGGGCAAAGGCTATCAAGCGCCCAGTACAATTAGCCTGCAAGTTGTTGGCAACGGTTCCAACCCAGTTGAGTCAGGGCAGGGTGGTCATTGTACAGGCAGATACGGAGTTTGGCACCGTAGAGTTTCTCAAAGCAGTGCGAAAGCAGTCGTGGCGAGCAGTCGTGGGGATGCGCTGCAATCGCAAAATGCAGGACGGTCGTCATCTAAAGCAACTGTATCGCCATGCCAACCGTGGACAACAGGTGTATTTAGCGGGAGACACACAGCCACTGACGGTGTCCTGGTTCTGGCTCAAACGAGCCGAAGGCAAGCGAGAACTGCGCTTTGTCGTTTCTACCCATCCTTACTCTGGCATTTATCTGGTGCGGCTAGGACGTAAGCGCTCTTGCATTGAGGGCTTTTTCAAAACGAGCAAACATCGTTTTGGGCTGCATCGCTTTGGGCAAACTACGAAACTTGGTGTCTATCGCTGGCTCATCAAGAGCGCTAATTGCCTATCTATTGGCGCATTGGATTGACCAATGGTCACTACCTCCTGTCCTGGATTGGAAAGCTGCCAGTGATTTGGCATTAACTGTACTGTTTCCCTCGGTTCTGTGGTTACAATTGCTGCGGTTCATCCGAGTCAATGCTGACATTGCTGCACAATTCGATTTTGAAATTATCCTCAAACCTTTACCCATTCTTGCTTATCGAGAATGCTGCAAGATCTGAGTTAAGCTTTTCATCAAAATTCTCCTTGTTAGAAGTTGTTAGAACTTGAATTTCATCAATTGAGTGGGGAGAAATCTTTTCACTTTCGCCTACCTAGAGCGCAGGTAAAAATGAGTAGCAGCGGTATTGCCGCGTGATTCTTTATCCAAGGGAAGAGATAGTTTCGCTCTAGGATTTTCTTCTTGACATCAATGGCTTTACTGGCTTTGAAGTCAGAATAGATCTAAATAGTGGAAAACCGGTGGAGAAAGCAGCAGTCTTACTAAATTAAACTAATACTTATATTTAGTTGCTTCCATTACAAACGATATATATCTTACTTATGGTAGAGATCGAATTGCCTTGCTATGCCTTTATCGTTCGTTCAATAGCTCTTGTTGTGGCTCCTCAGTCTCTATTTCGTTTGGTTGAAATTGCCGAGAAACGTGATTGATGATTGCTCCAATCGCGAAGAAACCAAAGAGGAGTGCAATTGCCAAAAAGACCTTAATGATGATATTGCTGGGGCGCGGTTCTGTCATGGCTACAGTTACCGAGTCAAAAAGTTTAGCTCGATGTATCTTGTCTAACTTTGGATGAAACTTCTTCATCCTTAAGGCAGAAGTAAATCGAGTATTCTATAAAGCGATAATTTTGAGAAAAAATTCTGTATAACGATGAATAAACTTAGTCACAATTGTATTCCTAAGTGCGAGTTCGCCTGCGATCGCAATTTAATTCAAGCTTTGTGGAATAATGGAGCAATTGCCTTGTTGCTCTTAGTAGGTCTGACTGCTTGCAATATGACTAACTCGGATGGTTCCAACACTGGCACACAGATAAGTGAAATTACCGATCGACCTAACGCCAACCTCATAGGTAAGACCGTAACTGTAAACGGAGAAGTTGAAGAAGTCATCAGTTCAAAGGCATTTATTATTGAAGGCGAGCGTTTCTTTAACGATCCAGAGTTATTGGTTCTAAATTTGAGTGATTCTCCTATAGTTAATGATAGTAACATCCAAGTGACAGGCACGATTCGCCAATTTTCTAAATCCGAAATTGAGAATCAGTTCGATTTGAATTTGGCTCAGGAGTTAGAAGTAAAATTTAAGGGCAAGCCCGTACTTATTGCTAAAGCAGTAGTCTTAACACCAGAACCTGGTGAACTTGCCGAAGAACCAAGCCCGTTTATGGGCAAAACCGTAACCCTCAAAGGTAAAGTTGAAAAAGTTATTAGTCACAATGCATTCACGCTTGATGATGAAGAATTTATTGGTGGTAAAGAGTTACTGGTCGTTGGTACTATGCCAGCTATAAGTTCGATTGATGCGGGCGAAACCGTCCGCGTGACTGGATTAATTCGCCAGTTTGTTGCAGCAGAGATCGAGAAAGACTTGGATATTAAGCTACAATCTGGGCTGAAAGTAGAATATGAGGGTAAAGCTGTAGCGATCGCTCGGTCTGTCGAGATTGTAAAGTAAGATAAACGAAGCGATCGATTACAGTCTCATCAAATTCTAATCCGTCGATACCGTGCCAGTATCAGCAAGTGGATGGCATAAGCAACAAGACCAATAGCGATAATACCCAAAAGCATCCGACCGAATGGTTCTTCTGCTAGCGTCTGCAACGCCCCACCTAACCCAGTAGCTTCGTCTGGGTCGGACTGAACGGCGGCTTGAATCAAGAGAAGACCGATAACACCGAAAGCAACGCCACGCGCTGTAACACCAAATCTACCGATGCCTATCGCCCATTTTACCCCAGCGGTACTCATTTTAGTTAGTTGAAGCCGTTGGCGGAATTTAGGAGTAAAGGCTACATACGCAAAAGAAACGCCTATACCCAGCACGACTACTCCCACTATCCCCAGTAGCCATTGTCCGAAAGGTTGTGCTAGCAAACGTGCCGCCCAGTCTTGTCTCCAACTACTACTATGACTTCCCGTGCCAGCAATAATCTGTATGGCAGTAACGGCTAAACCTGCATAACTCGTGCCGCTAATTGCATAGCCAAGGCGTGGGACAACTCTCTTTGCCTGACTACCTTGATGCTCAGGATCTACGAACGCTTGAATGAAACGCCAAACTGCATAACTAACAAGTCCTACAGCCACTACGATTAGCAAAAATTTTCCCAATGGCTGTCTCATAATTAATTGGAGAGCATCATTCGTACCAGCCGCCTCATCACCAATGCCAAGCGCCACAGGCATTGCTAGCAAGCCGACGATTAAGTAAACCACTCCTTTAATCGCATAGCCAAACCGTGCTATCTGCTCAATCCACGAGTTATCTGTATTGAGCTTTTGCATACTTTGCCACACTACCAATTAATCTTAACACCTACAATTCTCCACGATTTTTGCACTGTTTAGAGCTAGGCTTAGTCGATGCCGTTGCTCAAACTTATTGTCGGCGGATTTATATAGAAGACTCATACAAACCTAGAGATTCTCGTCAACTGGCATTACTAGCTCACGAACTCGTACACTCCAGACAATGCCAGCAGTTGGGTGGTATAAGTCAGTTTGGCTATCATTATTTCAAGGAATACAAAAAGGCAGGTCAGAATTATGCAAATAACATCATGGAGAGCGTAGCTAATAATTTTGAAAACCAATTTGCTGGATGGCTTTCTCAGCAGTTAGCAGTTGAGCGAATAGAACCAGAACTAAAAGTCTATTAATCTGAAATTACCTAATACGTAGCCATACTTATAAGTCTGCCTGCATTTCTTCAATTTCAAAAAAACTAACGATTATACCTGTAATTGGAATTGCTAACAAGACTCCTACTATTCCTGCAATTCTAGCGCCAACGAGTATGGCAAAGAAGACAACTACAGGATTAAGATTGACTGCATCTTGCATGACTTTAGGAGTAATTAAGTTATCTTGAATTTGCTGAAGTACAATGCAAGTTACTAAAACTTTTAAGGCTAGCCAAATACCTTGAGATAAAACAATTAAAGAAACTATACCAATTCCTAGTATTGCTCCAATTCCAGGTATGAGATTGGCAAATCCAATAGTAAGTGACAAAATCAATGGAAATGGTACTTCTAATACCAAAAAAGCCACAAAACTAGTAAATGATAAAAATAAAACTAATACGAACTGACCTTTAATGAAGGCTAAAAATTTACGTTCAACTAGATTAGAAAAAAGCTCGTGCGATCTTACAGGTAAAACACTGAGGATAAAAAGCCAAAGTTTCTGCCCGTATAACAACATAAAAAAAGTCACGGCAGCTATGAGAATAAGAGTCAGAAAATTGGTCAAGAATATTTGTGAATGCGTCAAAGTATAAGTTAACGATCTAGTGTAAAACACTATAATTTCTTGTTGCAGTTGTCGCTGAATACTCTGCAAGTTGACCTGCATATTCCAACGCTGTATAAGATTTTCTAATCGATCTATCGATGGCAAAAGGGAAGTTAAAAACGAAGTTATGCTTTGAATAAGCTGTTGGGCTTGAGAGAAAATAGATATGCTGGCTACAAATATCAAACTAGTAATACTCGTAAAGCTGAGTAAAAAGACCAAAATAACTACTAGAGCGCGAGGTAAAAAACGATTGATCCAACGGACAGGATAGCTGAGTACAAAAGCTAAAATTGCCGCAAATACAAAAATAAAGATGACAGTTTCAAAGTAAGATAGAAGCTGTAATAAAGCCCAACCAGAAGCAAAGAATAGTAAAAAGCGAACTAACACCGAATTATTAATTTGACTCCACAAGATTTTTCTCGGCTCCCTCATATACTATTTAGAATTGACGATTTAGTATTGGCGATCGCGTATCCCGTATTGTGCTTCCTTTCAATCCAGGATAGATTTCAATCGTGGAAAAGTGGTGGAGAACTCGGTAATTCGATCTGAATACAAAAAACTTTAAAGTCGTTCGCTGCTTTGAGCAAGGCTGGCAATAGCCGCAATCAATTCATTTGGATCGACTGGCTTAGTTAGATACAGTTGAAAGCCTGCTTGCATAGCCTGCGATCGATCTTCTTCCCTAGCATAAGCTGTCAATGCGATAGCCCCAATTTTCACTCCTGTTTCCGCCTCGATTTGTTTCACATGACGGCTCAGAACGTAACCATCCTTATCTGGCATACCTATATCGCTGACTAGTACATCGGGTTTTGAATGTTCTAAAATCTCTATTGCTTCATCTACCGAGCCAACAACCGTGACTTCTGCTCTACTCTCTTCTAACCATGTGCTAATTAATATTTGCGCGTCAGCTTCATCATCTACCACTAGAATTCGTAAGCGATCGAGAGGTAATGGGTGAGTAGTGAATTCGGAATTATCCTCGTCCCCTTGTCTCCTTGTCTCCTTGTCCCCCCCTCTTGTCTTTAATAGAGGCAAAAGTACCCTAAATGTTGCCCCATGTCCTTTCCCTAAGCTCTCTGCCTCGATTGTACCGCCGTGCAGTTCTACAAGATGACGGGCGATCGCTAAACCCAATCCTAGTCCCTTATGCGCCCTCGTACTTGCACTATTAGCTTGACGAAAACGATCGAAAACATACGGTAAAAAGTCGCGATCGATCCCTATACCTGTATCGGTGACTTGGATTTGAGCAAAATTTGGGGAGTCGGGAGTCGGGTGTTGGTCTTGGGCAGTATTTTTGACATTTAACTTTTGACTTTTGACTTTTTCCAGCCGCACTTCTACCCTTCCACCTTCAGACGTGAACTTGATGGCATTTACAAGTAGATTCCACACCACCTGTTGCAAACGGTTTGGATCTCCCCAAATTAGCAGTGATGAGTCAGCAGCCCGACTCCCGACTCCCGACTCCTCACTCCCGATCGATCGGTCTTGCACGAACTCCAATTCAATTTCTTTAGCATCGGCTGCTGGCTGCACGGCTCGTATAGCGGCTGCAATGACTGAAGCCAGGTCAACGGTACCGCAATTGAGCGAGAGATCCCCCCTGACAATACGGGAAATATCGAGCAGATCGTCAATCAGTTGCATCTGCAAATTGGCGTTGCGTGCGATTGTCTCAACTGCTAGAGCAGCTCTAGACTCGTCTAGCTTTCCTGCTTCTAGCATCCCAGTCCAACCGACAATCGCTGTCATTGGGGTGCGGAGTTCGTGAGAAACTATTGCTAAAAACTCGTCCTTTGAGCGGTTGGCTGCTTCTGCTGATTCTCGTGCTGCTTGTTCGCGCAACAGTAATTGCTCCCGTTCTTGCTCAGCCAGCCTGCGCTCGGTCAAGTCCTGCACAATTTTGGTAAAACCGTATAGATTGCCGCTCCGATCTCGTAAGGGAGTAATGATATCGTTCGCCCAAAATAGCGTACCATCTTTACGGACGTACCAGCGATCGTTTCCAGACATACCGTTGGCTAATGCTGTCCTCAGTTCTTGCTCAGGGTAGCTACGCTCAATTACTTCCGGCGGAAACAGACACTCCCAAGATTGACCGACGATCTCTTCTTCCCGATAGCCAAAAATACGCTTTGCCCCAACATTCCAATTGATAATAGTTCCGTTTGGATCTAGCATGAAAATTGCGTATTCACGCACTCTTTCCACCATCAGGCGGTAACGCTCTTCACTTTGGTACAGTCTTTCCTGATTTTGCTGCAAAAGAGCGCGATCGCGCACTGCTCGCCGTTGGGCAGAGCGTAACATTGCATTAAGCCAAACGATCAGTAGTGCCACTAATACGAAGTAGCCTATCCTCATCAGGCTGTGCTGATTTGGAGTTAGAGTATAAATCGGTGGTAGAAAGAAGTATTCGCTAGCTAAAGCACTCAAGGCAATTGACAACAGTGCTGGTCCTATACCCCCATACCAGGAACTAATCGCTACAGCAGAAAGAAAAAATGGGTAAATGGTTGGTTGAAGCTGCCACCACAGCCATTCTGTGAGCAGCATTGCTACTACGGTGCTTAGGATAGCAATGCTATAACGCAGTAGTTGGGGGCGTTTCAAGTTCTACCTCTTTTTCAGTGACCAGTGACCAGTGACCAGGAACCAAAGTAAACACTCGTAGCCCAAAAAATGCTATGCAATTGCCAGTGCTAACTGACAACTGGTAACTGTTTGCTGATTCAATCTTCTTTCTACCCAAGTTTTCCACTTTTATACCCTAGCTTTAGACGTAGACAACCAAACTGGAGTTCCTGTATAGAAACCTACAAACTCTATGCAAAGTAAAAATAATTTAGTACAAAAACAGACGCGATCTGTTGTACTAAATACTGTAAGTTTTGACTTTTCAAGAATAGCAACGATAGTAACTATGAGCGGTTGAGTTTCAATTTTGACTACACCTCTAGTTCGATAGCTCAGCCAGCTTCAGATTGCAAAACACAATAATTGTTCGCGACTCCTTATCATTCAGGAAAGCCATTCAATGTCTAAACAACTCATCTATCTGACATTGCCAGCGATCGCCGAAGTCATTGAATATGTTTTAGTTACAGATCCCTATCATTTCTATCAAAATTTCTTTTTCATTCCTGAATTACAGCAAAAGCTGATTGCGGATATTATCAGAAAAATCCGCGATCGCTACATAGTTTTGATTGACGATACTCAACTTTCATTCAATGGCTCCACTACTTCTCTGTCCTCACAACAGTGGTTAGATATGAAAGAGATCGTTCAACAGAGCATTTATCATCTTCTTCAAGAAAACCGTTGCAATTGGGAGCAACAATTGGGCGGTAAGTGAAGCTATGCCGAAGGCAACTCTGCAAATGTTGGAATTGAATTGCGTGAGAAAAGTGGCGGGGAAATTGATCGCTAGTTCTTACCCTTTCTAATTGTGTATTATTACCCTCTTTAGTAGGAGATTGAAATGATGATAACTGAAACTGAAATTATCAGTTACATTTCCCAACAGCTTTATCAACGTGTAGAGCAGATGAAAGAACAACGGGGTTTAAACTCCATTGCTGATGCTGTGAATGTCATCCTAGAAGACTACTTTGGATTGGATTCGAGTCAAGCTACTACCAGCGAAACCCTCACAAATATGGTGGAAGACTTAAAGGGTGAAGTTACCGATTTGAAAAGGCAGGTTACACAATTACAGCAAAATTTTACCAGCGATCGCCCAAATCAATCTAGTCATACAAACAGCGAAGGCGAGTTATTGACTAGAAAACAATTGGCCAAACGATTAGGAGTTGAAGAAACGGCGATCGAACGACACGAAACTGATGGTAAGGAATTTGTGGAATGGTCGAAAAGCAAAGATCCCGAACGAATTTCTTGGAGATATGCAGGAGCTAACCTGTTTCGGCGCATTTAAAGTTAGTCTTTTTGAGTTCTCCACTAGTTTTCCACTATTGAGATTTATCTTCAAACAGTAAACTTTAAGGAGAATATTTCAATGGTAGGCAGACAAAATAAAGACTCGCTTGCATCTAGCAGGCGCTTGGGACAGGGTAACTTCATCTCTAAGTGGCACAATCGCGGCGCAATTGCTCTGTTATTTTTCCCCGTACTGCTGGCGGCTTGCTCCCAACCAGAACCACGCGCCACCGCTCCCGAACAAGGTGCAACTGTAGAAAATGTAGCCGAAGAAACGCAGCAGTACGTCGGGAAGACGGTGACTGTCGATGGCGAAATCGCCAGACAAGTTAGCACAAAAGCATTCATCATCCAAGACAAAGAATTCTTAGGCGGCGAAGACGTGCTAGTTGTCAGTGCTAAAGAAGCTCCCATCATCCCAGATACTTTCGCTCAAGTTACGGGGACGGTGCGCGAGGTGACGAATATCACCGAAATCGAGAAAGAGTACGGTTTCGATCTCGATCCACAGTTAGAAGTGGAACTGAGACAAAGACCGATTATCGTTGCTCAATCGTTTGCGCTCAAACCTGACTTGGAAAAAATTACTGATAACCCCGTTCCATTTTTAGGCAGAACAGTCACGATTGAGGGCGAAGTTGAAAGAGCCATTAGCCCAACTGCATTTATGCTCGATAATGATGAAGTTCTGGGTGAGGATGACTTGCTAGTAGTAGGCGCAAAGTCTGCGAATAACATTAAAGAAGATAGCCGCGTCCAAGTCACGGGAACCGTGCGTAGGGTAACAACAAGGCAGTTAGAGCGGGAATTTAACTTAGGTCCAGCTCAGGAATATGAGGTGTACGTCAAGAAACAACCTGCGATCGTCTCTCAAACAGTTCAAGTTGTACCGCAGTAGTCCGCAGACGAGCATAGCGAAATAATCAAAAGGAAGACTGTATGATGCATTTCTCCTCTGCCTATGCAGCGATCGCCGAGCGGCTGGCATCTTTAGGCGTGAAACCTCAATACATTACTGAGCTAGATTCAGCAACGGTAGCATTACGGGCGGTTGCTAAATATCTGCATGGCAAAGAACTGCGATCGGGCGGTATTGCATCACCGCTTGCAGCTACCTTTTTAAATACTCTCAGCCAACTTCCCAGACAAGTTATCAATCCTTTGACCACTTGGGCAGGTTGGTTAGATGCATCATCACCATCAGTTGTCAATAGCATTCGAGAAGAAACTATCTCTCACTGGGTTGTTAGCCAATATCCCCAACGAAACTATCCTGCTGCCATCATTGGCTCTACTAATGGTGCTGCCGTGCATTTGTGTGCCGCACTTGGTATCCCCTGGTTGCCGCAAACAATGCTAAGCTGTCTGCGTCACTCGGTCGATCCCGACGAACCAAGACAAGAGCTGGAATGGGCTAAAGCACCAGTCCAAAGACTGCTGGAAAGAAACCCTAACTTGGCTGTATATCAAATGCACGATCCCAACCAGGATCGCTTGAAAGACCGAGCGATCGCCTCTTGGTGGAGTCGTTTGTCTATCTCCAGCCCTGGTGGGCGTTACACCTTAGGTTAGTGCCATTTTGGACGGTGTTTAACGATCGCATGTCAGCGGAACGACTCGAAGAATATTTGAATACTGCCAAGCCATACGACAAGATTTACGCTAACCTATTCTCAAATGGTCTTCACGCCCTCGATCAGACTTCAATTGATGAATGGCGGTCTATTCTAAATCGTGGTGGCGATTGCTGTCAGTTCGTTGGGGTTAACGAGCAGAAATATCCTCACGATCTTGCCTCATCGATTCGTCACTACACTCAACTGAAAAAACTGCATGGGCGTTATCCCATCCCAGAACCGTTAACGCTAGACCAACTGGATGCATTTTTAGCGCAAGCAGGCGTTAGCGAAGCGAGCGCGGAGCGATCTCGATATCCGGTGCGCTGGTTGGAAGTTCGGAACACATCCCTCACCCCATAGTTCAGATGATACAACCGCCACCACAACGAGAACGAGAACATCGAGAGCGTCATTTCCGGCTGCTGCTGTTAAAACGTACTGGCATCACTTTAGGGGTAATACTGCTGCTGGGCGTTGTTGGTGGTGCTTGGTGGGCTTGGGTTTTTCTCAACCAAAAACTAGTGCCACTCGTCGAGAGTAATTTAAGCCAACTCTTAGGGCGACCTGTAGAAGTCGGGCAGTTAGAAAGTTTTTCGCTTTCGAGTCTGCGGTTTGGCTCCTCGTCAATCCCAGCCACCCCTACAGACCCCGATCGCATCAGAGCAGAAGCAGTTGTCGTCAACTTCGATCCTTGGCAATTATTATTTAACCGTACCCTAGAATTAAATGCTACTCTTGTCCAACCTGACATTTATATCGAACAGGCGAAAAACGGTGCTTGGGTTGATACTCGAATTAATCCGCCTCAAGGTGGTTCCGGTTTGATTCAAACTGAACTAGAGACAATTCGGGTACAAAATGCCGACGTGGTTTTGGTTCCCAATCCCAGACCTGGCAGCCCTCAAGGTGCAGTCACGCTAGATAGTGTGGGTGGTGTTGCCCGATTTTTAGACCAAAATCAACGGATTCGCTTTGAGCTAGCTGGTCAGCCGACGCGGGGAGGCAAATTAGAAATTGCAGGTGAAACTCGACTTCCAGGCGGAAAGACTACAGTTGCAATTCAAGGGCAGAATTTACAAGCAGCCGATCTGAGCCGTTTAATTGAATTACCCACTCGGTTGCAAGCGGGTGAAGTCGAGAATGCGAACCTCACGGTACAGTTCCAACCAGGACAAGAACAACCGCCACCAATTACAGGCACGGCTACCATTCGCAATGTCACGGCTCAAATTGAAAATATTCCCCAAAAATTTACTAATACTACCGGACAACTGAAATTTCAAGGACAGGCGATCGCGCTAAATAATCTGAGTACGCGCTACGGCACAATTCCAGTAGAAATTAATGGCTCGCTGAATACGCTTAAGGGTTACAATCTCACCGGACAAGTAGAAGCAGTCAGCGCCCAGAACGTACTCGATACGTTGAATGTCGAATCTCCATTTCCCGTAGCAGGGAAATTACAGGCAGATATTCAATTAAAAGGAGCGATTAGAGAACCAGTGTTGACAGGAAACGTCAGCACGATAGACACGGCGCGGATCGATCGCATTCCATTTAAAAATATTGCTGGTAACTTTCGCTTAACCACAGCCCCAACGACAGCAAAAATTAGCTTTAGCAATCTTCGCGCTACCCCAACGGCGGGGGGTCAAATTACAGGTGATGGTCAAATCCTGCTCGGAGACAAACCGCAACTTGGCTTCGATTTTCTGGCTCAAAATCTACCAGGAAATGCGATCGCCCAACTCTACGGTACTTCTCCCCCATTTAAAATTGGCAATGTTTTAGCTACTGCTAAAATTTCTGGCACTCCTGGCAACATACAAACGGTAGCCCAAATTTCTGCACCTCAAGCTACCTACCCTGGTACGGCAGAAGTGGCAATTACCAACGAGGGAATCGTGCGGCTGCGAGATTCTACCTTTAAGGTTGCAGGTGGTGTCGTTGAGGCTACAGGTGAGTATGCCAAAGGAAAGTTTGAGGCAGTTGTTGATGCTACAGGCATCGCCCTTAACCAATTCTCGCCTCAATTGCGCGGACAACTGAGTGCGAGTAACCTACGTATATCGGGAACTTCTTTTGCACCTGAAGACATTCAAGCACAGGGACAGGTGCGCTTTTCCCAAGGCTTAGCCGTCATCGAGCAACCGCTAACAGCGCAAATTCGTTGGAATGGGGAACGAATTATCGTTCAAAAAGCAACCGCAACAGGATTAGTTGCGGATGGTACTGTCGGGGTACGCTTGCTGGGAGCAAATGCACCGCAAATCACAGGTTTTAATCTAGACGTGCAGGCGCGGGGTTATGATTTGCAAAACCTCAACCTCGATATTCCTGGTAATATCGCTCTGGTAGGACAAGCTGATTTCACCGGGCAGGTAGCGGGTACGCCAGAGGCTCCCAATGCTGTAGGAGATCTGCGGTTGCGAAACTTAAGTGTCAATAACATAGCGTTTGACCCAGTTTTAGCAGGAAAACTCAATTTCCAGGCGGGACAAGGAACACAACTACAAGTTGCTGGCAAGGAAGATAGGATAGCCTTTACTCTGGATGGCAACAATCGCCCCACGTCATTTTTGATTAGGCGAGATCGAGCAGTAGCAACAGGTAGAACTCAAGGAGAAAACCTATTAGTTGATGTAAAAAACTTTCCCGTGACTGTGCTACAAAATTTAATCGGGCGCGATCGCCTCAAACAAATCGGTGCGATCGCGGGGGAAGTATCGGGCAATTTAGCGATCGATCTTGCCGAGAATATCATTGAGTCTACCGTAATTGGGGATGTGGCAATTACTCGACCCAGCGCCGGTAGATTCACAGCCGATGCATTTAGAGCCAGCATCCGTTATGAAGGCGGCGATTTCAGCTTAAAAGCTGGCGAGTTGCGTCTAGGTGATAGCCGTATAGATCTAAGTGGCGATTTACAAGCAGGTCAAGACCGCAAATTCCAATTTCAAATTGACTTCGATCGCGCCAGAATTCAAAATGTCTTACAAGCACTGAGTATTTTCGAGCTACAAGATATTGCGGCAGGATTGCAATTGCCCGACTTAGCAGGAGCAGAGGCAGTTCAACCCGTGTCAGTCGGCTTGCCAAATGCTTCTTTACTCAAGCAGTTGCGGCTGTTCTCGGAAATTAGAGCGTTAATCGCACAACAGCAACAGCAGGAACGAGCATCGGCAACATTACCACCACTTTCAGCCTTAAACGGTACAATTAGCGGCGAAATTGCTGTAAGCGGAGCATTAGCACCTGGTTTACAGCCATCGTTTGATGTTGACTTTGAACTACTCGGTCAAGATTGGCAATGGGGGACTTATACAGTTGATGAAGCAATTGCCAGAGGGACTTTTGAAGATGGCGTTTTGACGCTATTACCCTTGCGGCTCGATCTCGGTGACGGAGCGATCGCCTTTACCGGACAACTAGGAGAGGAACTTTCGGGACAATTGCGAGTCGTCAGCGTACCTGTAGCAACCTTACAACCTTTTCTAGACCGCTTACCGCAAGCATTACCATTTGATGTCACCGGACAGTTAAACGCCCTCGTCACTCTAGCAGGTAGTTTGGAAGATCCCCAAGCGATCGGCGAGGTAGCACTGGTGGAAGGCAGCTTGAATCAACAACCGATTCAAGCTGCTCAACTCAGCTTTGACTATAACTCTGCACGGTTGAGTTTTGCCAGCGATGTGTTGATATCTGGTACTCAACCAGTTGAGATTACAGGTAATATCCCTGTCGCGTTGCCTTTTGCCTCTGTGCAGCCCGATACTAACCTTCTTAGCATCCAAGCAAACGTCCAAGATGAAGGTTTGGCGCTGTTAAATTTATTTACTAACCAAGTCACTTGGCAAGAAGGGCAAGGGCGACTGAATGTAGCCGTACAAGGGACTCTAAAGCAGCCAAAGGTGACGGGAAATGTCGTTGTCAAGAATGCCACATTGAAAGCTCAGGCATTACCCGCACCGCTCACGGATGTGACGGGAACGATTCAATTGAATGGCGATCGCATTGTCATCCCAGGCATCAGCGGGCAGTACAACGAGGGGCAAGTCACGGCTGAGGGAGTTTTACCGATTTTTGCCGATCGAGAAACAGATAATCCCCTCACGGTGTCGCTAGACGATCTAGATGTTGCTTTAGAGGGCATTTATCAAGGGGGAGTCAGTGGCAATGTTGTCATTACAGGTACGGCATTCGAGCCTGACATCGGCGGGAAAATTGAATTAATGAATGGTGAAATCGCCTTGGGAGGCAGGGAAGCAGCGCCTTCAGCAAGTGGCGCAACTCCTACTAATACGCCAGCAGCCAGCAGTGCAACTAACGCTACTCCAGACAGGTCGCCGATAGAATTAGCAAATCTGGGGTTAGTTTTGGGCGAGGATGTGCGCGTCACCCGTCAGCCCATCCTCAGCTTTGAGGCAGCAGGCGATTTAACGATTAACGGCACGTTAGATAACCCGCGTCCCCAAGGAGTTGTCAAGCTCACAGGCGGACAAGTGAATTTATTTACGACTCAATTCACCCTAGCGCGTGGCGAAGAACAGACAGCGCGGTTTACTCCCAAAGGCGGTTTAGACCCGATTTTAGATATTCAACTGGTGGCAACTGTACCGGAAACCACTGGCAGCCTCAGAATTCCCACCTCACCTTTTTCAGGAGAAATTGCCGACGTACCGACAACAACCAATTTCGGTACTCTTCGCACGGTGCGCGTGCAAGCAGCAGTAGAGGGACCTGCGAGCGAATTGGCAGAAAATTTAGAATTAACTAGCGAACCCAACCGCAGCGAACAGGAAATTATTGCTTTATTGGGAGGCTCTTTTGTCAATACTCTGAGTCAGGGCGATCCGACTTTAGGACTTGCCGCGATCGCTGGTTCTACTCTCTTGGGCAATCTGCAAGATAATATCGGTGAAATCGGACGAGCGATCGGCATTGACGAAATTCGCGTGTTTCCGACCATCGTTACCGACCAAACATCAGAGGTTTCGGTACTTGGTTTGGCTGTAGAGGCAATTTTCGATATTACAAACGATCTGTCCGTATCGCTATCGCGGGTGTTTGCTGCCGACGATCCATTTCGATACAACTTGCTCTATCGACTCAATGACCAAATTCTCGTCCGAGCTTCCACGAATTTTTCTGGCGAAAGTCGAGCGGAAATTGAGTACGAAATGCGGTTTTAGGAGAAATTCAAATAGAATTCGGAATTCCAAGAACGCTCTGTATCGGAGCCTTGGAATGATTATGCCAGAGCATTTTTTTATTTCATTAATGAATCTAAGATTAAGTTTCTTTAATTTTGACTTTTAACTTTTGACTTTTGACTTGTTTCGGTCAAGCAATATGAAAAAAATCAAATACATTTTCCTCGGTTTACTATGACTAATTGGCGCTCTCCTGCTGTGGGGATTGCTAGAACCATACATAATTGATACAGAAGAAGAAGTAGCTATAATTCCGAATCTTCCTAGTGCTTGGCAAGGGTAGAGAGTCGCAGTTATTGGCGATCCCACTTATGCTGTTTTGGGCAATCACGACTATGCCTTGGCTTCTGAGAAAGATTCTCCAGATCGATCGCTGGCTACCAAACTCACAGCAAGAGCTGGAAACTGTTGGCGTTCGAGTCCTGCAAAATCAAGCTGTGACACTAACACTGCCTACAAATCGCGATCGCCCCTCGATCGCAGCAGCAACTACACCACCCTTATATTTGGTAGGCATAGGTTCGCACTGGGCAGATTGCGATCGCCCCGCAGTTGCCCTCGCGCAAGTGCCGAACGAAGCACCTAGATTTGCAATGATGCATCATCCCGATTCGTTTGCTAAATTTCCGCCCAACACTGCACCGATAGCTGTAGCAGGACACGCTCACGGCGGACAAATTCGCTTACCATTCTTGCCAGGGCTAACTTGGTTGTCTTACGTAAAAGATGATGAGGTCTACGCCGACGGCTGGATTGACGGCTACGGAGAGCCAGGAAACCATCTCTACGTGAATCGAGGCATCGGTTTTAGTCTCGTTCCGATCGCAATTAACTGTCCGCCGGAAATTACTTTTTTCACTCTGCGGCAAAGCCGTTAGCTGGCTGTTACACATGACTTTTGGTATTAGCATCCATATCCAGCACCATCGAAGACTTGGTTTAATCGCTCGTTTTCGTATTCATAGATGCCATAACTAGTGGCTTCGTAGCCATTATTTTGAACTATAACTTCCTCTACGCCGTCTCCATTCACATCTACAGTACCGATGAGGTCGTAAGCCGGACTGTTACTCGCTTCTACAGGTGGTTCGACACTGTAAGATTTCCCTTGACTCGAAATTACTTGTGGCTGCTTGTTTTTGTAAGTTAACCACACGGTAGCATAGACAGTGGTAGCAGCTTTAGAGTTTGCCCCTTTTCTTACCTGTCCGAAAACTTCTGGAGAACCATCGCCATCGAGATCGCGAACGGATATTTTATCGATCGCAATTGTGGAGCCGACTTTGATGTTTTGAGTATTGGGAGATTCAGAAATTGCAGATTCAGCCGCCGCCAGTAAATCCCGTTCGTACCGTTCTAAATCGGCTGGGTTGGGATTGGGCTTTTGAGTTGGGACGGGATAGTAGTGATGCAGAGCGATCGCCAAGCGCCATGATTCATCTACTTTCTGACCGTTGATAAAGCCACTCGTACCGCCAGAACGTTCTTGGGCAATCGCGTTGTAGATATCTGCGAGCGAGCGGCGATCCTCAAATTGCCCTTGTCCTACTAGTAGAGAAGAACAGGCAAATTGACTCACTGTCAATTGTTCGACTTCAAAGTTACCAACTTGGCGATCTTGATTAATTATGGTATTTTTCTCGACTGCATTTAAAAAACTCTGCTGTCGTTGATTTTTAATTAACTGTTCTGAACTAAAATTATTTCTGATTAAAAGAGTGACATCATCGCTCACATCTACATATTCGTCATCAATATAGAAAGCGATCGGATAAATTTCTCCGCGATATTCTTGTTTGAAATTATCTCTTTTAACTAAAAACAATGCTAGTAAGTTAGTCTGCTCGGCTTGCTGCTTCTGTGCGGCTATGCTGGAATCCGAAGGCTGAGCAGACTTAACTGGAGGATTTTGAAGAGTTTGACAAGCAGCGATCTCTCCTAAAAAGAATAAACTTACTAAGTAAAAAAATCTCTGTCTAATCATTTTTCCGAGCGTGAGTCTTTTCGAGTCAAAAGACTATTTAAAGTAATATCGTAGCAAAGAAGCCCCTAGCCAAGCTCCTACTATAACAACATAGACAAATAACACGACTCCAACTGGCTTGAGTGCGTCACAGATTACAGCGGCAATGCTAATCGCAAAAGAAAATAAGTTTCCCAAAGCAACAGACCACTTACTGGCAGCGATCGCGGGAGCAGTTAGAATTAACGGTGCAAGTCCAGCCGCAATCGCCTGCATGGTGTTGCTAGCATCGGCTCGTCCCCCTAGCAACTGTGCCAACAAATTAACCGCAGCAGATAGCCAAAACCATCCTAGCAATCCGGCAAAGGCAAAGAGTAAAATAAATCCAATCGCACCACCAATACCCAATCTAGCCGTACCTGCTGCATTTAGTGCTAGTACGAATACAATTAGCAATCCAATTGCGATCGCTACGGGAGCAGAAAATCGAGCTGCCGTTGGTCGAAAAAATGTAGTGTAGAGAGAATCCAACATAATTTATCCCCACAATTATTCCCACAGCGCCAGCGGAATCTTCTGCCAACGAGCCATTTGCAATTCTCTCAAATTAGGAATAAATCTATTTGTCACTGAGGAAAAGGAAATTCCTAAAGAGTCGCGCCAACCAGGGGAAGAGTAATTGCGAACAGTTGGTTCTCCAGAAATTTTTGCTAATTGTGCTGCTTTCATCAGAGCATCGTGGGTATTTCCTAGAGAATCCACTAACTTGACTTGTTGCGCTTGCGCGCCTGTAAATATGCGTCCGTCTGCTAAGGGTTTGAGTTGTTCGAGCGAAATCTTGCGTCCTGCAACTATAGCATCGAGGAATTGCTGGTAAGATTCCGTCACAATTCCCTGTAAAATTACTTGTTCTCTTGCTGAGAGATCTCGAAAAGGCGAGAGAATATCTTTATACTGACCGCTTTTGATATTACCTGTTTCAATCCCCACTTTATTCAGTAAGGGAGAGAGATTTTGAGTCCGAATAATGACCCCGATCGAGCCAGTTGTAGTTGCAGGATTAGCAACGATGTGGTGAGCGGCACTAGCAACATAATAACCGCCGGAAGCTGCCACATCTCCCATGCTGGCAACAATTTGAATTGGAGTTTCATTACGAGTCCGCATTAGCTCGTTGTAAACTGCTTGAGAAGCAGCCGCAGTCCCGCCAGGGCTATTGATATGCAATAAAATTGCTTTTACTCCATCTTTACGAGCTTGGCGAATCGATTTAATAATGGCGTTCGAGTTGGAGTTGTCTACACTTCCAAAAGGTGTTGTAGGTTCGTCGCTAATCGTCCCGTAGATTTCCAGTAAAGCTACCTGGGCTGGTGTACCTGTTCTTCCCATGCGATCGCTGGCAACTTCAGATGAGCGGGGGTTTCCTAGCCAATTACCCAGTGCTGCCAATAGACAAACAATTATCAGCACTAAGGCAAAAATTCTATCCCAGCGCACAATATTTCTCCTGGTTGCTTTTACAGCATTACCATCTTTGCTCTTATAAAAAGTTGCACCAATGAATGCTGAGTTTGCTCAGTGGACGGTCAATTTCATTCCGGCAGAGTGGACGCAAGTACGGAACCAGTGGGAGTATTCGCACGCGACACGTTTTGTCCTGCAACTGCTCGGCTTGAGTGCGCTTCTGATCTCCGTACTGAGTGAGACTTCAGCAAAGCGTTCCCCCAATCGAACAACCCCTAAGATGGCAAATTTAACCAGTTGCTAAGTAAAGTACGCTGCCATCACACTATGCTACTTTCTCTCAAGCGCAACAACTGATTGGGAGCGTCACGGCATTTTTAAATTCTCTAGTACCATTAACAGATCGATTAGAAGAATTTCTACTAAATCGCAATATACAGGTAAACTTCAATCTCATTTAGCAAGAGTTACAAAGACAAATTTTAGCAGCATACAGCACGACAATAACTTATTTTTTTCATGCATTCAAAAGTATTTTTTCGCTAATTTTATTACGCTTGTGTTAATTGCTGTCATTACTTTTTTTTTTATATTACTCGATGGACAAAGACTTTAGCTTTTCATTCTGAAATTTTTGCCTAAAAATTCACAAAACCGTTTTTTAGTATATTTTATCGCCAATTATTAGGCTTTATTCAAGCTCAGTTAATATTAATCCAATGGTCACTTTCTTGCTATACTTGTGGGAGCTAAAGTTGCAGGAATAGTAGGTATTTCCCTGTAAATTCCTATAGTAAGCGTAATTGTTAGCTTTTTGAAATTGAAGAAATGAAAGCAGAGCAATAGAGATAAAAGAAATATAAAAGAGTATCCGCTAATCGTTTGCCTATTTTTCCGCCTTGGTAAGTTAAATATTCGATCGCCAAAATTTAACCTCAATTTAACTTTATTTTATTGAAATATTATTGACTTTATATCATTGATGTTGTAGACAATAGCTATTTTTAACTGTTGCTATATCGTAAGAAATAATTCCATTGATACTTGATTCGCTCGAACTCTTTTTTTTAAGATGTTAATGTTTTTAGGAACTTGTTGACAGTTAGATATATCTTCTAAATAGAATTTGCTGAAACCTCCTCTGAAACAGACTTCAGCAATAAGTTTAGGGATTCGCTCGCTAGATGTACAATGTCGCGATCGCTCAACTCAAATTTCTCATACTTCCTAAAAAAATTAGTGAAAAGATTTGAGGCTATTCAGTCTTCCTTTTAATCGCAATCTATCGATCCGAGCGTAGACGTGACGTTTCTATCAAACACAAAAGAGACCTTATGCTGACTCAAATTTCTTCAATGCGACGAGCTTTTCTTCTACCCTTGATTGCTATCTCTTTGGGTACTACTGCTTGTCAACCGCCGAATACTGTTGAAAATACACCTACGGGTAATCCTGCTACCTCTCCAGCAGCAGATACCGGAGGAGGTGGAAATGTTAGTTTGACTGGTGCTGGAGCAACTTTTCCGGCTCCGTTTTACCAACGGTGTTTTGCCGAGTACAACCAAAAGAATCCAAACGTAAGAGTCAGTTATCAACCTGTGGGTAGCGGTGCTGGTGTAGAACAGTTTACTCAGGGAACTGTGGACTTTGGCGCTAGCGACGTAGCAATTACAGAGGAACAAAGGAAAAAGATCGAGCGGGGGGCGCTGACAATTCCCTTGAGTGCTGGGGCGATTGTACTTGCATACAACTTACCTAGTGTGGAAAAACCCATCCGATTGCCACGGGAAATTTACCCAGCAATTTTTACGGGTGAAATTAAGAATTGGAATAATCCAAAAATTGCTGAAGCTAATCCTGGTGTAAATTTGCCTGACTTACCGATTACAGTCGTCCATCGTGCCGATGGTAGCGGTACTACAGCCGTTTTCACCGAACACCTGAGTGAAATTAGCCCGCAGTGGAAAAGTAAAGTCGGAGCTGGTAAAACTGTAAGTTGGCCCGTCGGTATTGGAGCGGAAGGAAACCAAGGTGTAACGGCTCAGATTCAGCAGACCAAAGGAGCAATTGGCTATGTTGAATATGGCTACGCTTCGGAAAATAAGCTTCCTGTAGCTACCTTAGAAAATAATTCCGGTAATTTCGTCGCACCAACGCCAGAAACATCAGCTAATGCCTTAGAATCGATCGAACTACCAGAGAACTTGGTTTCTTTTGCTAGAGATCCTCAAG
The DNA here is from genome assembly GCF_032860985.1 of Chroococcidiopsis sp. SAG 2025. GTDB lineage: Bacteria > Cyanobacteriota > Cyanobacteriia > Cyanobacteriales > Chroococcidiopsidaceae > Chroococcidiopsis. The sequence continues at coordinate 4,457,790 of NZ_JAOCNC010000001.1, forward strand.
GAGAACAATCTTATCCAATTGTGACTTACACCTGGCTGCTAGTTTACGACCAATATCAAGACCAACAAAAAGCCCAAACCATAGAAAATGTGGTGAACTATGCATTGAATGAGTGTCAAAAATTCAGTGCAGAGCTAGGCTATATCCCTTTACCAGAGGGAGTTGTCAAAAAAGTCGCACCAACCGTAGAGCAAATTGCAAGTTAAAGTGAGTTTTGTTTAAGGGCGAAAACCTCGCCCTTATTTTTTGATTTTTAACTTTTGACTTTTGAATTTTTCTGACGATCTATTCTATTCGTTCTTTGCTTAACCAAAGCGACCGCTAACGTACTCTTTAGTAGATGCTTGCTGAGGACTGCTAAAAATTGCTTCGGTTTTGTCGTACTCCACTAAGTAACCGAACCGCTTGCCGTTTTCTCCTGCTTCAGCATTAAAAAAAGCAGTAAAATCTGACACTCGCGCTGCTTGTTGCATATTGTGAGTCACGATGATAATCGTGTATTCATGCTTCAACTCGTGGATCAGTTCTTCTACCCTCTGAGTAGAGATTGGATCGAGGGCAGAACAGGGTTCGTCCATCAAAACGACTTCTGGCTTGAGTGCGATCGCCCGCGCAATACACAAACGCTGTTGTTGTCCGCCAGAAAGGGACAAACCATTGCTTTTGAGTTTATCTTTGACTTCATTCCACAATGCTGCTTTTTGAAGCGATCGCTCGACTAATTCATCCATATCGCCCTTGAAACCGTTCACTCTAGCACCGTAAGCGATATTCTCATAAATTGATTTGGGGAAAGGATTTGGTTTTTGAAATACCATACCAATCCGCCGTCGCACTGCAACTGGATCGATTTTGGCTGCATAAAGGTCTTTGCCACGGTAGATTACTTTACCTTCTACCCGACAACCATCAATTAAGTCGTTGAGTCGATTGAAGCAACGAATCAGCGTACTTTTACCGCAGCCAGAAGGACCAATAAAGGCAGTGACGCTGTTTTTCAAAATGTCCATAGACACCTGTTGCACTGCTAAAGTGTCGCCATAGTAGACGTTCACTCTTTGCGTGCGTAATACCGTATCGTTTGGATCGGCTGGCACTGGTTGAGCCAAGCGATCGTCGGTCTGGTTTCTAGAGTACATAATAATTGTGGGGAGGATAGTGAGTTGTACGAATCAGCAGATTAGTAAGTCGATTTACTTGCTACCCAGCGAGCGAGGATACTGGCAAGCAAAATCAAAAGCACTAGGATTAAAGAAGCTGCCCAGGCAATTTCTTGCTGATTTTGATAAGGTACGGCAGCAAAGTTATAGATCAAAACAGAGAGGGTTGGGACTGGCTCCCAGATACCTCTGGGCCAGTATTGAGAGAACAACGCTGTAAAAATCAGCGGTGCAGTTTCTCCCGCCGCACGGGCGATCGCTAAAGTCACTCCGGTGGCGATCGCCCCCATAGCCGCAGGCAGTACTATTGTTAACACGGTTTGAAAATTGGAAGCTCCCACCCCGACTGATGCCCAGCGCACCTCTTGCGGTACGAGCTGCAAAGATTCATCGGCAGTCCGTACTACAATTGGCAACATGAGAATGGCAAGGGCAAAGCCTCCCGCCACAGCAGAGTAAGTATTGGTAGTCAGAACGATAACGCCATAGGCAAAGATACCGACGATAATAGAAGGAACCCCACTCAAGACGTTGGTGGCAAAACGAATCCACCTGGCTATTCTACCAGAGCTAAATTCCGATAAATAAACTGCTGCTAACACGCCGAAGGGAATGCTAATTGCAGTAGCAATTCCAACCACAATTAACGTTCCTAAAATTGCCGGAGCAATACCCCCACCCTCTTGTAACGCTACAGGGATCGAGCCTGTAAATAATTCTAAGTTGAGTCGATTTGCGCCTTTAACAATGACAAAGCCAATTACCAAAAACAATGGTAGCAGAGCGACTCCTAGTAATAGAAATGCTAATACTGTCAGCGCCAGTCCAATCGCCGTTCGGGGAGTAGAGTAGGATCGCTCCATTTGAGGAGTGGGAAATTCATCGGCATTGTGATTCTCAAAATTTGTTGCCATTAGCTTTATTTTCTCCTTGATGAGCGATCGCTTGCTTTTCACTCAAAGTTAATTACCAATTACCAATTAATACTTTTTCACCTTTTGAATAATCCAATATGCCAAAATATTAACTATTAGCGTGATGACAAACAAAACTAGCCCAGCGTAAAATAAAGAAGACTTTTGTAATCCAGATGCCTCAGCAAATTGATTAGCTAGTAGCGAGGCAATTGTATTAGCTGGTGCAAGAATGGAGAAATTTAAATTGTTACTGTTGCCAATTACCAACGTGACAGCAATTGTTTCTCCTAGTGCCCGACCTAGTGCCAGCATAATACCACCAACAATACCTGAAAAAGCTGCTGGGATTAGAACGCTAAAAATTGTTTGCCAGCGTGTCGAGCCGATACCATAAGCTCCCCACCGAAGCTCGCTAGGAACGGCAGCCAGAGAATCGCGGGAAATCGCAGCAACAATTGGTAAAATCATGATAGCGAGAACAACTCCAGCAGGTAACATACCTGGTCCCGCGTACTGTGTAGCAAACAGAGGTATATAACTGAAATTATCGTGGAACCACCTGCCAATCGGTTGCAGAAACGGAATCAAAACGTAGATTCCCCACAAGCCATAAACAACACTGGGAATTGCTGCTAGCAGTTCTACGAGAAAAGTGAGTGGAGTCCGAATTGATAACGGTAAAAAATTCTCGCTCAGCACGATCGCACATGCCAAGCCAACGGGAACAGCTAATAGCAATGCGATAAAAGAACTAACTACTGTCCCATAAGCCATAGGCAGTACGCCATAAAGTTCTTCAACCGGATTCCAAGCAGCAGTTGCAAGAAATTCCAAACCAAACTGTTGAATCGCAGGTATAGAATTCCAAGCAACTTGTCCGGCGATCCACAACAGAACTCCAGCTACAGCTAGTGCTAGTATTCGTGTAGTCCAAAAAAAACTATGGTCTATTGTTTTTTCAGTTCCAGAACGCGCCTCTTGCGTTGTCATTTGGGAGTTACTAGTTGTAGCATTCATCATTTATCTCAAGTAGAATTCAAATTAAAACACTTTGAAATATGGCAATAAAATTATATTTTATAACTAATTTTGCATTTGTATTTATTGCTTCAAATATCGTACAATTTAGATTTTGACAAACACTAATTTTACCCAAAATGACATCTGGTTTCGCTTCTAACTGATACGGCAGATTCTATCAAGTTTGTTTGCCTACTGTTCTTCTTGCTTGCGATAGATTTATACTGGTATTTGGCAAGCAGAATTTATATCTTTAGTTCTAAATATTTCAAAAAAGCACATATTTTCAATAAAATTAATAATAAAATAATCTATACTTTACCTTGTCTTAATATTTTATATGTAAGTCTTAGCAAACTTCAGCTTGATATTTCAATACAGCTATAGGATTCCTATTCGATCTTTGAAATACATGTAGGGTGGGCAATGCCTACCCTACACCATAAGTTGAGATTGTTAAATTATCCTTGCTCTTGTACTGTTTCATCAGTTGCCAATTGATGGGTCAGCCATCCGGCAAACTGCTTTTGAAAATCCTTAGCCTCTGTTTCTAGTTTATTATCTTTGTAACTTTGACCTGCCCTTTTGAACTCTTTAAAATACAAATATCCAAACTGAGTTGTCCCACCGAGACGTTCGCATTGCATCGAGTGTACGAGTTCGTGAGCTAGCAACGATAATTGGACGGGATCGCTAGATTTATACGAACCCTCAACGTAAATGCGATCGCAATAAGTTTGAGCGATCGCATCAACTTGACCGATATCGATCTTAAAATCGGCATATAACCAGCCGTCCATCAATTTAGCATTGTAGACGATCGCCACCTGATCGACTAAATCTCCGAAATAAATTCGCAAATATTGTTTTTGAAGATCGTCTAATGCTCGACCGCTACCGTTATTTGTCCTCATCCATCGAGCTGCTGCCGGATACGCTACAATACCTGCTTGACCCCATGTTTCTTCAGCCAATACTTTTGTATATGCTTGAAAGTGTGAGTTGCAAGTTATGTCTGCCCAATAGCAGTCCTGAGTTCGCTGAAACTTTGAACCTCCAAAAAATAGGATAATTAATACTAATGAAATGGCGAGCGAGCCAAATTTGATAATCTTTTTTCTGTTCATAATATCGACCCCGATTATTTAAGGTCAAATTATTCCTCCTGCTGAAAATAGTATGAGTGACAAGAGATAAGGTTTTATACCTACTACTATCAATGTGTTAGGAGTAAGTAGCGATCGGTTGTCCGAGCAAATACTGGAATTATTTTAGATAGAACAGTCTCGTTCTTAAGGTTAGCCATAAATAGTGCAAAACTCGTGGAGAATTGTAGGTATCGAGGTAGTGCGGGAAAGTATGCGAAAGCTCAATGATAAATGCTTTCGGACTGACAACTTCTTCGATTTCTCCGCTTACAGTTACGGTCTTACCTATGAGGTTGGTATTTGCTCCGTTAACGATTTCACCTATTGTTGCGTTAGCCTCAGAATTAGCTGAGTTCGAGTTAGGATCGGTGCAGCCAACAAGAGTTAGAGCTAAGAGTATTGCGGCAATTGCTCCATTCATTTTCCACACAGGCTGATGAGCGAGTTTGCGGCTAGTAGCTAGTCTATTCATCATTTACACAACACTGCTTCAGCATAGCGATCGCCTTTTCCAAGCGAAAATTTGCCTGGTTATTTATGTATTTATATCAAAGGGAAGATGAAGCGCCATTTAAGATCGAATAAGAATAGTCCCCTCAAATTTTGAAGTAGCGATCGCAGTTTTAGCAAGTCTCCACTCTATAAACATTGTAAAAATATATACTGCTGTTTAGCTTGCTTCACCTTGAAAACAGTAAACAATTATGTACCTCAACTCATTTAATTTGATGAGGTCGCCAACTCCACCAGTTTTCTACTATTTGGATGTATCTTCAAGTCAAAGTCAATAGAGCGATCGCGCTGCCGGAAATTTCCGGTCGAATCCTATTTTTCCTGCTAACGAGATAAAGGATCGAGCGATCGCGCTGCTAGCAATCGTTTCAGGTTGCCATACGGTAAAAGATTGAATCAGTGGAAATGTTGCCACAGAGAAGAAATAAGGCGATCGCCAAACGCAAGTTTGCCTCTAAGTTAATTTCTTGGGTAGCGCTCGTCATCCTATTTCTCTCGCTATCGGGACTACCGACTTGGACGCGAAACACTCCGGCTGACGTACAAGTTATCGATCTCGCCAACCCCAACAGCCCATTACTGAGCCAGAGCAATCTGTACCTACGGCTCCGAGTGCGCCTGAATTAAATAACCTGCAAGAATTTGAAGCATTTGTAGACAACTTCTTTCAAGAGGAGATGTCAAAAACTCATATCCCAGGTGGCGTTATCTCTGTGGTGAAAGGGATTGTTTATCTTTATCGCTTTAGCTTGGAAGAATAATTATTGGTCTTGGACAAGCCGCTCTCATTATGCCTCAGTTACTCTAGCTGCTTGAGTGTTTATTCCCTTCCTGACTTACTGGAATTTGTTGGGATTTCAGTTTTAACACTTGAATTATTCAGGCTAAACAAGAGTAAGTCAAACTAACTACTTCTTTAGTCGTAATTTTGCCAGCGATCGCCATTTTCCCCGAATTTTCCACTATTTATTCTTACTGTCAAATGGTAGAGAGTAAATAGGAATTTATCGTGTTTGAAAAACTAATTAACAAAAGCGTAAGTTCTCATACAAACAAGGGCGATCGCTTGTTTCAACAGTGGAGTGCTAAAGGAGCATTTGCCTTAGCCGCGATCGCGATTGCTATGCCTACGGGTTATCTCAATGCTAGAGAAGTCACGCGCACCACAAACAAAGAAAACGTTATTGCTCAAGTAAATAATCAAACAACACCTCAAGAACGACGGAATACCACCTCCGAAGAGTTAGCTGATAAATTCAAAGCTATGGTTGGTAAAAGAGTGACTGTCAGAGGTAGATTTCTCGAAAAAATTGGTAATAATACCTTTACAATTGCCGATGAAGAGTTTCTTGGTGTTGAACCGATTTTGATCGTAAATCTTTCTGGCAATCCATTAGATCTCCCGTCTAATGACATAGAAGTGCAAGCAACGGGCGTAGTGCGGAGTTTTTCGCTGGCTGAGATTGCTAAAAGATACAACGTGCAATTCGATCGCGCTACGTATGCTCAATACGAGAACGATCCGGTAATTATTGCCCGCTCGGTTGCTCCAGCTCCAGAACCAGAGGAGATTACAGGCAACCCCACCCTCTACTACAATAGACGACTTGCCGTACCTGGTAACGTCCAGCGCGTCTACAGTCCTAATGCTTTTGTATTGGAAAACAATTTGCTGGTCTTGAATCCATATCCAAAACAGGCTGCGAGACAAAAAGTGACTCAAGGTGAGAAAGTAGTTGCGACTGGAGTGCTAGATCGGCTCGTGATTGCTGACATCGAAAGGGAATATGGTTTCGATTTAGAGCCAGGTCTACAAAGACAACTGGAAGTGGACTATGCTGACAGACCTGTAATGATTGTTGATAACGTGTATCCATCAGCAGTTGAACAATAAATAGATGGCGAGTGGGGACAATCTCACTCGCACCTAATCGGGTAATTATTCCTAATTATTTTGTTTTTCCGCCATTTGTTCATCACATCTTTGACTAAAACTTCTTTAAGCCAAATTTGTACTACAATCAATAGCGGAATGGCGAGAAATAAACCTAAGAATCCACAATCGGACGACCTTCGCTATCTATGTCTAGCTCTTCTCGACGCACCTGTTCTTGGGTGCTAACCATCTCCTGCTCTACTTCTTTCCTCACTCTGACTTCTTCGCGCAAGACTGCTTCTTTACGTATATCGGGCTGCTCTTCATAAAGCCCATATGGGCGACTTCTCCTTCACGGAAAGCGGCATCTCCAGGAGCAACTGGCTTGCCAGCATTGTCAGGAGTCGTTCGCTCGATGACTACGCGCTCTTTTTCAACTGGAACTGAAACTCTTTGCGTTTCGGCTTCAACGTGTTTGCCAATCGATACTTCTCCAGCTTTTCGGCGAGTCTTGTTAGCAACTAACCGTTCTTCATACAGTTTGAGCGTGTCTTGGTGGCGATCGCCCATGTCGTATAACTCTGGTTCTTGCTCGTAGTTGTAGGTCTTGCGGTTGTAAGCCGCAGCAGATGTCTCTAAAGGTGTTGCCGTGTCTACGCGATCGCGATACACTCCCCGTACCTGTTCTTCATAGTCGTAATCCACCTTTAAATCGTCACTGAACTGGGGTAGAGCTTCAGCTTGTTCTTTGGTAAAACCGATAGCATAAATGCGGCGATCGCCACTGTCAATCCGAATCCGTCCGACTGGTAGTAAGACTTGCTTGCCAAAAATCCAAAACCAGTGTCAACAATCAGATACCGGAAATGTCCTGATTCGTCAACTAGAATGTTTTTGACCGTCCCAACTTTTTCATTGTCTGAATCGGAATAAACTTCATAATCTTTGATGTCGTTGCCATCAAAAGCATCTTGGTAGTTGGTATCGAAATCTTCTAGTTTGTAAAGTACCATTTTGCAATTATTTCCTCATTCAAGTTGTCTTAATACTAAAGTAGAACTTTGTTTAAAATATCCATCTTTCTTGCGGAAGATTTGGGGTTTTAAAACTTTAACTAAACTATATAAAAATGTGAAGACGATTTGCAACAATGCATCGCAATCGGGTTAGACAAACTTCGATTTCTTCATTATTTTTAATTGTTGATTTTAAAAGAAATTTTATGTTACTCAATTTTGTTTGCTCTGTGATGATTATATTCGCTCCAATGGAAAACTCGATTTGACTCGAATTCTAGAGAAACATAGCGTTCGCATCTATTTGGGTTCAGACATCTTCGGTCACTTTGAAACTTTAGCAAGGCTGTTTGAGCGAAGAAACACGCGATCGCGTTTGTATGTTAGTTGCTGAAAAGTTGTACGCCTCAAGCGCCAATATCGGCGAGCGAGAAAATTGCTAGAGTGCTACTTAGCGAAAAGATGTTGTATCGTTACGAGGGCGATAATCTGGACAGTCGATGGCTTGCCTAGTTAAAACTACAGATGGATTTACCGCACACTTGAGATGCGAGTTCATATTATAAAAATGGCAGTTCATGCAGGGAACTTGATGGAGACGACTTAAAAAATCGCTAGCAAGGCTTTGTTCTCTTTTGCGCGATAGCTGAAAAATAATTAATACTCTAGCTATGATTGCTAAGTAAACAGGTAAGATAATTCCAGCAAATTCAGAAGGATTTACTACATCTATTTTTTCTCTATTTAGCTGTCTTCCCTCTGGTTTTTCTCTAATTAAATTTGTTTTTGTCGAACTGTTTGAGTTTAAAAGCCTCTGTGTGAAGATTTTTCTGAGCTGCAATATTTTCTAATGAATCGCTAGCATTCATTCGATTTGCTCCCCGTGCTTAAGCAAAAATGAAACCTCGGTAAATCATGCTATTTTTAAGGGTTACTGCTAGTATAAATTACGCACAAGAGCAGCAGGAACAATAGCTTGTAATATTCATTTTAAGAATAATTCTCTTGCTGCCAAGTACTCTTGTGGCTCTTTATGCTATTAGTTGCAACTGCACAAAGTTGGAATCGTTTGTGACTACCTAAATTATTGCAATTTACTCAAGTTGAAATTGGGTGGCAATAAGACTTCATTAATCGCGTGGATGACTCCATTACTAGCTTGAATGTTAGGTTGAACGGGTCTTCTGAATATAAGGTGATAAGTAAGACTAATCAGAAAAGCAAGCTAATAGCCTAGCGCGAAAATTATCGAAGTTAACGAAGCCGTATGCTTGCCGTTTGATTAACTCGATCCGATTATTAATTCCTTCCATGACACCACTAGTGGTTCGGTTCAAAAAATAATTGCAAATGCCATCGAGATGATTGCGAATTGTGGTCAGCACACTAGCGTATACAGAACCAGCTTTCTTCAACCATTTGAGCAATTGCTCTCTGCCTGACTCCACAGTGCTACAAGTCTCAAAAATCTCTCTAAACTCTTCTTTAAGAGTATAAGCCAGCTTTAATCGCTCTTGATGATTCAAGATTGCCTCTAGTTTCATTCGTTCCTCCTGTGTCAAATCAACTCCATTCTTGAGGAGAATGAACTTGCTACCTTTGAGAGTCATTTTCGTTTGTTTACGTACCTTATTCAACTCTTCGTTGACTGGCTTCATGATATGAAATCTGTCAAACACGAGCAAGGCATTAGGAAAAACTTCTTGCACTAATGCGCGGGAATCCTCCTCACATATCCACACTCACTTCCTCAACTTGCTCTCGAACCTCAAGTGGCTGCTGTTTAAGCGCTTGGATGATGTCCTTTTGCCGATGAGAATCAATCACTTCCAGCAGTTTCCCTCGGTCGATATCTGACACAACTGTGACAAAATCTTGATGTCTTTTATGTTGACTGATCTCATCAATACTGAGCCGTTTTACTTCACCCCAAGTTTGGTTTTTTTCTGACATCCCCATCTGCACTAACAACTTTGCGATCGCTCCAGAGTTTGGTTGATGGTCTTTGATACTCAACCGCTTGACTACCTGCTCCACTAGCTCAGCCTGGGGCAAGAAACAGTGTCCGTCTTCTGCCGCTTCTCCTAACACATGAACGATCCCCGCCCGATACCTATACTCAGAGTCAGGGGCAATGCACAAGTTACGGGCGATCACATCGGCTGTAATAAACCCAATACCATATAGAACCCATTTGAGATCTATACAGGAGGGCAATCGAATTTGGCTGAACTACGAGCTAAGTTACAAATTTTATAGATTGATCGTCAGGATTTTTTTCTTGCTTTTTTTGTCGCTCAACACGACTGTATTGTAGGGTGATGTATCCGTTCCCAGCGGAATTGGCAGCCTAAAACTGGGGCTTTTACGATCGAGTTCGCCTAAATCAATGCTTTTCGTTATATCGCCATCTGTTGCCAGATAAGCGGTGAGTTCGCCTTTATAATCTTTAATTAAAAAGTTTCTAAAGAAAACGACTTCCCCACCCTCAGGATCTATACCAAGGATGACCGTACCGCTGAAAGTTGCGCCTTTTCGTTCTTCATCAACCGTTGCCATTGTGATTTCCGAGGGGTCTTGACCGGACATATCTGCCATAAACTTTTTCCTGGGCGAATTCTCAACAATTGAAAATGATTTTACCTAACGCTATGGGTGATCGCAAAACTCTCAGGACGTATTTCTGCATCGGTCTTGCAAATGTATAGAACCCATTTGACATCTTTACAATGTTGAATTAGGGTATCTACAGCTTTCTCATGCAGCTGTTATGCCGTATTCCAGCAGTCTAACCGATGCCGAATGGGAAATTCTCGAACCTCTGTTGCCCCAGATCTTGCCGCAGAAGAAACGCACGCGACCGAGAGACTGGACAATGCGGCAAATCCTTGATGGCATCTTCTATGAACACAAGAATGGTTGCAAGTGGGAAGACTTACCCAAAGACCTACCGCCCTATTCCACCGTCTATTGGTATTACAAGCAGTGGCGGGTAGCAGGTGCAATCGAGCAACTGATGCAGACGTTACACCAACGGGTTCGAGCACAGGTAAAAAAAAACCGAAGTGGACTCGATTGATTATCATTGACTCTCAGGCTGTGAAAAATACCTGTAATGCCAGTGTGGAGTCAAAAGGATTTTGCTTTTACAAAGCGACGAATGGCATCAAGCGTCATCTAGCTGTGGATATCCTAGGCTTTCCCTTCTTCACGCATTGCACTGCGGCAAATGTTTCCGATGATGCCGGATTAGTGGAGATGCTGACCTTAAATATCGACTATTTCCAGTCCAAACCGGTCAATATTCCCAAAATCACCATTTTGTTAGACCACGGCTACCACATCGACGTTCTGACTGCAAAGCTTAAAAAAGTGTACCCCCAGATCGTGACGAAAATTCGGTTCCAACTGTGCAAGAAACCTTCGAAACAAGAGAAGGCAGAACAGGGAAAATCGGGTTTTGTTCCGGTCGCCGCCCGTTGGGTAGTGGAACGCTCCAATGCGTGGATGGAGCGTTGCAAAAGTCTGGTGAAAAACTTTGAGCGAACTCTGGAGCATGCCACCACCAAAATCAACCTTTGCTTTGTTAGGTTAATGCTGAAGCGGCTTGCCGCCCCTTCTTAAGATCTCAAATGGGTTCTATATATCTGTTGCTAACTGGTAAGGGTTGTTGGTGACAGTGGCGATCGCCGCATTATTGTACTGTTTGTAAATCTTGACAGCAAAAGTGGTAGAAACCCCGTGCGATTGAAGGAAAAGCATCACTTCCTTAATCGCCTTCTGAGTTTCCCAGGCAGACTGAATCATCTTGATACGCTTTTTGGCGATCCTAGGCACTTCAATCAACCGCTCGATCTGGTTTTCAATGATGTCGAGTGTTTGCAAACCAAAATGAGCAACAATCCGCCGTGCTGTCACGGGTCCTTATGTGGAATACACGTTGTAGAAGTCTTAGTGTTCGAGTATTTCTATAACTTCTTCTACAACGTAAACTTTACAGGAGTTATAGCCTTTCTCAATTGAATGAGGTACACGGATCTGTAGGGGCGCACAGCTGTGCGCCCCTACAAATGTACTGCATTTGAATGGGAAACGCTATAAATTGAATTCTTAATAATTCTTATATTAGTATTCTAGGTTCTACATCGACTTATTCCTCACTCAATTCTTCTTACGATAATGTCCTTTAACATAAGTTCCATCTTGACGACGGTAGCTCTGTACGTATGTTTCTCCACTTGAGCTATTAGACGAACTATTACTCCAGAAATTCATTGCCTTCTGCTGTTGCTTCTGCTGTTGCTCTTGCCTAAATTTTTCCTCTCGCAACTGCTGCTCTTTTTTAAGACGTTCTTCTCTTTGCTGTTCTAACTTCAAACGCTCTTCTCGAAGGTGAAGTCTTTCTTTTGCTCGTTGCTCTTTTTTCCGCTCTTCTTCCTTACGCTTCCATTCTTTGAACCATCGATGCCAATCCTCTAAGGATAATTGCGGATCTCTTGTTGGAATACTAGCATTCTCCCATCTGATACTATAGGTATCAAGTTCATTATTATTAGTAATAGAACTTGATGCAGCTTGAGCCGATGTTTTCCTACTATTCTGGACTTGTTTAAGAAGAAATTTTGGCAAAGAAGAGATCGGCTCAGGTTCAGTCTGTTTTTTATCAAAAATGCCTTCAAAAAAACCTACTTTTGGAGGAATAGGAATAGCTGTTTCAATTACCCATACTTTGACAGTCTTATCCCAGCTACTACTAACAATCACTTGGTCATTAAAGCTAAAATTAACCGAACTAATTCCGGTGGAATGGGCTTGAAAAGAAGAGACAAGGATATTTTTCGTCAAATCCCAAATTTTTATATAACCATCATCTCCACCACTTACCAGAAGTTGTCCATCAGAACTAAAACTCAAGCCACGTACACTACTTGAATAACCTTGAATAGTACATTTAGATAAACCGCTCTGCACGTCCCATAAAATAATATCCCCTTCATCACCACTACTAGCTAGTGTTCTTCCACTAGGGCTAAAAGTAACCATACGGATATCATTTGAATGAGCCGATAGAGAAAAAACTTCCTCATAAGTATCAGTATTCCAAAGCTTAACTGTACCAACTACCACTAGCAATTAGTTTATTATCAGGACTAACTGCTACAGATTGAATATAACTTGAATGTCCTTTAAGTGTGGCAACTTCTTTTATATCTTTTAAACTAAAAATTTTAAGGGTATTGTCATCACTTGCACTGACAATCAAGTTATCTTTAGGAATTATAGCGAGTGCCGTGACTGATTTAGAGTGATTATTGAGAGTGGCTAATTCTTGAAATGTTCTTAAATCCCAGATTTTGATAGTAGCATCGTCACCACCACTGATGAGTCCATTTCCTTTTGGAGTAAAGATAATAGAGCGGACAGACTTGGTATGCTCTAATTGACACGTAATTGGTTTACCGTCACTAAGGTTCCACAATCTAATCGTGTTATCATCGCTGCCACAAGCAATAATTTGATGACTTGGATTGACAGCAATTGAGCGTACCCCGCCAAACCAACTAGAATCGCCGTTGAATGTATGAACATAATGCCATGTTTGATTCATCTGCTGCCTCAAATTAGTTACTTAAAGCATAATCATGAGTAAATATTGTTGTAATCCGAGAAAGCAACTAACTAATAAACATAGAATTACCTTGTTTGTTTTGTGGAATTTACTTACATAAATCTATTGCTACTCAAGTTAAACGCTGATGTATTTCGATACGGAAAGTACACTGCTGCTCAAAAACTATTTGAAGTTTAAGGCTATACATTACCATCCTGCTTCTCCATCACTGCCTTAGCCTCTCGCCACTCCATGTTGACATAACCGCTAGTGGCATGAGAATCCTTTACCTTGACCTGAATCTCACCCATAACTACACATAGGTGATTCTTTGGGAAGTCAAGTACAAAGCCCTGACGAATAGCTTCTGCGTACCATTCATCGAACTCCCGCTCGTTTGAGCTTTCTGGCTCTTGGGGTAGATTCGGCTCCGCTTCATCCTGAATCATCCTCAGCAGGCAACCACCAGGGCTATCGACAACGGTTTTGCTGCGATATTGCTCAAAGGCAGATATCGCACTACGAACCTTTTGGGGGCTATGGTTGCTAATTTCCCGTAATAGTCGCGCCCCTGGTTTAATACCCAATCCTTTGATACTCTCAAGGATGTCCTGGGGGATATCGCTAGTCGGCGTTTTGATTTGTGCCGTTGTTTTTAGGGGCTGAAGGGAAATAACTTTGCTGACTGATTTTGGTATAGTTAGTTCCTGCAATTGCTGCCGTAGCCGATGGCACTCTTCTCTCAACTCATAGATTTCGGCAACATGACCTCGAAGCTTTTCATTTTGGCGTTTTAGCTCCTGATTTTGGGCAACGAGGTCTCGAATGCGCTGTTTAGAAACTTCATGTAAGGTTTTCAGACTATGGGGAGTAGGCTGTTTTTCCTCCAGATGATGAAGCTGTTGAGTTTTTTGATTTTGAAGATCGTGAATATATTCTGTGATTTCTGACCACTTGTATAAGTAGGAAACAGAACAACCAGCAACCTTGGCAATGTTGGGAAAAGTTAGAGGTTGGTTATCTGTTTGTAATTTTTGAATGGCTTGAAGTACAGAGTCTTTTTTCTGGTGCTTGCGCTGCTGCTGGGCGCGGTTGAGGACGGCAGCTTGTTTTTCTCGATTATGCTTTTTAAGCACTTGCTATGCTCCTAAGTTGAGGTAGCCATTTGTCCATTGCTTCTAGGGTTGTTTTCGCTTCTTCATAGGCTAGTTCTGCTCCAGCAGATGAAGCTTCCTCTAATCGCTGCTGTTCTCCTGCATACTGTCTTTCGTAGAGAGGTAATTTGCCCGTAGTGGGACGAAAACTACTACAGCCATAACATTTAGGATAGAGGTTGTAAATACAGGGTGTTTTTGGATCAAGAGTACAGTGACCATACACGACTAGGCGCGGCGAGATTTCTATGTCCAATTCATGAGCTTTGGGATTTTGCAAGAGGCTTTTAGGTAAACTTTGCCAAGGGAGAAACTTGTTTTCTGAGTTCATTAGAAGTTCTTGGAAAGGTAAGTCCACCTTAGCTACTTCTTCTCTGGTTGGAGGAGTGTAGTGTTGGAATGTTGTTCTGCTACGTTTATGGTCAGCATAAAGTTGTGCAGCTTCTATTCCATGTTTGACTCTAATTTCTTGTAATCGGCTGTGACGAGTGATTTTGCCAGTGAAGTGAAGCTTTTGACCATTGACATCGAGAAGATTTTCCTTTTCGATGAGTATCCGAATTATCCGAGTCATCGGGTTTTATTTGCCTCTACTCTAGGCGGAGATGGGAGAGGTTTAATATTAAAAAATTGGGATAAGAAGCAGCTTTTATTGTCCTAAAATGGCAGAATAAATACGAATATTTCAAGCCGAGATTTTGTCGAATCCATTGCTGTTGTTCCTCTACAACTCGCCTGATTTCACGAGTAGCAGGTATTCGTTGCCACCGTTTTGTTTTTGCTGGAAAAACATGATATACCATTTATTATCTTCTTCTACTAAACAGTCAAAAGACATTTGACAAACATCTCCAACCCTGGCTGCTGTATATTCTTGGATTAAGTATTGTCGAGCAATAAAGGCAGGAATTTTGGATAAATGTTGTTTAATTTTTGTACGACTTACTTCATCCAACCAAACTACTTCATCGCTACTCACTTTGAGAAAGTCACGACGCAAAATTAAATTAGATGAGTTTAATTATAGCCATTCAAAAAGTATTTAAGATCGGATAACTTTCGATTAATCGTTACGTTTTTGTTGGCTCTACAATCATCTAAAAAGCCGAGTATTGATTTACGACTAATTTCAGAAATATCTTTAATTTTATTTTGCTTTAAAATTATTCCAAACTGTTTAAAAACTGGAAGTTTTTGAGAATACAAGTACTGGAAAAATAAAACTTTATCTTTAACAAGTAATACAAATATTTTTTGATATTTAAGCAATACCATTTAGGAACAATATCTTTAAAGTAAAGAAAACGTTGACTGGGGTTTTCATAAAAATTCTTTAAATCCCAAGTATCTGCATCAAAATCGAATGGTAATATATTATCCTCAACCAAGCTACCAATCCAGCTTTGAGAGGTAATAGCATTCGATTTAAAAGTAATTCCACAAAAATAACATTTACAATCACTAAAGCTAGTGGAAGCTCGTCCTATATTGTAAATCCATCCTTTTTGTTTATTATGTCCAATTTCATTACAGAGAGGATTGGGACGTTCTATATCGGGACAATAACGGTAAATACGAGCATGAACTGAATCAGTAAGACGAACATTTATTCTACAAGAATCGCATCTTAAAACTAAACGACAAAGATTATTAGCTCTGTAGTAAGCATTGCTCAGTCTTCCTAGATTGCAGTAAGGACAGGAAAACTCATTGTTATATTTTTGTTCCCAATTTACTTCTAATTGACCAGAGAGAGTTTCATGAAGAGAAATAGCTGGATATTTCCGCTTTTTCATTAATTTTCCCTCCTTTTATATTTTCCAGGTCTTTTAAGCCTTGCAATCGAGTCTTGAGGAAGTCTAATAAACGATCGATCTCAGTAACCCTTCGTTCTTCTTTCTGATTTTGAGCTTGTTGTAATTCTTGCTTTAATTGTTGAAAATCAGCTTCTAATTTAGGTTTATCTTCTAAAGTTACTCGATGATGGTCGCAACTCAGACATGCATAACGATACTGGCAATCCCCTAACATTATGGG
Organism: Chroococcidiopsis sp. SAG 2025; assembly: GCF_032860985.1. Lineage (GTDB taxonomy): Bacteria > Cyanobacteriota > Cyanobacteriia > Cyanobacteriales > Chroococcidiopsidaceae > Chroococcidiopsis. The sequence goes on from NZ_JAOCNC010000001.1 coordinate 4,474,242, forward strand.
TCGATGGCATTCGCCTAAAGTATTACAGTTGTAGATAAATAGAAGAATGAATTCGCTTTTGGTAATGGTAGTAACGAGCAGTAGCTTGATGAGATCTGCGCCAATAAGACCAACGCAAAACGTGTTCAAGACACCAGAATGTGGGAAACAAGAATCGAGATACCCACCGCTTCATCTCCCAGATACTTAGTCGGACAATAAACCTCGTGCCGCTTTGAACGCAGTTAGACTGCCAGTTGTTACTAGAGGTAAAGGGGGTAGAGGAGTGAATAGCAGGCTCACAAGAGTGTCGTAAGACGGTGAGAAATATTTGAGCAGCCAGGACGAGGGTGATGTGTCGATGCCAACCATGCCAGGAACGAACTTCGTACTCTCCTAAACCTAGCTGGTCTTTAGCAAATTTAAAGCACTCCTCAATCCGCCACCTTTGCCTGGCGATTTGAACCATCGTTTCTAGGGTAGTATCGCTCTTAGCAAATACTTGATAGTAGCTGACGCGAGGATCTTCAGGGTGTTCTAGAGAGCGGCGGAACAATAACCAACGTTGAAAACCATCTGATCTGTCACAATTAACTGGCACTTTCGCCCAGTCATAGTATCTTTCTCCCTTACTGCCAGCTCCACAGCTAAGACGTTGCCACAGGCTGGCTGTCCGGCTGAGGTAACAGTTCTTGGGCTTGATAACGTTGCCAGCCAATAACTACAGGCTGCTTCTTGCTGACCGTGAGTATATACGGTTGTTTAGCAGTCTTTTCCAGCCACCACCACAATGAACCATCGTTGCCATAAACCTCATCAGCAACAAACCAGGCGGGACGTATTCCGTCTTTAAAAGCTGATTCCAACATCTGTTGTGCTAGTTGAGGTTTAGTCGCAAATGTGATTGATTTTGGAACTGCTCCCTTCTTACGTTTGCTTTGATCTTCACTCCATGTGCGCGGTAGATACAAACGGCGATCGATCAACGTATGTCCTTTGTCGCTAATGTAGGACATGAACACACCTACCTGGCAATTCTCCAAATGTCCAGTTGTGCCATAATACTGCACCTGTACGCCTACTGACTGCTCTCCTTGCTTCAGAAAACCTGTTTCATCAATTGCCAAAATATCTGTTTCACTCTTCAAATGCTCCACTGCATACTTTCTAATTTCTGCACACACTGCGTCCGCGTTCCACTGCGCCCGTCCTAGTAAATGTTGGAAGCGATAGGGATTGCTATACCCTACCTGTTCTGCCATTTGCCATCCATTCTTCCGCTCAACTGGGCTTAGTAGTGCCTGGATATAGTCATACGCTGCAAGACGTGCTTCAGAACGAGCGAAGTGCTTTCCCAGTTTTTGCTGAAACGCTTTCAATCTACTGCTCCATTGGGAGCGCTTCTAATACAACACCTGTTAAAAACACACGTTGGATGTATCAAGCATTGCTAAACTGTATTTCCTTACAAATCTAGTTTAGCTTATCTACAACTGTAATATAAAGGAGTACTAACTTTTAATAATTCTGCTAATTTTTCATACCTGAGTTTTCTCGGCTTAAAAGAAGTGACTCGTCCATACATATCAACATACCTTTAGCAGAAGCATCTTTCTCTAGCTTTTCCAAAGAACGTTTCCGATAGTGAGGAAGCATATCTAACGAACCATGTCCCAGTACCGCAGCAATATATTCATCCTCTGTCTCGCAATCTGCCATAATACTTGCTTTAGTGCGACGAAATTGATGGCTCTTCAAATAAAATCTGTTGCCATATTTATCTTTAAGGTCTGCTTTTTCGCTAAAGTTCTTTAGCCAAGGGTTAATAATTGTACTTGCTAGTAATTCTGGGAGATAAATGGGGTCAATTTCAAACCGCTTTCCTTGTCTAGCACCATCTTTATTAGCTGTAGAAGTTTTACAAAACAATTTATCAAAATCCGAATCACAACCAAACTGACTATCTAAAAACTTCTGCTGTTCTCTGACTAATTCGGCTACCAATGGATGAATTTGATAAAATCGCCAGTGTTTTCTTTTTTCTATCCAGCGGAGAATGAACCACTGATTACCTTCTTGTTTAAGACATTGACGAGGCATGATTTGAAGTTCCCCAATCCGACATCCTAAAACGAATTGAGTCTAAATAATCGTTCTAGTGGTGGAGGAAATAAGCCGAAATTTTCGTAAACTTGAGCGAGAACTTCTTCAGGAATTATTTCTATTTTAGGTGTTAACTTGTGATAAGTAGTAGGGCATAATTAAACGTAAGATAGAGAAAAGCCAAAAACTTGCTGATTTTGACCACTCATGCCTGCTCCTTTACGTATCGTTTTGACAGAGTCAGAAGACCGGACGTTGAGTGAACTTCGGGTTGCCAAAACCGTTGCTCAACGTACCCGAGATCGAGCACAAATGCTTCGACTCAATGCTCAAGGATGGGTAGTGCCAGCGATTGCCGAAATTTTTGAGTGCCAAGAGCAGACAGTGCGCGAAACCATCCGCCGTTGGCAGCAGCAAGGGTTAGGTGGATTATGGGATGCTAGTGGACGAGGAGCTAAAGCCAAATGGCAAGAAGCAGACATGGCCTACCTAGAACAATGCCTAGAGCAAGAAGCCAGAACCTATATAGTCAACAGCTAGCCCAGAAGCTAGAGCAAGAACGACAGGTAAACCTAAGTGCTGACCGGATTCGCCGCATTCTAAAAAAAAGGGCTTTAGTTGGAAGCGGACTCGACACTCGCAACGGGGCAGACAAGATCCTGAGTACAAAGCACTCAAAGCAAGCCGACTTAGACACACTCCAACTAGCTGCCTGTGAAGGGTACATTGACCTGAAGTATCTTGACGAATCGGGATGTTGTCTGGAAAGTCCAGTCAGTTATAGTTACTCTCGCATTGGAGAGCAGAAACACCGAAGAGCAGGTCAAATCCTATGGAGACCGCATTAGTATTCTAGGGATATGGCAACCAGAGCAGTCGTTTGACTATGCTCTGGTACAAGGCAGTTTCCACAAGGAACGCTATGTTAAAGTGATGAACGCTCCTTGCCCAAAAGAGTGAGCAGACATTGCTACAAACCGGACGGCTCACAGTCGTGGTGCAAGATAATGGTTCGGCTCATACCAGTCATCTTGCCCGTGAGCACTGGCAGCAGTGGCAGTCGAAAGGGCTATATCTCTTTTTCCCCCCAATACAGTTCACATATGAATCTGATTGAAGCGCAGTGGCATCAACTCAAAACCCATGAAATAGCCGGAAGGATTTTTGATAACGAGTATGATTTAGCGAATGCCATGATTGAGGGCATGGAGAATCGAAGTCAACAAGGGGATGGACACTGGAACGTTTTATGTTTAAATCTGCCTAGCTACTTACCACAGTCTTTGGCTTACCTCATTAGATAGAAAACAGCTTTTGATACTAAATGCTAAGTATATAAGTATATTCAATTCCTTTAATAAGCATCGCTCGCGTTTGTGTAAATCTGTATTATTTCTAAAGATTTACTGTCAAAAATTAAGCGTTCGAGCGGTTGAAAAAGATCGAAAATCAAAGCTGCTATGGCTTTGCATCTGTGAAAAAATAGCTCTAGCTAGTCCTTCAGTATCCATTTTGGCAAAAATATTAACTTATGTATATAATCAAAATCTATTTACGCAATTAACAAACAAAATTTGAAGCATAGGAAGTGTGAGATATGGAAACTCTAGCTATTTGTATCGGCTTGGGGATTATGGCGATCGCAATTACCGTAGCTGTAATGTGGACAGTTGAAAAGCGATCGGCATTGAACAAACTTAAACTCAGGCAGCCCAAACATTGCTAACATAGTAGGCTGACCTCTTTTAAATAGAACTCGCGATCGCGATCGGCAAAAGTTTGCGATCGAAACTGCGCGATTCTCTACGAGAATGGTGTAGTATTAAGTATGCGATCTAAAGCCTATTTTGGTTGTTAAATAGCTGGCTGGAAAAAGCCGTCGTGTATTTTTAATATCGAAAATATACTGACAACAGCACCGATCGCCTTTAAATACAGATAAAACAGAATTAAAATCTAGTTTGAGACTAACCGATATGAGTTCTGACGACCTCAATAAATCTCTTGCAGAATCAACTAGAGCATTGGCAAAAGCTTTTATCGTTTGGGGTTTAGAAAGCATGGATCGAGTGCAGGAGTTTAGCCACCAAGCCCAGGAATACATGCAAGAGTTGGTGACTGAAGCCAAAAAAGAGCAGACTGCTGGCAAGACTAACAAAAGTAGCGACGAGGAGCCTCATTACAAACAGGCAGAAGCACCAGCCGAGGCAGGGAGCGGAGAGCTGGGGAAAGATAGCTGAGGGAGCTGAGGGGGCTGAGGGAGCTGAGGGAGAAAAACCACGCGCCACTAGCCACTCACTACACCCTGCTCCCTAAACAAAAGAACAGGCGATGCGAAAACCGATACCGCTACCACCATTATCTGCTCGATCCCAGTGGCGCTGTGCGGCACGGCAGAGCTTCGGAATACAGTACCAAGCACCGCCTCGTAGTAGTCTCTGGCTGTTATCTCCCCCAAACTCCCAAACGCTCCCATCGGTAGGAGCGCCTTTGTAGTTGGAGTGCCAAGGATCGGCGCACCATTCCCAGACATTACCGTGCAAATCATATAATCCAAAGGCATTCGCTACCCCAAAGCTACCTACAGGAGTTGTTTGCTGTCGATAAGTCCCTCGGATTCCAGAGCGGTAAGTATAGTTGCCGTCGTAGTTAGCAACATCAGAAACGATCGTATCGCCAAAGTGAAATGGCTTTGTTGCCTGTGCTTTAGAGATTTCTCGATCTTCAGTGTATTTAAACGCTGCCTGACTCAGATCGAATTTAGTCGAGGCGATCGCCCGACAAGCATACTCCCACTCGGCTTCGCTGGGTAACCGATAGTCGCGTCCAGTTTTGCGGCTGAGTCTGGCACAAAATTCAACTGCCTCGTACCAAGTGACTTGTTCTACGGGTAAATCTTCGCCTTTAAAATGAGCAGGATCGGGATTGAGCGATCGTTCGACTTTAGGTAGAGCCGCGACTGCTTGCCACTGAGCTTGAGTGACTGGATATTTTCCCAGCCAAAACGATTTGACAGTGACTTGGTGCTGCGGTCCTTCATTAGCTTCCCGTCCCTCTTCATTCGGAGGCGAACCCATCCAAAACGTACCAGATGAGATCGAAACAATTTCCAATTCGATTCCATCGCCCAAGTCCTCGCTCCAGTGTTGGGTAGAACTACTGTGGCAATCAATTTGTTTGCCGCGCTCGTCTAAGGTTAGGACAGAGAAAGAAAATTCCGATCTGCTAGTAGGTATGCTCTCCAGCAGTAATGATGGTACTCGCTCTAACTCTACTTGTAGTTGCGATCGCTCTCGATCGACTTGAGACAATTTACTTTGCAAGCGCGATCGCTCTTGGAGCGATTGTTCTAGCTGAAACTGAAGATGAGATTCTTTTTGTCTAGCTTGTTTGATTTGCAGTTGCAACTGATGCATTTGTTCTTTTTGCAACTTAGTTGCCATCCACTGTTTCCGCGCCCACTCTAGTTTGACTTTCTCTTGCTCGATCCAATCTGGCAGTAAGCTAACTAAAAATGGGTAAGGCTTGAGTTGCCAATGGCAGACAGGGCAAGTTTCAATCTCGCCTTCAATGTATTCCGTCTGGCAAACAGGACATTTAGCCATAGGAGGGGCTAGGGGCTAGGGGCTAGGGGCTAGGGTTTTATGAGACAAGGGAGACAAGGGAGACAAGGAAGCAGGGGGAGCAACCACCAACCACCAACTACCCATTACCACTGATAACTGATAACTGATAACTAGTCACTGATAACTAGTCACTGGTCACTGATAACCGATCGCTAATTCAGACAGTTGCTAACACGGGTGAGAAATCTGGAATGTCATTGCTCGTGTTGGAGTTAGAAAACTTAGCGGTGGAGATTTTGGCGATCGGATCGTCTTCCGCATCGAATAGCGGGCGCAAAGCATTCAACTCGGCAAGGAGGGCAGAACCGTTGCTGATAATGACTGAAAGAACTGGGTTTAAGGCGAAGAAAATACCTGCAAGTACAACTCCAATGTTGGGAATGGCAACTAAAGCTGTATTTTGGTAGACGATATCCATTGACCTTTTGGCAATTTCAATCGCTTTTGTCAGTCCTCGCAAGTCGTCGTCTAGCAGCAACACATCGGCTGTTTCCCGGGCAATGTCACTTCCAGAGGCAATCGAAATCGAAACATCGGCATAGGCAAGCGCCGCAGCATCGTTAATGCCCTCGCCTACAAATGCCACCGTGCATCCATTATCGCGCAGTTGGCGAACGATCTCAACTTTTTGGAGGGGCGAACAGGAACTATAGGTATTGTCAGGCTCTATGCCTAATTTTTCAGCGACTTCATTCGCAACGCGCTGCCGATCGCCGCTGAGTGTATAAATATCTAAACGTTGAGCTTTGAGAGCGGCAACGGCGCTATGGCTTTCTGGACGCACGGGATCGTTATATAAAATTGCCCCCAGCAGTTCGCTATCTTGCGCCACGTAGACGAGGGAGTGGTTGCCGGACGTGATGTCAGGATACCGAGCGTGAAATGCATTCAACTCAATGCCCTCTTGCCGCATCAGGCGATCGCTACCGACTAGCACTCTTTGTCCGGCAATTTGGGCAACAATACCTAAGCCAATTTGATAATCCCAAACCTCGCACTTTTGCCGTTCGATGCCGTTAGCTTCGGCGTAGCGGACGATCGCGTCGGCAACGGGATGGGTGTTGGTTTGCTCGGCGGAAGCGGCGACTGTCAGAACTCGATCTGCGTCAATGCGATCGCTAGCGGTACGAATTGCCACGACAGCCGGATTGCCTTGCGTCAGCGTTCCCGTTTTATCAAATACGATGGTATCGACCCGCGCTAGCATTTCCAATGCCCTGCCGCTACGAATGTATACGCCATTGCGTGCTGCGTAGGAGAGTGCAGAAATCACTGTGGTGGGAACGGAAAGCCGAATGCCTTGACTGAAATCGAGGTGTAGGGGAGCGACTGCCCTAGAGAAGTCTCGCGTCACGGCAAAAATCAAGGCACTCAAGCCCAAGGTAGGTAATACGGCAGCATTGGCGAGTTTTGAGGCGTAATCTTCTACGCGGGTATCGTGGACGGGAGCGGCTTGCATTAACTGGAATGCAACACCAATGCGGGTACTATCACCAACCCGTTTGACCAGAACGCAAAGCTTTCCTTCTACTAATAAAGTAGAGGCGTGTACCACCTGCCCTTCACAGCGGGAAACTAAGGTAGATTCTCCAGTAAGTTTGTGTTCGTCGATTAAAGCTTTACCTCGCAGGATGCGACCGCTGACAGGAATTATGCTACCTGGGTAGACAACAACGCGATCACCTATTTGTACTTCTTGGAGCGGAACTCGCCGTTCTTCTCCGTCCTGTTCTACTAAGGCATATTCACCCAAACTATTCACCAAATCTAATGCTTGTCGATCTGAGGCGCTGGCGGTGACATCGCGTAATAACTCGCCAGATTCAATCATACTGACCATCAAAGCCGGAGCAACAAAATCGCCTTTGGCAGTATAAAGACTAATCCATAGCGCATCGAGCAGGTCGGCATCTAGGCGCTTTTCTTTTACCGTTGTCTCGAACACTCGCGTCAAAAACGGTAAAGCTGCGGCAACCACTGCTCCGCCTACCAAGATTGCCGGAATTGGCATTGCTAGTTGATTGGCAAGCAAAGATAGAGACAACCCTAACATCGGCAAACCCAGGCGTTCTACCCAATCAATTTCGGGTCTTTGGTCGAGTTGTTCAGGTGCTGTCGCCACAGGTAGTTCGATAACGTAAGCCTGTTGAATGGCAGTGCCAATTTTCTCTTTTAATTGTGTGGGAGCAATGGCACAAACATCATATTCCAGCACGAGCGAACCAACCAGACAGTTAATTCGGACGTAAATTGCAAACTCGAAAGCATCAAATAACCATTTCAGTTTACTAGCATATTCTGAGTCATCGATTAACTGAGGAACGCGGATGCGCCAGCGACCCTCAATTGTGTGGATGACTTCATATTCTAGCGATCGCTCTTCTATGGATTCAGGCTGGATTGCTTGCAGCATATTATTTTCGCCTTATTAAACATCCACAACTTTTTTATTTGATTATTAAGGGGATTTTTACAAAAATGCAGGAATTAAGCAAGGACCACAAGAAGGATAAACTCTTCTTGACAGTTACGATTGATTTCTGCATAAAGTCAAAGTTCATTGGACGGGCTATGTGCCGTTTTTCAGCTTTTGAGCTGAGATGAACTATCCATGTGCTTTCTACTATTAGCACAAATCCAGGTGACAAAATGTTCGTATATTCCTAACTCTATGATTAGGAAACCGGATAATCAGTCAGTGTACAGACATTACATGTAACGTCTGTACAAAATTATCAGTTCTCAGTTGTCAGCAATCGCCACAACCAGAAAATCAAAACTATAAGAAACTATGACTTTACTGGCTGAATATTCTGATAAGAAATGCTTGAAAATTACAATTCTTATTTAGAAAGTCACGCAGAAAAAGCAGGCAGTCGCTCGCCACAAGTCTTTCTCAGATTAGGTTGGAAGGCAAGTACAGCCGATTAGAATTTAAGATAAATCATCCCAATTTTCACCTAATGTTACATTCCTCTTGGTAGATGTTCGCTTCGATTCGTTCAATTTATACTGAAAACTGTTCTGCAATTCAATAGTTTTAGAAAGTTGAAGTTGTTGAAAAGTTGAAACTAAGAGCAGGCGGGAAAAATATGTTAAAAACACTTAAGAACGTTGCTTTACTAGTCGCAGGAACAATTAGCTTGGTGGTTGGGATTGTAGGAGTTATTCTTCCTATATTACCAGGAACTCCTTTTTTGATTTTAGCTTTCTTCTGCTTCGCGACTCTGTTTGAGTCAATTCTTGAGTCAATGTTTATTGCAGCTTGGTTTTGAGAGTTGCAATTAAGCATGACAGTAATATTGAAAAGTTGCTAAATCGCTATTTTTAGTAGCTCAGGCAACCGAACTCTCAACTCGATCGGCGCGCCATGCAGAAAGGAAAAGTGCTTCCATTTAGGTGCGTGTCGATACTTGAGGCGGGTTGGTAAAGCAACCAAAATCTTTAAACCCTGCCCGCCATACATTTTTGTAATTTTAGGAGATTTTATAGCTCAAAGTCTCCTGAGAATTTTTATCCTATCCAAATAAAACCTTATTTAATTTTAAAACATAAATGAAAATTAATTAAAAAAATGTATCAAATATTATGAGATTCTGCTAGTAGTAATACTAGTATTTTAATATCAAAGCGGATTATATTTATTTATACTATCGTTCTTTTAAGATTTCTAAATTTGCGCTCTTTTTTTTCTAGTAAATATTGTATTCTACAATAAAGCAATACCACTAAATGTATATGCCGAAGTAACGAGAAAACGTATCTGTATTTGCTAATTGTCAACCTTGTTACTTCACCCTGTCGTGGCTGACATTTCGCGTAACCATTATTTCTGGTAGTTAATAGTTATTAGTCTGCTACATAGCGTGCGATGTGAAGCAAACAGAGGCTAATTTATACAGTCAAATTAGCTGTCGGCTACATCTATAGTAGTTACGCGATACCTAACCGTTCAGTAATTTTTTGGAGGATAAATAAAGATGCTCGAACTAGAGACTTTGTTACTAGGTCTTGAGCCAATTACAGCATTAACTATTGGTGCTGGCGCATTAATTTTAGTTCCTGCGATCGGCGCGATCAATTCAATGACGGGTAACTCTCTTTCGGACTCGGCAAGAGGTGCTGCTAAAAATGGTTTAGTTTTTGCCCTCGACTCATTCGACAAGGGACAACGTTTGATTGCCGAAGCTGGCGAATCTTTCCAAGATTTAGTTGCTGAAGCTAAATCAGAAAGAACTAAACCGACTAATGGCGCTCCAGAAGCTCCCCGTGAGGTATCAATCGTATCTCAATAAGCTCTGAGCTTTTATTTGGTGTGTGAGGAGTCATGTCATAGTGGATGAGGAGTGATATCGTAACACGCTACAAACTGGGAAGGTAAAAACCCTTCCCCTCTCGCTCTCAGAAAAACCCTCTCAACACTCGCTTTTAGGTTTACCTGGGCGAGTTTTTTGTCTATTTATCATTCGTCATTTGTCATTTGGCATGAGTGGTGTGTGACTGGATTCTGAATCAATACGGTTCATTTAAGGCTACGCTGTGCTGAGGATAAAGAAAATAGGAGGATTGGTTCGGGAGGGGTGGCTCGATGTCTTGGCTTTTTGAGCGAAACTTGGATACAGGTTTTTTACAACTCTGGGATTGGTACGAGAAACTCGTTCAGGTAACAGAGTGTCTAAAATCTCTACAGTTAACTCAGATCTTGCAGCATTCTCGATAAGCAAGAATGGGTAAAGGTTTGAGGATAATTTCAAAATCGAATTGTGCAGCAATGTCAGCATTGACTCGGATGAACCGCAGCAATTGTAACCACAGAACCGAGGGAAACAGTACAGTTAATGCCAAATCACTGGCAGCTTTCCAATCCAGGACAGGAGGTAGTGACCATTGGTCAATCCAATGCGCCAATAGATAGGCAATTAGCGCTCTTGATGAGCCAGCGATAGACACCAAGTTTCGTAGTTTGCCCAAAGCGATGCAGCCCAAAACGATGTTTGCTCGTTTTGAAAAAGCCCTCAATGCAAGAGCGCTTACGTCCTAGCCGCACCAGATAAATGCCAGAGTAAGGATGGGTAGAAACGACAAAGCGCAGTTCTCGCTTGCCTTCGGCTCGTTTGAGCCAGAACCAGGACACCGTCAGTGGCTGTGTGTCTCCCGCTAAATACACCTGTTGTCCACGGTTGGCATGGCGATACAGTTGCTTTAGATGACGACCGTCCTGCATTTTGCGATTGCAGCGCATCCCCACGACTGCTCGCCACGACTGCTTTCGCACTGCTTTGAGAAACTCTACGGTGCCAAACTCCGTATCTGCCTGTACAATGACCACCCTGCCCTGACTCAACTGGGTTGGAACCGTTGCCAACAACTTGCAGGCTAATTGTACTGGGCGCTTGATAGCCTTTGCCCCGCCAGACCCGAAAGCTCCAAGGCACTCGCCACTCACCCACCACCAGGTACAATACTACTAAATGTAATCCCCGCTTACCGTTAAGTATTCTCACCCAGGGGTCAGGTGCCTTGGGGTCATTCGTCGGCGTACTCAACTGCAAAAACTTTGCCGCACTTTTCGAATGTCGTTAGATCGATCAACACTCGCAAAGGAGTGCTTGGATGAGGGGATGAGCGGTCACTTGCTGCAACACCATTTGACGAGTCGTGCGAATCACGCTACGAGTAGACCAATTGTAGTGATTCAAAAATCGACTCAATGAAGAAGCGGATTTCACCTGGGTGTGCTGGGGTAAAGGATATCCTTGAGCTTCAAGAAACAGCCCGAACAGGGCGTTTAGACTGGCTTTCTGGTATGTGTTAGGCATTAAGCAAAGAAGGCTATAGACTAGCCCTTGGGCGTATTCGACGATGGTTTCCATAATCGTCAACTCAAATTATTCCTACGCCCTTTCTTCCAGATTTTGGCTCTTTTGGCAACCCTTTATTGAGAATGGTGCAAGATCTCAGTTAACCAACTTAAAAAGGGGAGTTCTTGTGATTGCAAGCGTTGAAATTTCGGGATAGCACGACGAATAACTCGCAATGTCCCAGTGAAACTCAGACGCAAAGGAGTGATACCCGCGCTCTTTGCAGCTTGAAACATCAATAACCGCACAGCCCAGTGTCCTAACAACCACCCGTAAACTTCCTGCACAACTTCACGCGGTTTTGAGAGCGAATATGAGTTTTTCGTCCTGATAAATGTACTTTGAGTTCATCAATAGTATTTTCTACTTCCCAGCGTTGATGATATTCAATCGCCAGTAGTTGAGCCGGAAATTTCTCCAATTCCAATAAGCTGGTAATTAAGCGATATCTTAGTTGTTCCTCTGGGTTGTCGGTATTACCAATTGTGTATTCAATCACTCGGACTTGTATGGGCTGGCAAGCTTTTGAGCGGAATTTAGCAGGTGGATAAATCCAACTCAGATAAGAACCATCCGCCAGTGGTTCTTCGCACAAAAACTTGACATTTGCGGGAATTCTTCCTAAATAATCGCTACCAGTTGTGACAGTTGCTTGCACCATTGCATAAGAATGTAACCCTCTGTCCCACATCAACAACCCCTGAACTCACGGAGCGTAATAATCTTAATGCCCGCACTCGTTCTCCTATTCGATATGGACACATCAATGCATCAAAGATTAAATGTGTTCCTGCTTCTACCAAAATGACTAATCGCAGTTTGGGAAATGCGGCTTGTGTGCCAGGACGGCTGCTCGGACGACCAAAAACTCTCGCATTTTCATCGCTGTCTGGCAGATCGAAGCAAGTCCGATCAATTACCACAATTCGCAATCCATTGAGAAATGCTCCTTTGGTATCGGTGCTAGCCATTGGTCGCACCAGTTGATGGAACAATTGACTCATCACCCTTGGACTTAATCGTTGTCGGGCTTGCGTTATTGCTGATTTACAAAAACTCGCCAGTATTTCCCCACTTTCACCCATGCTTCGCTCAGCCCATCAATTAAGTTTTTCAGCACATCTCATCGAATCTCGTGACCACAGACTCATCGCAATTACCAAACAAATTACCAATTGTGCTGGTAACGAGCGTTTACGTTGTTCACAAACTTTAGTTTTAGCGATCGCTTGCTCGATCTCCGTGGATGGGATGGCTGCCTCTATCGCTTTGAACACATCACTACTTTGTATCGTAGGAGACAACAATGAGAAATCCTTCAGATGCACTACACTCACTTTCCATTCTTGGGAACAATGCTTAATTTACAACACTTTGAGCCTTAACTGAACCGTAGTGGATTCTGAATATGTATAGTCACCAGCCACCAGCCACTCTCTATTCACCCCAGACGACAGAAAGATTTCGAGTTGGGATCGTAAGTCCATGCAATTCCTTCTGGATCTTTGGTACTGCTCCATTTGCTAAATTCGGGTTTGGCGCGGTGACGCGCGATCGCGCCAGCTGATAATCCCAACCGCTTTGCTAGAGCGCTTTGCTTGATGCAAGCTGCACCATCGCTGCTAAGGTGCGTGCCACGATCGAAAGTAGGTGCTGTTGACGCATTCAGAGCTAAATTACTAGCTGCTGGCAGTCTTTTTTTCGTGGAAGAAGTTTTTGGTGGTAAGAGGGGGCGCATACTGTTGAAGAATTCAGCTAAAAAGGCAGTAAAGTTGTTGGTAACGACATTGACGATTGGGTTGAGACCAAAGAAAATCCCGCCAGTGACTACGGCAAGGTTGGGAACAATGACGATCGCAGCATTTTGATAAACGATTTCCATCGCTCTTTTGGCTAGGGCGATCGCTTCTACTATCCCAGCTAAATCGTTATCTAACAGCACGATATCTGCGGTTTCTGCTTCAATATCGCTACCAGATGCAAAAGAGATTGAGACATCGGCAAAAGATAGCGCCGCCGCTTCGTTAATTCCATCCCCGACAAAAGCCACAGTCTTACCGTGGTGGCACAGTGCTTGTACTAACTCGGCTTTGTTCTGGCTAGTCGCATGGGCGTGAACGCAATTAGGAGTCATACCTAGTTGCGTTGCAACAGCGTTAGCAACTTTGGGATTGTCTTCTGTCACCACATAAATCTCAATTCGCAATTGTTGCAAAGTTGCAATTATGTCTGCACTTTCTGGGCGTAAAAAATCAGTGTAGAAGATTGCTCCTATAACTTGCCCGTTTTTAGCCACGTAAATGTAGGAGTCAGTACTAGCATCAATTTCAGGCTGAAGGCAGCTAACATCGACATGGTGTTGTTGCAATAGGCGATCGCCTCCAACTAAGATTTCTTGCCCGTCGATCTGACAAGCGATTCCCATGCCGGCAAGGTAATCCCATGTTTCGCATTCCAATAACTGAATTCCCTGAGTTTTAGCAGCATAGACGATCGCGGTTGCTACGGGATGATTGAGAGACGTTTCAGCTGTTGCGGCAAGTGTTAATACTTCCCCAGGGGAGATGCTTGGATTTGTGGTATGGACGGCTACAACTGCATTGCCTTGCGTCAGAGTACCAGTGCGATCGAAAACTATAGTGTCAACTTGAGCCAGCAACTCTAAAACGCGACCGCTACGAATATACACGCCATGACGTGCCGCAGCTGTTAGAGCGCCCAGAAAAGCTGTAGGCATGGCAATTTGAATACCGCTACCAAAGTCGAGTTGGAACGGGGTAATTGCTGGACCATACGTCCCAGTCAAGGCAAAAATAGATGCACCTAAAAAGATAGTCGGTACGACAGCACTTTTGGCAAATTCTGCCTGCTGCGTACCGATCTGGGTGTCGTATACGGGTTCTGTTTGCAACAATTGAAAAGCTAATCCGACGCGAGTATTGTAACCAGTGCGTTTGGCTTGGATGCAGAGTTTACCTTCTAACAATCGGGCAGAAGCACAAACATCTTCGCCTGCTGTGGCAACTACTGGCTGCGGATCGCCAGTTAAGTGCCGTTCGTCGATTAATGCCGTTCCCTGCAAGATCTGTCCGTCTACGGGAATCACATCACCAGGATAGACGATGACGCGATCGCCTACGACTACCTCTTGAAAAGCAATTTGCCTTTCTTGCCCATCTCGTTCGACCCAAACAAGCTGTTGGGAGCCATTCAACAACTGTTGGAATTGTCGTTCTTTTTCCTCTCCACTCATACCGCGCAGAGTCCGCCGCACGCCTACCAAAGCTGTCTTCAGTGATGGAGCGACAAACTGCCCGTTGAGGGTGTGAAAGGTCATCCACAGGGAGTCTAGCAGATCGACATTGGGCTGGCGATTGACAACTAAACTCTCAGTTGCCCGACTGAACCAAGGTACGGCAGCACCCGCGATCGCCGCGCCAATAATTAGAGGCGGAATTTCCAGTGGAGCAGCTACCAAGGCAAGTCCGAGGGCAACTACTGGCAGTCCTAGTTGTTCCCATTCATTGACCTGCGGTCGGTCTAGTGGTTTTGTCTCTGGCAGAACTAGATCGGTGCTACCATCTGCATTACCGAATCGTTGAATGCGATCGAGCAGTTCTGCTTCGGCGATCGTTTCAGAAACTAAATGAGTTTCGTAAGCCACGATCAGCGATCGCGCCGCCGGATTGATCCGAATGCTGGTGACAAAATTCAGCGACTCTAATAGCCAATTCAGCTTGTCGGCATACTCTGAATTGTCGGCAATCGAAGGGACGCGAATCCGCAAGCGCCCCTCCGTGCTGTGAATAACTTGGCAATCCATCTTTAACGAGGGGATGAGGTCTGTAGAGACGTTGCACGCAACGTCTCTACAGACATTAAACTACGTTGGTTGTGGCACAACACGACTAGCAAGTCGAGCAATGACATGACTGTTCCACCACTCCATTGCTTTTGCTTGCGGGTTGTCGCTGTCGTGCCAGCCACAATGCTCGACGTGGATCGACTCGGGTTCGGCAGCGTGCGCTCTTTCGAGTTTTTCTGCCGTTACTGCGATCGCCGGTATGTAGCCAATGTGGGTGAATGAGTAAATATAATACTCGCCATTTTGATTTTTGTAGGCGGCGTGGTACTCATTCAGCGTATGGTGAGAGTCATGCTTGGCATCGGCATCTGCTAGGTTGCGTCCGTCCCATGCCTCGGCAATTAACTCATCGTAAGCAAGAACGCGATCGTATGCAGCGTATACGTTAGAGTCGAACTTGGGCTTTTCTTCCAATTGAATTTGTTCAAACATTAGCGCACTCCTGCTGCAACTAGCTGTTCTTGCTGGACGTTGGAATTGTCGAATTCAACCGTGTAGAAGTATCTCGAACCTGGTTCGTAGAGCCATGCAACTCCATCTGGGTCTTTAGTCATGCTCCATTCAACAAAATCAGCTCTCGATCTGCGATAGGTGAGGGTTTGGGGAGACATTCCTAACCGTCTTGCCAAGTCACTCTGCTTTAAATGACCTACAGGTGATGGCATTTTCGCCTTTTCTAGCTCGATCGCCGTTTTTACTGCTGGATGCTTACCGTTACCATTGCCATTTGTATAGTGCCCGTTACCATTGCCATTTGTATAGTGTCCGTTGCCATTACCGTTGGTATGATGATGTCCGTTACCATTGGTTTCAAGCGCGATCGCTACACTAACTTCCTCAGCAAGCTGTGGTTTCGACTCGACAACTGGAGTTACACTGACTGCTGGAACGGGTTTTTCTGACGGTGGGGCGTTAGCGAAGTTTGGCGAAGTTATCGCTTCTTGAGGTACTGCCTTGGCTCCGGTAAGTGCCGGAATTTCCATTCCAGGTCCCATCAACGGACGCAAGCCATTCAGTTCGGCAAGGATAGCCGTACCGTTGTTGATCACAACAGCGAGTAGTGGATCGAGGGCGAAGAAGATACCTGAGACCAATGCGCCGAGGTTAGGAACGGCAACGATCGCTGTATTTTGCCAAATGATATCCATCGCCTGTCTTGCTGCCTTAATTGCCATCAGTAAGCCGCGCAAATCGTCTTCCATTAACACGACATCAGCGGTTTCTCTAGCAATATCTGTTGCACCAGCAAATGAGATTGAAACATCGGCGTAAGCAAGGGCGGCTGAGTCGTTAATCCCGTCACCGCAGAAAGCAACTGTCTTGCCACTGTCATGCAGGGACTTCACAACTTCGACTTTGCGCTCTGGGAATGCTTCAGCATAGATGTTGTCAGGATTCATGCCTAAGTTACCAGCAACGGCTTTCGCTACCCGCGATACGTCACCGCTAAGCATGTAAGCAGTAATACCCATGCGCTTCAGTTCGGCGATGACTTCCCGACTTTCTTCGCGAGCTGGATCGCTGTAGCGGACTACGCCGATCAGTTTGCCGTCGCCTGCAATGTAAACCAGAGATTGTCCGCCGGATTTAGCATCGGGATACCTGCGATCGTATTCATCCAGAGAAACGTTCTCTTGGTTCATGAAGCGCGGACTGCCGACAATTATCTGCATTCCGTCGATTTTGGCTGCTGCACCCAGACCAACTTTGTATTCCCACTCTTCGCATTCTTTCAGCGCTATGCCTTTGTCTTTGGCATTGTGGACGATCGCCTCAGCGATTGGGTGCGTTAGTCCTTGTTCGGCGGTTGCAGCCAAGCACAAAACATCATCTTTAGTAAAGCGATCGTCCATGATGTCGATGTCGTTGACACCAGCATGACCGACAGTTAGGGTTCCCGTTTTATCGAAGACGACTGTATCGATGCGGGCAAGAATTTCAATGGCTCGACCGCTGCGGATCAAGACACCGTTACGAGCTGTGTAAGTCAGAACCGATAAGATTGTGGTCGGTACTGATACGCGAATGCCCGTACCAAAGTCTAGAGTTAACAGAGCAACGGCACGATTCAGATCGCCACTCATTAGACCGACACCAGCACCAATTGCCAGAGTGGGAAGAACGGCTTGGTTGGCTACCATTGCCGCATAGTTTTCAACTCTGGTATCGTGTACTGGTGCGGCTTGCATTAAGTTGACAATCACGCCTGCGCGGGTGTTGTTACCGACGCGCTCGGCATCAATTGTTAATGTCCCGTCAACTAATAGGGTGGAAGCAAATACTTCTTCACCTTCGCGTCTGGTAACGGGGACTGATTCACCTGTTAATTTGCATTGGTCGATAATGCCAGTGCCGCTGATGATACTCCCATCAACCGGAATTTGGTCGCCAGGATAGACGATAATGCGATCGCCTACTACCACTTCAGCTGTGGGAATTTCTACTACTTGTCCGTCACGAATGACGAATGCCGTCTTACTCAAACAGTCGAGTAGGTCGAGGTTAGCTCTTTCGCTACCGCGAGCTGTCAAGTCTCGGATCGCCTCACCGCCTTCGACTAAACCGAGCATGAACGATGGTGCAAAGTAGTGACCTTGCAAAGTATGCAAGCTCAGTGCTAAACCATCAAGGAAGTCGATTGTCAATTGTCTGTCTTGTTGGATTGCTTCCCAGGCTCGTTTAAAGACGGGGATAGCACCGACAAATACTACGCCAGCAATAACAAACCCTGGAATTGGTAAGCCTATCATCGCGCCTACAGAGAGTGCTAAACCAGCCGCAGGAAAGGCTAACCGTTCTACGAAGTCTACTTCGTTACTAGCTTTTTCCTCCTCTGTTTTTGGTGCCCATCCTATGGGAACTTCTACTTGCGGCGCTGTTTGAATTGCACTGAATAGCCTTTCTTGAACGATCGCGATCGCTTTGGCACTAGCTTCGTAGTCATACTCTACAATCAACGAGCGAGAGGCTGGGTTGAGCTGAATATTACTGACAAAATCTAGCCCGTCAACTAAGTAATGAAGCTTGCCAACGTATTCTGGATCGTCTGCCAGTCTGGGGATGCGAATCCGAAAACGTCCCTCAGTCGAGTGAACAACATGGTAATGGATGTTTTCGATCTGAATCGTTGGTTCAACCGCAGCAACCGTAGGAGTCAAATCATTAGTAACGCTTGTAGCAATCATGACAAACAGTTATCTCCAAAGTGGCTGACAAAACACAAAAATTTAGTTAGTCCAAACCCTGGCTAATACCTTGCATTTATCCTGCAATACTGAGTTTGCTGAGGCTTGCTAATGAATGGGTCGGTAAAATCGCAATTCACTACGACTGCCCGCATACCAAACCACACAATTGTGAGGCATTACTTGCTAGATATAAGCTGTATGGGTAATTTTTAGACCTTGTAGATGTCAAGCTGAAACCTCTACTAACTGAGGTATTCGCAGTTGATAACAACTGGATGCTGCCCCGATCCGTCAGCTCACCAGGACGAATAGAAAATATGGGCGATCGACAAAAATCAGACATTGACCTCGCGTTATAGTTCAGCTTTACAGTGCTACAGCGAGTGCATTTAGAGTTCTTCTAAAGCTTACTATGAAATTTCCAGAATAAACAGAAAACTTTTGTAAACCACAATTAAATCGATTGATTCGACTCTGAAGCCTGCATTAATTATTGGTTCGATCCCGCGTTTGAAAAGCTTATAGCTTTAATTTGATTAGCTTTTAGGCGATCGCTTTGCTGAATTTTAGTGCCATTTTTTTCGCGATCGCCCTCACTCACGCCCCAGAATTTCTGAGAATTTTCTCGTTTCCAAGCTGAGTTATGTTAAGTAAAGCTAAAAATATCCTGAAATTTTGCCATTTTTAACTCTTTTTTGTAACTTTTGCTTCACGTAACGTTAGCCAAATTAACTTCCATCTCCTGAATTCTGGCTTCTGACTTCTTTCACAAACTCACTTCTTTCACTTTCGTCTCACCTTTCTTCCAGCCTTTCTTCCAGTAGGAAACGATCTCATGTACTTGCTGGCGATCTGGCTCTACCAAGATTCCCCGCCGTTCAAATCGATTCAAAACATCTAAGATTTTAGGAAAAGGCAAATAACAAATTGCTACTGTCTCTCCCACTTCCGTGTAGAGATCGAGCAATGCTTCTAAAGTGTTTTCTAGTAGTTCGGAATTCTTACCTTTAGGTAAATATCGCGTGGCAATGATCCGTGTATCTGCAGGAATATCTGTCTGCCAATTGGGAACTGGTGGAAAAGCAAGCAGAAGTTTTAGCTTTTCTGGTAGCCGTTGACGGAGTGCAGGAGAATTTGGCTCGTCGCAATATAAAATGTGATCTTTAGCTAAGTGCCAGCAAACTTCCGGCTGGCTATGGCTAGTTGAACTTTTCCGACTTGCCGCATTTAGGGATAGACGCGCTACAGTGTTAGGCTTTGTTTCAACGATTTCTACTTGTGAGGATAATAGCAGTGATTGCGGCGAACCTGCCTGATGACTGCTTGGATCGGTTTCGCTAACGGTGGGTTGAGCTTCTAACTTTGGCTTTGCCGAAGAAACCTTGTATTTTTTTTTGAGTGCTTTCGCTTTCGAGTAGGTAATGCTTTCCCCCGATGCAGCTAGGGCGATCGCTTCTTCCATTGCTTGTTTTGAAGTTGACGGCGCTGCTAGCTCGTACATTGCCGACGGAGCAAATTTATCAATTTGATAGATTTGGCTGCCAAAGCGATCGGCAACTTGCATGAATCTCGCCGCAGTTGGATAGCTCCAATGAAATTCTGCCTCAATCCAATCAATAAAGCGTCCGTGCTTCAATTTCTCTTTGACGGCATTAAGCTTCTGCCCGATTTCGATAATGTCTTGGGCAGTGCGTTTCACCAGGGCTTGGATTTCTCCCGTTTGCTGTTGCACGAATTGAGAGATTTCTGCTTCTAGCTCTGTATAATTAAACTCTTTTCGAGCCGCGTCGATTACTGAGACTGGCATTCTATTCATTTGTTAAAACCCGCTATTAATATAGTTTTGCCAGATATTTATCTTTTTTTACTTCAAAGAAAATTTTGTTTCCTCTGCCTTTGGACAGGCATATGTTGCCTTCCTATCATGACTATTATATTCAGAATAGGCACAGTTGCAACTTCGCGATCGAGTAACTCTATCTCAACGGCTTGGAGCCGCTGAGTTTAGACTATTCTTGCTAGGTTGCAGCGACTTCACCAAGTCAGGCGATCGCATGAGTAGAAATTACGATTTTCCTCTGCTTACGTAGTTTTGACTGGTTATATAAGGAAACCGATTCACTCCTGTTCCTCTATTCTCGGTTTGCAAAAATTTTACTTAAATAGTGGCGTTTGTCACAAACAAGATTCGTTGGTACAGAAGCAACCGATAGGCAAAAACCTAACTACAGTGTGGAAGATCGACATAGAATTTCTAATATTTTATTGCTAATTGTATTGTTCAGCCAACATTTCGGAAAAAAAACTTATTAGTCTGACTCTATCATTACTATAAGAGTTGTTTTGACCGCTCAAGTTTTTTTTAAGACTTTGTTTAGATTTAGTATAAATGGCAAATTTCGATTTCATACATTTATTTTATTAATAAATTTGATTGAAAACGGTAATATCTCAGTTTATTTCAGAGGATATATTTTGGCTGAGAGTGGGCTTGTAACGCTTACTGCTTGCTGCTTGGAGAATTTCAAACCAGATAGTTGCATATATAAAATTCAATCCATACAATCAAAAAAAAATAACAGATTTTAACGTGTTGATATTTCTAAATTCAGTAAATTTATTCGATAATTAAATAATTATCGAGCCGAGCGAATCCAAGATGTTAATCATAAAAAACTCACTCATAAGTAGGGCAAAATAAAAACAATAATTTAGCTTTAACTCATTCATTAACTTTGCCAAACCCATAGTTTATGAAGTTAATATCTCTAACTTTGGTTGGATTACTCGATAGATAAATCAATTTACAAAATAATACTAAAGGAGGCAAAGTCACATGGAAGCAGTAATGTTTAAGATTTACACTAGACCAGATAAGTTTAGCGAATTAGTAGAAGTTTTAAAAGATCGTGGACTAAAAGTTGTTGTTAGCTATAGAGCTGATCGCTTGGAAGATTACGATGAGATCCTCGTCTATCAAGGCTTAGACGAGATCGAGCTGCAAAATGAATAGAGTGAAAAACAGGAGTAAGCTACAGGTAGTCTGAAGCTGAAGAACAGATTGCATCGATCTCATGTCAAGTTATTGAACAGTTCAAATCTTTCAATTGTTTGAAATTTATCGCTCGCTCAGGTACGTGGAGTTACTTTTCAATAACAGATGTTCTAAGATTTAATAACTTAGAGCTGATTTATAAAGTAAAAATCAAGCAGCTAGTCGTCTCAGCATCAGCCGTACCATAGCAGCGTAGACCATAGATTCACTTATTTCCGGTAGGAGTTCATAATCCTTACTTAGTCGTCGATAGCGTCCTAGCCAGCCAAAAGTTCGTTCAACTACCCATCTTCTGGGCAAACTTCAAACCCATCTGTAATCCGCTTAACTATTTCTACTTCTGCACCGCAGACTACCATTACAGCTTGTGCAAAATTCTCTCACTGTAGCCACTATCTGCCCAAATTAGCTCTAAAGACTTAGAGTTATAGCACTCTTCTAGCAATGCCACTATTGCTCCTAATCGTTCTGAAGCATTAGCTTCGGTGATTACTACACCCATTAGTAGTCCTTGAGGATCTACTACGACATGGCGTTTGCGACCTTTAACTAGCTTGCCGCCATCAAAGCCGGATACTTCCCCTTTTTTCCGTCGTTTTTACGGACTGGCTATCCACAATTGCAGCAGTAGCTTGATGAGATTTGCCCAGCTTCATCCGTACTTGTTCACGTAAGGCAAGATTTATCTGCTGCCAAATTCCTCGTTTTTGCCAACGCCGAAAGTAATAATAAACCGTTGAATAGGGTGGGAAGTCATGTGGTAGCATCTCCCAAGCACAGCCAGTTTTCAGCAAATAAAAGATGGCATTTACTACCTCACGCATATCCACAGTACGTGGATGTCCTCCTGGTCTTACAGGTGGAATTAATGGTTCAATGATTTGCCATTCTCGATCGGTTAAATCACTTTTGTAAGCTTTTCTACTCATGAGGCAATGCTTTGGGCTACTGTCTTGTCATAGTAAAAGCCTCTTGCCTCCATTCTCGCTGCTTTCAACTTTTCTTTATAAATGACCTCTTAGATTAAGAAAGTTAAACTATAGTATTAACTCAGGTTCAATTAACTTTTTTAAAAATCTTTGAAGTAGTTCAATTAGATTTGTATTATTCCTGCTATCATCAAAATTGAGTTTTAGAAGCTACGTAGGGTGACAGAGTTTGATTGAGTGCAAATACATTTTGCTCTTGTGACCCAAATTCAGAGATAACGACTGTCTTTCGCACTCAGAGCGATTAGCAGCTGTTGGTTATTAGTTCTCTGCTGTCGGTCATCGATCTAGGCAAATAGCTAATAACGAGTGACAAATAGCTTTAGCGCGATCGCTTCCCACGATAGGCATGAGGTAGTCGTTGCGTCCGGTACGAGTTGCAATTGTTCTTTTTTGGAAACTGAATCAACATGCTTGAACTAGAAGCTTTATTGCTAGGACTAGAACCGTTAACAGCAGCAGGGATTGGTTTAGGAGCATTAGCCCTAGCACCTGTAGTTGGTGTCGTAGGTTCTGCTATGGGAGGGTCTAATTCGGCTGTAGGTAATTCTTTGTCAGAGTCATCCAAATCCTTAGCGAAAACGGGTATGGTTTGGATGTTAGATGCTTATGACAAGGCTCAAAATACCGTAGCTGAAGCATCAGAATCTTTTCAGGACTTGGTGGCGGAAGCCAAAACTGACTTGAAAAAGAGTAAAGCCAAGCCCGAACAGAGTTCAATTCCGCATCAAGTGGAAATCGGCTAGTTTTTGAAGATAAGTGAGACAAGGAAGCTTTAGGGGCTTCAGGTGCAGAGGAGATTAAATAACTCCTGACTCATGTAAGGGTGGGTTTAGCAAGCATATTCACGGCTAGTGACAATCAATCTTTGCTCAAAACCCGCCCCTACGATAACTGATAACTGTCAACTGTCTTCACGTAGTGTAGCGGAGCGTTTACTGCCAACTAACAACCAATGACCAATGACTAATGACGAGAGAACGAATGTGTCAAAAGAACTAGAACAGTTTCATCAACTGGTATTGCAAGACTCATCGCTCAAAGAAAAGCTGAAACAGTCAGGCGATCGCGAAAGTTTTTTAAACTTAGCAGTGGAATTAGGCAAACAGAACGGCTACAGCTTCACTTACAGCGAAGTCAAAGCATACATATCTCAAAATCTGCTGGCGATCGCCCAGCAGTTCTTATAAGTGCCAGAGGTTGAGGGAGCGAATTTTTGGCAATCCCTCAGCTTATTCTCCAAATATATTTGAAAGTCACAACTTTGCAAATTAAATAAATTGCAAACAACTAATAGTGATATTCTCTCACTTTATATAGTTAAAAAATTGACATCTGAAAACTTGGAAATCTATCAGTTTTTACCTCAAGCTATTTTACATAAGTTTAGATATTTCAGATAGTTTGCTCTCAGATAAAGCTTGTCTTGAAAACTTTTAGGAGATTTGCTGCATTAGCGCAAAGTCTTAGTAGAGTCAAATTTAGCAGCTTTTTTTTACATGTATCTATAGAAGAATAATTATTTTTCTTTACTTGCATTTAACAAAAATTTTAGATTTTTCTAACGAGTTTATTGTACATTTAAAGTCAAGTGCATTTAGAGTTTCAAAGCTGCATTATTACCTTCGGGTCGATTGCAGTTTCTTAATTCATTCAGATATTCAATATCCAGGTCAAGTGTCGCTCTAGTTGATGGTACTGAACAGCAATGGCAGTGCCTACTATCTCGATTGAACAACCTGTTCTACATGCTAGGAGATGAATTATGGAGATAGCTGTTGCATAACATCAGCTTCTTGCTTAGGTGTGTGGTAATTGAAAACGGCTGTAGATAGGTTTGCCAAGAATTAAACTCACTCTTACATGGAATGAGGTTGGGCTGGGTGTCGCTTGAAAAGCAGCCAAGCAATCTCCGCAGGATTAGGTATGTGAGATTGCCCCATCCCCTCCAAAGCACAACAGACTTTTGGAGCCGGAATAATGTCAGTATCAACAAAACCAGAAAGACCCACTGCGGGAAAAGTGGTGTCGCGCCGAACGATGTCGCGCAAGGATGCGTTCTTGTTACGTATGCTTGTGCTCGTTCCTTTGGCACTGCTGTTTAGACAACTTGGTTTACCACCATTAGTTGTTTTTGCTACAGCAGGCTTAGCAATTATCCCTCTAGCAGCATGGATTGCTAACTTTACAGAGGCGATCGCTAACAAAATTGGTTCGTTTCTGGGTGGTCTACTCAACGTCACCTTTGGTAACGTTACTGAAATTGTCGTCTCAATCGTTGCCCTGCAAGCGGGTATGGTTGAGGTGGTCAAAGCGAGTTTAGTTGGCTCGATTATCGCCAACCTTTTATTAGGTCTAGGATTCGCATTTATCTTAGACGGCTTGAGCTTCAAAAGGCTAGATTTTCAGCACAACATCAAACGAACGACTGTAGCGCGGATCAATTCTGGTTCGCTCAATCTGGCAGTTGTATTTATCTTGATGCCTGTAGCGCTCAAGTTTACGACGAGTTCTAGCCATCAACTCGCCAATGCCAATCATTTTTCTCTAGTAGCATCTGTACTGCTATTAGGCTTCTACGCCATGATGCTATTTTTCTCGATGAAAACTCATAGATTTATGTATGAGTTAGAGGAAGATGCCGAACCTGAAAGCTATGGTAGCGAAGCTACAGGACGAAAGTACGATCTGTGGATACACGTTGGCTTGCTGTTAGGTTTTACAGTCGCGCTGTTGTTTGTCTCTGAAGTACTGGTTGATAGTTTGCAACAGGCAGTTTCTAGTCTCGGTCTGACCAGTCTATTTACAGGTGTCATGCTACTGCCGATCTTCGGTTCAGCAGTAGAGATTATTACCTGTGGAATGTGCGCGGCGAAGCAAAAAATCGATCTGTCTATTTCCATCGCCCTCGGCTCTAGCTTGCAAATCGCCATGTTTGTAGCTCCAGCGTTAGTCTTGGTGGGACAAGCAATGGGGCAACCAATGAATTTAGCCTTTGATACATTCGCAGTCTTAGGAGTAGGTGTAGCTGTACTGATGACGAACTCAGTCAGTACGGATGGTAAGTCTAATTGGCTAGAGGGCGTGTTGTTGCTGATGACCTACACGATGCTGTTAACAGCTTTTTACTTGCATGACTGAATCAGCGATTCAGTTATCAGCGATTGGTTAGCCGTTATGAGTGACTGGTGACTGGTGGCTGATGGCTAGAATTTCTTGCTTGTCTCCTTCAAGACGGAGGCAACGCGAAAAAGTGGGGTCAAACCAATTTTTCGCGGGTAAGCATCTTAATGGACTAAAAAACCTAGACATAACTCAACTGGGTTATGAGGAGCGATCATTATGGTGAAACTTATTGGTCTACGGGGTCTAGTTCGCCAGTGGGTTGACGCGATTGAGGTTCATGACCGCAAGGTAGCCAAGTTATTGTGCCGGATGATTCCGGCGAGTTGCCCTTTTGAACGAGACATCAAGTTCTTCAAGCGCATCTTATTTCACATTCCACCCCTGTGCCAGCTTAACCCTCTCTACGAGCAAGCGATTGGTCTTCGCCTCAAAGCTCTATCCTATCTAGCGGATGAGTGTGGTGAAGATGTAGCACTATATTGCTAACAGCAAAAAGGAATACGATCGCTAGCCTTGGCTCAAGGAGGCAAACTGATGAACTCCAACATTCCGTTTGAAACAGTACTTCAGCTCCTAGCAATGGCTTATCTAGCGAGCGTGATGCTCGTACTGCTAGCTTCTAGCCTTTGTTTAGCAGTAGTTGAAACTGTTGAAACTATTGAAGAAGCTGGCAGCTAATAGGACAAGGCAGCAGCCGCTTGGCTACTCACCCCACTTGTTCGCGTTGCTCCCTTGTCCCCACTCCCCCACTCTTCACTACATAAGTAGCTAGGCAGATTTAAACATAAAACGTTCCAGTGTCCATCCCCCTTGTTGACTTCGATTCTCCATGCCCTCAATCATGGCATTCGCTAAATCATACTCGTTATCAAAAATCCTTCCGGCTATTTCATGGGTTTTGAGTTGATGCCACTGCGCTTCAATCAGATTCATATGTGAACTGTATTGGGGGAGAAAAAAGAGATATAGCCCTTTCGACTGCCACTGCTGCCAGTGCTCACGGGCAAGATGACTGGTATGAGCCGAACCATTATCTTGCACCACGACTGTGAGCCGTCCGGTTTGTAGCAATGTCTGCTCACTCTTTTGGGCAAGGAGCGTTCATCACTTTAACATAGCGTTCCTTGTGGAAACTGCCTTGTACCAGAGCATAGTCAAACGACTGCTCTGGTTGCCATATCCCTAGAATACTAATGCGGTCTCCATAGGATTTGACCTGCTCTTCGGTGTTTCTGCTCTCCAATGCGAGAGTAACTATAACTGACTGGACTTTCCAGACAACATCCCGATTCGTCAAGATACTTCAGGTCAATGTACCCTTCACAGGCAGCTAGTTGGAGTGTGTCTAAGTCGGCTTGCTTGAGTGCTTTGTACTCAGGATCTTGTCTGCCCCGTTGCGAGTGTCGAGTCCGCTTCCAACTAAAGCCCTTTTTTTTAGAATGCGGCGAATCCGGTCAGCACTTAGGTTTACCTGTCGTTCTTGCTCTAGCTTCTGGGCTAGCTGTTGACTATTATAGGTTCTGGCTTCTTGCTCTAGGCATTGTTCTAGGTAGGCCATGTCTGCTTCTTGCCATTTGGCTTTAGCTCCTCGTCCACTAGCATCCCATAATCCACCTAACCCTTGCTGCTGCCAACGGCGGATGGTTTCGCGCACTGTCTGCTCTTGGCACTCAAAAATTTCGGCAATCGCTGGCACTACCCATCCTTGAGCATTGAGTCGAAGCATTTGTGCTCGATCTCGGGTACGTTGAGCAACGGTTTTGGCAACCCGAAGTTCACTCAACGTCCGGTCTTCTGACTCTGTCAAAACGATACGTAAAGGAGCAGGCATGAGTGGTCAAAATCAGCAAGTTTTTGGCTTTTCTCTATCTTACGTTTAATTATGCCCTACTACTTACTACTCACTGTAAAGAGGTAATCATGATCGACCATCCAGACTTTTTTAACGTGCGTAAGACCGCGATCGCTCTTGCAGTTGGTCCCTTGGCTTTTCTGCTGCTACTGATTGGAATTGATTTTTCCTCGCATCAGTGGCAAGTATGGCAAGCAGAGCGCTCGTGTGTCAATGTTGCAAGTTCTACTGGAGTTGTACAACCCAGTGGAAATCATTGTTCGCCTAACCAGGTGCAGTATACGAGTCAAAAATAACAAAATACACGCTCTGTAGGGGCGCACAGCTGTGCGCCCCTACTTACCTGAATCGAAAACTATGAACCATCAGTAGAGACGCACAATTTCGCGTCTCTATTTCGTGTCTCTACTGTACTGTTTCTCACAAAATTCCCCCCCTAGTATCGGGAGGGAATAAAGACGATCGCGGTTTTAAGAATAAGCTCTGTGGCTGCTCAGTAAAGCGATAAGCTGAGTTACAGCCTCTCGCAACCATTCTGCGATCGCGGCGATCGCCTCTCGCAACCATTCTGCGATCGCGGCGATCGCTAATTCTGCAATCCAAACCGCGATCGCCTCAACTAAAGTTTCAGTCACAAATGAGATTAACCAAGTCATAATCAGGAGTTAGGAGTTAGGGAATAGGGGTTAGCAGGAAATGGTAGGGGCGGGTTTTTTGAACATACTTGTGAAAGAACAAACAATTCTGCGGTTAATCCCGCCCTTAAAGTGAGTTACAAACAACAAATGAGCAATGACAAATGACCAATGACCAATAACTAACTATGTTGCCGAGATCTTTGCCAACGGATGAATAGCTTCTCTAGTTCGATCCAAACAAATACCAAGGAACTGAAGCCGAAACAAATCAGTAGTTCTATGGGTGGTATGTAATGGGTGCTGAAGAAACTACGCAGGGGTGGAACGTAGATTAGCAGTAGTTGTAAAAGAGTGGTCAAGACGACTGAAATCAGAATATAGGGATTAGAGAACGGATCGACTTGAATCGCTAAACGAGTGTTAGAACGAATCGCGATCGCGTGTCCCATTTGCGCCAGACAAAGAGTGGTAAATACCATTGTTTTCCAGCGGTCTGCGCTCAATCCACCGCCTTGAACTGCCTGAGAATGGTGATAAGCCCAAACCATCAGCAGAATCGTCACGATGGCGAGGATAATCCCAATCCGAATCATGTACGAACCTAGCCCTCGCGCAAAGATATTTTCTTTGGGATTTTTGGGCGGTTGTTGCATGACAATTGGTCTACCTGGTTCGACAGCCAGAGCTAGCGCTGGAATTCCATCTGTCACTAAATTCATCCAGAGAATTTGCAACGGTGAAAGCGGTACTCCTCCCAGACCTAGTAATGGTGCTGAAGCAATAGTTAAAACCTCTCCTAAGTTACTACCTAGAATGTATCTAATAAAGCGACGGATGTTGATGTAAACAACTCGTCCTTCTTCTGTCGCCGAGACGATTGTGGAAAAGTTGTCGTCTAGTAACACCATATCGCTAGCTTCTTTACTGACATCCGTACCTGTAATGCCCATTGCTACGCCAATATCTGCCTGTTTGAGGGCGGGAGCATCGTTGACTCCATCTCCTGTCATGGCAACAATTTGGTTTTGGTGTTGTAGCGCTTGGACGATCTGTAATTTATGCTCTGGCGAGACGCGGGCGTAGACGCTGACGCGATCGACGTGTGCCTCAAGTTCTGGCATACTCAATTTTTCCAGCTCTCGCCCTGTCAGTACTAAATCTCCTGGGTGAGCAATCCCTAGATCCTCAGCTACCGCTTGGGCAGTCAGTTGGTGATCGCCTGTAATCATTACGGGACGGATACCAGCAGTACGGCACTTAGCCACGGCTTCGCGAACTTCGGGACGGGGTGCATCCAACATTCCCACCAAGCCCAACCAAGTTAAATCGTTTTCTGAGGTTTCTTCCGAACCTTCTGGGGGAATACTTGCAACTGCTTTGTAGGCAAAGCCTAGAACTCGCAACCCCTTACTGGCATACTGGTTGTTTCGGTCGAGGATGTTTAACCGTAACTCGTTTGTCAGTGGTTCAATGCGATCGCCCGTTTGAATATGAGTGCAACGCTCTAAAGTTAGTTCGGGCGAACCTTTGGTGAACATTAAATAGGGGTGAGCGGTGAGCGGTGAGGGATGAGAGGCGAGGAAGTTCACTAAGTCCTCATTTCTCACTTCACAGATCGTACTCATGCGTTTGCGTTCTGAGGAGAACGGAAACTCAGCAGCTCGGGGAAACCAGCTCGATTGCTGGTCTTTTTCTAGCCCTGCTTTACCAGCTAAAGACAACAGCGCTCCTTCGGTCGGATCTCCAAGGATCGCCCACTCGCCTTTATCTCTTTGCAATATGGCATCGTTGCAAAGTACGCAAGCTAAGAGTAAGGCTTGTAGTTCCGGTTGATCTTGCACTGAGACGACTCTATCTTGGTGACGAAACTCACCAATAGGGTCGTATCCTTCACCTGTGACTCGCAGAGAGTTGCTAGCTGTCGCAACTGCCTGGACGACCATTTTATTTTGAGTCAACGTCCCTGTTTTGTCAGAGCAAATTGTAGTGACGCTACCCAGGGTTTCTACGGCTGGAAGTTTGCGAATTAGAGCGTTGCGCCGCACCATGCGCTGAGTTCCCAGCGCCAGGGTAACGGTGATCACGGCAGGTAGTCCTTCGGGAACGACAGCAACCGCCATACTGAGCGAGACTTTCACGAGGTTCTCGAAATTACTCATGGTTGGCGTGTGGAGCATTCCTAATCCCACCACCAACAGTACTAGAATCATCGCCCCCGTGACTAAGGTATTGCCCAGTTGCGCCATCCGTTTTTGTAACGGCGTGGGTTCAGCTTCTACCGATTGCAGTGCTGTAGCAATTTTCCCCAGTTCAGTCTTCATTCCCGTCCCCGTGACGAGGACTGTTCCTCGTCCTTGGACGACCTCCGTACCTTCGTAAACCATATTGACGCGATCGCCCAATACGGTATCATCTGGTAGCTGGAGCGTGGCTTGTTTGTTGACGGCGTGAGCCTCTCCTGTCAAGGCTGCTTCCCGAATTTGCAGATTTGCAACTTCTAAGAGGCGACCGTCAGCAGAAATCTTCACCCCCGCTTCCAGTAACATTACGTCCCCTGGAACCAATTCTTTAGAATCGACTTCCACGGTTTTGCCGTCGCGCAGAACTCGCACTTTGGGCGAAGACAAGCCTTTTAAGGCAGCTAAAGCCTTTTCTGCGCGACTTTCTTGGATATATCCCAGTAACCCGTTCAGAACGACCACTACGCCAATCGCGATCGCGTCTTTAAACGGTATTTCTCCTGGTTGTTTCGTACCGAACACATCTAAAATTGCTGAAATGACAGCAACTGCTATCAACATCAGCAACATGATGTTTTTGAATTGGTCTAGGAGGATTTCCCAACCACTACGCCCTCCTGTTTCTTGTAATTCGTTGAAACCGTAGCGTTGTAATCTTTCTTCAACTTCAGCGGAAGTTAAGCCGGAGGTGCGATCGCTCTGGAGAACATCTGTGGCTCTCTCAGCTTCCAGAGTATGCCAAGCGTAAGACTCTCCGGCAGGCTTAGCCATTGCTAAGTCTGTGCCAGTGCTTGAAGACATTATTTTACTTCTCAAAAACTCAGGAATGCTCTTATAACCTATATCATTTAACTATATGCCTTGCATACCCTTAGCATGGTTAAGTAGTGTGAACTTGGATGAACAAGAGTGAGTCGTGAGTCGTGAAGGATTCTAATCTAATGACTCCTACGTCCCTTGGGTGCTTGGCTGCATCGCCATAGAAACAAACTTATCAATTTGATAGATTTGCAACTTCGCATTTGTGCGAAGTTGCAAATCTATCAACACGAGTTAGAAACTAGAAAGAACTGTCCCATACGGCTCCCCACTACTCACTGTAAAAAGTTACATTGATTACTATAAGTTAATGTAACGTTAGGTAAAACTGAACATTTAAACCTTTTATGTTTTATTCGTAATTTTACGATGAAAGATAACCTTTAATGCTTAGGAGATGGTATTTTTATATGCAAACCATTGGTTTAAATTAATAGCTGACGTAGGTACGTATACACATTAGATTTGGCTAGATTTCAGCGCTTGGCAAAAATTATAATCTGATTGAGAAGAGCTGTGGGAAAAAAAGACGATCGGAACTACGTGCAAATCAGAGGTCATGTGCGAAAAGATGTAGCACGCCGCTTTAAGCAGTTTTGTTTAGATCGGGAAGTAGACTATAGTGAAGGACTAGAAACAATTCTTAGTGCCTTTTTTACAACTGATACGCAAGTAATTAGCGGCGATCTCGATCGCCAAAATAATTCAACTCACCTTCCTTGTTACGAACAGCATTAATTACTGTCATTTGTCATTTGTGAAAGACCAATCTTGTTATTGGTCATTTGCCATGTGAGATAAGCTAATGACAGTCTTATGAGTATTTTATGACTCTAATGAGGGTTTGAAATACGAATTATTCTGTCTTTCATTTTCTGTTTTTTTCAGAAAACAAGGCTAATAGCAGTCAGCACTTGCTAAAAGCAGAATTTTGTAGAGCAACCCCAAGTAGGAGAATGCTAAGAAGAGTAAAGATTGTTGCTGTCATCTACAATTTTGATGCACAGTAGTAACTATCGCATGGTAGTGTAAAAACTACAAGACTGAAGATTACTAGACTGAAAATTATCAAGTTATCGCTCAAGTCAATATGCTCAAGCAAATCAAGAATGCAGCTTTAATTGCTGCGGGTACAATCTGCGCGGGTATAGGTGTCATTGGTGTTTTATTACCTTTGATTCCTGGTACTCCCTTCTTATTAGTAGCAGCAGCTTGTTTCGGTGCGATCGAACAGTAAATTGAGTCAGTTATCAGTTGTCAGTTATCAGTTATCTCTTACCTTAATTGTGTAGGGGAGGGTTGAACTAAGTTACTTATTTGCTGTGAAGTTTTCGCTTGGCGCACTCCTACGACTCCCTCATTTCGGAAGGGCGAATTTAACTAGAATACCTGCACCTAGCAATTTTTTTGGTAGACTCGCCCTTCCGATTCCCTAATTAGCAACGGGATTGATTCAATGAGCAGAATAATTACATTTCTGGGCGATGGATCTAGAGAACGGACAACGCTATCAATTGCTACTGCGAAATGGTTTGCCCGACAAGGTAAAAGAGTTTTACTGGCTACCTATGTTAATCCTAGTACGGAGCTACTCTTAGAAACTTCTTTAAGTACGCATCCTCAAAGCGTTGAGAGCCATCTGCAAGTCGTACAGTTACAAACAACTGTACTGTTAGAACAGGCTTGGGATGAAGTCAAAAAACTTGTTTCTACCTATTTACCAGATTCTTTTTCCGAACAAATCTATCCTGCCGAATTGATTATACTACCTGGATTTGATAGTTTTTTAACTTTTAATGCCCTACGACAATACTATCAAAGCGGTAGCTATGATGTCATTATTTATAGCGGGGAGAATTTAGAGATACTGCGTATGCTAGGGATTCCTAGTGCTTTGGATTGGTATTTTCGGCGCTTTCACCAGATATTTACAGATCTAGATATTAGCGAGATTGCCAATTCAATTGGTGGTCCATTTGCTGCGGCAATTCTTAACGCTAATATCGATCGCCAGAAAATGCAAGAAGGACTGTCTCAAATTCAGCATTGGATCGAGCAAGGAGTTGCAGTAGCTAACGATGCAAGTCAGTTAACAGCCTATCTTGTTACTAACGATACACCAGAAGCGATCGCCGATGCTCGCTGGTGGTGGGGCAGCGCCCAACAAATTAACCTCACTGTCAGTGGTATTTTAGCGTATCAAGATCGAGATTTAAGTAGAGAAGCTATACAGTCGGCTTTTACCCCATTAGCTGTCCATCATATCTCTACTTTGCAAGAGAGGAATTGGGAAGCAATTATTCAAGAATTGCCAGATTTCAACGCTAGTATTTCCGTAACACCGCCGCTCAAAATAGACCTTATTCAGCGCCAAGTTCGCGTTTTTTTACCAGGATTTCATAAAAAACAAGTTAAGTTAACCCAATCAAATACAGAAATAATTATTGAAGCTGGCGACCAAAGGCGACAGATTGTCTTACCACCAGAGCTGAAAGGAAAATCTGTACAATCTGGTAAATTTGAGGAACCGTATTTAGTAATTTCTGTTTAAAATTGTGCTAGAAAATCCCCTGACCAGGTGTAAGTAAATTGTCAGGATCGTAGCGGCGCTTGGCGCTGACTAGCCTACCCCATACTGGATAAAAGTGCTGTTTCCAATCGGCTTGAGAAAATGGAACGGCATCAATCGGGTAGCGATATCCACCACTGTCGCGGTTGCGCTCGAAAAACGTGCGGTTATCAGCTAGCATTTTGGCGATCGCGCTAGCATCGGGTGGTGCAGTGCGTAGAATCGCAAATAGGAACATGACTTCCTCATCAGGAACCCGAAATAGCGGTAACGTCAAGCGGTTTGTCGGCACGGGATACAGCAGCACTGGACCCTGACCCGTATCCGCTAAAGTTAAGTTAGAAACGATCTCGCCGACAAAGCCGTTAACTGCGGTTTCTGGTACGAATAAATCTAACCAAGGATGCGGATAAAACCATACTCCACTCTCCTTTAAAAAAGCAATAGTTGGAGCCAACCGATTCGCAAAATCAAAGTAAGACTTATCTTCAATCTGTTGAGTACCCTGACTGTAACTTAACCCAGCAAGTAAACTGTTATTGTCTGGTTCACCTGGCGGAGTATAAAAGCTAGCTGCCTCCAGCAGATAACGCCATCCACCACTAGCATCGGGTACAACTTGACCTTCTACGTAGTCAAATCGTTTTTGGGCAATTAGCCAGCACTGGTCGTGCGTCAAAGCAGCCAAATCGTTGTAAAACAAGAGAAATACGCGGGTATTTTGAGCAGACGGAATGAGGCGAACTGTTGCCCTAACGATAATGCCACATTGACCCAACCCTGCCAGCACTGCTTCAAACAAATCGCGATTTTGGGAGCGAGAACAAGTTTCTAGGTTGCCCGCACCCGTGACGACTTGCAGGGACAAGACATTATCTACTTGCACGCCATAACGATGACTCCTGCCACCAATCCCGCCAACTGCTAAAGTGCCACCCACAGATAGCTCGATGTAATCTGTCAAGACGGGGGGTGTCAGTTGTCGCTCCAGCAATGCCAGCAGCAATTGGCTCCACAACACACCTGCATCCACTTCTGCCTGCTCTGCATTAATATGATGAATCGTATCAAGCGAACTCATGTCAATAACTATCCCCGCCTCTATAAGCGGTTGACCGTAAGTGGAGTGCGCTTGACCGCGTGCGGCAACTTTCAGCTTGTGGGTACGAGCAAACCGGACGATCCTCACTATATCTTCAATCGAACCTGGTTTGAGTACGGCAGCTGGGTAGCGACGCACGAGATGACCGAAATCATCAGCGGCAGCATTGCGGGTGGCAGAATCGTTGTAAAGTATACCGTCCAGGGGTGGCAGAGATTCAAATTCAGATGCAGCACTGGCGGATGTGACCCACGATTGCTTGGCTGGATTGAACCCAATAATAATCGCCGAAGCGATCGCACCTTGCAAAACTTGACGGCGTGAAGCATTTTTCATCCAGCATCCCCTGAACTAGCGTTTGACAGACCGAAATTCTTTTGCCCAACAAGAACATCTTCAAACTTTAATGATGATATTTCTTATTGAAAGCAATAAAATTTGTGTCGGGCTAATCGGGGAGTGGTATCGCATGATGAGTTCGAGCCGTTCACAGCAGTTATTTGACAGTAGTAGATGGAGCAACAGGCGTTAAGCTGGCAACAACAGTAGAATCGGCAGGTTGAACTTCGATGACTCCTCGAAACATATTCATGCCACAGGTGAAAGTATAAGTCCCTGGTTTGTCGGGCGTGAACTCGATGGGTGTGACTTGGTTGAGGGGGAGGTTCTGGGCGATATGGAAGTCAGGAAATCGGATTTCTTCGAGGCAACTGCTGGGATCTGTACGGTGGAAGTTGAGTCGGACTCTTTGACCTGCTTTTACCACAACTCGACTGGGTTCGTACCCACCATCAACAGCAATCTCGACCGCCTGAATCCCTTGACTCATCTTGGCTTTGTGTGACTTAGGCTTGCTGAGCAGAAACCACCACAATTCTAGTCCAATTAATCCCAAACCACTAACCGTAACGGCTCCTTTCAACCATAGCGGTTGTTCGATACGGTGGAACTGACCCTTCTGCTCTATTTCGGAGCGTTGCATCCCTTCATGAGACATTTGTGCCACTGCTTGTCCCGAAGCAATGCCTAATGCCAATCCTATACTCGCAATCCCACCTACGATCGCAGTTTTGCTTACCATTGAAAACCTCCTATACAACCGCTCCTGGCTCCTAACAAAAATCTAAATCCTGCTAACGTCCGCAAAGAATGTCACTTTCTTCAGCATCATTAATTTAGCGCGCAGTTTTCGGATGGAAGTTACGCAGACGCAGTGCATTTGTCACTACTGAAACAGAACTAAATGCCATTGCCGCACCTGCAATAATCGGACTGAGCAACCAACCAAAGAAAGGAAAGAGAATACCTGCGGCGATTGGAATGCCAGCCACGTTGTAGATGAAAGCAAAAAACAGATTTTGTCTGATATTACGAATCGTGGCACGCGAGAGTTGAATTGCCGTCACAATACCTTGTAAGTCGCCGGAAATCAGCGTAATATCGCTTGCGGCGATCGCCACATCCGTTCCCGTACCAATAGCAATTCCCACATCCGCCTGCGCCAAGGCTGGTGCATCGTTAATCCCATCGCCAACCATTGCGACAATTTTGGGAGTCGTGAATCGTTTTTTGCTCCCCTGCTGCTCTAATTGCAGAGACTTAACAACCTCAGCCTTTCGATCGGGACGAACTTCTGCCATGACTCGGTTAATCCCGACTTCCCGCGCAATAACTTCCGCCGTGCGGCGGTTGTCACCAGTCAGCATTATTACCTCTAATCCCATCTGCTGCATAGTGCGTACAGCAGCAGCAGAAGAAGGTTTGACGGCATCTGCAATTCCCATAATGGCTTGGACTGTGCCGTCTACAGCAATCCAAATGACTGTTTTACCGAGATACTCCAGTCGATCCCACTGTTGCTGTAATTGGCTGGTATTAATTCCCAATTCTTGCATCCAGCGCTGCGTGCCAATTTGTACGAGGCGATCGCTTACGTATCCTTGCACGCCACTACCTGCAACTGCTGCACATTCTCGTGCGTCGGTCAATTCTACTCCTTGAGAAGAGGCGTATTGCACCACCGCTTCAGCCAAAGGATGTTCTGAATTGCGTTCGACAGCAGCAGCTAGGCGCAAGAGTTTTAGCTCGTTACTATGTGCCGTTCCGTTAACCGTGACAAAATCGGTGACAGTTGGCTTGCCTTGCGTAATCGTACCCGTTTTGTCAAGCACGATCGCTTGCAGTTTGTGCGCTAGTTCCAGGCTTTCTGCACCTTTAATCAGAATGCCATTTTCCGCACCTTTACCTGTTCCTACCATAATTGAGGTTGGTGTAGCCAAACCCAAGGCACAGGGACAGGCGATAATCAACACTCCAACGGTGGTAATCAATGCCATCGTCAGGTTACCCATGATGTTAAACCAGATGACAAAGGTAGCGATCGCGATTGCGATGACCGCAGGTACAAACCATCCCGTCACTTGGTCTGCCAACCGTTGAATCGGTGCTTTAGAACCCTGAGCTTGCTGTACGAGCTTGACAATTTGCGCCAAAAATGTATCTTTGCCAACTCGTGTTGCCCGAAATTTAAAGCTACAAGTTTTATTGATCGTAGCGCCGATTGCTTCATCTCCAGGCTGCTTTTTCACAGGCAAGCTTTCACCCGTCACCATTGACTCATCAATCGTGGAGGAGCCATCAACGATCTCTCCATCCACAGGAATCTTTTCCCCAGGACGAACCAGGATGATATCCCCCAAAACGACTTGGGC
The DNA here is from genome assembly GCF_032860985.1 of Chroococcidiopsis sp. SAG 2025. Classification (GTDB taxonomy): domain Bacteria; phylum Cyanobacteriota; class Cyanobacteriia; order Cyanobacteriales; family Chroococcidiopsidaceae; genus Chroococcidiopsis. The sequence continues at coordinate 4,511,965 of NZ_JAOCNC010000001.1, forward strand.
AATTGGTACATCCACCTCGCGATCGTCACGAATGACACGCGCTGTTTTTGCCTGTAAACCGATTAGTTTGCGAATTGCTTCTGAAGTTTGCCCCTTAGCGCGATTCTCTAGCAGTTTTCCTAGCAAGATTAAGGTAATGATGACAGCGGCGGCTTCGTAGTAAACGTCTGGGTTCAAACCCTGAGCGATAAACCACCCAGGAAAGAAGGTAGGAAACAGGGAATATAAGTAAGCCGCACCCGTACCGATCGCCACTAGAGTATCCATCGTGGCTGTATGGCGCTTGAAAGCTTTCCAGGCATTGACATAGAAGGATGCACCGCACCAGAACTGCACTGGAGCCGTGAGGATCAGTTGTAGCCAAGGATTGTGCAGCCACATGGGGATGAAGGGGATCGATAACCCCGTCATAGCAGGCAACGACCCAATGACCAGCACTGCACTAATAATACCGCTAGTCCAAACCTTACGAGTTAAGTCTCGATTTTCTGCCTGCCGCGCCCGACGTTCGGCATCGTCATCTGCTGCCAACAAGTCTTCTTGCATCGGTTGAGCGGAATATCCGGCTGCGTCAACCGCATTTTGCAGCGTTGCCACGTTTGTCTGATTAGGATCGTATGTGACTATAGCTTGTTCTGCACTAAAGTTAACGCTGGCATGACTCACCCCAGGAACAGAGCGAATCGCGGCTTCAATGTTATTGGCACATGAGGCACAACTCATGCCTTTTAGTTTCAGCGTGATGTTATCCATATGGCGATTGCTTTTTATTAGTAACCAATTGCTGCTTAAGCCGCAGGATAGCCTACAGCAGCGATCGCATTTTCAATTTCTGCTGCCGATCGTTGCGTCTCGATACTGACCATTTTTGTTTTCGGATCGGCTTCTACTTTTGCCGTTGCATCAACCTTCTTCACTGCTTGAGTTACAGCATCGACACAAGCAGCGCAAGCGAGTTTGGGAACTTTGAGCTGGATTAACATTTGCTCAACTCCATAACGTGACTAAATCTATTGTGAATTCTCTAGTTAACTAGAGAGTCAAGGGGGAGAAAAAATTTCGGCGTTGCATAATAAAGGTATGAATTGAGGTAAGTATCAACTCATATCCGTGTCTTTCTTTGCTGCGGCACTCACCGCCTCACCATAAAGCGACATTTTTGAAAAGCCATCCTTTAAGCCACCCCGCACCAAATGCGTAACTCCTGGGTATTTCTGCTGCTCCTAAGCTGATGCTATACAAAAAGCAAACTAGCAGGATTGCCAGCCCGACAATTAGACCAATTAAGGGTCATTGTGGCTGGTTCGCTCCTTTAGGTGAGCTGGCGATCGCTTTTGACCGAAAAAAGGGGATGCAAGCCCCGCCCTCCACTTCGTTAAAGGGCGGCTTTTAATTTTAACGGTCTTGTGATATTATAAGTTTTGATACCCGATACCGCAGTATCAAAATGTTTATCTACGAGTTCAAGGTCTACCCCAAAGCATCTCAGATAGTCGCCATTGAAGAAGCTATTAGAACGGCTCAGTTTGTCCGTAATAAGGTGCTTCGTTATTGGATGGATAACCGAGGCGTAGGAAAGACCGAAATGTTTAGATACAACACGCTGCTGAGGAAAGAGTTTAAGTTTGTAGACGACCTGAATTCCCACGCTTGCCAAACCGCTGTTGAAAGAGTCTTAAAAGCCGTTAATCGCTTTTACGATAACTGTAAAAAACAGATACTTGGCAAGAAGGGGTATCCAAAGTTTAAAAAACACTCTCGCTCGGTAGAGTACAAGGTATCAGGATGGAAGCTGTCGGATAACAGAAAGCATATAACTTTCACCGATAAAAAGGGGATAGGCAACCTCAAGCTAGTAGGTTCTAGGGATTTGAACTTCTACCAAATAGAGCAAATCAAGCGGGTGAGAATTTTGCGTCGTGCCGATGGGTATTACGTGCAGTTCTCAGTCCAGCTAGATCCTAGAGATACGGTTGAACCTATTACCCCTAGCCAAAAAGCTGTAGGTGTCGATTTAGGAATCAAGTATTTCTTGGCAGACAGCCTGGGAAATACAGAGCCTAACCCACAGTTCTACCGTCGAGGCGAACAACAATTAAATCGTCTCACCAGAAAGAAGTCTAAAAAATTCCGTAAAGGAAAACCTCAGTCCAAAAACTATCACTTATGCAGACGCTTATATGCAATTAAGCATTTAAAAGTAAGTAGGCAGCGAGAAGAATATGTCAAGAGAGTGGCGCTCCGTTTAATCAAGTCCAACGACTTAGTAGCCTACGAAGATTTAAATGTGAAAGGCATGGTAAAGAATCGGCGTTTATCTAAATCGATTAGTGATGCAGGTTGGTCAACTTTTCGCCGTTGGTTAGAGTATTTTGGTTATAAATATGGAAAGGTAACTATTGCTGTTGCCCCCCATAATACAAGTCAAAATTGTTCTAATTGCGGCGAAAAAGTGCAGAAGTCTCTATCTAATAGAACCCATATTTGTCCTCATTGTAATTATGTGGAAGATAGGGATATTAATGCAGCGATTAACATTCTGCAAAAAGGACTCAGTACGGTCGGGCAGACCGGAGCTTATAAGCTTGGGGAGATCGACCCTATGGCTGGGTTGGAGCAATCCTGCTCAGTTAAGGTTGGTCTGTGAACCAAGAATCCTCGCCGTTCTACGGCGATGGAGTGTCAAATTGTCAATTTTTGTCATCGTGAATGCGTAGTTTTACTTATCGATCCAGGATTTGAGCGCTAATTGCAAACAATTGACAATAACTCTACAGATAAATGACCCAAAGAGCGTCAAATACTTCCAGACTGCACTCGCCAAAGACTGCTATAAATGCCATTAAGTGCCAGTAAGTTCTCGTGTTTGCCTTGCTCGACAATTTCACCTTTATCCATCACGTAAATCCGATCGCTGTAGCGAATTGTGGAAAGACGGTGAGCAATGGCTATCGTGGTGCGATTTTGAGTAATCTTGGTCAGGGATTTTTGAATTGCGGCTTCAGTTTCGTTATCTACCGCAGAGGTTGCTTCATCTAAAATTAAAATTGGTGGGTCTTTGAGAATAGCACGAGCGATCGCAATTCTTTGTCTTTGTCCGCCAGAAAGCTTTTGACCGCGTTCGCCCACAATCGTATCGTACCCCTGCGGTAGTTCAAGAATAAACTCGTGTGCTTCGGCTAACTGGGCAGCGCGGACGATTTCTGCGTAGCTAGCTGCTAAGTTCCCATAGGCAATGTTTTGAGCTACCGTACCATGAAACAAAAACACGTCCTGACTCACCCAACCGATGCAACGCCGCAGTTCTCCTAGTTGTAATTCCTGAATATTTACTCCGTCGATTCCGATCCGTCCGCTTTGGATTTCGTAAAACCGCAGCAATAACTTGACGAGCGTACTTTTCGCCGAACCCGTTGCGCCAACAATGCCGATATTTGCACCAGGAGGAATATGCAGTGATAGGTTTTTCAATACGTTATACCGCTCGCTGTAGGCAAAGGTAATCTTATCTATCTGCACTTCCCCACGTACTACAGTTAACGGTAAAGAACGATCGCCCCCTGGAATCGCAATTGGAGTGTCCAACAATCCCATCACCCTGCGGATCGAAGCCATTGCCCGTTGATATTCATCCATAATTTGGCTCAAAGAAGCAAAGGGCCACAGTAATAGCTGTACGATGAATACTAGAAAGCCGTAAGTTCCTACTGTTAGCCTGCCATTAGCCACAGCCACACCACCAAAAAACAGCGTAGCGATAAAACCCACCACAACCAAGAAGCGAATTAACGGATAAAAAGCCGCAGAAAGGGCGATCGCTTTTTTGTTACTACGTCTATAGGCATCACTTTCATCAAGCACGCGGCTGCGTTCATAGTCTTCGGTGGTGAAACTTTTAATTGTGGCAATCCCTGAGAGATTGTTGGCTAAACGGCTGCTAATGAATCCCGCTTTTTCGCGCACCTCAGCATAGCGGGGAGCGAGTTGTTTTTGGAAGGCGAACGAACCCCAAAAAATGAAAGGAATGGGGAGGATGGCGAAAGGAGCCACACTAGGAGCGATGATGATAAACGAACCACCCACAGCCAGAACTACGGTGAGAAATTGCAGAATTTCCGCCGCCCCAAAATTGAGAAATCTTTCTAATTGATTGATGTCATCGTTCAAAATTGATAAGAGTTCTCCGGTGGAGCGTTCTTCAAAATAACTCAGTTCTAGTTCTTGTAAATGGGTATAAGCATCGAGACGTAATTCATGCTGGATAGTTTGGGCGAGGTTGCGCCAGAGGCGATCGTACAAAAATTCAAATAGTGACTCTAGACTCCAAACTAATAAAGTTAATAGCGATAGGATTGCTAGTTGTCCGATGATGTTGATGATGCCAATTTGAGCAATCAGAGAATTCTCTTTTTCTACTACAACATCTACTGCTACTCCGATTAAATAGGATGGTGCGAGATCGCAGAGTTGGTTGAGAATCGTACAGGTGACAGCAACCCAGATTTGAGAACGGTGGTTTTTGGCATAGCGTAACAACCGTAAGAGAGGATGCTTTTTGGATCTCAGATAAGAAATTGGTGAAGGTGACATGGTAAACGTCCAACGCAGAAAATATATTAACTGACAATTACGTGGACTTTTTCGCAGTGGTTATAGGGGGAATTTGGGCGAAAATAGCAGATTGCAATATTTCCTTTACGATTCTTGATATACAGTTGCACAAACTCTATTAATGGCGCTGCACTGTCTTTTAGTGGAAGATTGACAAACAGATATGTCGGTTTGTCTTGACTAGAAACTGATACAACACAGCTTTGAGAGCAAGCCCACAAACATCCAACTGGCTGAATTTAAAGTTCATCCGATGAGAATGTCTTCTTGCATAAATCATTTATTTTGTCAAGTAAACTAGTACCATCAGATCGATCGCAATTTATTCTAAGTCTGTAAAAATTTATGTACCCTTGGGCAAGTATTTAAACAAGTCATCCAATATTTTATTCGCACCTGTGATGCCTTGTGCGCTCCAAGTTTCTGGATCGACAACATAGGCTCGATGATTTTTCACGACGTTCAAGCTACCAACTAGGGGATGTTGTAAATAAAAGCTAGATGGACTTTCGGCATTGTCTACAATAAATAGCACATCCGCATCATATTCATCGATCGTTTCAATACTGATTGGCGGCTCGGAGTTGTTTCCATCAATAGGTAAAGATTTATAGCGTAATCCAATATCATCAAAAACAACAAGAGGTAAAATTTTAGCTCGATCGTTAGTCGTATAAATAATGTCCTCTCCATAAAAAATCACAGCAACCTCTAACTGCTGTAACCGATCGCCTAAGCGCTCCTTCAACTGATTAACTCGTTGCTGATATTGACTGAGAACTTTCTCCGCTTTTTCTTCTCGATCTAGCATTTTTGCTGTGTACCGAAATATTTCTTTGAAAGATACCTGGTTCGTTAGTGGATCGCGCAGATCGGGGACTGGAACTGTAGGGGCGATCGCAGATAACAACTGATACTCAGGAGGTCTGGAGTGACTCAAAATTAAGTCAGGCTTAAGCATTAAAATTTTTTCGAGGGAAGGCTGATAGGGGGTACCAACATATTTTGCGCCTAGAATATCATTCCACGAGGCTCCAAACAGACCTCCTCTTTTGTCTCGTCTCATAACGTAGCTCGTATATCCAACTGGCTTAATGCCGAGAGCAGCTAGAGGATCAATATTGTCCTCAGGAGATAGCGCAACAATGCGCTGTGGATTCATTGGCACACAGGTTTCACCCATATCATGTTTGACAATGCGGCAGTTTTCTAGAGACAATTTTGAGGAAATAATTGTATCAGGCGTGTTTTGGCTGCAAGCGAAAGTAATCGCTGCGATCGCAGCCAGTAATAAATAACTTATCCGAAATCGACTTTTCAGAATTCCCATGCTAGCGTCCCTTGCACAGTGAACGGCTCTCCTGGATAAACAGGGAAAGAGGCATTAGAATTTTCAAAATACTCGACATCGAATAAATTGATGACGTTAAGTGCTGCCCTGAATTGACCGCGCTTGTAGAAGATAGCCGCATCCGTGCGAAAATAGCTGGGGAACGTAAATGAATTTTCTAAGTCTCCCTGGCGATCGCCTACGTAGAAAAACCCGATCCCAAAACCCAATCCTTGCAAATCTCCAGATTGAATTTCATAGCTCGTCCATAAGTTGAAGCTGTGTTCTGGAACATTATTGATCCGATTACCAACTTCATACGTTTCATCTGCTGTAATCTTGGCATCAGTGTAAGCATAACCAGCAATGACATTCCATCCTGGGAAAATTTCACCCGAAACAAATAGCTCGACACCTTGGCTATTTTGCTCCCCTGTTTGGATTTCAAAATCAGGATTATCGGGATCGGGACTGTTAACGTAGGTACGGGTTAGATCGTACAATGCAAGCGTGGCAGAAAGATTGTCGTTAATATCTGCTTTTACCCCAACCTCATATTGCGTCCCCCGTCCTGGCTCAAATGGCTCGTCATTAGCAGATCTGCCATAGCTTGGAGCAAAAGAGCGGGTATAGCTAGCATAAAGAGAAATTGGCTCTATTGGTTGATAGACAACGCCCAGGCGAGGACTAAAGGCATCTCCCGATTGAAATTCTTCAGTATCTTCGATCAGATCTTCATTAGTCTGCTCAAAAACATCAAATCGACCACCTAGTAATAACTTGAGATTATCTGTGATGGTTACTTGGTCTTGAACATAGATCCCCAACGAATCGGTTAACGTGGTGGTTTTGCCAGGGGGGGAAACTTGTTCAAATATTTCCCTACTGGAAACTGGGTCAAAAATGTCAATGGGTGTTCCTCGGAAAGCGTCGAAGATAGGGTCGCTAGCTTCAACATCAAATCGTCTCAAATCGGCACCAAATAGTAGCTGATGCTGAATAGAGCCTGTGGAAAACCGACCGACAACATTTGTCACGAGATCGAAGGATTGTGACTTGATAGTAGCCTCACTAAATTCACGCTGTACAGTTCTTAGATCGGGTTCGAGGCTATCAGGAACAGGATCGTTAATGTCTCTGTATCCATAATCATTGTCAGAAAAGTAAAAAGCATTTCGCAACGACCAGTTTTCGCTAAAGCGATGCTCCAGGTTATACCCAGCGATGAGAGTATTGGCAAAAAATCTACCATCTGGATTGGAGAGATTGCGATTTCTGGGAATTTCGCCATTTGGGTTCGGTAATATCGTTCCCTCAAGGGGAAGACCAGAACCCCTACCCACAGTAGCTTCGACATACTGCACGTCGAACGTTAAATCCGTATTTTTGCCAATCTCAAACTTTAAAACACCTGCAACAGATGGAGTTTCTCGTTCGACAAAATCGAAAAAACTTTCGCCATATTCATAAGAGGCATTCAGTCGGTATAGGATTGTTTTGGAATCATTCAACGGACCACTTAAATCGATCGCACCTTGGTAAAAATCGTAGCTGCCAGCAGATGCTTCAACCGAGTAAAAAGGTTCGCGCAAAGGTTGTTTAGTGACAACATTAATCGTCCCGCCAGGATTACCCCCACCAAATAGAACTGAAGCGGGCCCCCTGAGAACTTCAATCCGTTCGATGTTCGAGAAAATTGCTGTTCCCGAATCTGCAAATTGCAAATTCAATCCATTCCTAGTGAAATTTTGTCCCTCGCCAGCAAAAAAACCTCGAATCGTGAACGAGTTAAATATAGGAGTGTCATCAGGGGTATTTTGGATCGCACCAGGGGCATTTCTGAGTGCTTCATTGAGGCTGTCAACTTGTTGTTCTTCTAGTACCTGTTGCGGAATGATTTGAATTGATTGGGGAATATCGCGCAATGGCGTATCGGTTCTCGTTCACTACGGTTCAGTTAAGGCTCAAAGTGTTGTAAATTAAGCATTGTTCCCAAGAATGGAAAGTGAGTGTAGTGCATCTGAAGGATTTCTCATTGTTGTCTCCTACGATACAAAGTAGTGATGTGTTCAAAGCGATAGAGGCAGCCATCCCATCCACGGAGATCGAGCAAGCGATCGCTAAAACTAAAGTTTGTGAACAACGTAAACGCTCGTTACCAGCACAATTGGTAATTTGTTTGGTAATTGCGATGAGTCTGTGGTCACGAGATTCGATGAGAGATGTGCTGAAAAACTTAATTGATGGGCTGAGCGAAGCATGGGTGAAAGTGGGGAAATACTGGCGAGTTTTTTGTAAATCAGCAATAACGCAAGCCCGACAACGATTAAGTCCAAGGGTGATGAGTCAATTGTTCCATCAACTGGTGCGACCAATGGCTAGCACCGATACCAAAGGAGCATTTCTCAATGGATTGCGAATTGTGGTAATTGATCGGACTTGCTTCGATCTGCCAGACAGCGATGAAAATGCGAGAGTTTTTGGTCGTCCGAGCAGCCGTCCTGGCACACAAGCCGCATTTCCCAAACTGCGATTAGTCATTTTGGTAGAAGCAGGAACACATTTAATCTTTGATGCATTGATGTGTCCATATCGAATAGGAGAACGAGTGCGGGCATTAAGATTATTACGCTCCGTGAGTTCAGGGATGTTGTTGATGTGGGACAGAGGGTTACATTCTTATGCAATGGTGCAAGCAACTGTCACAACTGGTAGCGATTATTTAGGAAGAATTCCCGCAAATGTCAAGTTTTTGTGCGAAGAACCACTGGCGGATGGTTCTTATCTGAGTTGGATTTATCCACCTGCTAAATTCCGCTCAAAAGCTTGCCAGCCCATACAAGTCCGAGTGATTGAATACACAATTGGTAATACCGACAACCCAGAGGAACAACTAAGATATCGCTTAATTACCAGCTTATTGGAATTGGAGAAATTTCCGGCTCAACTACTGGCGATTGAATATCATCAACGCTGGGAAGTAGAAAATACTATTGATGAACTCAAAGTACATTTATCAGGACGAAAAACTCATATTCGCTCTCAAAAACCGCGTGAAGTTGTGCAGGAAGTTTACGGGTGGTTGTTAGGACACTGGGCTGTGCGGTTATTGATGTTTCAAGCTGCAAAGAGCGCGGGTATCACTCCTTTGCGTCTGAGTTTCACTGGGACATTGCGAGTTATTCGTCGTGCTATCCCGAAATTTCAACGCTTGCAATCACAAGAACTCCCCTTTTTTTAAGTTGGTTAACTGTAGAGATTTTAGACACTCTGTTACCTGAACGAGTTTCTCGTACCAATCCCAGAGTTGTAAAAAAACCTGTATCCAAGTTTCGCTCAAAAAAGCCAAGACATCGAGCCACCCCCTCTCGAACCAATCCTCCTATTTTCTTTATCCTCAGCACAGCGTAGCCTTAAATGAACCGTATTGGGTTCTCGTTCCCACATTAGTATCGGGGACGAGATAGCCATCCCGCTCCCCTGTCACCACAATTTCCTGCTCGTCATCTTCGGGCGGTTTTCCTGGTGGGGTTACAGCCTCCGGTGGCGGCGGAGTTTGGACGGTGGGTGTACCTGGCGTGAGGCTGAAAATCAATCCCTCACTTGGCGAGTCATACAGCTGCACTTGCGGCAAGGCTGCTTCCCCCGTCACCGCGACTCGGATACTATTGGCAGTAGCCTGAGTCACTCTCACAAGAGTAATGCCACTTGTAGGGTTATCTTGACGAAATTCTCCTTGTGGCAGTGCTAGTACAGCATTAGGAATATTCGCAATATACGTTCTGCCCAAAGCAACAGTTACAGGTTGGAGTACTTTGCCTTGAGTGGTTTGTAGAATTATCTCTACACCTTTCTCGGTAGGATTTGCCACAACCCCTGTAATTGATACAACATCCTCTGGTGTTGCAGGTGGGTTGGTTGGCGTTGGTTGCTGTACCAACATTTGAGCGTTTGTCGCCGGAAGCTCGACTTGACTGGGTTGGGGAATTTTGTTAACTGCTGGAATCTCCTCTCCCACTTCCTCGCCTGTTGCCGGAGTGCCGAGCAAAAGCGCGTAAGCGAAGCATCCCGTTAGGGTTATCGCACTTGTCAGTAGCAGACTTTGACACAATTTATCTAACTTCATCGCTCTACCTACACTTCCTCACACCGCTTGGTAGTATTAGGAAAATTTCCTAACTAAATTGACAGTGTATGTATAATAGGCGATCGGTATTTTTAATTTGAACGCTAGCGGGATTTTTTTGAACGCTAGAGGGATTTTTGATAATGCTGAAAGTATTGTTTGGGATTCAAGCCAAATTTTTTGCGGAAAGCTGAAGCAAAGTAACTGCGACTGTCAAAACCGATTTTCAATGCTACTTCTTCAACATTCATGTCTCCCAATGCCAAAAGCTGCCTTGCTTGTTCCAGTCGATAGTCGTGCAAATATTTAAATGCAGATGTGCCGAAAACTTGCCGAAACCCACGCTTCAATTTAAACTCGTTTAGCCCGACTTGCCGTGCTAAATCTATCAAACTAGGTGGATTTTCTAAGTTTTTTAGCAAAATCTCCTTAGCTTGATAAATTCTGTCAATATCGCTCAACTTCTTAGCTGAAAAGTTGCGATCGCATATTTCCTGCTCCTGAAATTGTTGGAAATGAAATGCGATTAATTCTATTGCCTGACTTTCCAGATACATTCGCTTCATCAAGCCTTGATAGGGACATTGTAAGATGTTACACAACGCCATCCACATTTGCTGTGTAGTTTCCCATTGTTGGTAGTAAGGTTGTACGCGATCGCTAATCGTAGCTTGGCGTAGGTAAATTGGGATCTGTTCTATCTCTTGTTCGCCAAAACTTTGAAAAAATTGCTGCGGTTCAATTTTTAGATAAATTCGAGAAAACTTCTCTCCGGCTTTCCACCACTCAGTTTCTTGAAAATCGCAGTTACATTCTGAATAATATCTGCCTACTGATTCGTCAATTCGATCCGTTAAACTGTGACGTTGAATCGCCACTTTTCCTGAGCGAAAAAAACTCAGCCCAAATTGCAAATTATCCAATCTATCTTTAATCCACACAAGATCGTCAATTAACTCTACCTCATGTATCGAAAGAGATAATCCGTTGCATAACTCTGCCCAGTAATCGTAGGTATTACAGACATTTGGAATTTTTCCCTGGACGATAGTTTCAAAACCCTTCAATTGAAAAGAAGTTTCTTGGCATAATTCATTCCAGTTTGTATCTGTCAGAATTTTTATCATAGTTTGATGATAATTAGTTTCATCATCAGATAGCCGAAGCTACAGCGAGCGCGCTGGCGCTTAGTAATCCAGCGAGCTATTCTCCCTACTTAAATGAGAAATAATCTTAATTGTGACACAAAATTCACTGTAAGAAAAGTGACCAACAAGGGAGCAGGGAGCAGGGAGCAGAGAGCAGGGAGTAGTAAAGCGTTAGGACACTATACCGGAATGTGCAGCTATAATCTGCCAAGTCCCATCCTGAGACTGCGACCAAACTCTAGTAAAACGAAAAATGCCATTTGTGGGCGTACCATTATAACTACCCGATAATTGCATTTTTACTGAGACGACTGCCACATCACCTGTTAACAAAATATGCTGCTCGGAAGCCGACAGTGACTTGAGTTTGAGAGCGCCAGACTTGTGACCCGCGAGATCTTCCTCTTTTCCTACCAAATGCCCCAGGTGATCTGTAAAAAGTACTCTAGGCGACAGCAATTCATCTAATGCTTTCACATCAGAGTGCAGCATTGCCAGCCTGAGCTTTTCCTCTACCTCAATGATTTGATGCTCAATTTTACCATTCATAATTTTGTCACGTAAACGAAGGTGGGTTTATCCATGTTGAGTCTCCTTGGTGTTTCATGTTACAACGAGTCGCCGCCGCTGCCGTCGTATTTTTCCCTCTGCTTCTAACTGCTGGAGAACTCTAGTCACCGTCACTCGGCTCGTACCCAGCGTCTGAGCCAACTGTTGATGGGTGAGTGGCAGCTCAAGCGTCTGCCCGTTGTCAACATTACGACCGAATTTTTGACTCAACCACACCAGGAGCTGCCACAATTTTTGAGATATAGGATTGATATGAATAATGCTCAGTAGTTCTTCAGTTTGCTGCTGGTGGTGAACGATCGCATCTGTTAATTGCACCCACTGATTGCGGTTCCAGCGACTGACTTCTACATTTGTTAGACAGTGGATTTCGTAGGGCTGCACTCGTGACAGTGCATGTCCTACAACATCTCCCGCTCCCCAGTAGCCCAAGCAAACCAACTCACCTTCATGACTCCAAGTAATGCTGCGGGCAACCCCGGATTCAATTTGCCATAAAACTTCTTGATTTTCTGGTAAGCGATCGCGGCGTTGAAACTGTAACTTAGTTGGGATCGCTGGAGATATCGTTACATCATCTCGGTTGCGATAAATAGGCTGGACGTAGCTCATCACTTTACACCAATAAACCACTAATGCAAGTTACTAGGAATAGCATTCATCTATGCTCAAACAAGGCAAGCAACTTAATTTGCTGACTGCTGACTACAAGCTAAATTCACAACAAAAGCTACTGCAAATTCAGTATTTCAAACCACGTTTGTTATTAAAAAAAAAATTTCTTAATAGAAAGGAATCTCAACTCCAGAACTTTTCTGAACTTTACTAGATTGACAAATGATGGCACTAACACTGAATTGACAAGATTTTAATTTGACCGGAGTATAGATGTGATAGCACCAGAAATCATACTTAACTCTCTCTGCTAACATCAGTCAGCTTGAAAATGAGATAAGGCAGCATGATGCAACCGCCTCAGTTAATAATCGGAAATCGGAACTTCAAGTGACATCAAAACTAAGGCTCCCTTTGAACTCATGATTTTTTTGGAGGATAAATGCAACAAAATTTTTCTAGTAATTCAGAAGAAAAAATTACTCTACCACTCATTCATACACTTGATAAAACCGAACTGACTTTTAGCCATGCTTTTTTTCAAACCGCTCAAACTTTATATAGTTATCTCCAAGATATTCAGCTTTTAAGTGCCTCAATCTTTAACATATCTACCGAGCCTTACACTATAGCTATAGTCAGTCTATTTTCTAAAATGATTCAAAGCTATTACTCTTATGTTCTACTGGAAATACACCGCGAACGTGTTGGTAGTCAAGTTTTAATCGAACATTTATATTCAGCGGCAATTACGCTCGTATATTTATTAGAAAACGCAGAAAGTCAGATTTTTGACGAATATGTTTCTGATTCTATTGGTCAAGCTTATATTTTATTACAGAAAATAGAAACACAATTACAACCGATTTCTAATAATTTAGAGTTGGCGCTGCTGTGTGAATGGTTGAAAACTTTTATGTCTAAATCCGAACTACTAGCAACCAATTGCCAGCTTCCCAACTTAACAGCAGATTTGTGGAACTTAGAAACATTTGATCTAACTAATCAACGTGCGGCATCAATGGGATTAGATTTTCTCAGCAATCCAGCGCGACAAATGGTACACAAGATTACACCGGGTAGCTGGCTAGACATTCGGATCAATTACTTCAATGCTATTCGTAGTCGGCAATCAGAGCTAAAGAAAATTGATTTTCAACAGTTACGTGATGCCAGCCATTTATGCTTACACGCAACTAAAGTATTTTTAGAGGAAGTTGATTGTTTCGCCGACAACAAAGCTGAAGTTCAACGAAAACAGCAAAGTTTAAGTAAATTCTTTGAATGGTTTTATCAGGCTCACCAAGTATACAGTTGCCATAATGGTGTTTCTCTAGAGCTAAATTAATATCGATCGCAGGCGTTAAAGGTTTTAGAAATACTGTTTTGTTGCGATCGCTGACTCTTCTATTCTCCTCATAATTGCATCCACAAGGGTGTTGACTCTTGTCTACCCAAATTGTTTGGTCACAATTTACTGCTAATACGTAATGCAGTCCTCACGCTTCAATAAATTGCCGTAGCCGAGGTCAGTGCCATACAGTGCATCAGCACACACCCACCTTGCCCCAACGCCTGCATCTATCGCTCGCCCCAGCATAAATCTGGAAAAATTAGATTTTACTGAGAAAAATATAAGAAATTTCTAGCCAAAATCTCAGCTCTACTAACTGATGCTTTTAAAGAGTTATCATTCATCAGTTCGTCAATCGAGCAACAATGAACTTAAGCTGCATAGAGCAATTGCTCATGACGAAATCGCTCAAGCATGACTTAACAATCAGTATTTAGTCATGAGTTCGCTCGGTCTTTCCACGAACGATATCGATTATTACTTATGCCACTCACCTGAGAACTAATTGCTATCTATTCAAGGAGGAACTGTATGAGACTTGAAGGTAAAGTTGCCCTGGTAACAGGTAGCAGTCAAGGAATCGGACAGGGAATTGTCGTGCGTCTTGCTCAAGAAGGGGCAAATGTTGTCATTAACTACCGCTCGCATCCAGAAGGAGCGGCAGAAACCCTAGCAAAAGTACAAGCTGCTGGTGGTAGATGCTACATGGCTCAATGTCCCAGTTCCCAGGGATATACGATTCAAGCAGACTTAGGTAGCGTACGTGAGGTACGTCAATTGATTGGCGAAAGTATCGAGTATTTTGGCAAGGTAGATATTTTAGTTAATAATGCTGGAATTGAAAAACACGCTCCATTTTGGGAAATTACGGAAGCTGACTATGATACCGTGATGAATGTGAATTTGAAAGGAGTCTTTTTTGCTACTCAAACTTTTGTACAACACCTAATTGAAACTAAAAGATCTGGAAAAATTATCAATATCAGCTCGGTGCATGAGGAACTGCCATTTCCTAACTTCACGGCGTATTGTGCTAGTAAAGGTGGCATAAAAATGCTGACTCGCAACTTAGCAGTCGAACTAGGTTCTTTGGGCATCACAATTAATAACGTAGCACCTGGCGCAATAGAAACTCCAATCAATACCCAGCTCTTGCACAACCCCCAAAAGTTGGGTGCATTGTTGAAAAATATTCCCCTCGGTCGTTTGGGACAACCGCAAGATGTTGCTTCTTTGGTTGCCTTTTTAGCATCCCCCGATGCTGACTACGTTACGGGTAGCACTTTCTTTGTCGATGGTGGCTTGCTTTGGAATTATCAAGAGCAGTAAGGAGAATCGATTCATGTCAGACTCACCTCTATTTATTCCCGTCATTCTCGGTACTCCCCGCCAAGGTCGTCAAAGCGAATACGTTGCTAAATTTATCGTCGAGCAACTTTCGGTAAGGGATGGCATTGACTTTTGACTTGTTAAATATGAACGCTCTGAGCCGTCACTATCCCGAATATTTGATGGAAGCTGCAGGACTTGGCATTTTTATGATTTCTGCCAGTGTTGTGACAGCCTTGCTAGAACATCCAGCGTCGCCGCTGCGACAAGCAATTGTCGAGCCGTTATTACGCCGTTGCATTATTGGGATAGCAATGGGTTTAACCGCGATCGCGATCGTCTATTCCCCTTGGGGTAAGCAGTCTGGAGCGCACATCAATCCAGTCGTTACATTTACATTCTGGCGCTTGGGCAAGATTAAACGATGGGATGCATTCTTCTACATCGTGGCGCAATTTGTCGGCGGATTGTTGGGACTGTGGTTAGTTGCAGTGGTATGGAGAGATGCGATCGCCGATCCAGCAGTCAATTATGTTGTAACTGTTCCTGGGGAAGCTGGTGTAGGTGTTGCCTTCTGCGCCGAGCTAATAATTTCCTTTGGCATAATGCTGACGATTCTATTTGTATCGAATATCCCAAAACTAGCTCGATTTACTGGGCTATTTGCAGGCTTATTAGTTGCAACTTACATCACGGTAGAAGCACCATTATCAGGTATGAGCATGAATCCCGCCCGTACCCTTGCTTCGGCAATTGGGGCGCAGACTTGGACGGCAATTTGGATTTATTTCACTGCCCCACTGTTAGGGATGCTGCTAGCAGCCGAACTTTACGTGCGCCTCAAAGGGCGTAAAGCAGTCCGCTGCGCCAAACTCCACCATCACAATAACAAACGCTGCATCTTTCGCTGTGGCTATCGGGGACAGTGACCAGTGACCAGTGACCAGTGACTACTAGGAGAGAATTGATGCTTGCAAGTCTTAGACAAATTCAAAATCCCGTCCTCAGAACTGTTACGGGAGCAAGCGCGGCATTTGCGATCGCAACTATTGTTTCTGGTGCAGTCGTTGGTTTAGTAAATGTTAGAGACAAAGCTAGATTGAGCGTGTATGCTTCATTACTGGGAACTGGTGGCGGCGCTCTGGTTGGTTTAGTTGCGGCTAGAAGGGTCAGTACAAAAGCACCGATCGCTCAACCCACAACTGCTAGCACAACTTGGCAGGACTGGCGCAATTTTGTTGTCGTTCGCAAGGTAAAAGAGAGCGAGGAAATCACCTCGTTCTATCTCAAACCAGAGGATAACGGTGAAATTCCTAGCTTTCAACCAGGGCAGTTTTTAACCATCAAACTAGACATTCCTGGGCAAGCCAAACCAATTATTCGTACCTATTCGCTCTCAGATTATCCCGAACCTTGCGAATACTATCGCCTTTCAATTAAGCGGGAACCAGCTCCCCAAGGGTTAGATGTACCACCAGGAATCGCGTCTAACTTCATGCACGATCGCATCCATCAGGGATCGATCGTTCCGGCTAAGCCGCCCAAAGGTAAATTTGTTCTCGATATCAACAAGTCTTTACCAGTCGTACTCATTAGCAATGGTGTGGGAATTACTCCCATGCTCAGTATGGTAAAAGCTTGTAGTCGTCTCAATCTCAACCGACCAATTTGGTTTTTGCATGGGGCGCGAGATGGTCGATTTCATGCATTTCGAGATGAAGTATTGGCGATCGCACAGCAGAATCTTAACCTACACGTACACTTTTGCTACAGCCGTCCGCAATCGGAAGATGAAGGACATTATCACGGTATCGGTTATGTAGATGCAGCTCTGGTTAAAAGCTTAGTAAGGCAAGATGCTGAGTATTTTCTCTGTGGTTCTCCAGCTTTTATGGAGTCTCTGATGGTAGGACTTCAGAAATCGGGAGTAGCTAGTAGTTCCATCTTGTTTGAATCTTTTGGTAAACCGATGAAAGCCACGTCCGAGAAACAACTTTCTATTGCAAGTGGGGATGAGGAAGTTGCAGCAGCAGAAATTGTTTTTGTTAAATCGGGCAAAACCTTAACTTGGCGCGAGACTGAAGGAACAATTCTGGAATTTGCTGAAGCTAACGATCTCGATCCTGCCTACAGTTGTCGTATGGGTATCTGCGGCACTTGTCAGTGCAAAATCCAAGCAGGTGAGGTTGCTTATCAAGAACCACCAACGGCAGAAGTTGATGAAGGTGCGGTTCTAATTTGTATTTCTAAACCTAAAACGGCAAGAATTGTCCTCGATCTTTGATAAGTAGCACTACAGTTATGACTAAGCAACTAACTCAAATCGCCAGAATATTGTTCGCAGTTGGTACATTTGTCGCGATTGCTACTACACACACTCAAGTATATTCACAGCCAAGCGATCGGCTAGCTTCGACTGTAACCCAGCCAGCTCGGTCAGATGTGACTACTGTAGAATCGGTAGGCATGACAGTTGCAGACATGGATCGGGCGATCGCCTTTTATTCTCAAGTGCTTTCCTTCCAGAAAGTCTCGGATGTAGAAGTTTTGGGAACCCAATACGAACAATTACAAGGATTGTTTGGCGTGCGAATGCGCGTGGTACGGTTGCAGCTAGGTAGCGAATTTATCGAGTTAACTGAGTATCTCACCCCCAAGGGCAAACCATTTCCAGTTGATTCGCGCAGTCACGATCGCTGGTTTCAACATATTGCGATTGCTGTTAGCGATATGGATAAAGCTTACCAACACTTACGCAAGTTTAAAGTACAATACGCCTCCACTGCCCCGCAACGCATCCCCGACTGGAACAAAGCAGCAGCAGGAATTCGAGCCTTCTATTTTCGCGATCCGGATGGTCATTACCTAGAAGCTATTTATTTTCCCCCAGATAAAGGCGATCCAAAATGGCAACAGCCGACAAACCAACTATTTTTAGGCATTGACCACACCGCGATCGTTGTTTCTAACACCGCAGCTAGCCTGAAATTCTATCGCGATCTCCTGGGTATGAGGCTAGCGGGAAAAAGTGAAAATTACGGTACGGAACAAGAGTATCTCAACAACGTATTTGGGGCAAGGTTGCATATTAGTAGTTTGCGATCGCGCCTTGCTTCCCCTGGAATTGAGTTTCTCGAATACCTCACCCCCAGAGATGGGCGACCTTTCCCAACTGATGCTCGTCCTAACGATTTATTGCATTGGCAAACTACACTGGTCGTGAAAGATGCAGCAGCAACAGCTCAAAAGTTGCAACGACATCGAGCTACGTTTATTTCTCCTAGTGTCGTAGTCATTCCTGGGCAGAAGTTAGGCTTTAAAAAAGGGTTTTTAGTGCGAGATCCCGATGGTCACGTCATGCGTTTGGTGGAAAAATAACAGCGTGAATTCAGAATTTTTGCTTAGCCTGTATTCAGGGCGATCGCATTTCTAAAATTCTTCAACCAAAATATTAAATATTATCTTGGTAACTACTAGTAGTTAATTAAGCGCAGCTTTTATTTTTCACTTTTCACTTTTGAATTTTCTAAGGAAGACTTATGATGACAGCCTTAACCCAAGAAGAAATCAGGTTAAAAGCAGCCCTGAAACACGAAGCGCACTGGCGCAAATGGGGTCCATACTTGAGCGATCGCCAATGGGGTACAGTCCGCGAAGACTATAGCTCTTATGGTACTGCCTGGGACTACTTTACCCACGACCAAGCGAGATCGCGTGCCTACCGTTGGGGTGAAGATGGCATCGCTGGTATTTCCGACAACCATCAAAGATTGTGTTTTGCGATCGCGCTTTGGAATGGCGAAGATCCAATTCTCAAAGAAAGACTTTTTGGTCTAACAGGTAATGAAGGAAATCATGGGGAAGATGTCAAAGAATATTACTTTTATCTTGACAATACCCCGACTCATTCTTACATGAAAGCACTTTATAAATACCCGCATCAAGCATTTCCTTACAGTCAATTAGTGGAAGAAAATAGACGAAGAAATCGTAGAGAGCCAGAACTCGAACTAATAGATACAGGTATCTTTGATGAAAATCGTTACTTTGATGTCTTTATCGAATATGCCAAGCATTCTGCTGAAAATATTCTGATTCAAATTCAGGTAATCAACAGGGGAGCAGAAGCAAAAACGCTACATATTTTACCAACACTATGGTTTCGTAACACTTGGTCTTGGACTAAAGATGAGAACAAGCCGATTCTACAAAAAATTGGGCATTGCATAATAGAGGTATGAATTGAGGTAAGTTGCGATGCAATGTCCAGAGTGCCAATCAACTCATATTCGGAAGAATGGCATCAAGCGAGGTAAACAGAACCACATTTGTGTTGATTGTGGGCGACAATTCATTGAACACTATGAAACATGCAGAGGTTACAGCGATGAAGTCAAACGGGAATGCTTGAAAATGTATGTGAATGGCATCGGTTTTCGAGGAATTGAACGAGTTAAAGGTGTTCATCATACGACAATCATTCACTGGCTCAAGCAAGTAGGTAACAATCTGCCTGATGCTGATGCCCCAGAAACAGTCCCCCAAGTCGGTGAACTAGATGAACTAGAAACCTTCGTCGGTGCAAAAAAAACAAAATCTGGCTGTGGACAGCAGTAGATCACTTCACTTCAGGGATTTTAGGTTGGGCGTTGGGCGACCATAGTGCTGAAACCTTTGCCCCGCTATGGGCGATCGTTGCCCAATGGCGGTGCTACTTTTATGTTACGGATGGTTGGAGTGTTTATCCAGGTTTTATTCCAGACGGCGATCAAATTGTCAGTAAGACTTATATGACCAGAGTTGAGTCCGAAAATACAAGACTGAGGCACTATCTGGCTCGGCTGCATCGAAAGACACTGTGCTACTCCAAATCAGAAGAAATGCTGAAATATTCAATTCGATTGTTACTGCACTATCTCAAATTCTGGAATGTTCCAGTTCCTCAATAGTTCATATCTCTATTCAGCAACGCCAAAAATTGAATCTGGTAACGGTTTAAGCGCGATCGCGGCTTTTCATCCCACTTTGGGAAAAAGATATTTGTATTGTCAGGGGGAAACGGAGCTTTTATTTACAGAAAATGAAACGAATACCGCACGATTATTTAATTTCCCTAATGCTTCTGCTTACGTAAAAGATGGCATTAATGACTACATCGTGCAGGGTCGAAAGGAGGCAGTAAACCCAAATCAATTTGGCACTAAAGCTGCGGCTCATTATCTATTATCGATCGGTGCAGGCGAAACTCAAATTATTAAATTGCGACTAAGCGATCTATCTCTTTGCCCCCCTTCTCAAGCAGGATTAGAAGGATCTGATTGCCCCCCGCTGTCTCTTGGGGGGTTGGGGGAATCTCCATTTGCGGCATTCGATGCAATCTTTTCCACCCGCCAGCGAGAAGCCGACGAATTTTATCAACGCATTACTCCCTTTCCACTGGGCGAGGATATGCGTAACGTGCAACGCCAAGCATTTGCCGGAATGCTTTGGAGCAAGCAATACTACCACTATATTGTCGAAGATTGGCTCAAGGGCGATCCAGCTGCACCTCCATCGCCACCCGATCGCAAAAAAGCCAGAAATCATGAATGGTTTCACTTTTACAGCGACGATATTCTTTCTATGCCCGATAAGTGGGAATATCCTTGGTTTGCGGCTTGGGATCTCGCCTTTCACGCTATTCCTTTAGCAACGATCGACCCAGATTTTGCCAAATACCAATTAGACGTGATGACGCGGGAATGGTATATGCATCCGAACGGGCAAATTCCTGCTTATGAATGGGCATTTGGAGATGTTAACCCACCCGTCCATGCTTGGGCAACCTGGCGCGTCTACAAAATCGAACAAAAGATTTACGGACACAGCGATCGCGCTTTTTTAGAGCGAGTGTTTCAGAAATTAATGCTCAATTTTACTTGGTGGGTAAATCGTAAAGATGTCGAGGGTAAAAACGTTTTTCAAGGGGGATTTTTGGGATTAGATAATATTGGCGTGTTCGATCGCAGTGCCGTTCTCCCAACGGGCGGACACATCGATCAAGCCGATGGGACAAGCTGGATGGCGATGTATTGTTTGAATATGCTGGCGATCGCCTTAGAACTAGCACAAACCAATTCTGTATACGAAGACATCGCCACCAAATTTTTCGAGCATTTTCTATATATTGCTGATGCCATGAACCACATTGGCGAAATGGAAGCATCGCTTTGGGATGAAGAGGATGGATTTTATTACGATGTCTTGCATTTACCTAACGAGCGACAGATTGCTTTGAAAGTGCGAAGTCTTGTGGGGCTGATTCCGCTATTTGCGGTAGAAACCATCGAGCCAGAAACGCTACAAAAACTTCCAGGCTTTAAAAAGCGAGTGGAGTGGTTTATTCAAAATCGCCCCGATCTGACTCAAAATATTGCTTGCATGAAATCTGAGGGAGTAGGAGAGCGAAGATTGCTAGCAATTGTCTACCGCGATCGGCTACGGCGAATTCTGCAAAAGATGCTGGATGAAACTGAGTTTTTGGGAGATTATGGCATTCGGGCAATCTCTCGCTACCATGCCGAACATCCCTATATTTTTCATGTCAATGGTACTCAATTTCGAGTTGATTACGAACCCGCAGAGTCTAGTAGCGGTTTGTTTGGGGGTAATTCTAATTGGCGCGGTCCCGTTTGGTTTCCCGTGAATTTTCTCCTAATTGAATCCCTGCAAAAATTTCATTATTATCTGGGAGACGATTTTAAAGTTGAATGCCCCACGGATTCCGGTCAAATGATGACTTTGTGGGAAGTCGCTGCTGAATTATCCCGAAGGTTAATTCAGATTTTTCTGAAAAACACATCTGGTCATCGACCCGTTTGTGGTGGAACCCAAAAGTTCCAAACCGATCCCTATTGGCAAGATTTGATTCTATTTTACGAATACTTCCACGGTGATAACGGCGCGGGAATTGGTGCTAGTCATCAAACTGGATGGACGGGTTTAGTCGCAAAGCTAATCGGGCAGTTTGGCGAGTACGAAGGACGAGATAAAGCGCCCCAGTTATCCGCTTACGAGCAAATTGAAGTTTAAACTAGCAGCAGATATTCTACATACTGCGATCGCCCCTACTTGAACGGAAATCGGATAACTTCTGTGTAGATATGAGTTGCGATAATAAGTCTCATGGAAAAATTACTCAGGTAGACATCGCTATTATTTTTCGGCTCGAATTGGGTAGCGTGGCAATATAGATGAGATGGAAGAAACAGATGCTCGTGACTCCTCATCAGCAACAAAACATCATTGATTAGGAATAAGACCGTGACAGCACATATTCTCCTAGTTGAAGATGAAGTCAAACTGGCTCGATTCTTGGAACTGGAATTGAACAGCGAAGGTTATTGCGTCAGCGTGGCGCACGATGGTATGGCAGGACTGACTCTGGCACGAGAGTCAGCTTTCGATCTGGCAATTCTGGATTGGATGCTACCAGGGTTAACCGGAGTGGAACTATGTCGTCGTCTGCGTGCTACTGGCAACAAGATCCCCGTGATTTTATTAACGGCAAGAGATGAGGTAGGCGATCGCGTTGCTGGATTGGATGCTGGTGCTGATGACTACGTAGTTAAACCATTCAGCATTGAGGAATTACTTGCCCGAATTCGCGCCCATCTGCGCCGTACCAGCGAACCAGACTTAGATTTGATGCAATTTGAGGATTTAAGCTTGAATCGCCGAACTCGCGAAGTGTTACGCGGTCAACGAGCAATTGAGCTAACAGTCAAAGAATTCGATCTACTAGAATACCTCCTCAGCCATCCGCGTCAGGTATTTACCAGAGACCAAATTTTAGAAAAGGTTTGGGGTTATGACTTTGTAGGTGATTCCAACGTGATTGAAGTTTATATTCGCTACCTGCGCCTGAAACTGGAAGAAAACAACGAAAAGCGTTTGCTCCACACCGTGCGTGGTGTCGGCTATGTATTGCGAGAGTAATATCAAATGATACAATTTGCTACGGGTAATTGCACGCTGACGAGCGTGCCTTCTGCCGCCGAAGAAGCGATGCCGAAGGCGGTTCGCTTCGCGACCTTCGCAAATTCTCCACTGTGAGCATCGACAATCCGCTGGACAATCGATAAGCCCAAACCCGTACCGGAAGGCTTTGTGGTATAAAACGGTTTCGTCAGTTTGGGTAACACCTCTGGAGGAATGGGATCGCCACCATTACAAATTTGAATCTTCACTCGCTGGGCAGTCTCTTCTAGCTTTACTTGCCAAGAAATTGTTTCATTCTCTTTCACCGCTTCGCAAGCATTATCGATTAAATTGATAAATACTTGTTTGAGTTTATTCCTGTCAGCCAAAACTTGTACTGGGGTAGGTGCTGGGATAAATTCAATCCGCCGCTTCATCGCTGATGGCATGGTTCGCATTGCTGGCAAGATTTCTAGAATAAACTCGTTGAGTTCTAATGACGAGAATTGGAGCGTTTGGGGCTTGGCATAAAGCAAAATTTCGCTCAACAAATGGCGTATTCGTTCTGCTTCGTCTAGTGATAAGGTAAGGCGTTCTCGATCGACTGTTGATAAGTCCTTTCGCTTCAAGGCATTCAGTCCCATCAAAACTGTGGTAAGAGGATTGCGTAGCTCGTGGACGATCGTGGCTGCTAGCTCGCCGACTTCTGCTAACGATGCGATCGCCTTAACCATCTCCTGTTGGGCTTGCTGGCGTTCCGTGATATCTTCAGTAATTCCAGCTAGTCGATATATTTGCCCTGTGGCATCCCGAATTGGGAATGCTTGGTCAAGAACGATCCGCACAGAACCATCGGGGCGGACAATCCGATACTCTTCGCTAAATTCCTGCGCTCGCTGGAAAGCCGAATATACTCGTTGGCGATCTTCAGGATGAATCGTATCTTGCCAAATGTTAGGATTGGCATACCAACTTTCGCAAGGTTGCTGCCAGATTTGCTCAAAAGCAGGACTAATATAAATGGGCTTACCATCGCGGGAGTACATCCAAAGTACTTGATGCATATTTTCGGCAATTTGACGCAGCCGTTCTTCGCTTTCCCGTAATTGTTTTTCGGTTGCTCGGCGCTCCTCGATCTCTATTTGCAACTGCTCGTTCATCTGCTGCTGTTGCTGGTAAAGTTGGTAATTGTCGATCGCCGTTGCAGCTCGTTCGGCAAAAATTTCCGCCAGCCTGACTTCTTCGGCACTGAAGCGGCGCGGCTGTCGCTGGAAAGAACAGATCGTGCCAATGACTTCTCCTACAGGCGTGCGTAACGGGACTCCCAAATATGCCTGATAACCTGCTGGCGCTTCTCCGTGGTCTGCACAAGTGTTTGTATCTTCAACAACCAAGGAAGATTTTGTGGCAATCACAGTACCTGTAAGAGTACCGTGTAGAGAATAAACTCGATTGGCTGCCTCACCTAAGTCAATCGTACTAGCTAGAACTTGCTCGAATCCATCCCGGCAGAGAGTAATTGTAGACCAATCAAGACCGATTAGTTCGCTCACGCCTTGGGCAATTTCTAGCAGGTAGCTACTTAGTTCGCCAGTCCGATAGCTGAGGGAGGATAAAACCTCTAAAACGCGCTGTTTTGGATGCCCAAAGGCTATATTGACTCCATCCTGCTGTGCTTCAGGCTGCACGATAATCGATCCTTAGCGACTCGAATCTTGATGAATAAAAGTATACTCTCTTGCCGTGAAAGCCAATTTAGCGGACGAAATATCTCGATATGAGAGATCGATGGAAACTCCTCAGCTACTTTTCATACACATATCAGCTTTTTACGTGAATTTTCTTAGTGTTTCATCATCTTTCGACCTATTTTATGAGCCACAATCAAGGCACCATCTCTGCCAGAAGCATCGATCGCCGTAAAGCAGCGAGAAAATATCAGACTTGGACGATCGCGGCTTTTCTGGTTTCCAAAACACTTTTGGAAAACCCTAACCACTTCGTCCTGATTAGTTTTGATGAAGTCCCGAATGTGACTTCTTGCGTGTTCTAACCGCTGACCCCCTATTTTCTAGCTCAGAGGAACTTACTCATGACCGCACAACATTACGATGTCATTATCATTGGAACGGGAGCAGGCGGTGGCACGCTGGCGTATCGTCTCGCTTTTAGTGGTAAAAAGATTTTGATTTTGGAGCGAGGCACATTTTTACCCATAGAGAAAGAGAACTGGAGTGCTTTAGAAGTTTATCAACGAGAGCGGTATCACACCCAGGAACGCTGGTATGACACGAACGGCAAAACTTTTCGTCCCGCAACTGGCTACTGGGTAGGTGGCAATACTAAAGTTTATGGTGCGGCTTTACTGCGATTGCGAGAACGGGATTTTGAGCAGGTCGAACATAAAGAGGGCATTTCGCCAGAGTGGGCGCTGAAATACCGTGACTTTGAACCCTATTACGATCGCGCAGAAGAATTGTACGACGTGCATGGGCAGTCTCGTATCGACCCGACTGAGCCACCTCGAAGCTTGCCTTATCCCTACCCTGCGGTACGCCACGAACCTGGGATGCAAGAACTTGCCAATTTGCTAACCCAGGTAGGTTTACATCCATTTAACCTGCCTTTGGGACTGAAACTCAATGAAGTCGATCGCAGCTTGGAGAACTGTATTCGCTGTAATACATGTGATGGATTTCCCTGCTTAACTCGCGGCAAAGCAGATGCTGAAGTCAACTGCATTCAACCAATTCGCGATCGCACAAACGTTACCTTGCTCGTAGCAGCCAAAGTCACGCGCCTGCACACCAGTCCCTCTGGTCGAGAGATCGCTCGTGTTGAAGCGGAAATTGATGGACAGCATCAATTTTTCACAGGCGATATTGTCGTAGTTGCCTGTGGTGCAATTAATTCAGCAGCGTTGCTGTTGCGATCGCGAAACGATCGGCATCCTAGCGGGCTGGCAAACAGTTCCGGTCAGGTAGGGCGGAACCTGATGAAGCACAACTGCACGGCGATGGTGCAACTGAGTACCAAGCTCAATTCAGATGTTTATCAAAAGACCATTTGCATCAGCGATTTCTATTGGGGGGAGCTGAGCTTTCCTTATCCAATGGGCTTGGTGCAGAACACGGGCAACGTGCTAGCAGATATGTTACCTGCGGAGGCCCCTGCTTTACTAGCTCCTTTGTTAAAACTTCGACCGGGAGCAGAACTGAAAGCGATCGCCGACCGTAGTGTAGGCTGGTGGTTACAGACCGAAGATTTACCCGACCCTGACAACAGAGTGCGAGTAGAAGGCGATCGCCTTTACCTGGAGTACAAACCCAATAATACCGAAGCGGCTAGCCGACTGATTCAACGTTGGGCGACTGTTCTCAAGCAGGTCGATCGAGCAGAACATTTCATTCCCTTCAGTCTTTACCCCCGCAACACGATCCCGCTACAAGCAGTAGGGCATCAATGCGGAACTTGTCGCTTTGGCGAAGATCCCACAACGTCTGTATTGGATCTCAATTGTCGCACTCACGAAATTAATAATCTCTATGTCGTTGATGGTAGCTTTTTCCCTTCCAGTGCCGCAGTAAATCCAACATTAACGATCGTTGCTAATGCTCTACGAGTGGGCGATTATTTGATGAAACAATTGATGTAGTAGTCTGCCACCATAATTTTTTCATTTCTTGGCTGCAATTATAACGACGGATACTTAACCGGAGATCGTATTACTGGTATTTAGCAGCTATACAGGTAAACTAATTGTAAATACGCTACCTTCGCCTAATTTTGAGCGCAATGTCACGCTACCGCCCATTCCCTCTACTAAAGTTTTGACAATCGGCAATCCTAAACCAGAACCTCCAGTAGTGCGAGTACGGGCTTCATCGACGCGGTAAAAACGCTCGAAGATCCGGGATTGGTGTTGCAAGGGAATCCCATAGCCGCGATCGCAAACTTGAATAATTGCTGTTGCTGGTTGAGTGTCTAGTTTCACTTGAATAGACGTATCTGGCTCAGAATATTTAATTGCATTATCAATTAAATTGAGCAAAACTTGCTTGAGACGATCGTAGTCTGCTTTCACAACGATGGGATAAGTTTCTGTCTCAATAGCGATCGCGCGCTCGCTGTATTGACGTGCCATCCCCACCACTTCCGCTACTAAATCGTTGAGTATAAAAGAATCGATCCGAAACTGCAAATAACCGCTATCTGCCCTGGCTAAATCGAGTAAATCTTGTAAGAGGCGGATGGTACGTTCTGCTTCAGATGCAGCAGTTTCTATAGCTTCTTGTTGAGTTTCTGTTAAGTTATGCTGTCGTCGCAATATGCTTTGCAAGTATCCATGCACGATTGTCAGCGGCGTGCGCAACTCATGGGAAACATTGCTGACAAATTCCCGTTCTCGTTCCCAAGCTTGAGAGAGGCGAGATAATAACATATTAAATGTTTGCGCCAGTTCCTTCACTTCGCTAGGTGCGCGTTCGAGATTCAATCGCGATCGCCCTAAATCTTCAGCCGAAATTAACTGAGTCATTTGGCTTAATTGGCGCAGAGGTTGAAGCGATCGCTTCAGGTAGAAAGCGATCGCTACTGTCACTGCCAGCAGTACTCCTATACTGATAATGCCCAAATTCCCCACTACTGCCAAAAACATCTGTCGATCGCGCGAAATGTCTCTTGCCACGAACAGTTGACCGATTGCTCTCCCTCGGACTTGCAATGAGCTGCCACGTAACACAAAGTAGCGTCCGTTAACTTCGGAGACTTGGGCTTGAGATGGCATTTGTGTTAGGGACATTAAAGCAGCAGCCGTACTTCGATCGTTCTGCATCTTGAGACTGACAGACTTAGCTGTAATTTTCCCATCAGGATGCTTTACCCATAGAAGGGTATCAGCAGTCGTCAGGTTATTAATTGCTTTGCTTAATCCGGTTTCTACTGGCAACATTTCACTGTAGAGTTCTACATCGTGCGGTAGGCGTTCAGCTATGTATTCAATTCCCTGTTTGTGGCTGTTAATTAGGATGCGCTGCATTTGCCATCCCGTCCAGATAGCAATGCTACCCAAGCCTACCGAGGAAACAGTTGCAATGCCAATTGTTAAACGCGATCGCAATGAAAACGGATCGAGCCGCCATACTTCAGAAAATGTTCTCTGTCCCCCTCTCCCCATCCCCTTCGGGGACGGGGACTCCGAGTCCCCCCTGCTTCCCTGCATAATTCTATTCTGCTCCTCACAGGCGAGATGCCTGCGCTACCTTTAGTGCCTGCTCTACCTGGTTCTATGAAGTTTTGGCTGGACAGGTCTGATTCACGAAGTCGCATTGCTCAATGTAATGTTTCTGCCAGCCCAAAGGAATTTCTAGCAAGTTGCGCGTCCCAGTTAGTTCTTGTCCCACAAATAGTAAGAGGACGGTAGAAAAGCCAATATTCCCGCTCAGATAGAAGACAATAAGATTTTGCAGGTAATTGAGTAGGAAATGGGGCTGAGGATAAAGAGCGATCGCGTAAAACCCTAGGTCGAATTAGAGAACAAGAAATTGCGCTTTGCTAAGTACTGAATTATTTAAAGTGGTTCTTCAGCTAACTTAACCATCTTCATATATACCAAATTTTCCTCGCATTTCCATCATTTTTTTAATTTCAGTGTTACTAGTTTTGATGGTTTCCTGTGCCATACGTTTGATTTCAGGATTTGGAGATTGAAGTGCTGACTCTGCTGCTTCAACCATTTTCATCCGAAGCATAATCATCTCATCAACGAAACGCCTAGATCTTGTCTCATTCAGGGAACTAAATGGAGATTGTTGAGCTATTTGGCTATTCAGTTCGATGGTATTAGCATAGTTAGTCATGCGAGTATCTGCATTATTTGACTGTGTAGCACTTGCGGAGGTAGTTGCTATAGCTAAGCCAATAGTTGTAGAGGCAATACTTTTGACAAGAGTATTCATGCGAGTGAGTTTCCTTCTATCGAATTTGTGTCATAGTGATGTTTCAGAGTTAGATTAACTCGATCGCCCCGATCCAACTATGACCTTTAAAGAATTACTCTAAAAGGATTGCCTGAGAAATCGCTGAGTTCATACTAAAAAATCTCTGAGTCAATCGAGATTTTGGCTTAATAATATCGAACTAGAGCAATGCTTTGACATACCCAATCTGTGGAGCTGAATAGATAGAAACAAATACAGCATCTTCTGTACCCTCATTCGCTGCTCCGTGAATCTGCGATCGATCTGCAACAGCACATTGACCCATACTCAGTGTTTGGCGCTGACCGTTCCCTAAATAATAAGTCAGCGTTCCTTTTAGCATTACCCATGTATCCTGTCCGCTGGGGTGAAGATGAGCTTCAACCTTTTGTCCAGGTTGTACCGCCCAAACTGCAACACTAGAGTTATCCGTCACCACAACTTCAGTAACTTGAGCGCATTGGTCAGAAAAGCGTGCGTGGACTTGGAGGTCAAAGATTCTTTCGTACATCAGCTCAACCGTAACTCCCAACTTTATGTAGTAAACACTAGTAGGTGGTTGAAGTTTGGCTCGACAAACATGTCAACCTAGCAGTAAAGCATTCAGCGATCGCTGTATTTCCTACGGTTGACTATGCTACATTCTGTTGAATATTTTTAGTGTTTGCTCAACTACTAAATTTAAATGAGCGTGTCAGTCAACTGCTTCAGCTCTCTTGTCACCCCGTCAGCCATTGTGTCATATGTAACAAAGATAAACTCGCATACTCAAAGTTTTTCTTGTAAGATCATCTGTACTCCTCTCGCAGGAGCAAAAGTCACACCTCGGCGCACAGGATATTCGGGCGAGCGATCTGCGATCGCCAATGACAGGAGCGTTAAAAATATTTCCGTAACGTTTTGCAGCGTCCATGTAGGTGAGCGAGTTGCGGGCGTACTGAATTTTTTGCAGCCAACGAGGAGCTGACGAACCATTGGGAAGTCGAGATTTTAAAATCATCGGTTAACTTCGGGCGAAAAAAAGGTAAGAAGATTTTGCTGAAGATTCGGTCAAACTTATTTTGTCGTGTAGTGCGATCTCTAAAGTCGAGTTGATAGATTGTTGGCTTTCTCCTCCTGATAAATCTTTTGAACAGAGCTTCTGCCATAAAAAATGGTAAGGATGGCAGTGGCGTATGCAACTAAGCTATAAATCGCAGCAGGAACAGCCATATCGGGATTGTTTAACAGTCCGGCAGTAATCGCAATCGCGAGCGTCGCATTTTGAATTCCCACCTCAATTGCAATACAGATCCGTTGGGCAAAATTCAAATTAAACAACTTGCCAAACCAAAACCCAATTGCCATTGAGATTAGATTCAGTAGTGCTACTCCAATTCCGACTTGGGCGATAAAACTGGGGATGCGATTCCACTCGTGAATCATAATTGCCCCGATAATTAAAGCGAGGAAGGCAACAGCAAGCCGATTCGCGGTCTTTTCTAGTCGGCGGGCTAGATCGGGAAACTTTTGCCGAATCGACATTCCCAAAACAATTGGTAATATGGCGATCGCGAAGATTTGCAGCATCGTTTGCCCAATTGGTAAGGCGATCGCCGCATTTTGTCCGACAAAATATTGCAGTGATAGATTTGCGAAGATGGGAATTGTGAATACGGTAATGGCGCTACTCAAAGCCGTTAAAGTTACGGAAAGGGCGACATCTCCTTTCGCCAAATAAGTAATCATGTTGGAAGAAGGTCCGCCTGGACACAAAGCCAGTACCATTAATCCCACTGCCATTTCTGGCTGCATCGGTACGATCGAACCGACCAGAAAGCCGACGATGGGGAGAAAGAGCAATTGACTGACTAGACCAATAGCGACGGCTTTGGGATAGCGGGTGACTCGTTGAAAGTCTTCTGGCACGAGGGTTAACCCCATGCCTAGCATTACGGTTGCTAGACCTATCGGTAAGAGGACGGCAGTAAAAAAGTTGGCTTGCATAGATTAGGCTAGGTTGATTTCTTCAATCAGCGTTGTGCAGCAGCATCCATGTTGGACAAGCAATCTCTATGTGTATCGGATGTCTAGCAAGGTATCATGGATGTTAGTACTGTATAGGTTGGCTACAAAGGAGCGGCAAAAGCTTAAGTACTTGTATGCTAAGCTCTGTTTGATGCTGGTTGCATGAGCTTCTCCTGATTCTAACTATCCAAAGTGTATCCAGTTCCAATGCTTAACTTCTTTCAGATTTTTATCACAATTTGTCAGATTTTTATGGTGAAGAGCGCACCTATTTCGGTGTCATTCGGGTGAAGTACTAAAAGTGCGGTTCTGAGGTCAGCGGTTCAGGCTGGGGATCTTTTGCTCCCAGTTACATCGGCTCAGTTGCCGATCGAACGAATGAAATCATCCGCCAAGCGACTCGATCGCCCCCAGTGCCAACTGGATTTTCGCGAGATGCAACGATTAAGGTGAAATTGTTTACTATGCCGCAGCAGTAGGCAAACATGCACGGTCGATCGTAGATCGCCGTGGTGCAGCTGCTACTTCTGGGTTGTGCTGCGGTGTAGCTTTTGGGGGCGAGACTAACCTGTATTGGTTTGTCAGACCCAAGGCGATCGCCGAGTTCGACAAGACTACGTTAACTGAGATCTTGCACCATTCTCAGTAAGGGGTTGCCAAAGTCACCAAAACCTGGAAGAAAGGGCGTAGGAATAATTTGAGTTGACGGTTATGGAAACCATCGTCGAATACGCCCAAGGGCTAGTTTATAGCCTGCTGAGCCTGATGCAAGCGTATGTATCAAACAGCTAGCCTCAATGCCCTGTTCGGGAGATTTCTCGATTCCCTTGGGCATCCCTTACCTCAACACACACCGATGAAATCAGCCAGTGCGTTGAGTCGATTCTTAAACTACTAGAGCTGGTCTACTCGCAGTGTAATTCGGACAACACGTCAAGCCGTGTTGCAGCAAATTGCCCAACATCCTCCTCACCAAACAACGCCACTGCGAGTGTTGATTGACCTAACAAGTTTAGAAAAGTGTGGCAAGTTTTTACAGATGAGTACGCCGACCGATGACCCAGAAGCCCCTGACCCCTGGGTAAGGATACGATGGCGGCAAGCGGGGGCTGCATTTGGTGGTGTTGTATTTGGTGAAGAGCGAGTGGCGAGTACCCTGGAGCTTTCGGATCTGGCTACGGCTTGGGCTATCCGAGAAAGAGTGCAACTGGCGTGCAAGTTGTTAGCGACGGTTCCATTCGAGTTGAGTCAGGGCAGGGTGGTGATTGTGCAAGCTGATACGGAATTTGGCACGGTGGAGTTTCTCAAGCGGGTGCGAAAGCGGTGTTGGCGAGCGGTAGTGGGGATGCGCTGTAATCGTCAGATGCAGGATGACCGAACATTAAAACAGCTTTACCGCAACGGTAAACGTGGGCAACAGGTGTTTCTGGAGGGGATGAGCGAGCCCCTCACGGTTTCCTGGTTCTGGCTCAAACGCTCACAGGGCAAGCGAGAATTGCGCTTCGTTGTCTCTACTCATCCTTACGAGGCGCGTTTATCTAGTGCGACTGGGACGCAAGCGCTCTTGCATTGAGGGCTTTTTCAAAACCATTAAACATCGCTTTGGTCTGCATTGTTTTGGTCAATCCACAAAACGGGCGTGTCTATCGCTGGCTGATCTTGTCGCTGATTTCCTATCTATTGGTGCATTGGGACTTTTAGGGTTCTGGTTTTCCCGTCCTTTTTTGGGATGGGGATTTCTCTTAACCCCTGGTGTTCCCAGTTGTTGTAGTGGTTTTTCAGCCACCTGTTGAGATTTAACCTCTCGAAAAATGTCAAAGAGGCTTTACCATCTACTCCTGTTGTCCTTTTTCCAGCGTTTAGCTGCGTTACCTGACGTATTGCCAGCATTCTCGCCGCAAGAGACTTCAGTATCAGCTTTTGAAGGGACTTAGCTTTTTGCAAGTCTTTTGCTCGAACAGCTTTGTACACTCTCACTTGTAGGCGGAATCAATTACGCCGGAATTGCTTCCAGGGTGTATTCTTCCGGAGTTCACGCTTCACTGCTGCTGTGTCTAACCATGCTCTCCTCATGTTTGTGTATTCTGAACCCCTTGCAGCAATTACGTTGCATCCTACCCACATCGAGGATTTCCTCTGCTCGTCCAGCCTACTCGGGGTTCGACCTTCCCCTAGACCTCGTATGTGTTTTTATTCGTTCCCTCGGTTAGATTGTTTCGTTCTTTTAGGTGTAGCCATTTCAACCCCTGGATTCCCTTGACTCTTGCCGTTGTTTCGAGAATAACTCGGCGGGAATATTTCTCCTTTTGGGAGTTTTGCCCCAATGAAGTCGGGGTTTTACGTTGTGCCCCGCTTAGAAATGGGTTGCTTTTCTAGGCTCGGTTTCACCGTGAGAACTCCCCGTTAGCGTCAGTGTCACCCCACAACTGATGTCTGATTGCGCCCTGTCCCCAGCTTCACTCTGTAGAAACCGAGTCTACTCGGTGTGGGCAGATAGGGATTCATACCTGAGTCTGGTAGGTGGGGCTTCCACCCACATACAACCAAGAGTTCAACCCTTATTGGCAGTAATCTGCTGGGTTGGGTAGCTTATGTACGGACTGATTACCGTGATTCGGCTGCCAGCGAATCGCGCTCTCGAATTTCTGCTGCTCTTGACTTGGGATGTTGCAGTTCCCGAACAGTACGGTCGATCTCGTGAATTCGGTAGGACATGGGCGTGAGGCGAACGCTTGTACTGATAAGTAATTTACCAGATTTACTGTGAGTTTAAAAGTCGTATTCTTGGCGCTCGGCTTCTACAATAACTGCCCCAAAACAAAACCGCGCCGATCGTGAAGCAAGGAGATGGAGTTGAAGAACTTAGATCGGGAAGACCCGAATCGCTAGTAGAAATGGCTACATAGTGATGGAGCGGGCGGGATGGAGAAAGCTCAAGGCAAACTGTTTAGGATGAGTGTATACAGTTCTTCAAAGGGTTTTTATGGAAATAGATTGGTTGAATAAGTGGAAAGTCCCAGTGGGAGTAGCGATTGCCGTCATCTTTTTGCTACTAGCAGCTAACCCCTTTGTGATTATCAGCCCAGGACAAGCAGGAGTTATAAGCATCTTGGGTAAAGCAAGAGAAGGAGCTTTATACGAAGGCGTTCATCTCAAGCCGCCATTGGTTGCCAAAGTTGACATCTACGATTTAACCGTACAGAAGTTTGAAGTCCCCGCCCAGAGTTCAACCAAAGATTTGCAAGACTTATCTGCCAGATTTGCGATTAACTTTCGTCTTGCTCCCGACCGAGTAGTGGAAATCCGCAGAAAACAGGGGACGCTTGCGAACATCGTTTCTACAATTATTGCTCCGCAAACGCAAGAATCATTCAAGATTGCGGCTGCGAGAAGAACTGTTGAACAAGCAGTCACGCAGCGTCCCGCACTCAAGCAAGATTTCGACGATGCATTAAGCGATCGCCTTGCTAAGTATGGGATCATCGTACTTGACACTAGTGTGGTCGATCTAGATTTCTCACCAGAGTTTACTAAAGCGGTAGAGGAAAAGCAAATTGCCGAACAAAGAGCGCAAAGAGCAGCATATGTGGCGCAAGAAGCAGCCCAAGAAGCCGAGGCAGAAATTAACCGAGCCAAAGGTAAGGCAGAAGCCCAGAGACTCCTCGCCGAAACTCTAAAAGCACAGGGCGGACAATTAGTTTTACAAAAAGAAGCGATTGAAGCGTGGCGAACTGGCGGCGCACAAATGCCAAAAGTATTAGTCATGGATAGCAACTCTAACAGTAGCGTGCCTTTTCTATTTAACTTGGGCAATCTTCAAGATCCACCTGTCACTCAATAACTCAGGAAATTCAGCTGTAGCTTGGTTGAAATGTAGCTGCTTAAGGGGAGACAAATTGCGATGACTTGCCTTCCCAATTTTTAGCCGCATTGAGGCTCTAACTCAGCAGCAAGACGGCTACGTACCTCTGTGTTCTAAGTTTTGTAGTAAAACTGCGTTTGCCAGGGCGATCGCGCTTAAATAGTTATTATATATAGAACTATGCTTCAGATTTCTCAAACAGTCATCATTCCCGCTCGCGAGATTGAGATGAGCGCTGTTCGCTCTCAAGGGGCAGGCGGTCAAAATGTAAACAAAGTGGCGACGGCAATTCATTTGCGCTTTGAGATTGGAAATTCCTCAGTGCCTGATGTTTATAAACAGCGGCTATTGAAATCGAGCGATCGACGCATTACTCAAAACGGGGTAGTGATAATTAAAGCGCAGGAATACCGCACTCAAGAGCAGAACCGTGAATCAGCGCTGAAACGATTGCATTCATCTGATTAAAAGTGCTGTTATCGTACCCAAAAGGCGCAAAAGAAGCAAACCATCTCGTAGTCAAGAGCAAAAGCGACTTGATAGCAAAAGTCAACGAGGAAAAATTAAGGCAAGCAGAGCAAAAATCATCAAATAATTTCATTATGCGATTGCGCTTTCTTTGAAAAAAGTTAATCGAGCTGTCCTACAGTAATGTATCTAACGGCAGTGGCAAATTGCAGTGTTTAAGTATTTCATGATGTACGAGTACATAACTAAGAAAATTATCTAAATGATTGTCGTCCATCACTTAAATAACTCCCGTTCGCAGCGCATACTCTGGTTGCTCGAAGAACTGGGACTAAATTATGAAATCAAACGCTACGAGCGCGACCCCAAAACGATGTTGGCACCAGCATCGCTGCGAGAGGTGCATCCCCTTGGCAAGTCTCCCGTCATTACCGATGACGCGCTGACGCTCGCTGAGTCTGGTGCGATTGTCGAATACCTAGTCGAACGCTGTGGTGAAGGGAACCTTGCTCCTGCCTCTGGTACGGTAGAGCGGTTGCGATACACGTATTGGCTGCATTACGCCGAAGGCTCGGCAATGCCATTATTGGTGATGAAGCTTGTCTTCGACAATTTTGGACTAGGGAACAGTGGTGCGGCGAACGAATTCGTTGCGCCCCAGATTCAGCTTCACTTTGACTACATAGAAAGCGAACTAAGGAAAAATACGTGGTTTGTGGGCGAGGAATTCACCGCAGCCGATATTCAGATGAGTTTTCCCCTGGAGGCAGTAGCAGCGCAGGTAGGTTTGGATGCGAATCATCCTAGATTCAAGGGTTTTCTCGAACGCATTCATGCACGTCCAGCCTACCAACGGGCGCTAGAACGCGGCGGCACGTATGAGCTTTTAAGTTGATTAAAATGTTACTTCTCAAACGCTTACGGTGGCTCGTTGTTTGAGGATTTCCTGTTCAAATGCGTTCCGCACTCCCACCCCTTCTCACTCTATAATTTGGCTAGCTGTAAACTTTTTCGGGCTTTGTCTTGCCCAAATCCCCGCCCCCGCACAAAACACCTTTCTCCCAGCGCCGCGAGCGCGAATTTCTCTACCTGCGTGAAGTGGATGCTTTGATTGCTGCGTTGGAATATACTCGTTCCCCTATCCGAAATCAGGCACTCGCCATCCTGCTATTCTGCCAAGCCCTACAGCCAGCCGAGTTATGTTGGCTGCGCTGGTGCGATATAGACTTTGCCGAAAAGATTGTGAGAGTAGACCGCATCCGCTCGAAGCCTACTAGCTACCAGTCCCGAACCACAGCCAACCTAATTCATCATCGATAATTAATAATTCGTAATGACAATTAGTGGAAGCAAGAAAATCGCCACTACCACTAATTGAAGACTACTAAATTAAAACTGGGAATAAAATGGTGATGCGGATAGGGGAAGATTCTGCGGATTTTTTAAGTAACTCGGTGGAGAGGACGATTGTCCTGCTGGACTGCCAACGCCTCCAGCTATTACTTCTAATTCAGCTTCATTCAACTGGGATACAAGCGCCATCTGTTCGAGAGCCTCTAGTTTGTTTTGCAGTTGGTCAAATTGCATAATTTTTTTCCTATAGTAAAGCGAGTTTGTCGAAGCGGAGTTGTTTAACTTGCTTCATTTAATTCTTACGGCAAGCCCTAGTTTTATATGCAAAAACTTTTAGTGGAATCGCAGTCTATCAGAATGCTATCGATTACCTGCTCGGTGCTTTCTTGCTGTTTCCCCGCCTCCAGGGGATTCCCCAGGATTACTGGTTAGCCCCTATAAACTGGAGTAGCTAAACTTTGCCGAAAAGATTTCTCACTCTGTCTCAGCAGGTGCGTTCGCGCACTTACCAGTTAGTGACAAGATTATCCCAGGGAGAAAAGACAACCTGCTTGGCAGCGATTTTTACAGCACCACCAAGTAGGTTATAGACTGTTGTTAGTCATCGATTTGCTGGTTGCTGTCCTACTCTCTTTGGTTTCCATTATGGTTGCTCCTGCGCCTGACACGTCTAACGCTACCACCTGGTCTAGCTTGTTACTCGCCGATTGGCAGGACACCTATGAAACACTGCACCTGTGGACTCAGATTATTGGGAAAATTCGCTTGGCTTTAGCTCCTAAAGTCAACCACTGGTGGCACTCCACTTTATACGTGACTCCACGCGGATTGACAACTTCCGCCATCCCCTACAGAACGGGCAGCTTTCAAATCGACTTTGATTTTCTAGACCATCAGCTACGCATCGAGACTAGCGACGGCACGACCAAGAGCATTGAACTGGCTCCCCGCTCCGTGGCTGATTTTTATCAAGCGGTGATGAGTACCTTGAAAGCGATTGGTATCCAGGTGCAGATTTGGACGATGCCACAGGAAGTTGCTAATCCGATTCCGTTTGAGCAAGATCACAATCATGCTGCCTACGACCCAGAGTATGCTCGACGGTGTTGGCGAATTTTGGTGCAGGCGAACCGAGTCATGAATCTATTTCGCTCTCGGTATGTTGGCAAGTGTAGCCCAGTACATTTTTTCTGGGGCAGCTTTGACCTGGCTGTGACTCGCTTCTCTGGACGACGCGCTCCACAACATCCTGGTGGTGTCCCCAATATGGCAGACTGGGTGACGCGAGAAGCATACTCCCACGAGGTGAGTAGTTGTGGTTTTTGGTTTGGCGGTGGTTCGACCGAAGCGCTGTTTTATGCTTACTCCTACCCAGAACCAGAAGGCTTCAAAGATTACCTAGTGCAGCCGCACTCAGCGTTTTATAACTCCCAGATGAGAGAGTTCGTCCTGCCTTACGAAGCTGTGCGACAAGCTGACGATCCAGATACTATACTACTTACTTTCCTGCAAAGCACCTACGAGGCAGCTGCCAATTTAGGCAATTGGGATCGAGCAGCACTAGAATATACTCCAGTCATCCCCAATAGTGTCTAGTCATACCCAGTAATGCCAATTGAGATGAATCTGAGAATTTTGGCAGCACATAGAGCTGGAGTCTCTAAACTTTGCCGAAAAGATTCAGGAATGATTCGCTCGAAGCGATCGCCGTGTCGGTATAGAGTTAACGATCGCGATCGGCTCTAGGACTAAAAAACTGGTGGCACGATACTTGCACTACATTATCAAAACCCAAAGTTTTAAGGTAAGCAACCCACCCTGATACACTATCATCTAGCTCCAACGCGCCTACTGCAAGAGCTGGCTCGGCAATCCAGGGTACAATCCACACGCTATAGAAGCCAAGCTCTGCGGCATCAAAAGAGTATTCAACTGCTAGCCACTCAGGTATAGCTTCCAAGTTAAGATTTCCGTTGGCTCTAAAACAGAGTGTCATCACCAAAACAACTTAAAACCTTTACGGGGTAGGCATACTCTCTAAGAAACAAGCTAGCTCAGACTTTGCCGAAAACATTTCCGATTTCTGTCCCATACAGTGCGATTGCTGCTCATCCATGCATCAAGTCTTTGCATCAAGTCTTTTGCCGCTGTGACTTAAATCTTCCTTCGATGAAACCGCGTTTGTGAAGTATGCTTGGTCTTGCGTCCAGTCACGCGCTCCCGCCACATCTTGAAACTAGATGGTTTCATCTGACGACGCATCAACGCGATGACATCCTTTTCTAACAAACCGAACTGAAGTTCAATCGCTTCAAACGGCGTGCGATCCTCCCATGCCATCTCAATCACTCGGTCGATAGTTTCAGGTGCTAAATCTGGCGATTTC
Organism: Chroococcidiopsis sp. SAG 2025; assembly: GCF_032860985.1. Taxonomy (GTDB): domain Bacteria; phylum Cyanobacteriota; class Cyanobacteriia; order Cyanobacteriales; family Chroococcidiopsidaceae; genus Chroococcidiopsis. The sequence goes on from NZ_JAOCNC010000001.1 coordinate 4,551,061, forward strand.
TTCATAACACGCTTTTTTCTTTCCCTCCCACTATTTTAAGTTATGTAACGATCGAGCGACAATTAACAGTTAGCTGCCGTTGTCTTGCTGAGAATAGCTCGTACTTTGCCGAAAAGATTCAGCGAGATTCAGCGATTGAATAATTAATCCCAAATAGTTCTGCGATCGCCTTCATGACAGAATTACTTTAGTAAACTCCGCTTCTCATAAGTAAAGAGCGCGATCGCTATGATAGCCGTCGAGTTGAAGTCTTTAGTCTTGAGCGAGCCGCAGCCGTTATCTGTCGCTCCGGCGGCGGTGTATTTAGGCAGCTTGAGTCAGGGTTCTCGCCGGACGATGAAGCACGGACTGGATGCGATCGCCCGTTTACTAACTCAGGGCAGTGCTAACCATCTAACTTTAGATTGAGCGGCGTTGAGATACAAACATACTTCGGCGATTCGGTTTGCCTTGAGTGAGAAGTATGCTCCGGCGACAGCTAACAAAATGTTGGGGGCATTGCGGCGGGTACTCAAGGAAGCGTTGTTGCTCGACCAAATAGATCCGGCGGACTATCAAAAGGCGATCGCGATTCAAGACATTAAGCACAGTCGGGAGCTGCGGGGCAGGGCATTGGCTAGAAATGAAGTCGCTCGGTTGATTGACGTAGCTAAGAAAGATCCAAATCCTGTAATAGGAGCCAGGGATGCGGCGCTGATGGCAATCCTGCGCGGCGGCGGGTTGCGACGGGAGGAAGCGGTGAATTTAGAACTGCGAGATTTGAATGTAGCGGATGGTTCCTTAAAAGTACGGCGCGGCAAGGGGAATAAGGACAGAACCGTGTATTTACCACCGCTCCTGCTGTCGCTAGTTGAAGATTGGATTTCTATTAGGGGTAAAACCAGGGGGGCGTTGCTGTGTCACGTTAGGAAAGGCAAACAGGTAATCGTGCGAAGTCTTACTCCTCAATCAGTTTGGCTAGTGTTGAAAAATCGGGCGAATGAAGCAGGCGTTGATGACTTTTCACCGCACGACTTTCGCCGTACCTTCATCAGCGAACTGTTAGATGCTGGGATTGATATTGTCACGGTGCAGCAGTTAGCGGGTCATGCTTCTCCCGAACAGATGAGCAAGTACGATCGCCGAAAGGAGGAGACTAAACGCCGCGCTGTACAGGTATTAGATTTGCTATGTCTGTGAGGAATACCTAGCTATTTACTATTAATAAACATCGAGACAAACAATAGGTATTTAAGAGTAGGAGACTAACTTTTGAGGAAAATATCTAACACGAATTAGGTAAACTATGAGCAGATTTACTGATGTTAGTAGCATGAAATAACCAGGATGAGAGGTGAAGTCACCATATCTTCATACCTAGTCTCAATTCTAGTCGAACGAGATGTCCTCAAAAAAATCCGACAAATCCGTTGCTCGATCTGGAATTGTTATAATCAAAAATGCAACTCGTACTGTGGTGGGATAAATTGAACAATTTACTAATCCCTTTGGCTGGAAATCCGGAAACTTCTGGCAACACTGAGCGAATATCTGAACTTTTGCAGCGATTTGTGTCGCAGCATCAAGGTGATGAAGTGTGCCTGCGGGATCTGTTTGACGAGATGGGAGAGCGGGCATTTGGTCCAACTCTGCTGCTCTGCGCCTTGCCGGAAGCTTTACCTCTGCCGATTGCGGGAATTTCCGCCCTTGTTGCCATGCCCTTGCTGCTGGTTTCTGGTCAGTTAGTGCTTGGATACCAGCAACCCTGGCTGCCCGACTTGCTTCTGGAGCAACGTTTCAAAAAAGAACACTGCGAACAGGTGATTTCTGGAGCTATCCCTTTTCTAGAAAAGCTGGAAGGCTTTGTTGAACCACGCTGGTCGTTTTTTACCAGCCCTGAAGCCGAACGGTGTGTCGGTGCGCTCTTGCTAATCCTGGGGTTCATCATTGCCCTGCCAATTCCTTTTGGTAACATGCTGCCAGCGATCGCCATCGTTCTGATCTGTCTTGGCTTAATTGAAAAAGACGGGCTGATAATTGCAATCAGTGGTCTAATTGTCGGCATGACTCCAGCACTTCTATTGTTAGTCCTGTGAACGCTTCGTCCAAATGGAGTAAAACCAGGGATCGATGATGAAACAGGGCAGAACTTCCGCGTTATTGTTTGCTGCTAGGGTGACGATTTCATTGTCATTAAGTCGCAGGTCGCGCCGGAACAAAAGTACGTGCATCGTTGTCGCCCCATCTATTACAGTCACTCCAATAACTCCCGATCGAGTCGGTCGAGCAAATCTTGACCTGCTTCTACATTTCCTTTAGCTGCCATAGCGCGAAATCGAGTTTCGGCATCAAACTCAGCCAAAGCAATAGTTGACAGTTCCTCAATTAGCTTGTTAACGCTGATATTTCTTCTTTTTGCCAATTCTTTTAATCTGTCATGTTTGTCATCGGGTAAGCGAATTGTTAAAGTAGCCATGATGTTTCTCCTAATTAAAGATTGATAATCTCACTTGGTTTTTTGATGAAAACTTCCGAGAAAATCAGTTGAGTTTGCCTAAAGTCTTTAATATTATGCGTAGCAATAATCCGAGCATTTCCAGCAATAGCTAACTCAATTAAATGATTATCTGCTTCATCTTTTAAATTGGGTCGCCATAAATAATAAATGCGCGTCCACTCGCAAACACTCATAAATGCAGATGTGAGGACTTGTATTTCTTCTACTGACAAAGGACATGAGTGCAAGATTTCCTCTCTATTAATGACTTGTTCGTACTCGCAAAACAAAGCATTGCCCATTAATGGCTGATACTTGCCCTGTAAACATTGTCTGAGCAGTTCTCTGCTTGCTCCATTCGAGCTAATCAGCGCACTAATAAATACACTCGTGTCAACTACGATTCTGACTGTCATCTTGACATGATAGCATATGTGCTATCATTTGCCTCTAACCCTTACTTCCGCACAATTATATAGTATTTTTGTACTATATAGACGAATTCGAGGTCAGTTAAATTGACTGTCTAAAGCATCCAGAAATTTTGCGCCATTGATGTCTACTCTACCCCAAACGCCACAAGCCCAAGCTACCCCACAGTATGAATACCTTACAGGTGTTGTGGAGCGGTTGACTTACCATTCAGAAGAGTCTGGCTACACGGTGGCAAGGTTGAAGACACCGCAAGAGCGCGACTTAGTAACGATTGTGGGTAGCTTCGCCAATATCCAAGCAGGGCAAACATTGCAGCTTACTGGTCTGTGGCGGGATCATCCGCAGTATGGCGCACAGTTTCAAGTCACCCATTATAGAGAAACTAAGCCTGCAACCATAACAGGGATAGAGAAATATCTAGGTAGTGGCTTAATTAAAGGAGTGGGACCCTTATGTAGATAGAAATAAAAACATCTACAACATAAAAACAACAACAACAAACCTCCTCTTCTTTGTGATACGTTATAAGCATTGGATTTTCCACAACGTAGAACATGATTAAGGTTGTATGGGCAATTGACCCCGACACCTCACAACGCTTCCATTGCGTTTTTGATACTTTTTCATGCTTACCCATAGAACCCATACAGCGATTTCTTAACCACTGTCGGAAACGAGGACTGGCAGACAACACCATCAGCACCTATGCCTATCGTTTAGTTGATTTTTGGCGTTGGCTAGAACAACAAGCTTTGAACTGGACTGAAGTTGATTTAGAAAATTTTGGTGATTTTATCCATTGGTATCTGATGGGGGGAAACGTTGAAGTTATTGCTGAAAATATCCGACAAACCATGTCTGCACGTAGTGTAAGGACAGTTAACCAAACAGTGACTGCCATTCAGGAATTTTATACCCACCATGCCATTGAAGGCAGAGTCGATGAAAAGCAATTCACTAAATTAGTGCGGAGCATGGGAAAACGAGGGGGATTTCTCAAAGGGATTGTTAAAAGCACTCCTGAAAAACGTAAACGGATCAAAATCAAAGAACCGAAGCGATTCCCTGGTTGTCTTAGCGATGAAGAAGTAGCTACTCTAGCTAATGCCTGTACCACCTATCGAGATCGGTTACTCATCATGCTTCTAAGAGAAACAGGCGTGAGAAGGGGAGAAGTATTAGGGTTACATCTCGAAGATGTGAGGGAGCTTGATGTAAGAGGACGTATCCGCATTGTTAGACGAGATGATAATCCTAATCAAGCTATCGCAAAAGGGATGGAACGAGAAATCCCGATTCTGCACAATCGAAAGGCGGTACAAGAAACCCTCAAGGCATACTTACTGGAAGAATACCCCTGTGAAGCAGAAAAACTGGGACATGGAATGCTGTTTGTCAGTTTATCAGGGAAGCACGTTGGAGCAGCCATGTCTTTAGTGCGGTTGAATAAGCTATTTGACCAACTCCACTCACGAACGGGAATTAAAGCCCATCCTCACCTGATGAGACATACCTTCGCCACCCGAATGATACAAAACAACTACCTTGACCAATATGTGCAACAGCTTTTGGGACATACATCCATTGCTACCACAAAAGACATCTACAGCCATGTGTTAGATGAAATGACACTAGACGAATACACCAGAGGAGAAGAGGAATAATGGCAGAAGTATTTTCGGATGAAGTGTTAAGGCAGCGAGTGGCTGAGTCTGAGTTAGTGGGACTTTGTAAGAAAGATGGAGCAAATTGAGCTAGAATGCGGGTAGGAGTTGCGTTTTACGTCAGTCTCGACAGGAGCAACGTAAGGTGAAAGATCAAGTACCAGCAGCGATGCCGCAGTGCTTTGAGAACTGGTGTCGTCGGTTTGATGATGTATTTTCGCGTCAGAAGCAGCGGCAGGAATTTCGTGTTTATCTAGGGGGACTGCTGGGTGAGAGTCAGCGCAAAAACCTGAGCCAACTGGTCACAAATACAGTAGATGGCTCCTACAACAGCCTCAGACATTTTCTCAACAATGCCCCTTGGGATGAAGTCAAGCTAAATAATCGGCGGTTGGAGGTGATGCACCAGTGTCGCCAGACGACCCCGAGTCAAGGTTTCACATTGATTGTAGATGATTCGGGACATCGCAAAAGTGGTGCGGCTACTGATGGGGTAGGACGGCAGTACATTGGGGAGATTGGCAAGACTGACAATGGTATTGTGCTGCTGACTACCTACTTGTATGATGGAGTGCGACGTCTGCCGTTAGATGTTGCACTCTATCAACACGCAAGTTTATTCGAGCAAGGCAAGGCAGACCCCAACTTCCAGAAAAAACCTGACCTGGCTCTAGACTTGGTTGACCAATGCTTGAAGCGCGGTTATCGACCGGGTGTGACTGTAATTGATGCAGGCTACGGTAATAACACGCCTTTTCTCAAGCAGTTGGAGTCGAGAAACCTAACTTACGTGGCAGCAATCGCCAAAAACCGCCAAGTTACTGCTCAAACATCAGGTGATGAGTCTGCTCGTAAGCAGGGATTAGAAGCTATTGCTCAAACCTTGGCAGTGGAGCAGTTCACACCTGTGCAACTCAATCTGGAGCAGCCCCGGACAGTTTGGGTGGCGCTGTTACCAGTTCACGTTCCGAAGCTCGAAGGCACTCGCTGGCTGGCGATTCAACTCAATGCCTCTAGTTTCGAGCAAGCGACGGAGGTGGATTACTTTCTCACCAATGCCTCTGACAACCAAGTCAGTGCGGCTTGGGTAGCTCAAACATATTCTGCTCGCAACTGGGTGGAGGTCTTCTATCGAGAAGCCAAGGGCTGGTTGGGTTTGAGTGAGTATCAAGTTCGGGATGCTCTGAGTATGAAGCGTCATTGGGTTTTAGTGTTCATCGCTTACACCTTCATCCTTTGGCATCAGTTGACCGGCGGATTCCGCAGACGTTGGGCAACCAAACCCTTACAAACCTTTGCCGAAGCATTGGAGGCATTCCGCACCGCAGTCGAGTTTCGTTTAGTCCGCTGGCTTAATGAGCATGTTGATGTATTTGCCTCTCACAGAGCTAAGTTCGGCTATATTTGGGCTTAGAAAGTTTTAAAGTCCCATTAGGAGGGAAGTTTTTACAAGACCCGTTAATGGAAAAGGATGTTTGGCCAGTCACAGAACTTGGCTATTGTGAAGAAGAAGCCAAAATCCAAGGAACTCGCAATTTCTATTTTCAAGATTTCTCGTTACCTTGGTTGAAATTACTGGCTAAATTAACTGCTAAGGCAAGTGCTAGGGAAAAATCTTCCTTGAGTGTAACGAGAAAACGAGTTGATTACCTAAAGCAATTTGATGTTTTTTTGCAATCTAAAGGATATAGACAGCCCGATTTAGTAACCAATACTTTATTACAAGAATTTGTTACTCAAAGTAGCCAAGCCCATCGTCATACTACTCTGGCTTATGCTGTCAAACTATGGACAGAAGAAAAGTGGCTTAAGTTAAACTACATATCTCGTAAATAAGTAGCTAGGCAGATTTAAACATAAAACGTTCCAGTGTCCATCCCCCTTGTTGACTTCGATTCTCCATGCCCTCAATCATGGCATTCGCTAAATCATACTCGTTATCAAAAATCCTTCCGGCTATTTCATGGGTTTTGAGTTGATGCCACTGCGCTTCAATCAGATTCATATGTGAACTGTATTGGGGGAGAAAAAAGAGATATAGCCCTTTCGACTGCCACTGCTGCCAGTGCTCACGGGCAAGATGACTGGTATGAGCCGAACCATTATCTTGCACCACGACTGTGAGCCGTCCGGTTTGTAGCAATGTCTGCTCACTCTTTTGGGCAAGGAGCGTTCATCACTTTAACATAGCGTTCCTTGTGGAAACTGCCTTGTACCAGAGCATAGTCAAACGACTGCTCTGGTTGCCATATCCCTAGAATACTAATGCGGTCTCCATAGGATTTGACCTGCTCTTCGGTGTTTCTGCTCTCCAATGCGAGAGTAACTATAACTGACTGGACTTTCCAGACAACATCCCGATTCGTCAAGATACTTCAGGTCAATGTACCCTTCACAGGCAGCTAGTTGGAGTGTGTCTAAGTCGGCTTGCTTGAGTGCTTTGTACTCAGGATCTTGTCTGCCCCGTTGCGAGTGTCGAGTCCGCTTCCAACTAAAGCCCTTTTTTTTAGAATGCGGCGAATCCGGTCAGCACTTAGGTTTACCTGTCGTTCTTGCTCTAGCTTCTGGGCTAGCTGTTGACTATTATAGGTTCTGGCTTCTTGCTCTAGGCATTGTTCTAGGTAGGCCATGTCTGCTTCTTGCCATTTGGCTTTAGCTCCTCGTCCACTAGCATCCCATAATCCACCTAACCCTTGCTGCTGCCAACGGCGGATGGTTTCGCGCACTGTCTGCTCTTGGCACTCAAAAATTTCGGCAATCGCTGGCACTACCCATCCTTGAGCATTGAGTCGAAGCATTTGTGCTCGATCTCGGGTACGTTGAGCAACGGTTTTGGCAACCCGAAGTTCACTCAACGTCCGGTCTTCTGACTCTGTCAAAACGATACGTAAAGGAGCAGGCATGAGTGGTCAAAATCAGCAAGTTTTTGGCTTTTCTCTATCTTACGTTTAATTATGCCCTACTACTTATCACAAGTTAACACCTAAAATAGAAATAATTCCTGAAGAAGTTCTCGCTCAAGTTTACGAAAATTTCGGCTTATTTCCTCCACCACTAGAACGATTATTTAGACTCCAATTCGTTTTAGGATGTCGGATTGGGGAACTTCAAATCATGCCTCGTCAATGTCTTAAACAAGAAGGTAATCAGTGGTTCATTCTCCGCTGGATAGAAAAAAGAAAACACTGGCGATTTTATCAAATTCATCCATTGGTAGCCGAATTAGTCAGAGAACAGCAGAAGTTTTTAGATAGTCAGTTTGGTTGTGATTCGGATTTTGATAAATTGTTTTGTAAAACTTCTACAGCTAATAAAGATGGTGCTAGACAAGGAAAGCGGTTTGAAATTGACCCCATTTATCTCCCAGAATTACTAGCAAGTACAATTATTAACCCTTGGCTAAAGAACTTTAGCGAAAAAGCAGACCTTAAAGATAAATATGGCAACAGATTTTATTTGAAGAGCCATCAATTTCGTCGCACTAAAGCAAGTATTATGGCAGATTGCGAGACAGAGGATGAATATATTGCTGCGGTACTGGGACATGGTTCGTTAGATATGCTTCCTCACTATCGGAAACGTTCTTTGGAAAAGCTAGAGAAAGATGCTTCTGCTAAAGGCTATGTTGATATGTATGGACGAGTCACTTCTTTTAAGCCGAGAAAACTCAGGTATGAAAAATTAGCAGAATTATTAAAAGTTAGTACTCCTTTATATTACAGTTGTAGATAAGCTAAACTAGATTTGTAAGGAAATACAGTTTAGCAATGCTTGATACATCCAACGTGTTTTTAACAGGTGTTGTATTAGAAGCGCTCTCCCAATGGAGCAGTAGATTGAAAGCGTTTCAGCAAAAACTGGGAAAGCACTTCGCTCGTTCTGAAGCACGTCTTGCAGCGTATGACTATATCCAGGCACTACTAAGCCCAGTTGAGCGGAAGAATGGATGGCAAATGGCAGAACAGGTAGGGTATAGCAATCCCTATCGCTTCCAACATTTACTAGGACGGGCGCAGTGGAACGCGGACGCAGTGTGTGCAGAAATTAGAAAGTATGCAGTGGAGCATTTGAAGAGTGAAACAGATATTTTGGCAATTGATGAAACAGGTTTTCTGAAGCAAGGAGAGCAGTCAGTAGGCGTACAGGTGCAGTATTATGGCACAACTGGACATTTGGAGAATTGCCAGGTAGGTGTGTTCATGTCCTACATTAGCGACAAAGGACATACGTTGATCGATCGCCGTTTGTATCTACCGCGCACATGGAGTGAAGATCAAAGCAAACGTAAGAAGGGAGCAGTTCCAAAATCAATCACATTTGCGACTAAACCTCAACTAGCACAACAGATGTTGGAATCAGCTTTTAAAGACGGAATACGTCCCGCCTGGTTTGTTGCTGATGAGGTTTATGGCAACGATGGTTCATTGTGGTGGTGGCTGGAAAAGACTGCTAAACAACCGTATATACTCACGGTCAGCAAGAAGCAGCCTGTAGTTATTGGCTGGCAACGTTATCAAGCCCAAGAACTGTTACCTCAGCCGGACAGCCAGCTGTGGCAACGTCTTAGCTGTGGAGCTGGCAGTAAGGGAGAAAGATACTATGACTGGGCGAAAGTGCCAGTTAATTGTGACAGATCAGATGGTTTTCAACGTTGGTTATTGTTCCGCCGCTCTCTAGAACACCCTGAAGATCCTCGCGTCAGCTACTATCAAGTATTTGCTAAGAGCGATACTACCCTAGAAACGATGGTTCAAATCGCCGGGCAAAGGTGGCGGATTGAGGAGTGCTTTAAATTTGCTAAAGACCAGCTAGGTTTAGGAGAGTACGAAGTTCGTTCCTGGCATGGTTGGCATCGACACATCACCCTCGTCCTGGCTGCTCAAATATTTCTCACCGTCTTACGACACTCTTGTGAGCCTGCTATTCACTCCTCTACCCCCCCTTTACCTCTAGTAACAACTGGCAGTCTAACTGCGTTCAAAGCGGCACGAGGTTTATTGTCCGACTAAGTATCTGGGAGATGAAGCGGTGGGTATCTCGATTCTTGTTTCCCACATTCTGGTGTCTTGAACACGTTTTGCGTTGGTCTTATTGGCGCAGATCTCATCAAGCTACTGCTCGTTACTACCATTACCAAAAGCGAATTCATTCTTCTATTTATCTACAACTGTAATACTTAGATGATTCCACCTCGGTGGTAGTGGTTGCAGCATCGAGGAGATCTTCAACATTCAGGATCTGCGTGTAGGTTGCCAGATCGTCCTTTGTCGCTGAGGAAGCTAGAGCAATGCGTTTGCCATCCGCTTTGATTCGCAAAAATAACTCGCGCACTTGAGGAAAAGCTTTGATGCGGGGATGATATTCACGCTTGTACAGTTCCCTGCGGTAATCTCGCATGCGTTCGCCTTTAGTCGGGCTTCGACCGCCATCTGATTCATTCAGTTCTTCAACTGAGAAAAAGACTGGCATTAACTTGTCACTGCCTTTACCGATTTGGGTGCGGATCTGCTTGTAGGGAATCTGATGACCAAAGTGCTGGAAAGTTTTTTCCCATGACTGCGCGTGAAAGTCAACAGAATCAACTAGTGTGCCGTCGATGTCGAAAATTACAGCTTCGATCGCCAATTGCTTACCCCGATTTTAAGTAGTAAAACGTTAATCTACATTGCAGCAAAATTAGCAGTAGAAATGCTCTTCCCTCCGATGGGTATAGCGATGATTGAGGCGGGAGGAAAATGTCCGCAAAAACAACTTGAAATGCCTACTGTCAAAGGTTTTAATCGGCTCGCTCGTGGCTTAACGCACGACATTCCCATTTAATCTTTGCCATTGCATCTTTCCACCCCAAGTCCCAGTTAGAAGGCGCTTGGGGTGGTTCGTCAAATTCAAATTTCAATAACATGTCATACCGATCGCTACACCACAAATACCGACCCCAGACTTTTGCCCAGTTAGTAGGACAGCCAGCCGTTGCTACAACGCTGACCAACGCGATTAATTCTGGACGCATTGCTCCTGCTTACTTGTTTACTGGTCCGAGGGGTACGGGTAAAACTTCCAGCGCCCGCATTCTAGCCAAGTCTCTTAACTGCCAAAACTCAGATTCCCCTACACCTTCGCCTTGCGGTCAATGCAACTCCTGCAAAGCAATTGCCAGCTCCTCGGCGCTCGATACGATCGAAATTGATGCTGCTAGCAATTCCAGCGTCGAAAATATTCGGGAGACGATCGAACGCTGCCAATTAGCACCGATTGAGTGCCGCTACAAAGTGTATTGCATCGATGAATGTCACTCGCTCAGCAATCAAGCGTTCCAAGCCTTACTCAAAACCTTGGAGGAACCGCCCTTTCGCGTCGTCTTTGTCCTTTGTACCACCGAGGTTCATAAAGTCCCTGCTACGATTGTTTCACGCAGTCAACGGTTCGACTTTAAAAGAATTGGCAATGAAGCAATGGTGCAACATCTAAGCGCGATCGCCGCTCGAGAATCGATTGACATCACTCCAGAAGCAATTGGATTAGTAGCACGGCTATCTTCTGGGTGTTTGCGCGATGCCCAATGCTTGCTCGACCAACTGAGCCTGCTCTCCACGACTATCACCCCTAACTGGGTTTGGGAAGTCGCGGGTGCAGTGCCAGAACATGAATTACTAACGCTGTTGGAGGCGATCGCTCGCGATGACGATAATACTGTACTAGGGGTTTTGAGAGACTTATTGGAATATGGCAAAGAGCCGCTACTAGCGATCCTGCAAAGCCTCGCCAGCTTCTATCGCGACTTGCTGATTGCCAAAACCGCGCCAGATAGAGGCGATATGGTAGGACTGACAGCAGATACTTGGCAGGAGTTGTGCAAAATTGCCCAGACTTGGGAAAAGTCAGCTATTCTACAGGCACAACAGCACCTCAAAGCTAGCGAGGTTCAAGTATTACAGTTGTAGATAAGCTAAACTAGATTTATTAGAAACACGGTTTAGCAATGCTCGATACATCCAACGTTTTTTTAACAGGTGTTGCATTAGAGCTGATTCGTAAAGTAAATATTAAGCAGCTAATCGCTTAACCATGAGACGAAGTAAAGAACCATAAATCATGGCTTCACTCACCGCTGAATACACCTCATCATCTTTACTCAACCGTCGAAATCGATTCAGCCAGCCAAAAGTTCGCTCGATTACCCAAGCGCAATACCGACATAAGCCATAAACAAAATTCTTCAGCTATCGTCAGTATAGAAGGGTTATTAGGGTTGGTAGCGTTAGTCGCACGATACCAAGTAACCGCAGATTTAGGTACTCAGGAAGGTGCGGTATGCCAAAGCGAGAAGTCCCCCCCGTCTAGTCCGCCAACAGTAGCTCACTTGTGGCTACAGTTACCAGTTGCAAATCGCCAACGCCTGCTCTGGCTGCTGACTCAACTGCTAGTTGGTCAAATGAAACTGACCGAGGAGGAGAGCCATGAGCTACAGGACTAATATACGAGAATTCCGCTCCGAGAAGATTCTGCCCGTTCATCTGGAGCGTTTGGCTGTTGTCTATGTACGACAATCTACCCTGCAACAAGTGCTAGAGCATCAAGAATCAACACAACTTCAGTACGGGTTGGTGGATCGTGCTCAAGCCTTGGGATGGAGTTCAAATCGGATTTTGGTCATTAATGACGATTTAGGGAAATCGGGAGCAACAGCCGAAGGACGAGAGGGATTTCAAAGGTTGGTAGCAGAAGTCAGTCTGAATCACGTTGGCTTAATTGTGGCTATAGAGATGTCACGACTGGCACGATGCTCGCGCATCTTGGCATCAACTGTTGGAAGTCTGTGCATTATTTAGAACGCTAATAGCAGACTTAGACGGGATCTACGACCCTAGCCTGCAAAATTGCACGAACTTCGGGATCATGGTAACTTTTGGCGATCCCTGTTGAGAGCAGCTACTGGACAGCCCACGATAGAATCAATCTGCTAACAAAACTCTTCGTCTTAGTAGGTCAAAGCCCGCACGACCATACATCTGTCGCTTGAGCATCTTCAGTCGATTAATTTGTCCTTCCACTTGTCCATTGCTGGTTGTCAATGTCACGCCTGCTTTGACTGCTTCATAGTCCTGTTGCAAACTGCGAGCAAATCTCTGAAACTGAACCAAAGTAGAGTTGGCAGCTTGTTCAACCCAGAGGTCAAGTTGCTCCGGTAGCCGTTGACGCACCAGTTGAGCAAACGCACGGCAGAGAGTAATTGCTGTTTCAATCTCCTGGTGCTGGGCTTTCAATTGGGTAACAAGCGCTTCATCGTCATCCTTAAGTTGCTCCGGTCGTTGGAAAATCAGCCAGGTTGCTCGTCGCGCCGTCAGAGGGGGTTGTCTAATATCCTTAATGGGTGGGGCTGGTCCTCGTCCATCTGCGGCATTCAAGTGTTGACGCTGGGCTTGACGCAAACGATGGGTATAGCGAGCCACCGTCTGAAAGCTCCCTGCATATCCTTGCTGTTGGAGCTGAGCAAACAACCGCTTTGTCTGACGTTGTCCCGCATTCCATTGCTCAACCAGGTAAGGTTTATAAGAGTCGAGCGCACTTTTTCTGGTGTGGCGAGGATGCGGTTGCCATTCAGGGAACTGGGGACTTGCTAGATAGCGAAACACCGTGCGCTCCCCCATCCCAAGATGATGAGCAATATCAGGTATCGTCAAGTCTTTCTGACGTAAGGTATGAACCTGCTCGTAGCGCTCTAGTCGTCGTGCCCGCCGTTGCTCTGCTTGCTGCTGTCGCACAGACGGTTGGGTGGGCAGAGCAATTCCCCCCTGACTTAACTTCCGTTGATGAGCAACCTCAACGGCTTTTAATGCAGAGTAATGGGTTGCAAAAAAGCGTTCCAAAATTTCAGCCAGGTTTTGCAGCAGGTGAAAGCGGTCTGCCACTTGAACCGCATTTGGCGCTCCCTCGCTCATACCCTGCTTGTAAGCGATCTCGCGATCTCGCGATAACACTTGTACACTGGGATGCTGCTTGAGCCAATCGGCAAGGGTATTGGCTTCCCGGTCTTTCAACAGGGCAATCGGTCGATGCCGATCCAAATCCACCAGAATCGTACCGTAGCGTTGTCCTTTGCGAAACGCAAAGTCGTCTACACCTACCACTTGAGGCGCGGCAATCGTGGACGGGCGAAGTCTGGAAATCAACTTTAGCAACGTATTACGGCTAACGTGATGGTTCAACTGATGACTCAAGCGGACACCTGCCGCACCCCCGAGCGCCAGCGCAACAGCACTCAACGCTTGAGCCAGACGGTTCGTTCGACGTGCCCAAGCAACGGTCACTGCGGGTAAGCGTTCGGTGAAAATGCGGCGCTGGCAGATTGAATTGGTACAGAAAAATTTGCGCACGTGCAACTGGAGAGTCATCCCGTACTGTGCCAATGCTAAATCTTGAAGGGTTCGCTGATACCGACTATGAATCCGACGATTCCAACTCCTGCAAACAGGGCATTGCGCGATCGCTTGTGTGGAAGACACCGTCACGCTCAAGTGCTTGTTGGCTGGGTCAAAGTTCCAATTCTCTAAATCGAAGCTGTTTGGAGTCAGGCAATAATTGTTGAAGGAGTTCCACAACCTTTGAATTTTGAAGAGGTTATCTTGATCCTGGCGTAAGATCACCAAAAGTTGCCATGAACCCGAAGTTAGTGTAAATTGGCTGCCGAAGTTGTGATAATACAGCACTTGAGCAAGCAATTAGGGAAAAAACAGGTACTGAAACAAGTTCTAAAACTTGCATTATCATTTGGTCATACATATCCTAAATAAACCAAAAATAGGTTTTTGTTTAGGTAAAGTCTGCAATCGCCTGGTTGCTAAATTACTGCTGAGCCTGCTGGATGCAGACACCAAATCGGACAAATATTTTCCTAGCGAATCAGATTTGTTAATCAAATGCTGATGAATTGTAGAGACGTTGTAAATAACGTCTCTACTTTTGTTAAGCTAACGGATAGAATTAGCCGATTAAATGAAGTACGTTGCGCACGACGCTGTAGCCAGCTAGATCCCAAAGTAAATAAGCCAGGAATCCAATCATTGCTAAACGTCCGTTCCAGAGTTCAGCTTGGGGATTCCATCCGAAAAGGAAGCTATTGCGGTCTACACCGTTGTAAGCTTTAGCAACTTGTGGTAAATCTTTAGCAGGACGAGTTTCCATTGTCAATCTCTCTAAATATTTCTAAACATTTGCAGTGATAGTTTGATAGTAACTACCGCTCGCTAACCGCTTGCCCTACCTATAGGCTGAAACTAAGTGCAATCCAAAAGTAGTATCTTCTCGTCAGAGAGATGTATAGCCAAACACAAAAAAATTTTTGAGTAATGAAATTTCTAGGAATTGACTTGGGCTGGCGTTCTGGTGCAAGCGGGCTGTGCTGTTTAGAATTGACAAACGGACAATTACATCTGTTAGATTTAGACCGCAGAGAATCTATTACCGATATCCTCACTTGGATCGACACTTGGGTACAACCGCAAGAACCTGCAATTATCGCCGTAGACGCACCGACTCTGATCCCCAATGCTACGGGGATGCGCCTACCCGACAAACTCACCCACAAATATTTTGGTAAATATCATGCTGGTTGCTATCCAGCTAATCTCAGCCTACCTTTTGCTCAAAGGACAGTAGATTTTGGTTTGGCTTTGGCAGCTAGGGGATTCAACCACGCGCCAGAAATTACTCCTCAAATGCCAGGACGCTACCAAATTGAGGTGTTTCCGCATCCGGCGATCGTACATTTGTTTCAGCTAGATCGGATTCTCAAATATAAAAAAGGAAAGCTGGCGGAACGTTACTTAGAACTGCTCAAACTCCGCCAGCATATTGTTGATGTTTTGTCAACTCTAGAACCTGCTCTGGTTTTGAGCCAGGAGAGTCATCAATCCTCGGAGATCCCCCCAACCCCCCATAAAAAGGGGGGCAAAATTCCCTTCATCACGAGTCACAAGAGAATACAATCGGTTTTAAACGATCGCCACGCACCACTTACTCTTGCTGCCCTTAAAGCAGTAGAAGACCAACTAGACAGTCTGATCTGTGCTTATGTGGCAGCGCATTGGTGGTACTGGGGTTTAGAGCGGAACTGGGTATTAGGCGATCGCACCAGCGGGTACATTGTTGTCCCTGCTCCCTTGCCCGTCCAAGCTGCTAACCTTGACAGTGCTGGAGTCCTCCGCCCAGAGAATTAGTCGCGTCTCGTAGGGATTGGACAGATATTTGTGTTTTGGCAATACCCGTAATGACAATCCTTGTAAACCAGAAGTGGTGTAGTTAATTTCAACCGTATAGATACTCATCCCCTGTGGATCTGTACCTTGAAACTGCATCGTAATTGGTACGCCGTTGACAATTTCCCCACTAGCATCGACGTTACCTTTATACAGTTCTACCTGCACGCTATCAGGGGACAATGTGGCAAGATCGATCCTGGCTTTGACAGCAATATTTTGATTCACTTGAATTTCTGCTGGTTCGGCAATATCGATCTCGACAACTTTAATGTAGTTCCAGTGTTCGGTTAAATCGGCTTTCCAACGAGCCAATTCTTTCGCTGGGACAAAATTATCGGCAGTTAAGGTAGAGTAGCGATCGCTAGCTGGGAAATAACCCCGTAAGGCGTACTCGCCCACCATCCGCGAAGTATTGAAAAACGGACAGTTAATCCGAATTGCATCCTTCATTTTGGCAATCCAGTGGCGGGGCAGATTGTCAGTATCGCGATCGTAAAATAGTCTGGCAACTTCCTGCTCGATTAAATCGTACAAAGCATTTGCTTCGACTTCATCTTGGAAATTGGGATCGTCATAAATTTCTCCATGTCCAATCGCCCAACCAGTGCGGACGTAATCAGCTTCATCCCACCATCCATCTAAAACACTCAAGTTGAGTAGTCCATTCATCGCCGCTTTCATCCCACTCGTACCGGAAGCCTCGCGGGGACGGCGGGGATTGTTGAGCCAAACGTCGCAGCCAGCTACTAACAACCGTGCAATATTGATATCGTAGTTGGGGACGAAGACGACTTGCTTTTCTAGTCCGTGTTCGCGAATAAAGCGGTTGATCTCGCGGATCAGTTCTTTGCCTGGAATATCTTTAGGGTGTGCTTTACCTGCAAAGACAAATTGTACTTTCCGATCTTTGTTGCTGAGAATTTTCTCGATCCGCTTAAAGTCGCGCATCCATAAAGTTGCCCGCTTGTAGGTAGCAAAGCGCCGTGCAAAGCCGATGGTTAAAGCATAGGGATCTAAAACTTCTTGAGCTTCGGCAATTTCAGCAGGAGAAGCGCCGCGATCGCGCAAATGCTTGACTAAATGCTCCCGCACGTAAACGATCATGTCCAGACGACAGCGTTCGTGGTTGCGCCACAACTCCTCATCGGGAATTGCATCCATCCGTTCCCATAACTGATTCTCCCTGGGGGCTGAAGACCAATTCGGACCCAAATAGCGATCGTATAATTCCTGGGTTGACTTAGCAACGCAACTACGGGCGTGAACCCCATTAGTAATGGCTGTAATTGGCACTTCTTCTTCTGGAACACCGTGCCACAATCCTTGAAACATCTCGCGCGAGACGACACCGTGTAACTGGGCTACCCCGTTGGCAAAAGTCGCCATTTTCAGCGCTAACACTGCCATACTAAAAGGCGCGCTCAGATCCCCAGTATTTTCGCGTCCCAAGCCCAAAAACTCATCGCGTCCCAACCCGAATGCATCGGCATAATGTCCCAGGTAATACAACATTTTGTCCGCGGGGAACAAATCGATCCCTGCGGGAACCGGGGTATGGGTGGTAAATAGGTTACTCGCCGCTACGACTTGCCTGGCTTCAGTAAAACTCAAACCTTCACCCTGCATCAACACGCGGATGCGTTCTAACGCCAAGAATGCCGAGTGTCCTTCGTTCATGTGGTATGCCGTGACGTTATATCCCAACGCCTTCAGCATCCGCACGCCACCAATTCCCAACATAATTTCTTGGTGGATGCGCATATCGAGGTCGCCGCCGTAGAGTTGGTCGGTGATGTTATGGTCGTAAGCACCGTTAGGTTCGATATTGGTATCGAGCATGTACAGCGGAACCATCCCCACCTGCACGCGCCAGACTCTTGCATAGACGGTTCTTCCAGGGTAGTCTACAGCAACGCGAATCTCAGAGCCGTCAGGATTGCGCTCTAAGTGCAGTGGCATATTATAAAAGTCATTGATGGGATAGCGTTCTTGTTGCCAACCATCAGCGTTGAGATATTGGGCAAAATAGCCTTGCTGATAGAGTAAGCCCACACCTACCAGTGGTAAACCCAAGTCACTCGCAGATTTGAGATGATCTCCTGCTAGTACCCCTAAGCCACCAGAGTAGATAGGCAAACAATCTACTAGACCAAATTCTGCCGAAAAATAAGCGTAACACTCTTTGGCATAGCGCGTAGATTCGTGGAGCGCGTGCTGCGTGGCAAGGCTACCGTCTCCCGTCTTCTGTCCCCGTTGCTTATCGTACCAGGTGCGTTCTTGCAAGTAGTCATCTAGCTGACGGGCTGCTCTATCCATTTGCGCCAAGAAGCCTTCATCTTCCTCCACTTCTTGCAACCGCGCTTGACTGATGTTACCCAACATTAACACGGGGTTATGGTGGCTCGATTCCCACAAATCGGGGTCTAAGCGCCGAAATAAATCTTTGCTTTCAACGTTCCAATCCCAATGCAAGTTGTAAGCCAGCCGCCGGAGAGGTTCGAGGCGTGGCGATAGGCGAGGAGAGACATTAAACGTGCGAATTGGTTGCATATAGCAGGGTGTAATTCTTTCTTGCTATGGCTATTGTTGAACTTGTTCTGCCTGGAGTTGGCAACTACGAATACCGTTTTAGTATAAGAGCGATCGCTCTACCACCAACTTGTAGCATTGTCAGTTATCAGTTGTCAGCAATCGGAAGGAGACAGGAGACAGAATTTGCTTCTTACCTCTTGCCAATTACCCATTACCCATTACCAATTTAGCTAGAGGTGGTAGCAGTTTCTACCTTAGCTTCTTCGGTACGAATAAAAAACTTTTGGCTGATGGTGCTAGTGAGGATGTGGGAGAGTAAGCCTAAAGGACCTGCAAATAAACACAAAGCTAAAGAGTGAATTGTCCAGACTCCGGTGCGCTGTCCTTCCCAGTAGATCCAGCGTCCGACAAATAAATCCATGACGAGATAATGAGTCCATCCCGTCGCCATGACTTTCGGATTGGCAAAGATTTGAGCCAGATCTGCTAGTTTTAATTGGGGATTGGATAAAGCTTGGGCGTTTTCGGCAGTGAGACTATTGACGAAGAAAAAGCCATATAACGCTGCCAGGGCGACAAATGGTAAGTAAGATTCCATTATCTTTCGGGTTACGCCCCAATTTGGCAGCAGAATTATCAATACCCAAAAGGGTAAAACGAAGATATTTGCACCATTAAATAGTTGTTCGATTGTCATGGCTGTACTGCAAAGTAGGGGTGAAACAATAGCACTACTACAGCACTACTACAGGGGGCGATCGCTATCTGTCAAGATACTATCGATCGCGCGATCGCTACACCAGTACCAGAAAAGTTCGTAGGGTGGGTTAAATAACCCACCCTACGAGGATGTATTTAAATCTAGTACAAACGACGACGAAACGCGATCGCCTGTTGTGGATTGGGAATTTTTTCGGCTAAAGCTTCTACCAGCATATGAGCCGATATACTAGGATTTTGAGTTAAAGCATCTTGAATTAAAAAACTCGCAATTGGTCCCACAAAATTAGTTAGTTCTTGATGGCAAAGTTTCACGAATTCAGGATGCAGCGAGGAACGTTGCTCGATTGGAGGTGGAGTGACTTGTGGTGGTTGTGATGGAATACCTGTAATCTGCGGATAAAAAGAAGCCTGTTGTTGGCTGGGAAATACAGGTTTTTGTGGCGATTGCGGTACAAATCCTGTCCCAGGTGGATTAATAACAGTAGGCTGCGATCGCGCTCCACCCATTGCGGAAAGTACCTCCATTGCCGATTGATAGCGCTCTCGCGGTCTGTCAGCAAGCATTTTATTCAGAATTTGAGTCAAGCCGTGACTGACGGGTTTATAATCTTGCCAGAGCCACTCTAAAGAATAGCGATCGAGCAATTCATGGGGTGCTTTACCTGTTAATAAAACAATTGCAGTCACGCCCAAAGCATAGAGGTCGCTACTAGGAGAACAGTGACCCATCCGAATCTGTTCGTGGGGAGCATAGCCAACTTTACCCACCATAGATTTATAGTTAATATAGGCTTGCTCGGAGTTAGTAGCAGCCATATTACCAGATGCTTCTACTCCCTGCTTACCTACACCGAAATCAATTAATACGGGTAAATTCTTCTCCCCATCAAAGATGATATTATCAGGAGAAATATCGCGGTGAATAATTCCGTGTTGATGAATATAATCTAATACAGGTAATAAATGCTGAAGCCATTGCACTATTTCTGCTTCAGAAAAGGCTTGTCCGGTTTTTAGTAAACGGTCTCGCAAAATATGCGAATAATTCTTGCCGTCAACATATTCCTGAACTAAAAATAGCCGTCCGTTATCTTCAAAACACGCTAAAAACTTAGGAATTTGATAATGAGAAATTTGATATAATATTCTTGCTTCTCGCTCAAACAAATCGCGAGATTTTTGCAAACAATGCGTCGCAATTGAATCTGGTAAAAATTCTTTTAAAACACAAAACTTATTAAAGCAATGTTGGTCGTAGGCTAGGTATGTCCGTCCAAATCCTCCTTGTCCCAAAACTCGATGTAGCAAATAACGATTAGCGATTAACATTCCCGTTGCCGTATTTGCGGTTGGAGTTTTGACTTCAGGCAAGGCAATTTCTTCAATCGGCACTTCCGAGTAGAGCTTGAGTGGCACTAACTCAGTTTGACCGTTGGTTGTGACTTTGGTATAAACGATTTTTAAAAAATTGGCGTTATTATTGTTACCGTCAGCCATAGCGATCCTTTCCTCGGACAAAGTGGAGGGAGAGGTGTGTATAAAGTTATCATCCTATTTACTCTTATTATTAATTAGGAGCGAAGTAGAATGGTTATGCAAGACCAAATCTAAAATAGGGTAAGCGATACCTACCCTATAACTTAATTATTCACAAACAAATAAGAGATTTTTGAAAAAGCTTAACGAACGGTAATAATGAGCGTTTGTCTTAATTTACCGTTGCCACTGACTTGCTGTGATATTTGTGTCCCAGGTCCAGAAAGTTTAATCGCCACGTTAGAGGAGACTGGTCGATACTCGCCCACAATTTCAACTTTATTATCTCCTTTTGTTAAATAAGGCACTAAATTGAAGCTTGTTTGACTTGCTTGTAGTTTTTTTCACTTCTACCCCATCTACCATGACTTTTCCGGTTAGACGAGTATTTCCGGCGATCGCAACTGATAAAATGTGAGGCGATCGCAGTGCGGTTGCATTCAAGCTGATTCCGGTTGTTTGTTGCTGCTGCGACGACTGAGTCGATGATTGAGTCGATGATTGGCTAGATGATTGACTATAAGTACTAGCAACAGTATGAGAATACGAATAGCTGCTTGAATAATTCATAGGTTTAATTGTTTGACTATTTGATGGTAAAGATAAATTATTTTGATAATAATTTAATGGTGAACTCAGTCCTAAAACAGCAATTATGAATCCAATTAACATTTTTAAGTGAGTAGTGAAAAATGGGGTGTAGGGTGTGGGGTGTGGGGTGTGGTAAATTTTGAATTTTGAATTTGTAGTTGCTCTCTGCTCCCTGCTCCCTGCTCCCTAATAACTGAAAACCCCTTTGTATAAATTAAGTGTACAAAAGGGTGAGGGGATTTGTGGAATTAACTTCAAGAAAATTGAAATATCTTATAAATAAGAACCAGAAATCAACTATTCAGATATTAAAATGATTTGCGTTCTAACAATCTTGTTTGATGCATAGAATTTAAGTACTAGGTGGGCAACGCCCACCCTACTGATAACTGACAACTGATAACGGCTCTAACGGCGTTCCAAAGCTCCTTCGGGAGTAGGTACATTCACGCGAACATCGACAGGAGTATAAATATTTGGAGTATCTATCCCCATTTCGCGCAATTTGTTATCGCCTTCACGACCACCTAGTTTATGTTCGCTACGGCGATTTTGTCTGACGCGATCGCCTTGACCGACTTGAGTAGACGTATGAGTGCTATTGTTGTTGTAGCAATTTTCGTCAAACTCGGCGCTAGCTTCGTTATTTTGCTCGGCTGGCTCTCTAGATATGCCAACTTGCACGTTCACGTCAGTTGCAGTACATACAGCTTGGGCGGGTTTAATTGTTGTCGTACCTAAAGCCAATACAGTAGAAAGGGAAAATAAACCAAGGGACAAAAATTTAAATCTCATAAATCTCACTTTTTCTCCTAGTGTGGAATGTTGATTTGTAGTGTTATTCGCACGTTGTTGATGAAGAACTATAGGTGCGAGAAACGCCACCAGAAGAAACAGTGGTTTGCGATCGCTGGTGGCTGTAATTACTTTTGTTACAATCGGTTCGAGTTCTGAGAACTTGAGAATTATCAGTTGCACGAGGTTGCTCGATCGCGCAAGCAGCCATAGACAAAGTGGTAACGCCGAGTAAGCCGAGTAACCAAAATTTGAACCGCACTTTTAGCTCCTATTTACCGAAGAAAGGCAGACATTTAAGGAATTGCTCGGCTATCTGCAAGTGGTCGTGGAAGAAGTTTGAGTGCGGCTGACTCCACTACCAGAAGAAGTTGTCGTGGAAGAACTTTGGTGACTGTAAGTACTCCCGCCTCTACAACTGGTTTGCGTCCGCCGGACTTGGGGGCTGGTACTCCACGGGCTGCGTCTGGTACGAGTATTGTAGATCCGCCGCCAGCGGTTGCTACTTCTCACGGCTGGGCGATTGCGTTGGATCGTGACTTGAGAGTTGCCGTTAGTAACGCGGATGTCGTCACCTCGAACGACCGTTGACCCCCCGTTGCTCGACCGAATTTCTACGTTGCCTGCTTTTGCCATTTCCATTGGTAACACTAGGAAAATAGAGGCAACCAAGACTGAAATCGATTTTTTGTTCATCATGAGCAGATACCTGCACTATTAGCTAATTGTTAATGGTTAATGGTTGATGGCGATTAACCATTAACCATTAACAATGAACGATTGTTTAACGACGATGAAATACATCGCGATCGCGGCGAATCCGAGCATCTTGAGTGTTTTGGTTGACAGAAGTGTTACCGTTACCAAATTGATCGGTCAATTGATCGGAAGTTTGATTGATAACATCTCTCGAACGCTCTGCACCACCACGCCGTCCAAATCTTCTTTCAGATTTATCAATTTCAGCGTTTTGAGTGCTTTGGTTAACAGAAGTGTTGTTATTTCCTTCTTGTATTGTGGTTTGGACTGAATCTTGGTTAATCTCGTCTGCTTTGGCAGGCAGAGCCAGCAATCCAAAGCCAGCAGCAGCAATAATTCCAACTAGACCGGCTTTAACAGTAGATTTGATGGTTGTCATAGTTTTTCCTTTTTTTGCACTTAGTTAGTTGTTGGTTGTTGGAGTGTAGAGACGTTACACTTAACTTCTCTACACCAAATTCTTATCTTCGTCGAATGAATTGGTCGATCTTGTGCTGGATGCGGTTATCGGTTCCGTTCGTCACAGCATCGCTTTGAGCGTTTTGTCTGGTGGTACTGTTCGTGCTGTCACCACGTCGATCTTGGTCGCTGTATTGGTCGATTTGTTGATCTATGCGGTTGTTTTCACCGCTTGCAGAGCCACTGACACGGGAATTTTGAGTTGATGTATGATTTCCCGAACCGTCACTGTGAATGATATTCGTTTGCCGAGTGGTTTGGTTGACGCTGCCACCATCGCTCGCTGTTGCACTGTTAGAAGAACTGCTACGACTGGTGACATCGGCACGCGCGGGAAGGGAATTCAATCCAATTCCGGTAGCAGCAACAAGACCGAGCAAACAAGTTGAGAGAATTCTCTTCACTTCTGGATGTGAAGTGGTATGTAGCATGTGCGTGACTTCCTTCGACTAAGATCGGTTTCTGAGATTAGTTCTGTAGTTGAGGGTCGTCAAATCCGATCGCATTACAGGTGTGTGTGAGGAGCATTACCCAACCTATTGCAGGGTGGGAATTAGAATTTAGCGATCGCGAACCTCGAAGCGGTCGCGGCGAATCCGAGCATCCTGAGTGTTTTGGTTGACAGAAGTATTGCCATCACCATATTGGTCGGTCAGTTGGTCGTTGCCTTGGTTGATGGAGTTGCGATCGGGACGACCTTCTCTACGATCTGGACGACCAAATCTTGTTTCAGTTTCCTCAATTTCGCCCGTTTGGGTATTTTGGTTGACAGAAGTATTTCTGTAGCCTTCCTGTCCGGTAGTTTGCGTGTTACCTTGGTTAATCTCGTCAGCTTTGACGGGCAGAGCAATTAGACCAAAGCCAGCAGCAGCTATTAATCCAACTAAACCTGTTTTGAGTCCGGTGTTAAGATTGGTTCTGAGATTTTTGTTTGTCATTTTTATTACTTCACTTGCACTTGGTTGTTGTCGTCAGAAGGACGATAGCCTTCATGTCGGAGGTTTTTAGAGATTTGTTCCACAGACGAGCAAGTGTTTTTGGTTACTTGCTGCATCACTATTACAGTTAATCAGAAAAGTTGTGCCTCATTTCGGAAAGAAAGCAAAATTTTTTTGAAACCAGAGAGAAAAAAAGCGGCGATCGCAAGATATACAAGCATTCGATCCGATCGCGCCAGAGCATTGAAAACTTGCTGTAGCTAACAGCGCTCCGAAATGAGTCATCTAAAACTCGAATTAAAATCCCCAAAGGTACTAGCGGGGGTAAACCATAATGTTGCGATCGACCGCAGGATTTTTCTTATCGTTCCGATGAGTCGATTGGTTGATTCCTCGATTCAGCTTGTCTTGGCGAGAAGACTCGGAGGAATCGTGCAAATAGTCATAGTCGTCGGAGCGATCGAGTTTAGTTTTTATCCCCTTTTTATCGATTTCGGCGGTTTGAGAGGATTGTTGTACCGAAGTGTTGCTATTACCATCTTGTCCGGTAATTTGCGTGTTAATTTGAATAATCTTATCGGCTTGGGCAGGCATACAAAGCCATCCAAAACTAGCAGCTAAAATTAAACCGCTGCAACCAGTTTTGAGGATGCGATCGATTTTCATAGTATTTCCTTCCTTTGCACTTAGCTGTCAGTCAGTTGTCAGTGAAGAAAGGGTGTGGGGTGTGGGGTGTAGAGTTTGTGTTATTTTCTTTGCGACTCTCCCTCAGCTCTCTTCTGCTCCCTGCTCCCTGCTCCCTGCTCCCTGCTCCCTGCCAATCTGTCAGTACAAGACTTTGACTGAGTTGTATAAGTTCCTAATAGTTAAGGAGATAATTTTGATGAAATGGTGGCAACGTTCGTTCGCGCCAGGATTTATCGCTGGTAATCTGGTAGCCATGTTCGGTAGTCTGGCGATCGCGCAGTCAGATTTGTTGACTCAAGCAGAAATCTATAAATTAGTCAATCGAGTCCAATTATGGCTGAAAAACCAACCGCCGCGATCGGCGCAAGTTGCAGACATGGTTCAGCCTCTAGATGCAGTCAAAACCGATCCCCTCGCTAGAGCAGATTTAGTTTTTAATGAAGGTTCGCTGGTGCGGTTAGGAGGAAATGCTATTTTTCGCTTTGTACCTGGTAGTCGTAGTTTTCAGTTGCGTAACGGTACTGGCTTGTTTATTTTTCCACCTGGAGATAAGAGCGGTACTGTTGTGACACCAGAAGCTGTAGTCACAGCGCCGGGAACAGCTGTATGGGTGCAGCATAACTCAGATAAACACACGACATCGATTGGAGTTTTGACCGAAAACCCCCAAGTTCCCGTGACTGTCGCAACTTCTGGGGGTGAAGGCGTAGTGGTTTTAGATGCGGGACAGCGCACGGCTGTGAAACAAGGAGAATTGACAGCTGTAAAAGATATGAGCTTGAGGCGATTTTACAAAGCCTGCAATCTAGCGGCTGACTTAGGCACGGCGGAGGAAACACTGAGCGATAGCCTCCCGCCACAAGCACAAAATACAATTCTGACAGTCCGAAATCAGGCGATCGCCGCTTTAGAAGATCAATTCCGTGACGAAACAGCACCCCCACCTGGTTTCGAGCAGATCGTACCGTGTACCGTCAAAGAAGAACCGAAAGGTATTTCAACAGATCCTCAGAATGTTTTTCAGGGTTTTCCATCTGTGCCAAGTAGGAGATGATGGGTTAGATCGCTTTTACATCCCTTTCATCGCCGGAGCCCAACTAGCAGAGGAAGCGTAAATCTGTCCGCGATCGCGTTGTATACAAGGTATCTAATTTATCAGACTTCAGTACGGGTTAATAGCTCGTCCTGCGCCAACACCGAATGCATCCACAATAGTCCTGGGACAGTGCTAGCAATTATCTTTCGCATCCATAACCCAATCTGTGCCATTACTTAATTCATTATTCGTTATTTGTAAGAAGTGGTGCGTGGTGAGTGAAATACTCCCGACTCCCGACTCCCGCCGTTTAACAATAAACCGTAACATCTTCACCGCACTCGTCTGCTAGGAAGCACAGGCACTTGAAGCGGAGGTAAACGATCTGTTCGTAGAAAGGATTTAACTTACATAGAGGTGGAATGTGAACCAGCGTGCGCCCAAAGCAGGTTATTGTCCGTTCAAAAGGACACCGTGCGGGAATTAACTGACAAAACAGATGAGCGAATTTGGGATTGTGAATTTCTAGGCTTTCTAACCAGTGGCAGATATTACTTTTGAGTACGATTGGTGCGAACATAGGGATCTCTCCTTTTGTAATACTGAAATTAGGTTGAACTGGTGGGTTTTATTTATATAGGTGGTTAAGTACCTTCATTTATTTGATAGGTTTACTTCTGCTGTGTTATGCAACTAACGTGAGCGATTGATTCATGCGTCCCCGTCAAGGCATTATCGAAATCTTTTCGACCTTTCTGCAATTTGACGCAGACCGCTTCCGTGCTTGGGTCAGCGACCCGCACTTGCGGCGGAGTATGCAAGCTAGGCTGGCACAATCTCCGCAAATGGAGGCGGCGGAAAACTATTGGGTTCTTTATTGGTATAAGTTGTGGCAAACTCAGCCTGAGAGTTTAGCTAAGGCACACCTTACCGCTTACTTGCAGGAAGTGTGCTACTGGACGGCACATAAAACTAGCGCTAGCTTTACTTCGTCCCAATACACCTTGTCCGATTGCTTTCAAATGGCGATCGCCCGTTTTGATAAGGTCTTAAAAGGCTTTAACCCCCAATTGGGTTACGGGTTTAAAAACTATGCCAGTGCAATTTTTAGCAGCGTCCTGAAAGATTTGCTGCGCCAACAGCAGGAAGTCGATATTTCGACAAATTGGTCGCTGTTGCGTCGTTTGAGTCAAAAAAGACTGGTAGAGTCTTTACAAAATACTGGACTGGGTGTAGAGGTAATTAACCGTTATGTCCTTGCCTGGAACTGCTTCAAAACACTTTACGTCCCGATTCACCCCACGGGAACCCGCCAGCTGCCCAAACCGGAATCTGAGACTTGGGAGGCGATCGCTAAACTTTACAATCAAGAACGCATTACCCAACTCCACCCTTCAGGGGCAGAATCTAACGCTCAGACGCTAGAAAAATGGCTGGTTGCCTGTGCTAAAGCCGCACGGTCTTACCTTTATCCCTCACTCGTATCGATCGATGCTCCCAAACCAGGGCAAGAATCAGGAGCATTTCTCGACGATCTGGGTAGCTTCGAGCAAGATAATTATCTTAACGAGATGATCGCTGTTGAAGAACAGAAAACACAGCAATCGCGACAAACTAAGATGCAGGCAGTTTTAGCAGAAGCGATCGCCAAATTGGACTCGCAAGCGCAGACAATTATGCAAATGTACTACGGACAAGGACTCACCCAACAGGAAATTGCCAAGGCGATCGATACCAAACAATATACAGTTTCTCGCCGCCTCACCAGAGCTAGAGAAAGTTTGTTACTGGCTTTGGCAAAATGGAGTCAAGAGACATTGCATATTACTCTGACATCAGAGGTACTCAATAATATCAACACAGTTTTAGAGGAATGGTTGCAGGTACATTACCGCCGTCCCTCCTCGCTCATGGAGTCTACCTCATGACCTTCGATCCTAACTCGCTAACCTTAACCGATCCGACACAAGTGTGGCTGGAAGTGTCGGATTTAGTGCGATCGCAGGCATGGCAGCGCAGCCAAGCTTGTTCTCATCCCAGCAGTCGTTGGAACGCCTATCTCAATCAAGTTTGCCTCCAGACTATATTACCCTGGTTGCGGGAAGAACACGCTGGAAAAGCTTTGGCTGTACCGAGTTTCACCGCTTTGCCTAGCATCTGGGAATTTGTGAATGGAACGGGCGTAGCTTGGGACAGGATGCGGATAGTCTTAGTCCCTACTGAGACAATTGACTTAAGCGAACTGCGCGTGCCTCAGGAATGGGTAGACATTCCCGACTGGGTTGCCGATTATTACTTTGGCGTACAAGTAGATCCCGATTGTGCATCTATTAGAATTTGGGGTTATGCTACCCACGAACAACTCAAACAAAACGGTAGCTACGATTCCCAAGACCGCAGCTATTGCCTAGATGAAGCCCATGTAATTCAGAACATGAGCGTGTTGTGGGTAGGCAGACAACTCGGTATTACTGAAACGACACGCCGGACAGTTGCAACTTTACCCGCCATTCCCTTAGCACAGGCAGAAAATTTAATTCCCCGCCTGGGTAACTCAGAAGTTGTGAGTCCGCGCTTGGCAGTACCGTTTCAATTGTGGGGCGCGTTGATCTCGCATGGCGGTTGGCGACAAAAACTTTACCATCACCGTTTGGGACATCCCGAACAGTGGTCGGTTTTAGAATGGCTGCAAACCGGAGTATCCGACGCAGCAAGACAGATGGGATGGGGACAAAGCACCTGGCAACCAGCGATCGTGGCGGCTGCAAGAGGGACGACACAATTTTTTCCAGAAGTTTTGCTGACTCGCCACATGATTATTGCCCAGCAGCAGTATGAATTAAGAGTGATGCCTCGGACTGGGGGAGTCTGGCGATTTGAGTTACGCCACGCTATGGGCGATTCCATTCCCGCCGGATTTACACTACGCTTGCTGACCGAAGACTTACAAGCATTTGAAGGCAACGAAGATACAGCTAGTAAACCTGTAGAATGTCTATTTGTCGAAGTCTCCCTTGCCCCAGGCGAAGGCATAGTTTGGGAAATTGAACCCACACCAATCAATTACGATCGCGAGATTTTGCGGTTTTGAGCAGGGAGTGGGGAGCAGTGACCAGTGACCAGTGACCTCTTTTCACGCACCACGCACCACTCACCACTCACCACCCAATGACCAATGACCAACACTCACTGAGCCAATGCTAGTATTGTCTGGGCGATCGCATCGGTAACGGGCATTACTGACAAGCGATTGCCTTGTCTGACTACGCCTAGTTCTTCTGGACTAAATTTTTGTTTCAACGTAGGTAGGGAAATAAATCGAGGAAAAACCTTGACAAATTCCACTTTAACTGTATACCAGCGCGGCGAATGAGAATCCGATTTTGGGTCGTAGTAAGGGCTACTAGAGTCAAACTGCGTCGGATCGATAACTTCAGGTATGACAACTCGCATCAAACCCACAATTCCCGGGGGCGTAGTATTAGAGTGGTAGAAAAAAGCTAAATCTCCTACTTGCATTTGACGCAAATAGTTGCGGGCTTGATAGTTACGTACCCCATCCCAAATCGTGGTGCGATCGCGATCGAGGTCTGAAATGCTGTAAGTCTCTGGTTCTGACTTCATTAACCAATAATTCATAAGTCGTTAGTGATTAGTGACTGGTGGCTAGTGACTAGAAAGGAGTCCAGCCACTAGCCACTAGCTACTGATAACACTCAAGGAGCGTCAATTTCACGAGTAGTAGAACTGTCTCCTAGCCACTAGCCACTAATAACCGCTCGTTTCCAAAATTCATGAATTTACGTAAAATAATATGAAGTATTGATAAAAATAGTAGCATCGGAGACTAACTAGCTCATGGCTGAAGCATCAGATCGGCAACGGCAGATTATGGAACATTTGTCTCGCAGTACGGGAGATTTTATTAAACCGTCACTCAATTCAGAAGACCGCAAGAAGCGAATTATGGAGCATATTCGTTTAACCAAAGGTTGAGGCGATCGCAAGTGCAAGGTTATTTCGGCTCGATATCCTTGACACTCATAACTTGAAAATGCCATATTCCCGGTTGACACTCTCGCGATCGCTGGAGTGAAGTCAATGTATATTCACATTTTCCGAGCCGAATGCTACACCGACTAACATTATTTATCACTGGATCGATCTTGGTAGGCTTGAGTAATTATGCCGCGATCGCTCAAGAAACACCTCAAGTAGCATTTAGCAATGTTAACCCTGGCACTGTCGAGCCAATGTTGGGGAATATGAAAATATTGCAGTCAACTGCACCAGCAACCCTGAGCATTAACGTACCATCAGAGCTAGCGGCTCAGGTTAGTATTTTATCTCCGAGCTTGGTAGAAGGAGCGTCAGACGATCCAGAGGGTACGACGCAGGTAGGTTATTTGAACTTTGGGGGAAATAGCCTGAGTAGCGACGGTCAAAACAATACTGCTAACTTACCCACAGGTAACACGGATTTAGAAGTGCGGATGCGGGTAGAGCGTCCTGTTGCCTTTACGCCGGGGAATTATAACTATCGCCTGACTCTCAGCGTCACTGTCACGCCACCTTAGTGACTCACCTGAGTTACTGCGGTACGGTTAAGCTAACGCTAAAGGGAGCGTGATTTTTCTTGCCCTCACCCCATTTCATCTCGCCAGAGAGTTGATACTCTCCTGGTGCTAACTTAATTTGCTGTGGAGTTTGAGGAGAAATTAATAGATAGCGTTCTCCTTGAGCGATCGCGGTAGTATCGTTAATATTACCTGTAGAAATTTCTTGCTTACCTTGTTTCAACGTCCAATTTCCTGCAACGACGGCAGAAGCTTTGCCTGTATTTTGCACGAGTAATTGCACTTGATTCGATCTTGGGTTAAATTTGGCGCTACTAGCAACGAGATTTGGTGTTACATCTCCTTTACGGACGTAGACTGTGACACCGATGCGCGGCACAACAGAAGTGATGAACGTGACTTTATTTGCCTGGTTAGCTTGCGTAACTTTAGTCGCTTGAAGATTTTCTGTAAAAATCATGGTGCGATATTCACCATCCGGTAAG
The DNA here is from genome assembly GCF_032860985.1 of Chroococcidiopsis sp. SAG 2025. Taxonomy (GTDB): domain Bacteria; phylum Cyanobacteriota; class Cyanobacteriia; order Cyanobacteriales; family Chroococcidiopsidaceae; genus Chroococcidiopsis. The sequence continues at coordinate 4,582,012 of NZ_JAOCNC010000001.1, forward strand.
CTAGGTGGAAAACGTACAACGAAACGAATTTTTCGCTTACCAGAGCTAGGAACGACTAACTCTGTAGGAGAGAATTGCAGATAGGGACTCAGATCGTTAGGGCTAGATTTCAAAGCCTGAAACCCTTGTTCTTTGTCGTAAGTAAAGGGAGCAGTGTAAACGCGGGCGCGAAAAGCTTCTGGTGCTTGATTGTAAACAGTCATCGTCCCTTGTGCTTGACCCCGTTTGGCTTCTGTTTCCACAACCATAGGAGTAATAGCAATATCTGCACGGGCAACACTGCCCCAAAATAAAAAGCTAGTTAGCAAACAACTACCTAGATGCAACGAACAGCGATTGATGGCAGCAACATTCATCAATGGTTTTACCAAAATAACTATTACCGTTGTTAGTTACGCACGCGCAACTTTATTTAGCAACAAAACTTGGTTTTTTCAAACCAAGTTCGTTGCTTCTCAATTGCTTTTAAATAAGCAAATCAGTCATAGCATTAGTTGGGGGTTGCAGTCAAAGTAACTGTATATTCATAAGTTCCGCTAGGAACGTCAGAAGTAAAGCTTCTCGTACCAGCAACCATACCAACTTGGAGTGGAACATCAACACCCATAGGAATTGCTATGGGAGTCGTAGGCTTGTTCCACGCACCACTATCAAAAGTACTACCACCCGAATAAGCGGTAGTATAGTTTATCCCATCGTAAACAAGAGATTGTAACTTCTGTGGATTAAAACTAGCAGGTACGCTAACTGCTACTGGAACAGAAGTACTCAGTTGAGCGGGAGAATTACAGTTAATCATTGTTTGTCCGGCAGGGAGATTAGGTGCCATGCCAGGAATACCTCCACTAGCTTCAACCCAGCCATATTTGGGCATAACCTGACCGAGAGTACCGCCAACAGTTCCAGAAAATACACAGCTTCCTGCAACAGTGCCGTTAAATGGAACATCTTGAGTTGTTGGTGCTGCACTTGCCACGGGCATCAAAGATGCAGTACTTAAAACAGCAAGACTACCAGCTAAAGCTAAACACCAATTCATAGGCTACTCCTTTTGTCAGTTCTTTTTGAATTTTTCAACTAGGACACAGCGAAGTACTGTTTAGAAATAAACTTGCATTGGTGTATGCATTCTAAGTACAGATAGCTTTTCCTAATAAAAACTACTTGACAGCTCTAAAAATCACTTTAGTTAAATTAATCAACAAGAGATTTTTTAACTCATGTCATTCAATTTCAGGTTCAACTATTGCTGTGACCGATTACTAAAATAAGCAAGTATCTCTCAAAACTCTCTGAGAGAAATTACGTAAATTTAGCCGCAAAAAGGCTATGTTTAGCGTTTTTCTTAATGATTTATTCATTTTACTTTTTGGTCGCTATTCGTGCCTTAGCTAAACAATATCGTGGATTCTACGGATGTGACGTTAGTAATTGTCGAGCTATATTAATCCGCTGTTCGCTCAAAATAACTTTATTTGCATTACCAAAATCGGCTGGTAATGTATTGCTGCTTGTGGGTGCAAATATCTGTATAGGAGCTTTTATAGAATCGAAATTTTACAAAATTTGTTACTTGTTAGCCGATCGCTTGTTTAGTTTATAAGTTAATTCAATTTAACTAACCTGGACGGATTAATTTTCAATATATGAAAACAAAATATCTGCTGACTTTATCGCTTCTCGCATCTGTGCTAGGGAATTTTGAGACAGCAATCGCTCAAGTAACATCAAATGAAAATACTACAAAAATTTTGCCAGATTTCTTAAAATCCGAACTCATGCATTCTGCTGCACCAGCAAGTGCTAAAACTTCAGATAACTCATTAACGCCTAAGACTGAGTTTAGCGTCTTTCCTGTAGGCATAAATATAGGCGATCGCAATGTTAAATCTGGTGCTTTAGTCCGAGGACGAGAAGACGGTAAACAAGTGCTTAACTTTGCCAATTGGCAATTATCTTACGACGATGTAATTCAAGTCTTAAAATTTAACGTTACCACTTTAGTAGACGGTCAAATAGAAGTCCGTTCCGCAGGAATTGTGACTCGCCTCAACCCTAAAAAACTGCGTACCGATCCTGAACTAGGCTTAGTATTTTCTATTCAAGATTTACAAACCTTATTTGGAGTAAAAGCGAAATTCGATCTGAATGAATATGCAATTGTTTTAGAAGTGCCTTGGCTGGCTCATCCTGCAACAAATACATTTGAAGAAACCGAAACTCCTGTTGTCTTAAATGGCTTACAACGCCTCTATCCAGGCAGATTAAATATTGCTGGTAGGAACAAAGGGTCAACGCTACGGGAACGGGAGACACCACACCCACTTATACGGGAGACACGCTTGCTGTTGGTAGTGCTTTTGGTGGTTCTTGGTTCGTCCGTACCACCCAATCCCAATTGCAAGATTTCTCAACTTGGAGACTTGCCGAAGCCCAGTTTCTGCGCCAAACTGATTTTACCGACTATTTTGTAGGCTCTCAGCCGACATTTTGGCAAAGTCAAGAAACGAGAAACTATTGGGGCTTAACTTTAGTTCAAAGACAAGGCTTTTCTCCGCCTCAGAGTTTATCTGCTGGTAGTTCCGATCCGCGTCAACGCTTGCAAGCAGCTGTCGTGGGACGCACGATCGCCGGTAAAGCCGAACCAGGAACCTTAGTGAGATTAGTCCGAGGATTTGGCAGTCGGGCAATCGCAGAAGTTTTAGTCGATTCCTCTGGAATCTATCGCTTTGAAAATATTAAATACGACCGGGCTTATGACGGCAACTATCGTATCTTTCTCTATCCCCAAGGAAGGCTAACTGCACCACCAGAAATTCGGGAAGCGAGTTTTTCTACCGTACCAGGACAAATTCCCGCAGGTGCTTCGGCGTTCGTCGTGTCTGGCGGTTGGCAAAGCGATACGGACACGCAAATCCCTTCCATGCGGGAGTTTCGCGGCGGAGTCGCTGGACGTTGGGGTTTATCGCCAACGCTAACTGTAGGCTTAGGGGGGGTCTACGACGACTCTTTACAAGCCTTAGCAGAGGTCTTCTGGCGACCCGATAACTTGCCTTTACAGGTAGCAGTCTCGGCACTGGCGGGTTCTGAGTTGGAGGCGATCGCGGATATTCAATTTACGCCCTCGCCTAATTTTAGTGCGTTGCTATCCAGCGACAGATACTCTAGTCGCTTAAATCTCAATTGGCAATTATCGCGCAGCTTCAGCTTATATGCCTCAGCTAACAGTCGTGATGCCACATCTGGAGGAGTGCAATTTAGCTTTAGCAGGAAAAATTTCTTCACCTTTGTCCGTGCTGGCTTGGATACCAAAAATCGCCTGCGTTGGTATTTACTCCAAGGTTTGGGCAGATTGGAGCTGAACTTGCAAGGTAACGAAGTGGGTACGAATTCGGCACTGACGTACAACTTATCTCAAGACAATGGCAACACCGGACACTCGTTTCTATTAAATTATGAAACGCGCAGTCAATATCGAAGCGATCGCTTAGTGACTCTTGGCTGGCAATATCGTTCTCCACAACGGACAAGTGATGGAAACTATTTATGGGAAGCCCAACTAGGCTACGGTATGAATTCTGGAGGCAGCGGTCTATTTGCTTCATTAGGAACCACCGTGCTACCAGGCGTGATGTTGCGCGGACGCTACCAAGGAGTATCTCTGACTTCTGAGGAGTCGAGTTTCAGCATCGAGTTAGTTTCTAGCTTAGGCTTGCAGGCGGGTATTAGCCCAGGCGACAGGCATACTAGCGAGTTCCGTACCCAAGGCGGTTTATTAATTCAACCGTTTTTTGACCGCAACAACAACCATAAACGCGATCCAAGTGAAGAGATTTACACCGAGAACTGCGATCTGTTACTCGTGCTGAATAATCAACCACTGACCGCTTGGCGACCGAAAATTCAACACAATCGCATCCTCCTGCGCCTACCACCCAATACCTACCGTTTAGATTTCGATCCGGCGGGATTCCCTCCCGATTGGCAAGCACAACTAGACGCTTTGGCTGTGGTTGTCAGTGCTGGCAGTTACACCCCAATACGGTTCATTTAAGGCTACGCTGTGCTGAGGATAAAGAAAATAGGAGGATTGGTTCGAGAGGGGGTGGCTCGATGTCTTGGCTTTTTTGAGCGAAACTTGGATACAGGTTTTTTTACAACTCTGGGATTGGTACGAGAAACTCGTTCAGGTAACAGAGTGTCTAAAATCTCTACAGTTAACCAACTTAAAAAAAGGGGAGTTCTTGTGATTGCAAGCGTTGAAATTTCGGGATAGCACGACGAATAACTCGCAATGTCCCAGTGAAACTCAGACGCAAAGGAGTGATACCCGCGCTCTTTGCAGCTTGAAACATCAATAACCGCACAGCCCAGTGTCCTAACAACCACCCGTAAACTTCCTGCACAACTTCACGCGGTTTTTGAGAGCGAATATGAGTTTTTCGTCCTGATAAATGTACTTTGAGTTCATCAATAGTATTTTCTACTTCCCAGCGTTGATGATATTCAATCGCCAGTAGTTGAGCCGGAAATTTCTCCAATTCCAATAAGCTGGTAATTAAGCGATATCTTAGTTGTTCCTCTGGGTTGTCGGTATTACCAATTGTGTATTCAATCACTCGGACTTGTATGGGCTGGCAAGCTTTTGAGCGGAATTTAGCAGGTGGATAAATCCAACTCAGATAAGAACCATCCGCCAGTGGTTCTTCGCACAAAAACTTGACATTTGCGGGAATTCTTCCTAAATAATCGCTACCAGTTGTGACAGTTGCTTGCACCATTGCATAAGAATGTAACCCTCTGTCCCACATCAACAACATCCCTGAACTCACGGAGCGTAATAATCTTAATGCCCGCACTCGTTCTCCTATTCGATATGGACACATCAATGCATCAAAGATTAAATGTGTTCCTGCTTCTACCAAAATGACTAATCGCAGTTTGGGAAATGCGGCTTGTGTGCCAGGACGGCTGCTCGGACGACCAAAAACTCTCGCATTTTCATCGCTGTCTGGCAGATCGAAGCAAGTCCGATCAATTACCACAATTCGCAATCCATTGAGAAATGCTCCTTTGGTATCGGTGCTAGCCATTGGTCGCACCAGTTGATGGAACAATTGACTCATCACCCTTGGACTTAATCGTTGTCGGGCTTGCGTTATTGCTGATTTACAAAAAACTCGCCAGTATTTCCCCACTTTCACCCATGCTTCGCTCAGCCCATCAATTAAGTTTTTCAGCACATCTCTCATCGAATCTCGTGACCACAGACTCATCGCAATTACCAAACAAATTACCAATTGTGCTGGTAACGAGCGTTTACGTTGTTCACAAACTTTAGTTTTAGCGATCGCTTGCTCGATCTCCGTGGATGGGATGGCTGCCTCTATCGCTTTGAACACATCACTACTTTGTATCGTAGGAGACAACAATGAGAAATCCTTCAGATGCACTACACTCACTTTCCATTCTTGGGAACAATGCTTAATTTACAACACTTTGAGCCTTAACTGAACCGTAGTGAGTTACACCCCCGTTTTCATACCCCTGATTCCCGCTTATACCCGCACTGGGGTTGTCACTGATACGCAGGATACACCGATTGCTGGTGCAACGGTAGAAGCGATCGGGAAATCTGGGCAGCGCAAATTTTCCGTGACGAACAGCGCCGGAGTTTACTATTTAGAAGGATTATCCCAGGGAGAGTATACGTTGACAGTCAATGGTAACTCCCATCTGCGCTTAAAATTAAATGCATCTACCAAACCGTTTCAAGAACTGAACTTGAAAACCAAGATTTAATATCCAGCCGCTTTATCTACAATGTTGCGCAAAGGTTTCCCAGCTTGATAAAGTGCCAAATTTTCTAGAAACAACTCTATTACTCGTTGTTGCATCTGTTGAGATATGCCGCTACAGTGAGGTGTAATAAAGACGTTGGGTAGCGATCGCAACTGACTATCTGCTGGGAGTGGTTCTACAGTAAAAGCATCTAAAGCCGCTCCTGCAAGCCAACCGTTTTGGAGAGCATAAATCAAAGCATTCTCATCGATAATTCCGCCACGGGCAATATTAATTAAATAAGCACTTGCCTGCATGGATTTTAGTACGCTGGCATCAATTAAATGTTTAGTTTGAGCCGTTAAAGGCGTAGCGAGGACGAGATAATCTACCTCTGGTAAAAGTGTACGCCATTCCTCAGCGCCAACGACTAAATCGAAACCAGGTAGCGATCGCGGGTGCAAGCAATTCCCCCAGACGCGCATTCCAAAAGCTTGAGTGCGGGTAGCAATTGCCTGTCCGATACCACCAGTACCTATAATTAGTACAGTTGCGCCCATCAATTCTTGCAATCCTAAAGCTTCCACTTCTGGATATGACAGCCAACGATCTTGCTGTTGGGCAAGTCTAAAGTTAGATAAGCATTTGGCGCGATCGAGCATATATGCTAAGACAAATTCAGCAATGGGAATTGCATGAACTCCAGCACTATTTGTCATTATTAAATCGCGAGCGACTAAGGTTGGGATTAATAAATGGTCAATGCCTGCACTTTCAGTATGCAGCCAGCGTAGATTGGGTAATTGTGATAATACTCGCTCGAAAAAAGCATTATAAGACCATTCGTGAAAATATACCTCAGCATCACTTGGATCTCCGTCTAAATTGCCTTGAAGATCGAGCCGAACAATGCGATCGTCGTTAGATAAATGCGACTCGATCTGTGTTGCTAAATTACTGGGTAAAACAATTTTCATAAATTATCCTTTCACGCCGCTACCTGCTGCTGTGGGTACGATGTAACGTTGCACGAATAGGAATAAAATTAAAATTGGCGCAATTGAAATTATCGAACCAGCCGCAATTAATCGCCAATCCAAAGAGAAGGTTCCTGCTAACATTGCCACCCCTAAAGGTAAAGTGTAAAGTTCGGGGCGATCGATTGCAATCAAAGGCCAAAGAAAGTCACTCCAAGCACCGATGAAGACAAAAATTGCTAGCGTGACAAGGGCGGGACGAATTGCTGGTAACATGACATGCCACCAAATACCTAATTCCGAACAACCATCAATTCTGGCTGCTTCTTCTAATTCTTTGGGAACGCCTTGAAAGGCTTGCCGTAATAGAAATATTCCAAAAGCAGAGGCGATCGCCGGAAAAATAATTCCTAAATAGGTATTTTTCATCCCTAGCTGTACAGTCAAAATATATAGCGGAATCATCACGATTTGAAACGGAATCATGATAGTAGTAACAATTGCTGTAAAGATAACTTCTCGACCGCGAAATTCTAAACGGGCAAGGGGATAAGCTGCTAAAGCACAAAATAATAAATTCAATCCCACTGTGAGCAGTGCCACTAATGTACTGTTAAATAAGTACCTACCGAAAGGATTTGTCTCCCAAACGCGGACAAAATTATTAAATGTCGGCTGGCTGGGTATAAATTGGGGTGGAAACTGAAAAATATTTTCTGTGGGAGATTTCAGCGACGTACTCAGCAACCACAACAGGGGAAACAGCATTAAAATCGCGATCGCACCCAGTAAGCCATACGTCGAGATCGTTCGCCAAGTTCGATTCTGCATTTGGACTCGTATTCCCCAACTAAAGTTTCTTCTATACACCCCTGCTCCCCGCTCCCTGCTCGCTGCTCCCTATTCTGGTCAAAATTTGCAGACAACCGCAAGCAACCGGATGCGAAAGCGGAATAAATTATTATGCTACTGCGATTTCCATGGTATCCTCTTTTTGAGGAGATGCAACCCGAGTACTACTAATTATGGATTACGAATTTCGTGTTGTCGTAGAGAAAGTCTGTGTCGCTAGTCAAGCAGTGGCCAAAAGAGACACAGTGAAAATATACGATCTTCGCCCACCCAAATCAATTCTCGATCTAGGGCTGCGCCATGAAGAACAAATATCGCTTCTGACCAAGGTACAAAATGCGCTACTAGCCGAACAATCTGCCTTGATTGACTTAGGATACGTCACCTGCCCCAATTGTGGAAAAAAACTCAAGAAAAATGGATTCATGTCATCCAATTTTCACGCGGTTTTCAGTGACCATAAATTATACATTCAAAAGCATCGCTGCAATAATCCTGAGTGTAATTGGCAAAGTACCCCGACCACAACCACCGTTTTTGGCACTGATATCCATCCTGATTTGGCTAAGTTGCAGTGCGAACAGGGTGCTTTATTTAGTTACCGTGACGCTCAGACCAATTTAGAGAAAATCAATTGCACTCGACGCAGCGTCAACAACCATACCCGCATTCAAAGCCTAACCAACCAAGTCGGTGCAATGCTATCTCAAGCAACTCTGAGAAAGCCTTCCGCTCAAGAATGTGTAGCCCCGACGACGGATTTGATTGTCCAAGTCGATGGTGGACACATTCCGGTTAAAGAGAAAGGGAAACGTAGTTTTGAAGCTTTGTCTGCCATTGCCTATCAACCTGACAAGATTAAACAGGTGGATAAAAACCATCGACAGATTACTAATAAGACCTGTGTCGTTGCAGCGCTCAATGACGAGTTGGATACCATCAAACGTTTCGTGCTAAATGCTGCCCACAAGCAAGGAATGACAGAACAGACAAGGGTAACAGGTCTGGCAGATGGTGCCAATAATTGCTGGTCTGTGCTACTATCCCTGAAATCTCATTGTCTAGATTTAGAGTGTATTCTAGACTGGTTCCACATTGGACAAAAGTTTCAGAATGTTAAAAACGCACTTGGTGAATCTTTTGAGGAATCCCTGGATAGCGTGAAATGGACTGTCTGGCATGGTGAAGCCCAAGCAGCTCTCACAAAATTGAAATTGCTCCAAGACAACATTACTGATGATGCCAAGCAATCCCAGATTCAGGGATTGCATAATTATTTGAAGAACAATCTTGATTATCTCATCAATTATGATGAGCAGAAAAACTCAGGAAAAGTCTATACCAGCCAAACTGCAGAATCTCATATTGACTCACTGTTTAATGCACGACATAAGCGGAAACAAAAAATGCAATGGACCAGAGAAGGAGCGCATAATGTCTTGCAAATTAGAGCCAAGATGGAGAGTCAGGAATGGAATGGACAATGGCAAGACGCCGTCCTGGAAGCTCTAATTGGTGCAGCATGAAGCTAACTGTAGCACAATAATCTATTCCGCTTTCAGTCAGGTTTATAAACTACAAAACCCTTTAACAGAGAGGGTTTGCGGCGATGGAGAATAGGAGACTCGAACCCCTGACCTCTGCGGTGCGATCGCAGATGATAGTAGACTGAAATCATTACTCCATAAAGCTTATAGCTATTCTCAACTATTAATATCTCAAATCTATCTCAATTTCAAGATTTCCTGACATTATTAGAATTAGTTCACCCATCACAATAAAATACTTTATGAATAACTATTCCAGACCTACCTAGTGAGGACATTTTTCCAGGCGTTCTGCAATCCAGACTTTGACAATCGATTGACGAGTTACACCCAAACGCTTTGCCTCCCGATCTAGCGCTTCAATCATCCAGGCGGGAAAATCCACGTTCACCCTTTTTTGCTCGTATCCAGGGCGACGTGCTGCTGATAGATCGAGAAATTCTGTGATGTCTTCACCCCGATCGAACTTCTGGTCAAACTCACTTGCCTTCATATATTGCCACCTCTTCTTGACGCGGCCGCCGCACTGAAATTATGCGGATTTTTTCATTTCTATAGGCGATCGCAGCAGACCAATGCTTTTCCTTAATTTTTCCGATAACCAAATATCGAGGCTCATCCTCCGTCCGTGCCGGAATTTCTAGCCTTTGAGGGTCTTCCCATAATTCTTGTGCCTCGACAAAATCGATCCCATGTTTTTCGCGATTGGATTGACTCTTAGTCTCGTCAAACACAAATTCCATTTTTATATACTTATTATACTGTTTCTATATCTAATGCTTGCTAATTTGTCGTTGATTCAGCTTCTTCTCACAATGCTGGTAGAGAAACGATAGTTTTTTATAGAATTGCCTTCAGCTAACCGTGACTGGAAGATTCGCGATCGCTTGCGCCGATTGCATCTTCATCACGGACTCGCTTTGAGAAAAGCAACTGTAGTAGACCAATCTACGGTGCGATTTAAGAGCAAGCGTTCAAAGAGGGCGCGAACAAGGCTAATTTCTGATGCTGATAGGTAGCGCGATAGATACTCGACATAGGCAGGTCGCTTTGGATCGGCAGCACTAGCACTAAACCAGCGATTGAATAAATCTGACGACACGTACAGTTGAGTCGGATAATGCTCGACGGTTATTTTGACTTCGATCCCTGCTGCTGTCAGTGCCAAGCGTAGATCTTCCACATCCCAATTCACCATTGGATCGGCAGGGTTAGCGTAGATTTCCTCTTCTGCCATTGCTAAACGCTCATACAGCTTGGCATCTAGCTTAGTAGCATCAAGCAGGCGATACAACCGTTGTGTATGGCGAGCGAGATTTTCTGCTAACACCAATACTCCCGAGGGTTGCAGCAATTGTAGTAACTGTTGCACTACTGCTACCTTATCAAGTTCGCTCATCAGTACGTTACGCCCAACAATCGAGTCGAAGCATACGTTAGGAGCAATGGCGGCTAATTTCTTCGGTAACTGAGCAAGTGGCGCAACTACAACGACCGGACGCATCAACTGAGGCAATTTCTCTGCCTGCTCTTGGATTGCTTGTGCCTGCTGCTGGTTACGGACGACAGCATACACTCCTCCTTCTGGCGCATGGCGTAGTGCTTCCCAAACCAGTAGACCGCTGCCTGCATTCACATCCAGGATGACGTGGTGGCGTTGGGGTGAAGCTAATTCAAACACGCGATCGCGTATGCTCGCAAGTTGTTCTCCCACTTGGCTCAAGGTGCGTTGCAACCACTTTTGGGAGGAGCGATCGCTCGGACTAAAGCTGAGGATTTCGGCTGGCGCTATTTGGTGATCCGACACCATTGCTGCCAATTGCGCTTCCCGTCGCCGCATCACTGCTGCTTGAATTTTGCCTTCAAAACCTTGGACTGATGGTTGATAAAATACTTGCCCCTGTAAGGATGCTGGTAAATACTGCTGCGCTACCCAATGCTCCCTGTAGGCATGAGGGTAAAGGTAGCCTTCCCCATGTCCGAATCCCTGCTTGTCTCGGTTACTATCTTTCAAGTGACTCGGTACATCAGCTTCCCTTTCCTTTTCCACGGCTGCCAAAGCATCGAAAAAGCCCATTGTGCTATTGGATTTTGGTGCAGTGGCTAAGTAGAGCGTTGCTTGGGCTAGGTGGTAGCGTCCCTCTGGCATCCCGACGCGATCGAAGACATGAGCGCAAGCATTGACGACGACAACTGCATTTGGATCGGCTAATCCCACATCCTCGCTCGCTAGAATCGACAATCGACGTAAAATGAAACGCGGGTCTTCTCCAGCGTAAACCATGCGTGCTAACCAATATAGAGCGGCATCTGGGTCGGAGCCGCGCACGCTCTTGATGAAGGCACTGATGGTATCGAAGTGAGCGTCGCCCTCTTTATCGTAGAGAACGGCACGTTGCTGAATCGACTCTTCTGCAACGGCTAGAGTGATGTGGATCGTTCCCTGACGATCTGGGGGTGTAGTTTCTACTGCTAGCTCTAATGCATTGAGCAGAGAACGGGCATCACCATTGGCAACATTAACTAAGTGCGCTAGTGCATCTGGTTCTAGTTTGACTTTGAGCTTACCATAGCCGCGCTCTGGGTCTGATAGTGCTTGTTCGGCAATGCGGTACAAATCGCGCTCGCCCAAGGGTTTAAGTTGGAAAATGCGCGAGCGACTGACGAGTGCTTTATTGACTTCAAAGAAAGGATTTTCAGTCGTTGCTCCAATCAGGATAACAGTGCCATTTTCTACCCACGGCAGCAGTGCATCCTGTTGTGACTTATTAAAGCGGTGGACTTCATCGACAAAGAGAATGGTGCGCTGTTTGTGTTTGGCAGCTCGCTCTTGGGCAGTGTCTATCGCTGCCCGAATTTCCTTGACTCCTGCAAGGACGGCATTAATCGCGATGAAGTGAGCGCGGGTGGTATTGGCGATAATTCGGGCTAGGGTAGTTTTTCCAGTTCCAGGCGGTCCGGCAAAAATGACAGAAGATACTCGATCGGCTTCGATCGCACGGCGCAGGAGACGACCAGGTGCGATCGCGTGGTCTTGTCCGACGAATTCATCAAGCGTGCGCGGACGCATTCGATCTGCTAGGGGTGAGGAGTTTGCTGCCGATTGGCGATCGCTATTGAATAATTCCATTCCTGGTGCGCTGATACTGCCGATCCTGTTTGTCCTTAACTTCCCAATACTTAAATACTTATCTACTATAGTTATTGCTTTCACGGCTGTCGTGCGATCAATCCTTTACTTATTCCTTTGCGCCATTTCTAGTATTCCAATGCCAGCCAGGATACCACCAAGTAGCATCCAAGTACCGTCAAAACTCACATTCAGGCGGTGAGTGTTTTCTCGATGAGCCACGATCGACTATTCTCTCTGACTAGCCCCAGTAGTAGCTAGCTTTTCAAAAGCTTGGTTAGCTGAGAGCTTGCATCTGTTGCAACGACTGCAACTCATTTACGGCTAGGAGCGAGGTATGGCTAAACATCTACTTAATTTGGCGCGTATGCCTCTTGGAAGCTGATTCACAAGAAATGACAATTGAACAAAAATGTTTACCAGACTCCGCTCTCATTAGTAATAGCTAAAGTCCAAGCTACGATGGACAAACTCATCGATCGTGGCATTCTCATTCCACAGTGCGATAGTCATAACTAGCCTCGATGCAACCGCAGCGATCGCCCTCAAACAACAAGAATTAGAATATGTCGGTCAATTCGTCCTCTGCTATCTGGAAGGCGCGAGCGTTTTCCTAACGATACCTGTTAACCGCACTGGAGCGGACGGATACTACGACAGTTAAATAGTTTAAAGCTTCTTTACAATTCGTTACGCTAGATGGAGAAAGAGAGAAAAGGTCTGACGACAAGCCGTGTCGCGCCGCTGCCAAACTTCTCAAATTCTTACAGTTCAAAGTTTAGAGGTGCTTTATATGAATGGCACTATTCGCGTTGGTAATCTATTTGGAATTCCCTTCTATGTCGCCCCGTCCTGGTTTTTGGTTTTGGGCTTAGTGACTTGGAGTTATACCAGTGGGTTAGCAACGCAGTTCCCTGCTTGGGGTAGTTTGCTACCCTTGGTGCTGGGATTAACTACCGCTTTATTGCTATTTGCTTCAGTCTTAGCGCACGAACTAGGACACAGTTTTGTTGCCATCAGACAGGGAATTGAAGTTAAATCGATCACTTTATTTCTGTTTGGCGGTCTTGCTAGCCTGGAAAAAGAATCAAAAACTCCCAGTGAAGCGTTTTGGGTAGCGCTTGCTGGTCCATTGGTGAGTTTATTGTTGTTCGGGCTATTGACAGCAATTAACGCCAGCGTACCATTGCTAGCACCTTTTGCCGCAGTTGTAGGAACGCTGGCTTACGTGAACTTGGCGTTGGCGCTGTTCAACTTGATTCCTGGCTTACCTTTGGATGGAGGTAACATCCTTAAAGCACTAGTTTGGAAAATTACGGGTAATCCTGAAAAAGGTGTTGTCTTTGCCAGTAGAGCAGGGCAATTCATTGGCTGGTTGGCGATCGCATCTGGCTTAATCCCCCTACTATTGTTTGGTACTTTTGGTAACTTCTGGAACCTGATCTTAGGTTGGTTTTTACTTCAAAATGCCAGCAGGACTGCTCAATCTGCTACATTGCAGTCAACACTAAAGACCATCAAGGTGGCAGACGTAGTAAATTTTGACAGCCCAATAGTATCAGCCGATCTTTCTCTGAGAGAATTTGCTGATGAATCGATTCTTGGTCATGGTAAGTGGGAGAGGTTTTTAGTCACCGATCTTGAAGGGAAACTGATTGGTACGATGATTCTAGATGCTTTAAGAGTGGTTCCTACTTCACGTTGGGCAGAAACCCAAGTGAGAGAATTGATGCAACCGATCGAGCCATCGGCGATGATTCAATCCGAGCAATCGCTACTAGAAGCAGTAAAAATCCTAGAACAACAGCAACGCTCGGCGCTACCTGTAATTGGCGAAAATGGCGTACTAGTCGGACTTTTAGAGAAAGCTGCGGTGCTGCGCTGGTTGCAAAAACGAGTACAAGCACCTGCTTAACAAATTCTGTAATTTCTCAAATCTCCCTCAAACTTTAGAGACTCGTGTCTGGGGGAGTTTTTTTAGTAGATTTTCTCAAGAAACACACTGGATAGCGCCGGAAATAGAAATGAGTCTCATACCAAAAGCTTGAGTTGATATTCCGCCCTTTGAAGTGTCGCATACAGAATTTAGCCGCAGAATTTTCGAGCATGCTGACAGCAAAGGGGGTGCGATACTAGCAACGAGTTGATAGTGCAAAACCTCGACCATCTAGGAATTATCGCCGGATTGGTAGACGAGTTAGAGATTGTGGAGCAAATCAATCAACACTTGGGCGAAGACCCGCGAGAGCGAATAAGTCCAGGGGTAGCGGTGAAAGCCATGATTTTGAATGGATTAGGACTTGTAGCAGCCCTTGGGAGTGCTGCCCCCGCTCCGATTAGCATCACCTATGGCTATTCCCGTGACCGTCGTCCTGATTTGAAATAGTTTGTGATGAACTTAGTGTGTTTGACAAATGGGGATATCGCTCATGCGTCAGGAAAGCAAGGCGATCGCATTACTCTTGGCGGAGGGCGAGCGTTTTTTTGCTTTCATCAATATATTAGATATTTTAATAGCTCAAAACAACGAGTGTATTTAAAACTTTAATTTGTCACTTCGATGCCTCTAATTTGGGACAACGCCACTTGGCATGTCTCCAAGCAAGTTCGACAATGGATTAGACAACATAATGCTCAAGTCAAACGAACCGGAAAGGGAGTTCGATTGATTGTGTGTCAATTGCCAGTCAAGAGTCCGTGGTTAAATGCGATTGAACCGAAATGGATTCATGCCAAACGAGCGATTGTGGAACCCCAACGGAAACTAACAGCACAAGAAATTCAGACTAGAGTGTGTGACTATTTTGGGTTTCCCCTCCTAGAGCCACTTGCAAAAAAGGTCTCCTGAAGATACACTAGTTTTTCCGTGTTTGTGGGTCTTATCATGACCGCAGAGTGGCAGGGCATAGCTTTTGAGAACAAGGCTGATTTTCTTCTCTCGTATGATAGTCAATCCCGCACTTGCCTGCCGTACAACCGCGCATCGAGAGCCAATACCCTTAGCAGTTGAGAAAATTGTGTAGCAAAAAGTTGAAAAAACTCTATTAACTACTAACTATTTGATTTAGCGGCAAAAGGCGTACACTTACCTCCGAGTCCGCTGGCAATGACGCAAGTATTGGATGTCAGCATCCCGGCATAAGTTCCAGCCCAACTACCCTCAGCCCCTAAACCATCGGCATACAACTGTTGGTCGGCAATTTTCACCCCAGCTTCTCTAGCAACAGTTCTAATCACTTTGTCATTCGCCGTCACTTCTGCAAAAATTGTCGGAACGTTAGTTGACTTCACCTCTTTAACCAATTCTCTCAGTCGTGCTGCGGTAGGTTGTTCTTCAGTGCTGAAGCCCTGTAGCGTTCCTTCAATTTTCAGACCGTAGGCATTGGCATAGTAACCCAAGGCATCGTGAGTCGTCACCAACTTACGTTGCTGCGGGGGAATAGTATTAATTTGCGCTTGAATCCAAGTGTCCACCTGCTTGAGTTCATCGCTCAATTGCTGAGCGTTGCGCTCGTAAAGTTCTTGATGTTCCGGTGCTACCTTTTGCAGCTGGTTGCGAATCACTTCTACCATGCGGATGCCATTCTCAGCATCGTGCCAAACGTGGGGATCGGCAGCCATCTCGCCTGACTCATGTTCTGCTTCACCCGACTCATGAGCATGCTCTTCTCCCTCATGCTCGTGGGCTTCGCCCATCAGCGGCTTGGGAACAGCCTGCTCGTTTACTGCCAGCTTGGGAGCTGAGTTTTTGGTTGCTTGAACTAGGTTGACAATCGTTGGTTCAAAATCATAACCACCATATAGGATCAGTTGTGCTGTCTCGATCGCTTTGCGGTCGGCTGGCGTTGCTTGATAGGTATGGGGGTCAGCTTCAGGGTCAACTAAACAAGTTAGGTCAACGCTGTCAGCGGCGATTGATTCAGTCAAGTCACACACAACACTGTATGAGGCTATCACTTTGGGTTTCCCCTTAGATGCAGTAGTAGAAGCAGCTCTTGTTTCAGTTTGAGTTTGATTAGTTGCCTGGTTGCCAGAACTACACCCGGTTAACCCAACAGCGAACGCCAGTAATATTGCTCCCCAAAGCTGGGGCGTGTTTGAGTGAAAGCACCTTAGCATACTCTGCTCCTGCAAGGAACTAGTTATCAGCTGGAATAAACTACTGCTGAGTTAAAACGATTATCATTCTAAAACACTAGGTGTAGTTAGTCGCATAAAAATTTGTCATGCTAGAAGTCCAAAACTTGGCTGTGAATTATCGCGAGGTTTGCGCTCTAGAGAATGTCAGTTTCCGCTTAACACCAGGGCAACTGATGGTTGTAATTGGTCCGAACGGAGCGGGTAAAAGCACGATGGTGAAAGCGATTTTGGGCTTAGTACCGACTGTAAGTGGGGTGGTGAAGTTTCGCTCGAGGACACTGAAGCAACAATTACAAGACGTAGCTTACGTACCGCAGCGATCGCAAATTGACTGGGACTATCCCATCACAGTGTGGAATATGGTGATGATGGCGCGGACTTGCCATACAGGTTGGTTTCGTACACCCAGTCGGCACTCGCAGGAAATTGTAGCGGCAGCGTTGCAACGTGTAGGGATGTGGGAACTGCGAAGAAGGCAGATTGGCGAGTTGTCGGGAGGACAGCAGCAGCGGGTATTTTTAGCCCGCTCGCTGGCTTAGAAGGCAGAGTTATTCTTTTTTGATGAGCCGTTTGTGGGGATTGACAAGAAGACAGAAGCAACTATATTTGAGATTTTCGCCGAACTGAAATCAGCAGGTAAAACTTTGTTGACGATCGGTCATAATCTGGGGGAAAGCTTAAGTCATTATGACAAGTTTTTGTTGTTGAATAAACAGTTGATTGCAGCTGGTTCGCGTCAGGAAGTGTTGACAACGGCTAATCTACAAGCTGCTTATGAGGATTTGAAGTTGATTGCAGTTTGAACAAGAAGAACACAGGAGTTCAGAACAGAGGAAAGAGAGGTTTTTAATGTTGAGTTGGTTAATTGAACCGCTCTCGTTTGAATTCATGCGTCATGCCATTTTAATGGCAACTGTGATGGGTGTGCTTTGTGCTGTGGTAGGAAGTTATTTGATTGTTCAGGGCATGGGTTTGTTGGGAGATATAATTTCCCATGCAGTTTTACTGGGACTGGCGATCGCTTTTTTCTTGGAAATCGATATCTTCTTAAGTGCGTTTATCTCCGGTACGCTCAGTACGCTTGTAGTTGCTTGGATTCATTCGCAGTCACGAGTCAAAGTTAATGTAGCGATGGCTTTAGTCTTCTCTGGCTTTTTGGCTTGGGGAATTGTGCTGATTATGGTGCTAGGGAGTAAGTTGGATCTGCACAGTATTCTATTCGGTGACATCCTGGGAGTAACAATTGAGGATGTGATGCGGACAAGTGCGATCGCTCCGGTTGTCTTGCTGTTAGTCAAGCTGTTTTACAAAGAATTACTGTTTTATACTTTCGATCCGTTAGGCGCTCAAGCGATGGGTTTACCAGTGGATTTGATTCAGTTTGGCTTAACGGCTATCATCACTCTGACAATAATTGCCAGTATGCAAGCAGTAGGAGTAAGTAGCTAGGCAGATTTAAACATAAAACGTTCCAGTGTCCATCCCCCTTGTTGACTTCGATTCTCCATGCCCTCAATCATGGCATTCGCTAAATCATACTCGTTATCAAAAATCCTTCCGGCTATTTCATGGGTTTTGAGTTGATGCCACTGCGCTTCAATCAGATTCATATGTGAACTGTATTGGGGGAGAAAAAAGAGATATAGCCCTTTCGACTGCCACTGCTGCCAGTGCTCACGGGCAAGATGACTGGTATGAGCCGAACCATTATCTTGCACCACGACTGTGAGCCGTCCGGTTTGTAGCAATGTCTGCTCACTCTTTTGGGCAAGGAGCGTTCATCACTTTAACATAGCGTTCCTTGTGGAAACTGCCTTGTACCAGAGCATAGTCAAACGACTGCTCTGGTTGCCATATCCCTAGAATACTAATGCGGTCTCCATAGGATTTGACCTGCTCTTCGGTGTTTCTGCTCTCCAATGCGAGAGTAACTATAACTGACTGGACTTTCCAGACAACATCCCGATTCGTCAAGATACTTCAGGTCAATGTACCCTTCACAGGCAGCTAGTTGGAGTGTGTCTAAGTCGGCTTGCTTGAGTGCTTTGTACTCAGGATCTTGTCTGCCCCGTTGCGAGTGTCGAGTCCGCTTCCAACTAAAGCCCTTTTTTTTAGAATGCGGCGAATCCGGTCAGCACTTAGGTTTACCTGTCGTTCTTGCTCTAGCTTCTGGGCTAGCTGTTGACTATTATAGGTTCTGGCTTCTTGCTCTAGGCATTGTTCTAGGTAGGCCATGTCTGCTTCTTGCCATTTGGCTTTAGCTCCTCGTCCACTAGCATCCCATAATCCACCTAACCCTTGCTGCTGCCAACGGCGGATGGTTTCGCGCACTGTCTGCTCTTGGCACTCAAAAATTTCGGCAATCGCTGGCACTACCCATCCTTGAGCATTGAGTCGAAGCATTTGTGCTCGATCTCGGGTACGTTGAGCAACGGTTTTGGCAACCCGAAGTTCACTCAACGTCCGGTCTTCTGACTCTGTCAAAACGATACGTAAAGGAGCAGGCATGAGTGGTCAAAATCAGCAAGTTTTTGGCTTTTCTCTATCTTACGTTTAATTATGCCCTACTACTTAGTCTTAGTTGTTTCGCTACTGGTTGGTCCGGAAATTACAGCTTACTTGTTAGTCAAAGAAATCCACCAAATGATGGGATTAGGGGCAGTTGTCGGGATAATTAGTAGCGTGAGTAGGATGTATATTAGCTATTACTTAAATGTGTTATTGGGAGCTTCAATTGTATTGGTAGTTTCGGGATTATTTTTATTGGCGCTCCCATTTAGTCCCACGCAAGGAATTTTGACTAGACCAGAAGCTAATCATTCTGCAACAATCTTGCGACAATTGAAAGCTCTGAAACGGCGGTAAGTTTTCTGTCAAATCAGCACTGTAAGAACACTTATGCACCCTTGTATATGTTGCAGTGAGCGCATTTATAAAAGCGGTAGCTTACCTTGCAACTGACGTACAGCGTTAATACAGCCAGCGCACTCACAGCCATATTGCTTTATTGCTGCCTCTGATTCTTGGTCGGTAAAATTGAATGTAGGAGTTTCACCAGAGCAACCACAGTCTTCACTCTTCAGGGCATCATCTGATTCAGTATTAGATAAATCTGATGTGGGGGATGCCGCAGTTGGTCGCTCAAATACTACCTCAAAAACTGGCTTTGCAGATGCCGCAGTATCTGTAGGTTGGGTTACTACCTCACCAGCATATGCTAGATTATGTGCCAGCAGCATAGATGCCAAGAGTGCAGGACAGGTAAAAAATATTTGTGTAGCCCTGTTCATGATTTACGTCACCTAGAAATCTGATTTGTACTTGGCAAGTCAGTATAGTCGATTGGGTACTTTACGTCAGCTGACACGCAATAATAATTTGAGATTTTTATCAGCGGCGACCAAATCCCTGCCCTCGCATGGCTTTTGACCAAATTAGTAATTCACCGTTGTGTCCCCCAGCGGCAAGTTGCTGCCCTTGAGGATGCCAAGCTAGGCAGGAAAACCCATCTGGGGCACCGTTCAAAACTTGGGCTAGTCGCTTGGCTCTGTGCCACAGACAGACGCAGCCATCGGCAGAGGCAGAAGCGAGGAGTAAGCTGTGGGGTTGAAAGGCGATCGCCTGCACTACTTCAGTATGTCGAGCCAAAACTCGGCTTTGCCAGCTCAAAGACTCAATCGCCTGCTTTTCCCAGACTACAATGCCTTCAACGCTGGAAGAGGCTAATAGAGGAGCATCTTGCCCAGTTCTAACTTCTGACCAAGCAAGTTGGCGAATTTTACCAGGAAAGCCGCGCATCACCCAAGGGTTGGGATTATCCCACTTCATAACAGCAATTGTTCGATCCATGTTGCCAGCAGCAAGATATTTGCCCTCCGGCGACCAGGCGATCGCTACACTTGCAGAAGGTATATCTAATATGTACGGCTCTTCATCCCAGTCCTGACTCTGCCAAACCTTAGCTCCCTGATAACCAGCGATCGCCAGATACCGTCCATCACAACGCCAGTCTAGACCTAATATTGAGGAGTTATCAAAATTCAGCGTTACAGCAATCTCGCCTAAATCAACATCCCATACCTGAACATAGCGCCCCATGCTAAAAGCTAACTGGTTACTGGTTGGACTCCAGGCAAGTCGATCGATCCAAGCCGGAGCATTTTCTAACGTGGCAACTAATTCATTTTCTAGAGAGCGCCAAATTTTTACCTTTCCATCCTGCCCCCCTGCAGCTAAAAATTGTCCATCTGGGGAAAAGGCGAGGCAATCTACTGACTTACCAATACATGAAAGCAAGGTAACGAGACTGCCCTCACAGTACCATAGTTTCACTTCTCCAGCCGCGTCACTAACTGCCAGAGTGTCACCTCGTGGCGACCAAGCAAGCGCTGTGACATAATCGGAAAGCGTTTTAGAAGAGTACAGGTCGAACTGCGGAGAATTGAGGCTTGGGGATCTCATTCGATCGCTTTCCTAAATCAAAATAGCGCGGAAATCTTCTCTAAGTTTGGCTTGATCTAAATTACGACCAATGAAGACTAATTCATTCTTTCTAGTCTCATTTGGTTGCCAAGGGCGATCGCGGCAGCGCTCAAACAGCATACGAACGCTTTGGCACAAGAATCGGCAATCTTCATCGGCAATATTGAGAATCCCCTTCATCCAAAAGATATCCAGTCCGGTAGTTTGTAGCAATCGGCAAATCCAGTTATCAAACTTTTCGCCTTCAAGTACGCCGGATTCTACTAGGGCTACAGCACTCACAGATTGAGCGTGCTGGCAAGCAGCTTGACTCAAAACACTAGGGTCAGTCTCTCTAGCTGATTGTCGCTTAAAAGCTCCCACCTCTAAAATTGTGTCCATTGCAAAGTTGGTATTGCAATTATGGTAGATTTTAGCTAGTACATTGACCGCCCGAATCCGCTTCTGGAGTTCGTACAGTTGCTGTTGCGTTAATCGGTCAGTCTGGTTGAGCCAGATTGCATCGGCAACGGCAAATTGTTTTCGAGCTTCGCTGCTTTCCCAGTTTTTCCAGATATATTTGGCATCCGCCACCGTTACCACCACATCTAGCTGTAATTGGCTCTGTAAATCTTCACCGACAAAGAAAGTCTGAATCGTTAGTGCAGCGCGATCCAGAGTAGTTGTTTTGGTTGCCAAATCCTCAAATTTATCCTGCCGTTGCCTGAAATCGCCAACGACCCGAATCAGATCGCCGCGTGGCGTACAGCAAATGCCGCAACTATTCGTCTCAAAAATTTCTTCATTGGGATTAATTACTAGCTGGCTATCAATACCGATTTCCCCAAATTCATTGACGAGCGCAACGATCTTCTTGTCAGGTTTGTGGGGGAGAGTACAGATGAAGAGCTTTGTTTTCCCTGCTCCCAAATGTCCTGCGAAAACTGCAATGGGAGGGATATTCGTCGTCACTTGCAGCATGAGAAGACCTCTTTAAATAACTATAATCATTCTTAAAAAGAGTGCAAACAATTTGGACTGTCTATTTGTCAGTGGCTAAAGATTGGTCAACCGGAGAAAGACAATGCAATCTACTGCTGTATTGGTGCTCAGTCCACTAGTGTTGCTCGAATTGTTGAAAGTTGAGGGCTTTTATGCTCGTTTGACTACTACTTCCCTAAGTCAAACACGCGCGGAAATCTTCTTTGAGTTGGGCTTTGTCAAGATTGCGACCGATGAAGATTAACTCATTTTTTCGGGGCTCATTTGGCTTCCAGGGGCGATCTCGCGTGCCATCAAATAACATATGCACGCCTTGAAACACAAATCGCTGGTCTTCCCCAGCAATATTGAGAATGCCTTTCATGCGGAAGATATCTGGACCTTGGGTTTGTAGCAGGGATGAAAGCCAATTGTTCAACTTGTTAAAATCCATTGCTCCAGATTCCACTAATGCCACAGAACCCACCGTTTCATCGTGTTTGTGGGTGGTCTCATGCAAAAATTCTGGGTCAATTTCCAGGGCGCGGTTCAAATCAAATGCTCCCACTCCTAAAAGAGCGTCCATTTCTAGCTCGGCGTTGCGGGTCCGATAGATTTTGGCAAGAGCGTTCATCGAACGAATCCGTCGCTCTAGCTCGTCTAGCTGCTTGCTAGCTACTAAGTTCGTCTTATTCAGTAAAATGACATCAGCAAAGGCAATCTGCTCTTGAGCTTCATCAGCCTCCCAGTGCTGAGAGATGTGTTTGGCATCCACTACTGTCACCACAGCATCCAAGGATAACTGAGTTTGCATATCTTCATCGACAAAGAAAGTCTGAATCACGGGTGCGGGATCTGCTAGCCCTGTTGTTTCAATTACTAGATGGTCGAACTTATCCCGCCGTCGCATCAAGTTCCCGATAATCCGAATTAAATCGCCCCGAACTGTACAGCAAATACAGCCGTTGTTCATTTCAAAGATTTCTTCATCGGCATCGATGACTAGTTGATTATCGATACCAACTTCCCCAAACTCGTTGACAATTACAGCTACCTTCAAGCCGTGTTCGTGAGTCAGGATGCGATTTAGCAGCGTAGTTTTACCAGAACCCAAATATCCGGTGAGAACGGTAACGGGAACTAAACTCGCCTCAGTATTAATCATGGTTTGAATACCCTTCTCTTTTTTATAATGATAATCACTATCAAACAATAAGAAAAGCCTAGAACAGGTAAAATTGAGTTAGCGAATCGGCTAACCTCTCAGTAACCGAAGACCGCTCAAGGTGACAATGACTGTAGATCCCTCATGTCCAATCACACCCAAGGGCATCGCGATCTTGCCAGCAAAATTAGCCAGCAATAGCAGGATAATAGTGCAGAGTGCAAAGGCGATGTTTTGTTTAACAATGACCTGAGAGCGACGACCTAAGCGAATAGCTTGTTCCAATTTTTTCAGACGGTCTGTCATCAAAACTACATCTGCTGTTTCTAGCGCCACGTTACTACCAGCAGCCCCCATAGCGATGCCAACAGACGCTTGAGCTAGAGCAGGAGCATCATTGATCCCATCTCCTACCATTGCTACGATTTTGTACTGTTGCTGAAGGTGTTGAATCACCTTGACTTTATCCTCTGGTAGAAGTTCGGCGTAGATTTGGTCTACGCCAGTTTCTCGACCAATTTTACGAGCCGTCCGCCAGTTGTCACCCGTCACCATTACAATCTTTTCAATCCCTAATTTTTTCAAGTTTGCAACGATCTCTCGTGCTTCTGGGCGTACAGTATCTGCAAGTGCGATCGCTCCTAGAACCTGACCTGCATAAGCTACCCAGACAACCGTTTGACCCGACTCTTCCTGGCGATCGCCCCACTGGCACAGCTCGGAAGGAACGCCCAGTAGCTGCTGCTGGAGCAACGCCGCTTTGCCCACTACTACTTGCCGACCATCGACTTCTCCGATCGCGCCTTGCCCAGGTTGTGCTTGCACAGTTGTAGCATCGAGCGATTCTAGTCGCTGTTGTTGGGCAGTGCGGACGATCGCTTGTCCGATAGGATGCTCGGAAAAGATTTCGATAGCAGCAGCAACCTGAAGAACTCGATTTTTCGACTGTCCTGGGGCTGGAAGCGTGTCAACAACTTGAAGTTGCCCTGTGGTCAGGGTGCCAGTTTTGTCAAAAGCGATCGCCTTGACTCGACCAATTGTTTCTAACTGAGTGCCACTTTTAAACAAAATGCCTTGCCGCGCTCCATTGGCAATTCCCGATAGTAGGGCGGGCATAGTCGCTGCCACTAATGCACAAGGAGAGGCTACAACCAAAAAGATCAGGGCGCGATAAATCGTAGTTTCCCAGTCCCAACCCCAGAGCCAGGGCGGTAGAATCACCAGTAGCAATCCAGTCACGATAATTATCCGCGCATAGTGCCGCTCAAATTTTTCGATAAACTGCTGCGAGGGAGGTGCTTCAGATTGGGCTTGCTGCACCAGCTGTTGTATTCGCTGAATCAGGCTGCTTTGGGGTGGTTTGTGTACTTGAAGCATTAAAGCACCGTTACCGTTGAGCGTTCCTGCAAAGACTTCATCCCCGATTGTCTTCTCTACTGGCAAGGACTCTCCCGTGAGTGGGGCTTCATTGAGCGAACTATAGCCTTCTGTAATAATGCCATCGATAGGTATGAGTTCTCCAGGCTTGACTAATACGCAATCGTCCAGTTGTAATTTGGTAACAGGGATCGTCTGTTCCTGACCTAGCAGCACTACCCTAGCTGTATCCGCACTCAAGCTCATGAGGCTGCGAATATCGCGCTCGGTGCTTTGGAAGGCTACGCCATGCAAAGCACCACTGATAGCGAAAATTAGAATTAGCACTGCCCCATCCACAATTAGGTAGTACTCCTGTCGCCATAACCCCAAGCCAGCTGCTCCCAGCGCGGCGACAATCATCAGCAGGTCTACATCCAGCTCTTTTTCTTGCCATAAAGTTGTCAGCCCTTCACGGGCGCTTTCATAACCACCAATTACATACGCTGCTGGTAAAAGCAACAAGCCCAGTCCCATCCATTTCAATTGCAGGGCTAGCCAACCGAGGAAGACTAGTAGCCCACAGACAATAGCGGCAATCGCATTTGGATGTTCTTTTACTAACGCTTTAGTAAAAGAAGTTGAGCGGGAATATTGATGAGCCATTAGGGAAACAGAGACAATTTGTCAACTCCTTCACCTTAAACTTTGACATTGATGTTAATGTCAAGGATTTGATTTAAATTGGAACTATGGCTGCTGATTATTTAACAATTAAAGAACTGACAGACGCAGTAGGCGGTGGTTGTACTCCCCGCATGGTGCGGCACTATCACAAACTGAGTTTGCTACCGCCAGTTGTGCGATCGCACTCTAATTACCGCCTTTACACTCAGCAGGATGTCCATCTGCTACGGCGGATTATGGCACTGAAGCAACAAGGATTTCAGCTAGCGCACATTCGTCAATTACTAGAAACCGATTCAGAAGCTGAAGTTAAGACTCTAACAACTGGGCTACAACAGCAATATCGCTCGGTGATTCAACAGTTGGTACGTCTGCGACAAACAGCTGCTGCTTTGGAAGGTATTTTGGGACGCGATCGCTCGTGTCAATCTCTACAAGCAGAAGCACTCGCCCAGATGCGATTATTGGAAGTGGAAACCCAAGATGGACTGGTAAGACTGGAAAAGCTTTGGGATAGCTGGGATGTAGCAACTCACGCTCACCCAGAAGCGTTTCAAGAATCTTTACAGCAGTTGTTGTCGGAGCTGACCGATCGCTCTGAAATTGAAGTAGACTTGCTTTCAAAACTGGTGCTGGCTTGTGGAGATGTCAGTTTAGTGAATTTTGTCCAGTTAAGTGAGGCAGCGATCGCTGCCGCCCGTAATGCCCTCAAAGCTGGCTGCCAGATTGTCGGAGATGTCCCACCCGTGGTTGCTGCCTTGGATCGAACCCGCTTGGCTCATTTGGGCTGTCTGGTTGAAACCTTGATTGCCGATCCCCACGTCACCAGTGCAGAGGCGGCAGAGCAAGCCTTCTGGCATCAGTACCAGTGGAAACAACTGCTGCAACAGCTTCGGTCTGGATGCGTGTTGGTAGTGGGATATGCCCCCTCTGTCCTGACGGCAGCTTGTGACGCGGTTGAGAGCGGTCAGCTGCAACCTGCTTTAATTATCGGAATGCCGATTGGTTTTAGCCATGCCCCAGCTGCTAAACGGCAATTAATGCGATCGGGTATCCCGTATATTACGATTTCGGGAACCTTGGGAGGTGGACTATTGGCATCTGTTGCCTTGAATGCACTCGTTGAATCCTTACTGGAAAAGCCAGACTGTCATTGCTATCTCAACTGATTAGCAGTTTCCTGTTAGAAATGAGTAGTACTTGTCTCCCAATCCCTCAACAATCTTATGCGTATTGGTAACCAGCATTTCAAGTTTTGCAGAATTTGATTGAGTAAGGTTGTTTTACCACTTCCCAAAAATCCCGCGATGATGGTTACAGGGAAGCGACGTGCGAACGGCTCTTGCATCATCGCTGCTTTAGAGACGGCTGATTTTGCTGCGGCGATCGCAGATTGCTTCAGAATATCATCTGATAAAATTGAAAATGTCATGAGTGAATATAGGTGAAGTAACAATTAGCCGCAGAAATAGGAGGTGCTGCCGCGCCTCCTCCAGCAGACGACTGAACTGCTGAAAGCTTAGTGTCAGGCAAGGCAACCAGTCAGGTTTTGCCGAATTTCATCTGCATTCAGATTGCGCCCGACGAAAACAATCTGATTTTTCGGTGGGGTGCGCCACTCTTCTCCATGCAGGTCAAAGCGGGGACCGCTCAGTTGAAAAATGTTACGCAAGTCGCTATCTGAAAACCAGAGAATGCCTTTAGCGCGGAATACATTTTTAGGTAGCTGTTCTTGCAAAAAAGATTCAAACTTTTTGACATCAAAGGGGCGATCGCTCTCAAAGGCGATCGACACAAATCCATCATTATCTAAATGATCGGAATGGTGATGATGGTGTTCATGGTGATGATGGGTGCGATCTTCATGACGATCGTGCGAATGACGATCGCGATATTGATGACGATCGTCCGAATGGTGACGATCGCGATCGTGCTGAGTTTGCTCAATCTCTTCTTGAACGAGATCGGCATAGGCTTCTGGGTTGTTATATCCTACGTCCAATATCAACGGTAACGGCACTTGACCGTGTTGGCTGTGAAGAATTCTGGCACCTGCTTTGACCGTACTAATGTAAGCTTCTAACTCCTGTACTTTCTCCGGTGATGCCAGATCCGTTTTGTTCAAAATCGTGGCATCCCCGTAGGCGATTTGCTTCAGCGCCGCTTCGCTGTCAAAGCGATCCGGCGTAAAGGTTTCGGTATCAACAACAGTGATAATCGAATCGAGTCGGGTGAAGTCGCGTAATTCTGTACCCAAAAACGTCAGAATAATTGGCAGCGGGTCAGCAACACCTGTAGTTTCAATTACCATGTAATCTACGCGATCGTTACGCACTAGCACGTCATAAACCGCATCCACCAATCCATCATTAATCGTGCAACAAATACAGCCATTACTCAGTTCCACCATATCTTCATCCATTGATACGAGTAATTGGCTATCGATGTTAATGTCACCAAACTCATTCACCAAGATCGCAACCTTTAAATCCTGGCAATTGCTCAGAATATGATTCAGCAAAGTAGTTTTACCACTGCCGAGAAACCCTGTAACGATCGTGACAGGCATTCCTCGTTTAGGAATGTCCAGAGTCGTTGGGTTGGAAAGAGTTACTGTGTCGGTCATATCAATTCCTCAAATTAAATAGCAAGGCATTCAATCAATTGCGTTTTAATTAGTTTCAGTATTTAAATGTCGTCTAATGAATACCAGTTGATTATGCTTCAGTGACTGCGATCGCTCTTCATATCGCATCGTTTACCACCGTAACGAGTATTCCTTGTCTAAGAACGGTTAGAGATGCGGAATGAACCTGGGCAATGGTATCAGTCATAACTTCTCTTAACTCATGGAGGGCATATTAGCAAACTGGCAAGTTGTAGCTTTATGCTGCATGAACTGAAAAATGTTGTAGAACCCGTTAGCGCGAGAGGGGGTGAGGCTGACATCAAGTCTAGTTGCTGTGATGAAGTCCGGGCTGAGGTCTTGGATTTCTAGAGGAGACAAGCTACTCAATCCTTCAATCAGTAGCGCCACCAGTCCTTTAGTAATCTGAGCATCTGAATCACCTTGAAACGTGACCTTGTCATCCTCCAAGGTAGCCGTGATATAGACTTGGGACACACAACCAGGAACCTTGTTATTCGCTATTTTTGCGGCGGCTGGAAATTCTGGTAATCGTTTTGTAAGCCAGAGTAAATGCTCATACTTTCGCTTGGGGTCGGAGGTCTGCTGAAAGCGTTGAACGAGCCGTTCTAGGGCAGGAGGAAGTGGAGTTGAGGAATAGAACATCGACTAACCAAGTGGAGACTAGATTAAAACGATAATCATTTTCATATTATAGGAATCTGTGTCACTTTGACACAGATTCCCTGCTCCACTCGTCGTGGCAACCCGTTCAGATACAATGGGCAAAATCCGATGTGCCAGCAAAAGGATGCACCGATGAGCCAAACGATTGCCGCTCTACTCCACAAAGCGTTGTTAGAAGGAAGTATTGTGCTGCGCTTCTGGTGTACGGTCGACAACCCATCATACCTGCTGCATCTCCCGCCAAGATTGTGAAAGCATTTTCCCCGCTGACCTGGCAAAAATAAACGTTAACAACAAACCCACTGCTAAATCTGGCAGAAGCGAATGAGTTAGAGAAACTAACGCTGCCGCTACCAGAACTGATGTATTGGCAATGATGTCATTGCGGGAACACAACCAAACAGAAGACGTGTTGAGATTGTCGTTGCGATGACGAGTCAACAACAACAGACACAGCAAATTAGCCAGTAACGCCACAACTCCAACAATTCCCATCGTCAATGCTTCTGGACTTGCGCCTGTGAATAGTTGATAAGTGACTCTCGCAAAAACAGCGATCGCAAACAAAAACACCATCGATCCTTTCAGGAAGGCTGTCCCAGCCTGCGCTTTAACACTCTTATTAATGACATACAAACTGCTGGCATAGACCAGCGCATCACCCAGCATATCTAGCGAATCCCCAGTTAAAGATAGAGAATCTGCTCGAATACCCGCCCCAAACTCGATCGCAAACATCACTATATTGATCGACAGAACTGCCCAAAGCGTCTTGGCTTGCTGTTTTTTCAGCTTCGATAGCTCAGAGGCTTTGGCTTGACAGCAACGATCGCCCATAGCTGGCTCCTACGATTCAAACATTCAAACTAACATTAGAATGTTACCGCATTAAGAGCAACATTCAAACCAACGTTAGAATGTTTTACTCGGCAAGTTGACTGAGGGCATAGCGGAGAATCTCGGTGACTCGCCGATCTTTCAGGGAGTAATACGCCAGTTTGCCGTCATTTCTGTACTTCAGGATTTTGAGGTCGCGCAGTTTTCGCAGGTGGTGGGAGGCGGCAGCGATCTTGATTTCCAGCAGAGCAGCAACATCACAGACACAGAGTTCTTCACCTCGGCTCAGTGCATAAAGAATCTTCAGGCGCGATCGATCGGCTAAAGCACCGAAGAGAATTTGAGCATCTTCGAGCAAATCATCCCCTGGAAGGGCTTCATTGACCTGAGCGACCAGTTCTACGTTGAAACATCGCACCTGGCAGATATCGTTTGACTTTGGCTCGACCACAAATCCTAATGGCTCAAACTCTACAACTCAATTCTACCTATCTAACGTTAATCAACCTCACCAACAGCCTCAACGTATTGCCCTTGCCCCCGAGCTGAGTGGTACAACACCTAATTGGGAGAATTACTGCTTGATGCCGTGATTTGCCCTACTTTGTAAGTGCCACCGTAAGGATGAGTAAATATGTAAGCGACTTTCATGTTTCTCCCAATCTAAATCTGTTGTTTATTTTGAATTGCTTTCTGCATTCTTTCATGCAGTTCTGATTGCGTTAACGATCCGAGTTCTCCCGATTGGCGGGTTCGTACACTCAAGGTTCGCTGCTCGATTTCCCGCTTTCCAATGACGGCAACTACCGGAATTTTTTCCACTTCTGCGGTGCGGATTTGTTTGCCCAAACGTTCTCCGGTGGAATCTACCTCAACTCGGTATCCCAGTTGTTTTAATTGCAGGGCGATCGCATTTGCATACTCTCGTCGATCGTCACTCACGGGCAATAACCTCACCTGTACCGGAGCCAACCACAGCGGAAAATCACCCGCATAATTCTCAATTAAGATGCCAAAGAAGCGTTCTAGCGAGCCGAAGATAGCGCGGTGAATCATAATCGGACGCTGTCGCGAACCATCCGCCGCAACGTATTCCATATCAAAGCGTTCGGGTAAGTTGCTTTGTCAGGATGATATTGATGGGTAGAGTCGCTTTAGTTTGATTCGAGCATCAGCTGTAGTAAATCGCCAATCTACAGTTGTTGCAGCTCGATTTCTGTCCTGTTCCCAAGCTGCTACCTCTTGTTTTAAAGTTTCTTGGTCGGGAATGCGTCGGTCGAGACATTGACGAGCTAAAACGCTCAACTCAATTTCTGCCATATTTAACCAACTGCCATGTTTTGGCGTATAGTGGAACTCTAATTTGTTAAGAATTCGTCTGGCTTCGGCTGGAGGAAAAGCTTTATAGAGAGACGCGGCTACATGAGTGTTGAGTTGGTCGTGGATAACAGTAATCTTTGCGGCTTGAGGATAACACTCATCAACCAGATATTTCATTTGATGTGCATAATCAATTGCCGTTCGTCGTTCGGTAACTTCTAGATGCCGCCAACAAGTCAGTGGTTCAAAAAACATGAACAGATTACAGACACCGTTGCGCTCGTATTGATAGTCATAACGTTGAACTTCGCCTGGTTCGAGCGGCAAAGGTTCAATCGTTTCTGCTACTAACTGCTTGCTGCTTTCATCAAAACAAACCCAAGGGTAAAGCGGATCGTAACGGCTTGTGTATATATTTAAAACATCTTCCATGCAACAGACAAACTGGGCATTTTCTGTTGGTGGAATTACCCAAGATTTATTCAACCAAGGTTTAAGTTCGTTTTTTTCAGTGTCTGTCGTACTGTCTCATGGCTCACTGCCTCAACGTATCCCCAATCCACCATATAGTCAGCTAGCATCCGTAATGTCCATCGCCCTTGTCCCTCTGGTGGTTCGCTACAAACTAAAGTAATTAAATAAGCTTCTTGTTCACCATCCAGACAACGTGCTTTTCTCGTCTTGGGTTCGTGTCGTCCTAAAGCCTCTTCTATTCCCTCTTCTACTAATCTACGGCGTACTCTTTCTATAGTTGAAATACTAATATCCAGCGCCGAAGCAATTTCTGTATCTGTCCATCCTCCTCCAGCTTGACTAGTATCTGCTTTGAGCAGAATCCGTGCATGGTTGACCTTGTAAGCTGGATTTTTTCCTTTACTCGTTAGTTGCTGTAAATACTCTCTTTCAGCGGCTGTTAGTGTGACAATGTATTTCTTAGCCATGAGGAGTTTTTTTACTTATTGTGAGAATACTTCCCTTCATTTTAATCTTGACATAACAAAGTTGAAATCGACTTGAATCGTGGAACACTGCCACAAACGCCCGATCGCATCTTCGATCTTGATATCAATTTTGGGACCATAGAATGCACCACCACCGTCGTCCGTCACATAGTTCCAATCCTTTGTATTTAATGCTTGAACCAGCGCATCCGTCGCTAATTTCCAAATAGTATCCGTACCCACAGACTTGCCAGGTCGGGTAGAAAGGTACACTTCATACTCAGTGAAGCCAAAATCCGATAGAATCTGCTCGGTCAAATTCAACACACCCAGAATTTCATCTGCCACCTGTCCGGGCAGGCAAAAAATATGAGCATCATCCTGAGTAAAGCCGCGCACCCGCATTAAGCCGTGCAACACGCCCGATCGCTCATAGCGATAGACGGTGCCCAACTCAGCCCAGCGAATCGGCAACTCTCGATAAGAATGCAAATGACTTTGATAAGTCAACACATGGAACGGGCAGTTCATCGGCTTGAGTTGATACTGCTGTGCCTCAATCTCCATCTGGTCGAACATATTCTCGCGGTAAAAATCGAAGTGACCCGATGTTTTCCACAGATCGAGATTGGCAATATGCGGCGTATAGAGCAGTTCATACCCTGCATCTAAATGCGCTTTCCGCCAGTAGTCTTCAATTAATAGCCGCATCCGTGCACCTTTAGGATGCCAGAAGACGAGTCCCCCACCTGCATCCTCCTGGATGCTAAACAGATCCAGATCTTGTCCCAATTTGCGATGGTCGCGGCGTTTCTCTTCTTCTTTTTGAGTGAGATATGCCTGGAGTTGTACTGGGGTTTCCCAGGCGGTGCCGTAGATCCGCTGCAACTGCGGTTTGGTTTCATCCCCTCGCCAGTAGGCTCCAGCCACACTTTCCAGAGCAAAAGCATCGGGGTTAATTTCGCCCGTGGAGTTGAGATGGGGACCTGCACACAAATCCCACCAGCAATCCTTGCCCATCTGTTTCTGGGTCAGGGTGTCAGCCGCAACGTGAAACAAGGAAGCTTCCGCCACACCTTGCAGGGTATCTACACAGCCAATGAAATAGCGCATGATGGGTTGATCGGCAGGAATGCTATCGAGGATTTCTAGTTTATAGGGTTCGTGGAGTTGCTCAATTTCTGCCCGAATTTGCTCCCGATCGACCACTTCTCGAACGATTGGCAGATTGGCGTTAATGATTCGCCGCATCTCGGTTTCAATCTGGATGAGATCGTCAGGGGTGAAGGGGGTTTGACGGTCAAAGTCATAGTAGAAGCCAGTATCTGTCCAGGGTCCGATCGTCACTTTTGTCTCTGGGAACAGCGTTTGCACTGCCATTGCCAGCACATGAGCACAGGTATGACGAATCCGCAGCAGGGCTTCAGCACTGGTGGGGGTGGAATGGGACAGAAGGACTGAACTGACCATAGGTTAACAAACAATGATAATCATTCTCAAATTTAGCACGATTATGAGGAATTCAGGGGTTGATGTTTTCTCTGGCAGGGTGTGCTGATGTTTTATGATGAGATATTTGTTACAGTGAGCGGTATGCAGCGATTTTGAGGATTTATCCTATGGTTCGCGAGTACACACCTCAAACGCAACCCAATCAAGGGCAGAACTATCCTCCCCTGCAAAGTGGCGATCGCCTGACACGACCTGAATTTGAGCGGCGGTATGCAGCCTCTCCCCACATCAAAAAAGCAGAACTGATCGAAGGAATTGTGTACGTGGCATCTCCTCTACGACATGAGCAGCATGGCAAACCCCACAGTCGAGTCATGACGTGGCTGGGGGTCTATCAGGCAATGACGATCGGCGTGGATTTGAGCGATGCACCAACTGTCAGGCTCGATTTGGATAATGAGCCGCAACCGGATGCCGTACTGTTTCTTGAAGCGAGTGCAGGTGGGCAAACCCGCATCAGCCCTGATGGTTATATTGAAGGATCGCCAGAACTGATCGTTGAAGTTGCTGCCAGTAGTGCCGCTATTGATACCGGGAGCAAGAAGCAAGTCTATCGTCGCAATGGGGTGCTGGAATATGTAATCTGGCAATCCTATGACAACCAACTGGAGTGGTTTTGGCTAACGGATGGGGAGTATCAATTACTCTCTCCTGATTCCGATGGCATCATTCGCAGTCGGGTATTTCCGGGCTTATGGTTAGCGGTGGAGCCGTTGTTGAGTAATCGGATGGCGCGGGTGTTGGAGGTGTTGCAGGAAGGGTTGCAGTCGCCGGAGCATGAGGCGTTTGTAGAGCGGTTGGGGAGAGGGAAGTAGAAATCAACCTCAGCGCTCTTCAAAAAGCATCTGCTGGGATTTAATATCGAAATCAACGATTTAGGTCTTCCCCTCACTCTGGAAAGAAAAACTCTGCCTCATCCTCATCCACAGGCTCACGATTCCGGTAGTAGGCTTCCAATTCTTCTGAACTGATGGGATTCTCAGTAGGATTCTCAAAAAATGCCTTGACTCGAATATAACGCCGCAGTCCTTCTGCCCCGGCATCTTCTCGCGTTGCCTCTTTAAAGTCTTCAGGAAAGGTTTCACTCACCTTAATCCAAGCTGATTGCAGAATCGCTTCAATTTCGGGCGTGGGAGCTTTATCCAGCAGAGTTTCCAGGGCTTCCAAAATGTCGATCGTCTTCAAGATTTTGGGAGTAATACCAGAGTTAGACATGGCGTGGTTACCCCTGTCCTAAGAACCCCAATCTAGGTAATGCCATTGCTGTTAGAAAAATCGCCAACTGGGTTGCCACAATACTGGGACCCGATGGCAAATTGAACCCCGCAGAAAAGAGGATTCCAATCACTGCACTCAACGCCCCTAGCCCCGCCGATAGCACGACGTAGTTGGCAAATGTACGACTCAACAACCGGGCAGCGCAGGCAGGAATCACCACAAACGCACTCACCAGTAATACCCCGATCGCCTTAATCGAAATTCCCACGACCAGTGACAGCAACACAATAAACGCTGTACGATGGGCAGAAACCGACACGCCACGGGCGATCGCGAGTGGTTCGTGCAGCGTCAACAACATTTGCGTTCGCAACGTTAGCCCAATAAAGATGGTACAAACCAGCAATAACCCTGTACTAAAGACTAAATCCGGTTCTCGCACTGCCAGAATATCGCCAAACAAAAGATTATTCTAGTCCCCCTTTGTACTGTCCCACAAAGCTGAGCGTGATGATGGCGATCGCCAATGACGAGGAATAAATGATGTTGAGTAAAGCATCCGTCCATAAGCGAGTCCGTTCCAGCAGGTACGTCACGACCAAAGCAAATACAACCGCAAAAGGTAGCAATACCACCGAGGGATTTAACCCCAGGAGCAATCCGATGCTAATGCCTAACAACGCCGAGTGTCCCAATGCATCGCTGAAGAAAGACAACTGGCGCAAGATTGTAAAACTGCCCAGCATTCCCCCCATTAATCCGGTGAGAATGTCGCCGAGCATGGCGCGTTGCATGAAGGGAAGTTGGAACAGTTCGAGGATGCGGGTGAGTTCGGTAGGCATGGGAGTGGGGAGTCAGGGCTAACAGTGATGGTGATAGCGAACGAATTCAGAGCCATAGGCAGTAGAAAGATTGTCGGGAGAAAGGGCAACTTCTGGTGCTCCCTGACAAAGTAAAGTGCGATTGAGGCAGAAAACGCGATCGCAATGTCGCCGCACCATGTTTAGATCGTGGGAGATTTGCAAAATTGTCCAGCCTTCTTCAAGCTTAAGTTGATAGAGCAATTGATAAAACTCAGTTTCACCGCGCATATCCAATCCTGCCGGAGCTTCATCTAGAATCAACAATCGACGCGGGTAAACCAGGCAATATGCCAGCAGCACCCGCTTTGTTTCACCCCCAGAAAGCCCACCGATCGGTTGCTGTCTTAGATGGAGTGCATCTACCTTGGCTAAAGCATCTCGAACGGCATGACGACGTTTTTGATGGTTTGCCCAGGGCACCTGAAATCCGACGCTGTCCCAGCCCAAACCTACCAGTTCTTCCACCGTTATCGGGATGCGGCGATCGACCAGGAAGTTTTGCGGCAGGTAGGCAATCTGTTGACGGATCTGCGGCGCGAGTGAACCCTTGCGGCTCAACGGTTGCCCCAGAATGAAAACGTTCCCTGCAAGACGTGGCAGAATGCCCAGAATGGCTTGCACCAGCGTACTTTTGCCTGCCCCATTCGGACCAACGATCGCCGTATCGGTGCCTGCCTCCAGGGAGAAGGAAACATCCTGCACCGCCGCGTAGGTTTCAAGGGTAACCGTGAGTTGCTCAACTGCGAGTACAATGTCTTGCAATCTAACCTCCTAAAACCTAAACCCAACTCGCTGTGGGACTACTGCAACAGGTTGAGGCATCCAGAGCGGCAACACGGACTGAGTTGAACCACCAAAGGCTGTGACCAAACCCTGCACGTTCTGACGCATCGTCGTCAAATAATACTCCGGTTCCAGGGCTTCGGCACCACCAGTTTCAATCGGATTAAAGATGCCGATCTTGACATTTAGATCCTTTGCTAGCGCCGCAAACGCATTTTCTCCAGCCTGGGGTTCCGTCAGAATTGCTTTGAGATTGGATTCCTTCACTTCATCCGTCACCCGTTTGACATCATCCGGCGATGGATTTTCTTCCGGCACATCTACCAGAAAATTGGCTTTCAAGTTGTAGCTCTGGGCAAAGTAGGGGGCAAAGTCGTGAAAGGCAACAAAGGTTTTACCCGCATAGGGTTGCAGTTTTTTGGTGGTTTCGGCATCTAAATCTCGCAGTTGTTGGATATAAGCGGCTGCGTTTGCCGTGTAGGTTTCCTTTCCACCAGGGTCAGCCGCGATCAAGCCATCTCGGATATTTTCAACTTGTTCAATGGCACGCTTGGGATCGAGCCAGATATGAGGATTGTATTTTCCACGATCGTGTCCGTGTCCGGCTTCCGCTTTTTTCTCGTCCGTGCCATGCTCGTGCTCGTGGTCATGCCCCTCGGTCGCTTCATTGGCGATCGTTTTCACGCCCTCGCTGGAGTCAATTACTTTCAGATTGGCATTGCCCGCATTTTTGACCAGATCCTCCAGAAATTCCTCCATCTCCAGCCCGTTCTGCACCAGCACATCGGCTCTAGACAGCTTTTGGGCATCCTCTGGTCTTGCCTGAAAATCATGGGGACCGACATTGGTTGGCAGTAGCTGGGTTACTTCGGCGCGATCGCCCGCTACGGCTTTTGTAAACTGAGTAATCGGTAAAAACGTTGTCACTACTTGCAATTCATCAGTTGTTGCTGCAGTCGTCATTGAGCCTGTGAATTTGAGCTGGTCGAAGGTGCATTCGCCGCACAACTGCCCAAACTAACCGCGATCGCCGTTACAATCGCTACAGACAACCGACGAACGAGGTTGCTGGATGGTTGTAATCCTGTTTTTGAATGAATCATCTGAAGTATCCTCTCAACGAATAGGGAAAGTGAAGGGTGATGGGGTGATGAGGTGATGAGGTAGATGGACTACTCCCTATTCCCTACTCCCTCCTTACCGCAACATCAACGCCACATCTTTAGCAAAGTAAGTCAAAATCAAATCCGCACCTGCTCGCTTCATGCTCGTCAGCGTCTCTAAAATCACTTTTTTCTCATCACATCCAACCCTGTTGGGCAGCGGCTTTAATCGTGGCGTACTCACCACTAACGTTGTAGGCGGCGACAGGTAAATTCGTATGCTGTTTAATTTGGCAAATAACATCTAAATATGCCAGAGCAGGCTTGACCATGACAATATCAGCCCCTTCTGCAATGTCTAAATCTACTTCTTTGATTGCTTCTCTAGCATTTGCAGCATCCATTTGATAGGTTTTCTTGTCGCCAAACTTGGGGGCTGAATCTAGCGCATCCCGGAACGGACCGTAATAAGCAGACGCATATTTGGCGGAGTAGGCAAGAATTCCCACGTTAATCCATCCCTCCGCATCTAGTGCCCGACGAATCGCGCCTACCCGTCCATCCATCATGTCCGAAGGGGCAACGAAATCGGCTCCGGCTTCTGCCTGCACAAGCGCTTGCTTCACTAGCATCGCAACCGTTTCATCGTTGAGAATTTTGCCATCCTGCACAATGCCGTCATGCCCTTCACTGCTGTAGGGGTCAAGGGCAACATCGGTAATAACCAGAATATCGGGGACGGCTTGCTTGATGGCTCGCACGGTGCGAGCCATCAAGCCATCCGGGTTATAGCTCTCAGTCCCCGCATTGTCTTTTTGGTCGTAGGGAATCAGGGGAAACAGGGCGATCGCGTTAATTCCCAACTCAAATGCCTCCACCACTTCCCTCAGCAACAAATCCAAGGAGTAGCGGTAGCACCCTGGCATAGAAGCAATTTCAACCTTCTGCCCCTCGCCTGACATCACAAATAGGGGATAGATCAGGTCGTCTACACTCAGTTGAGTTTCTCGTACCATGCGCTGCAGAGCGGGCGTTCGCCGCAAGCGACGGGGGCGAGACAGGAGCTTTAGCGTGCTACTAGGAGATGAATTTAGGTCAGACATGGATAAAATAAAAATGATAATCATTATTATAAAACTTTGCCCGATCGCTTTTACTACAAAGTTGATAACTACCAAGCTGTCGAGCTGCTCGGTAACTACTGTAACTCCTGTAGCTTGAACGCGCCTACAGATGTATTTATTGCTTATGAGTTCTCGAACCACGCGCTCTCAACAATCCATTCTCCATCTGCTCAAACAGATAGATCGTGCCATCTCTGCTCAAGACCTGTATGTAGAACTACAAAACAGCGATCGCAGCATTGGCTTAGCAACGGTTTATCGTAGTTTAGAAGCCTTAAAACTTAGGGGAGTGGTGCAGTCTCGAACGGTTAACAATGAGTCGCTGTACAGTTTGGTAGAGTCAGACACGCACTACTTAACTTGTCTTGGCTGCGGTACTTCCATTCCCCTAGAAGATTGCCCCGTAAGCGAACTAGAAGCGATTCTGTACCAGTCCCTACCCTTCAAAATCTACTATCACACTCTAGAGTTCTTTGGGATGTGTCTGCCCTGCCAACTACAGTTAGACTCCCCTATCGCAAGAGAATAATCTGACGCTGGCAGCGGTGAATGATTCCTGACTGCTCGAATTGAGCGAGTAAACGAGTGACCGTCACTCGCGTTGTCCCAATCATTTCTGCCATATCTTGATGAGTTAATTGCAGAGCGAGCGACTGTCCTTGCTCGACAGAATGACCGAATTTTTGAGCTAACCAAATTAAAAGTTGTAGCAAGCGCAGATACACGCTTTCCTGACGAACAATAGTAAGGAGTTCTTCAGTTTGTTGAGTATGGCAAAAAATCTCCTCCAATACTGTGTCGCAATTTTCTAAAGGAACGCTGCTAGCTGCTACACTTGTAACGCATTCGATTTGATAGGGCTGAACCTTAGACAGAGCCTGACCTACGACATCCCCACTTCCCCAGTATCCCAGCACAACCGTCGTTCCTGACTCGCTCCACGTTAAGGTACGGACAACTCCCCGTTCAATTCGCCACAAGATATTGGGTTGTAGTGAAATGATATCGCGGCGGTGAAAGGTACGCTGCGTTAGCTGAGTCGCTAAGACTGGGGTGCAAGTTGAAACCATAGCATTTAAATTTAGGAATAAAGATGACTAACGCTGACTACGCTGAAAAGCAGTATAAAGATTAATGATAATCTTTATCAATTTAATCGAAAGCATTCTCAATAATATTTTCAACTCCTCTTGGCGTTTCGCACTGAAAATCCTTTGCCAATTCCATAGCGGACAGTTTTGAACTCCACCAAATTTGTGTTGGGATCGTACAGGGTGTAGCTGGCAATTCCTAGCTCTGAGCCAACATTACCTACACCAATAACTTGCCGCGATCTAAGACTGAGTGTTGCCGGAGATTGTTGAGTGTCGAGCGTTGTCACTCCTACGGTTACGGAACCCGATTGTACCTGATACACAAAGGCTAAACCCGACCGACCGCAAAACAAATTGTTGGCATCGGCACGCAGGAGTCGATCTAGCATCTGTGGCGGAGGAGTTTCTGGGGTGAGCTTGTCGTCAACGCCGACTGTACTGCCATGAATTAACAGGCAGTCGAGGTCGTGAAACCCAAAGTCAAGCGATCGCAGCCATTCTACACTCTGGCGGGAAACGCTATCCCAGAGCAACTTGACCGTTCCTCCTCCATATTGAGACATCATCTCAATAGGCTCGGTAGTGTAACCAATTGAGTGAAGAATAAAACACTGCTCCTCCCACCATCCCCGACAGATTTGCGGTTGCAGTTCGCCTGGACGTGGCGATCGCACTCGTTGGACTAACTTTTCTGTTTCTGGGTTTGGTCCAACTAAGTCTCCCAAAATATACAGTTCTTCAACTCGACTTCTTTGGCGCTGGAGATCGGCAATTACCGCTTCATAAGCTGCCAAATTTCCGTCAATTCCACTCAAAATTGCCCACATCGATTGTTATTTCCCTACTGCAATTTTCGCGCACCGAGCGATCGAAACTACCCTGCAAACGCCAACCAGCCCGTAAAAACAAACGCAGTATAGAAACGAGTCATCTGTTTGAAGTTGGCTTGAGCGAGTAGTTCCAGCGTTCGTTCTTCCCGAATGCATGGGAGATGTTGCCATGTCCTGTCGATCAATTCAGTTAACCGTTGTGATTCCATTCCTGCTATCTGCGCTCGTGTCTGCCATCCGTTAACCAATCGCTTAAATCCCTCAGACTGTTTATCTGCTTGCAAATCTACTAGCACAAACGGGCTACCAGATTGGAGGCGAGCGCCGATCGCCTTCAAATAGTCCAGTTTGGTACCATCATCCGGTAGAAAATGCATGACTAATAAGCTAGTAGCGGCGTTGAATGGATGCAACGGCAGCTCTTGTACGAGTCCATTGTGAAGAGTGACGCGATCTTCTAGTCCTAGTGATGCAACTTTCGAGCGAGCAACTGCTAGCATTTTTGCCGATGGATCGACACCCGTAAACTGCCAGGTGGGATGAGTTTGTCCCAATGCAACGATCTCATTACCTCCACCAGCGCCAAGAATGAGAATATGGGCGCGATCGCTTAGGTAGATTTGGAATAAAGCCGCCAACATACTCAGTAAGGCATCATAACCCGGAATACTTTGACGAACTCCGATGTCATAATCCGTTGCTGAAAAATTAGGATTTGTATCAAAATCAAACAGGTTTTCAGTCATTGTTTCACCGTTCGCACACATGAGTTGGGTCATCGGCTCGTTCTGCAAACTCCAGTCCCCTTGCTAAACGCCAGGCAA
The DNA here is from genome assembly GCF_032860985.1 of Chroococcidiopsis sp. SAG 2025. Lineage (GTDB taxonomy): Bacteria > Cyanobacteriota > Cyanobacteriia > Cyanobacteriales > Chroococcidiopsidaceae > Chroococcidiopsis. Next base: position 4,622,851 of record NZ_JAOCNC010000001.1, read on the forward strand.
AAATCGGCGGCAATCCCTTTTCAATAATTGCCGCACAAGTTTTTTGATAGTCGTAGGGGACTTCTCTGAGAGTCGCTTGTTCGGTGTCTGTGTCGTAGAGGACGTAGGTGGCATTCGGTCGCCCGTGGCGCGGTTCTCCTACCGAACCGACATTCACAATTCGCTTCAAAGGAGTTGTGAAATTTAAAGACTGCTCGCCTTCGATACTAGGACTTGTAACGCTAATTTGGAGTTGAGCGCGATCGAGAGTGCGGACGTAAGGTACGTGAGTATGACCGCAAAATAAGATATCAGCACCCGTAGCTAGTACCCGTTCTAGAGCCAGAAAAGCATCTATTTCTGGTAATAAGTACTCGTGGGCGCTATGAGGACTGCCATGCACGAAACACAAGTTGCCTTCTTGCAAGCTTTGAGGTAGATAAGCCAAGAAGTCTCGCGTTTCGGGCGTAACTTCCCGATTTGTCCACTGATGAGCTAGCTGACCTCGTTTTTCGGCTAATAATGAAGGATAACTACACTCGCAAGCATTTAATCCCTCAACGATATCTTCATCCCAACAGCCAGCGCAGGTGGGAATATCCAACGAGCGAATTTGTTCGACTACAGCATTAGGATAGGGACCGTAACCCACCAAGTCACCCACACAAAAAATTTTGTCAGCTTTTTGGCGATCGATATCCAATAACACGGCATCTAAGGCTTCATAATTACCGTGAATGCAGGAGATAACAGCGAGTTTCATGCTTCCTCTAGGTCTTCTTCTAATGATTCTTTGATTTGTTGTTGGTAGTGATGAATGGCAGCGCCGGCTAAACAACAATCTTTTAAGGTTTGAGAAATTGCTTTTTTATCCAATTCAATTCCGACAACTTCAATCCCACTAAAGCGCTGGGGACGCCCTTCTAACCAACGGGGAACAGTTAACTCGGTGTAGGTACTATCGAGAATTCCAACCACAAAATCAAAGTAGAACGCTCGTCCGTCAGCCAGGTCAAAAATGCCCTTCGCTCGGTTAACTCTGCCATAGGCTCCTTGAGTTAACTCGTACCAAAAGACATCCAGGCTTGCTGGGTCTAAAACTTGACCGCTAATCGGTGCACGCCAAAGCTCTGGTTTACCTTCCGTGGGTTCAGCTGTGACTCCTGGCACAACCTCGTCCGCCCAAGCGTGCCATCCCGTATTCTGAATGTTTGGTGGCATCAAGGCAACGCGATGAATTGAGAGGTCATCTAACACCGATAACACTGGCTCAACTGACGCTAAATCTATATGAAATCCCAGTTCTATATAGGTAATCGACTCCGCCACCGACAAGTCTAACAACCGATTTTCCTCTCCTTCCTTGAGGATTTTGACAGCAGGAAATTCAGCCGCAATGCAGGTCATGTCGATGGGAACTGGGTCAGAACCAGGACTGAAATACTGCACGGGTTGGTTGGCAATGGCTAACTGTTGTCGAATCCAGGTAGTTTTCCCTGCTCCTGGTAAACCAGCGACAGCAATAATCATGACGACTGCTAACAATAATGATAACCATTATCATACACTAGTGATTATCGTAGTAGCGGCAATTTTGCATGAAAGCGAATTCTGCGTCCTTACCTACCTTCATTGACCTTGCGATCGTTGGTGCGGGTCCTCATGCTCTGACTTTAGTAACGCATTTGTTGCAAAAGCGCCAGCATTTGCACAATCGGTTTCTCGTATTCGACAAAAGTGGAACTTGGTTGCAGCAGTGGCAACAGCAATTTGCTGCCTTTGAGATTCCCCATTTGCGATCGCCTGCCGTCCACCATCCCGATCCCAACCCCTATGCTTTGCGACGGTTTGCTCAGTGCCGTCCTGATGAACTATTTCCCCCTTACGATCTGCCAGGAACCAAACTTTTTCAAGATTTTTGCTCTGATGTAATTGAGCGGTGGCAGTTACAGGAACGAGTCATCAAAGCTGGTGTCTCTCGGATCGAACCTTTACCTCATCCTCTTCGCCCTCGATTCCGCGTGTGGTTGCAAACAGGACAGTCGATTGTTGCTCGCCGAGTTGTGCTGGCGACTGGTGGTGGTGAACCACAGTTACCCGATTGGGTCAACCAGATTCAGTCAAAGTATCCTCAAGATCGGCTCTGCCACTCGCAGCAAGTCAATCTGCATGGCTTACAACTAGCGGGTGAGAGAGTGTTAATTGTGGGCGGCGGTTTGACCAGCGGACATTTGGCAGTGGGAGCGATCGCGCGGGGAGCCAAAGTGCTGTTAATCGCACGGCGGCAACTGCAAGCAAAATTATTTGATGCCGATCCTGGATGGCTCGGACCGAAGTACCTTAAGGGATTTTGGGCAGAATCAGACTGGGAGAAACGCGCTCAATTAATTCAACAGGCACGAAATGGTGGTTCGCTCACACCAGCAATGATGACTCAGCTACTCAAGCATTCACGTAACGCTCGACTCAGGTTGGATGAAAACTGTCAAGTAGTTAAGGCAGAGTGGTCAAATAATCGTTGGCTTGTCAAATGCAGCAATGGAGAAGAACACGAGTGCGATCGCCTTTGGCTAGCTACTGGTACGAGAATGAACGTTACAGCTCAACCTTTATTACAAGAAGCCTTACAATCCTACTTAGTGCCAGTAGTAAATGGCTTGCCAGTGGTGGACGATCGCTTGCGTCTGCCTGGGAGCGAGTTGTTTCTTCTAGGCGGGTTGAGTGCATTGCAGGTGGGACCAGTAGCGCGGAATCTATCAGGAGCAAGGATGGCAAGCTCACGAATTGTTCCTGCACTAACAAAGTCTAGTGTCGCTCTCTCATCAGCCCGAAGTGCCTAAAAGCGATCGGACTCGTTAGTTTCTGATTGGCATTACAGAAAAAGAAGTCTATAGGACTTAATGCTTAACATTACGTTTTACCAACTGCTCAACTAGGAGTTGACCGCTACTTTTTCCAAGCATTACTAGACCTTGAGATGTCAAAATTTATCATTGTGAAAGAAAACTGAGGAAATTGAGCAACCAACATTTACTTAGTAGTAGCAGAAAGAGCATAGCATAGCCTGTGGGATAAGTCGTTATCGAAGTGAAGTTTCAGAAATAATTATCACTAGCCTACAAAAGCCAAAAGCTTATCCGTTAAGGATTACAAGCTTAGCGTTATTTTTTGTCCATTTGCTAAAAAAACACCTACCTCGTCCGCTTAGGGTAGGGCTGGGATTCTGTTGTGCCGAATGCTGCATCGCTGCATGCAGATCGCGTCAGTTTTGAAGAAATAGTTTTCTCATCCAGCGATCGCCCGATAAAGACTAAGCGAGTTTGGCGTGGTTCATCTGGTTGCCAGGGGCGATCGTAAAACGTGTCAAACCGATTGCCGACTCCCTGAACAACCAACCGCATCGCTTTATTGGGAACTGCTACAAACCCCTTGATGCGATAGATTTCATAGTGCTGAACCAAGGACTGTAAGCGACCGATCAACTCCGTAGGCTCAAACAAGTGGTCTAACACAAAATGAACCGAGTTAATGTCATCATCATGTTCGTGGTCTGACTCTGTGTCGTGATGACTGGGACGCCGAACGAGATTGTCTTCAACCGCCGCATTGAATCCTAATAACAGTTCCGGGCTAATTTGTCCCTGGTTGCAGGGCACAATTTTCACGCTGCTAGGGAGTTCCTTTTGTAGCCACTGCTGAATTCTATTTTGAGTTTGCGGCTCAACCCGATCGACTTTGGTCAGCAGCACCAGATCGGCACATGCCAACTGGTCTTCAAACAGTTCTTCAATTGGGGTTTCATGCTCTAAACTATCATCCGCTTGCCTTTGGGCTTCCAGGGCATCTAAATCGCCGACAAACTGACCAGTAGCGAGTGCTTCACAATCTACCACAGTAACGACTCCATTGACCGTTGCACTCGTGCGAATTTCGGGCCAGCGAAAGGCTTGCACCAGAGGTTTAGGCAGAGCTAACCCAGAAGTTTCGATTAGGATGCAGTCAAGGCGATCGCGTCGCTTGAGTAACTCCTGCATCGTCGGCAAAAACTCTTCTTGCACGGTGCAGCACAAACATCCATTCGCGAGTTCCAAGATATTGTGATTGGGATCTTCATCGTCATCACAAACGCGGCACGAACGCAGCAACTCACCATCAATCCCCACTTCACCAAACTCATTAACTAACACGGCAATGCGGCGACCTTGATTATTCTGCAACAAATGACGCACAAGCGTTGTCTTTCCGGCTCCTAAAAAGCCTGTGACTACGGTTACGGGAATTTTATGCATTGTCTGTAGCTCATAAAAGTGTCTAATGTCTCTAATGCTGAAGGGGCGGCAAAACAGCGTGAATCCCCTTTTTGACTGCCTCTGGACGTTCTTTGTATGGGACTTTACCATCAGAGCAAGCGACATACTGCTCGCTAAATTGCAGCAGTTCAGGAACGGAATGAATTGGAGATAGTTGACTCAAAATAAATGTGAGTTTGTTTGGCGCGGTAAATGCTACGACACAGGAGCGATCGCACGCTCCCATACATCGCACCGGCTGTAGATGAATCGCCTCGCAACCATGACATGCCGCTAATTCTTCACTCAATCGCTCGAATAGAGATTGACCTGCACTTAATCCAGTTTGTTGCAGGTCAATTTTTGAGGAACGACAAAGTACACAAACAAATAACGTATGTTGAGTCATGACAGTTACGCAGTTACAACTAAATATTGCGAGATCGAGCTAAGCCAACTTGCCTATAAAGCGCCCACTCATCTAGTAGGGTGTTGAGTTCGGTAGCAGCTCTCCGTAAACTGCGGTAGGCATTTGTCCTCGACGGTGTAGATAGGTTCGCAGCATCAGGTTCGTCCAGGGGTTAAAGAGTAAAAGATCTTGGTATAAGGTTGCAGGATTGCATCACAGCACGACAGTCTAAGTTGAAATTGGATGAATCACGCCGATCGCCTCCAAGTCAAATCCACCAGAGGTTATGGGTGAAGTGGTTGGGAATGGATCGTAGATGGGTTGATTGAATGAATCGAGAAAGCTACCATTCCCAGGAATGTCAATTACTTTGACATAACGAATTGCATCGAGAGCCACTTTGCCATTAGTTACCAATTCATGCTCTGCTAAGGTTGCTAGATCGAACGGTGTTCCCCAAGAGGAACCAAAGAACTGTCCATCGAACTCAGACGCATTGTTGACATGCTTTCCAGCCAAATTGTAGATGCCTGTTGGGTCTAATACGCCTTGCGCTGGAACGGGTTCACTAGTAAGCGAATCACTGGCAAAACGGGCGAAGTTTACACCATCACTTGACACTTCTACATAAGCCAGTTCGCCAAAAATACCACCCCGGTTGTCAAAGCCGTTCTCAAAGACGGCAAAATCTGCACCTTCACCGTTGCTAATACCCGAATCGAACGATAGGGTAATCTCACCAGGGCTAATTCCTGCCTCAATTTGGTCTTCATCTAAATCGCCGAGTGAAACAATGTCAAGAAAATTGCTGGTGCGAGCGGTTTTTCCCAAAGCCTTTTCAGGAGAACGCCACGGGTCTTCCACTCCCACCGTGGGAGAATAATCTACAATGCCAGTTGCCCAAGACACAAAGACGGGATTGACTGCGCTGTTGGGGGTAACTTTATCATCGCCATCCGCGCCCACAAACCCCGGAATGCCCGCATCAATTTTGCCAGGATCGTTCGTAGACGAGTCGGAATACCGTCCGCTCGGCTGCACAATCGTCGTGAAATTGGAGAAATTCAGTTCTTCTGCATCTACACCTTTAACAACTGCCAAGAATTGACCCGTCTGCAAATCAGAAATGACGGCATCTCCTTCATTGTCGAAAATGAATAGCTCGCCAAAGTCTAACCCGTCGTTCAGAGCAATTACATCATCACCCGCCGCGAAATCTGCGATCGCATCCGCCTCTGCCTGAGTGCGTCCACCTGTGGTTTCATAGAATCCAAGCCGCCCTAAAACAAACCGATCCTTCCCTGTCCCACCCGTAAGCGTGTCGCTACCTGCTCCGCCATACAAGACATCATTACCATCATCGCCAGAGAGTATGTCGTTTCCTGCTTGACCCCATAGACGATCGTTCCCCTGATTACCATTGATGATGTCATCCCCTTCCCCGCCATCGAGAACATCTTCATTGAGAAAACCGCCGAGTGTATCATTGCCCGTCAAACCTAGCAGCAGGTCTTTTGCGTCGGTGCCGTTGAGCATATCATCTTGTGCTGTCCCAATAATTCTTACCATCGTTTTCAGCGCCTAAAAAGAATCTAGAATGTCTACAGAACAATGTGTAATCCGAGCGACTTACAATAGAGAAACGTTTAGCGGCAGATCGAGTTGCCATTGTTTACCCTTGTAAAAGAGAAGCTGATAAACGTGTAAACCGCCATAGCGGAACGATGCTTCAAACGATTGCAGATAGAGATACCACATGCGGAGAAATCGTTCGTCGTAGCGGGAAGCGAGTGATGTAATCGTTGTCCTATTGTTGGTAAAGTTATCTGCCCAACGTTTCAGCGTTTCGGCATAGTGAGGCTTCAAATTTTCGCCATGAGCCAGTGAGAGTTTGGCTGCCCACAGTTCTTGAGTCAACTCATGTAGTTGCGGTGCGTATCCTCCCGGAAAAATGTATTTATCTACCCAGGCTCCATTGCGCTCGTTGCTCTGGGTGACGATCGTATGCAGCAAACCAATTCCGTTGGACGTTAATAAGTCCGATGCCTTTTGCATGAATGTGGCGAAATTTCCTTTACCCACATGCTCAAACATGCCAATGCTGACAAACTTATCGTATTGCCCTTGGACTTCCCGATAGTCAGCAACGATGATGTTGAGGCGATCGCTCAATCCTCTCTGCTCAATTCGCTCCCGCGCCAACTTTGCCTGTGGCTCACTCAGCGTCACCCCAGTTCCAGAAATGCCATAGTGTTCAGCCGCATAGATCGGCATTCCACCCCAACCGCAGCCGATGTCAATCAAAGATTCTCCGGGTTGTAATGCTAGCTTGCGACAAATCAACTCATACTTCTGAAGCTGCATCTGCTCCAGAGTGTCGGTTTCCTGAAGGCGATAGCCACAGGAGTAAGTCAGGGTAGGATCGAGAAAAAGTTGGTAAAACTCGTTGCCCAGATCGTAGTGATGCTGGACATTCTTGCGACTATTTTGAATTAAAATCGGTAATGTCCGCAGCCGTTGCGCGATGACTTTGAGTGCTAGGGCGAGCGTCACCCGCTCCCGCGCTTTGGCAGAAACATTGCTGCGGTAAAGTAGTCCAATTAATTCAACTAGGTTGTCATTGGCTTCATCCCACCAGCCGTCCATGTAAGCTTCACAAAACCCCAGGGTGCCGAATGTCAGAATGCGATCGTAGGTATTACGGTTGTGAACGACTAGATGGAGTGGCGGGGCAGAACCCACCTGACCAAAGTGAAATACGTTGCCTTCTGGATTCGTAACCGTTAAATCGCCTGCTTCAATCGAGCTGAAAAGCTGATAAAGATAGCGTTCTCCAGTAGGTACATAAATACGATTTGCTAGATCGGAGGCACGTCCATTGCTCAATGCTCGGTTGTCAGGTCCATCGAGAAAGCCTTGCTTAGATCTGTCAATCACCATCTGCTCATTCCCCCGAACTCAACGTTAAGTGTGTGGTTTTGACGTTCGTGGCTAATTTCAACTTCTCCAGTAATCCAATCGTCAGCCAGACTATATCCACCTCCCACCAACGCCAGCCAAACCGCGCCGATGATTGGCTAGCATGATGATTGTTGTGCCATCCTTCGCCAAAGGTCAGCAGTGCCACCCACCAACAATTTGTGGAGCGATCGCCCACATCGTAACTCCGATAGCCAAACTTGTGGCAGGCACTATTGACAAAGCAAGTGCTGTGAAAGCCCAAAAATAAGCGCACAAAGATGCCCCAGACCACAAAGGGCATTCCACCTAGTCCATAGAGTAAAGCTGCTAGCACGATCTGCAACGCAATATAGCGATCGTGACAGAACTGATAAAACGGATCGTCCGCAATGTCTTTAGTGAAGCGGCGGAGTTCTGTTTGGGTTGGAACTTCATGCATCAACCAACTGACATGACTCCACCAAAAGCCTCGTGTTGAATCATGCGGATCGCCCGCGCGATCGGCAGACAAATGGTGCATCCGATGATAGCCCACCCAGCCTTTGACACCCCCTTGACACGCTAGCGTGCCACATAGAATCAAGAAATACTCCAACCATTTAGGCACCCTAAAGCTGCGATGGCTCACAAGCCGATGGAATCCCAGGGAAATTCCCAGACCGATTGTGAGCCAATGAAGCAATAGGGCAACTCCAACGGCTGACCAACTGAAATTAGCTGGAAAAACTGCAAATAATCCTCCTAAATGAAGTAGAACTGTGAATAGAATGACGTTCCAACGAGGACGAGATAAGGTCAAATCTGTATTAGTCAAGCGGTCTCTCCCGATTTGGAATATTTTTGACGAGCAGTGCGACTATCAACAGATACGGCTGGGGGTGCAAAGCTCGATAATTGAGGTCGTCTGCCCCAGAGTCCAGTCATCAGTCGCAGGAATAGTCGCCAACAGTAGTACCGGCAGGAAGGCAATCGAGTCCTCCCCAGCGCACCATTTCATGGACAAAGTCTGACTTAGCTTTAAGAAAATCCTTTTTGCGTGGCGGAGAGCCGTAGTGCCCCAAGTGGATATGTTCCCCCCAATAGAACTCCAAGATGCCGTCATTCGTCCAGTCATCATAAGAATTGGCGACGGAATCGGCAGACTGATACTTGCGGGGAAATCGCCAGTAAAGTACTAATCCAATCAGTAGTAAGACCAGTAGAAGTGCGATCGCCAATAAAATGTTCATCATCTTGAATGCTTGGATTAACGTGACTCATTAACATTTAGCGTTTCTGTCGAAAAGATTGAAATCTAGAGACAATAAAGTTATGAATGCGATCGCTCGTTCGGATTGAGCCAGGTTGAGGTGGTAGATTGGATTGGGAGGCTAATTGGCGTTTCACGGATGGATGAACCGATGTGGGAATTTTTCCAGAGCGATGCAGGTAATACTTGAGCATAATCGGTCACTATTCAATGGTGAAGTTAGGGATTTGGTGAGTCTATGGGATCGATCGCCTGTGTTCCGGCACTGTTTTCTCTGGCAATGCACAAACGGCTGGCTGAAACTCCTCCCAGGTTTTACAAACTTGCTCGTAACATTGGGCTGGCGCGATGGGCAGATTTTTCAGGTAAAAGAACGTGACTTGATTGAACGACTCCAGCAAGAACACTGCTTCCGTTGTTGGATTGTAGGTATCTACTGCCTCCAAAATGTGGGCATTCATAAAGTGATGGCGCAAAATCACCGTATCGGGAGCGGCTAACCAGGCATTTAAGAAAGCAGCGAGACGAGAACGCGGCACAAAGTGAGTTTTAAAGGTTTCTCCGGCAATGCCAACACCAGGGGAATTAGTGCTGCAAACGATCGCACCCTGCTCACTGCTAAGATACCCTGCCCAAGCGTTATAGCCGATCGCCAACAAATTGCTGGCAATAAAGTCTTGCTGCCAACCCAGCAGATCGGGCGATTCATTCATGAGTGCCTCCTTTGGGGGGTTAAGTCAGATTGAAATTCTGCCCAACGGTGTTGCACCTGTGCATAACAATCAGCAGGAGAAATTTTCAAGTTTTCTAGCAGGTTGATATCGACTACACCATTACCGCTGACCAGAAGCACGATTACTTGAGTTGGGTCATAGGTGGCAGTTGCATTCAATACTGCCGTAACTACCTCTGGTTGCAGTTCCAGCACTTGCAGATCCGCTTCTACTTGCGCTTGCGGAATGAATACCTGATGAAAGGTTGCGGTATCCACCTCCCAATTAATGGAGGAAGGAATGGTATCCATAACATTGCACGCAACTATTCCCCTGCCCGCGTTCAGATAACCGTTCCAGGCAATGTATCCGAGCGACAAAATGTTTTGCTGGATGAATTGGTTTTGCCAGTAACCACATCCTTGCCACAGATCATTTCGCATTCGCATTTGCTTCCTCTCGCAGCGTCTTGGCAGCCTCCACCATGTTTTTCAGGGCAGGAATTACCTCTTCCCAGCGGCGAGTTTTGAGTCCGCAATCGGGATTCACCCAGATTTGCCTTAACGGTAAATTTCGGATACCTGCCTGCAATTGCTGCACTAGTCGTTCAGTAGTAGGAACCACCGGACTATGAATGTCGTAAACTCCATTACCGATTTGATGGGAGTAACCTGCTTCAGTCACTTCTTGCAAGGTGCGGTTATTGCTGCGGCTGTTCTCAATTGAAATCACATCGGCGTCGAGGCGTTCGATCTCTTTGATAATGTCACCAAACTCGCAGTAGCACATGTGAGTGTGAATTTGGGTCTGCGGTTGGGCGATCGCCGTTGCCAGTCGAAACGTATCCACTGCCCAGGAGAGATACTGATTCCAGCGTTCCAGTTTCAGCGGCAAGCCTTCCCGCAAGGCTGGTTCATCCACTTGAATCACTTGTGCGCCTGCGGCTTCTAAGTCTGCCACCTCCTCGCGTAACGCTAGGGCAATCTGAAATGCCTGATCCTGTCGGGAAATGTCGGCACGGGGAAATGACCAGTTGAGAATGGTCACGGGTCCAGTCAGCATTCCCTTTACGGGGTTTTGGGTCAATGCCTGTGCCACCTGAAACTCCCGCACGGTCATCGGTTGCGGACGGGTAACATCGCCGTAAATAATCGGTGGACGTACATAGCGACTGCCATAACTTTGCACCCAACCGTTTTCGGTAAAGGCAAACCCAGAGAGCTGCTGACCGAAATATTCCACCATGTCAGTCCGCTCAAATTCTCCATGCACCAGTACATCAATACCGATATCTTCCTGAAGTTTGATGCACTCGGCAATCCGAGCGTCGATCGCTGCTTGGTATTCTGCCTCGGTCAATTCTCCCCGCTTGTATTTCACTCGCAGTTGCCGTACCTCGGCTGTTTGGGGGAATGAACCGATCGTGGTGGTGGGTAAGACGGGCAGTGGAAGTTGTCGATCTAAGCGGAGGGAATAGGAGAGCGATCGCACAAAGTCATTCGTCGTTAAATTTTTGAGGGCAGCCTGCACGCGGTCATTAGCAGGACTAAACTGCTCAAAAGTTTTCCATTGGGTTTGCACCACAGCTAATCGATCGCTTGGATCTTTCCCAGCCAAAGTATGTGCCAGTATCACCACTTCTTCCAGCTTTTGTTCGGCAAAGCTCAACACATTTCGTAGAGGTTCAGGCAGTTTGGTTTCTCGCGTGGCATCGTAGGGAACGAATTGCAGGGATGATGAGGGATGCAATCGGATATTCGCTGTGATGCTTTGAATCGTTTCAAGCGTTGACAACACTGATTCTGGGCGAATTTTCCAAATGTTCCGCGCATCTACAATTCCCACTCCTAACTGTTTGTCCGATGGGAATCCGTGCTGTTGCAATAATTCTAAACTGCGTCCACGGGTGAAATCTAAACTGATTCCAGCAACGGGCAACTCTATCACCCAGGGGTAAGTGGCTCCCAAATCATCAAAATAGGTGACGAGATGAATTGGTAAACCCACTTGAGCAAGCTGAGCATAGGTGGTGGCGATCGCCTCTCTCAAATCCACTGCACTGCTTGTGACTAAAATCGGTTCATGCACCTGCACTTCAGTGACACCCAGTGCTTTGAGTTGAGAGAACAAGTTGCTATAAAGCGGCAATAGTTTTGCGAGATGTCCAGCTAGATTGCCTTCTAAACGGCTTAAACGCAATAGTGTAACTGGACTGAGGATGATTGGAACGGCTCGTTCACCGAGAAAGTCTTTTGCTCGTTGCACCGTTGCCAAAAAATCTGCGAAGTTTGCCTCTGGCTTTGTATCGGTCGCAATTTCAGGCACCAGATAGTGATAATTGGTATCAAACCACTTAGTCATTTCCAACGCCGAAATGCCATCTTTGCCGCGTGCCATTGCAAAGTATCGATCGAGTCCAGCCAGATGACGAAAGCGATCGGGAATTAGCCCCAAACGAATGCTCCAATCCAGCACACCATCGTATAGCGTCGAATTACCGATACCGATGCGATCGATCCCGGCTTCGAGCTGCGTTTTCCAGTTTGCAGATTCAACGTCTCGAACCGTTTGTCGCAAAGTTTCTGCGTCAGATTTATTGCTCCAAAAGGCTTCTAATGCCTTTTTAACTTCACGATTTTTGCCAATACGTGGATAGCCCAGCGTTGCAGTTTGAGCAGTTTGAAAGGTCATAGCTGTAGTGTCTTAATTCTGAAAATGAACGATATAGACTGACATCGCTCCTGAATCGGGCGATGTAAAACGAAACGATAAACGCTTCCTGTCGATCGCTTAGCGATCGAGCTAGAGCAGCCATTCTTCAAGGCGGCACCTAGAATAAAGCGATCGTCTGGCTACGAAACCAGCGCTTTTCAAATCAGAACGCTACAACCTTAAATTTAGAAATGAATCCCGCAATTCCCAGAAATCTGAATACACCATCATCCGTACCTCGCAGATGAAAAACGACAGGTTTGCGAATCTCCAGAGGAGACACTAAGCGATCGGCGGGCATCCTGACTTAGAGAGTTGCGCCTCTGTTCACAGTTGCGGGACAGCGCCGGATTTACACCGGACTTTCCCCCTTACGTCTGATGGCTGCTCCCCATCAGAACCGACTTGCCCCTAACAATAACACAGTTGAAGCGCAATTCAGCAACCTCTGCTTACATTTGTGCAAAAATGAATTTCCTGGTGGCTCCAGCGTATAGTGTCTTTCTAAAATTGTTGGCGCTATAGATAGCGTAAATTAACGATCCAATTTAATTTTTTTGCTCTATACTGGGGCAAACCTAGAGTATCACCTTTGCGCGGGTTTGCTCTACCAAACGTTTTTCCAGAAGTTTCGCTCTGTACATCTACAAGACCATCGTTCGATCGAAGTTTTAATTGGCGCTCGGATTGATGCGATCGCAGACGATGTTCGCTATTCGTGGGCTGTGTCTTTCTACCGTCAAATGCGAGAAAACTTTTGGATTCCCGAAAAAATAGACGTTACTCAGGACGTAACGGATTACATCAATCTCACACCAGGATAAAGACGTGCATTTGATGGTATTCTCAGTTACCTGACCTTTCTCGATTCGGTACAAACTTGTAATGTGCCTCATATCAAAAACAGTATTACTGCACCAAAAATTGCATTGTGCATGGCAGAACAAATTTCTCAAGAAGCAATGCACAATCAATCTTATCAATACATCATTGAAACAGTAATCCCGAGCGATCGCCTTTTCCCCCACAGCCGCGAACAAATTTATGAAATGTTTGCTCTTGCTGTTAAGCATGAATGCAAGTGGACAGAACATATTGTTGGAGATGATATTCTCGGCATTACAGCCAACAGTACAGAACAGTATACAAAATATCTGGCAAATGCTCGTTTAAAGGCGATCGGCTTAGAACAATTATGGACAGAAGCTATCTACAAGAAAAGCCCCTATACTCACTTGGAGCGTTTTTCAGATACCAAAAAAGAAGCAGACACGAAAGCAAACTTTTTTGAGGCGAGTGTAACCAGTTATGTTATGTCTTCTAGCATTGAAGGTTGGGATGATTTCTAACAGGGGTTTATAAATATTGGTTTAGATGTCCAGATGCGATATACCGCGTCTTTAAATATGCGTCCCTACTGCGATTGCTCGTAAATCCATTAAATACAAAACCCTGGTTAATCAAGCGGACTGCGAACCGCCCTTAGATAAATACCGCGCAGATTCACCCCTTGAAAGTCGCGCTCTCCCCGCTGATAGTGTTCTAAAAGTTCGTCTGCTATCATGTTGAGTCACTTAACTCGGTTGCTCGTAGTTTTAGCATTTCGGCAGAATCTAACAAACAGCATTCGGTTTGACTATTATCCTGGCAAGGGGCATTTGAGGATTACAAAATGATTAAGCACAGCATTATTCTAAGTTATGTGGCGATACTGGGCGGGGTGTTAAGCTTTGATGGAAGTCAGATAGCCACTGGTGAAAATGGCAGATTGCGCGAATCTGTCCAAGGCAGATTCGCTTCGCAAAACCGCCACCATCAACTCGCTCTTCAGCAAAACCGCCCTACAGAAACGCCGAAGCAATGGGTAGAACTGGGACGGCGAGTACACGGCGGTTTTGGCTCCTACATTGCGCTGGGAATTCGTATAGGTTTAGATGCAATGCAACGATTAAACGCAACCCCTCGCACACTGGATGTTACCTATTACAGTGGGGCAATCGCGCCTTGTCCTTGTATGGTGGATGGCATCATGATTGCAACGATTTCAACTCCAGGACAAAACTTGCTGCGAGTTGCTACTACTGCCAGTCCAGAAGGAACCTTTGGAGTTGCTGAAATTCGCGATCGCACTAGTGGAAAGATGCTTCGCTACACAATTCCTGCAACTGCCAAAACTCAGTTGGATGCCTGGAATCAGGATACAACTGGACAGCAACGCTACGATGCCGTGATGAGTGCTTCACAAGAGACTCTATTCTCGGTAAAAGTCATCCGCTGATATAGTAAGAAACCCTGGTTGAAGATTCATCCAGAACCTCAGTTAAATAGGTGGAAATAGACCTGATGAAGCAGCTCGCGTTCGCGAAGCGTCCCCGCAGGGGAGTCGCCAACAAAAAACATTTGGGACTAAGGAATATGAAATACCATCCAAGTAACCTAGATGTTGAATTGGTTTGGTTTATAGCAGCGATTGGATATCTTTTTCCAAATCTTCTGGCTTCGTCGTTGGCGGATAGCGTTTTACCACATTCCCATTGCGAGCGACCAGAAACTTAGTGAAGTTCCACTTAATCGCCTCCGTACCGAAAATTCCGGGTGCCGCTTTCCTCAAATACTGATACAACGGATGGGCGTTACTGCCATTGACCTCAATTTTTTGAAACAGGGGGAAGGAAACCCCAAAGCGAGTTTCACAAAAGGACTGGATCTGGTCTGAGTTTCCTGGCTCCTGCTGCCCAAACTGATTGCAGGGAAACCCTAAAATGACCAATCCCTGACTGGCGTATTTATCGTACAACGCCTGTAGTCCCTGATATTGAGGCGTAAAACCACACTGACTCGCCGTATTCACTATCAGTAAAACTTCATCTTTATACGTTTTGAATGAAACCGGAGTTCCATCAATGCTTGTAGCGGAAACATCATAAATCGATGCGGGCGTTTCTACTGCCATAGCGCCAAACACTCCTGAAACTAAACCATTCTCTAATCACTCTACAGAATTCCTGGACACCCTCTCTCAATACAAATGGAAGTCCCAGCAGGAGAACCAACTGGGACTTCAGAGGTCGTCATGAAACAAGTGCCAGGAATAATAAGTCACCTACGCCAAGTTGTTAAACAGAGTTGCCCACAGAATCCCTGCTGCACCTATAGCTAGCAGCAAGTTTGTGAAGAAGCGACCTACCTCAGGGTTGAAGCCAAATACTTTATCTTCCTGACCTGCGGTGAAAAACAGCGACCAGGCTTGGTTAGCACTAATCACTTTAGACTGGGCGTTAAAGTCAGGTCTGAACACAACGGGACCAAGCAGATCTTTGTTGGGGAAGTCAAAATCAGTTTTCATGGCAGTTTTCTCCAAAATACGTCACGTTTACTGAATTACAAACTATCTACGCTGGAAAAACCTTATAGACCCGTCAGCCAGCCGATGACACCATGTCCAGTCACAGCTTCCAGAATCAGGACAGAAACGAAGCCAATCATTGCCAGCCGTCCGTTCAGCTTTTCAGCATATTCATTGAAGCCGAACTGCTGAGATTCATCCATATACACTTTGGGTTCAACCGCATAAACGTTTGCGCGTCCGCCTTCTTCGATTACCTGTCCGCGAACCATCATGTTGTTTCCTCTCGCTTAACCTTATGTAACAGAATATAACTTAATGTAAAGAAACATTGCAATACTCTTGACATAAAAAAATTGTCGTATTAACAGAACCTCGTAGAGGGGCTGCTTACTCCCAATCTTCTGTTCCAGGCTAATCTATAGCAATTTTGGAGCCATAGATTTTGGATTTTGGATTGATATACCCTTGCTGCAAGGCACTTTCAAATTATCTATTTTCGCCCTTGCTAAACAAAAACGGTATGTTTCCTACGTTTACCTGGAAATAGCGGAGCGAGGCTCTTCCTTAAGAGCAGAGCCGTCTCTGGAAGTTCCAGGTAATTCGGGAAGAACTGACAAATGTACGGGAACCTGTGATTACGCCAGCAGAATATGAAAGGGTGAAGCACGATCGCAGGCGCAACGCTATCTCGTCGCAAAGCGATATTCGCAATTTTTAGCTTGTGGCTTGTCAACCAGATGTCTGGTTTCACGATTCGCCAATATCCCCAAACTTTCAGTACCTTTACCTGGGGTGTAGTCATGCTTTTAGGAGCCATGCTAGCCACAGTTTTAGCATTCTTTCTAACTCAAAATAAGGCAAAAGGTTTCCTAAATTATCTTGGTCAGGTTGGAGTCACCCTAGTTGGCGAATATATGGTTTATGAGTTAGTCATTTGGCTAGCTGGTTTTGCTCTGGGTGGTGCAGCTGGCTTGACGCTACCGCTACTGTGGCAAATCTTTGTTAGTAATGCGGTTTGAGCAATAGTATTGGCAGGTATTTATCGTCTATTGGTTTGGCGAGTCATGCGATTTACATGATAACTGCGATCGCGCCAGTCGCCCAACGAGTCAAGAGAGTGTGTGAAAACTCGGTAGATAGCCTTGGGAAAAAGCTAACATCAAGAATATGGGCGCAACAGGAGAAAACTATGCCCCATCTACAAGGAATTGGACGGAACCAAACGCTACAATTTCCCCCGTGTCTGGTTGATTGTATTAGTGCCGAGAATCTAGTGCATTTTTTGGATGCCTTTGTATATCGGCTAGACCTGCAAGCGATGGGACTTAGTCGTGTCTGGGCAGCAGTCGAAGGACGGCCTGCTTGCGGGTTAAGTTGACAATACCGACAGAAGTCAATAAATGCAGAATTTTAATACTTTTATAAGTAAGGATATTCCAACACTACAGGTAATTCAAGAAAATCAAGTAATTTCTCAGCTCAAAGTACTGCGGATCGTATTTACAGTTTCAGAACTTGTAACAGAAAAATATTGAGTAGGCTTGACTTCTACTATCACTGTCGTATCGTAAATACCATTAGTATCTAGGTAAAATACAATACTTAAATGATGCGATTGAAGCGTATATCCACAATCAAATTCGTCTTCTTCACTAGTGAAATACTAAAGTGTAATCTCCTTGCTACTATCAGCAAGAAAGAGTAGTAGTTTTCGGATTTTTGCTCTTAACGCTCGCTTTACCTTTTCCTTCACAAGTCACAATTTTTCAGGTTCACAAGAAATTTTATTAAGCTTCCAAAGATTAAAGTAACGGATTGTTTTTTGCAATGTTGTTTTGCGTGCGATTTGTTTGAGAGTGCGAGGAGTTAGGGTGGAACGAACAAAATTATTTAGCTTGGTATGGTCGATCGCAACTGTAACAGTCTTAAATGTTTCTCCAGCAAGAGCCGATGTTGTAACAGCGAGCGCTGAGCAATTTGAACCAGAGGTAAAAAACGCAGAAAGTATAGATACTACAGGTATGGTAGTTCGACGAAGTGATGTGCCGCGTTCCTACAACAATGTCAAAGACTGGTTAGCGCAAGAGGTTCAGCAAAATCGAGTTATTCAAGTCACAGGGGTACGCCTTTCCCCAACTGCTAGCGGTCTGGAGGCGATTTTAGAAACTCCTACACCTGAGAAGCTACAATCTACAACCAAGCGCGAAGGAAACACCTTTATTGTTGACATCGCTAATACTCAACTACGTCTACCTTTGGGCAATTCCTTCCGCTCTAATAACCCAGTTAGCGGGATTACAACGGTAACAGTGACAAACCAAGGTAAGAATAGCATCCGAGTGACAATGACGGGTGAAACAAGCGTGCCAAAAGTTGAGCTGTTTAACAGTGCTGAAGGTCTAATTTTCGGTATTACAACGACTGTATCTTCTACGCAGCAACAACAGCGATCGCAAAAGCCTCCCACAGTTGAGCCTCCTAGTGAAACATCAACTCAACCATCAGTTGAGCAAGAAGAGGAAGTTGAAATCGTGGTGACAGGCGAGCAAGAAGAAGGATATCGGGTGGAGGAGTCAACCACGGGTACTAAACTACCTGTACCGCACCGCGACCTACCACTGTCAATCCAGGTAGTACCGCAGCAGGTACTGGAAGACCGAGGAGTGGTGGATCTTGACGAATTTACCGATAACGTCAGTGGCGTGCAGAGAGCTAGAGGTTTTGGGGAGGCAACAGGCTTCACTATTCGCGGCTTTACACAATCTTATGCAATTCTGCGCAATGGCTTTCCGATTTTGAACTTTATCAGTCCTGTCGGTTTTGGTAACACCGAGCGGATTGAGGTTCTTAAGGGTCCTGCTTCAGTTTTGTATGGGGGTGGCAGTCAGTTAAACATTAGTGGAGTTGTTAACACAATCACAAAGAAACCTGAGAGCGAGCCTTTTTACAAGTTGGATTACACGCGTGGGAGTTTTGAGTTTAACCGTGCAACTTTAGATGCAACAGGGCCACTTACATCGGATAATTCTCTCCTGTATCGTCTAAATGTTGCCTATGAAGATTCAGACAGCTTCCGCAATTTCGACGAAAGAAGCCAGAATTTTTTAATTGCGCCGGCTTTGACTTGGAGAATTGGACCGAGAACAACACTAGCTGCCGAATTTGAATATCTCGATTACAGTTACCCCTTTGAGAGTGGATTTCCACTAGAACCAGAAGTTTTGGAGCTTCCGCTCAAGAGGATTCTTGGCGAATCAGGTTTAGATGCAACTACGGGTAATTTTACTTCATTTAGCTACGATTTCGATCACCAATTCAGCGATAGTTGGAGATTTAGGCAAGGATTTAACGTCGCGATCGCCAACATTGATATTGGACCGACTCGATTCTATGGTACGTTGCTAGACGATCGGCGGACGCTGGAGCGGACAGCTCGCAGAGGGGACCAACGAAATGAAAACGTGACGCTGCAAAATGAACTTTTAGGAAAATTTAATACAGGCTCGTTGCGTCACAATGTTTTATTTGGAGTAGAACTATCTCGCAGAAGCTATCCCTACAAAAATTATGTCGCACCCCTGGCTCCGATTGACATCTTCGCTCCTACCTATGGTGCGCTGCCTGGAGAATTTAGCTTGGAGTATGCCGATGACGATCGAGCAGAGACTTTGGGGATTTACATTCAAGACTTTGTTGAAGTTCTGCCTAATCTCAAAGTGTTAGCTGGTCTCCGCTTCGACTCGATTGACCAAACTTCTGAAAATCCAATTACTAGCGAGGTCGGTGCCGAACTTTCGTCAACAGATGTTTCGCCACGAATTGGTATCGTTTATCAACCTGCCAGCGCCACATCGCTCTATTTCAATTGGAGCCAATCGATCTATCCCCAATTCCTGGGCTATAGGAGCCAAACAGGGGAACTTTTTGAACCGGAACGTGGCGAACAGTTTGAGTTCGGGATCAAGCAGAATTTTCTAGACAATCGGCTCTCGGCTACCCTAGCGTTCTACCAGATCGATCGGCAAAGCGTAGCAACACCTGATTTAACCAATATAAACGATCTGTTTTATGTCATAACGGGCGAACAACGCAGTCGTGGTATCGAATTAGATATTGCTGGAGAACCACTAAGTAGTAGGGCATAATTAAACGTAAGATAGAGAAAAGCCAAAAACTTGCTGATTTTGACCACTCATGCCTGCTCCTTTACGTATCGTTTTGACAGAGTCAGAAGACCGGACGTTGAGTGAACTTCGGGTTGCCAAAACCGTTGCTCAACGTACCCGAGATCGAGCACAAATGCTTCGACTCAATGCTCAAGGATGGGTAGTGCCAGCGATTGCCGAAATTTTTGAGTGCCAAGAGCAGACAGTGCGCGAAACCATCCGCCGTTGGCAGCAGCAAGGGTTAGGTGGATTATGGGATGCTAGTGGACGAGGAGCTAAAGCCAAATGGCAAGAAGCAGACATGGCCTACCTAGAACAATGCCTAGAGCAAGAAGCCAGAACCTATAATAGTCAACAGCTAGCCCAGAAGCTAGAGCAAGAACGACAGGTAAACCTAAGTGCTGACCGGATTCGCCGCATTCTAAAAAAAAGGGCTTTAGTTGGAAGCGGACTCGACACTCGCAACGGGGCAGACAAGATCCTGAGTACAAAGCACTCAAGCAAGCCGACTTAGACACACTCCAACTAGCTGCCTGTGAAGGGTACATTGACCTGAAGTATCTTGACGAATCGGGATGTTGTCTGGAAAGTCCAGTCAGTTATAGTTACTCTCGCATTGGAGAGCAGAAACACCGAAGAGCAGGTCAAATCCTATGGAGACCGCATTAGTATTCTAGGGATATGGCAACCAGAGCAGTCGTTTGACTATGCTCTGGTACAAGGCAGTTTCCACAAGGAACGCTATGTTAAAGTGATGAACGCTCCTTGCCCAAAAGAGTGAGCAGACATTGCTACAAACCGGACGGCTCACAGTCGTGGTGCAAGATAATGGTTCGGCTCATACCAGTCATCTTGCCCGTGAGCACTGGCAGCAGTGGCAGTCGAAAGGGCTATATCTCTTTTTTCTCCCCCAATACAGTTCACATATGAATCTGATTGAAGCGCAGTGGCATCAACTCAAAACCCATGAAATAGCCGGAAGGATTTTTGATAACGAGTATGATTTAGCGAATGCCATGATTGAGGGCATGGAGAATCGAAGTCAACAAGGGGGATGGACACTGGAACGTTTTATGTTTAAATCTGCTTAGCTACTTACCAGGGTTTAGGCTGATCGCTAATTATGCTTACACTGATGCAGAAGTTACTGAAGATAATAGCATTCCCATCGGCGATCGCTTGGTTGGCGTACCGGAACATAGCTTTAGTATTTGGAGCACTTACGAGATTCAAAATGGCGGCTTGCAGGGGCTAGGGTTTGGTCTGGGTCTAGTATATGCATCAGAACGAGAGGTGGCGCTCCCTAATACCTTCACCGTCTCCTCCTACCTGAGAACCGATGCCGCGATCTTCTATCGTCGAAATAATTGGAATTTTCGCTTGAATCTGAAAAATCTCTTTAATATTGATTACTACGACCTTGATAGTGGCTTCGCTATTTTTCCCAGGGAGCCTTTTACAGCACTAGCAACAGTAGCAGTAGAATTTTGATCGAGAAGCAACTACGGTGATTAAAGCTATTTTAAACGTCAGAAAGTTTAACCATAGACTATGGTATTGTTTATGGGCAGTGCTACTCGTACAGTTTTTGTCTGCTTGTAGTCGGAGTTCCCCCCCAAGCTTGCAGGTAGTTGAGGTGGCTTCTAAAGATGAAGTTGTCATAGACTTAGGCTGGCAAGCTTATGGATGGTTTGAAAAGGGATTCGACCCGACAAGGGGTTGGGCTAGGGCTTCCTACACCGTTCCCCTGTTTCAGAGTACGCTGTTTCGCCGCAGCGAAAGCCTGCGGGAGTTAGTCAACGATCTAGCCCAAAGCTATAGAATCAGCCCAGATCGTAAGGTTTGGACTGTCAAGATTCGTCAGGATGCCCGCTTCGCTGACGGTCAGCCGCTCACGGCAGCCGATGTTGCCTATACATTTAACACGGCAAAAGCAAGTGGAGGACCAACGAACCTGGACATTCTGAGCCAGGCTATTACAACTAGTAAGTACGAAGTTGAGCTGCAGCTCAAGCAGCCTCAAATTGCCTTTTTCGAGCAGCTCGTCCATATGGGCATTGTACCCAAGCACGCTCATGGTAGCGGCTACTCCCGCAATCCCATCGGCTCCGGTCCCTATCGCTTAGTGCAATGGAATGAGGGCGAGCAGATTATTATTGAAGCCAATCCCAATTACTACGGTAAGCCGTCTCAGATTAAGCGCATTGTTTTTCTTTTTAGCCGTGGGGATGCAGCAGTGGCGGCAGCTAGAGCAGGTCTAGCTCAGATTGCCAGGGTTCCCTATACTCTAGCTATCCAACCGAGCGCAGGCATGAAACTGTACCAAATCAAAAGTACCGATCACGCACAAGTAGGTCTAATGTTTCCCTACCTTCCCAATACGGGAAAAAAGACACCTCAAGGCGAGCTAATTGGCAACGATGTCACCGCAGAGCGAGCCATTCGCCAAGCGGTAAACTACGCGATCGATCGCCAAACTTTGGTCAATGCGATCGTGCAAGGCTACGGCTCTGCCGCTACTGGACCTGCTGACGGTATGCCGTGGGAAGAACCTGCTGCCAAGATCGAAGATGCCGATCCCCATAAGGCAAGGCAGATCTTGTCTCAAGCAGGCTGGCGAGATCTTAACGGTGATGGCACTCTAGATAAACAGGGACTAAAGGCTGAGTTTACGCTGTTATATTCTGCTGAGGATAGCATTCGGCAGGGACTTGCTTTGGCTGTTGCTCAAATGCTGAAACCGATAGGAATTCAAGTCAACGCCGAAGGTAAAGGTTGGCCCGAAATCGAGCGTCGGATGCACGGTAATGTCGTCCTTTACCTCATGGGAACTTCCAGCCCGAAGGAATTGCAATTCCTCTACCACAGTGACTCAGCGCGGGGGGAGTATGAGAACCCAGGCTATTATTCCAACCCAATTGTTGACCGAGCCATCGATCGAGGTATGGCAGCTGCTTCAGAAACCGCGGCAATGCCGTTTTGGAAGCAAGTTCAGTGGGATGGTCAAACCGGAGTGACTGCTAAAGGCGACGCCGCTTCTGCTTGGCTGGTCAACCTGAATGAAACTTATTTGATTAGTGAATGTCTTAACATCGGCAAACCAGCCGTACCCTCTAAGGGCTATTTAGGACCTCTCCTATCTAATATCACCGATTGGAAGTGGGTTTGCCAGCAAAAAAAGGAGGTAGGAGCGTGAATTTTCTAGCTCGATTCTTACTCAAAAAACTGCTGCACCTATTCTTGCTACTACTGACAGTTTCGCTCCTGACTTTTATTCTAGTGAGTCTGTCGCCAATCGATCCGATTGAAGCCTATGTCAGTGCAGCCGAGAGACTGTACCTCACACCTGACCAGCGAGAATCGATCGCCCAGCACTGGGGCCTGGATCGGCCCATGTTTGCGCGCTTCTTCCTGTGGCTAGGACAGTTGCTCCAAGGCAATTTGGGCGAGTCGATGACTTACCACCAATCGGTGTCCGCCGCAATTGCCGAACGCTTTCAAGCCTCGCTCATGCTCATGGCAATGGCTTGGTTGCTGTCAGGGGTATTTGGTGTTTTTTTGGGAATCCTAGCAGGAGCCAAAGAGGGTTCGCTGCTAGATCAAACAATCCGGCTGTATGCCTATACTCTAGCCTCGGCTCCCACTTTCTGGATTGCCTTAGTGCTGCTAATTCTCTTCTCAGTGATGCTGCAAGTCACTCCCACTTGCTGTGCTACTCCACCAGGGGTCTTACTCAAGGATGTGACGATTTGGCAGCGTTTCCACCATCTGCTCCTACCTGCCCTCGCCTTAAGCTTGATTGGTGTTGCTAGCATTGCGCTACACACCCGCGAAAAACTGATTGAAATTCTCCACAGCAACTATGCTGTGTTTGCCTATGCTCAGGGAGAAACAAAAACTGGGGTGATTCTGCACCACGGTCTGCGAAATATTGCTCTACCAGCAATCACCCTACAGTTTGCTAGCTTGAGTGAATTGTTTGGTGGTTCGGTGTTGGCTGAAAACGTGTTTGGCTATCCTGGCTTGGGCGATGCTACCACCCAAGCTGCATTGCGTAGCGATGTACCGCTATTGGTAGGTATTGTCTTCTTTAGTGCTATTTTCGTGTTTGTAGGCAATACCATAGCTGACCTAAGTTATCAAATCGTCGATCCTCGCATCCGCATAGAAAGATTTACTCGATGAAGCCATTCACTACTACCGCACCCCCTGAAACCTGCCGACGCAAATCAATCCTGTTTTTGGGAAATCGTCGCAACCGCACCCTGTTGCTGGTTGCCTTATGCGTATCGATCTTAGGGATTCTGCTGTTGGGGACTCAAATATTTGGCGTTGAGGGTTTAGAAATTTCTCTCACACAGCAGTTACAGTCCCCCTCCCCAGCATACCCTTTTGGTACTGATTGGCTAGGTCGAGACATGCTGACGCGCACCCTCCACGGTTTAAGTCTGAGTTTGTGGGTAGGACTACTGACCGCAGCCATTAGTGCCGCGATCGCGCTGGTACTGGGAACGCTTTCGGCAACAATAGGAGGCTTAGTTGATGCGATCGTCACTTGGTCGATCGACGTGTTTTTGAGCCTACCCCACCTAGTGTTGCTGATCCTGGTAGCATTTGCGGCTGGTGGTGGTGCTAAAGGCTTGATCGTCGCAATTACCATAACTCACTGGCCTCTGTTAGCAAGAGTTCTTCGCGCTGAAGTGCTACAGGTTAAGAATTCCGATTACGTGCAACTTTCCTCCAAGCTGGGACATTCTCCTGTGTGGATTGCCTGCCATCACATGTTACCCCACTTATGGCCCCAGTTTCTGGTCGGGCTGATTCTGCTATTTCCCCACGCGATTCTGCACGAGGCAGGTCTAACCTTCCTGGGGTTGGGATTACCACCAGAAATACCGGCGATCGGCATTATCCTATCTGAGGCAATGCGTTATTTATCAACTGGTTACTGGTGGCTAGCGGTATTTCCTGGTGTCGCCCTGCTACTTGCTGTCAAAACATTTGATATTCTGGGTCAAAGCTTGCGTGCCTTACTCGAGCCTAAAACTAGTCAAATGTAAAACCCCAGGAGACTTCAGGCATGCTGTCAGTTCAGGAGCTAAGTGTCACCTTTACCGTGTACGAGCAGGGCTTGACTCAAAAACAATTAACTCCCATTACTAGTCTAGATCTGGAAATTGGCACAGGTGAGGTCATAGCTGTTGTTGGTTCGAGCGGCTCGGGTAAAAGTTTGCTAGCCCACGCAGTGCTCGGGATTCTACCCCCAAACGCTACAGTGGGAGGGAAAATAGTGTTTCAAGGCGAGCTGCTGACTCTGCAGCGCCAAACTGCACTACGGGGGCGAGAAATTGCCTTGATTCCGCAGTCAGTTGACTACCTCGACCCCCTCATGCCTGTCGGGCTACAAGTAACTCGCGCCGCGCAGTTGAGTGGTTTGTCCTCCAGAGAAGCAAAACAAGCTGTCAAGCAGGTCTTCAACCGCTATGGGCTGGATTTAGCAGTGCAGCAACTTTATCCATTTCAACTATCGGGAGGAATGGCGCGGCGGGTGCTGGTTGCTACAGCAGCAGTGGGACGGGCAGTTTTGTTGATTGCCGACGAACCTACACCTGGTCTACACCCAGACGTAGTCGTGGAGACGCTTAATCATCTGCGCGAATTAGCTAGCGAGGGCAAGGGAGTACTGTTGATTACCCACGATATTGAAGCAGCACTGCAAGTAGCCGACCGCGTGGCTGTTTTCTATGCCGGCACAACTGTAGAGATTGCCAAGAAAAAAGATTTTGCTAACGGGTTGCTGCGCCATCCCTACACATTGGCGTTATGGCGGTCTCTACCTCGAAATCGCTTTGTCCCAGTACCAGGCTCGCAGCCTAACCCAGACACTTTGCCTGTTGGCTGCCTGTTTGCAGAGCGATGCCCGCTCGCTACAGCGGCTTGCTACGAGGCTCGTCCTCCACTCCGCGAGGTGCGCGGCGGATTAGTCAGGTGTATCCATGCTTAAAGGAGAAAATCTTTGCTTTCGCTACCGAAAAGACCTACCTTGGATTGTGCGGGAGTTCAGCATTGAGGTAGCTCGGGGTGAAATTGTTGGGTTGAGCGGACCTTCAGGCTTCGGCAAGACTACCTTGGGCAAGCTCCTCGCTGGCTATCTCCAACCAAGTGCTGGTAGCGTCACAGTAGATGGAAAGCCCTTGACCATGCGAGGCTACTGTCCAGTACAATTGATTTTTCAACTTCCAGAACTAGCGATCGCCCCCCGCTGGCGCATCGCACGGGTTTTGAACGAAGGCCAGTCTCCAGAACCAGAACTGTTGCGAGCTCTTAACATTGACAAAAGTTGGCTGAGCCGTTGGCCTCACGAACTAAGTAGTGGCGAACTCCAACGGGTGGCAGTAGCTCGCGCCCTCGGCTCTCGTACCCGTTACTTGATTGCTGACGAGATGACAGCCATGCTGGATGCTAATACGCAAGCTTTAATCTGGTCTGCTGTAATTGATTATGCCAAGCAGACCGAGCTGGGCATTTTAGCCATCAGTCACGATGCAGCACTACTTCAACGCCTTTGCCATCGGATCGTTGGCTTGACAAACAGGCATTGTCAAGTTAACGAGGGGGACGGCAGATAGTAGAATTCACTCATATCCTTCGTTTAAGACGCTTTATGTGCCCCAGTTGTTGCAGTGGAAATTTCCGTCAATCGCGGTAGTGTATTAGCCCGGACGGCGCGGAACATTCCGAATCGGCACAGCCCTGTACCGAATGCCAGTCGCATTAACAGAATCGTGGGAACTTCTCGCAGGGACTTGATCAAGCCAGAAACCCCATATTTCATCCACCCCTGAGGGCGAACGATGCCCTGCCAAATTGTATCAAGCCAAGACGGTAGGGTTGGCTCCGTCCAGTCGGCAGTCACCACATCTCCCTCAACCAGTCCCGTTTCTGCTAAAAGCTCGGCAAAGCCTTCGATGCTGGCAAAAGCGGGATGCGACCACTGATCTAGGAGTTGTTGCATCACGGGTTTCTCCCAGAAATTCAGCGGGTAGGAGCGATCGTCTCGCTGATTCCAATCTGCTACTACCAGCACGCCACCAGGCTTGAGCACGCGCAGCAACTCAAGAGCGAAAATTGCTTTGTCGGGCATGTGGGGACCCGCTTCAATTGACCAGACCACATCGAAACTGGCATCTGGAAACGAAAGCGCCATCGCGTCATCCACCAAAAACTGCACGTCCAGTTCCGTTGGGGTTAGCTCCTGAGCGCGTTTGACCTGTTGGGGGCTGATGGTAATTCCAGTGACGGCAAACCCGTAATCCCGTGCCAAAATGCGGCTGCTGCCGCCAATGCCACAACCCACATCTAAGACAGTCGTGCCAGGAGAAAATCGATCTAAACCACCCCAACGCACCATTTCATGCACAAAATCGGATTTAGCTGTCAGAAAATCCTGGCGTTGGGGTGGCGAACCATAATGACCCAAGTGAATGTGTTCGCCCCAGTAAAACTCTAAAATCCCGTCTTCTGTCCATCGATCGTAGGAGTTGGCAACAGAACTAGACGATTGATAACGGCGAGCGGTGAGTAGGTAGAGCGCGATACCTAACGTCAATAGTGCGATTAGAATTCCCAGTCCGAAAGATAAACTCATGAGAAAGCTCGATCGGCATACAGTGATTTAGTCACTCAATCGTTAGATGACTTGATCCAGCGAGAAAACTCACCTGCACAATTAAAGAACGAATGGAGTGGAACCTACCTTAATTAAATCGAATAGATGGTTCAGTGTAGAGTACGCCGCAGAATTCGCTGATAGTTCAGCACAAAAACGTTGTAGAAGGCAAACAGGGCGATCGCCCAAACTACATCTCTCACAAATATCCGCAGAAATACATCAGCCGTAAGACCATGCATTCCCACCCATTGATTTACCAGTAGAATGCTGCTCTGGTAAGCAACAAAACCCAGCAACAGCGCAATTCCCAACCACGCGCTTTGCCCCACCCAACTTTGATGGCTAAACGTCGGCTGGATTGAGGCGATCGATGCAACGACAACAGTCCCCAATCCCATCGTTATGCCCCACAACAAAGCGATCGCGGTGAGCGGATAGTGCCGGATGGTAAAACCGTAGAGTTGGTTGACAAACCAGATTAACACAGCAGCGATCGCTGCCTGTTTGCGGCTGAGGGTGATTCCCGCTAAAGTAGCAAAACTAACCAGTGGCGCATGGGGATAGACGATGCTGCTGGCACTGCCAATCGCGATCAAGCTATAGTACCAAAACTTTTCCATTGTGATCGCTCGATACCTCATTTCCTAATTGTCAACTATGCTGGAAAAATTATCTCCAAAATTAAAGTAGATAAAAAAGTAATACCCACTCCACAAATGACAAAGCCAGCGAACCGCAGCGGCAAACTAGGTTGTTCGGTTGCTTTTTTCAGCACGACTCTGCCAATTAGAAAAGCAGCGATCGCCACCGCTAGTTGAATCACTGTAAAACCCATCAAGTAGGCAATTAAGGGTGTCATCTCGGCACCAAAGATAGCTTCTCCATAGGCGTAGCCATGAAACAACCCGACGATTGCTGTCAATCCAGTTAAAACCCAGCTATTGGGACGATCTTTGAGTGCTAGCAAGATCCCAAATAGCAGTATAGATCCAGAGATCACAAACTCAGCCGCTGGTAATGCCAGTTGCATCAGGTGCAGCCCAGTTCCGAGCATGGCTGCCAGCACAAAGGCGATCGGAATCTTGATTCCCTGACGACTAATTGCGGCAAGTAACCCAACGGACACCACGAAGGCAAAATGGTCAAGCCCGATGACGGGATGAGCCAGTCCCGATGCAAAACCTTCAAAGAAAGTGGTAGGTAGTTTTCCCCCTATTGCATGGTGAGCCAGTGCGGGAGTACCTAGCAAAAGACTCGTAACCGTTAGACTCGCAATTGTCAAAACTGCTAAAAATCCAGCTTGCCCAAGCCTAACGAATTTAAAAGACTGAGAACGTCGATTCATCCGTACCTCGCAGATGAAAAAGAAAAAGTTTACTAGTCTCCAGAGGAGACGCTGCGCGATCGGCGGGCATCCTGACTCAGAGATTCGACGCTCTCATTACAGTTGCGGGACAGCGGCAGATTTGCACTGCTCTTTCCCCCTTGCGTCTGATGGCTGCTCCCCACCAGAACCGATACCACTCTAGAGATTAGCACGATCAAAGCAAACTAATACAGAGTCAGCAAACTACCGCTGATTTGTCAGAAGCCTAAACAATCGTGCTGCGTACTGCAAAGCTATCGGCTTTGGGTAGAGAACCGCAGCTACACGGCAGAACTAGTTTACGTCATATGGTAAAGGAGCGTATTGTAAATTTTCTTTACTTTGGGCGTAAAATCTTCACTTTCGCCTGGACTCATCCATTGGTACAAAGATGACTGCTATGCTCGATGCTAATACCCAAGCTCTCATCAAACAAGCGGTATTAGAATATACCTGTTGCCCTTAATCGAGCGATTTGCGATCGGCTGCTCGATCTATGTAAGGCAATGCGATCGGCTGCAAGCCTCTGAAAATAAATCTGCACTAAGTTTGACAGCTTGTCTTTTGACTTTTCTCTTTGATGTCAATCAAGATTACGAATCGAATTGAGACAAAGTAACTAATTTGATTTTATTTTCAGTAATTATCAAAAGATTTTTGACAATAGTTATTATTCTGATGCGATCGCGAAAATTACGATGAGGAGCATAGGAATGCCAAAGCAACAGATATCTGTGGGGCTGAATGCGATTGTGTCGGTTTTAGTTTCTTTTCCCGCTTATGCAGATGTAGTACAAGTTACTGCCGTACAGCTCAAACAAACAAATGGTGGAGTTGAGGTACTTTTAGAAACTACGGGTGGGGTATCTTCTCAAGTGCTGACAACAAGCTTCGGCAGAACTTTTGTTGCTAATGTTATCAATGCTCAATTGCGCCTACCTTCCGGTAGAGAATTTCGTCAAGAAAATCCCAGTCCAGGTATTGCCTCAGTCGTAGTGACTTCTTCAGGAGCCAATAGCGTTCGAGTTCGAGTCACGGGAGTTGCAGGCGTGCCAAAAAGTCAGGTCGTATCTTCATCTAAAGGATTACTTCTGAGCTTATCTGCACCGCCAGTAGCGGCAGTGCAGCCTACTGTCAAACCAAAGCCTGAACAGCCTCAACGAGAACCGACTACCCCAAATGCCCAACAACCTCAAGCTGAGGCTGAGGAACTACGAGAAATTGTGGTGACAGGCGAGCGAGAAGGATATAGCGTACCAGATGCAACCACAGGAACGAGAACTGACATCCCGCTGCGCGACATTCCACAGTCAATTCAAGTTATCCCCCGTGAGGTGATTGAAGATCGAAATGTCGTGCGTCTGTCAGAATTAGCAGACAATGTTAGCGGCGTACAAGCAGAGCAGGGATATGGGGGATTATCTTCACAAGGTTATCGAATTCGAGGATTTATCACTAATTTTGAAACTCTAAGAAATGGGTTTCCCGATTACGGTTATTTCAGTCCTCGCGATGTTGCTAACGTCGAGCGCGTGGAGTTTCTCAAAGGTCCAGCAGCGGTGTTATATGGTGGTAGCCCAACTCAATATGCGGGTGGTAGCGGCGTTGTCAATACAATTACGAAAAAGCCTTTATCAGAGCCGTTTTACAGGGCAAATTTAACTTATGGAAGTTACGACTTTTTCCGTCCCAGTTTAGATATTAGCGGACCCCTGACAGAAGACAAATCGGTTTTATATCGGTTGAATGTTGCTTATGAAAATGCCGATAGTTTTCGTGATTTTGTCGAGAATGATAGTTTCTTCATTTCACCTGTAGTAGAGGTAAGAATAAGCGATCGCACCAAGCTCTCGTTTGAATACGAATATCAAAAGTACAACTATACATTTGAACAAGGCTTTCCCATAGAGCCAGAAGTTTTGAGATTACCTAGAAGTCGGTTTCTAGGCGAACCAAACTTTGCTGATGGGAATATTACTTTCAACTCATTTACATATAATTTTGAACATGAGTTTAACGACAATCTAAAATTTCGTCAGGGATTTAACGTCCTCGAAGCTAATTTAGACAATGCCGAGCATTTTGCTTACAGTTCCCTGCAAGACGATCGCCGCACGCTCGACCGTGTTTTATATGCATCAGATGAAAAACATAGCAACATCACTCTGCAAAACGAACTTTCTGGCAAATTTTCTACTGGTTCAATTCGTCATACTGTCTTGTTCGGGGTAGATTTAGCTCAAAACGTATTCAACTACATTTTTGCTCCCGAACTAGAATTACCAATAGATATTTTCAATCCGCAGTATGGCGGTACGCTAGTTCCCAACGGAGCGCCAGCCTTTGGCAGAAAAATTGTCTCAGAAAATCTGGGTATATTCGCGCAAAATTTGGTGGAACTAACCCCAAACTTTAAACTATTGTTGGGTGGTCGTCTGGATTTTAATGACTACAGCACAGAAGACCGCGTGACAGATGAATTGCTCGACGAACAATCTAAAACTCGATTTTCGCCACGAATCGGTTTAGTCTATCAACCAGGCGATGCAACTTCCATCTTCTTTAATTGGTCGAACGGTTTTTCGCCACAGTTTCAAGCTCGCAGCCGGACAAATACAGAATTTGAACCGCAAAGGAGCGAACAAATTGAAGTGGGAATCAAGCAAGATTTCAACGAGCGATTAAATGCAACTTTAGCTTTATTTCAAGTTACAAAGCAGAACGTACTGACAGCAGATCCGGTCGATTCATTGTTTAGCACTCAGACAGGCGAACAAAGAAGCCGTGGGATTGAATTCGACCTAGCAGGAGAGATCTCACCAGGCTGGAAAATAATTGCTAACTATGCCTACATTGATGCCGAAGTGACAGAAGATAATACTATTCCCGTAGGCGATCGCTTATTCGGCGTGCCAGAACACAGTGCTGGACTGTGGACGACGTATGAGATTCAAAGTGGAAATTTGCAGGGGTTAGGTTTTGGAGTCGGGTTGTATTTTGTGGACGAACAAGAAGCGGATTTACCGAATACCTTTACTCTCTCTAGTTATGTCAGAGCCGATGCTTCTATTTTTTATCGTCGTAACAATTACAGATTTGCTTTGAATTTTAAGAATATTTCTAATGTTAAATATTACGAGACTGATAGCTATAATCTCGACCCCGCAGCGCCATTTACCGTATTCGGAACAGTAGCTTATGAATTTTAGGCTAGTCAGGTCATAGTACATGAGACGCGATCGCACCTACAAAAATATTCATCTCTTAGCTATTTTGGGATTACTATTGGCATTGCTGGTAAGTTGTCGTATCCCAGGAGTCTCTACAACATCACTAAAAACAGAAAAATATACTCCTGTGACCCTAACAAATTGTGGGTTGACTATAACTTACAAACAGCCGCCACAACGAGTTGTAACCATGACTCAATCTGCAACTGAGGTGATGTTAGCTCTAGGTTTAGACAAACATATAGTTGGTACTGCATACCAAGATAATCCCAGCTTACCAGAGTACCAGCAGGCGTATGCTCGAATTCCCGTGTTGGCGCAGAAGTATCCTTCACAAGAGGTTTTTTTAAGTGTAGAGCCAGATTTTGTTTACACGACAGAGGAAAGTGCTTTTGAGAAAAATGCAATTGGAGCCAGAGAAGAGTTATTAAATATAGGCATCAATTCTTATTTACTACCAATAGAATGCGAGCGCCCAGAGTTAAGACCTCAGCGCGTCACAACGGAAAATCTCTACCAGCAAGTGCGAGAAATTGGGCAGATTTTTGGTGTAAAAGCACGCGCAGAAAAGTTAGTGGTAGAAATGCGATCGCAATTACAAATCACTCAAAAACAATTGGGAAAAGTCAAAAAGCGTCAGCGAATATTTTGGTATGACTCAGAAGATCCGCCCTTAACTGTCTCTAACTGGGGAATACCAGAACGTATCATCGAGTTAGCAGGTGGAGAGAATATTTTCAAAGATATTCAGAAAAAAGAAGCATGGACGATTGTTAATTGGGAAGATGTTATCGAACGTCAACCAGATGTCATTGTATTAATTGATGCTTCGTGGTCGCCTGCGGAAAAAAAGCGCCAATTACTTAAATCTAACCCTGCATATTCTAAGTTAAAAGCCGTGCAACAGAACAAATTCATTGTCTTAGAGTTCAACTACACGATACCAGGAATTAGAAATATTACTGGGGTGAAAAAACTAGCAGCAGCATTGTATCCAGAGCGGTTTAAATAATTCATTGAGGAGATGTAGTGAGCAAAAATTCGTATAACAATCTATGGAGATTGGGATTAGGAATTGGTTTTGTACCTACCTTAGTATTCATCGCTCAACCCGCACGCGCCGACACAATTCAAGTCACGGCAGCGTCACTTAACCCTACAGACAAGGGGATTGAAGTCGTATTAGAAACAGCTGACGATCGGGTTCCCCAAGTATTCACTAGTGCTTATGGCAAAACTTTTGTTGCTAATATTATAAATACTCAATTACGTCTACCTTCTGGTCAAGAATTTCGCCAAGAAAACCCTAGCCGAGATATTGCCTCTGTGGTAGTGACTTCTTTGGGAGCTAACAGCGTTCGAGTCAGAGTCACGGGAGTTGCAGATGCACCAAAAGTACAGCTAAATAGAAGCGATCGCGGTTTGATTTTCAGCCTCACTCCCGCAACAACTCCTACAGCCACTCAACCCACACTAGCAACACTGCAACAGCCAACCCCCACAGCACCACCGAAACCTCAAACAGCAACAGCTCAACCTCCTGCCTCAAATACCGACGAATCACTTGAAATATTAGTGACAGGCGAACGAGAAAGCTATCGAGTACCAAGCTCAACTACGGGAACAAAGCTAGAAGTTCCACAACGGGATATTCCACAGTCGATTCAAGTGATTCCGCGTCAGGTAATTGAAGATCGACAAGTAGTGAGACTAAATGAATTAACTGATAACGTCAGTGGCGTACAGCGAGTCCCAGGCTACGGCGGACTATCTTCTGTTGGGGTACGGATTCGCGGTTTTACGACGCAGTTTGAAACTTTACGGAATGGGTTTCGAGATTTTGGTTATTTAAGTCCACGCGATCTCGCCAACGTCGAACGAGTGGAGGTTCTTAAAGGTCCAGCCTCAGTGCTGTATGGCGGCGGAGTGACTGGTTTTAGCGGACAAATCAATACGATAACCAAAAAACCCCTTGAGGAACCGCTTTATCAAATAAATATGACTGCTGGTAGTTATGACTTTTACCGTCCTACCCTCGATTTTACTGGTTCGCTGACTGGCGATCGCTCTCTACTCTATCGTCTGAATTTAGCGTATGAAAATGCTGATAGTTTTCGCGATTTCAATGGAAATGAAAGCTATCTAATTGCACCTGCACTAACATGGAAAATTGGCGATCGCACTAATTTGACAGTTGAACTTGAGCAACAACATCAAAACTACTTTTTTGATAACGGCTTCCCAGCCGAACCAGAATTCCTCGATCTTCCACGCGATCGCTTTGTGTTGGGAGAACCCGATTTAAATGATGCTGAATGGGACTCGACTTCAATTACCTACAACCTCGAACATGAATTTAGCGACAATTGGAAATTTCGCCAGGGATTTAATGCCACAACAGTAAATGGGAGTACAGCATCGTCATTCTTCGATCCTTTAGAAGCAGATCGCCGTACCCTACCGCGTATCTTTTCCGAATCAGAAGAGTCACAGGAAAACTACTCGCTGCAAAATGAGTTTTTTGGCAAGTTTAATACTGGTTCCGTGCGCCACAATTTCTTATTTGGGGTAGAGTTAGCGAGATACAGATTTGACTTTACTTTCTTCGACGGAGAAATTGACCCGATTGATATTTTAGATCCCGTATACGGAGCAAGACCGAGAAACTTTGCTCCAGGCGATCGCACTGCCTATGGTGCAGACAATCTAGGAATTTATCTTCAAGATTTGGTAGAACTTACACCCAATTTCAAAATTTTAGCAGGAGGTCGCTTCGACCTGAATGATGCCTATCGCGACGAATTTGATGCAGCAGAACAAGACCAAGATGAAACAAACAGCGATTTCTCTCCGCGCCTTGGGATTGTCTATCAGCCGAGTCAAAACACATCTTTATATGCCAGTTACTCTCAATCTTTTGCTCAATTATTACCTAGAAGTCAAATTAACGAACAATTCAAACCCACAACTGGCGAACAGTTTGAAATTGGAGTGAAGCAAGATTTTAACGACAGATTATCAGCTACCTTAGCACTTTACCAGTTGACGCGCCAAAATGTACTAACGACCGATCCTACCGATCCTAATTTTCAGATTCAAACAGGGGAACAAAGAAGTCGTGGAGTTGAATTAGATCTAGCAGGGGAATTACTACCAGGTTGGAACCTGATTGCTACCTACGCTTACACCGATGCCGTTGTGACTGAAGATAATGATATTCCTGAAGGCGATCGCTTAGATGGTACGCCAAAACACAGTGCTAGTCTGTGGACGACTTATCAAATTCAAGATGGTTCCCTACAAGGGTTAGGATTTGGACTAGGGCTAACTTTCCAGGGAGACAGAGAAGCACAAATTCCCAATAGCATCACTCTTCCCTCCTATGTTAGAACAGATGCAGCTATTTTTTACAGGCAGAATAACTACAAAATTGCTCTGAATATCAAAAATCTTTTCAACACTAAGTATTACGAGAGTATTGAGAACTTCTCGATATTTCCTGGCGCACCGACAACAGTGCTAGGAACGGTGTCAGTAGAATTCTAATTGGGAGCATGGAATGAAGTGGCGTAATCTAGCAATCGTTCTCCTATTAGTAATACTTAGCGGATGCGGCGATCGCATAGGAAAACCCATAGCTCAAACTCGTGTTACTGATGCTAACTATAGTCCAGTCAAAATTGATAACTGCGGGATAACTGCAACCTACAAACAGCCTCCTAAACGTGCAGTCGCATTAAACCAACCAGCTACCGAGGTGTTGCTAGCTCTCGGTTTAGAGGAGCGGACGATCGGTACGGCTTACTTAGACGATCGCATTCCACCTCAATATCAAAAAGCATACGAAAAAATTCCCGTCCTTGCCAAGCAGTATCCTTCACGAGAAGTTCTACTCACCAGCGAACCAGATTTTGTCTACGGATCGTTTCCTGGTGCTTTTGGTTCTAACGATCGCCGCGAACGCGAAGATTTATCTCATCTAGGAATTCAATCTTATTTATCACTGCAAAATCAAAGTTTATGCAAAACAAAAGAAAGACCGTTGGAAAATCTATATAATGAAGTTCGCGAGATCGGACGTATTTTTGGAGTAGAAACGCGATCGCAGCAACTGATTGCTTCTTGGCAGGCACAAATTGCAGAAACCCAGAGAAAATTGGGGAAGATAGAAACTCCTAAACGAGTTTTTTGGTATGCCGATGAAGACCCTCCCTATACCGTAACTCAAAGTAGTTTACCAAATCAAATTTTAGAATTAGCAGGTGGTCGTAACATCTTCCAGCTAGGAGGTGAAGATACATACATCAAAGTTAATTGGGAAGATGTCATTACTCGTAATCCAGAGGTAATAGTCATCAGTGAAGCTTTTTGGTCGCTAGCCCAGAGGCAAGTACAATTGTTTCAAACTAACCTTGCTTTCTCGCAACTAAAAGCCGTACAACAGCAGAGATTTATTATCATCAAATACAGACATAGTACGTCGGTCGTTAGTATTGCAGAAGGGATCGGACAACTTGCTCGGGAGTTATATCCAGAGCGATTTAAATGACGAGCAAACTTAATTTTCTATGGCTAATCAACAGCAGTTAAGAAAGCGATCGCAGCGTCAAAGTACTGTTAAAACTAGCCAGCAACGCTATAAGCTGCTGCTAATAGTTTTGTCGATTGCTTTATTAGTCTCCATTACGCTTGCTGTGACGATTGGACCCGTGCCAATCTCACCTTTAAGAGTCTGGGCGATCGCTTTTTCCCAAATTTTCCCCCAGCTCGCGGGAGATTGGTCGCCATCCCAGGTACAAATTGTTTGGTATATCCGCTTTCCCAGAGTCTTGCTGGCATTTGTGATCGGTGCGGGATTATCTGTAGTCGGGGCAACAATGCAAGCTTTGGTTCGCAACTCGATGGCAGATCCTTATCTTCTGGGCGTATCGTCAGGCGCATCTGTAGGAGCTGTTTTAGTGTTGCTGTTTGGTGTATTCTCTGGACTGGGAATCTATGCAGTTTCTGTCGGTGCATTTTTAGGTGCGTTGTTATCTTTTGCGATTGTTTTCCTGTTGGCATTGCGCCAAGGGCGACTTTCTTCCATCCGCTTAATTTTGTCAGGAGTGGCGGTAGCGTATGCGTTTTCTGCACTGACGAGTTTTTTAACTGTTAAAGCAAGTAGTGGTGAGGCAGCAAGAAGAGTCTTGTTTTGGCTGCTGGGTGGATTGTCAGGGGCTAAATGGAGCGATCTGATTCTACCTTCATTGTCTCTCGGTCTGGGATTAACATATTTGTTATTGCAAGGGCGATCGCTTAACTCTTTAATAGTTGGCGAAGAAACAGCAGCAACTTTGGGAACCGACACCAATCGCCTCCGCAAACAATTATTTTTTGTCACATCGTTGTTAACAGGTGTGATGGTTGCTATCAGTGGAGCAATTGGCTTTGTCGGGCTAATGATCCCACATAGTTCTCGGTTACTCGTCGGTTCAGATCATCGGCGCGTATTGCCCGTTAGTTTACTATTAGGAGGGGTGTTTCTGATTTGGTCGGATGTCTTAGCACGTATCCTTGTGGCTCCAGAAGAATTGCCTGTAGGTATCGTCACCGCCTTATTTGGTGCGCCTTTCTTTATTTGGTTAATGCAGCACCAAGGCAGTAAACTGAATGGGAGCAGATGATGGAACTGCAAGTCAAGCAAGCTTCTTGGGGTATTGACGGTAACCAAATTGTCCGTAACATTACTCTAGAAGTCGCATCTGGTGAGTTTGTCGGTTTAATTGGTCCCAATGGTAGCGGTAAATCTAGCTTACTTCGGTGCATCTACCGCGTGCTGACACCTGATGCCGGACTCATTACTCTTAATGGCGATGATATTTGGCAACTGGGTAGCCGTCAAATGGCGCAACGAACTTCAGTCGTGCTGCAAGAAACTCCCAGCGAATTTGATTTTACCGTCGAAGAGATGGTGTTGATGGGTCGTGCGCCGCATCAAAGATTATTCGATCGCGAGACAGAAGCAGATCGGCAAATTGTCCGAGAAGCCATTGCCAAAGTCGGTTTGGAGTCTTTAGCAGGGCGAAACTTTCTCTCCCTCTCAGGTGGAGAAAAACAGCGGGTAATGGTGGCAAGGGCGATCGCCCAGCAAGCAAAATTTCTGGTTTTGGACGAACCTACTAACCACCTCGATATTCGCTACCAGTTGGAAATTTTGGAATTGGTGAAGCGTTTGGGTGTAACTGTAATTGCTGCCTTGCACGACTTAAATCTTGCCGCCGCATATTGCGATCGCCTTTACGTTCTCAGTGCCGGAGAGGTTGTAGCATCAGGAACTCCACAACAGGTGTTGCATTCCAAATTGATTCGCCAAGTTTACGGTGTCAACTCAGAAGTGCAGGTACATCCACGCACGGGACAACTCCATATTATTTTCTTTGGCGAACGAGTTTGACGGCTTGTCTTTTGACATCGCTCGATGCTTGACCTAATTTAATTGAGTGCTTTTTTTGACTATGTAGTGGGCGTAGTCTGCAACTCAAAGTGTGAGGAACCCAGGTGAAGCAACAAAGAATATTGATGTGGTTCTGGCTGAGTGCAACTGCATCAGTCTCAGTTACTTTTCCTGCTTACGCAGATGTAGCACAAATGACTGCCGCACGGACGGATGCTGCTAACTCGCGATCGCCCATCACAGCAGCCCGACTCAACAACAAAGCGCGTCCTGCCACCACAATTGCAGAGTGGCTGTCTCAATCCCCAACTTCCACACCCCAGTCCCCAGTTCAGATCACAGGCATAAAACTCAATCCAACAGATGATGGCGTTGATGTCATTTTAGAAACTGCTGGAGGTGAGGTAGTTACAGGTTCTACTTCCACCCAAGGCAACAACCTGATTGTGGATATTCCTAACGCTCAGTTGCAGTTGCCAGAGGGTAAGCAGTTTCGACGAGACAACCCAGCTGCGGGAATTGCTTCTGCGATCGTGACTGCAACAGCTGCGAATACGATTCAAATCGTTATAGCTGGGGTTGATAAAGCACCAGAAGGAATAATTCTCAAAAGTCAAGCAGGACTGGTATTGAGCGTGCTACCCTCACAGACAGAGCTAGAAGTGGTGGTGACGGCACAGAAAACACCGCAGAATCCGCAGGATGTGCCTATTAGTTTAACCGTGCTGCAACAGCAAGAACTGCAAGACGCTCAAGTGGAATCGATTCGAGGCATTGCGGCAAATACTCCAAATTTCTTTTCGAGAACGGGCGATCGCGCCTTTGGCTTTCAAAGTATTCGCGGATTGGGTAACAGTAACTTCTTAACTCGCGACGCGATTAGTTTTTACCTAGATGATGTGCCGATTGAATATGCTCACCAATTTCTCCCAGGTGAGTTGTTCGATCTGGAGCGAGTGGAAATATTGCGAGGTCCGCAAGGAACGCTATACGGTCGCAGCAGTCAGGCAGGAGTCGTCAATATTGTCAGCCGTCCACCCACCGACTTTCCAGAAATTCAAATTGGCGGTGGCTATGGTAATTTTAATCAACGGCGCGTCCAACTGTCGCTGAGTAACGCGATCGTGCCTGATCGACTCGCTTTTCGGATCGCAGGTTCTCATAGGGCGCGGGATGGATTCACAAGGGACAGCAATTTAGGGGAAGATGCCAACCCACAATCAGCTTTAGCAGGCAGAGCTAACCTGCTATGGACTCCTTCTCCAGAGTGGAGCATTTCGTTTAATACCAATGCAGCTGCCAACAGAGAT
This sequence comes from Chroococcidiopsis sp. SAG 2025, assembly GCF_032860985.1. Taxonomy (GTDB): domain Bacteria; phylum Cyanobacteriota; class Cyanobacteriia; order Cyanobacteriales; family Chroococcidiopsidaceae; genus Chroococcidiopsis. Next base: position 4,662,689 of record NZ_JAOCNC010000001.1, read on the forward strand.
GGAGATATTTCATTCGTCCCAATTAGTCAGCAAGATCCCTTTACTACTGCCCGTAACATTCCAGGTCGTTTTGACTCATCTATTAATACCCAGTCCCTCAAAATAGCATATGAGGGATCGAACTTTCGATTCACGTCGATTAGTGCGCGAAACTATTCAGAGGTAAGTTATCGAAATGATATTGACAACAGCCCCATCGATCTGCAACGAAACGAATTTGGGGTCGATTCTACAATTTGGAGTCAAGAATTACGATTGCAGTCACCCGATTCAGCGGAGCGGTTTCAGTGGCTATTAGGTGCATATTTTCAGTCAAGATCGTTCGACATCGATCCTTCAGCTACCGACACGACTCCTACTGGAACGGCTATTCTCAGATTACCGACGGGTCGAAGCGAAACAACCGCAAAATTTGACCAAACAACCTATGCAGCATTTGGGCAGGTTGAATTTCAGCCCTTTGAACCCTTAACACTAACCGCAGGCTTGCGGTATGAGAAAAATCGAGATGAATTGACGCGCGATCGCTTCTTCATCAGACCCGATGGCACTACGATCTCACAAAGTCTATTGCCGAGAAATTCTGAAGTACAGGACTTGGAAAGTTACGGTGAGAGAATAAGAAGGGTTGTTAGTTCTACACAGGCATAATCACCTCCAGAACTTGCTCACAGGTTCGCCCTTGGGCAAATAACCCTTGCACCAGAAGCAGCAGTTGATGATACGCTTCACGAGTGAGGCTGTAGAGTTGCTGTCCCACCGTTTGCTTACCGTTGGCAAACGCAAATTGTTCTGATTTTTTGCCCTGACAAGCCGCTTGCCCTAGCAACGACTGCGCCACGCAACTTAAGCGAAAGTGGCGTTTGACCGCTTCCTCGTTGCGTACCTGAGCCGACTCGAAGCCCGTGACTTGTTTGCAAAACTCATGAAAAATCTCGCAGGACCACGGATAACTCCAGGTTTGAATTACCCGTGCGCTTTCCCAATGCAAGGCATCGGTTAATAAAAATCGGGGTGCATCACTCAAATCCTCCTGTTCATGCACAATAACTAACCGTTTGCGTCCATAACGTTTCAATCGCACTACCTTAGTGAATACCAAAAACTGCTTCTGCTCTCCGTTGCGACAACGTACGTTGAGAGAGCGAAAACTCTGCGGATGTTCTGTCCTTAACTGGGTTGCAACTGTATCCACTCGTTGCCATTGTCTGTGCCATTGAATCAATCGAGAGCATTCAATCTCGCTGACCCAATGCTTTCCTGATGACTCAATCAACTGCGTTAGCTCTAACGTCAATACACCGTTGTCAAAAGCGTAATCCGCTTTGGGAAATTGCCCTTGCGCTTCCACTTGCCGCACAATGTCCACGACAATTTCGGTGCGCTTGCGATAAGCCAATTGATTCTTCTGATGATGCAGCAGTTCGATGAGCCGTTGCATCAACTGTTCCATTTGCTCATAACTTGGTTGTGCCGTCATCTTCAGATATGCTCGCTCTGCTTCGCTGTAGTCCGGTAATTGCACCTCCACCGCGACACCGTCGATTTGCTGCGGGTTGGCAATCACCGCCGTTACCACCGTTTGATAGCGACTCATGCAGTGATTGACGTAATCATATGCCCGTTTCACCCCAAAAATCTCTGCACCAAACTCATGATGCGACAACGTCCAATCGAGACTAATCACTTCCCGCCCTTTGCCTTGATGCTGCTTGCCCATCAACTCCCGATGGCGCGCCATTAACCGTTCGCTGTCCCATCCCGCTTCAAACACAGCAGCATGCATAGCTCGACGGCTGGCCGCTTCCCCTGAAGCATACACCTGTTGAGCATGGATGCCCTGCAAAGTCTTGTTCTCGCTCAACAGCAAGCCGCTGAGGTAGCGACTGATATGCTCAAATCCCTCCTCTCGGCAAAATACCTCCCGATAGGCACTCATGCTAGTTGCAATCGTCTTTGGAACTCCGACTAAGGGCAACATTCAACGCTTTGGTTCATGCTCATTTTGCACTCCTCTCCTATTTTCCTCTACTGATAACTTTCCAAGTCCTGTGAAGTAGAAGATGAGGTAGTACTGCCTAAGGTTGCCGCGACTTATCAACTCAGTCCGAATCTAGCCATTTACGGCAGCATTGCACGTGGGGCAAAACCGAGTACTCACAATTTTCGAGCAACCGATCCGGCGCTATTAGCCTTGCGTCCAGAACGATCCTGGAGTTATGAAGTGGGAGCAAAGTCATCCTGGTTTGCGGATCGCTTAGTCGCCAACTTTGCTGCTTATTGGACCAACGTTTCAGATTATCAAGTCTTGATTGCCAGTCAGGATCGGCTGTTTCAGGATATTGCTAACGCTGAAGTCAAGACTAGTGGCATTGAGTTAGAACTTCGCGCCAGACCGATGACAGGGTTAGAACTGATTGCAGGCGTGGGAACAACCAACGCCAGATTTACAGATTACCTCAACCCACTCTCCGGTCAGGATTTGAGTGGCAACAAGCTGACCTATGCACCTCGATCTACCTACAACATTGCGGCGCAATATCGACATAACGGCATTTTTAGCAGATTAGAATTGCAAAGCTATGGCACCACATTTTTTAATGACACGAATACGTTTGAGCAAGACCCCTATACTTTAGTGAATGCTCGCGTTGGCTATGAATGGCAGGACTACGCTATTTACTTGTTTGTCAATAATTTGTTTGACAAACGCTATTTCAATGGTGTGTTTCAGGGCACAGAGCCTCTAGCAAACTACGGCGAGCGCCGTCTATTTGGCTTCCAGTTTCAGGCTAATTTTTAGCTCAAATTGGTTGTGTTGCGAAAAATTGTAGACTAAATAATTCCTCAAAATTAAATTATTCTGCCTGCTATACTGTAGTACCGTTTATTAACGGCGACGAATAGGCAGAAGGGATTATTAATAATTCTGAAAAAACTTGTAGTATCAAAGAAAAACGCGAGACTGCTGCTGAAAAGTTTAATCGAGGAGAAGTCAGGTTTCTTATTTCTACTGAGGCTGGAGGTGAAGGAATTGACCTACAAGAAAATTGCTATTCTCTGATTCACGTAGACTTACCCTGGAACCCCATGCGCCTGCATCAACGAGTGGGTCGTCTGAATCGTTACGGGCAAAAGCAGCAAGTAGAAGTCATTACGCTACGCAATCCTCAGACCGTAGAGACGCTAATTTGGGACAAACTCAATCGCAAAATTAATAACATCATGCAGTCTTTACAACAAGTGATGGACGAACCAGAAGATTTGCTGCAACTTGTTTTGGTTATAACATCGCCAAACTTATTTTGAGAAATTTTTAGCGAAGCAGATAGACATCGCGGCGATTTGCATCAGTGGTTCGATTGCCAAACTGCTAAATTTGGTGGAAAAGATGCGATCGCTGCCGTGCGCGAAATTGTAGGTAGCTGCAATAAGTTTGACTTTCAGCAGGTATCTCCTTCATTGCCGCAACTAGACTTACCCGATCTACAACCATTCTTCTTAGCAATGCTGCATCTTAACAAACGTCGGATCAAGCATACAGATGAAAAATTTTCATTCCTTACACCCGATAGTTGGCGTATAGAACCCGCGATTCAGCGCGAGTACGAACAGGTACACTTCAATCGCTACCTACGCGATCGGAATGCCATACATCACTTGCTTGGCGTGGGGCACAAACTTTTTGATGCAGCTTTAGCACAAGCTATGGGCTTTTCTGAGTGCGTAGCTGTTTTACCTGGCTTGAAACAAATTTTATTTATCTTTCTAATTTCCGATCGCGTCACTGGTAACTCTAACATCAGGCAAGCTATTGCCGCTGTCAGCATAGATTTATTTAACCAAGCATATATTCTAAAGGACTGGGAACTGATTGCAACAATCAACCTATATTTAGCTGACTTCAAGAAAATACCTGAATCTTCTAATTGCTGTACGCTTAGTGTTGGTGAAATCTGCCAGTCGCTGACTAGCGCAGAACAGTTTTTAGAGAAGCATTTAGATAACTTGGATCTCCCATTTAAGATCCTAGCTATAGAAGCGATCGCCGTACTTCTCCCATCAAACAAGCGTGTTGCTTAATAGGCTAAAATAGTAAGTTTAAAAATAATCTGATGAAAGAGATGGAAATCTACTTATACTGAAATTTATTAGAATTAACATTTTAGAGATATCATTGGCAATCTGTTTACTACTCGATTCTAAAGCTATTTTAGCAATAGTTAAGGAGCTATAAGAAAGGATTTTATATTCGTGGTTAAAATGTTTCAATAACTACTTCTTTCAGATAGTTTAGTTAAGTTAGTATTGTTGCCATCAAGTAGGGTTCGCACAATTTCTAGTTTGATGCCGCTGACGCGGCTGACGAGTGAAATTTTTCAACGTTTCACTCATGTATCTAACACAGATAGCTGTAAAATCGCAGCCAAAGCAAGAGCTTGATTCTGGGTGCAACCAGTTACAAGCGGTAACTAATGACAATATCTTAGAGCACTCAGAACTCAAAGAACATATTGAGGGGGAACAGCAATGGCTCCAAGAGCAGGCATACCAGCACGATCGCTATTTGTATGCCGACAGAATTTAATCAGGAGCGATCGCCATCATGAGCCAAGCTCAAACAGGAGAACTTTCCCTAGAAGCTTTATTCAAAACAATGAGTTTGAAAGAGCTATCCATTGCTGCTCGCGATCTAAGTGCTACCCTGTCTCAAACAACTCAGGACGAAGAATTTCTCCAAGCCTGCGAGGATTACATTACAGATGCGACTGCTGACAAAGTAGATGGCTACAGTTTTGTTGCTGCTTATCTGGAAGCAGACATTGCTGCTTGGCAGGAGAAGAAAAATAAGCTGCTGGAGATGGTTGACGAAATTCTCGCTCGCAAGCAACGAGAACTAGAAATGCTCAAGTCTTCACTTTTGCGGCTTTACAGCCTGGGTTTAATCGATAACAAGCTGGAGGGCAAAACTAGAGCGATCGCCATCCAACCCAGTCCGCCTAAAATCACCAAATTACTAATTGCACCTGATTCTCCTGACTTTCCCGAACAATTTCGAGACGTGCGAGTAGAATACAAAGTCAAAGCCAAGGCATTAGTTGACGCATGGAAAGCTGGGGAAAATATTGATGCGATCGCCCAAATAGAGCAAGGTTGGCACGTTCGCTTTCGGCACAAAAGGGTGCGCTAGCCATATTGTTGCTCTTGACAAGCACTATGCTGAAAAAAACCATCAAACCACTAGAATTGTTGAAGCTCTACGTCTCCTACCCTGCCACTGGCAAATTATTCCGACTAATGGCAAAAAACCATTAGGATGCCAGTGGCAACAACGCTCCTTCACACCAAAAGCACTACAACAGCAATTAGCCAAAGAAGGCAAAGTCAAAGTTTACGGTAAAAACCAAACTTGCTACGAAGCAGTACCAACCGGAATTGCCTTACTGTGCGGACAAAACGAGCGAGAATTTTTGATTGCAGTCGATTGCGACGGACAAAGTGCTTTCGACCAGATCGAGCAGATAGCTCCTACACCTCTACCCTCCACCGTAGCATTTACTTCAGGGCGAGCGAGTAGAGCGCAGTATCTGTTTAAAATCCCAAGTTTTACCAAAAACCAACTCAAATCTAGAAAAATTCGGACTGCTGCCAACGAAGCCCTAGAACTGAGAGCTGCCAACTTAGCGTCGGTGCTTCCCCCATCCATCCACCCAACCACCGGACAATATCGCTGGTTGCCTGGATGCCGTCCCGATGAAATAGAAGTGGCAGTTGCACCGGACTGGATAGTAGAGCAGATGTCCGTTCCGATGAAAACGCGATCGCCTTCCCCAGACAGCGGCAAATCTAGACGAGTGACGGCAACACCGAGCGACAGCGATCTAGCAAAAGCCTTGCTGTTATTAGAAGTCATCCAGCCTAAATTCGCCGATAACTACGATTCCTGGCTCAGAATTGGCATGGCATTGAAATCTATTAGTCCCTGTTTGCTGCCAGCATGGGACAGTTGGAGCCAGCTATCCTCCAAATACAAGAAAGGCGAGTGTCAATACAAATGGGACAGCTTCAGGCAAATCAGAACCACAATTGGAACGCTCTATTACTTTGCTAATTTTGACTAATTAAAAAGCTCGGCTCAGCGTACTTCCAAATAAACAAGATGTCATGTCAGGAATTGAAGAAATACCCCAAGACATGGATGAGAAGATTGAAGACAATGACTTATCCCAAAACAGTTCTATTCCAAACGCCGATCGCGATGAAGACGATCGCTACAACTTCGAGCGAACCACGATTGTCATCGGATTGCAAATTCTGCCAGCCACCGATCGGTCGGAGCAACAGGTAATCATCGCTGCGGGGATTCAAGGCAAGCCACCAATTTTGGGCAGCGCGTCCCTTAACCAAATTGAGGAATGTCAGGCTATTACTGAAATATTAGCAAGGTTGAAACAAGCATTACCTCAAATAGCAGAGTCGGCAAAAATTCGAGCGGAAAAACAACGTCAGCTCGACCAAAAGCAACAGAAAACAGTAGTTTCACCCCCTAAATTACCGCCGCTCAACTCCAAGCCACAACCATCCAATCAACTATCGCTGTTTTAAACTATGCCATACATTCTCATGCTGGAAGGACAAGAGATTTCCCTTACAGATGAAGTCGGAGCAACTGATGAAACAATTCGTAGCGCGATCGCGCCGTTCTATCCAGAAGCAGCTACAGCCGAAATCTCGCGCTCGGAAGTTGACGGACTAACGCGCATTCGCATGGTTAAAAGAGCGGGAACTAAGGGTAACTGTTATTCTCTCTATCACCTGAGAGCAAGCGAACCAAGTCTAAACCCCGCTCTAGCCCTAAGCTGGCAGCTCAAACATTTAGAAATTCACAATGGGTTGAGCCTGGAAGAATTGCTGGTATTGCAACCCCAAATTAGTAGCGCGATTGCTATAGGAGAACAGTGGGAATCTGAAGTAGAAAAAAGCATCAAATACTTGAAACAAGTTTCCCCAATTCCTTCAGTAATTCCGGTTATTGTTTAGATGCAACTTCTGCAATTAGCAAAACCTGTCGAAAGTTTAAAAGCTTACCAAATTCCTCTCACTGCAACCAAGGGGAATTTATACCTCGAAGAACTCAACCAAAAAATCGTCCTCCTTTCACTTTACAAACAATTGTTTCCCGTAGAGTGGGCGAGATCGAAAGCTAGCCTGTTGCAGCGATCGCAGACTGAAGTTTATTGCGATCGCGAACTGGAATTTCTTGGATTGGTAAACGAACGCCTATTTCCATTGGATAACTGGGAAGATTCCATTCAACGATCTGCGGAAATTCCCATCTATCCCCAAACAGCAAGCGTGTGGGAAGTCGATCTAGAAGATTTAACTTTAGGCGAACAATTTCTGATATCGCTGGTGGGGGAAGGTTACTCTAGGGAACAATGGCAAGAACTATTTGGATTTACCCCGACTCATCTAGCAACAGGCGATGAAATCGATTGGGAGCAATTAGAAAAACTGTCGCGCTCTGCTGTCGAACCGCTAGCCTATCTATACGATGCCATCTCGATGCTCGATCGCAGTACGGGTTGTATTTGGTTAGATATTACATACGAAACCTACGTGTCTTACCCTTGGACAAAAGAAGTGCTGTTGGAGCTAGCACGGGAGTGGCAAGTAGCTCAACAATATCTGCTACGACAGCAGCAATTCGAGGAATGGATTGAATTTTCAGTTATCCATAGACAAGAAACCGTCAAACTATGGAATTCGGCTCGCAAGTAGTTCTACCCGCTGCAACAACTCCAGCCTTACCCCAACTCGATGTTGGCGCGATCGCTCTTGCAGTCGCTACAAAAACAGTTGATGCAGATATTCTGGCACAACTGCTGTTTTTGCCAGGTCAATACCTATTAGTCACGAAAGAAGATCGAGCCACAAATTACAAATTTGTTTCGCCAGCAGCTTTAAAAGCAGCGTTTGCCAACGAACCAGTCGATTCAGGCTGGCTGACATCCAACAACGTGAGATGGGGACATTGCTATAAAGGAGAGTTTTTGGTGCAGTTTTATCCACCCAGGCGCTACCAGCTGGCGCTAGAGCGATTTACCGCAGATGCAACGATCTCTATACCTCTGCCTGGATTTGTGTTTGTCGGCTGCGATCTCAAATACTGGATCTGGGCGGTCAAAAGCAACTCTTTCGACCCCAATTTGGCACTATTTCACGCTCCCTTGCCAAATGTCATGTCAGATGGCTCTATCTGCTTTGGCGACAACTCTCCCCCCAAGTGTTCGCCGTTGGGGATTGTACGAGCGTGGGACTTGTTCTGGCGCAGCCCTTTTAACGACCACGTCGTGCATGGTAAATCCAAAGCACATAGTCGAGATGTCCGATTGGGGCTGCGATCGCTGCACCGCAAAGGCTCTAGGAAACATCCCTGGCGAGATTTAGTCCCACTCTCAAATAAAACTGTCTCCAGCGCAGTCGAGCAAATTATTCAATGACGATCGAACCTTTGATTGGCTACAACATTGCTACCAGTCCCATCCTCCCAGACATGGCAGCTTCTATGATGGAATACTGGCTAGCAGGCAATGGTGTATTTGTCCGCGCCGCTCGTTTGGGGTTAAGTGCTTGCATACCTGTTAGCAACTGCGCGATCGCAGGTCTACCTAAAATCGCGCCCTACGTGCAGTTAGAGTATCCTCTCGTCCCCACGCATCTCGCGCTCGAAATGCTGCGCCGTTCTCAAGCAGTTGGCGAGCGAGAAATCTTGTTTTATCTCTCGTTTGTTAACGGCAAGTGGCAACTCGACATTCCAAAGCAGCTAGCCACATCGGGTAGCGTTCGACCTTTGATTCCACCCCTCGGTACGGCATACGAAACAGCTTTGATTGAAATTCACAGCCATCACAGTACGAACCCTCGGTTTTCCGCCATCGACGACATAGAAGAATCCGGCAAATTCAGAATTTTTGGAGTTTTAGGAGAAATTTTCACTCGTCCGACTCTTAACCTGAGAGTTGGTATTTACAACCATTTTTGGCAAATTCCAGCCAGTTGGGTATTCCAGCTACCAAACGAATTATCGAATTTTGTCCGACCATGCACTTGGATTTATCCTACGCTCGCTCTTTACCCTTGATGCTGGCAAATCGCGATCGCGTCCATTTCGTAGTTGTGGGTGCTGGAGGGACTGGTGGCTGGATAATTGGGGCGATCGCTCGACTGATGTTAGAGATCGAGTCAAAAACTACCAAAATCGCATCCTGTACGATAGTGGACTTCGATGTAGTAGAAGCCAAAAATATTCCCAGGCAAAACTTCCAAAGCTCTGAAATTGGACTTTTCAAAGCCCAGGTGCTAGCAGCCAGGTACAGCTTAGCTTGGGGATGCAAAATCTCTAGCGCCACCCAACCCTTCTGCCAAGACACGATCGGCTGCTACTGGAATCAACTGACAGTTATTGTCGGTTGCGTTGACAATGCCGCCGCCAGAGCCGAGATGAGCAAGTGTCTCGACCGAAACTATAACGATCGCCCGCCTTCGATCTGGTGGTTAGACTGCGGCAATCATGCCTCTGCCAGTTCTGGACAAGTGCTATTGGGTTCCACCAATCGATTCAGCCTGGAACGAGCTTTTGACAATCCAAACAGCCCCAACTTTTGCATTCACCTACCCAGCCCTACGGTGCAACATCCAGAACTGCTGGTAGCACTGCCAGAAGAGTTAAATTCGACAAAACTCTCGTGTGCTGAAATTCAAGCCCGCGATCGCCAGAGCTTGTTCGTCAACTCTCAAGTGGCGGCACTTGCCAGCGATTACTTGCTAGCCCTAACTTTGACTGGAGGATTGCGACGGTTTGCTACATACTTCGACAGCCAAGCGGGAACTGCGCGATCTCTCTACAACTGTCCTCAAACTTTCAAGCAGTTCGTTACGAAGCGGGATTGACGCGCTCAACTTGCAGAGTAAATAACAACTGTGCTTCGCTGACGCGACCTTGAGGCAAAGCTTATAGGTCGCTGTATGCTCCAACTAGACGCAAATATGCTGGAATTATTGGCAGCAGATTCTCAAAAGTTTCAGCAGTTTGAGCCGCAATTTTTCCTGACACCAACCAATTTAGTAGAAGACCAAAAAGAGATTGAAAGATTTCGCTTAATCATGCAACAATACCATTTGGTTAAATATTTGCGACTTCTAAAGACCTGAGAATATACTTCCATCCAGTCAAATCTTTAATAGTTTTTTCACTAAACGAGGTGAGAATCTGTCTAACTTTAATTTTGAGCGCATCTAAATTATCAATAACCTCCCAACCTAAAAAACCTTTGAGCTGTTCCCAAAGCCTTTCTATGGGATTAAGCTCTGGACAGTGGGCTGGCTGAAACAGAAGGATGATATTTTCGGGAACTTTGAGTTTGGAGGTAGGATGAAATGAGCCGTTGTCTAACTGAATAATATCTAAATCTTCAGGATAAGCTCGCCTAAAATCATTTAGAAATTCCTGAAAGCACTGGGTGTCTAAATGGGAAATTTCCCGAAAAAAGTTTTCTCCACTTTGAGGCTCTACAACACCATACACATACTATTTTTCTCGCCTAAATTGAAAGCTTCCTACAGGTTTGACTCCTCTTAATGTCAATCTCCGTCTCTGAATTGTCCTCAATCCCAGCCTAGTTTCATCTTCACACCAGTACCGCACTCTCTTAAACTTTTTTGATTGCTTTTGTACCTCCTTGATTACACTTGTTATCTTTTGAGGCAGTTCTTTTTTAAAGTTTTCTACTGCCTTTGGCTCTTGCTCGCTACTTTTTGATCTTGCTACTTTCAAGTCAGCTTTTAGCTTGTCATGAACTAGATTATGTACCACGTCATACTTCACGCGTATCCCTAGCTCTGCTGCTAACCATAGCTTGACCTCCTGATAACTGGAAAACCCTTCTGGCTCACTCAGTTCTTGTTTTAAACGTTCTACCGCCTCTGCTGGAATTAATGGTGTTCTTCCCGTACTTTTGCCTACTTCTAATAGCTGATTCAACCCACCACGGCGATATTGACTTAACCACCTTTGTACTGTGACTCGATTCCGTCCCAATACCACTGCTAAATGTTGCACCGTTTCCACTTGCTTAGTCTTGAGCAAATACAGTGCTTGTACTCTTTCCTTCCCACTTGCACTTTTTTGCTGCTTTAAAAGAGTGAGGAGCGTTTCTGCCGACTCGTTAATCTTGAGCTTGACTCTCCCAGACATGACTCACAGATTTAAATGTCTCTTTTCTTCAACTGTAGCGTATTAAAAGCCAAATGGTAAACTACTCCTGGGATTACCCGTGAAACCGTTGTTACAAGCTTATCCTCAGATTGCCAATTGGGTAGACCGAGTTCTCCCGATCGCGAGCGTTCCCGATCTTACGAAGCAAGTGAATGCTTGGCGACAAAAACTGATTCAAGGTGCGCTAATAATTGCCCATTACGACTTGCTCATCTTGAATGATGAAAAAGCGATTGCGGTTAACTGGAGGAGCGATCGCCATATTCCTCGATCGAGACAACTTGAAAATAGTTGGGAAGCTCAACTGCAATTATTTCTCCTGGCAGAAACAGAAGGCCTATTACCAATTAACGTATCTCTAATTTACTGCTTTCTTGATTCGAGTAAATCTCCTACATTAGAGCGATTCTCTTACGATCGAGAGAAATACGATGCTTTCAAGCAGCGATTGGAGATGGCATTATCCAACTTACCTAGTAATTTAATCGACGATTCAGAATATTCATTTCACCAGCCTATAGATGAAGCCAAAATAAATTTACAAAGGCTTTTTGATGGTGAGATAACAGCTCATGAATATCTTGAATTAATCCCAGAAGTCGAAATTTAATGCATCTTCCAGTTACCAGAATAGAACTATCTCCCGATCGTTGGCATTTCAATATTCTCTCACATTCAGTTGCTACAATTACCAATCCACAAGGAAAACGCCAAATTTCTTACTTTGGATTTATCAATTAAGAAAAAGCACTAGCGTTCAAGCACTGGTTGGAAGAAAAAGAGTTATGCACTATCGCAATAGTCAGACGAGCAGAAAGACTGTCAACCAATTGGGAGTGCAAAGTCTGGGATGCAACAACTGAACTAATTCTGAAGTTAGCAATACGTTCGTGAGAAGAGTTTGACTGCAATGCCGCTTGATAAACGTATCACCTACGTCCAAGTTGATGGGGGTTGGCAAACTTACCTTCACCCGATTAACGGAGGATTTGTTCGCTACAAACTTTTGCAGACTAGTACTCAATTAGAAGTAGCCATTGCTCAGTGCCAGCAAGCCGGATGGAAAACGATCAATGCTACGAACATCGTTCGCAAATTTAATTCAGTTACTCCCAAGCGTTACTAACTGCGCTGACGCGCCCAAAAGTAAGAACAATCCATTACTAACAATTGCTATCGGCAACCCTTCTAACTATTCCAGCATCAGTCATGAAAATATCGCGATTGCAGACAATTCAAATTACAGAGACGACCTTCATCGGCTCCTATGACAACGGCGATCGCCATGCTTGTATTTTTACAGGCGATGGAGAAAGTTTGAGTCTCAGTTTTGATAGTGGCTGCCTGCACAAACTCTCAGATTTAATTCAAAAGTTGCAGGATATCCACCAACAATTAGCTCAATCCAGGCAAAAACAAGTCCTCCAAGAACTCGAACTACTTCGTCCCCATTCTTCATTCCTGCCAATAAACGGCAATGGTAATGGCAAAGAGCGTCCAGAAGCCGACATATCATTCTAGAACCATAACTGAAAATGAGCGATAACAAAACAGCCCAAGCGAATGACGAGCAATCTCAAACCCCAACATTTGAGGTAACCGAAAGAGACGAGTTTTGCAATCCTCAATATCTCGATCCCGATGCTAAACTACCGCGCCTTCAAGCTTTAAGAGGTAGCACTCCCAAGTTGTGCGGCTACTTCGTTTCAGTAGACCAAATGGCGATCGCGGGTTGGGAAAATTTTGATGCATCCCAACTCGTCACCTATACATTTGAGTCTACGGGTACAGAAGAACAAGGAATTTTAATTCCCAATCCCAGAATGCTCGTCTGCCCGAAAACACCAGTCTTGGGTTTCGATCGCAAACAATCCAACGAATCAAAGTCTACGGTTATTTTGGGTAAGTATACTCAAGAAATGAAAGCAGACGAAAATGTTGGCAACATCCAGTATTTTCAAGTCTTTCTGTTAGACAAGCAAAACCAACCACTGCACCAAATTCCACTTTCGTATAAAGCCACAGGTGCGAACCAAGCCTCTTTCTCGATTCGCTGGCAGGAGTTTTGTCGAGAACTCAATGCTTGCCATTCTATTGTCAACGGCATCCCAGCCAAGCAGAAAAACTCCTTGTTCTATAGCTTGGGTGTCTTCTGCTTTAAAACTGCTCGCGAACAAGTTGGTGATAAGCAAAAGAGCTTTGCCTGTCGAGTCGTAGAACACGAGCGTCCGACTTTAGAAAATTGGCGCAGCTATTTCATGGGCTTCAATCCCAATCTGAAGCAATATGTCTGGGAGTCTCTAGAACCGGATAAACCATTAATTGTTCCTGGCAGTCCTGAAACCTTGGCTCTACCTGCCGCTACGGAAATAGAAGCACAAGTCGCGACGGAGTGAGCATCGCGTGCGAGGTGTTTGGCGCTTTTGCCCAAGCACCTTGAGAATTTCCTACACTTATTCAAATACATGAAACTGAAAATTCCTCAAACGCAACTGGAAAGCATTCTGGCGATCGCCAGTCATGCCATTCCCACTAAACCCACTCACCCAATTTTGAGTAGCTTTGTCCTACATGGCAATAGTGAAACCCAAAAGCTAACTGTAACCGCCTTTAACTTGAGCTTGGGCATTCGCGCTCAATGCGACTGTATTGTAGAAAGCGAAGGTACGATTGCTCTACCTGCCAGATTGCTAGAAGAAGTAGTAGCACACTTACCAAAAAGCGATATTACACTGGAGGTCAACGACAGCGTTGCCATCCTGACGCATTCGACAGGGAAGTGTCAGCTTCAAACAGCCAACCCTGAAGACTTTCCGGCACTGCCAGAAGTGAGCGGTACGCCAGTCACGCTTTCTGTAGCTAAGTTACAGCAGGCGCTCAAAGCCACCTTATTCGCAGCTAGTCGAGATGAGATTAAACAAGTCATTGCTGGAGTGTACTTCAAATTTGGCGATGCCAATTGGGAAGCAGCAGCTACTGACGGTCATCGCTTGGCGATCGCCTCCGATTCTATAGAATCGAACAATACCGCAGCATTAGGGTCGGTAGAAGCCACAATTCCTTACCAAACGCTGGCTCATCTGGAAAGGATCTTGGATCGCGTCCCAAACAATTGCACCATCAACGTTAGCAATGGGATTGCCGTCTTCGAGCTGCAAAACGTGCGCCTCACCTCGCGGCTGTTGGAAGGACAGTACCCCAACTACCCGTCGCTGGTTCCTACTCAGTTCCAGTACTGCTTTAAGATCGATAAGAAAGCCTTGGACAGTGCCTTAAAACGCACTAGCATTGTTGCCTCACAAAAAGATAAAGTTGTCAAAATGACTTTTGATGCCGCACGGCAATGCGCGACTATTTCCGCCCAGTCTCCAGATGTAGGGGATGCGGTTGAAGCACTGGCGATCGAGATCGAAAACGCCGTTAGCGACAATTTGGAAATTGGGTTCAACATCAAGTATCTACTCGATGCGATTAAAGTTATTGCATCGGAGCAGGTACTGATCGAGGCAAACAAGCCAGAGCGACCCGTTATCGTTAAACCGCTTGGTAGCTCGATCAACCAAATGGTTATGGTCATGCCAGTGCAGCTAATTGCCACAGCACGATCGGCACCCAGAATGCAGGAAAATTCAGAACCGCCCGCTGATGCGCCAACCCAGACACCGACAACAGAAGCGCCAGTAGCACAAAACGACAACTTGACACCCCAAAAACAACCAGAATCGCTCAAATCCAAAACTGGCAAGAAGAAACTACAAGCTGCATAGCAGAATAATACTAAATAAACGCAAGTTCTTCCCCAAACCCTTGCTGCCTATTTTTCCCTGAATGCGCCTAACATCGGGCTGAAACATTCAAGCGATCGCTCGTTTAAATGCAGCATCAAACCCAGACTACTTGATTGGAGACTCATCGTAGCGTGCTAGCAGATCCGCTACATCTTGGTAAATGGCAATGCAACCTGCTTGACGTAAGCTTTCTGCTGAAAAACCACCAGAGAGTACGCCAATCGTGCGTAGATTCGCCTTGCTTGCTGCTTCGGCATCATAGGGTGTATCGCCCACAACAATGACGCGAGCGGGAGCAATACCACCTAATTTATCCAGCGTGGACAAGAAGATATCTGGCTCTGGCTTAGACGATTTCACCTCGGTGGTAGTGGTTGCAGCATCGACGAGATCTTCAACATTCAGGATCTGTGTATAAGTTGCCAGATCGTCCTTTGTCGCCGAGGAAGCTAGAGCAATGCGTTTGCCATCTGCTTTGATTCGTAAAAACAAATCACGTACTTGAGGAAAAGCTTTGATGCGGGGATGATATTCGCGCTTGTACAGTTCTCGGCGGTAATCTCGCATACGTTCGCCTTTAGTGGGGCTTCGATCGTCATCCACTCGATTGAGTTCTTCAACTGAGAAAAAAACTGGCATTAACTTGTCACTGCCTTTACCGATTTGAGCGCGGATCTGCTCGTAGGGAATCTGACGACCAAAGTGCTGGAAGGTTCTTTTCCACGACTGCGCGTGAAAGTCAACAGTATCAACCAACGTGCCGTCAATGTCGAAAATTACAGCTTCGATCGCCAATTGCTTGCCCCGATCTTGAGTAGTCAAACGTCAATCTATATTGCAGCAAAATTAGCAGTAGAAATGTTCTTCCCTCCGATGGGTATAGCGACAGTTGAGGCGGGAGGAAAATGTCCGCAAAAACAACTGGAAAGTAGGATTTCAAGGGTTTTAATCGGATCGCTCGTGACTCGCACGTGCCATTCCCCTTTAACCTTTACCCTTTAACCCATATTGTATCTGCCCACCCCAAGTCCCAGATACAAGGAGCTTCGGGTGGTTTGTCGTATCCAAAGTTCAATCACATGGTATACCAACCGCTACACCACAAATATCGACCCCAGACTTTTGCCCAGTTAGTAGGACAGCAAGCCGTTGCTACGACGCTGACCAACGCGGTTAATTCGGGACGCATTGCCCCTGCTTACTTATTCACTGGTCCAAGGGGTACGGGCAAAACTTCCAGCGCTCGCATCCTAGCCAAGTCTCTCAACTGTCAAAACTCGGATTCCCCTATGCCTTCGCCTTGCGGTCAATGCAACTCCTGCAAGGCAATTGCCAGTTCCTCGGCGCTCGATGTCGTTGAAATCGACGCTGCTAGCAATTCCAGTGTAGAAAATATTCGGGAGACGATCGAACGCTGCCAACTAGCGCCAATTGAGTGCCGCTACAAAGTGTACTGCATCGATGAATGTCACTCGCTGAGCAATCAGGCATTTCAAGCCTTACTCAAAACCTTGGAAGAACCGCCCTTTCGCGTCGTCTTTGTCCTTTGCACCACCGAGGTTCACAAAGTCCCTGCGACGATTGCTTCGCGTTGCCTGCGGTTCGACTTCAAGCGGGTTGGCATAGAAGCAATGGTGCAACACTTAAGCGCGATCGCCGCTCGAGAATCAATTGACATCACCCCAGCAGCAATTGGATTAGTAGCACAGCTATCTTCTGGGTGTTTGCGCGATGCCCAATGCTTGCTCGACCAACTTAGCCTGCTCTCCACGACTATTACTCCTAACTGGGTTTGGGAAGTCGCAGGTGCAGTGCCAGAACATGAATTACTGACGCTGTTGGAGGCGATCGCTCGCAATGACGATAATACCGTACTGCGGGTTTTGAGAGATTTATTGGAATACGGCAAAGAACCGCTAGCAATCCTGCAAAGCCTCGCCAGTTTCTATCGCGACTTACTGATTGCCAAAACCGCGCCAGACAGGGGCGATATGGTAGGACTGACAGCAGATACTTGGCAGGAGTTGTGCAAAATTGCCCAGACTTGGGAAAAGTCGGCTATTCTACAGGCACAACAACACCTCAAAGCTAGTGAAGTCCAAGTGAAACTCTCAAGTCAACCGCAGTTATGGTTAGAAATTATCGTTTTAGGACTGCTACCAAATGCCAAAAAGTCTGCTAACACTGATAGCACTGTCGTAACTCCAGTTGTTAATGCGCCACCTTGGATAAATTGGAAAACGCCCACTGATGCACTCGCTTGGGGACAGCAGCAGCTACCGCATTTGGGCTTAGAAGAGCTGCAAAAACAGTGGAATACGCTACAACCAATTAATGGCAAAAAAGCTACAGCTTGGGTGACACTCGTGGAAAATCAAAAAGTTTCGCACTAACAAATTTATCTTAGACGATCGATTATGCCCCTAATTCAGGGGCAATATCTCTATGAGTACAGCCTACAATCATCGCAATTTTATTCAAAAATTCGAGCAAAAAATCGTTGTAGAATCAGACAAACTAGATATCTTCTATACAGATATAACCGCTCGTCCTCTATGGAAACCTATTGCTACCGTTAAACCTTATAATGAGTTAACAAAACTCATCCTCGATATTGAAACCGCCGGACTAAATCCCCAAAGCGATCGCATCTTTGCTATTGGATGTTTAAGCGCACGAGAACGGTTTGTCTTCATGGATGAGTCCGAAACAAAACTGCTGCAACAATTCATTGCTTACTGGCAGCAAAATTCATTTGATGTCGTTTATACGTTTAACGGTACGGCATTCGATCTACCGTTTATCATCACCAGATGCGATCTCTACAATATACCTCACCCATTTCGAGCTGCCGCCGAAACTAGAGTTATTAGGACGGCACAAGTCTTTGGTAAGCCGCTAGAAATCCGCGAAGTCTTTGTTGAAAATAGCCAGCACGTTGACGTTTATATTTGCTTGCTGCGGTGGGACTTTGTTGCTAAAAAGCTGTCACAGTCTCGTTCGCTCAAGACTACCGTACTAGATCTGGGACTGAGGGAATCTGCCAGGCTGGTTTTGAGCCATCAGGAAATTCAGGACTGCTGGCAGCAAGGTGCTAGTTCTGTTGGATGGCAGAAGATAGAGGAATACCTCACATACGACTTGGAGGATACTAAGCTAATTGCCGAGCGATTAGTACTTTCGTATTACTACGAGTCGCTAGTGGGTCATTTGGTATGAGTGTTGCCATTATTTTTGGCAATAGTTGTCCGCCGAAGAGGACGATGCGTACAGGCACCAGAACCACCAAGAGAGTGAAATCTTTGACGCGCTCTGTCTCGACGTTGCGCTCGTAATCCTGCCCAGACAAACGGCGTTGGTTGTTGGTTCCATCCAAAAGCAGTTGCTTCCAACCACTCAATAATTTGATAGGCTGTTTGCGGATGATGCCCCTCTAGAGCTCGGCGTTTGAGAATTCGTTGAATCGACTCAGCCATATTCAGCCAGCTACCGCCAAGAGGTGTGTAGAGCGGCATGATGCCATGAGCACACAGCCACAATACCAACTGGGGAGTTTTATGTCCGACCAAGTTATCCATCACTAGCAACATTCGCAGTGGCGGTAAGTCGTGTGGGAGTGTAAAGCGTACTTTCAACCCCTGCTGCCAACTTTTCCATAACCGTTGATTTTCTTCAGGCTTGAGTAATCGAGCTGGAGTTGGCAGTGATTGTACAACACTAGCTAATTCTTGCTTGAGCCATTCGTGCAACACAGCATTGGTACAACTGGTAACACCCTTAACTCGTACTTGCCCAGTAGCGGGATGGAATAGCGTTAACAGCTTGGCTGTGCCATTACGGATATATTCATGTTCTTGCCGTGTCGGTTTACCTACTGGCTGCCAATTGCTACCAGGGTAAGGAGCAGTGCCAAATGGTCCCGCCTCGTCTTCGCACCACACACTCAAGCCTAGCTTCTGTCCCTGAGTGTAAGCGCGTTCTATCAGTTTTTTTTTGCCACGGTATCTGGGTCAGTTACTACTACTAGCTTGCCTTTGCGTATGCGCTTCACCTGTCCAGTTTTTAACCAACTGCGGCTCTTTTGCCAGCTATAGCCCGCCTCTTTGAGTACCTGCCAAATTGTATAAGTACTGATTTGGGTTAAGCCATCAGGAGCCTGACGCAAAGCCCGTTGAAGTGTAGCTACTGACCAGGTTGCCGTGCCCTCTTTCTGCCGCTCTGGTTGACGCTGAAATTCGGACAGGATGCGTTGTTTTTCTGGTTCGCTGTATTGCACTACTGCCCCACCGCCATGTCGAGGCTGTAAGGCAGCTAAGCCTTCAACATTGAAGCGACTGACCCACTTGCTGACCGTATCACCACAGCGTAATCCTACTAACTGCGCTGCACTCGTGTAATCAGCCCCAAGAGCCACGGCTAGAATCGCTTTGGCCCGCATGACACTAGCAGATGATTGGGATTGAGAACGGCTCAGTTTTTTCAAGTCGGTTTGTTCTTCATCACTTAACGGTCGCAAAGGTGCTTTTTTTTGCCGTGTCATCACAACCTGAAAAACTATGTATCTTCACTTTAATTGACCATCCTTTTTATGGCAACACTCATACCAAATGACTCACTAGTAGTCCCAGGAATGAACTTGCAACAACTAGCACTTGCTGGCAATGCTACCAAATGGCAACGGGTATTAGAGAGCCAGTATCCAGGTAGAAAACCGCTAGCCGACCCAAAAGCAAACTTTGAAGGTGGTTTGGTACTCTCCGTCCCTGGACTGCACCAAAGCATTGCCAAGATTGATGTTTCCAGCCTGTATCCCAGCATTATGCTCAAATACGGCATTTGCTCGGATAAGGACAATCAACGAATTGGACTGAGCATTCTCGAATACTTGACTAAGGAGCGCCTCAAACTCAAGCAATTAGGAAAAGCTGGAGATACAAGTGCAAAGCAAGCAGAAGCTGCGCTGAAGGTGCTGATCAACTCGTTGTTTGGGTTTTACGGCACTTGTGGGGTTAGTTTCAACGACTTTGTAGCAGCTGCGCTCATCACTGCTTACGGCAGGCGGATCTTACGTTTCATGATTGATGTCGTCGAGCGAGAAGGGGGAGTACCAGTAGAGTGCGATACAGATGGGATCTTCTTCTCCCACCCCCAACCGATACAAGTGTTTGAAACGTTGCAAGCGGCTTTACCCCAAGGCATCAACATCGAGCTAGAAGTGCTGGCATTAGCCATGTTCGTTCCCGAACGCGGAGTCAAGAATTACATCCTCTGGCAAGCAGATGGGATAGTCGTAGCTAAAGGACAGTATCGCAAACGCGATCGCTCGCAGCTAGAAAAAGAGTTTCCTTTGCAATACCTGACTCACTATTTGGAGTCTAAAGACAGCGCCGAAAGCTATTACCAAAAATTAACTGGGGCGATCGCGCGAGGCAAATTTCCCATCGAGCAGTTACAAATTACGCGCAAGATTAGAAAAGGCGAAAAGACGCTCCTATGTCTGGGTAATACTGGCGATGTTGTCACCTTTTACCAGGGATGCAGGGGACTGACAAATTCAGAACCTTACTCTACTTCCTATTACCTGGAGCTAATTGCTAAAAAGCGGGAGGAAATTCTTTGTGTGGTCGAACCCCAACTGCTAAATCACAGCACTGGAGTGCAGTTAACACTTTTTTAGGCATCAAAGGTAAAAAATGAGCGTCACTCTTTACATTGGCGGACAAACTGCTCGGACGCAAGGCGAGAAACAAGACTTGGGCGGACACCGTTGCTTTACTGCTGCCTACAACAAAAATTATCCCCAAACGGCTACGGCGATTGGTTTACTCGATTCAGGAGCTTTCAGCACTTCTTTGCAGCAAAGATTGACCCCAGAGCAAGCATTAATTAGACAGCTTACCTGGGAAGCAAGAGCAAGTAAAAACTCAAAACTGGTTGGATTAGTCACGCGATCGCTTCTTACGATTTCATCGTTCCCAAAGCATTGCAGCTCAAGTCTTGGCGATTGGAACCAGACGCACAAACAGCTCTAAATTTAACTGTAGAAGCAGCCCAATACATCACCAGCCAGCGCCAGTATCTAAAACCACGTCACCTGATTCTTGGCTGCCAAGGTACTGATGTCGAGCAGTATCGCCGATGCGTGTTGCGCGTACTAGAATATGCCAACGCAGATGACTGGTGTGGGCTTGGCGGATGGGCAAAGCTGGGCACGTATAGAAGCCTGCTTCCTACTTTCTACGAAACGCTACATCAGTGCATTCCTGCGATCGCCGCATCTGGGGTTCGCCACATTCACCTCTATGGCGTTTTACTAGAGCAGGCGCTGGCTGGGTTGCTTTTCATGGCAGATCGATATCATCTGAGCGTGTCTTGCGATTCTAACCGTCCGCTACTCGATTTAACCCGTCGCGATCGCCAACGAGCTGGAGTGCGAAAGGCTTACTGGAGAGACAACGTGGCATGGAGGCTCGACTACTGTGCTGCTATGCGGTCTTCCAAGTTCTACAAAGAGTCACCCAGACTAAACAAGCAACTCTTTTTCGTTTAAAAAACGAAAAAACTGAATACCAAATTTTGCTAGCACGATCTCAGTCAATAAAGACAACACGAGTCATGACAAACTGTGCTCCCTTTTTCGATCGAATTCAAACTCATGCCAATAGCCAGACTTAACAAGAAACAACGTGCTTGGGTGGAGAAATTCAAACAACAGCATCCCGATCCTCGTATTAGAGAAATCTACGAAGGACTGAGTGGCGATCGCATTGTCACTTTAGAATGGAGCGAGAGCTTGCCAAAAATTTTCCTTCCAGGATGTACGAATGCGGGTATTGGCTGGATTAGCCATACGTTAAGAGTTAAGCTACGGAAATTTGGCGATCTCAGATCCGAACCAGAATATTTCTATCAAATTACTCACACTTACTGCAATATTGAGGATAAATTTGCATCTTCATTTCTAGGGCAAACTCATCTCAATTTGCATCAGCTCCTCAACATTCGTCCGCCACAAAATCCAGTCAAGTTTAAGCTGAAAAAACGCAGTAATGTCCAACCTAGACAAAGAAGATTAACACAGCTAAGACTACCACTATTTGGAGTAGCGGCTCAACTGCATCAAATTCAGTTGGCTAAAAATAGTCAAGTCATGAGCCAAGAGGAATTATTACTAGAAACAGTCGCTCATCGAGATTTGTCTACTAGTCAGGAGATCCAGTTACCTGCTGCTCTGGTTGAAATCCTCAAAAACAAGAAAGCTTCTTTGAAAGAATGGGAAAATGCCATTGGCTTGTATCAAGTTGCTGGAGCATCGGGATTATTAGCTTATCTTGAAGGTTTAGATAGCTTTAGGCAGCACTTTGGCACAGATCGAACTATTAACCCTAAAGAGCAAATTCTGCCATATCAAATTGAATCAGTAAAAGCTGTTGAACAATCGTGAAATTCTCAAATCTTGGGATCTCTTCCCCTCACCACCTTGGGTAGTAGATTTATTAGTAGAAGCAGCAAATATTGAGCTAGGAATCAGTTGTTTGGAGCCATCGGCTGGTTTTGGTACGCTAGCGGCTTCTCTACAGAAAGCAGGAGCGCTCGTCGAAGTTATTGAACCAATTCCAGAACTGCAAACAATTTTAGCACTACAAGGGTTACTGCTCATTGGCTCGGACTTTCTGACTACTCCCATCGAGCGCGATCGCTACGAACGAGTCGTACAAAATCCTCCTTTCTCGCAGCAAATATCTCATGTGAAAAGAGCCTATCAATGCTTAAAAGCTGGAGGCAGGCTGGTCTCTCTCGTCAGTCATAGTCCTTGGCAATACAATACCAGTTTTTACCAGCAATTTAGGTATTGGTTAAACGCGGTTAACGCCCAAGTTCAAGAGTTGCCTTGGGGATTATTTGTGAATAGCGATCGCTATACCTCAGTAGAGTGCTGCCTCATTATTATCGACAAAATTTAGAGACAAAAATGGAGAAATTATCGTGGCTAAAACAAAGTCAGAGGTAATTGCAGAAGCCGCAACATTTTTAACTGCACGCCATCCTAACAAAGAAGATCCACTCAAAAGAAGGGAAACATTAAAAGCTAGCTTTAGCTGGTTGTGCAGAAACCTAAGTGAAGACCAACCAGAAGCTAGTGCAGCAAAGATTGTTGGCTACGTCAAAGCTATTTTGGCGCAAAAGCGCCGATTAAGGTGAAAACGCGGGAACGGACAAATACTCCACTAATTGTCTGTTCCCGATCGCAAACACCTTTGATTATGCCAGAAATTCAAACTCTCAACAAGCTAGAAAGAAAACTCATTTCCTTTGGCGTAACACCTCAACCAAGACAAACAGCAAGAGGTAGTATTTGCCTGCCTGTTAAATATGTAGGAGCGAGTTTTGGTGCTGTTCTCTCTTGTGTAGGCGGTCAGCCTACAGAGCGTTGGTGGGGGCAGTGCAGTCCTACCGTTCAAAACAGAATTAGAGAACACTTTGGAGCATTTCAAGCAGTAAACGCTCTCTAGGCTCTAGTTCAATTCAATTAGCACAACCCGCACTTGCATCTAGAGTGCGGGTATCTCTTCTACAATCTTCAATCAAATTATAGAATTATGCCAATACACATTTATTGGGGCGAAGATGAATTTCTAATGAGTCGCGCGATTAAACAACTGCGATCGCACGTTCTCGATAAACAATGGGCGAGTTTTAATTACTCCGAATATCCTCCAGATTCAAAAGATAGCATTCTTCAAGTGATCGCGGATATTATGACTCCTCCATTAGGAACGGGAAGTCGGTTAGTTTACTTACCATCCAGCACTCTATTGGGAGTTTGCCCGAAAGAAATGTTGCAGCAGTTAGAGCATATCTTAGCGATCGTACCAGTTACTAACTTTCTGCTGATTACTAGTATTAACAAACCAGATTCTAGGAACAAGTCAGTGAAGCTGCTGCTGCAATCTGCCCAAGTTAAGGAATTTCCCTCGCTCCCCCAGTGGCAGACTGACGCATTGGTAAAGCAGGCGCGTAACTTAGCAAAAGAGATGGGAATCGAATTCGCATCTGATGCTTATCGAGTATTAGTTGAAGCAGTTGGTAACAATACGCGCTTATTAGTGACCCAGTTAGAGAAACTCAAAATCTATGCTAATGGTGCAATTATCAATGCCGATGTAGTGAGAGAATTAGTTGCCAATAATGCAACAAACAGCTTGCAATTGGCAAGTGCTATTCGCACGGGCAATGTCTCTTTAGGGTTAAAGTTAGTCGAGGATTTAATTACTAGAAATGAACCTGCCTTAAAAATTGTTGCTACCCTGACGACAGCATTTAAAACTTGGTTAGTCGTCAAACTTTGCCTAGCCGCTAACTGGCAGGATGATAGCGCGATTGCGTTCTTAGCAGAAATTAAAAATCCTAAACGACTTTACTTCCTACGCCAAGAAGTTGCTAACATTTCAGCCAGCGACTTGCAAAAAGCTTTGTCGGTGCTGTTGGAATTGGAGCTAATGCTGAAGAATGGATGGGATGAAAAGATGGCTCTCCAAACCCAAATCGTAAAAATCTGTGCCTAGCTCTAGCTATAATCCAGCCAAATATGTCATTACCAACAACTGTATCTATTCCTGTTGCTCCAACTGCAAGCGAGCGGGAAAATGTGAAGAGCGAAGAACGAGCAATTGGTGAATTTTCTAGTTTGGTGGGGCAATCAACAGCCAGATCTCTACTTAAAGGTGCGATCGCAACTAATCGAATTGCACCAGCTTACTTATTTGCTGGTGTAGATGGTGTAGGCAAAACGTTGGCTGCTCGCATCTTCATCGCTCAACTCTTTGACACCCACAACCTTACCAATCATCCCGATCTATTATGGGTAGAACCGACTTACTTACATCAAGGAGAATTAGTTAATCAAAGCGATCTAGCCCACTCGGAAGTAAAGCGCAAGTCGCCGCCTCAAATTCGGATCGAGCAAATCAGAGTTGTCACTCATTTCTCTCCTGTTGTGCGCTAACTGCACCATGCAAAATTGCAGTCATTCAAGACGCAGATCGAATGGCTGCTTCTGCTGCTAACGCTTTGCTAAAAACTTTGGAAGAACCAACCAGCGGTAGTATTATCCTGATTTCATCCCAGCCGCAAAAACTATTACCTACTATAGCCAGCCGCTGTCAGGCGATCCCGTTTCATCGGCTGAATGGCAGTAGTATGGTACGGGTGCTGGAAAGACTGGGAAACGCAGAAATTATAAACGATTCATCTATCGTAGCGTTGGCTGCTGGTAGTCCAGGGCAGGCGATCGCCCACTACGATCGAATGCGATCGATGCCAAAAGCACTTTTAGAACAACTTGAGTTACCTCCCACTAATGCTTTGATTGCTATGCGCTTGGCGAAGGAAATAGATACGATGCTGGACTTCGAGCGGCAACTGTGGTTGCTCGATTACCTTCAGCATCGATGGTGGCGATCGCTTAGCAACACCAACTGGGTAGAAAAACTGGAAGCAGTCAAAGTCGCCCTGTTAAAAATGGCTTCTTCCAGACTTGTTTGGGAAGTACTATTTCTTGAAAAGTCAGGTTGACTGTTGGCGCTAAAGCGCAGTCTTTAGGAAAAGATGAAGATGAATTAGAGAAATAGAATGAATTGGGTATCTATCACTCAATGCCGTCAAATTGACGTACAGTTTTCCCTACTCAACGATTTAACAGCGCGATTGCAAGCAGCAGGTGCAAGAATAACAGTGCGAAAGTTAGGAAGATTGCATAGAATCACTTTAGTGCGAGAACCTAAAATTGCATCCGTAGAAGAAATTTTATCCTACGCCAATCGAGGAGATAAAACACAGATAATTGAGGTGGAACGAGCAATAAACGCCATCGAATCGCTTTCGGAAAATGACTTGTCTTTCATCAACGAAACACTCGTACAACATTAAAGTTAGCCAGAGTTAGCGACGTTGAACGATCTAAAAAACTTGTCAGTAGAAAAGCTCAAAGAATTTGCCCCACTCCACAAAATAGCAGGGTATATCAAGGTGCAGCTAGAAAAATTAGCGACAAAACTGTACTGATTTGTAACTAAATAGCAGCTGCTTTGAACTGAATACAATCTTTTACCCAAGTTATCAAAAACTTGGGATTATTTTTCTACGATCGCTATCAGGATATTCCTGCGATCGCAGCTTAGCTTTTCAATTGAAAACGGGTAATGTAGTAAGCGCTACGCGCAAAATTCATGAAGTTTAGGGAGCGTTTTATGACCCAACAATTCATGAATAGAATCGAATTAGTCGGTCGCATCGGTCAAGATCCAGCTACCCACTACTTCGAGTCGGGTGCGATGAAAACTACCTTGACTCTTGCTGTCAAGCCACCCTATAAAAGTGATTCACCGATGTGGTGGGATTTAGAACTGTGGGGAAATACTGCCCAAGTTGCTACTGATTGGGTACGTAAAGGTTCGACGATTGGTGTTGCAGGAGAACTCAAATTTGATGTTTGGGTTGACAAAAATAGCGGCTTGCCTCGTAGCAAACCTGTTATCAGAGTTAGCGAATTAGAGCTAATTAGCTCCTCTAAACGCGGTGAAGAATCCAATACTTCTAGTAATATTCCAGAGCCTAGCATAGCCAACGCTAATTTTTAACGAAAATCAGACCGCACTTTGCTCCTTGGTCGGGGTGCGGTTTTGCTACTTCATGGCGCTACGCGCAGATAAACAGAATCTATTCGCCTGCAATAAGAATACTATGATTAGCGCAACTCTGACAGTAAAAATTCGCTCTTGTGACGAAACCCACGATCCTCAAGGAGTAAAAATAGTCTACGGCGATTGCTCGTTTCATTCCTACTCCAAAGATGGATTAGTAGAAAGTACCATGCTTTTTCGTGCTAAAGGAGCTGCTGCTGTCGCGATCGCTCAATTTGATTCTAGGACAAATGGTGTAGCCGTTGGTTATCCAGACATGGAAGTAGTAGATACTGGTAATGGATACAAGGAAAAGAAATGTACCTTAGTTATTCGTAACTTTATTCCAACTGAATCTAGTCAGCCCAAATTTACCGAGAAGCATTTGCAATCTCAACCAGCAGAACACGCTTTAGTTACAGCTGCTACAGCTAGTAATGGTATATCTGTTGATGAATTAGATATTCCATTCTAGTGGGATTAGGCAACAAATCTTTTGAATATAGATACTCCTGATTTAAATATAGGAGTATCTTTTTTCTTTACTACTATCAATTAAGGAAGTTTTGTGTCGGTTAACAAAACAATTTATTATAGATATGACAACAGAGCGTAATTTTTTGTTATATTGCTGGAAGTTTTTATTTAAAAAGGCTGACCAGAGTAGTGGTGATACTCTGCACTTTTACAAATAATGACAAAATCTACTTTCTTAAAATGAGTTTATTCAACTTTATTTAGATTCAACCAAAAAGCGAGTTTCTAGATTCAAACCTTGCACGCTATTCGCTCTCAAGTCAATCTTGACTTTAAATATTTCTATTCACATACCACATTCATCATTCGATCGCCTCGACTACTGCGGCAGCAATAAGAGATATTGTACTTTTACGTGCCTATAAAGGTGCTTTTGAACCAGCGATAAATACTACGATCGCAATTCGTCTTCCCTGGGGAGAGGTGACGATCCCAACGCCATTGGTAGCAGTGCCGATGCCCAGTACGTCTGAACCCGTACCAGTTTTATGAGCGATCGACCAATTTGAGGGCAAGCCAGCTTTTAACCCCTGCTGTCCTGTGGGAGAATCGGTGGCGATTTTGAGCAACAAAGCCATGTTTATTTGGTTTATTTGCGCCACACGCCAATCTCGTTCTGCCCAGGATAAGCAGGTAGAGGTTGTAAGTTTTGGAACAGTGGCGTGCAATCTGGGCGCGTCCCTTGAGGTGTTGTATTTTCAGGAACTTGATTTTTCACTGGTTTGATGCCTTCTTTCAAGTAAGCCACAATTGACCAATTGTCGGGATCGCTCTGGTCGCGATAATAAACCCAAGGCATAGCCGGACAAATCGTATTACCGTCTTTATCCCGTCCGTGACGCAGAGAATTGAAGACCTCTTGTGGTGTCCAACTGCCAATTCCCGTTTCGCGATCGGGGGTAATATTGGACGGATAAATTTGAAATTCATCGATTTGAAACGGTTGCCCTGGAGTTCCTGGCAAGTACCCAGCTAACCATTCTGGATCGTTGGGTGACTTATTCGGGCTATGGCATCCCGCACAATTACCTAATGCCGTGACGATATACCTCCCCCGTTGAATCAGACGCGGGTTAGTCAAATCGCGAGAAAAATCGTTACTACTATTAGCCTGCGTTACTCCCAATGACACTACGCTAACGAGAACTAGTAGAAACAGAAAACTTGACAAAATCCGCCATTTGCTTTACATTTCTCACCTCTAGGATGAATAGAGTCGATCGCAAGGCAGCGAGGAAATTTGGCTGTGTTGTGGCAAAAACTGATTGAAGACAAAAATCTCCACCGATTAATTTCCTTTGAGAAAGTCCAGCAGCGCAGGGTTGACCAGATCGGCATGAGTCCAATTGATAGCATGAGAACCGCCAGGTATGACCACAAGGCGACTATCTTTAATGAGCTGCGGTAGTCTCGCTGCGGTAGTTTCAAGCGGGAGGATGCGATCGGCATCCCCATGAACGATTAGGGTTGGCACGTCGATGCGCGGCAGATCGTCACGGAAATCAGTCAACCACGACGGCACGCACTCCAAAGTCCCTTTAGCAGAAGCTCCCGCCGCAACATTCCAACTCGCTTGAATTGCTTCATTGCTGATGCGATCGCCTCCTAGCACGTCCACGTTAAAGAAGTCTTGGAAAAATGCAGACAGATAGGCTGGACGATCTTCAACAATCGCTTTCATAATGCCATCGAAAACGCTTTGATCGACACCTTCAGGATTGTCATCAGTCTTCAGCAGGAAGGGAGGCACCGGAGCTATGAGCACGGCTTTACTGACACGCTCTGAGCCATACTTGCCGAGATAGCGCGTCACTTCGCCTGTCCCCATCGAGAAGCCGACCAGCACGGCATCGCGCAGATCGAGTTTAGTCATCAGCGCGTTCAGGTCTGCTGCAAAGGTGTCGTAGTCGTAGCCAAACGACGGCTGGCTGGAAGCACCAAATCCTCGGCGATCGTAGGTAATCACTCGATACCCCGCATTTAGCAGCACTAAGACCTGCTTTTCCCAGGAATGACCGTTGAGGGGAAATCCATGAATGAGAACAATCGGTTGACCTGTCCCAAGATCTTCGTAGTAGAGATCGATGTTTGCAGAATTTTCTTGATCAACAGTAACGTAAGGCATTGCAATCTCCTATGAATACCGCATTGGATTCTCGTCTGATTTAACTGAAGTGTAATGAATTCTAATGCTCGGTTTCTTTCAGATTCTTAGGACAGTTTGTCAGATTTTTATGGTGTTACTATGCGACTGATAAAATGGCTGCGATCGCCTTAGTGGGACTTTAAAACTTTCTAAGCCCAAATATAGCCGAACTTAGCTCTGTGAGAGGCAAATACATCAACATGCTCATTAAGCCAGCGGACCAAACGAAACTCGACTGCGGTGCGGAATGCCTCCAATGCTTCGGCAAAGGTTTGTAAGGGTTTGGTTGCCCAACGTCTGCGGAATCCGCCGGTCAACTGATGCCAAAGGATGAAGGTGTAAGCGATGAACACTAAAACCCAATGACGCTTCATACTCAGAGCATCCCGAACTTGATACTCACTCAAACCCAACCAGCCCTTGGCTTCTCGATAGAAGACCTCCACCCAGTTGCGAGCAGAATATGTTTGAGCTACCCAAGCCGCACTGACTTGGTTGTCAGAGGCATTGGTGAGAAAGTAATCCACCTCCGTCGCTTGCTCGAAACTAGAGGCATTGAGTTGAATCGCCAGCCAGCGAGTGCCTTCGAGCTTCGGAACGTGAACTGGTAACAGCGCCACCCAAACTGTCCGGGGCTGCTCCAGATTGAGTTGCACAGGTGTGAACTGCTCCACTGCCAAGGTTTGAGCAATAGCTTCTAATCCCTGCTTACGAGCAGACTCATCACCTGATGTTTGAGCAGTAACTTGGCGGTTTTTGGCGATTGCTGCCACGTAAGTTAGGTTTCTCGACTCCAACTGCTTGAGAAAAGGCGTGTTATTACCGTAGCCTGCATCAATTACAGTCACACCCGGTCGATAACCGCGCTTCAAGCATTGGTCAACCAAGTCTAGAGCCAGGTCAGGTTTTTTCTGGAAGTTGGGGTCTGCCTTGCCTTGCTCGAATAAACTTGCGTGTTGATAGAGTGCAACATCTAACGGCAGACGTCGCACTCCATCATACAAGTAGGTAGTCAGCAGCACAATACCATTGTCAGTCTTGCCAATCTCCCCAATGTACTGCCGTCCTACCCCATCAGTAGCCGCACCACTTTTGCGATGTCCCGAATCATCTACAATCAATGTGAAACCTTGACTCGGGGTCGTCTGGCGACACTGGTGCATCACCTCCAACCGCCGATTATTTAGCTTGACTTCATCCCAAGGGGCATTGTTGAGAAAATGTCTGAGGCTGTTGTAGGAGCCATCTACTGTATTTGTGACCAGTTGGCTCAGGTTTTTGCGCTGACTCTCACCCAGCAGTCCCCCTAGATAAACACGAAATTCCTGCCGCTGCTTCTGACGCGAAAATACATCATCAAACCGACGACACCAGTTCTCAAAGCACTGCGGCATCGCTGCTGGTACTTGATCTTTCACCTTACGTTGCTCCTGTCGAGACTGACGTAAAACGCAACTCCTACCCGCATTCTAGCTCAATTTGCTCCATCTTTCTTACAAAGTCCCATTAGTTACATCTGAATTCCACTGCCTACTATTTGGGCGCGCCGTTGTACAAACCGGACTTCACACTACCAGCACTCAACTGTTTAGAACATCGTGTTATCGTTAGCTGACACTTCTGGGATGGTCTGAAGCACGTCCCAATGCTCGACTATCTTGCCTTTATCATCCAGGCGAAAGATGTCGATGCCCGCCCAGTCGTTGTCGCCCAGCCATTGTTGGTAGCAATGCAAGACTACATAATCGCCTTCAGCGAAGACGCGCTTAAACTGGACGCACTTGCCCGGATATTCTTTCGCCATCCTCTCGAAATATTCGATGAAAGACTGCTTCCCGTCGGACACCGCCGGGTTATGCTGGATGTACACGTCGCCGACATATTTCTCGATCGCTTCTGCGGGCTGACACTGATTGAACATCAGGTGATAAAATGCCGTGACCGTCTGTTTGTTCTGCTCAAGTTTATCCGTCATCCGTTCCACACCTCACATTACCCAAAACGCCCAACGGCTCAAATCAGCGGCGACAAAGAAACTCGAACGCAGCACTAGCGGCTTTAAACCATCTGCTGCACTGTTAGCTGACCGCTCTGGACACAGCACCCATTTAGATTTGTGCCATGCCACCATCCACAAATAGCTCAATGCCGTTGACAAAGCTGCTGTCGTCGGAAGCGAGAAAGACAACGGCTTTGGCAACCTCGTCGGGCGTGCCAACTCGTCCCAATGGGATATTCTTGACTTCGCTCTTCAAAAATTCTTTCATCTGTTCTTCACTCAGTCCAAATTGATCGTAACCAGGAGTCGGAGTGGTACCAGGGCTGACCACATTCACTCGAATCTGGCGACCTTTGAGGTCGAGTATCCAGTAGCGGGCAAACGATCGCACGGCAGCTTTAGTTGCGCCGTAAACGCTGAAGGCTGGTGTGCCAACGGTAGCAGCAGTTGAGGCATTCAGGATGATGGAAGCGCCCTCTGGTATCAGTGGCAGTGCCTTCTGCACAGTGAAAAGTAGGCCCTTGACATTGATGTTGAAGGTTTTGTCAAAGTGTTCTTCGGCGATCGATCCGAGCGGGATGGGTTGTCCAACGCCAGCATTCGCAAAGACCACATCCAAGTGACCTTGCTTTTGCTCGATCGTGGCATAAAGCCGATCGAGGTCTGCCAAATTTGAGACATCGCCCTGAATGCCCATCACGTTTTTACCAATCTCGTTTACAGCCGCATCAAGCTCAGTCTGACGACGACCCGTGATAAAGACATAGGCACCTTCGGCGACAAATCGCTTAGCAGTGGCAAGTCCGATGCCGCTGGTGCCGCCAGTGACAAGCGCAACTTTTCCTGAGAGTTTTTGTGACATAGTGTTTTCCTGGTTGAGTTTGGGGATGACAAAGTTTCACCTGTTACGAACGACGATGATTTGTCAGAGTCTTACTGTGTGAGCGAATGGGGTGCGAGATGTCCAATCGTCGATCGAAACACATCATCTGGATCGTATTTCTGCTTGAGATCGAGCAATCGCTCATAGTTCGACCCGAAGGCAAGCCGAACGCGCTCCTGTTCTTGCTCATCTAGGAGATTGATGTATCCCCCTTTGAAAGCATAGGGTGCTAGTGCCTGTGAGAGGTTCTGTGCCCATTGGATATACCGCTGCTCGTCGTCCTGTGGCTCCCAAGCTGCAATTAGCTCAACCATCAAATGATCCTGACGCAGCGCAAAAGCGGTTTCAGATACACCTACCCGACTTGCAGCTCCATGAAAGTGATGGATGTTAATCGCTGAAAATGGAGAGGGTAATGGTAGTCCCTGTTCGATCAGTGCCTCGATCGTCTCAGTCTGAAAGCCGTCAAGCGACTGAGTTTGAAGGTAGCCGTGACGACCCTTTGGAGTGAACGCATCGTTACTATGAATTAATTCGTGATAAGAAACAGATTGCATCTGATCAACCAGCACTGTACCAAAAGTCCGCAGAGGTGCGATCGCCTGCTCACCCATTTCGAGCGAACCACAATAAGTCGGTGAGAGAAACAGCACCGTCTGACCATCGGGGATCTGAAGGAACCCAGACCGAATTGTCAATTCATCAGGAGCGGTGGCGATGAACTCGTTAAAACGGTGTAACACAGTTCTAGCTTGCTCCAAAGGATAGAGCAGTAAGCCCGATAACACGGTTGTGAGCGGATGCAGGCGAAACTCCAGGGAGACAACGACACCAAAATTGCCACCACCACCGCGCAGTCCCCAGAGTAGGTCGGCGTTTTCCTCGGCGTTTGCGGTGATAAGCTGCCCATCAGCAGTGACCACTTGTGCCGACAGCAAATTATCAGCAGCCAGTCCGTAGGCACCGTTTAGAGGACCATAGCCGCCCCCCAGAGTCAGTCCGGTCATACCCACGCTAGAGATTGTTCCTGTGGCGGTTGCTAACCCGTATTGCTGTGCTGCCTCAATCAGGTCGCTAGCCGTTGCTCCAGCTTGAATTTGAGCTGTGCGCGTGTCTGGATCAACGGTGACGGCTCGCATCTGGGACAGATCGATCACCACACCATTCTCGATCAGAGATCGTCCAAAAATCTCATGTCCAGCACCTCGAACCGAGAGAGGTAGATTATGCGATCGTGTCCAGCGAATCGTATGAATCACATCTTGTACAGTGAGACACCGAGCGATCGCGGCAGGTTGTGTCTTCACCCTGCCATTGAAGAGTTGACGCACCTGTTCATAATCAGCATCTTGAGGAAGAAAAAGCTGTCCTGTGAGCAGTGTTGCGAGATCGTTGAAAGCAGCGCTGTGACGGTATGTAGTTGTCATGATTTCTCCTTTTCAGTGGGATTGGCGATCGCAGGTTTTGTAGACTCGTGAGCCATGATGGATTTCCTTCAGGAATTACTGTGCAGAATCTTTCAAAGGAGTGACAAATTCAATCAGATTGCCGTTATTGTCCTTCACCAAACAGAGCCGAACTCCAGGACCAGGGTAGCTGCCCAATTCAACAAAGGTTGGCACACCACGTCGATTCAATTCAGCCAGTAACGCATCCACGTCATCAACACGGAAACAAAAATGTCCAATGCCACTCGTGCGTAATCCTTCACCAAGGTCTTTAGTTTCGGGCATCCCAGAGCGTGACTGAGTGCTGCCGATAATTTCGATCCGAAATCCATAGACTTGCAAATAAGCTAGTTTCAGGTTGGGGAAGACATCAAATGTCCATTCTCGCTCGATCGTCGCATCTAGCTTTTCTTGATACCACTGAAGCGTTTCCTCATAGTTCGGTACATTCAAGCAAACACGATCGATTTGCATCGAACTCAGAGGATTTGAGCCTAGAGTTGAAGATGTTTGAGTTAAAGTTGTCATTTGAATCTCCTGTAATTGTGAATGTTCTAGATACCTCAGAGTCTTACCGTGTGAGCGAATGGGGTGCGAGATTTCCGATCGTCGATCGAAAGACACGATCGGGCAGCTTTAAATGCAACTTCCTGTCTTACTGCAAGCTCTAAATGCTTCACTCCTGCCGATAGAAAAGCAGTCGCATCTCGATCGCTCTCAGCCCGCTCTACATCTATCAGGGATGTTGATGTAATCGTGAGGGCGAGGCGATCGCCCAAGGTCGCAACTCCAACAATCCGCCCTACCACACCTGACGTGACAGCAGGTGCATGGAGTGCTTCAATCCGAATGTTGCCGTATTGTTGAGTCAAATAACGCTTGATAGTGCGGCGGAAGGCTATCTCTGAGGCTTTCACCATCATTGAGGCAATTTTGTTCCAACTTTTATCAAATCGGCAGCCTTTTCTCCAATCATAATTGCCGATGCATTTGTGTTTCCTGTGATCATAGTTGGCATAATCGATGCATCAACAACTCGTAACCCTTCAATCCCCGTACCCTTGAGTTGAGGATCGACAACCGCCATTTGATCGATACCCATTTTGCACGTCCCAACAGGATGCCATGCCGTACCGCACGTTTGCCGAATATAATCTTCGATTGCTTTGTCGCTATGCACGGAACTCCCTGGAGCAATTTCCTCGCCCCGAAACTCATTAAACGCATCGGAGTACACAATTTGACGCAAAATTTTAAGTCCTTCAACCATCAGTTGCATATCAGATTCTTTCTGAAGATAGTTGACCCGAATCAACGGTGGGTCGAAGGGGAGGAGGAACGTAGTCTTACACTACCACGACTTTCGGGACGGGTGATGTAAAGGGAAGGGTGAATGCCGGACCTTCACGTGCATAGGCAGGATCGACATATAAAATCGGAACAATTTGTAAATTGCAAATTAGGCGCCGCATCTAAATTATTGTTGGTATGCAGAAATAACCCAGCCTCTCCCCATTACTACTTGGCGCAAGGGGCACGTCCTGAGTAGACTGGTAGGCAATAACAGCAAGTGGGTGATCTTGAAGATTCTGGCCGACACCCGGCAAATCAAAAACTACAGGAATGCCCTGCCCGCAGATGTTCAGCTGGTCCAATTCCAGAAAGCATGAGCAGTTTAGGAGAATCGAAGCGCCAGCACTCAAAATCACTTCCCAGTTGACCCTAACTTGATACTCCGTTCCGTTTTGAACATACACTACCCCTACCGCGCGCTTTCCCTCAAAGAGTAAACGAGTCACCAATGCTCCTGTTTGAATGGTCAAGTTGGGGCGATCTTTAATCGGACGCAGAAATGCCACTGCTGTACTTTGGCGCTTGCCATCTTTCACGGTCACTTGGTAAAGTCCTGCACCTGACTGCTGTACGCCATTAAAGTCGGGATTTTGCTCATAGCCCTGTGCTTGAGCGGCTTCCACAAAGCGTTGCGACACTTTTGCAGGAGAGAGTGGATCTGTGATGCTAAGTGGTCCATCAACCCCGTGAAATAACGATGCTCCCCGCTGCTGGTTTTCCGATTTCTTGAAGTAAGGCAAGACATCCTGATAACTCCAACCAATATTACCTAACGCTTGCCAGCTATTGTAGTCACGTTCATTGCCTCGGATATAAATCATGCCATTAATCGAACTGCTGCCGCCCAAGACTTTACCGCGTGAAGATAAAATTTTGCGGTTATTTAAGTAAGGTTCCCCTTCAGTTAAGTATGCCCAGTCCACTTCCGAGCCTAAGAGTGTAGTAGGCCACAAGTTCGGAACTTGAAGTTCTGGCTTGGTATCAGGACCACCCGCTTCGAGCAGCAATACTTTAGTATTAGGGTCTTCTGTAAGACGGTTGGCAACAACGCAGCCTGCTGAACCGGCGCCAATCACAATATAATCAAAAGAAGTTCCGCCAGTCACTAACGCCACTTTATCTTGCAGTATCATCCTGTTTCTCCTGTTTCAAGCAATAAACACAATTGCAAATTCTGCTGCTAGTCGCGCCCTGCCACAATAATCTTTTCGGCTAAACCAACCGAGTTAGAAAACATGACCTCATGACTACCGGGCATTTGTACAAGCCGAAATAGCCCCAAGCGGTTAGACATTCTCGGATGCCAACCCCACTGTTCGCCTTGAGGGAGGACATTATCTTCTGTACAGTAGAGGTAACTTTTAGGAATGAGCAGCGAGTAAAACTGCTTCAAGTCCAGCTTGTCAATCCACGGTTGATACGGTTCAGGGGATAGTTGTGCGTAACTCGATCGAGCAAGTTCCAGGTCAGCATCATTGATCAGCACTTCTCGCCACATCTCAAACGGCATCACCAGCGTACGATCGTCCGATTCTCTCGCTAGAGAGTCGAATAACGCTTGATGGTGCGGCGGAATGTTATCTAAGGCTCTCTCCATCGTTGAGGACAAAAGCATCGAAGAAGATCAGTCGTCTAATCCGAGCAGGAATCGCTTCGGCAACTTTCGCAATGATTGTTCCGGCAAAACTATGACCTAAGAGAACAATATCGGTTAAGTCTTTGCCAACAATGTAATCGACGATCGATTGTGTACATTGAGCATGGTTAACATTCTTATTCACGCCTTTGCCATGACCTGCAATCGGGGCAAAAGCTTGATGCCCTTTCGCTTCTAGCTGTTCGATCGCTTCGTTCCAAGCAGAACCCTCGTGCCATGAGCCATGAACCAAGACAAAAGTTGACATAGAATTGCTCCTTAAAGTGATTCAGCGTTCTAATATTGACCTTGTAGTTGGGCTGCTTCAGTTCTTAGTGAAGGCGGTAGCCACAAGGTATTTGCTAATATTTGAAGTTGTGCTATTTGGGCTATTTTTCAGGTGACGATTTAAAGCGATCGGTGAGGATAGTCTAACTTTTGGTAAATTCCAGCACAATTTTCCCTTGCGCTCCCCCCTGCTCTAAACGTTGATGTGCTTGAATTATCCGATCCCAAGACAGCGTTGAATCAATGACGGGGCGAAGCTGAGTACGCTCGATTAGTTTTGTCAAAGCATCTAATTTTGCTCGGTACTGTGGCGTGAAAACAAAATGGATAGTCAGATTCTTGCCCCATGCTTCGATGAGTGATTGCGGCGTTTCAGTGTCTACAATGCTCACAAGTCTGCCGAATGGGCGAATAATTTCTAGGCTACGCTGGATTGTTTGTTCACCGATCGTATCCAAAACTAAATCAACACCTAGCCCGTCTGTTTCCTGACGAATAACTTCCACGTAATCTTCGTTTTTGTAATCAATGGCTCGATCTGCGCCAAGTTTTTCACAAAATCGAGATTTTTAGAACTGCATGTTGTAAAAACGTAGGCTCCCCATCTTTTGCAAGTTGAATTGCAAGAGAGCCAACGCCACCAGCACCCGCATGAATTAGAACCGATTCCCCAACTTGAAGATTGCCTCTCGTTACTAGGCAATCCCAAGCCGTCCCCCTGCAAGCGGAAAACACGCTGCTTCAATGTGCGACAAGTTAGAAGGCTTAAGCGCAACAATCCCTGCATCAGCAACATGATATTGAGCATAGCTGCCAGATTCTCCAAAAATCTGCGGCGAGTAATAAACTTCGCTTCCTACCTCAAAGTCTGTCACTGACTCTCCAACTGTCTCAATCACTCCTGAAATGTCAACTCCGATAATTGCTGGTAATCGAACCAAGTCTTTATAGTCACCACGGCGAGTCTGATAATCAACTGGATTGATCGATGTCGCACACACCCTTACTAGAACCTGATTAGGTTTTGGCATTGGCTTGGGCACAGTTTGAATCTCAAAACTCTCCGCACCACCAAATGTTGTCAGTACGGCTGCTTTCATACATTCCATCTCTGCTAACCATCCTTGCTTTAGAATCAACGGTAAAGGTATTTCGATATCACTCAACGTATAGTGGTTCTCTCTTGTCCCGCAAGTCAGCACCATCTAGTAAGGTAGTTACTGTTTAGTCGCAAATGCACTCATCACAATTCCGTAGCTTGCAAAAAAAAATCTCCGCTTCTCAACCAACTGTGGCTCATATCGTGGAGCATACTCTTGGCTGTAAATGGATGCTGGAAGTTTTACGCTTAATTCGTCAAGGTATCAACCGCCCAGGAGCAATGACTCGTGCAATTGAGGGATTGACAACTAAGGTTTTGAATGAGCGATTGGTAGATCTCGTCAACTTTGGTATTGTCGAGAAAGTTGCTTATCCTGAAATTCCGCCCCGCGTGGAGTATAAGTTGACTGCCTTTTGCTCTCGATTCGTTGAAATTCTGGATATTATTGATGATCTAGAAGAATATTACCAAAGTCGCCTCTAGAGCATTGGGATAGATAGTAGCTTATGTACAAGTTAAAGCACAGCCCAACAACCGCGCTGCACCGGGACGTTTCAATATGGTCGGTTGAGTCGCAAAGGTTGTCTGCGTCCGGTGAGCGCGACCGTTCGACTGAAGTAATGAAAATTTTCCCTTCGCCAAGTTTGAGAATCCGAATTGCGTCTGTAATCCTGAGACAACGTAAATGCGTCAAATTTTCTTAGAGTGACAGAAGAGGGTTACTCATTTTTAGTTGCGATCGCGCTTAGCGATCGATCAGTGCGTTTGAGGGCAAGCTCGGATCGAGTGCCTTACGCGCACTTTCAACGCCTACAACGGGTAACGTACTAGGATCGAGCAAGCCGAGTTGAACCAATACGCTCGCCTGATCCCAGTAGATGTGTTCGTGGGCTAGCTTGTCGCCACGGAACTGAACGATCGCTACCAATGCCACTTCAACCCGTTTAAGAGTCGGAGCAATGCCAGGTAGCATCCAGTCCATTCGGATGGTATGAGTGAACTTAACCAGCATTTCATCGACAAGCCGATCGGTTCCAATCGTGCGCGAGATTGGGATTAGCTCCATGTCTGGCGGTATTTGTGGAATGCCGTATTTGGAATAAAACTCGCGCAGTGCTGGTTTCCCTACTCCCCCGGTCATTACCGGAATGTCATTAACATAAGCATCCTCAACCATCGTGGCAAGAGCATCTTCAACGTTGTGAGTGCCAAACTCGTGTCGCAGATGCTCTTCCCAGAGTGATTGCAAAAACTCCTGGGCTGGTGTCAGGTTGCTAGTTGCCTTTCCATTTGCTTGTTCGTCTACAGATTGCTGTTTGACCATGATTGGATTCTCCTAGTTCTATCTATTTAAAGTGTATTGAGTTTCAAGGCTCGACTTCTTTCAAATTCTTACAATGATTTGTCAGATTCTTGTGGAATTAACGAACCTGCTTTGGTGTCATTCCAGTAATTCGCTTAAACTGTTGGTTCAAATGGCTTTGACTAGAAAACCCAGTTTGGAAAGCGATATCAGCAATGGTTAAATCCGTTTTCGATAACATCGATTTCGCCCGTTCCACCCGTTGTTGAATCACGTACTGATGCGGAGAAATTCCCATCGTCTGTTTGAATAAACTGGCAAAGTAAGTCGGGCTGATATTGATAACGCTGGCAAGTTCAATCAGTGACAAATCTCGGTCAATGTAAGTGTGAATATAGTCAATCGCCTGCTGCAATTGGGTGGGAGTTAAGCTTCTGCGATCGAATGTAATTGTTGACATGGTTAAGAAATAGATAATTATGGATAACAAATTAGGCAAAAGTCAGCGATTGAAATTAAGTAGCTTGATGGTAGTAATAAACAGAGGAAACATAACCTTTGCTCCAAAAATTAGGCGCGTTGAAACCGCTCGAATCCTGAAAACGCAAGCCTTCGAGTATGGGGTTAACCACCGCGTAAATGGTTGAGGAACTTAATGACTTGCAGTAACAATAGCTGCCGTCAACTGCGTATTGTTCCAGCGCCCAGTGTACCGAATTCCATTGATAAATAAAGCTGGGGTAGCCGTTACTCCACTGTGTAATCCACTTTGGATATCTTCATTGATGCGAGCAACGTGCGCTTTTTTAGACATATTTTGCAGAAAATGAGAGATATCAAGTCCTAGATAATTGGCATACTCCACAAGATAGCCGTTTCCCAATTCTTGTTGATGGGCGAACAAAATGTCATGCATCTGCCAAAACTGACCTTGGGCGGCTGCTGCTTCCACCGCTTGAGCCGCGTGTTGAGCGTGAGGATGAATTTGTACCTGGGGAAAATGACGGAAGACAAAGCACAAATTATTCTCCTCAAGAGAACTATTAAGTTCTCGCCCAATTGCTTTAATCAGTCGATAAACCTTTGCACTTTCAGAACATTGGTAATCTCCATACATGACTAGCATCACAGCAGCACTCAACACACCTTGTATGCGATCTTGGGTTGAAGGAGGGACGAATAAGAAGCTGTGGTTATGGTCGTCGTAGCTCATCTTTGGTGCGTTTTTTCTAAAGCCAACTCAAATCCTGATGTATTTTGATTATTTCCTCCGATCGTTCTTAAACACGCATTTCAGAAATTAGTTGGTCACTTAAGTGCTGCTGTTGCCTCAATCTCAACTAAGATTTCTGGATAGGCAAGTGAGGAAACACCGATCCCAGTAAGAGATGGACGCGACTCTCCCAGATATTGCGCGAGAATCGGTGCGATATCCCCGATGAATTCCCCAAGTTCACCGCGAACGTAGACGCGAAGGCTAAGCAAAGACTCTTCCGAGCTTCCCGATGCCTCTAGGACAGTGGTTAGGTTAGCCAGCGCCTTCTTTAGTTGCCCCGCGACGTTATGGCATGAAACTTGCCGATTCGCGTCCCAGTCAACTTGACCAGAAATGTAAACGGTAGCGGATGCGCGATCGATCACCGCTTGGGACATTCCGAACGGACTTCCATCATAAATCTGTGGCGGATTGATAAGTTGCTTTCTCATTGTGTCTAATCCCTAAATAAATAATTTTTTGAACGTTCTACCATTTTTGTCCTGTACTTAAAGCAAACTTAGTTCTTACAACTAATTGCTGTTAGTGTTTGCATAAATTCAATATATAAAATTGACTCCAACTTGTCGTCCATATCGAGTTGAAACTTCTACTCAGTAAAGCGATTGATGAATCAGTCCATCAATCAAAGGAAGGTTGACTCCAACTAAAGTTGGAATCCAAATTCAAACTCTAGTACGACTTGCTTAGAGATTATTTATAAAGTCAAAATGTATTGGACGCAGTGCAGGAGGATTGAGTACAAAAATCTATACCATATGTGATGCGCTATTGTAATCCCGCTCAATTTTATTTAACTCCAGCACAAGCCCATGACCTAAATGGAGCAGATGCTTTATTAGCCAATGTTGAAGCTGATGCTTTTTTGACAGACAAAGCCTATGATGCTCAAGAGCGATCGCAACTTATTACCCAGGTCTTCTTTTGAGGCAACAACTCCCTATACTTTGTGTTCTGGATTTTTAAAATCACTCTTACAACCTGCATCCCAAACTTCAGGTTGGTTTCCATGAGCGGGAATGCCTTGATTATCTTTCAACATTCTTGCCAAATGCATACAGTTCCAAGTTAAGAAAGTTGTGTTTCTGTTGGTAAAATCGTTTTCAGGGCCACCAGAACCAGGATCTAAATAAGAAGGGCCAGGACCAACTTCTCCCAACCATCCCGCATCGGCTTGTGGGGGAATTGTATAACCAATATGAGAAAGAGAAAATAAAATATTCATCGCGCAATGTTTAATCCCATCTTCGTTACCAGTGATTAAAGTTGCACCGACTTTTCCATAATCTCGATATTGCCCTTTTTCGTTTAAAACATGAGTGTAACCATACATTCTTTCTAAGACTCGATTACAAACGGAACTTTTTTCTCCCAGCCAAACTGAGGTACACAATACCAAAATATCAGTTTCATCAATTTCTTTTTGAATTATGGGCCAATCGTCTCGATCCCATTCATCCGTTTGGGACATATCTAGCCCAAGTCCTGCTGGTATTTCATAATCTACAGGTCGAATAACTTTAGCTTGAACTCTATTGGCTTCAAATATATTTTTAGCAAGATGAATTACACCCTCGGTATGAGATAAAACAGGAGTTCTATTAAGAGTGCAGTTCAAAAAAAGAACCTTGAGGTCGTCATATTTTGCTGGTGCATTTTGACACTGATTTTCAGTTATTTGTTTTAGCTGTTTTGACATTGTTGTCCAAATTTTCTGGGTGTAAAAATAATTTAAGACTTATGTACAGCAACCAGAGCTAAAGTGAGCAATGCATCGGCTTACTATACTGGGAGAAGAGTCCTACACTATAAAATTAAACCAAACTGATGCTCGACACAACAAAGTATAGAATTAGTCATCCCAATCATTAGATTTTTTTAATCTTTACTTCAAAAATAGTCTCTTACAAACTCACAATCCCGCGTTTAACGGCAACAATCACCGCTTGGGTGCGATCGCTCACGCCTAACTTACCTAAAATTCGATTCACGTGGGATTTGACCGTACTTTCACCGATAATTAAGGTAGTAGCAATGTCTAGATTGCTCATCCCCTGCGCCATCAAACCAAGTACCTCTAGCTCTCGATCGCTCAGTTCTGGATTGCTTAGGCGCTGCACTAGTTTTGCTCCCACTAGGGGCGGAATATACTGCTGACCGCGAGCCACTATGCGAATTGCCTGAAGCAGCTCGTTAGGTTTAGCATCCTTAAGCAGATAGCCTTGAGCGCCTGCGTGCAATCCCCGATAGATATCTTCATCACCATCGTAGGTTGTGAGTACGATAATTCGGGCAGATTTAAATTGGGCACAAATAGCACTAATGGCTTCCACCCCTCCGACTTGCGGCATTCGCAAATCCATCAGCGTCACATCCGGTTGGTGTTGGCGAAAAAGCTCGAGCGCCTGCTGTCCATTTTCTGCAGTAGCGATCGCCGTCATTTCTGGATCGCGGTTCACGATCGTTGCCAATCCTTGCCTGACAATGGAATGATCGTCAGCAATCAAAACTCGAATCGTAGCGGATTGGCTCATGACGATCCTCACTCAAGAATTGACAACGACAACAATTTCTGTTCCTTGCCCAGGTTGGCTCTCAATCCGCAATTGCGCTCCGATGCGCTCTGCTCGTTCGCTCATGCCCAACAATCCAAATCCGCCAATCGGTGGCACGCTACCAACTCCAAAACCCCGTCCATTGTCTTTAACTCGCAAGCAGCAGCGTGCATCGTCATAGACCAATTCAATTCTAATTTCGCTCGCGTCAGCATATTTAATCGCATTTGTCAATGCTTCTTGTCCGATCCGCAGGAAGTGATTTTCCACCTCGGCAGGTAAAGGATAGGCTCTACCCTGAATTTGGTAAATTAGCACAGTATCAGTAGTCGCTCTCATCAGAGTTACTAGGCGATCGAGGGCAGTGGATAAATCGCCATCCTCTAACAACTGGGGACGAAGTGCTGTGACCGATCGCCGCGCCTCAGTCAGTCCGGTGCGTGCTAATTTCTCGATCGTGTCTAAATGCGTTTGGATAGCTTCTGGATCGTCTGTTAGTACTTGAGTTGCCGCACCGAATTGGATCAGAATGCCTGTAAACGCCTGGGCGAGTGTATCGTGAATTTCGCGTGCCATGCGGTTGCGTTCTTCTAGAATTGAAGTGGCTTCTGCTTGCTTTTGCAGCGTAATATCTCGCGCCAGCCAAATCACCTGTTCGTGCCGAATCGGGGCAATGCGAGCCGAAAACCAGATCTCTCGTCCAGCGATCCACTGACTGTATTCAACGGTGAGTATCTGTTGGGTTTTCACCGCCTGCTGAATATAACTCAGGAATTCATCGGCTTGTTCCTTGGCATAGAGTTGATGCAGTGTTTTGCCAATATACTCCTCCCTACATAAATCTCCATAGGACGGATTCCCTTTGATTGCACAGACCAATTGCCCTTCAGTAGTGAAGATGAAAAGCGGATCGGGAATGGCTGAAAAGAGTGCCCGTAGTTCTGCTTCAGAGGCTTGCAGCGCAACTTCTGCCTGTTTGCGATCGCTAATGTCTGCAACTACACCTTCCATGCATCCATCGGCTGCATTCAAACGAGAGGAGTAAAGTCCCCAAAACAATGTACCATCTCGTTTTCGGAGCTGCACTTCAAAATTTCGCAGTTCATCATTCCACTTCAGCAATTCAATGGCTTTGTGGCGATCGCTGGAATTTACATAACAGTCTGTAGTCTGTTTCTTCCCAATCATCTCATCGGGTGAATCATAGCCAAATAGATCCGCAAAGCGTTGATTGGCATCGAGAATTAATCCATCCGAGAGGCGCGTGCGGAAGATCCCTACCTGTGAATTTTCAAAGATATTGCGAAACTTGGCTTCACTGCGCTGTAGAGCTGCCTCGGCTTGTTTGC
This sequence comes from Chroococcidiopsis sp. SAG 2025, assembly GCF_032860985.1. Lineage (GTDB taxonomy): Bacteria > Cyanobacteriota > Cyanobacteriia > Cyanobacteriales > Chroococcidiopsidaceae > Chroococcidiopsis. Next base: position 4,707,311 of record NZ_JAOCNC010000001.1, read on the forward strand.
GCCCTGTGATGTCATTGCCAACGGATAGAATTTCCACCACCTGTCCCTGTTCATCCAAAATTGCCTGATTTGACCAGGCAACCCAAACCCGTCTGCCGTCTCGACACAGGTTTTCATTCTCGACTTGCAGATAAGATTGCAGATAAGATTCAGGGTCGTGAAACAGGTTTTGGACAAATGGTTTGAGATCGCGCCCACAGCTATCGATTTCTGGAACGATCGTTTCGAGTAAGGTACGCCCTAAAATCTCGTGTACCTCATAGCCAAAAAATTCCAGCCCGCAGTCATTCAAGTATTGAATCCGTCTTTGCATATCACAACGAACGATGATTGAATTCGCAGTTTGTATCAGGTTTCGATAATTCGCTTCACTTTTCTGTAACGCAGCCGTTCGTTCTACGACCTGTTGTTCTAAAGTCCGGTTGTAATCGGCTAGTAATTTCTCGGCTTGTTTGCGCTCGGTAATATCTTGAAAAGCGGCGATCGCATAAGCTATATTGCCCCGTTCGTCATAAACTGGCGTTCCCCATGCTTCAACTGGAATTGTGCTGTTGTTTTGGTGGATTTCTACATCATCAACTCTAGTACGTTCACCACTCAACGCCCGCACAATCGGCAGTTTCTCAGTTGGATATTTTCGCTTGGTTCCCGCCAGATAAGTTTGATAAACTTCTGCAAGTCGATCCGGTGTTAGGGAAGGATCGATACCCTTACCCAATAGCTGAGTTGCCTGCTGATTAAAGTAGTAGGGGCGACCTGCTGCATTCAATACTCCAATGCCCACCGGAACCGCTTCTAGAAATTGTTTCATTCTACTCTCGCCTTCACATAGTTTTGAGTAGAGCTTGGCATTTTCAATAGCGATCGCTGCCTGGGTTGATAATAGGTGCAAAACTTGCGATCGTTCAGTTGTAAATGCCCCAATCGCCAATTGATTTTCGAGATACAGTACGCCAACCAGCTTCGCTTGGTTGAGCAATGGCAAACAGAAAATAGATTTGGTTTGGTGCTGTTGAATGTATGGATCGTTGATAAAAATACCTTCCCTCGTCGCATCATTTAAAATGACAGATTCATGAGTGCGGATAACACAATTAATAATTGTTTCGGGTAAGCGATTTGCGGTTGGGATCGATTGCAGCAATTGTGTAGTGTCAACATTCTCACCATCTACATGACTTAATTCACCTGACGCTTCAATTGCCCATTCTCCTGCGTTTTCCAGAATCAAGTATCCGGTTTGTGCGCCAGCATTTTGAATTAATATCTGCATTAAGGAACGAAGCAACTGCTCTAGTTCAATTTCACGAGAAATCGCCTGGGATGCTTTCAGTACCGCCGCCAAATCTAAAGCGATGGGTGAGTTATTATATGTGGTTCCAGAAGTGGTAGGAACTGACGTGGGGTATGCCCTAGAAGACTGAGGAAAGAACTGCGGATAGCGACTTTCTAAATCTTTAACTTTAGCTAAAGCGCCCCAGCGTTCATAGCAGTAGTGAGCTTCTTTCATGTAGGTTTGGGCAAATTTTTCCCGACCTCGCGCTAGATAATGTTTAGCCGCTAATTCATAAGCTAATGCTTCTTCTTGGATAAACTCATGCTCAGAAGCACCTGATATAGCGCGTTCGTAAAACTCTTCAGCCTCAAGAAATTGCCCTAAGACTCGCGCTTTCTCTGCCTCAACCAGGTGATATTTATGGAGATAATTCATTGGGGCATATTCTGCCCATTTTTGCATCTTTTCTTGGTTGGTACTAACACAACTTAGCCAAGCTTCCTTTTCAGAGCTTGAAGCATCGAGTGATAGGTTCAAAAGCACCAGAGAATGGTAGAAACAGAATAAAGGTAAAACCGTTATTGCTGTCACCTCTTCAAAATGTTGCCTTGCCGAAACAGCAGTTTGTGCAGCTTGACGATCGTCCCCAAATAGATAACACAGTATAAGTTTGTTTAAATAAAAGTAGCGAATTTCAATTCCGTCTTTAACTGCAATAGCGTGAGATAGCGCTTGCTCTTCATCATATATACTACCAATTAAACGGCTAGGATTCTCAGACCTACCTAACAGATTCAGGATTGTCTGCCACAACATTGCAATCCAATTAGAGGGGTTTTCTCGTCTGATTTGTCCGATCGCTTTGCTGTAGGTTGCCGTTTTTTGTTCCAGTTGGGTGAGTGACTCACCAACAAAAAACGAGCGATGACATGCATAATATGCAGAATAGCCAGCGAATTCAAAGTCTCCGGTTTCCACTCCGTTTTGATAAGCATCAACCAGCATTGGTATTGTTTGCCTAAAATGTACCTTCCAATGCATGACATGGATACTCGACACCATTAATGCTTTAGTATCTCCTTTTTTGGTATTCAATCGTTCTACCAAGCCCAGAGCCAATTGACCAAATTTATAACCTCGTTCAATGTCTTGAACGACTCCACATAGAACAAATCCGTAGTTAGCATAACTCATTGGCGACCAGGTAGCGTTACCGTATTCGATCGACAAATTTACCCTTTTGCACACAGTCAGTATCAACAGTGCTGGTGACATTATAAATGCAGCACCCGCGATATTCGCCAGGATATACATTGCTGCTAGCGGTTCTGGTGCGGTCATCTTTGGTAGATTAATTAGGTCTTCGATTTCTCGTCCAGCGAGTATTGCAGCTGTTGACTCCAATTCTCTTTCAACATCTAACTGACTTGGAGTTTCTATTAAGATTACTTCTAGCAACTGCAACACTTCCAGTCCAATTTTTATTGCTGATTTCGGGTTGCCTTGTGACAAATATCTTTGAATTCTGCTATCGTAAACCTGCACTTTGTCGATCGCTGTCTTCGCATTGTTGAGTACCACTTCTACGAATTGTTCCATTTCATCAAAGCAACCATGAAGATACGCTGCTCCTGCTGCTTCTGAATACAGTGCTAAGGTGAGGTCATACTCATTGAGCCAACTCTCTGTATTGAGGAGTTTAAGCCCTGTATTAAAATACTTAAGAGCCGCTTCATAAGCCGTTGCTGCTTTGGCTTTCTGACCTGCAATTAAATTCAATTTGGCAATTTTATTTTGTTGGGCGCGATCGCTGACCAATTCAATTCCCCGATTGAGATGATCCACGACTTCAAATAGTCGCTCCGATCGCTGCTGGAGTGAAGCTTTTTCGATTAAATTGCGACCGATTTGGAGATGAACAACTTGCTTGTGGGACTCATCTATTAAGGCGTATGCTGCTTGCTGTACGCGATCGTGCAAAAACTTATACTCTTGAACTAACAAGTTTTCGTCTAATTCCGATAAAGGTTGAATTAATCCAGCATGTATTGCAGCTAGTAAATCTAGAGAAATTGCTTTGGGCGATTTTTCACAAACGATCGCTAAAGTTTCTAAGTCGAATTGGGAGCCAACACAAGCGGCTAAGCGGAGAATTTGCCGTGTTTCTTCTGGCAATTTCTTCAACTGGAGCAGCAGCAGTTCCACCACATTATCGGTGATATTTCGGGCTTGAATTTGAGCAATATTCCACTGCCAGTTCAACTGTTTCGCATCAAAAGTCAGCAGATTTTCGCTATAGAGCATTCGCAAAAATTCACATGAGAAGAAAGGGTTGCCCTCGGTTTTACGTAACACTAATTGGGCTAAATCACGAACGGTGTCAGGATTACGATCTAGCGTCTCGGCAATCAATTGATTCAACGATTCCAACGTTAAGGGTGCTAAGGTAATCTCCTGAAGCACTGCCCTTTGTTTTCGCAATTCTAAGAGCGTCAATACTAATGGATGCGTTGGAGTTACTTCATTATCTCGATAGGCTCCAATCAAAAATAGATATTGGGTTTGCTCGTCAAGTAATATTAGCTCGATTAACTTTAGTGTGGCTGAGTCGATCCACTGCAAATCGTCTAAGAAGATTACCAGGGGATGCTCCTTTGAACAAAACACCCGCACAAACTTTTGAAACGTTAGATTGAAGCGATTCTGTGCCTCAGTTGCTCCAACGGATGGTACAAGTGGCTGCTTGCCAATAATTAGCTCAACTTCTGGGATTGCATCAATAATAATTTGTCCGTTGCTGCCCAATGCCGCAAGTAAATGCGATCGCCACCGTTGCACTTGCTCATCTGGTTCCCCTAGTAGTTGCTGCACCAATTTTTGCAGAGCCTGAGCGATCGCGCTGTAGGGAATATTGCGATCGAATTGGTCAAACTTACCCCAAATAAAATAGCCTCGCTTTGCCGTGATGGGTTGGTAGAGTTCCTGCACCAATGCTGATTTGCCTACTCCCGCGTAACCAGAGACTAGCATCATCTCGACGTTGAATTGAGCATTTTCTTCATTCCCCCTTTCGACTACTCTGTCAAACGCCGCTAATAATGCTCCAATCTCTGCTTCTCGTCCATATAGTTTTTGGGGAATGTGAAACTGCTCGGAAATATCTTGAAGACCTAATTGGATGCGATCGATGCGACCGATGAGGGTAAATTGGCGATCGCAGGTTTCCAAATCTGCTTTAATTCCCCAGGCACTCCCATAGCGATCTTGGGCATTTTTCGCCATCAATTTCATGATGATGTCTGAAACTGCTTTGGGGATCGCTGCATTCAATTCGTGAGGCGGAACGGGCGTTTTGGCAATATGGCAATGAACTAACTCCAGTATGTCGGTTGTCGGGAACGGTAGCTGTCCTGTGAGCAGTTGATAAAATGTCACACCCAGCGAGTAAAAATCAGTGCGGTAATCGAGCCAACGATTCATCCGTCCCGTTTGCTCAGGAGAAATGTAGGCAAGTGTGCCTTCTAATACATGAGGACTTTTGAAGGTTGGATTGGTGCGGTTAAACTGGGTGGCAATGCCGAAATCAATGAATTTAACTACGCCCGTATCTGGATTGAAGACGATGTTACCAGGATTGATATCTTTGTGGATGATATTAGCGTGATGAATTCCGCCCAGAATTTCTGTAATGTCAATGGCTAATCGGAAGAAATTGGATAAGGGCATGGGGCAGAATTTTTCTGGACGTTGGCGCATCCATCTTTCGATAGATTCCCCACCAAAATCTTCTAGGAGAATAGCGAGCGTGCGTTGATAGTCTTGCTGGCTGTATGCCTTGACAACTCCTGGGAGATTCAGGGAGCGGGTAATTTCATATTCCTGTTTGTAGCGGGTTAATTCTTGAGGCGAGGGATAGTCTTGCTTAAGCAGTTTAACGACAATTGCCTCTGGCAGTGCGCTTCGCGCAATCGCCTGCCCGTCTTGCTCTCTGATGCCCCGATACACAACAGATGCCGAACTCTCATAGATTTTGCTGTGGATGGCAACTCCAGGTAGGGCAATCATACAATCTCCCGATGAGTGTCATCTGCTATATCACAAAGTATATCGTTATTAGTAAAGTTTTTCCGCAGCGATTGGAGTGCAGCATCAGAAAAATACGATAACTTCTGGCTAGAAGCAGATTGTCAGCAATAGATTGTTTCTTGCTTTTTCTACTCTTACAAATAGGTAAAGAAATAGGGTAGATAATCCACCCTATTTCTTCACCTACCTAATCCTACGGAAGGATGTGATTGAGTCGTTAGGAATGGTTCCAAGACCTATGTTAGGGTAACGTCCTGGTCCTAAATCGGCAGAAACACCCCGATATTGGGAATCTGTAAAAAATCTCCAAGTTCCCTGATTGATGACAATTGAAGTAACGCGATCGTTAACATCATTACCCACATTTGGAGTGTCACTATTTGTTTCCACTAACTTTCTTCTGAAATTGCTGTCGTTATAGAGTTCTACAGCAGCCATTGTTTTTCTCCTTTGTGTATTGGGCAGATTTAGACAGAAGATGAGAGAGTGTTTGCATTTTCTCTATCTCCTTGTTTTGTCTATCCCAAGTGTAAAGAGTTCCAATGCTCAACTTCTTTCAGATTCTTACAACGATTTATCAAATTCTTATGATGAAGGGCGCACCTGTTTTGGTGTCATTCCCGTGAATCGCTTAAACTGTTGAGTTAAATGACTTTGACTGGAGAAACCCAATTCTAACGCAATGTTGGCGATCGCTAAATCCGTTTTTGACAGCAGCATTTTCGCCCGTTCCACTCGCTGTTTAATCACATATTGATGCGGAGAAATACCTGTAGCGCGTTTGAACAAACTAGCAAAATAAGTGGGGCTAATATTGATGACTTTGGCAATTTCAACCAGCGATCAATCTCGGTCAAGGTGAGTGTGGATATAGTCGATCGCTTGCTGTAATTAGACTTGTCCGAAATATAAATTTATGAGAGAAAAAGATGGTAGGTGTGTTTAATCTGTCCTACCATCATGATAAATCCAATTGATTATATTCATAAGTACCCCGCTCGTAGCAAGCAGATTGTGGGAATCAGCTACAAGCAGTTTCTTCAATTAGTGCAACAGGCAAGTTTACGTCAAAGTCAACGGCGTTTGCGGCTTGAACGAAAAAAAATCCGATTGAATGCAGTTGGAGGTGGAAGGAAACCAATTTTATCAACGGAAGCAGGGGTTGGTTTGTGTCTATTTTACCTACGGCATCTACCGACGTTTGAGATTTTAGGGTTACAGTTTGGCATTTCTAAAACCTCTGCGAATGACATCTTCCATTACTGGTTAAAAATCTTACGAGAACTTTTACCAGCGAGCCTGTTAGAGCAAGTGAAAAATCAAGCGAGCGAGTGTGAAGTAGTGCAGGAACTATTGATGGAATTTGAATTATTAGTAGATAGTACAGAGCAGCACAGAGAGCGACCTGGGGAGTATAAAGAGCAAAAAAAGTTTTTTTCGGGCAAGAAGAAGAAACATACCTTTAAAAACCAGTTCATTATTCTTCCCCAAGCACAAGATATTGTAGATGTGATAGTGGGTCAGCCTGGTCCTACCAGTGATATTAATCTGTTGCGAGAACAACAAAACAAGTTGGCTACAGGGCAGCAGTTCAAAGGCGATAAAGCTTACATAGGAGAAGACAATGTTGCCACTCCACATAAAACACCTAAGAAGCGGGAATTAAGCGAGAGTTAAAAAGAAGAAAACAAAGTCAATTCTTGTAGCCGTATTATCATAGAAGACCTGATTAGAAGAGTTAAAGTTTTTCAAATTGCTGCTCAAAGATTTCGTCTGCGTCCTCAAACTTATCAACAAGTTATATTAACAGTTTGCGGATTAGTAAGACTACGAATAGGAGCGTTAATTTTACCTACTTAAACCGATGAAAAAGGAGCGATCGCCATGAGTTAGCATCAATTATCTTTTCAGATATTACTAACTGCAACTATCTCAAACGCCTATATTTAGGTTGAAGCTGGCTGGGAATCACAAGATGAATCACATCTCCCAAAGCCTGCTACAGCAGGCTTTTGAGAATTTTCGGAAAGGTCTATTGGTGATGTTGCAAAAAATTCTATCTACTTCCAACTCGTTGCATCACATCAAAAACATCAGTACGCCAGTAACTCTTCATAGCTTGTTCTAGGATGTATGTGCAAACCACACGATCGACGATCGTGAACTGATGTATGTTACTTCTGGGCTAAATTTCTCTTTTCAGCAGAATGTCAGTTTTTGTAAGACTTCGTTACAAACTGTGAGTGTTGCCTAGAATGCGCTCTTCGTTAGTCGGACAATGACTTCGTTAACATCAACATCGTCCGGCTGGGACACCGCATACAAAACGGCTCTGGCGATCGCATCTGGAGTGAGTGCGGTTTTACGGATTTCCTTCATTAGGTCTAGTGCCACATCATCTGTAATTTCTGCGCCAAGTTGGGTTTCAACCACACCAGGAGAGATGGTGGTGACGCGAATATGCTTCGATTCTTGCCGCAGTCCTTCGGAGATTGCCCAAACTGCATATTTGGTGGCGCAATAAACAGCGGCAGTAGGCACTACCACATGTGCGCCGATAGACGCTGTATTGATAATATGTCCATTGCCTTGTGCCTCCATAATCGGCAAAGAAGCTGCAATGCCATTCAATACACCACGGATATTCACATCGATTGTCGTATCCCATTCCTCAACTTGCAAGTTCCTCAATGGGGACAGTGGCATCACACCTGCATTGTTGAAAATGACATCGACGCGATCGAACTTATCTAGAGCAAATTCAATAAAGGCTTTCACATCAGAGCGGTTGGCGACATCGAGAGCTTTAAATTCGGCTGTACCCCCCCAGTCGCGGATCTGCTGGACAATCTTTTCCAGCTTTTCGGTTCGCCTTGCCCCTAGCACGACATAAGCACCGTTTTGAGCTAATAACTTCGCGGTAGCTTCTCCGATGCCACTACTGGCTCCAGTAATCGTAATGACTTTGTTTTCTACGTTTAACATGATTTTTCTTGCTATTGAAGTTGATATGAGTTAGAGAGATTGACCGCCAGAGACTTCAATTCTCTGTCCATTCACCCATCGATTATCTTCAGACAGCAACGCCGCGATTGCACCTCCAATATCATCCGGCTCACCCACACGACCTAAAGCCGTTTGCGACGCGATGAAGCTGTTAATGTCTGAATTGTCACGCACCCTACCACCTGCAAAATCGGTAGCGATCGCTCCTGGGGCGATCGTATTCACTGCAATTTGCCTGTTTCCCAATTCCTTTGCTAAGTAACGAGTCAGAACCTCGATCGCTCCTTTGGCGCTGGCATAAGCGGCATAGCCTGGATAGGTAAAACGGGCAAGACCAGACGAAAGATTAACAATACGTCCTCCGTCTTTCATGAAAGGAAGTAGTTTTTGGGTGAGGAAGAAAACCCCTTTCACATGAGTGTTGAACAAGCGATCGAACTCAGACTCAGTCGTTTGTGCAAAAGGTGCATGGATACCAATTCCAGCATTATTGACGAGAAAATCAAACTGCTCGGTTTGCCAAATATCCTGAAGGGATTGCTTGACTTGCGCCACAAACGTGTCAAAGGTTTTGATGTTGCCTGTATCGAGGTGCAGTGCCACAGCTTTACCACCCATTGCTTCGATTTGAGAGACAACGGATTTCGCTTCTGCCTCACTGTTGCGATACGTGACGATCGCATCAACTCCTTTTTTTACGAGTGCTAAAGCAGTACTTTTGCCCAATCCTCGACCCGATCCCGTAACTAAAGCGATTTTTGCTATGTCTTTCGTCATTGCCTTATCTTCTACAGTTACAATTGAGATGACTTCATCCTACGAATTGAATTGGGCTTTTCAAATGCCTAAACCTATTGGATGATTGCCTAATTCTCCAAAACAGCCGCTTGAAGAAGTTTTATAATCGTCAAGAGTAAGGCACTATCGTGAGTCGAGTCTCTAGCATGACAGTTGAAATCTCTAATCCTGATGTAATCGCGGATCGATGCCAAGAACTCGCGAAATTAGTGATGCGGCACACCGAGTCTAACGGAAATGGTATCCATTCAACTGCGATCGCGCAATTGGACTTGACGCGAGCTGATACTGTGTCTACTGCACTCCACAATGTTTATGAACCGATCCTGGCGATCGTCGTGCAAGGTCGAAAAGAGGCGTTACTGGGTGAGGAGAGGTATCAGTATGGTGCAGCGCAATATCTGATCGTTTCGGTCGATTTACCGCTAAGTGGATTTGTGGTTGAGGCAACACCCAACAAGCCGTACTTAGGACTGAAGCTGAATTTAGACTTGATGCAACTGTGCGATCTGGTTGCCCAAATGAGTTCCAGCTTGGGTAAGAAAGAAAACTCTGTCCGAGGCGTATCAGTCAGCAACGCCGATGCAGGGCTGTTCGAGTGCGCCCTTCGCCTGGTCAAACTCTTAGATACGCCGCAACATATCCCCATGCTGGCACCGCTGATGATTCGCGAACTCTATTACCGTCTGCTCGTTGGCGAACAAGGTGAAGCCGTGCGCCAAATTGCTACATCGGGTAGCACTATGCAGCGAATTGCAACAGCCATCAAACTAATTCAGGCTAAGTTTACCCAACCAATGCGGATCGAGGATTTAGCGAGGCGAGTCAGTATGTCTACTTCGTCGTTTCATCAGCATTTCAAGCAAGTGACCGCGATGAGTCCGCTTCAATATCAAAAGCAGTTAAGACTTTTGGAAGCGCGTCGCCTCATGCTTGCCGAAAACGCTGATGCGACGTATGCTGCCTATCGGGTCGGATATGAAAGTCCCTCGCAGTTCAGCCGCGAATATTCGCGTCTATTTGGTGCGCCACCGATTCGGGACATCGAACGGCTGCGAACTGCTTGAGCGCAACTAGTATCAATCGATTCAACTTTTTAATAGCGTATAGTCGTCTAAATATTAGCGTTGCAAATATATATTCGTAGTCATGTTAACCAGGATTGTAACCGCGCTGCTGATAATAATCGTCGGGATCGACAGATAATGGTAGCGAATCAAGATCTTCACCGTTGCGAATATCTTGCCGTACCTGCTTTTGGCGTTCGGCGTAGTCATTAACAGCACTGAAACGCGATCGCATTTGGTATTCACCAAAGTTCATTCCACGAGCAGCCCAAGCTTCAGACATCCGGTTGAAGTTCTCTACATCTAGCTTCTTCTTGGACTCCAACTGTTCCAGGTAGCCCTCGCTCAGTCCAACGCTGCGGGCATACTCCATATATTCTGGCTTGAGCGTGCCATCTGGGTTAAATTTCTTTCTCTCCTCTTGGGAAAATAAATCTTCAGCAGTATATTCTACCCAAGGCTCCGGCTCGGTTTCGTCTAGTGCCTTCAGGCAAGCGTATTCTTCTTGGAACGATTGAGCGCGATGAGTAATGTCAGACCAATTCCATCCATAAGAATATAACTGCTGAATGTATTCCTCCTTCAGAGAACCGTCCCGATCCACTTTCTTTTGATACATATTCAGCCAGCGTTTAAGTCTTGACATTTTTCACGCCTCAGCAGTCAACTGGGAATTCAACAGAAATTATGACGCTCAAGTTTAACCACTTCGATACTAGGCTTAACCAGTGGTTGCATACTGATGGTAACACCAACAACCCCGATTCAGTCCTGAGTGAAGAACTAGACAACACGCTACTGGAGTTCTTCTTCCCAGACAAAGAGTTTTCATTTGGGCAGATGGACGAATACAGCACGCCAGAAGACTTGAAAAATCATCCAGACGGTCATGTGCTACTATTTTCCTCCCAGTCAAGGCTGCTGTACGGTTCGCCAGAGTGTTTGGAAACAATAGAAAAACTTTGTCCAGATCGCAAAGACAGAGGTGCTTATGGTTCCATCTTTTTAGGCAGTTGCAAAAACGCTATTCACGAACAACTCAATATCCTAGTCGTAGATGATGCCACGGGTGCGAATGGCGGAATACTACCCGATGCTGTAGCGTACCGCTTGGTGGGTGATTGTTACGGTCAGATTTCACCCCAACTATATGACAAACTCACCCAAAGACGATCGGAGGAGAAATACCGCGTTATTCAACACCGCTTTGGCTGGCGATCGCGAGATGGTGAGGACATCCACTATCGCTTTGGTAAAGGTACTCTTCGACCGCACGACTTAGCTGTATTAGATTACGCCAATCCCAACAGTCACCCCCGAATTGACTTAATTCTTCCTGTCTCTAGTTTCAAGGGGACTGATAAAGACAATCCCAACGCTCCGATCAAACCACAAATTCAGCCAGGGCTATACAGCCAGAGAATTTGGTTGGGTGAAAAATCTCAGTCCCAACAGGGTAAGACTGCTATTTCTCAACTTCTCGCGTCTTTTCCCCAAGGGATGAAGGACATAGTTGAAGAATTGGAAGTGCAGGCGATAAGACTTGCCCAAATTCAGGACGATCCCAGAAAAGTTGCCCAACTCTACTGCGAGCAATACGAGAAACGCAAGGCAATTGCAAATGAGAGGCGATCGCCCACAGACATAGCCGAGACACCACCGGATTCAGAAAATGGCAATTTAGACGACTATGATTCTCAGACCGAAAAAAATGACTTGTTGACGTACAGGCTGATTAAAGCCGACCTGCAAGGTCACTGCCAACTCCTAGAAACAGAAAAAGTCAAACACCAGTTGAGCCGATTTGTCCAAAAACAGTGGCGCGACATAGCCATCGGTCGCACGCTTAGCTTCGACCGAGGAACGATTATTCCCTCCAAGGAACTCAAGAATGGCGAAATCTGCGTTCCTTGGTGTGATGAAGGTGAGAAAATCCTTAACTTTCGTTCGCCATTCCTCAACTCTAATGGCTTGTGCGTATCCCTCAACAAACACGTCCAAGACTACATTGCACCGGACGGCAGACCGCTAGAAGGCATCATCGTAGTTAACGACGAAGATCGTAAGCGGATTCAAGCACGAATTGCCGCACTCAAAGCACGAGGAATTGAAACTCAGGAAGTAGACCCAATCGAAACCGAATCAGAACGCCAAGGACGCGACTTCGATGGCGACTGCATTGGCGTAGAGTTGGCAAGTAAATACCCTAACCTCACGGCAGAAGCCGAGGCAAGAAATCTTCCCCAAAACGCCTACACACCTACACTCAAGCTGAAGAAACAGTCATTCTATAGAGAAGATGGCACTCAACCACTCTTTGAAGAAATTGCCATTTTTATGTCCGATAGTATCAGCGTTGGTGTCATCAATAATCAAGTCACAGCACTGGAAGCACTTGAGTCGGAAATTGAGATTTTCAAAACTTACGGTAACTTTCAACAACAATCGGAGTATTTAGATACCGTCGCCAACCATTATCAGCAATTGTTCGAGCGAGAAACTCAGGCAAAAAATCCCAAATCAATTCGGGAAGAATGTAGAGCGAGGATGAAGGAGATAGTTGATTTAGCTTCAGTTGAAAATAGAACGCCTGTAGTATTAGAGCGATCGCTGTCAATCAATCGCAGCATTTACCGCAGCCTGATTGAAGAGGGATGCTTTCAAAACCAAATAGCTGTCGATACATTCAAGAGCGCCCGCGCCCCTGACATGAAACTGATTCAAGAAAATCAAAGATATTTATACCGAGATGTCAGCTATATCAAGGAGAAAAAACTACCATTTGCTTACCTTAATGAAGCGATCGCGCCTGGAGGTGATTCGCCAGTAGAGTTACTGATTGCTCAAACTAACAAGTATTTCCAACAGTCTCAACTTGAGTCTCGTCCCATCGTCCAATTTCAGGATCTGTTTAAAGACATAGAATTTACACCTCAACAAAAGTTTGCCGCTCTCCTTACCAAACACGAGTTCGACCGGAAATTTAACGAAGCTACCCGACTGGAGCAGCGCTGTCAGAGCGAGCAAGGACCGTATGCGATTGTGCAGACTAAGTGTGGAGCGCAAATTGAAATTACGAATTTGACTCGCTACGGACATCCCCTCATTTGGAATGCTCAAACTTTAAACCTGAAACTTGAAGAAATTCCAGAACAACAGCGCACTGAGGTGCGATCGCACAAATTACTGGCAGTAGCACAAATTGATGGTGAAATGGAAAACGGACAACCGAAGTATCGCCCTTTGGGTACAATCAGCCAGCAGTCTGCTTTTGACTACAAACTGAAAGCGGGCATGACATCAATTGGGGCAACCCCAATCGAAATCAAACCCCAACTCAAGCCTAGTCAAATTAAACTGTTGTTCGGGCAGGCTCACGCGATCGCCGAAAACTTCCGTGCTGCTATTCCCGAATCGGAGCGCCTATCAGCCGCTGCTGCCGCTTGGAGCATATCTGCTACTCGCGAAGATGAACTAGAGAAAAAATCTAAAATTTCCCAACTCGATCGGGAGATGGATTTAGATAATCCAAATAACAATGAAGCACAACAGCAAGAAGATACCCGAAAAAAAGTCTCAAATTTTGTCTTTGCTGCCTTTGGGTCAGAAATTTTATCGAGATTGAACCAATTGCAGTTTGCCAATCTAAAAATAACAGGGATTGAAAAAGAAGGCGAGATCTTTCAACAGAAGCCTTGGGACTTGGAGGAAAAACATGAAATTGAAATTAGACCGAGCGATCGCTCAGCAGGAAACGAACGGCATAACACTACTGCTGTCTTTGTGAAAGACAATGATGGCGAGTACAGAGAATACGGCGTATTGGAACAAAGAACTGGCAGATTGCCGATCGGTACTAAGGCACGAGCATCCATACTACCTGGAGAAACCTACACGGCTAAAGCAACTCTGGCTGAGGCGGGCAAACCTGCTATAGATTTCACCATTCGAGAAGTTAGTAAATTCTCCCATGCCGATAAAGTATTTAACAACGAATCAGTTATTCTATCAGTCGGTCAAGTACCAATTCCTAACGGAACGGTAAAAATCAAACTAGGCGATCGCACTTTAGGAGAATTGGATGCTGATTCTGTAGAGGCATTGAGGCAAGCTAACTACCTCAACAATGGCAATTTCTTAAAGCTGAAGCTTAGAACTATCGAGGATAGCAGGCATGAAGGAGCATTTATTATTGGAGAATCGCCGAATGGAAATTTATTGAGAATTAATAAAATCAATTATTACGATTTTAAAGGGGAAGAATTTCAAGATCAAGATTACAGCATCGGACAAATTGAAATGACTCCAGCTAAAGTGAGAGACGTAGTATTTTTGGATGGAAAACCGCTAGGAGTTCTGTTTTACAAGCAAGATAAAGAAGCTTTAAAACAGTTAGGTATTCTTCAACTAGGACGGCAAGTAGCAGTTGAATGCAATCTACAGAGCAATTTCAGCCATGCTTTTATCAAAGTTGACCCCGCTACAGTCCAATATCCTGAAGTATGGACGAAGCAGAAGGGAGCGATCGCCTCTGTAACAGCCCCAGATGAATTAATAGAAAAGAGCGAGCTTTTTCTATCAAAAATCAAAGAACGTCCTACAATCCTATTTGCTAACCCAGAAGACAAAGTGCTAGGACTGGTGGGACTGGCAGTTGACGATCGCAAAGTGGAAGTAGTAGATAATTGGTTGCGATCGCGCTCGATTGAATTTAGCCCAGTTTCCTCTCAAGAAGCTTCCCTAGAAACCAAGAAAGGGCTTGCCGTCCGCTATTTAGCTGCTAGCAGCATCAAGCCTCAAGACATGGAAGCACTCAAAGCTAAGATAGGCACGCCTCTAGATGCTGCAACTTACAGCACTCGCTTGGTTTCTCTACCCAATAGACCGCAAGCGATCGCCGAAAAGCCGACAAAACTTGTCAAGTCCCAGACTCTCGACAGTAACGCACCACAAGCTCAGGTAGCAAGTATAACGCCAGCACCTAGAGATCGAAGCCACCTAGAGGAATCCAACCAAGATGCGACAACTATTCCCGATCGCTCTGCAAAACCTGCTTTGAACGGTAAATACTCCGCCCTTCACCAAATGGCAAATGGAGAGCGACAAGTATCGCAATTTATAGAACAACAACGTTGGCAATGCAAGCAACTGTACGAACAATTATCGCGGCAAGTACGCCAATACCCTGATTTTAATAATGCTTCCAATTGGGAAGTAGATGTAGGAGTTGCATTATTAGTGCTGAAAGAATCTTTTGATGCTAACGAAGTCGGACGAGTTTTGTCCCAATGCGATCGCCTGCAAGAGTGGAAAGCTTCACTGCCAGAAGAAGAATACAAAACTAAGGGGAAAATTTACATCCAGGAAGTTTATACTCAAGCTCAGAACTTACTGGAAACCCAACAACATCAGCACTTCAACCAAGGACAAGAAATGTAGCCTTTTGCGATCGTCGCAGGTGCGATCGCACCATTATCTGTATTGATTAAATGTCAATCGACGATAGCACTTCCCCTCAACCCCTTTCCTCAGATGTTTGAGCAACTTCCCGATCGCGCCAGCGTTTTTCCCACTTGAGCGCAAAAGCTTCGCCCAATTCCCACAACTGTTTGGCTTGCTGCTCGGCTAATTGAGCAGATTGCACGGCTTCGTCCAACAGAGCCTCTTGCTCCTTAGTCATCTGCGGCTCGTTCATAGCAAATTCTCCAAGATCCCAACAGACCTATTCACTGACATAATACATTCTAAAATTCTTCCCCAAAACTCTGACAGCTCCTCGCCAGCTTCCCCAATAGTTTCGCAAGGGTACATTAGTTCCAGATATATTCCCAATTACGTTCTCAATTCGAGTTCTAAAGCTATCGACAAAAAATAACACGTTACCAAGATTAGCAGATAAACCAATCAGTTTCGCGTTGTCAGGAAAACGCTCGCTTATGTTGGCTGGCAATGTTTAATCCCATATTAGCCTGCTGTTCAATGCCATCGAGTTCTTGGATTAACCGTTCGGCAAGACTAAGAATTTCTGGGGGGATTGACATTTTTCTACTGACTCAATTCATTCAGCTCAATATTTTAGAAGATCGAAATCTTCGTTTTCGGCGATCGAGGTGCAGAATTTGTCAACTTACGAATTGATGCTAGTACTACCTTGCCTCCTACCCTAAGCTTTAATTCTTTCGCCCTACCTCCTGACAGTTCTAGCACCGCATCGATGGGAGCAGCGGGACTGTAAAGCGGACAAGGGGAACTTTGGCATGGCGGAGCATTGTGAACGATACTTTCAATCCTGCCTTGCTTAATAAAGATAATGTCAAGCGGGAAGTTGACGTGCTTCATCCAGATTTTCGGTATGTAGGGATGAGGCAAGGGAAATAGCATACCAGTATTTCTTGGCAGCGATCGCCTATACATCAACCCTGTCGCTCGGTCGCGATCGCTCTGTACTATCTCTAGTTGAAGTGTTGAACCGCTAGATGGAAAGGTAACAATGGCTTTTGCCTGTTGCTCCAGTGGGGGTGACATACGGTAAGCAGCAAGCTCCATTTTTACCCAAAACCAAGCCCCAGTAAAAGCAATGGGAATAACAAAGTCACGAGGGCGAAACCGAAGTACCGATTTAGATGTAGAGGTCTTCATCCGTCTTGAGGACATTGCTGTTGGTGGCAGCAACCACTTCATAAGCGTAGTTAAGCAGGCGATTGGGCGTAGAATCGGCTTCATGGGCATGAAATTGAATGTAAGGGCTTTGGGAGAGCAGGTATTGAGCATCTTGCTCGTTGGCAGAATAAGCAGAGTGCAGTACTGCCGTATCGAGTGCTTGTGCCAACCAGCGATCGCTTGCTATTTGAGCTGCAAGTTCGTCATATGTTAGCTGTGGTCTTCCCAGTACGCACTTGGCGTGTTCTAGGTATCGCTGTCTTAGTTCTGCTTTTTTGCTAATGCTGTCGATTGCATACTCTTGAATGCGATCGCGTTGTTGAAGTGGCTGCTTGAGGTTGTTGTAGCGCCTGGGATTAGTATTGCTAGCAACCTCGTCGCCGTCGTGAATGCCGTCGCCATCGCTATCAGGTGCATAGGAGTGAAGACCGTATTTCAGTTCTTCCCGCACCGTCAGCCCGTCACCATCAAGGTCGAAGTCGAGTTCTCGTTCCTTTTGGCGGCGTACTTTCTGGGCATGAGATGGAGGTAGGAAGCGGTGATTATGATTTGTCATGACTTTCGAGCCATCTAGTTATGAATAGGGGTAGGTCAACAAGAGGCGATCGCTCGTACTGTTGCTCGGTAGTTAGCGTTGCCCTGAGCGACGAGGTGGTAAAGTTGCCTTTGTCCCGTATAGTCGCAAAATGTAGCAGAGCGAGTTTTTGTCACGGCACAGGACTGCATTTGGTAGGAAATTTAGCCCAAAGGCTGCACCCAAAGAGAAAATAACAACCGTATAAGCAATAATCCAAATCCAGGTATTGATAAATCGTCCCCAACGCTGGACATTTTTCCAGTATTTCTCCTTCTTTTCCTCTGACAGGGCAAGCTGTTTCTGCTCCAGTTGCAGCCGTCGCGTGTCTTCTTTCAGCTCTAGAATGAGTCGCTGTCGGATGATTCCATCGATGATTCGGGCAAGCTCGCTGGAGGCGGGGATGATGGTAACTGTATCGTCTGCCAGTGTGCTTCTACCTCTGACATCAGAGATTGCGGCTCCCCCATCTGCGTCTGCATCTGCCTCCAAACGCTTTCAAACTGAGTTCTCAGTTCGCCGTTTTGAATCATCTGCTGGAGGCGGAGGATAGTAGCATGAGGAATGACCTGCTTCATCATCTCGGCTTGCTGAAGTCCAATCTCAAATCCTTGGGCTATTGCCTCTTGACGTAACGTTTCTAGTATGGCAGTAAGTCTTGGCTCCATCAGTGGCTCTCGATCGCTGGTTTGGGTATCATCAGTATCGACACTCACCCCTTCCTTTTGGAAGTACGTAGCAATGTCGTCATAAGAGGTGGCTGCTCCTTCCTCAAACAGCTTTCGCGCAGTGGCAAACCGCTCTCGTTCGCGATCGCTGTAAACTCGTTTTTTGAGGGACAGCCCGCAGGCACGTAGCGTCTGTGTTACGTCATCTGGAGCGAGATTAAACTCTGTTTGCAAATCTTCCTTGGAATACGGCATAGATTTTTAGGCATTAATTGTTTGATGGACTGGTTTAGTGCCAAGAGGAGACAATATCAGTCTCGGTTTCGCAATCGTCTTCTTCTTCCACGTAGTTTTCTGCTACTGGGTGAGATGAATTTCTGGCAGGTTTTGCGTGTAAGGCGTAAGCTGGCGGTTCGGTATGTGACAGTTCAAACGTATCCCTCAAATATTGCACGTGCAGTTGCAACTGATAAACGCTGCTTCGTGCTAGACGTTGCAGTTCTTCTGGTGAAATCTCGCCCTGGTAGTGATAGGCGAAGGGTAGCCAAAAGGCTGCCAGTGCATTTAGTACCCGTTCTCGACGGGTTAACTCGGCACTGTCTTCGTTAATGTATGCCAGTAACATTCCATATTTGGAGTCTCGTTTGGGCTGACAGCGGAATGAGAAATTCACCTGCTCGGTGCTGCCCTGACCCTTTTTAGCTGACTCTGGCTTCGTCATGGTGCGCTTCCTCGGCAGTTTCAACGGTGTCCCGCAATCGCGGTAGCGGTCGGTTGTGGAGTTGGAAGAATAGTCCATATGCATCTAGTAAACGGGACTGGAGGTGTTGCGCTCTCACTAAGTCGCCAAATGTCTTGACCACTCGCTCGTCTAGGGAGTTGCACCAGTTGGTTGCCCCAGCGCCCAAAGTCTTGAAAAACTGCGTTAGCTCCGGCTGCAAGTAACGGGCAGTGCCACCATTGACGATAATTTCATCCAGACAATCGGGCAACCTCTGTTTCAGCCAGTTGGTGAGGATGGCAATATACTCTTGCTTGGCATCCGCGATCGCCGCAGCAATTTCTTGCATCTCCTGCTCTCGCAATTCCATCATGTTGGTGCGTACTAGTCCTGCTATTGTCCTTTTACTGGGTTTGGAACCGGAGCAGATAACTTCCACTAATCTCTCAGCTTTCTGACCGGAAGTAAATTGCTGCACTTTTTCTACCATTCTGGAGAAACCGTAGTTTTCCGTGTAGCCCCAGGAAAGCGCTCCTTTTTCGATGAACAGAATGGAAGCATTGCGGTAACCAATCATCAGAACGGCAATGTTCAACTCCCGCGCATTTCGCAAGCGATCGCCTCCTTTGTGCGGCACTCTCCCCCGTGCAAACAACCCCGCTCCCTCCGGCAGGCAGGTAAATGATTCCAGCGTGACAAAATACTCCTTGCCGCGAAAGCAGAACCCAGACAACGCTTGTTTGATGTAGGATTCAAACCTTTCTCTATCGGTATACTCTCCCCAAGGCAGGAGAATTCCCAGTGACAGCGAGAATGAATTACCCATCTCCTTGCTCTGGGCTATACCTCCTACAATTGCTAGCAACTGTGGAATGGCAGAGTCAATTTTGAGCGATTCCAGGCAGTGGACGGCATTAAAATGAGTTTTGGCTAGGTGTCCTATTGCATAATAATCGTTTCCTAGTTTCACCCAAGCTGAATTTTCGGGCGTTGAATTTCCTAGTTTGTACTTCTCGTAGTTCTCGATACTCTTGGACGGCACTCTTAAAACTTGGGGTGCAATTAGCATTAACTCTGGCTTTAAAGCTTGCGATTGCGAGTCGAGGGAAAAGATTGCTCTGGCCAAGGATGCGCCAAAGTCAGCAGCTACAGTAACGTCAGGCATGACAGTCCTCGATCGCGGTTGTCGCTCTCGATGTCGAGCGAGGAAATTTTTTTGTCCGGCTTGTTGTTTGCAAAATGTCAAAAAAGCCGAATAAGCAACTGTTAGCACAAAAAAGCATATGCAAGCAATAGTTCATTTCTTTTGGGCAAAAACTTGTATATAGCAAGTAACATTCTGCTTATTTATTAGCTCTTTTTATTTCAAAAAACAAGGCAAGCAAAAACTTGACTAAAACTTGCAAATAATAAGCAAGCATTCGATATTAATTAGTGATTACTCGATACGAATAAGCAAATACTCGCCTACTTTGCCTCCAACTCATGCGAAGCTTCTATGGCTCGCTCGTGCTGCAATTAGAGGAGCAAGCCATGTCAGAGGACTACATGAGTTAGGATAAAAATACAAATTTTCTTACCAGCTTTTTTAACTAAGAAATAGTAGGGATGATGATCTTAGTTAAAAGTTTTTGTAACATAGATGCAATAATTTGTATTGTAAAGTTTGAGGCGAGTGGTGGTAGACAATACATTACGAAACCAAATAGTTCGCGTTCGACTTACTCCTCAAGAAAAAGCACAAATAGTCACTGCTGCTAAAAAAGCTGGAGATTTAAGTTTGAGTGCATTTATGCGAAATGTAGCGCTTTCTATTCCAGTCACCGAAAAGCAACGCCAGCTTGTACCCCAAGTCAACCGCCAACTTTATTACCAACTTGGAGAAATCTACAGCCTATTGGAAATTGAGTCTAACCGTGATATGGCGCTTGTAGAGAGTAGACTTGTTGGGAAATAAGGGAGAATGAAGGCAACCTGTCGTCAACTGGAAAGCGATGCTAGACCTAGAACGCATTCTCAAGCAAGACCGTTTGTTACGCGCCCTGACTGGTCTAAACCGTAAAGCCTTTGATGACCTGCTGCACAGTTTTGCTCAAGCCTATTGGCAAAGCTTAACCCCGCTGGATAGGCAGCGCAAACGTGCTGTTGGAGGTGGACGCAAAGCCACCTTGCAGACGATGGAGGACAAGTTGTTCTACAGCTTGTTTTACTGCAAGTGTTATCCCACCTTCGATCTCGCTAGCGTCTTGTTCCACTTTGACCGTTCGCAGGCGCATGAGTGGACGCATCGCCTCTTACCCGTGCTAGAGAGTGCATTGGGACAAAAGCTAGCATTGCCGGAGCGCAAGTTACGCAGTGTCGAGGAGTTTGTGGAGCGATTTCCAGCCGTGAAACGGGTGATGATTGATGGCACGGAACGACCAATTCAACGCCCCCAAGACAAAGAGCGACAAAAGGAGCACTATTCGGGAAAAAAGCGGCGAACGACGCGCAAGCATCTAGCAGCGGTTGATGAGCGCAAGCGGGTGTTGGTGTTGAGTTCATCACGGGAAGGGAAAGTGCATGACAAACGATTCTTGGATGAGGAAGCGATGGCAGCAGCCATTCCCGATGCCATTCCGATTGAGGTGGATTTAGGCTTTCAGGGCTTACAGAACGAGTATGTCAACATTCGCATTGGGCACAAAAAGCCGAGAGGAGGTGAATTGACACCACAACAGCAGGCAGAAAACAAGACACTGAGTCGAGAACGGGTGGTGTGTGAAAATGCCTTTGCAGGGGTGAAACGATACAACGCTGTCGCAGCCTTGTATAGGAATCGTGCGGCTGATTTCGATGACCGACTGATGCTGATTGCCGCAGGACTGTGGAACTTCTATCTTGATGCTGGCTAAATCGGTACGCTGGAGCAGCAAGATGATCTTACTTACTTCTTATTTCCCAACAACTCTAGTGAAGCCATAGAGTCGTTGAAGCAGCTGCTCGTGCAGGTGAGGCAAGACTTACTCGGCTTTGGAGATGGATCGTGATTGCCAAGCAGGTGTTGGGGAGCAACTTTGCAGGTGTCCTATCCTATGTTAGTGGCAAGGAAGGGGCGCAACGCATTGGTGGTAACATGACGGGGCAAAGTCCATCCCAGCTGGCAGCAGAATTTCGGATCTCGCGAGATTTGAACTTTCGAGTCAAGAAATGCGTTTACCACGCCACCCTATCTGTAGCGCCTGATGAGGAGTTGAGCGATCGCAATTGGAACGAAATTGCTGATGCCTACGTCAAGGGAATGGGCTTTCATGGCTCTCAGTATGTAGTGTACCGTCACGCCGACACTCACCATCACCACATTCATATTATTGCTAGTCGGATTAAAATTACTGACGGCTCGACAGTGAGTGATGCTTGGAATTACCGCCGCAGTGAAGTGCTAGTGCGTCAACTGGAACAGCAGTATGAGTTAAAACCAGTCGTGCCTAGCTGGAGCAAAAAGGAGCGATCGCCCCATACTGGTGAAGTACGCAAGTATCGTCGTACTGGTGAGGTGAGCCGACGAGTTAAGTTACAGCAGTTAATTTCTGAAGTATTACAGGGAAAACCTTGCTTGCAGGAATTTGTCGCTCGGCTCGAAGCGCAGGATGTCCAGGTGCAGTTGCGACGGGACGAGCGGGGTAAGATCCTGGGAATTTCCTACAAACTTGGCAGCGTGCCATTTCAAGGAAGGCAGATCGGACGCGGCTATGCTTGGACGCAGATTCAAAACTACCTTTCTGTTCCTGTAATGGAAGTAATTGAGCGATCGCCAGATGCAGAAACGGCAGCAATGGCAAGCGATCGCATTACCCAAGAGCGCAAATTAGAACTGCGAGAACGGTACTTGGTACTGCGAGAGCAAGTGCGTCAGCAAGAGGCATTTAGAGATAGCAACCATGATGAGATCGACATTGCCATAGCGATCCTGGCGCTCAAGCACGGAGAGACGATTGATGAGGTAGAAGCACTGCTGACACAGAGCGATCGCGTGCGGCTATTGAAGGAGACGTTGCCCAAGCAAGAATATCTTGTGTCTGCTCGCGATTACTTGAGCTACGTGTCTCAAACAGCTATTGCAATCGCCCAAGAATTACAAGAAGTAGCGAGACAACAAGAACAACTGGTGATGTAGTTTTGTGATTCCCAACGCAGGCGATCGCACATAAGCGCGATCGCTAACGGTGAAGTTGAGCCGCCGCAGATAGCCTCAAACTCCCAACAGATAACCTCGCAGCGGTCGGCTCCAACGATTTGTTCGACCGCGATCGCTACTGCTAAACCTGTGTGGAAGAGATTCAGGATTGTATCCTAATCTACTGGTAGAGATGCAGGTTGTTTTAGGAGGCTTCATCGGGTAGATTACCCAGTTGTCGATCGATGACGCTGGGAAATAGATAAAACAACGGAATGAGGATGTAGAGAACTGTGCTTAAGGTTGTATTGCTCAATGACAACAGCGAAGCAATTAAGTAAAAAATCGGATAACCAATACTCCAAAGAGAAGCTTGATAAATGAAATGGCGGTTAGCTTGAGGATGATCCCAGAGATACTGCCGAACGACATAAAACCAAAGGGCATTGTAGACAATTCCAGTGAACGACAGCGTTAAACCATAAAACATCACAATAGGTTGGAGTTTGCTGTATTCGCCGATCAATGATGTTGGGAAGGGAATAAAAGCAATGCACATGAGCAATACTAAGTTGATTGTCAAGACAATCCGATCGACCCGCTTCAGTAAATGAAATAGAGCATGATGATTGAGCCACAGAACGCCAATGACCAAGAAGCTCGTCATGTAGCTCAGAACGTGCGGTACAGCATGAACTAGTGCATCAATTGCAGTCGATGCCGTTGCCTGGGACAAATCTGGTACTTTAATTTCAATCACCAGTAGGGTCATGGCAATCGCGAATACCCCATCACTGAATGCTTCAAATCGATTCAGGTTCATGAATGATTTCATCGGTTATCCCTCCGTTCGTCCCTCACCGTATATAAATTGCGATCGCTCTCCCAAAGCCTCTCCCGATTTCCAGAGGCGCATTCCTAGCGCCAGTTGCTCGCCTTCCCATGCCTTTAGTGTCTTGGGTACATCATGATTGGAGTCAACCAAAGCATCGACTAAAGCGATCGCATTAGCAGCCGCCTTCGCGGTACTAGCAGCCGTATGGGGACGGGGAATAAAAGCCGCGTCGCCAATTAAGGCAATGCGCTCAAATGCCATTTGCGGTACGCCAAGATCCAAAATGGCTTGGACAAAGGGTTCTTGTGTTGCTGCCACTAATTTTTGAAATGGAGGTGCTAAGACGCGATCGGCATACGATCTCATCGCTTGCTCCACAGTCGGATGGATCATTCCAGGGGCGATCGAATACTCCCGCCGCTGCCCGTTTTTATCGGTTAGAATGTCCGGCAATTCGGTTGTTTGGTTGTAATTGACATACCAAACCCAGTTGAAGCGGCGTTCCCCCGGAATCAACGATTCATTCTCTCCTGGAATTACATATTGCAGAATGTGAGAATTGGGAAATTGATAAAATACAAACCGTTCGGTCAACAATTTTGCCGTTGCAGGATCGAGTTCCGATTCATCTACTAGGCCGCGATAGGCAACATATCCAGCATATTGGGGTGTGTAGTCAGGCAAGAGCAAGTGGCGAATGGTTGAAGCCGGCCCATCCGCACCGACGAGTAGATCGCCTGTCTCGCGAGTGCCATCGGCAAACATCGCAGTCACCGCTAGCCCATCTTGCTGAATCTCGGTCAGGTGCTTGCCTTGATGGTAGTGGTCAGCCGGAAAATGTCGCCGCATCGACCCATACAGTAAGTTCCAGGAGGTTAAAGTTTGACGCATCGGCATGGCTTGAGCAATCCTGCCATCGCGTTTCAGATAATATCGCTCGTGCGCTACCACACCTAAAGGATCTTCACAGGCTATCCCTGCTCGTTGAAACGCTTCTACAACATCCGGTTGCAGCACAATGCCGCCGCCGCGACTGTCGAGGTTGTGAGGCGATCGCTCGTAAATATCTACCTGCCAACCGATCGATCGCAACAGAGTTCCGGCGAACAACCCAGCCAATGACCCACCAATTACAAGGGCACGTTTATTGATAGCGTTCATCCAATTTCCTCTAAATACTTATGAACAAACGTGACCGCCATTGCACCTTCACCTACGGATGAAGCCACCCGCTTCACAGAACCATGCCTCACATCTCCCGCTGCAAAGGAACCAGGAACACTGGTTTCCAAGAAGAATGGATCGCGATCGAGCGTCCAGCATTCCGGTAAACGACCCTCGGTAAGCAAATCTGAGCCAGTCACCAAGTAGCCTGCCTGATCCCGAATGATGGCAGTATCCTTTGCCCATTCAGTATTTGGTGCACCACCAATACAAACAAACAGCCATCGAGTATCAATTTTTTGGGTTGATCGATCGCGATGATGGGTTACTTCAATCTGCTGTAATGAGGTATCTCCTGCTAACCCAGTCACCTGAGCTTGAAAGAGAACTTCAATGTTGCTTTTTTGAGTAATGCGTTCAACAAGGTACTGCGATAAGGTCGCCGCTAGCGTATCGCCGCGAATCAGCATGGTGACTTTTTCGGCATAGCGCGACAGATACATGGCAGCCTGACCTGCCGAGTTGCCGCCGCCCACAATAAAGACGTGTTCGCCACCACACAGCGGGGCTTCACTTGCACCCGCTCCGTAAAACAATCCGACTTTGAGAAATTGATCTTCATTGGGAAGATTAAGCCGTCGGTACTCAATCCCTGTAGCGCAGATGTTCGCTCGCGCAATCATTTTGCTGCCATCTGCCATATCCGTGTAGATTCGATTGTCTCGAAATTCTGATTTCACCCCTTCTCGCAAGAGCAGCAGTTCAATCCCAAACTTTACTGCCTGCTGGCGAGCGCGTTCTGCTAAATCAGCACCGCTAATCCCTTCTGGAAATCCCATGTAATTCTCAATCAAAGAACTGGTGCCTGCTTGTCCACCTACCGCATGACGTTCAACTAAAACAGTGCGTAGCCCCTCAGATGCAGCATATACGGCTGCACTCAAGCCAGCAGGTCCCGCACCATAAATTGACAGATCATATTCTTTAAATTTGGGTTGCGTCACCCAACCCAATCGTTCAGCGATCTCTCGAATGGTCGGGGCAAAGAGTTGAGTGCCATCTGGAAATTCGACCATCGGCAAGCGAATATTGCTCAACGTTGAAAGACTCAGTTCGCGAGAACAATCCTGGTCGCTCGTTAGTTCAATCCAATCAAATTCAACGACGCTGCGGTTGAGAAAATCTCGAATTTCGTAAGCAGAAGCGGAATTAGGTTGTTCATAGAGTTTGACTCTACGGGGATTAGACGATAAGCCTAAATCATTGGTCATAGTAGTATTTCCGTTGTTATTCTGGTCATTCAACCGATCGGATTGGCTTGTACTTTAGGCAGGTGACAATTCAGCCATCGCATTTTGCAGGGCATTCAGAAAAACCTCAGTGGATTGAGCGCCCGACACCACGGTTTGACCAATGCGGATATGAGGAACACCATGAATTCCTTGAGCGATCGCTTGCTGTTCCAAGTCTCGGATCTCTTGAGTTCCTGCATCCGATAACAGAAAAGTCTTCGCTGCTTCTGCATCTAGACCCACTTCAGCCGCTAGATCCGCTAAGACTTGAACTTCGACAATGTTCTGTCCTTCTGTGAAATAAGCGCTTAGAATTCGTTCTGCCATGGCCGTTGCTTTGCCTTGTTGTCCTGCAAACCACGTTAATCGATGAGCTTTCAACGTGTTTGGGGTAACGGTCATCAAGTCGTAGCGAAATCCGATGCCATCGTTTTGAGTCGCTTGAACTGTGTTCGCATCTAATTGCTGCGAATATTCCCAACTGCCAAACTTCCGGCTGCGGTAAGTTTTACGATCCATCCCAGCTTCAGGCATATCTGGGTTTAGCTCGAATGGATACCAAATTTTTTGAATTTCAATCGGTGAATTCAGTTGTTCAATTGCCCGATTCAATCGCGTTTCTGCAACCAAACACCAGGGACAAATGAAATCTGAGGTAATGGCGATCGTTAATGTCATGGTTGCCTCCTGACAAACAGTGCCTTAGTGACTCACAGTTCTACTCTAATTGCACTCAGGAAGAATGTTAATATACCCAAAAAGCTAAACACCTTTGCTTTTTTTGCAAAGCTTGAAAGGAGATGGATCAGTTAGCGGCAATGCGATCGTTTGTCAAAGTCGTTGAAGCGGGGGGCTTCTCGGAAGCCGCTCGTCAGCTAGACTTGGCAGTTTCTTCAGTCACGCGACAAGTAAACGCCCTAGAAGGAATGTTAAATACGCAGTTGCTCAATCGCTCTACTCGCAGCATTACCCTAACTCCTCAGGGACATAAATACTACGACAAAGCGGTGCAGATTCTGCAAGACGTAGAAGCCGCAAATTTTTCTGTGACTGAGCAGGGCGATGTTCCTCGCGGAATTTTGCGGGCAAGTCTGCCCGTGGCATTTGGACGAATTCATATTGCCCCACTCCTGAGTAAGTTTCTGGCTCAGTATCCCCAAGTCAAGCTAGATCTGCGTTTGAGCGATGGGCTGGCAAACCTGGTTGAAGAAGATCTCGATCTCGTGATTCGCATTGGCAACCTTGATCGCTCTAGCGATCGTCTGATTCTCCGCAAACTGGCATCTCATACTCGTTTAGTATGCGGAAGTCCAGCTTATTTCGAGCGTTACGGCATTCCAACTCATCCAGATGATTTGATCCGCCACAATTGTTTGTGCTTTACCTACGCCACAGGAGACGAAATTTGGCGGTTCAAACGCTACGAGGAGGTCTGTGAAATCAAGGTGAATGGTTCTCTGAACGTGAATAATTCTGAAGTGTTGCGTCAAGCCTGCCTAGATGGTGCGGGTCTAATTTTGATGCCGAGTTGGTTGATCGGTGAAGATGTTCAGGCTGGCAGGTTGCAAGCTGTGTTAACCGATTTTCAGTTTCATCCTCAAGCAAATCTCGATACAGGCATCTACGCCCTTTACCTGCCCAACCGCCGACAGTCACTAAGAGTTCAGACCTTCATTAATTTTTTGACTCAGCACTTGAGCAACCCAGGATAGCAAGAAAAGATTGAAGCGATCGCATCCTACAGGTAGCCTCCAAGTCACACTCCCACCGACAATCTCAGCGGTCGAACGGCTCGGTTCAGCGGACGCAGACAAGCTTTTCAACCCAATCAACAGAACTGTGCCGTTCCGTTGCAACCGAATTGTTAGCTTGCACTCCTGCGACTACCCCAAACCCAAGACTCTGCCTCCTCCAGTTATAGTCTAAAACCACTTTTGTCTCAACAGACTGCACTTGCGGTGCCCTACAACTCACAACCAAGACTGAAGCCACAATGCCGAACGAGAGAACTATGCGGTGATGGAACGCTGAAGAGTATGAGTTGTGTACCGTCTCCACAAACATGCGCGTGGTGGGCTAACGCGTTAACTGAGGAACGGCTCCTAACGTTGCCGCTCCTCTCCAGTGCTGTTTTAGGCAGTCGGCAATGGACTATCTCTGTGGAATATCCGGCGCACCACTGACATATGGCTTCAGCGCAGCGTACATGGCAAAGGTCAGGGGTGTGGAAACGTCATGCTTATTACCCAGACGCACCACCACTCCGATCATGTCTTCCAATTCCAGTGGTTTGCCCGCTTGCAAGTCATAGTACATGGACGGTCGCAACATTGGATTTATACCAGCCATAATGCCTCGGCTCTGATCCAGAAAATTGTCAGGCATGGTGACCCCACTTGCCCTCGCGACTGCAAAACCTTCCTCCATTGCGCCCCAAAATAGGGCGGAAGTTTCCGCACAGGATATGATTGCAGCAGCAGGCAGTCTCGTCACACAGCACACAGCAGTAAAAGCGCTGACGCCAAGCAGCTTACTCCACATGGCAACGCGGATGTCAGGCGGGATCTCGACTGCCACTTCGGCTCGCTCGAAGGTCTTGAGCAGTTGCTCGGTGCGGGGACCTAGTTGTCCATTCAACTCACCTAGGTACGCTCTATGATCCCATATTTCTTTGATGATCCCAGGCGACTCAATCTTTGAGGAGACGTACGTTGTTCCACCGATAACATGCTCCTCCCCTACAACGCGCCCGATTCGCTCTGGGCTCTCGACCCCGTTCTGCAGCGGCAAGACAACTGTTTCCGAGCCAATAAGGGGGCGAATCAATTCTGCTGCTGTATTTGTATCGTAGGTTTTGACACAGAACAGCACGAGGTCCACGGGTCCGATTTCGTTTGGGTCATCCGTGGCTTTTACTGGAATGGTGAACTCTCCTACGTGAGTGGTTTTCACCATCAATCCATTGGCGCGCACAGCATCGAGATGCGCCCCACGAGCGATGAATGTAACATCCTCACCAGCCCGAGCCAGCATCCCTCCATAATATCCCCCCACTCCCCCTGACCCCATTATAGCTACACGCATTTTCACCTCCATTAGAGCCTAACGTTTAGAGCCTAACGGTTCGCTTGAGCGGCTGTAAATAACCTTGAACTCAAAAACAAGGCTTTTCGTCAGTCCGCTCCAAGCGAATTGTTATACGGCTGACGATTACTATGGCTTTCAATGTAATGACGCAAGATTGAGTTGATTAAAGCTTTGTATTCAACACCTTGGGCTTGGAACCACTTCAACACATCAGGCTCAATCTGAACTAACTGCTGTGCTTGGGACGCAGGAATTCTTAGAGTAGCCTTCTCAAAAAACTCTTCTGTCAATGGTGGAATATCGGAGTAATCAATATCTTCATCATCCATTGCCTCTAATGCTGCCCAATTAGTACGAGAGGTATTGCTCAAGTCTTTGCCGCTCATATCGATTTGCCCTTCGTGCTGAAACGATCCGAATTACATCGTTTTGTCGTTCTGTCCAAACCACAACCGCTACGCCGTTACCGAGAAAACCGATACCGAACCAACGGTCTTCACCATAATCAAACCGATCGTCTAGTTCAATTAGCATTGGAGCTTCAAACATTTCAGGAACATCGGCAAAATCAATCTCGTGCTTGCGAATATTTTCTAAATTTTTTGCCTCGTCCCATTCAAACTGCATGAAAAGCGAGAAACACCAATTGGACTACCTCTATTATCCTTGATATGGCAAAGCTTCACGAATAACTTATGGCTGGACAAGCCGATAGAAGAGTCGCAAGTACCGCCCTAACCAAGAGCCGAAGCCGTATAACTATGTATTCAGTGTCACATTTGCTGGATAACATCCCCGCTTTCCACACTTATACTGCACATCTACGGGATAACACCAGAGTTTTCTGGAATTAAACCGAAAATTTGCAGTTTAAGTCCGCAGTTTTGGGGTGTTATCCGGCAGATTTATGAGTTAATTCTGGAAATGAGGGTATTATCCGTCAAAAGTGATGGATAACACCCCTCATTTCAAATTTCTTCATCATCCAAAACCGATCGTGCAACCCCAGCCACCCCGTTTGCTAGACCAGGTGCGACAGTCTATTCGACTGAAGCACTTCAGCCTAAAGACCGAAAAATCTTATGTTTACTACATCCGAGATTTCATCCTGTTTCACAATAAGCGGCATCCCAAGGAAATGGGAGCAGATGAAATTCGAGCATACTTATCGCATCTAGCTGTGGAGCGGCAAGTGGCAGCTTCGACTCAGACTGTAGCGCTGAGTGCTCTGTTATTCCTTTACCGTCAGGTCTTGCAGATCGAGCTACCCTACATTGACGAGATTGAGCGAGCAAAGCGACCCGAGCATCTTCCTGTAGTGTTCACCCGACATGAGGTTAAGCAAATCTTGGCTCACTTGGATGGCGTTCACCATTTGATTGCAAGTTTGTTGTATGGCAGCGGGATGCGTTTGATGGAGTGTCTGCGTCTGCGGGTGAAGGATATAGATTTTGAGTATCAGCAGATCGCGGTACGAGATGGCAAAGGAAACAAAGATCGAGTCACAATGCTGCCCGTTTCAACCATTGAGCCGATCAAGGCACACCTGCAAAAAACCAAAAGTTTGCATCAGCAGGATTTGGCGTTGGGATATGGGTCGGTGGAGTTACCGTATGCTCTAGAGCGGAAATATCCAAATGCAAACTCCGAATGGAAGTGGCAGTTTGTATTTCCGTCTTGGAAGCGGTCTGTCGATCCCCGAAGCCAGATAGTACGGCGACACCATATCTACGAGCAATCTGTGCAACGAGCTGTCAAGGGAGCAGTTCAAAAAGCAGGAATTACAAAGCATGGGGGTTGCCACACATTTCGCCACAGCTTTGCCACGCACTTGTTGGAAGATGGCTACGATATCCGCACGGTACAAGAATTGCTTGGACACAAGGATGTCAAGACGACAATGATTTACACCCACGTACTCAACCGAGGTGGTCGAGGGGTTCGTAGCCCACTTGACCAATAGAGAGTCAATTGGTGTTTGGGAGCAACCATTTTTCTCCCTTGATGCGAATTTTGTGCTGATTTAGTTGTCATTGAAAAAATCTTCAAAGATACACTTGCTATGCAGGAGGCTGATTCTTGACCAGATTTTTTAGTTCAAAGCGATCGATAATCCCAGCCTCTTTTTCATTTCCTGCTCTTAGGTAAAGCGTCTTTGCCGTACTGACATCTTTAACAGCCTGTGCTTTGCTGCCCAATGCCGCTAATGGAAAGGCACGACAAATATAACCATCACCAAATGAAGGGGCTAGGTTAATTGCTTTGTTACACGCAGCAACTGACTCTTGCATAGCCTGGCGCGTTTTGGCTCGGCTAAATAAATGCTGACCGAGCAAAGCGTAATCCTTATAGGTAACAGGCTTCAAAACGTAATCGGGTGTTGGTTCTCCCTTTGGTGGTGTCAACATCGTAGCGATAACTAAAGGCTCTAAGACGAGTCCTAACAGCGATACAGGGCTTAAGATTAAGCCGAGCAAAACAAGCCTTTGCAATTTCCAGGCTTTATACATATACACAAATGCCGTAATCAAAGCAGGCGGCAAAGCTAACCCAATACTACACTACAAAAGGTTGAGAAATTTATCGGTTGAAAGGCTGCCTCTTGCCTGAGTATTTCGACGCGGGGGAAACATCTCGTCTGCTACCTTGTATCGCGCTTGAAGATCTCCTTTGGCGATCGCCATTTGAGTACTCTGTTCGATTAGCAGATCTCGTATAGAAGACCATGCAGCTTTACTGCGCTGAATAATTCGCTTGTAGCCAGACGATAAACTAATAGACTCCAGTAGCGGAATGTAAGACTCTCGCCTGCGTTGGAAATGTGGATTGAGCAAGATGCATCGTCCCGTTGGCAATTGTAGAAAATCGGATGCTTCAATTGACATCCTCCCCGACCTGAAAGGTGCGGGGATTCCCAAGAATCACTTCTTGAGTTTTCTGCTTCGTCCCGTGCCAGCTAGACTAACGTTACCACTAGCCCCCGCCGCATCCAGTCCACAGACAGTTTGTTTTACTTCTAGGCTATGCCCTAGCCCAGAAACTAGTTCTAATCCGCGATTTCTAATTACTTGCGCCGCCGCAACATCCCGCGAAGTCGTATAGAAACAGACCGGACAGGAATGAATTCGTTCGCTTAGTTCTTTCTTGCCTGTGTGCGTCCCACATTCAGGACACTGCTGCGAAGTGTAGTTCTTGTCTACTTTGGCAAAAAAGACGTTGCGTTTAAAGCACACCCATTGCAGGATATTCACAAATTGACCAAAACCAGCATCGGCACTATGTTTGCTCAACATCCCTCTCGCCCAAGAACGAAAGTCAATGTCTTCGACAAATATCATTCCTGCACCGTTGCATAAACGATGGGCTAGCTTAAAGTGCCAGTCTTTTCTAGTATCAGTAATTTGTTGATGAATTCTCGCTATCTTTTGATTGAGCTTATGTCTATTATTAGATCCCAACTTCATGTGCTTTAATCTACGTTGCAGCAATTTCAGCTCGCGTTGCAGGGTTTGCAAAAAACGGGGTCTATTAATCTGCTCGTTATCGCTAGTAGCTACGAATTTATCGAATCCCAAATCCAAGCCTCGCGGATGACCGGATATTGGGGTATCTGGTACTGATACATCCAACTGTAGCGCCAACATGACAAAGTAACCATTAGCCCGTCGCACAATCCTAGCTTGTTTGATTTCAAAACCCTCTGGTATTTGACGCGACAAGCGCAGACGTATCTGCCCCAGTTGTGGGAGCTTTAGTACATCTCCGATTAGCGGGTTTTTAGACAGTTGAGGAAAGACAAATGACCGCATTCGATATTTGTTCTTGAAGCGAGGAAAGCCTAGTTTCTTCGCTCTCATGTCTTCAAATGCCCGATCCAGCGTTCTCAAGACTTGTTGCAGGACTTGAGAATGTACGTCTTTAAGTATCGGGAATTGCTCTTTGGCTAGAGTTAACCGCTTGGCTTGAGTGTGGTAACTGGGGTACGGTTCATCAGCAGGGAGTATATATTCTTGTTCGATTGAACAAGTGTTGACGGGTGCAGATCGGGAATTCAACCAATCTTTGCGTTCCCGCAAAGCAAAGTTCCACACAGAGCGACACACAGCGAATATCCGCTCGATAGTATCGACCTGTTCTGGAGTTGGTTCTAGCTTAAATTCCCATGTCATGTTTAGCATGAAAGTATTTTACACGCTTTTTGTTCCTGTGTAAAGCCGCCCTCCACTACGTTAAAGGGCGGGGTTTTAAACCCAAAATTTTCGATAAAGCTTTTGTTTGTATTTGTTCTGAATACGTAGTACTCCCCTTACCACCACTCCTACCATGCGATCGCTGGCGATAACTGACTTCCTTCTGCCCCAGATAATCGGAGAAGAGTTTAGCCGATTCAAAATCTTGGGGATTGAATATTATCTTGGTAGCGCAACCGCCAATAATTGCTCGTGCTAGTTCCTTACCGTAAATCTTCTCCATCTGCACCACGTTCTGAAAACCTAAAACGCAGCAAAGACCATCTTCGCGGTTTTCGTTGAGCCAGTGATGCAGTGCTGGCAGGTAGAGAGTTGGCAGCTCGTCCGCAATCAGAAACAATGGATTTTTACGTGCGATTGTCACGTTTTTGTTGACGAGCATGTGCAGGATCGTAGCAATTAGGGGAGCCAGCACGTTCCGCTTTTCTCGGTCTAATCCCAAAACCAAAAGCTTTTTCCCTTCTAGGACTGTAGGGATAGTCGTTTTACCGCAGAAGGCAGGCAGAATATCGCCCTTAATGAAGCGAGTAAAATTAATGTTTGCCGTAGCTAAGATCGAGGAAACAGTTTTTTCCGACTGGGAGCTGGAGAGCAACTGCCCAAAACTTGCCAGCACCCAAGGGTTTAGCTCGTCTTTTTTATTCAGGATGTGCTGCGCCAAATCCGTTCTACTAGCTAATGCTTGACACATCGGCAAATCGGAATACTTTGAGCCGCGTGCCAGCATGAGTATTGCTTCTGTCACCTGGTCGCCAGCGGGACCAAAGAACCCATCTTCTGAAGTGTGACCTGCCCGTTTGAAGTTGGCGTTCATCACCTCGGCAAACTGACGCGCCATCAGGGAATCGGCTTCATTGTCCAAAAACTGAAGTGGATTGCACACTGCCGATTCTGGATAACCTGGAGCAAAGACATGCACTTCGTAGCCCTTGCTTTTTGCATAGCCCACTATCCGTTCTGTCTGTCGCAGATACTTGAAATCCCACACAATTGCCGGAAACCCCTGGTCGAGTACTGAAAGCGCGATCTGGTCGATAACCGATACAGTTTTCCCCGTACCTGGCGCTCCTAGCACGGCAATTCCCCGCTGTGCATCTGGAAGGTAGAGGGGGGAACGTCCAATTAAGGAGTCTGTCGGTTGACCCACCCAAACCGAGACAGCATTCGGCGAGCGCTCTCTCATTTGCCCGAGAGCGCAACGTTTTGCTACTCGTTTTTCATGCCCTCCGCCAAACTTCCCGCGTGCTAGCTTGCCCTTCTTACTCCGTCCTGACAAAGTATACGTAGCAGCGAGAAATATCAGACAGCCAAGGATAATTACCCCTCCAGAAGAGTAAAGCGAAGTTTCTAGGCTCTTCCAGGTGCGAGTCACAGGAGATGGAGCTGTTGCAGTAGTAGCAATTGGATTTGCGGACAACATAGAGAGCAAATGCTTCTAAAATTTGGATGAGAAAAAAGTATCTTTTTAGCCCAACTCAGGCTCAATTTGCGGCGATCGCTCTCGTGCGATACTGGCGCTGAGGCTGCTGTCAATCGTGTGAAACCTCGCTACATCGTCAGGAGAAAGATTGCCCGCGATCGCACCGTCGCGTTGCTCCAAGATCGTGCCGCGTCCGTCCTTGGCAGTAACAGTTAGCGATTGAGGCGATCGCTCGAAGCGATAAACGTTTCCTTCCAGTACTTCTGTGCCGTCCGCTGTTTTTGTTCCATGTTGTGTCAAGAGGCGATCGGCGGTGGATACAGCAGCAAGATTTCGCAAGTCCCGTGATAAAGGAGTTTCTGGCTGGGCAAATTTAGACAAAAGCTGCTGTCGGGCTTGGCTAAATGCCGAAGATACCTGACGGATGAGATTTCTCGGCGCTTTTGCCCAGGATTGGACGGCATTCAAGAGATGATCCCGCGATCTCCCTTGGGGAACGCGATTTTGTAATTCGCGATTGAGAATGATAATTACGGAGCTACTGGGAGTGGGTTCTGCTTCTGTCCTGGGAGTTTTGGCAGATTGGGTTTGTTGAGTTTTTTCCTTCTCCAGCACTTGGGTAGGTGTTGTCCCAACAGCAGAATTTTCCTTCGCGCCTTCTGGCTCTACAACCGTGCGTGCATCAACATCGATTGTTGAAGGGACAGCGGACGATTCCTTAGCTGGAGAATCGGCAGCAATTTGGGGCGATCGCTCAGGAGTAGGCTCTACTTCTGCCTCTGCTTCCTTGGTAGGGGAAGCTAGCTCGTTGCGTTTGACAACTCCATTTTTCACGCTCAAAATCTCTCGTCCATTGACTGAAATTGAAACATTGCGATCAAGGTGGGGATGCTTTTGTGTCGATGCAGGCGTGGCAATGGCAGTGCGAAGATAATCAATATCCTGCTTAGAGAGCATGAGAGACTCGCTAGCAGCAGTTTTAGAATTAGCAGTCTCTTCCTCTAGGGTCTTGTCCCCAAGTTGAATCGAGAGTTTCAAGGGAGCGTTTTTGTCTTGCATTCGTCCCTTGATTTTGGAAAGCAGCTCTTCTATAAATCGTGCAGTCAGACGTGCTGCAGTAACAATCAATTCCTGCTGGATTTCATAATTGTTCTCGCCAATTTGCTTTGTTTCACGGCGAGCAGAATCGAGTTCCATACAAGATTACGTAACGCTGTTAAGGATAGAAAGATTTTGAATGCGGTTAAAGACAAGCTCGTTGCCAATCAGGAGAAAAGCAAGCTCTCCATCAATCGCGATCTCGATCGCCTGTGGGGAGTAGGATTCAGGTAATTGAATTTCAGCGGTAATGTTTCCCAAATGCCAAGATTGAACTGGTTTTCCGTCAAAGAAGATTTCGATGATTTTGGGTGCATAGTCAGCAGGCAGCTTGGGTAGCGATCGCGCCTGGGATAAATCGCGGGTCAATATATGGTGTAAAAGTTCCGGCGACAAGAATTGTGCAGTCTCCATAACATTGTTCTATCAGTAGGAGCGGAGTAAATTATTTACTGTTGTGTAGTATCGCTCTGAGCTTTTTGTCTTGAGGAACGTATTTGCGTCCGTTGTAGCAGTAGCGAGTTACCGCCAATGAAGTACCATTTAACGGCTCTGGATATTCTGTAAACTCCAAGCATGGCAGCCCATTTGTCAGTCCGCCTCCTACTTTCAGAAATGTAGTGCCTGGAGGCAGTTTGTCTTTTAAATATTGGTGAAATACACGGCGATACGTACCGTCCTCCTCGATGTAGCCCAGGTAAGCGCAACCAGCAGTACCGCAAAGCGGTGACATTGACGGGTCGATAGTACGGATTGACTTAGGCGGCATGACTTGCGGATTGATTACATAGACGGGATGCTGTTGTCCTGCTACAGCAATTTTTATGACTTGCATTCGGTTGGGATCGCCAATCCAGCTTGGATCGATATTTTCCTGCACTACCTGCTCCATCAGATCGGGAGGAGCTGCGCGAGCCGCCAATTCCCACTTACTTGCAGGTCGATAATCGTCCGCGATCGCTATTGCATCTGGTACTGCCTCCTCTAACCAAGAAGCGCAACCGGATGACGCGATCGCCAAAACAACAAGTAGTGGCGGGTAAAGGAGGCGGGAGATACAACGATAATTCATGATGCACCTAATGTTTGGGAGAGTCGAGTTTTAACTTTGGTTTTTGGGAATTTCAATTCCCAACTGCCTAAGCGCCCAAATATCTTCAGCAAAGAGATACATCGTATCGGGTCCAGGCTCAATTCCTGTCAGAATTTCTTGACGCAGTACTTCCTTACTGCCAGCACGGTCTAGCTCTTTTTGCCACTTGGAGAGAGCTAATTTTTGAGCTACAGACATAGGGACGTATTGTGCCAGAGAATTTTGATAAAGTGTCTGCGCTGCATCGGGGGAGTGAAGCAGGACGCAAGCCGTACTTTGGGCAGCAATCAAGAAGTCGCCCCATACGGAATCTTTGCCTCGCTTAAAACTCGTGTGAACCAGATAATAATCGGTATCGTTCTCTACGGCACGGGCGAGAACTGTAGTCCGATCGCGGGTCTTTGGCAAGCATTTCACAATTGCTTGGGGAACCGGAGCCGATGTTGTCTGGGCATTACCTGCCTGCAAGAGTGCTGGGTAACTTAAAGTGCCGAGCAGAGTAAAGAGCAAGAAAAAGGGAAAATAGATCCGTTTGTACATGTATGGTTTCCTGCAAGCTAGAATTTCAGGTAATTTTCTGGATCTTCAGCCGCACCAGCAGAGTGAATTTCAAAGTGAAGGTGAGGACCCGTACCGCAACCCGTATTACCACTTTTAGCAACAATCTGCCCTTGACTTACCTGCTGTCCAGGGGAGACAAGTACCTGACTTAGGTGAGCTCAGATCTTGCAGCATTCTCGATAAGCAAGAATGGGTAAAGGTTTGAGGATAATTTCAAAATCGAATTGTGCAGCAATGTCAGCATTGACTCGGATGAACCGCAGCAATTGTAACCACAGAACCGAGGGAAACAGTACAGTTAATGCCAAATCACTGGCAGCTTTCCAATCCAGGACAGGAGGTAGTGACCATTGGTCAATCCAATGCGCCAATAGATAGGCAATTAGCGCTCTTGATGAGCCAGCGATAGACACCAAGTTTCGTAGTTTGCCCAAAGCGATGCAGCCCAAAACGATGTTTGCTCGTTTTGAAAAAGCCCTCAATGCAAGAGCGCTTACGTCCTAGCCGCACCAGATAAATGCCAGAGTAAGGATGGGTAGAAACGACAAAGCGCAGTTCTCGCTTGCCTTCGGCTCGTTTGAGCCAGAACCAGGACACCGTCAGTGGCTGTGTGTCTCCCGCTAAATACACCTGTTGTCCACGGTTGGCATGGCGATACAGTTGCTTTAGATGACGACCGTCCTGCATTTTGCGATTGCAGCGCATCCCCACGACTGCTCGCCACGACTGCTTTCGCACTGCTTTGAGAAACTCTACGGTGCCAAACTCCGTATCTGCCTGTACAATGACCACCCTGCCCTGACTCAACTGGGTTGGAACCGTTGCCAACAACTTGCAGGCTAATTGTACTGGGCGCTTGATAGCCTTTGCCCCGCCAGACCCGAAAGCTCCAAGGCACTCGCCACTCACCCACCACCAGGTACAATACTACTAAATGTAATCCCCGCTTACCGTTAAGTATTCTCACCCAGGGGTCAGGTGCCTTGGGGTCATTCGTCGGCGTACTCAACTGCAAAAACTTGCCGCACTTTTCGAATGTCGTTAGATCGATCAACACTCGCAAAGGAGTGCTTGGATGAGGGGGATGAGCGGTCACTTGCTGCAACACCATTTGACGAGTCGTGCGAATCACGCTACGAGTAGACCAATTGTAGTGATTCAAAAATCGACTCAATGAAGAAGCGGATTTCACCTGGGTGTGCTGGGGTAAAGGATATCCTTGAGCTTCAAGAAACAGCCCGAACAGGGCGTTTAGACTGGCTTTCTGGTATGTGCTAGGCATTAAGCAAAGAAGGCTATAGACTAGCCCTTGGGCGTATTCGACGATGGTTTCCATAATCGTCAACTCAAATTATTCCTACGCCCTTTCTTCCAGATTTTGGCTCTTTTGGCAACCCTTTATTGAGAATGGTGCAAGATCTCAGTGAGCGTAACGAGTTATGCGTCCCGTCTGACAGTGCTGGAGATCGACGGTTAAACCGTAGCAACCTTTATTACCTGCAAAAGTCACAGTACCACCGTCAGCAGCACGAATTGGTGTGCCAGTGGGAGTACCAACGTCAACACCCTCGTGCCTTCTCCTACAACTACCAACGGGACGGCAAGCACCAAATACATCAGTCTTGGGATATCCTGGAGCGGGATGGACGAACGTACCAGTACATCCGCCTTTTTCTTTTTGGCAATTAGCAGTAATTTGGGGCTTTACTTTTTTATAGATCTCGACTGTACGCTTGCCATATTCAGGCGATCGCCCTCCTTCTCCAGCGTTATGTTGTTCGCCTGCATCGCCTACTAAGTCATCACCTGTCAATTCCTTATTGCTGGCATTATTAATTAGACGCTTGAGCCAGCGATCGGCAAGTGCTTCTTGTGACTCGGCAGAAAAGTAGCGCGGCAGTTCTTGCGCCAGTTCTACTTTACTTGCATTACTGTCGTTAATTTTCTCTAGAAACTCTTGACCACCAGGCTTTTGGCTAATTATGGCATTCACATCATTGCGATAGCTCATAAACTGGTACTTGCCCAGACCGCGACCGCAGTTGCCCTGGTTGTCGCATACGTATTCGCCGATTGCTTGATAACTAGAACCCTGACTTTCAATCGTGGCAATGGCAGTCTTGAGTGCGGCAACGTTTACGCCTCGATAGGTCTCGCACCGATCTTGCCCTGCACTGATGTCACCAGGGTTGACATTTGGAGGCAAGTCTTCGGGAGGCAATGTAGATCCTGTAGTCGGTGGTGTCTCTGGCGGCGGTTCGGGGTCGAGAAGTCCGATGAAGATCAGATCCTTTTCTTGGTGAGAAAGCCAAGGAAAGGGACCGAGAATGTAGGGACTTTTGCCACAAGGCAGCGAGAAGCGAAAGTATAACGAGAAATCGGCTCGCCCTTCGGATTCTACAGTTTTTGTCAGCACTACCTTAAATGCCGAACCAAACGGATGTCGCCCTGTAGGTTCCCAACCCTTAAGGCAGCCACTACCACCACGCACCTGCTGAGATTTACCTGAGATCCACTGCTTGCCGTGAACTGCGGTTGCGCCGAGCCGACTTGGACCGCTCAATTCTACATAATGGGACTTTAAAACTTTCTAAGCCCAAATATAGCCGAACTTAGCTCTGTGAGAGGCAAATACATCAACATGCTCATTAAGCCAGCGGACCAAACGAAACTCGACTGCGGTGCGGAATGCCTCCAATGCTTCGGCAAAGGTTTGTAAGGGTTTGGTTGCCCAACGTCTGCGGAATCCGCCGGTCAACTGATGCCAAAGGATGAAGGTGTAAGCGATGAACACTAAAACCCAATGACGCTTCATACTCAGAGCATCCCGAACTTGATACTCACTCAAACCCAACCAGCCCTTGGCTTCTCGATAGAAGACCTCCACCCAGTTGCGAGCAGAATATGTTTGAGCTACCCAAGCCGCACTGACTTGGTTGTCAGAGGCATTGGTGAGAAAGTAATCCACCTCCGTCGCTTGCTCGAAACTAGAGGCATTGAGTTGAATCGCCAGCCAGCGAGTGCCTTCGAGCTTCGGAACGTGAACTGGTAACAGCGCCACCCAAACTGTCCGGGGCTGCTCCAGATTGAGTTGCACAGGTGTGAACTGCTCCACTGCCAAGGTTTGAGCAATAGCTTCTAATCCCTGCTTACGAGCAGACTCATCACCTGATGTTTGAGCAGTAACTTGGCGGTTTTTGGCGATTGCTGCCACGTAAGTTAGGTTTCTCGACTCCAACTGCTTGAGAAAAGGCGTGTTATTACCGTAGCCTGCATCAATTACAGTCACACCCGGTCGATAACCGCGCTTCAAGCATTGGTCAACCAAGTCTAGAGCCAGGTCAGGTTTTTTCTGGAAGTTGGGGTCTGCCTTGCCTTGCTCGAATAAACTTGCGTGTTGATAGAGTGCAACATCTAACGGCAGACGTCGCACTCCATCATACAAGTAGGTAGTCAGCAGCACAATACCATTGTCAGTCTTGCCAATCTCCCCAATGTACTGCCGTCCTACCCCATCAGTAGCCGCACCACTTTTGCGATGTCCCGAATCATCTACAATCAATGTGAAACCTTGACTCGGGGTCGTCTGGCGACACTGGTGCATCACCTCCAACCGCCGATTATTTAGCTTGACTTCATCCCAAGGGGCATTGTTGAGAAAATGTCTGAGGCTGTTGTAGGAGCCATCTACTGTATTTGTGACCAGTTGGCTCAGGTTTTTGCGCTGACTCTCACCCAGCAGTCCCCCTAGATAAACACGAAATTCCTGCCGCTGCTTCTGACGCGAAAATACATCATCAAACCGACGACACCAGTTCTCAAAGCACTGCGGCATCGCTGCTGGTACTTGATCTTTCACCTTACGTTGCTCCTGTCGAGACTGACGTAAAACGCAACTCCTACCCGCATTCTAGCTCAATTTGCTCCATCTTTCTTACAAAGTCCCACTATTTACATTTGACTGTAGTGCTGCCACCATAATCACTCTCTCCAGTAGCTGTTATTGGTTAGAAGACAAACATTCATCAAATCGGGCAGTCAGAGCCGATTCTATCGAGTTATTCACGGGAGCCACCTCATGTCTATGAGGTTCAATAACCTCATGTATATCATGAAACTCAATCGAATGGCTAAGTTGAATCAGGGGATAATAATGAGGTTAGCTTTGCGGAAAAGTCGTGCCAGAATCAGACGAACAAAGAGAAGTAGAATATCGGTTTGAAATGCCCCAGTCGCTCAGGCTGCGGTTTAAAGCCGAGACAACACTGGATGGGACGAATATGAAAGAGGCAATATTGGGATTCATCGAATGGTACGTAGGAGACAGAGAAAATCCCCCCCAGCCCAAGCAGCGACGGCATAAGGAAAAATGAGCGATCGGCATCTAAGTGCAGCGGCGAAAAGAGGGCTGAAGGAGTTTCCTGCTAGTTTTTGCTTGAGGTGTACACTTAACTTGTCACTTTATCACGGGTACAGATGTATCGATCGCTTTTAATCGTTAAGTAAAGTAAAATGTCGGCGCTTCTCTTCAAGATAAGCTTGAAACTAAACTGTATAAGTAATGTGGGTATTAGCTGTTGCGTATGGATAAGGCTTTTTAGGGGAACAGATACTAGTTGTACAGCCTCATAAAAGTGTATTTTGAGTGGATGTTTAAGTTGAGCGTGTATACTTAAGTTCTCGAAATTCCGCTTTCAGAACTTAAACTGTAAGAACGTAGGGCTTAAGTAATGAACTACCAAGAAGCTATTCAAGCAATAGACGATATGGTGTTTGCCAAAGCAGGTAGACGCTTGAATCAGGATGAAAAGCTAGTAATAGAAGCTGCTTGGGAGGACAAAGAGTATAAGGAAATCGCCGCCACTTTTTCTTACAGCATTGATCGCTTGCAGCGCGATGTCGGGCGGAAACTATGGATTTTGCTCACGGGAGTTTTGGGAGATGGCGAAAAAGTTACCAAGAAACGGTTGCGGAGTATTTTGGAACGAAGAATGGTAGCAGGCTCTCTTTTGTCACCAGCTCCTAGTCAGCTCAATCCTGTTAATACCTCCGCTATACCTGTGATTGGGGGACAGCCTCCTCAAGTGCAAACTTTTTTTGGACGCGAGGTAGAACTGAATCGACTTAGGGACGCGATCGCCGATTGCCGCTGCCTAGTCATCTATGGAGCGCCAGGGATTGGTAAAAGTGCTTTGACAGCAAAATTAATCGAAGAAATAAGTACAAAGCGTCAGCCCCAGTTCGATTGCTTAATTTGGAAATCGGTTCACTATAGTCCAACACTGAAAGGCTTACTCGCCGATCTGCTTAACGATCTAGCTCTACCAGCAATCTCAGAGCAACAGCTGCCTCAAAGCACGCAAGAGCTAGCTACTCTCCTCATAAAAGCGATCTCTATGCGTCGTTGTCTATTAGTACTAGATAGCGCCGAAGGCTGGTTGCGAAAAGACAGAAATAGTAGCTTCAATCCCTACGCAGAACAATACTCGGAATATAGCGTTTTCTTCCGTCGAATTATAGAAGCAAAGCATTCTAGCTGCATTATTTTGACCAGTAGAGAGCCTTTCAAAGACTTAATGAAATTACAACGTTCAGGACGACCGAGTGATTTGTTCAAACTGGAAGGTTTGGATGTGAAAGCAGCTAAGGAGATTTTGCAAGCTAGAGGATTAACTGACGA
Organism: Chroococcidiopsis sp. SAG 2025; assembly: GCF_032860985.1. Lineage (GTDB taxonomy): Bacteria > Cyanobacteriota > Cyanobacteriia > Cyanobacteriales > Chroococcidiopsidaceae > Chroococcidiopsis. The sequence continues at coordinate 4,750,803 of NZ_JAOCNC010000001.1, forward strand.
GCATAAATGGTCAGAATTGCTCGAACCCTACTTAGGCAATCCCGCAGCAATCGAATTAGTTGCCAGTCGTATTGAAAAGTTCTTTAGTGGCAGTGTAACCAAATTCCTTCACTACAAAACCGATCTAATTTCGGAAATATTTAGAGAAATCTTAGCCCAACAGTATCAACCAGGTCGATTAACTCATTTAGAGAAGCAAATTTTGCTTTATTTAGCAGAAAAGACAATCGATGCTTCTGGAACAATTAGTTTCACTCAGATGTTTGAAGAGTTACAAACTCGTACAAAAAATACTTTATCTTGCTCAGGATTAGTTGAAGCTATAGAAACTCTGGGCGATCGCTCTTTGATTGTAGTGAGCGCGGATAAAGTCACAAAAGAATTGTTCCTCAAGCTCCCACCGATAATAAAAAAATATGTGATTCAACAGGAACAAACGGGATTGCTAGGTACAGCTCCTGAATTATTCAGTTTATCTAAGCCTCCTGAGCGCTTTGCGGTGTGAGTTATTGTATCAATCCTTATTGCAGAAATCGCATCAATTCGGACGATTTAGAACAGTGCCAGTATTGCGGCACTCCATTACTCGTTAACGGACAGTTTCGTTTACTCATGCCTTTGCGCCCGCTAGATACAGATAGCTCTACAGAAGTATTTGAAGTCGTAGACGAGCGGGGAACGTGGGTAGACCCACCAGGAACGCATAAAGTTATGAAAATCCTCAGCTCCACAAACTCTAAGTTAATTCAGTTGATGGAACGAGAAGCTAATGTGTTATCGCTAGTAGATTCTCCAGGTATTCCTAGAGTTGACGTAGATGGGTATTTTGCATTTCAACCGAGTGGAGATGCCCCACAGTTACATTGTTTGGTGATGGAGAAAATTCCTGGTCAAAACTTGAATGATTGGATAGAGCTTCGCGGTAAAATTTCTCAAGTTTTGGCTCTAGATTGGCTGGGACAAATCGTAGAAATTCTCGGCAATCTACATTCTTATGGATTTTTTCATCGAGATATCAAACCAACAAACATCATCTTAAAGCCCGATGGACAATTAGCATTAATTGATTTTGGTGCTGTCCGCGAGACGACTAACACTTACATGGCAAAAGTGAGTAGAGGTTTGAGTAGCACAACTGAGGTAGGTGGATTCTATAATGTCACTGCGATCGGAACGGCTTGCTATACGCCGATAGAGCAATTGAACGGGAAAGCCGTACCGCAATCAGATTTTTATGCATTAGGACGCACTTTTGTCTATTTGCTCACAGGTATTCCTTTACTCAATATCCCTAGCGATCCCGAAACAGGGCAGTTGATGTGGAGAAAACTAGCAGCGCAAATTGACGAGCCTTTTGCTGATTTTATCGATGAGCTGATGGCGCACTTACCTGGCAAGCGACCGCAAAATACTCAAATTATTTTGCAACAACTGGAGCGATTACCTTTCAAGTCGAAGCTAAATCGTCTGGTTAAGTCAAAGCCATTTAGAATCGGTGCGATCGCTTTAAGTCTGTTTTTAACTTATGCAATCTATCACCTATCTTTACCTGCAATCGTCAATTCTCTTTTAGAACAAGGGGAAAAAGCTCAACGAGAAAATCGCTTATCAGATGCTCGACGAAATTTTGACTTGGCAATTTGGCTTCAGCCAAACGCTGCTGCTTCGGTTTCTAGCTTTTACTTCGAGCAAGCCTCTCGTCATCAAAATAATCCTGCAATTGCTAAGAAAAATTATGAGCAAGCAATAAAATATAACCCGCTTGATGTAGATGCTTACAATAATTTGGCATTGACCTGTCAACAACTGAATGACTACAAATGTGTTGCCGATCGCTATCAAAAAGCATTTCAATTAAAACCTAATAACTGGGAAGGGCATTATGGATTGGGCAGCTTTTACGACGATCGCGGAAAATACGATCTCGCCGAACAGCAGTACAAGCTGGCAATACAGATCGATCGCGATCGCGCTGTCGGTGCAATCAATAACTTGTCACGTCTTAGGAATATAAATGGAGAATATAATGCAGCCATAAAATTAGCGCAAGAAGGTTTAAGTAAAACTCAGGTTCCTGACTCTCAAGCTGCTTTATACAAGAATTTAGGCTGGGCAGAACTCGGACAAAAACGCTATCTGGAAGCGAAGAATCACTTACAAAAGTCATTGCAACTAGACCCGCAAAGGGTTGACACCTATTGCCTTCTAGCGCAGACGCAGGAAGCTTTAGGAGAAAGTGCCAAGCTGTCCTGGGAGGTTTGCCTGCTAGCGAGTTCGGATTTGCCAGAGGTGCAAGAATGGCGACAACGAGTATTACAGAGACTTTGGCAGCGATAAGAATCCTACCATCGACATATGCAAAAGTATCAATCATCCTGCAACTACTGTAATAACAGCTGTAATTATTGGTATTCTCGATCTAGTAGATGTCAAAAAAGTTGATCGGACGTAGTTTATCGATTGCACTTTTACTCGCGTTCCTGGATGGAAGTATTGCTGTTGCTCAAGCTTCATCTCCCAGACCCAATGCGAGTCAGTTAAAGTGTACTCCTATTGGGCGCGTGCTGAACAATAGCGATCGCGGCTTAAAAGCTGGTAGCCTAATCTGTCCAGGCGATCGCTTACAACCAAAGAGTGGAAGAACGGTTGAAGTTTTGTGCTACTTAAACCAACAAATTTTACAGTTAAAAGGTGGTAATGCTACTGACCAACTCAACGGGTGTATGCCCAGAGCAACAAGGTTTAAACCATGTACTCCAGAAAATCGCAGTGCTTGTCCCAAATTCAAAGGTCCAGGCGAAGGTAACAACACTCCAGCGATAATTAGCCCCTACAGCAGCACACTATTAAATCGCCGTCCAACCATCTCCTGGTATGCTGTCACTCATGCTACTAGCTATACCGTGCAAGTGAGCGGTCAAGGCGTGGACTGGCAAGTTGTAGTGAAAGATCGGGTGTTAACTTACCCCAAACATCAGCCAGCTTTGCAATTTGGCAATGCCTACAAAATTACTGTAATTGCTAACCGTAACAACTCTGCTGTTAGTGCCAGTACTTCGGTAGTTAACTTAGTGGCGGAAAATAATGCTAAAAAAATTGCAGCGAGAATTAAGCAGATTCACAATTTAAACTTGCCTAAAGATGAAGCCGCTTTTCTCGACCTTGACGCTATTTATATGTCACAAAATTTACTGAGCGAGACAATTAACACTCTCAACGGTAGAGCCAAGGCAGGTAGTCGGAATCCAACTTTGTATAGGGTGTTGGGCGATCGCTATTTAGAGGCAGGATTACCCCAGGAGGCTAGGCGCGAGTACGCAACAGCAGCACAATTAGCAGCAGCAGTGAATAATTCAACCGAATTGGCTAAGGCACGAATCGGCTTGAGGCGGGCAAATGCTATAGCCAGCTTCCAACCAGGATAAAAGATGACCAGTAGTACGGGTGTTGAGACTTGGGATTTGACAGTAATGTTAATTGCGCTTGCCGTAATGCTTCTGCCTTGTCAAGACCATTTTTTAACCCACTGTAGAACTCGCCTATCAATTGAGCGTTAGAAGTCGCATCCACTAACCACAAAGTGGCGATCGTACTCCGCGCCCCAGCTTGAGCCGCTACTCCGGCAATTCCCAACGCCGAACGCTTGTCTCCTTTTGCAGTTTGACAGGCACTTAAAACCAACAGTTCCAGACTACTTGACTCGTTTTGCGCTCGATTTCGCAATAGCCTATTCAATTCCCTGACATCGATCGCTCGATCCCAGGCTAAAATTACTGTCTGCTGGGGATCGGAGCTGAATTGTCCGTGGGTGGTGATATGAATGACTGGAAAATCAGCTCTATCTATCTGCTGGCGGAAGCGATCGCTTGTAAACTGTTCGTTGAGCAATTCCACTGCCGCAACAGTATTTGCTTTGACATCTGCAACTTCTTCTGCCACTTCAGGTAGAGGAGTCAAATTCGGCGGAGCGTTAGGAGCGGCAAAACTGGGGCTTTTTTCGGACAAACCTGCAATCAAAGCCTTCAATTGCTTCTTTTGTAGAGCTTGAGGTTGCCGCAACTGCGAACCTAATGCGACTGAAATACCGTACTGTTTTACTAAATAGTTTTGTCCGTCATGCAATAGCGACATCGGTAGATTCTGGAAAGGGCTGTCTAGGACAAATACTAACGTTCCCGACTGCGGTAAATAAGATTTTATCGGTGCAAGTAGCAAGTTATAAAGTTTTTGAGTATATGTCAGAATTTCTCTTTCATCCGTATAGACAAATCTTGGCTCTTGCAAATTAAGTAGCAAATTATCAACGTAACTTCTGACTGATGATGCATTCTGAGTGTAGCGATGTAGAGAGCGATCGGGCGAACGAACTATGACTTCGACATCCTCTCCTAGTTGAATAACATGAACGATCGCTGGTGGATTTTTAGCAGCTTGAATTTTATCTAAAGAAACGAGATCGAGTTTGCCGCACCCAAGAAAATTTTCTAATTCTGCTACCTGAAGCCTTTCGTTAATTTGAATTGTGCGTTCGAGATCGGGGTGAGGAGATGCTAACAACAACTTCATGTATTGTCGGTAAACAGGCTCAACCTTCTCCTTAAATGAAAATTGTAGCTCTGAATTAATTGAGAGAAGATTATCTCTCAGGAGATCGAGGTTGTTAATTGCAGCTGCATATGCCTCTCTCGCCTTGTCCAATTCTCCTGTAGCTTGATATAAGCGAGCCAACTCTTGCTGCCACTGATAAGCAATATCCCAAGCTCGAATCGATTGAGCTTTTCCTAAAGCTGTTTCTAGAAATGGTTTGGCTCGTTCGGTTCTTTCTAGTTGGAAGTAGATTTTACCTATGGTTCCTAAAGCATAAGATTGCACTCGAATGTCGGGTAATTTTTCAGCAGCTTTTAAAGACTGTTGAGCTAAAGATAGTGCTGTAAATAAAGGTTGTTTCTCTGCTGGGAAAAGAAATTGTCTTAACTCTCGCTCTTGACCGATCTTTATTAAGCTCTGGGCAAAATTGAGTTGAGCGTAGATAGATGGTATGGCTGACAATTGAGCAAATTGAGCTGTTAACAGCGGTTGAATTACTTGTTGAATTTGAGACTTGTTGTTACCTAACAACGGTTTAAAAGCTGAATTAGCTTTAGATACAGTTCCCCTAAACTCTAGTAGTAAACTCAGTTGGTTGAGTCGTGCTTGTATTGCTGTACTTGCTCGCTCGGAGTTGGCAATCTGCCGATACAGTGCGAGTGCTTGGTTAATATTGTCTTGTACTTGCTTTTGTAACTTATCTTTTGCCAAGGGTTCTTCTGTTAACTGATATCTATCGAGCGATCGCTTATAGAAAGTTGTTTGAGTGTTAGCTAAACTCAGCAGAATCTCGTTGAAATCCCGTTCGACGTTTTGGTGTTTGGCGATCGAGAGTGCTTTTTGTAAAGCAATTTCAGACTCATCGGGTTTACCTAGTAGCCTCAGCACATCACCTAAACTATGTAACCCAGCTACTAAAACGGTTGTATCCGATCGCCCTTGGAGTACTTTATCTAAAGATTCTGCGAATTTTTTGGGAGTAGAATTGTCTGGCTCCACTGACTCGCAAATCCATTCTTCTAGTTCGATGACTTGCAGTAGAGTTTTGCAGGCGCGAGGATATAAGCCTTCTGCTTGTAAAGCCAGACTTTGATTCACTAAGCTGCCTTTCACGCCAACGCGATCGCCTAATTGCTGATAGATTTTTGTAGCTGACTGCCAAGTTTGTAAGGCATGACTTGCCTGACCCGATCCAATTGCTTGTGACCTGCTTGGGTTAGCGATCGCGCTTTGTGATGCTGTTGTATGTTTTTTTGAGTTGCCTCAGCCAAGAACACAGGTAATCTTGCTCTGCTAGCTCCTGGCTGACCCAGAAGAATCAACAAGGACAGACCGATTCCCAACAAAAAGTATTTCAACCAGTACCGAGACTTACTCATGCTGTCGTGCTGTATTTTCTGAAGATAAAGACTCTCTAGTCACGGGTTGCAGCCGACACGAGAGAGTAGAAACAGAACTATCTGAGATGGCAGTGTTAGGCTCTGCTGTTAAAATAATTGTCCCATCAGAATTCTGTCTCCAACCTTGTGCCTCGACTAGCTGTGTTGGTTCTCCAGATCTTGATGAGTTCGGTTCTCCTAAATCCTCGCCAGCAATAGGGACAACAAAATTGTCGTGCCAGCCCCTATTGCTGGAGAGCAAGTCATCGGGGCTAGATGGAATACCACCAGTACCAGTGATGACATATTCGCTTGCTGCTGCATTCGACCTTCCTTGACAAACTGAGGCGATTTCAGGAGTGGAGCGGACGACTTCTGGCTGAGTTAGATCGCGGCTAGGATTGACCAGCAAAGTATTAATTTGGACAGTGCCATTAATTCCTAGCTGCGAACTAGCAGCGATCGCCGTATCGGGCGAGCGAAAGAAGCCTTGAGTATTAATGCTAACTCTGCCACTATTACCTCGGATGGCATTGGCTACAATACTACTACCCGCAGTGGTAAGGATACTGGTGTCGATTTTGATGTTGCCACCATTACGATTTCCTCCCGCACTAGCAGTAATCGCACTATTGCCTAGCTGTAAGTTTTCAGATTGCAAAGAGATGTTACCTCCTTCACCAGCAGCAGTGGCAGCTGTAATACCTCCGTTATTGTTCAAGTTAATGGAACGAGCATTTACGTGAATTTGTCCGGCATTGCCCAATCCGTCATTACGAACGTTGAGTAGACCTCCATCTGTCACGCTCAAGTTTTGGGTATTAATTGTGACATCTCCAGATGCTCCAGTTAACTGCGGCGGTGTTCCAAAGGCTTGAACTAAAGTTTCATCCAAGGTGTTAGCAGACGAAATCACTAAACTAGGATTGCGAGACCCTGGTACTACGCCACTCACCTCTACAGAATCTCGAGCATTAATGTTGACGCTACCAGCCGCACCAGCAGCAATGGTAGAAGAATCAATCCTACCTCCATTGCTGATGACTAATCTCGATGTATTAATCGTCAGCTTGCCAGCTTCACCAGTGCCAACAGTTGAGGCAGCGATCGCACTAGGTAAGAATAAATTTGGTTTGACTCCATTCATTTGAACTGAGTCGGTAGCATCGATTGTGATGTCTCCTCCTTTTCCACTACCAGCAGTTGTCGATGACAAAACACCTCCTCCAGCAGCAATTAAATCTTTGGTTGACACTTTCAAATCGCCAGATTGACCCGCACTGAAAGTAAAAGAAGAAATGTTGCTGACTGCTCTGGGAGTAATGGGCGAGCCTCCAATGACTTGTAGAGATTCAGTCGCGTTTAAGATGATGTCGCCTGCTTTTGCATTGCCATAAGTTCGAGTCGTAATCGTGCCTCCAGCTTGCAGAACCAATTTGGGTGTTGTTACTGCTATCTCTCCTCCATCTCCCAATCCTCAAGTTTCATTCCACAAACTGCCGAGAATTCTGGCTTCTGGATCTGTACCGCTGATTTCCACCGAATCAGTTGCATTGACACTAATATTTCCAGATGGTTGTCTGCCTTGATTCTGTGACAAGATTACAGAACCATTGCTCAGTGTTATCCGCTGACCTTGTAGATGAATCGCGCCACTTGGGTTACCGCTAACATCTAATAAAGAGCGTTTTGAGAGCCGAAGATCTCGGAATTTTGAAGTATTTTGATACTGCACGCTCAATCGCGAGTTAGTGAGGTCGAGAGCGGCAGTTCCATTTTCGACACTGCCTAATTCAATTCGGCCCCCTGCCGTCGTTAGCAGACCCCCTTCTAAGTCAATCTCTCCTCCTACCAATGCCAGTGTTCTACCTGGTTTGACACTCAAACTAGCATTCGAGCTATTGTTCCTACTCACTGGTACGTTACCAATTCCGCCAAGATTGTGACCGACATTCTGGACGCGAATTGAACTTGGATTACCTTGAAAATTTAATCCAATTGGTACGCTGATAGTTAATAGGGGTTTATTTTGAGCTGCTTTAGCACTAAATTGGGTTCCATCCGCAAACTTTAAGCTACTCGCCGTACTGCCAACAAAAGAGCCACCAATATTTAATCGTGCATTGGCACCAAAAATCATTCCGTTAGGATTGAGCAAAAATAGATTAGCAGTACCGTTGGCGCGGATGATGCCATCAATATTAGAAATTGAGCCACCCGTGACTCTGCTAAAAATGTTCTGAAGATTTTGAGCAGAATTGAAGTAGGCAGTATTGCCAGTAGGGAGAGAAAATCGCTCGAAACTATGAAATAAGTTGCCACCTGCTTGAGTGCCTCCAGTAATTACCCGCTCTTTGTCAATAGCCTCAACTTGAGAATTATTTGGTAGCGTAGTATCTGGAACAATTTGAGCGGAGATTGGCAGTGAAGCAACAAGGCAGAGCGTTACACTTGCTGCGAGCGATCCCAATCTGCTCATCCAATATTTCTGAATCATTTCTATTCGCGAGCGCGACAATTTCCCAACAAGTTTTTAGTCATGAATGTGTGCTTAGCTAATCTGACTGCGATCAATTGTAAGACAGATGTAACCACAGTTTCTTTTTCGGTAGAATTTTGCTCGATAATCTGTCAAAAGATATAATGTTGCCGAAAAAACGGAGAAAAAAATGCCTGCGGGTTACAGCAGCTAGTTGTGGGTTAATCGTCACCATTCTAGGGTTAGATATAGCTGTATCGGGGAATGTCTACCATCCTCTGACTTATGCTTATCGCTTCATCAGTTGGTTAGAGTGCCAGAAGATAACAGCACCGAGTTGTGGTGGAGTCACTATTTCTAACTCGCCCAACCCAGTATCGGGGAAAAACGGTGTTGTCGTCACGACACAACGCGAAGCATCTAGAGTAGGATTGTCAATCCTCAAGCAAGGTGGCAATGCTGTTGATGCAGCTGTAGCTGTCGGTTACGCGCTGGCTGTTACCGATCCTTGCTGTGGCAACATTGGCGGTGGGGGATTCATGCTAATTCGCTTTGCTAATGGCAAAAATACTTTTCTTAACTTCCGCGAACAAGCACCGTTGGCAGCACGCCAGAATATGTACCAGGATCGGCAAGGTCAAGTGGTTTCTAAGTTGAGCAAAGAGGGTTACTTAGCTGTTGCCGTACCAGGGACGGTGAAAGGGTTAGAGCAGGCATTGTCACAATATGGCACGATGAGTCGCTCTACGGTAATGGCTGGCGCGATCGCCTTAGCCGAGAAAGGCTTTGTTTTGCAGCCAGGAGATGTCAAAATCCTCAACTCGAATCTCAAGCAGTTTCAGACACGACCAAACATTGCTGCTATCTTCTTGAAGGACGGTAAGACCCCCTATCAAATCGGCGATCGCTTGGTGCAAAAAGATTTAGCTCAAACTCTCAAACTGATTGCCGATCGGGGAGCGGATGGTTTTTATCGGGGTGCGATCGCATCTGAAATTGTCAAAGCTAGCAACAAAAATGGTGGAATTCTGACGCTTCAAGATTTTACTAACTACAAAGTCGCTCAAACGCAACCCCTTTCGTGCAGCTATCGGGGATATGAGGTGATTTCTGCGCCTCCCCCTGGTGGTGGCGTGACTTTATGCCAAATGCTGAATATTCTCGAAGGTTATCAGCTCAAACAGTTAGGCTGGCACTCAGCAAGCAGTCTACATCTGATGTTTGAGTCAATGCTCTATGCTTACGGCGATCGCAATACCTACTTAGGCGATCCGGCTTTTGTCAACAATCCCACAGAACGACTGCTATCGAAAGAGTATGCGGCTAGAATTCGTCATCAGATTTCGACAACTCGTGCCACACCTCCACAGCAAGTTTACTCTCGCATCACATCCAGTCGAGAAGGAACGAATACAACTCATTACTCAGTTGTGGATCGTCATGGAAATGCCGTATCTGTGACCTACACGATTAATTCTTACTTTGGTGCTGGAGTCATTGCTCCAAGAACGGGGTTTTTCCTCAACAACGAGATGGATGATTTTGCGGCAAAACCTGGTGTCCCAAATCAGTTTGGCTTGGTACAGGGAAAAGCCAATGCGATCGCACCTGGTAAGCGCCCGCTCAGTTCCATGTCTCCTACGATTGTGACGAAGAACGGTAAAGCTTTCATGGTGACGGGTAGTCCTGGTGGTTCCACCATTCCTACTACTGTTCTCCAAGTCCTCACCAATGTTATTGATTACGGCATGAAGATCGATAAAGCTGTCAATACTCCTCGCGTTCACTATCAGGGATTGCCCAATTTTGTCTTGACCGAACCCTATACCCTGAATTCCAGTGTTTTTGGGCAATTATGGGATATGGGATACAGGATAGTTCCTTTCGGTAGTTGGGGTGCTGCCGAATCGATCGCGATCGATCCTCAAACTGGGATGCTTTACGGCGCTAACGATCGTCGTAAGAGTGCGGGAGCAGCTGTAGCATACTAACTTGGTGTACTGTAGCGATCGCCCCGCTCAATTTTCTGCATTAAGACTTGGCGATTAGACAATCTCGCTCAAGTCCATAACAAAACCAGGCAGTACATCTTCCCCTGATAAAGTCGTAGGCGACTGTATTACCTCTACATCTATCCCAATGCGATAAATTTCTACAATTTGTCTTTGGGGATCGAGCAGCCAACCTAAACGAACTCCATTATCGCGGTACTCCTGCATTTTTGCCTGTAATGGCTTGAGTTCGTCAGTAGCAGAACGCAGCTCGATCGCGAAATCGGGTGCTAGAGGCGGAAATTTCTGGCGTTGTTCTGGCGTGAGAGCTTCCCATCGCTCTAATCTGACCCAAGCAGCATCGGGAGAACGATCTACGCCATTGGGCAGTTTGAATCCCGTAGAGGAATCAAATACTTTTCCTAAGCGAGTTTGCTTGTTCCAAGCTCGCAGTTGAAAATTCATCTCCGAGTTACGATCGCCTGTTTCTCCTCCTGTTGGTGGCATAACAATTAGTTCACCTTCTGCCGTGCGCTCAAATCTGACATCGCGATTTGCTTGACACAGTTGATAAAACTGCTCGTCAGTTAAATGGATTACTGGTTCTAAGTTTAAAGTAATTGCTGTCATAAGCTATGGAGCGGTAAGTCTACCGGTCGAGAACACAAAGGCGACTGGGAAACAAGAGCCAGATTGTAGCATGAGAGTATTAGCTATTACTTTTACTTTATCCTCAACAGCCAACAATCGAGTACCTCATCCGCATCCGCTAGTCTGCTTCTTTTCTCGAAAGAGGAAAGAACATTCTGCACTTGCAAGTTTGACACTACTTAAGAAATATTACGCGCTCTACCTACTCGCTTGGGTTGGTTGCTGGGCAGGGAGGCAAGATATATCTCAATAGCTCGCCTATGAGTTTTTGGATCGGAGCGTGTTGCTGCGTAGTCTCTCAATAGCTCGGCATTGTATCTTACACAGTATTTTCCATAACGTACAAAGTGAATTCCCTCAAGCAAACGATCCTCTGGACGTGCTTTTTCACTGCGAAGTTTTTTTAGAGTATGAATTGATAAACCAAGAATCTTTGCCGCAATATGTTTGTTAATCCAAATTTCAGAAATGGGAGAATTTTGAGCAGTCGAGTGGTTCATTACCATTTATAGCCAACCTCTATGAAGCGAGTATTCTGAATGCCAAAAATCGATAACTTTCTTCTGAGTACAGAATTATTTAACAGCTTTGTAACTTACTGTTTACTTCAGTACAAGCAACGTTGAATCATTTATTTTATTCCTGAGCCAATTATATCCACTAATATTTATTTTCCCTAGAGTTACTTCATCTAGAGAACCAATTTCTTTCTGAAGTTATATATTATTTAATTAAACGCAAATTGGCAGTAAAAAATATCAAAACCTCAGTTAGATAGTAAAACTGAGGTCGGGCTTAATTAATAAAATTTAGGTTAAGTCACACAACGTTTGTGGCACTCAAAGTTCTGGTAGCCGAGGTCTAGAGTTGACGTTGCCAGCGTAGTTCTTGAACAGCACCTGCACGTCATGTCCTGTCAGTTGAGCAACCATAACTGGGTTCATTCCTAGATCTAAAGCATGGCTAACGAGAGTGTGACGTGTAGTGTAAGGTTTGCGATAGTCAATTTCTAAACGAGTAAGTACTGTTTTCCAAGCACGATTCCTGAAATTGTTATCATCAATCGCTCCTCCTTTGGGGGCAGTAAAAACCAATCCCTCTGGGTCAAATTCAGCAGATCGTTTAGCTAGTAATATTGCTTGTAGCTTGGGTGTTAGGGCGATCGTTCTGGCGCGATTGGTTTTGGTGGACTTTCTCACCTTGCGACTCAAGCTTTCACCAATCCATACAGTTGAGCAATCATGACTAACGTGTTTCCATTTCAATCCAATTGCTTCACCTGTGCGGCAACCTGTTCCAAATAAAAACTCTACGTAGTCAGCATAGTGATGGTAGTAGCGATCGCTTCTGAAAGCATGAACGATCGCCCCCATCTCTTCACGGCTGAAAGGCTTAGGCGGTTGCTTTGGTGCGGGCTTGATGCGCTTGGACATTTCTTTCCAAGGATTAGATTCAACTAGATCTTGCTCGATTCCCCATCGCCAGCAAGCCTTAATTAGAGCTAATCTATCTTTTGCTGTAATTGGTTCGATCTGAGTTAACAGCCAGTCAGTGAAGGTTTCTGCATCAACCTCTGCGATCGCACTTGCAGGATTGTCTCCAAAGCACTGCTTAAAATATGCAATAATCGCGGCATATTTGGCTAGAGTTGGAGCTGCTAAATACTTCGCTTTACTCTCTGTAAACTGCTCAAACAGAGCAACTGCTGATATCTGGCTTTGCTTCAGTACGGCCTCAAATTTGTACTTTTTCAGGGTTGGGTCAAAATTACCCGTAGCCATGTCCCCTTCTATCTGTCTAGCTTTTTGGTCAGCTACGATTCGGTTCGTTTTACTATCAGGTAGCCCCAAGTAGAGAAAGTAACGCTTTCCGGCGTAGCTCCACACTAAACGCAGACGTTCCTTGAATATCTGAACTACAACTGTCCCCTTAGCTGCTTTCTTCTTTTGTTGAGATTGAGATACAGATTGAGATAAAGATCGAGAACCTGGGTTTATCTCATGTGGTTTCTTCGTAGCGTCCGAAACCCTTGCCATATGCTTAATAGCCCCGATTAAATTATCTCAATCCTATCTCAATTCCAGCTCTAGATATCTCGATTTATCCCCATTTTTGGGTTACTATTGAGAATGAACCCTAGAACGAAATCAGATTTAAAAACAACAAAACCCTTTCTGTAAAGGGGTTTTAGGTAATGGAGAATAGGAGACTCGAACCCCTGACCTCTGCGGTGCGATCGCAGCGCTCTACCAACTGAGCTAATTCCCCGTACTAATTTAGATTTTGGACTGCTAGTCTCAAATTCCTATATGCCACTTGGTATTTTAACATTCAGCGATCGTATTCATCAGTTTGAGTATGAAAATGAGTACGAAAAATGCAAAGAATACTGTTGCTGTTGAAGCGGTAAAAGGTAGGCTGCGTCTGCGTTTCAGGGTTAATGGCAACCAGAGATCGCTAGCAGTCGGTTTACACGATACCAAAGAAAACCGCATTAGAGCTTCACTAATAGCGCGCCAAATTGATGTGGATCTGCTAAGTGGGAGCTTTGACCATACGCTTGAGAAGTACCGTCCTACGGCTAAAGCACCCGTTAGCGTTGCAAACCTATTTGAGCAATTCATCCAAGCTAGGGCAGAAGAGGTAGCTAGCACTACACTAGACAAGTATAAAGCCATATTGAATCAACTCCAGTCACATACTGTAGGCAGCAAGCAAGCACAAACAATTGGTGTCGCTACTGCTAAAGCGTTCGCTGAAACCATCAGGGGTGATTTGTCCGATCGCGTGTATAAGGAAAGGTTGGGTCTACTAGCAGCTTGCTGGAATTGGAGCAAACAGCCCATCAATCCCTGGAAGACTCTGCAACAACGAATCAAAGTACCGCCCAAACGCAAACCAAACCCTTTCACCAAGAATGAAATCACAGCAATCGTCAAAGCTTTCAAGTGTGACAGGTACTACAGCCACTATGCGCCATTCGTGGAATTCTTGTTCTTGACCGGGTGCCGTACTGGTGAGGCTAGAGCATTGAGGTGGGGCAGCATTGGCAAGGATGCTATCTGGATAGGAGAGTCTATCAGCAAGGGACAGAGAAAGGGCACCAAGACCAATCGCGATCGCTATATCCCTATCAATGACAGGCTGCGAAGTTTGCTAGATGGGATCGCTGACTCAATGCCCGATCGCCTTGTCTTCCCTTCTCCTACTGGCTTACCAATCGACGAACACAACTTCGCTAACAGGGCTTGGAGGAACGTGCTAGCCAAGCTTGGTATACCCTATCGTAGACCATACCTAACAAGAGCTACCTTCATTAGCCATGCTCTAGAGTCCGGCATGAGTCCTATATCAATCGCTGCCTTGACTGGTCACGCTGTCAGAGTGCTGTATGAATCCTATGCCGGCATAGTAACTAAACCCCAAATACCGGATTTGTTTTAGGTTTATTTTAGTATATTCCTATTATTAGGATGTGGATATTAGCGTGTTAATTGTTGTTAGTTTCGTCATGTCAAATCTAGGCTACGCAGGAATTTCAAAAATGTTACTATATAAAATATGAACAAGAGGACGAGACGATGCGAAAGCGACTCAAAGAATCGGAAATATCAGATTTTCTCAGTTTTAAATTACCCACTTCTACTAATCGCCAATTGAAGAAGTTAGCTGTTTCTACCAATAGGAAGAAATCTGAGATTCTAAGAGAGGCGCTCGATCGCTATTTGGCTCAGATAGGCGCATAAATCAAAACACCCCTCTAGTTAGCAGCTAAAGGGGTGTAGAGATTAAAGCTTAGTTTACTTTCCCAACTTGAAACCTTAGCGGGGGAAGAGTTGGGAGCAAAAATTACAAGGAGATACTATGCCGACTTTACTGGGCGGGTACGACGGATCGTTTCCACTCTTAGACCATCTCGACCAAACGCGGGAGTTCAATCGCGACCATCAAGGAGACGATGCTTCAACCAACCAACAAATTACGGGTAATAAGATGTCGAATCGGTTAAACGTTTCAGACCACGGAGACGACACTTTAGGAGTTGGTAAAGTGCTACACCGCTCAAATGCCGCACAACACAACCAATTCAATCAACAAGGAGATAATATGTTAGACCAAAATGGCTCAAATGCCGCACCTGTCTCTATTGTAGCCGATAATGGGTCGGCAGTAAAGTCGCATTCACACGTCAATTATAGCACGCCAATATCTGGGGCGGCAAATATACCGGGTATTCGGACGGGGCATGTCAAGGAGTGGGTAGAGGATAGCGGGGTTAGTCCAGAGATTACGCGCCTGAATTTGGTGTCGATGAGCGCCAAGCAAGCTAGAGTGCTATTAAATTGGGGTGCGCCAAAGGGCAACGACCAAGACATGCTGGCTGATGGATGGTGGGTAGCGAGTGTTAATCCGCATACAGGCGAAGTTACGGATTTTGGACAATATAAGCCCGGTAAGCCCTTTTTCTTTAGCGGCAAGAAGTCGGCTAAGTACTTATCCCCTAGCAAAACGAAGACAGAGGCGATATATCTTCAGATGCCAGAAGCCGATTATTGGCGGAAGGTGTTGGAAGATGTCAGTATTCCCGTAGTCCTTACAGAAGGCACTAAAAAGTCGGGGGCAGGATTAACTATTGAAATACCGACTATTGCCCTGGTTGGTGTTTGGAATGGACAACAAGCTAAGGGCGCAGAGCTAGTCGACAATCTGAAAGCCTTTGCTCAGCCTGGTAGAACTTTCATATTTGCCTTTGATGCAGACCTAACTGTTAAGACACAGGTACGAATGGCGCTAGAACAATTGGCGCGATTGCTTATTAAACGGGGTTGTCTAGTAAAGGTCGCGCAATGGGGTATGTCTGAGGGTAAAGGACTAGACGACCTATTGGTAAATGCTGGGCGCGATCGCGTGGTAGAGACTATTGAAGAGGCAGTTGATTTTGAGGTTTGGGAAGAGGAGGGTGAGCAAATTTCTGATTTAGCCCAAGCAGAGACTAAGCAGGCTAAAATCTGGAACTATGTCTCTACTGTAATGAGCAAACACCTTGGCATTGACGAGTTTAGTCTTGATTTTCGCTATAAGGGTAGACAGCTTTGCGTTACCGAACTTCAGGCAAAATTGAGTGAGATGATTGGGGACGATGTGCCGAAAAGCTATCTTGTTGACGTGCTTCACCGCTTTGCTAAACCGAATCCATATAGTGAGGTGCGGGAGTATCTGAAGACGAATGCCGCTCAGCATCCCGATGCAAAAGGCTACATTAGACAGCTAGTGGACATGATGGGGCTACAGAAGGACACAGAAAAGCTGTTGGTGTTTAAGTGGTTAGTGGGGGCAGTTGCTAGGGCTATGGAGCCAGGTTGTAAATTTGATAGCGTATTAATCCAAAAGAGTGTAGAGGGTCTGGGTAAAACTCACTTGATGAGCATCTTGGCAGGTGAAGAGAAATTTTACGAGGTTACGGCAGACCCGTCTAATAAGGATTTTAGGCAACTGACAGTTAACTTTTGGATATTGGAGTTGGGTGAGATTGAGGCGACGTTTAGGAAATCGGATATATCGGCATTAAAGTCATATATCACCCAAAAAATGGATGCTTTTAGACCGCCATATATGAGTAAGACGGAAAAGTTTCCCAGACACTTTATCTTCTGCGGCAGTACTAATAGCGATACCGTGATCACTGACCCTGATGGTGTTAGACGATGGTGGGTAGTGGAACCGACTAAAAAGTTTGACATTGATTGGGTTAGACAGCATCGCGACCTCATCTGGGCTGAAGCTTTTCGCCATTACCAATTAGGCGAACCCCTATATCTCAACGACGTGCAAATAGAAGCTTTCAAAGCCCATGCTCAGCAGTATCGGCAAACCAAGGACTTTTATGAGGGACTGTTGGAAACACTGCCCGATCTAAAGAGGCAGCCGTTCACTACCGAAAATGTGCTTAGGGCTACTTTTAATACACACTCGGGTACTAAAGGCTATAGGGCGCGGCAGATGGATATAGCTCAGGACTTAAAATTATTGGGCTTTGAGAACCGATTAAGTCGGATAGGCGGCAAACTTAACCGCTATTTGCACTATATCGGTTCCGATGATGCACCTAACTACACCCTAGACCTGCCTTTCTAGCAAACAACAACAGCTAACAACAACAGCTCTAAATATTGCTATTTAGAGCTATTTTATTCGATTGTTAAGTTTTGTAAAGACGACATTAGGTTGTAACACCTTCTAACCTATATATATCAACACTTTCAGCTTTACCCGTTATTACCTGTACAACCTGTTACAACCTCAATCTAAAAGGTTGTTACACCTTCAAAGCTTTATCAGATAAGAGTTTTAGCTCTCCTGTTACAACCGTAACAACCTTTTTACTATATAGGTTTACAAGAAGATGATATTAGGTTAGGCACGGAGCAGCATCCACCATATAGGTTAAGACTAGGTTAAGAACATACATATTGCTGGGAGAGAGAGTAAAAAGTGGGTAAAAGGTTGTAACAGGCTGTACACCCTACTGCCATAAGGGTTTCAGCCGTCACAACCTAAAATCAGAGGTTGTAACAGGTTGTACAGCTTGATACATAAGGGTTTCAGCCTCTTTACCAAGGCAATTTAGGTCAATGAGGTTGTAACATCTATGAAAAACCCCTTCACCATAGACTTAACTCTATACCAATAAACACAGTATATGGGTGAGGCGGACAGTTGCGGTTTGAAACGGCATCTGTCTTAAGGAGCACCAATAATCTCAGTATACGGAAAGAGGGTTGATCGCCCGCTGTTAACGTTGTCGTCTTCGACAGCATCGACTATCTGCAACGCATTCACGCTAATTGTGAAGAGGCTGAAAGGCTAGCACATGCGGTATCCATAAGATGCAAACGCAGGATAGGAGAGCAGCTTGTGGAAATGAAGGAAGACGGGAAAATGGTAGAAGGACAACCTAGTACTATACACATCGATGATAGTACTCGTGTTAAGTTAGCCGACCTTGGCATCACACCTAATCAATCATCCAACTATCAAGCGAGTCTTGAAACCCTTACTGCGCTTGAGTTTCAAACTATAGGGAATTCCCTACAGTTTGGAAGCCTTGCTGCGTATGAGTTCCGTAATACCGGAGCGGTTTATGGAACCCTTGCTGCGCAAGACTTCTAAATTATGGGTATGCCCATAGTATGGAACCCTTGTCCAGAGAGGGTTTCGTGTTATCGTGCTATACCAATAATCTCAGTGTTGCAATCGAGAAGTACAATTGTGTAGCGAGTGACCGAAAAAATCCACCTAAAAGCCGCGAAACTCTTACAGGAAATGGCTTTTGGCTGACCGAAAATACCAATAATCTCAGTATGGCAATAGAGGTGTTATCGCGGGTGATATTTGAAGGTTGATATTAGGGGCGAGCGAAACAACTCCCGACCGGACTCAAAGCTATAGTGGGAGCGAGTTATACGGTGGCGAGCGCACTATCCTCCGACCATCCTTACTATGCCAATAATCTCAGTATACGGATGAGAGTGGTAGGCGTTAGATGCCGTCCCTAAATCTCGCTACTAAATCTCGCTATGGGTGTGCATGAAACCCTCCTCCCGCATACGTTCCAAACTAGGGGATTTCTCTATAGTTTGGAAGCTATACGTAGAGAGGGTTTCAGCTTTAGTGAAATTGAGGTGGAACAATTGTGTAGTGGTGCGATCCAAACTGGCTTTAAAAACGCTGAAACCTATATGGTGTAAGGGTTGCAATGCGCTATCAGATGTTAAAATAGAGGTAGTACGCAGGTGTTGTAAAGGAGGCTTGGTGTGGGAGAGGCGAAGAGGAGGAAGGAATCAGACCCCAGCTATGGGCAGAGGTATCGGATAGTCCCTTCAGAGGCGACGGGTAGATGGTTGGTGCAAACGCGGATGGCTGAAAAGGGTGTTGTACAGTGGGTGTCTGCGGTGGTCTATATCGATAAGGGCGATGCGGAAGAGGCGATGCGGCAGCTACAAGAGTTGTGCGACCCGTATTCGGTCTATGAGCTAAAAGATAAGTTTTACGGCATCCTGGATCAGTTGCCAGAAGATGATGATGAGGTGCTTTGGGTGCGTGAGGATGGTGTCTGGCATGGTCAAGATTCGGCGCTGGTCAAAGATAAGATGGCTCTACTTGCCGAACACGGTCACTTGTCCGAAAAGCTCTTGACATCTCGTCGCTTAGACCGATAAAACGCACTAGGCATCAAACCTATACCAGAAAAGGAGTCTAGCCATTCTACACAGCCAGAGCGTGGCGAAGTAAATCTACCTCAAACCCATATCCAGCAAGAGATTCAACCCCAATCGTTTTGTACAAATCAACTGCTTGATTTACTAGTTTATAAACTTTTATTGCGTTGTGCAGAAAAGGTAACAAGCAAGCTGATAAAACTTTTGAGCCTATGTCCACCTGCGGCTCGCATGTTCTGATAGTTATAATTACGGAAACCAATGATAGATGAGGTGTTAGTAAGCACTCTAAGAACTACACTATTAAAGAGTTAAAATACTTTAACTAAAAAATAGACACATTAAAGAATGAAACTTATGCAGCACAGGCGTAAAGCTTATTTTTTATCGATCGTTATATAGTTATATAGGTGTTAAAAAATATTGAATATCTGAAGCCGAAACAGTATAGTAGAAGCGACGATAAGCCGCGCGAAAATGGGTGTTAAAACGGTTGAAATCCCCACTACATCTGGGGTGGGTTCCGCGCGGCTCTCGAACGGAAATCAAATAACGGCGGTGTTAGCGAACTTATGAGTGTGGAAATACTGGAAAACCAGATAATTTATACCCCCAGTAGTAAACGATTCATGCGCAACATTATTAAGTTTACTTATGACGATGGGCGCGTGAAAGCTGAATGCTACTTACACGATGGAGTAGCGGAATTGGAACAAATGGATGACGGTTGGAAAGTAATCAGGATTACGTATTAAACGAGAAAAACCTGCCCCTTCTATGAAAGCTATAAACACAAAGTTCACCAGACAGTTTCTTTCCACAATCGGACTGTATCAACCAATTAGAGCGATATATAGACATTTTGAGCATCGCCAAGAGGTAGCCTTCTATTCAAAGCTGTTGGAGCCAGACAGTCTTTGCTTTGATGTGGGCGCTAATGTTGGTAAGAAGACCTTTGCACTTTTGGAAGCTGGCATGAGAGTGGTAGCGTTCGAGCCACAGCCCGATTGCATATACGACCTTAAGATGAAGTGCATGGACTACCTTAGTAATCTGATCGATTGTGAGTGTGCCGTTGGTGCGGAGGTTGGAGAGTCCACGCTATACATCAACAGCGTTCATTCCCACTCCAGCCTCAAACGAGATTGGCTCAATGAAGTGACCGTAAACGAGATAAAGGTACCTGTAATAACCCTCGATCGAGCTATTGAAGACTATGGACGACCCGACTACTGCAAGATCGATGTGGAAGGTTGGGAATATGAGGTGTTGAAAGGGTTGACACAGCCAATACCCCTACTTTCCTTTGAGTACCACCTGTCGCAAAAGGAGGTTGGTAAAGCTCTTATCTGTCTCGAGTATTTAACGCAGTTTGGGGACTTGCGTATTAATCTCCGAGCGCAAGGCAAGTCTATGTTTACCTACCAAGACTGGCTGACTTTGCAAGAGTTTCTTAGGCTTTTTCCTGACGCTTATCGTCCTCTTAAGGGATATAGCTACGGAAATATTTTTGTTCGCATTGGTTGAAACACTTACCGCTACTGGGCTACAGTCCGATAAGCTCTTGGCATCTCTTCGTCTATACCAATAATCTCAGTATGGTCTAATATCCGCTCTAATTGGGGTGGTTTTTTGTAGGTGGTGTTGGTGGTTGTGTCTGCGCGGTAGTAGTAGTAGTGGCGGTAGGGGTGCTGTTTGGAGTGTAGAGGTGTGTTAGGTTGAGCGTCGTTGTGTGGGTCATCTCGTCACCTTTTTGGCGGATGTCATCCATCGCTTGCATCTCTTCCTCTGTTTCGCGGATGAGGGTTTTAATGCGGGCTATGGAGTTTTCGTCGAGAGGCGCTGCGGTGTCGGGTGCTGTTAGGTCGTCCTCGATGCACCCTGTTTCTCGCCATCTGCATCGGGTCTTGAGGTAGAAGATTGTGGCGGCTACGTTGCCTTCGCGGATTAGGTCGAATAGTTTGCCCACGACATAGTACTTGGCTTTTGCTCGTCCGCGTTTATATGCGGCGTAGACTTCTGGAGAGACTTTGCACCAATAGCGAAAGGTGCGGGTGGCAGTGCCAATGTAGTCAGCGATGTCTTCATGGGTCATACCCTTAGCCGCACAGTCCTCGATATCGGCTATATATTTGTGGTAATCGGGTTGTTGGGTCACGGCGTTTAGGGGGTAGCTTTCAAAATGGTGCTAGCGATCGCCACGAACCTCCTGTCTAACTCCCTTCCTATTTTAGCTCAAACGTATACAGTATACTGTATACAGTACAATGGAAGGAGTGGAGGTTGGACGGTGGTGCGAAAAGGTAGCGATCGCCATGCGTGAGAATGAGAACTATTATCATAGATTGCCGTTTATAAAAAAGGTGAAGCTACCCTATTGGCGCTTATGGTTGGACAGTCTGAGCGAGTTAGACGACCCCTCAAGACCATGGTATGACTTGGAAGCCAATGGTACGGTTCGGTGGTTGTTGCCGTATGAGATTGACGTGCAGAAGCAGTCTTTACGTTTAACGTACATAAAGAGTGCCAAGGTCTACCCCGAAAAGCTCTGCCAGCGCCCCTATTAGCACTCAATATTTATTTATATTTGGAGAAAAGATAGTGCCTTCTATAGCTTCAGTAATGATTGACGCAAGGCTGGACTTTTCTAGCTTAAACCGCGATTATAACAAGTTGCAGGGTGATGCATCGCGACATGGTACTAAGGTTGGGAAGGCGTTTTGTGAGAGTTTGTCTGGGGCGATAAAGGCTGAGGGCAGTAAGATAAACCGTGTCATGGATGGTATCTTCCAAGGCATAGGAATGGGTATTGCTGGTATGGCGGCGCAGGGTATAGCGTCGTTAGGGGGCTTAGGGAAGAAAGTTTTAGACGTGGGTGCTAGTGCCGAGAAAGCGAAGGTGCAGTTTACGACTTTCTTGGGTAGTGCGGAAGCTGCGGAAAAGGCGCTAAGGAGTGTGACAGCTTTTGCTGCTAATACGCCCTTTGAATTGCCGGAAGTGACAAAGGCGGCTAGTAAATTGTTGGCGTTTGGTGTGGCAGCGAACGACCTGACCAAGAGCCTCAAGACGGTAGGAGATGTTGCGGCAGCGACAGGCACGCCATTCAACGAGCTAGCGGATATCTATGGGAAGCTCAGAGTTCAGGGTAGAGCTTACATGGAGGATATCAACCAGCTACAAGGGCGTGGTATCCCTATCGTCCAGATGTTAGCCAAGCAATATGGCGTGACTGCTGAAGAGGTGAAAAAGCTCGTCGAGGCAGGGCGCATAGGCTTTAATCAGATAGATTATGCCCTTGAGAAATCGACGCAGAAAGGCGGGCAGTTTGCAAATATGATGGACAACCTGTCTAAGACGACAGAAGGGAAGTTGTCCAATATGGCGGATAAAGTGACAGCGGCTTTTGCATCCATCTTCACCACCATACAGCCTGTTGTCAATGCAAGTATCGATTTGGTGTCCGAGTTTTTGGGCGGCATGAATGTTGACCTTAAGTCAGCGGGGAGTTTGGCTCAGGATTTAGCTAAGTGGATAGCGGATAACAAGGATGAGGCGATTGCGCTGGGTAAAGCGATTAGTGGTGCGGTCAACAGTGGATTGGCTGGTACGCGGGATTTAGTTAGCGGGATACAAGACTACTTGAAAAGGTATCCGGCGATATTGGAGGGTATTCAGGCTGCGGTTGACTTGATTGGCAAGGGCTATAACTTTTGGGGTGAGACGATCAAGGGTGTGGCTGCCGAGATAGGTAATCTGCTTAATTTGCTAGGTCAGGTGGCTGAGAAAGCTAAGGGTATAGGAGAGAGCTTTACACAGTGGGGTAATGCAACGTTAAATAGTTGGGGCGTAAGTACTGGTGGCGAAAACAGCAAGTCGATGATCTTTCCGGTCGAAGGCGGTGGTGCTAGCAATAATCTCGTTGGTGGCGGGGGAATGTGGGGTGCTAAGCGTCCGTATGGCGCTCATAGCGGTCAAGATTATGCTTACAAGACTGGTACCCCTGTACGCGCTTCATTTAGCGGAAAGATTAAGCAGGTCGTATCTAATAAAGGTGAGTATAAGTTAGTCCTTGAGGGGCAACTAGGTAATGATAAGTGGACTCAGGATCTCGTACACCTAAGCAGTGTAAATGTCAGGGAAGGGCAGTCGGTTAAACAGGGGCAATTATTGGGTGCTGTTGGCGGCGATAAAGGTTCCTGGGGTAGCACTGGATCGCACCTTCACTTGGGTTATACGAAGAATGGGCAGCGCATCGATCCTCGGACGATGACGTACGGCAATGCCGTGCGGATAGTTAATCCTATATCTGGAGCAGCGGTAGCAGCGGGAGTGCCGTTAAGCCAACCCGTAACAGGGCGCGCGTCGTCCTCAAAAGTACCCGCACTGCTACCTATCTCTGCGGAAGAGGCTCAGAAGCAGAGGGATAAGGTGCAGAGGGACGCGGATGCGGCTAGGAAAGAGGCTCAACGGCTGAGACGCGAAAAAGACCGCTTACAGGCAGAGGCTTCTACTCAAAAGCGCAGAGATCGGGACGCGCAGTTTGACATCGAGACTCAGCGTGGAAGGTTAGGTCTGAGTGGTAGCGCTTTGGAGGCTTATGACCGCAGTAGAGAGTGGATGGGTCAGGTACGGCAACTTGATGATGCATATGAGGACTTAAGTATTGGTCGCTCGATCAAGGTGCGCGAAGGCATTAAAGGTGGCGTTGATTTTACAGCGGCTATGAAGGCTAACCGGGAGCAAAAGTCGGCACTTGAAGGCTTAGCCACCGAGACAGAGAAGATTGCGAAGGCAGAGAGCGAAAGGCTTTGGACGACCAACCGCGTAACGCAAGAGCTGGAAGGACAGAAGCGATTGCAGTCTCTTATGGGGTCATTGCAGGAGCGTGAAAGTGCCCGGGTAATGCAGGGCTTAGATTATGCGGGTAGGCGCACTAGGTTTGGCGAGCTGATGCAAGAGCGGAAGTACGAAGGCATAGATAAGCGCGCTCAAGAATATGCAAGACAGAGAGATTATGCCGATAGAACCAAGCGATTAACGGAATTGTTGAAAGAAAGCCGTCTTGCCGCCCACGAGCTTGAAGTGGGGTTGGTAGAAGGTCTAGGTGGCTCTGCTCGAACGGCAATGGAAGAGCTAATATTAGGTACTAAGAGTCTGGGTGAAGCACTCCTAGATATGTTGGGCAACGTTGCAAGTAAGCTTCTTGACATTGGACTTGACGGCTTATTCGGAAATATTGGTAAAGGCACAGGGCTATTGGGCGGCGTATTCAACCGGCTAGTAGGGGGAGGTAAGCTAGGTATACCCGCCCCCTCGTATGCCACCGGAACCCCCTACGTCCCCATTAACCAACTAGCCTATCTTCATCAGGGCGAAGCGGTCATCCCTGCCAAATACAATCGCAACAACACCCAAAGCAACAGCATCGTCGTCAACGTGCATAACGCTCCAGGTGAGGGTGCTATGGATAACAACCAAGCAAACAAGCTTACCGAGCAAGTGAGGCGTGTCGTTGAGTCTGAAATGCTGAGACAACGCAGACCAGGCGGCATGATGTACTAACTTATAGTCAAAGCGAATATCATAGACTTAACTCTATACCAATAAACGCAGTATTGGATGTAGAGTTCAGGATATTTCCACCAAAGTAAAAGCAGCCCCCGTCTACTAAGGCTGCCCTGATTTATCTATATATGGCTACCGCTGCCGTCCAACTCAGCGTGTATGTTCCTATTTTAGCGCATATGAGGGCTTAAACCCCTCGTATGTATGGGTTTTAGACCCTTAAGCGTCTTTCATATATGGGTGATGGCGCTCGTTAATCAGCTCATCTTTGAGCCAGTTCAATGTATGCGTTGGTGCGTTGGTCTGAAGGTTCAGATAGCAAAGGTGTATGACCATAACCACATCATCTTTATTGACCCTTTGGAATACCGACCAGAAGCCGGAAGAGTCTTTGGCTATGGCTCGATGGTACAGCACGTCTAATAATGGGTTGTGCTTATGGATGTAAAATGCCAGATCGTCGCTGTCTTTGAACAATTGCCATGTTACGGCTGGCGACCCAAATATCGTATGAATGAACCTTCGCTTAGCTGTTTTTTCAATATCGTTCACGATTGCTTCCTCCTAAAACAATGACTTATCAATAGAGTTTCGATACTCCAGGCGCTCAATCCGGGGGTCTAGCGCTCGTCCGCTAGAGTCCGTACCTACACAAACAACCTGAATCCCTTCTGCATCGGTAAACCACGGATAGGCGTGACAGAGACCGAGATATTTCTTCCCTGTGCCTATGGGGCTTAGGACGGGAATTTGTTTTGCATCGGGGTAGTTGCCGCTCCAGTCCATGTGGTAAACGTCCGCCCTAGCGCCTTCCTTGCCAATGTAATCCAGTAGCTGATCGTATCGCCCCTCAAACGTAATATGCTCGTAGTTCCTGCTAAGGCTCGTTCTACTTGCTTGTACTGTCTCGGCTTTAGCACTGCATCCAACTAACAATACACAGGCTGCAATAAATAGTGCTTTCATAGAATCCTCCAGGTTTAATTTAAGGTTACGAAAATGAATAAATTAACCTACGAATCTCCAGACATACCCATGCGCTGTCTTACCTATTCCAGAACAAACAGAGTAAATAGCACTATTACCTGAATTCTTACCAATAGCTCTATTAGCAGCCCTACAAGAGTCATGGGTAGCTATGTAATCCCCATTCAAGTCGAATTGAATAACACGCCTTACTCGTTTACAGTTTGCTGCTTGAGTAAAGTTATCTGCCCAACGTAGATTATCAGGAGTGTAGTTACCGTCGTTATTTATCCTGTCTAACGTGTACCCACTAGGTCTATCTCCAAGGTTATGGATAACCGAATTATCGATAACCATAGTGGGACTTTGTAAGAAAGATGGAGCAAATTGAGCTAGAATGCGGGTAGGAGTTGCGTTTTACGTCAGTCTCGACAGGAGCAACGTAAGGTGAAAGATCAAGTACCAGCAGCGATGCCGCAGTGCTTTGAGAACTGGTGTCGTCGGTTTGATGATGTATTTTCGCGTCAGAAGCAGCGGCAGGAATTTCGTGTTTATCTAGGGGGACTGCTGGGTGAGAGTCAGCGCAAAAACCTGAGCCAACTGGTCACAAATACAGTAGATGGCTCCTACAACAGCCTCAGACATTTTCTCAACAATGCCCCTTGGGATGAAGTCAAGCTAAATAATCGGCGGTTGGAGGTGATGCACCAGTGTCGCCAGACGACCCCGAGTCAAGGTTTCACATTGATTGTAGATGATTCGGGACATCGCAAAAGTGGTGCGGCTACTGATGGGGTAGGACGGCAGTACATTGGGGAGATTGGCAAGACTGACAATGGTATTGTGCTGCTGACTACCTACTTGTATGATGGAGTGCGACGTCTGCCGTTAGATGTTGCACTCTATCAACACGCAAGTTTATTCGAGCAAGGCAAGGCAGACCCCAACTTCCAGAAAAAACCTGACCTGGCTCTAGACTTGGTTGACCAATGCTTGAAGCGCGGTTATCGACCGGGTGTGACTGTAATTGATGCAGGCTACGGTAATAACACGCCTTTTCTCAAGCAGTTGGAGTCGAGAAACCTAACTTACGTGGCAGCAATCGCCAAAAACCGCCAAGTTACTGCTCAAACATCAGGTGATGAGTCTGCTCGTAAGCAGGGATTAGAAGCTATTGCTCAAACCTTGGCAGTGGAGCAGTTCACACCTGTGCAACTCAATCTGGAGCAGCCCCGGACAGTTTGGGTGGCGCTGTTACCAGTTCACGTTCCGAAGCTCGAAGGCACTCGCTGGCTGGCGATTCAACTCAATGCCTCTAGTTTCGAGCAAGCGACGGAGGTGGATTACTTTCTCACCAATGCCTCTGACAACCAAGTCAGTGCGGCTTGGGTAGCTCAAACATATTCTGCTCGCAACTGGGTGGAGGTCTTCTATCGAGAAGCCAAGGGCTGGTTGGGTTTGAGTGAGTATCAAGTTCGGGATGCTCTGAGTATGAAGCGTCATTGGGTTTTAGTGTTCATCGCTTACACCTTCATCCTTTGGCATCAGTTGACCGGCGGATTCCGCAGACGTTGGGCAACCAAACCCTTACAAACCTTTGCCGAAGCATTGGAGGCATTCCGCACCGCAGTCGAGTTTCGTTTGGTCCGCTGGCTTAATGAGCATGTTGATGTATTTGCCTCTCACAGAGCTAAGTTCGGCTATATTTGGGCTTAGAAAGTTTTAAAGTCCCAATAGCCCAATACGCCGTGATTATTAAGTTTTGTAAAGAGGGCGCTGGGGACTAAACAGATCGCCAGACGCACCGGATGATTACATTGGGATTGCTCCCATGCTGTAGGTTTCATATATAAGTTTGCGAATGGTAGTGGGATCGAGATCCGCAATCTTGGCTATATAGAGCGCTGCCCTGAGTCCATCGGAAGCTCGCTGACTTTTGTATTCAGTTACACCACCATAGACTTCAAGTGCCCGCTCTAAATCGTCTAAATTTTTGAGAGCGTAGGTTATTTCGATTGAACGGGAATTGTCCAAGTCTTCCTCGAAAGTGGATACAGTGGCTGTCACCGTTTTATCTGCGTGGTGGAATGTAAGCGTTACCTCGTCTTCTGTCTCTTGAAGATAGAGTATATATTTCGAGTTGTTGAAGTCGCCGCAGGGATCTCCAAAATGGACTGCGAAATAAAGCATGTCATAGAAAAATTCGTTCATTGTATTACTCCTTTGATGTGTGGTGTATGGGGTTAAAATGGCGCATCTTCAACGATGCGGTAACTTAGGGCGACGTACTCGGACGGTTTAAACACCAGGAAGACCGTACGAACTGCTTGAAATAGGGCTACAGAGGCACTTTGACTAGTGGGACTTTAAAACTTTCTAAGCCCAAATATAGCCGAACTTAGCTCTGTGAGAGGCAAATACATCAACATGCTCATTAAGCCAGCGGACCAAACGAAACTCGACTGCGGTGCGGAATGCCTCCAATGCTTCGGCAAAGGTTTGTAAGGGTTTGGTTGCCCAACGTCTGCGGAATCCGCCGGTCAACTGATGCCAAAGGATGAAGGTGTAAGCGATGAACACTAAAACCCAATGACGCTTCATACTCAGAGCATCCCGAACTTGATACTCACTCAAACCCAACCAGCCCTTGGCTTCTCGATAGAAGACCTCCACCCAGTTGCGAGCAGAATATGTTTGAGCTACCCAAGCCGCACTGACTTGGTTGTCAGAGGCATTGGTGAGAAAGTAATCCACCTCCGTCGCTTGCTCGAAACTAGAGGCATTGAGTTGAATCGCCAGCCAGCGAGTGCCTTCGAGCTTCGGAACGTGAACTGGTAACAGCGCCACCCAAACTGTCCGGGGCTGCTCCAGATTGAGTTGCACAGGTGTGAACTGCTCCACTGCCAAGGTTTGAGCAATAGCTTCTAATCCCTGCTTACGAGCAGACTCATCACCTGATGTTTGAGCAGTAACTTGGCGGTTTTTGGCGATTGCTGCCACGTAAGTTAGGTTTCTCGACTCCAACTGCTTGAGAAAAGGCGTGTTATTACCGTAGCCTGCATCAATTACAGTCACACCCGGTCGATAACCGCGCTTCAAGCATTGGTCAACCAAGTCTAGAGCCAGGTCAGGTTTTTTCTGGAAGTTGGGGTCTGCCTTGCCTTGCTCGAATAAACTTGCGTGTTGATAGAGTGCAACATCTAACGGCAGACGTCGCACTCCATCATACAAGTAGGTAGTCAGCAGCACAATACCATTGTCAGTCTTGCCAATCTCCCCAATGTACTGCCGTCCTACCCCATCAGTAGCCGCACCACTTTTGCGATGTCCCGAATCATCTACAATCAATGTGAAACCTTGACTCGGGGTCGTCTGGCGACACTGGTGCATCACCTCCAACCGCCGATTATTTAGCTTGACTTCATCCCAAGGGGCATTGTTGAGAAAATGTCTGAGGCTGTTGTAGGAGCCATCTACTGTATTTGTGACCAGTTGGCTCAGGTTTTTGCGCTGACTCTCACCCAGCAGTCCCCCTAGATAAACACGAAATTCCTGCCGCTGCTTCTGACGCGAAAATACATCATCAAACCGACGACACCAGTTCTCAAAGCACTGCGGCATCGCTGCTGGTACTTGATCTTTCACCTTACGTTGCTCCTGTCGAGACTGACGTAAAACGCAACTCCTACCCGCATTCTAGCTCAATTTGCTCCATCTTTCTTACAAAGTCCCACTAGTGGTCAGGACATCAACGTTTAATGTCGCGTTAGTGGCTATATTGACGAGTGTTAGCACTATCCGCAGACCGGGCTGGCAATCGTCGGGATCGACAGACAAGTATTGAACCTCGGACTCAAAAACGTCTTCGTCGTCGATGGTTTCTGGTTCATAGTTATATTCGGTAGCAGAATAGCCGAACGCTTCAATGGTCTGAACTTCATGTAGCATGATATTAGGCTCCTATGTTTGGGCTAAGGCGACCGTTATGTTTCTCAGGCACGCGGTCGCTTTTAACGTTGTCTATTTGGTCTTAAGCTTGCTCAATGTGTAGCAAGTAGTAATCGCCTTTCTGTTGCAGCAGTGAGGGGGTTTTGTTTGTGCCGCCACGAGGACAGCCGCTACCCGTCCGATGTTGGTTGGTTGGGTAGAGGTGTCGCCGCTTAGTTGTTATCGGTATCGGTCGAATTTAAATGTGTAACGCGATATTGGTAAACTTCGCGGTTGCTCCCCGGTGTTATTGCTTTTCCTACGAAAGTCAACCAGCCCGCTTTACGGTTGAGTTGGCTTAACGCAGAAGACGCTCTTGCCTTGCATTTTTCAAAGTCCCAATCTGGGCGTTGAGCTTGTAACAGTGCCGCTACCGTCCATCTGTTATGCACCTCCGGGTTATCCCCTATCAAGTCCCAAACCCACCTCACAGATTTAGCCAACTTAGGGTTCTCTTGCGGCTCACAACCAATGGGAAACTCTAGCTTCCCCAACCCTCGCAATATGTCTAGCACTGCCTTCTTTTCCAACCCCAGCTAAGAGGTCATTTATAAAGAAAAGTTGAAAGCAGCGAGAATGGAGGCAAGAGGCTTTTACTATGACAAGACAGTAGCCCAAAGCATTGCCTCATGAGTAGAAAAGCTTACAAAAGTGATTTAACCGATCGAGAATGGCAAATCATTGAACCATTAATTCCACCTGTAAGACCAGGAGGACATCCACGTACTGTGGATATGCGTGAGGTAGTAAATGCCATCTTTTATTTGCTGAAAACTGGCTGTGCTTGGGAGATGCTACCACATGACTTCCCACCCTATTCAACGGTTTATTATTACTTTCGGCGTTGGCAAAAACGAGGAATTTGGCAGCAGATAAATCTTGCCTTACGTGAACAAGTACGGATGAAGCTGGGCAAATCTCATCAAGCTACTGCTGCAATTGTGGATAGCCAGTCCGTAAAAACGACGGAAAAAAGGGGAAGTATCCGGCTTTGATGGCAGCAAGCTAGTTAAAGGTCGCAAACGCCATGTCGTAGTAGATCCTCAAGGACTACTAATGGGTGTAGTAATCACCGAAGCTAATGCTTCAGAACGATTAGGAGCAATAGTGGCATTGCTAGAAGAGTGCTATAACTCTAAGTCTTTAGAGCTAATTTGGGCAGATAGTGGCTACAGTGGAGAGAATTTTGCACAAGCTGTAATGGTAGTCTGCGGTGCAGAAGTAGAAATAGTTAAGCGGATTACAGATGGGTTTGAAGTTTTGCCCAGAAGATGGGTAGTTGAACGAACTTTTGGCTGGCTAGGACGCTATCGACGACTAAGTAAGGATTATGAACTCCTACCGGAAATAAGTGAATCTATGGTCTACGCTGCTATGGTACGGCTGATGCTGAGACGACTAGCTGCTTGATTTTTACTTTATAAATCAGCTCTTATCCAGATCGATCTCAATGTTTACTCTCATACTTACCCTCCAAGTTTTTGTATGCTTTGTCTTTTGCCGCTTTGTCTAACTTTTGGCTTGGAGGGACGGCTCCTCTTTCCTTATATTTCTATATTATCTCGCTCTGACCGATATAACAATGGCTTAAAACTACATTTTCTTGATCTAACTGCATTTTCAGCCCAGTAACGCAATTATATCGTTTTGACCGATATTTATGTTATATTTGTGTTGTAAAGCAATATATTAAGGAGAGAAATAAGGCTGATGGAAAAGAATATGATCAGGTGGCGATTAAAAGAGGTAATGGCAAGGCATGACATATCGGTGAAAGATTTGGCAGCAGCATTGGATGTGAACCCTACTGCCGTATCAAATCTCCGCAAAACTGAAATGCCGCGTATCAATGGAGCGCAATTGAACGCTTTATGCTTAAATCTCCAAAGACTCAGTAAGCTACCGGAAGCGATTACACCCGCCGATTTAATCGAGTATTACAACGATGACTTAGCTGTCCGTTTAGCCAGACGACAGCAAGCCTCTTTTGAAGAACCTTAC
Organism: Chroococcidiopsis sp. SAG 2025; assembly: GCF_032860985.1. Taxonomy (GTDB): domain Bacteria; phylum Cyanobacteriota; class Cyanobacteriia; order Cyanobacteriales; family Chroococcidiopsidaceae; genus Chroococcidiopsis. The sequence goes on from NZ_JAOCNC010000001.1 coordinate 4,782,628, forward strand.
CCTCAACCACCTGAATATAGGGGGGGTTTTTAACAATGGAGCTAGATTTCTCGATCAAAGGTAAGGTGCAGTACGACACCACATCTCGCGCTCAAGCCATACAAGAGGCTGTTATGAATGGCGACCGCAACCTCACCAATGCCCTTGAGTGCTTTAAGCGCGCAGGGCAGTTGTTGCTGGAACAAAAACAGGATTGTAAACACGGGGAGTTTCAAAAATGGGTTGAGGATAACTGTGGCTTCAGCTACAGGTCAGCTAAAAACTATATGGAGTTAGAGCAGAATTGGTCTTTGTTAAGTAATGTAAAGGAAAAAGGCAACGGCGTTGCACTTTTGAGTCTCAGGGGGGCATTAAAGCTGATACGGACTTCTAAACACCAGGAGTATAAAGCATTGAACCCCAGCAAAAACGCTGTACGGAAAAGCGAGAAGTATAAAAAAACACCGGATAATTCGCCGTTCGAGAATTCTCCGTTACAAAACTCAACAGTCGAGGCTCAGGCTGAAGTGACCGTTGTTGAAAAAGAAGAGTTAGCCCTAGACACTTATGAACCAAACAGATTCCAGCCGGGGTTTGTAGGAGCGAGTAGAGAGGAGTTGGTGGGTTATATCCGTGAATTGGAAAGCGATTTGGAGCGCGTAGAGGCGGATTTATATAAGTTGGGTGCGGTAGTTAAGCAGATACCGGGGGAAGCGGATATAGCGACGTTAGCGAATCTTTTGAAGGTTAAACCGAAGACTAAAGCCCAGATTAAAAGGGAAGAGAAAAAGAGAAAAGTGGCGTTGGCTCCGATTCTCCCCTGCCCGCTAGAGATGGGTTACGAGAATGCCAGACTTAAAGCGGAGAATGCAAGGCTGAAGGATGAGGTGGAGCGGTTGAAGCCCGTGCCGATCAATGTGGATGAGCTTGGGTCGAGAGAAGTGAAAGGGCTGGCACAGCGATTAGGGTTGAATCAAAATCTTAGTACTGAAGAGACACGGGAACTGGTTAGAGAGGCATTGGCGAATCGTGACAACCTAATCAAAGCGAGACAGTTGTTAGGACAGACCGAGGCGGAAATATTGAAAGCCAAGGTTGCCGAACAACAAGAGATAATAGACCTTTGGCAGCAAAGCCACCAATACTATGTGGGTAAGGGTTCCTTTTGGTTGGTGTTAGATGCTAGCCCTATCGAACCCCCGGACACTATTAGAGCCAAATACAGGCGTTTGATTGGTTTTTGGCATCCCGATCGCAATCCCCTACCTGTCGCTCATGAAATTACTGCCCAAATAAATCGCGCCTGGGCATCTTACGAAAGAAATTACATTACACGCAAACCCGCTTGAGGTATAAAGCATGTTAGCAACGACTTACGAACACCATCCCGTTGCATTCAAAGAGCCACCAAAGCCGCTAGAGTTAGCACTAGCCCTAGAATTGTCCGCAGAATCGGAGCTGGAGCAGTTAGAAGCCACTGTGACCCGGTTAGGTATGAATTTTGTGGATATGGGAGAGGCAATAGAGCGGATTAGGGCGAAGAGCTTATTCAAGGTTGCGGGTTATAAAACTTTTGCCAAGTACGTCTTCGCTAAGTGGGGTCTAACAGGCGGCATGGCGCAGAAGTATATCAAGGCTTCCCGCGTATATCGCACCCTAGTAGAGGCAGGATACGATACCGCTATATTACCCCCGAGTTACTCCCTCTATAGTGCCTGGAGCAGCCTAGACGACGAGGAGATTGCAGTCTTATGGCAAGAGTACATGGGCGAGTGCGATGGCGAACCTTCCGTTACTACTGCCTGGGCTTTCATTAAACGATATAAGACCAAGGAAGCTAAGCCCAAGACTAAGCGGGCTATCGTTACCGATGTCCAGTCAGCAGACATAGTAATGCAACTCGCTAAACAGATGGATGCCACACCCGGCGAAGTGATAAGACGCATGGTCGATCGCCTCATGGAAGATGCCAAACAATACTGAAAACGCAGTACGGCTAAGGTTACGAAAATATCAGGTCGCGCAACCTAAACAGATCCGTAGCGTAAATGCTGTACCAACTTTCTCAGTAATGGTTTGTTGTGCCTCCTAAGTCTTAAGGTATAGAGCGGACTTGATATTTGTATCCTCGCACACCGCCATATTCATCTCCAGTCGGCTATATATCGATCGAAGAATAAATAGGGTGCGCGATCGCTGAGTCATGATAATCATGTGTAGGAGGAAGTTATGAACTTATGTGTAGATGGGTGTCAAACGGCAAAGGACAATTTAGACGAGTGCATTAGCGAGATGGGTATAGCAGGGGTGTTAGAGTACCTCAGCGACGTTGCCGAGGAACTATCCGACTACCAGCCTAGCGACGGATTGAGCGCGACTCAAATCGCTTTCTACAAGAGTTTAGCGACCCAACTTAGAAAGATTAGCGAATACGCACTCGTTTACTTTTAGCGCAGTAACATCAAGTCATACTGAGATTATTGGTATGGCATTAGGGTGTTTTCGGATAAGAAGTGTTGACCTAACCTTTAGAGTACAGCAACCCTGAATATCAATATTTACGGATGGTTTATTGTAGAGGGCGTTTTAGGGTTAGGATGCAGGGCACTAGTTTTACGGTTCTTCTTAGTAGACCTCAAAAATAGTGCCCTGCCTTAAAAGAGCCGCAGTAAGGGTTTCGGGCGTTTTACGTCGAAAATTTGCACTATTTTCTGCATTATTTTTTGCCATACTTTTGCGCTCTAGAGCCGACAGAATCTCGCGGCGCAATCCATCCCCGTAGTATTTGCCCTCGATACTGTATGTCCGATTCCCGTTGGATTTCTTTTCGAGTAGTTTAGTGCCAAGCGTGCGCCCTAGTATGTCGTTAACTAGCGCTATTTCCGGCGTAGCGGCAGTTACATTGACCCCCAATACCTCCCGTAAGTGGCTGCTTTTACGTAGTTTTTCTTTTACTACCTCGACTTCCGGCGATTTGTTTGTGAACTCATTACTAGGGTCGAGAAAGACATCGATGTTGAGCTTTTCTAGCGCTTTGAGTTTTAGTCGCCGGGTGTTAACATCGTTATGAAAAATGGTGTCTCGGCGGTATTGCTTCATCCACCCCTTTCTCCCCTGCTCCTGCAACACTTCCGGGTGATCTTGCAGCCACTGATTCTCAACACCCCTCAACCACCGCCCATTGCCTGCTACTTTCATCGCCTAAATCTTGCTCGTTCGATTAAATTACAAAGTATTGTTTCATAGAGCAGGAAACTAAAAGTATTGATCTATCGCTATTTAAGTAGGTTAGATCGAGCTACATTACCTATTTCTCTCTAGTTGATTTTTTCTCCGCAAGCATTTACAGTTGTTGATGATTCGCTGTGTGAAACTGATTTAGCTCAATAGACAGGATAGATCTGCGGATGTCTTTAATTCTTAAGTGCTGGGCAGTACGGTTAGGATTGGCTGGCACAGCAATATGGGGCATAATCGCGTTTTCGAGTACTGCGCTGGCTCAGGTTGTTCCAGACAATACTGTCGGTTCTGCTGTCAGCGGTATTAGTGGCGGCGAGCAGACAATTACTGGTGGAACTAGGCAGGGTGGGAATTTATTCCACAGTTTCGATCGGTTTTCTGTTCCGACCAATGGAGCAGCTATTTTTAGAAATGATTTAGATATTCAAAATATTCTTAGTAGGGTTACAGGCGGCTCGATTTCTAATATTGATGGCTTGATTGGAGCTAATGGTGCGGCTAATTTATTTCTACTCAATCCCAACGGCATAGTTTTCGGTCAGAACGCCAGATTGAACATTGGCGGGTCATTTATTGCGACGACAGCTAGCAGTATCAATTTTGCCGATGGGACGCAGTTTAGTGCTACGCCAGGTACGGGTGCGCCGTTACTCACCGTCAGCGTTCCCTTGGGTTTGCAGTTTGGTACAAGCCCTGGAAATATTATCAACCGTGCTAACGGCGTAGGTTTGCAGGTAGGTGCTGGGAAAGCTTTAGGATTAGTTGGTGGTAATGTTAACCTGGAAGGCGGACGGTTAACCGCTGCGGGTGGACGAATCGAACTAGGCGCAGTCACCGCACCAGGAGTTGTAGGAATCAGTCCAGATAACAGTGGTTTTCGCTTTAGTTTCCCTACAGATTTAACTCTGGGAGATATATCGCTGACAGCAGATGCATCTGCATCACCACCACGACCAGCGTTGGTTGATGTCAGAGCTGGAGGCGGTGGTAGTATTGCTGTCAATGCCCGTAACCTGAATATATTTAGCGGTAGCGAACTGCTTGCTGGCATCCTTCAAAATCGAGGTTCGGTAGATGCTGTGGCAGGAGATATAGATATTAATGTCAAAGACGCGATCGCAATCGATAGTTTAGGAATCAATGATTTTCGGAGTGGTATCTTCAACAACGTAGAAACAGGCAGTACGGGCAAAGGTGGCAATATTAATGTCAAGACTGGTTCTTTGCGCCTCAGTAACGGTGCTGTGCTTGTTGCAAACACTCAAGGTCAAGGCGATGCTGGTAGTCTTCAAATCACTGCTACTAACCCAAACGATTCGGTCGTGTTTGAGAGTGGTTCGTTTATCCAAACTGATTCCTTTAGCCAAAGCAATGCTGGAAATGTCACCATTACTGCTGACGGTCGAGTATCCTTTGTTAACGGTGGAACATATAGCCGTGCTGTGACAAGTGAGGGTCTTGGTAAAGGTGGTAGTATCACGATCCAAGCGCGATCGCTCTCTTTAGATAGGGGAGCGCAAATAAACACTAGCGCCTCTGGACAAGGAGATGCAGGCAATCTCACTATTACTGCTAACGAGGGCGTTTTCTTGGATAACAGCAGTAGTATTCGCAGTGCAGTGGAGTCAACCGGTGTTGGTAAAGGTGGAGATATCAATGTCAAAGCGCGATCGTTCTCTTTGAGTAACAAAGCGTTTTTGGCAACTTCAACTAGCGGGCAAGGCAATGCTGGTAACATTCAAGTTAATGTTATTGATTCCCTGAGTGCCAGTGGCAGCTCAATTCTGGAAGCTGATTCTTCTGGTATAGGTAATGGTGGAAATGTCACTATTACAGCTGGTGGCTCTGTCACCTTTGATGGGATAGAAGATGAAGGTGTCAGCAGTGGAGTAGCCAGCAGACTATTTTCAATCCCGGAATTGCAACAAGACAATTCAACGGAACAAATTCTTCAGGTTGCCAAAGATCGCCGGGGTGGTGATATTACTATCAAAGCGCGATCGCTATCTTTATTAAATGGGGCGCAAGTAGGGGCAAGTACTTTCAGTCAGGGAGATGCTGGCAACGTCAATATTGATGTTAGTGAAACTACCCTAATTAGTGGTTTTGCTCAAGGCTTGAATAGTGGATTATTCAGCAACATACAGCAGGGAGGTGACGGCAAGGGCGGCTTCATCAATGTGAAGACTGGCTCTTTGTCTCTAAGTAATAGTGGAAGCATTGCCGCAGATACGTCTGGTATTGGAGATGCAGGCAATATCAGCATCATTGCTGACGGTGGACGCATTGCAATAATTGATGGTGGTCGCATTGTCAGCCGCGTGCTGCAAACAGGGACAGGAAGAGGCGGCGACATTACTATCAAAGCGCGATCGCTAGATTTGACTAATGGTAGTTTCTTGAGTACTAGCACCTTGGGTCAAGGAAATGCCGGAAATGTCTTTGTGCAAGTCGATGAATTGATCGATCTGGCAAACAGCAGCTACATCTTTAGTAATGTAGAATCTGGAGCTGTAGGTAATGGTGGTACGGTTGAAGTCAAAGCTAATTCTCTATCGTTAACCGATGGTGCTCAAATTCAAGCACTGGTGCGTGGAACTGCCGATCCACTTCCTGGCGGACGTGGAAATGCTGGAAAAATCAACATTGAAATAGATGATACTTTTACTGCTACTGGAGCGAGTCAAGATGGATTATTTCCCAGTGGAGTTTTCAATTATCTAGATTCTGGGGCAGTGGGTAAGGGAGGAGATATTAATATCAAGGTTGGAACATTATCCTTAGAGGATCGCGCTCAAGTGAATGCCAATACCTTTGGTAATGGAGATGCAGGAAACATAAACATCACTGCGGACGATCGCATTTCCCTAGATAACAGTTTGATCTTCAGCGATGTGGGACAAGGAGGCAAAGGTAAAGGTGGTAATCTCACCATTAATGCGGGATCGCTGTCTCTGAATAATGGAGCGGCATTGACAACTTCAACTTTTGGGCAAGGCGATGCTGGCAATCTTCATGTAGATGTTACTGATTCTATATCTGTCCGTGATGGTTCGGCTCTGGCAGTTGACTCCTATAGCACCAGTAATGCAGGCAGTATTATCATTACTGCTGGCGGTGATGTTTCTTTTGATAAGGCAGGAAATGAGGGGTTTGTTACTGGAGTATTTGGTAGATTGTTCCAAATTCAAGAGTTACAAGAAGATAATCCTAATAGACAAATTCCCCAGATACCAAGCGATCGCAGAGGCGGTGATATAACTATCAAAGCACGATCGCTCTCTATAGCCAATGGTGCTCAAGTGGGTGCAACAACCTTCAGTCAAGGCAATGCAGGCAACGTGAGTATAGAAGTGAGCGATACTGTCTTCATTGATGGTGTAGGTAGATTTGATAATGGAGTTGATCGAGGAATCTTCAGGAGTGGAGTTTTTAATAATGTGCAACAGGGAGGCAAAGGCAAAGGTGGCAACATCAATGTCAAAGCTGGTACTTTGTCTCTCACCAACAGTGGCACTATATCTGCTAGTAATACCCTTCAAGGTGAAGGAGATGCGGGTAATATTACCATAGACGTTCACACCCTTAACTTCAATGGTGGTGTAGTCTTTGCCATTTCTGAGTCAGGTAACGGTGGAAATATCGAATTGAATGCTAGTAAAAGCTTGAGGTTACGCAACGGTAGTCAAATCTCCACCTCAGCAGGAGGCACAGAACAAGGGGGAAATGGTGGCAACATCACTATTAATTCTCCCCTCGTCATCGCCAATGCTAATGGCAACAATGACATCACCGCTAATGCTTTCCGTGGTAGCGGGGGTAGAATTGAGATTAACGCCCAAAGTATTATTGGATTGATACAACGCAGTCGCCCAGATCTTCTATCGTTAATAGGAACTGACACTCCCACAGAACCAAACTTTCTCACAGGGTCGGTCACCAATGATGTAGCGGCAATCTCTCTCAGCGATCCTTCCTTTAGTGGCACTATTAGCTTTAATACTGCCGATATCGACCCCAGCCGCGATATCGTGGAACTACCTACAGGACTAGTCGATGCTTCTGCTTTAGTCGCATCAGGCTGCCCATCTGGAGCAGAAAATCGCTTTGTTGTCGCCGGACGTGGGGGCTTACCTCCTGCACCTGGGGATAAACTCAGCACTGATGCCCTCCTCACCGATTGGGCGACTCTAGAAACACCGGAAACTGAAAACCGTGCGGCGGTAGAACCTGCCACCCGAGAAACAGTCAATACTACAACCACTCCCTTAGTAGAAGCTACTACTTGGCAATTTGGCTCCAAAGGCGAGATTATTCTAACCAATGCTAATCCCACCACACCAAATCAGTTTGAAGCAACCCCTAGCAACTGTCCCAGTTCATGACTACACGGCAGAGGCGGCGTGAAACTGTTACCAATAAGCAAAGGGGCATTTACCGATGATGAGTTGTACGAGGCGCTGATAGGTTACGGATGGAGGTGGCACGTAAACAGTAAGGGCTATGTTGCTGAAGATGCGGCTTGTGCTTTCAACAAAGCAGCTCTTGAGTATCACGGTAAGTATACCCAGCTAAATAAAGTTTTGTGTAATTTTGACGGTGTAAGTGCTTGAAAACCTTACTATAGCGGTGCGATCGCAGCGCTCTACCAACTGAGCTAATTCCCCGTACTAATTTTAGATTTTGGACTGCTAGTCTCAAATTCCTATATGCCACTTGGTATTTTAACATTCAGCGACGGTGGCTTGTGAGTTTGCTTTGGCAAGTACTTGTTGCACCCATTCCAAATCTAACTGGTTAAGGTAATCTACAGCCCAGTTTGCTTGACGTTGTATCATGTGAAATGGATAGGTATTGGCAACTCCAACAACCGGAATTTTTGCTGTCTTCGCTGCTTGGATTCCTGCTGGAGTATCTTCGATCGCAATACACTCTCTTGGCTGCAACCGAAGTTCGGGATAGAGTTGGTTGAGGCGTTCTACTGCCAACAAATAGCCATCTGGTTCTGGTTTACTGGTAGTAATATCATCGCCAGCAACTAATATAGAAAAGTATTGTGTCAAATTCAAACGCTGCAAAACTAATTCAATTTCCGATCGCATCGCCCCACTGACAACGGCTAATTTAAACTGTTTTGTATAAGCTTGAACGATTGCATCTTCTAAACCTGGATACGTAGGTAAGTTAGGAATTTTTTCTAATTCTTGCTGGTATGCCTGCGCCTTGCGCTGCATTAATTGGAGTAAATACGTCTCGCTCACAAATCGACCTCGACGTTTGAGCAATTCAGCTAAACAAACGCGATCGCTTCTCCCTAGACAAAATTCTTCAAACTCTCCCGGGATTGGGCGTAAATTCTCTTCAATTAATAACTGTTCGATCAGTTGTTTATGAATTGGTTCGTCATTAATAATAACGCCATTAAAATCAAATAAAACTGCCTTTAATGCCATATTATGTTATTACCTTAATACCCAGGAGCCGGAATCCATTCTTCTGTTATTACCATATCTTCTTCTGTCTCCTGTCTCCTGTCTCCTGTCTCCTGCATCAAAGGCTTAATTCCACGAGTTACTTGATTGACTAACCACACATCATCAGTCTGCACTGCTGCAAAGCCTGCTTTATCCATCCAGGCATCCAAATTTCCCTGCGCAAATTCTCGAATGTATGGTTCCTCAAACACATTATTCAACCAATCGAGATGGCGTAAAGTCTGCTGATTGCCATCCAAAACGATCGCCTCGCCACCTACTTTAAGCAATCGAAAGCTTTCCCGCAAGATTGCTTGAGTCACCTGTACTGGTGTTTCGTGAAATAACAAGGATATCGTCACCAGATCGAAACTGGCAGCTGGTAGTTTTGTCTCTTCAGCATTTCCATGCAGCCATTGAATAGATAATCCGGTAGATTTGGCTTTGTCTTCTGCCCTGACTAGCATGTATGGTGATAAATCTAAGCCGATAACTTCTGCTTGGGGAAAAGCCTGTTTTAACATCAGCGTCGTGGAACCAGTACCGCAGCCTAAATCTATAATTCTGCTTGGCTTAACGCGAATACGTTCTAGCAATCCTTGACGGACTAGAGTTTCATTAGGTAGCAGGACGTATTGAGTAATTGGATCGTAAGAAACAGCTGCACCAGAATTAAGATATCCGCCCTTAATTCCGTGAAAATTTTGACTGCTGTAGTATACGGGAACCTCGACCTCTGGACGGCGAAAGCGATCGCTTTCTTTCTCCCAATCTATACTACGGGCGTATCGCTTTAACTCCTCTTCGTCAATAAATAAACGCACGACAGGCGCTAAGAACTGTTCCCAAATTGTATCTTGACGCACTGCCATAAGTATGCCTCGCTGGAAGAGTAACTGCGATCGCGACTTGCTGTTTCTATTTACAAATTTTAATACATTCTTTTAGTTATCAGTTGTCAGCGACCAGCGATCGGTAGAGAGTGGAGAGTGAGTAGCGAGAGATCTAATAACTCCTGTCTCCTGAGTTTTCACTTTTGACTTTTAATTTTTGACTTACTTATCCAGCTAACAAAACTAAATCGGGAACTTGAAAGAGTGACTGATAGGCAAGTACAGCCCCACCAATTGCTGCTGCGTCTTCGCCAAAAGTTGATACGTCAAAATGGGCTTTCGGATCGCTGAAAAATCCACCATTACCATTACCAGGTACGTAGTCTCGCAACATCGAGTCCAATTCCTCTTTAACGTGAGGAACCAATACAGTTAGCGGTCCGCCGATCGCAATTCGTTCGGGATTGAGGATATTTGCTAAGTTGATTAATCCCCAGCCTAATATCTGCACCCATTCAGACACAACCGCGCGGGCGAGGGGTTCGTCTTGGCGGAAATGTGCGACCAAATCGCCAATTTCTCCTGCTTGTCCTCCCCGTTGGCGATAGTTTTGCAGCAACGCCTCTCTACCGACAAATGTGCCTAAATCGCCGCAGCCAGTTGGCATTGGTAAAATTGCCCCGACTTCCCCCGCAGTACCATAAGCGCCGCGAAAGACGCGATTGTTCAATACGATTCCCGCCCCGATCCCTTTATTAATTAATAGATAGAGCAAACTATGACACTGCATGGCACTACCTAGATACACCTCTGCTAAAGCGGCGGCGTTCGCGTCATTATCTACGAACAAAGGCAATTGAATGTGAGGCTGAAGATAGCGACGTAGATCGACACCTACCCACTGCAAAAATGGCGAGTAGATGACCACACCTGCTAAGTTCATAGTTGCTTGGATAGCTAGCCCAATTCCTCGCGATCGCTCTTGTTTGGTCGGATCGGACTGCTGCACTTGCTCAACTAATTCTACGAGTTGGCTGAGGACAATTTCTGGTTCTCGACTACCTATTAGCGGTGCTTGAATGCGGTTGACAACTTGGGCAGCTAAATTCAACTGCACTACCGTTAGCTGTTCGTACTCGATCGCCGCACCGATAAAAAATGCCCCGTCAGGATTCAAACTCAGTCCGACTCCCGGTCTTCCTCCTCCAGTAGGCGCGATAATTTCACCGCTTTCTTGAATTAAGCCCTGCGAGATTAATTCGGCTGTAATTACGGTAACAGTCGATCGCGTCAGTCCTGTGGAACGAGCAATCTCAGCCCGAGTCATTGGCGCACGGCATCTAAGAAGTTCCAAAGTGCGGGCATAGTTGATTTGTTTTAACAGTGTTGTATTGGTGGCGATCGATGGTGAATGTCGATCTGCGGTCATTTTTCTAATCTTTAGTAAGTTTGTTTTTCTAACAAACAAAATAACATTATAGAGACGATACGTGTAACGTCTCTACGAGAACGGAGAAAAAGAGATGAAAAGCTTCGACTGTGAGGCAGTCCTATTTGACCTCGACGGTGTATTGGTGAATTCAAATGTAGCTGTAGAAGGACATTGGCGTAGGTGGGCGCAGCAGCACGGTTTGGATGCAGAGGCAATTTTGAAAATCTCTCACGGTCGTCCGGCAACAGAGACAATTCGCGAAGTTGCGCCGCACTTAATTGCAGAGGAAGAAGGGAGAGCATTTCTGCAACGGGAGGCGGAGGATTTAGCTGGCGTGGTGGAAGTGGAAGGAGTCGCAAATTTACTGAATTCATTACCAGAGCGGCAATGGGCAATTGTCACGTCAGGGACGCAGGCGATCGCAACCAACCGTTTGCGTCATGTTGGTTTGTCCGTTCCCAAAGTCATGATTACGGCAGATGATATTAGCCGTGGTAAGCCCGATCCTGAAGGATATCTCAAAGCAGCATCAAGGTTGGGTGTCGCACCAGAACGCTGTCTGGTAGTGGAGGATGCTGTGGCTGGTGTCAAAGCGGCACGGGCAGCGGGAATGAGTGTGGTGGCGGTGGCGACGACTTATCAGCCAGCAGATTTAATTGAAGCAGATGCGATCGTACCTGCTTTGGTAGGGATGGCGATCGAGCAACAGGTGATGGATGGCGATCGGGTTGAGTTAAGGGTGTTGTTAGCAGAGGCGTGAGGAAGTCGAAAGTTGTAGGGGCGGGTTTAGTAAACAGATCGACCACTGAAACAGTGAATCTTTGGTTAAAACCCGCCCGTACCTAAGTTGGCACAAGTCGGAAGTTGTAGAGGCGGGTTTAGCAAACAGATCGACCACTGAAACAGTGAATCTTTGATTAAAACCCGCCCGTACCCAAACCAAATAAATGCAGGGGAGATATGGGTGATAAGCGGGTGTTAGGCAAAAATGTGAAGCGATCGCACTCAGGGAAAGAGGCGGTTTGGTTTGGGGTGGCGATCGCCTTTTATGCTTTTGTGGCGATCGCGGTGGCAGAGGCGGGATTGGGGGTTTTGTTACCTTCGATTCTGGAGGCATACAATTTAAATCCGGCAACTGTGACGCTGCTGTTTATCAGTCAGACGGGTGGTTATGTTGTGGCAGCGTTCTCTAGTAGTCTGATTAGCAGCCGTTTGGGATTGGCACGGATGCTGTTGGTAGCGGCAATGTTGCTGATGGGGGCGCTGATAATATATGCGTTGAATCCGTTTTGGTCGGTAATGGTGGTGGCTGGCGTGCTTCTAGGGTTGGGAATTGCCCTAATTGATGCTGGAATTAATACTTTTATTGTGGATAACCAACGGACTAACCATCTGGTGGGAATGCTGCACGCTTTTTATGGAGTTGGTGCATTGTTAGGTCCCACGATCGCCACTTCGCTACTAGCTTTTGGGTTGAATTGGCGATCGATCTATTTGGTATTTGCAGGAGTGGTAGGGCTGTTGGTGGTGGCGGTGGCTATAGCGATCGTCCAAAATTATCGACCGATGACGCAGAAAATAAATGCTTCTGGGACGAGTGCTAAGGCTAATCTCCGCATTGCTTTACAGACACCTGCTGTCCTGCTGACAGGTTTGCTGTTGATGGTTTATGTGGGTGCAGAAGTTTGTGTGGGTAACTGGGCTTACTCGGTGCAAAATCTCAGTCGCGGTATCCCGCCAATAGTTGCCGGATACAGCATTAGCGCTTACTGGCTGGGACTGACAATTGGGCGTTTGAGTTTGGGATATTTCATACGACGACTCGGTGCAGTCCGCACGTTGGATATTTCTCTAGTGGTGCTGAGTATTGGTTTACTAGCTTGGTGGCTAGTACCAAACCTATCTTTAAGCTTACCGCTGATTGGTTTTGGCTTTGCAGCGATCTATCCAGCAACAATTGCCTTATTACCACAGAGGATATCTCCTGCATTAGTCCCAGCCGCGATCGGTTTCGTGTCGAGTGTCGCTAGTTTAGGTGCAGCCAGTTTACCAAGTGCAGTCGGTTGGATCGCCTCCCGTACTAGTTTGGAAATTATTCCTGTGTTAATGATGCCTCTAGCCCTAGTGATGGTAATTGTACATCGATGGCTAGTAGGAACGGGGAGCAGGGAGCAGGGATCGATGTAGGGGCGGGTTTCACCCAAAATCCCTGCTAACAACGAAGCAGTTTAATAAACCCGCCCTACCAGCCATATTCGTACAGCAAAAGTTTGACGAGGTTATTTAACAAACCCGCCCTAGCAGCCATATTCGTAAGGATTATCTAATTGTATTTTTTGTAGTACAATGTATTATACGAAATGAACTTGCGTAAGCTAAGTTAGTAATCTCCCCTGTAGAAATAGTCAATCTGGCAATCAAAAACCAAAGTATTCTGTAGGGGCGCGCAGCCGTGCGCTCTGACCGATACGTCAGACATTTTGCCTTAATTTTTAACTAAAAATATGCCATACGAAAAACTAGAAATTAATACACCAGCGCCCGTACTTTCTTGGGCAAATCATGCCTTAGGACATGAAGAAACCCAAATGGCGAAGAACGTGGCATCGCTACCATTTGTATTTAAACATGTCGCATTGATGCCCGATGTCCACTTAGGTAAAGGTGCTTTAGTCGGCTCGGTTGTAGCAACTAAAGATGCAATTTTGCCTGCGGCTGTGGGGGTAGATATTGGTTGTGGCATGGCTGCCATTCAAACTCCATATCATGCCGAACAATTGGAAGGCAAGCTAAAGAAAATTCGATTGGATATTGAAGCATCAATTCCAGTCGGTTTTAATGAAAATCAAGGTGTGGAAAAATCTGTCACCAACTGGCAACGTTGGAATGATTTTAAAGATCTACATCGCGGGGTGCAAGACTTGCAAGGAAAAGCCATGAAACAAATGGGTTCTCTTGGCGGTGGCAACCACTTCTTAGAAGTTTGTCTCGATACTGAAGATCGAGTTTGGTTGATGTTGCATTCTGGTTCTCGAAATATCGGCAACAAGTTGGCACAGTGCCATATTAATACTGCTAAAGAACTAGCAAAATTAGCAGGCGATCGCTTGCCCGATCCTGACTTAGCTTACTTTATTTCCGGTACGCCAGAGTTTGCTGCATATTGGCGAGACTTACAGTGGGCGCAAAACTATGCCCGTGTCAATCGTGACGTGATGATGGCACGCTTTAAGCGAGTCGTGGAAAAACATGTAGCTGGTGGTAAGCCATTCAAGCCTCTATTAGAGGTGAATTGCCATCACAACTATGCCGAAAAGGAAGTGCATTTTGGCGAAGATGTTTACGTCACTCGTAAGGGTGCGGTAAGGGCGCGGACTGAAGATTATGGGATTATCCCTGGTTCAATGGGTGCGAAGTCATTTATTGTCAGAGGTAAAGGTCATGCTGAAAGTTATTGTTCTTGCAGTCACGGCGCGGGACGTTTGATGTCTCGTAAGAAGGCAAAAAATGTCTATACGCTTGACGATTTGATCGAGCAAACGAAGGGTGTAGAATGTCGCAAAGATACAGGAGTTTTAGATGAGATTCCTGGGGCATACAAGCCGATAGACGAGGTGATGAATAATCAGTCAGATCTCGTCGAAATTGTAGCAACCTTAAAGCAAGTTGTGTGCGTCAAAGGTTAATGTAAGGTGGGCAATGCCCACCCTACTTTTTAAACTGCAACTGCAACACCTATTTCATTACGATTGTGGGGAGCCTCAAAATCAATTATTGGTCCTTTAGGCACGATGCGAGTAGGATTAACTTTGGGATGACTCCGATAGTAATGTCTTTTAATATGATCCAAGTTGCAAGTTTCTTTCACTCCTGGTTGTTGGTACAAGTCTTTTAAGTAGTTCCACAAGTTAGGATAATCTACAATCCGGCGTAAGTTGCATTTGAAATGGACGTAATAAACAGCATCAAAACGCAGTAAGGTTGTAAACATACACCAATCGGCTTCGGTAATGCGATTACCACATAAATAACGTTGCTTAGATAAAACATTTTCCCAACGATCTAAAGCCTCAAATAACTCCGTTACAGCCTCTTCATAAGCCACTTGTTGAGTGGCAAATCCGGCTCGGTAGACACCATTATTAATTGGTTGGTAAATCTCATCGATAGTTTTGTCTATTTGTGTCTGCAAATCTTTGGGGTAGAAGTTGACATTCTTAGTCGCAATATCGTTAAACTCAGTATCAAACATGCGAATAATTTCGCGAGATTCATTATTTACAATTGACTGAGTTTGCTTATCCCACAACACGGGAACAGTTACCCGTCCGCTATAATTTGGTTCGGCTTTTAGATAAAGTTGCCAAAGATATTGCGTCCCGTTAACAGTATCGGGAATCGCTCCAGGTTCGCTACTAAACTCCCAACTATTTTGGTCAATTTCTGCTGCTACTACAGATAATCCAATTGCATCTTCTAGTCCCTTCAGACGACGCATAATTGCCGTTCGATGTGCCCAAGGGCAAGCCCAAGAAATATATAAGTGATAGCGTCCTGCTTCTGCTTTAAAACCACTCGAACCATCAGCAGTAATTTTATTGCGAAAGGTAGTAGAAGGGCGGATAAATTTCCCTTTGTTATCTTCTTGTTCCCGTTCAGAAATCCATTTACCGTCAGCTAGAATACCTAAACCCATCGATCGCACCTCTTGCGAATTTGTATTTGTGAGTTTCTAAGTTCGCTCTTCATACATGCTAAACCAAGAAAGCAAAGTCAAAAATCAAAAGGCAAAAGTCAAAAGTCTGCTTTTATTTTTCAACAGCTATCAAGGCATAAAAATGCATCTATCTTATGGTATAAACATTGAGATTGAAATGAAGCAAAGTTGAAATTCAAGTGTATGGTGGGCAATGCCCACCTAAATGTTCAAATTGCGATCGCCATTTACCTTCTAACCAAATCAGGAGTTGATTTTCACTTTCACTCAGAAGCAGGATGTCCTAAGATGTAACAAAAAGTAAATTTATCTGCATCAGCAACCCCTGATAACCGATCGCTGACAACTGTACTGGCGGGTTTAGTAAATAGATTAACCGCCTCAGTAAGTAAATCTGCTATCAAATCCCGCCCCTACGATAACTGATAACTGATAACTGATAAATCTATGAGCGATCGCATATTTATTGCAGCTGCTTTCATTGTTTTTCTAGCTCTAATTATTGGCGTTGGCATCTACTCGTCAACTCATAAGAAAAATACAACTGCTGACTACATCCTCGCTAGTCGCGGGGTAAGTCCTTGGCTGACAGCGCTTTCCGCTATGTCAACGGGTCAGAGTGGTTTGTTATTTCTCGGTCAAGTTGGCTTTGCCTACACAGCCGGAATTTCTGCTATTTGGTTAGTTATTGGTTGGGCAATAGGAGACTATCTCGCTTGGTTTTTATTTTTCAAACGTTTAAGAAAAAGATCTGAAGAAACAGCATCGGATACTGTTTCTGATTTCTTAGCGCAAAACACTTCCGGCGCTCGTTGGATCTCGATTGTCTCAGGCATAATTATTGTGGCTTTTCTCGGTGCGTATGCAGCATCGCAACTCGTAGCAGGTAGCAAAGCACTGAATGTCGTCTTCGGCTGGGATTATCGTCTAGGAATTATTCTCGGAGCAGTAATAGTTGTTATCTACTGTTTTTCTGGCGGCGTGCGTGCAGAGATTTGGACGGATGCAGTCCAAGGGATAATTATGATTGGTTCGTTGCTGCTACTACTATCCGTAGCAATTACCGACTGTGGTGGATTTGGGCAACTTTGGACTAGATTGGGCGCGATTGATGCCAAGCTAATTAATTTGAGTCCATCTAATCTACCATTGGGCTTTTTGCCCTTTTTTATTGGTTGGATTGTGGCTGGATTTGGTGTAGTCGGTCAACCGCATATCTTAGTCCGAGCAATGGCAATTGACTCGCCCGATAATGTCAATAGGGCGCTGAATATCAAAACCCTTGCTAGTTTAACCACATCTTTTTCTTCCATTACCATCGGCTTAGCAGCACGGGTGTTGTTACCCGACTTGATATCAGGTGGCGATCCTGAGTTAGCATTGCCGTATTTAGCAGAAGAATTGCTACCCGCAGGCTTTGTCGGACTGATGCTAGCCGGAGTCTTTGCTGCTACTATGTCTACTGCCGATTCTCAAATTCTCTGCTGTTCGGCGGCGTTGACTCAAGACATCGCGCCTCAATTTGCTAATTCCTATCGAATTGTCAAGTTAGGCACTTTAACTGTCACTGCGATTGTTTTGAGTATTGCTTTAGTAGGCGATGATAATGTGTTTCTCTTAATTACATTTTCTTGGTCGGCTTTAGCTTCGGGTTTAGGTCCACTGTTACTATTGCGAGTTGGGCAATTACCCGTCAGT